>NZ_CP136625.1:972500-5772500 GCF_032917965.1 Bradyrhizobium sp. BWC-3-1
GGCGTTTTCGTTTGTGCGCGGCGTTTATTTGTCCGCACCGACGCTGCATCCCTTGCATCTTTCCGTCACGATCCCCGTTCAGCATGGATGGCGCGTGAGCCGCCGAAGCCGGCGCTCGCCGCCCGCTGCATCCACTGTCCTCGCTCTCGTCGAGTTGAGAGCGGCCGAGCGGAAGTTCATGAGGCATTCACGCGGGGACCGATAATCCGATTCCGGCTCTGAGTCCTGCCAATCAAAGATCCGAGGAGACCTCCATGCCAGCCTTGCTTCGTCCCGCCCTCTCCGCGCTCGGCGTCGCGTGCCTTCTGTCCGCAGCATCGCTTGCATCATCCGGCACCGCGCTCGCGCAGGCCAAGCAGCAACCGGCGCCGGCACAGCAGGCGGCGCCCGCACAGGCCCAGGCACAGGAATCTGCGCTGAAGCAGATCGCGCTGACCGACAAGCAACTCGACGGCGTGCTCGCCGCGCAGAAGGACATGGATGCGATCACGGAAAAATTGCCCGAGAATACCGCGCCCGACCAGAAGGTGATCGGCCAGCTCGACGCCGTCGCCAAGAAGAACGGCTTTGCCAGCTACGATGATTACAACAACGTCGTCGACAACATCAGCCTGGTGCTCGGCGGCTTCGATCCCGCGACCAAGAAATATGTCGGCACCGAAGCCGTGATCAAGGCGCAGATCGCGCAGGTCCAGGCCGACAAGAAGATGCCGGCCAAGGACAAGAAGGAAGCGCTCGACGAGCTCAACGAAGCGCTGAAGACGCCGGCGCCGCAGATCGAGAACAAGGCCAACATCGACCTCGTCGGCAAGTACTATGACAAGCTGGTCGCCGCGCTGGGTGACGATCAGAACTGAACCTCTACTCTCACCGCTGTCATGCCTCGACTTGACCGGGGCATCCAGTACGCCGCGGCGGATGCGATGAGAGCGAGCTCTATAACGAGGGCCTCTGGATACTGGATCGCCGGGTCAAGCCGGGCGACGACACCTTTGGTGACGCGAGCTTTCGCTTAGCCCCGCAAACATCGCCGCAACAAAAAGCCCCGGAGACATCTCCGGGGCTTTCGTCGTTTCCGACGTCACGCCTCGCTCAGGCGTCTTACGTCCGTGTCCGCATCCGCATCATGAAACTGTCGAAGCTCAGCTCGGCCACCTGCATCCAGGCCAGCGATTCGCTGCGGAAAGCCGTCAGGCTCGCATACATCTTGCCGAAATGCGGATTGGTCTTGGCGAGATCGGCGTAGATCTCGTTGGCCGCGCCATAGCAGCTTTCCAGCACTTCCTGGGGGAACGGCTTCAGGATCGCGCCGGCCACCAGCAGGCGCTTCAGCGCCGGCGGATTGACGTAGTCGTACTTGCCGGTCACCCAGGTGAAGGTATCGCGCGACGCGGAATCGACCGCGGCCTGGTAGTGCTTCGGCAGCGTGTTCCACTTGTCGAGGTTGATGATGTTGTGACCCTGGCCGGTGCCTTCCCACCAACCCGGATAGTAATAGTACTTCGCGACCTTCACGAAGCCGAGCTTCTCGTCGTCATAGGGCCCGACCCATTCGGCGGCATCGAGCGTGCCCTTCTCCAGCGCCGGATAGATGTCGCCCGCCGCGATCTGCTGCGGCACGCCGCCGACCTTGGCGATGATCGTTCCGGCAAAACCGCCGACCCGGAATTTCAGCCCTTTGAGATCGTCGATCGACTTGATCTCCTTCCGGAACCAGCCACCCATCTGCGCGCCGGTGGATCCGGTCGGAATGCCGATGGCGTTGTATTCCTTCAGCAGGTTGTTGATCAGGTCCTGGCCGCCGCCCCACTGCAGCCATGAAATATGCTGGCGCGTGTTCAAGCCGAACGGCAGCGACGTGCCGAACGTGAAGGCGGGGTTCTTGCCCCAGTAATAATACAGCGCGGTGTTGCCCATCTCCACCGTTCCGTTGGCGACGGCGTCGAGCACCTGCAGGCCCGGCACGATCTCGCCGGCGGCGAATGGCTGGATCTGGAAACGATTGTCGGTGATCTCGGCAACGCGCTTGGCGAAATACTCGCAGCCGCCGTAGAGCGTATCCAGCGCCTTCGGCCAGCTCGCGGCGTATCGCCATTTGATCTCGGGCATCGACTGCGCGATCGCCGGCGCAGTGACGGCACTGGCGGCGAGGCCCAATCCGCCTGCCGTCAGGAATTTACGACGTTCCATGCGCTTCCCTCCGTTAAGTCGATGCTTCGACCAGGGACCGATCTTGGTGTCGTCTTGTCTTCGTCGACGCTCGACGTTGTCTGTTGAGACGTTGTGGCGTTTCCGAACGGCCCTTGCGGGCACTCGAAGATGGAATTCCGATCGTTGCGGTTCCGCGGCGAGGATGACCGGGCGCTTCGCCGGAATCAAGCCTCACGGGCGCCTCGCAGGTGCGAACGCCGGCCTGACGCAAGTCGGGCCTGCAAGCGATCTGCTATTCGGTCATTCAAAAACCAGGGAGGCTCGCGCATGACGGGCAAGAAAATCGTGGTCGCCGGAGCGAGCGGTCTCGTCGGCAATGCCGCGTTGCGACACTTCGGCGTCTCGGGCGGGTGCGATGTCATTGCCCTGTCCCGGCGGAAGCCGCGCGACCTCTACGGTGCCCGTCATGTCCCGATCGACCTGACCAGCGCAGCGGATTGCGGGCGTGCCGCCTCGGAACTGAGCGGCGCAACGCATCTGATCTACGCCGCGCTCTACGAGGCGCCGCAGCTCGTCGACGGCTGGCGCGACCCGCAGCAGATCAAGACCAACGATTTGATGCTGCGCAATTTGATGGGTGCGCTCGAGCCTGTGGCGCCCGGCCTCAGGCACGTCGCCCTGCTGCAGGGCACCAAGGCCTATGGTGTCCACGTTCGCCCCTTGACCGTGCCGGCCCGCGAAGGCCGCTCCGAAATGTACGAGCAGCCCAACTTCTACTGGGCGCAGGAAAACTTCTTGCGCCAACTCCAAGCCGGCAAGGCTTGGCATTGGACCATCCTGCGGCCGGTGCTGATCGTCGGCCTCGCCATGGGGGGCGCCATGGATTTGATTCCACCGCTCGGCGTCTACGCGGCGATGCTGCGCGAGCAGGGCAGGCCGCTCGATTACCCCGGCGGCGCCCCGCGGGTGGGGCAGGCCGTCGACGTCGATCTCCTCGCCCGCGCCATCGCCTGGTCGGGAGAGGCCGAGGCCGCGCGGAACGAGGCCTTCAACGTGACCAATGGCGACGTCTTCACCTGGGAGAACATCTGGCCTGCGGTCGCGGATGCGCTGGAGATGAGGCCGGGTAAGCCGGTCCCGCTGTCGCTCGCCAGGGCGTTTCCATCCTGGGTCGACCCCTGGGATGCGCTGCGCCGCAAGCACGATCTTGTGTCGCCTGCGTTGGCCGAATTTGTCGGGCTCTCGCTTCAATACGCCGATTATAGCGTGCGCTTCGGCCAGACCGAATCCGGTCCGCCCTCGATCGTCTCGACCGTGAAGATCAACCGCGCCGGCTTCACCGAGATGATGGACACCGAGGATATGTTCCGGAAGTGGTTCAGGCAGGCGAAGCAAGAGCGACTGCTTCCCTGACCGAGAGCCAAAGCGGATATGTCCGGGATCGTTGCCCAGGTCAGACTGTGACCCGGAGCGGTCCGCTGGCCGAGCCGGTTCGAACGGCTTCAGATCTGGCTTATCTGAGCGTGTGTCGCAACCACCGTGAGGGACGGACATCACCTAGGACGGCGATCCTCTGTAGCGGCGAAAAGTCGACTTTCCACAGATCAAGTTCAAACAACTCGTCGCGCTGGCCGAGGTTCAGCGCGACCGACACCAGCACTCCATCGGCATCGTCGAATTCGCATTCGCCAATACATCGGCCGAAACGCCGATCTGCCGCGCCGACAAAGAGAAGGCTACCCATCCCACCGTCGTTCATTTCCTCGACGAGCCCAAAATGGTCCTGCAAGGGCGAATGCTGACCTAGAATAAAGGCAACCAGATCACGCTCTGCGGGGGTGAGTGGGCGTGGCATCTTCTTTCTCGTAGCGGCTGGCTCTATCACGCTGCGAATCCTTATTGATCCAAGCTAGGTTGGCTCGTTCAACAATGTCAGCAGAGAACGAGCTTTGACTAAATCTGCAGTGGCAAGTCCCTCGGAGAAACGAACGTAAAGGGGCGCTAGCAGCTCCCGTGCCTCACCGATACGCGACTGCTTCTGCATCAGGGATGCCAGAGTTGTCGCCGTCCTGAGCTCCCAGGATATTGCGCCTTGGCGGCGTGACCACTCGAGAGAGTGATTGAGGTGCGCTTCGGCCGACACGAGCGCCTCCGCGCCACCTTGATTGAGCGCCAGGATACCCTTGATGCGCAGCAGTTCAGCGACGAACCAGCGGTCCTCGTTCCTTTCCGATTGAGCCAGCGCCCTTTCGATCGTTGTATTGGCTCCGCGGTGATCGCCGATATCAGACTCACCGAGTGCGAGATTGCCCAGAAGGAATAAATAGCGGCTTTGAAAGCCGGTCGGGGGGAAGCCACTCAAGCCTTCGCGAAGCAGGGCAAGGCCCGCAGCGGTGTGGCCACCCTTCATCTCCAGAATACCCGCATAACAGCGGCCCCATACTCCCATTGCTCTGAACGTCGCTTCTCGATGAAGCATAGTTGAGATGAGCGCTTCCGCAGCATCAAAATTGCCGATCTCAAGCGCTAGAGGGCAAGCGCCGAAGGCAATCGCATAGAGAAGAGAAAAATCGTGTCCAAGTGCCGTCGCATGATCGAAGGCGTGTTTGCCGACCGCGGCTGCCTGGTCCGGAAAACCCAACAGCCAAAGCGTTTGGCTGTAGTACGTTCGGGCAGCCACATGTTGATCAAACTGATATCGCAGGGCGTGCATTTGCCCTGGCGGCGCGACGTAGCCTGCCAGCATTTTTTCCAGATGTCGCCGGGCGCCGGCTTGGTCCCCTAGAATGTGCCGCGTCACTCCCAAAATCCGCTCTCCGACGAAACGATCAGCGACATCGATAGCGCCATCAGGCAGGTTGACGAATTTTTCGGCGATCTGCAGTGCACCGGGGAAATCGCCTCTTAGGTATCGCCCTATCCAGAGACCCCATAAGCTCCTCAGCCGATATTCGTTGTCGTCCAGTTCTTCAGCCAATCGGGATACACGCAACCACGCATCGTCGATGATCGCAGCGTCCCCGGTCGATTCCATATGCGCAACCGCCAAAGTGAAGAAGAGGCGGAGCTCCCGGCGCGCGTCACGACCCAGCTTTTCGTCGATTTGGAAAACCGCTTGCTCTGTCCGCTCCCGACATTCGTCTATGAGCATATGATGAATCCAGACCGGTGCGGCAGCGGCCGTGAGGTCGAGCGCTAGCAGCGAATCACCAGACTTGCCATGCGCCCAGTCGAGGGCAACGCGGATCTCATCGATCGGCCGACCATTAGTGGCAACCGATGCTTCGGTCAGATTGTTGCTTCCTGCCCCTTTCAGGGACCGAACGAGCTTGGAGGCAGACGCATTTTCGCTCTTCCGGAAACCGGACAGCTCGACCCCAATCCGCTCGAATAAAGTTAAATGATAGACAGCATGACGGCGAGCAACGAGGTTTGCATCATCGCTTCTGGCCAACTGTTCCTGCACATACCCGCGGGTGGTATCCAGCAATCGGTATAGCGGGATGGCGAGACGAGCGTTCGCTGTCAGAAGTGACTTGGCGGCAAGACTGGCAACGGACTCGATCACCTGCGAATCGTCCAAATCATCTCCGGCCGCGATCGCGAAGGCAGCCTCGATCGTAAACGGCCCAACGAAAACAGATAGTCGGCGCAGGATAATCTGCTCAAGCTCCGGCAAAAGATCGTAGCTCCAGTCGAGCGTTGCAGCCAGAGTCTGGTGTCGCGGCAACGCCGTTCGCCGGCCTCGCCAGAGCTCGAACTTGTGGTCGAGGAGCCGCAAAACGTCATGGACTCCGTAAGCGTCCACACGACCAGCTGCGAGTTCGATTGCGAGGGGGATTCCGTCGAGCTTTCGGCAGATCTCGGCCACGACCGGTGCATCGACGTCGTTGAGTATGAACTGAGGCTGACTTGCTGTAACGCGTTCGACAAAAAGCTGTACTGCAGCGTATGCCATCGCCTCTCGTGCATTGGGACCCTCAGGCGGAAACTCGAGGGGAGCTATCCAATGAACGTGCTCGCCTCTGACCCGCAAGGTTTCACGGCTTGTTGCCAAGATGTAAACTTGCGGCGTTTCCTCGAAGATGGTTTCTGCCAGCGCAGAAGCCGCCTCAATCACACGCTCGCAGCTATCGAGCACCAGCAAAACTCGGATGTCTCGCAGTGCGGCCAGAAGGCCGGGGATAGGATCGCGATCGTCAACGGCAAGTCCGAGCGCCGAGCCGATCGTACCCGCCACGAGATGCGGATCAGAAAGTGAGCCCAGGTCAATAAGGTGAACCAGATCGGCAAACTCTGTAGTGAGTTGGTGGCCGACAGATATTGCCAGAGTTGTTTTTCCGATCCCGCCCGGACCGACAATGGACACGAATCGTTCGGCCATAAGATGCGAGGAGATCGCTTGCACGGCGTCGTCCCTGCCAATCATCCTGCCAAGGCGATTCGGAAATGTTGAGCGTCGACCCGATTTTGCGATTTCAGCAACAGGCTTGAGCGTTCGTGAGACAGGCGCCACGAAGCTATACCCTTGTCCTGGCACGGTCGTGACATACGTCGCTCCGGCCTCTCCATCGCCGAGCACCTTGCGCAAGCCCGCCATATGAAATCTAAGGCTACCCTCGTCGACGGTGACGCCGGCCCAAACCCGAGCTAGCAGAGTCTTCTTGCTGACAACTTCGCCAGCATGCTCGACAAGAACTGTAAGGATGTCCAAGCTACGGGCGCCCAACTGAAGTGGTACACCCGATTTTTCTAGACGTCTCCGCTCCGGGATTAATTCAAAGGGCCCAAAAGAAAAACTTTCTTTCGCGAGCCGATCTTCATTGACGACCGAGCCCACCATCATCATGCGTCCAACTGGTTGTGCCGCGCGAGCTACCTTGCCATGGTTGCCACTGAAATCAATGGACTGGTGAAGGCGGCGGAACTCAGCAGAGCATGTTCGCCCCTCTGTCGCGCACATGTGGCGGCCAGCGGACATCGCTCAGTCCGCACCAATAAATCTCGATTTTATGAGTACAGGGCCTACTCTGCGCTAATGAACGCCGCTTCCATGGCCTTCCGCGTCCTGATCGTCTCGTTGCCCGCGTCGAACTCGACATCGCTCCAGCGCACGATCTCGCCATGGGCGACGTCGTGCTTCAGCCTCACGCGATGCGCCAGCCCGATAGGCAGCGCGCCGGCCTTGAGGCTCGCGGCCGCCGGCAACAGCTTGCCCCACACCGTGTAGCCGCCTTCGCCGTCCAACATCTCGCCGGCGCGCAGATTGCGTTTTGCCACGGCGGCGACGTCGCCGCGGAAACCATGGGGCTGCCCGGTCGGCTCGCCCCGCAGCGCGGCCGACAGCACCGAGATGTTCAGCTCGAGGCCGATCAAATGGTAGGGCTTGTACATCGCCGCGTACCGTCCGCTGCCGTCGGTCTTGAGGCCGTATTGCCTGAAGCAGTCGGCGGCGTAGTCGTTCGGCGCCTCCAGCACGACGTAGACGCCCCAGCGCAGATCGCGAAACACCGGCCTTCCATCGCGCTCGAGCGAGGAGACCACCTCCACGACGCCCGATCGCTCCAGCACGCCGCCCTTGCTGCCCGGCCGCATGATATGCGGCAGGTCGTCGACGCCGCAGGGTGGAAACAGCAGGCCCTCCGCAGGCACGTCCAGTCCGCAGGCGTTCGCAATCGCGGCCATCTCGATCGCCGATTTGGTACCGTCGAGGAAGGAGTTGAACATCTGCGGATTCATCCCGGCCGATTGCGCCTCGCCCGCGGTCAACCCGTAATGCTGCCAGACGCTGTCGGGCGTCACGTCGTGATAGGCCGGCAGATATTTTGTGCCTTTGCCGGCGGCAACGACGTGAAAACCGGTGGCGCGCGCCCAATCCACCATTTCCGCGGTCAGCGCCGGCTGGTCGCCATAGGCGAGCGAGTAGACCACGCCGGCCTTGCGGGCTTCCTGGGCGAGCAGCGGACCGGCAAGCACGTCGGCCTCGACATTGACCATCACGATATGCTTGCCGGCCGCGATCGCCGCGCGGGCGTGTTTGATGCCGACGGCGGGATTGCCGGTCGCCTCCACCACCACGTCCATCGCGCCGCCGGCGATGGCGCGCGCGCCATCATCGGTGAAGACGGTGGCGGCGATCCGCTCGGCGCTCCAGCCCACCGTGCGGCAGGCCTCGCGCGCGCGGTCGCGATCGATGTCGACGATGATGGGTACCTCCAGCCCCGTCGTGTGCGGCACCTGCGCCAGGAACATCGAGCCGAATTTGCCGGCGCCGATCAGCGCCACACGGACGGGCTTGCCGGCGGCAGCGCGGGCCTGGAGGAGGCGGAAGAGGTTCATGTTGTTACCCGATCAAGTATGGTGGTCCGGACGCGGTGCAGCGCCATAAGCGCGTTCACGCGCGTCTTCGACGCACTATGGCGCTACTCCGCAGAGCCGGCACCCAGAAAGAAAACTATCCGTGTGGTATGGGCCCGGCTCTGCAGCGCACCGCTTCGCGCTGCGCTGCGTCCGGGGCACGAGAGTGTCCTACTCCGCCGCCTGCCGCGGCGCACGGGCGAGCCGCACCAGTGCGTCGTCCTCCACCGTCTTGATCGGTGCAAAATCGCGATGCGCGATGTACTCCGGCCGCGTCGGGGTACGGATGTAATTCGAAACCGCGTTCAGCGTCAGGTACACGATCTTGCGCGGATAGGGCGTGATGTTGCCGGCCGAGCCGTGCACGAGATTGCCGTGGAACATCAGCATGCCGCCGGGCTTTCCCGTCGGCGCAACGATGCCGCCCTGCTTGACCAGCCGCGTCACGGTCTCCTCGTCCAGCGTCCACAGCGGATAGGAGGTCGTCGCGAGGTCATGCGAGGCCTTGAGGTCGCCGGCGTTCTGGCTCTGCGGTACCAGCATCAGCGGGCCGTTGATCGGCATCACCTCGTCCAGGAAGATCGCGATGTTCATCGCGCGCGGCTCGGGCATGCCGTCGTCGCGCTTCCAGGTGCCGTAATCCTGGTGCCATTGCCAGACATCGCCGGTGAAGGCGGATTTCGCGTTGATCTTGAACTGGTGCATGTAGACCTGCTCGCCGAACAGCTGCTCGACCGGGCCGATCATGCGCGGATGAGCACCCAGAATGCCGAACGCCTCGTTGTAGAGATGCGCGGCAAAGGCGGTGCGTGGCGCGCCGCTCTTCTCGCGCCAGACTTCCGGCCGGTTCGTGTCATAGATGCCGACCGCCTCGCGCGCGAGGAGATCGACCTCCTCCGGACTGAACAGTTCGGGCAGGAACAGCCAGCCCTCGTGGTGGAAGAACTCCAATTGCTCCTGGGACAGTTTCACGGCGCGTCCTCCTGTTTTGATTTGTTGTCGCTCGTCTTGGCCGGCCATCCACGTCTTGGCAGTGGCGGTCGCTACGCCGCCGCCTCTTCCGTCGCCCTCAATCTCTCCTCAGTCATCCGTCCCGCCGTCTGCGCGTGCGCAAGCGCCGCACGTTCCGCCGCCTTCGCATCGCCCGCGAGAATGTGTCCGGCGATGTCGGCATGCTCGGCCCAGGCGCTGCCGCGGTAATCGAGCTCCGACAGCACCGTCGCCATCGAGCGGCGCATATGCGGCCATTGCGGCGTGATCGTCTCCTCGATCACGGGATTGCCGGAGAGCCGATAGATCGCGCGATGAAACGCGACGTCGAGCGCGATCAGCTCGGCGAGCGTGGTCTTGCCATCGATCCCGCGCCCGGCGGCGAGCACCGCCTCCAGCCGCGCGCGTCCCACCGCATCGCTTGCGGCGCGTTCGCCGGCAAGCCGTGCCGCCAGCGCATCGATCGCGCCGCGCACCTCGTAGAGCTGGCGGATGCGTGCGGGATCGAGCTGGGTGACTTCAAAGCCGCGCCGGCCGCTCTCGGCGACGAGTCCCTGCCGGTGCAACAGGTGCAGCGCATGCGACACCGGCTGGCGCGACACGCCGAGCCTGTCGGCGAGCTCGTTCTGCCGGATGCGCTGGCCGGGCTGCAGCGTGCGGTCGGAGATCGCCTCCAGGATCCGCGCATAGACCTGGTCGATCAAGTTCGGAAGCGGGTCGAGAGGGATCACGCCGGCAGCTCCGTGACCATGAGAGGGAATACGGAATTCCGTATTCGAAGATACGGCGAGAAGGGGAAGGGCGTCAAGCGCGGCCAAGGGGGCGACTAGCCTCATTCTTGCGCTCCTCTAAGCCATTGATATTGCTAATGCCGGCTACTGTGCATGGGGTTGTTTTCGAGAAAAAGAGGTGTGAGGCCCTTACTCAGCCAGAAACGCGCTCACGGCCTCGCCGAACTGCAGCGGTGCCTGCTCGAACATCCAGTGGCCGGCATTGGGGATCACGGCCGTCTTGGCCCCGGTGATGTGCTCGGCCAGCACACGCCACATCACCGACAGGCTCCCCGTCGTCGCCCCGCCGCCGATCAGGAGGGTCGGGGTCGTGATCGCCTGCGCGTCCGCGAGCGTGTAGGGCCTGCGCTGCTCGTTGATCTGGCCGAGGAAGGTGATCGCGTTATCGCGCAATTGCTGCTTCGCCGCCGCCGGCACGCGCCGCCACGACCCGTCGCCTTCGATGCCTTCGTAGAAGTTCTGCAGCGCCCCCTCGACGTCGCCGGCGCGGATCATCTCGACCGAGCGCGCCGTGCGCGCGGCCAGCGGCGGATGCGCGGGCGTGCCCGCAGGCACCGGCAGGCTCGCATCGAGATCACCGCCGGGTTCTGCCAGCACCAGCTTTCGCAACAGATCGGGCCGCGACTGCGCCACACGAAAGGCGATGTGGCCGCCGCGCGAATGGCCCATCAGATCGACCGGCGCGGGTTCGACCTGCTCGATGAAAGCGATCACGTCAGCGACGTGCTGGGCCATCTTGTAATCGTCGCCGACGGCATCCCAATGTTCGGGAAAGAAATGCCGCAGGCTGACCGAGATCACGCGATGCGATTTCGACAGCGGACCGAGCACGGAGTACCAGGTGCGGAAATCGCCGAGCGTGCCGTGCACGCAGACCAGCGGCGGCCCCTCGCCCACTTCGAGATAGGCCATGTCGTAACCATTGACGCGAAGTGTCTGCATGATCAGCCCGCCAGAAAATCCAGCACCAGTTCGGAGAATTTCTGCGGCGCCTGCTCGAACATCGGGTGCGTTGCGTTTGGGATGACCGCCGTCCTGGAATACGGCACATGCGCCGCGAGCGCATGCAGCACTTTCGGCAGCAGGCCCTTGGTCCGCGCGCCCAGGATGAACAGCGTCGGCATCCTGATGGACTCCGCGTCGGCCTTCGAGAACGGCGGGCGGTTGTCGCGGACCTGGCCGATCAGCGTGAAGGCGTTGTCACGCAGATTCTGCTTCACCAGGGCCGGCAGCCGCGGCCAGGTGCCGGGCCCTTCCAGCGTGTCGACGAAGACTGCAAGGCCGCCGTCGATGTCGCCGGCCGCGATCTTCTCGGCCGAGGCCGTGAACCGCGCCAGCAACGGCGAGGGGCCGCCGGCATAGTCTGGATCGAGGCTCGCGTCGAGCTCCCCGCCGGGCTCGGCCAGCACCAGCCGCCGGAGCAGGTCCGGCCGCCGCTGCGCCACGCGGAAGCAGATGTGCCCGCCGCGGGAATGGCCCATCAAATCAACCGGGCCGAGGTCGAGTTCCTCGATGAAGGCGATGACGTCGTCGACATGCTGGGCGATCGAATAGGTGTCGCCAACGCCATCCCAGCGATCGGGGAAGAAGTGCCGCAGGCTGACGGCCATCAGCCGGTGCCGCTGGGACAGCGGACCGAGCACGCAGCCCCAGACACGAAAGTCGTTGAGCGAACCATGCACGCAGACCAGCGGCGGCCGCCCTCGGTCTTCGCCCACGTCGAGATAGGGCATGTCGTATCCGTTGACGTGGAGGCTTTGCATTCTGGGCTCGCAAACAGGGAAGGCGGAACTCCTGTGCAAGATTCCCGGAAACCGGGTGGATCGCAACTATTTCCAAGTCTAGATTTGAGCTCAGTTCACATTGGGGCATGCGAGGGGAACGCAAGCCAAGGACCAAGTTATGACCGACCAGCATTTTGCCCTGTTCGACAGCAAGATCGGCCTTTGCGCCATTGCCTGGGGTCCGCGCGGCATCAACGGCACGCAACTGCCGATGGGCGGTGAGCAGAAGATCCGCACCCGCATCAGCCAGCGCCATGCCGATGCCAGCGAAGCCGCGCCGACCGCCGAAGTACAGCAGGCGATCGACCGCATCACAAAACTGCTCGCGGGCGAGCCGGATGCCCTCACCGACATCCCGCTCGATCTCGACGGCGTGCCCGACTTCAACCGCGGCGTCTACGCCATCGCCCGCACCATTCCGCCGGGCAAGACCGTCACCTATGGCGACATCGCCAAGCAACTGGGCGGTGTCGAGCTGTCGCGCGACGTGGGCCAGGCGCTCGGCCGCAACCCGTGCCCGATCGTCGTGCCCTGCCATCGCGTGCTGGCGGCCGGCAACAAGCCCGGCGGCTTCTCCGCGAATGGCGGCGTGGTGACGAAGCTGAAGATGCTGGAGATCGAAGGCGCGCTGGTGAACCACACGCCGAGCTTGTTCGATTGAGGCGATGACGCCGCGGGCTAGATCTTCGCCGCCGTCTTCGGCCAATATTTATCGCGCAAATGCCGCTTCACCAGCTTGCCGGTTGGCGTGCGCGGCAGCTCGGCCTCGAAATCGATCGAGCGTGGGCATTTGATCGTCGAGAGGCGGCTCCTGCAGTAGGCGATCAGGTCGGCCTCGAGCTCCTTGCCGGCGCGCTTGGGATCGTGCGGCTGCACCACCGCCTTGACCTCTTCGCCCATCTCCTCGTTCGGCACACCGAACACGGCGACGTCGGCGACCTCGGGGTGGGTGATGAGCACGTCCTCGGTCTCCTGCGGGTAGATGTTCACGCCGCCCGAGATGATCATGTAGGACTTGCGGTCGGTGAGAAAGAGAAAGCCATCTCTATCGAGATAGCCGACGTCGCCGAGCGTCGACCAGCCTTTTGCGTTATAGGCCTTCTTCGTCTTCTCGGGATCGTTGTGATAGGCGAAAACCGGCGCGTCGGCGAAATAGACCGTGCCGATTTCGCCCGTCGGCTGCTCCGCGTCGTTCTCGTCCAGAATCTTGATGTTGCCGACCACGGCGCGGCCGACGCTGCCGCGGTGCTCCAGCCATTCTTTCGAGTTGCAGACGGTGACGCCGTTGCCTTCGGAGCCCGCGTAATATTCGATCAGGATCGGCCCCCACCATTCGATCATCTTGGCCTTGACCTCGACCGGGCAGGGGGCGGCGGCGTGGATCGCGCCCTTCAATGTCGAGACTTCGTAGCGGTTACGGACCTCGTTCGGCAGCCTCAGCATGCGCACGAACATGGTCGGCACCAGCTGCGCCTGGGTCACCTTGTACTTTTCGACCAGTTTCAGGAAATCTTCGGCGTCAAAGTGCTCCATGATGATGGAGGTGCCGCCGAGCAGGACCGCCATCATGTTGAAGCGCAAGGGAGCGGCGTGATAGAGCGGTGCCGGTGAGAGATAAATAGTCTCGGCGTTCATGCCGCACATGCTGGCGCAGAGCACGCGCAGAAACGCGTTCGGCTCGTCGATCGGCTTGCCCTCGAAAGCCTTCTTGATACCCTTGGGCCGGCCCGTGGTGCCCGACGAATACAGCATGTCATAGCCGGCAACCTCGTCGGCGATCGGCGTTGTCGGCTGTGCGGCGGCTTCCCTGTCGTAGGAGCGGAAGCCGGCTTGCGGCTCGTCCATCATGTAGAAGACCGGCTCGCCGGGCGCACCCTTGATCAGCGTCTTGATCTGGTCGGCACATTTCGGTGTCGTGATCACGACCTTGGCGCCGCAATCGGCGATGATGTAGTCGATCTCGTCCTGCTTTAAATAGCGGCTGATCGCGGTGTAATAGAGCCCGCTGCGTTGCGCAGCCCAGCAGATCTCCATAAAGGCGAGGCGGTTCTCCATCAGCAGCGCGATGTGGTCGCCGGCCTTCAGCCCGAGCGAGCGGAACAGGTGCGCGCCCTGGTTCGAGAGCTCGTCGAGCTCGCGATAGGTAATCGCCTTGCCGGTCCCGGCCATTTGATAGGCGATCTTGTCGGGTGTGGCGCGGGCGTGGATGGAGGGGTGTGTCATGTCTCTGTTTACGCGGCTGGGAGTAACGTTCCCCGGATATCCGGGGTCCATTGTGAGGCATGGGTCCCGGCTCTGCGCCGCAGCGTTTCACGCTGCAGCGCGTCCGGGACACGAGAGGGCTTACAGCCGCTCCACGATCGTCACATTCGCCATGCCGCCGCCTTCGCACATGGTCTGCAGGCCATAGCGTTTGCCGCGCTGATGCAAGGCATGCACCAGCGTCGTCATCAGCTTGGTGCCGGAGCCGCCGAGCGGATGGCCGAGCGCGATGGCGCCGCCATTGACATTGAGACGTTCCGAATCGGCGCCGGTGGTCTTCAGCCACGCGGTCGGCACCGAGGCAAAGGCCTCGTTGACCTCGAACAGGTCGATGTCGTCGATCGCCATGCCGGCCTTCTCCAGCGCGCGCTTGGTGGCGTGCAGCGGTGCGTCGAGCATGATCACGGGATCGCCACCCATCATGGTCATGTGGTGGACGCGCGCCAGCGGCTTCACGCCGAGCTGCTTCAGGCCACGCTCGTTCACCACCATCACGCCGGAAGCGCCGTCGCAGATCTGGCTGGCGCTGGCCGCGGAGAGCTTGCCATTCTCGGCGATCAGCTTGACGCCCTTGATGCCGTCGAGTGTGGCGTCGAAGCGGATGCCCTCGTCGATGTGGTGGGTGTCCTTGGAGCCGTCGGCGCGGGTGATCTCAAGCGGCACGATCTCCGTCTTGAAACGGCCGGCCTGCGTCGCCGCGATCGCGCGCTGATGACTGTTGTAGGAGTACTCGTCGAGCTCATCCTTGGAGAGGCCGTACTTCTCGGCCATCATCTCGGCGCCGGTGAACTGGCTGAACACGATGTTGGGATAACGCTGCTCGATACCCGGGCTCTTGTAATTGCCAAAGCCGTTCTTGGCGGGAAGCTGCGACGACAGGCCCATCGGCACGCGCGTCATCGATTCCACGCCGGCGGCGATCACCACGTCCATCGCGCCCGACATAACGGCCTGCGCAGCAAAATGCAGCGCCTGCTGCGACGAGCCGCATTGGCGGTCGATCGAGGTGCCCGGCACGCTCTCCGGCAGTTTCGAGGCCATGATGGCGTTGCGCGCCACGTTGTTGGACTGCTCGCCGACCTGCATGACGCAGCCCATGATCACATCCTCGACCAGCGCGGGATCGACCTTGGTGCGGTCGACCAACTCGTCCAGCACCTTCGCGGCGAGATCGGCCGGATGCCATCCGGCGAGGCGGCCCCCCTTGCGCCCACCGGCGGTACGCGCAGCGGCGACGATATAAGCCTCGGCCATGTCGGTTTCTCCCTGGATTATTTTGAACGGTTGGTTGTCGGGGCGGGATTTAAGGGGCGACCGGTTGTTTAGTCAATCGATCAATTAACTCTTGTGGGGAGGCGCTGCTTGGGCTTATCTGCGGCCGCTCTTCCGCCAAAATCCGGGATCTCCGTGACTACCAGCGTACCGAACAGGCTCCCCAGCGGAAAGAATTCCACGGCAGAGAAATTGCTCGTGGCCGCGAGCGAGCTGATGATCGAACGCTCCTCGATCGAGATTTCCCTGAGCGACATCGCCCAGAAGTCCGGCGCCAACGCCGCGCTGGTCAAATATCACTTCGGCAACAAGGACGGCCTGCTGCTGGCGCTGCTCGAGCGCGACGCAGGAACGGAACTGTCCAACCTGGAATATCTGCTGGCGCAGCCGATCACGCCGACCGCGAAGCTGAAGCTGCACATCGGCGGCATCATCCGCGCCTATCACCGGTTTCCCTACATGAACCGGTTGATTCACTATCTGCTGCACGAGAGCGTCGCGGGCTCCGCGGACGAAGTCTCGAAATTCTTCGTCGCACCGCTGCTGGATTTCCATCGCCGCCTGCTCGCCGAAGGTGTCAGTCAGGGCGAATTCCGCGCCACCGATCCCGTGCTGTTCTACACCAGCCTGATCGGCGCCTGCGATCATTTGTTCTTCGGCCGGCACGCGATGTCACGCGCGACCGGCGTCGGCCCGGTCACCGACGACGTCTGCCGGCAATATATCAAGCACATGGAAACGCTGATCTGCGGCGGCATTCTCACGAATATCGAGGAAGCCGCCGCGGCCGGATGATCCGGCCAGAACGCAGAAGTCTAGAGAAGAAACGCCCAAGGAAAAGGTTCGAGGAAAGGTACAAGCGATGCAGTTGAAAGACGTAGCCGTTCTCATCACCGGCGGCGGGTCGGGCCTTGGTGCCGCGACCGCCCGCGCCATGGCCGCCAAGGGCGCCAAGATCGGCGTGATCGACCAGAGCAAGGAAAACGCCGAGAAGGTCGCCGCCGAAGTGAAGGGCATCGCGCTTCATGCCGACGTCACCAGCGAGGAGCAGATCAAGGCGGCGATCGCCAATGCGGAAGCCGCGCACGGCGTCGCGCGCGTGCTGATGAACTGCGCCGGCATCGGCGGCTCGCAGCGCATCGTCGGCCGCGATGGAGTCTACCCGCTGGAAAAGTTCGCGCGCATCATCAACGTCAATTTGATCGGCACGTTCAACTGCCTGCGTCTGTTCGCCGAGCGCTTGGTCACGATCGAGCCGGTCGGTGAAGAGCGCGGCGTCATCGTCAACACTGCTTCGGTCGCGGCTTACGAAGGCCAGATCGGCCAGATCGCCTATGCAGCGTCGAAGGGCGGCGTCGTCGGTCTCACGCTGCCGGCCGCGCGCGACCTCGCGAGCCAGAAGATCCGCGTCAACACCATCGCCCCCGGGCTATTTCTGACGCCGCTGCTGATGGGCTTGAACGAAGAGGCCCGCAAGAGCCTCGGTGCCCAGGTGCCGCATCCCGCGCGTCTCGGCGACGCCAATGAATACGGGTCGCTGGCCGTGCACATCGTCGAGAACCCAATGCTCAATGGCGAAACCATTCGCCTCGACGGCGCGATCCGCATGGCGCCGCGGTAGAGCTCTTTTTCCTTCTCTCCTTGTGGGAGAAGGTGGCGCGCTCCTGAGCGCGCCGGATGAGGGGTTCTCTCCACGATCTCACCTGTGGAGGCAGACCCCTCACCCGAGCGAATGCGCGGCGCGTGACGTACATGCCCTCTCCCACAAGGGGAGAGGGCGCAGTAATCGGCACCATCGTTGCGGATGAAGGAAGTCGCGCGCATGTCCCAACTGCTGCTGATCGAGCACAATGACGGCGTCGATACCGTGACGCTCAATCGTCCGGAACACCTCAACGCGCTCGATCCTGCGCTGATCGACGCGCTCAATGTCTACTTCCAGGGCCTCCAGCGCAACCGCGACACGCGCGTCGTGGTGCTGAAGGGCGCTGGCAAGAATTTCTGTGCGGGCCTCGACCTCAAGGCTGCAATGCAGCGTCGTGCCGGGCAGCAGGAGCCGCCTGATGTCACCGAGTCGCTGGATTCGCAGCGACGCATCGCCGACATCGTGATGCTGATGCGGCGCTGTCCGCAGCCGATCCTCGCGCTGGTACAGGGCGCGGCCGCCGGCGGCGGCTTTGCACTCGCGCTCGCCTCCGATATCCGCATCGCGACGAGATCGGCGCGGATGAACTGCGCCTTCATCAAGCTCGGCCTTGGCGGCTGCGACATTGGCACCAGCTATTTCCTGCCACGCCTTGTCGGTGTCTCCGTGGCATCGGAGCTGATCCTCACCGGACGCTTCATCGGGGCCGAACGCGCACTCGCGGTCGGGCTGGTCTCCGAGGTCGTCGACGAGGACAAGCTCGCTGAGGCCGCCGAACCCTATGTCGACGCGATGATCACGGCCTCGCCCGTGGGCCTACGCCTGTCCAAAGAATGTCTCAACATGAGCGTCGATGCCGGATCGCTGGAAGCCGTAATCGCGATGGAGGATCGCAACCAGGTCCTGTGCAGCCGCTCCGAGGAATTTTCGGAAGGCATCAGGGCCTTCCTTGAGAAGCGAAAGCCTGTCTATATCAGGCGCTGACAATGAAGATCCGTAAAGGACGAGAAATTCCGGGAGACGCACTATGAGTGGAAGCGCGGCGGCGGTGATGACGAAACCCACCTTTCGCAAGGTCAAGTGGCTTGCGCGCGACATCGACGTCGAGCGCCGCGACGACGGCACGGTGGTGCTGAAGTCGCGCATCCCGCTGCAGACCTACGAGAAGCATATTCCGGCTTCGCTGGCAAAATGGGCGAAGGAAGCGCCAGAGCGGATCTGGCTTGCCCAGCGCGGTGGCCCGAACCGCGAATGGCGCAAATTGTCCTATGGCGAAGCCAAGCGCACCGTGGATGCGCTGACGCAAGGCCTGCTCAATCTCGCGCTCGATGGCCGCCCGGTCGCGATCCTCTCCGGCAATTCGATCGAGCACGCGTTGATGACGCAGGCCGCGATGCAGGCGCGCGTCCCTGCCGCGCCGGTCTCGCCGGCCTACTCATTGATGAGCCATGATCACGTCAAGCTGAAATACCTGTTCGACCTCATCAAGCCCGGCGTGGTGATGGTGCAGGACGGCCCAACCTTCGAGAAGGCGCTGAAAGCGCTCGATCTCACCGGCGTCACCGTCGTTCACGTCTCGCGGCCCTGCGAGGGTATCGAGAGCGTCAGCTTCGCCGAGCTCGCGGCGACAGCCGTGACCGCCGATGTCGAAGCGTCGATCGCGAAGATCACGCCTGAGACCGTCGGCAAACTGCTGTTCACGTCAGGTTCGACCGGCATGCCCAAGGCCGTCATCAACACGCAAGCGATGATGTGCGCCAATGCGGCGATGATGATGCAGGTACGGCCGCGCGATCCCGGCGGTCCGATCTCGACCATGCTGGACTGGATGCCCTGGAACCACACCATGGGCGGCAATGCGGCGTTCCATCCCATCCTGGTCGATGGCGGCACGCTCTATATCGATGACGGCCGGCCGATGCCGGGCCAGTTCGATGAGACGCTGCGCAATCTGCGCGAGATCTCGCCGACCTATTACGCCAACGTCCCCGCGGGCTATGCCGCGCTCGCCGCCGCCATGGAAAAGGACGACGCGCTGTGCCGATCCTTCTTCAAGAACCTCTCGATCATGGCTTATGGCGGCGCGCGACTGCCGGATGATCTCTACGACCGCATGCAGGCCCTCGCCGTGAAGACCACCGGTGAGCGCATCGTGTTCTACACCGGGTGGGGCTCGACCGAGACCGCGCCGACATCGACCGGTACCTATTGGGACACCGAACGCGTCGGCCTGATCGGCCTGCCGTTCCCCGGCGTCGAGTTGAAGATGGTGCCCTGCGGCTCGAAATACGAGCTGCGTCTGCGCGGCGTCAACGTCACGCCGGGCTATTTCGGCCAGCCTGACCTGACGAAGAAGATGTTCGACGAGGAAGGCTTTTATTGCATCGGCGACGCCGGAATCTTCGTCGACGACACCGATCCGGTGAAGGGCATCATCTTTGCCGGGCGCGTCGTCGAGGATTTCAAGCTGACCACCGGCACCTTCGTCCATGTCGGTTCGCTCCGTACGGATGCGATCGCCGCCGCGACGCCCGTCGTGCATGACGCGCTGGTCGCGGGGCAGGATCGTGCCTTCATCGGCCTGCTGGCGTGGCCGAACCTGCATGCCTGCCGCCAGCTCGTCGGCAATCCCGATCTCAGCTTCGAGGATGCAGTGAAGCATCCCGAGGTGATCGCTTGCTTCAGGCGCGGGCTGGAGGCTCACAACAAGGAGTGCGAAGGCGCCAGCAGCCGTATCATCGCGCGCGCCATGCTGATGGCGGAACCGCCATCGATCGACGGTAACGAGCTCACCGACAAGGGTTACATCAACCAGCGCGCCGGCCTGGAGCGCCGCGCCGGGCTGGTGGAGCGCCTTTATGCGGAGAATCCTGATCGGGACGTCATCATTCTCAAGTAATCGACATCATCAACACGGGTACGCGCCATGAACTTCGATTTCTCCGACGACCAGAAGCAGCTCCGCGACCAGGCGCGCAAATTCCTCACCGAGAAGTGCCCACCGAAGGCGGTGCGCGCAGTTCTCGACGGCAAGGCGCCGTACGACAAGGACCTGTGGAAAGGCCTCGCCGAGATGGGTTTTCTCGGTGTCGCAATCCCGGAGGAATTCGGCGGCGCGGGCGCCGGTCATCTCGAACTTTGCGTGATCGCCGAAGAAATGGGCCGGGCGAACGCGCCGGTGCCGTTTTCCTCCACCGTCTATCTGGCTGCCGAGGCGCTGCTGATCGCCGGCAGTGACGCGCAGAAGAAGAAATGGTTGCCGGCGATTGCCTCGGGCGAGGCGATCGGAACGCTGGCGCTGTTCGAGGGAAAAGGCAATCCGTCACCGAAGACCATCAAGCTGACGGCTGCGAATGGCATGCTCAACGGTGTCAAGAAGCCGGTCGCCGATGGCGCGATCGCGGACTTCGCGGTGGTCGCGGCACGCACGGGATCGAGCGGGCGCGACGGCGACATCTCCTTGTTCATTGTCGATCTCAGGGCCGGCGGAGTCGAGGTGAAAAGCCTGACCAATCTCGATCCGACCCGCGGACAGGCCGAGATCACTTTCAGGGATTGCAAGGCCGAGCCGCTGGGCGCGGCCGGCGAAGGCTGGAGCATCTTGACTCAAGTGCTCGATCGCGCCGCGGTGCTCTGCGCATTCGAGCAGGTGGGCGGCTCCGACCGCGCGCTGGAGATGGGCCGCGACTACGCGCTCGACCGCATCGCCTTCGGGCGACAGATCGGCTCGTTCCAGGCCGTCAAGCACATGCTGGCGGACATGTACGTGTCGGCGACGCTGGCGCGTTCCAACAGCTATTACGGCGCCTGGGCGCTCTCGACCAACGCCGCGGAGCTGCCGGAAGCCGCCGCCGCGGCCCGCATCAGCGCGACGCAGGCGTTCCAGCACTGCGCCAAGAACAACATCCAGGTTCACGGCGGCATGGGTTTCACCTGGGAGTTCGACTGCCACATGTACTACCGCCGCGCCAACGCGATGGCGCTCGGGCTCGGCAGCCTGTCCTATTGGGAAGACCAGTTGATCGACCGCATGCGCAAGAAGAACGCGGCGTAGGCGAAAGGCAACGCCATGAACTTCGACGACACTCTGCAAGAAGCCGAATTTCGCGCCACGGCTCGCGCCTGGATCGCGGCAAATGCGCCCAAGCAGTACGAGGAGGAGCTTCGCAAGTCCTCGCTCGGCCGCACGCAATTGAAGAACGCCAACATTCTGGAAGTGGCAAAGGCCTGGCAGAAGAAGAAGGCAGATGCCGGCTGGGCCTGCCTGCATTGGCCGAAGGAGTATGGTGGCCGCGGTTCGTCGCCGATCGAACGTGTGATCTGGCAGCAGGAAGAAGGGCCGTTCGGCCAGCTATCCCGCATGTTCATCATCGGCCACGGCATGTGCGGGCCGACCATGATGGCGTTCGCGCGCGAGGAGCATAAGCGCGCCTATTTGCCGCCACTCGCCTCCGGCGAAAAGGTCTGGTGCCAGCTGTTCTCCGAGCCCGCCGGCGGCTCCGACGTTGCGGGCCTACGCACGCGCGCCGAGAAGGATGGCGATGACTGGGTGATCAACGGCCAGAAGATCTGGACGTCGGGCGCGCACTATTCCGATTACGGCATTCTGCTCACCCGCACCGATCCGACCGTGCCCAAGCACAAGGGCCTTACCATGTTCTTCCTGGACATGAAGAGCCTTGGCGTCGAGGTGCGGCCGATCAAGCAGGCGAGCGGCGCTTCCGACTTCAATGAAGTCTATTTCACCAACGTCCGCATTCCCGATCACCAGCGCCTCGGCGAGGTCGGTGACGGCTGGAACGTCTCGCTGACCACGCTGATGAACGAGCGCAGCGCGATCGGCGCGGCCGTCTCGACCGGCTTCCCCGAGCTGTTCGAATATTGCTCCAGCCTGATGCTGGACGATGGCCCGGCAATCGAGGACCGCGCGGTGCGCGCGAAGCTGGCGAGCTGGGCGGCGAAAGCGAGCGGACTGAAATACACCAGCATGCGCGCGATCTCGGCGCTGTCGAAGGGCGAGCGTCCGGGACCGGAGAACTCCATTGGCAAGCTGGTCGCGGGCTCCATGATCCAGGATGTCGCGACCTATGCGCTGGATCTGCAAGGCGCTGCCGGTGTGATCAGCGGTGCCGAAGATTCCGAACTCGCCGGCCGCTTCCAGGCGATGCTGCTGCGCGCGCCGGGAACCCGTGTCGAAGGCGGCACTGACGAGATCATGCGCAACATCATCGCCGAGCGGGTGCTGGGCCTGCCCGGCGACATCCGTGTCGACAAGGACGTGCCGTTCAACAGGATCCCGACGAAGGGAAGAGGCTGATGATCCTCATCCTGAGGAGCCGCGGAGCGCGGCGTCTCGAAGGATGCAGGACCAACTGGGGCCTCGTGGGTCGAGACGGCGCTGCGCGCCACTCACCATGAGGGACTAAGACAGAGCAAGAACGAAGAGGTCCGCCATGAATTTCGACGACACCCCGCAGGAAGCCGCCTTCCGCGAGACCGCGCGCAAATGGGTCGAGGCCAACGCGCCGAAGGAGTTTTTGGCTGAGCTGTCAAAATCCTCGCTCGGCCGCATCCGGCTGGCCAACCACGACATCGTCGATGTCGGCAAGGCCTGGCAGAAGAAGAAGGCCGAAGGCAATTGGGCCTGCCTGCATTGGCCCAAGGAATATGGCGGCCGCGGTGCGACGCCGATCGAGCGCGTGATCTGGCAGCAGGAGGAAGGCGTCTATGGCAAGCTGACGCAGCCGTTCCAGATCGGCGAGGGCATGTGCGGGCCAACCGTGATGGCTTTTGGCAGCGAGGAGGCCAAGCGGCGCCATTTGCCGAAGCTGGCCGCGGGCGAGGAGATCTGGTGCCAGCTGTTCTCCGAGCCATCAGCGGGCTCTGACGTCGCGGGCTTGCGCACGCGCGCGGAGAAGAAGGGCGACAATTGGGTCGTCAACGGCCAGAAGATCTGGACCTCGGGTGCGCACTATTCCGACTACGGACTTTTGATCGCGCGCACCGATCCCAATGTGCCCAAGCACAAAGGTCTCACCATGTTCTTCCTGGACATGAAGAGCCCCGGCGTCGAGGTGCGCCCGATCAAGCAGGCCAACGGCATGCAGGAGTTCAACGAGGTCTATTTCACCGACGTCGTCATTCCCGACAGCCAGCGTCTTGGCGCCATCGGCGAGGGCTGGAGCGTGTCGCTGACCACGCTGATGAACGAGCGCATGTCGATCGGCTCGCGGCTTGCGACCGGCGTCCCGGAGATGTTCGAGTTCTGCTCCAACCTGATGCTGGAGGATGGCCTCGCCATCGACGATCCCGCCGTGCGCTCAAAACTCGCGAGCTGGGCGGTGAAGTCGAGCGGGCTGAAATACACCAGCTACCGCGCGATCTCGGCGCTGTCCAAGGGCGAGCGGCCGGGACCGGAAAATTCGATCGGCAAGCTCGTCTCCGGCATGATGCTACAGGACATCGCGACCTATGCCATGGACCTCCAGGGCGCGGCCGGCGTTCTCACCGGCACGGACGAGGAGACCGTGCAGGGCCAGTTCCAGCAGATGCTGCTGTCCTCGCCTTCGATGCGCATCGCGGGCGGCACCGACGAGATCTTGCGCAACATCATCGCCGAGCGCGTGCTGGGATTGCCGGGCGACATCCGCGTGGACAAGGACGTGCCGTACAACAAGATTCCGACCAAGGGGCGTTGACATCTCGTGTCCCGGACGCGCGAAGCGCGAGCCGGGACCCAGGAGCCATAATAGACAGGCCACAATGGGCCCCGCCTCAGCGCCGCATCACTTCGTGCTGCGTCGCGTCCGGGGCACGAAAGCGAGCTTAAGCAATGGACGCTGCAGTCAATCATAACAACCGCATCGGCGTGCTCGAAGAGCTGCTCAACGAGCGCTACTCGGTGCGCGCCTTCCTGGCCAAGGAAGTCGATCGCGCGACGATCGAGCACGTGCTGACCACCGCCCAGCGCACGGCGTCCTGGTGCAACAGCCAGCCCTGGCAGGTCGTCATCGCCAGCGGCGAGGCCAAGGAGCGTTTCCGCAAGCTGATCTACAAGGAGGCTTCGGGCGGGCTCGGGGACGACTATGATTTCACGCCGCCGCGCGAATATCTCGGCGCTTATCTCGAACGCCGCCGCGAGAGCGGTTTTCAGCTCTACAACACGCTCGGCATCGCGCGCGGAGACAAGATGGCCTATGCCAAGCAGGCGCTGGAGAACTACAATTTCTTCGGCGCGCCGCATGTGGCCATCATCCATACCGACGAGCCGCTCGGCATCTACGGTGCGATCGATTGCGGCGCCTATGTCTCGAACTTCATGCTGGTCGCGCAGGCGCTCGGGCTCGGCACAATTCCGCAGGCGGCGCTCGCGCGCCACTCCGGCCTGATCCGCCGCCATTTCAATTTGCCTGATGATCGCCGCATCGTTTGCGGTATCTCGTTCGGCTATGCCGACAATGCCCACAAGGTCAACAGCTACCGGACGTCGCGTGCGAGCCTGGCCGAGACCGTGACCTTCGTGGACGAGTGATCGAGGCGATGCACGCTCCGTATTGGACGTGATCCCGTTCGCGCGAAAAGACGGCCGCGGATGCGGCCGCCTTCATCGCGGTCTCAGTTCGATTGACGCCGGCCGTCAGCCGCCGCTGCCGCCGATCACGGCGCGAATGGTCTCGTCGGGCCCGAAATCCTCGGCGCCGTCGACATAGAGCAGCGCCGCGAGCTTGGAGCGCGCACGGTTGACGCGGCTCTTGATCGTGCCGACTGCGCAGCCGCAGATCGAAGCCGCGTCCTCATAGGAGAAGCCGGAGGCGCCGACGAGGATCAGCGCTTCACGCTGGTCCTGCGGAAGCTTGTCGAGCGCCGTGCGGAATTCCTCGAACTCAAGATGGGCGTTCTGCGAGGGCTGCGTCTTCAGCGTCTTAGCATAATTGCCTTCGGCATCCTCGACTTCCCGCCGCCGCTTGCGATAGTCGGAGCGGAACAGGTTGCGCAGGATCGTGAACAGCCATGCCGGCAGATTGGAGCCGGGCTGGAACGAGTCGATGTTGGCGAGCGCCCGCAACAGCGTCTCCTGGACCAAATCGTCGGCGCGGTCCGCATTGCCGCTGAGCGAGATGGCAAACGCGCGCAGACTGGGCACGGCCGCCAGGATGTCGTTACGCAGGGAATCCGTGAGAGGCATCAATCCCTCCCATTGTTGTCGTTAGAGCCGCCACCATTTTCCACTTGGGGGGTCGCTCCCGGCGCATCAAGTTTCTTGATCAGTTCCGCGAACCGGTCCGGAACCCCCTGCCGCACCACGTCGTCGTACATGGCGCGCAGCTGGTGCCCGATCCGGGACTGGATCTCCGGAGTGAGCCCTCCCTTGCCGGGGGTCGTGCTTTTGCTGGCTTGAGACTTGAGATCTTTCATGACCTGTTCCACGTTTCCCCGAGTTAAGTAGCTGTAAAATCGAGAAGTTCTCTCAACCGGGAGCCGTTCCCTGGATAGGCTCAATGCGAGCTGCGAGAAAAAGTTCCGCCCCCATGCGGAACTTTTCTTGGTCTGAGGCGTAATCAGCCCAGCAGGGGAACCCGGGCCCCCCGCCTAACGCCTGCACGTCAAGGTCGGCCCGAAGATGATATGGAGTGGGGATGTCCCGTTCACAGCTCGTTGCTGAACACTTGCCGTTGTTGCGCCGGTACGCACGCGCCCTGACGGGCAGCCAGTCCTCCGGTGACGCCTATGTCGCAGCCATGTTGGAAGCCATGCTGGGAGATCCGTCGGTGCTCGACGAGAGCCACGGGCCGCGCGCCGGCCTGTTCCGGCTGTTCACCCAAATCTGGAATTCCGTTTCCGTCAACGACGATTCCGAGGTGACGAACCTGCCGATGCCGCCGGAGCGGCGGCTGTCCAACATCACGCCCTTGCCGCGGCAAGCCTTCCTGCTGCTCTCGCTCGAGGGATTTTCGGAAGAAGAGGTCGGCTACATTCTCGGCACCGACGTCGGCGAGACGCGCCGGCTTGCGGATGCTGCAGGACGTGAGATGGCCGCCGAGATCGCCACCGACGTGCTGATCATCGAGGATGAGACCTTCATCGCCATGGATCTCGAGAGCCTGGTGAAGAACCTCGGCCACAATGTCGTCGGCGTCGCCCGCACCCACGCCGATGCGGTCGCGCTGGCAAAGAACAAGCGACCGGGCCTGATCCTCGCCGACATCCAGCTCGCCGACGGCTCGTCGGGCCTCGACGCCGTCAACGAGCTGCTCCGCACCTTCGAAGTGCCGGTGGTGTTCATCACCGCATACCCCGAGCGCTTCCTCACCGGCGAGCGACCGGAGCCGGCCTTCCTGATCTCGAAACCGTTCCAGCCGGCGATGGTGTCGGCGGTGGCGAGCCAGGCGCTGTTCTTCCAGCGCAACTCCCGCAACCGCGCGCCGAAGGTACCGGCGGCGTAACGAAGGCGCCAGCGCCCGGCATTTTGACGAAATCCGATCCGGCGTGCCGCAAGGTGCGCCGGATTTTTGTTGATCCGGTTGTCACGCTTGACGGCCATCGAATTCGCCGCTCATACCTCGCGCAGCGGCCGTTGCAGCCGCGGTGCCATCGGAGACGTGTTCATGGACCAGCAACTCCTCGATCGCCTCGCCATCCGCGACCTCGTCGAGAACTGGGCGGTGTGGCGCGATGCCGGCGATTGGGAGCGTTTTGCCACCGTCTGGCACGAGGAAGGCTGGATGTCCGCTACCTGGTTTCAGGGGCCGGCGCGGGATTTCATGCGGGTCAGCCAGGAGGGGTTCGCCAAGGGCGTGCGCATCCTGCATTTCCTCGGTGGCTGCAGCATCGATCTCGAGGGGGCGCGCGCCATCGCGCAGACCAAGATGACCATCTCGCAGCGCGCACCGGTGCACGACGTGCCCTGCGACGTCGTCTGCACCGGGCGCTTCTACGATTTCCTGGAGAAGCGGCAGGGAAAATGGGGCATCGTCCGCCGCCAGCCGATCTACGAGAAGGACCGGATCGACCCGGTTGATCCCTCCGCGACGCTTCAGCTCGACCAGAAAACCCTTGCCGCGCTGCCCGAAGGCTACCGCCACCTCGCCTACATGCAGGAGCTGATCGGCTACAAGGTCAAGCGCGACATGCCAGGCCTCACCGGGCCCGAGGTTGAGAAGCTCTATGCGGAGGGGCGGGAGTGGCTTGCGGGGAAGGCGAACTGAACGCCAGACAAAAGTAAGGCGCGACTGGCATCACCCCGGCCCTGAATAGAGTCCGCGGCAGTTCAGAGGAGTCCGCCTTAGTCTGTTAAGCATTTGTCGGCGCAGAGATTTCTCCGCCGTTCCAGTCCGTGCTAGACCTAGTTCATTGGCCGGAGATCGCCCCGATCCGACGCCTGAAGTGGGAACGGAAGTGGGAACGTATGGCGCGAGTGGCGTTTAAGCTGAGCGCTCGTAAGGTCGAGACGCTCAAGGAAAAGGGAAGATACAGCGACGGCGCTGGTCTTTACCTCCGCATCGCGGATGGGGGACGCCGGTCCTGGGTTTTCAGATATCTTCGTCCAGGCGGCGGCGGACAAACTGAGCTTGGCTTCGGACCGGCCGTAGGGAGAGGCAAGGATGGCCTCTCGCTCGCAGATGCACGGGAGAAGGCCGAAGCGGCCCGGGCGCTGCTGCGTCGTGGGGTGGACCCTGCGGCTGACCGTAAGACCGCAGGCACAGGCGTCCAGACCTTCGGCGAGTTCGCGGACGACTACTTGGAATCGATCAAGGCGGGCTTCAAGGGAAAGAACGCTGTGGCCGACTGGAAGCGGGATTTGGAAGTGCGGTGCAAAGCCCTCCGTCCCAAGCTTCTGCCGGACATCACCACAAACGATGTGCTGGCGGTGCTCGCGCCCATTTGGCTTGCCATCCCCCGCACAGCTCGCGAGACCCGTAGCCGAATTGAGCGCGTACTGTCGGCCGCAAGGGCCAAGGGTCTTCGGTCCGGCGAAAATCCGGCGCTGTGGCGGGGCAATCTCAAGGAGCTATTGCCGAAGGCGCCGAAGTCCAAGCGGCACCACAAGGCCGCCCCCTACAAGGAGGTGCCCGGCATCGTAGCCGCGCTTCGTACGAAGCACAGCGGCGCCGACACCGCCGTGAACCGCGCGGCCGAATTCATCATTTTAACAGCTGTGCGGACCGGCGAAGCCCGCTTCATGCGCGCTCGGGAGATCGATTTTGAGCAAAAGCTTTGGACCATCCCCGCCGCTCGCATGAAGACGGAAGACCACCCCGAGGGCAGGCCGCACGAAGTGCCCCTATCCGCTCGCGCCGTCGCGATCCTACGTGCGGTGATGCCAGAGGGCTTGGACCCGGACGCGTACGTGTTCGCCGGGCAGTGGTGCGACGAACATACGAAGCCACTTGGCCACAACGCCGTGCTCCATGCCCTTAAGTCTGTCTATCCGGCTATGACTACGCACGGGTGCCGCTCCAGCTTCCGGGATTGGTGCGGCGACGAAACGAACTTCCCCCGGGAGATTGCGGAGATGGCCCTGGCGCACAAAGTGGGCGACGAGGTTGAGCAAGCCTATCGGCGCGGGACCGCGCTGAAGAAACGGCGCGAATTATTGGACGCGTGGAGCCGCTACATCGAAGGACAATCAAACGTGGTAGCCCTGCGAGCCTAAAACAGGTATACCTACGCGGGGCTTATGGTGAGGCTCACCCTTTTGTTTCGTACGACGTAAAGCCCGGCTTCCATGCCGGGCTTTTGCTTTTTCATTCGTTACTGGAATCGCTCGCCACGTCAGGAGCATCAAGGACTCATATTTTGTGATTTTGAGTCCGAAGATTGCGTTCCGAGTTCGACAAGTGGAATGATGCATTCAAGGCCGACGCCGCTGGGCGGACGGGACCACTGGTCGCGGCCATTCGTGAATCAACAGGTGTAATCCCGCCATACGCCATTGAGCGACTTGCCTACCGTCTCGAGCTAACGCCCATTCGCAAAAAGTCCGGCCGAAAGGAAACACCGCGCGATGGTTGCGGTGCTACCCCGTATATCGCGAAGCTCTGCGACATGTACGAAAGGTACTATGACTTAATCGGAGCCAACGTTCCGGCGAACCAAGCTGAAGCGGAGGCACGCCGCATTTATGTCGTTTCGGACGAACAGTGGTTGAAGCTCATTCGAAACGGCAATACGCGCGCAGTAGCTGTACTGCGCAAGCGGGGAGCATTGCGATCAAAGCGAAGCCCCTCGAATATTCCGGGGGCTTATGTCGGTTGAGACCCCTCGATATTGCAAAGGCAACCCAACTGGAGTTGCCGACATGCGATCGCTTCCTCTTCCCGCACACGCCCAAGACATCCTAACCCGCATCGAACTTGAAGATCAGCAGATCAGCGACGCAGCCCGTCGCCGCGCGGCTGACCTTCAAGAGCTAACCAAAGAGGAGGCAGAAGCTGTTACGGAGTGCCTGCGGCTTGCTGATGCCGACGACGCCGGAAAGCTGAACCGCGAAGAGCGTGGCGGCTGGAACGACGACACCGGAGAACAGATTATCCAGAAGGTCCGCGACCCGTCCCGGCTTTTGGCTGCTCAAGCACACCTTGCGTCCATTCGGCGGAAGAAATCCCTTCTTGCTTCCAGGGTGCAGGTTGCGCGTATGACCGGAACTCGCATCAAGTATGAGCTTGCGAGTCACAAAGGTAAGCTTGTTGCGGTGAAACGCCCGCATGTCCCCCTAACCAAGGGTGAACGGGCTGCCGAAGTTCTTCCCCGTCTTCGTGAAACTTCGCTTGGTCTAATCGCAGAACGTCAGGCCCTTGTGAAGGCGCCGCGTACCAGCAGCGAAGTCAAAGCGGCCGCATACGCCGAAATCGACAAGCTCGCCGACGCCGGCCTGCCCAAGACGTTGGCCATGTTCCATGGCGCTGGCATTGCGTGGTCGCGTCACACGATTGCCGAGGGCCGCTATCACGTGCCCGATGGCGTTGCGTTGGTGGCCTTTTTGATGCGGGACCAACTGAAGACGCAGCTTTCCAAGGTGATCGATTTCAACGCCAGCGCGTTTCCGGATGCCATCTCAGCTGGAGAGAAGGCCGAACGGCTCGCCGAGTTGGACTCGGAAATTGAAGTCGCCGAGCGCCTGGAGGCTGCGGCCGTTGAGCAGGTCATTTCCGAGGGCAGCGTTGCGTACCACCGTCCCGATTGCTCCGTCCTTGCAGCGCTTTCGCTCCGCACTGAATAGCGGCGCGCCGACAGTTTTCATCACGATCATCATTTTCTAAGGAACGTTATCATGCCTGACAATATTGCAGACCTGTTCTCCGGTGACGCCTTTGAGCTTTCATCGCTCACCGCAGCCATCAACGAAGTTGACCATATCCCCGGTCGCGCGGGTCAGCTCGTCTTCGCCGACTCCAAGGTGTCGAAGCCGATTTCAACGCTGTCCATCGCGATTGAGCGTGTTGGCGAGACGCTGGAGTTGCTCCAGACGACGCCGCGTGGCGCACCGGCCGAAAAACTAGCGGTCGACCGCCGCTCACTGGTGAGCTTCAAGGTTCCGCACCTTCAGGTCGAAGACTCGATCTACGCCGATTCGGTGCAGGGCATCCGGCAGTTTGGAAGTTCGAACGTCCTTTTGACAGTGGAATCCAAACTAAAAGAAATTTTGACGAAGATGTCCCATCGGATCGACTACACTCTGGAGCACCACAGACTTGGCGCGCTCAAAGGCGTGATCCGCGATGCTGACGGCAGTGTGTTGACTGACCTGTATGAGTCGTTTGGCTTCTTGAATTCCAGCGGCCTTGCGCAACCTGAAACGTTCGACTTCGACCTCGATTCGCTCGCGACCGAGTCGGTGGACATCCGGGTCAAGTCACAAGATATCGCCCGCTACATGCGCCGCAATGCCAAGGTGCCGCTCCCGAAGGAGGCGCTTGTCTGGGCTTTCGCCGGGGACACCTTCTTTGACAAGCTGATTTCGCGCCAAGACGTGAAGGACGCTTGGGTCGGTACCGAGGCAGCCGCCGCAATGTTGGGCGGTAACTGGGCACATGGGGTATTCGAATTCGGAGGCATCTTCTGGGAAAACTACAGGGGCAGCGACGACAACGAAACCATTGCAATTGGGCAGGACGAAGCGCGCATTTTCTTTGTTGGCGTCCCGGAGCTGTACGTGGAGGCGTTTGCACCGGCCGATTACATTGAGACGGTGAACACGCCCGGCCTCCCCAAGTACGCTAAATCCGCGCCGGACCGCATGGGCCGCAGCGTGGAGATCGAAGCGCAAAGCAATCCGCTGCCGCTGTGTGTGCAGCCTGCAACCTTGTGCCGAGCGGTCTCGGGTTCATCGAGTTAACGATAACCGCCCGCTGCACCACGGTGAAGTTACGTGTGCTTCGAAGTTCACACGCGCAACTTTTCTCCTACCAGCGGACGGAACAAGGCCGGTGGCGTCAGTGGTGGCGCTGTTGGTCGATCCGGCCGGAGGTGTTTGTTGATCCTTCGAATGGCGCCTCCGGCCGGTCTTCACAGTTCATTTCAGCACTAAAGGAGATTTCAATGCGATGTTCGACTGATCGTCTTAAAGCTTCGGCCGCCTTCTATGCCGAAGCGAATGGCTCCGACGCGTTGCGCTCGCTCTTGCTCGCGGTCGCGGGCGTCACGGACGTGGCCGACGTGCCCGAAGCCGAACGCATGCGCGTCAACAGCGACTTGCGGGAGCGCGTGGGCGAGGGGATTCCGACTGGTCCGGTTGCATTGCAGGGCGTCGCACGCCGCGCCTTTGCAAAGATGGCGGTGCGCAAATGAGGCGCCGCGACGGATTTATTGGCTTTCCAGAAGTAGCGCGCAGACTGAAGAAGAGCCTCTCATATACTTATCAGCTTGCGAGCGCGGACCTAATGTTCCCCCCGGTCGAAAAGGTGGAAAATGGGCGCCAGCTCTTCTCGCCGCACACCGTGGCCTATTACCGCAGGCATTGCCGTCGTTGGTACCGGCCCCGCAAGGAGCTCCAGTGATGGCCGAACACTTCAGCTATTCGCGACCCGCAACCAAGAACGAACTAGCGACGCTCCAGGCCAAGCGTGCGAATCGCGCCGCCGAATTGAACCGCCTAATCGCGACTGCGGCGGCGAAGGCGGTGGCTGCGTTGCCGAAGCCGAAGGATGGCGCGCCCGGACCCATCGGGAAGGATGGTCCTCCGGGCAGAAACGGCATCAACGGCTTGGCGGGCATGGACGCGTGGAGCCCATTGTTCGCGCTGGCTGAATTCGGCGGACGCTATGTGCTCGAACTGTATGGCTGGACCGGTGGTGCGGGCATGGCCCCCGAGTTGACCGGGTACATCGGCGAGTTCGGAATTGTCGCTGACGCCGCCGATGCCGTGAACTTATCTGGAGCTACCGGTGCGAGTGGCAAGGATGGAGTTGACGGCAAAGACGGCTCGATTATCCTCACGGGTCCACGCGATCCAAGAAGCTCCGACGGCAAGGACAACGACTTTTGGCTCAACGCCAAGACGGCTGATTTCTTCGCCAAAGAAGATGGCATGTGGCGCTTTGTCATCAACCTGCGCGGACCGCGCGGCCCATCTGGCAAGACGGGTGGCACGATCATCGGCACCGGCGAGGAAGGCTCGTCTATCATCGTGAACGCCGGACCTCCACCGGAAGGCGGCGTCGTCGGTAAGGAGATTCTAGTTGGAAGCGGAGTTCCGTCATGAAAGACGGCACAATCCACTTCGACCGTGACTCGGGCAATTGGTGGGCGATGGTTAGGGGCCGCTGGGTCTTGCAAGGTAACCTCCACGACGTTGCCCGCAACGCGGCGCGGTGGGACAGTGATGTGATCGTCAATATCGCAACAGCAAGATGTTGGGCCGCGAAGCCGCGCAGCTAAGCGAGCATCGTACGACCCAAAACAGACAGTCTCGGAAAACAAGTGGCCGCCGGCGCGGGCAAGCGCTGACGGCCGATAGGAGATTGTCGAATGAGCAACAGCGAGCAGATCACGGCCAAGGGCGCCGCTCAAGTAACGATTGCGATCCGCCCGGCGTTCACTGTCAACATTGTGCGCCCGGAGAAAGATCCGGATTACGAGGTTGAGCCGAATTTCCATTTTGGGCCGCCGCCGCGTTGGGGGTGGGACAACGCCGTTGATGTCGCGGAAGCGAAACGCTGCTGCCAGGACATGGCTTATTGCCCTTTGGATAACGCTTGGGGCCGTACGGTTATCTTTGACCTCGCCCTGAACCTTCGCGATTTGGGCATCTCCAAGCCGATGGCGGTGGACCTGATTCATACCTATTGCATTAGCCCGCTTCCCAAGGGCGACGTTAACGAGCAAGTCCACGATGCCTACTTGGCGGCGCGGAGCGAGCCGGGTTTGGAGAGTAGCGCGGGCCATGTCAGCGCCGTTGATGCTGCCGTAGTTGGTGGCGCGTGGCCCGAAGCGCCGGGTGATGTCCCTACCGTCTGGCCGAAGCCGCTTCTGTATCAGGGCCGAGACAACGCCAGCAAATCCGCCGAAACACTCCTGGCGAACCGTCCGGGTGAGCTCATTTCTTCTGATGGCGCGCTATACACGTTGGAGGGCACCTGCGTGTGGCGCATGCTTGAAGATGACGAACTGGCCGCCGAAATCCGCGCCACCGATCCCACTAACGTGGTGGACGTGGGCAAGATTTATCAGATGGTCAAGGCCGTCCATCTTGCACGCTTCATTAAGGCGCGACCATTCGAATGGATCGACAAGCCCAAAGATGCGCCGGAGCCCACGGACTTGGTCCTTGCGGCAAACGGCATCCTTGATGCAAGGACGCTCGCATTGGCGCCGCACACCGGCCGCTACTTCGCGACGGGCGTTCCCGCTTGGGAGTACGATCCGGCGGCAACGTGCCCGCTCTGGCTTGAGAAGCTGGACGAATGGTTGCATCCGTCATTCCACCCGACGCTTCAGGAGTTCATGGGGTACCTGCTAACCTCAGACACGTCGATTGAAGTGCTGCTGGCGATGATGGGCGCAAAGCGTGGCGGAAAGGGCACCATCACCAAGGTCATGCAAGCACTAGTTGGTAAGCATCACCACGCGTCAGTGACTCTCAACGACTTGGGTAGCGACTTCGGCTTGGCTGGTCTGATGGACAAGCGCGCCGTGTTCATCCCCGATGCGCACGATGCGAAGCAACCGGCTGCCGCAATTGAGCGGATCAAGTCCATTACAGGCAATGACGAGCTGTCGGTAAACCGCAAGAACCAAGCTATGCTGTCGGTCCGCATTCCGGCCAAGATCGTTTTGGTTGCCAACAAACATCCCAAGTTCTTGGACGAGTCAGGCGCGCTTGCTGACCGCGAGTTGGTGTTGGTCTTCGAGTCATCTTTCGCGAAGGTGAAGGATACCGAGCTTGGCAACAAGCTGCGAGCCGAATGGCCAGGCATCGCGAAATGGGCCCTTGAGGGGTTGCGGCGGCTCCGCGCTAACGGCAATCGCTTCACAGTTGGCCAGCGCGGGCGGAAGGCCCAGCAAGAGCTTGCGGAGGCTCAGAGCCCCGCACTGCGGTTCGCGAATGAGTCGCTCATCGTGACCGGGGACGAGGCGGACGCCGTTCCGCTGGCCGTCCTGTTTGAAGCCTATGAGCATTGGGCCTTCCACGTTGAAGGCATGTCGGGCCGCGAGAAGCGCAACCGCGCCGACTTCAAGGCGGACTTGATCGCCGCGTTGGGGGAGAGCGGCGTCCGGTTTGATCCTAAGCTTGCCCGTCGCTGGCGCGACCCCCGCGCAGAGTCCAAGCACGGGAAGGGCGTCGTCATGCGCAGATGGTTCACGGGACTTAAGATCAGACCTGCGGTAGTGCTTGAGTAGCAACCCCACCCAGCACTCCAATGGTGTCAAAAGACACTTTAATGGTTGACCTGGGCCCCGTAATGGTGTTCTATCCACCATGACGGCGGCATTTGGCGCTGCGAGCATAATGGAGGGTACGATTATGGCGAATACAATTACCTTTAATGTTACTGATCCTGTTCTCGCGATGCAGGTAGCGGAGCTGATCGCGCGGTACGAAGGCAAGGGCGGTGCTCCGGGGGTGGAGCAGTCAACCGAGTCTCAGAAGCCGCTTGTGGGCATAACAAATGGGCGCAGGATTGAAGTCCCGCACGGGGAGCAGCTGTGGCACAATTATCTTGGCACCGATCTCTACGCGACTGTCGAGAATGGAATGATCAGATTTGGAGACCAAATTTACGACACTCCGAGCAAGGCCGCTTTGGTCGCCGGTCAAACCGTTAGTCCGAGCTGCAACACTCCCAACGGATATAAGTGGTGGAACGTCAAGCGCGATGGCAGGTGGGTGCCAATCGAAAAGCTCACAAAATGAAAACGAGCCCGGGTATCTTACCCGGGCTTTTTTCTTCACGGGAAGCCGATTGTTGACTGTTGCCAGCGTTGACGTCGTGTTGCTACGCGACGACAACACGCAAGTCATTGAAGGGGCAAACTAATAGGCAAGTGTTGCGCGTGTTGTCGTGTTTTCTGAGGTTCGCATGCCGCGCGGCCCATTAGCTAGGCGACACCAAATAAGAGCTTAGCAGCCCAGCAATAAGCACTTCTCAAGCGACTTTGGTTTTTGAGCAGCAACATGGCAACAAACCAGGGAAAACGCTGGAGGCTCAAAGCCTTTGGTGTTGCTGCCGACGGCAACACAACGGCAACATCAGACTTGAAGGGCAACACTTGGTACCGCAATCGCTCGCCGCGTCACCGAAAGAGCGGAATAGATTAGAGACCTTCTCCGCTTCCAGATTAATTCGACAGCCGGGTCCCTCTCGCGCGCGACGCAATGCGGGCAGAACGGAGGCGCGGAGGGCGCCCAGCTGGGGGATTTTTTAAAACAGCTTAGGGTATCGATGCGCATGCGTGCCTAGGCGCATTGTTCTAAGCCGTTGCTCGCCTGCGCTTTGACTTCTCTGGAACAGCTGCCAATGGCGCCGCCGCCTTCTCGTAGAGATTGAAGAGGTGTTCGACGCGCTCGCGCTCAAACGCGAAGCCGGCTCGGCGATATAGGCGGTCAACTGCGCGATCTAGCTCGGCATGTGCGCGCCGAAGCGGTGGAGGCATTGCGTCGGCATCGTACAGGTCTTCAAGCGAAGCGTTTGGGAAAGCGGCCCGAGCGTCCAAAACTCCTTGAGCGAGGACTTCGATGTTGGCTTTCTGCTTGTCATCCATTTCCGGCCAAGGAAACGAATTGTAGATCGAAGGAGAATAGCTGTAGTCGCTTTTCAGCCGCCCTCCCACCGTTCGCATCCACGCCATATGCATAGCAGACGTTAGTATTCCCAAGTACACCAGCGGCGCGCCAGGAACAATCTGAAGCTTGTTGGACGCGATGACGTCCGGTCCCAGAATTGCCATCGGGATGTATTCCCGAGTCTCGGACGACACTTCGGGAACGGCTAGATAACGCGTGGACGGCTGTCGATCTTGAGTGAACAAGGTCGGATATTTCGCGAATGCTTTCACGCTCGGTGTTGGGCTTAGAAGGCGACCTTTCCGTACTCGATCTAAGCGCGCTGCAATTGGCTTGGATTTGCGAAGTTGAGTCGGATCAACGTCCTTGAGCCAAAGACACCATCTCCATTGGCCCGATATAAGTTCATCGCCCCCGACGTAAGGCTTTAGCCACTTCTTGCAATTTGCGTCCGCTTGAATCAGGTTGCTCTTCTCTTCATCGTCCAGGATCAAATTGCTGTAAGTCACGTAGCCGCCGCCGGGCTTCTTAATACGCGCGCCATCAGTCGGCTGACTGCCCTTCATCATCGAAAGGCGACCGGCGGGTGGTTGGGTTCGCGCCGGCACAGCGTATTGAGGCCCGTCTATCAAATAACCATTGATGCGCGAGACTTTCGCAAGGTGTGGGTCGCCCCTGACGTGGTCGTACTCATAAACGACACGCTGCACTTCAGCCTTGAAGGTCATACCAACAATGACGCAGTGCACTGCCGCCTTCCCGCGAGCTTCATTGTTCCATTGGAAAGTTCGATGAGCAAACCGGATCGAAAGTTTGTCCGTAAGCATTATCGGCCACAGTATTCCGCATTGCTCGCCTTGCGTTATCGAATTCGTAGAGACGAAAGCTATCTCGATCTTATGATTGGATGAGGCGTAATCTTTCGCCTTCTTGAACCAGCACGTTACGTAATCGAGGCGATTGAATTGGCCCTTGGTTCCCCAGATGCGCGCCATGTCTGTTTGTTGAGCGGCCTGCCGCCACTGGTGACCGACGAAAGGCGGGTTGCCGAATACATACGAGCATTTGGCTGCCGGGAGGAGCTTGGTCCAATCATAGTCGAGGGCGTTCGCGACTGCGATGTGAGGTGATTTCTTCAAGGGAATACGAACGTACGACCGCCCAAAATCCAGGCTCAACCTGTTGTTCATGATATGGTCAGTCATCCACAGCGCTGTTTCAGCGATACGAGCGGGAAATTCATCGATCTCGATTCCGTAGAACTGATCAACGTCCACGAGAGACAAAGCCGCGACGTCAAGTTCACGCTGCTCCTCTGCGGCAATATATTCGCGTAGTTCTCTGATTAGCTCGATTTCCAGTAAGCGTATCTCGCGATACGCAATGATGAGAAAGTTGCCGCATCCGCAAGCTGGATCAAAGAATGTGAGCTTAGATAACCTTTCCTGAAAGTTTTGTAGTTCGACTCGACGGCGACTATCCCTCCGCGCCTTGAGTCTGGCGAACTCGGTCCTTAGCTCCTCCATGAACAGCGGTTCGATGACTTTTAAGATATTTTGCTCGCTAGTATAGTGAGCGCCTTGCAACCTCCGTTCTTCAGAATTCATCACCGATTGAAATAGAGAGCCGAAGATGGCGGGCGAGATTGCGGACCAATCAAATTGGCATGCATCCAGCAGTCGCTGTCGCATTTCGGAGTCGAATGAAGGGATCAAGAGGGGGTCGCGAAAGAGATCGCCATTTACATATGGAAACCGAGCGATATCCGCATCTAGAGTCTTCGGGCGCTTCGTTTCCGAAGTGTTCAATGTTTGAAATAGCTGCGAAAGCCAACCGCCAAGATCTGATCCGTCAGCCTGGGTTCGGGTTTCGAGGAAGTCAGCGAAAATATCGCGTGGCTCGAAGATTCCAGTATCGTCGGCAAACAAGCAGAACACAATTCTAACCAAGAACTGTTCAAGATCGTGCCCGATATATCCAGCTGCCTCCAAAGCATCATGGAGTCTAGCAACAAGTTCTGCCGCCTCGATGTTTACCGGGTCTTGATCTTTGAACGAGCGCTTCTGCACGCCAATGATGAAGCCCAATCGTTCGACGTTCTTAGGCAGGTCTGCCAAAGCGAAGCAGACACTCTCATCTTCATCTAGATCGTAAAGCTCAAACGTCTGGAAGTCGCTGAGCAGTATGTACCGCGGTAGTTCATTGTCTTTTAGGCCGGGAAAGTAATCCAGCGCCTGCTTTTTTGCTTTTTTCAAGTCGTGACCGGCGCTCTTTTGTTCAACGAGCAGCACGCCCTTCCAGAAGAGATCGATATAGCCGCGTTTTTCGCCCAGTTCTTTACAGGCTCTTCAAAGGACGCTACTCGCCGCACCGGCACACCGAAGACATCGAAAAAGTCGCGATAAAAAAGCTGCGTTTGTCCCTTTTCGTAACCCTCGCCGACCCACTCGCGAGCGAAACGCGCCGCGCGCACGCGAATTTCGTTCCATGACAGTCGCATCTTGATTTGCCCCCAGTTGTCGCCCCGCCATTATGGAATGGCTTTTTGAGCGAACTTTCCGTTGTACTTCAATTCGAAGATGAAAGGTTTGTTGATCTTGGCAACGCGCTGCTTAATGCCCTGATACGACCTCATGAAGTACACTGCTTTGTCCCACGTGGGGGAGCTTGCGCCCGGCAGATAGAAGCATCCTGCGCCGTACTGTTTGACGGCCGCCGCTTCCGGAAGCAATGTATGGAATTTTCTGTCGTGACTGAAAATGATCCACCCTTCAGCCGCTACTTTGCTGATCCACTCGTCGTCGGGTGTCTGATCGTTGAATCGAAACTTGTTCTTGGGGTCGTGGTGATACTCGACTGAAAAATCGTAGGGGCGGGCCGCCTTAATCACTTCCGGTAAGCGCGAACCAAAGTTTCGATCAAAATAGAATGTCAGTGCACGCGAAATTCCTGCCTCCCCTGCCCCGAGACGCCTTCGAATTTCAATGCCTCTCGAACGTCTTCTGTCCCTATCCGGAAGTCCTCCGCGATATCAGAATCGCTCTCACCCGCATCCCAGCGGCCCTTTATAACCCAGGTCGGCGTTCCTTTGATCATTGGAGTACCGAACGCAATTCGAGGATCGATGAGGATGGGCGAAGACCGCCCTGCCAAGTGCCACCGTAGGGCCAACCCATCGTGCTCTTCGTCGTAGTCAAATTCCTTTAGGCGACCGATGACGATTTCCCAAGCAAGCTGACCACCTTGATCGGTTTGCACCACGCTACCTTCGTGCACGCCGTCAACCTGATTAGAGTCTAAGTACAAGTGCTTCGCATCGACGCTAAATTTGTAGGTGGCGAAGGGGTACTCGCGCTTGAGAATGTTTTTTGCATAATCGCGCGTAGCCTTGATGTTGCGCAGTGGCACTCCCGCCTTTCGAAATGCCGCCACGACGGCGACCTCGATCAACTGCATATAGGAGAGTGCAGCCTGATCCCCCTTCGAAAGAAACTCCTTTTCGATGCGGTGCCAAGCGGCAACAGTCTGTGGAGAGATGCCAGCATACTGCGCTGCCTCGCCAACTTGATAGGTTGGCAAGTACAGACGGCGAAGCCAAGGTTGATCAGACCGGGTGGACACTAGGGTTACCATGGAGTTCTTCTCGAATCACATCCTAAGGTAGGAGCGATGAATAATGAATCCTACCTTCGGGCGGCGTTTGCACAGGCCGAGTGCGGCAGGAACGTCCAGGAGCGCTTGACCGTTCCTATTTTGTTCTGAATAGGGAGCCGCGTCAACCGCGCCGGACGGCAAAGATGAGTAAGCCAATGCCCACCCGTGCCACTGCTGAGACAGAGCGAGGAAGCCATCGCGGCTTCCGGGGCGACGATCCCGATAGTCGCCATGAGTGTTTTCGGAGAAGGAGTTGGACACGTAGGTCTCTCGCGACTTATGCGCGGGGTGAAGCATGGGCGCTTCAACACTTGTTCGGGATAGTCCTCGTTCGGCGCGAGGAAAATTAACCATCGCGCGAAAGGCCTGTTTTTGAAAACAGCAGTCTGCATTTCTTGGTTCGCAATAAGCATGGCCATCGTTGCCATCGCACTAGCACGAAAATATGCGGCTTTCTTGGCAAAATCCATTTTTGAAAATAGCCCCGCGCTGCTTGGATTCGCAACAAAGTGCGCATCCGTTGCGTAATGACAGCTTGCTCGCGCAGGTATAGCGCTGTTGCCGGGACAGTGAGGCAACATGGAGCCAAATAGTGACTAAGAGCAACGTCGTTAAATTGCCGAAAGTACATCGGAAGTACTTCGAGAATCCGAGCGTTCAGATGATGCTCATGATGGGTCTAACTATCGCGGATGTCTTGGAGGTTCACGGTGAACTTTTTGGAGCGCTAGCGAAAGAGTGCCCGGACGACAACGCCCTAATCGGCGATGTCGTCTCTGAACAGCGGGCGCGAAAAATCCTAATCAGCGTGCTTGATGCGAAGCTGGAGAGTATGACGGGTAGGGAGCGGGACAGAACCGCGCGCCGAGCGGCCTTCTTCAAAGAAATTCCGTTGGCCAAAGTAAAGCGTTGGGCTCCGCTTGATTGGGAGCGGGCGGCAGCCAAAGCCGAACAGCAAGCAGATTCACGACGGGACGTGACGGTTAATGCCGCGACGCGCCGATTCAACCGCGTCGTGCATGAAGACCGCCAGCGCATTTCGAAGCTGAAGGGCCGCGAAAAGGTGTCTGTAGGTGGGACGTTCGCCCTAATTGACGCCCGCAACGTCGTCCGTGACTCTGGGGAAATCGATGCGGTTGAGCGTTGGTGCCGTGAGGCGGGCGTCCTCAGGACGGGTGAGATGCTCCGCATCTAAGCCTCGGGCTGCGCGGAATAAGCGATTGTGGCACTAGCCCGGCCGAGAGTGCCGGGCTTTTCTATCGCAAACCGAGCCCGACCGGTAAAGGCGTCGCGCGAGTGGGAACAAAAGTGGGAACAATTCGAAGGGGTTGCGCTTTCGCCCGGAAATAGAATAGGGCGCGACTGGCATCACCACAGTCGCGCCCTACGTCGCCGGCTTATGGGGCAGGGGGGAATAGCCGGCTGTTGATACGACTCCCGTCCCTGAAAGTCGTTCCAGGGGGTTGCAAAATTTTTCGTGGGGCCATCCTTTTCGCACCCTGCCTTTTCGCACACGGTTAAGTGATCTTAACGCCTGAGAACTCTGGGTCCTCTCCTCGCGTTGTTCCCGCGATCGCCATGGGGCGAGGGACCGACAGCCATGTCACAGATTCAAAAGGTATTTTTAGGCGCCGTCGCGATCGCCGCGACGCTTGGCGCCGTCCAGGTCGGCGCCGTGCAGCTGGCCTCCGGCCATGATCTGGCCGACCGCTGGCAGGCGGTTGCTGACAAGCCGGGCCATAACGTCAATCGCTCCAGCAAAGCCGACCGGCTGGCCGACATCAAGCAGGCTGAGGTTCCGACCCGCACCGTGTCGATGCGGCTGAACGATCTGGCCGACACGTCGGTGCTGCTGCGGGTCCCCGCGGTGATCGAGACCGGCAACGCCAAGCCGCCGGTGTTGCTCCCGGACCAGAAGCAGAGCCGCAAAAAGCCGACGATCGCCTGCGAGCCGATGGTCAGCTCCCTGACCGAGGTCGCAAAGCTGCTCCAACCCGGCCGCTGTGTGACTTGATCGGCTTTGGCCACGGAGTCGCCCTCCGCCCGGAGGGCGATTGCTGACGTCTACTTGATCCCCTGCCCCTTCGCGTTATATCCCGGGTTTCTTCCTCTTTGGATTGACCGGGTAAACGCATGACGACGTCAGACACGGCTGTGCATACGCAGCCCTTCCAGGCCGAGGTTTCCGAGCTTCTGCACCTGATGGTGCATTCCGTCTATTCCGAGACCGATATCTTCCTGCGCGAGCTCGTCTCCAATGCCTCTGACGCCTGCGACAAGCTGCGCTATGAGGCCATAGCGAATCCGGCGCTGCTGGGCGAAGGCGACGCGCTCAAGATCCGGATCATTCCGAACAAGACGGCCGGAACGCTTGCGATCGCCGACAATGGCATTGGCATGGAGCGGCAGGAGCTGATCGACCACCTCGGCACCATCGCCCGCTCGGGCACCAAGGCCTTCGTGTCGAAGCTCAAGGAGGCCAAGGATGGTCTCGGCCTGATCGGCCAGTTCGGCGTCGGCTTCTATTCCGCCTTCATGGTAGCCGACAAGATCGTCGTGGTGAGCCGCCGCGCCGGCGAGAGCGACGTCTGGACCTGGACGTCCTCGGGCGGCTCGGGCTTCGAGATCGCGCGTGCCAGCGAGGAGGATGCGGGCCGCGTGCAGCGCGGCACCGAGATCGTCCTGCATCTCAAGGACGATGCGAAGAAATATCTCGAAGCTTACGAGATCGAACGTATCGTCGGCGCTTATTCCGACAACATCCTCTTCCCCATCGAGCTCGTGCCTGAAGGGGGCGAACCGCGTCAGATCAATTCTGCGAGCGCGCTGTGGCAGCGCTCGAAATCCGAGCTCACGCCGGAAGACTACAAGAAGGCCTATCAGCAGATCGCCTCCGCCTTCGACGATCCCGCGATGACGCTGCATTATCGCGCGGAGGGACGTTACTCCTACGCCGTGCTGCTGTTCGCGCCCTCGACGAAGCCGTTCGACCTGTTCGAACCGAACCGCAAGGGGCGGGTCAAGCTCTATGTCCGCCGCGTGTTCATCACTGACGATGCCGATCTGCTGCCGGGCTATCTCCGCTTCATCCGCGGCGTCGTCGACAGCGAGGATCTCCCGCTCAACATTTCCCGCGAGATGCTTCAGAACAATCCGCAGCTCGCGCAGATCCGCAAGGCCGTGGCGACCCGCGTGCTGTCCGAGCTCGAAAGCCTGGCGGAGAAGGATCCGGAGAACTTCGCGAAGATCTGGGAGGCCTTCGGCGCGGTGCTGAAGGAAGGCATCTACGAGGATTTCGAACGCCGAGAAAAGCTGCTCGCGCTGTCGCGTTTCACCACGACCTCGGGCGAGAAGCGCTCGCTCAAGGACGTCGTCGCCGGTTTCAAGCCGAACCAGACCGAGATCTATTATCTCGTCGGCGCCAGCATCGACCGGCTGAAGTCGAACCCCCGGCTCGAGGCGGCGACTGCGCGCGGCATCGAAGTTCTGCTGCTGTCCGATCCCGTCGACGCCTTCTGGACCTCGATGCCCTCGGAGTTTGACGGCAAGCCGCTGAAGTCGCTGAGCCAGGGCGATCTCAATCTCGACCTGATCCCGCGCGTCGACGAAGCCGACGAGGCGAAAAAGGACGAGCCGCCCGCCGACGAGGCCGCCACCATCGCGGTGATCAAGGCCGCGCTCGGCGAGCGCGTCAGCGACGTCAAGGCCTCGACGCGTCTTACCAGCTCCGCGTCCTGCCTCGTCGCCGACAGCCAGGGCCCGAGCCGCGAGCTCGAGCGCATCCTGTCTCAGCAGAACCGTGGCATGCGCACCAAGCCGATCCTTGAGATCAACCTGCGCCATCCGCTGGTGACGGCGATCACGAAGGCTCAGGCCGGCTCCAAGACGGTTGACGATCTCTGCCTGCTCCTGCTCGAACAGGCGCAGATCCTGGACGGCGAGCTGCCGGAGGACCCTGCGGCGTTTGCGGCAAGGTTGAACCGGCTGGTGTTGCAAGGGCTCGGCGCGTAGCGGGCGCAGTGCACCGCACTCACCTTGCCGTCATCTGCGCGCAGGAACGGTCGCCTCTGCCATGGTGTTATGCCATACGAGGTGGCCGGTATCCGGGCCGCCGACATGACAGATTCGAGGATTTCTCCATGCGTTTGCCGATCCTGACCCTGACCGCAATTGCCACGCTGTTCGTGGCGGCAGATGCCAGCGCCCAGACCTACGATCCGCGTTACCCGGTGTGCATGCACGTCTATACGCCCGGTAGTTTTGGTGGGGGCGGCGGCGATTATTTCGATTGCTCCTTCACCTCGCTGCCGCAGTGCCGCGCCACGGCCTCGGGCCGCTCGGCAAGCTGCGACGTCAATCCCTACTATGCGTTCGACCAACCCCCGCCGCCGCCGCGCCGGCGCCACAAGAACGTGCACTAGCGGTCCCCAACGGCCTTCAGGGGGAATTTTCATGCATCGCTTGTTCGGACTGATCATGACCGTCGGTGCCCTGCTCACGGCCGCGCCGTCGCATGCACAGACCTTCGATCCGCGCTATCCCGTCTGCATGCACGTCTATTCCGGTGCAAACGGCGGTGGCGGGGAGTGGTACGATTGCTCCTTCACCTCAGTGCCGCAGTGCCGAGCTACGGCTTCCGGCCGCTCCGCCAGCTGCGATCTCAATCCGTATTATCCGTTCAACGCACCGCCGCAGCGCTTGCGCCATCAGCGAGGCGCCTAGGGCTCACCGCCCGTTCGGCCGTCAATCAGACGGAGTATGCAGGGCTAGCTGCCGTGGGGCGCCTCGTTGGCCGCGGTGACGATCGCGTCGGTCAACTGCCAGGTCATCTTGTCCGTGGTCCAGTCGCTTGCGTGCAGCCTGCTGTCGTCGCCCGGGTCGACCATGCGGTCGAACGAAATTCTTGCAACGTCGTGCCAGCCCTTCATCAGCGCGAAGCGGCGAAAGACGTTGACCCGCTTTGCATGCGCGATCTCGCTGATCGCTGCGACCATCGCGTTCGCCTTGTCGGCCTTGGCCGGCGTCAGCACCGCCGGCACATATTGCAGATCCATTAGGATGACGTCGATCCCTCCGTCCACAAGCAGCTGATCGACGCCGTCAGCGATGGCCCTCCTGGTCTCGTCAAAGGTCGGTGGATTCTGATCGGCCGATTGCCACACCGCATTGGTGCCGACCTGCCAGATCACGAGATCCGGCTTCTGGTCGAAGACGTCGTGCTTGAACCGCAAAAGCTCCTTGGGAGCCTCTTCGCCGCCGACGCCCCGGTTGATGACATCGATCCCGGGCTTCGGAAATATGCTCCGAAGGTCCGCCAGCAATCGTTGCGGATAGGGCGCGATGCCTCCTTCGCCCGCCGTGGTCGACGAGCCGATCGCGACCACCTTGACCTGTCCGCGCCTCAGGCCATTGGCAAAATTGGTCAGCGGCTGCTCGAACGGCGCGGCCTGGACGGGAAATTCAGACGAGCCGAGAGCCACAGGTCGTCTCCCTTTCGCAACCGGGACAATGCAGGGTCAAAAAGACTAACCCGTTTGCCCGGAGCCGCCTAGCCTCACGCCCCGACAACTGGCTTTGCTATTGCAAGAACTGCCAGGCGGCGCACCTCGATCGCCTCCGGTTTGGTAAAGGATCACTAGAGTTAATCGTGCACTAACCCGGTTTTACCTTGTCTCTTAACATCTGGGCAGGGCGTGCGAGCTAAGCTGCCGGAAACCCGCAGACACGTTCCGAAAGAATGAACGGCATGACAACCGGCGTCATCGAGCAACCGAAAGCCGCGCGCGCACCTTCGGCTTCGAAAATCTGGCTGAAGGCGATCGAGCTCACCGCACGGATCGAGACGTTGCCGGGCCGGCTGTTCGCCGATGTCGTCGACGATTGGGCGCAGCGCCAGCCCAATCGCGTTGCGCTGACCACCGATGACGCGAGCCTCGACTATGAGGGACTTTCGAAACGCATCAATCGTTATGCGCGCTGGGCGCGCTCGGCCGGTGTGGCCAAGGGCGGCACTGTCGCGCTGATCATGCCGAACGGCATCGATTATGTCGCGGCCTGGCTCGGCATCAGCCGCGTCGGCGGCGTGGTCGCGCTGATCAACACCAAGCTCGTCGGGCACTCGCTCGCGCATTGCGTCGGAGTCGCAAAGCCCGCTCACATCATTGTTGCGCATGAGCTTGCAGCGGAGCTGGCCGGGCCGTTGCCGCACTTGAAGACGGAAGCAAAGGTCTGGACCCACGGCGATGCCCGCAGCGAGCGTCCGATCGATGTCGCGCTCGACGCCCTCGATGACCGGCCGCTTTCGCCGGACGAGCGTGGTGACGTCACCATCGACGACCGGGCCCTGCTGATCTACACGTCCGGGACCACCGGCCTGCCGAAAGCCGCAAGCATCAGCCATCGCCGCATCCTCAATTGGGGCTTTTGGTTCGCCGGCCTCACCGGCGCGACGCCGCAGGATCGGCTCTACGATTGCCTGCCGCTGTTCCACTCGGTTGGCGGCATCGTGGCACCATGCAGCATGCTCGCTGCCGGGGGCTCGGTGGTGATCGCAGATAAATTCTCAGCCTCGAATTTCTGGCCCGACATCGTGCGCCACGACTGTACGCTGTTTCAGTATATCGGCGAGCTCTGCCGCTATCTGCTCAAGGCGCCGCCGTCGGAATACGAGAACCGGCATCGCCTGCGGCTCGTCTGCGGCAACGGCCTACGCGGTGACATCTGGGACGATTTTCAGGCGCGTTTCGCCATTCCGCGCATCCTTGAATTCTACGCGGCGACGGAAGGCAATTTCTCGCTGTTCAATGTCGAGGGCCAGCCCGGCGCGATCGGCCGCGTTCCGCCGTTGCTTGCGCATCGTTTCCCTGCCGGTCTCGTCAAGCTCGAGCCCGATAACGGCGCCCCGCTGCGCAATGCGGAGGGGTTTTGTATCCCCTGCGCGCGCGGCGAGGCCGGCGAAGCCATAGGCCGCATCGGCACTGCGGATGAGGGCGGCGGTCGCTTCGAGGGCTACACCGAGGCGAGCGAGACCGAGAAGAAGATCCTGCGCGATGTCTTTGCCAAGGGCGATTCCTGGTTCCGCACCGGCGACCTGATGCGGCTCGACGAGAAGGGCTTCTTCCACTTCGTCGACCGCATCGGCGACACCTTTCGCTGGAAGGGCGAGAACGTCGCGACTTCGGAGGTCAACGACGCCATGCGCGATTTCACCGGCGTGATCGACGCCACCACCTACGGCGTCGGCATTCCCGGCACCGACGGCCGCGCCGGCATGAGTGCGATCGTGGTGAACGAAGGCTTCGCCGTCGAGGCACTGCCCGCCCATCTCGCACAGCGCCTGCCCGCCTATGCTCATCCCGTCTTCATACGCATCTCGCGCGAGCTCGATGCGACCGAGACGTTCAAGCAGAAGAAGGGCGAGCTCGCGCGCGAGGGATTTGATCCCGGCGCGGTCTCCGATCCGCTGTTCATGCGGGACCCGAAGACCGGCGCCTATGTCGCGCTGGACGCGGAGACGTATGCGCAAATCAACCAGGGTACGATCCGGCTCTAGCCGCGCGAAAATCCGCCAGATAGGTCCAATTTTATCCGAATTGTCCAAGAAGCCATTTACTTCTGTCGGGTAAACAAACGGGCAAGGGAGGCGGTCATCAAGAACCGCCGCAACACGAACGACAACAGAAGCGAGCCAGCCATGTCGGTACGGTCTAAGGTCATTGAAGCGATCCAGCAGATCGCCAAAGAGCAGCACGTCGCGCTTCCCGCACTCTCGGACGAGCTGTCCCTGCACGAGACGGGCTTCGACTCGCTCGCCTTCGCCATCCTGGTGGCGCGCCTCGAGGACGAGACCGGCGTCGACCCTTTCACCATTTCCGAGGACGCAGCGTTCCCCGCCACCGTGGGCGATTTCGTGCGGGCCTACGAAAATGTCCCCGCGTGAGATCTTTGCGCTCCGCGACCATCTCGGCGCGGAGCTGACCGGCCGCACGCTGTCGGACGCGCACGATGTCGTGTCGTTGACGGATATCCTGTCGCAGACGGTCCTGGGTGGCCGCCTGGGCGAGCTGTCCGGCCGCGCGGTGCTGCTGAAATTGTCCGACCAGCTCCGATCGGGTCTTGCCATGATCGAGCTCGACGGTATTGCCCGCCGCATGCTGCTGTGCCCGCCGGATCTCAACCCGGCGCATCTCGACGCGCTGATGGCGGATGCCGGGATCGATGCCGTTGTCACCGACGAGCCCGATCGCTGGGCCGAGACTGGCGTGCCGCTGGTCGTCACCGCACAACTGCCGCTTCAAGCCACAGCGCCGGCCAGGACCGAACGCGCCACGGAATGGCTGATGCTCACCTCGGGCACGTCGGGCGTGCCGAAAATCGTCGGCCATACGCTGGAAGCACTCACCGGCGCCATCGTCGCCGAAGGCCCGGCGCGCGGACCCGCGCCGGTATGGGCGACGTTCTACGACATCCGCCGCTATGGCGGCCTGCAGATATTCCTCCGCGCCGTCCTCTCGGGCGGCTCGATGGTGCTGTCCGATCCGCATGAGGCGCTCGCCGATCACGTCACGCGGCTGAACGCGCGGGGCGTCTCCCACATCTCCGGCACGCCCTCGCACTGGCGCAAGCTGTTGATGAGCGGCTCGGCCGCGCAGTTCGCGCCGCGCTATGTCCGCCTCTCCGGCGAGATCGCCGACCAGGCGGTGCTGGACGGCCTGAAAGCGGCGTTCCCGAATTCCTCCGTCGGCCATGCCTATGCGTCAACCGAGGCCGGCGTCGGCTTTGCCGTCAATGACGGGCTGGAAGGCTTTCCGGCGGACTACCTCGGCAACCGCAACGGCGTCGAAATGAAGGTCGTCGACGGCTCGCTACGTATCCGTTCGACGCGCACGGCGCACGCCTATATCGGCCGCGACGCGGCTGCGCTCACCGATGCAGACGGGTATGTCGATAGCGGCGATATCGTCGAATTGCGCGGCGACCGCTACTATTTCGTTGGCCGCCGCGGCGGCATCATCAATATCGGTGGGCTGAAGGTTCACCCCGAAGAGATCGAGGCGGTGATCAACCGTCATCTCGATGTGCGGATGTCGCGGGCGAAGTCACGCAAGAGCCCGATCACCGGCGGCATCGTCGTCGCCGACGTGATCCTCGCCGACGGCACCGATCCGGCGCGCGCGAAAGAGATCCGCGACCAGATTCTGGATCAGTGCCGCGCTCAGCTCGCCTCCCACAAGGTGCCGGCGGTGATCCGCTTCGTCGAGGCGCTCGACGTCACCCCGGCCGGCAAACTGGCGCGCACCGATGCATAATGTTCTCGTCACCGGCGGTAGCCGCGGTATCGGCCTTGCGATCGGCCAGCGGCTTGTTGATGGCGGCTACAACGTGATCGCGGCGGCGCGGCGCGAGAGCGACGAGCTCAAGGCGGCGATTGCCGGGTCGGAAGGGCGCCTGCATTTTCGCGCTTGCGACCTCGCCGTGATCGACGCGATCCCCGCCTACGCAAAACTCGTGCGCGATGAATTCGGCCCGATCTACGGCCTCGTCAACAATGCCGGCCTCGGCACCGAAGGCTTGCTCGCGACCATGCACAATTCCGAGATCGAGGCGCTGGTGCAGCTCAACGTGCTGTCGCCGATCATTCTCACCAAATATGTCGCGCGCCAGATGATGGCCGACGGCGCCGGCCGCATCATCAACATCTCCTCGATTATCGCGACGACCGGCTATAATGGCCTCTCGGTTTACGGTGCGACCAAGGCCGCCGCCACCGGCTTCACCCGTTCGCTCGCGCGCGAGGTCGGCAAGCTCGGCATCACCGTGAACGCGATCGCGCCCGGTTTCATCGACACCGAGCTGACGCACAACCTGTCTGACGACAGCCGCAAGCGCATCGCCGGCCGCAGCGCGCTGCGCCGCCTGCCGGAGACCGACGACGTCGCGCGGATGGTGGAGTATTTGCTGGGAGAGGGCGGTCGCAATGTGACGGGTACCGTGTTTACGGTCGACGCGGGCAATACGGCGTAGGTGGAACTCATCGCCACAATTGCATTGATCCGGCGCAATGACATCGTCCGGATTTGGTCGTAAGATCCCGCGCAATCGATTGGGTTACGTCAATCGATCTGCCCTAATCGATAGGGAGCAGTCCATGACCGCTTCGAGCCCGGACAAGGCGTCGGTAAAGCCATCTTGCGCAGAGCAAAGCGACGTTCACTGCGAGCCCGTTCACTGCGAGCCGATGTCTCACCAAAATTCCGGTGACCACGGTTACGAAATGTATCCGCAGAAATTCGTGCGTCTTGTCGGCTGCCATGACGTTCCCGCCTCCGCGCTACGCAAGCGCGTGGGCGAGAAGCTGCACTAGACATTCAGGTCCGATGCTTCGGCAGGTCAATCCGTTCGTGTGAGAACTCCGGCGGGCCCTCGGTCAGGCGGCGGATCCGGCGCTCGCGTTCGTCTTCAGACAGCGCAGGATCGAGCAGTCCCTCGAGTTCACGCACCGCAAGCTCTTCGATCCTGGTGGCATCCGAAGCGAGCGGGTGCCCTGGCGGGAGTGCCGGGGGCGCGACCTTCAGGCCGAGCTCGACCAGCTTACCGATGGCTTCCGAGCGCTACAGGTGATGGGTTTCGGCCCAGCTATCCACGGCCGCGGTCAGGCTTTCCGGCGTCTTCACCGCGCTGATCGGATCACGCCCAGTGCGCCGGCTTGCCGGAGCGATGGAGTCCTTCCTGTCGAAGTCGGACACGTCGATGTTCCCGCGCAACCATGTCAGATCATCGAGACTAGACGCCATTTACGGTCAACCGTTTAATGACCTTCTGTGGCATTGCAGTGCGCCCTCATCTTGTTGTCCGGGTCCATTTCGGCCAATGGTTGCAAGGGCGCGCGCCTGGCGAACCGAATCGATTCTTCTACGTATGTCCCTTTGGACGTGCGTCCCAACCATCCGGCATCATCCGATGACATCAGCGTTCTATAGCGGCATTCCGGTCTTTCGCGGCTTCACCAGTCTGATGGACCCCGCTTTGTATTCGCCGCTGCCCGACGACTGGAGCGTCGGCGTTGCCGACATCGTGGATTCGACCAAGGCCATCGCGGCGCAGCGCTACAAGGCGGTGAACATGGCCGGTGCCGCCGTGATCGCGGCCGTGACGAATGCATTGGAGGGACGCGAATTTCCCTTCGTGTTCGGCGGCGACGGCGCGAGTTTTGCGGTCGCGCCTAATGATCTCGAACTGGCCCGCGAGGCTTTGGCTGCGACCGCGACCTGGGTGCGGGAAGATCTCGACTTGCGGATGCGCGTCGCGCTGGTGCCGGTGAGCGTCATTCGCGCGCATGGCCTAGACGTGCGCGTCGCGCGCTTCGGACCGTCGGCCAATTTGTCCTATGCGATGTTTTCTGGCGGCGGGCTCGCCTGGGCGGACGCAGCGATGAAGCGCGGCGAGTTTGCGATCACCGAAGCGCCCGCGGGGACGCAGCCCGATCTCTCCGGCCTGTCCTGCCGCTTCGAGGTGATTCCGGCTGCGCGCGGCCTGATCCTGTCCGTGCTGGTCATGCCGGCCCAAGGCGCCGATCCCTCGGCATTCCGCAACGTGATCGAGGACATCATCCATCTCGTCGAGCGCAGCCCGGATGCCGGTCGTCCCGTGCCGCCACAAGGGCCGCCGCTGACATGGCCGCCGCAAGGGCTGGAATATGAGGCGCGCACCAAGCGCGGAGGTCCGTTGCTCGCACGCCGCGCCAGCGTGCTGGCCTACACCCTTTTCGTCTATCTGATCATGCGCTTCGATCTCAAAGTCGGCGGCTTCGTGCCGAAGCTTTATACACGGCAGGTCGTGGAGAACTCCGACTTCCGAAAATATGACGACGGCCTGCGCATGATCCTCGACTGTACGCCGGAGCTCGAACGCGCCCTCAGCGATCGCCTCGCGATTGCCGCGCGCGACGGCATCGTGCGTTACGGCCTCTATCAGCAGGACGCTGCGATGATGACCTGCTTCACCCCGTCGGCGTTGCGCAGCGATCACGTCCATTTTATCGACGGCGCGCGGGGCGGCTACGCCTCGGCGGCGACGGCGCTGAAGGCGATGACGGCGTGAAGCGCTAGCGCCCCGCCCGCGTCCAGGTTTCGCCGCCGCAGAGCGCGCCGACGCAGCCTTCGACCCGCAGCGAATCCGGATGGAATCACATTCCCGCGTTTATTTGCCTGCGTGCAATGACCTGCGCTTATTTGACCCAGCGCACGAAGGCGACCGAGGCCGCGGTCGACAGCCCGAATACCGCCATGGCGCCGCCGACCAGCGCGAACAGGGTCCAGGCCGGAGCCTGCGCCATCATGAGGCCGCCGCCGCCGATCGCGACGATCAGCAGCCGCGCGGTGGAGGCGAGCACGGGACCGCCGACCCGCGCCGCGCCTTGCGAGGAGAAATACAGCGACACGCCCACGCCGAAGAACACGAAGGTCGGGCCTGCCCAGTGGAAGTAGCTGTGCGCGGCGGCGGCAACGCCGGGATCCCTGGTGAAGAGCGAAACCCACAGGGATGGATCGAGCGCGATGATGAGGCCGATCAGGCCGACGGTAAGTCCCGAGGCCCCGGCCGCGGTCCAGGCCACGCGCCGCGCGCGCTTCACCTGTCCGGCGCCCATCGCCATGCCGACCATCGGCACCGATGCGATGCCGAAGGCGAAGGTGATCGGGATCAGCAAGAATTCCAGTCGCGAGCCGATGCCGTAACCGGCCAGCATCTCGGTGCCGAAGGTCGCCAGGATCTTGGTGAAGATCAAAATGGTGAGCACGGTCTGGAGCGGCGACAGGCAGGCGACCGCGCCGACCTTGAGGATGTCGAAGAACAACGCGCGATCGAAATGGAAGGCGCCGAAATCCAGCGGCAGCCGGCTGCGGCCGGACCAGAGATACCAGAGGAAGAAGATCGCAGCGCAGGTGAATGCGATCAACTGACCGGCGGCCACTCCGGGCATGCCGAATTGCGGCACGCCGAACAGGCCGAGCCCCAGCGTGCCGCCGAGCGCGATCTGGAGCACGCTCGTCCCGATCAGCGCCATCGAGGGCAGACGCATGTCGCCGGTGCCGCGGATCACCGAGGCCAGCGTGTTGACGAGCCAGATCGCGACCGCGCCGGAGAACAGCATTTGCGAATAGCCGCTGGCTTCCTCGAGCACACGCTCGCGCCCGCCCAGCAGCGCGAAGAACGAGCGGCCGAAGACGAGCATCGTCACCGTGAAGAAAAGCCCGCCGCAGAGGCCGATGATGGCGGCATGCAGCGCCAGCGTCGCCGCACGGTTCCGGTCGCCTGCGCCGAGCGCGCGGCTGATCGCAGACGAGACGCCGCCGCCCATCGCGCCCGCGCTCATCATCTGCGTCAGCATGGCGAATGGAAACACCAGCGCGATCGCTGCGAGCGGAATGGTGCCGAGCCGGCCGATATAGGAGGTCTCGGCGACCGCGACCAGCGTGCTGCCGACCATCGCGATCATGTTGGGGATCGCGAGCCGCAGCAGCGTCGGCAGGATCGGGGCCGTCAGCAAGCTGGCGATGGGCGAGGCGACCGGGGCAGGCGGCGGCATGGCGTCTATCGAGGCGTCGATCGTCATGTGTCACCGCGCGGAATATTGGATGATGATCGACATATTATATGGCGCGCAGCGCCGGCACCAGCCGCGCCTCACGCAGGGCTCACCAGGGCAGGCCGCAGAGGTCGATAGTGCCGAGTGTCGGCGCGCTGACGATGTTGCAGACATAGGGCGCCATGTGGGTGAAGCGGATCCGCCCCTCCGGCTGCTCGCAATAGACCTCGCCCTTGAAGGGGAGCCAGCTGCGGGCCTCGTAGAACGCGACATTGTGCGGCTCGCAGAACAGCAGCGCGAAGCGGACCGCCTCGTTGGCGCGCATGGTATGCACCGCGGCATCGATCGCCATGGTCGCATAGCCGCGGCCGCGCCGGTCCTCCCGCGTGCAGACGCCGCCGATGCCGCCGATGTGAACCTTCTGCCCGTTCCAGGTGACGGTGCGAAAATAGATGCCGACATGGCAGACGAGACCATCCTCGGGCGTCTCGATCAGAACGCGCAGGTCGGCATTGGCCCATTTGACGTGGGCCCAGGGCTGCTTCCCGACGATATCAGGTCCGAAGACCGCCTGGTGCAGCGGCTCCGCGATCCGCCAAGAGGCGTCGCCGTTCAAAATGTCGATCTCGATGCTCATGGCTCTCTCTTTCGCGTCTCCGCGCCGTCGGTGCGTGTCGTTCTGCCATAAGCACCTCAAAGGCAATGATATTTTATGGCCTGGTTCAAACGCCCTACATTCTTGCGACGATTTTATGCAATCCGGCTAAGCCGCCGCACCATGCCTTTTGGAAAATTCGCGGTATTTAACAGCCGCGGAACCTTCTATAAGGGGTGACCGTTAAGTCTCGTTCCCCATCAGTCGCGGACAACACCCATGACCTTTACGCTGCCCCCACTCCCCTACGCCTATGACGCCCTCGGACAATTCATGTCGAAGGAAACGCTCGAATTCCACCACGACAAGCATCATCAGGCCTATGTCACCAACGGCAACAACGCGCTCAAGGGCACCGAATGGGAAGGCAAGTCCCTTGAGGAGATCGTCAAGGGCTCGTTCGGCAAGAACCCCGCGGTGTTCAACAATGCCGGCCAGCACTACAACCACATCCATTTCTGGAGCTGGATGAAGCCCAATGGCGGCGGCACCAAGCTGCCGGGCAAGATCGAGAAGAAGATCAACGAGGACCTCGGCGGCTTCGAGAAGTTCAAGACGGACTTCCAGGCGGCCGGCGTCGGCCAGTTCGGCTCCGGCTGGTGCTGGCTCCAGGTCAAGAACGGCAAGCTCGAGATTTCCAAGACCCCGAACGGCGAGAATCCGCTGGTGCACGGCGCCACCCCGATCCTCGGCTGCGACGTCTGGGAGCACTCCTACTACATCGACTACCGCAACCGCCGTCCCGACTATCTGAAGGCGTTTGTCGAGAACCTCGTGAACTGGGAATACGTCGAGTCGCTGTTCGACAAGGCCTGAGTTCGACGAGGCCTGGGCTTCACGCATTCCGGGGCCGGCTTTGCCGCTCCGGAATGACGGAATTGAAAGGCGGTCGAGGCGCGGCCGCCTTTTTGTTGTGCGGAATTCGCACTTCGCCTCGCATGGCCCTGCGCGAGGTGCGCATCGCTCCCGTCATCGTACTGTTTGCATCGCATCTGCGGCGCCCTTAAGCAGGACGGGCATCGCCCTCGAGCCGAACGCGCCCGTTGTCAGATCCTTCCTCGAAAGACCCGGCATCCGCCGAGGACGCGGAATCCGAGCCGCGGCCGGGTCGCGTGCGCAAGCCGATCGGCTGGTCGACCATCATCATCGCAGCCCTTGTGGCGGTGAGCGCAGGTCTGGTCTGGCGGCGTGATGGCACCGACGGTGTTCTCGAGATACTGACCCACGATCTCTCGCTGTTCGGCGGCATCCTGCCCCGCGTGCTGGCCGGCTGCCTGCTCGGTGCGTTCATCTCCGAGATCCTGCCGCACGAAAAAGTCTCGCGCGCGCTCGGGCCGAAATCGGGCCTGAAAGGCCTTCTGATCGGCACCGCCTTCGGCGCGATCCTGCCCGGCGGTCCCTTCACCGCCTATCCCGTGGCGAGTGCGCTGCTGGCGGTCGGCGCCGATTTCGGTGCCACCATCGCCATGGTCGTGAGTTGGACCTTGATCGGCTATGGCCGGGCGGTCGCCTGGGAAATCCCGATTATGGGCACCGACTTCACGCTGTGGCGCATCCTCATCTCGCTGCCGTTGCCGGTGCTCGCAGGCGCGCTCGGCCGCTTCGTCTATGTCCGGCTTTGTCCGAAGCCGGCCATGAAGGACGACGAGACATGAGCGCCGCGCTCCTGATCGACATCCTGTTGTGGGTTCGGTGTTCGGCGTTGGCCTGATCGCCTTTCGCCGTGGCCCACCGGTGTTCAAGGCCTCGCTGCGCGAAGGCTCGATGGACTTCATCAACATCGTGCCGCGGATCGCGCTGGGGGTGATCGGCTCCGGCTACATCGCCGCTATCATCCCACAGGAGGTGATCAGCGGCTGGCTCGGCCCGGACAGCGGCTGGCTGGGGGTCGCGACTGCCGTGGTCGCCGGGGCCGCGACGCCCGGTGGCCCGGTAATCGGGTTCTCGATCGGGACGGTGGCCCTGAAATCGGGTGGTGGGGTGCCGCAGGTGGTCGCCTATGTCGTCGCTTGGGCGCTATTTGCCTTCCAACGGGTGATTTTGTGGGAAGTTCCGTTCATGCCGGCCCGTTTCGTCTGGTTCCGCTGCGCGGTTTCGGTGCCGTTCCCGTTCGTCGCCGCCGCCATCGCCATGCTGATCGGCAAACCCTGAGCCCGGCATGGACAGCTGTAATGTTATAATATAACATCCAGGAATGGTTCCCGCCGCGTCCCAAGCCCATCATAGCGATCATGCTCATAGCCATTCCCATGACGACGGGCATTCGCATGGACACGATCACACCCACGCACATGTCCACGGTGCGGCCTCTCCGCATCCGGCTCAGGCGGCGCACTGGTCGATCCTGCGCATGACGATGGCCGCCCGTCTCGCGGCCGCGCTCGCGGTCTGCGCCGTGCTTTGGGGCGTGGTCTTCCTGGCGATGAGGTGACCATGGCGGCGCTGCATTTCCACAACGTTACGCTCGGCTATGACCGCCATCCGGCCGTGCACCACCTCAATGGGGAGGTCGCGCCGGGCGCGCTGCTGGCCGTGATCGGCCCGAACGGCGCCGGCAAGTCGACGCTGCTGCGCGGCATCGTCGGCATCCTCAGGCCGCTCGACGGCAGCATCCATCTCGGCGGGCTCGACAGCCGCGATATCGCCTATCTGCCGCAGAGTGCGGAGATCGACCGCAGCTTCCCGATCTCGGTGCTGGATTTCGTCGCCACCGGGCTGTGGCGTGGGACCGGCCTGTTCGGCGGCATCGGCAAGGCGGCGCGCGAAAAGATCCTCCGCGCGATCGCTTCCGTTGGCCTCAACGGTTTCGAAAACCGCCCGATCGGAACGCTCTCGGGCGGCCAGATGCAGCGCGTGCTGTTCGCGCGCGTGCTGCTCCAGGACGCCCGGCTGATCGTGCTGGACGAGCCTTTCAACGCCATCGACAGCAAAACCACGGCCGATCTGCTGGCGCTGGTGAAGCACTGGCATGGCGAGGGCCGCACAGTGCTCGCCGCACTGCACGACATGGAGATGGTGCGCACCCATTTCAGCGAGACGCTGGTGCTGGCGCGCGGCCCCGTGGCGTGGGGCCCGACGGCGGAGGTGCTGACGCCGGAAAACCTGATGGTGGCGATGCGGATGTGCGAAGCCTTCGACGACAGCGCCGCCGCCTGCTCGGCCGATGATGCCCGCTCACGGGCGGCTTGATATCCGATGCTCTATGACGCGTTGATCGGCCCGTTCACCGAATTCGAGTTCATGCGACGTGCGCTCGCGGCCGTTATCGCGCTGTCGCTCGCGGGTGCGCCGATCGGCGTGTTCCTGATGTTGCGGCGGATGAGCCTGGTCGGCGACGCCATGGCACATGCAATCCTACCCGGCGCCGCTGTCGGTTTCCTGCTCTCCGGTCTCAATCTGTTCGCGATGACGGCCGGAGGCCTGATCGCAGGTTTTGCCGTCGCAATCCTCGCAGGCCTCGTCGCGCGCTCGACCGGGTTGAAGGAGGATGCCTCGCTCGCGACCTTCTATCTGGCCTCGCTGGCGCTCGGCGTCACCATCGTCTCGATCAAGGGCACCAATATCGACCTGCTGCACGTGCTGTTCGGCAATATTCTCGCGATGGACGACCAGACGCTGCTGGTCGTCGCATTCAACGCCACGGTCACGCTGCTGGTGCTCGCCGTGATCTACCGTCCGCTGGTGATCGAAAGCGTCGATCCGCTGTTTTTGCGCACCGTCAGCCGGGCCGGCGGGCCTGCGCATCTCGCTTTCCTCGCGCTGGTCGTGATCAACCTCGTCAACGGCTTTCAGGCGCTCGGCACGCTGCTCGCGGTCGGCCTGATGATCCTGCCGGCCGGCATCGCGCGGTTCTGGTCGCGCGATCTCACCGTCATGATCTGCATCGCGGTCGTCGCTGCCGCCGTGTCCGGCTATGCAGGTCTCGTGCTGTCGTTCCAGACCCGTGTGCCGTCGGGTCCTGCGATCATTCTGGTGGCAAGCGCGCTCTACACCGTCTCCGTCCTGTTCGGCCGGGTCGGCGGCGTCGTTAGGCAGCTGTTTCCCGGCCGGCATTTGGAAGCGTGATAGCGATGCGGCGCATCCTGCTTTGTGTGCTTATGCTGATCGCCTCGCCGCTGCACGCCGCTGAGCAACTGAAAGTCGTCGCGAGCTTCTCGATCCTGGCCGACTTCGTCCGTAATGTCGGCGGCGACCGGATCAATCTGACGACGTTGGTCGGGGCCGACAGCGACGTCCATGTCTACGCGCCCGCGCCAAGCGATGCGAAGCGGATCGCGGACGCAAAGCTGGTCATCGTCAACGGGCTTGGTCTCGAGGGCTGGCTGCCACGGCTCGTGCAGTCCTCGGGCAGCAAGGCGCAGGTGGTTATCGTGAGCGCCGGCATCGCGCCGCTCAAGCTCGGCTCGGCCGCAGATCCGCATGGCTGGCAGTCGGTCCCCAACGCCAAAATCTACGTCACCGACATCGCCAATGCGCTGGCCGCGGTCGACCCGGACGATGCGGAGTTCTTCCGCGCCCAGGCCAAGGCCTATTTGGAAAAGCTCGAAACGCTCGACCGCGAGGTCCGCGAAGCCGTGGCCAAGATCCCGCAGGAGCGTCGCAAGGTGATTTCGACCCATGACGCTTTCGGCTATTTCGCCGCCGAATACGGCGTCCAGTTCATCGCGCCCTTGGGCGTCTCCACGGAAACCGAGCCCAGCGCGCGGGACATCGCCACCATCATCGGCCAGATCAAGGCCCAAAAAATCCCCGCCGTGTTCCTGGAAAATATCAGCGACGACCGGCTGATCCGGCGGATCGCGGCGGAGACCGGCTCAAAAGTCGGTGGGACCCTGATTTCGGACGGTTTGACCGGCGAAAAGGGGCCTGCACCCACTTACATTGATATGGTCAGGCACAATATAAAGGCCCTGACCAGTGCGCTTGACCACTAGGGCAGGGGCCACCCCGCCTCGCGTCGCGCGAAAAGCCCGAAGTCCGGAGTTGTTATGTCTGAAGCGACCGCCCCAAAAATTCCCGTGACCGTCCTGACCGGCTATCTCGGTGCGGGCAAGACCACGCTGTTGAACCGCATCCTGTCGGAAAACCACGGCAAGAAATACGCCGTCATCGTCAACGAATTCGGCGAGATCGGCATCGACAACGACCTCATCATCGGTGCCGATGAGGAAGTGTTCGAAATGAACAACGGCTGCATCTGCTGCACCGTGCGCGGCGATCTCGTGCGCATCATGGAAGGCCTGATGAAGCGCAAGGGCAAGTTCGACGCCATCATCGTCGAGACCACCGGTCTTGCCGATCCGGCCCCCGTCGCCCAGACCTTCTTCGTCGACGAGGACGTGCAGAAGAACGCGCGCCTCGATGCGGTGGTCACGGTTGCGGACGCCAAATGGCTATCCGACCGCCTCAAGGATGCACCTGAGGCCAAGAACCAGATCGCCTTTGCCGACGTCATCGTGCTGAACAAGATCGATCTCGTTTCCAAGGGAGAACTTGCCGAGGTCGAGGCCCGCATCCGCGCCATCAATCCCTATGCGAAACTGCATCGCACCGAGCGCTGCTCGGTGGCTTTGGCCGACGTGCTCGATCGCGGCGCCTTCGATCTCGACCGCATCCTCGACATCGAGCCGGACTTCCTGAATGCCGAGGATCATGACCATGATCATCACCATCACGGTCACGACCATCACGATCATGATCACGGCCACGGCCTGAAGCACTATCACGACGAGGACATGCAGTCGCTGTCACTCAAGACCGACAAGCCGCTCGATCCGAACGTGTTCATGCCCTGGCTTCAGAACCTGGTGCAGGTGGAGGGCGGCAAGATCCTGCGCTCCAAGGGCATCCTTGCTTTCCACGACGATGATGACCGCTACGTCTTTCAGGGTGTCCACATGATGCTGGAGGGCAACCACCAGCGCAAATGGAAGGACGGCGAGCCGCGCGAGAGCCGCCTCGTCTTCATCGGTCGCGAATTGCCGCAAGACCTCATTCGCCAGGGTTTTGAGAGCTGCATCGTCTCGTGATGAAAGAGTTTACGCCACCCGCCGATTCCGCCTCGATCGTCTCCGTCACCGAGCGCGTCAAATCGCTCGCGCTCGGCATGGTCGTGACCTCCGTGCATTTCCTTGGCAACCGCGCCGCCTTCGTCGGCGGCGAGGAGAATGTCGCGCTCGTGGATAGCCAGGGTGAGATCAGCAAGATCGCCGTGCACAGCGGCGGCATTCTCTCGGCCGCCTCCGACGGCAAGCGCCTCGTGATGGGCGGCGACGATGGAAAAGTCGTGTCGCTCGAGGCCAAAGGCGAAGTGACGCTGCTTGCGACCGACCCGAAACGGCGCTGGATCGATGCGGTGGCGCTGCATCCGGACGGTGCCTACGCCTGGTCGGCTGGCAAGACTGCTTTCTTCAAGAGCGGCAAGAGCGAGGAGAAGTCGCTCGAGGTGCCCTCGACCGTCGGCGGCCTCGCGTTTGCGCCGAAGGGCCAGCGTCTCGCGATCGCCCATTACAACGGCGCGACGCTGTGGTTTCCCAACATGGCGGGGTCGGCCGAATTCCTGCCTTGGGCCGGCTCGCATCTCGGCGTCACCTTCAGCCCGGACAACAAATTCCTGGTCACCACGATGCACGAATCGGCGCTGCACGGCTGGCGGCTTGCCGACAACAGGCACATGCGCATGACCGGCTATCCCAGCCGCGTCCGCTCGATGTCGTGGAGCGCGGGCGGCAAGGCGCTGGCGACCTCGGGCGCCGACACGGTGATCCTGTGGCCGTTCGCTAGCAAGGATGGCCCGATGGGCAAGGAGCCAGCGATGCTCGCGCCGCTGCAGGCGCGCGTGTCGGTCGTCGCCTGCCACCCCAGGAACGACATCTTCGCCGCCGGCTACAGCGACGGCACCGTGCTGATGGTCCGTCTGGAGGACGGCGCCGAGATCCTCGTCCGCCGCAACGCCACGCCCGCAGTCGCCGCGCTCGCCTGGAACGCGAAGGGGACGCTGTTGGCGTTCGCCGACGAAAATGGTGATGGCGGCCTGCTCGAGCTTTAATCTGTCATCGTTCCGACCGTGGATGGGGCCATGTGGCGCGCAGCCGTCGAGTTCCGGCCGCCACGGGCGGGAACCGCAGAGCGGCAATTTCGTTGATCCCGCAGACAAAGGCGGTGATCGACATGCCCGGCCAATATGACAAGCGCAGACTGAAGCTCGACTTGATGGTCGCCTGCTCGCTGTTCGCGGCAGGCGTCGTGGTGTCAGGCATGTCGCTGGCGCAAATCCGCGCCGAGACCCGGATGCAGACAGCCCAAGCGACGCAACCCCTTCAGGGCACGCCGTCCGACGATCAGAATAAGCCCGCGGAAGCCAAGCCCGGCGGCGACCGGCCGACCACGCCCGCCCCAGAGCCCGCGCGGCCCGAACCGCAGACGCAGGGCGCTGCCGGCGCGGCGAAACCAGCATTGCCGCCAGCCCCAGCCGAGAAGATCGCGCCGCCGATCGAGAGGAAGTAGGTTCTGCATCTACGCGGGTGCTGTCATCGTCCGCGAAGGCGGCCGATCCAGTATTCCAGAGGCTGTGCGTGGATACGGAGATGCTGCGGCGTACTGGATGCCCCGCCTGCCGCTTACGCTAAAGTTCGGCGCGCCTGGACCTCAACCTCGGCTAAGCCTTGGCGTAGCCGGGTCGCGGGGCATGACAGCAGTGGCCGTGGCGCGACGCCGCCTCACCGCACCAGAACATTCCGGAACTGCCAGGGATCGCTAGTGTCGATGTCCTCCGGGAACAGTCCCGGACGGTCCGTCAGCGGCGTCCAGTCGGTATAAAAACCCTTCACCGGGCCGAGATACGGCAGCTGAATTTCCAGCAGACGATCGAAATCCATCTCGTCGGCTTCGACGATGCCCTCGTTCGGGTTTTCCAGCGCCCACACCATGCCGCCGAGCACGGCGGAGGTCACTTGCAGGCCGGTGGCGTTCTGATAGGGCGCGAGCTTGCGGGTCTCTTCGATGGAGAGCTGCGAGCCGTACCAGTAGGCATTGTTGTCATGGCCGAACAGCAGCACGCCGAGTTCGTCGATGCCGTCGACGATTTCGTTCTCGTCGAGGATGTGGTGCTTTTCCTGCATCTTCGCGGCGCGGCCGAACATTTCATGCAGCGACAGCACGGCATCGTCAGCCGGATGATAGGCATAGTGGCAGGTCGGCCGATAGACCGCCGTGCCCGATGCGTCGCGCACGGTGAAATAGTCAGCGATCGAGATCGACTCGTTGTGGGTGACAAGGAAGCCATACTGCGCGCCGCGGGTCGGGCACCAGGTGCGCACGCGCGTGTTGGCGCCGGGCTGCATCAGATAGATGGCAGCGCCGCAGCCGGCTTCGTGAGTCCGCGCATTCTCGGGCATCCATTTTTCGTGGGTGCCCCAGCCGAGCTCGGAGGGCTGCACGCCTTCCGACAGGAAACCTTCCACCGACCAGGTGTTGACGAAGACATCGGGCTCTTTCGGCTTCTTGGAGCGCTGGGTGTCGCGTTCGGCGATATGGATGCCCTTGATGCCGGCTTGTCGCATCAAGTCCGCCCATTCGGCTTTTGTCTTCGGCTTGGGGGCATTGAGCTTCAGATCGGCGGCGACGTTGAGCAGCGCCTGCTTGACGAAAAACGAGACCATGCCGGGATTGGCACCACAGCAGGAGACGGCCGTCGTCGACCCCGCAGGGCGCGCCTTCTTGGCGGCCAGCGTCGCTTCGCGAAGGGCGTAGTTGGAGCGCGCTTCCGGGCCTTTCGAGGAGTCGAAATAGAAGCCGAGCCAGGGCTCGTTGACGGTGTCGATATAGAGAGCGCCGAGCTCGTTGCAGAGCTCCATGATGTCGGTGGAGCCGGTGTCGACCGAGAGATTGACGCAAAAGCCCTGGCCGCCGCCCTCAGTGAGCAGCGGGGTCAGCAACTCCCGATAATTGTCCTTGGTCACGCCCTTCTGGATGAAGCGCACATTGTGCTTCTCGCAATGAGCCTTGCGACCCTCGTCCTTTGGGTCGATCACGGTAACGCGCGACTTGTCGTAATCGAGATGCCGCTCGATCAGCGGCAACGTGCCTTTGCCGATGGAGCCGAAGCCGACCATGACGATGGGACCAGTGATCTTCGCGTAGATCTGCGAGGCGGGGCTCATGGGATGGTTTCTCCGGAACGTGCTGGCGAACAAATGGTGAGGGATGGCTCAGGCGCTGCGGCGCTTGGCGGTGGCTTCGATTTCGACCTTCATCTCGGGCTTGTAGAGCGCCGAGACGACGAGAAGCGTGGCGGCCGGGCGGATCTCGCCGAGGACTTCGCCGCAGACCGCGAAATGCGCGTCCGCATCCTTGATGTTGGTGAGGTAGTAGGTCACGCGGACGATGTCGGCCATCTCGAAGCCACCCTCCTTCAGGGCAGCTTCGATGGTCTTGAAGCAGTTGCGTGACTGGCTCGTGACATCGGCCGGCATCGTCATGGTGGTGTAGTCGTAACCGGTGGTTCCCGCGACGAAGGCGAACTCGCCGTCGATCACGGCGCGGCTGTAGCCGGCGGTCTTCTCGAACGGGGAGCCGGTGGAAATCAGGCGGCGGGACATGGTCGTAGGCCTCGACTGAAGAGGAATTTCGTGGGGTTTACGCAATTTGCCGGCCTGCGCAACCCCAAAGGAATGGAGCTTAACGCAGGCACAGCCGGGCGTTGCCGCTTAACGCGGCTAGGTCGTCGCCATCATGGCGATCCTTAAGCCGCGCGCGCCTGGAGGGCGCGAACTACCCTTCGTTTGGGCAGGGCCGCACCAGTCGGGACGATCATCCCGGCGGCGCCGTCCAGCGCGCCTGTTGTGAATTCGATCGCCAGCAGGCGGTCGCGCTCGAACGGACCGGGCAGCGACAGCTCGCCGGTGTTGGCGGCCGAGAAGCCGAAGCGGGCGTAATAGGGGGCATCGCCGAGCAGGATCACGGCGGCATGCCCGCGCGCCCGGGCGGCAGCCAGCGCTTGTTGCATCAGCGCGGCGCCGATCCCGAGCTCGCGGCAGGCAGGGTCCACTGCCAGCGGTCCGAGGACCAGAGCGGGCCTGCCTCCGGCGCTGACGTGCCACAGCCGCACGGTTCCCACGAGCTTCCCCTCGCGCATCGCGGCCAGCGCAAGGCCGGCAGCGGGTGCGCGTCCGTCACGCAGGCGCTGACAGGTACGGCCATGGCGGTTCTCGCCAAAGGACGCATCGAGCAGCGCTTCACGCATCGCAACGTCGACAGCACGCTCCGCACGGATCGCGAACGGAGCGGCTTTCGAAGTGGGGTCAATTTGTGTCTTCCGAAGAGCAGTCATGGCGCGTCAGTCCCCGCTTGAAACTGACGTGCGCAAAGCACGCCAGTTCAAGGCGTCGTCAGAGATCGAAATGTCAGGGAGGGAGCCGGCAAGCCGGCTCCCGGGTTCGTCAGGCCTCAGACGCGAGGCGGATCAGATGTGGTAGGTTTTCAGCGGCGGGATGCCGTTGAAAGCCACCGCCGAGTAGGTCGACGTATAGGCCCCGGTGCCTTCGATCAGCAGCTTGTCGCCGATCTCGAGCGTCACCGGAAGCGGATACGGGTTCTTCTCGTACAGCACGTCGGCGCTGTCACAGGTCGGGCCCGCGAGCACGCACGGCGTCATGTCCGCGCCGTCATGCGGGGTGCGGATGGCGTAACGGATCGACTCGTCCATGGTCTCGGCGAGACCGCCGAACTTGCCGATGTCCAGATAAACCCAGCGCACCTCGTCCTCGTCGCTCTTCTTCGAGATGAGCACGACTTCGGACTCGATGATGCCGGCGTTGCCCACCATGCCGCGGCCCGGCTCGATGATGGTCTCCGGAATCTGGTTGCCGAAGTGCTTGCGCAGCGCGCGGAAGATCGAGCGCCCGTAGGTCACCACCGGCGGTACGTCCTTCAGGTACTTGGTCGGGAAACCGCCGCCCATGTTGACCATGGTCAGGTTGATGCCGCGCTCGGCGCAGTCGCGGAACACCTGCGAGGCCATTGCCAGCGCACGGTCCCACGCCTTCACCTTGCGCTGCTGCGAGCCGACATGGAAGGAGATGCCGCACGGCTCCAGGCCCAGACGCTTGGCAACGTCGAGCACGTCGACGGCCATCTCCGGGTCGCAGCCGAACTTGCGCGACAGCGGCCATTCGGCGCCGGCGCAGTCATAGAGGATGCGGCAGAACACCTTTGCGCCGGGCGCGGCACGGGCGACCTTCTCGACTTCGGCGGCGCAATCGACCGCGAACAGCCGAATGCCGAGCGCGAAGGCGCGCGCGATGTCGCGCTCCTTCTTGATCGTGTTGCCGAAGGAGATGCGGTCGGGCGTCGCACCGGCGGCCAGCGCCATCTCGATCTCGGCGACCGTCGCGGTGTCGAAGCAGGAGCCCATGGAGGCGAGCAAAGCCAGCACTTCCGGCGCCGGGTTCGCCTTGACGGCATAGAACACGCGGCTGTCGGGCAGCGCCTTGGCAAAGGTCTGGTAATTGTCGCGCACGACTTCGAGGTCGACGACGAGGCACGGCTCGGTGTCGAGGCCCTCGCTGCGGCGGTTGCGCAGGAATTCCTGGATACGGTCGGTCATAGCACTCTCCCAAACGGCCCAGCGACGGGGATCCGTTCAAAAAATGACGTCGGATAAGAGCGCTCCGGCCAGATCGCGCGATGGAGGCGCGACGAGCCAAAGACTCACATCAGACTGTGCTGCCGTGGATTGGTTGGGAATGTTCCCGCCCGCACACCTGGCAATGAAGGACAAGCCTTTTCAGTAGCCCGCGCCGGCGTTGGACTGCCGGTAGAGACCAAAAAAGCCCGATCCGTCGTTGCTTTAAGTCGCGTCCCCCGTTGAGAGCGGGGTGCGCCGGTTCGCCTCCGGCTGCCAGTCACGGTTGCAAAGAGCAAAGTCACCTTCGACAAGGCATCTCTTTGAGAGAGATGCTGGACGCTCCGGGTTTGCTTTCGTCTTCCGGCGATGAGCCTTCCGACTTCCACACTTCCGAAGAGCCCCTCGGCTTCTTCACCCCTTGGCGGCTGTCCGGCCTCTTGTCCGGATACCTACCGACTGACACACGACCACAGGCACGTGCGAAATTGGGCAATCCGCACATAAGTGTTTTGACTCTGCTTCGCAAGAGATTTTTTAGGCTGCGAACAGAATTGCCTAACATCTGCTTGCGCAGTGTTGCGCGCGCGACGCGAAAGATGAACGCGCGTTAAGTTTTCTGCGCGGCGCGCGTCACTCGCGAGCGTCCGCGCTTCAGCCGCGCTTCGTGAACGGCTCGACGCGTTGAGCGGCGCGGATGAAGGCCGTCATCACGAGCACGCCGAGCGCAAACAGCGTGGCCTGAAGGATGTGCGTGCCTTGCTCGCCCAGCCCGAACAGGATCGCGAGCGCCCAGCCGCCGGCAAACGCCGCGCCGAACACCTCGGCGCCGATCAGGATGGCGGCGCTGACGACGGTGATGACGCTCGGCCAGACGATCCGACGGGAAGACGAGGAGGTCGCGTTCATGAGCTCAGGGGTCCTAGGCTTGGAGGGCCGCAATCTCACCGAAAAGGCAGCCGGGAGCAAGGGCAAACGGCCCAAAAAAGCCCTATCGCGTGCTATAGCTGGCCGCAACAATCGAGCCACAAATCGGGACTTGTAATGTCAGAACCCCGCCAAACTACGGACTCCGAGACCAACCCGCTGCTGAAGGCGTGGGTGACGCCGTTTGCGACCCCGCCCTTCGACGAAATCAAGCCGGAGCACTTCCTCCCGGCCTTCGAGCAGGCCTTCGCCGACCACTCCGCCGAGATCGCAGCGATCACCAACGACCCGACCGCGCCCGACTTCGCCAACACCATCACGGCGCTGGAGCGCTCGGGCAAGCTGCTCAGCAAGGTCGCGTCGGTCTTCTACGACCTCGTCTCGGCGCATTCCAACCCGGCCATTCTGGAGATCGACAAGGAGGTTTCCTTGCGGATGGCGCGGCACTGGAATCCGATCATGATGAACGCCGTGCTGTTTGGCCGCATTGCCCAGCTACACGAGAACCGCGCCAATCTCGGTCTGACACCGGAACAGCTCCGCCTGCTCGAGCGCACCTACACCCGCTTCCACCGCTCCGGCGCCGGCCTCTCCGAAGAGGCCAAGACGCGGATGGCGGAGATCAACGAGAGACTCGCCCAGCTCGGCACCAGCTTCAGTCATCATCTGCTCGGCGACGAGCAGGAATGGTTCATGGAGCTCGGCGAAGCCGACCGCCAGGGCCTGCCGGAGAGTTTTGTCGCCAGCGCCAAGGCTGCGGCGGAAGAACGCGGCATGGCCGGCAAGGCCATCGTCACCCTGTCGCGCTCCTCGGTCGAACAGTTCCTGAAGAGCTCGGCCCGGCGTGACCTGCGCGAGAAGGTCTACAAGGCCTTCACCGCGCGGGGCGACAACGGCAATGCCAACGACAACAACGCGACCATCGTCGAGGTCCTGAAGCTGCGCGAGGAGAGCGCCAATCTCCTGGGTTATCCGACCTTCGCGGCCTACCGGCTCGAGGATTCCATGGCCAAGACGCCGGAAGCGGTGCGCGGCCTTCTGGAGCGGGTCTGGAAGCCGGCCCGGGCGCGGGCGCTCGCCGACCGCGACGACATGCAGGCGCTGATCACGGAGGAGGGCGGCAATTTCAAGCTCGCCCCCTGGGACTGGCGCTTCTATGCCGAAAAGCTGCGCCTTCAGCGCGCCAATTTCGACGACGCCGCGATCAAGCCGTATCTCGCGCTCGATCACATGATCGCCGCCGCCTTCGACTGTGCCACGCGCCTGTTCGGCGTCACTTTCGAGGAGCGCAAGAACGTGCCGGTCTGGCATCCGGACGTCCGGGTCTGGGAGATGAAGGGGCGGGACGGCAAGCACAAGGCGCTGTTCTATGGCGACTACTTCGCCCGGCCGTCGAAGCGCTCCGGCGCCTGGATGACCTCGCTGCGCGACCAGCAGAAGCTCGACGGCGAGGTCGCGCCGCTGATCCTCAACATCTGCAACTTCTCCAAGGGCGCGGACGGGGAACCCTCGCTGCTGTCGCCCGACGATGCCCGCACCCTGTTCCACGAGTTCGGCCATGGCCTGCACGGCATGCTCTCCAACGTGACCTATCCGTCGCTGTCGGGCACCTCCGTGTTCACCGACTTCGTCGAATTGCCCTCCCAGCTGTACGAGCATTGGCAGGAGCGGCCCGAGGTGCTGCAAAAGTTTGCCCGCCACTACCAGACCGGCGAGCCGCTGCCGGACGATCTGCTGCAACGGTTCCTGGCCGCGCGAAAATTCAACCAGGGTTTCGCCACGGTCGAGTTCGTCTCCTCGGCGCTGATCGATCTCGAATTCCACACCCAGCCGGCCTCCGCCGCGCAGGACGTCCGCGCCTTCGAGAGACGCGAGCTGGAGAAGATCGGCATGCCCGAGGAGATCTCGCTGCGTCACCGTCCGACGCAATTCGGTCACATCTTCACCGGCGATCATTATGCCGCCGGCTATTACAGCTACATGTGGTCGGAGGTGATGGACGCCGACGCCTTCGGCGCATTCGAGGAAGCCGGCGACATCTTCGATCCCGCCGTCGCAAAACGCCTGCACGACGACATCTACTCGAGCGGCGGATCGGTCGATCCGGAAGCCGCCTATGAGGCCTTCCGCGGCCGCCCGCCGGAGCCCGATGCGCTGCTGCGTCGCCGAGGTCTGCTTGACGCCCCGAAGGCGGGCTGATGGGCGTGCGCGCCCTGCTCGGGCTGCTGCTCGCCGCTGGCCTCACCTTTGTGGCCGGGGCGGCGCAGGCGCACCCGCATGTCTGGATCACCGCGACCAGCGAGTTGCTCTATGCCGCGGACGGCACCATCACCGGCGTGCGCCACGCCTGGACGTTTGACGACATGTTCTCGGCCTATGCCGTGCAGGGGCTCGAGAGCAAGACCAAGGGCGTCTATACCCGCGAGGAGCTCGGACCGCTGGCGCAGACCAATGTCGAGTCGCTGAAGGAATATGCCTACTTCACCTTCGCGCGAGCCGACGGCAAGAAGGAGCGATTCCAGGAGCCGGTCGACTACTTCCTCGACTACAAGGATACGGTCCTGACCCTGCACTTCACGCTGCCGCTGAAGAATCCGGTCAAGCCCAAGCAATTGATGCTCGAAGTGTTCGACCGCTCATTCTTCATCGACTTCCAGATGGCCAAGGACAACCCGATCAAGCTGGTCGGCGCGCCCGCCGGCTGCCAGATGAAACTTGAGCGGCCGAGCGACGGCACCGCGAGTGCGCAGAAGCTCAACGAGCAGACCTTCATGAACGGCGAGAACTCCAATTTCGGCATGATGTTCGCCAACAAGATCACGGTGGATTGCCCTTGATCGGTCGTCTTCGTTCGCCGCTTGCCCGCGGGCTTCTCGCCTGCGCCGCCGTTATTGTCGTGCTGGGCGTGGCCGATGCCGCGCTGCATGATCTCCTTGCCCAGAACCCGTTCGGCGCGCCGCGGCCAGCCCCGGCGGCCGAGCCTGAGGCCAGTGGCCTCATCGGCTGGCTCTTGGCAAAACAATCGGAATTTTATCGCCAGATGTCGGCGACCATTCGCGCCGCCAAGTCCGACGGCTCGGCGGTGTGGACGCTGCTCTTCATCTCCTTTGCCTACGGCATCTTCCACGCCGCTGGGCCCGGCCACGGCAAGGCGGTGATCGCCTCCTATCTCGTCGCCAATCGCGAGACTGCCCGGCGCGGCATCGTGCTGTCGTTTGCATCGGCGTTGATGCAGTCGCTGGTGGCGATCCTGATTGTCGGCATCTCGGCCTGGGTGCTGAATGCGACCGCCAGGACCATGTGCAAGGCGGAAGGCGCGATCGAGATCGCAAGCTACGCCCTGATCGCGCTTTTCGGCCTGCGCCTGGTCTGGGTCAAGGGCCGCACCTTCATCCGTGCGCTGCAGGCGGTTCAGCCGGTGCCGGCGATCGCGGGCGTGCCGCATGACCATCATGATCACGGTCACCACCATCATGATGCGCATGATCATCATCGTCACGATCATGCGCACGCCCATCATCACCACGCGCATCACCACGTTCATGACGAGCATTGCGGCCATTCCCACGGCGCCATGCCGAGCGAGCTCGCCGGCCCCGGAGGCTGGGGACGCGGCTTTACCGCGATCCTGACCGTCGGCATCCGTCCCTGTTCGGGCGCGATCCTGGTGCTGGTGTTCGCGTTGGCCCAAGGCCTGTTCTGGGCCGGCATCGCCGCAACTCTGCTGATGGGGCTCGGCACCGCGATCACCGTCGCGGTCATTGCCGTGGTCGCCGTCTCCGCCCAGGACATCGCCGCCCGCCTGAGCGCCGGACGCGACGGCAACGGCGCGCTGTTCATGCGCGGCATCGAAATCGCCGCCGCCGGCCTCGTGCTGCTGTTCGGTGCAGGCCTGTTGTTGGGTTACATCGCGGCCGAACGGACGACGTGTTTCTGAGTTTTTCCCTCTCCCCTTGTGGGCGAGGGTGGCTCGCCGCGTAGCGGCGAGACGGGTGAGGGGTTGTCTCCGCGAGCGATCCTCTTGCAGCTGCGTTCGCCGATAGAACTCCTCATCCGGCGCTTCGCGCCACCTTCTCCCACAAAGGGAGAGTCACACCGGCAAGAACTGCTTCAACGCCGGCATGAAGAAGATCCCGAGATTGATCGCAAAGCCGATGCTCCAGAGGATGGAGCGCAGCGTCGGGCGGTTCCCGAGATAGGTCAGCACATAGGCGATCCGTACGATCAGGAACAGCACCGCGAGCTCGTCGATCATCCGCTGCGGCGAGTCCCGGAATTCGGCCAGCAGCACCGCGAAGGCGAAGAACGGAAAGGTCTCGATACCATTCTGGTGGGCGCCGAGCGCGCGCTGCGCGATGGCCTCTTCGTAGAAGGCGGGATCGCGCGGGCGTGAATTGTCGAACCCGCGAAACCTGATCCATTTGACCGAGACGATCGTCACCAAATAGAGCAGCAACGCTCCGAAGACGCACCATTCCGCGAGTGTCATCTTTCCTCCCCCGCCTCGGTGCGACCCTAGCGAAACCGGCCTGATCTTGACAAGCTCGGGGCAACGCGCGACCCAACGAGCATGACAACCCTAGCCCCTCTCAAGACCACGAAGCCGCTGCCTCAGTCCGGCCAGCCGCGCGTCGGCGTACTCCTGGTCAATCTCGGCACGCCCGATACCGCCGACACGCGCGGCGTGCGGGTCTATCTGAAGGAGTTCCTCTCGGACGCCCGCGTCATCGAGGATCAGGGCTTGATCTGGAAGCTGGTGCTGAACGGCATCATCCTGCGCACCCGCCCCCGCGCCAAGGCGCGCGATTATCTCAAGATCTGGAACACCGAGAAGAACGAGTCGCCGCTCAAGACCATCACGCGCTCGCAGAGCGACAAGCTCGGAGCCATGCTGTCGGACCGCGACCAGGTCACGGTGGAATGGGCTATGCGCTACGGCAATCCCTCGATCAAGTCGGGCGTCGATGCGCTGATTGCGAAGGGCTGCGATCGCATTCTTGCCGTCCCCCTCTATCCGCAATATTCCGCCGCGACGTCGGCCACCGTCTGCGATGAGGTGTTTCGCGTGCTTGCGCGGCTGCGCGCGCAGCCGACGCTGCGGGTGACGCCGTCTTACTACGAGGACGAAGCCTATATCGAGGCGCTCGCCACCTCGATCGAGACGCATCTGGCGAGCCTGTCGTTCAAGCCAGAGCTGATCGTCGCCTCCTTCCACGGCATGCCGAAGGCCTATGTCGACAAGGGCGACCCCTATCAGGACCAATGCGTGGCGACCACCGAGGCGCTGCGGCGCCGGCTCGGCATGGACGAGACAAAGCTGCTGCTGACCTTCCAGTCGCGCTTCGGATTCGACGAGTGGCTGCAGCCCTACACTGACAAGACCATGGAGCGTCTGGCGAAAGAGGGCGTGCGCCGTATCGCGGTGATCACGCCGGGTTTTTCCGCCGACTGCCTGGAGACGCTGGAGGAGATCGCGCAGGAGAATGCCGAGATCTTCAAGCACAATGGCGGGGAGCAGTTTTCCGCGATCCCCTGCCTCAACGACAGCGACCCCGGCATGGATGTGATCCGAACGCTGGTGCTGCGCGAGCTCCAGGGCTGGATATAGTGAGCCTGGATCCGAGGAGCGCCCCATGAACCGCCGCGAGGTTCTGGCGCTTCTTGGGGTGACCACGATGCTGCCGGCCTCGGTGCTGGCGCAAGCGAATGCGACGCGCCGGCTCGGCGTGCTCTCGGTCACTGCGGCGGACGATGCGATCGGGCAGACGCGTAGCGCGGTCCTGGTCGAGGCGCTTGCCGGCCATGGCTGGAAGGAGGACGGCAGCCTTGAGATCGATTGGCGCAACGGCGGCGGCGACCGCGCGCGGATCGCGCAACTCGCCGACGAACTCGTGGCGCTCAAGCCCGACATCCTGCTTGCGGTCGGCACGCCCTCAGTGGAGGAGCTGCGCCAGCGCACGACGACGATCCCGATCGTTTTCGCCGTCGTCACCGATCCTGTCAGCCAGGGCTTTGTCCAGAATCTCGCCCATCCCGGCGGCAATATCACCGGCTTCACCGATTACGACGGCCCGCTGGCCGGCAAATGGCTGGAGATGCTTACGCAGGTCGTGCCAAAGCCGTCACGCGTTTCCGTCGTCTACAATCCCGCCACCGCGCCGTTCGCGCCGCTGATGCTGCGGACGATCGAAGACGCCGGCCGCGCGCTCGATGTGACGGTGGTGCCCGCGCCGGTCCATGACACGGCCTCGATCGCCGCCCTGGCCTTGCGGAAAGACGGCGGCCTGCTGGTGCTGCCGGATTTCTTCACCATGTCCAACCGTGCGCTTCTCCTGGCAGCCATCAATGAAGCGCGCGTGCCGGCGGTGTTCTGGAGCCGGACCTTCGTCGACGAGGGTGGCTTGATGTCCTACAGCACCGACAGCGCCGAGCAGCTCCGCCGCGCCGCCACCTATATCGATCGCATCCTGAAGGGTGCGCGAGCGGCCGACTTGCCGGTCCAGAATCCGACCACGTTCGAGCTGGCGATCAACTTGAAGACGGCCAAGGCGATCGGCGTCACGCTTCCGCCAAGCCTGCTCGCAACCGCGAACGAGGTCATCGAGTAGGATTTGGCTGCGACCGCCGGATTCGTTAACGTCGTCGCTAGGTGTGCGCCAGCACGCTTTCAAGAGCGCCTCGCAAATACATAATCGCGACCATTCCCTCTCCCGGTGTCTTGTGTAGAATCCTACCGATGCCGAAATCAGGCACGACCGCTGAGCCTTGAATCCTTCTGAACTCTTTACTGAACGCTTTACTGAACCCTTGGGGTCGTGATCCCGACCAATGACAGCGCGGAAAAGGCCTTTTCCCGCCAATCTTTTCCGCCTTGGAGGAAATATGAGCGGTTTCGACATTTTCGCGATTGTTCTGGTCTTGCTCGTCATCGTCACGCTGGTGGCCGGCGTGAAGACGGTGCCGCAGGGCTATGACTGGACCATCGAGCGGTTCGGCAAATACACCCAGACGCTGAGCCCCGGGCTCAATCTGATCGTGCCCTATTTCGATCGCGTCGGACGCAAGATCAACATGATGGAGCAGGTGATCGACATTCCCGAGCAGGAGGTGATCACCAAGGACAACGCCACCGTGACGGTCGACGGCGTCGCCTTCTTTCAGGTGTTCGATGCCGCCAAGGCGAGCTACGAGGTCTCTAACCTGACCCAAGCCGTCACCGTGCTGACCATGACCAACATCCGTTCGGTGATGGGTTCGATGGATCTCGACCAGGTGTTGTCGCACCGCGACGAAATCAACGAGCGCCTGCTGCGTGTAGTCGATGCCGCCGTCTCGCCCTGGGGCCTCAAGGTCAATCGTATCGAGATCAAGGACATTGTGCCGCCGGCGGACCTCGTCGAAGCCATGGGCCGACAGATGAAGGCCGAGCGCGTCAAACGCGCCGACATCCTTCAGGCCGAAGGTGCACGCCAGTCCGAGATCCTGCGCGCAGAGGGTGCCAAGCAGGGCCAGATCCTCCAGGCGGAAGGTCGCCGCGAGGCCGCCTTCCGCGACGCCGAAGCACGCGAGCGGTCGGCGGAAGCTGAGGCCAAGGCGACGCAGATGGTCAGTGAAGCCATTGCCAAGGGCGACGTCGCGGCGCTGAACTACTTTATCGCCGACAAATATATCAAGGCGTTCGGGCAGTTTTCGGACTCGCCGAACCAGAAGATCATCATGCTGCCGATCGAGGCCACCAGCATGCTCGGCTCGCTCGCCGGCATCGGCGAGATCGCCAAGGCAACGTTCGGCGAGAGTGCGGCATCCGCCGCTGCCGCCGCTCGTCGCGGTTCGGTGCCGACGACTGGGAGCACGCCCCCGGCGGTGCCGCCGCGGCAGGGGTAAAGCGCATGCCCCGGAAAAGTGGACACCGGTTTTCCGACAAGGGCATGCGCCATTTCAAAGAGGTCGTGTCATGACCGACATGTTCGTATCGCTCGGCACCTGGAACTGGCTGATCTTCGGCTTCATCCTGATGGCGCTGGAGGTGCTGGCGCCGGGAGTCTTCCTGTTCTGGCTCGGGCTCGCCGCGCTGCTGGTCGGGCTGATCTCGTTCGGAGTGGCGATATCCTGGCAGATCCAGCTCGTGATGTTCGCGATCTTCGCCGCCGCCGCGGTGCCGGTTTGGCGTCGGCTCGCCCGGCCGAAGCCGGATGCAATTGCCGCCAGCCCCTTCCTCAACAAGCGCGCGGATGCGCTGCTCGGCCGCGAGTTCACGCTGGAGAAGCCGATCGTCGACGGCAACGGCACCATGCGCATCGGCGACACCGTCTGGCGCGTCGCAGGTCCCGATACGCCGGCGGGCACGCGTGTGAAGGTGGTGCAAGTGGACGGTGCGAATCTGACGGTGGCGGCGGCTTAGTCCACCGTCATTGCGAGCGCAGCGAAGCGAAGCAATCCAGACTGCTGCCGGTGGAAAGATTCTGGATTGCTTCGCTTCGCTCGCAATGACGAGCTAGTCGGGACGGCATCGCCAGACTTACGCGCCGCTCTTGCTGCGCCACCGCTCCGCAAACCTATGCAGCGGCATGAACGTCTCGCACAAGTCCCGCCCGAGCGCCGTCAGCCCGTAACCGCCGGCTTCGCCGAGCTCCACGAACCCGGCCTCGCGCAAATCGTCCAGCCGCGCCTGCAGCACCGTCGGCGAGGCCTCGTCGCAGGCCGTTCGCAATGCGCGCGAGGTGAGGGGGGCGTCGCGTAGCTCCCACAAGATTCGCAGGCTCCAGCGTCGTCCGAGGAGGTCGAGCAGCACCATGATCGGCCGCCCGCTGCGCGAGCCACGGACGCCGCGCGATCTCGAAGTGGTCTGTTTCGCCATCGTCGCCCTCTTGCGTGGTGCTACAAATAGTGTAGCTTTATGCTACGTTAAATGTAGCAAGAGAGGCGGCCAATGTCCCCGGTCACAGCGCGCATTGCCCCGCTCACCCCGCCTTATCCCCCGGAGATCCAGGCCCAGTTCGACCGCATCATGCGCGGCGCGCCGCCACTGCTGCTGTTCCGGGTCATGGCGGGCCACACCCGCGCCTGGGACAAGTTTCGCGCCGGCGGCTTGCTCGATCCCGGACCGCTGTCGCTGCGCCAGCGCGAGATCGTGATCGACCGCACCTGCGCGCTGAACAAATGCGAATATGAATGGGGCGTGCATGTCGCGGTCTTTGCCGGGCCGGCGAAACTCACCGAGGAGGAAGTGCGCGCCACCGTGCAGGGTGATGCGGCGTCGTCGTGCTGGTCCCCGGCCGAGCAGACGCTGATCGCCGCCGTCGACGCGCTGCATCACAGCGCGACGTTTGACGACGCTGAGTTCGCTGCGCTGTCGGCGCATTACGACGAGGCGCAGATCCTGGAGATCATGCTGCTGTGCGGCTTCTACCGCACGGTCTCGTATCTGGCGAACGGACTGCGGTTGCCGCTGGAGGAGACGGCGGCAAGATTTCCTGCGCCGCTCTAGCCGCCGTCGTTGCGAGCGTAGCGAAGCAATCCAGAGTCTTTCCGCGCTGGCACTCTGGATGTTTCGCTGCGCTCGCAATGACGGTGAGTGGCTCCCTACGCCACGCCTGCCCGCAGCAGATCGTGCAGGTGCACGATGCCCACCACCTTGTCCGCCTCGGTCACGACCAGCGTCGTGATCTTGCGGGTGTTGAGCACCTCGATCATCTCCGTGGCCAGCATCGAGGGCGGTACGGTTTTCGGCTGCCTGGTCATGATGTCGTCGACCGACGCCGTCAGCAGGTCGGGCCGCATGTGGCGGCGCAGATCGCCGTCGGTGATGATGCCGAGAGCCTCGTTCGCCTCGTTGACGATGCAGACGCACCCCAAACCCTTGGCGGACATCTCCATCACCGCGTCCGACATCTTGGTGCCGAGCGGCTTGACCGGGATTTCCGCACCGGTGCGCATGTAGTCGCGGACGAATTTCAGCATCGCCCCTAACTTGCCGCCGGGGTGGAAATGCGCGAACTCCAGCGCGGTGAAGCCGCGGCCTTCGAGCAGCGCGATCGCAAGCGCATCGCCTATCGCGGCCTGCATCAGGGTCGAGGTGGTCGGCGCCAGATTGTGCGGGCAGGCCTCGCGCGCCTTCGGCAGCTCGATCACGACGTCGGCCGCTTGTCCCAGCGAGGATGCCGCGTTCGACGTCACCGCGATCATCGGGATTGCGAACCTTGCGGAATAGTTCACGAGAGTCTTCATCTCCGGCTGCTCGCCGGACCAGGACAGCGCCATGATGACGTCGTCGGTGGTAATCATGCCGAGGTCGCCATGGGCGGCTTCGGCGGTGTGCACGAAGAAGGCGGGCGTGCCGGTCGAGGCCAACGTTGCCGCGATCTTGCGGCCCATATGGCCCGACTTGCCGAGCCCGGTGACGATGACGCGGCCCTTCGCGTTGCGGATCAGATCGACCGCCTGGGCGAAGCTCGCGCCAAGCGGGCCGCGCAGGGCGGCGGCGAGCGCGTTGATACCGCCGCTCTCCGTTTCCAGCGTGCGGAGTGCGGATTCGACGCTGTCGGGAATGGGGCCGGATGATTGGGTCATCAGCGGTTTCGAACTCGGCATGTTCTGGTCCAGGAGGAGGGGCCTTCGCCCGTTGGCGCCTGCTTAACACGCCGCGGCCTTCGAGGCGACGAGCCCGACCCGACCCTCAACCGGTCGTTAACCATAATTGTTTTAACTCCATTAACGATAGTTCCCGCCGATCGGTGGGGACAATCGCGAAAGTGTTTGATTTCGTTGGAGTTCTTCCATCGTGGGGTCGTCTCCAGGCACGAGCCGGAGCAAACGCGCGCATTTCCTGCGCGCGGCTTTGCCGTGCTTTGCGCTGACGGTCCTCGGAAGCGCCCCCGTGGCCGCCCAGAGCCTCACCCCCGACCTGTTCAGTCCCAACCGCGGTGGCTTCGCCTCGCCCGACACGCTGCCGACGCGCCGCACCGCGGGCGTTCCGCAGGCACCGTCGGATGCGCTGCCGGCGCTGCCCGATCCCAACTCCGACTTTCGCAAGCGCCAGCAGGCGCCGGCGCGCCCATGGCAGAACCCGACGAACCAAAACGCGACCAGCCAGGTCCCGACCTATGGCCTGCCTGCCGCCAACGGTGCGAGCAGCTCCGGCTACGACTCGCTGAACCGCAAGCGGCAGCAGCCGAAGTTCTATCCGGGTCAGCCCAAGCCGAAGCGCCCTGCTGGTCCCGGCTCGCGGGCGCCGACCACTACGCCGCCGCCATCCACGCTCGGTTCGCCGAAGATCGCGCCGCCCCCGTCCGCCTCCGCCAACAAGGCGCCCGTGCCGGCGGCGATGGCGGGCACCGTGCCCGGCCAGCCGCTGCGCCGCCGCCTCAAGGCCGATGACGATGCGTTCGGCGCGGTCGGCGACTATGCCGGCAGTTTCCTGATCAAGGGCGGGCTCGAGCTCTCCACCGGTTACGACACCAATCCGGCGCGTCTGAACAAGCCGGTTGGCTCGCCGGCCTATGTGGTTGCACCCGATCTCCTCGTGGCGTCCGATTGGGAGCGCCACGCGCTGGTCGCGGATCTGCGCGGCTCGTTCTCGGGCTACACCAACAACATGCCGGCGACGATCGACGGCTTTGCCTCGCCTTCGCCGGTCGAGGTCGACCGCCCCGACTTCAACGGCCATGTCGACGGCCGCCTCGACGTCAATCGCGATCTCAAGCTGACCACGCAGCTGCGCCTGCGGCTCGCCACCGACAATCCCGGCAGCCCGAACGTGCAGGCCGGCCTGCAAAAATATCCTGTTTATGCCGCCTATGGCACGACCGTCGGCTTCGACCAGAGCTTCAACCGCTTCCAGGTCGCGGCCGGCGCCACTGTCGATCGCACCGCCTACACCAACTCCAAGCTCACCGACGGCGCCACCTTCAGCAACGACGATCGCGACTTCAACCAGTATGGCGGCGTCGGACGCTTCTCCTACGATCTCAAGCCGGGTCTGAAGCCGTTCGTCGAGATCCAGGGCGACACCCGCGTGCACGACCGGGCCGCCGACCGCAACGGCTACTTCCGCGATTCGGACGGCGGCTACGCCAAGGTCGGCACGTCCTTCGAGTTCTCGCGTATCCTCACCGGCGAGGTCTCGGTCGGCTATTCCGCGCGCAATTACGTCGATCCGCGCCTCAGCCAGCTCGCGGGCTTCCTCACCTCGGGCTCGCTGATCTGGAACGCAAGCGGCCTCACCACCGTGAAATTCGCCACCGACACGCAGATCGCCGAGACCACCGTCCCCGGCTCCTCCGGCGTGCTGGTGCACACCTACGCCGCCGAAGTCGATCACGATTTCCGCCGCTGGCTTACGGCAGTGGGCAAATTCACCTACGGCACCTACGACTACCAGGGCCAGAATCGCAACGACAAGACCTACTCGTTCGAAAGCAATCTGATCTACAAGCTCAACCGCAACATCTGGATCAAGGGCACGCTCCGACACGACATCCTGGATTCGAACCAGCCGGGGTCAAGCTCGCAGGCGACGGTCGTGATGGTCGGGGTGAGGTTGCAGAATTAGAGGGGGCGACGGCCGCCTTTTGAGCGTACGTGGCTTAGTTGACTCCGCTCGGACCACTCACTCAGCTGTCTTCCCCGGCTTGACCGGGGCATCCAGTACGCCGCGGCGTTTCGGCCCAATCACTGCGGTCTCTGGAATACTGGATCGCCCGCTTTCTGTTTAGACCGGAGACATAGCTGACGCCTGTTCGGACACATCACTGACAGTTTGGCTGCGCGTCAAGTCGATTGATCCGACCTGCCAACTGGCAAAGAAGATTCCGTAGCGGCCGTCGCGGTCGAGCGGCCTCACGGCCAGCTGCTCGCCGCAGAAGGCTTGAGGGACTTTCCACATTTGCCCTTTGAAGGCGATGTAGCTCCGCGTCGAGGAGACGGTGCGAACGATCTCCCCGGCGTCGTATTGGATCTTCGGCACACGATCCGGCATGGCGCGTAAACTGGGCCGGTAGCGATCGGCGGGAATGCCCATGCCCAAGCTCTCGTGGGGCCGCTCCAGATTGTAGACCGTTCGCCAGCTATCGAGGGCACGCTGGACTTCCGCCAAAGTGCGGAACGTGCGCAGAGCGAACACTTCTGCTTTCAAGCTGCGATGGAAGCGTTCGTTCTTGCCTCGGCCCTGAGGATGACGTGGCCTGGCATGGACCACCCTGACGCCGAGCTTGAGCAGCCATACCTTCAGCGCAGTCCAGCGAACGCCCGAGGTGTCGCCCCAGGGAGAACCGTTGTCGAGGTAGAAGGCCTCCGGCAGCCCATAGCGTCGGAAGGTGTCGGTCAGATGCCTCTGCACATCAGGTCGCTGCTCGTTGGCGCACGCCTTCAAACACAGCGCATAGCGGGAGTGGTCATCGACCATGGTTAGCGGATGGCAACGCCTTCCGTCGGCAAGCGGCATGTGGCCCTTGAAGTCCATCTGCCAGAGTTGATTGGGCGCGTCCCTCTCGAACCGGTGGCCTGAAGGGCTCGGCGCGGCTTTCTCGCTCGGCTTGATCCGTTCGTTCCGGCACAGGATCCGATGCACTGTGGAGGGCACCGGTACGGTCTGGCCGCCGCGCTTCAGGCAATGGGCAATCTTGCGCGCTCCCCAAGCCGGATGCTTGTCACGCACAGCCAGAACCCGCGCCTCGACCTCAGGCACGCTCCGCTTGGGCATGCTCTTGGGCCGGCGCAACTGATCCGCCAGTTCATGATCTCCAGCCTGCCAACGCCGCAGCCATTTGTAGCCCACATCAGGACTGATCCCGAACCGCCGGCACAACTCCCGCCGGTTCGCCCCTTCCTGCAACGCAAGCCGCACAAACTCCCGTCGCTGATCCATCACCGACACCTCGTTCCAGGGCATGGAAGGCCTCCCGAATCGACCATTCCAGCCCAGTTTGAAGTGTCAGCTATGTCTCCGAACACCTGTCAGTGATCTGTCCGGTCTAAACATTTCGCGGGCGATGACACTGTGTGAAAATTAGGCGGCAAAGCTTGTCCAGTCGAGCCTACCGCGGCAGATCCGTCTTCCCCATCAGGAACGTATCGATCGACCTGGCGCACAGCCGGCCCTCGCGGATGGCCCAGACCACCAGCGATTGGCCGCGGCGCATGTCGCCGGCGGTGAACACGTTCGGGCGCGAGGTCTGGTAGTCGAGCGTGTTGGCCTTGACGTTGCCGCGAGGGTCAAGCTCGACCGAGAGCATCTTGAGCAGGCCCTCGTGCACGGGATGGACGAAGCCCATCGCGAGCAGGACGAGGTCGGCGTCGAGTTCGAACTCGGTGCCGGCGATCGGCTTGAACTTGTCGTCGACGCGCACGCAGTGCAGCTTCTTGACCTTGCCGTTCTCGCCCGAAAACTTCTGCGTCAGCACCGCGAATTCGCGGATCGCGCCTTCGGCCTGGCTCGAGGACGTTCGCATCTTCAGCGGCCAGTTCGGCCAGGTCAGGCCCTTGTTCTCGTGCTCTGGCGGTGCGGGCATGATCTCGAGCTGGGTCACGGAGAGCGCGCCCTGGCGCAGCGAAGTGCCGATGCAGTCGGATCCGGTGTCGCCGCCGCCGATGACGACGACATGCTTGCCGCCGGCCAAGATCTCCTGGACGCCGCCCAGCGGTTCCTCGGAGACGCGGCGGTTCTGCTGCGGCAGGAAGTCCATGGCGTAGTGGATGCCGGCGAGGTCGCGGCCGGGGATTGGCAGGTCGCGCGGGGCTTCGGCGCCGCCGGTCAGCGCCACGGCATCGTACTCGTTGAGCATCTCGCGCGGGTCGACATTGCCGTCGGCGCCGACATGGCTGTTGTAGTGGAAGGTGACGCCTTCGCCTTCCATCTGCGCGACGCGGCGGTCGATGATGCCCTTCTCCATCTTGAAGTCGGGGATGCCGTAGCGCAGCAGGCCGCCGGCCTTGGCGAACTTCTCGAACAGATGCACGTCGTGACCGGCGCGCGCGAGCTGCTGCGCGCAGGCCATGCCGGCCGGACCCGAGCCGATCACCGCGACCTTCTTGCCGGTCTTGTGGGCGGCGATTTCGGGCTTCAGCCAGCCATTGTCCCAGGCGCGATCGACGATCGCGCATTCGATGGTTTTGATGGTGACGGGGTTGTCGTCGATGTTGAGCGTGCAGGAGGCTTCACACGGCGCCGGGCAGATGCGCCCCGTGAACTCCGGGAAATTGTTGGTCGAGTGCAGATTGCGCGAGGCTTCTTCCCAGTTGCCCTGATAGACGAGGTCGTTCCAGTCCGGGATCTGGTTGTTGACCGGGCAGCCCGGCGTGCCGGGCGAGACCGAGCCGGTGCCGTGGCAATAGGGAATGCCGCAATTCATGCAGCGCGCGGCCTGGTCGCGCGTTTCCTTCTCGGAGAGGGGAACGACGAACTCGTGGAAATGCTTCACGCGCTCGGCGACCGGGGTGTACTTGCGGTCATGCCGTTCGATTTCGAGAAAACCCGTGATCTTGCCCATTAAACCCGAAGTCCCTGCCGCTTAAATTCGTTGTGTTTCTCTCTCGTCGTCATTGCGAGGAGCGTGAGCTTCGAAGCAATCCAGTCCGCATCGGAGGAGAAAGTCTGGATTGCTTCGCTACGCTCGCAATGACGGGGTGTGATGCTCAGGCCCCGATCGCGATTTTCGGCTCGGCGTCCGCGTTGGCAGCCATTTCGCGCAGAGCGCGCCGGTATTCGACCGGCATCACCTTGCGGAATTTGGGCAGCCAGTCCTTCCAGTTCGCCAGGATGTCGGCGGCACGCCTGGAGCCGGTCGCCTTCGCATGGCGCGTGATCAGGACGTGCAGCCGCTCGACGTCGGAGGCGAGCAGGTCCTTGAACACGTCGACCCGGCCGTGCGCTTCGAGGTCACCGGAGTGGTGATAGGTGCCGGCGTTGATCAGCTCTTCCGACAGCACCGGCTCGAGCTCGACCATCGCCATGTTGCACAGCCTGTCGAAGTCGCCGGTCTCGTCAAGCACATAGGCGATGCCGCCGGACATGCCGGCCGCGAAGTTGCGTCCGGTCTTGCCGAGCACGACCACGATGCCGCCGGTCATGTATTCGCAGCAATGGTCGCCGGCGCCCTCGACCACCGCCACGGCGCCGGAATTGCGCACGGCAAAACGCTCGCCGGCGATGCCTCGGAAGTAGCACTCGCCTTGAATGGCGCCGTACATCACGGTGTTGCCGACGATGATGCTCTCTTCCGGCACGATGCCGCTGTTGGCCGGCGGCTTGACGATGATCTTGCCGCCCGAGAGGCCCTTGCCGACATAGTCGTTGGCTTCGCCTTCGAGCTCGAAGGTGACGCCTTGCGCCAGCCAGGCGCCGAAGGCCTGGCCGGCGGTGCCCTTGAGGCTGACATGGATGGTCTCATGCGGCAGGCCGGCATGGCCGTAGATCTTGGCGACCGCACCCGACAGCATCGCGCCCGCGGAGCGGTTGGTGCTGTTGATCTTGGCCTCGATCTTCACCGGCGCACCGCGGTCGAGCGCAGGCGTCGCCTGCTCGATCAGCGTGCGGTCGAGCACCGCTTCCAGATGATGGTTCTGGCGCTCTGAGTGATAGATCTTCTGGCCCTTCTCTTCCTTCTGCTTGACGAAGAGCTTGGAGAAATCGAGCCCCTTAGCCTTCCAGTGCGCGACCAGCTTGGTCTGGTCGAGCAGCTGCACCTGGCCGATCATCTCGTTGAAGCTGCGGAAGCCGAGCGAGGCCATGATCTCGCGGACCTCCTCGGCGACGAAGAAGAAGTAGTTGATCACATGCTCGGGCTGGCCGGTGAAGCGCTTGCGCAGGACGGGGTCCTGGGTCGCGACGCCGACCGGGCAGGTGTTGAGATGGCACTTGCGCATCATGATGCAGCCGGCCGCGATCAGGGGCGCGGTGGCGAAGCCGAACTCGTCGGCGCCGAGCAGCGCGCCGATCACGACGTCGCGGCCGGTGCGGAAACCGCCGTCGACCTGGACCACGATGCGGCTGCGCAGCCGCTCGCGCACCAGCGTCTGGTGGGTTTCGGCGAGGCCGATCTCCCACGGCGAGCCGGCGTGCTTGATCGAGGTCAGCGGCGAAGCGCCGGTGCCGCCCTCGAAGCCCGCGATGGTGACATGGTCGGCGCGCGCCTTGGCGACGCCCGCGGCCACCGTGCCGACGCCGATCTCCGAGACGAGCTTGACCGAGACCGCGCCGTCCGGGTTGACGTTCTTGAGGTCGTAGATGAGCTGCGCCAGATCCTCGATCGAGTAGATGTCGTGGTGCGGTGGCGGCGAGATCAGGCCGACGCCCGGCGTCGAATGCCGGACCTTTGCGATGGTGGCATCGACCTTGTGGCCGGGCAACTGGCCGCCTTCGCCGGGTTTTGCACCCTGCGCCATCTTGATCTGCATCATGTCGGAGTTGACGAGATACTCCGTGGTGACGCCGAAGCGGCCCGAGGCGACCTGCTTGATTGCCGAGCGCATGCTGTCACCGTTCGGCATCGGCTTGAAGCGGTCGGCTTCCTCGCCGCCTTCGCCGGTGTTCGACTTGCCGCCGATCCGGTTCATGGCGATCGCGAGCGTGGTGTGCGCCTCGCGCGAGATCGAGCCGAAGCTCATCGCGCCGGTGGCGAAACGCTTGACGATGTCCTTGGCCGGCTCGACCTGGTCGAGCGGTACCGGCTTGCGCTTCTCTTCGTCCGCATTCTTGATCCGGAACAGGCCGCGCAGCGTCAGGAGACGCTCCGACTGCTCGTTGAGGATCTTCGCGAAGGCGCGGTAGCGTTCCAGCGAATTGCCGCGCGCGGCGTGCTGGAGCAGCCCCACCGACTCGGCGGTCCATGCATGGTCCTCGCCGCGGCTGCGATAGGCATATTCGCCGCCGACATCGAGCGAGGTCTTGTACACGAGCGCGTCGCCGAACGCGTCGGCATGACGGCGCACCGCCTCTTCGGCGATCTCGCCAAGACCGACGCCCTCGACGCGGGTGTGCGTGCCGGCGAAGAATTTTCCGACGAATTCCGCCTTCAGGCCAATGGCGTCAAAGATCTGCGCGCCGCAATAGGACTGGTAGGTCGAGATGCCCATCTTGGACATCACCTTGAGCAGGCCCTTGCCGATCGACTTGATGTAGCGCTTGACGATCTCGTAGTCGTCGAGCGAGCCGGGCAGGCGGTCCTTCATCGCGATGATGGTCTCGAACGCCAGATACGGATTGATCGCTTCCGCGCCGTAGCCGGCGAGACAGGCGAAGTGATGCACTTCGCGCGGCTCGCCGGATTCGACGACGAGGCCGACCGAAGTGCGCAATCCGGTGCGGATCAGATGATGATGCACGGCGGCGCAGGCCAGCAGCGACGGGATCGGAACCCGGTCGGTGCCGACCATGCGGTCGGACAGGATGATGATGTTGACGCCCTCGCGCACCGCGCTCTCGGCGCGCGCGCAGAGCTCGTCCAGCACCTGGTCCATGCCGGCCGCCCCGAGGCCGGCGTGGAAGGTGGTGTCCAGCGTGCGCGACTTGAAGTGCGACTCGGCGACCTCGGAGATTGAGCGGATCTTTTCGAGGTCCGCGTCGGTCAGGATCGGCTGGCGCGCTTCGAGGCGCTTGGTAGTGGCTAGGCCTTGCAGGTCGAACAGGTTCGGCCGCGGTCCGATGATGGAGACGAGGCTCATCACCAGCTCCTCGCGGATCGGATCGATCGGCGGATTGGTGACCTGCGCAAAGTTCTGCTTGAAGTAGGTGAACAGCGGCTTGGCCTTGGCCGACAGCGCCGAGATCGGCGTGTCGTTGCCCATCGAGCCTGCGGCTTCCTCGCCGGTGGAGGCCATCGGCGTCATCAGGATGGTGATGTCTTCCTGGCTGTAGCCGAACGCCTGCTGGCGATCGAGCAGCGACAGGTTGGAGCGCACGCCGGTGGTCGGCACCTTCGGCAGCTCTTCCAGCACGATCTGGGTCCGCTCCAGCCACTCCGTGTAAGGATGGCTCCTTGCGAGCTCGGCCTTGATCTCGTCGTCGGGGATGAGGCGGCCCTGCTCGAGGTCGACCAGCAGCATCTTGCCGGGCTGCAAGCGCCACTTGGTGATGATCTGGTCCTCGGGAATCGTCAGCACGCCCATCTCGGACGCCATCACGATGCGGTCGTCCTTGGTGACGAGATAGCGCGCCGGCCGAAGGCCGTTGCGGTCCAGCGTGGCACCGATCTGGCGGCCGTCGGTGAAGGCGATCGCGGCGGGGCCGTCCCACGGCTCCATCAGGGCTGCATGATATTCGTAGAAGGCGCGGCGCTTCTCATCCATCAAGGGATTGCCGGCCCACGCCTCCGGAATCATCATCATGACGGCGTGCGGCAGCGAGTAGCCGCCCTGCACCAGGAATTCGAGCGCGTTGTCGAAGCAGGCGGTGTCCGACTGGCCTTCGTAGGAGATCGGCCAGAGCCGGTTGATGTCCTTGCCGTACAGCTCGGAGCTCACCGAGGCCTGGCGCGCCGCCATCCAGTTGACGTTGCCGCGCAGCGTGTTGATCTCGCCATTATGCGCGATCATGCGGTAGGGATGCGCCAGCGACCACGCCGGGAAGGTGTTGGTCGAGAAACGCTGGTGCACGAGCGCCAGCGCGCTCTCGAAATCCTTCTCGTGCAAATCGGGATAGTACTTGCCGAGCTGGTCGGCGAGGAACATGCCCTTGTAGATCACGGTGCGGCAGGACATCGAGCACGGATAGTAGCCGGCGAGGCCGCGGTCGCGGCGCTGATAGATCGCTTGCGAGATCGACTTGCGCAGGATGTAAAGCCGGCGCTCGAAATCGTCCTCGGTCTTGGCGGTGCCGTTGCGGCCAATGAACACCTGCATGCAGGCGGGCTCGGTCGGCTTTACGGTGACGCCGAGCGAGGAATTGTCGGTTGGCACGTCGCGCCAGCCGAGCAGCGTCAGGCCCTCTTCCTTGATCTGGTCGGCGATGATGCTCTTGATGACGTTGCGCCAGGCAGTGTCGCGCGGCATGAACAACGCGCCGATGGCGTATTCGCCCGGATTGGGCAGCACGAAGCCGAGCTCCTTCGCCTTGCGGCTGAAGAAAGCATGCGGGATCTGCACCAGAATGCCGGCGCCGTCACCGGCGCGCGGGTCGGCGCCGACGGCGCCGCGGTGCTCGAGGTTACAGAGGATGCTGAGCGCGTCCGCGACGATCTCGTGCGACTTCTGGCCCTTGATGTTGGCGATGAAGCCGACGCCGCAGGAATCTTTTTCCAGGCTCGGATCGTACAGGCCTACGGCCGGCGGCCGTGAATTGTGTTCCTGAATCGGATCGGTCGTTTTCGAGGCGACCGTCGCCGACAGTTGTTCTGCCACGATGTTTCCGCGCTCGACTTGCGACCCGTTCATGTTCTCGTCCTCTTCATGCGGCAAGCTGCCTCACCGCCATCTTCGGCGCACCTTGGGCGTCCCGCGGCACCCGCTTCTGGGTCACCGCTCGTCCGCTCGCGAGCCGCATTTTCTTAAATTCAGGCCAAGGCGTTCTTCGTCCCCGAGAACGGCTTTGCCTGTTGCCTTCTTGGCGCTCGAAAGCACCGACTTTCGTTGCAATCCCTATGCCGGAACCGCAAGCAAAATTGAGACAGTCTTCCTGTCCTAACCATCACCTTGCCAAATTTTTGTCTATCACACAAGCGCGCGCAAGTCCCGATTCCCCATATGTCAATCAATCGCTTTCCAAAAGTTGCGCGGCCCCGGTTTTGAAGCAAACGCGCCCTGATCCGGCCCTGCCGACGCCGGAATCCCCAATGAAGCTTCGGATCAACCCTTTGGAAGACCCGCCACGCCGCAAGAAGCGAAAGAGCGCGATCCATCCGGGGGCCTGACAGGAGCGTCTCGACCATGAAGTTTTTCACAGGATGTGTGGCCGCCGCCACGCTGGCGCTGGCCGCGACCGCGGCTCAAGCGCAGGTTCCAGCGCGAGGGGCGATGATCGCGGTCTCGGATTTCGACGCCCCCTATGCGCCGTCGGAGGCCGCGCCGCCGCCGCGCTACGGCTATGGCTACGAAGAACGCGGGCCGGCCCCGGTGCTGCTGCCATCGACCGAGGTCTACGCGGTGCTGCGCGAGAACGGCTTCTCTCCACTGGGCATCCCGCGCCTGCGCGGCGGCGTCTACACCATCGCGGTGATTGACCGCCGGGGGGAGGACGGCCGGCTCGTGATCGATGCCCGCGACGGAAGGATTTTGCGCTTCATGCCGGCTGCCGACGCCTACGGCATGGCACCCGGCTACGAGCAGCCTGCGGTTGCACCTTACCGCCCGCAAAGCGCGCTGCCGCCGCCGACCATGGTCCGCAGTGGTCCGCCCCGCCCTCCGGCCCCGATCCCGCATGTCGCCAGCCGCTCCGTGCCGCTGCCCAAGGCGGCTCCGCCGCGCGAGGCCCCGGGCGTCCCCGCCAAGCCGGCCGAGCCTGCGACGCCGCAGGCCCAGGTGCCGCAGGCACAACCTGTGACGCAGACCGCGGCCGCCGTGCCGTCCAAGCCCGCTGAGGTCGCACCGCAAGCCGCCGCGCCAACCGTAGGTCAGGTCAAGCCTGCCGCGACTATCCTGCCTACGCAGGAGATGCCGGCGGCACAGGGGCTGGACTAAGCGCGGGCGTTTGAGGCGATGGCCCGCATCACCCCAACGGTGTCGTCCTGGCGAAGGCCAGGACCCATACCGCGAGGTGCATCATATGAGTGACGCGGGAGTACCGAACTCCGAATATTCGCCAAACTCCTCCCTGTGGTGATGGGTCCTGGCCTTCGCCAGGATGACGTTGGGGAGAGAGTTAGCGCAAACAGAAGGCGTCTCAGCACTCAGGCGCCTTCTGAACCATGACAAGCGCGGCTCAGCTCCGGCCATATCCCGCCGCTTCCAGGATCAAATTCGCCACCTCCTTCGGATGCGACACCAGCGAGAGATGGCCGGCGTCGAGCTCGATCGTGGTTGCGTTCATGCGCTTGGCGAGGAAGCGTTCGAGATCGGGATTGATGGTGTAGTCGTCCTTCGACACCGCGTACCAGCTCGGCTTGGAATGCCATGCCGCCTCCGTGGTGCGACCGGCGAAGATCGAGGCGGCCGTCGGCCATTGCACGGCGTAGAGCTCCTTGGCCTGCTCCGGCTTAACGCCATTGGCGAAGTACTTCAGGAAGGCGTCTTCTGACAGCTTGGTGTAGCCGTCGCGCTCGACGACGCCGGCGCGTGCCGGTCCCGCCGGAAACTGCTTCGACAGCGCGACAAAATCCTCGTTGGCATCGGGCGCACGGGCGGCGACATAGACGAGGCCGGTGACCTTCGGGTCGGTGCCGACCTGGCTGATCACGGTGCCGCCCCAGGAATGCGCGACCAGCACGGTCGGACCATCCTGTTCGGCCAGCACGCGCTTGGTCGCCTCGACGGAATCCGCAAGCGACGACAGCGGATTTTGCACGGCAGTTACGTTGAGCCCTGCGGCCTGGAGGATCGGGATCACTTCCGACCAGCTCGAGCCGTCGGCCCAGGCGCCGTGCACCAGCACGACGTTCTTGGCCTTTACGGTCTGCGGCGTCTGCGCGTGAGCGAGGCTGAGAGGGGCCGCCAGCAGGCTCGCGGCGACGAAAAGGCTGCGCCAGAAAGTCATGATTGTTCTCCGTCTTGTTTTTGGGTTCGATATCCAAAAGACGATGCGCGGGGCGGCGGTGTTACGCCATTTCACCGCTCTGTGATGCGGCGCAACAGTCCAGCACGGCCGTTCAGCAATCGGTGACGTCCCGGCGACGACCGAGACCATCCTCTCTGGTAAGGTATGGCAGATCCGTCGTTCGGTATTTCTTCCGTGCACGATTGATCGATCTCGCGGCAGGATTCCCCGGCTCTCGCCGGGACGAGGAGAGCCCAACAAAAAAACGCCCCGGGGCACCGGGGCGTTTTCGCAACCTGGAAGCGGCCGACGTGATTTACGCGGCTACCGAGTTCTCGATCACCTGTGCGCCTTGCGCACCGGTGTTGATCGCGATCTGGCGGGGCTTCTTCGCTTCGGGAATCTCACGGACGAGGTCGACGTGAAGCAGCCCGTTCTCGAGCGAGGCGTTCTTCACCTGCACGAAGTCGGCAAGCTGGAAGGCGCGCTCGAAGGCACGCGCGGCGATGCCACGGTACAGCACTTCGGCCTTCGAGTTCTCGTTGGCGACTTTCTCGCCCTTAATCGTCAACGTGTTTTCCTTCGCGACGATGGAGAGCTCATCCTTGGCAAAGCCCGAAACCGCAACGGTGATGCGGTAATCGTTCTCACCGGTACGCTCGATATTGTAGGGGGGATAACCGGGGCTGCCGTCCGAACCGGCCTGGTCGAGCAGGTTGAAGAGACGGTCGAAGCCGACGGTGGAACGGTAGAAGGGGGTCAGGTCGTAGGTACGCATGGTCAAGTCCTCCATTGAGCGACTGTTGAGTAACCCGCCCGCCAATCGGGCCGGGCTTTCGTCTGTGTGCAGCCTGATGTTCCGGTTCCGAAACACTGGTAGCGGCCTGCACCAAGGTGATATGGGTTCAGGGGAACGGCGTTCAAGAGGGCGGATACTCAGCCTTTTCGGCGCTCCCGCCCCTGATTTGCAGCTCTTCGTGCCCAAGCCCTCCCCATCATGACGCTGGTCTCGATACCGTCCAATCCCGTTCCCGAAGACGTCGTCAGCGGCACCATCAAGACCCCTGATGGCGTCGAGCTGCGCTTTGCGCGCTGGGCACCGCCGGCGAACCGCAAGGGCACGGTCTGCGTCTTCACCGGACGCAGCGAGCAGATCGAGAAGTATTTCGAGACCGTGCGCGACCTGCGCGACCGCGGTTTTGCGGTGGCGATGATCGACTGGCGCGGGCAGGGCCACTCCTCGCGCCGCCTGCGCGATCCGCGCAAGGGCTATGTCCGCGACTTCGCTGATTTCGAGATCGACGTCGAGACCTTCGTGCAGCAGGTGGTGCTGCCGGATTGCCCGCCGCCCTTCTTCGCGCTCGCCCACTCCATGGGCGGCACCGTGATGCTGCGGGTGGCGCATGCGGGCAAGCGCTGGTTCGACCGCATGGTGCTGTCTGCGCCGATGATCGACCTCCCCGGCCGCGCCACCTCGTTTCCGGCGCGGGCTCTGCTGAAGACGATGCGCGTGCTGGGGATGGGCGGCCGTTATGTCCCCGGCGGCAGCGACCAGATCACCGGGCTCAATCCCTTCATCAACAATCCGCTGACCAGCGACCCCGTGCGCTATGCGCGCAATGCCGCAATCCTGGAGGAGGATCCGACCCTCGGGCTCGCGTCACCAACGGTCGCCTGGGCCGATACCGCCTTCCGCGCGATGAACACCTTCAAGGGCAAAAACTACCCGTCCGAGATCCGTCAGCCGATCCTGATGCTGGCGGCCTCCAGCGACACCGTGGTCTCGATCGCGGCGATCGAGGAGTTCGCCTATCATTTGCGCGCAGGCTCCCATCTCGTGATCGCCGGTGCCAAGCACGAGATTCTCCAGGAGCAGGACCGCTACCGTTCCCAATTCTGGGCAGCCTTCGACGCCTTCGTGCCAGGCACGCCGCTGTTCAAGTGAGGGGAGGCGATGCTGCCCTGCGACCACACGCCGGCATGCCGGGACAAGCCCGGCCATGACGAGGAAGTAGCATCACCCACTACAGCGTCTTCAGATACTCGATCAGATCGTAGCGCTCGTTGTCGTCCTTGAACACGCGGCCGATGACACCGGGACGTTTTTCCTCGCCCGGCTTGCGCTCGAAGGAATGGCCGAGCACGCTGTTGCCCTGGATCGGATCCTTGTCCGACCCGGCCGAGAACTCGGTTTCACCCGTCTTGCACTTCTCGTTGGCGGTGACCGCAAAGCCGACGGTCACGGGATCATAGTCGCGGCGGCCCATGCAGAATTTTTGCGGGCGCTCGCTTGCAGGCTTCAGCAACCAGTAGAGAGAGGGCACCGAACCGTTGTGCAGATAGGGTGCCGTGGCCCAGACGCCGTTCAGCGGCCGTGCCCGATAGCGTGCTCCCCCCACCGGATTGAGGCAGTTCTTGCGCGCGAGATTCCACAATTTCGACCGCTCGGCGTCCGGAGTCTTCTCGTCGTCCATCCATTTGCGGGCGACGAGATCCACCACCGTCATCAACCCGAGCGCATAAACCATCTCGGTCGGCGAGCTTGCGGTCGAGACGTCGCATTGCCACCATTTCTGGAGGTCGGCCGTATTCACCTTCAGGAAGCCGGGCAGATCGACGATCCTGTTGCTGAGCACGAGCGACTGTTCGGGATCCGTCTTGATCTCGTCGAGGGGGATCGTCACCGCGTTCAGCACCTTGCTGTCGCCGCTCGGCTCCCAATGTCCCGACGACCAGAAAGCCGGGGTGTCGATCGCCGGCAGATGGCATCCGGAGCACATCTCGGCGTAGATCTTGCGGCCATTGTCGACCTTCTTTTGATCGAGCCTCCAATTGTCGCCAAGGATCTGCGAGGGCCATTTCGGCGCCAGCAGGCCGCCGAACTTCGGGCCGGTGGAGGGATCTGCCGTCTTGAACGGGTCTGGCCCCCTGAGCATGTCCTCGATCCAGCCGAGCGTGTTGATATGAACCGAGGAGCGCCACAGCCTGTCCTCCGGGTAGGCGTCGGACAGGTTGAGCAGCGCCGTCACGCCGAGGGCTTCGCCGGCGTTGCGGATCAGCGGCTGCTCGATCGAGGCGTCGTACTGGGCGAACTTGAACCAGGGCACGGTCCAGATCGGGGGATAGCTGACCGGCGCGTCCTGGGCGTGCAGGTTCTTCTCGAATCCCTTGATCCCGCTCAGCGCGAGATCCTGCGAAAAAACTTGATTGCCGATGCGATTGAGAGCGTCGAGGCGACCGAACCCTTCCTCGGTGTCCTGCTGCTGCCTGCCGTTCCAGGTCTTCTTGCCTTCAATCGTCTTTTGCTGGGTTTGCGCCCAGTCGATCAGGAAGTTGCCGATCGCGCTGAGCTTCTGCTTGAGCGCGGCGCGGTCAGCCTTGCTGGCATCGGGGCCGAGCACGCGATCGGCGAAGCGCTGGAAGCGGAACGGCACGTAAATCGTGTAGGCGATCGACAGGCCGGTGGAGACCTCGAGCTTCTTCAGGTCGGTCATGGCCGGGCCGCCGTCGAAACGCACGTCCACGCCCTGGTAGTGGATCTGGCCGGTATGGCAGGCCGCGCAGGTCAGCCCGATCTTGTCCTCTTCGCGACGGCCGGTCGCGGGATCGACGACACCGGTCATCCGTGCGAAGCCGACCGGCAGGCCGTCGACGTTCTCCGCCGGCGTCCACCTGGTCGACCAGTCCGGCACCTGTGTCGTCTCGTAGACATTGGCATAGCCGAAGCGGCGCAGTGACGTCGCGTCAGTCTGGATCGACTGCGGGCTCGGGATGAACCCGAAGCGCTCGAGATAGGTGCCGTCCGTCATCATGCCCGGCGCCGAGAACAGATGCAGGCGCGGCTGCTCCAGGGCCATGAACCATTCATAGGGCACCGGGAAGGTCGCTGTGCCCTGGCTGGCATGGTGAAACCAGTGCCTGTCCTTCAGCGACCAATTCTGTTCGAGCCAAAAGGCCGCCTTCGTCTCCGGGACCGTGGGCAAGGGTGGCGGCAGGAGATTCACGAGAATTCCCTTTTGCGGCAGCATGGCGCGCACCTGGTCGGGAAATTCGGCGACCGCAACGAGCAAGGCGAGACCGAGGGCGAGCAGCAGGGCCGCAACCTTGAGGGCGCCCCGCACCACACGCTGGCAGGTGGACAGCACCGGCTGCGATACCAGCCGCTGGTTGATGCGAGCAGGGAATTGCCGCTCGTTGAACAGAGTGCGCACGTCGGCCACGCTGAGATAGCGGTCCTCACCCGCGCCCTTGCCCATGATCTTCAGGAGGATCGGCCACTCGAACTTCATCAGCAGGGGGTAGTACCAGCGCGCGGCGCTGCCGGCGCGCTTGAGGTTGTCGCGCATGAAGACGCCGATTTCGGAGGCGTTGAGACCGGGCTCAGAGCCGCCGCCGTTCGGATCCCGGTAGTCCCGGCCGAAGCTCGCAAACCGCGCAAGCTCGTCCTCATCGACCTTGCCGTCGACGCCGAGGACGCGCGAGCCGGCACCGCGCTTGTCGAGAGGGCCGCCACGCAACGCGTCGAGCTGTGCGCCCGAAAATATGCTCTTCAGGATGTGACCGAGCCCGTTGGCGATAAGCGCAACGCCGCGGACCTGGATGCGGGCCGAGACCTTCTTCAGCCCGGTCTCGCCGCTCGCATTCGCGATCGTTTGCGACAGCGTGCCGAGCGGAACGGTTCTGCCGTCAACAAACCCCTCGCCGACGAGGCCGCGGAGGAATGGACAGGGATTGTTCGGGGAGACCTGGATCGAAGGGTCTAAGGAGGGCTTCGGAGCGGAGTCATGCATGGCCCAAATCCTGAAAACGGCGAATCGTGAAATACAGACGCGGCGATAGAGCGCGGAAAGTCCTGACAAACCGACAACACGTTATACTACTTCAGCGTGTAGCCGAGTGTGGCTGAATTCACTGTCGTGTCAATAAAGGCGGAGGGGACATTGCCGCGTGGCCGCGGCTGGCTCTCAGGATTCGGCGACGCGTTTGACGTCGCTCGAAACCAGGGTCAGTTTGCCGAGCGGCACGCCCGCATTCAAGAGTCCGGCGCGGTAATGGGCGAGGTCCTCGGGCCGCTTCCAGTGGAAATTGCGCAAATGGCGGTCGACATTGAGAGTCGGGTAGTTAGCCATGAGCACGCGGGTCGCCTCGACCGCCTCGTCGCCGCGTCCCAATTGCGCCAGCGCCGCGGCGCGGATTGCCAGCGCCTGCAAATGGTTCGGGTTGATGTAGAGCTGTTCTCGAGCCCATGACAGAGTCGCGTCATATTGGCCCAGCAGATAATGGCTGAAGGCGTTCAGTGCGGCCCATTGGTAGCGCGGATCGCTGTTGTCGCGCTGTGCGGCCATCGAGAACAGCTCGATCGCCTCGCGGTGCTCGCCGATGACGAAATGGCAGATGCCGAGCACGCCGCGCGCGCCGTTGTCGTAGGGGTTGAGCGCGACGGCGCGCTTGGCGGCGTCCATCGCGGCCTCGTAATGCCCCTCCAGCGCGTGGGTCCAGGACAGGATCGAGAACGCAAATGACGAGCGCGGATCGAGCCGAACGCTGGTTTCGGCAAGCTTCATCGCCTCGGCCCACATCTCGCGCGTGCCCTTGACCCAGCCGAACTGGATGCTCTGGATCTGGATCGTGGCGAGATAGGCGTGCGCAATCGACAGCTTGGGCTCGAGCCTGATGGCCTCCCGGAACAGGTCGACGGCGATGGCCAGGTCTTCCTTGGTTTGCCGATAATAGTGCGACAGTCCTTTGAGGAAGCGGTCCCAGGCGGTGACGTCGGTCGAGAGCCGCGCCGGCGCCGAGGCTTCGGCCCGGACGATCTCGGTGGCGATGGCGGCGGACAGGTTGGTGGTGATCTCGTCCTGCATCGCGAAGAGATCGCCGATGTCGCGGTCGTAGCGGCCAGTCCAGAGCTGCTCGCCGGTCTCCGGCGCGATCAGCTCTGCGGTCACGCGGATCTTGGCTCCGGCACGCCGCACCGAACCCTGGATCAGATAGGTGGCGTCGATCTCCCGCGCGATCAGGCGGGTGCTGGCGTTGTTGCCCTTGAACACGAACGTCGAGTTGCGGCTCAGCACGCGATAGAAGGATTGCAGCGACAGCGCGTGGATCAGATCCTCGGTCAGGCCGTCGGAGAAATACTCGTCCTGTGCGTCGCTGAGATTGGCGAAAGGGAGCACGCCGACGATCGCGGTGCGATACTGCTGCGAGAGGGCGGATGCCTCCCTCAGCGCGGGCGCAAGCGCCGGTGCACCTTCAGGCGTCCAGGTCCAGACCCCGATCGGATCCTTGATGTTCTTGAAGCGGTGGTTGCCGGCATCGACCAGCGGCACGGTGAGATGCTTGCTGGCCTCCTTGTAGGCCTTGGCCGAGATGGCGAAGCCGCCGGGGCTCGCCACGGCTTCGAGGCGGACGGCAATGTTGACATCGTCACCGAAGACCTCGTCCTCGTCGGCGATGACGTCACCCATATGGATCCCGAGGCGGAACTGCATGGCGCGATCGGCGGGCAGATGGTGATTGCGCTCCGCCATCAGGGTCTGCATCGCGATCGCGGCCTCGGTGGCGCCGACGATCGAGGGGAATTCCAGCAGGAAGCCGTCGCCGGTGTTTTTGACGACGCGGCCGCCGTGATTGAGGATGATGGGATGGATCGCGCTGCGATGGGCCTTGAAGGCGGCATGGGTGCCGGCCTCATCGGTGCCCATCATGCGCGAATAGCCGGCGACATCGGCGCAGACAATGGCGGCCAGACGTCTTTCCATATTCCGGAGCTCCAAGAGACTTGCAAGAGACTTGGAAGAGATCGAGGACCGGCCACGGCGTGGCAGTCGCCTCGAATCCCGCATTCAAAGAACCCGTTCCTTATAGAGCAGATGAGGCCGAGCGAAAGTATGATCCGCATTGCAAATTCGAGGTAAATCCTCGGCAATCCGGCAGTGGACGGGGACGAGCGAACGCACTAAGCCGACCTCTTGGGCTACGGTTGGGCGGCGGAGGCACGTCACACATGCTGGGCATTCACGAAATCTGGCTCTTCGTCCTGTCGGGCGTGCTGCTCAACATCACGCCGGGGCCTGATACGGTCTATGTGATCGGCCGCAGCATGCAGCTGGGCTGGCGAGGTGGCGCCGCGGCCGCGCTGGGCATCAGTTGCGGCTGCTTTTTCCATGTCGCGGGCGCGGCAATCGGCCTTTCGGCCCTGCTGATGGCCTCATCGACCGCGTTCTCGATCCTGAAGCTGGTCGGAGCGGCCTATCTCGTCGTGACCGGGCTTCAGATGCTGTGGTCGCGCCCGGTACTGGCCTCGGCCATCGACGCGCCTGTGCAAAGCTCGTTGCGGCGGGTCTTCCTCCAGGGCGTCTTCACGAACGCGCTCAATCCCAAGGTCGCGCTGTTCTTCCTGGCCTTCCTGCCGCAATTCGTCGCAGCCGACTCGGCGCACAAGCCGCTCGCCTTCCTGACGCTTGGCCTGATCTTCATCTGCACGGGAACGCTGTGGTGCCTGGTGCTGGCGGCGTTCGCGGCAAGGGCCGCCCACCGCTTGCGGAGCTCCGAAGGCGCGGTCGCCTGGGTCAACCGTGCCCTCGGCGGCCTCTTCATCTATCTCGGCATCCGCGTCGCCATGCTGGAGACGCGGTAACGTCCTTTACGCGAATTCCTTCAGCAGCGCGCTGCCGGCGAGATAGAGGCCGAGCAGGATCATCGCGATCAGGAACCAGCGGCGAAAAGCTTCCGCCGGCATCCGCGCCCGCACCGTTTGGCCGATATACATGCCGGCAAACGCGCATGCCATGCCCACGGCGCCCGGCACCGCGTTGGCCGGCGTCAGCAATCCGCCCGCGGTGAGATTGAAGGCGAGCGCCAGTGTCGCTGTCGTGAAAAACACGCCGAGCGCCTGCACCAGCTCGTCCTTCTCCATGCCGATCGCCTGCATGAACGGCATCGAGGGGATCACCTGCACGCCGGTCGAGGCCGAGATCACGCCGGTGACCACGCCGACCACGCCGCCGACCCATTTCTCGTTCTTTGGCGCAACATGAAACTGGAATTTGTTCAGCCCGATGATCGCGTAGATGACCAGGAGCACGCCGAGCACGATCGTGCCGTAGCGCGCATGCGGGCCGGTGAGCGCGCCGGCATTGAGCCAGCACCCGATCACGGTGCCGATCATCAGCGGCCACAGCCGCCTCAGGATATCGCGCAAATGGGGGCCGACGAAGGTCTGCCAGATGTTGGTGACGATGGCGGGGACGATCACGATGGCGATCGCGCGGCTCGGCGCCATGCTCACCGCGAGCAGGCCCATGGAGACCGTCGGCAGGCCGAGCCCGACCACGCCCTTGACGAATCCGGCGATCAGGAAAACGGCGGCGATGAGAATGAGGAGCGGGTCGATCATATCTGCACATTGACCGATGCAGCGCGCCGGCACAATCTGTAGCTTACGGAGAAAGCCTTCGTTTCGAACGAAGGCTGAAGGGACCCCCGATGCGCTTCGACCTCGTCGACCTCCAGCTGTTCATCGCGGTCGCCGACCAGCGCAGCATCACCCGCGGCGCGGAGCGGTCGCATCTGGCGCTGGCCTCAGCCAGCGCGCGCATCAAGGGGCTGGAGGATGCGCTCGGCGTCGCGCTGCTCAAGCGCGGGCGCCGCGGCGTTGAGTTGACCTCGGCCGGCGAGAGCCTGCTCGATCACGCCCGTCTCGTCATTCACCAGATCGACGACATGCGCGGCGATCTCGCCGGCTTTGCCAGCGGCGTGCGCGCCAGCGTGCACTTCCTCGCCAATACCTCGGGGCTTTCGGAGCATCTGCCGAAGGCGCTCGCCGGCTTCCTGCGCGAGCATCGCGACGTTGCCATCGACATCGAGGAGCGCGAGAGCACCGACATCGCGGCCGCGATCACTGCGGGCGCGGCCGATCTCGGCTTCGCCGCCGAGCACGCGCTGCCCGATCATATCGAGCGATTCGCCTTCAGCGAGGATCGCCTGACGCTGGTGACGTCTAGGCGCGGCCCGTTCGCCGGCCGCCGCGCGATCGATTTCCAGGAGGCGGGCGCTTGCGACTTCGTCGGGCTCACCAGCGCCACCGCGCTTCAGGTGCATATTTCAAAGCACGCCGCCCGGCTCGGCATGCGGCCGCATTACCGCGCACGCTTGCGCGACTTCGATGCGATCTGCCAGATGGTCGCCGCCGATGTCGGCGTCGCGCTGGTGCCCGAAGCCGCGGCCCGCCGCTGCGCAAAACTGATGCCGCTCGCCATGGTCCGCCTGCGCGATAGCTGGGCCAACCGCAAACTCGTGATCTGCGCGCGAAGCTTCAAGACACTACCGCGCCCGGCGAAGATGCTGGTGGAGCATTTGCGGTCTGCGGCGGTGTGAGTTCTGGGATTTCCCCTCCCTTTAGAAGAGGTTAAGACGCAGCTACTTCGCCGTCTCCACGCCAGCGTCCTTGATCACCTTCGCCCATTTCTTCGTCTCGTCCGCGATGAATGTGCGAAAATGCTCCGGCTCATCGCCGACCAGCGTCGCGCCCTGGGCAGCGAGCTTTTCCTTCACCGCCGGATCCGCCATCGCCTTCGTGGCCAGATCATGTAGCGCGGTGACGATCTCCTTCGGCGTGCCCTTCGGCGCGACCATGCCGTACCAGTTCTCGATGCGCAGATCCGCAAAGCCCGCTTCTGTGGTGGTCGGCACGTCAGGCGCCGTCGGCGAACGCTCGGCGGAGCCGACCGCGATCGGTCGCAGGGCGCCCGCCTTGACCTGCGGCAGCAGCACGGGGAGGTCCAGGAACGTCATCTGCACCTGCTGGCCCAGCAGATCGTTCACGGCGGGCGCCGCGCCGCGATAGGGCACGTGCACGATGTCGATCTTGGCCGTCAGCTTGAACAATTCACCGGCGAGATGCGGCAGGCTGCCGGGTCCGGAGGAGGCGAAGTTGAGTTTTCCCGGCTGCGCCTTGGCGAGCGCGATCAATTCCGCGATGTCCTTTGTGGGGACGTTGGTGGCGACCACCAACATTTCCGGCACGGTTGCGACCAACGTCACGGGCGTGAGGTCGTTGAGCGTATCGTAGGCGACCCTTTCCATGCTCGGGCTGATCGCCAGCGCGCCGGCGCTGGAGATCGCGATGGTGTAGCCGTCAGGTGCAGCCTTGGAGACGGCATCGGTGCCGAGCACGCCACCCTGGCCGCCGCGATTGTCGATCAGCACCGGCTGCCCTGACAGTTCCGACATGCGCTGGCCGATCACCCGCGCGATGATATCGTTGGGGCCGCCGGCCGGAAACGGCACGATCAGCTTGATCGGCTTGGCCGGGAAATTCTGGGCGGAGGCGAGCGTCGGAAAAAGAAGCAAGGCCGCGAGAAGGAGCGTACGCCGGTTGGTCATGCAGGCTCCTAGATCGCCTAGCCGTTGAGCAGTTTCAGTGCTTCTTCGTGAACCCTGGCGTCGCCGGCCGCGACGATGCGGCCGCCGCCCTGGGCCGGCTTGCCTTCCCAGGTGGTGACGACGCCGCCGGCACCGGTCACGATCGGGATCAGGGCTGCGATGTCGTAAGGCTTCAGCTCGGTCTCGACCACGAGATCGACGTGACCTGCCGCCAGCATGCAATAGGAGTAGCAGTCGCCGCCATAGCGCGACAGCCGCGCGCCCGTTTCGATGCGGCCGAAGATGGCGCGGTCGCGCTCGCTCATCAGCAGCGGGCTGGTGGTGTAGGTCGTCGCCTCCGACAGCAAGGCGCAGCGCCGGACCTGGAGCCGGCGCTCGCCGGACGGGCCTTTATAATGAGCCGAGCCGCTGTCGCCGGAAAAGCGTTCGCCGATGAAGGGCTGGTGCATCATGCCGTAGACCGGCGTGCCCTTGTGCAGGAGCGCGATCAGCGTGCCCCAGATCGGAAAGCCGCCGATGAAGGATTTGGTGCCGTCGATGGGGTCGAGCACCCAGACATAGTCCGAATCCTCGCGCTCGTTGCCGAATTCCTCGCCGACGATGCCGTGCTGGGGAAAGTTGGCCTTGATCAGACGCCGCATCACCGCCTCCGCGGCGCGATCGGCCTCGGTCACGGGGTCGAAATCCTTGGTCTTGCTCTTGTCCTCGATCGACAGCGAGGTGCGGAAGAACGGTAGGATGGTTTCGCCGGAGGCGGTGGCGAGCCGTCCGATGAAGGCGGAGAAATCGATCACCGTCACGGCGTATCCTCAAAAAGCGAAAGTCGGGTGAAGCTCACTCCTGCCTAGCTCAAATCGGAAGAATCGTGCAGCGCTGTCTTGCTTTTGCACCCTGGTATTTTGGATGCCGGATGCGTCCCCCCTTCAAAGAACTAGGCCGGCCAAAAATCGATCATTGAGTTGAAACCTTAGTTCCGGATCTGCCTCGTTCGTATGCAAATGACTATCAACCCATTGAATTTCCTTATCAAAGGAACTGAATCCGGGTTTCTCTAGAAGCAACCGAGCTATGTCCTCATTGCATGGGAAACCGCTCGAAAGCCCTTGCACTTTGTGCGGCGCGGCCGCATATTGTTGCGGTGCGGTAGCGCTTCTCGCGTTACTGCTGCCCTCCTTGGGCGTTTCCTCCCTAGACTTGGGCCGCTTCTTCATTAGAAGCGGCCCTTTTTTCTTTCAGCCTCTGCTTTCTCTCGGCATCGGCTTTCATTTCGATGCTCGCCGCGAAACGCATTCGCGCTGATCGCACCCAACACAATTGTTCGAAGAAAACGTCGCGCCTATTCAGCCGCGGCCTGGAACGGGCCGAGATCGCCGAACGGGACCGTGGTCGCCAGCACGTCTGCGAGCACGCCGAAGTCCGACGCCACTTGTGCAAAGCGCGGACTGCGCTCGCGCCGCCGCTCGTCCATGTAGATTGCGCGGTTGAGCTCGAGCTGCACGGCATGCAGGCCACTGGCCGGGTTACCGTAATGCTCGGTGATGAAGCCGCCGGCGTAGGGCTTGTTGCGGCCGATCGAATAGCCGAGGCCGGCCATGGTCTCCTCGACCCGGTCGGGCAATAGCGGCGTGCAGCTCGTGCCGTAGCGGTCGCCGATGACGATGTCGGGCCGGCGCGGCTCGTCGCGGGAGACGCCGACCGAGGGCATCGAATGGCAGTCGACCAGCACGACGGTGCCGAACATCTGGTGCACCTTGTTGATCAGCCGGCGCAGCGCGCGATGATAGGGCTTGTACAGCGTCTCGATCCGCCCCAGTGCGTCGTCGACCAGGATGCGCTCGCGATAGATCTCCTGGCCGTCGCCGACCACGCGCGGAATGGTGCCAAGTCCGCCGGCGACCCGCATTGAGCGGGTGTTGGCAAAGCTCGGCAGGCGCCCGGTGAACATCCGGGGATCGAGCTCGTAGGGCTCGCGATTGACGTCGACATAGGAGCGGGGAAAGTTGACCCGCACGGTCGGAAAGCCGCGCTCGCTGAGATGGCCGATCAACTCGTCCATGAAGGAATCTTCGGAACGCCGCAGCGTCGGCAGGTCGATCCTGGAGGCGCTGAGGAATTCGTCCGGATAGGTCGAGCCGGAATGGGGCGAGTTGAAGATAACCGGCGCGCGCCATTGCGCGGGCTCAACGATCTCGAAGGCTGGCGACTTGTCGCCGTCAAACCGGGTCATCTTCTCAGGCTTCGTCCCTTGGTGTCAGGCTTCGCCCCTTGGCAATCAGGCTCCGCCTCTCGGTATCAGGCTTCGCCCTTGGCGCATTGATTCGGCCGATCGGGCGGCCCTTATGTGTCGTCATTGTCCGGAATCGCAACCATCCTGCCAAGCGAAAAGATGCGATCTGCGCTGGAACATGTCTTAACCCTGCGGGCAGCGGGTGGGGACCGGCAGGTACGGCTCGATTGCTTCGTGCCGTATTCCGGTTCACAAGAGTCCGGCAGCGCGAGCTGCGGAGGGTAAAGATTTTCACCCCAAATTTACCCTCCGTCGGGCTTAGTGACCTCCGCTGATATCCTCTGGGGATTCGACATTTCCGCCATGCCAAAGATCCTGCTCGCCGAAGACGACAACGACATGCGCCGTTTCCTGGTCAAGGCGCTGGAAAACGCCGGTTTTCAGGTCTCGTCCCACGATAACGGCATGGCCGCCTATCAGCGGCTGCGGGAAGAGCCGTTCGAGATGCTGCTCACCGACATCGTGATGCCGGAGATGGACGGCATCGAACTCGCCCGCCGGGCCTCGGAACTCGACCCCGACATCAAGATCATGTTCATCACGGGCTTCGCCGCGGTCGCCCTGAACTCCGATTCGGATGCCCCCAAGAACGCCAAGGTGCTGTCCAAGCCCGTGCATTTGCGCGAATTGGTCAGCGAAGTGAACAAGATGCTGGCGGCCTAAATCGGCCCCCTTCCGTCCTTGCACCGGCTCCCGTGAGCCGTTATAGGGACCCGACCCGATCTAGAGACATCTAGGGCGCGTAGCTCAGCGGGAGAGCACTACCTTGACATGGTAGGGGTCACAGGTTCGATCCCTGTCGCGCCCACCATCCTTCGCTCGCGATAGCCGAGTGAAGGATGCCACGCCGAAGCCCAACGGGCGCAGGCGGGCTGCCGCCGCGAGCTTCGGCTCGGAAGCCACCAATCTCATTTTGGCGAAGCGTGTCCGGCGTAGCTCGAAGAGCGGACACGGACTGGAGCGGCAGCCTCCTGCGCCGACACACAGCCACTAAATCCCCTATTTCAGTTCCGTATTCGCGACCGGAAGGATTGAGGCGACGTGCCAGCCGTCCGCATCCTGAACGTAGGTCTGGCTGATCAGAAACGTATTTTGTTGTGGCGGCTTGCCCGGAAGGCCGCGCGTAAAGACGATCGGCACGAGGATCTGCATGATCTCGTTCGAGATCACGGCGACGCGGAATTTCGACATGTCGGGTTCGAGGTGCCAGGTGCCCTCGTAATAGGTCTTGAAGCGTTCGGCGACCTCATCGCGACCGCGCGTCTCGATGTTTCTGGCAAACAACAGCGTTCCGGGTGAATTCAGGAGCATGGCCTTCATGGCGTCCGCATCATGCGCATTCTGCGCCGCGATGAATTTCTCGAAGATGGTTCCTGCTTCGGCATCATTTGCGGCAGCCTGCGCGCCTCCGGCCGGCCAGAACGTTGCGGCGAGAAACAGCGCTGCGGCAAACGCCGCAACTTGAGGGCGCCGTGAAAACACTCGTGGCGTGAAATTGCCTGAAGGCATTTTGGGTCGGATCATGGTCACCTCTGGTCATTTGCCGGCGGAATTTGAATGGTGAGCGTCATACCATTGTGGCCAGGTCGATGTTTTCAGGATTGCACGATCGGCGATGACCCCGACATCACGGAAACGTAGACTTCCGGATGCCACGGGACCAGGCAAGCAAACCCTCGCCGCGAGCAGCGAGTTGAGTTATCGTCTTGTGGTGTGAAGTAACCCGGATGAAGGTTGCCCATGAGCGTGTCCGTCATCGAGCAGGCAAAGATCCAGGCGCAGGTGCTGGTGCCCCTGGTTAAGGCGTTGCAGGCCGAACTCGGCGAGGCGCGCGCCAATGCATTGGTGCGCAAGGCGCTTGGCGACCTCTATCGCGGCTTCGGCGAGGAATTCTGGAAGGCAAAGAACAGCACGAACAACGAAGCCGATCTCGGCAAGGCCGTCGCGTCGGCGTTCAAGACCTATGCCCGAGACGACGCGCTCGCCTATGACATCATCGAGCAGACCCAGGACGCCTTTGCGTTCGACGTGACGCGATGCGCCTATGCCGAGTTCTACAAGGCGCTGGGCGAGCCGGAGCTCGGTTTCCTGCTGGTCTGCACCGCCGACTTCGCGACCGCTGATGGATTTGGCGCCGACGTCAGGCTCACGCGCACGCAAACCATCATGCAAGGCGCGTCCCATTGCGATTTCCGCTACTGGCGCGACGAGCGCGGATCAAAATGAAGGGAATGCGGGTGATGCGGGCGAGCTATGTTGCCCTGATGGTGCTGGCGCTGATGTCGTCGCGCGCCGCTGCTGCGGTCATCGACTGGCAGGCCGAACTGCAGCGCTGCCGCGCATTGCGCGAAAGCGTGGCGCCGCTGCTTCAGGCCGGCGAGGGCATCTCGGCCGTCGGCCGCTCCAACAGATCCATCCGCCGCTGCATCTGGATCCAGCGCATCGCGGTGCGCAGGAAGATTCCCGGCGCGGAGGTTTGGTAGCGTAGCTAGTCATGCAGCGCTGCTGTCTCACACTCCGTCATTGCGAGCGCAACGAAGCAATCCAGACTGTTTCCGCGGAGGGATTCTGGATTGCTTGGCCGCGCTCGCAATGACGATGTGGAAGCAGCAACGTGTTCAGCTCATCGCCTTCACGATGGAGATTCCGATACCGAGCTCCTCGTGGAACTTACGCACCAGCGCGGCCTGCCAGCTCTCGCCGAACTCGATCCTCGCCGCCGATCGCGACGACGCGGATGTGCGAATGAAGGCGCCATGTGGTCATGAGGGATCGTTATCGTGCACCACCTCGGTGCAATGCGCAGCTTGATCCGCGACTCCCCGCCTGCCATTGTCCGCCCACCCACGCCAGCGAGAAATGAAGGCAGGTTATCGAGATGAGCAGCGTGAACAAACCAGGCGGCAACTACTTGCCCGTCATCATCCATAGTGGAATTGCGTATGTCAGTGGTCAGTTGCCGCGTCGCGGCGAAGAGCTGCTGTACTCAGGCAAGGTCGGCGCAGGTGTCGATGTCGCCGCCGCACAGGGGGCGGCAGCCCTCTGCGCAGATCTCTGCATTTCGGCCATCAATCACGCAACAGGTGGAGAGGACAAGATCGTCCACGTCTTGCAGCTCGTTGGATACATCGCCTCGGCCCCTGGATTCACTCAGCAATCGCAAGTCATGAACGGCGCTTCCGACCGGTTGATCGAGCGCCTAGGCGATCGCGGTCGTCACACGCGTACATCTGTCGGCGTCGCCGAGTTGCCGCGGGGTGCACCGGTCGAGCTGAGTATGATTGCCGCTGTTCGGTCGTAGGAAGGCATGCCGTTCGCTGATCGTCAGCTTCGACGTTCGCACTTCGATACGTCGCGACGACACGCGGTCTATTCGACCAGATACTTCTTCACCGCAGCCTCGTCCCACGCGATCCCGTTGCCGGGCTCCTCGTTCGGCAGGGCAAAGCCGTCCTTGATGATCAGCCGCGTTGAAAGCACTGCGTCGGCCCAGTCGACATATTCGAGCCAATGCGCGGTCGGCGTCACGCACAAAAGATGCGCGCTGACTTCCGAGAACAGATGCGTCGACATCTCGATCCCGGCGGCATGCGCCAGCGCGGCGGCGCGCAGCCAGCCGGTGACGCCGCCGATGCGCTGCACGTCGGGCATCACGTAGTCGCAGGCTTCCGCTGAGAGCGCGGTCTGCATCGCGAAGGCGCTGTCGAAATTCTCGCCGATCTGGACCGGCGTGCGCAGCGCATCCGCGATGCGGGCGTTACCCTCATAATCGTCGTGACGGATCGGCTCCTCGATCCAGGTCAGGCCCTCATCGTCGAGCATCTCGCCACGGCGGATCGCCTCGGTGGCCGTCAGCGCCTGGTTATAGTCGCACATCAAGGTCACGTCGTCGCCGACGGCCTTGCGCACCGCGCGCACCACCTTCAGGTCTTCCCGTGCATCGGGACGGCCGACGCGGATCTTTGCGGCCTGAAAGCCCTCGGCCAGCAGCTTGTGGGCTTCCTCCACCGCGGCACCCGCCGGCATGATGCCGAGCCCCTTCGAATTGTAGGCCCTGACCGGTCTCGGCGCGCCGCCGAGCAGCCGCGCTAGCGGCAGGCCGCGTGCGCGCGCCAGTGCGTCCCATGCCGCCATGTCGATGCCGGATTGTGCCAGCCGCTGCAGGCCGGCGAGCCCCAGCAGGGTGAAGCGCTGGGTCAGCTTGCGCTCGATCTCGAACGGTAGCAGCTCGTCGCCCGCAAGCAGCTCCGACATTTCCGCGACCATCGCCGTCAACGGCTTCAAGGCCGATGGCGTGATCGAGAACAGATAGGCGTGCCCCTGGACGCCCTGGTCGGTCTCGCAGTCGATCAGCACCAGCGGTGCCTTTGCGACAGCCCCGGTCGAGGTCTGGAGCGGGAGGTTCATCGGCACGATGACGGAGCGCGCATTGAAGCGCTTGATGCAGATGGTCTCGGTCATTTGGTGGATCTCCTGGCGGAGTGAATGCAGATTAATGCCGATCTTAAACATTCGCCATGAAACGAAAAGCCGCTTGGCGCGACCACCATAAAATGGGGTTGCGCGGGAGCGCGTTTATTGGCTCTGTTCCGCAAATCCCCCGAGTTCGAGACAAGAACGCTCATCACGGAGCCAAAGAGTGAAGCAAGAGATCTCCGAAGAACAGCGCAAGAGCGGCATCCTGACCGGTGCCGCGATCGCCTTCCTGCTGCTCGCCCTGCCGCTCGCGGTGTGGCTGGACCTGACCGAACTCAGCAAGACCGCGCTGCGCCGGCAGGCGATCGACCTGAATTCGGTGATCACGAGCGTGCGCAGCTACTACGCGACCAACGTGGTCGGGCGCATCATCGCCAATCCGAACGGTACGACCAGGGTGATTCACAACTACGAATCCATCCCCGGCGCGATCCCGATCCCGGCGACATTGTCGCTGGAGCTAGGGCGGGTGATCGGGGCGCAGCAGGAAAACATCACCTACCGTTTCGTCTCGGACTTCCCGTTCCAGAACCGCGCCCCGCACCAGCTCGACAAGTTCGAGAAGGCCGCGCTCGAATCGCTTCGCAACGATCCCGAGCAGAAGATCGTCGAGACCGAGACCTCGCTGTTCAACGACAAGGTCCGGCTGATCGCTCCGGTGACGATGGGCCCGGCCTGCGTCAGCTGCCACAACAGTCACCCCGAGAGCCCGAAGAAGGACTGGAAGGTCGGTGACGTCAGAGGCATCCAGGAGGTGATCATCGCCCAGCCGATCGCCGCCAACATCTTCTCGTTCAAGTTCCTGTTGGCCTATTTCCTGATCGCCGCCGGCAGCGGCCTGTCGTTCCTCTCGCTGCAGCGCCGCCAGGCGAGCCGCATCAAGGGCATGAACAAGGAGCTCGAATCCACCAACGACTTCCTGGCTTCGCTATCGATGAAAATCTCGCGCTACATCCCGCCGCAGGTCTACAAGAGCATCTTCTCCGGCCAGAAGGACGTTACCATCCACACCGAGCGCAAGAAGCTCACCATCTTCTTCTCCGACATCCAGAATTTCACCGCGACGGCGGAGCGGCTGCAGCCGGAGTTGCTGACCCAGCTCCTCAACGAATATTTCACCGAGATGTCGGCGGTCGCCCACGAATTTGGCGGCACCATCGACAAGTTCATCGGGGATGCCATGCTGATCTTCTTCGGCGACCCCGAGACCAAAGGCGACCGCGCCGACGCGCAGGCCTGTCTCCAGATGGCCTGGCGCATGCAGCACCGGCTCACCGAGCTCAATGCGAAATGGCGCGCCTCCGGCATCGAGCTGCCGTTCAAGGCCCGCATGGGCATCAATTCCGGCTATTGCAATGTCGGCAATTTCGGCAGCAGCGATCGCATGGACTACACCATCATCGGCGCGGAGGCGAACCTCGCCGCGCGCCTGCAATCGATCGCCGAGCCCGGCGGCATCGTGCTGAGCTACGAGACCTTCGCGCTGGTCAGCGACATCGTCCGCGCCCACGCGCTGCCCGCGATCACGATGAAGGGCATCAGCCGCGAAATCATTCCCTATTCGGTCGACGCGCTGAACGACGCGGCCGCCGAAAGGAGCGGGATCATCACCGAGCGAGCGCCGGGGCTGGAGCTGTATCTCGACCCCGCCGTGGTCAAATCCGGCGACGCGGCGCGGGTGCGCTCGCTGCTGGAGAATGCGCTGGCCTCTCTGAACCCGGCGTGAGGAGCACGCGCGTTGCCGTCTCTCATTGAGAGAGTGTGCCGTGTGGCACCCCCTCCCTAGCCCTCCCCCACAAGGAGGGAGGGAAACACATCTTTAACGTGGCGACTTTGTCCAACTTCGCGGAAAGTCGATCATGGTGCGACGCTGCTCCGTTCTCCGCTCGGCTCCCTCCCCCTTGTGGGGGAGGGCGGGGGAGAGGGGTAGCCCAGCAATAGGTGGGCCCGAGTCAACTCACCGCGCCGCGCCTTCCGTGAAGGCGGTTTCGATCACGTCGCCGAAGGGTTGCCAGGAGCGGCCGTCGAACTGGACCAGCCGCATCTGCCGGATCGGCAGGTAGCTGTTCGGCGAGGTGTTCATCCTGATGTTGGGCAGGGCGACCGAAGGCTGATAATTCCTCAGCGAAGCCGCCTGACGCATGATGTTCTCGCGCGAGAGGTCGTCGCCGCATTGCTTCAGCACCTGCGTCAGCGCCTCTGCCGCGGCGTAGCCATAGAGCGCGGCGCTGCTGTTGGTGCTTTCGTCGTGATGGTATTTGTCCATGAAAGTGAACCAGTCCTTCATGGCGGGATCGTCCTTCCATGCGGGATCGCTCGGGTCCTTCAGAAAGGCCGCCGAGATCACGCCGGAGGAATTCTCCAGGCCTGCGGGCGCCATCGCATTGGCGCTCGAGGCGGAGGCGTCGTTGACGATGAAGACCGGGCGCCATTTCATTGCCGCCGCCAGCTTGATCACCTTGGACGCCGTCGACGGTACACCGAGAAAGACGAAGATATCGGCGCCGGCGCGCTTGAGGATCGAGACGTGTCCGTCGAGATGCTCATCGGCAATGTCGAAGGCGATGTCGACGAGGACGAGACGGTTCAGATCGCCAAGACCTTCCTCCATGCCCTTGAGAAGCGCACGCCCGAACTGGTCGTTCTGCCAGAGCACCACGATCTTCTTCCTGGGATAATAGGCCTGGAGATAGTTGGCGTAGATGCGCCCCTCCGACCGGAACGACGGCTGCCAGCCCATGGTCCAGGGAAACGCCTTGGCCTGGCTCAGCTCCTCGTCGCCGGAGGCGACGAACAGTTGTGGGATCTTCTTCGCGTTCAGATACCAGCGCGTGGCGAGATTACCGGGCGTGCCGAACGATCCGAACATCAAATGCACGTCGTCCGTCTCGACCAGATTGCGCGTCAGCTCCAGCGCGGTCGTCGGATCGGAATTGTCATCGCGCGTGATGAAGCGGATCTTGCGGCCGTTGATGCCGCCGCGCGCGTTGACCATGTCGAAATAGGCCGCTTCCGCCTGGCCGATGGCGCCGAATTCGGACAGCGGTCCCGAATACGGCATGACATTGCCGATACGGATTTCGTTGTCGGCGGTGGGTTGAGCGGCGCGCTCCTGCGACATCGCCCCGAGCGATGCCAGGGCAACCATCAACACGAACAGCATCCTGCCGGAGACGCGCATGCCCGATACCTTGACGTTGGCCCCTCATCGAGGTCGGCTCAATCCGCACCAAGGCTGCTTGATCTAGGTCAAGCGTTTGTCAAAGCTGTGGCGCGGTGCGCAGCTGGAGGGCCGGACGAAACGGCAGGCGTGCTGACGCGCCGAGTGTGGCGCGCCGCTAGGGCAGCCCGCGGACATTGGACTCCATCTCGACCCGGCGGTCGTGAAATCGGGCGATATAGCGCGGGTGCGCTCGCTGTTCCGCACTCGTCCGATGAAAAATGAACCGATCTGTGAAAGATCATGTTTGGGATAGCGGGCCGTAATTTGGATGGTGGTCAATATTGACCGGTGGCGGCAGAGCTCTCGGTTCCATGATGGTCCATCACCGCCCGCATCGGCGCCCATCGGTGACTGAGAGTATCGCGCTCCCGCCGGATTCAGGCGAGCCTCATGGCCATTCAGCGACCACCTTGTCCTACATGCCGGATAACAACGACGCTGGCGCGCATCACGCCAAGCTCCGCCGGTTCTGAGATTTGGACCTTCGAATGTCCCGCTTGCGATTTCGTCGACCAGATCGCGGTCGTGCTGGTCGACCCAATGAGATCGTCTGATACCTTGGCTTGGTTTCAGGGCGAATTGCGGGCGCCTACATAGGGCGCGCGCTACCTGGAACGAACGAGCGCCGAAGGCCTGGACGTAGGCATTGGTCGAGAAGAACCGGTTGCAGCGCTCGGCTTGGCAACGACGGTGACGTTCAGCGAGCTTGGTGCTGCGCTTCATCAGCAGAGGTAGTCACCCGAAAATCCGCATCATTAATGCTTTGCCGATCGGGGCGGCGTGGATGCCGGTGAATGCGCTGACGTAGTCACCGGAATAGAAAGCGCGAATGAGAGCGATGCGGGTGTTGAGGGTTTCATCAAACCGGATTGCAAAGCCATTCCCCGTGCGTCGCACGACCAGGGCCGCGACGTTTCTCTCCTGGAGGGTGCAGCGAACCGCGGTCCCGACAGGTGGTGGATTGTCGCTCACGAAGCGAGCGCCCGTGATCGACATGTCTGCCAAACGGTAGATGCACTGCCGGGAACCGATATTGAAAAGGACAGGCTCATCTCGCTCGAACCGCTCGGCCTTCCGTCGCCGCGGCTGCTCGATGGACACCAGGCAGACGATCAACAGAATGATGGCGTTGTACAAACTCCAGGCGAGCGCCAGACCGCCATAGGCGATCATGTCACCTTGCACATGAAGCACGAAGGCATAGACGATACCCGCGAGCGTAATCGCCAATGCGGTGCCGTATACCCTGAGCAGTGGCCATTCGACGAAGCGTTGGTCGCGATCCCCGCCCTTCGCCGTGACCTTGAATGTGTGTCCCTGCGTCTGGAGCAGTCCCGCCGCCACGGCCTTGAGAACCGCCGGCAGTGCAATGTATTGAGCGACATCCGACATCACCGCCATGGAGCGTCCGCGGGAAATCCAGGCCATGGTGAGCGAATACCAGACATAAAACGGCAGGAAATATCCGAGGAGTTCGAAAAGATCGGCCTGGACCGCTTTGATGCCGAAGAGAAGATAAAGGCTTGGAACGACGAGACCGAAGACCTTGACGACATAGGTCGAGGTCCAACTCATGAATGCTTCGATGAGAGAAAGCCTGTCGACAACGTCCAGCTGCGATCTTCGGGAAAAGGGACCACTGCGCCCCCGAAAGATTTGCATGAAGCCAAGACACCATCGGCTGCGCTGAGTGATGTACTCCTTGAGTCCCTCCGGGGCCAGCCCCAAGGTCAGACGCTCGTTCAGGTACACCGTGCGTGATCCAATTTCCGTCAGCCGCAGCGTCAGCAAGTAGTCCTCCGTCACGGAATCGGTCGGAAAGCCGCCGATCTTCACGAGGGACGAGAATCGGATGACCGACGACGTGCCGCAACAAAACGCCACGCCCCAAGCGTCCTTCGATGGCATCAGGATATCGAAGAAAAAGCGCTGCTCGTCCGGCCAGACCTTGGTCGCGGCCAAATTGGTTTGGATCGGATCCGCATTGATGAAATGCTGAGGTGTCTGTACCACGCCTACGCCCTGGTCGCGGAACAGGCACGTCGCGCGGCTGAGAAATTCGGGCATAGGCACGAAATCGGCGTCGAGAATCGAAATGAAATCTGGGGGATCGGCGAGCTCCGCCACATGCCTCAGGGCGTGATTGATGTTGCCGGCCTTGGCGTCCTTGTTGTCCGGGCGCGCCAGATACCGGCAGCTGAGTTGGCCGGCAAGCTTTTCGAGCCAGTCACGCCGTCCGTCGTCCAGAACCCAGACGCGGTAGTTGGGATAGTTCATTCCCGTGGCGCCGATGATTGTGCGCTCCAGAATCGACGTTTCCTCGTTGTAGGTGCAAATGAATACGTCGATCAGCGGAGCTTGCCGTCCGGCAAGCCACCGCCTGTTGACTTCGACTTGCGGCGTTCGATTGGTCGAGCGGCTGAGAAACACCAGTGTCAGTGCACCCGCCGCAAGCGATACAGCCTCGACGAAGAGGAACACGGATCCCACGGCGAAGTCGGCGGTCCAGCCGACGGGCGGCACCGTGGCTGTCATGCGCCATCCAAAATAGCGGATCATGAGCAGCAATGCGATTGAGATCATCAGCGAGCGCGCCGTGGAGTTCTCGTGCCGCAACCAGGGAAGGACGGCAACGCAGAACCCGAGCGCAATAAGGCCCGGTGTCAGCGCGGCGATCATGGCTTTCTCGCAGTGTCTGGCGAGAAGATGACGCGTCCGGTTCGCCCGACTGGACAATCGTTGGAGCCATCGTTGAGGTCGGGGACCGAAATCGTCGCACGATACGGTTCCTTGCTCAGCGCATCGGGATTAATGGCGAGGTTCGCTGCGACCCCTGCGGAGCCGGTGAGATTGACGACGGTGCCAGTCAATTCGGGGCCGCCGGCGCTCGGCCGGAAATGTGCGAGAGATCCCAGTTGCAGCCCGTTATACACGCTCTCAGTGACGTTCGCCGTCACTACGGCGCCGGAACAATCGAGTAGACGAATGAGCGGTTGTCCGGCCCGGACGTCCTCTCCAGGTGCCGTCATGACCTCCCATATTCGGCCGGCGACGGGGAACTTGATGTCCGCCTCGGAGCGGCCGATGTAACGAGATCGCTCTGATTCTATCTCGCCGACGAGCCACGAGATTTGCGCATCGGCGTGCGCTACGTCCGCGGTGAGGCCTTCAGCCCGCTGCCGCATTTCCTCCTCACGCTGCACCGAGCTCGGACGATCGTTGTAGCTGTCGCCGAGGAAAGTGCCCTCGCGCGCGGCGGTGAGCTCGACCTGGGTTGCATCCAGACGGCGTCGCGCGCCGATTTCGGTCTGCTGAGCAATGGTTTGATCCCGCGTCAGGCGCCCAAGCTCGACAGACGAAACGCTGCCCGATTTGATGAGCGATGATGCTCGTTCCACCGCGGCTGCCGCCTCTTCACGACGCGCTGCGGCCGCTTCGATTGATGTTTGGATTTCTGCGATGCGCGCCTCGAGCTGACGAATGCGCCCCGCTGTGAACAGGGCCGCCTGACGCGCCAGATCCTTCTGCCCCGCCTGGGCTGAAGCTATCTTCGAAACGAGGCTCGGCCTTTCGTTTTCGAGGCGAGACATCTGACTGCGCAGGTCATCGAGCCGCACGCGGTCGCCGCGCGGATTGACGACACGGAGGATGAAAGTGCCCTCACCGACGGTGCCTAAATCGCCTGACAGACTGGCCCCGGCTGAAATCTTCCCGTCAATCGGCGACCTCAACGTCACGAGCCTCGAATTGACGACGGCTTCGACGCTTGACGTCTGGAAAAGCGCTCTGAGCGGCAGCCAGCCGAATACTGCGACGATGGCGATGCCCGCCGCGGCCTTCACAAATCGGAGAAGCGTCCGGCTCGGCTTGGATTGCGCTACATCCGCGGCGGCATCGCCGCCGGTTGCGGGGGCATCGGCATTGCCGGGACTGAGACGCGCATCCAACGCGCGTTGCAAACCGTGCGCGTCATGGTTTCCGTCCACCGCGAGAGGTTTTGCGATATCTGGACCGCCGCCGCCTTCGAATGTCGAATCGAAACGCGTTTTGTTTTGCATCATACACCTGAGAGTCAACGCGCAACCTCCGCGCGAGATACGGCCGGCCGAATCCAAATGCGATGTTGGTGTTGCAAAGGCTAACTGAAACATGAGAATTGTCTGCGATAGCGGATCGCCAAGAGTCGCATTGGGCCGATAGAGGCACGGGTCCGTGCTACCGTTCAGCCGATGTGTTGACGAGGTGCAGCTTGGTCGCGGGCGAAGCCCGCGGCATTGCTTTCTCAAACTCCGCGAGAATGCTGGCGCCGAGCTCTGAGGCGGGGATCGGCCGGCCGAAGAAGAAGCCCTGGACCTGATCACCGTTGGCCGCGTCAAGGAAAGCTGCCTGGTTGGCGGTCTCGACGCCTTCGACCGTCACCCGCATGCGCAGTTCCCGTCCGAGCGCGATGATCGCTTTTACTACTGTCCCGACCTGACAATGAGGGCCGTCGAGGCTCTGCATGAAGGCTCGATCGATCTTGATCTTGTCGAACGGAAAGCGCCACAGATAGCTGAGGCTCGAATAGCCAGCCCCGAAATCGTCCATCACGATGGCAACGCCCATCGTCTTGAGCGTCCGGAGCTGAGCCATGATCGTTTCGGTGTTGCCGAGCAGCAGGCTTTCGGTGATCTCCAGTTCGAGCCGGTGCGCCGCGAGTCCGGCGTCTTTTAGTGCGGCGGCGACGATGTCACCGATGTTGCCCGCCACGAACTGCACGGGTGACAGGTTCACTGCAACGGTCAGGTGCGCCGGCCAGGTCGCGGCCGTGCGGCATGCCTCCCGCAACACCCACGCCCCGATCTTGTCGATAAGCCGCAAGTCCTCGGCGACCGGAATGAAGGTCAATGGCGGAATGAGGGTTCCGTCCGCCGCGGGCATCCGGATCAGCGCTTCGAAGCCGGCAAGGCGGCGCTGGGATATTTCGAAGAGCGGCTGGTAATGCAATTCGAAGCGATCATTCAGTACCGCGTCGCGAATCGCCCTCTCGAGCTCGATGCGCGCTTGTAGCTCAGTGTCCATTTCAGGCAGGAAAAACCGGATGCAGTTGCGGCCGGCTGCCTTGGCCGCGTAGAGCGCGAGGTCGGCACTCTTGAGCAACCGCTCGGCGGTGGTGTCTTCCCCCGTCGCCAGCGCCACGCCGATGCTAGCGGTGGTGAGGATCTCGTGCTGCTTGAATTTCACGGTCGCATTTACCGCGGCGGCGAGATGGCTCGCAAACGACTCGGCCTGAGCTTTGCCGGCGATCCCGCTCTGCACGACCACGAATTCGTCGCCGCCGAGCCGCGCCACCACGTCGTCGATCCTGGCCGCGGCGCGAAGACGCTTGGCGATGGACTTGAGCAGAAAATCGCCACCGTCGTGACCAAGCGAATCGTTGACCTCCTTGAAACGGTCGATGTCGATGAAGTGTACGGCAAGGCTGCCGCCCCGCATCGGCAGGCGAGCGATGGCGCTCTCCAGTTTTTCGATCAGCTGCGGGCGATTGGTCAGCCCGGTCAACGCGTCATGATGGGCGAGAAACCGGATGCGCCGGTCAGCGTGCTTCACCTTTGTTTCCCGATACCAGGCAATTGCGGGAATGGAGAAGGCGAGACCTGACAGCAGGCAAAGGAACACGGCCGCGGTCAGGAACGTATTGTGGACATTCTTGCGTTGCTCGGTTTCATCCACGTAGGCCGCAACGACAGCGGTGAGGCGACCGTCGGTCTGGACCGGGACATAGGCGCGGGCGAAGAATGCCGGTCGGTCGGGCGAATTTCCCTCCCTGACGTCGACGATCGGGAGACCGTCAACCGCTGATCGCGCCGCATCGGGGCTATATTCAGACAAGTCGACGAGCGCGATCTTTTCGCGGGTCGAAACGAACTGGGAGTAGCCATTACGGTTGAATATTTCGTAGTGAAAGACCTCGCCGGAATTTCGCGCCGACAGGAAGAACGCCATGCTCGCGGCGGAAGGCTGCTCGCCGCCGGCGATCTGCTCGAGATCGGTGACACTGGCCGCCAGGAACCTCGCCCAGCTACGAGCGGTCGACGTCGCATCTTGACGGAGAAGATGATCGGTCGTGATCTTCAGGGTCGTCCCGGCGCCCAGCAACAGAATGGCAAGCGCGGCGACGATGGTGACGATGTTTCGCTGAGGCCAGATACTGGCGAGTGACGGCATCAGTGCTACCGGGTCGATCGCATTTTCGTGAGCTCGGCCCGAACCGTTTTTAGCAGTTCGGCATTGCGCTCACTTTTCGAAGCCCAATCGTCGGCAACGGCCGCGAACACGGCATTGGCCGCATCGAGGTCCGACGGCGTGGGTATGGTCACCTGGCGTTTGGGATCGGACTTCAGCTCCCCCATAATGCTGTTTTCAACGGCTTCGTAGGTATCCATGAAACGTCCGGCAGACCACGCACCGCTGTATTTGAGGATGGTCGCCTGTGCAGGTTTCGGCAGCCGGTTGAATATTTTCCGGTTCATCAAAACCATCAGCGGTGCGCCGCTGATGCCAAGAAGGTAATGATAGGTCGCAACGCGTTTGATGCCGTAATCGACCAATGGAGATGGTGGTACCAGGGCGCCATCGATGCTGCCGCTGCCGATGGCTTCGGAGATCTTGGTGACCGGCAGAAATACGGGCCGCGCTCCGAGCTTTTCGAGCGCTGCGGCTTCGCCCGGATTGTTGACGCGAATTCTCTTGTCCTTCAGATCATTCAGCGACGTGATCGGAATGTTGCTGTGGATCGTCTCGGGCTCGGTGACATAGGCGCCGATCACCACGTAGTCGTCGTATCCTTGCAGCGCGCCGGCGGCCATAAGCCGGTTGAACACCGCAACGGACTCCCGCATGTTCGTAAACAGGCCGGGCATCTCGATGATTGCATTGTCTGCGAACCGGTTGCGAGTCAGTCCCGTCACGACGTAGGCGATGTCGGCCGTACCATCGAGCACGAGCTGGGGTTGCTCAGCCGGATCCTTTCCAAGCACGCCGCTGAAATAGGTCTCGATTTCGATCTGGCCTCTTGCCTCGGCGTTGACCGCGTCGACGAATGGCTTGACCGCAGCGAGATAACTCGTCGAGCGGTCGGAACTGGGGAAGGCCAATTTGAGCTTGACCGGTTCGGCGGCGGAGGCCGAGATCAACGCAAAAGAGATCACCGCGCATCGTGCAAGCAAAGTAAGCATCGGTTTTCCGATCGTGGCGGCGGCGCGTCGAAACGCCGATTTGCTTGGTCCCTAACGAACCCCCACAGATAGAAATGCTTCAGAGAGCTCTCCTAGATAGCACGCGGCGATCCGGGCGGCGACCAGATCGCGAATCGTAGTTTGAAGCGTGCTAACGCCGGCGAGACAATTGTCTGAGAGCGCGCGGCCGCGAGAGGGGCAACCCAGCTAAAGGTGGACGTTATCAGCGCGCTGCCGGCAACACGCCGCTACGGCAGACCGCGCGCCTCGAGCTGATGCACCAGCAGCAGCGTCGGCTCGGCGAGGCTGTCGCCGGAGCCGTCGAGGCCGAAGGCGCTCGCGATGCCGTCGCGGCTGCGCAGCAGCGCGCTACGCGGGCAATGGCCGGCGCCGCAGAGCGTCTTCTTCAGGGTTTCGCCCTGCGCCGTGATGCCGGCGGAATCATCCGCGGCCCAGGCCAGCACGATCGGGACGTCGACATTGAGGATGCCGGGGAAGACCGAGCGCTTGTTGTACTGGCTGGCGTCGCTGCCGAGATAGGCCTTCTCGCTGTCGCTGGCGTCCTTGCCGGCGCGGTAGATCCCGGACACCAGCACGACCGCCGCGACATCGGCGCGGTCGGTCTGGAGTTCGGGATGGGCCAGCAGGGTGGCGACGTGGAAGGCGCCGGCGCCGTAGCCGACCGCAACGATCTCGCGGGCATCGCCGTTGAATAGGTCGATATTGCCGTGGACCCAGGACAGCGCCGCCGCCACGTCGCTCGCACCCGCCGGCCACGTCGCCGAGGGCGCCAGCCGGTAGTTGACGCGCACGCCGATCATGTCGTTGCGCGCGGCAAAGCACATGGCCTGGTCCTGGATCTGGCGCGACAGCTCCGGCGCGGCGCGGTCGCCAGTGAAAGTGTCGCCGGTCACGAACAGCAGCACCGGCCGCGGCGTATCCGCCTTGGTCGTGGCGGTGGCGACATCGAGCACATTGGCTTCGCTCTCGCCGTAGCGCAGGCCGCGCGAGAAGGTGACCTGCTCGCATAGCCGCGCGGTGCCGCCTGCGGTGGTGTCGCTATCTGTGAGGCCGACCTGGACAAGATCGGACGGCGCAGCCGGCCGCGGCGGCAAGGGGCCGTGCGCGGAGGCTGCCGTCAGGCCCAGAATCAGAAAAAATGCGAGAAAATTCTTCATGTCGGTGGTGGCCCTGCGTGCCCGATATGGGCTCGCGCGTTTGGCCCGTCTTTTCAATTCGCCTTATTAGTTAGTTGGTCATGAGGCGATTTCGCGGCACCCATGGTTCTCTCGGCTCGTCCTCCACGCGTGGTTCAATTCCCCGGCTGGAACGTGCAATCCGCCCCGCTGCCGTCCTTCCGGCGGATGGCATTGGGGTCGATCGTGCAGCTCAGCTTGGTCAGGCTCTCGAAATTCGATCCCGCGGCACCGTCGGCCGGAATGCCGGCCAGAGCTTCGGTGGCGAAGATCTCGTTGGCCGTGGAGCCATTCACCGTCCGGGTCTTCTTGCCGAAGGTGACCTCGCAGTTCCGGACGGTGATGTCGACATTGCCGGCGCGACAGACGATTCGATCGGCGGTCACCATGATCGGCTTCGTGTAGGGAATGTCGCTGTTGGCGGCGAACAGCATCGCCATTGCCTTCTTCTCGGCGCCAGACAGGACCGACGACAGCGGCGCGATCACCCCCGCGAGCGCCAGCGCCGTCGCGCCCGAGACTTTTGCGGGCGTCGCGTCGGAGGCTCCCGCGACGCCGGAGGCGGCTGCGAGGACGAGGGTGCAGGCGAAGATCAATCGACCGGCTTTCATCTTCCCTCCCTGGACCTGCAATCGCGGCTTCCCTCCGGGAAGCGCGCGGAACCAGATTAGCATGTAAATCCGAATTGGAAGGCAAGTTCGCCTCGCCTCGCGCCTTCGCGCGCTACGGCTGTTTTGCTCCGAGGTGTCAAACGGTTACGCCGCGGGGCCGAGCCCCGCGCCAAGACGGCCGTTCTACTGTGCATGGGGTTGTTTTCGCGTTTTTTTGTTTGGCCGACCTGTCAGGCCTGCTTCATCGTCCGGAAGGTGATGGAATAGCGGCGCGCCTCGACCGGCGGGATGCTGTGCTCCCATTGCGACCGCGCCTCGCCGTCCATCATGTAAAGCGAGCGCGGCCGGGCTTCGAGCGTGTGGCGCTCCCATTTGTCGCCGCTACGGCGGCGGAAACGGAATTTGCAGGACGAGCCCAGCGACATGCCGAGGATTTTGTCGAAATGCGGCTTGTCGCGATGCCAGCCGATGCCGACGCCGGCCTCGTATTCGGTGCAGAGCACCTGCCGCACGCTGCCGTCGGCAAGCCCAGCCCATGCCTCGACCTGCCGCGCGACGGGCAGGACCCAGTCCGGGATCGGCTCGACCTCGGCCAGCCGCTGCAGCGAATAGTCATAGCGATAGCCGAAGGACGCCACCCGGCGGTTGCCCTCGAAGGCGCCGAACTGGAAGCGCTGGAGCGGCAATGCTGCGATGCGGCCGATGAGCGCCTGCTCGACGGCGGTCTCGACGAAGTCATCGGCATAGCGAAGGCCGGCGGGCCCTGCGTGCGGATCGGCGAACAAGCCAAGCTGCGTCATTCCTCGCATTTCCGTGATGGAACCTAATGGTGGCTGATGCGACTTACATATGACGCGGAAAGTAACATGCGAGGCCGTCATGGCAGAGAAGCATACCGCCGATCCGGCAGAGATCATGCGGGCGACCGGTCATCCTGAGCTGGAATACGCAGCCGGCTGGACCATCGCCGGTCTGGTCACCATCGGCACCATCGTCGCCGCCTGGGTGTTCGCGATCTAGCCCATTGGAAACTGCAGCTCGAACGCCGCGCCCTGATCGGTCGGCGTGAGCCTGATCGAGCCGCCATGGCTCGCCATCACCGCGCGCGCGATCGCCAGCCCCATCCCGCAGGCGCGGGTTTGCTCACGCCTCTCCGAGCCTAACCCTTCGCGAACTGCCGGTAGTCAGGCTCGCGATGAAACCAGAATTCGTAGCCGGTGATGGCCCTCTGCATCGCGACATCGTGGATCGGCTGATTCACCGGGACGATGGGAACATCGCGCATGCAGAGCGCGATGAAATCCTTCACGGCCTTTTCGTACTCGGCAGCATCCGTGGTGTACCGCGCCTTGTCGATCAGCGCGTCCATTTCCTTGTTCTGGTACGAGGAGATGTTGAAGATCGAGTTGTTGCCGTGGAAATTCCAGTAGAAGTAGTATTCGGGATAATCGAGCCAGCCGCTGAAACGATTCAGCGCGAGCGGCAGCTCCTTCTTGTTCAGCGTAGTGCGCCAGTTCGCGCCGGGAATCTTGTCGATCGCCGCCTTGATTCCGATCTTGGCGAGGCTCTCTTGGATCAGGATCGCGGTCGGCTCGCCGACCGTGGCCGTGCCGGTATCGAGTGACAGCGTCGTCTCCAGCCCTGACTCGAAGCCAGCCTCCTTCATCAGGGCCTTGGCCTTGTCGAGATCGGTGGCGTAAGGAAACGCCTGCGGCCAGACCGGCTTTGAGACGTCTGCTGCTCCGCCATACATGGGAACGGCGCGTCCGAAGAACGCGCTGTTCTGGATCTGCTCATAGGGCATCGCCCAGGCGACGGCTTGGCGCAGCTTCACATTGTCGAACGGCGGCTTTGCCGTGTTGAGCGCCACCGACCAGAGCGCGTTCGGGATCGGCACGCCGGAGACCTTGACCTTGCCCTCCCGAATGATCTGCTCGAAGTCACGCGGCGCGAAGCCGCTGGAGATATCCGCATCGCCCCGTTCCAGCATGGCGCGGCGAGTGCCGGCGGAAGGGACGTCGCGCGCGATCACCCGCTTGAGCTTCGGGAGAGGTCCGCTCTTCCAATCGTCGAAGCGCGCCAGCACGGTCTCGCTGCCCGGCTTCCAGCTTTCGATCGTGTAAGCGCCGCCGCCGGCCTCGTTGTTCCTGAGCCACGCCAGCGCCCACGGGTCTTCCGCCGTCGCGTTCTTTTTTGCGAGCTCCGAGTTGATGATGAAAGGCACGACCACCGCGACGTTGAACAGCAGCATCTTGTCCTTGCGCACATAGTCGATGCGGAAAGTGTGGTCGTCGACCACGATGAACTGCTCGGACTTTTCCAGCGATCCCGCCGACATCTGGAAGGTCGGAAAACCGCCGACCTTCACCGCGCGATCGAACGACCATTTGACGTCTTTCGCCGTGACCGGCGTATCGTCGTGGAATTTCGCGTCCCTTCGCAGCTTGAAAATGCAGGACATGCCGTCGGCCGCAACCTCCCAGCTCTCGGCGAGTTCAGGTGCGAGCTTCTCGCGGTCATAAGACAGCGTACCGTCGGAGAGCGTCTTGGAGGCATAGCTCAGCAGGCGATCGTAGCAATTCCAGGACAGCCCGTTCACGGTCTGGTTGGAGCCGACGCCCTGCATGTCGAGCGAGTTTGGCCCGAGCTCCTGCACCACCAGCAGCGTCTCTGCGCGCCCTTGCGCCGAGGCAAAGCGCGGAGCGAGGGCGGTCATTCCGGCAAGGCCGAGGCCGCCGAGCACGCTGCGGCGGTTTAGGTCGAATGATGATGCGCTCATGGGTGCCTCACTCTTGAGAGATTCGCACCATAAAGAGGCAAGGCGCATGCCATCGGCCGCGCTTCACGGCGTCGCATGCTGCGCGGCCATCAATTCTACGGCGTCACCGCTCCGCGGGGCACGGCGCGTGGGGCGGTCAGCTCCTTCCACGTCGAATTGGCGACATGCACGGGCGAGAACGCCGGGCGCTCGACATAACGGCCGTCGCCGGCCTCGGCGCGCAGATCGCCGTCTTTCCAGACGATTCGGCCGCGCGACAGCGTCGCCGCCGGTCCGCCGGTGCAGGAAAACCCCTCGAACACGTTGTAATCGATCCGGCTCATCTGCCGCTTCGCGCTGATGGTCTTGCTCGCCTTGGGATCCCAAACCACGATATCTGCATCCGAGCCGACGGCGACCGCGCCCTTGCGCGGATAGATGTTGAGGATGCGGGCGATATTCGCCGAGGTGACTGCGACGAATTCTTCCTTCGTCAACCGTCCCGTGGCGACGCCCGCGGTCCACAGCAGGGCGAGGCGATCTTCGAGGCCGCCGGTGCCGTTCGGGATCTTTCTGAAATCGCCGAGCCCGAACCGCTTCTGCTCGGTGGTGAAGGCGCAGTGGTCGGTCGCGACCACCTGCAGCGAGCCGGCTTGCAGACCGGCCCAAAGACTATCCTGATGCGACCTGTCGCGGAACGGCGGCGACATCACGCGCTGCGCGGCATGATCCCAGTCCTTGTTCTGATATTCACCGGCGTCCAGCAACAAGTGCTGGATCAACGGCTCGCCATAGACGCGCTTGCCCGCCGCACGTGCGCGCGCGATCGCCTCATGCGCTTCGCGGCAGCTCGTGTGCACGATGTAGACCGGCGTCCCCGTCATGTCGGCGATCATGATGGCGCGGTTGGTGGCTTCACCCTCCACCTCCGGCGGCCGTGAATAAGCGTGTCCCTCGGGCCCGGTGATGCCGCGCGCGATCAGCGCCTCCTGCATCAGGGCGACGACGTCGCCGTTCTCCGCATGCACGACCGGCATGGCGCCGAGATGGGCGCAGCGGGCGAACGAGTTGTAGAGCTCGTCGTCGTTCACCATCAGCGCGCCTTTGTAGGCCATGAAGTGCTTGAAGGTGTTGATGCCGTAGGTTTTGACCACGGTCTCCATCTCGTCATGGATCTGCTTCGACCACGACGTTACCGCCATGTGGAAGCCGTAGTCGGAAGCGGCCTTCTCGGATTTGTGCCGCCACTCCTGATAGGCCGCGAGCATCGACTGGCCGGGATCGGGCAGACAGAAATCCACCACCATGGTGGTGCCGCCGGCCAGCGCCGCCTTGGTTCCCGATTCGAAATCGTCCGCGGTGACCGTGCCCATGAACGGCATTTCGAGATGGGTGTGCGGATCGATGCCGCCCGGGATGACGTAGGCGCCGCCGGCATCGATGACCTCGCTGCCGGTGGGCGCATCGAGCGATTGCCCGACCGCGACGATGGTCTCGCCGTCGATCAGCACGTCCGCGCGGCGCGAATGATCATGATTGACGACGGTGCCGCCGCGGATGAGGAGGGGCATTGGATGCTCCGGAGAGGAAAGTGGACCTCGCGAAGCTAAGCGCGCGGCACACGACGCGACAGGTGAAATTTTAGTCAGGCACGCCGACAGTTGAGCCGTGCTCTCTCGGCCCCTACGCCGCCCGCGCGATCAGCCCGTCAATCATCGCGCGCACCAGGCCCGCGATTTCCTTCCGGAGCGCCGGCAGCGGCACCGCGACCAGTTTCTGCTCCAGTCCCAGCGCCACCATGCCATGCACCGCCGAGAACAGGCTGCGCGCGGTGATGCCGAGCTCCTCCCGACTGCGTTTTGGAAATAGCGCGGCCAGCGGCTGGTAGACGTGGCGAAACAGCTGCAGCTGGTCGTCGATGGACCAGTCGGGGAGGGGCTTGTCGGCTGCCATGCGGTGCTCGAACAGAGCGCGCCACAGTTCGAGATTCTCCGCGGCGAAATCGCAATAGGCGAGAGCAATGCGGACCAGGGTCTCCTGCGGCGACGGCTCGCGCGCGCTTTCCGCCGCGCTCAGGGCCCGGTCGAGCCGAAGCAAAGTGCGCGAGCCCACGCGTAGGATCAGTTCATCGACATCGGCGACGAGATTGTAGACCGCGCCGTTGGCGCAGCCGATCTCGCGGGCGAGATCGCGGGTCTTTAAACCCGCCAATCCCCTGTCGGCGATCATTCGTTCCGCCGCCAGGATCAAATCGGATCGAAGTTTCTCTCGGCGTTCCAATGGCTTAGTCATCCGCAAACCAAATTCTTGAGCGTCGCTCAAATATTCCTTGAACGATGTTCAAGTTTCTTGCTACAAACCATCCGTGAGCAACGCTCATAACAGGGAGCTTCAGATGTTCAAGACCGTAGTGACACTTTTCCGCGGCAGCGTGGCCGCCGCCAGCGAGGAGCTGGAAGACCGGACGGCCCTTCTGATCCTCGATCAACAGATGCGCGACGCGGCCGCGGCCGTCGAGCGCGGCAAACGGACCCTTGCGCTGGCGATTGCGCAGGACCAGCAGGAAGCTCGCAAGCTCGAGGCGACCGTCGCCCGCATCGCTGATCTCGAGATGCGCGCGGTCGCGGCGCTCGACGGGGACCGCGAGGATCTCGCCAACGATGCTGCCGAAGCCATCGCGGGCCTGGAGGCCGATCGCGATGCGGCGCTGACGGCCCGCGCACTGTTCGCAACCGAAATCGCGCGGCTGAAGCGGCACGTCGCAAGCGCGCAGGCCCGCATCACCGAGCTCGACCGCGGCCGCCGCGTCGCCCGTGCCTCGGAAGCGGTGCGCTCGCTTCGCCGCAGCGGCATCGAGGCGGCACGCCCCTACGAATCCACGCTGCCGGAGGCGGAGAGCACTTTGAGGCGTCTTCGTGAGCGGCAGATGGAAGCCCAGGCCGCCGACGACGCGCTGGTCGAGCTCGATGCGGCCACCGGTCCGCTCGCCACCGCCGAAAAACTCGCCGAGCAGGGTTTTGGCCCCAGGCTCAAGACGACCGCGGACGACGTGCTGGCACGGTTGAAGTCCAAGCGCACGCCGACGGTCTGATCCCAAACCCATCATCATTCGAACCAACAGGAGACCATCATGAACCAGAATGGCCAGCCCCACAGCGGCGCCTGGGTGACTTTCACTTACGTGTCCTTCGCAGCCTCCGCCTTCCTCATCGCCATCGGCATCTTCTTCCTGCCGATCGACCTCTGGATGAAGGGTTATCTCACCATGGGCATCGTCATGTTGATCCAGACTTGCATCACCCTGACCAAGACGGTCCGGGACAACCATGAAAGTAGCCGGATGGTGAACCGCATCGAGGATGCCAGGGCGGAACGTTTACTGATGGAAGTCTCCAAGGCGGCTTGAGAGGCATGACAATACGCGAGGAAGCAGCGGAGTAATTCGCTCCGCTGCCTCGGCGCCGACCCGCATTCCGCCAAACTTCGTATTGCGCCTGCGAAATGCAACCGAGCCATGACGGATCGCGCGGGCGTGCGCTCTTGCGCACCGGCAGCGGCCGGAGCACTCTGCACGAGCGGCACACAAAGAATGCCGCCAAAAAGATGTGCTTACAAGATCTCGGCGAGGAACTTCATGGCGGTGACGCGGATCGACTGCGACATCCACCCGGCGGTTGGTGGCACGCGCACGACGCTGCTGCCCTATCTCAGCGATCACTGGAAAGAGCAGGTCGTGAGCCGCGCCATCGACGGGCTCGATCTCACCTCCTATCCGCCCAGCATGCCGCTGGCGGGCCGCGCCGACTGGCGTCCGGCGAACGGCGCAAAGCCTGGTTCCGATCTTGCGATGGTACAGAAGGGCGCATTCGAGCAGTTGGGTGCCAGCCACGCGATTCTCAACGTGCTCTACGGCGCTCAGGCCGTGTTCGATCCCTACATGGCGGCCGACTTCTGCAGGGCGATCAACGACTGGATCGCGACTGAGTGGCTGTCGCGCGATGCGCGCTTGCGTGCCTCGATCGTGGTGCCGATGCAGGATCCGGATCTGGCGGTCGAGGAGATCGAGCGCCGCGCCGGCGATCACCGCTTCGTCTCGATCCTCGTGCTGGCGCAGGGCGAGACGCTGCTGGGACGCCGGCATTTCTGGCCGGTCTATCGGCTCGCGGAAAAGTACAAGCTGCCGCTCGCGATCCACGCCGGCACGCAATATCGGCAGGCGCCGAGCTCGGCCGGATGGCCGTCGCACCGCTACGAATATTACTTCGTCGAGGCGCAGGCATTTCAGGCGCAGATCCTGAGCCTGATCTATGAGGGCGTGTTCGGCAAGTTTCCGGACCTCAAGGTCGTGCTGATGGAATCCGGCGTGAGCTGGCTCCCGGCTTTCATGTGGCGCGCCAACAAGACCTGGCGCGGCGTGCGCGTCGAGGTGCCCTGGGTCGAGCGCGAGCCGGCAGCGATCATCCGCGACAGTTTTCGTGTCACAATGCAGCCGTTCGACGCGCCGGGCGACGCCAAAAGCGTCGAGGAGATCATCGACCAGATCGGCTCGGACAAGATGTTCCTGTTCGCGTCCGACTATCCGCACTGGCAGTTCGACGGCGACGATCCGATCCCGCCGGACCTGCCGAACAGCATCATCTCGAAGATGTGCGTCGACAACCCGCTGGAGACGTTTCCGCGGCTGTCGCTCGCCAACTAGACCGGAGTTTCGCATGAGTGACGTCATCGACCGCCCACTACGAGAAGACGAAAAGCCTGCCGCTTCGCGGCTGCGCATCGTCGATTGCGACGTTCATCCGAGCCTGCATTCGTTCGACGATCTCAACGAGTTTCTGCCAAAGCGCTGGCAGCAGCATCTGAAGGAATATGGCAGCCATTTGCGCACGCCCTATCTGTTCACCACGCCCTATCCGCGCTCTTCGCCGCTGATCGCGCGGCGCGATGCCTGGCCGCCGACCGGCGGGCCGCCCGGTTCGGATCTCGCCTTCATGCAGAAGCAGCATCTCGATCCGCTCGATGTCGAGTTCGGGATTTTGCAGGTGCTCGATCTCTTCATCTTCTCGCAGCAGAACCTCGAATTCGGCGCCGCGATCCAGCGTGCCATCAACGACTGGCAACTGGCGTTCTGGTCGCATCGCGACCCGCGCCTGAAGGCTTCGATCCTGGTCGGGCAGGACGGCGTCGATCTCGCCATTGCCGAGATCGAACGCTGCGCGAAAATCGGCGAATACGTCCAGATCAACGTCTCGCCGCGCGCCAACGAGCCGTTGGGCCGCCGCCGCTACTGGCCGATCTACGAGCGTGCCCAAGAACTGGACCTGCCGCTCGGCATCCATGTCGGCGGCTATGGCGGGCATGCGCCGACCGGTGGCGGCTGGCCGTCCTATTATGTCGAGGAGCACCAGTCCAACGCGCACACCATTGCGGCGCAGCTTGCCAGCCTCGTGATCGAGGGTGTGCCGGAGCGTTTTCCGAAATTGAAGTTTGTCTTTATCGAGGGCGGCTTCGGCTGGATCCCGTCCGCGGTGTGGCGAATGGACCAGCATTTTGAGCGGTTTCGCAGCGAGGTGCCGCATCTCAAGCGCAAGCCGTCGGAATATGTCCGCGAGCATTTCTGGTTCACGACGCAACCGATCGACGAACCTGACGAAGCCCGGCACCTGCGCTCGTTGATCGAATGGGTCGGCATCGACCGTCTCCTGTTCTCGTCGGACTATCCGCACTGGGATTTCGACGATCCGCGCTTTGCGTTCAAGACGCCACTGACGGAGGCCGAGCGAAGGAAGATCTTCAGCACCAATGCCCGCGCGGTCTACAAGTTCTGAGAAGGTCTGCACGGATGGCCCGTCACATCGTCGCGTCCACCTCGGAGATCCCACCCGGTGGCAACAAGGTCGTCGATGTCGCCGGCCGCGACATTGTCGTGTTCCACGTCAATGGCGAGTTCTTCGCTTTGCTGAACCGCTGCCCGCACGAAGGCGCGCCGCTGGAGAAAGCGGCCTGTGTCGCGCGACTGACCTCGCCCGAGCCCGGCATCTATCAGCGCTCGCGCGTCGGCGAGATGCTGCGCTGTCCCTGGCATGGCTGGGAGTTCGACATGCGCAACGGCCAATCCTGGTTCGACCCGAAGCGCGTCAAGATTAGGTCATATCCGGTCGCGGTGGAGCGAGGCGAGGAACTCCAGAAAGGCCCGTATGTTGCCGAGACCTTTCCGGTGCATGTCGAGGACAGCTACGTGATTGTCGAGGTCTGAGCAGCCGTTTCGGATTGTGATTTCGCCGCAGGTGGGATAAGCCTCGCCCGCATTTATGGCGGAGACGAGCTTTGTCGAAACAATCACTGCGTGAGGAGGCCGAGCGCCTGATCCGCGAATCGATGGAAAAGAAAACCGTCGTCGTCAAGCAGGGCGATACTCGCATCGAGGCCGTCTGTGGTAAATGCGGCGCCCCGAACCGTGTGCAGGCGCCAAAGGGCCAGACCCGCATCAAGTTCGCCTGCAAGAATTGCGGGCATCAGCAAGAGACGCTGTAGGTTTCTTCGCCCTCTCCCTCTGTGGGAGAGGGTGGCTCGCCGCATAGCGGCGAGACGGGCGAGGGGTTTCTCTCTGCGAGAGACACTGCTCCTGAATTTGCGGATGCAACCCCTCATCCGGCGCTTCGCGCCACCTTCTCCCACAAGGGGAGAAGGAAAAACGCCTAATCCCCCTTCACGAATTTCGCGAATGCATCCGCATGGTCCGGGTGCCAGCGTGACAACGGCGGGCGGTTCTCCACGATGTCGCCGGCGGCCCACAGCATGCGCTTTTCATCGAGCGCGCGCGGGACGTCGTTGTCCGGGCACAGAATGTAGAAATCCCCGGCCTCCAGCCGCGCCAACATGAAATTCACGGTCTGCTCGGCCGTCCAGGCGCCGGCCGGCTTCTCTGTGCGGCCCTTCGCGGTAAGGCCCGTAAAGACGAAGCCGGGAATCAGCAGATGCGCGGTGATGCGGCAACCCGCAGTGTTGCGCAGGTCGTGCTGGAGCGCTTCCGTAAAAGCTTTCACGCCTGCCTTGGAGACGTTGTAGGCGGGATCGCCGGGCGGGGTGGTGATGCCCTGCTTCGACCCGGTGTTGATGATGAGCCCCGCCCTGCCGCGCGCGATCATGTTGGGCGCGAAGATGCGCGAGCCGTTGATGATGCCCCACATGTTGACGCCGATGATGCGCTGCCAGTTGTCGGGTTCGCCGAACAGCGTGCTGCCGGGCTGGATGCCCGCATTGTTCATGAGGATGTCGGTGCCGCCGAAGCGCTCGTGGACGGCGCGCTCCAGTTCCATCACGCTCTCGGCCTTGCTGACGTCAATCGCGAAGGTCATCACATGTGCGGCGGACGTGAGGGATGAGAGTCTTGTCGCGGCGTCCGCCAGCCGCGCCTGATCCACATCGGCGATACACACCTTCACGCCGTTTCGCGCGAAGGCTGCGGCGGCGGCGAATCCGATGCCGGACGCGCCACCGGTGATCACGGCAACATTGTCTTTGATGATCGCGGGATGTGGCATGGATCGGTCTCCGGGGAGGGGCTCGGTCGTGCTATAACATGGCACTCGCGCGACCCCGCACAAGTCGGCATGGGAGGTGTTCGTTCCGCGCCGACTCTACGCCTCTACTTTACGCCTGTCCGGCATCGCAGTAGTCTATCGACCAACGATCCCACCCAGATCGAACCAATCAATCATTGACAGGGAGTTCAGCCATGGCTGTGTCGCAGGCTATTCCGATCACGCGCCATCCATTCGCCAACGGATCCTACAAGCAGATGCTGATCGACGGGAAGTGGGTCGATGCTGCCTCAGGCAAGCGCTTCGAGACCCACAACCCCGCGACCGGCGAACTGCTCGCAACAGTGGCCGAGGGCGACAAGGAAGATATCGATCGCGCAGTTGCTGCCGCTCGCCGCGCCTTCGAAGGGCCCTGGAGCAAGGTCAAGCCGTTCGAGCGGCAGAATCTGCTCCTGAAGCTTGCCGACCTCGTCGAGAAGAATTTCGACGAATTGTCGCAGCTCGACACGCTCGACATGGGCGCGCCGCTCAGCCGTACCCGTGCCTATCGCCTGCGCGCCGTCGGCATGCTGCGCTATTATGCCGGCCAGTCCACCGCGATCCATGGCGAGACCATCGAGAACTCGCTGCCCGGCGAAATCTTCTCCTACACGCTGAAGGAGCCGATCGGCGTCGTCGGCGCCATCATTCCCTGGAACGGTCCCTTGACTGCGACGATCTGGAAGATCGGTCCGGCGATCGCGACCGGCTGCACCGTCGTGCTCAAACCGGCCGAAGAAGCGCCGCTGACCTCGCTGCGCATCGCCGAGCTCGCGATGGAAGCGGGCGTTCCGCCCGGCGTCATCAACGTCGTGCCTGGCTATGGCGAGACTGCGGGCGCGGCGCTTGCCGCACACCACGACGTCGACAAGGTTGCCTTCACCGGCTCGCATGTCACGGGCCAGTCGATCATCCGCGCCTCGGCCGGCAACCTCAAGCGCGTCTCGCTCGAGCTCGGCGGCAAGTCGCCGGACATCGTGTTCGCGGATGCCGATCTCGATGCGGCCGTGCCGGGCGCTGCGATGGCGGTGTTCGCCAATTCGGGACAGATCTGCAGCGCCGGCACCCGGCTTTTCGTCGAGCAGTCGATCTATGAGGAGTTCGTCGGCCGCGTGGCCGAGTTCGGCAAGAAACTGCAGGTCGGCAACGGCCTCGATCCCAACACCCAGATCGGACCGCTGGTGTCCGAGCAACAGCTCGAGCGCGTCACCAGCTATCTCGACATCGGCCAAAAGGAAGGCGCGCGGGCGCTTGCCGGCGGTGGCCGCGTCACCGAAGGCGCGCTTGCAAAAGGCTTCTTCGTCTCGCCGACAGTGTTCGCGGGCGTCCAGGACAATATGCGCATCGCGCAGGAGGAGATCTTTGGTCCCGTCATTTCGGCGATCGCGTTCAAGGACATGGACGAGCTGGTCAAGCGCGCCAACGCCACCACGTTCGGTCTCGGCTCGGGCCTGTGGACGCGGGACGTCAGCAAGGCGCATGCGGTCGCGAAGAGGCTCCGTGCCGGTTCGGTGTGGGTGAACTGCTACCAGGCGATGGACCCGGCCGTGCCCTTCGGCGGCTACAAGATGAGCGGCTACGGCCGCGAATCCGGCAAGCAGCACGTCGAGGAATATCTCAACGTGAAGGCGGTGTGGATCAAGACGGCGTAACACTGGTCTTTCCCGCGTTCCGCGGGAGGGAATATCTGCTTTTGCAGGGGCGGCGCCTTCTCTCGGTAGCCGCCCCTCGCTAAATGATGCGCATCCTTCCTTCGCCATTCGAGGCCAGCATGAAATTCGAGGCGTTGTTTCAACCGTTGCAGGTCGGTCCGTACACGCTCGCGCATCGCGTCGCGATGGCGCCGTTGACGCGCATGAGGGCCGAGCGCGAGAGCTTTTCGCCGCGGCCGCTCAACGCCGAATATTACGGCCAGCGCGCCACCCAAGGCGGCCTGCTCATCGCCGAGGCCTCGCCCGTGCTCTCGCACGGCCGCGGTAATCCAGCGACGCCCGGCATCTATTCGGAGACGCAGATCGCGGGCTGGCGCAAGGTGGTCGACGCCGTGCACGCCAAGGGCGGCATCATCTTTCTCCAGCTCTGGCACGTCGGCCGCGTCTCGCATTCCTCCTTCCACGGCGGGGAGCTGCCGGTCTCGGCCTCCGCGATCCCGATCAAGGCCGAAGGCATGAAGGCGATGACTGCCGACGGCAAGATCTCCAACTATGAGACGCCGCGCGCGCTGGACACGGATGAAGTCAAGGGCATCGTCGAAGCCTTCAGGCAGGGTGCGAAGAACGCGCTGGCCGCCGGCTTCGACGGGGTCGAGATCCACGGCGCCAACGGCTATCTGCTCGAGCAATTCCTGCAATCACGCAGCAACCAGCGCACCGATCAATATGGCGGTTCGATCGAGAACCGCGCGCGGCTTCTGCTCGAAGTGACCGAGGCCGCGATCGACGTCTGGGGCGCGGGCCGCGTCGGCGTGCGGCTGTCGCCCCACGGCATCGCCAATGATTCCGGCGAGCCCGATCCGATGCCGCTCTACACGCACGTGGTCAACGCGCTCGACAAGCTCGGTCTTGCCTATCTGCATTTCATCGAACCGCGCTCCAGCGGCTCGGGGCGCGCCGAAGTCAACTGGCAGAACGTGCCGTCGGCGATGCTGCTGTTCCGCCCGCTCTACAGCGGCGTGCTGATGACCGCCGGCGGATTTACCGGCGAGACCGCGAACGCCGCCATTGCGGAGGGGCATGCTGACATCATCGCCTTCGGCCGCATCTTCATCTCCAACCCCGATCTGCCGCTCCGCCTGCAGCACGATTACCCTCTCACGCCGTATAACCGTGCGACGTTTTACGGTGGCGAGGAGAAGGGTTATACGGATTATCCCGCGTACGACGAACTGACGCCGGTCTGACACTGCTGTAGCCCGGATGAGCAAAGCGATATCCGGGGTTCACTCAAGCTCTGGTCTCCCCGGATGTCGCTTCGCTCATCCGGGCTACAGAGTTATTGTGTTGCCCCGACTGACACCACGACTCCGCCATTGCGAGCGCAGCGAAGCAATCCAGACTGCCTCGGCGGAAAGACTCTGAATTGCTTCGCTGCGCTCGCAATGACGAGAGGAGAGACAATGGCCAAAGCCGCAGCCGCCGCAGGTATAGCCACCGGCCAGTGCCTCTGCGGCAGGGTTACCTTCGAGATCGACGTTCCCGCACGCTGGGCCTGGCACGATCACTCCGCCGCCAGCCGTCGCGCCCACGGCGCCGCCTATGCAACCTATGTCGGAAGCTGGAAGAAGCGGTTTCGCATCACCGCAGGTAAGACGGCGCTGACGCGCTACGAGGACAAGGCAACGAAGACCGCGCGCAGCTTCTGCGCGCATTGCGGCACGCCGATCGCATATGAGCGCCCGCGCGGGCCGCATATGGTCAACATCCCCCGTGCGCTGTTTAGGGAACGCACCGGCCGCCAGCCGCTCTATCACGTCGCGATCGAAGAGCTGCAGGAATGGACCTATACCGGCGAGCCGCTGGTGCCGCTGAAAGGCTTTCCCGGTGTGGTCTGGCAGCGCTCGAAAAAAAAGAAGCGGGCGAGCGGCGAGGATCCGTTCGAGTTGGGGCGCGAGGAGATGTAGCGCTGTCCCACGCAACGCAGCCATGACCGCGCTTCCTTGCGCGCCTCCCGCGATTTCGGCCATCATGCTTTTTGCCTTGCGGCAACGTCCGCCTCTGGAGGAAACATGAAGAACAAGATCACCGGCCGCTCCGCCTTTCTCGCGTTGCTCAAGGACGAGGGCATCACGCATCTGTTCGGCAATCCCGGCACCACCGAGCTGCCGATCATGCATGCGCTGAAGGATCACCCTGACCTCGCCTATGTGATGGCGATGCAGGAGAGCCTGGTGGTGGCGATCGCGGATGGCTATAGCCGCGCCTCCGGAAAGCTGGTCGCCTGCAACGTCCATGTCGCGCCCGGCCTCGGCAACGCGATGGGCTCGCTCTACAACGCCCAGTTCACGGGCACGCCGATGATCCTGACCGCGGGCCAGCAGGAGCAGGGCCACGGACTGATGGAGCCGGTGCTGTATGGGCCGCTGGTGCGCATGGCCGAGCCGCTGGTGAAATGGGCGGTCGAGGTGACGCGGCTCGAGGATCTGCCGCGCATCGTGCGCCGCGCCGCAAAAGTCGCAACCACCCCGCCGACCGGGCCGGTGTTCATTTCATTGCCCGGCGATATCCTCAACAGCGAGGCAGGGATCGATCTCGGTCGCTCCACCCGCATTGACGCTCGCACAAGGCCATCGGATGAGGCACTGAAGGCGTTCGCCGCCCGACTGCTCAGGGCCGAGCGTCCCGTGATCGTCACCATGGACGAAGTGGTCAAGAGCGATGCGCTGATGGAGGCCGCCGAACTCGCAGAACTACTCGGCGCGGCTGCCTACCAATCCTCGACGCCCTATGGCTCGCACTTCCTCTCGGAGAGCCCGAGCTTCGTCGGCACGCTGGCACGTGTCCAGAAAGTCGCGCGCGACACGCTTGCGCCCTTCGACCTCTTGATCGCGCTCGGCGGCGATCCCTTGCGGATGTCGGTCTACAGCGAGGTCGACGCGCTGCCGGAGGGCCTTGGCATCGTGCAGATCGGCCTCGGCGATTGGGAGATCGCCAAGAACTACGGGGCTGAGATCGCGCTGAAGGCGGATTTGAAGGAAACGCTGCGCGCGCTGATCCCGGTGTTGAAGGAGATGGGCGGCGCTGCCCTGGCGAGCCGCGCGAAGCAACGGCTGACCGAACTCGCGCCGAGGAACTGGACCGCGCGGCGCACCGCGCTGGTCGAGCAGATCGGCAAGGCCGCGGACCGCAGCCCCATCGATCCGGACTGGCTGGTGCTGCAAATGGTCGAGGCCATGCCCGCTAATGCCATCCTCGTGGACGAAGGCCTCACCTCGAGCCGCCAGATCACGGCCTTGCGTGCGCACCGCGATCGCTTCGGCTATCACGGCCTTGCCTCCGGCGGCATCGGCTGGGGCCTGCCGGCCTCCGTCGGCGCCAGCATCGCCAATCCCGATCGCCCGGTGGTCTGCTTCTCCGGCGACGGCAGCGCGATGTATTCGATCCAGTCGCTGTGGACAGCGGCGCATCACAAGCTGCCGCTCAATGTGGTCATTGCCAACAATGGCGGCTACCGCATCATCAAGCAGCGCCTGCTCGCCTTCCACGGCGACGACAATTACGTCGGCATGGATTTTGTCGATCCGCCGGTGGATTTCGCGGGCGTGGCTAAGGCGCTGGGATGTGAGGCAATCAAAGTCAGCGATCCCCGAGAGTTGAAGGCGACGCTGGCGTCGGCGTTTGGCCGGCCGGGGACGAAACTGATCGAGGTGATGGTGGACGGGAAGCTGTAGGGCAGCGTCACCTGCGGCATTGGTGCCGCCACATTATCAGTCGTGATCACCCGCGAAGTGTTTAGACCGGAGACATAGCTGACGCCTGTTCGGACACATCACTGACAGTTTGGCTGCGCGTCAAGTCGATTGATCCGACCTGCCAACTGGCAAAGAAGATTCCGTAGCGGCCGTCGCGGTCGAGCGGCCTCACGGCCAGCTGCTCGCCGCAGAAGGCTTGAGGGACTTTCCACATTTGCCCTTTGAAGGCGATGTAGCTCCGCGTCGAGGAGACGGTGCGAACGATCTCCCCGGCGTCGTATTGGATCTTCGGCACACGATCCGGCATGGCGCGTAAACTGGGCCGGTAGCGATCGGCGGGAATGCCCATGCCCAAGCTCTCGTGGGGCCGCTCCAGATTGTAGACCGTTCGCCAGCTATCGAGGGCACGCTGGACTTCCGCCAAAGTGCGGAACGTGCGCAGAGCGAACACTTCTGCTTTCAAGCTGCGATGGAAGCGTTCGTTCTTGCCTCGGCCCTGAGGATGACGTGGCCTGGCATGGACCACCCTGACGCCGAGCTTGAGCAGCCATACCTTCAGCGCAGTCCAGCGAACGCCCGAGGTGTCGCCCCAGGGAGAACCGTTGTCGAGGTAGAAGGCCTCCGGCAGCCCATAGCGTCGGAAGGTGTCGGTCAGATGCCTCTGCACATCAGGTCGCTGCTCGTTGGCGCACGCCTTCAAACACAGCGCATAGCGGGAGTGGTCATCGACCATGGTTAGCGGATGGCAACGCCTTCCGTCGGCAAGCGGCATGTGGCCCTTGAAGTCCATCTGCCAGAGTTGATTGGGCGCGTCCCTCTCGAACCGGTGGCCTGAAGGGCTCGGCGCGGCTTTCTCGCTCGGCTTGATCCGTTCGTTCCGGCACAGGATCCGATGCACTGTGGAGGGCACCGGTACGGTCTGGCCGCCGCGCTTCAGGCAATGGGCAATCTTGCGCGCTCCCCAAGCCGGATGCTTGTCACGCACAGCCAGAACCCGCGCCTCGACCTCAGGCACGCTCCGCTTGGGCATGCTCTTGGGCCGGCGCAACTGATCCGCCAGTTCATGATCTCCAGCCTGCCAACGCCGCAGCCATTTGTAGCCCACATCAGGACTGATCCCGAACCGCCGGCACAACTCCCGCCGGTTCGCCCCTTCCTGCAACGCAAGCCGCACAAACTCCCGTCGCTGATCCATCACCGACACCTCGTTCCAGGGCATGGAAGGCCTCCCGAATCGACCATTCCAGCCCAGTTTGAAGTGTCAGCTATGTCTCCGAACACCTGTCAGTGATCTGTCCGGTCTAAACAGAAGGCGGGTGATCCAGTATTCCAGAGGCGGCGGTGATTGAGTCGAGACGTTGCGGCGTACTGGATGCCCCGGTCAAGCCGGGGCATGACAGCGTACCTAGCGGCGCTACCCCTTTCTCCCCACTCTGAACCCTGCCGCCGGATGCGGCGCACCTAGCCGCGCCCGCCCCTCGCCGAACAGCTTCTCGCGTAGCGTGCCCTGCGCGTACTCCGCCTTGTACCGCCCGCGTCGCGTCAGCTCCGGCACCAGCATGTCGGCGATGTCCTCGAAATCGCCGGGCGAGATCGCGAAGGCGACGTTGAGGCCGTCGACATCGGTCGCCTCGAACCACGCCTCGATCTTGTCCGCGACCATTTCCGGCGTGCCGACCACGACGGGACCTGCGCCGCCGACGCCGACATGCTCGATGACGTCGCGCACGGTCCAGACGCGATCGGGATCGGCGCGGGTGACGTTATCGAGTGCGCTGCGGCCGGCATCGTTCTGAACATGGCGCACCTGCTGATCGAGCTCGTAGCCGGAGAAGTCGATTCCGGTCCATCCCGACATCAGCGCCAGCGCGCCTTCCGGGCTGATGTGGCGGCGATAGTCGGCATATTTTTCGTTCGCTTCGGCTTCCGTCCGCCCGAGGATGATCGTCATCATCGAGAACATCAGGATTTCCGCCGGATTGCGGCCGAACGCGGCGGCCTCCTGACGGATCGCCGATACGCGCGGCGCGATCACCTTGGCTGACGGCCCCGACATGAACACGCATTCGGCGTGCCGTGCCGCGAACTGCCGTCCGCGCGGCGAGGTGCCGGCCTGATACAGCACGGGCGTCCGCTGCGGCGACGGTTCGCTCAGGTGGATGGTGTTGTTGATGCGGTAGTTCGCGCCCTCGTGGTTGACGCGACGGACCTTTGTGGGATCGGTGAAGATGCCGCGCGTGCGGTCGCGCAGCACGGCGTCGTCCTCCCAACTCCCTTCCCAGAGCTTGTAGACGACCTCCATATATTCGTCCGCGATCTCGTAGCGGTCGTCGTGCCCGATCTGCTTGTCCTTGCCGGCGCCGCGCGCGGCGCTGTCGAGATAGCCGGTGACGACGTTCCAGCCGATACGCCCCTCGGTGAGATGATCGAGCGTCGACATCCGCCGCGCGAACGGATAGGGCGGCTCGAAGGAGAGATTGCTGGTGACGCCGAAGCCGAGATTCTGCGTCACGGCGGCCATTGCCGACAGCAGCAGCAGCGGATCGTTCGAGGGCGACTGGGCTGCGTTGCGCAAGGCTGCGTCAGGACTGTTGCCGTAGACGTCATAGACGCCGAGCACGTCGGCCAGGAACAGTCCGTCGAAACGGCCGCGCTCCAGCGTTCTGGCAAGATCGATCCAATAGGGCAGGCGGTTATATTCGGCAGTGCGGTCGCGCGGATGGGTCCACAAGCCCGGTGATTGGTGCGCGACGCAATTCATCGCAAATGCATTGAGCCTGATCTGCTTGGCCATGATGGTCCCCCGGCGCCCTGTACCGGGCGCTCTTCGAATGATAGAGCTGCGCCCGAACTTGGCGAAGTTCTTGCATATAGCGCGACGTTGGCAAGGCCAAAATCAGCGGCGCTGCCGCGCTTGGCAAGCCAATCTCAAGAGAGCAAGAACGAAATCCCAAGACTATCGAAGTCCCCGCCACTTTCGGAGGCCTGCCCGTATCGGGTATGCTCCTTCGCCTCGCAACCTAAAAAAGAAAATAATGACCAGAGCCGATGCCATCGCCCGCGCCCGTGACGATTTTCAATCGGGCGCGTTCCTCGCCGAACTCGACCGCCGCGTCGCCTACCAGACCGAGAGCCAGAATCCGAACCGGAGCGTCGAGCTGCGCGCCTATCTGGAACAGGAGATGGTGCCCGCTTTTGCCGCGCTCGATTTCGAAAGCCGGATGATCGAATCTCCCAGCGGCAAGGCGCCGTTCCTGTTCGCCGAACATCACGAAAGTGAGGCGGCGCCGACCGTGCTGATCTACGGCCATGGCGACGTCGTCGACGGGATGGAAGGCGAGTGGCGCGACGGCCGCGATCCCTGGCGCACCACGGTTTCGGGCACGCGTCTCTACGGTCGCGGCACCGCCGACAACAAGGGCCAGCACAGCATCAACATGGCGGCACTCCGCGCGGTGCGCGAGGCCCGCGGCGGCAAGCTCGGCTTCAACGCCAAGTTCATCCTCGAGATGGGCGAGGAGATCGGCTCGCCGGATCTCGGCAAGGTCTGCGATCTCAATCGCGATGCACTCAAGGCCGATCTGTTCGTGGCCTCCGACGGGCCGCGCCTGTCCGCCGACCGTCCGACCCTATTCCTCGGCTGCCGTGGCGGCATCCGCATTCATCTCGATGTGAACGTTCGCGACGGCGGTCATCACTCCGGCAATTGGGGCGGTGTGCTCGCCAACCCCGCGACCATTCTGGTCAACGCGATCTCGACGCTGGTCGACGGCCACGGTCGCCTTCAGCTGGACGCGCTGAAGCCGCCGCGCCTCACCAACCAGATCCGAAGCTATCTTGCGGACGTGCAGGTGGTGCCGACCGAGGACGAGCCGGCGTTGGCCGAGAACTGGGGCGAGGAGGGTCTTTCGGCGGCCGAGCGGCTCTATGCCTGGAACACGCTCGAAGTGCTGGCGATGTCGTCGGGAAACATCGAGAAGCCGGCCAACGCCATTCCCGGCCACGCCAATGCCGTGCTGCAACTGCGCTTCGTGGTCGGCACCAAGGTCGACGGCCTGATCGAAGCCGTCCGTGCGCATCTGGTCGAAAGGGGTTTTCCGATGGTCGAAGTGCGGGCCGCACAGAGCTTCGCGGCATCGCGCACCGATTTCGACAGCCCCTGGATCGCATGGGCGGCGAATTCGGTGAAGGAGACCACCGGCAAAGTGCCGGCGGTGCTGCCGAATTTCGGCGGCTCGCTGCCCAATGACGTGTTTTCCGAGATATTGGGCCTGCCGACGATCTGGGTGCCGCACTCCTATCCCGGCTGCTCCCAGCATGCGCCCAATGAGCACATCCTGCTGCCATTGACCGAAGAGGCCTTGACGGTGATGGCCGGCCTGTTCTGGGATCTCGGGGAATTGCCAAGCCCGCTAACAAGCCCGCTAACGCGCCCGCCCGCCGGCCTGAGCCGTTAACCGGAGCCGCGATCCAGCCAAAAGTCACATTCTATTCCAACCCAATTTGTGCTTGCATCCCGCCGGCATCATCCTGAAAGGGGACCAAAACGTGAAACATTTCCGTAGCATCGGCCTCGCGCTCGCCGCGACCTTCGCCGTCGGCCAGGCCGGGGCCGAGGAGCTGACCGGCACGCTCAAGAACATCAAGGACACCGGCGCCATTACGCTCGGCTTCCGCGACTCCTCGATCCCGTTCTCTTATCTCGACGACAACCAGAAGCCCATCGGCTACGCGATGGACATCTGCTACAAGATCGTCGACGCCGTGAAGAAGGAGCTCAAGCTCGACAAGCTCGAGGTCAAGCTCAATCCGGTGACCTCGGCGACCCGGATCCCGCTGATGGCGAACGGCACCATCGATCTCGAATGCGGCTCGACCACCAACAATGCCGAGCGCCAGAAGCAGGTTGCCTTCACCAACACCCATTATTTGACGGCCAGCCGCTACGTCTTCAAGAAGTCGAGTGGCCTGAAGGCGATTGACGACCTCAAGGGAAAATCGGTGGTTTCCACTGCCGGCACCACCAACATCAAACAGCTCACCGAGGCCAATGTTGCAAAAAGCCTCGGCGCAAACATCATTCCGGCCAAGGACCACGCCGAGGCCTTCCTGATGGTCGAGACCGACCGTGCGGTCGCCTTCGTGATGGATGATATCCTGCTCGCGAGCCTCGTTGCCGGCTCGAAGTCGCCCGATGACTACGTCATCTCCAAGGACGCGTTCTCCAAGCCTGAGCCCTACGGCATCATGCTGCGCAAGGACGACGCGGCCTTCAAGAAGGTCGTCGACGCGGCGACCGCTGCGCTCTACACCTCCGGCGAGGGCCAGAAGATCTACGACAAGTGGTTCACGCAGAAGATCCCGCCGAAGGGCCTCAATCTCAACACGCCGATCTCGGCCGAGCTGAAGAACGAGTTTGCCAAGCCGACGGACTCGCCAAACCCGGACGATTATAAGTAAGCTATAACCTCGATCTTTCGATCGGGATCGTGTCCGGCCATCTTGACTCCAGGATGGCCGGACATTTGCATAGGCGCCAGGACATCGATGACTGGCGCGTTCGCGCGGGGGACACGTGAACTACAACTGGAACTGGGGAATCTTTTTCCAGCCGAACCCGATGGGGACCGGCACCTATCTCGACATGCTGTTGTCGGGCCTGGTGCTGACCCTCAAGACGGGTGCGCTCGCCTGGATCATCGCGCTGATCACCGGATCGATCGTCGGCGTGATGCGCACACTGCCGTCGAAGGGAGCGTACTGGTTCGGCTTTGCCTATGTTGAATTCTTCCGCAACATGCCGCTGCTGGTGCAGCTCTTCCTGTGGTTTTTCGTGCTGCCGGAAGTGTTGCCAAGGTCCGCGGGATTGTGGCTGAAACAACTGCCGAACGCGCCGTTCTGGACGGCCGCGATTGGCATCGGGTTCTTCATGTCGGCGCGCGTCGCCGTGCAGTTGCAGGCCGGCATCGGATCGCTGCCGCGCGGGCAGAAGATGGCGGCGACCGCACTCGGCCTGACGACCCTGCAGGCTTATCGCTACATCCTGCTGCCGATGGCTTTTCGCATCATCCTGCCGCCGCTGACGTCCGAGTTCCTCAACACCATCAAGAACACGGCTGTGGCCATCACCATTGGTTTGCTCGAACTGACCGGCCAGGCGCGCTCGATGCAGGAATTCTCGTTCCAGGTGTTCGAGGCCTTCACCGCTGCGACCATCCTCTATCTCCTCGTCAACGCCGTCGTCGTGACCGCGATGCGCTTCCTCGAGCGCTGGGTCGCGATCCCCGGCTACATCACGGGGAAGTAGCGCCATGTTCAGCAATTTTGATTTCGGGGTCATCATCCGCACGCTGCCCTATCTATTCTATGAGGGCATGACGTTCACGCTGATGCTGACCGGGCTTGCTGCACTCGGCGGCCTCGTCTTCGGCACAGCGATCGCGCTGATGCGGCTGTCCGGCTACAAGGTGCTGGGCCGCATCGCGGGCGTCTATGTCGACTTCATGCGCTCGCTGCCGCTGGTGCTGGTGATCTTCTGGTTCTACTTCCTGGTGCCCTATATCGGGCAATGGGTAACTGGCGCGTCGCGTCCGATCAGTGTCGGCGCGTTCGCGTCCTCGCTCATCACCTTCATCATGTTCGAGGCCGCGTACTTCTCCGAGATCATGCGTGCCGGCATCCAGTCGATCTCGCGCGGCCAGCCGGCCGCAGCCAACGCGCTCGGCCTGACCTACGCCCAGACCATGCGCTACGTCGTGCTGCCGCAGGCCTTCCGCAACATGCTGCCGGTCCTGATCACGCAGACCATCGTGCTGTTCCAGGACACCTCACTGGTCTATGTGCTGTCGATCACCGATTTCCTCGGTGCGGCAAGCAAGGTCGCGCAGCGCGACGGCCGTCTGGTCGAAATGTATCTATTCGCAGCGATCGTCTACTTCACCATCTCCTGTATCGCGTCCTTCGGCGTTCGCCGCCTGCAGGCGCGCATCGCCATCATTCGATAGAGTTTGCCATGATCGAGATCAGCCACGTCGACAAATGGTACAGCCCGGCCTTCCAGGTGCTGACCGACTGCACCACCAGCGTCGCCAAGGGCGAGGTGGTCGTGGTCTGCGGTCCGTCGGGATCAGGCAAGTCGACGCTGATCAAATGCGTCAACGCGCTGGAGCCGTTCCAGAAAGGCGACATCAGCGTCGATGGCACCAAGGTCAACGACCCCAGGACCAATCTGCCCAAGCTGCGCGCGCGGGTCGGCATGGTGTTCCAGCACTTCGAGCTGTTCCCGCATCTGAAGATCATCGACAATCTCTGCCTCGCGCAGCAGAAGGTGCTCGACCGGTCGCGCGACAAGGCGGTGGCGAAAGGCATGCAGCTGCTGGAGCGGGTCGGCCTGAAGGAACAGGCGCAAAAATTTCCCGCGAACCTGTCCGGCGGCCAGCAGCAGCGCGTGGCGATCGCCCGCGCGCTCGCGATGGATCCCATCGTCATGCTGTTCGACGAGCCGACCTCGGCGCTCGACCCCGAAATGGTGAGCGAGGTGCTCGACGTCATGGTAGACCTCGCCCATGAGGGCATGACCATGATGGTCGTGACGCACGAGATGGGCTTTGCCCGCAAGGTCGCCAACCGCGTGATCTTCATGGACCGCGGCGAGATCGTCGAGGACGCCCCGAAGGACGATTTCTTCGGCAAGCCCCGCAGCGACCGCGCGCAGAAGTTCTTGTCGAAGATTCTGTCGCATTGATCCCACTGTCATTCCGCGACGTGCCTCCTGGCGCTGGTCGGGAATGACGGGTTGAGGGTTTCGTGGCACCGACAAATCCCTTATACCAGCGGGTAATCCCTATTCCCGCCAGGAGACCTGCCTTGGATCCGATCGCCTATGTCAACGGCTCATTCGTCCCGCTTTCGGACGCCAAAATTTCGGTCCTCGATCGCGGCTTCCTGTTCGCCGACGGCATCTATGAGGTCTCGGCCGTGCTCGACGGCAAGTTGGTCGACAATGCCTCGCATCTGGCGCGGCTGGAGCGCTCGGTCGGCGAGATCAAGCTGAGGCTCCCGGAGACGGTCGAGCGCATCACCGAGATCCAGCAGGAGCTGATTGCACGCAACAAGGTCGAGAACGGCCTCGTCTATCTCCAGGTCACCCGCGGCGCCGACAAGGGCCGCGACTTCGCCTTCCCCAAGGGCGACGTCAAGTCGAGCCTGGTGATGTTCACGTCGGAGAAGGACATCATCAACGCCGCCTCGGCCAAGACCGGCATCAATGTGATCACCGTGCCCGACATCCGCTGGGAGCGGCGTGACATCAAGAGCGTAGCATTGCTGGCGCAAGTGCTGGCAAAGCAGGCCGCGGCCGAAGCCGGTGCGGGCGAAGCCTGGATGCTGGAAGACGGTTACGTCACCGAAGGCGGTTCGTCTTCAGCGTTCATCCTGACCCAGGACGACGTCATCGTGACCCGCAAGAACTCCAACGCGATCCTGCCGGGCTGCACCCGCAAGGCGGTGGTGGCGCTGGCGGAAGAGCGTCAGCTCCGCGTCGAAGAGCGTTCCTTCACGGTCGCCGAGGCGCTCGCCGCCAAGGAAGCCTTCGCCACCTCGGCGTCGCTGTTCGTCCAGCCGGTGGTTGCGATCGACGGCAAGAAGGTCGGCGACGGCAAGCCCGGCCCGATGGCCATGCGGCTGCGCGAGATCTACGTGGAGTTCGCGAAGGCGACGGCGGTTTAAGCTACCCACCGCCGTCATCGCCCGGCTTGACCGGGCGATCCAGTAGTCCGTGACGGAGTGCTGGACTCGAGAAGCCGCGGCGTACTGGATGCCCCGGTTAAGCCGGGGCGTGACAGGCGAATGTATTGAGGCAGTTTGGCCTCATGCGTCAGCACCTCACGCCACCGACGCCTTCACCTTCACCGGATGAACCGCACGGAACGCGATCGCTAGCCTGTTCCAGGCATTGATGGCGCCGATCAGCATGGTCAGGTTCACCGTCTCCGCATCGGAGAATTGCGCGCGGACCTGCTCGTAGACGTCATCAGGCACGTGCGTCTCGGCGATCAGCGTCACTGATTCCGTCCAGGCCAGCGCGGCGCGCTCGCGGTCGGTGTAGAGCGGCGATTCGCGCCAGGCGTTGAGCAGATAGATGCGCTGCTCGGTCTCGCCGCGCTTGCGGGCGTCCTCGGTGTGCATGTTGATGCAGAAGGCGCAGCCGTTGATCTGCGACGCGCGGATCTTGACGAGCTCGATCAGCGATTTCTCGAGGCCCGTCGACTGGATCTGCTCTTCCAGTGCCATCAGCGCCTTCATCGTGTCGGGTGCGGCCTGGTAGAAATTCATGCGGGGTTTCATGGTCGTTCTCCTTGCTTGCTGGGTCGATGTCAGTGGGCGCCGCCGGCCGAGGCGTGGCCGGCCTTCTTCAGGAAGAGGGTGGCGATCAGCGCGACGATCAGTGCCACGCCGAGCAGATAGAAGGTGTCGCTGAAGGCGAGGATATAGGCCTGCTTCTGCACGATATGGCCGATCGCAACATAGGCGCGATGCAACGCGTCCGCCCGGTCGAGAATGCCGTGATTGACGAAGTATTGGGTGAGCTGTTCCAGCCGCGTCCGCGTCGCCTGCTCGAACAGCGAGACTGACTGCATCAGCACGTTGGAGTGATACTGCTCGCGCTTGGTCAGCAGCGTCTGCAACAGCGCGATGCCGACGGCGCCGCCGAGGTTGCGCATCATGTTGAACAGGCCGGAGGCCGAGCCCGCGTTCTCCGGTTCGATGCCTGAGGTCGCCACCGCAGACAGCGGCGCCATCACCAGCGCCTGGCCGATCGCACGAACCACATTGGGCCAGAGCAATTGATCGGCGGCATAGTTGCCGGTCATGTAGATGTTCATGAAGTTGGAGGCCGCGAACAGGACGAAGCCGGCGCCGATGATGAGCCGCGCATCGAGCTTCTGCATCAAACGCGGCACCAGCGGGATCAGCAAGAGCTGCGGCAGGCCGGTCCAGGCCAGCACCATGCCGATCTGCTCGGCATTATAGCCTTGGATGCGGGCCAGATATTGCGGCAGGATGAACACAGAACCGTAGAGCGCGATTCCCAGCAGGAAATTCGCAAGCATGCCGAAGCCGAAATTGCGGCGGACCAGCAGGCGCAGGTTGAGGAGGGGCTTCGTCACGGTCAGCTCGATGATCAGGAAGGCGGTCAGCGCCACGGCCGCGATGACGGACAGCTTGACGATGAAGGGCGAGCCGAACCAGTCGTCCTTATTGCCTTCCTCGAGCACGGTCTGCAGCGCCGACAGTCCGATCGCCATGGCGATGATGCCGGCCCAGTCGCCGTCGCGCAGTAGTGCCAGCTTCATCGGCTTTGCATCGAGGGCGTACCAGAGCATGCCGACCATGATCCCGCCCGGGATGACATTGACGTAGAAGATGTACTGCCAGCCAAAATTTTCGGTGAGATAGCCGCCGATGGTCGGGCCGATCGCGGGCGCGAACGTCGCCGACAGCGCGAACAGCGCAAGGCCGACCGGCTGCTTTCCGCGCGGCAGCAATGTGATGATGAGCGTGAACGCCATCGGAATCAGCACGCCGCCGGTAAACCCTTGCACCGCCCGCAGCACGATCATCTGCGGCAGGTCTTGCGCCAACGCACAGGCGGCCGACAGAACCAGGAACAGGACCGCGTTGGTGAGCAGATAGATGCGGATCGAGAACACCTGCGCCAGCCAGCCCGACAGCGGGATCACCACGATCTCCGCGATCAGATAAGAGGTCGAGATCCAGCCGCCATCGTCGATGCCGGCGCCGATCGCGCCCTGGATGTCGGCGAGCGAAGCATTGACGATCTGGATGTTCAGCACCGCCATGAAGGCGCCGAGTGTCGCGCCGATCACGGCAATCCAGGTTTTGGTCGAAACCACCGGCGTGGCGGCCGCGGCCGGAGCAGGAATGCTGGTGGCGGAAGTGGCGTTCAGGGCGGGTTGGAGCGTGCTCATGAAGGGCCTCGTCTCGGGTACGGAGACAGGATGCATCAGGCGGATGGCTTCGATCATCGGGAAGCGTGGGAAGGATCATCCGGCAGGACTTGATATTGCTGCCGGAGCCGGCCTTTAGCCTCCGTTGGGTCGCGTCGCATTGTCGGCGAGGCGCTTGGCCGTCTCGCGCTCGGCCATGACGGCCTGTTTGGTGTCGATAGTCGGCGCCGCGGACATGCCGGGGCGCAGCAGCCCGGTCAGGCTGTGGTCGTCGAGCACGATCTTCACCGGCACCCGTTGCACGATCTTGGTGAAATTGCCGGTGGCGTTGTCGGGCGGCAGCAGCGCGAACTCAAGTCCGCTGGCCGGCGACAGGCTGTCGACATGGCCGCGCAGGGTCTGGTTACGGAAACTGTCGACGTGCAGCTCGACCGGCTGGCCGGCGCGGACATGAGTGAGCTGCGTCTCCTTGAAATTCGCCACGACATAGACTGCATCGAGCGGCACCACCGCCATCAATTGCGTGCCGGCTTGCACGAACTGTCCCACGCGCAGTGAGCGGGCGCCGACCGTGCCGTCGACCGGCGCGGCAATCTCGGTGTAGGAGAGATTCAGGGTCGCCTGCTCCGCGACCGCGCGCGCGTGCTCGAGTTGGGCCATGGCCTGCGCGCGCTGGGTGGTGAGCACGTCGATCTTGCGTTGCGCGGCCACGAGCCCCGACCTGGCATGTTGCAGTTGCGCGTTGCTGGCGCGCAACGCGGCGTCCGTCTGTTGTGCGCGCTGAATCGTGCCTGAGCCCGATTTCATCAAATCGTCGTAGCGGGCGCGCTCCTCCTGCGCAAATTTCAGATTCGCGTCCGCAGCAGCAACATCGGCCGTGCTCTGCTCGATGATCGGCTGCTGGAGTTCGAGCTGGGCGTCGAGGTTGCGCACCGACGCTTCCGCCGCGGCGACATCGGCGCGGGCCTGGTCGAGCGCCGCCTTGAAGTCGCGGTCGTCGATCTTCGCCAGCAGCTGGCCCGCTTTGACCTTTTCGTTGTCACTGACCAGCACCTTGGCGATGTAGCCCGAGACTTTTGGCGCGACGATCGTGGAGTCGGCCTTCACATAGGCGTCGTCGGTTGTCTCGAGATAACGGCCATTGACCCAGTAGTCGTGTCCGTAATGGACAATCGCTGCTGTGCCCGCGAGGAACGCGAGCGCCAACGCCGCCCGCCGAACCATATTCCGGGTCGGACCACGCACCGGCGCCGGCTGAGAAGCTTGCAGTATCTCAGTCGCTTGCTGGAAGTTTTCGGTGCGGGGCATCTCGGACATGGCAGTCTCCTATCGGGTCGTTGGGACTATCGGTCTTCTTCGCTCGATCGATAATCGACGAAATACCGGAAGGATTATCCGCTGAGAGTGGATAGTCCGGGAATCCCGCCTTCGCGTATGGTCTACCGAGCCGAAGGTGCGACTGCCCCAGAGCGATTGCCGCCTCTGTCGAGGGATTGCGGCCAACCCATCCGCCATCCGCGCGCGAGCCGATCCGACGGATAATCGGACAGAATTCCTTGCGATTATCGACCAAGAGCGGATAATCAGTCGGCATGGACCGATTGACGAGCCTCGAAGTCTTTAGCCGGGTGGTCGAGACCGGCGGCTTCTCTGCAGCAGCCCGCAAGCTCAACATGTCGACCACCATGGTGAGCAATCACGTCCAGGCGCTGGAAGACCGGCTCGGGGTGAGGCTGCTTCAGCGCACCACGCGTAAGGTCAATCTCACCGAGATCGGCAAGGCCTACTACGACCGCTGCATCCAGATCCTCGCCGATATCGAACAGGCCGACGATATCGCGAGCGAATTGCAGTCGGTGCCCCGCGGCACGCTACGGATCCACGTCGCCACGCACATGGTGCCGTTCGTCGCGCCCGTGGTGGCGAAGCTCCTGTCGGCGTATCCAGAGCTCAAGATCGATCTGCGCATGGGCGAAGCCGACATCGACCTCATCGAAGAAGGCTACGATGTTGCCCTGCGCATGACCGCGCCGCCGGATTCGAGCCTGATCGTCCGCAGCCTTGCCACCTGGCGTCACGTGCTGTGCTGCTCGCACGACTATCTCGACAAGCACGGTCGCGTGCAGAAGCTCGATGAGCTCACCACGCACAATTGCGGGCGCCATTTGAACTATCCGTTCGGCGACGATTGGCGCTTTTTCGATCGCAAGGGCGCGCCGGCATCGGTACGCATCTCCGGCAGCTTCGTCACCAACAGCGGTGAGGCCTTGCGGAAGGTGGCGCTGGAAGGCGCTGCCGTCTGCCTGATGGCCGGCTTTCTCGTTCGGGACGATCTCGAAGCCGGTCGGCTCGTTCGCCTGCTGCCCGAGTACCGGCCGGTCGAGATGTCGATGAACGCCGTCTATCCGCACCGGCATCATCTGTCGGCGAAGGTCAGGACCTTCATCGACATGCTCGTGCATCACAGCGCCGAGCAGCAGAAGCTGATCAATCCGTATTCATGAGTGGCGCGGCGGCGGCAATCGCCCGAACACGGCGTCGAGTGCCATGCCGATCGCAAGCAGGCGGCGATCGCTGCCCGCGGGGCCGTCCAATTCAAGCCCGATCGGCAGTTTGCTCCGGGTGCCGAGCGCGATTGGAATCTGGATGCCGGGAATGCCGGCATTGCTGCCGGGATCGGTGTTCTGGATGAACAGGGCGAAATTCTCCAGGCTGCTGGAATCGGGATTGGAGGCAATGGCCACGCGCAGCGTGGTCGGGAAGGCGATGGCATCGAGCCGGTTGTCGGCGAAAGTCCTGCTGTAGAGCGCCTGAAGCGCGGGGCGCGCTGTGTTGATCGCGGCGTCGTAGATCGGCTTGGCGTCAACCAGCGTGCCATCGGGGGCGGGCAGTTTGCGCGGGATCACCAGCCCATCATAGGTGCCCTTCACGTCTGCGCTGGATATCTCCGCTGCCAGCGCCACGATGCTGAGGCCGGTACCGGTGTGTCTAAGATAGGCGACCATGTCGTCATAGGCCTCATACAGCACGACGGGAAAGCTTACCTGGCCGTTGAGTTCGGCGAGCAGAGGCATCTCGATTTCGATGACGGTGACGCCCTGCGCCTTCATTTTCGAGACGGCCGCCTGGAATGCGGCGTCCGTGTCGGCGTCGAGATTGGTCAGTGTGGCTTTCACGATGCCGATCCGTACCTGGTTCAGATCGGCCGGCGCGATAGTATCGCCGCCCGTAATGACGCGGTCGAGCAGTGCGACATCCGCTATGGTCGCGGCCATGGGACCCGCGGTGTCGCGGGTGTGCGAGAGCGGTGCGATGCCGTCTTGCGGATAGCGGCCGATCGTCGGACGCAGCGAGGCGCAGCCGTTCAGCGCAGCCGGCACCCGGACCGATCCGCCGGTATCGGTGCCGAGCCCGCCTGCCACGATGCGCGCGCCAATCGCGGTACCGGTCCCGGAGGAGGAGCCGCCCGCGATCAGGGCGCGGTCATAGGCGTTGCGCACGCCGAACTCCGCGCCGGTCTTGAATGCGGTGTTGTAGCCGGAGATGCCGAAGGCGAGCTCGTGCATGCTGGTCTTGCCGATGATGACCGCGCCCGCCGCACGCAGCTTTGCGACCACCGGCGCGTCGCCCCTCGGAACGTAATGTTTCAGCGCTGGCGTTCCCGCGCTGCACGGGAGCCCCGCGACCTCGATATTGTCCTTGATCACGATGGGAACGCCGCCGAGCGGCTTGTCCTTGTTGTCGTTCGCGTCGAATGCGGCCGCAGCCTTCAGGGCGCCGGCCTCGTCCAGGGTGACGAAGGCATTCAGATCGGCATTGGCCGTGGCGCGGGCGAGAGCTTCCGTCGTGAGCGCGGTGCTCGTGATTTTTCCGGCGCGGAGGTCGGCCACAGCCTGGGTCAGGGTCAACTGGTCGAAATCCATGAGGCGTCACCTCGTTGCAGGAGCGCCATCAGGGCGCGCCTCGGCTCCAGAGGCTGAAGCCTCGTCGGCGCCCCGTCAACCGTAGGCGCGCATCTTTGCAGGTGATGGGGCGTCGAGCTCGGCGAACAGCCGCTCGACCTCGGCCTTCACCTTCCCGATCGCGGCGTCCTTAACCGGCCCGTAGCCCCGGATATCCATCGGCGCTTTTGCAATGGCGACCAGACTTGGCAGATGCGCCGCCTCGAGCCCGCCGAGCAGCCGTTTGATGGTGCCGTCGTACCAGGTGATCAGTTCCCGCTCGGCGCGCCGTTCCGCCGTGTAGCCGAACGGGTCGAACGGCGTCCCGCGCAATCCCTTCAATCGCGCCAGCATGGCGAGCGGCATCTGGATCCACTGTCCGAAGGCGCGCTTGCGCGGACGTCCGCGGGCGTCGCGCTTCGACGGCAGGAACGGCGGGGCGAGGTGATATTGGATGCTGAAGTCGCCGTCGAATTCGCCTTTCAACTCGTCGAGGAAGCCGCTCTGCATGTGCAGGCGCGCCACCTCGTACTCATCCTTGTACGCCATCAGCTTGAACAGGGCGTGCGCGACCGCCTGGGTCAATGCCTCGCTATTCAGGCTGGCTTCGGCATGGCGAACACTTGCAACGCGCTCTCGATAGCGCGCTGCGTAGGCATCGTTCTGATAAGCCGTGAGGAAGTCGGCGCGGCGGTCGATCAGCTGGTCGAGCGTCTCGGCCTTCGGCGCTTCGTCCACCTTCGGCAAGAAGTCGGGATCGGCGGCTGCAATCCGGCCCCAGGCGAAAGCCTGCTTGTTGCTTTCGACCCCGACGCCGTTGAGCTCGATCGCGCGCAACAGCGCCGACAGCGAGACCGGCAGCAGCCCGCGCTGCCAGGCAAAGCCCAGCATGACGATATTGGCATAGACGGCATCGCCGAGCAGGCGCTCGGCCAGCGCATTGGCGTTGATGGTGTCGAGATTGCCGTCGCCGATCACCTGGCCGATCGCACGCAGGCGGGCGGGTGAGGCGAGATCGGCGTCACGGAAGCGGACGACGTCGCCGGTCGGCATCTCCGCGGTGTTGACCGCGGCGCGCGTACCTTTTCGATAGGTGCCGGACGCCTTCGGCGAGGAGCTGACGACGAGGTCGCAGCCGATCAGCGCATCGGCCGCGCCCTGGTCGATACGGACCTGGTGCAATGCGTCGGGGGATGCGGCCAACCGGATGTAGCTCAGCACCGGCCCGAATTTCTGCGCAAAGCCGGTAAAATCCAGCACCGAGACACCGTTTCCTTCGAGGTGGGCCGCCATGCCGATCAGCGCGCCGACCGTGATCACGCCGGTGCCGCCGACGCCGGTGACGAGCAGATCATAGGGACGGTCGAGCGTTGCGGGCCCGGGCAGGGGAAGCGTGGCCGCGTGGCCGACCGCGTCGATCCGGCTCGCGCCCTTCTTCCGGCGCCTCGCGCCCTCGACGGTGACGAAGCTCGGGCAGAACCCGTTGAGGCAGGAAAAGTCCTTGTTGCAGGATGAGAGGTTGATCCGGCGCTTCCGGCCGAACGGCGTCTCCTTGGGCTCGACGCTGAGGCAGTTGGATTCGACCGAGCAGTCGCCGCAGCCTTCGCAGACGAGATCGTTGATATAGGCGAAGCGTTTGGGATCGATCATCTGTCCACGCTTGCGGCGACGCCGTTTCTCTGTCGCGCAGGTCTGCTGATAGATCAGCACCGAGACGCCGGGAATATCGCGCAGCTCGCGCTGCACGCTGTCCATCTTCTCGCGCGGATGGAGGGACACGCCGACCGGAAGATCGCCTGGCGGAAATTGCGCCGGATCGTCCGACACCAGCGCGATGCGCGCAACGCCCTCGGCGCGGACGCTGTGCGCGATAGCGTGGACGCTGATTGGGCCGTCGACGGGTTGGCCGCCGGTCATCGCCACGGCATCGTTGAACAGGATCTTGTAGGTGATGTTGGCCTTGGCGGCGATCGCCTGCCGGATCGCCATCGAACCCGAATGATAATAGGTGCCTTCGCCCAGATTCTGGAACACGTGCTTGTTGCCGGTGAAGCGTGACGAGGCGGCCCAATTCACGCCTTCGCCTCCCATCTGGATCAGGGACGATGTCTCGCGGTCCATCCAGCTGGCCATGAAATGACAGCCGATGCCGGCCAGCGCCTTCGAACCCTCGGGCACTTTCGTCGATGTATTGTGCGGGCAGCCCGAGCAGAAATAGGGCGTACGCGTCGCACCGCTGACGTTGATCGTGCGCGAGGCCTCAGGCATCAAGCCGGCTGCGCGTGCGGCGAGATTGAGGCCTGGGAACATCGGATCGAGACGGCGTGCGAGCACCCCAGCGAGCGCACGCGGTGACAATTCGCCGATCCAGGAGATCAGCCGCGCCCCTTGCTCGTCATGCTTACCGACCATGCGCTCGGGTTTTTCGCCCGGATAATCGTAAAAATATTCCTTGAACTGGCTTTCGATGATGCCGCGCTTCTCCTCGACGACAAGGATCTCGCGCTTGCCCCTCACGAACGCCATCGCGTCATGCAGCGCCAGCGGCCAGACCATGCCGACCTTGTAGATGTCGATGCCGATGCTGCGGCAGTCCGCTTCGTCGAGACCCATCAGCCGCAGCGCTTCCATCAGATCGAGATGGGCCTTGCCCGTGGTGACGATGCCGTAGGTGGCGTCCGGGATGTCGTAGATGTGACGATCGATCGGATTAGCCTTTGCGAAGGCGTAGACCGCGTGCTTCTTCGCCTCCAGCCGCTCCTCGATCTGCGGGCCGGGCAGATCGGGCCAGCGATAGTGCAGGCCGCCGGGTGGCGGCGTGAAGTCTGGCGGGTGGAAGGCCCGCGGTGGGCGCAGCGCGACGGACGCGCCGGATTCCACGATCTCAGAGATCGCCTTGAAGCCGACCCACATGCCGGTGAAGCGGCTCAGCGCGTAGCCATATTCACCGAATTCGAGATATTCGCTGACGCTTGCGGGGTGGAGCGTCGGCATGAACCAGCTCATGAAGGCGACGTCGGACTGGTGCGGCATCGAGGACGAGACGCAGCCATGGTCGTCGCCGGCGACCACCAGAACGCCGCCATGCGGTGAGGAGCCGTAGGCGTTGCCGTGTTTCAGCGCATCGCCGGAGCGATCGACGCCGGGGCCCTTGCCGTACCAGAGACCGAACACGCCATCGACCTCGCGGTCGGCTTGCGTCTCGACCTGTTGTGAGCCGAGCACGGCGGTCGCGGCAAGATCTTCGTTCACTGCGGGGAGGAATTCGATGCGGTCCCGCTTCAGTCGCTCGTGGATGCGCCACAGCTCGAGGTCGATCCCGCCGAGTGGCGAGCCGCGATAGCCTGAGATGAAGCCCGCCGTGTTCAGCCCCGCGGCACGGTCGCGCCGCACCTGGTCGAGCGCGATGCGGACGATGGCCTGCGTGCCGGTGAGGAAGACGCGGCCCCGTTCGCGATCGTAGCGGTCGGAAAGCTCGTAAGGATCGAGAGACGAAATGGCGTCCATGCGGACCTCCCCACGGCATCCTTGCCGGATGGGAGAAGAGTAAGCCTGGGCAACTGGTAGGTCTTACCTTTCTTTCCGAATAGCGTACCTATTATGGTGGAGTTATCCAAAACGATCTACGGGAAGGTAGATTAATCCATTTTGGTGGTTTCCATGATCGAAGACCAGGACGCGCGGATTCTCGCCTATCTTCAGAAGGACGGCCGCGCCACCAACCAGCAGCTCGCCGACGCAGTCGGCATGTCGACTTCGGCATGCTGGCGCCGGGTGCGCGCGCTGGAGGAGAGCGGTGCCATCCGGGGCTATGCGGCCCTGGTCGCGCGCGAGCAGGCCGGCTTTGCGATGTCCGCGATCCTCCACGTCTCGCTGGAACGGCACGACGCAAAATTCGTCGACGAGTTCGTCGCGCGGGTGACCACGCGGCGTGAGGTGCTGGAGTGCTTTGCGACCACGGGCGATGCCGATTACCATTTGCGTGTCGTCGTGCAGGATATGGCGGCGTACAACAGATTCCTCGACGACTTCATGTTCCGCATTCCCGGCATCCGCTATGTCAGAAGCAACGTGGTGCTGAAGGAGATCAAGACGGGCGTCGCGCTGCCGTTTTGAGAGGCAGCGCTTACGCCGCCTCTTCCTGCCTGCGCCGAAACAGTTGGCGCAGCGACAGCGCGTGCAGCAGGATCGAGCTTGGCACGACGAAGGCGGGCGTCAGCACATTCGGAAAGGTGTCTAAGGCCATGCTCGGGCCGTTCGAAATGATCAGCTGCAATGCGCCGGGCGACATCATCATCCCCAAGCCGATCGCGACGGCGAAATCGGCGAGGCCGAACAGGTTCCAGAGGATGGCTGCCTTTCGCCCCTCAGCCGTTCCGGTCGCGAGCGCGAGCGCTGCCGGCACGGCGAAAAGGCCGGTCAGCACATCGCCAGTTCCTGCCGGCAATGCAAACAAGCCCGGCAGCACCCCACGCATCCAGTAGGCGAGCCATTGGCTGCCAAAGATGCGATAGAGCTGAAGCGCGATCAACCACGTCGGCGGCGTTGCATCGAGCAATTGTCCCACTCGCTTTGACAGCAGCAGCACCGGAGCGCCGAGGATGACCGGCAACAGGATCGCGGCTGGAAGCAACGGCAAGGCGGAGGCGCCCGCGCGAAATGCACCGTTGATGGCCGCGGTCCAGGCGACTGTGGCCCACAGCGTCAAAGGCACCATGAGGACGAGCCAGGTTGCCTGGCGCTGTCCTGGTGTCAGGTCAGTGTTTCCAAGGCCGAGCCACAGACCAAGTGCGATGAGCCCATGCGTCATCAGCCGAACGCCCAGGGCCGGAATGCCGCTCTCCGGAAGTGCCGGCACCGCGTAGATCAACCAGGTCCAGAGTATCGTGAACAGGACGGCCGACATTAGGCTGAGCCGCACGGGACGCGGAGCAATTTCGGCGGCGGAAACGGCATCGCTGTTCATCGGCATTCCTTCCTCAGAGGCTATCCCGCGCATCGACGCAAGCCATCTCGGCTGGCATGTCGGATTGCGGCCCGGGCGCAGTATCATGCTGCCTGCTTGTCCGATCCGGGCCTCAGCAGGATCGTGAAGACGAGGACGTGGCTGACCAGCAGCAGAGGTACATAAAGGGCGGGGATATAGATGCCGGCGCCGAACAGGCCGGGATTCTGGATCCTCACGCCCATGTAGTACGCATTCAGGAGATCCAGCGTACCCCAGACGTTGAATGTCCAGACGATCGGGATGGCGATCGACCATCGCCAGGACAGCGCCGCCATTGAAATGAGTGCGAGAGTGGCGGCGACGAGATCTCCCCATCCAACTTCGCTGGCGAAGTCCGGGCTCAATTCCGAGGACACGAACCCGGCAACCATGAAGTTCATCCCTAGGAACCTGAACGCATGGAAAGCCGCGAGAAGCCGCAAGGCGTCGTGACGCGGCATGGCGCCGACCGCCGGCCAAACGTAGGTGATGGCCACCACCGCGCTTGTCAGGAAGGCGCCGGCGACGCTGAGGACGAACGGAAGGTTGAAGCTCGATGGCACGTCGGATGTCCTTATGAATGTCAGGATAGTCGAGGTCGAAGCTCGGCATCGATGGACGCTTAGGGCTTGGCCATGAGCAGGCGAAGCGGCATGAGCGGGCCGACCGCGATGTATTCATGCTCGATGAGGTCCTGCCTGGCGAGCGGCAAGCCATCCATGATCGCATGCGCTTCGGCATCATTCTTGGCATCCAGCACGAACACGGCGCCGCGCCCGTCGGAACGCGAATACCATTCGCGGACCTTTCCGTTGAGATAGAGCTGCACGGTCTGCCTGATTTCATCGGGCATGACGGCCATGATTTGCTCGCGCGTGATGCCCGCTTTCACGGTCAGGATGACCATGACCCCGGTGGTCGCGGGTGACGGCGCTTGTGCTTGCGCAAGGGATGGATCGGTCATGGCGGTAATACCTGTCAGTGTGAGGGCGTGCCAGGGCGGCGTTGCGGATTGCCTTCATCGGTTTCGGTCTCCGGTGCGGCTCATTTGCAATCCGGATGTATGGCCGCTTTCCGCGGGCGACTATTCGCGATAATGTTGATGGGCTATGAAGCAGAACTTCACAGTCAGGCAGGGAGCGCTCGACGGCGTGGAGGCGTTCCTCAGCGTTGCCCAGCACCGCAGTTTCCGCCGGGCGGCCGCTGAACTCGGGGTAACGCCTTCGGCTATCAGTCAGGCGGTTCGCGCGCTCGAGGCGCGCGTCGGCGCCGCGCTCTTCATCCGTACGACCCGCAGCGTCGGTCTGACCGAAGCCGGCGAAAGATTTTTCGCGCGCGCAAGACCGGCGTTCGAAGAACTCATCGCGGCAAGCGGGGCGGCGCGTGAGCTCGGACGGCGACCGGCCGGGCTCCTGCGCCTCACCGTACCGCGCTCGGTCGTGCCGATCCTGCTCGAGCCGCTGATCGCCTCGTTCTGCCAGACCTATCCAGAGATCGAGGTGGAGCTTGCCGCGAGCGAAGAGATGATCGATCTAGCGGCCGGAGGCTTTGATGCCGGCATCAGGATGGGGCAGTTCATCGCCCCAGACATGATCGCCGTGCGGCTGACCAAGCCGCTCCCGCTCATCGTCGTCGGCAGCCCCACTTACCTCGCGCGTGCCGGTCGGCCCGAGCATCCGGACGACCTGCGTACGCACGCTTGTTTGCGATTGCGGCGGTCGAGCGGCGCGCTCGCATCATGGTCGCTCGACGACGGCGGCCGTTCGATCGAGATTGCGGTATCAGGACCTTTCATCGCCTACGATTTCCCCACGATGCTGGGGGCAGCAATCGAAGGTGTGGGTCTTGCGCAAGTGCCCGCACCATTGGCCACAGGCGCCATAGCGACGGGAAAACTCGCCCGCGTGCTGGAGCAATTCGCGCCGATGACACCGGGGGTCTTCCTCTACTATCCCGGCCACCGGCAAATCATGCCGAAACTGCGGGCGTTTATCGACCATGTGAAGGGCCACTCAGGCGCCACGAGTTGATCACCGCTCTTCCCGCACGAACCTGTTCCGCAGCGTGCCGACACCGGTGATGTCGATCTCCACGACGTCGCCGTGCTTGATATCAGGCGAGGCACCATCCGTGCCCATCCAGATCACATCGCCCGGCCATAGCGTAAAATACTTGGTCAGCTCGACTAGGAACGGCACCACGCCAAAGATCATGTCGTTGGTGTGGAAGCGGTTGGTCTCCTTGCCGTTGACCCGGACGATCGTTTCCATCTTGTCGAGGTCGGCCTCGGTCTCGATCCACGGGCCCATCGGCTTGAACGTGTCGGCGTTCTTCGACCGCCACAGGCTGCGGTCGGCCTTCTGCCAGCTTCGTTCGCTGACGTCGTTGCCGATGGTGTAGCCGAAGACGCAATCCATCGCATTCTGATTGGTGAGATGCTTCACCTTCTTGCCGATGACGACAACGAGTTCGCCTTCGTAGTGGATCTTGTCCGTCGCAAAGGACGGGATCGCGACGTCCTCGTCATGCGCAATCAGCGCGTTTTGCGCGCGATAGCCGATCTCGGGGCGGTCGGGGACAGCAGGCACTTCGCCGCGCTTGTCGGCGGCTTCCTTCAGATGCTTGAGGTAATTCAAGCCGACGCAGTAGAAGGTGCGCGGAATCAGCGGCAGTTCGATCTTGACCTGCGAGAGCTGATACGTGCGCGAGGTGCGTTGCCATTCTCCGAAGGGATCGCCCTCGATCGCGATGACCTGGTCACCCTCGACGATCCCCCAGGACGTCTTGTTCGCAGCGGTGAATTTCAGCCAGCGCATGCCGTGTCTCCGTTGTTATTCCGCGGCATCGCGCGGCTGCACTTTCCAGTCGCCGGCTGCCGGGCGCTTGAGCCCGAGATTTTCCCGCAGCGTCTTGCCGCGATACTCCTTCTGGAACAATCCGCGCCGCTGCAATTCCGGGACGATATGTTGCACGAAATCGGCATAGGAGCCGGGCACATAGGTCGCGGCGATGACAAAACCGTCGCAGCCGCGCTCGACGAACATTTCTTCGAGCTTGTCCGCGATCTCCTTGGGACCGCCGACCATCGCATCCTGGACCTGACCGCGGCCGGAGAAGGTGACGAAGTCGCGCGCGCTCGGATTGCTTTTGCCGGAGTTCTTGAGCACGCCGTCGCGGATGCCCAGAATGCCCTGCATGCTCTTCAACTCCTCAGTCGTCAGCGGCTCGTCGAGATCCTTGGAGGCGAAGTCGTAGTTGAGCGCTTCGGCCAGCAGCGACAGCGCATCGATCTGCAGCGGCAGCTTGTTGATCAACGCCATCTTGTCTTCGGCCTCAGCTTTGGTCGCGGCGCAGACTGGTGTCGTCAGGTTGCAGAGGAACATCGCCTCCGGATCCCGACCGGCTTTCGCGGCCTCGTTACGCACCGCCGCATAGCCTTCCTTGGCGGCGGCGAGGTTGCGCGCGGCGGTGAAGATCACCTCACCCCATCGTCCTGCAAAGCGCTGGCCGCGGCCGGACGCGCCGGCCTGGATGATCACGGGATGGCCCTGGTCGGAGCGGGGCACCGTGAAGGGACCGCGGGACTTGTAGAATGGGCCCTTGTGATCGAGCCGCTTCACCTTGGCCGGATCGGCAAAGCGGCCGCTCGTCTTGTCCATGATGAGCGCGCCGTCTTCCCAGGTGTCCCAATGGCCGAGAACGATCTCCATGAATTCGTCGGCGCGGTCATAGCGGGCGTCGTGCTCGGGATGAGAATCCCGGCCCATGTTGAAGGCCTCGCCGTCATTGAGCGAGGTCACGACGTTCCATCCGGCGCGTCCGCCCGACATCAGGTCGAGCGTTGCGAAGCGGCGGGCGATGTCGAAGGGCTCGAAATAAGTCGTCGAGCCGGTCGCACCCAACCCGAGCTTCTCCGTCACCATGCCCATCGTCGTCAGCACGATCAGGGGATCCATCTTCACGCAGCGGATGCCGTATTCGACGGTGTGGGCGTGATCGTTGCCGTAGCGGTCCGGCATCGCCAGCCGGTCGTCGAAGAAGGCCATGTGGAACTTGCCGGCTTCGAGGATTTTGGCGATCTCCTGATAATAGTCCGCCGACATCGAATCGTCGCGCGAGTCCGGATGTCGCCACGAGCTCGGCAAATTCGTGCAGTTCTGGGCCTGAAGGAAGCCGACCAGTACCATCTGCCGCGTCATGCTGCTGTTCTCCGAATTGCGTCAGGCCGAAATCCGTCAGGCCAGGTCGAGGACCGTGTCGAGCCTGTACTCGCGCGCCAGCGCGCGCAGTTTTTCCCAGGTCGCATCCTCGATCTCGATGCCGTCGCGCAGGCGCTGCTGCTCACGCAAGCCCTCGATCTCACCGGGATAGAACACGCCCTTGCTGCCCTCGGAGGGCGGGGTCGATTTGAGATAGTGTGCGAACTCGGCGACCTCGCGCTTGAAATCCTGCAGCGGGCGAAACGCGGCGACGTTGAACACGGCCATGAAGCAGCCGTCATTGTGCCGGCCCGTGGGCTCGACGCCGAAACCGAGGCCGGTGAGCAGGCCGCACAGGACCTCGACCATTGCGGCGAGGCCGCTGCCCTTGTAGCCCTCGGTGCCGCCGAGCGGCAGCAGCGCGCCGCCCTTGCGATACTGGGTTGGATCGGTAGTGTGCCGTCCCTCGGCATCGATGATCCACCCCGGCGGGATTTCCTCGCCGCGGGCGACCGCGAGCTGGATCTTGCCGGCCGCGACCGCAGAGGTCGCCATGTCCAGGTAGAACGGCGCATCGAGGTCGGACGGCACCGCGATCGAGATCGGATTGGTGCCGAGCCGTGCCTCCTTGCCGCCGAATGGCGCCACATGCTTCGGCGAACGGCCGGAATCCGCCGTTGCGATCCCGATCATGCCTTCGCGCATTGCCATCAGCGGATAGGCGGCGAGGCGGCCGACATGGCTTTGCCGGAACACGGTGCAGGCGGCGACATTCGCCGTCTTCGCTTTCTCGATCGTCAGCGCCATCGCCTTGGCGTTGACGTGGAAGCCAAAACCCCACTGGCCGTCGATCACGGTCGTCGTCGGCGATTCCCGGACGATGGTCCATCTGGCGCCGGGCACGATGTGGCCGGCCTTGATCCGGTCAACATAGGTGGGAATGGCGATCACGCCGTGGGAATCGTGGCCGGCGAGATTGGCGTTGACGCAGCCGTTTGCGACCGCGTCGGCCTCTTCCTCGGAAGCCCCGGCAACCCGAAGCAGCGCTGCGCTGATGCGCGTGAGGCGGTCGGCATGGACGATCGGCATGGCGCTTCCCCGGCATGGTGCCCTTAACAGGCTGCTTGTTGGGAGCCATGGTCTCAAAGCGCGGCTGCGATATCAATCTCCTGTAAACCAATACAGGGCTGCAAATTCGCAGCGAGCAGGGCCGTCGGGCGAAGATTCGTCCCGCGCGGTGGCATTTTCGACAGATTGGCGCAGGTCGTTCGCAGCTCGTTCACTTTGATCGACGGTTTGCAGCGCGCAATAACGACCACTTAGGCGATCGCCGGTCATAACGTCATCCGGGAAAAAAAGGCAGAAATGCCCGGGAGCTGAGATCGTGCCGACGACACTCGCGCGCACCTTTGCGGCGTTGAGCGCCATCAACGAAGCGATCCTCTACGCGAAATCGCCGGATGAGCTGTACCAGAAGGTCTGCGACGCCGGGTTTGCGAGTGGAGACTTCATGGCCGTGGCCGTGTTCCTTGTGGAGCCGGATGGCCATAAGCTTCGCTTTGCCGCTGGTCGCGGCGATGACGTGGCGCGGCTGAGCGCGATCGAGATCACCACGCAGGCTGGCACGCCGGAAGGCTTGGGCGTGGGCGGCGAGGCGTTCCGCAGCCAGAAGCTCTGCATCAGCAACGATTTCCTGAACGATCCGCGTTCGCTGGCATGGCGCAACGGCGCGGTGGCGGCGAGTGTCGGCGCGGCCGCGGCGCTACCCCTGGTCTGCATGGGACGCAGTATTGGGGTGTTGTATGTTACGCGGTCGGGCGCCGGCTCGCTCGACGAGGCGATGGTCTCGTTGTTCGAGCGGATGTCGGCCAATATCTCTCACGCGCTGGAGAGCTTCGCGACCGAGGGAGCCCGCCTGGATGGCGAGCGGGCAGTGCGGCGGCTCAACCGCATGTTCGGCGCGCTCAGTGCGACGAACGAAGCAATTCTGCAAGCCAGCACTGAGCTGGACTTGTACCAGCGGGTCTGCGACGCCGCTGTTTATAGCGGCAAATCGCTTGCCACTTTCGTTCTGCTGCACGAGCCGGATTCCGAATGGCTGACGCCGGTGGCAGCGACCGGACATAATCTGGATCTGATCAGACAGTCGCGCTACTCGATTGATCCGGAGAGTCCCTACGGCAAGGGCATCTCCGGCGAGGTGTTCCGGACCCAGCAAGCGATCGTCGAGGACGACCTCGTCAATCGCACCAAGGGGACCACCTGGGAGCAGGCCAACGTCAATGCCGGCGCCGTCGCCTGCGTGGCTGCTCCCTTGATCAAGCGTGGCACCAGCATCGGCGTGCTGTTTTTCTTCGTGAGCAAAGCCTGGGCGAAAGACGAAGGCATCGTCGCATTGTTGCTGCGCATGACCGAAAACGTGTGCTTTGCGCTCGAGAACTTCGACCGCGACAAGGAGAAGGCCCAGATCGCCTTGGAGGAGGATCGGCTGGCGCGTATGTACGCAGCGCTAAGCGCGACGAACGAAGCCATTCTGCGGGCAAGGTCGCGCAGCGAACTGTTGGATCTGGTTTGCGAAGCCACGGTGCACGGCGCCAAGTTCGCCTCGACCTCCATTGCATTGCTTGACCGCGATGCGGGACTGCTTCGTGTTGTTGCGTCCTTCGGACCGAACGCCGAGGAAGTGCGATCCTTCAGGCTGTCGGTCAGCGACAAGGAGCCGGAAGGACGAGGGCTGACCGGCACCGCGTTCCGGACGCGGCGGCCCTGTATCAGCAACGACGTCCTGGCAGACGCCCGCCTCAAGCCTTGGCACGCCAGCGCGCGTCGCAATGGCATTAGGTCCTCAACCGCGATGCCGCTATTCAACGGCGACAGCGTCGAAGGCGTATTCCTGTTCAATTCGCCCGAGTGCGGCACTTTCACGGACGAATTCGTCGAGCTATTGCGCAAGCTCCAGGCCAATGTCGCCTTCGCGTTGGAGAACTTCGACCGTGCCGACGAGAAGGCGAAGGCCGACAGGCAGCGTGACAGGTTGAGCGGCATGTTCGAGGCGCTGAGCGCGACGAACGAGGCAATCATGCGCGCCAAGACGCGCGAGGAGCTGTTCGAAGGGGCGTGCCAGGCAGCCGTGCTCGGCGGCGTATTCGCCTCGGCGACAATCGGCATTATGGACGACCAGCGTGAACTCGTTCGCGTGGTTGCCGTGAAGGGGCGCCTCCAGGAGCGGATGGTGGGACGCACCTGCTTTCTTTGTTTCCGCCGACCATCCTGAGGGTCGCGGAATCATAGGGATGTCGCTGCGGACCCGCGGGCCCAGCGTCATCAACGACTATCTCCACGACCTCCGAGCGGCGCATTGGCACTCTAAGGCGATCGAAGATGGAACGCGAGCGGCTGCCAGCTTCCCGCTGCTGCGCGCCGGCCAGGAGCCGATCGGCATTCTGCTTTTCCTCGCGCCGGAAGAGAATACGTTCACACCCGATATGGTCGAGTTGCTCGGGCGCCTCGCCGAGAACGTGTCATTTGCACTCGATAATTTCGATCGCGCCGAGGAAAAGGCCCGCAACGAGGCGCGGACGGAGCGTTTGGCTCGCATGTTCGCGGCGCTGAGCGCGACCAACGAGGCGATCATGCGGGCGAAGTCGCGCGCCGAACTGTTCGACCTCGTCTGTCTCGCCGCATCGAACGGCGCCAAGTTCACCTCGACCACCATTGCGCTGGCGAGGGTCGATAGCGATCAGCTGGAGATCGTGTCGAGCGCCGGACCGTCGTCTGACACCACGCGCAATGTCCGCCTATCAATCGACCCCGAGCGCCCCGAGGGGCGCGGAATGAGCGGCACGGCGTTCCGCACCCGCCAGCCCTGCATCAGCAACGACTATCTCAATGACGATCGCGTTCGCGCCTTTCATTCCATTGTCCGCAACGACGGCGCGCGGTCGGGCGCGGCTTTTCCCCTCGTCGCACACGATCGGGCCGTCGGCGTCATGATCTACATGTCGACCGAGCCCGGCACCTTCACGGCCGAGTTCGTCGAGCTGTTGCAGCGCCTCGCCGACAACGTCTCCTTCGCGATGGAGAATTTCGACCGGGCCGACGAGAAAAACCAGGCCGACGAGCGAATCGAATACCTCGCTTCGCACGACAGCCTGACCGACCTGCCGAACCGCGAGACCTTCAACGGGTTGCTGCATGAGGCGATCGACGAGGCGCAGCGCCACGATCAGCGCTTTGCGGTGCTGTTCATCGACCTCGATCGTTTCAAGGTCATCAATGATTCGCTGGGCCACGAGGCCGGCGATCTGCTCCTGCTCGAAGTGGCCAACCGGCTGCGTGGTGCGCTGCGCGCAACCGACGTCGTGGCGCGGCTCGGCGGCGACGAGTTCGTGGTGATCCTCGATCAATGCGGCGAGATCGATGACGTCCAGCGCATCGCGACCGGGCTGTTGACGGCGCTTGCGGAGCCCATGGAGCTAGCGGGGCACGAGTGCCACACCACGGCCTCGATCGGTATCGCGATGTATCCGACCAACGGCTCCGACGTGCAGACGCTGACCAAGAACGCCGACATGGCGATGTATCTCGCCAAGGAAGACGGCAAGAACGGCTATCGCTTCTTCTCCAAGGAAGTGAAGACGCAGTCGATCGAGCGGCTGTCGTTGGAGAGTGCGCTGCGCCGGGCGCTGGAGCGGAATCAGTTCACTTTGAACTACCAGCCCAAGCTGGACATGGAGACCGGCCAGATCACGGGCGTGGAAGCCCTGCTGCGCTGGACGCACCCCGATCTGGGCAGCATCTCGCCGGCGCAGTTCATTCCGCTCGCGGAGGAGACCGGATTGATCGTGCCGATCGGCCGCTGGGTGGTAAAGGAGGCCTGCGCGCAGGCCATGGCCTGGCAGCGCCGCGGCCTGTTGCCGGTGTCGATGGCGGTCAACCTGTCACCGCGGCAGTTTGTCGACGAGCATCTGTTGCAGGACGTCGACGAGGCGCTGGCCGCCAGCGGCATGTCGCCCGTGCTGCTCCAGTTGGAGGTCACTGAGAGCATGATGATGCGCAACGTCGGGCGTGCGCTCAAGGTGCTCGACGCGATCCAGAGCCGCGGCATCCGCCTTGCCATCGACGACTTCGGCACCGGCTATTCGTCGATGTCGCTGATGAAGCATTTTCCGATCGACACCATCAAGATCGACCGCTCCTTCGTGCGCGATTTGCCACAGGATCTGGAAGACCAGGCGATCGCGCAGGCGATCATCAGCATGGGCAAGGCGCTCGGCATGACCGTGGTGGCGGAAGGCGTCGAGAATGCCGAACAGGAGGCATTCCTGCGCGCCCATGGCTGCGACGAGATGCAGGGCTTCCTGATCTCCAAGCCGCTGCCGGCGCGGCAGATGGCCGAGCTGCTGCAGCCCATGGAGCTGCCCTACGCGCCGCCGCTCCAGCCGGAGCCGGACCATGCCGCCACCGCGGCCGCGGCGCTACGGTTGAAAAGCGCTGTCGTCTGACGGCTGCGGGTGCAGCTCGCGGGCGTCGTCTTCCTTGATTTCCGCCTTGCGCGGAAAATCATCCGGCCAGGTCGGCGAGGTTTGCTTGGCGAACAGGGCGAGCAGGGCGTGCGCGCCTTCGGCAAAGCTCGAGTCGTGGCTCAGACCGAGTTCAGAACACCACGCGTGTGGCATCGGCTCGTGCGTGTCGAGCACGGCCATCGCCGGACCCCACCACCAGGCCGGCGCCGGCGATCGTTCGTGCTCCGGCACGGCATGCCAGAGGACGAGCTCGCCCATCATGCGCTCGAATTGCAGGCTTGCGGCCTGATGCATTCGTTCCGTGCTCCCTTGGGTCGCGCCTGAAAGCAGGCCGATGCGCGGACTCGATCGTGGCCTTCGCTGTGAAAAGCTGGCTCGCACTATTGGCTGAGCCGACTGTGCCGCTTGTGTCGGCGGCCATACAAAACACGCGGCGGCCGGGAAAGTTGCCGACACCGACTGTGACAGTCTCTTTAGCGGCTTATGAGCCCGGCCCGCAAGGCGCAATACCGGCGCCGCTGGCGTTGAAATAGCGCAGGCGGGGCTGGCAACCGGCGGCGATCATGTCGTCGTCTACTCAGCGATTATTAAAGGGCCGATTGCGGCTGAACAGCAGATAGATTGCGCGTGGGTTGGTGGTTAAATAGCGCCAGAACAGGCGGCGGGGCTCGAGCAAGGTGCGCCAGGCCCATTCCAGCCCGATCTTCTGCATCCATCGCGGCGCGCGGGCGCGGCTTCCCGACAAGAAGTTGAACAGGCCGCCGGATGTCTTGATGACGCCGACATTGGTGAGATGCGGGGTGAATTCCTCGACGAACGCCTGCTCGTTTGGCACGCCCAGCGCAACCCAGAGATAATCCGGCGCTAGCGCGTTGATCTCGTCGACCTTCGCGCGCAGCGCGTCGCCACGGAGATAACCGTGGCTGTAGCCAACGATCTTGAGGTTTGGATACATCTTTCGGACGTTCTCGACCGCAAGGGCGTTCTCGTCCTCGCTGGCGCCGAACATGTAGAAGGTGCGGCCGACCGCTTCAGCCTTGCGCGCGACGACGTGAAACAGGTCCGTCGTGGCGACCCGCTCGGGCAACGGAAACCAGGATTGTAGCCTGGACGCCGCCACCAGCGGCTGGCCATCGGCGTTGATCAGGTCAGCGCTGCGGAACAGGCGCTCGGTCTCGGGTTCGGTCGAGCACCGCGCCAGCACCTCGCCATTGGCCGAGGTCAGGTGCAGCGGACGGCCGATGCGATGGCGCGGATCGGTCGCCTCGATCATGAAATTTGCGGTCGCTTCCAGATCGAGTGCGGCCATGCGAAGGCCGCCGATGGTGATCCGCGGCACGTCGGCGGTTGCGGCCCGGCCATCGAGATTGATGCGGCGCTCAAGCATATTGTCTGCCTCGTTGGCGAGCTTGGGCCATAGGGGTGAGTTCGTCGAGCACGACGCCGACGAGCTTGCGCTCCGCGCGGCCGAGTGTGCTCAAGATCTCCTCCAGGCCGTCGTTGATGTCGAGGCTGGTCGGCAGCACCGCCACCAGCGCGTCGGCATCATCGAGCAGCTTACGGCTGCCGGCCGTGAGTGGCGCCGCGGGGCCGTCAAGGATCACAAGGTCATAGCCGCCGGCGGAGCGCGCCTGCTCGATGGCCTTGCGGATGGCGTCAGTGGCCTTGCCGGCGTCGCGTTCGGCGGCCGGCAATATCGAGATGCCGTTGAGTGTCTTGATCTCGCGCGCGGCCTTGCTGCCGATCGAAAGCCATCCGACCTTGCTCGGCTCGCTCTTGACGGGACGGCTGACCTTGTTCGAGAGCGGGTGCGCCTGATGGTCGGCATCGATCATCAGGACCCGGGCGCCGTCGCGCGCGGCCGCGAGCGCGAAATTCAGCGCGGTCACGCTGCGCCCGGTGGTCTCACCGGCACCGACGAGCGCGATGACCGGCATTGTCTTTCCGCCGGCGCGCCGGGCCGCCGTAGCGCGCATGTCGCGCCAGGCGTTGAGCAGCGTCGTCAGTGGAAAGCCGGGGCGCAGCGTTGGCCAGCCGAGCCGGGTGAGGTCGATGCCGCCGCCGGTGGCGAGAATGGCACCGAGCGTGTGGATGACGTCGGCCTCCTGGAGGCGCGCGATCAGCGGCTTTTCGATCAGGGGCTTCTCGACCATCGAAGGTTGCAGCGGCGGGGCGGCGAGTTCCGGCAGTGCCTCCGCGACTTCCGGGGCTCGCGAGACCGGCTGGGACCGGGCAGTCTCCGGCGCCCGCGAAGGCTCCGGAGCTCGCGGCAACGGAATGCGATTGGACCGGGCCGGCGCCGGTGCCGGCGCGAACGCACCGGCGAACAGCAGCTCGGCCGCGACGAACCAGCTCGATGCAGCGATTGCGCCGAAGATGAAGCCGATCATGGCGAACAAGCTCATCGCCGGCGGGAACGAGCGCCGCTGCGGCACCGTCGCTTCGCCGATGATTCGGGCCGCCGAGGTGTTCAGCGTCTCCTGCTCCTCGGTCTCGCGCGAGCGCTTGAGGAAGGATTGATAGACGTCACGGCTGGCATCGGCTTCGCGCTCGAGCTCGCGCAAGCGCACGGCGGCCTGGCTGAGCTGGACGCTCTGCCGCTTCTGTGCCTCCAGCGCCCGGCTGAGCGAGGCTTCAAAGTCGCGGGCGCGCGTCAAATCGTTCTTGGCGGACTGGGCGAAGCGGTCGATCTCTTCGTTGATGGTGCGCTTGAGATCCTCGACCTGCTTTTCGGTCTGGCGCAGCGCTGGATGACGCGGGCCGAGCTCGCCGGCCTGCTCCGCATATTTCTTGCGCGCGTCGGCATATTGCGCGCGCAGGTTGGCGATGGTTGGCGATTGCAGCGCCTCGGAGTTCGCGCCTGCATCTGCCGTCGTGCGCCGGCTCGCCTCGATCTGGTCGAGGCGCGCCTGCGCGTCCATCGTCGCGGCGCGGGCGGCGGAAAGCCGCTGGTTGCTGGCGGAAAGCTGCTGGTCGCTGATCAGCGCGTCCTGGGTGCCGACGAAATTGTTCTGGGCCTTGTAGGTCGCGAGCACGGTCTCGGCGTTGCGCAGCCGCTCGCGCAGTTCCTTCAGGCGGCCGGAGAGATCGTTGGTGGCGCGCCGCGCGGCTGACGCCTGCGAGTTGCGGGACTCCGCGAGGTAGGCGCTGGTCAGCGTGTTGGCGAGCATTGCCGCTTTCGCCGGATCGGTCGACCAGACTTCGATGTCGACGATGAAGCTCTTCTCGGTCTTGCGGATCGTGATGTGCCGGTTCAGCGCCTCGAGGGCGGCGAGCTGCACTTCCTTTTTCTCCGCGGCGGAGGGCGCGTGGGGCTGAAGGCCGATCAGGCCGAGCAGCGACGACATCACGCCTTTGCCGTCGGCGCCGCCGCCGAATTCGGGATCCTTGTCCAGATCAGCCTGCTGGATCACCTGGAGCAGCACGCTGTTGGAGGTGATCAGGCGCGCCTGGCTCTCGACCACCATCGACATGCCGGAGACGTCCTGCGCGCGGGGCGTTAGCTCGCGGTCGACGAGCTGAAGCTCGCGCGGGTCGACATAGAGCTGGGCGGTGGCGGTGTAGCGGGGCGTCAGGCTCTTGCCCACGGTGACGGCAAGCGTCGCACCGAGCAGCGCGGCAACGGCAATCGCGATCTTCCGCCGCCAGAGCAGATTGACCAGCTCCAGCACGTTGAAGCCGGCCTGAGGCCGGTGCTGCGGGGCCTCCGGTCTGGCCCGATCTATCGGCTGGTTATAGTCAAGCATGATCCCCAGCTTTCATTCCAAGTGCCGCGAGCTGAGGGGGTACTCTTCGCTCTACGCCATGCACCTCAGATATAGGTGCCCACTCAACGCAACAGGGAAAATTAACCATACTCATTGAGGGACTATTCACCGAAATGGCAAACAAAGCGTTTAAGCGCGTGCCTCTCTTCGACGCGTCGTCGTGACGCGTGCGATGGCGCGGTCCTTCAGAGATTAACGGTTCGTTACCCCGTGCGGCGTGGCCGCGAGGCTTCGCTGGTCTTGCGATCGGCCGCGCGCGCACCATGGCCGTCAGCTTTTCCGCAGGATGACGTGATAATCGCCGCGGCGGACGTCGGTCCCGCGCGGGAGCACGGCGTTGAGAACGGCGGCGCCGGCGTCGACCAGGGCTGCGAACAGCGGCTTGCGCCGGCGCATCTCGGGATAGCGCGGGCTCTCGACCTCACGGCGGTAGATCATCTCGAGGCCATTGGCGGCGGCGAACGCTTCGAGCCTCGGCAGCGACACCAGGGGATGGAAGAAGGTCGGGAACGGCGGCTCGCCCGGCAGGCCGGCATCCTTGATGCCTCGAATGTGCCGGTAGAACCAGACGTGGAACCAGTGCGGCGAGTATTTGGTGACGACCCCGGACAACGAGCGCGGATTGGGCGCGCCGATCAGGATCATCCCGCCGCGCTTGAGCGCATCGCGGAAATTCAGGAGTGCGGCGTCGACGTTGGGAAGATGTTCGATCACGTTGTAGCAGATCACCAGATCGAAGGTCTCGCGCCCGAAGCGGTAGGTCTGGACGTCGCCGAGGATCGCTTCGTCCGCGTAGCTGTTGTTGCGAACCTGGTCCTCGTCGATGTCGACGACGGTGACCTTGCTGCGGCTCAGCAATTCCGGTGGCAGGACACTGCACGAGCCCCCTCCGGCTTCATAGATAGCGAGCTGGCCCTGCGGCAGTTCGCGGCGCAGTAGGTCGTGGACGGCGAGCAGGCTGTCGCGGGCTTCACCGGGGACGAGATCGTGCAGCGCTTGAGTGTGTCCGATGGCCGCGGGATTTGGGATCGCCGTGGCTGTCGCGAAATCGATCGTGGCTGGCTTGTTCATATTTTTCTGACCGCGCTTGTTCGACTTAAATTTACAGGAAAAATCTCGTGTGCCCGTAGAGCAAATCCGATGCCGCGACGCTTCACCCGCCGCGGTGCTTACGATCGGGTTAATGAGCATGTGCGTTAACTACGGTATCGTCCGCACCAGCCGCCGTCGGCACGGTGGACCGCGAATTGCAGTATCACGCGCGCAAGGTTTCGCAGCAGAAACACCCGAAAGCAGTTAAGTGCATGCATGGCGGAAAATCGGCGGCCTGGCGCCGTCGCGAGGCTCTAGCCGGCCGTTCATTTTGGGACGTACCTGTCCCGCGGCGATGTGCCGTCGCGGGACGGCGCTGATCCCCGGGATCGAAGCAGGGCTTTTTCAATCTATCTCGGACATCTAGAACGTCATGACATTGATCCCGACAGACCTGTCCGCCACGCGCATCTCGGATGCCGAGCGCGATCCCAACCGGGAGATCGCGGCCAGCTCCCGGATTATCGACCTGTCGGTTGGTATCGTCGTCTGCATCCCCTGCTTCCGCCGTCCGCAGCATCTGCGGCTGACGCTGGACTCGCTCGCCGGCCAGCGCACCCCGCGCTCCTTCGCCGTCGTCATGGTCGAGAACGATGCGGTCCGGCGCGAAAGCGCGCCGGTGGCCGAGGAATATCTCGCCGATGGCAGGCTCCAGGGTGTCTGCCTGGTCGAGAAACGGCAAGGCAACGTCCAGGCGATCAACGCTGCGTTCGAGACGGCGCTGGCGCTGTTTCCCGCCGCGACCCGGTTCCTGATGATCGACGACGACGAGATCGCCTCGCCGGATTGGCTCGAGTTGATGGTCCGCTCCGCGGAGGCGACCGGCGCCGATGTGGTCGGCGGGCCGGTGCTGCCGGTCTTCGATGACCACAGCATGCTTTGGCTTTCCCGCCACCCCGTTTTCTGTCCCGCCTATGATTACAGCGGCGCTGTGCCCCTGATCTACGGCTGCGGCAATTGCCTGATCACGCGTGCGGCGTTCGAGAGCTTCGCCCGTCCCGCCTTCGACCCCCGCTTCAACTTCCTCGGGGGCGGCGACTGCGATTTCTTCGTGCGCTGCCGCGATGCCGGCATGACCTTCCACTGGACGGCGGAAGCAGTCATCACCGAGACCGTGCCGCAAAGCCGCACCAGTTTCGGCTGGATCGTGAAGCGAGGCCTGCGCATCGGCGCGATCAATTATCGTGTGCAGTCCAAGGCCGCGCAGGGCGCCGCGGCGCGAGTGTGGGTGTTTGCGCAGATGCTCGGGAGGTTGCCGCTGTCGCTGTTGCGCGCGGCCGCTCTGCTGAAATCGTCGAAAGCCGTCGTCGCGATGCATCCCGTGATGGTCGCGCTCGGCTCGGCGCTCGCCGCGTTCGGCATCGAGCCGAAGCCCTATGAGGCCTCGAAGATCGTGTCCTGACGCCGAGGCGGCGGGCTAAATACCAAAGCAGGCGAGGGCGACCCTGACCGCAGAACGCGGCAGCGATTTGAGCGAGCGGCGTCCGACTATCCCGAGATAGGCGAAGGCTTGGCGATATCTACCGAAGCGGACCGCTTGCATTGCCGAATACGTGACGAGATGAACCTCGGCGGCCTGGCGCAGCCCGGCCGCCATGCCCGCGGGCAATCGCGCCATGATCAGCCCGTCGTCGAACACCCGCGCGATCGCCGGAAAGAAATCCTGTGGCGTCCGCACCGCCGCGTTCATGGTGTTGGCCGTGTGAAGGCGGTAGTCGAGCAGAAGGTTCGGCGCAAATTCGAATTCGCCGATCGCGGCAAGGCGGCACCAACAGTGCCAGTCCTCGCAATATCTGAGCGAGACGTCGAACCCGCCGATGGCGCGGAAGGCCTCTGCACGTGCGAGCGCAATGCCGCCATTGACGATGAAGTTGCCGGCGGCGAGCCGCGCCAGCACGTCGCCGGACGGTTTGCGGCGGCCCTTGAGCAGATCCCGACGGCCGATCTGCCGTCCCTCGCTGTCGATCGTATTGTAGTCGCCGTAGACCAGAACCGCTCGCGGCGCGCCACGCGCAGCCGCCAGCAGCGCCGCGACCGCGCCGGGCCGCAGGCGATCGTCGGCATCGAGGAAGAGCAGCCATTGGCCGCTCGCATGCTGCGCGCCGAGATTGCGCGCTGCCGATACGCCGGCGGCGCCGTTGGTCATCAGGCGCAGTCGAGGGTCACGAATGGCGCGGACGATGGCGGGGGTGTCGTCGGTCGAGCCGTCGTCCACGACGATCACTTCGGTGACCTCGGTTTGTGCCAGTGCGCTGGCGAGGGTTTCGCCGACATAAGCCGCAACATTCTTGGCCGGAATGACGACGGACACCGACGTGGTTGAGCCGACCTGCAGCGGGACGCGCGCCGCTGGAACGACGCGCGATGTGGCAGGCAATTCGAGAATGTCTTCCGCGGTGATCAAGATACGGCTCGCCTTTAACGGTCTGTTAACCAGGGCGCATCTGCGCGTCGCAACCCTGGCCACCCTCGATGATACTCGCATCGGGAAAAAAGCGTCGCCACGAAGGCTGCCGCAGCGTTGGTTTCGTCAATTAGCGTTAAGCCGCCGGCATTAAGCCTGTGGCAAATTAGGAAGAGTGCGACAGCCGGTCCCATGCGAGAATGCGCATCAGGCCGCCGCGGATGGACACCAGTGCCCGCAAAGACATTCGACTACGATCCCGACGATATGGTCCTCAACCTGTTCTACGAGGACAAGGACGATCGCTGGTTTCCCGGCGACCGGCATCTGCGGCGCATGGCGCGTCGCATGCTGCTTGGCGAGCCGCGCATGAGCGGGCAGCTGCGCGTGTTCCTCAATCTCTGTGCGGGGCTCGATCGGCTCGGTATCCGCTATCGCGTCAACGACTATGGCTACATCGCGCGGCATCCGGGCGAACTCGCCTGCATCATCGGCCGCACCTTCTTGCTCGACAAGTTCGCCTGGAAAAATCCGATCCTGCTTGGCGTCGCCGCCCACAATCATCCGCTCGACGATCCCGACCTGTTCAAGCGCCTGCCGGTGAAGAAGGTCGTGGTGCCCGGCCCGTGGTACGCCGACATGTATCGGCCGCATTGGCCCGACACGGAGGCCTGGCCGATCGGCATCGACACGGATCTCTGGGCACCGCTGGCGACGTCGCAGAAGAGCGTCGACGTCCTGATCTACGACAAGGTGCACTGGGACCGCGATCGCTACGCGGCGGAGCTGATCGAGCCCGTCCGCGCCCGGCTCACGAGGGAAGGCCGCTCGTTCGCCGAGCTGCGTTACGGCAGCTACAAGGAAGAAGACTATCGGGCCGCGCTCGCGCAATCGCGTGCGATGATCTTCCTCTGCCAGAACGAGAGCCAGGGCATCGCCTATCAGCAGGCATTGTCTTGCGGCGTGCCGGTGCTGGCCTGGGATCCAGGCGGGCCGTGGCGAGACCCCGACTACTATCCGCATCGGGTCCAGTTCGCGCCGGTGTCGTCGGTGCCGTACTGGGACGATCGTTGCGGCGCCAAGTTCGTCGACATCGCCGGGTTTGAGGCGGGCTGGGATGATTTCTGGGCCGGGTGCGCCGCCGATACGTTCGATCCCCGCGGTTTCGTGCTGGACAACCTGACGCTGGAACAGCGCGCGCTTCAATATTACGAGATCGCGCGGAGCATCGTGCGGCAGCAAGCGGTGCCGCAGCGCCCCGCTGGACTGGTTGACGGATGCTTAACAGGGATCGGCTAAGACTTCGAGCTTCCCCCGGGCTTCACCACCAGCCTTGAGCCATGGATCGCAGCGCCACTGACATGACCGACGTCGAGGCCCGATCGTTCGGCGGCGTCCTGCGCGATGGGCTTGCAGGGGTCGACGCCGTGCGGGCGGCGCGCTGCCTCGTCGCAGTCGCAGCGCTGCTCCTCGTGCTGGTGACGCTCGATCCGTTTCCCGACCTGCGCAGCGAGGATGTCACCACCGTCATCGGCGGACGAATGGCGCTCACTTATGTCGCCTGGGGCCTGCTGGCCGCGCTCGCAGTCCTGTTGGTCGCCGCAACGGATGCGCCCGCGCTGAAGACGCTGGTGACGCCGCTGCATCTCTGCCTGGTCGGCTGGCTGTTGATCAGCATCGTCTTCTCCGAGAATCGCGGAGTCTCGATGCAGCGCTTCGTGCTCGCAGCCAGCGTGATGTCGCTCGCGGTGCTGTTGCCGTTGCTGCCGCCGACGCAGCGCAGCTTCAACCTGTGCCTCGGCGGCGCCGCCCTCGTACTGCTTGCGCTCTGCTATCTCGGCGTCTTCGTGGCGCCGCAATACTCGATCCACACCGCACTCGACGTCACCGAGCCGCAGTTGGCCGGCGACTGGCGCGGCAGCTTTGGTCACAAGAACATCGCTTCGCCGGTGATGACCATCCTGATTTATGTCGGCATTTACCTGTCTGCCATTGGTTCGTTCTTGATGGGGCCGGCCATCGCCGCGCTGGCTGGAATCTTCCTGATCTTCACCGGCGGCAAGACGTCGTCGGTACTGTGCCTTGCGATTTATGCGCTCGCCTCGCTGGTCTGCGTGACGCCGGGCCTTTGGCTGAAGCGGATCATCTGCTTCGTGCCGCTGATCGTGATGAACCTGCTGACGGTCGGTAGCGTCATGAGCCCGGCGCTCGGAGCGATGACGCGGCTGCTTCCGCTCGATCCCACCTTCACCGGCCGTTCCGCCATCTGGGAGTTCGCGCTCGCAGCTGTCGCGGAGAAGCCGATCATCGGTCACGGCTACGCCGCGTTCTGGGACGACGTGACCGCGCGGCAGACCGCCCAGGGCGCCGAATGGGCGACGAGCGCGGCGCACAGCCACAACAGCTATCTCGACCTCGCGGTCACCATCGGCCTGCCGGGGCTGTTGCTGGTGATCCTCGTCTTCGTGCTCGCGCCGCTCGGCAATTTCCAGACGGCCCGAACTCACAACCGCAGCGGTGCGTTGGCAAAGCTGTTCCTGACCGTATGGCTGTTCGGCCTGTATTACGGGGCCACCGAGACCTTCTTGCTCGAACGGCAAAATCCGATCTGGTTCATGTTCACTGTTGCCGTGGCCGGCCTGCACTTCCTGGCCAGGTTCCAATGCGTCGCGGAAATGGAACCGGACGACTTGTCGCAGCCGGTGCCGCCGCAATGGCATCGGCTTAACGATAAGCTGTGAGCTCACTTGTGGCCGCGACAAAACATAATCTATCTGGAAACGCCCAGTAATCGTATGTCCCGCGGATGACGATCCTCAGCGTCGAGCGACCAGATGGTCTTGTGTCCAGCGCGTCGGCAATCGCGGTCGATTTCGTGCGTGATTGGCCGCGGGCCGCATCGCGCCTGAACGCAGGCCATCGCACTGCATTCCAGCATGGCTACTGGCTCGGCGCCTGGTACGAGGCGTTCCACGATCTCTCGCCGCTGATTGCATTGATCTCCGATGCCACGACCGGCGGGGACATCGCAATCGTGCCGATGATCAGCCACCTCAGGCGCGGCATCCGCATCGTCGAATTCGCCGATCTCGGCGTTTCCGACAACAACGCGCCGATCCTGGCGCTCGATGCCGCGTTGGACGCGGCGGCGGCGGATGCGATCGGCACGGCGCTGATCGACGCATTGCGCGCATTGCCGGACCGCTTCGATTTGCTGCGCCTGAAGAAGATGCCGGCCCAGATCGGCGGCAACCCGAACCCGCTGGTGTCGCTCGGCCGGATCGGGTCCTGCTCGCTCAACGGCAACCTCGTGCTGACCGGCGACGACTATGAAGATTACCAGGCCTCGATCAAGCGCATGCAGATGCCACGCTGCTGGCGCGTCTTCAACCGTCACGCCGGCGCGCGATTCGAGATCGCCACCGATGTCGCGCGTGCGCGCGAGCTGCTGGACGTGATGGATGCCCAGCAGCAGGCGCGCATGCGAAAGCTCGGCTCGCGCTTCGTCCTCAACGACGAAACCCATGCGCAGTTTTATCGCGAGGTCGCGCGTCGGGGCGTCGCGAACGGTTATGCCGTCATCTCGGCGCTGGTTTGCGACGAGGCCATTGTCGCCACCGCGCTCGGCGTCAGGTTCGGTGAGACCTATTTCCTGCTGCGCATCAGCCACACCGGCGATTCCTGGTCGAACTGCTCGCCGGGGCTGCTCGTGACCGAGCGCACTATGGCGGCGCTGCATGCGGAAGGCGTGCGCCGTTTCGACCTCAGCATCGGCAACCAGGATTACAAGCGCCGCTTCGGCGCCGAGCCGGTGCCGCTGACGGATGTCAGCGTCGCGCTGTCCTGGCGCGGCATGCCCTTCGCGTGGCGCGACCACGCCGCGCAGGGCCTGCGTCGTCACCCCAGGCTTGCCGCCTTTGCGGCGCAGGCGATGGGCAAGAGGACGCGCTGACGCGCCGCCCTGGATTGTAGGGTCACTCGATTATCGCAATCGTTGTGTTATCGTCGCCTGTTTCCCGGAGGCGACATGGAAGATCGTTCGGCAAAATATCGCGCATTCTATGCACAGTTGATCAGCGCCGCGGCGAGGGCCGCGGACCCCCGTATCGAAGAAGCGTTTCGCACCGTCGGGCGCGAGAGGTTCGCCGGACCCGGGCCGTGGTCGATCTCGGTTGGCGGCCACCCCTATGTTGTCACACCCGATGATGATCCCGCTTTCCTCTATCAGAACACGCTGCTCGCGCTCGACAGCGCGCGGGGTCTCAATATCGGGATGCCCGGCGCGCACGCCTATTGGCTCAGCGGTTGCGCGGTGAAGGAAGGCGAGACTGTGATCCAGATCGGCGCGGGGAGCGGCTATTACACCGCAATCCTCGCGCATCTCGTCGGCCCCGGCGGCCGCGTCCATGCCTACGAGATCGACGAACGTCTGGCAGGCCTCGCGCGCGAGAATCTGAAGGACATCGCCCATACGGACGTGCGGGATCGATCGGGCATCGCGTCCGATCTTCCCAAAGCCGACGTGATCTATGTCTGCGCGGGTGCGGCGCAGCCGGCCACCGAATGGCTCGATGCCTTGCTGCGCGGTGGGCGGCTGGTGTTTCCACTCGCGCCCGAAGGCATGATCGGCGGCATGTTGATGATCACGCGCCCCGACGAGGGGGCGGTCTGGCCCGCCAAATTCCTCGGGCGTGCCCAATTCATCGGCTGCGCGGGATTGCAGAACGCGGATGCCGCCCGGCGACTGGCCGAGGCGTTCGCAAGGGGGTGGGAGGGCGTGCAGTCGTTGCGGAGAGAGGGCGCTCCCGACGAGACCTGCTGGTTCGCCGGTGAGGGCTGGTGGCTGTCGACAGCGCCGGCGCCTGTCGCGACTGCGCCCATTAAGCCCAACGCGGACATCACGCAGGCCTAGTGGCTAGAGCATCATGACTTCGCGCAGCCGGCACAGTGAAAGCGGCCGCGTGAGGCCTTGAACAGGCTCCGGCAATACCAGCGCCGCGCCAGCGCCTGAGCGGGCCTGCGGATCATCTGCGCGATCAACAAGAGTTCGAAAGCCATTCGTATCGCTTTTGGTGAAATATCCTGGCCACAGAGATGGGGCGGCATCTCCAGAAGAGAATGCCGCCCAGATCGCACCTGCCATGCAGTGGTTCGGACGTAAAGCTTAACCGCGCTCAGCCGTGCAGCTTCCTGGCTGTCTCCGCGATCTGGCGGCCCTGATAGCGTGCGCCGGCGAGCTCGTTGGCGCTGGGCTGCCGGCTGCCGTCGCCGCCGGTGATCGTGGTGGCGCCGTAAGGTGCGCCGCCGGTGACCTCGTCGAGCTTCATCTGGCCGGCAAAGCCGTAGTTCAGGCCGACCACGACCATGCCGAAATGCAACAGGTTGGTGATGATCGAGAACAGCGTCGTCTCCTGGCCGCCATGCTGGGTCGCGGTCGCCGTGAAGGCGCCGCCGACCTTGCCGTGCAGCGCGCCCTTGGCCCAGAGACCGCCGGCCTGGTCGAGGAAGTTCGCCATCTGCGAGGCCATGCGGCCGAAGCGGGTGCCGGTGCCGACGATGATCGCGTCGTAGTTTGCGAGATCCTCGATCGTCGCGACGGGGGCGGCCTGGTCGAGCTTGTAATAGGACGCCTTGGCGACCTCGGCCGGCACCAGCTCGGGTACGCGCTTGATGTCGACGGTGGCACCGGCTTCGCGCGCGCCTTCGGCAACGGCATTGGCCATCGCTTCGATGTGGCCATAGGCGGAATAATACAGGACGAGAACTTTGGTCATGATGGTCTCCGTTGGGATTGAGTGAGTGCTTTTTTTGGGTCGTCATGCCCGGGCTCGTCTCTGGCATCCACGTTCTTGTTCGCTCGTCGCGGGGCGTGGATGGCCGGGACAAGCCCGGCCATGACAGAGAGAGCCGTTACGCCGCGTCGACGAGCACGATCTCGGAATCTTCCAGTGCCGTGATCTTCAGCCTGTCCTCGTCGCGGATCGCGGCGCCGTCGCGGGCGTTGACGCGCACGCCGTTAATTTCGACCGACCCCGCCGCGGGCACCAAATAAAGGTGCCGCGACTTGTGCGGCACGTACTCGGCGCTCTCACCGGCCTTCAGCGTGGTGGCGAGCACCCGCGCATCGGCGCGGATCGGCAGCGCGTCCGTGTCATGCTCGAAGCCGCTCGCGATGGTGACGAGCTTGCCCGAGCGGTCTCCTTTCGGAAACGGCTTCGAGCCCCAGGTCGGCTGCCCGCCGCGCGCCGTCGGCTCGATCCAGATCTGGAAGATGCGTGTACTGGTCGACTCGAGATTGTACTCGGAGTGGCGGATGCCGCTGCCGGCGCTCATCACCTGCACGTCGCCCGCTTCGGTGCGGCCTTCGTTGCCGAGGCTGTCCTGATGGGTGATCGCGCCCTCGCGCACATAGGTGATGATTTCCATGTTGGCGTGGGATGGGCGGGAAAGCCGGTGTTCGGCGCGATCTCGTCGTCGTTCCACACCCGCAAGGCGCCGTGACCCATGTTGTCGGGGTCATAGTGGCTTGCGAAGGAGAAATGATGCTTGGCGTTGAGCCAACCGTGATCGGCGCCGCCGAGCTTTGCGAAGGGTCTGAGTTCGATCATCTGCGTAATTCCTTGTTTTGGCGGATGGCGCCTTGATCAGGCGCCAAAACCGCCGTCGACGTTGAGCACCGTGCCGGTGACGAAGGAGGCTTCCGGACTTGCGAGGAACACGACGCCAGCCGCGACTTCCTCGGGGCGGCCGAAGCGCTGCAACGCGTGCTGCTTGCGCTGGGTCTCGGCGAACTCGCCGCCGTCCTTCGGGTTCATGTCAGTGTCGATCGAGCCGGGCTGCACCACATTCACGGTGATGCCGCGTGGGCCGAGGTCGCGCGCTGCGCCCTTGGTGTAGCCGACCACGGCGGCCTTGGTGGCGACGTAGTCCGCAAGACCCGGGAACGAGGCGCGATCGGCGAGCATCGAGCCGACGGTGACGATGCGGCCGCCTTCGCCCATCAATTGCGAAGCGGCGCGGATCGCAGCGATCACGCCATGCACGTTGATGGCATCCTGGCGGGCGAGCGCTTCGGTGTCGGCATTGGCGTTATCGATCGCACCGCCGCTCGCGACGCCGGCATTGTTGACGAGGATGTCGAGATGGCCGAACTCCTTCGCGACGTCGTTGACGAGCTGCGTCACGTCCTTGGCCGAGGCCTGGTCCGCCTTGAAGGCGCGGGCATTGAGGCCTCGGGCCTTCAACTCGGTGACGACGGCTTCCGCCTTTTCGGGAGAGGCAACGTAGCTGATCGCGACATCCGCGCCTTCATCGGCGAGGGCGCGAGCAGAGGCCGCGCCGATACCGCGCGAGCCACCAGTGACGAGGGCAACCTTGCCTGAGAGCTTCTTGGTCATTGGATTTCTCCATTCCTGAATTTCTGATGACCCTTGGATAAGCCTCTGTTTGTGGTATAGAAATAGAAACTGTCGAAACACATTGTTTCCTTAAACATCCCAATTGGATCCGCTTTCATGGCCAAACTCCCCGATTTCGAGGCGCTCGCGATTTTCGCAAAAGTCGTGGAATTACGGTCGTTTGCGGGGGCCGCTGGTGAGCTCGCGATGTCCAAGGCGACGGTGTCCAAGGCGGTCACGCGCCTCGAAGAGCGGCTCGGCGCCCGGCTGTTCAACCGCACCTCACGCCGGCTCGCGCTGACCGATGCCGGGCATAAGCTCGCCGAGCGTGCGACGCGCCTGCTGTCCGACGGCGAGGCGGCGGAGAACGAGGCGCTGGCGCAATCGGTCGCACCGCGCGGCCTCGTGCGGCTCGCCGTGCCCATGACATTCGGGATCAAGGCGGTGGCGCCGCTGCTGCCGGAGTTCTTCGAGGCGTATCCGGAGGTCTCGGTCGATCTGCACTTGAGCGATGCGACCATCGATTTGATTGGCGAGGGCTTTGACATGGCGGTGCGGATCGCGCGGCTGCCGGATTCCTCGCTGATCGCCCGCCGGCTCTTCACCATGCCGCGTTTCACGGTGGCCGCGCCGTCATATCTCGAGCAACACGGGCGGCCGACGCATCCGATGCATCTGGCCGAGCACAAATGCTTCAGCTACGCCTATCTCTCCACGCCCAACGTCTGGCACTACACCAACTCGGCCGGCGAGCAGGCCAGCGTACGTCCGGGCGGACAGCTCCGCGTCAACAACGGCGAAGCGGTGATGCCGGCGCTGATCGCCGGCCTCGGCATCGCCGACCTTCCGGAATTCATCGTCGGTGACGCCATCTCCTCCGGCGAGGTCGAAGTGATCCTGAAGGACTGGAAGCAGGTCGAAGGCGCCGTGCATCTGGTGACGCCACCTGGCGGCCCGCGCCCCGCGCGCGTCGAGGCGCTCGGTGATTTTCTCGCGGCGAAGCTGCCGGGGACGTGCAAGCGGCGAGTGCGCGGAAAGGCAAAGCCGTCTTAGAGCGAGCGGCTTCATCGACCTCCGTCATTGCGAGGAGTGAAGCGACGAAGCAATCCAGAATGTCCCGCGGAGGTATTCTGGATTGCTTCGCTGCGCTCGCAATGAGGGGTTGGACTAAGACACCTTCTCACCATTACGCACCACAATTCGCAAGCTCGGCTTCAACGTCTCCTCCAGTTGCGACTTCAAATCATGAACACGCGGATCGCGCGAACGCTTCGCGCAGACCGCGTATTGGTGCACGGATTGCGCCAAGGCGCGTCGCGCTTCCGGCGTTCGCGTCACGTCCGGCTTTGAAAGCCGCAAGACGATGGCGGCGAGATTCACCAGCATCTCGTCCAGCGCCACGTCAATGGTCTGAAGTCTATTCATCGCTCCACTCCCTGGGAGGCAACGGTGAGCCCAGGGGGGCGTTCCTGACCGGGCGGAACATGGATAATGCTTCGTTAATCCCGCCGCGCGGCTTGTTCTTGCGGACGGTCACGCTAGGCTGGCAGCGAAATAAGAAAACAGGGGGAAATCTGCCATGGATCGACGCGATGTCCTGCGCGCGGCTGCCGCATTGCCGTTGTTGCCTGTGTTGTCGAGCGCGGCTTTCGCGCAAGCCTATCCCTCTCGCAACGTCACCATGATCGTGCCGTTTCCGGCCGGCGGCCAGGCGGATCTTGCGGCGCGCCCCGTCGCACAGGCGCTGGAGCGAATCCTCGGCAAGGCGGTCATCGTCGACAACCGCGCCGGCGGTGGCGGTGGATCCGTCGGCAATGCCGCGGCGGCGCGCGCCGAGCCCGACGGCTACACGCTGCTGATGACGCTGTCCTCTCTCGCGGTGCTGCCCGAGGCCGACCGGCTGTTCGACCGTCCGGTCGCCTACGAGCTCTCGCAGTTCATGCCGATCGCGCGGGTGCTGGCCGATCCCACGCTGCTCGCGGTGCCCGCCTCGGCGCCATGGAAGACCGCGCAGGATTTCGTCGAGGATGCCAGGAAGCGTCCCGGCCAGATCACCTACGGCTCATCGGGGCCTTACGGCACGCTGCACGTGGCGATGGAGATGTTTGCGAGCAGCGCCGACATCAAGCTGCTGCATGTGCCGTTTCGCGGCGCCGGACCGGCGCTCACCGCGCTGCTCAGCGGCACCGTGCAGGCGATCGCCGCCGCACCGGGAACGCTGAAGCCGCAAGTGGAGGACGGCAAGCTGCGCGTGCTCGGCAATTGCGGCGCCAAGCGCGTCGCAAGCTTCCCCGATGTGCCGACCTTCCAGGAGCTCGGTTACAAGGACGTCGAGATGTACATCTGGGCCGGACTCTTTGCACAGAGTGCTCTTCCCGCGCCGATCGCGACTCGCCTGCGCGAGGCGATGGCGCAGGTGATGACGAGCCCCGACGTGCTCAAGGCCTTCGAAACGTCGGGCAGTTTCGTTGCCTATCAGGACGCGCCGGCGTTTGCCGAGTTCGTGGCGGTCGACAGCGCGCGGCTGATTGCTGCGGTGAAGAAGATCGGCAAGGTCGAATAGGTTCCTGGCCCATTTTCACAATTTTTTGTTGGTCCAGAACCTCTCCGCGTCTCATTGATTGAACAGAATTCGAGAGACTCGCGAAGGAATCGGACATGCGAACAGAGCGGATCGCGCTGGGTGTGGCGCTTGCAATCGGCGGCATCGTCGCGCAAGGCGCTGCATCCGCTGAAGAGTATCGCGGAACCATGGAGCAGCAGATGGCCTGCACGCCGGATGTGTGGCGGCTGTGTAGCGATCAGATCCCTGATGTGAGCCGCATTACGGCCTGCTTGCGGCAGAATACGCCCCAGCTCTCCAGCGGCTGTCGCGCGGTGTTCCAGTCCAACAACCAGATGCCGCCGCAGCAGCAGGTTCCGGGCAATCGCGCCGCGCCGGCGCCGCGATACAACAATGTGCCGCCACCACCTCCGCAGGCGCAGCCGCGGCCTTATGACGATAGCGACGATTAGTGCTGCCCAAGCATGATCGGGGCGCGCGCGCGCAGCAGTGGGCGCGAAGCGCGGTTGTGCCGCCTCGTTCAGCGCTCGCTCTTGCCGCCCGACTCGGGTCGATCCCGGAGCGCCGTCCGCATGATGGCGCCGAAGAGCAAAGCTGCCACCGGCCAATGGAACCAGATCTTGTGCATGCCGGTGAAAATATTGATCAGAATCAGAAAGGCCGACACGGTGAGGGCCGCCGCAACCGGGCGGGGCAGCTTCGCCAGTCCGTCTGAAACGAAGCCCATCCAATTGGATGACTCGGATCTGTCGCGGTGCGCGGCGTCAGTTTGCGAGCCCGCACTTGCGGTCTGAGATGTCAGGCGTTCGCCAGGCGGAAAGCTCCGTGCTTGAGCGGTTTGGCCGCTCATGGTCACACGATAGCTGGTCACGGGAGCAATGTTTTTCATTGGACGCTGGCCGAGGCAGTCGAAGCCAACAGATAATTTGTTGTGCACCTGATCATAGGCGGAGCTGGAGATCACGATACCACCGGGTTCGGCAAGTTCTTGCAGACGCGCCGCGATATTGACCCCGTCTCCATAGAGGTCGGAACCATCCACCATCACATCGCCGAGATTGATGCCGATGCGAAACCGCATCGGGGGAGGTGGGCCCGAATCCTGGTTGGAAATTTCCTGCTGAATCTCGACCGCACACTGCACGGCTTCGACGACGCTGGCGAATTCGGCGATGACGGCATCGCCCCAGGTATTCACGATCCGGCCGTCATGGCGCTCCACCAATCGCGCGATGGCCGTGCGATAGCGGCGGAGTGTCTCCAGCGTTCCCGCCTCGTCTGCTTCCATGAGACGAGAATAGCCGTGCACATCAGCGCATAGCACGGTGGTCAGCCGCCGTTTGACCTTGTCGGGCATGGTCCGTACATTAGCCTCCCTGACCGGCAAATGCATCAGGCATCCCCCAGCTGCCTTACGGCCTGACTTCGCAGACATCGACCCATTCAGCCCGGGTCAGCTCCGCCATCCGCTCCGGCGTGATGCGCACGGCGCTGTGGGTCGAGCCGGCGGCCGGCACCACCACGTCGAACGCTTTCAGCGAGACGTCGCAATAGACCGGCAGCGGCGCCTTTAATCCGAACGGGCAGACGCCGCCGACCTCGTGGCCGGTGATCTCGGCGACCTCTTCCAGTCCCAGCATTTTCGGCTTGCCGCCGAACGCCGCCTTCACCTTCTTGTTGTCCATGCGCGAAGTGCCGGCCGCGACGATCAGGATCACGCGCTCGCCGATCCGCAACGACAGCGTCTTGGCAATCCGTCCGGGCTCGACGCCATAAGCCTCGGCGGCCAGCGGCACTGTCGCGGAGCTGATCGGGGATTCGATAACTGATATGTCGGGGGCTTTCTCGGCGAAGAAGGCGCGAACGGATTCCAGGCTCATTCAGGTCGGCTCATTCCAGACTTACCGTTGGGGGGCGAACAACTTGGCAGTTCCGAGAGCGCCCGGACGCGATGATCCGGCGCAAAGCCGAGCTCGTCCATCTGGGTGCGGATCGCCTTGAACATCGTCAGCGGTGCCACGAGTTCGTTCTCGACGCAAGCCAGCGCCATCGCTTCCGGCGTCACCCGTTCGATCCAGGCAACGTTCAGTCCGAATGCTTTCGCGCCCGCGACATCCCAGGGATTGGAGGAGACGAACAGCACCTCGTCAGGCGCGGTGCCGAGCACCTCGCCGATCAGCTCATAGGCCTCCGGGCTCGGCTTGAAGATCTTCTTCGCGTCGACGCTGATCGTGGCGTCGAGCAGGGCGTCGAGGCCGGAGTTGCGCACGAGCGCATTCAGCATGTCCGGACTGCCGTTGGAGAGGATGGCGAGCTTTCGCGGTTTCAGAGCCGTGAGCGCCGCCGTCGCATCCGGATAGAGATCGAGATGAAGGTACTTCTCGACGACGCGCTCGAATGCCTCATTCTCGTAAGCGAGCCCGAGCACGCGCAGCGTATAGGCAAGCGAGTCGCGCGTGATGGCTGCAAAGTCCTGGTAGCGCCGCATCAGCGAGCGCAACCAGGTGTATTCGAGCTGCTTGATTCGCCAGATCTGCGTGATGATCTCACCGTAGCCCGGAAACGCATCCTCGGTGGTCTCGGCGACCGACTGGATATCGTAAAGCGTTCCGTAGGCATCGAAGACAACGGCTTTGAGACTCAATTGACCTGTCCTCCGGGATCGTTGCGGTCCCCCGGACTATACAAGGCGCCGCGGTATCGATCCAACACGGAAACGCGAACTGAGCCCCTCGCTTCTAAAGCCTGATCACGATCTTGCCGAAGTGTGAGCCGGTCCGCAGGTGCGCATACGCTTCGGGAACGTCGTCGAAGTCGTAGACCCGATCCACGATCGGGTGGATCGCGTGTTCGGTCAGGAAGCGATTCATCGCGGCAAAGTGTTCGACCGATCCGACGGTGACACCGATGATGTCGGCATTCTCCCACTGAAGGCGCGCGAGGTCCGGCTTGGGACCGAACCCCGTCAAGACACCGATCTGGACGATCTTGCCACCCGAAGCGACCGATCGCAGCGATCGGTCGTAGGTGCCGGGACCGCCGAGTTCGAGGATGTGACTGGCACCTCTGCCATCCGTTGCGTTCATCAGCGCGACATCCCAGTCGGGCGTGTCGCGGTAGTTGATAAGAATCGAGCCGCCCAGCGCCTTGGCGCGGGCGAGTTTTTCGTCGGAGGAGGATATCACGATCGCACGCGCCCCCAGCGCCACTGCGAATTGAAGCCCGAACAGCGCGACGCCGCCTGTTCCCTGGACCAGCAGCGTGTCGCCTTTGCGCATCCCGCCGCGTGCGATGAGGCCATGGAAAGCCGTGACGCCGGCACAGGGCAGGGTCGCTGCCTCCACCGCGGACAGATGGGCCGGCACTGAGACCAGCGCGGTCGCCGGCAGCACGACATACTCAGCCAGCATTCCATCCATCGTGTTGCCACCGAGGGATGACGGAATATAGCTGGACTTGAACGGCCCCGAGATCCAATTGCGGAAGAACGACGCAGCGACGCGGTCTCCGAGTCGCCATTGCGCGACGCCGGCGCCGATGGCGTCAACGACACCCGCACCGTCGGAGAGTGGCACGCGGCCGTTGATCTCGCCTTGGCCTGCACGGTCGAGGATCAGGAGGTCGCGGTAATTCAGACTTGCCGCTTCGACCCGAATGCGGACCTCGCCATCGGAGGGTTCGGGTTTGCCGACGTCGACGCACGCAAGGCGGCCAGCACCAGCATGGCCATTCAAATGGTAGGCTTTCATCGTTGCTCCCTTCACGAGTGGCGTTCACTTGGACGAGCAAAGTCTGTAAGGTCTGACAGTGCTGTCAGGGTCAAGGGGCTTCAGATGAAAATCGGCGAACTCTCCCGGCGGACGGGGGTCAGCGTCCGAATGCTGCGCTACTACGAAGGCGAAGGACTGCTCACGCCGCTGCGGACGAACTCCGGCTATCGCGACTATGGCTTGGCCGAAGAGGAAACCGTACGGCGCATCAAGATGCTCGGCGGCGCGGGAATGACGCTCGAAACCATCAAGCGGTTGCTCCCATGCGTGAGGAACAACGATCCAGCTTTCACGCCGTGCAACGAGCTGCGAAAAATACTCACTCAGCAGGTCGGCCTGATCGACGAACGTATCGAGACGCTCAGCCAAAGCCGGACAATCCTGGCCGGCTTCCTCGCAGGCGTGAACTGATCGCATAACATAGCCATCAGATTCACCGCGCCAAAGTCTTAGGCCCTCAGGGCCGGAGCATGAGGGCTTCGATAGCAGCGTCGAAGCCCTCGATGCGCTGACGAGTACGCGCCTAGATCCCCAGCAGCTTGCGCGCGTTGGCCTTCAGCACCTTCGGCCGGATCTCGTCGCGGATCTCGATCTTGGCGAAATCCGACAGCCAGCGGTCGGGCGTGATCACCGGCCAGTCCGAACCGAACAGCATCTTGTCCTGCAGGATCGAGTTGATGTAGCGCACCAGGATCGGCGGGAAATATTTCGGCGACCAGCCCGAGAGGTCGATGTAGACGTTGGGCTTGTGGGTCGCGACCGACAGCGCCTCTTCCTGCCAGGGGAAGGAGGGATGGGCGAGAATGATCTTGAGGTCGGGGAAATCGGCCGCGACGTCGTCCATGTACATCGGGTTGGAATATTTCAGCCGCATGCCCATGCCACCGGGCATGCCCGAGCCGACGCCGGTCTGGCCGGTGTGGAACAGCGCGATCGCGCCGCCATTGTTGATCTCTTCATAGAGCGGATAGGCCATGCGGTCGTTGGCGTAGAAGCCCTGCATGGTTGGGTGGAATTTGAAGCCGCGCACCCCGTATTCCTCGATCAGCTTGCGCGCCTCGCGCACACCGAGCTTGCCCTTGTGCGGGTCGATCGAGACGAAGGGGATGAGAACGTCGAGATGGTCGGAGGCGATCTCCAGCATCTCCTCATTCTTGTAGCGGCGGAAGCCGGTCTCGCGCTCGGCGTCGACCGGGAAGATCACCGCGGCGATGTTCTTGGACCGATAGTAGGCGGCGGTCTCCGGCACGGTCGGCGGATGCTTGTGCGGCGACTTGAAATAGTCCGCCATCTGCGCCTGGAAGTCGTCATAGCCGTCGTCGGGATGGGTGCCGCAGGGCTCCTCGGCGTGCGTGTGGATGTCGATGGCAACGACGTCGTCGATGTTCGGCAGCTTCAGCTTCGGCATGGGTTTCCTCCCGACGGGTTGCCGAATTGATTATATGATATAACGAACTTGGCAAGGCATTGTGGGACAAGGCGTTGTGGGGCGGGCTTCGTCCGAGATGCTGATTGGGCCGATCCGGCCGCTTCTACTTTGCATGGGGTTGTTTTCCTGAATTTGCTGGGTGGGATCGGGCCAGTTAACATTGACATCCGGTCCTCCCATGCCTTAAGAACCGCCCCGTCCCGGGCGGTCGGTCCGCCAGCGGGAAAATCTCATTTTGCCTCATTCGCGCGTGCCGAAACGGTAGTGCCGAACACGGCCTTTCGAACGTTCAGGATTCTGCCATGAAGGTCCGTAACTCGCTGAAATCGCTGCGCGGTCGCCATCGCGCCAACCGTCTGGTCCGCCGCAAGGGCCGGGTCTATGTGATCAACAAGGTGCAGCGCCGCTTCAAGGCTCGCCAGGGCTGATCTGGGCGGCTGATTTCGCCCTGCCTGACGCTCGCGCGCCCGCAAGACCACGGTCTCACACGAGTTTGACGCCGCCCCAGCTTTGCAAGGGCGGCTTTGCGCGTTTAGACTTCGACCATGGCAGTGAGATTCCTCTTCGCGCGCACCCTGTGTCTGGCTCTTGTGCTGGGAGCCGCCGGCCTCGCTCAGGCGCTGGCGCAGGCTGATCCGCCGGCTCCGCCCGGCAAGCAGAAGAAACTTCCGGAAGCGCCGGCCAAGCTGCCCAAGGTCGACCGCACCAAGAATCTCGATTTCCTGTTCGGCGCGCTGAAAGCTGCGCCCGACGAAGCCAGCGCCAAGCATGTCGAGGCGCGGATCTGGGCGATCTGGATCCAGACCCCGAGCGACACCGCGGCGCTGCTGATGGCGCGGGCCAAGACCGCGGTCGACGCAAAGAAGATCGAGGTTGCGATCAAGCTGCTGGATTCGGTGGTCAAGCTCAGGCCCGACTACATCGAGGCCTGGAATCGTCGCGCGACGCTCTACTACATGCAGAACGATTATGGCCGTTCGCTCGCCGACATTCGCGAGGTGTTGATCCGCGAGCCCCGCCATTTCGGCGCGCTCGCAGGCCTCGGCATGATCATGCAGGAGGTCGGCGACGAAAAGCGCGCGCTCGAAGCCTACCGCAAGGCGCTCGCCGTCAATCCGCACCTCGAGAAGATCCCCGACCAGGTCAAGGCGCTGACCGAGAAGGTCGAAGGCCGCGATATTTAGCGGACAAGTCGATCATCGCTCGAGCGAATGCGGCGCAGGGGGATTAACCACGATGACACGCGCCGCGTTACAAGGGGTGTGGCTGGCACCGCCGCAGGCCTACCTTCATGGCGGGAGCACAGCCATGAAGCGTTTGATCTTTGCAGGTACGTTGCTGTTGGCGTCGGGCACGGCGAGCCTCGCCGACGGACTGTTCTGGGTAGTCGGCAATCGCGCCACCGGAAAATGCAACATCGTGACCAGCAATCCCGTGATCTTCGGCGACGTCTGGTTCGGTGACGGTCCTTACAAATCGAAGGCCGACGCCAAGCTTGCCCGTTCGACCATCCGCGCCTGTCCCGCACCCACGCCTGATGAGGAAAAGGACGAGGACAGCACGAACTAGGTCGACAGCAATCTAGTGCAAAACGCTGCCTTCGCGCTCGGCGAGGCCGCGATCGACCGCTGCGGCGTAGGCCTTTGCAAGCTCCGTCTCGAGGTGCTCGTTGATCAGCAGCAGCGCGCGCACGGCACCGCGCAGGTCACCGTGGCAGCTTGCCACGATCTCGTCGATCGCAGTATCTTTGGATCTCAGGCTCATCGAAATTCTCCGGTTCAAATCAGGATAAATCCTGCCGGTCTTCCCGCATCCCTGAGGGTTGCGAGCACGATCGGCGCCCACCTGCGTCTAAATGGCGGAACCGACCATGGCGATTATAAGGAAGCCGCGATGACGAGTGCATGAAGCTGTTTCGAAGCCTGCGTGCTCCGGGGAGCGGTATTGATTTCATTGCGTTTTTCTCGCTTGAATTATGCACATATCCACAGCCCCGGCATTTCAAGTGGAGCGCGGGGGCTCCCCGGGCGAAACTGCCGGCCGCAAGCCACGTAACTGCCCTGTGCCTTGGTTCGCCCGGATTCCGTCCATGATCGTGATGTCAGTCGTGACCGCGCTGGTTGTGCTGGCGCTGGTCACGCAGGCCGGCGTCCTCGCCGTGCAACGCGCCTTTCCACCGCAGGGCCGGATGATCGAGGTCGAGGGTGCCGTGCTTCACCTCGTCGATATCGGCCCGCGCGATTCGGGCCTGCCGATCGTGATGCTGCACGGCGCGAGCTCCAACCTCGAGGCAATGCGGCGGCCGCTCGGCGATCTCCTCGCCAGGAACCATCGCGTCATCCTGATCGACCGTCCCGGCCACGGCTGGAGCACGCGGGCGCGGCGGCAGGATTCGACGCCGGAGGTCCAGGCGCGAATGATCGATGAGGCGCTCGGCAAGCTCGGGATCGATCGCGCGGTGTTCGTGGTGCATTCCTGGAGCGGCGCGCTCGGCGCGCGGCTGGCGCTCGATCATCCCGGCCGCGTCGCGGGCCTTGTGATGCTCGCGCCCGTCACCCATCCTTGGCGCGGCGGCGTCGGCCGCTACAACGAGATCATCGCAACGCCCGTAATCGGCCCGCTGCTCGCCTACACCATAACCCTCCCGCTGGGCTATTTCCTGAGCGAGTCCGGCGCGCGCAACGTCTTCCTGCCGCAAACGATGCCGGACGGTTTCGTGCAGGACTCCGCGACGCCGTTGCTGCTGCGCCCGCGCGAGTTCATCGCCAATGCCTATGATCTGGTGTCGCTGAAGCAGGCGGTGGCTGCGCAAGCTCCGCGCTACGGCGAGATAACGGCGCCGGTCACGATCATCGCCGGCGAACCCGACAAGACGGTAAAGACCGCCATTCACGCCCGCCCGTTCGCCGCCACCGTGCAGAATGCCAAGCTGATCGTGCTGCCTGATCTCGGCCACATGGTGCAGAACGCGGTGCCCGATCTCGTGAAGACAGAGATCGAGACGATGATCGGGAAAATCGTCCCGGCGCAGGCGACCGCCGATTAGAGCGTTTTCGAGCGAAGTGGATGCCGGTTCGCGTGAAGAAAACGCGTCAAAACGAGAAGCTGGAGCTTCGGTTCAGAACCGAAGCTCCAGCGGCCGCCGTTCGCGCGCTTACTGCTTGATCTTTCCGTCTTTGTCGAACTGCGACACGTAGGCCCAGAGATTGTTGATCTCGGTCTCGTTCTTGATGCCGGCGAACGCCATCTTGGTGCCGGGGATCTTGGCCTTGGGGTCCTTGATGTATTCCTTGAACACGGCCTCGTTCCAGGTGATGCCGGAATTCTTGTTGGCGTCGGAGTAATTGTAGTCCGGCGCGGTGCCGGACTTGCGGCCGTCGAGGCCGTTGAGCTCGGGGCCGACCTTGTTCTTGGCGCCTTCGCCGATCGCGTGACAGGCCAGGCATTTGTTGAACGACGACTTGCCGGCCGCGACGTCCTGCGCCATCGCGGCGGGTGCGGTGGCAATCGCGGTGAGGATGGTCAATGCGCCAAAAATCAGTTTTGTCATCGGGTGCTCTTCGTCTCTTCCCTGGGGGCTGGTCAGTTGCATGCCTGATCGGCAACGGTCGGACCTGCCGGTTTTGGCAGGCCTGCTCGGATTGGACAAGCCGCCAAACCATGGCAGGTTTCACGATTTCCTACTTGTCCCAGAGCGAACTCGCGCAGGATCGTCGATCCGACTTTCGGACGGCCTACCCAAACCACCGCGGACGTGGTTGATTTACCGCGACAAATCGATCATGCGGCCTTGGCCGGAAGGATATGCCATGAAGGAAATGTTATGGCCATCATGATGCCCGCGAGCGACCAGGCCGTGCTCGCGCGCCGCGCCGAGATCGTGGCTGCATTGCGCGCAATCGTGCCGGGCGAAGGCGTGATCGACAGCGCCGCCGAGATGCGGGCCTATGAATCCGATGGGTTGACGGCCTATCGGCAGCCGCCGATGGTCGTTGTGCTGCCCGACACGACCGAGCAGGTTTCGCTGGTCCTGAAATATTGTGCAGGGCAGGGCATCAAGGTGGTGCCCCGCGGCTCCGGCACCTCGCTGTCCGGCGGCGCGCTGCCGCTGGAAGACGGCGTGCTTCTGGGCCTCGGCAAGTTCAAGCGCATCCGCGAGATCGATTTCGACAACCGCGCCGTCGTCACCGAACCCGGCGTCACCAACCTCGCGATCAGCCAGGCCGTCGCCCATGCTGGGTTCTACTACGCGCCGGATCCGTCCTCGCAGATCGCCTGCTCGATCGGCGGCAATGTCGCGGAGAATTCGGGCGGCGTGCACTGCCTGAAATACGGCATGACCACCAACAACGTGCTCGGCTGCGAGATCGTGCTGATGAGCGGCGAGATCCTGCGCATCGGCGGCAAGTCGGCGGAGAACTCCGGCTACGATTTGATGGGCGTCATCACCGGCTCGGAAGGCCTGCTCGGCGTCATCACCGAGATCACGGTGCGCATCCTGCAAAAGCCGGAGACGGCGCGCGCGCTGATGGTCGGCTTCGCGCAAGTCGAGGCGGCCGGCGAATGCGTGGCGCGCATCATCGGCGCCGGCATCATTCCCGGCGGCATGGAGATGATGGACAAGCCCGCGATCCACGCCGCGGAGGCCTTCGTCCATGCCGGCTATCCGCTCGATGTCGAGGCCCTCCTTATCATCGAGCTCGACGGTCCCAAGATCGAGGTCGACGAGCTGATCACGCGGGTCGAGACGATTGCGAACGCTTGCGGCTCGACCACCTGCCAGATCTCGACCTCGGAAGCCGAGCGCAATCTGTTCTGGGCCGGCCGGAAAGCCGCCTTCCCCGCCGTCGGCCGCATTTCGCCCGACTATCTCTGCATGGACGGCACCATCCCCCGCGGTGCGCTGCCGAAGGCGCTGGCGCGCATCCGCGAGCTCTCGGAAAAGTACCAGCTCGGTTGCGCCAACGTGTTCCATGCCGGCGACGGCAATCTGCATCCGCTGATCCTCTACGACGCCAACAAGCCCGGCGAGATCGAGCGCGCCGAAGCCTTCGGCGCCGACATCCTGCGCGCCTGCGTCGAGTTCGGCGGCGTGCTCACCGGCGAGCACGGCGTCGGCATCGAGAAGCGCGATCTGATGCCGGAAATGTTCAGCGAGATCGACCTCAACCAGCAGCAGCGTCTGAAATGCGCCTTCGACGCGCAGGGCCTGCTCAATCCCGGAAAGGTGTTTCCGACCCTGCACCGCTGCGCCGAGCTCGGCCGCATGCACGTCCATGCCGGGAAGCTGGCATTCCCGGACATCCCCCGGTTCTAGGCGCTTGCGCCGATGGAAGGGCTTGCGATGCACGCCTCTTTCCTCGGCAATGCCTACAGCAGTCCGTATTGCGCCCGCTCGCGCTTCGCCAGCAGCGGCAGGGCTTCGCCAGCGATCCAGGTCTTGAAATGCGCGCTCTCCTGGTGCGCCTTGAATGCCGCCTCGTCGCGGAACAGTTCGTAGAACAGGAACTGGGCCGGATTGTCCTTTGCGCGCGAGATCAAGAACAGCTTGACGCCGTCCTCGCGCTGGGCCTCCGGCAGGAAGCGGTCGAGGATCGCGGCGATCTTGTCGGCCTCGCCCGGCTTCGCTTCCCATTGCGCGACGACGAGCAGGCCGCCGCCGTCGACGGCGTCGCTGAGCGATTTCTGCGTGGCATAGTGGTTCATGATGTCGTCTCCGTCGGTTGGTCTCTCGGTGCAGATTTGTAGCGATCGGCTGTCGGCTTTGGTTCGCCGGTGATCGAAGTGTCGATGTCGTGAATGCTTCGATGAGGATCGAATCTTGGCCGTGGCTCCGAGGTCGAGCCGGATCGCGCGGCAATGGCCGCTGTCGTCACGCTGCATTTGATTTTGGCGGCGAATTTCGCTACCGCCTTTGCCCGTGGATACGCTCAAGGTACGAGACGCCAAAGACGTCGAAGAGGTGGTGCGCGCGGCGATTGCCAATGAGCAGCCGCTCGAGATCATCGGCCATGGCTCCAAGCGCGGCATCGGCCACGCGATGGCGACCAACGCCGTGCTCGACGTCTCCGCGCTGAATGCCATCACCGGCTACGAGCCCAACGAACTCATTGTCACGCTCCAGGCCGGGGCGCCGCTGGCCGACGTGCTGTCGCTGATCGATGCCAAGAACCAGCAATTCGCCTTCGAGCCGATGAACACCGCGCCGCTGCTCGGCACGCCCGCGCTCGGCACCATCGGCGGCATGATCGCGGCTGGCCTGGCCGGTCCGCGCCGGATCAAGGCGGGCGGGGCGCGCGACCATCTGCTCGGGGCGCATGCCGTCTCCGGTTTCGGCGACAGCTTCAAGACCGGCGGCAAGGTGGTGAAGAACGTCACCGGCTACGACCTCTGCAAGCTTCTCGCCGGTTCCTGGGGCACGCTGTCGGTCATGACCGAGGTCACGCTGAAAGTGATGCCCAAGCCGGAGGCCGAGCGGACGCTGTTGCTGCGCGGGCTCGACGATGCCGCCGCCAACAAGGCAATGACGGCGGCGCTCGGCTCGCCCTTCGACGTCTCCGGGGCCGCGCATCTGCCGACATCGGCGTTCCGGACCGAGATCGAAGGTCTCGGCGATATCGCAGGCCAGGGCGAGGCGCTGACCGTGCTGCGGCTCGAGGGCATTGCCGCCTCGGCCGCCCACCGTGCCGGCTCGCTGCGCGAATTGCTGGCGCCGTTCGGAACCGCAATTCTCGTCGAGGACACGGCGTCAGCGGCGCTGTGGACCACGATCCGCGACGTCCTGCCGTTCGCGGCCAGTGGCGCGCTGGGGGCCTGGCCGGTCTGGCGGATCGTCTGCCCGCCGGCGTCGGGCGCGGCGCTCGGGACCCTGCTGGCGCGCGAGACCGGTGGCGACGTGATCTACGATTGGGGTGGTGGACTGATCTGGGCGGCGGTGCCACCGAAGCCGGACGCGCATGCTCGGGCCGTGCGCGAACGTACGAATGCCGCCGGCGGGCACGCCACGCTGATCCGGGCGGCCGAGGACATCAGGCGCGCGATCGATGTATTCCACCCGCAAGCCCCTGGCCTTGCCGCGTTGAGCGAGCGGGTCCGCGCCAGTTTCGATCCGAAGATCATCCTCAACCGGGGGCGGCTGACGCGAGGCACTGCCGCATGAAGACCGAATTCTCACTCGCGCAGCTCGCCGATCCCGACATCGCGGAAGCCGACAAGATCCTGCGCGCCTGCGTCCATTGCGGCTTCTGCACCGCAACCTGTCCGACCTATGTGCTGCTTGGCGACGAGCTCGATAGCCCGCGCGGCCGCATCTATCTGATCAAGGAGATGCTGGAGAAGGACCAGACGCCGACGGCCGAAGTGGTCAAACATGTCGACCGCTGCCTGTCGTGCCTGGCCTGCATGACGACCTGCCCCTCGGGCGTGAATTACATGCATCTGGTCGATCAGGCCCGGGTCAGGATCGAGCAGCGTTACGAGCGGCCGCTCGCCGAGCGGCTGCTGCGCCGAGTGCTGGCATTCGTCCTGCCGCACCCGCAGCGTTTCCGCGCCAGCATGTGGCTGGCGCGGCTGGCCCGCCCGCTGGCCGCGTTCCTGCCGACGCCGCGGCCTTCGGCGACGCCCGGCCTGGTTCTGCGCCTCAAGGCGATGCTGGCGCTGGCGCCGGACCGGCTGCCGCCGCCCGGGCCCGCCGCCGGCAGTGTGTTCGCGGCACTCGGCAAGAAGCGCGGCCGGGTCGCGCTGCTCCAGGGCTGCGCCCAGCAGGTGCTGGCGCCGCGCATCAACCAGGCCGCCATCAGTCTCCTCACGCGCCACGGCATCGAGGTCGTCCTTGTCAGGGACGAGCAGTGCTGCGGCGCCCTGACCCATCACCTCGGCGACGATCAGGACGCATTGGCACGGGCTCGCGCCAATGTCGCGGCGTGGCGCGCGGAAGCGGCCGGCGAGGGGCTCGACGCCATCCTGGTGACGGCGTCAGGCTGCGGCACCGTGATCAAGGACTACGGCTATCTTCTGCGCGAAGACGCTGCGTTTGCCGCCGATGCGGCGAAGGTCTCTGCGCTCGCCAAGGACATCACTGAATACGTCGCCGGCCTTGGACTCGCGGCCACGACGCGACAGGACAACATCGTCGTCGCTTATCACTCTGCGTGTTCGTTGCAGCACGGGCAGAAAATCACGGGCCTTCCGAAAGAATTGCTTTCCAATAACGGATTCGTGGTGAAAGATGTGCCGGAGAGCCATTTGTGTTGCGGTTCGGCGGGGACTTACAACATTCTCCAGCCCGAGCTTGCGGGCCGGTTGCGCGATCGCAAGGTCGCCAACATCGCGAGCGTCAAGCCGGACATGATTGCCGCAGGCAATATCGGCTGCATGGTGCAGATTGCCAGTGGCACGTCAGTTCCGGTCGTACACACGATTGAGCTTCTCGATTGGGCTACGGGCGGGTCGCAGCCGGCATTGAACGCGCAAGACTGAGCTTTCGAAGACTAAGCTTTCGAGGGCTGAGCTTTCGTCCGGAGGTAACGGCTGAAGACACCCGATCGACCATTGTTCGGCGGCAACAGGAGGATCACGATGGCGAAAGCGAAGAAGAAAAAAAGCAAGAAGGCCAAAAAGGCCAAGAAGGCCAAGAAGGCAGTAGCGGCGAAGAAGACCTCAAAGAAGGCAGCCAAGAAGTCCGCGAAGAAATCCGCGAAGAAGTCTGCCAAGAAGGCTCCAAAGAAATCTGCGAAGAAGGCCGCGCCAAAGAAGGCCGCTAAGAAGGCTGCGCCAAAGAAGGCCGCCAAGAAGGCTGCGAAGAAAGCGGCGCCGAAGAAGGCGAAGGCAGCTCCGAAGCCGTCAACGCCGGCAGCTCCGGCTCCCGAGCCTGCCGCCGAGACAAGCTGGGCGATGCCTTCGTCTTCTGCGGACACGACACCGGCCGAAGGACAAGGTTAGGCCCAAGGTCAGGCCAAAGGCTGGATCCAATCCGACGACCATGATCGGCAACAGGAAGGCCGCAGCGGCGATGCTGCGGCCTTTTTGCATCGGCGCGCCGGCGCGCGGGGATGATCTCGTCGGGAAGCAGCCTGATTCGTGGCACGGGCAGCACGGTACCGCCGGACCCGTACTAACGCGGGCCTCGCAGTGCACTTTGGAATGCAAATAATGTGATCGAGAAGACACACGGGCTGACAACCTTTCGTGGAATCGTCAGAACGCCCAAAAAGTCGGCAGATGCCCGCGTTTTTTGCTTCACGGTTTGCCTCACCCCATCCAGATTGCCGCAGTTACGAAATTTGCAATCAGGTCGAGCGTTCCGGGGGCTTCCGGGATCCGGCTGGGGTCTTAGAACTGGTGATGGGGATCGAAATGAAAAAAGTGGCTTTGTTGGCAACGGCGCTGGCAATGGTGACGGGCTCGGCTTTCGCGGCAGACATGCGAGTGAAGGCACTGAAGGCCCCGCCGGTGGTCGCGTTTGATCCCTGGGATATCGCCTTCGGCGGCGCCATCATGAGCGACTACATCTTCCGCGGCGTCACGCAGTCGAACCACAAGCCGTCGGTCGCGGCCTATTTCGAGCCGCGCTACAACGTCAACAAGGACCTCCAGCTCTACGTCGGCGTGTCCGCCGAGAGCATCTCCTTCGCCAATCGCGCTGCTGCTGAAGTCGACATCTACGGCGGTATCCGCCCGACCTTCGGCGCCTTCGCCTTCGATATCGGTGTCTGGGGCTACCTGTATCCGGGCGGCAGCTGCGCCGACAACGTGCTCACCGGCGGCATTCCGGGCGGCAACGTCTGCGGCGTCAGCACGACCACTATCTTCCTCGCCGACGGCAACGTCATGAAGAAGGACGTCAGCTTCGTCGAAGTCTACGGCAAGGTGAACTACACCATCAACGACAGCTTCACGGTCGGCGCGACCGAGTACTACTCGCCGAACTTCCTGAACTCGGGTGCCTGGGGCAACTACGCTTCGTTGACTGCCAAGTACACGGCGCCCAGCACGGCCTTCGGTGCTTCCGGCATGGGCATGTACGTCTCGGGTGAGTTCGGCCGGCAGTGGTTTGGTACTTCGGACGCCTTCTACGGCACCGGCGTCGGCACCGTTTTCGCCAACGGTATCCCCTACAAGGACTACAACACCTGGAACATCGGCATCGGCTTCACCTACAAAGTGTTCACGCTGGACCTGCGTTACTCCGACACCGACCTGAACAAGGGTGATTGCAACGCCTTCACCAGCGCCTTCAACGCCACCGGCACCACCAACGTCACCGCGATCAATCCGGGCGGCGCTGGCTCCAACTGGTGCGGCGCGGCCGGCATTGCCAAGCTGTCGTTCGACCTGACGGCCATGAGCAACCTGAAGTAAGCTTCTTCCCGAAGCGACTTGATGAGGGCGGCAGGGCAACCTGCCGCCCTTTTGCTTTGGGGCTTTGGGGCGTAGGCCAGGGGCCCGCATGGTTCGAAACGGCCGCCTCCGGCGGGCTCCTCACCATGAGGGGTCACAGATCTCACCGCGAGGACAGACCTCATCCTGAAGGCCGAAAAAGGCGGGCATCTCGAAGCACGGCCGCAACCAAGGGCCATAGCCTCAGAGCTTCGTCGGGCCGTCTCAGCGTGCCGCGCTCGGCTCCTTCTCGACCGGCACACCACCGTCACCGAGGACGTGGATCGCGCCGTGCTTCACCATCGTCACCTTGCGGGTATGGAAGGCTTCCAGCGTCGAGCGGTGGCCGATCGAGACGAGGGTGGCCTGTGGCAGCTTCTCCGCCAGCAGCCGGTACAGGCGGGCCTCGGACGGCTCGTCCAGCGAGGCCGTGGCCTCGTCCAGGAACAGATAGTCCGGCGCGTGCAGCAGCGCGCGGGCGAGCCCGAGGCGCTGCTGCTCGCCCAGCGACAGCATCCGGTTCCAATGACCGTCCTCCTCAAGCCGCTCGGCGAGGTCGGGCAGGCCGACCGCGATCAGCGCGTCCCTGACGCGTGCAGTTTCAAATGCGCCCGGCGCGGCCGGATAGACCACCGCGTCGCGCAACACGCCGACCGGGAAATAGGGGCGCTGGGGCAGCATCATCAGCTTCGCTTTTTCCGGGACGAAGATGGTGCCGGTGCCGAACGGCCAGATGCCGGCGATGGCGCGGAACAGCGTCGACTTGCCGGAGCCCGACGGTCCGGTCACCAGCACGCGCTCCGGCGTCTGGACGGAGAAGGCGTCGGTGGCGACCAGCGGCGTGCCGCTCGGCAGGTTCACGCAGAGCTGTTCGAGGGTGATATTGCGATTGCCGCCGGCGGCCTTGAGGGCGATCGCAGGCTCGTGCGGCGGCAGGTGCGCGGCCGCATCGACCGACATCTCGAAGCCGTCGAGGCGGGCGACGATCGAGCGCCATTCCGCCAGCGATCGGTACGCCGTGACGAAGAACGACAATGCGCCCTGTACGCTCGAGAAGGCCGACGCGGTTTGCATCATGTCGCCAAGCTGGATCTTCTTGGCGAAGAAGGCCGGCGCCACCAGCACGTAGGGAAAGATCACGGCGGCCTGCTGATAGCTCGCGGTGAACGCGGTGAGGCGCTTGGTACGGCTCATGATGGCGTACCAATTGCCGATCACGAAGCCGAAGCGCTCCAGCAGCCGGCCGCGCTCGGCGCCTTCGCCCTTGAGCAGCGCGATCTGCTCGGAATTCTCGCGGACGCGGACGAGGTTGAAGCGGAAGTCGGCCTCGAAGCGCTGCTGCTCGAAATTAAGGTTGACCAGCGGGGCACCGATCCAGTGCGTCAGCGCCGTACCGAAGATCGCGTAGACCAGCGCGCCCCAGCACAGATAGCCGGGGATCATCAGATCGGCGCGGAACAGGTGCAACGGCGCAGCATTGGAAAGCCCCCAGAGGATGATCACGAATGAGAACAGCGTCACGATTGACGAGAGCAGGCCGAGCCCGATGGTCAGGGTCTGCTCGACGAAGTTCTTGACGTCCTCGGTGATGCGCTGGTCCGGGTTGTCGGCCGCATCGCCCTTGAGCTGCATGCGATAGTGCGTGGCGCCTTGCAGCCATTCGCCGAGGTAGTGCCGGGTCAGCCATTGCCGCCAGCGGATCTGGAGCCACTGGTTCAGGTACAGCTTGTAGACCGCTAGCGCGATGAAGGCGGAGGCGAGGCCGATGAAGATCCAGATCTCCCTGACGAAGCTATCCCAGTCACTTGCCTGCAGCGAGCTGTAGAACCGGTTCTGCCATTGATTGACCAGGACGTCGATCGCGACCAGCGCCAGCTCCATTGCGATGACAGCGGCGAGCAGGCCTCGGCCGGCCCATTTGTCCTCCGACCGGAAATACGGGGCGGCGATTCGCCAGACGATCGCGAGCGTGGCGCTGATGTTCTTCACAGAGCTCTGTCTCCTGAGGGGATGTGCACAACTGCCCGGGGGCCAAAGACTTGGGACGACGGCGGAAATCGGCGCACTTAGACTAAAGTCGCAAGTCCTGCAATTTGCGTTGGCTTGTCGCAGCTTGCAACCCTAGCATGGGGCCGACGGCGCAGGGTGGGGGCCTTCGGGATTTCGCGAGCTTGTGAGCGGACGGGAACCGCTGCATTCGCGAGGAATTCGCGTCCAGCTCGGGGGTTATCGCTTCAGCGTCAAGCAGGATCGGTTGTCCACGCGGGCCGCCTGCAGCACACATGCGTGGGGGAGGAAGATCATGTGGAATCAAGTTTATGACCCGTTGCACAGCCCTGTGCTGTCGACGATCGCGGCGGCGGTCCCTGTCGTCACATTGCTGGTCCTGATCGCGAGCGGACGGGTCCAGGCTCATATCGCGGCGATCATCGCCGTGATCGTGGCAAATTTGATCACGATCTTCGTCTTCACCATGCCGGCAAACATGTCGATCCGCGCCTCGGTGCTGGGCATCGTCACCGGCTTCTTCCCGATCGGCTGGATCGTTCTCAACGTCATCTTCCTCTACCAGGTGACGGTGAGCACCGGACGCTTCGAATTGCTCAAGCGCGCGGTCGGCGGCGTCACCGAGGACCGGCGGCTGCAATTGCTGCTGATCGCGTTCTCGTTCGGCGCCTTCTTCGAAGGCGCCTCGGGCTTCGGCACGCCGGTCGCGATCACGGGCGCGGTCCTGATCGGCCTCGGCTTCTCGCCGCTTGCAGCAAGCGGCCTGTCGCTGATCGCCAACACAGCGCCGGTCGCCTTTGGCGCGCTGGGCACGCCGATCCAGGGCCTTTCCTCGGTCACCGGGCTCGATCCCTACATCCTCGGCGCGATGGTCGGACGGCAGTTGCCGATCTTCTCGCTGATCGTGCCGTTCTGGGTGGTGTGGGCGTTCGCGGGCTGGAAGGGCATGAAGGACGTGTGGCCGGCAATCCTGGTCACCGGCGTGTCGTTCGCGGTCCCGCAATTCGTGATCTCCAACTTCATCAATCCCTGGATCGTCGACATCGGTGCATCGCTGATCTCGATGGGCGCGCTGATCCTGTTCCTCAAGGTCTGGCAGCCCAGGCAGCTCTGGCTGTCCCCGGCGCTGCGCGGCCGCGATGAATCGGCGACCACCATGGCCGCGGCGAAACCGATGGATAAGACGCCGCTGACACAGAGCGAGCTGTTCAGCGCGCTGCTGCCGTGGATCATCGTCTGCATCGTGATGCTGATCTGGGGCAATGGTGGATTCAAGACCTGGGCGAACTCGATCTTTACCTGGAACTATCCCGTTCCCGAGCTGCATCAGATGATCAACAAGATGCCGCCGGTCGCGCCGGGGCCGACGAAAGAGAGCGCGGTGTTCGGCTTCACCTATCTCTCGTTCACCGGCACCGGCATGCTGATTGCGGCGATCATCTCAGGCTTCCTGATGGGCGTCGGTCCTGGCCGGCTCTTGACGGAATACGGGCGCACCATCCGGCTTTGCGCGATCTCGCTGATCACGATCTCGGCGATGCTCGCGATCGGCACGCTGACGCGGCTCTCCGGCGTGGACGCGACGCTCGGTCTCGCCTTTGCTGCAACCGGCGTGCTCTATCCCTTCTTCGGCACGCTGCTCGGCTGGTTGGGCGTGGCGCTAACGGGATCGGATACCGCTTCCAACGTTCTGTTCGGAAATCTTCAGAAGATCACCTCCGAGCAGCTTGGTCTGTCGCCGATCCTGATGGCTGCGGCGAACTCGTCCGGCGGCGTGATGGGCAAGATGATCGACGCCCAGTCGATCGTGGTCGCGTCCACCGCGACGAATTGGTACGGGCACGAGGGCACGATCCTGCGCTTCGTGTTCTGGCACTCGATCGTGCTGGCCTCGTTGGTCGGCGTGTTCGTGACGCTGCAGGCCTATGTCTGGCCGTTCACGGCGATGGTCCTGAAGTAGCAGGCCACGCCCGGCTTCAAGCCAAATCCCCGCGAGGTTGCTCCTCGCGGGGATTTTTGCGTGGCCCATGGGCGAACCTTCTCAACGGCGCCGCCGTCTTATAGAAGGTGCCGCAAATCACGTCGGTCGAGAGGTCTCATGGTTTCGTTCAGGCAGATGGTGTGTGGGGCGGTTGCAACGCTCGCGATGTCCACGCTCGCGCGTGCGGAGGACGGTTTTCCGTTCGGCACCGAGATGACGCTGGAGGCGCTGCCGCAGCCGGGCTCGAAGCGGATTCCGAACATCGAGATCGGCGACAATGGCGAAGTCGTGCTGGAGCTCTGGTGCAAGGGCGGCAAGGGCCAGTTCTCGGTTGCCGGCAACACCGTGATCTTCGTCCCCGGCCAGATCCAGGACCGCTCCTGCCCGCCGGCAAGGGCCCAGGCCGACGACGATCTCGTTGCAGCCCTGGGCAGTGTCGAGACCTGGAAGCGCCAGGGTGACGTGCTCACGCTCGTCGGCCCCAAGCCGCTGCGCTTTCGCCTCAACGGCAATTAGCCCCTGCTGTCATTCCCCGCGACCCGGCTACGCCAAGGCTTCGCCGGGGTCGAGGTCCAGAGGCGCCGAAGCTTTAGCACAGGCGGCAAGCGGGGAATCCAGTACGCCGCGGCTTCTCGATTCATCAAAACCTTCTCGGAGTACTGGATCGCCCGATCAAGCCGGGCGATGACCTGTGCGGGCTACATCACTTCCACACAGACTTGTCGGCGTCCCAGCGCTGGCCTTTCAGCTCCTTGGCGAGCGCCTCGACCGAACCGTTGTCGTCGGGCTGATCGCCTTCCTCGTCCGCGGTCGCTTCGTCCGAGAGATTGAGCTTGGCGCCGCTGCTCTCGTCAGTGGTCGTGGTCGCGGGACTCCCGATCCAGAGCATGAGCTTGTCGGTCGTGCCGGGCTTGTCGGGCGAGACGAGGCCCGCGACCTCGATCGTGTCGGTGAGCTCGAGCGCGGGAAAGTCCTGGTTCGGCCGCTTGAACACCAGCTTGAGCTTGCCGGTCGCCGGGTTGAAGCTTTGCGAGACCGGCTTTGCCGCGAGCGTCCTGCTCAGCACGCCAGCCACCGCGGCCGCGAGCTTGTCGCGGTTGATCTTGTCGCCGTCGCGCCAATCGGCGGCGGGAATGCGGATGGTGCGGTCCATCTCGGCCATGCCCGCGGTCCAGCCCGCGGCGGTGACGCCGGGCGTCGCCTTGAATTTCGCCAGCAGCGCGCCGGCGCGCTCCGGATCGACCGACATGTTGATGGTCTGCTCGCCTGCGCGTAGCGCCTCGCAGCCGACGGTGAGACTCGCCAGCGTCACCTCGACGTCCTGGCCCTTCAGGCTCTTCAGGAACTCGGTCGCGGCATCCAGCTTGACCTTGACCGCGATCGCTTCCGGCGAGACGTCGGTGAAATCCTTTGGTTGGGGCGTGATGCCGTCGTCGGAGGTCTGGTTGTCGAGGAATTCCTTCTCGCTGAGATCGGAATTGTCGGGCGAGGTGACCTCGGTCACGGTCTGGCCAATGCTGATCTGGCCGCGGAATTCAAACGTGTCTCCGGCCTGTTTGCGCAGCAGCTTGACGGTGACCGGCGCCTTCGCGCCGAGGCTCTGCGTCGTACCCGTCAGGTTCTGGCCCGCGACCTGGAGATTGACGACGAAGCGGTCCTTGCGGTCGGAATTCTTCGCGACGGGATAGCAGACGTCGAGCACGGCTGCGGTGACGGTCTTGCCCTGGCGTGTCTCCTTCAGGATCACGTCGGCATTGCCGTCCATCAACCCGTCGATCGAGGTGAAATAGCGCGTCTCGACGCCGCCGGGCGCCGTGGCCTTCGGCGCCAGCTTCATCTGGGCGGATGCGACCTCAGGCGAACCTGCAAGCAGAGCCGCCAGAACGGCCGTGGAGCAAAACACAAGCGCGCGCATCGACGAAATCCCTGAGGCAATGGGGCATGACCCGGAAAGTGTGAAGCGGTTTTCCGTTGAGATCAGGCCCAAACAATTCGAATCGGCGTCACCGTAGTGGGTTTTGGCTGCCGGTTGAATTGGAAAGCACGGGTCATGATCGGCAAAAAAGAAGGCCGCCCGGAGGCGGCCTTCGCAACACTGCAATGGAACGGACGGCTTAGAAGCCGCCCATACCGCCACCGGCCGGCATGCCGGAAGCGGCTTCCTTCTTCGGCGACTCCGCGACCATGGCCTCGGTGGTCACCAGCAGGCCGGCGATCGAGGCGGCGTCCTGGAGTGCGGTGCGCACCACCTTGGCGGGGTCGATGATGCCCTTCTCGACCATGTCGACATACTCCTCGGTCTGGGCGTCGAAGCCGAAGGTCTCGGACCTGTTCTCCAGGATCTTGCCGACGACGATCGAGCCTTCCACGCCCGCGTTCTCGGAGATTTGGCGGATCGGGGCTTCCAGTGCCTTCAGCACGATGTTGATGCCGGCCTGGACGTCGGCATTGGCGTTGGTCAGACGGCCGACCGCCTTCTTGGCGCGGAGCAGCGCGACGCCGCCGCCGGGGACGATGCCTTCCTGCACCGCGGCGCGAGTGGCGTTGAGCGCATCCTCGACGCGGTCCTTCTTCTCCTTGACCTCGATCTCGGTGGCACCGCCGACGCGGATCACCGCGACGCCGCCTGCGAGCTTGGCGAGGCGCTCCTGGAGCTTCTCACGGTCGTAATCCGAGGTGGTTTCCTCGATCTGGGCCTTGATCTGGCCGACGCGGGCCTCGATCTCGGGCTTCTTGCCGGCGCCCTTGACGATCGTGGTGTTCTCCTTGTCGATCACAACCTTGCCCGCGCGCCCAAGCATCTTCACCGTCACGCTCTCGAGCTTCATGCCGAGGTCTTCGGAGATCAGCTGGCCGCCGGTGAGGATCGCGAGGTCCTCGAGCATGGCCTTGCGGCGGTCGCCGAAGCCCGGCGCCTTGACGGCGGCGACCTTCAGGCCGCCACGGAGGCGGTTGACGACCAGGGTGGCCAGCGCCTCGCCCTCGACGTCCTCGGCGATGATGACGAGCGGCTTGCCCGACTGCACCACGGCTTCCAGCACGGGCAGCATGGCCTGCAGGCCGGACAGCTTCTTCTCGTGCAGGAGGATGTAAGCGTCCTCGAGTTCGGCCGTCATCTTCTCGGGGTTGGTGACGAAGTAGGGGCTGAGATAGCCGCGGTCGAACTTCATGCCCTCGACGATGTCCACCTCGGTATCGAGTGACTTGTTCTCCTCGACGGTGATGACGCCCTCGTTGCCGACCTTCTGCATCGCCTGCGCGATCATCTTGCCGATGGCGGCATCGCCGTTGGCCGAGATGGTGCCGACCTGGGCGACCTCGGAGGAGGCGGCGACCGGCTTGGCGCGCTTCTCGATGTCCTTGACGACGGCCGCGACCGCGATGTCGATGCCGCGCTTGAGGTCCATCGGGTTCATGCCGGCGGCAACCGACTTGGCGCCTTCGCGGACGATGGACTGGGCCAGCACGGTCGCGGTGGTGGTGCCGTCGCCGGCGAGGTCGTTGGTCTTGGAGGCGACCTCACGCACCATCTGGGCGCCCATGTTCTCGAACTTGTCCTCTAGCTCGATCTCCTTGGCGACGGTGACGCCGTCCTTGGTGATGCGGGGCGCGCCGAACGACTTCTCGATGAGCACGTTGCGGCCTTTCGGGCCGAGCGTCACCTTGACGGCGTTGGCGAGAATATCGACGCCGCGCAGCATGCGTTCGCGCGCGTCTCCGGAAAACTTGACGTCTTTGGCAGCCATGGTCTGCAATTCCTCTTCTTCGTGATGTGTCTTGCTTATTGGGTCGCCTCATTCCGGGGTCCGCGATCGAACCCGGCGGAATGATGCATGCCCGGATCGAGTGACCCGGGCATGCATTCAGCGGCCGTTCAGGCGTCTGGCCTTAGGCCATCACGCCCATAATGTCCGACTCCTTCATGATCAGGAGCTCATCGTTGTCGATCTTGACCTCGGTGCCCGACCACTTGCCAAACAGCACACGGTCGCCGACCTTGAGGTCGATCGGGATCAGCTTGCCGGCCTCGTCGCGGCCACCGGGGCCGACGGCGACGACTTCGCCCTGGGACGGCTTTTCCTTGGCCGTGTCCGGAATGATGATGCCGCCCTTGGTCTTTGACTCGGCGTCGATACGTTTGACCACGACACGGTCATGCAGCGGACGAAATTTGGATTTAGTCATGACGTTTCCCTTTGGAGGCTCGCTTCGGAAGGAGAGGAAGTGGGCGGGCGGCGCTTCCGTCCACCCTTCCCGAGGATCGATCGGCGCGCGTTAGCAATCCATCTTTCAGAGTGCTAATGGTGCGCCCGGGAATATGGCTTGGCCGCGATCCTGTCAAGCAAAGGTGGTTAAGCGATTGGTGAGACGGATATAGGATGGTGACATTGGAAACTTGTTCGGGGTGCCGGCGTATTAAAGGACGTCATTGCTCCGGCAGCGGTTTTGCGCTTGGCTGCGTAAGGGGTGCGGCCATGGTTTTGTCCGGGGGAATGCCATGATCAGTTCAGCTCACGCGCGCACGATCGCCAATCTGGCGGCGGCTTCTTGCCTGGCGCTGCTGCTTGGTGCCTGCGGCGGCGGCATGAGCCTGCCGTCCTTTTCTTCGTCCTCACCGCCCCCCGAGGCCGAGCCCGGCACCGGTCCGGAAATGCCCGCGTCGATCCGCGCCGACGAGATCGTCGGGCGCTGGGGCCTCGCCTCATTCCAGAACCCGGCCGACCGCGCCCGCACCGAGGCTGCCGCCCGGGCCCAATGCAAAAATCCTTACGTGATCACCGCCGGCTCCTCCGGCGGCGTGATCATGCATCTGGCGGACCAGGCAACACCGCAGGAACTGCGGCTGAAGGGTTCGCCCAGCGGCAAGAATTATATTGGGCCGGCGGGTCCGACGCCCGGCGAGCAGGACCGCGAAATCGTCTCCTTCGACGGCCGCGTCCTCATCACCCGCTTCATCGACAAGGACGCCGCCACCCGCTACGGCAACATGGTCTACGTCCGCTGCGCGCCGAGGGCGTAGTCTCTATCCTTCGTCATGCCCCGCGACCCGGCTACGCCAAGGCTTCGCCGGGGTTGAGGTCCAGGGGCGCCGAAGCTTTAGCGTAGGCGGCAGGCGGGGCATCCAGTACGCCGCAGCTTCTCGGCTCAATCATTGCCGTCTCTGGAATACTGGATCGTCCGCCTGCTGTTTAGACCGGACAGATCACTGACAGGTGTTCGGAGACATAGCTGACACTTCAAACTGGGCTGGAATGGTCGATTCGGGAGGCCTTCCATGCCCTGGAACGAGGTGTCGGTGATGGATCAGCGACGGGAGTTTGTGCGGCTTGCGTTGCAGGAAGGGGCGAACCGGCGGGAGTTGTGCCGGCGGTTCGGGATCAGTCCTGATGTGGGCTACAAATGGCTGCGGCGTTGGCAGGCTGGAGATCATGAACTGGCGGATCAGTTGCGCCGGCCCAAGAGCATGCCCAAGCGGAGCGTGCCTGAGGTCGAGGCGCGGGTTCTGGCTGTGCGTGACAAGCATCCGGCTTGGGGAGCGCGCAAGATTGCCCATTGCCTGAAGCGCGGCGGCCAGACCGTACCGGTGCCCTCCACAGTGCATCGGATCCTGTGCCGGAACGAACGGATCAAGCCGAGCGAGAAAGCCGCGCCGAGCCCTTCAGGCCACCGGTTCGAGAGGGACGCGCCCAATCAACTCTGGCAGATGGACTTCAAGGGCCACATGCCGCTTGCCGACGGAAGGCGTTGCCATCCGCTAACCATGGTCGATGACCACTCCCGCTATGCGCTGTGTTTGAAGGCGTGCGCCAACGAGCAGCGACCTGATGTGCAGAGGCATCTGACCGACACCTTCCGACGCTATGGGCTGCCGGAGGCCTTCTACCTCGACAACGGTTCTCCCTGGGGCGACACCTCGGGCGTTCGCTGGACTGCGCTGAAGGTATGGCTGCTCAAGCTCGGCGTCAGGGTGGTCCATGCCAGGCCACGTCATCCTCAGGGCCGAGGCAAGAACGAACGCTTCCATCGCAGCTTGAAAGCAGAAGTGTTCGCTCTGCGCACGTTCCGCACTTTGGCGGAAGTCCAGCGTGCCCTCGATAGCTGGCGAACGGTCTACAATCTGGAGCGGCCCCACGAGAGCTTGGGCATGGGCATTCCCGCCGATCGCTACCGGCCCAGTTTACGCGCCATGCCGGATCGTGTGCCGAAGATCCAATACGACGCCGGGGAGATCGTTCGCACCGTCTCCTCGACGCGGAGCTACATCGCCTTCAAAGGGCAAATGTGGAAAGTCCCTCAAGCCTTCTGCGGCGAGCAGCTGGCCGTGAGGCCGCTCGACCGCGACGGCCGCTACGGAATCTTCTTTGCCAGTTGGCAGGTCGGATCAATCGACTTGACGCGCAGCCAAACTGTCAGTGATGTGTCCGAACAGGCGTCAGCTATGTCTCCGGTCTAAACACTGCGCGGACGATGACAGCAGGGGACGATAGACAACAAAAAAACGCCGGCTTGCGCCGGCGTTCGTTATTCAGAGCGTCGCGTCCGTTCAGTCGAACAGCGCGTCGATGTCGTCCTGCGAGGCGTGGCCGACGTCGCCGGCGAGCTTCGGGCCGTTGAGAAGCTTGTCGTCATCGCTGCGAGTGTCGACCTGCGGCACGACGTGAGACTTGATCGCGTCGACACCGCCCCAGATTTCCATCATGGAATTGATGTGCTGCTCGATGAACTTCATCGTGCTCATGACCTTGCTGATGCGCTGGCCGGTCAGGTCCTGGAAGTTGCAGGCTTCGAAGATCGAGATGACGCGTTCCTGGATATCGTCGGCGAGCCGCTTCTGCTGATCGGCCGATTGCACCTTGGCCATCGCGCTGGCCGCCTGGTCGATCGACTCGGCGGCTTCGAGGATCTGCTGGGTCGCCTGTTCGGTGCCGCCGACGACCGCGCCGAGCTCGCCATTGACCTTGGCCATTTCGCCGCCGTCGAAGCTCTTGCCATGCAGTGTCGCGATCTCGCGCTTGGTGCGGTCGATGGCGTCGTGGATGAGGTCGAGCTCGACCTTCAGCTTCTCGCACTGCTCGATCTGCGCCCGGTAAGTATCGAGCATGGTACGGGCTTCGGAGAGCTCGTGGGCGGTGGAGGCGTCGATCGCCGCCATGGCGGCGCTGCCGGACAACGGCGCGGTGCCCTTCGCCATCTGCGTGCGGATCGCACGCAGCTCGGCCATGATCTCGCTATGCATCGGCGCAGCCTCCTCAATCATTTCGGGGCTGGGCATCTCGCCGACAATAGCCTCCTCGACACGAAAACGTTTGCGGTGAATAGCCATCAAGAACTCCCCCCACCTCACTCACGCGTCTTTGTAGGCAGAAGCGATTTAACACGAAGTTCACAGCCGGAACTGTCGTGCGGCTGCGCGCGACGGCTTGCAAACGGGCGATTAACCATGCGTGCACGGCGTTCATCGAAAATAAACGCTGATCGCCAAATTGCGCCGTTGCCGACGATGTGGTGAATCGAAATGGCGTTTCCGTTTACCAAACAAAACGGCTTTTGCTCTTTATTGACCACGTCGCGGATGCGGATCAGCCATCACCTCGCCACGACGCATGTGATCTAGACGAAACAGTACAGAGTACGTCGATGTTCAAGAAAATGTCTGTTGCGCTGCTTGGCAGCGCTTGCACCTTCATTGCCGGCGTCAACAGCGCCAGCGCCTTCGACAATAGCGTGCCGAACGATCCGCCCGCGGTGCTGTACCAGCCGCAGGTGCCGCCTGCGCCCGTGCGCGTCGCCTCCAACATGGGCGGTGGCTTCATCGAGTTCATATTTGGCGACGGGCCCGGTCGCGGTCCGGCCTACGCTCCGCAGCAGCCGGTGTATCAGCAGCAGCCAGGTTATTATGACCAGCGCCGCCTGCCGCCGATGGGCGAGCCGCAGATGCAGGGCGCAAGTCTCCAGCAGGAGGCGGTCGATCCGCGGCAGCGTCAGTTTGACCCGAGATTCGAGAAACAACTCGTTGACTATAGCGGCAACGAAAGCGCCGGCACGATCGTGGTCGATACGCCGAACAAATTCCTCTACCTCGTCGAGGGCAACGGCCGCGCGATGCGCTACGGCATCGGCGTCGGCCGCCCCGGCTTCACCTGGTCCGGCGTGAAGTCGATCACGGCCAAGCGCGAATGGCCGGCCTGGACGCCGCCGGCGGAAATGATCGCGCGCCGCCCCGACCTGCCGAGGCACATGGAAGGCGGCCCGGAAAATCCGCTCGGTGCGCGCGCGATGTATCTCGGCTCGACGCTCTACCGTATCCACGGCTCCAACGAGCCCTGGACCATCGGCACCAACGTCTCCTCGGGCTGCATTCGCATGCGCAACGAGGACGTCATCGATCTCTATGGCCGCGTCAACGTGGGCACCAAGGTCGTGGTGATGTAGGCGCATAGTGCTCGGAACCAAAACGGCCGCCTCATCGGCGGCCGTTCTCGTTGGAGCAAGGACAAGAAGCGTCAGGCGTAATCGCTGCCGCCATCGTCGCCGCCGCCGAAATCGCTGTCCTCGGCGAGGTCGACATTATCGATGCCATTGTCGTTCTGATCGTTGTAATTCTGGTCGTCGTTCGAAGCGTGGTCGGCGAAGCCCTGCCGGGAAGCATCACCGCGGTTCGAGCCGATGTCATCGAGGCCGGCATCGCGCGCGAGCGAGCCGCCGGACTGATCGCTGCCGGTCCAGGGGCTGCGATCGCCCAGAGCATTGGTGTCGCCGAAGGCCTGCTGATGCGATCCGCCCATCATGCCGCGGATGCTGGAGAGCAGCAGCGAGCCGCCGACGACGCCGGCCGCGGCGGCCGCCGCCGTGCCGAGGAACGAGCCACCGCCACCGCCGATCGGCGGCGCACCATAGCCCTGACCCGGTCCTTGGCCGTAGGCCTGTCCGTACGGTGGTTGGCCATAGCCCGGCTGTGGCTGCTGCATCGCCTGGCCGCTGTTCCAGACCGGCCGCGAGTCACGCGGCGGTACGTTCGGAACCGAGCCGCGCGACGGACCCCCGCCGAATAGCGTGTCGCGCATGGTGTCCAGGAAACCGCCGGACTGCGCCTGCTCGGGCGCCTGCGCCGCCTCCAGCTCCTGGATGCGATTGTGAGCACGCTTCAGCGCCTCATCCTGCAACAGCACGGTCTGCACCAGCGCATAGATCGCGCCGGGCGCCTTGCGCAGGCCGTCGGAGATCGCGGCGATCGCGTCGGGATCGCGCGGTGCATTTTCCAGTTTCGAAAGCCGGTCGAAAAGCTCGTCGACGAGCTGGCGTTCCTGCGGCGTCATGGTCAGTCTCCCTCGCGCAAAACAAGCGCGAGGCAGATGTAGGGTTCCATTGTGGCCCCAACAGTGCCGGCTGGATTAAATTTCGGTATGCGACAAGCTGCCCCGCGGGGCGGCTTTCTCGCAAACTTCGCCGGTTTTACCCCAGCGTGACGCCGCTGTCCGTCAGCAGGCGCGCAAAGGCATCGCCGGCGAGATAGGAGTGCTCGCGTTCGCGGACATCCGTCATCGGGTCGAGCCCGGTGAGAATTTCGTCGACGAAGCCGGGATGACACATCACGAGGCCGCCATCCGGCAGGCCTTCGAGAAATTGCCGCATCAGCTCGCCGAAATCGGCCGCCCGCGTGAAATCATAGGCGCCGGCGAAGCCGGGATTGAAGCTGAGGCCCGCGCTGACGGCACGGCGGCGGAATTGCGCGCTGAGAATGTCGAGCACCATGGCTTTCGGTGAGGCCAGCCGCTGCATCAGCGGCAGGTCGCGGCCGCCCTGGCGTACCCAGGCTTTTGGCGCGACTTCGCTCACCGCATCGACAAAGCCGTCGCGCACCTGCGGGTAGAGCTGCACATGCTGATGGCCGTCGACGAAGTCAGGCGCGCGTCCGAACGCTTTCGCGAAGGCTGCCAGCTGCGCCTTGACCTCGTTGCGAAAGAACTCGCGGTCGAGCCTTCGCGCAAGACCCGCGCGCAGCAGCTTCGGAAACGGGAGAAACATGTCGCCGTCGAGCGGACGGAAATGCATGGTGAGCGGCCGGAACGGTGCCGACAACGTCACGTGCAATCCGATCGCGCAGCGTGGGCTCGCTTGCGCTGCCGCCTGGAGCGCTTCGATCTCGCTGCGCTCGACCGCAGGTCCCACCATCATCACCGAGGTAGCGTTGAGACGGCCGCGTTCGATCAGGTCGCGGATGGCGCGATTGACGCCCGGGCTGATGCCGTAATCGTCGGCGCAGAGCCAGATCCGCCGCAGCGGCGCGGCCGCGCTCATTCGGCCGCCGTCCTCTTCGAGGCGTCCAGGCTTGAAGCGTCCTGGGCCTTCTCGGTTTCGAAATGCTTTTCACTGTGCTCGGCGACGAAGTAGATCGGGCGCGCCTTCAGCTCGGAGAGGATCTTGCCGATATATTCGCCGACGATGCCGATCATGATGAGCTGCACGCCGCCGATCGTCATCAGGCCGATCACGAGTGAGGGATAGCCGGGCACCTGCTTGCCGGTGGTCAAGACCTCCCAGAGGATCGACAGACCGAACAGGAACGCTCCGCCGGCGAGGATCACGCCGAGCAGGCTGGCGAAGCGCAGCGGCGCCACCGAGAACGAGGTGACGCCTTCGATCGAAAGACCAAGCAGGCGTGCGGCGCTGAAGGTCGTCACGCCATGGGTGCGCGGCGCGGGCTCGTAATCGACGCGGATCTGGCGGAAGCCGATCCAGCTCGCGAGGCCCTTGAAGAAGCGGTTGCGCTCGGGCAGCTGCCTCAGTGCTGCGACCGCGCGCGGCGACAGCAGGCGGAAGTCGCCGGCGTCTTCGGGAATCTTCTGGCGCGCGCCCCAATTGATCAGCGCATAGAAGCCGCGCCCGGCGAGCCGCCGCAGGAAGGGCTCGTTGTCGCGATGCGCCTTGGCGGTATAGACGACGTCGTAGCCGTCCTCGATCCAGTGCCGCACCAGTCGCTCGACCAGCGACGGCGGATGCTGGCCGTCGCCGTCCATGAACAGCACCGCGCCGAGCCGGGCATGGTCGAGGCCAGCCATCAGCGCGGCCTCCTTGCCGAAATTGCGCGACAGCGACACCACCTGGACGTCGACCGCGTCGGCCGGCAGCGAGCGGGCGATCGACAGCGTCGCGTCCGCGCTACCGTCGTCGACATAGACGACCTCGCAAGCCAAGCGATAGCGCTCCCGCAAGGTCTTTGCGAGATCGCAGATGCGCTGGTGCAGGGCGGCGAGGCCGGCGGCTTCGTTGTAGAGCGGGACGACAATCGACAGCCCCTTCGCGGCGGCGCTTGCCGCGGTGGTCGTCATGCCGGAAACGTCAGAGCCCAGCGTCATCGATCAAGGTTCCAGAGGCGTTCAAGGTCATCTCAACAGCATATGGTAGCTGCCGTTTGCTGTCGCTACGCTGAACGGAATTGCTCAACAAACTTTGGGCTCACTGCCGCAGGAACGCCTCGAGCCTGGCGAACAGCGGGTTCTCCCGGTCGAACACGTAATCCAGCGAAACCACCGAGACGGTCTCGGCGCCATGCCCGCGCAGGAAGCTCGCGAGTGCATAGAGCTGGCCCGGCGGGCAGTGCAGCGTGAGCATGCCTGACGAGGTCGGTCCGCCGAACGGGGCTTCGACGCCGAAGCGCTCGTGGGCCTCGGTGAGCATGGCCGCGTCGCACTGGCGGAAGCGGGTGCGGACTTCGCGGTATTTGTTGGCCCGCGCCCGCGCCGCGATGTGATCGAGGATGATTCGCGCGGTCTCCCGCGCTTGCGGCGACCAATCGGCGTCCCTTGAGGCGACCAGATTGGCCTGGCTGCGCAGGATCACGCCGTCGTCGAGCACCCGCAATCCGTTGGCGGCGAGCGTCGCGCCGGTCGTGGTGATATCGACGATCAACTCGGCGCTGCCGGCGGCCGGTGCGCCTTCGGTCGCGCCCGTGCTTTCGACGATGCGGTAATCGGTGATGCCTTGGCTCTGGAAGAAGGCGCGGGTGAGATTGATGAACTTGGTTGCGACCCGCATCCGCATGTGATGCTGCTCGCGGAAGCCGGTGGTGACGTCGTCGAGGTCGGCCATGGTGCGGACGTCGATCCACGCCTGCGGCACCGCGACGACGACGTCGGCATAACCGAAGCCGAGGCCTTCGATCAGGGAGACGCGCTTGTCGGCGTCCGCGATGGTCTCGCGCACCAGATCCTCGCCGGTGACGCCGAGATGCGCCGAGCCGCGGGACAGTTGCGAGGCGATCTCGCTCGCCGAGAGATAGGCGACTTCGACATTGTCGAGGCCCGCGAGCGTGCCGCGATAGTCGCGGGCGCCGCCCGCCTTCGACAGCTTGAGCCCGGCGCGGGCGAAGAAGGCCTCGGTGTTTTCCTGAAGGCGACCCTTGGAGGGAACGGCCAGAACGAATGGCGCGCTCATGACTTAAGCTCCCACCTTGCGGCCGATCCGGGTCAGCGCATCCACCCAGACCGAGAAACCGACCGCGGGGATCGGCTCGGCCGATCCAAGCTGGGTCATCAGCCCGTCATAGCGGCCGCCGGCAACCAGCGGCTCGGCGCCGTTGCCGCGGTGATGCAGCTCGAATTCGAAGCCGGTGTAGTAGTCGAGCCCGCGCCCGAACGCGGTCGAAAACCGCGTCCCCTTCACATCGATGCCGCGCGCCGCCATGAAGCCGACCCGGCTTTCAAACTGGTCGATCGCAGCACTGAGGTCGAGCTTCGCATCATTGGTGAGCGCGCGCAGCTCGGCCACGGCGTCATCGGGGTTACCCGATATCGACAGGAAACGCTTGAGCACGGCGATGGCTTCGCGCGGCAGCGCGCCGCCCTTCAGCGTCGACTGCTCGAGGAAGCGGTCGGCAATCTCGGCCGTGGTGCGGCCGCCGACATTGGTGGTGCCGGCGATCGACATCAGATCGGTGACGAAAGCGAGTGCTGCCTTGCGGTCGGAGCCGGTGAGCGCCGCGAGCACGCCCTCATATTCGCTGCGGGTCGCTGTGGTCGCGGCTGCCAGCCGTTCCAGATCCTGCTCCAGGCTGATCTTGCGGTTGAAATCCTTGACCAAGCGGCGGCGCCAGACCGGATAGAGGTCGAGCGCGTCGAGCAGCGCGTTGAACAGCGCCACGTCGCCGGTGCGGATCTCGACGTCGCGAACGCCGAAGGCGGCGGTCGCCTCCAGCGCCAGCGCCAGCATCTCGGCATCGGCCGCGGCGCGGTCCTGGCGGCCGAACGACTCGATGCCGGCCTGCAGGAATTCGCTGCTCTGGCCGTTGCGGTAGCGGAACACCGGGCCGAGATAACTGAACCCGGCCGGCTGGCCGGCACGGCCAGAGCTGAGGTAATCGCGGGCCACCGGTATGGTCAGGTCCGGGCGCAGGCAGAGCTCATCGCCGGAGAGGTCCGTGGTCAGGTACAGGCTCTTGCGGATGTCCTCGCCGGAGAGATCCAGGAACGGTTCGGCCGGCTGCAGGATGGCGGGCTCGGCCCTGACATAGCCGGCCTGGCCGAACGACAGCAGCAGCGTGTCCGCCCAGGCGGCGGAGCCGGCAGCGTTTGAGGTGGCAGTCGCGGTCATCTCGGGGTCCATCGTCCCGGTGGAACCGGGCAGGGCAAGCAGGGAACGAATTGCCGCAGGCCTTAGCATGGCCCGAAAGCGGTTTCGACCTCCAAAGGATCAATCGCTTAACAGCGCCGGAGCGACGCGCCGTCAGCAGAGGATGCGAAGCCCAAATCAGGTATCGTCGCCAAGCTAGGTAATATAATACCGATCGATCGCGCTGCGGCCGACCCAGTTAGGTTGGACGCCTCACCCTCATTCATTTCGGCCAGGCAGGTCTCCGGGCCGCTTTCACGAAGGAATGGGCCGCCTGGGCGGAAAGCTCGGCCCTCGCATGTAACCTCATCCGCGAACTGCTTGGCCCGGTTGAGGATGTCCACTGGTCTCATGCTCAATTTGGGTAGGGCGGACGATCCGTTCGCAGAGCCTTGGTTTACCATGCGAAAGTTGGTTTCCGATTCATGCGACAACGCACAGATGTAATCCGAACGGTCGCGCGACACACGCTGGCCTATATGCTGTTTTGATTAGCGAGATGTTCCGGCACTACGACTTAGATCCACTCGACCTTCTGATCGTTCGTGCCATTCTCAATGCCCCGCGACCTGCGGCGCGCCGGGGCCAGAGGGCCGGGTGGTTTGCGTCGCGCTAAAGTCGCCGTCTCTACGAAGAAGGTCAGGTAAGCAGCAGAACATGGATCAAAGCCGTCTAGTCCCTGCTCGCGAGGCAATGCAAAAGATAGCGGCGGATCGCTTGATGTCGTTCCAGGATCTCAAGCCATCCTCGGCGCTCGAGCTCAAATCGTATGACATCGATCATTTCGGTGAGACCGAGAAATACGCCGGCGCATCGAGCATGCCGTTGTCTGTCGGGACGACCGCGATCATGCGTGCCCGGCTCACCTTGCCGACCCTGACCCTGTCGCTGTTGAAAACCTTCCCCCGGATCATTCGCGGCTATCAGCTCACCAATGCTGCCGCAGTGGTGGTACCGATGGATCACGTGACCTCTGCCCGCATCAACGGGCAATCGATCGGCGGTTCTGTTGTCATTCTAAAAGGCGGTTCAGATTGCTTGGTGCATGAGCCGGAGGGGCGTCTGCTGGCGGTGGTCTACTTCAGTCCATCCGGGCGGGAGCCATTGCCTGAATTGAGCGATGGATGCCATTTGCTGAATCCGGCGCCGGACGTGCTTGCCTCGCTGCGCCGTCTGATCTCGATCTCGCTTGAAACCGCGGCAAATGACCCGGACTTCCTGAACGAGCCGGCTTCGCAAACGATTGTCGAACGATCACTGCTCAGCACGATGGATGCGGCGATCTGGTCCAGTGTCGCAAGCGCACCTGCGTCGTCCACCACCGAGCATTATCGGCGGATCGTGGCTGATATGGAAAAACTGATTCGGCGCGATCTGATGATCTGGCACAAGACCACCGAACTGGCGGAACAGGCGGGCGTGTCGGTCCGGACTCTCCAGAGTGCGACACGGGCCATCTGCGGCATGAGCCCACATCGCTATAGCCGGGTCTTGCGCCTCTGGTCGGTACGCAAGCAACTGCGCACCGGCCGAGCAGGCCGGAGTGTGAAGTCCTGCGCGCTTGCGCATGGTTTCTGGCATCTCAGCGAATTCGCAGCGAGCTACAGAGAGGCTTTCGGAGAGTTGCCTTCGGAGACCCTGAACCGATCGCTACGAGGCGAATAGCAACGTGCCTTAGCCGCGTTCGCCACCCCAGTCGCCCAGCACCGCCTGCACCAGCGCCAGCGCGGCCACCGCGGCGGTGTCGGCCCGCATGATGCGGGGTCCGAGCGCCAGCCGCAGGATTTTCGGCTGCCGCAGCAGCAGGACCCGCTCTTCCTCGGCAAAGCCGCCTTCGGGTCCGATCAGCACGTCGATTCCCTCCCCGGCGCGTGTGGCTTGCAAGCTCCGAATGGGGTTTTCGAGCTCCGCCGCCTCGTCGCAGAAGATCAGCAGTCTGCCAGCGGCGCGCAGGGTCAAGAAGCGCTCCAGCGGCACCGGCTCGGCAACGGTGGCGATGCTGAGAATGCCGCATTGCTCGGCCGCCTCGACGACATTGGCGCGCATCCGCTCGGTATTGACGCGTGAGGCCTGGGTGAATCGGGTCAGAACCGGCTGCAGGCTGGCGGCGCCCATCTCGATGGCCTTCTGCACCATGTAGTCGAGCCGGGCATGCTTGAGCGGGGCGAAGATGTAGGCGAGGTCGGGCAGCCGGTCCTGCGGCCGGGTCTGCTGGAGGATGACGAGACCGTCCGGCCGCTTGCGGCCTTCAATGGCGGCCTGCCACTCGCCGTCGCGGCCGTTGAACGCCAAAACCTCGGCCCCGGCGGCAAGCCGCAGCACATTGCCGAGATAATTGCTCTGGTCGCGGTCGAGCTCGACCCTGCCGTCCTGGGCAAGCGGGGCGTCGACGAACAGGCGGGGGCCGCGGAAATCGTGGGAAGGCATCGTCAAAGGTCCGATTTGCCGCCGTTCTTAACCGAAAGCAGTCCTTTCGGGGTAAATTTTGCCAAAATGGTGCGTCGGCGCGCCGCGCTCCCGCCCTATTCAACGGGTTGTTAAGGGCCGGCGGGAATCGTAAAATCGCGAGCACGCTGGTTGCGCTTCAATTGGGAAGACGCCGAACCCGCATGCTCCTGCCGGAGAGACTGCCTTGATGATCCGTCATTTGATGGTTCCGATCACTGCCGCCATGGTCACGATGGGCGCCGTTGGTGCCTATGCGCAGGGTTTTCCCGCGCCGCTGCCGGGCCAGGCCCCAACCAGTTCCGCCTTCCCGCCCGTCAATGGCTCGGCGCCCGTCGCCTCCGTCGGCGGCGCGCCGCAATCGTCCTTCCCCGTGAATGGGGCCGCTCCTGTCGGTGGCGCCGGCGCCTTCAGCGCGGCCCCGCCGACGCAAGCCGGTCCCGGCGAGGACTGCATGAAGGCGTTCATGCCTCTGCGCGAAGATGCCGAAAAACGCGGCAAGCTGATCAAGGCCGCGAGCGACCGTCACGCCCCGCCTGACGAGGCCTGCAAGCTGATCCGCAACTTCAGCCAGGCTGAGACCAAGATGATCAAGTACATCGAGGCCAACGCCTCGAAGTGCGGGATTCCGGCGCAGGTCGGCGCGCAGATGAAGGACGGCCACAAGAACACCGAGGCCATGGCGGCGAAGGTCTGCAATGTCGCGCAGCAGATGCAGAACCAGCCGCGCGGACCGGCCGGTCCGTCGCTGAGCGAAGTGCTGGGTTCGGGCTCGCCGCCCGAGGCCAATGCCGGCAAGAAGGGCGGCAGCACCTTCGACACACTCAACGGCAACGTCCTGACGCGATGAGCGACACGTCAGCCCGAGTTGCCGATTCCACTGGCAACTGGGTCGATACGCGTGCGCCGCAATGGGCGCGGCCTTATCTGCGCTTGTCCCGCTTCGATCGTCCGATCGGCTCCTGGCTCCTGTTGATGCCGTGCTGGTGGTCGGCGGCGCTCGCCGCCGGCATGGCCCATGACGTCCGCGGCCTGCCGCTCACCATCGTCCTGTTCTTCATCGGCGCCTTCGTCATGCGGGGGGCAGGCTGTACCTGGAACGACATCACCGACCGTGACCTCGACGACAAGGTCGAGCGCACCCGCTCGCGGCCGCTGCCCTCGGGCCAGGTGAGCGCGAAGCAGGCGCTGGCGTTCATGGTCGCGCAGGCGCTGATCGGGCTCGTGGTGTTGCTGCAGTTCAACCGCTTCGCGATCCTGACCGGCATTGCCTCGCTGCTGATCGTCGCGATCTACCCGTTCATGAAGCGCATCACCTGGTGGCCGCAGATCGTGCTCGGGCTCGCGTTCTCCTGGGGCGCCCTGATGGGATTTGCCGTCACCTTCGGGCGGATCGATGTCACCGCGCTCGTGCTCTATGCCGGCGCGATCTCCTGGGTGATCGGCTACGACACGATCTACGCGCATCAGGACGCCGAGGACGATGCGCTGATCGGCATCAAGTCCACCGCGCGCCTGTTCGGCGCGCATACGCACCAGGCGCTGATACTGTTCTACGGCCTCGCGGTGCTGCTGATCGGCGTGGCGCTGGCGTCGGGCGATGCGCGCTGGCCGGCCTGGCTCGGACTTGGGGCCTTCGCCGTGCATCTGGCCTCGCAGATCGGGCGGCTGAATATCAGCGACGGCGATCTCTGCAAGCGCCTGTTCTACTCGAACCGCGACGCGGGGGTGTTGTTGTTTGCGGGTTTGCTGGCCGACGCGGTGATGCGGACGGCTTAACTCCGGGCGATGATCTCGCGCTCATCGCGATGCACCGACAACTCCCGTGCAACACCGGTGCGGCGGCGCATCAGAAATTTCGGACGGCGGTCGCGAATCGCGTTGGCGCGGCGGCGGCGCGGCGTGGGCTTGCGTGCGCCTTCGTCGAGCTGCGGAAGCGCGAACAGCTCGCTCCAGATCGCCCAGGCCTCAACGAGTTCGTCGCCATCGGCGCTGACCAGCAGCGGAATGGAGAGCGAGGGATCGCGATGCACGAGGACGAGGGTCTGGGCCTCGTCGTTGCCGCGCAGCGCGACGCCGATGAAGTCGCTGACGCGGACGTTGATCGCCATCCGCATGCCGCGGACGGCACGGTGCAGCACGACACGTTCGCGATGAAGCTCGATCTGCCGGACATATCCGTCGGCACGCGGATCATGCGCATCGAAGCGGACCGGAAGGGAAAGGGGGTCGAGCCGCAGGGAGCGGCTCGACCCGGCGGGAGCGATCCCGCTTGTTGCTGTTTGACGCCTCACGGCTTTAGTTCTCCCCGCCGGGATTATGTTCCCGGTCGATGCGAGGACCTTAGCGCGTGCCTTTCCGAAACCGCTTAAAAAGGCTGGTTAATCCAACCTCACCGCCGCGCATGATTGACAAGACCTTGGCGCGCATGATTGACGAGACGTTGCGCACAAGCTGCGAATCTGAGCTTTTGGTGGGCTGAAAATGCTTGAAGTCCGCGCGATCAGGGCACATCTGTGGGTTCCGGTCCCGCAGCCCGACCCAACAGGATTTCGTTTGTGAACCCTTCACCAAGCTCGACGCTTTCGCCCAAGGATTCGTCCACAGCCAGCCGCGACCTGTTCGACCAGTCTGCGCTCTCCGATCTCGCGCAGCGGCTGGTAGAGGCTGCCAGGCGCGCCGGCGCGGATGCGGCCGATGCGGTCGCCGTCCGTGGCGTCTCGCAAGGCGTCGAGGTGCGCGACGGCCGGGTCGAGGAATCCGAACGTTCCGAGGGCGACGATGTCGGCTTGCGCGTGCTGGTCGGCCGACGCCAGGCGGTGGTCTCGACCAACGACGCCAGCGGCGATGCCGTGACCAAGCTTGCCGAGCGAGCGGTTGCGATGGCGCGCGTCGCGCCCGACGACAAATATGTCGGCCTTGCCGATCCCGCACTGCTCGCGCGCGACTTCCCCGATCTCGATCTGCTCGACCCTGACGTGCCCGCGACCTCGGAGCTCGAGCGCCGCGCGCTCGAAGCCGAGGCTGCGGCGCTCGCTGTGAAGGGCGTGACCAAATCCGGCGGCGCCTCGGCCTCCGCCGGCATGGGCGGCATGGTGCTCGTCACCAGCACCGGCTTCCACGGCTCTTATCTGCGGTCCAGCCAGGGCATCTCCGCCACCGCCATTGTCGGTGACGGCACCGGCATGGAGCGCGACTACGACTTCACCTCGGCGCCGCATGGTGTAGACCTCTTGTCACCGGAGATCGTCGGCCGTTCCGCGGGCGAGCGCACCGTGGCGCGCTTCAATCCGCGCAAGGTCGAGACCTGCAAGGTGCCTGTGGTGTTCGATCCGCGCGTCGCGGGCTCGCTGGTCGGTCACGTCGTCGGCGCCATCAATGGTGCTTCGATCGCGCGCAAGACCAGTTTCCTGAAGGACAAGCTCGGCCAGCAGCTGTTCGCCAAGAACATCCGCATCATCGACGATCCCCTGCGCAAACGCGGCCTGCGCTCGCAGACGTTCGACGCCGAAGGCGTTGCCGTGAAGAAGATCGCGCTGATCGAAGAAGGCGTGCTGACGACCTGGCTGCTCGATTGCGCCACCGCGCGTGAGCTCGGTCTCACCACCACCGGCCATGCCCATCGCGGCGTCTCCTCCTCGCCGTCGCCCGGGCCGTATAATCTGCATCTCGAACCCGGCACTCCCACGCCGGCCGAGCTGATCTCCGACATCAAGCAGGGGTTCTACGTCACCGATTTGATTGGCTCGGGGGTCAACGGCGTGACCGGCGATTACAGCCGCGGCGCCTCCGGCTTCTGGATCGAGAACGGCGAACTCACTTATCCCGTGAGCGAGGTGACGATCGCCGGCCATCTGTTCGAGATCTTCAAGTCGATGCAGCCGGCGAACGATCTCGAGTTCCGCTACGGCGTCAATGCGCCGACGGTGCGCATCGAGGGTTTGACGCTTGGCGGACGTTGACGCGAACGCAACCGGTGAAGCCATCCTGACGCGCGACGCGGCGCTGCTGCAAGAGACGGTGCGGGAGGCGGGCGCACTCGCGCAGTCGATGTTCCGCACCGAGCTGAAGAAGTGGACCAAGGGCGCGTCCTCGCCGGTCTCGGAAGCCGACATTGCCGTCAACGATCTCCTGGAAGCGCGCCTGCGCGCGGCGACGCCCGACTATGGCTGGCTGTCGGAGGAGAGCGCCGACGACGAGGTGCGGCTGTCGCGGCGGATGACCTGGATCGTCGATCCCATCGACGGCACCCGCAACTATCTCAATGGCCATGACGAATGGTGCGTCAGCGTGGCGCTGGTCGAGGATGCCTCGCCAGTGCTGGCCGCGGTGTTCGCGCCGACGAGCGAAGAGTTCTTTTTCGCCGCCCGCGGCCACGGCACGACCCTCAACGAGGTGCCGGTGCGGGCGACGTCGGGATCCGAGCTTGGCTTCTCGCGGGTCGCGGGTCCGAAGCCCCTGGTCGAGCGCCTGAAGCCGTCACTGGGCGAGATCAAGCTGCATCCGCGAATCGGTTCGCTCGCGCTGCGTCTGTGCCGGGTCGCTCATGGCGCGCTGGATGCGGCTTTTGCGGGCGGCAACAGTCATGATTGGGACCTTGCGGCGGCGGATTTGATCGTGCAGGAAGCCGATGGTAGGATGAGCGATCTCTCCGGAGATCCCATCCTCTATAACCGCCGGCAAGTCACGCATGGGGTGCTGGTGGCAGCGGGTCGCGATCGTCATGCGAACATTGTCTCGCATTTTCGAAACCGCCCCTTGCCGTGAAGCGCTTTCTCGTGCTTGTCGAACACTGCTTTGCCGGGCAGCCCGTTAGGAACAGAACCGATGCCAGATAGTGCCCCGCAACAACTGCTCCACCTCGTCGTCGGCGGCGAGCTCGTCGATCTCGAGCACAACACCTTCAAGAACCTCGACGACGTCGAGATCGTCGGCCTCTATCCGAACTATGCGACCGCGCACGCCGCCTGGCGTGCCAAGGCGCAGAGCACGGTCGACAACGCGCAGATGCGCTATTTCATCGTCCATCTCCACCGGCTGCTCGACCCGAATCAAGAACCGGCGCGTTGAAAAAGCTGCTTCGCAATACGCTGAGGAGCAGTTTCGTCCAGCGTGCCGTCGGAATCCTGGCGGCGGAATATCTGCGTCTGGTGTGGCGGACGAACAAATTCACGTTCGATCCGCCCGACGTCTATGACCGCGTCGAACCGCAGATCCCGGCGATCTTCGCGTTTTGGCACGGCCAGCATTTCCTCACCCCCTTCATCAAGAACAAGGACTGGTACAAGGCCAGGGTCCTGATCTCCCGTCACCGCGACGGCGAGTTCAACGCGATTGCCGCCGAGCGGCTCGGCATCGGCACCATCCGCGGGTCCGGCGACCATGGCGGCGCGTTTCACCGCAAAGGCGGGGTCGGTGCCTTCAAGGAAATGGTGCGGACGCTCCAGGACGGTTGTAATGTCGCGCTGACCGCCGACGTCCCCAAGCGCTCGCGCGTGGCCGGGCTCGGCATCATCATGCTGGCACGGGAATCGGGGCGGCCGATCATGCCTTTTGCGATGGCGACCAGCCGCTTCGTCCGGCTCAAGAACTGGGACCGCACCACCATCAACCTGCCGTTCGGGCGGGGCGCATTGGTCGGCATCAAGGAAATCCACGTTCCACCGGATGCGGACGCCGCCACCATGGAAGCGCTGCGGCTCGAGCTGGAGGAGACCTTGAACGAGGCGACCCGCCGCGCCTATGCGCAACTCGGCCGGCCGGGACCTGCAGATGCCTAAATCGCTGCCCGGCTCGCTGCCTTTGACGCTGCGGATGTACCGGCGCCTGGCGCGCGGCCTGGTGCCGCTCGCGCCTGTGCTGATCAAGCGGCGCCTGAAGCAGGGCAAGGAAGATCCCGCGCGCGTCGGCGAACGGCGCGGCCTGTCCCGGGACGTGCGGCCGCACGGCCCGCTGGTCTGGATTCATGGCGCCAGCGTCGGCGAGGTCCTCGCCGCGGCGGCATTGATCGAGCGCTTGCGCGATCTGAACCTGCGCATTTTGCTCACCTCGGGCACCGTCACGTCGGCTGCCATTGTCGCAAAGCGCTTTCCGCCCGACGTCATCCATCAATACGTGCCGTATGATTCCCCGCGTTATGTCGCGCGCTTCCTCGACCATTGGAAGCCGTCGCTGGCGCTGTTCATCGAATCCGATCTGTGGCCGAACCTGATCCTGGCAGGCGCCGCGCGCCGCGTGCCGATGGTGCTGATCAACGGGCGAATGTCGCCGCGCTCGTTCCCGCGCTGGCGCCGCATGCAGGGCACCATCTCGGCGCTGCTGTCGCGTTTCGACATTTGTCTGGCGCAGTCGAAGACCGATGCCGAGCGCTTCTCGGCGCTCGGCGGCCGGGACGTCGTCACCACGGGCAATCTCAAGCTCGACGTGCCGGCGCCGCCGGCCGATCCTGCCAAGCTCGAACGGCTGATGGCGATGACGCGCGGGCGTCCGATCATCGTCGCGGCCTCGACCCATCCGGGCGAGGAGGAGATGCTGGTGGCGGCGCATCGCAGCCTCAGCGGATTCTTCCCGCAGCTCCTGACCGTGATCGTGCCGCGCCATCCGGATCGCGGCTCCTCGATCACGGGCCTGATCACGGCGTCCGGCCTGAAGCCGGCCCTGCGCTCGCGCGACGAGCTGCCGACGGCGACCACCGACGTTTATGTCGCCGACACCATGGGCGAGCTCGGCCTGTTCTATCGCCTCTCGGACATCGTGTTCATGGGCGGATCGCTGATCCACCATGGCGGCCAGAATCCGATCGAAGCGATCAAGCTCGGCGCGGCCATCGTCCATGGTCCGCACGTCTTCAATTTCGCCGACGTCTACGAGGCGCTCGATCACAGCGGCGGTGCGCGCCAGGCCGACACGCAGGAGCTGCTGATCAAGCAGCTCGGCCAGCTGCTCGCCGATCCTGCCGTGCGTCACAAGATCCAGCAATCGGGCGCCGGCGTGGTCGAGGATCTCGGCGGCGCGCTCAACCGCACCATGACCGCGCTCGAGCCTTATCTTCTGCAGTTGCGGATCGAGATGGGGGCCGCCAATGCGTGAGCCGGCCTTCTGGTACCGGCCACGTTCGCTCGAATCGTACGCATTGGGGCCGCTGGGTGCGCTCTACGGCGCGATCACCGAACGGCGGATGCTGCGCGCGGGCGTCGACGCCGGCATCCCCGTGATCTGCGTCGGCAACTACCATGTCGGCGGCGCCGGCAAGACGCCGACCGTGCTGGCACTGACGAAGCTCCTGCGCGAGCTCGGCGAGACGCCGGTGGTGCTCAGCCGCGGCTATGGCGGTAGCCTCAGGGGCCCGGTAATGGTCGACCGCATGCGTCACACCGCGTCCGACGTCGGCGACGAGCCGCTGATGATGGCGCGCGACGTTCCCGTCACGGTCGCGCGCGACCGCCTCGACGGCGTCGTGCTGGCGAAGTCGCAAGGCGCCACCGTGATCCTGATGGACGACGGTTTCCAGAACCCGCGTCTTCTCAAGGACACCTCGCTGATCGTGATCGACAGCGAGCGCGGCCTCGGCAATGGCAAGGTGTTTCCGGCCGGTCCGCTGCGTGCGCCGCTGGAGGCGCAGCTCGCGCGCACCGACGCGCTGGTCGTGATCGGCGGCGGCCGCGCCGCCGATGGTGTCGCCGCCGAGCTAGCCAGGCGCAACAAGCCGGAACTGCGCGCGCGGCTGAAACCCGACGCCGAGGCGGTCGCAAGACTGTTGGGCAAGCCGGTGTTCGCGTTCGCCGGCATCGGCGATCCCGAACGGTTCTTCCGTACGTTGCGCGCCAGCGGCATCGAGCTCGCGCGCACGCGCGCCTTCGCCGATCACCACATGTTTTCGAACGAGGAGATCGCAGCCGTCGCTGCGGAGGCGCGGCGCGCGCAGCAAACGCTGGTGACGACGGAAAAGGATTTCGCACGTCTGCACGGCCGCGAAGGCGTGCCGGATGACATCGTGCCTTTCGCGGTGCAGCTCGAGTTCGATGACCCGGTTGCGCTTCGGCAATTGATCAGCGATCATCTCTACAAGGCGCGCGAGCGGCGGTTTTCCAGGCGATGATCTCGTAAGGTGGGCGAGATCTGATCGGGACGACATGTCGCACTGATGAATTTCCTTCCGCACGTTCGGGAGTTGATGTAGCCTCGCATGAGAGCCGTCACCGGGACGTGCCGAACTCCCGGAAATCATCGACGGCGTTTATGCCCACGGCGGGCAGTACCTTCATCATTTCAGATGCAGCGGCCGTAACGACGAGTTCGGAACGGCAGGGAAAGTCATTGCCAAAAACCCAGAGGAGAACATGCCATGCATTTTTGCCTCACCGGACAATACACACCCCGCGCTCTCAATGCCATTTTGGAGAACCCCAAGACCGATCGTCAGGAGGCGGCAAGAAAACTCATCGAAGCGGCCGGCGGAAAGCTGATTTCGATGTTCAGCGTTGCGGCCGACGGCCCAGGCGTGTTGGTGATTTTCGATGTGCCTGATCCGGGTGCGGCTCCGGCCATCTCCGGCCTGACCGTCACGGCGGGCACCCTGCAGAACGTGAAACTGACGCGGCTGTTCACGCAGGACGAGATCAAGCAGGTTCGCCAGAACGCGGCGAAGCTGCGTTCTTCGTATACTCCGCCCGGAAGCTGACATCCGGATCTAAAGCGAAGCCGCCGCAGTCGAAGGAAGCGGCGGCAACGCTCACCTCACAGCAAGAATCACGTCTGCAACCGAGGCAAGGCGAAGGCCTTCCAGCCTGCGTTGACGAACCATGCTGTCCGGTGCGTGCTGCGTCCGCGGCGTTCAGCAGTCAATCATGCTCACCACGCCCCAACGGCCATCAATCCGATAATGGTCAGGCATGAGACGCAGGCCACCATGGCGGTATAGTACTCGGGTGTATTCATTGCTGCCTCCCAAACTGTTGCCAACTGCTTGGTCACTGGTACGGGGAGAGATCGCCGGTCTCGGGCCGCTTCAATTCGGCGCGCGGCGACCGGTCTTGCGTTGTGCGTCCGTCCTCTCATCGTCACCCTGATCCGGATGATGATGCGCGTCGAGAGCTTCAAAGCGTTCAGCTGCGATCAGAAGCTGTTTCCGCATTTCAGCGAGGCGGGCGCGGCAATATTCACGATAGAGCAGGTCTAATATGGTGGGCATGATCACCCCCATCGTTGATTTTCGATTACAGATATTCCACCGCAAATTTTCGAGGTGATCGTAGCCCGACAGATGGCTCTTCGATATGAGCCCGTTCACAGACTGCGCCAATTCCAGAGCTCAGTGGCCGCTTGGCTGACTTGATTGTCTGTGCGATAAAAAGAGCAGGGCCAGTTACCTAAGATGAAGCATAGCGGCGCTTTGTTTCACCAAGACTTCGTCAAACAACCTAAGAGCGCCAATCGCAACAAAGAATCCAACCACAACGCGAAATAACTAACCATGGAGTGCAAGCACTCTTCGATGCAACGCGGATTGGCATAACGGAAATCATCTCGGCTGTGAGAGCAGCATTTCCGATGCGTCCGAACATGCCTCGTGAAAAAGCTGCACCGCTCGTGCTATGCCGGCAGGGCAGCTGCGCTTTGCCCATCGACAGCAGCCTGCCATTCAGGCGCCATTCATCGCAAGCTCCTATCGTTTTCAGACGCTCAGGAGAATGCGATGAAGTTGCCGTCCGCCGCCGTTGCCGCCAGTCTTGTGGGTCTGATCGTGGCGCCGGTGTTTGCACAGACGGCACCGCCGGCGGCGTCCACCGCCACAGTGCCGGTCCCCGCGACCAAGCGCGCGACGTGTCTTTCCGCGACGGCGAGCCTGAAGGGACAGGACAAGCGCGACCAGATGCAGCTCTGCATGGCGCAGGCGCGGCTCGATTGCCTGAAGCAGGCGATCGATCAGAAGATCGTCGGCGAGACCAGGAAGAGTTTCATCAAGACCTGCGTGGGCGCGGATGGCGCGGAGCAGCGATAGACGCGCGGCTGCGGCCTCACGCCTGCGGCTTGGGCGCGCCCGGGTAATGCCGCTCGAGCACGGCGGCGGGCGTGGCGTAGGCTTCCTGCAGGTCCACGCTCCAGTATTTCAACTCGTCGAGCGGGATGCGCGTATCGGTGATCGCGCAACGCACGAAGGTCCCCGGCGAGATCACGCGGAAATCGCCGTCGAGATATTGCACCTGCGCTTCGCCATGGCCCGAGGGGCCGAACTTGTTCAGCACGGTCGAAAGTCTCCGTGGAAGGCCGCTCCGGGATCACCTGGGAGGGCACGATGTGTTGGACGGGATGTAGCATAGATAGGGTGGCTTGTCCGCCCGGTAAACCCACCGGTTTGTGATGTTTTGGCGCCGTTTCCGCGTGATAGTGCTTGAGCGAAGGATCCAACGGCAAAGTTCGATGCGCCTTCCGTTCACCGCCCTGTTCCTGACCTTCCTGATCTCGGCCGCGCACGGCTCGCCGGCGCCGCAGCCGGTCGAGATTCCGCTGGCGTCCGGCGTGCTGCATGCGCAGCTCTACAAGCCCGAGGGCACCGGGCCGTTTCCGACCGTGATCGCGCTCCACGGCTGCGGCGGCCTCGGTGGCCATTCCGATTCCGTCCTGCCGCGCTACCGCGACTGGGCCGAGCGGCTGCTCAAATCCGGCAACGCCGTGCTGCTCCCTGACAGCTACGGCTCGCGCGAGCTCGGGCCGCAATGCCGCGTCAAGGAGATCCACGTCAAGGCGCGGCGCGAACGCGTCACCGATATCGCGGCGTCGCGCGCCTGGTTGATGAAACAGAGTTGGGTTGCGCGCGACCGTGTCAGCCTGATGGGCTGGGCCAACGGCGCCAGCGCGCTGCTCTGGGCCGTGCGTCCGCAAAACCTTGCGCGCGAGACGGGCCCGGATTTCCGCGCCGCGATCGCGTTCTATCCGGACTGCAGGATTTCCGCCGGCCTCGGGTGGAGCACACGGGTGCCGACGCTGGTGCTGATCGGTGGCAATGACGACGTCTCGTCGCCGCCGGCCTGCCGCCAGATGGTCGATGGTGCGCATGGCCGCAGCGCGCTCGCGCGCATCGTGGTCTATCCCGGCGCCTATCACGATTTCGACCGCGCCAACACCCCGCTGCATGCAGCGAGCGGCAGCACCGACGCCGCCGCGCCCGAGCACGGCCATCTCGGCACCGATGCGGCAGCGCGCGCGGAGTCGCAGAAGGAAGTCGTGGAGTGGCTGGCGCGATGATGGCAGTGCCGTAGCCCGGATGAGCGTAGCGATATCCGGGTAGGCCTGTCCCGCATGTCGCTGCGCTCATGCGGGCTACATGTGGCGAGCGGGGCCGCCCAAGGGAACAACAGCGGACAGCCCCACATCGACCACCGCCCTGCACGGATCATGGCCGACCGTGACTCTCCGGATCGCGCGCCGTGATGGTTTCATTTCGTAACGACGCCATCATTCGACCACGATGTCGATTAAACGCAATCCCATGCGCAACCGCTTCGTCCTGTTCTCCTCCGCCCTGATCGTCTTCACCGTCGCGGTCTTCCTGTTTGAAGCCCATGCCGGCGCGCCAATGCGTGCGCCGGAACATTGCGGCTTCTGGACCACGATCGACGCGGGCTTGTCCTGCCGCTGAGACGCGCAGTCTTGTAGCCCGGATGAGCGTAGCGATATCCGGGGCCGCCGGTCCCGCATGTCGCTACGCTCATGTGGGCTACGACAGCGAGTTCGTGACACGCGTCCCACACACTCGCTGTCATCGCCCGGCTTGACCGGGCGATCCAGTAGGCCGAGGCGGCTGTGATGGATCGAGACGCCGCGGCGTACTGGATTCCCCGCTCCTGTGCGCAATTGCGCACAAGGCGGGGAATGACACCGAGGGTGGAACGCCGCCCTCCGCCTAAAACAAATTCCCCTGATCCACCGGCTTGCCCACGCGCTTCGGCGCAGGCTTGGCGTCCTGCGCGGCTGGCTTCGCTTGCGCCGGCGCGCGCTTCGCTGCAGCCGCGGGCCGATCCGCATCCGCGGTCGCACCGACACGGCCATCCGCAAACTCGATCTCGACCCGTGCGCCGGGACCGATCTCATTCGCCGAATGCAGCGGATGGCCGGCCTCGTCCCGCACCAGGGCAAAGCCGCGCGCGAGCACGCCGCGATAGGACAAGGCGGAGAGCAGCTTGCCGCTGTTCTCGACGCGGGCATCGAGCCGCTGGAGCAGCGTCACCAGCGCACGGCCTGCGCGCTCGGCCAGGCGATGCGTGCGCTCGCGCTGGCGGTGAATCGCGTTGCGCTGCGCCTGCGCATTGGAGAGTTTCGAGGCGCGCAAGCGCACCTCGAGCCCGGCAAAGTGGTCGCGCCGCCGCCGCAGCAGCGAGCGTGCGGATAGGCCGAGCCGCTCGCCGCACACGGTGAGGCGATGATCAGCCTGCGCGATCTGGCCGTGCAGCACCCGCAATGTCAGCTTGGCGCCTGCGGCGGTGAACCTGCGGAAATGTGCATGCGTGTTGGCCTTGAGGCAGCGGGGCAGGGACGCGCCCGCCGAATCCAGCCGCTGCCGCGGGATCGCCAGCAGATCGCCAGCGGCCGGCAGCGCGCGCGCGGCGGCACGCAGCTCGCTGCGGCGGCTCTCATGGCCGCGTTGCCAGCAGGACCGGGTGCGTCGCCCGAGATCGCCGACCTCGACGAAGAGATCGCTGCGCACCGGCACCGCCATCTCGGCCGCCGCCGTCGGCGTCGGTGCGCGCTTGTCGGCGACGAAATCGATCAGCGTGATGTCGGTCTCATGCCCCACCGCCGAGATCAGCGGGATCATGCTCTCGGCCGCGGCGCGGACCACGATCTCCTCGTTGAACGACCACAGGTCCTCCAGCGAGCCGCCGCCGCGCGCGACGATCAGCACGTCGGGGCGCGGAATCTTGCCGCCCTCCGGCAGCGCATTGAAGCCGCGGATCGCGGCCGCGACCTGCTCGGCCGAGCCTTCGCCCTGCACCTTGACCGGCCATACCAGCACGTGGCGAGGAAAGCGGTCCTCCAGGCGATGCAGGATGTCGCGGATCACGGCGCCGGTCGGCGAGGTCACCACGCCGATCACCTCCGGCAGCCACGGCAAAAGCTGCTTGCGCGCCTCGTCGAACAGGCCTTCGGCGGCGAGCTTCCTCTTGCGCTCCTCCATCAGCGCCATCAGCGCGCCGATGCCGGCCGGCTCCAGCGCCTCGATCACGATCTGGTATTTCGAGGACCCCGGATAGGTCGTGAGCTTGCCGGTGGCGATGACCTCGAGCCCCTCCTGGGGCTTGAAGCGCATGCGGCCGTGCACGCCCTTCCAGATCACCGCCTCGATCTTGGCGCTCTCGTCCTTGAGCGCGAAATAGCAATGGCCCGACGAATGCGCGCCGCGGAAGCCGGAGATCTCGCCGCGGACCCGGACATGGCCATAGGTGTCCTCGACCGTCCGTTTCAGGGACTGGGAGAGCTCCGAGACGGTGAATTCGGGAGTGTTGAGCAGGGGTTCCGCTGACGGCATCGGCAAACGATTCGGCATGTGGGGATCAGACCCGACGTTAAGGATTTTTGCAGCGCCGCGCCAATCCGCGTATTGACCAAAAGAGTACTCTGCAGTATAGAGTCCTCTATAGTTGATCGGTTTAAGGGGAGTGGATCATGGCAATTCGAGTGCTGCGCGGCGTTTTGAACGGACTGAAATGGGCTCTGTGTGCGGTCGGCGGTGTGGCGCTGATCCTGGCCGTGATGATCGCAACGCCGCTGGAGCGGCCGCCGGAGATGCGATCGGTCTCCGACTCCGCCAAGGGCATCGATTGGTCCACACTGCCTCCGCTCGAGCGTTTCCAGGCCCGCGACGGCACCTGGATCGGCTTCCGCCACTACGCTGCCAATGGTCTTGCAACGGGCCGCGGCGCGATCTTTATCCACGGCTCGTCCGGCTCCAGCGGCACCGTCAATCATGCCCTGACCCATGCCATCGCCGCGCGCGGGGTGGAGACCTGGGCGCTCGACATCCGCGGCCATGGCGGCTCCGGCACGCGCGGCGACATCGGCTATGTCGGCCAGCTCGAGGACGACCTCGTCGACTTCGTCGCTCAAATCCGCAAGACCGCGCCGGAGCTGCCGCTCACCTTGATCGGCCATTCCGCCGGCGCCGGCTTCTCGCTGCGCGTCGCCGCGACGCCGATCATGCAGGACATGTTCGTGCGCACCGTGCTGCTCGCACCCTATCTCGGCTATGACGCGCCGACCAACAAGCCGCATGCCGGCGGCTGGGCCAATGTCGACCTGCCGCGCTTCTTCGCGCTGGCCACGCTGCGCAAGATCGGCATCGACTGCTGTTCGCAGCTTCCGGTGCTCGCTCTCGCCGTGCCGGCGAGTTCGGCAAAATATCTCGTCTCGACCTATTCGGACCGCCTGACGCGCAATTTCGCAACGCGCGGCTATCGCACCGATTTTCCGGCGACGACCCGCCCGATCACGATCTTCGGCGGCGCCGAGGACGAGATGATGATCTCGGACAAGTACGCGGAGACCGTGCAGGCGGTGAAGCCGTCGGTCGACGTCAAGATCATCGACGGCATCAACCATATGGGCATCGTCACCAACCCGAAGGCGATCTCGGTCATCGCCGACGATGTGGCGACGCGCGGGACAGGGCAGTCATGATCGACAGCAAGGAAGCCTCGGCGGCGCTGGCCGATATCGACGACATCGTCCAGCGCGTGAAGCAATCGCAGCTCTACGAGCTGGCGAGCTTTGCTGCCGTCTGGTGGGGCGCATTGGTGTTCGCGGGCAATCTCGTGACCTGGCTTTGGCCGGTCTATGCGGGCTACGCCTGGGTTGCCGTGGACGTTTTGGGCGCCGGCGGTCTGGTGGCGCTGCGCATTCTCAATCCGCCACATTATTCCCATGGCGTCGCCTTCAACATCAGACTGCTTCTGGTGTTCGCGCTCTTCTTCGCCTTCGGTTATCTCTGCACCAGCGTGATCGGTCATTTCGGTCCGCGCCAGCTCGGCACGTTCTGGCCGCTCTACTTCATGCTGTTCTATTCGCTGGCGGGTCTCTGGTTCGGCTATGCCTTCATGGCGATCGGTCTCGGTATCTCCGCGCTGACGCTGATCGGCTATTTCTACATCGGCGAGGCGTTCCCGCTCTGGATGGCCTTCGTCAATGGCGGAGGCCTGATCCTCGGCGGCCTCTGGATGCGGCGGATCTGATGGCCGAGCTCGACGACATCATCCACCAGCCGTTGCGGCTCAAGATCATGGCGGCACTGAACGCGCTGCCGGCCACCGCAGGATTGGAATTTTCCCGGCTGAAAAAGCTCACCGGCGCCACCGACGGCAATCTCGGCGCGCATATCGAGACGCTGGCGAAAGCAGGCTACGTGTCGGTGGAGAAGGCGTTCGTCGGCAAGAAGCCGCAGACCACGGTGACTGCCACAGCCGCCGGCCGCGCCGCGTTTGCGCGGCATGTCGCGACGTTGCAGGAGATTATTGCGGGGAAGCAGGGGTAGGACGTACTCATAAATGTCGGCTTACCAACGCAAAGCGGAAGTCTCCCACCTCGGGCATGATCGATGGCTTGTGACCCGAAGCTGACCTGCGAGGCTCGCCCGTACAACGATAGTCCATATCAATTTGGGGATTGCCGGCATTGCGATGCCCGATTGCTGCGGGTCCAAAGCTATCTCGATACACGCTTCTTCAAAACCGTCCGCATCTTCAAGTGCCAGGAGCTCATTGCGACGATTGAGGCACCCACGACATCGATTAATCTATGTTAAAGCCGCGCCCCGTAACTGGGAGGTAAAACGTTCCCAACGGGGAAACGCGTGCGATGGACTACCGCGCTTATATCATGGGCGAGGACGGGCGGATCAGCGGCGTTCATGAGATGGATTGCGCCGACGACGAGGAGGCCACAGCCAAAGCGAGACAGCTGCTCGACGGCCACGATTTAGAAGTGTGGCACAGAGATCGGCGCGTCACTGTTCTCAAGCACCACACAAGACAGTAAGGCCGCTCAGTGGCGGTCGCGGCCATGCAATGTCCCCGGTCAGGCGGCCCTTAGCGGACATGCTCATCAGCTTGTCCTGACGCCGATAACCGCCACAGGACTAAACCGCTCGCGCGGTAGAACGCCGCGGCTGGCGACACGGCAAAGCAATAGGCGACAGCTCATCGTGACGAGCGGGGCAATTGGTGCGTAGCTGGCGACGATCCGATGATCGAGGACGTGCTGATCTGGAAGTTCGTGGCGGAGCACCAACCATTGCACAAGAGCCAACTCGAATCCTCGATCGCGATTGTGTTCAACGTCGCGCTAGTTGGACCCCGTCCAGGCATCTCGACGTAAGCAGACTTACAAATGCGGTGATGCTCTTGACGAGCAGCTCGAAACAGTTTCGGCTCTGATAGCTCCGGGGGCTTTCCAGCCGCCAGAGATCAGTTTGCCTCATGGCCTTCAAATATCGAGGAGCTCACGTTTAGATTGTGTGGTGTGGTATTTTTGCTATAGCCAAGCCATTGAAAGTATAGGTGCCGCCAAACATTAAATCCCCATAGGCGATCGTCCTGATCGTCTGAAGGTTGTTTGACGCGACTAGCTCGATCACGCGGCATCGTCCTACGTCCCCCCAGCGCGGTTTCCTCCTTTGGAGGCTTTCGGACGCCGGCCCCCGTGTGCGCGGCAACACCGTCATGGGGCCGGCATCCGAAACCCTTCACATTAGCGGACCCTCGCGAACCCGTACCTACGGGGGGAACCAAGGGGCCCGTGATGCGTTAAGAGCAGTTCGGCGGGCCGGAGGGGCGTCCGCCCATGTTTATTGCACGAACGACGCTCGTATCGGGTCGTCGTTCCTCTCGCCCCCGAGAGCCGGGCACCCGCATGTCGAACGTAGAAGAATTCCCACTCTCCGCCCGGCACCGCCCCACGGAGTTCGAGGCCCTGGTTGCGGCCGGCGCTGCCGCGCTCGATGCCATTCCGGGCGCAGTCTATCTCTGTGACGCGGAGGGGCTGCTGGTCGCCTATAACGCGGAGGCTGTGGTGCTGTGGGGGCGCACACCTGATGTTGGGAGGGAGCGCTTCTGCGGTTCACACCAGCTCTACCTGCTGGATGGAACTCCCCTCGCGCATGCCGACTGCCCCATGGCCACCGCCGTTCGCGCGGGAACGCCGACGCGCAATGCCGAAGTGATAATGGCGCGGCCGGATGGCTCTCGCTTCACGGCCATGGTCAACATCCGGGCGTTGCGCGACTTTTCTGGTCGCATCCAGGGCGCCATCAATTGCTTCCAGGACATCACCGGACGCAAGCAGGTCGAGGAGGAAGTCCGCCGCACGACGCAGGATCTGCAGGACTTTTTCGACAACGGCGCGGTGGGCCTTCACATCGTCAGTGGCGAGGGAATTATCATTCGCGCCAATAAGGCCGAATTGGATCTGCTTGGGTACCGGCCCGAGGAGTATATCGGGCGTCATGTCGCCGAGTTCCACGCCGACGCTCCCGTGATTGGCGATATTCTCCAGCGTCTTTCGTGCGGTGAGCCGCTGCAGCGCTACCCTGCCCGGCTGCGCGCCCGCGACGGCACGATCAAGCATGTCCTGATTACCTCGAACAGCCGCATTGTGGACGGCAAGTTTGTCAACACGCGCTGCTTCACGACCGACGTCACCGAACTGCATGCTGCCGAAGAGGCACGGCAAGCAAGTGAGGCGCGGCTTGCGGCGACTTATGAGGCCGCCAGCGTCGGCATTTCGGAGACCGACGAGAACGGTCGCTTCTTGCGGGTGAATGATTCCCTCTGCCGCATCACCGCGCGCAAACGCGACGAACTGTTGGGGATGACCTTCCTCGACTACACCGATTCCAACGATCAGACCGAAGATGCCGAATTGTACGCGCGGCAAGTCCGCGGCGACATCGAGAACTACACGGTTCGCAAGCGTGTACTACGGCCTGACGGGTCCGTTCGCCATCTGGATATCTTCAGTTCGTCGGTGCGGGATTCGGAAGGCTGCTTCCTTTATGGCGTGCGGGTCGCTCAGGATGTCACCACCACCAAGCAACTGGAGGATCGCTTGCGTGAAGGCGAGCAGCGCATGCGCGATCTCCTCGAGGCGTTGCCAGCAGCCATCTACACGACGGACGCCAAGGGGCGCATTAATTTCTTCAATCGGGCTGCCGTCGAGATGGCGGGCAGAACGCCGCAGCCAGGCGACGAATGGTGTGTGACCTGGAAGCTCTATTGGCCCGACGGCTCGCCGCTGCCGCACAATGAATGCCCGATGGCTGTTGCGCTGCGCGAAAACCGGCCGGTTCGCGGTGCCGAAGCGGTGGCCGAACGTCCAGACGGCAGACGCGTGCCGTTTATTCCTTTTCCAACGCCGCTGCGCGACGCGGACGGCAATCTTGTCGGCGCCATCAACATGCTCGTCGAGATTAGCGAGCGGAAGAACGCCGAGAACGCTCAAAAGGCTCTCATCGACGAACTAAACCACCGTGTGAAAAACACCCTGGCCACGGTGCAATCTCTGGCGAACCAGACCGCCCGTCACGCCGCCGATCTGCAGGAATTTCTGCCGACCTTCACGGGACGGCTGCTTGCGCTCGCCCGCGGACATGACCTGCTGACGAAGCGAAACTGGCAGGATACGCCTTTCGAAAAGCTCGTCCACGATATCGTCGCTCCGATGTCGGGCGGACGGGTGCTGACTAGCGGGCCGCACGTTGAACTAGACGCCCGCATGGCACTTAGCATCACCATGGTGCTCAACGAGCTTCTGACCAATGCGGCGAAGTACGGCGCACTCTCAGTGCCGAATGGATCAGTTTCGCTCACTTGGCGGATCAGCGCCGGCGAGCGCTCGCAAGCCGTGCTGGATTGCGAATGGCACGAACGTGGCGGACCACCTGTTACGCCTCCAAAGCGGCGCGGCTTCGGCACGCGGTTGATGGAACGTTGCGTCGAGCATGATCTCGCAGGTGAGTTCGATCTGGTATTCGAGCCGGAGGGCACTCGCTGCCGCATGGTGTTTCCCATTATGCCTGCAGCGTCCAATGGTTGAGCTGTCCGGCGCCAAGGTTCTCCTGGTCGAAGATGAGGGCCTTGTGGCCCTCATGCTCGAAGATATGCTTGAGGAACTGGGCTTGAAGGTCGTTGCCTCAGCAGCCCACGTACAAAAGGCGTGCGAACTCGCGACGACGGCATCGTTCGATTTGGCGCTCCTTGATGTGAACCTGGCTGGCGAACTTGTTTTTCCGGTAGCTCGCATCTTGCGGGAGCGAAGGATTCCCTTCCTGTTCAGCACGGGTTACGGCGGACCTCCGCTCGAGGAGGAGTTCAACAGTTCGCCCGCGATAGGCAAGCCGTTTTCTATCGATCAGTTGAACGAGAAATTGCGGGCGATTCTGGCGCTCCCATAGCAGGACGGCTTCGCGCGTTTCCTTGCGTCGGATGCCGATCCGGGCGCCGTGTGCAGGTGCCGAAAGCGAGTACGATTCTCCGGGGTCCGAGGCATCAAGGGGCCAACGCTGCTTTACTGGTACAAAGCTCGTAGGATGGGTTGAGCCCTTGCGAAACCCATCGCTTCTCTATCCCCGTTCTCCGAAATCGCGGCCGTCATCCGACTGATCGCCGGCCCAATCGGCCGGGTAATTGCCGAACTTTATGTGGCGATGAAACGAGGAGGGCGCCCAGTCACGGACTCTGTCGACGAGCCCGTGCTTGACCGGATTGATATGAACATAGTCTACATGCCGCGCGAAATCAGCTTCGTCGCGAATGGTATGCTCCCAATATCTGCTTGCCAGATGCCCCGTTCACCTTTGGCCGCGCGGCTTGGGGATATCCTCTCGTTGCGCGCCAAGCCGCGCGAAAAGGTGGATTTGATCAACTGCCAGCGCATTGCAAAATCGGCACCACCTTCTGGCAACGTCCACACCGTGTGAAGGTGATCAGGCAGCACCACGATGGCATCGATCGTGAATGGATGGCGTCGGTGCGTTTCACGAAACGCCGTGCGCAACAACCCGATATGATCCGTCAGCAACGCTAGCTTCCGCTCCGCCAGGTTGACCGTGAAGAAGAAGCACCCACCCGGAAGAAAGTTGCGGCGGTACGCGGTCATGACGGGACGTTACCACGAAACAAGTGCGATGGGTTTCGCAAGGGCTCAACCCATCCTACGGGCTGCTTACGGTACAAGGTGAGCGTAAAATGGGTCCGTTAGAGCGACTGCGTGGATGGTTTTCAACTGGGTTACTGCCACCGGCGCAATGCCCGCGTTCCGAAGGAGCGAGAGGAGCATCAAAAACTTTGCGTGCGAAATGCGATTTGGAAGTGAAGTGTTGTGAGCAACGATGAACTTTCTGATGGCTGTGAAGCCAGCAACGGTATTAGCAAGCTCGCGGTGAAGCTGCGTTACACTTGAGGTAGCAAAGCCCCCTGCCTTGCGAAGTATTGCCTCAAACTTTGATTGAAGCGGAGAGCCAACAAATCTGGAAAACATTCCTGCGACTAATCGAGTGAGATGCTCGTTGCTTCCCCACATGGAGGCCTTCGTGTCAATTATTGCCATGAGTTCATCGTTCGATGAGTACTTCGAAGCAAGCCAGATTTGGGCATACAAGCTCCATATAGACGAAGAACCGAGACCACTTAGCGTTTGTTTGATGTGTCCACGTACCCAACTATTGTCCGGCAAACGTGCCGCCACAATGGCACTGGCGATTTCGACAAGGGACGCGTCATCTACGAGATGGCCATCTTGAAGGATTTGGGTAAGCAAGTTGAGCTTGAGAGCAGGAGAGCCGGTCAATCCCATCGCTGGTCGTCTGCGTATGGTCCCGATGAATTCGGGCTCGCGCCTCAGCGGCGAGCGCTGGAATGACGGGGAGTTCGGGCGCCGCCCCCTTGAGCCCGGCCCCGATTCGTGCGACCTCCGCCCCCAGCAAATCCCTCATTTCTGAGCCCTCGATGCACATTCTCCTGCTTGGTTCCGGCGGTCGCGAACATGCCCTGGCGTGGAAGATCGCGGCCTCTCCCCTGGTGACCAAATTCTGGTGCGCGCCGGGCAATGCCGGGATCGCGCGCGAGGCGGAATGCGTGGCGCTCGATGTCGCCGACCATGCCGCCGTGATCGACTTCTGCAAGACGAATGCGGTCGAGCTCGTGGTGGTCGGCCCGGAGACGCCGCTGGCGGCCGGTATCGTCGATGACCTCACCGCCGCCGGCATCAAGGCGTTCGGGCCGGACAGGATCCCCGCCCAGCTCGAAAGCTCGAAGGGCTTCACCAAGGCGCTGTGCACCGAGTTCGGCATTCCGACCGGCGCCTACAAGCGATTCACCAACGCCGCCGATGCGCGTGCCTACGTCCAGAGCCAGGGCGCGCCGATCGTGGTCAAGGCCGACGGTCTTGCCGCCGGCAAGGGCGTCGTCGTCGCCAAGTCGGTGCGCGAGGCGGAGGACGCCATCGCCATGATGTTCGACGGCACCTTTGGCGAGGCCGGCGCCGAGGTCGTGATCGAGGAGTTCTTGCCGGGCCGCGAGATCAGCTTCTTCGCGCTGTGCGACGGCGAGACCGCCATTCCGCTGGCCTCCGCGCAGGACCACAAGCGCGTGTTCGACCATGACGTCGGCCCGAACACCGGCGGCATGGGCGCCTATTCGCCGACGCCGCTGGTCACGCCGGCGATCCATGACGCGATCATGGCCAAGATCATTCTGCCGACGGTATCAGGCATGAAGCAGCGCGGCACGCCGTTTCGCGGCATTCTCTACGCCGGGATCATGCTGACGACGCAAGGGCCAAAACTGTTCGAGTTCAACGTCCGCTTCGGCGATCCCGAGTGCCAGGTGCTGATGCTCAGGATGATGTCGGACATCGTGCCGGCCTTCCTCGCCGCCTGCGACGGGCAGCTGAAGAACTTTGACCTGCGCTGGCATCCGGAGGCCGCGCTCACGGTGGTGATGGCGGCAAAGGGATATCCCGGCGATTACCAGAAAGGCACGCGGATCGAGGGGCTCGATGACGCCGCCAAGGTCGAGACCGCCGAGATCTTCCACGCCGGCACGGTCGAGAAGGACGGCGCCATCCTCGCCAATGGCGGCCGCGTCCTCAATGTCTGCGCGCTCGGCAAGACCGTGACGGAAGCGCAGGTGCGCGCCTACCAGGCCGTCGACCGCATCAATTGGCCGGAAGGCTTCTGCCGCCGCGACATCGGCTGGCAGGCCGTGGACGCCGAGAAGTCCAAGGGCTGACACGCTTTTTTCGCACGCGCGCGCAATTTCCGCCGTGCCCGTCGGCACTCCGAATTTGTGTAGGCGGCTGTTGGACTTAGCTACTGTGCATGGGGTTGTTTTTCGACTTTTTTGTTTTGGGGCATTCTCAAGACCGAGCAGATCCCACGCTGACAGATAAGGATGCAGAAGATGTCCGATCTCGCCGACCTCTATCCCGGCTTCGCCTCCGAATGGATCAACACCTCCTTCGGCCGCATCTTCGCCCGCGTCGGCGGCAAGGGACCGCCGCTGTTGCTGCTGCACGGCTTCTCCGAGACCAACGTGATGTGGCACCGCGTGGCGCCGCAGCTGGCCGACCGGTTCACGCTGATCATCGCCGATCTGCCCGGCTATGGCTGGTCCGACATGCCCGAGAGCGACGCGCTGCACATGCCCTACAGCAAGCGCGCGATGGCCAAGGCCATGGTCGCGGCGATGGAGCGCCTCGGCCACGTGCACTTCGCGCTCGCCGGCCATGATCGCGGCGGCCGCGTCTCGTATCGGCTGGCGCTCGATCATCCCGGCCGGCTGTCGAAGCTTGCGGTGCTCGATATCCTGCCGACCTACAATTACTGGGAGCGGATGAACCGCGCCTATGCGCTGAAGATCTATCACTGGACTTTTCTGGCGCAGCCCTATCCGCTGCCGGAGACGCTGGTCGCGAGCAATGGCGAGTTCTTCCTGCGCTTCAAGATGGCGAGCCAGACCAAATCGAAGACGCTCGATGCGATCGACAAGCGTGCGCTCGAACACTACATCGCCCCGTTCCGCGATCCCGCCCGCGTCCACGCGATGTGCGAGGATTATCGCGCCGGCGCCTATTTCGACTACGATCTCGACAAGGCCGATTTCGAGGCCGGCAAGAAGATCACCATTCCGATGCTGGCGCTGTGGGGCAATGCCGGCGTGGCGCAAGCCGCCGCCACCCCGCTCGACATCTGGAAGCAATGGGCGACGAACGTGGACGGCATGCCGGTGGATTCCGGCCACTTCCTCACCGAGGAAAATCCCGGCGTCACCGCGAAGGCGCTGCGCGAGTTCTTTGCCGCGCCTTAGCGCCGCTCGCGAAAGAAGTCCTTCAGCATCCGCGCCGACTCGCTTTCGCCGACCCCGGAATAGACATCCGGGACGTGATGGCAGGTCGGCGAGGTGAAGAACCGCACACCTGATTCAACCGCGCCGCCCTTGGGGTCGGCGGCGCCGTAATACAGGCGCCTCACCCTTGCAAACGAGATCGCGCCCGCACACATGGTGCACGGCTCCAGCGTCACGTAGAGGTCGCAGTCGACCAGACGCTCGCTGCCGATCTTTTTGGCCGCCTCGCGCAGCGCAACGATCTCGGCATGGGCCGTGGGGTCGTAGTCGGTCAGCGTCCGGTTCGCCGCGGTGGCGATGACCTCGTAATTGCGGACCACGACGCATCCGATCGGAACTTCGCCCGCCTTTCCGGCGTTTTCGGCCGTTTTGAGCGCCAAATCCATGAAAGAGGGGGCTTTCAAGCCTCGTATCATCGCGAGAAACCTGCTAGTAGCTGCGCCTTCAGCAGAAGTGCTTGACCGAATTTGCCTGAGCATGCGGCTCGAGACGAGCGCGCACAATGCTTTCTGGCCATCCCCTGAGTGAGATTATTCATGCCTCGCGACAGCGACAAAGACAACGATTCCCGCGGCCGGCGTGATCGCGGCCCGGCCAAGGGCGGCCCCGCCAAGGGCCGCTCCGGCAAGCCACGCGGACCCGACAAGAAGTTCGCCAAGCGCGGCCCTCCCGGGGACAAAGGCGACGCCCGCCCGCCCCGCGGCGACCGCGACAGCCGTCCATCATTCCGCCGCCGCGAGGAGGGCGATGCCCCGCGCCGCGACTTCAGCGACCGCCCGAAATTCAATCGCCAAGACCGGCCACGTGAAGACCGGCCGCGCGGCGAGGATCGTGGCGAGCGCAGCTTCAAGCCGCGCGGCGATCGTCCCTTCAAGCCGCGTGAAGACCGTCCGTTTTCCGATCGTCCGTCGCGCGACGGCGAGAAGCGCCCGTTCAAGCCCCGTGGTGACCGCCCATTTTCTGATCGCCCCTCGCGCGATGGCGACAAGCGGCCGTTCAAGCCGCGCGGTGATCGCCCGTCCTATGGGCGTGATGACCGTCCGCCGCGCAGGGATCGCGACGATTCCCGTCCGGCCGGCCGAACCGGTGACGCGAAGTTTGGCGACAAGCGACCTTATGCGCCGCGTGGCGACCGTCCGGAACGCAAGTTCGACGGCGAGCGGAAGTTTTCGCGCGGCGCACCGGACCGCAATCGCAGCGAGCGCAGCGATTCGAAACCCTGGCAGAAGCGCGATGCGGCGCCTCGCGGCGACCGGCCGCCGCGCAAGGACTTCAGCAAGGGTCCGCGCAAGGATTTTGGCGGCAGCGACCGCGGTGGGGACAAGCCCTGGCAGAAGCGCGACGATCGGCATGGCGGTGGCGAAGACCGTCCGCGCTTTTCCCGTTCGCGCGACGATCGTCCTCGCGATGATCGTCCGAGGTTCGATCGCGGCGGCGATCGCCCGAAATTCGATCGTCCGCGCGAGCGTTCCGAGGGCCGTTCCGACTGGCACGAGCATCCCCGCAGCGAAGCGCGTTCCGGCGATCGTCCACGCCGCGAAAACGAGGACGAGAGCAGGATCTTCGAGAAGCGTCCGGCCTTCGGCGGTCGCGGCGCCTATCGCGAGCGCGATCGTGATTCCGAGCGGCGGCCGCGCCGCGAGGAAGAGACCAAGCCGAAGAAGGCCGGCGAGCGTATCGCCAAGGTGCTGTCGCGCGCGGGCCTCGCCTCGCGCCGCGATGCCGAGGAGATGGTCACGCAGGGCCGCGTCAGCGTCAACGGCCGTGTCATCAATTCGCCGGCGCTCGACATCACCTCGAACGATGTCGTCACTGTCGACGGCAAGCCGTTGCCGGAGCGCGAGCGCACGCGGCTGTTCCTCTATCACAAGCCCCGCGGCCTCATGACGACGCATGACGATCCCGAGGGCCGTCCGACCGTGTTCGACAATCTGCCCGAAGGTCTGCCGCGGCTGATCAGCGTCGGCCGGCTCGACTTCAACACCGAGGGCCTGCTGCTGCTCACCAATGATGGCGGGCTCGCGCGCACGCTCGAGCTGCCGGACACCGGCTGGCTGCGCCGCTACCGTGTCCGCGCCCATGGCGACGTCACGCAGGCGCAGCTCGACGAGCTGAAGAACGGCATCGAGATCGAGGGCATCAAATACGGTCCGATCGACGCCACGCTGGAGCGTGACCAGGGCGCGAATGTCTGGCTGGTTTTCGCGATCCGCGAGGGCAAGAACCGCGAAGTGCGCAACGTCTGCGCTCATCTCGGGCTCGAGGTGAACCGGCTGATCCGGGTCTCCTACGGCCCGTTCCAGCTCGGCGAGGTCCCCGAGGGCCAGGTCGACGAGATCAAGTCCCGCGTGCTGCGCGACCAGCTCGGCGAAAAGATCATCGAGAAATCGGGTGCGCAGTTCGACGTGCCGCAGAAATCTGCCTCGCATGAGGGCGACGACGTGCCGCGCGAGAAGAAGCCGGCGACCAAGCGCGGCGTGATCAACGACCGCAAGGGCCGCCGCGTGCTGGTGCAACGCACCGGCAGCGAGGAAGCGCGCGAGCGCAACGAGGCTGAGGCGAGCGGCTACGGCCCGCCGCGCCGTCCCAAGCGCGGCTATCACGGCAAGCGCGATCTGGCGCCGAAGGAGGACTGACGTTGCGCGTCGTCGGCGGTCGATTGAAGGGGCGCAATCTGGCCTCACCGTCCTCGCGCGACATCCGCCCCACGGCGGACCGCCTGCGTGAGTCCGTGTTCAACATCCTCGTGCACGCCTATGACGATCCGATTGCGGATGCGCGCGTGCTCGATCTCTTCGCCGGCACCGGTGCGCTGGGAATCGAAGCGTCTTCACGCGGCGCGAAGTTCACGCTGTTCGTCGACAACGGCGCGGAAGCGCGCGCCCTGCTGCGGAATAATGTCGAGACGCTGGGCCTGGGTGGCGTGACAAAAGTCTATCGCCGTGATGCCACCGATCTCGGGCCTGCGCATCCGGTCGAGCCGTTCTCGCTGGTGTTCCTCGATCCGCCCTATGGCAAAGGGTTTGCGGAGAAGGCGCTTGCGAGCTTGCGCGACGGGGGCTGGCTCACGCCGGGCGCGCTGCTCGTGGTGGAAGAGGCGAAGGCTGCGCAGTTCGTCACGCCGGAAGGCTTCGAGGAATTGGAGCGGCGCGCTTATGACGACACGGAGTTCGTGTTTTTGAAGCGGCCGTAATTTCGAACGTTACCGTCGCCCGAACAGCTTCTCGACATCCGACAGCTTCAGCTCGACATAGGTCGGCCGGCCGTGATTGCACTGGCCGGAGTTCGGGGTGTCCTCCATCTCGCGGAGCAGGGCATTCATCTCCTCCGGTCGCAGCCTGCGGCCGGCGCGCACCGAGCCGTGGCAGGCCATGGTGGCGGCGACGTGCATCAGGCGGCGCTCCAGAGGCAGCGCCTCGTCCCACTCGGCCATGTGCTCGGAAAGATCGCGCAACAGGCCGCCGGCGTTGGTCTTGCCGAGCAGCGACGGCGTCTCGCGCACCGCAACCGCGCCGGGGCCGAAGGATTCGATCGCAAGGCCGAACGACGCCAGCTCCTCGCTGCGCTCGAGCAGGCGCTCCACCGTGGCCTCGTCCATCTCGACGATCTCGGGGATCAGCAGGATCTGCCGCTGCACGCCGTTGGCCGCCAGCGAGGCCTTCAGCCGTTCATAGACGATGCGTTCATGCGCGGCGTGCTGGTCGACGATGATCAGGCCGTCGCGGGTCTGCGAGACGATATAGGTCTCGTGGATCTGGGTGCGCGCCGCCCCGAGCGGGCGGTCGACGAGATCGCCGACGGGCTGGCTCTCGATCCGCACGTCTGCACTGGGCGCGCCGACATCGAACGCAGCCTGCGCGCGCTCGGCGAAGGCGGGCGCGGCCGCACCGTCGAATGACGGCATCGGCGCGACCGGGGCGGATGGCGACTGGCGCCAGTCCCAGCTTGCCGGGCGCGGCGTGAATGCGGGGCGGAACGAAGACAGCGCGCTTTCGCCGCTGTTGGCGGCCGTACGCCGGCCCTCCCGTGCAAGCCCGTCCTTCAATCCGTGCACGATCAGCGCGCGGACGAGGCCGGCGTTGCGAAACCGCACCTCGGTCTTGGCCGGATGCACGTTGGCGTCGACCTCGCGCGGATCGAGCGTGACGAACAGCGCCAGCACCGGATGACGGTCGCGCGGCAGATAGTCGGCATAGGCCCCGCGTACCGCCCCTAGGATCAGCTTGTCGCGCACCGGGCGGCCGTTGACGAACAGATATTGCCCGAGGGCGTTGGCCTTGGTCAGCGCGGGCGCTGCGGCATAGCCGGCGACGACCACGCCCTCGCGCTCGGCATGGACCTCGATGGCATGGCTGCGGAACTCCGCCCCCAGGATGTCGCCGAGGCGCGTCAGGCGACCGGCGACGCCGGGCAGCGCCGCAGCCCAGGTCACCGGGGCGCGCTCTTCGCCCGCCAGTGTGAAGGCGATTTCGGGCCGCGCCATCGCGAGGCGCCGCACCACCTCACGGATCGCTTCCGCCTCGGTCCGGTCGGTCTTCAAGAACTTCAGCCGCGCCGGCGTCGCGTAGAAGAGGTCGTTGACCTCGACCCGCGTGCCATGCGCGAGCGCGGCCGGCATGATCTCGGATTTCTCGCCGCCCTCGACATTGAGCGCCCAGGCGTGCGGCTCGCTGGCATGCCGCGTGGTGATGGCAAGCCGCGCCACGGAGCCGATCGAGGGCAGCGCCTCGCCGCGGAATCCGAGCGTGCGGATCTGCAGCAAGTCCTCGTCGTCGAGCTTGGAGGTGGCGTGACGCTCGACCGCCAGCGACAGGTCCCTGGCGGTCATGCCGCCGCCGTCGTCGGTGATGCCGATCCGCCGGCGTCCGCCGCCATCGGTAAAGACGTCGATCCGGCTCGCGCCGGCGTCGATGGCGTTCTCGACCAGTTCCTTGACCACGCTCGCGGGACGCTCGACCACTTCGCCGGCGGCGATGCGGTTGACGACCTGTTCGGGTAATTGGCGGACGGGCATGAAACTCGATTTTCGGCTTTGATCTTGGGCTTCGATCTGGATTCGCGGAGAACGCCATTCTAGGCCGTGTTGCGTCAAAAGCATGTGTTGGGCAACAGGAACGTGGCGGGCTGGGGAAAAGGGCTATCTATCGCATTGATGGGATTGGACGTTCGAGAAAATCGCGCAACCGGGATGGATCGATCTCCGGCTGCCGTCCCGATTGTGGGGTACCGGGCTGCGGTGTAGCATCGCGAAAAAATGGCAACAGGACGGGAGGACGCCATGTGCCATCTCTTCGCGCATCAGCCCCAAGGCGACTACGAATCCCAGACCCGCTCGTTGCGGATCGGTGGGCATTGCACCTCGATCCGGCTGGAAATGGCATTCTGGGACACGCTGGAGGAGATCGCGGCCAAGGAGAACATGAGCGTCGGCAAGTTCCTGACGACGCTCTACACCGAGGTGCTCGACCATCACGGCGAGGTCAACAATTTCGCTTCGTTGCTGCGCTGCTCCTGCCTGATCTACCGCTCCAAGACGGCAGCGCCGGTGCAGGCGTTCAAGACGACGGTTGCGCCCATCCTCGATGCAGCGGAATAGCCCTGATGTCGTCCTGGCGAAGGCCAGGACCCATACCGCGGAATCCATCAGCGATGGGCGGTATGAGTCCCGAACAACAAGCCTTCGCCGAACTCCTTCCCGGGGCAATGGGTCCTGGCTTTCGCCAGGACGACGAACGAGATTGGATCAAATTTCCTTCTTCTGCATCGCACCCGCAATGTAATCCGCCTGCCGGATCGCCAGCGAGACGATGGTCAGCGTCGGATTGCAGGCTGCGCCGCTGGTGAACTGGCTGCCGTCGGAGACGAACAGGTTCTTGACGTCGTGGCTTTGCCCGAACTTGTTGACCACACCATCCCTGGGCTTCTCGCTCATCCGGTTGGTGCCGAGATTGTGCGTGCTCGGATAGGGCGGTGTCGGATAGCTCACGGTGGCGCCGACGGCGTCGTAGACCGCAGCGCCCTGCTTGTAGGCGTGCGCGCGCATCGCGAGATCGTTGGGATGATCGTCGAAGTGCACGCTTGCGACCGGCTGGCCGAACTTGTCCTTCACGACAGGATCGAGCGTGATGCGGTTGGTTTCCTGCGCCATGTCCTCGCCGACCAGCCACATCCCGGCCATCCTGGGATAACCGTCGAGCGCGGCGGTGAACGGACGTCCCCAGGCGCCGGGGTTGAGGAACGCCGCCATGAAGGGCAGTCCGAGCGACAGCGTCTCCATCTCGTAGCCGCCGACGAAGCCGCGCTTCGGATTGTTGGCGGCCTCGTCGCGGATGATGCCGGCCATGGTGGTGCCGCGATACATGTGCACCGACTTCTCGAACACGGCATAGACGCTACCGGTCATGTGGCGCATGTAATTGCGGCCGACCTGACCGCTTGAGTTGCCGAGGCCGTCGGGGAACATCGTGGATGCGCTGTTCAACAGCAGCCGTGGGCTTTCAATCGAATTGCCGGCGACCGCAACGATGCGTGCCTTCTGGCGCTGCATTGCACCGCTCTCGTCGGCGTAAACCACGCCGGTGACTTTGCCGGCGGCATCGTGCTCGATCTTGACCGCCATGCTGGCGGGGCGAACCTCGAGATTGCCGGTCGCCTCGCCCTTGGGTATCTCGGTGTAGAGCGTCGACCATTTCGCGCCGGACTTGCAGCCCTGGAAGCAGAAGCCGATCTGCTGACAGGCGCCGCGTCCGTCGCGCGGCTGGCTGTTGATCGCCATGTTGCCGGTGTGCACCGTCTTGTAGCCGAGCTTCTTTGCGCCGGCCTCCATCACTCTGAAGTTATTGTTGCCGGGAAGTCCGGGAATGCCGTTGGTGCGGGTCACGCCCATCTTGTTCTCGGCCTTGGCGTACCACGGCTCCATCTCCGCGAGCGTGACCGGCCAGTCCAGCAGGTTGGCGCCGGGAATGTTGCCGTAGGTGCTCTTCACCTTGAACTCGTGCTCGTCGAACCGCAGCGACGCGCCAGCCCAGTGTGTGGTCGAGCCGCCGACCGCCTTGACGATCCAGGCGGGAAGACCCGAGAAGTCTTTTGCGACGCGCCATGATCCCGATGTGGTGCGCGCATCGGTCCAGGCGAGCTGCGAGAAACTCTCCCACTCGTCATTGACGAAGTCCTGATTCTCGATGCGGGGACCTGCTTCGAGAATCACGACCTTGACGCCCTTCTGTGCGAGCTCGTTGCCCAGCGTGCCGCCGCCGGCACCGGAGCCGACGATCACCACAACGCTGGAGTCGTTCAGATCGAATTTTGCCATATGCGTTCTCCTGAACCGTTGGGTGAGCCTTAAGCCTTCGGCAGCCAGTCGATGTCGGCGAAGCCGCGGTTGATGTAGCCGCCGTGTTCGGCGGAGGAGCCCTCGTAGCCGAACCGCGGCCAGACCTCTTTCTGGTTGTAGAGAGAGACGACGAGGTCGCCGCGCACCTTCTGGAAGAAGTCGCTCTGCTCGATCTCCTTCAAAAGCACCACGCGGTCGGCTTCCCAGGGCACTTCGACATAGGGCGCCTTGTGGCGATCACGCGCGTTCTGATCGAGCCTGGTGATGCCGTCGCTGATTAGCGCCTTGACGGCGGGGTCCTTGGCGGCCTTTCCGTCCCACGGCTTGATCGCGGTGATGTAGTAGCTGTCGCCGAGGACGTCGTGTGGATAGATATCGCGCGCGACTTTCAGCAGCGTCTTCATCGTCGCGGGCGAAAGCGCGCTTGCCTCGTCGGCCCAGGCGCCCTCGATGCTGACGGCGATGCTGGTCGCGACTGCCGCGACCGGCACGGCGGCCGCGGCGCCCTTGAGAAAGATGCGGCGGCTGTGCCTGCTTCGACGATCGACTTCTCTCATGGCATTCCTCCTTTTATGATTTTGATTTTGTGGTTCGATCAGTTGAAACGTCCGCCGCGCTGGATCACCTCGATCTTGTAGCCGTCGGGATCGCTGACGAAGAAGAAGCGCGCCAGCGTTTTGCCGTCGTGCTTGAAGTCGCGCAGCGGACCCGGTGCGAGCTTCTCACGCTCGAAGCGGGCATGTTCGGCATCGAGATCCTCGACCACCACGGCGAGATGTCCGTAGCCGTCGCCGAGCGCATACGACTCCTTGCGATCGAAATTGACCGTCAGCTCCAACTCGAAGGGTGAGGAGGGGTGACGCAGATAGATCAGGGCAAAGTCTGCGAACTTCAGACGGTCGGTGACTTCCAGGCCAAAGGCCCGTCTGTAGAAGTCGAGCGAGCGCGCCTCGTCGAGTGCGCGGATCATGGAATGGACCGGCTTTGCCACTCAGTTCTGCTCCTTAAGAAAGGCGATGATGGCGGCGCGCGTCTCCGGATTCGCCTGCCGGTAGACCATGACCACGCCGGGAATCACGGCTTGCGGATTGGTCAGCCATGCGTCGAGCTTCGTCTCGTCCCAGGCGAAGGCTGCTTTTGCGAGGGGCTCTGAATAGTGAAAGCCTTCGACCTTGCCGGCGGGCCGCCCGACGATCCCGACCAGCGGCGGACCCTGCCGCACCGGTTCTGACAGGTTCGTGGTGTGGCACACCGCGCATTGCTGCTTGAACAGTGTTGCGCCATCCGGCGGCTTTGCAGCCGGCAAGGGCATCTGCGCCTCGGCCACCCGCACCACCAGCACCACCGCGGTGCACAATCCCAGCACGATCGCGCGCATCGTCAAAAGTCCGCCCGTCGACGTCAATTCAGCGTGCGCAAACTCTAGGCGCGGCAAAACATGCGGTGGTAGTAGCGGGCTGTTTCGCTGCGTGCGGAGGTGCACGCGGGTGCGTTGTTCCGCGCTGCCGTATATGCGGAGGACAATTCCGCGAAACCGCCGTCAAATCCCTAAACGATCACCACACGAGACAGGTTGCATTGCGGTCGCGCCGTTCGAGCTCGTAACGCGATGGACTGGTTCGGCTCAGACGGACGGCGCATCAAGCCGCCGAACCGATCATCGCGAAAATCCAGGAGAAATGGATGAAGTTGGTGAAGACCTCCGCAATCGCATGCGCCGTCTCGGCTCTCATTGTGACACCGGTTCTCGCGCAAGGTACGTCGTCTGGCGCGAGGCCTAGCGGCACCGTGCAAAGCAAACCGATGCAAGGCAGCACAATGGGCAGCGGCGACGAGGAGATGAGCGCCCAGCCGGGCGCGGCGGGCGAGTCGACGGGCATGAAGCCGACGAAGGGCACCAGGGGCACGGTTGGCACCACGGGCAGTGCTGCACACAAAGGGACCGCCGACGATTCCGCGACGGGCGGTGCAGCCACGGGCAAGCGCTACTAGCCAATGGAGTGAGACGGCAGAACTCCGGTCGCCCTGCGGCCGGAGTTCTTTTGCAGTCTCTGCTAGTCGTCGAAACCGCGCCCGCGCTTCGACTTGATGTCGCTGCGGTGTTTCTTGCCCTCGAGCCGGCGCTGCTTGGAGCCAAAGGTCGGCTTTGTCGCGCGCCGCGGCTTCGGCCGGATCATGGCTTCGCCGAGCATCTCCGTAAGGCGGTCGATGGCGTCCTGGCGGTTGCGCTCCTGGGTGCGGAAGCGTTGGGCCTGGATCACGATGACGCCGTCCTTGGTCATGCGCTGCCCTGCGAGCCGGGCGAGGCGCAACGCGGCATCCTCCGGAAGCGTCAGCTTCCGGGTGTCGAAGCGCAATTGCGCCGAGGTCGCGACCTTGTTGACGTTCTGCCCGCCCGGGCCGGAGGCGCGGACAAAGCCGATCTCGATGTCGTCCTCGTCGATGACAAGATCGCGGGATATCCGCAGCATGGTGGCACCATTCGTGATGCCCGGACATATCCCGGACGCCCAAGTTCGGCAATGGCGCCCCCAAATGCAAATGGCCGGGCGAGCCCGGCCATTTCAGAAGGGTATGGAAGACGTCAGTTCGACTTCGTCGCCGGTGCGGCTGCCGGTTGCGCCGCGGCCTGCGGAGCGCGGCCGACGACGACGGTCAGGAGGCCCTGGCCCCAGAGGCGCTTTGCGGCCGCCTTGGCGTCGTCCATGGTGACCGCATCCACGACGGCGTTGCGCTTCTCGATATAGTCGATCGGCAGCTTGTCCTGTTGATATTGCAGCAGCGCCTGCGCGAGCTTCGAGGAGGTGTCGAGCGCCAGCATCTGCGAGCCCTTGAGGTAGGACTTGGCCTCGTCGAGCTCCTTCTGCGTCGGGCCTTCCTCGGCGATCCGGCGCACTTCCTTGTCGATGGCGTCGATGGTGTCGCCGGCACGGTCGGCGCGGGTGCCGGTATTGCCGATGAAGACCGCCGAATGCTCCATCCAGAGCAGCGATTCGAACACCGAATAGGCCAGCCCGCGCTTCTCGCGCACCTCGCGATAGAGCCGCGAGGACAACCCGCCGCCGCCGAGGATGTGGTTGACAACATAGGCAGCCATGAAGTTCGGATCGCTGCGCTTCACTCCGGGGCCGCCGAAGGTGATCACGGTCTGGGGCACATCGAGCGTCACGAACGCGCGTTGCGGCGGCTTGGCGGCCTCGACGTCGGGGACGGGCGCGAGATTGGCCTTGGCGGGCAGGCCACCAAAAGTGTGATCGAGCAGCTTGCCGAGCGTGGCTGGATCGACATCGCCAACCACTGCGATCTTGAGCGTATCCTTGGCGAGCACGCGGCCGACATAATCCTTCATGTCGGCAACCGTGATGGTCGGAACGCTGTCGAGGTTGCCGTTGGACTGCCGGCCGTAGGGATGATCGCCGAAGGCGACCTCCAGGAATTTGCGGCTCGCCAGCGAGGTCGGGTTGGTGGTCTCGCGGCGCAGGCCCGAGATCACCTGCGAGCGGATGCGCTCGACATCGGCCGTTTCGAAATGCGGCGAGGTCAGCGCGCTCCGCAGCAGGTCGAAGGCCTCGTCCTTGTTGTCGCGCAGCATGCGCAGGCTGCCGCGGAAGGTGTCGCGGGTGGCGCTGAAGGAGAGCTCGATGGCGCGGCGGTCGAGCCGCTCATGGAAGGTCTTGGAATCGAGATCGCCGGAGCCTTCGTCGAGGAGATCGCCGACCAGATTGGCGACGCCCGACTTGTCCTTGGGATCCTGTGCCGAGCCGCCGGCAAAGGAATATTCCATGGCGATCAGCGGCACGGTCGCATCCTGCACAAACCAGGCCTCGATGCCGCCCGGCGAGGTCAAATGCTGGATCTTTGCTGCCGCCTGCGACGGCGAAACGGTCGCGAGCGCGAGTGCCGCGCCGGTGACCAGGGAGAATGTGACACGTCGAAGGAAGGGATAGGTCACGAACGCTTCTCCTCGCGCTTGGCGGCGCCGGTGTCCTTGATCAGATAGCCCGTCACCGAGCGCTTCTTCTCGAGCCATTTCTGCGCGACGGTGCGGACCTGCTCGGCGGTGACCGCGCGGATGCGATCGGGCCAGCTCCGGATGTCCTCGATCGACAGGCCCGTGGTCAATGCCCCGCCATACCAGCGCGCCAGCACCGCCTGATTGTCCTGGGCGTAGATAGCCTCGGCGATGAGCTGGGTCTTGACCCGCTCGAGATCCTCGGCGCGGATCGGATTCTGCGCGATATCGGCGATGACGCCATCGACCACCTGCTCGACCTCGGCGAAGCTGACGCCGGATTTGGGCGAAGCCGAGATCGCGAACTGGGTCGGGTCGAGCGAGATGCTCGAATAGCTGGCGCTGGCGGAGACCGCGAGCGGCTTGTCGACCACGAGCGCACGGTAGAGATAGGAATTGCTGCCGCTGCCCATCAGCTGCGCCAGCACGTCGAGGGCCGCGCTTTCGCCGGCCGCAGCCGTGGTCGCCGAGGGCACCAGGTAATAGCGTCGCAGGCCGGGTTGCTCGACGCGCGGATCGGCGAGGGTCACGGTGCGCGGCGCCGCGGGCTCCGGCTCCTGCGGGCGGACGCGCCGCGCCGGGATTGCGGGCTGGGCCGGGATGGACCCGAAATTGCGCTCGACCAGCGGGCGGATGTCGGCGGGCTCGACGTCGCCGGCGATCACGAGGGTCGCGTTGTTCGGCGCATAGAAGCGGCGGTAGAAGGCGAGCGCATCCTCGCGATCGAGTTTCTCGATCTCCTGGTGCCAGCCGATCACCGGCCGGCCGTAGGGATGGTTGAGATAGAGCGCGGCCATGATCTGCTCGTTCAGCCGCGCGTCCGGATTGTTGGCGACGCGCATGTTGTACTCTTCGAGCACGACGTCACGCTCCGGCAGCACGTTCTCGTCCTTGAGGATCAGGCCGGTCATGCGGTCGGCCTCGAACTCCATCATCTTCGGCAGCTGCTCTTTCGGCACCCGCTGGTAATAATTGGTGTAGTCCACCGAGGTCGAGGCGTTCTCGTTGCCGCCGACGCGGAGCACGGTCTGGGAGAATTCGCCGACCGGATGCTTCGATGTGCCCTTGAACATCAGGTGCTCGAGGAAGTGCGCGAGCCCGGACTTGCCCGGCGTCTCGTCCGCCGAGCCGACCTTGTACCAGATCATTTCAGTGACGACGGGCGTGCGATGGTCCGGAATCACCACGACCTGCATGCCGTTTCCGAGCGTGAAGCTGGCGGGCGGAGCCGATGTCACCGTGGTCTGCGCAAGGGATGCGCCGGCCGTGAGGACACTCGTCGAAAGCAGCGCGGCAAGGAGGCGGGCAGCCGATCGGTAAGAGGACATCATGATCCTTATGAAAGGCCGAGCCCGGATGTCCGGCTCGGAGGCACGGCATGGTACACCGTGCGGCAAACGCTTCGCGTCACGAAGCAGAGAACTCAACTCGGGCGCAAGTTACTGATAAGCAATTAAAGACCGCGTCCGGCGCGCACGAGCCGCCGGCGCGGGACCGCGTCTGTCGGGATGTCGCAAAGGGACAGGAGGCTATTGTTCCTTGTCCTTGCCGGACATGATGTCGAAATAGGTCCGCCGTGTCTTGTCCTCTCCGGCGCCATAGGCGTAGCTCGGAGACGGCGTCTGGTAGCCGGGCGGCGGCTCGACCAGTGACTGGCGCGGCGGCTCGGTCGTGAATTGCTTGGCCTCGCCTTTGTTGTTCGACATCATGCCCCACAGACCGCCGGTGAAACCGAGTTGGGCCGGGCTGAGCGACGGATTGCCGTTGGTGCCCGGCTGAATAGGATCATTGCTCGTGCGCTCGGGTGCGGCTGTCCTGCCGACCTCCATCTCGGCGGGCGACAACGCCCGGCCTGCCTGCCAGCTCTCCGTGGCCTTGACGGCCTTCTTCCGCTGCGCGATGGCCTCCTTGCGGCGTCTCTCGTCAGGGTCCTTCGGCCAGTTCGGCGCGTTCTTGGCTTCAACGCCGGCGGGCGGCGGCAGGTCGAGCTTGGGCGGCACCACCAGCGGCGACCGCTCGCGGTATTCGATACCCTTCTTCTCCATGCTCTTGGCGCCGATGCCCGACATCAGATTGTCGATGAGCTTCTCTTCGAAGGTCATGTCGTCGTCGTCCTCGCCGTCGTCACCGGCGCGGGCGGCGCCAGCCGACATGACGAGACCGATGCCGAGCGCGACAGCGGACAATTTCAACGCCCGCCAGAGCCCCTGCCGGGGGTCTTCAACCATCGAACCGCTGGTCTTCGAGCTGCGCATCACTGTACCTGTTCCAAAATGTGGCAGTTTGCCGCTCTCGCGCGGCATAATCCCTCGCAAAAGCAAGGTTCCGCCTGCCGGTCCGTATCGGCCGGGATCAGGGCGCTTTTGCGGCGGGTACCCCCAGGAAGGAATCATACAATAGCGCCGCCACGCCAGCAACGATGGCCACGTCCGCGAGGTTGAACACGTACCAATTATAGGTATTTCCGCCGATCTCGACGTGAAACAGGGCGAAATCGACCACCGCGCCATAGGCCAGGCGGTCGATGCCGTTGCCGATGGCGCCGCCAATGATCAGGCCGAGCGCGATGGTTGCCAGCAGGGTGTGGGAGCGGGCCATCCAGATCGCCAGCGCAACCACCGCGAGGACTTTGACGGCCATCAGCGCCATTTGCGCCGCCTGACCGTCATTCTGGAGCCAGCCGAAGCTGATGCCGATGTTCCAGGCAAGCACCAAGTCGAAGAACGGGGTCACCTCGACCGCGCCGCGACGGGCGAGGTCGAACACGTTCAGCAGCCAGAGCTTTGAAGCCTGGTCGGCCACGAGCGTGAGCAGGGCCGCGAGGATGCCGGCGCGGAGCGGGGTCATGGGCAGTCGGCCACAACACGCTCCGTCGTCGTCCTGGCGAAAGCCAGGACCCATAGTCCGAGGCGGTCGTTGTTTGAAAGACTTGCGGTCATCAGCCTTCGTCGCAATTGGCGGCCGTGGAATGGGTCCTGGCTTTCGCCAGGACGACGGTGAGACCTAGATGCTGACCCCCAGCGCCTTCCATTCGCGCAGCGCCTTGGCGTCGCGCGGGGTGACGTCGGGATATTCGGGGTCTTCACCCACCGTCGGCGAAATCTTCCAGGAACGGGCGCATTTGGTGCCGACCGCCTTCTCCACCACGACAGCGACGCCTGGAACGGCATCGAGACGGAATGCGGAAGCCGGCACCTCGCCCTCGCGCACCTCGTAGTTCGAGGTGATGCAGATCTCGGCGAGATCGGTGTCGAACAGCGTCGCAAGCATGTCGCGGTCGGCGACATAGATGACCGGTGATGCCTCCAGCGACGAGCCGATGTTCTTGGCGGCGCGTTCGAGCTCCAGCGCACCGGTGACGACGCGGCGGACATTGCGGATCGCTTCCCACTTCGCGGCGAGCTTGTCGTCGCGCAGGCTTTCGAGGTCGTCGGGAAACTGCGTCAGGTGCACCGAGGGCTCGGCGTCGGGCCTGTACATCCGCCAGGCCTCCTCCGCGGTGAAGCTGAGGATAGGCGCCAGCCATTTCAGGATCGAGCTGCACAACAGGTCGATCGTGGTCAGCGCCGCCTTGCGCGTCGGCGAGGACGGCGGATCGCAATACAGCGTGTCCTTGCGGATGTCGAAATAGAACGCGGAGAGCTCACTGTTCAGGAAGGCGGACAGGGTCGCGACCACGGTCTTGTAGTCGAACTCCTGATAGGCCTTTCGGACGACGGCAGCGCGGACCGCGAGCTCGTGCAGCATCAGCCGTTCGAGCTCAGGCATGTCGGCGGGCGCGACTGCGTCGGCCGGCCTGTAGTGATCCAGCGTTCCCAGCATCCAGCGCACGGTGTTGCGCAGCTTGCGATAGGTCTCGATGGTGTTCTTCAGGATCTCCGGGCCGATGCGCTGGTCGTCGGCATAGTCGGTGGCGCAGACCCAGAGGCGCAGGATATCCGCGCCCGAATCCTTGATCACCTTCTGAGGCTCGACGGTGTTGCCGATCGACTTCGACATCTTGCGGCCGTTCTCGTCGAGCGTGAAGCCGTGGGTGAGCACGATGTCATAGGGCGCGCGGCCGCGCGTGCCCGCGCTTTCCAGCAGCGACGAATGAAACCAGCCGCGATGCTGATCGCTGCCTTCGAGATACATCACGGTGTCGTCGCCGCCGTCGACCTTGCGGACGATGTTGCCGAGCTGCGGGAAGTTCTGGCGATCCTCGAGCACGAAGGCGTGTGTGGAGCCGGAATCGAACCAGACGTCGCAGATGTCGTCGATTTTCTTCCAATCTTCCTTCGCGCGGCATCCAAGGAAGCGCTCGCGGGCGCCTTCCATGTACCAGGCGTCGGCGCCTTCCTCCATGAAGGCCTCGGTGATGCGCTGATTGACGATCTCGTCCTGCAGGATCTCGGCCGAACCGTCGCTCTTCTCGCGCACGAACACGGCGATCGGCACGCCCCAGGCGCGCTGGCGCGAGATCACCCAGTCCGGACGGTTGGCGATCATGCCGTTGATGCGGTTCTCACCCGACGGCGGCACCCATTGCGTGACCGAGATCGCATGCAGCGCGCGAGCCCGCAGCGTATCGCCCTTCCTGGGGTGGCCATCTTTGCTGATGTCCTTGTCCATCGCGATGAACCATTGCGGCGTGTTGCGGAAGATCACCGGCTTCTTCGAGCGCCAGGAATGCGGGTATTGGTGCTTGAGGCGGCCGCGCGCGAGCAGCTTGCCGGCCTCGACCAACGCCTTGATCACGGCTTCATTGGCATCGCCCTTCTCGCCCTTGTCGTTGAGCACGCGCTTGCCGGTGAAGCCGGGGGCCTGCGCGGTATAGGCGCCGTTCTCGTCGACAGTGTAGGGGATCGCGGTCGAGATGCCGCGCTCATCGAGCTCGCGGGTATTGGCCATCCAGACGTCGAAATCCTCGCGGCCGTGGCTCGGCGCGGTGTGCACGAAACCGGTGCCGGTATCGTCGGTGACATGCTCGCCGGCGAGCAGCGGCACGATAAACGCGTAACCGCCATCGAGGCCGCGCAAGGGATGGGCGCACTCCACGGCGTCCAGCGTATCGCCGGGAATGTCACGCAGCTTCTCATAGGCCGTGACGCGCGCCTGCTTGAACACCTCTGCTGCAAGCGCATCGGCCAGGATCAGGAGATCGCCGGTCTTCGCCCAATTGTCCGCGGCCGCATCCGTCACCTTGTAGAGGCCGTAGGCGATCTTCGGTGAGAACGAGATCGCGCGATTGCCGGGCAGCGTCCAGGGCGTGGTGGTCCAGATCACGACCGATGCATTGGCGAGCGCACCATGTGCCGGGGACGTGACGGGAAACTTCACCCACACCATGTCGGAGGTGTAGTCCTCGTACTCGACCTCGGCCTCGGCGAGTGCGGTCTTCTCGACCACGCTCCACATCACCGGCTTGGAGCCGCGATACAGGGTGCCGTTGGCGGCGAACTTCATCAGCTCGCGGGCGATCTGCGCCTCGGCGGGATAGCTCATCGTCTGATAGGGATGATCCCAGTCGCCGATGATGCCGAGGCGCTTGAATTCCTCGCGCTGCACGTTGATCCAGTGCGTCGCATAGGCGCGGCATTCCTTGCGGAACGCCACCATCGCGGCGGAGTCGCGGAAGTCGGGCTTCTGCTTGCCCTTGGAGCGGTAATTCTCCTCCTCGATCTTCCATTCGATCGGCAGGCCGTGGCAGTCCCAACCGGGCACGTAGTTGGAGTCGAAGCCGAGCATCTGCTGGCTCTTGGTCACGACGTCCTTGAGGATCTTGTTCAGCGCGTGCCCGATATGGATGTTGCCATTGGCGTAGGGCGGGCCGTCATGCAGCACGAATTTGGCGCGCCCCTGGGCTTCCTGGCGCAGCCTGTCGTAAAGGCCGATGTCGTTCCAGTATTTCAGCAGCTCCGGCTCGCGCTGCGGCAGGCCGGCGCGCATCGGGAATTCGGTCTGCGGCAGGAACAGGGTTTTCGAATAGTCTTTGGCTTCGGATTTTTGGGACTTTTGTGGCTTGTCGGACATGAGGCTGACTGGCTCGGAAGGGCGCGGGAACGGATGGCGATGCGGAATCGCGGGTGAAACGACAACATCCCGGTCTTGCGCCGAGCCGAAGGCTCAGGCGGAAGCCGGGCCGCTAATCCCTATGATGCGCCGCGCAAACATGGGCTTTCCATAGCAGGGGGGCGGGGGAAGCGCAAAAGGTTCGGCGGGCCGGTTTCCGGCCTCAATCGAAGACGCCAAGCCGCGGAAACGCGTCCGGGGCGGCGGCGAGCATGGCCCGGGCGTGGGCGGAATCGTCGTCCATCTGGCGGATCAGGGCATCCAGGCCGTCGAATTTCAGCTCCTCGCGGATGAAGCCGATAAAGGCGCAGTCGAGCGTCTGTCCGTAAAGGTCGCCCTTGAAGTCGAACAGAAAGATTTCCAGCAGCGGCGCACCATTGTCGAACGTCGGGCGGCGGCCGAAGCTTGCCACCCCGTCCAGCCGCTCCACGCCGCGGCCGACCCGCACCGCATAGATGCCGTGCTTGAGGCCGCAATTGGCATCAAGGCGGATATTGGCGGTGGGATAACCGAGGTCGCGGCCGCGCTTCTCGCCGTGGATGACCTCGCCGGTGATGAACCAGGGCGCGCCGAGCATGGCCGTGGCCTCGTCGAGTTGGCCTTCGGCGAGCGCGATCCGGATCGCGCTGGAGGAGACCGGCCGCTCGTCGATATCGACATGCGGCTGCACGTCGACCTCGATGCCGAGCCGGGGCGCCTCGTTGACGAGGAGGCTCGGCGAGCCGACCCGACCCTTGCCGAAGTGGAAGTCGTAGCCGACGGCGATTCCGCCGATGCCCAGGCGCCCGATCAGGTCGTGGTGAATGAAGTCTTGCGCGCTGGTCCCGGCGCGGGACTTGTCGAAGGTCATGACCACGGCGCCGTCAAGTCCGGTGCCGGCCAGAAGCCGCAGCTTGGCACGCTCGTCCGTCAGGCGGAATTGCGGGGTGTTGGGGCTGAAAAACCGGCGCGGATGCGGCTCGAAGGTCAATGCCAGCGCAGGGCGGCCATGTAGCCGGCCCATTTCCAGGGCCGCAGCGATTACGGCGCGATGGCCGAGATGAACGCCGTCGAAATTGCCCATGGCGACCACGGCACCCCTTGCAATGGCGGAGTCCGGCGTGGTGTCGCGGATAACGGTAAAATGCGGGGCCATCAGGGGAATCTCGAACCGGCGGGACCGGCCGGGACCGTGGCGCGACGGGCCGGATGAAGTCAAGCGGGAGGGGGCGGCCGCATCGAGTGCGATTTCAGTCCACCGGGGGCGTTCCCAGTTAACGCGCTGTTTAACGCCTTGGTGCTAGTCCTTGGGCGTGGAACCGCGGGGCTCCGGCCCGGCAGGTCCGATCGTAATATTTCCTGGGTTTGCGTTGGGGGAGTCGAGATGGCGGTTGATTTGTCGATGTCGGTTCTGGTGGTTGACGACTACAGCACCATGATCCGTATCATCAGGAACCTCCTGAAGCAGCTTGGCTTCGAGAATATCGATGATGCAAGCGACGGTTCGGCAGCGCTGAACAAGATGCGTGGCAAGAAGTACGGGCTCGTGATTTCCGACTGGAACATGGAGCCGATGACGGGTTACGACCTGCTGCGCGAAGTGCGCGCGGATCCGAACCTCGCCACCACGCCCTTCATCATGATCACGGCCGAATCAAAGACCGAGAACGTGATCGCGGCCAAGAAGGCCGGCGTGAACAACTACATCGTCAAGCCGTTCAACGCGGCGACGCTGAAGACCAAGATCGAGGCGGTCTTCCCGGACATGGCGAGCGCGTAAGGCGCGATCGAAGCCATCAGTTGAATTCGGAAAGCCCGGGCGATTGTCCCGGGCTTTCTGCGTCGGGTTCGTCGTTCCGGAATCGACGCCCCACATCAACCGGGAATGACGATCAACTCGCTACCACTTCAGTTCGCGCATCAGCGCCTTCGGGGGATGGCCGAACAATTCCAGCACCGACGCCGGGTCGAGCTGGTCGAGACCCTCGAACTCCTCGGCATGGATGCCGCGGGTCACGAACAGGCAATCGATGCCGAACTCGCGCGCGCCGGTGAGGTCGGTCCGGACGGAATCGCCGATCGCGAGCACCTTTTTGCGGTCGATCTGGTGGCCCTGGCGTTCGCCGGCGAGCGCCATCGCGCGCTCGTAGATCGGCCGGTGCGGCTTGCCGTAGAAGATCACCTCGCCGCCGAGCTCGCGATAGAGCTCCGCGATCGCGCCGGCGCAATAGATCAGGCGGTCGCCGCGTTCCACCACGATGTCGGGGTTGGCACAAACCAGCGTCAGCTTGCGCTCGCGCGCCTTCAGCATCATGCCGCGATAGTCTTCCGCCGTCTCGGTCTCGTCGTCATAGAGGCCGGTGCAGACGATGTAATCCGCCTCTTCCAGCGGTGCGGTCACCGCATCGAGGCCGCGATAGATCGAGTTGTCGCGCTCGGGGCCGAGCCAGAACATCTTGCGGCCGGGATGGTCGGCGACATAGAGCCGCGTCAGGTCGCCTGAAGACACGATCGCGTCATAGGTCTCGTCGGCGACGCCGAGCTTGCGCAATTGCCGCTGCACGGAGTCGGCCGGGCGCGGCGCGTTGGTGATCAGGATGACCGTACCGCCGCGGCTGCGGTAGGTGTGCAGCGCCTCGCAGGCTTCGGGGAAGGATTCGAGACCGTTATGGACCACGCCCCAGATGTCGCTGAGCACGACGTCCACGCCCGTCACGAGTTCACGCAGGCTTTCGGCGAAATGCAGTGTGGTCATGATGCGTGCGGCCGATCAGATACGTCGCGCGAGCGCGGCGTTGCCGGTGACGCGCTGTGGCGCAGACGCAGCCGACGTCGCGCCTGAGCTGGATATGCCGGAGCCATTGGATCCCTGAATGTCCTGTGCCTGGTTCGGCGCGGCGGTAGCAGATGACCCCTCCGGCCGCAATGGCCGGGGCGGCGCGAACAGGAACCCCTGGCCGAACCGCACGTCATAATCGAGCAGGTCGATCACGGCGCGCTCGCCCTCGATTCGCTCGGCGATCAGATCGATGCCGAAGCGGCCGAGCAGGTCGGAGAGATCGGACGGGTGGATGTCCGAGGCCGAAGCCTGCCTGGGGTCGAGCAGGAGCGAGGCCGGCACCTTGATGAAGCGCACGCCGCGATCGGCGAGCTCGCGCGGTTCGATGCGCAAATCGGTGACATGGTCGATCGAGAAACGGAAGCCGCGCTGGGCGAGCGCCGCGAGATTCTCGGTTTCGGCCGGGCCGAGATTGCGGAAGGTGGATTGCTTGAATTCCAGCACCAGCGAGGGCGCCAGCGCCCGATTGGCTTCGAGGAAATCGAGGTATTGCGCGAAGGTCGTGGAATTGCCGAGCGTGGAAGCCGCGACGTTGCAGAACACGCCGACTTCCTTGTTGCGTACCATCAGGCGCCGCAGCACCTGCACGCAGCGCAGCATGACCATGTTGTCGATGCGCCCGATCAACCCGGAGGCCTCCGCGATGCTGATGAACTCCTCGGCCGCGACCAGCTGGTCACGCTCGTCGCGCAGGCGCGTCACGGCCTCGTAGAACCGGACCTTGCGCTGCGGCAGCGACACCATCGGCTGGAGGAAGATGTCGATGCGGTTCTCGTCGATCGCGTTGCGGAGCGTCGCCAGCAATTGGGTCTGGTTGCGGCCGTTGGCGGTCTGAACCGGATTGGCGGTCTGGGTCTGGATCGCCGGTGCTGCCGGCCGCATTGGCGGCGGCGCGGGCGCCGGGGCAGCCGGCCGTTCCTCCTCGAACGTGGCCATCAGGTCGAGCGGCGCGTCCGGCTCCTGCCTTGCGACCGGCGCGGGGGCCGACACTGGCGCGTTGCCGGCCATCAGATCCTCATGGGCCGACACGGTGGTGGCGAGTTGCCTGACCAGTCCGCCGAGTTCGTTGATCTCGCCGACCACCGACTGGATGCGGTCGGAGTTGGCCGAATTGGAAGAGGCGATGCGTGCTTCGATCGTGGCGAGCCGGCGGCCGAATTCGGCGACCTGACGGGCGAGGTCGGCGGTGCCGCGCGAAAGATCGGCGATCTGGCCGCCGACGTCGCTGCGGTCGCGCAGTCGCATCGACACTGCATTGTAGAGGATCAGGAAGGTCAGCGCCGTCAGCGCCACGATCGCGGATTCGGTTCCGCTGATGCCGGCGACCGCGTAGAGCACGAGCCCGAGCGAGGCGGCGACCAGAACCATGCAGATCGCGATGAAGATCGTCGAAATACGAATCATGCCGCGCGTTACGCCTTCAAGAGCTGACTGCCTGACCGGGAAAACACGGGTGGCGTTTCGAACCCCGTCACGCCGCATGCTCCCCCAAGCGGCATGAGCTTAACATCATTGTTGATTCGAGGGGATAGCGGCCCGATCGCAGAGTCAGGATGGCGCCGCAGCGCCGACCGTGTCGGCCGAGACGGCCTCGCGGGTGCCAAGCGGCTTGGGCGGCCCGGTGGTCGTGTCGCGCAAGGTCTGCCGTTCGATCTCCGAATTCAGCTCAGCCCCGAACATGATGACGATGGCCGACATCCACATCCACATCATCAAGCCGATCGCAGCGCCGAGCGAGCCGTAGGTCGCGTTGTAATTTGCGAATTCGGACAGATACCAGGACAGCAGCGCCGAGCCGGCGATCCAGAGGATCGCGGCCGTCACAGCGCCGGGGCTCAGCCATTGCCAGCGCGGGGCGTCGCGGCTGGGCGCGAAGCGGTAGAGGACGGCGAGCGCCGCAAGGAGAATGACGAACAGCACCGGCCATCGCGCCAGCGCCACGATCAGCTTGCTTTCGGGCGCCATGCCGAGGTGGTTGAGCGCGAGCGGGAAGGCGACGACGGCGCCCACCATCAGCAGCAGGGCAACGATGCCACCGACCGTGAAAGCCAGCGAGACCGTGTTCAGCCGGATGAAGCTGCGCTTTTCACGCTCCTCATAGGCGACGTTGAGGGCGTCGAAGATGGCTTTGACGCCGGCATTGGCGCTCCAGATCGCGAGCACGAGTCCAAACAGGAAAGTGAAACCAAGCGTCGCGCCGCCGTTCGACACGACGCGCGCCACCTGGTCCTCGACGATCTGGAACGCGCCCTCGGGCAGCATCATCGCGAGCGATTGCAGGTTGGAACTGATCGTCGAGGGATCGGCGAACAGGCCATAGAATGAAACCAGCGCCGTGATGGCGGGAAAGATCGCGAGCAGTCCGAAAAAGACGACGCCGCCGGCGGTCGCGAGCAGGCGATCCTCGTCGATGCGCTGATAGGTGCGCCAGAGGATGTCCTTCCAGCCTGCCCACGGGATCGCGAACGGGCTTTTCGCGCGGCGGCCGCGGCCGGGCTGCGAGGCTGCGCCCGTCGGGCTCGTTTCCGGCGAATTCGCCTCGCCGTTGCGGTGGTCTTGCGGAGGTCCCGGCCGGATCAGGCCAGAATCCTGGAAATACCGTTCCGCGGTGAGCACGAACACGGTCGTGGCTGCGACTAACAGCCAGCTGTCGAATTGCTCGGCGCGCCGCATACGCATTTTCAGGTATCCGCTCCGTGGCCGTGACGCCGCCTGCGCGCGGCCGTGATCCCGACCAGCCCAACGGCCGCGAGCATCAGCCCGAGTTGCACGGGCCGGTTGGACCGAGCCGGCCACGTGCTGCCGCCATGTCCTGACTCATGTCCTCGTTCGCCCGGCGCGAGCGGCGCCAGGGGAATTGTCGTCGCGACCTCTTTCACCGCCTCCCTCACCGTTCCGCGCGGGATGCGCGGGGTGGCGATAGCCACCCGCAGGCGGCTGGCGAGCGGCACGATCGGCTTGGTCTTGCGCTTCATCTGGGCCATGGCCACGCCGGCGCAGGCGGCGGCCAGGACCAGGAGCACAGCGCCGACGGCGCCGAACCCCCAGAATTGCCCGTAATGGATTGCAATCCAGCGGTACAGGGCGATCAGGCCGACGAAGAAGGCTGCGACGACGAACAAGCCCGCAACCGCGAGCAGTCCGGCCGCAGCCGCGTACGACGTCATGCGCCCTGTGGCCTGGTTGCTCCGGTCGCGGGCATAGGACTGGGCGGCGCGCTTGAGATGGTTGAGCTTGAGCGCGACGCCGGCGCGCAGCAATTCGCCCGATGGCGCAAGCATGCGGTTATCCTCCGAGTGCGAGAAAATTCGTCGGGGGATGAACGTGGCGGTATTTGACTTGTTCCGACGAGGTCTGCCCGCCGTGATGGATCAGCCGAGATCGGTTGCCGCGATCCAGAACACTTCGCCCTCGGAGTCCTCGGTGTCGAGCCAGAGCAGCGGCAATTCAGGAAAGGCCTCGTCAACCAATTCGCGGCCGCGGCCGATCTCGCAGATCAGCCCGCCATGCGGCGTCAAATGGCCGGGCGCATCGCGCAGGATCCGGCGCACCACATCGAGACCGTCGGCGCCGCCGTCGAAGGCGAGCTTCGGCTCGGCCCGGCACTCGGGCGGCAGCGCCGCCATGCCTTCGGCGTCGACATAAGGCGGGTTGGTGATGATCAGGTCGTATTTGGTGTTACCGAGTGGGGCGAACAGGTCGCCGCGATGCAGGCTGATCCGGCCATCGAGCCCGTATTCGCCGACATTTCGTCTGGCGACGTCGATCGCGCCCTTCGAGATATCGACGGCATCGATCGTGGCGTTCGGGAAATGATGCGCGGCGAGGATCGCGAGGCATCCCGATCCCGTGCAGAGATCGAGCACGCGCTCGACGGCGCTGGAATCGTCGATCAGCGAGCCGGCTTCGCCGTCGCCGCCGAAATGCGACTCCAAGAGTTCACCGATGAAGGAGCGCGGAACGATGACGCGCTCGTCGACATAAAACGGCAGGCCGCGCATGTAGATCTTGTTGACGAGATACGCGGCCGGTTTGCGCGTGGTGACGCGCTGATGAACGAGATCGATGATGGTCCTGCCCTCGGCGGTCGTGACGCGCGCGTTGGCAAAAATCTCGAACTGCTCGGGATGCAGATGCAGGGCTTCACAGACCAGGAAAGCCGCTTCCGCGACCGGATCGGGCGTGCCATGGGCAAAGGCGAGCTTGGCCTCATTGAAGCGGCTCACCGCATAGCGGACGAAATCGATCAGCGTGAGAAGCTCGCCGCGGCCCAGTTTCGCGAGCTTTGGCGCGGCGCGGCCGCGCACGGCCTTTTTGGATGTTGTTGCCATCAGGATCGGGTCCAGCGTGCGGCGGCTTCGTCGTCGCGGGCCTGGGCCTCGACCCAGCCGGTGCCGGTGGCGCTCTCTTCCTTCTTCCAGAACGGCGCGTTGGTCTTGAGATAATCCATCAGGAACTCGGCTGCCTGGAACGCTGCCTGGCGGTGCTGCGAGGCGGTCAGCACCAGCACGATGTTCTGGCCGGGCATGAAACGGCCGACGCGATGGATCACCGTGACGCCGCTGAGAGGCCAGCGCGAGATGGCCTCGTCGGCATGGCGCCTGATCTCTTCCTCGGCCATGCCGGGATAATGCTCCAGCGAGAGCGCGGCGATCTTCGCGCTGTCTTCGTCGCTGCGGCAGATGCCGGAAAAACTCACGACCGCACCGATGTCGGTGCGGTTCCCGGTCAGCACCGCGATCTCGCGTGCGATGTCGAAATCGTCTTGCTGGATACGGATGGTGACGGGGCAGGTGGCGACGGACATGGCCTAGCCGCCGGTCATCGGCGGGAAGAACGCGATCTCGCGAGCGCCCGCGATCGCGGCGTCCGACTTGACGTGGGCATGGTCGATCGCGGTGCGGATCACCTTCGGCTTCTCGAACGCATAGGCGTAGGCTTCGCCTTGGCCGGACAGCCAGGCGATCAGCTCTTCCACGGTGCGCACGGTCGCAGGCGGCTCGATCGTCTCCTCGGCCTTGCCGATGCGCTCGCGCACCCAGGCGAAGTACTTCACCTTCATCCCTCATCCTCCTTGATGAGGTGATGGATGCCGGCGCCGAAATAGTCGTAGCCGGTGTACATGGTGAGGATCGCCGAGGCCCAGAGCAGCGCCAGCCCGATCATCGAGACCATGGGCACGACCTCATCGCCGGCCGGACCAGCCAGCAGGAAGCCGATGGCGATGAGCTGAACCGTCGTCTTCCATTTCGCAAGCTTGGTCACGGGCACGCTGACACGCAGCGCGGCAAGATATTCGCGCAGGCCCGAGACCAGGATCTCGCGGCACAGGATCACGATGGCGGCCCACAGCGACCAGCCGTGAATGATGCCGTCGGCGGCCAGCATCAGCAGGCACGAGGCGACCAGAAGCTTGTCGGCGATCGGATCGAGCATGCGGCCGAACGCCGATTGCTGATTCCAGATCCGTGCGTAATAGCCGTCGAGGTAATCGGTGACCGCAGCCGCGATAAAAATGGCGACGGCGACCCAGCGCAGCCACAGCGGGCCGTCCATGATCGACTGTGCGTAGATGCACCCGACCACGACCGGGATCGCGGCGATCCGGCCGTAGGTCAGGATGTTCGGGAGGGACATCGCGCGGCTGGTCGTCCCTCGTGTCGTGGCGATGTTCATCCGTCCTACCAATACCGCTGCAGCCTGAAGGTCAACCGTTCCGCTCCCCAAATGGGGTGCGGGATGCGACGACCATATGACCGCGGCCCCCCTTTTATTTCACCCCGGCTGGGGATGGAAATACTCGAAAATCCTGCGGGCGCTCTCGGCGCTCACCCCCGGAACCTTACCGAGATCGGTGATCGAGGCCCGTTCGATCTCCTTCAGGGTTCCGAAATGATGCAGCAAGGCACGTTTGCGTGACGGACCGATGCCAGGAATCTCCTGCAAGCCGGCCTCGCGGATGTCCTTCTTGCGCAGCTTGCGGTGCGAGCCGATGACGAAACGGTGCGCCTCGTCCCGCAGCCGCTGGATGAAATAGAGCACGGGGTCGCGCGGCTCCAGCTTGATCGCCTCGCGCTCCGGCATGAACAGGGTCTCGCGGCCGGCATCCCGGTCCGGCCCCTTGGCCACCGACATCAGCGCCACCTGGGTCAGGCCGAGATTTGCAAAGATGTCCCGGACCGCGTTGAGCTGGCCGCGGCCGCCATCGATGATCACGAGATCGGGCCATTGCGGGAAGTCGTCGTCCTTGGCTTTGGCCGCGTTGTCCTCGGGTGGATTGATCAAGCGCTTGAAACGGCGTTCGAGCACCTCGCGCATCATCCCGTAATCGTCGCCGGGCGTCAGGCCCTCCGACTTGATGTTGAACTTGCGATACTGGTTTTTCACAAAACCGTCCGGGCCGGCGACGATCATGGCGCCGACTGCGTTGGTGCCCTGGATGTGGCTGTTGTCGTAGACCTCGATCCGCTTCGGCGCATGCGTCAGGCTCAGGGTCGTGGCCATGGCGTCCAACAGGCGGCTCTGCGTCGCGGTGTCCGCGAGCTTGCGGCCCAGGGCCTCGCGCGCGTTGGTGAGCGCGTGGGTGACGAGCTCCTTCTTCTCGCCGCGCTTCGGCATGGACACTTCGACCTTGCGGCCCGCCTTGATCGACAGCGCGTTGGCAAGCAGCTCGCTCTCCTCGATCTCGTGCGAGAGCAGGATATTCCTCGGCGGCGGCTTGTCGTCATAGAACTGGGCGAGGAAGGAGCCGAGCACCTCTTCCGGCGTATATGTCTTCTCCGCGCGCGGGAAATAGGCGCGGTTGCCCCAGTTCTGCCCGGTGCGGAAGAAGAACACCTCGACGCAGGAGAAGCCGCCCTCCTGGTGGATGGCGAACACGTCGGCTTCTTCCACCGTGCGCGGATTGATGCCCTGCTGCGACTGGATCGCGGACAGCGCAGCGAGGCGGTCGCGGTAGAGCGCGGCGCTCTCGAATTCGAGCTCGCCGGAGGCCTTCTCCATCTCCGCGGCAAGCTCCTGCTTCACCGCATGGCTCCTGCCGGACAGGAAGTCGCTCGCCTCGCGCACCAGGGTCGTGTAGCCGGGGAAGTCGATCTCGCGGGTGCAGGGGCCGGCGCAACGGCGGATCTGGTAGAGCAGGCAGGGCCGCGAGCGACTCTCGAAGAAGGAATCCGTGCAGGAGCGGATCAGGAACGCGCGCTGAAGTGCGGTGATGGTGCGGTTGACGGCGCCGGCGGAGGCGAACGGGCCGAAATAGCGACCCGGCCGCGTCTGCGCGCCGCGATGCTTCAGGATCTGCGGCGCCCAATGGTCGCCCGTGATCAGGATATAGGGAAACGACTTGTCGTCGCGCAGCTGCACGTTGAAGCGCGGCCGAAGCTGCTTGATGAGGTTGGCCTCCAGCAGCAGGGCTTCGGTCTCGGTGTGGGTCGAGATGATTTCCACGGTCACCGTGGCGGCGATCATGCGCAGGATGCGCGCCGGCTGCGGCGCACTCTGGCGCGCATAGTTCGACAGGCGCTTTTTGACGTTCTTGGCCTTGCCGACATAGAGCACGTCGGCATTCGCATTGAGCATGCGGTAGACGCCGGGCGAGGTGGGGGCGAGGCGCACCGCGCGTTCGATCGCCTCGTGGCCGGTCGCCAGCGGCTCTTCGCCGACGGTGCCGCTCTCTTCCAGGATGTCCGGCAGCCGCGCATCGTCCTCGTCGTCGCCATTCGCAGTGGCGGGATCGAGGTCCGGCGGCGCGGCTTCCGTTTCCTGGGGCGGGACGTCGGGTGCGTTGCCGCGCACGGGTTTGCGTACGCGTGCGTCGTCCGGATTGTCGGGGGAATCGTGAACCATGGTGCGAATTTAAGCGCTGCGGGTGTCGATTTGAAGTTCCGGCCGAGCGGCACGCACAGGATGGCGGCGCAGTTCCCGGTAACGCTTGCTTAAGCCTGTTAACAGCGCGGTAACCCGGCTTAACAGGCCTTTAACTTAAAACTCTCGATAAATCTTACGCGAAAAAGGGTGGTTCCGTAACCATGCGGTTTTGCCTCGCGCGGCGGCGCGGGCATCGCAGCGGTGACGGGAGTTGCGTTGGAGTGTGTGATGAAGAGGCTCGTTGTGGGCGCAGCCGCGTTGGCTGCGGTCGGCTGGACGGCTTCGGCAGAGGCCGCCGATCTCAATTACGGGCAGCGTGCGCCCTACACGGTCAATCAGCCGCTCAATGCCTATAGCTGGGCCGGTCCGTATCTCGGTGGCAATCTCGGCTACGAATGGGGTTCGGTGAGCAACAATCCCGCAAAACCGTCGGGCTTCGTCGGCGGCGTTCAGGCCGGCTACAATTTCCAGAACGGCCCATGGGTGTTCGGCGTCGAGGGCGACATCCAGGCCGCCGGTGCCGACGACACCTTCGCGCCGTGGAAGTTCTCCAATCCGTGGTTCGGCACCTTGCGCGGCCGCGCCGGCTACGCCTTCAGCAACGTGCTGTTCTACGGCACGGCGGGCCTCGCCTTCGGCGAGCTGCGCGCGCAGACGTTCGGCTGGACCGAGTCGCACACCAGCGCCGGCTGGACCATCGGTGCCGGCGCGGAAGTTATGTTCGCGCCGAACTGGAGCGCCAAGCTCGAATATCTCTATATCGATCTCTCGACGAGTCAGTTCGCGATTACGGGCGTGTCAAACGGCTATAGCGCCAGCGTTGTGCGCGCAGGCGTGAACTATCACTTCTGATAGCTAAAGAAGAAAATACCGGACCAACCTCCCGGCCGCTTGCGGCCGGGATTTTTTTGACGCTTGGCTCGCTAGGGAAGGATGACCAAATCGACCGCCTTCGGCCCCTTGCCCTTCTTGTCCGGTTCGACTTCGAAAGTAATACGCTGTCCTTCGGCAAGGTCCTTCAGTCCGGCCCGCTCCACAGCAGTAATATGTACGAAGACGTCGCGGCCCCCGTCGTCCGGTTTGATGAATCCGTAGCCGCGCTCACCGTTGAAAAACTTGACCGTTCCCGTCATGGCCATCGGGAAACTCCCCCTCATTGCTCCTCCGTCGTGACGCAGACGCGCGTCACGACATGACCGGGCCTTACGAAGCCCGGGAGCTGGCCATCCTTCGGCAGACCATTCGGTCCGACTGGATCTTTCTTAGGCCTTCACTCCGCCGCAACCATTCGCGGAAGCGGAACGTAAAGCCAGTCACCGCAACAGCATAATACGGTTCTCTGCAGATTGACTACCGCTCCTGCATATTTTTCCCAAGAATGCCGGAGTGTTACGGTCTCGGCACCTCCAATCGGAATCTGGCAGCGCCACCCTGGCCGAGCGGCATCTCCAGCTCCGGCAGGATCGTCTTGAGTTCGCCGTGCAGCGTGTAAGGCGGATTGACGATCAAGAGCCCGCTGGAGGTGAGGGCTGCGCCGTCGGCTTGCGGCGCCACGCTGAATTCGAGGCGCAGGCATTTTCCCGGCGGCTTTGCTGCGGCTGCGAGCCGCGCCACTGATTGCACCAGCGTGTCGGTGGCGCGTCGGCTCTTGGCGGGATACCAGATTACATAGATACCGGTCGGCCATTTCGCGAAAGCCGCCGAGAAGGCCTCTGCGAGCTTTTCGAACTCGTCCTTTGCCTCGAAGGGCGGGTCGATCAGAACGAGCCCACGCCGTTCCTTCGGCGGCACGAAAGCCGGCAGCGCCATCCAGCCGTCGAGGTCGACCACGCGGGCCTGTTCGTCGCGGCGCAGTACGCCGATCAGCGCCTTGCGCGCCTTCGGCTCGAGCTCGCAGAGCAAGAGGCGGTCCTGCGGCCTCAGCAGGCCGCGTGCGATCAGCGGCGAGCCCGGATAGGCCTTGAGCTCGCCCTTCGGATTGAAGGCGCGGACGATGTCGAGATAGGGCTTGGTCAGCGCCATGGCGTCGTTCGACAACCGCGCCTGCATCAGCCGCGCAATGCCCGTCAGCCACTCGCCGCCCCGGCGCGCTTCGTCGCTTTCGAGATCGTAGAGGCCAGCGCCGGCATGGGTGTCGATGACGCGGAACGCACCCGGCTTGTCCTGGAGATAGGTGATGATGCGCGTCAGCACGATGTGCTTGATGATATCGGCGAAGTTGCCGGCATGGAAGGCGTGGCGGTAATTCATGCAAGAGCACTACGCCACGTGACGGCCCGAGCAAAGAGGCACGACGCCTGGGCTAGCCACCCCGGATCGGCGGCATCGTCACCTGGTCGCGGCGGCAGGCGCGGCGGTCGATCTCCTCGCAGGCGCGGAATTGCAGGTCCTTGCTGAGGCAGATGCGGACTTCCGATAGCCGCGTCCGGTTGCAGGTGATCGAGACGGCGGCATTGCTGAGGCCCGGATTGGCCTTGATGAAGGCTTCCTCCACCTCCGCCGGCGCCACGGTCTTGGCCTGCGATAGATCGAGATATTCGGCTGGAATCTTGATCGCGGCGCGCGCCTTGCGGATCGTCTCGAAATAGCTGCGGTCAGCGAGCCCCGAGCAGGTGCCGTGCTTGTCCCACTCATTGAAGATCAGCCCCGGCGCCGGCATCAGATCGAGCATGGAGGAGACGATACTGCGGTTCAGCCGCGGCGAGGGCCGCTGGCAATATTCCGGAAATCCGTTCTCATATTGTGGCCACAGACCATGCACCACGAAAGCGTAGGGCCGTCCGCTGCACTGGGTCTGCGAGCGGCCGCCGCGCTCCGCCGCCTCCTCGCAGAAAGAGGGCGACCAAGACAGTGACAGCACATAAAAATCGAATTCGCCGGGCGTGTTCTGCCGCTTGTCCTGGGCCTTTGCGCCATCGGCCAGCGCAGCCAGCCCGGCCGCAAGCGTCAGCGAGATCATCAGGCGGGAGAACGAATGCAATCGGGAATGAAACATGGCGACGCCCCTCAACTAGACTGTGCAGGCAAGCCTAGCAGGCGATAAGAACATTTCAAGAACAAAATGCGGGCGACCGTCGTTCGGCCGCCTGATCGGTCCGGATCAGAACGTTTCAATTACTGTTTGGCGGCGCGGCAGGCCGGGTTGTAGGCCCAGTTGCGGTCGAGCCCGACCACGCACCATTCGACGCCTTGGCCGTAGCCGGCGAAGCCGCCATCCTCCACGATCGAGAAATGCACCTTGCGCATCTTGCCGTCCGTGAGCATGGCCTCGCCGGTGCAATAGCGGCGCGGGATGTTGTCGGATGCCCAAGGCCGGAACGCGGTCTCGTGAACGGCGGCGAAGCCGGTGATCTTCAACGAGGAATTCCAGAACGAGCTTTCTTTCTCCCAGAACTGGCTGGCGATCGTCGGCAGCGCCCTGTCGCATTCGGAGACGTTGCCGTCATAGCGCGGCCCGCTCAGCCAGAAATTCAGCTCCAGCGGATTGGCGGCCCTGGCCTCGCCGAGCGACAGCGCCCCGAACAGGAGGCCGAGCACGGCGGCAAAGCGGAGCGATTTCAGGAAGGTCGAGGCGCGCATGGATGATCCAGACAGCATGATCTGCAAGGGTCGGACGGTGCCGTGAAGGCCGGGGGAGGTCAAGTGCAGCGCGGCAACACTTGCCGACGAGTTGACCGCAATGCTGCGTTGGACCGGCCATCCGTTCTTTCCACCGCCCCGCCGGCACCGTAAACTGTCGGCAACCAATCGGAGTGACGGGAATGCGAATCATTGCGGCCGCGGGTCTACTTGCCCTGGGTATGATGGCGAGCCAGTCGGCGCGCGCCGATCTGCTTCCGGTGCCTCCGTTCAAGGGCAACGACACTGGCGGCATCATCGCCTATTCGATGGCAACCCAGGTCGATGCGCGGCAGGTCGCGGTCGATCACTGCGCGCGCTACGGCAAGGTCGCCAAATTCCTGGCGGTGCAGGCCTATGAGGGCGGCTACATCTCGTTCTCCTGCCGCTGGGTGCCCTATGGCGCCGCCGACCTGCCGATCCGCACGCTCTACTGAGGCGCTTTCGTTAGCGCCGCTATCTCGCAGCGGGGAGCCTCCCACATGACGCGCAAGCTCGCTTTGCTCGGCTCCGCCTTTTGCCTTGTCGTATCGGCAAGCAGCGCTCGCGCTGACGACCTGCCGGTGCGCAAGGCGGGGCTGTGGGAATTGAAGATGGTCAGGACCGGCACGCCGGTGCCCGAGATGACCATGCAGCACTGCACCGACGAGACCGTCGACAAGGAGATGAACAACAACATCTCCCCGATGGCCAAGCAGATCTGCGCCAGGCAGGACATCAAGAAGACCGCGACCGGCTATGTCAGCGATTCCGAGTGCAATGTCGCCGGCATCAGCACGACCTCGCATGCCGAGATATCCGGCGATTTCAATTCGGCCTATACCGTGAAGACGTCGTCGCACGCGCAAGGCGGCGCCGCCGGCGCAGCAGGCCGCGACACGACCATGCAGCTCGAAGCGAAATGGCTGGGGGCCTGCAAGCCGGACCAGAAGCCCGGCGACATCGTGATGCCCGGCGGCTTCAAGATGAACGTGCGCGACATGGACAAGCTGAAGGCGCTGCTGCCGAAGTAAGGCTCTTCCCCTCTCCCCTTGTGGGAGAGGGTGGCTCGCCGCGCAGCGGCGAGACGGGTGAGGGGTTTGTCTCCGCGTGTGACTCTTTTCGCTTTGAATTCGCGGAGAGAGACCCCTCATCCGGCGCTTCGCGCCACCTTCTCCCACAGGGGGAGAAGGGAAGAGGCAGCTACACCGGTATCCGCACGCTCGCCCTTAATCCGCCCATCGGACTGTCGCCAAGCGTGATGTCGCCGCCGTGCGAGCGGGCGATGTCGCGGGCGATCGCGAGGCCAAGACCTGTGCCGCCTTCATCCTGGTTGCGGGCGTTGTCCAGCCGCAGGAACGGCTTGAACACCTCTTCGCGCAGATGGGCGGGAATGCCCGGCCCGTCATCGTCCACCGTCACGGTCAAATAACGGTGATCGCGCTGGCCGGTGATGGCGATGCTCTTGCCGTAGCGGGCGGCGTTGGTGACGAGGTTGGCGAGGCAGCGCTTGAATGAGGCCGGCTTCACCGTGACCACGGGCAGCCCGTTGAACGCAACGGTCGCCGTGTGGCCGTGGCGCTCGGCGTCGCTGCGCAGCTCCTCGAGCGCCTGGGCCATGTCGGTCGGCTGCGACTGCTCGCCGGAATCGCCGCGGGCAAACGCGAGGTAGTCCTCGAGCATCATCGACATCTCGTCGACGTCCTTGCGCATGCCCTCCATTTCGGGGCTGTCGCCGATCAACGCCAGCTCGAGCTTGAACCGCGTCAGGATCGTGCGCAGATCATGGCTGACGCCGGCGAGCATCGCGGTGCGTTGCTCCATCGTTCGCTCGATGCGCGACTTCATTTCGAGGAAGGCGACCGACGCGCGCCGCACCTCGCGCGCGCCACGCGGGCGGAAATTCGGCGCCTCGCGGCCCTTGCCAAAACTTTCGGCGGCGTCGGCAAGTCGCAGGATCGGCTTGATCTGGTTGCGCAGGAATAGCACCGCGACGATCAGCAGGATCGAGGACGTGCCGACCATCCAGAACAGGAAGATCTCCGAGTTCGAGGCATAGGCGGCGCTGCGCTGCGCGAACACGCGCATCACGGCATCGTCGAGCTGGATCCGGATCTCGACGAGGTTGGAGCGGCCGACCGTGTCGATCCAGAAGGAGCGCCCGATCTGGCGGCCGAGCTGCACCGACAGCGTCTGGTCGAGCAGCGAGAAGAACGGCTTTGGTCCCGGCGGCGGCATGTCGCCGGCCGGGAGGAAATCGACGACGAGGCCGAGGCGCTGCTGCGCGATGCGGCGGATCTGGTCGCGATCCTTGTCTTGCGGGTAGCCCTTGTAGACGTCGATCAGCGCGGCGATGTCCTGCACCACCGCGGCCGACAGGCGGCGTGTCACCGTGTTCCAGTGCCGCTCCATGAACACGAAGGCGACCACCGATTGCAGGATCACCATCGGCACGATCATGATCAGCAGCGCACGCGCGTAGAGGCCGGTCGGCATCCAGCCCTTGAACGCATTGCCCATCCAGCCATTGGCGGCGGAGACGCGGCCGGCGGCGCTCTTCAAAAGCGTCAGGCCGCTATCGATCGTGCTCATCGGTGGCGCTTCACTCTTTATGGCGAGGCTACCAGCCGGTAGCCGATGCCGCGCACGGCCTGGAGGAACAGCGGATTGGCGGGATCGGTCTCGATCTTGCGCCGCAGGCGGTTGATCTGCACGTCGACGGCGCGCTCGTTGACGCTGCCATTGCCGGTCAGCGCGCTGCGCGGCACGGTCTCGCCCGGTGTCTCCGACAGGATCCGCAGCATCTCGCGCTCGCGGTCGGTGAGGTGAATGACGTCTTCGCCCTGGCGCAGTTCGCCGCGGTCGAGGTGGTAGATGTACGGGCCAAACGCGATCTTCTCCACCGCAGCGGCCTGCGGCGGCGGCGCGGCGCGCTTGAGGATGTTGTTGATGCGCAGCGCAAGCTCGCGCGGCTCGAACGGCTTTGCGACGTAGTCGTCGGCGCCGATCTGCAGGCCCTCGATGCGCGCTTCGGCTTCGTGCCGCGCCGTCAGCATCACGATCGGCACTGATGACGAGGTCCGGATGAAACGCGCGAGATCGAAGCCGGTCTCGCCGGGCATCATGACATCCAGGATCAAGAGATCGAAGTGCAGGCCCAAAAGCTTGGAACGGGCGTCGCTGGCGCTGGCGGCGGTCGAGACGCGATAGCCTTCGCCGGCAAGGAAGCGCGACAGCAGGTCGCGGATGCGGCGGTCGTCGTCGACCAGCAGGAGATGCGGAGCATCGTCGGCGGGGCGTGCCGGCGGGCGTGCGAGCGTGGCAGCGAGCGGCACGGTCACTCCTTGTCCTGATTGACGGTGGCAAAGATCGTCTCGAGCACCTTGTCGGGATCGTCGCGGTCGATCATCGCGCGCAGGAAGCGCTTGACGGTTTCGGCATCCTGCGGCGCCATCTCGGCGAGCGCCTTGGTGATGCGCGTGGTCTGGAGACCGGCGAGCTTTTGCACCAGCGCCTCGCCCTTCGGTGTCGCAAACAGCAGGCGTTGGCGGCGATCATTGTCGCCGGTCTTCTGCACGATATAGCCCTCGTCCAGGAGCTGCTTGAGCACCCGGCCGAGCGATTGCTTGGTGATGCGCAGGACGTCGAGGAGGTCGGCGACCTTGAGGCCGGGATAACGATAAACAAAGTGCATGACGCGGTGATGGGCCCGGCCGAAGCCGAACGCCTCCAGCTCCTGGTCGGGATCGCCGACAAAATCGCGATAGGCGAAGAACAGCAGTTCGATGATATCCCAGCGCAAATTGCCTCCGTCGTCTGCGGCCGGCCGCGGCCCGGCTGCGTCTTGAGAAGGAGTCGCGAAATTTATGTCAGGCATATTGACGTATCTTGGTCTCAATGTTACAAAACGATCAGCCCGCACGAAATTTTAGATCGTTTCGCGTCGGGTGGGCATCGAAGCAAGGCGGCCGCAGTGGGCCGGACAGGCGGAGACGGCCGGAGCAGATCTACCGTGCGATTGTCGAACGGCATTTCGGCAAAACATACTGGACTTCCGTCTTCCGCAAAAGCATGTCCTCGGTGACATGCTGGCCACGGAAACCGGCCGTAACAAGGCTGGCGGCGGTCCGGCCAGAAACCAATCGAGCCAGCCGGGCCCAAATCGGGGCAGGCGGGTGCCACAACGGCGCCGCTACCGGCAGCGGGAGGCAAGGACATGAGCATGAAATTCGACATCCAGCCCGCATCCAATCCGACCTCCGAGAAGGATCGGGTCGCCAAGCTGGTCGACCCCGGTTTCGGGCGGGTCTTCACCGACCACATGGCAGTGGTCCGCTACAACCAGGCCAAGGGCGGCTGGTACGAGGCGCGTGTCGAGGCCCGCGCCAATTTCCAGCTCGATCCGGCCGGCGCCGTCCTGCACTACGCCCAGGAAATTTTTGAAGGCCTCAAGGCCTACAAGCGCGACGACGGCGGCGTGAACCTGTTTCGCCCCGATGCCAATGCCCGGCGCTTCAAGGACTCGGCGGACCGCATGGCGATGGCGCAGCTCCCTGAAGACGTCTTCATCGAGGCGGTCGAGCAAATCGTGCGCATCGATCGCGCCTGGATGCCGGGCGGCGAGGGTAGCCTTTACCTGCGCCCCTTCATGATCGCGAGCGAGACCTTCCTCGGCGTCAAGCCGTCGTCCGAATACATTTTCGCGGTGATCGCCTCGCCGGTCGGCTCCTACTTCAAGGGCGGCCCCGCGCCGGTCTCGATCTGGGTGTCGGAGAATTACACGCGCGCTGCCGTCGGCGGCACCGGCGCCGTCAAATGCGGCGGCAACTATGCCGCAAGCCTGCGTGCGCAGGCCGAGGCGATCCAGCACGGCTGCGACCAGGTCGTCTTTCTCGATGCAATCGAGCGCCGCTACATCGAAGAGCTCGGCGGCATGAATGTGTTCTTCGTGTTCGACGACGGGTCGCTCTCGACGCCGCCGCTGGGCACCATCCTGCCCGGCATCACCCGCGACTCCATCATTGCGCTGGCCAAAGACGCCGGCAAGACCGTGCGTGAGGAGCCGTACTCGCTCGACCAGTGGCGCAAGGATGCGGCCAGCGGCAAGCTGAAGGAAGCGTTTGCCTGCGGCACCGCCGCCGTGATCTCGCCGATCGGCACGGTGCGCTCGGTGAGCGGCGATTTCGAGATCAGCGGCGGTGCCGCGGGCCCCGTCGCCATGGGCCTGCGCAAGCAGCTCGTCGACATCCAGTACGGCCGCACCAACGATCCGCACAACTGGATCCGGAAGGTGGATTGAGGCCCTTCTTCCTTCTCCCCTTGTGGGAGAAGGTGGCGCGAAGCGCCGGATGAGGGGTTCTATCCGCGAGTTCAAGGGTCAGTTGGACTCGCGGATAGAACCCCTCACCCGTCTCGCCGCTACGCGGCGAGCCACCCTCTCCCACAAGGGGAGAGGGGAAAAGGGCATCGCTGGTTGGCTTTTCTCGCCATGAACGCGACACCATGATCGTGCGACAAAGTCCAAGACCTCGCATACCCAGACATCGAGTCATCCGGACATCGCGATCATGACATCCACTCTTCCCCAGTCCCTGAAATGGGTCGTTCTTGCCGCGGTCACCGGCATCACCGTATTCGGCATTCTGACCATCGGCCCCAAGCCGGACGTCTCCGCTGAGGGCCGTTCGCCCGTCGTCGACGTGCGCACCACCGATCCGGAGATGAACACCGCGATCGCGCGCGCCCGCGGCACGCTGCCGACCTTTTGGGCCTCCTACGAGGCGCCGAAGCCGTCGGAGACAGGGCATGCCCTGAAGGTGCACTTTTCGACCCGCAAAGGCGGTGAGCACATCTGGATGGCCGAGGTGAAGAAGCTACCCAATGGGGCCTATTCCGGCCTCTTCGCCAACGAGCCACGCGATCTGGCCGGCAAGCGGGCAGGCGATAAGGTCGAATTCACTGAAGCCGACATCTCGGACTGGATGTTCATGCGCAACGGCAAGATCGTCGGCGGCGAAACCATCAAGCCAACGCTGAAGTCGCTGCCGAAAGCGGATGCCGACGCGCTCCGGGCCCGGATGGAGCAGCCGTAAGCGATTACCCGGCAGTTGCCGCATCACGCGTCGGCTGGTAAATGCCGCGCATGGCCGAAAAACCCAAAAAATCCCAGAAGCTGAAGGCGCGGCTGCCGCGCGGGCTCGAGGATCGCGATCCCGCCGCGATCCGGGCGACGCGCGAGATGGTGGAGAAGATCCGCGCCGTCTACGAGCTCTACGGCTTCGAGCCCGTGGAAACGCCGGCGATGGAATACACCGATGCGCTCGGCAAGTTCCTGCCCGACCAGGATCGTCCGAACGAGGGCGTGTTCTCGTTCCAGGACGACGACGAGCAGTGGATCAGCTTACGCTACGATCTGACCGCGCCGCTCGCGCGCTATGTCGGCGAGCGCTACGGGACCGACGGTCTTGTGTTGCCCTATCGCAGCTATCGCGTGGGCTACGTCTTCCGCAACGAGAAGCCTGGCCCCGGCCGATTCCGCCAGTTCATGCAGTTCGATGCGGACACGGTCGGCTCGGCCACGCCCGCGGCGGACGCTGAGATCTGCATGATGGCCGCGGACACGATGGAAGCGCTTGGTGTTCAGCGCGGCCAGTACGTCGTGAAGGTGAACAACCGCAAAGTGCTCGACGGCGTTCTGGAAGCTATCGGGCTCGGCGGCGACGAGAACGCAGCACGCAGATTGACCGTGCTGCGCGCGATCGACAAGCTCGACAAATTTCCCGCCGAGGAAGTTCGCAAACTGCTCGGTCCCGGTAGATGGGATGGCGGCGAAGAAGGCAAGGGCGACTTCACGAAGGGCGCCAATCTAAGCGCGTCGGAAGCTGACGTCGTTCTCGCCATCACCAAACCGCGCGACGATTGGAAAGAGGCCATCGCCGCGGCGGAAACCTATCTCGCCAAGAGCGAAGTCGGTCAGGCCGGCGTGAGCGAGCTGGAAGAGATCGCGAAACTGGTGACGGCGTCGGGGTACGGCGCGGACCGCATCAAGATCGATCCCTCCGTGGTGCGCGGTCTCGAATATTACACGGGCCCCGTCTACGAGGTCGAATTGCTGCTCGAGACCAAGGATGACAAGGGCCGCCCGGTCCGCTTCGGCTCGGTCGGCGGTGGTGGCCGCTATGATGGTCTCGTCTCGCGCTTTCGCGGCGAGCCGGTGCCGGCGACCGGATTCTCGATCGGCGTGTCGCGGCTTCAGGCCGCGCTGACTCTGCTTGGCAAGCTCGACACGAAGCCCGGGTTCGGCCCCATCGTCGTCACCGTGTTCGACCGCGACCGCGTCGCCGACTATCAGAAGATGGTCGCATCGTTGCGAACCGCCGGCATTCGCGCCGAGCTCTATCTCGGCAATCCAAAGAACATGGGCAACCAGCTCAAATATGCCGATCGCCGCAATGCGCCCTGCGTCATCATCCAGGGCTCGGATGAAAAAGCGCGTGGCGAGGTGCAGATCAAGGATCTGATCGAGGGCGCGAAGGCGGCGGCCGCGATCGCTTCCAACCAGGAATGGCGCGAGAGCCGCCCGGCGCAGTTCTCGTGCAGCGAGGCCGACCTCGTCGCCAAAGTGCGCGAGGTGTTGGCGCGCCATGACGTGAGCTGGGGCTAGCCATTCGCTGACGTCGCCATGCCCGGGCTTGTCCCGGACATCTACCTCCTGTTTGATGGCGCCCGTCAATGGCCGGTGTCCGGCCCCAAGGGAGAGAAAAATGCCTGAGATCACTGTCAGCATGGCCGAAGGCCGCACCGACGAACAAAAGGCCGGCATGATGCGCGACATCACCCAGGCACTGGTGAAGAATCTCGGCGTCGATGCCGACGCCGTCGTCATCCAGATCAATGAAGCCCCGCTCCGCCACAAGATGAAGGGCGGCAAGACGTTCGTGGAGCGCGCGGCGGCTGCGAAGAAGTAGCCGGCGTTGGTTCGGCAACCACAAAGGTCGTCCTGGCGAAAGCCAAGGACCCATTACCCCAAGCGGCAGTTGTCGCAGCAGGTCGTGGTTTAGACCGCGCATGACAATGTTGAGTCGGGGTAATGGGTCCTGGATCGGCGCTCCGCTTCGCTGCGCTTGTCCAGGACGACGGGGGGAGGCCCCATGGACGCACGCGACTTCATCAAGGTCGGCATGAGCGCCGAGCGCACGCTGGTGGTGCCGGTGGAGCGCACGGTCGGGCATTTCGTGCCCGGCATGCCGATGGTCTATGCGACGCCGATGATGATCCTGGAAATGGAGATGACGTCGGGCGATGCGATTCGTGCGGCGCTTCAGCCGGGCTGGGTCACCGTCGGCACCGAGGTCGATATCCGCCATCTTGCAGCAGCCCTCGTCGGTGCGACGGTGCGGACCACTGCGAAGGTTTTCGCGGTCGAGCGCCGCGTCATCCGCTTCGAGGTCGAGGCCTTCGAAGGCCCGCGAAAACTCGGCGAAGGGCGCCACGCGCGCGGGCTCGTCAATGTCGAGATGTTCAACAAGCGGCTAGCCGCAGGCTCGAAATCGTAGGGTGGGCAAAGGCGCGCAGCGCCGTGCCCACCATCTTTCCGCGATTGCATTCGAATGAGTGGGGCACGCTTCGCTTTGCCCACCCTACGGCACACTTTCTTACTTCGCCAATTCCTTCGACCGCTTCGTCGCCGCCGCGATGGCGCGGATCATCAGATCGCGCAGGCCGGGCTCGCCCATCAGCACGCCGAGTGCCGCGGCCGTGGTGCCGCCGGGCGAGGTGACGTTCTGGCGCAGCGTGCCGGAGGCAAGCTCCGACTGGTGGAGAAGTTCACCCGAGCCGGCGACGGATTCGCGCGCGAGTTTTGTCGCGAGCGCCTCGGGCAATCCCGCCTCGACACCGGCGCGCGCGAGTTCCTCGGCCAGCAAAAACACATAGGCCGGACCCGAGCCGGACACCGCAGTGACCGCGTCCATCAGGCTCTCATCGTCGACCCATTCGACCGAGCCGGTGGCGCGTAGCAGCGCATCGGCCACCGCGCGTTGCTGTGCGCTGACATTGTTCGCGGCGACAGCCACCGTGATGCCGCGACCGATCGCGGCCGGCGTGTTCGGCATCGCGCGCACCACCGCGCCGCCGCAGACCTCCTCGAGCGAGGCGATCGTGGTTCCCGCCATGATCGACACCACCGCGGTCTTGTCGGAGACGAATGGCTTCAGCTTGGCGCCGGCCTCGCGGAACATTTGCGGCTTCACCGCGACGACGAGCGTCTCGACCTGGCCTGCCGTCGTCACATCAGGATTGAGCGCAATCCCCTTGGCGGCAAGTGCGGTGATCTCGGCCGAGATGTGCGGATCGATCACCGCGACGCGGCGCGGATCGAGCCCGCCCGAAAGCCATCCGGTCAGCATCGCGCCGCCCATCTTGCCGGCACCGGCGAGCAGGATGGTGCCGGTGATGTTCTCGAGAGTGCTGTTCGCCATCGCTGTCGCCACCGCCGTCGTCCTGGCGAAGGCCAGGACCCATTACCACGGCTGGTTCTAGTGGAAGGATGGCAGAGCAACAAGCATCGCGAGCTACACAAAGACCTCGCGGTATGGGTCCTGGCTTTCGCCAGGACGACGATGGAGAAAGCCGGGCTCGCTCGCCGCCTCGGGAGAGTGCGCTTACGCCTCGCCCACCGTGTCGAACATGGCCGCGTCCATGGCTTCCGTCGTGGACTTGCCCGCCCACACCACGAACTGGAAAGCCGGGAAATAGCGTTCGCAGGCGTGGATGGCGCCTGCGAGCATGGCTTCGCACTGGCCGGTGGAGGCGATGAGCCCGCCCGGCAGCACCAGGGCCTGCCGGTGCATGATCATGCCGGTGGTGGTCCACAGGTCGAAGTGCCCGACCCACAACTGCTCGTTGACCGCGGCCACGAGCCGCTGGACCTCCGGCCGCCGCGCAACCGGGATCTTCATGTCGAACGCGCAGGCCAGATGCAGCGCCTCGATCTCGCCCATCCAGGTGAAGGAGATCTGGTAGTCGGTCCATTGTCCCTTGGAGACAATCGTGAGTTCGTCTTCGCCGGAGCGTTCGAACGGCCAGTTGTTGCTGGCAGCGATATCCTCGACCACCGCGAGCGGATGGTTTTTGGAATCGATGGTGCCTTCGAGCAGGGACATGCCGTCTCGACCTCTTGCCTTTTTGTTGTCTTTGATACGCACGCGGTTGGTCCGGCGCGCGCTCCCTTAAATCTTGCTAAGGCGATCCGTTCGGATCAGCGCGGGCTTGTCGCGGATCAACTGATGTGATTTGCGGAATCTGCGCAACTGGCTGCCGAGTCCGTCCACAAGTCAGGACTCGTTCGTCCACAGCTCATCTCCGCCACAATTATTAACGCCGGTGAGGCCGAACCGGATGGAGAAGAACAAACCGGAATCGGATTCGCCAAAGGCCTGCCAATCGCTAATTCCGTCGCGTGCCCCCTGGACCGCCATGGCGGCATGGGACCATGCGGTTTTCCCATGCGGAACCCGCTTGCCGCGGCCCCGAACCGGCGTCATATTCCGGTCAGGCCGTTCATCCCGGGCGGCCGATGTTCTCAGGGCGGGGTGAAAGTCCCCACCGGCGGTAAGGGCCGTAAGGCCTAAGCCCGCGAGCGCCTTCCTCAAAGCCTTGCTGAGGGGAAGGGTCAGCAGATTCGGTGCAACTCCGAAGCCGACGGTTAAAGTCCGGATGAAAGAGAACGGTCGGTGGCAGACGCATCGCAGGATGCGGCTGTTTGTCGTTCCGTGTGCCCTGATTCTGGTCCTTAACTGAGGAAAGCCATGAATCAGATGTTGCAAGATCCCCAAGCCGAAACGTCCCAACCAACTCAAACGCCACCGCCGGTTCCGCAAGATCCGGTGCCCGACCATCCGCGCTTCGCGAAACCGCAGCGGGTGGCCTTCGTGCAGGCCTGCTGGCACCGCGACGTGGTCGAGGAGGCCCGCATCGCCTTCGCGAAGGAGGCAGAAGCGCGCCACCTCAATCATGTCGACGTGTTCGAGGTGCCGGGCTCGTTCGAGATCCCGCTGCATGCGCAGATCCTGGCCAAGACACGACGCTACACCGCGATCGTCGCGGCCGGCCTCGTCGTCGACGGCGGCATCTACCGCCATGAGTTCGTCGCCGATACCGTGATCAAGGCGTTGATGGACGTGCAGCTGCGCACCGAGGTGCCCGTGTTCTCCGCGGTGCTGACGCCGCAGCAATTCCACGAGACCGAGGTGCACTACGATTTCTTCCGCAAGCATTTTGCCATCAAGGGCGTCGAAGTGGCAGCCGCCTGCGCGGAGACATTGCTCGGGCTCGAACGCCTGCGCGGCCAGGTCGCCGCGGGAATCGTGTAACGCAGCGCAACGACGATCCCTCATCCCGAGGGGCGCGAAACGCGTCTCGAAGGATGAGGGCGATCGCCGCCGTCATCACCCCAGTGACACCCCCGCTTTGGCGCGGCTGATCCCAAGCGTCAGGATGCGCTGCAGGAGAGCCGGATATTTCAGTCCGTCATGTAGAGCGGCCGTGGCGAACTCCTGGCTCTTGGCGATCTCGGGATTGGGATTGGCTTCGATGAAATATGGCGTGCCGTCGGCAGTGAGACGAAAATCGATGCGCGCGTAGCCGTCGAGGCCGAGCACCCGGTAGATGCGTTTCGCGGCCCGCTGGATCCTGGCGGTCACTTCCGGCGCCAGATCCTTCGCAGGTCCGTCGACGATGCCGACCTTCTCCTGATAGTCGGTGTCGTGCTTGGCCTTCTCCGTGGCGATATGCCGTGACGAGCGGCCGCCCATGCTGCCGAATTTCAGCTCCCAGACCGGCAGAACGCGCAAGCGGTTGTTGCCGAGCACGCCGACGTAAAGCTCTCGCCCCTCAATGAACTGCTCGGCAATGGCGGCGGATTCGACCCGCTCGTGGATGAAGGCAACCCGCTCCGCCAGCTTCTCGTCGGTGTCGACGATCGATGCTTGCGAGATGCCGAACGAGCCATCCATGTTCAGGCTCTTGACGATCAGCGGCAGCGCAAGGCGTGTCGGGCGTTTCACCTTGCGGCGCATCGGGAAGACCGCAAAGGCCGGCGCGGCGATCCGGCGGTGATGCACCAGCGTCTTGGACAAATCCTTGCCGCGGGCGAGGGTCAGGCCGCGCGGATTGCACCCGGTATAAGGGACCTTCATCAGCTCGAGATAGCTCGCGATGTGCTGGTCGAAGGCGACGTTGTTGTGGAATTCCTCCAGCAGCGTGAACACCACGTGCGGCTTGAATTCCTCGATAGCTTCGCGCACCGGCTTGATTTCCTCCTGCGCGCCGAGTGGGCGAACCTCATGGCCCGCCGCGCGCAAGGTACTCACCACGTCGTATTCCGTTTTCCACGCGTTGATTTCCTGCGCGGTGTGCCCGTCGCTGGAGTCCGGCGGCACGAAGTCCGGATGCATGAGCACCAGAATGCGTAGACGTCTCATAGCGCGATCCATTTTCGTCGAGACGGGCCAAACATCGTGTGCATCGTCTTGGCGGTCACGAGGACGATGAAGTCGAGAACAAGCTTCTGTTCAGGGCCGACGGCACGCAGATCGAGCTCGCGACAACGAGAGATCATCTCGTCAAGCACGGCATCGAGCGTAAGCTGATTCTCGCCGGTCCATCGCGAGACCAATTGCCTGATCTGGGAGCGGTGGCGCCTGATCAGGGCTGAAGCCGGCTTTGAGCGGTGGTGCCTTGGATCGGCTGAAAACAGCCGGGAGAGATCGCGGTCGTAGGTCTTGGGGGGCGTGAAGGCGTAGAACGCCTGCTTCTTCTTGTAGTGCTCTTCGAGCGTCTGGCTGAGCCGACCCAGCGTATCGACACGCTCCCGCGTCGTGATCGGCGGCCGCTTTCCCGCGATCTCGCCCATCAGCTCGTCGACATATTCAAGCTTCTTCAGTGCCGGCCAGCCCGCATATCGCGTTCGCCAGTTCGAGCGCGGCCGCAGCCACACCGCAAAGGTCTCGGCGAAATCCTCGTCCGGATGGCTCTGCGCGTACCACAGCCGCAGATGCTGGACGTAACGCCGGCTGGCCGGATTGGGCCGGTAATAGCGCGGATAATGTTTCGACGACGGGCCGAACAGTTGCTGCCAGCGCCGGCGGCGCTGCAACTGATAGCCGTGCTGGATCGCATGGCCCGCTTCGTGACGAAGGATGGCCATGCATTCGCGCCAGGTTCCGCCCTCGACGTCGAACATCATCTTCTTCTCGAGCTTCATCAGGCGGGGATGAGCGAGATAGAACGGAATGGCGATGCCGGGAACGCCGCCCGGACTGAACCATTCGCTCGACATCCAGGTGTGCGGCCGCAGCCGGATGCCGCGCTCCTCGAGTTCCTCGTAGAGCGTTCTGACGCAGTCCTCGAGCCAGGTGCCTTCGACCGTAACCCTCAGGCTGGAGAGGCGTTGCTTGAGCAACTCATCATCCGACAGCTTCTCCCAGGCAAATTTCCGGCGTGGCATCGGGCATCCAGAGGGCAGAGATGACTCGGGATTCGGATGATGTCATGGGCGCTCGTTGGCAACAACCCGGGGGGCGGCGGCGCGTGAGGCCGTAGGGGGCAAAGCGACTTGTCCGCCGGAGCTCGACGAGCGAAGGCGGAAGCATGCTCACCGTCTTCATGTCCACAAAAAAGGTGGGCACGGCGCGTTGCGCCTTTGCCCACCCTGCGATTTCTCCGCAAGCGGCCAGAGGCGGAAAACTCAGTCGAACAGGCTCGACACCGACTCTTCCGCCGCGGTGCGCGCGATCGCGTCCGAGATCAGGCTGGCGATCGGCAGCGTGCGGATGTTCGGTGCCTTGCTCACCGCCTCCGTCGGCAGGATCGAATCGGTGATCACCAGCTCCTTCAGCCTGGAGTTCGTGATACGGGCCGCCGCGCCGCCGGAGAGCACGCCGTGGGTGATGTAGGCGTAGACGTCCTTGGCGCCCTTGGCGATCAGCGCGTCGGCGGCGTTCACCAGCGTGCCGCCGGAATCCACGATGTCGTCGATCAGGATGCAGGTGTAGCCGGCGACGTCGCCGATCACGTTCATGACCTCGGATTCACCCGCCCTCTCGCGGCGCTTGTCGACGATCGCGAGCGGGGTGTTGATGCGCTTGGCGAGGCCGCGTGCGCGCGCCACGCCGCCGACGTCGGGCGAGATCACCATTGTCCTGGAGAGGTCGAACTTGTCCTTGATGTCGCGCACCATCAGCGGCGCTGCGTAGAGATTGTCGGTCGGGATGTCGAAGAAGCCCTGGATCTGGCCGGCATGCAGGTCGAGCGTCATGACGCGGTCGACGCCGGCCTGGGTGATCAGATTGGCGACGAGTTTTGCCGAGATCGGCGTGCGCGAACCCGACTTGCGGTCCTGCCGGGCGTAGCCGAAATAGGGCAACACCGCGGTGATGCGGCGCGCCGAGGAGCGGCGCAGTGCGTCGGTGATGATCAGCAATTCCATCAGATGGTCGTTCGCCGGAAACGAGGTCGACTGGATGACGAAGGCATCCGAGCCCCGCACGTTCTCCTGGATCTCGACGAAGATCTCCATGTCGGCGAAGCGCCGTACCACCGCCTTGGTCAGCGGCAGGTCGAGACCTTGCGCGATGGCCTGAGCGAGAGCCGGATTGGAGTTGCCGGCGACGAGCTTGATGGAGCCGTTCTTGGCCGACATGGACGCTTCCTCCCGCGCTTTGCTGGACACGATGTTCAACATCAAACAATACCCACTGGAAGCACGGTTACGACGGGCGAGGAAATATCAGGCCGGGGGCTGCAATGGCAACCCGGGGCACTACGTTTTCCCTGCGAAATCCCGAGTCCGGCCAACGGTTTGGCCGGAAAACGGGGCCGTGGTTTCGCGGGGGTTAGCGCTCGGCATAGCCCAGCGCCGAGGCCGGCATGTCGGCCAATGGAGCCTCCGGGATCACGCTCGCCACGGCCGGCCCGCGCAAGCCGGGCGCCGAGTTCGGCGCATCCGGTGTACCGTTGATCATGTTGGAAAGTCCGCTGAATCCGGCCTGGGCGATCTTCCGCAGCACGAGGTCGTCGGCAGCGCCCCAAGGATCCCGGCCGCCCTTGGCCGCGGTCGGTTCCTCGCCGGAAAGGCGCAGCGCCCGCTGCTGGTTGGCGTCGTAGACGTCCCAGACCCAGGCGATCACGGTCTTGCCACGAACGATCTGGGCGGAGAGGTAGCTGCGCACGCGGTAGGCAGCCGTCCCCTCGCGGGAGACCACGGACAGGCTGCGCAGCTTGGATTCGCTGTCGAGCACGCCGACCATGCGGTCGAACACTTGCGGCGGCGGCCCGTCGATCGATTCGAACGCGACTGTCGCCCCCGAGCCGGCGCTCGGCGCCATCGCATAGGAGTTCGCGGCGCCACCGCCACCGGCACAGCCGCCAAGCGCGGCCGCCGCCGTCAGCAGCATGACCGCGAGCACGCGCGAACCCGCGCGGCGCAAGATGAATGACGCGTCCCTCATTATGGAGGGCAGCGATATCGTTAAAACGCATTAACGTCTAGGGCGGGGGCGCCACAGGCCACTATCATCGCGCGCAGGCATCGCCCCGGAATGACACGGGGTTGCCTTTGTGTTCACGCTTCGAGCGCGATCGCGTGAACGTGGCGGCCGTAATCCGGCTCTTTGCGATGTACCGAGCGGCGGTAGCTGAAGAAGCGTTCGTCGGCGTAGGTGTCCAGACCGAGATCGTCGATCATCAGGATGCCCGCGGCTTCCAGACGCTTGCGGATGAAGCCGGCGAGGTCGAACATCGCGTGTCCCTCGCGCACCGACGGGATGAAGAACATGGCGTTGTCTCCATCCGCCTCGATGAAGCGCGCCACGAACTCGTTGCCGACTTCATAACTGTCCTGGCGGATCAGCGGGCCGATCGCGGCGATGATGCGGCTCCGCGAGGCGCCGAGTTTTTCCATCGCCGAAATGGTCTGCTCCAGCACGCCGGTGAGCGCACCCTTCCAGCCGGCATGCGCGCCGCCGATCACGCCCGCATTGGGATCGACGAACAGCACCGGTCCGCAATCGGCGGTGGAGACGCCGAGCGCGATGCCGGGCACCTTCGTCACCAGCGCATCGCCCTTCGGCCGCGGCCCGCTCGGCCACCGAGCTTCGGCCACGAGCACGTCGGGCGAATGGATCTGGTGCAGGCTGAGAAAGCGTTCGGGTGCGACGCCGACATGCTCGGCCATGCGGCGGCGGTTCTCCGCAACAAGGGCCTGGTCGTCATTGGAGCCGAGCCCGCCGTTCAGCGCGGAATAGATGCCGCCCGAGACGCCGCCCTCGCGGGTGAAGAAGGCGTGGCGCAGGCCGGGCACCGCGGACAGCAGCGAGGAGGCAAGCGTCATGAATCGTCTCCGGCGCGTTCGAGATCGCTGAGTCCCGCAAGGCCCGTCAGCCGCGGCTCGGAGATGCCGAGCACCTTGAACATCGAACCCATGCCGCTGCGCCCGGTTTCGGTCAGGCGCTTGAGCGCGATCGAAATGTCGGTGGCGACGTCAGGCGCCGCCTTCTGCATCAAGGCGGCTGCACGGGTCTCGATGCCGACGCGTTTGAGGAAATCGCCCTGCGTCACCGGCCCGTGCACGCGGGCGCCGACGTCCTCCGCCCCGCGCGCGAGCGCCTGGAAGTCGACATGGGCTGTGACGTCGGCCTGGCCCGGCGCCTTCAGGGGATCGGTGAAGGTGTGGCGCGCGATCGCCTGGAAGGTGTCGCCGGCATCGCTGCGCAGATGACCGTAATCGATGATCAGCGCCGCGCCGTCCTGGTCGCGCACGCGGCTGGCGAGCTTCATGATCTCGGCATCGGGCCGCCATTCGAACACGGCCCCGACGGGCGCGGCGCGCACCAGAGGCGGCAGCAACACCTCGAAGCGCGGCGTCGGCTCGGCCGCCGCGCCGAATTGAAGTTTTCCGTTGGCGTCGACCTCGATCACGCGCTCGTGCCAGCCGTTCTCGTGTCGGACCATCTGGTGGATCGGCAGCACGTCGAAATATTCGTTGGCGAGGATGATGCTCGGTCCCTCGGGCACGTCGTCGATGCTGTCGTGCCAGGCGATGTTGCGCACGCCCGACAGCGTCGCACTCTGCCGCTCGCGCAGGACGGGATTGACCTCGACCATGTGGATGTGGAGCGCCTGGTAGAGCGGCGGCAGCACGCGGAGCGCGCGCAGGGCGTCGGCCATCATGGTGCCGCGGCCGGGGCCGAGCTCGATCAGCCGCAGGAATTGCGGCGAGCCCATCTGCTTCCACACCGAGGCGGTCCACAGGCCCAAGAGCTCGCCGAACATCTGGCTGACCTCCGGCGCAGTGGTGAAGTCGCCTTCTCGTCCCAACGGATCGCGCGAGACGTAGTAGCCATAGCGCGGATGCATCAGGCACAGTTCCATGTACCGCCAGACCGGCATGGGGCCCGAGGATTTGATCAGCGCCTTGATCTCGTCGAGTAACGGCTGGTCGGTCACGGCCTATCTTCTCAAAAGGAATTAACGAATAGCCCCTACGGGCTCGGGCGCACCGCGCCTCACCGCCAATACAATAAGTATGCCGCCCACAATAAGCATCGGGATCGACAACAGCATGCCCATGGTTAATCCGCCCCAGAGGAAGCCGAGCTGGACGTCCGGTTCGCGGAAATGCTCGCCGGCGATCCGGCTCAAACCATAGATCAGGATGAAGGCGCCGAGGATCATGCCCGGCCGCTTCAGGGCACCGAAGCGGATCATGACCGCGAGCACTGTGAACAGCAAAATGCCCTCCATGCCGGCCTCGTAGAGCTGGCTCGGATGGCGCGGCAGCTGGGCGGGATCGTTGGGGAAGATCATCGCCCAGGGCAGCTCCGGGTCGGCGGCGCGGCCCCACAATTCGCCATTGATGAAATTGGCGATGCGGCCGAGCAGCAGCCCGACCGGGGCGACGGCGGTGGTGATGTCGCCGAGCGACAGGATCGAGATGCGGTTGCGATAGGCGAACCACATCACCGCGACGACGCAGCCGAGGAAGCCGCCGTGGAAGGACATGCCGCCTTCCCACAGCCTGAAAATCGCGGCGGGATGGTCGATGAAGAAGGGCAGGTTGTAGAACAGCACATAACCGGTGCGGCCGCCGAGGATGATGCCGAGCGTGACCCACAGAATGAAGTCGTCGATCTGCACCAGCGACATCGGCGCCGGGCCGCCCCACAGCCGCTCCCTTTTCAGGAGCGAGCGCGCATAGAGCCAGCCGAACACGATGCCGCAGATATAGGCCAGGGCATACCAGCGGATCGCGAACGGGCCGATCTCGATCGCGATCGGCTTGAAGGCGGGAAAGTCGATGAGAAGAAGTTGCATCGCGCCTTCTATGTCTGGACGAGATTGCGGCGATAGAGCGCCAGCAGACGCTCCCAATGCCGCTCGGCGGCGTCGCGGTGATAGACCGGACGCTTGGGGAAGGCGAAGCCGTGATGGGTGCCGGGATAGATCTCGACTTCGGCTTTGGCGCCGCTCATGCCCTGCTTCACCTTCTCGATGATCTCGGCGGGCGCGTAGATGTCGGTCTCGGCGCAGGCGAAGTAGAGTTCGGCCTTGGTCTTGGCTGCCGCCAGATGCGGGCTGTCGTCCTGGTCGGTTGCGAGCTGCGTGCCGTAGACCGAAGCGGCGGCCTTGACGCGATCGGGGAAATGCGTGGCGGCGTTGACGGCGTAGCGGCCGCTCATGCAGTAGCCGACTGTACCGATCAGCTTGGTGTTCGCGGCCGCCTGGCCCTCGGCATAGGTGAGCAACGCCCGGGTGTCGTCCATGATCATGGGGATCGTGAGCGATCCCATCAGCGCGAACATGCGCTTGCGCTCCGGCGCGTTCGGATCGGCCGGCAGCGCGCCGAGCTCCATCACGCCGGAGCGGTAATAGAGGTTCGGCAGCATCACGTAATAGCCCGACGTCGCGAGCCGGCGCGCCATGTCGCGCAGCTCTTCGCGGATCGCCGGCGCGTCCATGTAGAACAGGATGACCGGAAACGGCCCGCCGCGTTCGGGATGGCTGATGAAGGTTGCGGTGTGACCGTCCTTGGTGGGGATCGCGATCTGCTGGTCGATCATCTCGAGCGCCTTTTGTGATTCTTCTTATGCAGGGACGTTGAATACGATTGCAAGGAAACCGGGGCATGACAAGGATACCGCCGATCGGCCCTTGAACCGGCCCAAACGGATTGCCATTGTCTTCCCGCGCGTTCGCGCAGAGTTCATCGAAAGCCGCCAGGAGACCGACATGACCCAGACCAACAACCGGTTTTTCGACGAGATCGGCCGCCTGATGAACGATGCCGCCGGCGCCGCGCAGGGCGTCAAGCGCGAGTTCGACACGGTGATGCGCACCCAGGCCGAAAAATTCCTGCGCGATATGGACCTGGTCAAGCGCGAGGAGTTCGAGGCGGTCAAGGATATGGCGCGCTTGGCGCGCGAGGAGAACGAGGCCCTGAAGGCGCGCATCGCGGCGCTGGAGGCCAAGCTCGGCGGGTAACTCCGCCGGCTCCGTCCGGGCGATCCGGTTCCTTCCGGCCGCCCATTCTCCTTGTTATTTCCGCGTCTTCCGGGTAAAAGCCCGCCACGTCCGCAGCCCCCGCACCCCTGGAGGCTTGCTGCGGCGTATGCCATGGGCCGCGTTGCGGCCCATTAACTTTTGCAAAAACAAGGACTTAACGTTATGGCGACCGTCAAGGAATTGAAGGCGACCGCACGTCCGAAGAGCGGCAAGGGGGCCGCCCGGGCTGAGCGTCGCGCCGGGAGAGTGCCCGGAGTGATCTACGGCAACAACCAGCCCCCGCTGACCATCTCGGTTGACGATCGCGAACTGCGCTCGCGCATCCTCGCCGGCCGGTTCCTGACCACGCTGGTCGACATCGACCTCGAAGGCAACAAGCACCGCGTGATTCCGCGCGACTACCACCTCGATCCGGTCAAGGATTTCCCGATCCACGTCGACTTCATGCGGCTCGGCGAAGGCGCCACCATCCGCATCAGCGTTCCCTTGCACGTGGTGAAGGCTGAAGGTTCGCCCGGCGTGAAGCGCGGCGGCGCCGTGAACATCGTTGCGCACGCGATCGAGCTCGAGTGCGGCGTGGAGAACATCCCGCAGTTCATCGAGGCTGACGTCGGTTCGCTCGAAATCGGCCACTCGCTGCATCTCTCTGACATCAAGCTGCCGGCAGGCGTAAAGGCGCTGACCGCCGAGGACGCGACCCTCGTCACCATCGTGCCGCCGTCCGGCTACGCCGAAGAGCTGAAGGCCGCGGCTGCTGCTCCGGCTGCAGGTGCTGCTGCTCCGGCGGCTGGTACTGCCGCTCCTGCTGCGGGTGCTGCTCCGGCAGCGGCTGCCAAGGCCCCGGCTGCCAAGGCTCCCGCCGGCGGCGACAAGAAGAAGTAATCTCTCAAAGCTGGCGCGCGGTCCCTGATCGCGCGCCGAGCGAGGGGCGCGCCGCGTCATGCGACTGTTTGTTGGGCTCGGCAATCCCGGCCCGAAATTCGCACGTAACCGGCACAATGTCGGCTTCATGGCCGTCGACGAGATCGCGCGGCGTCATGGTTTCGCACCCTGGCGCCGCAGGTTTCAGGGCGAGACCTCGGAAGGCACGCTCGGCACCGAGCGCGTGATCCTGCTCAAGCCGATGACCTACATGAATGATTCCGGCCGCAGCGTTCAGGAAGCGGCAAGCTTCTTCAAGATCGCGCCGGGCGACGTCACCGTATTCCATGACGAACTCGAACTGCCGCCGGGCAAGGTGCGGGTGAAGATCGGCGGCGGCATCGCCGGCCACAACGGCCTGCGCTCGATCTCCGCCCATATCGGCAACGAGTACCGCCGGGTGCGGCTCGGCATCGGTCATCCCGGCGTCAAGGAATTGGTGCACGGCCATGTGCTGTCGGACTTCGCCAAAGCGGACAACGACTGGGTGGCGACGCTCTGCGACGCGGTGGCCGAGCACGTGGCATTGGTTGCCAAAGGCACGGACGCGACCTTCGCCAACAGGGTGCACCTCGCCATGCAGGCGAAGGGATTTTTGACCAAGGACGACAACGGCAAGGAATAACGCTCGTGGGATTTAAATGCGGGATCGTCGGGTTGCCCAATGTCGGCAAGTCGACCTTGTTCAACGCGCTGACCGAGACGGCCGCGGCGCAGGCGGCGAACTATCCGTTCTGCACGATCGAGCCGAATGTCGGCGAGGTCGCGGTGCCGGATCCGCGGCTCGATAAGCTCGCAGCGATCGCCAAGTCGGGCCAGATCATCCCGACCCGGCTGACCTTCGTTGACATCGCCGGCCTCGTGCGCGGCGCGTCCAAGGGTGAAGGCCTCGGCAACCAGTTCCTCGCCAACATCCGTGAGGTCGACGCCATCGCGCATGTCGTGCGCTGCTTCGAGGACTCCGACATTACCCATGTCGAAGGCAAGATCGCCCCGCTCGCCGATATCGAGACCATCGAGACCGAGCTGATGCTCGCCGATCTCGACAGCCTCGAGAAGCGCGTCGACAATTTGTCCAAGAAGGCCAAGGGCAACGACAAGGACGCCAAGGAGCAGCTCGACCTCGTCAATCGCACGCTGGTGCTGCTGCGCGAAGGCAAGCCCGCGCGCCTCGTCGAGCGCAAGGCGGAGGAGGAGCGCGCCTTCGGGATGCTCGGCCTGCTGTCGTCCAAGCCCGTGCTCTACGTCTGCAACGTCGAGGAAGGCTCGGCCGCATCAGGCAATTCGTTCTCGAAGGCGGTGCAGGACCAGGCTGCCAAGGAAGGCGCCATTGCGGTCGTCATCTCGGCAAAAATCGAATCCGAGATCGCCACCATTTCGCGCGACGAACGCGCCGACTTCCTGGAGACGCTGGGTCTCGAAGAGGCCGGCCTCGATCGCCTGATCCGCGCCGGCTACACGCTGCTCGACCTCATCACCTATTTCACGGTGGGCCCGAAGGAAGCGCGCGCCTGGACCATCTATCGCGGCACCAAGGCGCCGGGCGCGGCCGGCGTGATCCACACCGACTTCGAGAAGGGTTTTATCCGCGCCGAGACCATCGCGTATGAGGACTACGTCGCGCTGAACGGCGAAGCCGGCGCCCGCGATGCCGGCAAGCTCCGCCTCGAAGGCAAGGAATACGTCGTCGCCGACGGCGACGTGATGCATTTCAGGTTCAACACGTAAGACGCTGGAGTTCGTGCCCCGGAAGCGCCCTACCGCACCCCGCCGCCTTGATCCCTGATCGCGCCAAGATGCTCGTTGATGCGGAAGATGATCAGGATCAGCTCGGCGAGAATGCGCGAGAACACGATTCCGACGACGACGCTCGCGATCGACGACAGCAGCATCAGGAAGCCGCCGAACGGGCTGATCGCCATCATTGCGAGGCCGGAGAAGATGCCGGAGAGGCCGAACAGGCAGATCAGCGCGATCACCAGCCAGTAGAAGGTCTTGATGATCGTCGGCGTGATAAAGCGGTCCCATTGAAACAGGTCGCTGAATGAAAACATTGCTCTCCCCAGGGCAATTCAGGTGTTGTCGGGCCTTGCAAATGGATCGTGGCCCCTGCTCGATCCGACTCAAGACCGACGCCGGCGCGCCGAATGTAGCACGAGCCATGCGGGCCGGCGGGTTGAGATTGCCGCAAAGTGCGGCCACAATCTGTCGTTCCCTCAAACCTTTCCCAAGATGACCCTGACCTTCGAAGATTTCCCGCCCGGCCGGTTCGGAACATTCGGCCCGCGCCATGTCACGCGCGACGAGATCGTGGCCTTTGCCGCCGAGTTCGATCCGCAGCCGATGCACCTCGACGAGGACGCCGCCAGCAAAAGCATGCTGCGCGGCCTGTCCGGCTCGGGCTGGCATCTCTGTTCGCTGATGATGCGGATGATGGCCGACGGTTTCATCACCCGCGCCGCTTCGCTGGGATCTCCCGGCGTCGACGAAGTGCGGTGGCTGTCGCCGCTCAGACCCGGCGACGATCTCATGCTCGAAGTCGACGTCGTGGAGGCCCGCACCTCGAAGAGCCGCCCGGAGCTCGGCATCGTCAAATTCAAATGCACCGTGCGCAACGCCGGGGGTGATGCGCTGTGCGAGATGACGTCGCCGATCCTGATCAAGCGGCGCGAAGGGGCGGTCTGATGCCGTTTTTCGAGGAGATCGAGATTGGGCATCGCCGTGAGATCGGCGCCTATACGTTCACGGCCGAGTCGATCAAGACATTCGCCGCAAAGTTCGATCCGCAGCGTTTTCACCTCGACGAGGAGGAGGGCAAGAACTCCTTGTTTGGCGGGCTCGCGGCCTCGGGCTGGCACGTCGGGTCGGCCTGCATGAGCCTGCTTGTCGCCGACGGCCAGCGCCTGGCGCGGGAAGCCGCTTCGCGCGGCGAGGAGGTCGCGGTGTGGGGCCCGTCGCCGGGCTTTCGCGACCTGCGCTGGATCAGGCCGGTGCTCGCCGGCGACATCGTCACCTACGTCAACGTCGTCATCGACAAGCGCAGCTCCGCCTCGCGACCCGGTTGGGGCATCCTGACCGCGCGCACCACCGGCACCAACCAGCGCGGCGAGGACGTCTACGCCATCACCGCAACCGCCTTCGTGCCGATGCGTGTGAACGGCGGTTAGATTCGTTCCAGGATGAACGGCGAAAACAGCGCGCGAGTGTTGCCCCCGCGCTATGGACGCGATTCCGGGTGGCTGCCATAAGCCTGCGCAACATGGTTTTCCCGCGAAGCAATGCGCGGAACCATCGAGTTGCTAACCAATTATGAACCTGTCGCTGTCTATTTGAACGAACTGGGCAGAGTACAGGGGACGAGGACCATGGCAGACCGCGGCGCACTCAAGCTGGTCGGATTCATCTTTGCTACCGCGACGCTGGCCGTGATGCTGGTGGCCGGCATGGTGGTGAAGGGCTATGCCGACGGCGCCTACACCCTGGAAGCTTCGACCGTGGAAGCCGCCCGGTAAGATTTCGTTAACTCCGCGGCCTCCGCCCTCAGCGGCTATAGACGAACGCCAATGTCGCGATCGCAACCGCCAGCAAACCGACAAAACGCAGCATGATCGTGCCGAACTGGTTCGGCGCGGGCCGCAGCGGTATCGGGTCGGTGGTGTCGGGCCGAATGCTTTCCATGAAAAGTCCCCAGGCCCGGCCGCGATGGCAAGAGCGCTTGGCGTTAGTCGCCGGATGGATGCGGGAAGTTCAAACCCCTCCGCTGTTATGCCCCGCCAAAGCGGGGCATCCGGTACGCCGCGCGTCACAGTTCTAGCCTCGCTGCCTCTGGAATACTGGATCACCCGCTTTCGCGTGATGACACTTTTCGTGGGGCGCGTGCGCACCGTCACACACCCCACGAATCAAAACCGCCGCGCCCCTTTCGGAACGCGGCGGCTGGTGATGCGGGATGCAGCGATCAACTGTTGCGCAGGCCGTCGGCGGCGCGCTTCCACTGCGAGACGTTGTCGGCGATCATGCGGGTCGACTTCATCGCGGCCTGGCTGAGCTGGGCGTAGCCGGAGATCTCGCGCTGGACGCGCTGGCCTTCGGCGTGGAGCAGGTCGCGCAGGCTCTCGAGCTCGGAGATCAAATTCTCGATCTCGGCGAGGGAGGTGCCGGCGACGCGCTGGATCAGCGAGTTGACGTTGGTGACGGTGGCCTCCGCGCTCGGATCGAGCGGCGGCGCGTCCGCGGCGGTCGCTGCCGGACGGCGCAGATAGGCGATGTCGTTGCGGACGAAGTCACGGATGCCGGCTTCGACTTCCGTCACTGCGGCAAGGTTGGTGTCGATGGTCTCGGTCTCGGTGGCTTCGGTCTTTTCCGGACGCATGGCGTTCATCGTTATTCCCCTGTTCGCGTTGAGCGCAGCGCGAGTGTCCCCCGCACGACGACGTCGGTCTGGGACTAGGGCGCCGGATTTTGGCCGCAACTTGGCCGAGGTGCGGCAAGGGCGGTCCATTCGGGGGCTTTGCCGTGGCGTATGGTTACCGGAGTCTGAACGCGGCCGCCGCGCCGAAGTGAATGCGCGGCCGGTCGGTGCTCGACTCCCTCGCCCCGCAGGGGGGAGAGGCGAAAACAGCTACCAGCTCTTCTTGAAACCCGCCGTCAGGCTCTTGTTGATCGCCCCTTGCGAGGTTTCGCCGACGGAACCGGAGACGGTGACGTTGTCGAACAGCTTCTGTTCCGCGCCGACCTTGCGCAGCCATTTGTCGTCCGTGGTCGACAGCGACTGGCCCGCGGTGATGCTGGTGCCGGTATCGGTGAGAGTGACCTTGGCCGACTGCTCGGTCTCGTAATTGCGCGTGACGTGACCGCCGACGCCGGGGAGCGCCGTGGTGCCCTGCTGGTTGACGCTGTAGCCGTTCTGCAGCGTCAGCGACGTGTCGCCCGACAGCGGCACCGACTTGATCAGCGAGGCCCCGAGCTTGCTCTGCTCCGCGCCGGGATCGACGCGAGCCTCCACCGCGGTCTTGTCCCAGATCGCGCCGGCGCCCGGCGCGGTCGCGGCCGCCCAGGCGCTGCCGGACGATTGAGGCACGCTGCCGCCATTGCTGGCCTTCTGTGCCAGCAGCTCGGACATCGTCCGCGGCTCGCTCGTCACCGTCATGTCGGCGCCGATGCGGGCGTCCCAGAATGAGGATACCGACTGCTTCACCGTCACCGCCGAGGAGCCGTTGGCGTTGGCGTTCGTCGCCCAGTTCAGCCCGTCCTTGGCGGCGGCCTGCGCGCGCTTCTTGGCGGCGATGATGTCGTTGAGCGTGCCGGCGTCGATCGCGAGCTGGCCCCAGTCGAGCTTGTCAACGTCGATGCCGCTCAGCACGTCGGGGTCGTTGACGTCGGGGGCCTCCGCCGCTTCGGCGTCGTCGTCGGGCGCTGCGGCCGGGCCGGGGGAGAAGGGCGGAATGATCTGCGCCGCAACCGTCAGCACCGATCCCAAGATCAAAGCGGCCGCCAGCATCGGCAGCCTGGTCCAGCCAAACCCTGTCGCGAATTCCATCGTCCTGCCCGTCAGCCCAGTTCCCGCCGAGGATGCGGAACCATCATTGCGAAATTGTGGCGGTTCCATCAGACGCGAACCAACGGGCCGCGCGAAAGGCGCGCGCCCGATGACGAGCTTCTCCACGATTGCATCCGGCGGGGCTGGAGGCCAGGACGCGTCGTGGGGTGCTCAGCCATCGGTCCCGAAGTGCGGGGCCCGTTGGTGTTCCGTTCAGCCGACGCTGGTCATCTTCGGCAGATGAATGGCGCGGCCAAGTGCCTGCTCGACCAGATCAAACGTGTCGATCAGCACGCGCATGCTGGTGAGCTTGCCCGCCCTGAACTGGGCAAACTGCGCCACCCGCAAGCTGATCGGCTTGCTGGAATCCAGTGCGGTCAGCGAATAGCGCAGCATCGAGGCGGCGGAATCGACACCGAGCATGATGCTCTCGCGGTCGAAGCGGCGGACCTGGAAATTGTCGGCGAATTGGCGGATGACGTCGAGCACGGCGTCCTTGCCCTGGCGCGCGCCGAGGAACGGAAACATGTCGATCGGCCCATAGAGCGCCCACTCGACGTCCTCGTCGATCAGGGCCTCGATGTCCTCGAAATGCCGGTCGTTGATCGCGCGGTGCAACGCACGCGAGAAACGCCAGAGGCTGTGCTCTGTCATCTTGGGCAGTCCTGAAGCTGGCTTGCGAAAGCGAAAAACAACCCCAAGCGCACAGGAAAGGTGCCGCGGGGTCGCTCAACTCATTTGTATGCGAACAAAATACGTCAATTCGGCCAAAACGCAATTCACGTTTTCGCAATGCACAATTGATCCCGGCGTGTGAGATTTACAATAAAACCCCGCATTTTTCCCGGTCCGGGCCGGTTTGGGAGAGAGCTAACCCCCGTCCACCCGCTCGCCCACGATCAGGGGGCCGATCTCACGTTCCAGCACCTGCTGCACCAGATCGTAGGAATCGATGATCTCCCGGATCTGCGCCACCTGGCCGTGGCGAAAAGTGTAGAACACGGCCATGTCGACCTGAATGATGCGGTCGTTGCTGCGCTTCCTGAAGAACACGCGCAGATAGGCCGCGACCGTGTCCCCCTCGGCGACGATCTGCGGCACCTCGTAGCGGATCTCGGCGTATCGCTCCTGCACGGTGCGCCAGAATTCGCCGAGCTCCTGCTTGCCGTGGCACGGGCCCATGTGCGGCAGCACGTCGATCGGCGCGTGGGTGAGGAAGTCGACGTCCTCGGTGCAGCACGACAGCGCGGCCGCGAGATCGCTGCGCGAGATGGCGTCGAGCAGATGCAGCACGCGCTGGCGATTGAGCTTCTCGACCGTCATTCCGCCCGCCCTCATTGGCCGTGTGGAGTTCGCGCAAGGCTAACGCGCTGCCTCGGACACCGGCAATCCGCAAACTACAGGGAATATTGCTGACGTATGACACGCCAGCGCAATGCCAGGTTCATGGCTACAATTTATGATTGAGCGAGCGCGAGCCTTCACGAATTCGTGCAGGCGTTCGGCTGCATGGTCTAGCGAAGCATCGCGTGCGCGCGGGAACCGGGACGGGCCCGTGCCTGTTGAGAGTGCGACACCGCATCCGGAGACATCGATCCATGAAATCCCTCGCCGCCATCGCCGTACTTCTCATCTGTGGCGCGACGTCCGCCGCCAACGCCAAGGGCTGCATCAAGGGCGCCGTCGTCGGCGGCGTCGCCGGCCACTATGCCGGCCATCACGGCGTCCTCGGCGCCGCCGCCGGCTGCCTCTACGGCCGCCACCATGCCAAGGAACAGCAAGAGCAGGAGAGACAGCGGCAACAGCAGAGCCAGGTGAACGGGCAGGGCAAGCTGTAACCCCTGGTCATTCGGGGCGCGCGCGCCTTGTTCCCGCAGAGGAAATGGGCGTGACGCATCTCACATCAGGTCCCCCTGATGACGGCTAGATTCATCTGCATGTCCTCAGGGAGACGTGCCATGGCCGCCGTGGCCAGAGTCAGAAAGTCCAGCATGCACAACGCGCTCGAAGGCCTCGCACTGACCGCGACGCTGCAGAGCTTCCCGACCTTCGCCGCCGCCGCCTTCCTGCTCAAGCTGGTCGGCATCACGACCTGGTCGGCGATCCCGGCGTCGCCATCTTCGTCGTCATCGTCTCGCTCGCCCATGCGCTGCTTGCAGTGAGCTTCGGGCCGAGCTTCCCGCATTTGTTCAAGAACCGTCTACGAACCGAAGTCTTCGAGGCCCATCTGTCGCTCGCCGACAAGATCACGGCATGGCGCACCCAGCCGGTCGCCTCGCTGCAACTGATGACAACCGTGCTGCTGCTGTCGGTGATGGCGGTGGTGACGGCGAGCCTGGGGTGAGTTCGCGTTCTCATGATTCTCCGACGCCGCCATGAACAACCATGGGCGGCGCCGGCGCTCCGCGCCCCCTTACCTCTTCTTCCACCCACCCCTATGCCCCGGCGCCCCACCGCTCGACCTCGGCGATGGCCCGAACTCCGGCCCTGACTGCCTTGAATCCGTCGGCTGGATGATGCGGCTCTCGCCACCGAACGGCTTCGACGGCAGCGCGCGGTCGCCCCGATATGGCAACGATTCCGGGCCGTGCATCTCGTCGAGATGCGGCTTGTGGATTCGCGAGCCCTTGCTGCCGCTGGCCTTGAGCGCTGTGGCTGCGCTCTTGTTCTTCAGCGCGCTGACCGGCAAATTGGCGGCGTCGCCGTATTTCTTCGCGCCCGCATAGGCTCCGGCCTTGCCCTGCACCGTGCGCTGCTTGACGGTGGGATCGTCGACCACCGCGAGCTCGGTGGCGCGCAGGCGCTTGACCTCGTCGCGCAGGCGCGCGGCTTCCTCGAAGTTCAGATCGGCGGCGGCCTCGCGCATCCTCGTCTCGAGATCGCCGAGCACGGCTTCAAAATTGTGGCCGATCGAGATGACGTCGTCGGTCATGTCGTGGCCGCCGATCTCGACCAGCACGTGATCGCGCTCGTAGACGCTGTTCATGATGTCGCCGATCGACTTCTTGATGCTCTCCGGCGTGATGCCATGCGCCGTGTTGTACTCGACCTGCTTCTCGCGGCGGCGGTCGGTTTCGGCGATGGCGCGCTCCATCGATCCCGTCATCTGGTCGGCATAGAGGATCACCTTGCCGTCGACGTTGCGCGCGGCGCGGCCGATGGTCTGGATCAGCGAGGTTTCGCTGCGCAGGAAGCCTTCCTTGTCGGCGTCGAGGATCGCGACCAGCGCGCATTCGGGAATGTCGAGGCCTTCGCGCAGCAAATTGATGCCGACCAGCGCGTCGAACGCGCCGAGCCGCAGATCGCGAATGATCTCGATGCGTTCGATGGTGTCGATATCGCTGTGCATGTAGCGAACGCGAATGCCCTGCTCATGCAGATATTCGGTGAGATCCTCCGCCATGCGCTTTGTCAGCACCGTAATCAGCGAGCGATAGCCGGCCTGCGCCGTGGCCCGGACCTCGCCGACGAGATCGTCGACTTGGGTGCGGGCCGGGCGGATGTGGACCGGCGGATCAATCAGACCGGTCGGGCGAATCACCTGCTCGACGAACACGCCACCGCTCTCGTTGATCTCCCAGGCGCTGGGCGTCGCGGAGACCGCGATGGTCTGCGGCCGCATCATGTCCCATTCCTCGAAGCGCAGCGGGCGGTTGTCCATGCAAGAGGGCAGCCGGAAGCCATATTCGGCGAGCGTCGCCTTGCGGCGGAAGTCGCCGCGGAACATGCCGCCGATCTGGGGAACGGTGACGTGGCTCTCGTCGGCGAACACCAGCGCGTTGTCGGGCACATATTCGAACAGCGTCGGCGGCGGCTCGCCGGGCAGGCGCCCGGTGAGATAGCGCGAATAGTTCTCGATACCGGCGCAGCTTCCGGTCGCCTCCATCATCTCGAGGTCGAAGGTGGTGCGCTGCTCCAGCCGCTGGGCTTCGAGCAGGCGGCCCTGATCGTGGAGCTGGTCGAGCCGCATCTTCAATTCGGCTTTGATCGACTTGATTGCCTGCACCAGCGTCGGGCGCGGCGTCACATAGTGCGAGTTGGCGTAGATCTTGATGAATTCGAGCTCGTCCTGCTTGTGGCCGGTGAGCGGGTCGAACTCCTCGATGGTCTCGACGGTGTCGCCGAACAGGTTCACGCGCCAGGCACGGTCTTCATAGTGCGCCGGGAAGATGTCGATGACATCGCCGCGCACGCGAAATGTGCCGCGGGTAAAATCGGCCTGGGTGCGCTTGTACTGCAGCGCGACGAGGTCGGCGATCAGCTGGCGCTGGTCGATGCGCTCGCCCTTCTTCAGGGCAAAGGTCATCGCGGTGTAGGTTTCGACCGAGCCGATACCGTAGATGCAGGACACCGAGGCAACGATGATGACGTCGTCGCGTTCGAGCAGCGCGCGCGTCGCCGAGTGGCGCATGCGGTCGATCTGCTCGTTGATCGAGGAGTCCTTTTCTATGTAGGTGTCGGTGCGAGGGACATACGCTTCCGGCTGGTAATAGTCGTAATAGCTGACGAAATACTCGACCGCGTTGTCGGGGAAGAAGCTCTTGAACTCGCCATAGAGCTGGGCGGCGAGCGTCTTGTTCGGTGCCAGGATGATGGCGGGCCGCTGCGTCGCCTCGATCACCTTGGCCATGGTGTAGGTCTTGCCGGAGCCGGTCACGCCGAGCAGCACCTGCGAGCGGTCGTTGCGGTTGATGCCCTCGACCAGCTCGGCGATCGCGGTTGGCTGGTCGCCGCGCGGCTCATAATGCGACTTGATCTCGAAGCGCACGCCGCCTTCGGACTTTTCCGGGCGCGGCGGCCGATGCGGGGTCCACACCCTGGTGGAGCCGTCGTCCTTGCGGAACTCCGGCCGGCCCTCGCGGATCAGCGATTCCAGCGCGTCGGCGGTGGCCTTGACGCCGAGCGCCTCCATCTTGCTGCGCGGCGGACGAGCCAGGGCTTCGGCATCGTCCTCTTCCGTCGGGAGGCCGAGCTGACGCGCCAGTTCCGGATCGAGCGTCGGTATCGTGGCCGCGGTTCCGTAATGGGCCTGCGGCGCCTCGTCGAAGCCCGCGTCGCGGGCGCCGGGCGGCTGCGGATTGGGCCGCAGCGGCATTGGCCTCGTATTGTCCTGCGGAAACTCTTTCGGCGTCGAGGCCCGCGCGCGATGCGCGGCGGCCTCGCCTCCGGAGCGGCGGTCGCGCGAATTGTCCGGCGGCGGCTGCAGTCCGGTGCCCGATCCGAGCCCGGCATCGCCGCGATTGATCGCGGGATTGAGCAACTCGGCCAACGCCGGCCCGATCGGCTGCACGTCGGGGCGAGACGCCTTGGAATTCGGCGCCTTCGCGTTCGGAGCCTTGGCCTTGGGGGATTTGCCGGATTTTTCGGAGGATGCAGGTTTCTTCGCCATGCTCCGAATATGGGGCGAGTCCGCCTCGCAATAAAGAGCGAATGCCCGGCAATGCTCAGACTGCTGACAGCAGGTTGGCAGCAGGCCTTGGGATCTTGCGATCAGGCCGCCGGCAGCGGTCCCTCATCGTCCCCGGCTGCCTGACGCGGCTCGAGGATGTCGAGATGGATGCCGCCGCAATCGGTGCAGCGCATGGTCCAATACTCGCATCCGGCACGGCCGCCGATCACGCGGAGCACCGTGAGATCGCCCTCGCATTCCGGGCAGCTGGACAACACATTGCGGGTGTAAATCCTCGGCCGCGGCGTGTCTTCGAATTCGATGACTGACATGACCGATTTCCCCCTTTGACCCTGCGCCGTTCCTTGGTTCGCCTGCAGTCCCGCTCGCTTATTCGTCGTCGCTGTCGTCGGCCCGCCGGCGGAAGCGATCGATGTGGTGCTTGGCATGGGCAATCGCGGCATCGGGATCAGGCCAGGCGAAGCCGACTTCCATGGCCGGAAACAGCACGCCGTCGATGGCAACCGGGCTGAAATCGGCACGCCGGATCCGGGCGTGCCACAGCCCCTGGCCAGCTTCGAAGGATTCGATGTCAAAGCCGTCGTAAAGGGTCGTCATTGCAGTCCCCAAAATGTTTTATTCGAGCGCCTTGTTGGAGGGTCAGGGGACCACGTTTGCGGATTTCAGGATGTGAAGCCGTTCACAAGCGGCGGGCTTTTTTGCCAAAGTCCGATAGCAGCGTCAGTTCCGCGCGCTGGTGCGGCCGGGCCGCCGGACGGGACGGGCGGCGGGTTCCGACGCCGCGCGCATGATCCACCGGCGGAACGCGGCAAAGTCGCGCTGCTCGGTCTGGAAGCTGCGATAGAGCAGGTACCAGCGCATGCCCTTGGGCACCGAGAGCTCGAATGGCGCCACCAGCCGGCCGGCGGCGAGGTCGTCGTCGATATAGGGTCGGATGCCCATGGCGATTCCGAGCCCGTCGGCGGCAGCCTGAAGCGCCTGGCCGTAGAACTGGAACTCCGGTCCCCGCGCGTTGACGCGCGCGAGGTTTGCGGCCTTGAGCCAGATCGGCCAGTCCTCGGGCGAATGCGCGACGCGGATCAGGCTCGGTGCCTTGAGATCGGCCGGGCGCTTCAGCGAGGAGGCGAGGCGGGGCACGCAGACCGGCGTGAGGTCGCCGGCGAACAGCGGTTCGGCCACCAGCCCCGGCCAGTCGCCGGTGCCGAGCTGGATGCCGCAGCTCCAGTCCTCGCCGAACGGCACCGACGCGCCGCCGGTGGTGAAGCGCACCTCGATGTCGGGCTCTTCGCTGCGAAACTCCGACAGGCGCGGGATCAGCCAGCGCATCGCAAAGGTGTGGCCGATGCCGATGGTGAGCACGCGGACGCTCGAGGGCGCCGTCACCTGCGCGGTGAGGCTTGCGAGCGCATCGAAGATCGGCGTCAGCCCGCTCTGATAGGCGCGGCCCGCCTGCGTCAGCAGCAGCTTGTTGGCCTTGCGCTCGAACAGCGCGACGCCGAGCCGTTCTTCCAGGATGTGCACCATGCGGCTCACGGCGGCTGCCGATACGCTCAGCTCGAGGCCGGCCGCGGCAAAGCTGCCGGCCCGCGCCGCGGCCTCGAATGCCTTGATGCCGTTGAGAAACAGCAAGCGCCGCAAATGACCGACCCTCAGGAAAGCTGATGCCAGGCCAAGATAACTCAGTTTGCGTAGACGGGGCAAGCGGGGCACGTTTCCTTCGCTTCGCGCCGCGAGCGGGGAGAAGGTCGGGAGATTTTTACGTGACGCCCATCATGATCGCTGCCCTTGGATTGCTGATGGTCGGCACCGCGTTCCTGTCGGGGCTGTTCGGCATGGCGGGCGGGCTGATCCTGATCGGCGTGCTGCTGGCGTTAATGCCGCTGCCGACCGCGATGGTGCTGCATGCGATCACGCAGATGGCCTCCAACGGCTGGCGCGCCTTTCTCTGGCGGACGCATATCCGCTGGCGCCCGGTCGCGAACTATATGGTCGGCGCGGCCGTCGCGCTCGCGGCGTGGTCGCTCACGCGCTACGTACCGGACAAGCCGGTCGCGCTGCTGCTGCTCGGGATCACGCCGTTCATGGCGCGGCTGCTGCCCGCCAACATCAAGCCGGATCCCGACCGTCTCTGGCAGGGCACCGTCTATGGCACGATCTGCATGGACCTCATGCTGATGACCGGCGTGTCGGGGCCGCTGCTCGACACCTTCTTCCTCGGCGGCGATTTCGGCCGGCGCGAGAAGGTGGCGACCAAGGCGATGTGCCAGCTCGTCAGCCATTTCAGCAAGCTGATCTATTTCGGCGGCGTGATCGACCAGGCGGCGACGCTCGATCCCGTGCTCGCGGCCGTCGCGATCGCAGCATCCATGCTCGGCACCACGCTGGCGCGGCGCATCCTCGAAGCCATGACCGACCAGCAATTCGTGGCCTGGTCGATGAAGCTGATCACCACCATCGCCTGCTACTATATCGCCTATGGCAGCTGGCTGCTGGTCCGCACGCCGGTGCTGGCAGCCTTCGACAAGGGAGGTTTGCAATGAGCGAGACTGCCGACCCGCTGGTGCTGGACTTCGTCGAGTGGGTTGCGCGCGAGCCCCGCGCCTATGCCGAGGTGATCGCGACCTGGAAGACGTCGTGCCCGCGCCTCACCATCTGGGAAGACGCCGCCGACCGCGGCTATGTCGCGCGCGAGACGCTGCCCGGAATGGGGCTGGTGATCGCGGTGACGGAGGACGGCGAGAGGCTGCTGCGCACGAACGGGCGCTAGCTCTCCACATCCGTCGTTGCGAGCGCAAGCGAAGCAATCCAGAATGCTTCCGCGGCGGCAGTCCTGGATTGCTTCGCTTCGCGTGCAATGACGGAATACCGGGAGACCCTTTCATGTCGCTCAAACTCTTCGAACTCGTCGGCACAGACGCCTCGCGACCGTTCAGCCCGTTCTGCTGGCGCACGCGAATGGCGCTGGCGCACAAGGGCCTTTCGGCGGAAACGTTGCCCTGGCGCTTCACCGAGAAGAGCGCGATCGCGCCACATGGCTCGGAGAAGGTTCCGGTGCTGGTGCATCACGACCAGCCGGTGGTCGATTCCTGGACGATCGCGATCTATCTCGAAGACAAGTTTCCGGATCGTCCGTCGCTGTTTGGCGGCGAGGGCGGGCGCGCCATGGCACGCATGCTCAATGTCTGGGGCGACATCGCCATCGTCGGCGGCATCTTTCCATTGATCATCGCCGACATTCCCAACAATCTGGATGAGGTCGACGCCGCCTATTTCCGCCAGTCGCGCGAGGCCCGTTTCGGCGGCAAGAGGCTGGAAGAGATCATGGCCAGCCGCGATGCCGGCGTGGTCGCCTTCCGCAAATCGCTCGAGGTGATGCGGCAGACCCTCAAGAAGCAGCCCTTCATCGGCGGCGCCGCACCGAACTATGCCGACTACATCGTGTTCGGCGGTTTTCAGTGGGCGCGCGCGACGAGCCCGTTCAAGCTGCTGGAAGCGGACGACCCGGTTTACGCCTGGCGCGAAAAGCTGCTGGATGCGTTCGACGGCATGGCACGGAAGTCCCCGGGGCATCCAGTGTAGTTGTCGCGAGCCGTCTCTCCTCAACGTCGTCCTGGCGAAAGCTAGGACCCATACCGCGGACGCGGAGGGTTATGTTGCCTCCGCCGCCGCACGCAAGCACGCCCGGCACAAGCAATCCTCGCCCTTGACCGGCATCGGCAGCCGCGCCGTTTCTTCCGCGCACCAGCAGGTGCCGGAGAGGTCGCAGCCGAACTCGGCGCCGCAACGAGAGCAGGCGAGGCGGCGGGGTTGCTGCGCCGGAATGTCTTGCCGATTTGTCATGATTTGCGCAAAAGCCGGGCTGTCGTTTTCATGCCGGGTTCATCTCCCGCTGCGGTATATTAGGCCTCGCGCACGTATCGGGAAAGCGGTTGGCAGCGCGCGAAGGACATATCGATGGCCCGCGATTCGCAAGCCGCGCTCGTCGCGCTCAACCGTTTCGGCTTCGGCGCCCGCGGCGGCGCATCCGGCGATCTCATCAACGCGGCCTCCGATCCTCGCGGCTTTGTGAAGGCGGAACTCACTCGTCCCAACGGTGTGCTGCTGGAGGCGCCAGGCCTGCAATCCGCGCAGCAGCTCGGGCAGGCCGTGTTCGCCTATCAGGATCAGGTCAAGCAGGCGCGCGAGGCCGCCGCGAAGGCCGGCGCGCCGACTGAAGCGCCGTTGCAAGCGCCGGCCGATCAGAGGCCCGGACCGCGCCGCAATCTCTCGCTGAACGCCGTGGCAACCGAGATCGCCGGCCAGATGGCCGAGGCCAAGCCCGGTAACAATAAGCCGGCTGACAACAAGCCGGCTGACAACAAGCCGGCGGACAATATGGCCAAGCCGGACACTATGCAGCCCAACGCGGCCGCGCCGCCTGCCGCAAAACCCGCCCCGCAGCCGCTCAACGTCATCCAAAAAACCTTTCGCGCCGAGGCACTGGCGCGGTTGCAGCGCGCGACGCTGGTCGAGTGCGGCTTCACCGAACGGCTGGTCGTGTTCTGGTCCAACCATTTCTGCATCTCCGCCAGCAAGGGCGAGCTGGCGCGGATCTGGGCCGGTGCGTTCGAGCGCGAGGCGATCAGGCCGCATGTGCTCGGACGTTTCGCCGACATGCTGAAAGCGGTGGAGCAGCATCCGGCGATGCTGTTCTTCCTCGACAACCAGCAATCGCTCGGACCGGACTCGCGCGCGGGCCAGAACCGCAAGCGCGGGCTGAACGAAAATCTCGCGCGCGAGATCATGGAGCTGCATACGCTCGGCGTCGGCGGCGGCTATACGCAGGACGACGTCACCTCGCTCGCGCGCATCATCACCGGCTGGACCTTTGCTGGCCGGCAGGGACAGCTGGGAGCGCCCGGTTCGTTCGTGTTCAACGTCAATGCGCACCAGCCCGGGCCGCAAATGCTGCTCGGCAAGAACAACGAGCCGACCGGCCTTGCGCAAGGCGAAGCCGCCCTCGCGGACATCGCACGCCATCCCTCGACCGCGAGCTTCATCGCCACCAAATTCGTCCGCCACTTCGTCGCCGACGATCCGCCGCCGGCGCTGGTGGCGCGACTGCGCGATGTCTTCATCAAGACCGACGGGGATCTCAAAGCGCTGGCAACCGCACTGGTCGATTCCGACGAGGCGTGGAAGGCGCCACTGACGAAGATGCGCAGCCCTTATGATTTCCTGGTCGCGAGCGGCCGGCTGCTCGCGCGCGTGCCGGAGGATCCCGGCGCCTATCTCAACAACCTCAATCTGCTGGGCCAGCCGCTGTGGTCGCCGGCCGGCCCGAATGGTTTCGCCGACACCAATGCCGCCTGGGCTGCGCCGGAAGGCATCAAGCTCCGGCTCGACATTGCCGCGCAAATGGGCGCGCGGCTTGGGCCCAACATCGACCCGCTCGATTTTTTGGAATTTGCCGCCGCGGATGCGGCCTCGATCGAAACGCGGCGGACCATCGAGCGCGCGGAGTCGCGGCAGCAGGCGCTGGCGCTGCTGTTGATGTCGCCCGAAATGCAGAGGAGATGATGATGATCGACTGCGTCGAGAACCGGCTCCTCACCTCGCGGCGCGGCCTCCTGCTTGGCGGCGCCTCGTTCGCGGCCTGGGCTTACTTGCCGAAATTCGCGCGCGCCGCGGATGGCCGCGATCCTCGCCTGATCGTGGTGATCCTGCGCGGCGCGCTTGATGGGCTTTCGACCGTCGCGCCCGTCGGCGATCCCGATTATGCCGGCCTGCACGGGGCGATCGCGCTCACGGCGGACGGTGCGCATCCCGCGATCATGCTCGATACTTTCTTTGCGCTGCATCCGGCGATGCCTGAGTTCGCACGCATGTATCGCGACAGGCACGCCGCGGTGATCCACGCGGTCGCGACGCCCTATCGCGACCGCTCGCATTTCGACGGCCAGGACGTGCTCGAAAGCGGCTATGCCGGCCCGGGGCGCGTGCAATCCGGTTGGCTCAACCGCGCGCTGGAAGCGCTGCCGCGCGGCGAGCGGGTGTCGAGTGCTCTTGCCGTCGGCCCGACCACGCCGCTGGTGCTGCGCGGCAATGCGCCGACCGTCGGCTGGGCGCCGGTGGCGCTGCCGCAAGCCGATGACGACACCGCAATGCGTCTGGTCGAGCTCTATCGTCACCGCGATCCCGCGCTGGCGGCTGTGCTGTCGCAGGGCCTTGCGCTGGAAAAGGCCGCGAGCGGCGACGACATGAAGCCGAAGCCGGGCAACGCGGTCGCGCAGATGCGGCAGGTCGCGCGCGGCGCCGCAAAACTGATGGCGTCCGACGACGGCCCGCGCATCGCGGCGCTCGCGTTCGATGGCTGGACACGCACGCCAATGAAGGCGGCCCTGTCGGTCGCCTCGCATTCCTGCTCGGCGGGCTCGACGGTGCGCTCGCCGAGTTCGAAAGCGGCTTAGGGGAACGCTGGCGCGACACCGTCGTCGTGGTCGCCACCGAATTCGGCCGCACCGCGCGCATCAACGGCACAGACGGCACCGATCACGGCACGGGAACGATCGCGCTGCTCGCCGGCGGCGCGGTGAAGGGCGGCCGCGTCATCGCCGACTGGCCCGGCCTCAAGCCCGCCAACCTTTTCGAGGCCCGCGACCTCAAGCCCACCACCGATCTGCGCTCCGTGATCAAGGGCGTGCTGCAGGGCCAGTTCGGCCTGTCGGATCGCGTGCTGGCCGAGACGGTGTTTCCAGATAGCGCAAGCGCACGTCCGATGAAGGGGTTGGTTGCTTAACCTACGATTCCGGGGCCCGCACCTTGCGGCGCGTCCCGGAATGACGACATGATCGGCCGAACGTCAGGAGACCATCACCCATGTACATCGCCATGAACCGCTTCCGCGTCGCCAAGGGCTCCGAGGCTGCTTTCGAACAGGTCTGGCTTTCGCGCGATACTCATTTGGACAAGGTGCCGGGCTTCGTCGAGTTTCATCTGCTGCGTGGCCCCGAGCTCGAGGATCACACGCTGTACGCCTCGCACACGGTGTGGGCGAACCATGCGGCGTTCGAGGCCTGGACCAAATCGGATGCCTTTCGTGCCGCGCACGCGCGGGCCGGCGACACCAAGCCGACCTATCTCGGCCATCCCCAGTTCGAGGGCTTCGAGGTGATGCAGACGGTGGGGCGCGGCGCCAAGTAGCGCGCGCCGCCGCAAAGATCAGCCCAGCGTGATCTTGTCGATCTCCGCCATCTCCTCCGCACCGAGTTTCCACGCAATCGCCTTCACGTTCTCCTCGACCTGCGCGACGCGGGTGGCGCCGGCAATCACGCTCGACACTTGCGGGCGCGCGGCGAGCCAGGAGAAGGCGAGCTCGAGCATGCTGTGCCCGCGCGCTTTCGCAAATGCCGTGAGCTTCTCGACGATGTCCTCGTTGCGCGGCGTGACATAGCGGTCGCGTAGTGCCGGTACCTTGCCGAAGCGCGTATCGGTCGGGGCGGCCGCACCGCGCTGGTACTTGCCGGTGAGCAGCCCGCTTGCGAGCGGGAAGAACGGCAGCAGGCCGAGCTTGTACTCTTGTGCGGCCGGCAGCAGGTCTTTTTCGATGTCGCGCACCAGCAGGCTGTATTCGTCCTGGCAGGAGACGAAGCGGCTGACATTCATCGCGCGCGCGGTGAACTCGGCCTCCGCCAGGCGCCAGGCCGGAAAATTGGAATTGCCGATGTAGCGCACCTTGCCTTGACGGACGAGATCGTCGAGCGCGCGCAGCGTCTCCTCCATCGGAGTCAGCGGGTCGTAATCGTGCTGCTGATAGAGATCGATGTAGTCGGTCTTGAGCCGCGTCAGGCTCGCCTCGACTGCGTTCATGATGTAGCGGCGCGAAGCGCCCTGCTTGGTTCCGTCGGCCGCCATCGGCTTGGAGAATTTGGTGGCGAGCACGATCTCCTTGCGGCGGTCGCCGAGCACGGTGCCGAGCACCGTTTCCGAACCGCCCATGCCGGCATAGATGTCGGCGGTGTCGAACAGCGTGATGCCGAGATCGAGCGCGCCGTGGATCACCTTGCGCGAGGTCTCCAGGTCCGTGCGCTGGCCGAAATTGTTGCAGCCAAGCCCGACCGCAGACACGCGCAGGCCGGAGGCGCCGAGATTGCGAATTTCCATGGGAGATCCCCGTCGGAGATGGGCAGGGGCGCATTGTGACCGCGGTGCCCCGCCGCAGCAAGCCGTGCGCCGCGTTGCTGCCATGCTGACAAGGCTGCCGACAAGGACTGCCGACAAAAAAATGCGGCCCCTGTCAGACGCGGCGACTGACGGGGACCGCTTTGGGGCGCTTGATCGGTGACGGGGGGCTGACCAGACGCAGCTGCAGCCTAGTCCCGCTATGTTACGCGCAGGTGACAGACAGAGTTATCCACAGGCGGCGCGATCGCGAGGATCAGAAGATCTTGCGATAGACGATGAACCCGGAACGCTCGGCGACCTTGTCGTACAGGCGCTGCGCCGTCACGTTGGTCTCGTGCGTCTGCCAGTACACGCGCGGCGATCCCACGAGCTTTGCGCGCTCGTAGACGCCGTGGATCAGCGCCGAGCCGACGCCCTTGCCGCGCGCGGCCTCGGTCGTGAACAGGTCCTGCAGATAGCAGGACGGCTCGATCGCGGTGGTGCTGCGGTGAAACAGGTAATTCGTCATCCCGAGCAGGCGGCCGTCACTCTCGGCGACCAATCCGTGCACCGGCTCATAGGCATCGAAAAAGCGCTGCCATGTCACGCGCGTGATTTCGGGCGAGAGCGCGGTCGGACCGGAGCGGCCGTAGAAGGCGTTGTAGCCGTCCCACAGCGGCAGCCATTGATCGTAGTCCTGCCTGGTGACGGGGCGAATGGTGAGCGACATATGAAATTCCCGCGATCGATGAGGCGTCATTCATACGTGATGATGGACGTGCTGATCAATCGCGCATCACTCCGCGACGCGCAGATACCGGATCAGCTTGCGCCCTGCGGGATCGCGCAGCGAGCGGTAGTAGTCGGCGCGGGACGGCGCATCGGTGTGGCGCACGAGGTCGGTCACCGGCGTGTAGCTCAGCATGCGGCCGCCGTCGGGCAGCGCGGCACAGACGAAGCGCAACACCTCGCCATTGCGCAAGGCGATGTTGATCGGCGTGGCATCGCCGATCCGGACCATCTCCATGCGCTGAGCGATGAAGGTGCCGAGTTCGTCCTCGGGCAATTCGAACGCGCCGGTGTCGCGGCCGTGATACATCAGCGCGACGAACGGCGGCTTGCCGTCGGCGATGTCGTCCGGCACCGCAAAATAATCGCGGAACGCGCGGTTGATGAATTCGGCGCGCGTCTCGGCGTCGAGCAGCACGATGCCGATGTCGACCTGGTCGAGCGCGGCCGACAGCCGCGCGGCGATGGCGTGACTCCGACGCTCGGCGGCAAACGTGCCGAGCAGCCGCTGGCGCATCAGGCCGGTGATGCCTGCGGTGCCCGCGGCCGTCGCGGCCAGGAGGCCGAGCTGGATCATATCCGCCGTGGTAAGGCCTGCAACGCCGTGCCGGCTCAGGAGCAGCAGTGCCGCGCCGATGACGGCGATGGCTGCGCTGGCGACGGCGGAAGCGGGACCCGAGAGCGCGCCGGCGAGCGCCACGATGCAGACGAGCAGCGGCGCGGGGGAGGAAGCGGGGACGAAGCGATCGAAAAACATTGTCAGCAGCAAAGTCGCTGCCGTCAGCGCCGGACCGGAGATCGCACGCCATCCCAACCGCATGGGCCTGTCTCGCTCCTTCGTGAACGAGGTAAGGCGGCAACACTGACCGAAGATTGCGCCATTGCGATGCGGTTTCGCGCGGTGTGCTTAAGGTGCGCTTTGGGTCTCGCGCAAAGCTTTCGGATGATTTTAGACCAAGTGCGCGTGCTTGAGACGTTGTTGCAGCGCGGGCGCATTCAGCTTCGACGTCCCCTGGCCCTTGCGCGTGCCGACGAAGATCAACAGCGATGCCGCGACCAGGATGGCCGCGGTCAGGGTGATTGCAACGATGACCACAGGTGATTTCATCGACGTCCTGTCGCGATGCCGGTCGGCGCGGGCCATGCGGCGCCTTGAAGGCGGGTCCAGGATGAAGCGGGAATCAGACCGGCAGACCCATCGCCATGGTCGCCTTGGTCGACAGCACCGTCAGGGTGACGATCAGGCACAGCGAGAGCGCGGCGACGGCGAGCGAGGCCGCGACCGCGTTGGTCAGCCGGGAAGACGAAACGGTAGCGGGTGGGCCCTGAAAGCCTGCCGTGCCGGACGCCCGAATCATGGTCTAAATCCTTCAACGCGCGAGCGAATCACCCGCGACATCGAACAATTTCACTGTTGCAATCGGCAATATTGCGGCGGCCAATCGAGCGAAAATGGCGAGATTGCGGCAATGGTGACCTTTATGCCCGCTATTTGCCAGAGCGTGATCGCCCCTCAGGCACCAGCAGCGATGCTGGCGGGGTCCTCGATGTCGGCCGGCCGCCAGTCCATTGCGACGTAGCCGGGGGCCGCTTCCACGCGCTTCAGCCAGTCCCGGATCGCCGGGAAGGTCGAGAGGTCGAAGTCGCAGCGGTCGGCGAGGTGGGTATAGCCGTACAGCGCGATGTCGGCGACCGTGAGCTGGCGGGCGGCGAAATAGGCGTTGGTCCTGAGATGATTCTCCATCACCTGGAGCGCGCCATAGCCGCGCTCCATCCAGTCCTCCAGCGAATGAGTCTGGAGGTCGCGGCCGCCCCTCACCAGCGACAGCCAGAAATAGGCCGCGCCGATGTTCGGCTCCAGCGCGTGCTGCTCGAAGAACATCCATTGCAGCGCGTCGGCGCGATCGATGCGGTTCTCCGGCGCGAGCGGCGTGCCGACGGCGACGTACCAGAGAATGGCGTTGGACTCGGCGAGATAGCGATCGTCGCCGACCTCGAGCAGCGGCACCTGGCCGGATGGGTTCTTGGCCAGGAAGTCCGGGGTGCGGCTCTCGCCGCGCAGAATGTCCACCTCGACCGCTTCGTAAGGCAAGTTCAGCAGCGCCAGCGCAAGGCGGACCTTGTAGCTGTTGCCCGAGCGCTGCATCGAATAGAGCTTGTACATTCTGGGGATGATTCCGGACGACGGGGAGCGCGGCGCTTGTTGCCCCGCAACGCGGCTAAACAATGATGCCGATGCGAATCCGCCGCAAGACCCGGCCAATAGAAAAACTCGAAAACCCTACCGCATTGCAATGCGGCGGAAGATCATTTCCGTGCGACCATCCAACTCAGTTCACGCTTGCGTCAACGCGCAAGTGCGTTGCTCGACGCGATCGTGTGCGAGCACCGCGGTCGCGTCTTGGGCACTGAAGCTTCCGCATCGTCATGGCCCGGCTTGTCCCGGCCATCTACGCGCTGCACACGGCACGAAGAACGTGGATGCCCCGGGCCTTCGCCTCGCCGAAGCGGCTTCGGCCGCGCAGGCGAGACAGGCCCGGGCATGACGACGTTCTCGTTTCATAGCCCGCGAAGGCCGCAAAATTGCTCCGAGGACACGCGTTGTCGGATATGAGGGGTTTGCGCGGCAAAGTTACGGAATATTGCGGGAAATCGCGGCTCGAAACGCCAGACACGTAAACTTTTGCGGGATCGGACCGAAGTTTCTTGCGGTGCAACGGCACTCGTTTTAGGGTGGTTCATTCCCACAATCGGAGTCGTGAAGCCAAAGGGTTCACGACGCTTGTCAGGAGATGACGATGTCCTTCCTTGCCGCTGCGCTCGACCGTGTGAAGCCGTCCGCGACCATCGCGGTCACGGATAAAGCACGTGCGCTGAAAGCGGCGGGCCGCAACGTCATCGGTCTCGGCGCCGGCGAGCCCGACTTCGACACGCCCGCGAACATCAAGCTGGCCGCGATCCACGCCATCGAAGCCGGTAAGACCAAGTACACCGCGGTCGACGGCATTCCCGAGTTGAAGGAAGCCATTATCGCCAAGTTTCAGCGCGAGAACGGCGTCGTCTACAAGGCGAACCAGATCATCGTCGGCACCGGCGGCAAGCAGGTGCTCTACAACGCGCTGATGGCAACCATCAATCCGGGCGACGAGGTGATCATCCCCGCGCCGTACTGGGTCAGCTATCCCGAGATGGTGGCGCTCGCCGGCGGCGAGCCGGTGCCGGTGGTCTGCACCGCCGCGACCGGCTTCAAGCTCCAGGCCGAGGCACTCGAGCGCGCGATCACGCCGAAGACCAAATGGGTGATCCTGTGCTCGCCGTCGAACCCGACGGGAGCTGCCTACACCAGGACCGAGCTGAAGGCGCTCACCGACGTGCTGGTCAAGCATCCGCATGTGTGGGTGATGACCGACGACATGTACGAGCACCTCGTCTATGACGACTTCCAGTTCACCACGGTCGCGCAGGTCGAGCCGAAACTCTACGACCGCACGCTCACCGTGAACGGCGTGTCGAAGGCCTATTGCATGACCGGCTGGCGCATCGGCTATGCCGGCGGTCCGGCGCAGCTCATCAAGGCGATGTCGACGATCCAGTCGCAGTCGACCTCGAACCCGTCGTCGATCGCGCAATGGGCCGCGGTTGAGGCGCTGAACGGTCCGCAGGACTTCATCCCCGCCAACAACAAGGTCTTCAAGGAGCGCCGCGATCTCGTCGTCTCCATGCTGAACCAGGCCAAGGGCATCGAGTGCCCGCGGCCCGAGGGCGCCTTCTACGTCTATCCGTCCTGCGCCGGCACCATCGGCAAGACCGCGCCGTCGGGCAAGGTGATCGACAATGACGAGACGTTCGTCACTGAACTGCTGGAGACCGAAGGCGTCGCCGTGGTGCAGGGTTCGGCCTTCGGCCTCGGCCCCGCGTTCCGCATCTCCTACGCGACCAAGACCTCGGACCTCGAAGACGCCTGCAAGCGCATCCAGCGCTTCTGCGGCAATCTGCGCTGAACTCACAGACATGAAGTGACATCAAAGGGCCCGCGCAATGCGGGCCCTTTTTCTTTCAAGTCTGCACGATCTGGCGCCACCGGAACTGTTGTGGCATAGACCATCGCGCGGCGTGTGCCGCGCCTCCATGCTCGCATCACATTCATCGCCGGAGATATTCATGAGCCGTTCACTCCTCCTCGCCGGGCTTGCCGTTGCGAGCCTCGTCGCCTCCGTTGCGGGCGCCAGCGCGCAATCGCGGATGGTGCAGGTGGGCGTGCTCGAATGCCGCGGCGGCGCCAGCGTGGGCTTCATCGTGGGATCGGTGACCCATCTCGGTTGCGTGCTGCGCGTCGATGGTTTGCCGGACGACCGTTACGTTGCGACGATCCGCAAGGTCGGTCTGGATATCGGCATCACACAGGAGACGGCTTTGGCGTGGGGCGTGTTCGCGCCGGTGAACCGGCTCGGCCCGGGCGACCTCGCCGGCAACTACGCCGGTGCGCAGGGCAGCGCCTCGGTCGGTGTCGGCCTCGGCGGCAACGTGCTGGTCGGCGGCTCCAACAATTCGATCGCGCTCCAGCCGCTCAGCGTGCAGGGCCAGGTCGGCCTCAACGTCGCCGCCGGTCTCGAGAGCCTGGAACTCCGCCCGGGACGTTGAGACTCGGCGCCAGCCGAAGCGCTCCTCCTCAACCTCTCTCCGGGAGAGGAGGAAATACCGACGACGCACCGCAGCGATTTTTGATGCTTGCCAAATCTCGGGGACGGGCAGAGCATCAGCGTTTGCCGACCCAATCATGGGCCGAGCTCCACACCAAGGAGGCGGCGAATGGGACAAGACGTCAGAAGTCCCCGAGGTCCACGGTGCATCGCGCTGGTGGGCCCTTTCCAAAGCGGTAAAACCACACTTCTCGAAGCCATCCTGGCGCGAACGGGCGCAATCCCGCGCGCCGGCAGCGTCGATGCCGGAACCTCCGTCGGCGACGCCACGCCAGAGGCCCGTCATCACAAGATGACCGTCGGGCTGACTGCCGTCACCACGAGTTTCATGGGCGACAGCTACACCTTCCTCGATTGTCCCGGTTCCGTCGAATTTGCCCACGACATGCGCGCCGCGCTGCCCGCGGTCGATGCCGCAATCGTGGTCTGCGAAGCCGACGAGAAGAAGCTGCCGCAGCTTCAGATCATCCTGCGCGAGCTGGAGGAGCTGAAGATCCCGCGTTTTCTGTTCCTCAACAAGATCGACCGCGCCAACAAGCGCATCCGCGAGACGCTCGAGATGCTCCAGCCCGCCTCGCGCGTACCGCTGGTGCTGCGCCAGATCCCGATCTGGAAGGACGAGTTGATCGAGGGCTTCGTCGATCTCGCGCTGGAGCGTGCGTTCATTTACCGCGAGCACAAGGCCTCCGAAGTGGTCGCGCTCCAAGGCGGCGATCTCGATCGCGAGAAGGAGGCCCGCTTTTCGATGCTGGAGAAGCTCGCCGATCACGACGATGCGCTGATGGAGCAGCTGCTCGAGGACATCCAGCCGCCGCGCGATGCCGTGTTTGACGATCTCGCCCGCGAATTGCGCGACGGGCTGATCTGCCCCGTGCTGCTGGGCGCCGCCGCACGCGAAAACGGCGTGCTGCGTTTGATGAAAGCGTTGCGCCACGAGGCGCCCGGTATCGCGGAAACGGCAAAACGTCTCGGCGTTCCCGAAACGAGGGACGCCCTCGGCTTCGTCTTCAAGACGTTGCATTCGCAGCACGGCGGCAAGCTGTCGCTGACGCGCATGCTCGCCGGCCATCTCGACGACGGTGCCACGCTGCAATCCTCCTCCGGAGGGGCCAGCCGCATCTCCGGCATCCTCGCCGTCACGGGGGCCTACGACACCAAGCGTACCGCGGCGGAAGCCGGCGATACGGTGGCGCTCGCCAAGCTCGACCCGATCAAGACCGGCGACACGGTCTCGAGCGGCAAGATCCAGCCGGCAGCGCTCACCGCCGTAGAACCCACTCCGCCGGTGCTCGCGATCTCGGTTGCGGCCACCGACCGCAAGGACGACGTCAAGCTCGGCCAGGCACTGATGCGGCTGCACGAGGAGGACCCCTCGCTCGTCTTCGTGATGAACGCGCAGACCCACGACACTGTGCTGTGGGGTCAGGGCGAGATGCACTTGCGCGTCGCGAGCGAGCGGCTGCGCGATCGTTTCGGCGTCAAGGTCGCTTCGCATCCCCCCGCGATCGGCTATCAGGAAACCATCCGCAAGCCGATCGTCCAGCGCGGCCGCCACAAGAAACAGTCCGGCGGGCATGGCCAGTTCGGCGATGTCGTGCTCGACATTAGGCCGCTGCCGCGCGGCGAGGGCTTCAAGTTCGCCGAGAAGGTGGTCGGCGGCGCGGTGCCGCGCAACTACATCGGCGCGGTGGAAGAGGGGGTCATCGACGGGCTCGCCCGCGGCCCGCTCGGTTTCCCGGTCACCGATTTGCAGGTGACGCTGACCGACGGCTCCTATCATAGCGTCGATTCCTCCGACCTCGCCTTCCGCACGGCGGCGCGGGTCGGGCTCACCGAGGGCCTGCCGCAATGCCAGTCGGTGCTGCTGGAGCCGATCCATGTGGTCGAGATCGTCTGCCCGACCGACGCCACCGCCAAGATCAATGCGATTCTGTCGGCACGGCGCGGCCAGATCCTCGGCTTTGACACCCGCGACGGCTGGAGCGGATGGGACTGCGTCCGCGCCATGATGCCGGAAGCCGAGATCGGCGAATTGATCGTTGAGTTGCGCTCGGCCACGGCAGGCGCCGGCAGCTTCACCCGCCAGTTCGACCACATGGCCGAAGTCACGGGGCGCGCCGCCGACCAGATCATCGCAGCGCATCAGCACGCGGCGTGATCGGTCTGCCGAAGTAAGGGACGCATCACTGTCTCACTCCCTCTCGCCGTTCTTACGGGGAGAGGGGTGGGGTGACGGGCTTCACAATGGGCGTGGCGAAGGTTGGACTCACGCTGCTCCTCCCAACCGTCATTGTGAGCGCAGCGACTTGTCCGCCGAAGCTTTAGCGAAGGCGGAAGCAATCCAGTCTTTCCGCGGAGGAATTCTGGATTGCTTCGTCGCTTCGCTCCTCGCAACGACGGTGGAGACGGATGGCTCGCATGGCGAGCTTCCCCTTGCGTTCGGTCGTTTATGATGTATTTTACATCATTGTGCATGCTCCAGACATCATTTATAATCTTTCATAGGTGAGGCCAAGGTGATCACGTCGTTCCAGATGCGGGCAGCGCGTGCGCTGCTCGGCATTGACCAGAGGGCCTTGGCGGAGCTCGCAGGCGTTTCGCTGCCGACCATTCAGCGGATGGAGGCGAGCACCGGCAATGTCCGCGGCGTGGTCGAGACCTTGATGAAAGTGGTCGAAGCCTTTGATCGCGCCGGCGTCGAGCTGATCGGCGAACAGGCGCGCAGCGAAGGCGGCGGACGTGGCGTTCGGCTCAAGGAGCCGGGGCCGCCGCGTCGGGTGGGAGCATGATCCCGCAATGATCATGCTCGGGAGCAGTCTTAACTAACGCACCGTCGCGCCCCGATACGCGGCCGCACGATGCATCGGAGCGTTGTGGGCAGCGGAGCATTTTGCTGAAATGAGCATCACAGGCGAACACGCAGGCAAGCTGCACCAGCCTCGTCGGCCGACCTTTACCGAACTCTATCTGCCAAAGCTCGTCACCGTATGGCGCGAGGGCTATGGCTTATCGGATTTCCGTGCCGATGTGTTCGCGGGCCTCACGGTCGCGATCGTCGCGCTGCCGTTGTCGATGGCGATCGCGATCGCCTCGGGCGTGACGCCGGACCGCGGACTCTACACCGCTGTTGTCGGCGGCTTCATTGCGTCACTGCTCGGCGGCAGCCGATTCCAGATCGGCGGTCCGGCCGGCGCCTTCATTGTGCTGGTTGCGGCGACCGCCGACCGTCACGGGGTTGACGGCGTGGTCCTGGCCACGCTGATGGCGGGCCTGTTCCTGATCGCTGCGGGCTTCCTGCGGATCGGCACCTATATCAAGTTCATTCCATATCCTGTGACGGTTGGCTTCACGGCCGGCATCGCCGTCATCATCTTCGCCAGCCAGCTGCGCGATCTCGGCGGGATCACGCTCCTCGCGAAGGAGCCCAGCGAATTCGTCCCGAAACTCGTCGCGCTTGCCGGGGGCCTGCACACCGTCAATCCGTCGGCCGTCGCGGCTGCGATCGTCAGCATTGCCATCATCGCCGGCCTGCGACGCTGGCTGCCGTCCTGGCCCGGTATCCTGATCGCGGTCGTGCTCGCGGCGGTCGCATGTGCCGTGCTGTCGCTGCCGGTCGAGACCGTCGGATCGCGCTTCGGCGGCATTCCGCGGGAACTGCCCTCGCCAGCCTTGCCTGCATTCTCGCTCGCGAAGGCGACCGCCGTGCTGCCCGATGCGATCTCCTTCGCACTGCTCGCCGCCATCGAATCGCTGCTGTCGGCGGTGGTGGCCGACGGCATGACCGGACGCCGTCACCGCTCCAATTGCGAGCTGGTGGCGCAAGGTGCCGCCAATGTCGGCGCGGCGGTGTTCGGCGGCATCTGTGTCACGGGGCTGATCGCGCGCACGGCGACCAACATCCGCGCCGGCGCGCGGGGGCCGCTCGCGGGCATGCTGCATTCGGTTTTCCTGCTGCTGTTCATGCTGATCGCAGCGCCGCTCGCGAGCTACATCCCGCTGGCCGCGCTCGCCGCCGTGCTCGTCGTGGTGGCCTGGACCATGGCGGAGAAGCACGAATTCGCGACGCTCCTTCGCTCGTCATGGGGCGATGCCGTCGTGCTGCTCGCAACCTTCCTGCTCACCATCTTCCGCGATCTGACCGAGGGCATTCTGGTTGGCTTCGCGCTTGGCGCGGTCCTGTTCATCCATCGCATGGCGGAAATGACGGGCATCGAGGAACGATCGCCACTGGTGGCCGCCGATCGTCCCGATGATGATAATGGCGGGCGCGTGCCTTACGACCCCGCACTCGCGGTCGATCGCGACGTGCTGGTCTATCGCATCACCGGCGCGTTCTTCTTCGGCGCGGCCTCGGCGATCGGCAGCGTGCTCGACGGCATCGCCGACAAGCGCAAGGGTTTTGTGGTCGATTTCGCCGACGTGCCGTTCCTGGATTCGACCGCGGCCAACGTGCTCGGCCGCGTCGCCGCCAAGGCCCACCGCCAGGGCATCCGGCTGTTCATCACAGGGGCGTCGCCTGCGGTCCGCCGTGCGCTGCTCACCCATGGCGTCACGCCGCCACGCGCGCGCTATCGCGAGACCATCGCGCGTGCGGTCGCCGACATCAAGGGCGGCGCGGCGCTGCCCGCGGGTGGTGAGGCGGGCACGACCTGACGTCGAGCCTCTCCCGAGACGGCCCCGCGCGCTTGACAGCGCCTGCGGGACGCGAAATGGATCGCCTCCGAAACCACCCCAGGGGAGGACGACCGTGACCAAGGCTCCCGCAGCCTGTCTGATCGGATGGCCGGCCGCGCATTCGCGCTCGCCGCTGATCCATCGATACTGGCTGCGCACGCTCGGGATCGAGGGCGGCTATGTCATCGAGGCGGTTCCACCCGATAATTTGCGTGACTTCGTCCTGCGGCTGTCGCTGCGCGGCTTCGTCGGCGCCAACGTCACCATCCCGCACAAGGAAGGCGTGCTCGAGCTGTCGACGCCCGATGCCCGCGCGCGAGCGGTCGGTGCGGCCAACACGCTGTGGTTTGCGGACGGCGAGCTGCGCTCGACCAACACCGACGTCGAGGGCTTTATCGGCAATCTCGATGCCAGCGCGCCCGGCTGGGACGCAGCCAGCGAGGCGCTGGTGCTCGGCGCCGGCGGCTCCTCGCGCGCCATCGTGTTCGGGTTGCTTGAACGCGGCATCAAGCGCGTCCATCTCGCCAATCGCACCGTCGGCCGGGCCGAGATGCTTGCAAGGCAGTTCGGGCCGAAGGTGCATCCTGTTGCGTGGGATGGCATCGACCACATTCTGCCGCGTGCAAAACTTCTCGTGAACACGACCTCGCTCGGCATGCACGGTCAGCCTTCACTCGACCTTAAAGTGGCGCGCCTGCCGGATGGCGCCGTGATCGCCGATCTCGTCTATGTCCCGCTGGTGACGCCGCTGCTGGCGGCCGCACAGGCGCGCGGGTTGAAGACCGCCGACGGGCTCGGCATGCTGCTGCATCAGGCGGTCCGCGGCTTCGAGCTGTGGTTCGGCCAGCGGCCGCAGGTCACGGCCGAGCTGCGTGCGCTGGTCGAGGCCGATCTCACAAAGACTTGAGAGAATAGCGCGTAATCTCCGGAGTTCTATGTCCGTAGGGACAATAGGGCGCAATCGGAGACCATCATGTCTGTTCAACGTGCAACTTTCACACGTCCGCTCATCGCCGTCGCGATGGTGGCCGTCTCGACCCTCTCGGCCCTTGCGCAAAGGGCGCCGGTGCCGACGCGCGTGCGAGGCACGATCGAAAGCGTCAATGGCGACACGATTCAGGTCAAGGCGCGCAGCGGCGAGGATGTCAAGCTGCACATCGCCTCCGACGTGAACGTGTCGGGCATTACCAGGATTTCACTTGCCGACATCAAGCCCGGCTCCTTCGTCGGCGCCACCACCGTGCCGGGACCGGACGGAGGCGCGAACGCGGTCGAGGTGCACGTGTTTCCGGAGAGCATGCGCGGCACCGGCGAGGGCTCGCGACCCTATGACCTCAAGCCCAATTCCAGCATGACCAATGCGACCGTGTCGGAGAGCGTGGTCGGCAATGACGGCCATACGCTGCTGGTCAAGTACAAGGACGGCGAGAAGAAGGTGTTCGTCGCCGACAATACGCCGGTGGTGACCTTTGTCCCCGGCGACAGATCCGATCTGAAGGCCGGCGCCAAGGTGATCGCCTTCATGAAGCAGCTGCCGGACGGCTCATTCGAAACCAACCGCGTCAGCGTCGGCCGCGACGGCCTGACGCCGCCGATGTAAATGGAGAATAACAACATGTCGAAGAGAACCTGGATATCACGCCTCGGCGTGGCCGCGTTCGCCGCCTGCATCGTCACGTCATCCGCCCTGGCGCAGCAGACGCCGACGGTCCGCATCCGCGGCACCATCGAGAGCGTCGACGGCAACACGCTCGGCATCAAGACCCGCGAAGGAACCGACGTGAAGGTGCGCATGACCGACAACGTCGCCGTCTTCGCGGTGGTGAAGACGTCGTTGTCGGAGATCAAGGACGGCTCCTATATCGGCGTCACCGGCCTGCCCGAGCCCGACGGCACCCAGAAGGCGATCGCGGTGCACATCTTCCCCGAAAACCAGCGCGGCGCGGCCGAAGGTTTTCGTCCCTGGGACGCGCGCGCCAACTCGACCATGACCAACGCCACCGTGGCGCAGACGGTGAAGGGCACCGACGGCCAGAACATCACGGTCAAGTACAAGGACGGCGAGAAGAAAGTCGTGGTGCCGCCGGACACGCCGATCGTCACCTTCGTCGCCAGCGACAAATCCGAGCTCAAGCCCGGCGCCAAGCTGATCATTTTCGGCGCGGTGAAGAAGGACGATGGTTCGCTTGAGGCCAACCGGGTGAATGTCGGCCGCGACGGGGTGACGCCGCCGATGTGAGGGCGAACGCTGAAATCTTAGGGTGGGCAAAGGCGCGAAGCGCCGTGCCCACCCTACGATTTGCGAATTGGTGGGCACGCTTCGCTTTGCCCGCCCTACGGCACTGCCGCTGCGGTTCACATCGCGATGATATGTTCGTCGATTTCGTCAATCCGGTTGACGCCGCACAGGCCCATGGTGGTGAGCAGCTCCTTCTGGATGATGTCGATCGCCTTGGCGACGCCGGCCTGGCCGCCGGCGCCAAGGCCATAGGCGTAGGCGCGGCCGATCATGCAGGACTTCGCGCCGAGCGCGAGCGCGCGCATCACGTCCTGGCCGGAGCGGATGCCGCCGTCGAACATGATCTCCATCCTGTCACCGACCGCCTCGGCGATCTCGGGCAGCACCTCGATCGATGACGGCGCGCCGTCGAGCTGACGGCCGCCATGGTTCGAGACGACGAGAGCCTGCGCGCCGGTCTTGGCGGCTTCCTCGGCGTCCTCGACGTCCAGAATGCCCTTGATGATCAGCTTGCCCGGCCAGATGCTGCGGACCCACTCGACGTCCTTCCAGTTCAACGACGTGTCGAACTGCGAGGCGGTCCATTCGGCGAGGCGATTGAGGTCCTCGGTGTTCTTCACGTGGCCGGCGATGTTGCCGAAGGTACGGCGCTTGCCCCGCAGCACGCCGGAGACCCACGCGGGCTTTGTGGCGAAATCCAGAAATTTAGACATCGTCCACTCGGGGGGGATCGTCATGCCGTTCTTGATGTCCTGGTGGCGCTGGCCGATGACCTGGAGATCGACGGTCAGCACCAGCGCGGAGCATTTCGCCGCGATCGCGCGCTGGATCAACTCCTTGATGAAGCCGCGGTCCTTCATCACGTAGAGCTGGAACCAGAACGGCTTCTCGACATTGGCCGCGATGTCCTCGATCGAGCAGATCGACATCGTCGACTGCGTGAACGGGATACCGGCCGCTTGCGCGGCACGGCAGGCATGGATCTCGCCATCGCCATGCTGCATGCCGAGCAGGCCCACCGGCGCGAGGATCAGCGGCATGGTCGAGGGCTCGCCGAGGATCGTGGTCGCGGTGTCGCGTTTGGAGACGTCGACCAGAATGCGCTGGCGGAACTTGATCGCCTGCATGTCTTCGCGGTTGGCGCGCAGCGTTTCCTCGGCGTAGGAGCCGCGGTCGCAATAATCGAAGAACGCCTTCGGCACGCGGCGCTGATGCAGTGTGCGAAGATCGTCGATACAGGTGATGTGCTTCATGAACGTTTCCCGGCCCGTCTTGTCGGAAGAGTCTTGTATGGGAAGACTCTTGCATCGGAAGATCGAGGGGTCATCTAGCATGGTTGGATGCACAGCCAAATCGTTTGCAAATCCTTTGTGGAGAGGAGGGCGCCATGACCAGGCCGCACACCGGACCGACGCCGGAGGAGATCAAGGAGAAGCATGATCTCGAGGAAGCGCTGGAGGAGGGTCTGGAAGAGACCTTTCCGGGCTCCGATCCCGTCAGTGTCACCCAGCCGGCGCCGGGCCGCGCGGACGGCCATGTGAAGCGCTCGGACTAGGTGCCGGTTCCGCCCTGTTCCAGTATCTTCAACGGAAATATAATGTTAACAAGACGTTATTGGGGCCGGGAGCCGCCCGGTTCCGTAATGATTCATCATATTTTTTGAAGCCAAGTTAGCCGTGATGGCTCTATAAGACCTCAGCAAATCAGGGATGCGGGTCCCGCTTGGGCACCCGGAGGTTGCGCTGGGGATCCCTGGTTGTTGCGTGGGGGACGATATGAGCCGCAAATATTTCGGGACGGACGGGATCCGGGGCCGCGCCAACGGACTGATCACGCCGGAGCTCGCGCTCAAGGTCGGCCAGGCCGCAGGCCTGGCGTTTCAGCGCGGTGACCACCGCCACAGGGTCGTGATCGGCAAGGACACCCGCCTGTCCGGCTACATGATCGAATACGCGATGGTCGCGGGCTTCACTTCGGTCGGCATGGACGTGCTGCTGGTCGGCCCGATGCCGACGCCGGCGGTCGCGATGCTGACCAAGTCGATGCGCGCCGATCTCGGCGTGATGATCTCCGCCTCGCATAATCTGTTCGAGGACAACGGCATCAAGCTGTTCGGGCCGCAGGGCTTCAAGCTCTCCGACGACGTCGAGAAGCAGATCGAGCAGCTGCTCGATGAGCCCATCGACAAGCGTCTCGCCCAGAGCGCCAGTCTCGGCCGCGCCCGCCGCATCGACGGCGTGCATGACCGCTACATCGAATTCGCCAAGCGCACGCTGCCGCGCGATCTGTCGCTCGACGGCTTGCGCGTCGTGGTCGATTGCGCCAATGGCGCCGCCTACAAGGTGGTGCCGGAAGCGCTGTGGGAGCTGGGTGCCGACGTGATTCCGATCGGGGTCGAGCCCGACGGCTTCAACATCAACAAGGAATGCGGCTCCACCTCGCCCGAAGCGCTGTCGAAGAAGGTGCGCGAGATGCGCGCCGACATCGGTATCGCGCTCGACGGTGACGCCGATCGCGTCATCCTGGTCGACGAGCGCGGCCACATCGTCGACGGCGACCAGCTGCTCGCGGTGATCGCGCAGAGCTGGAAGGAAGACGGTCGGCTGTCGCGATCGGGCATCGTCGCCACCGTGATGTCGAACCTCGGGCTCGAGCGATTCCTCAATGCGCAGGGGCTCGATCTCGTGCGCACGCCGGTCGGCGATCGCTACGTGCTCGAGCAGATGCTGAACGGCGGCTACAATCTCGGTGGCGAGCAGTCCGGCCACATCATCCTGTCCGACTACGCCACCACCGGGGACGGCTTCGTGGCCGCATTGCAGGTGCTTGCCGTGGTGCAGAAGCTGCGCCGGCCGGTGTCGGAAGTCTGCCACCGCTTCGATCCGCTGCCGCAGATCCTGAAGAACGTCCGTTATAAAGGCGGCAAGCCGCTCGACAATTCCGACGTCAAGTCGGCGATCTCCGACGGCGAGCAGCGGCTCAACGGCCACGGCCGCCTGCTGATCCGCTCCTCCGGCACCGAGCCGGTGATCCGCGTCATGGGCGAGGGCGAGGATCGCATCCTGGTCGAGGACGTCGTCGATACCATCGTCTCGGCGCTCGGGAACGCCGCGGCCTGAACTCGCAGCCATCCTTCGAGATGCCCGCTTTCGCGGGCTCCTCAGGATGAGGTTTTGCTTCCAGGCGAAGACGTAGACCCTCATGGTGAGGAGCCCGCCACAGGCGGGCGTCTCGAACCATGCAGGCCGCAGTTTGGCCGCGAAATCTGGCGAAGCGCATTCCAGCCATGGGTGTTTGGCGGTGGATCGGTCGCCGCGCGCATCGTAACTAGCTTGTCGCGGCAATCTGCCGCGCCCGCCGGGATGCTCCAGTGAACAAGCCTGTCGTCGTCTCAGAGGAAACACTGACGGAGCCCGTCCTCGTCAGCGACGTCGAGCCCGGCGCCAAAGGTGCCGCGGGGCCGGCCTATGTCGTGCTGGCCGGCATCAGCTTCTCGCACTTCCTCAACGACACCATGCAGTCGCTGATCGCCTCGGTGTATCCGATCCTGAAGGACACCTATGCGCTCGACTTCGCGCAGATCGGCATGATCACGCTGGCCTTCCAGTTCACGGCCTCGCTGCTCCAGCCGGTGGTCGGCCACTACACCGACAAGAAGGCGCAGCCCTATTCGCTGTCGATCGGCATGGCCTCGACCTTCTTCGGTCTGTTGCTGCTCAGCGCCGCCCACCAATATCTCGTCATCCTCGTCGCAGCCGCTCTGGTCGGCCTCGGCTCGGCGGTGTTTCACCCGGAGTCGGCGCGCATCGCGCGGCTCGCCTCCGGCGGCCGCTACGGTTTTGCGCAATCGGTGTTCCAGCTCGGCGGCAGTTTTGGCACCTCGATGGGACCGGTGCTCGCCGCGCTCATCGTCGTGCCGTTCGGGCAGGGCAGCATCGCCTGGTTCTCCTCGATCGCCTTCCTTGCGATCCTCATCCTCTGGCGCATCGGCCGCTGGTACGAACCGCAGATCAAGGCGAAGAAGACGGCGGTGGATCAAGCCCATCCCGACGCGCCGAATTCGCGTCGCGTCGTCGTTGCGCTCCTCGTGCTGGTCGCGCTGCTGTTCTCGAAGCAGCTCTACGTCTCGAGCCTGTCGAGCTACTACATCTTCTATCTGATCGACCGCTTCGGCGTGTCGACGCAAGCCGCGCAGATGTATCTCTTCATTTTCCTCGCAGCGAACGCGGTCGGCGCTTTTCTCGGTGGTCCCCTGGGCGATCGCTTCGGCCGCAAGATCGTGATCTGGATCTCGATCCTGGGGGCGCTGCCGTTCACGCTGGCGCTGCCCTATGCCGGGCTCTATGCGAGCGCGGTGCTGTCCGTGATCATCGGCCTGATCATCTCCTCGACGACGTCGTCGATCATCGTGTTCGCGCAGGAGCTGGTCCCGCACCGCTTCGGCATGATCTCCGGCGTGTTCTTCGGTGTCGCCTTCGGCATCGGCGGCCTGGGCGCCGCCGTGCTCGGCAAGCTCGCGGACCACACCTCGATCGCGTTCGTCTACCAGGTTTGCGCCTATCTGCCGGCGATCGGCCTGCTTGCGGTGTTCCTGCCCAAGCTGCCGCGGCACGCGCGTTAACATATCCTGACTTGCTGCAACGCGGCTTCATACATCGTTAGGAAATGCGGCGACGGCGTCGCATTTGGCGCTGCATTTTTGCAACGCTCGCGCCGCCCGCGCGTCCGAGTTGAGAAAAAATCAACCTTAAAAATTAGGGTTAAGTGGCGCTTAAACATTTGCTGGCATCGTCCGGGCCGTGAGTTTCCAGAACGTGAGGCGCCGTATTGCCTCACCGGCCAAAAGGACGAAGCCAATGCGTAGCGTTAAGTCTCTCCTTGCCGCGGGTGCGGCAACCCTGATCTCCTCGATGGCGTTCGCCGCCGACATGCCGATCGCGGCGCCCCCTCCGATGTACGCGCCCCCGGCTCCGCCCGCCGACTTCGGTGGCTGGTACCTGCGCGGCGACGTCGGCTTCAGCAATCAGAAGACGAGCGATCTCCACTACGGTCGCGAGTCCGCCTATTCGCAGCTCACCTCGTTCAATCAGCAGTCGTCGTTCGACACCGCCGGCATCTTTGGCCTCGGCGCGGGTTACCGGTTCAACAATTGGTTCCGCGCGGACGTGACCGGGCAGTATCGCGGCAATTCGAATTTCAAGGGAACGGATCGTTTCACCGGAACCGCGGGCGGCGTGCCCTACAGCGGGATCGATAATTACAGCGCATCCAAGTCCGAATGGCTGGTCTTGGCGAACGCGTATGTCGACCTGGGCACCTGGTGGTGCATCACGCCGTTCATCGGTGCCGGCGTTGGCGGCGCACGCGTCTCCATCTCGAACTTTACCGATACCGGCATCAACGATCTTGCGTTCTCGACGGCGAGCTTCTCGAGCGCACCAGCCGGTTCGAAGTGGAACCTGGCGTGGGCTGCCCATGCGGGTCTCGCGTACAAGGTCAATCCCAACCTCGTTCTCGAACTGGCCTACAGCTATGTCGATATGGGTGAGGGGCAAACCGGTGTCTTGTCGACCTACACCGGGGCAACCACCGGCAACGTTTTCAAGTTCAAGGACATTACCTCGCACGACCTGAAGCTCGGTGTGCGCTGGAATCTCGACAGCCCGCCGGCCTACATGCCGCCGCTCGTCACCAAGGGCTGATCGTCAGCCTCATCGCTTAATCTCTCTTAACGGCGCGGGATCATCCCGCGCCGTTTTGCTTTGCGTATTTTTCATGGCGGGCGGCGACGAAAGCCTCCGGCGCAACCATTGGTTAAGGTTAACGGGCCATGATCACGAGCGAAAGTTCGAGTTCGATGGAGCGTTCGATGCGTAGGCTTTTGTTGGCGGTGGCGATGTTGGGGACGGTCTCTGCGGCGCACGCGGCCGATCTCTCCGATCTTCCCATCCTCCGAGGCAGCTTCACCGACGGGCTGTCAAAGACGTCCCACAACTGGGACGGTTTTTATGTTGGCGGCCAGTTCGGGTTTGCCACGACCGATGTTGATTTCAGTCATGCTCCGAAGACGATGACCGACTTCATGCTTCGCAACAGCATCCTTGAGGCGCCAGTCGGCGGCTGGTCGCTGCTGCCGAGTAACCACGTGCAGTCGACCGGGTTTGGCGCCTATGTCGGCCGCAATTGGCAGCTCTACGATGCAGTGTTCGGCGTCGAGGCCAATTACAGCTACATGAAGAATATATCGAGCTCGGCAAGTGATTCCATGACACGCATTCTCGACGGTGAGACGGCGCCAACGGGCCATACCTATACCTACGTCACTTCACTCGGTGGTGGTGCTGCGCTAAAGCTGAAGGATTACGCCACCTTCCGCGGTCGGGTCGGTTGGGACGGCGGCGACTTCATGCCCTATGCCTTCGCCGGTCTGGCGATTGGGCGCGCTGAAGTTTCGCGATTCGCGACGGTGTCCTACATCAAGCATGACGACTATGACGAGTCGATTGTCCTGGGCGGTGTTACGGCGACGATCCATCGACAGGACACGATTGACACGGGTACGTTTAACAAGACTGAGCTGCGCACCAACAGCTTCATGTACGGATGGACGGCCGGTATCGGTGTCGAGTACGCGATCTGCAACAACATCCTGGTTCGCGGCGAATGGGAGCATGTCGGCTTCTCGGACGTGAAGGACATCACTGTCGGCCTGAATAACTTCCGCGTCGGCATTGGCTACCAGTTCTGAGTCGCCCGCTTCCTGTTGACAGATTCCTTCCGTCCTGATGCTCTGTCGCCGAATGCGCGGGGGCACCGATGCGGATCTACGGCGATAGCAATTCCGGCAATTGTCTGAAGGTGAAGTGGGTCTGCGACAAGCTCGCGGTGCTCTACGAGTGGATCGAGATCGACACCCGCAAGGGCGAGACCCGTACGCCGCAATTCCTCCAGATGAACGGTGCCGGCCAGGTGCCCACCGTCGCTTTCGACGACGGTCGCACGCTGGCGCAGTCCAATGCCATCATCCGCTATCTCGCGCGCGACAGTGCGCTCATTCCGGGCGACGCCTTCACTGCCGCCAAGATGGACGAATGGCTGTTCTGGGAACAATACAGCCACGAGCCCTATATCGCGGTGTGCCGCTTCCAGCTCGTCTATCTCGGCAAGGACGCCTCCGAGCTCGATCCTGAAAAGGTCAAGCGCGGCTACGCGGCGCTCGATCGCATGGAGCAGCATCTGGCGGCAAACCGCTTCTTCGCCGGTGATGACGTTTCGCTTGCCGACGTCTCGCTGCTTGCCTATACGCGCGTCGCGCATGAAGGCGGCTTCGATCTCGGTCGCTATGCCGCCATCCGCCGCTGGATCGGCGAAGCCGAGACCTTTCTCGGGCTACCCAAGGTGCGTTAGGCGCGCTTGAGGCAGGAGTAACTTTATGAACGCCGAATCTGTCTCCATTCGTCCCGCGCGCCGCGAAGATGTTGCTGCGATCGTGACGATGCTCGCCGACGATCATCTCGGGAGCGCACGCGAGCGCGTGGAAGACCCGTTGCATGCGTCCTATTACGAGGCATTCGCGCGGGTCGAGCGCGATCAAAATATCCAGCTTGTGGTTGTCGAGAGTGAGGGCAGGGTGGTCGGCTGCCTGCAGCTCGCGATCCTGCCGGGTCTCAGCTCGCAAGGCGGCTTGCGCGGTCTGCTCGAAGACGTCCGCGTCGCTTCCGATTGCCGCAGCCGCGGCATCGGCGAGCAATTGGTGCAATGGGCGGTGACGGAAGCGAAAGCGCGCGGTTGCAATCTCGTCGAACTGCTGACGCATCAGACGCGAACAGATGCGCAGCGCTTCTACAAGCGGCTTGGGTTCACGGCGAGTCACGTCGGCATGACTGTCCGCTTTTGACGCAGCACGCTATGAGCCTTGCGCGATCAGCGAAATCGGATCGCGCGTACGTTCATATTAAGAGCTGATAAACCACCGTCACGGCGTTCACGTTGGTGAAGGAACGAACGGTGCTACGGGACGTCGAAACCGGGCTCGATCGGTTCGGGGATTTCGATGACAAGCTATTCGATGATCAAGGTCGGCAACGACTACGTCGTGCAGGCCAATGACAAATGCATTTTGAAAGTCGGCAGCCGCCGCCGCGCCGCGCAATTGATCAGCGATGCCACGGGCTTGCTGAACGCGCTGGCGGTGGTCGATTCCCCCAAGATCGCACCGGAGGCGCCATCACCCGCGCGTGAGGCGCCGGAACTTCCTTGACTGGTCTTCCCGATTCCCGTATCAGCCGCGGCGGGACACCTCCCCCCAACGGGAGGCTTACTATCTGGAAGGGTAGACGATGACTGTAGCGAAGCCCGCTTCGCGGCCGAACGTGCCGCATTTTTCCTCCGGCCCCTGCGCCAAGCGCCCCGGATGGAATGCCCAAAATCTCAAGGACGCAGCGCTCGGCCGTTCGCATCGCGCGAAGGTCGGCAAGACCAAGCTCAAGCTCGCGATCGATTTGACGCGCGAAGTGCTCGAAGTGCCCGCTGATTATCGCATCGGCATCGTGCCGGCCTCCGATACCGGCGCGGTCGAGATGGCGCTGTGGTCGATGCTGGGTGCGCGGCCCGTCACCACGCTCGCCTGGGAATCCTTTGGCGAGGGCTGGGTCAGCGACATCGTCAAGGAATTGAAGCTCAAGGACGTCACCAACCTCAACGCGGCTTACGGTGAGATCCCCGACCTCTCCAAGGTCGATCCGAAGTCCGACGTCGTCTTCACCTGGAACGGCACCACCTCGGGCGTGCGCGTGCCGAACGCCGACTGGATCAGCGCGACCCGCGAAGGCCTGACCATCTGCGACGCCACCTCGGCCGCGTTCGCGCAACCCCTCGACTGGGCCAAGCTCGACGTCGTCACCTTCTCCTGGCAGAAGGCGCTCGGCGGCGAAGCCGCGCATGGCATGCTGATCCTGTCGCCCCGCGCGGTGGAGCGGCTCGAAACCTACAAGCCGGCCTGGCCGCTGCCGAAGATTTTCCGCATGACCAAGGGCGGCAAGATCAACGAAGGCATTTTCGTCGGCGAGACCATCAACACGCCGTCGATGCTCTGCGTCGAGGATTATCTCGACGCACTGAACTGGGCCAAGTCGATCGGCGGCCTGAAGGCGTTGATCGCGCGCGCCGACGCCAACACCAAGGTGCTCGCCGACTGGAAGGCTAAGACGCCTTGGATCGACTTCCTCGCCAAGGACGCCGCAATCCGCTCCAACACTTCGGTGTGCCTGAAGTTCACCGATCCCGCGATCACCTCACTCTCCGAGGACGTGCAGGCCGAGTTCAGCAAGAAGCTGGTGGCGCTGGTCGAGAAAGAGGGCGCGGGCTACGACTTCGCCTACTATCGCGATGCGCCCGCCGGCCTGCGTATCTGGTGCGGCGCCACCGTCGAGGCCAGTGATGTCGCGCTGCTGACCCAGTGGATCGACTGGGCCTTCGCCGAGACCAAGGCCACGCTCGCCAAGGCGGCGTAGTTTTTTACCTCTCCCCGTTCTTACGGGGAGAGGTCGGGTCGCCCCCGGCGATGCGAAGCATCGTCCGGTGCGATCCGGGTGAGGGGCCTCTCTCGGCTTGCTCCTCGCTTGTGGCTGCCCCTCACCCCGACCCTCTCCCCGTAAGAACCGGGAGAGGGAGAAGTGCTCCGAGACATTCACCCAATCCGGTCTAAGGCCCTTCCCTTAGGAAGGCAGAGGACACATTCCCATGACCAAACCCAAAGTTCTCATTTCCGACGCGCTCTCTCCCGCCGCCGTACAGATCTTCAAGGACCGCGGTGTCGAGGTCGACTTCCAGCCCAACCTCGGCAAGGACAAGGACAAGCTCGCCGAGATCATCGGCAATTACGACGGCCTCGCGATCCGCTCGGCGACCAAGGCGACCGCGAAGATCCTCGAGAAGGCGACCAATCTCAAGGTGATCGGCCGCGCCGGCATCGGCGTCGACAACGTCGAGATTCCCGCCGCCACGGCCAAGGGCATCATCGTGATGAACACGCCGTTCGGCAATTCGATCACGACCGCCGAGCACGCCATCACCCTGATGCTGGCGCTGGCGCGCGAGATTCCGCAGGCGGACGCTTCGACCCAGGCCGGCAAGTGGGAGAAGAACCGCTTCATGGGCGTCGAGATCACCGGCAAGGTGCTCGGCGTCGTCGGCTGCGGCAACATCGGCTCGATCGTCGCCGACCGTGCGCTCGGCCTGCGCATGAAGGTGATCGCGTTCGATCCGTTCCTGTCGCCGGAGCGCGCCAGGGACATCGGTGTCGAGAAGGTCGAGCTCGACGACCTGCTCAAGCGCGCCGACTTCATCACCCTGCATACGCCGCTCACCGAGAAGACCAGGAACATCATCGACGCAGCCGCGATCGCCAAGATGAAGAAGGGCGTGCGCCTGATCAACTGCGCCCGCGGCGGTCTCGTCGACGAGCAGGCCGTGGTCAACGCTTTGAATTCCAAGCACATCGCCGGCGCCGCTTTCGACGTCTTTGTCGAGGAGCCCGCCACCGCGAATGTGCTGTTCGGTCATCCCAACGTGATCTGCACGCCGCATCTCGGCGCGTCCACCACCGAGGCGCAGGAGAACGTCGCGCTCCAGGTTGCCGAGCAGATGTCGGATTACCTGCTCACCGGTGCGATCTCGAATGCCGTCAACTTCCCCTCCATCACGGCGGAAGAGGCGCCGAAGCTGAAGCCGTTCATCGCGCTCGCTGAAAAGCTCGGTTCGTTCGCGGGACAGCTCACCGAGAGCGGCATCCTTAAGGTCGAGATCACCTATGAGGGCCACGTCGCCGAGATGAAGATCAAGGCGATCACCTCCGCCGTGCTATCCGGCCTGCTGCGGCCGATGCTGGGCGAGGTCAACGTCGTCTCCGCGCCCGTCGTCGCCAAGGAGCGCGGCATGGTGGTCGACGAGATCGTCCGCGCCGCCCAGAGCGACTATGAAAGCTTGATCACCGTCACCGTCACCACCGAGCGGCAGGGGCGGTCGGTCTCGGGCACGGTCTATGCCGACGGCAAGCCGCGCCTGGTCGACATCAAGGGCATCCGCGTCGACGCTGAATTTGGCAAGTCGATGATCTACGTGACCAACGAGGACAAGCCGGGTTTCATAGGCAAGTTCGCGAGCCTGCTCGGCGATGCCAAGATCAACATCGCGACCTTCCATCTTGGCCGCGTTGCGCCGGGCTCCGATGCCATCGCGCTGATCGAGGTCGACGGCGCGGTGCCGGCCGATCTGCTTGCCAAGGTGCAGGCCCTGCCGCAGGTCAAGCAGGTCAAGGCGCTGACGTTCTGATCCGCCGACATATTCCGACCCGCGGAACAACGCCGCCCTCTCGCGAGGGCGGCGTTTTTATTTCTCCCGCGACCGCCGGACATTGTGTACCAATGGCGCCGAGAAACCTCGACCGATGCTCCGGTCAAAATCGTTCGAAAGGGAGAAAACAATGCGTGAAGCCGTCATCGTTTCCTATGCACGCACGGGCCTCGCGAAATCCGGCCGCGGCGGGTTCAACATCACCCCGCCGATGTCGCTCGCGGCCCACGCCATTCACCACGCAGTCGACCGAGCCGGCGTCGAGAAGGACTATGTCGAGGATTGCTATCTCGGCAATTGCGCTCATGGCGCGCCGAACATCGGCCGCCAGGCCGCGCTGCTGGCGGGAATGCCGAAATCGACCGGGGGCGTCTCGGTGAACCGGTTCTGCTCGTCCGGTCTCCAGACCATCGCGATGGCCGCCAACTCGATCCGCTCGGACGGTTCCGACTGCATCGTCGCAGGCGGCGTCGAGAGCATCTCGATGCCGGGCGGCGGCACGCCGAAGGAGACGATCGATCCCGAACTGCTCAAGACGGCACCGGCGATCTTCATGGCGATGATTGACACCGCCGATATCGTCGCCGAGCGCTACAATCTCAGCCGTGAATATCAGGACGAGTATTCGCTGGAGTCGCAGCGCCGCATGGCCGCCGCGCAGCAGGCCGGCAAGTTCAAGGACGAGATCGTCCCGATGAAGACTAAGATGAAGGTGGTCGACAAGGCGACCAAGGCCGAGTCGATCGTCGATTACGTCGTCGACCGCGACGAGTGCAACCGGCCCGAGACCACGCTGGAAGGTCTCGCCAAGCTCGAGCCCGTCAGGGGCCCCGGCAAGTTCGTCACGGCCGGCAACGCCAGCCAGCTGTCGGACGGCGCCGCGGCCGTGGTGCTGATGGAAGCCAAGGACGCGGAGAAGCGCGGCCTCAATCCCATGGGCCGCTTCGTCGCCTGGGCGGCCGCGGGTTGCGAGCCGGACGAGATGGGCATCGGCCCGATCTTTGCCGTGCCGAAGCTGTTGAAGCGTCATGGCCTGAAGATCGACGACATCGATCTCTGGGAGCTCAATGAAGCCTTCGCCAGCCAGTGTCTCTATTCGCGCGACAAGCTCGGCATCGATCCCGCCAAGTACAATGTCAACGGCGGATCGATCGCGATCGGCCATCCGTTCGGCATGACCGGCGCGCGGCTCACCGGCCACATCCTCCAGGAGGGCAAGCGCCGCAAGGCGAAGTGGGGCGTGGTGACGATGTGCATCGGCGGCGGCCAGGGCGGCGCGGGACTGTTCGAAATCTACAGCTGAGATCGAGCCTCATGAATGCGGAAGGCACGGCGTCGCAAGCGCCGTGCCTTGTTGTTTGAGCACCAGGTCAGGCGTGTACTCTTTGGGTCATCGGTTTTGTGGGATGAAGCGGCTGAAGGATGGTAGTCTAAGACAAAGCTTGATGATGAGGGGAAGCGCGAGGACCGGGATGACGCACGCAGCGACATAACCTTCCGCCAGCGACGGCAGACCGAAGCTCGCCGCTGCCCACACGAGCGTGACGTTGCGGTTTCCGCTCACGAGACCGATGGTACCGGCGGTTTGCCACCCAGCCTCGCGAACGTCAGGGCAGCGAGGACGCACAGACCGAAATTGAACACGATCGCCGCGGCGAGCATCACGTCGAAACGCAGGGCGTTGCTGGTCCATTGCGCCCGTATGCCTTGCGAGGTGGCAAGCCCCACGATCATGAGCCCGACAACGGCGATCCCGGTGGCGGCGCTTTGATCGGGCATAACGGGAATCACATGACGACGAAACCTCATGGCTAAGAAGGCCACCAGGCCTGCAGCGCCGATAATGCTGAAGAGCCGGATTGCCAGCCCGCCCATGTCGAATGCAATTCCAAGCCCGAGCACCGTGGCAAAACTCGGAATCGAGATCGGCGTGAGCAAGGTCAGTGCGATGGAAACGAGCAGTGCAAGACGTGGTCGCAAACCGAGCATTCCGGCGATCGCAGCGGCGCTTCCGACCGGCGGCGCCAGCAGTGAAAGCAGAACGCCGGCCCGCAGCGCAGGATCAAGCGGAGCAAAGGACAGCAGAATCGCAGCAGCGAATGGCAGCACCAGGCCAACCCAGGCAAGTACCACGCCCATCAGGAGCGGACGAATGCTGGCTTCAGAGGGGGCAAGACCCGCCGTAAGAAACGAGCCCAGCGTCAGAAGAAATGCCGAAAAAGGCAAAAGATCGTAGCCGAGATGAGCGAAGGGAGTGATCATCAGCCCTGCGCAAAGCGAGATCACCAGGAGCATAGGTCCTTGTCCGCCAAGCGTGGACAATATCCGGCCAACGTACATCTCAGCTCCTCAGGACTTGCGCATCGACGACGATGCGTCTTCAGATTTCAGTCATGTCGGCCACCATTGCGAACGTCAGAAGAATCCGGCGCTCAAATCCAGGCCGTAGGTTCGTGAGAGCACGAACACAAAGGCGCACGCTGCGCATAACAGGAGGGCGTGCTTCGCCAATTCGGCACCGATGACCGAGAGGACCGTGCGGGAAATCGTGCGTATGATTGCTGGCAATGTTGCCTCCTGGTTTTCAAATCCCATGAACCGGCTGCATGTGGCGGCCGTCAGTCGGTGTGCGAAGCGAGGATCAGGGGCGGATCACCTCGCTCGGTCGACGCGCGCTGAATGAGGATCGCGCCGATCACGTGAACGAGGCCGAATCCCAGCAGAACGAGAATCATCAGGCGCGTCTCGCCGCCTGTTCGCTTTCTGTCGTGCGATGCCGGAGATCTGGCCCGAATTGGAGACGCAGCACGGTTGTGATTGTTCACGATTGTCCTCATATGCTTTGCTGTCGCTCGTCCCGATCGCCTACGGCGCCGGCGGGTTCGAAATGTAGTGGGTAACGAAATCGTCGGAGGCCAGGTTGGCTTGGCGCTCTCGGGGCGCCTTGCTCATTGCCGCGAAGGCAATCACCAGCGCCAGGAGCGAGCCATAGAAGGCGACCACTCCAAGTCTCCACATCGCAACCAATCGCTGTTCTTGATCGGACGCGAGAAACCTCTGCGATTGTCTTCCCTGCTGTGCGATGTCGGTCAATGCGACCTCCTGTTTGATGGCTGTTGTGATGCCGGCGTGCGATCAGTCGCCTCCGAAAAGGAGCGGTGCGACGGGCGGCGCCGACTGCGAAGCGGCCCTGAGTGTCGGGTGTGCAAAGGTCGTCAACGCTGCGTCGAATCCGGCGAGAACCACGAACAAGCCAACGACGATCATGATGAGGTGATGCGCGCGCACGCTGACTTCCGGATGAAATTGCTCCGCGTCGATCAACCAACCGGCATCTCGTCGCGATGCGATCTGAACCCACTGTCGTCGTCGCCGGCGTCACTCGGCCGTCACTGCAGCGTTAATATTGTTCGCTAAGGCGGCAATTCGTGTAGGATGTATATCCGTGAGCGCATCTGCTTATTTTTGAGGCGGAATGACCGAAACTGCACCCGCGCCCAGCCCAAGTTTTACTCTCGCACTTCTTGGACGTTTTGAACTGATCGGGCCGGACGGTGCCGTCAGCTTACCGAACAAGAAGCTCGCGGGATTGCTGGCCTATCTGGCCTGCACGGCACCTCAGCCTCAGCACCGCGAAAAACTCTCGACCTTGCTGTGGGGATCGCACTTCGAAGCGCAGGCGAAGCAAAACCTGCGACAGGCCCTGTTCAAGCTGCGTCAAGTTCTTGGTCAGAGTGCTCTCAGGAGTGACGGCGAATTCATTTCGTTGAATGCCGTTGTGATCACCTGCGATGTGCCGCAATTCGAGCGGCTTGTCAGAAAGGGCAGCCGTGACGCGCTGACCGCGGCGGCAGATCTCTATCGCGGGCGCCTCGTCGATGACATCGCGGTCAACGCTGAGGGCTGGAGCGAGTGGGTGGCCGGCGAACGCGAGCGGTTATCGGAGCTGGCTGTCGGCGCGATGGTAGCGCTCGGCGACCAGGAACTGTCCGACGGACGTGCCGGCGATGCCCTGCTCGCCGGCCAGCGCGCCAATGCACTCAACAGCATGCGTGAGGATGCGCACCGCCTGATCATGCGCGCGTTGTCCGCGGCCGGCCGCAACGCCGAGGCGCTCAAATATTATCAGGCCGTCGTTGCCTTTCTGAAGCAAGAGCTCGGCACCGCGCCCGATGCCACAACCAGCGCGCTGGCTGCGGAATTGCGCAAGGTCCAGGAGCAGAAGATCGTTCTGCCGGCAGCGGACCCGACGGCAGACCTTTCGCACCAGGCGGAGCACGTGTTCGGCAACGACAGGCCCTCCGTGGCGGTGCTTCCGTTCCGCAACATGGGTGATGAAACCGAACAGGACTACTTCGCCGATGGCGTCACTGCAGACATCATCACCGCTCTATCGCGCTTTCGCGAGCTGGTGGTGATCGCGGCCGGATCGAGCTTTGCCCTTCGGGACAAGGGAATGACCAGCCGGCAGATTGCGCAGCAACTCGGTGCGCAATACGTCCTGAGCGGTCATATTCGCAAGGCGGGCAACCGCATTCGCGTCTCGGCCGAGCTCACTCATACCGGAAGCGAGGCCCAGGTCTGGTCCAATCGCTACGATCGCCCCCTGGTCGACATCTTCGACCTGCAGGACGACGTCAGCAGCAGTGTTGCCGCAGTCGTCGATCCCGCCGTTCGTAGCGCCGAGATCGAACGCGCACGCCGCAAGCCGCCAACTGATCTTTCGGCCTATGATCTGTATTTGCGCGGCCTTCACCATTTATGGGGCGGCACCCGCGAAGGTATCGTCAAGGCCATCGATCTGCTTCGGCGGTCTCTGAGCCTCGATCAGGAGCGAACGGCGACGCTGGCGGCGCTGGCTTGGGGACTCGTGATGGCTCCGCCGCTCGGCGCCAACATGTCTGCGGATGCCGCGTCCGAGGCGGTCGGTCTGGCGCGCCGCGCCGTCGAGCAGGATAGTGGGGACGCTTTCGCCCACGCTGTCTATGGCTTCACGCTGTTTGGGCCCGCCGGCGACAACGATCAGGGGCGCATTCACGCCAGCGAAGCCGCAAGGCTCAATCCGAGTTCGGCTTTCGCATGGGGTGTACTCGGAATGATCGACAGCATGGGAGGCGATTATGCCAACGCACTCGCATGCCTGCATCGGTCTCTCGTCCTCAGCCCCGAGGACAGCATGCTCCATATGTGGATGACGGGATTGACCGCGTCCTACTTTGCCCTCGGGCAGTACGAGGAGGGCGTTGCCTGGGCGCGCAAGTCGGTTCGGCACAATCCGAGCAACGGCACCGGACATCGCATGCTCGCGGCCAACCTGGTCGGGGTCGGCCGGCTGGAGGAAGCCCGCGAGGTCACCCGGGTTCGCGATGCGGCACAAAAAACGACGATCCGCGATCTGCGCGCCATGCGCTTTTTCAAGCAGCACGAGGCGCTTGAACGCTACCTTTCGGCCCAGCAGATCGCCGGCGTGGCCGACTGAGCCTCAAGCGCCGAGTGCAACGAGCAGCGTGCGCACGGTCATGAAGACCAGGATGACCGAGCCGACGGTCCACAGCATTGCGCGAATGTCGTGAATTTGCCCGGTGAGATAGGCGAGAAAATGCAGCAGGCGTGAGGCAACGTAGCCGTAGAGCAGGCATTGCGCGAGAAGCAGCGACGGCTTTGTGAGAACACAAAGAAAGCCCGCGACCAGGAAATACGGCAGGCTCTCGAGATCGTTCATCTGGATCCGGCGGATCCGCTCCACATCTTCGTTGGGAAGAAGCTGCGCCGGATCGGGTGCGGGATTCAGTGGCGTCTTCTTGATGTCCTCCGGCGAACGGTAGCCGCCCTGGGCCCTCACCATCCGGACCACGGTGAGCCACGACATCGCCACGGCCTTGAGGATGATCAAGCTGGCGGCAACGACATAGGTGGCGAAGAGGGGATCGTGAAGATTGATTCCGTCCAATTTGGTACCCCGCTCCGGCAGGGCCATACTACATGTCCGAGCGGGTTGCGCCACCACGTAAAGGCAGCCGCCAGTCCAGTCCCAGCCTGATCTCGCCTTATGCCTTCGCCAGCGCCGATCGGCCATCCGTTCGGCATGACCGGCGCGCGGCTCACCAGCCACATCCTCCAGGAGGGCAAGCGCCGCAAGGCGAAGTGGGGCGTCGTGACGATGTGCATCGGCGGCGGCCAGGGCGGCGCGGGACTGTTCGAAATCTACAGCTGAGATCGAGCCTCATGAATGCGGAAGGCACGGCGTCGCAAGCGCCGTGCCTTTTGCTTTCTGGCGTGTGCTTGGGGATACGCCCGCGGCAACTCAACCGTTCTTCTCGGGCGCGACAGGTCGGAACACCCACTCGCGCCAGACCACCAGCAACGCCGACATGATCACCGGGCCGAGAAACAAGCCCAGAAGGCCGAAGGCAGCCAAGCCTCCGAAGATCCCGACGAACGCGAACAGAAACGGCAGCCGCGCGGAGTCGCCGACCAGGGTCGGCCAGACGAAATGATCGCCGGCCAACATGACGATCGCGCCCCAGAAGAAGACGCCCGCGGCTGCGAAGCCGCTGCCTCCGCCAGAGACCAGCACCACCGCCGCAGCGGTGAAAGCGAGCCAGGCGCCGAACGGAAGCATGGCGAAGGCCGTGGTCAATATCGTGAATACGATGGCATGCGGCACGCCCGCGACGAAATAGGCCACGCCGATCAATAATCCCTCGCCTGCGGCGACCAGCACCGTACCGTTCACGGTGCCGCGGATCGCATCGACCATTTGCTCGGCGAGACCCTCTCCCGCCTCACCGAAAAGCCGATCGCAGGTTTCCAGCACGCGGTCCGAGATCGACCGGCCGTTGCGCAGCAAGACGAACAAGGCGATCAGCGAAAAGAACAGAAGAAACAGGCGATGAAGCAGCTGTCCGCCGAACGTTCGAAACAGTTCCGATGCGTTGTCTGCGTTGACGCTTTTCAGCCATGCGGTCGCGGCTTTGGGATCGGAAAGATTGCTGCGCCACCACTGCTCGATGCTCTCTGCGGCGATCGGAAGGCGGGCGAGCCAATCAGGCACTTCGATCCCGCTCTCTCCGGCCTGTTTCATCCAGCCCACGAGCAGATCGCCTTGCTGCGCGATCTGATAGACGGCAAGCGACATCGGCGTAAACAGGATGAGGGCGACGACGAGCGTGAAGACCAGCGGGGCCAGGCTGGAGCGGCCGGAGGTCACGCGTGCCGCAAACTTGGTGTAGAGCGGCCACAGGCTGGTTGCGAGTATCGCGGCCCAGATCACCGCGGGCAGAAAGCCCGCCGCCGTCCACAACGCGAGTGCGACCAGCGCAAGGGCAAGCACGACTCGGGCGTTCATGCGCGCGCCTGCGCCGGTAGGCAGCGGCTTTCGCTCAGTCGTGGTCGGGCCTCTGTCGCTCCGCACCGCCTCGCTCCGCTTGGGCGGACGCTGCTTCGATGCCACGGATTTCGCTCGGTCGGTCATTTGAAGTCGCTGGAGTGCGGAGCTGCAGTGTCGAACTGATCAGCAGGAGAAACGCTGGGTCCAGGCTTCAAGCCGCAAAGAGGGGCTTCGGTTCCGCTCGGGAAGAAGTCGCAATGAGCTGGCGCCCTTCGCGGGGCGCGGCTCGGCCGAAGCCGCCCGTGCACCGCGGGCAGGAAATCGCGTTCGCCGCTTACGCCTGCGCCAGTGCCGGTGCGAACACCACCTCGATCAGCGAGCCGGAGTTCGCCGCGCTCTTGATGTTGAAGCGGGCGCGGTTGGCTTCGACCAGGGCCTTGGTCAGCGACAAGCTCAGCGCCGAACTGTCTTCGGCGTCGCCGGGCGGCGGCGTGCGGAACGGCTCCATCGCGGCGGCGACTTCGCGCTCGCTGAGGCCGTGACCGGTGTCGCGGATGCGAAGTGCGACCTCGCCGCGGTCGGTGAGCGCGGTCGAGACGATGACCTGGCCGCCGGCGCTGGCGAGCCGGATCGAGTTCGAGATCAGGTTCATGGTGATCTGCCGCATCGCGCGCGCATCCGCGCTCACCTGCGGCAGGGCATGGCCGAGCGAGGTGCGGATGATGATGCGCTCGCGATTGGCCTGCGGCTGCATCACGACCACGCAGGCCTCGACCAGATCATTGAGGTTGAGGTTGGCGAAGTTGAGGTCGAGCTTGCCGGTCTCGATCCGCGACAGCTCGAGCAGGTCGTCGATGATGGCGATGACGCGCTCGCCGGAGGCGCGGATGTCCTTCATGTACTCGCCGTAGCGCTCGTTGCCGAGCGTGCCGAAGCGTTCCGAGATCATCACCTCCGAGAAGCCGATGATGGCGTTGAGCGGCGTGCGGATCTCGTGGCTGATCCGCGCCAGCATGTCGGCCTTGGCATTGGCCGCGCCGTCGACCAGACGTCGCGCCTGCGTCAGCTCGCTCTCGCCCTGCTTGCTGTGCGAGAGATCGCGGAACACGGCGAAGAAGTTCGGGCCGTCGGGCCGGGTGCGGCCCATGATCATCGCGAGCGGAATGACGCCGCCCTTCTTCTCGCGCCCCAGCACCTCGCGGCCGTGGTCGAGCAGGCTCGCGATGTCCTGGCTCTTGAGGTTTTCCAGATAGTCGATCACGACATGCTGGCTCTCCGGCGCGAACAGCGTCACCAGATTCTGCTGCATCAGCGTCTCGCCGTCATAGCCGAACAGCGCCTCGGCGCTGCGGTTGCAGGCGTGGATGTTGCCTTCGGCATCGAACATCACGATGCCCTCGGCCGTGGTGTCGAGGATCGCGGCGAGATCTTCGGCGGCCGCCTCGCCGGCGTCGGGCTCCGGCGCGGTGGGGAAGGTCTCGGGGACAATGGTCTCCGGGACAACGGCCTCGGCGACCATGGTCTCCGCGATGACGGGCGCAGCCTGCGGCAGCGCGCAGATCAGCGCATGCGCGCTCTCGCCGTCCCAGTCGATCGCGTGCAGATGCGCTTCGGTGGTCGGCAGCGGCGCTTCGCCATTGGCGAGCGTCGCGCTGATCGTGACAGGCGTGCCTGCCTGCGACGTGCTGCTGGCCGCGGACACGCCAGGCTCGACATAGAGCGCGTCCAGCCCGCCGGCATTCTCCAGTGCGCTCAGGCTGGCATAGCCCATGCGCGCGAGGAACGCGGGGTTGGCGTAGAGCAGGCGGTCGAGTCGGTAGATCAGGATGCCGCTCGGCAGCAGGTCGAGCAGCGCGCGGTCGCGCCTGCTGTGGCCGTGCGCGGGCGGCGCGGGCGCGGTCAGCCATTCGGCGGGCGCGTGCGGCGTCTCAGGCTCCGGCGTGGGCGTCGGCGCTTCAGGCGTGATCTCGGCATCCGGCGGCTCGGACGATGCCGCGATGGTTTCCTTGTCGCGTTCGAGGCGCTCGGACAATTGGCGGGCGAGCTCGTTGAACGCGCTGTTCTCGACCGGCGTCAGCGTCGGCGATCGCGTGTCGCCGGGCGCTCGGAACGGCAGGACATTGGGAGGCGTTTCCACTGGCGTTTCCGGATCGGTTGGATGTGAATTCGCGTCGGTTGTGGGGTCGGTCAGTTCGGCTTCAGGCTCGGGCTCAGGCGCGGGCGGCTCGATCGGCGGAGGCGGCGGCTCGGGCTCTGGCTCGGGTTCGACCACATTGGCGGACAGGCTTTGCGGCGCCGCCGGTTCGGCCAAAAGCTCAAAGCGCCTGAGCGCATCGAGCCGGTTGAGGCCGTCGAGATCGCGGCAGACGCCAAAACCCCTGAAGCCCGCGAAATTGCGGTCGCCGTCATAAACCGGAAGCCCGGCAAGCTCGACCGGCAGATGCTCGCCGCCATCGGCGGGCCAGTTCACGGTGATCCCGGCCCAGGTATCCTTGCTCGCAAGCGCCTGCGCCACGCGGCTCTCAGGATCGAGCGCGAAGGCGTCGGCGATCTCGCGCCAGGGGCGGTCGAAGCCGGCGGCCGTGCGCGGGCCGATCAGGTGGATGAATTCGTCAGACAGAAGCACAAAGCGGCCCTCTGCATCCGCCTTCCAGAGGAAGCGCAGCGGATGCTGACGCGGTGCGGGCGGCTCTTCGTGGCCCGACGGCGGCTCGACCATGCCGGTCACGGTCGGCGCTGCCTGCGGCGACACCATGGCTTCGGCCGAGTTTTCAACCGGAGTTTCTGGCGCGGCTTCGCCCGCTTGCTCGACGGCTTGCTGGATCGAGACGATCTCGGTCGCCGGCTCGCTTGCGGGCGGTTCGTGCGCGATCGTTGCTTGCGGCGCGTCGACCGGCTCGGCAAAGGCGTCGAACAGCGCGATCTCTGATGGCGCCTCGTGCGACGGCGCGGCTTGCACATCCTGCGGCACGGCGGCTGGAGCAGCGGCCGGCGCAGCCTCATGCTGAGCGATGTCTTCTCGGGCGATCTCTTCGCGCGCGACCTCTTCAGTGGCCTCGGGCTCGACCTCATCAGTCGCAGCCGCCGCCTGCTGCACGGCAGGCTCGATCAGCGCGACCAGGCCGACATCGGCTCCGCTGCCGACACGCTGCAGCACCATCTGCCCGATGCCGATCGGCGTCTCGGCGCGGCCCTGGCGAAGCGCGTCGCTGCGCGCCTGTTCGAGGCCGCCCTCGGTGAGATCGCGGAAGCCGAGCAGGGTGCGGGCCGTTTCGCTGGCGCCGACGAACAGGCCGTCGGGTGCGAACGCCGCCATCGGCGTCTTGGCGCCGTCGACCAGACGAAGCAGCCGCTCGACCAGCGGCATGGTGCGCAAGCCGGGGTCCATCGCGGTGACCAGCACGGCGCGGCCGCCATCGGCGAAGTCGAGCCGGGCGCAGGCGCAGGTCATCAGAGTGCCCAACCGCGCGCCGAAGCCGCGCAGCCGTTCGAGCCGGATCGCGCCGTTCGGAGGCAGCCGGCCGGCAAGCCGGATGATCTGGCGGCGGTGGCTGTCGGCGGGCCCGAAGGTCTTGTCTGCGAGCGCCGTGGCATGGGCCGCGCCGAACAGTCTTGCCCCGACCGGATTGGCCCAGAGCACGCGCGTGCCGTCGATCGACCAGAGCCAGACGGGCAGCGGCGAGGTCGCGTGCACGGCCAGCCGGGGATCGCCCACGCCTCGCAACTGGAAATCCGAACTCGTCATCCGACCGGCTTCGCGTCCCGCTTGTGCGCATCAGGCTGCCGGGAATGACAGCCTTAAGAAAGGGTTAGTATCGCCCGCAGGGCCGGGCAGGTCCACGGCCGAAGCCTAGCCGCCAAGGCCTAAAGCCGCGATAACCTTAATGTCCCTGACCCCGCAAGCCGTAGCCCGTTCGCATCCCCATCCTTCGAGATCTCCGCGTCCCCAGATACCCATGCCGCCCAGCCTCATCCTGAGGAGACCGCGCAGCGGTCGTCTCGAAGGACGAGGTGCGCGCTCAGGCAGCACCTGATTACCTCAACCACCGGTTCCCCAGCCCAGGAACCTCATCCTCCCCGCGATTAAATTTGCGCAATGCACCCCAAAACCCGTTGCGTTGCACAATGTTGACATCTTAGGCAGGCATGGTCCCCGCGCTGGGCGAGCCATCATTCGTTTTGTGTTTCCAGTCTTCGCACCCGTCACCCGGTTGGCCGGCGGGCGCGCCTGAAGGCTCACTCCGTTTTTTCATTAGTGTGAGGGACAAAGCATGACAGGTACGACTGATCCATTCTCCGCCTCCGTCATTCCGTTCGAGGTTCCGGAGCAGATGCGTGCGTTCGCCGAAAAGGGCGTGTCGCAGGCCCGCGAGAACTACGCCAAGTTCAAGGACGCTGCCGAGACCCACAACGGCACCGTCGAGGCCGTGTTCGCGTCCGCCCACAAGGGCGTGAGCGAATACACCGCCAAGCTGATGGAGTTCGCGAAGGCCAACACCAAGGCCCATCTCGACTTCACCCAGGAGCTGTTCAGCGTGAAGGCGCCGCAGGATGCGTTCGCGCTGTGGACCAACCATTCCAAGACGCAGCTCGAGACCTTCCAGGCCCAGGCCCGGGAGCTCGCCGAGATCACCCAGCGCGCGGCCACTGCCGCCGCCGAGCCGATCAAGGCTTCCGCCGCGAAGCTCTACCCCGCCGCTTGATCTGGCGCGGCCGTCTCAATTAAGAAACCCGGGCCTAGAGCCCGGGTTTTGCTTTGGAAATAACCTCGCTTGCGGGACGTTTTGAGGGTGTTGCGGCCTTGCCAAAAACGCCCGTTGCACCTAGTTTCCGCCCCGTCCAGCCCCCCTCGGTGACCGGCCCTATCAAGGGCGCCCCTCGGGGCGGCTCGCAAGGATGCAGTTGTAGCTCAGTTGGTTAGAGCGCCTGTCTGTGGAACAGGAGGTCGGTGGTTCGAGCCCACCCAACTGTACCAGGCTGGGAAATTTCCCCGCAATCCCGGTATCTTACTGATAGACCTGACGTATTTGCGCCGCCAAAATACAAAAGGCTGCACAAATGGCGTTGCGAATGGTTGCGTTGAATAGGATTGCTGACGGTCGTTGGTTTGCTCGCAAGGTCATCCCCGAAGACGTCCGCGAGGAATACCAGCGGCTCTACGGTCACAAGCGCGAGGCGCATCTCAAGCTCCCAGCCGACACATCGAGGCACGAGGCGAAGGCCCGGCTCGGGGAGTGGGAGGCTGAGGTAGAGACGCGGATCGCCACCTTGCGAGCCCAAAGGAACGGTGAGGGCCAGCCGCTCACGAAGCTCAATGCAATTGCTCTCGCGGGCCGTTGGTACATCTGGTTCATAAAGCAGTACGAGAATGATCCCGGCCCAGCGAAACGTTGGCGAGAGACGGCCGACTACTTCGTGTGGGATGTGCTGCGGGACGAGGCCCCGGACAGTTACGAGGAAGACCCCAGCTCAGACCCGCACGGGGACTGGGAGAAGGCACCCGAGGTTCGTGAGGCTGTGCGTCCGCATGTGGCTGTGCGGATTCCGATCGATGTCGCCCAGGATTCCGAGATGATCTCGCCCACCATTCCGATTTGAAGTCGCCCACCCGTTCCGAAATGATGTCGCCCACCATTCCGGGATGATGTCGCCCGGGTGACGAGGCCTCTTCTGGCTCCCATAGGGTCAACTCTTTCGGCTTTGCGAAGGGGACCCTGGATGCCGACGGAGAGGCTTGCGATGCGCCGTGTGCGCGATGTGATCAGAATGAAGGCGGCCGGGCTGCCGAGCCGCGAGATTGCGCGACGGGTGGGCGCGGCGCCCTCGACGGTGCGCCTGGCGCTCCGGCGGTTCGAGGCCGCGGGCTTGAGCTGGCCGTTGCCAGACGACGTCACCGACACGGTTCTGGAACTTCGCCTGTTCGCGAAGACCGGCAATGGCAACCGTCAGGGTCACCGCCGCATCGCCGAGCCCGACTGGGCGACCGTGCACCGCGAGCTCAAACGCAAGCACGTGACGCTGTCGATCCTGTGGGAGGAATATATCGCCACCGAGCCCGGCGGATACCGGTACTCGCGCTTCTGTGAGCTCTACCGCGCCTGGGAGGGCCGCCTGTCGGTGACGATGCGCCAGGCCCATGCGGCGGGCGACAAGTTGTTCGTCGACTATGCCGGCGATGGCGTGCCGGTGGTGGTCGACCGCCTGACCGGTGAGCGCAGAACGGCGCAGATCTTCGTCGCCGTGCTCGGCGCATCGAGCTTCACCTACGCACAGGCGACGTGGACGCAGGGGCTCGCCGACTGGATCAGCGCCCATGTTGGCGCCTTCGCGGCGATCGGCGGCATACCGGCGCTGGTGGTGCCCGACAACACCAAGGTCGCGGTCATTAAGGCGAGCCTGTACGACCCGCAGATCAATCGTACCTACGCGGAGATGGCGGCGCATTACGGCACCGCCATCTTGCCGGCGCGGCCGCGCAAGCCGCGCGACAAGGCCAAGGTCGAGCAGGCCGTCCTCATCGTCGAGCGCTGGCTGCTCGGCCGCCTGCGCCATCGCACCTTCTACAGCCTGGCCGAGGTCAATGCGGCGATCGGCGAACTGCTCACGAGGCTGAATGAGGAACGGCCGATCCGGCGGCTCGGCGTGACACGCCGCCGGTTGCTCGAGGAGGTCGACCGGCCGGCGCTCAAGCCATTGCCGGCGTCCCCCTATGTCCTCGCCGAGTGGCGGATCCGCCGCGTCAGTCTCGATTACCACGTCGAGGTGGAGAAGCATTACTACAGCGTTCCGCATCGCTTCGCCCGCGCCGAGGTCGAGGTGCGGTTCACGGCCCGTACCGTCGAGATCTTCCACAAGGGCGAGCGGATCGCCGCGCATCAGCGCATGAGCGGCAATCACAAACACACCACCGTGCCGGAGCACATGGCCTCCAGCCATCGGCGCTACGCCGGCTGGACCATCGCGCGTATCCGCCAGGACGCCGCCGCGATCGGGCCGGCGACCAGCGCGTTGTGCGACCTCATTCTCGACGAGCGCTCGCACCCCGAGCAAGGCTTCCGCGCCTGCCTCGGCATCCTCAGGCTCGCCGCCTCCTATGGGCGCGAACGGCTGGACGCCGCGGCTGCGCGGGCAATCGACATCGGCGCGCGCACCTATGGCTCGGTCAAGTCGATCCTCGCCAACAATCTCGATCGGCGTTCTGCTCACCAGCGTTCCGCGGACGATGCGCCGATCCTGCATGCCAACATCCGCGGACCGCGCTACTACAATTAGGAAATCATCCCTTGCTCACCCATCCGACCCTCGACCGCCTCAACGCCCTCGGCCTCCACGGCATGGCCAAGGCCTTCGCCGACATCGAAGCCACCGGTGAGGCCGCAAGCCTCGGTCACACCGAATGGCTTGCGCTGCTGCTCGAACGTGAAGCCTCGCTGCGGCACGACAAACGGCTCGCCACTCGCCTGCGCTACGCCAAGCTGCGCCAGCAGGCGTGCGTCGAGGACATCGACTACCGCACCCCGCGCGGTCTCGACCGCCCGCTGTTCGCTAAGCTTGTCGAGGGCCGCTGGATCGACGACCACGTCAATCTCCTGATCTGCGGCCCGGCCGGCGTTGGCAAGAGTTGGCTCGCCTCGGCGCTCGGCCACAAGGCCTGTCGCGACAATCGCTCCGTGCTCTATCAGCGCGTCCCGCGACTGTTCGACGATCTGGCGCTCGCCCGCGGCGACGGCCGCCATCCACGCCTGTTGCGCGGCCTTGGCCGTGTCGATCTGCTGATCCTCGATGATTGGGGACTCGAGCCGCTCGACGCCGGTGCCCGTCACGACCTCCTGGAAATCCTCGAAGATCGCTACGGTCATCGCTCCACCATCGTCACCAGCCAGCTCCCCGTGGACCAGTGGCATCTGCTCATTGGAGATCCCACCTATGCCGACGCCGTGCTCGATCGCCTCGTCCACAATGCCCATCGGCTCGACCTCACCGGTGAGAGCCTGCGCCGAACCCGGCAATCCGCCCGAAAGACCTGAGCCCGTGGCGCTGTGGACATGCCGCTGCGCTTGGACAACGCAATCGCGTTGCCCACATGCCCACAGCAACCGCAGAAGAAGAAAAACAGGTTGAAGTCGCGATTCCAGATTGACCACGCGGCTTGACCGATGCCAGAGAACCAGCCGGCCAGAACGCCTCGCCGCTGGGCGAGATCAAATCGGAAAGGTGGGCGACATCGTCTCGGAATCCACGGGCGACTTCATATCGGTACGCCTGGGCGACTTCGTCGGAATCCGCATGGCTGAGCTGGCGCGCACCGCGAGTTTCCTTGCCAGTGAGGGTAAGGCCCTGAATGACACGGCCTACGCACTGTTCGTCGATGCCGTTAGCGACAACCTGTTGCCCGCGCTGTCGGTACTGGAGAAGCGCGCGAACGGCGACTACTCCCGAGACGAGACGCCCGATACGTTTCCTGCCTTCAAAGATAGCCACGCGCGCGCCTCTGGCGTGAGCTGTTGGGACTTATTCGAGGCTTATGTTCACGCGGTCAAGCCAGCGCCGACTACGGTTACGCGATGGCGCGCCGTCTTTCTCGCCATGCAACAGCGGTTCGCCGAGGCGGGTGCCGATGGGATTACGGAGGACGCCGCACGGGCCTGGATACACGGCCAAATCACAGAGGAGCGTCAGGCCAGCACGGTGCGTGAGGTTTGGCTGTCCGCGTCGCGTACCGTGTTCGGCTGGGCACGCGTTCATAAGCGGATCCGTGAGAACCCATTCAAAGAGGTGAAGGTTGACGTTCCGCGGAAGGTTCAAAAGCGAGAGGACGGCCGCAGCTTCACCACAGAGGAGGCAAGCACGATCCTCAAGGCCAGCCTTACTTATCAGAAGCCCGCTACGCCCACCGAGAGGGCACGCCGTTGGGTGCCGTGGCTATGTGCCTACTCAGGTGCGCGGTCGGGCGAGATCACTCAATTGCGAGGTGTGGACATCGAAAACCGCGAAGGCGTCTACGTCATGAAAATCACGCCGGACGCGGGAACGACCAAGACGCGTCAAACGCGCACTGTACCGCTTCATGAACACCTAATCGCCCAAGGCTTCATCGACATGGTTCAGCAGGTAGGGCAGGGCGCGCTGTTTTACAACGACATGACGGTTCGAAAGCAAAGCAGCGATCCTCTGAAGCCGTCGCGCTCTCGTGCAGCCACCACACGAGCGCATCTTGGGACTTGGGTGCGCGGCCTCGGCGTCGATGATCCTGACATCAGCCCAAACCATTCGTGGCGTCATCTGTTCAAGCGGATTGGTGACGAGATTGGGATGCCCGAGAAGTACAACGACGCCATCACGGGACATGTGGCACCAACTCAAGGCAGGAAGTATGGGCCACCCAAGGTTTCGACCTTGGCCGTCGCCCTCACGAAGTTCCCTCGATACAAGCTGGATTGATAGTGTTTGCTCCGAGCGCACGCGCGGTGCCGAGGTAACCCGATGAAGGCGCAAGGCCGCTCAGGGCTCGCGAGAACCGCGTCGGCTAAAGCACGAGGAGCGGACGTGGCCGGAGTAGTTCGGCAGGTCGCAGTTTGACCCAAAAGCGACATCAGCCCTCAGGTACCCCGGCCAAGCGCAAGCCCTCGTAGATGCGCTCGCGCTCCGCGAGATAGATTGAGTTATTACTTAGCGCTGCGTTGCGAAACCTACGTAACGTGTAGCTTGGAAAGAGGGCAAGTCCTGCTTGGGCTGCGGCGTGCGCCTCGTCCAGCTGCCCTAAATTCGCTAGTGCAGCGGCAAGAGCGAAGTGGGCGAACGGCAAATTGCGATTGCCATCGATGCTCCGGCGAAGCCACACAACCGCTTCCGCGTCAGCACGGATAAGTATTTTGGCGGTACCGAGAAACATTATCCAATAGTACGCGTTCGCATCGCGGGGCGAGAGGCGGAGCGCCTCCTGGACATGAGCTTCAGTTTCGGCGGCACGACCGGTGTAGAGTTTGGCTAACCCAATGCAGGCGTGGGCATAGGCCAAATTTCGATCCAGCGCCAGCGCATGCTCGCACTCAGCAATACCTTCCGCCCCGCGGTTCGTACTGATTTTGGCAATGCCGAGGTACGCGTGAGCAGCAGCGCTTTCTGGAGCCAGGGAAAGGGCCTTGATCAAGGTTGCTTCAGCCATCCCGAACCGAGCCGTCCGGTCTTCAGGGACAAGACCGTTGCCAATTGCCATGTCAACTAACGCAATGCCGAGCAGTGCTCGGACGTGACTGGGCTCGAGCGCCAAAGCACGCTCGAAAAAGCCACGTGCTTCTGTGAGGTTCTCAGGAGTCTGTCCCTTGTTAAAGCTGGCCCTACCTAGAAACTCCAAGTCCGTTGCATCAGGATGCAGCGAGCGCTCCGCTCGTCGCGCCTCAGCTACTAACAGTTTATCATCCACCGTGTTAGCGAGCCTACAGACGATTTCGTCCTGCACATCGAACAAATCGGCTACGGACTTATCGAAGCGTTCGGCCCACAAATGATTGCCAGATTCGGCATCAATGAGCTGCACGTTCACCCGAAGCTGGTTGCCAGAGCGCTGCACCGAACCTTCAAGCGCGTAGCGAACATTCAGCTCACGGCCGACTTTTTTGAGATCAAATGCTTTGTCCTTGTACGTAAATGCCGTGTGCCGTCCGATGACGAATGACCCGTCGATGCGCGACAAGTCCGTGGTCAGGCTCTCGGTCACACCATCGACGAAGTAGTCTTGCTCGGCATCCCCGCTGAGGTTGGCGAAGGGCAGCACAACGATGGAAAGACGAGGTGGCGAAAGCGGGATCAGTCTGAGGCCGTCAGCCTGTATCGCCGGGCTAAATCCATCCGGGATTGCGGCATACGCTCGGACCGGGCGGGAAATGTTTTTGAGGGTTTGCTCGCCCAGATCGGCGAACTCAATGCCGACCTTGCCTCGGATTTGGTCGTAAGCAGAAGACGAGATGCAAATGCCGCCGGGTTCTGCGATGCTCTCGAGCCGTGCCGCAATATTGACGCCATCTCCAAAGATGTCATTGGGCTCGACGATGACGTCGCCGATGTTCACACCCACCCGGAAAGCTATACGTCGGTCTTTCGCATCAGGGATTGTAAATTCCTTTATGCGGGTCTGGAACTGAATGGCAGCTCGAACAGCCTCGACCGCACTCGCAAACTCTGCCAAGAACCCGTCCCCGGTGTTCTTAACGATGCGGCCGCCGTGTTCCGAAATGGCGGGCTCGACAGCGTCCGCGAGCAGCGCCGTCAGCTTGGCGTGGGTCGCCTCTTCGTCATGATGCATGAGTCGCGAATAGCCAGCCACGTCGGCAGCCACTATCGCCGACAACCTGCGTCCGACCCGGCTTGTCCGCTCTTGCACCATGGCGCGCGATCCAATCCACAGCAGACCATACGACGGATCGCGTTCCAAGGGGAGTCCCGCCCAAGCTGATGTCGGTTGTTGGCCCATAGCGGCATCTCGGCTAACTCGCCTCCTATGTCCGCCCTTGCGTTCTAAGCGGACGTGCCACGATACACGGAAGAAAGGCCGCACCAGAGGCTCCGAATGGAAACCGTGGTGCGGCCAGTGCTGATCAGGCGGCCTTCACGAGGAAGCTCTTCGCTCCCCTGCCTTTACCTTCCGAACCATACGTCACCCCAATGGACCGCAGGGCCAGCGTGGTCCCGTGGTTCTCGTCACGAAGCAGCTTTTGCAAGTCTTTGCGCTGCTGAGGCTTCAAGCTGAACTCTCGGCCGATCACGTTCATGTAGGTGCGGCCGGGATTACGGTGTGCCATGTAGGTCACCAGCCGCTCGTGAGGTAGTCCTGAGCGCTTCACACGAACCTTTGGGCCATCTGGCTCGAACGACCAGTCTTGTACGGCGACGTTGGGCAGTTCCTGCCGAATGTAGCGCAGTATCTCCGAACCACGCTCGCCGGTCGGCAGCACAATGAACACGTCCGTAGGAGCGCAGCGGCCTTGCACGTCGATGACCTTGCGGAGCCGAACGCGTCCGATGGCCTGCACGATGGACGCAGCGAGGTGACGCTGCTGGAGAAGCTCACGGACGTTCACATGCCCCTTCCATGAGGGATTGTCGTGCCAGTCGTCAGCTTGCACACCTTGGAATGCAAAGAAGACGTTGGTGCCCCACACGTGGTCTCTGAACGGGAGGCCCATGATCACCGCTGTGTCGTAGTCCTTGAACTCATTGCTGCCGTCTACTGCCCCCCAGTGCGTTGCTGAAGCCGCTTTCACACCGAGGTCATCCGTAGTCGGTACGAGGTGCTTCACCCGCTTATGCACGACGAAGAGGACCTGCTGTTCCGGGGTAAGCCGCTGAGCAAGGTTCTCTTGCAGAGCCGCAAACCGAGACTTGGCCAGTTCATCCATCGCCGTCTTACCGATCCTCTCTATGCGGGCCACGTGCAGCGTCACGTTGCTGTAGTCCCGAACTCCCCGAGGTGTCGGAATGATGTCAGCGCGATCCTCCATTAGGTCGTACATGAGATCCACGCCAGCCGTAGCGTCGAGCACCACGGGCCCAGGTAGCTCCAAGGGCACCGCGAGCGCCGACGAGTTCAGGGTGTGCTCGTTTCCCCTCAAGGCCATAAAGGCGTGTTGGTCGAGCAGCTCTTCAGCAGCGGCAAGCGTCTTGTCATACCGCTTCGCTAAACGGTCGCGCTCCTGCTCGTCATCCCTGCCAATGATCCGGTCGTAGGGCAGCTTGCGCATCTCAGCGCGGAGGGCGGAGAGGTCCACAGCGGCCGGACTGCCGCCAGCCTCCCACGCCAGGGCGGTCCCAATCCGAAAACCATCATTGACACCGGCGTGGAACAACATCTCCTCACGTAGGATCTCCAAGGCTTCCACCTCAGTGGGGTAACTGAGCCGCATGTCGTGCGTGATGTGGCCGACCACCCGGCTCAGCTCGTCGAGCTTCACCTGACTGTGCTTCACGACGTTGGCCAAGGCCTCATCAACGATGGTGAGGAGCCGTCGCCCGCCACGCCATTCTGTCAGTCGATGCCACCTATCGGCGTTGACACCGGACAAGGTCTCCTTCGCCCTGGTATAGGCTTCGTGGGTGATGACAACAATATCGCTGTCCGCCAGTTGCTCAGGGGTGGCCCTATGGTCCGTGTGGTCCGCTATGGCAACATTGCGACCTACGTAAGAATTGATTTGCGTCACCACCTCATCAACCTGAGCCTTGAGGCGAGTTACAATCATGACACCAACTGGTCTGACACCATCAGTGACACGAGCATTAAGCTCAGCTTGGAGGCCAGCATACACCACAGCTCCCATGGTCTTCCCTGAGCCGGTAGGCGGATTCAATACACGCCACCTGCATGGTTGATCTTGAGCGGTAGCTATAATTGATTGACTGTAGGTGTTGGCCATAATGCGCCAGAGCTTCCTTAGGGGCTCACTGGCCGGCATGTTGAACTCTTCGGTCCACCGAGTGGTGAACCTGTCAACGAACATCTGCGGCGACACGAGAGCATATTGCTCGTGTTGGCCGATATAGGCTTTCATGGTTTGGAACTATTCCGTGAATAAATGGGGGTGCGATCCCTAAAGGATAGTTCTTTAGAGGTTGGCCCCCCATTACGGGAAAGGAAGGCACATAGGGCCACAGGGTGACCGTGCCGATTACTTTGTGCATCTGTGGTGTAGATGCCTCTGATAGTGCTCCACTTCCGAGCACAGGTATTGTTACAAAGGTGGTCGGTGTTACCGCTCCTGAGCAACCTATTTAGGTGCCCCACAGGATTCACAGGGAAGCCTGACGATTCGTTTCAGACTGTATGGGCCTCTCTCCCTGTGCCACCTCCTCTAAAGCGCTTCAGGGATTCCCGTGGCGGCTGTGAGAGGCATTGGTGCCCGCAAGGCCTCCTGTGCATTACGTAATGTGTCACCGGTTTTTGCGGGGGACCGTGGGCTCCTGTCTCTGCGGGCTCTCGCCTTCGGACGCGTGCCCCCTCAGCTTCCCACGGCTGACGAATGAAGCAAGGAGGGGCCGAGGGGAGGTCGATTGCCGTCAAGTGATAGGCTCTTTCAACAGCTCTCTGCTGAGCGGCGTCAGTCCTCCACCGTCGACCGTGTTGGAGGGGATAAGGCATCCTGTGTAGTCCATCAGGGGACCTGCGGATTCGCTTTCCTCCACAGGTGGGGGCGCCTTGCCGCTAAGTGCTTGGCATCTTGGGCAATGGTATTCAGAAAGGCGGATTTTGTGTGCACCTAACGAAACGGCGGATCGAACAGGTTGCCTTCTGGTCTATAACGCCGGGACGTCCGCATCTAACCCCTTGATTGACCGTCCACACACTCCCAATGATGGCGTAGGGATGTGTAGCTGACGAAACAGCATATTCCCCGATCATGCCGGAACCCACTGTCCATTTGCCCTCTCCTTTCGAAAATGACGCCGCGGCTCGAAGCCTCTTGGAACGCCTAAGGTGGCCCCACGGTGCCCAATGCCCCCGCTGTGGCGCCCACGATCCAGAGGTGTTTCTGATCGGCGGTGAGAAGCACAGCCACCGCGAAGGGCTCTATCAGTGCAAGCGGTGCCGCAAGGGCTTCAGCGTTACCGTGGGCACCTCCTTTGAGCGTCTGCGGATACCCTTGAGCACCTGGGTAAACGCGGCCCGCGCCTTCAGCTCCGATGGCAAGCCGACGCTCTTGGAGATCCAGTCTGAACTCGGGGTGGCCTATAGGACCGTGCTGCGCATGCGGGATGTCATCGAGCGTGCTGCGCGGTCGTACAGGGGGCACAAATACGGCTTCGGGGCATGGCCCCAGGAACTGATGCACCATAAAACAGAGAACCGCGACAAGACGATACAGGCCACCGTGCTCAAGAAAGCGCTGCCGTCGCTTAAGTCGGGTGAAGCGAACCGTACCGAGCGACTTCTGCGGCTCCTCCTTGCGGCTCCGAAGATGACACCGCGGAAACGGCGGCCCCCTCTGGTGTAGGTGCATGCGCTTGATCGTTAAGGCATTGGCCCAGCGGGTAAAGGTACTCGGAAAAGGGGTGTTTTGTGTGCAGCTAACGAAATGCCGCTAAAGACGACCACTCGGCCGATTCCCTTTCCAGCCCTCTCTGGTGAAGGTCAGGGTGACTTGCCGCTAAGTCCTTGATGTTTTCGGAGATGCCCCACGAAATCAATGGGTCCTATGTGCAATCGAGGCCCGATGGGACGGGCGACCACGAATGGCCTTTTTTGCTGTTTTCGCGTGAATCCGGGAACCCGCGGCCTTAACCTGGATTAAGCTCCAAGCGTTTGGTGAGGGATTGGCGATGGGCATCGAGCGAACGCATTCCCCGAAACACTGGCGTATGCGGGCCGAGGAGTTTCGCACCAAAGCGGACTGCTGCGAGCATGCTCAGACCCGAGCCACGCTTCGCCAGGTTGCCGAGAATTACGACGAATTGGCTCAGCGCGCCGAAAGGATCGTCAGCGTCAAGGAGCTGGACGAGCGCCGCCGTTTAGAAGCTCAAGGGTCGCGTAGCCACGTCATCGGATGAACTAAGGTCGCTTGCAGTAGCATCCAAATAGGAACGCTCGTCTGCGATCACCGTCGTTAGCTACCTGTGTGAGCTAACGGATCTGTAAATGATAGGCCTTGGTTCCAAATTACCCCCCCCCCGCCCAACGCAGTTCGAGAGCTGCCAGCACTGTGGCGGCTATTTGTTGCGGGCCGATAGCTTCCTCCACATCGCCACCGGCAAGACGATCCGGGTCTTCAAATGTACGGATTGCAAGAAGCTGACTTGGGACGATTAAGCCCGCTTCAGTGACCGGCCGTCAGAAAGCGACGTCCCCAAAATGGTGGCCCATCGCGACCGCGGCGAAGGGGAAGTCGGGACGACCGGCGCATAGCGGACAACGACCAACGCGCCCTGAATGTAGAATCACACCGCAATCGTAAGCTCCGCCGCCGCCGCCCTTCAAGCCAAGGAAGCTTGAAGTCGCACGGGGGCGCGATGCTGAATTAGGATCCCTTACTCAAGGAGGGACCCGTTGATTTCAGATTCGTGCGGGCGCGCTTCGCCTCAACCGCTGCGGTAGATCAGCCACAGGCCGACGATGAGGAGCACGCCTGGGCCCTTGGGAGCCTGGAACGCAGTGAGGAGTGTGGAGAGCAGCACCAGCATTGTACCAAGCGCTGACATCATTGCGCTCCACGTGTGCCCGAGAGGATCGCCAGGGGAGGTGAAGGCCTCGCGAGCATCAGCTTGACGGCTGTGGGCGCGTACGGCTTGCCCGTCTTCGTAATGTGTCCTGCTTCGGCAAGGGCAGCGGAGATGTCCCTTAGAGACCGCTTGCCGCCTTTAGGCCTCGCGCGGGCCAGCTTGCGGGCCAACTCAACCGTCTCGGGCCGTTCCTCGGCGATAGACTTCCGCCCCTCCACTTTCACCCCCGCGCGTCGCTTGCGATCCCGAGCGCCCTTCAGCTTCGCCACGAGCATGGCCTTTTCGAACTCCGAGACGGCACCAAGCACCTGCCTGATGAGGCGGGCGGTTGGGGTGTCGTCCAAGAAAGATGTGGGGCTATCGGCAGCAATCAGATCAAAGCCGCGCGCTTTGAGCATCGCGAATCCCACCTCTTGAACCATGAGGTCCCGCGCGAAGCGATTAGCCGTCTCAACTATGATGGTCTTTGTGCCGTTCGCCTCCAAGGCCTCCAGCATCTCCGCAAACCCAGGCCGGGTATCTATGGGGTCGGAGCCCTTCACAGCCTCATCATAATAGGCTCCCACCAGATCGATGCCGGCGCGCTTCGCAAAACCCTCGATGGCCTGTAGCTGCCTTCGGCCGCTGTCCTTGTCCTCCCCGATATTAGATGCTGAGGATGTCCTCAAATAAGCAAATGCCTTGGTGGATTTCGCATTCTTTGCCATAGCTTACCCCAGATTGAAGTATCTCTTTCCTGAGAAATAGATACGAAAATCGAACTGCAGGCAAGCGTTGACACGTAACCGTGTTACACATAATTGTGTATGTGTACACTTAAGCGTGTCGAGGGCGCATGTTCGAAAACCGGATCAAAGAGCTTCGCAGGGCAAAGGGCCTCACTCAGCACCAACTCGCCGAGGCGGCCGAAACGAGCCAACAACAAATCCAGCGGATCGAAGCCGGCCATCAGCTCGCTCGGTTCGATTTGGCCACGAGGATTTCGGCGGCCCTCGGTCACCCGATCGGTAAAGTGTTCCCGTCCGCTGAACTACCGCTTGCACGCATGAGAAGGCGCGCAGCCGCGCTTGATGATGAGAAAGCGAGCAAGGAGTTGGAGGCAGCGGGCCTCGACATGGAGCCGGAGGTCTGGACCGTCAAATACAGGCTGCGCGGTGGTGCAGAGGGAACCTTTCGTATCGCAGGTCCTGACGTGAGCCGCTTGAACTCGATCCTACAGGATGATGCGGAAGATGGCTTCGTAGTGCTTCCTTCCTTTGATCGACAATACGCCTTGAACGTGAAGCACTTGGTCTTTTGCCAACTGCTGTTTGACCGCCCGTCTATCGAAGTGGAGGCGCCGCCTGAGAAGAGTTTTGAGGTGCTCTTTCACTTAGTAGATCAGCGCGAGCCCTTGCGGTTCGACGTCGATCCAGACACCAACTTGCTCGAACGAGAAGAAGATCCCGATCCGCTCTCGGTCCAGCTTCAAGACCTATTTTATTACGCAGAGATGGGGGAGCACCGACGTCGTTTGAGCTTCGTCGATCTGGACGGTGAAAGAGCGTTCTTCCGGTCAGATGATGTCAGCATGTTCTCCGTGCCTCTTTGGCTCATTGAACCCAATGTCTCTGACGAAGACGACGAGACGGAGAGCGACCAAAATGATTGACAGCTCACTCGGCGGGCCGTTGCCCTTGCTTCAACACGCGCTTGCGCCGCGAGCGCCCATTGTGTTCTTCTGCACAATCCTGGGGCGCGCTCTATGAAAACGGCTCGATTAACGCTTAAGAACTATCGCGGATTTTCCGATCAATCTCCCGCCACCGTCGAAATTGGAGGCGGGCTGACCGCGCTTCTTGGGCCAAACAATGCTGGGAAATCATCACTGAAACTGCTCTTTTACGAGCTGCGCGCACTCTTCGGTACGTGGTTGAACGGCGTCAATTCGAGCCCCAGCCTACTCACTAACATCAGCGGCCAAGCTGTATCGATAAACTATCCCGACACGTCAGATCCCACTGAAATCTTCAACAATTCTAACGAGCGTGACATCACCGTCGAGATTGAGGTTCTCGATCCGACGCAAGAACCGGGCGAATTGCAGCTTAGACAGAACGCGGTTCGTCACGTCGTGCACAAGTTGGTGGCTACGTGTGCGCGCAACTCGCCGAATTCATGGCACGCTAAAATCTTCTCTCGCTCGGCAGGTAACGCGCCTCTAAAATCGCCGAACGGCTATACGGAAGCCAATGTGCCCTTTTGCTACTACAATGGCGAGGGCTCACAGCTGTTCGACTGTAGAGACCTGCTTGAAATTGTGCGGGCGTTTCGAGACGCGAGATACTATGGAGCGTTCCGCAACACGCTAAATCAGGGGTCCAGCAACTACTATGATTTCCAGATCGGAACGGCTTTCATCGATCTATGGAACAACTGGAAGACGGCGGGCAACAAGTCTCACTCGCGTGCAATCACAAAGATCACTGAAGAGATACGAAGGCTGTTTGACTTCAGGCAGCTGGAAATCAATGCGTCAGTGTCACTGAAGACGCTCTTGGTGACAATCGATGGAAACCAATACCGACTTGGTGAGATGGGTTCGGGTATCAGCCAGTTCATCATGGCGCTGGGAAATGCTGCCACGTCGGCACCCTCGATCATTTTGATTGATGAGCCTGAAACCAACCTGCATCCGGCGCTTCAGATAGATTTCCTACTGACTTTGGCTCAATACGCTTCGGTTGGGTGTGTATTCTCAACGCACTCTGTCGGGTTGGCTCGATCCGTTGCCACTTCAATTTTTACCGTCCAGAAGGGCAACAATGGACCCGTGGTCCGGCCGTTTGAGGCCACTCACAGTTACGCGGAGTTCTTGGGTGAGCTGAGTTTTTCGGCCTTTCGGGACATGGGTTGCGACAGGATATTGCTGGTTGAAGGCGTAAACGATGTTAAGGCGGTCCAGCAGCTGCTCCGACTGGTCGGCAAGGAACACACTACAGTGATCCTTCCACTCGGTGGCGACCAACTGGTGGCTGGCGGTAGGGAGCATGAACTCGAAGAGCTGAAGCGTCTATCCGAGAACGTCTATGCTTTGGTTGACAGCGAAAGGCCTGATGCGTCGGCCGCAGCCGCCCAGCGGCGGGTCCAATTCGAGCAGATTTGCAACCGGATTGGCTTTGGCGTCTGCGTTACGCAAAAACGCGCATTGGAGAATTACTTCCCCGATAGTGCCGTAAAGGCAGCATTTGGTGCCAGCTTCTCAGCACTCGGTCCATACGACAGACTTGACCAACATCCGAACGGTTGGGCCAAGTCCGACAACTGGAAAATCGCGCACCACGTAAAGGAAGAAGACCTCATGCAGACAGATGTCGGTCGGTTCTTATCTGAAATCTAACGTCCGTGAGAGCCTTGGCGAAATACAAAAGCCTGCTACAAATGGTGTGTCTCGCGGCGAAAATAACGTAGATCTATCAAGGGCTAAGCTGGTTGTAAGTGGTACCCACCCAACTGTACCAGCGATGAGAATTGCGCCGTCCCAGCATCCTGTTGATAGACTTGCCGGATCCTACGGTACGGATCGGTGCGAAACGCATCAAAATCGGCCTGCCCACCCCACTGAGCTAACTATACTTGCAATCTGAGTCGCGGGAGCGGGGATCAAATGACCCAACAGGCCGGATGCACTTCCCCTCACTGGGGGATTGCTCGAAATGATGGGGTTGGGTTTACGCGGTTCGCTGGGGCGGCTTCGTAAAAGTTGGAAAGACTACTGATCCGCGTCGTCGTCTATTGCGTGAGGCTCGCACATGGTGCCCGGGCGAATTAGACGAGCTTCTCGCGAAGCCCTTCTGGAACATCACGAAGCTGGAATATTCGCTACATGCTGCTCTTGCAGAGCACTGGGAACACGGAGAGACAAGCTGGCGACGCGTCAGAAGCGCCGGACGATTAATCGTTCTTGCTCGAAAGCAGCTCATGCGCTCGGGCAGGGGGATGAGGGACGACATCCCGAAGAGAGCGCCATAACGGTCTTCGCTGCGGAATTGCGATCGATGTTTAGAAAATTGTCGAAAGCAGAACGGATCGATTTAGCCAAATCAAAGATCGCGAGAGTTCTGGATCATTTCCTCTATGTTCTTGAGCTGCACTCAAACAACTCGTTTGTGGTCTACTCCAACACGCTTACGTCACAAATTCCGCAGTCATATGCCGCGAATGCTTTTGAAGTCTTCCAACGTAGTATGCATCAGATCGAGATCGTGCGGCTCTGCGCGCTTTGGGACTCGGCAGATTCCGACAAAGAAAACATTCCGACCGTCATCGAACTGATCGATGATGAGGAAATCTTAGATCTCCTAGCGCATGAAACACGGAAGTATTGGGGCGATAGCTCAAGCCGCATCCTGAATACATCCGACGACCCTGAGATTGCTGCAATGGTTCAAGAAGCCGTCAATAGGTCCAATCGAGAGTTCGGTAATGAGCAGGCCGCGAAAGCGAAGATCGAGTTGCAAGGATCGATATCGCACGCGCGCGAAATAATTAACTCGGCTAGGTTGGCATCGATAATGAATATCCGTGATAAGCATCTTGCGCATTCTCTCTCGACAACCCGCCGGGAGAAGCGTGGCCCGGTACAGCCCATGAGGTATGGGGACGAAACGCAAATTTTAGAGGCTTCGATTCCAATTGTCGAACGGCTTTACTGCTGGGTTGCCGGGAAGAGCTTTTCGATTGCGGATTCACAGAAAATAAACCGCGACAACGCCACCGCACTTTGGACTGGGTGCAAGTTCATCGTCGCGCGATGATCCTCAGGATCCCGTGCGCGAGTTCTTTTATCTTTCTGATGGCGCCCGTCCGTCCGGCTTGGGTATGTGAGATAAATTTAGGTGTGCACCAAACTCCCGATCCTGACGGGTGCACACAGGTTTACGACGGGAGTTCGCCCTTAGCGTGGGTTCCGATCCACACCATTTGCTCTGCCGAGGGTCGTTGGCGTCCCGGTTTCTCGAAAAGAACGCCTGGCGCCTTTTCGCGCAAATCCGTGAGGGCGGCGAGTCGATGATGGCCATCGACGAAATGAAGTGTGTTACCATCACGCATCGCCAGTGCCGGGTTGGCGAATGCTCCTTTTTCGAGAATGTGCTGGAACGGTCGACGGTACTGTCCCTTTTCAACATCGCTCGCGGTGTTGGCATATATTGGATCAGAAACGGCTGCTATCCGTTGTTGCGTGACATCGGTTAGTAGCGTGCGGTCGCAATCGACTTTCTCTTGTTTCCATTCTACCTCGGCCCACCATGAGAGCGGGCGATTGCCGAGGATCCCGCCCCAGCGATCTGTGCCGAAGGGCTCCGCCGGCGGCCACCCAATGTCGTTCGCGAAATAGAGAAGCCACTCCTCGATAACCATATCGGGCCACTTTGGCAGCTTTTCCTTGATCTGCTCAACGGTTACCATCGCCCCAGTCCTATTCCATGTCGAGACCTCATCGCGCTTCAGGAGATCATCGCCTTGATCTGCGCAGTGTCCGCGAACTCAATCAATTCAACGATCTTGCCGCCCTGAAATCTGAACAGGTCCAGGATCTCGGTGCTGGAAGCCCGCCCGGTCGGACGGTATCGAACGTCGACGCGGGAATGGACAGCAACGCGATCTCCGTCCACCAACTCGGCCAGGATCTCGCGACCTTCAAAGCCGAATTCATCGATCAATTTACTGAAGGCGCCACGCAGGGTCTCATGTCCCTGCATACTCCCTGTCAGTTCGAGCGCGCTCTTGTCGCCCATCAGGGTGAACAGACCCTCGGGATGAAAGGCTGTCACCAAGCCCTCGGCGTCACTGCCGTCGCGCGCCGCGTAAGCGCTTCTGATCAATGCCAGCATCTCTTCACGCTGTCCCATGTCACCCTCCCTGCAGGACGTATCAAGGCAGCCTAGCGACCTTTGCGTGTAAACGCAAAATCATCGAATTGAGGGGGGCGAGGGCTCAGCACGCCACGAAGCAGGGTCGTTCGCTTTCGTTCCCGAGTTCAGGAGAAAACGGTGTCAGGCTACGCCCGAACCTTTTCACGACCTTGGTGTTTGTGTTGCGGCAGGACGGACAACGCTGAGGAGCTGAGACATGAACGGAATTATCTATCTGGTCGGACTCGTCGTCGTGATTGGTGTGGTGCTCTCGTTCCTGGGCCTGCGCTGATTGGCTATTTGGGCGTTGGTGCGGCGCACTCTCCAGCATTGCGGTGACAGTGCACAAAGCTCTCGACGCGGGGAGTGTCCGCAACGCCGCTCAAAGCCAGTATTGTGCGCGGTCACCGTAGCTCCTCGGTCGGCAATGCGCTATCGGTAGCGAACCAAAGACGTTTACCGACAAGCAAGCCGGGCAAAAAAGATCGTGAGTTTCTTCGAGCGTCTCAAGACAGCAGCCTCCGTCGAATGGCGGGCTTACACCGAGCATCCCTTCACGAACGGATTGGCGGACGGTTCGCTCCCCAAAGCGGCGTTTCGTCACTACCTTGTTCAGGACTATTTGTTCCTCATCGAGTTTGCTCGCGCCTACGCGCTCGCGGTCTACAAGTCGCCTCGACTTGCCGACATGCGTGAAGCTGCGGCCGGCCTTTCGGCCATCCTTGACGTCGAGATGAACCTGCATGTGAAGCTCTGTGCCGATTGGGGTCTGTCCCCGACCGACCTTGAACAGGCTCCTCCGGCGGCCGAGATGCTGGCCTATACACGCTACGTGCTCGACGCGGGAATGCGCGGCGATCTGCTGGCTCTCAAGGTGGCGCTTGCCCCCTGCGTGATCGGGTACGCGGAGATCGCAACGCGGCTCGCCTCGCTCCCCCTCGCGGCCGCTGCGACGAACGCCTACCGCGTCTGGATCGCCGAGTATGCCGGCGCGCCGTACCAGGAGGTCGCCGCCAAAGCGCGGGAGCACATGGAGCATCTCGCCGATCTCTACGCCACGCCGGCACGCGAGACAGAGCTGATTGCGATCTTCAAGGAAGCCACCCGACTCGAGGCAGACTTCTGGGAGATGGCCTGGCGCGAGGGCCAGCGTGTTCAATAATTCTTTCGGCCGGCCAGCAGCGTGCCCGGAGCCACCGCAACTGACACCGGGTTCACCCGCCGCTGATACTGCACCGCGAAGATGTACGTATTCGCGCAGGTCGGCACCTGCAGTGGCTCGAGCGCGCATCCCGCCAGGATGCTCGGCTTCTCGCCCCCTTGAAGCACGAAGCCACAGCTTCGTCGGGAAATCAGTCTGCCAGCTACCCGCCCCATCACGGCGTCGGGGCGACCACATCCTTGAAGTCAGACAAAGCGCGAATGGCTGCCGTTCTGTTCAACACAAATCGCTTCACTTCCTCTTGCTGGCTCGAACTCAAATCCGTCCAGTGATGTTTTTCAGTTGGGAAGCTGATCAGAAGGCCTTCGCTGCGGTGCTGTGCGACTTGGACAGGAACGACGTCATCAGGTGTGTCGACGAGATACTGGTCTGACGGATGATTTTCGGCTTTGAGTGTTCCGGATTGCACCTGATTGGATACCTCGGGAATACCCAACGAGAAACCGAGCGCCTTCAGATCGAAGACCAATGAGCCGGGATGAGTATCGACGCTGACGAACTGGAGAAAGCTCGTCTGCGACTTGGTCACGCCGGTTTTAAGATGACCGTGAACGACCCGCACGAGCTGGCCTTCCGATCCGTTGATCCAGTCGTCGAAGTCCATGAGCGGCGTCGTGAACACGACCGGCTTGCCCACTTGCGCATCCCGCAATTGTTTGGGATCGAACTTGTCGAAGCTCACGGGCGACACCTTGGGCACCTTCTTGAACATGCCGGCACCGATGGTCAGATCACCGCCGATAATCGGCCCAAAAAGCGAAAGTTCGCGCCCTGTACTCAAGTTCTTGATCTTCACGCGGAGCAAGCTCGATTTGACGCCGATACCCGAGGCGCCAAAGAGCGCTGCGATTTTCATCTCCCAGAAGGTGCTCGGCGCATAAACAAGCCGAGGCGGACGGTGCACCTTCTTGTAACCGCCCGTACCTGTCCAAACCAGGTCGACCATGAGGACGACACTGCGATCGATGGCGGCGTTATCTTCGCCGGCCGTCGGAAACGGTTCCGTGCTCCCGACTGCCTTTTGGCCAAGCGCGACGGGCAATCCCGGCAGCTGCATTTTGACGATGGGATCGACCTGGTCGAAGATCGTTTTCGCCCTGAATTCCGACAGGCGCTGATTCAATGCGGACGCCGCCGCCTTCGTGCGGGCACCTCTCCAGCGTCGGCTGGCGTGACCAACGCATGTGATGCGGACCGAAACCGTCCCATCTTTGGGAATGCCCATGGAACTGCTCCTATATTGCAGATCTCTTTTTGGTCAGCTGAGCGTTTCGACCGGTTCAATGCGCCGAAATGGATTTATCACGCGTGTGCTGTCAGGGGTTCCACGCAGATCACACAGCTTTGGACAGCGACGACAAGGTGTCGCCACGAACGCTGATGTGCGGATTGCGTTCGGTGCCAAACAGCTGGACGACATCAAAGAAGTTTTTGCTCCAAAGCGAGTTATCGCGCACAGCCTGCCTCACCTCGCCACCACCCACACCACCACCGGCAACGTCACCGCCGCCAGCAGCGTGCCCAGCGCCACCGCGCCCGACACCGGGTTCACCAGCCGCTGATATTGTACCGCGAAGATGTACGCATTCGCGCCGGTCGGCATGGCCGCGAACAGCACGACCACGCCGGCTGCGAGCGGCGGCAGGTCGAGCAGTTTTGCGAGCACGAAGGCGGCCGCCGGCATCGCCAGCAGCTTGAGCGCGCTCATCACGACCACGCTCAACATCTCGCCCTTGACCTCGAACCTGAACAGATTGATGCCGAGCGCGATCAGCGCCGCCGGTGATCCCGCCTGCGCCAATAGCTCGACGGTCCGGTCGACGACGGGATGAAGGCCGAGGCCGGTGAGGCGCCAGACGAGGCCGAAGCCGATCGCGAGCATGATCGGGTTACGGGAAAGATCCAGCAGCACCGGCACGATCAGCGACGCGGCCGAGGCGGTCTGCTTGCGGTCGACCAGCTCCATCTGCAGCGTGCCGCAGAGCCAGAGCAGCGGCGTGTTCACCGACAGGATCAGCGCCATCGGGCCTGCCGCCTCATTGCCGAGCGCCGAGAGCGTGAGGGGAATGCCGAGCATCACGATGTTGCCGTAGACCGAGCCGATCGCGAACACGACGCCGTCCTCGCGATCCTCGCGCCGTTGCCGCAGCAGCGCCGAGAGGATGAGCGCCGCGATCCAGGTCAGCGCGAGCGCGCCATAATAGGCGCCCCACATCCGCCAGGGGCTGACGCCGGAAAATTCCGAGACGACGATGGTGCGGAACAGCAGCGCGGGAATCGCGATGCTGAAGGCGAATTCGGAGATGCCCTTGTGCGCGGTCTCCGAGACGAAGCGAAACAGCACCGCGGCATAGCCGGCCGCGATCAGCGCAAACACCGGCGCGACGATCAGCACCGTGGTCATGCGCCGCTACGACCCCATCTCGATGATCCTGCGCGCCATCCGCACATTGGCATAGTCGATCATCTTGCCGTCGAGCGTCACCGCGCCCTGGCCCTGCGCCTCGGCGTGCTCCATGGCCGCGACCACCCGCCGCGCGTGCGCGAGCTCGGTGTCGGACGGGACGAACGCCCGCAGCGTCGGCTCGATCTGGTCGGGATGGATCACCTGCTTGCCGTCGAAACCCATCGCAGCCGCCTTGAGCGCGCTGCTTTCAGTCAGTTTGCCGTCCCGGAACGCGCCGCACGGACCGTCGATCGCGCGTAGCCCGAACGCGCGCGCGGCCACCAGCAGGCGCATCATCGGATAGGCGAACAGATCGAGCGGCGCCGAGGCATAGCCGCTCTGGGCGGAGCCCACGTGGCGGTAGCCGTCCGGCGACGCGCCGATTTCCGAGGAGCGGGCGCCGATCGACGCCGCGAAATCGCCGACACCGAGATGAAGGGCCGCGACGCTGTCGTGCGCGGCGGCGAGCGCGTCGACATTGACGAGACCCAGCGCGGTCTCGATCAGCAGTTCGAGCGCAACAGGCGAGGGGCGATCGGGCGCGGCCGCACGCAGCTGATCGGCAATGGCGGCGATGTCGCTCGCCCGCTCCGCCTTCGGCACGATCACCGAATCCAATCTGGGAAGCGCAGCGAGCGTGCCGATTTCCTGCGCGATGAAGGGGCTGTCGACGGCGTTGAGCCTGACCGCGACGACCTTGTTGCCCCAATCCAGAGAAGATAAAGCCCCCGCAGCTTCCTCCAGCGCCGCGCCCTTCTCGGACGGCGGCACGGCGTCCTCGAGGTCCATGAACACCGCATCCGCGGCCGAGGTAGCCGCCTTGGCGACGAGACGGGAGCGATGCGCGGGAACGGCCAGATAGACCCGCGTCGGCCGCTGAGGGGCCATCGTCATGTCTCCTTTGCGAGACCGAGTTCGCTGAGGATGGATTGGTTGTGTTGCCCGACGTCAGGCACGGGATCCATCCGGGGCGACAGGCCGGGAATGGTGAGAGCCGGCAGGAAGCTCATCACCGGGCCGCAACGAGATCCCACCGTTTGCACCCGGGAGCGGGCGCGGAGCTGCTCGTGCTCCAGGAACGCCTCGACCGAATTCAGATGCGCGTTGGCGATCGAGGCCTCGTCGAGCAGCCGCAGCACCTCGTCACTGGTCATCGCTGCAAAACGCTGCTCGATATGGACCTGCAGATCGTCCCTGTTCTGCATGCGCAGCGGATTGCTGCGGAAGCGGGGGTGGTCGGCAAGGGCCGCCTCGCCAAGCACGACGGCGCACAGCGATCGCCATTCCCGGTCGTTCTGGATGCCGAAGAAAATCGTGTTGCCGTCTCCGACGCGGAACGGGCCATACGGCGCTATCGTTGCGTGCCTTGCCCCGGTTCGCGGCAGTGGCCGGCCCGTACTCTGCGTGTAGAAGGCGGGATAGCTCATCCAGTCCGTGATGGAATCGAACAGCGAGGCCTGGAAGGCGGTGCCCTTGCCGGTGCGCTCGCGGCGATATAGCGCCATCAGCACGCCGTTGAGGATGTACATGCCGGTGGCGATATCGACCACCGACAGCCCAACCTTGGCGGGCTCCGCCTCGGTGCCGTTGATGGCGAGAACGCCGGCCTCGCACTGCACGAGGAGATCGTAGGCCTTCTTGTTGCTGTAGGGACCGCCCGCGCCATAGCCCGACACGTCGCAGGCGATGATCCGGGGAAACTTCCGCAGCAGCGAAGCGGCATCGAGGCCCAGCCGCTCCGCCGCACCGGGCGCCAGGTTCTGGATGAAGACGTCGGCCTGCGGCAGCAGGGCCTCGAGCACCTTCTGGCCATCAGGGCTCTTGATGTCGATGGCGAGGCTCTCCTTCGACCTGTTGGTCCAGACGAACTGGCTCGACATCCCGTTCATCACGTGATCGTAGTCGCGGCAGAAATCGCCGTCGCCCGGCCGCTCGATCTTGATGACGCGGGCGCCCCAGTCCGCAAGATGCCGGCTGGCCAGAGGAGCCGCGATCGCCTGCTCGAGCGAGACCACCGTCACGCCCGACAGCGGCAGGTCCGCCTCATGTCGCTCCATGCAATCGTCTCCGCTCCTGCTCACGCTTTTGTCCAGCGCAGGAGACAAGCCGACCACCCCACGCACGTTCTGTGATGATGGCATCATGCTCCTGTTTTGCCCGACGAGTCAAACGCGATTTCGTAAAATCCGCAAAAATGCGATCCGCAAAGTTCAATCGCCACATGGACTTGGCTACTGTGCATGGGGTTGTTTTCGCGTTTTTGTTTTTGGGGGGTCCCTGTTGCCGAGACCGCACACGTCGCGGCTTTCGCATCTCCCCTCGGTTGCCAACGAACCCCCGTTCACCCACTATCGCCTCCGACTCGACATTTGGGGGGATCGATGCCGGCGTTCCGCTTTAAGAAATCCGTGAAGACATACACGGCTGCTGCGATCACGGGGATCGCCTTGGCCGTCCTGATCCAGCCGGGTGAAGGCTTTGCCTACTCCCAGGAGGAGCAGCAGGCCTGCACGCCGGATGCGATGCGGCTGTGCGGCGAGTTCGTTCCGAACGTCGACGCCATCACCGCCTGCATGATCCAGAAGAAGTCGCAGCTCTCGCCGCAGTGCCGCGCGTTCTTCCGGCCTGGACCGGAGCCGGGCATGGCGGCCGCGCCCCGCGCCGGCAAGCCGACCAGCATCGCGCCCAGGAGCTCGGCCCGGACGGCGAAGAAGAGCACCAAGCCGGCCAAGAAGAAGAAAGCCAGCGAAGGCTGAACGCGGGCGCCGCGTCCCTTTTTGAAACTCGATCATGCCCGGGCCACAGCGCGCAGTGCGTTTGAAGTCCCGGGCATTTGCGTGTCTGACTCCTCGCTCGCTGTCTTCTGAGTCAAACTGACCCAGGCATCAGCCCCACACCAGCCCCCCGGACTCCTTTTGTTCGCCTCCGCATGCGGACGCTTGCGACAAGGCGGGATGGAAACGGCTAGCGGAACGGATTGCGCGGCGAGGTTGCATTCCGCTTCGTCTTGCCAAGGCTGCTCAAAAAACGCACGATTGCTGGCGTGAAAGGTGTTGCGATGCAGCTCGCAGCCGTCGTCGCACGCAGTAGTGTGACTCAAAAGCCAACGCGCTTTGTTATTTCATGGCGCCAGCATAACTTATGATAAATTTTTCTTTCCCGAATCACCGCGGTGATTCATTTTCGCCGCCTGGGGTCAATCTGGAGGCAGAGGTATGAACGTTATTGTTTTTGCATCGCGTAAAGGTGGCTCAGGCAAGAGTACCCTGGCCGCGCATCTCGCCGCGCAGATCAAGGCGACCAAGCCGATCCTGCTCGTCGATGCCGATCCGCAAGGCTCGCTCACGCTGTGGCACAAGCTGCGTGGCACCAACGAGCCGCCGATCAAGTCCGCGGTGAACTCGGTCAGCGGCATCGTCTCCGCGGCCAAGCGCGACGGTTATGAATGGGTGTTGATCGACACGCCGCCAAACCTGTCGGCCGTCGTCGACGACGCCATCCGCAATGCCACCATGGTGGTGATTCCTGCCCGTCCCGGCGTGTTCGACGTCAACGCGGTGCAGGAAACCATCCAGATGTGCCGTGCGGCGCGCAAGCCCTACGCGGTCGTGCTCAACGGTGCGCCGGCGCGCCGCGACGAGTCCGAAAGCCCGATCGTCACCATCGCCCGCGAGGCGTTGGCGAAGTTCCGTGCTCCGGTGTGGGGCGGCCAGATCACCAACCGTTCGGATCTGCTGATGGCGCTGAGCCACGGCGAGGGCGCGCGGGAATATCAGGCCGAGAGCCGTGCGGCGCAGGAAATCGCAAGGCTGTGGGCGGCGATCGAACGTTCGGTGAAGGCTATTCGCGGCACGGCGTCGGCGTCCGGCGCAATGCACAAGCAGGCGGCGTAATTTTCATAAATCATTCCCCGGACGAAAAACGCGCGGACCTCCGCGCGTTTTGCGTTTTCGGGCGAGCACGATCCGGAAAAGTGTGAAGCGGTTTTCCGATAAGATCGTGCTCAAGAAAGTGGATGGAAGTTACGCCACCATCAGCATGTAGAACACGATCACCGGCGACAAAGTGAGGATCACCGACCAGATGCCGGCGGCCCAGAGAATGTCCTCGGTGGTAAAGCCCTGCTGTCCAGCGTCGTAATGCGACGCCATCTCGTTATGACTATTCACAAACGCCCCCGCGATTTCTTCGCTTATGGGCATGAACGCTACACGGGATATTTTAAAATTCCGGGTCGCAGTTTCGCGCGCTTTTGAACACAGCTGCTACCACGAGTTAACCATCGCGGCGCGCTGGCATCATGCCAGCCAGACCCGAAACACCAGCACCGGCATCAGGCCGAGCATCACCGCCCAGAAGCCGAACGACGACACCACCACAATTCCCCGCAAGAAATCAGCCGACGCGAACGTGTCTGCCGCCGTCGGGCGGATGCGTTGCCCCATGATCATTCCCCCATTGAAAAGACTTTGAATGAAGACGATAGGCGCGTTTGCGTAAACGAGCCGTGGATGCGCCATGCGGCAGCAGCGAAGGCCGTTGGGGCGGGGTTAACCACGGTGCGTCTTCCCTTCTCCCGCAAGAGAGAAGGGAAGCCTGCCGGGAGAGGTGAAGCATCTAAGCCGCGACTTGCATCCGCCGTTCGATCTCGCAATCGAGCTGCACGGCGAGTTCGCTGCCGATCTCGACCATCGGCAGGCGCACTTCGGGGCTGTCGATCAGGCCCGCGCGCCACAGCCAGTATTTTGCCGGGGCGGGACTGGGCTCGGTGAACAACAGGCGCGTCAGGTCCGCGACCTCCTGCCAGCGCGCCAGCGCTGCATCGTGATTGCCGCGCTTCAGCTCGGCATGGACAGCCGCGAACGTCGCGGTCTCGAGATGGGCTGACAGCACGATGCCGCCATCGGCGCCGTCGCTGAGCGCCTCGAAATAATTCGCATCCTCGCCGGTCAGCACGCGAAAGTCCGCAGGCCTGTCGCGCAGCAGCGCGATGGATTGCTCGCGGCTTGCGCCGCAATCCTTCAGGCCGATGATGTTCGGATGCCCGGCAAGCCGCAGCAGCGTCTGGTTGGTGATGTTGACCGAGGTGCGATAGGGGATGTTGTAGAGCGCGAGCGGCCAGGCGGCGTGATCGGCGAGCGCCTCGAAATGCGCCAGCAACCCGCGCTGCGACGGCCGCACGTAATACGGACTCGCGATCAGATAACCGTCGATCGGCCAGTCCGCGGTCTCGTCGAGACGCTCCTTCAGCCGCGAGGTGTCCGCGCCTGAAAGTCCGAGGCAGATCGGAAGCTTGCTGTGGCCGGTGGTCAGCTCGTCGCGCGCGATGGCGACGAGGCGTTCGAGTTCGGCTTCGCGCAGAGTCATGCCTTCACCGGAGGTCGCCCCCAGGATGAAGCCGTCGACGGCCTGCCCGCTGTAATGCCGTGTCAGCCGGCGCAGCGACCTCTCGTCGAGGGCACCGTCGCGAAACGGCGTGATCAGCGGCAGCCAGAGCCCGTGCAAATGTTCCTGTAGTCCGGTCATGTTCCATCTCCTTCTCGGGAAAAATCCTGAGACGGGGCACATGAAAAAACCCCGTCCAGGCGGCGGGGTTTTCGAAGTTTCGGCTCGCGATGACGAAGGCTGTTAGCGCGCGCAAAAATCCGAGGTCCCCGAATGGGGGCCTTTTTTCGAGGCGATTGCCTGCGACGAGATTGCGCACGACTTCGTGATCATTCGCAAATGATGCGGGGTAAGCATGGAACTGTCAATACACGTGGAGGGCGAAGGCCGGATTTGCCAAAAAAAAGCCGGGCTCGATCGAGCCCGGCTTAAGGTATTGGCCACGTGAGGCCGACACAATCACCTTCCAAGAGGGATTACTGAACTCCCGCGCCACTGGAGGAGGGGGACAAATGCGCAACGCGAAGGCTCAGCGTAGAAACATTATGGGCTAGCCTCGCGCCATGCATCAAGCGTCCAAGCCGCATGTCAGACATGCGGAAATCAGGACGGCCAGCGCTGCGCTTTGCTCACCACGAAGTCGCGGAACACTTGCACGCGCGCGACCGTCTTCAGCTCTTCCGGATAAACAAAATACGTATCGAGCTGGATCGAATCCGATTCGCCGAACAGCTGCACGAGGCGGCTCTGTTCTTCGATCAGATAGTCCGGCAGCGCCGCGATGCCGAGGCCCTGCTGACAGGCGCGGACGAGGCCGAGAATGTTGTTGACCCTGAAATAGGCTTCGCGCGGACCCGAGCCGTTGCGCCCCGCTTCGACCAGCCAGTTGCGGTTCTGAAGATGCGGGGCGAAGTTGCCGTCAGAGAGCGTGATGATGCGGTGGGAGTCGAGCTCCTCCAGCGTGCGCGGCGTGCCGAAGCGCTTGATGTAATCAGGCGAGCAATAGGCGTGGAAGCCCATCGCGAACAGCTTGCGCTGAATGAGATCCGGCTGCGTCGGCTTGCGGGTGCGGATCGCGACGTCGGCCTCCCGCATCGACAGGTCGAGCTCCTCGTCGGTGACGATCAGCGAGATCCGGATTTCCGGATAGAGCGCGGTGAATTCGCCGAGCCTGGGGATCAGCCAGTTGATGCCGACGCCGGGCGTGGTGGTGATCTTGAGATCGCCGCTCGGCCGCTCGCGGCTGTCGGTCAGTTTCGCGCGCGCCGCCTGCAGCTGCATGAAGACGTCATGGGCGGTGCGGAACAGGAGGTCGCCCTGTTCGGTGAGGATCAGGCCGCGGGCGTGGCGGTGGAACAGCGAGACCGAGAGCTCCTGCTCCAGTGCCGAGACCTGGCGTGACACCGCCGATTGCGACAGGCCGAGCTGCTCGCCCGCGTGCGTGAAGCTGCCCGCTTCCGCCGCGGCGTGAAACACCTTCAGCTTGTCCCAGTCCATATCCGTAAATCCGTCGCGTGTTCTTGCCATGATGTCTATTCCGCTGCCGCGCGCTCGCTGGCGCGCAGGGCCAAAAATCGTTCCGCCTCGAGCGCCGCCATGCAGCCGAGGCCGGCCGCCGTGACCGCTTGACGATAGGTCTCGTCGGCGACGTCGCCGGCGGCGAACAGGCCGGGGACCGAGGTCGCGGTCGAGTTCGGGGCGACCTCGACATAGCCCGACGGTTTCAGCTTGACCTGCCCAGCCACGAGCTCGGTCGCCGGGGCATGCCCGATGGCGATGAAGACGCCGTCGGTCGGCACATCGGTCAACGCGCCGGACTTGACGTTCTTCAGTCGCACATGGGTGACCTTGTTCGGGTTCTCGGTGCCGCAGATCTCGTCGACGGCTGAGTCCCAGACCACCTTGATCTTCGGGTGCTTGAACAGACGCTCCTGCAGGATGCGTTCGGCGCGGAAGTGATCGCGACGATGCACGATGGTGACCTGCGAGGCATGGTTGGTGAGATACAGGGCTTCTTCGACCGCGGTATTGCCGCCGCCGACCACCACGACTTGCTTGTTGCGGTAGAAGAAGCCGTCACAGGTGGCACAGGCCGACACGCCGCCGCCCTGGAATTTCGCTTCGGACGGCAGCCCGAGCCAGCGCGCCTGGGCGCCGGTGGCGAGGATCACGGTGTCGGCGAGATAGACGTCACCGCTATCGCAGGTGAGGCGAAAGGGTCGCTGCGAGGTGTCGAGCTTCGTCACCAGATCGGTCTTGATCTGGGTGCCCACATGCAGCGCCTGCTTCTCCATCTGCTCCATCAGCCAGGGGCCCTGGATCACGTCGGCGAAGCCGGGATAGTTCTCGACGTCGGTGGTGATGGTGAGCTGGCCGCCTGCCTGGATGCCCTGGATCAGGATCGGCTCGAGCATCGCGCGCGCGGCGTAGATCGCCGCCGTGTAGCCTGCGGGGCCGGAGCCGATGATGACGACCTTTGCATGGACAGCGGCGGACATTTCGACAGATGCCTTTCACGGGGGACTGCAGCGCGGGCGCGGAACGTGCCGGGAGGCCTCGCGGAGGCGCTGAAATATCAGAGGTAATCTAAGCCTTCTGGTGAGCTATGCAAGAATTGCATTCCCTATCGGCGGATTTTTCCAACAGGGAACAAAAGTCGATTGCGCTGCACGCGCAATAAAATTGCGCCGGTCGTGCGGTCTGGGCTATGAGGATTGCGACAAAGCCACCGATACCGCCGCAAGACCAGGAGTTCCAATCACGTGTCGCGGAACCTAGACGAGATCGACCTGAAGATTCTCACCGAGATTCAGGCCGACGGTCGAATCACGAATGTCGAGCTGGCCAAGCGCGTCGGCATTTCGCCCCCGCCCTGCCTGCGCCGCGTGCGGGCGCTGGAGGAGGAGGGGTATATCCACGGCTATCGCGGGCTTCTGGATGCACGCAAGCTCGGCTTCGACGTCACAGTGTTTGCCGCAGTGCACCTCTCCAGCCAGGCGGAGGCCGATTTGCGCGCCTTCGAGGAGTTCGTCCGCGCCGAGCCGCTGGTGCGCGAGTGCTGGATGCTGTCGGGCGAAGTCGATTTCATCCTGAAATGCGTCGCACCCGACATGGCCACCTTCCAGGATTTCGTCACCCACCTGACCGCCGCCCCGCACGTCCGCAACGTGCGGACCTCGCTGGTGCTGCACAATTCGAAATACGAGGCGGCCGTGCCGCTCGACGTGAGAGGAAGAAGGTAGTTCGTCCTCTCCCCGCAGGCGGAGCGAGGTGGAGTAAGCCGCACCCCCTCGGCAACACTAGATACAAAAGGCCGCGCATCGCGCGGCCTTTTCAAATCACGCGCGACGGCAAATCGTTTACCGCCACTCCACCTTGGTGATCTCATAAGCCTTGGCGCCGCCGGGTGCGTTGACCTCGACTGTTGAGCCCTTCTTCTTGCCGATCAGCGCGCGCGCGAGCGGCGAGGTGATGGAGATGCGGCCCTTCTTGGCGTCGGCCTCGACCTCGCCGACGATCTGCCACACCGTCTTCTTTTCGGTGTCCTCGTCGACCAGTGTCACGGTCGCGCCGAACTTGATGGTGTCGCCGGACAGCTTCGAGATGTCGATGATGTCGGCGCGCGCCAGCTTGTCCTCGAGCTCGGCGATGCGGCCTTCATTGTGGGACTGCTCTTCCTTCGCGGCGTGGTATTCCGCGTTCTCCGAAAGGTCTCCGTGCGAGCGCGCCTCGGCGATATGCTCGATGATCCGCGGACGGTCCTCCGACTGGCGCTTCTTCAGTTCTTCCCCGAGCGCGGCAAAGCCGCCCGCTGTCATCGGTACCTTTTCCATCTCTTCTCTCGTCCTTCGGTCGCGCGCGCCCTGAAAAGTCAGCGCGCACGCAACTTGATTCGTCAGTCTGTCCGGGGGCTCAACGCGCGTGCCGCCGAACGTTCATATGGGCTTGGCACCGGAACAGAACAACCATATGGCCGGACAGTTCCTCCGGCCATAGTGGCTTCACCGCCAATCACTTAACAGAAGGTTGGGCCTTCCGCTCGCGATCAGGTTTCCGAAAAGTAGCTCTGCAGGGTCCGAACCTCAAGGTCCCCGCCCAGATAGGCGCGGATGCCCTGCGCGGCCGCCACGGCCCCAGAAAGAGTGGTGTAATACGGCACTTTATGCAAGAGGGCCGCGCGCCGCAGAGAACGGCTGTCGGCGAGCGCCTGCGGGCCTTCGGTGGTGTTGAAGACGAGCTGGACGTCGCCATTGGTGATGGCATCGACGATGTGCGGCCGGCCCTCCAGCACCTTGTTCACCTTCTCGGTCGGGATCCCCTGGTCGGTCAGGAAGCGGGCCGTGCCCGACGTCGCCAGCACCTTGAAGCCGAGCGAATGCAGCTCGCGAACGGCCTCGGTGATGCGCGTCTTGTCGCTCTCGCGAACCGAAACGAACACCGTGCCCTTGCGCGGCACCCGCGTGCCGCCGCCGAGCTGGCTCTTGGCGAACGCCACCGCAAAGGAGCGGTCGATGCCCATGACCTCGCCGGTCGAGCGCATCTCGGGGCCGAGCACGGTATCGACCCCGGGGAAGCGGGCGAACGGAAACACCGATTCCTTCACGCCGACATGATCGAGGTTCGCCTTCTTCAGGTTGAAATCGGCGAGCTTCTCGCCGGCCATGATGCGCGCCGCGATCTTCGCCACCGGCGTACCGACCACCTTGGCGACAAAGGGCACCGTGCGAGAGGCCCGCGGATTGACTTCGAGCACGTAGATCTCGCCGTCCTTGATGGCGTATTGCACATTCATGAGGCCGACGACGTCGAGGCCGAGGGCCAGCTCGCGGGTCTGCCGCTCCAGCTCCTCGATCATCTTGTCGTCCAGCGAGTGCGGCGGCAGCGAGCAGGCGCTGTCGCCGGAATGGATGCCGGCTTCCTCGATGTGCTCCATGATGCCGACGATGAAGGTGTCCTTGCCGTCGCAGAGGCAGTCGACGTCGATCTCGGTCGCATCGGACAGATAGCGGTCGAACAGCAGCGGATTCTTGCCGAGCACGGTGTTGATCTGGCCGGTCTTGTCGTTCGGGTAGCGCGCCTTGACGTCGCCCGGCACCAGCTCCGGCAGCGTGCCGAGCAGGTAATCACTGAGCTGGTTTTCCTCGCGGATGATTTGCATCGCGCGGCCGCCGAGCACGTAGGACGGGCGCACCACCAGGGGCAGCCCGAGATCGGTTGCGACCAGGCGCGCTTGCTCGACCGAATAGGCGATGCCGTTCTTGGGCTGCTTCAGCCGCAGCTTGTCGAGCACCCGCTTGAAGCGGTCGCGGTCTTCCGCAAGGTCGATGGCGTCGGGCGAGGTGCCGAGGATCGGCACTTCGGCGGCTTCCAGCGCACGCGCGAGCTTGAGCGGGGTCTGGCCGCCGAACTGCACGATGACGCCGTGCAGCGTGCCGTTGGTGCGTTCCTTCGCGATGATCTCCAGCACGTCCTCGGCGGTGAGCGGCTCGAAATAGAGCCGGTCGGCAGTGTCGTAGTCGGTCGACACCGTCTCCGGGTTGCAGTTCACCATGATGGATTCGTAGCCGGCGTCGTGCAGCGCGAAGCAGGCGTGGCAGCAGCAATAGTCGAACTCGATGCCCTGGCCGATGCGGTTCGGTCCGCCGCCGAGGATGATGACCTTCTTCTTGTCGGACGGCGAGCTCTCGTCCGCAGGCGCGCCCGCGAACGGCGCCTCATAGGTCGAGTACATGTAGGCGGTGGGCGAAGCGAACTCGGCCGCGCAGGTGTCGATGCGCTTGTAGACCGGGCGAACGCCGAGCGCGTGTCGCTTCGCCGTGACCTCGGCCTCCGTCGTCTCTGCGATCACCGCGAGCCGGGCATCGGAGAAGCCCATGGCCTTGAGCGTGCGCATGCCGAAGGCGTTGCCCGGCAGGCCGTTCTTGCGGACCTTCGCTTCCATCTCGACGATGCCGCGCATCTCGCTGAGGAACCACGGATCGATCTTGCAGGAATTGAAGATCTCCTCGTCCGACCAGCCGAGCCGCATCGCCTGCCCGACCTGGAGCAGCCGGTTCGGTGTCGGCGTGCCCAGCGCAGCGCGGATCGCATTCTTGTCGTCGTCGCGGCCGAGGCCTTCGATCTCGATCTCGTCGAGGCCGGTGAGGCCGGTCTCGAGCCCGCGCAATGCTTTCTGAAGGCTTTCCTGGAAGGTGCGGCCGATCGCCATGACTTCGCCGACCGACTTCATCGACGTAGTCAGCGTGGTGGAGGCACCGGGGAATTTCTCGAAAGCGAAACGCGGCACCTTGGTGACGACATAGTCGATCGTCGGCTCGAACGAGGCCGGCGTGGCGCCGCCGGTGATGTCGTTGGCGATTTCGTCGAGCGTGTAGCCGACCGCAAGCTTGGCGGCGACCTTTGCGATCGGAAAGCCGGTGGCTTTCGAAGCCAGGGCGGAGGAACGCGACACGCGCGGGTTCATCTCGATGACGACCATGCGGCCGTCTTCGGGATTGACGCCGAACTGCACGTTGGAGCCGCCGGTCTCGACGCCGATCTCGCGCAGCACCGCCAGCGAGGCGTCGCGCATGATCTGGTATTCCTTGTCGGTCAGCGTCAGCGCCGGCGCCACCGTGATGGAATCGCCGGTGTGAACGCCCATCGGATCGAGGTTCTCGATCGAGCAGACGATGATGCAATTGTCGTTCTTGTCGCGCACCACCTCCATCTCGTACTCTTTCCAGCCGAGCACGGATTCTTCGATCAGCACTTCGTTGGTGGGAGACGCATCCAGGCCGCGCTCGATGATGTCGAGGAACTCTTCCTTGTTGTAGGCAATGCCACCGCCGGTGCCGCCCATGGTGAAGGAGGGGCGGATGATCGCGGGCAGGCCGATCTCGGACAGCGCCATCAGCGCCTGGCCAAGCGCATATTCCTGGTAGCGCTTGCGGCGGTCGCTTTCGCCGAGTGTCCATTGCCGCTCGAGTTCTTCGAGTGCAGCGCCCGATGCCTTGGCGCGTTCGGCCTGGTACTTGTCGCGGAAGGACTTCTTCAGGGCGGAGGCGTTGGCGAGCCGCGACTTAGGCGTCTCGAGCCCGATCTTGGTCATGGCCTCGCGGAACAGTTGGCGGTCCTCGGCCTTGTCGATCGCGTCCGCGGTGGCCCCGATCATCTCGACGTCGAACTTGTCGAGCGTGCCTTGCTGGCGCAGCGACAGCGCGCAGTTCAGCGCGGTCTGTCCGCCCATGGTCGGCAGCAGCGCGAAGCCGCCGGGAATGACGTGACGTTCCTTCTCGATGATTTTCGCGACGATCTCTGGCGTGATCGGCTCGATATAGGTCGCATCGGCCAATTCCGGGTCGGTCATGATGGTGGCCGGATTGGAATTGACGAGGACGATGCGATAGCCCTCTTCCTTCAGCGTCTTCACCGCCTGGGTGCCCGAATAGTCGAACTCGCAGGCCTGGCCGATCACGATGGGACCGGCGCCGATGATCAGGATGGTGGTGATGTCTGTACGTTTGGGCATCAACTCTCGCCGAAGTGGAATTTGGGCACAAAAAAAGGGCGCGCCTGCTGCGCGTCCCTTTGGCCGAGAGCGCGGTGGTCCCCCCTCGCGCGCGGGGTGGGTCTTAGACCAGTTTTCGGGGCGGCGAAACCCCGAAAAACGCCCATCAACCGGCAATTTTGATCGGTTTTGGCCGGGCCTGCCAACCGCGGGCGAGATGGACCAGAAGAGCGGCCGAAACGCTCAATCCGCCGACCCAGCCGAGATCGGCGGGGCTCCACGCCGCAAGCACGGCGCCGCCCAAGGCTCCGCCGATCGCAAAGCCGAGATACATGGCCGAGGCGTTGAGTGAGAGCGCGATCATCGAGGCGTGCGGCTCGATCCGGATGATGCTGGCAACCTGGGCCGGGTAGAACGCCCATCCCGAGATGCCCCAGAGGAAGATCGCACCCAGCACCCCGTAATGCGTCTGTCCCGGCATCAGCTTCAGGACCAGCGAATGCAGGATCAGCGCGCTGGCCATGCCGGCAAGTCCGAGACCTGCTGTGGCGAGCGTGCCGAGCCGGTCGGCCAGGACGCCACCGAGCATATTCCCGATCGCGGCGGCGCCGCCGAACACCAGCAGCGCCAGGCTGATCTGCGACGCATCGAATCCAAGGCCGCGCAGCGGGACCGCGAAATAGGTGAAGACGGTGAAGCCACCGAGCGCCCATAAAATCGTGATCAGAAGCGCCGTCAGGACATTGCGGTGACGCGCCACTGCCAGCCGATCGCTGAGCGAGGCCGTGTTGCGTGGCAGGCCGCGGGGCAGACCGAGCAGGAGGCCGGCGAGCGCAACGGCACCGATTAGGGCGACCATGGCAAAGGTCGCGCGCCAGCCGAGCAGGCTGCCGACGAGATTGCCGAGGGGAACGCCGATGACGGTCGCAACCGTGAGGCCCGAGGTAACCAGCGCCACCGCGCGGCCGCGTCGCTCCGGCGCGGCGACGGCCACGGATACGGCCAGCGCGGTCGGCATGCACAGCCCTGAGCCCAGCGCCATCAGCATGCGCGAGGCCAGCAGCAGGGCGTAATTCGACGCCACCATCGCCGCGAGGTTTCCGGCGATGAAGGTCGATAGCGCCAAGGCCAGCACGGTGCGGCGGTCGATATTGTTCAGTGTGACCGCCAGGATCGGCGAGCCGACCGCATAGGTGAGGGCGTAGGCCGTCACCAACTGTCCGGCGGCGGGGACGGAAATCGCCAGGTCCGTGGCGATCGACGGCAAAAGCCCAGCAATGACAAAGCCTTCCGTGCCGATCGCAAAGGCTACCAAGGCCAACCAGAATACGCTCATCCGAGAAATCCCTATGTTCAACGTTTATTGAACTATTGATGGGACCACGTCAGGAGTCAATTGGTTCAAGAACTATTGAACATCTAGGGCCATTTCGCTATGATCTTCGGACCATGAGCCGCACCCCACCCCACCCCACCCGCGAGCAGATCGAGCTGCCGATGGTTTTGGATTGCCTCAGCGATCCGATCAGATTGGCGATCGTGTACCAGCTCGCGCAGCAGGAACGTGTCAGCGGCGAGCTGTGCTGTGGGGATTTCAACGGGCTCAGCGGCAAGTCGAATCTTGCCTATCACTTCGCCAAGCTGCGCGAATGCGGCCTGATGCAGACCCGCGTCGCCGGCACCAACCGATTCGTGCGCCTGCGCCGTGAGGATCTGGACGCACGCTTTCCGGGCCTGCTCGATGCCGTCATCATCTCTGCGGCAAAGGATGCAGACCGGCTGCGGCTTGTGTCGGAATGTGAAGTGGTTGAGGCTGATTGAGGATTGGGCGGCCAGTCCCTCTACGCTTGCGCTTCGCTCCAGCTACGCCGGACACGCTTCGCCCCTGCGGGTCTTGCGTGGCTGCGCCACGCGTAGCCCCGTGAGGGGCGAAGCGTGGAGACCCGGCCTGGATTTGAACCAGGATAAAGAGCGATGCATCGCCCTCGCGTAGACACTTCCGCCACCGGGCCGCGGCGATCATTACCGATCGGGGTGCGACAAGCCACCTCAGGCAGACGTTATGCTTAACGGATCCACCAAGCTCAACGGACCAGCGGCGGCCGCGCGACGAACGTCATGCGCCAGCTATTGTGGCCGATATTGCGGTGAGCGCGCTGGACCGCGAAGCCGGCTGCCTTGAGCTTGGCGGTGATCTCCTCCTCGCTGTAGCGCTGTAGCCCGATCCGCGTGCGCAGCTGGCGGTAATCCGACAGTGCGGTGCTGATCAGCCCGATCAGCGCATCTTTCAAAAAGCCGTGACGCAGGCCGAAGCTGAGCAGCGCTGTGACGTCCCTGAACATGCCGACATTGGGCTGGAGGATATCGCCCAGCACGAGCTTGCCCGAGGGCTTCAGGATACGGGAGAAGTTGAGGAGCGCGGCGTCGAGCTCGTCCGGCGTCATGTATTGCGCGACCGAGTTCATCACGACGAGATCGATCGACTGCTCCTGCATCTTGCGGACGTCGTCGAGCGAGCGGACGCGGATTTTCGTGTTCGGGGCAAACCGCGCGATCAACCGGCCGCGCACGCCCGGCGCGGGCTCGGCGAGGATTAGCTTGCCGCAGGCCGCCGCGACCTGGCTCGCCGACAGCGACTCGCCGCAGGCATAGTCGAGCACGGTCGCCTCGGGCGAAGAGATGTAGCCGATGATGTCCCGCGCGATGATCTGGAAGTGCAAGTCGCGATGCAGCTTGCTGACATAGATCGTGTGCGTCGAGTCGTAATAATCGATCCAATCGTCCATGGTCGTCGAGGGCCCCGGCCAAACGGTTCCGCTGCAGGAACCGGCGCTGCCCGCCTGCGTTAGGGGTGCGGCGGCGCGCCGTCAATGTCTGCGTCCTAACAGGAAGGTTTCCCGTGAGCAAAGCTCCACAAAAGGTCTCGCCCGACCTCGACACGCCCACCGATCTGTCGTCCCAGGCGGTCAACAAGGTTTCGGAGGCACTGAACGTGCTTCTGGCCGACGCGTTCGCGCTGTATCTGAAGACCAAGAATTTCCACTGGCACATCAGCGGCCGGCATTTCCGCGACTATCATCTGCTGCTCGACGAGCAGTCCGACCAGATCTTCGCCACCACCGACCAGCTCGCCGAGCGCGTCCGCAAGATCGGCGGCACCACGCTGAAATCGATCGGGCAGATCGCCAAGCTCCAGACCATCAAGGACAACAACGAAGACTATGTCCCGCCGCGCGAGATGCTGCGTGAGCTGATGCAGGACAACAAGCATGTCGCCGCCGCAATGCGCAAGGCGCACGAGGTCTGCGACGACGCCGGCGACGTCGCCAGCGCCAGCATCCTCGAGAACTTCATCGACGAGACCGAGCGCCGCACCTGGTTCCTGTTCGAAGCCACAAGACAGGAAGGCGCGAACGAGGCGTAGGGGCACGCTGTCGGAGGGTGGCCAAAGGCGCGCTCTTCGCGCGCCGTGCCCACTATCTCTCCGCAGTTCAAACTGTTTGGTGGGCAGGCTTCGCTTTGCCCACCCTACTGCACCGTCTTTGTAGCTACCGCCACAACGGCATCAACGCCCCGTTCTTGCCCGTCACCGGATCGGCCGGCGGCCGCGCGACGTTTGGAATCGTCTTCAGCGCCTTGGCGTGGTTCTCCGGTGTTGCGCGGGTGACCTCCATCTTCGCGCCCGGCGGATAGGCGCCGATCACGCAGAAATCCGCGCTGGCCTTGATGCGTTGGTGACCTGTGCCGGCGGGCAGGATCGCGACGTCGCCGGCCTTGATCTCCAGCTCCTGGCCGTGGTCGCCGCCGAAGCGGACGCGCGCGCTGCCACGCGCAACGCCGAGCACCTCGTGCACCGTCGCGTGATAATGCAGATAGTCGAAGACCCCATTGCGCCACGTGCCGCCCCAACCGTTCGCTTCGAACAAGCGTTCGATCGTCTCTTCCGGCTGTCTGGAATCAAGCTTCACCGCGGCCTGGTAGACCAGGAAGGGGAGGATATTGTTCGGCACGAGCCCGTCATCCTCAAATACGATGGCGAGCGGCTCGGCATTGTCGCGGACGACAGACATAAGAGGCTCCTGCGTGAGCGTAGCAGTGATCAACGAAGGGAGTTAAGCGGCGTTCCTCGTTCCGCTGTCATTCCGGGTTCGCGCTGCGCTGCGCCCGGAACGACAAGAGCCCGGGCGAAGGCCCGGGCTCGATGTCGTCAAAGCAGTTGCAGGAGAGCGCGCGCCCTACACGCTCTTGTTCTGCCGCATCAGATCGGCAAAGCGCTGGAACAGATAGTGCGAGTCGCGCGGACCCGGTGAGGCCTCGGGGTGGTACTGCACCGAGAACACCGGCTTGCCGTCGAGCTGGATGCCGCAATTGGAGCCGTCGAACAGCGAGATGTGGGTCTGCGTCGCGCCCGTCGGCAGGGTGCTCTCGTCGACGGCAAAGCCGTGGTTCATCGAGGTGATCTCGACCTTGCCGGTGGTCTCGTCCTTCACGGGATGATTGGCGCCGTGATGGCCCTGGTGCATCTTCTTGGTCTTGGCGCCGACGGCGAGGCCGAGCATCTGATGGCCAAGGCAAATTCCGAATGTCGGCGTGCCCGACTTGATCACGTCCTGGATCACGGGCACGGCATATTTGCCGGTCGCGGCCGGATCGCCGGGACCGTTCGACAGGAACACGCCATCCGGCTTCATCGCCAGGATATCCTCGGACGACGTCGTTGCCGGCACCACCGTTACCTTGCAGCCGACGCCGGCGAGCAGGCGCAGAATGTTGCGCTTGATGCCGTAATCGATGGCGACCACGTTGAACTCAGGCTTGTCCTGGCGGCCAAAGCCCTTGTCCCAGAGCCAGGGCGTCTCGTCCCAGGTGAAGCGCTGGCCTGAGGTGACCATTGGCACCAGGTCCATGCCCTCGAGGCCGGGCCATTCGCGCGCTTCTTCCTTCAAGCCGTGCAGGTCGAACTCGCCGTCCCTGGCGTGCGCGATCACGGCGTTGGGCATGCCCTTGTTGCGGATCAGCGCGGTCAGCGCGCGGGTGTCGATGCCAGAAAGGCCGATGATGCCGCGCGCCTTCAGCCACTGGTCGAGGTGCTTGGTGGCGCGGTAGTTCGAGGGATCGGTGATCGCGGTGCGCAGGATCACGCCGCGCGCGCCGGGCGTGGCGGCCATGTTCACCGTCTCGATGTCGTCGTCGTTGGTGCCGACATTGCCGATATGCGGGAACGTGAAGGTGATGAGCTGGCCGGCATAGGAGGGATCGGTGAGGATCTCCTCATAGCCGGTCATCGCGGTGTTGAAGCAGACCTCGCCGACGGCTTGGCCTTCGGCGCCGAGGCCAAAGCCTTCGAGCACCGTGCCGTCGGCAAGCACCAACAGCGCGGTCGGTTTGTGGTCCGGCCAAGCGTGATCGTTATCATGTTGTGTCATGAGCCCGGTTCATAGTCCCCGCGGGCGCTGCCGTCAAAGCGGAGATGCGCCGATTCACATGCGTTTTTGCATATTTGACAGGTCGGCTTGGGCCCCTAAGCTCCGCAGCATAATTTCCGGCAAATTCCGGGGCTCGGGAGGCAATAATGGACCAGACGACGCCGATTCTGCTGGTTCCGGGATTAGCCTCCTCGGCCCGGATCTATGCACCGGTGATCCCGTCGCTGTGGCAGTTCGGCCCGGTGATGGTCGCCAACCATATTCGCGATGACAGCATGGCGGCGATCGCCCGGCGGGTGCTGAGCGAGGCGCCGCCGCGCTTCGCGCTCGCCGGCCATTCCATGGGCGGCTACATCGCCCTCGAGATCATGCGCCAGGCGCCCGAGCGGGTGGCCAGGCTCGCGCTGATCAACACTCAGGCGCGGCCCGACACGGAGGAGGCGACCGCACGCCGCCGCGGCCTGATGGAGCTGGCCCGGCGCGGGGAGCTGCGTGCCGCGCGCGAGGAGATGTTTCCCGAACTGGTGCATCCGTCGCGCCGCAACGATGCAGGCATTCGCCAGCTCGTACACGAGCAGGGCGATGACGTCGGCGTCGAAGGCTATCTGCGGCAGCAGACCGCGATCATCGCGCGGATGGATTCACGGCCGACGCTTGCGACGATCAAATGCCCGACATTGGTGCTGACGGGCGATCAGGACAACACGATTCCCAACGCATTCTCGAAGGAGATGGCGGAGGGCATTGCCGGCGCAAGGCTCGTCGTTCTGGAGAATTGCGGACACCTGCCGCAACCGGAGCAGCCTGCGGCGACGGTGCGGGCGCTGGTCGAATGGCTGGGAACCCCGGTTGTCTCCGGGCTGCGAACGGCCTAGATCAGGCGTCGGATATTCTAGGGGATCACGATCATGCTGCGCGACGACATCAACAATGCGGTCAAGGAGGCCATGAAGGCCAAGGAAGAGCGCAAGCTGTCCACGCTGCGCATGGTCAACTCGACCATCAAGAACGCCGACATCGAGGCGCGCGGCAACGGCAAGCCGCCGCTCTCGGACGCGGACCTGCTCGGCGTGTTTCAGAAGATGATCAAGCAGCGCCAGGAATCGGTTGAGCTCTACGAGAAGGGCGGCCGTGCCGAACTCGCCGCGCAGGAGCGCGACGAGATCGCGGTGATCTCCGCGTACTTGCCGAAGCAGATGTCGGATGACGACGTCAAGAAGGTGATCTCGGACGCGATCGCCGAGACCGGCGCCGCCGGCATGAAGGACATGGGCAAGGTGATCGCCGTGTTGAAGACCAAGTACGCCGGCCAGATGGATTTCGGCAAGGCCTCTGGTTTGGTGAAGGCTGCTCTGACGGGCTAAGCGGCCGCGCCGAAGGTTTGCCAGGAGCTGACAGACTATCATCCTGGTCATGCCCGGCCTTGTGCCGGGCATCCACGTTCTTCAAAATGGAGAGAAAGAACGTGGATGGCCGGGACGAGCCCGGCCATGACGAGAACCTCCGATGAGCAGGGCCTCTCCCATGACCGCCATCAAGCCGTTCCGCATCGCCATCAGCGACGACGTCCTCACCGACCTCAAGTCGCGCCTCGCCCGCACGCGCTGGCCGGAGGCGGAGCTGGTCGATGATTGGAGCCAGGGCGCGCCGCTGGCATGGATCCAGGAAATCTGCACCTATTGGGCTGATGGCTACGACTGGCGCGCGCGCGAAGCAAAACTCAACTGCTTCGAGCAGTTCACCACCGAGATCGACGGGCTCGACATCCACTTCCTGTATGTGCGCTCGAAGGAGCCGTCGGCACTGCCGCTGATCATCACCCATGGCTGGCCCGGCTCGATCGTCGAATTCCAGAAGGTGATCGCGCCCTTGGTCGATCCTGTCGCGCATGGCGGCAATCCTGCCGATGCCTTCCACGTTGTCTGCCCGTCGCTGCCGGGCTTTGGCTTTTCCGGCAAACCCAAGACCACCGGCTGGGGCGTCGATCGTATCGCCGCGACCTGGGCCCAGCTGATGGACCGGCTCGGCTATACCAGATACGGCGCGCAGGGCGGCGACTGGGGCTCGGCAGTGACGACCTCGCTTGGCATGCAGGACGCCGAGCATTGCGCCGGCATTCACGTCACGCTCGCCTTCAACGCCGCGCCGAAAGTCGAGGGCGAACCGACGCCGGAAGAGAAGCGCGCGCTCGCCGGCCTCAAGCATTACGTCGACCTCGACTCCGGCTATTCGAAGCAGCAATCGACGCGGCCGCAGACACTCGGCTACGGCTTGACGGATTCGCCGAGCGGGCAGGCGGCCTGGATTCTGGAAAAATTCTGGGCCTGGACCGATTGCAACGGTCATCCCGAGAACATCTTCACCAAGGACGAGCTGCTCGACAACGTCATGCTCTACTGGGCGACGGAGACCGCGACCTCGTCGGCGCGGCTCTATTGGGAAAGCTTCGGCAAGCGCCGGACCACGCCGGTCGTCAAGGTGCCGACGGGCGTGGCTGTCTTTCCCAGGGAGATCATCACGCCGGTGCGGCGCTGGATGGAGCCGAACTTCCGCAACATCACGCATTGGAGCGAGATGGAGAAGGGCGGCCATTTCGCCGCATTCGAGCAGCCGGAGCTGTATGTCGGCGAGGTCAGAAAGTTCTTCCGGACGGTGCGCTGAGACGCATTCTCCGTCAGGCCCGGACTTGTCCCGGGCATCCGCGCCCTTAAACTCAGGTCAAACAAGAACGTGGATGGCCGGGACAAGTCCGGTCAGACGACGCTGCCGGGAAACGACCATGCTCACCGAAGCCAGCACCTATGACGAGCTCTACGGCAATTTCCGCTGGGAGATCCCGGCGCGCTTCAACCTGGCGGAGGCCTGCTGCGATCGCCACGCCGACGGCACCGGCCGGCTGGCGCTGGTCTATCTCGACGAGAACGGCGCCACCACGCGCACATCCTTTGACGAAGTCGCGGGGATGTCGCGCCGCTTCGCCAATGTGCTGAAGGCAGATGGTCTTGCCCGCGGCGACCGCGTCGCGGTGTTCCTGTCGCAGTCGCTGGAGCTGCCGATCGCGCACATGGCGGCGTTCCGATCGGCGATGATCTCCATTCCGCTGTTCGCATTGTTCGGCGAAGACGCGCTGGAATTCCGCCTGTCGAACTCGCAAGCCAGGGCGATCGTCACCGACGAGGGTGGCTGGGAGAAGCTTTCGAAGATTCGCGACCGTCTGCCGGAGCTGAAGAAGGTCTACATCGTTGGCGAACGAACGCCGGCGGGTACGACATCGTTCTGGAATTCGGTCAAGGCTGCATCGCCCGACTTCAGGCTCGTGGACACGTCTGCTGACGATCCCGCGCTGATCATCTACACCTCGGGCACGACGGGCAATCCGAAGGGCGCGCTGCACGCCCACCGCGTCGTGCTCGGACATCTCCCCAATGTCGAGATGTGCCACAACTTCCTGCCGCGCCCCGGCGATCTGATGTGGACGCCGGCGGACTGGGCCTGGATCGGCGGCCTCATCAACGGCCTGTTCGCGTTCTGGTACCACGGCATTCCCCTGGTCGGTCACCGCGCGCGAAAGTTCGAGCCGCAAGCGGCGATGCAGATGATGGCCGATCTCGGCGTGCGTAATGTGTTCCTGCCGCCGACCGCGCTGAAGCTGATGCGGCAGGCCGGCGTGACGCATTCCGGCGTCAAGCTGCGCAGCATCTTTACCGGCGGCGAGTCCCTCGGCGGCGAGCTGCTCGGCTGGGTGCGCGAGACCTTCGGCGTCGACGCGCACGAGGTGTTTGGCCAGACCGAATGCAATCTCGTGATCGGCAGCAACGCGAATCTGTTTCCGATCCGCCCCGGTTCGATGGGCAAGGCGACGCCGGGTTTCGACGTCCGCATCGTCAATGACAGAGGCGAGGAGCAGCCACGTGGCCAGCGCGGCATCATCGGGGTGCGCCAACCCTGTCCTTGCACGATGCTCGAATACTGGCGCAATCCGGAGGCAACGTCGAAGAAATATGCCGGCGAGTTCCTGCTCACCGGCGATCTCGGGGTGCAGGACGAGGACGGTTACTTCTGGTACGTCAGCCGCGAGGACGACGTCATCACCACCGCCGGCTATCGTGTCGGCCCGTCCGAGATCGAGCACACGCTGATGAAGCACCCGGCGGTGGCGATGGCGGCGGTGGTCGGCATTCCCGATCCGATCCGCACTGAATCGATCAAGGCCTGGATCGTGCTGCGCCCGGGCTTTGCCGCCAGCGACGCACTCGCGCGCGAGATCCAGGAGTTCGTCAAGGTGCAACTCGCCGCCCACGAATACCCACGGTTCGTGGAGTTCGCGGAGACACTTCCAATGACCGCCACCGGAAAGGTGCTGCGGCGCGAGCTGCGGACGAGGGGTTAGCTTCCTGCAATGGCAAAGACGTCTCAAGCCGCGGGGCTTCACCGCGCTTCACTTGCGAAGCTGAGCGAACTCGATGCGGCGCTGGAGCTCATGTATTACGGCTGGCGCGGGATGACACTCGAAGCCGACGCATATCTCGCCAAGCAAGGACTGTCGCGCCCGCACCATCGCATCCTCTACGTGGTGGCGCGCCGGCCCGATATCGCGATCGGCTCGCTGATCGAGATCCTCGGCATTTCCAAGCAGGCCCTGAACCGGCCGCTCAATTTGTTGCTTGAGCGCAAGCTCCTGACCTCAAAACGCTCGCCCGAGCAGCATCGCTCGAAGCTGCTGCGCCTGACGGCCGCGGGGCAGCGCATCGAGCAGCGCGCATCGGACCACGAGCGCAAGGTGCTGCGCGAGGCGTTCGATCGCGTCGGAGCGACAGGTGCGGCTGCGTGGATGGGCGTGATGGAGGCGATCGCCGACACCAACTGACGATTCCTGAAGTCAATATGGTTGACATGAGGAGTGGGCTTTGCCACTTTCCTGGCCAACGAGCCGTGGGAGGGCTCCGCCATGCGTCTTTCGGATATCGTGCTGCTCCTCAACGCGCTCTGGTTCGGCGGCGCCTTCATCCAGTTCAGCATTGCGCAAGCCAATACACTGAAGATTCTCCTGCCGCGGGAAGAGCGCACCAATCCGATCGCGCCGACATTGTCGGCCAGCGTGGCATTCCTTGGCGGCATCAATCTGCCAATCGGCCTTCTGTCGCTCTACTTTCTGGCAGCCCGTCCGGTCTTCTTCCAGCCGGTCGAAGCGCAGCTGGTGCTGTTCCTGTTCTTTGCCGCCTGCCATTTCAGCCAGTTCGCCTACAACCTTCCGGTCCTGCTGCGCGGAGGACGCGTCGGGGTCGCTTATTGGCCCGTGTTGAAAGGCCCGATGCTCAGGATCTTCGTCATCGACGCGGCCTTGTTCGTGGCCAATCTGGGTGCGGCGCTTCTCCTCGCGTCGCGCTCCTGACTACCGCGACGGCGTCGACAGCGCAGATCGCAGCATGGCGGCGAGGTCTCGCCGCCGGAACGGCTTGGTCAGGATGCGGGCATCGCCGATTGCGTCGGGCGCCGAGACCGGATTTTGGCTGTAGCCGGAGGTGAAGAGCACCTTGAGCCCGGGTCGCAGCTGGATTGCTTGCCGGGCAAGCTCCGGCCCGAACATGCCGCCGGGCATCACGACGTCGGTGAACAGCAGGTCGATATCCCCGGACTGGCGCAACAAGTCGAGCGCCGCCGGGCCGCTCGCGGCCGTGATGACGCGATAGCCGAGCGTCTTCAGCTCGCTTTCGACATAAGTCCGAACCATGTCGTTGTCTTCGACGACGAGAATGGTCTCGCTTCCTTCGCGCGTGACGATCCCTTCGGCGGGTGAGGCGTCCTCGTTTGGCGGTGTTGCCAGGCGGGGAAAGAACAGCCTGACGGTGCTGCCTTGTCTCGGTGCGGACTGCATCTGCACCAGCCCGCCGGACTGCCGCACAAAACCGTAGACCATGCTCAGGCCGAGCCCGGTTCCCTTGCCGACCTCCTTGGTGGTGAAAAACGGCTCGAACGCCCGGCTCGCCACCTCGGCGGTCATGCCGCTGCCGGTGTCGATCACGGCCACCATGACATAGTCGCCTGGTCGCCGTTCGCCATTGATGTCCAAGTCGGATTCACCGAGCGAGACGTTGCGCGCCTCGATGGTCAGCCTGCCGCCCAACTGCATGACATCGCGCGCGTTGAGCACGAGATTGAGCAGCGCAGTCGTGAGCTGGCCGGGATCGACGCTGATCAACCACAGGTCCGGTGCGAGCGCGAAGGTGCATTCGATGTGCTCGCCCAAGGGGCGGCGCAACAAGTGCTCCACCTCCTTAATCTTTTCGCCGATGTCGATGTCTCGCGGCCTCAGGGGCTGCTTGCGCGCGAAGGCGAGCAGGCTCCGCGTCAGGTCGGAGCCGCGTTCGGCAGCTGTCGCGATGTCGCCGGCGATCCGGTGCAACTCCTTGTTCCCCGCCAGCCTGTCGGCAAGGTGCTCCGAATTGCCGAGAATGACGGTGAGGAGATTGTTGAAGTCATGCGCCACACCGCCGGTGAGCTGACCCATGGCCTCCATCTTCTGGGATTGGCTGAGCTTCTGGTTGAGGTCCGCGATGGCCGCCCGTTGCTGCTCAAGCGACTCGGCGGTGCCGTTGAGCAGAGTCATCAGTCCGCCCAGCTCGCCGCGCGGATGGGGAGGAGGAATTCGCGCGCTGAGATCGCCGAGCCCGAGTCTCTTCGCCATGTTGGCGAGCCGCCCGACCTGGCGCCCGACGCTCACGGTCGCGAGGATCCATACGCCGGCCAGCAGCAGCAGCAAGGCCACCGCGAGGATCGCCATATCCTCATAGAGCCGGCGATTCGCCGCCGCGACCAATCCGTCCTTGGACCGTCCGACCAGGATGTAGAGGCCGGCATCACGGATCGAAGGTGAGTGGGCGACGGCCCAGACCTGCGTGCGGCCGTCGCGATCGGTCACTTCCTGAAATGCCTTTTGATCGGGAGCCGTCGCGAAGCCGAGCAGGTCGGATCCCGCGATCGACGCGCCCACGGGCGCGGTCCAGCCGGCTCCCGAGGGAGCGACGAGAACGGTGCCCTTGCCGTCAATGAGCAGAATATCCTTCTCGGCGAGCAGCCGCTTGTGGTGATACTCGGCGAATTTGCGCAGGTTGAACGAGGCAAGCAGCACCAGCTTCAGCGCGCCCGCCTCCGATCGCACCGGATATGCGATCTGGAGCACCGATATTCCGGTCAGCCGGCCGAATACCGGCTCAACCACGACGTTGCGCGAGACCAGGGCCTGCTTGAAATAGGCGCGATCCCTCAGATCGAGGGTGCGGTTGGTCCGTAGCGAGTCGCAGAACAGGCTGCCGTCCGGATCGATGGTCAGGATTCCCGTGAACTGAGGATATTCCTCGCGCACGTCCGACAGAAACGCCGAGCACGCCGCCTTGTCGCGCGTGTCGAGGTCGCGCGCGCGGGCCAGACCATAGTGAAGCTGAGCGGTGCCCTGAATCTTCCCACCCAGATCGCTCGCAATGTCGTCGGCCGAGGCCGCCAGATTGGCCAGGGCGGCGTTGACTTCACTGCTCCGGTTCTGCACGAAACGCAGCCCGACGAGGCTCGCCGGCACCAGCATGGCCGCGATGACGAGTATCAGTAGCCGGGTACGCAAGCTCATCGGTCGGACGGTCCATTCGGGTCATCGCGCGCTCGTTCAAAGACCCAATTTGCGGCACCACCCGCCGCTCAGTCCATAGGCATCGGGTCGAAAAAGTCCCCCACGGGGAAAGATTTGGAGCCGCGGGCAGCGCGGATGAGCTTCCCGAAGGGAGCGCCGCCGTCGGCGCGGTGGTTCTCCCGGGTCTGTGCCGGCGGCTTCGAGATACCATCGTCCGGCCATCAACTCGCGCGTGCGCACCGGCCGCGGGGACGCTAAGATCGAGGTCCGCGTGCGACGGAGATCGCGCCGGCCAACGAAGAGGAAGCTGATGTCCATTTCGGGCAAGGTCGACCCGGTGGTGCGTCCCGTCGCGGCGACCGACATCGCCGAGGCGCTCGTCGAAGGCCTGCGGGATTTCCAGGCGCTGCCGCTTTACGGCCTCTGCTTCGGTACGCTCTACGCCGCCGGCGGCATCGCCATCATGCTGTGCTTCACTGCGTTCGGCATGGTCTATCTGGTCTATCCGCTGGCCGCCGGCTTCGCGCTGCTCGGGCCATTCGTGGCGATCGGGCTCTATGAAGTCAGCCGCCGTCGCGAGCGCGGCGAGCCCGTCTCGCTCGGCGCGATCTGGTCGGCTGTGCGCGCGCGCAGCGAGATCGGCTGGATGGCCTTCGTCACGCTGTTCGTGTTCGTGGTCTGGATGTATCAGGTGCGGCTTCTGATCGCGCTGCTGCTTGGCCTGCATGCCTCGTTCTCGAGCCTGCAGGAGTTCATGACGGTGGTGCTGACCACGAACGAGGGCCTGCTGTTCCTCGGCATCGGCAACGCGGTCGCCGCGGTGCTGTCGCTGATCCTGTTTTCGCTGACGGTCGTGTCGTTTCCGCTGCTGCTCGACCGCGAGGTCGATTTCGTCACGGCGATGGTGACAAGCGTGCGCGCGGTCGTGGCCAGCCCGCTGCCGATGATTGGCTGGGCCGCGGTGATCGTGATAGTCCTGATCGTCTCGGCGCTGCCGTATTTTCTGGGGCTGGTGGTGACGCTGCCGGTGCTCGGGCACGCGACCTGGCATCTTTATCGGCGGATCGTGGTGCCGGTGGCGTAGCGGGAAGCCGGACGCAACGGCAGCGAGCTATTCGCCGGTTGCCAGCCGGCGTTCGCCGGATGAGGTCAGTTCGAGTTCGCCGAGGCGCCTGATTGCATAACCGAGGTTGGTCAGGCGCTCGCCGTGCGCTTGCGGGATTTCGCCTTGCGCCTTGCCCTTGCCGATCTCGGCCAAGGACGCAAATCCATCGGCGCTGAGTGCAACGCTGCTGTCTGTCATCAGGCAACCTCGTCGGTCCATACCTTGAAATTGACAAGGGTATTCGGACCGAAGGTTTGGGTGATCGGGACGTCCGCGGCATCGCGTCCTTGTGCGATCAACACGCGACCGATCCGCGGCGTGTTGTTGCGCGGATCGAACATGTGCCAGCTTCCGCCGAGATAAGCCTCAAACCAGCCGGCGAAATCTCCCACGGCCCAGGGCTTCGGCGTGCCGATGTCGCTGAGATAACCGGTGCAGTAACGCGCCGGGATGTTCATGCAGCGGCAGAACGCGATGGCAAGATGAGCATAGTCGCGGCACACGCCCTTGCCTTCGTCGTAGGCTTCCCGCGCCGTCTTGGTCGCGCGCGCGTGCTCATAGCCGAAGGCGATGTGACGATGAACGAAATCGCAGATGGCCTGGACCCGCGCCCAGCCGGGCGGCGTGTGCTCGAACAACTTCCATGCGATATCCGACAGGCGATCGGTCTCGCAGTAGCGACTGCCGAGCAGATAGACGAGCGTGTCGGTCGGCAGCGCCTCGACGGCGTGCTGAGCCGCGTTCGGGAACACTGGATCGGGCAGGCCGCTGTCGCTCACGACGCCGTCGCCGGCAAGGCGAAAGGCGCCAGCCGGCGCCACGATGCGGCTGCACCAATTGCCGAAGAGGTCGCGATAGGGAGTGATCGGCACCGAGGGTCTGGTGGTCAGCAGGTCGGGCACGATGACATCGGAGGCGCGGGTGAAGTGCGTGCCCAGCACCATGATCATAGGCGTGGGCTGCGGGAATTCGTACAGCATCTCAAACCCGACGCGGAGCTTCATACGATTTTCCCTTGGCTAAGCTCGTAACATGGCTACGAAGCGGCCGATCACAAGGCTTTGACGGCTTATTCGGTCGCGGGCGGCAATTGGCGCCTCAAAAGTGCGGCACGGGCGAGAAAATGATAGCTAATTGCGGCGCTTGCGCGCACGGTGCGGGAATGTCGAAAGATCTGTCGTTTCTGCGCCTATGCAGCGCCACGACTATTCGCGCGACGTGAAGCGCCTCATTCCCTCGCACCGGCGGAGCCGACTCGTAGCGACGTCGTAACAGCGGTCGTCGCGCATATTGCCCACTCCAGCGGTGAGTTGGACGCGGCAGGCGCGTGCCGCGGACACCTGAAGGTTTCACCGCGATCGATCATGAGATCGAACGCCAACCGAAAGCACCCGATGCAAACTCAACCGATGCAAGCTCTCTCGCCACGGCACGTCAAGACAGAAGAAGCGCTCCGGCTCGGCGTCGAGTCGGGCTGGTACGCGATCAAGGTCAGCGGAACCTTTGTCTCGGGCCCGCACGACTCGGAAGCGGATTGCAGTCGCAAGATCGACGAAATCAATCCGCCTCCGGTGAAGAAGAAGCGATGACGACACGGAGTTCGCCCGCTACGGCGTCTTGATACCCATCGCCTTCAACGCTTCCAGCATCTGCGCCGGCGGCGCCATCTTGATCTGCGGCGCCTTGCCCGTTTCCAGCAGGCTCTTCAGCCCCGACAGGATTGCGGGCCAGCCGGTGCGGCCGCCGGAAAGGATGTCGTCGCTGAGCGGGCGGTCGTGGCGTTCGCTCATGGTGAGGCGGACGGCCTCGCCGGCTTGTTCAATCGCGTAAGTGACAAGCGTCGTGCCGAGCTTCGCGACGAGGTCGGGCCAGTTGACGTTCCACGTCACCGTCAGCTTGTTCGGCGGAGCGTATTCGAACACATCGCCCGAAATGTGTTCCGAGCCATCAGGCGCGCGCACGACGAATTTGCCGCCGAGTCTTGGCTCCATCTCGACCGCAAAGCCGGAAAAGTATTTGCGGCTGAACTCGGCGGAGGTCAGCGCCTCCCACACCTGGTCCGGCGTCGCGGCGATGTAAATCGTGTAGACGGTGAGCGGTTTGAACTGATCGAGGTTCATTTTGCATCGAATCCCTTGTTGAGGGCTGCGTGCGGAATGGCCAGCACCTTGCCGCTTTCCAGCAGGCTCTTGAGCCCGGACAGGATCGCCGGCCACCCGTTGGAAACGGCGCCGAAATATTTGCCGCCTTCGACGAAGCCGTCATGCAGCACCGTCAAACGCACGAGCGAGCCGAACGGTTCGATGGTAAAGACCACCCGCGAGATCGGCTCACCGCGCAGCTCCTCGTATTTTTGGTGCTTGAAGCTGTAAGACAGCCGCCGCGGCGGATCGGCTTCGAGGATCTCGCCGGAATCGGTGGTCTCGCCGTCCAGCAGCAGCGCGAAAGGGGAGCCGATTTTCCAGTCGGACTTGACCTCGGCGCCGAACCAGTATTGCTTGGTGAACTCGCTCGATGTCAGCGCCTCCCACAGCCTCGTTGGCGTTGTCTCGATGTAGGTGACATAGACGAATTGCGGCTTACTCATCGCGCTTCTCCAACTGGCGTTTCAACTCGCCGAGTGCGGCGAGCTTGCCGCGCTCGAATTTCTTGATCCAGCGTTCGCCGATCTGATGGATCGGAACCGGATTGAGATAGTGCAGCTTCTCGCGGCCGTGCCTGATGGTCGTGACCAGATTGGCCTCTTCCAGAATGGCAAGGTGCTTGGTCACGGCCTGGCGCGTCATCGCGAGGCCTTCGCAGAGTTCGTTCAGCGTCTGGCCGTTCCTGGCGTGAAGTCTGTCGAGCAGCGACCGTCGTGACGCATCGGCGAGCGCTTTGAAGACCTCATCCATGGCGGCGATAATAGGCAACCAAATGGTTGCATGTCAAGGGCAAGGTCGTGACTTCCGTTCCCGCCCTCGCCATGCATTAATGCCGCAAACCGCTCCCAGCGAGTCCTCCCCATGATGTCTCTGCAAGCCTATCTCGCCTTCCTTGCCGCCTGCATCGCGCTCGCGCTGTTGCCGGGGCCGATCGTCACCCTCGTCATCGCCAACGGGCTGCGCCACGGCACGCGCGCGGCGCTGACCAATGTGGCCGGTGCGCAGGCCGGCCTCGCCATCGTCATCGGCATCGTCGCGGTCGGACTGACCTCGCTGATGGCGACCATGGGGTATTGGTTCGACTGGGTGCGCTTTGCCGGCGCCGCCTATCTGGTCTGGCTCGGCATCAAGCTGATCTGGGCGCCGGTCGAGGGCGTCAATGTGGATGAGCCGCCGGCGCCGCCGCGCGGCGGATTCTTCCTGCAAGGTTTCCTGGTGCTGCTGTCGAACCCGAAGGTGCTGGTGTTCTTCGGCGCCTTCATCCCGCAGTTCATGGACATGAACCGCGACCACTTCCCGCAGGTCGCGCTGCTGGGAGCCACCTTCATGGTCACTGCGGTGATGACGGACGCGCTCTACGCCATCGCCGCGGGGCGGGCCCGGAAGTTCTTCTCGGCTCGCCGCACCCGCATGATGTCGCGCATCTCCGGCGGCTTCATGATCGGCGGCGGCATCTGGCTGGCGCTGACCAGGGCGAAATAACCGCCGTCGGGCTAATCGACCAGCCTTTCCGCCCGCAGCTCAACCTCGATCTCTGCAAAAATCCGCGCCAGCCGCTCGGCCCATTGTTGCTGGCCAGACTGGTCGGCGATCAGATCCTGGCGGATCTCGATGCCGGTATTGGCGAGGCCGCGAGCTTCGCCGTGCACGGGGATGGTGTAGTCGGTGAGGTCGTTCACCGCATAGGGCTCGTTGTCGCCCACGACGAGATCGCCCTCGCTGCGGAGATGCCTGAGCAGCAGCTGCGGCAGCACGGTGTCGCGATTGTAGAGCGCGCCGATGTGCCAGGGACGCGCGACGCCGGCATAAACGGGCGTGAAGCTGTGCAGCGACACCAGCACCGTCGGCCGCTTGTCGTGCACGCGGCGGTCGATCGCGGCATGGATATGCCGGTGATAGGGCTCGAAAATCTCGCGGCGGCGCGCTTTGCGCTCCTGCTCCGAAATTCCCTCGTTGCGCGGGATCGCGGTTGCTTCGGAAATCAGGGGAATCGAGCTCACGGCGGCGGGCGGGCGGTTGCAGTCGATCACCAGCCGCGAATAGCGCTGGGCGATCAGATGTGCGCCCAGCATCTCTGCCAGCCGGTCGGCGACACCCCCAATGCCGATGTCCCAGGCGATATGCCGCGTCAGCTCGTTCTCGGCGACGCCAAGATCGCCAAGCGCAGCCGGCAGGACCCGTCCGTAGTGGTCCGAGGTGAGCAAAAAAGGCGATGTCCCTTGCGCATTCACCTCGTGCACCGGGGGGACGTCACCCTCGCTGAGGAGTTGATTGGTCGCCCCGATTGTGTCTAAAGCCATCCTGATTGCCTAATGAAACAGCAGTCACCCCGAAGAATCGGGCGGGATTGCTATAGATTGGTCCGCCCGACATCACCATGATTGCCTGACGATGCCGTTGCTGACGATTCATCACAAGACCGAATATCGCTACACCCGCCCCGTGGCGTTCGGCGAACACAGGATCATGCTGCGGCCGCGCGACGGGCATGATCTGCGCGTGCTCGACTCCAGGCTCGAGATATCGCCCGAGCCGATGTCGCTGCACTGGATCCACGACGTGTTCGGCAATTCCGTCGCGATCGCGAATTTCGACGAGCGCGCGGACGCGCTGATCTTCGACTGGCACGTCACCGTCGAGCACAATCCGGTCGAGGAGTTCGCGCTGACGCCGGACGACTCGGCCTATTTCTATCCTTTCGCGTATGACGATGAGGAGTTTCCCGACCTCGTCCACTACATCACGCCGCAATATACCGATCCCGATGGCGAGATCGCGGAATGGGCGCGCGGCTTTCTCGACGAGGACGCGCCGACGCCGACCTTCAAGATCCTGAGCGGCATGACCCACGGCATCCGCGAGCGGTTTAAATACCGCAAGCGCCACGAGCTGGGCACGCAGCATCCGCTCGACACCTTGCAGTCCGGTAGCGGGACCTGCCGCGATTACGCGCTGTTCATGATCGAGGCGCTGCGCCATCTCGGCATCGCCGCACGATTCGTCTCCGGCTACATCTTCCTGCCGGAGGATATCGAGCAGCGCCATGTCGGCGGCGGTTCGACGCATGCCTGGGTCCAGGTCTACCTGCCCAGCGCGGGCTGGATCGAGTTCGATCCGACCAACGGCATCGTCGGCACCCGCGACCTCATCCGCGTCGCGGTCGCCCGCGATCCGCGCCAGGCAATCCCGCTGCACGGCGTCTATATCGGCCCTGCCGGCGCGTTCGACGCCATGGACGTGACCATCAGGGTGGTGTCGGACGAGCAATGCAGCGGCGAGACACTCGAGGCGGAGGTTTTGTAGATCCGCTGCGATTTGCACGCTGCCGATTGATGGTTATAGAAGGCCATGACCTCCAATCGTCTCTTCGTCTACGGCACGCTGATGCGCGGCTTCGACCATCCGATGGCGCGGTTGCTTGCGGGCCACGCGGATTTTCTGGGTGAAGCGACCTGCCGCGGCCGGCTCGTTCTGGTGAAGCATTATCCGGGGCTGCTGCTCTCCGATGTGCCGTCCGACCGCGTCCACGGCGAACTCTTTCACCTGCGCGTGCCCGACGAACTCTTGCGCGAGCTCGACATGTACGAGGCCTGCGGCGAGGGCTTTCCGGAGCCGACCGAATATCTGCGCCAGCTGGTCGACGTGACAGGTGCAGACGGGGTGACGGCACCGGCCTGGACTTACATCTACAACTGGCCCGTCACCGATCTGCCGCGCATCGAATCCGGCCGCTTTCTTGGGCTCTAGCCCGACAGCACTTCCTTCACTGCGCGCACGTCGACCTCGCGCTCGACATAGCTCCACTCCTCGGTTCGCCTGAGCATTGCGACCAGCTCCTCGAACAGCGAGGCGTGCGCAGGCGCGAATTCGAACCAGGTCAGGAAGTCGAAGGGCCCGCCGAGGTCGCGGCAATGATAGAGCTGCCGCGCAATCGCAGGCAGGAAGCGCAGGCTATTCGCGATGTGATGCGACTTGTCCTCGAAGATCCTGCGGCGCTCTTCCTGGGTCAGATCCCACCAGGCCTGCGACTTGCGGATCGGGATCAGCGCCGCACTGGTTGCTTCCAGCCGGCCGAGGCCGGCCTGCACGGCAGTGAGCTGCTGCTTCTCCGGGCGCTCGGTGTAGCGCAAGCTGCTCGCGACACCGACCAGGCGCCAGGCATTGCGCGAGGGCACCAGCGGCAACGCGATGGCCTCGCTGTCGGTGACCGACAGCGTTGGCATGAAGGCGAGGGGCTCGCCCGTCACCGGCGAAATCGAGGTGATGCGCCAACCCCCGCTCTGGCCGCCTCGGAAGGTCCTGAACATGGCCCCCATGGAAGCGTGGAACCGGGGCGGGTTCAAGCTTTCCGTCGAATCTTCGACCTGTGAATAGCCGGGAGAAGCCCTAAGTGCATCGTATTTCCCGGGGGCATCCTTATATGCCTATTCGTTGGCAAAACGCCCGACTCACCCCAGAAATCAACCTGATGCGCTTCACGCCCCAATTCCTCGACGAGCTTCGGGCCCGGCTTTCGGTCTCCGAAGTCGTGGGCAAGCGCGTCAAACTGAAGAAGGCGGGGCGAGAGTGGAAGGGGCTGTCGCCGTTCCAGCAGGAAAAGACGCCGTCCTTCTACGTCAACGACCAGAAGGGCTTTTACCACGACTTCTCCTCCGGCAAGCACGGCGACATCATCAGCTTCATGATGGAGACCGACGGCCTGCCGTTCGCGGAGGCCGTGGAGCGGCTCGCCAATATGGCGGGCCTGCCGCTGCCAGCGGTGACGCCGGATGCGGCGCGTCAGGAGCAGCGGCGCCGCTCGCTGCATGACGTCATGGATCTCGCCGCCAAGTTCTTTGCCGAGACGCTGGCCTCTCGCGTCGGCGCCAAGGCGCGGGGCTATCTCGCCGACCGCGCGATCTCGCCGGCGACGCAATTGCAGTTTCGGCTGGGCTATGCGCCACCTGATCGCTTTGCGCTGAAAGAGCATCTCGGCAAGCTCGGCGTCTCCGTCGACGACATGGTCGAAACCGGCATGCTGGTGGCCGGCAACGACATCCCGGTGCCCTATGATCGCTTCCGCGATCGCGTGATGTTTCCGATCACGGATCTGCGCGGCCGCGTCATCGCCTTCGGCGGGCGCGCGCTGGAGAAGGACGTTCCGGCCAAGTACCTGAACTCGCCGGAGACGCCGCTCTTCCACAAGGGCGACAATCTGTACAACCACCAGACCGCGCGCAAAGCCACCCATGACGGCAGCCCCCTCATCGTGGTCGAAGGCTATGTCGACGTCATCGCCATGGTCACCGCGGGCTTTGCCGGCAGCGTGGCGCCACTCGGCACCGCGCTCACTGAAAACCAGCTCGCGCTGCTCTGGAAAATGGCGGACGAGCCGATCCTCTGCTTCGACGGCGACCGCGCCGGCCAGAAAGCCGCTTATCGTGCCGCGGATCTCGCCTTACCCTTCCTCGCGCCCGGCAAGAGTCTGCGCTTCGCCCTGCTGCCGGAAGGGCAGGACCCCGACGACCTCGTGCGCTCCGGCGGTCGCGGCGCGATCGAGGAGGTGATCGCGGCGGCGCGTCCGCTCGCCGAGATGATCTGGTCGCGCGAGCTCGAAGGCGGCAATTTCGCCACTCCCGAGCGCCGCGCCGCGCTGGAGGCGCGCATCAAGGAGCTCTCCAACGGCATCCGCGACGAGGTGGTGCGGCGCTATTATCGGCAGGATCTTGCCGAGCGGCTCCAGCGTGCCTTTGCCCCCGAAGGCGGGCGCGGCGGCTTTGGCGCCGGCCGTGGCAATTTCCGCCCCGGGCCCGGCGGTCGCCAGTTCCAGCCCCGCGGTGGGGGAGGCGCGAATCGATTCGGCGGTCAGGGATTTGGTGGCCGCCGCGGCCCGCCCGGCCCGATCCAGCTGCCCTCCGGGCCCTATCAGGCGGCGAGCGCGCAGCTGGCGGCAAGCCCGATCATGCGCGGCCAACGCAGCGCCATCTCCCGCCGGGAGGCCCTGATCCTGCAAATCCTGATCAACCACCCCTGGCTCCTCCACGATCATCTCGAGGAAGTCGCGGCCCTGGAGCTGGCCCATCCCGAGGTCCATAAGCTCCGGGCCGGCATCATCGCCGCCTTCGCCAACGACCATCACCATTCGCCGGACCCCGGCGAGCTCGCCGAGAAGATGCGCAGCGACCTCGAGAAGGGTGGATTTTCTCAGGCCCTTCAAAGGGTTGAGGGCGGCATCACGACCGCGGCGGTGTGGGGCGCCCGCGAGGGCGCCGCACGGGACGACGTTCTCTCCACCTGGCATCAGCTGGTCGCCTTGCATCGGCAGTACCATTCACTACTTAGAGAGCTGAAAGACGCCGAGCTGGCCTTGGGGGAAGATCCCAGCGAGGCCAACATGGCGTGGCTGCGCGACGTCAAGGCTCGGATAGGCGAAGTCGACGGCACCGAGGCCCTGATCGAGGGTTTTGGCGAACTGTCGGGCCGGTTCCAGAAGAGCGTGTGATGAAAGAATCATGCGGACGGCCGGGACCGGAACCGCTAAAAGACTCGCCAAATCCGAGGTTTGGCGGCAAAAACAGGGTTAATCGAGGCTTAACGGTCTTGTAGCACTTTGGCCACCAGGCGGCCGCAGGCAGAACAGACGCGTCAGGAATGAATCCGCGCAATTGCTGTTGGCACTACACCTGCATCCGCTGCGACAAAGAGGCTCTACGAAGCGTTAGGCAAATCCGGCGAGTGAAAGGTCGGGGGTGGCGACAAGAGGTCCGCGCCGCCCTTTCCGTGTCGAGATCTGACGAAGCGAGAGCATCGAGCAACAGGTTCAAGTGATTTTGCGCGGGCGCGGCGAACGTCTGTGTGAAACGCGTTTAGGAGCAATGGATGGCCACCAAGGCAAAGACGCTGCAGGCGAAGGACAAGGAAAAAGACGACAAGGCAGCGGACGCGCCGGAGAAGGACTCCCAGGATGCGCCCTCGCCGTTGCTCGATCTGTCCGACGCGGCCGTGAAGAAGATGATCAAGCAGGCCAAGAAGCGCGGCTTCGTGACCTTCGATCAGCTCAACGAAGTTTTGCCGTCCGACCAGACCTCTCCCGAGCAGATCGAGGACATCATGTCCATGCTCTCGGACATGGGCATCAACGTCACCGAAGCCGACGATAGCGAAGGCGAGGAGGACAAGGACGAGAGCGGCGAGGACGAGACCGACAACGAACTGGTCGAAGTCACCCAGAAGGCCGTCACCGAGGTCAAGAAGAGCGAGCCGGGCGAGCGCACCGATGATCCCGTGCGCATGTATCTGCGCGAGATGGGCACCGTCGAGCTGCTGTCGCGCGAAGGCGAAATCGCGATTGCGAAGCGCATCGAGGCCGGCCGCGAGGCGATGATCGCAGGTCTGTGCGAAAGCCCGCTGACCTTCCAGGCCATCATCATCTGGCGCGACGAGCTCAACGAAGGAAAAATCTTCCTTCGTGACATCATCGATCTCGAAGCCACCTATGCCGGGCCCGATGCCAAGGCCGGCATGAACAATGCGATGATCGCCGGTCCGAACGGCGAGACCGGTGAAGCGACGGCCGAAGGCGGCCAGGCCACCGGCGCCGCGCCGGCGCATGTCGCGCCGCCCGCCGCACCGCCGGCGCCGACCCCGTTCCGCGCCGCGCCTGCGCCCGGCAATGCCGGCGACGCCGCGAAGGATCCCGCGGAGTCCGCCGCCGAAGCCGACATGGACGAGGACGACGAGTTCGAGAACCAGATGTCGCTTGCGGCGATCGAGGCCGAGCTCAAGCCGAAGGTCGTCGAGATCTTCGACAAGATCGCCGACAGCTACAAGAAGCTGCGCAAGCTGCAAGAGCAGGACATCCAGAACCAGCTCGAGAGCACCTCGCACGGCCCCTCGCTCTCGCCGCACCAGGAGCGCAAATACCGCAAGCTCAAGGACGAGATCATCGTCGAGGTGAAGTCGCTGCGCCTGAACCAGGCGCGTATCGACTCACTGGTCGAGCAGCTCTACGACATCAACAAGCGCCTCGTCTCCCATGAGAGCCGCCTGATGCGCCTTGCCGACAGCCACGGCGTCGCGCGCGAGGACTTCCTGCGCAACTACACCGGCTCGGAGCTCGATCCGCGCTGGCTCAACCGTGTCTCGAAGCTGTCGGCCAAGGGCTGGAAGAACTTCGTCCATCACGAGAAGGACCGCATCAAGGACCTCCGCCACGAGGTGCATCAGCTCGCGGCGCTGACCGGCTTGGAGATCATCGAGTTCCGCAAGATCGTGCACTCGGTGCAGAAGGGCGAGCGCGAAGCCCGCCAGGCCAAGAAGGAGATGGTGGAAGCCAACCTCCGTCTCGTGATCTCGATCGCCAAGAAATACACCAACCGCGGCCTGCAGTTCCTCGACCTGATCCAGGAAGGCAACATCGGTCTGATGAAGGCGGTCGACAAGTTCGAGTATCGCCGCGGCTACAAGTTCTCGACCTACGCCACGTGGTGGATCCGGCAGGCGATCACCCGCTCGATCGCCGACCAGGCGCGCACCATCCGCATCCCCGTGCACATGATCGAGACGATCAACAAGATCGTGCGCACCTCGCGGCAGATGCTTAACGAGATCGGCCGCGAGCCCACTCCTGAGGAATTGGCCGAAAAGCTCGGCATGCCGCTGGAGAAAGTGCGAAAAGTCCTCAAGATCGCCAAGGAGCCGTTGTCGCTGGAGACGCCCGTCGGTGACGAAGAGGATTCACACCTCGGCGATTTCATCGAGGACAAGAACGCGATCCTGCCGATCGACGCCGCGATCCAGTCCAACCTGCGCGAAACCACCACGCGCGTGCTGGCCTCGCTCACCCCGCGCGAAGAGCGCGTGCTGCGCATGCGCTTCGGCATCGGCATGAACACCGACCATACGCTGGAAGAAGTCGGCCAGCAGTTCTCGGTGACGAGAGAGCGTATTCGTCAGATCGAAGCGAAAGCGCTGCGCAAGCTGAAGCACCCGTCAAGGTCGCGGAAGCTGCGGTCGTTCCTGGATAACTAGTTCAAACGCCGCCACTTGGCTGTTGAAACAAGAACGGCGGGCGAAAGCCCGCCGTTTTCGTTCACGCCTACTTCGACAGCGTTCAGCCCAAAGAGGCTCATGCTTTTCCAATCGAATATACATCCGACGAGAGAGGCGCATCGATTCTGGAATTCCGGGTGGATGGCTCCAGCCTCGACGTCGCACAGATCGACATCTATGCTTCGATGATGCCGGCTCACCTCACCGTCTGGTACAACACCCGTTGCCCTGTCTGCGATGCCGGCATCGACTGGCAGCGCAACAAGCTGTTGGCGCTGGTGCGCGCGGGCACGATCCAATTCAGGGATATCAACGAGCAGCCCGATGCGCTGGCGCACTTTGGCGCCACGCTCGACGACGTCAGGCGCTGCCTGCATGCGACCGATGCGGCCGGCCAACTCATCGTCGGCGCGGATGTCGCGGTTGCGCTGTGGGGGCTGACGCCGGGGGAGGGGTGGCTTGCGGAGTTGTTCGGCAATCGCGTGGCGCTGCCGTTCACCCGGTTCTTCTATAACCGGTTTGCCGATCTGCTGTTTGCCTGGAACAGGCGGAGCGGGCGCTGGTGAGCGCCTGCCTGGGTCGACCTATTTCTTCTTCGCGCCGACCCGCTCGAGGTTCTTGATCTCAAGCGCCGGGCGGCCGGATTTTTCGGCGATCTCGCGGTCCTGCTCCATGATATAGGCGCGGGCCGGCTCGTCGCCGTCGAGGCCGCCGAGCAATTCGGCGGGCACGCGCCGGTTGGAGCGTTGTGAGCCGTCTTCATAGAAGACGTTGAAAAAGGCGAATTCGCCCTTGGGATTGGTTCCGGGTTTTTTGGCCATGGCCGGCTTTTCGTCGATCAGGGGGCCATAGTCAAATGACTTTGGCAGGTTTCCGGTGGCTGGGCGCGGACCCTGCAGCGGCAGAACCAGCTGCGCGATCGATCGACGAACCCATTTACGAGGCGCCTCGATGTCGGGCGGAAGAGTCCAACGCTTCGTAAAACCCGATGCGCTCCTTAGGAGATCCTTGCCTCACCCTTGCCTCAACAAACGGCGGGCCGCGAAGCCCGCCGTTTATTTTGGTCTTCAGCGTCGCCCGGGGCTGGCGGGGCGACAACCTAGGATAGAATGTTATAACCGGCGCCATGCCATGGCAAGGCAAATCGCTGGCGCTGCGATGCCGCAGCGAGCGCATGAGATATGCAGTGGTCGCGACATCGGACTTCATTCGTCGAGCCAGGATGCGATTGGTTCTGGTGAGGATTTGCCGCTTTGACGCGAATCTGGTTCCCGGGCATGATCGCGCGCCGCTCTCCCGCCCATTCCCTGTAGGATTCATCCGAATGTCGAAATACGCCTTGGCCATCGCCTTCATCGCCTGTCTGGCCGGCGGATCGGCGCAAGCCGCGCGCTGCGGCGGCGACTTCAACAGCTTTGTCGCCAGCATGGCCTCGGAAGCGCAGGCCGCCGGCGTCTCGGCGAGCGTGACCAGCGCGGCGCTCAGCGGCGTGCAGCAGGACGGCGCGGTGCTCGCCTTCGACCGGCGCCAGCGCTACACCTTCAACAAGAGCTTCGAGCAGTATGTCTCGACCCGCGTCGGCCCCGGCCGCATCAATGGCGGCAAGGCGCTGTTGCAGCGCCATGCCGCGCTGCTCTCACGCATCGAGCAGCAGTTCGGCGTGCCCCGCTATATCCTGGTTGCGATCTGGGGGCTGGAGAGCGATTTCGGCAAGGGCGACATCGGCAAGCTGCCGGTGGTCCGCACGCTGGCGACGCTCGCGCATGACTGCCGCCGCACCGAGCTATTCCAGGGCGAGCTGCTCGCGGCGCTGAAGATCGTGCAGCGCGGTGACCTGCCGCTGCGCGACCTGATCGGCGCCTATGCCGGCGAGATCGGCCAGACCCAGTTCCTGCCGTCCTCCTACATCAAGTACGGCGTCGATTTCGACGGCGACGGCCACGTCGATCTCCGCCACAGCGTCCCCGACGTGCTCGCCTCGACCGCGAACCTGCTCCACACCAGCGGCTTCAAGATGGGCCAGCCCTACGGCGAAGGCACCGCCAATTTCGAGGCCATGCGCGAATGGAACAGGGCGGTGATCTATCGCAAGACGATCGGGTATTTTGCCGATCGGCTGGCGGGGCAGTGAGGGGAGCCAAAGAGACGGAGCACTCGCGCACATACTTGGTGTCATCGCCCGCGAAGGCGGGCGATCCAGTATTCCAGAGACCGCGCGAGAATACGGAGAGGCTGCTGCGTACTGGATTCCCCGCCTTCGCGGGGAGTGACAACGGAGAGGTCCGTGAACGCTCGCCAGGACGACGGTTTAATTCGACGGCGCCCCTCACTCCGTCCCCTTCGCCATCCTCTCCAGCTTGCGCTGCAACGGCGCCCAGTACGTTGCCGGGCGGAAGCGCTGCAGGAGATCCATGAAGCGGGCGTCGTTGCCGATCAGGATGCGCGGCTCGTTTCTCTCGATGCCCTTGATGATGCGCAGCGCGGCGTCCCGGGGCGTGGTCCTTGCCGCGTTCTCGAACCGCTCGATCGATTGCGACCGGCGTGCGTTGTCGGTGACGCCGACCCCGGTGCGCGAGTTGCGGGCGATGGCGGTGGCGACGCCGCCAGGATGCACGACCGACAGCCTGACAGGGCTGCCCGCCATGGCCAGCTCGTGCCGCACGCTCTCGGAAAAGCCGCGCACCGCGAATTTCGCCGCGGCATAGGCCGACTGTCCCGGCGGGGCGATGATGCCGAAGATCGAGGACAAATTGACGATGTGTGCCTCGCCCAACGTCTTCAGATGCGGCAGGAAGGCGCGCGTGCCGTGCACCACGCCCCAGAAATTGATGTCGAACAGCCAGTCCATCTGCGCCTGGTCGATCTCCTCGAACGATCCCATCAGTGCAACGCCGGCATTGTTGACGACGATGCCAAGTGCGGGATGCGCGGTGGCCGCCTCACGCGCGAATTGCGCGATGTCGTCGGGCTCGCTGACATCGACGCGATGCAGGCTGAGCTTGCTTGCGGCGCCGATCTCGGCCGCGAGCGTCTTCAGCCCGGGCTCGTCGCGATCGGCGAGCGCGAGATCGCAGCCGCGCCGCGCAAGCTCGATCGCCAGTGCGCGGCCGATGCCGCTTGCCGCTCCGGTGATAGCGGCGGCGCCGCGGATTGCAGTCATGATGATCCCCCGTCGAGCCACTTGAGCGGAACTATGATTTACATTTTTTCATATTGGAACCGAACCGCATGGCGGTTCCCTCCTTAACCTACGTTACTTGATGAAGACAGGCAGCATTGGGAGCCGCCGATGGGACAAGCAAAGCCGTTTCGAGCCACCGCACTGATCGTGGAAGACGACCTCATGCAGAGGGAGATGCTCAGTCTTCTTCTCGAAGAAAGCGGCTACGACGTCATTCAATGCGAGAGCGCCGAGGCGGCCGAGCTTGTGCTGGAGAAGAGCGCCGGCGCGCTCTGCCTGATGATGACCGACGTTCAGCTTGCCGGCCGCATGAACGGCGTCGAGCTCGCGCATGTCGCCAAGGACCGCAACCCGAAGCTCGACGTCGTCGTCACCTCCGGCCGGCCCTTGATGCAGGCCTTGCCGAACGGCGCGAAGTTCTGGGCTAAGCCATGGGCGCCGCTCGACGTGCTCCGCGAGGCCGAGATCGCGCAGCTGTCCTGAGGGTCGATCCGGCAGGCCGGCTTTCGTGGTCCGCGGCGCGGTGATAAGGTCGGTCCATGACCTTGTCCTTCCTGCTCACCTCGCTGATCGTCGTCGCCTCGCCCGGCACCGGCGTGCTCTACACGCTGGCGGCCGCGCTGACCCGCGGCTCGCGCGCGAGCGTCGCCGCTGCCTTCGGCTGCACCCTCGGAATCGTGCCGCACATGACGGCCGCGATGCTGGGGCTCGCCGCCGTGCTCCACACCAGCGCGCTCGCCTTCGCCGCGCTGAAATGGTGCGGTGTCGCCTATCTGCTCTACATGTCCTGGCAGGCGCTGCGCGAGACCGGGGCGCTGGCAGTCGACGGCGAGATCCGCGAGCGTTCGGTCGGTCGGGTGATCGTGACCGGCTTCCTGATCAACATCCTCAATCCAAAACTGTCGATCTTCTTCCTGGCTTTCCTGCCGCAGTTCATCGCCGCGGACGAAGCCCATGTGCTGGCGCGAATGCTGGAATTGAGCGGCGCCTTCATGGCGATGACGTTTGCGGTGTTCGTGGTCTACGGCCTCTGTGCGGCATCGGTGCGCGAGCGCGTCATCTCCCGCCCGCGTGTCATGGCCTGGCTGCGCCGGAGTTTTGCCGCCGGCTTCGCCGCGCTCGGCGCCAAGCTGGCGTTCGCGGAGCGATAGCTTCTCCAGCCAATAAAAAAGCGGGCCTTGCGCCCGCCATCTTCCAACTCAGAACTCCCACCCGACGCCCGGGCGGAGCGTGCTCCACCCGGGCAAAGAATAAGAAGCCTCGCTACTTCTTCTTCGCTGCCTTCTTGGCCTTCTTCTTCGTCGCCTTCTTCGCCTTCTTCGCTTTCTTAGCCATAGGATCCTCTTCAGGGTTAATGGTGAAACGCGACACGAGGGATGCTCGGCGGAGGGCCAGCCTCGCAACATCCTCGATGACAAGCTCAGCAGATTCGCGCGCTTCTGCCCCGCGCTGTCACATCCGTGTCATCGCGTTATCCACAGCTCAGATGCATTTTCGGGTGATTTTGGCTCGCGAATCCGCATCGCCGGCATGCCTAACGATCCGACAATGCGCCAGCCGTTCATGAATCCAAAACCAAAGTCATGCTTTCGCGGATCGCAGTGAGACTCCGTTAAGCGCGGCGGCGGCATTGTCCCCCCAAGAAAACGGGGACGGGATCATGGACGGTCAGCTGGCAGGGACGGAGGGCGCGACGCTGCGCGCGCCGCGTGCGCCATGCTGAACGTGCCGACACTCTGGACCGTGTTCGTCGTCAACTTCCTGGCGCTCGGCCTGATCTGGGCCTACGTGATGCGCACCTATCCGAAATTCGCGGCCGCGCGGTTCTGGATGGCATCGTCCTTTATCGGCGCGACCGGCGCGATGACGGCCCTGCTGCGCCTGTTCGTCGCGTCTCCGTTGCCGCTCCTGCTTGGCGCCGCCGGCGTCATCGCGGCGAGCTGCCTTGCCGCCATGGGCATTCAACGCTTCTATCACCGGCCCGTCTCATGGCGCGTCATGATCGCAACAGCAGGCTTAAGCCTCGCCGGCGTCGTGTTCTTCGTGGTCGGCTTCGACAACATGCAGCTGCGCATGCTCTGCTACACGCTCGGTCAGGCCGTGCCGCTGGTGCTGGCGCTGCGTCTGTTGCTGTCGCCGCCGGAAGGCCGCGTCAGTCCGGGCGCCCGGCTGTCCGGCATCGTCATCCTCGCCATTATCGCGATCCTCGTCGTCCGCACGGTGGGCAATCTGCTCGGCGGCGATTTCTCGGCAAGCGCCGGCGGCCAGGCTCATGGCGTCATGGTGCTGGGTCTCCTGTTCCTGTCCATGACGCTCAATTTCGGCTTCCTGCTGATGGCGATGGACAGCTTGCGCAACGAGGTCGCCGACCTCGCGCTACTCGACGATCTCACCGGCGTCGCCAACCGGCGGCATCTGTTGCAGCGGCTGAGCGAAGAATGCGCCCGCTCGGAGCGCAGCAGCGAGCCGTTCTCGCTGCTGGTCATCGATCTCGACGGCTTCAAGACCATCAACGACACCCATGGCCATGCCGCGGGCGATGCCTGCCTCCAGCACTTCACCCTGATGGCGCAGACGCGCTTGAGGCCCGGCGACATGCTCGCCCGCACCGGCGGCGACGAATTCTGCGTCGTGCTGCCGTCGTCGACCTTGCGCGAGGCGGCTGCGATCGCCCGCCGCGTGCTCGAGGTCTGCCGCCAGGATGCCGTCAGCTGCACCGGCATCGACATTCCGATTGCGATCTCGATCGGGGTGGCGCAGTGGGACCGCGGCGTCGGCCAGTTTCCGGACCGCCTGATCGCGCATGCCGACCACGCCCTCTATGCGGCCAAGAAGAACGGCAAGAACGACTTTGCCGTCCACGATCCAGCGCCACCGCTGATGCCTGACCCGATCGGTTCAGGCGAGGCCTTGCGCAAATTCGCGTAAGGGCGTGCTAACGTCAGGTCCGCATTGGACCCGCATGATGATCTCTCGCCTGCTCGCGGCCGTTCTCGCCGCCCTCATTCTGATCGCACCTGCCGCTGCGACCGACGCCGAGCTCGCAAAGCTCGCGCGCGCCTCCGGCACGCCCGACATTCCCGGCCTGAAGATGGTGTGGCTGGCGCCATGGGGCGATGTCGGCAACGCAAAAGCCTGGCGCAACATCATCGTGCACCAGACCGAGGGACCGGCAGGCTCGGCGCGCGGCGGCGCCGAGATGCAAACGAAGAATCCCACGCGTCGCGGCGTCACATTGTGGGTCGAGACCGACGGCACCGTCTATTGGGCGGTCGCGGAAAACCTGGTGCCGACCCATGGCGACGGCGCCAACCGCAACGACAACAAGTACATCGACAACAAGCCGACCTACCGCCAGGTGGTGCGCGACAATTCGATCGGCGTCGAGTTCGCCGGCAACTATCCCGACGTCACCACGGGACCGACCGCGGCGCAGGTCGCGGCGTGGAAGATCCTCGTCCAAATCCTGCGCGCGCGCTACGGCATCCCGCTCGACCACGTCTATGCGCACAACTGGATCGACTACAAGGATGCCCGCTATTGCGAAGGCTGCTGGCTTGCGACGCTGGCGCGGACATGGGAGGAGTGAGCGAGGCGCCGACGATGCGCTCTTCCCTTCTCCCCTTGCGGGAGAAGGTGGCGCGAAGCGCCGGATGAGGGGTTGTCTCCGCGAATGACGATGTGAGAGACGTGCTCGCGGAGACAACCCCTCACCCGTCTCGCCGCTATCGCGGCGAGCCACCCTCTCCCGCAAGGGGAGAGGGGAAGATCAATCACACCGGCTCCGACATCCACCCGAAAAGCCGCCGGATCAAGCCCGGTCGCCGCGGCAGTTCCGGCGGGCCGTCCGCGGCCAGCACGCGCTTGAAGAAGTAGTCCAGGAACACCATGTCGTTCGGCTCGGTGACGGTGAATGTCTCCTCGCCGAAATAGACGCTGTAATTGAAGAAGAACGGACCCATGAGCGGGATCGTCGCGGTCGAGGCATAGTCCTTCGAGATCACGAACTCCGACGGCTCGAGCCCGTGCTCGCGCATCGCCTGCTCGACCAGCGGCAGCTTGCGCATGAACTGGGCGGAGAAGCCGCCCACGGTGGATTGCAGGATGATCGACACGGCGCGTGTCCGTTCTCTTGATGCTGTTGGCCCGATCCCTTTGGTCGGTCAACCGGCAGTGCGGGTTCAAGATGCCTGGTCCGCGTCCCCGCGAACATGCTGCGCCTCACACGCAAACAAAAAAGCCGGCGTCGCCGCCGGCTTTCTGTCTCTTGTTGATCCGCCAATCTCTGGCGCCAAAACCTCGCGCTTAGAGCGCGGCTTCCAGCGCGGCCTGTTCGGCCTTTGCGATCGTGCCCTTGACCGCGGACTGCACCTTCTCGAAGGCGCGGACCTCGATCTGGCGGACGCGCTCGCGCGACACGCCGAACTCGGCGGCAAGGTCTTCCAGGGTCATCGGCTCGTCGGCGAGGCGGCGGGCCTCGAAGATGCGGCGTTCGCGCGGGTTGAGCACGCCCATGGCGCCGTTCAGGGCGTCACGACGGTGATCATACTCCTCGTGCTCGGCCAGCATGGCTTCCTGGTTGGGCGAATTGTCGACCAGCCAGTCCTGCCATTCGCCGGCTTCGCCGTCGTCGCGGATCGGAGCGTTGAGCGACGCGTCGCCACCGAGGCGGCGGTTCATGTCGACCACGTCCTGAGCCGTGACGCCGAGACGCTTTGCGATGATGGCCACCTGGTCGGGGCGAAGATCGCCTTCGTCCAGAGCGGAAATCTTGCTCTTCGCCTTGCGCAGGTTGAAGAACAGCTTCTTCTGGTTCGCGGTGGTGCCCATCTTCACGAGCGACCACGAACGCAGGATGTACTCTTGAATCGACGCCTTGATCCACCACATCGCGTAGGTTGCGAGACGGAAGCCCTTCTCGGGCTCGAACCGCTTCACCGCCTGCATCAGGCCGACATTGCCTTCCGAGACGACCTCGGAGATCGGTAGGCCGTAGCCGCGATAGCCCATGGCGATCTTGGCCACGAGACGGAGATGGCTGGTGACGAGTTGGTGCGCGGCGTCGCGATCATCGTGCTCGCGCCAACGCTTGGCGAGCATGTATTCCTGCTGGGGTTCCAGCATCGGAAACTTGCGGATTTCGCCGAGGTAACGGGAAAGGCCGGATTCGCCATTAAGGACCGGCAGGGTAGCTGTACGGGCCATAGTGCGCCCTCCAAACAGGTTCAGGCCCCCGATAGCGGCGGGCCAGGCAGACGACCGCTTGGTTAAAGCCGATCGGTGCTGCGATGTTCCGCGTTGGTCTTCAACGCAAGCGCAATATACTCCATCGGAAGGCAAAAAGGGAAGGATTGCTGACGTCACGTCCCCGTGTGGCAGCTATAACTTTTTGTAATGTAAAGCATTTCTGAAGCGGCCTGCGTCATAGCGCCGCTTTGAGGGCCCCCTGAAGGAGAAGCAAATCCTCCGGCAGAGGCGTCTCCCAGTGAAGTAATTCTCCAGTCCTCGGGTGCTCCAATACCAGCAGGTAGGCGTGCAGCGCCTGCCGCCCCAGCGCGGCGAGGGCGGCCTGCGACTCGGGGCCCAGCTGGTTCGCCTTGGTCTTGAAATGCGGGCCGTAGACGGCGTCGCCCATCAGGGGGTGGCCGATATGGGCGAGGTGGACGCGGATCTGATGGGTGCGTCCGGTCTCGAGTTCGCAGGCGAGCAGCGTCGCGATCGGCTTGCCGTCGCGTCCGGCAAAACTCTCCAGAAGCTCCCAATGCGTCACGGCCTCGCGGCCGCCCTGGCGCACCGCCATTTTCTCGCGCGCATGCGGGTGACGGTCGATCGGCGCGTCCACGGTGCCGCGATGGCGGCCCGGCAGCCCCCAGGCGAAGGCCATGTAGCCGCGCCGCATCGGCCCGGTACGGCCGTGATCGGCGAATTGCGCGGTGAGCGAGGCATGCGCGAGGTCGTTCTTGGCGACCACCATCAACCCGGTGGTGTCCTTGTCCAGCCGGTGCACGATGCCGGGCCGGCGCACCCCGCCGATGCCGGAGAGCGAGCCGCCGCAATGGGCGATCAGCGCATTGACCAGCGTACCGGTCTCGTGGCCCGCCGCGGGATGCACCACCAGCCCCTTCGGCTTGTTGAGGACGACGATGTCGTCGTCCTCGAACACGATGTCGAGGGCGATATCCTCGCCTTTCGGCTCCGGCGCGGCCGCTTCCGGCACGTCGATTGTGATCGTATCGCCGGAGGCGACGTGATAAGCGGGGTCCCGGATCGCGGCGTCCCTGAGGCTCACCGCGCCCCCCAGAATCAGGGCTTTCAGCCTCGATCGCGATAGCTCGGCAAGGTGCAGCGCCAGCACGCGGTCGAGCCGGGTCGAGCCCTCGGAGCCTTCGACGACAACCTCCAACCTTTGCGCAGAGCCAGAATTTTCCATGACGACGTCTGATACCGTTGTTCCCGAACCGAGCCCCGAGCAGGCCGCGCTGTTCGCGCGGGTGCGGCGGATGATGCTGATCGCGGGGTTGACCACGGCGCTGGCAATCTGCGCCGTGCTGATCGCGGTGGGCTACCGCCTTTTCAAGTCCGAGGGAAGGGCGCCCGAGCCGGCAGGCGACGTCACCGCGACTCTCCCGAAGGGCGCCAAAATCGTCTCGAGCGGCGTCGCCGGCGACCGGCTCGTGATCACGCTCGACATCGGCGGCGTCACCGAGATCCGCACCTTCGATGCCCACACGTTGAAGCCGGCTGGAAAGCTGAAATTCGCCAATGAGCCGTGAGTACGGCCTCGGAACTCGCCGCCATCGTCGTCTTGGCGAAGGCCAGGACCCATAACACCGGCTGGTGTGGTTGCGGGGACTGGTGGTTGGCACTTCGCCCACAACCACGCCTTGGGGTAATGGGTCCTGCATTCGCCAGGACGACAGCGGAGAGCGAGCATCCGAAACCCCTCGATCCCCGCTTGCCGCCGGCAAAATTCGAGGCTATGTCCTCTCCCTCAACGCTCCCTTCGTCTAGCGGTTAGGACGCGGCCCTCTCAAGGCTGAAACAGGGGTTCGATTCCCCTAGGGAGCGCCATTGTCTTGAAGCCAGCCTTCCCCTGATCTCGATTTGATTGTTCCGCCCCTTGGGTGCGCCTGTGGCATTGGCGATCAATATCCGGTCTGACAACGATTCAGCAGGCGAGATCGTGCGGCTGTGGCATCAGGTTGCCGTCTTCGAGGCCGAGCCCTCGATGCGTGCCCTTGGCTACCGGCCTCATTTTACGTTTGCCATCTACGATTCCCCGGCGGCTCACGAGAAGGCTGCGTGCGATGCGATGCTGGCAGCTAGTTCTGGCGAGAGGCAACTGCGGATCAGGTTCAAACGAATTCGCTGGTTCGAAGCTTCTCCGCTTGTCCTCTGGGCGGAGCCGGAGGCCAACGAATCCCTGGCTCGCATCCACGGCATCATCAGCGCGGCAATCGATCCAGCGCATTGTCGTCCTCACTACCGGCCCGGCGCTTGGACGCCCCATTGCACGCTCGGCACTGCTATTGCCGATGAACGCCGCGATGATGCGATGGACTTCGCGCACGCGTTTGACCGCAACATTGAAGTGTTGTTCGACGTGGTGGATTGCGTCGCCTTTCCGCCTGTGCGGATCATCGCCGAGCGAAAATTGCCATTGTAGTTGGTTGTCGCTTCGGTGTCATTGATCGCGACGCATCAAACTCATGCCGCGCGGGCGCTCTCCTAAGCGATCGTGCCGTCGATCGAGCGGCGGATCACCCGCTGTACTTCTGCATTCGACAGAAAAAGATCGTGGTTGATGATGCCCCAGCCTTCCGCTGACGCATCGACCACGCGTACGCCGAGGCGCGCGATGACGGCTTTTTCGGCGGCGCCGACCCTGGTCATTCCACCTGCGATCTGTCCCGACAACGCCAGTGCGCGATCGTTCGTCGCGGCGATCACGGTGATTTTGCCCGCAAGCGGACCGATGCGCTGGATCGCTGACGAGAACACGTCCATGTCGATATCGGGCGCGGCAAACACCACGGCGCCGATCTTGCTCGTCACTGTGTCGCCGTATCGCGCATAGAGCTGACGCAGGCTTTCGAGCGACAGCATGGTTCCCATGCTGTGCGCAACGATGTTCACGCGGCCGGTGCCTGGCGCCGACACGAGTGTGGAGAGCACGCGCTCGAACTCGTCGCGGGACCACATCGCACTGTCGCGGTCATAGGCATAGTCGAACAGTCCTGCCTTGGAGGGCCAGGAGAACACCATGGTCCGGCCGCGGAACTTGATCCCATCGGAGAGATGGGCGCCATCCAGCACCGCCGTCTCGAACGTCTGCTTGAAGCCGTGCACATAGATCAGCACGTCTCCTCCGCCGGCCTGCGCAACGAGATCGCCAACGTCGGCCGACACCGGTTCGACCCGGTCAAGGCGCCAATCGCCAAGTCCAACCGAGGCCAGAGAAAGGCGGCTCTCGTCCGGCGCCCCCAGCTTCGCCCGCGCGATTGTCATGGTCGTCGCGCGCTCCGGCCCGAACCAGGGCTTCGTGCGACCGCCGTTCACCGGCTTGCGCGTGGTGGTGACGAGCAATGTGGGGTCAAGGGATAGCGATGACGCGTCGAAACGCGCCCCGGTCGCACCCAAGCCGGCGCATCCGCCAAGCGCGAGGGCGGTCCCCGCCGACATAAATCCGCCGAGGAGAGCGCGGCGCGAAATAGAATGACGAGGGTCGCGTTGCAGGAGACGTCGAGCGATCACACGAAACCTTTGGGAACTTTGCCCACCGGGGCGGTCGTACGTCGTCACGAACGCGGGTTGGGAGTTGCGGTGGACGCGGGCGGCGTTAAAGGCGGGCTTGTGCGTGCAGGGCGAGATGAACCTCGTGAGCATGGCACGAACCGCATCGACGGACGGCGCTCAAACCTCGCGAAGCCTCTGGCGAAGCAGGGCCATGTCCTGCGAAGCTTGGGCGAAGCAGGATGCCTGCGTACGGCGAAACCGTGTGGTCTTGGCCGTCGTTGCTACGGTCAAGCCTTTGCGAAGGCGTCATCGCGTCAACCGGCGCGGTGCCGTGCATTTCGCGGAGGTGACGGAGGCAAGAAGGAACTCGTCTCCGGGGAGAGCGCGGCATAGGCCGTCAAACCATCGCGCAGGGAAGGCCTGGTCTCGGCTGCCCTGTGTCTCCCCTGTGCATTGCGTGTGCAATCAGTTCGCATGGGGGTTTTTATGGGTGCCAGCCGGCGCCCGGTCTTCCCTGCGCCCTTTCTTTTCGAGGGGGTGAAGCGAGAAGCATAGCTCGGGCAAAACATGCCGCGAGGCTGCGAGCGCATGTCCGCGACCCGCATGCAAACTGACCTCCCTTTCGAGCCTCCCTTTCGAGCTTCCTTGCGAGCATGATGCGTCGGCATCGGTGGAGGTGGTCGTCCCTCCCGGAATCTGCCTTGATGCGAATTCAGCGCGGAGGAATTTTGACATGAGCGGCTTGGTGATCTCTGGCGGCCGGGTGGTGGATCCCGCCAGCGGAATGGACGCCATCGGGGATGTGGCGGTCGTGGACGGCAGGATCGCCGCGGTTGGCGCCTCGCTCGGAAGCGCCGAGCGGACAATCGACGCGACGGGGCTAGTGGTCGCCCCCGGCTTCATCGACCTGCACGCGCATGGCCAGTCGCTCCCCGCGGATCGGATGCAGGCGTTCGACGGCGTCACGACGACGCTCGATCTCGAAGCGGGCGTGCTGCCGGTCGGGTCCTGGTATGAGCGCCAGGCGCGGAAGGGGCGCGTGTTGAACTACGGCGCGGCCACCAATTGGGCTTTCGCGCGTATTGGCGCGATGACGGGCTCCAATGCGGAGAGCTCGCTGGAGGCGTTCGGCAACGCCATGCGCGATCGCCGCTGGATGGACAACGTCGCGAGCGATGCGGAGGTTGCCGGCATCCTCGAGCGCCTTTCGCGCGGCCTGAACGAGGGCGGCATCGGCATCGGGATCTTGAACGCCTATGCGCCGGGCGCCGGCGTGCAGGAGCTGACCGCGGTCTGCCAGCTCGCGGCCGCGCAGGACGTGCCGACCTTCACCCATGTCGCCTACATGTCGCGCATCGATCCCGAGAGCGCGGCGGAAGCCTATATCCGCCTGATCGGCTATGCCGGAGCCACCGGCGCGCACATGCACATCTGCCATTTCAACTCGTCGAGCAAGACCGACGTCGAGCGCTGCCGCGTGCTGATCGCGAAAGCGCAGGCGCAGGGCCTGCCCATCACGGTCGAGGCCTATCCCTACGGCACCGGCTCGACCGTGCTGGCGGCCGCCTTCTTCAGCGACCCCGAATTCGTCGAGCGCAACGGCACCGGTTACGATTCCGTGCAGCGGGTCACCGACGGCCATCGCTTCAGCGATCGCGAGGAGCTCCTGAAGGCGCAGGCGGAAGAGCCGTCCTCGCTGGTGCTGTGGCACATCCTCGACACCGAGAACAATGCGCATCACCGCGACCTCCTCGACATGTCGGTGCTCTATCCCGGCGGCGCGATCGCCTCCGACGCGATGCCGTGGACGACGTCGGACGGCAAGACCTACACCGGCGATGCCTGGCCGCTGCCGGATGACGCCACCTCGCATCCGCGCTCGGCGGGCTGCTTCACGAAATTCATCCGCGAATGGGTGCGCGAGCGCAAGACCGTGTCGCTGCTCGAAGGCGTGCGCAAATGCGCGCTGATCCCGGCGGAGATCCTGTCGCAGAGCACGCCCGCGATGCGCGCAAAAGGTCGGCTCGCGAAGGATGCCGATGCCGACATCGTCGTGTTCGACTACGAGAAGCTCTCGGACCGCGCGACCTTCACGGCGATGAACCGTCCCTCCGAAGGCGTGCGGCATCTGATCGTCAGCGGCCAGCCGTTAATCACAGATGGTGTGCTGGACGTCGCGGTGCGGCCCGGCCGTCCCGTGCGCCGTCCCGTCGTCGGGAGCTGAGACATGCCGGTCCCCATTCTCCTGGTGACGGGCTTTCTGGGGGCGGGCAAGACCACTGTCGTGAACCATCTGCTGGCGCATGCGGAGGGGCGGCGAATCGCCGCTGTGGTCAACGATTTCGGTGCGATCAACATCGATGCCGAGCTGATCGCGGGCGCGAGCGACGGCGTGGTCAGCCTCGCCAATGGCTGCATCTGCTGCTCGCTCGAAGGCGACCTGCTGCGCACGCTTGCGACGCTGCTGCGGCGTGATCCGAAGCCGGAATACATCGTCATCGAGACCAGCGGCGTCGCCGATCCCGCCGAGATCGTCCGCAATTTGATGGATCCCGTGATCCTGCGCGAAGCGCCGTTGGAAACGGTGCTCTGCGTGATGGACACGGCGACACCGCCGGCCGCTCTCGACGACGCGCTGCACCGTTCGCAGCTGCGCGTCGCCGACATCGTGGCGCTGAGCAAGCTGGATCTGGCGGATGAGGGTGCGGGCGCGCGTATCCGCGAGGCCATCCGCGCGCAGCGCGTTCCTGCCGTGGTGGTCGACGCGCAGCACGGCGAGATTCCGTCCGCGCTGCTGTTTCCCGCGACCGTCGATCGTGCGCCCGCGCCGCGCAAACCCGGACCGAAACGTCCGGCAGAGCAACGCTTCGAAACCCTGAGCTGGACCTCGGACCAGCCACTTTCGCTCGCCCGCTTGCAGCAGGCCATCGGCCGCCTCGCGCCAAAACTCGCGCGGGCAAAAGGCCTGTTGGAGACCGTCGAGCAGCCCGGGCGCCGGATGGTGTTTCAATTCGCGGCCGGCCGCGCCACGCTCGCCCCTGCAGATGCCGCGCTCGCCGTTAGCGATGCCGCGCTCGCCGTTGGCGATGCCCCGGCTCTGCCGTGCGCGCGGATTGTCTTCATCGTCGAGCTAGGCGTGCTCTCGAAGGCGGAGCTCGACGGGATCATGGAGACCTGCGTTGCGGATCGTTGAAGCTGCCGCTTCAGGCGAATTGTGCGATGCCGTTTCCAACGGACCAATTCTCCGCGGGCGCATCGAGGACATTGACGAACACGTCCTCGGGGCGGAGGCCCGGTTTTTCGCCGAGCAGGTCCGCGATCCGCCGGTACAGGGCCTTCTTCTGCTCGGGGGTGCGCGAGGCGAACACGGTGATCTGGATCAGCACGGCATCGTCGCTGCGCGTGACGCCGTAGGCATTGCCGCAGCGGAAGTTCGCGGGCGAAAGCTCGCTGATGGTCATGAACTCGTCGCCTTCAGGGACGTTCAGCGCTTCGCGCATGGCGCGGTAGAGGCCGTCGAGGATCGCCTGCCGGTAGACTTCCGGCTTTCCGGCGCGCATCGAAATGTGGAGGAGAGGCATCGCGAAATCCTCATTGACGAAAGGGCGCATCGGCCCCAGTTTGTTTTTGACGCGGCGTCAGGAAATCATGTTTTTGACATCGTGTCAAATATGCTTGGTAGGAGCAAAGCTTGAGGCCGCGCGAGTTCGACCACGACGATGTCCTGCGTATCGCCTTCGACCAGTTCTGGCGCAAGGGCGTCCGCGGCACCTCGCTGTCGGATATCGCGCGCGACGCCGGTGTCCAGCGCGGTAGCCTCTACAACGCCTTCGGCAGCAAGGAGGCGCTGTTCGTCCAGGCCTACGAGCGCTACGCGGGCGATTATCTCGTCGCCCTGCAAAAGGCGCTGGGTGCGGGCTCATTGCGAAAACGCCTCACCGCGTTCTTCGACCTGACCATCAGCAACTTCCGCGCCGGCACGCCCCCGCGCGGATGTCCGACGACGCGCGGGCTGATGGAGCTCGGCGCGGCCGAAGGCGAGGGGCTCGACGAGGAGGCGCGGCAGGCCTTCGCGAACCTCATCTCGCGCATCACCGTTCTGGTTCAGGAGACGTTGTCGGCGGGTGCGGCGCGCGGTGAATTCAACGGCAATTCCGCGTCCGCAGCGCTGCACATCATCACGGTGACGCGCGGCCTCGCCGTGCTCGAACGTGCCTTCGGCGACGAGCCCCAGCTGCGCAAGATCGCGTCCCACACCATCGATCTCGTGCTCGGCAGGAAGGGCGGCTAGGGGTCAGCAGACCGCGAGCGCGTTGACCGCCCGCGTCGTCACGGTCTCGTTCTCGTTGCCGACGAACTGGCAGACGACAGTTTGGAGCTCGCCCGGCTGCTTGCCGCGTGCGACCGCCAGCAGCCGCATCAATTCCGCCTCGTCCTTCGACAGGCGCCGGCACGATGGCGGCATGAAGCACAATTGGCAAGGCCGGCCGCTGCGCAGGATTCTGACCAGCGCGGCAACGCGTGCGACCAGCAGCGGACTGTCGGTGATGCCAGGCGCCTCGTCGGCAAAGCGATAGGCCGCCTCCCAGCAATCGGACGCGCCGGTCGCATAGGCGGCAGCGATGAACCGGAACAGCGAGAGCGTGACGCGGCCAAAATCATCGTAACTCTCGACGTCAGGCCGCGTCGCAAGCGCGGCCTGAAGCGGACAGAGCCGCGCCTGGCCGGCTTCCGTGACAGGCACAGAGCCGCAACTATCCTGCATCATGCGCGATCCCGGTCAGTGCAACGTGGGGCTTCCGACCAGCCAGCTCTTCATCGCCATCGTCTGGTCATGGTCCAAAGACGGAACGTGCCGGTCGGGCAGGATGAGACCCGCCATGCGGAACATCGTTGCAAGCCCCCGCACGGGTGCGAGAGCCCAATCGGCGCCGACCGGCGGCAGCCAGCATTCGAACTGCTCGCGCGCGATATCGTCGCGCTCTTTCTGCGCGGCCGCGATCGCCCGTAACATGCTGTGCTCGCTGTCGGACATGCGGGGGCAGGTCGGGCAGTGCACCGCGATGGCCGTATGCGCCGTGCAGGCAAAGATCTCGATGATGGATTCCAGCGAAGGCACGGCGTCGCCCACGCCAAAATGGTCGTCACTTGCTGGATGTCGGCCGCGGTCGGAACGGCGCTTCCGCTGCGCGCCTTGGCCCGAAATCCCCAAATGAAGAGCCGCTCCGCTGCGCTCAGCGCCGGAAGGTCGAGAGACCCTGTCGATGTCGATTGGTGCATTGAGCCTCTGGCCTCCGGCTGCGCCCATGCCCCGGCTGGCGCCGATGATCTGCGCCGATCGTTCCGTCAGAGCCCCCTGCAAGTCAACGCTCGGAGGGGCGATGTCGAGGTCTTCTAGTTTGGAAGAGTTCGCATCTCGGATGCAGCCAGCCTCGCGAGCCTGCGAGCCGTCTGCGGCATGCCGGTAGGATGCATGGAGTTTTGCGGGGTGGGGGAACCCGAATGCTTAAAGCTTTGCTAAGGGGCGCGGGATAAACTGGCATATCAGCCTTCCAAATCTTGCGAGCACCAATGTTTTTCTCCCGCATCAGTTTCAAGCTGGTCCTGATTGTCGGCATCAGCCTCCTTGGCATGATCGCGCTGGCGCCGATCGCGCTTTCGACCTTGCGCGCGCAGATGATCGCCGATCGTCAGGCCAAGACGCAGCACTTGGTCGACGTCGGCTACGGCATCCTGGCGCACTACCAGAAGCTCGAGAGCGAAGGAAAACTCCCGCGCGAGCAGGCCCAGGCCGGCGCGATCGCGGAGATCAAGAGCCTGCGCTACGACAAGGTCGAGTATTTCTGGCTGAACGACATGACCCCCAAGATGGTCATGCATCCGATCAAGCCCGAACTCGACGGCAAGGATCTCTCCGGGATGAAGGATCCGTCCGGCAACGCGCTGTTCGTCGGCTTCGTCGACGTCGTCAAAAAGCAGGGCGCGGGCTTCTACAGCTACCTCTGGCCGAAGCCCGGCTTCGACCAGCCGGTCGGGAAAATCTCCTATGTGAAGGGCTTTGCGCCCTGGGGCTGGATCATCGGCACCGGGATCTATCTCGACGACGTCGACGCCGTTTTCCGCCAGAATGCGATGACCTTCGCCCTGGTGTGCCTGGTCGTGTTCGTGCTCGTGCTCGGCGCCTCCTTCGTGATCGGCCGCAGCGTGACCCGGCCGCTGGCGAAGATCACGGCACTGACCGACCGCCTCGCCGCCGGCGACAGCGCGTTCGACGTGCCCCATACCGATCGTCGCGACGAGATCGGCGGGCTCGCCAAGGCGCTCGCCGTGTTCAAGGACAATGCGTCGGCGGTCGGCCGCATGCACGCCGAACAGCAGGAGACGAAGCAGAAGGCCGACGAGGAGAAGCGCAAGACGATGACCGACCTCGCCGGCAAGTTCGAAGCGAACGTTCAAGCCGTCGTCCGCGACGTGTTCAAGGAGGCGCGCGCGATGCAGCAGGCCGCGCAGGGCATGTCCGAGACCGCCGACAAGGCGACCGACCGTGCGAGCCTCGTCGCCACCGCCTGCCAGCAGGCATCGAGCAACGTGCAGACGGTGGCCTCCGCCGCCGGGCAGCTGTCGTCCTCGATCGCCGAGATCAGCCAGCGCGTCGCGCAGGCTGCAAGCGTGGCCGACAAGGCCGCCGCCGACGGTCAACGCACCAACGACACCGTGCAGGGACTTGCTGCAGCCGCGCACAAGATCGGCGAGGTCATCGACCTCATCAACCAGATCGCCTCGCAGACCAATCTGCTCGCGCTCAACGCCACCATCGAGGCGGCGCGCGCCGGCGAGGCCGGCAAGGGTTTTGCGGTGGTGGCAAGCGAAGTGAAGTCGCTGGCGAGCCAGACCGCGAAGGCGACCGACGAAATCGGCGCGCAGATATCGGCGATCCAGGCCGAGACCAACCAGGTGGTCGGCAACATCGACAGCATTCGCAAGACCATCATGGAGGTCAACGAAATTTCCTCGTCGATCGCCGCAGCCGTCGAGGAGCAGGGCGCCGCGACGGCGGCGATCGCGCACAGCGTACGGGAGGCCGCCTCCGGCACCGACCAGGTTTCGCAGAACATCTCGGGTGTGACCGACGCGACGGCGGAGACCGGCCAGGCCGCCGGCCTCGTGCTGCAATCGAGCGGCCGGCTGTCGCAGAAGCTGCAATCGCTGGAAAACGAAGTCAGCGCTTTCGTTGCGGGGGTACGGGCGGCCTAGTATAGCAGAAGGATGAGCGCGCGCATCCTTCTGATCAATCCGAACAGTTCTGTGGCGACCACAGCGATGATGGTCGCCATCGCGAGGTCAGCCGCCGTGGACGGCTTCGACATCGACGGCGCGACCGCAACGCGCGCGCCGCAAATGATCGTGACGCCGGATACGCTGGATGCAGCTTCCACCGAAGTTCTGGAGATCGCGCAGTCACACCGGCATGCATGCGACGGTATCATCGTCGCGGCGTTCGGCGATCCTGGGTTGGCCGGGATCAAGGCCGCGATGAAACTGCCGGCGGTCGGCATCGGCGAGTCCTCGATGCTCGCAGCTGCCGAGAACAGCCGCCGCTTCGGCGTGGCGACCACGACGCCGCTGTTGGAAGGGAAGATCGACGCCGTGCCGGAAGCGCTGGGGTTGCGATCGCGTTATACCGGCGCCCGCTTCGCCAAAGGCGATCCGCAAGACCTGATGCGCGATCCGGCGCGATTGCGCGCAGCACTCGCCGGCGCGGTCGAGGCTTGCATCGCGCAGGATGGCGCGGAGGCGGTCGTCATCGGTGGCGGTCCGCTGGGCGAAGCCGCGCGCGAGCTTCAGCCGATGTTCACCGTGCCGATCATCGCGCCGATCCCGTCTGCCGTGGCGCGGATTATTCGCCTCATCACGGCGCGCGCGACCGATTGAAATTCCGGCCCGCGGGAACGGTCGTCGGGACCGCGTTCTTGCCCTTGACGGCCTCGGTTAAAGTGACGAAGCAGAACCATGGGACCTGCCGACCCGCGCTTGGGCACGCGGGCATGGAGACGCTGCATGTCGTTCAAGAAGCTCCTGATCGCCAATCGCGGCGAGATCGCCATCCGCATCGCGCGCGCCGCCGCCGATTCCGGCATCGCGACGGTCGCGATCCATCCCGCGGACGATGCGATGTCGCTGCATGTGCGGGTTGCCGACGAGCCCGTCGAAATCCCCGGTCGCGGCGCGCGGGCCTATCTCGACATCGAGGCCGTGGTCAAGGCGGCGAAGAGCGCAGGCTGCGACGCCGTGCATCCCGGCTACGGCTTCCTCAGCGAGAACGCTGCGTTCGCGAAGGCCTGCGCCGATGCAGGCATCGCCTTCGTCGGGCCCCAGGCCGCGGCGCTCGAGTTGTTCGGCGACAAGGTGGCGGCACGGCAACTGGCAAAGCGCTGCGGCGTCCCGATCATCGCCGGCACCAGCGGGCCGTCCTCGCTGGAGGACATCGCGGCGTTCTTCACCTCGCTCGGCAGCAACGCGGCGATCGTGATCAAGGCAATGGCCGGCGGCGGCGGGCGCGGCATGCGCGTGGTCGAGCGCGCTGCCGATCTCGCGGAGGCCTATGCGCGCTGCCAGTCCGAGGCCAAGGCCGCGTTCGGCTTCGACGGCGTCTATGCCGAGCGGTTGATCCGGCAGGCGCGCCATATCGAGGTGCAGATCATCGGCGATCGCGACGGCGCGATCTCCCACCTCTGGGAGCGCGAATGCACCATTCAGCGCCGACACCAGAAGCTGATCGAGGTGGCGCCGAGCCCGTCGCTCAGCGACGGCTTGCGTGGCCGTATCATCGCGGCGGCGAAGCAACTCGCCGTGGCCGCGTCGTACGACAATCTCGGCACGTTCGAGTTCCTGGTCGACGGTGCCGCCGAAGACAGTTTTGCCTTCATCGAGGCCAACCCGCGGCTTCAGGTCGAGCACACCGTGACGGAAGAGGTGCTCGGCCTCGACCTCGTCCGCGCCCAGCTCGCGGTTGCTGCCGGCGCCTCGCTTGCCTCGATCGGCCTGGCGCAAGGCTCGATCCCGAAACCGCGCGGCTATGCCATGCAGTTGCGCGTCAACATGGAGACGCTGGACGAGCTGGGGGCGACGCACCCGACCGGCGGCGTGCTCGCCGTGTTCGAACCGCCGTCGGGTCCCGGCGTCCGCGTCGATAGTTTCGGGTATGCCGGCTACAAGACCAGCGCCGCCTTCGACTCGCTCCTGGCAAAGGTCATCGTGCATACGCCCGGTGAAGCCTGGCACGACGTGGTCGCCAAGGCTTCGCGCGCCTTGCGCGAGTTTCGGATCGACGGCGTCATCACCAACATCGCCTTCCTCCAGGCGGTGCTGGCGCATCCCGACTTCAGGTCCAACCGCATCGCGACCGACTTCATCGATTGCAACATGGGCAAGCTCGTCGAAGCCGCGGATGGCGCGGCCAAACCACTTTATTTTGCAGCGACGGAGCGAAACGGCGGTCCCGGCACCGAGGCGCATACGGCACAGACCGTGCCCGAAGGCACAGTGATGGTCGCGGCACCCTTGCAGGGGACCATTGTCACTATTCAGGTGAAGGAAGGCGAGGTCGTGCGCCCGGGCCAGCAGCTCGCCGTGATCGAATCCATGAAAATGGAACATCTGGTCATGGCCGAGCAGGGCGGCCGCGTCACGAAGCTACTCGCCGGCGACGGTATCACGCTGATGCATGGCGAGCCGATCATGTATCTGGAGCCGCTCGACGTTGCGGCGGACGCGTCGGCAACGGAAACCGATGTCGATCTCGACCACATCCGTCCTGATCTCGCCGAACTGATCGCCCGCCAGGCCAACACGCTCGACGAAAATCGCCCTGCCTCCGTCGAGCGCCGCCGCAACACCAATCAGCGCACCGCGCGCGAGAATGTCGCGCAGCTCGTCGACGACGACTCGTTCATGGAGTACGGCAGCCTTGCGATTGCGGCGCAGCGGCGCCGGCGCAAGCTCGACGATCTCGTCAAGAACACGCCGGCCGACGGCCTCGTCATGGGCGTCGCGACCGTGAACGCCGAGAAGTTCGGTCCCGAAGGCGGGCGCTGCATCGTCGTGGCCTACGACTACACCGTGCTCGCGGGCACGCAAGGCCACATGAACCACAAGAAGATCGACCGCATGCTGACGCTCGCGGAAGACTGGCGCGTGCCGCTGGTGTTCTATGCCGAGGGCGGCGGCGGCCGCCCCGGCGATACCGACCGGCTCGGCATGACCGGGCTTGATGGTCCGTCCTTCGTGCAGTTCGCAAGGCTCTCGGGTCTGGTGCCGGTTATCGGCATCGTCTCCGGCTATTGCTTCGCCGGTAATGCCGCGATGCTCGGCTGCTGCGATGTCATCATCGCGACCAAGAACGCCTCGATCGGCATGGGGGGCCCCGCGATGATCGAAGGCGGCGGGCTCGGCGTCTATCACCCGGCCGAGGTCGGTCCTGTTACGTTCCAGTCGCCGAACGGCGTGATCGACATCCTCGTCGAAGACGAAGAGGAGGCAACATCCGTTGCGCAAAAATACCTATCCTATTTCCAGGGCGCGGTGACGGAGTGGCAGGCCGCCGACCAGCGCCTGCTGCGCCGCGCGATCCCCGAGAACCGACTGCGCGTCTACGACATCCGCAGCGTGATCGACCTCGTCGCGGATAAGGAGGCCGTGCTGGAGCTGCGCCGCGACTACGGTGTCGGCATGATCACAGCGTTGATTCGCATCGAAGGGAAACCGTTCGGCCTGATCGCCAACAATCCGCGCCATCTCGGCGGCGCGATCGACGCCGATGCCGGCGACAAGGCCGCGCGCTTCCTCCAGCTCTGCGACGCCTTCGATCTGCCGATCGTCTCGCTGTGCGACACGCCCGGCTTCATGGTCGGCCCGGAAGCCGAGAAGACGGCGATCGTGCGTCACGTCTCGCGCATGTTCGTGACAGGCGCGAGCCTGACTGTGCCGTTGTTCGGCATCGTGCTGCGCAAGGGCTATGGGCTGGGTGCACAGTCGATGATCGGCGGCGGCTTCCACGCCTCATTCTTCACCGCGGCGTGGCCGACCGGCGAGTTCGGCGGCATGGGCCTGGAGGGTTACGTCCGCCTCGGCTTCCGCAAGGAGATGGAGGCGATCGCCGACCCCGTCGAGCGCGAGACTTACTATCGCAACAAGGTCGCCGAGCTCTATGCCAACGGCAAGGCGGTCTCGATCGCCTCCGTGTTCGAGATCGACAACGTCATCGACCCCGCCGAGACCAGGCGCTGGATCATGGCGGGCCTGCGCTCGGTGCCGAAGCCGCCGGCGCGGACTGGGAAGAAGCGGCCCTGTATTGATACGTGGTGAGGGCGGTGCAGCAATTCTGATTGCGCTTCGCCGCGTTCCCGGTTCCCGATTGACATCCCCGCCTGCGGTGCCAGACTTTGCACAATAACGCAGGGTGGAGACGTCCGCGATGGCCAGCCTTTCGGCCTCGAACCATGTCGCCCGTGTCTTGTCCGTCGCCAATCAGGTTACAGACCGCTTGGCCGACGTCGATGCCTCTTCGCGCATTGCCAATTCCTGGCGGCGCTGCCTGGTCAGCCACAAGCTCGATCCCGGCCGTCAGGGGCCGCCGCAGACGCTCACCGAAGTCGAGATCCGTCACGTCGCCGAACCCATGGAGGAGACGATCCGGCTTGCAACACCGGAGCTCGACGACCTCGCCCGGATACTGCGCGGTGCCGGCTATTGCGTCAACCTGGCAGACGTGAACGCAACCATGCTGTTCAGCCGCCTGCCCGGCGAGGCCGACGCACGACTATTCATGGACTGGAAGATCTACACAGGCTCGAATTTTTCCGAGGCCTCCGAAGGCACCAATGGGCTCGGCACCGCGCTCGCCGAGCAGAAGCCGATCCTGGTGCATCGCGACGAGCATTTTCGCGCGCAGTGGCACATGTTTTCCTGCGCCGTGACGCCGCTGTTTGACCAGGCGGGACGGCTCGCAGGCGCCGTGAACATCACCTCCTGCCGCGAGGACCTCGAACGCACCGCACATCAGCTTGCGCTCGCGGTGACGATGGAGGCAACGCGGCGCATGGAGGGCGCGATCTTCCGCAGTCATTTCCGCAACGCCTGGATCGCGACCGTGCCGGGCGACGGCGGCAGCGGCCTGCTCGCCTATGACGACGATCGCCGCATCGTCGGCGCCTGCCGTTCGGCGCGCGCACTGCTGGGTCTCACCGACGGCTTGATCGCAGCCGGCATCGATCTGTCGCGCTATGTCAAATTCGACCATCCCGCCGCGCGCGACGCAGACGATCTCGTCGAGCTGCGCCGGGCCGATGGCAGTTCACTAGGGCACGGCCATGTCGCGCCGCCGCTGCGGGCGAGGGCCTCGACCCGTCCGCTCGCGCCGCGCCGCGATGCACCGGTCGATCGCTTCGATGCGCTGCAGCGGCTCGCCGGACGCGATCCCAGCCTGATCAGGAGCGTGAAGCGACTTAGAAGCATCGGCGATCGCAATCTGCCGGTGCTGCTGCATGGCGAGACCGGCGTCGGCAAGGATGTGTTCGCCCGTGCCATTCACGCAGGCGGCAATCGCGCACGCCACAACTATGTCGCGCTTAACTGCGCGGCGATGCCGGAAAGCCTGATCGATGCCGAGCTGTTCGGTTACGAGGCCGGCGCCTTCACCGGCGCGCGCCGCGACGGCTCGAAGGGCCTGATCGTGCAGGCCGACGGCGGCACGCTGTTCCTCGACGAGATCGGCGACATGCCGATCGCGCTGCAGACGCGGCTGCTACGGGTGCTGGAGAACCGCGAAGTCTGGCCGCTCGGCGCGCTGAAGCCCGTGCCGGTCGACATTCGCCTGATCAGCGCCACCCATCGCGATCTCGGCCGCATGGCCGAGGAGGGCGCCTTCCGCACCGACCTCTATTTCCGTCTGCGCGGCATGGAGGTGCGGCTGCCGGCCTTGCGCGAGCGCGCCGACCGCGACGACGTCATCCGCCAGATCGCTCACGAGGAGGCGCCGAATTGCTCGCTCTCGGACGAGGCCTGGGCGCGGCTCGCGGCCTATCCCTATCCCGGCAACATGCGCCAGCTTCGGCATGTGCTGCGGCTCGCCGGCTGCACGGCGGAGGACGGCGTCATCACCGATGCCGACCTCGATCTGCCGCCGTTTGGTGGAAGGGCGGCGGAGCCGGATTTGGCAGCGGCGGAGCGCGCTACGATCGTGGAGGCGCTGCGCAAGCATGGCGGCCGCGTGACGGAAACAGCGCGCGCGCTGAAGCTGAGCCGCGCCACGCTGTATCGCAAGATCAAGCAGTTGAAGATCGAGACGACGCAGTAGCGATCTTTCTTCCCTCTCCCCTTGCGGGAGAGGGCGGCTAGCCGCGAACGCGGCGAGACGGGCGAGGGGTATCTCTCCGCACTTGACTCTCTTGCTTCTGAGTCCGCGGAGAGATACCCCTCATCCGGGGCTTCGCGCCACCTTCTCCCGCAAGGAGAGACGGGAGCGGCAGCGAGCCTGCTGGCGCTCTCTACGAAAAATCGCTCCAGCTCAGATGTCGCGAGTCGAGGTCGCCGACTGTTACGGTGCCGCGGATTTCGCGCGGGGCGTGGAAGCTGCTGCGCAGATACACGAGCGGCGCCGCCCCGTCGGAATGCGATGCGCCGCGCACCTCGCCGACGAAGATCGAATGCGTCTTGGTCTCGAATTCCTGCGCCAGCACGCAGTCGAATGCGGCGACCGCATCGCTCAGCACCGGCGCGCCGGTCACCCCGCGCGTCCACTCCCCGAACGCAAAACGGTCGTCGCCATTGACGCCCTTCTGGCCACTGAAGGTAAGCGCCAGGAGGGCGTGGTCCTCGTGCAGGAAGTTGATCGCGAACGCGCCTTCCTCGCGGATGCGCGCGTGCGCACTGGCGTTGCGGTTGACGCACACGATCAGGGATGGTGGCGAGTCCGACAGTGAGCAGGCCGAGGTCACCGTCAGCCCCGTGCGCTTGCCGTGCTCGGCGCCGACCGTCACCAGCGCGACCGCGCCGGCGCACTGGCGCATCGCCTGCTTGAAATCCTTAGCGTCGAAAGCACTGGCGTCCACCCTCACGCGGAAATCTCCGAAATGGATGCGGGTGCGGCACGATCGCGCCGCACCCGCGCCGGGTCAAGCCGCCTTCTTCGCGGAGCCGAGATGCTTCAGGCGCGGCATCACCTCGTTCTTCAGCATCGACAGCGAGTGATGCCAGGCTTCAGCCTTGTGCTTGTAGTCGAAGCCGAACACCAGCAGCACGCCGAAGCCGCCGACCTCCTCGTAGATCTTCTCGATTTTCTCGGCGACGGTCGCTGGCGAGCCGACGATCCAGTTCCGCTTGGCGCAATATTCGACGGTGACGTCGCTATCGGGCACGTCGGGCGCGTGCTTCAGATAGTCCTTGAAGCCGAAATGGCCGAGCAGCGGCAGGAAGTACTCGCCCATCATCCGGCCCATCATGTCGCCGGTCGAGAGCCGCCACGCTTCCTCGTCGGTATCGGCGACGAACACCTCGCGCACCAGCCGCCAATCGGCCCGGTCCGGCTTGCGCCCGGTCTTGGCGGCACCGGCTACAACCGAATCCCAATGACTGCCGACATAGGCCGGGTTCAGGTTGAGGCTCATTGGAATGAAGCCGCGCTCGCCGGCGAGCTTCAGCGTGTCCGAGTTCTTCGAGAGCCCAGCGACGCCGATCGGCGGGTGCGGCGTCTGCAACGGCTTGATGTGGGGTTTCAAGAAGTCGAACATCGTGTCCGGCTTGGTCACCGTCCAGAATTTGCCCTTGTAGGTCCAGGGCGCGGGATCGCTCCACATCTTCAGAATGATCTCCAGCGCCTCGCGCGTCATGTCGCGGTTCTGTCCGCTCATGCCGTCGACATTGAACATGGCCCAGTCGCTCGGCAGGCCGCTCGCCGCGACGCCGAAATTGAGCCGACCTCCCGAGAGGTGATCGAGCATGGCGACGCGGTTGGCGAGCTCGGCCGGGTGGTGATAGGGCAGCAGGAAGCCGCCCGGCCCGATACGGATATTCTTGGTCTGCATCAGCGCCTGCGCGATCAGCAGATCGGGCGTGGGATTGGGTTCCCAGGGCGCGGTATGGTGCTCGCCGACCCAGGCCTCCTGATAGCCGAGCTCGTCGAGCCAGCGCATGACCTGCAGGTCCCAGTCGTTCCCTTCCTTCAGGCCGCACTCCGGCGGGTGCGAAGGCATCGTGAAATAGCCGATCTCCATGGGTTTCCTCATCTGATGTTGACGCGTCTTATTGCGCGGTTCACGGACGTGAGCAGGGTTGCTTGAGCAAGCGGTGTGCCACCGCTCCGCAAGCGGTGTGCCAGCGCTACAGCGGCTCAGTCCCGCGAGAAAACGCTGGTTTGCGGCGGCAATAGCCGATATCCCGTGGCGAATTTGCGGGCCGTCGTCTCATTGTCGCGAGACGGCGTCTTGCCGGTGAGACGAGGACGAGAACCGAGATGACCGAACCCGCTTACGTCGCGGTGGACTGGGGCACCAGCAGCTTCCGGCTCTGGTTGATCGATCGTACCGGCGTAGTGCTGGCCGAACGCCGCAGCGGCGAGGGCATGCTGGCGGCGGCAAAGACCGGCTTCGCGGCCGTGCTGCAATCCCATCTTGCCGCCGTCGAAGCACCAGCTCATCTGCCGGTTCTGGTCTGCGGCATGGCCGGCGCCAAGACGGGCTGGGTCGAAGCCGGATATGTCGATACACCCGCGCCGCTCGCGGCCGTCCTGGAGCAGGCCGCGCACGTGCCGGGCGAAGCACACGATATCCGCATCCTGCCGGGTATCGCGCAGCGCGATACAAGAGCGCCGGACGTGATGCGCGGCGAGGAGACGCAGCTGCTCGGCGCGCTTGGTCTCGATGCCGCAGGTGAGGCGCTGGTCTGCATGCCCGGCACGCATTCGAAATGGGTACGCCTGAAGGACGATACGATCGCGCATTTCTCCACCTTCATGACCGGCGAGCTCTTCAGCGTTGTGTCGCGCGAGACGATCTTGTCGCTTGCGGTCGCAGGCGCCGAAGACGCCGAGGACGTCGCGAGCTTCAAGGCGGCGGTGAGAGCTGCGTATGAGGCGCCGTCGTTCGCGGCCAATTTTCTGTTCAGCGCGCGCTCGCGTCAGCTTCTGTTCGGGAGCACACCGGCCGCGGCGCGCGAAACGTTGTCGGGCACTTTGATCGGCATCGAGCTGGCCGCCGGGCTCTCCGGCGCCGTGCCGAAAGCAGGCATTACGTTGATTGCCTCGGGGCGGCTCGCGATGCTGTACAAGTTGGCTTTCGATGCGTTGTCGGTCACCGTGAACCCCGTCGATGCCGATGAAGCGGTCCGCCGCGGTCTGTCGATGGCGGCTGCCGCGATCTGGACGAAATGAGAGGACTGTTGAAATGAGCGTTCCCTTTCCGGCGATGAAGCGGCCACTGCTTGCGATCCTGCGCGGCGTGAAGCCCGAGGAAACGCAGGCCATCGTCGGCGTGCTGATCGAGGCCGGCATGACCGCGATCGAGATCCCGCTAAACTCGCCCGATCCGTTCCGCTCCATCGCCACCGCCGTCAAGCTCGCGCCGGCCGGCGTGCTGATCGGCGCCGGCACGGTGCTGACCACAGCGGATGTCGATCGGCTCAACGATGTCGGCGGCAAGCTGATGGTCTCGCCGAATGTCGATACGCAGGTGCTCACACGTGCGCACCAATACGCCATGGTCACGTTGCCGGGCGTGTTTTCGCCGACCGAGGCGCTGCTGGCCGCGCGCTCCGGCGCCTCTGGCCTGAAGTTCTTTCCGGCAAGCGTGCTCGGCGCGTCCGGCATCGCCGCGATCCGCGCCGTGCTGCCGGCCGGCGTGATGATCGCCGCCGTCGGCGGCGTCTCCGACCAGAATTTCGCGGAGTACATCGAGGGTGGCGCGACGGCGTTCGGGCTGGGCTCCAACCTCTACAAGCCCGGCATGACGGTAACGGACGTTGCCGCTCGCGCAAAATTGACGATCGCGGCCTACGATCGGGCGATTGCGAAAGACTGAAGCAGCAATAAACAAGCCGTGATGCCGTCACGGTTGCGCGTTATCCTATCTTGCCGCAGAGGCGAGATCAGGAGACCGACATGGCAATCAACAACGTGGCCGATCTGTTCGTGGCAACGCTCGAACAGGCTGGCGTCAAGCGCATCTACGGCATCGTCGGCGACAGTCTCAATGCGCTGACCGAAGCGCTGCGGCGGCGCGGCACGATCGAATGGATCCATGTCCGGCACGAGGAGGTCGCGGCCTTCGCCGCCTCCGGGGAAGCGGAAATGACGGGCAGCCTTGCGGTGTGCGCGGGCTCGTGTGGTCCCGGCAATCTGCATCTGATCAACGGCCTGTTCGACGCCCATCGCAGCCGCGTTCCCGTGCTGGCGATCGCCGCGCAAATTCCGACCGCCGAGATCGGCAGCGGCTATTTCCAGGAGACGCATCCGCAAAACCTGTTCCGCGAGTGCAGCCATTATTGCGAGCTGGTCTCGGATCCGAGTCAGCTTCCCTACGTGCTGGAAAACGCGATCCGCGCGGCGGTCGGCATGCGCGGCGTCGCCGTTGTCGCCACGCCGGGCGACGTCGCGTTCCGCAGCCCACCCAAGCGCGCGCTGTCGACGGCGCGTGGCCTTGCGCTGTCGGCGCCGAAGGTTATGCCGCAGGCCGATGAACTGAAGGCACTCGCGGACCTCTTGAACGGCGCCGAGCGCATCACCCTGTTTTGCGGTCGCGGCTGCACCGGCGCGCATGCGCCGCTGATGCAGCTTGCGGAAGCCTTGAAGAGCCCGATCGTGCATGCGCTGGGCGGAAAGGAGCATGTCGAATACGACAATCCCTACGACGTCGGCATGACCGGCTTCATCGGCTTCTCCTCCGGCTATGCTGCCATGCACGCCTGCGACGCGCTGGTGATGCTCGGGACCGATTTTCCCTACAAGCAGTTCTTCCCGACCGATGCCAAGATCGCGCAGATCGACATCCGTCCGGAAAATCTCGGGCGCCGCTGCAAGATCGATCTCGGCCTCGTCGGCGACGTCAAGCTCACCCTCGAGGCGCTGCTGCCGCTTCTGAAATCCAAGACGCAGCGCAAGCACCTCGACGAAGCGATCGCGCATTACAAGAAAGCGCGCGAAGGCCTCGACTCGCTCGCCAAGGGCACGCCGGGCAGCAAACCAATCCATCCGCAATACCTGGCAAAGGTCATCAGCGACCATGCGAGCGATGATGCGGTGTTCACCGCCGATGTCGGCACGCCGACGGTGTGGGCCGCGCGCTATCTCGAGATGAACGGACGCCGCCGGCTGATCGGCTCGTTCGTGCACGGCTCGATGGCCAACGCCATGCCGCAGGCGATCGGCGCGCAGGCCGCGCAGCCCGGCCGGCAGGTGATCTCGCTCTCCGGCGACGGGGGCTTCACCATGCTGATGGGCGATCTGATCACGCTGACGCAGATGAAGCTGCCGGTGAAGGTGGTCATCTTCAACAACGGCGTGCTCGGCTTCGTCGCACTGGAGATGAAGGCGGCCGGTTTCGTCGACACCAATGTCGATCTGGAGAATCCGGACTTCGCGGCGATGGCGCGCGCGATGGGTATCTTCGCAAGGCGGGTCGAGGATCCCGGCGAGCTCCCGGGCGCGGTGAAGGACATGCTGGCTCACAACGGACCGGCGCTGCTCGATGTGGTCACCGCCAAGCAGGAGCTGTCGATGCCGCCGACCATCACGCCCGAACAGATCAAGGGCTTCAGCCTCTGGGTCTTGCGAGCCGTGATGAACGGACGCGGCGACGAGGTCGTCGATCTCGCCAAGACCAATTTGCTGCCGCGCTAACCCCGCTTGACCGACGGCACGGGCAGCCGCTCATGGCGGCGCTGGAAGCGTTGCCAGTGCAGCACGATGCCGATCAGCAGCGCCGGTACGAAGCCGAGCGCGATCACGAAATGCGGCAGCTGCGCCGGCGAGATGAACGCAATGCCGATGTCGGAGATCAGCCAAAGCGCGGCGAACATCACCGCGAAATCGGTGCGCGGGCAGCGCAGATAGTAGAACACGGCGGTGATGACGACGGCGGGTCCGATGGCGATGCCGATCATCACCGTCGTCAGCTCCTTCGGCGTCAGCGCGTCGAGCACCATCGCTGCCAGCAGCCAGAGCGCGGCGAACATGGCGATGATGTCGAGCGGATGCCGCAAGCCAATACCTCTCGTGAGGGGACGCGCTATCGTTGTGGCCCAGACCTTGGCCGTCAAGGGAAAATGCGCCTATTCCTCGTCGTTTCCGGGCGTCGGCCGCAGCATGAAATGGCCGAAGGCTGTGGCGATCGGCTTGTTCGCATCGTCCTGCCAGGCCCGTGCCTCGAAGGCGACGATGCGCCGGCCCTGTTTCACGATCGAGACGTTGGCGAACGTGTCGAGCGCGCGGCCGGAGCGCAGATAGTTGACGGTCAGTCCGATCGGCTTGGGCAGTGCGGTGGCGCCGAGTTCACGGGCCACTCCGAAGATCGCGGTGGTTTCGAGGAAGGCGCCGGTCATGCCGCCATGGATCGCAGGCAGAATCGGATTGCCGATGATCTTTGGCGAGAACGGCATCGTCAGTGTGCCGTCGTCGTTGACGCGAATGCCGAGGCAGCGTGCGAACGGGCTGTTGGCGAACGGGCCTTCCGGATCGTCCGGCGCCTCCAGCCTCGGGATGCCGGGCGAATCCATCCTGCGATCCGCGAGCATGTTGGTGCGGTTGGCGCCGATCATGAAACAGGCGGTCGCGGTCGCGACCGGATCGTCCTCGGACTCCTGATAGGCGGTGGAGCGCACGAAGGCAATCGAACGCGTGGTGCGGTAGCAGACCGAATGCGCCTTGATGTCGAGGCCCGGCGTTGCCGGCTTCTGATAGTCGATGCGCAGATCGAGCGTCGCGATCGCGCTTGTGCCGTCCAGCGCGAGTTGCACCGCCATGCCGCAACTCTCGTCCAGCATCGCGGTGACGACCCCGCCATGCAGGACGCCGGTCTCGGTGTCACCGACAAAGACCGGCCGGTAGGGCAGGCTGGACCAGGCTTCGCGCGGTGCGAAGCGGTCGAGCTGGAGCCCGCTGATCTGGCCGTAATCGGAGCGGCGACCCTTGATCGCCTCGGCGAGGTCCTCGAACGAAAGTGTGGTCGGTGAGCGGGACATGAGGACGTTCTAGACCAGTGGCGGGCGCGGCGCAAAACCCCGGATGCGCGTCCCACGGCGGGTGCCGGGGGCGGTTTGGCCTCGACAGGGCGGGCCGAAGCAACGATGGTGGGCGCCTCGTTCGTTCGACCAGCCGTAAGGAGTGCCCATGGCCGATCCCGAAACGCCCGCCACCAGCCAGGGGCCCGTCATCATTTCGACATCGAGCTCGGAGCGGGCGCCGATCATCTATTTCGACGGTGCCTCCTGCTTCGGCCACCACAACGGCGCGATTCAGATCGAGCTTGCGGCGAACCTTCTGATGCCGGTCGGCGCCGCCGTCAGGGTTGACGTGGTCCAGACCGCGCATCTGCGTTGCAGCGTGGCCGCGGCGCTGGCTCTGCGCGAAGCGCTCGAAAAGGCGCTGGCAATGTACCAGCAGGGCCAGCAGCAGCCCCGGCCGGAGGAAATTCCCTCGGTGAAGAACTGAGGCCGTTCGCGGATCGCAAGTTAATGCGATCAACTCGCTCAGCTCACATGCACCTTCGGCTTCCTGCCGTCGTTCCACTTGCCGTCGAGCGCGCGCTCGATCTGGGCGGCGAGTTGCAGCAGGAGGCCGTCATTGGCCTGTTTCGCAATCGCCTGGATGCCGAGCGGCAGGCCGTGGTCCTGCGTGGCCATCGGCATCGAGATCGCCGGCATGCCGCAGAGATTGGCGAGCGGCGTGAAGGCGAAGAAGCGCCAAAGATTGCCGAACCAGTCGAGCACGTCGGGGTTGTCGGAGATGGTGAGATATTCCCGGGTGCCGACCTTCGGCGTCGGCAGCGCCGTGATCGGGGTCAGGATCACGTCCCACTGCTCGAAGAAGGCGCCGAAGGCGCGCGAGGTCGTGTTGAACACGCCTTGCATCTTCGCCCGCTCGGCGAAGCTCGTATGCCGGCCGGCTTCCCAGATCCGGATATTCATGGGTTCGATGAGATCTTCCGGCGGCCGTTCCAGTCCGCGCGCGGCGAGCATGTTGGAGATCACCACGGCAAAATTCGAGATGTAGCAGGTGGTCTGCGCCTCGAACGCGGCGCGGAAGTCGAGTTCGGGCAGGGCGTAGTCGACGTGATGGCCGAGGCCTTCGAGGAAGCGGCCGGCCTTCGCCAGCTCGGCCGCGATCTCGGGCGTCGCGGTGTAGTCGCCCCAGGTGTGCGACAGCGCGATACGAAGCTTTGACGGATCGCGCTTGATCATCTCGGAATAGGGCTGCGCTGTGGTCCAGAACGGCATGAATTCGCCGGGCGCCGCTCCCCTTGCATGATCGACGAAGGCGGCGGTGTCGCGCACCGAGCGCGACTGGCAGCCCTGGATCGAGACGAGGCCGGTGAGATCGGACATGTGCGGTGCGAGCGAGAACACGCCGCGCGAGACTTTCAAGCCGATATTGCCGTTGACGCCGGCGGGAATGCGGATCGAGCCGCCGCCATCAGTCGCGTGTGCGATCGGCACCACGCCGGCCGCGACCATTGCGGCGCTCCCGGCCGACGAGCCGCAGGTGGTGTAGTCGGTGTCCCAGGGATTGCGCGTGACATAGACGGCCGGATTGTCGGCCGAGCTGCAGACGCCGAACTCCGGTGTCGTGGTGCGTCCGATCAGGTTCAGTCCGGCCTGGCGGAATTTGCCGGTCAGGAACGTGTCGGCGCTGGCGCGATTGCCGCGCATTAACAGCGAGCCCATCTCCTGGAGCCGGCCCTTCATGGTCGGGCCGAGGTCCTTCATCAGGAAGGGCAGGCCTGCGAACGGGCCGGCGAGATTGGCGCCGTCCTTGGCCGGATCGGCGATCACGTCATCGAATAGCTCGACCACGCCCGACAGTGCCGGGTTGACCTTGGCGACGCCCGCGGCGGCCTGGCGCGCCAACTCCTTTGCCGTGAGCTCGCCCTTGCGGACGCGCGCGGCCAGCCCCACGCCATCGTGCTGCGCCCATTCGTTCCAGCTCATCGGGAAAGTCATGCGATCCAAACCTCTTCGTGCGCCGCCATCTTAGTTTCGCACAGGAACACTTTAATCAACTGAGCGGCGCGAAGGGCAGGGTTGCGCCGGATGGAGAGGTAATCCCGAATTGCATGCGCGCGCATCAATTGGAGAACTTTGCGATCACCGCGACCGGCCCGCCGCCGGCTGGGCCCTGATGCTCGGCGCCGCCGGAGACGTAGACCGCACCAGTGCCGGCGAGGCCGGCAATCAACCCGCCAACGGCAGCCCGGGCGTGGCGTGTCGAGCTGATATCGGTATCTTCGAGCATGGTGTGGCGGAAGCCGCGCACGCTGCCATCAGGGGAGGCCTCGGCCTTGGCGAAGATGTTGACAAGCTTGCTGCCGGTCGGCGTCTGTTGCCCGGCACGGAGCCCAACGCTCTCCAGCGCCGCAAGCACCGCGGCGGCGTCGATCGCATCGCTCATCACGGCATGCCCGATCTCGAATTCGCTCGTCGAGGACATCGAATTGCCGAGCACGATGACGACGTTATACATGAGCTCGATCCCGGACGAGGTCGAGGCGACGTTCGAGAACAGATCGTAGCGTCGCAGCACGTCCTCATCACGAACGCCGGTTGCGATCTCGCCGAGCGCGACCGCAACGCCGAGCGCGGAAGCGCCGCGCGAATAGGCCATCGAACTGTAGGCGCTGGTCGTCGCTGTCTTGTGACCGCGCGCATTCGCCGCTTCGACGCGCTCGCTGGTGAGCAGCGGGCATTTGATCTGCACGAAATGGACGTCGGCGGGATCGGCGATCCCGGCATCCGCCATCGCGGCCTTCACGGCCTTGGTTGTCTCCGTGATCTGAGCGGAGCGGCCGAGCTCTTCAGGGAGAAAATCCCGCGTGTGCGCCATGCCGATGCTCAGGCGCTTGCCGGAGAGGCCTGCCGGGCGCTGTAGAATGTCCTGGCGCGTGAACACCGTGATGTGCGGGCTGAGCACGCCCTCGGTGCCGCCCGACATCACGAAAGCGATGCGTTGCTCGACCTCCTGCGGCGACAGCCCGAGCTGCGGCGCCAGCGCCGTGCACAGCGCGGCAACGGCATATTCCCGGGTAAAGTCATTGACCCCGCCATTGCCTTCGGTCTTGCCGAGGATCGCCAGGATGGATGCCGGATCGATCGCGCCGGAGCCGATCATGCTCATCAATCCGGAGACGTCGCCGGGGCCTCTGGTGGCGACCTTGAAGACGCCGACCGATGTCGTCCGCATTATAATCCTCACATGAAGTTCAGGAGTCCGGCAGACAAAACAGCCGCTGAACCGGGGCGCCTGTCAAGGTGTCGAGGCAATCCCCATTGTCGTCCTGGCGAAAGCCAGGACGACAGCAGGACGTGCGCCGTCTGCGTAGCACCCACGATTGTGGCGAGATCGCATCGCTTCGACAAAAAATCCCTTGTCGACGGTCGTCCGCCGCACCTTGATGAATCAACCCTGATTGGTCCATAAGCGGCGTCCCGCAGCCGGTGGTTCGCCTCCGCGATGCGTGCTTGGATAGAGGGGTTCTCGCGTGGCAAATATCAACCAGAAAATTGCGCAGGAGCTTGGGGTTCGGGCGGAGCAGGTCGAGGCGACAGTGGCGCTGCTCGACGGCGGCGCCACGGTTCCCTTCATCGCCCGCTACCGCAAGGAAGCGACCGGTGCGCTCGACGACGCGCAATTGCGCACGCTGGAGGAGCGCCTGGGTTACCTGCGCGAGCTCGAGGACCGCCGCAAGGCCATCCTCGAATCGGTCCGCGAGCAGGGCAAGCTCGATGCCGCGCTGGAGGCCTCCATTCTCGCTGCCGACAGCAAGGCGCGCCTCGAAGACATCTATCTGCCGTTTAAGCCGAAGCGCCGCACCAAGGCCGAGATCGCCAAGGAAGCCGGGCTCGAGCCGCTCGCCTTTCAGCTCATGGCCCAGCCCAACAACGATCCGAAGGTGGTCGCTGAAGCCTTCGTCAATCCCGAGAAGGGCGTTGCCGATGCCGCTGCGGCACTCGATGGCGCCCGCGCCATCCTGGTCGAGCGCTTCGACGAAGACGCCGACCTGATCGGCGCGCTTCGCGAGGAGGTGTGGACTAATGCGCGCATGACCTCCAAGGTGCGCGACGGCAAGAAAACCGAGGGCGAAAAGTTTGCCGACTATTTCGAGTTCTCCGAGCCGCTGACCAAGCTGCCCTCGCACCGAATCCTCGCAATGTTCCGCGGCGAGAAAGAAGAAATCCTCGATCTCCAGATCCAGGCCGAGGCCGAACCATCGCCGCCCGGCGTGCCGAGCGTCTATGAACTGAAGATCATGAAGCGGTTCGGCATCGCCGACCTTAAGCGCGCCGGCGACCGCTGGATGATCGATACCGTGCGCTGGGCCTGGCGCACCAAGATCCAGGTGCATCTCAACATCGACCTGCGCATGCGGCTGTGGAATGCGGCCGAGACAGAGGCCGTGCGCGTGTTCGCCTCGAATCTGCGCGACTTGCTGCTCGCGGCGCCCGCCGGCACCCGCGTCACCATGGGTCTCGATCCCGGCTTCCGCACCGGGGTCAAGGTCGCCGTCACCGACGCGACCGGCAAGGTGGTGGATACCGCCGTGATCTATCCGCACGAGCCGCAGCGGCAGTGGAACGAGGCGCTTGCGATCCTCGGCAAGCTCGCGCTGAAACATCGTGTCGAGCTGATCGCGATCGGCAACGGCACCGCCTCGCGCGAGACCGACAAGCTCGCGGCCGACCTCGTCAAGGGCCTGCCCGACTTGAAGATGACCAAGATCGTGGTGTCGGAAGCCGGCGCGTCGGTTTATTCGGCCTCGGCGTTCGCCTCGGAGGAGTTGCCGGGCCTCGACGTCACCCTGCGCGGCGCGGTGTCAATCGCGCGGCGGCTCCAGGATCCGCTCGCCGAGCTCGTCAAGATCGAACCCAAGGCGATCGGCGTCGGCCAGTACCAGCACGACCTCGGCCAGGCCAAGCTCGCCAAATCCCTCGACGCCGTGGTCGAAGACTGCGTGAACGCCGTCGGCGTCGACGTCAACACCGCGTCCGCTCCGCTGCTCGCGCGCGTGTCGGGCGTCGGCTCCGGCCTCGCCTCGAGCATCGTGGCACACCGCGACGCCAACGGGCCGTTCAAGTCGCGCAAGGCGTTGAAGGACGTGCCGCGGCTCGGCCCCAAGGCGTTCGAGCAGTGCGCGGGCTTCCTGCGCATCCTCGGCGGCGAGGACCCGCTCGACGCCTCCGGTGTGCATCCGGAAGCCTATCCGGTGGTGCGCCGGATTCTCAGCGCCACCAAGAGCGACATCAAGGCGCTGATCGGCAGCAGCGACATCGTTCGCACGCTGAAGCCGAAAGACTTCGTGGACGAGACGTTTGGTCTGCCGACCGTCACCGACATCCTGCGCGAGCTCGAGAAGCCCGGTCGCGACCCGCGTCCGGCCTTCAAGGCAGCTGTGTTCATGGACGGCGTCGAGGAGATCAAGCACCTCAAGAAGGGCATGATCCTCGAGGGCACCGTAACCAACGTCGCGGCGTTCGGCGCCTTCGTCGATATCGGCGTGCACCAGGACGGCCTCGTGCACATCTCGGCGATGTCCAAGACCTACATCAAGGATCCGCGTGAAGTGGTGAAGCCCGGCGACATCGTCAAAGTGAAGGTGCTAGACTTCGAGGTCGCGCGCAAGCGTATCTCGTTGACACTACGGCTCGACGACGAGGTCGGCGCCAAGAAGGACGCGCCCGGCATGCAGCGGGATAACAGCTCACGTAACCCGTCCCGCATGACGTCGTCGGCCCCGCGCCAGCAGGAGTCTTCCGGCGGCGGTGCGCTCGCCGAAGCGCTGCGCCGCGCGGCCGAGAAAAACGGCGGCAAGCGGGCGTAGCTTCTAACCTCTCCCCGCTCTCACCCCACCCTCTTCCCGCAAGAACGGGGCGAGGGAGTGAGAGAGCAGCGTCTCCCTAACTTCCGCGTCAGAATCTGGCGCGTTTGTAAGTTGAAGGCGCCTGTCCCTTCCTCTCATCTGATCCTCCTCGCGCGGCAGAATATTGTCGCGCAGCACGGAGGATGCTTCGATGGACAACAGGATTCTCAAAGGCCTCACCGCGGTGACGATCGCAGCGGTGATGGCGCTCGCTTCACCGGTGCTTGCCAGAGGCGGTGGCGGTGGCGGTGGCGGTCATGGCGGATTCGGCGGTGGTGGGCATTTCGGTGGCGGCGGCATGCACACCGGTGGCTTCGGTGGTATGCGCGTCGGCGGCATGGGCGGCGCCCGTTTCGGCGGCCCGGGCTTTGGCGGTGCACGTTTCGCGCATGCGGCGATCGGGCCGCGCTTCGCTGGCTCCGGCTGGCACGGCAGGCCCTTCATCGGCCGCCATGCCTTCTTCCGGCACCACCATCGCTTCTTCTTCGGAGCACCTTTCATCTATGCCGGCTACTATGACGGCTGCTGGCGCAGGAGCTTGACGCCCTATGGGTGGCAATGGGTCAATGTGTGCGGAGACTCTTGGTACTAGCATCGCCGTACCGCACCATTGTCGCGATCGTCATCGGACGGTTCCGCTCAGCCCCGGAACGGGATAGTCTGGTGGCGATCGTCGCGCGGAGTTTGTCATGACCGGAGCTCACCGCCGCATTCTGGTCGTCGAGGACGACGCGGAAACCGCAGGCCAGCTCGTCGAGGAGCTGACGACTTCCGGCTACGACGTCGATCTCGCCGCCACCGGGCGCGAAGCGCTCAGCCACGGCGCCGCGCGCGACTATGCCGTGATCACCATCGACCGCATGCTGCCCGATATCGACGGCATCAGCGTGATGCGCCAGTTGCGCGACGACGGCATCGCCGCGCCGTTCCTAATCATTTCCGCACTTGGCGAGGTCGACGACCGCGTGCGCGGCTTGCGGGCCGGCGGCGACGATTATCTCGTCAAGCCGTTCTCCTTCACCGAATTGCTGGCGCGGCTGGAGGCACTCGGCCGGCGCAGCGACACCGTCGCCAAGGAGACGATCCTGCGGGTCGGCGATCTCGCCATCGACCTGATCGCACGCAGCGCGAGCCGCCGCGGCCGGAAGATTCCGCTGTTGCCGCGGGAATTCCAATTACTCGAATATCTGGTCCGCAACGAGGGCCGCGTCGTCTCGCGTGCGATGCTGCTCCAGCATGTCTGGGATCTGCATTTCGATCCCTCCACCAACATCATCGACGTCTATGTCGGACGCGTCCGTCGCAAGGTCGATGATGCCCAGGCCTATCCGCTGATCCACACCATCCGCGGCATCGGATATTGTCTCCGTGCTCCTGGCTAAAACGCTCCGCTCCTCGACCTTCCGCCTTGCGCTGATCGCGATCGCGGCGTTCGGGCTGATCGTCGCGGCGATCATGGCCTATGTCTATTTCGGCACGATCGCCTATGTGCAGAGCCGTGTCGGCGATGCCGGCGACCACAGCGGCTTCACCGCGATGATCGAGCTCGCAATGGCCGCTGTCGCCGTGCTGATGCTGGTGCTCGCCGGGCTCGCCGCGGTGCTGGTGACGCGCCGCACGGTCGGGCGGATCGAGGAGATCAACGCCACCAGCCGCGCCATCATGATGTCGGGCCTCGACCAGCGCATTCCCTTGCGCGGCAGTCACGACGAATGGGACCGGGTCGCCGAAAACCTCAACCAGATGCTCGACCGCATCGAGACTTTGATGGGAGAGGTCAAGCAGGTCAGCGACAACGTCGCCCATGATTTGCGTACGCCGCTGACGCGCATGCGGGGTCGGCTGGAAAAGGCTTATCACGCCTCGCGCAATGGCGAGGCCGACGCGGCGCTGATCGGTGACACCATCGCCGATCTCGACGCCGTGCTCGGCATGTTCGCCTCCATCACGCGCATCTCGGAGATCGAGACCCGCGCCCGCCGTAGTGCGTTTCGCACCCTCAATCTCGCCGAAATCGCCGGCGAGGTCGTCGAGCTCTACGATGCCGCCGCCGAACAGGTTGCGACGCGGCTCAGCCTCGGCGGCGATCGCGAGGTGGCGATTATTGGCGATCGCGACCTGCTGTTCGACGCTATCGCCAATCTCGTCGACAACGCGATCAAGCACGGCTGCAAAGGCGGGCAGGTGACCGTCACCTGCAGCAGCACCGACGGCGGTGCGACGATCGCGATCGCCGACGACGGCCCGGGCATTCCGGCGGATCAGCGCGATCACGTGTTCAAACGCTTCTACCGGCTCGAGCAGAGCCGCTACACCCCGGGTAACGGCCTTGGCTTAAGCCTGGTCGCCGCGGTCGCTCGCCTCCATGGTGCCGAGATTGCCCTGCACGACAACGCGCCGGGCCTGACGGTCCAGCTCAGCTTCCCGCCGCACCCGACCTAGAGCTCGATCACGCCGCGGCGGGCCGCATGTGCCACCGCATCGGTGCGGCCGGTAGCGTCAAGCTTGTCGAGCAGCGAGCCGACATGGAATTTCACCGTGTGGACGGAAATGCCGAGCTGACGCGCGATCATCTTGTTGGAGCCGCCTTCCGCCATCAACGCCAGCACGTCGAGCTCACGCTGCGTCAGCGCAATGTCCTCAGGCATGATGCGCGGATCGCGAGTGACAATCGTCGCGACGGCTTTCTCGCCGGGTTCGGCGAGGCGAAGCCCGGCGATATTGCCGAGCAGAGCAGCCAGGCGATCGGCGAGGGCGGGATCGTCGATCTCCAAAGCCAACACGATCTCGGGCGCGATGTCCTCGCTCACGCCGCCGGCCTCTCGCCGATCGTGACCTTGAAGCTGACCGGCTCGCCGCCGCGGCGCGCCGCGATATCGACCACCGCGCCCACGCTCGCCGGACCCAGCGTCCGCGACAGCGCGCGCACGCCGGACAGCTTCTGGTCGTTGACCGCGACGATGACGTCGCCCTGGCGGATGCCGGCCGCCGCCGAAGGGCCGGCCTTGTCGACATTCATCACCATCGCGCCGACGCCGTCGTCGAGCCGGACCGGCTGCAGCCCGAGGCCGAGATATCCGCGTGCGATGCGGCCGCGCGCCTCTAACTGGGCCGCGACCCGCTCGATCGTCGCTGTCGGGATCACTAGCACACGCCTCGGGCCGAGCACGGCCATGCCGAAGGCTTCGCCCGATGCGTCGAGCGCGAGGCCGCCCTGCTGGCTGGAGCGCAAGCGGACGTCGAGCTCGATCCGCGCGTCGATGTCGCCGCCGCGCAGGGAGCGCCAGCTCTTGCCGGACTGCGACACCATCGCGAGCGCGGCGCTCGGCGTATCGCGGTTGGTGGCGACGACGACCGACAACGCGCCAAGGGGCGGCACAATTGTGGCCAGCTTGACCGGGGCAATCGCCGTATCGGCGCGCAGCAGTGCGATATCCGTCGTATGGTCGCGGCCGGCGATCGTGGCGGCCGCGGTGCTGCCGTCGGGGAGGCCGATCTCGACGTCGCCCTCGTCGGCCAGCGCCTCGTCGGCGGTGACGATCAGGCCGGGTTTCCAGACGAAGCCGGTGGCGCGGGAACGATGCGAATGGACGGCGACGACGGACGGCGCGGTGCGGGACACCATATCCGCGAGCGCGGACGACAGCGAAGTCAGGGGAGTTGAGTCGGTCATGGCAGGCTCCTGTAAAGCTGTCCTCAATCTGGGATGTCGCGGGCGATCGCGTAACTGGCCGCATGGCCAGGAAATAAGCAGGGAAGCTGGTCCGTAAGAGCACGGCCGACGAACATGTGATTGGAGCCGCTCACGGGAACGTGTAGCAATCGGCTCGACCTTGTGCCGTACGGCCTCAAGCCTTTTTGCGAGCCCTGATTGATGACCATCGACCTTACCCGCCGCACCCTGCTTCAACTCGCCGGCGCCAGCTCGCTCGCAATGGCGGCTGCGGGCGCGGCGCGCGCCGAGGGCACACCGCAGGGCGGCGGTCCGACCTATGCCAGCCGCACGCCGATGCGCGTCGGCATGGTGACGCTCCGGGTGAAGAATCTCGACAAGGTTGCGAACTACTACCGCGACGTGATCGGGCTCACCGTGATGGAACGCTCGGCGAGCGCCGCCAAGCTCGGCACGGCCGGCATCGCGCTGCTGGTGCTGGAGGCCCGTCCTGATGCCGAGATCGAGCCGCGCAACGCCGCCGGCCTCTATCACACCGCCTTCCTGATGCCGACCCGCAAGGACTTGGCCCGCTGGCTGGTAGCAGCCGCTTCGCATCGCGTGCCGCTGTCGGGCTTTGCCGATCATCTCGTCAGCGAATCCGTCTATCTCGACGATCCCGAAGGCAACGGCATCGAGGTCTATGCCGACCGCGATCCCTCGCAATGGCAGTGGAGCGAAGGCAACGTGAAGATGGCGGCCGACGAGCTCGACATTCCCGACCTGCTGTCGCTGACCAATACGCGCGTGCCTGATTATGCCAAGGCACCGGACGGAATGCGCATCGGCCACATGCATCTGCGCGTCGGCGACCTCGCGCAGGCGCAGAATTTCTACCACGGCACGATCGGACTCGACCCGACCCGCAGCCGCAACGGCGCCGCGTTCCTGTCGTCGGGACGCTACCATCATCATCTCGGCATAAACGTGTGGCAGAGCGAGGGCGCCGGCCAACGCGACGATCAGACAACGGGGCTCGCCTGGTTCTCGCTGGTGACAGCTAAGCAGGATCTGCTCGCCGCACAGGAAGAGCGCCTGCGCAAGGGCGGCGCGAAAGTCACGGCGCTAGCGGACGGCGTTGAGGCGATCGATCCCTGGGGCACGCGGGTGCGGCTGATCAGGATTTGATCGCCGGCACGAGCGTTGGTAAGACCGTCAGGCGCTAGCCAGTTTCCGGGATTCACACCTGACATGTCCGATTTTCGCGGCGTCTTCCCTTATCTCGTCTCTCCCGTCGCTGCCGATGGCGCGGTGCGGACGAACGTCCTCGCAAAGCTCTGCGACGATCTGATCGGCGCGGGCGTCCACGGTCTGACCCCGCTCGGCTCGACCGGCGAGTTCGCCTATCTCAACGCCGCCCAACGCACCGCGGTCGTGCAGACCACGATCGAGGCGGCAAGGGGACGTGTGCCTGTTGTCGCGGGCGTCGCCTCCACCTCGACGGCAGATGCGGTGGCGCAGGCGAAGGCGTATCAGAAGCTCGGCGCCGACGGCATTCTGGCGATCCTGGAAGCGTATTTCCCGCTCGCCGACGCCCAGATCGAATCCTATTTCCGCGCCATCGCGGATGCCGTGGACATCCCCGTCGTCATCTATACCAATCCGCAATTCCAGCGCTCCGATCTCACCCTCGAAATCATCGCGCGCCTCGCCGAACATCCGCGCATCGGCTACATCAAGGACGCCTCGACCAACACCGGCCGGCTGCTCTCGATCATGAACCGCTGCGGCGATGCCTTGCGGGTGTTCTCCGCCTCCGCCCATATCCCGGCCGCGGTGATGCTGATCGGCGGCCTCGGCTGGATGGCGGGCCCCGCCTGCATCATTCCGCGCCAGAGCGTCGCGCTCTACGACCTCTGCAAGGCCGGCCGCTGGGACGAGGCGATGGCGCTCCAGCGCAGGCTGTGGCGCATCAACGAAGCTTTTGCCCGCTTCAACCTGGCGGCCTGCATCAAGGCCGGCTTGGCCATCCAGGGGTACGACGTCGGCGATCCTGTCCCGCCGCAGGCCGCTCTCACCGCCGATGCGCGCAAGGTCGTAGAAGCGGCATTGCGGGAGCTGGCGTAGCGGTTTGTCACGCGGCAATGGGCCCCGGCACGGGCAGCGGAACCGTCCTTAGCTGCCCGATTCGAGAAACTTCCATTCATTTTCGACGTTGCTGCGTGAGCTGGCTCTGTCACCTCCCGGCATGTGCATTCGAGAGATCGTCTTCAGCATACGACACGGTGATCACTGATGAATCGTCGCTACGCAATCATTGCGGCGGCTTTTGCCGCCCTGCTGCTCGTGGTAACTGCCGTGAAGGTCCAGCATGCGCCATGGACAACCCCCTCCGCGCGCGCCGTCGAGCAACGTGGTCCGCTGTCCGAGGCCGAAAGGGCCACCATCGACATCTTCGAACGAGTGTCGCCCTCGGTTGTCCAGGTTGCGGTGAGATCGGCCGCTACTCCAGTCATGGGAGAGGAGGGGCAGGGCGGCGCTTCCGGCACGGGATTTGTCTGGGACCGCGACGGGCATCTCGTCACGAACAACCATGTCGTGGCCAATGGCGGCGAGATCGCGGTCCGCTTTGCGTCGGGAGAGGTGGCTCGGGTTGATCTGATCGGCACCGCCCCCAATTACGATCTTGCGGTCCTGCGGATCCGCAGCGTGCGCGAGCTTCCACCGCAGGTGGCTCTCGGCAGTTCGACCGACCTGAAAGTCGGGCAATCCGCGTTTGCGATCGGCAATCCTTTCGGGCTAGATCAGTCGATGACGAGCGGCATCATCAGTGCCCTCAAGCGGAGGCTTCCGACCCATGGCGGCCGGGAGATTGCCAATGTCATCCAGACGGATGCCGCAATCAACCCGGGCAATTCGGGCGGGCCGCTGCTGGACTCCGCCGGCCGGCTGATCGGCGTCACGACTGCGATCATATCGCCGTCCGGCTCGAATGCAGGCATCGGTTTCGCGGTGCCGGTGGACGTCGTGAACCGGATTGTCCCCGAGCTTATTCGCAATGGCCGCGTGCCGACGCCCGGCATCGGCATCGTCGCCGCCAGCGAGGATGTGTCGACGCGGCTTGGCGTCCAAGGGGTGATCGTGGTCCGGACAGCCCCCGGCAGCCCTGCGGAACAGGCGGGGATTCGCGGTGTCAACTTGTCGACCGGAACGGTCGGAGACATCATCACCGCGGTGGAAGGCAAGCCGGTGCGGCGGCTCTCCGACCTGACTGATGCGCTCGAGCAGGCCGGTGCCGGTAAGACCGTTCGCCTCACAGTAAAGCGGGATTCGGACACCCGTGATATCAATGTGGGCATCATCGACATAGAGCGCTCCTGACCCGGCAATCTGCGGCCAGAGCGGGCGTGACACGCAATGCAGATGTGCCGCGGCTCGGTTGTATCGACCGCAAAATCGGCTAAAACCCCCGCGGTCGTTTTCTGGGTTTCAAGGACATGGTGGAATGAACATTCTTCCCGGCAATTTGCGTTTCGGAGCGGGGCAGCCCGTCAAGCGTTTGGAAGACCAGCGACTGCTCACCGGGAAGGGGCAGTTCATCGACGACAAGCCGGAAGATGGCGCGCTGTGGTTGTACCTGCTGCGCTCGCCGCATGCCCATGCGAAGATCGTCTCGATCGACACCAGCGCCGCCACGGCGATGCCCGGCGTGACCGCGGTCTATACCGGCGCCGACCTCGTCAAGGACGACATCGGCGTTATCCCGACCTTGAGCATCTTCAAGCGCCCCGACGGCAAGCCGATGACGGTGCCGCCACGCCGTCTGCTGGCGCACGACATCGTGCGCTATGCGGGCGAGGCCGTGGCTGCCGTGGTGGCCTCCTCGCGTGCCGACGCGCAGAGCGCAGCCGAAGCGATCGTGGTCGAATATGACGTGCAGCCGGCGGTGGTCGATCCCGTCGAGGCGGTCAAGCCCGGCGCGCCCGTGGTGTGGCCGGAGGCCCCCGACAACATCGTCGGCGCGATGGCTTACGGCGATGCCGCCAAGGTGGACGAGGCTTTTGCCAGGGCGGCGCATACCGTCGAGCTCGATCTCGTCAGCCAGCGCCTGGTGCCCTCGGCGATGGAGCCGCGCTCGACCATTGCCGAGATCGACAAGACGTCCGGCCGTCTCCTGCTGCATGTGCAGTCGCAGACGCCTGCCTCGACCCGCGACGTGCTGGCCGAGGCCGTGCTGAAGCGTCCCAAGGACAGCGTTCGCGTGCTGGTCGGCGATATCGGCGGCGGCTTTGGCCAGAAGACCAACCTCTATCCCGAGGACGGCATCGTCGCCTATGCCGCAACCAAGCTGAACAGGAAGATCCGCTGGCGCGGCGACCGCACCGACGAATTCGTCGGTGGCACCCACGGCCGCGATCTTACCTCGACAGCTTCCTTTGCGCTCGACGAGAAGGGCAAGGTGCTGGCCTACCGCGTCAGCTCGATCGGCTGCACCGGCGCGTATTCCTCAGGCGCGGCCAATATCATCCCGCTGGTGCTGGGGCCGTTCGTGCAGACCGGCGTCTACGATTTGCCGCTGGTACATTTCGAGGTGAAGTCGGTGATGACCCACACCGCGCCGGTCGGCGCTTATCGCGGTGCGGGCCGCCCGGAGGCCGTGTTCATCGTCGAGCGCCTGTTCGACGCGGCTGCACGAAAAATCGGCATGGATCCGCGCGCGATCCGGAAAGCGAATTACATCAAGCCGGCGCAACTGCCCTACACCAACGCTGCAGGGCAGGTTTACGATTCCGGCGCCTTCGCGCACATGCTCGATCGTGCCGTGAAGCTTGCGGATTGGGACGGCTTTGCCGCGCGCAAGAAGGCGGCGAAGAAGAAGGGCCTGCTCTACGGCCGCGGGCTCACCTCCTATATCGAATGGACCGGCGGCCGCGCCCACACCGAGAAGGTCAGCCTGCATGCGACCGCGCAGGGCCGCGTCGTCCTGCATTCCGGCACCATGGCGATGGGGCAGGGGTTGCAGACCACCTACACCCAGATGATCTCCGACACGCTCGGCATCCCCATGGACAAGATCGACGTGGTCCAGGGCGACACCGATCTGGCGACGGGCTTCGGCAGCGTCGGCTCGCGTTCGCTGTTCGTCGGCGGCACGGCGGTCGCGGTCTCATCCAACGATCTGATCCAGAAGGCGCGCGAGAAGGCGGCGAACGTGCTGGAGACCTCGATCGAGGACATTGAATATCAGGGCGGCATGCTCACCGTGGTCGGCACCGACCGCCGCATCAGCCTGTTCGACATTGCCGAGAAAGAAGGCGGCGCAAAGCTCAGCGTCGATTCCGAAGGCGAGGTGGACGGTCCGAGCTGGCCGAACGGCACCCATATCTGCGAGGTCGAAATCGATCCCGAGACCGGCGTCTCCAAGGTCGTGCGCTACACCACGGTCGACGACGTCGGTGTCGCGGTGAACCCGATGCTGGTGACGGGACAGATCCATGGCGGTGTGGCGCAGGGTATCGGCCAGGCGCTGTATGAGGGGGTGTCCTATGATGCCGACGGCCAGCTGCTCACCGCGAGCTACCAGGACTATTGCATCCCGCGCGCCGACGACGTTCCGCCGATCGTGGTGACGCTCGACGATTCCGCGCCCTGTCGCACCAATCCGCTCGGCGCCAAGGGCTGCGGCGAATCCGGCGCCATCGGTGGCCCCCCTTGCGTCACCAACGGCGTGATGGATGCGCTCGCCGAGCTCGGCATCACCCAGCTCAACACGCCCCTGACGCCGCAGAAGATCTGGCAGGCGATCCGGGATGCGAAGGTGGGCGGTTAGCGGCCATTGTCGTGCTGGCTGTCGCCACAAATCCAACTCGTCGTCCCGGCCTTCGCCGGGACGACAGTGAGACCGGGACGACAGTGAGAATGTAGTGCCAGTGCCCCTCAGATCCCCAACATCATCTTCGCAATAATATCGCGCTGGATCTCCGAGGTGCCGCCGAAGATCGTATAGGCGCGGCCGTTGAGATATTCCGGCATCACCGTCAGCATCTCCTCCGGCATCGCCGGCTTGTGGTTGAGCTTGTAGAGCGGGCGCATCGGCTCGACCGCGAGGGCGTCATGGCCGATGACGTCGGCGCCGAGCCGGGTCACGGCCTGGCGGATCTCGCTGTTGCGCAGCTTCAGGATCGACGACACCGCACCGGGATTCTGTCCGGTCTGCAGCGCCGACAGCACGCGCAGCTCGGTCATCTCCAGCGCGTCGATGTCGACCTCGACTTCGGAGATGCGCGTCGCGATGTCGGGACTGTCGATCGCGCCGCCCGTCAGATCGGACTCGGCAAGCTCCGCGATCGCCTTCAGCCCCTCGCGCAGCTTCGCCGAGGCGATGCCGGAGCCGCGCTCGAACTCGAGCAGATACTTGCCGTAGGTCCAGCCCTTGCCTTCCTCGCCGACGCGGTTCGCCACGGGAACGCGCACGTCGTCGAAGAATACCTGGTTGACCTCGTGGTCGCCGCCGATGGTGAGGATAGGACGCGTCGTGATGCCCGGTGTCTTCATGTCGATCAGGATGAAGCTGATGCCGTCCTGCTGCCGTGGCCCGTCGCTGGTGCGCACCAGCGCGAACATGCGGTTGGCGTGGTGGGCATGCGTGGTCCAGATCTTGGTGCCGTTGATGACGTAGTCGTCGCCATCGCGCACCGCGCGCGTCTTCAGCGAGGAGAGATCGGAGCCGGAGCCCGGCTCGGAATAGCCTTGGCACCAATAATCCTCACCGGACAGAATGCGCGGCAGGTAGAAGTTCTTCTGCTCGGGCGAGCCGAAGCCGATGATGACGGGCCCGACCATCTTCACGCCCATCACATTGACATTGGGCACGCCGGCCCGCGCGCTTTCAGTCTCGAAGATCCAGCGCTGCGCCGGGGTCCAATCCGGCCCGCCATGCTCGACCGGCCAGCCCGGCGCGCCCCAGCCTTGCTTGTGCAGCGTGCGCTGCCAGGCCATGCCGATATCGGGATCGGAGAACACCGACGGCGTCAGCGCCGTCGCGCGCTTCATCTCCTCGGTGAGGTTTCTGGCAATGAAGCCGCGCACCTCGTCCTGGAAGGCGCGCTCCTCGGCATTGAACGACAGGTCCATGATGCGCTCCTTGTATCAGGCCGGCACGCTGGCGCGGCCAAGCCGGGCGTGGCGGCCATAATGGTGGGCGCTGCCGCCGAACAGCGTGTCGAACGCGACCAGCCGCTTGAAATAGGCGCCGACCTCGAGCTCCTCGGTGACGCCCATGCCGCCGTGAAGCTGGATCGACTGCTCGCCGACGAAGCGCGCAGATCTGCCGATCTTCGCCTTCGCGCCCGACGCGGCCCGCGCGCGCTCGACCGGATCGGCGTCGAGCTTCAGCGCGGCGCGCAACGCCATCGAGCGCGCTTCGTCGACCTGCACCGCCATGTCGGCGAGGCGGTGGCGGATCACCTGGTTGGCCGCGAGCGGCCGGCCGAATTGCTTCCGGATTTTTGTGTACTCCAGCGTGGTGTCCAGCAGCACCTGCATGATGCCGACGGCCTCGGCGCCAAGCGCAGCCATGGCGCGATCAACAGCCCATTCGATTGCCGGCAGCGCGTCATGCCCGTTGCCGAGCAAGGCATCCTCCGGCAGTTGCACGTCCGACAGCTCGATGTTGCAGGCCCGCCCGCCGCCGAGGCGCTCGTAGTCGGAGATCGCAACACTCGGAGTTGTCGCCTGCACCAGGAACAGGCCGATGCGGCCGGAGGAGCCCTGATGATCATGGATATGCGCGGAGACGATGATCTCGTCGGCGGCGTGGCCATCGAGCACGGCAATCTTGCGACCGGCCAGGCGCCAGCCTTGCGCCGTGCTGTGGGCGGTGGTTGCGACCTTGGCAAGATCGAACCGCGCCGCGCGCTCGGAATGCGCGAGCGCGAGCTTCAACGATCCGTCCGCGATCTTCGGCAGGATGGCCTGCTTCTGCGCCATGCTGCCGCATCGCTCGATCAACGCGGCGCCAAGCACGACCGACGCGATATACGGCTCCGACACAAGCCCGCGGCCGAAGGCTTCCATCAAAATACCGATCTCGACCGCGCTGCCGCCGAGCCCGCCACACTCCTCCGCGATCGGCAGCGCCAGCCAGCCCAGTTCTGCGAATTGTTTCCACACCGCCGGACTGAAGCCGAGCGGATCGTTCGCCATCTTGCGGCGGTGATCGGCATCGTAGCTTTCGGCCACGAAGCGCTCCGCGCTTTCGCGCAGCAGGCGTTGCTCGTCGCTGAGATTGAGATCCATCCTGTCTACTCCGCGGCGGCCGGCGGCTTGCGGACGGAGGGGTGTAGGCCCGATGGATCGACGATCATGCCGAATTCCTGAAGATTATGCGCGTGACAGAGCTGATGCAGCGCAAAGGCCTGGTCGATTGCAGCCGGTTGGCCCATCACGTCAACCGAACGATTCACGGCTTCCTTGGTCAGCTTCAGCGCAAAGGACGGTTTTGACGCGATTTTGCGCGCCAGCGCCAGCACGGCGGATGACAGCTCTGCGCGCGGCACGACCCGGTTGACCATCCCGAGTTGATGCGCCTCCTGCGCGCTCCATGCGTCGGCCGTGAACAGAAATTCCTTGGCCTTGCGCGGGCCGAGCTCCCAGGGATGCACGAACCATTCGACGCCGCAGACACCCATGGTGACCACGGGATCGCAGAACTGCGCATCGTCACTCGCGATGATGAGATCGCAGGCCCAGGCCAGCATCAGGCCGCCGGCGATGCACTTGCCGTGAACCTCTGCAATTGTCGGCTTGGCGAGGTTGCGCCAGCGCCGGGTGATCTGGAGATAGATCTCCTGCTCGCGCGCGAAGCGGCCATGGGCGTTTGCTTCGGCGAAGCCGCCCCAATTTCCGATCGGCGGAAAATCCACGCCCGCTTCATTCTTGCTGCCGGGTCGCAGGTCATGGCCTGAGGAGAAGTGCGGACCATTGCCGGCGAGAATGATCACCTTGACCGCGTCGTCCTGCACCGCCTCGTCGAAGGCGGCGTTGAGATCGTAGGTCATTTGCAGGTTCTGCGCGTTGCGCGCGTCGGGCCGGTTCATCACGACCCGGGCAATCGCCGGCTCCGGCCTCTCCACGAGGATGGTCTCGAACGAGCTCATCGCGTTCCCCTGGCGTTCCCGACCTGGCATTATTGTTCCCTCAAGTTGACTATTACAGCCAGGATTAAGCAAGAGGCTTGCGTACATCGGCTGCTTTTCACAGGCCACGGCCGGGACGCAAGATGTCTGGCATCTCGCGCGCGCAATCTGGTAGCTTGCGCCCGATTCCACCGGGAGAAATTTGATGCGCAAGATCCTGACCGTGCTGGCGGCGCTGGCCTCGTTGAGCCTCACCAATTGCGGCTATAACGCGATCCAGAGCGAGGACGAGCAGATCAAGGCCAATTGGTCCGAGGTCGTGAACCAGTATCAGCGTCGCGCCGATCTCGTGCCCAACCTCGTCAACTCGGTGAAGGGTTTTGCGCAGCAGGAGAAGGACGTGCTGCTCGGCGTCACCAATGCCCGCGCCAAGGTCGGCAGCATCCAGGCGACGCCCGAGGTGCTGAACGATCCCGCCGCATTCCAGAAATTCCAGGCCGCCCAGGGCGAACTCTCCGGCGCGCTGTCGCGGCTGCTCGTGGTCACCGAGAACTACCCCCAGCTCAAGTCGGATGCGCTGTTCAAGGATTTGATGTCGCAGCTCGAAGGCACCGAGAACCGCATCACGGTGGCGCGCAACCGCTACATCAAGGCGGTGCAGGACTATAACGTCACCATCCGTTCGTTCCCGAGCAACGTCACGGCGATGATGTTCGGCTACAAGGAAAAGCCGAACTTCACGGTCGGGAACGAGAAGGAAATCTCGACCGCGCCGAAGGTCGATTTCAATCCGGCGCCCGCGCCGTCGAAGTAAGTGCCTTCGACCCCGATGCATGCCCCACCCACCACCGTCATTCCCCGCGAAAGCGGGGAATCCAGTACGCCGCGGCTTCACGGTTCAATCACTGCTGCCTCTGGAATACTGGATCGCCCGCCTTCGCGGGCGATGACAACGATGTTGTGGCGTGCCGTTTTGGGCTTCTCAGCATTCGTCCTCGTCTTCGCGCTCCTGTTCACCTTTGCGCTCCCCGCCTCAGCCGATGTCGCCGTGCCGCAACTGACCGGCCGCGTGGTCGATCAGACCGGCACGCTCTCCAGCGGCGACATCGCCGCGCTGTCGCAAAAGCTGCAGGACTTCGAGATGCGCAAGGGCAGCCAGATCGCCGTCCTGATCGTGCCGACGACGGACCCGGAGACCATCGAGCAATTCGCGATCCGCGTCGCGGAGGCCTGGAAGATCGGACGCAAGAAGGTCGACGACGGCGCCATCCTCGTTGTGGCCAAGAACGACCGGCATTTGCGCATCGAGGTCGGTTACGGCCTCGAGGGCGCGCTCACCGACGTCACGTCGCGGCGCATCATCGATGAAGCCATCACGCCGAAATTCAGGAGCGGCGATTTCGCCGGCGGCATCACGGCGGGCGTCGACCGCATGATCCGCGTCATCGACGGCGAGCCGCTGCCGACGCCCTCGCGCAGCGTGAATTTCGGCGATTGGAACGACGTCGAGCCGCTTTTCTACTTCCTGCTGTTCGGCCCGCTGGTCATCGGAGGCATCCTGCGCTCCATGTTCGGGCGGCTGTTCGGTTCGGGAATAACGGGAGCGATCGTTGGTGTCCTCGCCTGGTTCGTGATCGGCTCAGCGGTCATCGGACTGGGCGTCGGTGTGCTCGGCGCTGTCCTGACGTTTATCGCCGATCTGTTTGGGGCGGGATCGGGCACGGGGTCCTCGCGTCGTGGCTCGTGGTCGAGCGGCTCGTCATCCGGCGGCTGGAGCAGCGGGTCGTCGTCGAGCGGCGGCTTCAGCGGTGGTGGCGGCAGTTTTGGCGGCGGCGGCGCCTCGGGGAGCTGGTAGGTCATGAGCATCAGGCGCATCACCCGGCATCTGCTCCAGCACCATTGGCGTGCCAAGCAGGTGTTCCCGAAGGGCGTGCTCGACCGCATCGAGCAGGCGATCAAGCGCGGCGAAGCCAGCCATTCCGGCCAGCTCCGCTTCGTGGTGGAAGGCGCGCTCGACGGCGGCCCGCTGTTTCGCAACCAGCCGGCGCGCGAGCGCGCGCTCGACGTGTTCTCGCAACTGCGCATCTGGGACACCGCGCACAACAATGGTGTCCTGATCTATCTCCTGCTCGCCGACCGCGATGTCGAGATCATCGCCGACCGCGGTATCGATGCGAAGGTTGGTGGCGAGCGTTGGGAGAGCATCTGCCGCGCCATGGAAGTCGAGTTCAGGTCGGGGCAGTTCGAGCGCGGCGTGATCGGCGGCATCGAGGCGGTGTCCCGGGAGCTGACAAAGCACTTTCCGTCAAGCGGCCCGCACCCCAACGAGCTGCCGGATGCACCGGTGCTGATGTGACGGACAGTGATGTGGACAGAGCGGGCGTCATCCACGCCCGTCGTTGACCACGTGGGGGCGGCAGACCCTGTCCGTTGCGCGGCCGTTCATCTTCGCCCGGTTACAAATTGCTTCATACCCGCCACACCGGTTCCACGTTCCCGGCCCAATTCGGCCCCGGATGACTCCCTAAAATTTCGGTAAGCGGGTCCCGAAGTAAGGATTTCGCAAGCAATGAAAGTTACCAAAAGGTCAATCCAGAGTGGAGTATTTGAGCTGTGAGCGAACCAATGGCTGAGCAGGCTGCCCAAACGACCGGTGAGCAGACGAGCGTCGTCGAAGCCGCCGCGACCGCGCCGCAGGCCGTCGAGTCTGCGGGAATCGAGGCCCCTTCGATTGCCCCTGACCACGAGGCGCCGCCCAAGCCTGATCCGATCGAGATTGAGCCGCCGCGGATCGAGGTGCCGAAGTTCGAGGCCCAGGTTGAGCCCAAAGCCGAGACCAAGTCCGAGCCAAAGCCCGGCAAGCTCATCGTCATGGCACCCGCAGAGCGGTCCTGGGACCGTGAGGAGTTTGCGCCGCATGTGAAGGCGGACGAGCCGCGCGAGAGCGGCGGCGCGCGCCGCCTGTCGGCGATGGCCGCGGTAGTGGCGATTGCAGCCAGTGTCGGCGCCATCAGCGGCGCGCTCGCGACCGCAGGGATGATGCACTTCGCAAGCTCCGCGCCGGCACAGGTTGCCGACACCAGCGCGCTGGAATCCTCGGTCGCCCGGATTGATGCCGATGTCGTCGCGCTCAAAGCCAACGTCGAGCATACCTCCAAGACCGGCCTCGGCCAGTTCAACCGGACCAACGACCGCCTCGACAAGCTCGAGAAGGCGCAGGCCGAGCCAATGGCCAAGATCGCAAAGCTGTCCGAGACGGTCGACAAGCTCCGCGCCACCCCGCCCGCGGCGCCCGTCCAGGCCGCAGCCGCCGTGCCCGCCAAGGAGACCACTGGTTCGATCGCACCGACCCAGGTTGCAACCGCCGCAGCTGCGCCGGCTCCCGTCGCACCCAAGACCGAGGTCGGCCGGTTGCCGACGGTCGAAGGCTGGGTGCTGCGCGACGTCTCCAACGGCGGCGCACTGGTCGAGGGCCGCGGTGGCCTCTACGAGGTGTATGCCGGTGACCCCATCCCAGGGGTTGGCCGTGTCGATGCGATCCGCCGTCAGGACGGCCGCTGGGTGGTCGTCACCAGCAAGGGGCTGATCGTCGCGCGCTGAGCGGCCCATATCCGATTTCCGAAAAGGCGCTTCACCACGATGTGAAGCGCCTTTTTGCTTGAATAGCCGTCCCTGCGCGGTGTTACCTGAGGCATGAGCCGCGCCTTGCGAATTCTCGTTGCCGCCGCCGTATTTTTCGGCGGCATCGTGTCGTTGTTGGCCGCGGAGAACGCGCAACTGGCACGCGGCACGGCGATCACCGATCCCGATCTCCTGCGCGAGCTCGACCAGCACGATGCGCTCACGATCTCGCGCCTGTTGTGGCCGGAGCGGAACGCGAACTTTCCGCTGACGACCGATCTGATGTTTTCGTGGTTGTCGCAGCTCAAGGAGATTCCTCCCGCGATCGAGGCGGAGATCGATCGCTACGTCGCCCAGCAGAAGGCGGCATATCCGACCGAGACCATCGGCGTCGGCGAGGGCTTCGACGTACAATTGTTCGATCGCGCCAATCTGAAATCCCGCGACACCCGTTTCGTGCTGGCCGGCATCGTCAACCGCATGGACCGGGCCTATGTCTCGGAAGACTCCTGCGGCGAGATCAGGCTGATCTATCGTCTTGTGCGTTTCGAGACCAAACCGGATGGCGGCAGGACAGCCACGCGGCTGCCGATGACGCTCAATCTGGTGATGAAGGCGCGCGACGTGCGCCAGATGGACGGGAACGGCAAGCCGATCACCTGCGCCGAGGTCGCGCGACGCTGGCTCGGCAATGGCGACTGGCAGGGGCTGATCGGCAGCGACTTCTTCCCTTACGATGCGATGCTCGATCGCATCGAGACCAACATTCAGATCTCAGTTGCGGCGAAATCGGCGCTGCACGATTTCCGCTCCGACTATCTGCTCAAGGTGTTCAAGTACGACGCCGCCTCGAAGACGTTCGAGGAATCGACGCTGGAGAACCAGATCGACCGCGACCGCATTCTCGCTGACAATGATCTCCGGCGCGACTTCAGGGATTGGCTGCTCGCGCCCGATCATCTTCGCGACTTCGATCGCGGTACGGTGCTGATCCCCGAGAAATTCCTGGCCAAGGCTGCAATCGTGCCGACGCCAGCCGGCCTCGATGCTTCTCCGTTGCAGCCGGAGTTCGGGATGGTGCAAGGGGAGGGCAACGGAGAGGGACAGGGCGAGCCGGTCTTCTCCGACAACGACGTGGTTGGTGCGTTGAAGCAAGCTGCCGCGCGCGGGGACATGCAGAACGTCCGCTCGGTCGCGGGCTTCCAGCGCCGCCTCAATGACGTCACCTGCGCCGGCTGCCACCAGACCCGCGGCATCGGCGGCTTTCACTTCCCGGGCGTCGATTGGCTTGCGGACAAGCCGTCCAACTCGACCATCGTGCCGGCCTCGCCGCATTTTCTTGGCGACCAGGTCCGCCGCCGTGACATCCTGACCGCGATGACCGCAGGCAAACGTCCTGATTTCTCACGTGGATTTGCCAGCCGGCCGCAGACCCGCGGCAGCACTGAGCTGGCGGGGACCGAATATCAGGACGGCTGGGGCGCGCATTGTTCCCTGGAAAATGCGGGATCGCGATCGACCGACAGGAGTTTTACGTCATGGAGCTGTGCTAAAGGATTGACCTGTCAGGCTGCCGCGGCTTCGCGCCGCATCGGCATGTGCTTCATCAAGACGCGTTAGGCTGTCTCGAACCGGTTTGGATGACCCATGACGGACTCCAGCGAAGCCAACAAGGAGCGCAATCGCGAGATCGCGCAGAATGAAGAGGCCAAGCAGGTTACCGGCAGCATCCGCGTCAGCACCTGGGCGGTCGCGGTCGTCGTCATCATCGGCGGAATCCTGTTCACGCTCGGCTGGCTGGCGCTGAAGTAGTCGGCGCCCTCACTTCGCGTAATTCGTCATCCGCTTGCCGGGCAGCAGCTCGTAGGCCGGCCTCCAGCCGGGCAGCGCGGCCATGCGGCCAAGCCAGGCGTGAATGGCGGGATAGCTTTCCTCGAAATCAAAGCCGTGCTCGTCGCTCGGATAGTGCAGATAGGCCATCATCGAGATATCGGCGACGGTCGGCGTGGTTCCGATCGCGAATTCGTTGTGCTGGAGATGACCGTCGAGAATGCCGAGAAAATCCTCGAGGCGCCGGCGAAAATGTTTTAGCACCTGCGGATCGTTGTTTTGTGTGAAGGCGCGCATGAAGCGGTAGGTCGCCATGTAGCCGGTGAGCTTGTGGTTGTCCCAGAACAGCCAGCGCAGCAGCTCGAACTTTTCCTCCTCGGTCTCGGCGCCGAAACGCCCGTGCTGCTCGGCAAGCTTGAGCAGGAGAGGCGCGGTCTGCGTCATCTTCACACCGTCGACTTCGAGCACGGGAATCTCACCCATCTCGTTCACGCTCTTGCGCCATTCCGGCGTGCGCGTGACGCCGCCGCCAAAATCGGTCCAGACCGGCTCGAACCTCTCGCCGCAAAGCGTCAGCATCAGCGCCAGCTTGTAGCTGTTGCCGGATTCGGGGAAGTAGTGCAGGCGGTAGCTGGGCATGGGACCTCGCGATGACTGTGATTGTTGAAGCGATCTACGTCGTCGTCCCGGCGAAGGCCGGGACCCATAACCACCGAACGCAGTTTGGCGAAGATTTGGAGTTATCAGCTTCGTTCGACAACTTCCTCTCTGGGATATGGGTCCCGGCCTTCGCCGGGACGACAGCGTGGATGTATGACCGCTGTCGGCTCCTTACCCCACAGCCCCCTGGGACCGCAGCTGCTTGATCGCGGCGTCATCGTATCCCGCGCCGCGCAAAATTTCGTCACTGTGCTCGCCGACGTCGGGCGGCTTGCGCGGCTGCACTTTCTTGGCGCCGTCGATCCAGATCGGGCTGGAGATGGTGAGCATGGTGTCGTTCTCGAACGGCACTAGCACCTCGTTATCGAGCATCTGCTTGTCGTTCGGGATGTCGTCCAAAATGCCGACAATGCCAAACACCAGTCCGTTGCCGTCGAGGATCTTGCGCCATTCGGCGAGATCCCTGGTCGCGAAGGTCTCGTCAAAGATCTTGATCAGCTCGACGGAGCGCGCGTGGCGGTCGGGTTTGGTGGCAAAGCGCGGGTCGGTGATGAGATCTTCGCGGCCGAGACACCTGGCCAGCGTCGGAAACTGTTTCTCTTCGCTCAGCAGTGACAGGATCAGCCAGCGGCCGTCCTTGCACTGGTAGTGGTTGGCGACCGCGTTCAACGCGCGTTCGCGCGGCCGCCGCTCGGCGAACTTGGCGCCGCAGAGCTTTGCCTGCGCCAGCACGCTCGCAGCCCACACGCCGTTCGCCATCAGATTGGAGGCGACGTGCGAGCCCTTGCCGGTCTTCTCGCGCTGGTACAGCGCGGTGACGATCGCGCCGTAGAATGCCATGGCGCAGGGATGGTCGCCCATGCCGGCGACCGAGCGGGCTGGCGTCGTGTCGGTGTCGGCGCGGACGAGGTCCATCAGGCCGGAGCGCGCCCAATAGGCGTTGCTGTCGAAGCCGGGCTTGTTGGCCTCTTCGCCTTTCTCGCCATAACCGGTGAACGAGGCGTAGATCAGGCGATCATTGAGATGGGCGAGATGGTCATAGGTGATGCCGAGCTTGGTGCGCACCGGCGGCGGCATGTTGGTGATGAAGACGTCGGCCTCTTCGACCAGCTTGTAGAGCACGGCCTGCGCTTCCGGCTTTGCGAGGTCGAGCGCGATGCTCTTCTTGTTGCGGGCCTCCAGCAGCCAGGCGAAATTGTGCTCGCTGGTCGGATAGCCCGGAATGTTGGGCAGATTGCGGTAGGGATCGCCGGCGCCGGGCGGCTCGATCTTGACGACATCGGCGCCGAAATCCGACAGCACGGTCGCGGCCGCTGGTGCTGCGATGAAACTCGCGCAATCCAGCACCTTGAGCCCTGCAAAAATGCCCTTTTCCATTGCGGCGTTGCTCCCTCACTCGTGTTGTATCCCGCGCGCTGGAATTGGCGAGGGCCACGTCACGGCAGCATTAGACCGATGTTTCGGCGGGATGCAACGCTCCTCGCCGCGCCTCACTCATCCCCTGCGAGCAGGGCAGCATTGCCGCCGGCTGCTGCGGTGTTGATCGTCACGGTCTGCTCGGTCGCAAAGCCCGCGAGGTAGTGCGGGCCGCCGGCTTTCGGGCCGGTTCCGGACAGGCCGTTGCCGCCGAACGGCTGCACGCCAACCACGGCACCGATCATGTTGCGGTTGACGTAGATGTTGCCGATCTGGACGCGGTCGACGATCGCCTCGATCGTATCGTCAATGCGGGAGTGGATGCCGAGCGTCAGCCCGTAGCCGGTGCGCTCGATCGCTTGCAGGACGCGTTCGAGATTTTCCGCACGATAGCGCACGACGTGGAGGATCGGGCCGAACACCTCCTCGGTGAGCTGGCCGGCATCCCCAAGCTCGAAGATGTGCGGCGCCACGAAGCAGCCCTCCGGCGCGGTGCCGGCAAAGTGCAGCCGTGCCTCTCTCCTCATCCGTGCGATATGCGCATCGAGGCGCTGCTTGGCCTCGACATCGATCACCGGCCCGATATGGGTCGCGACGTCGCTTGGATCGCCGATCTTCAACTCGCGCGCCGCGCCCGCGATCATCTCGATCATGCGGTCGGCTACGTCCTCCTGCACGAACAGCAGCCGCAGCGCCGAGCAGCGCTGGCCGGCGGAACGAAACGCCGAGGTGACGACGTCGTCCGCGACCTGCTCTGGCAACGCGGTCGCATCCGCGATCATGGTGTTGATGCCGCCGGTCTCCGCGATCAGCGGCACGATCGGCCCGTCCCTGGCTGCCAGCGCCCGGTTGATGCTGCGCGCGACCTCGGTCGATCCGGTGAAGACGATTCCACCGATATCGGGGTGCGCGGCCAGTGCGGCGCCGATGCGGCCGTCGCCAGTGACGAGGTGCAGCGCGCTTGCGGGGATGCCGGCCTCGTGCAGCAGCCGCACCGCCTCGACCGCGATGCGCGGGGTCTGCTCTGCGGGCTTGGCCACCACGCTGTTGCCGGCCATCAGCGCCGCCGTGACCTGGCCGAGGAAGATCGCCAGCGGAAAATTCCATGGCGAGATCGCCACGAAGACGCCGCGGCCGCGCATGGCCAGCGCATTGCTCTCGCCGGTCGGGCCCGGCATCGCCACATCGTTGCCGAACAGCTTGCGACCCTGCGCGGCATAATAGCGGCAGAAGTCGGTGGCCTCGCGCAGCTCCGACAGCGCATCGTCGAGCGTCTTGCCGCCCTCGCGTTGCAGCAGCGCTATGAAATGGGGCGCGCGGTTCTCCAGAAGATGCGCGGCCTGCTCCAGCGCCGCCGCGCGCGTGGCTGCGGGTGTCCGGCTCCAGGCGGCAAAGCCGGCGCGCGCCGCAGCCATTGCCGCATTGGCCTGATCCGGCGTTGCGTCCGCGATCGGCTTGAGGTCGATCGTCTCGGCCTTGACCTCCGTCAGCAACCGGTCGAGCGCGGCGCGCGCGCCGAATTCGACGCCGCGCGAATTGCGCCGCTCCGGCGCGAACAGGTCGCCCGGCAACGGAATCTTGGGATGGGCCGCGTGCTGCGGCCGGACGATGGCATCCGCCGGGCGCTGCAACAGCGCCGTAACCGGCACGCGATAATCGGACGCTTGCGCCACGAAGGAGGAGTTGGCACCGTTCTCCAACAGTCGCCGCACCAGATAGGCGAGCAGGTCGCGATGGCTGCCGACCGGGGCGTAGGTGCGGTAGGCGATGTCCGGGTGATCCTTGGCGAGCTGCTCGTAGAGCGCCTCGCCCATGCCGTGCAGGCGCTGGAATTCGAAGCCGCCGTTCGCACCGGCAAGCTCCAGCACGGTCGCGACGCTCAGCGCGTTATGGGTGGCGAATTGCGGGAAGATGCGTGGCCGCAGACTCAACAGCTTTTGAGCGCAGGCGACGTAGTTCAGATCCGTCATCGCCTTGCGGGTGAACACGGGATAGCCGTCGAGCCCGCGCTCCTGCGCGCGCTTGATCTCGGTGTCCCAATAGGCGCCCTTGACCAGCCGCACCATCAGCTTGCGGTCGTGCGCCCGGGCGAGCGCATCGACATAGTCGATCACGTCGCCGGCGCGCTTCTGATAGGCCTGGATCGCGAGGCCAAATCCGTCCCAACCGGCAAGCGAGGGATCGGCGAGCGTTGCCGCAATCACGTCGAGGGACAATTCCAGCCGGTCGGCTTCCTCGGCGTCGACGGTGAAGTTGAGATCATGGACCTTGGCGCGCTGCGCCAGGTCCAGCAGTTGCGGCACCAGCTCGGCCATCACACCGTCGCGGCTGATTGCCTCGAAGCGCGGATGCAGCGCCGAGAGCTTGACGGAGATGCCGGGCCGGTCGGGCAGGGGATGGTGACCCGCCGCCTTGCCGATCGTCTCGATGGCACTGGCATAGGCGTCGAAATAGCGCCTGGCATCGGTGGCGGTGCGGGCGCCTTCGCCGAGCATGTCGAAGGAATAGCGCGCCCTCTCGCCGGAGCGCGGCCGGGCCCGCTCCAGGGCCTGCGCGATGGTCTCCCCCAGCACGAAATGATTGCCCATCAGCCGCATCGCCTGGCGCGTGGCGGTGCGCACGGCGGGTGCGCCCAGCCGCTTCACCAGCCGGCCGATGGTGCCGTCGGGCGTCTCGCCGGGCCGGATCACCCGCGCCGAGAGGCCCAATGCCCAGGCCGAGGCGTTGACCAGGAAGGCGGTGGACTTGGTCTCGTGGTGGATGAAGTCGCCCTCGCCGAGCTTGTCCTCGATGAACTGGTCGGCGGTGCGCGCGTCCGGCACGCGCAACAGGGCCTCGGCCAGCACCATCAAGGCCAGCCCTTCCTTGGTCGAGAGCGCAAATTCCCGCAGCATATCCTCGACTCCACCAAGCCGGTCGTCGCGCTTGCGGATGGCTTCGATCAGCCGCGTCGCGGTGCGATCGATCCGCGCCTCCTGCGGCGGGCCGAGATGCACAGACGGCAAAAGGCGCGCGGCGATATCGGCGTCATCGGGCGCGTAGGCGGCGGAGAAGGGAGGCGGAATGTTCGGCATGGCGTGTCCTGTGGCTTCAATTCAGGATAATGCCCACGCTACCTTAGCTCGATAGACAATTTAGCTCATTCGGCTTAGAAAATGAAGTCGCCCAGTCATTTGACCTTACGGAATATGGAATTAGATCGAACCGACCGGAAGATCCTCTCGATTTTGCAGCAGGACGGGCGAATCGCCAATGTCGAGCTCGCGGAGCGCATTGGGCTGTCGCCGACCTCGATCGGCGAACGGCTGAAGCGTTTGCAGCGAGAGGGCTTTATCGAGGGCTATGGCGCGCGGCTCAACCCGCACCGGCTCGGCCTCGGCCTCCTGGTGTTTGTCGAAGTGCTGCTCGACAAGACTACGCCCGACAATTTCGAGCGTTTTGCCTGCGCGGTGAAGCTGGCGCCCGAGGTGCTGGAGTGTCACATGGTCGCCGGCGGCTTCGACTATCTTGTGAAGGCGCGGCTGGCAGACATGGCTGCGTATCGGCGCTTCCTCGGCGAGACCTTGTTGTCGATGCCCGGCGTGCGCGAAACGCGAACCTATGCGGTGATGGAGGAGATCAAGCGCGACGCACCATTGCCGGTGGACTAACGAAGTGCCGTCGCGATTGTCATTGCTGTGGCGTCCAATGGGCGGTCTTCGCGGGCAAATAGTTCTCCCTGTGCAATCGCAACGCCTGTCGTCGAGTGCACTGACCGTTTCTAAAATTTCTTGGCCCGGCTCCCGGATCGATCCGGGAGTTAGCAAAAGCCGGCGGGCTTATACTTTGAGGTTCTCTGCGGAGCTTTTGCCTCGGTTTGCGATCTCTTCATATTCCACCGTCTGTCCTTCGTTCAGGGACGACAGACCGGCTTTCTGCACTGCCGAGATATGCACGAACACATCCTTGCCGCCCGACGCAGGCTGGATAAATCCATAACCCTTCGTCGGGTTGAACCACTTGACCGTACCTTTAGCCATCACGACTTCTCCGCGGGTCTTCCTCCGAGATCTCGAACCGCCAGTCCCCGCCAACCGGCCGGTTCGGTCCTAATACGATACGCGGAATGTGGCTGGCTTGGTAGCTCAAACCACATCGGCATTTCGGCGAATTCCGCTCAACTTCGCGGCGTTTTTGCCGGATTTGCCCTTTCCGCGGTCACTTGGTCGGCGCGCCGCGCCATCCGTCAATAAGTCGCGGCCAGATAATCGACGATCTTGCTGACATCGGCATCGTCGATGGGGGCGCCATAGACCTTGATCATCTTGGTCACCTCGGCCTGCCAGAAACCTTTCTTGTCCTTCATCGGCGGCTGCGTGTTGATGTAGTCGGCGGAGTGGCAGGCGCTGCAATTGCCCTGCACGACTTCGAGATTGGGCCCGGGCTTGAACGCCGCGACCTCATCGGGGGTCTTGTAATTGACCGGTGCTGCAAGTGCCGAACCCACCACGGCGGCGAGGGCGAGCGTGATGGCGAGGAAAACGGTGCGCTGCATGATCATTCCCCTCAAGCCACGGTGACGCGGACGGTTTCGACGACGTTGCGCAAGTAACCCGCCGGATTCCAGCGCGGCGTATCCGGCTGGGTTTCGCCGCCATTGCCGGTGGCGCGCACCTTGAGCTCGTGGGAGCCCGCCGCGAGCTTCACCGGCAGCGTCCATTCACGGAATGAGTATTTGCCAAGATCCTTGCCGAGCCTGGCGTTGGTCCAGGTCTTGCCGCCGTCGGTGGAGACCGCGACCTCCTTGATACCCTTGCCGCCGTCGAAGGCGATGCCGCGCAGCGTCGTGCCGCCTGCTTTCAGCTTGGCTCCGTCGGGGACGCTGGTGATGAAGGAACGGATGGTGAAGCGGTTGATCGGGATCGTCGCCTTCGGCGCGGTGCCCGGCTCGACCGCATTGTTCGGCGTGTCCGGAATGCGATAGGCCGACTTCATCCAGAACCCGTCATAGACATTGTCGACGACGGTGATCTCGTTGAGGTGCTTGACCCAATAGGTGCCGAAATAGCCGGGCACGATCAGGCGCAGCGGAAAGCCGTTGAGGAACGGCAGGTCCTCGCCGTTCATGCCATAGGCCAGCATCACTTCGCCGTCGCTGGCGTGATCGATATCGAGGGCCTTGACGAAGTCGGGCGTCTTGTCGCTGACCGGACCGTCCATGCCGTTGAAGGTGACCTGCTTGGCGCCGCTCTGCACGCCCGCCATCGCCAGCACGGTCTTCAGCGGCACGCCGCGCCAGCGCGCATTGCCCATCGCGCCGTTGGCGAGCTGACCGCCGGCCACGCGCGGATCCAGGAAGCCGCGGCTGTTGCCGGAGCACTGGTTGACGGCGACGATCTCGGTCGCCTTCATCTTCCTTATATCCTTCAGCGACAGCTTGAGCGGCTTGTCGACCTTGCCCTTGACCTCGAGCGTGAACTTGTCGGGGTCGAGACTGTAGGGCAGGTCGGAAAGGTGATAGCGCACGAAGAACGCGTTATTCGGCGTGATCGGGCCGTCGTTGAACACCGCGAACGGCGTCTCGAGCTGCGGCGGGCGGCTGGTCAGGCCGATCATCGGCCGCTTCTGCGGATATTTCACCAAAGGTCGTTCGCCATTGGCGAAGGGCAGGGTGACGGTGTCGAGTGCCAGCGCTTTGGTCGGGTTCAGTGCAGTCGCAACAGCGGCAAGACCCGCTCCTTTGAGCAGGTCGCGTCGATCGAACATGTGGTCTCCTCCCGGAGCTTTTCGTTGGATCACGGTCATCACCGCGATCTCTCACTCATCTGTCGCAACGACTCAGATGAAGTCAATTCGTGCTTTCGCAGCAGGCCCATGCCGCTGCGTTGCAGCAAGCCGGTGTTACGCCGCGACGCGTTCGCCGGGATCGACGAGCGCCGACAGCTCCCTCGCGTCCGCAACCACACGCACGGCCATCGGTTCGTCGCGGCCGCGGATCGCGACCTCCTGCTGCGGCAGCGCATCGTCGGCAAGGCCGGCGGTCCGGCGGACTTCCTCCGAGACGATCGCTTCGCAGGCCAGCGTCTTGGTCATGTCCTGGAGGCGGGCCGCGACGTTGACAGCATCGCCCAGCGCCGTGAAGACGATGTGATCGCGATACCCGATGTCACCGATGATGACCTCGCCGCCATGGATGCCGATGCCGAAGCGGATCGGCTGGCGTAGATCGTGGGACAGGAGCTCGTTGAGCTCATCGATATGCCTGGCGATGCCGGCGGCGGCCTTCAGCGCCTGCCGGCAGGCGGTTTGCGGATCGGCGCTCAGTCCGAACAGCGCCAGCATGCCGTCGCCGACAAATTGGTTCGGCTGGCCGCCATTCTCGATCACAGCCTGCGAGACGGCGCCGAGGAAGCGGTTGACGATGAACACGGTGTCGAACGGCAGCCGCTTCTCGGCCAGCTGCGTCGAGCCGCGCATATCCACGAACAGGCTGACGAGATAGCGCTCCTGGCCGATTCTGGCAGGCGTCGAGGCCTGTGTGTTCGCCGAAAGCGTATGCGCGGTGAAGAGCTGGAAGAAGGAGAGATCCGACGTCGGCCGCAGCTGGCAGGCCAGCCTGATCGAGGGGTCACTGGTGCCGACACGGGTGAGCACGAACGCCTCGCGCTGCGACGGCTCGGGCAGGGCGCCATGATCGCCGATGATGCGGATGCGGCAGGTCGAGCAGCGGGCGCGGCCGCCGCAGACGCTGGCATGCGGCACATTGTGGCGCAGGCTCGCTTCCAGCACGGAGAGGCCCTTGGGGACGCGCACCGTCTTGCCGTTGCCGTAGGACAGCGCGATCATGCCGCCGCGCCGCTCGCACAGGGCGCGCGCGCCACGCGCCAGCAGCGCCAAAGCGAGCAGTCCGAGATAGCCGGCGGTGAGGCCGCCGGTGATGCGGTCGAGCATCGCGGCCTCTGCCGTGGTGCCCAGCTGGCGGCGCGTGAGATTGTGCGTCCGCCATTCCCCGTCGTCGGCCTCGACCTCGACGCTGCGGCCACCCTGGTAGACACCCAGCAGCGACAGCGTCGGGATCAGCACGGCAGCCGCGAGCAGATAGGGCGCCGCGCGCGTGAAGAACGGTTTGAGGCGAAGCCAGAAATAGATGCCGATGCAGCCGTGCACCCAGGCGATGAGAAGCAGGATCGTCATGGTCCAGATACGGTTCGACGCGACGAAGAACAGATAGAGTTCCTGCGGATAGAGTTTTTGGTGTCCGTAAAGCGTCTGACCGAGCCGCACCCCGATCACATGCGCCATGACCAGCGCGGGGATGCTCAAGCCCAGCACGAGCTGCAGCGGCTCGACCGTCCGCCAACGGAACTGCCGGCGCTGATACAACGCGTAGATGCCGAGCCCCATATGCGTGAGCGCCGCCGTGTAGAACACGATCGCAACCGGCAGGAACTGCCAGAACAGCATGTGGTAGTAGACCCCGATCTCCATGGCATCGACCGAGATGTTGCCGAGCGCATGGTTGAGGAAATGGCTGACCACATAGGCGAACAGGATGACACCGCAAACCAGCCGCACCTGGCGTACGCTGATGGCGCGGGAAAGATCGGAAAATCGTGTGGATGCGGTTGCGGCCATGATTCTGTTGTATCAGTTCATGAAGGAGAACAGCCAGCGTCGCGTTTAATTCCGGGGGTGGATAGCGCGCCCGATCACATGCGCGGCAAGCGGCCGCAATCTCCGTGTCGTCCTGGACAAGCACCCCCGGGGGCGCACGCGGATCCGGGACGACGGTACCCAACATTGACTCCCCCTCCCAGGTTGGCGAAAAGCGCCGCCGTGAGGACAGCTCCCGACATCACGATGCTCCCCGCCGGCGCGGCGCGCCGGCCGCTCGTCATGGCCGCGGCGATCATCGCCGCGATGACGCTGCTGCGCATCGTCTACGCCTCGGTCATCGAGCTGCGCACGGACGAGGCCTATTACTGGACCTGGTCGCAGGAGACGGCGCTCAGCTTCCTGGATCATCCCCCCGGCATCGCCTGGCTGATCCGGTTCGGTACTGCGATCTTCGGCGACACCACACTCGGTGTGCGCTTCGGCGGCATCGTCGCGATGCTGGTGACGCAGCTCCTGCTCGCGGACATCGTCCGCCGCCTCACTCATGATGTGCGCGCCGTCGTGCTCGCGGTGCTGATGCCGGAGGCCGCGCTCTATTACGGACTGCTGATGGCCAAGGTCGCGCCCGATGTCGCCATGATCCCGTTTGCGGTGGCAATGATGTGGTGCCTGGTGCGGCTCGCGCAGGGCGGCGACGGCCGCTGGTGGCTCGCGGCCGGCCTGTTCGCCGGGCTCGCGATGCTGTCGAAATTTACCGTGATCATGTTCGCACCGGCGGTTGCCGCCTTTCTGCTGGTGCCGGATTGGCGCTGGCGCTGGTTGCGCAGCCCCTATCCTTATCTCGCGGTCCTGATCGCAATCGCCGTGTTCTCGCCGGTCCTGATCTGGAACGTGCAGCACGACTGGGCCGCGATTCGCTTCCAGGGTGTGCGCGCCACCACCAGCTACGGCATCTCGCTCCGCACATTCGGCGACTACATCGGCCTGCAATTCGGACTGGTCGGCTTCGTCATGCTGCCGGTGGTACTGACGGGGGTGGTGCTGACGGCGTGGCGCGGCTATAGCACGCGCGAGCCGGTCGCGATTTTGCTGTCGACCGCGGTCCTGGTGCCGTTTCTCTATTTCCTGGCGAAATCGCTGACCCTCCGCGTCGGCGACACCTGGCCGATGTTCATGTGGCCGGTCGGTTTCGCCGCCGCCGCTGTCAACCTCACCATGCTGTCGCGTGAAAAATGGTCGGCGCGGATGATCAGATCGTCGCTGTTCTGGGTCAACACGGCGGTGGTCTCCGGCACCGCCTTTGTCGTCATCGTGTTCCTCTACTACGTCGCCGCGCCCTGGAATTTACTTGGCAAGATCGATCCGATCGGTGCCGAGTCCGGTTACGAGCAGGTCGCCGCGCGCGCACAGGCCGCATTGGACGAGACTGGCGCGACCTGGATCGCCACCACGGACTACCGCACCTATGCCATGATGCGCTGGCTGTTCAGGGGCCGGGTGCCGGTGATCGAGATCAACGAGCGCGGCCGCTTCCAGGACTTTCGCGATCCGGGCATGGACCGGATCAAGGGCCACGTCGGCATCTATGTCGGGCGCGAGCCGGACAATCGCTCATCACTGTGGGAGAACATCCCCGCCAAGCGCGAGCCGCTCGGTCAGGTCGAGCGCCGCTGGCGCGGTCTCGTGATGGACACGTACACGCTGGAAAAGCTCACCGGCTGGACCCCAGAGCTGTCGCCGCCGAAAGACTCGCCGCTGTTCCGGTGGCGCGTGCTGGCGGGCGAGTTTGAGCGGCGTACGCTCGCCTAGCAAGGCGGCCTTCTTCCTTCTCCCCTTGCGGGAGAAGGTGGCGCGAAGCGCCGGATGAGGGGTCTCTATCCGCTAAGACGACTGCGAGAGGCGCGCGCGGAGAGAACCCCTCACCCGTCTCGCCGCTCTGCGGCGAGCCACCCTCTCCCGCAAGGGGAGAGGGGAAAACGAGTCCGCCGCGCAAGATGGCGTTCTACTCTTCCTCGTCCTTCTTCCGCAGCAGATCCGTCGCGAGGTCCGACAGCTTCGGCGGCGGCAGTGCGGCGAACGGCAACGGCCGTGTGACGTCGATTGCGGCGAGGCCGAGCCGCGCCGTCAGTAATCCATTCAGCATGCCTTCGCCCAGCCGCTGCGACAGCTTCGCCGCAATGCCGTGGCCGAGCATCTGCTGCACCAGGCTGTCGCTCGCCGCCATGCCGCCGGTGATGGCGAGATGGGCGATGACATGGCGGAGCAGGCGGATCATGCCCAGCGCGCCAGGCCGGCCGCCATAGAGGAAAGCGAGCTGGCGGATCAGGCGCAGCGACACGATGAACACAAACATCACGTCGATCGCCGCTCGCGGGCTCACCGCCGTGACGATTGAGACTTTTTGCGCGGCTGACGACACCAGCCGCCGCGCCTCGATGTCCAGCGGCGACATCAATTCGCGCTCGGCGAGCCGGATCATGTCGGCGCCGTCGATGATCTCGCCGGCGTGGCTCTCCAGGGCGGCACGGGCGCGCGCGAGCTGCGGGTTCTGATGCGCTATCTTGAGCAGATCCTGCACGATGATGCGGCTCTCCTTGCGATCGTCGCTGGCAAGAACAGCGGCTGCGCGCTGATGCAGCTTTTCGATGGTTGCTAGCCGCGCCAGCCCGAAAGCCTCGCGTCCGGTCACCACCGCGAGCGCAAGCGCGGTGATGAAGGCAAGGGCCACTCCGACGAAGCCGAGGCTGTCGCTGCGCGCAAACAGATCCTCGATCAGACGGACGACGCCGAGTCCGACCCCGAGCAGCGTCAGCCCGGCAACGCCGGACCAGAACATTGGGCCCCAGGGAAAGCCGCGCCGCGCCGGAAGCGTCGCTGCGATTGGCACCGGCAAATTCGCCGGATCGGGCTCCGGCGTGATCTGGATGGTGGTACGGCCGAGCCGGGTCGTCTCGTCGGCCTCGGTGACGACGACGCCGGGGTCGTCGAGCCGGAACGTCGCCGGTCGCCGTGGCTTCGATCGGTCGTTCATGACAATTTGTCTCCGATCAGGAACTGCAAGGCACGGTCGAGGCGGATGTGAGGCAGCGCCGGGTGGTCGGCCCCCTCACGTTCGAGCTTCGGCGGACGGAAGCGCAGGAAGCGAAAATCGCTCTTCCCGGCGGCCTCGGTCGAGAGGCCGCGGAATGCGTCGGTGCCGTTGAACAACGGCTCGGGATCCAAGGGCAGGTCGCCCGGAAAGGTTGCCACCTCGGTGCTGCCGTCGAAGAATTCGCCGCCGGCGCTTTCTCCCGCGGCGGGCGTTCCCAAGATCGACGGCAATTTGTCACGGCCATGCGCGACCTGCGCCTCGCGCGTGGCGCGGACGGCGGCGAGCGCGACGACGTCGATCGCCGCACCGGTATTTTCCGCGCGCGCAACGGCGCGGGTGACCGCGCGGCGCAGCACGGCCTCGAGCCGGTCATGGCTGGAATGATGCAGATGATCCGCCTTGGTCGCCGCGAACAGCACGCGGTCGATCCGCGGCCGGAACAGGCCGGAGAGGAATGTGCTGCGGCCGATGTTGAAGCAGTCGAGAATGCCCGCGAGTGCGGCTTCGAGATCGTGCAGCGCTTCGGGGCCGGCGTTGAACGCGGCGAGCGCGTCGGCCAGTACGATCTGGCGATCGAGCCGAGCAAAATGATCGCGGAAGAACGGCCGCACCACGACGTCCTTGTAGGCCTCATAGCGGCGCACCATCATCGCCCACAGCGATCCCTCCGGCGCCTGGCCACCCGCGGGTACGTCGAGCGGCGCAAAGGTCAGCGCCGGTGTGTCGGCGAGATTGCCCGGCATCAGGAAGCGGCCGGGCGGCAGCAGGCTCATCGCAAACCGCTCGTCGCGGCAGCCTTGCAAATAGCCCCTGAAGAGCTTTGCGGCCGTCAGCGTCGCCTGCTCGTCCTCGCGCGCCTCGGGCTTGAGCGTTGCGAGATGCGCGTGCCAATCCGCGGCAAGATGGACGCGCGGCGCCTCGCGTGACAAGGCGAGACTTTCGGCCGACCATTGCTCAAAACTCTTCTGAAGCAGCGGCAGGTCGAGCAGCCACTCGCCGGGATAGTCGACGATGTCGAGCGTCAGCGTGCGGTCGGCGCCGTTCTGGCGCTGGTAGTCGATGACGAGCCTGAGCTCGCTGATGTCGACAGTCGAGTTCGGCCAGCGCCGCTCCTCGATCAGCGCGCGCAGATGGCTCTCATAGGCAAAGCGCGGCACCGCGTCGTCCGGCTGCGGCGCCAGATGCGCCCGCGCGATCCGCCCGGATGAATAGGCCTCGAACACCGGAAACCGGCCGCCACGGGTGAGGCCGTGGATCAGCGCGGTAATGAACACCGTCTTGCCGGCCCGGGACAGGCCGGTAACCCCCAATCGTACCGTCGGATTGAAGAAATGCTCGCCGTAGTCGATCAGCGCCCGAGCCGACAGGCGCGCCTCCTCGATCATATCCTGGAAACTAAATGCCATATGAACGTTGGGAATCCCGGGCGAGGGCGGATAGGCAAAAAGGACTAATCACAAAAGTGGCAACTGCCTGAGGAAAATCAAGCTTCATACTTCCACCGTCTTTGTCGGCAAATCAGCCGTTTGAACGACGCGCCGATCCCGAAACACCCATACAAGAGGGTATTAACTCACCTTGCGGATTGCCATGACCGTCTTCCAATTGAAACAGCTCGCATCCTCCTCCGTCCACGCAGCCGCCGACGCGGTCGGCTGGCATTACGACCGCGCCGAGTTGATCGCCGACGGCGTGATCCACGCGATCGGCGTGCTCTGCGGCATCATTGCCGCGACCGTGCTGGTGGTGCTGACGGTGCTCTTTGCCGACGCGACCGACATCGTCGGCGTCTCGATCTACGTCGCCGGCCTGCTTTCGATGCTGGTGTTGTCGGCGACCTATAATCTGTGGCCAGTCTCGCCGGCCAAATGGCTGCTGCGGCGCTTCGACCATTCGGCGATCTATCTCCTGATCGCGGCGACCTACACGCCGTTCATCCTGGAGGTGAAGGACAGTGGGTTCGCGCTGGTGCTGCTCGCCGGCGTCTGGTGCGTGGCGCTCCTCGGCATCGTGCTGAAACTTCTCTACCCCGGCCGGTTCGACCGCGTTGCGGTCGGGATCTACCTAGCGATGGGCTGGAGCGGCATCATGCTCTACGATTCCGTGGTCAAGGCGCTGCCTGCGCTGGTGCTGGGCTTCGTCCTTGCGGGTGGACTGCTCTACAGCTTCGGCGTGATCTTTCATGCCTGGCGGCGGCTGCGCTTCCAGAATGCGATCTGGCACGGCTTTGTCTTGGCCGGCGCGGCGTGCCATTATACCGCGGTGCTCGACCTCGTGTTGAGCTGAGCAAGCTCCGCGAAGCGCAATAAGCCAAAACGGTACAAGACAAGAGGAGACGTCGCATGCAGGTGACCGGCAAGGTCGTGGTCGTCACGGGCGGCGCCAACGGCATCGGCAAGGCGCTGTGCGAAGCCTTTCACAAGGCGGGTGCGGCCAAGGTCGTCGTCGCCGACATGGACGCGGACAACGCGCGGGCGGTCGCGGCCACGGTGGATGGCGCGGCCTTCAAATGCGATGTCGCGCAGGAAAAGGATATTTCCCACGTCATCGAGGAGACCGAGCGTCAGTTCGGCCCGATCGAATTGTTCTGCTCCAATGCCGGCATCGGCGGCGGCTTCGACCCGATGTCGGTCAATGCCGGCGGCGCCTCGGATGAGCCCTGGCAGCGCAGCTGGGCGATCCACGTCATGGCGCATGTCTATGCGGCGCGGCATCTGATCCCGCGCATGAAGGCGCGCGGCGGCGGCTATTTCCTTAACACGATCTCGGCCGCCGGCCTGCTGTCGCAGGTCGGCAGCCCGGCTTACTCCACCACCAAGCATGCCGCGGTCGGCTTTGCCGAAAATCTCGCGATCTCGCACAAGGCGCACAACATCCGTGTCTCGATCCTCTGCCCGCAGGGCGTGGACACCAACATGCTGCGTTCGATCCCCAAAGGCCCGCAATCCGGCGACGGCGACCTGTCGCCCGAGCAGGTCGCCAAGGACGTGCTCGCCGGTCTCGATCAGGAGACGTTCCTGATCCTGCCGCACCCGCAGGTGCTCGGCTACATGCGCAAGAAGACCGAGAATTACGACCGTTGGATCGGCGGCATGGCCAAGATCCAGGCTAAGATGCGGGAAGATTTCGGGACGTAGGAAGGGGCCTGCCACGACCTCCGGTGTCGTCCTGGCTTTCGCCAGGACGACGGTCGGCCCTCAATGCTTCTGCCCGTACAGCACCGGCACCGCCGAATCCACGACCACCTCCACCAGGCTCGTCCCTTCGAATGCCATCCCGCGCTTGAGCGCCTCGCCCAGTTCGGCCGCCTTGCTCACCCGCACCGCATGGCAGCCCATGCCCTCGGCCAGCCGCACGAAATCGATCCCCGGCAACTCGAGTCCCGGCACGTTCCTCACCTGCATCACCTGGCTGAACGAGCGCATCGCGCCGTAGCCGGAATTGTTGATGACGATGATCGTGAGCGGCAGCTTGCGCTGCGCGGCGGTCCACAGCGCCTGGATCGAATACATCGCCGAGCCGTCACCGATCAGGCACACCGTGCGGCTCGCCGGCTTGCCGAGCGCCATGCCGACCGCGGCCGGCAGCGAGTAGCCGAGGCCTCCGCTCGCCATGGTGTAAAAACTGTCCTGGCCGCGCATCGGCATGAACTTTTGCATGGCCGGCCGGTGCGAGGGGATTTCCTCGACCAGCGACGCGCCGTCCGGCATCGCCTGCGACAGCGAATGCAGCAGGAATTCGACCGGCAACGGATCGGCGGCTTGCGGCGTCGGCGGCAGCGTTCGCCCCTTCGGTGCCGCGCGCTTGCTCTCCGGCAAGAGGTCGAGCAGCATTGCGAGCGCCGGCTTCATCGTCGCGATGATGCTGGTGCCGACGGGCGTTACCGCCGCGGCATCGGGGTCATCGGTGATCTGGAAGATCGTCGCGCCGCCGTCGAAGATCGCGGCATGGCCTTCGACGTGGAAGGTGAACACCGGCGCGCCGATCACGACGACGAGGTCGTGCTCGCGCAGCGCGTCCGACAATTGCGCCGGCGAGGCATGCAGGAAACCCGCGAACTGGGGATGACGTTCCGGGAACGAGCAGCGCGCCGAAAACGGGCTGACCCAGACGCTGGCCCTGGCCTTCTCGGCGACGCGCACCATCAGGTCGACCGCGCCGGCGCGATCGACGCCGGGGCCGACGACGACGGCAGGGTGCTTGGCCGAGCCGAGCGCGGTGACCAGCGCCTTCATCGCGTCAGCTTCGGGCCCGATCTCGCGGCTGACCTTGCGCGCTTCGACGGGAGCTGTCGCATGCGCCCAGTCGTCGACCGGGATCGACACGAAGGTCGGCCCGCATGGCGGCTGCATCGCGGTGCAATAGGCGCGCGCGATGGCGGCCGGAACGTCCTCGGGCCGCGCCGGCTCCACGCTGTACTTCACATAAGGCCTCGGGAATTCGGACGCACGCTCCGCATACAGGAACGCCTGCAACGGCAGGATCGAGCGTGCCTGCTGGCCCGCGGTGATCACCAGCGGCGTCTGGTTGCGATGCGCGGTATAGATGTTGCCCAGCGCGTTGCCGACGCCGGCGGCCGAATGCAGATTGACGAAGCCGGCATTGCGCGTCGCCTGCGCATAGCCGTCGGCCATGCCGACGGCGGAGGCTTCCTGAAGCGCGAGCACGTAGTCGATGTCGTCGGGCCAGTCGCTCAGGAACGGCAGCTCGGTCGAGCCGGGATTGCCGAATACCTTCTTGATGCCGAAGGAGCGTAGCAGGTCGAGCGTCGCCTGCTTGACGGTGACGGATTTGCTGCCGGTCGTGCCGTTCTTCGCCATGGTTTCCGTTCCTCTAATTCCTCTTCCTGAGGAGCGCGTCTTCGCGCGTCTCGAAGGATGAAGGCCCGGCTGGTGGCCTCGCCCTTCGAGACGCGCGCAAAGGGCGCGCTCCTCAGGGTGAGGGTCTAGCAGCAGTGTATCACCACACCGCGGTCCCCTTCATCGTCGGCTGCCCCTCCGCGTTCGCGGTCCACAGCTCCATGCCATCAGCGGTCTCGTTGGCGTTGATGGAAAATTCGCTGCCCTCGAACAGCGGTTGCACCCCGCGATAAGTAAACCTCTTCGGCGCCTTGCCGCCGTGCAGCTTCGCCGCCATCTCGATGATGAACGTTGCCTGCAGCGGCCCGTGGAAGATCAGGCCCGGATATCCCTCGACCTTGGTGACGTAGTCGCGGTCGTAATGGATGCGGTGGCCGTTGAAGGTCAGCGCGGAATAGCGAAACAGCAGCACGGGATCGGAGACATGCGTCTGGCGATGCTGCGCCTTCGGCGGCGGAGGCGGCGCCTTTGCCGGCGCGGACGTCGTCGTCATCTCGCGATAGACGATGTCCTGCCGCTCGCGGATGGCGATGCCGCGCGGCGAGGAGATGCTGTGCTCGACCGAGACGAAGCACAGCGTGCCGGTCGAGCCGGTCTTCACCTGTACGTCCGCGATGCGCGAGCTCCGCGTCGATTCGTCGCCGACGCGCAGCGGCTGCAGGAACTCGATCTCGCCGCCGGCCCACATCCGGCGCGGCAGCGGCACCGGCGGCAGGAAGCCGCCGCGGGTGGGGTGGCCGTCGGGGCCGAGCATCGACATCGGAAACACCGGCTGCGCCAGGCACCAATGCACCGTGAACGGCGCCGCGTCGCCCGGCTTGGGCGCGCCGACCTCCTGGAACAGCGTCGCGCGCAGGCCCTTCACGAGCAGCGCGGTGACGGTGTCGGTTGCCTCTTCGCTGCGGCCGATCCATTGCCTGAGATGGTCGATGTCGAGCTTCTCGGTCATGACGCCTCGCGCTTGTTGTTACGATTTCTTGGCCGGTCGTTCGCCGATCGCCGGTACAGCACCATAGCTGCGCGTCTCGCCGACAATGATCGGCGCAGGCGCGGGATAGCTGACGCGTCCTTGCGGCGTGTCCACCTCGATGCGGCGCAGATGCGGATGCTTGGTGAGGTCCGCCATGGTGTTGACCTCGGCAAAGGCGATGTCGGCCTCGGACAGCCGCTTCAATAGCTCATCGCGCGTCATCTTGCCGAAGGCATCCGCGACCGTCTTGTCGGTGAAGTCGCGGTTGCGCACGCGCTCGACCATGTTGGCCACGCGCGGATCGGCGGGCAGATCCGGCTGGTCCAGCACTTTTGCGCAAAGCGTCTTCCATTCGCGCTCGCTCTGGATCGAGATCAGGATGTCCTTGCCGTCGCTGGACGTGAACACGCCATAGGGCGCGATCGAGGGATGGCGCAGCCCCATGCGCTTGGGCGGATTGCCGGCTTCGGAATTGAGCAGCGGCACGGTGCACCAGTCCGCCATCACGTCGAACATGGAGATGCGGATGTCGGCGCCCTTGCCGGTGCGTCCGCGCCCGATCAGCGCCTCCAGGATCGCCGCATGCGCGGTGGCGCCGGTCGCGACGTCGACGATGGACATGCCGACGCGCGAGGCGCCGTCGGGATTGCCGGTGATTGAGGCAAGGCCGCTCTCGGCCTGGATCAGGAGATCATAGGCCTTGCGGTGCGCATAGGGGCCGTCGTCGCCATAGCCGGTGATCGTGCACGAAATCAGCCTGGGATAATCCTTCAAGAGCCGCTCCCGCGAAAAGCCGAGTTTGTCCATCGAGCCCGGCTTGAGGTTCTGGATCAGCACGTCGGCGCTCGCGATCAGTCGCTCCAGTTCGGCGCAACCTTCCTTGGTGGCGAGATCGACCACCGCGGATTGCTTGCCTCGGTTGAGCCACACGAAGTAGCTGCTCTGGCCCTTGGCCGCCGCGTCATAGCCGCGGGCGAAATCGCCCTCGGGCCGCTCGATCTTGATGACTTCCGCGCCGGCATCCGCCAGCCGCGACGAGCAGAACGGTGCCGCCACCGCCTGCTCGACCGCAATCACCCTGATCCCGTCAAGTGCTCCCATGATGGCTGCCTCAGTACGAGCGGGGCATGCCGAGGACGTGCTCGGCGATGAAGGACAGCACGAGATTGGTCGAGATCGGCGCGACCTGATAGAGCCGCGTCTCACGGAATTTGCGCTCGACGTCGTACTCCTCGGCGAAGCCGAAGCCGCCATGGGTCTGGACGCAGGCATTCGCCGCTTCCCAGGACGCATCGGCCGCGAGCATCTTGGCCATGTTGGCCTCCGCGCCGCAGTCGAGCCCGGCCTCGTATTTGCGCGTCGCTTCCTTCACCATCAGTTCGGCCGCGCGCATCGCGGCGTAGGCCTTGGCGATCGGGAACTGGATGCCTTGGTTCTGGCCGATCGGCCGGCCGAAAACGCTGCGCTCCTTGGCGTAGCTGGTGGCCTTGGCGATGAACCATTTGGCGTCGCCGACGCATTCGGCAGCAATCAAAATGCGCTCGGCATTCATGCCGGAGAGGATGTAGCGAAAGCCCTTGCCCTCTTCGCCGATCAGATTTTCCGCCGGCACCTTCATGTCGGTAAAGAACACTTCGGTGGTGGCATGGTTCATCATGGTGCGGATCGGGCGGATCTCGAGGCCCTTGTTCTTGGCCTCGCGCATGTCGACGATGAACACCGAAAGTCCATCCGTGCGCTTCTTGACCTGGTCCTTCGGCGTGGTCCGCGCCAGCAGGAGCATCAGGTCGGAATGTTCGGCGCGGCTGGTCCAGATCTTCTGGCCGTTGACCACGTAACCGGCATTGCCGTCCTTGCGCGCAAAGGTCTTCAGCGAAGTGGTGTCGGTGCCGCTGGTCGGCTCGGTGACGCCGAAGGCCTGCAGCCGTAATTCGCCGCTCGCGACCTTCGGCAGATATTTTGCCTTCTGCTCGTCATTGCCGTGCCGCAGCACGGTGCCCATCGTGTACATCTGGGCGTGGCAGCCGCCGCCGTTGCAGCCCGCGCGCTGGATCTCTTCGAGGATCGCCGCGGCCGCTGAAAGCTTCAAGCCCGCGCCGCCATATTCCTCGGGGATCAGCACCGAGAGATAGCCGGCCTCGGTCAGCGCGTCGACGAAGGCCTTGGGGTAGGCCATCTCACGGTCGAGCTTGCGCCAGTATTCGCCGGGAAACTGCGCGCAGAGCTTTGCGACGGCTTCGCGGATGTCGGCGTGATCTTCGGTGTGGTGTTCTTCACTCATGGGGTTTCCCGTATGTGCGGCAGTTAAGATAACGCCGGCCGATCCTCTGGCGTTGTGAAAACACTGCCAGCCCCTATGCTCATTTGCTATAGCGTATGGAGTAGCCTTCCAGGATTGGCAAGCATGGATTTCCGTCAGCTCAGGACCTTCAGTTGCGTGGCGGAGCTCGGCAGCCTCTCCAAGGCGTCCGATACGTTGCGCGTGGCGCAGCCGGCGCTCTCCAGGCAGATCAAGCTCCTGGAACACGAGCTGCGCACGGAATTGTTCACCCGCAACGGCCGCGGCATGGTGCTCACGGATGCCGGCCGCCTCTTGCTGGCGCGCACCTCCGGCATCGTGCGGCAGATCGACCAGATCCGCGACGACATCCAGTCGTCCAAGGGGCCGCCATCGGGCCAGGTCGTGCTCGGCCTGGTCCCGACCGTGAGCTGCGTGCTGTCGGCGCGCTTCGCGCGGCGCTGCGTCGAAAAATTTCCCGGCATTTCGCTGCGCATCGTCGAGAGCTACAGCGGCCATCTCGTCGAATGGCTGCATCGCGGCGAGATGGATCTCGCCATCCTCTACGGCCGCTCCGCCGATCTGCATCTCAACGTGGAGAGCTTGGGGCGCGACAACATCGTCGCGGTTGGTCCGCGCGGTTGTGGCCTCGCGCGCAAGAAGAGCGTCGATGTCGGCTGGCTGCTGCGGCAACGGCTGGTGCTGCCCAGTCATTCCCACGGTCTCCGTGCGCTGATCGAGCATGCGGCGGCCCAGCGCAAGATCAAGCTCAACGTCCAGCTCGAAGCGGATTCGTTCCGCGTGCTCACGAGCCTCGTCGAGGAAGGCCTCGGCTTCGCGCTGCTGCCGCCCTCGTCGGTCCACGGCGAGGTCGCGGACGGGCGGCTGGAAACGGCTGTCGTCTCGAAGCCGATGACGCGCGAACTCATATTCGCCTCTCCGATCGACCGTCCGGTCTCGACGGCCTCGCTTGCCGTCACCGCCCTCCTGCGCGAGGAAGTCGCCGCCTGCCGCAAGGACGGCGTGTGGGACATCAAGTTGAGTTAGATGTGGCGGTGCGGTTTAGGACAGAAGGCCGTATGCGACCCATCGCATGTTGCGCGAGCTGTCATGCCGGAATTTTATAGCTGGGGTGGAGTCGCCCGCTCTCAATCCACCCTCGGTGTCATTGCCGCGAAGGCGGGCAAATCCAGTATTCCAGAGCCCGCAGTGCTTGAGCCGAGAAGCCGCGGCATACTGGACGCCCCGCTTTCGCGGGGCATCACAGTGGGGCCTACCCCGGTATCCTCACCGGCAGCGACTCGTACCCCTTGATGAAGCTCGAATAGATCCGCTTGGGCTCGCCGACCACCTCGATGCGGTCGAAGCGCTTCAGCATCTCTTCCCAGACGATCTTGAGCTGGAGTTCGGCGAGGCGCATGCCGACGCAGCGGTGGATGCCGAAGCCGAAGGAGAGATGGGTCCGCGGCCGCGGGCGGTCGATGATGAACTCGTTCGGCTTTTCGAACATCTCCTCGTCGCGATTGCCGGAGACGTACCACATCACGACACGGTCGCCCTTCTTGATGTGCTTGCCGCCAACTTCAGTGTCCTGCAGCGCGGTGCGCCGCATGTGCGCGAGCGGGGTCTGCCAGCGGATCACTTCGGGCACCATGGAATCGATCAGTTCCGGGTTGGCGCGCAGCCTGTCGTACTGCTCCGGATTCTCGTTCAATGCCAGCACCGAGCCGGTCATGGTGTTGCGCGTGGTGTCGTTGCCGCCGACGATGAGCAGGATGATGTTGCCCATGAGATTATCGGGGTCCATGAAGCGCGTGGCATCGTTGTGCGCCATCAGCGACAGCAGGTCGTTGCGCGGCGCGGAGTTGACGCGCTCGTTCCAGAGCTTGGACATGTAGGCGTAGCATTCGTCCATCTCGCGGCGGCGCTCTTCGGCCGAGGCCACGATGCCGCTCTTGGGCAGCGCGGTCGCGACATCGGACCAGCGCGTCAGCTTGCGCCGTTCTTCCCAGGGGAAGTCGAACAGGGTGGCTAGCATCTGCGTCGTCAGCTCGATCGAGACGCGCTCGACGAAATTGAAGGTCTCGTTGCGCGGCAGATTGTCGAGCACGGTCTGCGAGCGCTGGCGGATCAGTTTCGCCAGTTCGTCCAGATGCGTCGGCGTGAACATCGGCGACACCGTCTTGCGCTGCGACGAATGACGCGGCTGGTCCATGGCGATGAAGCTCGGCCAGTCATAGCCTTCCGGCACGTCGCGGATCCCGATGCCACCGAGCGTTGAATCCGAGGAGAACAGGCCGTGATTGGTGTCGACATGCATGATGTCGTTGTACTTCACCACCGACCAATACGGCTCGATCGGCGCATTGGTGCAGTAATGCACCGGCTCTTCCTTGCGCAGCCGCTCGAACCACGGCCACAGGGTGTCGTCCTGGAACAGCCTGGGCGCGCCCGGGTGGAATTGCGCCAGCGGCGTCGCATAGGCCTCCTCGCGCGCCCTGCGCATGCGTTCGGCCTTGTCCACTTGAACCGGCGCTTGGATGTTCATGGTGGTTTGCTCCAGTTGCTTGCTTAACCTCTCCCGCGTGCGGGAGAGGGGGCACAGCTTCCTTGTGGACGTGTCGAACTCATCTTTGCGAATCTAAGCCGCGATCTTCACCGGCAAGGTTTCAAGACCCTTCACGAAACTCGAATAGACCCGCTTGGGTTCGCCGACCACCTCGATATGGTCGAATCGCTTGAGGATCTCTTCCCAAATAATCTTGAGCTGGAGTTCGGCAAGCCGCAAGCCGACGCAGCGGTGGATGCCGAAGCCGAACGAGAGATGGGTGCGCGGCCGCGCGCGGTCAATGATGAATTCGTAAGGCTTTTCGATCGCATCGGCGTCGCGGTTGCCCGAGACGTACCACATCACGACCTTGTCACCTTTCTTGATCTGCTTGCCGCGGAACTCGAAGTCCGCAAGCGCTGTGCGCCGCATATGGGCCAGCGGCGTCTGCCAGCGGATCACTTCCGGCACGAAGCTGTCGAGAAGCGCTGGGTTTTCGCGCAGCTTGCGATATTGCTCCGGGTGCTGGCTCAGCGCGTGGAGCGAGCCCGACATGGTGTTGCGGGTGGTGTCGTTGCCGCCGACGATCAGAAGGATGAGATTGCCGAGGAAGTTCTTCGCGTCCATGTCGCGCGTCGCGGCGCCATGCGCCATCATTGACAACAGGTCGCTCTTCGGCGGCTGTTCGATGCGTTCCTTCCACAGTCGCGTGAAATAGCCCGCGCATTCCGTCAGCTCGGCCTGACGCTCGTCTTCGGTGGCGACGAGGCCGTCGGGGCCGGGAATGGTGGTCGCGATGTCCGACCAGCGCGTCAGCTTGCGGCGATCCTCCCAGGGAAAGTCGAACAGCACCGCGAGCATCTGCGTGGTGAGCTCGATCGAGACATGGTCGACCCAGTCGAACACCTCGCCGCGGGGCAGATTGTCCAGGCACTCGGCCGAGCGCTGGCGGATGCTCAGCGCGAGATTGTCCAGATGCGTCGGCGTGAACATCGGCGCCACGGTCTTGCGCTGCGCCGCATGGCGCGGCGGGTCCATCGAGATGAAGCTCTCGCGGCGCAGTTCCGGATCGATGTCGCGGATGGTGATGCCGCCGAGCGAGGAGGCCGAGGAGAATACCGAATGATTGGTCTCGATCTCCATGATGTCGTTGTAGCGCGTCACCGACCAATACGGCCCGAACATCGAGTCCTTGCAATAGTGCACGGGATCTTCGCGGCGCAGGCGATCGAAATAGGGCCAGAACGTATCGGTCCTGAACAGCTCTGGGTCGCCCGGATCGAACTGCTCCAGCGGCAGTGACGTAGCGCGTGCGCGTAACGCGTCGAGCTTCGCCGCGTTTTCGATGGTCCCATGCATGATCGCTCTCCCTGACATCAACCGCGCGTTCTCGTTGAATTCTGCGCTGCGGTATTTGATTTGCAATTACAGCCGGTTGTCTGCGCCGGAGCAAGGGCGAGTTTTGCCACATGGGTGTGATGTAGCCCGGATGGAGCGGAGCGAAATCCGGGATTCGGTCCGCCACTGCCGCTGTCCCGGATTGCGCTGCGCTCCATCCGGACTACGAGGCCATTGATCCAACAACGTGATCTCGCGCACGCCCTCGGCCGTGGAATCGTGCCAGAAATCGACCGGAATCGAGCTAAATCGAACCCGCCCATCTTGGGGATCGACTAATCTCTGATCTATAAGTTTGATCGAACCAGGTCCGCACCCCGAGGTTGCCGCCGTGAACGACATGCAATGGGCCCCCATCGGCTCCGAACCCTTACCCCCGCCGCTGCCGCCCACGCGGGTCGATTTCACCGGCAACCGTACCGAGTTTCGAAAATTGGTCACCAAGGGTGCCCTGCTCGAGCTCGTCACCTTCGGCTTCTACCGGTTCTGGCTCGTTACCGACATCCGCCGTCATCTGTGGGCGAACACCGCGGTTGATGGCGATGCCGCCGAATATACCGGGCGGGCCAAGGAGCTGCTGGTCGGCTTCCTGTTCGCGCTCGCGATCCTGGTGCCGATCTACCTCGCTTACTTCCTTGTCGGTATCGAGTTCGAACGCTGGCAGGGCTTTGCCTCGACGCCGCTGTTCATCAGCTTCTACGCCTTTGGTCAGTTTGCGATCTTTCGCGCGCGGCGCTATCGCCTGACGCGCACGGTCTGGCGCGGCGTGCGGTTCTGGATGGACGGATCGGGCTGGGCCTATTCGTTCCGCGCCATGCTATGGGGCTTGCTCGTGTTCCTGACGCTCGGGCTCGCATTGCCGTGGCGCGAAGCCTCGCTCGAACGCTACAAGCTGCGGCACACCCATTACGGCGATTTACGCGGCGATTTCGAAGGCGACGGCTGGACATTCTTCAAGCGCGGCTGGTGGCTGTGGCTGCTGAGCCCGATCGCGATGGTGATCTTCCCGCTCGCGCCGTTCTTCTATGCCGAGTTCAAGGCGCGCGAGTGGCGCTGGTGGCTCGACGGTATCCGCATCGGCGACGTCAGCGTGTCCTCGCAATTGCCGCACAACGCATTCTACGCGTTGTACTGGAAAGTGATCGGCTGGTGGATGCTGCTCTCGGCCATCTTCGCCGCCTATATCGGCGGAGCGACCATGCTCGTCGTCAAGCTGAGCGGTCTTTCGGTCGAGCAGGCGTTGGTGCCGGGCAATGCCGCCAAGAGCATCCCGACGCTGGTGATGATGGTGATCGGCTACTTCGCACTCGCTCTCGCCCTCAACATCGTCATGCGGGTCTATCTCCAGCGCGATCTCTGGGCCAAGGTGCTGGAAACTGTCGAGGTGCACAACATCGGAGCCGCGGCGGATGTGCGCGGCAGCGCCGAGCTCGCCAGCGCGCTCGGCGAAGGCTTTGCCGATGGACTCGATGTCGCGGGATTCTGAGCTGTGAGTGAGTTGTCCACAGAGGTCCCGGCGCAATCCGCAAAGCCGACGATCTTCTTCGACGGCGTGTCGAGCCGCAGGCGGCAGGTGGCGCTGACGCTCGGTGACGCGCTCGAGATCCTCGAAGAGGGTGCGACGCCCGTTCGCTGGGCCTATGCCGACATCCGCCGCGCCGATAGCCCGCCCGGCATCTTGCGGCTCGCCTGCGCTTCCGCTCCGCCGCTGGCCCGGCTGGAAATCCGCGACGCTCTGCTCGCGTCAGACGTGACCGCGCGCTGCATGCGGCTCGACGAGCACCAGACCTCGCGCCGCGGGGTCGCAAAAATCGTCGGCTGGTCGATGGCTGCCGCCGTCTCCATTGTCTGCGTCGTGCTGTTCGGCGTGCCGCTCGCTGCCGACCGCCTCGCGCCGCTGGTGCCGAAACCGATCGAGCGGCGCATTGGAGATGCGGCGGAGGTTCAGGTGAAGACGATCTTCGGGCGCAGCGAGTGCCAGGATGGGGCGGGGAAAGCGGTCTTCGTCAAGCTCGTCAATCGGCTGCGCGATGCCGCCGGCCTCGACGACGATTCCATGACCGCGGGCGTGCTGCCGACCCCGGTGCCGAACGCGTTCGCGCTGCCGGGCGGCAAGGTGTTCGTGCTGAAGGGCCTGCTCGACAAGGCCGAAAATGCCGACGAGATCGCCGGCATCCTCGCCCACGAGCTCGGTCATCTCAAGCATTACGACAACATGCGCGGCCTGATCTACAACGGCGGCACCTCGTTCCTGATCGGCCTGTTGTTCGGCGACGTCACTGGCTCGAGCGCCGTGATCTTCGCCTCGCGCAGCGTGGTTGAGGCTTCCTATTCGCGCGAGGCCGAGACCGCTGCGGATACGTTTGCCATCGAGATCATGCACAAGCTCGGCCGTTCGCCTAAGCCTGCAGCCGAATTGATGTTCCGCATCACCGGCAAGGAAGGCGGCGGCCTCACGTCGATCCTGGCGAGCCATCCGCTGACCGAGGACCGCCTCGCGCGCATGACGAAAGAAGACCGCCCCGCCAGCGGCCCGCCGCTGCTCACGGATGCGGAGTGGCAGGCGCTGAAGGGGATCTGCGGCAGCGGCAAGGTGTGACGGCCCGCCCTCAGCGCATCACTTCGCGGGCGCAGCAGGTGGATTCGATCCGGTGGTGACGCTCGGCGCGTTGTTCGGATTGGAGGTCGTGGTCTGCGGGCCGACGTCGCGTCCATTGTAGAAGAAGACGGCAGCGACCACGGCGATCACGAAGATCGCGCCGATCGCCCAGCCCACCGGGCTGTTGCGGCGTGCTCTGTCTGCCCTGCGGTCATCCTGATAGGTCATCGTGCTCTCCATCGTAGAGCAGGAAAACCTTGCGCGAGCGAACCTGTTCCTAACGTGACGCGGTTTGCAAGCCGGCGCCTATCTCGTCCCGTAGGCGCGGTCGCCGGCGTCGCCGAGGCCCGGCAGGATAAAGCCGTTCTCGTCGAGACCTTCATCGACTGCGGCCGTCCAGATCGGCACGTCAGGATGCAGTCCGCGCAGCCGTTCGAGCCCTTCGGGGGCGGCGATCAGGCAGGCGAGGCGAATATCCTTGGCGCCGCGCTCCTTCAGCCGGTCGATTGCGGCCACAGCCGTGTTGGCGGTCGCAACCACGGGCGTCACCACGATCGCCAGGCGCTCGCTGAGATCGGACGGCGATTTGAAGAAGTACTCGACCGCGGCAAAGCTGTGCGGCTCGCGGTAGAGGCCAATATGGGCGACGCGCGCGGTCGGCACCAAATCCATCATGCCGTCGACGAAAGTGGTGCCGGCGCGCAGCATCGGCACGAACACCAGCTTCTTGCCCGCGATCTTGGCCGAATGCATCGTCGCCAGCGGCGTTTCGATAACGGTATCGGCGAGCGGCAGGTCGCGCGTCACCTCGTAGCACAGCAGCATGCCGATCTCCTTGATCAGCTCCCGAAACGATTTGGTCGAGATCGATTTGTCCCGCACCAGGGTCAGCTTGTGCTGCACCAACGGATGATCGACGATCGTGACGCCTTGCATGATCGGATGCCTTTCTTCCTTCTCCCCTTGTGGGAGAAGGTGGCGCGAAGCGCCGGATGAAGGATCTGTTTCCGCGAACTCGAACGAGAGACTAGAACACCGTACCGTCGCTGATCACCTTGAGCGGCGGCGAACCATCGGGCCGGCGCGCGAAGGCGATGGCGCGGCCCGCGGCCCAGGTGCCGCCTTCGAGAATGCTGGCGAGCGGCAATGTCTCAGGAGTGCGCCCGAGTTTGGCGCGGACCAGTTCGGCGAGCCGGTCCAGCAGCGCCACGGTCAGCGCGCGCCACTCGACGACGAGCAGGGAATCCACCGCATGCGCGCGCTCGGCATCGGCGGCGTCGCGCAGGCGCAGCACCTCGTGATCGACGAACAGCCCGCCATTGCGATATTCGGCAAGCCCGGTCAGGCCGTCGATGTCGGTGACGTCGAATCCGGCGCGCTGCAGCGGCTCGATCAACGAATAGCTCAGCCATTGCGACAGCTTGTGCAGGGGCACGAGACTTTCCGTTGAGTCGTTCGCCTTGATCGCCGGGTGGTGCCAGCAATCACCGAGCGGAATTCCGGCAAGCTCCAACCGAGACGGCCAGATCGGTCCGAGCTGGTTCAGCACGGCGGTCAGGATGGCGGGCGCGGGAACCGCGCCGCCCTTCGCCTGCGCCGCGATGTGATCGAACAGCCCGCCCGGCCGCGGGGTGTCGTGCGAGCCGAACACGTCCGCGCGCTCCGCCACCAGCTTGCCCAAGCGGCGCAGCAGATCGGTCCGCCCCTCGACCCCGAGCAGCGGATTGGCATCGCTCACCTGAAAGGCCGAAGTGAGCGCGGCGAGTGGCAGTCGCGCGAGCACGTCGGCATCGGTCCTGAAGGGCGCGCGGGGATCGTGGGAAAAAAGACCGCTCGCGAACATGTCGAGGCTCGCAATCGCAAGCCCCTCGGATCGGCCGACGCTTTGTCCCGTCACGGCGTCCCGGTATCGCCACGCCGCCCCCGCGCCGGCATCGAGCAGCACGCTGACGATGGCAAGGTCGAACTCCGCGCGCGCCCGCGCCGCGCGATCGGGCCATGACGCCGCGTCCGCGAGCCGCGCCCAACGGTCGACGCCACCAAGCACGAAATGGCGCCAGCGCGCATGAAACGGGATTTCCAAAGTGGGATAGGCTTTGCGCGTCACTGCGACAACGGCATCAGCAACGCCGTCCATGCGGTCGAGATCGATGGTGAAGTGCGTCAGCCCGCCGTTCAGGCCGATCTCGAACATCTCGCCGGCTCGCGCGCGAACCGCTGCTGCGCTGAGCAGCGAACGGGCCTGCAATTCCAAAGCGTCTGCCATCAATCGATCAGTATTTTTCCAGCGAACGCCCGACCACGCCGTCGACGTCCTTCTCCGGCGCGATGTCGGTGGAGTAATAGCCGGCGGCCTTCTTCGCGGCGATCTCGACATAGGCGTCGGCGGGAATGAGCTCGGGCGGGATCGGCACGCGCTCGACGATGTCGATGCCCTGCGAGGTCAAAGCGTCGTGCTTCATGTCGCTCATCGACAGGAAGCGGTCGATGCGCTTCAGGCCCAGCCAGTGGATGGTGTCGGGCATCAATTGCTGGAAGCGCGCGTCCTGGACGCCGGCGACGCATTCGGTGCGCTCGAAGTAGGCGGCGGCCGCGTCGCCGTCCTCCTGGCGCTTGCGCGCATTGTAGACCAGGAACTTCGTGACCTCGCCGAGCGCGCGGCCTTCCTTGCGGTTGTAGATCACGAGCCCGAGTCCGCCCTCCTGCGCGCCGCGCGCGGATTCCTCGATGCCGTGAATGAGGTAGGGCCGGCAGGTGCAGATGTCGGAGCCGAACACGTCGGAGCCGTTGCACTCGTCATGCACGCGGCAGGTGATCTTGGTGCGATGGTCCGGCAGCTTGCTGACGTCGCCGAACATGTAGACTGTGGTGCCGCCGATCGGCGGCAGAAACACCTTCATGTCCGGCCGGGTCACCAGCTCGGGGAACATACCGGCGGTCTGCTCGAACAGCGTGCGCCGCAGCTCGGTCTCGTTGGTCGCAAAGCGCTCCGCAAGGCCCGGCAGATACCAGACCGGATCGATCGCGATCTTCACCACCGACACGCTGCCATTGGCGTGCACGACGTCGCCGTCGGCGCGCAGGCGCTTGGCGGCGAGCGCCTCGCGGATCTCCGGCAGGTCCAGCCGCGCGCGCGTCACCGCAATGCTCGGCCTGATGTCGATGCCCTCGGCGATGTCCTTGCCGAAATTCTCGGCGACGAGATGCCCCCAGGGATCGAGCGCGACGATCTTGGCGGGATCGCTCCATTGCGGGAACGGCCCGATGGTGGCGGCCGGAAAGGTGTTGGTGAGGTCGGGACGTCGGATCGGATCGAGCGCGCCGGCGGACACCGCGAGCGCGCGGTACATCGCATAGGAGCCGCCATGGCTGCCGATCACGTTGCGATCCCCAGCGCGCGACACCGTGCCGATGATCGGTCCGCGGGCGCGTGCGTCGGCGGCGCCCCAGTGGATCGGGAAGGCGGCTGTCCTGCCCGGCTCCGGATGGGAGGTGAGGCGGATGTGGTCGGTACGGTTCGCGCGGCTCATGACCAAACTCCTAAAAAGCCAACGGCCCGCCGCTCGGACGGGCCTTGGCTCGTCGCGCTGCCGATGCGGAACACCGGCGGCGCGAGCTCAATCCAACATATTGTAGCGGGCAGTCGCGACAGACAAGTTAATCGTGCTGCGCGGGGGCGGGGCGGTTCGCGGCCAAATTCCTGTCGTCCCGCGACCCGGCAGCGCTTGCCCGAGTCCCACGCTACCGCACTGGCGGAGCTCTCCGCCACCGCAGTAAGATGATGAAGTAATTATGGTTTTCACGTTTTCAAGAGGCGCCACACGGTTGGCGTGCCGGGCGTCGAGTTTCTGGACAAAACGTGTCATCAAACCAAAACGTACAGATCGCCTTTGCCGCATCGCCTTCCTTGGAGACCGCCATGCCCGCCCCCGCCTACATCGACCCCCGCAACGGTAAGCTCTATCCGCTGGACCAGCCGCGCTGGTGCTCGGACGAGCGCACGCCGCTGCTGGTGACGCCCGGGGCAGGGATGTCGCGGGAGGAGATCGAGCCGCGCACGCGTTCGCTCTGGCGCTACCGGGCGGCGCTGCCGGTCGAGATCAAGACTCCGATCACGCTCGGCGAAGGCTGCACGCCGCTGGTGCAGCAGGCCTGGGGCGAGCTGCGCCCGTTCTTCAAGCTCGAATGGTTCAACCCGACCGGCAGCTTCAAGGACCGGGGCTCCGCCGTGATGCTGTCGTTCCTGCGGCAGATCGGCGTCGACGCCATTCTGGAGGACTCGTCCGGCAATGGCGGCTCGTCGATGGCGGGTCTCGGCGCCGCCGGCGGCATGCGCGTGAAGATTCTCGCGCCTGCATCGACGTCACCGGCCAAGATCGCACAGGTCCGCGCCTATGGCGCAACGGTGCAGTTGGTTGAGGGCCCGCGCGAGGAATCGGAGGCCGAGGCGATCCGGCAGTCGGACCAGGCCTTCTATGCCAGCCACAATTGGCAGCCGTTCTTTCTCGAAGGCACCAAGTCGCTCGCCTATGAGATATGGGAGGACCTCGGCTTCCGCGCCCCCGACAACGTCATCGTTCCCGTCGGCGCCGGCAGCAGCCTTTTGGGTTGCGCCTTTGGTTTCCGTGAGCTGTTGAAAGCCGGCCAGATCACCAGGCTGCCGCGGCTGTTCGCGGCGCAGCCGCTCAACTGCTCGCCGATCGATGCAAGCTTCAAGGCCGGCGTCGACACCCCTGTCGCGCGCGAGGTGAACAAGACCATCGCCGAAGGCACCGCGATCAAGCATCCGCTGCGCCTGCGCGAGATCATCGCCGCGTTGCGCGAGAGCGGCGGCGGCGCTGTCGCGCTCACGGAGGACGAGATCGTCGCCGCGCTGCGGCGTCTTGCGCGGCAGGGCCTGTTCGCCGAGCCGACCAGCGCAAGTGCTGCCGCCGCGCTGGACAAACTATCCGCCACCGGTAGCATCAAGGCGACCGAGACCACGGTCGCGGTCCTCACCGGCACCGGCCTCAAGGCCGCGACCATCGTTGCCGATCTCGTGCAATAGGACCGCGAGGAGGCGAAGCCGTCGCCGTCATGGGCTTGCGTTGAACCTTTGGCATCCGTCGTCAGCCTCATGAAAAACTGACATTGAGCGAAGGGAGAGTTCCATGGCCGACCAAGACCCGTTTGCTGGTTTCAAGGCAGTCCAGAAGGAAGCCTGGTCGCTGTTCACGCCGATGGAAGTGTTCACCACGCCCTCGGCCGCCAAGCTCGTGAGCTTCGCCGGGGTCGCGACCGGCCAAATGCTGCTCGACGTCGGATGCGGCACCGGCGTTGCCGCGATCACGGCGGCGCGCCGCGGTGCGAAGGTCAGGGGTCTCGACCTGTCGCCGGTCCTGCTCGAGCGCGCCCGCGAGCACGCGCAGCTGGCGAATCTCGATGTCGACTTCGCCGAAGGCGACGCCGAAAGCCTGCCCTATGGCGACAACGAGTTCGACGTGGTGCTCAGCCAGTTCGGCCACATGTTCGCGCCGCGCCCCGAGGTCGCCATCGGCGAGATGCTGCGCGTGCTGAAGCCCGGCGGCACCATCGCCTTCTCCACCTGGCCGCCGCATCTCTATGTCGGCCGGATGTTCGCGCTGATCGGCCGCCATCTGCCGCCGCCCGAGGGCGTGGCATCACCGGTGTCGTGGGGCGATCCGAAGATCGTCGCCGAACGTCTCGCGGGGAAAGTGAAGGATATCGCCTTCGAGATGGACATCATGACGCCGTCCGCACTCAGCCCGCAGCATTTCCGCCGCACCATGGAAACGACGATCGGGCCTTTGATCAAGCTCGTCGCCCAGTACAAGGACGAGCCGGACAGGCTGCGGAGTTTTCGCAGCGAGTTCGAGGCGCTGATCTCCGAATATTACGACGGAAGCAACAACGTGATGCGCCAGCAATTTTTGATGTCGAAGGCGAAGAAGGCGTAAAGCCGCGCCACGGTGCTTTCCTTCTCCCCTTGCGATCTCACTCCTTCAGATCGTTCACGCGCCTCACCCAAATGCGTACATCGGTGAGCACGTCGGGCAGCGCCGCCTTGACCTCAGCCACGGTCATGCCGGCCTTGATGCGGGGATCGTAGAGCAGGTTGAGGATGTACTGGTCATAGACGTCGAAATAGCCCATCGAGACGTTGTCGTTGAACATGGTCCAGGGCACGCTGGCGGTGTCGTTGATCGGGCCGAGCGATTGCAGCAGCTCCTCATAGGCGCAGTCGAGGAAGGTGAAATCGCCGTTGTCGACGGTGAGGATGACGTCGGAATGCTCGATCTCGAAATTGTCGTTCTTGCGGAAGCCGGACAGGCATTGCGGATCGAGCGAGGTGCGGATCTCGCGGGCCTTCTCCGCACCGTAGAAGCTCGAGATGGTGCGGAACAGATCGCGGTCGCGCACGAGCTTCACGCGCACATTCGCCGCTTCGCTGGAGTCGATCATGGCGATGTCGAGATGCTGCACGCGCTTGCCGATGTCGGCTACGACTTTCGCGAGCTGCGCCTTGCGGTCGGCGCGATCGCTCTCGGCGAACACGCGCACCGGTCCGTCGAACTTGCGGATGCGATCGACACGGCCGGCAAGGTGGTATTCGGCGCCGAACGCTGTCTTCAGAAAGCCGTCGACGATCTCGCCGTCGGTAAAGCTCTTCTTCTCGGCGCGCTGGCGCGAAGCGATCGCGGGCAATTCGCCCGCGACGGCGATGGTAGCGGTGTCAGGCGCGAACGCGACGGTGGCGAGCGCCAGCAGCACGATGCGAAAGCCGGACGGAGACGGGGCCAATGCGCTCATTGCCAGGCGACGCTGCCGTATTCGGAACCGACGCACAAGGCCGCATATCCACGCGCCGCCGATTCTTGCTAGTTGTTCAGCACGACCACCGTGGTGCCGACCCCGACGCGGCCGTAGAGGTCGGTGACGTCGTCATTGGTCATGCGGAAGCAGCCCGAGGACACCGCCTGGCCGATCGTCTCCGGCTCGTTGGAGCCGTGGATGCGATAGAGTGTCGAGCCCAGATACATCGCGCGCGCACCGAGCGGATTTTCGACGCCGCCCTTCATGTGACGCGGCAGGTCCGGCCGGCGCGCCAGCATCTGTGACGGCGGCGTCCAGTCCGGCCATTCCTTCTTGGCGGTGATCCGGTGCACGCCGCCCCAGCGGAAGCCGTCGCGGCCGACACCGATGCCGTAGCGCAGGGCCTGGCCGTTCTGGAGCACCAGATAGAGCCGGCGCTCCGAGGTGTTCACCACGATCGTGCCCGGGGCGTAGTTGCCGTTATACATGACGGTGGTGCGGGGAACTGGGCTCGAGCCGCCGCGGAAGAAATTCGGGCCGCCGCCCATGATGTCGCGCGAGTCGAACTCCTCGGCGAAGGCGCCGCCGGCGGTCGCCGACAGCAGTGCGATGGCGGCAATCGGCGCGGCAAAATACCGGATCATTGTTCCCCCAGCAAAAAATCGATTCAACTGAAGTTACAGGCCATATTTGCGGGCTTTCCGCAAGCCACGGCCTCGTGAGACGGGGCATCCTTAACGGTTGGAGTTACCAAACCGGCAACCGCGCCAATTTGCCGGAAAGTATTAGCCAAACCAGCGCATCGCCGCGCGGGGCAGGGCGGCGACGCCGGCTATTGCTTTGACGAGACGAGCGAACAATGATTGATCGGATGGATTGTTGGAACATTGCCGGTTGCGGGAGCTGACGGATGAACGGTGCGGAAAGTCTGGTGCGGACGATGGTCAAGGGCGGGGTCGACGTCTGCTTCTCCAACCCCGGCACCTCCGAGATGCATTTTGTCGCAGCGCTCGACCGCGTGCCCGGCATGCGTTGCGTGCTTGGCCTGTTCGAAGGCGTGGTGACCGGCGCCGCCGACGGCTATTTCCGCATGAAGGGCACGCCGGCCTCGACGCTGCTGCATCTCGGCCCCGGTCTTGCCAACGGCCTTGCCAATCTGCACAACGCCAAGAAGGCGAATTCCGGCATCGTCAACATCGTCGGCCAGCACGCCGTCTACCACATCGACTACAACGCGCCGCTGACCTCCGACATCGAGGGCCTGGCCCGGCCGATGTCGTCCTGGGTCCGCACTTCGCCGGACTCCAAATCGGTCGCTGCCGACGGTGCCGCGGCGATCGCCGCCGCCAAGAGCGCGCCGCCGCAGATCGCGACCCTGATCCTGCCCGCCGACACCGCCTGGAACGAAGCGGACGGCATCGCCGAGGTTCCGGCCGAGCAGCAGCGCGCGAGCTATTCGCCGCAGGCGGTCGAGCAGGCCGCAAAGATCCTGCACGGCGACGGCGAGGGCACGCTGCTGCTGATGACCGGCAGTGCGCTGAGCGAGCAGGGCCTGGCGCTGGCAGAGCGCATCGCCGCCAAGACCGGTTGCACCGTGATGGGCCCGACCTTCCGTCCCAGGATGGCGCGCGGCCGCGGCCGCTTCTCGATCGACCGCATCCATTACGTGATCGACAACGCGCTGCAGATGCTGGCCAGGTTCCGCCATATCGTGCTGGTCGAGTCCGACGATCCCGTGGCGTTCTTTGCCTATCCGAACAAGCCGAGCATCCTCAAGCCCGAGGGCTGCGAGGTGCATCGCATGACCTCCTGGGGGGAGAATTCGGTCGCTGCACTGGAAGCGCTCGCCGGCGCGGTGAAGGCCAGCGCGAAGGACGTCAAGCCGCAGGCCGCGGCTGAGCTGCTCAAGCCGACCGGCGCACTGACCCACGCCTCGATCGCGCAATCGATCGCCTATGCGATTCCGGAGAACGCGATCCTGGTCGACGAATCCCTCACTACCGGCCGCGCCTTCTTCCCGCCGACAGCGGCGGCTGCTCCGCACGACTGGCTCCAGAACATGGGCGGCTCGATCGGCTTCTCGACGCCGCTCTCGATCGGTGCCGCGATCGCCTGCCCGGACCGCAAGGTGATCTGCATGGTCGGCGACGGCAGCGCGATGTACACGATCCAGTCGCTGTGGACGCAGGCGAGAGAAAATCTCAATATCGTCACCATCGTGTTCGCCAATCGCATCTACCAGATCCTGCGCGGCGAGTTCGACAATGTCGGCGCCGGCGAGCCCGGCCAGCGCGCCAACGACATGCTGCGGCTCGACCGGCCGACGCTGGATTTCGTGGCGCTGGCCAAGGGCATGGGCGTGCCCGGCCGCGCCGTCACCAACGCGGACGAGTTCAACAAGGCGCTGGCCGAGGCCGTCGCCGAGCCCGGACCGCGGCTGATCGAAGTCCAGATGTAGGGCACCGCATCAGGAGCGCCGAGGGCCGGGGGCAAGATGCAGACCGAGCTGAACAAGGTGATCGCGGCACTCCGGGACTTCTACGCACACGAAACATTCCTGTTCGAGAAGGACATCGGCGAGCGTGCCATCACGCACCGCTTCGCTGTGCATCTGGAGAAGCAGTTCTCCGGCTGGTCGGTCGATTGCAACTACGACCGGCTAGGCGAGCGTACGCTGCATCTGCCGCACGGCACCATCATCTCGACCGACGATCATCTGGGCAAGTCGATCTACCCTGACGTCGTGGTGCATCAGCGCGAGATCCCGAACAATTTGCTCACCGTGGAGATCCGCAAGGCCAGCAATCACACCGCGCTCGACCACGACCAGCACAAGCTGATGGCGTTGACCGATGCGCATGTCTGGTTCGCCTTTTGGATCGGCGTGCTGCTGGTGCTGGACAAGGACAACGTGACGATCTCGGAAGTCTATGTCAGCGGCGTCCTCGATCAGCCGCTGTCGCGCTGGTTCGCCACGCGGCTGGAGGAGGTCGGCCTCGGGATGGCGCGTTAAGGCGTGTGCCGAATTGTCGCCTTTAATTCAGCTATTCCCTTGAGTCATAGCCCAAGCGCGATCTCGGCCCATTTCAGCATGCGGTCGCTATTGAGGAACGCCAGCACCGCCGGCTCGAGCGACGCTGTGCCGCCCGGTGCGAGCAAAGCCGTCGCGGCCACCATGTCGCAGCGTTGATTGAAGGCGAGTGAGAGCGCGGCCTTGGCGTTCCCCTCGACGCGATATGCCCGGCTGCGGCCGCGCATTGGACCGACAAGGATCTCTCGGCCGGCGGCCGTCGGCGTTGCCTTCCCAATCAGCGCCAGGTCGCCCATCTGCTCGAGGTCGCCGTCATCGGCAATGCCGGTGGCGCAATTGCAAAAGCCGAGCTTGGCGCGAACGTAGAGCTGGACTTCGCCGCCGCAATCCGCGGCCTTGCAGCGGAACGCTTTTCCTTTCCCCCAGGGATCCGCACCGAAAGGCCAGTCGATTTCCGTCCACACTGGGCGAACCTCGCCGGAGGTCGCTGTTGCGCGTGCCGGTTCACCGGATCGCAATATCCAGAGCGCTGTGGCTGAGCAGAACAGTGCGATGGCTGCGCTGGTTGCAACGAGCTTGCTTGTCAGGCGCATGGAAGTTGCCGCGACATCTTTGCTAATTCTGAGCCATCAACTTTCGTGCGGCCGCGAGGTCCTCTCGCGACGAGTCGCCATTTCTCGCGGTTTCGACGACTTTCGCGTAGTACTGGCGGGCCTTCACAGGATCCCCCGCTTTCTCGGCCGCGTGAGCGGCGCCGATCGTCGCGCCAAATCGGTTCGGCTCCTTGCGCATCGTGCTTTCGAACGCGACCAATGCCTCCGTCGCCATGCCGCGTTCGAGCAGCATGGTCCCGTAAAGCTCGCGTGCGGGGGCAAGTGGACCCGGCGTCACGATGGATTTTTCGGTCTTGTCTTCGGCATCGGCGGCAAGGCGCATCGCTTCCAACGCATCCGCCTGCTTCCCCAGGGCGTTGAGCTGCCAGGCTGTAGCGACCTGCCGCTGAATGTCCACGATTTCGGCCCAATAGGCGTCCTTGTCCTGCTGCAGCTTGTCCCGCAACTCCGCCAGCTTGGCGATGTCCGCCGTTGCCGCGTCTGCATTGCCGGAGCGCGCGGCGCCAAGGGCGCGGGCGAAATAGGTGATCGCATCGGCATAGGCAAACCGGCTCGGCTCGACCTTCAGCGCGGCGGCGCCCTGCCAATCACCGCGCTCGACCATATAGCGCGCTTGGCTGGCCGCTATCGCGTAGGGACCGGCGCGCACAGCCGGCACATAGCCAGTGGTCGCAATCATGTCCGCGATGACCTCGCTGGCTCGGCTGTCCTGCGCAAGCTGGAGCAGCGCGTAGACCATATAATCGTCGGCATGCAGCTGCTCGCTGGGGTCTTTGCCCTCCTTGGCAGCCTTCGCGGAACGGCTATTGGCGTCGATGGATTCGTTCCAGTAGCCGACGCGCGTGAAGATGTGCGACGGCATATGCAAGGCGTGCGGTGCCGCCGGCGCGATCTCGGAATAACGCTTAGCAGCGTCGAGTCCTTGCTCTGCGATCGCCGGATAGTCATAGAGATGGATCAGGTAATGTGCGACGCCGGGATGCCGCGGCTGGCGCTTGAAGATCGGCTCCAGGATAGCGGCGCCCTTGAGCTGGTTGGCATAGGACTTGTCGTTTGGTGACGCCGTGACGTTCAGCGTAATGGCGTAGGCGATCTGCGCCTCGTCATCATCGGGATAGCGCGCGGCGACGGCTTCGGTTGCCCTGAGATAGGCCTGCGCACGCTGTCCAAACGTCGTCTTTTCGTCGCCCGAATAGAAGGCCAGCAGCGCATCGATATAGTCGCGTTCGCGTTCGCTCTTGGCGCCGAGTGCCTTCGCCTTCTGCAGCGCGGCGAGCCCTCCGGTGAGGTTTTCCTTCGGCGCGGCAAAATGCGGATTGTACAGCAGGCTCAGCGCAATGCCCCAATAGGCGATCGCGCATTCCGGATCGGCCTGCAGCGTCTCCTCGAAAATTTCCTTTGCGGGCCGGTACCAGAACGAGTGCTGATAACGCATCCCGCGATCAAAGCGGCGCTGCGCCACCTCGTTGCAGGAAGTCTGGAAGTGCACCTTGCCAAATTGCTCATCGGCCCCGTCTTCCGCGCGTGCGGCGGGCGTGCCGGAAATCGAGCCTAAGGTAGCGAGGGCGAGAAGAGAGACGGTTCTCAAGGCGAGCGCGCGCATCGGCCCCTCCGTTTCTGTTCAGAATAAATCTGGTCAGATGGCGCCGATAAAACCGAGGGCGCCGAAGTTCGTACTGCTGAGATCGGCAATGGCAATTGCGTTGTTGAAGGATTTCTCCATTCGCGATGCGAGTCAACAGGAAGCGGACGGATTTGCGTTAGGGAAGCACGCCTGCCAGGATCCATCCGCCGCGCGTCGAGGCGAGTGGGTCACAAGGCCGCTCGCATGACGAGCGGCCTTGCATCATCATCGTCCGTCACCCGCTCAATGCAGCGGATCGCCCTGGCCGAGCGCGTAGGCGACGAGGTCCTTCAGCGCGAAGCCGGAGCCGGTCACCGGCGTCCATTGCGGGTCGAGCGACAGCACGGAGGAATTATCTCCGAACATCATGCCGAGGAAGACTTCTGCGACGATGCGACCGCCGACCGGTCCGAGCTGCGGTGTCTTGACCGTGGCGGGCCCGCCGGTGGCGGAGATCGGCATGTTGGTCGCGTTTTGCCGCGCCTCGGCGAGGATGTAGGCCCACAGTGGGCAGTTGTCGGCGAACACGCCGTTCGCGATGCTCGCGATCTTGACTTGCGGATCGCCCGGTCCCGGCTCGTCGACCGCCTTGCCGATGATGATCTCGTCGTCGGTCAGCGGTGTCAGCTTCATCGCCTTGGCGACGGCCTGGCCGGACGGCAGCCCAAGCCGCCAGCTGCGCTCGAGATTGCGCAGCGCTAGCGACGCCGGATTGGAGGCGACTTCCGGCGGCAGCTTGCGCAGCGGGTCCACAAGCGAGGCATCGATGCGATAGGCAAACTGCAGCCGCCTCTTGTTGTCGGGATTGGCGTCGTCGTCCTCGACGCCATAGGGGCGCGTGTCGAGATCGATGAAGCGGCCCCAATCCATGGCGCGTCCTGGTCCCATCGCTCGGAAGCCGGTCAGTGCGTTGTGGTCGGGATTGTTGGGATCGGGAAAGATCTGCAGCAGCATGTTAGCCGCGTCGTTCAGCCGGTAGCCGGGGCGGATCATGGAGTGCCCGAGCCGGTAGGCCGCGACCGAGAACTCGACCGGCATGAACGGATAGGTCTTCCAATGGTAGTAAGCGAGCTTGCCGCGGTCGTAGCGACCCGCGGTCTTCAGCTGGTCCAGCACGCTGGCGTGGACGATGCGCGGCAGGAAGTCGTTCAGCACCACGTACTGATAGTGGAATCGAACGCGCTGCTGCACCTCTTCGAACGACAGGCTGTCATTGTCGTCGACCATGCGGTTGTGAAAGCGCAGCATCAAGGCTTGAAACTGCGAGACAATGCTGTTCTCGTCGTTGCGGGGATCGCCGATCAGCGCGCGGCCCTTGAAGCGCGGCAGATCGACGGCATCGAGCACGCCCGCGCCGGTGACCTTCTCGCCGAGCCGGAACTTGATGCCGTCATACATGTAGGGCTGGTCGTTCGGACCGCGGCCGTAGACATTGTCCATGTCGAGCGACGGCGTGCGGAAATCGACGAGCCCGTCGGGGTCCTGCTGCTTGGTCAGCGAGCTGACCGGATCGAAGGTGATGTCGTGGTCGATGAACTGGCCGAAATAAGTGTAGAGCGAGGGAATGCCGCTCTCTTCCGCGTCCGGTCCGTCCTTCGGCCCGTCGAAGCCGGCGACCATCTTGTCGGCGAGCGCCGACAGGTTTGCGATCGTGTTGGAATCGTTCGGGCCGAATTTGGCCGGTGCGAGCTTGCGGAACATGCGGCCGAAGCGGCCTTGCGAAAGCGGCGAACGCGTTGCGTTCAGACCGCGCGGAACAATTGCGTGGCGGCTGCTCATTGAAACACCTTCCTGAAAAGTCGAATGGAAAGATCGGGCTAAGGTTTCTCGCGCTGGAGTTTGCAGCCTAGGCGCGATCACGCCTGCCACGAGCGAGATGGATCACAATTGCCCGGTATCGAAATTTTCGGAAGGTGCGCCTTGGCCCGCAAGCCACGGCTGCGCATCGTGAATTTCTCGGTGCTGATGACGGATAACATTCTCGTCATCGACGGACGCAAGCGGCTTCGCACAGTTTCAATTCGCCGGCACGTCGGCGGAGCGGGTCGTCTTCACGCAAAAATTGTGGCGGCGCGCGCGTCATACGCGCACGCCGCCAATTCGTCAGTAGTCGCGCTGCTGCGAGAACGCGTAGCGCGGGTTGATGCCGCAATAGGACGACGTGCCGGAGGCGGTAGCGAGGCACTGCTGATAGCTGGCGAACTGGCAATTGCCGGGGTAACCCCACGAGCGGCCCTGGATGCAATATCGATCGTTCGCAGGATGTGCCTGGGCTGCCGGGGATGCTACGGCGAGCAGGGCCGCGAGCGATGCGAGAGTGAGGATGGTGCGACGCATGTCAGTCTCCTTCGAGAGCGAGTGGGTGGGAATGCCAGCGAGCCTGGCTCGTCTGTTGCGCAGTCATGCCTGTATTGGTGTCGCCAGAATGCTTTGCGTTCGCGACAAGGCACATCATGACGCAGCCTGCTGCCGGCAATGTGATCTCGGCCACAGTTCACCATGGGGTTCGAGCCTATCGTGAACGGACTTGCACGCGTCGATCCCGCAGAAATACGCTTGCCTTATTCGGATCAGGTATTTTGGAGGTTCTAATGCAGAAATCATACTTGCTGGCTGCGACAGCAGCGCTGGCGCTTCTCATGCAGGCACCACTCGCGTTGGCGCAGGGCGCACCAGCCGCCGCCGGAACCGCGGCGTCTGCGACGACAACCGCCGCGCCGGCAACGACGACGACCGCGCCGGGCGCAACCAGCGACACCTCCAGCCAGCCGACCGACTCCAAAAAGAGTGCGTCGAAGAAGCCGGCGAAGAAGAAGATGACGCGGCAGCAGGAGATCGATCACTCGGTCGACAGCGGCACGGTGCCCGCGCGCTACCGCAGCTCGGTGCCGAAGCAATACCAACAATACATTCCGTTCGATAAGCAGTGACGGATCGCACGGCAGCGCGGCGTGATCGGGCATCGCGCCGCCAATGCCATCGCGTGAAATAGGACCTTGGCCGGACGGAATCCGGCCATACATCCCCAGTGGCGGTCCGCGCGAGCGGTGCTAGAGTAGGTCGAAGCCTGGGGGGAGTAATGAGTGACGACGTGAAGGATGCTGGCCTCGTGGCGATGATCAGCAGCATCCTGGGAGGCAACAGGCGCGCCGCAGACAGTGTTGCGCCGCCGCCGGTCATCGAGGTTCCGCCGCCGACCGCGCCGACGAACGGATTTGAGCTGGTCGAGCTGCCCGCCGCCGATACGCCGCCGGCCAACCTCGAGGACAAGCCCGAAACAAATTCCGAGAACGCGCTCGATGCGGCGCTGGCCCCCGCGAAGTCAGTCGAGCCGCCAGCGAAGATCGCCACGACACCTGATGGCAAGCAGTTGCTGCCTGCTGAAGCGATCGCCGATCTCGTCCTGGGTGAGCTGCGCAAGCTCGAGAATTTTCCGGCGACCGGCGCCTCCGTCACGGTCTACGGCTACAGGCACTGGAACGCGATGATCACCTTCGCGCCGTTCTCGACCACGTTCCGGGATGCCACGCGGTTCCGGCAGGCCATGCCGGACATCGTTTTCAAGCTGCGCCGTTTCGTCGTACTTGAGATATGATCCGGGATGATCGCCAGCTTCTGCCCGCCGCGATTGCTTGCGGCGCGAAGGCGCGGGCCGTGAGCCCGAACAGTTCGACAGGATTTTCGACTTGAGCGTTGCCTTTACCAAGGAAGAGAGCGCGGAAACCGCCGCCGAGACGCTGTTGCCGGATCGGCCGATCTCGCCGCATCCAAACCTCGTGACGGAAGCAGGCTTGCAGGCGTTGCAAAAGAAGCTTCAGGACGCGCGCGAGGCCTATGAAGCCGCGCAAGCCATCGAGGACGTCAACGAAAAGCGCCGGCAGTCGGCGGTGCCCTTGCGTGACGCCCGCTATCTCACCGAACGGCTGCGCACGGCGCAGGTCATTCCCGCCCCGGCCTCGACCGATGTCGTCGCCTTCGGCAGCACGGTGACGTTCAGCCGCGCCGATGGCCGCGTGCAAACCTATCGCATCGTCGGCGAGGACGAAGCCGATCCCAAGGCCGGCACGATCTCATTCGTGGCACCGGTGGCGAAGTCGTTGATGGGGAAGGCGGTCGGGGATGTCGTGGGGTCCGGTGCGCAGGAGATCGAGATTTTGTCGATTGGGTAGGGGGCGTTTATCGATGGTTTCCGCTGTGTCCGCGCAACAAGGCGCGATAGCTGGATGAGGCGGTTTCTGTCGGGAGCATTGCCGTTTTACGCGCTGGCCGGGTTGGCCATGTGCATGTACCTCGTCCTGTACAGGACAAATCTCTTCGACCTGAACGCCGTCGTCCAGGATGCGACCGGCTCGGCGTGGTTTCCGGCCTTCATATTCGTCTGCGTGCTGCTGGAGGCGGTCTTCCCGTATTTTGGCTATTTCCCCGGAACCGCTCTCATCCTGATGTCCGTGGCGCTCAATCCAAAGCCCGCGGACGTCTCCGTTTTCATCGTGGCGTGGTTGGCCATCATCCTGGGCGCCGTTCTGAGCTACGGACAGGCTCGTTTTTTCAGACCGCTGTTGCAGCGGATTGCCTCAAAGGCGGCACTGAACCGGTGTGAGTCCCTCCTCGACGCCTACGGTCCTTACGCGCGAATTGCGCTGTTCCTTCATCCCAACGCCTGCGCGATGTATTTCACGGCACTCGGACTCCTCGGCCGCAACCTGACGCGCGAGCTCGCCTATCTCGGCGTGGGCGCAGCAGCCTCTGTGGGCATTCTGTTCGTCGTGGTGACCAGACTTGTGTCGTCCGTAGGCACCACGGACGATGGAGAATTGCAGCTGCTGCTGGCCGCAGCGCTGGTTACTATCGGGACGCTGGTCGGTCTCTACGCCGCCTGGCGGCCGGCGCGGGTTGCGTGAAGCTTGATGCGATCGCGCTTCAGGTCCCCTGCAATGATGCCATCATGCCGGTGTTTTGCCCGACGAGTCAAATTCTATTTCGGAAAAGTCGCAATCCCGTAACATTGATCCGACTGAGGTCGGCTACTGTGCATGGGGTTGTTTTCGATGTTTTTGATTTGGACGGGTGAAGTCAGCCGCCGAGCGTCGGTTATCGTCCGCAACAAATGATAGTTCAGGAAGGTGAATGGTGGGCGCACAAGGGATCGAACCTTGGACCTCTCCCGTGTGAACCACAATCCGTAGATCCCAGTTAACCAAATACAGCCATAGTTGGAATGTAGAAATTCCTTTAGTTGATGGTGGTTATGGCCATACTTGGCCATAAGAGCCCATAGGTGACCTTACTACATTTTGTATGCCCCCGTTGTGCCCGCCGTGGGTTTTCCCTTGGGGCACAAAAAACGGGGGAGGTCTGAGACTCGGTTCTGTTTGGGTCTGTGGATCCTCCCTCCGCGGGCACACAACAAGGAGAAGGTCTGAGGCCCGGTTCTGTTCGAGGGCTGAACGCCTTCTTGGGGGGCACACCGGGCACAGAGAGAGGGAATGAATCATGACGGAGCCGGCCAACCAGCTGACACTCACTGATACGGTAATCCGCAAAGCAACGCTGCCGCCCGGTAAGTCGCAGCATTATCTCCACGACGACAAGCTGCCCGGCTTGGCCTTGCGCATGCGCGCCACCGGCGGCCGGACCTGGGTCTACCTCTTCACCAAGCCGGGGGTGAGGGGGACCCAGCGCAAGACCCTCGGCGCGTGGCCTAAATATAGTGAGAAGGCCGCGCGCAAGGCCGCCACCATCGCCGCAGGCGAGGTCGTCAAGGGCTTGGACCCGAACGACCCGAAGCGCGAGGCGAGGCGGCAACAAGCAGCCGAGAAGCAGCGCACCACGCTCGCGGCCCTCATTGTTGAAGATGGTCCCTACCAGATGTCCTTGACCGAACGTCAAGTCGTCAACTGGAAGCCAGCAATGTCGGCGCTGCGGCGCGGGCTCAAGGATCACGCCGAGACCGGCGTAGGGGACCTAACGAGACGGCAGATCATGGCTGCGGTGGACAAGATTGCCAAGACCGGCAAGCGCGGTGCAGCCAAGGACTTGCGCAAGCACGTGCATACCTTTCTCGAATGGTGTGTCGGCGAGGGCTATGTCGAGCACAACGCGCTCGCCGGCTATCGCGCGCCCAAGGAAACCCGGGCGCAAAGGGTCGGACGCCGAACGAAGGGGCGCGCTCTGACCGATGAGGAAATCATCAAGGTCTGGAATGCATCAGGCAAGCTCGGGGCTTTCGGTCTCCTGGCACGCATGTGCCTGCTTGGCGGCCCGCGCCGCAGCGAGCCTACCATGATCGAGTGGCGAAAGCACATCATGGACGACCGGATCACCTTCGATGCGGCGTGGACCAAGATGGGACTGCACCACGATGTGCCGCGCACTCACCTGGTTGACGAGGTGCTCACGGCCGCGAAACATTTCCAGCGGGCAACCTCTGACTATGTCTTCCCGTCGCCAAAGACCGGCGGCCAGATGTCCGGCTTCACCAAGATGGTCAACCGCTTGGTCAAGGAAGCGAGCGTCGCCAAGTTCACCATGCACGACTTAAGGCGCAGCTTGCGTACCATCATGTCACGCTGTGGCTACGACAACGAAATCCAGCGTCTATGTGTTGGGCAAAAGCCCAGCGGAATCGATCAGGTCTACAATCACGACGAACAGTGGATCATCCGCAAGATGGCCTTTGAAGCTGCTCACGACTACATTGCGGAGTTGGTCGGCGCGAAACGGGTCGGCAAAATCGTGCGCCTTCAGCGGACGAATCCACTTGACCCGATCAAGGCAGAGCTCCTCGGCCGTCTCCGTGAGCATTATGCGGCTGAGGCGCCTTAGTGGTCTTGTCGCACTGGGACAGGTAGTCGCGCACCGCGTCGACACGATAGAGTGGCCGGCCATCGACGTAGCCGCCATTTCAGCGGGTGGTTTGGATCGCGCCGCCACGCTCCAGCGCGCCAGGCGTGCGCCGGATGACCGCGGCCGTCTCTAATGCCGCACAATTGGAGCTACAGGGCAGCGTATCGATATCGAACGTCGCGGGCGGCGGCATGCCGCCGTTTTTGCGTGGCCGCTTCGTAGCGTGCAGCTTCTTGCCACCGTCTTGCACCCCCAAATACCTCGATCGGAGTCTTCCCGCCCATGCCTGCGCCCGAACCGTGACCCGCTGAGGCAATAGAAGCGCAGGCTTCTTCAGGAACAAAGAGATCTAGAGCTTAAGCATAGCTGCCGGGTAGCTGTGGCGTGCAAAAAGGACGAAATGCATCCATTTGCCGAGAGGTGATGGGGGCTCGTGCGCCCGAGCCGTTGGTGTACTTGAAGTGTACCGCACGTGTGCGTGAGCGTGCGATTTGGTGGGGATAATTGCGTGGTATTTGGCGCGGAAAGCTTGCTAAACACGCTGTGGCGTGATCGGGCCAGAAACCAAAGTTGTAATGGAATCAAGGGCCTGTGACCGAAAGTGAGCACGGATTTGACGGGAAAACCCGCGAATCATAGTATGCTGGCCCCGGCAGGTGCCCCCCAGAGCTGACACTCTGAGGGGCGTGGTCCTGGAGGACCTACTTGCCGACATTATCTCGGGGTGTCTTCCATTCGTGGTAGACGCCCCGAGCCGTTTCGAAGACCATCATGCCGGCGTTGATCGCCACGATAGTCATCGATGCCGCCAGGACCACCTTCCAGCAAAGAAGCCAATTCATGGCTCCCTCCTTTCCAGCGGTTGACGAAATTGCACCTGATCTAAGAATCAGACATTGCTGTCTCAAATCACTCGACTAGGTGTACCCCTAACCAAATATGGCTTTGGTTTCGAGTCAATGTACATTTTGTTGTCCCGTTCCATCAGCTTGATTCCACTCACAGAATCGATCCTAAGTCCTATCATCGATTCGGCCGTGATTCGTCAAAAACGTCGATAAATCCAGACTCGATGCCGATTCCTAAACGAGTCGACCCGTACGATTCTGTGGATACGATTCCGAGCCTTGACGGTTCGAATCCTTTAAACAGCACGCGATTCGGAATCCTTTTTCGAAGGATTCGTACGACGCATCGAAAGGGTCGCTTGTTCATGCGTAGGCCTGGCTGCTCATGTGTGACCATCAAGCTGTCCTCGCTAATCCGTCGATCATGATCGACCACGGGCGACAGGACGAGTTATCCGCAGAGCATGCTGCGATCAAAATTGGGTTTCTTAAGTGCTGATATCAACCATCTCGGTAATCTGCGATTTATGGGAGCGACTGACAACATCCGCAAAAAGGCTGAGCTGCCTGCCGCGTATTTTGCCCGAATGAAGGCCGGAGGAATGAACATCACCAAGCACCTGCTCCTAGCCGACTATGCTGGTGATCCGTCGAAACTCGCCTTCGACAACGCCTCGTATAAGGAATTCCGGGACCTTCGTTTTGAGCGGATGTGGGATATCTTGTCGTCAACAACGAATCCTGAAGTCACGTAACAAGCAACGTCCCTTAAGCGGTTAAACGGCACCATGTCGACTATTCACGAGAATATCGTCGAGAAGCTCATTGCGGAGCTGACCGACAAGAAGTCACTGAGCGCAGAAAAGATCAAGGCGCTGCACAGTCTGCTGATCGCCGAGGGGAAACTGCGTCCGGACGATCTCATCCAGTTGTTTTCGTCCGACGACGGTGAGGTCGCATGATCAAGATTGTCGCGGCTCATATCGAAGAAGTCCGGGGTATCCGCAAGCTGGATATCCGGCTTGACCAGGCAACGTTCGCGATTTCGGGACCTAACGGGTCGGGCAAAAGCGGCGTGATCGACGCAATTGAATTTGCATTGACCGGGCAAATCGGCCGGTTGACGGGGCCCGGTACAAAGGACCTTTCCGTCAGCGAGCATGGGCCCCACGTCGACAAGGTGAAGTTTCCCGATGCTGCCTTTGTCAAGCTGGAGGTGTATTTTCCGTCCCTGAAGAAGGCCGCATCCATCACGCGCCAGGTGTCGGCACCGAAGAAGCCTGTAATCACTCCAAAGGATCCTGCCATCAAGGCGGCATTCGAGGAGATCGCCTCGCATCCTGAGATCACGCTGTCTCGCCGTGAGATCCTGCGGCTCATTTTGGTAGAGCCAACGAAGCGGTCGGACGAGATCCAGACAATTCTCAAGCTGGATGCGGTCGGGCAAACTCGCGGTGCCCTGAATACGGCCCACAATCGGCTGCAGACCGCACTGAAGGCCGCTGAGGGCCAGGCTTTGTCAAGCCGCGACACGCTTGCGCGGCATCTCAATATTGGCGAGTTCAGGCCCGAAGAAATCCTTACCTCGGTCAATGCCCGGCGCAAAATGCTAAACCTGCCTGAGATCGCCAAGCTCGCGGCGGACACGAAGCTGGATCAGGGGTTGTCAGAACCTGGCAAGGATCCAGACTTCAACAAGCAGGCTGTACTCAGGGACCTCAACGCGGTGTCCGAGGGGATTTCAGTACTTCCCAGGGCCGGAACGCCTGCGGCGGATGCCATCCTCGCAGCCATTTCCCGGCTTGAGTCCGATCCATCGCTGCTCAGTGCCCTTCATCATCGTGCTTTGGTCGAGCGCGGACTTGACCTTGTCGACGGCCCGCTCTGCCCGCTGTGCGATCACCGCTGGGCCGACGAAGATCATCTCCGGAGCCACCTGGCCGCGAAACTCGCGAAGTCGGAGGAAGCTGCGACGTTGCAGGCAGCGATGCTCTCCTCCGCGGGTGATCTTTCCCGCGAGTGCGCCAAGCTACGGGAGCTGCTCGTGGCTGGCTACCGCGTCGCGGCTGGCCAGAATCATGCTGCTTCGCGATTGGCGATTGAGGGATGGGGTAAGGAACTCGAAGGGCTGCGGGCTGATCTTGGTAAAATGGAGCGTATCATTGGCCTGAAGCCGCGTCTGACGTCCGGCTGGGCCGGACCTCCGAAGGACTTCGCCGACGTCCTTGCATCGCTGGTGGCCACCGTGGAGTCCAAGCCGGATCAAACGGCAACCGTGGATGCGCAGACGTTTCTCTCGGCCGCACAGCTTCGGCTTGATGATTATCGCGAGGCAATGCGACGGAAGCAGCGCGCCGAGACTGCAAGCCAAGCTGCGAAGGTGGCTTATGATGCTTACTGCACCGTGATGGAAGCGGAGCTCGATGCGCTCTATCAGGATGTGCAGGAAGACTTCAGCACCTTCTATCGCCTGATCAACGAGGGCGATGAGGAGAAATTCACGGCCAAATTGTCGCCGACCGCTGGCAAGCTGGATTTCTCGGTGAACTTCTACGAACGGGGCCTCTTCCCGCCTGCGGCCTTTCACAGTGAGGGGCATCAGGACGGCATGGGCGTTTGCCTATACCTTGCTTTGATGAAGCGTCTCTCGGGAGACAAATTCACGCTCGCCCTCCTCGACGACGTCGTGATGTCCGTTGACTCAGGTCATCGGTACCAGTTCTGCAAGCTGCTCAAGACGCATTTTCCGAACACGCAGTTCGTCATCACGACGCATGACCGCTTGTGGGCGGAGCAGATGCGATCGGCTGGGCTGGTGACGGGCAAGACATCGCTCTCGTTTCACGGATGGACTGTGGAAACGGGGCCCCTCGTCGAGTCCAATGCAGAAGTATGGGACGATATCGCGGCAGCTCTTGCGAAGAATAAAGCGCCTGAGGCGGCAGGGACGCTTCGCCGGCACCTGGAGTATGTCGCGCGGCGTTTGGCGGACAATCTTGGGGCAAGCCCGATTTTCAAATCGGATGGAAATTACGAACTGGGTGAACTCCTGCCGAGCGTTCTGGTGCGGCTGCGCGAATTGTGCGGCAAGGCGGCCGATGCGGCTCAGTCATGGGGAAACAGTGCTGAGAAGGATGCCGCTCTGGAGCGGAAGAAGTTGCTTTCGACGTGCAACGGCGCCGTCAATGTCGAACAATGGGCCGTGAATAAGGCGGTTCACTACAACGAGTGGGCCAACTTCGGGCGCAAGGATTTTGAACCAGTGATTGCTGCCTTTCGTGAGCTCCTCGGTTGCTTCCGGTGCGATGGATGCGAGTCGTGGCTATATATCACGCCACGCGGCCATCCGGATTCCGTGCGCTGCTCGTGCAGCCGCGTGAACCTGAATCTCAAATCGAAGGGGAAGTAAGCTGTTGTTTGGCGTACTGCCCAGGCGTCATTTCAGAAATTGGGTGTGGACTACGACAGCACTTTACTCGCTATTTGACCTTCCCTGCGCGGCTTCCTAGCTTTGGACCATGTTTGAGATCACAGGCGATGATATTGCGGCTTTGAACGACACAGACCTGCGCACACTCGTGGGCCGCCTGTGTGAAGCCGAGCTACGCGGAGGAGGCCTCTCAGTCTCCGCGGTGACTTATGGCGGAAATCAGACTGCCAAGGACGGCGGCTTGGATGTCCGCGTGGCAGCGCCGGCCGGATCGGCCGTCAACGGCTTCATTCCCAAGCCTCAGACCGGTTTTCAGGTAAAGGCACAGGATATGGCGCGAGCCGACATTCTCCATGAGATGAAGCCCAAGCCGGCACAGGTGCTACGCCCCTCGATTATCGAGCTGGCCGATATGGACGGGGCTTATGTCATCGTCAGCTCCAAGGGGGCGGTGACAGACATCGCCCTGAACGACCGCCGGGCCGCGATGGAAGAGGCACTTGTGGGCACGACTGCCGCCGGGAAGCTTGTTCTGGACTTCCTCGATCGCGACCGCATGGCGACGTGGGTTCGCGACCACGCGGGCGTTATCCCGTGGGTCCGCGAGCATATCGGCAAGGCTGTGCCGGGCTGGAAGTCGTTCGGGTCATGGTCACTTGCCCCCGGCGGGGCTGAGAGCAGTTACCTTTTTGACGAGCACGCGCGCATTCGCACCGGCGACAAAGATGAAGGCGATGGCATCTCCGCGATCGATGGCATCAATAAGATCCGCGAGGTGTTGTCGAGGCCGGGGCGGGTGGTTCGACTGGCTGGCCTGTCGGGCGTGGGCAAGACCCGTTTGGCAGAAGCTTTGTTCGAGCAATCGGTGGGGGATGCCGCTCTCGATCCCTCCCTTGCGATCTACACGAATGTCGCTGACGAGCCCAATCCGCCGCCGGTTGGCTTGGCATCGGACTTGAACGCCAATAACACCCGCGCGATCCTTGTGGTCGACAACTGCCCTCCGGAGCTGCACCGAACGCTTTCGGAAGTGGCGCGCGCGCAGGGGTCGTCCATCAGCGTCATGACGATTGAATACGACATTCGTGACGACCAGCCGGAAGGCACCGATGTCTTTCGCCTTGATACCTCATCCACCGACTTGATCGAGAAGTTGGTCGCGCGGCGCTATCCGGATTTGTCCCAGGTCGATGCGCGTACTATCGCCGTGTTTTCTGACGGCAATGCGCGCGTCGCGCTTGCGCTCGCCTCGCGGATCGAAAAGACCGAGCGTGTCTCTGAGTTGACCGATGAGGAGCTGTTCAAGCGGCTGTTCCAGCAGCGCCATGACCCCGATCCATCGCTGTTGTTGATCGCGCAAGCTTGCTCGCTGGTCTATTCCTTCGAGGGGGAGATGCTTGACGGCGATACGGCAGAGCTTCCAACACTCGGGCAACTGATAGGGAAAACGACGGACGAGGTCTACCACGGCGTTGCCGAACTGCACCGTCGCGATCTTGTGCAGGCGCGTGCACAGTGGCGCGCGGTCCTGCCCCACGCCATTGCAAACCGCCTTGCCAAGATGGCGCTTCAAAATATCCCGCCGGCCCGGCTAAAGTCCCTGCTGGTAGATAATGCATCCGAACGCCTGCTGCGTTCGTTCTCGAGGCGGCTCGGCTATCTCGATGACAGCAAGGAGGCAAAGGCCCTTGTGGATGGCTGGCTGGCCCCGGGCGGTCTTCTCGGCGACGTGAGCGACCTTAACGAACTCGGGTGCGCGATCTTCGCAAACATTGCCCCTGTCGCGCCCGAGGCCGTTCTAACGGCGATCGAGCGTACCGTCGCGTCGGGCGACGAGGAGACACTTAATCGCTGCAAGCACTTTGTGCGTCTATTACGGTCGCTGGCGTACGAGGAGAGATTCTTTGAGCGCGCCATCGCTGTTTTGATAAGGTTTGCAGCCCTTAACCCCGACAGCGAAAATGATGGTGACGCCAATCGGGTCGTCGCGTCATTGTTCTACATCGTTTTATCCGGGACCCGCGCACCCATCGATATGCGGATCGAGGTCGCGCAAGATCTACTGTCATCCGGCGATGCGAATGAGCGTGCGGTTGGCGTTGCAGCGCTGGAGTCGCTGCTAAAAACCGATCATTTCATGTCGAGCTATGATTTTGATTTCGGAGCCCGTTCGCGGGATCACGGTTATCATCCAGCCAACGGCGTCGAGGTCCGGTCGTGGTTCGACACGACGTTGAAATTGGCCCGAAGCGTAGCTCTTTCGAATAACCCGATTGCACCCGCTGCGAAGAAGGCGGTCTCACAGGAGTTTCGCAGTCTCTGGAGCCGCTCCGGCCAGGCTGAGCAGCTTGACCAACTCTTCCGTGACATTGCCGGCGCAACCTTCTGGCGCGACGGATGGGTCGCGGTGCGAGAAGCGCGTCGACTGGATGGCAGGGCCATGCCGCCGGAGATTCGCAAGCGTCTGACGGAATTGGAGGAATATCTTCGCCCGAAGGACCTTGTTAACCGGGTGCGAGGCCTTGTCTGCGGGCAACGCGGCGGCGCCCTCGATCTCGAAGATTTCGACGATGAGGAAGGGGACGAAGAGTCTGCCGCGGAAGATACGGTCCCCGCTCCTCGCAAGGTACAAGAAAGCTACGAGGTACGCGCTGCGCGTGCGGCGGCGGCGATCCGGGAGCTTGGGCACGATGTCGCTGCGGACGAAAACGCGTTCCGTAAGCTGTTGCCGGAGCTTATGAATGGCAACGACAAGGAGCGCATGTTTGGCGCGGCGCTTGCCGAGGCCTCGGAAAACCCGCGAGCATTGTGGGATGAGGTCGTCAAGCAATATGGTGACACGAAAGATGCGCGTCTGACCTTAGTCGGCGGGGTCTTGCAGGGCCTGTTGAAGCGCGACGAGGCGCTGGGGAACGTCATCCTTGACGAAGTGCTGTTCAGCGCAACGCTCGACGAGTCATTTCCTGTCTTGCAGGCGTCGGTAAACATCGATGGTCCAGCCCTTGGTCGCTTGCATAAATCTCTAGAGCTGGGAAAAGCGCCGATTGAAGCATTTAACAATCTTGCCTACGGCCGCGCGTGCGAAAACATCCCTGGACCAGAGTTTCGGGATCTGTTGCTCGCGATATCGCGCAAGCCGGGCGGCATCCCGGTTTCCGTGGAACTCATCGCCATGCGCCTTCATTCCGACGGATCGGCCAAGCGCCCGCCTGCACCAGAGGTTCGCGAGGCGGGCCGGGAAATTCTGGACCGCTTCGAGTTTCGACGTACAACGGGCCGCGCGCACCGGGACGATCACGAGCTTGGCATGGTGGTAAGAGGGACGCTGAGCGGACCGGAAGGCGCTCTTGTGGCTCGGCGGCTTAGCCGTAAGCTGATGGATGCCGCATCAAGGCACGATGTCCGCGCCTACGACAACGACGATCTCCTGAACGGTTTATTGCGGGTTCATCCATCCGATGTGCTTGACGAACTTTTCTCCGGTACTCCAGCCGAGATCAAACGTAGCGTAAGTTTTTTCCAGAATCTTTCTCGCCATCGTCAGAATATTTTTGGCGGCATTACGGACGATTGTATCCTGGAATGGTGCGATCGCGAGCCCGTGCTCCGCTATCCGCTTATGGCTTCCGTTGCAATCCTATTCAGCGGCGACGATGAAAACGCCGCGATTGAATGGCAGCCCCTTATTGGTGAGTTGCTCAAGAAGGCGCCTGACTCTGCGCTTGTCTTGCACGAGATTGTCCGGCGACTTTATCCCTCGTCGTGGAGCGGATCGCTTGCGACCGTGTTGGAGAAGCGGCAAAAACTGCTTAACGCCTTACCGGGCGCAACGGTGCCAGCTTTGGAGGCCGCTGTTGAAGCCGCAAATGAGCGGCTCCAGAAAACCATTGACGCGGAGCGGTTAAGCGAACGCGACGAGGACAAGCAGCGCAACAACCGTTTCGAGTGAGCGAAGAAGCTAACCTCGCGCCACCAGCAGCGTTCAATATGGTTTGCAGTGTTCGCAGTGGGTGCTCGGCGAGCGATAAGTGTTGTGAGAATCAAGGCTGTCTTTGAGCGTCTCCGGATGAGAATGGCCGACGATCCATTCTGGCGGGATACTAGCTCGAAGCATAAACGTGAAATCGATCGGTGCAGACCAGTCAGGCTGATTGCATGTTAAGCGGGTCCATTCCCGTAACATCTTGGCGGCTAATTCCGTACGCGTGGCAAGGCTGACTATTCGCAGTGGCAAATCTATCTCTAGAAGGGTTGGCACGCCCGTCTCTTTTAAAACATGCCGGTAAGTGTAACCGAGCACGGCGGATATCCATTCGCTGCCATAGATGAGGTAGTGATTGGCCTCATTAACTAAGGCCTGATCGTCGGCAACCACGTAAAGGAGGCCTTCCTCGTGATTATCGTCGAGTTGCGCGATGGCTTCCGGAAGACGCTTTCTGAGATACTGCAACTCGGAATGAGCTTCGACGATAGCGTGGAGTTGCTGTTTTAGCGCTGCGCGATCGTGTTTCCGCAGGCCTTCCCGATGATACACCCCGGCATCTGCAGTGCGGCAGCCGTGATAGGTTCGGATCGTCGCCGTTTCGATAGCTTCAGCGAGATTCGCCGTGTGGTATTCGAGATCCGCAGCGAGGCCCTTTTCGAGAACGCGCAACCATTCGGAATCATCCCAGCACAAGTCACGAAAAACGCCAGGCTTCAATCGTCGCAAGCCATTGGCACGCATGCGGGGACCAAGCCACGCAGTGAGCTGTGGCATCCAACTCATCGGTTTCTTCCAGATGAAGTGGTGTTTGTTCCAGACGTGGTCGTTGTTCGCCAAGGACGAAGATAGAATGTACAGCTCTTCGAATGTTTGAGTCATTGCAAAGGACACAGTGTTTTTGGTGGACCATCATCAAGCTTATTTAAAGCACGCCAAGTACGGAGCCAATGGCGCTCAATACTGCTGCGATGCCCGTAAGCACGGCGGCTGTACTATTTAGCTGAGAGGATTCGTAGAACGCGACTTGTCCGCTCATGATGTGCAGCTCGGGGACGTCCGAGATCGAGGCGGCCGGTTGCTGGATCGGAACGCGGCTGGCTTTCCACCAATAGGCGGCCGCAGCGATTGCAGTGCCTAAACCAGCGAGCGCAAAGATGACGGCTAACCAACGCGTGAAGTTCATGCTGCAACCTCGACCGGGCTTGTTTGATTCTCCGAATACAAGCATAACGCTAAATAGACTGCCGGTGCATGCTTAAGCAAATAGCCGTCACTGCTCGTCGAACTACGAGCCTGCGGTAATCGGCACCCGCTGCAGGCCTGTGCCGCAACCAACACTTTTAAAAGAGGCGCCCGCTTTCGGGACAGTGATAGCGCCGCCGTCATGGAATGAGGGCGGAGCCCGAAGCGAGTGCAGTCGCAAGACCGATTAACAAGGCACCCGCGCGATGGGCAGTGATAGCGGTGCCGCGAAGCGGGCGCGCTTCGTGTGAGTGGCACCGGCGAGCGAAACATTTTCGCATCACAAAGCGCCCCGACATATCGGCGTATGGAAAACGGCAATCGCTTTCTAATTAACAAGAATGACATTCAGTCGCATCGGTCCGTGCCGCTATATCTGCTGCGTCGCACAACAGCTTTCGAAGGAGCAGCAAATGAAGGCAATGGTGGGAACGGGTGGGTGTACGGGAGTAATTGCGGCAAAGACCAATGTGTTCGGTCGCGGAGCGACTGGCTGAGCAAGCAGGGCGCGAGAGCGCTGGCAAAGTTGCTGGAAGCCTACTGGCACGGCGAGCGCTATCCCGCAGCGCGCTTCTGGGCCGAACCTGTTGATGAGCGCTTCTCCAAGATCGGCACTTACGAGATTTATCGTATCGCCTGCGACCTCATCAATGGCCTGCCGCCCACCCATCGGTAGGGGCAACAAGACCGGTCGGGAGTCCCTGCGAACACGCGGGCCTGCTGCAAAAAGGATGAAGGGTTAGCGGCTTTTGAAGCTGCGTCGCAGTTGGTCGCCCTTTTGTCTGGGCTTCCTTTGGCCTTGGCGTTGCACTCGTATTATCGCCATGGAGAGCCCTTACGGCCGCGTTAGCTGCAGCGCGCTCAGTCAGGAAGTTTGCTACGACGACAGAAAGGCCCGTTTTGTCTCGGGTATGAGCGCAAGCTCGCGACCGGGCGCGGTGGCTTCATCACGGAGCAGCGCGGCACGGCGATTAATAATAGCTGCCGCAAGCTTGGAAAGCTTTCCGAGCCGAAGCTTATGACATCCTCTGTAATCTCAGCCGCGCCCGTGACAACGATCTCAAGTGCTTCCTTCACGCCTGAAATTCGCGATGTGCGCATATGTCGCTCGTATTCATAAACAAGCTCCTTGAGTTCGTCCTCAAGTTCAGTGGCGCTCCAGTCTTCTGCTACCATCTTACGGATCCAGCGGCGCATACTGCGGATAAAGTGCTGCGTGCGCTCTTCCTCGCGGAATCCAAAGACATCTTCCCATGGCGCGCGCGTGTCGAGCTGCGGAAGTTCCTTGAGCACCACGGTCCAAACGGTATGAGGCCGCTTGGCGCGTGGAAGAGTCTCATACTGGCGACCGACACTCGCGACGTTGTCAAACCCAGCAGCCTGCAACATCGCGACGTTGCGCTGCATAACCAAAGCTTCATACAGCATCTTGCGCGTTTGGATCTTGGGGTCGCGCCAGCCTACGCGCGAACGCGGATGCCAGCCGTTCGACGCATCAAAGTCGCCGATGTCAGGCCGGCCGATATATTTCATTTCGTTCGGCTCTTCGTTTATGTAGGGATTTCCCACGGGGATAAGACGCCGGTGCAGCGCGCCGGCGGCCCCCGCTGTATTGGCAGAGACGAAGGCGTCTCCTGAATCATAACCCATGTTTTGCGGGGTCAGCAGCAATCCGCGCTTTGCGAGATAACGCAGGGTTGCCGTTTCGGTATTTTCCTCATAGCCGCCAACGATTTCGCACGTCACGTCAAGATCATGCGTGAGGTAAATGCGGTCGAACAGAAGTGAGACTTTCTTGGCTACGCTTTCAAGCGGCCAAACCGCATCGCCGTGATCAGAGTCCGGCGGCCAATCGAGGCCATAGGCAAGATTCGACGGGAGCAGGGACGGCGGTCATTTTCGAGCGAGCCGTTGCAGGGCCTTAGCTTCCGCGTTCGTAAGCCGCAGCAAAACCTGCGGCGGATGGAAGCCGTCCCGGATTTCGCGCAACTCTTCTATCGTGATCGGCCCGACCCGCTTCACGGCTGCGAGCAGGATCGCGACCGCCTGCGGCGCACCGTGGAAATACTCCATAAAGGAGGCATGGTCGACACCGGCGCCATCGCGGTGCTTTTGCCAGATCGTGCGCGGATGAGCACGGTTGACATCGCTGATGGTCGCGACTCCGACCACCGCGGCCGTGGGACGAGTGGCGTAAATCCAGAGCCGCGTGCCATTAGCAAGTTCAGGAATCCGGCGTCGCAATTCTATCGTCTTCGTTCCGTCTAGGATCGCATCCGCATAACCCGGATGGATTGATATGATTGCGTCGCTTGCGTCAGGCACTTGACCATCCACGATCGAGAATTGCGGCCAACTGGACGTTAGGCAGCGGGGTTGTTGTTTGAAGATTCGACGATCCGTCGGCGCCGAGTCGCCGTAGTGTATCGAGTGTGACGGGATTCGGGAACCGGATTAGGCTGTCGAACGATGTTGCCAGGACGTCCGATGATGCCGTCAAAGGCTCGAGATCCTCGACCACGGCTCGCTGCAAAAGCTCATCGGATACGCGTTCCTTGCGCAGGATCGTCGCGTCCACGATCCGGCCAGCCGCCACAATGGCCGCGCGTCCGCCCGAGCGCTTGGACTCGTAGAAAAGAATGGGCACGCCGGGCCGCATCAGAGGTGCAGTCCGGGGGCTATTGAAATACGTCCGCAGGCCGACGAAGGCCGCGTTCGGACGGCCGAACATGTAGAGCTGATCGGCCGTACCAAGCAGGTCGTCGGCGAATGATTTTGCGATTGGAACGATGACGCCATCGCGGCCGGGCCACACGATCAAGGTTGGCGCGAGGGCGGCTTCCAGCGCGGCGAATTGAACCGTGATATCGCTTCCGTTGGCGCCTCTGACGGAAAGGCCGGATTGAACCGCACTGGCAGGCGGTACGGCTTCGGGCAAGGCGAGGCCGGTCCGTCGGCGCGTCTGCCGTGCAATCGCGGTCCAGGTCGAGGGCGTGAGAGGGCGCCCCAACGCGACCTTGATCAGGATGTCAGAATGGGCCGCGGGCAAAAAGCCGCGGAGCTTGGCGGCGCGGTTGACAGTCGATTGCCCCGGAATGGCTCTGAGCTCGATGGTGACAGGGCCCGAATGGCAGGAATCCCGGATCGCTTCGTCAAGGAGATGCTCCGCAAAGGTTTCGGAGGACACATGATCGGGCCGGACATGCACCAGCATGCGAGCGGGTGCATCGATGCTCGCCGGTGCCCGATAGATCCCGACCGCCACCAGCTTGCCATCCTCAAAGATTCCATGCGTACTCGCCCGCTGAAACGCCGCCGCCGATGGAAGATACTCAGCGACCAACCCCTCGCCGACGTTTTGGGAGGCAAGGTAGGCTCTCGCTTCACTGCTCGTGGCCGCCTTGGTTTCACACTTCGTCCCCTTGAGTTGGCCACGTTCGCGGTTCGGCTCCTCCGCGGGTAACAGCTCCACGAATTCATCCAGGCCCGCAACATCCACACCGATGAGCTTCAGCAGATCGTCGCGGGCATTCAGCAGAGCGTTGTCACTGGTGATATAGCCGGATGCCCGTATCAAAGCTGCTTCCGCAAGGTGCCGCGCGTCGCTAAGCGCTTGGCGCGTCCCGGCTTGCGCGTGGTTCGTATCGACGAACACGGTTTTGTGGATGGCATCCGCCAGCGGATCTACGTCTTCCTTCCGGAAGGCGGGCAGCTTCGGCAATTGCCGCGCAAGCTTCAGAGGTGTGTCGTTGCCAGGGTCCTTCGAGGTGCGCTCGAGCTCGATGATGAATTCGGGCGCAACCGCCAGGCGAACGAGATGCGCAAGGGCCGCTCCGAAAAGGCAGTTAGCCGTCGCCGATCGCGCGCGCTCCTGTACTAGGTCGAACAGGACATTGAGATCGATGAGGTACAAAGGTGCCTCAAAGGCGCTGCGCGGGCGAAGGCCCAGGTTCACAACGCCCTGCCCGGAGACGGCTGGTGGCGCCATTAGCGTGAAGAAATTCGCTGTATCCAGCTCCAGCGAGCGCAACACGATACGGCGTTGCCGCGCCTGGCCGCCGTCGCGAACATGCCGGGCGGCTTTCGTAAAAGGCTTGTGCGGTCGCGAGGTCCGAAGCCACCGCCGCCGTTATCGCGATGTAGCCGCGGCTTTCGAGGTGCGAGACAAGGCCGCTAACCGGCGCCGACGCAACACCGCTACGGCGATGTTCCGGGTTGACCGCGACGGCCTGTATGCGGGCATTGGGAAACACACCGCTAAACAGGATGAAGCCGGCCACCTGCGACGTGCCGTTTTCGCGAGCCAGCATCACCCTCAGCCGCTTCTGCATGATGGCATCGCGATAAGCCGCTTCCGGCAAGAAGCCGAGCGCTTCCTTCTCGCTATCGGCCAGCGCGCGAATGGCCGTGAAGTGCTGCAACAAGGCGGCGGGGTCAGTCTCGGTGCGATAGATGAAGCGTCTCGCCGACTTCTGCGATATACCGTTATCTTTCATAGGCAATGACCTGGCGGCAAAAACATCGGGCAGACTATGCGCTGTATCTTCTGCAAACGGGACTCAACCAAAAGTAGGAGTATAGAGCATATTATCCCCGAGTCCCTCGGAAATACCGATCACGTGCTCCCGCGCGGCGCCGTCTGCGATACTTGCAATAACTATTTTGCGCGCAAGGTCGAAGGGCCCTTGCTGGATACGCACTGGTTTCGGCATGCCCGCTCCCGGCAATGGGTGCCTAACAAGCGCGGGTTAATTCCCCCGATCCGAGGTATTGTCCCGGCGGCCCGTATGTCGGCCGATGTATGGCTGGACGGCTCGAAGCTTACTTTCGGAGGGCGCAATGAGCGGGAGCGGGATGTTCTTACCGACGCCATTCTGACAGGGCGCGCACGGTCCGTGTACATCCCGATCATCGAAGCGATCGATCCGCGCCTGATGTCGCGGTTTCTGGCCAAGGTCGGGCTGGAGGTGTTGACGCAGCGGCTGCTTCCGGTTGACGGGTGGAATGAAGAGATCGTCGATATGCCGGCGCTCGATCCGCTTCGGCATTTCGCGCGGGTCGGCGATCGTCCGGAGAAATGGCCCTTTTCACGCCGCCGGATTTATGGCGAAGACGATGTGCACGGGGATGGTGACGGCTACCAGGTCATGCATGAATTCACGATCCTTTGTGAACCGTTGCCCGAGCCCGGGCATCTCGATCTCTATGCCGTCGTGTGCATCTTTGGCGAAGAATTCGCGATCAATCTTGGAGAGCCCGAGATCGCCAGCTATGAACGGTGGCTGACGGCCCACGACGGGACGAGCCCACTTTACACTTCGGACAAGCTGCCTCTTCCGCCAGTGTTCGAATGACGCGCAGGCCGGTACACTTGCGCGTGGCTTGAACAAGGAGCGTCCGGAATGGCTGACGGTGAACAAGGCGACTTGCTGTCCGGTATCGACGACGTTTCCCTGATGAGGTTCCTGCTTGAGGATCTTCATGACGGCCTCTTGGGGAAAGTCCAGCGCTTTCGTTACTGCACCATCTCGGCGAACAGCATGGGCGCCGGACGATGTTGTTCGGCGGTCATGTCACGCATAAGCATGGGTCGAGGCGCGCTCATCCTTCGTCCACGGAAACTATGTAGCGACCGTTTTGCTGTGCCAGAGTCTCATTGAAAATCTTCTAGCCGCGCTCCTGCATGGTGGATTATTGGACGAGTTGCCTCCGGGCATTCAATTTGACGAAGCGCTGAAGCGTTGCAGGGCCGCCGGTATTTTGAGCGATGGGATGTGACCGAGCTGAAGAAGCTCGTCGCCCTTCGGAATCCACTGACGCACTTCAGGAACGTGTATGACGAGCGAAGTCTTCCACCGGCGCTCGATGGCGACCGGGCGGTACACCAGCGACATATTAAGTAAGGACGGTTAGTTCGCCATTTCGCTCGCATCGCGCATGATGGGGAAACCGCAGTTCCGGCTCGATGACACTCCGGGCTCCTTTTCATTGGGAATTTCAAGCTAAACCCTTCAAATTCAATGATCTATAAATAGATCACAAGGGCTTAAATGAACTATTTATAGAGCGTCGGCTTGACATTAGCTTCGTGATGGTCTATAAATAAACCATGAGACTTCTTTTGGCCTATTTATGGATCAAACGTGCCCAAGGCCAACCGTCCTGTTTCACCCTATGCCGCCGATGCCGCAGTCCGGCTCGGCCAGCTCATTCGCCGCGGACGCATCGACCGCCACATGACGGTGGTCGCCCTGGCGGAACGGGCCGGGGTTTCGCGCGGCCTTATACAGCGCATTGAGGCGGGCGATACCGGCTGTACGATTGGAGCCGTCTTTGAGGCGGCTGCGATTGTCGGCGTGCGCCTGTTCGACGCCGGCAAGGTAACGATGTCGCGCGACGTCGAATCCGCCCGCGAACTGTTGACCTTACTTCCCAAAGCAATCCGCAGCCACCGAACCGAACCCGATGATGACTTCTGAGCAAAAACATACCCAAGCCTACGTATGGGTTTGGCTGCCGGAAAGCACGCAACCCGTTGTCGCGGGGCTCTTGTCCGCGAGCGGAAAGCAACTCGTCTACAATTATGGGCAGAGCTATCTTCGACGGAATAATGCGATCCCGCTTTATGAGCCGGAATTGCCGCTCAAGAGCGGCGTCCTTCCGCTGCTCAACGGGCTCAACATGCCCAACTCCATTCGTGACGCGGCACCCGATGCCTGGGGCCGCCGCATCATCATCAATCGCAAGTTCGGGGGAGGCGGAAAGGATCTCGACCCCGGCAGCCTTGACGAACTCACCTATCTTCTTGAGTCCGGCTCGGACCGTATCGGCGCGCTCGATTTCCAAGCATCCGCGTCGAACTATGTACCGCGCGAAGGCGCGGAAGTGTCGCTTGATGAACTCTTGAACGCAGCCACGCTCGTTGAAAAAGGCGTACCGCTGACGGCCGAACTCGACCGGGCGCTTCTCCACGGAAGCTCCATTGGCGGCGCACGGCCAAAAGCCATGATCACGTCCGGCAACAAGAAATTCGTGGCGAAGTTCTCGTCGCAGAATGACCTCTTCGGCGTGGTGAAGGCCGAATTCGTCGCCATGCGTCTCGCCTCTCTCATCGGCCTCTCCGCCGCGCCCGTCGTCCTCAAACACGCGGCTGGAAAGGACGTGCTGCTCATCGAGCGCTTCGACCGCAAAAAAGCCGAGGAAGGCTGGCGCCGCAAGTCCATGGTGTCGGCGCTCACGCTTCTTGAGCTAGACGAAATGATGGCCCGCTATGCGAGTTACGAGCAGCTTGCGACCGTCATTCGTCATCGCTTCACATCGCCTAAAGAGACTTTGAAGGAGCTCTTTGGCAGACTTGTCTTCAACATCCTGTCCGGCAACACCGACGATCACGCGCGAAACCACGCGGCTTTCTGGAACGGCAAAGAGCTCGCGCTTACGCCCGCTTACGATATTTGTCCGCAGAACAGGACGGGCGGGGAAGCTTCGCAGGCCATGTTGATCATGGGACAGGAGCGCGCGAGCCAAATCGCGCTCTGCTTGAAAGCCGCGCCCTTATTCCTTCTTAATGAGGGAGAAGCGGTCGCTATCGTGACCGTGCAAATCAAGACCATCAAGGAACGCTGGACTCACGTATGCGACGAGGCCGCTCTTAGCGAGGTCGATCGCAATTTCCTTTGGCGCCGACAATTCTTCAATCCCTATGCGTTAATCAATGCTCCCGAAACGGTAACGCGCCTCGTTGATTAGCCGAATTGGCTGCGAAAGGTCCTTCTTACGAGATCGGCAACGCGAGCGCGGTCCGGAGATAGCAGCGCGATTCTGTCAATCGACTTAGTCGCCCGAGTACATCAGGTCCGAAATCCCAAAATCCTGCTCGATGAAGCGGCGTACCAGGAGATGCATGACGCGTGCGGCGGTGTGCAGACGGACGATCTCGTGGGCGTCGTCGGGATCGGACTTCGAGTGCTTGCCTGTGTTTCGGCATGGAATAAGGCCCCCGTTTTCGGGGTGATCGGCATCCAATCGGGGTTCTGACTCATATGTGGAACGGCCCGGGCTGCAAGATCTTTCTCTGGTTGAACAAGGGATGACGGTGCGGTCATATGTTCGGCCTGTGAACGCGGCGCCTAGCCGCTGGCCACGATGATATCCGCGGAAGCAATCGCCCAATCAATTTCTCGCGCTCGAAGCGCAGTGAGTCAGGCGGTCTGATTGCTACCGGGAATGACGTCATTCGGGGTTCATCCAGATTTGCACCTTGCCTCCTCGGCAGCGTTCTTCTTCCGCCGGAGAGCTCTTGAGATTAGGATTTCAGCATTGCGGCCGGCGCCTGATAGTTGCCGCCTCTGACCAGCAAGGCCCAGATCGTGCGCGCAATCTTATTAGCGAGCGCGACCGATACGACCTTGACCGGCCGTCTTTGCAGCATGGTCCGAATCCAGAGTGGGACTTTCAATCCTCGTTTAGCAAGCTTGATGATAGAGGTCGCACCAACGATCAGGAGCGTCCGTAGTTGCCGATTTCCGCGCTTTGATATCGCGCCGAGCCTTTCTTTCCCGCCGCTCGACTGTGCCCTCGGTGTGAGCCCCGTCCAAGCCGCAAAATCTCGTGCAGTCGCAAAATCGCGAGCATCCACGACGGATGTCCGAACGGTAGCGGCGATGAGAGGACCGACACCCGGAATGCTCATCAGACGCCTTGCATCAGGGTCCTTTCTGACGGCAACCAAAATCTCTCTGTCGAGCTTCTCTATGCGGGTTGTAAGCAGCTCAATCTGTTCAGCGAATAGGATCAGGGCAAAGCGGGCGGCGCCGGGAATCCTATTGTCTTTTTCGTCCCGGAGAAGCACCAGGAGTTTTGCGATGCTTGCCATGCCTGTGCCAGCGATAATGCCCAATTCGGCCATATGGGCACGCAGGGCATTTGCAGTCTGGCTGCGCTGCTTCATCAGCATCTCTCGCGTTCGCAAAATCATGCTGGCTGCTTGTTGTTCGGCAGTCTTCACGGGCACGAACCGCATTGTCGGGCGGTTGACCGCCTCACAAATGGCTTCAGCATCCGCCGCGTCGGTCTTGTTTCGTTTGACGTAAGGCTTCACGTAGGCTGGCGGCATCATGCGGACAGAGTGGCCCAACGCCGCTATCTCGCGTGCCCAGTGATGGGCACTCGCACAGGCCTCCATACCTACCACGCAAGCTGGAAGGCTCCGAAAGAAGGGCAGAACCTGCGATCGCCGCAATGTGCGACGAACCAAGACTTTCCCGTTTTCGGCGATGCCGTGAACTTGAAAGATCGACTTGGCCAAATCCAAACCCACTGTGATAATCTTCTCCATGGAACGGTCCTTCGTTTGTGGCGCCTCTCTACGCGACCACGTTAGGCACTTTTGATGCCGGTTCGAAGGGCCGTTCCACACCATCACTTTTGATGAAGTTCAGGCGCCGGCTCGCGTTGGTTTCACAAAGGAATCAATATGATGCAGCGAGCCCTACGTCCGTCGGTCTTGGTCCCTCGCGGATTTGACGTGGAAAGCGCCTTTTGTAGTGGCGCTACAACCGTGATCACCGTACATCCCACGAGCAGGACGAGTCTCTGTCCCGGTTGCGGGACCAGTTCAGAGAGGATTCATAGCCGATATCAGCGGCGCCTCACTGATCTGCCGCTGGCGGGGCGGCAGGTTCGCCTGGTGGTCGTGGCGCGCCGCTTTCGCTGCGTTACTGTTTTGTGCGATCGGCGCATTTTCACCGAGCGCTTCGATGACGGAGCTCTGGCACCGTGGGCGCGGCGAACGACCCGGCTCGATCTAATCGTCCATCACCTTGGCCTTGCTTTGGGGGGCCGCCCGGCGGCGAGTTTTGCCCGTCGACTTATGCTGCCCGTAAGCAACGACACATTGCTTCGGGTGGTTAGAAGGCGCGGGTGTCCGCCCTTTGCTCCGCCGAGCGTGATCGGAATCGACGATTGGGCCTGGCGGCGCAATCAGAGGTACGGAACGATCATCTGCGACCTCGAGCGGCGACGACCGATCACTCTCTTACCCGACAGAGAGCCAGCCACTGCGCAGGCCTGGCTCGCGGGCCAGCCACAGATCGCTGTGGTCGCGCGCGACCGCGGCGGTGGTTACGCCCTTGCTGCGGTCAAGGCACTCCCGCACGCCACCCAGGTCGCCGACCGTTGGCACCTCATGGAGAACGCCAGCCACGCCTTCCTGGATGCGGTTCGCAAATCCATGCGCCAGGTCCGCATCGCGGTCGGCTCCGCCACCATAAATCCCAGCTTGTTGACCGCCGCCGAGCGCATTCAATATGAGGGCTATCTTCGGCGAGAAGACACCAACGCGGCAATCCTCAAACAGGCTGAGACGGGCATCTCCATAAAGGAGATCGTACGGCTCACCGGCCATAGCCGGGGCCTCATCCGCAGGGTATTGCGAGGTCAGCGATCCGACGTGTTCAGGGTGCGCGAGAGCTCGCTCGAGCACTACCTGCCGTGGCTCGACGCTCAGTGGACTGCTGGCCGTTGTAATGGCGCCGACCTTTGGCGTTGCCTCAAGGCGCAGGGATTTAGAGGCTCGCTGCGGGTCGTTACCGAATGGACGACACGCCGTCGACGTGCCGAAATGCCCGATGCTCAGAGCCTGCAGCGCGTACCATCCGCGAGAACGATCGCTCGCCTGATGACCAATGGCCGCGATACGCTATCAAAGTCAGAAACCGTCACCATTGCGGCGATCGAGCAAGGCGTTCCTCTTTTGGTGGAAGCTCGAGAGATCATAGCCGCTTTCCATGCGATGATCCGCAAGAAGGCTCACGTAGAGCTTGAACCATGGTTGGAACGAGCGCGCGCAAGCCTCGTCATGTCCTTCGCCAATGGCGTCATCAAGGACAAGGCCGCTGTCAGCGCAGCGATCGCGACGTCATGGTCCAACGGACAGACCGAGGGCCAGATCACCAAGCTCAAACTGGTCAAACGGCAGATGTACGGACGCGCCAAGCTCGACTTGCTACAGGCTCGGCTAATCGGCGCCACATGACCAGTGCTGCACCAAAATTGCGTCAGAGCCCCTTTTGGATGCCGATAGGGGGTCCCAGTCGGGCTCTGACGCATATTCGATGATCGTGTTTGTTTTTATGGCGCGCCAATCAGCCTAGCCTGAAGGAGATCGAGCTTAGCGCGCCCGTACATCTGCCGCTTGACCAGCTTGAGCTTGGTGATCTGAGCTTCCACTTGGCCATTGGACCACGGTTGCGTGATAGCCGCGTGCACCGCGCCCTTGTCGTTGGCGATCCCATTCGCGAACGAGCCAATGAGGCTCCGCTTGGATTCATCTATCCAAGGTTCGAGCTCGATCTCGGCCCTCTTTCGGATCATCGCGTGGAAGCGGCCAACGAGAGCGTTGGCATCGGCCAGCATCGGGACGCTTTGTTCAATAGCGGCAACCGTGACGGTCTCGGCCTTGGTTAGGTGGTCCCGCTTCATCGTCATCAACTGCGCTATCGTCCGGGCGGCGGGGACCCTCTGCAATTGTTGACGGCTGATGGTCTCGGCGCGTCGCCGTCGCGTGGCCCATTCCGCCACCACGCGCAGCGATCCCTTAAAGCCTTGCCCTCTCAAACGGCGCCAGAGTTCGGCACCGTTACGACAGCCGCCTGACCACTGCGCGTCCAGGAATGGCAGGTGCCCATCCAGGGTGCTTTGACGGGTGCGGAAGATATCCGTACCGCCGCCGCGACTAATTTGGCGAACCAGATTGCGACTATGTCCTGTGCGGCGGACGATCTCCTTGAGCGGCACACCGTCGCTGACAAGAGCCGCGATTGCGGCATGGCTGTCCTGGCGCCGCAGATAACCCTGATAGCGAAGCTTTTCCGCGCAGGTCAGCAGTTTAAGATCGATCGTCGTCGCCCCGATTGCGGCTCGGATTTTGCTCATCGAACGGCGCACCGCTTCAAGGAAGGCCGCGCTCGCGTTTTCCATCAGATGCCAGCGGTCGGCGACCTGGATGGCGTTCGGCAGCGCCTTGGCTGCTGCCTCGCCATATCCACCACCGCGATCTCGCGACACAATGTTGATGCCCGGGTGCTTCGACAGCCACGCCTGAACGGTCGCCATTTCCCGGTCGGGTAGCAAGGCAACGATCCGCCGACGCTCCAAATCGCACACGATGGTCCCGTACCGACGATTTCTCCGGAACGCCCAGTCATCAATACCCACAACAAGCAAGGGATCCATCGGCATCGCCGCCCGCCGGCGGACCACCCGCAGCAAGGTATCGTTGCTGACAGGCAGCATGAGCCGCTTGGCGAAGCTTGCTGCCGGCCGGCCGCCGAGCGCCAACCCCAGGTGATGGACGATGTGTTCGAGCCGTGCCGTCCGACGCCGTCGAAGCGGAACGACGTCTTCTCCGAACCGCTCCGCGAAGATCCGCCGGCGGCAATGCGGCACCTCGCATGTGAAGCGCCGCGTGAGTAATCGGAGGCGCACCTTTCTGCCCGCTGATGGCAAATCGGCCACGTGCCGGATGTAGCGGCTATGGACTCGGCGCGATAGTGTCGCGCACAAAGGGCACCGAGCCTCCGCAGCCTCCGACCGAACAGCCAGAATAAGCGAATCCATTGAGTCACTTACACCAACAAACACCAAACCACTCGGTACTAGCGATGAAATTCGAAAGCCTGTCCGCATGGCGCCGATTCTCCGTTGAAGAACCACAGTCGCCGGCGAACTTCATCAGAAATGATGGTGTGGAACGGCCCTTCGAACCGGCATCAAAAGTGCCTAACGTGGTCGCGTAGAGAGGCGCCACAAAGGAAGGACCGTTCCATGGAGAAGATTATCACAGTGGGTTTGGATTTGGCCAAGTCGATCTTTCAAGTTCACGGCATCGCCGAAAACGGGAAAGTCTTGGTTCGTCGCACATTGCGGCGATCGCAGGTTCTGCCCTTCTTTCGGAGCCTTCCAGCTTGCTTGGTAGGTATGGAGGCCTGTGCGAGTGCCCATCACTGGGCACGCGAGATCGCGGCGCTGGGCCACGCTGTCCGCATGATGCCGCCAGCCTACGTGAAGCCTTACGTCAAACGAAACAAGACCGACGTGGCGGATGCTGAAGCCATTTGTGAGGCGGTCACCCGCCCGACAATGCGGTTCGTACCGGTGAAGACTGCCGAACAACAAGCGGCCAGCATGATTTTGCGAACGCGAGAGCTGCTGATGAGGCAGCGCAGCCAGACTGCAAATGCCCTACGTGCTCATATGGCCGAATTGGGCATTATCGCCGGCACAGGCATGGCAAGCATCGCAAAACTCCTGGTGCTTCTCCGGGACGAAAAAGACAATAGGATCCCCGGCGCCGCCCGCTTTGCCCTGATTCTATTCGCTGAACAGATTGAGCTGCTTACAACCCGCATAGAGAAGCTCGACAGAGAGATTTTGGTTGCCGTCAGAAAGGACCCCGATGCAAGGCGTCTGATGAGCATTCCGGGTGTCGGTCCTCTCATCGCCGCTACCGTTCGGACATCGGTTTTGGATGCTCGCAATTTTGCGACTGCACGAGATTTTGCGGCTTGGACCGGGCTCACACCGAGGGCACAGTCGAGCGGCGGAAAAGAAAGGCTCGGCGCGATATCAAAGCGTGGAAATCGGCAACTACGGACGCTCTTGATCGTTGGTGCGACCTCTATCATCAAGCTTGCTAAACGAGGCTTGAAAGTCCCACTCTGGATTCGGACCATGCTGCAAAGACGGCCGGTCAAGGTCGTATCGGTCGCGCTCGCCAATAAGATTGCGCGCACGATCTGGGCCTTGCTGGTCAGAGGCGGCATCTATCAGGCGACGGCCGCAATGCTGAAATCCTAATCTCAAGAGCTCTCCGGCGGAAGAAGAACGCTGCCGAGGAGGCAAGGTGCAAATCTGGATGAACCCCGAATGACGTCATTCCCGGTAGCAATCAGACCGCCTGACTCACTGCGCTTCGAGCGCGAGAAATTGATTGGGCGATTGCTTCCGCGGATATCATCGTGGCCAGCGGCCAGGCGCCGCTTCACAGGCCGAACATATGACCGCACCGTCATCCCTTGTTCAACCAGAGAAAGATCTTGCAGCCCGGGCCGTTCCACATATGAGTCAGAGCCCCAGTCGAACGCCGATTGACAGCTTGCCGGCATGCGCGACGGCAATGCGGCAGGAATCGTGGATGTATTTGTGCGGTGGTTCGCTGCCACACAAGGCGAGGAAGCGGGTAATATCATCGTCTTTCTTTGAGGCTGCTTGCAATGCCTCAAAGTTGGTGAGAAACCATTTTAGCGCCGCTTCCTTGCCGTGGTTCCGGATCTCAATGATCTTGTAATAGTTCAGCACCGCGTAGCTCACGAACCCATTCTGCTGCGCGTTGCGCGCCTCGCGAAAGAGGGCAAGTGCGCGACGTGCTTCTTCGGAGCCAGGGATCTTCCGGTCGAAGATGTAATGGACTGCCGTTGTGAAGGCGAGGTCGCGCTTGGTCACCGGAACGGGTACGGGATTGCCCGACCATCCAAATCCCGCAATCGCGAAGTTGTCGTCGCACCACGCCATGACGCTCAGGAAGCGATTGACCACCGTCATGGCTGTCCGCTTATCGACCCGGTTGGCGGCAAGATCAATGTGAACCGATTGCACGTGCTCTTTCGTCTTGGGCATGAGGACGAGCTGGTATCGATCGAAGGTGATAAGCCGCTCCTCCTTGGGCCATGTGACTTGGTTATCGACGCCGATATGAAGGTAGCGGGAGTTGTTGCGCACGCCGAGCTTCTGGTACCGTATGCGCTCGGCTTCCTCGGCGTTATATTCCGAGCCGTCGCCTTCGGGCGGCGCCGCAAAGCGCTCGGCCAGCGCGCATTCGCGCGCAAGGCGTCGAAAGAATTCCTGATTGAATGACATCTCACGCATTGCGGGCGCGTTCATCCGGCTGCGATCGGGATCGAAGCCGTTTTCGGCCCCGGGCGCGAGAAGCGAAATCGCGCCGTCCAGCACGAAACAGGCTCGCCGCCTTTGCCCGTCATGCAGGTAAACGACCTCCGCGCCGCTGTTGCTGTTCACGCCTGTCTCTGCCACGGTCAGCGTCATGCGGATAAAGCTCTTCCGCGCTTCTTCCTGAGCCAGGAGAATGCCGACCACGTCGCTAATCGTCTCGGCCCCTAAGAACGACGCGCCGGGGCCGCCGACCGGGCGCAGGCCGCCGAGGACGATGGCGACGTGCCCTGCCCATCCGGGATGGAGCGGGACAAGACAAAAAAAAGGCAGCGGCGATATGGTGCGGGGTCAGCTGCTCTTCGCGCCGCTCGCGCCCGCGCGGAAGCTTTCCGTAACGCCGCAAAGAGTCGAAACGATCATCGAATTCACGCGGCACGCTGTGTGAGACATCACTGTCCTGACACAAAAGGCCTAAAATGCGGGCGAGGTTCTTGGCGTACATTGGATATTCTCTGTTCCGCAGCCTAGTCGTAAGCGTTGCGGTAGTCTTGGACGACCCGGTTCGCCCCGGTCCGTGAGAGGCCTTTTTCAGGGACGGGCAACTCGAGCGCGGTCAGGAGGTAGCAGAGCGACTCCATCGCATGCGTCGATTTCGAGAAGGCCCGGAATTCGGCGTCGCTCTCCGGGTTGACGTGACCATGCGCGCTCTTGCCGCGAAAACCTATCGCGCGCTTCAAATGCTCGACCGCCTCCTTGGGCATGGCGCCCTTTCCGAATTTGGCTTCGACGGTCGCGATAAGTCGCTTGAATTGCTGTTCGGTAGTTTCCGACCGGATCCAGCGGACCGCGCCCGCAACGCGCTCGCCGATCGCGGCGTCATGACCGAGCTCTTGCGCTTTTGCCGCCGCAACGGCGGCGATCGCGTCGACATCCGAGGCCGAGAGCACCGGCTGCGCCTTCCCGATCGGGATCTCCTCGAACCAGCGGCACGCGTTCAACAGCCGCTCGGACGATACCACGTTCTTCAGGCTAAAAGCCGTCATCATCAGCGCATTCGGCCGCCGCCATGACGATGCCCGGTTCATCCACGCGGCGAGACATGTGCGGAAGGCGCCTAGCTCCTCATCGTCCCAGCAGCGTACGGGCGAACTCCCGACCCAAAGATCGCGATTGTCGACCTTCGCTTCCGGCCAGACGTAATGTACTTTGTGGTCGCCAGGATATTCGTCCCTTTTGATAGCGTTCATCATCTCGGTGAAGGAAAGGCGATCGATGCGGATTGAAGACGGCGCGAGAGGAACGCCCAAGCAAAACGATAAAAAATCGACGTAGTCCGAGACGTAGCCGATGTAGTCCCGAATGTTCTGCGGCTGGTTAAATTCGAGCCCGAAGGTCGGCCAGATCTCCTTGGGTCCCTCCAGCTCCACGCCGTAGATCGCGCCGTACCAGGCGCGCAGCGTCATGCCTTGTGCCGTGTCGTTGAAGATCGTGAGTTGATCCTGCTCGGGAAACGGCGTGCGGCCGATCGTCCTGACCTTGCCGTCATGACGCATCAGTTGCCTCGTATGCTTCACGTTGAAACAAACCTGCCGGACGCCGTCTTGGGCCGTCCATGCGTCGTGGCCCGCGACCGCGACATTCGAAAGGATTTCCTGATGCCGTGTCGACCGTAGCGGCGGCATGCTGCGTGAGGACGTCCCGGCGATCATCGTAACGTTCGCGTGCAGCGAGACGATCTCGTTCGTCTCGGTTTGCAAGAAAACCGGCTCTTCGCCCTTGATATGAAAATGACCGTCGTAGCTATAGATATCGGCGCGGAGCTCGTTGTCCGAGATCAGAACCGTTCCTGTGAGGTTCTTCCCCGTGACGAGCTCGACACAGTGCAGCGGTCTTGTGCTTTCGCTCTTCGGCATGCAGCACCTTTGGGTGTTTTACCTAGTTGGCCCTTGGCTATGGCTAGAAACGCCATGCCGCGCCAGAGCCGCAAAAAAGATCAGCACAGCGGCGCAAACCGCCAGCGCGCCGACCGCACTAATCTTAAAACCCCACAGACTGACTTCAAGCTTTGGCTCTCGCATGGCGCAATTCTCCATTAAGAATTCCGAGAATTGCCTTGCGGGGGGATTTCTTTTTGTCGCCGTTTTTCAGACGGCCGTCAACCGCGCGCGGAATTTTCGTCAAGGATCTCTTTGAAGGGCTTTTGCAATGCCTTTCAAGGCGGCTTTAACATAAAGAGGTCCCTGGACCCGCAAAAGACGCGGAGATAGCAGCACGTCCGGTTAAGTGATTCGCCCATGCCAGAAACAGCCATGACCGAAGATGGCCGTTGGCGCATGCGGCGTTGCCGCACCGGTGCTCTCGTGTTGGGGTGGACGGCCCCCTTCCGCCACAGTGCGTGGCAAGATGAGGTCGTCCCTGACCCCAAACGAAGGAGCCGCCCGTGGAAACGATTGTTCGCATCGGTTTGGATACGTCAAAGAGTGTATTTCAGTTGCACGGCGTTGACGGGACCGAGCAGCCGGTTTTACGGCGTAAGTTGAGGCGCCGTCAGGTTTTGGAGTTCTTCAGTCGTTTGCCGCCCGTGCTTGTCGCACTGGAGGCTTGCGGGGCGTCGCACTATTGGGCGCGGGAGCTACAATCGCTCGGGCACGAGGTGGCGATGATTCCGCCGCAATATGTCAAACCGTATGTGCAGCGCGGAAAATCCGACGCTGCGGACGCCGAGGCGATCTGCGAGGCGGCAAGCCGGCTGAAACTGCGCAAGAACTTTGTGCCTATCAAAAGCCCCGAGCAGCAGGGCGCACAGATGCTGGCGCGCGTGCGCAACCAGTTCATCGGCAGGCGGACCCAACTCGCCAACTCGATCCGCGGCTACGCTGCGGAGTTCGGCTTTACAGCACCCAAGGGGCTTTCGCGGCTTCAACAATTGCTGATCGACATCCAGGCCGACGCGACAGTCCCCGAGTTGACGAAGGAGTTGGTGGACGCTTTGGCAACAGAACTGACGCGCGTCGATAACCAGATCGCCAAGCTCGACAAGAAGCTCATGCAACTACACCGGAGTAACGAGATGAGCCGACGGCTGGCGGCTATCCCGGGCGTTGGTCCGATCGGCGCGACGCTGCTGTCGATCAAGGTCGTGGATGCACGAGGGTTTAAGTCGGCAAGAAATTTTGCCGCCTGGCTTGGCCTGACACCAAAGAATCACTCGACGGCCGGAAAGAACCGGCTCGGCGTGATAACACGCGCCGGTGACGGCATGTTGCGAACCGTTTTGGTGGCTGGCGCGACTGCTGTGATCGCAGAAAGGCGCCGACGGGAAAGTCGCTCCTGGCCTTGGCTAAAAGACATCATCGCACGCAAGCCGCCAAAGCTGGTGGCCATAGCGTTGGCAAACAAGCTGGCGCGGATTGCGTGGAAACTGATGGTCAGCGGCGAGCGGTACCGACCTGCAAGCAGCGTCATGTCGATGCCGACATAGACTTGAACGAAATGCAGAGCTTGGCGCCAGACCGGCAGGTTTGACGCTGGGGGCGGAACTTGCATGACAGGAAGAGGTGGTACGTTCGGCGCGAGCCGGTCAGTGAAATGCCCCGTTCGGTTTACCGGCAGAAAATGCCGCTCTCGTGTTTGGATTTCACTGTCCGCGAAGCCCATCTTGGCCAACGGTCGCAAGACCCGAAAACAGGCCGGACATATGAGCGCAAGCGATCCGAGCATGCTGCCAGAGCCAATCCTTGCAGGTCGGGGGCCAATGGTATGGACCCCGCCCTTGCCGCGGTGGAATCTCAAGCGTCAACTGCAGCGAAGGAGGATGTTATGCAGGTCGTTCGGATAGGTCTAGATCTGGCGAAGTATGTCTTCGAAGTTCACGGCGTCGACAACCACGGGAAAGTCGTTGTGCGAAAGAGGTTACGTCGCGATGCGGTGGCCGGCTTTTTCGCCAATTTACCGGCCTGCCTGGTCGGCATGGAGGCTTCCAACGGGGCACACTATTGGGCTCGCGTGCTCACGGAGCTTGGCCATCAGGTCCGACTAATCAGCCCTCAGTTCGTGACACCATACGTCAAGTCGAACAAAAACGACCAGAACGATGCGGAAGCCATCTGCGAAGCGGTCGGTCGTCCGTCCATGCGCTTCGTGCCACCGAAATCAACCGATCAGCTGGCGGTACAGGCCGTCCACCGCATTCGCCGGCGCCTGGTCGCCGATCGAGTCAGGCTCGTCAATCAGATTCGCGGTCTTCTGTCCGAGCATGGGATTGTCATTGCCCGTGACATCGCGCAGCTGCGGCGTGGCCTCGCGGTCATCGTAGGAAACATCAATGACGACCTCAGCGAGATGCTCCGAGCGCTCATGAGGGAACTGCAAGAGGAGTTGTCCGAGCTTGATACCCGCATTGCAGCCTATGACCGGCGGATAAGGGAAATCTTCCGTACGAGTGAGCAGTGCCAGCGGCTCGGCAAAATCGAAGGCGTCGGACCTGTGACAGCAACAGCCTTGGTCGCCGCCGTGGGCGATAGAAGCTGTTTCAAGAACGGCCGACAGTTCGCGGCTTGGCTTGGTCTGGTACCCAAGCAGCGATCCAGTGGAGGGCGGGCCCGCTTGTTCGGCATCAGCAAACGGGGCGATCGATACCTGCGGACGCTGATGATTCACGGAGCTCGCGCCGCTTTAAGCCGTGCTAATGGCAAGCAGGATCCGCGAAGCCTCTGGCTCGGCAAGATGCGGCAACGGCGCCATCCCAATGTCGCGGCCGTGGCTCTTGCCAACAAGAACGCGCGGATCGTGTGGGCTATGCTCACAGGCGGCGCGGCTTATGAGCCGGCGCTTTCGGTGAAGGCGGCCTGAAGCGAAGCGGCAATCAAGGAAAGGAGGTCTCACCGGCAATTGCAACAAATGGCAGGAGATGGCGAAACGGTCACCCCGTCGCTTCCCGAACCTGATGTGTGGACCGGCACGGCTTGCGCCGATGTCTCGGGGCCGTTGAGGTGGAAGCGGGCGAAAACCATCCAGGCTCGCGGCGGAGACGTTGTCCAGCCGCATCAAGAAGCCGGATATACGTCAGCAGTTGTGGCCGTCGATCCTGATCAAGCCAGTCGTTGCAATCGGGCGGGGTCCATATACGTCCACATATGAACCGAGCCGCATAGAGCGTGTCGGCCATTTGGCTTCGATCACGCTTGCGCAGATATAAGGAGAGCGGCGCGCGGCTCGCTTTTTATATCAGCCAAGAGCTAAGGGCTGCCGGCCCTCGCGCGCGCAAGGCATCCAGACGCTTCGCGCCGCCTCCGCACGTCTACCGCAAGCGCGAGGCCGTGCGGACCTTCGGCGCTACGCATCTGGAGCCTCCTTGCGCTTGCTACCCACGGGTTTCGCCAACGGGCAGGGGTGCAGCAGCAGCTGCACCCAAAAAGCAAGGAGGCGAAGTTGAATTTACTCACCGATGAAATCCGCAAGACGATGCTCGCGAACGGGCGCGCCAATGCGGGGCGCGAAGAAAGCATCGACTTCAAGCCCGCCGTCAAACTGTTCTTCCCGTGGGGTGCCGCAACGTGGCTGCTCACCGAGCTTGATCCCGAAAATCCGGATATCGAACTGCGAAATTGACACGTACCAGTACTGCTCTGATCATGCTATACATGGTTGCGCGGTTGGCGTGAATGGGGCGGAATGCCTGAGGATTTGCGAACTCTGATAACAGCGTCATTCGACGCGGACGTTGCCGAATCGTGGAGCAAGTTCACGGTCAGCGAAGCAGAGAAGCTCGTGCTGCGCGATGCTGCCCTCAAAGTTTTAGGCCTGTTCCCCGGCCGCATGGCGGGCCAATGCGCTTTGATGAGCGCGGCCTATTCGAGTGTGCTCGAACGGTTGGGTGCTCAGCCGGGCTACGTAGTGGCCGGCTCGCTTTATCTCGGTGACAAGCGCATCTTCGGAGAAAATAAGAAGTTTGACGGCAGGGAGCTCTTCTCGAAATCGAATCTCGACTGGAATGGGCATACATGGATCGTCCATGGCGACTATCTTGCCGATGTGTCCGTGTTCCGGACCGCTGATGCTGGGACCCAACGACTGCTGTCGAAGTATATCGAGAAAGAATACGGTCGTGGACGCGGGTTCTGCGCTTGGCCAATTGCGGGAATGGACCCAAATGGTCTGCGCTATGTGCCGCAATATGTGCTCACACAAGATCAAGTTGACGCGCTGATGCGCGGTGCACTTGCGATGATCGAGCAGTTCAACGTTCAGCAAGGCAAGAAATGAGCGTGGATGCCAACCTCTTCATCTTCTACCGGACCGATGATCTCGAAGCGGCTCAAAATGCCGCGTTCCTTGTTGAGGGCGGCAAACCGGTTGAGCTGCAACAAGGGTGGAGCTATCGCGCCGATCCTGCGCATGTGATGGGTATGCAAAATCACGTACACATCATGCTGAAGAAGAACGATGTTTCGATTATAAATCGCGATGGCACACAGAGCCACGGGACCTCGCGCGACAAAGTGCCAAACTGGGTCATCGACAAAATCAAAGCAAGAGGCCTGATAGAGAGTGCCTACATCATCGAGGCGAGCACCGCTCCTCCAATCTTGGTGCCAGAATTCACAATCGGGACGGCCTTGGCGCATTACCATATCGCCCTAGCTGCTAGACGGTGAACTAGCGCGGTAGGTGTTCGGTCAGCGCCGGCGAGGCGTTCTATTTCACGTTCTCGAGCTGCGTGATTAGTCCAGCGACGATTGCGACTATCGCCAACGTGCCGAAACCGGGCTCTTCGATCGCTCACTCGGCGACGAGCGTTATGTCAGGTGCATCGTGACTGACGCCGGACTTCCGGGCTTCGTAGCTGGCGGCGGCGACGACGCCGCCGCGCTCGCGCGAATCGCCGACCGCGACCGGCTTGCGGCGGAGATCCGGATTATCCCGCTGCTCGACCGATGCGTAGAACGCGTCCATGTGGATGATCTTGCGCTGGCGAGGCGTGCCCGATTCCGTCGTCGTTTCCGCCGGTCACGCCGGCGGCCTGGTCGGATCCTCCTTGACGCCGCGCACGACGATCCGCAGTGACCCGTCCGGCAGGGGACGCTGCAGCTTCAAGGCGTCGTCCGGAGAAGCGGTCATCTCGACTTCCACCGGCGTCGTCAGGATCACTGGCATCGCCTTGGGGTGGATGGCGCCGACCTCGGCGTTTGGCTCGGTCGTCAGGAACGCGTAGAGGTCGTTGGTGGTCGCGCCTTCCTTGACCTTCCGGACAGACGTCCAGTTGGTCCAGATGCCGGCGAAGCAGGTGAGGGGACGAGATCCGTCGAAGGCGATCCAAATGTCGCCGCCTTCGGCCTTGTTGAACTCGCTGAAGGAGTTGAACGGGACCACACAGCGGTTCGCCGTTTCCAGCCATCGCGTCCAGTGTTTGCTCTTCACGTTGCGGATGTTGGTCGTGCCGCCGTCCGGCTCCATTCTGAGCAGTTCTTTGAAATCCACTGTCGTGCCCTTGGCGTGCAGCTTTTCGGCTCGCTTCCTGGTGGCGTCCATCAACGCCATTGATGATGACGGCATCCCCCACCGCGCCGTGACGAGCTCGCGACCTTCGGCTCCGTTACGAACGATCGGCGCCTGGTAATCCGGAAACACGCTGGGCATCGGCGCCAGATTGCCGACCTATCGGTTCACGACGCGAAACAGCGCACTGATGGCGGCCTGGTTTGTCGTGATCGAATAGAGATTGCAGATGTGGACGGCCCCCCACTTGTCAGGATTGTAGCAGACTTCTGGCCAGATCGCTTGCTATCAGATGTCCGGCCTGTTTGCGCGGACAAAGTCCGCTGGCCAAGATGGTGTTCGCTACGCACGCTCCAAGCACATGGGCGACACTCGTGGTGCCAGTGTAATCTTCGGAAGCTCGCGCGTATCGACCGATCGGTCCTTCCATCTACTGCGTCCTGCAAGTTCGTGGTTAATCCGACGAGCAACCTCGCTCGCGGTCCGATTTCAGATCAAGTCGGCATGGCTGCTACCCGCTGATTGTACACGCCGCCCGATATCATCAAGCGCCAAGCGATGCGGGCAAACTTGTTGGCCAATGCCACCGCAACCAACTTCGGCGGCTTTCGCTCCAGCAGTGAGGCGAGCCATGGTGTTGGCTTATGACGACCCTTGCGGACGTGCCTCAGCAGTGCGGTGGCACCGACAATCAACGTCGATCGCAGTACAGAGTCTCCAGCCTTTGTGATTCCGCCGAGTCTTTGCCGGCCGCCAGTTGAATGATCCTTGGGTGTCAGTCCGAGCCATGCCGCAAAGTCGCGCCCCGATCTGAACGTCTCGGGCGGTGGTGCCTTCATGCTGAGCATCGACGCCCCAATCGGACCGATGCCGGGAATTGTCGCAATGCGCCTGCTGATCTCATCCTCGCGATGCCACTTCATCAGCTTGGCCTCGATCTTCGCCAGGCGGGCTTCAACCGCGGCATACTCGTCCGCCTGAAATCGGAAGAGATCCCGCGCCATTTCCGGCAGGCTATCGTCTTCCAGCACACGTTTGATGAGTGCGGCTACGTTCTGCCGGCCAGCGGGGCCGACGATACCAAACTCAGCGGCATAGCTTCTGAAAGCATTGGAGAGCTGAGACTTCACGGTGACCAGGCGTTCTCGGACGGTCATCAACATGCAAGCCGCTTGCTGTTCCTTCGATTTTACCGGTACGAACCGCATGCTGGGCCGGGTGACCGCCTCGCACAGCGCCTCGGCGTCGGCCGCGTCGTTTTTGCCGCGCTTCACGTAGGCCTTCACATACTGAGGTGGGATTAGCTTTACCTCGTGTCCAAACGATTGCAGCAGGCGCCCCCAATGATGCGAGCTGCCGCAAGACTCTATGGCGACGAGAACTGGCGGAATCCGTTCGAAGTAGCGGATCATCTCGGCTCGCCGAAACTGACGCCGAACGACCACTACCTCATTCTCATCAACACCGTGAAGCTGGAACACCGACTTCGAAGTATCCATGCCGATACGAACGGGAATATTCATTAGACTTTCCTCTCATCTTCTGTGACGCCGAGAGCGCCATCAAACCGTGGGGATGCGAGGCCGTCCACACCAGCACATCAGTCAGGCTTCGGTTCGAGAGTGGCGTGGCTGCCAGGCCAATTGTAGCAGAGTCGCGGAAGGACGCCGGCCGGCCTTGGCGCATTTGCGGCAGCGTAGCCGCCCGGCGAGATCGTGCACGAAGGTCGTCGGCGGGTGCTTCATCGCCGCGAGGTCGACGTCACTCGGCGTCTTGCAGCGCGCGCATCTGATCTCCAGCCAGGGGAAGCCTCCATTCACGGCCTGGTCGATGGTGGGCGACGGATCGATCGGCTCGCCGTCGCTCCACATCCGATCGTTCCAGCTTTCGCAAAGCAGCCTGTCAGCTTGCTGGATCATCGCCTCGCCCTTAGCTCGCATCTCTCCCGATTGGGCGGCCAGGATGTTGGCCATGGCGCGTGCCTTGCCGAGTTCTTTCGCCAGAGCCTTTCGGTCGCCGCCCGACAAGGGCGTAGGGTGATACTTCGGGGCCATCCGGACATCCAGGCGCCAAGAGATCGGATCGGCGATATGGAAGCAGGTTACGGCGTGTCGAACGCCGGCCAGCAGCCGTCTTCTTCATGCCTGCCGGTGCGCTGCTGGCAGGTGTTGTTGAGCAGCCGCCGCGCGACGTCCTTCGGTGGACAGGATCGCCAAGATCGGTAAGCGCGGCGCCGCCAAGGACGTGCGCAAGCACACGCATACCTTCCTCGAATGGTGTGTAGGGGAAGGTTATGTGGCGCACAACGTGCTCGCCGGCTATCGCGCGCCCAAGGAAACCCGTGCACAGAGGGTCGGGCGCCGAACGAAGGGCCGCTCGCTGATCGATGAGGAGATCATCAAGGTTTGGCATGCATCCGGCAAACTCGGGGCTTTTGGGCTGTTGACACGCATGTGCCTACTCGGTGGCCCGCGTCGCAGCGAACCAACCATGATCGAGTGGCAAAAGCACATCATGGACGACCGGATCACCTTCGATGCGGCGTGGACCAAGATGGGACTGCACCACGATGTGCCGCGCACTCACCTGGTTGACGAGGTGCTCACGGCCGCGAAACATTTCCAGCGGGCAACCTCTGACTATGTCTTCCCGTCGCCAAAGACCGGCGGCCAGATGTCCGGCTTCACCAAGATGGTCAACCGCTTGGTCAAGGAAGCGAGCGTCGCCAAGTTCACCATGCACGACTTAAGGCGCAGCTTGCGTACCATCATGTCACGCTGTGGCTACGACAACGAAATCCAGCGTCTATGTGTTGGGCAAAAGCCCAGCGGAATCGATCAGGTCTACAATCACGACGAACAGTGGATCATCCGCAAGATGGCCTTTGAAGCTGCTCACGACTACATTGCGGAGTTGGTCGGCGCGAAACGGGTCGGCAAAATCGTGCGCCTTCAGCGGACGAATCCACTTGACCCGATCAAGGCAGAGCTCCTCGGCCGTCTCCGTGAGCATTATGCGGCTGAGGCGCCTTAGTGGTCTTGTCGCACTGGGACAGGTAGTCGCGCACCGCGTCGACACGATAGAGTGGCCGGCCATCGACGTAGCGCCATTTCAGCGGGTGGTTTGGATCGCGCCGCCACTGCTCCAGCGCGCCAGGCGTGCGCCGGATGACCGCGGCCGTCTCTAATGCCGTCAAATTGGAGCTACAGGGCAGCGTATCGATATCGAACGTCGCGGGCGGCGGTGTGCCGCGGTTCTTGCGAGGGCGCTTAGCGGCACACGACATTTGTGTAGTGCCTGGCAATCCAAATGCTTCGACCGGCGTCTTTTCGTCCTTGCCGCGCATGCTTGCGCCCCATGATGGTCTGAGGCAATAAGGTCGTAGACTTCTCCGGCAAGCAAGACATCAAGCGCGCAGGTATGGCTGTGGGTGGCTGTGGCGTACAAAAAGGACGAACCGGTTCGACCGTCCTGGGGCCCGCGGGGAGCGCTTCTCGCTTTCAGTCCGACAAATCAATAACCGGAACTGCGTCTTCGGCTATCTACCTGGCTTGCCGTCCTATTCGGGCACTTCAGTCGCGGGATCGTCAGCACGCACGGAAGTCTGCAGCCGGGCAGGATCGGCTTTCTTGCGCTGTGCCCATTCCACGAGATTCTTCGGGCGGTAGGTCGGGTCGGCGCGCCACCGCTTGAATACGCTGGCGTCGATCGTCTCGTTGATGTTGATGTGGCTGCCGTCGTCCGTTGGGTGTGACCAAGCATCTCGGTCTCGGCGCGACCATTTCGACAACCTACGCCCAGCCCTATGCCCTGGCGCGGGCGCTCGCGACGCTCGACCATCTCAGCGGTGGCCGCGCCGCCTGGAACATCGTCACCTCGTTCCAGGAGGCGGAGGCGCGCAATTTCGGCCTGACCGAGCAGCTCTCACGCAAGGAGCGCTACGAGCGCGCCGACGAATTTCTCGAGGTCGTGACCAAACTGTGGAATTCGTGGGAGGATGGTGCGCTGGTCCGGGATCGCCAGACGCCGCTGTTCGCCGACTCTGCGCGGGTGCACCGGATCGACCATTCCGGCAAATGGTTCAACGTGCAAGGCCCGCTCAATGTCAGCCGGCCGCCGCAGGGGGCCCGGTCTTCATCCAGGCTGGGGCTTCCGATCACGGCCGCGATTTTGCGGGGCGTTGGGCGGAGATCATTTTCGTGACGCCGGGCCTCATCGATGTCGCTGTCGAATTCCGCAACGACTTGCGCGCCCGCGCGGTCCGTTTCGGTCGCGACTCTGATACAGTCAAGGTGTTGCCCGGCATGGTCCCGGTCATTGGCGATACGGAGAAGCAGGCCAAGGCGCTACACGATCAGCTCCACAAATTGGCGCATCCAGAGTCCGGTCTCTCGACTTTGTCCTAAAATCTCGGCGTTGATCTCTCGCGCTTCCCGCAGGACGAGGTCCTGCCTGAGAATCTCGACGTTCCCGGCGTCGAAGAGCACTATCGAGAGGTCGCCGAGCTGAAAGCAGCATGGAAGCACTCCTCGACGTACAGCCTGAGCCGCTCGCCGAGCGTATCGTTCTTCGGGTACATCGCGATGATCGCCATCATGCGTCGCACCGCTGGTGGCGTGATCGCCACCCTCCCAGGGAGAAGACGGCGACATGACAGATCGCGAATTGCTGCGGGACGTGACGGCCATACCAAAGGGAGGCCGCCTGCGTTGCCACAAGCGGCCCAAGTCTAGGGAGGAAACGCCCAAGGAGGGCAACGATAGCAGGGAGCTACCGCATACCCTTAGCTAGACGATCGCGATCAGCGGCTCAATTGAACGTAAGGGGTGATGGAACGATACAAAGGTTTATGGTCCTGTCGGGCTTACTTGCTCTGCTGCTTGAGCGCCCACGGCCGGTAGGCTCCATATCGCGCACCAGCCTTTGTGTGGGAGATGGTACGAAAGGAAATTCGAAAATCAAAAACCCCAAATACCCTCAAAGGTCGCGGTCGCGCGGTCCCTGCGGAGGTTGACATGCCCAGAGGTACCCGGACGACCGGACTGTGCGCAGGGTGGCCGCGTCGGTCCGCGCAGCGTGTTATCACCTCGACGCTCACGACCACTATGTCCGCTCACCGGGGGATATTGTTGCAAAAGTATCGAAAATCGAACGAGCCTGAAATTCTCGCGAAAGTAGATTTCTAGACCTCTCTGCTCCTGCGTCGCTATTCAGCTCCGCTACGAAGGTCCGTGGTCGATTTTGGACGAACCGATATGGTCCCTCAAGTCGCCGCGCGTAAAACGCATCAGCAGCTCTAAAAAATTTCGTTCGTCACCCCAAAAAGACTTTTTCAACACGATCCGGGGCAAAGCAGACATCCCGCCGCAAGGCCGCGACTTCCGATTCCGTTCGTTGACCCGATGTGGAAGTGGGGCCGACGCTTGAGCCTTTGTCATGCGTCGTCCTCGCCTGAGCGTGCACGCGCAGGGTCGACGTGCAACTGAAACCCCATTGCGTGCAAAACGCTCAAGACGGTGCTGAATTCGGATTTGCTTCGCCGCCTGCGAACGCGCGGTAAAAGCTAGTTCGTGTGATCCCAGAACCTCGCGCGAGCTCCGAAATGTCGTGCAGGCGGGCCGCATCCTCAATCGCACGACAAATATCGGCTCGCCAGTCTCGAATGCCGCATTGAGGCGTTCCGCAACTGTCGGATCTGATGCAGCGCCTTGCAACTTTCTCTGACATGGGCGTCAAACAAAAAGCCGGGCAAAATGCCCGGCCCATTGTGCTGACAAAAGCGTCGAGATGAAGTCAGTATCTCGCGGCGATAGGAGGTGTTCCCAAGCCGCCGAAGCGATAGTTAAAGCGCAGGGTGACCATGTCCACGTCCTGGCGGACCCCGTCGCCCAAGAGGGTGACCCCTCCGGGCGTGACCACGCCTGCGAAGGAGGTATTGTCGCGGCCCATCCAGAGATGGTCGTATTCAACACCGACCGACCAGTTCGGTGCGAAACCATATTCCCAGCCCACGCCAAGGGCGCCGCCCCAGCGCGTGTGACTTGCCGAGGCGAGGCCGACCCCGGTGATGTTGTTGAACACGTCAAAGCGATTGTGAGTGACGGCCGCGCCGCCCTTCACGTAGAGCAGCGATGCGTTCCATGCCCAACCGAGTTGGGCCGTGAAGAGGCCAATGCCATCGGTTTTCCCTGTGGTCGAAATCAGCGGATCGATCAGGCTGACGCGCGTATTCTTGATGTCAGCCCAATCGCCCTGTGCTTCCAGTCCCAACACAAACTGATTGGTTTGCCAGCGATACCCGATCTGTCCGCCAACAAGACCTCCGGAGCGATCAGCGCAACCGCCCGCAACTGTCCCTGCGAGCGTAACGAAATCCACACAGCTGTGGGTTTGGCCCCAGCCGCCGTTGGCGCCGATGTAGAAACCTGTCCAGTCATAGATCGGAGCGACCACCGGCGGCGGCGCCTTGGTGTAGGGGCGAGCCGCCAAATCAGCCGCCGACGCAGGGCCGGATAGAGCGACGGCCATCATCCCGGCCGCCACAATCAGAAGCTTTTTCATTACGAGAAATCTCCCCAGAAAGAAGTTTAAAAAAGGCACGACGCCCACCTAAGGAATCAATGGTATCCCGTTCGCCTGCAGGTTGATGTAGCCAAGCCGCAACACCCGGCTCAGATGTTTAGTGGCAATTCCTTGCAGGGAACCAAATGCCCGCCAACGTGCATCAAATCGCGAGCGGGGGCTTCTGGTCGACCGTTGGACTGCAGCATGGGAGCCCCCGCGCGAACCGGCGTCACAAACTTGTGGCATGACCATTGCATAATTCAGGACAACTGGGATTTCAGCGCTCAGTTAGAGAATAAGCGCTGCCGGGACGCTTATTTCGAGCCCGGCGACGCCCGCATATTGTTTCGAGAAGCGGGGTATTTGGCGCATGGCATACGACACGGCAACAGTACATTTGCTACGCGACGTTCTAGAGTAAGCGTCGTTCCGCTCCCACCTTCTCGCGGCACATGGGATAGGCGAGTTTCACGATCTCTTTGAAGGGATCGGCTTGTGTCTATGCTTGACCATACGCTTAGATCGGACGTGACGGCGCGCCGGCTGGAAGTGATCACGGAGACGGGACGCCGTCGTTGGTTCTCCAAGGACGACAAGGCCCGGATTGTCGAGGAGACGCTGGTCTCGGGCGCCGTCGTTTCTGAGATTGCCCGGCGACACGGGCTGACCCCACAACAAGTGTTCACCTGGCGCCGGCAAGCACGCCGGTTGCCGACGCCGATGGCTGACGATCCACCGTTTGTACCGGCGGTGGTAGACGCCTTGGTACCGGCCGTGGCTGTTGGCCATGAGCGCAAGACAGCGCGACGCAAGGCCAAGCCGGATATCGGGGGCATCGAGATCGAAGCCGAGGGCGTCACTATCCGGGTCGGCCGAGGCGCGGATGTGGCGATGATTGCGGCCATCGTCCATGCGCTGAAGGCAAGCCGGTGATCGGCCCGTCCGGAACTGTCCGGGTGATGGTGGCAACCAAGCCGGTCGACTTCCGCAAGGGAATGGAGGGGCTTGCCATATTGGTACGCGAGCACATGCAGGCTGACCCGTTCTCGGGTGCTGTTTATGTGTTCCGTGCCAAGCGCGCCGACCGGATCAAGCTGATCTTCTGGGATGGTACGGGTTTGTGCCTGTTCGCCAAGCGGCTCGAAGACGGCGTCTTCCGCTGGCCGAAGATCGAGGATGGCGTGATGCGTTTGTCGGCGGCGGAATTGTCGGCGCTGCTCGAAGGGCTCGATTGGCGGCGTGTCCACGCGGCACGGGAGACGGTCGTGCCGACGCAAGTCGGATAATTGTGAGCCGTGCTGCGGCGAAGTGAATCAGGGGCATCGAGCACGTCGTCAAGCGGGCGCGAATATGCTCTGATTTACCTGTGAGCGATAACCTTCCTGATGATCCCGAGACGCTCAAGGCGATGCTGCTGGCAGCGCTTCACGAGAGCGAGCGGCTGCGTCAGATTATCAAGGAGCTGCAACGCCACCGCTTTGGCCGGAAGGCAGAGTCGCTTCCCGAGGAGCAGATGCTGCTGGGCCTCGATGACGTCCAACAGGTCGCAGCCTTTGCCGAGGCTGGTCGGGACGAGACAGCCCCGGAAGGCCGGGCGGAGCGCGCACGCAAGCGCCGCGTCAATCGCGGAGCACTGCCGGCCCACCTGCCGCGGATCGAGGTCGTCGTCGACCTCGACGACAAGACCTGCCCCTGCTGCCAGGGCGAACTGCATCGGATCGGTGAAGACAGGAGCGAGCGGCTGGACATGGTGCCGGCGCAGTTCCGCGTTGTCGTCACCCGGCGTCCTAAATACGCCTGCCGAGCCTGCGAAGATGGCGTCACGCAGGCCGAGGCTCCGGCCCGGCTGATCGAGGGCGGCCTGCCAACGGAGGCAACCGTCGCCCAGGTTCTGGTGTCCAAATATGCCGATCATCTGCCGCTCTACCGGCAGGCCCAGATCTATGCCCGCCAAGGCATCGCTCTCGATCGATCGACGCTGGCGGACTGGGTTGGGCATGCCGCCTTCCATCTGCGCCCGCTGCATGAGCGCCTTCTCGCTCTGCTTCGCGCGAGATCCAAGCTGTTCGCCGACGAGACCACGGTGCCGGTGCTCGATCCGGGTCGAGGGCGCACCAAGACCGGCCAGCTCTGGGCCTATGCAGCCGACGACAGGCCCTGGGGCGGCCTCGATCCGCCCGGCATTGCCTATGTCTATGCACCCGACCGCAAAGCCGAGCGGCTGTTCAGCCATCTCGCCGGCTTCAAGGGCGTCCTGCAGGTCGATGGCTACAACGCCTATCCAAAGCTTGCCGAACGCGGCGGAGTCGAGCTCGCCTTCTGCTGGGTGCACATGCGGCGCAACTTCTACGAACTCGCGACAGCCGGCCCCGCTCCAATCGCAAGCGAGGCGCTCAACCACATCGCCGCATTCTATGCGATCGAGAAGGAGATTCGCGGCCGCAGCGCGGAGGAGCGTCGCCTCGTGCGGCAGCAGAAGAGCCGACCACTGGCCGATGCCTTTGAGGTATGGCTGCGCGCCAAGCTGGCTCTCATCAGCCAGAAGATCAAGCTCGCCGAGGCCATCCGCTATGCTCTCTCGCGCTGGCAAGGACTGACGCGCTTCATTGACGATGGCCGGATCGAACTCGATAACAACACCATCGAGCGATCAATCCGCGGTATCAAACTTTGCCGCAAGAATGCACTATTTGCAGGATCCGACGGCGGCGCCGAGCATTGGGCGGTCATCGCTTCCTTGGTCGAGACCTGCAAGATCAACGACGTCGATCCGCTCGCCTACCTCACCGACGTCCTGACCAGGATCGTCAACGGACATCCAAACCGCGACATCGACCTGCTACTGCCCTGGGCCTACCGCGCTCAAGCCCTCAAAGCCGTGGCCTGACAACGACGCTTACGTTCTAGACGACGTTCTTTCCAGTCCGTCATTCACTCGTCAGCAGCAACGAAGTTGCCGAGCGCGTTCTCTTGCTCGCTTCCCAAGGCGAGCGTGAACCGATCAGGATCAAGCGACACCTGCTAAATGAGTTTTTGACATCCGCTACCAGCGAAGCCAACGGGGTCGCCCCTTCGCCTGATCGACGGTGAGCCTGCTTGGCCGCCAAGTGCCGCTGGTAACGCCCTGTGGGTTCGATCGTGTCTACGATGCCACCACTGCCGCTCATCGGAGCATTCCCTGCCCATTGGCATGTCGCCTTGTGTTGTGCACAAAGCGGACTTGCTGAAGGCCAGCCCGAATGTCCGCTTCTGTGAAGGGTTTCGGATGCCGGCCCCATGACGGTGTTGCCGCGCACACGGGGGCCGGCGTCCGAAAGCCTCCAAAGGAGGAAACCGCGCTGGGGGGACGTAGGACAATGCCGCGTGATCGAGCTAGTCGCGTCGAACAACCTTCAGACGATCAGGACGATCGCCTATGGGGATTTAATGTTTGGCGGCACCTCTACTTTCAATGGCTTGGCTATAGCAAAAATACCACACCACACAATCTAAACGTGAGCTCCTCGATATTCGAAGGCCATGAGGCAAACTGATCTCTGGCGGCTGGAAAGCCCCCGGAGCTATCAGAGCCGAAACTGTTTCGAACTGCTCGTCAAGAGCATCACCGCATTTGTAACCCTGCTTACGTCGAGATTCCTGGACTGGGTCCAACGAGCGCGACGTTGCACACAATCGCGATCGAGGGTTCGAGTTGGCTCTTGTGCAATGGTTGGTGCTCCGCCACGAACTTCCAGATCAGCACGTCCTCGATCATCGGATCATCGCCAGCTACGGGCTAATTGCCCCGCTCGTCACGATGAGTTGTCGCCTATTGCTTCGCCGTGTCGCCAGCCGCGGCGTTCTACCGCGCGAGCGGTTTAGTCCTTTGGGCGGAACTCCGACATCGAAGGTCCTTACGGTGAGACCTTGGCCGCGTCGTCGCCTCCGTTGTGCCCGCCATGCCAACCACAGCAATCTGTAGCGGCTTGCCTGTCCATCGTGGCCGGGCGGAGCAGTTGCCATTTCTGCTCCCCGCCAAAGGACTAAACCGCTCGCGCGGTAGAACGCCGCGGCTGGCGACACGGTGAAGCAATCGGCGGCAGCGGTGACGAGCGGTGCTAATGCCGTTGGCGATGATTGGATAATCGAGAGCCTGCTGACCTGAGAGTTCGCGGCGCAGCACGCCAATTACACAAGAGTCGACTCGAACGCGGCATTCTCGACCGTGATTGGGGGCGCCATCGCGCTCGTTGGACCCAGTCCAGGAATCTCGACGCAAGCAGAGTTACAAATGCGATGGTGCTCTTGACGAGCAATTCGAAAGAGTTTCGGCTCGGTAGCTCAGAAGGCTTTGCAGGTCGATAGAGATCAGTTTGCCTCTTGAGATTCGAATATCAGGGAACTCACGTCTAGATTGTGTGGTGTGGTATTTTTACTACGGCCAAGTCCTTGAAAGTACGGGTGCCAAACATTAAATCCCCATAGACGACCCCATTGATCGTCTGAAGGTTGTTTGACGCGACTTAGATCCATTACGAGGCACCGTCCTACGTCCCCCAGCGCGGTTTCGTCCTTTGGAGGCTTTCGGACGCCGGCCCTCGGAGCCCGCGGCACCGTCACTCACTGGGCCGGCATCCGAAACCCTTCACATACTCTGACGGCGGCTGGGGGCCTGTAGAAGTGAGCTGGTCCCGGTTGTCTGAACAAAAATTCCGCGTCGATAAGTGGAGCCTCTGCCGGGGTTAGGCCGCCGCGCGGAGCGGCGGAAGGTTGAAGTAGGCTTGATCCGGGGTCATGTCGTCAAGACTCGAATGCGGACGTCGTCCGTTGTAAAAATCGAGATACCGGCCAATCGAATGTCGTGCCTCGCCGACGGTTTCGTAGGCTCGCAGATAGACCTCCTCGTATTTGATGCTGCGCCACAGCCGTTCGACGAACACATTGTCCCGCCAGGCCCCTTTGCCATCCATGCTGATGGCGATGCGGTGGCTGGCAAGCACGCCGGTGAAGGCCGCACCGGTAAACTGCGAGCCTTGGTCGGTGTTGAAGATGTCCGGCTTGCCGTGACGAGCCAAGGCATCCTCCAGCGTCTCGACGCAGAAGGCTGCTTCCATGGTGATCGACAGCCGCCACGACAGAACACGACGGGTTGCCCAATCGAGCACGACCGCGAGGTAGACAAAACCGCGCTCCATCGGGATGTAGGTGATGTCCATCGCCCAGACCTGGTTCGGTCGCGTGATCTCCATGCCGCGCAGCAGGTATGGATGGATCTTGTGGCCGGGCTCGGGTCTGCTGGTGCGCGGACGGCGATAGAGCGCCTCTATCCCCATCCGCCGCATCAGCGTCTTCACATGCCGACGGCCGATCTTGCACCCCTCGGCAGCCAGCAGGCCTTTCAGCATACGCGAACCGGCGAAGGGAAACTCCAGATGCAGCCGGTCGAGACGCCGCATGATCGCGAGATCGGCGTCCGGCACCGGGCGCGGCTGGTAATAAACGCTGCCGCGGCTGATCTTCAAAACTTCCGCCTGCCTGGTGATCGACAGATCGTGCTCACGGTCGATCATCGCTTTGCGCTCAGCAATCCCGCCTTGGTGAGCGCGCCTTCTAAAAAATCGTTCTCCAGCGTCAGCTCCCCGATCTTGGCATGCAGCGACTTCACATCGATCGCAGGCGCCGCCGGCGCAGCGCCGCCAAGTCCAAAAACTCCGGAAGCGCCACCCTCCAGCTGCGCCTTCCACGCCGTGATCTGATTGGGATGGACATCAAAGTGCTCGGCCAGTTGGGCTATCGTCCGGTCCCCCTTCACCGCGGCAAGCGCCACCTTCGCCTTGAAAGCCGGAGTGTGGTTCCGGCGTGCTCGTCTGCTCATCGTCGCTCCTGATTCGCAGACACCAGCGTGCCCGCTGTCAGGCAGAAACTCCACTTACCGACCTGTTCAAATTTGCGGAGCCGGCTCTAAGTTCGATGTGTATCTGAACACCAAGCGTGATCTGTTGGTTGTGCGCAATGGCTTGCCAATTCCTTTTCCTGACGCTTCAGGCAGATGGCGTAAGAAGAAAAATGTGGCGAGCGTCAGCGAGGACATTAACCTCGCCGTTCAGAGACAGGGCTACTACATGCGCAAACTAACGGATTTTAAGAAGCGGTAGTCCGCAAAGCGCATGTGCTGGTGTGGACGGCCTCTCATCCCCACGGTTTGATGGCGCTCTCGGCGTCACAGAAAGATGAGAGGAAAGTCTAATGAATATTCCCGTTCGTATCGGCATGGATACCTCGAAGTCGGTGTTCCAGCTTCACGGTGTTGATGAAAATGAGGTAGTGGTTGTCCGGCGCCAATTTCGGCGAGCCGAGATGATCCGCTACTTCGAGCGGCTTCCGCCGGTTAGGTCTACGGCCAGCTTCCGGCGCTGCATGCGCAAATCGTCGAGAGCCCCCGGTCATTCAAGCTAACGTAACCGTCTACAATGAGTCCAATCGCGTTTGCAGTAATAACCGGGTCGCGGCTTGGCGTTGTTGGTCGAGATCTCCCGCTCGTGCCAGCGGAACAGCACCTGGGTCGGCCTCGGGCTCGGCCCAAACCCGATCAGGCGCTCCAGAAGCTCGTTAATGGCGGCTGAAGCGATGCTGGTGGTGAAGGTCACCACCGCTGGTTCTATGCCTCCCAGGAGGGCGCGTAGCCCTCGTTTTCAAGTCGTATCCGCTCCTCCGGCGTTCGCAGCTCGGTTTGCCCGCGGGCAAGGTCGATCCGGTCGCGGCAGACGAGGCAGGCGCCCCCCGGGGTGAGGGTGGTTACGCGGCCGTTGATGCTTGCCAAGGCCCCATCGCCGCCCAGCAGCACGCCGCAATCGATCACAGGGGTGGCCATGAAGGTCGAGAACCGCGACAGAACCAGGCCGCCGGCGTTGTCATCAGTGCAACCAAAGACAACGTCGCACGGCATCAGCCCGCGCGCGGTTTTTTCAAGCGTAACCATCGCCGTCACGGTACGGCATTCGAGATCTGGTGCTATCGCTGTCAGATGGCTTTGTAGCATCTCCGTCTGTGGTTTGCCGACCGCGGCAGGGGTGGGAGCCATAGACACGGGTGTTCTTCGGCGCCAACGGCGGGATACTCGCGCCTCAGTGTCTGGTCCCCGACATTAACGTCTTCAGCCGGACACGGCTGAAGACGACAAACGCGGAATGTTGAATGATGATGGAGGCCTCTCATGTTCAATCGCGAACATCTGCTCCACGACGAGCTTACGACCGAGTCGCTCGGCTGATGCAGGCAGCGTCGCTGCCCGTGACGGATATGCAAATGAATTCGTCACATTGTTGCGGCGCGGGGTGGCCACGTAGAAAGTCCGCTTGCTACCATCGGGGAAGCGTTCAAGTCCGACGCCGGTGTGAGGAGACTGATATTTGCTGTGTGCGCTTTCCAGTCAGTTGCGGGCGGTTGCACGCGGCGCCGCGTCGTCAAGATCACCGGCATCGCCTTGACTGGGTGTCGACACCCCGGCGTCCCCCCCGTTGTCAGGAAGGCACAGCCGCTCATCGAGAAGGTCTGGAGGCACTGCGAGGACAAAGGTTCGCGGGGCCGGACGGTTAAACTGAGGGGCAGGTTCAACGATCTCGAGATCATCACGCGGAGCAGGACCGGACGCGTCCCGATTTCGAGCCGCTGCGAGCTCGAAACTTGTCGCTCGTCTTCCTTCAAACGAGATACCCGCTCCAAAGCCGATCCGCCTTCTCGTCTTCACGCCAGGGCGAACCGTAGGCCGAGCTGCAGCTCGGCCTACCAATTTGAGTCCGCATCGATCAGAATCAAGCCCGCGGTACATCAGTAGAGCGCGAGCCCTCGTGCGCAGCGCGGCAGAGTTTACCTCAACTGCGGGAATCCCAAGGTCGAAAGACTTACGCTAGGATAGGCGTCCATGTTTGAACACCCCACGACCGCTCTATCGCGAGCGGTACTTGACGAGGTCTGCGAGACGCTTCCGCGCAAGGGGAGCGGCGCTGGATTGGCCTCCAAGATCGTCGAAGCCGCAAAGACCGACGAAACAACGCCGAAGCTGCTGCGGCAGATCGGGCGTAAAGCCCTGGCCCGAGCGTCGATCATGTGGCGTTGATCGGGCGAGGTGCGGAGTGAACTTCCAGGTCACAGTCTTGAAGATCCTGGTGAGTTACCCCCAAGGATTTGCCGTGATGGCGGACCTCAAGCGGGACATGGCAATCCTCGCGACCAGCGGCCCGGAATGGGCCGAGCGCACCAAACGGCTGGCCGCGCGCGTTCCCGGGCTGGACATTTTTTCGGACGGCCTCGTTGAGCGCCAAAACGGCGGTTGGAGAATCACGGTGAGAGGGCGAGTTGTGCTCGAGACCATGGAGGCGCGCCGAGGCCAAGACGAGCCGACGGAGAAGGTCCCAGTCGAAACGGCCGGGCCGGTGCCATCGGTGCCCAGCCCTCGGAACGAGCGAACCGCTGACGCGAGCGCTTCCAGCGTCGCCGCGAAGCCCGCGAACGCGCGCGAGCGCATGCATCTTGAGGAGCAGCCGCCGAGTTCTCCCAGCGGCTCAGAAAGTCAGGTCGTTGACTCGCCTGTGGCGCACACGAACAGGTTCCCTGGGTAGGGGGTGTGGGAGCGAATTGGACTATGTCCGCCAGCAGCGGCGAAGCGCATCTCCATCCGGCAGCGCGACCCGCGCGTCAAACCGAACCGGTGCCTTTGGCGTACCGTGCGGCACGAGCGCTGGTGCTGTTACGGTTGCGGAGTTCCGGATGCCCAACTGGCCCCGTCAGCGTCCAACCATGGGTCTGACTCATATGTGGAACGGCCCGGGCTGCAAGATCTTTCTCTGGTTGAACAAGGGATGACGGTGCGGTCATATGTTCGGCCTGTGAACGCGGCGCCTAGCCGCTGGCCACGATGATATCCGCGGAAGCAATCGCCCAATCAATTTCTCGCGCTCGAAGCGCAGTGAGTCAGGCGGTCTGATTGCTACCGGGAATGACGTCATTCGGGGTTCATCCAGATTTGCACCTTGCCTCCTCGGCAGCGTTCTTCTTCCGCCGGAGAGCTCTTGAGATTAGGATTTCAGCATTGCGGCCGGCGCCTGATAGTTGCCGCCTCTGACCAGCAAGGCCCAGATCGTGCGCGCAATCTTATTAGCGAGCGCGACCGATACGACCTTGACCGGCCGTCTTTGCAGCATGGTCCGAATCCAGAGTGGGACTTTCAATCCTCGTTTAGCAAGCTTGATGATAGAGGTCGCACCAACGATCAGGAGCGTCCGTAGTTGCCGATTTCCGCGCTTTGATATCGCGCCGAGCCTTTCTTTCCCGCCGCTCGACTGTGCCCTCGGTGTGAGCCCCGTCCAAGCCGCAAAATCTCGTGCAGTCGCAAAATCGCGAGCATCCACGACGGATGTCCGAACGGTAGCGGCGATGAGAGGACCGACACCCGGAATGCTCATCAGACGCCTTGCATCAGGGTCCTTTCTGACGGCAACCAAAATCTCTCTGTCGAGCTTCTCTATGCGGGTTGTAAGCAGCTCAATCTGTTCAGCGAATAGGATCAGGGCAAAGCGGGCGGCGCCGGGAATCCTATTGTCTTTTTCGTCCCGGAGAAGCACCAGGAGTTTTGCGATGCTTGCCATGCCTGTGCCAGCGATAATGCCCAATTCGGCCATATGGGCACGCAGGGCATTTGCAGTCTGGCTGCGCTGCTTCATCAGCATCTCTCGCGTTCGCAAAATCATGCTGGCTGCTTGTTGTTCGGCAGTCTTCACGGGCACGAACCGCATTGTCGGGCGGTTGACCGCCTCACAAATGGCTTCAGCATCCGCCGCGTCGGTCTTGTTTCGTTTGACGTAAGGCTTCACGTAGGCTGGCGGCATCATGCGGACAGAGTGGCCCAACGCCGCTATCTCGCGTGCCCAGTGATGGGCACTCGCACAGGCCTCCATACCTACCACGCAAGCTGGAAGGCTCCGAAAGAAGGGCAGAACCTGCGATCGCCGCAATGTGCGACGAACCAAGACTTTCCCGTTTTCGGCGATGCCGTGAACTTGAAAGATCGACTTGGCCAAATCCAAACCCACTGTGATAATCTTCTCCATGGAACGGTCCTTCGTTTGTGGCGCCTCTCTACGCGACCACGTTAGGCACTTTTGATGCGGTTCGAAGGGCCGTTCCACACCATCATTTCTGATGAAGTTTGGCGGGCGACTGTGGTTCTCAAACGGAGAATCAGCGCCATGCGGACGGGCTTTCAAATCTCATCGCTAGTACCGAGTGGTTTGGTGTTTGTTGGTGTAAGTGACTCAATGGATTCGCTTATTCTGGCTGTTAGGTCGGAAGCTGCGGAGGCTCGGTGCCCTTTGTGCGCGACACTATCGCGCCGAGTCCATAGCCGCTACATCCGGCACGTGGCCGATTTGCCATCAGCGGGCAGAAAGGTGCGCCTCCGATTACTCACGCGGCGCTTCACATGCGAGGTGCCGCATTGCCGCCGGCGGATCTTCGCGGAGCGGTTCGGAGAAGACGTCGTTCCGCTTCGACGGCGTCGGACGGCACGGCTCGAACACATCGTCCATCACCTGGGGTTGGCGCTCGGCGGCCGGCCGGCAGCAAGCTTCGCCAAGCGGCTCATGCTGCCTGTCAGCAACGATACCTTGCTGCGGGTGGTCCGCCGGCGGGCGGCGATGCCGATGGATCCCTTGCTTGTTGTGGGTATTGATGACTGGGCGTTCCGGAGAAATCGTCGGTACGGGACCATCGTGTGCGATTTGGAGCGTCGGCGGATCGTTGCCTTGCTACCCGACCGGGAAATGGCGACCGTTCAGGCGTGGCTGTCGAAGCACCCGGGCATCAACATTGTGTCGCGAGATCGCGGTGGTGGATATGGCGAGGCAGCAGCCAAGGCGCTGCCGAACGCCATCCAGGTCGCCGACCGCTGGCATCTGATGGAAAACGCGAGCGCGGCCTTCCTTGAAGCGGTGCGCCGTTCGATGAGCAAAATCCGAGCCGCAATCGGGGCGACGACGATCGATCTTAAACTGCTGACCTGCGCGGAAAAGCTTCGCTATCAGGGTTATCTGCGGCGCCAGGACAGCCATGCCGCAATCGCGGCTCTTGTCAGCGACGGTGTGCCGCTCAAGGAGATCGTCCGCCGCACAGGACATAGTCGCAATCTGGTTCGCCAAATTAGTCGCGGCGGCGGTACGGATATCTTCCGCACCCGTCAAAGCACCCTGGATGGGCACCTGCCATTCCTGGACGCGCAGTGGTCAGGCGGCTGTCGTAACGGTGCCGAACTCTGGCGCCGTTTGAGAGGGCAAGGCTTTAAGGGATCGCTGCGCGTGGTGGCGGAATGGGCCACGCGACGGCGACGCGCCGAGACCATCAGCCGTCAACAATTGCAGAGGGTCCCCGCCGCCCGGACGATAGCGCAGTTGATGACGATGAAGCGGGACCACCTAACCAAGGCCGAGACCGTCACGGTTGCCGCTATTGAACAAAGCGTCCCGATGCTGGCCGATGCCAACGCTCTCGTTGGCCGCTTCCACGCGATGATCCGAAAGAGGGCCGAGATCGAGCTCGAACCTTGGATAGATGAATCCAAGCGGAGCCTCATTGGCTCGTTCGCGAATGGGATCGCCAACGACAAGGGCGCGGTGCACGCGGCTATCACGCAACCGTGGTCCAATGGCCAAGTGGAAGCTCAGATCACCAAGCTCAAGCTGGTCAAGCGGCAGATGTACGGGCGCGCTAAGCTCGATCTCCTTCAGGCTAGGCTGATTGGCGCGCCATAAAAACAAACACGATCATCGAATATGCGTCAGAGCCCAACCATGACCCCGGCCTACTGCTGATTTCGTCCAGACCAGTACTGACTTGCGATGGAATAGCTGGGGTCAGCGTTCGACGCACGGGGTGAAGTTGCTCTCCGATTCTACAATGTGACGCTTGCCAACACGCTCGACTATCTGGGATCGCTGAGGTCGTAAGAGCGGCAATGTGTGGGTGAGAGATGGGTTATTGTTCGATCTGGCATCGTCAAGCCTCGAGCAGTGCACCGGTGACGACTACAGGCGCCTGGAATGCCGCGAGTGCGGCAGGTACCGGATTACGGGTTCGGTATTGCAGATGCTGGACTCGCGACTGAGTTGAGCCATGCGACGCGTGCGATGTCGAAGGCGGAGTTCGAATCGCCGAGATAAACTCGTTCAACATGGACGACATGATCAAGGTTTTACAGACGCTGTGCGGTGATTCTTCGCCGATCATGATTTGTGCATATGTGGAACGGCCCGGGCTGCAAGATCTTTCTCTGGTTGAACAAGGGATGACGGTGCGGTCATATGTTCGGCCTGTGAACGCGGCGCCTAGCCGCTGGCCACGATGATATCCGCGGAAGCAATCGCCCAATCAATTTCTCGCGCTCGAAGCGCAGTGAGTCAGGCGGTCTGATTGCTACCGGGAATGACGTCATTCGGGGTTCATCCAGATTTGCACCTTGCCTCCTCGGCAGCGTTCTTCTTCCGCCGGAGAGCTCTTGAGATTAGGATTTCAGCATTGCGGCCGGCGCCTGATAGTTGCCGCCTCTGACCAGCAAGGCCCAGATCGTGCGCGCAATCTTATTAGCGAGCGCGACCGATACGACCTTGACCGGCCGTCTTTGCAGCATGGTCCGAATCCAGAGTGGGACTTTCAATCCTCGTTTAGCAAGCTTGATGATAGAGGTCGCACCAACGATCAGGAGCGTCCGTAGTTGCCGATTTCCGCGCTTTGATATCGCGCCGAGCCTTTCTTTCCCGCCGCTCGACTGTGCCCTCGGTGTGAGCCCCGTCCAAGCCGCAAAATCTCGTGCAGTCGCAAAATCGCGAGCATCCAAAACCGATGTCCGAACGGTAGCGGCGATGAGAGGACCGACACCCGGAATGCTCATCAGACGCCTTGCATCAGGGTCCTTTCTGACGGCAACCAAAATCTCTCTGTCGAGCTTCTCTATGCGGGTTGTAAGCAGCTCAATCTGTTCAGCGAATAGGATCAGGGCAAAGCGGGCGGCGCCGGGAATCCTATTGTCTTTTTCGTCCCGGAGAAGCACCAGGAGTTTTGCGATGCTTGCCATGCCTGTGCCAGCGATAATGCCCAATTCGGCCATATGGGCACGCAGGGCATTTGCAGTCTGGCTGCGCTGCTTCATCAGCATCTCTCGCGTTCGCAAAATCATGCTGGCTGCTTGTTGTTCGGCAGTCTTCACGGGCACGAACCGCATTGTCGGGCGGTTGACCGCCTCACAAATGGCTTCAGCATCCGCCGCGTCGGTCTTGTTTCGTTTGACGTAAGGCTTCACGTAGGCTGGCGGCATCATGCGGACAGAGTGGCCCAACGCCGCTATCTCGCGTGCCCAGTGATGGGCACTCGCACAGGCCTCCATACCTACCACGCAAGCTGGAAGGCTCCGAAAGAAGGGCAGAACCTGCGATCGCCGCAATGTGCGACGAACCAAGACTTTCCCGTTTTCGGCGATGCCGTGAACTTGAAAGATCGACTTGGCCAAATCCAAACCCACTGTGATAATCTTCTCCATGGAACGGTCCTTCGTTTGTGGCGCCTCTCTACGCGACCACGTTAGGCACTTTTGATGCGGTTCGAAGGGCCGTTCCACACCATCATTTCTGATGAAGTTTGGCGGGCGACTGTGGTTCTCAAACGGAGAATCAGCGCCATGCGGACGGGCTTTCAAATCTCATCGCTAGTACCGAGTGGTTTGGTGTTTGTTGGTGTAAGTGACTCAATGGATTCGCTTATTCTGGCTGTTAGGTCGGAAGCTGCGGAGGCTCGGTGCCCTTTGTGCGCGACACTATCGCGCCGAGTCCATAGCCGCTACATCCGGCACGTGGCCGATTTGCCATCAGCGGGCAGAAAGGTGCGCCTCCGATTACTCACGCGGCGCTTCACATGCGAGGTGCCGCATTGCCGCCGGCGGATCTTCGCGGAGCGGTTCGGAGAAGACGTCGTTCCGCTTCGACGGCGTCGGACGGCACGGCTCGAACACATCGTCCATCACCTGGGGTTGGCGCTCGGCGGCCGGCCGGCAGCAAGCTTCGCCAAGCGGCTCATGCTGCCTGTCAGCAACGATACCTTGCTGCGGGTGGTCCGCCGGCGGGCGGCGATGCCGATGGATCCCTTGCTTGTTGTGGGTATTGATGACTGGGCGTTCCGGAGAAATCGTCGGTACGGGACCATCGTGTGCGATTTGGAGCGTCGGCGGATCGTTGCCTTGCTACCCGACCGGGAAATGGCGACCGTTCAGGCGTGGCTGTCGAAGCACCCGGGCATCAACATTGTGTCGCGAGATCGCGGTGGTGGATATGGCGAGGCAGCAGCCAAGGCGCTGCCGAACGCCATCCAGGTCGCCGACCGCTGGCATCTGATGGAAAACGCGAGCGCGGCCTTCCTTGAAGCGGTGCGCCGTTCGATGAGCAAAATCCGAGCCGCAATCGGGGCGACGACGATCGATCTTAAACTGCTGACCTGCGCGGAAAAGCTTCGCTATCAGGGTTATCTGCGGCGCCAGGACAGCCATGCCGCAATCGCGGCTCTTGTCAGCGACGGTGTGCCGCTCAAGGAGATCGTCCGCCGCACAGGACATAGTCGCAATCTGGTTCGCCAAATTAGTCGCGGCGGCGGTACGGATATCTTCCGCACCCGTCAAAGCACCCTGGATGGGCACCTGCCATTCCTGGACGCGCAGTGGTCAGGCGGCTGTCGTAACGGTGCCGAACTCTGGCGCCGTTTGAGAGGGCAAGGCTTTAAGGGATCGCTGCGCGTGGTGGCGGAATGGGCCACGCGACGGCGACGCGCCGAGACCATCAGCCGTCAACAATTGCAGAGGGTCCCCGCCGCCCGGACGATAGCGCAGTTGATGACGATGAAGCGGGACCACCTAACCAAGGCCGAGACCGTCACGGTTGCCGCTATTGAACAAAGCGTCCCGATGCTGGCCGATGCCAACGCTCTCGTTGGCCGCTTCCACGCGATGATCCGAAAGAGGGCCGAGATCGAGCTCGAACCTTGGATAGATGAATCCAAGCGGAGCCTCATTGGCTCGTTCGCGAATGGGATCGCCAACGACAAGGGCGCGGTGCACGCGGCTATCACGCAACCGTGGTCCAATGGCCAAGTGGAAGCTCAGATCACCAAGCTCAAGCTGGTCAAGCGGCAGATGTACGGGCGCGCTAAGCTCGATCTCCTTCAGGCTAGGCTGATTGGCGCGCCATAAAAACAAACACGATCATCGAATATGCGTCAGAGCCCAACCATGACCCCGGCCTACTGCTGATTTCGTCCAGACCAGTACTGACTTGCGATGGAATAGCTGGGGTCAGCGTTCGACGCACGGGGTGAAGTTGCTCTCCGATTCTACAATGTGACGCTTGCCAACACGCTCGACTATCTGGGATCGCTGAGGTCGTAAGAGCGGCAATGTGTGGGTGAGAGATGGGTTATTGTTCGATCTGGCATCGTCAAGCCTCGAGCAGTGCACCGGTGACGACTACAGGCGCCTGGAATGCCGCGAGTGCGGCAGGTACCGGATTACGGGTTCGGTATTGCAGATGCTGGACTCGCGACTGAGTTGAGCCATGCGACGCGTGCGATGTCGAAGGCGGAGTTCGAATCGCCGAGATAAACTCGTTCAACATGGACGACATGATCAAGGTTTTACAGACGCTGTGCGGTGATTCTTCGCCGATCATGATTTGTGCATTCCAAAAAAACCGTAGCTTCGTAAGATTGGCAACAGCTCATGAAGGTTGTTAATCGTGTAGTCTGGATGCGCCGCTTGCAGGCGCGCCTCGGAAACAAATCCCCCGGTAATGGCTATACTTATAAGTCCGAGATTCCGTGCAATATCCGTTTCGATCGGCATATCGCCGATGATGAAAGTTGACGCTGGTTTCAAGTTGTTCTTCTGCATGTATAGACGAAGTCGCTCTCCTTTGCTTGTCGATTTGTATTGCGTGTCGCGGCTTTCGAACGCGAGCACATCGTCGATGCAGTCATTGATTCCAAGTCTTCTCAATTGGTAGCGCAGAGGGTCGACTATATGGTTGCTCACGATGATGGACGAAGCCCCTTCTCGGCGCGCCAAATCCAAGACTCTGCGCGCGCCCTCGCGTAGATCGGCTCTGCCCGCAAGAGCCTCATAGGCCTCGTGAAACATTGCACTCCCATCGCGATCCACCGTCGCAAGCTCGTCTCGCGATAGTCCGAGGCTGCGATAAAGAAGAGACAGCGGAACGTCGCAATGTTCCCGAAGCGTCTTCATGTCGATCGTTGTACGACCAAAGCGATCTAGAATTGCATTGGTGGTTTCGAGCAGTGCGTATGCATCATCGAGCAACGTTCCATTCCAATCGAAGACGAGAACCGGTTTCATGATCTGACCTTAAGCATAGATTCCGTGCGGGTGCCACCGTCGTTCGCCACGTATAGTAGCACCGAACTACTACGGCATGGGCATCGACACACTAGATGAGTTGAAATGCTGGCGAGAATGGAGACGATTGACGCCCGCGATCAATCGAGCAAGTTTCATTTGGACTCCTGGGCCGGCGACTGCGAGGCCGTCATGATCGTACGGGCTCTTTTCGGTGTCCCAGCAATCCACGTGCCACCAAAGCCATTTGCGAGCCTCGCTTGAAGAGGGCAAAACCATGTTCTTCGGCTCAGGCGACGGAATACTCGCGCGTCAGTGTCTGGTCTCCGACATTAACGTCTTCAGCCGGATACGGCTGAACACGACAACGCGAAATGTTGAATATGATGGAGGCGCCATTCGCAAGTGTTCGCGGGCGGCGCTCCATGGAGACAGGGCCTTTGCGCTGAAGACGCTCCGGTTGGCATGGGGAAGTCGGGCTTCAGCAGGCGACTGCCTGAGCAACACGCGATTTGAGGACCGCGAAGCGATCTTTCGTGGCGAGCACTCGCGGTCCTTGGCAGACTCGAGCTTCGCTGAATGCGCCTCAGGTCCGCTCATCATCCGGCTTGGGGACGCGGCCCTTGCCTCGCACTTATGTAAACGGTTACACCCAACGCACGGGCAGGGCGAAGATGCTAAAGCCCTCGCACAATTCCCGCCAGAATATCTGCCCGCTTAAGACATTTTCGACCGTAGCAGCGCAGAAGCTGCATCGCGTGTCGCGCACGTTACGTCATCTAAAAGCGCACGTTCCTGCGACCTACGGTGATCGCGAATCGCTTCGCAAGATTAGGTGGCCGACAGTTGACGAAAGCAACAGGGGCTCAGACAGAAGAAGTTGAGCTGCTGCAAGAACACGCAAGGCTTAGAAATATGATCTAACCTGGGCATGTCCCTGCCGGGTTAACTTTGTAACTAGCCGCCCGGCAGCGCTCCTGGCAGCCTTATTGTGTTCCGGCTTGTGGACCGTGGAGGATGGTGCGCGTCAAGACTTCGACCCGTTCGGCAATTTGGCGAATTCGCCTCGCCACGTCCTCGACTGCGGTCATGTCCACCGGCTGCGTGCAGGAAATTGAGCTCATCTTCGCGTTAAGGTCCCTCAGCTCAGCCTTGCAGCGATCTAACTCCGCGTTGAGCATCGCAACTTCATTCATCGCCATTGCCCGTATTGCCGTTGCTTCCGAGAAGATGTTTGTTCGGAGCATGCACCTGATTGCAATCTTTGTCGCGCTCGCGTGGTTCCACATGGGTAGGGGCATCTCGAAAGGCACAGAACGGCGAACCCAAACACCGACCGGGTCGTTCACGCGCACAGCTGCAAATGGAGTCCCCATACCCTATTTATATAAAGGAATGAATTTCAATGGCGCGCGCATGCGTTCCTCTCAGCAAAGCCCGGGCGACCGGCCGCACTCGCAAGAATCCAAAACGATTTTCGGGCCGCAAAGAGCCAAACGGCTTGGGTCCGTTAGGCGAACCGCCGAAATGCTTAGGCAAACCGCACGAGCGCGAGGCGCGGCGAACGCTGTCTGATGACCTTCGATGGTTCAACCCGGAGCCACCGGACGCTAGTGGCAATGGCAAGTGGGCTGGTTGCGCGGCAAATCGGAGGCGAAGACGTTTGCGAAAGCTCTGAATCTTCTCAGAATGATGCTGAATTCCATTGGCGGCTCGCTGTCCGATGCATCGAAAGTAATGATGCCGGAAGTGGAAGATGCTGAAGACCCGGCCGCGAAATACTTCTAGCTCATTCTCAAGTACTCTCGCCTGAATGGGCATCTCCAAACAAGAGTGTAGAAGCCCGGCTGAACCGGACTTCCGCTGTTGTCGGTCGCTCACTTCGGATTGTGATCTGCCCATACGATCAGACGCCATCGAATGGTGCTTGTGTTGACGTATGCGCATGTTTGCTTTGCGGAGGCAATGTGTGGCCTGCTGCAATTCCGATTGCGCGATGACAGCCCATGCATCGGTAGAGAGCGGCAAAGGGGAGCCGCGACTCCCGGCCCCTGATCCTGATCGAAACAGTCGCTGTTAGATTGCGGTAGGTAGTTGGCGTTCTTATAGGTAGCCATTCGACTTCTGTCACTAGAGTAAAGCCGGACTTGACCTCTCGGGGCTTACCGAATGTAATGCTGTTGCTGCTAACATCAGCGTTTGGCCCGCAGTCCGCAGCGTTGCGCGGGCAATCGGGGCCGCCAGTCGCAAGCTGGCGGTTCTCCCCGATTCGTTACGAGCAGTGGAACACGTTTCCCGGCGTGCAACCGCAAATAGCGGAACCTTATGCCGGCTATTCACAGGGCCTTCCTGTGGACAACCTCATTATTCGGAAGAGATATCGCCGCGCACCACACGCGCTCGGCGCATGGATTAATTATGACACCCAAACAGAAAGCCGCGCTGGCATCTAGCACTACGATGCCGGGATAAAGCAGGGAGGCGAAGTTGCCCTGTCCATCATAAGGGAGTTTCCAGACGGGTTCAGCGAAACGAAATGACGCAGAACTCGCCTCACAGGCTGGCGCTTCCCTTTCGACCGCCGTGACGGCAACTCATGAGCGCTTCCAGTTTGGGGTGGGCCTTCGCGCTGGTGTCTCGCGATATCGAGAAACCCTTTTAAAGTGCGGCTTCGGTCACTGCCGGCTTTTGCGTTGAGCGCGTCTTCATCGAGCGATCCGTCGGGGAGATGATCCGCCTCCACGGTGCGGACTGGCATTCGGCGGCGAACCGACAGCTCGAGTCATGAACGTCACCCGTCGCAAGCTCGTCGTTTTCACCATCCGATTGTCTGACCCGAGGTATCCTAAGTTCCATGACGGCGCCCTTGAACGCATCATAACAACATCACGAGGACCGGCATGCTTCGAGCGAGGGCAGCTTGTGAAGCCAACCGGGTTGCTGGGGTGATCAGAACCAGGAATCCATCAGGTGAACAAGCTGGGAGCCCGCCGTATAAAACGCCTCCTGCGCTGCACGAAAGCGCTGGGCTTCAACGGCGGTGACCGGCAACGGCAGGTCGTTCTCCGCGATCTGCCCCAATACATACGAAGCCAAAACACTGCCAAACACAGTGCCTGGTGCGATTCCGCGGCCGTTATAGCCACTGAAACCGATGACTTTGCGGTCCAGCTTGTGAAGCCGGGGCAAGTTGTCGGAGGTCATTCCAATCATGCCAAACCAGCCGGTTTCAAACTGGACGCCCCGAAGTCCTGGAAAAAGCTTGTGCAACGATCTTTGGGCCCAAGCGCGGTGAATAGATCGCCCAATCCCCTCAAGCGCACCAACACTGCCAAACACGAGTCGCCCGGAGCGATCGAGACGAAACGAAGAGAGGACTTCTCGAGTGTCCCACACACCCTGCCGCTCAGGCAGGATCGACTTTCTCAGATCATCAGGCAGACATGGCGTGCCAAAGTTGAAATAGGGCAGTTGAATCTGTTCCTGCCGTACCTCAGACCAAAGTCCCTTGCTATAAGCGTCCGTCGCGACGACCACCCAGTCGGCCTCTACAGATCCGCTTTCGGTGCCGACTCTCCAGCGGAAACCATTCTGTTGCGCCATGACGGCCTCACTATGCGTAAATATCCTGGCTCCCATCGCAAGCGCGGCCCGCGCTAACCCTCGCACATAAGCCAATGGCTGTATGGTGCCGGCGCGCTTATCGAGCAGCGCGCCGGTGTAGTCGCCACCGCCTACTTTGCTGCGTGTTGCCTCCGCATTTAGCACCAGGACGGGCGCTCCACGCTTCTGCCACTGTTCGGCACGGGCCTCAACCTCCTCCAAGCCCTTACGTCCGACCGCACAATGCAAGGTGCCGGCACGTTCGACTTCACATTCGATGTGGTGCTTTTCGATGAGCTCGAATACCGTCTGCGGTCCGCGGCCGAGCTGTTCAAGTAACCGTTCTCCAAAAGGCGCGCGGAGCGCGGCCGGAAGCGACCCAGGCATGAGCCACATGCCCGCATTCACGAGTCCGACGTTCCGCCCGGACCCGCCGAATCCTATTTCAGACGCCTCCAAAAGCGCAACACGCGCTCCACCTTCAGCTAGATGAAGGGCCGCCGACAGCCCGGTATATCCACCGCCAATCACGACGATATCCGCTGCAATTTCATCAGTAAGTGGAGCAGTTTGTGGCGCTGGTGGCGCAGTCAGCACCCACAGTCCGTGTGATCGTCGATTGTTTCGCATCCGCCAATCCTCTTACAAGTAGCTGCTTGATCGACCCGAGCTCCAGCAGCCATCGTGAATACCGCTAAGTTCTGGCGGACCTCTCTAGTATCCAAGCGGACCTCCCTAGTATCCAACACTGACGTGCCAGCGCCACACCGGCAGGCAAATCGCAGGCCAAAAGGGCAGTTCGTCATCACCCCGAAGATCAGGCCGAGCTACTAAGTTGTTGATCTGTTGAGGGCACGCGCAGCACCCACGCGGCGGTGCGCCGGAGCTCCGACTGCGCGAACAAAGCCAAAGCCCCTCGGCGCTTGCTCTGGAACGCGCCTTTGTGCGAGACAATGGGTCCCAAAAGGGCAGCAAGGGGACCACACCGTGAGAGCCTCTCTTGATGGCGAAATTCGCGACGGCCGCCATCATATGCAGATCCGGGTCTATTTCGAAGATACCGACTCCGGCCAGATTGTTTATCACGCAAATTTCTTGCGCTTCATGGAACGCGGCAGAACGAACTACTTGCGCCTGCTCGGAACGAATCAGCAAGCATTACTCAAAGAAGCCAAGAACGATGCGCCCGGTGTTGCCTTCGTTGTGCGCTCGATGACGATCGATTTTCTAAAACCGGCGGTCTTGGATGACATTCTTGACGTCGTCACAGTCCCGCAAGAGGTGAGGGGCGCGTCGATTGCCTTGCTGCAGGAATGCAGGCGTGGCGACGATCTCCTGGTCACAGCACGTGTACGGGTAGCGTTTATCTCAGCTGGAAAGGCGCAGCGCATCCCGAAGTCGCTGCGGCTCGCTATGGAAGGGCATAGATAAATCTGCCGCCTCATTCACGCGTTTGCCTTGCAGCGCTCCAACGAATTCAAGTCATCATGGCGGCGTAAGTTAAAGCAAATGGGCTGCGGCAAACCCGGGGTGGCTCAATTGCACAGTCCAGCCGAATGAATCAGAAGCCGGCGAAGAACGAAAATAAATCGGACTTCGTCGGCCGCTTTGGTCACAGCGACCACAGCGAAACCCACGTCAAGGATGACGGGCCGATTGGCGACTGGCGCGGCTATCCCGGCGGCGCTGCCGTGGCGAACTTGCGCGATCGCATTTCGCGGCTCTTCTCAAATGGCGGCACCGTCTCCATTGCCCCATGCTCCATCTGGCTGACGGCAGCGAGGCGGATGGTTTCCGAGCTGCGCGCCAACGCTCGGTGCTCTTGCCACTCCGGATAAAAAATCATGGAAGAGGGCGGAACCGAGCGCGATCATTTTCGACGAGATGGTCAAGACGGTCCAGGAGCCGGCCCAATCGAAGGCGGCCGGCGGCCTCGTCCTTGGGTCTGAAAACATCAAAGGCACGTTTGTCGGATTCATTAGAAGGTACAATCTTTATGTTGTTTTCTGGAATGCGGATCAGCACGATCGAGCGATCGTCATTCACCGTCGCTCAAAGAGGATGGATATCGTCGCGGAAATGCCGCTTACGTTCGAGACCGCGCATCGGCTAGCGCTCTTTATGCCGCGTGCCGTGCCGACAACAACATTGCGCCGGATGCGCCGCCAATCGAATGAAGGGCCGCGCGGCCATTTTCGAAGTTGGTCCGGGCCTCCAATAGGCAAAACTGTTTCGTGGGGCGCCCACTTTATGTCAGCGAGTGCCATGATATCAGAACGGCAACCGGTGGCCTGTGGGCTGCCATACCTTACTTCACCGCTTGAACGCGCGAGGATAGTGCCGTGGCTAATGACGTAGAGCTTCTGATCTCGTATTTCGCGCTTTCGGGGCACGTTTACCCGCTGGGGGCCTACTGAGGCCACTCCATTCCCATTCAAAGGCAGGGTCGAAGGGGCAGCGCGCGCGGGGTTCAACGGGTTTGGTCTTCACTACGAAAACACGATGGTCGCGCAAAGCAAGATTGGTTTTGCGGAAATGAGACGCATTCTTCAAGACAATGGCATCAAATATCTGAAGATTGAATTTCTGCTCGATTGGTACAGGACTGACGAGAAGCGAATGGAATCCGACAAATTCCGTCGGCAACTGCTCGATGTCTCCGCCGAACTTGGAATGCGGGATATCAAGGTGGGCCCGGGATTTCAAGAAACGCATGCCGATGTGGCGCTCCGCCCATGGTGGCCTCCGTAAGGGGACACTTGGGAATGATCTGCAACGCAGAACCTAACGCAGCGTCCGGTTCACGCATTTCTTTCGGCACGAATGTTGTGACGCAGCTACAGCAATTCGCGCGCACGTTGTTAAGACGCATGAGGCTCGGGGCACTCAAGACATGAGAGTAGAAATGAAGAACTTCTTGCTTACGACTGTGAGCATTGTGGCGCTTGGCGCAATTGCGTCCGCATCCGGTGCAGACCTGGCTGCGCAGCCCGTCCAACCTCTCTACTCCAAAGCTCCGCCGCCTGTCGCGGCTGCAATTTACGACTGGAGCGGCCTCTACGTCGGTGTGAACGGCGGCTTGGGCTCAAGCTCGAATTGCTGGGACTACAATGGTCGCACCCCTGAGGGCTGTCATGATGCGACCGGCATTACCGTCGGCGGGCAGATCGGCTATCGATGGCAGATCGGCCAGACCGTGCTGGGCGTTGAAGGTCAGGGGAACTGGGCTGATCTGAGCGGATCCAACGTCAGCATTGCGTTCGGCGATGTCGACCAGAGCAAGATTGGTGCGTTCGGTACGATGACTGGGCAGATCGGTTATGCGCTCGACACCGTACTGTTTTACGCCAAGGGCGGCGTCGCAGTGGCGAGCAACACGTATCGAGTCAACTCCGCAGTCACGGGCGCGCAGTTCGCGGGCGCTGATAGCAGCCCTTGGGGTGCTACTGTGGGCGCCGGGATCGAAGTCGGTTTCGCGCCGAACTGGTCGGTAAGCGTCGAGTACGACCACTTGTTCATGCGGGATGCCGACGTGAACTTTGTCGTGGCTGCTGGTTCGCTGGGCGGCGACCGCATCCGCCAGGATTTCGATCTTGTGACTGCGCGGCTCAACTATAAGTTCGGCGGCCCGATTCTGCTCAAATATTGATCTGAAGTCGGACTGGTGAATCGAAGGCCCCGGCTAGACCGGGGCCTTTCAGGCATCGCGCGTGCGACGCGACTGGCGGGTGACCGGAAGTCAGGAACAGTTAGCGAAACCGCGGCGAGTTCATCTTCTGAGCTGAAGTTCTAAGTCGATAAAGGACGGCGAGCATGTTCGTTTCATTCTTCCCTCGACCAAAGTTGTTCTTTGCGTCGTCAATTCTTTGGACGGCGTTGGCGATGGCGTTTTGGTATGTATTTGCCGGCAATCTCTTTCCAGCCCCGGAGAAGCCGGTCGGGCTTGCGACGTTCTGGTCGGCCTCGGCGCTGTGGTTTGATCTCTATTTTGCGCTGACCGTTACGGCGTTCGCGGCGGCATGGATGTTATTTGCCCCGCATCCCTGGGCGACGTGGTCCATTCTTGGTTCGGCGCTGATCCTGTTCACCTCTTACTTTCAGGTCCAGGTCTCGGTCGCGATCAACAGCTGGTATGGACCGTTCTATAACATGATCCAGGCTGCGCTTTCGAAGTCGGCGCCGGTCACGGTCGAGCAGTTCTACAGCGAGTTGTCGACCTTTGCCGGCATAGCGCTCGTGGCCGTCGTGGTCGGCGTGATGACGCGATTCTTCGTCAGCCACTACATCTTCCGCTGGCGCACGGCGATGAACGATTTTTATGTCGCCAACTGGCCGCGGCTGCGCACGATCGAAGGCGCCTCCCAGCGGATTCAGGAAGACACCATGCGCTTTGCCAGCACCATGGAAGGTCTAGGCGTCAATCTCATCAGCGCGGTGCTGACATTGGTGGCCTTCCTGCCGGTTCTGGTGAGGCTGTCCAGCAACGTCACGGAGTTGCCTCTGTTCGGCTCGATTCCCTATCCGCTGGTGTTCGCCGCGGTGATCTGGTCAATCCTGGGCACCGGCGTTCTCGCGCTTATCGGCATCCGCCTGCCCGGAATTGAATTTTTCAACCAGCGGGTCGAAGCGGCCTATCGCAAGGAGCTCGTGCTCGGCGAGGATGATACGGCGCGTGCCAATGCGCCGACATTGAGCGTACTGTTTAGAGACATTCGCAGGAATTACTTCCGGCTCTATCTGAACTTCATGTACTTCAATATCGGCCGGATCGTCTATCTGCAGACTGACGTCATCTTTCCTTATCTGCTGCTTGCGCCCACAATCATCGCGGGCAAGATCACCCTCGGCGCGATGAACCAGATCCTCAACGCGTTCAAGCAAGTGCGAACCTCGTTTCAGTATCTCGTCAACTCCTGGAGCACGATCGTCGAACTGATCTCGATTTATCAGCGCCTGCGGAGCTTTGAGGCAAAGATCCACGGTGGGCTACTGCCGTCAATCGAGATAAGGAAGCAAGCCACATGATTCCTATAGCTGTAGGGAGTTGACGGACACCTGACCTTCCGTTACGCGTCAATCGGTCGCAACGCTGCTGAATTGCTTAAGTTGTGAGAAGGGGCGCTCGAGAGAATGGCGCTCGGCGTGGAGAAACTTAGCAACTGCATATCGGAACCCCCGTGACGTGTTGTTGTGGATGAGGGCTAGCGTGCTGTTGCAACGCGCGGACTGAGGCAAGGGGGCGGCGGATGGCTGTAGGGGCCATTACAGCCGCCGCGGGTAAGCTACAAAGCAGCCGCGTCGCGTTCGACCTCCGGTCGACCCAGCGGGTTCATGACACCGAAGACTTGCTCCGAGAAAACAGCCATGAATCTGATTTTCTCCTGGAAATGGGTTCTCAGAGTCCACACCGCCTAGTTCTACAAATAAGTACCACCGTGTCGTAAGTTCGACAGTGTGAGTCAGACACGCCTCAACGGTGTTGTCCCGCGAGCAATCATAATTGTGTCACACATGGCACCGGACAGTGACTGACTAGCCAGAACGACCATGCGGGATGCTTCAAACTTGATCCGCTCCATGGAATACGGTGCTAAACAGGGGGGTAGGCATTATGTGGGGCGGCGAGCCCTGGTGACCGCCGGATGTGTTGGTGTCCATTCTGGTTCTGGCGGAACGGTAATCGAGCCCAGTGGCACCCAAGCACGTTCTAGCGTCACTGGATCGCGCAGCTGGGCGAAAGTTTCGGTGCGAATATCGAGCCACTCGAACCAGCGATCCTGGACGGCGACAAGCTGGGCTGGCCGGAGCACGCCGAAATTATCTCGAAGAGAAATTCTTATCACCGTAAGCTCAACTGTGAACCGTGCCAGAAGAGTTCAAGATGATGTTGCGTCGTGTTTCAACTACCAGAACCGGGATTTGACAACTCTGAGCCTGCGGACCAATCCGTTTCCGCCGAGCCGGAGCTCTGGCCGTGAACATGACCGCCAGATTGAGCAGCGTGGATTCACAAGCGTGGCTCGCCGACTATAGCAACCGCGCCGCACATCCGGCTCAAAAGGCGCGACGAGCTCCTAAGCTGGAATTGGCGCGATCGGAACAAGCAATCCACTAAGGCTGCCCAATTCACGGCTCGGCGATCCTCACCAAATGCTTTACGAACTTTTGTTGATAGCGTCAGCAAGCGTCGACTTGAAAACCAAAGGACCTATCCGCAGGATGCTTTCTTAAGCCGTCATGCATCCAGAATGAGCGGAGCACGAACTGTCACATTACCGAAACCTAGCTCTTGTACTAAGGCTCGGCCGTCTCCCTTATTCCTCCCGCTCCCTGGAGCGAAGAAGGTTTATTCCGCACGGCTTTCCGGGGGCCACCGGCCAGGCGGGCCGGAGCCGAGGTCGGCCAGATCTCCGTTGTTTTTGGATTAGCGCCATGACACCGAAAACCAAACTATGCGCTTTGTTGCGAGGTGTTCTGGACGATGCGATCGGGATGGTGCCCGAAGCAAACCGGACGTCTTCGTTGAAGGCGTGCCTCGCCGAAAAGGTATTAGCTCTGGCCGCAAAAGGTCACTTGGATCCAACTGTCTTGACGCGTCTCGCGCTACGGAGTCTGCAGGAATCCTGTTGTGGTTGCTACGGGTGCGAACTGCAGAACCCCTTCGAGGTGTGAAGGACCGAGAATGAACTCCAAACCTATTCCCCGCGCTCTGGCGTGGCTGACCGCCTGGGTTTCGGCGGGTTGCAAGGCGACGCGAGATTAGAGGTCTGCCCGGCCATGGAGCTTGCGCCCGGCAGCGATGCCATCTGAGCGCGAGGGTTATGGCGTCCTGGCCGGAGAAACTCGGGTCAGTCCTGCTGTGGATGCCGCCTTGCTTCATCATGAGGTCGCCCGTGTCCGCGGCTGTCACTGACGTCATTGCGCCCCGCCCGCGGCATAGATGATTTCTCCTCGGTCCGCATCGGCGCTTGGCGCGCGATGTCGGCGATGTCGGAGGGCAGGGTGCTCGCCTGCTCGGTTGCCGCTCGTAGCCGAAGCAGGCGAGGCCGAGTGATCCGAAAGATCGGACGGGCCGGTGAGATGCTGGAAAGCCGAGCTGCCTATCGTCCGGGTTCGCGACAGACGCGGATGAGCCGATCTATTATGTCCTCAACGCTTGCAGGCGGATCTTGCCGTGGCCGCCTCAGCGGAGGCAGCTGTGTTCGACGATCTCGTCTGCCTCGATTGCGACGGCGATGCGCCGCTTACCCTGGCAAGGCGGCAGCCGCAAGCTAAGCAGTATCATTCCCGCGGGATCGACGCAGGTTCCGAGCTCGTCGCCCTTGCGACTACCCTGTCCACGATTACGGCCGACTTTCGGTGTCGAATGTGCTCCAGCGCTGAGCCGGCGGTTCCCCGCCAAGTGCTGCCGAGCTTGCCGTCCGGAGAAGGAGGGATCGCAGGCCAGCGAAAGGCGAAGGGCCGGGATCGCGCGCTTGAATCTCACGTCGGATTGCCTGAATGGCCGGGCTCTGAGCGGGCCATGCTTTCCTTCAAATGGCCCCGGCTAGGCCGGGGCCATCGACACAAGTACGGATCAATATTTCAGGAGAATCGGACCGCCAAACTTATAGTTGACCCGTACCGTGATAAGGTCGAGACCCTCGCGGATGCGATCGGCTCCACCAATGTTCCCGCTGAATTTCGCCGTGCGGGGCTGGAAGAACAGGTGGTCGTACTCGAAGCCCACCGTCCAGTTCGGTGCGAGGCCGTGCTCGAATCCGACCCCCAACACACCGCCCCAAAGAACGTCACTTTTCCTACTGGCTCCTGCCACGGTCGAGCTGATCTGATGGATGTTGCTCGTGACTGCGGCGCCGCCTTTGCCGTAAAGTACGTTGTTCCCGAAGGCATAACCAATCTGCCCCGTCATGAGACCGAACGCGTCAATCTTAGTCTGGTTGGTAGTATCGGAAAACGCGATGCTTTGATTGGACCCGGTCAAATCAGCCCAGTTGCCCTGGCCCTCAACACCCAGCACGATCTGGCCCATCTGCCATCGATAGCCGATCTGGAGGCCCACGCTACCGCCTGTCGGATGATGACAGCCCTCGGGCGTGCTGCCAAGGTACTCCCAACAACTCTCGCCTGAGCTCAGACCACCGTTCACGCCGAAATAGTAAGCACTCCAATCGTAGATTGCAGCCGCGACAGGTCCTGGAGCGGTGGTGTAGAGAGGCCTGATGGGTTGCGCAGGCAGATCAGCACTGAATGCGGGGGCCACCGCAGCAAGCGCCACCGTACTGACTGTCATAAGCAACAAGTTCTTCATTTCTATTCCCATGTCTTGAGTGCCCCCGAGCCGGCTGCGTCTTAACAACGTGCACGCAAATTGCTGTAACTGCATCGCAACATTGGCGCTGGAAGAAATGCGTGAATCAAACGCCGCGTCAGGTTGCGGCGTCGCACATATCTCCAACTCCTTGACATGCCCCTTCGCTTGCGAGCGTAGATCAGCGCGGTGTCCTGCCTCTTGCGCACCCGACAGCTTGACGGCATCGCTCCACGTCGCGACGTAGTAGCGTGGTAGGTCGACGGGGCGCCCGGTAAGTGCGTGTTCCAGCCGTTCGTGATCACGGAGTCCAAGCCATCGTGATCGCCCATTCCAGAGCATCGTGATCACCGTTTCCAGCCGATCGTGATCGCTATTTCAGCGATTGCGATCGGGGGGAACCAGGAGGCGCGCACCGCTGACAGTCTGCAACCCAGCTACCTTGGTCTTTTGCCTAACTCCGACTGCTTCAGCTATGCGAACGCTCCAAGCAATGGGCCGGCCCCCTCAAGCCCATCCTGTCCCCAGGTCCATGTCGCCGGCGAGAAGCTGTTCGTCGACTATTCCGGCCAGGCCATGGAGCTGGGTTGACGGAGTACGATACACGCCAGTCCTGCTCCGGCTCCGCGGACGAAACCGTCAAAGCAGGAGCGATCGGTTGGGCTTTCGGTCAGGGGCGGCGCCGACGGAGCAACGAACCCGGAAACTCTCACGCAAATAACCGCACACGTTCTTAATGTGGGTCAGTGGTGTGAGGTCCGCGATAGGATCTCCCGAAATCAGGCTCATAAGTGCCGCGGTTTCGCCCATGGCACAAGTACGGGTCTAATTAGGTTGTGGGCGCGTCCGCTCCGCGGACGGGGCTCTATGAGCCAGCTTGCCGAGCCATGCTGTCTCGGCCCTTCGGATCACGATGCCTCGCGCAAGCCATAAAGTGCTCCTCGCCGGGGGCACTCGGAAAACGGGCTCGCCTGTGGCGAGCGTTATCACGGCCCCGTTCCCGCGTACCGCTCAAACACCGGTGTTGTCGCTGCACTCGTCCCGCATGCCCCTTCGGGCCGCTATGCTCGCGGCCGGGCTGACATTTCTCTCGAGGCGAGCTAGGTGAACACTGAAGCTGATCCCGAAGGCGCTGCGGCTCGCCATGAAAGGGACGTAGAAAAATCTGCGCTTGTTCACGCTATCGCCCTCCAGCGCCCCAACGAAATCAAGAACTTGGTATTCTGTTGCGATATCGTCAAACCAGAGTTTTCCGGCATCGTCTATCACGCCAACTATCTGCGCTTCATGGAGCGCGGGCGGACCAATCATCTGCGGCTGATGGGCGCCGAGCAGCAGGCATTGTTCGAGCAGGCCGAGGCGGAAGACGCAAGCTTCGCCTTCGTGGTGCGCTCGATGCATCTCGATTTCCTCAAGCCTGCCCGGATGGATGACGTGCTCGATGTCGTGACCTGGCCGGTCGCCGTGAAGGGCGCCTCCATCATGCTGGCGCAGGAGGTGCGGCGCGGCGAAGTCGTGCTGGTCAAAGCCGAGGTGCGGGTCGCCTTCATCAGCGGCGGACGTGCCCAGCCGATCCCGAAATCGATCCGCGCCTTGATGAAGGCTGATCCGATTTCGTGATCGGGCGATAGCGGACGGCCCTCTCGACTCCCCCGCGCGCGGCGATAGATTGCACTCCCGCCAACCGATGAGGCCCTCATGTCGCGCCCGCCGCTCCCGCCCTTTACCCGTGAGACCGCAGCGCAAAAGGCCCGCATGGCCGAGGATGCCTGGAATTCGCGCGACCCGGTGCGCGTCTCGCTCGCCTATACCGAGGACAGCCGCTGGCGCAATCGCTCCGAGGTTTTTCAGGGGCGCGAGGCCATCGTCACGTTCCTCACCCGCAAATGGGAGAAGGAGCACGACTACCGCCTGATCAAGGACCTCTGGGCGTTCGACGAAAACCGCATCGCGGTTCGCTTCCAATACGAATGGCACGATGCGAGCGGCCAGTGGTATCGCTCCTACGGCAACGAGCAGTGGGAGTTCGACGAGCACGGCCTGATGCGGCGCCGCGAAGCCTCGATCAACGACATCGCGATTGCGGAGAAGGACCGGCGGTTTCACTGGCCGGCACCGGGGCCGAGGCCTGCGGATGTGGCGGGGCTGGGGACGGATCCGTTCTGAGGCTTGCAAACAACTCTCTCCCCTCATGGTGAGGAGCCGCGAAGCGGCGTCTCGAACCATGCAGGCCCGGTTGCTGCATTTGGGCCTCTATCCTTCGAGACGCGCGCGGGAGCGCGCTCGTCAGGATGAGGAGGTGGACCTGCGCGCTAGAAATCTCGTAATCGCGCCACCAAGCTTGGCGTGATCCATCGGCTGCGCCAGTGATTCCCTCGCGGTGGCAACGACATCCTCCGGCGCCTTGCCGATGCGCAGCTCGCAGCACACTTGCGCAAACTCCACGTCGAACTCCGGATGCGGCTGCAGGGTGAGCGTCGCGCCGTTGGCGTAGAGCAGGCCGGCATGCGGGGTGAAATCGGAGGAGAGGATCGTCAGCGCATCGTTGGGCGGCTCCATCACCTGGTCCTGATGCGAGCAGGCGATGGCGACCGCTTCGTCGTCGATGACGCCGTTGTCCGGCAGCACCTGATAGACGTGCCGGCCGATGCCCCAGCCCTTCTCCGACTTGCGCACAGTGCCGCCGAGCGCCTGCGCGATCAGCTGATGGCCGAAGCAGACGCCGACCATTGGTGTCCTGTTGGCGTAGGCGGTGCGCACGAAATCTTCCAGCGGCGCGATCCAGTCGAGCCCGTCATAGACGCCGGCGGCGGCGCCGGTGATCAGCACCGCCTCCAAATTGCGCGGGTCGGGAAGCGCATCGCCGTTCGGGATGCTGACGATGTCGACCGTAGCTGTCGGGTCCTCGGCGCGGACCATGCGCTCGAACATGTCGGGGAACGAACCGTGGCGCTCGCGATATTTTTGTGGGACCTGTCCGGTCTCGATGATGGTGATGCGTGCCATGTGCCCTCCGGTAAAGGTCAAGCTCAGTCGCTTCCTGCCCCATGTTGTTGGTGTGGCGCTGTGCGCTCCAGCAGCGCACTCTCTTTCCGGACCTCGTTGAGAAACGCCTTGGCCAGGCGCGACAGCGGCTCGGCTTCCGACCATAGCATATAGGCCACGGCGTGCGTCGTCGGCGCGAACGGCCGTACGGCGAGGCCGGTCCAGCCGTTCTGCCGTGGCGAGAAGGGATCGACCACCGCGGCGCCGACGCCAGCGGCGGCGAGCACGCAGGCCGTGTTGCAGTAGCGCACCTCGACGGTCGGCTGGAACGGCGCGCCGGCGCGTGCGAAACTGTCGCGCACGGCCTCGCCAAGCCGCGTGCCGCGCTCGAGCCCGATGAAGGGCAGGCCGGACAGGTCGGCTGCCGAGATCACCGGCCGGTCGGCGAGCGGGTGCTGCGGCGGCAGCACGCAGACCATCTCGCCGGTGTGCACCACCTCATGGGCGATGCCCGGATGATGTGTCAGCCCGAGCGCGAAGCCGAGCTCGGCGACGCGGTTGAGCACGCCTTCGATGATGCCCTCATAGCGCCGCACGTCGAAGAACACCCGCGTCTCCGGGCGGCGGCGCAGGAAGCCTGACAGCGCCGCGGGGATGATGCTGTAGGCGAGCGGCGGCGTCGCGACCAGCGCGAGATGCCCGGAGCGGTTCTCGCGCAGATCGCGCACGCGGTTCTCGAGCTTTGCGTGCAGCGCGAAGATCGCCTCGCTCTCCTTGTAGAGCGCCATCGCTTCCGTGGTCGGAAACAGCCGGTTGTTGACGCGCTCGAACAGCGCAAAACCCGCCTGCGCCTCTATCGTCTTCAGCGCATTGCTGACTGCAGGCTGCGACAGCGCTAGTTCGTCGGCGGCCGCAACCGTGGTGCGGTGGCGGATGACGGCGCGGAGAATCTCGAGCTGGCGCAGGTTCATATCACTGCCGATTATACTCTGGGCCAAAACATCATAGCAGAACAAATTGATTTTGCAGCCCCGCTTCCGCGTAATGGCCGCGGATTTGCACGTCGCATCAAAGGGTTCATCCGCCCATTGAGGCGCCACTGCGCACAGATTGGAGGCAATCTTGGTTCGTGTCCTTCGCGCTGCCGCCGCACAGATGGGGCCGACGCAAAAAGCCGATCCGCGCGAGCATACGCTGTCGCGGATGCTTGCGCTGCTGGAAGAGGCGGCCGGCCGCGGCGCCAGCCTCGTGGTGTTTCCCGAGCTTGCCTTCACCACATTCTTTCCGCGCTGGTTGCTCGAAGGCGACGCGCTCGACCATTATTTCGAACGCGGAATGCCGAACCCGAACGTCGCCGCCTTGTTTGACCGTGCGCGTGCGCTGCGCGTCGGCTTCTATGTTGGCTATGCCGAGCTGACGCCGGATGGACGCCGCTACAATTGCGCCATCCTGGTTGACCGCGACGGCGAGCTGCTCGGCCGCTATCGCAAGGTGCACCTGCCGGGCTCGGTCGAGCCGCGACAAGGTGCGCGCTACCAGCAGCTTGAGAAACGCTATTTCGACTATGGCGACCTCGGCTTTCCGGCCTTCCGCGCCGGCTCGGCCTGGGCCCACGCCATTATGGGCATGATGATCTGCAACGATCGCCGCTGGCCGGAATCCTGGCGCGTGCTTGGCCTGCAGGGCGTCGAGCTTGTCTGCATCGGCTACAATTCGGCGGCCTATGATCCCAATGGCGGTAGCACGGAAGATGCCTCCTTGCGCACCTTCCACTCCACGCTGGTGACGCAGGCCAACGCCTATATGAACGCGACCTGGGCGATCTCGGTGGCGAAGGCGGGCGAGGAGGACGGCTCCGGGCTGATCGGCGGCTCCTGCATCGTCGATCCCAATGGCCGCATCGTCGCGCAGGCCGCAACGCTGACCGACGAGGTGATCGTCGCCGATATCGATCTGGACCTCTGCCGCCAGGGCAAGGACAAGATGTTCAACTTCGCCGCGCACCGGCGGCCGGAGCAATACAGGGTGATCACCGAACGCGCCGGCGTCATCGAACCCGCGGTTCTCGACGCGGACTGACAGGACGTTCCAACAACGTTGGCAAAGGAGCCGATATGACGCGCCTCTCGTATTTCCTCGGCATCGCAGCGCTGACGGCCGCCACGTCCGCGCAGGCGGCGGAGCTTCCGGCCGAGATCAAGCAAGCGGGCGCGTTGAAGCTCACGGTCAACTCGACATACGCGCCGATGGAACATCGCGATCCCGCAACGAATGAGCTCGTCGGGCTCGACGTCGATCTGGCGAACGAGCTCGCCAAGCGCCTCGGCGTGAAGATCGTCTGGAGCGAGACGCCGTTCGCCGAATTGATCCCGTCGCTCCAGACCAGGCGCGCCGACTTCATCATCTCCGGCATCTCCGATCGCGCCTCGCGGCGCGAGACCGCAGATTTCGTCGATTATCTCGGGACCGGCCCGCAGTTCTTCGTGATGGCGGAGAACGAAGCCAAGGCTGCGACCGATCTCTGCGGCAAGAAGGTCGGGACCACCCGCAGCACCAGCTTCCCGGTCGAGATCGAGAAGTGGAGCAAGCAGAATTGCGAGGCGGCCGGCAAGCCGGCGATCCAGTACGTGCCGGGCGAGAACTCGATCGACGTCCGCAACCAGCTCAAGCAGGGCCGCATCGACGCCGCCGTACAGGGCAGCGAGACGCTGCCTTATGCGCAGACGCAGGAACCCGGCAAATACCGCGTGATCGGCGAGCCCTTTGCCAAAGGCTATCAGGGCATCATGTTCCGCAAGGACGATGCGGCGCTTCGTGAAGTGGTGACCGAGAAGCTCATCGCGATGATCGCCGACGGTTCCTACAAGGCTGTCCTCGACAAATGGAGCCTTGGCGGCAACGCGGTCGCCCAGCCCATGCTGAACGCGGCGCCGCAATGAAGCCGGCACCGGCACTCGCGGAGGGTTTTCCCGATCTGTCGGGAATGCGGGTCGCGCGCGAGCCGCACTGGTTTCGCTGGCTCAGCGCGGCGCTGATCGTCCTCGTGCTTGCATTGATCGGGCGCGCTTTTGCGGGCGGCCAGATCGAATGGTCTTATGTCGGCCGCTTCCTGACCGCAAAGGTGATCATAGAGGGCATCGTCAACACCATGGTGATGGCGGTGCTGGCGATGGCGCTCGGTATCTTCCTTGGCGTCGTCGTCGCGATCATGCGGCTGTCGCCCAACCCGGTACTGAAGACCGTTGCCGCCGGCTACACTTGGTTGTTCCGCGGTACGCCGCTGATCCTGCAACTGCTGCTGTGGTTCAATCTCGCGCTGGTGTTTCCGACCATCGGCATTCCCGGCCTGTGGAGTGCGCGCGCCGTCGACGTCATGACGCCGTTCCTTGCCGCGCTGCTCGGGCTCGGCATCAACCAGGGTGCCTATACCTCGGAAGTGATGCGCGCCGGCATGCTGTCAGTCGATATCGGGCAATATGAGGCCGCGCAGGCGATTGGCATGGGACGCCTGCGTGCGCTGCGCCGGATCGTGCTGCCGCAGGCGATGCGGGTGGTGATCCCGCCGCTTGGCAACGAGTTCATCGGCATGGTGAAGGCGACCTCGCTCGCCAGCGTCATCCAGTATCCGGAACTGCTGCACAACGCCGAAAACATCTACTACGCCAATTCGCGCGTGATCGAGCTCCTGATCGTGGCCGGGCTCTGGTACCTGCTCGTCGTCTCAATCCTGACGCCGCTCCAGATGCTGCTCGAACGCCGTTTTGCGCGCGGCACATTGCGGCTCGCGCGATGACAAGACCCCTCGTCGCGATTCGCTCCGTCGCCAAGAATTTCGGCGAGTTCCAGGCTCTCAAGAGCGTCACGCTCGACGTCTGGCCCGGCGAGGTGATGTGTCTGATCGGCGCCTCCGGCTCGGGCAAGACCACACTGCTCCGCTGCATCAACCAGCTCGCGGCGATCGACAGCGGCGGCATCTGGCTCGACGGCGAGCTCCTGGGCGTGCGCGAGCAGGGCGGACGACTGCATCGGCTCAGCGAGCGCGAAATCGGGCGGCAACGGCTGAAAACCGGCATGGTGTTCCAGCGCTTCAACCTGTTTCCGCACAAGACCGCGCTCGAAAACATCACCGAGGGTCCGCTCCAGGTTCAAGGCCGAAAATCCGACGAGGTGCGCGCTGAGGCGATCGAGCTGCTGCGGCGCGTCGGATTGTCGGCCAAAGCGGACGCGTATCCCGCCCAGCTCTCCGGCGGCCAGCAGCAGCGGGTCGCGATTGCCCGCGCGCTTGCCATGAAGCCGATGCTGATGCTGTTCGACGAGCCGACCAGCGCGCTCGATCCCGAGCTCGTCGGCGAGGTCTTGGCGGTCATGAAGGAGCTGGCGCGGAGCGGCATGAGCATGATGGTCGTGACGCACGAACTCGGCTTCGCGCGCGAGGTCGCCGACCGCGTCGTCTACATGGACCAGGGCGCGATCATCGAGCACGGGCGCGCATCCGATGTCTTGGGCGCGCCGCGCGAGGAGCGTACCAAGGCATTTCTTTCGGCAGTGATCTGAATGGGGGCGTATCGATGAAGAGACTTCTGGTTACGGCGGCACTCGTTGGCGCCATGAGCGCTCCGGTCATGGCAGTCGAGCTGCCGGCGGAGATCGCCAAGCGCGGCAGCATCAAGGTCGCGCTGGTGCCGAACTATCCGCCGATGGAGTTCCGCGATCCCGCCACCAACGCGTTGTCCGGCTTCGACATCGATCTCGGCGGGGCCATCGGCCGCAAGCTCGGCGTCAAGATCGAGTGGCAGGAGACCAGCTTTGCCGAGTTCATGCCGTCGATCTCGACCGGGCGGGTGGACGCCATCCTGTCCGGCTTCACGGACTATGCCAGCCGGCACGAGATCGCGTCCTTCGTCGATTATTTGCGCAGCGGCCCGCAGTTCTTCGTGCAGCAGTCGCGCAAGGCGGAGTTCAAGGACGCAGCCGCGCTCTGTGGCAAGAAGGTCGGCGCCAGCCGCCGCACCATGTTCCCGGCGCAGATCGCGGCCTGGAGCGAGAAGAATTGCGGCACCAATCCGATCCAGTTCGTCGGCACCGACGGCTCGGCCGACGCCCGCACCCAGCTCAGGCAGGGCCGCATCGATGCCGCCGCCCAGGGCAACGAGACGCTGCCCTACATCATGGACCTCGAGCCCGGCACCTATGCGACCGTGGGCGAGCCCATCGCGCAGCAATTCACCGGCATCGCTCTGCCGGTCAAGGAAAAGGCGCTGCAGCAAGCCATGCTGGAGGCGGTCGATGCGCTGATCACGGACGGCACCTATCGCACGCTGCTTGCCAAGTGGAAACTGACCGACAACGCACTCGAAAAGGCGACCCTCAATGCTGGACAGTAAGGCACTCCAGAGCATTCCGCTCACCCCAGCCAACACCGCGGATCCTGCGCCGGAATACCCCTGGCCGAAGCCGTACAATTCGGCGATGTTCCTGTCGTTCGACGTGGACGCGGAGAGCGCCTGGACCAGCAAGGACGCGGTGCATGCGCAGCGGCTCATCACCATGAGCTATGGCGGCTATGAGGCACGCGTCGGCACGCCGAAGCTCCTGGAGCTGCTCGAACAGCTCGATCTCAAGGCGACCTTCTTCGTCACGGGATGGTCGGTCGACGCGCATCCGGCGATGGCCGAGGCCATTCTCAAGGCCGGTCACGAGATCGGCCACCACGGCTATCACCATCTGTTGCCCGATCCCGGCGATCCCTGGATCGAGGAGGAGCTCGAGCGCGGGTTCGAGGCGCTCAAGCGCCGGCTTGGCGTCAGGCCGACCGGCTACCGCGCGCCCTACGGCGAGTTCACCGAGGAGCTGCGGGTGGCCTTGGTGCGCCACGGCATCGTCTACACCTCCTCGTTCCGCGACGACGTGCGGCCCTATCGGCATCGTCTCGCCGACGGCAAGCCGGGCACGATCGAGCTGCCGGTGACCGCCAGCTATGACGACTGGATGCACGGCCTGTCCGCGCGCTTCAGCCCCCGCTCGATCTTCCCCAAGGAGCATGTGCTCTCGATCTGGAAGGACGAGCTCGACGAAACCAGAGACTGGGGCGCGATGGTGACGACCGTGCTGCATCCACAATGCAGCGGTCGACCGATGCGGCTGCGCCTGCTGCGCGAATTCCTGACCTACGCAAAGTCGTGCCCGGATGTCTGGATCACGACCGGTGAGAAGATCGCGGCCAACTTCCTGCGCCACGAGGCCGGAAAAAGTTGAGCCACGCCATGACCCGTATCCTCGTCATCAACCCCAACTCCTCCGCATCGGTGACGGCGGCGATCGACGACGCCGTCGCGCCGCTACGCATCGCCGGCGGACCCGCAATCGAGGTCGTCGGCCTTGCCGGGGGGCCGCCGGGCATCAGCTCGCAACGCGACGCCGACAGCATGGTGATGCCGCTGGTCAACCGTGTGTCGCGCGCCGATGCGGATGCCTTCGTGCTCGCCTGCTTCAGTGATCCCGGCCTGCATGCGGTGCGCGAGGCGGCCGGCGGGCGCCCGGTGATGGGCATCGCCGAGTGCGGCATCTTTCGCGCAATGATGCTGGGCGAGCGATTTGGCGTCATCGCGCTGTCGCCGTCGAGCATTCGCCGCCAGCAGCGGATGGTGCGGCTGATGGGCATCGACAGCCGCTATGCCGGAAGCTGGTCGGTCGGCGCGAGCGCGGCGGAGACGGCAGGCGCGGACATCCGGGGACGGTTGATTGAAGCCGGCCGCGCGCTGGTCTCGCAATGCCTTGCCGATGTCGTGGTGATGGGCTGCGCCGGCATGGCCTCGCACCGCGCGGCGATTGCGGATGCCATCGGTGTGCCCGTGGTCGAGCCGGCGCAGCAGGCGGTGGCCGCTGCGATCGGCGCGGTCTTGTTGAACACGTAAGATCCTTCAGGAGCCTCTTGCAATGCCCGTCTCCCGCCGTTCGCTCCTCAAGGCCGTAGCCGCGGTGCCGGCGCTGTCATTTCCGGGCATCCTGCGCGCCGAATCCCAGACCACGCTACGCTTCATTCCGGTGATCGACCTCGCCTTCGTCGATCCCATCTATTCGACGGCACAAGTGTCGCGAAACCACGGCTTCATGGTCTACGACACGCTCTACGGCATGAGCTCTTCGCTCCAGGTCTCGCCTCAGATGCTGTCGGGCCATGTCGTCTCCGGCGACCGGCTGCAATGGGACCTCAGCTTGCGTGACGGTCTGTTCTGGCACGATGGCGAGCGCGTGCTCGCCCGCGACTGCGTCGCGAGCATCCGCCGCTGGGCCGCGCGCGACGGCTTTGGCGGCGAGCTGATGGAGGCGACTGACAAGCTGTCGGCCACTGACGACCGCACCATCCGCTTCCGCCTCAAACGTCCATTCCCGCTGTTGCCGCAAGCGCTGGGCAAGGCCGCGATCAACGCGTGCTTCATGATGCCGGAGCGGCTGGCGGGCCAGGATCCGTTCAAGCCGCTCACCGAAGTGATCGGCAGCGGCCCGTTCCGCTATCTCGCCGACGAGCGCGTGCAGGGTGCGCGCAACGCGTATGCCAGGTTCGAGCGCTATCAGCCGCGCACGGACGGCAAGCCGGATTGGACAGCGGGCCCGAAGATCGTGCACTACGATCGGGTGGTCTGGACCACCACGCCCGATGCCGGCACCGGCGTCGCCGCGCTGCAGACCGGGGAGCAGGACTGGCAAGAGACCACGCCACACGACCTGCTGCCGATCATCAAGGCGGCCGGCGACATCGAGACGCGGATCCTCGATCCCCGCGGTTACGCCTGCATGCTGCGCCTCAATCATCTTCAGCCACCGTTCGACAATCCTGCCGTTCGCCGCGCGCTCCTGGGGGCCATCGATCAATCCGCCTTCATGACCGCGGTGGCCGGTACCGATCCGAACTTCCAGGTCTCACCGATCGGCTATTTCGCGCCGAATACGCCGATGGCCAGCGATGTCGGCCTCGATGTCTTCCGCGGCCCGCGTGACTACGCCAAAGTGAAGGCCGATCTCAAGGCCGCGGGGTATAATGGCGAGAAGGTCGTGGTGCTCGTGCCCACCAACTCACTGGCGCAGAAGCCGCTTGGCGAGATCGCCGTCGACTCCTTGCGCAAGGCCGGCATGAACGTCGAATATGCCGGGCTCGATTTCGCCGTGGTGCTGCAACGCCAACTCAAGAAGGACCCGATCGGGCAGGGCGGCTGGAGCGCGGCGGTCGGCAACTGGCAGGGCATCGACTGGCTCAATCCGGCCGGCAACACCAATATCCGTGGTGAGGGCAAGGTCGCCGGCTGGTATGCGAGCGAGAAGATGGCCGGCCTGCGCAGCCAGTGGCTGGCGGCCTCCGAGCTCGCGGAGCAGCAGCGCATCTGCCGTGAGATCCAGGCGGTGGCTTTCCAGGAAATCCCCTATATTCCGATTGGCCTGTACAAGCAGCCGACTGCCTATCGCAAAGCCATCACCGGCATTCTCGACGGCACCGCCGTTTTCTGGAACGTACGCCCCGCATGAGCACGATCGCAATCTTCGGCAGCTATGTGCTGTCACGCAAGGACGGCGCGCAGGACGTGTTGCGCGACCATTGGGTTCTGGTCGAAGGCAAGAAGATTGCCGCGGTCACGCGCGACAAGCCGCGGGCGGACGAGGTGCATGACCGTCCCGGCCGCTTCGTTCTGCCGGGCCTGTTGAACCTGCACAATCACTGCTTCTCCGAAGCGGTGGCGCGCAGCCACACCGAGGACGGCAACGGCCGCCGCAACAACCAGAGCATCGTTTACACGGTGCTTTTGCCGCTGACCAAGCGCGGTGCAGATATCTTGTCGGCGGAAGAGCGCATGGCGGTCGCGCGGCTCGGCATCCTCCAACTCCTGAAGGGCGGCGCCACCACGGTGATGGAGCCGTTCCGCAACTCGATCCCGGAGATGTTCGATGCCGCCGAGGAGATGGGCATCCGCTTCTACGGCGCGCCCTATCTGTTCTCGACGTCGGACGCCAAGGCCGGCCCCGACGGCGTGGTGCACTATTCCGGCGATGACGGCACAGCCGACATGGCGACCTGGGATGCACTCTACCAGCGCTGGAATAATCGCGGCGACGGCCGCATCGGCCTTGCGATGAGTCCGCATGCCACCGACACCTGCGGGCCTGATCTGTTGAGGGCCTGTGCCGCGCGGGCACGCGAGCTCGGCGTGCCCGTCACGACGCATATGGCGCAGAGCCGCGCCGAGGTCGAAACCATCGGCAAGCGCTATGGCGGCCGCACGCCGGCGCAATATCTCGACTGGCTCGGCCTGCTGGCGCCCGACCTGATGGCGGCGCACTGCATGTTCAGCACCGATGACGATCTCAAGCTGATGGCCGCGCGCGGTATGACGGTTCTCAACTGCCCGCGCGTGTTCGCGCGCGCCGGCGTCACCGCGGCCTTCAGCCAGTTCGCGGAGCACGGCGTGCGCACGGTGGTCGGCACCGACGGCTACAACATGGACCTGCTCGGCGAGCTCAATGCGGCGTCGCTGATCTCCAAGATCACCTCGGCGCGTGCCGATGTCGCGAACGCGCCCGAGTTGATCGAGGCGAACACGGCAATCGCGGCCGATGTCATCAAGCGGCCCGATCTCGGCCGTATCGAGCCGGGCGCGACCGCCGACCTCACGATCGTCGATCTCACCCATCCGCATCTTCAGCCGCTGTTCGACCCGCGCCGCGCGCTGATCGCGCTCGCCAATCGCGCCAATATCGATCAGGTCATGGTCGACGGCCGCATGCTGGTCGATGCCGGCCGCTATCTCGGCGCCGACGAGGCCGCGATCACGGCTGCCGGCACCGCTGCGATTGGCAAGATCTGGGACCTGCCGGAGGCACAGGCGGCGTTCAACGGCTGAGGGGTGGCTCGTCGAATTCGGCGAGCGCCTTGCGTATGGTCTCGACCAGATCGAGCGCTACCGGCGAGGGGCTGCGCTGTGCCGGAAAGACCGCCGAGAATGCGAAGTCGATGCGCGGCAGGAAGCGGCGCACGACGACGCCGCGGGTAGAAAATTCCTGGGCGGTGAAGGGATCGCAGATGGCGACGCCAAGTCCTGACGACACCATGCCGCACATGATCTCCGACAGCGTGGTCTCGACCCTGAGCACGCGGCGGACATCGTGGCGATGGAAGACCTGGTCGACGAGGTGGCGGCTCGACGAGCCCGCCGACAGCGAGATGAAAGTCTCGCCCTCGAAGTCGCGGGGCTCCAGCACTTCCTTTTCCGCGAGGCGGTGACCGGTGGGCAGTACAGCCACACGCGCGGGCGCCGGCAGCTTCTGGCTCGGCAAGCCCGAATGCGCGATGGGCACCTCGGCAAAGCCGACGTCGCACTGATTGTTCAGTACCCAGTCGACCACGATCGGCGAGATCACGCCGAAGAAAGCGAGGTTGAGGTTCGGCCGCTCCTTCAGGAAGTGCCCGGTGAGCCGCGGCAAATAGCCATTGGACAATGCTGGAAGTGCCGCGATCCGCAGTGAGCCGGTGCGGCGGCCGCGGATTTCCTCGGCTGCCGCCGTGATCCGTTCAAGGCCGACGAAGGAGCGCTCGACTTCGGTGTAGAGCGCCATTGCCGCAGCGGTCGGCACGAGGCCGGTGCCGCGCCGCTCGAACAGCTCCATCTTCAGCAGCGCCTGGAGGTCGCGCAGCAAGCGGCTGACCGCCGGCTGCGTCACTTTCATCAGCGCCGCCGCCTCAGTCACGCTGCCGGTCAGCATCGTAGCCCGGAAGGCTTCCACCTGCCGCGAATTGATGCGCGCCATCCTGAATTCCATTCATAACATTTAGGCATACAGAGGGTGCCATTATTCATTGGACGACGGAAGCCGGAGTTTGCGATCTTTTTCATCAGAGCTGGAGACGGCCCGCTTTTTCGGCAGATTGGAGGGGTTCGAACCTCCGGATCGCGCCAAACCTGTCGAGCAGGGGCCGGAGCCCTGGTCGGAGAGGGGTTTTGCGCGGAAGGAAATGCGGAAGGTCCAGCCAACGAGACTCGTCGGCACGTCACCTCATCCCGGTATGGAGATCGGACCACATGAAGACTTTTCGCCTTCTGACAGCGGTCAGCATCGCGGCCCTCATCGCCGCCCCGTCGGTTGCCACGGCTCAGCAAAAGACGCTCTATGTCGCCGGCTATGGCGGCTCGTTCGAGAAGACCATCCGCGACGAGGTGATCCCGACTTTCGAGAAGGAGAACGGCGTCAAGGTCGAGTACGTCGCCGGCAACTCCACCGACACGCTGGCCAAGCTGCAGGCGCAGAAGGGCAACCAGCAGATCGACGTCGCCATCGTGGACGACGGCCCGATGTACCAGGCGATCCAACTCGGCTTCTGCGGCAAGCTCGATGGCCTGCCGACCGATCTCTACGACACCGCGCGCTTCAAGGACGATCGTGCGGTCGCGATCGGCATCGTCGCGACCGGCCTGATGTACAACACCAAGGTGTTTGCGGAGAAGGGCTGGGCGCCGCCGACCTCCTGGAACGATCTCAAGGACACGAAATACGCCAAGCAGCTCGTGATCCCGCCGATCAACAACACCTATGGCCTCGAAGCGCTGGTGATGCTGTCGAAGATGAATGGCGGCGGCGAGTCCAATGTCGATTCCGGCTTCAAGATCTTCAAGGAGCAGATCAATCCGAACGTGCTCGCCTATGAGCCGTCGCCGGGCAAGATGACCGAGCTGTTCCAGTCCGGGCAGGCTGTGATCGCGGTGTGGGGCACCGGCCGCGTGCAGAGCTTTGCCAATACCGGCTTCCCCGTCGATTTCGTCTATCCGAAGGAGGGCGCCGCGACGTTGCTGACGACCGCCTGTCCGATCACCAAGCCGAACGCCTCGCCGCTTGCGTCTAGCTTCGTCAAGATGCTGCTCGAACCCAAGATCCAGCTCGTGATGCTGAAGGATTACGGCTACGGCCCGGTGCTGAAATCGCTGGTGATCCCGCCCGAGCTCGGCAAGATGGCGCCGATCGGCGAGCGCGCGGCAAAGCTCTATAATCCGGACTGGACCGTCATCAACGAGAAGCGCGAGGAATGGACCAAGCGCTGGAATCGCGAGGTCGAGCGCTGATCGGTCATCCCGGAGACAGTGCGATGGCCTATCTCGAGCTCGAAGGGGTCGCCAAGCAATTCGGAGCGCAGACTGTCGTCGACGACTTCAGTCTCGCGGTCGGGAAGGGGGAGTTCGTCTCCTTTCTCGGCCCCTCCGGCTGCGGCAAGACCACGACCCTGCAGATGATCGCGGGCTTCCTCGATCCCACCCGCGGCGCGATCCGGCTGCAAGGCAAGGATCTGACCGCGATCCATCCGGCCAAACGCGGGCTCGGGATCGTGTTCCAGAGCTACGCGCTGTTTCCGCACATGACCGCGGCCGAGAATGTCGCCTTCGGGCTCGAGATGCGCAATGTGCCGCGCGGCGAACGGACCGAGCGCGTTCGCGCAGCGCTCGCGATGGTCGGGCTTGCCGGCTACGAGGATCGCCATCCGCGTCGCATGTCCGGCGGCCAGCAGCAGCGCGTGGCGCTGGCGCGCGCGCTGGTGATCAAGCCGAGCGTGCTGTTGCTCGACGAGCCGCTATCGAATCTCGACGCCAAGCTGCGCGAGGAGATGCAGATCGAGCTGCGCCAGATCCAGCGTACCATCGGCACCACCACGATCCTCGTCACCCACGACCAGAACGAGGCGATGTCGTTGTCCGACCGCATCGTGGTGATGAGCCAGGGCCGGATCGAGCAGATCGGCACGCCGCAAGAGGCTTATGAGAAGCCGGCCTCGGCCTTCGTCTCGCAGTTTTTGGGAAAGACCAACGACTTTGCCGCGACGATCGATCGGACCAGTGCGCCTGGGCGATTGATCGCCGGCTCGTGGAGCGCGCCTGCGCCTGCCGGGCGTAGCGGTCCCGTCACCGTCAGCATTCGCCCCGAGCGGATCGACTTTGGCGACGCAGGCCTCAGCGCAAAGATCGTCACCCGCATCTTCCAGGGCAATCACTGGCTGTTCCAGTGCGAGAGCGAATGTGGCCCGGCGACCGTGATCCGCCAGAATGACGGCCGGTCGCAACCGGTCGAAGGCGAGGCAGTTCACCTCACCTGGCGACCGGAAGACATGGGCGTGAGAGGCGTCGCATGAGCGCTTCCGCCGAGGAACGAAACGTACGCACGCCGTGGGCGCTGACCGCGCCCGCTTTGATGCTGTTCGTCGGCGTGCTCCTGATTCCGCTGGCAATGACCGTGATGCTGTCGTTCCACGATTGGGGCCAGTACAAGGGCATCGAGCCGGTCTTCATCCTCAAGAACTGGCACGAGATCGTCACCGATCCCTATTACGCCGAGATGTTCGGGCGGACGTTTCGCATCGCAATCCTGACCACGCTGCTCACCGCGCTGCTCGGTGCGCCCGAAGCCTACATCCTCAACCGCATGGGCGGACGCTGGAAGAGCGTTTTCCTGCTGGTCATCCTGGGGCCGCTGTTGATTTCCGTGGTGGCGCGGACGCTCGGCTGGGCGCTGCTGTTCGGCGGCAATAACGGCCTCGTCAACAAGCTCTTGATGTCGGTCGGGTTGATCCGCGCGCCTATCCCCTTCATGTTCACCGAGACCGGAATGGTTATCGCGCTCGCGCACGTGATGATGCCCTTCATGGTGCTGTCGGTGTGGGCGGCGCTGCAGCGGCTCGATCCGCAGATCGAGAATGCCGCGATGTCGCTCGGCGCCGGCCCTGTGACCATCATCCGCCGCATCATCATGCCGCAGATCATGCCGGGCGTGCTGTCGGGGGCGATCATCGTGTTCTCGCTCTCGGCCAGTGCGTTTGCGACGCCCGCGATCATCGGCGGCCGCCGACTCAAGGTCGCGGCGACGCTGGCCTATGACGAGTTCCTCAACACGCTGAACTGGCCGCTGGGTGCGGCGGTCGCCACGCTGCTGCTGGCCGCGCTGGTCTTGATCGTCGTCGGCAGCAACGCGCTGATCGAGCGTCGTTACGCGGAGGTGTTCCGATGAGCCGGAATGGCCCGCTGGCGTTGATCTTCCACACCATCTTCGTCATCGTCATGGTGGCGCCGATCCTCGTCGTCTGCCTCGTCGCGTTCACGCCTGAAGGCTTCTTGTCGCTGCCGACAAACGGCTTTTCGCTGCGCTGGTTCAGGGCGATCGCCAACTATCCCGAATTCGTCCACGCTTTCTGGGTCAGTCTTGGCCTTGGCGCACTGTCCTCCCTCGTGGCGCTGCTATTCGCGGTGCCTGCGGCGCTGGCGATCGCGCGCTATCGGTTCCGCGGTCGAGACGCACTGGCGGCGCTGTTTCTGTCGCCGCTGATGATCCCGCATGTCGTGCTCGGCATCGCGTTCCTGCGCTTCTTCACTTCGGCTGGCCTCGGCGGCAGCTTCGCCGCGCTGATCATCGCGCATGTCATCATCGTGTTTCCGTTCGCACTGCGGCTGACGCTGGCGGCAGCGACCGGCATGGACCTCTCGGTCGAGATGGCCGCGGTCTCGCTCGGCGCCGGCGGCTGGACGCTGTTCCGCCGCGTCACGCTGCCGTTGATCCTGCCCGGCGTCATCAGCGGCTGGGCGCTCGCCTTCATCCAGTCCTTCGACGATCTCACCATGACCGTCTTCCTCGCGGCACCCGGCACCGAAACATTGCCGGTGCGCATGTTTCTGTACATCCAGGACAACATCGATCCGCTGGTGACTTCAGTCTCGGCCTGCGTGATCGCGATCACCATGACCGCCCTCATTCTGCTCGACCGCTTCTACGGGCTCGACCGCGTGCTCGCCGGCAAGGGCGATACAGGGCGATAGGAGAGTCCATGCGAACAGATTACGACGTCGCCGTCGTCGGTGGCGGATTGCTCGGCTCCGCCATTGCCTGGGGCCTCGGCCGACTCGGCAAGAGCGTCGCCGTGCTCGATGAAGGCGACAACACCAAGCGTGCCTCGCGTGCCAACTTTGCGCTGGTCTGGGTGCAGAGCAAGGGGCTCGGCATGCCGGCCTATACGGTGTGGACCGTGCAAGCGTCACAGGCATGGAGCCGGCTCGCGTCCGAGCTGAAGCAGCAGACCGGCCTCGATGTCTCGCTTCAGCAGAACGGCGGTTTTCATCTGACGCTTGGCGAGGACGAGTTCGGTCAGCGCGCCGAGCTGGTCAAGCGCATGCACAACCAGACGGGTGCCGCCGATTACAAGATGGAGATGCTGCCGGCATCCGAGGTGAAGAAGGCGCTGCCGCTGATCGGGCCCGAGGTCTCCGGCGGCAGTTATTGTCCACTCGACGGTCACGTCAATTCGCTGCGCACGTTTCGTGCGTTCCACACCGGCTTCAAGGCATTCGGCATCGATTATCTTCCGGAGCGCCCGGTCTCGGCGATCAGCAGGAGCAGCGGCGAATTCTGCCTGACCACGCCGCAGGGCGAGCTCCGTGCCGCCAAGATCGTGCTCGCCGCCGGCAATGCTAACCAGACCCTGGCGCCGATGGTCGGTCTCCACGCCCCGATGGGCCCGACCCGCGGCCAGATCGTGGTGACCGAGCGCACCATGCCCTTTCTGCCGCATCCGCTGACCACGATCCGCCAGACCGACGAGGGCACGGTGATGATCGGCGACAGCAAGGAAGACGAGCTCGACGATCGCGCGCTGAAGCACTCGATCAGCGCCGTGATGACGGATCGCGCCCAGCGCATGTTTCCGCATCTCGCGCGGCTCAACGTGGTCCGGAGCTGGGCCGGCATCCGCGTCATGCCGCAGGACGGCTTTCCGATCTACGACCAGTCGGAGACGCATCCCGGTGCCTTCGTCGCCTGCTGCCACTCCGGGGTGACACTCGCCTCCAACCACGCCTTCGAGATCGCGCGGATGGTTGCGCAAGGCGCGCTCGAGCCCGAGCTGGTCGGCGCGTTCTCGGCCAGCCGTTTTGGCGCCGCCGGTGCCGCGAACAACAGCGGCTACTAGGGACATTGAAGGAGCCAGGATGTTCAAACGATCCGAGCAGGACAAGCGGCCAGCGGTGCAAATCTTCGTCGATGGCGTTGCCGTCGCGGCGCGGCAGGGCGACACCGTCTCCGCCGCGCTGCTGGCCTCGAGCTGCGATGCACGCCGTTCGACCGCAGTCAGCGGGGCGCTGCGTTTGCCCTATTGCATGATGGGCGTGTGCTTCGATTGCCTCGTCACCATCGATGGCGTCGGCAACCGACAGGGCTGCCTGGTGCCGGTCACCGACGGCATGCAGATCGAGATTCAGAAGGGCAAGCGGGAGATCGGGAAATGACTGTGGCTCCCAAGCGCGAAGAATATGACGTCGTGGTGATCGGGGCCGGGCCTGCCGGCCTTGCCGCCGCCGCGACGGCCGCCGAAGCCGGCCTGTCCACGCTGCTGCTCGACGAGAATATCGGCCCCGGAGGCCAGGTGTTTCGTGCCATCGCCTCGACGCCGGTGACCGACCGCAGCCAGCTCGGTGAGGACTATTGGGTCGGTACCGATCTCGTGCAGGCGCTACGCGCAGGCAACGCGGAGGTCATTCAGCGCGCGACGGTCTGGAGCCTCGATCGCAATCTCGATATCGCCGTCTCGGTCGGCGGCGCGTCCGCCTTCGTCAAGGCCAGGCGCGTGATCCTCGCGACCGGCGCGCTGGAGCGGCCGTTTCCGATTCCCGGGTGGACGCTTCCGGGCGTGATGACCGCGGGCGCCGCGCAGACCATGTTGAAATCATCGGCCCTGGTGCCGGATGGCCGCACGGTGATCGCGGGGCAGGGGCCGCTGCTCTGGCTGCTCGCCGCGCAGATCTTGCGTCTCGGCGGTCGCATCGATCGCATTCTCGACACCACCGAGCGCGGAAACTATTTCGCCGCACTCCCCCACGCTTTCGCTTTCCTGACCTCGCCGTATTTCGCCAAGGGCTTGTCGATGATGCGCGAGGTGAAGGCGAAGGTGCAGGTCGTCTCAGGTGTCAGCGAGCTTGCTGCCTCTGGTGACGGCCAACTCGCGAACGTCAGCTATGTCGCCGGCGGCAAACGCGAGACCGTCCTTGCGGATCTCTTGCTGCTGCACCAGGGCGTCGTGCCCAACGTCAATCTGGCGATGGCGGCCGGAATCGAGCATCGCTGGGATGATTTGCAATTGTGCTGGTCTCCGGTGCTGGATGCCAGCGGCAATTCGTCGGTCGCCGGCATTGCGATTGCTGGCGACGGCGCCGGCATCGGCGGGGCGAACGCAGCCGTAGTGCGCGGCCGCATCGCGGCACGCGCGGCAGTGGAGGCGTTGGCGCCTGCGGCTGCAAAAAAATTTGCGCCGATGGCGAGCCTCCGCGCCGATCTCGCCAAGGCCGAACGTGGTCGCGTTTTTCTCGACACGCTGTTCCGGCCGGCGCCGCAGTTTCGCATTCCCGCAGGCGACACCATCGTCTGTCGCTGTGAGGAGGTCACCGCAAAGGATATTCTCGACGCCGTCGCGATCGGCGCGACCGGGCCGAACCAGCTCAAGGCCTACCGCCGCACCGGCATGGGGCCGTGCCAGGGCCGGCTCTGCGGCCTCACCGTCACCGAGCTGATGGCGCAGGCGCGGGGCAAGAGCCCGCAGGAGATTGGCTATTACCGGCTGCGCGCGCCGGTCAAGCCGATCACGCTCGCCGAGCTCGCCGCCGTTCCGAAGAGCGCAGACGACATCAAGGCGGTGGTGCGCGGATGACGAAAAACGTGGATGCGATCGTCGTCGGCGGCGGCATCCACGGGTGCTCGACCGCGCTATATCTGTGTCTCGCCGGCCTCAAGCCGGTGCTGATCGAGAAGGACTATGCCGGCCGGCACGCTTCCGGTGTCAACGCCGGCGGCGTGCGCCAGCTTGCGCGGCACATCCCCGAAATCCCGCTTTCGATCCGCTCGATGGGTATCTGGGAGAAGATCACCGATCTCCTCGACGACGATTGCAGCTTTGAGAGCTATGGCCAGGTCCTCGTCGCCGAGAACGAAGAGGAACTCGCGGTCTGCCGCGCACGTGTGGCCGAGCTCAACGCGCTCGGCTTCACCCACGAAGAGCTGATCGATGCCGCAGAGCTGCGGCGCCTCGTGCCGGCGGTGGCCGAGACCTGTCCCGGCGGCGTGGTCTCGCGCCGCGACGGTGCGGCCAATCCCGCGCAGGCGACGACGGCGTTCCGTCGCAAGGCGGAGCAACTAGGTGCGACCGTGCGCGAGGGCATTGCCGCCACGAATATCCGGCACACCGATGGTCTCTGGCATGTCGATGTCGGCGCCGAGAGCTTTGCCGCGCCGGTGCTCGTCAATGCCGCCGGCGCCTGGGCCGGGACCATCGCAGCCGCGCTCGGTGAGCCCGTTCCGGTCGAGACGGTGGCGCCGATGTTGATGATCACCTCGCGCGTGCCGCATTTCATCGATCCGGTCGTGATCCTGCGCGGCCGCAAGCTGTCCTTCAAGCAATTCAAGAACGGCACGGTGCTGATCGGCGGCGGCCATTTGGCTACGCCCCATCAGGATCGCAACGAGACGGTGTTGGACTGGAAAAGCCTCGCGACCAGCGCCCGCACCGTGTTCGAGCTGTTCCCGGTCATGCGCGACGCGACGATCATGCGGGCCTGGGCCGGCATCGAGGCCAAGACCAAGGACGATCTGCCCGTGTTTGGACCGAGCAGCCGGCACAAGGGCCTCTATCACCAATTCGGTTTTTCGCTGCACGGTTTCCAGCTCGGCCCCGGCGCGGGCGCCGTCATGGCGGAGCTGATCGTCAACGGCGGCACCCAGACCCGCATCGGCGATCTCGGCATCGACCGTTTCCACCCCTCCACGCTCTAGCAAAAGAGGACATCATGAGCATTACCCGCAGCATCCGCACGTCCATCATGCACCGCGCCGTCGAAGCCAACGGCTTCGTCTTCATTGGCGGCACCATCGCCGACGACACCTCTGTGTCGATGGGCGAGCAGACCCGCAACATCCTCGGCAAGATCGCCGGCTATCTGAAGGAAGCGGGCACCGACAAGTCGCGCGTCGTGAGCACCTCGATCTTCGTCACGGACCTTTCCAAGAAGAAGGAGATGGACGCGGTCTGGACCGAGTTCTTCGGCGACAATCTGCCGACCCGCGCCACCGTCGGCGTCGCCGATCTCGGCGGCAGCGCGCTGATCGAGGTCGTGGTCACCGCGCTCAAGGGTTGATCGCGCGGGCCTGCGGCGGACGTCGGCGCTCCGCGCGCCGTCGCTCCTCAGAGCCTCGCCTTGATCTCGCCCTTCGATGGGATTAGTTAGAGAGCCCTCAAACAGGATATTCGAGATCCATGGATTTGACCCCGACCGCAAAGCCGACCTGCCTTGCTCACGGGGAATTCCATGCCTGCTTCCATCATCCTGTCCAACCTGTCGCTGTCCTCGCCTGACGGCCGCTCTCTTTTTTCCAATATCGATCTGACGTTCGGCGCCGAGCGGACCGGCCTCGTCGGCCGCAACGGCGTCGGGAAGACGACGCTGCTTGCGTCGATTTCGCGAGAGCACATTCCTCAATCGGGGCGCGTTGCTATCAACGGAACCGTTGGTCTGTTGCGCCAGGACGTCCAGCCCCTTGCGGGCGCGAAGGTGATCGACCTGTTCGGTGCGCGAGCCGCGCTCGATCTGCTTCGCCGTGCCGAGCGCGGGGATGCCTTGGCCGAGGAGGTTTCCGAGGTCGATTGGACCCTCGAAACACGGCTTACGTCCGCCCTTGCGCGTGTCGGGTTCGACGTCGCTCCGGAGATCGAGCTCGACCGCCTGTCGGGCGGGCAGGTCACGCGGGTTCGTCTGGCCGCGCTGATCTTTGCGGAGCCAGACTTCCTGCTGCTCGACGAGCCCACCAACAATCTCGATCGGGAGGGGCGCAAGGCGGTGATCGATTTCCTTGCGTCTTGGCGCGGTGGGGCGATCGTCGTCAGCCACGATCGGAGCCTGCTCGAAACCATGGATGCGATCGTCGAGCTGACGTCGCTCGGAGCTACGCGATACGGCGGCAATTGGAGCAGTTATTGCGAGCAGAAAGCCGTTGCGCTCGCGGCTGTCAGGCACGACCTCGCGCATGCCCAGAGGCGCCTGTCCGAGATCGACGGGAAAGCGCAGGAGGCCGCGGAGAGGAAAGCGCGCAAGGACGGCGGGGGCAAGAAGAAGCGCGCCAAGGGCGACATGCCGCGCATCCTGGCCGGCGCACGCAAGGACCGTAGCGAAGACACCGGCGGCAAGACCGCGCAGATCGCCGAGCGGCGGCGTGCGGATGCGCTTGAGGCCCTTGATACGGCGCGCCGGCGCATCGAGATTCTTCAGCCGCTGTCGGTGAAGCTGCCCTCGACCCGGCTGCCAGCGGGCAGGGAGGTGGTTTGGCTCGATTGCGTCAGCGCCGGCTATCGGCCGGACCGGGAAGTCTTGCGCGATCTATCGCTCGCGATCGTTGGTCCGGAGCGCCTGGCAATTGTCGGACCCAACGGTTCCGGCAAGACGACGCTGCTGAAACTCGTCGCCGGCGAACTACGTCCGCTCTCCGGCACCATGCGGGTCAGGCCGGATCTTGCGCTGTTCGATCAGAAGGCCAGCCTGCTCGATCCCGCGGTCTCCATCCTGGATAACTTCAGGCGCTTCCATCCGAAGGCGGGTGCAAATGAATGCCATGCGGCGCTGGCCCGGTTCATGTTTCGAGCCGATGCCGCCCTGCAGATCGTGGGACATTTGAGCGGCGGGCAGATGTTTCGTGCAGGCCTTGCCTGCGTGCTGGGCGGAGCGATGCCGCCGTCGCTGCTGATCCTCGACGAGCCGACCAATCATCTGGACATCGAATCCATCGAAGCCGTCGAAGCGGGCTTGAGGGCCTATGACGGCGCGCTGCTCGTCGTCAGTCATGATGAGGCGTTTTTGCAGGCGATCGGGATTACCCGACGGCTCGATCTTGCTGCCCCGAGGCAGCGCGCCGGTTGCAGGATCATTTGATCCCGCTTTGCGGTTCGGCACGACGACAATTTTCAAAAACCCGACGCCCTGCCCCCAGCGCGTCGGGTGGAAAAAGATGAGTATCAATCCGTGATCCCAACGCAGCAGTTGTGACTCGCGTCGCTCCAATTTACCACTCCGGGAAACTACCGCGTTGGAACCGGACGCCGCCCAACCTGCGCGCGGCCTAGGAGGCGGCGCTGCCGCCCGGTTCGAGCGCCTCACCCATCTCCAGCGGATGGGCCATGGTCTCGTGCAGCGCATCGCGGTCGAGCTCGCCTTCGGAGATGCTGATGACGACACAGGCGACGCCGTTGCCGATCAGATTGGTCAGCGCGCGGCACTCGCTCATGAACTTGTCGATGCCGACAAGGATCGCAATCGACTGGATCGGGATGTCGGGCACGATCGAGAGCGTCGCCGCCAGCGTGATGAAGCCCGCTCCCGTCACGCCAGAGGCGCCCTTCGAGGTGATCATGGCGATGCCGAGAATGCCGAGCTCCTGCCAGATGGTCAGATGGGTATTGGTCGCCTGCGCCAGGAACAGCGTTGCCAGCGTCATGTAGATGTTGGTGCCGTCGAGGTTGAAGCTGTAACCGGTCGGAATGACGAGGCCGACCACCGAACGCGAGGCGCCGAGATGCTCCATCTTCTGGATCATCTGCGGCAGCACCGTTTCTGATGACGAGGTGCCGAGCACGATCAGCAGCTCGTCCTTGATGTAGGCGATGAAACGCAAGATCGAGAAGCCGGCGAGCCGCGCGATTGCGCCGAGCACGACCACAACGAACAGGATGCTGGTGAGATAGAACGTGCCGATCAGGGCCGCGAGGTTGAGCAGCGAACCGAGGCCGTAGGCACCGACGGTGAACGCCATCGCGCCGAACGCTCCGATCGGGGCGACGCGCACGATGATGCGGATGATGCCGAAGAACATCTTTGCGGCCTTGTCGATCGCCTCCGCAATGGGCTCGCCGGCCTTGCCGAGGAACGCGATGGCGAAGCCCGACAGGATCGAGATCAGTAGCACCTGCAACAGATCGCCGCGTGCGATGGCGCCCAGATAGCTGTCGGGGATGATCGCCATCAGATGGGCGACGATGCCTTCTTCCTTGGCCTTGGTGACGTAGGTCGCCACCGATTTCGGGTCAATCGTGGCGGGATCGATGTTGAAGCCGTGCCCGGGCTGGAGCACCTCGCCGACCAGCAGGCCGACCGCGAGCGCCACGGTCGAGACCGTCTCGAAATAGATCAGCGACTTCAGCCCGACCCGACCGACGCGCTTGAGGTCGCCCATCGAGGAGATGCCGTGCACCACGGTGCAGAAGATCACCGGCGCGATCATCATCTTGATCAGCGCGATGAAACCGTCACCGAGCGGCTTCAGGGCCTTGCCGAGATCGGGATAGAAATAGCCGACGAGCACCCCGAGTGCGATCGCGATCAGCACCTGAATGTAGAGGATCTTGTACCAGGGCTGGTGCCGGCGGTGGACGGCTGGCTGGATCGCAATCTGTGTCATAGAATAGGACCCGGACGTATTGATCTTGTTTGATTTGCATCATGTGATGGCCGCTGCAGAAGCGACAATCACATTTTTGTCTGTTCGCACGAAGATCGGTCGCTGCACCGCAACTGGGGGGAACATGCCGATTGCAACGGGCTCCGATGAGCGAGCGCAAGGCTATTTTCCGCGTTGGATTCTGAAGTCCTCCGGCGTGATCATGCCCGAGCAGCGGCTGCCGCTTGGCCAGACCGTCGTCTCCGGTCTCCAGCATTGCGTCGCAATGTCGGGCTCGACGATCATCGCGCCGCTGCTGATGGGGTTCGATCCCAATGTTGCGGTGCTGTTTTCCGGCATCGGCACGCTGATCTTCTTCGTCATCGTCGCGGGGCGCGTGCCGAGCTATCTCGGCTCGAGCTTCGCGTTCATCGCGGTCGTGATCGCCGCCACAGGCTATGCCGGGCACGGGCCGAACCCGAACCTGTCGGTTGCGCTTGGCGGCATCGTAGGAGCCGGCGTCCTCTATGGCCTGATCGCGCTGGTCGTGATGTGGTCGGGGGTTGGCTGGATCGAGAAGCTGTTGCCGCCGGTCGTCACCGGCGCTGTGGTCGCCGCGATCGGCCTCAACCTCGCGCCGGTGGCGGTCAAGGCAGTGAGCGCCAATGCGTTCGACACAGGAATCGGGCTCGCGACCGTTCTGATCATCGGCGTGGTTGCCGTTGGCGCGCCTGGCCTGTGGCGCCGCCTGCCGATCATTCTCGGCGCGATCGGCGGATATCTTTTGTACCTGCTGTTCGCGAACGGCCTCGGCTTCGGCAGGCCGATCGACTTCACGCAAGTTTCGGCTGCGTCGCGGATCGGCCTGCCGAGTTTTACCACGCCGACCTTCCAGGCCGATGCAATCGTCCTGATCGCGCCGGTCGCGATCATTCTCGTCGCCGAGAACCTCGGTCACATCAAGGCCGTCGGCGCCATGACGGGCCGGAGCCTCGATGACTATCTCGGCCGCGCCTTGCTTGCCGACAGCCTCGCGACCATGGTGGCCGCCTGCGGCGGCGGCACCGGCGTCACCACCTATGCCGAAAACATCGGCGTCATGGCGGCGACGAAGGTCTATTCGACCTTGCTGTTTGCCTTCGCGGCGATGGTGTCGATCGTGCTCGGCTTCTCGCCGAAATTCGGCGCGCTGGTCCTGTCGATCCCGGGTCCCGTCATCGGTGGGCTCTCGATCGTGCTGTTCGGGTTGATCGCCGCAATGGCCGGCCGGATCTGGGTCGAGAACAAGGTCGACTTCTCAAGTCCGGCAAACCTGATCACCGTCGCGGTCGCGCTCACCGCAGGCGCCGGCGACCTCACGCTCAAATTCGGCGCCTTCACGATCGGCGGGATCGGCACCGCAACCTTTGGCGCCATCATCCTGTACCAGATCCTGACTTCGCGACTGGCTCGCCGCTAGGAGTGAATCCCAGCGGTGCGCCGACGGATGGAACAAAACGCCGGTTCCCTCCATGTTGATGTGTCCCCGGAGAAGAACGATGCCACATACCGACCGCTCGACCACCTTTTCTTCGCGCCTCGTCGGCCAATACGCGCTGGTGACGGGCGCCTCGCAAGGCATCGGCCGCGCCGTCGCCATTCGGCTTGCCCAGGAAGGCGCGACCGTTGCCATCAACTATGTCGATCATCCGGAAAAGGCAGAGGAGGTGCTCGCGTACGCGCGTACGGCATCGAGCGATCGCGGCCACGGCAAGCTCGACCATGTCGTCGTCAGGGCCGACGTCAGCAACGAGCAGGACGTAGCCGCGATGTTCGAGACGATCCTGGCGCGCTGGAAGCGTCTCGACTGCCTGGTCAACAATGCGGGCTTCCAGCGGGAATCGCCGAGCGAGGCGCTCGACATCGACACCTATCGCCGCATCATCGACGTCAATCTCAACGGCGCCGTGCTCTGCGCCCAGAAGGCGCTCGCGCATTTCGTTGCGCGCGGCGCAGGCGGCAGCATCATCAATTGCTCCAGCGTCCACCAGATCATCCCGAAACCCGGCTACCTCGCCTATTCCATCAGCAAGGGCGGCATGGCCAATCTGACACGCACGCTGGCACTCGAATTCGCCGGCCGCGGCATTCGCGTCAATGCGGTCGGTCCAGGCGCGATCGACACCCCAATCAACGCGGCCTGGACCGGCGATCCGGAAAAGCGCGGTGTGGTCACCAGCCACATTCCGCTCGGCCGTGTCGGCACGCCGGAGGAGATCGCCGGCGTGTTCGCCTTCCTCGCCTCGGATGAGGCCAGCTACATCACGGGGCAGACCATCTATGCGTGCGGAGGTCTGACGCTGTTTCCCGAATTCCGCGAGAACTGGGCAAGCTAGCGGGCTTCCTCGCCATCTGGCAAAACCGGCCTGCGCAGACTACATCTGCGTCATGGCAAATCATCCGCTCCGCGATTTCGTCGGACGGCACGAAAATCTGTTCGTGCTGACCGGCGCTGGCTGCAGCACCAATTCGGGCATCCCCGATTATCGCGACAGTCACGGCAACTGGAAGCGGACCCAGCCGGTGAACTTCCAGGCTTTCATGTCGGAAGAGCATACGCGTCGGCGCTATTGGGCGCGCAGCCTGATCGGCTGGCGGCGGTTCGGCCAGGCGAGGCCGAACGATGCGCATCACGCGCTCGCCCGGCTCGAGGCGAGCGGGCGTTGCGGAATGCTGCTGACCCAGAACGTCGACCGGCTGCATCAATCCGCCGGCCACCGCCAGGTGATCGACCTGCACGGCCGGCTCGATCTGGTCCGCTGCATGGGCTGCGGTCAAAAGACCCCGCGGAGCGAATTCCAGGAGACGCTCGGCCACGCCAATGCGGAATGGTTGACGCTCGACGCGGCCGATGCGCCCGACGGCGATGCGGACCTGGAGCATGCGGATTTTTCGTCGTTCAAGGTGCCGGCCTGCGAATCCTGCGGCGGCATCCTCAAGCCCGACGTCGTGTTCTTCGGCGAGACCGTCCCGCGCGACGTGGTCGTGACCGCGCAGGATCATCTGGCGCAGGCGGACGCCATGCTCATCGTCGGCTCGTCACTGATGGTCTATTCCGGTTTCCGCTTCGTGCAGGCGGCCGCGCAACGGCAAATCCCGATCGCTGCGGTCAATCTCGGACGCACCCGCGCCGATGATCTCCTCACGCTGAAGGTCGAGGAGCGCTGCGAAGCGGCGCTTGCATTCCTGCTCTGATCGCGCGGCCTGCGAACACGCCTTGCCTATTGCATGGGTGCCAAGCAGAATAGCTGGACGGCAGCATGTTCCTGTCATCCATGGCATGGAAATTGCTCCGCTTTTGTCCTCGGTCTTGACGATCAGCACGGAGAGTTTGGAATGCTTGAGGGAGCCGAGGTGCGGCTTGCCGTCGATATCGGTGGCACGTTCACCGACATCGTGCTGGACGTGGGCGAGGTGCGCAAGACGCGCAAATTGCTGACGACGCCGCAGCGGCCGGAAGAGGCGGTGCTGGACGGCATGCGGCTCATTCTCGCTGATGCGCGCGCCTATATCAGCGACATCGACGTCTTCATTCACGGCACGACGCTCGCGACCAACGCCATCATCGAGCGTCGCGGCGCCAAGACGGCGTTGATCGCGACCGAGGGCTTTCGCGACGTGCTCGATATCGGCACCGAGAGCCGCTACGACCAGTATGACCTCTCCATCGATAAGCCGAAGCCGCTGGCGCCGCGATCCCTGCGCTTCACCGTGCCCGAGCGCATCGACGCGCATGGCGCCGTCCGCCTCCCGTTGGACGAAGCGGCGGTGCGCGCGCTCGCGCCAAGATTGCGCGCGCTGAACGTCGAGAGCGTCGCAATCGCGTTCCTGCACTCCTACGCCAATCCCGAGCACGAGCGCCGCACGGCCGCGATCATCAGTGAGGAGATGCCCGGCATTTCCGTGACCGTATCGTCCGCGGTGTGCCCGGAGATCCGCGAATATGAGCGCACATCGACTGCAGTGGCCAACGCCTATGTGCAGCCGCTAATCGATGGTTATCTCGCTCGCATGTCCGACGCCTTGCAGGTCGAGCAGTACCGCGGCGCGATCTATCTCGTCACCTCCGGCGGCAGTGTCACCTCGATCGAGACGGCGCGGCGCTTTCCGGTGCGCCTCGTCGAATCCGGTCCTGCCGGCGGCGCCATTTTCGCGGCGCAGATCGCGGCGCGTCTCGGCGAGAGCAAGGTGCTGTCCTTCGATATGGGCGGTACCACGGCAAAGATCTGTCTGATCGAAAAATACCAGCCCGAGACCTCGCGCGTGTTCGAGGTCGATCGCGCAGCGCGCTTCCTGAAAGGTTCGGGTCTGCCGGTGCGGATTCCCGTGATCGAGATGGTCGAGATCGGCGCCGGCGGCGGCTCGATCGCCCATGTCGATGCGATGAAGCGCGTCACGGTCGGTCCTGAGAGTGCCTCGTCGGAGCCCGGGCCCGCCTGCTACGGCCGCGGCGGCCTGCGCCCGGCCGTGACGGATGCCGACGTCGCGCTCGGCATGATCGATCCGGACGACTTCGCGGGTGGCACGATCAAGCTCGACCCTGAACTCTCGAAGCAGGCGCTGCTGCGCAGCGTCGGCGAGCCGCTGGGTCTGTCGGCAGAGACTGCGGCCTATGCCGTGCACGAGGTCGTCTGCGAGAACATGGCGAGCGCGGCGCGCGTGCATACGGTCGAGCGCGGTGAGATTGTCGGTCAGCACACGCTGATCGCCTTCGGCGGCGCGGCGCCTCTGCATGCGGCGCGCGTCGCCGAGAAGATCGGTGTCTCCCGCGTGATCGTTCCTTCCAATGCCGGCGTCGGCTCGGCCGTTGGCTTCCTCGCGGCTCCGATCGCCTACGAGCTGGTGCGCAGCCGTCATGTGCGGCTCGACGATTTCGACACCGAAGGGGTCTCCGATCTGCTCCAGGAGATGGTGACCGAAGCGCGTGCGCTGGTCGAGACGGGTGCGGCAGGCGCGCCGGTCCGCGAGCGCCGCGCGGCCTTCATGCGCTATGTCGGTCAAGGCCATGAGATCTCGATCGAACTGCCGAACCGGCGGCTGGCGACGGCCGATCTGGCCGGCCTGCGTCAGAAGTTCGAGGCGGATTATGCGGTGATGTTCGAGCGGCCGATCCCGGGTGCGGCGATCGAGGTCTTGAGCTGGTCGGTGCTTGCGACGACCGAGGCGCGCAATCCGCCTATTGTCGCAACCGTTACGCGCAAGCCCGCCGGGAAGGCGACCGGCAGCCGCAAGTTCTTCGATGGCCGGGTCGGGGAGGTGATCGAGATCCCGCTCTATCGCCGCGAGGACATGGCGCCAGGCGCGACGATTGCAGGTCCCGCCGTGATCGCGGAGGACGAGACCTCGACGTTCGTCTCCAACAGTTTTGATGCCCATATCGACGGTGCCGGCAGCATCGTCATGGAACGGAAGGCGGCCTGATCATGAGCAAGGCAAGCGGCGCGAGCCTGATCGACCTTCAGATCATGTGGCACCGGCTGATCGCCGTGGTCGAGGAGCAGGCGCAGGTGCTGCTCCGCACGGCCTTCAGCCCGATCGTGCGCGAATGCGGCGACCTCTCGGCCGGCGTGTTCGACCTCAAGGGACGGATGCTGGCGCAGGCGGTGACCGGCACGCCCGGCCACGTCAACTCGATGGCGGAATCGGTCAAGCACTTCATCGCCCACTTTCCGATCGAGACGATGAAGGAGGGCGACGCCTACATCACCAACGATCCCTGGATGGGCACCGGCCATCTCAACGATTTCGTCGTCACCACGCCCTGCTTCAAGGACGGCAAGCCGGTCGCGCTGTTTTCCTGCACCAGCCATCTCATGGACATCGGCGGCATCGGCTTCGGACCCGACGCCACCGACGTGTTCATGGAGGGGCTCTACATCCCCATGCTGAAGCTGATCGACCAGGGCGTCGTCAACGAGACGCTGATGGCGATGATCCGCACCAACACGCGGCTGCCGATCGACACCGAGGGCGATACCTATTCGCTCGCCGGCTGCAACGACGTCGGCTGCGAGCGCCTGGTCGAGATGATGACGGAGTTCGGCATCGACTCGCTCGATGCGCTCGGCGACTACATCTGCGACCGCTCGCGCGAGGCCGTGCTGGCCGAGATCGCCAAACTGCCGAAAGGCAGCTGGCGCAACACCATGGTGGTCGACGGCTATGATGAGCCGGTCACGCTGGCCGCCGTGCTGACGATCTCGGACGAAGGCATCCACGTCGACTTCGACGGCACCTCGGCCGCGTCCAGGTTCGGCATCAACGTGCCTCTGTCCTACACCATCGCTTACACCGTGTTCGGTCTCGGCTGCGTCGTCGCCTCCCAGATTCCGAACAATGCCGGTTCGCTCTCGCCACTGACGGTGTCGGCTCCCAAAGGCGCGATCCTCAATGCGCCAAAGCCGGCGCCGGTCGCCTCGCGCCACATCATCGGCCAGATGCTGCCCGATGTCGTGTTCGGCTGCCTGCGCCAGATCATTCCCGAGCGCGTGCCCGCGGAAGGCACCTCGTGCCTGTGGAATCTCAACGTGCGCGGCCAGACCCGCTCGGGCGCCGGCGGCAATTACGGATTTTCGATGGCGGTGACCTCCAATGGCGGGACCGGCGCGCGCTTCGCGAAGGACGGGCTGTCGGCGACCGCCTATCCCAGCGGCGTGCGCGGCACGCCGGTTGAGATCGCCGAGACGCAGACGCCGCTGATCTTCTGGCGCAAGGAACTGCGTCCGGATTCCGGCGGGGCAGGGCGAACCCGCGGGGGCCTCGGCCAGATCATCGAGGTCGGCAGCGGTGTCGATGCGCCGTTCGACATCCTGGCGGCATTCGATCGCATCGATCATCCGCCACGCGGACGTGATGGCGGCAAGAACGGCGAGGCCGGCTATGTCGGCCTGAAGTCCGGCAAGAAGCTGCGTGGAAAAGGCTTTCAGCAGGTGCCGCCGGACGACCGGCTGGTGGTGCTGACACCAGGCGGCGCCGGCATCGGCGATCCCCGGGAGCGCGCGCCGACAGCCGTCAACGACGACATCGAAAGCGGCCTCGTGTCTGCCGACAATGCGGTTGAAATTTATGGGCACACGCGATGACGCTTCAGGCGCCGTGCGCGTAGCAAACGGAGGGGCTCAATGATCACGCGACGGACTTTTACCGCGGGCGCAGCGACGCTGCTCGCAGCCGGCCACATCTCGACCCGCGCGCGAGCGGCGACGGTAAGCTGGGACATGTCGACGGTATGGCCCGACGGCAATTTCCACACCCAGAACGCGTTTGCCTTCGCGGAAGAGGTGAAGAAGCAGACGGCTGGCTCGGTCGCGATCACCGTGAAGGCCGGTGGACAGCTCGGCTTCAAGGGCCCCGAGCATCTGCGCGCCGTCCGCGACGGTCTGGTGCCGCTCGCCGATGTCCTCAATATTCAGCAGGTCGGCGACGAACCCTTCATGGGCGTCGAAAGCATTCCCTTTCTCTGCGGCTCCATGGACGAATTGAAGGTGCTGCACAAATACGTGCGGCCCGAATACGAGAAGGTCGCCGCGCGCAACAACCAGAAGATCCTCTACATCGTGCCCTGGCCGACGCAATATCTGCATCTCAAGGTCAAGGTCGCCGATGTCGACGGCTTGAAGAACATCAAGATCCGCGTGCCCGACAAGAACGCCGTCGACATGCTGGCCGTGGTCGGCATGGCGCCGGTGATGATTCCGTGGGGCGAGACCATCCCGGCGCTGGCGTCGGGCGCGGTCTCCGGCGTATCCACCTCGTCGGTGTCGGGCGTCGACGGAAAATTCTGGGAATTCCTGAAATACATCTACCCGACCAACCACGTCTGGTCGTCGCAGATGCTCACCGTCAACCTCGATTCCTGGAAGGCGCTGAGTGCCGATCAGCAGCAGCTCGTCGCCGGCATTGCCGCGAAGATGGAGCCGGGCTTCTGGGCGAACTCGCTCAAGGCGGACGTCGACAGCCTCAACCGGCTCAAGGAAGGCGGCATGGAGGTGGTGCCGGTCTCGGATGCCATGATCACGGACATTCGCGCCAAGACGGCGCCGCAGCTCGACGCTTTCGTCAAGCGCGTGCCGGCGGCCGACAAGCCGGTGCGGGCCTATCTCGCCGAAATGAAGCGCTGAGGACTTGCAGTGGCGGATGTTTTGCCTGCGTCGTCCCATAGTCTCAACGCGGCGGCGCCGGCGCCGCTGCGCATCCTGCTCGACGGCATCGACCGTCTTGGCCGGCTGGACGGCTGGATCGGTGGCGGCTGCCTCTTGATGCTGACGCTGCTGATGCTGTGCGAGGTCGCAACGCGCTTCCTCTCGAACTTCCTGCCGTTATTTCCGCCCACAATCTCGATCGCGTGGGAGTATTCCTCCTATCTGATGGCGGCGTCCTTCACCTTCGGCGCCGCCATGACCCTGCGCGTCGGCGGCCATATCCGTGTCGTGCTGCTGCTGAAGAACGTCCCCGCTCCGTTTCAGCGCGCGATCGAAATCCTGTCGGCCGCCGCCGGCTTCGCCTTCATGGCCTTCCTGACATCATCGATGGCGAAGTTCGCCTTCGGCGCCTATGTGCGCGGCCAGGTCTCGACCTCGAGCGACACCCCGCTGTGGTTTCCACAGGCCGTCGTCACCTTCGGCATGCTGCTGCTGACGCTGCAGTTCCTGGCGCGCGTGATCCAGGCCGTGCTCGGCCTGCCGCTGGAGGACCACCGCATGAAGGCCTCGCCCGTCGAATGATCGCCCACGCGCCAGCCAGCAGACACCGGATACCATGACCATCGAAGTCGTTGCTCTCTTCGGGATCCTGTTTGCGCTTCTGGCATGCGGCGTATGGATCGGCCTGACGCTTGCGCTCACCGCAACGCTGCTGCTGGCGATGTTCCGCTCAATCCCGCTCGACAAGCTGCTGCCGCAATACGCCTGGAACATCTTGACGACGCAGGAACTGCTGGCGCTGCCGCTGTTCATCCTGATGGGCGAGTTGCTGTTTCGCACCCGTCTGTCACGTTCTCTGTTCCAGGGGCTCGCGCCCTGGGCGGGGCTTTTGCCGGGTCGTCTTCTGCATGTGAACGTGATCGGCTGCACCATCTTCGCCGCAATCTCCGGCTCGTCGGCGGCGACGACGCAGGTGATCGGCCGCATGTCCCTGAACGAACTGCTGCGCCGCGGCTATTCCCGCGACATCGCGATCGGCTCGCTCGCCGGCGCCGGCACGCTCGGCTTTTTGATCCCGCCATCCAACATCATGATCATCTACGGCGTGCTCGGCGACGTCTCGATCCTGAAACTGTTCACGGCCGGGGTGCTGCCCGGACTGCTGCTGGCCGCCACCTTCATGGGGTGGGTGATGCTGCACACGACCCTTAACCCCGGCATGGTGCCGGAGGCGGAAGCCAAGCTCTCGCAAGTGCCATGGCGCGAACGGTTTGCGGCGCTCAAGGACCTCGCGCCGGCGCTGTTCCTGATCGCCTGCGTGCTCGGCTCGATGTATGGCGGGCTGGCGACGCCGTCGGAGGCCGCCGCGGTCGGCGTGTTCGGCGCGGCGCTGGTCGCCTGGGCGCAGGGCTCGATGTCGCAGCAGGTGATGCGTGACGTGCTGATCGGCTCGGTCGTGACCTGTTCGATGATCGCGCTGATCGTGCTCGGCGCCTCGATCCTCGGCAACGCCGCGGCCTTCCTCGGCATCCCGCAGGCAGTCGCCGCCTTCGTGAAGGGCTTGGGGCTATCGCCGTTCATGCTGATCGTGGTGCTGATTATCTTTTATCTGATCCTCGGCTGTTTCCTCGATGGCTTCTCGATGATCGTGATGACGCTGCCGATCGTGCTGCCGATCGTGAAGGGCGCGGGCTTCGACGAGATCTGGTTCGGCATCTTCCTCGTGCTCGCGGTCGAGATGGCCCAGATCACGCCGCCGGTCGGCTTCAACCTGTTCGTGATCCAAGGCCTGACCGACGACGGCCTCGGCTACATCGCGCGCGTCACGATGCCCTATCTCCTCATCATGGTCGGATTCGTGCTGCTGCTGACGCTCTGGCCCGGCATCGTCACGATCCTGCCGAGGGTGTTGTACGGATAGATTGCGCCGTCCCGGCCGCTCAGCCGGGACGGCGCGCCTCAATCGTCAAAGCTTACGCCGCGGCCTTCTTCCGCGCCTGCTCGGCCTTGTACAGCTCGAACTCTTCCGCGATCGCCTTGGCGATCGAGGGCCGTTGACGCAGGCGTTCGTAATAGGCCTTCACGTTCGGCCATTTGGCGAGCTCGATCAGCGGCGTCGCCATGGTCCAGTTGATGACCGTGACGAGATAGGCGTCGGCGACGCTGAATTGGTCGAGCAGGAAGTCGCGCCCCTTCAGGTAATTGTCGAGATAGTCCAGCCGCGACAGGTTCTTCTCCAGCGCGTAGGCTTTCGTCTCCTGCGGCGCCTTGCGGTCGAGCACCGGGATGAACAGGCCCTTGTGCAGCTCGGTGCCGATGAAGCAGAGCCATTGATGCAGTCGCGTGCGCTCGATGCCCGCTGCGGCTCCGAGACCCGATTGCGGGAAGCGGTCGGCGATATATTGCAGGATCGCGGCGTTCTCGGTCAGCACCACGCCGTCGTCCGTCCGCAGTGTCGGCACCAGGCCGATCGGGTTCACGGTTCGAAAGTCGGTGCCGTCGCTCAGCACCGTCTTGGTCGGCGGATCGACTTCGAGATAATTGGCTTCGGCGCCGGCTTCATACAGCGCGACGCGGCTCGCCATCGAACAGGCGAGCGGCGAGAAATAAAGATCCATCTTGAGCCTCCTTGGGCAATTCTTCGATGTGACTTTTGGAGTGGCGCTCAACCTGGCCAGATTGATTTTTGTACTGTCCTGCATATTATGGCATTGGTCAAGGATTAAATTGCGAAATGGTACAAAAATCGAAGCCGCCAGCTGCTGCCACTGAGCCCAAGCGCCGCGGCCGTCCGCGCGCCTACGAACCCGAGGTCGCGCTCGGCAAGGCGCTCGACCTGTTCCGCACGCAGGGTTTCGCCGCGACCTCGCTCGACGATCTCAGCGAAGCCACCGGCATGAATCGCCCGAGCCTCTATGGCGCCTTCGGCGACAAGCGCGAGCTCTACATCAAGAGCTATCAGCGCTACCGTGAGGACGCGCGCGCATCCATGGTGGAGATCTTTCGCCAGGAGATGCCCGTGCGCCAGCGGCTGGAGCGTATCTTCGCGTCCGCGCTGAACATCTATCTGTCCGGCGCAACCGGCCCGCGCGGCTGCTTCACCGTGGTCACGGCGGCCTCCGAAGCGGTCGGCGATCCCGACATCCGCGCCATGGTGCTCGATGGCCTTAACGAACTCGACAAGGCGTTTGCGAGTTGCTTCCGCCGCGCCAAGGAGAAAGGCGAATTGCCCGAAAGCGCCGATCCCGCCGTGCTGGCGCAGCTAGCATCTGCGACGGTGCACTCAATTGCCATTCGGTCGCGCGCCCGCGTATCGCGGAAGGAGCTCGAGGCGATCGTGAAGGGAGCGATCGACGTGATGGTGGGACGAAAGAGCTAGGCGGTTGCGTGGCGCGAGCTAACGTCGTCCTGGCGAAAGCCAGGACCCCTAGCCACCGAATCTGGTTTGGCGAAGATTCGGAGTTGCCGCCGTCGCGCCGCAGCTCCTCCCTGTAGCCCGCCTACGCCGCGCGAATATGCGCGAGGAAGCGGTCCACCTCGTCCCGCAGCCGCTGCGATTGCTTTGACAGCTCGATCGCGGAGCCCAGCACCTCCTCCGCTGCTGTTCCCGTCGCGGCGATGCCGGCGGTGACGCCTGCGATGTTTTGCGAGACCTCGCCGGTGCGGGCGGCTGCCTGCTGCACGTTCTGGGCGATCTCCTGCGTTGCGGTGCCCTGCTGGCCGACGGCGGCGGCGATCGCGGCGGAGATCTCGTCGACCTCCTGGATCGTTGCGCAGATCGACTGGATGCCGTCCACTGCTCCGGTGGTCTCGCCTTGTACCGCCGTGACCTGGGCGCCGATCTCCTCGGTCGCTTTGGCGGTCTGGGTTGCCAACGCCTTCACCTCGGAGGCAACCACCGCAAAGCCGCGGCCGGCTTCGCCCGCGCGCGCCGCCTCGATCGTCGCGTTGAGGGCCAGCAGATTGGTTTGCTCGGCGATGCCGCTGATGAAGGAGACGACGTCGCCGATTTTTTGCGCGGCGTCGGCCAGACTTTGCACGCGCTCGTTCGACCGTCGTCCGTCGCTCGCGGCTTTGCCGACCACCGCGGTCGCGTGCGCAAGGCGCCGGCTGATCTCGGTCATGGACGACGACAGCTCTTCCGCGGCGGCAGCGACCGTCTGCACATTTTCCGAGGCGAGCGCCGAGGCCGACGACACCGTGCCGGTCTGCTGCCGCGACCGCTCGACGATATCAGACATCGAGCGCGCCGTGTTCTCCATCTCGACCGCGGCCGAGGAGACCGTGGTGACGACCTCGCGGATGCTGGCTTCGAAATTGTCGGCGAGCGCGGCGAACGCGCGTCGCTTCTCCGCTTCGGATTGCGCCTTAGTGTCGGCCTGTTCGGCCTGGAGCCGGTTGAAGTTGACGGCGTTGTCGCGGAACACCGCGACAGCCTTGACCATCGCGCCGACCTCGTCATTCGCCTTGCTGACGGGGATGGTGACATCGAGGTGTCCGTCGGCCAGCTCGCGCATCACGCTGGTGATGGAAATGATCGGGCGCGAGATGCTGCGGGCGATGAGATAGCCGACGATGGCGGCGAGCACGAGCCCGAGCGCGGCGATGCCGAATGCCAGCAGCCAGGCACGGTCGGCGGAGGCCACATAGTCGGCATTGTCCATCACCAGTTCGACGGCGCCGAGCGGCTTGCCGGAAAAATCCCTGATCGGTCCGAGCAGCGCCGCTACCGGCGTCGTGTCGAGCTTGGCCTGCCGTACCGTGAAGTCGCCGCCGGCGGCGCGGCCGTAATCGGCCGCATCGAAGAAGCTCTTCCCCTTCAGCGTGCCGCCGAACAGCTTGAAGCCGCCGCCGTCCGCGAGATGGAAGGCGATGTCGACATGGCGGTTGGTCTTGAAATCGTCGAGGAAGGACTGGCCGAAGGTCAGGCCAAACTCCACTGAGCCGAGATGCTTGCCGCCTTGCGCGATCGGCACGACGCCGCGGATGCCGAGCCCAGCCAAGCCGCCCTCGAGGCCGACCACGACCTTGCGCTCCTGGTTGGCCATGATCACGGTTTTGCGGAAGCCCGAGAGGTCGTCGCCAAATTTAGCAGGCTGGTGCACGCGCAGGAACGAGGTCGCGGGCGCCACGTGGAACTGGAACTGTTCGACGCCGTACTCCGATTTGGTCGCAGCAAACACCGGCCCGAACAGGCTGATCAGGGCATTGCGATCCTGTTTGGCCATCGCGTCCTGCGTTGCCGGCATCGCGGCGACGACGGCGCTCATGGCGGCGGCGCGCTGGGATTCCTCGGCAATTCGCGACTGGAGCGCGTCGTAATGACTGCGAAGCTCGCGCTGGTCGGCCCGGTCGATGATGCCGGAAATGATCCACATCGCCCCGAGCACGGCGAACAGGGCGGTCGCCGCCGCCGTCACCGCCAGCGCAACCGTGATCCGCATCCTGAGGCCGAGCGTGAAGCGCATGTCCGACTCGTTCGTTGAGCGTTGATTAAGGAGACCTATCAACTTCTCGCTAAGAGAGGGTGAACGGGATGCCGGCCGAGCGGGTGCCTTCGGGGGTGACGGAGTGACCAAAGAAGTCTGGTGTCGTCCTGGCTTTCGCCAGGACGACACGGAGGGTAGGGAGCGGTCGTGCCTTTTTCAGGCGTGCGGCCTAATACCCCCGCGTCCGGTCCACCACGTTCTCCAGCACACCACACGCCTCGAACCGCGCGATCTGCTCGGCGACATAGGCCGAGATCGCGTCGGCGTCGGTGTCGGCGGCGTTGTGCGGGGTCAGCAAGACCTTGGGATGGGTCCAGAACCGGCTGTCCGCCGGCTGCGGCTCCTGTACGAAGACGTCGAGCGAGGCGGCGCCCAGCGTGCCGTCGTCGAGGCAGGCCAGGATGTCGGCTTCATTCTGGAGGCCGCCGCGGCCGGCGTTGATCAGCACGGGCGCACCGAGCGGGCTCTTGCGGTTGAGCTTGGTGAAGACGTCGCGGTTGAGGATGCCGTGTGTATCAGGCGTCAGCGGCAATAGGCTGACGAGAATATCGGTCGTGCGCAGGAACGCGTCGATTTGCCCGGCGCCATGGAAACATTCGACACCCGCGATGATACGCGGGCTGCGGCTCCAGCCGGCGACGCGGAAACCAAGCCGCCGCAGCACATCGGCCGCATCAGTGCCGAGCGTGCCCAGGCCCATGATACCCACCGTGACGGCGCTCGCTGGCCATTGATAGGTCGGCTCCCAGCGCTTTTCGCGCTGCGACTGGCGCAGATAAAGCTCCTGGCGGTGGTGCATCAGCACGTGCTGCACGACGTATTCGGTCATGCGGCCGGTCAGATCAGGCACGGCCACGCGCACCAGCGGCACGTTCGGAAGGCTCTTGTCCGCCATCAGCGCGTCGACGCCGGCGCCCAGATTGAAGATCGCACGCAGATTGGGGAAAGAGCCGAGGTCGCCCGGCACCGGCTTCCACACCGCGGCATAATGCACCTCGGCCGGATCGAGCCCGGCATCGGGCAGCAGCACCACGCGGCGGCCGCCGCAGACGGCGTCGAACCGGGCCTTCCAGCGCTCAGGCAGCCAGTTCTGCTGCGTGCTGTTGATCAGGACGGCCAGGGTGCCAACGGTCATTCGAAGTGCCTCTTTAAGTTCCGCTTTTGAAGGCCCTCCTTGGCACGATCTGCCGGATTTTTCTTGCAATTTTTTTCCGCAGCCATGTCGGGGCAAGGCATACTGGATCGTCTTCAAAACAAGCGCTCAGAGAAGGTACTGCCCATGCTTTATGCGATCCTTTGCTATCACGACGAGGACTTCGTCGGCTCATGGAGCAAGGACCAGGACGAGACCGTGATGAAGAAGCTCGCCGTGGTGCAGGAAGGTCTCGCGAAGCAGGGCAGGCTCGGCCCGGTGGCGCGGCTGCTGCCGACCACTGCGGCAGCGACGCTGCGCAAGGAGGACCCGCCACTGGTGCTCGACGGCCCCTACGCTGAGACCAAGGAGCAGTTGCTCGGCTTCTATATCGTGGATTGCAAGAATCTCGATGACGCACTCGATGTCGCCCGCGACCTCGGTGCCGCCAATCCCGGCGGCGCCTACGAGGTGCGCCCCGTCGGCGTGTTCAGTCCCGGAGGGAATCTGAAATGAGCGAAGCCGATACCGCCTGGATCGAGACCGCGCTGACCTCGGCGCGCCCCCAGGCGGTCGGCGCGCTGCTGCGCTATTTCCGCGATCTCGACACCGCCGAGGAGGCCTTCCAGAACGCCTGCCTGCGCGCGCTGAAGACCTGGCCGCAGAACGGACCGCCGCGCGATCCCGCCGCCTGGCTGATCATGGTCGGCCGCAACGTTGCCATCGACGAGGTGCGCCGCACCCGCAAGCAGCAGCCGCTGCCGGAGGACGACCAGGCGATCTCCGATCTCGACGACGCCGAGGGCGCGCTCGCCGAGCGGCTCGACGGCTCGCACTACCGCGACGACATCTTGCGGCTGATGTTCATCTGCTGCCATCCAGGGCTGCCGGCAACGCAGCAGATCGCGCTGGCGCTCCGCATCGTCTGCGGCCTGACGGTGAAGCAGATCGCGCGCGCCTTCCTGGTGTCGGAAGCGGCGATGGAGCAGCGCATCACGCGTGCCAAGGCCAAGGTCGCGGAGGCCGGGACGCCGTTTGAAACGCCGGGCGCGGTCGAGCGCTCGGAGCGGCTCGCCGTTGTCGCGGCGATGATCTATTTGATCTTCAACGAGGGCTATTCGGCGAGCGGCGACACCGCCGAAATCAGAAAGCCGCTGTGCGAGGAAGCGATCCGGCTGGCGCGGCTGCTGCTGCGGCTGTTCCAGAGCGAGCCGGAGATCATGGGACTCACGGCGCTCATCTTGTTGCAGCATGCGCGCAGTGCCTCGCGCTTTGCCGCGGATGGCTCGCTGATCCTGCTGGACGACCAGGATCGTTCGCTGTGGAACGGCACGATGATCGCGGAAGGCCTCGCGCTGATCGACAAGGCGATACGCCATCGCCGCAGCGGGCCCTACCAGATCCAGGCCGCGATTGCTGCGCTGCATGCCCGCGCCTCCACGCCTGAGGAGACCGACTGGGCGCAGATCGACCTGCTCTATGGTGCGCTGGAGGTGGTGCAGCCCTCGCCGGTGGTGACGCTCAACCGCGCGGTCGCGGTTTCCAAGGTGCGCGGACCGCAAGCCGCGCTCGACCTGATCGAGCCGCTGGCGCCAAAGCTTGCCAACTATTTCCATTTCTATGGCGTGCGCGGCGCCTTCCTGATGCAGCTCGGCCGCAACGACGAAGCCCGCATCGCCTTCGACCGCGCCATCGCCCTCGCCAACACGTCCGCAGAAGCCGCTCACATCCGCATGCATCTCGATCGCCTGATCCGGGACAGCCAGCCCAAGGGCGCCAATGGCGGCGCCAGGCAAGACGCTAAGGTCGAAGGCGCAAAGGTGAAGTAGGGAGCGCCTGCCTGGGGCATAACAAATTTTTCCGCTTCGCCTTGTCGGGCCCGGTCCCCTCCCTTCGTCCTAGGAGCGTATCCAGGGAGCCATTCATGCTGAAAGCCATTGCCGTCATCGCCATCCTGCTCGCGGTCGGAATCGTGGGCGTGCTCGGCTTTGCCCTGACGAAGCCCGACACATTCCGCGTCGAGCGCAGCCTCGCCGTGAAAGCGCCGGCCAATGCAGTCTATCCCTTGGTTGCCGATTTCCATCGCTGGACGGCCTGGTCCCCCTACGAGAACCGCGATCCTGCGATGAAGCGGGCGTTTGGCGGCACCGCGCAAGGCAAGGGCGCGACCTATGCCTGGGACGGCAACAACAATGTCGGCGCCGGCCATATGGAGATCCTCGAGGCGAGTGCGTCGTCAAAACTACGCATCAAGCTCGATTTCGAGCGGCCTTTCGAAGGCCACAACACCGCCGAGTTCACCTTTGTGCCGCAAGGCGATGCCACACTGGTCACGTGGGCGATGTCCGGTCCGGCCCCGTTCCTGTCCAAAGTCATGCAGGTGTTCGTCAACATGGACAACATGATCGGCAAGGATTTCGAGGCGGGCTTGGCCAGCCTGAAGAAGCTCACCGAGAAGTAGCGCCGTCACCCCGAACCAAAGCAAAAAGGAGAGAAACGATGCTCAATCCCTATCTGTTCTATCAGGACACCTGCGAAGCGGCGTTCAATTATTACGCCAAGGTTCTCGGCGGCAAGATCGACGCCATGATGCGTTCTTCGGACGCACCGCCGGACATGGCTGCGGCGCCCGGCCGCGAGAAGACGATCATGCATGCGCGGATGTCGCTGCCCGACGGCAGCGTGCTGATGGCCTCCGACGCACCAAGCGAACATTTTCACAAGCCGCAGGGCTTTTCGATCTCGCTCACGGTCGCGGACCCGGCGGAGGGCGAGCGCAAGTTCAACGCGCTCGCCGATGGGGGCAACGTCACCATGCCCTTCAGCAAGACGTTCTGGGCCAAGGGTTTTGGCATGTGCGTCGACAAGTTCGGCATTCCCTGGATGGTGAACTGCCCGGCCGAGGGAATGTGACAGGCGCGATCGCCTGACGCGCTGAACGGCGATCCCCCTCTCCCCTACGATGCGGGAGAGGGGCGCCCATGAGGACGTCGCGTCGACCGCGTGCCCCTCAGCGGATCGATCCGGTCACGTCATTGCTCGGTGGCTGGGAGGAGGGAACGCAGCGCGGACAGATCACGAGCTTTGTCCCGAGCTGCCTGTCATTCTCCGCTTCGATTTCGTCGTGGATTGCCCACCACGCCGCGGAGTACGGGCGCAAGGTGCCGAGGACTCTCTCCCGCTCCTGATTCGGATCACTCGCCGCGGGAGCTTGGGTCGCCACGCGACGCTTGATGACGGAGGGACGGTTCGGATCCTGACCGAGGCCGTCCCATGCGATCGGACGGCGATCCTGCGCAGGCGCGACCACGCATCCCATGAGCGTTGCGCAAAAAGTGAGCAAGACGAAGCCGTGTCGCATCATGCCGGACCCTTGGGTGTTGTATGCGACGCGCCAAGTCCGCTTACCGAAGCTTGCGTCGCACCGCTCAAATGGAACCTAAGGGAAACGCGTGGCCGACATGGCCGAATATGAATTCTGCTGTCGCACCACATTGCGAGAGCAGTGAGGCCGCTTCGTGAAATGATGCGGACCGCATCGCACAACAACTGGCGCAAGATTAGGCTGTGAACTCCGGGACAGAATCGTTATTTATTTCGTCATAAATTCTAAAAACTGGGGCGGGCGGACTTGGAAGGGGAGCGACCGATGGCGGCGGCGCTGCAGATCAACTTTGCACTTTGGGGTATGCTCATCTGCGCGAGCATGGAATTGACCGAGTTGATCCAGAGTTTTTACTAGACCTCTCGAAGCAGGTGACCGGCGCAATTTTGGCGGGCGATTGCGTCCGCCGATCATCACCGGCAACGCGGATAGATCGCGGCGAGGTCGCGTCCCTTCAGCAGAAGCAACCGCGACGAGAGGCCGCCGCGGCGGCTGATCCAGTCACGCACCGGGCCGGGATAGGCCGCAAGCACCGCATCTGATGCTTCCGGCTCGGCGTAGAAGCGTCCGCGCCGATCGACCGATCGCGCCGCGTGGAAGCCGAGCACGGCGCGTTTCGTCACGCAAATCCGCTCGCCCGGCACGATGCTCAGTACCAGTGTGCAGGCGGACAGGCAGGGACCATCGATCACCACGCGCTCGCCGCTCTCGCGCACCTTCTCGAACAAATCGAGGAACGGCCCGACCTGTCCACCGGGCGACTGGATGATGCGGATTTCGGCCGAGGCAGGCGTGGCGGCGAGCAGCGCGGATGCGAGGATCAGGGCCCTGAGAAAGGTGACGCGCCGCATGAAGCCTCCGCGAATTCGAGTCCGTAGGATAGGCCGACGAGAAGAGGTGGTAACGCTTCGCTAGGCCAACCTACGCGGTGCCTACCCGTTCCTCCGCTCGCCGCGCAGCGTCGGCAGGCCGATGCCTGCCGCATCGAAGCCGCCATCGACGGCCAAAATTTGTCCGGTGATGTAGCTCGATCGTTCCGAGCACAGGAAGTAGATGGCTTCGGCGAGTTCCTCTTCCAGGCCGTAGCGGTTGAGCGGAATGGCGTCGTGATAATCGGCGCGGATCTCGCTGGTGTGCACCTGCTTCGCCATCGCGGTGTCGACCGGTCCCGGCGCGACCGCGTTGACACGGATGTTGAGGGACGCGAGCTCAACCGCGAGCTGCTTGGTAAGGTGCGCGAGACCGGCCTTGCTGGTGCCGTAGGCCGAGCGCAGCGTCGAGGCGCGCACTGCCGAGATCGAGGTGATGTTGACGATGGCGCCGCCATTGCCGTCGCGCATCAGCGGCACCGCCGCCTTGGTGCAGAGGAACGGGCCGGTGAGGTTGACCTCGAGCACGCGCCGCCAATCGGTCTCCGACGTCTCCATCAGCGGCGCGAACACGGCAATGCCGGCATTATTGACGAGCGCATCGAGCCGGCCAAACCGCTGTTCGACCGTCGTCATCGCGGCGGCAACCGCGGCTGCGTCCGAGACGTCGCAGGTCAACGCCAGCGTGGCCTCGTCCCGGCCGATCTCGGCGACCGCGCAGCCGAGCAACTCGCCCTCGATGTCGATCAACGCCACCCGCCAGCCCTCGCTCAAAAACTTCTTCGCGGTCGCAAGCCCGATGCCACGCGCGGCTCCGGTGACGAGGGCAACGCGGTGCGGGGTAGGGGGCATTGGCTGATCGGTCCTTATGAAAGATTGGGTCGCGCAAACGCGAGCCTCTTTTACTTCGCTTTCGTCCCGACGAGGAAGGCCTTAACTCGAAGGCACGATGTCGGGACGGTCCTCGATGGATCGTCTTCCAGGGGATCATTGCCAGGGAGATCCGCAATGTCCAACCACGAGCGCCAGATTCGAGACCTTTTCGCCGCTTATCTCGGCAACGACCGGCAACGGGTCGCCGACGCGTTGGCGGACGATTTCCGCTTCACCAGCCCGTTCGACGACGACCTCGACAAGGCGGCTTATTTCGAGCGTTGCTGGAGGGACACCGGCTGGATTGCGCGGCACGACATTGAGCGGATCTTCGTCCAAGGCGACGAGGCCTTCGTCACCTATCTCTGCCTGGCGACAGATGGCAGGAGCTTTCGCAACACCGAGTTCTTCACCTTCGCCGGCGGCAAGGTTCGCCGCATCGACGTCTATTTCGGCGCTGCCCGGCGGGACGGGCGTTTCCTGCCGCAGGCGCGCTAGCGCCAGCCAATAATCGCCAGAAGAAATTTCGTCACCTGTCGGTTTCGTCAAGGTTCCTTCGTCTTGGAGGTGAGAGCGGGCGGCCCGGGCGTCGCTCCCGTCCATCCGGAGTGGCGCCTCGCCGCGCAACCCGAACGAAAAAGCACGCAAGGAGTGCTCATGCGATTCATGATGCTGATGATCCCGCTCGGCTACGAGACCGCGGCGCCCGACGTTCAACTCGATCCCGAGCGGGTCGCTGCGATGGTGCGCTACAACGAGGCGCTGAAGGACGCCGGCGTGCTGATCACGCTCGACGGCCTGCACCCGCCCTCGATGGGCGCGCGCGTCTCGTTTGCGGCCGGCAAGCCCATCGTGACCGATGGTCCGTTCGCCGAGGCCAAGGAGGTCCTGGGCGGCTACTGGATGATCGAGGTTGCCTCGCGTGCCGAGGCGATCGCCTGGGCCAGGCGGTGTCCGGCCGCACCGAACGAAATCATCGAGATCCGTCAGGTGCAGGAGATGAGCGACTTCCCGCCTGACGTGCAGGAGGCCGCCGGTTTCGGCGACCTGAAGAAATAGCCGCAGCTTCGTCTATCCATCACCAAAGGAGAGAACCGATGAGCACCGACACCTATCTCGCCGTTTTCCTCGGCAGCAAGACCAGTTCCAAATGGACCGCATGGAATGCGATGCCCGAGGCCGAGCGCAAGGCGAAAGAGCAGGCGGGCATGGCGGCGTGGAAAGGCTGGGTCGAAAAGCACCAGGGCGCGATCGAGGCCATGGGCGGCCCGCTCGGCAAGACCAAGAAGGTCGACGGCAAGGGCATCGCCGACATCGCCAACGAGATGGGCGCCTTCACCGTGGTGCGCGCAGCGTCCCATGAAGCCGCGGCGAAGATGTTCGAGAACCACCCGCACTTCACGATCTTCCCCGGCGAACGCGTCGAGATCATGCCGGTGCTGCCGATCCCTAGCGGCTAGGATCTCGGGCCGCCTCGCCGGACCGGGAAGAATACGGGCTGATCAACCCGTCGCCGCTAGTGACCTTCACCGCCGGCTCATGTAAAGGTCGTTCACATGAGCTGGCGCAAGGAGACGCGCCGCGCCGAGCGCGGCTATCACCACGGCAATCTGAAGGAAGCCCTGTTGCAGGCCGCCCTCGGATTGATCGCCGAGAAGGGCGCGGCCGGCTTCACCTTTGCCGATGCCGCGCGCATGGCCGGCGTCAGTGCGGCGGCGCCGTACCGGCATTTTCGCGACCGTGAAGAACTGCTGTCCTCGATCGCGCAGCGCGGCTTCGAGCAGTTTGAATCGCGCCTGACCGCGGCTTGGGACGACGGACGGCCCGACACCGTCACGGCGTTCGAGCGTGTCGGCAGGGCCTATCTCGCCTTCGCCCGCGAGGAGCCCGCGTTCTACAACGCGATGTTCGAATCTGGCCTCCCGGTGGATGCCAATCCGGCGCTCCAGGCGGCCAGCGAGCGTGCTTTCAACATCATTCGTGCCGCGGCGGAGCGGCTTGCCGCGCTGGCGCCGCCGGGCACGCCGCGGCCGCCGGCGATGATGATGGCGCTGCACATCTGGTCCATGGCGCATGGCGTGGCCTCGCTGTTCTCCCGCGGTGACGCCGCGCGTCGAAAGCTGCCGATGTCGCCGGACGAGCTGCTCGAAGCTGAGGTGCTGATCTATCTGCGCGGTCTCGGGTTCCCGACCGATCGCCGTCCCCCGGCGAAAAGCGCCGAGCCGCCGCCGGTGCCGCCGGAGGCATCCTCCGGTTCAGGCGTGCCGCCCGGTGGTCCCTGGGGCAAGCCGAAATAAAGTTACCCAAATAATTGCCCCGCCCTGTCAGGCGGTCGGCTTGACAAAACCGCGGGATGATCTACCTATGTAAATGTTATTTACATTCACAACGGCGCTGATGCCGTCATGGAGAGGGAAATGGCCTACACCGCTGATGTCAATCGATGGCGCGGCCCTTCGGACCAACACTACGAGCGCCCCCACATGCTCAATACGCCCTGGCATCCCGGCTGGATCGCCGTGACCATCCTCGGCTTCATCATCTGGTGGCCGATCGGACTTGCCCTTCTCTTTTTCACACTCGGGAGCAGAAGAATGTCGTGCTGGAGCAACCAGGATCGCTGGCAGAACAAGATGGAGCGGATGCAGTACAAGATGGATCGTATGCGCGGCCGCATGGAGCGCCACGGTTTCGGCTTTGGCTTCGGTCCGCCCTCGAGCGGCAACCGCGCCTTTGACGAGTACCGCACCGAGACATTGCAGCGGCTCGAGGAGGAGCAGGTCGAGTTCAAGAACTTCCTCGACCGTCTGCGTCACGCCAAGGACAAGGAAGAGTTCGACCAGTTCATGGCGCAACACAAGACACGCCCGACCCCGCCGCCGACCGACCAGCAGCAAGGTTGATCTCAAGCTTGATCTCGGGACTGACGCCTCTCAAAGCCGTCAGGCGCATGCCCCCAAAGTCCTGATGGCCCCGAGCCGCCCGCCTGCGCAACCCGCAGGCGGGCGGTTTGATTTTGGGAATGCGCGTCAGGCTGCCGCGACCGTCCGGATTGCCTTGGTTTGGAAAAGTCTTGGTCTGGAAAGTCCTGGTCCAGAGAGACTTGGTCAGCGCGCCGTGGCGAGCTGCGCGCGAACCGACTCCAGGAAGTGTTCGTAGGCATAGTCCACGATCTCGTTCAGTGATCGCGTTCGCGCAAACATCGCCTTGGCCTCGGCGAGAAACTCGTCGCGGGTCGGAATCTTCGGCAAATGCAGATGCGTCAGTGCATCGACACCTTCGTGCGCGCGACTCAGGATGTCGTGCAGCGTCGGCAGTTGCAACTGGGCCAAATCGGCTCGGCGGAGCGCCGACGAAATCGCATGCGCCAGGGTCTGCGCATCGAACCGTCCGGCAAGCTCGCGGGCCGCCCGGTTGATGACGCGTGCGCCAAGCGGCTGCTCGTTGCGCAGCACCTGCTCGGGTGGCGACTTCATGTTCCAGACGATGCCGAACCAGGACAGCACCTTCAGGATGTAATAGGTGACGTCGATTTCCCACCAGCGAAAACCCTGCCGCACGCTGCTCTGGTAGGCGTGGTGATTGTTGTGCCAGCCCTCACCGAGAGTGAACAAGGCCAGCAGCCAATTGTTGCGTGAATCATCGCCGGTCACGTACCGCTTGCGTCCATGCACGTGGGCGAGGGAATTGATGCAGAAGGTCGCGTGATAGACCAGCACGGTGCTCCACAGGAAGCCGACGACGAGACCGGACCATCCGCCAACCAGGAAGCAGAGCGCAGCCAGCGTGACGGCTGGCAGGAGTTCCAGGCGATGCAGCCACATCAACTCCGGATAGGCGGCGAAATCTCCGACTTTCACGAGGTCGGTGCCATCGTGCTCCCTGTAAAAAATCCAGCCGAGATGACTGTAGAGGAAGCCTCGATGACGCGGCGAATGCACGTCGTCTTCGGTATCGGAATGCAGATGATGATGTCGATGCTTGGCCGCCCACCACAAAACGCTTTTCTGCGCGGTGCTTTGCGCAAGCCAGGCCAGGATGAACTGAAACACTCGACCGGTCGCAAAAGCCCGATGGGAGAAATAGCGGTGGTAGCCTGCTCCGATCGCAAACATACGGACGACATAGAGTGAGGCGCAGATCGCGATGGCCTGCCAGGTAACGCCGGTCCAGATCGCAGCAATGCAGCCGAGATGGACCAGCAGGAACGGCAGGGCGGAGGGATACATGATGTCGTCGTGTTGGTCGTCAGCGGGGGCGTTGGGCGACATGTATTGGCGTGACCTTGGAGGACGGGGATTCGGGAATCGCTTCGGCAGCACTGAGGGCCGCTGTGTGCGACAATCCCGGGGATGGCGGACCACTGCGGGGCTTTGAACGAGATGCTTTGCCTGAGCAACCCGGGCCAGCGCGGCAGCACGAACCTGAGACCATAGCTACGGGCGGAACTCGGCTGCCTCCATATATATGATCCCGACTGCTTGGCATGCAAGCTCGTAGCCTCACGGGGTGCGTGGCGCGCGGGCTGCCGACGGCCTATAGCCGACAGTGAAAAGGAAGCGTCAAAATACCGCAGGCAGCAACGATGGCGGAAGCGGCGATGATGGCGAGCGAAACCCTCTGGCAGAAGATCCGCGACGAGGCGCAGCGCACCGCGGCAGCCGACGCCATATTCGGCAAGGCTCTTGTCGGACTCATCCTCGTCCATGACGATTTTACCGCCGCACTGTCCGACCTGATCGGACGCCGGCTTGGCGACAGCGAGGTCGAACGCGCGCGCTTCACGACATTTTCCCGCGACGCCTTCAATGGTCAGCCGGATCTGATCGAGGCGGCCGGCCGCGACTTGCAGGCCATCGTGCTTGGCGATCCCGCCATCAGCGGAGTGTTGGCGCCGCTGCTGCACTTGAAGGGCTACGTCGCCTTGCAGGCGTGGCGCGTCTCGAACTGGCTCTGGCATCACGACCGTGGTGACGCGGCGCTGCTGTTTCAGAACGAGGCGTCGAACGTCCTGCAGGTCAGCATTCATCCGGCGGCGAGCTTGGGATCGTCGGTGTATCTCGACCACGCCACCGGCATCGTGATCGGTGCCGATGTGGTGATCGGCGACGAGGCCACCATCCTTCAGAACGTCAGCATCGGTCGTGGCACGGAACTGCCGGCGCGCTCGCCTCGCATTGGTCGCGGCGTGTTCATCGGCTCCGGCGCGACAATTCTCGGCAACGTCAGAATCGGCGATTTTGCAAAGATCGGCGCCGACACCGTCGTGACGAGCGACGTGCCCCGGGGCTGCACCGCAATCGGCAATCCGGCGCGGCTGACCAATTGCCCAGAGCCCGCTTCCGCGGCCTGACTCGCCGTCACGTCATCAGGCGACGTGCTCCTCGTTCACGCGGCGCGGCGGCGGCTCTCGCCGCCATGACGCGGGCTGACCGGCTCCGAACTGGTCTGGCCCGGCGCGTCCAGCACCGCGACGTGATGCCGGTAGACCAACTCCCAGCCCTTCCAGCCCGTGAAAAGCAGAATGCCGACCACGACCAGGGACAGCGCCACGCCCCACGGCTTGATTGCAGCTTCCGCGCCTTGCGCGTAGCGGAGGTAGAAATTGATCAGGGCCAGCACGACGGCTACGAGATTGCCGATCATGTGATACCAGGCGTCATTGAGGCTGCGGATGCGGGCGTCGCTGAAGAAGTCGGTGAAGCCGGCCACGGCCGCAACGAGCGCCATCACAATACCGGCGCCGATCAGCCAGATCGCGGCTCTGGCCCAAAAGCCGTCACCGGTGCCGATGAAGGCGAGATCGGCGATGGGCGCGCCGACCAGGAAGGCGACGGGGAACGGGATGATCATGGGGTGGAGCGGATGATCGCCGACCGCGGCGGTCGTCTTGGGGTTGATGCTCATGGCAAAACCTCGCGAGAAGTGATTTTCCAGACAATTTTTCGGACGGAGGCTGGTTCCTCTGACCGGGATAGCGGGCTCCGCTCCTGATGCGCACGGGAAAGCGGAACTCTGCTGTCCCGGGCGCAGCGCACCGTCCCGTCGGGAACACGGCCCGCCCGCCGCGCCTCCCATCCCCCTGTGCGACCTCCCTTTCCCGCACTCAAATTCGTCTGCGGTAACCCAGCATTAACCATCGCCGGGCTCTGGTAATTGCGGACAATCGCGCGCCCAAAGCCTGAAGTCTGAGCCTTGGGGTCGGGCCCATAGTTTTGACATCTTGGCAGGGAATGCAGGCGGCCGGCTTTGGACGAGCCCTGCACCCCAGAAAGACAAGGCTTTGAGCGGGCTTGCCGGCCGCGCCGGTTCTAGCGCGGCTATTGGGGAACCGGCGGCCATTTGCTGGCCGGGACATTAGGTCGGGACATCAGGTAACGATCGCCTTGAGAGGATACTGCTTATGAATCCGGCCGACGTGGCTCAGTCAGCCCTTCCGGTTGCCGCTTCCGCGGACGTGTCGCTGATCGCGCTGTTCTGGCAGGCTCACTGGATCGTGAAAGCGGTGATGCTGGGGCTTCTCGCCTGCTCGGTCTGGGTCTGGGCGATCGCCATCGACAAGATCTTCCTGTTTGCCCGCACCCGCCGCTCGATGGACCGTTTCGAGCAGGCTTTCTGGTCCGGCGAGTCGATCGAGGACCTCTATCGCACGCTCTCGGCCAAGCCGACACATTCCATGGCGGCCTGCTTCGTCGCCGCGATGCGCGAGTGGAAGCGTTCGTTCGAGAGCCAGGCCCGCTCGGTCGCAGGCCTTCAGATGCGCATCGACAAGGTCATGAATGTCTCGATCGCCCGCGAGGTCGAGCGGCTGGAACGCCGGCTGCTGGTGCTCGCCACCGTCGGCTCCGCAGGCCCCTTCGTCGGCCTGTTCGGCACCGTCTGGGGCATCATGTCGAGCTTCCAGTCGATCGCGGCGTCGAAAAACACCTCTTTGGCGGTGGTGGCCCCTGGCATCGCGGAGGCGCTGTTTGCGACCGCCGTCGGCCTTATCGCCGCCATTCCTGCCACTATTTTCTACAATAAGTTCACCTCCGAGGTGAACCGGCAGGCCCAGCGGCTCGAAGGCTTCGCCGATGAATTTTCAGCCATCCTGTCGCGCCAGATCGACGAGCGGGGCTGACGGACGGCATGTATAGTGTGAAGGGCAATTTGGGCACCAGACCATGGGCATGAACGTTGCGAGTTCGTCCGGAGGCGGTGGGCGCCGTGGCCGGCGCAAGCCGGTCGTGGCCGAAATCAACGTCACGCCGATGGTGGACGTGATGCTGGTGCTGCTCATCATCTTCATGGTCTCGGCGCCGATGTTGACGGTCGGCGTGCCGCTCGACCTGCCGCAGACCCAGGCCAAGAGCCTCGAAAACAACGACCAGAAGCCGATCCAGATGTCGGTGGACATCAAGGGCAAGGTGTTCATCAACGACGCCGAGATCGCGATCAACGAACTGATCCCCAAGCTGAAGGCGATCACGGACGCGCGCGGCGGGCTCGAGGAACGCATCTATTTGCGTGCCGACAAGAAGGCGGATTACGGGACGGTGGCCAAGGTCATGGGCCAGTTGTCCGGCGCAGGCTTCAAGAAGCTGGCGCTCGTCACGGAAGCGGATCAGGGGTAAACCGTGAAGGTGAAGGTCGACAAGACACTCGTTGCGTCGATTGCCCTCCACGTCCTCGTGCTGGGATGGGGGCTCGTCACCTTTAGCAGCAGGGCTTTTGTGCCGGCGGAAGAGTCGCTGCCGATCGACATCATCTCCACCGATCAACTCGCGCAGATGATGTCGGGGCAGAAGACCGGCGACAAGAAAGAGCCGAAGCCGAAGGTCGAGAAGATCGCGGAAGCCAAGCCCGAGGAAGACGCTGTCGGCAAGGTCACCGAGAAGAAAGAGCTGATCAAGACCAACTCGACGCCGGAGCCGCCGCCAAAACCCGTGGAGAAGCCGGTCGAGAAGAAGCCCGAGCCGCCCAAGCCCGTCGCTGAGGCGAAGCCCAAGGAAGAACCGAAGCCGCCGGAAAAAAAGCCTGACCCGGCCAAGGAAGATCCGATCGCCGAGCTGCAGAAAAAGCTCGAAACCAAGAAGCCGCCGCCCAAGCCGCCGGAGCAAAAGGTCGCGGCGGTGCAGCCGCAACAGCAGCTGCCGAAGCCCAAGGAGCGCAGCTTCGATCCCGCGCAGATCCAGCGCGATCTCGACAAGCGCGCCGCGACCCGGCACGAACTCGCCGGCTCGACGCTGAATGCGTCGGCCTCGCTGGGATCGACGACCGGAACGGCCGCCAACAACATTGCGACCTGGCGGGGCGCGTTCCAGGGGGCGGTGAAGCGCTGCTTCACGCCGACCTATAACGGCCAGGATGCGGATCAATACGAAGCCGACATCGACATTCCCATGAAGATCGACGGATCGCTCGCGTCCGAGCCGATCGTCGTCGCGGTGAGGGGACCGTCGCGATCGATCGCACAGGCGGTGGCGGAGAGTGCCAGACGCGCCATCGTGCAGTGTCAGGTCTATTCGTTCATGCCGAAGCAGCAATACGAGAGCTGGAAGCTCATTCCGATGACTTTCGGCCTGAAAGACATGTTGTGACATCCGAACAAAAGAATTTTGCGATGAATGACGTTCGATCGATGAACCGCCGCCGCTTCATGACCCTGACCGGATCGACGCTCGCGATGCTGGGGGGCGGACAAGCCTTGGCCCAGCAGCCGCAGGGACGGCTCCGCATCGATCCCACCGAGTTTCGGCCGATTCCGATTGCGATCACCAATTTTGTGCCGGGCTCGCCGGCCGACGGTGACGTCGGCAACGGCGTCACCCAGGTCATCACCAACAATCTGAAGCGCTCGGGCCTGTTTGCGCCGGTCGACCAGGCCGCCTTCATCGAGCGCATCAGCAACATCGACGTCGCGCCGCAGTTCGAGAACTGGAAGACCCTGAACGCGCAGGCCCTCGTCACCGGCCGCATGACGCGGCAGCCGGACGGCCGCCTCAAGGCTGAATTCCGCTTGTGGGACGTCGTCACCGGCCAGCAGCTCGCCGGCCAACAATATTTCACCTCGCCGGAATATTGGCGTCGCATCGCCCACATCATCTCCGACCAGATCTATGAGAAGCTGACCGGCGAGAAGGGCTATTTCGACAGCCGCGTGGTGTTCGTTGACGAGACCGGGCCGAAAGAGCGCCGCGTCAAGCGGCTCGCGATGATGGACCAGGACGGCGCCAATGTGCGCTATCTGACCCGCGGCTCCGACCTCGTGCTGACGCCGCGCTTCTCGCCGAACTCGCAAGAGATCACCTACATGGAATTTGGCCAGGGCGATCCGAAGGTCTACCTGTTCAACATCGAGACCGGCCAGCGCGAGATCGTCGGCAACTTCCCCGGCATGACCTTTGCGCCGAGGTTCTCGCCGGACGGCCAGCGCGTCATCATGAGCCTGCAGCAGGGCGGCAATTCCAACCTGTTCGTGATGGATCTGCGCTCGCGCTCGACCACGCGCCTCACCGACACGCCCGCGATCGACACCTCGCCTTCCTACTCCCCGGACGGCACCCGCATCTGCTTCGAGTCCGATCGCGGCGGCAGATCGCAGATTTATGTCATGGCCGCGGGCGGCGGAGCGGCGCAGCGCATCTCCTTCTCCAAGGACGACAACAACGCCACCTATTCGACGCCAGTGTGGTCGCCGCGCGGAGATTACATCGCCTTCACCAGGCAAGGCGGCGGGCAGTTTTCGATCGGCGTGATGAAGCCGGACGGCTCCGGCGAACGGCTTCTCACTTCTGGCTACCACAACGAAGGTCCGACCTTCTCGCCGAACGGCCGCGTGCTGATGTTCTTCCGCGATCCGGGCGGCAGCGGCGGGCCGTCGCTGTTCTCCGTCGACATCTCGGGCCGCAACGAGCTGAAGGTGCCGACGCCGGGCTTCGCCTCCGACCCGGCATGGTCGCCGCTCTTGTCCTCGACATCGGGCTAGCCGCCGCCCCCGGCGCGCGATGATTTGACCGCGCGCCTTTTCCGAAAACTTGGCGAGATGTTTCCCCGCGATAATTGTTCTTTAAGGTTGCACTAGGCAAACTTTTCCCATGGGTTTGTTTCTATTGATGTATTCCGACTATTGGTCATTCAAAACAACTCGACTTTAACGATGTTCCCTCAGAAAGACTTCATACCGGATCGGTAAAACTGCGCTCCAGACAGGACGCGCGTAAACACCAGATGCAGTTTGCAAGTCATAGCGGAGAGCCGGAACAGCGGCCGCCGAAAACTTCGGCGGCGCAAATCGATTCGCTGTTCGAAGCGCCTGGCCCGTTGCTGGCGGGACTCATTTTCGTGTCGATTGGTGCGGCCCTGACCGCGCTGAGGACGGGCGAGCCGCTGATCTGGTCGTGCGTCGCACTTCTGATCCTGGCCGGGACCGCGCGGGCGATCGACCTGCGCCTCTATCAGGCACGTCACGCGGTCATGACCGTCGAGGCGGCCGCACGCTGGCAGAAGCGCTATCAGATCGGAGCAAAGATCCAGGCGGCTGCGATCGGCATCTGGTGCGCCACCACCCTGTTGGCCACGGACGACGCCGTGGCCCACATGATCGCCTTGTCGGTCACGACCGGAATCGCGGCAGGCGGCGCGGGCAGGGCATATGGCCGGCCTGCGATCTTCCACCTCCAGGCCGTGCTGATCTTCGGCCCGGCCGTGCTTGCCTTGGCGCTGCGTGGAACACCCTACTACATCGCGATGGCGCTGGTCAGCGCCGCGTTCCTGATGGCGATCATGCAGCTCTCGGTGAATCTGCATCGAATCTTCATGGGAGCGGTCGTGGCACGTGAGCGTGAAGCCGCGCTCGCCGGCCAGTTCGATACGGCTCTGAACAACATGCCGCACGGCCTCTGCATGTTCCGCGTCGACGGACAGCTGGCGGTCATGAACCACCGCTTCGGCGCAATGATGAATCTGCCGGAAGGTCTCGCGCAGCGCGGGGTCAACGCGCGTGACATCGTCGCGGCGTGCGTGAGCGCGGGATCCATCTCGGCTGGGAGCGGCGAGCGAATCGTCGCGGACATCGAGAGTTCGCAAGCCAAGGAGATCATCACCGCCGATCCCGATACGCAGCGAAACCGGTCGTTGTCCTGGACTGTCCAGCCGATGGCTGACGGTGGCGCGGTGGTGCTGCTCGAGGACATTACCGAGCGACGTAGCGCCGAGGCCAAGATCACGCATCTGGCGCGCTACGACGACCTCACCGCGCTGCCCAACCGCGTTCATTTCCGCGATGAGATCGAAAGGCTGCTGGCGATCTCGCACGGCGCCGAGCGCCTGTCCGCGCTGCTGTTCGTCGACCTCGACCAGTTCAAGCAGGTCAACGACACGCTCGGCCATCCCTGCGGCGACCAGCTCCTGTGCGCGGTCGCCAACCGTCTGCGCGAGATGCTGCGCCCCGAGGATTTCGTCGCCCGCTTCGGCGGTGACGAATTCGTCGTGTTCCAGGAGAACATCTCCTCGCCCGAGGACGCCGCTGCGCTGGCGCGCCGGATCGTCGAACGGCTGAGCGAGCGTTACCGCATCGACAATCATCTGGTCGAGATCGGCGCCAGCGTCGGCATCGCATTGACCTTGCCGGAGGGCATCAGCGCAGACACGCTGCTCAAGAATGCCGACATGGCGCTGTACCGGGCCAAGGCCGACGGCCGCGGCACCTTCTGCTTCTTCCGCGACGAGATGGCGGCGACCGTCGAGGCGCGCCGCATCCTCGAGCTCGATCTGCGCAAGGCGCTCGCCAACGAGGAGTTCGAGCTGTTCTATCAGCCGCTGGTCAATCTGAAATCCGGCAAGATCACGACGTGCGAGGCGCTGCTGCGCTGGAATCATCCGGTGCGCGGCACGGTCTCGCCGATCGACATCATCCCGGTCGCCGAGGACATGGGGCTGATCGTCGATCTCGGCCGCTGGATCCTGCGCCGCGCTTGCATGGAATGCATGAAATGGCCGGAGGGCGTCAGCGTCGCCGTCAACTTCTCGCCGCAGCAATTCCACCAGCGCGACGTCTTGAGCGAAATCCGCTACGCGCTCGAGGTTTCGGGGCTCCCGGCGCATCGGCTGGAGATCGAGATCACCGAATCCTCCCTGTTGCGCAACACCCAGCTCACGCACGACATCCTGTCGCAATTGCATGCGATCGGCGTGCGCATTTCGCTGGATGATTTCGGCACCGGCTATTCGAGCCTCAGCTACCTGCACAATTTCCCGATGCAGAAGGTGAAGATCGACCGCTCCTTCCTCGAGGGCATCGATGCCGACCGGCCGCTGACGCTGCTGCGCGGCGTAGCGCGGCTGTCGGCCGATCTCGGCATGGCGGTCGTGGTCGAGGGCATCGAGACCAATGATCAGCTCGAGTTGATCAGCGCCGACGGCACCGTGACCGAAGGGCAGGGCTATCTGTTCAGCCGGCCGGTGCCGGCAGTCCGGATTCGCCAATTGCTCAATGCCTCGCATGGCCGCCGCGGGGCTGAGGACCACATCGTCATGGTGTCCTCGCGATCGATCGCCTGATCTTTCTCCGCGTCACTCCTTCAACGCATTTAGCTCTCGTTCGCCCGTGTTTTTGCGGGCTGCAAAGGTTAACCCTAACGTTTCTAAGCCTTTGCAATTCCGTTAATGAACCATTAATCTCCTCACACTCGCAGAAGTTGCTTTGGAGTGTAGGGGTACTGGATGACGTCTGGAGCTGAACCGCAAACGGTGCTCCTTCCGCGGGGAGCCGCTCTGTTTGACCGCATCGATTACCGCCTGATCGAAACTCCCGAGGACCGAGACAACCTCTATTTGATGCGGTACCGGGCCTATCTGCACGCCGGTCTGATCGAGCCGTCGGAGTCGCGGCGCGTAACCGATCGCTTCGACGATGCGCCCAACACCTGGAATTTCGGGGTCTATGTCGATGGAGAGCTCTGCAGCTCCGTTCGCATTCACGTCCTGACGTCGGACTGGCGGATGTCCTACACGACCGAAGTGTTTGGCGACGTGCTGCATCCCCGCCTCGACCGCGGCGAAGTTCTCATCGATCCATGCCGGTTTGTTGCCGATCCCGAAAAGCACCAGCGTTTTCCGGAGCTGCCCTATCTGACCGTGCGGCTGGCCTTTGTGGCCTGCGATCATTTCAACGCCGATACCGGGCTGGCCATGATCCGGACCGACCACCAGGCGTTTTATCGTCGCATCTTCCTGCACGAGACCATTTCACCGGAGCCACGCGGGTTTCCGGGCTGGCCCACCAAGAAGGCCGTGCTGATGGCGTCCGATTTCCGGAACCAGCGGGAAAAGGTCCTGACGCGCTTTCCGATCATGCGCTCCAGCGCGTTTGAGCGGCGCATGCTGTTTCAACGCAGCAGCCCCCGCCAGGCTGCCGCGCGCCCGGTGTCGCTGGCCACGCAGCGGCCCCCGGACGTAGCCGTCTCGGCAACGGGTTCTGCCCGCTAGGCCCCACGCGACGAGCCTAAAATTCCAGCAAAGGCCGCGGTTTTTGCCGGTCGTTGCGGCTTGCCTTCACCGTCGCGCCACATTTACAACCCATTAACCATGACGGTTGCTTTTCGCTGGTTGGGGGCATTTGACCGGCTGTGGCAAGGTTCCATCAAGGTTGACGGAACGTTCGCTTAACCAACCCCCTGTAGACCGGACAGCAGTGGACGAAACGTGAGCGTGGAGGCTCCGGAATGAAACATCCTATGCGCATCCTCCAGGGATTGAAGCTGGCCGCGGTGCTTGCCGTCGCGTTGTCGATGGGTGCCTGCGCCAACAAGAACTCTGCCACGGATGCGATGGCCAACGCGGCGACGCCGGGCAGCCAGCAAGACTTCGTCGTCAATGTCGGCGACCGCGTGTTCTTCGAAAGCGACCAGACCGATCTGACCCCGCAGGCGATCGTGACCCTGGAGAAGCAGGCGCAGTGGCTCCAGAGCTATCCGCGCTACAGCTTCACGGTCGAAGGTCATGCCGACGAACGCGGCACCCGCGAATACAACATCGCGCTCGGCGCTCGCCGCGCCCAATCGGTGCGTTCGTTCCTCGCCTCGCGCGGCATCGATCCGAACCGCATGCGCACGATCTCGTACGGCAAGGAGCGGCCGGTGGCCGTTTGCAACGACATCTCCTGCTGGTCGCAGAACCGCCGCGCCGTCACCGTGCTGAACGCGAGCTCCTGACGATCGGTCAGACGCCGTTCATCTTCAGATAGCGATTATGCCGGCGCCCTCTCGGGCGCCGGTTTCGTTTCAGCGATCTGTGACAGAAACCCGTTTGTTACAGTCACAGTTTTGGCGTACTCCCCTTCAATGTGTGGCGCGTCGAATGTTCGGTCGCAGGCCATTTCGCTTTCGTCGTCAGGGCAAGATGTCATCCAGATTTAAGGTTTTCACCGGCACCGTGGCGATCGCCGCGCTGCTTTCGTTGTGCTCGCCCGCCCTCGCACAATCGGACGATGCAGATCCCGAGATGCGGATCGAGCGGCTGGAGAACCAGCTGCGCCAGCTCACCGGTCAGAACGAAGAGCTGCAATATCGCAACCGCCAGCTCGAAGAGCGGCTAAGAGCGCTCGAGGGCGGCGCGCAAGCTTCGCCCGGCCAGACGCCGGTCCAGCCCAATGTCGCGGCCATGCCGCCCGCACAAGCCGCGCCGGCCTATCGCCAGCAGCCGCCGCACCAGCAAGCGGCCCAGCCGAATTACGAGCAGCCGCAGATCGCCTCTCCGGCACCGATCGTTCAGGAGCAGCCTGCGCCCGGCGCGCCGGGCACGCGCCGCCGCGGCGATGCCTTCGACCCGAACCAGAGTCCGAATGCGCCGGGTGCGCCGCGCGCGCTCGGCGGCGGGCAGCAACCGATGCCTGCAGGTGCCCCGAGCGGCGCGCCCGGCGGCCGTGGCGCCGGCGAACCGCTTGATCTCGCCAACAGCGGCCCCCGCTATCCGCAGGCGGTCGGGCCTCAGGCTGCGCAGCCCGGCTATCCGCCGGTCTCATCCGGCTCTCCCGCGCCATCAGGCGGCACGGGCCTTGCGACCCTGCCGCCCTCGGCAACGCCGCGCGACGAATTCGACCTCGGAATCGGCTACATGCAGCGCAAGGACTATGCGCTGGCCGAGCAGACCATGAAGAATTTCTCGCAGAAATATCCGAGCGACCCGCTGCTCGGTGACGCGCAATACTGGGTCGGCGAGAGCTATTTCCAGCGCCAGCAATATCGCGACTCCGCGGAAGCCTTCCTCGCCGTCACCACGAAATACGACAAATCCGCCAAGGCACCGGATGCCCTGCTGCGGCTCGGCCAGTCGCTGGCGGCGCTGAAGGAGAAGGAGGCGGCGTGTGCCGCCTTCGGTGAAGTCGGTCGCAAATATCCGCGCGCTTCCGCCGGCGTCAAAGCTGCGGTCGACCGCGAGCAGAAGCGGGTGAAGTGCTGAGGCGCGGCGATTGATCCTGACAAGAAGGATGGCGCTGCGCTAAACAGTGTCCATCCGCGGACGATTGCAGTGTCATGTCAGAGGACAATTCACCGATCTCGGCGCGTGAGGCCAAGCGCCTCTTCGCAGGCCTGAAAGGCGCGCAGGGACTGCTGCTCGCGGTCTCCGGCGGGCCCGACTCGGTGGCGCTGATGTGGCTTGCGGCGCGCTGGCATCGCAGCCTTTCGCGGGGCCCGCGTCTCACCGTAGTCACTATCGACCACGGCTTGCGGCCGGAGGCGGCGCGCGAGGCGCGCGAGGTCAAGCGTCTCGCAACCGGGCTTGGCCTGCCGCACCGGACCGTGCGCTGGCGCGGGGCAAAGCCGAAAACGGGACTGCCGGCCGCCGCGCGCGAAGCTCGCTACCGCCTGCTTGTGCAGGCCGCGCGCCTCGCCGGTGCGAGCCACGTGCTGACCGCCCACACCCGCGACGACCAGGCCGAGACCCTGTTGATGCGGCTTGTGCGCGGCAGCGGATTAGCCGGGCTGTCGGCGATGGCCCGTCTCACCGAGCGCGACGGCGTCGTTCTTGCGCGTCCACTGCTCGATGTTCCGAAGTCGCAGCTGATCGCGACCTTGAAGCGGGCGAAGATCGGCTTTGCCGACGATCCCACCAACCACGACGCTGCCTTTACCCGGCCGCGGCTGCGTGCGCTGCTGCCGCAGCTCGCGGCGGAGGGCGGTGATGCCCGCAGCCTGGCTCGGCTCGCGGCAAGGCTGGCGCGCGCCAATTTGGCCGTCGAGGTGCTGACCGATGGAGCCGAGCGCTTCCTCCGTTTGCGGGATCGCGGCGATGCGCCGCAGGCCGGCGTTCGAAGCTTCGAGGCCTCCGGGTTTGCCGCCCTGCCGGAGGAGGTCCGGCTGCGGATCCTGCTGCGGGCCATCAACGCGTTCGGGCATGAGGGGCCGGCGGAACTCGGCAAGGTCGAATCCCTCCTGGCCGTGCTCGATCAGGCCATTGCCGCAAGTGCCCGCGCACCCGCAAATGGCCGGCCGGCCCTGAAGCAGACGCTTGCGGGAGCCTTGATCAGCCTTGCCGGGGGACGTATCCGCATCGCCCCGGCGCCGGCCCGGCGCAAGGGTGGATCAAGGGTGGATAAGGGCGGATCATGGCACCGGCCGTTTCGAGACCGCGCCGTGAGGACACCTTAACCAGGCAGGAAAAACCCGGACCCGAGCGCCATTATTTCAGCGGGAATCGGACTAAGATGGGCTAAATAGTCCCATCTCGTTCCCTTGGCAGCGACCGGAGCGACACCTAGATTGTATGCGTCTAACCGAGAGGATTCCTTGGGGATTTCCTCGCGCTGCCCAAATAACTGCCCAAGGCTCAGGCCGCGATCCGCGCGACCACGAAGGAAGATCGATGAACGCCAATCTGCGCAATTTCGCCCTCTGGGTCATCATTGTCCTGCTGCTGTTGGCGTTGTTCACGCTCTTCCAGAATCCGGGTCAGCGCGCCTCCTCGCAGGACATCGCCTTCTCCCAGCTCCTGAGCGAGGTTGACCGCGGCAATGTGCGCGACGTCGTAATCCAGGGGCCGGACATTCACGGCACCTTCACCAACGGCTCGAGCTTCCAGACCTATGCGCCGAGCGATCCGACGCTCGTGAAGCGCCTCTATGACAGCAAGGTGCAGATCACTGCGAAGCCGCCCGGCGACAACGTGCCGTGGTTCGTCTCGCTGCTGGTCTCCTGGCTGCCCTTCATCGCGCTGATCGGCGTGTGGATCTTCCTGTCGCGGCAGATGCAGGGCGGCGCCGGCAAGGCGATGGGCTTCGGCAAGTCGCGCGCAAAAATGCTGACTGAAGCGCATGGCCGCGTCACCTTCGAGGACGTCGCGGGCGTCGACGAGGCCAAGCAGGACCTGCAGGAGATCGTCGAATTCCTGCGCGACCCCGGCAAATTCCAGCGCCTCGGCGGCCGAATTCCGCGCGGCGTGCTGCTGGTCGGACCTCCCGGCACCGGCAAGACCCTGATCGCGCGTGCGGTCGCGGGCGAAGCCAACGTGCCGTTCTTCACCATTTCGGGTTCTGACTTCGTCGAGATGTTCGTCGGCGTCGGCGCCAGCCGCGTCCGCGACATGTTCGAGCAGGCTAAGAAGAACGCGCCCTGCATTATCTTCATCGACGAAATCGACGCCGTCGGTCGTCACCGTGGCGCCGGCCTCGGCGGCGGCAATGACGAGCGCGAGCAGACGCTGAACCAGTTGCTGGTCGAGATGGACGGCTTCGAGGCCAACGAGGGCGTGATCCTGATCGCCGCGACCAACCGTCCCGACGTGCTCGATCCCGCGCTGCTGCGTCCCGGCCGCTTCGACCGTCAGGTCGTGGTGCCCAACCCGGACGTCGTCGGCCGCGAGCAGATCCTCAAGGTCCACGTCCGCAAGGTGCCGCTGGCGCCGGATATCAACCTCAAGACCATCGCGCGCGGCACCCCGGGTTTCTCCGGCGCCGACCTGATGAACCTCGTCAACGAAGCCGCGCTCACCGCCGCCCGCCGCAACAAGCGGATGGTGACCCAGGCCGAGTTCGAGGAAGCCAAGGACAAGGTGATGATGGGCGCCGAGCGCAAGTCGCTCGTCATGACCGAGGAAGAGAAGCTGCTGACGGCCTATCACGAGGGCGGCCACGCCATCGTCGGCCTCAACGTCGTCGCGACCGATCCGATCCACAAGGCGACCATCATTCCGCGCGGGCGTGCGCTGGGTATGGTCATGCAGTTGCCCGAGCGTGACAAGCTGTCGATGTCGCTGGAGCAGATGACCTCGCGCCTTGCCATCATGATGGGTGGCCGCGTCGCCGAAGAGCTGATCTTCGGTCGCGAGAAGGTAACCTCGGGTGCGTCGTCCGACATCGAACAGGCGACGCGTCTGGCGCGCATGATGGTGACGCGCTGGGGCCTGTCCGAGGCGCTCGGTACCGTGTCCTACGGCGAGAATCAGGACGAGGTTTTCCTGGGCATGTCGGTGTCGCGCACCCAGAACGCATCGGAAGCGACGGTTCAGAAGATCGACACCGAGATCCGGCGCTTCGTCGAAGAAGGCTATAACGAGGCAACGCGTATTCTCACCGAGAAGCGCGCCGATCTCGAAGCTCTCGCCAAGGGCCTGCTCGAATTCGAGACGCTCTCCGGCGACGAGATCATCGACCTGCTCAAGGGCAAGAAGCCGAACCGCGAATCCGTGCTCGAGCCGACCACACCGCGCGCCTCGGCCGTGCCGCCGGCCGGCAAGTCGCGCCCGCGACCCGATCCGGATCCCGGCCTGGAGCCGCAGCCGCAGGCGTAATCGCGTACGGCAGATCGAATTGAAAAACGCGGCGGAAACGCCGCGTTTTTTGTTGGTGATGGTGATTTGCGGGTGGTGCCAACTCAGCGCCCCGTCATTGCGAGCGCAGCGAAGAAATCCAGAATAGATCCGCGGTGACAGTCTGGATTTGCTTCACTGCGCTCGCATTGACGATTTTGATGCAGTTGCACTGGAAACTCAGAAGTACGGCAGGCAAAGGTGCCTAAGCGCCGCGCCCACCATCTCTCGCCAATCACGCTAGAAGTGGTGGCACACGCTCTGGAGTTTGCGTCATCACTTCGGCGCCCGCATCGCCAGCCGCAGATTGGATTCAGGAATGCGGCGACATTGCCGGCTCGCCAGACCCTGCCGGACTGCGCAACGCGCCGAACACGACGCCGATGAGAGCGACGATGAGGAGCGGCGATAGTCGTCCCGCCGGAATATACACCGCCGGGCTGAGCAACGGCACCATCCAGATGCCGAGCCCGATCAGCCAGTCGCGAAAGCGTGGAGCATCGATCGATGCGGCAAGCCACAGCACGACGGCGACCGTCAGCAGCGTCGCGTCATAAGGGCCCGAATGCGGGGCTGCCAGCACGGTTGCCGCAAGCAGTACGATCAGCTTGTTGTTGGTACTGAGCGAGGAGCGAAAGACCGCGAACGTTGCCGCCGCGCTCGAAAGGATCGCGGCCAGCTGCAGGATGGAGGCCAGCCGCTCCGGCAGGCCTAGCAGCATCGCGCAGGCCCACACGCTGTGACCCCAGATGCGGCCATAGGCCAGCCATTTCGCGTCGGGGCTGACCAGATTGTTGTACGCCTGCGGTATCCACCAGAGCCACAATTCGACGCCAAAAATCATGGCACTTGCAGCCGCCAATGCGAATGCCGAGCATGCAGCAGCGCACAGGCTGCCATAGCGGCGCGCCCCCATTAGCGCGAGCGGGACGAGCAGGAAGAATTGCGGCTTGAAACTCAGCAGCCCGAGGATTGCCCCGGCCAGGAGCGGTCGCGGTCCGAGCAGCCTGACGCCCGCGACCAGCAGTGCGGCAACGAGAAAGGCGCATTGTCCATCGGCCAGGTTGAGAGATGCCGATGGCGAGACCAGCACGGCCGCGATGATGTAGGGCGTCAGTTGCGGCTGATCGGACCGGTTGCGAAGCGCCCAGGCCAGGAAGCCTGCGGTCGCGGCCTGGAATGCGACATAGGAGCCGATGAAGCCAAGCGGCGCGAATGGCAGCAGCAGAACGAGGAAGCCGGGCGGATAGAACCATGGACGGAACTCCAGAGGCACCGTGAGCCATGATGCGAACGACTGGTTGAGATAGGCCGTGAACGCGTCACCATCGGTGACCAGCGCAAGATTGCCGGCGAGCAACGATCTGACGGCGCCGTAAAACACCATCCAGTCGGTGCCGGGAGCGACGTGGTTCAGCCCGATCCAACCGGGATGGGTGAAGGTGGAGATCAGGACGCCCCAGGCGAAGAGCGTTGCGATCGAAAACGCTGGCAGCATCACGAGAGGAATTCCGATCCAGCGGCGCGATGGACCGGATATCGGCTGCTGAGCTGACGCGCTCACTTGACGGCTTCCCTCGAGGACTCCGCTTCCGGCATCGCGCCGGCCTCTGTGCCGCCGGTTCGCACGTGGATCACGGCGATGTTGTCCGCGTAGAGCCGCTTCCAGCCCTTGATGTGGTCCAGCACCTGGGCGGCCGGTGCGTCCGCGACCATGAGCGTGGCGTCGATCTGGTACGCGTCGAGCAGCCGCGTCAGACTGTCGAGCTTCTTGAGCTCCACGGCCTTGAAGACGTCCATGGCGAAGGTTTCGCCGTAGAGCTCGGCGCGGCCGTCGATGAAGACCGGGATGTCACGCGAGATCAGATAGCCGCCGAACTGGTAGGCGTTGAAGATGCGTTGCGCCTTGCGTTTCTCGAGCAGATCGACGGCGGCGACCGGTGTCTGATCCATCGTGAAGGTGAAGCGGTGATGCGCCATGTAGAGTGAGGTCGAGGTCCAGCCTGCGGCCACGATCATCAGCGCGCCGGTCGCGGTGACGTAACGGGCAGCCCAACTCTCGCCGCCCTGCGTGCCAGGCTGCGGCAGCGCAGACCGTTCGCCGAGGGGCTTGGCCAGCACCAGCGGCACCAGGAAGGCGAAGGCCTCGATGCTCCTGACGTGGGTGAGCGCCATCCAGGTCAGAAGCAGGATCAGAAGAATACGCGGGGGCGAGAGCGTCAGGCCGCGATACAGCCCGATCGCAATCAGGCCGAACAGCGCGCCTTCGAATGCGTTGAAGGAGGCGAAGTTCGCGGGCGCCCACTCGGAGATGATCGTCAGCAGCTCGCCCAGATTGAGGATGTTGATCGCGCCGAGCAATGTGCGCCAGCCATAAGGCGTGACGCAGCTTGCGGCGAGTGCCGCAACACCGAACAGGAACCAGCGCGACAGCAGTCGGACCTGCTTGCCGGACTCCATGCCCCAGAGCGCCACAAATGACATCGGGCCGATCAGGGCCAGGCCCAGCACGAAGCCGCCATGCAGGTTCGACCACAGGGACATCAGCGGCAGCCAGTACCATGACGGGGCGCCCTTGCGGTCGGCTGCGGCCATCAATACGCCGACCCACGCGATCATCACGGGCAGCGCCAGCATGTGTGGCCGCGCCAGAACGTGGTGCAGCGACAGCAACAGCGCGAACATCGCGAACAGAACCGCTCGCGGAATTTCCAGATGGGCCTCGAGCAGGCCGACCAGCATCGCCGCCGACAATGCGACCGCAAGCGCGGTGAGGATCACCGGGCCGGCCCAATCCCATTGCGCATAGGAGAGGGCGAACAGGACCTGCGACAGCCATGAGGTCGAAACCCAGGGCGCCCCCGGACGGGTGAAGGAATAGAAGTCCGTGTAGGGAAGCGCCTGGTGATCGAGGATCCATTGTCCGATCTTGATCTGCCAGAGCGAGTCGGAGTCCTGAAGCAGCGTGTCGCCGACATACACGAAGAAGAGATAGGCGCCCGCACCGACGCACAGCGGCACCAGGGCTCGCGCACGACCCTGCACCGTGATGCTGTTGGCAAAGGAAAGGGACATGCCGCCTCGTCGTCCTGGTGTTTTTGTCGTTGTGCCGAGCGATCGACATTGGACCACGGCGGTCATAATTCCGGGTAAACCGGTGAGGCGGGGCCGGCTTGATGTCTCGACAATTTAACGGATCGTTTTAGATTTCGGTTTACCATCGACGCATACACGCAAACCGCTCTGTGTTTCCGCAGTCGAATTAACTGCGGCGCAATTCTTTGCCTCTACGTTCGGTTCCATGGTCAAGCGGCGCTGGGAAGCCCAAAAGACCAGATCAGTTGTAGCCTCGTGTACTCATTTGGAGCTCTTTATGAAGAACCTCGTTGCGCGTTTTGCGAAAGATGAATCCGGCGCCACCGCTATTGAATACGGTCTGATCGCCGCCGGCATTGCGCTGGCGATCATCACTGTCGTCAATAACCTGGGCACCACGTTGAACGCCAAGTTCACCTCGATCTCGAGCAGCCTCAAGTAACGCTGTACGAATCGCGAATTCAAAGAGCCCCTTGACGGGGCTCTTTTCTTCTGGCGGACGATTTCCGGATCTGAGAAGTCGTGAAGCTGTAGCAAGCTTGTAGGGCGGCAAAGCGTCTGCCGCGGCTCCGAAAGCGCAGGCGTTCCCACCGTCGAGAACATTGAACATTGAAAGTTACCGGCGGGCACGCCGCTACGCGCGGACCCTAGGGCAACTTGTCGGCTGTCATTCCGCGAGGCCGGGCTGCCAGACCGCCGACGGCGCAGGCGCGGCAGACGTTTGCTGCGCGCGGCGGTGCCATTCGAGATAGAATTTCGCCGCCCAGATCGACGCTGCGGCGACTGCGATTCCGCCGGCGACGTCGATGACGTAATGCGCGCCGATCACCGGTGTTGCCGCAATCATCAGCAGATTGAGCGCAGCCGCGATGCCGCCGAGGCCGCGCACCGGCCACAGCGCCCACATGTAGAGCACGGCGGATGCGGCGTGGAAGCTCGGAAACGAGACAATGCCGGCGAGGAAGAACAACTGGAGCTCGTGCAGGCTACCGTCGCGAAGCGCGAGGATGTCGCGCAACTGCCCGGCATAGACCGCGGTGTTGATTTCGGGAAAATGCGCGGCGGACAGCTGCAGCCCCCAATAGGTGCCGATCGCGGGCACGACGGCGGAGATCGCGATGGTGACTGCGAGCGCGAGGCTCATCGCGAGCATGAACAATTGCAGCCGCATATAGTGCGCCGTCAGTGCCAGCACGACGGGAATGCCGAGCAGCGGCAATTTGATCAGCCCATATCCGCGAGCCAGGCAGTCCGCGAGCCAGGGATGGTCGTTGACGTATCGCGCGATCGGTTCAGGATCGAGGCCGAGTGCACGGTCGATCGCAAGCAGCGCCTGGTCCTGCAGCGGCCAGTTCAGCTTGGCCGCGACATAGCTGAGCGGTCCGACGATGGCGCAGGTGAGAATGATCTGTCCGATCGTTCCGAGCGAAAACAGCAGCTTCGGGTCAGCAAGCTCGCCTTTGACGATGCGATGGCCATAGGCCAGCGCGAGCAAGACTGCAGCAACTGCCAGCGTCACCCAATAGGCGACTGGTTCGAGGCTCAGGCCGGTGAAGGCGAGGCCCAGCGCCAGCAGGCTGCCCATGGCTGCGATGGGAAGCCAGTTCAGGTGGAAGAGCTGCCAGGCGGTCCGGGCATCCGTGTCGACCATGCTGCACCGAGGTGGGATCGCGATACCGCAGCACAGTCGCGGAGCAGGTTTAAGATGGCGGTAACGATCGTGGTTACCCCTTCACCAAAGCAGTTCGCGACGTTTTTAGCTGTTTGAGCTCGCGTTTTTTTTGCGTGACGCTTCATGCATTTGCACCTTGTCATCCACTCTGAATAGTTGTTCAGTCCTTGCGGGGCGATTTGCGATATCAGTGACGAAGCGTTCGGCCGCAGGGCGTGCGACCGGCGTGTGGGACAGGAAGCGCGCCATGGTTTATCGGCGGACGCATCAAGTGGTGAAGCGCCTTGCGGCCCGGCGCAGTGCGATACTGGCGGCGGCGCGGGAGGCGGCGGCGGAAGGCGGGATGGCGGCGGTGCAGATTGCGCCAGTCGCGGTTCGCGCCGGCGTCGCTGCGGGTACGGTCTACCGCTACTTCCCCTCCAAGGCCGATTTGATCTCCGAGTTGATTGCCGAAGTCTCCCGCGACGAGCTCACGGCGATCCGGCGAGCCGCCGATGCCGCGCCGGGGCCGTCCTCGGCGCTGGCGGCGGCGGTCACCACCGTGGCTGTCCATACCCTGTCACAGCGCAGGCTCGCCTGGGGCATCCTGGCCGAGCCGGTCGATGTCGATGTCAGCGCTTCACGTCTCGCCAGTCGGCGCGAGATCGCGGGCGAGATGGCCTCGCGGATCGACGCCGCCGTGCGCGCCGGCCACCTGCCGGCGCAGGACACGGCCCTTGCTGCCACCGCGCTGCTCGGCGCGCTGCACGAGGCCCTGGTCGGACCGCTCGCGCCGGACAATCTCGACGATCCCGCCAGGATGCGCGATGCCGTGCAGACCGTGACGCTGCTGGCGCTCCGCGCGGTCGGCGTCATGGACGCCCGCGCCAGGGGGCTCGTCGTGCAGCAGACGCTGCTGCCGACGGCGAAAGCGCTGGTTGGGGCCTAAAACGTCATCCTGATCGACCGGCGGACCTGATCGCGCCCAGGCCGTTGCTCGAGCTCGCCTTTTCAAAAAACCTCAGCACATCCGCCGGACTCGCCGGCTACTGTGCATGGGGTTGTTTTCGACATTTTTTGTTTGCCGGGTGCCGGCGGAGCTAGATATTCGCTTCGCCCTCGGGGCCGACCGAGGCGATGCGCACCATGTTGGTGGTGCCGGGGATGCCGAGCGGCACGCCGGCGACGATGATCACGCGCTGGCCCGCCCGGACGAAGCCGTCGCGGAACGCGATCTGGCCGGCGCGGCTCACCATGTCGTCCTGGTCGCGCGCATCTTCTGCCACCACGCAATGTATGCCCCAGACGACCGACAGCCGGCGTCCCGCCGCGACGTTCGGCGTGATCGCCACGATCGGCGGCTTCGGCCGCTCGCGCGCCACGCGCACGGCGGTCGATCCCGAACTGGTCCAGCAGATCAGGGCCGGCAGGTCGAGCGTCTCGGCGATCTGCCGCGCAGCGTCCGCGATGGCATCGCCGGCGGTGGCTTCCGGGGCCGGGCGCTGTGCGGTGATGACGGAGCGATAAATCGGGTCGCGCTCGACCTCCTCGCCGATGCGATTCATGGTCGAGACGGCCTCGACCGGGAATTTGCCGGCCGCCGATTCCGCCGACAGCATGATGGCGTCGGCACCTTCGTAGACGGCGGTGGCGACGTCGGAGACCTCGGCGCGGGTCGGCACCGGCGACTGGATCATCGATTCCAGCATCTGGGTCGCGATCACCACCGGCTTGCCGGCGCGCCGCGCCATGCGCGTCATCTGCTTCTGCAGGCTCGGCACGCGTTCCAGCGGCAGCTCGACGCCGAGGTCGCCGCGCGCCACCATCAGGGCGTCGGAGGCGTCGATGATGTCGGCGAGGCGATCGATCGCCTGCGGCTTCTCGATCTTGGCCATCACCGCCGCACGGCCGCGGATCATCTTCTTGGCCTCGAGCACGTCGTCGGCGCGCTGCACGAAGGACAGCGCGATCCAGTCGACGCCGGTGACCAGCGCCGCTTCGAGATCGGCGCGGTCCTTCGGCGTCATCGCCGAGACCGGCAGGTCGGTGTCGGGCAGGCTGACGCCTTTGCGGTCGGACATCCGGCCGCCGACCACGACGCGCGTCACCGCGTGCTCCTTCGAGGTCTCCTCGGCGATCAGCCGCACCTTGCCGTCGTCGAGCAGCAGCGCGTGGCCCGGCCGCAGCGCGGCCAGGATCTCCGGATGCGGGAGCTGGACGCGGGTGGTGTCGCCCGGCGCCTTGTCGGAATCGAGCGTGAAGGTCTGGCCATTCTGGAGCTGGACCGCGCCTTCGGCGAAGGCACCGAGCCGGAGCTTTGGCCCCTGGAGATCGACCAGAATGCCGATCGGCCTTCCATAGCTGCTCTCGACGTTGCGGATCGTCGCCACCAGCTCGCGCATCTTGTCATGCGGGGTGTGGCTCATGTTGATGCGGAAGAGGTCGGCGCCGGCCTCGAACAGGCGGCGGATCATCGCGAGGTCCGAAGAAGCGGGTCCAAGGGTCGCGAGAATCTTGATACGGCGAAGACGCCTCATGGCTTATTTCCAGACGGGGGCGAGGGAGCTGGCGGGAGGCCAGGCGCGGCGGGGGGCGTACCACCGGGCGGGCCATTGGGCAAACCCGGGACCCCCGGGCCAACAGGGCCGGGGAGGCCTGGCACGCGCTGCTGCTTTGACGGCTGTTCGTTGGCATCGGTGAGCTGCACCGTCCAGGCCCGCTGCTCGCCGGTATCGACCTCGAAATAGCCGGTCCGGTCATAGCCGCGCGCAAGGCAATCCTCGGTGCCGCGGATGGTGAACTCCTTATCGCGCGAGCACATGAAAGCCTGGCCCGACCATTCGCCGCCGCGGTCATAGTCGATGGCGTAGATGTAATAGAAGCGGGCCACCAGAGTTCCGCGCAGCAGGGTCTCGCAGGAGCGCGACGAGATGTTCCACCAGCCTTCGGTGGTCCAGCCCTCGGCATCCTTGTAGCCGAGCGCGATGCCGACCCGGCTCGATGTGTTGTTGCAGAGCCGGAAATCGGCGGAGGCCGGGCTGGCCCAGAGGCACAGCAGGCCAACCACCAGCACCGGGACCAACCGGGCGAGCAGGCGAAGGCGGGAGCGGGGAGATTCGGCGATCATTGTCGCGGAAGCTATATCAGATCATTGACGATTTGGCGTAGAGCCCGGGAACTGCCTGAAGCCGGCTTCGCGCCCGTTTGCGCCGCGATATGGCAAAATCTGTGACAGGCCCCACCTGATCTCGTAAGGGTGACCCATCCAGGTCACAGCCAATTCGCAAAGCCGAGGGATCCAGCCATGGCAATTGACGACAAAACCAGAACGGAACTCGAGGCTGCCGCTTTCCGGCGCCTGGTCGATCATTTGAAGACGCGGACGGACGTCCAGAACATCGACCTGATGAATCTCGCAGGCTTCTGCCGCAACTGCCTGTCGAACTGGCTCAAGGACGCCGCCGACGCCCAGGGCGTCGCCTTGAGCAAGGATGAGAGCCGGGAAGCCGTCTATGGCATGCCCTACGAGGCCTGGAAGTCGAAATACCAGGGCGCGGCCACGCCTGAGCAGCTCGATGCCATGAAGAAGGTTCATCCCGGGCACTGAACGGCCTCGCCGGCAGCCTGATATGCGGTGCCATTGAGTCGCATCACACAACCGCTTTCTTCGACACGCCGCAGGAAGGTGTGGGCGCGCTGTGGACGAGCGCGATGCTGCCTTGAACGCGAGAGGTCCGAACCCTAAGGGTCTAACCAGCACGCGCGGTGAGGATGCCGGCGTCACCTCGTTTTGCCAGTTCTATTGGGAGTACCAAGATGGCCACCTCCGCCGCCGTCCGCGACGACGAGCCCGCGACGAAATTTGCCAAGGACCAGCTCAAGTCCATCATCGAGCGCATCGAGCGGTTGGAGGAAGAGAAGAAGGCGATCTCCGACGACATCCGCGACGTCTTCGCCGAGGCCAAGGGCAACGGCTACGACGTCAAGGCGCTGCGCACCATCGTGCGCATGCGCAAGCAGGACCCGAACGAGCGCGCCGAGGCCGAGACGATCCTCGAGACCTACATGCAAGCACTGGGGATGATCTGAGCTATCGGTGTCGTCTTGGCTTTCGCCAGGGCGACACCATGCCGATCGAAGGAGACCGCGGTGACTGCGCCGCCGCTGCCGCGCGAGGTAAGCCGTGCCTACGATGCTTTTCCGGCGTCGATCGGCAAGCGGCTGCTTTGGGTACGCGAGCTGATCTTCGCGGCCGCCGCGGCGCATGAAGGCATCGGCCGTCTTACCGAAACGTTGAAATGGGGCGAGCCTGCTTATCTGACCGAAGAGACCGGCAGTGGCAGCACGATCCGGCTCGGCCGCCTGAAGGACTCCGCGCACGCCGCGATTCTGTTCAACTGCAAGACGACGCTGGTCGATACCTTTCGTGAACGCTTTCCCGATCAGTTCGAATATCGGCAGACCAGGGCGTTGCTGTTGCCGGTGTCGGGCAAGCTGCCGAAGCAGGACCTATCGGTCTGCCTGTCGCTGGCGTTGACGTATCATCTGGATCGACGGAGGAAGCGTTAGCGGCGCGCGAAGACGTCAGCGCAGCGAAGCCGTCCGTACGACGAAGGACGTCGTCTCGAGTTTGGCGGTGGCGGTGCCCGAGAAACTGTCGCAGGACAGGCCCTGCATCGGATCGTCGGCAAAACCCATGGCGATCACGGACTGCGGCTTGACGAAGTAGGCGCGCATTGCGGCGGTGTCGAGCTCACCCATCAGCGTGACCGACATCGCGCGGCTGGCGCTCGGCGACAGCATCACGATCTTGAGCCAGATGCTTTCGCCCTTGGCTGCGGAGAGCCGGGTCGCGGTTGCGACCATGCCGTCGACGCGCTTACCGACTACCGTGTTGATCTCGGTCGCCGGCGCAAGGTTACGCGACGCGGAGGCGGGACGGGCGGAGCGCGGGATCGGCGCGGAGGCGGCGACGACGTTGGCGCGGTCGACCGGTGAGGCGGACGCCGGCGCGTAGGCCAGGGCCTGATAGGCGGCGCTGGACACGCTCGCGGTCGGCTGCGGATCGGTGGCGGCGGCAAGCGCCTGCCGTGCCTTCAGCGCAGCAATTTGGGCCGGCGTCGCCTGCTGCGGCGCAGTCGGGGTATCCCAGAAGCCACGGGCATTGATGATGTCGGCGGGGGTCTCGGGCTTTGCGTCAGCAGATTTGCCGGCGGCCGGCTTGTCAGCCACGGGGGCCGGCTTCGGCTTGGCCAGCGCGACGATCTGCGCATCGGCCGAGGCGAGCTGAATCGTCGCCGCGACTGACGGCTTGGCGCGCGGCGTCGGCACCGGATCGGCCGGCTTGGTCGCGGCGGCGACCACGGTCGGCGCGACAGTCTTCGCGGACGGGGCGGGCGCGCCCTCGTCATCCTCGTCGTTGCTCGCCGCGGCCGGAGCCGGCTTACCCTTGAACAGGGCGGCAAAGAAATTCGACTTGCTGCCGGAATCCTCGCCGCTGCCGCGCCGCTCGATCTCGGCCTTGGCGAGCTCATAGCCCTTCAGCGGCGTGCCGTCGGTCGGGAGGTGGACGGTGCGTCCGTCCGGGAAGACCCGGGCGAGCTGGTCATGCGTCATGCGCGGCCAATGCCGGATGCTGCCGGTGTCGAGATGTACGAACGGCGAGCCGGAGGTCGGGTAGAAGCCGACGCCGCCGCGCTGGAGGCGCAGGCCGGCGAAGCGGATCTGCTCCAGCGGCACGTTCGGGATGTAGAAGTCCATCGCATGCCCCAGCATGTGCTGGCTGAAGCGCGCCACGCCGGAGGAGCGGCGGCGGAGCATGGAGTTGGTCGCGGGCGAGCGGTAGGCGGAGATGATCTGGATCGGCTGCTTGCCGTCGACGTCGCGGTAGACTTCCCAGAGGATGTCGAAGAGGTGACGGTCCATGACCGTCTCGTCCTGGCTGCGCCAGTCGCGCAGGAAGTGGTTGAGCTGCTTCAGCGCCGCTTCGTCGTAGCGTCCGTCGCGCTTGAAGGTGACGGTGAGGTCTTCGCCGGAATGGGTGTGGTGGAAGGAGAGCGTCTTGGTCTCGTTGAGCGCGGCGGCGTTGTGAACTGAACCCGCGGCAGCAAGCAGCAATACGGCAGCGAGGCCGATTCTGGATCCGGCCTTCACTCCCGCATGGGACAACGACAGCACAGCGAATTGGCGTGCGATTCCAGTCAGCACGTTAGAGCCCACCCAGTCGACGAGCGTTCAAAATGGACTCTCCCGCTAACCCCGTTAGCGCGCGAAAGAGGATGAACGCTTTGTTAAAGCGAGAAGGTTAATTCGAGGTTGACCTTCCCGCCCCCAAACCAAGTCAGATCGCGAACCTAACCGGGTGAGTGTGGCAAAAAAACGCCCGCTGCCTGAGGTCAGGTGGAGAATGGTTAACGTTAAGCGACCCCACCAGAGGATGAGGTCGCTGATTGTACTGCAGAATTTCAGGAAATCAGGCGCCGGGCGGCCTGGCTCAGCGGGTGAATACCCGCTGCTGCTGCGGCCGGCGGCCGACCGGGGCCGGCGGCGGGGTGGGCGCTCCGAACAGCCGCTCGAAGAAATTTGGCCCGGACGAGCCGCCGTTGTTGGCCGCCAACACCCCGTTCGGCAGTGTCGTCGCCGGGCGTGAATAGCTCGGCTGGGAGTGCGCGACGACGTTCTCGAGATCCTTGCCGCGACCGTTCTTCAGGATGTTGATCATGGTCGCGTCGCGGCCATAGACGTCCTTGCGGAATTGCAGCTTGCCGCCATCGTCCACGAATGCGGTCTGATAGGTGATGTTGACCGGGATCGGGGTCGGGAATTTCAGGTCGATCTCGCTCTTGCCGTACATGCTGCGGATGCGTTCCGGCGTGTACTTCTCGTTCGGCATCGCGATGTTGAGCAGGACCGAGGCGTACTGATCCGGGTTCTGCACGCGCATGCAGCCGTGGCTGAAGGCGCGTTCGTCCCGGGCGAACAGGTTCTTGTCCGGCGTGTCGTGCTGATAGACCAGGAACTTGTTGGGGAAATTGAAGCGGATGCGGCCGAGCGCGTTGGCTTCACCGGGCGGCTGCGAGATGTGCACCGAACCATCGCGGTTCTGTTCGAGCTTGAGACCCATGCGCTGGAGCACGGTCGGGTCCTGCTGAAGCGCCGGCAGATATTCGTTGTAGACGATCGACGGCGGCACGTTCCAGGTCGGATTGACCGTGATGTACTTCATCGTCTCGGTGAGCAGCGGGGTCGCATGCGTGCCGGGCTTGCCGGTGACGACGCGGGTGGTCCAGACCTGTTGGCCGCGCTGCATCACCTTCAACGTGTAGTCGGGAATGTTGAGGATGACATAGGCATCGCCCAGCGAGGGCGCGCCCAGGTCGCGCGGCAGCCAGCGCCAGCGCTCCATGTTCACCAGCACCACGTCGATCTGCTTGTCGCGCTTCGGGGCGTTGATCGCCCTGACCGTCTTGTCGTCGAGGATGCCGGTCGCCTTGAGCTCGGCGCTGTTCTGGAATTTGCGCACGGCTTCGGCGACCGCCGCGTCATAGCGGGTGTCGCTGGCGTTCTCGGTGATGCCGAGCTTGGCGCGCAGCTGCGGCACGCGCGGATCTTCAACGACGATTTCAGCCTGCTTCTTGCCGGCCGGGGTGTATTTCAGCGCCGGACCATCGGCGATCTCGATCACCGGGCCGTTGCCCTGGCCGCGGAGCTCCGCGAGCTTCGCCTTCAGCTCCTTGTAAAGTTTTTGCGGCGGATTGTAGCTGTCGAGCGCCGCGGAGGCGTCCGCCGCGGTCGTGACCTTGGCGAGCACCTCGTTCGGATCGACCGGATGCTCGGGATAGAGGATGTCGCCGCTGACCTGCGACCAGTGCATGCGGCCGCTCTGGGCCTGGCGCGCATAGTCGAACATGCTGGCGGTGAGCTTGAGCTCGGCATCGGCGAGCGTATCGGGTGTCGTGGCGGCCGCGAAGTCCGGCACCGGGTAATCGGCGGGATTGAGACCGTCGGACGCCGCGTCCTTCAGCCGTGCGATCACGCCCTTGGCCGCAGCGGTCAGGCTGCCGCCCTGGCTCCAGACCGGCGCGAAGTCGCGTGCACCGTAGAACTTCTCGATCGCAGCGCGTTCGTTCTTACGGTCGAAATAGCGCGAGGCCTTTGCGCCAATGATGTCCTTGAGCTTGTCGGCGACCGGCTGGTCGGCCGCGGGAACGTTGCTCGCGGCCCCTACCGGCTCCGAGGCCGGAGCCGCAGCGGTGGCGGGCGCGGCCGGCGTTGGGATCGCCGTGTCGGCCTTGGCAGGTTCGGTCTTGGCAGGTTCAGTCTTCGCCGTCTCGCTCTTCGTCGCCTCGGCGGCGGGCGTGGTGGCGACGTCGGAAGGCTTGGTCTCGACCTTGTCCGGCGCGGGGGCGGATTCGGCCTTCAGGGGTTCCTTGGCGGGCTCCTTAGCAGGGTCCACCATCGTGGCGGTGGTGTCGACCTTGATGTCTGATGCGGTCGGGGGCGGGACGTTTGCGGGTTCGGGGCGCGGGATTGCGGCTTCGATCGCGAGCTCGGCAGCGCTGCTGCGCGCCTGATCCTGCGCCAGGGCTGAGCTGGCCGATACCGTGAGGAAGGTCGCCGCGACCGTGAACAAGACACGGTCAAAGCCTGCACGGTGGTTCAAACAGTCGCGCATTGTGTCGCACCCCTCGGGTGAACTGTCCCCCGTGGAACAGCTTCGTTATCGCCTATTGAGCTTCGGCTAAACCGCGCCGGCCTCTCGAAAGTTGCACGCCTGCACGCAACGATTCCTACGCAGACGAATCTTACGCGGACGATATACAGGCCCCGATTTCGCAGCCAGCGCTACCCGGGACAACTCACGACAAACTGACTTCAAGCACGCCTCTTGGCAACGGATTGTGCGCTTCTGCCACGCGCTTTTCCCTGTGTCTGTCACTTCCAAGTCACGGTTCAAATCGCAGTCGAATTCCGTCGTCATACGAACGGCTTACAGTCGTATCGCTCCGCCCGGACGAACCTCCGTTCGCTCAGGCTCAGTGCGTCTCCTCACCGCTTTTGCCGCCATGGCCGGGAACCCCGGCCTCATCGAGTTTGCGGTAGAGGGTGGACCGGCCGATTTTGAGGCGGCGGGCGACCTCCGACATCTGCCCGCGGTAATGCGAGATCGCGAAACGGATGATCTCGTTCTCGATGTCCTCCAGCGGCCGGACGTCGCCGGTCGCGGTCAGCATGGAGAGAGCACCCGCTTGCGGCAGCGGTGCGATCGGTATGTCATTACCCGACACGACGGAGGGGGCCGCGATTGGCTCCAGCATCAGCGGCGCCGTCGGAATGTCTGTTCCCGGATGCGGCTGCGAGGCGATCAGGGGGAAGTCGTCGAGGCCAAGCTGGTCGCCCTCGCTCATCACCACGGCGCGATAGACCGCGTTTTCGAGCTGGCGGATGTTGCCGGGCCAATCGAGCTGAGCGAGGTGCGCAACGGCCTCGCCGCTGATGCCGGTGATGGGGCGGTTCTCCTCGGCGGCAAAGCGCGCCAGGAAATGCCTGAGCAGATGCGGAATGTCCTCGCGCCGGGCGCGCAGCGATGGGATCGTCAGCGGCAGCACATGCAGGCGATAGAACAAGTCTTCCCGGAAGTGGCCCTGCTTGACCCGCTCGAGCAGCCTGCGGTTGGTCGCCGAGATGATGCGGACGTCGACCTTCACGGGTTTGCGGCCGCCGACCGCCTCGACCGCGCCTTCCTGGAGCGCGCGAAGCAGCTTGACCTGCGCGCTCAGCGGCAGCTCGCTGACCTCGTCCAGGAACAGCGTGCCGCCATGAGCTTCGACGAACTTGCCGGTGTGGCGTTCGGTGGCGCCGGTGAAGGCACCCTTCTCGTGACCGAACAGAATGGATTCGACGAGGTTGTCGGGGATCGCGCCGCAATTGACCGCGACGAACGGCTTGGCCTTGCGCTCGCCGCTGCCATGAATGGCACGCGCGAACATCTCCTTGCCGACGCCGGACTCGCCCTCGATCAGCACCGGGATCGAGGAGTTTGTTGCTTTCTGCGCCGCGCGCATCACGCCCGCCATCGCCTCGGCGCGTGTGATGATGTCGGAGAAGGTCAGCCGGCCCTCGCGGCTGTGACGGATGCGCTGCAATTCGCCCTTGAGCGCGGACGAATTGAGCGCGTTGCGAAGCGAGACCTGGAGCCGCTCCAGGCCGACCGGCTTGACCACGAAGTCGGCCGCACCCGCGCGCATCGCCGAGATCACATTGTCGATGCCGCCATGGGCCGTCTGCACGATGACGGGGATGCTGAGACCCGCTTCGCGGATTTTCGCCAGCACGCCCATGCCGTCGAGGCCGGGCATCACGAGATCGAGGATGACGCCGTCGATGGCCGCGTCGGGGGCGGTGAGGGCGGCGATCGCCGCATCGCCGGAGTCCACCACGATCGTCTCATAGCCGCATTTCTGCACCATGTTTTCGACCAGCCGGCGGGCTACAGCGTCGTCGTCGGCGATCAAAATACTGGCAGCCATGGTGTTCCCCGCACGCTACTACTATCTGTCTCGAATCGGGGCAGTCTGGCCGAAGCCGATTAACGCACTGTTAAATCCTGATGCCCCCGCCCGCCGTCGCGATTGTTGAACACAGGTTTCCCACACAATGAATTCGCGCTCCAAGCTTGCACTCAAAAAGTCTGCTCTCAAAAAGTCTGCTCTCCGCAAACCAGGCACCAAGCAATCGGTCATCAAGGCAAAGTCCTCCAGACCTTCACCCGCAAAGCCTGCGAGCAAGACCGGCAAGCTTCCGGAGTGGAACCTCGCCGACCTCTATTCCGGGATCGATGCGCCGGAAGTGGCGCGCGATCTCGCAAAGATGGATGCCGATTGCGTCGCGTTCGAGACGGACTACAAGGGCAAGCTCGCAACAGGAACAGCAAAGGAAGATGGCGGAAAATGGCTCGCAGAAGCCGTGCGACGCTATGAGGCGATCGACGACCTCGCCGGCCGGCTCGGCTCGTACGCTGGCCTCGTTCATGCCGGCGACAGCGTGGACCCCAAGATTTCAAAGTTTTACGGCGACGTTTCCGAGCGCCTGACGGCGGCATCGACGCATCTGCTGTTCTTCGCGCTCGAGCTCAACCGGATCGATGACGATATTTTGAACCGCGCGATGCAGGCCACCGAGCTCGCGCACTACCGTCCCTGGATCGAGGATCTACGCAAGGAGAAACCGTACCAGCTCGAGGACAAGCTCGAGCAGCTCTTCCTGGAGAAGGCGCAGACCGGCTATTCCGCCTTCAATCGGCTGTTCGACCAGACCATTTCGAGCCTGCGCTTCAAGGTCGGGCCCAAGGAGCTCGCGATCGAGCCGACGCTCAATCTGTTGCAGGACCGCGACGGCGCCAAGCGCAAGGCCGCGGCAGAGGCGCTCGCAAAGACCTTCAAGGCCAATGAGCGCACCTTTGCGCTGATCACCAACACTTTGGCCAAAGACAAGGACATCTCCGATAGCTGGCGCGGCTTCAAGGACGTCGCAGATTCCCGGCACCTGAACAACCGCGTCGAGCGCGAGGTGGTGGATGCGCTGGTCGCCTCGGTGCGCGCAGCCTATCCAAAATTGTCGCATCGCTACTACGCGCTGAAGGCACGCTGGTTCGGCAGGAAGCGCCTGGCCTATTGGGACCGCAACGCGCCGCTGCCTTTTGCGGCGACCGACGTGATCGGCTGGGGCGATGCGCGAAACATGGTGCTCACCGCCTATCGCGGCTTCTCGCCAAAGATGGCTGACATCGCCGAGCGCTTCTTCACCGACCGCTGGATCGACGCGCCGGTGCGCCCGGGCAAGGCGCCGGGGGCCTTCTCGCATCCGACCACGCCGTCCGCGCACCCCTACGTGCTGATGAACTACCAGGGCAAGCCGCGCGACGTGATGACGCTCGCCCATGAGCTCGGCCATGGCGTGCATCAGGTGCTGGCGGCCAGGAACGGCGCGTTGATGGCGCCGACGCCGCTGACGCTGGCGGAGACCGCGAGCGTGTTCGGCGAGATGCTGACCTTCCGGCGGCTGCTGGCGCAGACCAGGAGCGCAAGGCGGCGCCAGGCGCTGCTCGCCGGCAAGGTCGAGGACATGATCAACACCGTGGTGCGGCAGATCGCGTTCTATTCCTTCGAGCGCGCGGTCCACACCGAACGCAAGAACGGCGAGCTCACCGCGACGCGGCTCGGCGAGATCTGGCTCTCGGTGCAGGGCGAGAGCCTTGGTCCGGCAATCGAGATCAAAGCGGGCTACGAGAACTACTGGATGTACATCCCGCACTTCATCCATTCGCCGTTCTACGTCTACGCCTATGCATTCGGCGATTGTCTCGTGAACTCGCTCTACGCCGTCTACGAGAACGCGGCCGAAGGCTTTGCCGAGCGCTATCTCGACATGCTCGCCGCCGGCGGCACCAAGCATTATTCCGAACTGCTGCGGCCGTTCGGGCTCGATGCCAAGGATCCAAAGTTCTGGGACGGCGGCCTGAGCGTCATCGCCGGCATGATCGACGAACTGGAAGCGATGGGCTGAGCCGAACCGCCTTCAGCGCTGCAGCGAGCAGGTCGGGTCGGCCGTCCGAGTGTCCCGTTGTTCCGACAACGGGGGAGGCGGGTTGTAAAGATCCCGCCATGCGCATTGAACGTTTGTGCCCGGGACCAGACTAATTCTTGCAGGCGGGTTCGACCTGCAATGCAATCTGTGATTGTTGATCGTCGCGGTGTGCTCGGCCAGGGAGGCGAACATGGCCAGGATCAGTGCCCCAGACCCCAAGGTAGAGCCGCCACGGGCTGTGGGGGAACAGCAGCTGTGGGGGACGCAGCACCGGAAGATCGTCAAGCGCGAGCTCGCAGCCATCAACAACCGCCGCCTAGCCCAGGGTATGGATCCCGTTGCATACCCTGGCGACGAAAAGGCGATCGACACGGTCGGCCTTGCGCTGTCAGGCGGCGGGATCCGATCCTCCGCAATCTGCCTCGGCGTCTTGCAGGCTTTCAATCACCACGGGCTCATCAAGCACATCGACTATCTGTCGACCGTATCGGGCGGCGGTTACACCGGCTGTTCGTTTACGGCGACCATGACGCGGGCGCAGAATTTCGTCTTCGGAAGCACGCCGACACCTGGAGCCGAGAGCGCAAATGAGATCAGTGACACGCCTGCGGTGGGCCATATCCGGAATTACTCGAACTATCTCGTTCCGGCCGGCGCGCGCGACCTGATCACCGGCGTCGCAATCGTCGTGCGTGGACTCGTTGCCAATCTGAGCCTGACGCTGCCGGTCGTACTGCTCGTTGCAGTGATCACGATCCTGTCCAACGCCGCACGCTCGTCACTCTATACGACCAATTTCTTCGGCCTGAGCGTCGACGACACCCACAATCTTGGTCCCCTCTCCAGCCTGGGATTGATGCCTGCCTTCTTTCTTGTCGGCCTTGTTGTCGCTTTGCTGCTTTTGTTGGTCGGGCGCCTTTTCAAAGTCGGGCGGCGCGAGCTGTTTCGGTACCTGGCCGGTCTTGCGTTTGCGATGGGTCTCATCTGTGCGATCGCCAGCTGCCTGAATGTCGATCACTTTGGCCTTTCGCTTGCAGCGGTCCTGCTCGGCCTTGCGCTTTTCTTTGGCTGGGCAGTGCTGCGATCGATTTCGTCGACCAAGGGAGGTGAATTCCGCGGCTATCCGTCGACGGTCGGCGCGACCTATCTCGTTCTGCTTGCCGCCATCTGCTTCTTCGAATTTCAGCCCTTCATGATCGCCCAGATGTTCGATGTCGCCGACGCTAACACGACTCAGTCCGGCGGCATCATTGGCGGCGTTGCAATCAAGTGGGTCCAATCGCTTGCGGCCATCACTGCGCCGGTTGCGGCGGCTGTCACGCTGTTCCGGCAGCAATTCGCCGACCTGCTGAAGGGCGCCGGCGCCTCGGACCTGGGATCACGCCTGCTCGCCCATGCGGCGAAAGCAGCCGTGCTTGTCGCGGGACTGGCGCTGCCCTTGCTGATCTGGGTCGGATATCTCTATCTTTGCTATTGGGGCATCGCGAACGACAAGACGCTCGACGCCGCCTACCGTCAATACCCCATGATCGAGGAGTGGGGAGCGGCTGGCGTGCAACCCGTGCCGCCCGCGGCCGGTGTCGATGTCAAGGGAAATGTCCAGTTTGACTCGGCGACCCGCAAGCTCTCGGCCGAAATCACCAATCGCGAAGCGAAGGTCGTCGTCTCCAAGCCGGTGGGGCCGATCTCGCACATTCCCGCATGGCTGTTTTCCGTTGCGTCATTGCAGTCCCCGGACAAATTCACTTGGTCGAAGTACCAGTTCGGCAACAGTGTCAGCTGGCGGATGATGCTGCTCTACTTCTTGTCGGGCTCGGCCATGTTCGGCCTGTCGTGGGTTCTCGGGCCGAATGCCAATTCGTTGCACCGGCTCTATCGTGATCGCCTCAGCAAGGCCTTCTTGTTCAATCCGCTCTATTACGCCGACGGGGAGCCGTCGCGGAACATGCCGAGCCTGGACCAGGGGAGGGATTTCCTTCCGCTCGACGAGGAGAAGCTGAGCGGTCTGTTACATCAGATGGTCTACGGGGTCGATCCAGCGGGAGCGATGACGGTCGCGACATCGAAAAAATGCAGCCTGGCCTCGCCATATCCCATCATCAACGCCGCGCTGAACATCCAAGGATCCGACTTCGCCAATCGGCGGGGACGGAACGCGGATTTCTTCATATTCTCGCCGCTGCACGTCGGCAGCGAGGCCACTGGCTATGCGAATACACCGGCATTCGAGAAGGTCGCGCCGGGCCTCGATCTTGCGACCGCGATGGCAATCTCCGGGGCCGCCGCTTCGTCGAACATGGGCTCGGGGTCGATCCGCTCGCTGACCCCGACCCTGGCGCTCCTCAACGTGCGCCTGGGGTACTGGTTGAAGAACCCGCGCTGGGTCTCGACAAAGGACAAGCCGCAGCACCACTCGACCCCTTTGTTTCTATGGTCTGAGATCTCGGGCCGGCTTTACGAGAATGCCGATGCGGTCTACCTGACGGACGGCGGACACATCGAGAATCTCGGTGTCTACGAGTTGTTGCGACGACGCTGCAAGGTGATCATCGCGGTTGACGCCGAAGCCGATGCACCCATGAATTTCTCATCCCTGGTGACGCTGCAGCGCTATGCGCGCATCGATCTCGGGATCATCATCGATCTGCCGTGGACGCCGATCCGCAACACCACGCTCGAGTGGATGAAGTGCAACGCAACCAAATCCCCGGCCCGGCGCACGGCGGGCGGACCGCACGTGGCGGTCGGCACCATCGACTACGGCTCGGGGGAAAAGGGGTACCTCGTGTACATCAAGTCGTCCCTGACCGGAGACGAGAACGACTACATCCGCGACTATGCACGCCGCAACGACACCTTCCCGCATGAAACCACCGGTGACCAGTTCTTCTCGGAGGAGCAGTTCGAGGTCTACCGCGCGCTGGGTTTCCACATGAGCCACGGTTTTCTCACCGAGGATGCCGGCGCGGATGCAATCGTCGTCAACGTTCCGGGAGAACGCTGCGCAAAGCGAAACTTCTGCGACAGCAAGGTGGAGCCGATCGGCGCAGTCCGCCGTGCGCTCGGCCTGCGCTGAGAGGCCTCGGCTCGTGGCATCGGAGACCGCCTCTGACGGGCGGATCACCGGTCTGAGCCGAATTCCCGCCCATTGGAATTCCAAATGACCTGATTTGCCGGGAAACCGCGCCTCCGTGCCGTTGCCCTGCCCGGAAGTTTGCGGTATCCCAGCCACGAAATTCGACTTTCGACTGGGGACAATTCATGGCTGACCATAGCGAAGTGGCGTACAGCACCGCCGACGGCAACGACTACGTTGCCCACGAGCAGACCTACGAGGGCTTCATCAAGCTGGTGAAGTACGGCACGGTCTCGGTCGCGCTTATCGTGATCCTGATGGCGATCTTCCTGACCTGATCCATCCCCTGCAGCACCGCCAGTGTCGTCGGTGCCTATAAAATTTGCAATCAAGCCGGATTGAAAACCGGTATCCAACGTTGCGGGAGTAACGCTAAGTTCGCGTGCGCGCTTCTTCCCGCGTCGCCGGAGGGCCTATGAAGATCGCCGTTGCCAAGGAAATCGATCCGTCGGAGCCGCGGGTCGCCGCTTCGCCGGATACGGTGAAGAAGTTCAAGGCGTTGGGCGCCGAGATCGCCGTCGAGCCGGGCGCCGGCCTCAAGTCGGGCCTGCCGGACTCCGAATTCACCGCCGTGGGCGCCACCGTCAGCGCCGACGCGCTGAAGGACGCCGACATCATCATCAAGGTGAAGCGCCCTGAAGCCTCCGAGTTGGCGCAGTACAAGCGCGGCGCGCTCGTCATCGCCATCATGGACCCCTACGGCAACGAGGCCGCGCTGAAGACGATCGCCGATGCCGGTGTCTCCGCCTTCGCGATGGAATTGATGCCGCGCATCACGCGCGCGCAGGTGATGGACGTGCTGTCCTCGCAGGCCAACCTCGCCGGCTACCGCGCCGTGATCGAGGGCGCGGAGGCCTTCGGACGCGCCTTCCCGATGATGATGACCGCGGCCGGCACGGTGCCCGCCGCCAAAGTGTTCGTGATGGGCGTCGGCGTCGCCGGCCTCCAGGCGATCGCGACCGCACGCCGTCTCGGCGCCGTCGTCACCGCGACCGACGTCCGGCCCGCCACCAAGGAGCAGGTCGAATCGCTCGGTGCAAAATTCCTCGCCGTCGAGGACGAGGAATTCAAGAACGCGCAGACCGCCGGCGGCTACGCCAAGGAAATGTCCAAGGAATACCAGGCCAAGCAGGCCGCGCTCACCGCCGAGCACATCAAGAAGCAGGACATCGTGATCACCACCGCGCTGATTCCGGGCCGGCCTGCGCCGAGGCTCGTCACGGCTGACATGGTCAAGTCGATGAAGCCGGGATCGGTGCTGGTCGATCTCGCCGTCGAGCGCGGCGGCAATGTCGAAGGCGTCAAAGCGGGCGAGGTCGCCGAGGTCGATGGCATCAAGATCGTCGGCTACACCAACGTCGCCGGCCGCGTCGCGGCGTCGGCCTCCAGCCTCTACGCGCGCAATTTGTTCAACTTCATCGAAACGATGGTCGACAAGACCAGCAAGGCGCTGGCCGTGAACTGGGACGACGAACTCGTCAAGGCGACCGCGCTGACCAGGGACGGCGCCGTCATCCACCCGAATTTCCAGCCGAAAGCGTAAGGAGAGCCGTCATGGAGCATATTGCACAGGTCGTCGATCCCTTCGTCTTCCGGCTGTCGATCTTCGTTCTCGCCGTCTTCGTCGGCTATTTCGTGGTGTGGTCGGTGACCCCGGCGCTGCATACGCCGCTGATGAGCGTGACCAATGCGATCTCCTCGGTGATCGTGGTCGGCGCGCTGCTCGCGGTCGGCGTCGGCATGATCTCGAGCGGCTCAGGCTGGGCGCGCGGCTTCGGCTTCATCGCGCTCATTTTCGCCTGCGTGAATATCTTCGGCGGCTTCCTTGTCACCCAGCGCATGCTGGCGATGTACAAGAAGAAGGTGAAGTGAGCGGCGTGCACCTCGGGGTGACAAAGACAAAGGGGACCTGAGATGAACGCCAATCTGGCTGCAGTTCTGTATCTCGTGGCGGGTGTGCTGTTCATCCTGTCACTGCGCGGGCTGTCCAGCCCCGCCTCATCGCGGCAGGGTAATTTCTTCGGCATGATCGGCATGGCGATCGCGGTCGCCACCACGCTGGCCAGCCATCCGCCGGCGGACGGCCTCGCCTGGATCCTCGTGATCCTTGGCATCGCGATCGGCGGCAGCGTCGGTGCGGTGATCGCCCGCCGGGTGCCGATGACCTCGATGCCGGAACTGGTCGCCGCGTTCCATTCGCTGGTCGGTATGGCCGCGGTGCTGGTCGCCGCCGGTGCGTTCTACGCGCCGGAGGCCTTCGACATCGGCAGCCCCGGCAACATCCATCCGCAGAGCCTGGTCGAGATGTCGCTCGGCGTCGCCATCGGCGCGCTGACCTTCACCGGCTCGGTGATCGCGTTCCTGAAGCTGTCCGCGCGCATGAGCGGTGCGCCGATCATCCTGCCGTTCCGCCACATCATCAACATTGCGCTCGCGATCGCGCTCGTCGTCTTCATCGTCGGGCTGGTCATGACGGGCAGCGCGCTCGACTTCTGGCTGATCGTCATCATCGCGCTGGCGCTCGGCGTCCTCATGATCATCCCGATCGGCGGCGCCGACATGCCGGTCGTGATTTCGATGCTTAACTCGTACTCGGGCTGGGCCGCGGCCGGCATCGGCTTCACCCTCGGCAATTCCGCGCTGATCATCACCGGCGCGCTGGTGGGATCAAGCGGCGCGATCCTGTCCTACATCATGTGCCACGCGATGAACCGCTCCTTCATCTCGGTCATTCTCGGCGGCTTCGGCGGCGAGACCGCGGCGGCCGGCGGTGGCGGCGGCGAGCAGAAGCCGGCCAAGCTCGGCTCGGCCGACGACGCCGCCTTCATCATGAAGAACGCGCAGAAGGTCATCATCGTGCCCGGCTATGGCATGGCGGTGGCGCAGGCTCAGCATGCGCTGCGTGAAATGGGCGACATCCTGAAGAAAGAAGGCGTCGAGGTGAAATACGCCATTCACCCGGTCGCCGGCCGCATGCCCGGCCACATGAACGTGCTGCTGGCCGAGGCCAACGTGCCCTATGACGAGGTGTTCGAGCTCGAGGACATCAACTCCGAATTCGCGCAAGCCGATATCGCCTTCGTGATCGGCGCCAACGACGTCACCAATCCGGCGGCCGAAGAGGACAAGACCTCGCCGATCTACGGCATGCCGGTGCTCCAGGTCTGGAAGGCCGGCACCGTGATGTTCATCAAGCGCTCGCTCGCTTCCGGCTATGCCGGCATCGACAATCCGCTGTTCTATCGCGACAACACCATGATGCTGCTCGGCGACGCCAAGAAGGTCACCGAGAACATCGTCAAGGCGATGTAGCGCGGAGGCAAGCGGGCCATTGCCAATGCGACGCGCGAGCAGCGCGTCGCGTGGCACACCGCTCACCAGGCGGCATCCGGCTGCCGTGACGTTCCGGCCCGCCTCGGGCGATGTCATGAAATTGCTGCCGAGCCGGTGCAAACCCTGAACAGGGGCCGGGTCGCGTCATCATGACCATCGTCAAATGGATCGCCATCCTGCTCGTGACCGTCTATTGCGCCGGTCTCCTCGTGCTGTATGTCAGGCAGCGCGAGATGCTGTTTCCGATCCCGCCCGTCGGTCGCACCACGCCGGACGCCGCAGGCTTCCCCGAGGCCGAAGAGCACGTCCTGACTACCTCCGATGGCGAGAATGTCATCGTCTGGCACGTGCCGGCGAAGCCAGGCCGCCCCGTGATCCTGTATTTTCCGGGCAATGGCGATTATCTCGCCGGTCGCGTCAGCCGCCTCAAGGCCATGACGGCGGACGGCACCGGCCTGGTCGCGCTGTCCTATCGCGGCTATGCCGGCTCGAGCGGGGCGCCGAGCGAGGCGGGCCTGCTGCGCGATGCCGCGGCCGCCTACGCCTTCACCACCGCGCGCTACGCGGCGGAGCGAATCGTCGCGTGGGGCTTTTCGCTCGGGACCGGCGTGGCGGTCGCGATCGCCTCGGAGCATCGTGTTGGAAAACTCATCCTGGAAGCGCCCTATACATCGACGGCCGATATTGCAGCTTCATCGTTCTGGTACGTTCCGGTCCGCCTGCTGATGCGAGATCCATTTCATTCCGACGAGCGCATCCCGCGCGTCACTGTGCCGCTATTGGTGATGCATGGCACCGATGACCTTGCCATTTCCATCGTGTTCGGAGAGCGTCTGTTCGCGCTTGCGCACGAACCGAAGGAGTTCGTTCGCTTTGCGGGCGGTGGACACGACAATCTCGATGCGTTCGGTGCGATTGAAACGGCGAGGCACTTCATTGCTTTCTAGACGGCTTGTCGTTCGGCGCGCGAGCGGGTTCATCGCCGCGATCCTCGTCGTGTTGTTGCCACAGCACGCATGGGCGGCGACCGGGCTCGACGGCGCGGCGATGCGCTGGCCGTATGCGCTGCCCTTTGCCGGCCTCCTGCTGTCGATCGCGCTCGGGCCGCTGCTGTTTGCAAAAGTCTGGCACCATCATTACGGCAAGATCGCCGCGGCCTGGTCGCTGCTGGCACTCGCCTCGCTCGTCATCCTGGCCGGGAGCATGGCGACGTTGGCGGCGCTCGTTCACGCCATGCTCGCCGAATATCTCGGCTTCATCGTGCTGCTGTTCTCGCTCTATGTCGTGGCTGGCGGCATTCTCGTGACGGGCGACATCAAGGCGACGCCGGCATCAAATGCCGGCATCCTCGCGCTCGGTACGGTGATGGCGAGTGTCGTCGGCACCACGGGGGCGGCCATGATCCTGATCCGCCCTCTGATCCGCGCCAACCGGCCGCGGCGCTACAACGCCCATGTCGTCATCTTCTTCATCATCCTGGTCGCCAATGTCGGTGGCGCGCTGAGCCCGCTCGGCGATCCCCCGCTGTTCGTCGGCTTCCTGCATGGTGTCGACTTCTTCTGGACCACGCGGACCATCTGGCTGCAGACGGCGATCGTTGCCGGACTGCTGCTCGCGATCTTCGTCGTCATCGACGTCTGGTGCTTCCGCAGCGAACCCTTGCTCGGCGCCGCCGGCGCCGCGAAGCCGGTCCGCATCCGCGGCCTCGTCAACCTGGTGCTGATCGCAGCCATCGTCGCGAGCCTGCTGGCCTCGGCGATGTGGAAGCCCGGCATCGCTTTCGACATTCTCGGAACCAGGCTGGAGCTGGAAGATATCGCCCGCAACGCGGCGCTGCTGGCCATAGCGGGCCTGTCGGTGTGGTTGACGCCGGACGAGCACCGGCAGGCCAACGGCTTCACCTGGGAGCCGATCCGCGAAGTCGCAAAGCTGTTCGCCGGCATTTTCATCGCGATCATCCCGGTCATCGCCATGCTCGATGCCGGCCATCACGGCGCGTTCGCCTGGCTGTTGTCGGCCGTGACCGCTCCGGACGGCACGCCGCGCGAGGTTGCCTATTTCTGGTTCACCGGTCTGATGTCGGCGTTCCTCGACAATGCGCCGACCTATCTGTTGTTCTTCGAGCTCGCCGGCGGCGACCCGCAGGTGCTGATGCACGAACTCTCGGGCACGCTCGCCTCCATCTCCATGGGCGCAGTCTACATGGGCGCGCTTACCTATATCGGCAATGCGCCGAATTTCATGGTGAGCAGCATCGCCAGCGAGAACGGCATCGAGATGCCGAGCTTCTTCGGTTATTTCCTGCGCGCCGGCGCGGTGCTGATCCCGCTGTTCGTGCTGCTGACGCTGCTGCCGTTCGCTCCGATCCTGCGCTGGCATTGAATCTGCCGCGCGATTGCTACTGCTCGGCTGAGACAATTGGAGCCGATGGATGCGCGCGCACAATCCGACGCCTCGATCGGCCTGGATCTTTCCGGCGCTGGCCGTGCGAGGCGCATCTGTCGGGCCGGGCCTTGGTGCTCAGCGTCGTGCTGCTGCTGATTGCGCTGCTGGCGGTCGTGTTGCTGTCCAAGAAATTCTCGCTGGTGGTCGATGCCGTCGCGGCCAGGATCGGCGCGCCGCCTGCCTTTGCTCCTGACCTTCTTCCTGAGCATGCTGACCTTCGGTACGGGCAGGACCAATGTCCTGTTCGGGCTGGTCCATAAGGTGGTATTTGCCGTCTACGTGTTCGTGGTTTTCGTGCCCTGAACCGGTTTTCCGGATATGCCCCAGGAGAGTTCCGATGCTTGCCGCCGAGTCCGAGGTTCAGGTCGACAATGAGCAGGTTCGGGTGACCGAGTGGCGGCTCGCGCCAAACAGCGCCACCGGGCATCACACCCATGGCATGGACTACGTCATTGTTCCCATGGTCGGAGGGGAAATGACCATCGTGGCGCCCGATGGCGAGCGGTCCAAAGCACAGCTTGCGGCCGGGAAATCCTATTTTCGCAAGGCCGGCGTCCAGCACGACGTGCTTAACGAAACCGCAACCGAGATCGTGTTCCTTGAGGTTGAGCTGAAGTCGTAAGTCCGGCGTACCCCTTTGCCATTGATCCGTCGCAGTTGATCCCTCACTATGCCTCAAAGTTCCCGCATCAGATCGCGCGGGGAGTGGCCGGAATGCTGAAATACATCGCTAAAATCTCGATGGACATCTTCCCCTCGGTGCTCGCAACGATCATCGGGGCGTATATCGTTAATCATTACATCAACGCCAAGCCGGCGGCGGATGCGCCCGCGGCCGTGACGGCGCCCGCCGAGGCCGGCAAGAACGGCAAGCCCGCCGATGTGGCCAACCTCCCCGCGCCCGGCGTCAAGGCCAAGGGCATCTCCGAGAAGAACGTGACGGACAAGCCGGCGGCCGAGAAGGCTGCCGATCATCCGGGCGCGGAGTCGAAGACCTCGACGGCGGACGTGGCACCGGCCGAGGCCGCCCCGCGCGGCAAGCCGTCCGGTCGCGAGAAGGCAGTCGCCAAGTCCACGCCGGCCGTCAGTGCAGCCGCTCCCGCCACCCCGGTGGTGGAGGCCAATTCGGCGCCCGCTGCTGCCGCGCCGGCCGCAGCCCCCGACGCCAACGATCTCGTGCGCGCTGCTATCGAGCGCCTGCGCAAGTCGCCTGAGAGCAAAGCGGCTGAGGCCAAGGCTTCCGATACAAAGCCTTCCGACTCAAAGGCTTCCGACAACAAGTCTTCTGAGATCAAGGCGCCCGAGAAGACTCAGGAGCCTGCGGTGCGTGAAGCCGCCCGCACTCCAGAGGCCCCGCGTATCATTCCCGTGGATACGTCATCGGTGCGTCCGTTGCCGCCGCCGATCACGGTCTCGACACCCGCAGCCGAGGCCTATGGCAATGGCGGCTCGTTGCAGCCGAGCCCGCCCTACACGGCGTCGATCGGCAACGAGAACCCGAATCGGCTGACGCCGCCGGCTGATATTCCGGTCCCGATGATTGCGCCCCCGCTCGATCTGCGCGCCGATGCCGGCGCGTCGATGCCGCGGCCGAAGACCAATGTCGCCGACGACATGCTGTCGGGCGTTAAGTCCATGTTCCACTCCGTTCTGCCGAAGAGCGTCACCCCGGATTAAGACGGCGCCTGCGCTGCGCCAGACTTGTCAGCCGCCGACGCGGGCGAGGCCGCTGCGGGCGGCGTCGTCGCGTGGGCGAAGCGAGACCGCCTTGGTGTAGGACGCCGCCGCCTTGGTCCTGTCGCCCAGCCGTTCATAGGCTTGCCCGCGTATGGTCCAGACTTGGGCATTGTGGGGATCGGCCTCGGAAGCCTCATCCAGATCGGCCGCGGCCTCCTTGACCTTGCCGAGGGCGAGATAACTGGTGGCGCGGCCGAGCAGCGGCTCGACCTTCTGCGGGTTAAGGCCGCTCGCGGCACTGAAATCGGCGATGGCGAAGTCGTGCTGGTTCTTGCCCTGGTAGATCAGGGCGCGGCCATAGAGCGCCTGCGCATTGTAGGGATCGAGTCCGACCGCGTGATTGAATTCATCGAGCGCGGCCGCCGTCTCGCCGGACTTTGCCAGAGCCTGGGCCTTTGCCGTATGGGCCTGGGCTTCGCTGACATTGCCGGCGCTGACCACGTTCTCAGCGGTCGTGGCCGCCTTGGGTGCCTCCTGCGGCTTCTCCTTCTCCGGCGTCAGCGACCCCAGGTCGAAGGAGCAGCCGCATAGCGAAATCCCCATCAAGGCCAGCGCAAACGGCTGCTGCAAGATCTGCCGGAGCCGCGCCAAGCCGCGCTTGGGGAGAGGGGAGGCCATCTACGGTTCGCTCGCGCTAGTGCCGCATCGGTAGTGCCCCATCCCAGCAAGGCACCGCTCACAAAACAATAACGCGGGCCAGGGGCCCGCGTCATCGAAAAGTGAAATCTCTCAAGTCGGGTAAATCAGCGCGGTCCGCGCGGACCAGCACTTGCACCTGCGCCTGCACCCGGGCCGCCGCGACCGCCACGATCACCGCCGGGGCCAGCACCGAACACCGGCTTCGGCTTCATCGGCAGCAGGCCTTCGCGCTGCAGCTTCTTGCGGGCCAGCTTGCGTGCGCGACGCACGGCTTCGGCCTTTTCACGGGCCTTCTTCTCGGAGGGCTTTTCGTAGTGACCGCGGAGCTTCATCTCGCGGAAAATACCCTCGCGCTGCATCTTCTTCTTCAGCGCCTTGAGGGCTTGATCGACATTGTTATCGCGAACGAGAACCTGCACGCGGCATCCTCTTCAGTGGATCGGATTTGAATTCTGGTAAATCAAAGGGGATGGCGAAACGCACAAGCCCTTAACCTTGAGGGCGCGGATGTATCAGACAAAACTTGGGATGTCCACCGGCCAAGCGGGTCTTCGGGCCAAGTTCAGCCATTAAATGAGGCAAAATACCTCCGTGCGGCCCTGATTTGGGAGATTTGACGCCAAGGGTGGGGCCGTTTCCGGAGCTTTGTTCCGGAATCTTTGAAAGCAGGGGACGACACATGGATATGAAGAAATACGCGGCCGAAGCTATCGGTACCTTTTGGCTCACATTCGCAGGTTGCGGAAGTGCGGTGATCGCAGCCGGCTTTCCGCAGGTTGGCATCGGTCTGGTCGGTGTCTCCCTCGCGTTCGGACTGAGCGTGGTCACCATGGCCTATGCGATCGGCCACATCTCAGGCTGTCATCTCAATCCGGCCGTCACTGTCGGTCTTGCCGCCGGCGGACGTTTTCCGGCCGGACAGATCCTGCCTTATGTGATTGCGCAGGTCGCCGGCGCGATCGTGGCCGCGTGGCTGCTCTACGTCATCGCAAGCGGAGCTCCCGGCTTCGACGTCAGCAAGGGGTTCGCGTCCAACGGGTACGATGCCCATTCTCCCGGCCAGTACAGCATGATCGTGTGCTTCCTCACCGAGGTGGTCATGACCATGATGTTCCTGTTCATCATCATGGGCGCGACTCACGGCCGCGCGCCCGCCGGCTTTGCGCCGCTGGCGATCGGGCTCGCGCTGGTGATGATCCATCTCGTCAGCATCCCCGTCACCAACACCTCCGTGAACCCGGCGCGTAGCACGGGGCCCGCGCTGTTCGTCGGCGGCTGGGCGCTGTCGCAGCTCTGGTTGTTCTGGGTTGCGCCACTGATCGGCGGCGCGCTGGGCGGGGTGATCTATCGTTGGCTCAGCGAAGAGCCCACTGGCGTCGTCGCGGGCGCGAAGACGGCATAACTGCAAAGCGGGATCGCGGCATGCGCCGCGGTCCCGTTATTTGCCGGTCGTGGGTCGCACTTCGGTGACATGTCCCATCTTGCGGCCCGGACGCGGCGCGCCCTTGCCGTAGATGTGCACCGTTGCGCCCGCGACGCTCAACCACTTGTCATATTCGTTGATCTCGTCGCCGATCAGATTGGTCATGGTGACGACTTCGCCGTGGCGCACGGGCTTGCCGAGGGGCCAGCCGGCAATGGCGCGGATGTGCTGCTCGAACTGCGAGACGGACGCACCGTCGAGCGTCCAATGTCCGGAATTGTGCACGCGCGGAGCGATCTCGTTGACCAGCACCTTGGGTCCGGTGCCGTTGGCGAGCACGAACATCTCGACGGCAAGCACGCCAACATAATCGAGCGCGCCCGCGATCTTGCCGGCGATACTGCGCGCTTCCTCGGCGAGCACGTCCGGGATCCGGGCGGGCGCACGGGAGATCTTCAGGATGTGGTCGCGGTGCTCGTTTTCGGTGACGTCGAAACACTCGACCTGGCCTGTGGCCGAGCGGGCGGCGATCACGGAAATCTCACGCTCGTACGGCACGAAGGCTTCCAGGATGGCCGATTTGGTGGCGAGACTGGTCCACACTTTCGCGACGTCGTTGCCCTCGCGGATGATGGCCTGGCCCTTGCCGTCATAGCCGAAGCGACGGGTCTTCAGCACCGCCGGAAGGCCGATCCTGGCGATCGCCTCGCGCAATGACGGGACCGAGGTGACGTCGGCGTAGGCTGCGGTGCCGATGCCCAGCCGCGTCACGAAATCCTTCTCGGCGAGCCGGTCCTGGGTGGTCTCGAGGATCTTGCGGTTGGGCAGCACCGGGCGGCGCGCATCCAGCACCATCGCGGCCGCGGACGGCACGTTCTCAAATTCGTAGGTGATGACGTCGACGTCGTTGGCGAACAGCTCGAGTGCTTCGACATCGGCATATTCGGCGCAGGTCGCATTCAGGACGACGTCGAAGGCCGGTGAGTCCGGATCGGGCGAGAACACCTGGCAGCGCAGGCCAAGCCGGGCCGCCGCCATGGCCAGCATCCGCCCCAATTGTCCGCCGCCGAGGATGCCAATGGTGTCGCCGGGCTTCAGCTTCACCTGCTTTGCGTCAGTCACGCCTTGTCCTCCGGGCGCTCGGCCACGGCCTCGGTCTGCGCCTTGCGCCAGGCGGCGAGGCGATCGGACAAGGCCGGGTCGGACAAGGCCAGCACGGCCGCCGCCAGCAACGCCGCATTGATGGCGCCCGCCTTGCCGATGGCGAGGGTGCCGACCGGGATGCCTGCGGGCATCTGGACGATCGAATAGAGCGAATCGATGCCCTTGAGCGTCCTGGATTCGATGGGGACGCCGAACACGGGCAATTCCGTCAGAGCCGCCGCCATGCCGGGCAGGTGGGCTGCGCCACCCGCGCCGGCGATGATGACCTTGTAACCAGCCGTCTTGGCGCCTTTGGCGAACGTAAACAGCCGGTCGGGGGTGCGGTGGGCCGAAACGATGCGGGTGTCGGCGGCAACGCCGAGCCCTGCGAGCGTGTCGGCGGCATGCCGCATCGTGTCCCAGTCCGACTGGCTTCCCATGATGATGGCGATCGGCGCTGTCATGACGTGAATTGTTCTCGAAAAACAGAAAGATAGGCCAGACTAAAGGTTCCGGCCGGTGGCTCGCAAGGCGGTGGCAAGGAGAAGGGAATGAACTATCCTGTCTTGGTGAATCCCCGCAAGCCTTCATTGAGCAGGATGCCCATGAAGAAACCAAAAAGGGCAAGCGCTGCGAAGGCCAAAAAGGGCCCGAAGGCCAGTGCCGGCCGCTCCAAAGTTGCTCTCAAGCGTCCGGCCAAGCGTCGGATCAAGGGTCCGGCGCGGCGTCCGACCAGGCCGTCGCAGCGGGCAGCGTCTGCCGATGACGGGGCCAAAGCGGCCATCGAGCCGGCCATCAACGCGACCATCCGCGAGCTCCGGAGCAAGCTCAGGGGGGCGCTGCGGCGGGTCGCGGAGCTCGAGGCGGCTGCCGACACCGATTTCCTGCTCGAAATTCCGAACCGGCGCGGCTTCGAACGCGAGCTCGCCCGCGCCGTCGCCTACATGAAGCGCTACCGCGCCAGCGGGGCGCTGATCGTGCTCGACGTCGATCGGTTGAAGCCGATCAACGATTCCTTCGGCCATGCGGCCGGCGACGAGGTCCTGAAGGCGATTGCCACCACGCTGACGCGGCAGATCCGCGCTTCGGACGTGGTCGGCCGGCTCGGCGGCGACGAGTTCGCGCTGCTGCTCTGGAATCTCAGCGAGACCGACGCCAAGGCGAAGGCCGCGGCTTTCGAGCAGGCCATCGACGAATTGTCCTTTGTCTTTCGCGGCCAGCACGTGAGCGCGGGCGCTTCCGCCGGCGTCGCCCTGCTCGGAGTGCAATCCGACGCCACGCGCGCCCTGGAGGAGGCCGATGCCGCGATGTATGTGCGCAAGGCGCACCGGCGGCACGAGCCGCACATCAGGCTCGTCAGCAGCTAGTTAAAGCGTGCCGAGGTCTTTCGGTACGTCGCCGAAGCTGCGGAGCAGTTTTGCGTCCCCGAATTCGCCGGTCATGGGATCGCCGCTGCGGCTGAACGCGACCGCGCCGGTGTGGCCGGCGCCGTGCGACATAATCTCGGCGCGCCGTAGCGCGGCCGCCGCGCTCTGGCATTCCTCGGCCGCACCCGCGACCGGCGATCCGTCCTCGTCGGTCAGGAAAGGTAATGCAACGTAATAGGTGACATCGGACATGGTCGGCTCCGATAGCTGACAGTCAGGCGGCGCTGCTCTTGCTCCGCATCTTGCTGCGCGAGGTCTCCGGAATGCAGCCTGCGGAAACCGCCGCCTGCAATTCTTCCAGCTCGGCCTCCAGATATTCATTGGCCATGATCAGCGCCTTGATGGTGCTGCGCAGATTGCCGTCGCACATCGCGATCGCCTGATCGCAGGCTTGTTCATAATGGCTGTTGTCGAGAAGGGCGGTTGCCGACATCTGCATTTTCCTTAGACGGTTTCCCCGGGGGTGTTGGGTGCTCAAATGTTCTTATTTTGTTCCTTTCGAGTCAAGCGGATTTACGTGCGGCGGGGCCGCCGTAAAGTTCTACCCGTGGATCAGGCGATGATGTCGGGCGTGATCTGGTCTTCGATGAACGCGATACGGTCACGCAACAACAGCTTGCGTTTCTTCAACCGCTGTAACCGCAACAGGTCGGGGGCGGGCGATTGATGCAGTGCATCGATCGCCACATCGAGATCTCGGTGTTCCTGGTGCAACCGGGCGAGCTCGGATTCGAGTTCGCGCGCATCTTCATTGGTCATGTCTGCGGTGGCCGAAAAACCGATAGGCGTGAGATTAAGGCTGTGGATGCCCTGTGGAAACTATCGTCCTTGCGCGCCGTGATCGCAAGCGATCTCGGGCTGTCGCGAGCCGATCTCCCGCGAGATATTTCTGCGGTCGCTCCGGCGTTGCGCAAGCGCATTGATATCACGGATTTTTCCCGCGTGGTTCCCTTACTCACGCTTCGTTACATATGAATTTCTAAAAATGACAGCGCGACGACTGATATCCATCGACAGAACAAATCGGTGATGTACACTTCCTCGTCCGGTCGAATCCAAGGTTCACCCCTACCGAGGAGGTTTCGAATGACAATTCAGGCACATCTGGTTGAATTGGAACGGAAGCACAAAACTCTCGAAAACGAATTGCACGAAGCTCTCGTGCACCTTTCAACAGACGACCTGCAAATTGTTGAGTTGAAGCGCCGGAAGTTGATGGTCAAGGACCAGATCGAGCGTCTCAGGCACGGCGACACGCTCCACTAGTAACCCCGTAACAGCGTAGAGTTGATCGCACCCTTTCAGGCAGGGATGGGAGCCTTTGCGCTCATCCCTGCCGCAAGGCGCGCAGCGTGCAAGGATTTGCGCGGCTCCAGCGTCTTGTCTGGACGCAGTTCTTTACGCGCAACCGGAATCCAATTCGCTTTAAACCACTAGATGTTTGCGAGCTCGGCGACGTGATCCGCGATCGCGAGCGATGACGTCAATCCGGGCGACTCGATGCCGAACAGATTGATCAGGCCTTCGACGCCGTGATCGCGCGGGCCCTGCATCAAGAAATCCTGCGTGGCCACCGCCGGCGGCACGATCTTCGGGCGGATGCCCGAATAGCTCGGCATGAGAGCACCGTCAGGCAACGTCGGCCAGTATTTGCGGATCGCCGGGTAGAAGCGCTCGGCGCGTGACGGGTCGACCTCATAGTCGATCGTCTCGATCCACTCGACGTCAGGGCCGAAACGGGCCTGCCCGGCCATGTCCAGCGTCAGATGCACCCCTAGGCCACCGGGCTCGGGCACCGGATAGATCAGGCGCGAGAACGGCGCCCTAGCATTGCAGCTGAAGTAGTTTCCCTTGGCGAGGTAGGCCGTCGGGATCCGTTCCAGCGGCATGCCCTCGATGTTGCGCGCCACGGTGGTCGCCGAGAGCCCGGCGGCGTTGACGAGGAGGCTGCATTGCAGCGTCATCGGCGCTTCGCCGCCCGCCTCGATCTCGATGACGCCGGCGGTCGCCTTGGCACGGATCAGCGGGGTGTGAAACGCGAAGGCCGCGCCCGCGTCCTCGGCTTCGCCGCGCAGCGAGAGCATGTAGGCGTGGCTGTCGATGATGCCGGTCGACGGCGACAGCAGCGCGGCGTCACAGGCGAGCGCCGGCTCCAGCGCACGTGCCGCATCACCCGTGAGCAACTGCATGTCGAGCACGCCGTTGGCCTCGGCATGCGCCTTGATCGATTGCAGCTTCTCGGTCTCTTTCGGATTGGTCGCGACGATCAGCTTGCCGCAATTCCTGTGCGGGATGCCGCGCTCGGAACAGTAACGATAGAGCGCGTGCTTGCCGTCGACGCACATGCGCGCCATCCAGCTTCCGGCGCGGTAGTAGATGCCGGCATGGATCACCTCGCTGTTGCGCGAGGAGGTGATGGTGCCGATGGCCTCGGCTTGCTCGAGCACGATCACCTCGCGCCCGGCTTGCGCCAGCTTTCGAGCCACCGCGAGCCCGATCACGCCGGCTCCGATGACGACGCAGTCCACCCTATCCATGGTCGTGCAGGGCGTCCGCTCGAAGCGACGATGGCCCCACGCCTGGGGAGGGCGGCGCGGGGGCTTTTTCCGTTAAGGAAGCATTTATCATGTCAGGGCAATTGCCGTATTTGATGCCACATTGTTCCGTTGCGCGTACAGGCGTTTACCCGATCCAAACTCGCGAGGCCAGACAATCCGACGTTGAAATCGCGGGTGGCTGATGGCTGAGAAGAACTGGCACGCGGGCAGCGCGCTTCCGATTGCGGTGCAGGCCGTCGTGTGCCTGGCCGCAGCGGTCGCGCCTGCGCGCGCCTTTGCCCTCTCAGACAGCTTCACCCCTCCGAGCTATCTCGGCGAGCTTGATCCCAACGTGATCTGGGAAGCCCTGATCGCGGGAATTGTGATCTGTTCGTTCTTCGCCGCGATCGCGCTGTGGATCCATTCCTCGCTGCGCCGGACCAGGCGTCTGCAGCTGCGGCGCAATGCCTTCGTCTCCTCCGCCATGAACAATCTCAACCAGGGCGTGGTGATGACGGATGCGCAGCGGCGCGTCATCTTCTGCAACGACCGCTATATCGAGATTTACGGCCTGGCGCGGTCGGATCTCTGGGCCAACATGAACGGCTACGAACTCCTTGAGCTGCGACGCAAGCGCGGGGTGCTCGGCGCCGCCTCCAACGACGAGTTCTACGAGAAGGCGGCAAGCACCAACGGCTTGATCACCGAACTGCCGGACGGGCGGGCCATCCTGGTGAAATATTTCGTGCTGCCCAACGGCGGCTCGGTGACGACGCATCTGGACGTCAGCGAGCAGCGCAGGCTGTCGCGGCAGCTCGCCTCCACCAAGCAGTTCCTGGAAACGGTGCTGGACAACGTGCCGGCCTGCGTGGCCGCAAAGAACATCGAGGATGGTCGCTACATCTTCGCCAACAGCGCCTATGAGCGGTTCTGGGGCTTCTCGCGCGACCATGTCGTCGGCAAGAACGCGCGCGAGCTGTTTGCGCCGATCTCGGCGGACAGCATCGAGGCGACCGACCGCACGGCACTCGATTCGCCGGACGGCCAGTTTCGCAACGAATTCGAGGTCGACCGCGCCGGTGAGCGACGCATGGTTGCCTCGATCCGGATCGTTGTCCGCAACGAGAGCAACAAACCCGAATTCCTGATGCTCGTGTTCGAGGACATCACCGATCGCCGCTCGCTGTCGAAGGAGCTGGAGAGCACGAAGAAGTTCCTCGAGCTCGTGGTCGACAACATCCCGGTGGCCCTGATCGTCGAGCAGGTCAAGGACGGCCGCTACCTGCTCGCCAACCGCAGCGCCGAGACGATCCTCAACCGCAGGCGCGAGGAAGCCACGGGCCTGACCGCGTCCGACATCTTCAATCCCAAGGAAGCCAAGCTGATCATCGCGCGCGACGAAGCCGCGATCAAGAAGCGTGGGATGATCACCGAAGAGCACCCGATCTCCACCAAGGACGGGCTGCGGCTGTTCCTCACCCGCCGCGCCACCGTGCTGAGCGACACCGGCGAGCCGCAATATCTGATCAAGACCCACGAGGACGTCACCGATCGCCGGCAGACCGAGTCGCGCATGGCGCACATGGCCTATCACGACGGCCTCACCGATTTGCCGAACCGTGCCGCTTTCCTGCAGGCGTTGACCCAGATGATCGAGGCCTGCGAGGGCACCGGCGAGGAGTTCGCGGTTCTGTGCGTCGATCTCGACGGTCTCAAGGAGGTCAACGACGTCTTCGGTCATGCGCACGGCGACAAGCTCCTGGTCGAGGTGGCCCAGCGGCTCCAGGACTCCGCGCGCGGCGGCGTGGTGGCGCGCCTGTCCGGCGACGAGTTCGGCCTGATCATCGACGGTAAGCAGCCGGATGCAGGTCTCGCGCTGGCGCAGCAGATCGGTGATGCCGTCGCTAAGGAATTCCAGATCGACGGCCGCCCGGTCCGCGCCGGCGTCACCACCGGCATGTCGATCTTCCCGCACAACGGCGCCGACGCCGCCTCGTTGCTCGCCAATGCCGGCGCGGCGCTGTTCCGCGCCAAGCAGAAGTCGCGCGGCACGATCAGCCTGTTCCAGCCGGAGATGGACCAGCAGATCCGCGATCGCCGCGTGCTGCACCAGGATCTCTCGATGGCGATCAAGAACGGCGAGCTCTCGCTCGCCTTCCAGCCGCAGGGAGCAGCGGGCCACAGCGTCGCCGAGAGCGAGATCATCGGCTTCGAGGCGCTGGCGCGCTGGCAGCATCCGGTGCGCGGCCAGGTCTCCCCGGCCGAATTCATCCCGATCGCGGAGGAAAGCGGCCTGATCGTCGAGATGGGCGAGTGGATCCTGCGCGAAGCCTGCCGCGAGGCCGCGTCCTGGCCGAAGCCGCTTCAGATCGCGGTCAACCTGTCGCCGGCGCAGTTCATGCACGGCGACGTGGTCGGACTCGTGCATTCCATCCTGCTCGAGACGGGTCTCGCACCCGGTCGGCTCGAACTCGAGATCACCGAGGGCGTGCTGATCGAGGACTTCGATCGCGGTCTGGCGCTGCTGCGCCGGCTCAAGGCGCTCGGCGTGCGCATCTCCATGGACGATTTCGGCAGCGGTTATTCCTCGCTGAGCTATCTCCAGGCATTCCCGTTCGACAAGATCAAGATCGACCGCGCCTTCATCATCAATCTCGGCCGCAACCCGCAATCGGCGGCGATCGTGCGCGCGGTGATCGATCTCGGCCATGGCCTGGAAATGTCGATCGTCGCCGAGGGCGTCGAGACGCTGGAACAACTCGCCTTCCTCGCCGCGGAAGGCTGTGACGGCGTGCAGGGCTATCTGCTCGGCAAGCCACTGCCGATCGGGAAATATGCCGGCCTCGTCGGTCGTGCCGAAGTCATGGAGCTTGCGCTCAAGACCGGCTAGAGCGTTTTTCGAGCGCAGCGGATGCGGGTTCGCGTCAAGAAAACGCGCCAAATCAGAATCTAGAGCCCCGTTCCGATTTTCATCGGAAGGGAAATGGCTCTAGAGATGGCGAGCGTTTCGCTCCCATTCGACGGCTTCATGGCGGATTACGATTTTGCGATCATCGGCGGCGGCCTGAACGGCGTCAGCCTCGCCCGCGATGCCGCCGGCCGCGGCCTGCGGGTCATCCTGTTGGAGCAGGGCGATCTGGGCGGCGCGGCGTCGTCGGCAACGCCGCGGCTGATCCATGGCGATCTCTCGGTTCTGGAACGGCGCGGCTTCCGCCGGGTGCGCCGGGCGCTCGCCGAGCGCCGGATCTGGCTCCGGATCGCGCCGCATCTGGTTCGGCCGATGCGCTTCGTGATCCCGGCGCATTCCGACGAGCGCCCACCATGGCTGCTGCGCGTCGGCCTGCTCCTCTACGACAGCCTCACCAGCCGGTGCGGCCTGCCTGCAACGGCGACCCTCGACATCACGCATCATTCGGTCGGCAACGCGCTGAAACGACCATTCGGCACGGCCTTCGAATATTCGGATTGCGTTGTCGACGATTCCCGACTGGTGGTGCTCACGGCACTGGATGCGGCCGAGCGCGGCGCCGTGATTCGGACTGGAGCGCGCTGTGTGCGCGCCGATCGAACCGACACATGGCGGCTCGCGGTGGTCGACCGCGGCCATCGTCGCACGATCACGGCCCGGGCGCTGGCCAACGCCACCGGCGGCTGGACGTCGATAGTCGCCGAGACCGTGCTGCGGCAGCCGCAACCCGCCATGGCGGCGATGCAGATGAGCCAGATCATCGTCCCGCGGTTGTTCGATTCCGATAACGTCTACGTCTTCCAGAACAGCGATGGCCGGCTGATCTTCGCGAGTCCCCTCGCGCGCGATTTCACCCTGATCGGAACAGTCACGCACGATTTCACCGGCGATCCTGCGATCGTCGCGATGCGGGGGGCCGACGTCAGCTATCTCTGCGAAGCGGCCAGTCGCTATTTCCGCGAGCGCGTTGCCCCGACCGACGTGGTGCGCGCGGTCTCCGGCGTCAACCTGACGCTGGCGTCCGCGCGCGGGCGTGATGGCACGACGCTGTTCGACGCGCGACGGCGCAAGGCGCCGCTGATCACGATGTTTGGCGGTGACGTCACCACCTCGCGCCTGCGGGCGGAGCGCGCGGTGACGAAGTTGACGCCGTTCTATCCGATGTCGCCGCCCTGGACCGCAGGCGCGGCGCTGCCGGGCGGAGATTTTGCCTGGGATCGTTTCGACACCGAGGTCGATCTTGCGCGTGACCGCTGGCGCTTTCTCTCGGAGGCGCAGGCCCAACGCCTCGTCGCGGCCTATGGCTCGCGGCTATCGGCTGTGCTTGCCGAGGCGAAGACCCGGGACGATCTCGGCCCCGCCTTCGGTCCCGAACTGACCGGGGCCGAGGTGCGCTATCTCATGACCCACGAATGGGCGCGTTTTCCCGAGGACATCCTGTGGCGCCGCTCCAAGCTCGGCCTGACGATGTCAGCGGGGGAATGCGATGCGCTGGCTGCGTTCATGGCGAATGCGTGAACGAACGGCCTCTAACCGGTTGAGTGAGGGACGATCGGCCGCTAGCGTGCGGCTTGATTGGGGTTGGCAGGAACCATGACTGACGAGTTGCCCAGAACAGACGCGGCTGCGGCTGCGGTCGGAGAGACGCAGTTCGCTGCCGGCGAGCCGTTGCTGCGCATCGAGGGCGTTGCCAAGACGTTCGGGACGTTCCGGGCCGTCGATGGCGTCTCGCTCGACATCAAGGCCGGCGAGTTCTTTGCGCTGCTCGGGCCCAGCGGCTGCGGCAAGACCACGCTTCTGCGCATGCTCGCCGGTTTCGAAGCGCCGGATCAAGGGCGCATTCTGCTCGGCGGCAAGGACATCGCGCAGGCGCTGCCGCATGAGCGGCCGATCAACATGATGTTCCAGAACTACGCGCTGTTTCCGCACCTGTCGGTGCGCGACAACATCGCCTTCGGCCTGAAGCGCGCCGGTATGGCGCGCGCTGACATCGCCACGCGTGTGGCGGAGATGGTTGCGCTGGTGAAGCTCGACGGACTCGAGAAGCGCAAGCCCGACCAGCTCTCCGGGGGACAGCGCCAGCGCGTGGCGTTGGCGCGTGCACTGGCGCGACGCCCGCAGCTCCTTCTGCTCGATGAGCCGCTCGCAGCGCTGGACAAGAAGCTGCGCGAAAGCACCCAAGGCGAACTGATGGAGCTTCAGCGCCGGCTCGGCATGACCTTCATCATCGTCACCCACGACCAGGAAGAGGCGATGACGATGGCGAGCCGGATCGGCGTGATGAGAGACGGCAAGCTCGCGCAGGTCGCGAGTCCCCGCGAACTCTACGAGGCGCCACGCTCGCGCTGGATCGCGGAGTTTGTCGGCGACATCAACCTGTTCGACGCCGAGTCCAAATTGCGCGACGGTCATCGTCTGGTCATAGGCACGCGCGATGCGGGACCGTTGGTGGTGGCGGAGCCGCGCGAGCCGTTCGGCGAGGTCAGATTATCGGTTGCGATCCGCCCCGAAAAGGTCAGGCTGTCGCGCCGTGGTCCGGCGAGGGAGGCCGGTCATGAAACGGCGATCAACCAGCTGGACGGCGTGATCGCCGACATCTGCTATCTCGGCGGCACCACCACTTACAAGGTGAAGCTCGAGGCCGGAGGGATGGTGCAGGCTTCGGTCGCCAACAGTGCGCGCCTTGATGTCGACGCCTACAGCCTGAACCAGCCTGTCGTCGCCTGGTTCACGCCCGACGACTGCGTGGTGCTGCCGTCATGAGCGGGCGCCGCATTTTTGCGCGACCGGCTCGCTTTGCCGCGATCGCGCCCTATGTCTGGATGGTGCTGTTCTTCCTGGTGCCGTTCGGCTTCGTGCTGAAGATCAGCCTGTCGCAGACGGCGATCGCGCAGCCGCCTTACGAGCCGGTGTTCGACCTGATGGCGGGATGGGGGGCGCTGAAGGCCGCCTTTGCCGCGCTGTCGATCGACAATTTCAGGCTGCTCGTCTCTGACGATATCTACGTGTTCGCCTATGTGCGTAGCCTCACCGTCGCCGTCACCGCGACCGCGCTGTTGCTCCTGATCGGCTATCCCATCGCCTACGGCATGGCGCGGCTGCCGGCGCGCTGGCAGGCCGTGGCGATGGTGCTGGTGATCGTGCCGTTCTGGACCTCGTTCCTGATCCGGATCTATGCCTGGATCAACATCCTCCAGCACGACGGCCTGCTCAACCAGATCCTGCTGGGGCTGCATCTGGTTAGTCAGCCCGTGGTGTGGCTCTCCACCGACAGCGCGATGTATATCGGCATCGTCTATTCCTACCTGCCGTTCATGATCCTGCCGCTCTACGCCACGCTGGCCAAAATGGAGCCGGTGCTGGAGGAGGCGGCCTCCGATCTCGGCGCGCCGCGCTGGCAGGTGTTCTGGCTCGTCACCTTCCCGCTGTCGCTGCCCGGCGTCGGCGCCGGCGTGCTGCTGTGCTTCATCCCCATCGTCGGCGAGTTCGTCATTCCGGATCTCCTGGCCGGCTCCAATGCGCTGATGATCGGCCAGACCTTGTGGCTCGAATTCTTCACCAACAAGGACTGGCCGGTCGCCTCCGCCGCGGCCATCGTGTTGTTGGTGGTGCTGCTGGTCCCGCTGCTGCTGTACGAACGGCTGCAGAAGCGGCAGCTGGAACAGGGGCGGTGAGGCGATGCGCAAGGTCTCCCGCCTGTCCCGCTTCAACGTCGCCTCGCTCGCGCTGGGTCTTGCCTTCCTCTATCTGCCGATCCTGATCCTCGTGATCTATTCCTTCAATGCCTCGCGGCTGGTGACGGTGTGGGGTGGCTGGTCGCTGCGCTGGTATCACGAGTTCTTCAATGACCGCGCCATGATCGAGGCGGCCTGGATGAGCCTGCGCGTCGCGGTTTCGTCGGCGACTATTGCGACCCTGATCGGCACGCTCGCCGCCGTGGCGCTGTCGCGCGGCGAGCGGTTTCGCGGCCGCACCCTGTTCTCCGGCATGCTCTATGCGCCGCTGGTGATGCCGGAGGTGATCACCGGATTGTCGCTGCTGCTGCTGTTCGTGGCGCTAAACGCGGAGCGCGGCTTCTGGACGGTGACGATCGCCCATACCACGCTGACGATGTGCTTCGTCGCCGTCGTCGTGCAGTCCCGCCTCGGCTCGCTCGACCGCTCCTTGGAAGAGGCCGCGATGGATCTCGGCTGCGACCCCCTGCGCGCGTTCGTGGCCGTAACGCTGCCGCTGATCGCGCCTGCGATCGTCGCGGGCTGGATGCTCGCCTTCACGCTGTCGCTGGACGATCTCGTGATCGCGAGCTTCACCACCGGCCCCGGCTCGGCGACGCTGCCGATCCGGATCTATTCGGAGGTGCGGCTCGGAGTGAAGCCCGAGATCAACGCGATCTGCACGCTGGTGATCGCCTTGATTGCTGTTGTCATCGTCATCGCCTCGCTCGCCTCGAAACTGTCGAGTTCGCAGGGCGAGAGCGCGGCGCCGCTATAACGGGAGGCGATGATGACGTTTGCCTATCAGGTCCTGGTGCATACGCCGCTCTGGGTCTGGACCTTGCTCGCCTATCTGGTCTGGCAGGGCATCAAGGCGATGCAGCCGCGCAAGACGCCGGTCTGGCGTGCGCTGATCGTTCCGATCGTATTCATCGTCTGGGGCATTTCGCGGATTGGCTTCGGACATCAGGATAGCGCGTGGCCGCTGGTTGCCTGGGGCGGGGCCGCATTGGTGTTGTTGCCGATCGGCGTATTAACGTCGCGTCCGTTCGACGTCGATCACAAGACAGGCGAGATCATCCGCGCGGGTGGCGCCTTTGCGCTGATCCGCAACCTCGTCATATTCTCTCTGCAGTATGCGGTCGGCGTGATCTCGACGGTCGATGCGAGCGACCGTGCACTCGCACTCGTCGTCGGCCGCGCGATTTCGGGCGCGACCGCGGGCTATTTCATCGGCTCGACGATCGCGCTGCTGGTTGCCTACCAAAGAAAGCGCGCCGTGGATCTCAGGACTTCACCGCACCGGCCGTGAGCCCGCCCACCATGTAGCGCTTGAAGGCGTAATAGACCGCGGCCGGCGGCAGCGCGTAGATGAAGCCGGTGGTCATCAACAGCTCCCACGGCGAGTCGTCGGCGGCGAGGAAGTTGCCGAGCGCGACCGGCAGCGTGATATCGGTGTCCTTGGACAAGAGCAGGAACGCGTAGAGATATTCGTTCCAGGCCAGCAGCACGGCATAGGTGCCGATCGCGACCAGCGAGGGCATCATCAGCGGCACATAGACCAGGCGGAACAGCTGCAGCGTGGTCGCGCCGTCCATCACGGCGGCCTCGTCGAGCTCGACCGGCAGCTTGTCGGACGCCTGCTTCAGCACCCAGATCGCGTAAGGCGAAGCGATCGTCACCATCGCCAGGATCAGCGACCAGTGATTGTTGAGCAGGCCGTAGTTGCCCATGGTGCGGTACATCGGCACGGCGAGGAACGCCGCCGGGATGAAGTAGGTGAACAGCGCGAGATTCATCACCCAGCGGCCGCCCGGCGCCTTAAGCCGCGAGATCGAGAATGCGGCGGCGGTCGCGACGAACAAGGTCAGCGCGCCTGCGGCCAGCGCGATCACCGTCGAGTTCCAGAACTGGATCCAGAAGTCTCGCAGGAAATAGTGCTCCTGGTAGAACACGATGTGAAAGTTGTGCAGCGTCGGATGATCCGGCCACAGCTTGCCCGAGAACGCGTCCTCCTTGGGCGAGATCGCGAACAGGAACATGTGGTAGATCGGAATCATGGTCCAGATGAAGACCGGGATGCCGATCAGCAGGAGCTTGGCTTCGGTGCCAACTTCGCGGAGGGTGGGAAGCTTCATCGCGACAACCGTTTCATCATGAAGTATATCAGCGGCAGCACGAGCGGTATCGCGCAGACGATAGAGGCCATCGCAAGCGAGAGCTGGTCGAGCCGGAGATAGCGGATGCCGAGTGTCGACAGCACGTGCGTGAGGTCGGCCGGCCCGCCGCCAGTGAGCAGATAGACGCTGTTGAAGTCGCCGAGCGTCCAGATCATCGAGAGCAGCGTGCAGGTGACGTAGAGCATCTGCATCGACGGCCAGGTGATGAAGCGGAATTTCTGCCACGGACTGGCGCCGTCGACCTCGGACGCCTCGTACAGATCCTGCGGGATCGCGAGCCGCCCGGTCAGCAGGATCAGCGTCCAGAACGGCAGCGACTTCCAGATATGCACGGCGATCGCCATGGTCAGCGCGACCGTCGGATCGTTCAGCCAGTTCGGCCCGTCATCGCCGGTGAGAGAGAAGATGAAATGGTTGACCATGCCCCATTCGGGATTGAGCATGAAGCGGACCGACAGGATGGTCGGGATCGACGGCACCGCCCAGGGCAGGATGAAGATCACCGACAGCCATTTGATCCAGGGGCGCTGCTGGGCGAAGAAGCCGGACAGGAACAGCGCGATCAGCATCTTCACGTTGATGCCGATGACCAGGAAGATCAGCGTGTTGACCGCGGCGCGCGCGAAGATCGGGTCGTTGTACAGCGCGACATAGTTCGCCGGACTGCGCGCCAGCCACAGGCCGTAGCCGACGGGATAGACGACGAAGGCCAGGAAGACGAGTAGATAGGGCACAAGCAGCAAGATGCCCCAGACCTGCTGCGTGGTCAGGCGCGCCGACAGGGGAGGGGCCGGAATTGTGTCTGAGCCGGAAAGTGTGATCGCCATATCGCATACCCACCGAAAGCAACCGGTCGCGGAGAGCCGCGACCGGTATTAGCATATACCTTATTGCAGTCCGAGATCAGCCCGCGACCGCCTTGATGCGGGCGATCAGCTCGTCGACCGCCTTGTCCACCGGCACCTTCTCGCTGACCACGCGGTTCATCGCCTTGGCCCAGACGTTCTCGTTGTTTAGGATGGTGAACTTCCAGTTCTTGGTGAAGTCGAACGCGGCGGTGCCGCCCTTGAACTGCGAGTAGACCGCCTTGCGATGCCGGTCAGCCTGCCAGAACGGGCTCTCTTGGCTTTCCTTCGTCACCGGGAACCAGCGGCCGAGCGCACCCTCGATATAGGGCCGGACGTTCTCCTCCTGGAGCAGGAAGGCGATGAACTGCTTGGCCTCGGCCTTGTTCTTGGCCACGGAGAAGACCAGCCCGGTCTTGACGTCCGAGCGGTAGCGGATCGTCGAACCGTCCGGAGCCTTCGGGAAGGACGCGGTGATGATATCCTCGCCATAGGCCTTCTTGCTGGCTTCGCGCTGCTCGGGCGTGAGCGTCTGGTTCTGGGAGTCCTCGAACCATTTCGCCGCGATCGAGATCGTGAAGTTGTGGGTCATCACGATGGTCTTGTTGTGGAACGCGACGTTGTTGTCGGGATCCTTCCAGGTCGTCGAGGACGGCGGGGTGCAGCCCTTGATGTAGGTGTCGGTGTAGTCCTTCATCGCCTTGATCAGGTTCTCGCGGACCTTGGGATCGTCGACCGTGAGCTTGCCGTCGTCGTCGACCAGCTTGACGTGATAGGCATCCATGAAGGTGTAGAACGACTGGAAAGCGTCGGTGGATTCCACGCCCATCGGCTGGCCGACGCCGTAGACGCGCTGGCCGGTCGCCTTGCGGATCCCCGGTTGCACCTTGTCGCACCAGAATGTCCAGTAGCCTTCCCAGTCGGTCGGGATGTCGGCGAGCTTGAAGCCGGCCTTCTCAAGCATGTCGTTCCAGATCTCGACATGCATGCTCTGCTGCTTCAGCGGGAAGCCGTAATAGGCCTTCTTCTTGGTGACGTCGTTATAGAGGATCGACGCATCCAGCGTGTTCTGCACGAACCGATCCTTGATCGGCTCCATGATGTCTGAGAGGTCCTCGAGCCTGCCTTCGTAGGCCCACTTGCCCTGGACCTGCACGTCGTAGGTGTCGGAATAGGCAACATCGGGCACGGTGCCTGAATCGAGTGCGGCGACCGTCTTCGGAATCATGTCCTGGATCGCGTACTGCGACAATTCGACCTTGATGCCGGTCTTGGCTTCGAACTTCTTGATCGTCTCGAGCAGCGCGTCGTCTTCGGAGCGGTAGAAGCCCTTGCCCCACCAGACCGTAATCGTCTTCTGCTGCGCAAATGCGGGTGCAGCGGCTGCAAACAGCCCGGCCGCAGCGACCGCCAGTGATACTGCGCCAATAACCTTGGATTTCACGTTTTTCTCCCTCAAACGGCCGGTGTTTTTAACCGGTCGTATAAAACACTAGCGCATGGCCGCTATCCGATCTAGCGGCTTCTTGTCAGACATAGGTCGTGGGGTGTCGGGCGAGAGGAGATGCTTAATGTGCGCATCGATCCAATCGCCGCATCAATTCGCCCTGATCAATTCGCGCCGATCTGCTGGCGCCGCTTGATCGCCGTCCTTAATTGGACTTCGCGCCTTCCTTGGCGTTCTCCGCCGTCGGCGCTTCGGCCGGTGCGGGACGTTTTCCGGTGCCGGTGATGCGCTCGATCGCGGAGCGCACCGCGTCGCCCGGCTTGCGGTCTTTCAGCATGTCGAGCAGGGGCGCAGAGGCCGGCGAACGGCGGATCAGGCTTTCCGGATCGGGGAAGACGAGGGGGTCGTCCCAGGGGCCCTGCACCACGAAGGGCAATTCGAACCCCGACGCGCTGTTGAGGCTGGCCACGCCCTTCATGTCGTATTCGCGCGTCGGCACCGAGGCGGTACCGGTCATGGTGATCTTCGCCGCCGGTCCTTCGACGCGGATGTCCTCGGCGGTGGCGACGCCGTCGGAGAACTTCACCGCGATGGTGAGATTGTCGTAAGGGGTAGAGCCGTTGCGGAAATTGCCGCCGCCGGACAGCGGCCGCCGCTCGAGCCGCTTCAGGAGCTGCTCGGCATTGAAGCCCGCGATCGCGCCGTCATGCCCGGTCACTGTGGCGCTGCCGTCGAGCGACTGCACGAGGCCGAACGGGCTCGAGCCGGACGCGAGGAGCGAGACGTTGATGTTGCCGCGCCCGGACAGCTTGTTGATGCCAAACAGCTCGGAGGCGCAGGCCTGAAGGTCGACGTCGGTGAACTGGAATTGCGCCTTGATGTCGGCGACGGTGTCGGAGCGCGCGATGCCGAACGAGCCCTTGGCGATACCGCCATAGACCTGGGCCTCGCCGACCGAGAGCGCCAGCGTGCCGTTGCGGAGATTCGCGCCGATCGCGGTGCGGCCGAGTTTCGACGTCCCGACCGTCAGCTTGGCGGCCGACAGGCGCATGTCGAGGTCGGTGGTCGACAAGGCGTTGAGATCGAACAGCTGCCTGTTCCAGTCGCGCGCGCCGCTCGCGAGCAGGCGGAAAGTCGAGATATAGGGGGTGAAGTCGAGCGCGTCGGCTGCGAGCGTCGCCTGCAGCGTCTGCCGGCCGTTATTGGCGTAGGTCATCACGCCCTCGGCGGTGTTGCCGTCGAGCTCGACATTGACATTGGTGAGCGCGATGGACGCGCCGACGACATTGGCCCGCGCCTTCAGCGCGAAGCGGCCGAAGCCGCCGCTGGCGGGCTGCGGTTGGCCGGTCCAGCGTAGCGCGTTGCGCAGGGACGGGCTGTCGATGGTGAGCGTGCCCTCCATCATCGGGCTGGTGCGGTTGGCGACGCTGCCGTCGAAGGCGAGCTTGAGCGGCGCGCTCGCGATCCGCGCCTTCAACCCCGAGCGCTCGCCGGAGAGCGCGGCGACGAAATCGGAAAAGCTGATCGAGCCGTCGACCCGTTCGCCGCGCCAGTCGAACTGTCCGGTCGCGGCGAAGGAGCGCGAGATCGAGGGCCAAGCCAGCGACAGGTCGATGTCCTCGAGCTTCTCGGTGCCGTGCGTGGCAGCGTCCTCGTAATTGAGCACGCCGTCCTGGATCCGGATCTCAGAGAACGACACTTGATTCTCGGCGCCGGGCTTCATGGTGCGCGCGATGGTCTGGATGAACGGTGTCCAGTTGCTTTCACCGTCCGGCTTCAGGCTGACATGGATGCGCGGCCGCAGCAGCGTCAGGTCCGCGATCTCGAACCGTTGCAGCAGCAGCGGCAGCAGCCGCAGGTTCGCGGTGAGAACGTCGACATGGAGCGCGGGATCGCTGGTGCCGCCGCCCTTCAGCCCGACGTCATGGAAGGAGATGTAGCTTGCCGGCAGCACCGAAATGTCGATCGCGCCTGCGACGTTGACCTCGAGTCCGGTGACGTCGCGGATCTGCGTTTCCACGGCCTTGCGCAGTGCGTCGCGGTTGATGAGCCATGAGGTCGCGATCAGGGCGATCAGCGCCACGCCGAGCAGCGCCGCGATCGGCGTCCCGAGGCGCTTCATTCCTTGGGCCATGGTCAATGGCATGTCCTGATCGAGTTGGTCGCTGGAGCCAGAAGGCGGGCTGGGAAACCTGCGCGCCCCACGCCCAAGACCTATTGTGTTAAGTGCCGCAACTTGATGGGTTTTCTTGTCGCTTTCAAGGCCGCGGGAACGGTTGCGCCCACGGCTTGGGCAGCTTCTATCACCCAGGGGCGGAGCGGAGAACCCCGTATCATTGACGGCTTCGGACGATTTCGCCTAATAATCGCCGCCACTAAGGCGCGACGCCTGCAAGCCGAAGGTTCACTCGAAGGTAATTTGCATGAACAAGGTCTATCCCGACGCCAAGTCGGCTCTCGAGGGCGTTCTGAAAGACGGCATGATGATCATGTCGGGCGGCTTCGGCCTCTGCGGCATCGCCGAGACGCTGTCGGACGCGATCCGCGACTCCGGCGTCAAGGACCTGACGGTGGTCTCAAACAATGCCGGCGTCGACGGCATTGGCCTCAGCCGCCTGCTCGAAACCCGCCAGATCAAGAAGATGATCTCGTCCTATGTCGGGGAGAACAAGCTGTTCGCCCAGCAATTCCTCGCCGGCGAGCTGGAACTCGAATTCAATCCGCAGGGCACGCTGGCCGAGCGCATCCGCGCGGGCGGCGCCGGCATTCCGGCCTTCTACACCAAGACCGGCGTCGGCACGCTGATCGCCGAAGGCAAGGAAGTGAAAGAATTCGACGGACAGAAATACCTGATGGAGCGCGGCCTGTTCGCCGACCTCGCCATCGTCCACGCCTGGAAGGGCGACACCGCAGGTAACCTCATCTATCGCAAGACCGCGCGCAACTTTAACCCGATGATGGCGACCGCCGCCAAGGTCACTGTGGCCGAGGTCGAGCATCTGGTTCCGGCCGGCGAACTCAATCCCGACCACATCCACACGCCCGGTCTTTTCGTCAAGCGCATCGTCGAGGTCGGAACGGCCAAGAAGCGCATCGAATTCCGCAACACCCGCCCGCGCACGGCAGCTTGAGATCAGGAGACTAAGATGGCCTGGACCCGTGAACAGATGGCTGCGCGCGCCGCGAAGGAACTGCGTGACGGCTATTACGTCAATCTCGGCATCGGCATCCCGACGCTGGTCTCGAACTACATCCCGGACGGCATGGACGTCAGCCTTCAGAGCGAGAACGGCATGCTCGGCATGGGCCCGTTCCCGTATGAGGGCGAAGAGGACGCCGATCTCATCAACGCCGGCAAGCAGACCGTGAGCGAACTGCCGTCGACTTCGTATTTCTCGAGCGCGGATTCCTTCGGCATGATCCGTGGCGGCCACATGGATCTGTCGATCCTCGGCGCCATGCAGGTGGCCCAGAACGGCGATCTCGCCAACTGGATGATCCCCGGCAAGATGGTCAAGGGCATGGGCGGCGCGATGGATCTCGTCGCCGGCGTCAAGCGCGTGGTCGTGGTGATGGAGCATTCGGCCAAGGACGGTCCAAAGCTCCTGAAGCAGTGCAATTTGCCGCTGACCGGCGAGCGCGTGGTCGACATGGTCGTGACTGACCTGGCCGTCTTCACCATCGACAAGCACGGCAGCGGCGGCATGGCGCTGATCGAGCTCGCCGACGGCGTCTCGCTCGACGAGGTCAAGGCCAAGACCGAGGCCGAATTTCGCGTCGCACTGAAGAACACGTAAGGTTTTCGCGAAGGGGGCGCGCATGACGATACGGTCTGCGCGTCCCGAAGACGCCGATTTCATCGCACAAACCATCCTGTCATCGCAGCGCGGCTACCGGCCGCGTGGCTGGTTCGACGTTGCGCTCGGTTGGCCTGAAACACAGTGCCGTGATTTCATCGCGCACGTCGCAGCCGCTCGCGCGGTGTCGATGTGGCACGTCTCGCAATTTCTGGTCGCCGAGATCGATGGTAAGCCTGCTGCCGCCTTGTGTGCGCTACCGGCGGCCGGCACGGGACCAGCGGCTTGGCGTGCGGTCGAGGAAGTCGCAGCCACGTCCGGACTCGCCGCGGCAGAGCTGGAGGCCATTCGTCAACGTGGCGGCTACACGCGCGCCTGCTGGGTTCAGGGCGGCGAGGGCGATTGGATGATCGAGCATGTCGCGACCGATCCCGCCTATCGCGGCCGCGGCCTGGTGCAGTCGCTGATCATCCACGCACTGGAAAAGGGGCGGGCGGCTGGCTTTGCCCGAGCGACAATATCGTTCCTGATCGGCAACGAGCCCGCCGAGCGCGCCTACGTCAAGGCCGGCTTCCTCTTTGCGGAGGAGAAGCGCGATCCTGAGTTCGAGGCGATCATCGGTGCGCCGGGCTTTCGCATGTTCGCGCGGGCGATGTGATCGGTCTTGAAAATCAAGCCGCGGTTGCCGCCAATGGCCGGACGCCTTTGCGCCATGCGGTGATGGTGCAGCCGAAGCGGCCGCGGAACCAGCGGGCCATGGCGCTCTGTGCGGAGAAGCCGAGCTGCACGGCGATGTCCGCCAGCGGTCGGCCAGGGTCGTCGATGAGCTGGACCGCGAGATCGGCGCGCTGCGCGTCGTGAATGGCCGAGAAGCTGGTGCCGGCTTCGGCGAGGTGGCGGTGGATAGTGCGCCGGGTGCAGGCGAGGTGCTCGGCCACGCGCTCGACCGTGCAGTCGCCGCCGGCGAGCAGGAGACGCACGACCTCGTCGACCTTCTCCTCCCAGCTTGCCGGCCGCGTCTCGATCGCCTCGATCCGCTTGCGCAGATAGCTCGCGATCAGCGGATGCGCGCTCGGGATCCGGCGCTCCATGTCGTGCGCCGACAACAGGATCGAATCGTCCTCTGCGTTGAAGATCACACGGCAGCCGTAGAACTCGCGGTAGCGCTTGCGGTCGTGCGGCGGCGGGTAATGCAGGTGCACTTCCTGCGGCCGCCAATCGCTGCCGAACAGCGACTGGATGATGCGGTGGACGCTGCCGAGCGCCATGTCGATCGACTGGCGCGGCGCGGCCGGCTGCCGGCCGCGCAGGTGCAGCGTGACGCTGACGGTCTGCTTGTCGCGGGTGACGTCCAGCTTCATGCCGTCGTGATGGATCGGGATGAAGCGCGAGAAGGCTTCGATGGCTTCACCAACGGTCGCCTGTTCGCGCACGATCAGGCCGACCGCGCCGAAATTGGTCAGCCCGCCGCGTTCAGCAAGCCGCAACCCGAAATCTTCGGCTCCGGACGCCTCGGCCGACAATTCGAGCAGACGTCGCAGGCTTGTGACGGCAATGGGTGTATCGGGCTTGTCGAGGCAGGCCAGCGGCAGCCTGACCTTGCGCATCATGTGTTTGGGGTCGAGCCCGACCGACCGGGCGACCTCCAGGTAATAGCTCAAGCCCGCGCTACGAATGAGGTCGGTCATGCGCCCCGTTCCTGCCGGTCGTCCCGCCGATGTCCCGAAATGTAAAGTTTCTGTCCCGATCGGTCAAATCCGGGAACAGGGTGGAACATACATAAGTGAAACCGAAGCACGGGCGTGAGTGCTGTGCAAATGACGGCGCGGCGCGACGAGGCCCCGCTGCCGTCTCGGACCATTTTGACCAAGACATTGCTGGATCGGAATTATGCCGGGAAACATGCTTTCCAAGGGTGAGGTATTCGTCATCGACACCGATGCCGCCTCCCGCGAACAACTTTCCACCGCGCTCCAACAGAGCGCATACAACGTGATCTGCTTCGCCGACGGCGCGTCTCTGCTCACGGAGGCTAAGGCGCGGATGCCGGCCTGCGTGCTGCTGGAGATGCCGCCTGATCGCTCCGGTCTCGACGTGCTCAAGCGCCTGCGCGAGGAAAACTGCATGGCGCCGGTGCTGGTGACCGCGACAAACGGCAGCATCGCCATGGCGGTCGACGCCATCAGGAGCGGTGCGGCCGACTTCATCGAGAAGCCGTTCCGCACCCGCGACATCGTCGACCGGATCGATGCCGCCATCGACGAGTTCGCGCAGCCGGGCTCCAACCGGCAGCGGTGGTTGCCCGGCTGCGAACCCCTGTCCGCGCGCGAAGGCGACGTGCTCGAGCATCTCGCCGCGGGCCTGACCAACAAGGAGATCGCCCGGCGCATGCATCTGAGCGCGCGCACGGTCGAGGGCTATCGCGCCGGCATTCTGAGGAAGGCCGGTGCGAAGAACGTGACGGACCTGCTTCGCCGCATCTTCGCGCAGGGTTCTACCCCTCAGGATTAAGCGCTCCGTCGCGGGCCTTGCTGCCGCCGCGGCGGCGCCCCACGGAAACCCCAATCGAACCAGTTCCTCCCCTGCCGCGTCCAACCGTGTTGGCGAGGCATTGGATCGCGCGTCCGGCTGGCGGCGGCGATGACTTGGAGGAGGGACTTGATGCGCATCACCGCAAAATGTTTGGCAACGACGAGCCTGGTTCTGGTGACCACGGCATTCGCGTCGTGGTCATGGGCCGCCGAATTGGACGCCACATCGGCGATCGATACCGTTACGGTTTACCCCGATGGCGCGACCGTCACCCGCGTCATCGCGGTGGACCTGCCGTCTGGTGACTCGACGCTCATTGCCAAGGACTTCCCGCTTGGTCTCGACACCTCCTCGATCCGGGTGGAGGGTGAGGGGGGAGCGAAGCTCACCATCGGTACGATCGATGCGCGAACGCCGCGTGCGGCGCCGGTCAATCTGCCGGAGCTGGACAAGCGCATCGAGGCGCTGAACGACCAGCGCGCCGACCTGCAAGGCGCGATCGACTCGGCCATTGCGCGGCGCAAATTCGCGGAGCACTTTGCGGAAGCCTCTCCCGCGGGCATCGGCGACAAGGGCGAGGCGCGGCCGATTGCCGAATGGCGCACGGCCTTTGCCGCCGTTGGCGACGAAATTGCGAGCGCCGATACCGCCGTTCGCGACGCCACGCGCAAGATGCGCGAGATCGATCGGCAGATCGCCCAGCTCGAAGTCGAGCGCAAGGCCAAGCCGCCGAGCAAGCTCGAAGTCCGCATGGACATCGCGGCGCCGGCAGCAACCAAGGCGACGTTGCGGGTCACCTACAATGTGCGTAATGCGCGCTGGCTGCCGCTCTACGACGCCCGGCTCGATACCGGCGCGAAGGACCGCAAACCGCAGCTCGAGCTTGTCCGCCGCGCCGAGGTCACGCAGGCGACCGGCGAGGACTGGTCGAACGTCGCGCTCGGCGTCTCCACGGTCCGCATCGGCCGCGGCGGCAGCGCGCCGGAGCTGAATTCGCTGGTCGCACAATATCCGCAGGTACCGAGGCCGCGGGCGCTGGGCTCAGTTTCGGATTCGGCAATGCCTGCGGCGGCGCCCATGCAGCAGCGCAAGATGGAAACTTCCGCGGCCAAGGCGGCGGACGATATCCGCGAACGCGCCGAAGAGCAGCAGGCGGTCGCCGAGATCGGTGACTTCCAGGCCACCTACAAAATTCCCGGCCGCGTCAGCCTCGGGGCCGCCGAGGGCGCCAAGAGCCTGCGCATCGCCTCGATGACCGTGCCCGCCGATCTCATGGTGCGCGCGGCACCGGTGATGGACCCCACCGCCTTCCTCGAAGCGAGCTTCAAGCAGACCGACGACACGAGCCTGTTGCCGGGCAAGGTCGCAATCTATCGCGACGGGACTTTCGTCGGCCGCGGCAAACTCTCGGCTTCGGCCAAGGACGATATCGTGCGGCTCGGCTTCGGCGCCGACGACAAGGTCAGGATCGAGCGCGCGGTGCTCAAGCGCAACGAAGGTTCGGCCGGTCTCCTGGTCACGACGTCGAAGACCGACGAGCGATCGTTCAAGACGACGATCCGCAATGGTCACGACTTCCCGATCAAGGTCGCGATTGAGGATCAATTGCCGGTCAGCGAGAACGAGGACATCCTCGTCGAGATGCTGCCTGCGACCACGCCGCCGACCGCAAGCAACATTCGCGACCGGCGCGGCGTGCTGGAATGGTCGTTCGACGCCAAGCCCGGCGAGGTCAAGGACATCAACTTCGTCTGGCGCATTCGCTGGCCGAAGGACAAGAGCATGGTGATCGTGCCGGCGGGTTGATGTGCGGCGCCGAGGTGCGAGTTGTCTTTACCTCGTGCTCGCTCACTGTCCGTCATGTCCCGCCTAGTGCGCAGTTACGCACGAGGGCGGGGCATCTAGTACGCCGCGGCCTCACGATTTGATCCCTGGCGCCGCGGCGTACTGGATCGCCCGGTCGAGCCGGGCGATGACCCGCGTTGAGAGAGCGCTGGCTTACTTCGCCTTCAGGAAGTCCGCGACATTGAGCAGCATGAACTCGTCGTCGTCGGCCTTGTTGGGATCGCGGCTGGACGAGAACGGCAGATTGTTGTCATTGCCGACGATGATGTGGGTTTCGTCGACACGATCGACGTTCTCGATGGTGAAGAACGGGAACGTGTAGACGCCGTCATTGAGCGGCTTCTTCGCCTTCTTGTCGGGATCCCTGATCTTCAGGAGGTCGATGTAGCCGATCTTGCGCACGGGCTTGCCGACATTGGCGTCGGTGAGCTCGATCTTGTAGACGCGCTTGAACTTGGCCACGTCGGGGAAGCAGTTCTCGCCGCGGGTGCCTTGCGGGCAGGCCTTTTCGGGCGTGCCTTCGCCGTTGTCGCGCTCGATGATCAGGCCGGCGCTCGGGTCGATCATGTTGAAGTCGCCGATGGCATTGCCGTTCTGCTCGAACACATACTGCCAGTAGCGGCCGGTGAATTTTTCCGCGGCGACGTCGAATTCGAGGATGCGCGAGGCTTCCTTGCCGTCGACCTTCTCCCAGTCCTTTTTCTCGGCATCCCAGAGCGGCCCCTCGAGCAGGCCGTAGAGAAATTTGCCGTCTTTCGAGGCGGCGAAGCCCTCGTAACCCTTGGAGCGTCGGAGGTTGACGTTGGTGTAGGTCGCACCCGGCGCGCCCGGGGTCGCCACCGCCCAATGATCCGGCGATCGCACGGGCTTACCGTCGGCGACCGTCTCGAATACGGCCAGAATCTTGCCGGTCTTGTCGGCCTTCAGGATGTAGGGGCCGAACTCGTCGCCGATCCAGAAGGTGTCGCCGATAATCTGGAAACCTTCGGTGTCGAAGTCGGAGCCGGTGAGGTAACGCCTCTCGGTGTCTTCATGCACGATGCGGAACGGCACGCGTCTGTCGGGATCGTGCAGGAACACGGTCTCCAGCCGCTCGATCTTGCCGCCGGCCCAATCCATCCTGTAGCGGTTGAGGTACAGCATCGAATCTGGCGAATTGGCGCGCGCGCCCATGCCGTTGTCGGTGATGACCCAGAAAGTGCCGTCCCCCATCGACTTGATACCGGAATGGCCCTGCAGCGGCTGGCCCTTGAACGGCAGCGACACGCCGGTGGCCCGCTCATAGGACTTGCCCATCACCGTGCCGAGCGCGTCGACCCGCTTCCCGGTGGTGTATTTACCGGATGTCTTGAGATCGGCGGGAGCATCAGCCGGCGCGTCGATGAACGTGGCGGCCGGCATCACGACGTGGCCGGCGAGCTTGGCGGGGAATTCGCCTTCGCTCTGCGCCAGCGCGGAGCTCGCGGTCAGAATGATCGTTGCGACGGTACTAAGCAAAGTCGCGCGCATGTGCGTCTCCTGTTAACGGAGGCCGTCTTATGCGGACCGCGCATTGCAGTTTTGTGAAACCGGGCCAAACGCCGCAGCCGACAGCTACTCCTTGACCGCGCCCGTCAGCGACGACACGTAGTAATCGACGAACAGCGAGTAGAAGATCGCAACCGGCAGCGAGCCGAGCAGCGAGCCCGCCATCAGCGCGCCCCACTGATAGACGTCGCCGGTGACGAGCTCGGTCAGGATCGCGACCGGCACCGTCTTGTTGGCGCCGCTCTGGATAAAGGCGAGCGCGTAGATGAACTCGTTCCAGGACAGCGTGAAGGAGAAGATGCCGGCCGAGATCAGGCCGGGCACCGCCAGCGGCAGCGTGATCCGTCGCAGGATCTGGAGCCTGGTGGCGCCGTCCACCAGCGCGCATTCCTCGAGCTCGTAGGGGATCGACTTGAAATAGCCGATCAGGAGCCAGGTGCAGAACGGCACCAGGAAGGTCGGGTAGACCAGGATCAACGCAAGCGGGCTGTCGAACAGGCCGAACTGCACGACCACGGTCGCGAGCGGAATGAACAGGATCGACGGCGGCACGAGATAGGCCATGTAAATGCCGAGGCCGACATAGGGACTGCCGCGGAAGCGCAGGCGCTCGATCGCATAGGCGGCCAGCGTGCTCGCGATCAGCGACAGCGTAGTCGCCCCGACCGCGACCAGCATCGTCGTCCACAGCCAGCGCGGATAGGCGGTGTCGAACAACAGGTGCTTGATGTGGGCCAGCGTCGGCGAGGAGATCCAGAACGGGTTGTGCTCCTTGTAGTTCATCAGCTCTGCGTTCGGCTTGAACGACGTGATCGTCATCCAGTAGAACGGAAATAGGAGGATCAGCACGAAGCAGCCGAGCGGCAGATAGATCATCATCAGCCGCCGCAGCCCGGAATCCCAGGCCATGGTGTCCGGCGGCGTGGTGGCGACGGCGGCCGGCTCGGCGGCGGTATCAGTCATTGCTCTCTCCCTGCTGCCATTTGCGGCGCGCCAGGCCGAAATAAGAGAACAGCGTTGCGAACACGAGGAACGGGATCATCGACACCGCAATCGCCGCGCCCTCGCCGAGCTCGCCGCCCGCAATGCCGCGCTGGAAGGCCAGCGTTGCCAGCAAATGGGTTGAGTTGCCGGGGCCGCCCCGGGTGATGGCGTAGACCAGCTGGAAATCGGTGAAGGTGAAGATGATCGAGAAGGTCATGACGATCGCGAGGATCGGCATCATCATCGGGAAGGTGATGTAGCGGAACCGCTGCCAGGCGCTGGCGCCATCGAGCATCGCGGCTTCGTAGAGCGAGGGCGAAATGGTCTGCAGGCCCGCCAGCAGCGAGATCGCGACGAAGGGAATGCCGCGCCAGATATTGGCGGCGATCAGCGAGAAGCGCGCCGGCCAGGGCGAGCCGAGGAAGTCGATATTGGTGGTGCGCCAGTGCAGCACGTCGACCAGAAGGTAGGAGATGATCGAGAACTGCGGATCGTAGATCCACCAGAACGCCAGCGCCGAGAGCACCGTCGGCACGATCCAAGGCATCAGGATGATCGCACGCAACAGGCTCTTGAACGGAAAATGGTTGTTGAGCAGCAGTGCGAGCCAGAAGCCGAGCGCGAACTTTCCAAAGGTCGCGATCCCCGTGTAGACCACGCTGTAGAACACCGCGTTCCACCACAGGGAATCGGTGAGCAGATACTGGAAATTCTCGAAGCCGACGAAGACGCCTTTTCTGCCGATTGTCGTGTCGGTGAAGGCGAGCCAGATGCCGAGGCCGAGCGGATAGGTCAGGAACACCGTGAGCAGCCCGATCGCAGGTGCGAGGCACATCACGATCAGGAACGGCTTGTAGTCGAACAGGCGCACCAGCCAGGAGGGTTGCCGGTGCACGAGGGCTGGAGAAGAGAGTGTGGTCACGGACATCGGTTTGTTGTCCCGTCTCTGAAAGTCACCAAGCCCGTCATTGCGAGGAGCCCGTGACAAAATTGCGAAGCAATTTTGCACTGGTGCGACGAAGCAATCCAGGCTGTAACTGGGAAGACAGGCTGGATTGCTTCGCTTCGCTCGCAATGACGCGCTTTGTCCAGCGCTACTTCTGCCGCCGGAAGTACCGCTTGCAGCGCTGCTCGGCTTCCGCGGCCGCGGCTTCCGGCGTGGCAGCGCCGGTCGCGACGGATGCGAACATCTGAATCAGCACGTAGTCGGCGCTGACGGCACCGGTCGCGGTCGAGATCGGGCCAGCATAGCCGTCATAGTAGATGGTGTTCATGGTGTCCTTGAAGATCTTGATCTTGGGATCTTCGCTCCAGACCTTGGCCTCCGCGTAAGCCGCGAGCGGCTGGGCCCAGTAGCCGGAATTGGCGTTGAGCCACGGCTCGTACTGGTCCTTTTCCAGCATGTATTGCAGGAAGGCCTTTGCGGCGTTGGGGTACTGGCTGTGCTTGAACAGCATGGCGTTCAGCGTCAGGCCCGCCATCGGCGAGACCTTCGCGACACCCTTCGGCAGCAGTTGATGTTCGCTGTCGTCGGCGATCGCCTTGGTCGCCGGATCGTTCTTCAGTGAAAAATACAGCGAGACGCCGTTGGCGGTCAGCGAGATCTCCTGCGCGGCGTAGGCGCGGTTGTTGCTGACGTCGTTCCATGACGTCGTGCCGGCGATGAAGGTCGGATAGAGCTGTTTGACCCAGTTCAGTGCGGCGATCGTCTCCTTGCTGTTGATGACGACGTTCCCCTCTTCGTCGAGCAGCGCCGCGTTGTGCGACCACAGCGCCCAGTTCGCAAAACCGTTGCCGTCGCCCTTGGCGTTGCCGAGCGCCAAGCCGGCCGGCTTGCCGGCCTTCTGAAGCTTCTGGCAGAGATCGAGGATTCCGGCATGGTCTTCCGGCACCTTGTCGAAGCCGACCGATCGCAGGATCGACTTGCGGTAGATCAGCGGACCCGCGGTCGCGCCGAACGGCAGTCCGATCCAGGCGTCGCTCTTGTTCTTCTTGCCGTAGCGCTGCGCCAGCGGCAGCCAGCCGCCGTACCGCTTGCCGACATAGTCGGCGACGTCGGTCAGCTCGATCAGCTTGTCGATATAGATGTGCGGCGCATCGGAGAAGCCGATGATAATATCGGGGCCGGCACCGGAATTCGCGGTCACCGCGGTCTGCTGGTTGATGTCCTCCCAGCCGACGAAGTCGACCTTGACCTCGACCCCGGTCTCCTTGGTGAATTTGGCCGCATTGGCGCGGAACACGTCCTCGTCGGCCTGGACGAAACGTACCGGTCGCAGCATGCGCAGGGATGCGCCTTTCTCGATCGGCAGTTTCGGTGTGGGGACGTCCGCGGCCTTGATCGCGGATTGCGCATTTGCCGGAGCACCGGTTGCCGCGATTGCCGCAGCGGACAGGCCCAGCGCCAAGGCATCACGACGCGTGATGTCGTTCCTCATCGGTTCCTCCCTATATGTTTCCCTTCCCGGCGTTGATCGCCGGTGAAGGGTCTTTCCGGTTGCCGGCGCGCCTTCGCGGCCGTCCCGTCTAGCTGTTCGGGCCGCGGTCCATGCTGACAGGCTGCCAGCGGCGGAGCGCGGTGTCTTGCAGCACCGACGGATTGACGCAGCTTACCGGCCACATGCCCTGAAGCACCAGTGACAATTCGTAGCCCACCCGGCGCTTGCGCGCCTCGTCAAACCGTGCCGAGGCGGAGGCGACGTGGGCGGTCAGGGTGACATTGTCCATGCCGAGCAGCGGATTGTTGTGCGAGGGCGGCTCCTTCTCCAGCACGTCGAGGGCGGCATGGGCGATCCAGCCCTCCTGAAGCGCCTTGATCAGGCTTTCCTCGTCCACGGTGGCGCCGCGGCCGGTGTTGATGAAGACCGAGCCCTTCTTCATCTGCCGGAAGTGCTTCTCGGTGAGCATGTGATGCACCTCGGGCCGAGCGGGGGCGTGCATCGAGAGGAAGTCGGATTGCGACAACACCTCGTTCAGCGTCGCCGGAATCACCCCGTGGTCGGACATCAGCGTTTCCTGGATGAAGGGATCGTAGGCCATCATCCGCAGACCGAACGGAGCTGCGCGTTTCGCAACTGCACGCGCGACGCGGCCGAACGAGATGAAGCCGAGCGTCTGGCCCATCAGTCGTGGGATCTTCGACAACGCCGGCCGGCCCTCCGCCCAGCGGCCGCTGCGCGCCATCCGGTCCTGCTCGACCAGCCGGCGGAAGCCCGCGAGCAGCAGCATCATGGCATGGTCGGCGACCTCCTCGATGAAGGTGTCGGGGATGTTGGTGACGGGAATGCCGCGCGCAGTTGCCGCCTTGATGTCGACGCTATCGACGCCGACCGAGCCGAGCGTAATGACCTTGCAGCTCTCCAGCGCGTCGATGATGGTCTTGGTGATCGGGATGCCCTTGGCGTAAATGGCGTCCGCTGTCTTCGCGGCGGCGATGAACCCGGCCTCGTCGGCCGGCGCCTCGACGATCTCGGCGTCGATCGGATCGAGCGCCTCGCGCTCGTAGGAATAATCGCTGCTCGCGACCGTGAAGCTCGCGCCCTTCGGCGTCACCACCCTGTATTTCGGCATATCCTGCTCCCGATTTGGTTTCTTGTTGTGACCCATGCTTTGCGCGGGCCTTTGCGTCTTTTACGCGAAATCGAGGAGGTCGCGTACAATTCCCGGTTGTCATTGAGGCGATTTATACGACTGGTTCGACGTCTTCTCCGGGCTTCTACGGGGCGCTCCGTAACAGCTTGCTAAGGGGTCACCCCCTAAAGGTTAATTTGATTTCGATCGATTCACTCGCGCGTCCTTATCCCTGTGTTGCCGGAGCATCCCGTGAAATTAAGCAATATGAAGATCGCCCCCAAGCTCGGCATCCTCGTCGGCGTCACCTTGTTCGGACTGTGCATTTCCGGGATCCTCGCCGGATACCTGATGAAGCAGGAGATGGTGAACGCGCGCATCGATCAGGCCAAGGCGATCGTGGAGATGGGGCGCAACTACGCCGCTGCCCTCAAGAAGCGGGTCGACGCCGGCGAGCTGACGAAGGATGCGGCGATGGCCGAGATTCGTCGCTACGGCAATGCAATGACGTATGACAACGGTGCGGGCTATTTGTTCGGCACGTCCTATGACGGCATCACCCAGCTCGCGCCCGATCCGAAGCAGATCGGCAGCAACCGCATGGATGTCGTGACCAACGGCCGCAAGCTGTCTGCCGAGTTGATGGACGGGGTCAAGGCCAATGGTTCGATCCTGCTGTATTATGAATATGTGAAGCCCGGCCAGGAGAAGCCGATCCGCAAGCTCGGCTACGCGGTCGCGGTCCCCGGCTTCGACATGTATCTCGGCACCGGCGCCTATCTCGATGATATCGATGCCAAGATGGGTCCGGTCTACTGGCTGCTCGGCTTGGCCATGCTCGGTATCGTCATCGTCGCCGGCAGCGTTGCCTGGCTGATCGGTCGCAGCATCAGCCGCCCGCTCGCCCTGCTCGGAGCCCGCATGAAGGATCTCGCCGAGGGCAAGCTCGACGGCGACATTCCCGGCGTCGGCCGTGGTGACGAGGTCGGCGCAATGGCGTCGACCGTCCAGATCTTCAAGGACAACGCTGTCCGCATCCGCGACATCGAGAAGAGCGAAGCCGATGCCAAGGATCGCGCAGCGGCGGAACGTCGCAGCGTGATGGAGGGCATCGCCAGCGACTTCGAACGCAGCGTCAATGGTATCGTCCGCTCGGTCTCCTCGGCTGCGACGGGCATGCAAGCCACTGCGCAATCGATGACCGCGACCGCCGGCGACGCCTCGTCGCGTGCGGCGACGGTCGGCGCGGCCTCGCAGAGAGCGTCGGGCAATGTCGGCACGGTTGCCGCGGCTGCCGAAGAGCTGTCGAGCTCGGTTGCGGAGATCTCGCGCCAGGTCACCCGCTCGACCGAAGTGGCGAGCCGCGCTGTCAACGACGCCGAGCGTACCAATGCCACGGTGCAGGAACTCTCCACCGGCGCCGAGAAGATCGGCGAGGTGGTCAAGCTGATCCACTCGATCGCGGCACAGACCAATCTGCTCGCCCTCAACGCCACCATCGAAGCGGCGCGCGCCGGTGAATCCGGCCGCGGCTTCGCCGTCGTCGCTTCCGAAGTCAAGGCGCTCGCCAACCAGACCGCCAAGGCCACCGAGGAAATCTCCGCCCAGGTCGCGGCGATGCAGACATCGACCAGCGATGCGGTCGCCGCCATCGGCGGCATCACTCAGACCATCGCCGAGATGAGCGAGATCACCGCGGGCATTTCCGCGTCGATCGAGCAGCAAGGCGAGGCGACCCGCGAGATCGCCCGCAACATTCAGTCGGTCGCGGCCGGATCGAACGAGATCAACGCCAATATCGGCAGCGTCACCTCGGCCGCGGAAGCGACCGGCACGGCGGCAAGCGACGTGCTCACCAACGCTCGCGAGCTCGACAGCCAGTCCGGCGCGCTGCGCAGCGCAGTCGACGGCTTCCTCGCCAAGGTGCGCGCGGCGTAGGTCGCCACACCAAAGCGACGCCATCTCCTCTATCGTCATGCCCGGGCTTGTCCCGGGCATCCACGTTCTTGGACACCGGACGCTTTGATCGACGTGGATGGCCGGGACAAGCCCGGCCATGACGGAGAATGCCGAGCGCGCGGCTTTCGCGAGCCCCTACTGCTTCTCGATCCCTGCCTCGCGGATCAGCTTCTCCCACAACACCAGCTGTTCGTTCACGAACGTGCCGAGCTGCTCGGGCGTGCCCGAAAACGCGTCCATGCCGAGGGTGGCGAGCTGGGCCTTGATCTCCGGCTTCTCGACGATCTTCCGGATCTCGGCGTTGAGTCGCGTCACGATCTCCTTGGGCATGCCGGCGGGGCCAAAATAGCCCTGCCACGACGAGATGTCGAAGTCCGGCACGCCGGCCTCCTGCATCGAGGGCAGGTTCGGCACCAGCGACGAGCGGTCCTTCGTCGTGACGGCGAGCGCGCGTAGCGCGTTGCCCTGGACATGCGGCAGGCCGGTCAGGATGTCCACGAACATCATCGAGACGCGGCCGCCCATGACGTCGTTGAGCGCCGGCGGCGAGCTCTTGTAGGGCACGTGCAGGAGGTCGAGCCCGGCATTGTGTGCAAAGGTCGCCCCCGACACGATCGCCGAGGACGAGCCCGAGGCGTAGCTCAGCTTGCCCGGATTGGCCTTGCCGTAGGCGATGAGCTCGCCGACGGTCTTGGCCGGCACCTCCGGGTGGATCACCAGCATGAAGGGCAGGTCGCCGGTGCGCGCGATCGGGGTGAAGTCCTTGACCGGATCGTAGGTCAGGCTTTTGAGCAGATAGGGATTGGCCGAATGCGTGGTGTTGGTGGTCACCAGCAGCGTGTAGCCGTCGGGCGCGGCGCGCGCGACATAGGTGGCGGCGATCATGCCGTTGGCGCCCGCCTTGTTCTCGATGACGATGCCGACGCCGAGGGCCTGCGACAAATGCTGCGAGATCAGCCGCGTCGTGGTGTCGGTGCCGCTGCCGGCGGCGAACGGCAGCACCAGCGTGATGTTGCGGCTCGGATAATTGTCGGCCTGCGCAGCGGACGCGGCGGCGAGACAAAGGGCGCCCGTGCCGATGGCACGCAGGTTTCGCATCAACGCTGAAAGCATGTCTGGTCGTTCCCTCTTTTTTGGTTGGCGGGGAACCTAGCGTCTCCTCGTCGAAATCGGAAGGCGCGAGTTTGTCGCCTCGTCTCGCGTCGCGGAATTACTTCACCGCAGAACCCTGGCGCGAGGCGATCACGACGCCGGCGAGCACCAGCAGGTAGCCGATCAGGTGGAAGGGCTGAATCTTTTCGCCGAGCAGCAGGATCGCCATCGCCGAGCCGAACACCGGCACCAGATGGAAGAACGGCGCGGCGCGGTTCGGGCCGATCAGCGCCACGCCCCGGTTGAAGAACAGATAGGCCAGCGTCGAGGGAAAGATCAGGATGTAGCCCAGCGTCGCTAGCGTCACCCCGTCGAGTTGCAGGACGCGACCACTCCAGGCCTCCCAGATCGCGGTCGGCAGCAGCATCGTCGCGCCGCAGCAGGTGGTGAAGGAGAGAAAGGAGAGCTGGTGGATCTTGGGCCGCCGCGGGATGAAGGCAGAGTAGATCCCGAACGCCACCAGCGAGGAGGCGAACATGATGTCGCCCCTGTTGAAGCTGATGCTCGCGAGCGCGGCGAGATCGCCGCGCAGGATGATGATCAGCACGCCGAGAAGCGAGATCCCGATGCCGGCGAGCTGCGCACCGGTCAACCGCACGCCGAACAGCACCAGCGACCACAGCGCCACGAACAACGGTCCGGCCGACTGGATCAGCAGCGCGTTGAGCGCTTCCGTGTACTGCATCGCCCAGTACGAGATCGCGTTGTTGAAGGCAAAGCCCACCAGCGACAGGAACAGCATCAGCGGCAGACTCTTGCGCAGATTCGGCCAGTCGCGCTTCAGATGCGGCCAGGCGAAGGGCAGGAGGATCAGGAACACGCCGAACCAGCGGATCGTGGTCACCGTCAGCGGCGGCACATGCGCGCCGACGTGGCGCGCGAGCACGATGTTGCCGGCCCAGAACAGCGAGCTCAGGCTGAGCAGCAGATAAGGCCGGTTGTTGAGCCAACTGGCCGGATTGGAGGCCGGTGGCGCGGGCGAAGCGATCGTCATTGGCGTTGCATACGAGCTTGCGCCGGATTTGCGTCGTGACACAAGTCATGCGACCGCAATGCTACAATGCAGGCATGACCAGAGGAGGCGGCATTGGCGGTTAATATGTTGAACATCGATGGCCTTGATCGGCTCGATCGGCATGCACCGGTGGTGATGTTGAACCTGATGCGCTTCCACGCGCACTCCGGCGACGGCGACGGTTCCGGCTGGGACGCCTATCTGCGCTACAGTGCGGTCACAGTGCCGATGATCAAGGCACGCGGCGGCACGCTGCTCTGGACCGGCGAGGCCAGGGCCGTTGCGCTCGGCCCGCAGCAGGGCAACGACTGGGATTTCGCGGCGCTGGTCTATTATCCCACCGTCACGGCTTTCATCGACATGATGACCTCGAAGGCCTACGAGACGGAGGCTGATCCGCACCGCGTCAACGCCTGCGCCGAGCACGTCATCATTGCGACCAGCGAAGCGTACAGCAAGTTCAAGATGAAGTAGCGCCGCCTGCTGCCGGCTTACTTCAGCCCGTCCACAGCCGCGTGGCACGCCGTCTGCAGCAAGCGACAGACCTCCTCCGTCGACCGCTGCCGGCTCAGCGCTGCAAACGTCGGATAACTCGTCAGCACGAAGATCAAATCAACCGTGTCCCGCATGGCGCGCTTTGCCGCGTGCTTGCCGACGATCCGCGACAGCAGCGCGGTCAGCAATTCGCGCCGTCGCTCGTTGCGCTCGATCAGCGCCTCACCGAATTCCGGATCGGTCGCGATGGCCTGGTTGAGCCCGCCGATGGCGGGATCGCGCCCCCAGAACGTACAGAAGATTTCGATGACGCGGTCGAGCGCGGCGTGCGGATCCGCCATCGTCATCACCTCGGCCAGTTCGAACAGTCCGCCCTGGTGCGCGATGTCGTCGAACACGGCCTCCAGCAATCCCCGCCGCGATCCGAACTGGTTGTAGACGGTCAATCGCGTGACGCCGGCCGCCTTGGCGACCACGTCGAGGGAGAAGTTCGCAATGCTCGCGTCCTCGCGTAGGAGTCGCGCGCCGGCCGCGATGATGCGCTCGCGCGTCGCCGCCGCCGCGGAAGCCCGCGCGGAGCTCACATAATTGCGCTTCGGCATCGCCTTGCCATTCTGTTGACGTATTGACTATACATGTAGTATATCTAATTTAGAAGCCGGTTCGGAGCTTGCCATGCAAACTGCCCTCGTGATCGCCTTGTCACTTCATGTGTTGTCGTCCGTGTTCTGGGCGGGATCAAGCTTTGCGCTGGCCCGCATCGGCGGAGTTGCCGGTGAGCAGCTGGTCTTTCCACAACTCGGCGCGGCGACGATTGCCATCCTGACCGGCGGCTATCTCGGCCATCTCGTTCATTCCCACAGCTTCGGCACGACCGAGCAGGTGCTCGCCGTCGGTGCTGTCTGTGCACTGATCGCGGCCGCTATTCAGGCTGTCATCGGTCCTCGTGCGCTCGCGGCCTTGCGTCGCGGCACCGGCAAGCCGGAGGACCTCCGTGCACGTATCGCCGCCGCCCAACGTGCGGCGGCCGGCCTGCTGGGCATGGCCGCGCTCTGCATGGGCGCCGCGCGCTACATTTGAATGCAGTCCAGGGAGGAGTGTTGAGAGCTCTCTGTTCCCAATGTCAGACCATAGCGCGGCTTCCAGCCGCTTTCGAAGGAAAAGCAATGTCCAAGATGATTCTGGTCAACCTGCCGGTACGCGATCTCGCCGCATCGACAGCGTTCTACGTAGCCCTGGGTGGCGCGGTGAATCCTCAATTCTCCGGAGCAAATTCGACGTCGCTCATGTTCACGGACGCGATCGGCGTGATGCTGCTGACCCACGACCGGTATCGTGAATTCACCAGCCGCGAGATCGGCGACGCGCGGCGCCACAGCCAGGCTATGTTCGCTCTCACGGTCGACGACCGCGATGCCGTCGATGCAACGCTGGCGCGCGCGGTGGCTGCGGGCGGTCGCGCCGATCCCAATCCGGCGCAGGATCTCGGCTTCATGTACAACCGACACATTGAAGACCCCGATGGCTATGTTTGGGAGATGGTGTGGATGAACCCGTCGACAAACGCTTGATCGCAGCCGATCGAACCGGGCCCCAAGCCTAGCTCGCCTGCTTCCGTGACGCCACGAACACGCCGGCCAGCACCAGCGCGAAGCCGATGAAGTGGAACGCCTGCGGGTGCTCGCCCAGAAACGCCATTGCCATGATCGAGCCGAACACCGGCACGACATGGAAGAACGGCGCGGCGCGGTTGGCGCCGATCAGGCGGACACCGCGATTGAAGCAGAGATAGGCGAGCGTCGAGGGGAATACCGCGACATAGAACAGGGTCAGGAGGTTCGGCCCGTCGAGCTTCATCCCGGGACGCGCGGACAACTCCCAGATCTCCAGCGGAATGAGACAGGCAGCACCGCAGCCGAACGTGAAGGCGAGGAACGACAGGCCGTGCATCGGCGGCCGCTTCAAGGTCAGCACCGAATAGAGCGCGAAGATGATCAGCGCGACGACAAAGATGAGGTCGCCCTTGTTGAAGTCGATGTTCGACAGCGTGGTGAAGTCGCCATGCAGCAGGATGATCAGCACGCCGCACATCGACAGCAGCACGCCGAAGGCCTGCGCTACGGTGAGGCGGACGCCGAGGATGGCGAGCGACCACAGCGCCACGACCAGCGGCGCGGCGGATTGCAAGAGGAGAGTGTTGAGCGCCTGCGTATGCTCCAGCGCCCAATATTGCAGCGTGTTGAAGGCGCCGATGCCGGTGATCGAGAGCGTGACCATCAGGCCGAGCCTGCCGCGGATCGCGGGCCAGTCCTGCGCAAGGTGTTTCCAGGCGAACGGCAGCACCAGCAGGAAGGCGAAGAACCAGCGCAGGAACGACAGCGTCACCGGCGGGATGTGACCGGCGGCGAGCCGGCCGACGATGGCATTGCCGGCCCAGCACAGCGCGGTGATGCTGAGCAGCAGATAAGGTTGGTTGGCGATCCAGTTGTGGCCGGACGTGGCGGCGCCGGTGGTCTCGTCGGTGGCGGACATTGGATTGTTGTGGCCCCGCGTCATGCGCCAAGCCTCCAGCCCGGTGGCACCCGGGCCGGTTCAAACCCGGCCCCGTTCAAAGACACGGAAATCGAGGTTGCATCAACGGGGGCCGGATGCATCGCGACCATGCAGCGGCGGAAGCAGCCTCTCACGCTTTGGTCGAAGCATTGCACCCGCCGCGAAGGTTTCTGGATTTTCAGGGGATATCAAAGGCTTGGGATGCGCTCGCGGCCTCGAAAAAGTCCCGTTCTTGCTTGCCTAGAGAGGCTGCATCCTTTATCCGGTTGGCTGCCTCGCGTTCGAGCGGCCCCGGCCGTGATTGGGCTGGGCGCATCTGACAGATTGCATAGGGATTACCCGCGAATGGCCAATGTTGTCGTCGTCGGCGCCCAGTGGGGCGACGAAGGAAAGGGCAAGATCGTCGACTGGTTGTCGGAGCAGGCGGACATCGTCGTCCGTTTCCAGGGCGGCCATAACGCCGGCCACACGCTGGTGATCAACGGCAAGACCTACAAGCTGGCGCTGCTGCCCTCGGGCGTGCTGCGCGAGCAGAAGCTGTCGGTGATCGGCAACGGCGTCGTGTTCGATCCCGCCGCCTTCCTCGACGAGGTCACCAAGCTGCGGTCGCAGGGCGTCGCGGTCGGCCCGGACAATCTGCGGGTCGCCGAGAACGTCACCCTGATCCTGCCGCTGCACCGCGAACTCGACGCGCATCGCGAATCCGCCAATGCTGCGACCGCGATCGGCACCACCCGCCGTGGCATTGGCCCGGCCTACGAGGATAAGGTCGGCCGCCGCGCCATCCGCCTGATGGACCTCGCCGATCTCGACACCCTGCCGCACAAGATCGACCGGCTGCTGGCGCATCACAACGCATTGCGCCGCGGCCTCGGCCTGCCGGAGTTCGACGGCAAGGAGATCGTGAAGGAATTGACCGCGCTCGCGCCGCAGCTCTTGCCCTATGCCGAGACGGTGTGGCGGCTGCTCGACATCAAGCGGCGCGAGGGCAAGCGCATGTTGTTCGAAGGCGCGCAAGGCGCCCTGCTCGACGTCGATCACGGCACCTACCCTTACGTCACCTCGTCCAACACGGTGGCGGCGCAGGCGGCGACCGGCTCGGGCCTCGGCCCCGCCGCGGTCGGCTATGTGCTCGGCCTCTGCAAGGCCTATACGACCCGCGTCGGCCAGGGCCCGTTCCCGACCGAGCAGGACAACGAGACCGGCCGCAAGATCGGCGAGCGCGGCCGCGAGTTCGGCACCAATACCGGGCGGCCCCGCCGCTGCGGCTGGTTCGATGCGGTTCTGGTTCGCCAGGCGGTCCGGACCTGCGGCATCAACGGTCTGGCGCTGACCAAGCTCGACATCCTCGACGGCTTCGATTCGATCGAGGTCTGCACCGGCTACAGGCTGGACGGCAAGGAGATCGATCATTTCCCGGCGGGCGAGGGCGCCCAGGCCCGGGTCGAGCCGATCTACGAGACCATCGAGGGCTGGAAGGAGCCGACCGCCAATGCGCGGTCCTGGGCCCAGCTGCCGGCCCAGGCGATCAAATATGTCCGCCGGATCGAGGAATTGGTGGGGTGCCCGGTGGCGCTGCTTTCCACCAGCCCCGAACGCGAGGATACTATCCTGGTACAAAATCCGTTTGAGGCTTAACGATCTCTTACCGGGACGCGCGTATAATTGAGTAGAAATGGCTGATTACTACCCGCTGATCGCCCGCGCTATTGCCGCCCTGGACCCCAACGCTCCCGGCGAGAGCCGTCGCGCGCTCTACGAGCGGGCGCGCACGGCGCTGATCGCGCAACTGCGCAGCGTGCAGCCGCCGCTCTCCGAATCCGAGATCACCCGCGAGCGCCTCTCGCTGGAAGAGGCCGTCCGCAAGGTCGAATCAGAGGCGGCCCAGCGTGCCCGCGAGGCCTCGCGCCCCGGTGGCGGCGCCCGCAGCAGCGGCAGCGGCGACGCCTTCCGCCGTGCCAGCACCCGCGCCACCGAGGGCAACTCGCCCGCGCCGCAAACCGCTGCCCCGCCGCGCACCCGTCCGGCTCCGCCGCCGCCGCGGGCTGACCGGCCCTCCTTCAATGTCGATGACCAGGGCGACGCCCCGCGTGCGCCGCGGGCCCCGCGTTTCGACGCGCCGCGGCAGCCGGGTCCGCTGGCCCCGTCGTCGATGCCGGAGCCTCCGCCGGTCGGACGTGATCGCGCTGGTGGGCGCCGTCCGCCGGACATGGGACCGCCACCGCCGCTGCCGCCCGCACCGGGCGTGCGCGGCTTCCGCGACATCACGGCGGATGCCAACGAGCTCGGCGGCGCCGCCGCGCAGGCCAACCGCGCGGCGCGCCGCACCTACGCCAACGTGCCCTCGCCCTCGCCGGAATTCGACCGGCTCGAGCCGAGCCTGGAGAATCGCGGCGCCGGAGCCGACGCGCCGTATTCCTACGACGAATCGATCGAGGAAGCTGAGCGCTACGCGCCGCCGTCGCAGCCGCCGTCGCAACGTCCGCACATCCCCGTTCTCGACCGCGAACCCAAGAAGAAGCGCGCCCGCACCGGCCGCGCCTTTCCGTTCAAGAGCGCGATCGCCGTCGGCATCGTGCTGATCCTGGTCGGTGCCGGCATCCTGTGGGGCAAGCAGCTGGTCCAGACCGCGACCAACCTGTTGAAGTCTTCGCCGACGCAGGTGGTGGAGGCGCCCAAGGATTCGTCTCAGCCGCAGAGCAAGCCCAAGATTCTGGATCGCGTCGGCCAGCCCTCGGCCAGCGACCAGCCGGTCGCGCCGGTGGCGCAGAAAGTCGTGCTCTACGACGAGGATCCATCCGATCCGAAGGGCAAGCAATATGTCGGCTCGGTGGTGTGGCGGCTCGAGCCGATCAAGGCGTCGGGCAACCAGAAGGCCGACGTCGCCGTGCGCGCCGACATCGAGATTCCCGACCGCAAGTTCAAGATGACGATGTCGTTCCGCCGCAACACCGACTCCTCGCTGCCGGCGAGCCACACCGCGGAGCTGACCTTCGTCCTGCCGCCGGACTTTCCGGGCGGCGGCGTTTCCAACGTGCCGGGCATCCTGATGAAGTCGAACGAGCAGGCACGCGGCACGCCGCTCGCAGGCCTCGCGGTCAAGGTCACCGACGGCTTCTTCCTGGTCGGCCTCTCCAACGTCGATGCCGACCGCAGCCGCAACGTCCAGCTGCTGAAGGAGCGCTCCTGGTTCGACGTGCCCTTGGTCTACGCCAACCAGCGCCGCGCCATCATCGCCATCGAGAAGGGCGCTCCCGGCGAGCGCGCCTTCAACGACGCCTTCGCGCAGTGGGGCGACTAGATCTCTACTCCGTGAGACCTCGGCCTGCATGGTTCGAGACGCCAGCCTTGGCGGGCTCCTCACATGAGGGTTTGATATCTCGCCGCGAAACGAGACCTCATCCTGAGGGCCCGCCCCTTGGGCGGGCCCTCAGGATGGCCGCAGATACGCTCTCTCTATTGCGCGGCTGCTTCCCGCTTGCGCGATCCTGTCGCGGCGGCGTGCTCGCGGTCCATCACGGCGCGACAGCCCGGGCTGACCTGAGCCTTCTTCTGCACCATGCAGGCCCTGATCCTGGGGATGTCGGGGATCTCACTGGAGCACAGCCGCATCGCATCGCCCGAGCACATCTGCTGCGCTTCGGACGAGAACGCGAAGCCGGGCGATGTCGGGATTGCGATGGCGGTGGTGGCGAGGGCGAAGAGAGTTGCGATCGTCTGATTGCGTGTCATGTAGAATGCGTCCCCGAGTTCCGTGGGCTTGAGCCACTTGGTTTTGGGGCGCCGCACGCGGCTTGACCTGCCGCATGTCTCAGCCATCACGCCGGGACCTCAATCCCGCATGTGGTTGCTCGATCTCTGGTGATGTTCGAATCGAAAAGTGCTGCGCCGCCCGAATCAAGTATGCGCCATTGTCAGGCCGCCGCAATGCCAGGCAAAAAGGAATTCGCAATTGTTGCGCGCACGTCACGCACAACGCGACTCGCGTGCGATCAGATCAACCGATCGGAGGATACGCTCGCTTGTTCCACATCGCTTGCGCCAAGCGCTGCATGCTCTTCGACCGCCGTAACGCCCTTTGCCGTGAGCTCGAACAGATCTCCGTCCTTCATCACGTAACCGTCGGCGATCAGCTCGCCTATCTTGCCGTGCCGGTCGTCGGCAAAGGCGATGGATTGGCTGATGTCCCTGAGGATCGAGAGCTGTTCGTCGCGCAACATGGCTTCACTCTCCGTTCGCCGGGGATGGTTCCGGTCCTCACATGCCGTGGCTCTGAAAGACCTTGCTGCAAGACCGCGACAGTTTGGCCCGGTTGGCTTGCAGGCAGGCCTGCACCGCACCGTCATTGCCGAGGTCCTTGCGGCAGAAGCGCGAGGCGTCCCGCGAACAGGCCTGCTGCTCCTGCGGCGAACCCATATGGCCTTGTGCGAGAGCGGGCGCGTTCGACAGGCCGCTCACGGCCGTCAGTGCGATCGTCGCCAGGAAGAACAGTTTGCGGGACATCGGCGGCTCCAAATCTGACAGGTGAATTTCAAGTCCGTCGCTATGCCGCTTGTTCCCAGCGCAGAGCCCGCACCCCCGCTATTCAAGGTTCCCGCGGCGCTGCTATAGTAAGGTGAAGGATGAGGGTGCCTGATGAAACGCTATCTCGTGTTTGCGCTGGTCGGCCCGTTCGTGGGCGGGTTCCTGCTGCTGCTGACGACGACCTATCAGTCCGGCTATTGGACCCAGACCAGTCTCGCTGAGGTCGGCAAGCTGTTCGCGGTGTTCTTCAAATCCTTGCAATATAGTTATCTGTTCGGCTTCCTGCCCTCGCTGATGATCGGTGCGGTCGACGATATCCTGGTCCACGTCCGCCGGATCGGCCCGGTGCTGCGGATGCTGCTGGTCGGCGTGTTCGCCTTCATCCTGGCCTCGCTGACCTACAGCTCGCGCGGGCCGGACTCGGGCGCGGTGCAGTTCATCCTGTACGGCCTCGTCGGGTTCGTGCCGGCGGTGATTTCATCCTGGCTCGTGCATAAATATGTCGCGGAGCCGCAGCCGGCGGCGGCACAGACTTGAGGGCGCGACCTTCGATCACGCCGCAGCAACCTCCGCCGCGCTGGCGCGTTCCCGACAGGCCATGACCATCTCCGATGACGATATTCTTGCTCCGCGTCGATCCCGTTCGGGAAGCCGCTCGGGTGCGGCCTCTTCGGGCACCGACGGGCGTGGGCCGATCATCGATCAGGACGGTCACGAGATCCGGCCCGAAACGCTGGGGCAGGGCTTTCGCGAATTTCGCTTCGAGTTCGGGAAGGACAGTCCCTTCGCCGGCAACCCGTTTGGCAATCTAACGCGCGAGCAGCGGATCGCGCGGATCGAGGCGATCGCAAAGCTGCTCGACGTCGCCTTCGTGCTGCCCGGAACCAACATCCGCTATGGCATCGATGGGTTGATCGGGTTGATCCCCGTCGTCGGCGACATCATCACCACCGCGATCTCGCTCTGGCTGGTGCAAGAGGCGAGGGCGCTCGGGGCGCCCTGGTACATCACCGCGCGCATGCTCGGAAATGTCGCCCTCGACGGCGTCGTCGGCATCGTCCCGTTCGCGGGCGACGCATTCGACGTCATGTTCCGTGCCAACATGCGCAACGTGCGCCTGCTCCGCCGCTGGCTCGACAAGCAGCCTCGCATCTGACACGCCCCAAAACGCAAAAAGCGCGACGGCCTTTCGGGCCATCGCGCTTTCAGCGCACATCGGAGCGCGTGACGAAAACTTACGCCGCGTCGGCAGCGTCGGTGCTGGCTTCCACCGGCTTGCGGTGGCGGGGCAGCGGGAAGGCTTCGCTCTCATAGAGCGACCGGATGCCGTTCTGGTCGAAGCGCGCTTCCTCGACCTGGAGATAGGCGCCGTTCAGCGAATCCGTCGGCAACTGCTCCATCGCGAACTGGACGGCTTCGGCCGCGGTGCCGAACCGGCGATAGGTGAAGCCTGCACGCTTCTTCTTGCGGATCGCAGCGGGGAAGAGTTCGGCGGAAGTGTTGAAGTTGAACGGACGCAGTGGACGCATGGTCAAAGACCTCGTGATCTCTCTGGGGCTTTAAGCGCGTGGGGTTGGGACGGGCAGAGGCCACGATTGAGTGGGCGCCGCACATGTCATTTTCGTCCTCTAATATAGCCCGTTTTGACAAAATTGCGACCCCCGCGATGCGAGATGATGAATCTGCGCATGGCAGCTCCGCAGCCCGGGAAATTGCAGGAATATCAGCGACTTGAATGGTCTACAGCTTGCCAAGGAGCAGCAGCACGAGCAGCACCACCAGGACGAGGCCGCCGATCCCCATGCCGGAATGACCCATTCCGTAGCCGTAGCCGCCGAAGCGGCCCGACAGGCCGCCGACGAGATAAATGATCACCAGGATGATCAGGATGGTCCCAAGCGTCATGGCATCCTCCCTGGCGGCCGCCGCCACGCCATGGCCAGCCGCACCACCAGGGAAGAAAAGCACATCGCGGCGCCGGGTTCCATGACGGAACTCGGCGCCGCGCAAGGTTTATTTGGGTTCGAGCTTCAGCGCGGCGGAATTGATGCAGTAACGCAAGCCCGTCGGCCCCGGGCCGTCGGGGAAGACATGGCCGAGATGACCGCTGCACTTGGCGCACAGCACCTCGGTACGGATCATGCCGTGGCTGACGTCCCGCTCCTCTTCGATATGGCCCTCGACGGCGGGTTGGGTGAAGCTCGGCCAGCCGCAGCCGGAATCGAACTTCGCGTCGGACTCGAACAGCACGTTGCCGCAGCCGGCGCAGGTGTAGGTGCCGGCGCGGTGGTCGTGCTCATATTCGCCGGAGAAGGGACGCTCGGTCGCCTTCTCGCGCAGCACCGCGAATTGCATCGGCGACAACTCGCTGCGCCATTGCTCTTCGCTCTTGATGACCTTGTCGTCCGTGGTTTTCGTCTTGGTGTCGGGCATGGGTCTCCCGTTTTTTCAGTTGGTGGCCTTGCTGGCGCTCACCAGCGTCGGCTTCTCGATATAGTTATCCGCGAACAGCTTTTTCAGGTTCTCGACCTTCGGAAGGTCGTTGTAGGCGATATAGGGCTGGTTCGGGTGCAGGGTCAGATAATCCTGGTGATAGGCCTCCGCCGGATAGAATGCCTCCAGCGCGCCGACCTTGGTCGCGATCGGCTTGCTGAAGACCTTGGCGCCGTTGAGCTGGGCGATATAGGCCTCGGCCACCTTCTTCTGTTCGTCGGACGTGGTGAAGATCGCCGAGCGATATTGCGGACCGGTGTCGGGGCCCTGCCGGTTGAGCTGGGTCGGGTCGTGCGCCACCGAGAAGTAGATCTGCAGGATCTTGCCGTAGGAGATCTTCTTGGGGTCGTATTTGATCTCGACGGATTCCGCGTGGCCGGTCCGGCCGCTCGAGACGGTCTGGTAGTCGGCCGTCGCCTTGGTGCCGCCGGCGTAGCCGGAGACCGCGTTGACGACGCCCGCGGTGTGCTGGAACACGCCCTGCACGCCCCAGAAGCAGCCGCCGGCGATCACGGCGGTCTGGATCCCGCTTGCGGGGGCCACATCAACGGCAGGAGCGGGGATCACGACCGCATCCTCTGCGGCCCGGGTCGGCGCGGCAAAGGCCAGCGTCAGTGCGGTGGTTGCGGCGAGCAGGGACAGGACGGCAGGTCGGCGCATGGCGATCCTCTTTCGGAAGGTCTGACAGTCTAGGGCGGTTGGGGCCGGGCGAACAGCCTGCCCGGCATTTTCGGACATTCGAGATACGGGCGGACCGGGCGATTGTTACGGCCGGAGGGACACGAGTCCGTGAAACGCGCCGCCTCCAGCGGCCCGGCTTGGCGACGACCGGAACTCCGCGCTAGATGAACCGGCGCGATCGGTGATCGACTTAAGAGAATCGTGGCTGGAGCTGACCTGACAACATGCTGCGCGTGGCATCCCTGACCCTCGTCGTCGTGCTCGCCATCCTGGCCGGCTGGAGCTCGCTCGCGGCGGCCGAACCGCAACCCGGCGACGACCTCGCCATTTGTCGCGACCGCCAGGCGGATGCACAGGCGAGGGCGCAGGCCTGCGACAAGCTGCTCAACGCCGACCGGCTCACCGGCAAGGACAAGGCCATCGCGCTCTCCGTGCGCGGTAACACACTGCTCAACAAGCGCGACTACGGCCACGCGATCGAGACCTTGTCCATGGCCGTCGACCTCGATCCCGACAACGTCGTCACGCTCAATTTGCGCGGCCTCGCCTATGAGCGGACGGGCCAGGACGATCATGCGATGGCGGACTACGACCTCGCGCTCCAGAAGCGCCCGACCTACGGTGTCCCCTACAACAACCGCGGCGTCATCCAGTTGCGCCGGGGTGCGCTGCAAAGCGCGCTCGACGATTTCAACCTGTCGATCAAATACGCGCCCAGGTTCCTGCTCGGCTACACCAACCGCGCCCGCGTGCGCACGCTGATGCAGGATTTTGACGGCGCGATTGCCGATTTCGCGGAGGCCGAGAAGATCGAACCGGCCGCGCAGCAGATCACCGGCAACCGCTGCATCACCTACGGCATGATGGGCAAGTTCGACCAGGCCTTCGCCGACTGCAACGGCCTAATCGAGAAGCAGCCGAAGAACACGTACGCGATCAACAATCGCGCCGACGTCAACATGTTGAAGGGCGATTTCGACGCCGCGCTGAAGGACTACAACACGGCCATCCAGATCAACCCGAACAACGTCCGGGCACATTCAGGTCGCGGCCAGATCTACGAGCGCAAGAAGGATCTCGCCCAGGCCCGTGCCGACTATCGTGCGGCGGCCTATTCGCTGACGAAGTTCGACGAGCTCGACGTCGCGCGCGCCCGCGCCATCGCGCAGGAGCGATTGGCCGCGCTGACCCCGCAGGCACCGGCCGGATCCACGGGGCGCCGTGTGGCGCTGGTGATCGGGAACGGCGCCTACAAGAACGTCCACGCCTTGCCCAATCCGCCACGCGACTCGAAAATGATCGCAGCCGCGCTGCGCGATGTCGGCTTCCAGACCGTGATATCCGTCAGCGACCTCACCCGCGACAAGTTCTTCGAAGCGTTGCAGACGTTTGCCGCCGAGGCGGAGAAGGCGGATTGGGCGGTGGTCTATTATGCCGGCCACGGGTTCGAGATCGGCGGCGTGAATTATCTCGTTCCCGTCGACGCCAAGCTCGCCGCCGACAGGGACGCCGAGACCCAGGCGGTCGCGCTGGAGCAGGTGATCGCGGCGGTGGGCGCTGCGCGAAAAGTGCGTCTGGTGATGCTGGATGCCTGTCGCGACAATCCGTTCGCGCCGACCATGCAGCGCACGCTGTCGCTCAAGCTCGTGGACAAGGGCTTTTCCAACATCGAGCCGGGCGCCGGCTTCATGGTGGTCTACGCCGCCAAGCACGGCGAGACCGCGATGGATGGCGACGGCGGCGCCGACAGCCCGTTCGCCACCGCGCTCGCTCGCGAGATCAAGATGCCGCGCGTCGAGATCCGAAAACTGTTCGACATCGTTCGCGACGATGTCTGGCTTGTGACCAAGCACGAGCAGCAGCCGTTTTCCTACGGCTCGCCGCCGGGGCGCGAGGATTTTTATTTCGTCGCGGGGAAGTGACTTCGTAGCCCGGGTGGAGCGCAGCGAAATCCGGGAATCACGATCGCGGAGCTAACCCCGGATTACGCTGCGCTCCATCCAGACTACCGCAGTTTCAAACCACGATGCTCAGCCGCTTCGCCGCCCGCGTGATGCCCGTGTACAGCCACCTCGCCCGGCTCTCCTGAAACGCAAAGCTCTCGTCGAACAGCACGACGTCGTCCCATTGCGAGCCCTGCGACTTGTGCACGGTCAGCACGTAGCCGTAGTCGAACTCGTCATAGGGCTTGCGCTGCTCCCAGGCGATCGCCTCGACGCCGCCCTCGAAGCAATCGGCGCGCACCGAGACCTTGGTCACCTTGTGGCCGAGATCCTCGTCCGGCGACAGTCTCATGCTGAGAATGCGGGATTTCGAGCGCGAGGTGTTGCGCGACTTCACGCGCCACAGCCCGCCGTTGAACAGGCCCTTCTTGCGGTTGTTGCGCAGGCAGACCAGCTTGTCGCCGGCGACGGGGAAGATGTCCTCGATGTTCTGGCGCTGGCGCACCCGCATGTTGTACGCGCGTCGCGTGTTGTTGCGGCCGACCAGCACCTGGTCGGCGGCCATGACGCGATCAGGGTCGAGCTCCTTGCGCGACACCACCTCGCTCTCGCCGTAGCGGCCGATGTCGAGCTCGCGGCCCTCGCGGACGTCCATCGACATCCGCACGATCGGATCGTCCTGGGCCTGGCGGTGCACCTCGGTCAGCATCGCGTCGGGCTCGGTATTGGTGAAGAAGCCGCCGCCCTGGATCGGCGGCAGCTGCGCGGGATCGCCCAGCACCAGCAGCGGGCAGTCGAACGACATCAGGTCGCGGCCCAGTTCGGCATCGACCATCGAGCATTCGTCGATCACGATCAGCTTGGCCTTGGAGGCCGGGGCGTCGTCCCACAGCTCGAAGCTGGGCTGCTCCTCACCGGATTCGCGGGTGCGGTAGATCAGCGAATGGATGGTGGAGGCTTCGTCGCACCCCTTGTTGCGCATGACCAGCGCCGCCTTGCCGGTGAAGGCGGCGAACTTCACCTCGCCGTCGACGCCGTCGGCGATGTGCCGCGCCAGCGTGGTCTTGCCGGTGCCGGCATAGCCGAACAGGCGGAACACCGGCGGCGTGCCGTTGCGGCCGGGTTTGGCCTTGAGCCAGTCGCCAACGGCCTTGAGCGCGGCATCCTGATGCGGGGTGAATGTGGCCATGTCTGTCTTGAGGAGGGGGCGAAAACGGAGCGATTCGCCAGCCCCAAAACTAACCATTCGCACCGCTGGTTCAAGCCGGGCGGGGCGCCCTATTGCCAGCCGGGAACGCCGCGCATGTCGGGCAGATGGTGGGCGATGCCCTTGTGGCAGTCGATGCAGGTCTTTTCCTTGGTGAACAGGAAGCGCTGGTGCGCGACCGAGGCGCGCGGCGACTGCTTGGTGATGTCCATGGAATCGGCGCTGTGGCAGTTCCGGCATTCCAGCGAATCGTTGGACTTGAAGCGCGCCCATTCATGCGCCGCCAGTTCGAGCCGGTGATCCTGGAATTTCTCGCGGGTGTCGATCGTGCCGAAGATCTTGCCCCAGACCTCCTTGGAGGCCTGCATCTTGCGGGCGATCTTGTCGGTCCAGTTGTGCGGCACGTGGCAATCCGGACAGGTCGCGCGCACGCCGGAGCGGTTGGCGAAATGGATGGTCGACTTCAGCTCGGCGTAGACGTTGTCCTTCATCTCGTGGCAGCCGGTGCAAAATTTTTCGGTGTTGGTCAATTCCAGCGCGGTGTTGAAGCCGCCCCAGAAGATCACGCCGGCCATGAAGCCCGCCAGCACCAGCACGCCGAGCCCGAACACCGAGCTCGGACGGATCAGCACCTGCCAGAGCTCGCGCGCGAAGTCCCAGCTTCGCGCGACGAAGCCGCGTCTGGCCTTCAGTCCCTCGCCGGGTTCATCAGCGGTCGTCGTCATCGGCGGCCACCGGGGCTTGCGCGCGACAGCAGCGTGTCGATGTCGGTGAAGTCGTTGCTGACGGGCGGATTGGCGGTGTTCTGCGGCACGTGGCATTCCGTGCAGAAGAAGCGGCGCGGCGAGATCGAAGCCAGAAACTGGCCGTCGCGGTCCATGAAGTGGGTGATCGAGACCATCGGCGCCTGCGATTCCGCGATGCGCGCCCGCGCATGGCAGGACAGGCACTTGTTGCCGTTGAGGTCGATCTGATAGCCGTCGATCGTGTGCGGAATGACAGGCGGCTGTTCCGGATAGTTGCGCACTTCTCTTTCAGAGGTGTTGCGGTTCGGCAGCATCGGCGGGGCCGGGCCTTCGTCGTTGAGCGGCGTCGGGCCGCGCAGACCTGACGTCACCGTCTGCGCGGTCAGCGAACTCGCGCCAGCCGCGATCGCGACTGCGAGCAGCGCTACTCCAAATCGTTTCATCATGACATGTTCATCCGCTCGATGCGCACGGCGCACTTCTTGTAATCGGTTTGCAGCGAGATCGGATCGGTGGCGTCCAGCGTCACCTTGTTGATCAGCTTGGATTCGTCGAACCACGGCACGAATACGAGGCCACGCGGCGGCCGGTCGCGGCCGCGCGTCTCGACGCGGACGCGGATGAAGCCGCGGCGGGAGACCACCTTCACCTCGTCGCCGCGGCGGATCTTCGCCTCCTGCGCGTCGTCAGGATGCATGAAGCAGACGGCCTCGGGGAAGGCCTTGTAGAGCTCGGGCACCCGGCGCGTCATGGTGCCGGAATGCCAGTGCTCGAGCACGCGGCCGGTCGAGAGCCAATAGGGATATTCGTTGTCGGGCGATTCCGCCGGCGGCTCGTAGGGAAGTGCGAAGATGCGCGCCTTGCCGTCGGGATAGCCGTAGAACTGCACGTCCGTGCCTTGCTTGACGTAGGGGTCGCTGCCCTCGCGGAAACGCCATTTCGTCTCCTGGCCGTTGACGACGGGCCAGCGCAGGCCGCGCTCGCGGTGATAGGCGTCGAACGGCGCGAGGTCGTGGCCATGGCCGCGGCCGAACGCGGCATATTCCTCGAACAGGCCCTTCTGCACGTAGAATCCGAACGCCTTGGACTCCTCGTTGGCGTAGCCGTCCTCGATCTCAGACGTCGGGAATTTGTCGACCTGGCCGTTCTTGTAGAGCACGTCGAACAGCGTCTTGCCGCGAACCTCGGGCTTCTTGGCGATCAGCTCCTCCGGCCACACCTCCTCGATCTTGAAGCGCTTTGAGAACTCCATGAGCTGCCACAGATCGGACTTCGACTCGCCCGGGGCAGCGACGAGCTGGTGCCAGAACTGCGTGCGGCGCTCGGCATTGCCGTAGGCGCCTTCCTTCTCCACCCACATCGCGGTCGGCAGGATGAGATCGGCGGCGAGCGCCGTCACCGACGGATAGGCGTCCGAGACCACGATGAAATTGTCGGGATTGCGGAAGCCCGGATAGGTCTCCTCGTTGGCGTTGGGACCGGCCTGGAGGTTGTTGTTGACCTGCACCCAATAGGCATTGATCAGGCGGTCCTTCAGCATCCGGCTTTGCAACACGGCGTGCGCGCCGGGCTTGTCGGGAATGGTGCCCTCGGGAAGCTGCCAGATGTGCTCGGCCTTGGTGCGGTGCTCCTTGTTGGTGACGACCATGTCGGCCGGCAGGCGGTGCGAGAACGTGCCGACCTCGCGCGCGGTGCCGCAGGCCGAGGGCTGGCCGGTCAGCGAGAACGGGCTGTTGCCGGGCGAGGAGATCTTCCCGGTCAGAAGATGGATGTTGTAGACGAGGTTGTTGCACCAGACGCCGCGGGTGTGCTGGTTGAAGCCCATGGTCCAGAACGAGACCACCTTGGTCTTGGGATCGGCATAGAGCTCGGCCAGCGCCTCCAGGCGGTTGAGCGGCACGCCCGACATCTCGGCCGCCTTCTCCAGCGTGTAGTCCGAGACGAACTTGACGTACTCATCGTAGCTCATCTCGGTGGAATCGTTGGCCTTCGCCGCGCCCGTCGCCTTCTTCTGCAGCGGATGCTCGGGCCTCAAACCATAACCAATGTCGGTCTGGCCGCGCCTGAAGATGGTATGCGCGGCGACGAAGTCCTTGTTGACCCGGCCGGTCTTGATGATGTGGTTGGCGATGGCGTTGAGGATGTAAAGGTCGGTCTGCGGCTTGAAGATCATGCCGATGTCGGCGAGGTCGAACGAGCGATGCTCGAAGGTCGAGAGCACGGCGACGCGGACATGCGGCGCGGAGAGCCTGCGGTCGGCGAGGCGCGTCCACAGGATCGGATGCATCTCCGCCATGTTAGAGCCCCACAGCACGAAGGCGTCGGTGGCCTCGATGTCGTCATAGCAGCCGGCCGGCTCATCGATGCCGAAGGTGCGCATCATGCCGGCCACCGCGGAGGCCATGCAGTGCCGTGCATTGGGGTCGATGTTGTTGGTGCGGAAGCCGGCCTTGAACAGCTTCACGGCCGCATAGCCCTCCCAGACCGTCCACTGGCCGGAGCCGAACATGGCGACGCCGTTCGGCCCGCGCTTCTTGATCGCCTCCTTCCACTTCACCTCCATGATGTCGAAGGCTTCGGTCCAGGACACAGGGGTGAATTCGCCGTTCTTGTCGTATTTGCCACCTGTCTTGCGCAGCATCGGCTGCGTCAGGCGATCGTGGCCGTACATGATCTTGGAGAGGAAGTAGCCCTTGACGCAGTTGAGGCCGCGATTGACCTCGGCCTTGGTGTCGCCATGGGTGGCGACGACGCGGTTGTTCTTGGTCGCGACCATCACGGAGCAGCCGGTGCCGCAGAAGCGGCAGGCGGCCTTGTCCCATTTCAGTTCGGCGACGTCGCGCTCGGCGATGAGGTTCGCGGCGAGCGCCGGTGCCGGCATGCCCGCAGCGGCGGCCGCGATGGCGGCGGCCTCGAGCTTCAGCATCTGGCGGCGGTCGAGCTTTGGCGATGTCATAACGACTCTCCCGGCCTTAAGCCGTTTCGATGGCGTGAAAGACCAGCGCCGCCGAATAGACGTCCGGCAGCGACTGGATGATGTTGAGCAGGGTGCCGAGGCTGCCGGAATCAGGCGCCTCGGTCACGACGATGAGCTTGCCTCGCGGGTCGCGGCCGTGGATCTCGCAGCCGGCAAGGGCGGTGATCGCGGCTTCCAGTTGGTCCAGGCGCTCGGGGCGCGCCTGCACGATGATGCTGGCGATTTCGCAACCGGGCGGGGCGATGACGCGCTCGGCGCTGAGCACCCGGCCGGTGATCAAGGCACGGCGGTTGAGTGTGGCGTGGGCCATGATGCCTGTCTTTCGCTTTAAGGGATCAATGCAGGGAGGGCGGTGGGCCGGGAGGGCCGGCGAACATCTGGTAGATCCAGACGGCGAGGCCGTAGGAGCCGACCGTTCCGACCGCGAGGACGGGCATCACGACCGCGGTCAGGAACAGGAATGCGAAAATCTCCATGCGCTTGCGGCGCACACGCCCGGTCGTGTCGTCACGCGCCGACATGCTCGTCTCTCTGAATGGGGGGATTGGGACGGCATCCGGGCCGTTGCCTTGCTGCATTTTTGATGCATTCGGGCCGCTGCCGCGTTGATCTGGATCAATCCGCCAATCTGCGGCTGTCGCTGCGGCCGTTGCCACGACGGCAAGTTTGGGTTGTACCCGTGCGAAGGCGATGCGACAGTTTGGCATCGAACGGGGATCCGGGTTGTGAACGCGACAGGGCTGACGGCGATCGATCTCGGACTTCGCGGCGCGGCCAGCGGCGTGTTCCTGTTGATCGTTCTCGTGGCCTTGCTGCGTCGTGCAACCGGCCAACAGGCTTTGCTGGGCATAGCGATGTGCGCAGGCGGCATGTTCTATGCGATCGCGACGGCGCCCAATCTCCCCAAAACGGCGTGGTGGTGGGTGTTGCCGATCCTGTCCGCGCAGCCTGCCGTCTTCTGGCTGTGGGCGCGCGCGGCGTTCGACGACGATTTCGTGCTGAGGCGTTGGCACGGCGCCCTGTGGCTGAGCATCGTGGTTTTCGGATTTGCGATCACGCTGGCCTGGGCGAACTGGCCCGCTTTGGCCGGCGCAGGCGGCCGAGTCTTGGCTCTGGCCACCCTGGTGCTGGCCCTCGCTGCTGCGGTTCAGACGGTCAAGACCTGGCGAGCCGATCTGGTCGCGCGGCGACGCCGACTGCGGCTGGCGATGCTTGCGATCAATGTCGTGCTCATCGCGACCGTCGCCGTCGCCGGCTTCGCCGCAATTCCCGTCGCGGTTCCTGGCGCGCCGGGCAGTCTCCCGACCGCGCTCGGGCTGTTCGTGGTGGCCATGCTTGCCGGCATCTGCCTGTTCAGCGCGCCGGCGATGGCCGTCAATGACGCCACGGCCGCGATCGCATCCGGCGAGGCGGGGAGGCAACCCCCGGCCGCCGGCCCAGCCGCGGGTCGGGTCGTCGTCGACCCGATCCTGCTCCGGCGCCTCGACCATCTGATGACGGTGGAGCGAACCTACCGCCAGGAAGGCCTTGCGATCGGAGCGCTCGCGGCGCGGCTCGACGTTCCCGAGCATCGGCTGCGCCAGGCGATCAATGAAGGGCTGGGCTATCGCAACTTCAACGCTTTCCTGAACCGCTACCGTATCGAGGACGCCAGGCTCGCGCTGTCCGACGTGACGCAACGGGAGGTCCCGGTGCTGACCATCGCCATGGATGCGGGCTTCCAGTCGATCGGACCTTTCAATCGCGCGTTCAAGGCCGAAACCGGCATGACCCCGACCGAATTCCGGCGTGAGGCGCTGAGCCGGCCCGACAGCGCTGAACTTAGCCCGCCGCGCCGCGAAATCGGCTAGCCGATTTTTGGATCAGGCAAGAGCGCCGCGCCCCGATTGGGCAGACTGTCCGGCAGATCCTCTCGCCAGCCGAATGAGCCCACCCATGTCACCTTCGACCGCCGCCACCCCTGCATCGGAACGGCTGCACGCTCTCGACGCACTCAGGGGCGGCGCCCTGCTGCTCGGCATCGTCCTGCACGCGGCCATGTCGTTCGTGCCCGCCACGTCCCGGTTCTGGTTCATCCAGGACACCCATCCAAGCCTGCTCCTGGGCCTGCTGACCTTCACCATCCACGTCTTCCGGATGACGACCTTCTTCCTGATGGCGGGTTTCTTCGCGCGCATGAGCTTTCATCGCCGGGGCGTCAGGGGCTTCGTCCGCGACAGGCTCCTGAGAATCGGGCTGCCGCTCGTGATCGGTTGGCCGATCCTGTTCGCGCCCATGTACTTCATCGCGATCTGGGCGTCTCATTTCCCGAACGGCGGCTGGTCCCGCAGCTGGCCACCGGTGCTGCCGAATTTCCCCCTGACCCATCTCTGGTTCATCTATGTGCTGCTGGAGCTTTATGTCGTCGTGCTGCTGCTGCGCGGCGCATTTGTCTGGCTAGATGCGTCAGGCAGGTGGCGAGCGGTGATTGACCGCGTCTTCGCCGGGATCATGAAAAGTCCGCTGGCCCCCCTTGTTCTGGCAATCCCGATCGGCGCCGCCTTCTGCCTCGACCAACGCTGGATCAACGTGATGGGCGTGAGGACGCCGGATCAATCGCTCGTCACCAACGCGCAGGCCTGGATTGGCTTCGGCACCGCCTTCGCGATCGGCTGGCTGCTGCATCGGCAGATCGATCTGCTGCGACTGATTGAGCGGCGCTGGCTCCCGCATCTTCTGCTCGCAATCACTCTGATCCTGATCAGTTTCGTGCTGGTTGGGGCGATGACGTCCGCGCCGGGGGCACTGAAACTGCCTTTCGGCTTCGCCACGCTCCGGCTTGTCTCCGTGATCCTGTATGCGCCGGCGATATGGATTTCGACCTTTGCGGTCATTGGCCTCGCGCTCCGCTTCATGTCCGGCTTCAGCCCGACCTGGCGCTATCTCGCCGATGCATCCTACTGGCTCTATCTGATCCACCTGCCGATCGTGATGGCGCTGCAGGTCGCGCTGTCGCAGCTCGACTGGCCCGGTCTGATCAAGTTCGGTGTTCTTCTTGTCGTCGCGCTTCCTCCGATGCTGGCGAGCTATCATCTGCTGGTGCGCTTCACCTTCATCGGCGTGGTCCTGAATGGCCGCCGCGCCGAAAAGCACCTTCTCCCGCAAGGCGGAATTGCGACTGCGTAGACAGCGCCGCCCCGCCCATTAAGATGCCCGCAACAAAAACATAAACGGCAAGAAAACCTGCAAGAAAACCTGGGAGAGACGGCGTCATGAAGTTCGGCATCTTCTATGAGCTGCAACTGCCACGGCCGTGGGTGGCCGGCGACGAGCTCAGCCTCTATCAGAACGCGCTCTCGCAGATGGAACTCGCAGACAGCCTCGGCTACGACCACGCCTGGGTTGTCGAGCATCACTTCCTCGAAGAATACTCGCATTCGCCCTCGCCGGAATCGTTTCTCGCAGCCGCGAGCCAGCGCACCAGGAACATCCGGCTCGGCCACGGCATCCTCCAGCTCACGACCAACCACCCCGCACGTGTCGCCGAGCGCGTCGCGGTGCTCGATCTGCTCTCCAACGGCCGCTGCGAATTCGGCATGGGCGAGAGCGCCTCCATCACCGAGCTCACGCCCTTCGGCCGTGACATGGAGACCAAGAAAGAGGTGTTCGAGGAGGCCGTCGCCGCGATCTTCCCGATGTTCAAGGACGCAGGAAGCGAGCACCACGGCAAATATTTCGACATCCCGTTGCGCAACGTCGTGCCAAAACCGGTGCAGAAGCCGCATCCGCCATTGTGGATGGCCTGCTCGCAGCTTCCGACCATCGAGCGCGCCGGCCGCCATGGCTTTGGTGCGCTCGGCTTCCAGTTCGTCAGCGCAGACGCCGCGCACGCCTGGGTGCACGCCTATTACAACGCCATGACCAAGCGTCTCGCCAAGCTCGCCGACTACGAGATCAACCCGAACATGGCGCTGGTGTCGTTCTTCATGTGCGCAAAGACGGACGAGGAGGCGCGTGCGCGCGCCGACGGCGCCACCTTCTTCCAGTTCGCGCTACGCTTCTACGGCGCGTCGCAGAATCGCCAGCGTCCGGCGCCCTATACCGTCAACATGTGGGACGAGTACAACAAGTGGAAACGCGACAATCCCGAGGCGCAGGAGGCTGCGCTGCGCGGCGGACTGATCGGCTCGCCCGAGACGATCCGCAGGAAGCTGAAGCGCTTCCAGGGCTCGCATATCGACCAGGTCATCCTGCTGAACCAGGCGGGCAAGAACAGCCACGAGCACATCTGCGAATCGCTGGAGCTGTTCGGCCGCGAGGTGATGCCGGAATTCCAGAACGATCCCGCGCAGGCGGCCTGGAAGCAGGGCGTCATGAGCGGCGAGATCAAGCTCGAGGAGATCGACACGCAGGCGTTCACCGACCGCTATGGCAAGCTCGCGATCAACGTTCCGCCGGCGAAGGCGGCGGCGGGGTAGGGTCTTTCGCCGCTGCGGCCGGCTGAGTTTATTTGGATTCGGTTTTCGTCTGGATGTTCTGAACGGCTCCGCCCACCGGAGTCCACTGCACGCGGCCATCCAAAGCGGAGAAGTTTAGACCACCGCCGGTCCCGAAGAGAACCATGTGACCCGAGCTGACGGAGTCCACAGCGAGCGTCGCACGGGGAAGTTTTGCAGCATTGTACATCGTTAAGGACGCATCCTGATGATCGTTCAGGGACAGCACTGCCCGCTGACCCTGCTCCGTATCGAGGAGCGACACCGAAGGTACGCCATCCTGGCGAAGCCCGATGCTGAGACGCACCTTCTCGCGGCTATCCAAGAGCGAGATGTGCGGCGTTCCGTCGGAAGTGGATGAGATCAAGGCGACGATTTTGCCGGTGCCATTTCGTAAGGCAATTGTTTCCACAGACAGGGTCTTGGCCTTGACTGTATCGGCATTAGCGGTCGCATGCCATTGCGATGAAATGATCGCCGCAGCCGCCAGGATCGTAGCCCCCAAAACGCTCCAACTCATAGCCTTCAGCGACCGGTCCTGCCGCTGGATATGCGATGCGAGATTTTCAAGCGTGGGTTCGACCTTGAACATAGCTGCGCCTTTGCCTTGGAGTAAGCTTCACATCCGAGCATACCCTGCTGGGTGCGAATTCTGCTAACCTAGCAGGGGGTGCCGGCAAAACACTGTCGAGACAGTCACCTCAGCGGCCGCCCGGAAGGTGGTTGCGCTGGCACGATGCAGAGTGCCGCAACTGCCTTGAACGCTCAGTGACCGATATCACGGGCGCTTTGATGGAGCGCATTTGCCGCCGTATATTGCTTCGCGGGGCTTCTCAGTCAGAACCTCTACAGGCAACTCCATCGATGATATCGTATAAGGCCTTCGGCCGCAGCGAGATCCATGGAGTGGTTATGGCGAAACACAGGATCTATACCACCAGCTTCGCAAGCGTTTACCCGCTTTACGTTGCGAAGGCGGAGAAGAAAGGACGTACCAAAGCAGAGGTCGATCAGGTCATCTCCTGGCTGACGGGCTATGGTCAGACGGAATTGGAAGCTCAACTGGAGCAGGGGACGGACTTCGAAACCTTCTTTGCGAAGGCCCCCAAGATCAATCCTTCGCGAACCCTGATCACAGGCGTGGTTTGCGGCGTCCGGGTCGAGGACGTCAAAGAACCCACGATGCGAGAGATCCGCTACCTGGACAAGCTGATCGATGAGCTGGCCAAGGGAAAAGCAATGGACAGGATTCTGCGCAAAAGTGCTTCCTGAGCCCCTTCGTCCGCCGGCTCGGCGACGTGGCAGGAGATATCGGGCGACACCCGCCTTCCGCTGCGCGGCCATTGCTGATAAATTTCGTCAAAAGGCGATGGGGAGAAAACGATGCGCCCTCGCGGGACGCCCGCAAATCCGGCAGCTGGGGATGTCACGCCCGCGGTGCTTGCCATCGGTCGCCCGGATTTCCCTGATGTCCTGATCGAGACGTTGCGTCGGCAGGCCGGGGTCGGGCATTGCATGGTGTTCGCGCTGAGCCGCGCGGGCGCCGCACACTGCCTGCTCGATGCCGGCAACATCCCGATCGGCGGCGATCTCGGCGCTGCCTATGCCGGCCAGTTCCACCAATCCGATCCCAACCGCGATGCGCTGTTCGAAGGCGAGGGCCGCGCCACGCTCGTGCTGCCCGCCTTCGCGCCGCGCATGTACGGCGCCCGCTACCGAAAAATGTTCTTTGTGGATTCCGGCATCGTCGACAAATGCGCGACGGCGATCTGGGTCGACGACACCTGCTTCTACGTCAATTTCTATCGCATCGCTGTCCAGGGCCGCTTCAGCGCCCCCCAGCGTGCGCGGCTTCAGGCCATCGCACCGGCCATCAGTGCGAGCGTGGCACGCCATTTCCAGCACGGCTCGGCTGCGACGACCGAGCAGTCTCTCGCCGCGCTCTTCGCGACGCGCGCGCCGCTCGCCAGCCTCACCCCGCGCGAGCAGGACGTTTGCCGGCGCATCCTCTCCGGCTTCAGCTCCGAGGCGATCTCGCAGACGCTCGGCATCAGCCTGCATTCGACGCTAACCTATCGCAAGCGCGCCTATGAGCGGCTCGGCATCTCGTCACAAAGCGAGCTGTTTGCGATCGTGCTGCGCCTGCTCGCCGGCCCGCGCAGCCTGAACTGAAGCTGTCCCAATCGCTGGGGACAGACGGCGCCTCGTGAAGCCGCTAGCCTTGGCGGCTAACCAGCAATGGAGCGAAGCTTGAGCACCGCGCCGCGCATCGACATCGACCCGGCCGCATTCTGGGCCGATCCATATCCGATGCTGGCAACGATGCGCAAGGAGGCGCCGATCGCCTTCGTGCCGCAGCTCGGCTCGACACTGCTGACGAGCCGCGACGATATCTCGATCTCCGAGAAGCAGATCGACGTGTTCTCCTCGCACCAGCCCGCGGGCCTGATGAACCGGCTGATGGGCCACAACATGATGCGCAAGGACAGCGAGGCGCATCAGGTCGAGCGCCGCGCGATGTTTCCAACGGTGTCGCCGAAGACGGTGAAGGCGCACTGGACCGCGCTGTTCCAGGCCCATGCCGATCGCATCATCGACGCGATCGCGCCCGGGCGGATCGATTTCATGCGCGACTTCGCGTTGCCGTTCTCAGGCGAATGCCTGAAGTCGATCACCGGCCTCACCAATATCGGCTTTGCGGACATGGACGCCTGGTCACAGGGCATGATCGAGGGCATCGCCAATTACAGCGGCGACGCGGCCGTCGAGGCGCGTTGCCATGCGGCGACGTCGGGCATCGATGCCGCGATCGACGACATCCTGCCGGTGATGCGCAAGCATCCCGACCAGAGTATCCTCGGCGTGCTCCTCGCGTCCGGCATGGCGATGGAGAGCGTGCGCGCCAACGTCAAGCTCGCGATCTCCGGCGGCCAGAACGAGCCGCGCAAGGCGATCGCCGGCACGGTGTGGGCGCTGCTGACCCATCCCGACCAGCTCGATCTCGTGCGCAAGGGCGAGGTGACGTGGCTCCAGGCCTTCGAGGAATATGCCCGCTGGATCTCGCCGATCGGCATGTCGCCGCGGCGCATCGCAAAGCCGTGGACGATCCGCGACGTCGCGTTCGAAACCGATGAACGCGTATTCCTCATGTTCGGCTCCGCCAACCGCGACGAGAAGCATTTTGAGCGCGCCGACCAGTTCGACGTGCGGCGTGATACGGCCAAGAGCGTCGCGTTCGGCGCCGGTCCGCATTTCTGCGCCGGCGCCTGGGCCTCGCGCGCCATGATTGCCGACGTCGCACTGCCGACCTTGTTCGCCCGTGCCGGCCGGCTCGAGATCGCCGACGACGAGCCGGTACGGATCGGCGGATGGGCCTTTCGCGGGCTGCAGAATCTACCGGTGAGATGGCTGCATTAGGCCGGCAGGGACCGGTCCATCCGCAACGCCGCCACGATGCCATCCTGCTCCTGTTTTGCCCGACGAGTCAAGGTCAATTTCGGATAAGCGTAAGTCATTGTTTTCGCGCGCCCCGGCTACTGTGCATGGGGTTGTTTTCGCGATTTTTAATTTCTCGGCTCGGTTGCGTGCGTTTTTCACATTCGCGTGCGGAAAAATATCCCCTGCGTTCGCTCCGTGGATCGAAAGATTAATCATGCGCTCCGCCACGTGCGCAGTGCATGCATCGCTATTTTTCCGCGCGTCTCGACACCTCCGATAAGCCGCCCCATCATTCCCGAGCACGAATGAAGGACGGCCGCACGCGGCCGGGAGTGTCGGATGCAACGTCGGGATTTTCTCAAACTATCCGTTGGAACTGCGGCAGCCGCCGCATTCGTTTCGCACGCCAACGCGCAAGCAACGTCACAAGGCGCGGTGAAGGACATTCGTGTCGGCTACCAGAAGACCGGCGTGCTGGTTATCACGCGTCAGCAGGCCGCCCTGGAAAAGCATTTCGCGCCCCTGGGCATCGACGTGAAATGGGTCGAGTTCTCGTCGGGGCCTCCGATGATGGAGGCAATGAATGTCGGTAGCATCGATTTCGGCGCGGTCGGCGACTCCCCGCCGGTGTTCGCCCAGGCCGCGGGCGCGGCGATCGTCTATGCCGCCGGCCAGCCCATCACCAACGGGCAGGGCATCCTGGTGCCGAAGGATTCGCCGATCCGCGGCATCGCCGACTTGAAAGGCAAGCGCGTCGGCTTCACCAAGGGCTCCAGCGCCCACAACATCGTGGTGCAGACGCTCGAGAAAGCCGGCCTGACCTATGCCGATATCACGCCGGTCTATCTGACGCCGCCGGATGCCGGGCCTGCCTTTGCCAATGGCAGCATCGAGGCCTGGGCGATCTGGGATCCGTATTTCGCGATCGGCGAGACCAAGCAGGGCGGCCGCATCCTGATCAATGCGCGCGAAGTCACCAAGACCAATTCCTTCTTCATCGCCAACCGCGAATTCGCCAGGAATCACGGCGCCATCCTGCAGCAGATCATCGATGTGACGACCGCGGCTGGTCAATGGGCCGAACAGCACCGCGACGAGGTCGCCAAATCGCTCGCCGCGGTCACCGGCGTTCCACTGGACATCCAGACCGTCGCCGCCAATCGCGCGAATTTCGTGGTCGGCCCGGTCACCGACGACATCGTCACGACCCAGCAGGGCGTCGCCGACCGCTTCCACAGGCTCGGCCTGATCCCGAAGCCGATCGTGATCCGCGACATCGTCTGGCGCAACCCGGCAGCCTGATCGTGCCAACCAGCCTTCCCATTCAAAAGGGTTTGAACATGAGGCGTATCATCCAGCGTCTGATCGCGGCCATCGTGCTGTCGATCGGCATCGTCGCCGCCGCGGTCGGCACCTCCTACGGACAGGACAAGGTCGTCCGCATCGGCTACCAGAAATACGGCAAGCTGGTGCTGCTCAAGAGCAAGGGCACGCTGGAGCCGAAGTTAGCTGCCGACGGCTACAAGGTGGTGTGGACCGAATTCCCCTCCGGCCCGCCGCTTCTCGAGGCGCTCAATATCGGCGCGATCGATTTCGGCAACACCGGCGAAGCCCCGCCGATCTTCGCGCAAGCCGCCGGCGCGCCGATCCAGTATGTCGCCTACGAGCCGCCGGCGCCGAAGGGCGAGGCGATCCTGGTGCCAAAAGACAGCCCGCTGAAATCCATCGCCGATCTCAAGGGCAAGAAGGTCGCGCTCAACAAGGGCTCCAATGTCCACTACCTCCTGGTCAAGGCGCTGGAGAAAGCCGGCGTCAAATATTCCGAGATCGAGCCTGTGTTTCTGGCGCCGGCCGATGCGCGCGCCGCCTTCGAGCGCGGCGCAGTCGATGCATGGGTGATCTGGGATCCGTTCCAGGCCGCCGCGGAAGCCGCCACCAGCGCCCGCACGCTTACCGACGGCACCGGCATCGTCGCCAACTACCAGTTCTATTTTTCCTCGAAGAAATTCCTCGAAGCCAATCCGAGGATTGTCGACGCCGTGCTGGCCGAGCTGAGCGCGGTCGACGATTGGGCCAAGGGCGATATCCACGCGGTTGCCGAGCAGCTGGCGCCCTCGATCGGCCTGTCAGTCCCGGTGGTCGAGGTCGCGCTGAAGCGGCAATCCTACGGCATCAAGCCGCTGACCGATGCCGTCATCGCCGATCAGCAGCAGGTCGCGGACGCGTTCTTCGCGCTCAACCTGATCCCCAAATCCATCAAGATTTCCGACGTGGCGCGGAAGCCAGGATCATGAGCAAGCAAATGAGCAAGCAAACGAACGCCAACATCCTCTGGTTCCTGCCGACCCACGGCGACGGCCGCTATCTCGGCACCGGCATCGGCGGCCGCGAGGTCAATTTCAACTATCTACGCCAGATCGCGCAGGCCGCCGACCAGCTCGGCTATTTCGGCGTGCTGCTGCCGACCGGGCGGTCTTGCGAGGATTCCTGGATCGTGGCGTCCTCGGTCGCGCCGTTCACCGAGCGGCTGCGCTATCTCGTGGCGGTCAGGCCCGGCCTGCAATCGCCGAGCGTGGCCGCGCGCATGACCGCGACGCTCGACCGCATCACCAACGGCCGGCTTCTGGTCAACGTCGTCACCGGCGGCGATCCCGTCGAGAACAAGGGCGACGGCATCTTCCTCGCCCATGACGAGCGCTACGAGGTTACCCGCGAGTTCCTCAGCGTCTATAGCGAGCTGCTCGCCGGCAAGACCGTCAATGTCGAGGGCAAGCACATCCATGTCGAAGGCGGAAAGCTGCTGTTTCCTCCGGTGCAGTCGCCGCGTCCGCCGCTCTATTTCGGCGGCTCGTCGGATGCCGGCATCGACGTCGCCGTCGACACCGTCGACAAATATCTGACCTGGGGCGAACCGCCGGCCTTGGTAGCCGAGAAGATCGCGAGGGTGAGGGAGGTCGCAGCAGCTCGCGGTCGAAAACTATCCTTCGGCATCCGGCTCCACGTGATTGTCCGCGAGACCAATGACGCGGCTTGGCGAGCGGCCAATGAGCTGATCAGACATGTCAGCGACGAGACCATCGCGACCGCGCAGAAGAACTTTGAGCGGATGGATTCGGTTGGCCAGCAGCGCATGGCGCAGCTTCACGGCGGCAAGCGCGACAAGCTCGAGATCGCTCCGAACCTATGGGCCGGTGTCGGCCTCGTGCGCGGTGGCGCCGGCACGGCGCTGGTCGGCGACGCCCAGACGGTCGCGGCCCGTATCAAGGAGTATCAGGACATTGGCATCGATACCTTCATCATGTCGGGCTACCCGCATCTGGAGGAAGCCTATCGTTTCGCCGAGCTGGTGTTCCCGCTGCTCTCGCTGGAGCAGCCCAGCAACGTGACCAGGCTTCACTTCAACGGTGGTCCTTTTGGTGAAACGGTCGGCAGCGATTATCGTCCGCAGCAGCAGGTATCGCAATCATGAGCCTGATCGACAACGTTTCGCTCCCGCGCGGTTTGCGGCTGCCGCGCGTGGACGGCCTGATCCAGTGGATCGTGCCGCTAGCCATCATCGCGATCTGGCAGGTCGCCGGCGTCACCGGCTTCGTGCCGACGCGGGTGCTGCCGGCGCCGAGCGACGTGTTGCTTGCGGGCTGGAAGCTGCTGCTCTCCGGCGAGCTCGTTCGCAACATCTGGGTCTCGTTCTGGCGCGCCTCGATCGGCTTCCTGATCGGCGGCAGCATCGGCTTTGCCTTCGGCCTCGCCAATGGCCTGTCGCAGCTGTCGTCAAAGCTCACCGACACCACGCTGCAGATGGTGCGCAACGTGCCGCATCTGGCGCTGATCCCGCTGGTCATCCTGTGGTTCGGCATCGACGAGAGCGCGAAGCTGTTCCTGGTGGCGCTCGGCGTGTTCTTCCCGATCTACCTCAATACGCTGCACGGCATCCGCACCGTCGATCCCCAGCTGATCGAGATGGGCCGCATCTACGGCATGAGCGACGGCGAGCTGTTTCGCCGGGTGATCTTCCCGGGCGCGCTGCCCTCGATCTTCGTCGGCATCCGCTTCGCGCTCGGCATCATGTGGCTGACCCTGATCGTCGCCGAGACCATCGCGGCGTCCTCGGGCCTCGGCTACATGGCGATGCAGGCGCGCGAGTTCATGCTGATCGACGTCGTGGTGCTCTCGATCCTGATCTACGCGCTGCTCGGCAAGCTCGCCGACAGCGCCTCCCGCGTGCTGGAGCGCCTGACGCTCTCCTGGCACCCCGCTTATTGGAAACGCTGAGCAGACATACTGGGAATCACATGCAGACAGCCCTTCGTACCTCCCTTCCGGACACCGAACTCGCCAGCCGTTCCCATTTCGCGCCTCACGCCCGCGTCGTGCGCGAGGAGCGCCCAGTGCAAACGAGCGGCCTGCCGCTCAGCATCCGTGGCCTGCGCAAATCCTACGGCGACAACGAGGTGCTGCGCGGCATCGACCTGCACATCCCCGCCGGCCAGTTCGTCGCCATCGTCGGAAAAAGCGGCTGCGGCAAGAGCACGCTGCTGCGCCTCATCGCGGGCCTGGAGAAGTTCGACGCCGGCAGTATCTCGCTCGGCGACGCCGTGAAGCCCGAGGATATTCGCGTGATGTTCCAGGAGCCGCGGCTGTTGCCTTGGGCCCGCGTTCTCTCCAATGTCGAGGTCGGCCTCGGTCGCGATCGTTCATCCAGTGATGCGCATACACGCGCCGATAAGGCGTTGACCGAAGTCGGACTGACCGACAAGCGCGACCAGTGGCCCTCGGTACTGTCGGGCGGCCAGAAGCAGCGCGTAGCTCTTGCCCGCGCGTTGGTCTCGCGTCCCCGTGTGCTCGCCTTCGACGAGCCGCTTGGCGCGCTGGACGCGTTGACCCGCATCTCGATGCAGCGGTTGTTGGAGCGCGTCTGGCGCGACCAGGGCTTTACCGCGATCCTGGTGACCCACGATGTCGCCGAGGCGGTCGCGCTGGCCGACCGGGTGCTGGTGATCGAGGAAGGGCGGATCGCCCACGACGTTGTGGTTAACACGGCCCGACCGCGCGAACGCGGCTCGGCCGAGCTCGCGGGTCTCGAAGGCTCGATCCTGAGCCACCTTTTGTCGGCGGACGATCGTACCTAGATAGACAGGGACCCCGCTTGGGGACGAAGCCATGAATGTAGTGCCCCGCGATCTCATGACCGAAAATGCCGTCTCCTCCGCCGATTTCCGCGGCGCCATGCGCCACCTTACCGGCGGCGTCAGCGTCATCACCGCCGGACGGGGCAAGGACATCACCGGCATGACCGTCACCTCGGTCAGCTCGTTCTCGGTCGATCCGCCGACGCTGATCGTCAGCATCAACCGCGACGCCTCCTCCTTCCCGCTGATCCGGCGCCACGGCGCCTTCGGCGTGAACATCCTCGCGGCCGATCAGCTCGACATCGCCGAGCGCTTTGCCGGCAAGGGCGGGCTCAAGGGTGCCGATCGTTTCGCGGGCGCCAGATGGGTGACGGCGGTCTCGGGTGTTCCGCTGCTGGTTGGCGCATTGTCCGCCGTCGATTGCGAGGTCGAGGAGATCTTCGAGCGCCATTCGCACGGGATCATCATCGGGCGTGTCAGAGACGTCAGGAATTCGACCCGCAACGCTGCGCTGGCCTATTGGCACGGCCAGTACGTGGCGGTGGATCAGGACGAAGACGCACTCCGGCTTGCGGACGTCAGCGTTCCCACCCAGGTCCGGCGCGGCATTTGATCGCCGCCGGCGACAGGCCGTGCAGGCTGGCGTTTTCCTCCTCATCGCTCTAGAAGCGCTGCCTGAGCCTCCCGCCGGGACAGCAATGGAGCGCAATGATGAAACGCGTCGCGACCTGGGCCTTCTATGCGGTCGGCGCGCTCGCGATCGCCTATCTCGCGCTCTATGCCTATGCGATGTTCAGCGGCCATCCGATCGTGCCGGGCGACCCCATCCAGATCTTCCGCAGGCCGGATGCGCCGAGCTATTCGTGAGGTTTTCGCGGGCGGGCGCGGCACCTGTTTTTACCCCCGCAAGATCGCCAGCGCCAGCGCCTGTGCGCGCGGCACGATGCTGTCGAGCTCGAGATATTCCTCCGGCGAGTGCGCGAGCCCGCCGACCGGGCCGAGCCCGCAGATGGTCGGTGTCCCGACCGCGGCGGTGAAGCCGGAATCGGCGCAGCCGCCGGAGAACTCGCCCTGGAGCGTGGTGAGGCCGGCCTGCCTTGCGGCGGCCTGATAGTTCTCGAACAGCGCCCTTGAATCGGCGCTCTGTACCACCGGCACGAACTCGCCTTTGACCGTCAGCGTCGCGCTGGTGCCAGGCACGTAAGGTGTCGCGATGATGGTCTCGATCGCAGCCATCACCCTCGCGCGGTCCGCCGGATCGACATAGCGCAGATCGATCTGTCCTTCCGCGTAAGGCGCCGTGGTGTTGACGGACTGCCCGCCCGAAACAAGGCCGACATTGAGCGTGATACCCTTGTCGAGATCGGTCAGCGCGTGGATCTGCACGATCTTGTGCGCGAGCTCGCCGATTGCGCTGACGCCGGCGGCGAAATTGGCCCCGGAATGCGCGGCTTTGCCGATAATGGCGAAATGCATGAAGATGCCGCCCTTGCGTCCCGTGACGATATTGCCGGTCGGACGGCCCGGCTCGGAATTGAACACGGCGCGCGCGGTTCGGCCTTCGCGCTCGATCACCGGCCGCGAGGAGGGCGAGCCGATCTCCTCGTCCGAGGTGATCAGCAGCTTGATCGGGTGCGGGTTGCCGCCGAATTTGTGGAAGGCGGTTGCCACGAATATGTTCATGACGACGCCGGACTTCATGTCGGCAACACCGGGACCATAGGCGCGCCTGCCCTGGATCGTGAACGGACGCCGTCCGGCCTCGCCCTTGCCGAACACGGTGTCACGATGCCCCATCAACAGCACCGGCTTCTCGTTGCTGCCGGGCTTTGCCACTTCGGCGTGGATGGCATCGCCGAATGTGGCGTGGCTTTCGCGCCGGAACGGAATGCCGTGCTCGGCGAAATGCTGCTCGAACCGCGCCCCGACCGCATCGACGCCTTCCTTGTCATAGGATCCGGAATCGATGTTCACGACATCGCGCAGCAGGTCGATCATCGCCTGCCGTTGCGTCGCCAGCCAGTCCGTGATTTGAGCTTGAGACATGTTGACCCTCGCGTGGTTCTCACGCGGGCTTATAGGGCCTGGCGCCGGTGTGACCTAGTCGGAGAACGCGGTGCGGCCATGTCGCCGGTCCACGGAATTGGACGCACCGTGCCTTCCACGTCGTCCCGGCTTTCGCCAGAACGAAGTTGAGCGTGTGGCAACCGGCTAACGCCTCGGCTCCGCCATCGCTTCCACGCCGCGAAGCTGCGTGGCGACGGTCAGCGCGCCGATCTTCCGGCCCATCTCCTTGCCGATCTCGGTCGAGAACCGATAGTGAAAGCCGGCCCAGATACGGGCGTTGGAGACTTCGTCGCTATAGTCCTGGAGCCGCGTCCATTTGCGGGTGACGCCTGGTGCCGTGGGGCTGGTCACCGAGAACTCGCCGAAATCTCCAACGATGGTCTGGAGCACGGTCGAAATCGCTGCCGACGTAATGCAGTGAGCACAGGGATATTCCGGATGCATCGGCGTGTCCCCCAGCGGCAGCCAGGATGCGTCGCGAGGCGTCGCTGCGTTCGATGTCAGGTCGGCGTTGCGTATGGCCGTGATCGGCCGCCAGAAATTGTAGTGGTACTTCGCGTCGAAAACGGCGACGAAGGCGTCGTTGCCGGCAATTGAGGTCAGCGCGTACAGCCGGGCGCAGTCGACGAGATCCATGCCCTTGGCCGTTGCCGCCTGCCTCACGATCGGATTGTAGGTGCGGGCACCGACAAAGAACCAAAATCGACCGACCGTGGTTTGCTCGGGCGTCCGGATCACACTTGTTCGGCTGCCGACCTCGCGGATTTCGTTGACGTCCCGGGTCCACAGCTCTGAACCGAGCGCCGGCGGCGGGCCGGGGCGATACTGAGATCCGGACGTCATGACCCAGGGCGTCGTCGCGCCCGCGATCGAGAACAGCGGGACGGTCGTCGGAACGTAGGCACCCGCCGTTGTCAGGGGCCGGTAAGTTTCAAGGGCGGCGCTGCCATCGTTCTCACGAAGCGCGATGATCTGCATCGCGGCCTCCTTGCCGAGGCCGATGCCCGCGATCTTGGACTCGCCGTCGGCGATCGGCACCAGAGAACTCGTCAGCGCCGCATCCAGCTCCGGCTTGAGGTCCGGATAGAGCGACAGCAGCACGTCGTGAGCCGCAACTGCGGCCGCAGCTTCCCGCGACGTCGAACGATCCGCGGATAGGGCAAGCTTGTAAGGCGCGTACCGGCGATCGATCGCGTTGACCGCCTCGAACATCGCGACGTGCATCATAGACAAGACACGGCTGTGGGGCGCTGGAAGGATTTGCTTTTCAGTGGCGATCGCGTCGGCCTTTGCATTCCAATCCATGATCACGTCGGCGCGCGCAAGCGGCGCCGACGCTGCGAGCAGCGATACAATCAATGAGAGGCGGAAGATGGTCCACGACGAGTTCTTCATGGGATGCCCTTTCGATGTAAAGGACGTTTCGCGAGACCAATGCGGCTCTGCCGACATCACGTCGCGCGGCTCGAGGACTTTAACCATCTTGTTGTGGTTTGATTGTGAATTGCTTCACGCGGCGGAAGAGTAGCTCCGAATGGGTCGGCGTGGCTTACCGTTCGCACTGAGTAATGGATCCTGACTTTCGCCGGAAGCCGCGGATTGTGGTGACTGTTTTGCGTTCTTCTCAAAGAAAAATGCCCGGGACCAGCCCGGGCATTCGTTTCTCTCAGTCAGCGAAGAGCGCCTACGCCCCCACCATCGGCATGCGCGGATATTCACCCGGCGTGCCGGCGGGGGTGATCGGAATGCCGCCGTCGGAATATTCGTTGAGCTTGTTGCGCAGCGTGCGGATCGAGATGCCCAGGATGTTGGCGGCATGGGTCCGGTTGCCGAGGCAGTGCTTCAGCGTTTCCAGGATCAGGTCGCGCTCGACATCGGCGACGGTGCGGCCGACCAGTGCCCGCGTCACCTGCTCGGCGGCCATGGTGGCATGCGCCACGGCCGGCACGGTCTTGGCGAGGTCGAGGCGGTCGCCGTCGGGCGTGAGGATCGCATCGGCGCCGATCTCGTCGCCCTGCGCCATCAGGACCGACCGGTGCATGGTGTTTTCGAGTTCGCGGACGTTGCCCTGCCAGCGGTTGGTGGAGAGCACCCGGCGCGCTTCCGCCGAGATCGGGCGCATCGGCACGCCGTTGGCTTCGGCGTATTTCTTCACGAAGTGCTGGGCGAGCTCGAGAATGTCGGCGGGACGCTCGCGCAGGGGCGGAATCTTCAGGTTCACGACGTTGAGCCGGAACAAGAGGTCCTCGCGGAACGTGCCTTCGCGCACCGCGTCGACCAGGTTGCGGTTCGAGGTCGCGATGATGCGGATGTCCACCGGGACGGGCTTGGTGCCGCCGACACGGTCGATCACGCGCTCCTGGATGGCGCGGAGCAGTTTGGATTGCAGGCGGACGTCCATCTCCGAGATTTCGTCGAGCAGCAGCGTGCCGCCGGTTGCCTCCTCGAACTTGCCGATGCGGCGGGCGATTGCGCCGGTGAAGGCGCCCTTCTCGTGGCCGAACAGCTCGGACTCCAGCAGATGCTCGGGGATCGCGGCGCAGTTGATCGAGATAAACGGGCGCTTGGCACGGGCCGAGCGGGTGTGGACGTAGCGAGCCAGCACTTCCTTGCCTGTCCCGGATTCGCCGGTGATCATCACCGAAGCGTCCGAGCCTGCGATCTGCTGGGCGAGCTTGATCACCTTGGCCATCGCCTCGTCGCGATAGACCAGCTCGCGGGAATCGTTGGCGACGGCAGCCAGCACCGCCGCGATCAGTTCCGGGTCCGGCGGCAGCGGGATGTATTCCTTGGCGCCGGCGTGGATCGCGGCGACCGCGGCGCGGGCGTCGTTGGTGATGCCGCAGGCGACGATCGGCGCGTGGATGTGCTCGGCCTCGAGCCGCATCACGAGATCGCGGATGTCGAGGGCGACGTCGACCAGCAGCAGGTCGGCACCCTTGCCGCCGCGCAGCACGCGCATTGCCTGTTCGTTATCCTCGGCGTGGGTCACGGTGGCGCCGTTCGCCATCGCGATCTTGGTGGCGGTGGTGAGCTGGCCCTTCAATGTGCCAACGATGAGAAGCCGCATATCAGTCTCCTGTCCGTCTGGTCGCGCTGCCGCGCGTCGCCGCTTTAGGCGCGTTCAGTCTTGATGATTTCGGTCATGGTCACGCCGAGCTTGTCCTCGACCAGGACCACTTCGCCGCGGGCGACCAGCTTGTTGTTGACATAGATGTCGATGGCCTCGCCGACGCGCCGGTCGAGCTCGAGCACGGTCCCGGGTCCGAGCTTCAACAGCTCGCTGACGTCCATCTTGGAGCGGCCGAGCACGGCCGAGACCTGCACCGGAACGTCGAACACGGCCTCGAGGTCGGCGGCGGCGCGCGTCGCGTATTCGTCCTCGTTGTAGCCGACGTCGGTGCCGGTAGGCGGCATCGGGCCGTTGAGATCGGGCAGCGGGACCTGTCCGTCAGTGTCGCTCATGGCTTAACTCCCCCTGCGGGACGCAACATAGCGTCCCACCATTTCGTCGATCTTGGCCGTGATGGCGGCGCGCTCCAGCACGACGCCGCCATCGGCCCATTCGATCCGGCAGTCGCCGGTGGCAATCTCGGGTTCGGCCAGAATCACCAGCCGGCCTTCGAAGCCGTTCTGCCTGGCCAGGCGCTCGATGTTCTCGCGCGCGGAATCGTAGAGCGCGTCGTTGATGCGGACGACGAGATGCGGCGTCGCGACCAGATGCGAGAAGCAGTCCTTGACCAGCGCGACGATCTCGCCGAGCGGCTCGGCGGCGACCAGATCGGCGCACAGCTTGCGCGCCACCGCGACCGCGACGTCGACCGCCTCGGTTTCCATCTTGGATTCGATGTTGCCGATGCCCGAAGCGATGCCGCGGATGGCGATGTTGATCTCTTCCATGGCGAGCGCGACACGGCGGTCGCTCTCGGCCTTGGCCTCGCGCTGGCCGGCGGCGAAGCCGTCCTGATAGGCGCGCGCCTCGGCTTCCGCGACCTTCTGGGCGATCTCGGCCGCGGTTGCGGCCTTCTCGCGCGTCCGGTCGGGCGCGGCGAAGTCGTTGTCGAACAGGAATTTTGCCGGAGCGGCCATCAATACACCAGCTCGTCGTCGGCGCGGTTCTTGGTCAGCATGATCTCGCCCTTGGCGGCGAGATCCTTGGCGAGGTTGACCAGCAGCGCCTGAGCCTCGTCGACGTCGCGCAGGCGGACCGGGCCCATCGCCGCCATGTCGTCCTGGAGCATTTTTGCCGCACGCGAGGACATGTTGCCGAAGAAGAAGTTGCGGACGTCCTCGTTGGCGCTCTTGAGCGCGACGCCGAGCTTGTCCTTGTCGACATTGCGCATCAGGGTCTGGGCGGAGCCGGAGTCGAGCTTCACGAGGTCGTCGAAGGTGAACATCAGCGCCTTGATGCGCTCGGCCGATTCGCGATTGTCCTCTTCCAGCGAGGTGATGAAGCGGGTTTCGGTCTGGCGGTCGAAATTGTTGAAGATTTCCGCCATCACCTCGTGGGCGTCGCGTCGGCGGGTCTGTGACAAATTGGACATGAATTCGGTGCGCAGCGTCTTCTCCACGCTCTCGATCACCTCCTTCTGCACCGCCTCCATCTTCAGCATGCGGTTGACGACGTCGAGCGCCAGGTCCTCCGGGAAGATGCCGAGCACGCGCGCGGCGTGTTCCGGCTTCAGCTTCGACAGCACCACCGCGATAGTCTGCGGATATTCGTTCTTGAGATAGTTGGCGAGCACCTCTTCCTGCACGTTGGAGAGCTTCTCCCACATGTTGCGGCCGGCGGGGCCGCGGATTTCGTCCATGATGCCGTTGACGCGCTCGGGTGCCAGGTATTGCTGGAGCAGCCGTTCGGTGGCGTCGAAATTGCCCATCAGCGCGCCGGAGGCCGACATCCGCGAGACGAATTCGAGCAGCATGTCCTCCACGGTGTCGACCTCGACAGTGCCGAGCGTCGACATTTCCAGGGAGAGCTGGCGCACCTCGTCGTCGTCGAGCAGCGACCAGATCTTGCCGCCATATTGCTCGCCGAGCGCCAGCATCAGGATCGCGGCGCGCTTCGGCCCCGCCACCGCTTCGGTCTTCGCGCCTCCGCGGCTGCCCGCACGCTGACCGAGCGTGGAGATCACGCTGGTGATGTCGTTGGAATTGGCGTTTTGCAGGGCGGCGGCCATATCAGATCACTTCTCGATTATTTCGTGGGTTCGGTCAGCCATTGGCGGATGATGGCGACGGTCTCGTTGGGATTGCGCTCGGCGAGTTCGCCGACGCGATGGACGGATTGGGCATGGACCTGGCCCTGGACCGTGGCGACGTCGATCGCGCTCGCGGCGCCGCTCGGCAAGAGCGCCTGGCTGGCAGGTGCGGCCTCGTCGCTCGCCGGACCGGTGAGGGCGCCGGAGATGGCGGCTGCGACTTCGTCGGATGCCAGGATGCGCTTGACCAGCGGCCGGACCACCAGGAACAGCACGACCAGGCCGAGCAGCATCATCACGCCGAGCTCGACGAAGTACATGACGTCGTCCTTGGTGAACTGGAGCATGCCGAGTAAGCCGCTCGGCTCGGCGATCGGGGGGGTGGAGGGGGCATCGGCAAAGCGCAGATTGACCACCTCGACCTGGTCGCCGCGCTTCTGGTCGAAGCCGATCGCCGAGCGCACCAGCGTGGCGATGCGGTCGAGCTGCTCCTTGGTGCGGTCCTGGTAGGCCAGATCGCCCTTCTCGTTCTTGGAGTAGATGCCGTCGACCAGCACCGCGACCGAGATGCGGTTAACCCGGCCGGCCTCGGTCACTTCGGTCTTGGTGGTGCGGGAGATCTCGTAATTGTTGGTCTCTTCGCTCTTCTTGCTCTGGTCCTTGGCCGCGACGCCGCCGTTCTGCTGGTTGCCCGGCAACTCGTTGTTGACGGTGACCTGGCCGTTGTTGTCGGCGGTCATGCTCTGCTCTTCGCGGGTCTGGCTCGAGCGCAGCACGCGGCCTTCGGGATCGTACTTGTCCGAGGTCTGGGTGACCTTGTTGAAGTCGAAATCGGCGGAGAGCTGGACCCGGGCGCGTCCCGTGCCCACCACGGAGGAGACGATGTCCTCGACCTGCTTGCGCATCCGCTTCTCGAAGGCGGTGCGGCGCTCGTCGCCGATCTGCTGGTCCGGATCGGTCTGGGCGCCGTCGGCGAGCAGCTGCCCGGTCTCGTCGACGATCGAGACCCGCTGCGGCTTCAGCCCGTTCACGGCCGAGGCGACGAGGTGGCGGATGGCGCGGATCTGCTGGGCTTCCAGCGCGCCGCGGACCCGCACCACGATCGAGGCCGACGGCTCCGGCGCCTCGCGCGAGAACAGCGGGCGCTCGGGCAGCACCAAATGGACGCGGGCGGCCTGGATGCGGTCGATGGCGCGGATGGTGCGGGCGAGCTCGCCTTCCAGCGCGCGGAGATGGTTGATGTTCTGGACGAAAGAGGTGGTGCCGAGCGCATCCGACTTGTCGAACACCTCGTAGCCGACGCCGCCGCCCTTGGGCAGGCCGCCCTCGGCGAGCTTCATCCGCAGCCGGGTGACCTTGTCCTTGGGCACCATGATGATGGTGCCCTCGTTGCGCAGCTCGAACTGGATGCCCTGGCGCTCCAGGTCCTTGATGATGCCCGAGGAGTCCTCGACGCTCAGGTCGGTGAACAGCGTCGTCATCTGCGGCGTGGTGACGCGCATGATGACGAACGCGAAAAAGCCGACGAGCGCGGCGGTGACCGCGATCATCGCCCCGAACCGGGCGGCTCCGATACCCTTCAGAAAGTCCGCAAGACCTTGCAAGCAACCGCCCCGACAGATTCGGCTGCTTTCACAGGAAAGGCCGACTGGGCAATTATTGCCTAGGTGATGGTTTCGATATGGTTAACGAAGGTTAAGAGCTGCGACAAAAGTCGCGCCAAAACGGAGCATGAAAAAAATCGGCCTCGCAAGGCGAGGCCGATTTTAGTCAAAAGCCGCAGATTTCCGGATTGCCTACTGGCGATATTGTTGGATACGGGTGGTGCGAAGTCCCGCCAGACCATGCTGGTCGATCGAAAACTGCCAGGAGAGGAATTCGTCAACCGTCAGCGTATAACGGCTGCAGGCCTCCTCGAGGGAGAGAAGACCGCCACGGACTGCGGCGACGACCTCGGCCTTGCGGCGGATGACCCAGCGTTTGGTGCCGGGTGCAGGCAGATCCGCAATCGTCAACGGACTACCGTCCGGCCCGATGACGTATTTTACCCTCGGGCGATGGGGTTCTGTCATGGCGTACTCACAAACTCGCAACCACTGAACTCACTCAGGAACCCTACGCGCGCCGGCTTAAAAATCCGCTAAGCCTAAGGCTTCAATACAATTCTCGTTGAAAATGGCTGGAACGCAGCCGACTCGGCCGGCGGGACGGTACGTCCAGGCGGGCCGAGGGGGTGTTCGTAAATACTTTACTAACAAACGAGGCCTGCGCGGGGTGTCGCAGAGCCTCAATTGTCGTCCTGGCGAACGCCAGGACCCATTACCCCAGGGAGGAGTCGCTACAACGACTCGGGGTTACTTCGTCGAACCAAACGACTTCGGTGGTTTCGCCAGGACGACACCGAATATCCAGCGGCATTCCGCCTTTAATTACTCGTCGTCGCGATGATGCTCTTGACCTGGCTCAGCGTGTAGCTGGCGCCGTCGATGGTCAGCAGCGGCGGCGACTGGGTCAGGTCGACGGACGACACCGTGCCCTGCACCTGCGCGGCGATGCCGACATTGTTGTTGGCTACGTCCTTGCCCGTGGCCGAGATCGTGTACTTGCCGTCGGGCCATTGCGTGCCGTCATTGCCCTGGCCGTTCCAGGTGAATGGAACGTCGGTGCCGGCGCCGGCGGTGTATTTGCCGGTGAATACGGTCTGGCCGCTGGCATTGGCGATGGTGATGTCGACGGTGGCGTCGCTGGGCACGTTGAGATGCCAGGTCGCCGACGAATTCGTCATGGTCCCGGTGGTGCCGTCGACCAGGGCGGTCTTGCCGACGAAGCCCAGCGCCTGGGTCGCCTGCGTGGTCTGCTGCAGCGTGACGAGCTGGGACAGCGAGTCGTTGGTCTTGAGCTGCTGCTCGACGCCGGCGAACTGCACCAGCTGCTGGGTGAACTGGTTGGTGTCGAGCGGATCGAGCGGGTTCTGGTTCTGCAGCTGCGTCGTCAGCAGCGTCAGGAAGGTCTGGAAATTGCCGGCGAGCGTCGCGCCGGTGGTCGAGCCCAAGCTCGGGTTCGACGAGGATTTCGGCAGGTCGGTCGTGCCCGAGACGACGGACGGGGCGGTGGCGGCATTCGTGGTGGTCATGATCGAATACTCCTCACACTCTGATGTCGACGCCGCTGCTCGATCCGAGCATGCGGCCGTAGCTGCGCCCGACCGGGGCCGCGGGAACTGCGTCCTCGTCGCTGACGATCAGCCGGCGGGCATTGCCGCCGTTGTCGTTGTTCTGGCCGGAGTTCTGGCCCGATGAATTCTGGTCGCGCAGACTGAAGGACAGCCCGTTGCTGCCGGTCTTCAGGCCGGCATCGTCGAGCGCGCGCTGCAATTGGGGAGCGTCTTGCCGCAGCATCTGCAGCGTCTCCGGCTTCTCGACGGTGAGATGCGAGGTGACCTGTCCGTTGCGGTCGACATTGATGCGGACGTCGATGCGGCCGAGGTCGAGCGGATCGAGGCTGATGTCGAACCGGGTCTTGCCCGCGCGTGCGGCGGCGGCAATTTCGATCGGCACGCCGGTGATCGGAATGGCCGTATTGGTGGCTGCGGTCGCCGTGAGCGTCGCGGTCGATGCGGTCGCGGCCGAAGTCGTATTGGTCAGTGACGCCTGCACGGCCGAGGCCGCCTGCGCGCCGGTGTCGGTGGTGGGGACAGCGGCCTGCGTGCCCGCATTGGGATGCGGTGTCGCAGTCGCCGGTGCCGCATCGGCGGTGCGGTCGGAAGTCCCAGCCTTGGTGTCGCCCGCGTTCGCGTCGATCGGCGGCTTGTCGGCGTGCGGATGCGCCGCGGTGGCGGACGCTGCCGTCGCCGAGGTCTGCGCGGCGTTGGCCTTGCTGGTGTCCTGGCCGATATTGGAAACGTCGCTCGCGCCTTGCGCAGTGACTGCGGCCTTGAACGAGGTTTTTGGCGTGCCCTGGTCGACGGCGGCGATCAGGCCGCCATTGGTCTTGGCATCGGCCGCGGTCGAATCGGTGGTCCCGGTCGCGGTATCGGCCAGCACTGCCGAGGTGTCGGCATCGACCTTGGCGCTTGCGGTCTTGGCGCTCTTGTCGCCCGGCGTCGCGGTATCGGTCTTGGTGCCGGCGATCTGCGCTGCGATGGATGCGCTGGCGGCGATGCCGGCGGCGGCAATCGTCAGCGGCGAGGAGGCGGAGCCGGCGGCTTGGTTTGCAGCCGCGTTGGAATCGACCGGCACGGCGACCACGAGTGCATTCGGATCGGATACGGCGGCCTGCGTCGCGTCGACTTGCGCGGCGGCGGCGGTATCGACGGCGGCGGCGAGGCCATCGATGCCGCCGGCCTTGTCCGCATTGGTCTCGTCGGATTTGTCCGCAGATTTGTCGGCCGATTTGGCGTCGGACGCCTCCGGCTTGTCCTTGGTCTTGCTATCAGCCTTGGCCGCATCAGCCGTCGAGTCGTTCTTGGCGTCGCTCTTGGCGTCGTTCTTGATGTCGTTTTTGGCGGGCGCGGAATTGTTGGCGTCGTCGCTGGCCTTGCTCTGCGAGGACTGGTCGCTCGCTGAGCGATCGCGCGGGCTCTTGTCGGAGGCGGAGGACGAGGAATCGGTGCGGCGCGGGGAGTCCTGCACGGAGGACGCCGCGCTGTCGCTGATCGCCTGGGTGTTGCTGTCCACCAGCGAGCCAAAGGAGTCGTTGGACGTGTCTTTCGGCGCTTGCGACCGGGCAGGCTTTTGCTGCGCGCTTGGGACTTGCACGCTTGCCACGACATCTGACGTTCGACCGACCACAGGCAACCCCTTGGAAACATCTTCGCCATGAGAGGTAGCAAGGAGCGGGCCACCCTTGTGGTAGGAATTTTATCCAATCAAATCAATGCGTTGACGAATTCGCGCCCCGCCGCGGAGCCTCCCAAAGCCCCGCCATTTCTGCCTCCCCGGCAAGAATTGCCGTAAACCTTGCGGGGTCCGTGATTGCTTCACCGGAAGGCCGCCTATATTAAAGAGAGAGCTCTCAACCGCTTTCGACCGGGCAGGCCGCGCCCTTCGGGAACTCTCGGTTCCCGGGGATTGCCTTTGTCCCGCCGGAAGCACCCAGCGGATCGCCCAACGCCGCCGTCCACAACGCTTTAAGGCCCATGCTCAACAGTCTGGATCTCGAAGGCCGTCCTGAGGATACCAGGGTCGTCGTTGCCATGTCAGGCGGCGTCGATTCATCGACGACGGCTGCGCTTTTGAAGGCGGAAGGCTACGACGTTGTCGGCATCACGCTGCAGCTCTATGACCATGGTGCGGCGACCCATCGCAAGGGCGCCTGCTGCGCCGGCCAGGACATCCACGACGCCCGCGACGTCGCCGCCAAGCTCGGCATTCCCCATTACGTGCTCGACTACGAGGATCGCTTTCGCGAATCCGTCATCGACAATTTCGCCGACAGCTACGCGCTCGGCGAGACGCCGGTGCCGTGCATCGAGTGCAACCGCTCGGTCAAGTTCCGCGACCTCTTGAAGACCGCGCGCGAGCTCGGCGCCACCGCGCTTGCCACCGGCCATTACGTTGCCTCGCGCCGCCGCGACGACGGCTCGCGCGCGCTGGTGTGTGCCGCCGACGCCGATCGCGACCAGAGCTACTTCCTGTTCGCGACCACGCAGGAGCAGCTCGATTATCTGCGCTTTCCGCTCGGCGACATGACCAAGCCCGAGACGCGCGAGCTGGCGCGGCGCTTCGGTCTTGCCGTCGCCGACAAGCACGACAGCCAGGACATCTGCTTCGTGCCGACCGGGCGCTACACCGACATCATCACCCGCCTGCGGCCGAACGCGATGGACCCCGGCGACATCGTCGATCTCGACGGCCGCGTGCTCGGCCGGCACAACGGCATCGCCAATTTCACCATCGGCCAGCGCCGCGGCCTCGGCATCGCAGCCGCCGCGCCGCTGTTCGTGGTGCGGCTGGAGGCCGCCAACCGCCGCGTCGTCGTCGGCCCGCGCGAGGCGCTGAAGATGCACCGCATCGTGTTGCGCGACGTCAACTGGATCGGCGATGGCGACATCGACCGCGCCATCGGCAATGGCCTCGAAATGTTCGTGCGCGTGCGCTCGACCCGCGCGCCCCAGCCGGCGTGGCTGCGCGGCGCGAACGGCCATTACGAGGTCGAGCTCGTCGCCGGCGAAGAGGGCGTTTCGCCGGGACAGGCCTGCGTGTTCTACGACGCACCTGGCGGCCAGGCCCGCGTGCTCGGCGGCGGCTTCATTCAAAGCGCCGCCGCGAAGGCCGCAAGCAGCACGACGAGGCCGCTCGCAGAAGCGGTCCGCGGCTAAGCGCATGATCCGGAAAAGTGTGCAGCGGTTTTCCGAACAGATCATGCGCAAAATAAGAATCTAGGCAGGGCAGGGGGCATGGCAGCAGACATCTCGCGGGCCGGGGTCGAGAAGGCCTATGGCCGCTGGGCGCCGGTCTATGATCTCGTGTTCGGCAAGGTGTTCGACGCCGGCCGGCAGTCGACCATCGCCGAGGCCGATCGCATCGGCGGCCGCATCCTCGACGTCGGCGTCGGCACCGGGCTGTCGCTCTCCGACTATGCGCGCACCACGAAGATTTGCGGGGTCGACATCTCCGAGCCGATGCTGCGCAAGGCGCAATCGCGCGTGCGCGCGATGCGCTTGAGCAATGTCGAAGTACTCTCGGTGATGGACGCGAAGAACCTCGCCTTCCCCGAAAACTTCTTCGACGCGGTGGTCGCACAATACGTCATCACCGCGGTGCCCGATCCCGAAGGCACGCTCGACGAGTTCATGCGCGTCTTGAAGCCCGGCGGCGAGCTGATCCTGGTCAACCACATCGGGGCCGAAAAAGGTTTGCGCAAACTCTCCGAGCTCGCGTTTGCGCCGCTCGCCCGCCGCCTCGGCTGGCGCCCGGAATTTCCATGGCAGCGCCTGGTCGACTGGGCCGCAAAACACGGCGGCGTTACGCTGGCCGAGCGCCGCCCGATGCCGCCGATGGGCCACTTTTCGCTGATCCGCTACCTCAAATCGTGATCGGGGGTGCGGAACACGCGGGCTGACCCGCGCGTTTCCCTCCCATGCGCACGACATCAAACATCATTCTGGCCAGTCTCCTGATCGCCGCCTCCGGCAGCGCGATCGCGCAGGCTCCGCCCGCCCCGGCGACGCCGCCGCAAGCGACCGCGCCGCCATCCCCGCAGCATGCGACCAATTGCACGCCGCAGGACCGCCCGAACCGCTCGGCCGACGGCACCACCACCGGCCAGTCCCGGGAACCGCTCGGCGATAAATTGGCAAAATCGGACGGCGTGCTCTGCCCGCCCTCCGGCGTCGATCCCGAGATGCACGCCCCGGCGCCCAGCACGAACGGCGCCATGCCCGTCATCCCGCCCCCCGGCAGCCCCGGCGGCGACCCGACGGTGCGGCCGAAATAGCTCGTCGCGCCGAAGCCTTGGCGTAGGCGGAGCCTGTTCCGCATCCCAATCTCGTCGTCATGCCCGGGCTCGTCCCGGGCATCCACGTTCTTGTGGCCGGCCGGGATGGCCGGGACCAGCCCGGCCATGACGGATTCAGCGCCAAAAGGCCCAAATCCCCCGCCGACATGTCCCGCCGAAGCTTTAGCGAAGGCGGAAGCCTTGGCGAAGGTGGAAGCTTTGCCAAACTCGGATTGACAGCCCGCCGCCCCCTTCCTTATATGCCGCGCGTTCGCGAGGTCGGCTTGTTTCGGCCCTCGCGACCCTGTGGCGGGGTAGCTCAGCTGGTTAGAGCACGGGAATCATAATCCTGGGGTCGGGGGTTCGAGTCCCTCTCCCGCTACCAACAAAATCAGCACTTTCGGGCATTCGAGGTCGCGGTGCGTTCTTTCGTACCACACTCGGTACCACAATTTCTCCCAGCTCTCTCGTGAGATAATCACTCCCTGCCGTGGTTCGCTTGGGCGCCTTTTCTCGTCCAAGTTTTGCACCTAGTCCGATAGTGCGAGCACTCGTACAGCGCTGATGGGTGCGTGTTCCGCTGGTGCTTCCGTGGACCGACCCGTCTGTATTCGAACGGCCAAGAAGTGGTTCACTGACCGCACCGGGGCTGGGCGGTTCGTGGTCGACCCTTCGGTGCTAAAAGCGAAGAGGAAAGGAGATCGCCGGCTAAAGCGAAGTCTCGAATTGCCGAGGAGGCATGAACAGCTTCCCAAGCATACGAGGGTTCGATTCCCTTCGCCCGCTCCAGCCACTGGGCAGATAGACTATTTGAAATAGGTCTATCCAGATCACCATGTTTCGGGACTCCCGGGGGCGTTTCGGGGCGTCGGGGTCGTCGATCGGTGTGGAAATCGGCCGCGCGGAGGTCCGCGGGCTTGCCGCGCACCACCGGACGTGGAATTTTCCTCGACCAACAGCGCATGGGCGACGGGACCGATGGCGGAAAAGAAGAAGGCCGGCAGGCCGGGCCGGAAGCCGCCAGCGGGCGCCAAGAAGCAGCTCCTGACGTCAATGGATCCGGAGATCATCCGCAGGATCAAGTCGGCGGCCGCGCTGCGGGACACGACGGCGTCGCTGGTGATGGAAGAGGCCGCCGGCGAGTGGCTCGAGCGGCACCAGGACGGGAAGAAGTAGTCCTTGGAAGGACGGCATTTCGAGTCGGTCGATGTCATCAAGCGGCGCAGACACGCAAACCCAAAGCGATCTCGACGCGGAAATCGCCGAGCTCTCGTCCGCTATCGCCCGCGATCCGGGGGACGCCAAGGCCCATCGCCGTAGAGGCCTCCTCAAGGCGCGCTGCCGCAGGTACGACGAGGCGCTGGTGGACCTGGAGAGCGCGCTGAAGCTCGCGCCCGACGACGGTCATGCGTACGGACTCAGAGCGCTGGTCTGGGAAAAGAAGGGCGAGCGCGACCGCGCGCTCCACGACTTCGACGAGGCGATCCGGCTCGCCCCGCACGACGCGATCCTTTTCCGGTCCCATCGCGACCGCGTCTTGTCGGAGGGTCGCAGCGGTCCCATCGCGGGCGGCGACTTCAACCTCCTCAAGAATCCCTTCGTCCTCCTCGGTCTGTCCCCCGACGCCGACCCCGCGACCGTCAAGGAAGCGTACGAGGACGCGGTCGAGGACGAGGCGGACGAGCCGGACGCCCTGATGCGCGCGCAGCAGACGCTCCTGACGCCGAGGCTCCGGATCGAAGCCGAAGTCGGAGGCTTCCTCGACGTCGATCCGGGCGTGGCGACCGAGATCGTCTCCGATATCCGCACGGGAAGACCGATCGGCGAGATCAAGGACGGTCTGACGCGCCTCCACTCCCTCCCGAGATCCAACGTGATCGCCCATTACGGCTCGGCGGGGCCGCTCGGACTCGATCACCTCCGTGATCTGATCGCGGCACAGGCCGCAGTCGCTCCGGGCGCCGTGTGCGACGCCATCAACGACGTCCGCCAGGAGATCGCCTTGGGCCGCGTCGACCGCGACGTCGTGAGCGATGCGCTCTCCAAGCTGCTGGACCGGCAGACCAAGGCCGTGATCGAGGCCCTGGGCATCGGCGACAAGGCGGTTGCTCTCTTCGATCTGTTCGTCTCGAGGATCGTCGCCGGCGGCGACAGCGCAGCGCTCTTCAGGCTCGACGTGTACGTCTCCATGTTTCGTCAAGCCGTGGCCTCCGAACTTTCCAAACGCCGCGAAGCCGTCGTGGCGGCCTGCGACGAGATCCGCAGGAATCCGAAACCGGATGCCGCGTACCGCAAGCTCGACAAGGCGGTGCGCTTCTGGATGGCGCTGGTTCGGCCCGTCCAGACCTACGAAAATCACCGACAGCGCGAAGACGCCGCGACCCGCGAGATGTACGGGACGGTCCGGCAACTCGCTCTCGATCTTTCCAACGAGCAACGCGAATTCGAGGGCGCGGAAAAGGTCGTTGCCATCGCGTCCGGAGCTTTCGGCCACCTGCCGCGCGCCGCCGACCAGATGTCCGAAGACACGAAACAACTCGCCGAACTCCGCAACGACAAGCTGGCCGACGAGCTGCTCACGCCGCTTCTGCAGGCCTGCGAGCAGGCCAACAATTCGCACCGCACGATCGAAGGCGAATTGCTCAAGGGCGGTTTCGGCCGCGGGTCGGTCGGAAGCGTGAGATCCATCTTCGACAAGTTCGCAGCCGCCGTCGATGCGACCTCCAAGTTGCCGTTCTCGGATGCGCCATGGCGCCTCGTCCGTTCCATCGCCATTTCACTGAACAACGACTCGTCGTCCCCGCAAGCTGCGGACAGGATCATCCAAGGACTTCTCGACCACGCGGCCCATAGGGCGCCCTCGCCCGACATGCTCGCGATGCTCCGGGAAGACCAGCGCGCCGCCCGCAAGATACTCGTCGAGAACGACCTGACGAAAAACCTGAAGGCGCAAAAGTGGAAGGACACCGAGCAGCTCGCGGAGAGGCTCCTCACGCTGGAAACCGACGAAGAGAACTTGAGCGCCGTGAGGACCATTCGGGATGCGGCGGCCGCCAAGCGCAAGGCCAACACCCGAGTCATGTGGTTCTGGGGCATCGTGGTCGTGGGCGGCGGGCTCTGGGCCATCCTGGCCAACGGAGGAGGTACCTCGGGATCGCAGACGACCCAATACCGGCCGCCGCCCTCCTATTCCAATACGCAAACCTGGCCGCAGACGCCCGCACCTTCTCAGACGACCGCCCCGCCGCCGCAGAGAGTCGAAATAGTCGATACCAGGGAAGCGCTGCCGTCGGTCGGCACCGGTCTGGCGCTGACCCGGGCGAACATCCGCTACTGCGCATTCCAGCGCGTCCGGATCGAGGCCGCCCGACCCCTGATCCAAGCCGGCGTGCAGGGTCAGCGCTTCAGCACGGTGGTCGACGACTACAATGCGCGCTGCAGCGACTATCGTTTTCGGCAGAGCGACAAGGATGCCGTCGATACCGAGCTGATCGGGAAGCGGTATTCGCTGGAATCCGAGGGACGTGCTCTCGCGGCGTCGTGGCGACCATCGGGTACGCCGGCGACGCGGCGATGAGCGCGCAGGAAACAACGCGCGCGATCGAGGAACGGTCATGACGGACGGCGGAGATACGATGGCGCGGCTCGCGGTCGAGTATTGGAAGCTCCTGCGCGTGCTGGAGCGTGCACTCGACAGCGTTCCGGAGGACCGGCGGGAGAGATACGCCTCGCAGGGACGCTACGCGGCGGACCGCCTCGACGAGCTTCTTCGAGATCGGAAAATGTCCGTTCAGTCGTTCGACGGGATGGACTTCGAAGTCAACCTGCCGGTATCTCCGGTCAACGGGGATGAATTTCAGGGACGCACCGACGTCGTGGTCGCCCGCACCATCGAGCCCGCCGTCATCGCGGACATGCGTCCCGTGCTGATGGGCAAGGTCTATCTGGCGAGCAAGGAGTGAGCATGTATCTCGGCATCGATTTGGGAACGTCCAATTCGGCCATCGTCGGCAACGACGGTCGGGAATTGCGCCTCTACAAGACCGTGGACGGATCGGACGTGCTTCCGAGCGCGATCATGATCGACCGCCGCGGCGGAATGTTCGTCGGACAGCGGGCCTACGAGCAGGATGCCTTCTCCCCGGAGAACGTGGGCAAGAAGTTCAAGCGTCTCATGGGCACCTCGAGCCCCATCGAATTCAAGAGCGCGGATCACTCGATGAGCGCCGAGGAGGCGAGCGCCGAAGTGCTCAGGACGCTGCTGGCACAGGCCAAGCTGGCGGCAGGTCAGTTCGATCTGGAGGGCACCGTCATCACGATCCCGGCGGCGTTCAACCAGATGCAGTGCGAAGCGACGATGCGGGCGGCGCAGGCCGCCGGCATCGGGCGCGTCGGCCTGGTCCAGGAACCGATCGCGGCCGCGATGGCGTCGATCGCCGATCGTCAGCGACGCAACTCGGCGCTGAAGGACGGCCAATTCCTGGTCTACGATCTCGGAGGTGGCACCTTCGATGTCGCCATCGTGCAGAGCGTCGGGGGCACGATCAACGTCGTGGGTCACGGCGGCATCAACATGCTCGGCGGCACCGACTTCGATCGCCGGGTCGTCAACGAGATCGTGCGGCCGTGGCTCATGGACCAGTTCGACCTCCCGGAGGACCTGCAGAAGGATCCGACCTATCAGCGCGTGCTCCGGATCGCGGCCTTCTATGCGGAGAAGGCCAAGATCGAACTGTCGGCGCAGCCCTCCACGCGCATTTCAGCCGACGAAAGCCAACTGTCGTCCCGCGACCTGGCCGGGAAGGAAATCTACCTCGACATTTCGTTCGACCGACGGCAGCTCGAGGATCTGGTCTCCGACCAGGTAGACCGGTCGATCGATGCGTGCCGGAAGCTGCTCAAGGAGAACGGCTACCAGAGCGGCGACATCGATCGCGTCGTGTTCATCGGCGGTCCGACCCGCATGCCCATCGTTCGTTCGCGCGTGCCGGAACAACTGGGAATCGCCGGAGACCTCGATTCCGATCCGATGACCGCGGTTGCGTTCGGTGCCGCGATCTTCGCCGAGAGCCGCGACTGGTCCGGCGAAGCGGTGACCGCCAAACCGACGAGGGCGACGGCCAAGGCGGGCGGCGCCGTCAAGATCGAATACGGGTATCCGGAGCGCACCTCGGATGCGCGGATCCGGATCCGGGTCAGGCCCCAGCCGGAAGCGCAAGGCAAAGGCTATCGGCTCCAGATCGACAGCGACATGGGTTGGACCAGCGGGCAGCTACCCCTCGACGGCACCACCTCCATCAACGACGTGCCCGTCGCGCGCCGCGGCGACAACCAGTTCCGGGTGATGGTGTTCGACCGATCCGGGAACCCCGTGCAAGAGGCCGAAACCAGGCTCGTGGTGAAGCGCACGGACGCATCGTCGTCGGGCACGCCGATCACCCACACCATCGCCGTCAAGGTGGTGGCCGACGAAGGCGGTATCCCCAAGAACACGCTCCACGAACTCGTGGCGAAGGGACAGTCGATTCCGGCGAGCGGCACCGAGAGCTACCGGGCCGCGAACGATCTGAAGGGCGGAGACAAGGCCGGGCTCGATTTCGAGGTCTACCAGATGGAAGCCGGTGTGACAGATCCGGCACTCAACCTCCATGTCGGAAGCTTCCGCGTCGAGGGCTCGCAGCTGGAGATCGGCGACATCATCCGTCGCGGCGACGTCGTCCGCGTGCACTGGAATCTCGACGAGAACGGCCTCCTGAACTGCGCGCTCGAAGTGCCCTCGATCGGCCGCCGCTTCGACACCGGCAAGATGTTCACCGATCACGGGGCCAGAAAGAGCTTCGAAGGGCACGAAGGCGAGGAGCTCGCCAACTCCGTCCTCGACACGACCGCGACCGAACTCGAAGAACTCGAGCGCGCCCTCGGTGCGAAGCGCAGCGCCGAGACCGAGGAACTGAACCGGCGGCTGGACGAGCAACGCGAGAACCTGAGGACGTCCTTCGAAGCCGACACGCGCCGATCGATCGCCGAGGAGGGTCGCGCCATCAGGCAGGAAATCTCCCGCATCAAGAACCGCCCTGAAAACGTGGGCGGCGTCCTGACGGAAGAGACGGATCGTCTGGCCCAGGACTACGATTCCATCGTCCGGCCCCACGCGGCCAAATCCACGAACGATCGCTTCGACGCACTGCTCGCGCAGGTTCGGGAGGCGCTCAGCCATGGTCGGCCCGACGACGCGCGGAAGTCGCACTCCGAGATGTTCGCCATCTTCATCAACGGAGCCAAGGAGCATCCTGGCTTTCAGGTCGACCTGTTCCTCGCCTTCTCGCGCGAACGCCACCTGGCCATCGACAAGGCGCTGCACGAGAGGCTGGTCGTCGACGGACAGGCCTGCATCGACCGAAACGATCTGGAGGGATTGCGCCGAACCATCGGACGAATCCTCGAGAACCAGATACCGACCACCGCCAAGAACGCGGCCAGCGCGGCTCTCGCCGGCCTCATGAAGTAGCATGTCGGGCTTTCCATGGTTTCCGATCGGTCAGAAGCTCGTATCCGGCACGGTCGGCAGGCTGCGGGCCGAAGGGCCGGGCTATCAGGTGTTGCAGGAGCAGGCTGGCGACGGCCTCATCCTCGTTCTCGCCGGCGGGGAGCCGGCCGCGGATGATGCGGGTCGGATCGAATGCGCCCCGCCGTTCGCCGAGTTCGAGTTCGGCGGCCGCCACTTTTTGACGATGCCGATGGCGAAGTCCTCCGAGCCGGTGCCGTTGCTGCAGTGGCCGAAGCGGTTCGGTCTTCCCACGACCAGCGACGTCAGAGCCCTTGGTGGGGCCATTGCCGGAATGCGCCGGCGCGCTCCGCAGGCGGAGGTGGCGAGCGCTCTGTTTCTGCCCGCGCTGGAGGTGTGTCTGCCGGTGAACGATGCCGACGGGGCGGAAGACATGAGGCAGGTCGCCGCGCAGATACTTACGGCTTCGCAGGCGTCCGCCCTGGACGTCGGGTCGGTGCGCAGCGCCAATCCTTGGGTCTCCGCCGACGACATAGCCTTCTTCCTCGCTGCTCTGGACGTCTCCGAGCTCGCGGAGCCGGTCACCCCCGAAGCCTTCGCTCTGCCCGGTCGCCCCGCTCTCGAGGCGTTCTTTCGCGAGTACGTCATCGAGCCGAGCGCCGATCCCGACAGGTACCAGGCGCTGAGGGTGCAGTTGCCGAACGGAATTCTGCTCTACGGACCGCCCGGATCGGGCAAGACCCATGCGGTGGATACGCTGGTCGCAGCGTTGCGTCGGCCGACGTTCAGGCTGGATCTCGGGGAAGTGGGAAGCCCCTTCATCCACCAGACGACCGTCGCGATGCGGCGGGCCTTCGAGCAGGCCAAGCGCAGCGCCCCGTCGCTGCTCGTCCTGGAGGAGATCGACGCTGTCGCCTCGGCGCGGGGGCCGATGTCCCAGGACCACAAGGTTGAGGAATTGACCGAGATCCTGAGGATGATCGAGGCTGCAGCCAAGAATGGCGTGTTGGTGCTGGCGACGACGAACAGGAAGGAAGCGCTCGATCCCGCGGTTTTGAGAACCGGACGGTTCGACCACTCGGTACTCGTTGACTACCCGACCGAGGAAGAAGTCGAGCTCGCCCTCGCGGGTATGCTCAAGGATCGGCCGCACGCCTCGCTCGACCTATCCGGAGCGAGCCGATCCCTCGCCGGCCGTCCGATGAGCGATGCCGCTTGGGTGGTGAATGAGGCGGCTCGGCTGACCGCGCGGGCGAAGCAGGACAAGATCACAGGGACCCTCCTGCAGGAAGCGTTGAGCCGCTTGCGGACCTAAGCTGCGGTATTTCCTGTGGAGAGCGTGTCCAACAGCATGGACTCGCGCTCCCGTTGCAAGCTGGCTGTCAGCCTTAAGGCAGCAGCCGAGTCGGTGCGCAGTGAAGAACACAGCAGGTCCCGACCACTAGCTGCGAAGCATCGCTGTGATTCGTCGCAGCCCGCGCCGTCAGAGTGCTCCGCGAACCGCGAGATCGTCAATGTGGCCCGATAACGAAACCGAGCGCGACTTCCTGAACTTCTCCGGCGTCGCTGACACCGTTGCGGAAATCATTGTCCAGGCGCGGGGCCGCCCGATTTCCATCGGAGTTTCGGGAGCATGGGGCATCGGGAAGTCTTCGATGATCAAGCTTACGCGATCCGCCGTCGCGGCTCGCGAGAAGACGGACGAAGCCAACAAGTACGTTTTCGTGGAGTTCAATGCCTGGCTTTACCAAGGATACGACGACGCTCGCGCCGCGCTCATGGACGTGATCGCGACGAAGCTCGAAGAGGAAGCTGAAACCCGCGAAACAGCGATCGACAAGGTCAAGTCGCTCGCAAAGCGGATCAAGTGGCTACGCGCAGCAAAGCTTGGCGCGACATCGGCGGTCTCCATGTACTTCGGCATCCCGCCGGCCGGCGCGATCGGCGAATTGGTCGGCGTCGGAAAACAGCTCTGGAACGAAGGGCTCGGAAAGGAAATCGTTGATCCCGCAAAACAAGCCGCATCGGATGCGGCGAAGGAAGGCAGCGGTCTCTTAAATCCGAAACAGGAAACCTCGCCGCCCAAGGAAATCCAGGCGCTACGCGACACCTTCGAGCAGACCCTTGAGGAGCTCGGGATCACGCTTGTGGTGCTGATTGACGATCTCGACCGCTGCCTGCCCGAGACCACGATCTCGACTCTTGAAGCGATACGCCTGTTCCTCTTCCTGAAGAACACCGCCTTCGTCATCGCCGCAGACAACGACATGATCAAACACGCCGTACGCAAGCACTTCGTCGGCGTCAGCGACGACCTGCTCGTCACCAACTATTTCGACAAGTTAATCCAGGTTCCGATCCGGGTGCCGCAGCTCGGCACTCAGGAAGTGCGTGCCTACATGATGCTGTTGTTCGTGGAGAACAGCGAACTCTCCGACGGCGACAAGGAAAAGATTCGCGCAGCCATGATTGCCCAACTCAGGCAGACTTGGCAGGGAAAGAAGGTCGATCGTGCCTTTGTCCAGTCTCTGGGCCTGAGGCTGCCTGGGCCCCTAGTGGGCCAGTTCGACACCGCCGAACGGCTCGCCTCCCTCATGACTACCGCCTCGGGTATCCTTGGCAATCCACGCCTGATCAAGCGCTTCCTGAATGCGGTTTCTATTCGCATGACGATCTCGAAGGCGCAAGGTGTCGGCGTGGACGAGGCGGTGCTCGGCAAGCTCCTGTTGTTTGAGCGCATCGGCGACAGTGCCGCCTATGCAGACCTGGTCAAGCGCGTCAGCGCCGACGCCGAGGGAAAGCCAACGTTCCTCAAGGGGTGGGAAGAGGACGCAACGGCCGGGCGCGAACTGGATCTGAAGGCGCCTTGGACGGGCGAGTTCGTGAAGGAGTGGCTGGCGCTCGCGCCCGCTCTGCACGACACCGATCTTCGGGGCGCGCTCTACGTAAGTCGCGAGCATGCCCCACTCATCACTCCCGAAGATCGATTGTCATCCGACGCTGCCGAACTGCTGTCCGCGCTGCTCGACCACCCGGAGGTAGCGAGCAGCCTGAAGGATAGGCTCAGCCGTGTCGCTCGCATCGAAACCACAGTGATGATGGATCGGCTGTTGGAGCGCGCCAGGAAGGAACAGGAATGGGGTGTGCCACCGATACTCAACGCCTGTATCGCACTTGCGGATGCGGATCCGGCCCAAGGTCCCCGTCTCGCGGCCTTCCTGGCGGATCGGCCCTCGCAGCAAATCCAACCAAGCATCGTTCCCAAGATCCGTGACCGCGCATGGTCAGCGACAGTTCTAGATATGTGGAATTCCGGGGTCGGAATAGCGAAACCGGTCAAGAACGCGATCAAGCAGGCGAGGGAAAATGGGCACCTCGCAGTCTAGCGATGGACCGGGCTCCGGCGTACCCATGGTTCCCCCATGGACGCCGGCCGCGCCTCAGGACCCGATGCCGCCGGTCGGAGCTCCCGATGCCATACCCGAGGTCGCCCCTGCAGAGGGAAACGTGGTCGCCCCACCCGCAGCACTTTCTCAAGTCCTTCAGGCTCCGCCGATTGCGCCGGAGGGAAGGTTTGGTGGTGTTCGCACCAGCTTGGGAAATTTCGCAAGATCGGGCGATAACGGCGATCTGAGGCGCGGACTCGGACACTACGTCCGAAGTGGCTACGGCGGATCTAACACCGCAACTCGGCGGTTCGGCGGCACTGCCGAAACCGCCGGTTCGTTCGGCCACGCGTTCTACTCGACGGCAAGCGGTGCAGCGGATGCGCCGGTCGACGCAGCGGCGCTCGCCGGGCGATCGACCGAGGAAATCGCGAACGCGATCATAGAAGCGGTAAGGCCCATCGATGGCACGCAAGACGCGGAAGCGGAACGCGCTGCGATGCACGACGCGATGTCAGAGCTGTTGACTCAATATCCGGATGCCGACCTGCTCAACCTGTCCGATGCGGAGCGAGAGTTCGCCATCGAGACTTTCACCGCAATCGACGTGGCAAGACGGTTCGAGCTCGACGTCGGAAAGCACCTGCTTGAGAAGGCTCCGACCGCGACCGTCGCTTTGGCCCGCTTGAAGCAGGCGCGCTCATATATAGCCGAAGCCGTCGCTGCATCCTTCCGCAAGCTGAGGGACCAGGGCAGAACCTTGACGGCCGGCCGCATCGCTCGGGTCGTGCAAGCTGCCCTACGCGAGACATTCGAAGTCTTCGAAGGGTACGAAGAATGAGGTTGCTGTGCGCACCCGCTGCCATCGGCCGCCTGAACGAGGCCGGCACGATAAGGATCATGCTTTATGGTCAGGCCGGATCGGACCAACGCGGAAGCGCCGGTGCCTCCGTGCGCAACGTGGTCCGGAGGGAGCGGCTGGCGCCGGCGCTAAGAGCCTGGGATCTCCTGTCGATCGCGATGTCGGTCATGGCGGCCGACGCGGCCGGGCAACGAAAAGAGAGTCCCGACGGCTGGACCCGCGAGTTCGAGTTGGAGATCGCGGTTTCAGATCCGGCGTTTTGGAACGCGGCGGCGGGCATGCTCTCAGGAGCGCTGGGATTCCTCACGACCGACCGATGGGTATTCCGTTTCACCCACGGCGGCGAGGCACCTCCGGTCCCCGCGCAAGTGTTCGTGCCTCCCGAAGAAGGAGTCGTGCTGCTGTCGGGCGGACTGGACAGTCTTAGCGGCGCCCTCGATCTCGCGGCGGAGGGAAGCCGCCCCGTCGCGATCAGCAAAACCGTCCGGGGCGACGGGGCGAAGCAGGTCAATTTCGCAGCGTCGATCGGCGGCGGACTGAGGCACTTTCAATTCAACGACAACGCCAGGGTCCCAGTAACAGACGACACCAGCCAGCGGGCGCGTTCCATCATATTCCTTTCCTTCGGCGTTCTGGTCGCCTCGGCGCTTGCTTCTTACCGCGAAGGCGCAACGGTTCCCCTCTACGTCTGCGAAAACGGCTTCATAGCCGTTAATCCGCCGCTGACGGGAAGCCGCCTCGGCAGCCTGAGCACGCGCACCGCGCATCCCTACTTCCTGGCCCAATTCCAAGACATCCTTGCAGCCGCCGGTCTTCGCGTCGAGATACGCACACCCTACGCCGATCAGACCAAGGGTGAGATGCTCAAGAAATGCGCCGATCAGGCACTGCTCCGGATGTTCGCGGCTGGCTCGACAAGCTGCGGCCGCTTCCAGCGATATAACTATCACCATTGCGGACGCTGCGTGCCCTGCCAGGTCAGAAGGGCGGCGTTTCTTAACTGGGGAGTGCAGGACACCACGGAATACGTTTTCGAGGCGCTCGGTCGCGACGACACCGATCATGCCGGCTTCGACGACGTGCGTTCGGTCGGCATGGCACTGGCCGCCGGGAAGGGCGACGGCTTCGACGAATGGGTCGGCAGCGCGCTTACGTGGCCGCAAATCCAGCGTCGCGACGCGCTCAATGATATGCTCCGCCGCGGCCTCGACGAGCTCGGCGCGTTGCACGCTAAGTACGGTGTCAAGTGATTGACCTTCACGCCCATATCGACCTCTACCCCGATCCGGTCGCGACGACGAAGGAATGCGTCGACCGCAACCTCTTCGTCCTCTCCGTGACGACCACACCTTCCGCCTGGTCCGGTACTGCCGCGCTCGCCAAGCACGCCGCCCGTATCCGAACCGCGCTTGGCCTGCATCCACAGATCGCGCAAGAGCGCCAGAGCGAGCTGGCGCTCTTCGAGGAATTGCTTTCCTCCACAAGATACGTGGGTGAGATCGGTCTGGATGGCGGTCCCGAACTGAAGGGGACATGGGATATCCAGCGACGGGTTTTCGACGAGATCCTACGCATGTGCAGCGCCGCCGGCGGCCGCATAATGACGATCCACAGCCGACGGGCTGCAACGCAAGTCCTCGATAGCCTGGCGGCAAGAAGCGAAGCCGGGGCGGCCATCCTGCACTGGTTCTCGGGAACACGGCGAGAACTCCAGCGAGCCGTTGATCAAGGATGCTGGTTCAGTGTGGGGCCGGCGATGCTGGCTGGCGAAAAGGGGCGAACGATGACGGCCGTCATGCCGCCCGACCGGATACTCACGGAATCTGACGGACCCTTCGCGCAGATCAACGGACGTCCCCTTTTTCCTTGGGACGTGGAGACGGCAGAGAAAGCGCTCGCAAAAATCTGGAGGGTCTCAGACGAAGAAGCTCGACATCGTCTGATGGAGAATCTTAGGCGTTTGGCCAACCATGTCGCTCCGGAAAAATCCGACGTTTTCTCGCATGATCCGAAGTCCTGACAGCCAGGAGTCGATATGAGCAAGAACATCGTGGTGTTCTCGGACGGCACTGGACAGGACGGCGGAGCCCGTCCCGAACAGCGCGTCAGCAACGTCTACAAGATGTACCGCATCGCGCGCAATCATGCCGATACCGGCATCGATCCGTCGCGGCAGGTGGTCTTCTACGATGCTGGCCTCGGCACCGACATTGGCACCACGGCGCTTACCGCGCCCGTCCGGTTCGTCCAGAAGCTGCTGGGATCGGTCACCGGCGCCGGCATCAAGCGCAACATCGCCGACTGCTACGAGTTCGTCATCAACCACTACGAGCCCGGCGACCGGATCATGCTGTTCGGCTTCAGCCGCGGCGCCTACACGGTCCGCAGCCTGGCCAACCTCCTGATGCTCTGCGGCGTGCCGACCAGAGGTCCGGACGGTCCGTTGGTGCGCTTCCGCAAGCAGGTCAAGGACATCGCCTGGGAGGCAGTCGACGCCGTGCTCGAGCACGGCGCGGGCCATCCGCGCGAGGAATACGAAGCCGAGCGTTTCGAACTTGCGCGGCGCTTTCAGATCAAGTTCGGGTCCGGAGACGGCAGCGACTCCAACGTCGCTCCCTACTTCATCGGCGTCTTCGACACCGTGGCCGCGCTCGGCGCGAGCGGCCTGCGCTACTTCGTCATCCAGGCGGGGCTGGCCGCCGGCGTTGCGGCCGCGGCGTTCGCCGCCGGCTTCCTTCCCGCCATCGGAATCGCGCTGCTGTGCTCGTGGCTCGGTGTCGGCTTCATGCTCTCGGGCTTCCTCGCGCAGATCGTCATCGTGGCCGGCGCGCTCGGTGCGTTCTGGTATTGGCAGAACAAGTCGACGACCAAGACAATCGTCGACTACCCTAAGCCCGGAGAATCGCGTTCGCACAAAGCCGAGTGGAAGGGCGCGAACTTCGACCGACTTCTTAGCCGCCACGTCGCTTTCGCGCGCTCCGCCAACGCCATCGACGAGCGGCGGAAGGATTTCGACCGCGTCGGCTGGGGCGGCGGCAGCGAGGGCGCGCCGGTCTTCTCCGGACACGAACGGCTCCGCCAGTGGTTTTTCGCCGGCAATCATTCCGACGTCGGCGGCTCCTATCCGGAGCCCGAGTCCCGCCTCTCCGACGTCGCGCTGGAATGGATGTGCCGCGAAGCGATCTCTGTTCCCGACGGCCTGCTCACCGGGCCGATCTTCGTCGACGGGACGAAGATGGACGGAACGGGCGACGTCGGGCAGGCGCTGAACATCCGTCCGGGCGCCGGCGGCGTGCAGCATTGCGAGGTCGCCGGCATGCGCGACACCATCGACGCCATCGCCGACTCGCTGCCGAACTGGGCGTGGCTGCGCCGCCTACTCGGCCGTCAGAACTGGGAGATCAAGATCCGCGAAGTTGGCAGGGAGTCCAAGGTCCATCCGACCGTCGCACAACGCTTCGATCTGCCGGCCGTCGTGCAGTGCGCGGCAGGAACGGCACCCTATCGGCCGGAGGCACTCACCGAACACGTCGATTTCGAGCAATACTATCTTGGTACCGGGACATGAAGCTTGAACTCCGTCCCGGTATGACTCGACTCAGTCGTTCATGATATGTTCTAATGCGGGATGACCGACCGACCCGCCAGCTGGCGCATGCCGTCCCGAAAGCAGATGGAGCAGATGGCTGCCGCCGTCGGCAGAAACGCCCCGTCCAGGCGTGGAATGGCTCCGTACGACGACTTGCCGCCAGAATACTGGCAGGCCTTGCTGGATGACCCGCGTGCCGATGGCGGCCCTCCAACCCCAGGCGCGTCCGGGCGCCTGCTGCGACTAAGCCAAATCCCCCAGCATTTGCTTAGTCGTCCGTGAACAAGGCTCTAAGCGATTGAGCAGGAGTCAGTTTTCCGGTTGCGGCGGCATTTGAGATTGCAGGGATTGGGGGCTTGAGGCCGCCAAACCCTGCAATTTCGCTTTTGGATTTCCTTTCCCTGCGGCCCATGATTCTGTGGTGCATCGGAGGGAACGATGCGGCCGAAGAAGCACAAGACGACGGGATCGAACGATCTGTTCCGGGCGCGGCTGGACCAGATCATCAATCTGAAGCACGAGTTGGTTCTGCTTGCCGGCAAGATCGATTGGGACTGGATCGACGGCGAGATCGCGCCGCTCTACAGCGAGAACGGCCGGCCGGGGGTCGAGACCCGCTTCATGATCGGGCTGTTGTTGCTCAAGCATATCTACGGGCTGTCCGATGAGGGGGTGTGCGAGCGCTGGGTCCACGACCCTTATTTCCAGTTCTTCACCGGCGAAGAGTTTTTCCGGCACGCTTTCCCGCACGAACGCTCGGACCTGAGCCATTGGCGCAAGCGGCTCGGCGACAAGCTGGAGCTGCTGCTGGCCGAGAGCCTGCGGGTGGCGCACGAAGCCGGCGCCTTACGCAGCCAGGACCTCAAGCGCGTCACGGTCGACACCACGGTGCAGCCGAAGGCCATCACCTTCCCGACCGACGCCAAGCTGCTTCATGCGGCCATCCAGGGCCTCAACCGCCTGGCGAGAAGGCACAGCGTCAGGCTCCGGCAATCCTATTCTCGCGTGGCCAAGGCCGCTGCGATGATGGCGGGCCGCTACGCCCATGCCAAACAGTTCGGGCGGCATCAGCGGCAGTTGCGTATCCTGCGCAGCCGGCTGGGCCGGATCATCCGCGACATCCGTCGCAAGATCGAGGGCCAGCCAGCCCTCGAGGAGGCATTCGCCCTTCCGCTTGGCCGAGCCAGCCAGATCCGCTCCCAGCAGCAGCGCCAGCGCGGCTGGAAGCTCTATTCCTTTCATGCCCCGGAGGTGGAGTGCATCGGCAAAGGCAAGGCCTCAGCCCCTTACGAGTTCGGCGTGAAGGCCTCCATCGTCACCAACAATCGCCGAGCTCCCGGCGGCCTGTTCGTACTGCATGCCAGCTCGCTGCCCGAAAATCCCTACGACGGTCACACCTTGCGGAACGTCATCGACCGGACCGAGACGCTCACCGGATGTCCGATCGAGCGGGCCTATGTCGACAAGGGATACCGCGGCCACGATGCTCAAAATCCAGACCGGCTGTGGTAACAGCGTGCAGGATTGAGCTGTGGCGCATCGTGATGACTCGATCTCCTCGGCTAAGCCCATCTTAGAAGATCGATTCTTTCCGTCTCCTGTCGAAGAAATTAATCCTTGGTAACGCTACGCGGCCGCCCATCCCAGCGCAGCGCGAACGTCTGCAGTGAGTCACAAGCGGTCCTCAGCCGCATGCACACGGCGGGTCGGCTGAGGGCCAAAAGGCGATCATGCGGGATATTACTCTATCAAGAGCAGCCCCCGCTTCTCGTCGCCGTCGAAGGTATTAACAGCGTCGAACAGCCGCTTCCGCTCGACGAGCCAGGGCTGGAAATCGAGATTGACATCGAGCACGAAAACGAGGTCTTCGGCTTCCAAATAGCCCCCGATTGGCGAATGGTGGCCACTCCCAGCACCGAAAATTTGAGCGCGATCGAAATTCACGATGTAGCGTCGCCCCGGATCGTTGGAGCGACGGAGATGCTCCAGAAACAGGTTCTCGCTGAGTTCACGCAAGACTGTAACTTTCCGGCTGGTGTAGGACTGGGCGACTTTGGCCAGCTCGTCGAGCGTGAGACCCATGATGCATACGCCTGTCCAGCAGCTCCACGTGCGGGCCAACACCTTGCCCTCCGTCCTCGCCGCCTCGCCAAGAGACCGGTACGTATTCGCAACAGCGGCAGGTCCGCAGCGAGAGCCATTTGATTGCCAATCAACATGTCTTTGGAATGTGGCTGCCACGGGCAGGTGCCACGCACGCTCTATGAGTTCAGGCGTACGTGTTACCGATGAAGCTATGGCTTCTGATGGAACGTGCGATCGGCTGACCACGAGGGCCCCGGCCCACACCAGACCCACGGCGAGAACCATGCTGCTGATGCTGACGCGGTGCCATCGCTTCATCGGTCAAAACCTTTGGCGGCAACGACGACATCGGCCGGCAAAATGATATTCAGTAGCCTATCGGCAGGAAGAAATTTCATGTGCGCGTCCGTTCGGGCTGAAAATGCGACCGCATCTCGACGGGGCCGACCAAGTCTTCAGGAAAAGCGACAGCCAATCGGACCCTTTTTCCGCGACATCGCCGACACGTTTCAGCGTCGCGATCCAGATGCTAGATTTCCGACCTACCCCGTATAGGAGGACGACATGCCCGATAGCGTCTACAAGGTCATTGAGCTGGTCGGCACCAGCACCGACTCGTGGGAGAAGGCGGCTGCCAATGCGGTCGAGCAAGCCGCTAAATCCCTCCGGGATCTTCGCATTGCAGAGGTGGTCAAGCTCGATATGCAACTGGACGACAAGGGAAAAGTCGAGGCCTATCGCACCAAGCTCAACGTCTCGTTCAAGTTCGAAGGCACCTGAGCCTCAAGCACCTCGCCCTTGCGGGCGAGGATGCCTCATGGGAAAAGGCGCGTTGCGCGGTCCGCCCAACCGGGCGCTGTGGTCTATCGCGGAAGTTGGCACTGGTCCGACTGGGACCGATATGCTCTGATGCGGGGAGCGTATGGCGCGTGGTGGACCCATGTACATGGTCATTCGCAAATACACGAAGGTTCGTTCGGTGGCGGACGCCGCTCGTCGCGCCAAGAGCGGCGTCGGTGAGATCCTGAGGCAATCGCAGGGATTTAGATCTTACCATGTGCTGGATGCGGGCGACGGTGTCGGCGTCGCCATGATGATATTCGATGACCGCGAAAGCGCTAACGTAGCAAACGCCAAGATACTGGCGTTTGTTCAGGCAAGTCTGCATGACCTCGATCTTGGGGTTCCCGAAATCACCAGCGGCGAGCTTTTGGTTGACATAGAGTCTGATGGGTTTTCGATCAAGTAGCCTCGCCAGTTGCGTGGCGGTGCTGCCCCTGCTCATGTCGTCGACCTGATGTCACCCTCGCGTTTGCGACAGTCGCGCGCCCTGGATCTGCGCGTGCCGCCGGTCAGGATTTCACGGAGGATGCTTTTCGAGGAGCAGCAACACATGAAGCAACACACCTTCGAAGCTTCCATCACGGCGATCTGCTGGACACCGCTCGTGCTTATGGGCAGCGCGACGCCCCCAAGAGATCCCGATGAAGATGAAGAGGATGAGGAGGATGAAGATGACGAAGGCGGCGATGACGAACCGGCGGTCGTGCGCGAGCCGGACGAAGACTAGATTGACGCGTGTTCGGCCGTCGGTGCTATAATATCCCCCATGGGCTGGGATGCGAAAGACATAGAGCTCCTCACCAGGCTCTGGTCCGCAGGACATACCGCGGCGCAGATAGCGCGGCGGCTCGGGTGCAGTCGTAACGCGGTCTGCGGCATGCTGACCCGTCAGGGCCTGAAGCGCGGTCACAAGTCGCTCACGGCAAGGCCCAAGATAAGGCAGACACCGAAGCTGAGGGCGACGTCGTCGGCAGCTTGCGCCCTTCCAGTCGCAAAGAAGGTGTCGCGGAACGCAGCGGAGAGGCAGCAGCCTAAGCAATTCAGCAAGCAGCAGCTTTACGAGATACTGGCTGAAGCGGTCAAAAATACCGGCTAAGAGGTCACCGCGAGCGCCGTTGCGCTGCGCGCAGTATTCGGCTCGGCTCGGCAGTTCGGGGGTCGTGCACCTTCCCAAGTTCGTCTGCTAGACTGTATGTCCCCCCACAAAATGAGGCGACTCACCCTCGATGTTGCGACGAGGGTTGCCCGGATGGACGGGTAGAGCCTCAAACAAGGAGGGCGAGTCGTGGGTCATCATACCGAGGTCTTTGTCGGAATCGATACGTCAAAATCGCGCAATGCTATAGCCATTGCCGATGGCGGCCGTGGCGGCGAGGTACGATATCTCGGGGAGTTTCCTGCCACGGAGGCAGCAATCCGAAAGCTGGTGGCAAAGCTTGCAGCGAAATGCTGTCAGTTGACGTTTTGCTACGAAGCAGGGCCAACAGGATACGGTCTCTACAGACTGCTCAAGAGCCTCGGCCATGACTGCCTGGTGGTGGCCCCCTCGCTCGTTCCGAAGAAGGCCGGCGATCGAGTGAAGACGAACCGGCGCGATGCGGTAAGCCTCGCCAAGCTGTTGCGCGCGGACGAGCTCACGGCGGTATGGGTGCCGGACGAGCGCCATGAGGCTATGCGCGATCTCTCGCGCGCCCGTCAAGCAGTGAAGAAGGACCTCCAGGGCAAGCGTCAACAGATCTCGTCATTGATGCTGCGGCTGGGACGCATCTATCCGGGCAAGACAACGTGGGGACCAGCCCACATGAGATGGCTCATGTCGCAGAAGCTCGAGCATCGCGAGCAGCGCATCGCATTCGAAGAGTTACTTGAGGGGGTACGCCAGGAAAGTGAGCGGCTGGAGCGTTTGGAAGATGCCATCCGCGAGGTAGTACCCGAGTGGTCGCTCGCCGAGGTTGTGTCGGCCCTGCAGGCGGTGCGCGGGATTGATCTCATTGCGGCTGTGGGGGTGCTGGCTGAGATCGGTGATCTATCCCGCTTTCAAAATCCGCGCGAGCTGATGGGCTATCTGGGTCTGGTGCCCACAGAAAACTCGACTGGCGACCAAGTCAAGCGAGGCGGCATCACCAAAGCCGGTAATGGGCGGGCGCGACGTATTCTTGTAGAGGCGGCCTGGAGCTATCGATATCCGCCGCGCGTGAGCCGAGACAAGCAGCCAAAGGTGGAGGCCGCACCGAGAGTCGCGCGCGAGATTGCGTGGAAAGCGCAAACCAGGCTGTGCGGACGCTTCCGCTCACTCGAGCGGAAGGGCAAGCGGCGAACCGTAATCGTCACGGCGATTGCCCGAGAGCTATCCGCCTTCATTTGGGCGATCAATCGCGAGCTCATGCCACCTCGACAGGCGTGACATCGTTGGGGGCTGTGGACCGCTCGAGTCGTGAGGTGCGCTCGACCGGCCCACAGCCCCCTTTTGTTGCAATCAAGATCAGGGGGCAGTCGCAGACATTAATCGTGCAGAAGTGAAGGCGGGACCACGGCAGGGGAAATCCTGAAATCCATTATGTGGCCGATCATCCGATCGACGCCCGACGCTAGACCAGGGACAGCCCCAGACGAAAAAACGGAAATGCGGTATCCAACCCGCGCATCAGAGCCTGTTCACCGACGTCTTTGAGTCCCGCCTTCTCCTCTGCACGATCCATCGGCACAAGAACTTCACGATGAGTCCTCGTGGAGATGAGAAACCGTGCGCTGTGTGCTTGACTGGGGACATCAGAATGGAATGGTCCGGCCGTGCTCCGGCCCTGCCAGCACGAGAAGCTGGCAAGGGGCGCCCAAGACAAGGAGCACGCCATGTCTCAGAAACTCGACGCTTCGCCCGCCGTCATCGGCATCGATATCGGCAAGAACTCGTTCCACATCATTGGCCAGAATCAGCGCGGCGGCATCGTGCTGCGGCAGAAGTGGTCGCGCGGCCAGGTGGAAACGCGGCTCGCCAACCTGCCGCCGTGCTTGATCGGCATGGAGGCCTGCGTCGGCGCGCATCACCTCAGTCGCAAGCTGCAAACGCTTGGCCACGACGCCCGCTTGATGCCGGCGAAATACGTGCGCCCCTATTCGAAGGGACAGAAGAATGACTTCCGAGATGCGGAAGCCATCGCCGAGGCTGTCCAACGCCCGACCATGAAGTTCGTCGCAACCAAGACCGCCGACCAGCTCGACCTGCAGGCGCTGCACCGCATGCGCGAGCGATTAGTCGGTCAGCGCACCGGCGTCATCAATCAGATCCGTGCGTTCCTGCTGGAGCGGGGCATCGCCGTGCGGCAAGGCCTGCGCTCCCTGCGGTCCGAGTTGCCGGGTATCCTCGCGACGCGCACCGATGTGCTCTCGCCTCGCATGTTGCGCATCATCGAGGATCTGGCGGGTGACTGGCGCCGGCTGGATGAGCGTATCGAGGACCTCTCCAGCGAAATCGAGGCATTGGCCCGTCAAGACAAAGGCTGCGAGCGACTGATGACGGTGCCCGGCATTGGCCCGATCATCTCGAGCGCGATGGTGGCTGCGACCGGCACTGGAGACGTGTTCTCGAAAGGCCGCGACTTCGGCGCCTGGCTTGGACTGGTGCCGAAGCAGATATCGACCGGCGACCGCACGATCCTCGGCAAGATATCAAGGCGCGGCAATCGCTACCTGCGCGCGCTGTTTGTGCAGGCCGCGTGGGTTGTGCTGGTCAAGGTCAAGGGTTGGGAGCGCTATGGCCTCAAATCTTGGATCGAAGCCGCCAAGAAACGATTGCACCACAACGTGCTGGCGATTGCGCTCGCCAACAAGCTCGCCCGGATCGCCTGGGCGGTTCTCAACAAGGGACGCGCCTTCGAGTGCGTCAACACGGAGGAGACGGCGTCCCGAGCTGCCTGATCCTCGCACCGTGCTCGGGGCCGTCAAGGCGCGGCCTGACCGCGGTAGAGCAAGACGTCAGGACAGCACGACGGCCGGCCTTGACGGCCCTTGCGCGCGGCGCGTCTGCGCTCGCAGGCCGGGACAAAGGAACGACCGCCAGGCACGAACTAAGGAACAGCACGAGGTGAGGTGCGATCGATGACGTAACCAACATCCCTTACCCGCCGAGGTCTGCGAGAGGAATGAGACAACGATGGAGGATCGGTCTTCCCGGCGCATGCGAACACTGGTGACCCGAATGGCCCGTTCGAGGCCTGTCCGCTAATTAGCTCGAATGCGCGCTGATATCCATGATGGCCCGGAGCACAACACGCTCCAATCAGAGGCCGGATACATTGATGCAAGACCGCATCTGCCAGGTTGACGAAACCTCTTGCAACGCGCGGCCGGACCATACATTCGGGTCAGTAGCGGACTTGGGCCGGCTGCGCGGGACAGGTCGGCTGTGGGGCAAAATCGGTCCTGCCATCGTTTGAATTGAATGCAAGTACGTCTTCAATCGTCTAGAAGCGGACGCCGGATTGGAAGGTCTCCGGATCGAAAATGACAAGCCTCACTGTTTGAGGAGGTCAACATGACCATTATTCCAAGCACCGTCCCCGCCATCTCGAAGCACGTTCCTTGGAACAAGGGGAAGATCGTCGGCGCAAAGCCGCCGCTCCGTCCAAAGCATGTGTGGTCAATCCGAACCAAGCTCCAGGTCGAAGGTCGAACGCGCGATCTGGCAATCTTCAACGTCGCCATCGATAGCAAGCTGCGCGGCTGCGACGTCGTAGCCTTGAAAGTTGAAGACCTCGCGCCGGGCGGGTATTCGGCCGACCGCGCGACAGTCCGGCAGAAGAAGACCGGCCGACCAGTCAAGTTCGAACTGACGGAATCGACGCGGCAGGCAATCGACGATTACCTGCGGCTTACGGGTAAGAAGTCAGGAGAATACTTGTTCACGGGCCGGCGGCCGAGTGTTCATATGACGACACGCCAGTATGCCCGTCTCCTATCCCGCTGGCTCGCCGATATCGGCTTGGATCCGCACTTTTTCGGGACGCATTCCCTTCGTCGGACCAAAGCGACCTTGATATATCGACGTACCGGCAACCTGCGAGCCGTACAGCTCCTTCTGGGGCATACGAAGATCGAGAGCACCGTTCGATATCTCGGCATCGAGGTCGACGACGCGCTCGCGATAGCAGAACAAGTCGACGTCTGACTTCGGGGGCAGAGCAGACGCGCTCTGCCCTGCCCTCACAGACCGCTCCGGGCCACTAGGAGAAGTCGCTCGCGGCAATGGCGAGTTGATCTGCAGGGCTCACGAGGGCCCGCACGCTATTCGGACGCCAGCCCCAATGTTCTCACGGCATCCACCCAGATCGGCGTTTCGTCGTCGTACAGCTTCTTGAACGCGACGTATCCTAGAGGGGATTCGTCGATGCCATACGAGTCGAGCCACTTCTGTATCGTGTCAGTCTTGCCTGCCTCCACCATCAGGCCGGAAAGACGCTCGACGATTTCCTGCGGCATGTCGATGGGCCCAGCGAGAAAGATGTAGCCGGTAAGGGCGAAGACTTTCGGGTCGCCACCCTGCTCGATAAACGTGGGAACATCGGGGAGCTTCCTGTTCCGCGTCTTCGTTGGCACGGCGATTATCTTACCGGCTCCAAATTCCAGCGCGTTAACGGCATTGGGGTAGCCCCCCATCGCCGCCTGAAGCACGCCGGCGGTGAAGTCCTGCCACATCGGCGATTCGCCGCGGTAATGCACTGCTTTCATCTGTAGCCCGTACTGCTTGTTGAGCTCCGCCACGACGATATGCGCGTAGGAGCCTGGGCCCCAGGTCCCGACGTTCGTCTTGTTATTGCGAGCGTATTCGACGAACTCCTTCAAGTTAGTGGCGTCAGTCGCCTTACCGACGACGAATGGCAGGGGTCCCACAGACATGCCAGAAATGAGCGCGAAGTCCTTGTCCGCGTCGTACGGCAAATTCTTAAAGATCACGCGGCTTTGCGCCAGAGTCGCAGTGATGGCGACGAGTAGCGTGTAGCCGTCCGGCGGCGACTGCTTCACGGCTGCCGCACCGATCGAGCCGCTGGCACCCGCCTTATTCTCAACTATAACCCGCTGGCCGAGTTTCTGGGAAAGGTATTCGCCGTGGATGCGCGCGAACGAGTCCGCGGCACCGCCGGCAGGGAAGGCGCAAACGATCTTAATCGGCCTGGATGGCCACGCCTGTGTCCAACCGCGATCAGGATGCGAAAAGGCGATCGTGGCAGCGCCGGTCGTGACGAATCCACGACGCGTGATTTTCAATGCCATGACGACCTCCCATCACGTTTCCGTTTCGAGGACGAGCGTTGCGGGTTTGGGGCTGTCGGTCGTCGGCCGGCGGGGCTTACGTTCAATCTCGAGCCGCTGCTCGGCACTGCTGCGCAGGGAGGCAAGTTCTTGGTTGTGCTCATGGATTGTTTCCTGAGCGAATTTGCTTTGACCCTAGGATGATATCAGGAATGGCGGGGCGCACTTGACATTCGGCTTACATTTTCCTCACCGGCAGCTTATTCTTGCGTTGCAACCGATGCGAGAAACGGACGGCGGAAGTCACCCCAAGGAATTATCAGCTTGCGGTACCTCTTCGACGAGTACGCATTCGACACCGACCTTCGCGAACTTTATCGCGGGGCGGACGTAGTCTTCATTGCGCCACAGGTATTCGATCTGCTCGATTACCTGATCCGCAACAGAGAGCGGGTTGTAAGTAAAGACGACCTCATCAATACCGTTTGGAACGGCCGTGTCGTGTCCGATGCAGCACTGACGACGCGTCTGAGTGTCGCCCGGAATGTGATCGGCGATTCCGGCGAAAAACAGCGTCTAATTAAAACTCTGCAACGCAAGGGCTTCCGTTTTGTCGGAACGGTGCACGAAGTGCAGAGGCCTACAGACGCGGCACTAATCGCTGGTTTGGGTGAACAGAGCTTTCAGAATATCGCCGGGGTGAACAACAGCGGCGCGACGTCGATTTCGCCTGCTTCGCCGCGTCTTTCCATCGTCGTGCTGCCGTTTGCGAACATCGGAGGCGATTCCGAGCAGGACTATTTCGTCGATGGCGTGACTGAGAGCCTGACCACCGACCTTTCGCGCATCAGTCGCTCATTCGTGATCGCCCGCAACACCGCTTTCACCTTCAAGGGCAAAGCCCTCGATGTTAGGCAAGTCGGGCGCGAGTTGAACGTCCGCTATGTGCTCGAAGGCTCAGTGCAGCGAGGCGGCAACCGGCTTCGGGTGAATGTTCAGCTGATAGATGCCGAAACCGGCAATCATCTTTGGGCCGAACGCTTCGAGAAACCCGTCGCCGACTTGTTCGATATGCAAGACGAAATCGTATCGCGGCTGGCAAACACGCTAAATGCCGAGCTCATTCAGGTTGAGGCGCGGCGAGCGGGACGTTCTACCCATCCCGATGCGACGGACCTGTATTTCCAGGGATGGGCTTACGAGAACAATGGGACGACCGCGGAATACATGACGCAAGCGCAGGCCTTTTTCGATGGTGCCTTGGCGCTTGATCCCGGGAATATCGAGGCGCTGGTCGGCTCGGCGCGGGTTAACGCGGCGATTGGGGGCAACCTTATCACCGACGATTGGAAAGCACACCTGGCGGCGGCCGAGGCAGCCTCAACCATGGCTCTGTCCCTTGCGCCAAACCATGCTCGGGCTCATAGCGTCTTAGGCCTCGTCCAATCATTTACCAATCGCGCGGTCCAAGGTATCGCTGAATGCGAACGGGCGTTAGCACTGGACCACAATTTGGCCGACGCTCATGCTTTCATCGGTCTCGCCAAGTTTTTTCTCGGCCGCAGCGAGGAGACCGAAGCCCATATCCACGAGGCGCTTCGCCTCTCTCCTCGCGATAACAACGTCTACCGGTGGTCGATGTTTGTCGGTCTCGCAAAGTTGGCGCTCGGCGCCGACCTGGAAGCGGTTGCCTGGCTGCGCCGGAGCATCGAGGCCAACCGAAATCATCCCGTCCCGCATTGCTTTCTCGCCGCCGCCCTGGCGCTGCTCGGCTCACTGAAAGAAGCGCGGGGCGCCGCGCAGGCTGGCCTTGTGCTCAATCCGACCTTCACCCTCCGCCGCTTCCGCAGCAGCGCAAAGAGCAACAATCCGGCTTACCTCGCCGGACGAGAGCGTGTGTATGAGGGCATGCGCATGGCCGGCGTGCCGGAGGGGTGAGCTGAGGTTGCCAGATGTGCGACCAATGTCCGTTCAGGGTCACAAGCGGTCCTGCACCGGCTGCGCGCGGCAGGTCAGCTACGGGCCAGAACCTGAAGTAGCCGCCTTTTCGATTGGCTTGTATGCTACGCAATTGTTTTTTCGTAGTTTGGAGGATTGTTTGTGCCAGACCATGAGCCGCCGACAGCCAACGTTGTTCCGCCTCACATCCAATTGATCCAGATGGGTCAGGCCGCCATTGTCTCCAGAATCGTCTACACGGCGGCCAAGCTGAGCCTGGCCGACCATCTCGCGGCGGGGCCTAAAAGCGCTGCGGAGCTTGCGGGTGGGATGCAGGTGCATGCGCCTTCCTTGCACCGGTTAATGCGCACCCTTGCGAGCTTGGGCGTCCTGGCTGAACAACCGGAGCAGCGCTTCGCCTTGACCCATCTCGGCCAGGCATTGAAGGCCGGCGCTCCTGGCTCGGCAAAATCCACGCTGCTATGGATCGGCGGCCCCGTGCAGCAGCGTGGCTGGGATCATCTAGTCTACTCCGTCCAGACCGGCAAACCTGGTTTTGAAAAGGCCCAAGGGGTGTCATTCTTTGAATACCTAGCGCAGCATCCGGAGGATGCGTCGTTATTCAGCGAGACGATGGTTGGTTTTCACAGCCAGGAGCCTCCAGCCGTCGCCGCTGCTTACGACTTCTCAATCTTTAATACCATTGTGGACGTCGGCGGAGCGACCGGCAGCATGCTTTCGACCGTGCTATCCCAGCATTCCAAACCGCGCGGCATACTGTTCGATAGGCCGCACGTTGTGAAGGATGCCTCCCGCTTGCTTGAGGCATAACGATTGAACCCGGGGACTTTTTCACAAGCGTCCCTGGCGGGGCGGATGCATATATCCTCTCGCACATCATCCATGACTGGGACGAGGATCGGTGTCTGACAATCCTTGGCCATGTTCGTAGGGCGATGGACCCAGCCGGTCGCCTGCTGATCGTCGAGATGGTGCTGCCGCCCGGCGACATCGCTCATCCGGGAAAAATGCTCGATATGGTGATGCTAGTTGCATTAGGGGGCCGGGAGCGAACAGAGGCCGAATACGCGTCACTTCTGAGCAAGGCCGGCTTCCGGCTAACGCGGGTAGTGCCGACCAAATCAGCAGCGAGCATCGTAGAAGCCGTGGTGGCTTGAGTGAGAGTGGATGTTGGTCGGGCGTCCGGTTTGGGTCAGAATGCGAAGAACTCAGAGTGAGCAAAGTCAGTCCATCTACCCCACCAAGCGGACGTCAATGAAAGGTGTCGCCACTTCGCTGATGGGCCACAAGCGGTCCTCCACCGGCTGCGCGCCGCAGGTCAGCAATGAGGCCAGAAGCGGTCATTGCTGCAAGATAGTTTCTCAGCCCCTTCTTGCATCACCCCTCCGGCACGCCGGCCAGGTGCATACCTTCATAGAATTGGTCGCGCCTGGCGAGCCATCCCGAATTGTCGGATAGGAAGAAGGCGTTGATGCGGTATCGGCGAATGGTGAAGTCGGGATCAAGCGCCAGTCCAGCCTCAGCGCTGGATCGAGCTTCCGTGAGGTCTCCCACGACCGCCAGCACGCCTGCTAGGTGAAAGTGAGACAGCGCTTGGTTCGGATTGGCCTCAATACTCCGGCGGAGCCAGGCGAGCGCCTCAAAGTCTGCGTTTATCGTGAACTTTGTCATCCCGACAAACATGAACCAAAGAAAAGCACGGATGTCGCGCGGAGACAGTCGTAGCGCTTCCTGGATATGCCCCTCGACTTCCTCGACGCGCCCCAGCGCATGCTTCCCAAGACCAATGTATCCATGCGCTTCGGCCAAATTCCGATCGAGCGCCAGCGCCTGCCGACATTCAGCGATACCTCTGACAGCACGGTTGGTCCGAATTTGAACCGCGCCGAGAAGCATGTGGGCTCTGGGATGATTGGGCGCACGCAACAAGAGCCTAGTCACCGCGATCTCTGCGGCCCTGAAATGCGCTGGTGCGTCGTCGGCCATGATGGCCGAACCCATCGATACATCCACGGCCGCCGCGGCAACCGCTGCTTCAATATTGTCAGGATCAAGCGCCAAGGCACGCACGAAGAAATCCCTTGCACGCGCCGCGAAGGCAGGCGTTATTCCCTTGTTCTGGAAAGCCCTGCCCTGAAAGTACAGATCCATGGCGTCCTGCCGCGACGACCGTTCTGCGCGCCGCGCCTCTACCTTGATGAACTCGGCGTTCAATGAATTGGCCAGTCGCGATACGATCTCATCCTGCATGTCCAGCAGGTCGGCGGCTGGCTTGTCGAAGCGCTCGGCCCACACCTGGGCTCCGGTTTCCGTGTTGGTCAACTGGACGTTCAGGCGAAAGCGGTTGCCGCCGCGTTGCACCGATCCCTCCAGCAGGTAACGCACATTCAACTCACGACCGATCTCTCTCGCGTCCACCGTTTTCCCCTTGAAGGCGAACGCAGTGCTACGGCTGATGACGAAAGCGCCGGCGATGCGCGACAAGTCGGTGGTCAGACTGTCAGTCACCCCGTCGACGAAATACTCTTGTTCCAGATCACCGCCAATATTTGCGAACGGTAGAACAACGATGGATAGGTGTGGAATAGAGGACGAAGCCGCTGGCGCTCCGGGGCTGTCCGGCATCGGAGAGGCCGTAATGGTCGAAGGGAGGGAGCGGACGATCGTATCTCCATCTGCGACCAGCATGTAGCCGCGGCGAGGCAAGGTTCTCAGCGCCGATCGGCCCGCGTCTCCCAACGCCTCTCTGATATCGCCAATCGCCTGGACCAGAGAGTCTTCGGTGACCTCGCAGTCCGACCAGACCTCATCCAATATCTCGTCCTTCCGCACCAGGTGACCGACCCGTTGCGCGAGCAACCGCAGCACCGCCCAGGCTTGAGGACGCAACGGCACGATCTCGCCGCGTCCATCAAGCAGCAATTCACGCCTCAAATCCACGATCCGGTCGCCGACAACAATCGATGGCTGCGATGATTTGAGCAAGGACGCCTCTGGGGCCGTTTCGGGAAATATCGGCTGAATATCGGTCGAGTTTCGGGACCCAATGGCAGTTGTACAGCATTCTCGTGCGGCCCGGGATAGCAAACCGTCCGACTAGCGATCCGGCAATCCCCGAAAGGCAGTGAACGCAAGGCAGGAATCTCATGACTCGTCCGACCATTCTTTTTCGCGCTAAGTGTTTAGATTTTCAGTGTTTCCTCAGTCGCGGGAGCGGATAACTGTGGCCCCCGCGTCAACGGACCTGTCCGAGAAAGATTTACGCGTCCGGCGGAATTCAACGGCCGCAAGACGACGCGTACGCACCACGGAAAACGGCAGAGCGGCTCGCAGGCCCGTCGGCGATGGTATCCCGGCGATCGTCGGGTCTATGGGCAGTCCGACCAACCTTGCCGTCGCCAAATATCTTAACGGTGCGACGGCCCAACAAATCCTACTTCGTGCAAATGGGAGCGAATGACCGATGTCTTCTCCGCAAGCAGCTGCGCAATTGTCGCACCTGGTTCAGTCGCAGCGCGTGACTGCGATCATCTATGTCGCCGCAAAACTGGGAATCGCTGAACTCCTGCGCAATGGATCTCGGCCGCTTGGCGAACTCAGCGAGGCAACGGGCGCGAACAAACAGGCACTCCGCCGCTTGCTGGCCGCGCTTTCGACCGTAGGAATTTGCTCGGTCGCTGAAGAGCGATACGCACTGACCGAACTGGGCGCTTGCCTTGACGGGGCCGCACCGCAGTCCCTCAAGAACTGGACGATTTTTGAAGGCGCGTTCATGGCCAAATCGTGGATCGGCTTGCTGGACTCGATCATGACAGGCAAGAGTGCCGCGCAACTGCTTGGCCTCGACAACAGCTTTGATCTCATGGAGCGCGATCCAGAGATGGTCGACATCTTCAACGCAGCGATGATGGAAGGGACTCGTCGGGCGATTCCTGACATCCTGCGGGCCTACAATTTCGGTGCGTCCGATCATATCATGGACGTCGGTGGCGGATCCGGCGAACTTCTCGGTGCCATAGCTGGGCAATATCCGCACCTCGGTGCGACTATTTTTGACCTTCCGCGTTGCGCCGAATCCGCGAACGACCACCTGCGGCGGATCGGGCTCGGTGACCGCGTCAAATTCATCGCCGGCGATTTCTTCCAGACCATTCCATCGATCGCGGATGTGATTGTCATGAAACACATCATCCACGATTGGAATGATGAGCGCAGCCTGGCTATCCTTGCAAACTGTCGACGGGTGCTTCCGGGGAATGGCGTGCTGCTGCTGGTCGAACGGATCATGCCGGAATTCCCGAGCGCAAGCGATGAGCACAGGGAGCACACGCTAACCGATCTGCTCATGCTTCGCGGGCCCGGCGGCCTTGAAAGAACGGAAAAGCAGTACGCCTGGCTGTTTCGCGAATCCGGCTTTACTCACACGGCAACCTACCCGGCCGGACGTCTCAGTATCATCGAGGCAAAGGTCGGCTGAGTTCGAGGTCGAGACCATCAGACCCGCATAATGGAGCAGCGACTGGTTCGCAGGACGTCATAGGCAAAGCAACACTTTGGAAGGAAGAGGGATGTATCTGGCTGCTGGAAGCAAGACATCGTCGCCTATTTTGGAGAACCCGGTCTATAAGGCCGTCTTCGCCAAGATCGACTGGCGCCTTATACCGCTGTTGCTCGTCGCCAGCATGGTGGCCTTTCTCGACCGCATCAACATCGGCTTTGCTCAGCTTCAGATGAAGCAGACACTGCCGTTTGACGATGCAGTCTACGGGCTCGGAGCGGGTATCTTTTTCATCGGTTATTTCCTGTTTGAGGTGCCCAGCAATCTGCTTCTGGAGAGGATCGGCGCGCGCAAGACCCTGTTGCGGATCATGGTGCTCTGGGGCCTGGCGGTGACCACCATGATGTTCGTATCGACGCCGCTGCAGTTCTACGCGGCCCGGTTCCTTCTTGGGGTCTTTGAGGCTGGCTTCGCTCCGGGCGTGCTTCTGTATTTGACTTACTGGTATCCGTCGGTGAGGCGCGGCCAGGTGATCGCGATCCTTTTGTCGGCGCCCCCTCTTGTGATGTTCATCGCAGGCCCGCTGTGTGGTTCGATCCTGAAATATCTCGATGGTGTCGGCGGCCTTTACGGCTGGCAATGGCTATTTGTGATTCAGGGACTGCCTGCGCCGATCCTTGGCATTCTCGTGTACTACCTGCTCCAGGACAAGCCATCCCAGGCCGCGTGGCTCTCGAGGGAGGAGAAGGCGCTGCTGCATGATGCTTTGCAGCATGATGAAGATAACATCGTGAAGACGACCTCAGGGACATTCGGGCAGTTGCTGCGGGATCCGAGGGTCTACATGTTGTCGCTGGTGTGTTTCCTTTTGCTGGGTGCCAACTACACGATGGTGTTCTGGATGCCGACCCTGATCCGCAGCTGGGGTGTGAGCGATCCGTTCCTGGTCGGCGTCTATCACGCAGTATCCAACGCCGCCGGCATCATCTGCATGGTCCTGATCGGGCGTCATTCGGACAAATGGCATGAGCGCCGATGGCACTATGCGAGCTGCGTCACGATTGCGGCTGGCGGCCTGTTCGTCATCATGTTGCTCCAGGGCACTTTGGTTGGTTCGATCGCGGCTCTCTCCATCGCCGTCATCGGAATTGTGTCGGCGCCGCCGCTGTTCTATGCACTCACCAGTGAGTATCTCTCTGCCGGCGCGGCGGCCGGTGGACTTGCCCTCATCACCAGTCTGGGAAACCTCGGTCCGGCGGTAGGCCCCTCGCTCACCGGGTTGATCGTGCGAAATACCGGCGACAACATGTATGGCCTCTACTTCGTCATGGCGCTGTACGTGCTCTCCGGCGCGCTATTGCTGTTAAGCATGCGGCCCGCAGCGACGCCTCCGGATCGCTCTGCCCCCCAATCGACCGACGAGTGGTTACCCACCACTTCCCATACGTTGCATCGGCGCTCGGAGGCCGGTCGTCGAATGGGGGGTCGCTAGATGGCGCAAACTGCACCGAACGTAACCATCCGCCGGGGACGAAGTTGGCGTGAATTGATCACCGGCGCATCGTCGTCGGGGTGCGCACGACATTTAGTGAAGGTCTGCTTTGGGTCACAGGCTGCCCTTGGCACGCTGCTTCACCTTGTTCGGCTCATCACCCGGAAGCAGACGTTGCGGCCCTCCGAGCGAAGGTCAGCGACGGGCCAGTTCCAGACTCTTGCACCGCAGCAAGCGAGACCATGATTTTCTGAGAAAACCAGCTGTGCTAACTTTGAAGGGCGGACTGAAGGAGGGACACGTGGCTCGTTTAGTAACGCGTCGTACCTTGGTTACGACTACCTGTTCGATTGCCATTGTCGCCGTGGTGAACGCCGAGACGTCGCGGCCATGGCGCGTCGGACTGGTTACCTCTGGGTCGGGCGACCGGATTATCGCATGGTTCAGGGAAGCTTTCAAAGCCAAGGGATATCGCGAGGGGAAGGACCTGGTAATCGAACTGCGAGAAGCGAAGGGTCACTACGCGCTGTTGCCAAATCTGGTTGAGGAGCTCGTTGCGCTGAAGCCAGATGTCATAATCGCTGAAGCAACACCCGCAATCGCAGCGGCACAACGAGTGACCTCGACGATTCCAATCGTCATGTCACCATCCACTGATCCCGTTGGCTCCGGCTTCATCAATAGTTTTGCCAAGCCCGGTGGCAAAATTACTGGCGTAGCGAACATGTTCGGTGACCTCACAGCCAAGACACTTGACATCGTTCGCCTTCTCTTTCCCAAAGTGCAGAAAATCGGTGTGCTCACCTCAAATAACCCGACGCATCCGGCGTTGGCCGAAGTGGCGACGAGTGCAGCGGGTGCGATCGGTGTTGCAGCCCAACGGTACGTTGCGGTGAACCCCGAGGACCTCGACAAGGCATTCGCCGAGATGCAAGCGGCGAATTGCGAAATCGTTTACGTGCTGGCAGACCCACCGCGACGAACAATGCCCTCAATCGCGCTCAAGTATGGGCTGCCCACGGTCTATCAGGTCACGAACTACCCAGACATAGGTGGGTTGATGGCTTATGGGCCGGACATCGAGGCTCTATTTGTACTAGCGGCCGATTACGTGGATCGCATCCTAAAAGGTGCGAATCCAGCGGACTTGCCGGTTCAGCAACCGACGAAATTCCAGTTCGTGATCAACCTCCAAACGGCCAAAGCATTGCACTTGACTGTCCCAGAGCAAGTGCTCCTACTCGCGGACAGAGTGATCGAGTAGCGCTCGTGTTGAGACACCGAAAGTCTGCTTCGGGTCAAAATCGGTCTTGTCATAGATCGAAATGGACACAAGTACGTCTTCAATCTTCTAGAAGCGGACGTGGGATTGGGAGGGCTCCGGGCTGAAAATGACCAACCTCACTAGCTGAGGAGGTCAACATGACCGATATCCCAAGCACCATCCTTGCTATCTCTAAACACGTTCCTTGGAACAAGGGCAAGATCGTCGGCGCAAAGCCGCCGCTCCGTCCGAAGCACGTCTGGTCAATCCGAACCAAGCTCCAGGTCGAAGGCCGAATGCGCGATCTGGCGCTGTTCAACGTCGCCATTGATAGCAAGCTGCGCGGCTGCGACGTCGTAGGCTTGAAGGTCGATGACCTTGCGCCGGGCGGATATGCCGCAGACCGCGCGACCGTCCGACAAAATAAGACCGGCCGGCCGGTCAAATTCGAACTCACGGAATCGACCCGGCAGGCAATCGACGACTACCTGCGGCTTACTGGCAAGAAGTCAGGAGAATACTTGTTCACTGGCCGGCGGCGGAGTGGACATATGACGACCCGCCAGTACGCCAGGCTCCTGTCTCACTGGATCGCTGATATCGGACTGGACCCGCACTTGTTCGGGACGCATTCCCTTCGCCGGACCAAGGCGACCTTGATCTATCGCCGAACCGGCAACCTGCGAGCCGTACAGCTCCTACTGGGGCATACCAAGATCGAGAGCACCGTCCGATATCTAGGCATCGAGGTCGACGACGCCCTCGCGATAGCAGAACAAGTTGACGTCTGAACTTCGGGGGCGGAGCAGACGTACTCTGCGCTGCCCTCACAGACGGCTACGGGCCACAACCAGACTGATGCACCGCAACAATCAGCTTCTCTATTCGATCACCTCGTCAGCGCGGGCGAGCAACGTCGGCGGCAGTCGAAGGCCAAGTTGCTTTGCTGCGTTTTGATTGACGATCAGCTCAAATTCGGTTGGGGCTTGAACTGGCAGTTCAGCGGGATTAGCGCCACGCAAAATCTGGTCAATGTAAGTGGCCGCGCCGACATATATCTTATTCATGTCGATACCGTACGATATCAGGCCGCCTGCTTCAGGGAAGCCACGGAGCGGATATATTGCCGGAAGTGCGCACTGTCCGATCAGGTCCGTCAAATGCCTCCGTTGAACCCAAGTAAAGGCGTCAGGCAAGAAGATCAGCCCACTATTAGCCTTCTCCTTTAGGGAAATGATTAGACGCTCGATACCGGAGCTGTCGCCGCTGGGTGCTTCCACCGACACAATCCCAGTCAGGCTCGCAGTCTCATCAATCGATTTGCGAAATGCAGCGGCATTATTCCCAGGTTCAGGATTGTATATGAGACCAACGTGCTGGATGTCCGGTGCAACCTCCTTCAGAATGGAAACCCATTTACCCCCCAGCGACGGCACAAATGGCGTAAAGCCTGTCACATTGCGGCCCGGTCTGTGAAAGCTATCGACGTAGTGTCTCCCGACCGGATCGCTAACCATCGCAAAGACGGTCGGAATCGTCGAGCCTTCCAATTGAAACGCCGCCATTGAGGTATTGGTTACAGCATACAGCACATCTGGCTTTAGGGAGATTAGCTCGCGGGCATAACGGTGCGCCAGATCGGTATCCCCGTTGTAAATCCGGTACTCAACCTTGAGGTTCTGACCAAGCATCCAACCCAGCTTTTTGAGGGTCTCTTCGAGAAGCGGCTTCGCAGGCCCTTCTAAAGTGAGCACACCGATACGACGAGTTCGGACTTGAGCTTTGGATTTAGCCATCGGGCCCAGACCGGCAATGGCCCCAACAGCTATCACGAAATCTCGTCGCCTCATTCGACCACCTCATCAGCACGGCTTGCGTGCCAAAGCTACGCGGAGAACCAGCAACCTGCATCCGCCGCAACGCGGCAACCACTCCCGAAAATAAGCTGATGAATTCGCGACCGCTTCTTAGCTCAGCGCCCCTTAGAGTGGGGAGGTGATTATAGCTCCTCCAATAGGGCTTCGGAAGGGGCACGACGCTGCCCAATGTCCGCGTAGGGTCAAAGTGCGAAGAACTCAAGGTGAGCAAATCTGGTCTGCTGTGCCTCGGTCAGCGGACCTCATGGTAAGGCCCTGCCAGTTCGCCGATGGGCCGATTCCGTTGAAAAAGGCCCGAAGTAGTTCGCTGTAATGGTACGAGTTGCGATGCGGACGAAGGGCTCACCAGTTCTTATGCGAGCCTTGGGGTTGGCATTGGGATCAGCTTGGCCATTTTGCGGAGGTTCTGGGCTGTGGCTGCGAGGGTGAACTCGTCGCGCGCGCCGTTCGGACCCCTTAGTCGCAGGCGATCGAGCTTGAGAATGCGCTTGAGGTGCGCGAACAGCATCTCGATCTTCTTGCGGAGCCGACGAGAAGTGCGACCCTCCCATGATCTTGCGATCTGGCGCGCCATGTCGCGAGCGCCCTCGTAGATCGAGCGTGGCACCCTCCGTGAGGCCTGCGTGGGGCAGCACCGGAGCTTCAATGCGCAGCGATCACAATCGCGCTTACTGGCCAGGTAAAGCATGGTGGCACCATCATTCACCAGCGTTCCGGTCGTGGTAAGAACTTTGCCATCGGGGCAACGATAGACGTCTCCGGTATGGTCATAGGTGAAGTCGTCGCGCGAGAAGATCCCGTCTGTGCGGGCCGACTTGTCGAACACTGTAACGTGGGGCTCGATGCCGTGCTCATAGAGCAGCCAGGCGAGCATCTCGGCCGAGCCATAACCGCTGTCGCCGAGGAGCCGGCTTGGATAGAGATCGAACCGTTCGAGCGAGCGCTCAATCATGCGCTTGGCAGCCAGCACCTCCGCCTGCCGAATCGCCGTAGTCGCCTCAACATCGACGATGATCGCGTTCTCGACGTCGATCAGGTAGTTCGTGGAGTAGGCGAAGAAGGCTTGGCCACCGTGAGCCCCCGTCCAGCGCGCCGCCGGGTCGGAGGGCGACACGAACTTGGGGGTGACTTCGGTCGCTGCCCCGAAGGCTGCATCGTCGAGGACAGCTAGATACTCATCGATGGCTCGTCCGGCCGCCGCTGGCGGAAGTCCCTTGTCGCCTTCGATGCCCTTCTGCCGATTGGCATCGGCCTTGATCAAGCTCGCATCGACTGCAAACCCTTCACCGCCGACCAGCCGCTCCTCGATGCAGCGGCGCAACACGCACTCGAACACGCGTCGGAAGAGATCGCTTTGCCGGAAGCGGCCGTGCCTGTTCTTGGAGAACGTCGAGTGATCCGGCACCGCCCCCTCGAGACCGAGCCGGCAGAACCACCGGTAGGCCAAATTAAGGTGAACCTCATCGCACAGGCGCCGCTCTGACCGGATACCGAAGCAGTAACCGATCAGCAGCATCCGGATCATGAGCTCCGGATCGATCGAAGGCCGACCGATGTTGCTGTAGAAAGGTGCCAGGTCCCGCTTGATCTCTCCGAGGTCAACAAACCTGTCGATCGACCTGAGCAGGTGATCGGCGGGAATATGCTTCTCAAGTGAGAACTCATAGAACAAAGCGGCTTGCTCGACTTGCCGATGCCCCATCATGATCTTCAGTCCTGCCAACTAGACAGACTGAATCACTGATCTATCTGCGCCGCAACAGCCGACTTTTTCAACAGAATCGGCCAGAAGCGGAACTATTCAATCACCTCGTCGCCGCGGGCGAGGAGTGCTGCTGGTATAGCGACGTCGAGCGCCTTTGCCGTCTTGAGGTTGACTGCCAGCCACAGCTTGCTTGGAAATTCGATGGGGAGGTCGCCTGGGTGTACCCCCCTGAGTATCTTATCCACAAAATAGCCTGTGCGGCGATAACACCAGCGCAAGTCAACGCCATAGCTCACAAGGCCCCCGTGAATAACATGCTCGCGGTATCCGAACACGGTCGGCAGCCGCCTTTCAAGGGCAATGGCGCCGATCTGCTCGCATCGGACAAGGAGCAGATTGGTCTGAAGGACTACGACAACATCGACCTTTTTGTTTGCGAGCGCAGCGAGCGCACCCGGAATGTCGTTCGGCGTATTGGCGTCGGCTTCAACCACGCTAAGGCCTATAGTTTGGCAAGCTGCCTTCAAGTCCTCGACCTGAGGCGGGCCCTTGGGATCGCTCATGTTGGTGAGCAGTCCCACGTATCTTGCCCTCGGCGCAATTTCCCGCGCAAGTTCGATTTGCTTGGTCGGCAATCCCGAGATGTAGGGTTCGATGCCCGTTACATTTCCCCCCGGGCGAGCTTCGCTGGCAATCAATCCGAGATGAACCGCGTCTGCGAGTGCGCCGCAAACAATCGGTATCGTCGATGTCGCCTTTCGGGCCTCGACGGCTTGCAATGTCGCGGGCGCGACGATGACATCGGGTTTGGCTAGGGCCACCATCTCTTCCATGGTTGCTACTCGATCAGAAAACATGTCAAAGCGCTTTATGACCTCCACATTCCGACCATGCTCGTATCCGAACTCCGCAAGACCCTTAACAAAATTGCCGTACACCAGGTCTAAAATGAATTGCGGCACGTTTACGCCTGCAGGCGCACCTGCGGGCGGAGCTCCCGCCCACGCAATGACCGGCCGTTTTCGCGCAGGCTGAGCGCTCGAGCCCCGACTAAACAATGTCGATCCTGCTGCAGCGCCAAGAACGCCGAGATTTCCAATAAATTCTCGCCGTCGCATGTGTCCCCCTCGTACGGGCCACGCCGTTGCGAGGCGAGGTTAGCACGTTGCAGCAGTCTATGCCGGCAATTTAGGGAGCTCGTTGCCCGGCGACATTCGTGTGAGGATGGTCGAGATCGATCAAATGCGGTCTTGTTCTACGATTGCAACAGGGTCCGCTCGGGGTCACAAGCGGTCCCGGACCGGTTGCTTGTGGCAGGTCGGCTATGGGCCGATTCCGTTGAAAAAGGCCCGAAGTAGTTCGCTGTAATGGTACGAGTTGCGATGCGGACGAAGGGCTCACCAGTTCTTATGCGAGCCTTGGGGTTGGCATTGGGATCAGCTTGGCCATTTTGCGGAGGTTCTGGGCTGTGGCTGCGAGGGTGAACTCGTCGCGCGCGCCGTTCGGACCCCTTAGTCGCAGGCGATCGAGCTTGAGAATGCGCTTGAGGTGCGCGAACAGCATCTCGATCTTCTTGCGGAGCCGACGAGAAGTGCGACCCTCCCATGATCTTGCGATCTGGCGCGCCATGTCGCGAGCGCCCTCGTAGATCGAGCGTGGCACCCTCCGTGAGGCCTGCGTGGGGCAGCACCGGAGCTTCAATGCGCAGCGATCACAATCGCGCTTACTGGCCAGGTAAAGCATGGTGGCACCATCATTCACCAGCGTTCCGGTCGTGGTAAGAACTTTGCCATCGGGGCAACGATAGACGTCTCCGGTATGGTCATAGGTGAAGTCGTCGCGCGAGAAGATCCCGTCTGTGCGGGCCGACTTGTCGAACACTGTAACGTGGGGCTCGATGCCGTGCTCATAGAGCAGCCAGGCGAGCATCTCGGCCGAGCCATAACCGCTGTCGCCGAGGAGCCGGCTTGGATAGAGATCGAACCGTTCGAGCGAGCGCTCAATCATGCGCTTGGCAGCCAGCACCTCCGCCTGCCGAATCGCCGTAGTCGCCTCAACATCGACGATGATCGCGTTCTCGACGTCGATCAGGTAGTTCGTGGAGTAGGCGAAGAAGGCTTGGCCACCGTGAGCCCCCGTCCAGCGCGCCGCCGGGTCGGAGGGCGACACGAACTTGGGGGTGACTTCGGTCGCTGCCCCGAAGGCTGCATCGTCGAGGACAGCTAGATACTCATCGATGGCTCGTCCGGCCGCCGCTGGCGGAAGTCCCTTGTCGCCTTCGATGCCCTTCTGCCGATTGGCATCGGCCTTGATCAAGCTCGCATCGACTGCAAACCCTTCACCGCCGACCAGCCGCTCCTCGATGCAGCGGCGCAACACGCACTCGAACACGCGTCGGAAGAGATCGCTTTGCCGGAAGCGGCCGTGCCTGTTCTTGGAGAACGTCGAGTGATCCGGCACCGCCCCCTCGAGACCGAGCCGGCAGAACCACCGGTAGGCCAAATTAAGGTGAACCTCATCGCACAGGCGCCGCTCTGACCGGATACCGAAGCAGTAACCGATCAGCAGCATCCGGATCATGAGCTCCGGATCGATCGAAGGCCGACCGATGTTGCTGTAGAAAGGTGCCAGGTCCCGCTTGATCTCTCCGAGGTCAACAAACCTGTCGATCGACCTGAGCAGGTGATCGGCGGGAATATGCTTCTCAAGTGAGAACTCATAGAACAAAGCGGCTTGCTCGACTTGCCGATGCCCCATCATGATCTTCAGTCCTGCCAACTAGACAGACTGAATCACTGATCTATCTGCGCCGCAACAGCCGACTTTTTCAACAGAATCGGCCAGAAGCAGAAGCACAAGCAGAAGCAGCGCCCATTTACCAGAGGTTAGGACTGCCTGTAACACAACCAAACGATGCGGACGCGGACGTGGCATCGAACACTTGGTGCGATACTGTTCTTCCTGCTGGCAGCCGGTGTCTTCCGAGTTGCTGGGGGCTGGGTGTATGGCGAACCTCCGTATGTCCAATACTTAAAATGGGCGCACCATGACATCCCGCGATTTTCCGTTCCGGTGCTGCTTCTCGAGGGAACACCCTTCACCTTCCAAGCCCGCATCATCGCAAAGAAGCAATATCAGCTGAACCTCGTCGTCTATTTCACGGGAGCAAAGGAGGAGGCTGCTCTTGCGGCTCTCCTGGGCGGTCCCGTTGCACAACCGATCAACGCAGGCTCGCCTCCCGGCAAGCTGCCGACGACGTTTCGCGTAACCGTCCGGGATCAGGAAAACCGCGTCGTGCATGATCAGACTGGTAGTTCGGACGGGATCGTCGCGTCATCAGCTTTCTCCCGCGCTCGTGAACTCGCCTTGTTGCCGCTGGATGAGGGGCTCTACACGCTGAGCATTACGCCTTTGCTGGAAGTGTCGGCATTAGCTCCATTCCGGACCGAGATCGAGCTCACTTACTCGGGAAAATAATCGTCGTGCAGGCGAGCGGTCCAACTCAGCGATGGTTCACACGCGGTCTTGGACCGGCTGCTCGCCCAGCTCAGCTGAGGGCCAGAGGCGGACCTCAGGAGAAATCTCACAAGGGAGCGCCAAAGCCTATCTTGCGACAAGCCATCCATAACCGATGTAGCTCATCGTCGGACGGAGCAGGCATTGCCTCGCGGTGAAAAACGCGAAGAGGCGTTTACCCAAAGTCCGATGTTGATGGCGATCTGGAGCGTGGCCATTATGAGGAATGCGCTGACGACTGCCGACAGAGACCGCCCATCAACAGCGTATTGCTTGTACAGGTTCTGACTGGAAAAGGCCATCAGGCCAACGCTATACACTGCATATGCCACGGAAAATGCGCGCCAGAATTTGCGCGGCAAAAAGTCAATCTCAAATGCCATGAGTGCAAGACCGGCCGCCGATAGCGCGCTCATCATCAGGTGGATGAGTCCTGTCGAAGTGTAAGGTTCTGAGTCCGCAAAACTCCAACCCGTGAGCACGACAATTAGCAGTGCAAAGAGCTTCCAACCCACGCCGACTTCGGGGACGCCGGATTGGAAGGTCTCCGGATCGAAAATGACAAGCCTCACTATTTGAGGAGGCCAACATGACCATTATTCCAAGCACCGTCCCCGCCATCTCGAAGCACGTTCCTTGGAACAAGGGGAAGATCGTCGGCGCAAAGCCGCCGCTCCGTCCAAAGCATGTGTGGTCAATCCGAACCAAGCTCCAGGTCGAAGGTCGAACGCGCGATCTGGCGATATTTAACGTCGCCATCGATAGCAAGCTGCGCGGCTGCGACGTCGTAGCCTTGAAAGTTGAAGACCTCGCGCCGGGCGGGTATTCGGCCGACCGCGCGACAGTCCGGCAGAAGAAGACCGGCCGACCAGTCAAGTTCGAACTGACGGAATCGACGCGGCAGGCAATCGACGATTACCTACGGCTTACGGGTAAGAAGTCAGGAGAATACTTGTTCACGGGCCGGCGGCCGAGTGTTCACATGACGAAACGCCAGTATGCCCGTCTCCTATCCCGCTGGCTCGCCGATATCGGACTGGACCCGCACTTGTTCGGGACGCATTCCCTTCGCCGGACCAAGGCGACCTTGATCTATCGCCGAACCGGCAACCTGCGAGCCGTACAGCTCTTACTGGGCATACCAAGATCGAGAGCACCGTCCGATATCTAGGCATCGAGGTCGACGACGCGCTCGCGATAGCAGAACAAGTCGACGTCTGACTTCGGGCAGAGCAGACGCGCTCTGCGCTGCCCTCACAGACCGCTCCGGGCCAAAAGGCGACGTTGGGCCGCTTATCCTTGCGAGGAGGGGCCATTTTGCGCTCGCTTGCGGAGAGCCGCGTTCATCTCGTAAGGCGTCGTATTGGGCGGAAGCCCATTCGTGCTGACTATATGCCATCCAAGCAAATAGCCCATGACCGCGCCTGCCAACGCTGACAGAACGACCGCTACCGGACGATCGGAAATAAATTGGCCGAAGAACCGTCCTGTTGTCGCGTCCAAGAGACCAAAGACTGTGACGCCGATGAGCGCGTACAAAATCGGGACAGGGAGCGTTGATCTTATAAATCTCAGCGCGCCATTCGATTGTTGCGGAGCTTCAATAACCGGCGGGGCAGTTTGCTTCGGTTCAACGCCCAGCGACCTTGCGCGGCGAAACCCGAGTACTAGAGCGAAGAGCGCTGGCACAAAGAAAATCAGATGGGCGAACCCGATCTGCGAAGACTCCGAGTTGAAATGGGGAAGAAACGAGAAATTCGCGAATACGAGGATGACGGCCGAATAGACAGCAATCAGTTGTGCGCACGCGATGCAGAAAAGATATCCGAAAATCGAGCTTTTCGTTTGTCCCGCGATCCAGGTGCCCGCCCAGCGGCTGGGAGCCACAAGAACTCCGAACACGACAAACCAAACACCTAAAATTGCAACGACTGCTGACATGCAAGTTTCCCAAGGCACCGCTTGTAGTTTAGAAACCGATTGCAAAGAAACCGTTGCGGGTACCATTACCTCCAAGCAGCACCTGGTTGCGCTCCATTAACTTCCGCTGTGGGTCAGAGGCTGCCGTCGACAGCCAGCATGCCCTTGGTCGGGTGATCTCTCGGAAATGGACATCGCCGCGCTCTGGGCTGACGTCAACCCCGGGCCAACAGCGGACTTAAACGGTCTGCAAACCTTGTTCGTGGGCGGGCGCGAACCTAGGCGACCTTGTGCTACCATGGTGAGCATGTTTCGCATCAAAATCCCGCCCACCGTGCTGCTCTTCCTTATCGTCGGCGGCGCGTCCTGCATTTTCGTGTTTTACGGCCTCTATCTACTGATCGCGCTGATTGCTTTAAACTTGGCCTGCCTGCTGTTGGCCCCGATTGCGAGGCGGCGCGGATGGGGCGCTGAAGGACGGCTCACGAGACATCTCAGTCGTCCCCGGATGGAAGACGAAAGCCGCAGAGTCATTGAGCGCGAGAGCGTACGTACCCTGAAGGAAGAGGGATGACTGTTTCAGAGGGCGTCCGATTTTGGCGGCTTCGAGTGCGCGGCTTTACGGTTGCTGGAGCTGTATGTCTCGCCTTGATTTTCGTGGTGAAGGCTCTCGATCCAATCGAGTTCGTAAAAAGCTTCATTAGTGCCCTTGTTCTGCTTTTCGCTTTCCTTTGGCTGTGCGGGCTATATTGCACCTATCGGTATTGGGGAGTTTTTAGAGAAGATCAAGGGCTCCAGTATGCTGAGCAGTGCCTGACGGAGTGGGCGACGGAGATGCGCATTATGTGCAATCCGGACGTCCCTCCTGAGTTATGGCAGCGGAGACGCGGACAGGTTGACCAAGGTCCGCTGTGGGCCGATTTTGTTGCAAAAGTCGGTTGAGACAAGTCACGAACCGTGATTCCGTTGTGTTGACGCGAATCTCGGCGAGGTCGATCCATGATGGGCCGTCTGAAGAGTGACCAAGGTCAACTGTTCTACGAGTTTCGTCTTGGCGACGCGATACCCGAAGATCATCTGGTGCGGAAGATCGATGCTGCTCTCGATCTGTCCTGGCTTCGCGGTGAACTAGCATCTCACTATTCGTCGATGGGGCGCCCGTCGATTGATCCGGAACTGATGATCCGGATGCTGGTCGTGGGGTATGTCTTTGCGATCCGCTCGGAACGGCTGATCTGCCGTGAAGTGCAGGTGAACCTCGCCTATCGCTGGTTCTGCAAGCTTGGTATCGAGGACGCTGTCCCGGATCATTCGGCATTTTCGCGCGCCCGCAACGAGCGCTTCCGTGATGGAGATGTTCTCCGCCGCGTGTTCGAACGGATTGTCGAGACATGCATTGCCGCCGGTCTGGTTGGTGGCGAAGGATTTGCAGTCGATGCGAGCCTGATTGCGGCCGACGCGAACAAGCAGCGCTCGATCGCAGGTCAGGACTGGCGCAGGGATCGCGATCCGGCCAGGTCCAGCCGCGCGGTGAAGGAGTATTTGGCAACCCTCGACGATCCGGCGTGGGGCGCCGCCAGCGATGTCATCCCGAAGTTTGTCTCGCCATCCGATCCGGCAGCGCAGTGGACCGGCGCTCACAAGGGGCCGGCATTCTTCGCGTACTCCGACAACTATCTCATCGACGTGAAGTTCGGCGTCATCGTGGATGTCGAGGCCTCCCGCGCCATTCGCCAGGCCGAGGTCGGTGCAGCAAAAACCATGATCGAACGAACCGAGGAGCGCTTTGGTCTCAAGCCAGAGCGACTTGTCGGGGATACCGCTTACGGAGCGGCTCCGATGCTGAACTGGCTGGTCGAGGAGAAGGGCATCGCGCCGCATATCCCTGTGTTCGATAAGTCGAAGCGGGATGATGGCACCTTCTCGCGGAGCGACTTTCGATATGACCCAACCGGGGACGTTTACCACTGCCCGGGTGGTAAGCGGCTTGGGACGAGCGGTACCGTGCACGAGGGCAAGACCCTTCTGTATCGTGCCAGCAAGCTCGACTGCGATGTATGCCCGCTCAAACCGCAGTGCTGCCCAAAGGAACCATCACGCAAGATCCCGCGCGATATCCATGAGCATGCCCGAGACGTTGCCCGGTCGTTCGCTGGCACCGAGGGCTTCGAGCTCTCTCGGCGTCAGCGCAAGAAGATCGAGATGAGGTTCGCACACTTGAAGCGCATCCTGAAGCTTGGTCGGCTCCGATTGCGAGGCCCGCAAGGTGCCCAGGATGAGTTTGTTCTAGCCGCCATCGCTCAGAATCTGAGGCGGTTTGCATCGCTGGTCGCACGACCGCCGCCGGCTCAGGTTCTGCGCATCGCGTAGCGTAGCGTCAAAGTTGCGTAAAATGCGTCAGGGCCAGCGCTTCAAAGCGCGGCTCAACAAAAGGCCCAGCGGCCAAATCCATTGCAGCCAACTTTTGCAACAAAATCGGCCACAAGCTGACCTTCGACCTAGAGAGTGATGGACGGATTCTTTGAAGTTTTAGTCTGGTAGACGAAGATTTATGCACCAATCTTATCTATTGGAAGCCGATTGGAGGATGTTGTCTCTCTATGCTCTCGCTTGGCATCTTATGGACGGTCCTTGCCTCCACGGCTGCATGGGGGTCATTTCACTTCGCGCGTCGTGATCCACGCTCAACATCTTGGATGAAAATCGCGATTGCCGGGTCTCTGTTGCTCGTGACGACAGCAGCACCTCTTTGGCTACGAGGTGACGTCATAGGAGAGGGTTTGGCAGCTCACCTCCTGCTACTCGCATTCTGGGCAATGATCGGCGTTGGTGCGCCTCTGTGCCTTGGGTCGGTAGCCGGTACATTGGGTGCAATGTATCGGAACCCGCGACAATAACGGTTGAGCTGGGTCCTCACGTAGTCCGCCGCGCCGCGATGGTCCGCTACGGGTCAAAATGCGAAGAACTCAACCTGAGCAATCTAGTCGGCAATGCCTCGGTGAGCGGACCTAGTGGAGTGCTGCGCTCACTTCTCCGATGGGCCAGGAGCAGAAGAAGCTTCGCTGGTGGCGGCGAATGGGACAGGCTATCATCGCCTCAGTATGACCCAGCCCGTTTGCAGCATCCGCTCCGGACTTGTGATCGTCGAAGGGATCATGGGGTCCGGTAAGTCGACGAGCGTACGGCGAATCGCCGATCGATTGAATCGATCCGGCTTCGCCGCCCTCAGTATCACCGAGGGCGTCAGTCCACATCCGATCCGCTTCGATTGGGACGTGCCGTGGACGGACATGCCGGCAACGCAACTGGCGAAATCAGCCGTTGCACGCTGGCGGACGTACGTCAATTCGGCGTCGATGTCAGAGCGCATCACGGTTGTCGATGGACAACTTTTCCATGGCAATCTGACGTCACTGTTCCTGCTTGATGCCGACACAGCCCTGATTCGTGGCTACATTCATGAGGTGGTGGCTGCCATGAAGCCATTACGTCCCTTGCTGATCTACTTTAATCAGGATGACGTCGACCGGGCGATCAGAACGGTTGCCGCCGAGCGTGGCGATGCATGGGTGACATATCAGGTCGACTGGAAGCTGGCATCGCCCTATGCCGTCAGGCACGGCCTGGTTGGCCTTGGTGGGCTCATCGAGCTGTACCGAGAATATCGCAAGCTCACTGACCGGCTTTACGCAGAGCTGGATATCCCGAAGATCAGCATCGATAACTCGGGAAGGGAATGGTCGAAATACGACGCAACCATCGATACCGTTCTGATGAACCCATCCGGGACTGCCGAGGTTACGAATTTGGATTGATCACCGGATTCTTGATCTTGCGGAAAACGCGCGGGGACAGCAAGGTCTGCGGGTCAAAATCGGTCTTGTCATAGATCGAAATGGACACAAGTACGTCTCCAATCGTCTAGAAGCGGACGCGGGATTGGAAGGGCTCCGGGCTGAAAATGACCAACCTCAGTAGCTGAGGAGGTCAACATGACCGATATCCCAAGCACCATCCTTGCTATCTCTAAACACGTTCCTTGGAACAAGGGCAAGATCGTCGGCGCAAAGCCGCCGCTCCGTCCGAAGCACGTCTGGTCAATCCGAACCAAGCTCCAGGTCGAAGGTCGAATGTCGAATGCGCGATCTGGCGCTGTTCAACGTCGCCATCGATAGCAAGCTGCGCGGCTGCGACGTCGTAGCCTTGAAGGTTGATGACCTTGCGCCGGGCGGATATGCCGCCGACCGCGCGACCGTCCGACAAAATAAGACCGGCCGGCCGGTCAAATTCGAACTCACGGAATCGACCCGGCAGGCAATCGACGACTACCTGCGGCTTACTGGCAAGAAGTCAGGAGAATACTTGTTCACTAGCCGGCGGCGGAGTGGGCATATGACGACCCGCCAGTACGCCCGATTCCTATCTCACTGGGTCGCTGATATCGGATTGGACCCGCACCTGTTCGGGACGCATTCCCTTCGCCGGACCAAGGCGACCTTGATCTATCGCCGAACCGGCAACCTGCGAGCCGTACAGCTCCTACTGGGGCATACCAAGATCGAGAGCACCGTCCGATATCTAGGCATCGAGGTCGACGACGCCCTCGCGATAGCGGAACAAGTTGACGTCTGAACTTCGGGGGCGGAGCAGACGTACTCTGCGCTGCCCTCACAGACGGCTACGGGCCAAACTCAGACGTGAGTCTGGCACTCACGCCGGATGATTTAGTAAGCGCAACAGACTTTAAGTTCATCTTCTCAAAGGCGGCCAATTGCCGCTGCTGGACTGCCGATTGTACATGTCCTCCATACAATTTACGTGCAATTTGCGGGCGGAGTCCGAAAGTGGATCCGGTTGCGCATGTTTTGGCGACGGGATGTCTGCATGTTGACGAAGCGCTGTCCGTTGACGGGCTCTCTGGTCCACTTACCAGAAACTGTCTCGTGAAGCCGTCTTGGGGGCCAAATGTGCAACCTGATCGGACACGCTATCCAGCAAGCGCTCACGCGCCGTGGCTTCCTAGCGGGAAGTGCGGCAGGAGCCGGCTTGCTTGGGCCGATGATGTGCACGGCCGTGGCCGGCGACGGCCGCCTGGACACACGAATTCAGCTCGCCCAATCATCCGCAGACGCCAGCAACTCGTGGGCGAAGCTCATTCTGCTCGGCACGGCAGGCGGCCCGACCTGGTGGCCGAATTCGGATCAGTGCGGCATATCGTCGGCCGTGGCGGTCGGTGACGCCTACTATATCGTGGACTGCGGCGAGGGGGTCGGCAAACGCCTTCAACAGGCGATATCGCCGACAAGCAGCCGTGTGATGGACGACAAGGTGCGAGCGCTGTTCCTGACCCACCTGCATTCCGATCATACAGTCGATTATGCTAACTTGCTTTTGTTCGGTTTGTTCGTCGGGCTCGACCGCCGGTCCACTCCTTTCAAGGTCTTCGGCCCGGGTCGGCGAGGCCAGATGGCACCTGTGTTTTCGCTGCCCGGCTCTCCCACTCCGACCGTGCCAATCATCAATCCCGACAATCCGACGCCCGGCACCAGGGATATGACGGGCTACCTCTATCAGGCTTTCGCGACGGATCTGAATGACCGAATCCGCGACAACGGCAAGCCGAGCCTCGAAGCGGTGGTCGAGGCGCACGACATCGAACTCCCGCCGATTGCCGGCTTCAAATCGCCCAATGAAACCCCTTCTCCTCCGATGGAGCCGTTCAAATTCTTCGAGGACGATCGCGTTCGCGTTTCCGCAACCTTGGTCGAGCACGCGCCTGTCTGGCCTGCATTCGCCTATCGCTTCGATACTGACGACGGATCCATCGTATTCTCCGGCGATACGGGGCGAAGTGAGAATTTGATCAAGCTCGCGAAAGGCGCAGACATTCTCGTTCACGAGGTCATTGTGACGAACTGGGTCAAAGGTCTCTTCCCGACGCCGCGTTCGCTCGCACAGGAAGGCTTGATGCAGCATCTGCTCAACGCCCACACCCAGGTCGAAGAGGTCGGAGCGATCGCTGAAGCGGCAGGCGTCAAGAAACTTGTTCTCAGCCACATCGTGCCCGGCAACGCTACGCGAGAGCAACTGCTACCCGCGGGCAAGGGCTTCTCGGGCGAACTGGTGATTGGCCGAGACCTGATGCAGATCGGCGTCGCCCAGGCGACGGCTCGCAAGGGTTGAGATCGGAAGGTCCGCTCGGGGTCAAAATGCGAAGAACTCAACCTGAGCAAATCCCGTCCGCCATGCCTCAATAAGCGGACTTCTTGGAGCGATGCTGCCACTTCGCCGAAGGGCCATCATCGGAAGTCGGCACTCATCTATCGCGCCCGCGCGGATAGATCATTCAGGAATGCCCGCTCTGCGGATGCCCTCGATCACCAGTTTGTTGCGCGTATGCCACTGGCTGGCGCCCCGTTTCACCCATTCGGAAATGCGAAAATCAGGATTAAGTTCGAGCAACCGGGACACCGCTTTTTGTGCTTCCGCCTCAGGTCCGGCGTGTCCCAGGGCTGATGCCAGGCAGTAATAACTCTGCACGTATTTCTGGTTCTGACGGATCGCTTTTTTGGCCGCGCCAACCGCCTCGTCAAACCGGCGAAGCTCGATGAGTGCGAACCCCATGCCCGAAAGCGTAAAATAAAGCAGCGGGTCGAGCGGGTTCAGGCGAATGCTGCGTTCAAAGCTTCGAACCGCCTCAGCGCACTTACCGCCCAGCAGATATGCCTGTCCTCTCTGGCTCCACGCAAGCGCTGAATTTGGATTGAGCGCAACCGCACGATCGACCATTTCGGTCGCAACGTCGGTATCCTCTGCCAGGTAAGACATCCCAAGGCCGACAGTAGCCAGTACGCCAGGGTCGTTCTTGTCGATGGCAAGCGCCAACGAAAGCAACCGGATCGCCTCCTCAGTCGCGTGCTTCACGTCAGGAGTCCATCCTTGACTTATGCTGACGAAATGACAACTGCCCGCTATAAACGCGGCAAAGCCATATCGAGGATCAAGCTCCAGAGCGCGAAGACATAGTTCGATCGCCTCGGCAATTCCTTCGCGTGTCATCGAGTTGAAATGTTGCGATGCTCGCAGGCCGAGGTCGTACGCGCTAAGGTCAAGGGGGCGCCGCCGCGCCGCCAGATCAATTTCGGCTTGATACACAGCCGGCTCGATTGCAGAAACGACGGCTTCGGTTATCTTGTCCTGCAACGCGAAGACATTGTCCAGATTGCCATCAAACCGGTCTGCCCAAAGATGAGTGCCGGTCGCGGCATTGATCAATTGACCCGAGATACGAATGATGCCCGCTGCCTTGCGCACGCTCCCTTCAAGCACATAACGGACACCAAGATCGCGCCCCACCTGCTTGATGTCGACAGCCCTGCCCTTATAAGTAAAGCTGGAATTACGCGCGATCACGAACAGCGATTTGAACCGCGAGAGCGCTGTGATGATGTCCTCGACCATGCCATCGGCGAAGTAATCCTGCTCCCGATCACCGCTCAGATTCTCGAATGGCAGCACCGCGATCGATGGTTTGTCGGGGAGAGCGAGCGCCGGAGCTTGACCTGGTGACCCCATCATAGCGTTTAGGCCACCAGGCTGAGCCCGCCAAGCCCTCATCGGTTCGACAATGTTCTTCAGCTTCTGCGGACCGATATCTTCGAAGGCGATATCAACCTTTCCTCGAATTTGTCGCTGCGCGTCGTCGGAGATGCAGACGCTCCCGGGCGCTGCAATTCCTTCAAGTCGCGCGGCAATGTTGACCCCGTCGCCAAAGATATCGTCGTCGTCGATGATGATGTCTCCGACATGGATGCCGATGCGGAATTGTATTCGAACTTCCTGCGGGAGGTCGGCATTCAGTTCCGCAATTGCGCGCTGAACTTCAACCGCGCAACGTACGGCGTCCACGGCGCTGGCAAATTCGACCAGCATGCCGTCGCCGGTCGTCTTAACGATGCGGCCTCGATAGGAGGCTATAGCAGGGTCAGCAAGCGCCTTTCTGATAGTCTTCAGCCGAGCCAAGGAGCCTTCCTCGTCAGCCCCCATCAAGCGGCTATACCCAGCAACATCCGCCGCCAACACAGCCGCCAACCGTCGTTCAACGCGCTCGTCGCTCAAGACGCACCTCGGCAGGAAATCGAATGCCTATTTAGCAGAAAACTGGGCCGATGTCTGGCCAGGCCCAACGTCCGCAACGGACCAAACTGATAAGTCCGGAAGTTCAACCTGCAGGTCGACTTTGCCCCAACTCCGGATATGCCCCTGCGCCGCGCAAACTAAAGCTTTGTGCCATAAACAGACGTTCGGGAAAGCGTTACGGGAATGAAGCCCCGATCACTCCGGCAGGCCGGCCTTCCGCAGACCCTCTTCCATTCTGGCAAGTTCTGACGGGCTGAGAGGAACTGCGTACTTGATTGTCGCAATCCGGGCCGCGGGTTCGATCTGCCGGAGACGCAGAATAGCCTTTTGCGCTTGCTCCTGTCGACCGGACAGGGCGTTGCTCGCCGCCATGATCCGCCATGCGGACGAATTGTTCGGATTTTCCCCGATGGATTTCGCCGACCATGCCGCTGCCTCGTCATAGCGATCCGTCTGGAAATATCCGATTGCAGTCCCGTGCTGCATCATGAACAACAGCGGATCAAACGGACTGAGACGCATGGCATGCGCGAAATGTTCTATTGCGATGCTCCAGTCGCGCAACAGCAGCCTGATCAAGCCGCTCGAGAGCCACGCGTCCATCAGGTTCGGATTAAGCCGGAGTGCGCGTTCGACAAGGGCGCCCCCTGCATCAACCTCGCCGCATACGAGGCCGAGCGCCGCACCACTCCAGCACAATACCTGCGCATCATTTTGATCCAATTGGACCGCACGCTCGGCTAATCGCTTGGTTTCGGCGATCTCGCTCGCGGCGTCGGTCACCCACCCGTTGGATTTGCGCCAAGCGTAGCAAGTCGTTGCGAACGCGTGGGCCGTTGCAAATTCAGGATCGAGCTCGATGGCTCTGTAGTAGTGTCGCAGAGCCTCGCTGGTGGCTTCGCTGGTCCACCGGTATGCACTGGCAATTCCCCGCATGTAATGATCGTACGCGTCGAGGCTGCCGGTTGGCTTGAGCACAGCGCGCCCAATTTCGGCTCGCTCCAGCGTCGGCGTAATGGCCCCAACAACGCTTCTCGTCACCTGGTCCTGCAACTCGAAGACGTCTTCAGTTGCACCATCGAACCGGTCCGCCCAGAGATGCATGCCCGTCGCAGTGTCAATCAGCTGACCCGTAATGCGTACTCTGCCTGCCGCTTTGCGTACGCTACCTTCGAGCACATAGCGCACGCCCATCTCGCGCCCAACCTGTTTGATGTCGACAGCCTTTCCCTTGTAGGTAAAGGACGAATTTCGGGCGATCACGAATAGAGACCTAAACCGCGATAAAGCCGTGATTATCTCTTCCACGATCCCGTCGGCAAAATATTCCTGCTCGAGGTCGCCGCTCATGTTTTGAAATGGCAGGACGGCAATGGAGGGTTTGTCGGGAAGTGAGAGCGCCTGAGTTTCACCGAGAGCCGAACCAGATGTTACTGCCGAAGGGGTTTGACCGACCGGCCGAACCCGCCACGCCTGCATGGGCTCGGCAATATTCTTGAGAGGCTGCGGCCCCAGATCATCGCATACAATCTCGACCTTGCCGCGGACCTGCCGGTAGGCATCATTGGAAATGCAGATCCCGCCCGGGTCGGCGATGACCTCGAGGCGGGCGGCAATATTCACGCCATCACCGAAGATGTCGTTGTCATCGAACATGATGTCCCCGACGTGAATACCGATCCGGAATTCGATCCGCGTATCCTGCGGCACAGAACCGTTCTGCTCGGCCATGGCGTGCTGGACTTCAACGGCACCGCGTACCGCATCCACGGCGCTGGCAAACTCAACCAGCATGCCGTCGCCGGTGGTCTTGACGATCCGCCCGCGATGCGCGGCGATGGTGGGGTCGATAAGAGCCTTTCTGACTGCCTTGAGCCGGGCCAGCGTGTCTTCCTCGTCGGCGCCCATCAGGCGGCTATATCCGGCGACATCCGCTGCCAGCACCGCCGCCAACCGCCGTTCCACACGCTCGCTCGTCAAAGATCGCCCCCTTGGGGTGGCAAACTGCTTACCTCATCAAAGCACGTCGGGCTGCTGTCAGGCTAGAGGCGACGTCCGTTGTGGGTCAAAATGCGAAGAACTCAACCTGAGCAAATCCCGTCCGCCATGCCTCAATAAGCGGACTTCTTGGAGCGATGCTGCCACTTCGCCGAAGGGCCACTTGCTGACTTCGCAGGAGCGAACGTTCAGGTCAGCCTTAGCCAACAGGCCACCGAAAACATTTGCCCGGATGTGAACCAATTCACATATGGCGACGCCGCCCGGCGGCAGTATCAACGCAGCACCGTCATCAGAACCGCGGGGTCGGGGTGATGATTTGGCTTCTCGCTGTACTCGCGGTCTTCGTGTGGCGCCGAAAGGAGAGCCGCCGCCGAGGCGCCGATCAAGCGCTGCAAGTTACTTGGTCGGGTCGGTCATTACTTGCGACAGCTGCCATACAGCGGCCTCAACATGGAGCGGCGGTTTCCGGCGAATGCATCGTCTGGGACGGACCGGCTTACGATGTCCATAGGTCAAACATCACGTCCCGACGGCGACACAGGCGTTCGAGCCGAAGCGACGAGGACGCGGCGCTGACAGAGGAGAGCAGCCGCGTTCGACGATTGCCAACCCTCCTGCTACGGAGTGTTCAATGAGTGGGGAACGGTGGCCGTACTTTGCAGGCGTTGCATCGATCATCTTAGCGATATCCGTCGCGTACTTGGTTGAACGGAACTGCCAAAGAGACCTTGCATTTCAGCGCTCCTTTCCATCCGCTCTGTCTGAGCTAATTGTAGGGAGCGAGCCAATTAGGTGTTGGTTCAGTAATTGACCTGTGTGGAGGCCGACGTCTGCTCTGGGCGATGAGCGATCCTCGAACCGCCATCCACTCGCTTCCGGTTACCCCAATGAGCCGACGAGAAGGGGCTCGGTCCAGATTTCCTGTTCGGGCCAGGAATGGACATCAGAGATGCCTTCGAGATTACGCAGCAGGCTCTAGAGGGTCAGGGCCGATGAGCGCGAAATGCCAAATAATTTGAGGAATTCTCGCATTGATTCTACCAAATACTGATTTTTCGACTTCGATTGTTACCTGACGAACACCGACGCTTTTGCGCGGGGAGTGTCTGATGGACTCGAGCAGCAGCGCAGATCTTTCGACGCTACTAAACCGAATTCTTGATACGGCGGCGGACAATCTCAGGATCGCAAAGATTCTGGTTCAGATGGGTCTCGATCCCAACAATATCACTTTCGACGCACTGCTTAATCGGCTGTTTGATGTTGTGTTAGCTAATATTACGCTCGCCAATATGTTCGCCTTGGTTGGCGCCATATTCTTGGTCGCTACCTTGCTGATGCAGAGAATGGTGCCGCTGCGGGTCGCGAATATGGTCGGGTGTATTTTCTTAGCAGTTTCCGGCGCGCTTTCCGGAAGCGTCGCCACCTTTCTGCTTTATCTGCTGCTGTTGCCAGTGAATGTCGTTCGCCTGCGTCAACTGCTCAAGCTCGTTAAGAAGGCACGTAACGCGACGCAGGGTGACAGGTCGATGGAATGGCTCAAACCATTCATGACAGAGCGTAAATATCGACGGGCCGACATACTATTCAGGAAGGGTGATGCCGCCACGGAAATGTTCCTCACCGTCACCGGGAAGTTTCTCGTCAAAGAAATCGGCGTCGAGCTTCCGCCAGGGCGTCTCATGGGAGAACTTGGCCTCCTTACGCCCAATAACCGACGAACCGGAACGGTCGAGTGCATAGAAGATGGCCAAGTCCTAACCATAACTTACGAAAGGGTACTTGAACTCTATTTTCAAAGTGATCAGCAATTCGGCTATTATATCCTCGTCCTGATCAGCCAGCGTCTCCTGGAAAACAACCAGCGCCTCCAGGAAAACATCTCGCGGCTGGAAGCAACTCTCGCACAAGAGAAAGCGGCGCGATAGAAGGCGCCGCGCAGGCATAGCTTAAAACCTCGGCCTGAACTGCTCCAGCATCGGTGCCACGACTGTCGCGCAGTCCGGGCCTCGCGAGGCGGGGATGTCCGCTAGACTGTATGTCCCCCCACAAAATGAGGCGACTCACCCTCGATGTTGCGACGAGGGTTGCCCGGATGGACGGGTAGAGCCTCAAACAAGGAGGGCGAGTCGTGGGTCATCATACCGAGGTCTTTGTCGGAATCGATACGTCAAAATCGCGCAATGCTATAGCCATTGCCGATGGCGGCCGTGGCGGCGAGGTACGATATCTCGGGGAGTTTCCTGCCACGGAGGCAGCAATCCGAAAGCTGGTGGCAAAGCTTGCAGCGAAATGCTGTCAGTTGACGTTTTGCTACGAAGCAGGGCCAACAGGATACGGTCTCTACAGACTGCTCAAGAGCCTCGGCCATGACTGCCTGGTGGTGGCCCCCTCGCTCGTTCCGAAGAAGGCCGGCGATCGAGTGAAGACGAACCGGCGCGATGCGGTAAGCCTCGCCAAGCTGTTGCGCGCGGACGAGCTCACGGCGGTATGGGTGCCGGACGAGCGCCATGAGGCTATGCGCGATCTCTCGCGCGCCCGTCAAGCAGTGAAGAAGGACCTCCAGGGCAAGCGTCAACAGATCTCGTCATTGATGCTGCGGCTGGGACGCATCTATCCGGGCAAGACAACGTGGGGACCAGCCCACATGAGATGGCTCATGTCGCAGAAGCTCGAGCATCGCGAGCAGCGCATCGCATTCGAAGAGTTACTTGAGGGGGTACGCCAGGAAAGTGAGCGGCTGGAGCGTTTGGAAGATGCCATCCGCGAGGTAGTACCCGAGTGGTCGCTCGCCGAGGTTGTGTCGGCCCTGCAGGCGGTGCGCGGGATTGATCTCATTGCGGCTGTGGGGGTGCTGGCTGAGATCGGTGATCTATCCCGCTTTCAAAATCCGCGCGAGCTGATGGGCTATCTGGGTCTGGTGCCCACAGAAAACTCGACTGGCGACCAAGTCAAGCGAGGCGGCATCACCAAAGCCGGTAATGGGCGGGCGCGACGTATTCTTGTAGAGGCGGCCTGGAGCTATCGATATCCGCCGCGCGTGAGCCGAGACAAGCAGCCAAAGGTGGAGGCCGCACCGAGAGTCGCGCGCGAGATTGCGTGGAAAGCGCAAACCAGGCTGTGCGGACGCTTCCGCTCACTCGAGCGGAAGGGCAAGCGGCGAACCGTAATCGTCACGGCGATTGCCCGAGAGCTATCCGCCTTCATTTGGGCGATCAATCGCGAGCTCATGCCACCTCGACAGGCGTGACATCGTTGGGGGCTGTGGACCGCTCGAGTCGTGAGGTGCGCTCGACCGGCCCACAGCCCCCTTTTGTTGCAATCAAGATCAGGGGGCAGTCGCAGACATTAATCGTGCAGAAGTGAAGGCGGGACCACGGCAGGGGAAATCCTGAAATCCATTATGTGGCCGATCATCCGATCGACGCCCGACGCTAGACCAGGGACAGCCCCAGACGAAAAAACGGAAATGCGGTATCCAACCCGCGCATCAGAGCCTGTTCACCGACGTCTTTGAGTCCCGCCTTCTCCTCTGCACGATCCATCGGCACAAGAACTTCACGATGAGTCCTCGTGGAGATGAGAAACCGTGCGCTGTGTGCTTGACTGGGGACATCAGAATGGAATGGTCCGGCCGTGCTCCGGCCCTGCCAGCACGAGAAGCTGGCAAGGGGCGCCCAAGACAAGGAGCACGCCATGTCTCAGAAACTCGACGCTTCGCCCGCCGTCATCGGCATCGATATCGGCAAGAACTCGTTCCACATCATTGGCCAGAATCAGCGCGGCGGCATCGTGCTGCGGCAGAAGTGGTCGCGCGGCCAGGTGGAAACGCGGCTCGCCAACCTGCCGCCGTGCTTGATCGGCATGGAGGCCTGCGTCGGCGCGCATCACCTCAGTCGCAAGCTGCAAACGCTTGGCCACGACGCCCGCTTGATGCCGGCGAAATACGTGCGCCCCTATTCGAAGGGACAGAAGAATGACTTCCGAGATGCGGAAGCCATCGCCGAGGCTGTCCAACGCCCGACCATGAAGTTCGTCGCAACCAAGACCGCCGACCAGCTCGACCTGCAGGCGCTGCACCGCGTGCGCGAGCGATTAGTCGGTCAGCGCACCGGCGTCATCAATCAGATCCGTGCGTTCCTGCTGGAGCGGGGCATCGCCGTGCGGCAAGGCCTGCGCTCCCTGCGGTCCGAGTTGCCGGGTATCCTCGCGACGCGCACCGATGTGCTCTCGCCTCGCATGTTGCGCATCATCGAGGATCTGGCGGGTGACTGGCGCCGGCTGGATGAGCGTATCGAGGACCTCTCCAGCGAAATCGAGGCATTGGCCCGTCAAGACAAAGGCTGCGAGCGACTGATGACGGTGCCCGGCATTGGCCCGATCATCTCGAGCGCGATGGTGGCTGCGATCGGCACTGGAGACGTGTTCTCGAAAGGCCGCGACTTCGGCGCCTGGCTTGGACTGGTGCCGAAGCAGATATCGACCGGCGACCGCACGATCCTCGGCAAGATATCAAGGCGCGGCAATCGCTACCTGCGCGCGCTGTTTGTGCAGGCCGCGTGGGTTGTGCTGGTCAAGGTCAAGGGTTGGGAGCGCTATGGCCTCAAATCTTGGATCGAAGCCGCCAAGAAACGATTGCACCACAACGTGCTGGCGATTGCGCTCGCCAACAAGCTCGCCCGGATCGCCTGGGCGGTTCTCAACAAGGGACGCGCCTTCGAGTGCGTCAACACGGAGGAGACGGCGTCCCGAGCTGCCTGATCCTCGCACCGTGCTCGGGGCCGTCAAGGCGCGGCCTGACCGCGGTAGAGCAAGACGTCAGGACAGCACGACGGCCGGCCTTGACGGCCCTTGCGCGCGGCGCGTCTGCGCTCGCAGGCCGGGACAAAGGAACGACCGCCAGGCACGAACTAAGGAACAGCACGAGGTGAGGTGCGATCGATGACGTAACCAACATCCCTTACCCGCCGAGGTCTGCGAGAGGAATGAGACAACGATGGAGGATCGGTCTTCCCGGCGCATGCGAACACTGGTGACCCGAATGGCCCGTTCGAGGCCTGTCCGCTAATTAGCTCGAATGCGCGCTGATATCCATGATGGCCCGGAGCACAACACGCTCCAATCAGAGGCCGGATACATTGATGCAAGACCGCATCTGCCAGGTTGACGAAACCTCTTGCAACGCGCGGCCGGACCATACATCGGGTCAGTCGCGTCGTAGATTTTCCGGTTATATCCGCTTACGGGGTAGTCTCGGAAGTACCGGTCCTCTGGTTTTTCCGGTTGAAGGTATCGGGTTGAACGTGATTCAAGCGTCCAACCCGGAGCCTTGAATGCGCTACGAACTCAGCGACTACGAATGGACCGCCATCAAACCGATGCTACCCAACAAGCCGCGCGGCGTTCGGCGGGTAAATGACCGTCGCGTGCTCAATGGCATCTTTTGGGTTCTGCGGTCAGGCGCTCCCTGGCGCGACCTGCCAGAGACGTATGGTCCCCGCACCACCTGTTACAATCGCTTCGTTCGGTGGCGGCGCGCTGGCGTCTGGGACCAGATCATGGATGCACTTGCCGCCGGTCATGACACGGCGGTGCAGATGATCGACACTTCCGTCGTGCGCGTGCACCAGCACGGTGCCAGTGTTGCGGACAACAATCATCAGGATATGGGTCGCTCGCGGGGTGGCCTGACCAGCGAGATTCACGCGGTCGTGGACACCAATGGCTTGCCGGTCCATCTCGCCCTCACGCCCGGTGAGGCGCACGACAACCGGCTGTGCTCGGTTCTCCTCAGCGCCTTGCTTCCACAAACGATGTTGCTCGCGGATCGCGGCTATGACGCCGACTGGATTAGGGAGCTTGCTCGCCAGCAAGGAGCATCGGCGAACATTCCGCCGAAGCGAAATCGCAAAGACTCGATCTGCTTCAGCCCGTATCTGTATCGCGCACGCAACCTGATTGAACGGTTCTTCAACAAGATCAAGCAATGTAGGCGTATCGCGACCCGATACGACAAGCTTGCAGCCAACTATCTGGCGTTCATCAAACTCGCATCAATCCGGATTTGGCTACGCGCTAATGAGTCCACGTCCTAGGGCGCACGGGCGATGGCGGAATGCCGTCGCGCCACGGTCCGCGCCCTAATCTAGTCGGGATAGACGCCGCCTGCTTCCTTGAACGCCCTGAGCAGTGCATCGCTCCACAAGGCCATCGCCGCGGTTTTTTCCGGAATCCGCTGTGCCTGGAAGTACCAGCGTTTGCCGGTCTGTCCGACGCGGTCGAGCTCGTTCCTGCGGTCGCCCGCGATCTCATGGCCGATCATCAGCGATGCGGTGCCGGGGGAAGTCCGGTCTCGTCGAGGATATAGTCCCCCATCGTGGAGCGGATGATGTGCATGGAGAACGGAGGGATTCCGCGCAACACGTCCCGATGATTGCCCTCGCGCAGGCCGCGCATGTTGCGCAGATGATTGGCCAGTGCGGATCCGGAGACGGCGATGTCGCCGGCCTCGGACTGCATCACGCGCGAGGCGAACACCCACTTGCTCTTTCGATTCCAGATGCCGGCGCGCTCGGCCGCCCGCGTCCAATCGCGCTTGCAGCAATCGGCGATGTGCAGCCCGAGCTGCGGAATGGGTAGCGTGAAGGGATTTTGCGCCTTCATGACTTCGGGCTGCCATGTCGCGAGGCCCCAGCCGGGCTCGCCGCGCGGGTCGGAGTAGTCGAGATCCTCCTGGGCGATCCACGTGCCGGAGCCCCGCCGGTGGCCGGTCAAGGCGTCCCACCACAGCCCCCAACGCACACCTGGCGAGATGCGCTCGTTGCCGCTGCGCGAGGCGCAGAAGCGTTCGTGCTCTGCCAGCAGCATGCCGAGCTGCTCCACCTTGAAATCGTCCTTTTTCTTCGCCCGCGCCTTGTCGCGCACGACCTTCTTTTCGATCTCTTCCTTGGTTCGACGGCGCCGCTCCGCGAGAAGCCACCATTTGCGCCCGGCAAGGCCGCACTCCTTGCGCCTGAAGGCCGCCGCCCAATTCAGAGCCGCTTGGCCGTATGCGCGGAACTTGCGGTAAGCGTCGTAGCCGTATTCCTCGTGCAGCGCTTCCTGCACCTCTTCGAGCCAGTTCTCGTCGAGGGAAGCGAGCAGGCGCGTCTCGTGCTTTTCCACCTCCTTGCGGCCGAAGATCTGGCGGACGTCGCTCTGGGTTTCCGCCGACGGGTAGATCGGGCGGCCGGAGGAATCCTCGCGCATCCCCGCGATGTGGGCCTTGTATTCATCGGCCAGTCTGCCCCAGGTCCAGCCCGCCGGCGTCTCGGCCGCGATCGTGGGATTGCCCATCCTGGCCCATTCGCGCTTGGCGGCTTCGCGCGCCTCGCGCAACCCAAGGATCCGTTCCCCTGCGGCGCTGCCCCGTTTGCGGCGCTGCGGGACCTTGCCCGCGGTCGCGGCCGGCATGGCGTCGCCGATCTTCAGCGTCCGTTCGCGCGTCTTGACCAGCCATGACGCCGAGTGCCCGCGGACCCGCAGCACCAGGTACGGCTGCAGCTTGTCGCAGACGTCATGGATTCCCTCTTGCCCGTCCAGCGCGCGCTTGAGGGCCGTCTTGACGACCTCGGGCGTGAGGTCGAGCCGTACGGACGACATTTTCCGTTCCTTTCCCAGGCAAGGAACGGGAAGGTACCACTGCCGTACCATCGAAGTCCAAGAAATCGGCCGCCGGACATGGGGGCTGGAGCGGTCTGGCGCGAGATTTACCCATTTTTTGCTGCCAAACCGCCGTACGCGCGCCCAGAACCACAAGAGGCGGGTAATCATAATCCTTAGGCCGGAGGCATCAGACGCACCGTATGCCCCAACGCCTGCAGCTCGCGAGACCAATGGTGCGACGAAGCGCAAGCCTCGATCGCGACTAGGCACGGCGGCAACTTCTCGAAGAAGGACAGCACGAAACGGCGCTTGAGCTGACGGCGTATGATCACCTGGCCGGCTGCATCGACCCCATGTACTTGGAACACCGACTTCGCGATGTCCAGACCAATCGTTGCAACTGACTGCATAGGCTGCTCCTCCGAATCGTGGGAGCCTTAAACGGCGCCCAGTCTTTGGCACTCTCGTGCCCGTGGAGGAGCCGCCCACAGCATCACAAGCGAATATCACCTGATGCGCACTTACCCAGTCGATCTGCATCATGGATGATTCGGGTCCATGCCGTTCTTCCTGAATACGGGAGCGGCGGCGGGCGCGGACAAAAACGCTTGCAGTGCTTTGGCGGGCTCTGCATTCGACCTGAAGGGGATACCACTGGAGTAAACTGTGACATTCTGGATTTCTGCCGGCAGCGGCCCTAGAAAATCGATGCCCGCTTCGTGGACCAACTCGCTCACTTGCTGGAAACCGAGTTCGGCTTCGCCGTTCACAAGATATTGGGCAACGCGCACGCCGGGTGCCGTCTGCTTCGACTTGTCCTTCATCTGGTCGCCTATCCCAAGATGGTCGAACAGGCGCTGGACATAGACGCCACTTGGACCCGTCGAATATGCAACTGCCCCAGCGGAAAGCAGCGCCTTCTTAACCGCCTCGCCGGAACTGATGTCTGGCCTGCGCGAACCGGCCTTTACCGCCAGGCCGATACCGGAACTGGCGATGTCAACGCGGCTCCCCGGCATCATCTTGCCGCCCCTGACGAACGCATCAATGTCCGGTGCGCCGACGATAACGAGATCGAAAGCTTCACCCGCGGCTATGCGCTTTCTTATATCTGCGGAGCCAGTCCATGTTGCCGCCACCTTGTTGCCGGAGGTGCTTTCGAATTGCGGGACAAGCTCGAGAAAGGCTTCTTTGACGGCTCCCGCGGCAAGCATTCTGATTTCGGCCGCCTGGACCACATGGACCATCAACAGGCTGCAGGCCGCGACGGCGATAAGGCGAGCTTTCATGTTGGATCTCCGGCGAGGGCGAACTGCCAAATTACGTTCTTTCCAGTCCGATACCAAACGTCCGCTGTGGGTCAAAACCGGCGGTGGACCTGCACGACGGCCAACGTCCGACTACTATCGGACAGCCGACATGGAACGGCTCAGGGCAATACCCCGCTCTAGACAGGAACGCTGTCGCAACTGATGTCCGCATTGTTTGAACCGAGGACGCGACAGCGGACCCCATAGATTCCTCTGTGCTCAAGGAACCGCTGCGGTTTAGGAAACTCTCGCTACCGCCGTTCAGCATCCACTACTTCGCACACTCGAGAGGTCTGGCCTGCTCGCAGAGGACCTCGACTACCACGTCGTCCGCGTCTCGATGGTGATCATGTTCTTCTTCTTCGGCTAACAGAAGTGCTTTCCGTACGAATGCGAGCGACTGGGTCCTTCATCAACAACGGGTGGCTCGGCGTCCTCACTGCTCTGGGCGCGACCGGCCTTCATCGCGACGGTCACAATCATTCCGTTTACGCCCGAAGGCTGGGACGTCGCCGCAGGAGGCGTCCCTGCGATGACAGGCAATGTGCCCTTCCTGACAGGACGTCGTTCTGCTTGTGGTCTCGCTCTACCTGTTTGAGACAGGATGTGATCGCCTGACGCGGCAATAAGGTTGTACAAGTCGATGGCGATGCATCGCCGGCGCGCTTCAACTGGCCAGTGATTGCGCATGCAATAATGTCAGTCTTTCGGCAGCTAGGCTACTGAGAGCGGCGGTTCCGCCGTTCGCTTCGGCCCAGCGGCTAGGCGCTGCTCCAGGTCGGCCGCCCCGCGGGACGCTAGTCAGAGGCCCTCAATCTCGGCTAGACTACGTCGATGGGAAGATCGGGAGGAAGCGATGGCTTGTCGTCCTGCATTTTCGCTCCGGGGCCGCGGCGTGAATTTTGTCGGCCGGCGCAAGTTGCATATCCGCAGCGGTTTGGGCGGTGGACACATAGCAACATTGCCCGACCCGCGATTGCATAAGGCACATCTAAATTCAAGCGAAGCCTCGCGCTGGTCCAGCCGATTTCGGCAACGTCAGGAAGACACAATCGGTTCAGGGCTTCATGCGTTCGAGGCATTCGGCGACATGTCAGCCGTTCGCCGCCATGTACTAAGGCGACCCGCGACGAACCAAGAGCCGGCCTAGCGTCCAGGGCCCGCTGTTGAGGGCCGCACGCGCGACTGTTGAAATGAGAGCGCTGCTAAGCGGACCAGTTCACGTTTTGAGCACAAAGGAGAAACAATGAAAGGGGTTGTGTTCAATTTGCTCGAAGCCGTCGTCCGGCGCGATTACGGTGACGATGCGTGGGAAGCGCTTCTCGATGCGGCCGGCACCGACGGCGCGTATAGCTCGCTTGGCAACTACCCCGACGAGGAGTTGGTGAAACTGGTTGGCGCGGCGTCATCGGCGCTCAAGATGCCCGCCGATGACGTTGTTCGCTGGTTCGGCCGAAACGCCCTGCCGCTTCTTGCGAAAACGCATCCGCATTTTTTCACCGCTCATAAATCGACACGCCCATTTCTTCTTACTCTGAACGACGTTATCCACGCCGAGGTTCGCAAACTGTATCCCGGAGCGGACGTGCCCGTGTTCACCTACGACACCTCCTCCTCGGACTTTCTGCTGATGCACTACAGGTCGCACCGCAAGCTCTGTGCGCTCGCGGAGGGTTTCATCCAGGCAACCGCCGCCTACTATGCCGAAGAGCTTTCGCTGGACCAACTGGAATGCATGAATCGAGGAGACGACAAGTGCGTGCTGCGCGTGTCCGTCAAGAAAGCGAGGGGCTGACGTATGGAGAGCCTCAATGATGCCGACGTCCAACTTACCCGGCTGAAGAAGCGGTTAGATCGGGAGCAACGGGCGCGAGCTGAAAGCGAGGCGATTGCCGAGAAGGCCCTAAGCGAGCTGTACACGAAGAAGAAGGAAATCGAACTTCTTCAGCTGATAACAGTTGCCGCGAATGAGGCTTCGACGGTGGACGAAGCCATGCGAACCGCCCTCGACGCGGTGTGCGCCCACAGTCGTTGGCCGGTCGGGCACGTTCATATCAAGGACGCAGCGGGGGCGCTTGTATCGACGAGCCTGTGGCATCTCGATGATCCCGAACGATACGAAACGTTCCGCGAAGCCAGCGAGGCCACGACGTTTGCACCAGGCGCCGGCTTGCCGGGTCGCGTTCTCGATGAGAGGAAACCTGCGTGGATTGTCGACGTGACCAAGGACGCCAATTTCCCCCGGTCGAAGGCAGCACAAGACACTGGTCTGAGAGCCGGTTTCGCCTTTCCGGTGCTGATCGGGGAAGAGGTCGCCGCCGTCATGGAGTTTTTCTCCAGAGAGCCTGCCGAGCCGGATGTTGCGGTACTCACGATCATGGCCCATGTGGGCAGTCAGCTCGGACGCGTCATCGAGCGCCGTCGTGCCGAAGACGCGCTCAAGCTTGCAAGTCAGCATAAGTCCCAGTTTCTCGCCAACATGTCGCACGAACTGCGTACGCCGTTGAACGCGATCATCGGCATTACCGAGATGCTGCAGGAGGATGCGCGCGATTCCAACCGCGAGGACGAGTTCGAGCCGCTCGACCGCGTTGTCCGCGCGGCCCGCCACCTGCTGGCGCTCATCAACGATATTCTCGATTTGTCCAAGATCGAGGCCGGAAAAATGGACCTTCATGTGGTGTCGTTCGCGATCGCGCCTGTCGTCGAGGACGTGGTCAATACGGTCGCGACGCTCGTTGCCAAGAACCAGAACTCCCTGAGCCTCGAGTGTCCTCCCGAGATCGGGTTCATGTGTGCGGACCAGACTCGAATCCGCCAGGCACTGCTCAATCTCGTCAGCAACGCGGCAAAATTCACCGAGAACGGCACGATCACGATCAACGCCGATCGTACGGCTGCAGACGCCGGCGAGTGGATTGTCATCTCGGTGTCCGACACCGGCATAGGCCTGACAGCCGAGCAGAAGGGACGGTTGTTTCAGGACTTCGTACAGGCTGATGCGTCGACCACCCGCAGGTACGGAGGCACCGGGCTCGGGCTGGCGATCAGCCGGCGCTTCTGCCAGATGATGGGGGGGGACATCACCGTCGAGAGCGAGCCCGGGCGGGGCTCGACATTCACGATCCGCTTGCCGGCTGACGGTACGTCGTCACAGGCGCCGGTGCTGCCCAAAAGTTGTCCGCCGACGCGCGCCACAGATTTTCATCGAGCACCGCTCATTCTGGTTATCGACGACGATGATTCGGTACGGAAGGTGACAACACACTTTCTCGCGCGCGAAGGCTTTGCCGTGATGACGGCAAGCGGCGGACAGGAGGGGCTCCGGCTCGCGCGCGAACTGCAGCCGGCGGCGATCACCTTGGACATCACGATGCCCGATCTCGATGGCTGGACTGTACTTGCCGCGATCAAGGGCGACCCCGCAACGGCGGGCATTCCGGTTGTCCTGATGACGATCGTGGACGAGAAGAACCGCGGCTATTCGCTGGGCGCTGCTGATTACATGGTGAAACCGGTCGATTGGAGCGGATTAGCCGGCGTGCTGCGCAGCATATGCAAGTCGGCCGGGCGGGACGTGCTGATCGTTGATGATGACGACACGATGCGATCCGGTTTGCGGCGCGCGCTCCATGAAGAGGGCTGGCAGGTGACGGAGGCCGAGAACGGGCGTGTCGCACTGGCGCGCCTTGCCGAGTCGCCGCCCGACGTGATCGTGGTCGATCTCATGATGCCCGAAATGGACGGTTTCGAGCTGCTCGACGCGCTGCGGAGCAGCGGCGCATGGCGCGATATCCCGGTCCTGGTTCTTACCGCCAAGGACCTGACGGACGACGACCGCGCGCGCCTGAACGGCGGAATCGCTATCCTTCAGAAGCGCGATCGGCAGGAGCTGCTGGGCGAAGTCCTCGACGTTCTTGACCGATGCATCGAGCGCCGCCGCGAGAGTGTCGCCGTACCATGACCAGGGTCCTTTATGTGGAAGATAACGAAGACAACGTCTATGTGTTGCAGAGCCGGCTGACACGCAAAGGCTACACCGTCTTGATCGCCTCCGACGGAGCGAAGGGCTTGTCCATGGCCGCAACAGAACAGCCGGAAATCATCCTGATGGATCTGAGCTTGCCGGTACTCGATGGCTGGGAAGCAACACGCCGCATCAAGGCCGGCGAAGCGACCCGGCACATTCCCGTGATCGCACTTACCGCCCACGCCATGACCGGGGACAGGGAAGAGGCGCTGGCCGCCGGCTGCGACGACTTCGATACCAAGCCGGTGGAGATCGCCCGGTTGATCGAGAAGATCCAGGCGCTGGTCGGGAAAGGCCGCGTGTCATGACCGCCGCCGGGGCCGCTCTCCTGGTCGTCGACGATAATGAGGACAACCGATACACGCTGACGCGCCGTCTCAACCGCGAGGGCTATGAGAACCTCACAATGGCAAGCAACGGGCGGGAGGCGCTGGACAAGATGAAGGCGCAACCTTTCGATCTCGTCCTGCTGGACATCATGATGCCCGACATGAACGGCTATGAGGTCCTCGAACAGGTGAAGACCACGCCGACGCTGCGCGACATTCCAATCATCATGATCTCGTCTCTCGACGAAATCGAGAGCGTCATCCGCTGCATCGAGCTCGGCGCTGAGGATTACCTGAGCAAGCCGTTCAATCCGACGCTGCTCCGTGCGCGGCTCGGTGCATCGCTCGAAAAGAAGCGTCTGCGGGACGAGGTTCGCAGGAACATGATGCGGCTGGCGCAGGAGCTGCAGGCCGCGCGCGAGTTGCAGCTTGCCATGTTGCCGCGGCAGTTCCCGACCTGCTCGCCCTCGCACCCGATCGCCGTTCACGCTGTCATGGAGCCGGCAAGGGAAGTCGGCGGAGACCTGTATGACTGCTTCTATGCCGGCGATCACACATTCTGCTTCCTGGTCGGCGACGTCTGCGGCAAGGGTGCTTCCGCGGCGATGTTCATGGCGCGCGCCCGCAGTCTCGTGCGCATCATCGTCGCTCTCTGGCGGGAATGGCGCACCGATGACAACGATCCGGGAGCCCTGCTGGAGGCCGTCAACCGCGAGTTGTGCCAAGACAACGACGATTGCATGTTCGTAACGATGTTTCTGGGCCTGGTCGACACCCGCAGCGGACTCGTGTCGTTCGTGAATGCCGGCCATCCCCGGCCCCATCTGGTTTCGAGCACCGGCGAGACGAAGCAGATCGATTCGAAGTCGTCGTTGCCGCTTGGCGTCCGGCGCGAAGCTCGGTTTCAGAGGCAAACGCTTCAAATTCTTCCTGGCGATGCGCTGTTCGTGTGCTCGGATGGCGTGTTCGAAGCGGTAAACGACAAAGGAGACCTGTTCTCCATTGAGCGCTTGGGGCAGCTCTTGCGCCGGGCCAATGCGGCCGAGCCGCAGGAGATGGTTCGCATTGTCAGGGACGCCGTTGATGCTTTCATGGGGAATGCTTCAAGAACGGACGATCTGACGGCACTGGCGCTGCGGTGGCGGCCCGCCGAGCGCTCCATCGTGTGATGCCCATGCCGCATGCAGTCGATGTCCGAATCCGAAATGATGATTCTGATATTGGTATCGTTCGCGACACGCTGGATAATCTCGCCCGCGAGTTCGGCATCCCGGCTCGCGCCTTGACGCAATTGCAGGTGGCCCTCGACGAGGTCGTCACTAACGTGATCAAATATTCCTGGGACGACGGGGAGCAGCACGAGTTCCTTGTCCGAATCACGGTGCAACCCGACAGGGTGGATCTGGAGATTTTCGACGACGGCAGGGAGTTCGATCCGGTGACAGCACTCCTCCCGAACCATGAGCCCCGGGGGCGGCGACCTCGGGCCGGGGGCCTCGGCATTCGTATGATCAGGAAACTGGTCGATCGTTTCCGCTACGAGCGCTTTGATGGGTGCAATCACACCACGTTGAGCAAGACATGCGAGGTCGACGCGGCAGTCCAAAGGAGTGAGAAATGAATGCGCTCAGTATCGGCCAGACGCGCGCCGGCAGCGTCTGCATTGTGACACTTTCGGGTCGCATCGACAGCACGAGCGCCGGCGATGTGATGGCCGAGCTCACGCGCCTGATCTCTTCCGGCGAAAAGTCGATCCTGGTAGACTTGGGCGCTGTGCTGTACCTTACCAGCGCCGCTTTCCGCGCCCTCTTGGTCGCAACCGATGAAGCCGAGCGCAAGGCGGCGAAACTTGCGCTGTGCAATCTTGCGGGGCACGTCCGCGAGCTGTTCGAAATGGGCGGACTGCTCGACGTCTTCGCGATTCACGGTTCGCGCGAGGAGGCGCTGAATCAGCTTGCCGGGCCGCGCACGCCATGACCCGTCCGCCGGGGCTGCTTTACGCCGTCGATGATCATCCGCCATGGGCGATTTTGATCGTCTCGGCATTGCAGCATATCGGGCTCATGGCGATCACGCTGATCTTTCCAATCATAATCGCGCGGGAGGCGAACCTCTCTGGAACACAGTTTCTCGACCTGGTCTCGCTATCGATGCTTGGACTTGGCGCAGCTACCATATGCCTGTGCATTCGATCGAGATACATCGGATCCGGCTATCTTTGTGGGGCCGCCTATACGGCTATCTTTCTCGGCCCCTCACTATTCGCGCTGCGGCAGGGTGGTCTTGCGCTGGTTTTCGGGATGACGGTTATTGGTGGGTTCGTACAGGTCGCCCTAGCGCCGCTGCTCCATCGACTGCGAGCTCTGCTGCCTTCTGAAATCGCCGGCCTCGTGATTGCCGTGGTCGGCCTCACTCTGGCGACGCTCGGCGTGCGCTATGGGCTGGGCATCAATGCGCAGCAACAGAACATCAACCCCGATTATATGATTGTGGCCGGCGTATCGCTTGTCACCATGACGGTGCTGAACATCTGGTCGAAAGGTTATGGCAAGATGTTCTGCGTGCTGATCGGGATGATGGTCGGCTATGCCGTAAGCGCCGGCATCGGGATATTCGATCTAGCCAGCATCGTCCCGGAGGGAGGACTGAGCATTGTACGCTTGCCGCGGTTTCAGCATGTGGGCTGGTCGTTCGATCCGGTGCTGGTCGGCCCTTTTATGATTGCATCGCTGGCCGCCACGCTCCGCGCGATGGGCGACGTGTCGAATGCGCAGCGCATCAACGATGCCGACTGGTTGCGCCCCCATTTCGGATCGCTCGCGGGCGGCGTATCGGCCAACGGCGTGGCTGTCATATTTTGCGGGCTGGTCGGCAGTTGCGGCATCAACACGTACAGCTCGTCTATTGGATTGTCTGGCGCGACCGGCGTGACCAGCCGCAGTGTCGGCTATGCGATCGGGTTCGGATTCTGCGTGCTTGCCTTCGTTCCGCCGGTGGCCGTGGTGCTGGCCGCGATGCCGCTGCCAGTGATGGGCGCTGCGCTGTTTTTCACGGCCGCCTTCGTATTTACCAGTGGCTTGCAGATGATCACGGCGCGCATGCTCGACGCTCGCAAGACCCTGGTCATTGGTTTCTCCTTTGCAATGGCTGTTGTCGCTGACCTCTATCACGAGGCGCTCACGGAAGTACCGATTGTTCTGCAGCCGATCTTCGGAAACGCGCTGGTCTTGGGGACGGTCAGTGCCGTCGTGCTCAACCTCATCATGCGTATTGGCGTGCGTCAGCAGGTTTCCATCAAACTGGCACCCGGCGGTATCAATCGCGAGGCAGTGGAACGGTTTCTGTCGGAGCAAGGTGCGCGCTGGGCAGCGCGGCGGGACATCATGCAGCGGGCAATCTTCGGCGTGATCCAGGTCCTCGAAGTGATTGGTGATCCGCCCGGCGGCATCGAGGTCGAAGCGAGCTTCGATGAATTCAACCTCGATGTGCGAATCCGCTATGTCGGCGCGCCACTGACCATTCCAGAGCGCAAGCCCACGCCGAGGGAGATCGTCGCGAGCGAGCACGGCGAGCGGCTGCTTGCCGGCTATCTCCTCCGTCAAAGCGCCGACAGCATCAGCGCACAGGGAACCGGTGGGTCTGTCGAGATGATACTGCACTACGACCACTGAGACGGAACGCCGGCTAAGGCCCTCAGCCGACCTCGCTATGCCGAGCACCCCACATTTGAATGGAGGGCCCGTTTCCGCCGACGAGAGCACCTGCCGTTTCAGGCCGGCTTGGAAGCGGTCGATGAGGACACACGGCGTCCGGAGACCGGTCAGCTCGAGGATGGCCGTGGGCCCCAGCTCGATAAGGGTGCCGAGCGGCATCCGCTCCAGGTCCAAGCCAGTCGTTGTGATATTCTCGCCCAGGTCACCCGCCGCGACCTTGAAGCCAGCATCCGAGAGGGATGCAAAGAGCTCGGCCGGGATGAGGTAGACCTGCCGGAAATTGGGTAGGCGGGGCTGGCGGCGGGCGAGATAATGATGCCGGACAAACGGGCCTGCATGTGCGTCGCCTTCGACGCCATGGCCTTCCACCAGGACTATGCGGTCAAGGGCCGCTTTGCTGAAGTGGTGCCTGCGATCGGCGGCGACTGCGACACAGTGCCCTCCAGAGAACGCGCGTGCTCCGACGGCATCAGGCGGCCCGGGCGAGCGGGCGTTTCTTCTGGCGTAGGTAACGTGTGATCTTCGGAAGCGCCATAGTGTTTAGGACCCGGTCGGCGGGGAGGAGTTGCGCGAGACCGAGGCGGAGCTGGATGACGGGGACGAGCAGATTCGCGCCGCTCAGGATGTGGTTGATCGGATCGATGTCCGTTCGCCGGTCCAAGGTATTGTGGTGAAGAACAACTTCCATACACCGGGCGGCGTCGTCTCTCCTGGTGCCGTGATCCTTGAGCTCCTGCCAATTGGCGACGAGCGCATCATCGAGGCACATGTGAATCCCAAGGACATTTCGCATGTGAGCGTTGGCCAGGAGGCGCTGGTGCGGCTGTCGGCACTCAACCAGCGCATCACGCCGATGGTTGGTGCGAGCGTCATCTACGTGTCAGCGGACGCCTTGGCGGAGCAAGTGCAGGCGAAGACCGAAACCCGTCCCGACGGTGACACGCGTCGGGAATTCTATGTTGTTCGGGTGCGCCTGGACCAGGACGATGTTCTCAGGCGAATGCCTGAATTCATCCCGACGCCCGGGATGCCCGCGGACGTTTACATCAAGACGGGAGAGCGTACCTTTTTCGAGTACATCATGAAGCCGATTCTCGACAGCTTCTCCCGCGCGTTCCGCGAGACGTGATAGGCGACAAAGGAAATTGCCGATCCACGGCCGGCCTGTAGCACCGGCTCGCCCGTGTCAGCGACCGGCGCCGCCCTCGCAAAAGTATCCGCACTGCTCGCGTCGAGCGGATCCGACACGTCGCTGGTCGGATTGGTCAGAGCGGCAGCCATCGTGCTAAGCACCGGCTCGCCCGTGTCAGCGACCGGCGCCGCACTCGCAAGAACATCCGTATCGATCAGCTTCAGCAATTGCTGGCGCTCCGGACCGCCGGCGCCGCTACGCAGGAATTGGCCGATATCCATATAGGAGACTTGGCCCCCTGAGCTGATGTTGGGCTGGTGTTTCACGGGCGTATTCGTCCGCGGATCTCGCGTCAGCGCCCAGACGTCACCATTGCTGCTTTCGTAGAGAACTCGCTCGGTCATACCGACCAATCGAACGGACGATCATCCGTTCCAGATTGTCCGAAGGCAGGTCCGAGCATCTGTGTCGATCCGGCAACTGCCATCAACACGGTCACGGGTTGGATGGACGGCTCAGGGGCGGGGCCATCGAATGGACTTTCGATCTGGCAGCGGGCACCCTCTCGTTTACCCATCCACTTGGGTGTAGAGTGCACACCAGTAAGATTGCACATCAGTAGGAGGGCGTGATGAAAACTGCCTTTCTTTCAACCCTGATCCTTGCACTTTCGACAAGCGCCGGCTTCGCACAACAGCCCGCGCAGTGCCGAAACTTCGAGGCTACAATTGCGCTTCAGATGACTAAAGAAGGTTGCTCAAGCGAGATCGACCTTTGCACTGTCGGAACAGTCATGAGCAACGAGCCCGCTCTAAGCGGCGCAACGTGGTTTTTCACGGCGCACGGAATCGCCGAAATAGCGGGACTGCCTTCGTTGCCCAAAACACTGCAATGTTACGCGGGAACGGTGCTAGTCACGGCAAAAGGGGGAACATTCACGACCAGCACTGCTGGCGTGTACGAAACCGAGTCGCCGGCCTTCAGCCAACTGGATAAGATCGTCAAGGGAACCGATCGATTTAGCAACTCTAGCGGTCGCCTCATTTTCCTCACCGGCATTGGTCGGCAAGGCGGCGGATTTGATACGCACGCTCGCGGCGAGTTGTGCGTGAACGAGTAACCAGCCCGGTGCCCTACATGTTTTCGAGCGGATGGAGTAGGCTCGTCGCATGGGACTATTGACCTTCAGCATAAACGCCACCCTGGACGGCCGCGTCGACCATGAGGAGGGAATCGCCGACGATGAGACCCACGCGTTCTTCACCCGCCTTATGGACGAGGGCGGGGCGATGCTGTGGGGCCGCATTACCTACGAGATGATGGAGAGCTACTGGCCGGCGGTCGCTCGTGGCGACATGGAGGCGCCCCCAGCGATACGCGATTGGGCGGTCAAGCTGGATGCCAAACCGAAGTACGTGGTGTCGTCGACGCGAACGGACTTCCCGTGGGCCAACAGCCACCACATCGCCGACGACCTGCGAACAGGCGTACAGAGGCTCAAGGACGTGACTCCCGCCGGCGTGCTCCTCGGAAGCGGCAAACTCGCTACCGAGCTGGACCGGCTGGATCTAATCGACGAATATCAGCTCCTCGTCCATCCCAGGATCGCCGGCCACGGCCCGACCCTGTACCAGGGTGGGCTGCCCAGTGCGCGACGGCTCAAGCTGGTCTCGGCGAAGCCGCTCCGTAGCGGCGCGGTCGCTATGCACTATCGACGGGAGCGCTGACTCGGAGCAGCCTCAACGCGTCCAGGGTCCGCTGTTGGCCCAAGGCTCCGGCTGAGGTCCACCGCGGCCCCTCAGCGAACATGGGCAGCTGAGGCCATGGCCACACTGCCCATGAGCTTATCGCCGATCAATTGCACTGCTTGGCCCTTAGCCGTAGGCTACCCAGTGGGCTAAGCCGGCGGAAAAGCCATGGTTGTCGAGACACGCTATGTGACCAGCGGCGAGGTCTTCGTCGCGTACCAAATATCCGGACAGGACGGTCCGGATTTGCTCATGACGCCGGGCTTTGTATCGCATCTCGAGCTGTCGTGGGAGAACCCCAACGCCGTGCGCTTCCTTAACGAATTAGGCTCGTTCTCACGACTGATCCGATTCGACAAACGCGGCACGGGTCTCAGTGATCGTGGCGTCGGTGTCCCGCATCTCGATGAACGGATCGACGATATTCGCGCCGTGCTCGACGCCGCGGGTTCTAAGAGGGCCTACTTGTTCGGGGTCTCGGAGGGCGGGCCGATGTCGATCCTGTTCGCGGCGACCTATCCTGAACGGGTCGCCGGTCTCATCCTGTTCGGCACGTATGCGCGCACGGTGGGCGCGTCCGTTCCGTTTGATGATTTTGCGGGATTGGAGCGCGATATCCGATCCAACTGGGGAACCGGCAAGAGTCTGCCCAGTTTCTCCCCGTCTGCAGCCGCCGTTCCCGGGGCCATGGAGCGCTTCGCCAAGTTCGAGCGCTCGGCGGCCAGCCCGTCTGATGTTATCAACCTGATGCGTATGAACCGCGAGATCGACGTAACGGCCATCCTGCCGTCGATCTATGTTCCTACGCTGGTCATGCATCGGCGCGAGGACGTACGCATTCGCGCACTCGCCGGCCGCGAGCTTGGAGAGAGAATTTCTGACGCACGCTACATCGAACTACCGGGTAGCGATCACCTCGCATGGTCAGGAGATCAGGATCGGCTTGTGGAGGAGATCAGACAATTCATGGGTGTTTCCGCTACTGCCGTCGAGGTTGATCGCGTCCTCTCCACTGTGCTGTTCACCGATATCGTCGATTCGACAAGGAGAGCCTCGTTGATGGGTGACAGGCAGTGGCGTTCAACTCTGGAAGCGCATCATGCGGTGGTGCGTTCGGAACTGGAGCGGCATCGCGGACGCGAAGTTAAGACGACGGGCGACGGATTTCTGGCCCTGTTCGATGGCCCGGCGCGCGCTGTCCGCTGCGCCCAAAGGATCGTCAGCGCGGTGCGGCAGCTCGATCTTGAAGTGCGCGCCGGTGTCCATACCGGTGAGGTTGAAATGATGGGCGACGATGTGGGCGGCATTGCTGTGCACATCGCAGCACGGGTAGCTCAGTACGCCAAAGCGAGCGAAGTTCTGGCCTCGAGCACGGTAAGAGACCTAGTGGCAGGTGCTGGCCTCAAGTTTGTCGATCAGGGACCGGCCAAGCTTAAGGGTCTCTCCGAGACCATGCGCCTATTCGCAGCGGTCAGCTGAATGAGTTCCGGGGCGCCGAATCCGTCTTGAAAAGCTGAGACGCTATCATCCGATGTCCTCTTGTGGCCCATCTGCGACCTCGGAGGCCATCCGCACTTCGGCTTTCGCGGTAAACCGGACATCGACGGCTACTTCTAATCGTTCCAATGACGCCACTGTCGCTCTTGAGCGGCACCAAAAGTCTGCTGCGAAAACCGCGAGCTCGGCCAACATTCCTGATGGGAAGATCGGCGTTTTCTTTGGCCTCAGTGTCATCGAGTTCAGATATCTCTCCGCGTCTAACCGTCTCGAATCCCGGATTGCCGGAGATGACCATTGGAAATGCATTCCGCAACACGGCATCGGCTTCCTCGCTGACAGGCGTGAACGCCGCCAAACTGGCCGTATCGCCGTCGAAGCGAATAACGGTGCTGGCATACCCTCCAACAAGTTTGTTGGCGCGCTGCGCGATGGCCTCGAACACCGGCTGAACATCGTTAGGCGAACTGGCGATCACCTTGAGAATATCAGCCGTAGCGATCTGCCGTTCCAGCGCCTGTGAAGGCAATTCCGGATCCAACGCTGATATTGATCCTTTCAGATATAAATATGCCGGGCATGTCCGGTCTTGAGATGCTCCAAAAGGCAAAAGCGGAACGTCCCAATGTGCCTGTCATCTTGATTACGGCCTACGGTAATGACGCGACCAGAAGGAAAGCGACGGAGTTGGTCGAAGGCGGAGCGGCTGATCACCTTGAGCACATCGGCGGTTGCGGTCTGCTGCTCCAAAGCTTCCTTGGTCTCCTTAAACAGCCGCGCGTTGTCGATAGCGATCATGGCCTGATCAGCGAAGTTTTTCAGGAGTGCGATCTGCTTGTCGGAGTATGGTCGTACTTCGTTGCGATAAATGGTTATGTAGCCAGCAACGGCATTGCTCTTTAGTAACGGAACCAGCAGCACAGTCCGTGCCCCGCCGAGATCGACCACTGCGCGGCGGTTTGGGTCATTGCGATACGCATCCCCCGTATTTTAAATCTACGATGTGGACTACACGCTCTCCTGCGAGAATCCGTGCGGGCCCCGTTTCAGGTCCATAATCGGGCGGATTGTTCTTTCGGTATTCGGCGAATGCTGCGGGCACGCCTCGTGTGGCAACTGTTCGGATCTGCGTCTCGTCGTAGGTTGCTAAAAGACCGAACTCTGCCTGGCAGAGGCGCATCGCCCGTTCGAGTATTGCTTCGAATACCGGCGCGAGATCGCCAGAGGCGGCATTAATGACGCGCAAGACCTCGTTTGTCGCAGCTTTCTGTTCTAGAAGCTCGTCACGTTCGGCGAGGCTTGCCCGCAACCGCAGCTCAAGATCAGCTGCAATTTGTTTGAAATCTGTCAATTTCGGACGCCGCGAATTTCAAGTAACTTTCCCGGAAGTCTTAATTGCCTCATCAGGGCATAGATCGCCCGTTCGCGGCTAGAGCCTGAAGCCGGATGATGGACTGTGGGCCCAAACCAGCGAAGTGCCGCTCTGTGTCAAAGGGCGAAGAACTCAAGTTGAGCAAATCTGCTCCACTGTGGCGCGATGAGCGGACCTCCAACAAACGAGGCGCAACTTCGCTGATGGGCCATGAACAGACTCTTGCATCGCAACGAGATAGCTCTATTCAATCACCTCGTCAGCGCGAATGAGTAGTGAGGTCGGCAGCGCCTTGGCCGTCTTCATGTTGATCACCAACTCGAATCTGGTCGGCTGCTCGACCGGCAACTCGGGGGCTTGATGCCTTTGAGGATCTTATCGACGTAGCCGCCAGCACGACGCAATAGATCGAAAATATCCGGGCCGTAGACGACTAATCCGCCATCCGCGAATTGTCGGAAGAAATGCATCGCGGGCAGATGATGTTTGGCCGCGAGCGCGATCACTCGTGGGGCTTGGCGAATGATAAGAACATCGCCCAAGACAATGATTGCATCGGCGTGCTGGGCGGCAGCCGAGGCAAAGGCGATATCAAGCTCCTCGTCCGCGGTCGCCTCAACTATCGGCAGAGCCACGCCCAACTTCCGGGCTGCGCTTGGTGCCTCCTCGGCTACCATCAGCCTGTGCATGGGGTTGCTCGGATTGACCAAGAGCGCAATTTTCGACGCGCCAGGAACCAGTTCCTGTAGGACTTGTATTTGTTTGGCGGTCCAATCTCCCGGCACCCAGCTCGCGAGACCGGTGATGTTACCGCCTGGACGCGCGAGGCTTTGGATGAGGCCGAGCCCCACGCGATCGGCGACAACCACGAATACAATCGGAACGGTGGCAGTTGCCGATTTTAAGGGCAAGGGCTGGTGACGGCCCGAGGGCAATTACCAGATCGGGAGTTAGCGTCACCAACTCCGCAGCTAGGGTTGACAAGCGATCCGGAGTTTCGGCAAAACGATATTCAACGAGCAGGTTCCTGCCCTCGATCCAGCCCTTCTCGCGCAAACCACTGCGCCACGCGTTGCGACCCTGAGAATCTAGGAATCCGCCCAAGAAGCCGATCCGGCGAGGCGCGCCTTGGGCCCGCAAAGGCGTTAGCGAAACCAGCGGCACCGCAGTGCCCGCTATGAACTCCTGCCGCTTCATTCGTACCTCATCGGAGCCTGAGGACGATGGGAGACAGGGTATCACGTCTCGTTAGTTGGTGCACCCACAGCGGCCAGATGGCCGCAGGAGCAACTTCGGGTCACGTGCCGACATCGCTAGAGGCGAGCGCCAGGTTCCAGGTAGTGGCGCTATTGGATGGGGTTGGAAATCATGACTTATCGTGTTCGTACTTCTCCAGGAGCAGCCGATTATATTCCTCTCTCACGGCCTTCCGCGAAATATGCCCTCTTCGGGTTTTGGCAATCTGCAGAAGATAAGGATCGGTCGGTGCCCGTGATTTCCGCCTAAATCTCACAAAGAGTCTCGCAGTGGGCGAAGACGCCCTTCCAAACAGTCGGTCAAACCATCCCATGATGTCCTCCCCGACGGGCCGCAATTGCGACACTATCACCATGAATTTGGGGGTCAAAAGGACAGCGCGACTGCATCTTTCAAAAAACTCGCAACCACGTAATCCGCAACGGGTACTAGCGGGCCCTAAGCGACGCAGTTCGAATGTCGGTTATCCTTGTTGACGTAGGGCTTCACATAGGCCGGAGGCATCAGTCGCACCGTATGCCCCAACGCCTGCAGCTCGCGGGACCAATGGTGCGATGAAGCGCAAGCCTCGATCCCGACTAGGCACGGCGGCAACTTCTCGAAGAAGGACAGCACGAAACGGCGCTTGAGCTGACGGCGTATGATGACCTGGCCGGCTGCATCGACCCCATGTACTTGGAACACCGACTTCGCGATGTCCAGACCAATCGTTGCAACTGACTGCATAGGCTGCTCCTCCGAATCGTGGGAGCCTTAAACGGCGCCCAGTCTTTGGCACTCTCGTGCCCGTGGAGGAGCCGTCCACAGCATCAGAAGCTGACTTCGTCGGCATTATCACTGCCGCGGCTTGAAGGGCCGTCGCGGCTGGGGGATTTATCCGGGCTCAAATGACTTGATGCGGAGCTATCGCTCTTGCAAAAGCTATTACATTGCATGGGTCCTCGGAGGTCGACCCGGCGCCACAACCTTATAGCCTCGTTCCGGCGTATCTCATCCGGCGGCTGCACATGATCTCGACGGCTGTCATCGCCGAAGAATTTGAAGAGGAGGACATGAGCGTCCCGGAATGGGCGGTCCTAACGATCATTGAAACCATCCGGAGATAGATCAGAGCCGCCTTGCCGAAGTGGTCGCCGTCGACAAGACAAACACTGGCCGACTGGTGGATCAGCTCGAGGCAAAGGGGCTGGTAAAACGGCGGCCTAATGATTCAGACCGGCGCGTCTGGATGCTCCGCTGCACCCCTCTCGGTCACAGGATCAGAAAGCGGCTGCGTCCACGAGCGCTCGCCACTCAAGAGAGGCTGCTATCCTGCCTCGAACCGGCGGACCGCGAGCTGTTCATCGAGTTAATGTCCAGAGTGGTCAGGGCCAACGAGAAATATGTCCGCCCTGGCGCCGGACGTCGAAAGCGGAAGTCGCGCTGAACGCAATTCGGAAGGAGTAGGCATGAGCATCTTCGTTCGCTTCTTCGCTGCCGTCGGTCTTCTCCTCGCCATCTCCTGCTGGAGTTCCAAGCTCGTGGCGGCCGACTGGCCTCACCGGACGGTCCGCTTGATTGCACCCGTGCCAGCTGGAAGTGGTTCTGACTTCAGCGCTCGACTGTTTGCCGAACGGCTTTCAGAACAGTGGGGACAGCCCGTCATCGTGGAAAATCGGCCCGGCGCCGACGGAGTGATCGGGGTTTCTGCTTTTCTCAACACAGAGGATGATCACACCCTGCTTTATGCCATCTCCGCAGTATTTACCTTGCTTCCAATTACGCACGAGAAGTTACCCTATGATCCTGTGCGTGACTTGGTCCCGATTTGCCCCACGTCGGACGTTGTCTTAGCGATAGCGGTGACCGGAAAAAGATCGATCCGTTCGCTCGATGATCTGGTTCAAACAGCTCGCGCCGAACCGGGCAAGCTGAACTGGTCTAGCTCGCCAGGCCTTCCGCCCTTTGTTGTCGGCGGATTCTTCAAGAATGCAAAACTGGAACTCGCCTTTGTGCCCTATAGGGACCTTGCTCCTGCACTACAGGACCTGGGTGAGGGGCGCATAGACGTCTTCGTTCATGCACTTAGCGTGACAATGCCGCAGGTGCAGTCAGGGAGAGCTCGGCTCCTGGCGGTAGCGAGCGACGCCCGCGCACCGCTTGTCCCTGATGTCCCCACGGTCGCGGAGGCTGGTTTCCCGGACCTTCGCATGGACGGTGTGGTTGGCTTATTCGGCAAGCGCGGAATTCCGCATACCTTGCGAGACCAGATTGCATCCGCCGTCAGCGCCGTCGCGAACGATCCTGGCATCAGGCAAAGGCTGGCTCACGTCGGACAGGCCGCTCATCCAGGGACGGCGGCCGAATTTGCAGCTTTGCTCGACGAACGGCGTCGCAGTCTTGCTGACCTCGCGAAAGCAATGGACTTCAAGCCGACCCAGTGATTTTCGCAGCATCCGGACCATGCCAAGCCAGAACCGTCACTCAAGGAGCGCATCCATGACAAGCGATCCTCGCCTGGACTTGCTGACTCTGATCAATGGCTTCCAGGTCACGAAGGCGATTAGTGTCGCAGCAAAGCTGCGAGTCGCCGACCATCTAAATGACGGCGCTCGATCGGTGGACGAGCTCGCGGTGCTGACGAAGAGCCATCCCGATTCGCTGTACCGGCTGTTGCGTGCGCTCGCCGCCGTCGGTGTGTTCCGGGAGGAAGAAGGCAGATATTTTGCGCTCACCCCGGTGGGTCATTGCTTGCGTGCCGACTCCGCGACACCGGTCGGAGCCTGGGCGGAAGTGGTCGGAAGCCCCTATTATTGGCAAGCGTGGGGGCATCTGCTGCACAGCGTGCAAACGGGCGAGAACGCATTTCAACACTTGCACGGCAAAAGTGTCTGGCAATTCCGAGCAGAGTACCCCGAATACGGCGCGACCTTCGATCAGGCTATGGCGCAATTCTCACGGGACGGAGCCGACGCAGTGCTCCGCGGCTATGATTTCTCGCCGTTCAGTCACGTAGTCGACGTGGGTGGCGGGCGAGGCTCGATGTTGGCGGCCCTGCTATGCGCTCACCCTCACCTTGGCGGTACGCTGTTTGATCAACCCGACGTCGTCGCGGGAGCAAAAGCCGTTCTGGCAGAACGCGGCGTGCTCGACCGCTGCAAGATCGTGGGTGGAAGCTTCTTCGAATCGGTCCCTGAAGGCGGAGACGCCTATCTGATGCGGGCGGTCATTCACGATTGGGAAGACACGGAAGCTGCTGCTATCCTCACCGCGTGTCGGCGCGCGATGACCAAAGGCGCAAAGTTGCTTCTGATCGAACGGATTGTCGGGCCTCCGAACGAAATGCCGGCAACCAAGTTCAGTGATTTGAACATGCTGGTCTCCCCCGGCGGGCGAGAGCGAACCCTTGAGGAGTTCGCGGAGCTCCTTGCCAACTCGGCGTTCGAGTTGACGCGGGTGTTTCCGGCTGGCATCCAAAATGTGATCGAAGCACAACCATGGTAGGCCTCGCGGCTTATCATTCGAGCCCAAGGACTGCGAGCCGAACGTCTGCCTAAGGTCCAAACGTCCTCGGTCACGCTGAGATTGCTGCAAAGTCCGCAATGGGTCAAAATGCGAAGAACTCAACCTGAGCAAATTTTGTCCGCCATGCCTCAATAAGCGGACCTCGTGGAGCGATGCTGCCACTTCGCCGAAGGGCCATAACCGGAAGTGCAAATTTGGTCTCGACATATTCCGGCGTGGCACCGGCAATGGGCTATCGGTGAGACCGGACGATGTGAGGACCAGGGCCAAGCACGACATCTCGCATTGGGACACCGTAGTATCGCTCAGCTATTTCTCGAAGCCCTAGGTCTTCTATCAAATTAAAGCCTTTGACCTGCAGCATTTGCAGCAGGTCGGTCGAAAAAGCTGAGCCAGGGCTCGCCTCGCGACGCCGCTCTCGCGGCCGTTGCCATGACGCCTGCGCGGCGCTCGACAGGATAATTCTGGAATGGTTCGGGGTAGTCGAAAACCACGGCGGCCTGCGGCACTTTGGAGATAAAGGTCAATGTGGAAGAGACCGCCTCTCTGGTCAGATAAGGCACTACGCCAAGCCATTGAAAAAACGCAGGCTCGTCCAGGATGAACCCCGCTCTTGTTAATCCCTCCGCGAGGCTTTCGCGCTCAAAATCAACCGGCGCGAAAACAAGCGACGGCGGCTCTGCGAGACCTGCGGCCCTAATCCGAGCGCGTTCCACATTTGTGTCGACGGGTAATCGACCTCGAAAGTTCGAACGCCGAGATGAGCATAGGGATTACGCAGCGAGAACGTATCGAGGCCTGCGCCCAGCACGACGACCTGTCGGCAGCCGCATGCGATGCAATCCCCCATTGTGTCCTCGGAAAACCGGCTCCGCGCTGCAACGAATAGGCGCCAGGGCTTCGTCGACTCTTTTGCAGCGATCTCGTCTAAGGCAGCGGCTGTCTCCTCGTCCAATATACTCAACGCCAACGGATCCTTGAAGATCGCTCCGCCTTCAAGTTCTTGATGAATGGCTCGGTAAGCAGCCGCTCCCCGAGCGGTCTGACTAGGTTGTCCATCGCGCATGATGATCTCGCGGGAGAGTGTAGGCTCATGGCATCGTCTCTGTTCGAGTTTAGCACACCCGCTAAGCGCCGCCCGGCGGGACCGCCATCATTCTTCAATGGTACGAGCCGACTGGACCGAACGAAACCGAGAATAATCACCAATCCAGGTGCATCTTTCCACAATGCGCGACACTATTCAAAGCCCTTGGTCTTCAGAACGGTTCGGCTGGCAGGCGAGGACAGGAACGCGACCAGCGCTTTCGCGGCGTCAGCCTGATTGCTACCGGTAATGATCCCGGGAGCAAACTGGGTGTAATTCTGGATATCTAACGGCAACGGGGCAATGAGTTCGACGGTCGGTTGAGCCAGGATTTCACTGACTTGATTGAAGCCTATCTCGACCTCGCCGGTGGCCACGCTTGCATAAAGGGTTTCAAGCGTTGACAGTCTGGTCTTGGGTTTCATCTCCCCAGCAATCTCCATTCGTTCGAGCAAGTTGGCCACGTAAACGCCACTAGCACCGCCGCCTGCCGGATCGGGATAAGCGATCGATCTTGCGGCCAGCATGGCGCGTTTGAAAGCGTCGGCCGAGCTCATATCGGGCTTCGCGGCACCTTTGCGCACAAATGCGCCCACACCGACCTTTGCGATTACGATGCGATTCTCGGCCAGGACCTTGCCCTGCGTCTCAAGCCGGCCAATTGCTTGAACCGAACTCAAGATGATGTCGGCAGCCTCGCCCTTCAGAACGCGCTCCGCCACAGCACCGGCGGTCCCATAGTCGACCGTGACCTTGTGCCCTGAGGATTTTTCAAAATCCGGTATCAGGTCGTCAATCGCGGGATGCAAGGCTGAGGCGGATAGGAGCTTAAGGTCGGCGGCTCCGGCGACAGCTCCCATAGTAGTGCCGAGCGATACTAGCCCCATCGCTACCCCCGCAAATGTACTCCGTAGTTTCTGACGATACATGGCGTTTGTCCCTTGTACGTTTTGTTCGGCTTCCGCGAGATGCGCGATCGTCTAGTGATCACCACCCCTGCCGAGTTCTTCGCGCAGAGTTTGACGCACCCAGCCTCCGCCGCAATGGAAAAGCGCAGATCACATCCACATCGTGGACTCTGCCGAGCGGTTGTGTCACGGTAAGGTTGGTACCTCACTGGGAGTAATATCGGTCCTACAAGGCGCATCTCATGACACCTCATGGCCGTCGCGATATTGCCGGCGCCCCATTGGTCGATAGACCTGGCGGAACGCAAAGTATTCAGAGAGCAGTGGCTGTGTTGCGGATCTTGGCGACCGCCCGCGAGGCAGGCCTAGGACTCACCGATATATCGAAACAGGCAGAACTCACGCGCCCAACGACGCATCGCATTCTGAGTGTCCTGATTTCGGAAGGCATCGTTGAGAGGCGACAAGGGTCTCAGCGATATCTGATCGGCGAACAGGTATCATTGCTGGCGCTGTCGCGGCGAACTCGCGATCACCTCCTCGATATCGTTAATCCTCATCTTCAGGCTGCGGTCGGTGAACTCGGTGACACCGGCTTTTTGACGCGTATTGTGGGCCTTGAGACGGTCTGCATCGCAAGACAGCTGGGAAGCTACCCTAGCCAGGCGCTGACTTGGGATGTCGGTGAACGCCGCCCCCTTGGCGTTTCCAACGCCGGAATTGCGATCCTATCCGGCATGCAAACCGACGCGGCGCGCGAAGTCATCACCACAAACCGATCACGTTTCCCTCGCTACGGTTTATCGACCGAAGCAATTTTCCGGGAGGTCGCAATGGCCCGATCTAAGGGCTTCGCAAATCGTGCAATATCCCTCATTCCTGGCGCAAGCCCCGTATCCGTGACCATCAGGTCTTCTGATGGCGTAGCTCGTGGCGCTCTCACAATAACGCCAACAGGGCGACGGCGCTCGCCCCAACACACCGAAGAGATCGTAGCTTGCCTTCGCAGGCATGCCACGGCGGTTGAACTTGAACTTAATAATACGGCCACCCTGCCACCGCAGCGCCAGTAGCTTTGCGAGCTGGCTTCGGCAATGACAATGCCTGGAGCTATCGGAGGCAGGTCCGGAATGGGTCACAAACGGCGCTCGCCGCCAAGCTGGTCGACGTCCGGTTTGCCCCTGACAACCGACATGAGATGTCTTCAAGCGACCTTCGGCGATGGGCCATGTGTGGACGTATATGGGTTGGCAAGGAGAAACTTCACTTGCGGCGTTGGTCGGAGCAGCCATGTGTTCGGCCTTCTTGTGCGGTCCTCATGACCGCTGGCCATAATGCCCTCCGCGGATCAGGTTCCGATCAAAAGCACGCATTCGAAGATGCCATGGCCCATGTGGGTTGTCCTGATCGCCGGATCGACCGGCGCTGCATTAGTGCTGTTCGCCCTTCCAACCGCTACGTCACAGCCGGATGACCCGCTGTGATCTCGTTCACGCCGTAAGACCGGCGGGTTCCTTATAGGGCTCGTGCCTGGCCATCATCGCCCATGCCATCCTGGCGAGCTTATTGGCGAGTGCGATGGCTGCGACCTTGGTGGGGCGCCGTGCCAACAACGCAGTGAGCCAAGGCCGATAGCTCGCGCCATGGATCTTGGCATAGCGGATCACGGCGAGTGGGCCCGCTGTGAACAGGCTGCGTAAATAGCGGTCAGGGCTTCGACATTTGGCAGTATGCGGGTGACGAGCGCTTCGAGTCCGGGCTGCGTTTGGGTGCAGGCCGTCCAACAGCTTTAGTTGAGTGTCCACAAACGCTTCGTCGAAAGCCGGGTAGAACAGCACATTATGTTCACGGGCAAGGCCAGAAAACATCGCGGCAAATGCCTTCTTGTATTCGTCTTCAAAGGTGGTGCGGGTCCGCACCCCGCAAAGAAGCACTGCAATTCGTCGGGCTTCGAAGGTATGCAGCAACTCCGCGAATGCGGTGCGAGTGACACTTGGATCGACTCCTCCGAGCATGTCATTCGCACCGAGTTCTAAAATTGCCGCGTCGGTACCATCTCCGGCTTCAGCCAGCCCCGCCAGTGCGGCGATAACGTATTGCGGATGTTGGTGACAGGCGGCCCGCCGGTCCGGGGCGGTGGCGGCATGCCCCAATACATCAGTTATCGCCCCTCGGTAGCTTCGCGACGGCCCGACGGAGCTTGACTTCGATGCACCGAGCGCAGATCAGTTCGCCGTCACCGGCTGGCGGCGCAAGAACGGTTAGTTCTTCAGGTGCGAAGTCTTCTTCGCAGTGATCACAGCGGGGGATTTCAAGCATCCCCGCATTTGCTCACGCAGTTGTGGCCGAAATCAGCAGCGTCTTCACCGGACCGCTCGCAAGAGCTTGATCCCCACGGCTGAGCTTGCACAAAAGTTCGTTCCCAATCCGGAACGCCGCTGAAGAAATCCCGGACGTTGCAGATTTACAACCCGCGCTGCCATTCGAGATACTAAGCTCGTCCACTGAGACAACCCATATTTCATTCTTAGTTCGATATGGTCAGCGGGGGGCGCAAGGTGTTTGATGTCTATCGCAATGACAAGCGCGACTTGCTCGTTCTAAGTACGGGCTCTCCCGTACCCGTGCTTTACTCTGCACATAAGTGGCGCAAGAGCAGGAAACGAGTTCTCAAGGTCAGCGACGAAATCAAGTCAGCCGTTCAGGCACAAGGGTATTACGTCCGCAGACTGCGGGTCACAAGGAGCGGATGATCGAAGTCGAGTAGATCGCCGGCCGGTGTTCTCGTTTGCGCAATCTCTGTTCGATCACCAGCAACCAAGCCGCCATTATCGCGCTGTTCCGCGTCGTCAATCGCTATGTCGGCAACCTCGCACCGATGCCGGGTGTTTCAGAACTTTCGCGTTTTTCCGAGGATGTAGGGTGCGAGATGGTCTGCGGGTGGGCATGCCACCCAGCACGGGCGGGCCGCCCTTACGTCTCAACGGAACTCCACGAGCGGGCACGTACGAGATTTTGGCTGGTTCCATTGAACCTTTAAGCGAACTGTCTGACGAACCTTCGATCGGAAACCGGAGGTTTCCCATGAAGCATCTGATCTCATCTGCATTCGCGGCCGTTGCCTTCCTCATTGTTGCAACCACTATGCTGTGGTCTTACACACCTTCGACTGAGCGCCATGTCACCCGTACAGCCATAGGTCATTGCAAGAATTTCCACAGCTTGGCCGGGACAAAAGCGTCCGAACTATTGCCTTACTAAGCGGCAGTAATCCGTCGAGACGATGTTGACCTGCAGGTGCTGGATGCGCACGCCCACATGGGAGTAGGCGAAGGCGCTGCAATGGCCCGTTGCCGGATGATGTGCTTAAGATCGTTATGCGTGGGGCCGAGAAAGAAGGTAATTGGGCGGCTTGAACCGCGTACTGCTTTGGCAGCTTAGCTCGTCGCCGCCTCATCCAACCGCGCCAGCCCAGCCTCGATCACGATGATATCTTCCTCGATCTGCTGGACGGCTGCCCGAACATCAAAATCTGTACGTGCCTTTAGGTCCACGGCCAGCTTCCGGCGCTGCATGCGCAGATCATTCAGAGCCCTCCGATTGTTCAAGCGAACGTAACCGTCCACAATCAGCTCGATTGCGTTTGGCATTCCCATCCCCCTGTCGTGATCGACCGGCGCCGAACCGCTTAACTAGCGACACCCTTCAAAACGGCATCTCGTCGCAAGGCGTCTCCAGCAACGGTCAAATGCGACCCTATGGCCAGCCCGAGGCGAGCCAACGTCAGGAGGGCAAGCGGGTCACACAGTTCAATGGAAAGACCGGCTCCCAATATCGCAATTGCGCGTTGTTCAGCCCTATCGAGATCGGCCCATGAGATGCCGTCCATGATGCGTCTCCGTCGCAAAGAACTATCTAAAATCCAAACGCATGACGAATTTGCCGCAGCATAGCCATCGCCGCGTCGGTGTACCGACCGTGGGTTAGGTATTGATCGATCTGCGCTGTACTGATCAGCGCCACAACTGCCACCATGAAGCCCTTAAACATTGGGCCTCTCCTACAAGAGACCGCCAACCGGGCGTGTCGAAGTATTGAACCGTTCTCGGAATGCGCTGCTGTATGTGACGACCTAATACAGCAAATGGTGACAGTCACTAGTAACCAGTTCCTTAACGGCGCGATGTCTGGATGGGAGCGCCATGGAAAGAGGCGAAGGCGTTGCAACGGCCTTTGCGAGATGATGCGCTCAACTCGTGATCGTGGCGATGAAGGAAAGATCGAGCGATAGTACGAGGGTCTGAACACTTGCCCCGGTGTCCTCCGGCCCCATATCCGACGTATGCAGCTCACCGAAATCCAAGACCAAGCAATCCAAGCCCGCATAGCTCTAATCGTCGGCGCAAGGACGTTCGACCGTCTGTTCGCAGGCGTGCGGTTCGATGAAGTCGATGGGGGTCCTGTTCGTCTACGCCAAGGACGAGGACACCGCCGCCAAGATCGAAGATGAATTCGCGCTGCACATATCGATCATTGCCTCAAAGATATTGGAGCGCGAGATCAACATCGTGATGGTATTGCCGAGACAGCTCGTCAGTTGAGCTTACCAGTGAGACCGGGGGAGCGGCGGTGGCGTGCCGATGTCCGATCTTTTGCGAAAGCCCGTCTCGCGCGCCAGGCAGCAGTTGGTGTTGACGAGGTTGCCTGAGCGTTCAACGGCCCTCACGCAGCGCGCGATCACACGGGAACAAAGTAGATTGTGGCGACGCATTTCGACCCAATGGGCAGAGGGGCCATTAAGGCTTCCTTGACCAAGTTGTTCATATAACGAGGCATATATTCCTCCGAGGAGCCGATGAAGGTCTGGGTCAGCCTGGCTTTGCTTGCGGTGCTTGTGCCGCTGGGGCTGCGCTTTGGCTCGACGGTGGCGGAGGAATCAAAGGAGGCGGCAGAGATCCGCGCCAAGTACAGTCGGCCGGCGGCGATTCCTTTCCCGGACCGCAATCCCTACTCGGCACCAAAAGCGGCTCTCGGGAAGATGTTGTTCTTCGATCCGTTGCTCTCGAGGTCCGGTACCATTTCCTGTGCGACTTGCCACAATCCGTCGCTGTCGTGGGGAGATGGCCTTGCGCGTGCGGTCGGGGAGGATCCGAAAGGCCTGCCGCTTCGTTCGCCCACTCTGATCGATGTGGCGTTCACCCAGCCGTTGGGCTGGGACGGGAAGTTCAGGGATATCGAATCCGTCACGTTTGGTCCGATCACGGGTCGGGCAAACATGAATCTGACAGAATCGGAGTTGATTGACCGTCTGTCGACCAGCCCGGCCTATGTCGATGCGTTCGCAAGCGCCTACGGGGATAGTGCGATCACCCGGCCCAGGATCGAAGCTGCCTTGGCGACCTTTGAACGCACCATTGTCGCGGACGAGTCCCCGTTCGACCGCTGGATCGCTGGGGATGAAACCGCGATCAGCGCGGCGGCCAAACGCGGCTTTGCGCTCTTCAACGGCAAAGCGCGTTGCTCAGACTGCCACAGTGGGCCGTCTTTTACCGATGGATCGTTTCAGGATATCGGCACCGCGAAAGACGGTGATATTGGCCGCGGCCGGCTGTTTCCGACGTCACAAAAGCTCCGATACGCATTCAAGACGCCGACATTGCGCAACGTTGCGCAGCGTGCGCCCTACATGCATGATGGATCGGTCGCAACGCTCGAAGAGGTCATCGAACTCTATGACCAGGGTGGGATTGACCGTCCAAGCCGGTCCCCTTCGATAAAGTCTTTATCTTTGGCAGCAGAGGAAAAGACCGATCTCGTCGCCTTTCTTCAAACGCTAACTGCGTCGTCCCAGGCCACGCCTTTTCACAACTTCTCGCGCTGACGAACTACCGCCATCGGGTCCTCGGTACGAACCTTAGTGAACGTGCGGCAATGCCGACCCCAGCAGGCCAAAGCCGAGGATAACAAGCGCGCCTGCCCAAGCCTCCAGGGTCTCGGTTCGCGTAGCGTAGCGCTTTGCCCCGCGGACCAGCACCGAGCCTACCGCCACACGCGCTGCACCTAACGCTTCGAACATGGACTGCTCCAACCATCCCGTTTTGTCTGACGTTCAGTACGACACCCGGATTGAAGGCTCGTCCTCGAAATCTATAAAATTTGAAAGGACTTGCGGCGGCGCCCGCCCAAATCGGCCCCATTAACCACCCGTCAACCACCGGGTGTGCGGACGGTACAAACCCCAAAATTTATGCTAAGGTGAATAGATCGTTAAGCCGTGCCTTCCACGACGGGCGGATTTCTTAAAATGTTGAGGTCTTTGGGGCGGGATGCCACACGGGTGTCTCCGGGGGTTGCCCTCGTTGCCAGGTTTATCGCGGTGTTCTCCGTCTGGGTCTTGGGGACCCGAGCTGCCAGCGCTCATGTCAAATGGTTTTGCGCTTATGACGCTGCCGGCCAGCCGCGGGGCCTTGAAAACGTTCTGTGCCAGGATTTTGAGCTGCTCCTAGGGGTTGCGGTGCTCTGGTTCTTTTCCGGCTGTGTGGTGGAGCGCACGTCTCTGGGCGAGCTGACGGCCCGCTCACTCAACAGGTTCACGGAAGGCTTGCGCCTGCACACCGAGGTGATGATCCGCGCGGTGTGCGGCTTTTTCTTCGTCTCGCTCTGGGCGGTCGGAGGTATCATCTTGACCCCAGAACTGAAGACGACGTCCGCATGGGTGGGACCTTTGCAGCTCGCCATCGCCGCCGGCCTGCTGTCGCGCCACACCATGCCGCTCTCTGGGGCGGGGATCGTGGTGTTGTTTGGCCTCGCCGTGCGCGACTACGGTACGTTTCATCTGGCCGACTATCCGATCTTTCTGGGCCTTGCGGCCTATCTCGCTCTCACGGGGTTGCAAAAGAATTTGTTCGGTTTTCCGGCGCTCGACGTGGTGCGCTATGCGACCGCCGTGACCTTGATGTGGGCCTCGATAGAGAAGTGGGCCTATCCGGAATGGAGCTTCCCGCTTCTGATCGAGCACCCCGGTATCACCCTTGGGTTCAACAACGAGTTCTACATGCGGGCTGCGGGCATGGTCGAGTTCACGCTCGCCTTTGCCCTGGCTTGGACGCCACTGGTTCGGCGCATCGCGGCGGCCGTGCTGCTCGGAATGTTCATCAGCGCGTGCTTCGAATTCGGCAAGCTTGATGTCATCGGACATTCGGCGATTATCGTCGTCCTGGTCGCCATCCTTTCCGATAATCGGCCGACAGAGGCCGATGATCGCGCTCCGTGGCTCGCCCCGGCCGGATTATGTGCGGCGCTGACGGTTACGCTTTTCGCCTACTATGTTGGCCATGCCGCGATCTTCAACACGGCGATACTTTAGAATCCTACTTTGTGACGTGCACGCCAAGCTTCATCTTGGGATGAATGCCACACAGGACCGTGTAGTCACCAGCCATCGAAAAGACGACGTCGAATTGGCTGCCCGGCTGCTGATCGCCGGTGTCGAAGTCAAAGGTCTCCGCGCTCAAATAGGCGTGGTGCAAGAGCTCACCATCGTCGTTAACAAACCGTAAAGTCTCGCCGCGCTTGATGATGATCTCTCGCGGCCTGAATTCTCGATCCTTTTGCGAGATCGTATAGGAAGTTGCGCCAAGAGCGGCGCCTGCCAGCAGTCCCCCGGTGACCACGGCAGTGATCTGGAGCCCGAACCTGCCTTCGCGCAAAGTTAAAAGTCTTGCCACCATTTCAACCCCGCTGAAGCTTCAACTTTATTAAATGTCCGGCTTGGCTCAAATCGTCCGAGCGCGTGAGTAATCCGTACTTTATCACAGCTTGATCTTAACGATTTCCGCATCCCTTTTAGTCATTACTAGGGAAATTTGAGGCGGAGGCAGCCGGCTGCGTCCGCGCCCTATGTTTGCGATTGTTTGTTTACAGCGAAAGACATCGCGATGAGTCTTTTCGTCGGCAGGGTTGTGCGTCAACCGAAAGCGGTTTTTGACACGCTTCGGTCCACAAGCGCCTGTCTGCCACGGCTGCTTGAAGCGCGCGGCTCGATTCGAATAGGCATTTTGATCTTTTGTCTCGCGATGAGCGCCATTGCAGCAGCCCTCGGAGGCTATGCCACCCTTGGTATCCGGCATGCCGGCGACCTGGTGGCTAAAACCTTCGACGAGTCACTGATGTCGATCAATTACGCACGCGCGGCTGGCGCCGATTTCGCCGCAATGCGCGTGGCGTCGGCACAACGCCTCCTCACCAAGGATCCGTCGGTCCGTGCACGACTCGAAGCCGAAATCGACGAGCTGGCGAAATCGCTGTCGGAGGATGTGACCATCGCGGCGGAACGGTCGCAATCCGCGCGCGCCGCAAAAGCGGCCGCCAAAGTCCAGGAGGCCGCAAAAGCCTGGACCGCGCTTCATCGTCGTTCACTTCAACCGCTTGCTGGCGAGCATGGGAGCGTTGAAGCGAATGCGCGTGAGATCGCCGATCTCGATCAGTACTCCAACGCCGTCAATCAGCAGATTGAACTGCTTGTGAACTATACGGCCGGTGATGGCTTTCTATTCCGTCAACGTGCGCTGGCTGCAATCAGGCGGGATGTGCAATTCAATGTGGCGGGGCTGACTGTTGCCCTTCTTCTGTCCGGGTTGTTCTCGTGGATGTTGGCACGCCGCATCATCGGCCCAGTCGCGATTGCCTCCAAAGTGGCAAGGAGTATTGCCGATGGTGACTTGAACACAGACATTCCGGAGGGCGGCGCTGATGAGCTGGGTACCCTCCTGAGCGCAATGGGAAGGATGCGGGACAACATCAGGACGATGGTGGACCGGGAGGTGGCGCAGCGGCGTTCGGCCCAGGTGAGGCTTTCCGATGCACTCGAGAACTCCCGCGAGGGCGTCGTTCTCCTCGATAATGATGGTCAGATCGCCCTATCCAATTCTAGGGCCAGCGAGTTCATTCATTGCTTGCCACAGCTCGTTCACCCGGGCTGGTTGCGGGGAACGCGGGCGTCCAGCGAGGACAGCTCACCAGCACTCATTCGCCGAGACAACTTTAGCGATGTGGATAGCGAGGAGGGTGAAGCCCAGCTCCCTGACGGTAGGTGGCTGCGGGTCAGCCGCAGCCCGACCCAGGAAGGCGGCGTGATGCTCGTCTACAGCGACATTACGGGTTTAAAGCAGCAGAAAGCTGAGCTGCACGCGACGAATCTGAGACTGGACGCGGCGCTGACGCACATGTCGCAAGGCCTCTGTCTCTATGACAGGGAGGGACGGCTGCAGGTGGTTAACCGTCGCTTCTCCGAGATCTTTGATATCTCCCCGGAGCTTGTGCGTCCAGGCATGACGTTCGAAGACGTCCTCCGCCTGAGTGTTGCCGCCGGCACTCATGGCAGCCAGACCGTAGCCGATCTTCTGGCGGAATGCGAGGAGTTCCAGGCTCGCCGCAGGAGCGGCAACTACCTCCAGCGGCTCAGTGAGGGACGCATCGTCTCAATCGCTCATCGCCCCACATCCGACGGCGGCTGGCTCATCAGTTGCGAAGACGTGACCGAACAACAAAGGGCGCAATCTCAAATCGCGTTCATGGCGCGCCACGACGCTCTGACCAGATTACCCAACCGGTCTCTCTTCGGCGAGCGAATCGAGCAGGCCGTCGCGGAGGCCGGCCGGGGGGCGGGGTTTGCCGTATTTTGTATCGATCTGGATAACTTCAAGCAGATCAACGATACCCTGGGACATCCGGTGGGCGACGCGCTGCTTTGCGCGGTTTCCGAGCGGTTAAGCAGGTGCGTCCGAGACGTTGATACCGTTGCGCGTTTGGGTGGCGACGAGTTTGCGGTCATTCAATTTGACGTCCGAAACGCTGAAGAGGCCGAGAGCCTCGCCCAGCGCATCGTTGAGGGTGTCGGAGCGCCCTATGAACTGCTCGGGCATCGCATCATCGTCGGGTGCAGCGTCGGAATTTCGCTCGCGCCAGCGGACGGTGTGACGCGAGAAAAGCTACTGAAAAATGCGGACATGGCGCTGTACCGGTCCAAAATGGACGGTAGGGGAACATGGCGGTTCTTCGAGCCAGCAATGGATGCAAGCCTGCAAAGCCGCCGAGCGCTGGAAATCGACCTGCGCGAGGCTATGGACAAGCAAGAGTTCGCGCTGTTCTACCAGCCGATTTATGACTTGCGAAGGGATCGGATTAGCGGCTTCGAAGCTTTGTTGCGCTGGCAGCACCCGAATAGGGGGTTCGTGCCGCCCGACCAATTCATTCCGCTCGCAGAAGAAATCGGTCTCATTGCTCCGCTCGGTGAATGGGTTCTCAACCGCGCGTGCGAACAAGCGGCCAATTGGCCCGACGAGCTCAAGATTGCGGTCAATGTCTCGGCGAGTCAGTTTCGTGACCCGAAGTTTGCAGACGTCATCGCCAACGCGATCGACGCATCAGCGCTTTCACCGCACCGCCTTGAGCTCGAAATCACGGAATCAGTTCTCCTTGGCAACAGCTCCGAAACCATCGCGACGCTGCACGAGCTCAAGGCGCGTGGGCTGCGCATCGCTTTGGACGATTTTGGGACCGGCTATTCGTCGCTGAGTTACCTCCGCAGTTTTCCCTTTGACAAAATTAAAATCGATCAGTCCTTCGTCCGCGACGCAACGGCGACAAAGGGATCGAAATTGATCGTCAGGGCCATTACCAGCCTCGGAAGGAGCCTTGGTATGACAACAACAGCGGAGGGGGTGGAGACGGTTGAGCAGTTGAACCAGATGAAGGCGGAAGGTTGCAACGAGGCGCAAGGGTTCTTGTTCAGCCGCCCGGTCCCTGCAACCGAACTCGCCTCAACGATCCTGAGCTTGCGAAACGGCCTTAAGCAAAGGGACCGGAGCAGGGCGTTAGCCAGCTAGGACTACAGGATGTCACGGCCTCGACTTCAGCGCGGTCATTTCCTTGCGAGTATATATTGCGGGCCGACGCTATCGCGTCCCGAACTGGCTCGGATGCAAAACAACGCTCCAATATGGAACAAACGTCCGTCAATGCAGGAATACCAGATCCATCTAGCAGTTTTATTTGCAGCTCTGACTAGGCGGGCTGTTTTCATTTCCGCCACACTAGCAGCCATTGACTACGGTCAGAAGCTTCCGTCGAGGCTTCAGCGCGCGTTGACGTCAGCGTCGACGATCCAATGACTTGCAGAAACCACGTTCGTCAAACGAGCTGGCCAGACTTCATTTCTTATTAACCGATTCAGCGCAGGGTTGCATCATTGGGATTGGGCGTATTTAAGGGGAATTCTTGTGCCATTCCTTCGTTTGAGGATCAGGGGACGTTTGATTTCAGGATTCGCGGTGCTGTGCGCAGTTTTGATGGCCGCGGTTGGGTGCACGATCATTGCGGTCGGCACTCTTTCTCACGCCGTCGATCGGATGGTGACTTTGCGTACTCCAGTCGCCATCAGCAGCACTGAGCTGGTTGGCAATCTTTACTCTACTCTTGCGGCCCTGCGCGCCTATCTCCTGACAGGCGATCCACAAGCCAAAGCTGAGCGCGCCGCAGTGTGGAAAGAGCTCGACGCGACCGTCAGTGCCTTCGACAAAATGGCGATGCGCTTCACCAACTCGGAAAACCTTCGCAATTGGGCAGACGCCAAAGTCAAGTTAGAGGAGTTCCGCGTCACGCAAAGTCGGGCCGAGAGCATTGCATTCACGTCCGACGCGTTTCCGGCCACCAAGCTCCTGCTGACGGAAGCGGCGCCGCGAGCGGATATAATGTTCGCCCAGATCAGCCGCATGATCAACGAAGAGGAGGGGCTTGAGGCGACGGCCGACCGCAAACGACTATTGAAGGCAATGGCCGACACGCGCGGCAACTTCGCCGCAGCCATGGCGCAGATTCGAACTTACTTGCTCTCCGGGGACAAGGCCGAGAAGGACAAGTTCACGCGGCCATGGCAGAATTTCAAACAAGGCCTTGCCGGAGTCGCGGCCCGCGAATCCCTGCTCACTTCCGCGCAGCGAACAGCCTTCGATGCCTTTACCAAGGCCTATGGCGAACTGGAGCCCATGCCCGAACGAATGTTTGCGATTCGCGATTCGGCGGGTTGGAACGTGCCGGTCCTGATTCTGGCCACCGACGCCGCACCAAAGGCGCGCGCAATCCTCGACCTGATCGACGGCCCCAAAGGGGGAGATGGAACGCGCTCAGGAGGCATCAAGACCAACCAAAATCTGATGCTGCAGCAGGAAGCCCGCAACGTACAGGACGATACCGCCTTCCTGATCTGGATCGAATGGGCGCTCTTGACAACGGGGCTGGTCGCCGGCGGCGCCATTGCGTTCTTTACCGTGCGTTCAATTACGAAGCCAATTCGGGCCATGACGGGCGCGATGGGCCAGTTGGCAAACGGCGAAATGTCGCTCGTTGTCCCCGGCCTTGGCCGGTCCGACGAGATCGGCGAAATGGCGGGTGCGGTGCAGGTGTTCAAGGACCATATGGTAGAGGCCGAACGCCTGCGTGCCCGAGGCTTGGAAAACGATAAGCGCGCGGCCGAGCAGCGCCGGGTGGATATGCATAGTCTGGCCGATGACTTTGACGCGGCGATCGGCGAAGTCGTCGAAACCGTCTCATCGGCCTCGACCGAATTGGAAGCTTCAGCGAGTACGCTGACCGCAACGGCGGGACAAGTCCAGGAGCTGACGGTGATGGTGGCCGCGGCGTCGGAACAAGCTTCCACCAATGTCAAGTCGGTGGCCTCAGCGGCGAAGGAGATGGCGTCATCGGTCAACAAGATCGGCCGCCATGTCCAGGAATCTGCACGCATCGCCAGCGATGCGGTGAAGCAGGCTCAGAAGACCAACGATCAGATCGGACATCTCGCTCACGCCGCGAGTCGGATCGGTGCCGTCGTAGACCTGATCAACACGATCGCCGGCCAGACCAATCTTTTGGCGCTGAACGCCACCATCGAGGCAGCGCGGGCTGGCGAAGCCGGACGGGGTTTTGCCGTGGTTGCTTCCGAGGTGAAGGCCCTGGCCGAGCAAACAGCCAAGGCAACTGACGAGATCAGCCAGCAGATCGACGGAATGCAGTCGGTGACCGGCCAATCAGTCGCCGCGATCAAGGAGATCGGCGACACAATAGGGAAGATGTCGGAAATTGCCTCCATCATCGCATCTGCGGTCGAGGAGCAGGGCGCCGCGACACAGGAAATCTCCCGCAACGTTCAGCAGGCCGCCCAGGGAACGCAGCAGGTGAGCTCAAATATCACTGACGTGCAGCGCGGCGCTACCGAAACTGGATCGGCATCGACCCAGGTTCTCGCGGCGGCCCAATCGCTGTCGCGCGATAGCAATCGGCTCAAGGATCAAGTCAGCAAGTTCCTAGAGTCGGTCCGTGCCGCTTAGTGCTTGAAAGCAAGCCGGCTCCCCAAAACGGGCTTCGACATGTGCGAATGGAGAGGACCGAAAATGGCCCAGATTCTAGAGTTTCCGAGGGCCTTGCGAGTTGAGCCTTTTTCGACTCAGAGCAAGAGTGCAGACAAAAACAAATTGCAGGCGGATTGGGAGACGCTTCAACATGCCTTGGCCGAGATTAAAAATTCCAGCGAAATCGTACTTCAAAGAACGCCAGCGCTGCTGGAACACCTCGACCAACTTGATATGATCCTCGATAAAGCTCTCGATGGGCCGACGACCCAGTGGATGCGTGCAAAGGTTGCCGATGCCCGCACCGTGCTGTTGAAGGAAAGCCACGAGTTCTCCACTCGAATTGAGGAAATGGTGTCCTGCGCTGCACAGCTTGAAAATAGCGTCAATCTCAAGCGATAAACGCAGCTTGCCATCCACGCGAACGACAAGTTGCCCCCGAAAAACCCCACGCTAGGCGGGGCCGTCGGCGTCGGCGGCGTCCTAGTGTTGGCGAACATAATGTCATCGTGGCTCACGGTCGACAAGACTAAGCATGACCTGCAAGGCACGCCTGGACGGCGGCAAGCACACGTGAGTCCTCGAAGAGCAGTGCCGGAACACCAACCAGCCCCTGATCAACGTCGTAGTCTTGCCGTATCAAGTACTGCCGTGAGACCGCGATCTCGGGCCAGGTCGGCGATCACGGCCGGCAACAGCGCGTCGAGATCGTCCGCGTTCGGCTTCGGAAACTTTATCACTCGAAAGCGGTCACGGATCGGGCTCGGCAGGGGATCAAGCGAGTCATCCGCACCTATCCGCACATGTTGCGAGCTGCCGTTGCGCCAGCGTCGCAGAGTTTCGAACTGGAGCGCGTAAGCCTAAGAAGTCTGCTGGCGGCTGCTGCCATAAGTTGCTACGTGTCGGCCACCGCCGTGACCTCCGCCAATCCGCGACAGCACCGCCATTCCAGCAGCGTGGGTGCAAGCCATTTGCATGACCAAAGCAGCCTCCACTTCAGTCTGGGGCTTGGCATTCTCTACAAAGCTGAGCGCCGCGTTGATCGCGATTTCTGAAACCCCGCCATTGGATAGCCGCGCTGCACTTTGCAACTGGAACAACAAGGCCACCAGGGCAATCTTCCAAATGTTATTGACGGCTCCGTATCGCGTTCGAATTTCTCCAGCATCCTGGTCGCTCGCCTCGAAGATTGAGGCGCCACGCACCTCCCTAGACCCAGGGAGAAGGCGCGGTTGAGATCGAGGGGATAAAAGGCGACGCGCCGTTCTAACGAGCTGCGTGCCGGCAGAAGATTGTCAATGAGGTCAAAGTTGATCAGAGGCGCGCGGTAAGAGCGGCGGAAACGGCGCATCTGATCACTGCATTTTTCGCCCGAGGTCTCTCAGGAGCGAGTGGAGAAAATCACTCGCATGGTCGTACCGCGCGCCGCCGCTGGCGATTTCACGGGCCCGCGGCTCCACTACACTACCGACGGTTTCTGGACCGAGTAGATCAGCTTTTTCAGACCATTGCTGCAGCAGGCGATCGGGAATGTATTCCGCAGACCCGAACAACGTCAAAAGGCAATCCTCGGCTTCGGCTTTGTGATCGTGATGAGCCTTCGCCCAGTACAAAGCGAATAGTCCACGAAAAGCATCACGGGAAACGGCTGGTTTTGCCATTGCAATGTCCCCGCAGAATTGAATTCTCAACGAAGAGGCCACCTAAAGGCGGCCTCAGGAGTTCATTAGGCAATCTAAATAACACGTACTGAAACGCCTGCCGCAGCGTTGCCGTTGCTTCAGAACCCAGGTGTAAATAGATGCGAGATGAACGTGCCAGCCCCGGTCACAGGAGCATGCCAACATGATTCGCTTCTGCCAACTAAAATCTGAAGACTGCCGGGAAATTCTGGCAACCCCAAACCTATGTTAGTTTGTGTGACCATGATCTATCAGGTTACGTGGGTGACGAACTCGACAACGCCGTGAGTTTGGTGCGCGAGAGGTCCAAGCAAAGCAGCGATAATGGACGAATACCTCGTGGAACTTTGGTGCGATTGTCGGCGCCTCGCCTGTTGGCAGCCGCAGCTGGACTAGTCCGAAGCGCCGTCGAGGACGTCACGCACCTTCGCCGCCAGATCGCTGAAGCTGAATGGCTTCACGAGCAACTGCACGCCCTTGTCCAACCGGCCGTGGTGGATGATTGCGTTCCTCGCGTAGCCCGTCGTGAACAGCACCTTCAAGGTCGGACGGACCGTCTTCGCCTGGGCGGCAACCTGTGCTCCTGTCAGGCCGCCTGGCAAAACAACGTCGGTGAAGAGGAGGTCGACCCGGGGCTGCCGTTCCAGGAGCCTTAAGGCCGAGGGTCCGTCGTGAGCCTCGATGACGCGGTAGCCGAGTTCGCGGAGAGTCTCGACCGAATATGCTCTCACCTCGTCGTCGTCCTCGAGGACGAGGACGGTCTCTTCCTGTGCGGCTTCGGGACTTGGATTGGACTCGACTTGCTCGGCACCCGCCGCCTGCGTCGCGAGCCGCGGCAAGTACAGCTTCACCGTCGTTCCCTGTCCCACTTCCGAGTAGATCTTGACGTGACCGCCGGACTGCTTGACGAAGCCATACACTTGGCTGAGCCCCAGTCCGGTGCCCTTGCCGACAGCTTTGGTCGTGAAAAAGGGCTCGAAAGCCTGAGCGACCGTTTTCGAATCCATGCCGACGCCCGTGTCCGTCACCGCGACGGCGACGTACTGGCCCGGCACGACCTCGGTGTGCGAGGCGACGTAGGCCTCGTCGATGTGCGCATTGCTGGTCTCAATCGTCAGTCGACCGCCGTTCGTCATCGCGTCGCGGGCGTTCACGGCTAGATTGATGACAGCCGCCTCTAATTCGGCCGGGTCGGCTTCAACTCGCCACACGCCTGCACCCAGGACAGTTTCCACGTCGATCGTTTCGCCGAGCGTACGATGGATCATGTCCGACAGTCCGTTGACGAGTGCGTTCACATCGAGGGGCTTGGGATCGAGAGGTTGGCGACGCGAAAACGCCAAGAGGCGTTGGGTTAGGGTGGCTGCCCGCTGCGCGCCCGTCATCGCGTTTCGCGCCGCCCGCTGCAATCGACCCGATTCAGCCGGAAGATTGCGCTGCAGGGTGTCCAGATTTCCCAGAATGATCTGCAGCAGATTGTTGAAATCGTGCGCCACGCCGCCGGTCAGTTGCCCGACGGCCTCCATCTTCTGCGACTGGCGCAAAGCTTCCTCGTTCTTGCGCAACTGCTCGGTCCGCTCCATCACCTGTCGCTCCAGAGTGGCATTGAGCTCGACCAGGGCCTCTTGCGCCCGCTTCCGTTCCTCGATCTCTCGGTGCATGGCTTGGGACAGGCGGACGTTATCAATCGCGACCGCGGCCTCGGCGGCAAGCCCGGACAGGCCCCGCTCCGACCGCTCGTTGAACACGCCAGTCCGCGCATGCCCGAAGAAAAGACCGCCAAGCACTTCACCAGTGCGAGATATGACCGATACAGCAAGGTAGCTCCGGACCGGCAGGTGGCCTTCAGGCATCCCTTCGCGGGGCGAGTTCTTCCCGTAGCGCGGATCCTTGGTGATATCGTCCGAACGGACGATGCCTTGGCCCAGAAAGGTCGGCGCGAACACCTCCGTATTGCGCGGCATGGGGAATTTCGAGAATGCCTCGATCGGCGCTCCGGAGAGCGTATAGAGCATATAGCTCTCGCCCGCATTGATGATGACGTTGTAGAAGAAGGCGCCGAACTCGGCCCCCGTAAGCGCCACGCCCGCATCCGTAACGATCTGAACGAGGCGCTCGAGGTCTGTCTCCGCTGCGAGCGCCGAGCCGGCACGGTTGAGCACTTCCAGAGCGTGCCGCTCTTCTCGGATAGCTTCCTCGGCTTCGCGCTGCGCTGTGCGGTCCCTCAGGATCTTGATGAAACCTACGACGTTCGACTTTTCCCGGATCGGGCTGAGCTCTCCGACGGCCCAAAAACGTGAGGCATCCTTGCGAAGACGCCAGCCTTCTTCGCCGCCGCCCTTGCCCTTTGTCATCGCGTGCGCGATTTCGCGGCTAAGCTGGGCCTCCTGGTCCTCCTCCGCAAAGACGCGGCTCAAGGAGCGGCCGATCATCTCCTCTTTTGTCCACCCGAGAATGTTGCCCGCGCCAATGTTCCAACTCGTCACTCGGCCACGCATCGGTGGTGATGATGGCGGTATCGGTTGCGCCGTTGACGATTTGCTTCCACTGCCATGCGGCAATTTCCGGCTTTTGATCTTCGCTATTTCGCGTCATGAGCCTCCCAGCGGGCCGCGCTCTTCTGGCGCAGACACGTCGGACACGCCGACCGTCTCTTTTGCTCTGGTTGAAGGAATGTCCCCATTGGCACGGGGCAACGATCAACGAAGGTTCCAGTTCCTCAATAGCTTACCTTGGTACCTCTGACCATAGAGCCGGTTGCACCTGAATCGCTCGGGACGACGTAAAGCTCCAGAGCAGGAGGCGCGCGCCAAGAGGACGTCCACTCGGGACCGGGATATGGAGCCGCAGCGGCGCATTCGGCGTGCGTTGCGCGCCCCGCGAACATGGGAAGCCGCGGCCTGCCTGGCATGGTCGAGCGAGAGGCCGTTGAAGTCTAAGGCTTCGAAGCTGGCCCGGTACAGTGGTCGATTGCTTCGTCTTTGCTGCCGATCGGAGCCCCTGGAAGCGTATCGTTTTCGGTGCTCGCAGGGCTCGCTTCCCTGAACGAACTGCTGCTCCCGGTGTCGGCTTTACTCAAGCCACTACTGTTCCCATCTTTGACGGGCGCGGCCTCATCATTGACCTCGAAGAAGAACGTCGGCATGTCCGCAAATGCCATTGGCCGCTCCTAGTTTTCATTCGCGCCTGGAAAAATGCCGAGGACCTCGCCTTCTGCGTTCCGTACGGTGACAGTTCGCCCAGTCGTCTCGGCCATCCGCTTCCCCACCGCGCAGGCCTCCTCCGCATTTTCCAGATCGAGAGCGACCACCGATAGCTTTGTTGCGCCAGCTCCTATGACGGCGATATCGAAGGGTTTGCTATAAGCCATATGGCGCAACTCCTGCTGTTGGCGGGTAGCGCGATCCTTTCTTGCTGCAACCGTGATTTAAGGATGAGACACTTTGTACACAAGTGAACACGGAACCTGGTCGCTCATCAATTGGCGATACGCGAGCGGACGGAGGCCCTTAGACTTCCGACATCACCATCCGTAGAAGTTCTTGGCGATGGCCAGTGTCTCAAGTTCGCTCGTCTCTAAAGCGATTTTTTGAACCAGCATCACATCCCCTTCGACCAGCTCACCAACCGGAACAAAGCACCATCCCATTCCTAGTCGACCGGATGCATCGACCTCGCGGACATTGGCCGATGTGCCATGACGGATGCGGTAGCGGGTACCCGTGTCGGACCCGACCACCTCGAAATAGCCCTTCCCGACGAACTGGGCGCGCTGCTGCGGAGTGAGCCAGCCGCGGAGCAGGCACAAGCCCTTTCTCCGCCTTTCCTCCTGACAGCTCCGGTAGAAAAGCCTACACGCCCGACGCCGAAAGAGGCTGAGGTAATGGAAATTGACCAAATCAATCTCGTTCATCTGAAAGGGTGACGAAGCCCAGTGGAAGATGCCGAGAAGCCAGCGCGTGTTCCTATGCACGATGCGCGCCGATTGCCGCCTTGGGACTCACGGTTCTGCATCCGCATCGAACGGCCCACGACCGCTGAGGTTGCTGGTCTCAGGGAGCGGAATGCGGCCGGAGGGATCCATCGCCTTCGAGGGGCATCCGCAAGGTGAACTTGGTTTCTGTGTCGGTCGAGTCGACGCCGATTGAACCTCCGTGCGCCTTCGCTATTTCAGACGCGATGTACAGACCAAGTCCCAATCCTTGAGAAGGGCCGTGCGCCTTTCCTCGGTAGAACGGCTGAAACAGGCGCGTCCGCGCCTCTTCCGGAATAGCCGCACCTCCATTCGCCACCGAGAGCTCAAACATTTCTGCTTTGGCGGTAGCTTGGACCCGCACTGGCTGATCCGGCGCGCCGTGGCTGATTGCGTTGCCGAGCAGGTTCGAGAACAACTGGGCGATACGGGCCGGATCGCAGAAGACCGGTGTCTCGACCTCGAAGCTGGTTTCGATGCGGCGCTCCGGATGGGCCGCCGTCAATTCGGCGACGACCTGGTCGAGCACGGGTTCAATCGCCGTAATTGACTTGGACAGCGAGATGCCTCCGCCAAGGCGGCCTCGTGCCAAATCCATGACGCTCTCGATCATCTTGGCCATTCGCCCGACGCTGCTCTGCATCATGGCCTCGAGCCGCAGCGCGTCTTCCGGCGTCTTGGCCTTGAGCATCAGCCGTGCACCGGCCGCAATGGATGCGAGAGGGTTGCGTAGGTCGTGGCCGAGCACGGCGATGAACTGCTCACGCAACTCCGCGTTTGCGCGCTCCTGCTGCAGACGCTCTTCCAGCGCCGACTTGAGCTCATCGCTTTCCTTCCGGGCGTCGATGAGCTCGCGCTCGTAGCGACGCCGGTCCGTGGCCCGCATGATTGTCAGGCGGGTGAACAGAAGCGCGTCCGCGTCGGTGCGCCGCTCGCGGGCGTTGGCGATCGCCGGAAGCCGCGCCCCGCTCTTGGTGAGGAGATCGAGGGCGAACTCGTCGAAGAAGCCCTGCATGCGCAGCAGCGGCGCCACGTGGGTCTCCAGGAATATGCGTCCCGCCATGTTGAGCAGGTCGCTCAGTCGCATCCCAGGAAGGTCGTCCGGCTGGTAGCCCATCCAGCCCGCCAGCGTTCGATTGGCACGATCGATGCGGCCGTCCGGACGAACGGAGAGGTACCCGCATGGCGCGTTTTCGTAGAGGTCTTCGAAATCGCTGTCGGCGGGGTAATTATTGTTCACTCAGACGAAATCTCGGATTGCGGCAACGACTTCGTCAGGCGCGCTCAGGTTGGGACAATGGCCGGTTGCCTTCAGAACCACCATTTTGCTGTTCGGGATGTTGCGCTGCACGTACGCGCCGACCTGCTGCCCGGCGATGATGTCTTCGCTGCACTGGAGGATCAGCGTGCGAGCGTTGACCTTGGCCAGGTCCGCGCGATTGTCGGAGAGGAACGTGACCCGGGCGAACTCCTTGGCGATCGCGGGATCGGTCCGGCAGAAGCTGTTGGTCAGTTCCTCGCCGAGTTCGGGACGGTCGGGATTGCCCATGATGGCAGGCGCCATCTGGGCCGACCACCCCATGTGGTTCTCTTCCAGGAAAGAAAGAAGCTCCTCGATCTGCTGGGAGCTGAAGCCGCCGACATAGTCGCCATCGTCGATGTAGCGCGCCGAAGGCCCCACAAGGATGAGGCTTTCGAACAACGAGGGGTCTTTGATCGCAGCCAAAACCCCGATCATGGCGCTGACGGAGTGCCCTACGAAGACCGCGCCCTTCAGCCCGAGCGTCTGACCGATCTCAACGACGTCGTCGGCATAACCAGACAATTTGGAATACTTCTGACGGTCGTACGCGGTGAGGTCGGACCGGCCCGCTCCGACGTGATCGAACAGCACCGTGCTGAACTCGCCTTCGAATGCCGGGGCCACGAAGCGCCACATGTTCTGGTCGCACCCGAACCCATGAGCGAACATCATGGCCCGCTCGCCGCGGCCGCGGACTTGCACGTTGTTGCGAAATTCGACAGACACTTGGTACCCCTGAGCGCGAGACGGTTTTTATTATTTCGAGAAGCTTAGGGTGAACTGAACCTGGATGCATCCCTTTTCCGGCGCCCGGCAGCTATGACGTTCGGATGAGAAGACCCGACAAAGCCTGGACCAATTGCGCCGGCGCGAACGGCTTAGGCAGGAGGATGCTGCGGGGCACGCCATTGGAGGCCCATCGGTGGGCGCTATCGCCGGAGACGTACAGGATCCCGCAGCTTGGGTCGTTCTCGCGTGCGAGGCGAGCCAGCCCCCATCCGTCCATCCTGGCGCGGCCGAGATTGATGTCAGTGACCACAGCTCGCGGAAGGGGCGTTCTGATGAGCAAACGGGCGGCCTCTTCGCCCGATGCGGCGCTAACAACACCGTAACCGGCCTCGATCAAGGTCTCTTCCAGCATCTCGCGGAGAAGTGCTTCATCCTCAACCAGAAGAATGGTCGATCCATCTGCGGCGTTGTGGGAGTTGCTCAGGTGCATCCTCTCGCATCTCTCAACAAAATGGCACCGCACCCCGATGACGCAGGTCACCCGTCTCAACGTTGAACAGGACGAAGCGTTCACTTTTTCTCGCCGGGTCGCGCTCAGCAAGGAATCAGTGAAAATGTTGGCGCAGATTTGGCGATGGTGCCAGCCGCAGTCAATTCGCCATTGGTTCGGCCAGAGACGCACCTTACGCAAGGCGGAACTTCCGTAAGGCTCCCGCCAGGCGCCCATCCGGTCCCGGTGCTATTGCCCCGTGCGGACGAGGTCGAGAAACCGATTCCAGGCGATCTTGGGAACGAGCCGCCGCTGGTCTCCGGGCATGCTGTCGTCCATCATCTTGTTCGCCAGGCGCTGCACTTCCTTGGAGGCCTTGCTGATATGACCGGCATCAAAGGGCGGATGCGGATCGTATTCGATGACCAGTTGGATGGCCTCGGCCCGCTCACGGCCCGCAATCTCGCCGGCCAGCCAGAGCGCCAGGTCGATGCCAGCCGAGACGCCCGCCGCCGTGACGACTTTCCCAGACCGGACGACGCGCTCATCGGGCCTGGGCTTCGCACCCATGATCCGCAGCACGCCCATCTTGTACCAGTGCGTCGTCGCCGGCTGCCCTTTCAGGATTCCCGCCGCGCCAAGGATCAAAGCTCCCGTGCAGACCGAAGCCGTCCACACCGAGGTTCGGTGCACCTTCCGCAGCCAATCGAGGACCTCGTCGTCGACCATCTGACCGGGGGTGGTCGAGCCTCCGGGAACGACGAGCACGTCGGGACAGATCGTCTCCGAGATCGAGCGGGTGGCTCCGAGTAGAAGCCCGTGGCCTTCCGCCACCACCGGTCCGACTTCCTTGCCGACGAACTGCACCTTCGCCCCGGGAATGCGCGACAGCACTTCCCAGGGCCCGACCGCATCGAGCGCCGTCACACCCTGATAGAGAAGGATTGCGATCTCAACAGAAGCTGCCATTCGAAAGTCTCCTTGAAGGGTCCGGCGCTGACCGGCGACAACCTCAACAGTGCAAGTCAGGCCAGCCTGCTTTCCGTTGCGGCCTGAAGCCGACGGCGAGGATCTCTGTCGACATCAGTCGATCGCCTCCACTCCTTCCTCCTTTAGCCGCTCGATCTGGTCCTTCATCTCCTTCAGCCGCTCGGCGGAATGTCCGTCCATTGGCTGACCTCGCCGATAACGCGGAGTGGCTCGCGCGACCGGTAGGACTGCGTGGGGTTTCCAGGGAATTTCCTGTCGGTCAAGTTGGGATCATCCACGATCTCCCCGGTCGGCTCGACGATGTAGATTCTCTCCGCGCCGTCGCCGTGTGCCAGCTCTGCGCCCCAAATGGCTGCTTCCAAAGTACCCGTGTGATAGAGCCAGGATGCCTGAGCCCGCCTTCCGTAATTGGAGCGAAAACCGGCAGCGATCAGGTCCCCCGGCTTCAAGTCGGCCCGGGTGCCGTGGTAGGAGAGTCTCGTTCCGCTCATTGAAAAAACCTCGAAAATGATCCTGGGCCCGCGCGCTCAGCAGCAGCGCCTGGCGTGAGTTTACGAAGCGAAAAGAGTTAAATTTTGGCCGGTCAGCGCTTACAGTTCGGTCGAGCTGAACCGCCGAATCAAAAGAGTTGAGAATGCAATATCGAGCCTGCATCGTTGATGCGAATGGTCGCGAGAACTCCCGCACGTTCGCCTGTGCCAACGACGAGGACGCCATCGTCTGGGCGAGGCAGATGCTGCACGGCAATTCAGTCGAGCTCTGGTGCGGTGAGCGACTGGTGAAGCGTTTGCCGGTTTCAGAGGACAGCCGCGCCGTAACGCATGAGGTGCATGAAGGTCGAATGGTGCCAAAAGCAAGAGAATGAGCTACCTGCGAAACCGCTATGGAGCCGCGATGCTAACCGTCTCCTCAATGATCCTCATTTCGTCGCCATCGCCGGCAGGATTGCGCTGTAGTAGCCGCGGAAAGGCTGATCGCCCACTTTGGCCTGCCATTCTCCGACGTTAAGTATGAACGATCCTTCTGTGCGAGATATGACGCGCCTGACGGAGTAGTCGTGCAGTCCTATTTTTAAGGCTTCTTGAAAACTTCGCCGTATGGCATCGCGACCCTGGAAGATTCCGCTAGGAGTAACTCTGATTGCATCCTCGGCGAATGCTGCCGCCATTGCGTCAACGTCGCCTCGGTTGTACGCGGATGCGAAATTCTTCTGAAAATTGGCGCTCGCACTTTCGGCGGATAGCTTCTCTTGGGCACCAAGTGACGGGGATATAGAGAGCATGAAGGCGACCGTGAACAAGGTTCTCAGCAGAGATGGCTCCGTGTCGCTAGTTGCAGCTCAGGCCGACTTGAAAACCGTGATGCGATCGCCGGTCTGATAGTTGATCTTCTCGTAAGGTCGGGGTCAATGCGACCGGATGGGTGACGAGGCAGAGTCAAGAAGCCTTCGGTTCATACGGGGCTGTTGGTCATGCTACGTTTCCCGGGGGCTCCGCATCAAGACGAACTGAGGTCCACGGTTCCCTCCGGCCGCTGTCCGCGCGATCAAGTCCTGTAGCGGCCCACCTGAACACGGCACCCATCGGCAAGGACATGGCTCAATGACTGCCAACGGAGCGCTCGTGACCGGTTGCATTTGGCGGCCCGGAGACCCGTGCGGTGCGGAAGGTTAACCTTTCGCCGAGGAAAGGTAGGGTCGCAGTCCAACATCCGATCCGTCCGGAACAGCGACGGTCCACCCGTCAATCCGCCATCTTGGGCGCATCGACAAAACCGCTGAAGTTAGGGAACTATCCGTCGCCTCCGACGTTAGGGCTTGTTCGGCGGTCCAGCGGGGGAGCTGCCCATATTCCTTTTCAAACAGTTGGCCGGTGTGGTGGGCCTTCGCTCCTCTCGCCCCGAGAGATGCTTTCATGTCCAATGTTGAGGATTTTCCGGTCTCTGCCCGTCGTCAGCCGACGGAGTTCGAGGCGCTGGTCGCGGCCGGTCGCGCCGCACTCGACGCCATTCCTGGGGCGGTATACCTCTGCGATGCAGAGGGACTTCTCGTCGCCTACAACAGTGAGGCGGTTGAGCTGTGGGGCCGGACGCCCGATATGGCCAAGGAGGAGCGCTTCTGCGGCTCCCATCAGCTTTATCACCTCGATGGAACGCCGCTCGCCCACAGCGACTGCCCCGTGGCCACGGCCGTTCAGACGGGAACGCCCGCGCGCAATGCCGAAGTCATCATGGCGCGACCTGATGGCTCGCGCTTCACGGCTTTAGTCAACATCCGAGCGTTGCGCGACCGCTCCGGCCGCATCCAAGGTGCGATCAACTGCTTCCAGGACATCACGGGACGCAAGCAGATCGAGGAGGAAGTCCGCCGGACGAAGCAGGACCTGGAGGACTTCTTCGAGAATGGAGCCGTAGGTCTCCATATCGTCAGCGGCGAGGGTATTGTTCTCCGAGCCAACAAAGCCGAACTGGACATGCTCGGATACAGACCCGAGGAGTACATTGGCCGCCATATCGCGGAGTTTCATGCCGACGCTCCGGTGATCGGTGACATCCTACAGCGCCTTTCATGCGGCGAACCGCTCGACCGCTATCCCGCGCGGCTGCGGGCGAGCGATGGGTCGGTGAAGCATGTGCTGATTACATCGAACAGCCGCTTCGTGGATGGTAAGTTCGTTAATACACGTTGCTTCACCATGGACGTCTCGAAACTGCATGCTGCCGAAGAGGCTCGACGAGGCAGTGAAGCCCGGCTCGCAGCGACCTATGAGGCTGCGAGCGTCGGCATCTCCGAGACAGACGAGAACGGGCGCTTCTTGCGCGTGAATGATTCCATATGCCGCATCACGGCGCGTTCGCGCGACCAATTGCTTGGAATGACCTTCCTGGATTACACCGATCCGGATGATCAGGCGGATGACGCTGAGCTATATGCGCGGCAAGTCCATGGCGATATCGAGAACTACACCACACGAAAGCGCGTATTGCGACCTGACGGCTCCATGCGCCACCTTGATATTTTCAGTTCGTCGGTGCGCGATGCGGATGGCCGCTTTCTTTACGGCGTCCGTGTTGCCCAGGACGTCACCACCGCCAAACAGTTAGAGGATCGTTTGCGCGAGGGCGAGCAGCGCATGCGCGATCTCCTTGAGGCATTGCCCGCCGCAATCTACACGACCGACGCTGAGGGCCGTATCAATTTCTTCAATCGAGCGGCGGTCGAGATGGCGGGCAGAACCCCCCAGCCTGGCGACGAATGGTGTGTAACCTGGAAACTCTATTGGCCCGACGGTTCGCCCCTCCCACACAATGAATGTCCGATGGCTGTGGCTCTACGCGAAAACCGCCCCGTTCGTGGTGCTGAGGCTGTTGCCGAGCGGCCGGACGGCAGACGTGTGCCGTTCATTCCCTATCCCACGCCACTGCGCAACGCGGACGGAAAATTGGTCGGTGCCATCAACATGCTGGTCGACATCAGCGAGCGCAAGCAAGCAGAGAACGCCCAGAAGGTTCTCATCGACGAATTGAACCACCGCGTGAAAAACACGCTTGCCACAGTACAGTCTCTGGCGAGCCAGACTGCCCGCCATGCTGCTGATTTAGAAGAGTTTCTGCCGACCTTCACGGGAAGGTTGCTGGCGCTCGCCGGAGCGCATGATCTGCTTACCCAAAGAAACTGGCAAGGTGCCCCTTTCGAAAAGCTGGTCCACGATATCGTCGCTCCAGTGTCGGGCGGGCGCGTCGTGGCAGGCGGGCCGCACGTCGATCTCGACCCGCGGACGGCCTTGAGTATCACCATGGTACTCAACGAGCTTCTGACCAATGCTGCCAAATATGGCGCACTCTCCGCGCCGGGCGGGTCCGTGTCGCTCACCTGGAGCATCGGCGACGGCGAACAGTCGAAAGGCATGCTCGAATGCGAATGGCGCGAACGAGGGGGCCCCCCTGTTGTGCCTCCCAAGCGGCGAGGGTTCGGTACACGGCTGATGGAGCGCTGCATAGAACACGACCTTGCCGGAGAGTTCGAATTGGTGTTCGAGCCGGAAGGCACAAGCTGCAGCATTGCCTTTCCGGTTAGGGTCCCAGCATCCAATGGCTGACATGTCGGGCGCCAGGGTTCTTCTCGTCGAAGACGAAGGATTGGTGGCGCTCATGATCGAAGACATGCTCGAGGAACTGGGATTGAAGGTCGTTGCCTCGGCTGCCCATCTGAAAAAGGCCTGCCAACTTGCGACGACCGCATCCATCGATGTCGCGCTCCTTGATGTAAATCTGGCTGGAGAGCTTGTCTTCCCGGCAGCTCGGATCCTGCGCGCGCGGAGTATTCCTTTTCTCTTCAGCACCGGCTACGGCGGGCCTGCCCTCGAGGGGGAGTTCAGGAATGCCCTCGCGATCGGGAAGCCCTTCTCTGCCAACCAATTGAGCGACAAATTGCGAACGCTTCTGTCGCCGCTCTAGGGTCCGAAGCATCCTCGTAACGGCAAGATCCACACCGTTCCTTACAGTCCCCTTTGCTGCGAGGGTAAGCTTCGAGGGTCCATCAAGCTGGCCGTTCTTCTGACCAATCTACGATCGTCACTCAGGTTTTTCGGCATTGATGTGCAGGACGAAGAGAGTGTTTCGGAATTCGTCTGTAACTTCCATCCGCCATTCCCGCCCAGGCCCCAGCTTTCCGTCAATGCCCTGCAACGTCTGACCGGCCATCACGGTCGCCTCTTTCCAGGCTGCATGTTTGTCCGGCAACTCCTCGCCGACGCGGTCAATCTCCGTGTGTTCGTGAATAACATTGAAGTAGTAGCGCGGCATCACGAAACACCTCTGGTTATAGGTACTTCCGTAACTTCTGGGCCTGTTCGCCGTTCCGCCTTTAGGTTCGATCCAACAGCTTGGCGATACACCCATTGAGTTGATCTAGTTGGAAAGGTTTGGTGAGGAGCGGTCGCTCCTGAAATCGGGCGGGTACTCCGTCGGCCCCATACCCGCTCGCGAAAACGAACGGAACGTTGCGTTGTGCGAGGACTTGAGCAACTGGCTCACTACTGGTGCGGCCAAGCAAGACGTCCAGCACAGCGAAATCGAAATTGGTGGTATTAGCGTGCTCTAGGGCGGAGACCAGATCCCCGGCTTCGGCCACAACCGAGTGGCCTAGCTCGGCCAGCATATCGGCTATCATCATCTGAATAAGTGCTTCATCCTCTACCAGAAGTACCGAGGCCATGAGCCACCTCCAAGGCCTATGACCGCGCCAGTTTTGCTGCACCAGGAAATGCTCGGAGCGTAGCGGCCCGTAGCTCGTCCAATGTGATGTGCCCCGCTTCGGCAGCTGCAAGAAGCTGTTCGGCAATAAGCTTCCGGCTCTCATGATCACCGCCGCTCGGAAGCTCCCGGCACGTCTCTTCCAACACGACTTCCATATTCGACTTCACTCGATCCGACAGCGTCATCCTGCTTCCTCAGGGGCTTGGTTTGGCACGCCGATAGTATGGAACTGAAGGCCGGGCACCGTCAACTTCAGGCTTTAGCGGCGAGCGCCCCTTCACCCTAGGATGCTTGTCTCGGGGGGCAACGGCCCACTGTCCGGATCGCCGCCAACCGGGTCGCGATGGAGCGGGAGCCTGCTATCGTGCGGACTGCACGGCTTCCGCTCCTGGAGCCTCTCTCTATGCTCCCGGGAGACCGGGCCATCTGGTATTTGCTGTTGCCCAGGCGAAAGACTGCGACCTCCAGTGAGCCAGCTCCAACTGGCCGTTTGTCTCCGTTGGCCGTTAGCTGCGGCGACCTCGCCGTAACCGATGGTGACGCAACGGACATTGCCGCGGCTCTAAAAGGAGTTTGCGGCCGCCGGCGTTCACGCAACGCCCATAAAGCCATGGGCGCGCGCAAGGTAGGCAAACGCGCCATCGGCGGATAGGCAGAGCTGCGATCTGGTTTCCGCCTGGACATCGAGCCGCTGCATGCCGCCAAGCTTGCCGACCATCTTTCCGGTTGGGCTTCCGGCGATTTGCGACACCCAGAACTCATCAAACTCCTCAAAATGCATTTTCACTTCGAACGCCCTTGTCGCAGGCTGCCTTAGACCGGCTGCTGCCAAAAGGGTTCGAAGCGCTGATCGGCTGGTCTGACTTGCGCCCGGTACTGCCGGCACAGAATAACCGAGGCACTTCAAGGCCTCGCGTAGGGGCCATGTCGGCGAACGCTCACCCGCGAAATCCCAGACGTAACCGCATATCAAGCCTTCCGCAGCCGCCACCCGCGCCATCTCCGACAAGCATCTCGGAATAACCGGGATGAAATTGAGAACGAGGGCACTGGCCACAACATCAAAGCTCCTTGATTCGAAAGGCAGCAGGCATGCGTCGGCAACACCGACCTGCACTTCGCGGAGCGCGAACCGATCATTGGCATACACAACTTGCGCCGGCTCCGCATCAATCGCAACAACGCGACTCGGATGACAAGTCTCAACGATCAGGTCGGTAAAACTTCCTGTGCCGCAGCCAACGTCGAGCCATCGTGCCGCCTTGCGCGGGGCCGCCCACGTCAGCAATGCCTCACCGGCGGCACGGCTCCAACGGCTCATCAAACGGTCGTATCCCTCAGCATCGTCAAAGCGATACGCGGTCATTCGGGCTTAATACCCGCAGCATCGACCAGGACGCGATTCATGGCGATCTCCTTGCGGACGAGATCATCAAACTCGGCCGGAGCGAGTTGCAGCGGATCAACCCCGAGCGCCTTTAATTTAGCCGACACTCCTGGGGCCTGGAGTGCAGCACGCGTCTCGGCATGGAGCCGTTCAACGATCTCGCGTGGGGTTCTTGCTGGAACGAAGATCCCGAACCAGATTGGGTACTCGGCATCGGCAAGGCCGGCTTCCCTCATTGTGGGCACGTCCGGCAGCGACGCTGCTCGGCTTGCGGCATTGACGGCAAGCGGGCGCAATTTTCCCTCCTCGATCAGCGGCAGCACCAGGCCGACAGGGCCAAGAAAGAAGTCCACGCGGCCCGTCATGGTTTCGGACATCGCTTCGGCGCCGCCCCGGAACGGCACATGTAGGGCCTCGATCCCGGCGCTTGTCACGAACCTTACCGCGCTCAGATGCGTTGCGCTGCCCATCCCGACCGAGGCAAAAGTCAACGCGCCGGGACGGGCCCTGGCCACCGCGACAAGCTCAGCCGTTGTCTTGAATGGCTTGTCAGCAGCAACCACCAGCACACTCGCCGAAGTCCCGAGTGGAATCACGGCGGCGAAATCGCGCGCGGGGTCGTAAGCGAGCTTGGAATAGATTGCCGGCGCGATGGTGTGCGCATTGGAATTGATGAGCAAGGTTTGCCCATCGGGGGCAGACTTCGCTACGGCGGCAGCTCCAATGGTACCTCCCGCTCCGCTGCGGTTTTCCACCACGATACCCTGACCGAGCCTGGCCGAAAGTTCCTCGAGCACCAGCCGCGGCACGATGTCGGTGGTGCTGCCCGCGCCGTAGGGAACGACTGCATGGAGCGGCCGGGCTGGCCAGGCTTCCACCGCAACCGCCGCAAAAGCCGAACTAAGACCAATCGCTAGAGCAGAGAGTATTTGCTTCACGGTTGCCTCCTACGTTCCGATGGCGTCCCCGCGAACGCTACGCGCACGCTCAACCGCCGTCCAATGCAGGGTTTATCTAGGAATTCATGCCGAAACGGCATAAAGGAGGACATGGATCTGAAGCATGCCCGTACCTTTTTAGCGGTCGGCGACCTCGGCAGCGTCTCCAGAGCTGCGGTGCAGCTGCGCATCGCGCAGCCGGCGCTTTCGCGCCAGCTACACGCGTTTGAAAGCGAGCTAAGCCTCAAGCTCTTCGACCGTGTCGGTCGCCGTCTCGTCCTGACGGCCGCGGGTGAGCAGTTAATGCGAGATTGCCGCAATCTCTTGAACCATGCCGCCGCGGTCGAGGAAAGGGCGAAACTCCTGCAACGCGAAGACAGCGGCGTGCTTAGGGTGGGAGGCTCACCACAGCATATCGAGAGCGTGCTGGCGCCCTTCCTGCACATCTTCGCCAGGCGTTTCCCCGACGTCGAGGTGCGGTTGGTTGAGGCCGCTGGCGTGACAACAATGAGATTGCTGGAGCGCGGTGAAATACATCTTGGACAAAATCTGGCTTATATTGTCGATCCCGCGGTCGACTGGCTCGGAATCCAGCCACTTAATCACGTCGATCTTTTGGCTGCGTTTCATCCTTCGCTTCCACTAGGACGAGCGAAGTCGCTGGAAGTCAGTGAACTTGCGCCCTTTCCACTGTTGCTCGTGGATTCCAGCTTTGCCTTGCGGCGGTCATTCGATGCAGCATGCCGCCTCGCGGGTCTGCGACCGCGTGTTTTTCTCGAGAGCACGACCCCACACACGCTCGTGGCCCTCGCCGAGGCGAAACACGGCATTGCCATCATCCCCTCGCAGTTTCGTTTGCGAAACCACGACCTCCGGATCGTGGGCCTGACCTACAACCGCAAGCCGCTCCGAGAAGGCATGATGCTGTTGTGGGACAAGCGCCGTCCTCTTCCCCGTTACGCGGGCGCTTACAGTATGATGCTGGCGGAACACGTTCGTCGGGTCTTCCCGATCACGCGTCCTTCCGACGTACTGCGCTAAACCGAGGTACTGCACGTCGCAGCCAAGCGGCGAATGTCGCGATTACGCGCCCGAAGAACGCTTTGTTTGCTCAGGTAAGAAGGTGGAACCTCAACAGCGAACGAATTTGCGGACGGCACGGTTTTAACTTATGTTTAAGTGAGCGCGAGGATAAATTGGAGTGATCCAATGCTCGATAAGCATCTGAATTTCCATGTTGGTCGGGATCAAGAGACGCTTATCCGGGTCCGGGCAGGCACCGAGTTGTCTGCCAGACTGGTCGAGCGCTCCAGAGAGCAGCTAAGCGTTTCCCTCGATCTTCTAAAGATTGAAATCCAGAAGGTTTGGCCGCTTACGGGCTCGCGCTTGCGTATCAACTTCTCAACTTCAAGCGATGAAGAAGGTACATCTGAGCGATCTTCGTTCTCCATTCGTCCGCCTGTTTGTTACCTGGCTGCAAGCGCCACCGCTTCACCGAAGGCTGCGATGGAGTGATGCTGCAGGACCACGGTAAATGCGCAAAACTAATCTGAGCAAATCCGGTCACACGCTCGCGCGGCGGTCTGATCGGGCCCGATAAGCCAACAAAGGTCACGGCACTTGCTGTTTGTCCCAGGTCGGGCCACGCTTCGTCTGTCGGGAAGATCGGTGACAATGGGAACGCTGCATGCAGCCGATTACGCAATACGCCAAAAGCGGCGACGTTCACATTGCCTACCAGAACTTCGGTTCGGGCCCAATCAACGTGGTGATGGTTCCGGGATTTGTGTCAAACGTGGAGAACTACTGGGAGCAGCCCGACTTCGCGCGCTTCCTTCGTCGCTTGAGCAGCTATGCTCGGGTAGTGACTTTCGACAAGCGTGGCACCGGCGGCTCCGATCGCGTTTCAGAGCTGCCAGGCCTGGACATTCGCATGGACGACCTCCGCGCGGTCATGGATGCCGCAGGTATGGAGCAGGCGGCCCTCCTCGGGATCTCGGAAGGAGCGCCCCTGTCCGTACTGTTTGCAGCGACCTATCCCGAGCGTTGCCGGGCGCTGGCACTATACGGCAGCTTTTCTCGCTTCTCTTACTGGTTTCCAAGCGACGAGGCGCTTGCAAACTTCTTTGGGTATGTCGAGAAAGCCTGGGGTAGCGGCGGCAGCATCCAACGGTTTGCGCCGTCGCGCGCCAACGACATTGGGTTCCAACAATGGTGGGGTCGAAACGAACGCCTCGGCGCCAGCCCGTCCGCAGTAACCGCCCTGATGCGCATGAACAGCCAAATCGACATCAGCGGCATCCTTCCAGCAGTCCGGGTACCGACCCTTGTGCTTCATCGCACGGACGACCAGGTCGTCGACGTCGCCGGCGGGCGAGATGTAGCCGCCCATATTCCGGGTGCCAAGCTCATCGAGTTTCCAGGCATCGATCATATCTTCTACGTCGGCGAGGGCGCAGAAGCCATCTCAGACGCGATCGAGGAGTTCCTCACCGGCGCGCCCGCGCGCATCGAGGCGGATCGCGTGCTGGCGACCGTTCTGTTCACTGATATCGTAGGCTCGACGGAGAAAGCCGCAAGCCTCGGTGACCTGCGCTGGCGCAATCTGCTCGACGACCATCATACAACGATCCGCCGCGTACTTGCGCGTTTCCGTGGCCGCGAGGTGAAGACGACCGGCGATGGCTTTCTTGCTACTTTTGATGGTCCCGCGCGTGGCGTCCGCTGCGCTTGCGCCATCGTCGATGAGATCAAGCTGCTCGGCATCGAGGTCCGCGCCGGGCTTCACACAGGCGAGTGCGAAGTGATCGGTGACGATGTTGGCGGTATTGCTGTTCACATAGGTGCGCGGGTTGCGGCACTTGCTGGTCGAAGCGAAGTCTTGGTCTCGAGTACTGTCAAAGACTTGGTAGCAGGTTCTGGCCTGCGCTTCGACGACCGCGGCGCCCAATCCCTTAAGGGTATCCCCGGTGAGTGGCGCATATTCGCAACTGAACGCTAGAGAGATCTCAGGTTGACTCATGCGAGGCGGCGGTGACCCCGACCCGGCGCAGTAGCGCGAAGAGGTTCGGCGACGCAGTTTTCCACTTCAGCGACAAGTCGGCATCTGCTCATTCATAGTCTCAGGTTCGAGCGTTCGTCTCGGGCCTGGCGTGGCCGGGACTGCGGCGATCGTCGCCTTGCGCGGCATAAGCACGGTTTTGTTAGTCACCGGCACTTCTGCTCTGGCGCAAGCGATGTCGTGCCCGCGGTTTTGCTCAAATAGTGGATTTCGTCGTCGCTTCCTCATCCGGCGGGATTGTCTGAACTATTTCAGCTGAAATTCCAAATTCATCGACAAGAATTTGGGCTCGCTCCGCTAGAGTGATTTCCCGTTTACTAACGACGTTGTCGCAACTTATCTCCGTTCGGGTAAGACGACCAAGATTGAGAATGCGATCTGGAAAGTGACGACCGATAAATATCGCCTCGTTGAACGGCGAACGCTTCCGATCTCGCAAGGCGGACAAAGCGTATTGTGCCATGAATACCGAGTGGTCGACGGGTCCAGGCTTGAGATCGAGGCGTGTGATCATCGGCACTTGACGGTTTGAACCAGGGTACCACTGCACGTCAAATTCTTCTCCGCGAGGAACGGCTTGTACGTCGTGAATACCTCCTCCCGTTTTGGCAAACCGGCCCACAATCAACGGCAACGCCGAGAAGGCGGCAAGCTGCGCATCGACCAAATACTCAATGTCGGCGATCCGGACGAGCACTGTGCCATGATTCCTCTCGTGTTCGATGCCTTCCATCATCACTGAGCCCAATATTCGCCGCGCATCAAAGCCGATGGCGCACAATAGTGAGCAAAGGGCACCATTGGTCGGGAAACAGGTGCCCCCCGTTCCATGTTCTAACCAGTTCTCAAAGAACTCGGCCGGTTCTCCGCCAGTCACCGGCTGTGATTTATTACCCGACAGCCAGATACGTTTCTGGATGTTGTCATTGGGTATGTGGCCGGAATATGCAGCGTAGATCTGGTTCAATCCGGTGAGATCGACCCTTGGCCTGCTTGGCAGACCCAACTTCGACTTCACGGCGTTCAAGAGTTCAGCCGAGACCATGATGCGCACTCCTACGACTGCGTTCACTCACTCTTTGAGTAGCACGTCCGTCAAATGGGGTCGCGAATCTCGTGGTTGCGACCCCGTCTGATCTGGCCTCGCCCGTTCCGCGCTTTGGCTCTACGCCTGTCGAAAGTCCTGCTGGCGGACCCAGGTACATCGGGTGGGGTCGTCGCCTTGAGATGCCCCACGTGCTGATGCGAGCGTCTGTGACGAAATCGAAGGGATTGAACTTATGAGGGGCCCGCAAAGCAAGACCAAGACTGGTGGTGCCGTGGGGCAGCACTGTGCTGCCTCTCCAAGATCAAGATACGGATTTGTGGACCTGCGCGGGCGGCGACCCTGCCGGGTTGTCCTACATGCTTTTAGATCCCCAATCCAAGCCGACCGACCGACCGGGAAAACTTGGAACTTCTCAGCCCAGCGTAGGTTGTACCCTGCAACTACGGGAGGACGGACTATGAACAAGAAACTTTTTCTTCTGCTATCTGCTGCCTCGCTTCTGGCGGGTCCGTCGTTTGCGCAAAACCCGCCGGCCGCTGATCGGCCCAACAACAATGCGGTCAACAGTTCCGATCAGAAAAATTCCAACAAGCCGGTCGCTGGCGCAAACAGTTTCACCGAGGGCCAGGCCAAGTCGAAGATCGAGGACGCGGGCTACACCAACGTCACATCCCTCAAGAAGGACGACAACGGCGTTTGGCGCGGAAAGGCCAGTAAAGGCGGCACCTCGACCGATGTCAGTCTGGATTTCCAGGGCAACGTGAACGCGGCGAAATAACGCGCACCCAAATTGAGAGGGCTTCAAGATGACCGTTACGATTTCACGTCTCTACGACAACTATTCCGATGCGCAGCGCGCGGTGACGAGCCTGGAGGCCGCGGGTGTGCCACATTCGGATCTGAGCATCGTCGCGAACAATTCCGACAACTGGTACAGCACCGACAAGAAGGTCGATCGCGATGGCGATGGAGTGGACGATCGGGCGGAAGGTGCGGCAACGGGAGCAGGCGTGGGCGCAGGCCTCGGCGGTGCTGCTGGCTTGCTCGCTGGCCTTGGTTTGTTGGCTATCCCCGGCCTGGGTCCGGTCGTCGCGGCGGGATGGCTCGCGTCGACCGCGCTCGGTGCCGTTGCAGGCGGCGCGACGGGCGGAGTCGTCGGGGCGCTGACGCAGGCCGGCGTATCCGATGAGGAAGCTCCGCTCTATGCGGAAGGTGTGAGGCGCGGCGGCACGCTGGTTTCGGCGCGTGTGCCAGACGCGGACCGCGCGCGATACGAAGCGATCCTGAACCAGTCTGCAGTCAATCTGCGCGACCGGAGCGCAGCCTGGCAGAAGGCCGGTTGGAAGACTTACGATCCATCCGCCCAGCCTTATGGTGCGGAGGAGGTCCGGAGAGAACGGCAGCTCTACGGCACCGGAGTGCGATGAATTAGCCGGCGGCCCGCTCCAGGCGGGCCGCCCTTTTCTTGGACGGTTACCAATCATCGAACCGAGGAGCCGAATATGAGCCGCGGATTGCCATCGATGACCGCCCTCTTGGGTATGCTCGCAATCGCCGGTTATCAAAATCGGGACAAGTTGGCCGACATGTTTCGCAGTGCGACCTCCGGTCAGCCGGCGGGTGCCAAGGATTCCCTGAGCGGCATGCTCGGCAACCTTGGTGGCCTTGTGGGGGGCGGCGGCGTGGGTTCGCTCCTGAACGGAGGGATCGGCGAGTTGCTCGAGCACTTCAAGCAGAACGGACAGGGCGAGGCGGCTCAATCCTGGATCAATCAGGGTCCAAATCGGGAAGTCACCCCGCCCGAACTCCAGCAGGCTATCGGTCCGGACGTCCTTCAAAAGCTGGAGCAGCAGACCGGCCTGTCGCAGCAGGAGATCCTCGACCGATTGTCCCGAGAGCTTCCGACGGCCGTCGACAAATACACGCCTGATGGACGTCTTCCGGCTCCATCGGCGGGATAATCACAGCGATAGAGAGAGACATGGGCATTATCTGGACGATCATCATCGGCTTCATCGCAGGCATCATCGCGAAGTTCATCATGCCCGGCGATAACGAGCCGTCGGGCTTCATCCTGACCACAATCCTGGGAATAGTAGGGGCGTTCGTTGCGACCTATCTTGGTCAGGCTCTCGGCTGGTATCGGCCTGGAGAAGGCGCGGGGCTAGTGGGGGCAGTGGTAGGCGCCATCATCGTGCTTTTCATCTACGGTTTTGTGGCCGGTCGCAGCCGTCGGGCCATCTAACCACAGCGAGCGGAATTCTGCGGGTTAGCGGAGAATTCGCCCGGTGTGAAAGGCGATCGGCAAGATGAAATGGATGCTCGTTGTCCTGGTAGGAGGAATGACCCCGGTCAATACCGACCTGGTCTTCGACAAGTTCGCCGATTGCCTCGCCGCCGAGGAACAGATGCGAAAGCACTATACGGACGCTTTCGAGGCCTGGGACAGATGGGCCGCGGCCAATATCGAGCGACGGCGCGAATACTCGAAGGTCCGCGATCTCCAGGCCAAACGCCTGCTCAGCAACATCGGTACGTGCGTTCCTCATGCGGGCGGCGACGCCGTAGCACCTCAGCAGCAGAGTAGTCCCGCACCTTCTCAGCCTCCCCAAGGTCTTCCCACTCCGCAGCCAAGTCCGAAAACGTGAGGTCCGATCGTTTCGAACAGCACGTCGCAGCGGCGCTTTCATCGCCCCTGCCTTCATTGTTCTCGCCACGCGCTGAGCTGTGGCCTTGCTGACGATTATAGGTGCACGCCTAAATCTCCCCCATAACGGACCTGCGGGGTGACGATGTCGACCGAACTATAGGCGAGAATGGGCGTTTACCGAGACCATGTCTGACGCCTTCGATTACTTCCGCGCCTACGCCGTCCGGGCTCTTTGCGAAGCCCGATCGGTGCCGCGCGGCAGAATGAAGCATCTGCAGCTGGTTGCGGGGCGGATTTACAATCTCCTCAAGAAGGAGGCCGCTTATAGCCCGAACACGCAGCACCTTGAGGACTTCCGGGCAGCGCAAAAACTTGAGGCATCTTTGGATCCCCGGCACGACGACGTCCCATCCGCTAAACGAGCCTTTGCTCCGGTGAGGCGGGGCGCGGAACGGGAGGCGCGTTGAGTGGCTTCCGTCGACGATCGCACCTTAGCGAGTCTCCTGCGAGAATACGCACAGCGAACGGCGTTGCGTGGCGGCAACCCGTACAGGGCTAAAGCCTATGCTCGGGCCGCCGACAGCCTGGCAGCCCTTGCCGTCCCTCTGCACGTGCTCATCGCCGAGGACCGACTGACCGAAATCCCCGGCGTCGGCGAGGCGATCGCCGACATCATCACCAAGCTGCACAAGACGGGCACTCATCCGAGCCTTGAGAAGCTGCGGAAGGAGATTCCCGAGGGCGTGCTCGAGATGCTTGCCGTACCCGGTCTCCGTCCCGAGAAGGTGCTGCGTCTCTACAAGGATCTCGGCATCACCTCGTTCGCGGAGTTGGAGGTCGCCGCCAAGGACGACCGCATCAAGAAGGCCAAAGGCCTCGGCGCCGCGCTGCAGACCAAGATTCTGCAGAACCTGGCCATCGCGAAAAGCGGAGAAGGCCGCCTCCATCTGCACCGTGCCGCCGTCCTGCTCGCCCACGCCAAGGATTCGCTCCGCAAGGCCCGGCGCGAACTCAAGCGCGTGACGATCGCGGGCGACTTCCGCCGCGGCTGCGAACTGGTCGGCGACCTCACGATCGTTGCAGAAGCGCCCAAGGTCACCAAAACGTCGAAGGCTTCCGGGGCGGATGGAATGCAGATCCGCCTGTCCGATCGCAAACACTTCGGCGCCGCTCTTCTCTTCGCCACCGGCTCCGCCGCTCACGTTGAGCAGCTCCAGGCGTTGGCCACTGAGAAGGGAATGCGGTTGGAGGCCGACGGCTTGCACAAGGGCCGCACCCTGATCGCCGGCGACGAGGCCGAGATCTACGGTGCCCTCGGTCTGCCCTTCATCGATCCCGAACTCCGGGAGGGGCTCGGCGAGGTCGAGCTGGCTCTGAAAGGCAAGCTGCCGAAGCTAATCACCGACGAGGACCTGCGCGGTATCCTTCACTGCCACACGGATGCCTCCGACGGCACCGAGACCTTGGAGACGATGGCCAAGGCCACGCGCCAGCGCGGTTTCGAGTATTTCGGCGTCGCCGACCACTCCAAGTCCGCGCACTATGCGGGCGGCCTCTCGGAGGAAGAGATCGCGCAGCAGCACCGGGACGCCGACCGGTTGAACAAGCGCTTCGGCAAGGATTTCCGGATCCTGAAAGGCATCGAGTCCGACATTCTGGCCGACGGCTCGCTGGACTATGCGGACGAAGTGCTGCAGCGCTTCGACTTCGTGGTCGCGAGCATCCACGGCCGCTTCAAACTCGACCGCAAGGCGCAGACGCAGCGCCTGCTTCGTGCAATCTCCGATCCTCACACCACCATCATAGGCCACATGACGGGGCGACAGCTGCAGCGGCGGCCGGGCTACGAAATCGACGTCGAGAAGGTGCTTCGGGCATGCGCCAGGCATGACGTCGTGGTGGAGATCAACGCGCATCCATGGCGCCTCGACCTGGATTGGCGCTGGCACCAGGCCGCCCTTGAGTTCGGCTGCTTGATGAGCATCAATCCGGACGCGCACTCGATCCCCGAGCTCGACCACATGCACTGGGGCGTCGAGATGGCTCGGAAGGGCGGTGTCCCCGCCGACCGGGTCCTGAACGCGATGGCTCTTCCGGAGATCACGCGCTACCTCCGCCAGAAGCGGCGCTCGTTCGCCCGGGCGGCCTGATGCAGCAAGGGCACGGCTTCTCGCTGGAGGGCACCGTGATCGCAGTTGCCGCCGATCGCGATCACCACTTCAGCAAACCGCCGCAGGACCGGATCATGCTGGTGGAAGGCCATGGCGTCGAAGGCGACGCCCACGCCGGCGCGTTCATCAAGCACCGGTATCTCGACCGCCGGCCCGGCCGAGCTCTTTGCATCCCTCTCGGATGCCGGCTTCAAGGTCGCAGCGGGGGACCTGGGCGAGAATGTCACCACTGCCGGTCTGGACCTTGAGCGGATGCCTCTCCGGACGCTCATCGAGCTTGGACCAACGGCGATCGTGGAGCTGACCGGCCTCTGGACGCCTTGCGTTCTGATCGACCGCTTCCAGCCCGGCGTTAAGCAACAGGTGCTCTCGTCGGCGGAAACGGGCCCTCCGTTCAAATCTGGGGTGCTGGGCGTGGTACGGGCCGGCGGGATGGTCGCGGCTGGTGATACCGCGCGGGCTCGCCCTCCGTCCTCCTCATTTCGGCCTCTGCCGGCCGTGTAGAAAGAGCCTACCATGGCCCGCAAATCGACCCTGCCTTATCGCCTGCAGCCCATGTTGGCCACGCTCACGGATGCGCCGTTCGACGATCCCGATTGGGTCTTCGAGGACAAATTCGATGGTTTCCGCATGGTCGCGGAAATCCGAGGCGGTCGCGTGGTGCTCTACAGCCGCAACGGGAAGATCATCAGCCACTCCTATGTCGATGTCGCGAAAGCACTCGAGGGAGTGAAGGCGGACGCCGTGATCGATGGCGAGCTCGTTGCGATCGGGAAGGACGGCGTATCCCATTTCCAGTTGCTTCAAAACGCCCTGCGTCACGAGGTCAAGCTTTTGTACTGCGCGTTCGACCTCATGTTCGCAGCCGGCGAGGACCTGCGTGGGCTGCCGCTTCTCGAGCGCAAGAAGCGGCTCAAGGCCCTCCTGCCGCGCCACAAGCTGATCGCGTTCAGCAACCACCGCAAAGGCAGCGGCACAAAGTTCTTTGCAGAAGCCGAGCTGAGACATCTCGAAGGCATCATGGCCAAGCGCGCCGACAGCCCGTACGCGTCCGGACGACGGACGGCCGATTGGCTGAAGGTGAAGACCGCGCAGCGGCAGGAGGTAGTGATCGCCGGATTCACCGCGCCGAGGCGAACACGGCCCTTCTTCGGCGCCCTGGTGCTGGCAGTGCGTGAAGACGACGGGTGGCGGTACATCGGCCACGTCGGCACCGGATTCAGCCACCAGGTTCTCGAAGAGCTTCACGGCAAGCTCATGAGGCTCAAGACAGCCAAGTCGCCCTTTCCTGCCAAGGTGAAGGACGAGGGGGTCACCACCTGGGTGCGGCCTTCGTTGGTCGCGGAAGTGAAGTTCGCCGAGTGGACCAGCAAGGGAGAGCTGCGCCAGCCGGTCTATCTAGGACTGCGGTCCGACAAAAAGGCCAAGGACGTCGCTCGCGAAAAGAGTTGGTCGCGAAAATAACCGACCCGAGAAGAGACGTCCGACCCGGTCAGCCGGCTTCGCGCTCGGCTGCCGAAGGCCAAGGCGGCAGGGGCGGCAACCCGAGAGCCTTGCGTACAGGTCCGAACGACCGGCGGTGAGCTGCGCATGCACCCAGCCTGGCAAGAGCTTCGTAGTGAGCCGGCACGGGGTAGCCTTTGTGATCCGCGAATCCGTACCCGGGGTGGCACAAGTCGAGAGTCCGCATGACCGTGTCGCGCTCGACTTTCGCCAGGATCGACGCAGCAGCGATGCTGGCGGACTTGGCGTCGCCCTTGATGATGGCCTGCTGGGGGATTTCGATCTCCTTCAACCGCTTCGCGTCGATCAGTAAGTGCTGCGGCGTCACTCCCAGCCCCCGGACCGCACGCTGCATGGCTCGGATGCCCGCCCAGTAGATATTGATCGCGTCGATCTCCTCGACTTCGACGAACGCCACACACCAACTCTCAGCCTTTTCCTTGATCTCCTGCGCGAGTTCTTCGCGAGCTGAAGCGTCGAGCTTTTTCGAGTCGTCGATTCCGACTATCCGCGTGCCAGGTTTCAGGATCACCGCGCCCGCCGATACTGGCCCCGCAAGAGGGCTCATTCCGGCCTCGTCCACGCCTGCCACGGCATGATGGCCGCTTGCCCAGAGAGAGGTCTCGAAGCGGAGCATCTTGCGGAGGCGCTGCCCCTCGGACCTGTTTTCGAAGCGCCTTTTATCGATGGATGCCAGGATGGCACGTGCTCCCGCGCGGCCGTCAGCCCGCAGGATCTGCTCGACGCTGGCCTCGAGTGGTCGTTTCTCGACGACATAGCGCTGACGCAACACATCGAGCGAATATTGGGACATAGCGGCCTTCGCACAGACTAATTGGGAAAGCGTGTCCGTAAACTTTGTGGCGATTGTCTGAAGTTGGGCCTTGCCGCCATCGTCAGCCTGCGCAGCGCCCCGTCGAGAGGAACCACCGGCTCTAGCTTCGGTATTCTGCGCGGCACTGATCTGCATATACGACCCACAGATCTCCGAACGGAACCAACCGCTGTTTTCATTCCTTTAGAAAGGAGTGGAGCCTCGATCCCCGGGTGCTTCCGAGGACAGGCCCATGCTCCGAGAGACTCGCAACGAAGAACAGGTTCTGGACCGCACGGCCGAGGTCGCAGCCACCATTGCGGAAGAAGGCCTTCGCTATGTCAGCGACTCCGCGCCCGGTTACACCCGCAAGCGGACGGGGAATACCTTCAGCTACTACGACAAGGACGGGAAGCGCATCACAGATGCCGCCGTTATCCGGCGCATCAAGTCGATCGGCATCCCGCCGGCCTACGAATCCGTGTGGATCTGCCCGTCTTCGAACGGCCACATCCAGGCAACCGGGCTCGATGCGCGGGGCCGCAAACAGTATCGCTACCATCCGAAATGGCGCGAACTCCGAGACCAGAACAAGTATGAGCATATCATCCTGTTCGCTGCCGCGCTGCCCGCGCTGCGGGAGCGGGTCGCCGCCGACATGAAGCGGGACGGACTGCCCCGCGAGAAGGTGCTGGCCACGATCGTTAGTCTTCTGGAGAAGACATTGATCCGGGTCGGCAACGCCGAGTATGCCGAGAAAAACAAGTCGTACGGGCTCACCACCATGCGCCGCAAGCACGTCGAGGTCGGCCGCGGCGTCCTTCGGTTCGACTTCACGGGCAAGTCGGGCAAACAATGGAAGCTTCGCGTCGAGGACAAGCGGATAGTCGCGATCGTGAAGCGCTGCGCGGAGATCCCGGGACACGAACTCTTCAAGTACCTGGACGACGACGGACAGCCCCGCACCGTCGATTCCGGCGACGTCAACGCCTACATCAAGGACATCACGGGCGAGGACTTCAGCGCCAAGGATTTTCGGACTTGGGCGGGAACGGTTCTGGCGGCGTTGGCGCTTGCCGAATTCAAGAAGTACGACAGCCAGGCCGAGGCCAAGCGCAACGTCGTCGCCGCCATCGAAAGCGTCTCGAAGCAGCTCGGCAACACACCGGCGATCTGCCGCAAGTGCTACGTGCACCCGGAAGTCCTGAACGCCTACATGTCCGGTGACCTCGTGAAGATGATTGATGCCAAGATCGCGCAGAAGTTCAAGCGCCAGTACGCCAAGCTCACTTCCGACGAGATCATGGTGCTGGCATTTCTCCGCAAGCGTCTCAATTCTCTGAAGGCGCCCACCTAGCCTCGCGTACCAGTCTCCGGACGTCTGCCTCCTTCTCGATGCCACCAGGTACCCCTCGGCTGGTGCTCTCGTCGGCAAAACGCGCCCTCCATTAAAATGCGGGGTGCTGAGAGTGGCGAGGGCCGGCGGACCGGTCAGCGCAGGCGTAGGGCGCGGTGCTGATACCATCCAGTCCTGCTTCCGCGTTGTCAGCGCTCTAGACGAAAGTACATGCCGGGGACCACCTGAACGCGGAACTGGAGGGTGCGGCTTTCCATTGACCATCAAGGGTGTCCTGATGGCCCGGATCGAAGATTACGCGCTTATTGGTGATTGCGAGACCGGCGCACTAGTCGGGCGCGACGGCTCAATCGATTGGCTCTGTTTCCCGCGGTTCGATTCCGATAGCTGCTTCGGGCGGCTGCTGGGGGACGAGAAGAACGGATATTGGAGCCTTCGCCCGATCGGCCGATATACGACCGAGCGTCGCTACCGACCAGGCACGCTGATCCTGGAGACCGTCTTCGCGACGGAGACAGGCCGTGCACGTCTCATCGACTTCATGCCCCCCAAGACCGGCGTGTCGAACGTCGTCAGGATCGTTGAGGGCGTCGAAGGATCGGTCGAGATGCGGAGCGAGCTGGTCGCACGGTTCGACTATGGGGTCAGTGTACCCTGGGTGAGCCGCCTGGAGGATGGTGCAGTCAGCTTGGTCGCGGGAGCGTCCATGCTGGTGCTAAGAACGGCGGTGCCGCTGCACGGCAAATCGATGAAGACAGTCGGCGCGTTCTCCGTCGAACCGGGCCAACGCGCTGCCTTTGTTCTCTCCTACCAGACATCGTATGAAGATCCAGCCTCCCCTGACGATCCGTCGCTTCTCCTCGATCGTGCAGAAAGTTTCTGGCGCGATTGGTCCAGCCGCTGTGAAGCGGCCGGGCCATATTCCGACCAGGTTCTGAGATCTCTCATAACTCTCAAGGCCCTGACGTTCGGACCCAGCGGCGGCATTGTCGCTGCCGCCACGACCTCGCTTCCGGAGCAAATTGGTGGCTCTCGCAACTGGGATTATCGCTTCTGCTGGGTCCGCGATGCCACGCTAACGCTGTTGGCCCTGATGGGGGCCGGTTACTACGACGAGGCGCGCGCCTGGCGAGACTGGCTCATACGCGCGGTGGCGGGAAGCCCGAACCAGTTGCAGATCATGTACGCCGTCACAGGCGAGCGCAGGCTAACCGAGTGGGAGGTGCCCTGGCTGTCGGGATACGAAAACTCAAAGCCAGTGCGAATTGGGAACGCGGCCCACAGCCAGCTTCAGCTTGATGTCTATGGCGAGTTGATGGACGCCTTATACCAGGCCCGCCGAGGCGGCCTCGCCGAGAACAAGCGAGCCTGGGCAATTCAATGTGCCCTCCTCGACCACCTCAAGGGAATTTGGACTGAGCCGGATGAAGGTATTTGGGAAGTGCGAGGCGGCGCCAAGCACTTCACCTACTCAAAGATCATGGCGTGGGTCGCTTTCGATCGAGCCATCAAATCGGCCGACGAGTTCGGGATGCGCGGTCCCGTGGACGATTGGAAAGCGCAGCGCGCAGCCATTCAGGAAGATGTCTGCCAACGGGGCTACGATGAACAGCGAAAGACCTTCGTTCAGGTCTACGGTGAGTCCCAGCTCGATGCATCCCTGCTGCTGATCCCGGCGGTAGGTTTCTTGCCGCCCGAAGATCCGCGGGTGATATCGACCATTGAAGCTATCGAACGCGAGTTGCTCAAGGACGGCTTTGTGCAGCGATACGATACGAAGGCGACCAAGGACGGCCTGCCGCCTGGTGAAGGCATGTTTCTGGCCTGCAGCTTCTGGTTGGCCGATGCCTATCACCTGATCGGCCGCGATGCTGACGCCAAGGCATTGTTCGAGCGTCTTCTTGCTCTGCGCAATGACGTCGGGCTGCTGTCGGAAGAGTACGACACCGGGCGAAATCGATTGGTCGGCAACTTCCCCCAGGCCTTCTCGCACATCGCCCTAGTGAACACTGCTCATAATCTCACCCACTGCCAAAAGCCATCGGAGCATCGCGGTAGCAAGAAAGCTCTGCCGAGCAAGGCGGACGAAAGTAACGGCACGACGAGGAGACACGTATGACAGAGAGGCCGATCGATCCGGCTGCCTCAGCGGATCCGGAGGCGCGAGCTCAATGGCCGGTTCGCTTTCCCACCATACTGGAAGGGCAACCAGCGCTGGTGACGGGGGCAAACTCTGGAATCGGGCGCGCGGTGGCCCTTGGGCTCGCGGCCTCTGGCGCTGATGTGGTGGTCAACTACGTCGTTGACCCACAAGCAGCGGACGACGTGGCCCATCAAGTCGAGGCGCTTGGCCGCAAGGCGATCACGATCAAGGCAGACGTCAGCAACGAGGAGGACGTCCAGTCGATGTTCTCCAGCGCTATAGGTCGTTTTGGAACTCTGCACATCGTGGTGAACAATGCCGGATTGCAGCGGGATGCGCCGTTTCATGACATGACGCTTGAACAGTGGAACAAAGTCATCGGCGTTAATCTCACGGGCCAGTTTCTCTGCGCCAGAGAGGCAATTCGTGAGTTCAAGAGACGAGGTGTAGTGAAGGACATCTCTGCAGCAGCTGGTAAACTCGTCTGCATGAGCTCCGTCCATCAGGAGATCCCTTGGGCAGGTCATGCGAACTATGCGGCCTCAAAGGGTGGCGTCATGCAGATGATGCGAAGCCTGGCGCAGGAAGTTGCTCCGCTGGCCATCCGGGTCAACGGCGTCGCGCCTGGAGCCATCCGTACACCGATCAACCGATCCGCCTGGGAAACCACGGAAGCCTACGACAGCCTGATGACGCTGGTCCCCTATCGGCGCATCGGTGAGCCAAACGATATCGCGCAAGCGGTCGCTTGGCTGGTTTCAGATGCGGCCGACTACGTGGTTGGCACCACCTTGTTCATCGACGGCGGCATGATGCTCTTCCCGGGCTTTGCAAGCGGGGGATAGACACAGCCGCACGGTACCATTCTCAACCAAGTGTAAGGGGTTAAATCGGAACGGCCAAAGCACGCGGGTGTTGCGGCATGGGGTCTTCCGGCAAAAAGGAGGAATGAACATTGCCAAATGGCGCACGGGCAATGGCTGCAGGCAAGATCGCCCGCGCGGTAGCGAGAGCATTGGCGTCCGCTCTGAAGCGGCATTCGGTTAGCTCTCCGAAGAAGGGCCATCGAAAAGAGGAAGAAGGACCTCGCCAGACCTCACCCTCGCTACGCCCCGAAAAGTCGGGGGATTCGTGGAACGAAAGCCGTTTGAAAGCATGTCGGTTGAAGAGCTGTGGCGACTGCACACGCTCGTCAATGACGTTCTCGCCGTGAGGCTGGTGTCAACCGCGGCGACAAGACGCCTTCGCAATAGGCATTGAGCGAGCGAGGCTTGCCGCAGCAAAGGTGTGGGAGGACCCGCGGGGGCTGGCTGAGCGGGCGCGCCCTCAACCACAAGAAGGCCGCGTATGTCCCCACGGCCCCGCGCGTCGGGTAGCTTGCGTCAATCGCGCTAATCGCGAGCTGCGGCGCGCTCGCTGGCGGGCCTTTCCGTTAGGAGAGGCAAGCGACGATGGCGAGAACCACGTCAGCGCCCAGATCACCGGAATACGCCGTGAAGATAAATCCGGCACCAACAACAAGCGCAAATGCTTTAAGCGTGATCATGTTCAGATCCCCTCGGTAGTGGGAGGAGGGTAGACCCCGACCATTTCCGGAGTGCTTCGCGCAACGCGGCAAACGGTTTCATTCACCGAGGCGTTATCCGGAAGCTGCTGGCCGCTAAAGGTTGCAGCAGGGGACACTGCTGTGGCCGCGCGTGGTCAAATGAAGCCGGGCTAAAAGGATCAAGTGAAATATGCAGCCAGCCCCGGTGAGATGATCGTAATCCAGCGTTTCAGGCTTGCAATATGCCGCTTCCACAATCGGCAGAAGGCTTAACATGCATCATGGGCCGGCTCCGCGACCCGTCGGGAACAATCGGCAATCGGGGCGCATTCGTCTCCAGCTCCGGGCGATGTCTCGGAGCGTACGCGTAGAACTTCCGCCTCAGGAATCATCCTCTGGGGCCGGCTTTTTGCAGCATTGCCTTGCCGCCAGTTTGATTTAGCCGTCGCGTATGCCATTCGCATATGAAAGTTGGCGGTCGCGAAGGCCATTTTACCTCCATGGAAAACGGCCGGGACATCGTGGCAACCAACGGAAGCCTGATGCTCTTTCCACGGCAAAGCACCGTGTAATCGCCGGCGTCAAGGAGCGTCACCACCTTGCTGCCGTCTGGCAGCACGATCGGCTCGTCAAACTCGCGGGACCAACTCAGTCGTCGGCAGCAAATCCTCGCCGGCGTCAGCAATCGCACATAGGTGCCGCTCTCATGCAGCTCCAGCCAGCCCTTCTCGACAGCGCACCTGATGCCGGCGCCGAACTCCGCGCCGCTTGCCTTGAGCGTGTAGAGGAATGGGTAGTTGATCTTCTCGATATGGATTCTGCCGTCCTGTACTGCCTTGATGCCCGAAGCCAGCTGAACGAGCTGAAGCGCGGCGACTTCCGCATCGGTAAAAGGGCCTTCGGTGACGTGCTTCATCGCTGGAATCACAACCTCAAGCGCCCATGCTTGGCCTGACTTGCCCGCGACTGTCATGCCAGTTCGGGAAGATACATCCTGCGGAAGCGCGTCGAGCCGCAAGCGGGCGATTGCAGCGGCCGTTGAGGTGTTGGGATTGCAGGTTAGCATTCGCGCCGCGCCTGCTGAAGGGGCGGCCAAAGTGGGCGCTACATACGGTAGGAACGTTGGAGGGATCTCGGGTTTGTTGGCTTGTCTAGCCCGAAGAGGTTTCCGCATGATCAATCGAGATCGGAATTACCGTGACAACCCCATAGCCTGGGTGGTCATCGCAATTGTCGTGATCGCCGCGATCGCCGCCATTTTCTACAGCACCGGCAACCACACTATCGCGTCCAACCAGACCAGCGCGCCCGCAACCACAACCAGCTCAACGATCCGGCCAACAACGACCGGGTCGGGCGCTGGTTCTCCGGCCAGCGCCCCATCCACAGCTCCTGCAAATACCGGTACCGGGTCGAAGTAGGTAGAGAGCAACCCGCGTCCGGCGTTAACGTTGATGCACTCCGCCAAAGCGTCGAGAGGGCATGATGGAACCGTCTAACCCGCGACCCCCTTGAACATAGCCTTGGGCTTCGTTTGGCGTAAATGCCTGAGGCGAATAGGGAAGGCATCCTCGGCCTCAGATCCGCCCCGTCCTGAGGCCGTCTTTTTTGGCCGGTCGACGGGAGCTGGGCATACTGCTCTGCAGGAGCCAGGCTTCCCCTTTGGAACTCGGTTCCAGCTCCGGAATTACCGGACGTGCCTAGAGAGATCAGGATAACACTGTGGTCATTAGCAGCCGCCTGCGTGGTGGCCTTTGGCGTGGCCGCTATCGTCTCTCCTCACTAACCCTGCTGCCGCGAGTGGCTTAGCTGCTCGACCGGAGCAGTATCGAGCCTTTCCGGTCGACCGGCTTGTCAAACCGGGGGGCGTCAGCATATGCGCTCGGTATTAGCCACTGGTCATAGCCGGTGGCGAAGATGAACGGCACTCCTCGCGCGCGCAGATCGTCGGCTACCTGGAAAACCTTCTCGACACCGAGATTCACGGCGAGGATGGCAAAATCGAGCGCCGACTCTCCTGCGACAAGCGCCAGGGCATCTGCCAAGGAGGCTGCGGGACCGATCACCGTCGCGCCGAGATCCTCGAGAGCCCTCGCAAGGTCGACAGCGATCATGTATTCGTCCTCGACCACCAGAACGTGTCGTCCTTGCAGCACACTTCTCGCTGCATCAGCCATCCACAGCCCATGGCTCTCAATCTCGGTTGCGATCCGGCAGCGCACTCCGTCGGGACCAAATTCCAGACAGGTCTTGGCATTAAGCTGGTAGGGGAGCGCGCCCTCAATCAGCTCGCTGCCGTAGCCCTTCCGAGCCGGACGGCCGCTTCCATCCGGCATCTGGACGCCGCTCTCGCGCCAGTCAAGCACGGCTCGCCGCTTTGACCCGTTAGCTCCCTCCAGTCCCCACAGAATATCGAGCCTACCCGCCGGTTGCCTCAATGCCCGTACTTGAGCGCATTGGTGGCGAGTTCATGGATCGCAAGCGCGAATCTTTGAGCTGAGCTGGGAGGCAGCATGGCCGGTGGACCGTCAATCGTGACCTTGCCCCGCTCTACACCACCGTCGCCGTGCGCCGTTAGCTCCAGCTCGATAAGCTCCCGCAGATCAATGGCACACCCACAATGATCGTGAGAGGAGCTGAGCAATGGCCAGGACAAGTTCGAGCTTGATGCTGATCGCCTTACTGGCGAGCGCGTCGATAGGGGCCGCCTCGGCGCAGAGTGGCGGGGGTGGAGGTGGCGGCGGTGGCAGTTCGGGAGGATCGGGCGGAGCAAGCGCGAGCAGCGCGGGCGGTGGCGCCAGCGGTGTTGTTTCATCAGCTGCTGCAATGGCATCATATGTTAAGCGGCTGGTATCCGCTCAACTCCATCGACAACGTCAAGCTCAACACGAGCTGGGACGGCATCTTCCACAGCGCGGCCTATGTCGCTGTGCTCCTCGGGCGGTATGTGCTGTGGCAACGGGCGCGCAGGTCTGACATCCACTGGTCGCGCGGCCAGTGTCTCGGCGCGGTGTTGCTCGGTTGGGGCATCTTCAATCTGGTTGAAGGCGTGGTGGACCATGAGATCTTCAAGCTGCACCAGGTGAATGAGACCGTGCCTCACGAGCAGCGCATTTTTTGGGACATGGGCTTCCTGCTATGGGGTGCGGCCATGTTGGTCATCGGCGCCGCCATGACACGCGCCGCCACGCAAGGGAGGGTCCATCTGATGCTCGCGACAGCACCGGCCTTTCGCATCGTGCTCTTGGGTGTGTCGCTGGATGATCTTCTGCAACTCCGCTGCTTCAATCCCGGCTGATGCGCGGTTCAGCTGCGCAAGTGAGTTCAACGCCGCGGCTTTTCGTCAACGCCTCATGTCTTCCCGGAGGTAACATGGTCGAGTTCAGGCTTCCGAAACACTCCCGCGTCGAAAACGGAAGGATCTGGCCCAAGCCGGACAGCAAATCGTTGCGCGAATTCCAGGTCTATCGCTGGAATCCCGACGACGGACGCAATCCCCGGCTCGACACCTACTTCGTCGATATGAGCGATTGCGGGCCCATGGTTCTGGATGGTCTGATCTGGATCAAGAACAACATCGACTCCACGCTGACATTCAGGCGGTCCTGCCGCGAAGGCGTGTGCGGCTCCTGCTCGATGAATGTCGCCGGCCAGAACACGCTCGCCTGCACCAAGTCCATGAGCGAGGAGGTTCCGAACGGCGAGCCGCTGCGCGTGCTGCCCTTGCCGCATCAGCCAGTGGTCAAGGACCTCGTTCCCGACCTGACGAATTTCTACGCACAGCTCGCATTGATCGAGGCTTGGCTACAAACCGTGTCACCCACGCCACCAAAGGAATGGCGACGGAGCCATGAGGATCGGGCGAAGCTCGACGGGCGCCTCAACGGGGGACGGACACTCCCCGCAGAAAGGAACGATGGCTGCGGCGTTGGCTTATCGACCAAACTGGAGGCGCCTGATGGGCAAGAAACAATTCGCCGCGTTGCCGTTCATGCTGAACAATTCCGAATTGCGCGTGATGCTGATCACGACCAGGCGCAAGCGCAGGTGGAGTGTCCCGAAGGGATCGCCGATGCGCAAGACGGAGCCGCATCGTACGGCTGCACTCGAAGCTTACGAGGAGGCCGGCCTTGTCGGCGTCACCGCAAAGCGCGCGCTGGGCAGTTTCAAGCATCGCAAACGGAAGGGTGATCGCAAGCGGACCATGAACGTTGCCGTCTTTCCCATGAGGGTCCACGGGCAGGAGCGCTGGTGGCCGGAAAAGGGAGAGCGCGAAGCAATCTGGGTCTCGCCGAAGACGGCGGGCCGTCTGGTACACAAGGCGCAGCTTCGGCGTCTGATCGCCCGCTTCGCGGCGCAGACGGAGAAGACCGGCTCCTCGCAGCTGAGCGACGGCATGGCTCCAGGAACCCGCGTCTCGTCCAGTTATTCAAGGTAGATGAACCAGCAACCGACCGGACTCGCATTTGAGGAGCGACCGCCTCATCAGGTACTGGCCGCTGCAATCAAGCGGCGCTGCGCGATCCTGTTCGTCGGCGCCGGCGTCTCGATGGCTGTCGGCCTGCCGTCCTGGCGATCCCTGATCGACCATCTGCTGGATGATCTTGGACTTGAGCGCGACGTGATCGCTGGGATGCACGGCGGCTATCAGATGCTGGCGGAGTACTACCGGCTGAAGCGCGGCGGAATCGGCCCGCTCCGCAGCTGGCTCGACCGCAACTGGCGCGTCGACCCGGACAGGATCGCGGCCTCGCGCCTCCACAAGCTGATCGTGGAGCTCGATTTTCCGACCATCTACACCACGAACTACGACCGCAACCTCGAGACAGCCTTCGAGGTCCTGGAAAAGCCCTATGCCAAGATCAGCAACGCAAAGGACATTGCAAGCGCCCGTTCCGGCGTCACGCACATCATCAAATTCCATGGCGACTTCGACGACGATGCCTCGCTCGTCTTGACCGAGACCGACTTCCTCAACCGGCTCGCGTTCGACTCGCCACTCGATATCCGGTTTCGCGCTGACGCTTTGGGAAGCACATTGCTCTTCATCGGATACAGCATGTCCGATCCCAACATTCGGCTCCTGCTGCACCGGATTTGGCAGAGTTGGGACGAGTCCGGGCACCGCCAGGACCGACCGAGGTCCTTCGCTTTCGTCACGCAACGCAATCCGGTGCAGGAAGCGGTATTGGCGAACTGGGGCATCACCACCATAGCGCCGCCTGACGGCGTCAGCCCGGATGATGGTGTGAGCCGGTTTTTGCTGGACATCCGCGAGTGTATCGAGCGAGAGAACTGAAGCGGTCCCTGGCGCTGAAACGCCCTACCCTCGTCGTACGTTGCATATCCCGTTTCCGGGAGCCAGGGATCCGGCATGTTGCATGTCCAAAAAGCCCGCGCGCCAACGTTGCGCCATGGCGGGTTCCGACAGGTCGAACGATTTCTCAGGTCCGGCTTCCTCGCGGCCGGGCCGGTAGCTCAGGAGATAGATCCTGTCGTTGCGATCCAGGCCCTGTAGCTCGGCGCGAAGCTGGCGAGCTTCGAGGGCGTGACGAAGGCGCTGAAAGGTCTGATTGCCGAAGGTGAGATCGCTCTTGCGCTCAGCCGCGGCCTCTAGTCCGTCAGGGACGCTGCCGTCGCGCGCAAAGAGGTCGACGACGTAAAGACGAAGCGAGGCTGCAGCTTCGAGGACCGGATCGAACGGCGCGTTGAGCGAGAACCCGCCATCGCCGAGCCATCTCCCGGCAACCTGCACCGGAGCGAATTCGGGGAGAAATCCGCAACTGGCCAGGATGTGATCCATTTCGATCCGCTCCGACGACGAGTCGAACAGCACGGCATCGCCGCTTTCGAGGTCCGTTGCGCAGATGGAGATGCGCAGCTCGCCGTTGTTCAGGCGCCCGAAATCGATCAGCCGCTGAAGGCGTTCGCGTGTTGGGCCGAGATCGTACAGACCGGTGAACGGGAACGACGGTAGAGGGAGACGGGGATGGAAAAAGCCGGTGTGGCCAAGCAGGCGGGTATTGATTGAGCTCAGCCAGGCAGACAGATGGCGGCTGGCGTCCGTTGTAGCGACAGGCGCCGCGGCAGCATGCCAGTAGCTGCGTAAGTTCTGGATTCGGTCGCCGGTGGGACATCCGCCGATCAATGCGGCCGTGATCGCGCCGGCGGACGAGCCGGCGACCCAGTCGATGTGCGGCGAGACAGAAATGAGTGCTTCGAATGCGCCGCCATGATACGCGCCAAGACCGAGACCGCCCGCCAACACGACGGCCGTGAGCGTTTGCTCTGCTGCCATGGGGCCGCTCGGATCAGCGGCGGGACGGGTCAGAATGGGGCTCGGTTGCCAGTCGGCAACCTGGGCCGGTCACCGATATCCCCTATATCGCCGTGCATAGGCATAGCGAGGATTGACGCCGCAATAGGCGTTCGTTCCCGATGCAGTCGCCATGCACTGAGCGTAACTGGCGAACTGGCAGTTGCCCGGATAGCCCCAGACGCGGCCCTGAAGGCAGTAGCGGTCTTGTGCGACGGCCGCCGATGGGGAGCCGATGCCCGCCACGAGCGCGAGAGAGGCGGCGGCCAGGAGCAATCGATGTTTCATGAAAATCTCCAATTTCAACATTGAACGTCGCTCGTGAAGCGGCGTTCCAAAGTGCAACGTTCATGGCTCCTTATCCAGGGTTCGAGGCGAATCGTTAACCTGTGTGAAGCCGTCCGATGTCAATCACGATTAAGGTGAGGGATGCCCTCGATCGGAAGCGATATGCCTGAGCAGTCTCCCAGCTTGAGAAACTTCACCATCAATTTCGGTCCCCAGCATCCCGCCGCTCATGGCGTGCTGAGGCTCGTGCTCGAACTTGACGGCGAAGTCGTCGCACGGGTCGATCCGCACATTGGTCTTCTGCATCGGGGCACCGAAAAGCTGATCGAGGCCAAGACCTATCTTCAGGCGATCCCCTATTTCGACCGGCTCGACTATGTCGCTCCCTTGACGCAGGAGCACGCATTTTGCCTGGCGATCGAGAAACTGATCGGGCTTGAAGTTCCGCGGCGAGGGCAGCTGATCAGGGTGCTCTATCACGAGATTAGCCGCATCCTGTCTCATCTTCTGAACGTCACGACGCAAGCGATGGATGTCGGGGCCTTGACGCCGCCTCTTTGGGGTTTCGAAGAGCGCGAGAAGCTCATGGTGTTCTACGAGCGTGCGTCCGGCAGTCGGATGCATGCCAACTATTATCGTCCAGGCGGCGTGCATCAGGACCTTCCACCCGAACTGATCGACGATATCGAAGCCTGGTGCGATCCGTTCCTGCGCGTCGTCGACGATCTGGATCGGCTGCTCTCGCTCAACCGCATCTTCAAGGCACGAAACGTGGATATCGGCCGGGTGACGCTCGAGCAGGCCTGGGCGTGGGGCTTCTCCGGCGTGATGGTGCGGGGGTCGGGCGCGGCCTGGGACTTGCGAAAGGCACAGCCCTACGACTGCTATGCCGAGATGGACTTCGACATTCCCGTCGGCAGGAACGGCGACTGCTATGACCGCTATCTCATTCGCATGGAGGAGATGCGGCAATCCGTTCGCATCATGAAGCAGTGCATCGAAAAGCTGAAGTCTGCGGACGGCCAAGGCCCGGTGCTCGTGCAGGACAACAAGGTCGCGCCGCCGCGACGTGGCGAGATGAAGCGTTCCATGGAGGCGCTGATTCACCACTTCAAGCTATATACCGAGGGCTTCCACGTTCCCGCCGGCGAGGTCTATGTCGCCGTCGAAGCTCCGAAGGGAGAGTTCGGTGTGTTCCTCATCGCGGACGGGACGAACCGTCCCTACAAGTGCAAGATCAGGTCGCCGGGGTTCGCCCACCTGCAAGCGATGGACTTTCTCTGCAGGGGGCATTTGCTCGCGGACGTCTCGGCGATCCTCGGGTCGCTGGACATCGTTTTCGGCGAGGTCGATCGCTGACCGGAAAACCGCACTGGAGGATCAGGATGGATATCAAGGAAAGCTCCGCCATGACCGAAGCGTCCGGTCTTGTGGACGATCAGGTCACCGCGCAGAACGGCTCGCACGCGCCGCACGGCGATACAAGAACAGGACTCGATACGCCTTTCCTAGCGACCTCGGCGCAATTGGCCGACCAGCTGAGGAGGATGACCAGAGCGGCGCCGCTGCAAGCGGTCTTCGCGGCGTTTCTGTTGGGCGTTCTGGTGGCTAGGCGTCGCTAGACATCGGCCAAGGCCGTCCCTTTCATCGGCCGACCCCGCCCGTTGCACGAGAATCACGCCAGCGCGTTCGTTACCGGGGGCTCGTTCATCTGCTCGACCTGTGCGCCGCTATCCGGCCGCGCCGGTCCGAGCACAGGCTCCTCGCCCAAAGGTTCGAACCCGGCCCGGAAGCTGAACGACCCCTGGCCGTCGAGCGAAGGGCCTTCGCAGTAGCGCCCCGGCTGCAGCGGCGCCGCGTTGCGTTCGGTGCCCATGAACATGTAGCTGAATTCGGTCGCCTCCTTGCTGCGAAACCGAGGCCGGCCTCCCAGATCGCCCACGCCATCGTTCCGGCCAGCAGCGCGGGATAGATCCAGAGCGCCTCGGCGCGACGGCGCCCGAGCAGCCAGCTCGTGAGCGGAAGCATGATGCCCGCGATCAGATAGTAGACGGAGCCACCGAGGGCCGCGAGCCAGGCACCGCCAGCCAAGAGGCCCAGTCTCATGATGACGATCACGACAGTGACGGCCAGCAATGGCGCGTCACGGAACCAGTTCGTTGAACGATGCGTCGGAGTCATGATGGTCACTTCAGCGATAGAGAAACGCCGTGATATCCCGCGCGTCCTTCTGCGGGAAGCCCATTCTCGGCATGGCATTGCCCGGCAACGCCCGCTGTGGATCCTCGATCCAATCAGCCATGTTGTCCGGCGAGTTCTGGATGTAGCCGGCGATGTAGGTCCGCGTGCCGATCCGATGCAAGGGTGGGCCGACATTGCCTTCGGCGCCGGCAATGCCGGGAATATCGTGACACAGCCGCCGCAATGATACTGCTTGACGAGGTCGGCGCCACGACGCGCGTCGCCCATGAAATTGTCCGGGCCCGCAGCCTTGCAGGCGGCGCCTGTCATAGCCAGCAGCGCGGTGACTAGCAATCTCGTGATCGGATTTGCCATCGCTGCTTCCCGGCGGTCAGGGCTTCTGGCCGAAATTGAAAGACTTGGTGGCAGACCAGGGATCGGTCGTCGAGACCTGTTCGGTCGGGACTTGCTCCACTTCAGCTTCGCCGAGGAAGGAAGTCCGGCCCCATTGGTGGCTCGGCTCGTTGCTGATCTTGCCGATATAGGTGACGAGGTCCCAGATGACGCTGTCAGGCAGTACGCCGCCCCACGCCGGCATCCCGTTGGGCCGTCCCTGGTAGATCGAGAGAAAGATGTTCTCGGGCTGCGAGCCGTAAATAAAGGTGTTGTTGCTCAGCGCCGGCCCCATGCAGCCGCCGCCATTGGGTGCGTGGCAGCCGACGCAGTTGAAGTTGACATAGTAAGTCATCCCGCGCTGCTCCGCATTGGGATCGCCCTGCACAGGATTCTTGATTTGCGGCGGGTCCGGCTGCGCGCCGGGATGGAGGTGACTGACCGGGACCTGCATGAAGACGCCGGGCCTGCCATTGCCGACGCTGCCACCGTAATTCGGGCGGGGAGACAGCGTCGGCATCTGCGCCTCCTGCGACTGCGGCAAAGTCTGCTGGGCCAGCCCCGCACCATTCGGCACAACCGCCAGCAGCAACGAAAGGGCGCTCGCGCGCAGCACTGGAGCAGACATCACTCATGTCCTCCCGATACCGCAACCGGTTGGTCCACCAGCGGAACGCCTTAACTGCGCAGCAGCGAGGTGATCTCGGACCGGTGCTCGTCGATGAATGAATTCAGTCGGTCGCGCAAGGCGTCGTCGCCTTTGCGCACGCCCACCGCGATGGCGAACCGGAACCGATCGGTCGCGAGCAGATCAGTTGGGCCGATGTCCTCCGAAAGGCGTGGCTCACCGGCTTCGCTGCCAAATCTCGAACGGCGATCGTGGTGAGGAACGTTCCTCCATCACCTGCATTGCGTTCGCAGATTATAGCTGAAGTGGAGCAATGCTATACTGGGCGTTTATTGACGTTGACGATTGCGTTCCTCCTGATCGGGACCGGCATTTGGGCCGATCTCGGCGATAAACCCTCCCGCGATTCACGCGGCGTATGGTTCACCCAAGCGATGCGCGGCATGGCTTCATATTAGGCCGTCTGCCGGCCCCCGTGAAACGCTGGTAGGGCGGATCGACCGCAAGTCAAATTTTTCCGTTACCCCATCACATGTTATTTCGGTCACCGCCGTTTCGTTTAGACAAGACGTATAGACCTGCTTCGGCCGTGCAGGGCGGATGCCGCAAGGCCTCGGCTCCGGCCGGGGCCTTTTGCATGTGAGGCGAGGCTCGCGCGGATGGCTCCCCTCGGTCGAGCGCTTGAAAGCGCTTCGACTGGGACGCCGCCCGAAGAAGCGATCAGGCCATGGGCTCGTCATCGCGAGGTGGCGCATTCGTTCGCTGCCCTTTGCGGCTGAGATCGCTGGGGACGATGCGGTTGTTGCGATCGACTGCAACTTGCGCCGGCGCGCTGCTATCTCCGGCTCGTGCCGCGAGCTCTTTCAGGATCTGGCGGGACTCGCGCGCGGCCTGGCCCCGGCCAAGTTCCTGCGGGGATTTTCGTCGACCGGCGGTCAGGCGAGCGATGCCGAAGACAAGTACCAGCGCAAGGACTGCAAACGCGATCATTTCCATCGGAGATGAACCGTGGACGGTGCCGCAGTTCCTAGTGAGCTGGCGTCGGCCGCCCGTTCGAACAGAGAAAGCCGCCGGCTTCCTCACCCAGACGGCTTCAGAAGTACGTAGCTGTTGATCGTCCTCTCAGCTGCCGTGCGTACCGCCGTTACCTTCGTTCGCGCATGCCGGCCCTTCCGACGCAGGCGGCCGTGTCTGCTGTGATCTGAACGCAGAGATTGCGAAGCGGCGACCCAGCCGGAAAGAGGAACTGCGGCGCATCGTTGCAGTTGCCGGTCGAAGGAGCCGCCCATGCGAAGCCTAAGCCTAGGTCAGGCAATTCTCATCGTCGCGTTGTGCGCCATGCTCGCACTTGTTGTGGTCGGTATCGTGTGGGTCTCGGATGCAACCAATGGCGTCGACGACGTCGCCATGGACGAGAACGGCTGGATCGCACTTGGTCTTGGATCGTTCTTTTCGCTCGCGATTGGCTGCGGACTGATGGCGCTGATGTTCGTTAGCAGCCGGCGTGGCTACGACGAGGCTGCAGATCCATTTCGAAAACGGAGCCGAGATAGAACATGAAGTATATCGCGATGTTTCTGAGCCTCATGTTTAGCAGCTTGCCCTTTGCCCTCGCGCAGAGCAATTCGGGCGGGTCGGCAGCGGGACAAACGACGACCAATTCGTCGAGCGTGCAGGGTACCGCGGGCACGAACGCCAGCGGCACCATCCATACCAACCAGGGCAACAGCTACGGCAACAATGCGGCGGGTGGGATCAGTCCAGGTAGGGATCGGACGGGTCAACCTGCGACGAGCAACGCCACGTCCGGCTCAGCAGGGCAGGGCAGCGGCAAGTAGCCGCCGGCGAAGTCAGGCGAGCGGGCGCGGCTCAAGTCGCGTGCTGCGCCCGGACACTGGCTCTCCAGTTTCGCCGTCGTGACGTGCCAGCCTGGACTGTCGAGCATGCGGCCGCGATCAGGGGCGAGGGATGTCGCCACTGAAATCCCGGATTCCGGTATCGCTTCGGGTGCAGGAAGAGGAGTTCCCCATGTTCGACGCCGAAACTACCGCCATTCTGCGGGCGGTTCTGGCTTGCACTGGCGAGGCTAACGCCATTGCGAACAGGCACTACGAAGGTAGCTCGAGCTGCTATTGATGCGCAGCCGTCACACGCCAGATCGTGTTCGAAAGGTCGTCGGCCAGACATGAGCGCGATGAAGGCTATCCTCTGAGCCGCCCTAGCCGTTGAGCCCCGAAGAAAAGGCGAAACGTGGATGACAGAATCCTCTCCAGCGGCAGCACGACCTCTGCGACGCTCTTGCGACCGCGACAGCAGGCGATGATTGCGCCGAATCACGCGTTGGCGACCTGGGGACCGTCGCATCCGCCGACGTCCGCGAGCAACTAAATGACTGAGCGGCCCGCTGTCCTGGCCCGAGGAGGCGCGGGCTATATCGGTTCGCATACCTGCCGCGCTCTAATGCCAGCGGTGCCGACCGGCCGGCGGCATCGGCGAATTGCGTGACAAGGAGACGCATCTCATTCCGATGATGGCGCTGCAACTTCGCCGTGTTCGGCGACGACTACGCGACACTCCCGACCGGACCGCGATGCGCGACTACATCCATGTCCCCGATCTTGCCGCAGCGCACGTCGCCCCGCTGAAGCTGTTGGAAGAGGGATCTGCCGGCGGCTTCAATCTCGGCACCGGCTCCGGCTTTTCCGTGCGCGAGGTCCTGACTGGGATGCGTTCCCCAACCTGAGCATCGATCACCGTTGCTAAAGCACAGGAAGGGCCTAAAGCCGGACGATGGCGGAGCTCAGGCACGTATGTATTAGTAGAAGACGAACCGCGGAAACGAAGCCTTCATCTGCCGGGACTCGATCTCGTCCACCGTTTCTCTAGCTGCCCTCTTGCGATGGCCAGCAGCCCGACGGGGACGGCCTCACCGAACCGAATGGCGCGTGAGCTCGCGGGGGACCTTCAGCCGCAGTATCCTGCTGTGCATTGTGCCAACGGCTCGAGGGGCGGGCGGCGACCCCTTGACCGCGCAATCGGGCATCATGAGGCCCACAAGCAGAACGCCAACAACCCGAACAACTCGAACGCCCAGGCGCCGTCCGGGCAGAAGTAGCTGCTCAGCGCGCTGCGACAGCGCGCCCAGCTCCTCGCGAGGAGGAAATCGATACAGTGCTCGGACCTCCCTAAGGCCAATCTGGAACGGATTAGCGCCCGTTGGATTGGTCGGCATGACCGAGCGAGTTCTTTACGAAGTCAGCAATGGTGACGTCTGCTGACGCGAGATCCGCGGACGAATACGCCCGTCGTGAAACACCAGCGCAACATCAGCTCAGGGGCCAAGTCTCCCATACGGATATCGGCCAATTCCTGCGAAGCGGCGCAAGCGCTCCGGAGCGCCAGCAACTGCTGAAGTTGATCGATACCCTGTTGGAGAGAACGCGCTCAGGCCGACCACTTGTCCTCCTCACGGCGCGCTTCGTCGTCGTTGATGCGCTCGGCCAAGTCGGCAGCGGTTTCATGATCCTCCGTAGTGGCGATGGGCTCGCCATCTTGCTTCTTGATCTTTTGTCTGTCGGTGGTCACCGGAAAATCATCGGGTGCTAATGGCTTCTTGGAAGCGGACATGTGTCTTCCTCCTGTAGCCGCGATGATAGCACGCCGCCCAATGAGCCCTCAGGTGTTTCAGACGGTTAGATCTGACGGCTGGACGAAGGGTCCGTCCTACCCTGGGAACGTTCGCGAAACGGCAGCGGATTCGGTTCCGAAACCGCGGCGGGAGATGTTTGCCTGCCGCCTTGAATTTATCCCGTAAAGGTCCATTTACCATCCCTACCCCATCCGGGCGGATGGAAGAATGGATGTACCTGATGACCGACAATGTACGCGAACTGCGACCCCGGACCCCCGATACGGAGAAGATCACAATCAACCTGGGCTATGTGGACCTCGGCCAGGTCGATCTCATGGTGCAGGAAGGGTTTTATTCGAACCGCACCGATTTCATTCGGACGGCGATACGCAACCAGCTCGAGCGGCACGCGGATGTGGTCAAGCAGTCGACGGCCCGCAAAAGTCTGGACCTGGGGCTGCGTAATTATGCCCGCGTCGACCTCGAACGAGCGCGACGCGCCGGGGAGATGCTGCACATCAACGTTCTCGGCCTGGCGACCATCGATCAAGACGTCACGCCCGAGCTGGCCCGCGCGACAATCGCCTCGGTCTCGGTGCTCGGCGCCCTTCATGCCAGTCCTGCGGTCAAGGCCGCTCTCGCCGACCGAACGAGGTGAAACGATGCTGAATCCAGACATGGTTCGCGAAGCGACTCGCCTCACACGCGCCGGCCAACTGGTCGAAGCCACTACACTGCTGCAGCGAATGCTGCGTGGCGACGCCGGCCCCGCATCGACCAGGGGAAATACTGCGCCTGTCGAGCGTGCGAGGCTCGAGCCGCCGACACTCGAACTGAAGGCCAATGTCGTCGAGAAGAGGGAGAGCGGGCCGTCCACGCAAGCCACGCCTGCCAAACGACACAAAGGCCTCGCGCCCTTCGGCGGCATTAAAGATCTTTCCGGTTTCGGCATGCCAGGTCCGGTCGGGCGCGCTCCACTGTCCAAGGCGGATATTGCACCGGACGCCACAAGGTTCGTCGCTGCCACCTTCACCAACGCGGCGGGAAGTCGGACCTACAAGCTGTTCATCCCCAGCCGCACTGATGGAGGACCGCGTCCCCTCATCGTCATGCTTCACGGCTGCACCCAATCACCGGACGATTTCGCCGCCGGCACCCGGATGAATTTTCTGGCGGAAGAGCGGAATTGCTTCGTTGTCTATCCGGAGCAGCCACGCGGAGCCAACCATGCGAAATGCTGGAACTGGTTTCGCACGGGGGACCAGCGGCGGGATGGCGGGGAGCCTTCGCTGATCGCCGGCATTACCCGCCAGATCATGCGGGAGCATCCTATCGATCCCAAGCGCGTCTACGTCGCAGGCCTGTCGGCCGGCGGGGCCGCCGCGGCCATCATGGGTGCGACGTATCCCGACCTATATGCCGCCGTCGGCGTTCACTCCGGGTTGGCCTGCGGGGCTGCCAGCGACCTTCCGTCCGCACTGGCCGCTATGCGGCAGGGCAGCGCTGGACCGATCGGGACGGCTGGCGCATTGGTGCCCACGATCGTCTTCCATGGCGATCACGATACCACGGTGCATCCGAGCAATGCTGACCGGATCCTCCGTGGGTCGAGCGAGACGAAGATTCTTCGCGGGCGAGTACCTGATGGGCACGCGTATACCCGCACCATCCTCGCCGATGCAGATGGCTTGGACATGTCCGAGCACTGGAGCGTCCACGGGGCCGCCCATGCCTGGTCGGGAGGCAGTCCTGCCGGGTCCTACACGGATCCGCGCGGGCCGGACGCGACCAGGGAGATGCTGCGTTTCTTCCTCGAGCATTCGCTGGCAAGCTTCACGCGGAGATAGGGCGCGGCCTGAATTCACAATCGCGGGGATCCGGTTTGACTGAACGCGACGGAACGGCCCGCCGGTGGAAGTCAGGCCTCGCCCGGTCCGGAGAAGATGGAAGCCGGCGGCGTGGTGCGCGGGACCGGTAGCGGTCGTTCAGTTGCTCCAGATCGCCCGGTGCCGCCCTTGGCGTCGTACCGCTTGGCGAGATCCAGCAGACGACGTCGGGTGAACGGATCGGCCTTTTCGGCGATGACACGGACCCGCTGCGCGAGGCTTTGGTAGAACTCCTGCTCCATCACGCACCTCCACAATATCAGTTCCTCAAGTTGAGTAGCCCGCGGTCTAGGAGTCAAGAAGCGTCGGCAAGCGCATGCAACTTTCCGCGACCGTCTTGAGATCGCGGTGGCGACGGACGTAGACTGGCCGTCGCAGGGGGAAATCAGATGGCAGTGTCCTATCCGGTCCGGAAGGCGTGCCCGGCGTGCGGCAGGCCGATGAAGGCTGTGCCCGACGAAATCGCCGACGGGAAGCTGCGGTACGTGTGCACCACTTGCGCCGACGACCCGCTGCAGGACCCGACGGCCCGCAAGTGGGCCGACGGTCCGCTGCGTCCGCCGGCGAAATAGGAATTTCCCCGCGACCCGGCGCTCCGGTTATGATGCAGCGATCGCCAGGATTTGCTCCCCATGCGAATACTGACAGCTGCTGTTCTCGTCGCCTGCCTGTTCACCTCGCCGGCCTCCGCAGCGACGTGCTCAGAAGCGATCGCGCACTGCAAACAGGACGAATCCAGGCATCCAGACGCGGATCCGCAGTGTGCCGGTGCGGGGCAGGCCTGCATGAAGACCGGAATTTTCATCGGCCCCTACACACGCAAAGCCTGGCGCGGCCTCGTCAGGCAGTAGAAGAGGAGGCGGACCGTCCGCGCCAGAAGAGACGCGTTTTCGCCATCTCGAGAAGCCATTTCGTCAATCCCGCGAAGTCATTCTGAAACGAACGCCTGCTGTTGTGGCCCGGCGTCGGGTGTTGGCCGGCCTCAATGGAGAGTGACATGAATGCTGCGATTGCATGGTTGCTGCCCCGCGCGTCCGCGAAATCGATCGAAGACATCGACACGGCCCTTTCGGTGGCGATGTTCAGTGGCCTGGGCCTGCTGCTGTCCCTTTCTGTACTGATCGTCGATAAATACACGCCGGGCGAATGGTTCTGAGCTGAGCGCTCGGACTCCAGCGTCTGGTCGCGTTGTGCCTTGGCTGCCGGCGAGGTCGCTCTATGCGGCATCCGTCGATGGCTCGCCGTCCTGTCAGGCGCGGCAGAATCCCTCGGGGAGGCTTTCCAGGCCTGACGCTGTGAAGGCTGATCCTTCCGCAGCAGGTGTAAGATCCTTTCGACGTGCGCGTGTCCGTGGAGGTGTTCGATGACGGTGGTTTGCCGGCCTGCGCGCGCGGAAGACCTGGAGCTTGCCGATGCGCTTGTCGTCTCCAGCATCAACGATCTCACAACCCGCCATGGCTTTGGGACCATGGCCGCAGCGAGTCCTCCGAATTTTCAGTCGTTCTCTCTGGCGGACGATCCCGACGGTCTCTGGGTTGCGGAAGACGAGGGGCGGATCCTCGGCTTTGCTTGGAGCTGGGTCTGCGGCGGCATCTGGTTTCTGGCGCAGCTTTTCGTTTCGCCTAACCGCCAGGGTGGGAGTATTGGCAACGAGCTGATCGAGCGGACCCTGGATCACGCCAGGAAATCCGGCGCTTCCAACACGGTTCTGATCACCTTTGCCTTCAACGCCGTCTCGCAGGGGCTCTACATCCGACATGGACTCTTTCCGCGGTTTCCAATCTACACCGTCAGTGTGCCCCGAGAGCGTTTGATCGACCGCCTGAGTGGGCCGCAATTCAAATGCGCTCCGCTCGACGAAGACGCTTCGACGCTGGCTCGCCTCGCGCAGGCGGATGAGCGGGTGCTTGGGGTATCCCGGCAGAAGCATCATCGCTATCTCATCAACGACAGCCGGACGCGAGGCTTCAGCCTCTACGACGGAGACGATTGGGCCGGCTACGTTTATGTCGATGCCGGCGGCCATATCGGACCGGTCGCGGTTCTGCAGTCCGGCGCCGCAACAACAGCCTTCAGGACGGCGCTGCGGCTGGCCGTTGAGAGTGGCGCACCGCAAGTATCGGCATTTCTGCCGGGCGCGGGCGAAGCTGTCCTGACGACGGCGCTCGAGCACGGTATGCGGATCAAGTTTCCGATGCTGCTGATGTCCTCCCGCGATTTCGGCAGTTGGGCCCAGTACCTGCCTCGGAACCCAGGCTTTATGTGAAGCTCCGCTATTCAGGTGTGGTCAGCGGCCACCACGTTGGACTTTCGTCGGTCCTCTGGGGTCCTGTCTGAGGAAGGTCACGCCGAGTTCGCCGCCGTATAGCCACGCCAGTTCGCATCGCGATAGGAAAGGCCCGTGGACGAGAGCACCAGGAAGAACTCCTTCAATGGCAGCCCCTTTATCGAGTCCTCGATCAAAAGCTTGGCTCGGACGTCAGATATATCTTTCAATGGAAGGCCGCGGCTTTATTAGCGCGCTTGTCAGCGGCGCCTTTTGGCAGACCCCAGCGCAGGCACAGGAGCGTCAATCCACTCTGAAAGACTTTAGTAGGGCGGCATCTCTGCGGCTCGTGCTTCGATCTGCTACGCGTGTAATGTTCAGTTCCGAATGGAACGCGGCTATCCACTCCCGTCACGGTGCCGAGCCCATCAACCCCGCCGCCGAGTAAAGGATTATATCCAGCGGACGGACTGAGCCGACATCACCGCCTGGTGTGGACAATTTCTGAGGATCCGCTTCCGGCCCTTCTGGCCTTGGCGCGGCGCAAACGGCTTGCTCAAGAACGAAGCCGATCGGCATCCGACGCACGGAAACGCACGAAGCCGCCTTCTATGGGAGCGCCAGAATCGCCAGCAACTTCTCGTTCAATTGACCGATAGAAAACGGCTTGCCTATCGCGGGCGAACTGCTGAACTCTTCCGCCAGCGGAGGTCCGCCGTAACCCGTGCTGAACAGGAAGGGAATCCTTCGCTCCCGCAAGATGCGAGCTACCGGGAAAACCTTGCTTGCTAATTCGGCCAAGCTTGTCCTTGCCCCCACTAGAGTTCTGCTTCGGCACGAGCCCGACCCAGGCCGAGAAGTCCCGCCCCGATCGGAAGGTTGTGGCGTCGGCAACGCTTGCGACTAGCGCCGTTGCCAGTGCTGGACCCCGGCGCCGTGATTCCCGGCTGGGAGTCTTACACTTTCCTGCAGTGGGTGAGCCCCAAAGGGGGGTGAGTATCCTCCGCCGTAACCCGACAGTTGCGCGTCAGCCCGGACGTCGGGCTCCACCCCAGGGGCTCTACGGCCGACGAAAAGACGGTCGACCAGCATCCTTGCGAGGTGCTCTCCGTGTGGCTCAGTAATTTCGAATTTGCGCAGCTCATGTCAGGCGATTTCGGAACGCGGGCTTGCTTTCAAGCACTGCGAAACAAACAAAAGTTAAGCGCCCCTGCTATGTATAAAATCGAAGCAGTTCAATCACGAAGCAACCTTTGTGCACGATTGCGGTTTCACTCTTCATCAACACACGAGTGAGGCAGCAGAGGACAACATTGCACGAGCCCCGTACGAGAATTGATCCGCACGATCCCATTGCCTGCAGCCGCTGGGCGCTTCGATTAGGAACAAACGTCAGAGAACTCAAGGCCGCGATTCATCAATTCGGCAGCGCGGCGGATGCCGTGGCGTACGGTCTTCAACAGTGGCGGCTCGACCGGTCCCGCGGTCAGTGGAAGGCTCGCAGCGGCGCGCCGCAGGTTGGGCTTCTCTCCGATTCAACAATTGCGCGCGGCGAGCTGCTCTCGTCCGTTGCCATGATTTGTGTCAACGCCATCGGCGTCGCCGCAGGTGCCGTCCCGCGGGTCTTGCCCGCGGCGCCCGAAGCAGATGTCGAGGCCTATCTCGACGGCCTAGACGGCCTCTTTGTGGGCGGCGGGCAGACCAACGTTCACCCCTCCCGCTATGGGAAAATGGCCGACCAGGCGCACGATGGCCCGTTTGATGAATTCCGCGACGAGGTCGCTCTTCGCCTGATTCCGCATGCGCTGGCGCGCGGCATCCCCACTCTTTTCGTGTGCCGTGGATCGCAGGAGTTGAATGTCGCCTTCGGCGGCACGCTGGCGAAGGAGCCGGACAGTTTGCCTGAGGATAAACGCCATGGCACGCCCGAGGCGGACAACGAGGATAGCCGCTATAGATTGCGACAAAAAGTGACGCTGCGCAAAGATGGCATCCTGCAAGCGATCTGCGGCGCAGACACTCTCATCGTGAATTCGTTGCATAGCTTCCTGATCGCCGATCTGGCACCGGGGCTCGTGGCGGAAGCCATTGCCGAAGACGGCTCGGTCGAAGCCATCAGCGTCGAGGGCGCGAGCGCCTTCGCTCTCGGCACCATGTTTCATCCAGACTACTGGGCGAGCACCGATCATGCGTCGGCGCGCATCCTGTCTACTTTCGGCGATGCTGTTCGCCAGCATGCAAGAGCGCAACGGACAGGTTAGGCCATGCACGGTTACCGCTTCGGCATCGAGGAAGAATATTTTCTGGTGAACCGCCAGTCGGCAGCACCGCGCTCCGAGTTGCCTAAACCCTACATGACGGCGGCCCAGAAGCGCCTCGGCGAACGTCTGACCACGGAAATCCTGCAATCGCAGATCGAGGTGGCGACCCCGCCGCTGACGAATTCGGCGGATGCGTTGGCGGAGCTTGCGCGCTACCGCGCGGTTCTTGCCGAGGTCGGCAAGGACCACGGCGTCGGCATCATTGCGGCAGGGACGCATCCGCTGGCGCAACCCCAGCAGCAGCGCATGACGCGCAAGCGCCGCTACAGCAAGGTCATCAGCGACCTCGGAATGGTCGGGCTCGGCAATCCCATCAGCGGGCTGCACGTTCACGTCGAGGTGCCCGAGCCAGGCCAGCGCGTCGAGATCATGCACCGCCTGGTACCGTTCCTGCCGCTGCTGCTGGCGTTGTCGACTTCGTCGCCGTTCTGGTGCGGCTACCCAACCGGATTGCTCGGCTATCGCAACGCCGCGAACGACGCCCTGCCGCGGACCGGCTTTCCCGAGATGTTTCGCAACCTTGCTGAATACGAGACCTATGTGAGGACATTGGTCGACGCGGGCATCGTCCCCAACGCCACCTATGTCTGGTGGGCGCTGCGGCCTTCCCTCCAGCATCCGACCCTCGAGCTTCGTATCACGGACTGCTGCACGGCCATCGCCGACACGGTAGCGATCGCGGCGTTGTATCGCGCGCTGGTCAGACACGTCGTACACTATCCGGATCTGAACGCTACCTATTCGGCCGTGCACCGCGCGCTAATCGAGGAAAACCGCTGGCGCGCCCAGCGTTACGGGACGGATGGAACGTATATCGATCTCGCGTCGTTCGAGCCGGTCTCGTTCAGGAGCTGGCTGGAGGCGGTGATCGCGATGCTTGCGCCCGACATCGCGCATCTGGGCATCGAGGACGATATTCAGCACCTCAAGGCCATCCTGAAACGCGGCACTTCGGCGCATCTTCAGCTGGAGTATTTCCGGGGGCTGAGAAAGTTCGGCCGCTCGCCGCGTGAGGCGATCGGTGACGTCACGAAGTGGCTGCGCAGCTCGACGGAGGCCGGAGATTTCGCCGCCCGGACCAGCGAACCGAAGGGCACTCCTGCGCGGCAGCTTTTGACCGAGACGGTCTAATATTGCTAAGTCAGCGGCTACAAAATGACTTCCGGCTGGAGGCGTCGACCTCGAAGCGACCGCCCATGTAAGCACAGCGAAAAAAACCTCTAAGGGGCAGCTTAGAACTGTGCGTAGCCCCCGGCTTTTGAGCTCTCCGCCTGGGCGACGCCGAGTTTTCTCAACCTGCTTCTCGTGATCTGCTCTCCCCCGCATCCATCGAAGACCGACAGGCATGACGCCCCACGTACCGCGGGGCCTGCCTGCCATTCTTCACTCCGCCACCGCAGCGCTACTCAAGCGGGGCGTCGATGTTGTGGAGGTGCGACATGGATGAGCAGTTCTATCGAGTTCTCGCGCAGCCGGTCCAGATCACCGCCAAGAATGTTGATCCGTTCACCCGGCGTCTGCGGCATCTCCTTGCGATCCGGAGTAACCGAGCTGCCGATGCCCCGGCGCCCCCGGCACGCATGGTCTCCAGACGGGCGTCTGACACCCCCCAGCTGTTCGCACGGGATCAAAGGCGTGGCATCCGCCAGCCGCGTCAGGGCGCCTGGCTCACACAGGGCGATACTCGCTGGATCCCGACAGCAAGCGGCGGCAAACGGTTCGCGCAGACGCAATTTAGCTTGAGCTGAGCGCTTCGTGACCTCGCTTAGTACGTCGTGAAAATTACGTGCATTTAGATTCCGATGCAGAGGTCGATACTGCAGCTCTACCTCAGAATTACGCTGAGCTGGACATCGAGCTGAAAGCATGCCGTAGGACTAGGAGATAGTTGACTAAGAACATCAGGTGCAACGGGGCTTACGCTTAGCGAGATTTACCGAGTTGCCCGATCATTCGAGCCGGCGCGGCATGCCGGCGCTCAGTTAGAGCTGGCTTCATCGATCCTGCGCATGCAGCGGATCAAGCGAGGAGAGTTGCCGTTCCAGGTTTGCGGCCGTCTCGGCCGCACGAAGCTTCTGCAAAAGCGCGTCTTTCTTTTTACGGTCCGCTGTGACGGCAGCCTGCCTGCGCACCGTCTCGGTGAATTGCGCGATGCGGTCTTGGAGGGAGGTGGTCTGCTTGAAGCGACATCGTTTTTGCATTGGCACTCCTCTGTTCCGCTACAACGCTAAAGCCGCACGCTTCAATCGCCATGTACATAGGTTGCGGAAATTGCTGAGATGCGACGGTGTTTCGACGCCGTTGGGAAAGGCAAAGGCCCTTGGCCAAGCCAAGGGCCTTGCCGCTTGTCACAAGGGTACATCCGCCCTGCAACGCACCGAAGCATCAGATATTGGGTACTATGTGCCGCGCGGGCATTAACATGTGATAATAATCAATCAGCCGCATGGCCAGGCACAAAGGCTTTGGAGTGGTTCAGTGCACCACGGCCGAGGCAACCGAGCTCATCATCGTGTTCACTGGCAGGGAGCTCCGGGCAGCCGTGGTTGACTAAATCTCGCGGACGCAGGTTGAGCTCGTTAGTCCCGCCGACTTTTCTTTCCGCGTAATCGGCCTATCGCGCGCGCTTCTGGTGTCCGTAGACGGTACGGCGTTGAAGCTGTCGAAGGCGCTCCGGGGAGGCAAGGCGGCATCAATCGTGTTCAACAACCCTATGCCCCCGCGGAATTTGACGGCGCACTCACGTCAAACTCCGTCAAGCCTCCAGCATGCGTCTCGTCATCGGGTTGTGTCCGGTCCAATCTGGGCCAGTGACGTTCGGACCGCTACACTATCCGTATCCACACAGCCAAGCAGCCAAGACCCAATTCGGACATTAGGACCAAAGATATTAAATTTTCTTTTTTGCTACACGGCGTTGGCCAATTGCTTTGCATGCACGAGCGATGCCAATGGAATATCAAGTTTGCAAATGACGCCGGAGGGCTTAAAGGCCAGATGAGCTTCGCTGTGTTTCGGCATGGAATAAGGACCCCGTTTTCGGGGTGATCGGCATCCAATCGGGGGTCTGACTCATTTCCGATGAAGTTTGCCGGGCGACTGTGGTTCTCAAACGGAGAATCAGCGCCATGCGGACGGGCTTTCAAATCTCATCGCTAGTACCGAGTGGTTTGGTGTTTGATGGTGTAAGTGACTCAATGGATTCGGTTATTCTGGCTGTTCGGTCAGAGGGTGCGGAGGCCCAATGCCCTTTGTGCGCGACAGCGTCGCGCCGAATCCATAGCCGATACATCCGGCACGTGGCTGATTTGCCGTCAGCGGGCAGAAGGGTGCGCCTCCGATTGCTCACGCGGCGCTTCACATGTGAGGTGCCGCATTGCCGCCGGCGGATCTTCGCGGAGCGGTTTGGAGAAGACATCGTCCCGCTTCGACGGCGCCGGACGGCACGGTTGGAATACATCGTCCATCACTTGGGGTTGGCGCTCGGCGGCCGGCCGGCGGCAAGCTTCGCCAAGCGGCTCATGCTGCCCGTCAGCAACGATACCTTACTGCGGGTGGTCCGCCGGCGGACGGCGATGCCGACAGATCCATTGCTTGTTGTGGGCATCGATGACTGGGCGTTCCGGAGAAATCATCGATACGGGACGATCGTGTGCGATTTGGAGCGCCGGCGGATCGTTACCCTGCTGCCCGACAGGGAAACTGCGACCGTTCGGGCGTGGCTATCGAAGCACCCAGCGATCAACATTGTGTCGCGAGATCGCGGTGGTGGATACGGCGAGGCAGCAGCCAAGGCGCTGCCGAACGCCATCCAAGTCGCCGACCGCTGGCATCTGATGGAAAATGCGAGCGCGGCCTTCCTTGATGCGGTGCGCCGCTCCATGAACAGAATCCGAACCGCAATTGGAGCGACGACGATCAACCCGGAATTGCTGACCTGTGCGGAAAAGCTGCGCTATCAGGGCTATTTGCGGCGGCAGGACAGCCATGCCGTAATTACGGCTCTCGTCAGCGACGGTGTGTCGCTCAAGGAGATCGTCCGCCGCACAGGACATAGTCGCAATCTGGTTCGCCAAATTAGCCGCGGCGGCGGTACGGATATGTTCCGCACCCGTCAAAGCACCCTGGACGGGCATCTGCCGTTCCTGGACGCGCAGTGGTCAGTCGGCTGTCGCAACGGTGCCGAGCTCTGGCGCCGCTTGAAAGGACAAGGCTTCAAGGGATCGCTGCGCGTCGTGGCGGAATGGGCGACGCGACGGCGACGTGCCGAGACTATCAGCCATCAACAATTGCAGAAGGTCCCCGCCGCCAGGACGATAGCGCAGCTGATGACGACGAAGCGCGACCACCTAACCAAAGCCGAGACCGTCACGCTTGCGGTCATCGAACAAAACGTTCCTATGCTGGCCGATGCCCAAGCTCTCGTTGGCCGCTTCCACGCGATGATCCGAAAGAAGGCCGAGATGGAGCTCGAACCTTGGATTGATGACTCCAAGCGGAGCCTCATTGCCTCGTTCGCGAATGGCATTGCCAACGATAAGGCCGCGGTGCACGCGGCTATCACGCAACCATGGTCCAATGGCCAAGTGGAAGCTCAGATCACCAAGCTCAAGCTGGTCAAACGGCAAATGTACGGGCGCGCTAAGCTCGATCTCCTTCAGGCTAGGCTGATTGGCGCGCCATAAAAACAATCACGATCATCGAATATGCGTCAGAGCCCCGATTGGATGCCGATAGGGGGTCCCAGTCGAACGCCGATTGACACCACAATCCGTCGCTGTCGTGGGGAGATGGCCTTGCGCGTGCGGTCGGGGAGGATCCGAAAGGCCTGCCGCTTCGTTCGCCCACTCTGATCGATGTGGCGTTCACCCAGCCGTTGGGCTGCGACGGGAAGTTCAGGGATATCGAATCCGTCACGTTTGGTCCGATCACGGGTCTGGCAAACATGAATCTGACAGAATCGGAGTTGATTGACCGTCTGTCGACCAGCCCGGCCTATGTCGATGCGTTCGCAAGCGCCTACGGGGATAGTGCGATCACCCGGCCCAGGATCGAAGCTGCCTTGGCGACCTTTGAACGCACCATTGTCGCGGACGAGTCCCCGTTCGACCGCTGGATCGCTGGGGATGAAACCGCGATCAGCGCGGCGGCCAAACGCGGCTTTGCGCTCTTCAACGGCAAAGCGCGTTGCTCAGACTGCCGCAGTGGGCCGTCTTTTACCGATGGATCGTTTCAGGATATCGGCACCGCGAAAGACGGTGATATTGGCCGCGGCCGGCTGTTTCCGACGTCACAAAAGCTCCGATACGCATTCAAGACGCCGACATTGCGCAACGTTGCGCAGCGTGCGCCCTACATGCATGATGGATCGGTCGCAACGCTCGAAGAGGTCATCGAACTCTATGACCAGGGTGGGATTGACCGTCCAAGTCGGTCCCCTTCGATAAAACCCGCTTGTCCCCAATAGCGGCGCGAAAGCGGATGTTGTCGGACTTCCAAGAAGGCCAAGCTCAGAAGTCGCTAGACCATTCGACTGGCTCACGAGGTCAAGTCGTCGAGCAACGCCTCGGCTTCTTTCAAATCGAGCGTGTCGAACCCTTCAGTGAACCAGCCGTAAACCGGAGCCAGCAGATCACGTGCCGCGGTGCGTTTGCCCTCATCGCGCCATAAGCGGGCAAGGCTCGTCGCTGCCCGGAGCTCAAGTGATTTCGCCCGTTGTTGCCGAGCGGTTTGTAGGGACTTCAGCAGCCATTTGCTCCCTCCGAGCTGGCCGCGAGATAATGCCACCAACCCTCGCAGCCGAGAGATTTCCGCATCCCACCAGTGCTCGCCGCTTTGTTCCGCAATGGCAGCAGCACCCGTCAGGGCTTCGGCTCCGCCGGGGTGGTTTCCTGTGCGACAAAGCACTTCGCAAAAGAGCGCAAAGCTATAGGGAGCGTACTGGATCGTGCCTCGCTTCGCCGGATCAGCAAGCGCGGCGCGGTAGGAGGCAATCGCCGGCTCAATCCTATCCGGTGCCAACAACGCCCAGCCGCGGAGAACTCGTGGATCGAGCGGCAAGGCAAGGCGCTTCTCCGCCGCTAGGGTCTCTGCGCTCTCAATGCACTGCAGCACCGAAGGTGAGTCACGTCGGAACTGGTGCAATATCGACGCATGCAGACGCGCCATAGCAAGGCTGAAGGGATGGTTCACCCGTTCCGCAAGCGCCAATGCGTCATTCACGCGAGCGAGCGCCGTGTCAGGGTAGCCGAGCAGCCAGGCGCTCCAGGCACCTAGCGTTCCTGCACACACTCCAGGGTCGTGGCCGTAGATGTGTGCGTGCGTCCGGTGCTGCTCGAACTCATAAAGGGTTCGGCCCTTATCGCAATGCTCCTGCGCCGGAGCGAGTTCGCCGCAGAAGAAATGTGTTGTCCAACCCGTATGATGAGCCTCGAGGCGAAGGCCGACATTACTACTCTTTTCCACCAGGCTCAGGAGCCTATCTGAAAGCTGGCGCGCCGCATTCCAATCCGACGTACGTCGGAAAGTCCACAACCCCCATATCGCGGTGAACTGAGAATCGATGTCCCCTATCTTATCGGAAAGCTCGTGCGCACGAGCGTGCGCTTTTGCTGCTTCGGCCGAGGAGAAGCCGTTGGCGTTACTAAGAGACACGCCTTTAGCGAGTTGCAGCTTGATCTCCTGCTGATCGCGCTGCGCATCCAAGAGAGATGGCAGCAGGGACAAACCACGATCGAAATGACTGACCGCCTCGGCATACGCGGAGCGGGAAGCCGCAAACTGGCCCGCTTTTAGCCATTGATCAGAGGCTCGTTCCGCCTGTCCGGCACCCGTCAAATGATGAGCCAGTATCTCTGGCTGCCGATCGACCAGATCTGCGAAATGCTGCTCCAAGGTGGTGGCAACTCGTGCATGCAACTCTTGCCGTCTTGGGCGCAGCAGCGTGCCATAGGCAGCGTCCTGCACCAGCGCGTGCTTGAATAGATAGCTGGAATACGGAGGCACACCTTGCCGGAACAACAAGCCAGCGGAGATCAGACGGTCCAAGGCGGATGCCAACTCTGGCTCCGGCTTGCTCGCAACGGAAAAAAGCAGGGTGTGAGAGAACTCTCGCCCAATCGCGGAACCGATCTGGGCCACCTCCTTGGCGGGCCCGAGCTGGTCGAGCCTCGCCATAAGCGAGGCGTGCAGGCTTGCGGGGACCGCCGCCGCAGGTGACGGAATATTGCCTGTAGTTCGCCGCGTTTCGCCCTCGCTCGTGGTCTCCAGGACCGCCTTCGTCATCTCCTCCACAAAAAGGGGAATCCCGTCCGTGCGCTCAATGATGTCCTGCCGCACGCTCGCCGAGATAAGCTGGTTGCCCACGATCTGATCAATCACCGTCTCGATTTGGCGCTGCGCCAGCCGATTGAGGGTCAGAGCAGAGACGTAGGGCCGTCCGATCCAGTGCGGTTCGAACTCTGGACGAAACGTCACAATCAACAGCACACGGTAGGTCCGAAGCCGGTCAACGACCCCGCTGAAAGCTTCTTGACTCGTGGGATCGGTCCAATGTGCATCCTCGACGATCATTAGCACAGGTGTGGAGCGCGACAATGCCTCCACCTGTGACCCGAGCGCTTCAAATGTCCGCTGGCGGTGCTGTTCGAAGGGTATGTCGAGCGCCGCGTAGCGTCCGTCTTTTGGCAGCGACAGCATGTCGGCGAATAGCGCCATATCCTCCAAAGAGGTTGAAGTCTGCGCCAATACTGTCTCGAGCTTGTCCAGCTTCGTTTCCAGCGGGTCGTCATGCGCAAATCGTGCGGCCCGTTCCATCTGGCCGATGATCGGATAAAAAGCGCTGTCGGTATGCTGCGGCGAGCAGAAATAGCGCAATCGGGTATGCGGCTCGTTAGCGATGCTTTCCAGCAGCGCCACCGTAAGCCGCGATTTGCCAATACCAGCCTCGCCGGAGAGCAGCACTACTTGGCCTTCACCACTCTTTGCCTTGGACCAGCGTCGCAACAGGAGTTCGAGTTCTTCGTCGCGCCCAACAAGCTCGGTCAATCCGTTCGCGTGCAAGGCCTCGAAGCGGCTTTCGACTGAAGCCGGCCGCAACGCAGCCCATGCCCCTACGGCGCCTGAGATACCTTTGAGCTCTTTCGGCCCAAATTCTTCAAGCTCGAACAGATTGCCCAAGAGCTTCCGAGTACTCTCCGCAATGACGACGCTGTTCGGCTCAGCAACGCCTTGCAAACGTGCCGCAAGGTTTGGCGTTTCACCGATTATGGCGTGCTCCTGAGAAGCGCCGGACCCGATGAGGTCGCCGACAACCACCAGTCCCGTTGCGATGCCGATACGCGTCTGCAGGGGCGCACGGATCTTCAGAGCACCTACGCCAGCCACCAACTCCAGCCCCGCCCGGACGGCCCGTTCCGCATCGTCTTCGTGCGCCTGCGGATACCCGAAATACACCAGTACCCCATCGCCCATATACTTCGCAACAAAGCCGCCGAACCGCCTCACGATGTCGGTGACGCACTTCTGATACGCGGAAATGATCTCGCGTAGGTCTTCAGGGTCCATGCGTGCTGAAAGTGCTGTTGAACCCACAAGGTCCGAGAACATCACAGTGACTTGGCGACGTTCGGCGGCATCGTGGGGCGTCAACTCGGCCATAACGCGTTGAGCTACGTCAGGGCTCCCAAGCTCCTGGATAGCCGCAAGCATTATGCGCCGATGCCCGAGCAGCACGCCGATGTCCTTAAGGTCCTGATCAGTCAGATGGCGAAGTGCTGCGAAACCAATCCCGTTTTCAGCAAAACGTCGCGCGTACTCGGACATTCCGAGCTTTTGGAGCCAGTCGGCAATTTGCTGCATCGCGGCCCCTCCGGATTTTGTGTAACCCACTCTGGACCGATAGGACCGAAAGTCTACCACGCGCGCCGACTTATTCCAGCACCCGCCGCGAGGTTGTCACCTGATCGGCCTATGCAAGGAAGGATGGTGAGAGCTGAAGACCTAGCGCCCTGACAGTTTTTGCATTGATGGCCAAGTCAAACTTAGTCGGCTGGTAAACCGGGATTTCAGCGGGGTTTTTTCCGTTCAAAATATCAGCAGTTTGGGAGGCCATAAGGCGCATGACGTCGGCCAGATCGACGGAGTAGGACATCAGTCCCCCGATATCTACGAATTCTCGGAAAGGATAGCCCGCGGGAATGCGCTGTGCCGCAATCAATTCCACCAGGATCTGACGAAATGCAAGATGCTCGCCTTCGTCGGATACCATGATGGCACTGCTTGGACTGTTCGGTATCGCTGCCAAGGTCCGTTGGTAGGATTCTCGCGAGACATTCCCGCCCAACGGCGGTTCGACAATAGGAATGCCCGCTTGCCGAGCCGTTAACCGCACGCCAGCTCCCGCCGCCCGCTCCCAGTAAGCTTCGGTCGCTAGGTAGTGCACGATCGAAAGGTTCGGCATCAACTCCGCAAGTAATTGGATGCGTTTACCGTGAAGCTGCAATCCAGCATCGATGCTCACACCTGTGATATTCCCACCAAGATGCGCGAGCGTCGATACAATTCCCATAGCAACCGGATCGCCAAACATTGACACAACCGGTATGTCGCGCGTCGCGGTTCTTAGTCGCATTGCTATGAGTGTACCTGTCGCAACGATTAGATCAGGTTGTGTTGTCACGACATCGGCGACGAGCTGAGCGTATCGGGCTGTTTCACCTCCTCCAGAGTATCGCTCGACAATGACGTTCTGGGTCTCGACGTATCCCAATCGCCTTCAGCTCTTGGAAGAAGGCTCGATAGTAGCCAGTGCTGCTATCGGCGTTCATATCCGTAGTTTTGGCAGCGGGAGACACCATCGCTATACGCTTCGGCTTCAGCCGTTGTTGCGCGACGAGCGGCGAAGCAGCTGATGCGATCGTCATTCCCAGAATGAAGTCGCGGCGCCTGATCCCAATCCTTTCCTCGCCTTAAGCCTTGAAACATTTGATCATAGCTCGATACGGCGGGCCAGAACTTCCGCAACGGGTCACGCCGGACTGGCAACCGGCTGCAAACTTCCGGTCTACCTTTATGAGCCGACATGCCGCGACACCGCGCCAACGGAAGCGGTGGGCCAACAACGGAAGTAGACTTCTCACCCGTTCACCCGGTCGGCGAGCGCGAGAAGCGTCGGTGGGATCGTGAAGGTGAGTGTCGCGATCACTGGGGAGTCCTCACGGGCGCTACCGGGTTGGTCTGCGGGTTCCAGCGATTCACGAGGCAAAAAGGCGTGTCTCGCCCCATGGGGTGGGGTAAACTGGCTATCTCATTCTGGTGCGGCTGGTCCGCGAGCGGCTCGATCGACGGGGCGCGTTGCGACCGACGTGACTGCGGCCATCGCCAGTGATGAGTGCGGCCAAGTGTGCGTGTGAACGCCATGAATATCTCTGCCTGGCTGCGCAGCCTCGGCCTGGAACGCTACGAGCAGGCATTCCGGGAAAACGCGATCGATGAGGCAATCCTGTGCAAGCTGACCGCCGAGGACCTCAGAGACCTCGGCGTGACGGCGGTTGGCCATCGCCGTATTCTCCTCGATGCGATTGCCGTGTTGCGTGCCGAACCGATTGGCGAGACGACCGAGCATTCGGTCCACCCAGACCGCTCCGGCGGCAAGGCTCCAGAAGCCGAACGCCGCCAGCTCACGGTCATGTTCGCCGACCTTGTCGGTTCCACGGCATTGTCGGCGCGGCTCGATCCTGAGGAGCTGCGCGACATCATCGGCGCCTATCACCGTCGTTGCGCCGAGGTGATCACCATATCCGGCGGCTTTGTTGCCAAGTATCTAGGTGACGGCGTGCTGGCCTATTTCGGATATCCGCAGGCCCATGAGGAGGACGCCGAACAAGCGGTGCGCGCTGGCCTCGCCTTGATCGAAGCGGTGGCCAAGCTCGAGGCGGGCCACGCGACCACGTTGCGGGTGCGTGTCGGTATCGCCACGGGCCTCGTAGTCGTCGGTGACCTGCTCGGGGAGGGGGCTGCCCGGGAACAAGCGGTTGTTGGCGAGACCCCTAATCTTGCCGCAAGGCTTCAAGGGCTTGCCGAACCGAATACGGTGGTCATCGCAGACAGCACGCGCCGCCTGCTTGGCGGGCTGTTTGATTATTGCGATCTGGGCACATTGCCGATCGCGGGAATTCACTATCCGGTGCGTGTCTGGCGGGTCGTGGGCGCGAGCCTGGTCGGCAGTCGGTTCGAGGCCCTACGCGCCGCCAGCACGCCGTTGATCGGTCGCGAGGAAGAGATCGCATTGTTGACCCGCCGCTGGGAGCGGGCCAAGGCCGGCGAGGGTTCCGTCGTCCTGATCGTGGGTGAGCCGGGCATCGGTAAGTCGCGCATCGCACAAACCCTACTGGAGCAGTTGGGCGAGGAGCCGCACACGCGGTTGCGTTATTTCTGCTCGCCGCACCATCAGCACAGTGCGCTCTATCCCAGCATCACCCAGCTCGAGCAGGCGGCCGGCTTCCGACGCGAGGATACCGCCGAGACCCGCTTGGATAAGCTTATTGCGGTGCTGGCTCTGGCCAACCAGGAGCTGAGCGAAGCTGTCCCGCTCTTGGCGGACTTGCTGTCGATACCGACCGGCGACCGCTACCCGCCGCTCAATTTCACGCCGCGGAAGCGCAAAGAGAAAACGCTTCATGTGCAACTTGCGCAGGTGGAAGGACTCGCGGCGCAGCAGCCGCTGCTGATACTATGGGAAGATATCCACTGGAGCGACCCCACCACGCTGGAGTCGCTGGATCTGCTCATCGACCGCGCCGCGACGCTGCGGATCTTGGTGATTCTTACATTTCGGCCGGAGTTCACGCCGCCCTGGGTCGGCCGTCCACACGTGACGTTGCTCAGTCTCAACCGCTTGCCCCCTCGGCACCGCGCCGAGATGATCGCGCACGTAACCGGGGGCAAGACATTGCCCCCGGAGATTGCCGATCAGATCATTGATCGCACGGATGGCGTGCCGTTATTCATCGAGGAGCTGACCAAATCTGTCGTCGAGAGCGGATGGATAACCGATGCCGGCGACCATTACTCCGTGACCGGGCCGCTGGTTCCTTTGGCGATCCCAACGACGCTCCAGGCCTCGCTTCTGGCGCGGCTCGATCGATTGGCGCCCACCCGAGAAGTGGTGCAGATCGCAGCGACGCTCGGGCGTCAGTTTTCGCACGAACTGATCAATGCTGTCGCGGAAATGTCGCAACCGCAGCTGGAGGGCGCTTTGGAGCAGCTCATTCGCGCCGAGCTGGTGTTTCGGCGCGGGACGCCGCCTGATGCCGCCTACACCTTTAAACATGCGCTGGTGCAGGACGCCGCCTACAGCACCCTGCTGCGTCCGCGGCGGCAGCACCTGCATGGCCGGATTGTCATCACGCTGGAACGCCAGTTTCCGGAGATTGCAGCCGCTCAGCCTGAGCTGATGGCACAGCATTGTGCCAAGGCCGGCCTCGTTGAACAGGCAATCGAGTATTGGGACAAGGCTGGGCGCCTGGCCGTCGAACGTTCGACGATGGCCGAAGCCGCTGCGCACTTTGGCAAGGCGCTCACCTTGCTTGGCCGCCTGCCGAAAAGTCAGCAGCGCCAGTCAAGCGAACTTTCTCTTCAGCTTGCGCTTGCCGGTGCCCTAACGGCAGCCAAGGGATGGGCATCGCCTCAGGCCGGTGAAGCGTATGCCCGTGCCCGAGAGCTGTGTCGTGAGGCCCCGGAGGGGGCACAGCTTGCGAGAGCCTTGGCCGGCGCCCATTCGTTCTTGCACAATCGCGCGGAGATTCGGGCCGCGCATCAACTGGCGGACGAGTCGGCGGTGCTTTCCGAACACCGAAATGACAGCGACATCAAGCTGATCACGCACCGGTGCTTGGGCGTCAGCCTAATGTTTCGCGCCGAATACAATCGCGCGCTCCACCACCTGCGGCAGTCGCTCAACCTTTATAACGAGGCTGAGCACCGACCTCCGAAGCTGACGCCCCACGACGTTCGCGTCACCAGCGAGAGCTTCGTCGCCTGGACAGTTCTCCTGCTAGGACAACCGGATCAGGCGCTGGCGGAAAGCCAACGCGCACTGGCTTGGGCGCGCGAGCTGTCGCAGCCCTATACATTGGCGTTTGCTCTGCACGTCAACTGTGTCTTTCACCAACTTCGCGGCGACGAAGCGATTCTTGAGGAACGAGCCGACGAGCTGGTGCCACTTGCCACCGAGCATGATTTTCCTCACTTCGTTGGAACAGGAACCTGTTTCCGAGGATGGGCCTCGCTCGCGATGGGAGGATCCATCGAAGAGGCCATCAGCAGGATGCGATCGGGTCTGGCGACAAAGCGGGCGACGGGGGCCGAGATCAAGGTACCTTACTATCTTGGTCTGCTGGCGGAAGCGTACCGGCGAGCGAACCGAACCGCCGACGGGATCAGCCTGTTAAATGAAGCCCTGGAGCTGGTCGAGCGAACCGACGAGCGGTGGTACGAGGCGGAGCTGTATCGGCTCATGGCCGAGGCGCTGATCACCAACTCGGATCGACACGATGCCGAACGCTGGCTGGGCCGCGCGCTTCGAACAGCGCAGAAACAGGACGCGAAGTTTTGGGAACTGCGCGCCGGCACAAGCCTAGCCCGACTTTGGCTCGATCAAGGCAAGCGTAGCGCAGCCCGCGACCTGCTCGCGCCGATCTACGGCAGCTTCACCGAAGGCTTCGATACGGGTGACCTCAAAGAAGCCGCCGCGCTACTTGCTGAACTGACCTAGTGAGGCACTGCTCATCGGCGATCGGACGTTTATCGGTCCGGAGTCCGCAAGGCCACCACAACCGCGTGTCCTGTTAGACACCCATCTTCTGCGACTTCTGCTCCGGGGGTCAAAAGCGGGCGTAGACGCAAAGCTGGATAAGCGTCCGGTTTGCCTCTGAGAGCCGACACGACGCGTGTTCAAGCGATGTTCGGCTAAGGCCAAAAGCTGACAAAGCTGATCCGTTCGATCGCTTTGGCGCGGGTCAGAGAAAGTCAGGGGGCGTAGCCCTTTCAGATAGTTAGCGGGATCAACTCTGGTCGGCCGGACAAGAGCCGGACCCCTAGCCGCGCCGGTTCGAGCGGACTAAGTCATCTCAAGGACGTTGTATGCCGCTATCGGACGATGCAACCCCTTGAGCGTCAGTTCACCCACGGGCTCCGCGGTCACCCTCGCGTCAAGCGCTTCCCGTACCTTGCTATCGACGAGAATCTGACTGTCGCGCGCCTCCGCGCAAAGACGGGCAGCCAGATTTACCACGGTTCCGATCGCGCTGTACTCAGAACGTCCCTCAAAACCGATAGGTCCGAGGGTCGCATATCCAAATGCAATACCGACTCCAAAACCAAGTTCGTGTCTTGCACGCCGCCATTTATTCGATAATTCCAACAGCCGGCTTCGCATCGCGATAGCCATTTGGACAGCTCGCTTGCATGGATCTGCACAAGGAATCGGATCGCCGAAAATCACCATGATTCCGTCGCCCAGGAACCTCTCCAACGTGCCTTCAAACTCGTGGACAAGGGAGCCTAAGGTGGCATGATATTCCTGCATCACCGCCATCACCTCTTCGGGCTCGGCAATCTCTGCGAACGCCGTGAAACCTCGGAGGTCACCGAAGACTATTGTCACCTGTCTGCGGTGGCTCGCTAACGGCTCATATGTCGATGAAGAAAGAATCAATTCCGCTATCTGCGGCGAGACAAAGCGCTTTAGACGGCTGACCCGTTCAATTTGCACAACCTGCTCCGCAACACGCTGCTCGAGCGTTCTATTCCACGTGGCGAGTTCGATCGCCTGAGCTTCAACTCGGTCATGTAACTCTTTAATGCGTAACATGGAACGGACACGCGCAACGAGAGCGGCATGGTCGACCGGCTTGGTCAGATATTCGTCGGCACCCGCGTTAAGTCCAGTGACGACATCCTGTGAGTCGGTTCGCGCCGTCACCATGATGATCGGAACAAATCCAAGCGTCGTATCGACCTTCAGTCGCCGGCAGACCTCAAAGCCATCGATCTTCGGCATCATGACGTCGAGGAGGACAACGTCCGGCGCGACTTCGCGCACGACCGCGAGCGCCCTCTCGCCGTTTTCAGCCTCCATGGTCTGATAACCCTCGGCGTCAAGGCGAGCTGTAAGAAGGCAGCGGTTCGTTTCGTTGTCATCCACAATCAAGATTCGGGGTGGGACATGCATCTCTGCTCCACTCAGCATGCGCTGGAACTTCATGTCAGGTATCGATTGATCGTCTCAAGTAGCTTTCTTGCGCTGTAGGGCTTTGCGACATAGGCATCGCAGCCTGCCGCGCGTGCCTTTTCTTCATCGCCGCCAAGCGCATAGGAGGTAACGACGATGATTGGGATATGGCGGAGATCTGACTGCGCCTTTATGCGCCGTGTCGCCTCGTATCCGTCAAGAATAGGCAGTTGGATATCCATAAGGATCAGGTCCGGGCTTTGGGTTCGCGCCGCCACGAGCGCTCCTTCGCCGTCGTGCGCCTCGATCATTTCGTAACCGACGCTTGTAAGCAGATCGCGCAGAATCTGCCGATTGTCCTCCTGATCCTCGACCACCAGCACGCGCTTGCTCATGTCTGCATCGCCTGCTGCTCGAGCCGAGCCGGCACCAGAAAAGAGAATCTCGCCCCGTGGCCGAGGCGGGATTCTATCCAGATTCGACCACCATGCATCTCCACAATGCGCTTTACGATGGCGAGCCCCAATCCCGCGCCTCCCTTCGTCTTGGTGATCGAGTTATCCACCTGCTGGAATTCTTGGAAGATTCTGACCTGGTCGGCTGAGTCGATGCCCGGTCCCGTGTCCTGAACGGAAAAGACGTAGGAATCTCCCCTCGTTTCCACTTCTATCCGGACCTCTCCAGCGTCTGTAAATTTGATCGCGTTACCAACGAGATTGAACAGGGCCTGGGCGAGCCTGCGTTCGTCTCCTCGCGCCGGCGGCAAGCCAGGCGGAACAGCAATTCTCAAACTTAGCTTCTTCTCCGCGGCGAGCGACTCAACGGAGGTATGAACAACGTTTATCAATTCCTCTACCGAATAGTCGGTCAGAGAAAGTCGAAGCTGTCCGGCTTCAATCTTGGAGAGATCGAGGACATCGTTGATGAGCCCGAGCAGATGTCTGCCGTTTCGTTGGATGCGTTCGACGGCGGATCGCATTTTCTCCGGAGGATTGCCGTATATGCCGTCGAGCATGAGCTCCGAGAAGCCGAGTACTGCGTTCAGTGGCGTCCGCAACTCATGACTCATGTTTGCGAGGAATTGCGATTTGTGACGGCTGGCCTCCTCAAGACTTCGGTAGAGCTGCTGCAGCTCTTCGCAGGTCGAATTGACGTGCGCCGCAAGCTCCCCGAGCTCGTCCCGATTGGGAAGCTCGATACGCTGGGCGAAATCGCCAGCGGCTATCCGATTCAGTCCGTCATGAATGATGCGCACTGGTTCGATCACAGACCGGGAGATCGCGTGTCCCAGGACCAGCGTAAGCACGAAGCTTGCGAGCGCGACGGCAGCGACAAGTATCTGAGATTTGGTGTAGGTTTGTCGGCTCGCATCTATCCCGGCCACCATGTCCGCTTCAGCCCGGTTGACCAATTGATTGGTCAGTCGTTCGAGCTTGTCCGCGAGAGGCCCGAGCTCCGCGAGTTCGCTCTGTTTGGCCTCAGCCCCTCGTCCGCCGCGGATGAGATCGACGATGTGTGAAACGACGGCAATAAACCGCGCATATTCTTCGCGCACCTGGTTGAGCAGCGTCACCTCGTCCTTTGCGACGAACGAGACACGGTCAAGGTCGTACCCAAACTGGTTGATCTGCCGCAGCACAACTGCCAATGTCGTTTCGTTCGGAAAAGCGAGCGCTGTGGACACGCCATAAAGTTGTCGAAGCGTATTGTGCTGCATCTGCCGATATGCCTCGATCTTCTGCTGCAGGCCAACAACCTGGTTCGCCCGCTGGTCCGCTTCGCGGAGCGAAAGGAGGCCGATTAGCCCAACCGAGACCAAGAGCATTTCGATGACGAAGAAGGCCATCAGCAATTTCGTGCGCAGCGAGGGGCGCAGCTCAAACCCGAAAAGACCGCTCTTCGCTGACGTCTCGTCACCACTTCCTCGGGACGTTGCAGGGAGCGGGCGCTGACCAAGAAACGACGTCGAATCAGCTTCCAAGTTCACGTCGAACCTCGTTCAGAAACCGCCAGTCGGCTGCGTCCGCGATAATCTTTGCAGGATTCGATTTCAGCATCCTCGCTTCGCGCAGGCGAAGAGCGTAGAAGCGGATTGTGTCTTCGGGATCAAACTCGCGCCAGCGGTTGTACGGCACATCCGCAAGCGTCTGAGCCGCATAGTCGTGGCGAGGCGTGAAACCCCCATCAACCATTCGCTGCGCAACAAGGGCCGGCGCGCTTACGCACAAATCCGTCGCCCGAAGCATGGCGCGAACTACACGTTTGGTGGCGATGGGATTCTTTCTGACGAACTCCCGATTCCCCGCCAACATGCAGCAAAAGTACTGCGACCATGGGCGATCCTGCGCACTGTTGACGATTACATCTCCGATGTTCTTGGCACGCAGACGCTGTGGCTCCGGAGGGAAGCCAAGGAATGCGTCAATCTTACCCTCAGCAAATAACTCGATCGGTTTGACCGACGCACTGGTCACCCACTCGATATCCTTGGCGGGATCAAGTCCGACAAGCGTCGCCATCGCGCTGATGAAAACGTGCGGGCTACTGCCAACCCCCTGCTGGCCGACGGTTCGCCCCTTCAGATCGGCAACGCTACGTATGCCTTCCCTGGCGAATAGCTCGAAGCAGCCGACATGAACCCCAGCCACAACAGTAATGCTCGCGCCGCGATCGATCTCAAGAAGAAGCGGGCCGGAGAAATGCAGGGTGAAGTCGATGTCGCCCTTCGCGATTGCTCTGGTTTGCTCCACGCCGGCGTCAGATTCGACGTAAACGACGTTTGTAAACCCCTCGGCATTCAATAGGTCGCTCACCACGTACTGCGGAGCGATACAAATGCTTGCGTTCTTCGCAAGGCGGATTGTCGTGGTCTCTGGCGGCGGAGTGGACTCTTCGGCCTTCAGGCGCGCCGCCGCGATCCCAAACAGGGCAGTGGTAGCGGCACAGGCCCCAGCCAACAGCAAGTCGCGACGCTTCGTATTCATCGGGACCTCCTCGAAAACGCTTTAGATCAATCAGCCTCCCAGTTCAGGTCGAGCCGCGTTAAGGAACCCCCAGTCAGCTCCATCCGCGATAAGTTTCGCCGGGCTCGACTTAATCATCCCAGCTTCGCGCAGGCGAAGCGCGTAAAAGCGGATTGTGTCCTCAGGATCGTACTCGCGCCAGCGATTGTACGGCACATCCGCAAGAGTCTGAGTCGCGTAGTCCAGGCGAGGCGCGAAACCCCTATCCACCATGCGCTGTGCAACGAGGGCCGGCGCGCTCACGCACAAATCCGTGGCCCGGAGCATGGCGCGCACCACGCGCTTGGTGGCGATAGGATTCTTTCGAACGAATTCGCGATTGCCCGCCAACATGCAGCAAAAGTACTGCGACCATGGGCGATCCTGTGCGCTGTTGACGATGACGCGGCCGATGCTCTGCGCACGCAAACGTTGAGGTTCTGGGGGAAATCCAAGGAAGGCGTCGATCTTGCCCTCCGCAAACAATTCGATAGGTCTGACCTTCGCACTCGTCACCCACTCGATATCCTTAGCGGGATCGAGCCCAACAAGTGTCGCCATCGCGCTCAGAAATACATGCGGGGGCGATTCAAGCGATTGGATGCCGACGGTCCGCCCCTTCAGGTCGGCGACGCTGCGTATGCCCTCCTTGGCGAAGAGCTCGAAGCAGCCAACGTGAACCCCGGCCAGAATGGTAGTGCTCAAGCCTCGGTCGATCTCGAGAAGAAGTGGCCCAGAGAAATTCAGATTGAAGTCTGCATCGCTGTTTTTCCAGATAGCTTTGTCTTGTGCAGCGCCGCTACCGACGAACCCGGTTTCGACGTGAGCTACATTTGTAAATCCCTCGGCATTCAGCAGGTCGCTTACTACGTACACGGGCGCGATGCAGATACTCGGGCTCTTTGCGAGGCGGATCGTGGTGGTTTCTGGCGGCGGATCGGGCTCTTCGGCCCTGAGCTGAGTGGTAATGCTCCAAAGCAGCGGAGTGGAGGCGGCGCAGCATCCCGCCAACAGCAAGTCGCGACGGTTTGTATGCATCGGGACCTCCTCGAAACCTTAGGATTGCTTCGGGGGCCGAACGTCAGGCCGCGTGATTGCGGGAGCCCCGCTCTCGATAAACATATCACTGCTGCGCTAGGTCGGATATGACCGAGTACCTGACGTGTCTGCAATTCCAGACAACGCTCGGCCGAACTAACTTAGCTTTCTTGGGTCCCCGTGGTCGGCTTAGAGTCAAAGGCAACCGTCGCGCAGCTTGTGGGAGTTGGTCGGCTCACCTCCCGGAAGCGGCCGTCTCGGCGTTCTGAGCTGAGGTCAGTAACGGGCCAGACTCGGTCCTGCAGGCTGTCCTTGCTGCAGTCCGGTCTTCACTCAGAAGCTGTTGTCCGGTCGGATCGAGGAGCCGCGCCGTCCCGTCATTTTCGAGAGGCGAGGCCCCTTGATCTATGCGAGTCGGCTTCCGTGGCCGAAAGATCCACGTTTCAGTTGCTGGCTCGGCCCATTTGGGTGCGAGAGCCGGCTACGACGAACTACTCTCGGGTAGGCACTATTTTCCACTCGGCGCGTTTCCCGTTGTAGTCGCCGTGGTCCCCGCTTGTTGCGGCTGCGGCGGCGGTGCCTTAGGAGCCGACGTCAGCATACGAATCTTCCATTGCCCATTCTCACGAACATCAACAGCAGTCCAAATAGCGGTTATTTCTAGGGGGGCGCCTTTCTCACTCTTACCGGTAATGTGAGCTTCGCCAGTTGATAGAGCCATGTTTTCTGACAGCGGCTGAACTTCGGTCACCTTCACCTCGAGGCGACTAAGTCCAGCTTTGAAACCGTCTTCGTAAAACTTGGTATTATCGGGCTCAATTCCATTCTGAGTAACACGCAGGTAGTTCTTCGTATAAAGTGACGTAATCCCGGCAGCATCTTGTTTGTTGAAGTGCTGCTCGTATGCTGAAGCTATCTTCCCAATTTCCTCCTTCAGATCTGCTGCACTCGCAGGAACAGCCGACAGTAATAGTGAGAAACATACAGCTCCAAATGCGCGCATGATGTTAGCTCCCTGCTGTTAATGCCTCCCTAGAACAGAGGATGGAGACGAGGCTTACCTCCGTCCTTTTGAACAACGTCGATCGGGCGGTCGCCGGGCTTCGAGGAAGAGTTCCTGTCAGTATTACGGTTGGCACACCTCAGGCGCACTAGCGCCGACCTGCCACTTTCTTGCTGACTCATCGGATGATCGCGAAGTGACGTTGGCTCCTGCAATATAGCTCAACACCGCGATGTCGGCCATGGTGACCTTGCCCCCGAGTTTTATCCAGTCCTGAGTTCGCCCGTGCCGTTGGATGTGCCCGGTTGGGCGGTGGCAGCGACGGCAGCTGGCGCGGAGCCTTCGGCAGCGTCAGATCCCGGCGCGGGCGGCAGGTCATCGCGAACTCGGACGGGGTTCTCCATCCGAGCTGCGAGTGTGGTCTTGTGTCGTTGTAATCGGCCCGCCAACATTGACGCGGGCTTGTGCCAGTGACCTGAACAACGTCTCCTTTATCAAGCGACCGCAGCACGCACATTCCGATCCGGCTAGTTGTGCGCGACCGCACCGATCGACAGGCCTGTTAGTGAGAGGGAGTCTCGGAAGCCGGCCTGCGGGACGCATAGTGCGTTGCGCTGTCACCGATCTGGTTCGGGACCCATTCCTGGGCGGTTGAGTTCCAATGATGAGTGTCGTCGAAGTGTTTCCAGAGTGGCCGCCTTGGCCTGCTTTCACACTTCTGTCGGTTTGCATTCAGTGCGCGGAGTTGGACGACGAGTACCCCAGCCGTCGTCACCCATTCGCGAGCGCTATATCGGGAGTTCCATTTGATTGCCGCGAACATTGGATGCCTCCTTCAAGTGAGAAGCCCTTACCACACTAGCCCGGGCAAGAACGCTGGGATGTAAACTACTTCACAGTCAGCCAAGATCTTCGACGTAGCCGCGTGCGATCTGACGGAGCGGCGACCGTAATCTACGTTCACTCGATATCGGGCGTCATTTTGCCGCGCGATCAATACGCACGCGACGATGTGTAGGATTGTTTTTTGGTGGCAAAGGCACGTCTCTCTTAGAGAGTAATCGTAGGTGCGCTCTCGATAGAGGCCAGCGCATGCTTGAACTTTGGAACAAATGGTACGATAGCTTGGCTTCGATCGAGGCGCTCGCCACTGTTGTCGTTATTGCCGTCGTAGCTGCCGGCATTATTACGAAAGTGGAAGGTCGGCGGCGTCCGACAAAACATTGATGGGGGACACGTGGGCGAACAAGGGCTGCTCTCTCCACACCTCGTCTCCGGGTCTTGGAACGCCAAGACGCTTGAGTGCGATAGAAGAAGTTACTTGCTCAAGACCATCTGCGCGGTCAAGCGGGCTCGCACCCTCAAGCAGGCACTCGGCACCCGTGAGCTACGGCGCGTCGAAGGCTGGGGAAGGATTGGCCGTGGTGAACTAGCGATCTCCGCGACGCCTCCGAACGAACTCCACGCAACCCTCTCGGGGCGCCGGTTGGTTCCGTACAACTTAAGTCGATCTAGGGAGTCTTGTAGTTCGTCCTAGATTTTTAAAGTTTGGAAAAGAGACTTCCGGCGCCGACACGGGAGGAGCGGGCGCTCGTCAAGAGGCTCGAACGGAAAATGAACTAAGGCCCCCTCAGTTGGCGGAGCCGTATTGTCGCGTCCGGCACTTGGGAACTGTCATGCGGTACGTTGCGTATGTGGTCGATTTATCCGGCGTTGCTCGTGCGGCTTATGAAATCGATAGTCCAACCGACCAAGACGCCAAAACGCGAGCCGAGAAATTTCTCGATGCGTACCCCGCCGTAGAGGTGTGGGATGGTCCGCGCAAAATTGCCCGCCTGGTGCGTGAGAGCGCGGACTGCGGTCAAGAAAAGCGCAGCTAGGAGGACGGTGTCCTCGCGAGCTGCTTGGAGTTTTCGCCTAGCCACGACTCATCCAACAGTAGGGCCGCGGCCGTGGGACGCCCTGACGCCGATCCTGCAGATGCTGATCGCGGGCCGGTTCAAGTTCGTCATGATGCGAGGAACCAGGATTCGGCATCGCAGCGCCAGGCTGAGGAGAGCCTTCGCCTCGAGACCAAGCTCACCCAGGATGACGTGCCGATGGTGGAGGAGGCGACGGGCTGACCAATTTGGCAACAGCCTGTTGCCAAATTGCCTTTGCGCCCGCTGCGCCAGGCCGATGTGACCCGCGCCACTTCGGGCGTCAGGCCCCGCCCGCCCGGAGAAGATCGAAGCCGGCGGCGTCGTGCGCGGTGCCGGCAGCGGCCTGTCGGTGGCTGCCGGTCGCGAGACGCCGCCCTTGGCGTCGTACCGCTTGGCTAGATCCAGCAGGCGACGACGAGTGAATGGGTCGGCCCTATCGGCGATGGCCCGGACCCGCTGCGGGAGACCCTGATAGAATTCCTGCTCCGTGACGCACCATACAACATCACGAGCCAGAGTCGAGTAACCAAAGCTCTCGGAGTCAAGAAGCGCCGGCACTAGCGTGCAATTTTCCGCGGGGTGTTGAGATCGCGATATTGGAAGGAGTAGACCGGCCATCGCAGGCGAAATCAGATGGCAGTGTTGGATCCGGTCCGGAAGGCATGCCCGGCGTGCGGCAGGCCGATCAAGGCTGTGCCCGACGGAGCTCTGGAGGGAGGGCTGCGGTACGTGTGCACCAATTGCGATGATGACCCGCTGCACGACCCGACTCCGCGGAAGTGGGCGCGGATTTTTCGTCGCCATAACTTGCGTGAATCTCAGGTTGGGAATTCTAGGCATCATGCTGCATCGCTGGTGAGATCTCCGATGTTCGATGCCGCAACCACGGCGCTGCTGCGCGCAGTCCTCGACGAGGTCTGCGAGAACGTTTGTCGCTATGAGGCCACCGCTCGCACGCACGTCGCCTCGAAAATCCTCGAAGCCGCGACCCGCGGCGAGACCACGATATCGAACCTTAAGCACGTCGGCCGCAGGGCCTTGAACGAGGCGCCCACGAGGTCGCGATGGCAGCCGGAGAGCAGCCCGCGCTCGGCGACGGACGCGACGCGTTATGATCGAAGCTCGGCCTGCGCAAAGGGCCTCGCGAGGGGCGTCCCGCGCTCTTGCGCGCCCGGTCGGTGAGCTCCATGACCTACGGAATGAGTTCGTCGGGTTCCGCACGCGGCGCGGCGGTCGTACCGCGCCGCAGCGGCGTACTACGGACGTCGCCGCGCTCGCGGGCTGGCGGGCGATCCCGGCCTATCTTAGCTTGCAGCTCCACCAGGTCGGTGAAGACGTCCGCCTGGCGGCGCAGCTCGTCGGCAATCATCGACGGCCGGCTGGCCATTGTCGAGACCACCGTGACCCGGACGCCACGACGCTGGACGGCCTCGACCAAGGAGCGGAAATCGCCGTCGCCGGAAAACAGGACCATCTCGTCGAGCTTGCCGGCGAGCTCCATGGCATCGACCGCGAGCTCGATGTTCATGTTGCCCTTGACCTTGCGCCGTCCGGAGGGATCGACGAATTCCTTGGTGGGCTTGGTCACGACGGTGTAGCCGTTGTAATCGAGCCAATCCAGCAGCGGCCGGATCGAGGAGAATTCCTCATCCTCCACGATGGCCGAGTAGTAGAAGGCGCGGAGCAGGGTACCCCGGCTCTGAAAGTCCTCCAGAAGACACCGGTAGTCGACGTCAAAGCCGAGCGTCCTGGAGGTGGCGTGAAGATTGGCGCCGTCGATGAAAAGGGCAATCCTACTGGGCGAAGGCGACATGTTGACGGCCCGAATGACCCGAGCGGAAGCATCGCTCCCGTCCGGCGAATGGTTTGCTCAAGCGATGGGAGTTGGGGTACGGGGCGGCCTTGGCCCGCCGCTCACTCGCATTCCGTGCAACCGAGCAGGAATCCGAGCTCCGGACTCGAAGCTATCTCCAATGCCTCAAGCTATCAAAGCCTTTTTCATTAACAGTGAACCTCGGTCATCAAGCAAAGACAAACGAGAGTCATGCCGCATCAGCTCCCGCTTTTTGAGATCCACCTGAGACAGCGCCGCCGCACGTTCCAATGGTGTCTCTGCACGACTGAGGGCCGCCCGGTCATGCAGGGGGCGGAGGGCAGCCGGGTGGCCGCCAAGTACCAGGCCGATCGCGCGCTGTTTCTGATGCTGCTCGCTTCCGCCTACCGGCCGCAGCTGCCGGGAGCAGGTCGTTTTGAGTCGTCGGGTCGCACGAGACCAGAGGCATGATCGAAGACCGGCGGAGAACGCATTAGCGTTGGACTGATCTCCCCAAACGGCTCTCCCTCAAGTCGGCGAAGCTCGCCTGGCCATCGTCTTCACGGCTCTGACGATCTCCGCAGGATCATAGGGTTTTTGCAGGAACAGACTGCCGGATACGGGGCGCGGCGCGACGGGCGAGAAGCCGCTTGCATAGATCACCGGGAGTTCAGGATCCTGCTCGCGGCAACGCTCGGCGATCTGCCAGCCGTCGACGCGCCCTGGCAGCGTGACGTCGGTGACGAGCACGTCGGCGATCCGCTTCCCGCACCATTCCAGCGCATCTTCGCCATTGGCGGCGTGGATGACCTCGTAGCCCTCCTCCCGCAGAGGCCTCCACGACGAATTCGCGTATGAGGGGGTCGTCCTCGACGACGAGTATTCGCAATTAAATGCTCCTCGAAACCTCACATCTGATGCCAATCTGCGAACTGCCGAAGCTTTGGACCGTTCCCGCATCCCCATCGGGCCGGCCGATCGAGCGGGTCTTTGAATTCAAGGATCGGCGAGGGGGCGTTTGGGAAGCCAACTCCGTGCGTACGCGTAATCGGCGAGCATCGGCCATCCGGTCCTGAACGGGCCCCTCCAGGCGACTTGATCTCCCGGAACGAGCAACTCGGAGCTTTGGCGTCGCCGGCGGAAGCCAAAGGATGCATCAAGGGGGCGATCGTCGGCGGCGTCGCCAGCCATATGGCGGGGCACGGCAAGCTTGGCGCCGCGGCGGGATGCCCGATCGGACACCACGAAGCCAACAAGCAGAACCAGAACAACTCGAACGCCCAGGCTCCGTCAGGGCAGAAGTAGTGCGCGAGCGCCCGGGCCCCGCCACGAAGATCGGATCGCATTCGGTGCGGCCGGCACTCAGCTTAACGCCACTCCACGCGGGTGATCCTGTAGGCTTTCGCCCCGCGAGGCAGCGCGCAACGGCCCACCGGCCGGCATTGCAACGCGCCGGCCGCCCTTAGATTGGCGAAGGCGGATATAAGGGCTGTCGTAGGCGGATCCTGCTCCCACTGTATCGAAGGATTACCATGTCGGACCAGATCCCAACCGTCTGTTGCCAGAAGCGCGGCTTCATTGACGAGATTGGCAAGATCGGCACCGGTAAATCCGGGCGTCAGGCTTGCCCGCCGGTCTCCGATACACATTTCGTGATTGAACTGCTTAACTCTCTAAATGGACTAATAATTATTTCGAGAATTCATAGGCGCCGCAATGTCCTCTCCAGAAGAAGACGATCGGCAGGAATTCTTAAGATCCTGCGGCAGACGCCTCCGTAACACCTCCGACTATTACAGCGTTGCTTTCGACCTCACTTTGTAGCAACGCAATTGCCAGCTCCGACGGCCGGCGTGGTGTATGCCTAATAACTATCGCTGAGAGCAGAAGGCCGCCTGAGAGGGGGCCTTAGACTGTCACCAGCTGTTTGCCGCTGGGTAATGAAGCGAGAAGCTGGACATCGCGGCGATTTGCACTTTCGGGTTTTGGCCCGCGAGCATCTGCCGCATGTGCTCTACGAGCGCGTCCGATTGCCATTCGTCTTTGCGTTCATGGTTGCCTCTCGTGGGGATTAGAGGAAGTCGCCGCTGAAGTGATCTTCGAGTTCGTTGTCGCGGCGGTCGTAGATCAGCAGCGTGTCGAGCTTGGCGTGCCGTGCTTGCTTTTAGACCAGCAGCGGATCCACGCGATTGCCCAGCGACGACGTGATGAAGCCGGCGCGCATCGAATGTCCGGCGAAGGCCGCCTCGTCGGGACCGGCGGCCGCGATCGCGCGCTTGACGATCCGCGCCACGGATCTGCCGGAGAGCGCGCTGGCGCCGACGCGACCGTGTCGATCGACTTCTCGGAAGACGGGTCCGGACGTGATGCCGGCGGCTGATAGCCAGGCGTCCAGGCCCTCGACCGGGCGGAGCTTCGTACCGTTAGGGACCGGCAGCGCTGCGCCCTTGCCATCCTGGTCGGATTTGGAGTGGTCCAGATGCAGCAGGATTCCGCCATTGCGGCGCTCGATGTCCTCGAGCTGGAGCGCGACCAGCTCGGATCTGCGCAGCGTGCCGCCAAAGGCGACCAGCACGAGCGCGCGATCACGTACGCCGGCGATGGTTTTTGGCAGGTGTCCGAGCACGGCGGCCAGCAGCGCGGTCGTGGTCGGCTTCTTGCGCGTCGGCTTCGATCGCAAGGTGCGGCGAATGCCGCGCACCGTTGCCTTGACGCCTTCGGTGTTGGTCGGTGGCTCGAAGTTAGCGGCCTTGTGCGCGCTCCGGATCGCCGCAACGCGCCGCTGGATCGTCGAGGACTTCGTCGAGGTGTGCCGCAAGATGGGCTTGCTCGCGACAGCCAGCGTTGCGATCGAAGGCAGCAAATTCAAAGCAGTCAATAATCGCGATAAGAACTTCACGCGCGGCAAAGTCGAGCGGCGGCGCACGCAATTGGAGGAGAGTGTTGCGCGCTATCTCGCTCAGCTCGATACCGCCGACCGGCAGGAGCCGTCGGAAACACTGGAGTTAAAAAAGACGCGGATCAAAGAACGGCTCAAAAATCTGACCGTTGAAATGGCGAAACTCGCAGCGATTGAAAAACAGGTTCTGGCGTCGCCCGATCAGCAGATATCGTTCACTGATCCCGACAGCCGTTCGATGGGCACGAGCGGCCGTGGTTCTGGCGTCGTCGGCTACAACGTGCAGACGGCGGTCGATACAGAAAACCATCTGATCGTCGCGCACGAGGTGACAACAAGCGGCTCAGACCGGACGCAACTTGCAAACATAGCCCGGCAAGCCAAAGCCGTTCTTGAGGCCGACACGCTCGATGTTGTCGCCGATCGCGGCTACTTCAACGGTGAAGAAATCGTGGCGTGCGAGCAATCTGGCATCACGGTGACTTTGCCCAAGCCAATGACATCGGGTGCGAAGGCTTCGGGACGCTTCGGCAAGCAGGACTTTGCTTATCTGCCAAATGAGGATGTTTATCGCTGCCCTGCCGGTGAGAAACGCAAATATTATTATACCAACACGAAGACGGCCAGAAGCTGCGCAACTATTGGACGAACGCCTGCAAAACCTGTCCACTCAAATCGAAGTGCACGCCGAGCCCACAACGCCGTATCAAGCGATGGGTGCACGAGGACGTTCTCGAACGCGCTCAGGCGCGGCTCGACAAGAATCCAAACGCCATGCGCACACGCCGCGAGACCGTCGAGCATCCGTTCGGCACACTGAAGATGCGCATGGGCGCGACGCACTTCTTGTGCGTGACGCTGCCGAAAGTTGCGACCGAGATGGCGCTGTGCGTGCTCGGCTACAATCTGACACGCGTGCTGAACATCGTCGGGATGAAACCGCTGCTGGCGGCGGCGAGGGCGTGATACGGCGTTGCCGCGCGCCGTTGCGGTTCATGGGGCGCTTAAAAGAGCCCCGACATTGCCTCAGGTTGAGTTCTGGTCGAGCGGCCGTAAAACTTGCCCAAATTGATCGGACCGCGATAGCCTGAGTTCGACCGCGCCGGTCCGCGTCATGCAAGAGCGTTTTTATACGACCAAGACCCGAAGCGGACTCCAGACATCGCGCTGCCCCTGAGGGAGCGGCGTGCGTTAATCGCGCTGAAGCAGCGACACCCTGCCGCAGTGAGGCTGACGTATTAATCCGCTATTTTACCTCTGGTAGTCTTTTACTTTTGCTACTCGCACTCTTTTGATCTGACGCCGTCCTGATAGTGCTTTTTGTGCTGCGGAGGACATTTATGCGAGGCTCTCGCGCAATCCTTTACGTCGAACAACTTAGCGAACTCACTTCTCAGCTCTCAGAATTGGAAGATCTTCGAGGTCTGGTCGAAGAAGCAGAGCGAAGCGCCGGCGGTGTGCCTCGATTACGCTTGATACATCCTGGTTCGCGCCGCCTTCGAAGTCGTGAACCAGGCGCCCTGTCTGTTCGCCTCCGTCGCCGCCCGCCACCAAGCTGGAATGCAGGAGCTATCAGCCCCCCTGACAGCGACAACCAAGTCAATCGGACTTTGCTGGAGCCATTCCCGGATGGAGGGGGTGGGCTTCCTCCTAAAACCTGTCCAAAGGCTGGCTTATCGCGCCTTGACTCCCCCTGAGGGGGAGTGGACGAGAGCCAGGGAACCGCCAGCAACGATAGGCGGCTCCGCACGTTGATACGCATCGCCGGCCGAGGGTCTAACCGTAGGCGTCGGTGGCTGAGAGACAATTCCGCGCTCCCGCCTGCATGTTAGGAGCGCAAAATGCCCGAAGAATTCAGCGCCGAGACACGTCGCCTGCTCGAGCGAGCCGACGAAACCATGGCTCAAAGTCGTCAGTTAGGCAGGGAACATCGCGCACTCGTCGCTGAGTGCGAACTAAATCTCCGACATAGGCTGCTCAACATAGTCACCCTGCATACTGGTGACCGGAGATTGCCGGGTCCGCGCACCTGAGGAGAGTGGACTGCACCACTTGTGGTCCGTTTGAGATCCTGCGATGGACGTCGAAGATGTCTGCTCATCGGGGCTAACCGGAAGTCATCGCGGGAGGACCGCTCGTCCCGCTGCGCCGCAGCCGCAGGCGTGCGGCCATCCGAAGAGCGGTCCTGGTGGGCTTCGCAGACCCAGCCAGTGTCTTCGCAGGCGGCGCAGTTCATTGGTTGACCTTCGGAACGTCCGACCTCGGCCTGGGATGCGCCCGCGCGTCGACCAGGACCTCGGTGATGGCGTCCCGCAGGCTGTCGCGGTCAAGGATGCGGATGAGCCGGTCGATGGTGGTCGCCGCGTCGTGCTCTTTCGTTAGGTAGTCCGCAATCGCCATCATGGCGAGGTCGTAGCTCTGCTCGATCTGTTCGGCGTTCAGGCGCACCATGCTCAAGCGGCTCCACGCAGTGGCAGCGCCAATTGGATACCGAACGGGCGCGTCACGTTTGCCTCGTGAAGGCCTGCAAGGCCGGCGTGATCTCGTCGCGGCCCCTGACGCGCTCGGCCAGCTCATCGGCAATCTCGCTGGTGGCATCGCGAGCCCAGCCCTTGACGGCATTGAAAGCGACGATCCGGACGGGATAGGCGTACTGGGCAGACAGGAGGTCTCGAAGGATGGTCTTCCGGTCGGTGTCCTGCTCGTCGGTCTCGCGCCAGGGGCAGCCGGCGCGGGCGCCGAAGTCTTCCAGGACCAGATAAATTTCCCGATCGAGACGATCCAGCGGCACGATCGACGGCGCATGACGCATGACGCAACTCCTACTCAAAGAGGAGCAATCGTCCGATCGTGAGATCCGTTCCGGGCGCCAGTTAGCCAAGGACGGGACGGGGAGGGCCGCCGACGTGATGGCCCTTAATCGTCCCAGGTGAGCTTCTGGCAATCCGTACATTTGAAGATGCGGACCGTTTTGCCGGACGGGACGTGGAGAAAGCTGTCCACCCGCAACAATGACCCGCCGCAGTGCCGGCAGTTCTCGAACCGCCTTCGGCTGGGGGGTAGCTTTGAACCGAGGCGCACCATTCGCATCGTCAGCATTCACAAACAGCTAACACGAAGATGGCGGAAGAGCGTTCCTATAACGGGGTACGCAAGGCTGCCTTAGTTCATGCGGTGAGGAAGCTGTGTCGCGACGGCGCGCTGGTCGCCGGCATGTTCCCGCACCACCCGGCGAGCCTGCAAGTTGCGCTCGTCCAGCTCAGCGAGGGTCACGACCTGCTCGGCCCTCCGGGCCAGCTCCTCGTAATTTTCCGCGACCTTGCGCAGCGTGTCTCTGGTTTCAGGAAACTGGCAGTTATCCGGCTTGGTGCGGAACTCCTCCGCACGCATACGCCAGTACTTCGGAGGGCGCATTCGCTCGATGCCCACGACCAACCCCTCATCGACTGCTTCACTTTGATGCAGGTGAAGTCCGCTGGTTCCCGAAGTTTCTTAGGCGCCGGTGTCTGAGAGACGGGACCGTGCTCCAGCCTCAACTGCTCATCGGGGCTAAGGGGAGGTAATCACGGGACGATTAAACCGACGGATTGACTCGTGTATGGTCCGGCCGTGCGTTGCAAGTGGTTTGGCCGAGTTGGCGGTAAGCGGTCTTGCATCAATGTATCCGGCCTCTGATTGGAGTATTTGCTCCGGGCCATCATGGATATCAGCGCGCGTGCGTTCTCATTAGCGGACAGGCCTCGATTGGGGCCATTTGGGTCACCAGTGTTCGCATGCGCCGGAAAGACCGAACCTCCATCTCGTCTCATCCCCTCGCAGACCTCGGCTGGGAACGATTGATAGAGTTACGTCATCGCTTGCTCCTCTTATCGCTCAGTTCCTTTGTTCGAGCCGATGGCCGTTCCTTCGTCCCGGCCCGCAGAGCGTCGATCGCGTCGCGCGCCGGGGCGGTCAAGGCCGGCCGTCGCGCTTGGCTTGCGGCCGGCTCCGGCGCTGCCAGGCTGCGCCTTGACCGCGCCGAGCACGGCGCGAGGATCAAGCGGGTCGGACGCCTGCATCGTCGGTCCTGGTCAGCTCGAAGGCGCGTCCATTAGCCAGCACCGCCCAGGCGATGCGGGCAAGCTTGTTGGCGAGCGCGATCGCGAGCACGTTGTGGTGCAACCGCCTCTTGGCGGCTTCGATCCAGGCTTTGAGCCCGTAACGTTCCCAGTTCTTGATCCTGACCAGAACAACCCATGCCGCCTGCACAAACAGAACGCGCAGGTAGCGATTGCCGCGCCTCGAGATTTTGCCGAGGATCGTGCGGTCTCCCGTCGAGATCTGCTTGGGCACCAGTCCGAGTCAGGCGCCGAAGTCGCGGCCTTTGGAGAAGACGTCTCCAGTGCCGATCGCGGCCACCATGGCGCTCGAAATGATCGGTCCGATGCCAGGCACCGTCATCAGGCGCGAACATGCCTGATCTTGACGGGCCCAGATCTTCGATCTCGCCGGACAGGCCATCGATACGCTGATCCAGCCGGCGCCAGTCACCTACCAACTCCTCTATGACACGCAACATGCGCGGCGACAGGGCATCGGTGCGCGTCGCAAGGATGGTGGGCAGTTCCGTGCGGAGGAAGCCGATACCCTGGCGCACGGCGATTCCGCGTTCCAGCATGAAGGCGCGAATCTGGTTGATGATGCCGGTGCGTTGCGACACCAGCCGCTCGCGCGCCCGATGCAGCGCCTGCAGATCCAGTTGCTCCGCGGTTTTGGTCGCCACGAACTTCATCGTCGGGCGCTGCACGGCTTCGGCAATCGCTTCGGCATCGTTGAAGTCGTTCTTCTGTCCCTTGCTATAGGGGCGGACATATTTTGCCGGCATCAACCTGGCATCGTGACCAAGCGATGCGAGTTTGCGGCTCAGGTGATGTGCGCCGACGCAGGCTTCCATGCCGATCAGGCAAGGCGGTATATTGGCGAGCCGCGCTTCAACCTGGCCCCGCGACCACTTTTGCCGCAGCACGATGGCGCCGCGCGTGTCGTGGCCCACGACGTGGAACGAGTTCTTGCCGATATCGATGCCGATCACGGCGATTGCGGTATTGGGTGTCTGAGACATGGCGTGCTCCTTGTTTTGGCGCCCCTGGCCAGCTTATCGCTGGCGGGGCAGGAGCACGGCCGGACCATCCCATTCTGATGTCCCCAGTCAAGCACACAGCGCACGGTTTCTCATCTCCACGAGGACTCATCGTGAAGTTCTTGTGCCGATGGATCGTGCAGAGGAGAAGGCGGGACTCAAAGACGTCGGTGAACAGGCTCTGATGCGCGGGTTGGATACCGCATTTCCGTTTTTTCGTCTGGGGCTGTCCCTGGTCTAGCGTCGGGCGTCGATCGGATGATCGGCCACATAATGGATTTCAGGATTTCCCCTGCCGTGGTCCCGCCTTCACTTCTGCACGATTAATGTCTGCGACTGCCCCCTGATCTTGATTGCAACAAAAGGGGGCTGTGGGCCGGTCGAGCGCACCTCACGACTCGAGCGGTCCACAGCCCCCAACGATGTCACGCCTGTCGAGGTGGCATGAGCTCGCGATTGATCGCCCAAATGAAGGCGGATAGCTCTCGGGCAATCGCCGTGACGATTACGGTTCGCCGCTTGCCCTTCCGCTCGAGTGAGCGGAAGCGTCCGCACAGCCTGGTTTGCGCTTTCCACGCAATCTCGCGCGCGACTCTCGGTGCGGCCTCCACCTTTGGCTGCTTGTCTCGGCTCACGCGCGGCGGATATCGATAGCTCCAGGCCGCCTCTACAAGAATACGTCGCGCCCGCCCATTACCGGCTTTGGTGATGCCGCCTCGCTTGACTTGGTCGCCAGTCGAGTTTTCTGTGGGCACCAGACCCAGATAGCCCATCAGCTCGCGCGGATTTTGAAAGCGGGATAGATCACCGATCTCAGCCAGCACCCCCACAGCCGCAATGAGATCAATCCCGCGCACCGCCTGCAGGGCCGACACAACCTCGGCGAGCGACCACTCGGGTACTACCTCGCGGATGGCATCTTCCAAACGCTCCAGCCGCTCACTTTCCTGGCGTACCCCCTCAAGTAACTCTTCGAATGCGATGCGCTGCTCGCGATGCTCGAGCTTCTGCGACATGAGCCATCTCATGTGGGCTGGTCCCCACGTTGTCTTGCCCGGATAGATGCGTCCCAGCCGCAGCATCAATGACGAGATCTGTTGACGCTTGCCCTGGAGGTCCTTCTTCACTGCTTGACGGGCGCGCGAGAGATCGCGCATAGCCTCATGGCGCTCGTCCGGCACCCATACCGCCGTGAGCTCGTCCGCGCGCAACAGCTTGGCGAGGCTTACCGCATCGCGCCGGTTCGTCTTCACTCGATCGCCGGCCTTCTTCGGAACGAGCGAGGGGGCCACCACCAGGCAGTCATGGCCGAGGCTCTTGAGCAGTCTGTAGAGACCGTATCCTGTTGGCCCTGCTTCGTAGCAAAACGTCAACTGACAGCATTTCGCTGCAAGCTTTGCCACCAGCTTTCGGATTGCTGCCTCCGTGGCAGGAAACTCCCCGAGATATCGTACCTCGCCGCCACGGCCGCCATCGGCAATGGCTATAGCATTGCGCGATTTTGACGTATCGATTCCGACAAAGACCTCGGTATGATGACCCACGACTCGCCCTCCTTGTTTGAGGCTCTACCCGTCCATCCGGGCAACCCTCGTCGCAACATCGAGGGTGAGTCGCCTCATTTTGTGGGGGGACATACAGTCTAGCGGACTTGGAACGTGGTGGGGAGGCCGAGTTGCCTCGGCCCGGAACCTGAACCGTACTGACTGCTTAGTCCCATCTGCAACGATATCGCCGGCCGGCTCAGCTTGACCGTGAAGCAATTGGGTTTTTAGATGATTTTTGCGCGGCGCCGGCGGGCGCTGGGCGATGTGGATTCATCGATGACCAGGCTGTCCCAAGACGCCGATCTTGCGCGCAGGATCGCCGAGCTAGAGCAGAAGCTCCAGTCGCGCGCCGCCGAGACCGAACGCTTGCAGCGCGAGCTGGCACAATCGCGGGATTGCCACAAGGCCAGCGCGGATCTCCTCGCAACAATTGCGAGCACCTCCGGTGACGCCGACCGAGCTTTGGAACAGATAGCGGAGACTACCGCCCGGCTGATCGGTGCCTCCAGCGTCTCGATCCGGCTTGCCGAGAACGGCGAATGCGGCAAGGCCTACCGGTATGGCGCGAGCGAGCGGCTCGTCTGCGCGGACTTGCCGCTGACCAGCATCAACGTCGGCGCGCGCAACATGCCAGGCGCGGTGGTCGGGCGAAACCGGCAAATCCATGTGCCGGATCTCCGTGATCCCGGTCTAGCCGAGTTTCCCGGCCTGCCGCAAGCCCTAGCCGCCGGCGCCCGAACCATGTGTGGCACGCCGCTGCGCATCCAGGGCAAGGCGATCGGCGCTCTGATCGTTTATCGCGACCGGCTTGATCCGTTTTCCGATGATGAGCTCGTGTTGCTGCAGAGCTTTGCCGGTCAGGCAGCGATGGCGCTCGAGAATGCGCGCTTGTTCAACGAGACCAGCGAAACGCTGGAGCGGCAGACCGCCACTGCCGACATCCTGAAGGTGATTGCCTCCTCGCCGTCCGACGTACAGCCGGTGTTCGACGCCATCGCGAGCAGCGCCAAGCGGCTGATTGGCGGCTTTTCGACAGCGGTTTTCCGCTTCGTCGACGACACCGCGCACCTTGCGGCCTTCACGCCAACGAACTCGGCCGCTGACAAGGTACTGAAGGCGGGATTTCCGACCCCGGTCGTCCGGTTCGAGCCGTTCAGGCTGGCACAGGCTGGCAAACCGGTTCAGATTGGCGATATCGAGACGCTTCCCGACTCGCAGATAAAGCAGATCGCTCGGGCGCGCGGTTTCCGCAGCATGCTGCTCGCGCCGTTGATGAGCAACGATGTGCCTATGGGCCTGATCAGCGTGACGCGGCTCAAAGCGGGCTCGTTCGTGGATCACGACGTGCAGTTACTGCAAACCTTCGCCGACCAAGCAGTGATCGCTATCGAGAACGCGCGTCTGTTCGAGCAGGTTCGGTTCAGGACCCATGAATTGAGCGAGGCCTTGCAGCGGCAGACCGCGACCGCCGATGTACTCAAGGTGATCAGTCGCTCGGCGTTCGATCTACGGACCGTGCTGGACGCCCTGCTCTCGTCAGCCTGTCGGCTGTGCGACGCCGACATTGGAACGATCCGTTACGAGCACGAGGGCAATTACCGGCTTGCCGCGACCTATGGCTGCAAACCCGAATGGATTGCGCACTTCCAGACTTACACGACGAAGGCAGACCGTGGCTCGATTTTCGGCCGAACAATTCTCGATGCTCGTCCCGTGCACGTCCCGGATTTACTCGCTGATCCCGACTTCACGCGCCCGCAAGCACAAAAGCTCATCGGCATGCGGGCCGCACTTGGTGTCCCGCTCGTCCGGGAGGGGCACGCCTTCGGTGTCATCAACCTGTTTCGCTTCGCCGTCGGCGCTTTCGAGGACAAGCAGATCGAACTGGTGGCGACGTTCGCCGATCAAGCGGTGATCGCGATCGAGAACGTCAAATTGTTTGAACAAGTGCAGGCGAAGACGCGCGACCTCTCCGAGGCCCTGACCTATCAGACCGGAAGTGCCGACATCCTCAAGGTGATCGCTTCCTCGCCGACCGACGTTGAGCCGGTCCTGCGCACCATCGTGGAGAGCGCCTGTGAGCTCTGCGATGCCTATGATTCGGTGGTAGTCCTGAAGGAGGGCCAGGGTCTCGTCGTTCGCGCGCATCACGGACCGATCGGAATGGGAACTCATACGTGGACCGCCGACCGCAACTCGGTGTCGGGTCTCGCAATTGCCGAGCGGGTGCCGATACATTTGCATGACGTCCTCTCTGATCAAGGCGGCAACTTTCCTATTGCGCAGGCGACGTCACGACAGGATGGTTGCCGGACCCTTCTTGCCGTGCCGATGCTAAGCGACGGTGAGAGCATCGGTGCCATCGTACTTCGTCGCACCGAGGTGCAGCCCTTCAGCGACAAGCAGATCACGCTCCTGCAGACCTTCGCGGATCAGGCGGTGATCGCGCTTGGCAACGTCCGCTTGTTCGAGGAGGTTCAAGCTCGCACCCGGGAACTCGCCAAATCACTCGATGAATTGCGCGCCGCCCAGGACCGCCTGGTGCAGACTGAGAAGCTCGCATCGCTCGGCCAGCTCACTGCCGGCATCGCGCACGAGATCAAGAACCCGCTCAATTTCGTCAACAATTTCTCTTCTCTGTCCGCCGAATTGATCGGCGAGCTCAACGAGCTGCTCGGAAAGGCGGAACTCGATGAGGAGATCCGTGCAGACGTAGACGAGCTTGCGCAGATGCTGAAGGGCAACCTCGATAAGGTCGTCCAGCACGGCAAACGGGCCGATTCCATCGTCAAGAACATGTTGCTGCATTCGCGCGAGGGGGTCGGCGAACGTCGCCCGGCCGACATCAATGCGATTGTCGAGGAAAGCCTCAACCTTGCCTATCACGGCGCCCGCGCGGAGAAATCCGGTTTTAGCGTCACGCTCAAGCGCGACCTCGACCCGAACGCCGGAACAGCGGAGGTTTATCCGCAGGAGATCACGCGGGTGCTCCTCAACCTGATCTCCAATGGCTTCTATGCGGCTCACAAGCGCAAGGAAGCTGCCGACGACGACTTCAAGCCGACATTGAGCGCCGCCACGAGAGCTCTGGCGAATGAAGTAGAGATTAGGATCCGCGATAATGGCCTCGGGATTCCGGAAGAGGTCAAAGGGAAGATCTTTAGTCCTTTCTTTACGACTAAGCCCGCCGGCGAAGGCACCGGGCTGGGCCTTTCGATGAGCTACGACATCATCGTCAAACAGCACGGCGGCAGGATCGCCTTCGAGACCGAGCCGGGAGCATTTACGGAGTTCGTGATCACCTTGCCGCGGATGGTGGCAGTATAAGCTCGAGTTGAGTGTTTCCGTGCCCATCGTCGACGGTGAGCCCAACCTGAGATGTCGCGGCCTGACGCGAGCAGCCGGTCCAGGGCCGCTTGTGACCCGTAGGCGGATATATCGTGCGAGTGCCGATAACGTCGTATCCTGCAAGGATAACCGACATTCGAACTGCGTCGCTTAGGGCCCGATTGTACCCGTTGCGGATTACGTGGTGCGAGTTTTTTGAAAGATGCAGTCGCGCTGTCCTTTTGACCCCCAAATTCATGGTGATAGTGTCGCAATTGCGGCCCGTCGGGGAGGACATCATGGGATGGTTTGACCGACTGTTTGGAAGGGCGTCTTCGCCCACTGCGAGACTCTTTGTGAGATTTAGGCGGAAATCACGGGCACCGACCGATCCTGATCTTCTGCAGATTGCCAAAACCCGAAGAGGGCATATTTCGCGGAAGGCCGTGAGAGAGGAATATAATCGGCTGCTCCTGGAGAAATACGAACACGATAAGTCATGATTTCCAACCCCATCCAATAGTGCCCCTACGTGGAACCTGGCGCTCGCCTCTAGCGATGTCGGCACGTGACCCGAAGTTGCTCCTGCGGCCTATACCCGCAGCTGGCCGCTGTGGGTGCACCAACTAACGAGACGTGATACCCTGCCTCCCATCGTCCTCAGGCGTCGATGAGGTACGAATGAAGCGGCGGGAGTTCATAGCGGGCACTGCGGTGCTGCTCGTTCGCCAACGCCTTTGCGGGGCCCAAAGCGCGCCTCGCCGGATCGGCTTCTTGGGCGGATTCCTAGATTCTCAGGGTCGCAACGCGTGGCGCAGTGGCTTGCGCGAGAAGGGCTGAATCGAAGGCAAGAACCTGCTCTTTGAATATCGATCGCATGGCAACCCAAGCTGCGGAGTTGGTGGCGCTAGGCGAACAGCACTAATGCAGCGCCGGTCGATCCGGCGCCAGGACAACCCACATGGCCATAGCATCTTCGAATGCGTGCTTTTGATCGGGACCTGATCCGCGGAGGGCATTATGGACAGCGGTCATGAGTACCGCACAAGAAGGCCGAACACATGGCTGCTCCGACACCCAGTGAAGATTCTCTTGCCAACCCGGAGCTGATCTCGGACATCCTGAGCGGCGCCGTTGATGTCCGTTCCCGGAGCTCAACCTGACGTAAGCACCCGGGACACCGAAGGTCGCTGGTAACACCCGCTCTAACGTCAGCTGCTTCAGGACCGCCTTCCCCTTGAGAGCGCACCAGCGGCGCGCGAACAGTTGCTTTGGAGTGGAGCGCCGATCCGTTTTGCGCAGCATCACCGAACTGCGCGACGTGCAGGCGCTGTGGCCGGCTGGAGCTCCATCGTGGAGATACCCGCAGCAATGTTCACACCCATCTGGGTCTGCAGGGATATCGGCTGCAAGGCGACCGTACGGTCCGAGCCGCCGACCAGGAGGTTGGCACCAACTCCGACTCCCACCGTGCCTCCGGCGGTTGCACCCGCATACGTGCCTGCCAGCGCTGCCCGGCGCAACGTGGTCGGCGCGAAAACCGCCCAGGTGAGCTGGCCCGCGGACGTGGCGCCGATGTCGAGGCCGATGTTCGTGACTGTACCGACATAAGCCTCGCGGGTCCTGCCTTTCGCCGACGTGTACGTGCAGCTCAGCTGCCGCTGTCCTGCGACAATCATCCCGACTCCGGGCGATAGGTTACAGGTGAGTGTACCGACTCGCGTTCGCGGCCCTTCCTGAGCCGTGGCCGGAAGCATGCCAAATGTGAGTGTCAGAGCGGCGCAAACCGTCGCCAACTTGTTCATGGGTCTGCTCCATTCAAAGATCCGCAACGATTCCTAAATGCGAACGGACCTGCGGTGTTCCCGTTTTCGAACGAAGCTGGGAGGCGAGCGGTCGTGGCTCTTCCAGGAGATGCTTGCTTCGGTGGTGCGCCGGCCCGCAGGTTTGAAAACTTCTGCCGTGGGAAACCTCTTTGAGTCATGCCCCGCTTCGCTCTGAGGAACCGGTTCAGCCCGTCCTGATTGGCTACAGATCAACAACTGCCTTCGACGAACGGTGCAGCGATGGCGGATTTCGCACGACTTCGCGACCGTATGGTCAGGGTTCAGCTTGCTGGCCGCGGCATCCGGGACCGACGCGTTCTGGACGTGATGGGGCGCGTCCCACGGGAGCAGTTCGTGGAACCCGGGTTTGAGGAATTCGCCTACGAAGACGGCGCGCTGCCGATCGCGCACGCCCAGACTATCTCGCAGCCCTACATCGTCGGGTTGATGATCGAAGCCGCCGAACTGCAGCCCGCCGACAAGTTACTCGAAGTTGGAACGGGCTCAGGTTATGCCGCGGCGGTGGCCTCACGCCTCGTCGGAACTGTCCACACCATCGAGCGGCATGGCGATCTGGCCAAGGTCGCCGCCGACCGTCTTTCGACCCTCGGATACACCAACTGCATTGTCCATACGTCGGATGGCACAGGAGGCCTGCCCGAGGAGGCACCATTCGACGCGATCCTGGTCGCTGCCGGCGGACCGGCGATACCGGAGCCGCTCAAGCGGCAGCTCGCGATCGGCGGGCGTCTCGTCATCCCGATCGGTGATGTCGAACACGAGCAATCGTTGCTGCGGCTCACGCGCCGGAGTGATCTCGAATACGAGGAAGAAACCTTCGGAGCGGTTCGTTTCGTGCCCCTGATCGGGGAGCATGGATGGGCCGAGGACGGGACGCGCTCTGCCAGCAATCACGTCCCCGGACACACCCATTTCCGTTCGCTCCCTGATATGATCCGGTCCGCTCTCGAACCCTTGCCACCTTTCGACGATCCCGCATTCGGTGCACTGTTCGATCGCTTCGCATCCTCTCGTGTCGTCCTGCTCGGCGAAGCCAGCCACGGCACGTCAGAATTCTACCGGGCGCGAGCCGCGATCACGCGTCACCTGATTGAGCAGCACGGCTTTACGGCCGTTGCGGTCGAAGCGGATTGGCCTGACGCCGCCGCGATCGACCGGTACGTTCGTCGGCGAGCGTCCCGCAGCTCGAGCGGGAAGCCGTTCGAGCGCTTCCCGACCTGGATGTGGCGAAATACCGATGTCGCCGCTTTCGTCGAGTGGATGCGCGAACACAACGACAGCACGCCTGCAGGCGAGCGCGCTGCATTCTTCGGCCTCGACATCTACAACATGCGAAGCTCGATCGCGGCCGTCCTCGCCTATCTCGATAAGGTAGATCCTGCGGCAGCGGCAATTGCGCGCGAACGTTATGGGTGCCTGACCCCTTGGCAGCGCGAACCATCGACCTATGGCCGCGCCGTGCTCACCGAAGGCTATCGGAAATGCGAGGCGGAGGTGGTCCGGCAGTGCCAGGACATCCTTGGAAAGGAATTCGATTACGCCACGAACGACCCGGACAGCTTCCTCGACGCCGCGCAGAACGCCCGTCTTGTCACCTCGGCCGAGCGCTACTACCGGATCATGTATTACGGAGGCGCCGAATCCTGGAATCTGCGCGATACGCATATGTTCGAGACGTTGCAGCACATCCTCGAGGCCCAAGGTGCCCGATCAAAGGCGGTGGTCTGGGCGCACAATTCTCATATCGGCGATGCCCGGTTCACGGAGATGGGCGTCGTCCGCGAGGAGCTCAACATCGGGCAGCTTTGCCGAGACAAGTTCGCCGGCGCAGCGAGCCTGGTTGGATTTGGCACCCATACCGGCACCGTGGCCGCCGCATCGGACTGGGACGGCGAGATGGAAGTGATGCAGGTGCGGGCCTCTCGACCGGACAGCTACGAGCGCCAATTTCATGAGGCGGGTGTGGCGCGCGGACTGCTCGAGTTTCGCCGCGACGAAAGCCTTCGCCGTCGGCTGCTCGAACCGCGACTCGAACGCTTTATCGGCGTCATCTACCGCCCGGAGACCGAACTGCAAAGCCATTATGCGGAAGCCTCGTTGCCTCAGCAGTTTGATGCGTTCTTGTGGCTTGACGAGACTCACGCGGTGCGGCCGCTGGGACCGGACCATCACCGTGCCGGCGTCCCCGACACTTACCCTTTCGGCCTGTGATGACGCCGCGAGGGCGGGCCATATCGAAGCTCCAAATGTTGTCCTGCTATATCGCGACGTTTGCGAGGAATCTAGGGCGTGCGATCACACGAAGGCGCTATAGCGCAGCGGACATTCCTGGCCGTCCTGAGAGCAACCCACCTGGCTCGAAGCGACGGCACAGTCCGAGTGGACGAGGCGACTGCCGCCCGTTGACGATCCCCGCAGCGGCGGAAACGCGTTTGATCGATTCAGTTTGGCGCGAGTTCGAGTCCAGACATCGCAAACGCGGCGCGGCTGGAGCGCAGTCCTTCCAGAGATCATCGATGGCAAGCATCTGCCCTTCATTCATCTCTGCTTGGCGGCGCGCCTCGGCGGCGATGCTGATTGTGCTGGTTGCCTTGCCCTGCCACTCCGAAAGCGCACGTGTCCGCATCAACATTGTGGGCCTAGGGACCGAACGCTGCGATGTTATCGAGACCGGACGCGCCAGTAAGGACGACGTGATGAAATGGATTGAGGGGTTCTGGAGCGGGCTCAACTACGTGGCCGCCGCAAGCGGCCAGAAGCAGTCGATCGTCGATACCGAGTTGATGTTGGCTGAACTCGAGAAGGCTTGCCGGCGCCGTCCGTCGCAGATTTTGGCGACGGCTGCCTGGAACGCATTCCTTGCGCTGAATCAAAGGTAAGCAAAGCCTTGGGTGCAGCTAGTTGAGCCGATTAAATGGAGGGAGGCCAAGAAGTACGCCGGCCTCCCTCCAACAGTTCGACTAGGCGTCACGCCGTAACCTGCGGATGGCCGCTATGCGTGTACCAGATCCGAATCGCAGCTATCAGCGCAACCACGGTGCCGGCGATGACATGGACCGGCGTCGCTGCAGCGCTGTTCGAGAACTGCATCAGCCAGGGCGATAGTGTGACCCAAACGCCGACGGCAAGAGCGATCCACTCCTCCCATTCGGCGAAAGCGGTCAAAGCGGCCAGAGCCAGCGCGGCGATGGCGATGCCGCTGCCCCAGGCGTTCCAGCTCGGCGTACGCTCGCCGGAAAAGCCCAGGAGCCAGGGCGATATGAACAAGCCGACCCCGAGCAGAAGATTGAGCACGTCGGGTATCAGCTCCTTTCTCTCTCCTTATGATCCAGGTGACCGGCGGGAAGCCCAGCCTCCCGCCAGCTCAACGCTCATTTGCCGTTGATTGCGATCCGTTTCACCTTCTGCTGAGCAGTGGGCGACTTGGGCAGCGTCACCGTCAATACGCCGTTTTTGAACGACGCAGCGACCTTGTCCTGGTCGATATCGTCAACCGGGATAGCTCGCTCGAACCGTCCATAATAGCGTTCGCTGAAGCGACGCTCTTTGTCCTCGGTCTCGCTCTTCTTTTCGCCGCTGATGGTCAGCAGACCATTGCGCAGCTCGACGTTGACGTCCTTTTCCTCGAGACCGGGCAGCTCCGCCACCACCTTGACGTCCTTCTCGGTCTCATTGACCTCGACACTCGGCCAGCCGAGCCCGTTTGACTTAAACGGGGCGATGTCGAACGCACGAAACGCATCGTCGAACAGCCGGTTCATTTCGCGGTGAAGTGCGAAGAAGGGATTGGCCTCGTTGCGTTGCAAGGCCATGTCCCGTGAGCCGTTGCCGAATGGAATGAGGTCTCGCAGTGCCATGGTATTCTCTCCTTTCTCTTTGCTTTTTGCCATTCCCGTGGGCGCTGCGCGCGGCGACGCCGCGCGCAGCCATCACCCGCAGCTCTGACCGGCGGACCGTCAGGCTACCTGCTTCTGCTCGATTTGCTGGTTGTCATTGCCGGCGACGCCGATCTCGATGCGACGCGGCTTCATCGACTCCGGCACTTCCCGGACCAGATCGATCTTCAGCATACCGTTCTCGAAGTTCGCATTCTTCACCTGGACGTAGTCGGCCAGGTTGAACACGCGGCGGAACGGCCGCATGGAGATGCCCTGGAACAGGAAGTTGTGATCACGTTTGTCGGCCTTACGGCCCTCCACCGTGAGCTTGGATTGCTCTGCAGTGATCGTGATCTCATCCGGGGTGAAGCCGGCCAACGCCAACGAGATCTGGTACTGATCCTCGCCGGTACGCTCGATGTCGTACAGGGGATAATTGTCCCTGTCGTTCATCGCATGATTGGCCAGGTCAAGCATTCGGTCGAAGCCGATGCTCGAACGCCAGAATGGGGACAGATCATAGGTCCTCATAGCCACATCCTCCTTTGAGCAACATGGATAAGAGCAGCGCCGGGATGTTCCGGCGGCATTTGCCGGACCGTAAAAACGCATCCGGCACCACATCCGTGGCAAGCAATCAATTAGAAGCATCATTTTTGACGTCAAGAGGCGCGGCCGCTCGTCTGCTGAATTTTCGAAGTCATAGCGTTTGCTGCTCAGCAACCTGTACGCCGGGGCCGCGGAAATGGCCTGGGAGGAGCCGAACCGATGGATTGGCGGGAACCAGGTTGCTGTTTGTCTGGCTTTGACGAGGCTCCAGAGTTCTTCAGGCGGTGTCTCAGTTCGATTGGCGGATCAGACGCTCCGGTCGTTTCTCAACCGAAGGTTCCGGACCGCGCCGTCCGTCGGACAAACCCGGACCAGGCGAATGGGACGGCGATCACACAAAGACCTGCCATCGGAATGAATGCCGCGCCGCCATACGTCCCATACAGAAAGCCGGAGACCAGGGTCAGCAGCGCGCTCACCAGTCCGGAGCCGAACGCGTACAGGGCCTGAGCCGTCGCGGCGATAGTTATGGGGACTATGGCCTGCATGAGGCGCATACAAGCGAGATGCAGCAGCGCAAAGGTGAGTCCGTGCAACGGCTGTATCACGGCGAGCAACAAGACCGATGTTGTCAGGCTCGCAACGGACCAACGCACGGCGCCGGCCGCTGCAGCTACGACAGCGGCACCACGGGCGCCAAGCCGGTCAAGGATCGCCGGACCTATGAGCAAAAACACCACCACCTCCGCAACGACCGCTTCGGACCATAGGAGGCTGATTGTCGGCGCGCCCAAGCCAGAATCGCTCCACCGGATCACCGCGAACGCATCGTGCATGGCGTGGCTGCCGTAGACCAAGGCTGAAACCACTATCACCGATCGAAACCCCGGAATCTTGAGAACTGCGAACCTTCCGTCCCGAGCGGAGCGGAGTCCGCCCGTCGATGCCGCTTGAGCCGCCGGACCGGGAACCCACACCATTGCGACGGCCGCTGCGATCAGGAGGATCGCATTCAGCCACGCGACCGGCGCAAGGTCCGCAGGACCTATGAGTTGCCCAACTGCCAACGTGCCCAGCACGAAGGCCGCCGAGGCGCCGCCTCGTATCCAGCCATATTCGAACGCCCTCCCCGCCAGCTGCGGGCGCGCGGCATTGACCGACAGCGCATCGGCAATTGCGGTCGTAGGAGCAAGAGCGACCGCCTGAACCAGCGCGACAAGCAGCAACAGCAGGAATGTATCCGCCCGGAGCAAGGCAGCGGCAGCCGCAGCGGCCACGATCGCACAGCCTGCGAGCACAAGGCGCAACGATCCGAGCAGGTCGGCCAAGGCTGCGACCAATGGCAAGGAGACGAGACGCATCAGCATCGCAGCGGTGAGCAGCCAGCCAATCTGCTGAGCAGTCAGGCCCTTGGTTTCGAAGAACTTTGGCCAGAACGGTGATGCGACGCCGAATGCTGCGTAGAGCGCAACATACAACGCTACATAGGCTCCAGGTCCAGCTACGCGCACCGCTCGATCCCGTCGTCTTAATGGTATGGCCGGCGTGAGCCGGTGAGGTCAGTTACGCACGCCACTTGCGGCCAATAATTCGGCATTCTCGAACGGCTCGCCGGTATCCGCAATGGCTGGATTCGGCCTTGTCGATCCAAGACGCGAACCAGCATCTCGCGACCTCGTTATTCCGGCACCTGAGCATACCGGCGAACGCCGGTCCTCGAAGCGGAACAGCCAGCATGCCGAACAATGAGGAACAGACCTACCTGGAGTCGCTCGTCCGCGAGGAATTCGAGCGGTGCCATCCCGACGATACGTTCGAGGATCTCAAGCGGCGAGCGGCCTTTTCTAAGGAAGACAAGGGGCTGCTGCGGGACTGGATGGCCGTCGCGAGGGCCCGTGCCGCAGCGGAACGCGCCAAGCCGACAGCGATGGACCCGGCCGCATGAGCCAGGAGATCCGACGCTACTCGGCGCCGGCACGGAACATGGCGCGCGCGACATCGAGCTCGCTGATTGCCCGGCGCAGTGCTTTGCGCGCGGCGGCCTTGTCGCCTTGGGCGGACGCGTTACACACCTCGTCAAGATGGCGCATCGCTGCCTTGGCGTGCAGGACCAACTCTCCGGCACCTGCAAAGCCAGTTCGGCGTTTGGGGTCCTTCATCGAATCCGCTCCACCGCTGGTGCTGCGCTTCGGGCCAGGACTCTGCTCCGGCTCGCCCGACCTTGCCCCAAAATGCCACTGTGCGCAGCCCATCCGGCCCTTTGAGCAGATCAGCTAGGAGTGCGCCTTCACGTTTCAAGGCTGCCGGGCCGCTATGGGCTTGCCAGGCCCGGCAGTTCATTTCGAATGCCCGTCATGATGAAATTTACGCCGATCGCGGCGACGATGAGGGCCATCACGCGGGTCATGACAGTGATGCCGGTACGACCCAGCACCCGCTGAATCGCCGCCGCCATCCATAACGTCAGCCCGATCAGGAAGGTGGCCAGGAGCGCTGCGGCCGCCAGGAATGCCTTGGCAAGCCACCCCGGATTGTCGTTGGAAAGAGTGATCATGATTCCCATCTCGGCCGGCCCGACCAGCAAAGGGAAGGCGAAAGGCGTGATGGCGAGCCCGTGGACATCGACTTCACTGGGGCTCGGGCCATCCGAGCGCGGTATCAACTTGCCATATTGCGCCTGAAACATTTCAAACGCGATGACCAGCGCGAGCAGCCCGCCCGCAATGCGGAAATCGTCCAGTCCGACGTTGAAGAACCTCAGGATCTCCTTGCCGAGGAGTACCGAGCCGATGAAGAACGTACCGACCGCTGTGCAAGCCAGGAGTATTAGCCGGTGGGTCTTTCCGGCGCCTGCGTGACATGTGAGCGCCAAGAAAATCGGAATGGCGCCCACAGGGTTGCTCAGTGCGTACAGGAGCATGGTAATTCCGACGAACTGATTCCAGGCCATGGCTCGTTCCCACGATGGCTTCCGCAAGGACTGCAGCTATCGATCTCGCCTATATGGATGCAGGAGTTCGGATCGTCAGCACCAAGCTCTCGGGCACCTTCGAGATTGTCTGCCACCGCGCCGCCTGCCTCGGTGCCGCCGACTGAGGGCCTGCCCCGATGGTCTTTTTCTAAGGTGCGAAGGAACAATGCGAGGGCTCGTGATTTGTGAGCGCGACCGATGCGCTTGGGTGCCGTTACCGGGCCAAAGGCGCACCCTCGGTGCTCCAACCCACTTTGCTCTCAGGAGGAATTGGATATGAGCTCCCTGTCACTTCCATCAACTATGCCCACCGTCTATTCCGAAGGCGGGCTCTCGCGGTACCTAGCGGCCATCCGCAATTTCCCGCTGCTCAATGCGGCCGAAGAAGCCAAGTACGCCGAACGATGGCGCGAGCACGGCGATCGCGAGGCCGCATACCGGCTGGTCACAAGTCACTTGCGGCTGGCCGCGAAGATAGCGCTGCGCTATCGCGGCTACGGTCTGCCCGTCGCCGATCTGATCTCGGAAGCGAATGTCGGGCTGATGCTGGCTGTGAAACGGTTCGAGCCCAAGAAGGGTTTCCGTCTCGCGACCTATGCCATGTGGTGGATCAAGGCAACGGTCCAAGAGTACGTCCTGCGATCGTGGTCATTGGTGAAGATCGGCACGACGGCTGCGCAAAAGAAGCTGTTCTTCAACTTGCGCAAGCTCAAGAACCGAATAGGAGCGAGCGACGAAGGCGAGCTGTCGCCGGAGCAGGTCGCGTACGTCGCCAAGGAACTGAAGGTCGACGGCCGCGATGTTGTCGAGATGAACGGAAGGATCCGGGGAGACGTTTCGCTCAACGTGCCCATGGCGCAAGCGGACACCTCCGAGGAGATGCAAGACCGTCTGGTCGATCCCTCGCCCGATCCCGAAACGCTGGTCTCCGACGCACAAGATCGCGAGCGGATGGGGAGCGCCTTGAAGGATGCACTCGCAGCCCTGACTTCGCGAGAGCGCAGTATCATCGAAGCGCGATTCCTGACGGAACAGCCGCAGACATTCGACGAGCTTGCTGCCGAATTTGGCGTGTCGCGCGAGCGCATTCGTCAGATTGAAACGCGCGCGCTGCAAAAGATAAAAGGCGCGGTCTGCGCTCGCTTGGACGCAATTCCGTTGGGTCCAACGCGCCTGCGCATGCCGAACTTGGGGGCTGTCGAGCCCTCCCTCCGAGCCGGCTCCCAAGCCTGACCTGCCCGAGCCGGCCGAGGCATCTGGAAGGTCGGAATCTCGGGAGAAAGTGGCTAAACGGGTCCTACTCCACGCTTAGCGGAGCAGGACGGCGAGCAGATCGTCGACGGCGCCCGCCGAAGCCTCAATGAATCCACAACGCTCCTCGCGGTCGGCGCGTTGCTGCCCGTGAAACCAAGCTCCTTCCGTCTGGTTGTTCCCGGCGCCCGACCGCGGCGCCCGCAATTCGAGCTTTCGCATGACCAAGAACACCCGCTTCAACGTGGCGTATGCCATCTTCGCACTTCTTGCGCTATCGTTCATCCAGTACGTCTTCGCAACCGCGCACGCCATCGCTGTTCTTCCCTACAGCGAGTACCAGCAGCTCCTCCGGCAGGGCAAAGTCGACAGCGTCGGCATTTCCGACCGGCTCGTGCAGGGGACGTTGAAGGAGCCCTTGCCCGGCGGTCAGAAGCAATTCGTGACGACGCGTGTCGACCAGGATCTCGCGCAGGAGCTTGAAAAATACCACGTCCGCTTCACCGGACAGATCGAGAGCACCTTCCTGCGCGATCTGCTCTCGTGGATCATGCCGGTGCTGCTGTTCTTTGGCATCTGGTGGTACATCGGCCAGCGCGTCGCCCAGGGCGGTCTCGGCGGCGGGCTGATGCAGATCGGCAAGAGCAAGGCAAAGATCTATGTCGAGGCCAATACCGGCATCACCTTCGCCGATGTCGCCGGCGTCGATGAAGCCAAGGATGAGCTTCGCGAGGTCGTGGATTTCCTGAAGAACCCCACCGATTATGGTCGGCTTGGCGGCCGCATGCCGAAAGGCGTGCTGCTCGTTGGGCCGCCCGGCACCGGCAAGACCTTGCTGGCGAAGGCGGTGGCGGGCGAGGCCAAGGTGCCGTTCTTCTCGATATCGGGCTCGGAGTTCGTCGAAATGTTCGTCGGCGTCGGCGCAGCCCGCGTGCGCGACCTGTTCCAGCAGGCGCACGAAAAGGCCCCCGCGATCATCTTCATCGACGAGCTCGATGCGCTCGGCCGTGCGCGCGGCATCGGCCCGTTCGCCGGCGGGCATGACGAGAAGGAGCAGACCTTGAACCAGCTCCTGGTCGAGCTGGATGGTTTCGACTCGCGCTCGGGCCTCGTCATCCTGGCTGCGACCAACCGGCCGGAAATCCTCGATCCCGCCCTGCTGCGCGCCGGCCGCTTCGATCGACAGGTGCTGGTCGATCGGCCCGACAAGAAGGGCCGCCGTGACATTCTCGCCGTGCATATGAAGAATGTGCGGCTCGCCCCCGATGTCGACGTCGATGCTGTTGCCGGCTTGACGCCCGGATTTACCGGTGCCGATCTTGCCAATCTCGTCAATGAAGCCGCGCTCCTGGCAACACGCCGTGGCGCCGAGGCGGTCGGCATGGGCGACTTCAACAACGCCGTCGAGCGCATCGTGGCGGGATTGGAGAAGCGCAACCGCCTGCTCAATCCGAAGGAGCGCGAGATCGTCGCCTATCACGAGATGGGTCACGCCCTCGTCGCGCTATCGCTCCGCGGGGTCGATCCCGTGCACAAGATCTCCATCATCCCGCGGGGTGTCGGCGCGCTCGGCTACACCATTCAGCGGCCGATCGAGGATCGCTTCCTGATGACCAAGGAAGAGCTGGAGAACAAGATGGCCGTTCTGCTCGGCGGCCGGGCGGCAGAGTTGATCGTGTTCGGTCATCTCTCCACCGGCGCCGCCGACGATCTGCGCCGCGTCACCGACATCGCGCGGAGCATGGTGACGCGCTACGGCATGTCGGAAAAGCTCGGCAGCGTCGCCTATGAGCGCGATCCCGGCAATTTCCTGGCGAACGCCGACCGGCCGTATCCGGTTCGCGAGCGCGACTATGCCGAGGAAACCGCAGCCGCCGTCGACCGCGAGGTCAAGAATATCGTCGATAGGGTCCTTCAACGCGCCGAAGCCATGCTGACGGCCCGCCGCTCGATTCTCGATGATGCGGCCAGGAAGCTGCTGGATAAGGAGACGTTGGAGCAAAGCGATATCGACGCGCTGATCCGCGAGATGCCCAAGGACTTGAAGGAAGACCAGCAAGCCGCCTGAGCAGCCGCCGCGTGCTACCAGAGTGCTGGCGCGCTAGGTCCGACGGTTCTTGTCAGGCGCCTCCCGAGGCTCGACCATGTTGGGGCGAGGGGAGGGTGCGCGGGAAACCATCGGCGAGGAGATTTCCGGCGCGCCCGGTGCGTTGTTTGGCGGATGCGCCGTTCCGTGTTCGAGATAGAGCTGGCCCGCGACCAACATGATGCCGGCGCATAGCAGTGTAAGGCTTACGCTCACGAGATCTCGATAGTCATCCATTCGATATCACCAGCCCCGTCGATCGATCAGAGAACGTCGGCGCCTGAACGTCGTTCCGCAAAACAGACGGCCCATTTGCGTGGTCTGCCGGCAAGAAAAACTTCGTGCTCGTACCTCCTTGAGCAGCCGCGCTGGCCACAAGACTGCGATCAGCGCGACTTACAACCACAGCAACCGTTAGCCATTCTTCTCGCCGGCGGCCGATATGCTCGGAATTCAGTCGGGATGCTTGAGGCGTCGCCGGAGATCTCCTAGATTATTCGTTGCCAATGCCTCGGCAGGATTGGCGCGGTCACCAGGCAAGAAAGCTTGGATCCACGTTGCTTTTAGGAGGATGTGGTTATGAAAACTACGTGTCATCTCTCAACCGGCGCTTCGTTAGAGCGCATTATGGGCCGAACTCTACGGCGCTCAGCCCGGCGCATCGCTGCGTCATCTAGGATTCGCAGCGCCGGGCTACTTTCCGCGATGGCTGAAGCCGGCGCGCGAGCGTGGCGCCCCTTGGCTTCAGCCTTACTGGCGCTGGCACTGCTGCTGAGCGCGACTGAATTGGCCGGCGCAGAGCAAAAGCCTTCGAAGCGGCCGGACGGCGCGAACGCAGTCGTTCAGGCCCCATCGCGCGAACGAACGGTGCATGGCCAGAGTACCAGAACCAGACGTAACGTCAGTATGGACACGTTCCGGGCGGAGGAGATTGTTCCCGATATCTGTAGGGGCTGCTCCTCTTGAAAACGGGGGATGGCGATCGAATGGGGTCGACCTGCGTGCGGCGCGAACCGCACGCCCTCTCGCCCAAGAAGCAGGACTACAGCGGCCACAAGTTAAGCAGCATTACAGAGGACGGCAGCGGCATCGTCCCCGCGACCGACGGCTGCCGAGTTGTTCTCGGGACGGGTTCATGCCCGAGATCGTGCCTCCAGATCGCTCGTCTCGAAATCGCTCTGGCACGGTTGGGCGCACATGGCCGGCCGGCATCAGTCATTCTCGAGCGACCACCTTCAAACAACTTCTTCGGGCCCTTGCGAAATCCTGGGCTGCAATCCCATTTTCTTGCTGCAGGCGGCATCTAGCCGCCGAGCAATGAATTCCAATCGGAGCAAGCGAGAGTTACCATGACCACCTCGCAAGACGACCTGGTCGATACAGCGCTTCTGGAGTCCTTCCCAGCCAGCGACCCGCCGAGTTTTGTCGCTCGCGGGGTGGCGATTGGCGCACCTCAACGAGGCGATGCCGCCCCGGATGGAGTGCTCGGAGCCAAGCGTCGAGGCATCCCAATGCCGGACAGAACGAAATCAGCGCCCCGTAACCGAGTCTCAAAGCGGCGCTGGCCAGCAACCATGCACAATGAGTCGAAGCCGTTTGCCAGAACGAATGCAGCGGTTTGAGCTTCGCAGATCTGCACGTACCGAGCTTGTCAGGGCGGTTCAAAGCACTTGTGCATACACGGAGGATGGAAATGAGGATTGCGCAGATTGCACCACTGTTTGAAAGCGTCCCACCGCGGCTTTATGGCGGTACGGAGCGGGCCGACCGGGCCGATCACGTTGAATGGTCGCCGACGGTTGCCAAAATGCGAGCTTAGCCATCCCGTCAGCCAGAGATCTGGAATGCCGACGGTGTGATCGGAATGAAAATGCGTGAGCAACAGCGCATCGATCCGGCCGATCGGAACGCCGAGCTGAAACAATCGCATGGCGGCGCCTCGGCCGGCATCGATCAGCACAGTGTGACTGCCCGCTTGGATCAGCGTGCTCGGGCCAAAACGATCAGGACGGGGGATTGGCGTCCCCGTCCCGAGGAGCGTCACGCGAAAACCTGATGTCTCACCGTTACTGGACCTTGATGCCGGCGTCGGCGACGACTTTGTGCCAGTGCGAAACCTCATCGCCGACCAGCCGGCCGAATTGCTCGGGCGTGCCGCCCGCCGGCTCGGCGCCGATCTTAGCAAGCGCCTCGCGCACTGACGGCTTCTCCAGCGCGTTGTTGATGGCAGCGTTGAGCCGCGCGACCGTCTCCTTCGGCGTGCCATGCTTGACTGCGAAGCCGGTCCAGTCCTCGACCACCAGTGAGGGATAGCCGGCTTCGACGATGGTCGGCACATCAGGGAGAAGTGGCACACGCTTCGGTCCGGTCACCGCAAGCGCCCGCAGCTTACCGGTCTTGATCAGGTCGACGACCGGCAACATGGTGATGAACATGAAGGCGTTGGTGCCGTTGAGCAGGTCGCCGATCGCTTGCGGGAATTGCGCGTAGGGAACGTGCTGGGCACGCGTGCCGGTCTGCTGCTTGAATTGCTCGCCGATCAGGTGGGCGGGCGTGCCGAAGCCGCCGGACGAGAACGTCAGCTTGTCGGGCTGGCTCTTCAGCAATGCCACCAGGTCCGCGACCGTCTTGGCCTGCACCGAGGGGTTCACCACAAGTACGTTGTAAGAGACTGTCGCCTTGATTACCGGGTCGAAATCCTTGTCCAAATCAAACGAGATGTTCGGGACCAGCGAGGGTGCTGCAACCGACGGCACCGACAGCGCATAGAGGCTGTTGCCGTCCGCTGGCTGGGTCAGGACATCGGTCGCCGCGATGGTGGTCACGCCGCCGGGCCGGTTCTCGACGATGACGCGCCAGCCTTCGGCTTCCGTCAGCTCCTTGGAGACGATGCGGCTGATGATGTCGGGCGGCGTACTGGCCGAGAACGGCGCCACGAAACGAATCGTCCCCGTCGGGAACGAGATCTGCGCTGATACTTGTGATCCTGAGGGTGCGAGCAGGGCTAGGATCGCGACGGACAATGAGGCACTGCGGAAGAACAGGTGGGGTCTCATGGAAGTCTCCATCAAAAGCTGAAATTTCGATGCCAATTCCAAAGTGCGACCTGCAGGCACGCCACCTTCTGACGCGCTATCTGGATTTGCCACAAAAATCGACGTATGTTTCACGATGTGGAATGACGCGTTCCACATTGCGGAATGGAGAATGGCGCGGTGGCGGGTCCGAAAATCATCAAGAGCCTGGAGCGGGGTCTTCGTGTCCTGCAGGCTCTGCAGATGCAGCCCGATTCCTCGCTGCAGCAGCTTTACGTCTTCACTGGTATCTCCAAGCCAAGCCTGCTCCGCATTCTTCACACGCTGGCGCGGTCCGGCGTGGTCACCCGGCGGCTTGCGGATGGGCGTTATCGCATCGGCGCGACGCTTTCGCGCGCGCCGTCACGCCGGGAGCGTCGCGATCGGATCGCGGAAGCCGCCGCTCCGGTGCTCGAGCGGCTGTGTCGGCGCGTTTCGTGGCCTTCGGATCTCATGATGCCGGCAGGAGACCACATGGAAATCCGAGAGACCACCCGTGCGCGCAGCCCGATCCTGTTGCAAGAGGAGAGGGTTGGTCTGCAGGTGAACTGGTTGCTGACCGGTGTTGGACGAGCCTATCTGGCCTATTGTCCGGCCAAGGAGCGGCAGGAGATCATCGAGATGCTGCGGACTTCGAACAAGGCCGAAGATCGTCTGGCGCGAGAGCCCGCGCGTCTGAATACGATTCTCGCGGAAGTGCGAGCACGCGGCTACGCAACGCGCGACCCTACCCATGTCGGCGGCTGGTATGGCAAGCCGCCGCATGCGGATGGCTTGATCTCAATTGCTGTTCCCCTGCGCGATGGCGCGCGCGTTCTGGGCTCGATCAACATTGTCTGGCTCAGGACCGCCTTTTCGGTGGAGGTCTTCGCCGCCCGGCATCTCGAAGAACTTCAGGACGCGGCAGCGGAAATTGTCAGTTCGGTGCGAGGTCGCAGAGCGCGCTGAGGGCGCTTTTGGTTCAGAACGGACCTCTATGCGGCGCGGCAATCAGGATGGAAGTGCAGCGTCAATCAGGATGAGAGAGCTTCGCCGGGCTCGTGACGCAGGGAGGGCGTAGCCCGACCGGAGTTACGAGCCCGGCGACGGCGCGATCCGAGCGGACCGCGCCGTCTGGTGATCGCGGCTGGCCGGTGATGGATAGTTCTTCTCGCCAAAGAGGAATCAGCCGTTGCCAGGCTGCCATCTCACCGATCACCAGATGAGGCTCTACATGAAGTTCCGTCAAACCAATTCGCCGCCAGTGGCGGCCGCGAAGGTGTCGTTCAGTTCGTGGACCGCTTATCGGCTCGAGAAAGATCTGCGTCTTCCGTCGCAAAAGAAGTCACCGCGGCAAAGGCGCCGGCCGGATCCCTTGGCCAACGTCTTCGACCTGGAGGTCGTGCCGATGCTGAAGGGGGCTCCCGGCGTGCGGCCCGTGGCTATCTTCGAGGAGATACTCCGACGCCATCCTGAGCTGGGGGCCGGAATCCGCCGCACGCTCGAGCGCCGGATCCGCGCCTGGCGGGCGATCCACGGCGAGGAGCAGGAGGTCATCTTCCGCCAGACCCACGAAGTGGGCCAGGTCGGCCTGTCCGACTTCACCGATATGGGCGAGCTTGGGGTCGCCATCGCTGGCGTGCCGCTCGATCATCGCCTGTATCACTTCCGGTTGGCCTATTGCGGGTTTGAACACGCCCATGTCGTGCTCGGTGGCGAGAGCTTCGTCGCATTGGCCGAAGGGCTGCAGAATGCCCTGTGGTCGCTCGGTGGGGCACCGCGGGAGCATGGACCGACAGCCTGTCGGCGGCCTTCTGCAATCTCGACCGCAATGCGAGGGACGATCTGACCCGGCGGTACGAGGACCTCTGCGCCCACTACGGCATGCGGCCTTCCCGCAACAATCGCGGCATCGCCCACGAGAACGGGGCGATCGAGAGCTCGCATGGTAATCTCAAGCGCACGATCGCCGATGCGCTGCTGTTGCGCGGCACTGCCGACTTCGATGATCTCGCCGCCTATCGCGGCTTCATCGACGAGATCGTCAGCCGCCGCAATGCCCGGAGCACCAAGCGCATCGACCACGAGCGCGCCACCTGCAGGCGCTGCCAGATCGCCGCACCTCGGACTACGAGGAGGTGATTGTCCGCGTGACGTCAAGCGGCGGCTTCACATTGCGCAAGGTGTTCTACACCGTGCCGTCGCGTTTGATCGGGCACCAACTGCGGGTGCGCCTTTACGACGATCGTCTCGACGTGTTCGTCGGCGGCACCCATCTCGTCACCTTGCCGCGTGGGCGGCCGCATCCCAACGGCAAGCACGACCAGGTAGTCGATTATCGGCACGTGATCCATTCCTTGCGGCGCAAGCCAATGGCGCTGCTCAATCTCGTCTACCGTGATCGGCTGTTCCCGCGTGATGCATATCGCCGAACCTTCGATCGCTTGCGCGAACGGCTGCCGGACAAGAAAGCCTGCCGGCTCATGGTCGATCTGCTCGCTCTGGCGCACGAGCGCGGCTGCGAGGCCGAACTCGCCGATCAGCTCGCGGCTGACCTTAACGCTGGCCAACTGCCCGACCTCGGACGGCTGTGCGCTTACTTCGCGCCCGATCCCGCCTGCATGCCGCAGGTCGTGGTGCAGCTCGCCCCGCTCGCCAGCTATGAGTGCCTCATCGGTGCCGGCGAGATCGGAGGTGCCGCATGAGCACGGCCAACACAGTCGACACCGCGCGCCTCAATCTGTTGCTCAACGAGTTGCGGCTGCCCGCCATTAAGGTGCTGTGGCCGCAATTTGCCGAGCAGTCCGACAAGGAAGGCTGGCCGGCGGCCCGCTTCCTCGCCACCATTGCCGAGCACGAGGTCGCCGAACGCGGTCGCCGTCGGGTCGAGCGCCATCTCCTCGAGGCTCGGCTGCCCTCTGGAAAGACCTTCGACAACTTCGACTTTGAGGCTGTGCCGATGATCTCCAAGGCGCAGGTGACCGCGCTCGCCGCCGGCGATGGTTGGCTCGGCAAGGGCGCCAATCTGCTGCTGTTCGGGCCGCCCGGCGGCGGCAAGAGTCACTTGGCGGCAGCCATCGGCCTGGCCCTTATCGAGAACGGATGGCGCGTCCTCTTCACCCGCACCACCGACTCGTCCAGAAGCTCCAGGTGGCGCGGCGCGAGCTCAATCTCGAGGCCGCCATTAACCGCCTCGACCGCTTCGACCTCCTGATCTGCGGTGATCTTGCCTACGTCACCAAGGACCAGGCCGAGACCAGCGTGCTGTTCGAGCTCATCAGCGCTCGCTACGAGCGGCGTTCCATGCTGATCACCGCCAATCAGCCCTTTGGAGAGTGGAACAGGGTCTTCCCGGATCCTGCTATGACGCTCGCCGCCATCGATCGCCTCGTTCACCACGCCACGATCGTCGAGATGAACGTCGAATGCTATCGCAGGCGCACCGCGCTCGAGCGGAAGCGTGGTCCAGGGCGACCATCCTCGCACGCGACACCAAAAACACTCGCTGATTGACGCTCCGCGACAATCAGAGCGAACAAAACTTTTGCACGCGACAATCATCGCGGCAATCATCACTTCGCCGCGACACAGACTCGCCATCCTGATTGTCGCGCGCTTCCCATCCAGATTGTCGCGCTATACCTCTAAGCCGTTGAGCAGTAAAGACGGTGTCAGCCTGATTGAGCGCCCGGGAACTTTGCTCGAAAGTCAAGCGGTCGCATGCCTCCGTGCCGTCTGAAAAACTTCACGAAGTTTGTTGGCTCACTGAACCCTACCTCGGTGGCAATTACTTCAACCGTGAGGCCGGTGTGTGCAAGCAATCGTTTCGCTTCCAAGATCAGGCGTTGCTCTATCAGAGCTTTGGGTGAGGAACCACACGCCATCATGCAAGCCCGGCGGAGTGACTTCGCTGAGCATCCAATAGCTTCCGCGTAATCTTCAACGGTCCGCGTTTGTGCGAACTTTGCGTCGACAGCTCGACGGAATCTCCGGAACGTCCTGCGATGACTATCCGTCATGGAGGGCGCGTCGCTCTTGCCGTCACAGCCTGCGATCGTCAGGAGCATTGCGTAGAGGAGGTGCTGGAGGATAGCGGCCGATAGCTTCGAGCCATCTTCTTTATGATATGCCCGCTTTATGGCCGACATGACGCTGACGACGCTCTCCAATGCATCAGGCCGTAGGTCCGTGACGTCTTCGGGAACGATATCATCGATCAAGGTTCCAAAAGCCGCTCCGTCCGCCACCGAAAACGCGGGAAAGATGAATTCTGACGTGAACAGCAGGATACATCCGCCTCCAGTTTTTGCCCAAGGACGAACTGCTGAACTTGACCCGGGCGAGCATGGACAAGCGTACCTGCCTTGCACCTCACACGGCGAAAATCGAGGAAGTGATCTCCCCTGCCGGCGGTAAATAGCATCAACAGATGGAAACTGGGCCGCTGTGGCGAGGCAAAGTGGCCTGGCGGTACGCGTCCTAAAAGCTCAGACAAGCGCAATGATTCAATGCCAAGCCTCGGAAACTTGGGATTGTTATACTCGACTCCGAATATCGACTGTTCCGACAAACCTTTCACGGCGCACGCATGTCCGTTTTTGACCATCGATTGGTATCAGCTTGACCTGTCGAGGCACAACGGGGCAGGCATGGTAGCTCGCAGAAATCCGGGCCTGACTGCATCTTTTCAGGAGAAGGCGATGATCTGGAGCTTTTCCTTACGGCAATTGGCGATGGCCACCGCTCTCATTTTCATTTTCGGAACGGTCAATCTCCACGCAGAGCAAAAGTCCGAAATCGAAGCTGTCACTGCGGCCAATCTAGCTTTCGATACGGCCCTTTCAGCTCGCGACATTAATGCGATGGAAAGGGTTTGGGCAGCTGAGCCCTACGTCATTGCCGTGCATCCATCCAGCAAAATTGTGATTGTCGGATGGGACGCGGTTCGCAAGAGCTGGGAGGGGACTTTTGCTCGCTTCGCCGAAATTTCAGTGTCGATGAAAGAGCCGCAAATTCATGTGGCCCAGAACGTGGCATGGGTTGTCGGAATCGAGAGTGCTGAAGGGAAATTCAAGAATGGGGATGCCGTGAGCTTCACGGCCTTCACAACCAACATGTACGAAAAACGGGATGGACGTTGGTTCATGGTGTTGCACACCACGTCACGAGTTCCGCAATAGCGCAACAACACGTGCAGCGGCGGGCCTGTCAGACCGCGCACTTCAGCTCATGGCCCATACTGCGCCGCGGCACGAATTTGGCCGCTATAGGAGCAAAGCGGACGTGGTCGCCAGTCACATGATGCCCCCGGGTTTATCAGTATACGGCCTAGTCTAGGCCAGCTATGGGTCGTCAGCGCAAGTTTCGGCTGTGGGCCGTCAGGTCCTCTACCAGTAACCTTGGAAGTGGCCGGGCGGCGCTCAACCGGCGCGCACGGCCATTTCCTGAGTCCGAAGCGCGCCACGACAAACGCCCTTTTCAACTGGTTGGCACGCCGGTAGCCTCTAGCTCCGAAGCTGAGGAAAGGGGGGACTCATCATGACTGGACTGAAAATTTCTCGCCGTCTGCTCGGCAGTGCCGCAGCCGGGGCCTCGTCGCGGCAACGGGCATCGGGGCCGCCCGCGCTCAATGAGCGCAAAACACAATCGTCTTTCTCAGCGGGACTTGTATGAAACCATTCAGTCGCGTGCTCAACGTGAAGACATCCGACGGAACATCGAATGCGGCGCCAATCATAAAATGATTGGAACGCAATGGCGTTTTGGTGTTGGAAGTCTGGCGATCGTCCTGCCCCGGCAAATCGCTCCGACGCGCAAAAATTGTTGACGTCTTCTGGAAGTCTCAGGAGCTGTCAAAGATGAACCGTGACTGAGGAGAAAGGTTTCCACCGCAGAAATCGTGAGCAGCAGATCACGATCGGCAGATTGCCCGCGAGCGTCTCGAGGCGATAGCCGGTCTTATCTTTCACATCACCGAGAGCGGAGAAAGAACAGCGAACTGGACTACCTACCGAATGCCAGCATCAGTCCTGGTGACGCTTCTTAGCCTTGTAGTATCTTGCGCGCGGGCCAGCGCTCGGCGTCGGCATTGTACCGCCGGCTTTCAGAAAGGAATCGATGAGCGCCTCGGACCAGGCTCGCATAGCTTCACTTTTTTCCTCCATCCGCTGCGACACGGAGTAATACTCCCGCGTAGTTGGCGACATCTCGCGGTCTGAATCCGGCAACGAATGCGCAAGTACTAGCGAAGCCGCAACAGGGCTAATGTGCTTCTCGAGAAATTTCGTCATGGCTGCGCGAGCCAAATGCAAGCTGAAATATGGAAGCCCATCGAGAGCGCGGTCCTTCCGCATTCGGAGCAGGTGCCGATTCAGCGAGTTCGGATAGACGGAGACGTCATCGTTTTCCGGGTCACGGCCCTCGCGCCGCGTCGATGCAAACACCCATTGCGACGGCCATTCGCCGTGCCTGTTCTTCACTAGCTGGGTGTAATCGGCGATTGAACCCAGCGCGATGTCTACAACCGAACGCGGCAGCGGAAGCCAAAACGGCTCTTTTGCCTTCATCGTGTCGGCTGGCCACATCGCGCGTCCCATCCAAGTTCTCCGAACTCGTCCTGTTCCATCAGCTCAGCACGGCGGAGTTTGACTGTGCTGAAGCGCCTGTTCGCTGTGAAGCAGACCCACCACAATCCAAATCTGATGCAGGCGAAATCTTGTCCTCGGCACTGCGGCCGGAGCAGTAGGTTTCATGTCGTGCCAGGACGGCACCAATGTGCTCGACAGTGATCTTGTCCTTGCGCTCGCGATGGAGTGCTTGCCTGGCCATAATCTCTGCCATTTCTTCCGGCTTCGGCTCGCCGGCGCTCAGCCGTTCCCACCATCGGTCGACATCCTCAGTGAGACCGGATTCATCGGGATGCTTGTCGGCAGCCCAAGACATCGCGGCACGGAAATAGGTAACGCACTTTTCGCGCTGCCGATGCACGCCAGAGCGCTTGTCGGGATCTCGTGGCACAACACCGTTCCGTGCTTCGTTGAGCAGTGGCCTGTTAAGCTCTGTAAGGAGCAGGGGGTGTAGCGCTTGGTAGGACGGCTTGGCGAACGCAAGGCGGACGTCGTCACACGTGCCCTTGCTCGCCGGCTTCATGCGTCGGTTGATCCATCGCGGCTGGGCGATCATGGCCTGGTACTCGCGATCAAGATCGGCCCACGTCCAGGTTGTCGGCTTGAGTGCCTCCGGTGCTGCCTCCGGAGGCGCCTCGTCAAGCTTGCCGCCAGCCATGTCGGCGTAGACCTGCTTGGCCTTCTCGCGGGCGTCCCGAAGCGAGAGATAGGTTGGGTCGACATGGATCCCTGTCGCGGATCCGATCTTGCGCGAGAGGCCGTACGCTCGCACGATCCACCGCACTGAGCGCCCGCGTTGGCGCAGGGTCAGATAGCGCTGCTCGGTATCGTTCCAATCGGCGATCCGGCCGCTGTCCGTTGCCTTCTTGGCAGCGGCAATCGCTTCGTCGACGACTGCCGGCGTGATCCGCTCCCGGACTTGCTGTGCCTTCTTCTCTGTCGCTGCGTCGGCCAAAATGCCATCAATCCGTACAAGTTTCGTACAAACGATAGCAGGTTAACTTGGTCGGTGATGAGCGAGATGAAGCCATTTTTGGGCAATTTCGCCACAAAGAAGAAGGTAAAGTTACTGGGATGGCTCCATAATCCCTAAAACACGGGAATCATAATCCTGGGGTCGGGGGTTCGAGTCCCTCTCCCGCTACCATTGACTGGGTGTCCGGCCCGAAGACATGGGTAACGGAACGTACCTAAGACAAGGGTGACAGCCTCGTGCCGAACGGGTTGTCGAGAGGTTGCAGGGTTTTCTGCTCCAGGTCGAAGTATCCCAGATCATAGTGCATGAAGCTGACGAGCCAAATGCCCCCGTCGACCTCCTTGATGCCGAGCTTCTGGCCCGCCAGCACGGTTGAGATGTTGATCCGCTTGCGGTGCAGGCAAAGGCGGCCGCACGCGGTTACAAGGACCTCGCGATCGTGGAACGGATAGGTCAGCTCCGGCAGGCCGGCATAGGAACGTGCTGAGGCGACGTAGAGATCGGCAGGACATTTCATGTCGAGGGCCTCGTGCGGGCGTTCGGAGTTGAACTCGCGGACAAGGCATCGAAGCGTTCCTGCTGCTGCAAGCTATTGCCGTCGGGCGGCCGGGTGGTTTCCTTTTTGAGGGTGAGGTGCATGCGCTCATGACGTCCATTCTGTTGCACGTGACCCGGCTTGATGCGTTCGATTGCAATACCAAGTCGGAGCCACCACACCGAGAGCTTGGAGAGGTTGAACAAGGCGTTGGGACTGGCGAAGGGCACGCCGTTGTCGGAGCGAATGGCGAGCGGCAGGCCGCGCTCGAGGAACAAACGCTCGAAGGCAGTAATTACAGGGTCTTCACGCGTTGAATCGAGCGCTTCGCACAACAACAGGAAGCGCGAGGCATGATCGGTAACGGTGAGCGGATAGCAGTAGCGGCCATTGCCGAGCTTGAACTCGCCCTTGAAGTCGGTGCACCACAAATCATTGGGTCCGGTACCCGTGGACAGCGGCGTGCCGCGCGCGCGGTGGCGCGGCCCGCCGCCACGCTTGACCAGGCCATGGCGATCGAGCACCGCATGGATGGTGCTTTTGGCCGGAATCCTGACATCGCCATCGAGCCGCCGGACCAGCAGTTCGCGGATCTTGCGCGCGCCCCAGTGCGGTTTCTCGGCTTTGAGGCGGACAATCAGACCCTCGATTTGCTCCGGGAGCTGATTGGCATAGCGTACCGGCCGTCTGGACCGATCGCTCGGGGCGGCCAGCCCCTGCTCTTTGTAGCGATCGAAAATCTTATAGCCGGTCTTGCGGGATACGCCGAACTCCCGGCACACATCCGTCATGGCTTCCCCATCCAGAAGCCTGGCCACAAAGCGAAGGCGTTCTTCCATGACCGAACTCGCTTTCCACGGCATCCACACCTCCCGCAGAACAAAAGCGGAAAGTGTAACCCATGTGTCCGGTACGTTTTGTCACCGTACCACATTAGTCCCACCAATTCGCAAGCTGGCGAGCATGAAGCTACGCGCTGCGGAGGGGAAGACGGCGGGGTACATTTAGCGGTTTAGCGCCCGGAGTCGAAGCGTGGCCGCTTCTCAGCGGGCAGAACCCTACGGCTGAGCCGTGCTGCAGCCGACGCGATTGTGCCAGAGCCGCGGAACACGGGGACAAACCTCAGCTCTGCCGATTGCGAATCCCTGCTGCGTGCTAACCGCTCGGAACGAGAAGACGGGCCAACGATTCGTCCGGGCAGGAGCAAGCTCGATGCTGATGACGAAGGAAAGACGGCCGGCGATCCGAACGCTGCGGGGCTGGGCGCTCAGCGTGCTGCAGGAGGCGGGCGCCATCCACGAATGCGAGGAGCATGGCTGGGCGAAGGACCGGGCCGACCCGCATGCACGCGAGCACGCATTGGATATAGCCAGGCAGGAGCCACCCGAGGGCTTATCTCCGGATCAGGCCGTCGGGCAAGTGCGCGAGGTTTTGCATTCGATCGGCGATACGTGCCCGGAGTGCCCGCCACGTCCCGATTAGGTCTCCTGCGCTGTCGCGCCGCTCGAATGGCGTGCGAGCCTCAAACGCCTTCGGCAAACTTGGACGACGTAAGGGATATCAGCGGACTATTGCCAAAAGGCCCTTCAAGCGAGCAAGTCTAGTGCGTTCTCGATCGCTGCGCCGGCTGCGGTGTTGTCGAAGATGCACCAGGTCTCACTAGATGACGACGCAGCACCGAGCCGCAGCTTCAGCGATCGCAGGAACGCCCCGTCGTACGCGGAGTAGTAAATGCGCGGCGCTCCATGCAATCGAAAATAGCGCAGACTAGGCCACCCGCCCGGCAGGTCGGCATCGGGCCCCCGCGCCGGATCCGCGGCGACACGGGCAATCCGACGTTCCCCGAGCCAGGCGCCGACCTCGGGCGTAAACCAGCTGACGTGACGCGGCTCGCAAGCGAGAGCGGCTGAGGTCTTTTCCTGCAGCGCGCGGAACAGGAACTCCGCATCGGACTCAACGAACATTTTGCGAGGTGCAAACTGAACGAGCAAAACCCCGAGCTTCGCACCAAGTCCGGCGCTCTCTTCGATGAACCGATCGAGTTCACCCTGCGCAAGCTGTGACGAGTGAGTAACAGACTTCGGCACCTTTACCGAAAAGCGGAAATCATCGGGCGTCGCGTTCGCCCATTTCTCATAGGTCGAACGCCGATGCGGCTTATGAAATGATGAGTTGATCTCGGTGGCGTTCAACACCCGCGCGTAGCGTTCAAGCTGGCTACCTACCCCGCCAACTCTTTCCTTGCAGACTCGCGGAACATTCCATCCCGCTGTGCCGAGCCGCAGCTCAGTCTTGACATGCGCGGCCTCTTCCATGTCAGTCCGTGACTGCCATCGGGTATCACCGGATGTTTCAATCTCACGCCGACTTCCGCCGCGCCCCTGCTGTCGGCTTCTTCGCCGCCGCTTCCTTAGCCGGCTTCTTACCGGCGATCGGCATCAGCATCTCCTTCTGAGCCGCGGCAGCTTTCTTCGTCTTCTTGGCAGGCTTTTTTGGAGCCTCGGTCTTTGCTGCCCCGCCGACGCTCTTGCGTAGCGCGTCCATCAGATCGACGACGTTCTCGCCTTTCGGCCGATCCTTCGGGACGATCGGCTTACCGGCGCGCTTCTGGTTGATGAGCTCGATCAGCGCGCTTTCATAATGGTCCTCGAACTTCTCCGGCTCGAACGATCCAGCCTTCTGGTTCACGATGTGCCTGGCCAGATCGAGCATGTCCTTCGTCACTTTGACGTCCTGGATATCGTTGAAGTATTCCTGCTCACTACGCACCTCGTAGGGATACCGCAGCAAGGTGCCGACCAGGCCCTTGTCCATTGGCTCGAGCGCAATGATGTGCTCTCGGTTGGTGAGCACCACGCGCCCGATCGCAACCTTGTTCATCTCGCGGATGGTCTCGCGGATGACCGCGAAGGCGTCGTGGCCGACTTTTCCGTCCGGACGGATGTAGTAGGGGCGAATTAGATAGCGCGGATCGATCTCGGCCTTGTCTACGAACTCGTCGATCTCGATGGTACGCGTGGATTCCAGCGCGATCTCCTCAAGCTCCTCCTTGGTCACCTCGATGAACTGGTCCTTCTCGAGCTGGTAGCCCTTAACGATGTCCTCGTTGGGCACCTCGTCGCCGGTGTCGGCGTCGACTTTCAGGTACTTGATCCGATGACCGGTCTGACGGTTGAGCTGGTTGAAGGAGATCTTCTCGCTCTCCGAGGTAGCTGGGTAGAGCGCCACGGGACAGGTGACCAACGAGAGACGCAAAAAGCCTTTCCAGTTCGCGCGGGGGGCCATGGTACGCAAAACTCCATAAGGGGACTTGGACTCAAGACGAACGGCGCGACACAGTTCCGACACCGCCCGCAGGTGTCCACCGCAAATTGATGCCAGATCCCGGTCAAGCGCCCGGAATAGATGGCGGGCAGTCTTAACCCAACGAACAAAATAAGAACATGTATCGGTGACGCAATCCCTGGCACTCCGCGGTGATTAGACCTCTGTGGAAAACGGCCAATCCCTTGCTCTAGGGAAGCGGCAACCCAGCCCGTCGGGCAACACACCCTTCTCCCGTCAATCCCTCTCCGCAAAAATATTCCACTTTACCGAAATTCGGAAAGGGCGTATGTGTCGCTCATCCCGGCTCATCCTTGAGGGGCGATCTCGTTGTCGTCTTGATTGCGAGCCGGGCTTGCGATGGACGCGGCAGCGTCGGTACGAGATGGTGCGGGCAGGGCGGGTAGACCCTGTGAGCCCGCAACCGCGTGCGGACGAGCGGCGCTGCTAGGCTTCGTCTCGCCTGTAAGTTTTCGGCTTCGTCGACAGGGCTGGAAAAACTGCGGCGAAATGGCGGGCCGTGCGTACGGCAAAACCGTGTGGTCCTGGCCGTCGTTGCTACGGTCAAGCTTTCGCGGAGGTGTGTGCGAGCCCAACCGGGCAGACAGCATCATCCAAATTCGCGAGGCGAGGGAGGCCAAAGAGAACTCGGCTCCCGGGAGAGCACGGCATAAGCCGTCCAACCGTCGCGCAGGGAAGGCCGAGTGATTGGCTACACCTGTATGCTGCTGTGCGGTTTTCCTGCGTGTGCTTTTCGCGCAGCGGACCGCGGGTGCCAGCCGGCACCCGGCCTTCCCTGCGCCCTCTTGGATATGAGGGCGGAGTGACGAAGCAAAGCTCGGGCGAAACGCGCCGCGAGAACGAGAAATCATGTCCGCTGTTTGAATGCCTGGTCGCGTCATGTGCCGCGACGTCTCGGTGGCAGGCGCTCAGGATGAATTGCCGAAGCGGTGTTCTGGAAGTCCCTGTGCAATGCCATCAATGGCCAGAACATGACCGGCCTGGGGTTCGCGGCCCAGTTGCTCGCGATCAAGAAACTTTCTCGCCGTCGTCACGAACAGGGTCTTCAGATCGGCTCCGCCGAAGCATACGCAGGTCGGATTGGTCGCCGGCACCGGAATGACGGTATCGATCCGGCCGTCCGGCCGATAGCGCACCACCCGGCCGCCGGAGAAGAATGCGGTCCACAGTCCGCCCGCAATGTCGATGCACGCGCCGTCGGGCCTCTCGCCGGAGGCGCTGTAATCCGCGAACAGCCGTCTGTTGCTAATCGCGCCGTCATCGAGATCGAAGTCGAACTGCCAGGTGCGGTAACGCCTCGTATCCGTGAAATAGAGCGTGCGATTGTCGGGTGAGAACGCAATCCCGTTCGTCACGATGACGTCGCCGAACATGCGCACCGTCCGGCCGTCCGCCTCCACACGATACAGCGCTCCGTTCGGCCGATGCAGCTGGTTGTCCATGGTGCCGATCCATAGCCGGCCCCGGGCGTCGACGCGCCCGTCATTCAAGCGGTTGTCGGGGCCGCTTTCGACCTCGCAGAGCTGACCTGGAGGATCGTCATCGGACGCGCGGCGATAAAGCCCCAGATCCTGCGCGAGCAGGTGGGAGCCATCTGCCGTCAAGGCCTGACTGCCGAGGAAGTTGCACGCGTACGGAACAACCTGATGCGCGCCGGTCGCCGGATCGAAGGATTGATGCAGCCGCCGGTCGATGTCGACCCACCACAGCTTGCGGGAGCGGTCGCACCACAATGGCGTCTCGCCGAGGATGTCGCCTGCGGCGACCGCGGTCTCGACCCGATATGCGGGAATCATGTCAGGAGTCATCCCGAAATCCGATTGCAGCGACGAGCGCTGTCTCCGAACGACGTCAGGCCGCGGACGATCAATCCTCGTTCCAGGAGGCGAGGGCGTGCGCGACGCACCCGTTGATGTGATCGGTAAGCACGGTTTTGGCGCTTTTGATGTCGCGCTTGAGGGCGCATTCGAGCAGCGCCTTGTGCTGGTTGATCGTCTCTGCGCCGCGGTAGCGCAGCGCATAGCGGAAATATTTGTCGAACACGATCGCGTGGGTCTGCATCAGCTCGCGCGAACCGCAATTCGAGATGAGAGCCTGGTGGAATTCGCCGTCGTAGCGTTTGCGCAGCTCGGGATCGTCCCCCTCCTTGAGGACGGTGCGTTCGGTGGCCGCCAGCTTGTGATGCGCGGACACCACGCGGCCCTCCCACTCGACGTCGCCGGCACGAAACGACTCGGCCATTGCATGCTGCTCCAGCAGGATGCGCAGGCCGGCGAGTTCACGCAGGTTCTGGATGGATATCGGCGCCACCTCGAAGCCGCGCTGGCCCTCCGCGACCACGAATCCCTCCGAGGTCAGCCGATTGAGGATCTCGCGCAGCGTGGAGATGCTGACGCCGTAGTCCTCTTTCATGGCGTCGAGCTTGAGACGTCCGGACGGCGTCAGCACGCCGAAAATGATGTCGGATCGAATCCGCTGATAACCGCTGTCGCCCGCCGACAAGGGGCGCCCCTCGAGTGACGTCATGCTCTCCGATCCCGCAATATGCGCGCAACGCCCGTGGTGGGCGGCCGAACCATCAATGTTACCAGCAATATAGCAGACGCCTAACAACAGACGTAATCAAAAATATCAGATGAATTGCGATTTATCATTTGACCAAGAAATGTAGTTATGTTTTTTGATTGGCCTGAGGGTGCAGAAAAGAATGGCTGAAGCCGCCGTCGTGCCCCGATCGAACAGGGAGGTCAAAATGAGCTTGTTGGTACGGGCGCTGTCTGCGACGGCGATCTGCGTGGCGCTGACGGTCGGTGCATCCGCTGAGGACATTCAGGAGCGCACGATCAGGTGGGGACACCTGAACAACACCGATCACCCCGTCAGCGCGGGGGTGCAGAAATTTGCGGAGATCCTGCTGGCGAAGAGCGGGGGCAAGATGAAGATTCGTGAGTTCGCGGCCTCGCAGCTCGGCAACGAGCTGCAGCAGCAATCCGCGCTGCGCGGCGGCACGCAGGAAATGCTGTCGGCCTCGACGACGTCGCTCGCAACCGTCGTGCCGGAGTTCGGCCTCATCGACTTTCCATTCATCGTGAAGACCATCGAGCAGGCGGATGCTCTCGGGACCGGCAAGTTCGGCACGTCGATGCTCGATACGTTGCCGTCGAAGGGGCTGATCGGTCTGGGCTATTGGGGCCTCGGCTTCCGCAACGTCACCAACAGCACGCGGCCGATCACCAAGGTCGAGGATTTCAACGGCCTCAAGCTCCGCGTCATTCCGAACCCGGTCTATCTCGAGACCTTCGGATCCTTCAAGGCCAATCCCGTTCCGATGGCCTTCGGCGAACTCTATTCGGCGTTGGAGACGCGCACCGTCGATGGCGAGGAGAACCCCTTCACGGTCATTCTCTCCAACAAGTTCTACGAAGTGCAAAAATACGTTTCCGCCACCAATCACACCTTCACCCTGAACATTATCCTGGTGAGCAAGGCGTTTTGGGACAAGCTCTCGCCGACCGAGCAGCGCCTGATGCGCGAGGCGTATGAGGAAAGCCGAGGCTATCAAAAGGAGCAGACCCGCCTTCAGACCGAAAAGGCCCTCTCTGAATTACAGGCGAAGGGCATGCAGTACAACACCGTCGCGCCGGAAGAGCTCGATCGCATGCGCAAGACGGCGCAGCCGGTGGTCGACAAGATTGCCGCCAATCTCAAGCCGGAGGCGGTCAAGCTGTTCAACGACGAGCTCGATCGCATCCGCAAGGACGTGAAATAGTCGACCTCGTCAGCATGCAAGAGGCAGAGCCGGCCAGTCGGCCGGCTCTGAACCCGACTTTGCCCGGACGACACGCATGGCGCGAATTCTCGACCTCTATTGCACCCTGCTGAAGGGCATCATCGCCGCATGTCTTGCGGTGATGGTGGTGCTGGTGTTCGGCAACGTTGTCCTGCGCTACGGCTTCAACTCCGGTATTGCGATTTCCGAGGAGCTGTCGCGCTGGCTCCTGGTCTGGCTGACTTTCCTCGGTGCGGTCGTGGCAATGCGTGAGCACGCCCATCTCGGCGTCGATAGCCTTGTGCGGATGCTGCCGGCTTACGGCAAACGCATCTGCTTCATCGTCAGCTACGTCCTGATGCTGTTCGCCGACTGGCTTCTGCTCTCGGGAAGTTGGCGGCAGACGATCATCAATATCGACGACCGCGCGCCGGCGACCGGCCTCTCGCTCGGCATTTTCTATGGCGTCGGCGTGATCTTCGGCGTTTCGGCCGGAGTGATCCTTCTCTACGACCTGTTCCGCGTCGTTTCCGGACAGGCCAGCGAAGCCGACATGGTAGCCGTCAGGGAATCGGAGGAGCACTGATGCTGTCTCCTCGTATCGTGCCGCCCGGCGCTCACATCCTGAAAATCACCGGGATCATGCCATGACGATTGCCGTCTTCACCCTCTCGCTGCTCGGCGCCATGGCGCTGGGCATGCCGATCGCCTTTGCGCTGATCGTCTGCGGCGTGGCCCTGATGAGCACGATCGACATGTTCGACGCGCAGATCGTGGCGCAGAACGTCATCAACGGCGCGGACAGCTTTCCGCTCATGGCCATTCCCTTCTTCATGCTCGCCGGCGAGGTCATGAACAAGGGTGGTTTGGCCAAGCGAATCGTCAACGTTGCGCTCGTCGCGGTCGGCCATTTTCGCGGCGGCCTTGGTTACGTCACGATCCTCGCGTCCTGCATCCTTGCGTCGCTCTCGGGCTCCGCGGCAGCCGATGCCGCGGCACTGGCTGCCCTGCTGGTGCCGATGATGGTTGCGGCGGGCCACAAGAAATCCTATGCGGCGGGTCTGGTCGCGGCCGGCGGCATCATCGCGCCCGTGATTCCGCCCAGCATCGGATTCGTCATTTTCGGTGTCGCCGCGGGCGTGTCGATCTCGAAACTGTTTCTGGCCGGGATCGTCCCCGGGCTGTTGCTCGGGGCGGGGCTCTGCCTGGCCTGGTGGTGGGTGGTCCGCCAGGAGAACCTGACGCCCCCGCCAAGAGCATCGCTCTCGGAAATGGTGAAAGCGGTGGTCGACGGCTTCTGGGCGTTGATGCTGCCGGTCATCATCGTGGTCGGCCTGCGTTTCGGCATCTTCACGCCGACGGAAGCCGCAGTGGTCGTCGCCGTCTATTCGCTGTTCGTTGCGACCTGCATCTATCGGGAATTGAAGCTGTCGCAGCTTTACGAGGTGTTCGTCTCCTCGGCCTTGACGACGAGCATCGTCATGTTTCTCGTGGCAGCCGCGCTGGTGTCGTCCTGGCTCATCACCGTGTCCGAGATTTCGGCACAGATCGTCACCCTGCTCAAGCCTTTCATGGGCAACAACACGCTCCTGATGCTGGCGATCATGGTCGTGGTGGTGATCGTGGGGACGGCTCTCGACATGACGCCGACCATCCTCATCCTCACGCCGATCCTGATGCCGATCGTCAAGGCGGCGGGCATCGATCCCGTCTACTTTGGTGTCCTCTTCATCATCAATAATGCGATCGGCCTCATCACGCCACCGGTCGGTATCGTGCTGAACGTGGTTTGCGGCGTCTCCAGGATCAGCATGGAGGACATCATCAAGGGCGTCTGGCCCTTCTTGATTGCGCAACTGATCGTCCTGTTCGCGATGGTGCTATTCCCGGGGCTGGTGACGATCCCGGCCAAGTGGTTCAGCGGCTAGACGCGTCGGCAACAAAAGAAGGACAAGCCAAAATGGCCGCAAGGATCATGATCCTCAACGGACCCAATCTCAATTTCCTCGGCATCCGCGAGCCCCACATCTACGGCTCGACGACGCTCGGGGAGATCGAGGCGAGCTGCAAGGCGCTGGCCGACCAGCTCGGGGTTTCGATGTCGTTCCATCAATCGAACATGGAGGGCGAACTCGTCAGCCTGATCCAGTCCGCCCATGGCAACGCGGACGCCATCATCATGAACCCCGCGGCCTATTCATTCACCTCGATCGCGCTGATCGATGCGCTGAAGATTTTCGAGGGTGTAAAGATCGAGGTGCATATCTCGAACATTCACGCGCGGGACGAGCTGCACCGCCACTCGATCACGTCGAGCGCCTCCACGGCAGTCATTTGCGGCCTGGGTCCCTATGGTTATCTCGCCGCGATGCTCGCGGCGGTCCAACGGCTAGGGCAATTGCCTGCGACCATCGCACCGGCTCTGCACGGGCTTGCGGCCGGCGGCAAGGCGTAGGCATGGAGGGCGGGATGCGCGGCACGGGATTTCTCGCCATCTGGAGCGACGTCGAGGCTCACGACCTGACCGACTACCGGCACTGGCTGACGCGTGAGCACACGACCGAGCGCGTGACGACGAAGGGCTTCCTGGCATCGCGTGTCTTCCGCGCGGCAAGGGACGACATCAACCGCTTCTTCATTCTGTACGAGCTGGGGACGCCGGAGGTCCTCGACGGCGAGGCTTATCTGGCGCGCCTCAACGCACCGACGCCGTGGTCCCGGCGAATCATGCCGAAGCTTGGCAATTTCATGCGGGGCGGCGGCGTCATGATTGCGCGGGGAGGGCGGGGCGAGGGCGCATCGATCGTGGCGCTGCGGATCGAGACGTTGCCGAAGGATCCCCAGGGTCTGGCTCAGGCGCTCGTTGCGTGCGACGGGGTTGCCGCGGTGCAGATCGGCGCGACCGACGAGGCGCGGACATCGGTCCGGACGACCGAGAAGGGCATGCGGAAGAACGAGGGCTTTTTCGCCGGACTTTTGCTGATCGAGGCGCTCGACGTCGCGTCGTTGCAGGGCGCCTTGCGGAAAGCCGCGGAAATTGCCCCCGACGTCATGGCCGGGGCGAGCGAGCCGGAAGTTTATCAAAGCATGTTTGCGCTCGAGGCCCGTATCGCAGATTTCGGCTGATGACAACGTTCTCGCTCGCCGCGGTGACTTGCTCGAGCTTGCGCCGCCTGCTGCCCGACGTCAGATTCGTCTGGATTGCTGGCTCACGTGGCATCCCGATACCTGAGGAACGCTCCGCGTCAGGAGTGCACCGCTCCATCCCGAGGCCTGTAAAGGCGGCGAGAGCGGGCTTCGTTCGAGCTCGCGTGTTCGCCGCTCCGGGCTAGGAACTCTTGCGCACCATCGAGGGTTGACTCAGCGGGCCAGCGTCGCCGCCGATTTGCTGGCCTGCACGGCCCCGCCTCCAAGCCCCCATACCCCCCAGGGTGGGGCCGTGTCTCTTCGCAGGAGATGCAATGCCGGAGCCGACCGATCACGACATCAGAGAACGCGCGCACCGCTTGTGGGAACAGGCGGGCAAGCCGGAAGGCCGCGAGGACGAGTTCTGGCACGCGGCCGAGCAGGAGTTGCGCAACGAGGACAAGTCGAACCCGATGCGGACGCCGGATACGCTGTGACCAACAAGGGCTGCCCATTCTGCCACGGTCTGGGATGGGTCTGCGTAAACCATCCGCTCCGCGCCTGGAGCGAGGGATTGGGCGGCTGCCGCTGTGGTGAGGGCATGCCCTGCACCTGCAACACGACGGAAGATCCCGAAACAAGAGTGGTGATCGTCGAAGCTGACACGACCTGGCATTGAAGGCGGAACAGAAGCCTTCCAGCAGGAATTGAGGTTGTGAGCAGCACGGGCTGCGACGCAGGCCGGTGGCTACGGCGGGGTTTGCGGTGGATGAGCAGCAAAAGATAGAGCACCAGATCGAACTCGCAACGCGAGCGGCTGCGCTCGTTAAAGACGAAACCACCGTCCAGCGATTCAGGAGTTTCGCCGAGGAGCTGAAGCAAAAGCTCCTTCGCATGATGCGGCGCGGCAAGGTACGAGCGCGCGCGTACGAGCTCTGGGAGCAGGCCGGTCGCCCGGCCGATCGCGATGTGGAGTTCTGGGTCGAAGCGGAACGGCAGATCGAAGAAGAGCGCGATCAGCGGAAGCTTTCGGACTCCTCAGACAAACGATAGTAGCTGGCGCTGCCGGTAGCCACATCGGCAGCGAACAAGCTCGGCCGCGCGTTCCTGGACAGAGAAAAAGCCGCCGAGCTCTTCACCCTGGCGGCTTCAAAAGTTCGTAGCTGTTGGTCGCCTCTCCAGCCTCATGCGTACCGCCGTTACCTTGTTTGCGGCCATGCAGGATCAATCTACGCGACGGCGCTCGATTCTGCTGTGACCTGAAGCACACATTGGAAGGACGATGTGTCGGGAAGCCTGGGAGGGCACCGACTTTGATGGGACGGCCCCGTCATTGGCCTATGCGCCGGCCGCGACACCGAGGCGGCCTATGCCTGGAAGCTTCAGCGCGGGGCGGCGGATGTCGAGGCCGAGCACCGCGCCGAGGAAATTGATCTCGACCCCTTCGACCCAGCCGATGGTCATGCCGAGATAGCCCGACAGCGAGGCGTAGAGCCCGGTGCCGGACGCCGTGATGCCGGCCCAGCGTCCGCTGTAGGGAAAGTCCTTGCCGATAGCGGTCGGCGGCAGCACGGCACGCAGCTCGGGAACAGCATCCAGCGCCGCCTGCACGAAGGTGTTGGAATTCGGTCCCGGCCAGGCGCTGTAGTCGCCATAGGCGCGGAACTTGTAATTCTCGATGACGGCACGGATCTTCGGAATCAGCGCTTCGGCCCGCGCGCCATCGACGGCGACCACCGTTTCCGGGAGGGCTCCGAACCAGCGGCCGTCGGGCGGAAAGCCGTTGCTGCGAACAGGGTCGCCCCAGGCCGTGTAGTCGTATCGGCTATAGGTTGTGGCGCCCTTCTCCTTGACGACGATCCAGGTGTGGACGGCAAAAATACTGCGCCAGCGCACGGTGCGCGCGGCGAACACTCGGATCAGCGCATCCGGATTGGCCGATGCGGGCGGCAGCAGGCCGGCGCTGGAGCGATCCGCCGTCTGCCAATTGCCGCGGCCGTCGCCGCGCAAATAATAGCGGCCGGCCGACACGCCGATCGGCAGGAAGATCAGCAGCAGGAACAGAATCAAGGATTTCCTCAAGGGCAAACGGCGATCAGGCGGGACGATGCCACCAATATAGTTCGCAAGGCACGCCGCGCCAGCGCTCTCCTGCTCTTGCATTCGGGTGGTGCGGCCATATGTTGCGTCCATGAGGAAGTTGTCGCTCGTCGAGGACCAGGCCATCCAAGCGCGAATCGCGTACATCGCGGGCGCCGAGATTTTCGATCGCCTCTTCGCCGGCATCCGGTTCGACGAAATCGACGGCAATCTGCTGTTTGCCATTGCCAGCGACGAAGACTGCGCGGCCGAGATCGAGGACGAGTTCTCGCACCAGCTCGCTGTGGTCGCCACGCACATCCTCGCGCAGAGCGTGGACGTGGTCGTCGTGCTGCCGAAGGTTCTGCAATAGCCGCCTGCCCGTTAGCCTTCTGCCCGTTCAGGCCGCTTGCCTTTGCCCCCTGTCTCTGCTTTTCAACGCAATTGCAAAATTGTAATGACGTCAGTGGGCGCTCAAGCCCGAAGGCGCGTTATCGACGGAGCTCGACGGGAGGGCTCGTCGTCGCTCGCCTCTATTTGCGAAACAAAGTTGGATACACATTGGCGCCCACCAGCAAAGCCCGGGCCACGACCGGCGCGATAAAGACAAAAAGCAAGAGCTCGAAAAGCGTAGGCTCGATAAGCAAGAGCGCGAAGAGCACGAGTTCGAAAAGCAAGAGCTCGAAAAGTACCAGCTCGACAAGCAAGCGCCCGGACAAGAGCGCCTCGCGTTCCGCGGTCGCCTCCTCATCGCCGCTCGGCATGCTGGCGCTGCATCTGCTCGAGCAGTGGGAGAAGTCCGGCCGCGACGGCCTCGTCTTCCTCTGCGACGACGAGAGTAGGGCGGAGCGGCTGGGCGGCGTGATCCACGCCCTCGATCCCTCGGTCGACGTGCTGGTGTTTCCGCGCCTGAACACGCTGCCCTTCGACGGCCTCGAACCCTCCCGCGAGATCGCGGGCCGGCGCAGCTCGGTGCTGCGGCGTCTCGCCAAGACAAAGAAGCCCGTCTTCCTGGTGTCCACCGCGGAAGCCATCATGGAACGGCTGCCGCTGCCGGCGAGCTGGTCGCGGTCGAGCCTCACGCTGAAGGTGGGCGCGCCCTATTCCGAGACCGAGCTGGAGACGCGGCTGGAAGCTCTCGGCTACGATCTCGACGAAGAGGCGGAGTATCCGGGCGGTGTCCTGTTCCATGGCAAGACGTTCGAAGTGTTTCCCGCCGGCGCACTCGCTCCCTTCCGGATCGAGCATTCCGGCGACACGATCCGCAAGATCGTCGCGGTTGATCCCATCGAGCACGAGGTCGTCTACGAGACCCCGGAATTGATCATAGATCCCATGTCCGAGCGGATCGCTCTGGGAGCTACGCGCGGACAGCGGGCGACACTGCCTGATTATTGCAGCCGCGCGCGATGGATCGCGGATGCCGGGGTATCGGCTCACGCCGAGAGCTGGCAGGGCACGATCGAGGACGCTGCCGGCCGCAGGGATGCGGAACGCGAATATCTGGGGCAGGCGGACTGGAAGCAGCTGAAGAAGCGCATCAGCGTGCTGCCGCGCAAGGCGGCCTTCATCTCGACGCCGGAGTTCTCGAAGCTGGCCTCGCCTCGCAAGGCGCTTCGCGCCTTCGTCGCCGACATGCAGCGCGGCGGATCGCGGCTGCTGTTCGTCGCGGCCGTCGAGGACGACCTTCGCGCGATGGAGCGCATGAGCGGCATCAAGGCGGAGCGCCTGGCCGATTGGAGCGAGGTGACGAAGGCACGGAGCCGCGAAGGCGCGCTGCTGGCCGATTTCGACGCGGGGTTCATTGGCGCCGGCCGCAAGCCGCTCGTCGTCGTGACCGCGTCCGACGTGCTCGGCAGCCGAGCCCATCATCCGCAGCCGATGGCGCGCGCCTGGAATCCGGCTTTCGATCATCCCGACGTGCCGGAAAAGGGCGCCGCGATCGTCCATCTGCAACGCGGGCTCGCCGTGCTCGATGGCTTGCAGACCCTGGATATGGGCAAGGGATCGCGACGCGAGATGATCAGGCTCAAATTCGCGGGCGACAATGCCGTGCTCGTACCGCCCTCCGATCTTGCCGTGATCTGGCCTTATGCCGGCGAGCCCGGGAAGCTGACGCTGGACAAGGCGGACGGCAGCAGCTGGTGGGCGCGGCGCACCGAGGCGGAAGCGGAAATCCAGGTCGCCGCTAAGGCGCTCGCCAAACACATCAGCCAGCGCCTCCGCCGTCGTGCACCCAAACTGGTGCCGCCGGGGCCGGCTTACGAAAAATTCGTCGCCCGGTTCCCCTATTTCACGACAGTGGACCAGGCCCAGGCGATTCAAGACGTCCTCGACGATCTTGCGGCGGGCCACCCCATGGACAGGGTGATCTGCGGTGACGTCGGCTTCGGCAAGACCGAGGTCGCGCTGCGGGCGGCGGCCGCAGTGGCGCTGTCCGGCAAGCAGGTGGCGATCGCGGCGCCGACGACCGTGCTGGCGCGGCAGCATGTCGAAACCTTCCGCAAGCGGTTCGGCCCTCTCGGCATCGAGGTGGGAAGCCTGTCACGAGCCAGTTCAGGCCCGGAGACGCGAGAGACCAAGGAGGGGCTGCGGCGCGGCATGCTGAAAGTCGTGGTCGGCACGCAGGCGCTTGCGGCAAAGGACGTGAAGTTCGCCGACCTCGGCCTCGTCATCATCGACGAAGAGCAGCACTTCGGCGCGGCCGAGAAGGCGAAGCTTTCAGGCCTCGCCAAGGGTGTCCATTCGCTGTGGATGAGCGCCACGCCGATCCCGCGCACGCTCGCGGCGGGTCTTGCCGGCTTCAGGGATCTTAGCGTCATCGCCTCGCCGCCGGTTCATCGCCTTCCCATCGTGACCAGGATCGCGCCGCTGTCCGATGCTGCCATTGCCGCAGCGCTGCTCCGCGAGCGCAGGCGGCACGGTCAGAGCTTCCTGATCTGCCCACGCATCCAGGATCTGGAGCCGATGCTGGCGCGGGTGCAATCGGTGGCGCCGGAGCTGCGCATCGTCTGTCTTCACGGCAGACTGCCCGTGGACGAGATCGACGATCGCATGATGAGTTTCGTCGATGGCGAGGCGGATGTGCTGCTGGCGACCAATATCGTGGAAAGCGGTCTCGATATTCCGCGCGCGAACACCATCGTGGTGTGCTGGCCCGAAAAGTTCGGACTTGCGCAGCTGCATCAGCTCAGGGGGCGAGTGGGACGCGGCGGCACGCGCGCCTTTGCTCATCTGCTCACGGAAGCGACCTCGGAGCAGTCCGAGAAGCGTCTGGCGGTATTGGAGGAGTTCAGCAAGCCGGGCGCCGGCTTTGCGATCAGCGAGCGCGACCTCGACCTCAGGGGCGCCGGCGATCTGTTCTCGGAACAGCAGTCCGGCCACGTCCAGGTGTTCGGACCCGTGCTCTACAGTCATCTGCTGAAGCGGGCGTCCGAGCGAGGCAGCGATACCGGGGCCGATCTGTGGGTGCCCGATCTCAATATGCCGCTGGCCGACATGCTGCCTGAAGGCTACGTGCAATCGGAAGCGGTCCGGCTCGAGATCTATGGCCGCGCTGCCAGGTGCCGAAGCGACGACGATCTGGAAGATCTGGAGGAGGAGATCTCGCGTCGTTTCGGCAGGCTGCCGCCGGAGGCCCGCGACTTCTTCGCATCCGCCAGGCTCCGGATCGATTGCAAACGGCGCGGCATCGTCAGGCTCGATGTCGGGCCCGAGGCCGTCGCCGCGACATTCCTGCCGGGGCGGCTGCGGAAATTCAGCGGAAAGTCCGAGGCACGATCGCTGCAGCGCGACGGCGACCGCGTTGTTCACGCCGGCCGCCGCGACCAGGATCCGTTCAGCCGGGTCGAGGAGTTTCTCGACCTGCTGGACGGCTAGGGATCATTCGGTCTGCTCGACTGCCGCGGGCATTTTCGCCACCGACATCAGCGAGCGAGCCACCTGGTTGAGAAGCTGATCGGCGTTCTCCTCCTCGGCGAGCGATTTCGACAGCAGGGCGACAATGGCACTGTGGCGAAGCTGCTGGGCGAGGTTGCGCGCCGTGGTATAGCCCGCGATCTCGTAATGCTCGACGCGCTGCGCTGCGCCGATCAGGGCGAGGTCGGCCGCCGCGTCCTCCTTGTCCTCGCCCTCGGCCATGATCTCCTGGCCTTCCTCGACGAGGCCCATCATGCCCTTGCAGGGCTTGGCGCGGGCGGATTTACCGAGCATTTCGAAGCATTCGTTGATGCGCTCGACCTGCGCTTCGGTCTCGGCGAGGTGCTGCTCGAACAGCTCGCGCAACTGATCGAAGCGGGCGGCCTCCGCCATCTTGGGAAGCGCCTTGGTCAATTGCTTCTCGGCATGCAGGATATCGCGCAGCTCGTTGATGAGCAGATCGCCGAGACCCGCTTCGTCCGCGGGCGGCGAGCTCTCGGTGACGATGGCCGAGGCCGGACCCGGTTCGCCCGCCTGGATCGCCGGCGACTCCGTGAACACCCAGTCGCCGCCCTCGTTCCACGGGCCGCGCGTGTCGATCTCGCCATGGTCGCCGGCGCCGGTGGAATCGTTGAAGAACTGGTCCACGAGGCCGGGCGTCGGCGCGATGCGGCCGATGCTGAACGCTGGCTTGCCCATGCTCTCGAGCGCGAGCGCGAACGCCTTCATGTGCGTGATCTCGCGGGTCATCAGGAACTGCAGCGCGTCCTTGCTGCCGGCGTCGTCGCAGAAATTGATCAGCCGCTCGTAGACGATCTTGGCCCGCGCCTCCGCGGCGATGTTGCTGCGCAGATCGACGTCAAGCTCGCCGGTGATCTTCAGATAGTCGGCGGTCCAGGCATTGCCCTGGGAGTTGAAGAGATTGACGCCGCCGCCGCCGGCGATGGCGATGAGGGGATCGGCTTCGGCCGCCTGGCGGTCGAATTTCGACGGCTTGAGATGCATCCGCGCCAGCGTGCCGACCACTTCCAGATGGCTGAGCTCTTCGGTGCCGATGTCCATCAGCAGGTCCTTGCGATCGGGATCCTCGCAGTTCAACCCCTGGATCGAGTACTGCATCGCGGCGGCGAGCTCGCCATTGGCGCCGCCGAACTGCTCCAGCAGCATGTTGCCGAAGCGGGGATCCGGCTCGTCGACGCGAACGGTGAACATCAGCTTCTTGACGTGGTGATACATGGTGGGGACTCTCGTATTGGGAGGACAGGAAAGAGGATGTCTTCCGAACGGGCGGCTTTAGCGTTCGTTCCTCGCGAAACGACCTGCGCCGATGATATCGGGCGCAGGTCGTTCGAAGTCGATCGGCAGGATCGTGGGCGTATTCGCTTAGCGCTGGTCCGGACGCTTGGCGGGCGGCCCATTCTTGTTGCCTGGCGCGCCCTGAATATTCGACGGGTCCTGCGACTGCACGGCGGTGTTGCCAGTGGAGCTCGTCGAACTCGATCCGACGGTCTGACCAGGCTTGGCGGCCGGCCCGTTCTTGTTGCCGGGCTGCCCGGCAATGCCGGCACCCGAATTCTGCGCGCTCGGCGCGGACGAAACGTCAGGCTTGCTGGCCTGCGCCCAGGCTGCTCCAGGCAGCGCGAGAGCGGCGAGGATAACGGCACCTGTGAACTTCATCTCGGTGTTCTCCGACTGATGCCCCATCTACTCGAACGCCGATAACCTGCGTGCGTTCCCTGTCGTCATCAACTCGAAAGCGTCGGCTCACCGTGTCACGACCAATTACCCCGGCAGCGGCGCCTCCACGACGTCCAGCAGCGCGCCGAGGCCCTGGCGCAGGCGGCGCGTGGCGATGGTTTCGGTGGCGAGACCGAACACCACGAGGGATCGCCCCGTCATCGCATAAACGTGCCCGAACTCGAATGCGGGCATTTGCCCCTCCGGTTGATTGGTGTCGATCAACCCGATCCAGCTGCGTCCCTCGGCGACTGCGGGCAAGGTGAAATTCACGACGTCGTAATGGGCGTTGTAGATCAGCAGCATGGTTGCGTCCGAGCCGCGGCGCTTGATCCCAGTCTCCTGGGCGCGGCCGTCGAGCAGCAGGCCGAAACATTTGGCGTTACCGTCCTGCCACTGGTCCGTCGTCATTTCCTCCCCGGACGGCGCGAGCCACGTCACGTCCTTCACGTCCAGCTCTTCATTGTGGGAGCCGACCAGGAAGCGGCTGCGGTAAAGAATCGGAAATGCCTTGCGCGTGGCGATCAGCTTGCGCGTGAATTCGCGCAGGCTGCGGCCATTTGCGGTGATGCGGAGCCAGTCGAGCCATGTGATCTCGTTGTCCTGGGCGTACGCGTTGTTGTTGCCGTGTTGGGTGTGTCCGAATTCGTCGCCGGCAAGCAGCATAGGCGTGCCGTGCGACAACAGCATGGTCGCCAGCAGATTGCGCTTTTGGCGCTCGCGCAGCGCCGTGATGTCCGGATCGTCCGTCGGTCCCTCGGCGCCGCAATTCCAGGAATGATTGTTGCTGTGGCCGTCGCGATTATCCTCACCATTGGCTTCGTTGTGCTTGTCGTTGTACGAGACGAGGTCATTGAGATTGAAGCCGTCATGGGCTGTGACGAAGTTGACGCTGGCCCATGGCCGGCGGCCGCGCTTGTTGAAGAGATCGCCGGATCCGGACACGCGCTTGGCGAAGTCCGCGATCGATCCCTCGTCGCCCTTCCAGAAGGCGCGCACGGTGTCCCTGAACTTGTCGTTCCACTCCGCCCATCCCGGCGGAAACTGACCGACCTGATAGCCGCCCGGACCGATGTCCCAGGGCTCGGCGATCAGCTTGACGCTGGAAAGCACGGGGTCCTGCCGGCAGGCATCGAGGAAGCCGCCGCCTTCATCGAACCCGTAAGGTTCGCGCGCCAGGATGGTGGCGAGATCGAAGCGGAAACCGTCGACCCGCATCTCGGTCGCCCAGTAGCGCAGGGAATCCGCGACCAGTTGCAGCACGCGTGGATGCGACAGGTTCACCGTGTTCCCGGTACCGGTGTCGTTGATGTAGTAGCGCTGCTGGTCCGGCAGCAGGCGGTAATAGCTGGCGTTGTCGATGCCCTTGAACGAGAGGGTTGGGCCGAGCTCGTTTCCTTCAGCGGTGTGATTGTAGACGACGTCGAGGATGACCTCGACGCCATGGGCGTGGAACTGGTTGACCATGGCCTTGAATTCGTTCGCGAACGGCGTCCTGAGGTAACGCGGCTCCGGCGCGAAGAAGGCAAGGGAGTTGTAGCCCCAGTAATTGCGCAAGCCTTTCTCGACCAGATAGCTGTCGTCAACGAAGGCATGGATCGGCAACAATTCTGCACTGGTAATGCCAAGCGAGCGCAGGTAGGCCGGAACTTCCGAGTGCGCGAGACCGGAGAACGTGCCGCGGTCTGCGTCGGGCACCAGCGGATGCAACTGGGTAAACCCCTTGACGTGCATCTCGTAGACGATCGTCCGCTCCCACGGCACTTCCGGCTTGCGCGCGGCGCCCCAGGTGAAGGCCGGGTCGATGACACGGCATTTCTGCATCAAGGGCGCGCTGTCGCGTTCGTCGTAGGAGAGATCCTTGTCGGCATGGTCGAGCTGGTAGCCGAACAGCTCCGGTCCCCAGCGCAACCGGCCGACCAGCTGCTTGGCGTAGGGATCGAGCACGAGCTTGTTGGGATTGAAGCGGTGTCCAGCGTCGGGTTCGTAGGGGCCATGGACGCGGTAGCCGTAGACGGTGCCGGGGCGGGCCGAGGGCAAATAGCCGTGCCAGACTTCGTCGGTATATTCGGGGAGTTCGATCCGCTCCAGTTCGGTTTCGCCGCTGTCGTCGAACAGGCAGAGTTCGACCTTGGTGGCATGGGCTGAAAACAGCGCGAAATTGACGCCGAGCCCGTCCCAGGTGGCGCCGAGCGGAAACGGCTTGCCCTCGCTGATGCGGGAGCGGCGCAGGCTCGAGGCCGCCCGCGTCAGGGTGTCGTCTGAATGTACCGTTTGATCCATCGCTGCCCCCGAATAGCCCCTGAAGAATTTGGTGAGGTTGCCGTCACTTCCGCGTCGCCTGCTCGCCGACGGTCGCAGAAGTAATCACCGCGACAGGAGGCACATCGTCCGGCTTCGGCAGCGTGGTTGCCCTTTGCAGCGCCGCCTCCTTGCTGATAGCCGCAATCGAGTTGCCAATCCGCTCGACGATGCTGGTCAGCTCTGCGTCGGATAGTCCGAGACGCTTTCTGACGAGGCGCACCTGAGTACGGTCGGCCAGGTCGAGCTTGTTGCGGATCGGCTGTGGCTTCGAGCGGCGCATGACGAAAACTCCCGTGTGGAGTTGCAACCGTCGCCCCGGCGATTCCGTTCCCTGTTTGCAACTTGATCTTCCCCAACCCATCGTCGCCGCACCTCGGCCCAAAAGTGCACACAACGCACATGGCGCATCGGTGTGGCGCCGGCCTGAGGAACGAATGCCCACATCTCGGCTTCTCCCGTTGAGCATGCTCAAGCGATCGTAAAATCGAGCCTCGCGAAGCGTGCCGTAACTTCCAGCCATGCACGCAAAGGCGGCCAGGTTTGAGTCACAGTTTGGGAATGGCTGGGCCAGCGCGACACCACGGCCCTCGATGCCTCGACCACGGGGTCTGCTTCAATCTGTGGGCGCCGACGGCGCAATCGGTCGAATTGCTCGAAGCCGGCCGGCCGCCACTCCGGATGATGCGCGACCACGATGGCTGGTACCAGGCGTTGAGTCCCGCCGCGCATGTCGGCACGCGCTATCAGTTCAGGATCAACGAAGACCTGGTCGTTCCCGATCCCGCCTCGTTCTTCCAGCCGGACGACGTCGGGGCCTCGAGCGAGGTGGTGGACACTGCGGCGTTCCGAGACTCGGTGCTCTATCCCGGCCGCCCTTGGGCGGAGGCCGTGATCTACGAGTTGCACGTCGGCACCTTCAGTGAGGAGGGCACCTATGCCGGCGTCGAGAAGAAGTTGCCCTATCTGCGCGATCTCGGCATTACCGCAATCGAGCTGATGCCGCTCAATGATGTCCCCGGCCGGCACAATTGGGGCTATGACGGCGTGCTGCTGAATGCGCCGAATGCGCGCTACGGCAGGCCGGAAGACCTCAAGCGGCTGTTACGCGCGGCGCATGCCCTCGACATCATGGTCTATCTCGATGTTGTCTATAACCATTTCGGACCGCAGCTGAACTATCTGCACCTCTATGCGGAAAGTTTCTTTACCGCGCGCCACAGCACCGGCTGGGGCCCTGCCGTCAACCTCGAGGGACACGACGGCGCGTTCGTGCGCGAGTTCCTGATCGAGAACGCGTTGATGTGGCTGCGCGACTACGGGTTCGACGGCTTGCGGCTCGACGCCGTTCACGCCCTGAAGGACGATTCCGACCGCCATTTCCTGATCGAGCTTGCCGAGACGGTTCGCAGTCAGCTGCCGGACCGGCGCGTGCATCTGATGCTGGAGAACGAGGCCAATCAGGCCCGCCTGCTCGACCGTGCTCAGGGGCGAACCCGGCTCTATGACGCGCAATGGGGCGATGATTTTCACAACGCGCTCCACGTCCTGTTGACGGGCGAGGACGAAGGCTATTATCGCGCGTTCGCAGACAGGCCGCTTGAACATCTCGCGCGAGCGCTCACCGAGGGCTTTGCCTACCAGGGCGAAATCTTTCCGCTGCATGACGAACCGCGCGGCGAGCCGAGCGCGCATCTGCCGCCTGATGCCACCATCTTCTTCGCCCAGAACCACGACCAGATCGGCAACCGCGCGCTCGGGGAGCGGCTTTCCGCGCTGGTCGGTCCGGAGAAGCTGGACCAGGCCATGGCACTGGTTCTCTTGAACCCGCATATTCCCCTGTTGTTCATGGGTGAGGAAGCCGCGGCCGAGACGCCATTCCTGTTTTTCGCAGACTGGTCCGGCGAAGCTGCCGAGCTGACGCGGGAAGGGCGGCGCAAGGAGTTCGCGCACTTCAAGGCGTTCTCGACGCCCGGCATGCGCGCCAGGATTCCGGATCCGTGCGATGAAAAAACCTTCGGGGCATCGAAGCTCGACTGGGCCGGCATCGACCGCTCTCCCGCCAGCGCCAGGTTTCGCGGCCTCACAGCCCGATTGCTGAAGATACGGCGCGAGAAGATCGTTCCGCTGATCAAACGGGGTTTCGTTTCGGCTCATTGCAGGTTGCTGGGGGAGAACCAGCGTAAGGGCGGCCTGGATGCCCGTTGGCGGACGCAGAAGGGAGACATCTTGCAGATTGTTGCCAATTTCGCCGACCACGAACTGCCCATGCCGGCGCTGGTCGCGGGCGAGAACCTATGGCGATTGGGCGCCGCCGACGCGCCAGCGCTGTTGCCGAGCGACATCATCGTGCGGCTTGGCCACGAGGCGTGATGGAACCGCGAGGAACGCTTCCGAAAGCTTTCCGTTAGCGGAGTAAATCCCTGGAGCCACTCCATGACCGAATATCCAAAGCCGCCTTATCCGTCCCAGCAGCAATCGATGCCCGGTTCGACCCGCGCGATGAATCCACGACCGGATCACGGCGAAGAGAGTTACAAGGGCTCCGGGCGACTGTCCGGAAAGAAGGCAATCATCACCGGTGGCGACAGTGGCATCGGCCGCGCGGTCGCGATCGCCTATGCCCGGGAAGGTGCCGACATCGTCATCGCCTATTTGAACGAGGACGAGGATGCCGCTGAGGTCAAGTCGCTGGTGGAGCGCGAGGGACGCAAGGTCGTCCTGATCCCCGGCGACATCCGCAATCCCGATCATTGTCGCGCGATCATCCAGCGCACCGTCGAGGCGTTCGGCGCAATAGACGTCCTCGTCAACAACGCGGCGCATCAGGACACGTTCAAGGAGATCGCTGAGATCAGCGACGAGGAATGGCAGCGGACGTTCGAGACCAACATTCACGCCATGTTCTATCTCACCAAGGCTGCGGTCCCCCACATGCGCCCGGGAGCGGCGATCATCAACACCGCGTCGGTGAACTCCGACATGCCGAATCCGACCCTGCTGGCCTATGCCACGACCAAGGGCGCCATTCAGAACTTTACCGGCGGGCTCGCGCAGATGCTGGCGGCGAAGGGCATTCGGGTCAATGCGGTCGCTCCGGGTCCGATCTGGACGCCGCTGATTCCGTCGACGATGCCGGAGGACAAAGTCAAGAACTTCGGCAAGCAAGTGCCGATGCAACGGGCCGGCCAACCGGCCGAACTTGCGACCGCCTATGTCATGCTCGCCGATCCACTCTCGAGCTACACGTCGGGAGCGACCCTGGCGGTCACCGGCGGCAAGCCGTTCATCTGACCGAACCTGCAACGAGAACGTGGCAGCCCCGCGGGTGGGGCCGCCACGTCTAGTACGTCTTCACCAGCACGCCTTGACCAGCAGGTCTCGATCAAGCCGCGCTGGACGCCTTGGCATTGACGCCCTTGCGAAGCGCCACGGTGTTCAGCTTGGTGTTGGCGGCCTTCTCTTCGTTCAGGTTCGTCGTGAGGAAGCGCGCGATGTCGTCGTGCCCGAGTTCCTCCGCCCATGCGATCAGCGTGCCGTAGCGGCACATCTCATAATGCTCGACGGCCTGTGCGTTGGCCACGATCGCGGCATCGAGCACGGCCTTGTCCTCGATTTCGCCCGCGGTCTCATCGGCCTCCTTGATGAGGCCGTCGATGGCGGGACAGTGTGTCCCGCTGGGCTCCTTGCCGAGCTTCGCGAATGCCTTGCCGAGCCTGTCGACCTGCTTGTTGGTCTCCTCCAGATGGGCTTTCAAGCCGGCGGCAAGGTTCCTGTTTGTCGCCTTCTCGATCATCTTCGGCAGAGCCTTGAGGATCTGCTGTTCCGCGTAATAGATATCCTGCAGGCCGTGCAGCAGCAGGTCTTCCATCGATTTGATGTCCTTGGTGAAGAATCCCATAAACGACGTCTCCTTTGACAATGATGGAACTGGAACGCTGCACAGCCCTAGCTGTTCCATTCCCGTGATCAGATCAGGAGAGCCGAATGAGCGATGGTGCGGATCATCTTGCGGGCTTGCTCGGACGAGCGGCCATGGACGTGTGGGGTGACATGCCTCGCGACATCCAGGAAGCGCTGTTCGAGACCGCCATGAAGGGGCGTCCTGCGGAGCGGGAAGAGCTCGCGCGACTGCTGCACGAGCGGCATCCCCGTACGCTTCATCCGGCACGGCCTGGCTGAGCCGCGGCAGGAACGATTGTGTCAGAAGCCGATTTGTAAAATGGGCGAGGCGCGGTGAATGGGATTGACGAAGCCCGTGAGCCGTAGCTCGCCAGGATCAAATCGGTGAGTCGATCGGCGTGACTGAAATGATGATCGGAAAATGGTACGACCCGATCTCCCAGCGATGGATCGTGCCTCGCGAGGAACGTCCGGTGGCGGACTATTCGCAGTCCAACCCGGAGAAGGGGCCGGAAAGCAGCGCATCGCGCGAGGCGCAGCGGATCTGGGACCTGTTGGTCGATTGCTGCGCACGCGGTTGATGTCCGAGCCGCACCATCATTCGCTTCTACTTGGCAATTCAGAGAGTGATGACATAGACCGCGAAGGCAATGATGAGCGCCAGGCTTACGACGGCGGTGCTGATCAATATCTTGCCCATGGCGCGTCCGTGCTGTCTCGCCGCGTCAATGTAACAGCCGCCATTTTCGTTCCGGAGCGGCAGGTGAAGGTGGCTCCCACTGTTCACATGTGAACAAAGGGTGTCGGCACCAATGGCGTGAACTATATCATTTGATACAGACATGGCTGCGCTCGCACTTATCATCGGCAATCCGGAAAGGCACCGCATGGTGCCATGAGATGGAGACCCGATCGTGCTCAGGCGGCGTCGCGTTCAGCAAACCACCACTCTGCAAGAACGGCTTGCGGAGTTCACCAGGACCATCCGTGAAAAGGCCGAGGCGTTGCCCGACGGCAAGGAGCGGGATGAGCTGATGAAACGGCTCAGAAGCGCCGACGCGGCGTCAAACCTCGACCGTCAATTCGCCGGCAGGGATTGAGCTGGTGGTCTGCCGAGGCGGAGTTTGCGCGTTCAGCCTCTCCGGCGTCAGCTGCGATACCAACTCGCCAGATTCCAGGTCGTGACGTCCCATCCCGACATGTCGACCATGAGGTTGTTGACCCCTGCGTTGACGATGTTGCGGGATAGAAGCGGCAGGAACACGTTGGCCTCGCAAAAGGTTTCGTCGACCTTGATCAGCAGCGCGGCCCGCCTGACCGGATCAAGCTCGTTCTGCGCAGACTTGTAGGCCTTGTCGGCCTCGGGATCGGACCAGCGCGAGACGTTGCGGCCGAGCCATTTGTTTTCCTTGTTGGAGATCTCCCAGGAGACGCACTGGTTCAGGAAGCGCTCCGGGTCGGGCTGCGGCTGCGTGGTGTTGTACATCTCCATGTCGGCATAGAACTTAGAGTAGGTGTCGGGGTTGCCGACGTCGGACGAGAAGAACACCGATGCCGTGACCGCCTTGATTTCGATCTCGATCCCGGCCTTCTGGCAGGCCTGCTTGATGATGGCCTGCGTCTTCTGACGCGGCGCATTGGTCGAGGTCTGGAAGACGAATTTGAGCTTCTTGCCGTCTTTCTCGCGGATGCCGTCCGCGGCCTTGGCCCAGCCGGCCTCGTCGAGGATCTTGTTCGCCTTGTCGACGTCGAACTCGTATTTCAGCTTCGGCGACTTGAACTGTTTGGGCGCGTTGACGAAGCTCGCGGTGGCGACGCCGCCGCGCCCGTAAATGAATTTCTGAATCGACTCGCGGTCGATCAGCAGATTGATCGCGCGGCGAACGGCGGGATCGGACAGCGTCGGGTGCTTGGTCTTGGGGCTTGAGCGCTCGCCGTCCACCTCGGTCCAGGGGTCCGTCGTGTTGAGGATGATGAATTCGACGTTGCCTGATGGCGTGACGTCGAGCTTGCCCTTGCCGCTGGCCTCCATGCGTTTGAGGACCTCCTCCTCCACCTGCATGTTCCAGGCATAGTCGTATTCGCCGGTCTGCAGCACGGCGCGAGCCGCGGACACCGCATCGCCACCGCCCTTGATCTCGAGCGTGTCGAAATGCGGCTGGTTCTTGACGTGATAGTCGGGATTGCGTTCGGCCCGGATCAGGTCACCCGGCTTGAACTCGACGAATTTGTAGGGACCAGTGCCGACCGGCTTCAGATTGCCGGGCGCTTCGCGCGACTTCGCGCCGACATAGTCGCCGAAATGATGTTTCGGCAGGATCGGACCGACCGAGCCGACGAAGGGATCGGCCCAGAACGGCGTCGGCGCCTTGAACAGCACCTTGACGGTGTGGTCGTCGATCTTCTCGACCGTGATGTCTTTGTAAGACCCCGTAGTGTACGCCGCCGTGGCGAGATCCGAGGCGTATTGCCAGGTGAACACGACGTCGTCGGCGGTGAAGGGCTTGCCGTCATGCCATCTCACGCCCTGCTTCAGTTTCCAGGTCACGCTCAGGCCGTCCGGCGAAAGGCCGCCGTTCTGCTTGGACGGAGCCTCGGCCGCGAGGCAGGGGACGAGGTTGCCGTCCTTGTCCCAGCCGGCGAGCGGCTCGAAGAAGACGCGCGAGGCGATCTGGTCCTTGGTCCCGAGCGCGAAATGCGGATTGAGCAGTGTAGGGGCCTGCCAGAGCAGGATCTTGAGTGGGCCGCCGCCGCCGGCCTTGGTCGGCTTGTAGGGCAGGGTGGCGTCCGCCATCGCCACGTCGTTCCAGACCAGGATCTGGCTCGCGACAGGCGCCGCGATCCCGATCGCAGCCATCGTCTGCATGAACGAGCGTCGCGACAGGGTGCCCTGCTGCACCTCAGTGATGGACTTGCGGATTTCGTTCTCGTTCATCGGATGATCCCCCACTTCAAGGACAAGTCGTCACCGGCCAAGGCCCATCATGTTTGATCATGGGCGAGGCGGCAATGCCACCAAGGTCAGAAAACCCTGCGGCGAAATGACGAATGTGCGGGGAGAGGTCTGACGCCCGGATGGAGCCGAGCGCAACCAGGATAAGTCCAGCCGCGCTGGCGGCGCCCCGGATTGCGCATCGCTCCATCGGGCTACGGGCAACGATCCGTGGGTTTTGTCGTGACGCGTCTCACGCTTGCGCAGATGCATTCGTTCCCCGCATGCCGTCGAACGGAGAAGCGTCGTCCGCGTCAATCGGTCAATATGGATTTACATTTCATTGATTTCGCGCCGTGGAGAAGCGAATACGGTTCCAATCATTGCCGAGTCATGGAGACCAAGATGTCGTTCTGTTCCACCCTGATCCTTGCGACCGTGCTCGCCGTCTGGTCGGCCGCCGCTTCAGGCGAGACCATCAAGATCGGCGTGACGCCGGGGCCGCACGCCCAGATCTTCGAGGCGGTGAAGCCGATCGCCGCCAAGCAGGGTCTCGACATCCAGCTCATCGAATTCTCCGACTACGTCGTGCCGAACGCAGCGCTCGATGCCAGTGAGATCCAGGCCAATTCGTTCCAGAACCAACCATATTTGGACAATCAGAAGGCGGACCGTGGCTACAAGATCGAAGCCGTCGGCCTGACCGTGAATTTCCCGATCGGCGTCTATTCCAAGAAGCACAAGGCCTTCGCCGATATCCCCGAGGGCGGCAAGGTCTCGATCCCGAACGATCCGACCAATGGCGGCCGCGTGTTGCTGCTGCTGCGAGACAAGGGCGCGATCAAGCTGAAGGACGGCACGGGTTTCAAGCCGACGGTGCTCGATATCACCGAGAATCCCAAGAAGCTGAAGTTCATCGAGGTCGACGCGGCGCAGGCGCCGCGGGCGCTCGACGACGTCGACGCCGCCGCGATCAACACCAATTATGCAACCCAGGCTGGCCTCGATCCCGTCAAGGATCCGATCCTGCGCGAGGACCCGAAGGGTCCCTACGTCAATCTCATCGCCGTTCGCACGGTCGACAAGGACAAGCCCTGGGTCAAGATCCTGGTGGACAGCTATCACACGGCGGAGGTCAAGGAGTTCATCCTGACCAAGTTCAAGGGCGCGGTTCTGCCGAGCTGGTAGGCAGTCTGCCCAGCCAAAGTTCAGCTCAGGGCGATCCCGGCGGGCGGGCTTGCGTACTAGCCCTGCGCAATGCCCGCTTGTCTGGAGCTGCGGCAACCGACATCATCGGGACCTATCCTCGTCCGACAGGGGTCGTATGAAACGCTTAGCAAACCTGAAACGCCTGGGGTTTTTCACACGGCTTCTCGACGAGGCCCCGCCGGCCGACCGATATCGCTTCGCGGCCGAGCAGATCGTGCGCGCCGAGACGGCGGGCCTCGATTCCGCGTGGATCGCGCAGCACCATTTCCACGAGCGCGAGGGCGGCCTGCCGTCCCCCTTCACCTTCCTCGGTTATGTCGCAGCCCAGACCTCGCGCATCAGGCTCGGCACCGGCATCGTCACCTTGCCGCTGGAGAACGCGGTGCGGGTGGCGGAGGATGCCGCGGTGCTCGATCTGCTCTGCAACGGTCGCTTCGAGCTCGGTGTCGGCACCGGCGGCAATCCCTCGGCCTTTGCCGCCTTCGGCCTCGACAGCGCCCAGCGCAACGAGATCTTTGCGCGCAATCTGGACGTCGTCCGCACCGCGTTGGTCGGCAAGCCGCTCGAAGGTGGTGACACGCTCTATCCGCAGCGGCCGCAATTGGACGACAGGATCTGGCAGGCGACGTTCTCTGTCGCGGGCGGCGCGCGTGCCGGCAAGGCAGGCGATGGCCTGTTGCTGTCGCGCACCCAGCCTCGAACCAAGGAGGCGCCGAAGGCAACGCTCGCCGAGATTCAGAATCCGGTGATCGATGCCTATCTCGAGGCGCTGCCGCCGGGACGGGAGCCCCGCATCATGGCCTCGCGCACCGTCTTCGTTGCCGACGACCGGACTGAGGCGATGCGTCTTGCCGATATCGGCCTGCGGCGCGCGCTCCCGCAATTCCTCAAGGGCGGCCACGCCAAGCCAGGCGAAACGCTCGAGGAGATGATCGCGGCGTTCGACACCCATGTCGGCGCGGCCGACGACGTCATCGCTTCGCTCCGCGCCGACGCCACGCTGGAGCGGGTGACCGATCTCGTCTTCCAGGCGCATTCGGTCGATGCCCCGCATCCCCATATCCTGCGCTCGATCGAGCTGGTGGCGGAGAAGGTCGCGCCGGCGCTGGGCTGGGCGCGGACGGCGCCCGACGTGGCGCTGGCGGGTTAGTCGGAATGAGGTTGCAAGAGGCTGAATGATGGCTACGAAAGATATCATCGACACGCTCGCCGGGATCGAACCGGGTTCGGCTCTGGACGGCATTCGGGCCAAGCGCATCCAGGCGCGCGACAATGCGCAGAAGAGCTATCTCTCGCTGTTCGAGCCGATCGACGCCGGCGATGTCTCGCTGGTGGAGCGCGCCGCGGTCGCGCTCTTCGTGATCGGGCTTCACCGCGAGCCCACGATGGCCGGCTTCTATCGGGCGAAGTTAGCTGCGACCGCCGATGGCGCGCGCCTGGTCGAAGCTGTCGATGTCGAAATCGCGCGGGGCGAGACCTCGGGCCCCTACGGTGCCTTTCCAACCGGCCCCCTGTCTGTCGAAAACAAGGCCGGCTTGATCTACCGCGTCAGCGCGGAGCGCAAGCCCGATCTCGGGGACCGGCTCGCTGCGGCGTTCGAACATGCGCATCTGCTGGTGTTCCGCCCGCGCGATGCGGCCGCCGCCGACATGAAGGCTCTGCTCGCCGCCGGTTGGTCGAACACCGGAATCGTCACGTTCTCTCAGCTCGTTGCGTTCCTGTCGTTCCAGGTGCGCGTCGTCACCGGACTGCGCGTGCTCGGTGCCTCGCTCGGGCGCACCACGAACGCCGCGGCCGGCGCGTAAGGAGGCTGCATCATGAGCGCTGCAAACAATGCCAATCCGCCCGTCGTCTTCACCCAGGACGAACTGGGCTGGGTGTCCTGGATCGACCCGCTGCTCGAAGCCGAGCTGACCGAGCGGCATTTCGCGGGCCTCGTCGATCGCTCCCGTTCCAAGTCCGAGTATTTCCGCCTGCTGGTGCGCGACCCCGAGGTGCTGGAAGCCCGCACCAAGACGGACAAGGACATCTTCTACAACGTCGCCGACGGCCTGCCGCGCGCCGAGCGCGAGCTCGCGGCGGCTGCGACCTCGCGCTACAACGGCTGCATCTACTGCGCCTCCGTGCATGCGCGTTTCGCCAGCACTTATTCCAAGCGCCGCGACGATGTGCAGCGCCTGCTCGACGAGGGCGTCGGCGCCGATCTCGGCGAGCGCTGGAATGCGGTCGTCAAGGCCTCGGTGGCGTTGGCTGCGACGCCGATCGCGTTCAGCCCCGACAATATCGATGAGCTGCGCCGCGCCGGTCTCGACGATGCCGAGATCGTCGACGTCATCAACGGCGCGTCGTTCTTCAACTGGGCGAACCGGCTGATGCTGTCGCTTGGCGAGCCCTCGAAATAGCCAATCTCACCGGCATGGAAATTGCTAGTTGTTTCAACGCCTGACAGGATGGAGCCGTCCATGAGCAACATCGATCGTCGTACCCTGGTCAAGGGCTCGCTTGCCGCCCTGATGGCGGGGGCAGCCTTCTCGCGCGCCGCGCTTGCGCAATCGTCCGAACCGATTTTGCTGGGCGTCAGTGGTCCGTTGACCGGGCCGAACGCACAATATGGCACGCAGTGGAAGCAGGGCTTCGATCTCGCGCTCGACGAGATCGAGGCAGCGGGCGGCATCAACGGCCGCAAGCTCGCCTATAATTTCGAGGACAGCCAGAGCGACCCGCGCCAGTCGGTGGCGATCGCCCAGAAATTCGTCTCCGATCCCAGGATTGTCATGGAGCTCGGCGACTTCTCCAGCCCCGCCTCGATGGCGGCCTCGCCGATCTATCAGCGCGGCGGGCTGGTGCAGTTCGGATTCACAAATTCGCATCCCGATTTCACCAAGGGCGGCGACTTCATGTGGAGCACCTCGGTCAGCCAGGCTGACGAGCAGCCGCTGCTGGCGGCCTATGCCGTCAAGCGCCTCGGCCTGAAGAAGCTCGCCGTGCTGCACCTCAACACCGATTGGGGCCGTACCAGCCGCGACTATTTCGTTAAGGCCGCGAAGGAGCACGGCGCCGAAATCGCCGTCACCGAAGGCTACATCGCGGAGGAGCGCGACTTCCGCTCCACGCTGGTGCGTGTCCGCGACGCCAATCCCGACGGGCTGATCCTGATCTCCTATTATTCCGACGGTGCGCTGATCGCGCGCCAGGCGCGCCAGGTTGGGCTGAAGCAGGTGATCTGCGCCGCGAGCTCGGTCTACTCGCCGAAATTCCTGGAGCTCGGCGGCGAGGCCGTCGAGGACGTCCATGTCGGCACGCGCTACTTCCCGGAAGACCCGCGCCCCGAGGTGCAGACGTTCATCGCCGGCTTCAAGAAGAAATACAACGGGGTGGAGCCCGACGCGTTCAACGCCTACGCCTACGACGCGATGAACATGGCGGCCGCCGTGGTGAGGATCGGCGGCGCCGACCGGCGCGCGATCCGCGACGCCTTCACGAAAGTGAAGGACGTCTCGAGCGTGATCTTCGGCAAAGCGACGTTCGACGTCGAGAGCCGGCGCGTCAAGGGCGCCATGAATGCGGAGCTCGTCGTGCGCAAGGGCCAGTTCGCCCTCTGGGACGGCAAGCCGACCTGAGGGGATCTCCTGCGTGTCTTCCTGGCTCGACTACACGATCAACGGGCTGATCGTCGGTAACGTCTACGCCCTCGTTGCGGTCGGGCTCGCGCTGATCTTCGGCGTCAGCCGGCTGATCAACTTTGCGCAAGGATCGATCTACCTCGTCGGCGCCTATATCGGCTGGGTCGCGGTGGTGCAGCTGCATACGCCACTGCCGCTCACCATCATCCTGGTCGCGGTGGCGGCGGCGCTGGTCGGCTTGATCATCGAGCGGTTCGGCCTGCGCCCGCTGCAGAACTCGGTGCGCATCGCACCGCTGCTGGCGACCATCGGCATCAGCTTCGTGCTCGATCAGCTCGTGATGCTGACTTTTTCGCCCAATCCGCGCGCATTGCCGAGCCAGTTGCCGGATGTCCGCTTCCAGATTGGCGGCGGCACGATCGGCCCGCTCGATCTGCTCATCGCCGGTGTCGGCCTCACCAGCGCGTTGCTGCTGTTCGTGTTCCTGCGCTACAGCAAGCTCGGCTGGGCCGTGCGTGCCACCGCGCAGGACCGCGACGCCGCGATGCAGATGGGCGTCGACGTCAACCGCGTCAATCAGGCCGTGTTCGGCATTGCGGCTGCGCTCGGCGGCGTCTCCGGCCTGCTGGTCGGTATGTACTATAACCAGATCGACACCGCGATGAGCCTGCAGGCGACGCTCAAGGGCGTCGTCGCCGAAGTCGTCGGCGGTGCCGGCAATGTGCCGGGTGCGGTGATCGGCAGCCTGCTGCTGGGATTGGTGGAGAGCTACGGCGTTGCCGTGTTCGGCACCAGCTACCGCAACCTGTTCGCGTTCCTGCTGCTAGTCGTGGTGCTCGTGCTGCGCCCGAACGGTCTGTTCGCCAGCGCGCGGCAGGCGCCGCCCGAGCCGCTCACCGGCACTTTCATCGCGCCGAGCCGCCCGGTCTGGATTCCGCGCTGGGCTCTGCTGATCGCTGCCGTCGTCTTCGCGATCCTGCCGCTGTTGCCCGTGTCGTTCTACGTGCTCCAGACCCTGATTAACGCCTGGCTGCTCGGCATGCTCGCGCTGAGCCTCACCCTGGTTGCAGGCACGATTGGTCAGGTCTCGCTGGGACACGCCGCGCTGCTCGCGATCGGCGCCTACACCTCCGCGCTGCTGTCGCTCACGTTCGCTGTCCCGGTCGGCCTTGCCATCATCGGCGGCGGCCTGATGAGTGCTGCGCTGGGCACGGCGCTGATCTCGCCGTCGTTCCGGCTGCGCGGACATTATGTGTCAATCGCGACGCTCGCGATCGGCGAGATCGTCTCGCTGGTGATCCTGAATTGGGAGAGCGTCACGCGCGGGCCGATCGGCATCTCCGGCATCCCGCCGCTGTCGCTGTTTGGCTATGAGCTGGTCAGCCCGATTTCGATCTACTGGTTCAGCTTCATCGTGATGCTCGTGCTGGCGCTGCTGCAGGGACGCCTGCTCGGCTCGCATCTCGGCCGCAGCTTTCGCGCCATCCGCGACGACGACATCGCCGCGCGGGCCTATGGCCTCAGCCTGAATCGCTACAAATCGCTGGCCTTCATCTTCGGCGGCTTTGCCGCGGGGGTCAGCGGCGGCATCGCCGCGCATCTCTATTCCTATATCAACCACGAGACCTTCAACACGCAGCAATCCATCCTGGCGCTGACCGTCGTCATCCTCGGCGGTCTCGGCAATGTCGTCGGGGCGATTCTCGGGGCGGTCGCGCTGGTCGGCCTGCCGGAAGTGTTCCGCATCGCGGCGGAGTATCGCATCCTGATCTACGGCATCGTGCTGCTGCTGCTGGTGCGGTTCAGGCCGCAGGGCCTTTTGGGGACGGTGTGATGATGGACGCACACACGGCGATGCTGTCCCTGCGCGGGCTGACGCGGCGCTTCGGCGGCCTCACCGCCGTCGACGCCATCGATCTGGATCTCGCCAAAGGCGAGCTGATCAGCATCATCGGCCCGAACGGGGCGGGCAAGACAACGCTGTTCAATCTCGTGACCGGGCTTGACCTTCCGGACGCCGGGACGGTTCGCTTCGAAGGTCAGGACATCACAGGTTTCTCGCCGGAACGGCTGGCGGCCGGAGGCATCGCGCGGACGTTCCAGCTCGGCCGCGTCTTCGGCAATCTCAGCGTGATGGACAACGTCCTGATCGGTGCGCATACGCGCTTGCGCGCGGTGAAACCGGCAGTGCCGGTGATCGGCCCGCTGCTGGAATTGGGTCTGGCGCTGCTGCGCCCCGCCAGCGTCAAGGCGGAGGAAGAGCGGCTGCGCGAGGAGGTGAAGGTCATTCTCGCGCGCTTCGGCGAGCGGTTGCTGCCGCGTATCGATCAGCCGGCCTACAGCCTCTCTTACGCCAACCGCCGCCGCGTCGAGATCGCGCGCGCGCTCGCCTTGAAGCCGCGCCTGCTGCTGCTGGACGAGCCGACCGCCGGCATGAATCCGACCGAGACCACGGAGATGCAGGGGCTCGTCGCCGAGCTGAAAGCCGAAGGGCTGACGATCGTGCTGATCGAGCACAAGCTCGAAATGGTGATGCGCCTCTCCGATCGCGTCATCGTCATGGACGAGGGCAAGAAAATCGCGGAAGGCCCGGGCGAAGCGGTGCGCGGTGATCCCAAGGTGATCGAGGCCTATCTCGGCCACGGCCTGACGACGAAGCAGGAGAGCGCGGCATGACGAACCCGCCTCCCGATGCGCTGCTCGCGATCACCGACGTCAATACCTTCTATGGTCAGGCCCAGGTGCATTTCGACCTGTCGATATCAGTTCCGCGCGGCCACATCGTCTGCCTGCTCGGCGGCAATGCCAGCGGCAAATCGACCACGATGAAGATCATTCTAGGCCTCGTGAAGCCGCGCTCGGGCGACGTGACGTTCGACGGCACTTCGCTACTGGGACTTACCACGCCGCAGATCGTCCGCCGCGGCATCGCCTCGGTGCCGGAGGCACGGCGGCTGTTCGCCGACATGAGCGTCCGCGAGAACATTTTGATGGGCGCCTTCGTGCGCGACGACCGCGAGGCGATCGCGCAGGATCTCGACAAGATGCTCACGCTGTTCCCGAAGCTCGGCCAACGGCTGTCGCAGCGCGCCGGCTCGCTCTCGGGCGGCGAGCAGCAGATGGTCGCGATGGCGCGGGCGCTGATGAGCCGTCCCCGGATGATCGTGATGGACGAGCCGACCATGGGCCTGTCGCCGCTTTACGTCGACCGCGTGCTGGAGCTGATCCGCACCATCAACCAGGAGGGCGTCTCGGTCTTCATGGTCGAGCAGAACGCCAGCCTCGCGCTCGAGATCGCGCACGAGGCCTATGTGCTCCAGACCGGCAAGATCGTTCTCTCCGGCTCCGCCCGCGCGCTGAAGGACGATCCCCGCATCCGCGATGCCTATCTCGGCGGCTCCGAGGCGGCGTAGCGCCATCTCGGCCTGCATGGTTCGAGACGCCCGCCCTCGGCGGGCGCCTCACCATGAGGGTCTGGCAACCTCGCGGCGAAGCAAGACCTCATCCTAAAGGAGCCCGCGCAGCGGGCGTCCCGAAAGACGCCGCAAGCACTGCTGCAGAACCGTGCCGCCCCTCCGGGATTGCACTGGTCAGTATGACCACCTTATGAAAAGATCATACCGCTCGTGCGATGGGTCGTGCAGCGGACGGAATGATTGGCGTGACGAAATTATCTTTGCGGGCGGTCGATCCCGGAATGATGCTGCTGTTCGGCGGGTTGATCGCGGCCAACATCGCGGCGTGGGCTTGGGCGTTCGCGGCGTTCGGTGACCGGCCGACGGTGATGGCGACCGCGCTGCTTGCCTGGGTGTTCGGCCTGCGCCACGCCGTCGATGCCGACCACATCGCGGCCATCGACAACGTCGTGCGCAAGCTGATGCAGGCCGGCGATGCGCCGCGCAGCGTTGGTCTCTATTTCGCGCTTGGTCATTCCACCGTGGTTGTGGTCGCGACCATGCTGCTCGCGCTGGGCTTGGTGAGCCTTGGCGGCGACAGCCTGCTCAAGGACGTCGGCGGCTTCATCGGCACGTCGGTGTCGGCGCTGTTCCTGCTGGTGATCGCGGCCATCAACCTGGTCATCTTCGCCGGCCTGTGGCGGACGTTCCGGATCGCGCGCGCGCAAGGCATTCACGACGCCGCGCAGCTTGATGCGCTGCTCGCCAGCCGCGGATTGCTGGCGCGGCTGCTCGGCCCGATGTTCCGCCTGGTGACCAAGCCGGCGCATATGTACCCGCTCGGCTTCCTGTTCGGCCTCGGCTTCGACACCGCCACCGAGATCGGCCTGCTCAGCATCTCCGCCAGCGAATACGCGCTTGGTGCATCGCTGGCCGACGTCATGGTCTTTCCCGCGCTGTTCGCATCAGGCATGGCGCTGGTCGATACCGCCGATTCCGCGCTGATGGTCAGCGCTTATCGTTGGGCCTTCGTCGATCCCTTACGGAAGCTCTGGTACAACCTCACGATCACCGGTGCCTCGGTCGCGGTGGCGCTGTTGATCGGCGGCATTGAGGCGCTTGGCCTGATCGGGGATCGGCTCGGCCTGTCTGGCGGTGTGTGGACGCTGGTCGACGGCCTCAACGATTCGCTCGCGAACGTCGGCTTCGCCGTGATCGCGCTGTTCGCGATTGCATGGCTGGTTTCGGTCGTGCTCTATCGCAGGCTATTCGCGCTCGAGCGGCGGCGCACGCCTGATGTGCTGGTGGGCGCCGATGCTACCGAGACAGCGTGAGTCAATCGTGGGCTCAAGCCGAAGCTGCGCTCTCCGCCGGCAGATCGTCGGCATTGGGATCGCCCGGCGCGGTGGCCCAGGCTAATTCCACCAGCGTCACGAACCGGCGGCCGGCGCCGTCGAGCTGGCAGACGATTAGGCCCTGCTCTTCCATGTAGCCGAGCAGGCGCTGCGCCCGGCGCAGCGAATGCGAGCCGTAGGCGCGGGCGATCGCGGCGTCGCCGGGGCAGGGCCAGCCTTCTTTCGCCGCGCGCGCGATCATCATGAACACGCCTTGCATGTCCTCGGGCAGGATCGAGGCGCGCAGCGACACGTCCTGCCAGGCGTCGTCCTCGGCATGCTCGGCGCCGAGCCCGGCGCGTGCGCGTGTCAGCATGCGGCGGAATTCGGTGAGGTCGGGCACCGCCGAGCCGAGGCCCTCGATGCGGCAGCGGACCACGAACTCCTGGTACAGCACGCCCACCGCGCGGAAACCGGCATCGGGCGCGGCGAGCACGGCACGAAGGGTCCGATCCACGCGTTCGCGCCGTTCGGCGAGCTCTTCGGCACTAATCGGGACCTCGATTATTTCGGGGCCGATCTCCGGTGCCGCAGCCTTCGCGGCGCGGAGCTGCTCGAGCAGATCGGGCGCGGGCCGCCGCTGCGGCCGGCTGGCATCGGGCGGCGGCGCGGCCAGGATCACGGCGCGCATATTTTCGAGTGCGGCTTCGGGCATCGGCATCAGCCGCGGCGTGGAATTGCGCGGCTGGGTTTCGGTCGCGCCGATGTTCAAACGCAGCGGCCGGCGTGACAGCGCGGGGCCGAGCGCCATGAATTGTCCGCGTTCGAGATCGCGAAACGATTCGGCCTGCCGCCGCTCCATGCCGAGCAGGTCGGCGGCGCGCGCCATGTCGATGTCGAGGAAGGTGCGGCCCATCAGGAAGTTGGACGCTTCCGCCGCGACGTTCTTGGCGAGCTTTGCCAGCCGCTGGGTCGCGATGATCCCGGCAAGCCCGCGCTTGCGGCCGCGGCACATCAGATTGGTCATCGCGCCGAGCGAAAGCTTTCGCGCTTCGTCCGAGACTTCCCCCGCGACCGCAGGCGCAAACAGCTGCGCCTCGTCGACCACCACCAGCATCGGATACCAGTGGTCGCGGTCCACGTCGAACAGTCCGCCGAGGAAGGCTGCGGCGCGGCGCATCTGGTTCTCGGCATCGAGCCCTTCGAGATTGAGCACGGTGGAGACGCGATGCAGCCGCGCGCGCTCGCCGGCAACCTGAAGGCCGCGTTCGGTGTGATCCTCGGCCTCGATCACGAGATGGCCGAAATGCTCCGCCAGGGAGACGAAATCGCCTTCGGGATCGATGATCGCCTGCTGCACCCAGGGTGCGCTCTGCTCCAGCAGCCGCCGCAGCAAATGCGATTTGCCGGAGCCCGAATTGCCCTGCACCAGGAGGCGGGTCGCCAGCAGTTCCTCGAGGTCCATGGCCGCCGCGGCGCCCGCCGTGGTCTGCCCCATCTCGATCGCAACCGTCATGCCCGACTCAAGTCCCATCATTCGCGGACAGGGGCTTACCAATCCGGCCACGGCGCGTCGAGCGCCATGGCGAGAATCATGCGTTGTTGCCCACGGCGGAGTTCAGGCGTGATTCGATTGCCGTAGAAGTGCGGGCCGATAGGGAGCTTGCGGATCGTCGTCCTGGGGTTATCGCTTGCGCGAGTTCCCCGCTGATGTACGAAACCGGCATTGCGCCGTGCGCTCGGCATGCGCCCAGTCAATGATGGATGCGCGAAGTCCGGCAAAGGGGATCGTGGCCCGTTACAGCGCGCCCGATCCGCCCTGCACGATCTTCTCGTTGAGCTTCAGGTCCACAGTCTCGACGGTGCGGTCGATCTCTGCATTGGGCGCGCCGAGCTGATGCGAGATCAGCTTGACCAGCAGGTCGACGCGCTCGATGAAGGGTGCGCCGCCGGCCACCGCGCGCGCGGCCGATGACGGCTTCAGCAGGCTCTCGGCAGCCTTGGCGTATTTCGCGAACGGCACCTGGTCCTGCGGATCGGCGCCGAGACGCCGGGCGATGGCGTCGACATGCTCATAGATCGTCTGCGAACGCGCGAGATCGCCGTGCACGGCGTCGCGGATCGACTGCGGCTCGTGCGGCGTGATGCAGCGGTAGTTGCCGGTCAGCAGCATCGACCATTTCGCCAGCGGCACGAACAGGGAATCGAACACCTTCAGCTTCACCGGCACGTCGTGGCCGTCGAGGGTCACCGCGTCGATGTCGGCTTCGAGCTCGCGCAGCACCTTGTTGTGCTTCTCGTCGCCGAACACGGAGGCCTTGAAATTCGTGGGCAGGCCGACGTGCAGCACGTTCGCAGCCTCTTCCGGCGGACGGAACGCCTGCGGGTCGGGCGAGCACAGCGTCACCAGCCCGGGCTCGAAGCGCTCCCACACCTGCGCATTGGTGTAGGCCTCCTCAAGATCCATGTCCGCGAGCGAGGGGATCCGCTTCAGATAGGGCAGCGGCGGCATGTTCATGATGGACAGGCACGGCAGCTTCGCCGCGGCGATCCTGACCATGAGAACGCGCACCGTGTGGTTGGTGTATTGCGGCTCCTGCATCGCAAGGCCGACCATGTCGTAACGCGGCAAGTCCACATTGGCCGGCGTCACGGCGTCGAGCTTGCCGGGCAGGTCGCGCGAGAAGATGGCGCGGTGAACAGCCTCGTCACGCAACTTGATGCGCACCTCGGTCCCCTCGCGGTTGATCAGCTCCGCGGTCTTGGTGCGGCAGACCAGGGTCACGTTGTGCCCCGCCATCAGCAGCTTCGTGCCCAGCAGGGAGCCGTAGGAAGCCCCAAGAATCAGGATGTTACGCGCCATGTCTCGTCCCTTTGACAATTGTGATTTTTGAGCCCGGCCGTCATCCGCGGGCGAGTTTGGCGGGCATGTAAGGCAAAGTGCGTGAGGATGGCAACTGGGATAATGGATACAAGGCGCGGATCAGCGGGCGGCCCGCCGTGTTGCTTGACGCCGAAAGCAAGACGACGCCAAACCGGCGGCGGTTGTGCAGGGTCGTTGAGTTGCTCAAATAACTGGCTTACCGAAGTAAGAAATGTTGCACATCTCGATCGCCCAAGCTCTCCCAGAACGCGATCATACCTCGTCACGTCTCGCGCGCCGGGTGCGGATGAGCGACTTCGAGGATTTTGTCGCGCCGGTTTTCCTGCGACATTGACTAGCGGAAAGTCCTTTGGCGAAGGCCGTCGGCATCGATCAGGCGGTAACCTGCCGCATTTTTATCGCTGGCGTGATTGGTGGCGCGCCGGATCAGCGTCATGAGGAATCATGATGGAAGCCGACACAGGCGATGCCTTCTCCCTCGTTAAATGAGCTCCAATTTTAGTCGTCCACCGCAACAAAAAACTGCAAACGCGGGACAGCAAAAAATGGCAGAGTGGTGCGGGCCTAAACTGTGTATCAGCAACGGAGCTGAGACGTGACGATTGAGTTGGAGTCGGCGTGCGACTTGTTTTGCGACCGGTTCGTTCGGACTGTAGTCCGTCCGGTCCAGTGCCCCCGCCCGCGAAGGGAAAACGGAACGATCATCGGGACGGCAGACGCAAGCGCGATCACGCACGCGTGCCATCGCATCGAGCAGACATGCAGGGCGTTGCGCTGACAGCGCTGCGCCGAGTCCAAGCAACCGCCGACGCGCCGTTCGGGGACGGACATGGAAGATGATCATTGGCCTCACGGCACGTGCGACGGCGCCGGTCGAAGCCTGGCGTGCTTGCGAAAACGTGCGTCCCATTTTTTTGAAAGCTTGTCCGTCGGGGAACTCGTGCGCGAGGCGCACAGGCATCGGTGGATTTCGGAGTGGTTGAGGATCTCAGGCGAGTACCGGATATTCGCCGAATCGGCGCGCGTAACCAGTTCAGCTCAGATCGTGCGGGAAGCGTGGCTGTGCTCGCTGACGGCCCTTGAAGTCGCGAGGAACCTGTCTTGGCCCGGAGATCCCGGGGGTACCGACCTCGTAGACAAGGTCAGACTCTGCCTCCGGGGCTTCGAGGAGGACGCCGGTTCGGCGATCGAGCGTGTGGAGATCGACTGCTTTGATCAAGGCTCGCTTGCGGGCTACTTTCTGCCGGCGTTCCCCGATCGGTCTTTCGCACCCGCGGTTATCTGCGTCAGCGACGAGGACATCACCCTCGGCTCGATGATGAGCAGGCTGTTGCCGGCTTCAGGGCGACGGAACGTGTCACTCCTGCTCGTTGATGCCGGCGATTCATCCGGTCGTAGCCCCTTCAAGCCGGCGCATATTCTTCAATGCTGGCTGGATTACCTGGAAGCTCGTCCGGACGTCGATTCGCAGCAGATCGCGGTCTACGGCGAGGGGGCGGCCGCCAGTCACGCATCCCGTCTTGCCCTCGTGGATCGCAGAATGGCTGCCGCCGTGTGCGACGGCGGCATTGCGACGCCGGTCATGCGCCGGGCATCGCTGCGCTGGATGATCGGCGTCGAGCAGGCGGTCCGTGACGGGCCCTCGACGGGTTCGTTGCTGCCGTTGTGTCGGATACCTTGCCCGCTTCTGATGGTCGTCGGCAGCCGCTCAATGGTTTGGGAGGAGGATGCTCTCGAACTGCAAGCCGGCTATCGGCAGGCCGGAGCCGATTGCGCGACCGTCGTGCCGAACTGCATTCCGTACCCTCTGGGCGAGGTCGAGAATTTCATCGCGGTGGACGATTTCATTTTCGAATGGCTCGACAGCAAACTTGGAATTGCCCGCCAGCTGGATTCCGTGACCTACCTCTAAGGCGCCAAGAGATTGGGGGAAGGCGAGAAAAGATTGGGAAGGCGAGGAGAGATTGGGGATGAATCGAGGCGCGCGTTCCGCGCCTGACGTCAGGGAGTCAGGAAGCGTCGATGGCCAGCAACCGTGCGGCCAGCCGGGCATTCTTGGCAATCGTTGCGAGCGCGGCATTCAGATCGGCCAAGGTCGTCTCGTCGAGCTCGTTGAACATGGTCGAGTTCAAGGCGAGCTTTCTCTTCGACAGTTTTTCGATCTCCGTCGTTGCTTTCGCCGTCAGCGACATCAGGACGTAGCGTGCGTCGTCTGCGGCCGGCCGTCGCGACAGGAAGCCGCCCTTTTCGAGACTCTTGGTCTGGTTGGTGACGAAGGCGGGGTGGACGCGCAGCTTGTTCGCGATGTCGATTCCCGCGACACCTCGCCCCTGGTCCAGTTCGGTGATGGCCATCAGGATCAGCCACTGCGGCTCGGTAATGCCCAGCAGTCCGGCCCAGCTGGTGTGGATGTCCTCCAGCTGGGAATGAATTTCGACGACGTTCCAGATGAAGTCCGTAATCGCCCTGTCGAGTTTCTTCTCGATCATGTGGCTCCCTCCCCGTTTATCCCTTGCCTATTCTTAATGGGATATCTTGGAAGCGTCTCGAAAATCGCGCGTCGACCAAAGGGGAGATACCGCGCGGAAGAAATCGTAGGCTCAATTATTACTTGAAAAAAACAATTAATTTTATCATCTACTATCGCACTCTATTTCGCTGCTCTTGACCCACGCGACGGACAGCGATGCGAGACCTCCAAGAAGCCCTCGGGATGCCCCCCGAGGGCTTTTCTGGTTTTTCTATAGTGACCTTCCGGGGTAATATCGCCGCTGTTGCCCTCAAGCCACATCGCGACCTGAAGTATCGATTCATCAAAGCAATAAATTGAGACCATTGTTTTTATAAACTATATGTGAAGCCGCGACGGAGGGGGCACCTCGCTGTCGTTTCAGTCCGAACCTTCGGTGCGGGCCTGAATTGAACGGAAATTGAGAGGGTAAAGCGGCGTCCACCGAGGACCCGAGCCCCCTGAACCGACCTGGAGGTTTACTAATGAAGTTGACGAAGACACTCTTTCTCGGCTCGGCTGCCGGCCTGATGGCCGCCTCCGGCGCGTTCGCTGCCGATCTTCCCGTGAAGGCCAAGGCGGTCGAATACGTGAAGATCTGCTCGCTGTACGGCGCCGGTTTCTACTACATCCCGGGCACTGACACCTGCATCAAGCTCGGTGGTTACCTGCGTGCCGATGCGAACCTCAATACCAATTCGGACTTCAACCCGAACCAGAGCGGTGTTGCCGGTGCACGCAACCGCCTGATGAACTACTACACCTTCCGCGCTCGTGAAGACCTCAACATCGACACCCGCACCGCGACCGAATACGGCGTGGTCCGCACGTTCTTCGACGGCGTCTTTACCTGGACGACCGGCAACTATTCGGGCACCGGTTCGGCAACGGGTGGCACCCAGTACAGCGGTACGCTCGGTCTCAACGCTGCGGGCACAGGCCTCGTCGGTTCGGGTAGCGGCAACGTCAACGGCACCGACGGCAATACCTCGGCCGGTGCGCTCGGCGTATACTACGCCTTCATCCAGTTCGCCGGCTTCACGATGGGTAAGGCCGTGTCGCAGTTCGACGCGCCCTGGACCAACTATCCCGGCAACATCACCGACAACCTCGTCGGCGGCAGCGGCACCGTTACCGGCGTTACCCAGTTCACCTACACCGCCGACTTCGGCCAGGGCGTCACGGCATCGTTCTCCGCTGAAGATGCGACGGCCTACTATCAGGCCGGCAACCTCAACATGACCGGCGCGACCGCAGGTGGCATCATCGGCGGTTCGTACGGCACCAACGCCCTCGGCGGCTCGCGTTCGCCGAACCTCGTCGGTCAGCTGCGTGTCGATCAGGCCTGGGGTCTCTTCCAGGCGTCAGTGGCTGCGCATGACAACCATGTCGCCTATTACGGCGCGACCGAAGCCACCGGCCATCCCGACGACAAATGGGGTTGGGCTGTTCAGCTCGCTTTGTCGATCAAGAACATCCCGACCGGCGCGGGTGACACGATCAACATCCAGGGCGTCTACACCGACGGCGCGACCCGCTACAACTTCCAGAACCTGTCGGGCAGCAGCTACTCGCTGTTCGGTAGCTCGGGTGTTGCCTACCAGAGCGTTGGCTTCGCCAATGCTCCTGACACGGTGTACGTGACCGGTAGCTCGCAGGAAACCGTCAAGACCTGGGGCTTCCGTGGCGCTTACACCCACAACTGGGATCCCAACTGGAACTCCTCGCTGTACGGTGCTTACGCTCAGGCCCAGTTCGGCACGCTGGCCAAGACCACCATCTGCGGCGCCGGCGGCGGCGCCGGTGTGTTCGGAGCCCTGGCAGGTGTGACGGGTTGCAACCCTGACTTCGCGATCGGCCAGCTAGGTGTCGTCACCCGGTGGACCCCGGTCAAGAACCTGACCTTCTCGGCGGACGTGTCCTGGACCCATCTCGATCAGAAGTATTCTGGTACGGTTGGCGCCTCCCCGAGCGTCGCGACCGCCAAGCCAACCGCGGCCTACGAGCTGAAGGATCAGGACTCGGTCGCCATGATCCTCCGCGCTCAGCGCAACTGGTAAAATCTATCGAAACACATGAACGAACACCCGGCGGGAAACCGCCGGGTGTTTTTTTGCGCAAGGCAGATGATATAGGGCGGCGAAGCCCCGGTGCCCGGATGGAGCGCAAGCGTGATCCGGGGGCTGCTCGCGCTGCGTCTGGCACCTTCCCGGATCACGCTTCGCTTCATCCGGGCTACGGGACCGCGCCTGTGTCGCCCCCGTGTCAATCCGCGCTCACAAAAATATTCCGCTTTACCGAAATTCGGAAATGGCGTATGTGTCGTCCATCCCGGCTCATCCTTGAGGGGCGATCTTGTGGTCGTCATGTTCGCGAGCCGGGCTTGCGGTGGACGCGGCAGCGTTCGGGTGCGAGAGGCCAAGGGCAGGGCGGATTGCTCTCCGTGAGCCCAAGGCTGCGTTCCGACGAGCGGCGCTGCTAGGCTTCGTCTCGTCTGTAAGTTTCCGGCTCCGTCGACAGGGCTGGAAAAACTGCGGCGAAATGGCGAGCCGTGCGTACGGCAAAACCGTGTGGTCCTGACGTCCAGTTATTTCGGGCGGGCGAGCAAAGCAAAAAGCCTCGACCGATGAAGGGCTTATCAGCACCGGCGCACGGCGCTGCGTCCGCCTCGAAACCGCCGGGCCCTATTAGGCCCTAGTTTCACATCCGGCGGCCCGTAAGACGGCCGGACGCGGTTTCGAACGGGTCGCTGTGGGTCGTTACCAGCCGCCGCTGAGCCGGCACAGCTCCTGTTGCTTGGCCGAATGAACGGCCTACTTCTTCTGCTCTGTGGTGGTCGTCGTGCTTGAGGTGCTGCCTATCGGGGTGCCGACGGTTATCGCGGCGGTGCGGTCGCAGTTCGAGGACCGCGAGGCGGCGGCGCTGTTGCAGTGCGCGGCGCAGGCTACCGGGGCAACGGCTATCATGGCTATCGCGGCTATGGCTATCGCCGTTACGGTGTAGGAGCGGCAGCGGTAGGCGCGGCTGCCCTTGGCACTGCGGCGTACCGCAGTTGCTACGATGCTTACGGGAACTACATTTGCGCCTATTAATTCGTGGCAACGCGCGCTTGGCCCTCTGTGCGTGCAAGCGCTGACGGTGACCGTCCGACGATGGCGAGCCTGCGTCATCGGTCGGCAGGTACTCTGGGCGACGTGGCCTATCGCGGAGACTGGCCGCCCAGCACCTCATTGATCTGCATCAAGCGATTTTGCGGTGCCGCTGAAAAGATTTAGGAATCGTTGAGTAGAGGAGCAGTACAGATGAGTGACCTTGTCGTAATTGCATTTCCGACCGAGGCGAAGGCGGAGGAAGTTCGTCAAAAATTGCTGGCCATGCAGAAGGAGTACTTGATCGAACTCGGCGATGCCGTGATAGCGGTCAAAGACAGCAACGGAAACGTCAAACTAAACCAACTAATCAATACCACCGCTGCTGGTGCGGCTACTGGCGCCTTTTGGGGCACGCTGATTGGCCTGATCTTTCTGATGCCACTCGCTGGTGCTGCCCTTGGCGTCGCGTCCGGCACGCTCAGCGGATATTTAACGGATGTGGGCATCGACGACAAATGGATGAAGGAGACCGCTGCCGCCGTTCAACCCGGAACCGCAGCGCTCTTCGTACTGGTGCGCAAAGTCACGGCAGACAAGGTTCTTGAGAGGCTCAAAGGCGAAGGCGGCACGGTGCTAAAGACTTCTCTCGACCACACCAAGGAAGCCGCCTTGCAAGCGGCGCTTGCGGAGGTCAAAGCGACGGTACCGGCGGCTGCGCCTCCTGATTTGCCCGGCGCTTGAAACGATTACGACCGCCTGCCGACGACCGCTCTCGGGATTACCGCAGCCCTCTCTGACCCAATTTCGGTTTGGGCCCAATCAGCTTCGGCGGTGACGCCGCGCCGGGTGCGGTCATTGGTGCGGCTGCCGTGGGACATCGAGGTGGGCTAGGCGGTTGAACCTGTAGCTCAGCTCGCTGCCCCATCCTCCGGCCATGGTCGTGCAGCGCCCTCCGGCTTCATTGAGCCTTGCCTGCCGTCGAAGGCGGCGCGGCCACCGTCCGGCCCGCAAGACACGAAGAACCCGGAGAACGCGGCGGTGCGCCGGGAGCGGGAGGAGAAGTTGCGATAGGCCTGGCGCACGCAGCCTTCATGGTTCTGCCAAGATGGAAAACCCGACGAAGGCGACTATAGCCAAGCTGAGTGCGATGATCACAATCGCAGCCACTTCGATCATAGAAACCCGTCTTGCCATGTGCCAGCTTTCTCGACAGCTGAGCGAACAGCGTTGATCTTGGTCAAGCCGCCTTCTCGGTCGCTGGAGTGGTTCCCAGGTGCTGGAGCGGAGACTTTTGGATGCGGGCGCGGTGGGACGGGGCCAAGGCGCTGCAGCGGCCATTGCCGGATGACGCGCTCAGGAGGTCGACAAGGACGATCGCGGCGGCCGCATGATTGCGATGGGTGGGGAAGTGAAGTTTCGAGCTACGGTCGTGTCTGTGATGCCGTCCACAGCGTGCGCAGATGCTTCAGCACAAGTTCAATGTCTCCGATGAACTTGACCATGATCGGTACCAGTCGCGGTGCGTGCTGACGGATGTGGCTCACCTGCGTCGGCCCGAAATCGTGCGACAGGCGATTGCGGATCGTGATCGCGCTCGACGGCAGCGGAAGGCGTGATTGATGCTCGAATAGGGCATCAAGTTCGGCTTCCGAAATTGTGAGCTTCATCTTGCGTGCGGAAGATTTGGATTCCGGCAACCTGACACCCATGCGATGATGAAATGCACCAGGCGCTGGTTGGTTAAGATCGATGCCAACAATGGCTTTCGCCAGTTTCTCGGCCCCGAAATAGTAGGCTACAAATTGCGCAGGCGAATTGGTTGGAAGCGCCGTCACATCGAACTTAGCAAGAGCCAACGGGATATCCTCCAACCTTCGATAGTAGGATCCCTTCAGTTCCGGGTCAGGCTCGAACGACCGATCAAGCGCCATCGGGAAACTCCATATTGAAAAGCCGAGTTGTAAATGCAGGGATGGCTTACCGGCGGATGGTGCGCCGGGCTGGCGCGCGGGTCCACTTTTTCACCTGCACGGGTCATGACTGCACGGATCGCTTCTCACGATGGAACGAGTGATGGAGCAGTTCCGTTCACGTAGATGAACGTGAGGTTTGACCCAGGTCAAGAGCGCGCAGCTCCCGCGCGCGAGCTTCGGATAGACCGCGGTTCGGCGCGCTGCGCAATTGTCCCGCGGCTTCCTCTCCAGAAAAAGGAGTACGCCTAACATTGCGCCGAATTCTCATCGCTTCGGCAGCTGCGGCCATGCTGCTAGTCACCTTCACTCCCGACGACGCTGATGCTCGCAGTCGCGGGGGGGCGCCTATCGGGGCGGTGGAGGCTACCGTGGCGGCGCGGTAGCAGTTCGAGGGGCTCGGGGTGCGCTGTCGCAGTGCGCGGCGGGCGCTACGGCTATCGTGGTGAGGCCTATCGCGGCTACGGCTATCGCGGCTATGGTGTCGGCGCGGCGGCGATAGGCGCGGCTGCCGTTGGCGCTGCTGCTTACCCCCGCAGTTGCTACGATGCGTACGGCAACTATATCTGCGCCTATTGATCCGTAGCGACGCGCGATAGCGCGGCTTGGTCTTCTGTGCGCGCAAGCGCTGGCGGTGACTGTCCGACGATGGCGGCCCTGCGCCATCGGTCGGCAGGTTCTCCGGCGACTATGGCCTATGGCGGGGACCGCGAGACCGCCCCGTGCGAGGATATTTGCACTTTTTCAATCTGCTATAAATTATGTAGCACTTCGTACCCAAGGCGGTGCGCCGACGGGCCAGAAGCAGACCTCAAACTGCGAATGCTTTGCCCGCTTCCGCCGCGTGAGCCGACATTATCAGCCAAGTCTGTCAGGTCCGAAAGGGCCAACTGCGGCCGTTCGACGGGTCACTCCCCGGTCTATTGCGTGGTATCGTTCGTCGATCGTGCCTTGAGGGCGTTGAGCTAGTGGAGGCGGCTAATGCGTATCGCTGTGATGGCAGCCGGCGCCCTCGGTGGTTATTTCGGTGCACGTATGGCTGCTGCAGGGCACGATGTGGTCTTTATCGCGCGCGGCTCCAATCTCGACGTTATCAAGAAGAATGGCCTCAAAGTCGAGAGCGTGCATGGCGATCTTCATTTGCCTAAGCCGAACGTGACCGACGATCCTGCCAAGGTCGGTCCGGTCGATATCGTTCTGTTCGCAGTCAAGCTATGGGACAGCGAGAAAGCGGCCGAGCAAGCTCTCCCGTTGGTCGGGCCCCGCACCCGTGTGATCCCACTGCAAAACGGCGTCGACAGCGCGGAGCGGATTGCCCCTATCCTCGGCACCGACAATGTGGTTGCTGGCAGTGCTTATATTGCTACGGTGCTTTCCGCACCTGGCGTCGTTACCCACACAAGCAAGTTCGCACGTATGGTCTGCGGGCGCATCGACGGTAAGCCCGATGCGCACCTCAAGGCCTTTACCGACGCCGCTCATGTGGCCGGGATCGACATCATGCTGTCCGACGCGATTGACCGAGAGCGCTGGCAGAAATTCGTATTTCTGGTCGGATTATCCGGCGCGACCGCTACGACTCGCCAGCCGCTCGGGCCCATCCTGGCGGACCCCGACACGCGGTCATTCTTTCTCAGCCTGATGCGCGAGGTGGTGGCGGTTGGCCGTGCCAAGGGCGTTCCTATACCGGAGCATTTTGCCGACGACAGACTGAAATTCGGCGATGCCTCGCCACCCACCTTCAAGGCCTCGATGCTGCACGACCTCGAACGAGGCAACCGGCTCGAACTCGACTGGCTTGCCGGAAAGGTGGTCGAGTTCGGTCGCGAGATTGGTGTGCCTACACCGGCAAACCAGGCGGTTTATGCCGTGCTCAAGCTGCACCGAAATGGGAGCGAAAACCTCCTTGAAAGTCGTAGGGCCGCGGCCGCCGACTGAGGCAGCCGCGCAATTCTCGGATGTCCGTGATGGGTCAAAATGCGAAGAACTCAACGTGAGCAAATCTGGTCCGCCATGCCTCGGTGAGCGGACCTCGTGGAACGCCGCCGCCACTTCGCTGATGGGCCAACAAGCGGCATTCAGAAATAACGAGGTTCGCGCGCAGAGCGCGAATGCAGCCGGCCCACTCAATTAAGATGGCGCAGGTATCAGGCCGTGACGTTTCATGATCTCGCCCATCCGGGCAGGATCAGGAGGCGGAGGGCCGCCGATGGCTATGGCCATTTCTCGGAAGTATTCCGGCCCGAGAACGCCTGGCGTGAGAACGCAAAGCATTTTCGCAATCGCCTGCGTCTCGTTGACGAACCCGTGGACAACACCGCGCGGGATGAAGAGATCGTCTCCCGGCTTGATCTCGATGCACTTGCCGGCGACCGTCCAAGTGATGACGCCCTCAAGACCATAGATCGTTTCTTCCCAGTCACGGTGATGGTGCGGGACCGGCATACGGGAGTTTGGCGGGATCACCACCTCAAACATATCAAGCGCCCCGCTGGTATCATACTTGGTGCGTAAAAACCGTAATTGCATTGCGCCAACCTTGATAAGTTCAGCCATTGTCGTGCCTTCCGTTACGCCATAGAAAAGATCGCGGGACGGCTCAGCTCATCCGCACCGAAGTATCAGCAGCAAGCCTATGGCCGGACCTTGGGCATGTCTATTGAGCAATGATGTCTGGCATGGGTCAATCGCGTCGGATTGGCGCTCAGCGACAAGCTTCCGGTCCGCGCCCATCATCGGACATATAGCTGCACCGCCTCAACGGAAGCGATGGCCAACAGCTGAAGTGACAGAATTAACGTACAATGGACGACGCGCGTGACATCAAGGGGTGGACAATGATCAATCGAGTCTCGTTCATTGTGGCTCTGGTCGCATCGACGGCCATCGGCGCATCATCCAGGCATCGGCGGCATTGGCGGTGCTGGCGGCATTTTCACCATTGGCGCCGGCACCCTCGATCAGGGGCAGTTCGCCTTTTCCGCGTTCGTTGATTATCTCCGGCTGAAGCAACTGAGCGATCCGACTCTGCTCGCTAATATCGGCAAAGACGTCCATGGCCTGCAAACGGTAGAGAGTCGGGCGCTTGCGTTTGCCTACGGCATCACTAACGACTTGACGGTGTCGGTGCGCCTGCCATGGGTGCGCCGCACCGGCATCCTCGAAGGCGTGCAGGAAGACCCGGCTGATCCCGCCACGGTGCCTGATCGCGGCATTACTTCTGGCTTTGGCGATGTGACCTTGCTTGGCCAATATCGCTTCTTGAACAATCAGGTAAGCGGAACGCAAGCGGCGATGCTGTTCGGCGTCAAGGCACCGACCGGCGCGACCCACTTGGTTGACCCGTTCGGTGAGCTATTCGAGGCCGAATTTCAACCTGGATCGGGCTCTTGGGATTGGTTGTTTGGCGCCGCCTTCAGCCAGCGATTGAATCCGGCCTTGAGCTTTCACGCGAACATACTCGCGATCGCAAGCGGGACCGGGACGCAAGACACCAATCTCGGCAATCGGTTTCTCTACAATGGCGCGCTTTCCTACCGGCTGTTCGGCGAGACCGCGAGCGAGCCGCATTCGCATGACCCGCGGAACGCGTATGCGCATGCCGGCCATGATCATTCGCGGATGGTGACCAAGGCTCCAATAACGGCCGCTCCGCACGGACATGTTGCCCTCGACGCTTTGCTTGAGATCAATGGCGAGTGGCACGACAAGCAGCGAACCGCCGGCGTCACTGATCCAAATTCAGGCGGCAACACGATATTTATTTCGCCGGGTTTGCGCCTGACAGTCGAGAACTGGTCGAGCTACGTGATGGTCGGCATCCCGGTCGTCAATGACTACAAAGGGATTCAAGCGACCCCCACGTGGCGCGTCCTGGCCGGGGTCTCCGCCGTCTTCGGGCCCTGATCCAGCGGACCTTGTGGAGAGGTGCCGCCACTTCGCCGATGGCCATCAGCCGACATACACCAGTGGGTAAGGCAATCCGCTGTAGCAGCGTGGCTTGAACGTCGTTGTCCCACGAAGCAGCTGATTCTTTCACCCTGGCCTCATACCTTTGCTCTTGATCACCGATATGGCGTCCGACGTTCTCAGGTAGTCGACGAGCGCCTTCGCGGCTGCGGCTTCCTTCGTGCCCGCACCGAGCGCGGCCGTGAATACGACATCCTGCTGCAAGTGAGCAGGGAACGGGCCAACCACATCGAGGCCCGGCACCGTCAAGACGTTCATCAGGAACAGCGCGAGTTCAGCCTCGCCCTTGGCGACCACAGCGACGACCTGTGCCGGCGTCGGCTGCGCTCTCATCTTGGCATTCATCTGCTCGGTGATGCCGAGGCGCTCGAATACCTTCGCTATTGAATAGCCGGTTGCGCTTTCCGGAATCGAGGCGACCGATTCCGCCTTGAGCAAGGCAGCTTTTAGCGCGTCGGGCGTGGAGATGTTGGGCTTCGGCGCACCGGCGCGAACCGCGACGCCGAGGCCGACACGAGCTATGTCCAGCGTCGGCCCGGCTGCGAAATGTGATCGCGCGCCAGCGTCCCCCATCACCTCGACCGGCACGACGCCGACATCAAACGGCTTGCCGGAGGTCGCTTCCTTGATCAGGTTCGGAGTGGTGCCGAAGAAGACGTCAAGCTTGTGGCCTGAGGTTTGTTCGAACTTCGGCTTGAGACTCGCCCACACTGCTGTCATGGCGCCGCCGGCCAGAACCCTCAACTCAGCTGCGGTCGCAGCCGATGACAGCATCATCACGGCCAAGATGCCACCTGCCGCGAAAGAAAACGTCCTCATGTGCCCCCCACAAGTTAATATGAACTGAGCGTTTGATCGCACGTCGACGCTACGCCATTCTAGGTTAAAGGCCTAATGTCTCAGATGGGTCAATCACGTCGATTTAGTCCTCCCGCGATGATTCTCGGTCAGCCCCGATGAGCGGACATCTTGAGTGCCCATCGTAAGGGCTCAAACGGGCCAGCAACCGAAGTTGCCGAACAAGTCTGGACTATGAACGCGGGAGATCGAACTCGAAAATTCGGCCGTAGTTACGTACGGGTGCGCGAGTGCCGGATAGACGCAGTGCACACCAAAAAGCGACTTGGTTTGCAGTCAGAACTGGGCGATCAAGACTTTCCTCCAAAGCCTTAATCACCCCAATGGCCCGGAAGCCGTTGCCACCAATGAATACGGCTTCGGCGTTTGTCGGCACATGCGAACGGACCCAGTCATAGAGTTGGTCTGGCTGTATAGCCTGCTGATCCGATGGCAAGCTCGCCGGTCCGCTGTAAACAACTTCCAGCCCTTGGCTCCCGAAGTAGGCAACACCCTGCTGATCCATTTCGGTTGAGAACCATGGTGGACTGATGAGCGCAACCTTTGTAGCGGAGAGCGCACCCAATGCGGCAGCAGCAGCAGCGCACGGAACGACCACCGGGATGCCTCGCGTGCGAGCTTCTAAACGGGACTTAAGCGTCGCATCATCGGCTGCGCCTCGAACATAGCTGCTGCTAGTGAAACCGAAAGCGATTGCGTGGAGCGGAGCCATCGCCAGCATCTCGGCAGCATCATCCACCGCAGGCGGATCGGCAATAGCGCGAACAGGGTCATTCGCGATGGTCGGGTCCATCGTTCCGCCCGGACTGTAGCCACCAAACGGAATGCGCGCGGCGTGTATCGAAATCCCATCAGGAGCGAGCGCATTGAATTCCGCTTCTGGAACTATATCAGCGTGGGGTGTGAGAACGCCAATCCGTGTCTGGCCCCATCCATCCGGTTGCCACATGATGATCTCCTGCCACAGAAGTCAGTCCCAGAAGATTAACCCGAGGTTACGTCCTTTGCTACCGCATGGTTCTGCGATTTGATGACCGCTTCGGGTCATTCGCGTCGTCTTGACCCTGCGCTGACTACTTCCGGTTTCCATCCAACACCGGACATGCCCGCGCCGTCACTTCCCTCGCTGCTTGATCGCCCACAGCCGGTAGGCTTCGTCCTCGTAGGGATCATCGCCTGTCGGCGGCGGGACCAACTTCGCGCCTTCCTCACGGAAATGCTGGAGACCACGGCCCAGCCTGCGACCTTCGAGCGTGTGCTGGTCGTTCGCCCAATCAGGCACCTCCGGCGCGAAGCCCTCCAGCATCGACCTGAGCCCGATGGCCGCCGCGAACTGGGTGCCAGCGCGGGACTTCGGCGACCGGCACATGATCCTGATGCAGTTGCCGACGATGAGGCGGGCTTCGCCGATGCTTTGCTGCAGCGCCTCCCTCGACTGCGCCAGCGCCATCGCGACGAACGGCACGACCCATGGCGCCGCGATCGTGTCGAGGTTTTCACGGCAGATGACCCCCGGCCGACTGCAGACCATGCTGTGGAATGCCTAGCTGGTGTGGATCAGTTCGCGGGCGAACTCCATCCTTCGCGCTCCATGCCGCGCCTGATCCCCTTCTGCATCGCTGCGACGCAGGCCATCGCCGGAAGGCCGCCGCGCGTGTCGGGGATCATTGGTCCGCTCCGTCGCGCGAGGCGGGGCCGACGATGATGGTCTCGCCTGCGACCTTCGCTGCGACGATCGCGCCGGCCGGTTCGAGCGAATATTCCCCCCGAGCAGAGCACCACACGGCCAAAGGTTGAGTGTTAAGGCGAAGAACCCCGAGAGCGATGTGGTGTGTCGTGAGCGCGAGGAGGAGTGGCGCTAAGTGCTCTGCATCCTCGCCAGTTCGCTTGCGGCCTCCTCAATGAGGTCCCGCCATTTCCGGTCGGACTGCCGCTTGAACAGTCGCGCGATGTCTTGCGCCAGCTTCGCACCGTCGGGCGTCTCGATCGCGGCGAGGGCCACGGCAACCTGCTCATCAGCTTGGCCTCACGCAAGATGCGCTCTCTGATCGCCGCGCGGATCGTGCTCTCGATGTGATCGGCCAGCTCCTTCTCCAGCACATGTGTCGGCGGGATCAGCTTGCCTTTGCCGTGGTCTGCCAACTTCTGGTCGAGCCACTCTATCAGTTGCGGCGTCGTCATCGCGTTCAGCTCGACGCGACGGGTCTGCAGCCATTGTTCCCAACGGTGACCGTCTCGCTCGCGGATGTAGTCAGCAACCGGCTTGAAGCGCTTCGCCGCATCCACCGCCTCGACCTCAAGCCCCATCTCGACGGCCTCCCAGGGTTCGAGACCGAGATTGATGATCCTGATCTTGCGCGCACCACGCGCCTTCGTTGCTTCCTGCAGGGTCTGGTAGATCATCGTCCCGCTTGCGTCGGCGTCATGGACGCAGAACACCTCGACGGGCTCATCGTGATCGACCAGTTTGTCGATCAGGTCGCGCGCGGCTCGCGTCGAAAAACCCTTCGAAGACATTACGGCGCAGTCGTTCCGCTCCATCCAGCGATCCTGCTTCAGCGCCTCCTGTGCGCCCTCCTTCTCGATGTACAGCAGCTTGTTGAAGGTCCAGGCCGGTCGCACGTACTCCTCGACCATGAGGGTGCCGAGCGTGATGGTCTCGTTGCAGTGCGGATGCGTGATTGAGCCGCGCGGCTCACGGTACATCAAGGCAATCTCGCCGTACTTGTTCTCGTAGTCGGTCCGCGGGTGCCGACTGGGAAGTCGATCGGTTCGACGCTCACGACGGTCGTCGCGCCCTCGCGCTCTGGGCGCAACTCGATCCGGCGATTGCGCGTGATGACGACAAGGCGTCCTTCCGGAGCTAGCACCGCGCCGGCGACCACCCGCAGGCCGTTGCCGAGCGCGCCCCGTTTGGGCAGCCTCAGCAACTTGGTCGAAATCATTGGCCTGTTGATGCTGAACAGCCGGGCGATCTCCTCGGGCGACCCGTCGATGCCGGGGCCATCATCCTCGACGAAGTAGCCACCGGAGGACAGTTGGCCGATGTCAACCTCGGCTCCGGTGTCGAGCGCGTTGTCGGCCAGCTCCTTCAGAACCAGACGGCGGAGCTTGCTCGCCGCCACCCCAGCCTTCTGCTGCAATCCCTCGACGGTGCGGAAGTGGGTCCAGTCTTCCCGCTCAAATTTTAGATTCTTGGCCGATGGTTGGCTTGGTAACTGGCGATCCGAATTGTTAAAGCCCATGGTGGCCTCCCTACGACGGTTAGTAGGGCAGGGGCATTCGGCTCGTCGCGCCGGCGCGGTGCGGCGCTGCGTTCATGGGTTTTCAGTGAGGCGGGGGTAGTCTTATCGCGGGCAAGCCGCATCGGCCAAGCTCCATTTGGCGTTGATGTCTGTGCTTGTTCCACAGAAGGCCGGACGTTAGCGCGTCGCGGCCTTCATCTATTTCACCCCAGCAAATCACGCATGGCAACCCCCCTGTAGATGGCGCGCACGTCCTCGCCGACAGCCGTGCGCACGCCGACGAGGATGTCGAGTCAGGTTCGTGGACGAGATCAACTGTTCGCGCGCTTGATGGTCGCCCCCCGATAGGCGGCCGAGTGACCCGGCGCGGGCGCCGCTCGCCCAGCTTCGAGGCGTTCTAACGCGATGTCAGCCCGAAGCCATGTTCGACCTCTGGCTTGCGCTCGAGATTGATCAGCGCGTCCTCGAGCATTTCCAGCGGCTTGTGCAAACGTCGCTGCCTGAAGGCTGCTATGGGTAGGACAACCCCATCCTCAGCGCGTTTTCGAATCGTCCCCGCCAGGAGCAACCGTGCGCACGCGCCGCGCCTTGCCGCGCCCCCGACGCGGATCGAATTCGTCAACAGCGTTCTGCCACGCGATGATCTCGTCCTCAAACCAGACGCGCCGGTTCGGGCTGATGTAGGTCGATTTGGGGAAGCGGCCGGATTTCTCCATGCGGTAGAGCGTGGTGCGCCCGACCGGGATGATCTCCAAAACCTGCTTTTCGTCGAGCATGCGGCGAGGACGAGATTTAGCCGGTGCTACGTCCTCCGTTTCAGCTTCGCGTTGATTGGCTTCTATCATCACCATCTCAAGGTAGTTCCAGCGGTGCCGCGCCCGCTATACCTGCCCGACCGTAGGTTTCGTGAGGCCAGCGATCCTCCCGGGCGAGTAACGCTGCTGTAACGATATTTGCGCTTAACCTGGGAGTCTCTCAACAAATGCGAAGTGCGAGCTTGTTCTGCGTATAGAATGGCGCATTTGCTGCCAACGAAAACCGGCGGAGCATTTTCGTGCTGCAGACTAGCGTTCCAAGCGGCCAGCCCGAATGACAAAGCACAGGCGACCGCTTATCAACGTAAATAACCGTGAGCAGCAGTTCGCGAAACTGCTTGCGGCGATGGGTCTGAACGAGATTGGCCCCCACGGGGAGTATGCACTGAAGGTCGCTCTTGAGCAGATCGAACTCGATTACCAACGCAGTGTTGCGGATCCTTCAAAACTATTGGTCCCGAAGCGGGTACGACAACTTCGCGCGGCCATAGCGAAGGTGCTCGAGCTTCATAAAGCTGCGGGGTCCGATACCTTGGACAGCGAAATCGTGTTGGCTAGCATGCAGCTGCTCAACCCCAACGCGGATGCTAGTACGTTGCGGGGGCTCATTGCCGACTACCGTCTTGAACGCCGCTTGGCTGTCGAGTTATCGCCCTACATGCAGGACATCGACCACTGGCTAACGGCCAATCAGGAGGGCTACAAAAAGCGCCAGGTGCGGACAGTAGTGGTCGAGCCATTTCTAAAGCTGATGGCCGCGTACGAGATCACCACCAGTCGCAGGGAGCGGCCGCGCAAGCAGATATTCGATGCTTTGTTCGACTGGCTCGGGGTCGAACAGAATATCCGAGCATCCAACGCCAATATTAACACGATTGCCGCAGAACTCGCCGGCGCAGGTCCCAAGAAATCAAAGGCAAATCGGCGCCCCAAAAAGTGACCGCCGCCTTTCCTGTAATTTAGCCAGACCAAGTCCCAGAATGAATAACCCCAACGCGCCGCCGCGTCGGGGTTTTCCCTAAAACTGGGTTTGCATCCCGGTCTTGGCTCGATTGCACAATGACGATGCCATGCCGGTGCGACCCCGCAGGAGCGGAGGTCTCCACGCTATGAATTTCACCATCGTGCCGCGCGGTCCCAAACCCAAGCCGCCGATTCCGTTGCGCCGGTACGTGTACCGCGCATGTCGCGACATTGAGCAGATCACGCGCACGGCGCTGACCTGTACGCCGACTGACAGCTGGTCGCAGACGCTTTTCACCAACATCATCCGCGCGATGCGCAATGCGGCGGACGAGCTTGAGCGTGCCGTCGAGCTGCGCGTTGCCGAAGATCGCGCAGCTCATCAAGAAAAGCTCGCCGATACGCGCGAACGCGAACTTGAAGCGCGCAACCGCAAGTAAGTCGTGATGACGAAAGTGAATGCGGTTGTGAACACGACTATCTCCAAGTCCTGGCGCGACGTGGTGCTGCGCGCACGTCCCTTGAGCACGCGCGGCGCCGCCGCGCTCCAGTATGCGGCCATGGGCTGGGAAGTCTTCCCCGCGCCGGCCGGACAGAAGAAATCGCACAAATCGGAAAAGCACAGCGGGGCCAAATGGGGCAAGACCACGGACCCCGAGGAAATTCGCAGCGATTTCCGCAAGTGGCCCGACGCCAACGTGGCTATCGTCACTGGCGAGACATCTGGCATCTTTGTCATTGAGGCCGATACTGTCGAAGGCCATGGCGTCGACGGTCTCGCGTCGATCCGAGAGCTGGAGCGCGAGCACGGCCCTTTCCCTGAAACCCGTATCGCGGTGAGCCCCAGCGGGTCGGTCCACCGCTATTACCGGCATCCTGGTGCCGGAACCTACGTCAAGAACAGCACAAGCGAACTTGCGCCGGGCGTCGATGTTCGCGGCGATGGTGGCATGGTCATTGCTCCGCCCAGCATCAAGCCGGGCGTCGGCGAATATCGCTGGCTGAACGATCTGCCGATTGCGGATGCGCCGGTTTGGCTGATCGAAGCAGCGACCAAACAGAAGGAAGGAAAGAAGTCTCCGTCGCGCGCACCTGCACCTAAACAAGCGCAGGCGGAGAACGGCCTCGAAGAGCGCGGTAAGGGCCGCCAGCAGCTCAATGTCGGTGGCGACCTCGACGAGATCCAAGCGGCCCTGATGGCCATCCCCAACCATGCGAGCGTGAACTGGGCGGAGTGGAACCGGCTCGCAATGGCTGTGTTCGCTGCGACCGGCGGGTCAACAGCTGGGCTCGCGATGTTCGACAACTGGTCGCAGAAGTATCCGGCCTATGATGCCGATGCGACCGAAGCGAAATGGAACGCGCTCGAAACGTGCCCGCCGACCGAAATCGGCGTCGGCACCCTTTTCTATCTCGCAGATCAGGCGTCCCCGACGTGGCGGGCCGACTACCGGCTGGCGGCCATCGCCCCTGATCCCATCCGTGTGGGAGCCGCGAGCATCAGCGTCGTCGAGCATGCAGTTGAGCTGTTCGATGATGCACAGCCGCTGCGCGGATCGCTCGCCGAAAAATATCTGGTCAGTCTTGGCCTCACGCTCCCGGATGCTGCGCATGACGTTCTGCGGTTTCACCCTGCTTGTCCGTTCGGCGAGTTCACTCTGCCTTGTCTTGTCGCTTATGTGCAGGACGGCGTGACCAACGAACCTGTCGGGCTGCATCTCACGGCCCTGGGTCCCGATGCGACCGTGATCGAGCGCAAGACCATCGGCACGATCGATTGTTACAGCGTCATCAAGCTCGGCGGTGAGCCTCCCTATGACCGCGGTGAACTGACGATCGCGGCGAGTCTGGAGACCGCGCTGGCCGCGATGATGTCCGACTTCAGTCCGGTGTGGTCGGTTCTGTCGTTGGATGGTATCGCAACTTTTCCGAAGCCGCGCTATCACAACATCAAGCGACTGACGGTGATCGTCGATTGCGAAGATGGGATTGAGGCCGCCAAGAAATGCACGAAAGTCTGGGGTGATCTGGTTCACATTGCCGCATCGGCGCGCAAGTCGGCCGATCTGTTCCCGTTCGATCTGGTGCTGCCGCTGGTGCAGCGGTGAACGATACGTTTGTCGCCATTGATCAAGCTGAGAAGCCCGGCGATGCTGTGCCGGTGGACGTCGCGCGCGAGCAGATGCGTGCGGCCGTGGATGTGTTCATCGAGCAGGCACTGCGGTTTCACGCGACACCGGCTCCCCCGGCAGGTGTGATCGACCTCAATTATGAGCCCGCGCTGCATGCCGCCATCAAGTTGACAACTGGAGACGGGAAGTCCGAGCAGATGCGGCAGGGCGCCGCGAAGTTTGTGCTGGAGCAGAAGCGCCGGCGGCATCAACTGTATCGTGTCATGTTTCTGGTGCCGACTCACCGGCTGGCTGAGGAGGCCAGCAGCAAGCTCATGGTCGTGTTCGGTGCGCACGGCATCTCGACAGCAATTTATCAGTCGCGCGAGGCGAAGGATTTGAAGACCGGTGAACCGCTGTGCCGCAATATTGAAGCGGTCAAGGCGGCGCAGAGCATCGGCGCCGATGTGCACAAGACTTGTTGCGACAATGGCAAGATCACGTGCCGGTTTTTCCGTAGCTGTGCGTTTCAAGCGCAGCGCGAGAAGGCGAAGTGCGCCGATGTGGTCTTTGCCGCGCATGAGTTGATGTTCGTTACGCTCAACCGGTTCGGCAAGGATACGTTTGGCCTGGTGATTATCGACGAGGGCTTCTCGTTGAAAGGAATTCTGCAAGACCCGCGTCAAACACGGATTAAACTCGGTGAGATCTGGGACGAGAGTCTGACGAGGTATCCCGTGCGCAAGAAAGAAGAGATTCTAAAGGAGGATACCAGACAACTGGGTGAAATTAGCAAGAAGCTGCAGGCTTCGTTGATGCAGATGCCGGACGGCCGGTTGATGCGGGAGGCCCTGATCGACGCTGGTGACGTGAACATCAGTTATGCCGCCGCTGCCAAACTCGAGTTCAAGCGCATGGTCAAGATCGAGTTGCGGCCGGATACGGGCGCCGAAGAGCGACGCGACTTTGGTCGAGCAGTACAAGTACATGCGACAAGTCCGGCGCCGTGCCCGGATGTGGAAGACGCTGGAGGAGTTCCTGAACGGGCACGAGGACATCGCCGGCCGTTTGATCCTTGAGACCGTCATCGAAAACGGCGTCGCTGCGCGATATCTTCGCGTGCTCGGCAAGAAGGAAATTCACAAGACGGTCACCGCACTGCCGCTGTTGCATGGCGACGCGACGATGGAGATCGAACTGGTCCGGCATCACTTGCCGTACCTGACAGTGCTGCAGGAAATTGATGTGCTTGCGCCGCACGAGCGCATCACGCAGATCGTTGGTCTCGCGGTCGGCAAGAAAATTCTCGCGTTGCCGGATGAGGCAAAGCACCCGGCCGCCTACGCCAAACAACAGGCCCGGCGTAATCGGTTGCGGGCGCTGGTGATCCATCTCGCGCGGGGGCGTCGCACCCTCGTGATCTCTCAGAAGCATGTCGAAGACGTTTTTGACGAGATTCCAAATCTCGATGCGGCCCATTTTGGCGCTATCGAGGGGCTGGACACCTACGGCAATGTCGAGGTGCTGATCACCATCGGTCGGCCGATGCCGAGCCCGTCGGCGATCGAGATCTCGGGATCGGCGCTGACCGGCAAGCCGGTGATGGTCGGGAAACGGGAAAAGCAGCAGCGGCCGGTCCGGTTCAAGGACGGCACCGAGCGCCTACTGCAGTGTAATGGATACGAGAACGACACTGCCAATCTGATCTGTGGCGCTATCGCCGAAGGTGGCGTCTTGCAGGCGCTCGGCCGGTCGCGTGCGGTGAACCGGACGGCGGAGAACCCGGTCGAAGCATTTGTGATCCTCGACGACCTGACGCTGCCGGTGCCCATCGATGCGCTGGTGCACGTGGCCGATGTCGAGCCCAATGAGATCGATGCGATGATGGCGCGTGGCCTGGTCCCGGAATGGCCGGCGGACGCCGCCAGGCTGTATCCGGACCTGTTCAAGGACCGGAAAGCCGCCGACTACAGGTACCGCCGGGACGGTCGGGTTCCGGCGATGTTCGCCGCCACGTCTTATAGTGCGAACGGGCACACTTCGTCGGCCGGCGCTTATAGCGATTTTGGGCGCACCTCGGCGCGAGGTGAGCCGAATGACGCTAAGAATAGATATTCTTATAGCGCCTTTTGGCTCACCTCGATGTTGTGCCGCTTCAAGGTTAGCGGGCGCGGACAACGCGAACGGCGGGCGCTGCTGTCTGCCGAGATCGTTCCGAATGCGAAGGCGCAGATCGAAGCTGCACTGGGCGAATTCGCTTTGTTCGAGCTGATCACGGGCGATGGCAGGTCGAGTTACTGAATTTGGTTTGAGGTGCGGGTGGGAGCAGCTTTCGATCCGCCTCCAGCACGTCAAAAGAAGGGCGGGTGCGACGGATGCATTGGCGACCAGGAATGTTTCATCGGCCGCCCCGGCGGGATTGCTGTCCGCTCATAGTTCAACAATGTGGTGATCAAAAATGGACGATTTTGTTCTGATCGAAATGCCAGATGAACCGGACTGCTGCTTTGTCGCATCTTGGCTAATAAAGGCGGCGGCAGCTCAGACCATCTGGTCGGACGAACTTCGCAATCCCGCTTTCGAGAATCGAGTGATGGATCTGTGTGCGTTTTGTGAGCCTAACTTGGAAACTGCCGCGCTCGAGGTCATTGGGGCATTGCTGCACCGGAATCATGTGATGGCGGCTGATCTCAACGACGAAAAGACTATCGTGTTCGGCACTGAGTTTGGCCTGATGGCGCAACTCGGTTTCTTCGCATACAATGGTCGGAGCTATCGGATCACCGTTCCAGAGACTGTTACGCTTGAGGGCGTTCGGCAGGCCGCTTTGAACCTTCTCTCGACGGCGAGCGATGTCGGGGATGGTGTCGAGGTCGTTCAGCCGGAGCGCCTGCTGCATACGCTGCCTAAAACGGATGCTGAAGCATGGCGGACGAGGTTGATCGAAATGCGCCGTTTCAATGCCGACCCTCCTCGCGGCCAAACAGTACAGTGACAATCTGAGCTTCGTCTGGGTCCCTCTTGGAGGGGGACACATGCGGGGTTGCGTTAGCCGCCCTATTTATGTAATGATCACTACAAAATTAGGGTTGGAAGGAATGGCAACAATAGCTCAAGCGGCAGCTCACATTTGCTGCTCGCGCTCTCAGTTTGATCAATATTTGGCGGAAGGCATAGTCACGCGTCAGTCGTCCGGCGAGTACGATTTCGACGAGGTGCGGCGCGAAGTTCTAGCCCACCTGCGCTCGGTTGCTGCCGGCCGCGGAGGTTCAGCTGGCAGCAGACTCACCGAGGAGCGCACGCGCCTTGTCGCCGCGAAACGTCGCCGCGAGGAGCACCAGGACGCCATTGAGGCAGGCGAGGTTGTGCAGCTTGACTTGATTTGCCGCTGCCTCGAGCAAACTCTCTTGGGCATGCGCAATCGTCTGCTCAACCTGCCAGGCGAGACTGCCTATTTGCTGGCATTGCGTCCGCAGGCCGAATGCTACGAACTTATGAACGACGCCGTGCGCGTCGCACTCGAAGAGATTGCCGATCCGGCTTGGACTGCGGCTCAGATCGCCTCTGCAGGCCTCGTGAGCAAGGGAGTGAAGATCGATGGCAAAGAAGAAGATGACGTTGCCGATGTTGCTTGAGAGTGAACCGCGCGCCGGCTTTCGGATTCTCGCCGATGGCGAGGTGGAGATAATGAGCGAGACTGAAACGTATGCGCTGGTGATGCGCGCTATCCGCGACGGTATGCGGCGTACTGGCTGGTCGGCGTTGAAGCGGGCACTGCACTGATACGCCTGAGCGGTTCTATTGGTCACAGCCATGCGGTGGAAGGAGTGATGTTGACCAATGGTCAGCTCGCATAAGCCCGCGCGCGCAGGCTTTGCCAGGTGGTGAGCGGAGCCAGCTACGTCGGGCGGGCGATCTCGGTTGGTCCGCATGATGGAAGGAATTCTCTACGAGAGTGCCGAGGGCGACTTCTGGCGGCTGGTGCGTGGTCAGCGGTCCGGAGCCGCATTGGTGGAGCTTCAACCGAACGTCGGTTCCGGCGGGCGGATGTCCTGATCGAAATCGGAATGACGATTCCGAGCTCATCGCTGCGACGATCTGGAAATCGGCATCGCGAAGGCTGGGCTACTACAGAAGGGGAGGCGGCAGCAGCCAGAATGACGGGATTGGCCTCAGGCTTCGCCTGGTCCGGAGAAGATCGACGCCGGGAGCGTCGTGCGCGGCCCCGGGAGCGGCCGTTCGGGTGCTCCCGATCGCGAAGCCGGGCTGCCTTCGCATCGTACCGCTTGGCAAGATCCAGCAGACGACGGCGAGTGAAAGGGTCGGCCCTATCGGCCATGGCCCGGACCCCGCTGCGCGAGACCTTGCTAGAACTTCTGCTCCGTGACGCACCCCACAACATCACTGCCGTGAGTTGAGTAGCCCGCGATCGTTGAGTCAAGAAGCGTCGACGAGCGCTCGCAACTTTCCGCGACCGTCTTGAGATCGGTACGGCGGCGGACGTAGACTGGCCGTCGCAGGGGAAAATCAGATGCCAGTGTCCTATCCGGTTCGGAAGTCGTGCCCGGCGTGCAGCAGCCAATCAAAGCTGTGCCCGACGAAAGCGCCGATGGGAAGCTGAGGTATTTCTGCATGAATTGCGGCGACGACCCGCTGCAAGACCCCACGGCCCGCAGATGGGCGGACAGCCCGCTGCGCCCGCCGTGGAAATAGAGATTTCCGCGCGACCTCGGCGTTCTGGTTATGATGCGTTGACGCACCACAGCCGGGATTTGCTCGGATGCGAATACTGACAGCTGCTGTTTTCGTCACCAGCCTCTTCACCTTGCCGGCGTCCGCGGCGACGTGCTCAACGCAGGCCTCAGGGAGAGGGGGCACGCTCGATCTACGAGGGCGCTCGCGACATGGCGCGCCAGATCGCAAAACGCGCGCGACGAGTTCACCCTCGCAGCCACCGCCCAGAACCTCCGCCAAAATGGCCAAGCTGATCCCAATGCCAACCCCAAGGCTCGCATAAGAACTGGTGAGCCCTTCGTCGGCATCGCAACTCGTACCATTACAGCGAACTACTTCGGGCCTTTTTCAACGGAATCGGTCGGAAACTGACGGCAAGCTTCATTCGGATATGAGACATTATGGAAAAGCTCGGCCGCTGGGCTAAGCCATAGGCCGCCAACCCGCGCTGCTTCTTCTTGTAAGCCGCTCTAACCCCGATCTAGGGATGATGGGCTTCGACGGACGCCTTCGCCATTGCGGGCCTCGCTGCGAGTCTTGCGGTGAAAATCGGCGATCGGGAATTAGACGAACCAATCCAACGAGCTTGCGGGTTGGGATCTAAATCGGTCTAGACTGATGCCGATTTGTCAGCTCGATTCGATGGGAGTGGCGAAGCGGTTGGCTGCCTCTGCATCTGGCGCTGCGCGTCTTCTGACGACGTTGCTGTATGCTCCGAGGCTTTCCTCATCGAAGATGTCGGTGGTTGCTGCTTTCGGTTGCAGTGGAGCCAGTGGTTTGTCCGGTATGGCCCGGGACATTCCCTGATCCTGCATCGCGGCTCGCCGTGTGGGGGGACCGGCCACAGAGCTGTTACTGAAGGCGAGCACGGCACTCAAGATCATAAGTCTGTAAGTAATCATGCCTTTCTCAATTGTTGGGGGGCGCACCGTCCGGCGGACAAGTGGCTATTTTTGACGGTTTTGCTAAAATGGCACGCTAACCGGGCACGCTTGGGCGGGGTCGAGATGTCCCAACCAACTTCGATTGCCGAATGGCTGACGACCGTCGGGATGCCCGAATACGCGACGCGGTTCGCCGAAAACGACATCGACGTCTCAGTGCTCGGCCATCTCACCGATCGCGACCTGAAGGAGCTGGGCGTCTCGCTCGGTCATCGGCGCAAGTTGCTGGCGACCATTGCCGAACTTCCGGTGGCGTCGGGCGCCCGTCCGATGGCAACTGCACCGGCGCCACCCGACGACGCCCAGCGCCGTCATCTGTCGATCATGTTCTGCGACCTCGTCGGATCGACCGCGTTGGCGACCAGGCTGGACGTCGAGGACCTGCGCGCCGTCGTCGCCGCCTACCACCAGTGCTGCGCGGAGACTATCGAACGCGAAGGCGGCTTCGTCGCCAAATACATGGGCGACGGCGTACTGGCCTATTTCGGGTATCCGCAGGCGAGCGAGCACGACGCCGAGCGCGCGGTCCGCGCCGGCCTCGCCCTGGTCGAAGCCATACCGGGTCTCGAGACCCCCGCCAACGCGCCGCTCGGGGTCCGGGTCGGGATCGCCACCGGGCTCGTGGTCGTCGGCGACCTGCTCGGCACCGGCGCGGCGCAGGAGCAGGCGGTCGTCGGCGAGACCCCGAACCTCGCCGCCAGACTTCAGGCGCTGGCCGAACCCGGCGCCGTGGTCATCTCGTCCGGCACCCGCGACCTGACCGGCGGGCTATTCGAATACCGCGATCTCGGCACGGTGGCGCTCAAGGGATTCGACCGCGACATGCGGGCCTGGCAGGTGCTGGGCGGCGACGCGGCCGAAAGTCGCTTCGAGGCGCTACGTGCCGCCGGCACCCCGCTCGTCGGCCGGGACGACGAGGCCTCGCGGCTAATGGGCTGCTGGGAGCAGGCGAAAGCGGGAGAGGGCCGCGTCGTGCTGCTGTCGGGAGAGGCCGGCGTCGGCAAGTCGCGCATGACGCAGGTACTGCTTGAATGCTCCGCCCAGGAGCCGCATGCGCGGCTGCGCTACTTCTGCTCCCCGCATCATCAGGACAGCGCGCTCCACCCGCTGATCGCGCAGTTGAACCATGCGGCCGGCATCCGCCGGACCGACACCGATGGCGAACGCCTCGCCAAGCTTGAAGACGTCGTCGCACAGGCGACCGACCGGATCGCCGAGACCGCTCCGCTCTTCGCCGATCTCTTGGGCATCCCCATCGGCGACCGTTATCCGCCGCTCGATCTGACGCCGGCGGCTCGTAAGGCGAAGACTCTCGAAGCGCCGCTGACGCTGGTCGAGGGACTTGCCGCGCGGCTGCCCGTGCTCATGATCTTCGAGGACGCACACTGGAGCGATCCGACTACGCGCGCGCTGCTCGACCTCCTCGTCGACCGGCTCGCGGTTCTTCGGGTCCTCCTCGTCGTCACGTTCCGCCCTGAATTCGATCCGGTATGGCGTGACCGCGCTCACGTGGATCTGCTCGGCCTCGGCAGGCTGGCGCCCGATCAGTGCGTGGCCATCATGTCCCATCTCACGGGCGGTCGGGTGCTGCCGGCAGAGATCGCCGACCAGATCCTAGACCGCACCGACGGCGTTCCGCTGTTCGTCGAGGAACTGACCAAGACCGTTCTCGAGAGCGGCCTGGTCAGGAAGGCCGGCAACGCCTATATCGCGACCGCTCTGATCGGGCGGACGGCAATTCCGGAGACGCTGCTCGCCTCTCTGCTCGCCCGTCTCGACCGGATGCCAGAGACGCGCGATCTTGCTCAACTGGGCGCGGCGCTCGGGCGGCAATTCTCCTACGAGCTGATCGCCGCCATCGCGGAACTGCCGCCGGCGGTGCTGGAGCGCTCGCTGGAGCGGCTCGAAAGCGCCGAACTGATCTCCCGGCGCGGTGCGCCGCCCGACGCCGAATACACCTTCAAGCACGCGCTCGTGCAGGACGCCGCCTACGGCATGATGCTACGCGACAGGCGCCAGCGGTTGCATGGTCGCATCGCGGCGGTGCTCGAGACTGATTTCTCGGAGATCCCGAAGCGCCAGCCGGAGACGCTGGCCCGTCACTGCGCCGAAGCGGGTCAGACCGAGAAGGCCGCGGAGCTGTACATCGCGGCCTCCGGCCGTGCCACCGCGGCCAGTAACAACGTCGAGGCAGCGGCGCACCTCAAACGCGCGCTCGCACTCGTGGCGACGCTTCCGCCGCGCGCCCCGCGAACCGTGGAGCTCAGGAACCGCATCATGGTCGGCGGATGGTGGTGGTCCGCCTGAATCCGAGGAACCAGCTGTAGAAAGCAAGCACAGAGAGGAGAAGGGACATGATCGAAAGCTTCGACGGAAAGACGGCCTTCGTCACCGGCGCCGCCAGTGGCATCGGCCTCGCCTTGGCCCGCGCCCTCGCCTCGAAGGGCGCCAAAGTGATGCTCGCCGACATTGATGAAAACGCGCTCGACGCGGCCCTGCGGGATCTGAGAGATTCCGGAGCGAATGCACGGGCCGTCGCCTGTGACGTGTCCGCCCCGATCTCCGTGATGAGCGCGGCGGACGAGGCCTTCGCCGCTTTCGGCAACGTCCACGTTGTCTGCAACAACGCCGGCGCCGGCATCGGCGGCCCCATCGAGGCAATCGCCGAGACGGACTGGAACTGGCTCACGGCCGTCAACCTCATGGGCTCCGTCCATGGCATTCAGGCATTCCTCCCACACATCAAGGCGCATGGCGAAGGCGGCCACATCGTGAACACCGCGTCCTTGGCTGGCCTGATTGCTCAACCCGGGACGGGCCCGCACAATGCCACCAAAGCCGGCGTGATCTCCGTGACGGAGACCCTCGCAGCCGAGCTCGCCGGCACCAAGATCGGGGTTAGCGTTCTGTGTACGGCGTTCGTGCGAACCCGCATCGCCACCAGCGTCCGCAACCGGCCATTGCGCTTCGGCGGACCGTCCGACGAGCCGGCAAACCCTCAGATGGCTATACTTGTTGCCGCCGGAATCGATCCGGCCTTCGTGGCCGAGCGCGTGCTGGTCGGGATCGCGGACAACGACCTCTACATCCTGACGCATCCGGAACTGCGCGACGTCATTGCCGGCCGCTTCGACCGGATCCTAGCCGCCTTCGATAAGGCGGCGCTCCTCGAAACCGCGCCTCCGGAGGCGATCGCCGCGCGCGCCTAATCACCTGCACTCAACACAGGAGGCGACTATGGGTTTTTCCGAAGCATTTACCGACTTGAACGCCAAGTTTATGGAGACCGTCAACGGCCATGACCCCCGTCGCTGGGCGGCCTTGTTCTCCGAAGATGCCGTTCTTATTCCCGCCGGACAACCGAGCGTGACCGGACGCGCGGGCATCGAGACATGGGCCGAGGGCGCCATGAAGATCTGGAACCACCTCGACATTCACGACGGAGGAAGCTGCTCGACGGAGGGAGAAGTGGTTTGGGAGCAGGGCACCTGGACCGGCAATATCAACGTGCCCGACGCGAAGGAGACGATGGATATCAGCGGCAACTTCCTGCTCGTCGCCGAGAAGGAGGGCGCCGACCTGCGGATCAAGGCCCATACGTGGAGCGTCAACTCGCCCACCTGACTCGGGTGAAAACCAGCAATGGACGCCCAAGAAGCACCAAGCGCAACAAGGCGGCAGCGCGATAAATTGGTCATCATGGGCTGATTGATCGAGGACGGGGGCACTTTGGCCTCGAGCTGACCACGGCTGTCGCGAGCGAGATCCGGTCGAAGGGAACGAGCCCGGAGATCTCTACCCTCATCTCGTCACCGAGCTCGACAAGCTCTAGCTTGGCTTATTTTCACCTGTTGCATACGGGCGACGAGAATCTGCCGCACGATATCGCGCGCGCTTGTCGAGCCCCTACTCTTCTTGCAATCTGGACGCACATCGACACGATGAAAGACGACCTGACGCCGGATCGCGCAGACGTGCTGCCGATCGGTGCCGGACAACCCCGACTTTGTCGAGCGTTATCACAAGCGCGCGCCGCTCAACGACGCCGATCGTGCGACCTTGTACAGCGGCGGCGGCTATCGACTATCCCAACTGGCTCGCGCGAAGACATTACTCTGGGAAATCGCATAGGAAGCTACAGCCCGCTCGGACAGCATCGGTTTGGATTCTGCGCTGATCTTGGACCGATGCAAGTGCTCGCTCGCTTCAAGGGTTTATGTTCACTGCAGATCTGCCAAAGGGACTTTCCTGGAAACCAAACCTCACGGTTATTTCGATGTTGGCTCGGGGTCAGGAGGACTAAACCGCTCGCGCGGTAGGCACGACGGCCGGCAGCGCGGCTGAGAGGATAGCGCAACGAGGCGTCCTGTCTTGAGATGAGGGGTTCGCAACCTTCACCCAAGACAGGAGCATCCCCATGACCGACGAGGCCACGAGCCCGTTGCGGCGGCGCATGATCGAAGACATGACGATCCGCAAGTTCGCGCCGAAGACCCAACATGACTATGTGCAGAGGGTCAAGAACTTCACGGTATTCCTCGGGCGATCGCCGGAAACGGCGAGTTTTGAGGACGTGCGGCGCTACCAGCTGCATCTGGCATCGAGCGGCGTTGGCGTGCCGACTATCAACCAGACCGTCTCGACGCTGCGGTTCTTCTTCAAGGTTACGCTCAAGCGCAACGAGATCGTCGAGCACACCCACGTCATTCACGAGCCGCGCAAGCTGCCGGTGGTGCTGAGCCCGGAAGAAGTGGCGCGCCTGCTCGATGCGGCACCGGGGCTCAAGTACAAGGCGGCGCTCAGCGTAGCCTATGGCGCCGGCCTGCGGGCCAACGAGGTCGTCTCGCTCAAGATCTCCGACATCGACAGCAAGCGGATGATCATCCGGGTCGAACAGGGCAAGGGCGGCAAGGACCGTAACGTCATGCTCTCCCCACACCTGCTCGATCTGCTGCGCGCCTGGTGGAAGACGGCACGGCCACAGGGCTGGCTCTTCCCTGGCCGCGATCCGGCCCAGCCGATGACCACGCGCCAGCTCAACCGCGCCTGCCACGCCGCTGCCCAGATGGCGGAGATCAACAAGCGGATCTCGCTGCACACCTTGCGGCACAGCTTCGCCACTCATCTCTTGGAGCAGAACATCGACGTGCGCGTGATCCAGGTTCTGCTCGGTCACGCCAAGCTCGATACGACCGCGCTCTATACCCGCGTCGCCACCAAGACGATCAGCGAGGTCATGAGCCCGTTGGAGCACATCGCGATCAAGCTGAAGGAGGCCCGGCCGCCCGGCTGACGCGAGGCCGGCGTGTCTCGTCCGGCTCTGGAGGTTGCGGATATCTTCCGCGACCGTGGCCCGGCATGGCGGCAGGCCCATGACGGCCGTGTCAGCCTCGACCAGTTGAAGGTGATGTCGGCGATCGAGAGCTGCCGCACGGCGGTGCTCGGCGGCCATGTCGCGCGCTGCGAGCACTGCGCCTACACGTCCATCGCAACTCCTGCCGCAACCGGCACTGCCCGAAGTGCCAGGGCGCCGCGGCGAAGCAGTGGCTCGCCGATCGCCAAGCCGAGCTGCTGCCGGTGCCATATTATCACGTCGTGTTCACGCTGCCGGCCCGGATCGCCGACATCGCCTACCAGAACAGGGCCATCATCTACGATCTCCTGTTCAAGCTCTCGGCCGAGACGATGCTCACGATCGCCGCAGATCCGAAGCATCTCGGCGCCAGGATCGGTATCACGTCCGTGCTGCACACCTGGGGCTCGGCCATGACCCACCACCCGCATGTGCACATGATCGTGCCGGGCGGCGGCATCTCGCCCGACGGACAGCGCTGGGTGTCCTGCCGGCCGGGGTTCTTCCTGCCGGTGCGCGTGCTCTCACGCCTGTTTCGGCGGCTGTTCCTAGGTCGCCTCGCCGCCCTCCACCAGGCCGGGCGCCTGAGCTTCTTCGGCAACGACGCTCATCTCGCTGCAGCGCAGTCATTCGCCGCATTGCTTGCAGCGTCGCGCAAGACGGAATGGGTCGTCTATGCCAAGCGTCCGTTCGGCGGACCACAAGCCGTGCTGGCCTATCTGTCGCGCTATACTCACCGCGTCGCCATCGCAACAGCCGCCTGATCGCCCTCGACCAGCACGATGTCACCTTCAGATGGAAGGATTATCGGGTCGAAGGCCGCGACCGGCAAAAGCGGATGACGCTCGCCACAGACGAGTTCATCCGCCGCTTCCTCATCCACGTGCTGCCAAAAGGCCTTCACCGCATCCGCCATTAGGGCCTGCTCGCACGGGGCGTCTGCGCCGACAATGTCGCACGCGCGCGCGAACTGCTCGCCGTCAGCGATCGTGAGGATGAACCGACCGAGACCATCGTCGACAGCGGCAAGCCACCGTGTCCATGCTGCGGCGGCCGCATGATCATCATCGAGGTTTTTGAGCGAGGTGCAATGCCGCACCGCCAATCGACCGCGCCAATCAGCGCCATCAGGATCGACACCTCATGACCGCGCATCGGCCATTCCGCAAAGCTGTTCGTCATGCCCGCCGCTCATCGACCGGCCACGGCGCAGCGCACCCGAACGCTCATCGGTCGTCGCCCATCCGTCGATCATTGATCGCGTTCGACAACGTCCACCGCCCATTCGATGATAGCGACAGCGTCGTGCCGGGCGCTGCACCGGTTCGAACTCCATCACCAAGCTCGCCTGCAGCGCTCAAATCCCCATAGAGCCTGCCGCATCAGTCCTGCCCACCATGCGCGGTTTCCTCCCTTGGAGGCTTTCAGACGCCGGCCGCCCGAATGTGCCGCGCCGTCAATCATGCGGCCGGCATCCGAAACCCTTCACAGAAGCCGTCCACGACCCACACCGCTGAAGACGTCAGCTCGGAAGCCAAGAGCGGGCGCTGCCGGAACCATCATCTCGATCATCCGGCAGGCCCCGCTCGCCGAGTCGCCCAACGCGCGTGAATAGTATGATGTATGCAAGATCCTGCTTGCGCGGCGAGACGCCGGCACCGTCTCCGCAAATGTCCGTCCTTGATCTCGATCAATGGCTCTGTTTGGATAGTTGCGTTTCGCGCAACTCGTATTCGGATAATCAAAGTGAATGAAAGAGATGGATACCGGCGTTCAATGGATGCTTTTTCACAAGAGAAAGCATCGTGACCCTCTACCGTACCGGCATCGGGAATCGGCTATTGGCGGCGCTGCCGCCGGCGGATCTCGGCTTGCTCACGCCTCACTTCCAGAAGATCTCCTTTGAGCCAGATGCCGTTCTGGTGCGCTCGGGCGATGAGATGGACCCGGTCTATTTTCCCGATAGCGGCGCAATCGCCTTCATGCTCGATATGCCGGACGGGCAAACGGTCGCAACCACCTTGATGGGACGGGAAGGCGCTTTGGCCTCTTTCTCCGTACTCGGCCCATCGCTTTCATCCGTGACCGCGATTGCACGCATGGCTGGCACAGCATCATTGATTTCCGCCGCCAAATTTCGAGATGCCTATGCGCAAAGCGCGGCCATCAGGAATGTCGTTCAGCTCCACGCCCGCGCGGTGTTATTGCAACTCCAGCACGTAGCCGCTTGCAACGCGCTGCACCGGGTGGATGGCCGCCTGGCGCGGTGGCTTCTGCAGCTTCACGACCGGGTTCCCGATGACCTCCTCCCGGTGACGCAGGAGGCGCTTGCGCAATTGCTTGGGGTGCGGCGGACGACAGTGACTCTGACGATGAGCAAGCTACGCGAGGCCGGAGCCGTCCCCTCCGACCGGCGCGGATTTGTTGAGATCGATCGGGCGCGGCTCGAGAGGGTCGCATGCGACTGCTATGCGCTTATGCAGCGCAAGATCGATCGGATGTATTGCCAGGAATTGTCGGCGCCCCAGCCTACCCGTGCGCCGATCCGGGAAAGCGCCATCGTCTCGTCCGGCGGAGCAAGGAGTGAATCCAGAGCCGTTTCGGGGGCGGAGAAGTAGAGACCATGCGATGACCACCTTCGGTCAGAAGCCGCCATTAGGTAGCAGGCTGGCGACATTTATCTCGCGCTGCGCGTCATGCGATCTGAGCCCGTCTCGCGCGCCGTTGCCCTTCTATGCCTCAGCGGTTGTGTGAAACCTCCGCGCGTTCATAAATCGTGAGTTGTGTTTGCCGTTGATCAGATCATGCTCTTCCAGTCGACTAGGTAAACGTGTGCCCGAATCCGACATCTAGTGCGCTGCCAGGCTCGCCGCTCGGCACGCAGTGACACGCAAGGCTCGAGCCGAGCTGACGCGGCTTTAAACGGTATCAGTCAGCCCCACCTTGACATCTTTTCGCGACAGGTCAGTGCCGCTGCTTGAACCCGCTGCCGCTGCTGCACTCCCCGCTGTGCCACTGCTCATCGTAAGGTAGGGCTCAGTTCCTGGGCGGTTGCAGCGATCAGCGCCGTTCACGACGTACCATATTTCGTTAGGTTTCTCGGGCCTCGCGACGCCGCAATGGCCGCAATGTCTCGATCTCTGGGAGGGAGAGACATGATGAAGCGATCGCCTATTCTCTCTCTGGTGGCTGTCGCGAGCTTCACCGTCCTATGGTTTGTTCTGGATGCCGATCTGCATTTTAGAAGGGCGGCTGCCACTACAACAACAGCCATGCCACCCGAGGTCGTAGCTGCCGAGCCTTTCAGAACGGCCCACGCCGCTAACAAAAGGTCGATGAGGATACTTGCACTGGATCAGGCTAAGCATCTCGCTTTCTGGACGTCGGTTTTGAAGAATAGAAAGCAGGCCTGTGGAGCTGTTGTTCGGACCATGTATCAAGGCGGCACCGAATCTGGGGTCGATGCTTGGCGCATTGGCTGCCGGGACGGCAGCGAATATTCGATAACAATTAATCCGGACGCGCATGGCTCTGAGGCGGAGTTTCCGGTTTCGGTTTGCAGTGGAATCGCTTTCGCCCGAGGTGCTGAATAGCCCCGTCATTGAGCGTTCAGCACCTGCGAGATCGCCTCTTTATGCCAGCTGTTATCCGCTGTCCCGGCGCGTCCTCGCCAACATGCGAGGATGATCATGACGATTACCCGATCACGACGTGAAACGGTGGAGTTCGAGCACCCATTTCGGATCACAAGCTTCGAGCGGATACTACCGGCTGGCTCCTATGAAGTGATTACCGACGAAGAATTAATGGAAGGAATGGAAGGATTATCATTTCCGTCCTTTCGGTCCGTCGCCACCATGATGATGGTGCCTGCGCCGCCGCCGCGCAGCTCTTTCGTCGAGATGGTGGCGATCAGTTCGATCGATCTGTCCGATGCCCGGGAGCCGATGCGATCGTATCCCGTTAGTGACGCGCCGGCCCACCTCGACAAGCATCGGACTGCGCTGAACATTGACAGTCGCCGGATGCTGGCGGAGATCGAGCGAAACGCGTTGCGCGGACTGCATCCGCAGCCCGAACCCGAGTTGCTCGCGGCGCCTGCGATGCCATTGGCGGGCCCGCGGCCGGAGCCGAAAGGGCTAGGCCGCGACCTACGCATCGATGCTTGCCGCGGCCTCGCGCTCTGGTGCATCTTTTTGAATCATTTCCCCAACAAGATCGGAAGCTGGCTGACGCTGCGGAACTACGGCTTCAGTGATAGCGCGGAAGTATTCATGTTCGTCTCGGGTGTGACCTGCGCACTGGCTTACGGCAGCGCACATTCGCGCGATGGCTGGCCGGGCGTCATCACCCGTACGCTGTGGCGGAGCTGGGACATTTATGCTGCATTTCTATTGCTCACTATAGCTTGCGCCATCATGGTCTACCTAACCGGCGGTGGCCGGATCGCCGACGAGAGCAACACGCGCCTTTTGCTGGAACATCCGGGTGCGGCGCTCGCGCATGCGGCGATCCTGCATACCGTCCGGTCAATACCGACGTCTTGCCGATTTTCGTGGTTTATCATCTTTTGTTTGCACCACTATTGTGGTTGCTGTTGCGAGTGCCGAACGTGACACTCGGCGCGTCGCTCTTGCTTTATGCGCTGGTACACGTCTTCGGCTGGACCGTCCCGGCCTGGCCCGACAACATGTGGTTCTTCAACCCGCTGGCTTGGCAGCTGCTGGTTGTGCTCGGCGCCTGGTGTGTCATTGCGGGCAAGGGAGTCTGGCCCTGGATGACCTGTCGCATCGCGCTTGTACTTGCAGTTCTCTATCTGACTTTTTAGCCTGATCGTCGCATTGAGTTGGTGGCTCACGACCCTGGAAGATCTGGTCCCACAAGCGCTCGCCAGTGTGGTTTACCAAGTCGACAAATCGGATCTCGCTCCCTTGCGGTTGCTGCATTTTTTAGCGCTTGCATTTTGGCGGTATGGCTCGTACCCCGCGATTGGCAAGGACTGCCGATGCCGCTGATGCGCGCAGCGATCCGCTGTGGGGAGAATTCGCTGGCAATCTATTGTCTCGGTGTTCTGCTGGCGCTCGCCAGCCAAATAGCGCTGGCCGACATCTCGAATGGTCTTGCGATGCAGATCGCGCTCAGCCTCGCCGGCATCCTGCTGATGATCGCCGCCGCGACGCTGCTGAACTCAATCAGGATCAAACCCAGGCAGCCACGATTGATTTGAAGACTTGAGGAAACTTGTTGGCTAGAGAGGCGAGCAGGCAAAATTCGGGAGAAGGCTGCCAACGGCCAGCCTCCACGTCTTCTCTTCCGGGAGGCGATCAAGCTGCGAACTTCACGCGATGACACGATTTGCAGCGTGTTGCTAACGTTGAGATGCCTCATCCCAAAATCGCAACATGACCGCTTCGGGTCATGAATGTCGATTTGAACCAGCGCCGTTAACTTCCGGATTGCCCCCGAGAGCCGACGTCGAGCCAAGCGTCTAGCGCGGACGAAAAGGGCCGATTCCGTTGAAAAAGGCCCGAAGTAGTTCGCTGTAATGGTACGAGTTGCGATGCGGACGAAGGGCTCACCAGTTCTTATGCGAGCCTTGGGGTTGGCATTGGGATCAGCTTGGCCATTTTGCGGAGGTTCTGGGCTGTGGCTGCGAGGGTGAACTCGTCGCGCGCGCCGTTCGGACCCCTTAGTCGCAGGCGATCGAGCTTGAGAATGCGCTTGAGGTGCGCGAACAGCATCTCGATCTTCTTGCGGAGCCGACGAGAAGTGCGACCCTCCCATGATCTTGCGATCTGGCGCGCCATGTCGCGAGCGCCCTCGTAGATCGAGCGTGGCACCCTCCGTGAGGCCTGCGTGGGGCAGCACCGGAGCTTCAATGCGCAGCGATCACAATCGCGCTTACTGGCCAGGTAAAGCATGGTGGCACCATCATTCACCAGCGTTCCGGTCGTGGTAAGAACTTTGCCATCGGGGCAACGATAGACGTCTCCGGTATGGTCATAGGTGAAGTCGTCGCGCGAGAAGATCCCGTCTGTGCGGGCCGACTTGTCGAACACTGTAACGTGGGGCTCGATGCCGTGCTCATAGAGCAGCCAGGCGAGCATCTCGGCCGAGCCATAACCGCTGTCGCCGAGGAGCCGGCTTGGATAGAGATCGAACCGTTCGAGCGAGCGCTCAATCATGCGCTTGGCAGCCAGCACCTCCGCCTGCCGAATCGCCGTAGTCGCCTCAACATCGACGATGATCGCGTTCTCGACGTCGATCAGGTAGTTCGTGGAGTAGGCGAAGAAGGCTTGGCCACCGTGAGCCCCCGTCCAGCGCGCCGCCGGGTCGGAGGGCGACACGAACTTGGGGGTGACTTCGGTCGCTGCCCCGAAGGCTGCATCGTCGAGGACAGCTAGATACTCATCGATGGCTCGTCCGGCCGCCGCTGGCGGAAGTCCCTTGTCGCCTTCGATGCCCTTCTGCCGATTGGCATCGGCCTTGATCAAGCTCGCATCGACTGCAAACCCTTCACCGCCGACCAGCCGCTCCTCGATGCAGCGGCGCAACACGCACTCGAACACGCGTCGGAAGAGATCGCTTTGCCGGAAGCGGCCGTGCCTGTTCTTGGAGAACGTCGAGTGATCCGGCACCGCCCCCTCGAGACCGAGCCGGCAGAACCACCGGTAGGCCAAATTAAGGTGAACCTCATCGCACAGGCGCCGCTCTGACCGGATACCGAAGCAGTAACCGATCAGCAGCATCCGGATCATGAGCTCCGGATCGATCGAAGGCCGACCGATGTTGCTGTAGAAAGGTGCCAGGTCCCGCTTGATCTCTCCGAGGTCAACAAACCTGTCGATCGACCTGAGCAGGTGATCGGCGGGAATATGCTTCTCAAGTGAGAACTCATAGAACAAAGCGGCTTGCTCGACTTGCCGATGCCCCATCATGATCTTCAGTCCTGCCAACTAGACAGACTGAATCACTGATCTATCTGCGCCGCAACAGCCGACTTTTTCAACAGAATCGGCCAATACCAGAAATCATTCCGAACGGTGTTTGCTGATCCAATCCGGGTTACCGCGCGGGCGCGTTTGGGCGCTTCGTCTGAAAGCCGACGCTGGTTCGGAAGATTATCGGCTTGAGAATGGCCAACCTCATTAACGAGGAAGTTATCATGATCGATGTCCAAGATTCAATGAGAACGTCTCGAAGCACCTCCGTGGAACAAGGGAAAGATCGGCGGCGTAAATCCCCCGCTTCGCCCAAAGTTGCGTGTCCTCTCCTTTCGGTCAAGCCGAGATGGGGCTGACTTCGTGATCAATCCGGAAGCCATCGCATTGCAACGTTAACGCCGCGCGAGCGGTAGGTTCTTTGACCTTGTCATTTGCGATAAAAATCGACAAGGAGATCGCCGGCTTTAGGCGCAACAGAGCGCACGATGACGTGCACACCGCCACTACCACAGCACTCTTCGCGAAACACCTTGCGGCGCGCCTACGGAACAGCATTACATCGGAGAAATTCGCGGGACGAAACGGCTCATCAGTCTTTCTCGACCTTCGGGAGGTGTCCATGACTTCTCAAGCCATAGAAGGCGCATGTGCGTTGGCCTGGCGGAACTACCTGCTGCGCCATAGTGGTATTAGTGAGAACGATAACAGGCGTTCCGCCCTCTTTCGCGACGTCACCAATCTTCGCGATGCTGGCGAATATGATTTCGATCTCTTGCAGATAGCAGCGGTCGCTTACCTGAAAAAGCTGGACGAACTGCATGACGACCGACATGCGAGACTCGCCGCAGATCAGGCTTTAGCCGAGGGGTTAGCATCACGGTAGTGCACAACCTGGCAGGTCGCTTTGGGCTTAATCACCCGAGCAGAAGGAGCAAGCAGCCATGGCAGACAACATCTCTAACTCAGGCCGTTTCGCGCGCGACGCCCAAAAGCGCACAACCGCAGCGACAGAAATCGGTATGATTGCCTTGAAGCCAATTATGCATTTTCAGGTCTCAATTCTGAGGATGTGGGCCGACAGCATCGAAAGGTTTGCGGGCAATTACGAAAAGGGATTCGAAGAAACCGTGACGGCAGTCGAGGAACAGTCCGACAAGGATCGCGTCGCGTAAATCAACGCAATCGTTCGGCGGAGTCAGAGTTGGGCCATTCGCGTCGATTTTGCCCGCGTCTTCTCGATGTCCGCTCTGGCCTCGACTGCCGACTTGCCGGACACGATGGCGATCTTTGCCGTCGGGCCATGTTAGGTCGCGCTGCGGGGCGAAAGGACGACAGGCTGGCTCACCGTCCAGCAAGCAGCCAAAAAATGTTACGGCATGAGAGAGGCCGTATAGGCGACCAGCGCGACCATGTCCTCAATGCTGAGATTTTCAACAACAGGTTTCATGAGTTCGCTATTGGCGCCCTTCCGTGCGCCCGACCTGAAGTCGTAAAGCTGCCGGAACATGTAGGTGGGCGAACGAGCCGCAATCCTCGGCGCTGCGGCGGTCCCTTTGAGGTCGGCACCGTGACAAGCGGCGCACTGAACGCGAAGATCGCTGCTCGCGGCCAACCCCCGCCCTCTCTGAATACTGCCGACAGGGACATAGGCAACGAAACGAGCGTGCGAGTCTCGGCTGACAAAGTGTTCGACGTTTTCCGGAATCTCGATGATGCGCTGGCCGATGGGCTCCCTCTCGCTGCCGTCAATCGGGGCCAAGAACAGGTCCCTGACATGTGTCTTCGGGACAGTGTCGGTTTCCACGACCTCAACGTTCGACCTCGGCTTGATTGACGCAAAATAGTCCGCAGCCGCCTTGAGTTCTTGATCGGTAACTGCTTTGGAAGCTTTGATCATCAGGTCGGTGGCAACACGAGGCGCCGAATTCGTACGCCGGCCGGTCTTGAACTCCAGCGTTTGCTGGATGATGTATTCCGCAGAGAGGCCAAACAGGCTGGCATTCTCAGGGCCGCCCGGTCCGTCTGCCCGGTGACAGACGCCGCACGCGAATACGTCCGGCTTTCTCCCCGTTGCCACGACTTCTGGCATTGGCGGATGCTCTTCGGGATGCCAATCGGGCGCGGCAAACAGATCGCGCACTTGAGTGAGCGTAAAACCGGCAACGCTGTCCGGGACGCGCCTGATGCTGCCATCGTCGGGGGCACGTTGAAAGTTTGGCGGGTTTACCGGATAGGCCCATACCGGTGGGCCGTCTTGGCTTTGTGCAGGCGTCCCCGCTGCAGCCAGCGATGCCAGCGAAAGCGCCGAAAGCGCAGTGGAAATTCTCATCGCTTACCTCCCTAGGCCTAGGCGAAACCAGACTGTTCTTTCCGAAGGCAAAGGTCAGGGGTGATCACTGAGCGTTCGCGAGGCGATGGCCCCCGGGAAATCTGCAGGCACCGCAATTCCTCGGCCCGCACTCCAAGAAGCATTCAAGGCCCGGGGCTCTCTGGCGTCAATAGGTGCGCTTGGGTCACAAGCGGTCCTCGACCGCCTGCGCGCCCCAGGTCAGCAATGGGCCACAACCGGGCCTCAATCTATCACCTTATCGGCTCGGCTGAGCAGCGTTGGCGGGATGGACACACCAAGAGTTTGGGCCGCTTTGAGGTTGATGACGAGAACGAATTCAGTCGGCTGTTCCTGGAGAAGCTGATCGCGACCCATCAGGCAGGCTGCCTGAAGTTCTTCGGCGATCATGCCGCTCTCGCCGATGCGCAGGCATTTGCCGCCTATCTGGCACCGCTACGCCGAGCCGAATGGGTCGTCTATGCCAAGCGCCCGTTCGGCGGACCACACGCCGTGCTGGCCTATCTGTCGCGCTATACCCACCGCGTTGCCATCGCCAACAGCCGGCTGATCGCGGCCGACCAGCACAACGTCACCTTTCGATGGAAGGACTATCGCGCCGAGGGTCGCGACCGCCAGAAGCTGATGAAACTCTCAACCGGCGAGTTCATCCGCCGATTCCTCATCCACGTCCTGCCGCACGGCTTCCACCGCATCCGCCACTACGGCCTGTTGGCCAGCGGCACGCGCGCCGACAACATCGCCCGAGCGCGTCTGTTGCTCGCCGTTGCAAACTCCCAGGCCGAGCCTGCCACTGTCGCCGACGATCAAACCAAGCCGACTTGTCCATGCTGCGGCGGTCGCATGATCGTCATCGAAGTCTTTGAGCGCGGTGCCACGCCACGGCGTCGCCCAACAACTCCACCGATCGTCATCAAGATCGACACCTCATGACCGCGTCACAATCCTGCAAAATCGCTCATCGCGCTCGCTGCCTCTCGACAGGCCACGGCAGAGCGCGCTCGGACATCCGGCTGTCGTCTCAAATCGTCCGGGAATTCTTCGCGTTCGACGCGATCCACCGCTCATGCATGAGCCGCTTCACCGCCGGCCAGATTGCTGGATCGCCTCAACTCCAATCATACACCTCATCCGCGGCGCCCAAATCCCCATAGCCCTCGCCGCGCCACCTACCTGCCCACTCCCGCGGTTTCCTCCCTTGGAGGTTTGCGTACGCCGGCCCCCGGTCCGTGCGCCGCGCCACCTTCATGGGGCCGACATCCGCAAACCTTCACAAAAGCGGCCGGCGAGGCAAGCGCAGCTCGGCGTCCGGTTTACCAGCGACAGCCGACATCACGGCGGCTGAACCGCTCTTCGGCTTAGGCCACGAACAGATTCCTTTGCTCTTGCCGTGTCCAAGAAAAGCCGCCTCGCGGCGGCCAGATGTCGGAAATACATTTCGATCACTACGCTAGTGCGGACTGCCGCAGAGCCTAGGCTACAATCGGCCGGTGATCCGGTAGACTCGCGCCTCGCCTTCGACGCCGCGCAGCGGCGCCTCGAACTCCTCGACATGGTGGCCCGCCAGCAGCTGGCGAACAGCGGGCGCGGTGTAGAGTGCTTTTCTGGGTGGGAAAGTCAGGGCCGGAAGACCGCTGACGGTGGACGACCTCAGCATTCATGCCGTCGCTGTCTAGGATATGGTCTTATTGGCGGTCCTCGTACCTGTCGCAGCGACGATCGCTGCGCTTCACCGTCGCAAGCTCCTGGAAGTTATTCTTCGGGTCACAGTAGACTAGCGAAGCAAAAGCGAAGAACGCGACGGACAAGGCGCGCATTGTTTGTCTCCTCTCGGTTTCGGTCGCGCTTCCGTGCAGCGGCCCGGAGGTACGCCTCAGTCGTCCCAGAGGCGCTTGCCGCATACGCATTCGAACATGTGAGTGATGCCTCCGCTCTCAGCGTCCACCACCGTTCGTACAAGCTTCATTTTCTTGCCGCAGATACGGCAGGCTCTGCTTGAGTTGTCCTCGACAACGCAAATCTTCTGAGCGCGAAATATTTCCATGACTCTCGTCCCCGTCCCCAAGGTGAGAAAGCGAGACAAGAAGCATGTAAAATGGAAGAAGTGGGTACGAAGCGCGACAAATTTGCGGCCGTCCACGGTGCAAATCAAGATGCGCCAGCTGTTCTGCCCGTCGTTTTGGGTTCCTCATTAGGGGTGGGCCGAGTAACGTAGGGAGCCGTCCCCGCCGATCCTCTCAGTTGCTGGGCTGATGTAATCCCTATGCAAAACGGTTGGCCGCCGGGCACCATCGAACAGAACGGTGATGCCGGTGGTACGAGCGCTGACCATGACAACAACACCGCCAATCTTGCCAGCCAGATCTGGGCAACGGGTTATTCCGAGCTTGCTGAGCTTGAAACGCGCGCCGACCGCTATCCAATCTATGCCAACATTCATCTTCTTGCGCCCCGTAAGAGATCGTGGCCGAGTAGAAAAATTGTTGCGAAGTTTCAGGCCGCGCCGCAGATTTCCCTTGTGTTTAGGTTCCGGCACTCACCTATGTGTCCGGAACGGACAGGACAGCGCTTCCCACCACCAAATAATCGCCGGCTGCTCGAATGGTCCCTATTTACAGGAGCGGGGCTGGCTTCAAGCGGCACACACCCTATGTGCGCTGCGGAGAGGCGGAGGATCACACCATCGCCCTGAGCGCCATAACTTAGATCATTTTCGCGCAAGCTGTCGCCATACCGTGCCCGCACTGGCGAGGTTCAATCTTGAGGAGGCTGGCACTTCTATCCAAATGGTTGTGTCGGAAAACTAGAGCCCCAGTCGGGAAGCCCCCCGGGCTGGGGCCTTTCTCTTGTGATGGTGCCGAGTCTACGCTGAGGCGGGCCTACCTTGAAACTTAAACGGCCCCATGAGGGGGCCGCCAACCCGCTTGATCGGGTTTTCCTCCAGCAGCCGGGGGGCACCTGTCTGGTGGGGGCTCCACACAACGCGCTGCCAAGTGCATTGTTCCACTTACGTTGGAGCGCCCGCGGCGATCAGACCTCTATGAGCCGTGAAGGCATACATGCCTACTACAAGGATTGTCGGCAGTCATAGCGACGTCATTACCCGCTCCTCTGCCAGCCGAATGCGGAAGGTGAGCACGCCCAAGAGTACCGCCCAGATTAAGAAATGCTCAACGATCATGTCCCCCTTCTCTTTGCCTGTCCGAGAAGGCACAAGACGGGCCAATACCGCCGGCCGGTTTAACATCCTGGCGGGGATCAGTCACAATAGTCGGAAAATCTGAGTTAAGCCCACTGCACCGATCGCTTCAGCGCTGTTCGGGGCGCATGTTTAATTCCTGGACCGTGCGAAAGCCTCGAAGCGGTCCGGCGCCTCGGCCTCAGCTTCCACCCCCGTAGAAGTTGGGGCCGATCTTTTCCGGATGCGGCCGACTAGCTGCCGGTCCTCTTGGACGCTACTGGACAACACTCCGAAGAGGTGCCTCTTGCGGGCAGTCTTCATTCCCGGCGATGGAGCGGCCTCCGGGCTTCAAAGCCCCCATGCCCTTCTGGTCCGGAAGCGCAGGCGGCCGTGAACATGGTTCCGCCTCCTGGCTGGGCTAAAGACCCGGGGACAGTTCAGGGGTGAGTTCATAAAAAAGACGATGTGACGTGCAGGCTACATGCTCATCCCTAGGAAGCTTCAAGGCTGCAAAAACCATCTGCGTTCCGTTGAATGTTAGCTCATCGTAGCGCAGATGCGCGGATCGCTTTCAGGCGGGTGACATTGCGTTTGATACAGAGCATGCGGAGCACCTAAATGGATTTCACGCTGGACGACAAACTCGCGGAACGGCAGTTCGCGAGCTTGGAGCAGCAGCTTTCGAACCTGGCGCGCGAAGTGGAAGTCAATCCTTCGGACCCGCCGGCCAGCATGAAAACGTTGGGCGCTCCGCCTACAACAATTCATGGATTGGCGGATTGGCGCTACTTGGCCTGCGTCGGTTCTCTGTTGGCGGCATCCATTGGTGTCGCTGCCTGGTGGTGGTCGTCCTCTGTTCATACGGAGACGATCGCCCCCTCAGACCCAGCACCTCTGACAAAGGCCGCGCCGAAAGACGCCGCACCGGCTAATCTCGCGCCGACTGCGGTCGCCCTGTCGTCCGACTTCGCGCAGCAGCTCCAACCGATGGCGCGCGATCTCGCTGCCTTGAGGCAAGCGGTCGAACAGCTCGACGTGAGGCAAAAACAATTGGTCCGCGACAATGAAAATGTTGCGAGCCAACTCAAGGCGAGCCAGGCAGAAATGGCACGCAACAACAATATCATCGACCAGATCAAGGCGACCCAGATACAGATGGCGCGCGAAAGCGAGACGGTCACCGAGCGGCTCAACGCAAGCCAGGAACAACTGGCCCGCGTCATCGCCAACGCTTCAGAGCCAAAGGTGATGCCTGAAGAGCCAAAGGCGAGCCCCAAAGAGCCACAAGTGATGCCCGAAATACCAGTGCCGCGTCCGCGGCGGTCGACCAATGTCGCCCAGACGCCGAAGCCGACGCCAACCCCAGGCGCGGCCGCAAGCCAAAAACCGCAATCGTCATCGGCATGGCCATGGTCAGTGCGCTAATGCGGTGACGTACCTACTTCCTGCCGCGCCTCATCCTGTCGCCGCCCTGCAACATGCGGAATGTTCCGCTTGCGAGAACAGAGATAAGGCCTCCAACTGAGATCGTGAGCTTACCGGGGCTAAAAGTATTGTCATTGCACTGACATTACAAAGGCCAGGTCGTGTTCCTTCGCTGAAGCGCACGGTTGCCGCCATTGTCGGGCTGGATGAAGTTGTAACCTTTGGTCGGGTTGAACCACTTTAAAGTACCTATCACCACGCACGTCTCTCCTAAAAAATGAAAACGTCCCAGCCTGCCAGAAGCTGATTGCATCGAAAAGAGGCCGGCGGCCCCTTCCGCGTCACGGCAAGAAGTGACTCAACCCGCAACCCGGTTCTGGAATCATAACCGATAGCTGGGGCTGGAAGTCTCCATTACGTAAGCACTCAATTTTCCCGGAAAAACAAAGGCCGCAGGAGCTGAACTGATCCTGCGGCCCTTTTCATCTCAGCGGCGCATCTGGCAGTTTCAGCAGCGCAGCGGAGGGCGGAGAGTGACGACAGTTACCAAGAACTTGCTTGCTTGAAAGGAAAAGCTCCTCGAGCGACTTAGAGCTACTGAAGACGCCGATCAGCGAAACGATATCCGACGCCAGCTTGAGCAGGTCGATACCGCGCTACAGCTCCTGGGCGTGCCGAAACAGACGAGCGAATAAGGACGGTCTTTCGTGCCGCTATACGCCGCTAAGGTCGCATGCAAGAGCGGAGCTCCATACGCAACCGAGTCATAAAGCCGGGCAGCATTGAGTTTGGCATCAACTCAGTGGCTTACATGGTCCGCAATCTTTCCGAGAATGGCGCCGCGCTCGACGTAAGCAGTTCGTTCGCCTTAAGCGGATTGCCCGCGCCGTCGTTGTAGCCCTTATTGAAGGGCAAAAACCAAGACGCCTTACCCCTGAGCTCGGTGCACATACGCACCTCACTGTCGTCCACCGCGAAATGCACCACGCTCGAATAGCTTTTCGCGCGGGGGCGAAGTTCCAGAACCGTGTCGGTGACGTCGTCTGGCAACGGCCAGCTCAAGCCCGCGGCCTCGAACCGCCGGAGCGCCAGGCGCACCGTCGAGGGCGCCGCGCCCACCCGTCGCGCAATCTCGCGGCTCGGCAGCCCGGCCACCTTCATTCTGATCACATCGCGCACACGGCGCATCGCAAGCCTCTCCGTCGGCATCCAGGGTCCCCTTCGCAAAGCCGAAAGAGTTGACCCTATGGGAGCCAGAAGAGGCCTCGTCACCCGGGCGACATCATCCCGGAATGGTGGGCGACATCATTTCGGAACGGGTGGGCGACTTCAAATCGGAATGGTGGGCGAGATCATCTCGGAATCCTGGGCGACATCGATCGGAATGCGCACTTGGGCGTTTCCGGGCATTTAGATGCCGTAATGGGCCCTGCTCCGAGGAAGGGGTCATGATGGTGGCTGTCCCCCGATAGATGATGAGACGGGGTCACGACTTGAGTCGGCCCCAAGCATCTAGAGACGGAGGACAGCCGTGGAGAACTATGCCGGAATCGACGTGTCATTGGAACTGTCGAGCGTGTGCGTTGTGGATGCCCAGGGTAAGATCCTGAGAGAGGCGAAGGTCGCAAGCGAACCCGACGCCTTAGTTGAGTTTTTTGAGACGCTCGGCTTTGCAGTGGAGCGGATCGGGCTGGAGGCTGGGCCGCTATCCCAATGGCTGCATGCGGGGCTGAGAAAAGCAGGATTCGAAACGGTTCTGCTGGAAACACGGCACGTAAAGGCCGCATTATCGGCGATGACGGTAAAGACTGATCGCAAGGATGCCCGCGGGATAGCCCAGTTGATCCGGATGGGCTGGTTCCAGCCGGTGCACGCAAAGTCGGTCGGTGCGCAGGAGATCCGGGCACTCCTGATCGCGCGCAAACAGCTTCTCGGGCGACTTATCGATGTGGAATTAAGTATCCGAGGGATTTTGCGTGGCTTCGGGCTGAAGGTTGGCCCGGTGACGCGGAGGAATTTCGAAGCGCGGATCCGAGAGTTGGTTACTGGTCAGGCGACATTAGAGCGCATTGCCGGTGCGATGCTTTCGGCGCGATCTGCCTTGAAGGCAGAGTACGGAAGGCTGCACAAGGCTGTGCTGGCAACTGTGCGTGACGATGCGGTCTGTCGCCGGCTTATGACCGTGCCGGGGGTTGGTCCCTTGGTGGCCATCACCTACAAATCGGCGATTGATGACCCTCATCGCATCGCGAAATCGAAGGCGGCAGGTGCGCTGTTCGGGCTCACGCCAAAGAAGTACCAATCGGGAGAAAAGGACGTCACGGGCGGAATCACGCTGGCCGGTGACGAGATGGTGCGCACGGTATTGTATGAAGCCGCCAACGTTTTGCTATCGCGCATCACGCGGTTCTCAAAACTTAAGCGCTGGGGGATGGACGTCGCCAAGCGGCGAGGCTCGAAGCGCGCAAAAGTTGCCTTGGCACGTAAGCTTGCAGTGATCCTGCATCGGATCTGGGTCGACGGCACAACTTACCGATGGGCTGAAACGGGCCCGATCGCAGCATAGAGCACGAGGAGAAGAGCCGGAATGCAACCGGGCTGAACAGAAGCCCAGTGCCCGAAGTCCCGTCGCCGGGACGGTGGATGCGGTGAAGCCGTTACACGCCCAGTGGCCGTCGTCCGACGAACCACGCGTATCTAGATAGGCTCACCGCTCCCTCTGACAGCATGATGTGGCGGCCAGGCGTTGACCACGGACAGAAGCATGAGCTCGGCGGCGCGACGTTCACCGGGAGGCTTGACATCATCGGGCCCATTACAGAAGGGCGTGTAATGATAACTGCATCAGCCGCGCAGATGCCACCTGAGTCCGATCAGTCTTCATAACCGGACATACGGTTAGCTGTAAGGTAGGCGGCTAAGGGTCATTCGTAAGCGCGTCCGTCAGTTTTTCCACTGCGAACTCTGCATTGCGCGGGACGCCGGGCATCAGATAGTTGCTCAATACGGAGCGGGCTTCCAGGAACGCAGATATCAACGTCTGAATATCTGATCGCTTCGGTAAGATTGATGGGGCGCGCTCTTCCTCAATCGGATATTCGACGGTCGCACCTTCGGGGTCGTTCTCGGGGAGCCATTCGATGGCAGCGTCACAAGAGGCGAAGACCTTCACACAATCGTTTGAGACGCCGACATATAGCTAAACCGAATTACTCATGGCGTCGCCTCGCGCTGATACCCGAACCCCATGCCCCTGAGGTGACTGCGTGCGTCGATGCGGGACAACGCTGCCTCGACCTCACCGCTGTCCCGCAAGTCGATAAGGCGGTCCAGCACCTTCACTGAATCGTAAGCGTCGTTGTCAGGCCACGGCTTTGAGGGCTTGAGCGCGGTAGGCCCAGGGCAGTAGCAGGTCGATGTCGCGGTTTGGATGTCCGTTGACGATTCTGGTCAGGACGTCGGTGAGGTAGGCGAGCGGATCGACGTCGTTGATCTTGCAGGTCTCGACCAAGGAAGCGATGACCGCCCAATGCTCGGCGCCGCCGTCGGATCCTGCAAATAGTGCATTCTTGCGGCAAAGTTTGATACCGCGGATTGATCGCTCGATGGTGTTGTTATCGAGTTCGATCCGGCCAGCCGTCGTTCGGATCGTTGCGTGAACTGACCCGCGTCGTCGGCAATGATTGCGCCGTCGAGATCGACACGAACAGCTACTCGGTCCCGTGGCGCCTTATTGGCGAGCGCGTGGCGGTAACGATCGCGCCCGGCGAAGTGCGGATCCGCCATGGATTGCACCAGGTAGCAGTGCACAAGCAGTCCGAGGGGCGCCGGCTTCGGATCGTCGACGCCGCCCATCTCGATGGTGTCGCTGGGCGCAATGGCGCGGTCCGCCAGGAGATCGCGGCACTGCTGGATCCGTCTCCACCGCCGTCGTTGTTACGCTCTCTTGCCGAATACGAAGCTCTGGTCGGAGGAGGCTTCTGATGGCGTGGGGAAAGAAGATAATGGAAGAAACGATCGATCCGCTCGATGCCATGCTGGCGCGATTGCAGCTCTCCTGCATCCGCGATCAGCTCGACAGCCTGCTCGACGAGGCGGCGCGCGCGAACCTGTCGGCGCGTGAGACGCTGATCCTGCTGTGCGAGCGCGAGATCGCACGCAAGGATCATCGCCGCATCGAGATGGCGCTGAAGCTCGCACACTTCCCAGCCGTCAAGGAACTGGCGGGCTTCGACTTCGAGGCGCAGCCCACGATCGATCCCAAGCAGATCCGTGACCTTGCCGCGTCACGTTGGATCGCCAACGGAGAGAACGTGCTGCTGCTCGGGCCACTTGTCGATCGCGCTGGGGCGAGAGGCGATCCTGGCCGGGTACACGGTGCAGTTCACCACGGCGACGACGCTGGTCGCAGGCCTTGCCAAGGCGCATGGCGAACGGCGTCTGGACGAGAAACTGCTCGCGCTATCGAAGCCAAAGCTGCTGATCGTCGACGAGCTCGGCTACCTGCCGCTGGAACCTGACGCGGCACATCTGTTCTTCCAACTGGTCAGCCGGCGCTACGAAACTGGCGCCATGCTGATCACCTCGAACCGCAGTGTTTGCCGAATGGGGCACCGTGTTCGCTGATCCCGTGGTCGCCACCGCGATCTTCGACCGGCTCTTGCACCACAGCCACGTGCTGACGATCGCGGCGACAGCTACCGGCTCCGAGCCAAGCGCAAGAGCGGCCTCATCAAGACGCCGACCGCCGGTGACGGCCAGGCTCGCATCATCATCGACCACGATCACAACTCTTCGCTGTGCCATGCATTCGTGTCCAGCCCCTTAGGCGTACATGGCACCGGGTGTCTGCCGACCGTTGATCTGGATCAACACGATCTAGTCCGACAGCATGCTTTGCGCCAGGGCGGCTCTTGCTCTGTTGCCTGCTCGTCTTCTGCCGATTGTTCTCGCCTCCACGAGTCGGCATTTCGAAGCTTCTCCACCTCTCTAAGCTCAGCGATGAGCGCTTGGAGGCGTGCGTGCAGAACAGCACAGCTGTAAACCTGGCATTGCTCATTACCTGCCCCCGAATATAACTCGAATTAAGGAGCCAACGATAAATAGGTAAAATCGAGTAATCGCTACTTGGTGCGCTTAGTGGGCTAGAGCTGTAGCCGCCAGATGCTCCCAGTACTCTGCCTCTGCGAGCAGCTTCCAGCTTCTCTCGGGATCACGCACAGCGGCCTGTCGGCATAGCAACGCCATCGCGCGAAAGCGGCGCATAGCTTCCATCGCAAAACTCCCTGCTTCTGTTTTTCCCCAACCTATTTTTTATTGTTGCGGTAGAGTCATCATGATTATTGCGCATAACTAAATTTCTCGTTCAGCGACAGCCGGTTAAGTTCCGCCAGCGCGTCAAAGCGGAACTATTTTCGCTTGAGGCTTCACATCAGTTTCGAATGCTACTCTGTGCGGTCTTGTCGCGCGCGCAATGTGCAGCTCCGCATCATCGAGCGCAGCGCCCTGAAGCATACTCGGGCAGCAACATGCATGCGACGCGGCCTGAGTAGACATGCAATGTCGGAAACCGAACTGACCGACCGCGAAGGGTCTTTTCTAGTTGGTCGGTTGCTGAGCACCTGAACCTTACTGGCGATCAGCCCGGCGCAAATGCCGGGCTTATTCGCTAAGTGGAAACCACGGTGACCCGCACGCCACGGCGCGGCAAGCATACTGTTGATATGACGACGGTGTGTATTGACATCCTCGGAAGAATTTTTTGCCGAGAGTCACAAACCGAACGGACAGCTCTCCTGTCGTTGGACATAGTGGTATCGGGGCTGGATTGAAGCTCATCAAAATTGAACGGTCGCTAAGGAGGAAAACTTTCCACCTTCACGAACTCCTGTGACGCAAGCCAGCGTTTCGGGAATGATTTCGCTTGAGAAATGGGGACAGCAGCTATGAGTGAAAGTAAAGAGAAAGCTGAAGTGAACGGAACGAACGGCTTCGCGATGCCACCGTTCAGATTGCCGAAGTTTGCGTTGCCCGGTGTGCTCGGTGAATTTTCCGAGCAGGGCGTCGCCCGCGCACGGGAAGGCTGCGAGAAGATCAAAGCCGCGTCAGAGGATATGGCTGAAGCGCTGCGCGAGACCTATTCGGGCAATGCCAGGAGCGCGACAGACTACGGGCTCAAGGTCATCGAGATCTCGAACTTTAATACCGCCTCTGCGATCGATTTCTTTGTCCAACTCTTGGGTAGCAAGTCGGCGGCGGATATCGTCACCTTGTCCGCGGAGCAGGCGCGCAAGACTTTCGATACCGCATCCGCCCAAAGCAAGGACTTGTGGGACCTTACCCAGAAGCTTGCAACCGCAACCGGCGAACCGCTCAAGAAGCACGTCGCCAAGGTCCTTCACCAAGGCAACTAAGCGGCACTCAATTTACATCCAGGTTCGTTCAAGAGGGAGATCCGGCCGGTTGGACCAAGCCCCCCGCGAGCATGCCCACCCATGCTCGCAGGTGCGCGATGCCCCCCAACCAGCGCACGAACAAGAGGCGCGATCCAACCGGCCGGTTGCTTTTCAAAACCGAATAGGAAATCGAATTCAAGAAAATTAAAGTTGAGGAGGCCCAGATGAGCATGGTCATGGTCAAATGTCCGCAGACGGGACGCGCGATCCCCACCGGCATCAAGACCGATCGCGAGAGCTTTCGGCGCAGCCCGGTTTTCTTCGCGCACACGCGCTGCCCGATCTGCCAATCCAATCACGTCTGGTTTGCACAGGAGGCTTGGGTCGACGAGCCCGGCGCCTGCGCGCGTCATGGCGTGGGATCGCTGGCCTAATTATCCACACAGGCATCGATGATCGCGATGGAGAGACACCATACGCACATGCAACTCTCCATCAAACAGTTCGCGACTCAGCCAGGCGGCCGCTTGCTCCAGAACGGTCTCGCTCGGGATTACTTTTCGAAAACGCTATCGTTTCCCGTCGGTCCCGCGACGGTCTGACGCTCTGGGGCCTGCTGCGGGCGATACCGCGACTCGCGCTCGCGCGGAGGCGGGCGTTCGGACGGATCGCGGCCGATCTTAGCTCGGAGCTCGATAAGGTCGGTGAACACGTCGGCCTGGCGGCGCAGCTCGTCGGCGATCATCGGCGGCTGGCTCGCGATCGTGGAGATGACGGTGACTTGAACGCCGCGGCGCTGTACCGCCTCCACCAGGGACCGGAAGTCGCCGTCACCGGAGAACAGCACCATTTGGTCGATGTGCTCGGCGAGCTCCATGGCATTGACCACGATCTCAATATCCATGTTGCCCTTGACCTTGCGCCGGCCGCCGGCGTCAACGTACTCCTTGGTCGGCTTGGTGACGACCGTGAAGCCGTTATAATCAAGCCAATCGATCAGCGGACGGATCGAGGAGTACTCTTGGTCCTCGATAATGGCCGTGTAGTAGAACGCGCGCAGAAGCGTACCCCGGCTCTGAAATTCCGTCAGCAGCCGTTTGTAATCGATATCGAAGCCGAGCGTCTTGGTGGTCGCATAGAGATTGGCTCCGTCGATGAAGAGCGCAATCCTGTTGGGAGACGACATTGTAATCTCGGAAGCACGAAGTGCCATGCTGCGGGGAATATGAACCCGCCAATGAGGCGGCACTTCCAAAGCTTTCATCAAAGCCGGACCTTCCGATGCTATACCGGGGTCCTTTAACCTTCAAACAGTTTTGCTCCGACCGAAAATTAATTCGTAACTCCGCAAGGCGAGGAAAATTCCAACTGGCGGCATTGAAGGGGCATGTACGCGACTTGTGGATTGGGTCAACGCTTTCGATTATTCTCGACTGGCCGGAATTGTTGTGCAGCGCAATGCCTGACCAATTCGAATTCTTTGATATCGCCTTTGAACGGCGAAGCCGAAGGTGGACCTGGCGCGTGTGCACTTGCGAAAAAACGACCGTGATGTCAGGACGGGAGACTAGCAGAGCCGCCGCCAGATACAAAGCAGCGAGGGCGCTTTTTCTGATGCTGCTCTCGGCTCCCTGCCGATCTTCGAGATCGAAAGGGTTCAACAGGGGGCCGGTTCAAAGGGCAAAACCTTCGCCCAACTAAGGAGCTGCCGGGCTGAGGTCTCAGAACTGGCCCATTAAGCGGCTGAAGGCGGGATGTGGCCCAATTCTTTACCTTGACCCAGTCGCAGGTTCGCGGCCGGTACCTCGCGGTGCTTGGAGACCAAACCCTCAAGGCCGATACGACACGCCGCATCGAACAGGCTCGGCCGATCTCGCCGCGCTCGAACGGAGCCACGAAGATGCCCTCGGGGCGACGCTGCAGGATCTTGGCAAGTTTTTCCTTGCGCTCGCACAGCGGCAGTCGGCGGAGGTCATCGCCATCGAGCGCCAGGATGTCGAAGGCATAGAGCTGGGCCTCCTCGTTGCGCCGCCCGGAGTGCAGCCAGTCCAATTGAGATATCCCCTGCAAGTCGAGGACGCAGATCTCGCCGTCAATGACGAAGCGTTGCTGCTTCATCCGCCGCGCCGCCTTGGCGATCTGCGGGTAGCGCCAGCTCCAGTCGAGGCCGGCTTTCGAGAGGAGCTTCACCTAGGGCCGTTGCGGATCACGCGCCCGCGATAGCCGTCATATTTGATCTCGCGGAACCAGTTGGGGCCGGCCGGCACGGCTTTGGCCGCGGCGGGCAGGCAAAACTCGAACGCTGTACGCTTGTACGGCAGATAGGGACAGGCAGTGCCGATTGCCAATCCGGAACCTGCGCGCGACTGGCCGACTATCAGGGTCTGGTGCGCAAGGGCAGGGCGAGCTGTCGCCTGGTGTCGCCCGCGTTGGCGGTGATGAAGGCATCGAGCGCCGGCGAGATGTCGAGGGCCTCCTCGTCGGCGCGTTGTGCCACCGCGGTCGCGACCTCGGCGGTCGCGTCCCTGGCCCAGCCCTCGATGGCGTTGAAGGCGACGATCCGCACCGGGTAGGCATATTGTCCGGAGATCAGGTCGCAGATCACGGTCTCAACATCGGTGTCCTGCTCGTCCGTCTCACGCCAGGCGCAGCCGGCGCGGGCGCCGAAGTCTTCCAGGACCAGATAGATATCCCGGTCGAGGCGATCGCGCGGCACGATCGAAGGAGACGCACGCATACGCAACAACTCCGAGTGACGCCTTCTTAATCGATCGTCACCGTTGTCGTTCCGCCTTGGCGTTGGGGTGCCGATAGGGGGCGGCGCAACCTTTTCGACTTTTTTCCTGATCGTATTAACCTATGCAAATGCAGGTTGCACGGCGAATGGGGTTCGCTGCGCGCTCTACGTGCGGATCGGGGGCGTTGATCGTGAATGACCATGTGCCGTCGCAGAGTAGATTTGGTATTCGCGCAGGTGGGAAAGGTTGGATGGTCTACGACCGGGAGCGTAAGGGCCCGGCACTGATCCGCGCCGAGGTGGGCTTTGCGGCCAATTTGACAAGGGAGCAGGCTGAGCGAGTGCATCGCACATTGACCGGCGCGAACAGCTGCTCGCACCGCGCGACCTGCCGCGCCTCTTCCAAGGCCTAGTCGCGGGTCAGGATCTCCGGCGGCGACCGGCGGCTCGGCACATCCTCCCCAATAGACGAAATGCTCGCCCGGCCGTCGTCGAAATACACCTCGCAACTGCCGGTGTTGGGCACGGCCTCGTGCTTGCGGATCCTGATGGCGGTCATGCGACCTATGTAGTCAGGTGTCTTGGCGGTGGCAATGTGTGAGCTGAAACGGCAAGCGTGAGGAAGGCCCCAGCGGCAGGTTCCTAGCAGGGGGCGCGCGCGCTGGGGCCAGAAGCCTGCCGGAAATTGGCGGCCGCAGGCTCGGCCGTATCATTCACCAGAATCGAAAGCCGCGCATTGACGCAAGTGAATATGTTCAATCCAGGAGGAGGTGGTACCTCTTCACTGACCGCCTTGCGACAATTGGGCTCTTCACACGCCTCGCGGTGCGCCTATGTCGAGAGTGCGACCGCGCCGCCGCCATGATGCCAGAGCGGCGCGAGCCGACGAAGGGGGACCCGCCCGAAAGCTGTTAGCGTTGATGCCCCAAGCCAATGCCCAGCACCAAGGCTTTCTGACGAAGGGCGCCAACGGTGCGCTTCATCTGCTTGGATATGTTCACCACGGGTGTCCGTTGCTTCGAATGACCCTTCAGCGCTTTTAGGTCAGTCGCAGTCCATTCGCGGCGAGCGCGCGTCTTGGTCTTCTTCGTCTTCGCTGTTCTCACTGATGGCTTCCATTAACGTGATTGGAGCGAGGCTGTTAGCACATCGCGTGTAGTCGTCAACTAACTAATAGGTTAGCAAAGCGAAACGATGCAGATCAACGTGACTGTTGATGCGACCAAGCTGGAACAGTGGGCAAGAGAGTTGTCTGTTCGCGGAATGCGCAGTGCAGTTAGATGCGCAGCCGATAAAGGCGCTAGGCGGTGCGGAAGATCGCTGTCGAATCATCGCCAAAGACATGGAAGGCGCGCATCAAAGACGGCGTGACCAACGTCAAGCGCAAGACGCTAACCGATCTCTCAGCGTCGTTCGCTGCCAACAGGACGCGCATCAACACGCTTGCATTGGCGCGACCGCTAGCCGCCATGGCGCCATGACCGGAAGCACATATCGACTGCGTCGAGCCTCAGCATCCGCCATGCGTTCTTAGTATCGGCAAATAATGGCGCATTCATCGCCATAAGGTGCAGTAAGTCGAGACTCCAATTCGCGGCGTGGCAGGGAAATGCAAAACCGAGCGGGACAAGACGGCGCAGCCGCCCGCAAGGTTGCGAGAAGGCGGCAGATAGCGAGCTCGCAGTGCGCCTGCCGCAAGAGATTCAGAAGCAGCGCGCGATCTCTCCACGAATTGGCGGCCTTGTAAGCAGCGTCTCGCGCGGCCCTGTTTGCGCTCTGTATCAGCGAACTCTCTGGTCGCTGGAGCTATCGCTTCGCTGATCGGCATGTTCAGTCGCTCCAAGTTGCTTAAGGAGCTTTTCCTTTCGACCAAGCAAGTTCGTTATAACTGTCGTCACTCTGCGTTCTCCGCTCCTTAAGACACTAGATGCGCCGACGAGATGGAAAGGGCCGCAGGATCTTTCACGGTCCTGCGGCCTCTATTTTTCCGGGAAAATTGAGTGCTTACGGAATGATCACTGCCAGCCCCGGGTAGCGCGATGATTCCAGAACTTGGTTTGCGGGTTGAGTCTCAAAACATCTGTTCCAAGGCGGAACATGGAAGACGTTGCGCTCGGGCAACAGCTTCCCGCGGTGCGGGCGAGGGCCGCCGGCCTCTTTCGTTGTGATCAGATTCTGGCAAGCTGAGACGTTTTCATTTTGAGGAGAGACGTGCGTGGCGATAGGTACTGTAAAGTGGTTCAACCCGACCAAAGGTTACGGTTTCATCCAGCCCGACAATGGCGGCAAGGATGTTTTCGTTCACATCTCGGCCGTCGAAAGGGCGGGACTGAGCACGCTCAGCGAGGGTGCGAGGGTGAGCTACGAGGAAATGAGCAACAAGGGCAAAATGTCCGCTGAAAATCTGAGGGTCGCCTAGCGATATGGAGCGCAGGCGCTTCAAGGTAAGGCGGTGCGCAACTGAGCCCTGCTTCGTAGCGTCACAACTCAAAGCCTGCTGCCTCGCGCTCGGCCGGCGACTCTGCTAGCTCGATCCAGTGATCGGTGCCCGCCGATCGCCAATAATCTCAATCAAACTCCGCCGGCTCCCGAGCCGGCGGGTTTTTGCGTGCCAATTACTGCGGTAAGGCCTTGTTCGCGGCGCTTCGAGACAAGCCCCTCCAGGTCCATCACCCGCCCGTCAGGTCGGTTTGTCCGGACTTGTGGAGTTGAAGTCCCGGGCAGCGAGCTCCAGCTCAAGTTCGGTAATCGTTTCGAATATGCGGGTAGCAATCGCCTCTGATTCGTCGATGGTCAGCGATCGGATACCGCGCAAGGCAAGCTCGTCTCTGAGGAGTTTCGCCACAATCAAATGCACGGCCATCGGATTAAAAATCCCGAAAGTCATGCTCCGATCGCAACTTTAGGCTGAGCGCAACGGCAATTAAGGGGAGACCGCGGCCATAGCAGCGGCCGTGTCGAGGTCCGATCGCGCTTCCCCCGGTGTGGGACTCCGTAGTCAAACGTAAGTGGAACGATCTGCGTGGCAGCGCGTCTGCCTGAGGCCCCCAGCCAGACAGGTTGCCCCCCGACTGCTGGAGGAAAACCCGATCAGCGGGTTGGCGGCCCCCTCGTGGGGCCGTTTGAGTTTCAAGGTGGCGTCTGAGCCTGAGACTCGGCACCAAGAGAAGAAAGGCCCCAGCTTGGGGGGCTTCCCAACTGGGGCTCTAGTTTTCCGGCACAACCATTTGGATAGAAGTACCAGCCTCTTGAAGATTGAACATGGCCAGTGCGGATATCGTATGGCGGCAGCTTGCGGAAAAAGAATCTAAGTTATGGCGCTCAAGGGCCTGTTGATCATCCCGCCACTAAGGTGCGGGCCGCAACTCGCAATTTCGTCAGTGCTTCAGGCGCGCCCTGCCGCAACGCAATTGTGCGCGGTGCAAGGTGAGCATGCTGGCAGAGACGGTTCTCAGACTTTAGCCGCGCTCGCCTGGCTTTGCTTGCTCCGCCCGCGCTAACTTTTTCCTCTGCCGTGGTGCTACCAAGGGCGGCACCGCGCGATCCGGAGCAACCGAACGAGCGCTTCCGGTCCCCCGCACCGCGCTGCCGGCTTCCGTCTTCTCCGGACCGGGCGAGGCCTGACCTCATTCTCCCCACCGGCCGGCCGCTCCGTCGCGTTCAGCCAAACCGGAGATCCGGCGAGCGGTGAATTCAGGCCGCCCGATCTCCAGGTGAAGCTCGCCTAACGAGCAAGCGAATGCTCGAGGAAGAAACGCAGCATCTCCCTGGTCGCGTCCGGCCCGCGCGGATCGGTGTAGGACCCGGCAGGACTGCCTCCTGACCAGGCATGGCCGGCGCCGTGGACGATCCAGTGCTCGGACGTCGCCCAGCTGCCTCCATCGGTGAGGATGGTGCGGGTATAGGCGTGCCCCTCGGGCACTCGCCCGCGAAGAATCTTCGTGCTCGGGCTCGCAGCTTCGTCTGGCCGACCGAGAATCCGGTCAGCATTGCTCGGATGCACCGTGCTATCGCGATCGCCATGGAAGACGATGGTCGGCACCGGCAAGCCGGCCCTTCCGATCGCTCCGGCGTTGCCCTGCCGCATCGCGGTGAGCGCAGAGGGAAGGTCGCTGGCAGCTCCGCAGGCGAGGCCAGAATGGACGCCGACGGCGGCATACAGGTCGGGGTACGTCGCACCCATGATTGCGGCGGCAGCGCCACCAGCCGACAGGCCTGCGACGTAGACGCGCTTGGGATCCACATCGTGATCCCGCATGACCTGGCGGGTGATGCCCGCGATCAGCGAAGGCTCGCCGCCATCCCGCTGCTGGTCGCCGGTACGAAACCAGTTCCAGCATTTCGCCTGGTGGGCTCTGCGTGGCTGCTCCGGATAGACCACGAAGCAATTCCGCTCGTCCGCCAAAAAATTCATCCGAGTCCCGGCGGCAAAATCGTCCGGTGATTGGGTGCAGCCGTGAAGCATGACGATGAGCGGACGCGGTCCTCCATCAGCGCGGCTCGGGAGAACAGCTTGTAGGTCCGGCTTCCCGCCGCGTTGCTGAAGCTGGCAGCGACGAACCTTGTGCCGTCCGGTGCGATATGTCCTTTGGACGGTGGAGCGCGTCCGACCGGACTCGGCAGGCTAAATCCGGAAAGATCTTTCATGCCGCCGAATGGCGCAGGGCGTTTGCGCGTTTGGCCAGAAGTTGCCCGCGTGGACTGGCTTCTCTCCCTCTCCTCGACGACGTTGGCCTTCAGGTCGATTGTCGGCGGCTCGAGCCTCGCCGGCTTGACATGCACAGCACCGCCTCTTGTCGCTGCGGGGGCGCCATCGCCGCGCAGCATTCGCTGCAGGAGTGCAGTGGCCTCGACCAGTTGACCGGCACGCGTGAGGCGGGTTGCTTCGCGAACCATATCTGGATTCAGCATCGTTTCACCTCGTTCTGTCGGCGAGAGCGGCCTTGACCGCGGGGGTGGCATGAAGGGCTCCGAGCACCGAGACCGAGGCAATCGTGGCGCGAGCCAACTCGGGCGTGACGTCTTGGTCGATGGTCGCCAGACCGAGAACGTTGATGTGCAGCATCTCGCCGGCGCGCCGCGCCCTTTCGAGATCGACGCGGGTATAGTTTCGTAGCCCCAGGTCCAAACTCTTCCGGGCCGTCGATTGTTTGACCACATCCGCGTGTCGCTCGAGCTGGTTGCGGATCGCCGTCCGGATGAAATCGGTTCGGTTCGAGTAGAACCCTTCCTGCACCATGAGATCGACATGACCGAGGTCGACATAGCCAAGGTTGATCGTGATCTTCTCGGTATCGGGGGCCTTGGGGCGCAGCTCGTGCACATTGGTGGCCATGAGCGAAAGTTTCCATTTACCAGCCAGGTGGATGGTTACGGATGTTATGTGGATGCTATGGGTGACTTTCAAGGGATGGAACCACGAAGAGCGCGAGTGTTGCCGATCCGCTCCGCGCACCAGCTACCAGACGACGCGCTCAAGATCGTTGCGGCCCGGCAAAGAAGACGCGCCCGCTACGTGACCGCGACATGGATTCATCAGCCTAAGCATTCTAATGGCTGACATAAGTTTTGGGTCGAAGTTCAGCGGTTGATCCTTGATCTTGTTGACTTTGAGCTTGGCATTGTATTGGCGGCCTGGGCAATCGCGTCCGGATCGGCATGCGTCACCATATGCCCCGCATTCGGAACGAGATGGAAGTCGGAGTGATGCAGCGCCTGATGCAGATCGCGCGCCTGCTTGGGTTCGATGATTTGGTCGTCGGCACCGTGAAAAATGTGTACTTGACAGTCAATGTTTGAGTAAGACGCTTGTAATTGTGCCGCGGTCGGAATGAGGAGCGCACTTTCCTCGGCAGCCGCCCTTAGCTGCTTTGGTCTGAGTGAGAGCGACGCTGGAAATTCGCTCTTGAACGTTTGCGGGACCGAGCGGGGCGCAAAAATTTTGCGGAACGCTGCCGGGAGAATGGCCCACGAGACAATGGGCGCGATGGTATAACTCAACAGATCGCCCAGCACCGGTACAGCTGGACTTGACATCAGCCACACGTCCAATCGCGTCGTGGGGAAGTAGTAACCGGACGCAAGCACAAGGCGGCGGATCGGATAGTCGCTTCGTAAGCTCAGAGCAATAGCAACGAGAGCGCCCCATGAATGACCCAGCACTACGGGATCGCGCACCCCGAGTTGATCGAGTGCCTTCACAAACAATGCCGCTTGAGCAGTTGCGGTCCAGATTCGGGACCGTGGTCGCTGACTGTACCCAAAGCCTGGGCGGTCGAAGCAAACAACACGATTATCATGAGCAAGTCTTTCGATAATCCCGCTGATCACGAAGTCCTGGATCATCGATCCGTTGCCATGGAATAGTACGACGCAAGGAGCTGATGGATCGCCGCGCTCGATGTAGTGCAGCAGCACGCCATCGCTGTTGAGGAACTTGCCTATTGCCGGATTCCTCCGCTCCGCCAGTCGGGAGAAGAGAAGGTTGCTGGCAATGGCGAGAATTAGAATTGCGGCCGTAATGAGCAAGGCCGTTTGAAGAGTCGTCATAACACGAGCCTCGATTATAATGTCGCGAACTCCCGCAGCTGGACGGGCTGCTGGAGCAACAATTAAAAGTCGAACCGCTCGTTCCTGCGCGCCATCTAACAGGATTCATTAAAACTCAGCCGCTCGCGGAACGACCAAAAAGCAACCACGTTTGTTTGAGCAGGATCTCACCTGCGACGACGACGCACAGGAATCCGACTTCACCAGCAAAAGCATCAATGGAGCAATAAAAATGGCCGATCCACGCCAGGAGGAAAAGTCTGCCCAAAAAGCCGAGGATACAGTTCGACGCGCCGGAGAGAAGACAGCCGAGCAGACCAGACGAATTGGGTTAGCTGCTGCCCAAGCCGGCGAGGAAGTGGCCCAAGCAAGCAGCCATTTGCTGCAACAAAATGCCGAGATGCTGCAAAACAGTTGGCGTTTCGGGGTTGACGTAGCCACCGCCATGATGGGCCGCTCCACTGACCAGCTTGGCCGCACGTTCGGTTTGACGGGCGATGAAGCGCAGCGGGCGACGGAACGCTCGGTCCGCAACGCCGAAACCATCATGTATTCCGCGACTGCCGTCGCCAAAGGTATGAACGGGGTCTCGCGAGAGTATTTTGAGTTCGTTCGACAACAGATTGAGAGGAGCATGGACAGAATGAATGAACTCTGGCGCTGTCGAACTCCTCACGATTTGGCAGCCGTTCAGACGGATCTGGTGCGCGACACGATCCGCAGCGCGATGGACAGCAGCCGTCGGATGGCCGACATGTCCCTCAAGGTAGCAGACGATGCCGGGAACCATATAGCGCAGAGCGTCGAACGGATGCAGCGCGCTGCGTAGCCGAGCCTCTAGGGTCTAGCGTTTACGTGGGCGGCCGGATCTCGAGCCGCTCACGTAAGGCTCACCAGGTCCGCTGGGCTTCGACGCTGCGGAAACCGAAACCGGGCTTTTCGTGGGCTGTAACGTGGGTCTGTCCAGGTCCGACGGGTTCAGCCCTCATGCCCGATCGCTGGGGCGATCTGCATCTTCCGTGCCAAACCACCGCTCTGCTGTGCGCGGTGGTGAGACTAGGTCCTGCGCACGTTCCCCTGAAGATTCTAGAAGCCGCGAGCCGCGGCTAGGCGCGTGATCTCAAGCACGTCGGCCGGATAGATCCCCCGGCGCAACAGCTTCTAACTTCGACGGGAATGCTCCCATTGTTGGCCTGCTTAACGTCAGCAAGGACGGCAGCGGCTATGCTGAAATCCTCGCGCTGGGAACATTGTTGAGCGAGAGCGGCAAGCAGGTCGCCGGGCGCCCTCTTCAACCAACCCGCCTAGCTCTCGCTTTTCTCGACCGGTCAGTTCGAGCTCTCACGCACCAGCCGGGCAATTCTGCGCGGGCCATCCCACACCTCTACGGCAGGGTACGTGTCGAGAAATTTCTCGGCTCGCGTTCTGGCGCCTTCATCGGTCGGACTGTCGATTTGATAAACCACGCGAGCAACGCCGGATAAATCGACCACATGCGCAAACGTACCGCATGGCAAACTACCGGAAGCTACAATACGACTCCGCCAACTGAGGCGGCCTTACTTCATTTTCCCTTGGACTTTTTGACGAGCGCCCGCTGGTCGCCGATGTGCTCGTGACAACCTGCGGCGCCTCTCCTCTCTTGGAAGGGGTCAACTCCCTTTCGGGATTTTATTCTCCGTCCCGAGCATTCCATAACGAAGTACGACAGTGCCAAGATGGACCCAAGCCTTAGGAGCCAACCGCGTGAGTGGCGAGCCAACGCCTTCGGGCTCGAGAACGCGCGCGAGAAGGATTCGAATCCCCTGCCGGTTGCGCTGCGTGTTCGTTCCAACATCACAGATCCGGTCCCATTGGCCGGCTCTGGTTCTTAAGCCTTTGATCCAGTGCTTCTGCAGCTGCCGCACTACCGGCGTTGGTGGCCTTTCTTGGAAATTTAGGACAGTGCTCCAGAACGGGGCGGCCCGTTTCGATTTCCGACGCTCGCGATCTGCGGTTTTAGCGCTGTGCCGCGCCTCAATTCTCGGCAGATATTAGACGTGGTGATCCGCTCTCAGGGAACGCATTTGTAGACGCGCACGGCTCTGCGACTGCTACCGGACGCAGTTCTCCGAGCAGCATCATTTCGCAATCGCATTTCTCGCACGCGGGCGGTCGCTGAATACGGTTGTTGGTTCGCATGGCCGTTGGAGCGGTACCCGATCCTCGGGCGGGCGGGACACTTGGGAATCTACGGGGATGCCTAAGACCATAGTCGCGCCAGGACGCTCCATTACTGTTTTGGCCGCGCTGCGATGGGCTACTTGTTCAACAATATCCCCATTGTTCGCGTCATTCGCCTCACTGATCCGGCGTGACGGCCCAGTCCGGCGGCAATCTTCGACACGCCAGCTCGCGCCGGGCCAGCTTGGACAATTGCACCTCCCGGTCGGTCCATTCTTTTGGCTTTGGTGTTTTCATGTTGCGGGACTTGGGGGAAATTTACGGGTTGAAGTCGCCGTTGGCCAACACTGCGAGTACGGACGGGTATCGGGATTGTCGGCTCGGAACGGAAGTCAGAGAAGGAAGGGGCTCTGTCCGAAACGGCTACTCGGAGAAAAGAGCTATATAGATTCGGTCTAGGACGGTCGGTCTTGCGGCACCATTCGAACAGCACCGTCAGGCCGGTGGTGCGAGTGCTGACTTCGATGACCGTACCGGTCTTGTGGGTCAACTCTGGGAATTGAATGATCCCCAGCTCGCTCATCTTGAAACGCGTGCCGACAACAAACCTATCGGTCCTCGGAGCGGTCATGGCTTAATCCAAACTTGTCTCATTGCGAACCGACGAGACGCTTCTCTGCAATGGTGCCCTTTGCCTTTCCGATGACAAACTGAACGCCGACCTGAGCCCCATCGACCCAAATCAGCTCGCACCGCCGAAATGCCAGACCGGTGGAGGATAGGACCAGAAAGAATTCCTGCGCCTTCAGGGGCTCGACTGAACCCTCGACCTCAAGTTTGGCGCCGCTTCCAGAGGCGTCGAGAAGAATGCAGGTTCGCCGCCATGTCCCATCGACACCCATGATGCTGACGATATGCTTGTGCTCAAAGCGAACACGGTTCGCTTGTCGATTGTCTCTCATCATTTGCAATCCCCAATCCAAATTATTTGGTTCGAAATAGGTGCGCCGCCTCCCTGCGTGCGGCCTGAATAAGGTCGCCAAAAATGTCAGGCAGTCTCTGGCACAAGGGACTTGTCTCAGATTTCCCCGGTAAGGCCCGGCGAAATCGCAGTAATGACGACGTCGTCACAAATCGTTTGCAGGTCGGCCATTTTGATGTTGGTTCGTCGAAACGTTGATCAAAAAGCGATTACGAAAAATATAGCTACACGCGAGGGACTGCCATGACAACCATGGGCCACGCCGACCTCTGTAGAATGTCCGTGTTCAGAGTTTCACGCCGAAGCGCTTAAGAAAAGTTTATCCGATTGTGAGCAGCCTGGTTATATTATACAAGTTGCATACAGAACGCTATCGAAATTCGGCAAAGCATTGGTTTGCGACCCGGTTAAGGGCTTGGTTACTGGTCAGTGTCACCATTACGCATAGGCCGCCATATGCGGCAGCGCATTCTGAAAACAGTCAAATACTTCGACGCGCCCGGTCGGCGGTCTCTTGTAGGAGAGGCCCAATGTTTAAGGGCTTCATGGTGGCAGTTGTGGCGCTGATCAGTACAGCGCAGGTGGATCAACACCTAACCCACGGTCGGTACACCGACGCGGCGATCGCTATACTGCGGCAAATTCGTCATGCGTTTGGATTTTAGATAGTTTTTTTGCAACGGAGACGCATCATGGACGGCCTCTCATGGGCCGATCTCGATAGCGATGAACAACGCGCAATTGCGATATTGGGAGCCGGTCTTTCCATCGAGCTTTGCCAGCCACTTGCTCTCCGGACGCTAGGTCGGCTCGGTCTGACCATAGGGTCTCATTTGACGGTTGCTGGAGACGCTTTGCGGAGAAATGCCGTTTTGAAGCGTTTAGCAGGGTAAACATAGGACTGCGCTCGGGCATGCCAAACGCGATTGAACTCATCGTAGACGGTTACGTTAGCTTGAATGACCGGGGGGCTCTTGACGATTTGCGCATGCAGCGCCGGAAGCTGGCCGTAGACCTAAAGGCGCGCACAGGTTTTGATTATCAAGCAACGATCCAGCAGATCGAAGACGATATCATCGTGATCGAGGCTGGGCTGGCGCGGTTGGATGCGGCAACGAGCTAACCTCCCGAAGCCGTTCGTGTTCAAATCTGCGATTGAAGACGCGCAAGAGCGCGGGCGATGGCCCCTTGGTTGCTGGGTGAAAGTTGCATATGGAAAACACCGGCTCGCGACCTACTCGACGTCAATCATTCCCGCCTTAGTAATGCGCAGTTTTCCGGACGTAGTAATACCCTTGTGCCTGAACGGCCGCTTTGATTCGTCGCTGACCTTGAGAACTCTTGCTCTGCTCTTGCGCCACTTGTGTGTAGAGTAAAGCAGGGGTACGGCAGAGCCTGTACTCAGAACGAGCAAGTCGCGCTTGCTGCTGCGATAGACATCATACATTTCGCCCCCGCGATCATGTTGAAGTAAGCAATACATTTTGGTCGTCTCCCTGGACGAGCTTAGTATCTCGAATGGCTGCGCGGGTTGTACATCTGCAACGCCCTGCGGCGGCGCTGTCGCGCGCAGGCGATTGCGGTGGGCACGCGCTCTACCGTTGCGTTGGCGGCTGCATCAGTCGCAGGGCGCATGCTTCTGCCGGGCGAGCCTGTGCCGTCCGTCAGCTGAGCAAGCGGTCGCGCTTGCGTCATTGGTCTGCAAGTCGGCTGAGGCGCTCGAGCGGTTTCTCGCTTTCGCCGAGCAGCAGGCCCGTGATCTGCTCGCACCTCATGTGCCGATCATCATGGCCTTGAGCATCGTGCTGAAAATTCGCCGGACGTTGACGGGCGCGGAGATCGACGACGTGATCGCAACGACCGTCGCGGGTCTCCAGTTGGCGGCCGAGCGGAAGCGCCGCGCCGACTGGCGGAACGCCGAATTGACAGCTGCGCGCTTTCGCGCGGAATGTGATCCGCTTGATGCCGCAGCCCGTGCCACATTCTGAACCAGATCGGATGCGGTAATCGGCGACATCAGTGATCAGAAGGCGCGGCGGATGTAAACCGGCCTGATGATCTTGAAGGGCCACGACGTGCAAGATCGTCGGGGCCTTTGTTGTGTCGGCGTCGTTTCCATCAGTTGATCGGCTCAATGAGCGGCTTGCCAAGACCGTGCGGCCTACTTCCGCCGAAACACCTCCGTACACCACGCCTGCTGATCTTCGGGCTTGCCCACAAAAGCACACGCAAAAGGGCCGCCGGTTATTCCGGCAAGTTTTCCAGTTCCCGTGACGGTGTTCTCGCCTGTTGCCTTGCCGTCGATAACCGCGATCGTAAACGGCCCCTTTAGTTGGTCGTCGCCCTCGCCCCACGTGAGTTCGCCCTCACCCTTACCGGTCTGTTGCGTAAGACTATAGGTCCCCGAGGCAGGTGCCATGTGCAGAGGACCGCTGCCCGTGTCGTTGAAGGTGATCCCCCACAGAGTGCCGTAGGCAACACCTTTTTCCACGCGTTCTTGGATCAGCTTCCACCCAGCGTGGATTTTGATTGTGCCCGCGTCGTCCGCCAATGCCGGCGTTACCGAAGCGGCGACTAACATTGAAGCAAGAAAAGCCTTCATTTTGCAGTCTCCGTTGGACTTGGGTCCGTGCAAACGCACACGGTCCATATGGTATTTCCACCTGAATGACGCGCCCATGACCTACAGCAAAAAGTCCGAGGCGCTGAGATTGAGGTTGGTGCCAGTTAACTGGATCAGAAAGTCCGCTGTCGTATTGCCATTCACATCGGCCTGCACGAAGGTATTCCCGCCGCTCTGGCACCAAGTCACGCTGTTAGCAACGGCGCCGCTGGTTTGACCGGCGAATGCAAATGCCTGGTTGCCGTTCTGGAAGCGTTTGCGTCGATCCCGGCAAGATCAATCTTGTCGATGCCATGAACGAAACCTTGTACGATATCAAGCTCGGCGGGCGTGCTGTCCGCGAAGGCGGAAAAGACAAACCTGTCGGCTCCGGTGCCACCGGTCAGGATATCCGCTCCAAGACTGCCGATTAATTTATCGTTGTCGCCTCCTCCATTGAGCACATCGTTTCCGGCAAGGCCGGATAGTGTGTTTGCTCCGCCATTGCCGATGATGTTGTTGCCCAGAGCATTGCCGGTTCCCCGGCTGCCGCTAGTAAGCGTCAGGTTCTCAAGGTTTGCACCCAGCGTAAAGCTAACAGAGGACAGCACGGTATCAGTGCCCTCGCCGGAATTTTCTATTACCACGTCAGCCGCGTTATCGACCACGTAGGTGTCGTTACCTGCACCGCCCGCCATAATATCCTGCCCCGACCCGCCGTCGAGGTAGTCATTTCCCGCTAGGCCCTGAAGTTTGTCGTTACCGGCCAGCCCGTACACGAAATGTGCGTCGCCCGTTACGGTGAGTGTGTCTGCCCTGTTGGTACCGGTGATCTCAACGTGAACCTGGGCAATTTCCACGTTGCCAGTGTATGGGGCCCAAATCGGACTCGATGGGTCACCAACTGACTGTAGGTTAAAGGATATAGTTGAAGGATGCGAACTTACGAGGCCGCTTGTATCTTCAAAGCCCAATTCTTGCCAGACGAAGCCTCCACCACTTCCGTCAAAGTTGAAAAAGAGCCCGCTGTTTGTCGCTGACAAGTCCGTCCCAAACAACGAAAAAGACTCCGTTCCCGTAATCGTCCAGGTGTAGGAGCCATTAGTCAAAGTCAGGTTCGCATTCGCGATATCAGCCTGGGATAAAACGCCCAAAGCCCCATCCGTTTGAATCGATCCCTCGACCGTACCGGTCCCAACCGAGAGGTCTACATCGTAAGTGGTCATGGTTACGCCCTCCATTTTATGAGATGGGTTGGTTGTAGTTGCCGGCGTGCCACGTGACCTCGAAATGCCCGTGAGGCAGCGTCGTCACCGTGGGCCTAGTCTGATCTCCGGCCGTCGTGCTGTTGACGATGAAGTCGCTTGATTGAACGGCCATGCAGACCTCCTGAACAGGGAAATGGCTATCAGGTCCGAGGGCGCACACCTATACGCACGCGAATGCGGGGACATTCAGAAAGGCGTGAAGTTGTGAAAGGGCCTGCCGATGGCACCAGCGCTGCCACTTTGAAGAAACGGAGAGTTCGGTATGTCGCCGTTTTGCGGACAGCAGATGGCAGGAAATGCCTGCCTCCCAGCGCCTGTACTCTCGGTTTAGCTGGAAGACAATATGCCGAATGCACACACAAGAAGGAATACAGTTCCCGCTTCGGAACTGTAGTGGCCATCTATCCCGCTACTTCTAGAAGTTTATCCAGATCGCCGCTGTATCGCAGGATGCCGCGGGTTCTTGATTTTGATTCAGTGTTTACATCGGCCGGTGACGTAAGGTCGGCCTCGACGCTTAGACACCAGTCCCTCAAGCCCAAGTTTGCAGGCAGTTCGAAACAGATCAGGCCCAAGTTCGCCGCGTTCAAAAGGATTGATGAAGACACCTTCAGGACGCCGCGCCAGCAGACGTGCCAAGTTGCTCTTTCGCAGCGAGAAGGGCAGCATGCGAAGGTCATCACCTCCTTCGGCGAGAACACGATAAATGAAGCCTGCTTGTGCAACCAATCGCCAAGTATTCTACGGCTGTTCTTCAAGGATCAAGTTCACCGTCTCTTCTTGCCTGCTCGCCTTTTTGACTTCAGAACGTCGGCTTGGCTTGTGAAGGCGCGTGCTAAGGCTTGTAGTTCCTGAGATACCTCAGCATCCGCGACTGTCTTTGCAGCGCGCGCGGCCTTTTCAGCTTGCTTCCGCAGTTGTTTGATCTCCTTCACCATCGAACACTCCGTTGCGCATCAGACGTTTGGCCGCAGATGATTATATCATCCCGCCGCCCGTGGATAAGTCGGGTGTCAGGGTTAGACCGGACCCGGCGCCGCGCAAGGTTGGACCGCTGCTTTTGGACCCCAAACCGACGTAGCGCCCCCGAACGTTCTTGTTCTGGCTGCGCCCGCTAAGCCTGAGCTTTCGATAGGGCATTCAGCAAGTCGTCCTGTGCGAACGGCTTGCGCAAATAGGCGATGCATCCGGCGTCCATCGCCTCGTTGCGCGTGGCCTCGTCGTCGCTCGCGGTCATGAAGATGACCGGCCACTTCGATCCCGATGCCGCAAGCCGGCGTTGCAGCGCGATCCCCGAAATTCCCCCGAGGTGAATGTCAAGCAGCAAGCAGGTTGCCGTCTGCACGCTGTCGCTCTCAAGCAGCGCCTCGGCCGAGGCAAACGTACGGCTCTCGATGCCGTGGCGCGCCAATAGCCGCGCCACGCTCTTAAGAAGGCTCGCATCGTCGTCGATCACGACCACAACTGTCCGCTGCGCCATCATATCCGTGCCCAGCCTCTAGGCGTAGATGACCTCCAAGGGAGCGACCAACCCTTGATCTGCATCAACGGAAAGTCCGCCGGGCGCTGATGTCATCGCTGGGGCTTGGGGCGCGCAGACGCAGTGGCCGGCCGCAACTCCATGCTGGACACGCCCGCTGTAATGTTCACGCCCGTTTGACCCTGCACGGACAGTGGCTGCAAAGCGACCGTGCGGTCCGAGCCGCCGATCAGGAGGTTGGCACCCACTCCGGCGCCGACCGTACCGCCAGCGGTCGCACCCGCATAGGTTCCCGCCAATCCGCGCGGCGCAGTGTGGTCGGGGAGGTGATCGCGGCCCGGTGGGAAGGCCGCTACAGGTCACCTCCGCGCGGCCGAAGTCTCTCCGCGAGATCATGAAGGAAGGAAAGCAATGAGCGCGACTGACCACTGGTAAGTCGTGCGACATGCGGATCTTTTCTTTACAGGCGTCTCTGGTTGCTCAAATATCTTCTACGGTGGGTCTCAGGGTATCCACCTGGTGCCCCCTCCACATCTGTTACAGGTAGGGAGGCTTCTATGATCCTATTCAGGATAGTCTTCGCACTAACCGCTATCTTGCTAAGCAGAGATGCATTTGCGGAGTCAGGGATGTGGATCGGGACAGCCCCATTTTGCTATGGGTCGCCAGCAGACTGCACTGATCTGGGAATGACATACGTGAAGAGTGATTCAAAAGGGAACGGTGGCAAATGCTGGACTGGAACGAAAGTGTATTGTTCAGGTTATCCCGCCCCTGAAATTGCATTCATGGGTTATGATGCTTGTGACGGTTTTCAATGTCATCGAACGATGTGCGGTTACAATCCCAGTCCGGGTCCGAGGGTAATCGCAAGTGAGTCTTGGTTCTTCTGTCCTGTCTGCGTCAGTGCAAATGTTAGAACGATCATGAGATTGAACAAAGTTCCTAGCGCACAGATTGCGCGTGCTTGTCCGTGGCGATATTTCTAGGTTCGTGATCATCGGGCAGTGCGTAGGTCAGCCACATGATTCCCTTTTTCTCCGATGCAGGTCCGATCCTCGTCGCCGCCGTTGTGCTTGCAATCGCGGCATTTGGATAGGTAGTCACCTAGCGTGGGGAAGATGATGCCGGGAGCGGCATCGCTCGAATTTTCGCCGACGTTCAGCGTTCGCATCGACAGGGTGATCGAACAAGTTGGCTACTTCCGGTATTGGTCCATCTGCGACCTAGGACCCCATCCTTAACGAGTACGTGCCCTAGTCCGGCGCCGGACCGCGAAATAGTCTGTTAGCTTGTGCGTGTGAAACTTGGGGCGTGCCGATGACCGCCGATTGCGGCACATGGAATGGGAATGCACGGCCCCGGCTGTTCCTCCCAACCTGCGGCTGGGGCCTTTTGAACTTGCGTTGCATCGTTCAACCCGGTCCACAGCCATGTTCAGAGGCATTGTTATCGCGCTATTTGGGCTGACCATTCTTTCGCAGATCGATCAGGCACTCTTCTAGGGCCGCAACACCGACGCCGCGCTTAGGCCTGTACGGGAGATTAGTCGCGGGTTGGGGCTGTAGGTCAGCCGTGCTGCGCTCATCGGATCGTCGTCCGAAATTGTTACTCGGACAGAGGAGCTATATAGCTTTGGTCTAGCACGGTCGGTCTTGCGGCACCATCGAACAGCACCGTGATGCCGCTGGTGCGGATGCTGACTTCAACAACCGTGCCGGTCTTGTGAGCCAGATCTGGGAATTGAAGTACCCCAAGCTTGCTCATTTTGAAGCGGGTGCCAACAACAAACCTGTCGGGCATCTGAGTGATCATCGCTCGATCCGAACTCGTTTTATTGTGAACCAACGAGACGTTTCTCTGCGCTCGTCTTGCCCCTCGCGTTTCCGGTGACAAACTGAACCCCGATGTGAGCTCCATCGATCCAAATCAGATTGCATCGCCGAAATGCCAGACCAGTCGCGGAGAGAACCAGGAAGAATTCCTGCGCCTTTAGAGGTGCGATTGACCCTTCCACCTCAAGCTTGGCACCGCTTGCAGAGGCGTCCAGCAGAATGCAGCTTCGCCTCCACGTCCCATCGATGCCGATGATGCTGACCGCATGCCTGTGGTCAAACCGAACGCGGTTCGCCTTTCGATTGTCTCCCAACATCTGCAATCCCCAATTCAAAATCATTTGCCTGAAATAGGTGCGCCGCCTCCCTGCGCGTGGCCGCAATTAGCAAATCGATCCTCTCCGACTGAGCCAGTAAAGTCGTTCTGGTTGTTTCATTCAATTTGGCCTGCCCGAGGATCAATCGGATACAACCGTTGGCGAGTTCAAGACTGAAGATGGCCTGACGGATGTCATCCGTTGTTTGAATTTCGAGAGCCTGAACTTGCGACAACAGAGCAGCGATGTTCGCCAAAATGTCAGGGGGTTTCTGACACGAGCGATCTCTCCCAGATTTACCCCTGAAATTGCAGTACTGACGACATCGTCGCAAATCTCTTTGGCGGGTCGGCCGTTATGACGTTGCTTCTTCGAAAGTAGTAAGGAAAGCACAGATGAAAAATGCAGGTGCACGCGAGAACAATGGGACAGGCCCACTCGGACTATCTTGCCATGACAAACACGGCCACCGCCGTCTGCAAGGAATGCTCGTGTTCAGGATGTTACGCGTGCACGGTTAACAAACAATTTGTAAGGTTGCGAGCAGCGGGTATTGTAGTATGCAAGTTGCATAGAGAAACCTATCGGAATTTGGCAAGACCCGAGGATGGCGGGTTGGTTAGCCGTGATGCTGTAGAGATTGCAGATGTGGACGGCCCCCCACTTGTCAGGATTGTAGCAGACTTCTGGCCAGATCGCTTGCTATCAGATGTCCGGCCTGTTTGCGCGGACAAAGTCCGCTGGCCAAGATGGTGTTCGCTACGCACGCTCCAAGCACATGGGCGACACTCGTGGTGCCAGTGTAATCTTCGGAAGCTCGCGCGTATCGACCGATCGGTCCTTCCATCTACTGCGTCCTGCAAGTTCGTGGTTAATCCGACGAGCAACCTCGCTCGCGGTCCGATTTCAGATCAAGTCGGCATGGCTGCTACCCGCTGATTGTACACGCCGCCCGATATCATCAAGCGCCAAGCGATGCGGGCAAACTTGTTGGCCAATGCCACCGCAACCAACTTCGGCGGCTTTCGCTCCAGCAGTGAGGCGAGCCATGGTGTTGGCTTATGACGACCCTTGCGGACGTGCCTCAGCAGTGCGGTGGCACCGACAATCAACGTCGATCGCAGTACAGAGTCTCCAGCCTTTGTGATTCCGCCGAGTCTTTGCCGGCCGCCAGTTGAATGATCCTTGGGTGTCAGTCCGAGCCATGCCGCAAAGTCGCGCCCCGATCTGAACGTCTCGGGCGGTGGTGCCTTCATGCTGAGCATCGACGCCCCAATCGGACCGATGCCGGGAATTGTCGCAATGCGCCTGCTGATCTCATCCTCGCGATGCCACTTCATCAGCTTGGCCTCGATCTTCGCCAGGCGGGCTTCAACCGCGGCATACTCGTCCGCCTGAAATCGGAAGAGATCCCGCGCCATTTCCGGCAGGCTATCGTCTTCCAGCACACGTTTGATGAGTGCGGCTACGTTCTGCCGGCCAGCGGGGCCGACGATACCAAACTCAGCGGCATAGCTTCTGAAAGCATTGGAGAGCTGAGACTTCACGGTGACCAGGCGTTCTCGGACGGTCATCAACATGCAAGCCGCTTGCTGTTCCTTCGATTTTACCGGTACGAACCGCATGCTGGGCCGGGTGACCGCCTCGCACAGCGCCTCGGCGTCGGCCGCGTCGTTTTTGCCGCGCTTCACGTAGGCCTTCACATACTGAGGTGGGATTAGCTTTACCTCGTGTCCAAACGATTGCAGCAGGCGCCCCCAATGATGCGAGCTGCCGCAAGACTCTATGGCGACGAGAACTGGCGGAATCCGTTCGAAGTAGCGGATCATCTCGGCTCGCCGAAACTGACGCCGAACGACCACTACCTCATTCTCATCAACACCGTGAAGCTGGAACACCGACTTCGAAGTATCCATGCCGATACGAACGGGAATATTCATTAGACTTTCCTCTCATCTTCTGTGACGCCGAGAGCGCCATCAAACCGTGGGGATGCGAGGCCGTCCACACCAGCACATGGAGAGAACACCAGCCGCCGACCTACTCGACCTAGATCATCCGCTCCTTGGTGACCCGCAAGCTGCGAACGTAATAGCCCTGTCTCTGAACGGCTGACTTGATTTCGTCGTTGACCTTGAGAACTCGTTTCCTGCTCTTGCGCCACTTATGTGCAGAGTAAAGCACGGGTACGGGAGAGCCTGAACTGAGAACGAGCAAGTCGCGCTTGTCATTGCGATAGACATCAAACATCTTTCGCCCCCGCGATATCATGTTGAAGTAAGCATCAAATATTTTTTTGGTCGTCTCGACTGACGAACTTAGTACCTCGAATGGCTGCGCGGGGTTGTAAATCTGCAACGCCCCCGAGTTTTGGCCCGATGCATCCAAATGAGGGCAAACCTGAGATAGCCCCGGCAGCCTGTGAATTGCGGGGACCAACGCACCAACTCTGCTCTAGATCAATACGAGCTGGCTGTCGATGAGATCGTCGCCGCTTGTGACGGTGATCTGCGCGGCGCGCTGCGAGCGCTGATGCTCCTGAATGAGCAGTTAGAGCAAGAGCTGGCGCTCATGAGCGGGGTCCGTCCTCCTAACCGGCGACTTCATTAAAGTAAGTTGTGCTTGCGTATTGACATGCCCCACCACGCATCCGGCGTCATCCTGCTCTCAGCTTGGGTCCCGCCGATCGCCGGTTGATCCAGAAGCACGCCCGGCATCGGCGCGTGGTTGCCGGCATAGCGGTTGACTGGCCCCATGAGGCGGGAGGACGCCGGAGACCACCGAGCGGCCGTGGCTGCGAGACGACGACAAAGACACCGTCCGCCATGACAACTGAAGACGAGCGCGCCGCATTCTTCGCGCTGATGGAGCGCGCCAACCGCATTGGCGCCCTGCCGGAGCACGTCGAGGACATCGATCTGGACGACCTGCGCGCCGTCGCTGATCTGAAGATGGTGCCGGCTGAATTCCTCATCGCGATGAGGCGCGATTGATGCGTGGACGGAGTGACGCTGCACGGTGAGTGAGTTGCCGGATGGCTGATCCCCGGTAATGCCCGGATGTTGCGGCGAAGCGGCACGGGCGGGAATCTGGTGGGTTTTTCATACAGATCCGGCACGATTAACAGGTGGGGGCCTGTTAGTAAGTCTTTCACGTGCCTGCGATGTGCGTTGCGTCGAGTCGGCCCCCGGGTGTCCAATGACCCTCATGTGCTCACGCTGATTCGTAACGGCCTGAGGAACGGTCCGGTAACTGCTCTCGTTTCAGCTCTTAGAGGAAGAACGGTTACAGCGCATGCGCCGCAATTCAGCGCGCATGACGGATGGTGGAGACTTGATCGATGGGATGACGTTAGCCGCGTCAGGGGCGTGCGGTCGGCCCCTGATAGCGTAAAGGCCTGCATCACCTTGCTCGTGATGCAGGCCTCTGACCGCGCAAACCGGTTCCGGTTGGGACTCGGCACGACGCGGGGGCGCACTTAAAACTCGCATGTTCGTCCGAGCTTTTCAATCGGACCTCCAAAACAAATCCTGTGTGGAGGTTTACGAATGCGTAAACGCCAAAAGCACTGGGTGCGTTCCTACGTTCGCGTTCGCCATCGGCGGCCCGAGCATGTGCGCGCTCACTATCGGCCCAAGGACTAGGTCCTGAGCTGCTTGCGGTGATGGGCTTGCGTCGGCGGCTCTGGACAGTCTCACCAATAGTGATTCCTCTTTCGGAGCGCGGGATTCAGGCCCCGCGCTCCGTGCAGAATGGGGTTGACCGTGATGCTCGATTGGACGTTTTCGAACAAAGAGTTTCACAACGGGAGAAAGGTGAAGGGAACCTATTTTCGGAGGATCAACGATATTGACGTTGCCCTCGATAAGTATGGGGCTCACCATCTTCCGCCCGCTGCCAAATTTGTCGCGTACTACTGGGCTTGCGAAAAGCTCTGTCGAGCGATCATTGGAATCGCAGATGAGATTCCGGCGGCCGAACAAATGCCCGAGGACAAGCTGGCCAAGCCGATCAAAAGCCACTTTCACGTTCAAAGCAGGCTATTGAAGCTCAACATGCCGTTCGATATTGAGTGGCTGAAGCTGCTGTTTGAGCGACAGCAGAATGCAGTGCAGCCTACGTCGGCCAAACGAATACGCGATCGGCTCTTTCATGATTTCGGACCGACGCAGGTTGACCACGTCCTGCAAAACGAGCCGACGCTATTGCCGATCATGCTGGAATTTTTGAACCTTCGAACTCAGATCATTCATCATTTGGAATCGTTACAGTCTGTCGTGGCAGACCCTCCATGGTGAGTGTGCTGAGCCGGCACCTGCGTTGCCTAACCTCTTGAGCGTTCCCCGAATCGAAGAGGAGCTTGATTGTGAGCCGCTATGCGTCTGCGTTCCGAGCTTCGTTGTCATCGCTTGGAATTGACACTGGTCCGAGAGCTTTCGCAAAACTAGGCAGCACCGCGTTGGCCACGATACTACTCGCGTGGTTGGCTCCGACCGACAACATTTGGGTAAAGGCTGCGGTGGGTGGGATAGCCTGGATCATCATTCTAGCAGCCGTCTTTTGGTGGTCGTACTTGAGATACAAGCCCGAGCCGATCAAGGCTGAGCTAAGTCCACTTTATACTTCAGCAGGCTTGAACCATTTCAGATCGATACAGCGCGCTGAATTCGACGAGATATCGCGACTTACCGAACAATCCGCGCGGCTTGGTGCAGCAATGTCAAAACATGACGTCACCACTGAAGCGGGCCAACGTGCGTTGCGAGACTTAGCGCTTCAGAAGAAGCCGATCGATGAGAGACTTGCAGTCCTGAAGAAGCAGCAGCGCCGCATCGGCTTCTTTCGCGGGTGACGGCATTATTGCCGATATCGATCCGGCCGGTTGGCATGGTTCATCTCGGCAAACACCTTCGTCAGCTTTTCCGCACCCTGCCTCGCTTTGAACGCTACCCATACCGACTTGAACCGCGCCATGGCTTCGTCCAGCGTCTTGGCATCACCGGAGGATGCACCCGGGATCGGGACGATGATGGTCCAGAGCCACAGGCCCGCCGCGTGCTCGCCCGTGTAGCGGATGCGGCCGATCAACTGGCCGTCATCGTGGACCGTGTAGTCGTCGGGATCGATCAGACGGAGGGTGAGCATTGGTGGTCGCGCTAGGCGATTTGCTACCTGGCCTTCCGTTCATTCATGGCTGTTTCAACTTGGTCTGCGAGGACGTTCAGATGATCAGCGAGGCGGCCAAATAGCTCCTGCTTCGCCTTGTCGGTCGTGAGATCACGGATGAGCGCACAATCCGCTGCATCTTTTCGGAGCTTTTCGAGCTGAGTTTGATAGTCCTGCATGGTCGAGGACTTAACATTTGTTGTGGCAGGAATTTGTTAACCGGGAAAATCTGGTAGCCCGGGGCTGGCAAAGCCATTTCAGTTCGGATTTATTGAAACCCGGAAGCATGAGGGGCCGCTGTCTCACGACGGCGGCCCTTTATTTTGCGGCCCTCGTGGCCGACTTCCCTTGATCCACCTTAACAGTTCAGCGGCCGCCCGTCGCGACCATCCCGTCCATGAACCGCCGCCCCAACGAACCGCCACCCAAGCCCAAGCCCCCCGCCCAAGGCGTGGCGGATGGACGAGGCGTTGCGCAACATCGAGGACTATGTCGCCGATCTGCGGGAACTCAGAAAGCTGAGAGGGAAGCTGCATTGATCCCGGCAGGGCGATCATGCACGTCTCATTTAGCTTCGATGTCGTTAAGGGAAGCTGGCATTCTTCTCTGCGTCGCCCACGGCTTCTATCAGGACCGGGCATTTTTCATAGGCCTTAGCCTCGCCTGCCTCAGTCCCCCGAAGTTCTCTGCACTCACCGCCGTCAAAGAACCACTTGGTCTTTCCAATGGCGACAATCACTTTGCATTTGGGGCATTGCACCTGCATCTGTTGATTATGCACGCGAGGCGGGAGGGCATCAAGCCGCCGCCATCCGCTCCTCAAGCATCCGCTGCGGTCCTGATGATGATCCGCCGCAAGCTCGGCCGCCCATGGGTCGAGCATGGGTGAGGCGTATGGATGCAAAATATTTTTTGGATATCGGATCGGGACACAACGGAGGACACAGCCGCGCCGTTGCGTTGATTTCGTTAGGTTTTTTGCCCTCCGCGAAGCCCTGCGCAGTGAAATGCCAAAGACAGCCAGCGCGATAGGTGCTGGGCTGACACCCCCAGGTTGGGGATATCCGTCACGCCAGAAGACATTGGACCTGTTCGATGGCTTGCCTAGGAACATTCTCGATGATGCGCCGCAACTCGGCCGCAACACCATCCAACACCGCGCGCTTTTCCTTCATGCGCTTACTGTGATTGTAGACCTTGCCGGTGACGGTTGGCACGATCTGTTCGGATTTCTTGCTCGCGGCGTGATCGAGGCACTTCGCGATCCAGGCATCGTCAAAGCCGAGATCGCCGGCCAAGGTCGCTGCCGTCCGGCGGAGGTCGTGCGGCGTGAACGGCTCGAGGCCGAGCAGCTCGCAAAGGCCGGCGGTTTTGGTCTTGTCTTTGTTCGTCTCGTGCTTGGTGCCACGCAGCGCGTCGGCCATTGCTTTGCGATGAATCGGCTGGCCCTTGTACATGGGGCTCTCAAAAACAAACTGCTGATCATTCGAGGCGAGCGCCTCCTTGATAATCTCGATCGCCACACCAGACAATGGCTGCTGGATCACCCGCCGCTTCTTGACCCGCTTGAGGGGCACGTCGAAACGTGGGTTGTCGCCGTCGAGGTCGAATAGCTCATCCCGGCGTGCACCGAGCAGCTCGCGGGAGCGCAGCATGGTTACGAGTTCGAACTTGAGCGCCAGCCGGGTCCGGCGGTCCCAGGGTAGGTCGTCGCGATCAAGACCGTGCCAGAAGACCCTGATCTCCTCCTCCGATAGGACTCGGGTGCGGGGGTGTTCCGGGTCGAGCTTTGGGAGATTGACGCACGGGCTGGCCGTTACGTAGTCGCGTCCTGCCTCCGCCGCCCAGTTGAATAGGCCCGAGGCGGCCTTGCGCATATGACGTGCGTTGCTGACGGAGGGCTTGCCGAAGTTCCCCGTGACGATGTCGTTCGACAGCGTCGCGATGTCATGCTTGGTGACGTCTCTCGCGAGTGTTTTGCCAAGCCTCGTACCGAGAAACCGGCGCAGGTGGCTCGCCGTATTTTCCCAAGCCTCCAACCGGGGCCGCATCTCGCCATCCGGCTTCTTGACTGGCGTCTTCATCCAGTCGATCCGCTCCTCAATGATCTCGGCGACTGTCTTGCCGCGCTTCGCCGCTTTGGCCTTCTGGTCCCGGAAATTCTCGGCGAGGGCCCCGGCACCCAGTCCCTTGAGGCCGTAGACCTTGCTGCGGGCGTCCTCGACGGTGAAGGTCTCGGGATTGTAGACGCCGAGCCAGCCGGTACGCTGCTTCCCGGTCTGCCTGTTGGTGAACTTGTACGAGAAGGTCGCCACGCCCGCCGCCGTGATGCTGACGTAGAGACCAGGACACTTGCGGTCGTAGAGCTTGGTCCGCTTGGCGACCCGCTTCTCGCAAAGGCGGTCGGTCAGGATGACGCTGCTATTGCGGCCGCGCTTGCCAGCGGTGTCCGCGATGATGGTAGTATCCATGTGGTTTCGGCTCCTAAGGCTTGGGACCAAAGGGCTCGGCTTTGAGGCTTTCAGCTTGTCGTGCGGACCGCTGGAAGGCTTAGGGCCGGGCCCTTAATTTGGTGAAGCCCGCTGAAACAGCCTGCATCAGGGTAGTCGAAAAACACTTGTTTCAAAGTCTTTTGTTAGTTTCGGCGTGTTTCACCGGATGCCAAAATATAGACGTGTGGTCCTGGCCGTCGTTGCTACGGTCAAGCCCTGGCGAATGCGGCATCCGCGTCAACCGGCGCGGTGCCGGTGACTTTCGTTGGGGTGAGGGAGGCCAGCAGGAACTCGGCTCCCGGGAGAGCACGGCATAAGCCGTCCAACCATCGCGCAGGGAAGGCCGAGTGATTGGCTACACCTGTATGCTGCTGTGCGGTTTCCTTGCGCTACATTTTCGCGCAGCGGACCGCGGGTGCCAGCCGGCACCCGGCCTTCCCTGCGCCCTCTTGGACAAGAGGGTGGAATGACCAGGCAAAGCTGGGGCGAAACGCCGCGAGGACGCGAAGGCGTGTCTACGGCTACACACTCTCTGTCATCGCCCGGCTTGATGTTTAGACCGGAGACATAGCTGACGCCTGTTCGGACACATCACTGACAGTTTGGCTGCGCGTCAAGTCGATTGATCCGACCTGCCAACTGGCAAAGAAGATTCCGTAGCGGCCGTCGCGGTCGAGCGGCCTCACGGCCAGCTGCTCGCCGCAGAAGGCTTGAGGGACTTTCCACATTTGCCCTTTGAAGGCGATGTAGCTCCGCGTCGAGGAGACGGTGCGAACGATCTCCCCGGCGTCGTATTGGATCTTCGGCACACGATCCGGCATGGCGCGTAAACTGGGCCGGTAGCGATCGGCGGGAATGCCCATGCCCAAGCTCTCGTGGGGCCGCTCCAGATTGTAGACCGTTCGCCAGCTATCGAGGGCACGCTGGACTTCCGCCAAAGTGCGGAACGTGCGCAGAGCGAACACTTCTGCTTTCAAGCTGCGATGGAAGCGTTCGTTCTTGCCTCGGCCCTGAGGATGACGTGGCCTGGCATGGACCACCCTGACGCCGAGCTTGAGCAGCCATACCTTCAGCGCAGTCCAGCGAACGCCCGAGGTGTCGCCCCAGGGAGAACCGTTGTCGAGGTAGAAGGCCTCCGGCAGCCCATAGCGTCGGAAGGTGTCGGTCAGATGCCTCTGCACATCAGGTCGCTGCTCGTTGGCGCACGCCTTCAAACACAGCGCATAGCGGGAGTGGTCATCGACCATGGTTAGCGGATGGCAACGCCTTCCGTCGGCAAGCGGCATGTGGCCCTTGAAGTCCATCTGCCAGAGTTGATTGGGCGCGTCCCTCTCGAACCGGTGGCCTGAAGGGCTCGGCGCGGCTTTCTCGCTCGGCTTGATCCGTTCGTTCCGGCACAGGATCCGATGCACTGTGGAGGGCACCGGTACGGTCTGGCCGCCGCGCTTCAGGCAATGGGCAATCTTGCGCGCTCCCCAAGCCGGATGCTTGTCACGCACAGCCAGAACCCGCGCCTCGACCTCAGGCACGCTCCGCTTGGGCATGCTCTTGGGCCGGCGCAACTGATCCGCCAGTTCATGATCTCCAGCCTGCCAACGCCGCAGCCATTTGTAGCCCACATCAGGACTGATCCCGAACCGCCGGCACAACTCCCGCCGGTTCGCCCCTTCCTGCAACGCAAGCCGCACAAACTCCCGTCGCTGATCCATCACCGACACCTCGTTCCAGGGCATGGAAGGCCTCCCGAATCGACCATTCCAGCCCAGTTTGAAGTGTCAGCTATGTCTCCGAACACCTGTCAGTGATCTGTCCGGTCTAAACACAAGCCGGGCGATCCAGTATTCCGCGACGGTGGCGTGGGCGGGATCGCAAGGCGGCGACACCGGTAAGCTCGGCATCATCGGCTTCTGCCGCGGCGGACGCACCGTCTGGGAATATGCCGCTCACAGGGGCAGCCTCAAGGCCGGCGTCGCCTTCTACGGTCCGCCGGTCGATCCAGCCAATCGGCCGTGGCCGAAGAGCCCGATGCAGCTCGCGCCCGAGATGAAGGCACCGGTGCTCGGCCTCTATGGCGGCGCCGATACCGGCATTCCCGTCGCCCAGGTCGAGCAGCTCAAGACAGCCTTGGAGCAGAACAAGAAGACGGCCGAGTTCAAGATCTATCCGGAAGCGCCGCATGGCTTCCATGCCGACTACCGCGGCAGCTATCGCAAGGACGCAGCAGAAGATGCCTGGAAGCAGGCCCAGGCCTGGTTCAAGAAGTATGGCGTGTTGAGCTGACGCTTGATCATGATCCTCCTTCCCCCGCTTGCCACAACGCATCCAGGGCGTGGCGGTAGGTCGGATAAGCAAGCGTGACGCCGAGCTCGCACTTCATTTTCGCGTTGGAGACGCGGGCGCTGCTCGCATAGAAGCTGCGGGCCATCGCCGACATCTCGGCCGTCTCGAACGGCTCTTCCGGCGGCGGTGCAACATTCATCAGCTTCGCCGCGTAAGCGATCACCTCCTGCGGCGGCGCCGGCTCGTCGTCGCAGACGTTCCACGTGCCGCCGCTCGGGTGATGAATCGCAGCCATGATCGCGCTCGCGATGTCGTCGACGTGGATGCGGTTGAACACCTGTCCCGGCTTGATGATGCGCCGCGCCGTTCCAGCGCGCAGCGTCACCAGCGCGTTACGGCCGGGGCCATAGATACCCGCAAGCCGCAGGATCGCGGCGTCGCCACCGGTCGTGTCGGTCCATGCCTGTTCCGCCGCGACCCGCATGCGCGTCCGGTCGAGGTCCGCCTTCGGCGGCGTGCTCTCGTCGACCCAGCCGCCGGCGTGATCACCATATACGCCGATCGTGGACAAATAGACGATCTTGCGGTCGCCGCCCGCCGCCAGCAGGCCCGAGAAGGCCGCGATTGCGGGATCGCCGGCACTGCCGGGCGGGATCGAAACGAGAAGGACATCCGCGTCCCTCATGCGTTCGATCGTCTCGCGTGCCGGACTGCTGCCGGAGAAAGCATGCACCTCGACGCCGGCGAGAGCGCCCCGCTGCGCGGGATCGCGCACCGTGCCGGCGATATGCGAGAAGCGGCCACCGAACAGGCGGACGAAGTGCCGCGCACTGTAGCCGAGGCCAAGGATAAAGAGCGGCATACATCTTCCTTGCAGGTCGGAGTTCCCGTTCGCGCCGCAGCGCGCCTCCGCTCATAAGAGATTTTTGGGTCCGGCAAAAGATATTGCAATTTGTCTCGCCCGCCTGTGCAGGCGATGGTCGCTCACCGGAGGGACGCATCGATCATGCAGGCAGAAGCGCCAGCCATCATGCTATCTGACGCGGCTGAGCTAGTCCGCCGCGCCGCCGCGCTGATCTTCGACGTCGACGGCACCTTGGCTGAGACCGAAGAGCTGCATCGGCAGGCCTTCAACCATGCCTTCGCCCGCCACGGTCTCGATTGGCAATGGGATCGGGCCGTCTACAAGGACCTGCTGCGGGTCACGGGCGGCAAGGAACGCATTCGCGCCCACCATGAAAGGCTGAGGATCGCCGCGCCATTATCGGATGTGGACATCGCGGAACTCCACCGCATCAAGACCGCGCATTATGCCGAACTGGTCCAAACCGGCTGCTGCCCCTTACGGCCCGGGGTGACGGATCTCCTCGTCGCTGCCAAGGCGCGCCGCCAGCGGCTCGCAATCGCGACGACCACGTCGCACGCCAACATCGACGCGCTGCTGTCGCGCGCCCTGGGAAAGGGCTGGGCCGCGGATTTTGATGCGATCGTCGCCGGGGATGACGTGCCGCACAAAAAGCCTGCGCCGGATGTCTATGTCGAGACCCTGGCGCGGCTGAAGCTCAACGCGTCCGACTGCGTCGCGATCGAGGATTCCGCTAACGGCCTGACCGCAGCCTCGCGGGCGAACATTCCCGTGCTCATCACCAGAAGCATGTTCTTCCGGGACGACGATTTTAGCCAGGCGCGGGTCGTGCTGGATGATCTGTCGGGGCTCGGGTGAGGCGGCAAAACAAAAAAACTGAAAAACAACCCCATGCACAGTAGAATGTGCCTGCGGGCCGGGCGCCCTCAATGGACGCGGTGGCTCGCTCTATCGTCCTCAGCTTGCTCGACAATCTGCGCGATCGGGCTGGACTGGTGGTGCACCAGGCGCCAGTCGTCGCCGACGCGCCGAAAATGGTTGGCCGCAGCCAATGCCGTGCCGTCGACGATCTCGATGCAGAGCACGCGCGCGCTGTCGCCATCGACGATGGCCTGCGGTTCCGCGCAGACGATCTGCGGCCGCTCCGGACTCTGCAGGATGTCGCGCCAGCTTCCGATCACCGTGGCCCGACCGATGATGGCCGGCCAGCCGGGATGAATGCAGGAAATGGCGTCATCGTCCGCCCACATCCGCTCCATTTCGTCGAAATCGCCGGTCGAAAAGGCGGCGTAGAACGCTGCGTTCGCGGCGATCACCTTGCTGTCCTTTGCCATGCCTCTCGGGTGGGGCAATGACAGGCAAAAATCAAGCAAGACTTCCGTCGACTTTCCGTCGATCTGGACCGCAATGCAGCATCGCTGCCCGTTTTGTGATCACACCGAGACCAGAGTCTCCACCGCACGCCGCGCGCCATCCTTGTAGAGCCGGCCGAGCGCAGCGGTCACGGCTTCGCGCAGGCGCGGCTCGGCGCCCAAGGGCCCGAACACTTGTCCGACGCCGAGCAGCGCGGGTGCCAATCGTTCGGCGACGGGACCTGCCTCGCGCGCCAAGCCGGCGAACTCGGCTGCGAGCGGATCGCGCACGTCGATGGTGCGGCCCTTCTCGTCAAGGCCGCTGACGTAGCGCATCCAGCCGGCCACCGCGAGCGCATGCGTCGCGATCGGCAGGTTCCTGGCGAGACGATCCTGGATCGCGCCGAGCAGGCGCTGCGGCAGCTTTTGCGAGCCGTCCATCGCGATCTGCCAGGTGCGGTGATGCAGTGCCGGATTGGCGAAGCGCTTGAGCAGTGAGGCGCGATAGGCGGCCAGATCTGCGCCTGATGGCATCGTCAATGTCACCGCGGCCTCTTCCATCACCTGCGCGGCGAGGCGCGCGAAATGCGGATCCAGCATGGTGTCGGCGATGGTCTCGTAGCCTGCGAGATAGCCGAGATAGGCCAGCGCCGAATGGCTGGCGTTGAGCAGCCGCAGCTTCATCAGCTCGAACGGCTTGACGTCGTTCACCAGTTCGACGCCCGCGGCGGCAAGATCGGGCCGGCCGGCCGTAAAGCGATCCTCGACCACCCATTGCGTGAAGGGCTCGGTCATGACGGGCCATGCATCGCGTAAACCGAGCGCCGATGAAACCGCATCGCGGTCACTATCCGTCGTCTCCGGCACGATCCGGTCGACCATGGTCGAGGGGAAGGCCACCGTATCCGCGATCCACTTGCCGAGATCCTTCGAGCGCAGCGCGGCGAATTGCGTCACGATCCGCTGCACGGTGTGGCCGTTGGCGGCGAGGTTGTCGCAGCTCAGCACGGTGAAGGGCGGGGCGCCCAGCGCCCGCCGGCGCGCCAGCGCGGCGATGATGAAGCCGGGAGCCGAGCGCGGCGCGTCGAAATTGTTGAGGTCGTGCACGACATCAGGATGCCGTTCGTCGAGATCGCCGGTCTGCGGCGTGTGGCAATAGCCCTTCTCGGTGACGGTGAGGGAGACGATGCGAATGGCGGGATCGGCCATTCGCTCGACCAATCGTGCGGGGCTTTCGCGCGCGACCACGCTGTCGAGCAGCGCACCGATGATGCGGTGTTCAGTGCCTTCGGCTGCACGGATGGCGACCGTATAGAGATGATCCTGCGGGGCGAGGGCGTCGCGTGTGTCCGGGCTGCGCAGGCTGGCACCGACGATGCCCCACGAGGTGGCGCCGGCCGCAAGGCAATCATCGATGACGACGGCCTGGTGGGCGCGATGAAACGCGCCAAGGCCGAGATGCACGATGCCAGAGGTGACGCGCGAACGGTCGTAGGCCGGGCGGCGGATGCCGGGTGGCAGCCGGTCGAGATTGGCGCGGCCGAGGCGCATGTCGTCTCTCCCCTTGTTTGGCCGCTGCTTGACATGGCGCCCGTCCTCGGTCAATGCTTGCGGTCAATTGGTAAGACCAATTTTCCAAAATTGGCGGGCCGCGGGCAGCGAGAGCTGCCGGCATGACCCTTTCGGGAGGACCAGCGTGCCGCTGGAAGCTGTGGAGGCGAGACGGCTTTATCGCCAAGTCGCCGATCAATTGCGAAGCCTGATCGACAGCGGTGAGTACGCGGTCGGCAGCCGCTTGCCGACCGAGCGCGAACTCGCCGAGCAGCTCAAGATATCCAGGCCGACGGTGCGCGAAGCCCTGATCGCGCTCGAAGTCGAGGGCCGCCTTCGTATCCGCGTCGGTTCCGGCATCTATGTGATCGAGCCTGCGGCGGTTGCGGCGACCGCGCCTGCTTCCGTCATCGAGGGCCCGTTCGAGCTGTTGCGTGCCCGCGAGTTCCTGGAAAGCGCCATCGCCGAAGAAGCCGCGCGCGTGGCGACGAAGGACGACCTTGCCCGCATCGATGCGTCCCTTGTCGCGATGGAGAATGTAGAACACCCCGGCGAAGCCTCGATGGTCCACGACCGCGCCTTCCACGTCGCGATCGCCGGAAGCCTCGGCAATGCCGTTCTGGTGCGCGTGGTCGGCGAGTTGTTCGACCAGCGCCTCAATCCCTATTTCGCGCAGCTTGCGCATTATTTCGAGAGCCCGGGCACGTGGCGCACTGCACTCGACGAGCATCGCGCGGTGCGCGACGCGATCGCGGCGCATGATCCCGGGGCCGCGCGCGAAGCCATGCGCGATCATCTCGCGAGATCCCAGGAGCGCTTTGCGCAGAACTTCGGCGCCGAGAGCGCGGCAGGACCGTCCTCCGGGCGCGCGGCGCGATCGACGGCAAAACCGACAAAACCGGAACGTGCGCCGAAGAAGAAGCGAGCTGCGAGCAGCAGCGCGCGACCGCGATGAGATCGTGCGGCCCGCACCCGCGTTTGGGGGCGGGCGGACAAGAAGCAGACTTAAAAGAAGCAGACTTGAAAAATGGAGGAAAAGTCAGTGTTGAAAAAGATGACAATGGTGCTGGCGGTCTCGGCCGCGGCGATGATTGCTACGGCTGGCGCCGGCATGGCGCAGACCAAGCTCAAATGGGCCCATGTCTACGAGACCTCGGAGCCCTTCCACACTGCTTCGGTCTGGGCCGCGCAGGAGATCGGCAAGCGCACCAACGGGCGCTATGCGATCGACGTCTATCCAGCGTCGCAGCTCGGCAAGGAGGCCGACATCAACCAGGGCCTTTCGCTCGGTTCGGTCGACATCATCATCTCCGGCTCGAGCTTCGCGGCCAAGAGCTTTCCGCCGATCGGCGTGACCTATTATCCCTACACCTTCCGCGATGCCGATCATCTGCTCGCCTACACCAAGAGCGACATCTTCAAGGAGCTCACCAAGGGTTATGAGGACAAGAGCGGCCACCACATCGTCGCGGTGACCTATTACGGCGTGCGCCAGACCTCGTCGAACAAGCCGATCAAGACCTGTGCCGACCTCAAGGGTCTGAAGATGCGCGTGCCCGATGTGCCCGCCTATCTCGCCATGCCGCGCGCCTGCGGCGCCAACACCGCGCCGATCGCGTTCGCCGAAGTCTATCTGGCGCTCCAGAACGGTACCGTCGAAGCCCAGGAGAATCCGCTCACCACGATCGAGGCCAAGAAGTTCTACGAGGTGCAGAAGCACATCGTGCTGACCGGCCACATCGTCGACCATCTCAACACGGTGGTGGCCGGTGCGCTCTGGAAGAAGCTCAGCGACGAGGACAAGAAGACCTTCACCGACGTCGCGCAGGAGGCCGCCGCCAAGGCGACCGCGGAGATCAAACAGAACGAGGCCAAGCTGGTCGCCTTCTTCAAGGAGAAGGGCCTGACCGTCACCGAGGTCGACAAGAGCGAGTTCCGCGACACCGTGCTGAAGAACGTCGCGTTCGAGACCTTCGGCTACCGCAAGGCCGACTGGGAACGCATTCAGGCGGTGAAGTAATGACGTAGTCGCCATCCCGGGGCGGTCCGCTGGACCGAACTACGGTGTGCAATTGCGCACCTGAAAATCTCGAGGTTCCGGGTCTGGTGCTGACGCACCATCCCGGAACGACGTGATCAGTTTGAGGAGCACACCCATGTCCACCGCCGAAACGCACCGGCAGATCACCGCGGACGAGATCGCCCACACCTTCGAGGAAGAGGCGACGCCCAAGGTCGATCTCGGCATCTACGCTTTCGAGGACTGGGTCGCGCTGGCGATCTTCTGGGTGATGGCGCTCGCCGTCTTCCTCCAGTTCTTCACCCGTTACGTCCTCAACGACAGCTACGCCTGGACCGAGGAGATCGCGACCTACTGCCTGATCGGCGTGGTCTTCATCGGCTCCTCGATGTGCGTGCGGCTGTCGCGGCACATCCAAGTCGACCTGCTCTATCGCTATCTTCCGCACCTTGTGGCGCGCGCATTGTCGACAGTGATCGATCTGATTCGGATCGTCTTCTTCGGTTACGCCATCAAGCTGGTCTGGGTCTACATCCAGATCATCGGCGACGAATCCATGACCACCATCAATCTTCCCAAGGACTACGTCTATTACGCCGTGCTGGCGGGCTTCGTGCTGATGTTCGTCCGCTCGGTGCAAGTGGCCATACAACATTTGCGGCAGGGCTACTCGATCCTCGAACGTCCCGGCGCCTACGACGGCTTTGAAGGGTAATTCCATGTTGCTGTTGCTTGGAGGCTTCCTCATCCTCATGCTGCTCGGCGTTCCCGTGGCCATCGCCATGGCGGCGTCGTCGCTGCTCTACATCCTGGTCAGCGGCGTGACGCCCGACGTCACGCTGGCGCAGCGCATGATCGCCGGTGTCGAGAGCTTTCCGTTGCTCGCCGTGCCGTTCTTCATCCTGGCCGGCAATCTCATGAACATCGCGGGCGTCACCGGGCGCATCTATAAATTCGCCGTCGCGCTGGTCGGCTGGATGCGCGGCGGCCTCGGCCACGTCAATATCATTGGCTCGGTGATCTTCTCCGGCATGTCTGGCACCGCGATCGCGGATGCCGCCGGTCTCGGTACCATCGAGATCAAGGCGATGAAGGACCACGGCTACTCCACGGAATTCTCCGTGGGCGTCACCGCGGCCTCCGCCACGCTCGGGCCGATCATCCCGCCGTCGCTGCCTTTCGTGATCTACGGCATGATGGCCAACGTCTCGATCGGCGCGCTGTTTCTGGGGGGCGTCATTCCAGGCGTCGTGCTGACGCTCCTGATGATGGCCACCGTCACCTACTTCGCGCACAAGAACAAATGGGGCAGCGATACGCCGTTCTCCTGGCCGCAATTGGGATCGGCGGGGCTCGAGATCCTCGTCGTATTGAGCTTCCCGATGGCTGTCTGGCTTCTGACGGTCGCCGGTCTCTCCACCAATTGGGCAGTTGGTCTCGGCCTGTTCGCGCTGCTCGCGATCGACTGGTACTTCGACTTCTCCGCGGTGATGGCGCTGATGGCGCCGGTGATCCTGATCGGCGGCATGACGCTCGGCTGGTTCACCCCAACGGAAGCCGCGGTCGCCGCCGTGATCTGGTCGCTGTTCCTCGGCCTGGTACGCTACCGCACCATGACGATGAAAACGGTCGCGAAAGCGACTTTCGACACCATCGAGACCACGGCTTCGGTGCTGTTCATCGTCACGGCAGCCTCGATCTTCGCCTGGCTGCTGACGGTGTCGCAGGCAGCCCAGATGCTGTCGGACTGGATGCTCAGCATCACCCACAACAAATGGGTGTTCCTGGCGCTCGCCAACGTCCTGATCCTGTTCGTCGGCTGCTTCATCGACACCACGGCGGCGATCACCATTCTGGTGCCGATCCTGTTGCCGATCGTGCTCAAGCTCGGCATCGACCCGATCCATTTCGGTCTGATCATGACGCTGAACCTGATGATCGGTCTGCTGCATCCGCCGCTCGGCATGGTGTTGTTCGTGCTCGCGCGCGTCGCAAAGCTCTCGGTCGAGCGCACGACGGTGGCGATCCTGCCGTGGCTGGTGCCGCTGATGGTTGCGCTGATCGCAATCACCTACATCCCCGAACTGACCCTCTGGCTGCCGAAATACATGGGACTTTCCAAATGACCTCAACTGCTCTCGCCGCAACCCTGTTTGGCCCCGAAGATCTGCGCATGGTCGAGCATCCGCTCGACAAGCTCGCTGAAGGCATGGTGCGCCTCCGTTTCGGCGCCGGCGGCATCTGCGGCTCGGACATGCATTATTTCCGTCATGCCCGCACCGGCGATTTCGTCGTGAAATCGCCGCTAGTGCTCGGTCACGAAATTTCAGGCGAGGTCGTGGAGATCGCGGGCTCCGCGGCGAACCTGAAGCTCGGCGACCGTGTCGCCGTCAACCCGTCGCGCTGGTGCGGCCATTGCGTCGCTTGCCGCGAAGGCCGGCAAAACCTCTGCGAGAATATCTACTTCATGGGCTCGGCCTCGAAGACACCGCACATGCAGGGCGGCTTTGCCAACTATTTCGACGCGATCCCGGCACAGTGCGTGAAGATTCCCGATCATGTGTCCTATCAGGCCGCGGCGCTCGCCGAACCGCTCGCGGTCTGCCTGCACGCCGTCGCGCGTGCCGGCAACATCGATGGCAAGCGCGGCATCATCTTCGGCGCCGGTCCGATCGGGCTTCTGACCATGCTCGCCGCGCGCCGCGCCGGCATGACCGACATCACGGTGGCCGACATCGCGCCGGCGCCGCTGGCCTTTGCGACCCGGCTCGGCGCCTCTCACGTCGAGAATGTCGCAGCCGGCGAGGAAGGCCTGAAGGCGCAGGCCGCCTCGCGCCCCTACGATGTCGCTTTCGAAGTCTCGGGCACGGCTGCAGGCCTTGCCAGTGCGATCGGTATCGTCAGGCGCGGCGGCGTTGTGGTGCAGATCGGCAATTTGCCGGGTGGCCAGATTCCGGTGCCGGCCAATGCGGTGATGGCCAAGGAGATCGACCTGCGCGGCTCGTTCCGCTTCGGGCTCGAGTTCATGACGGCGGTGGAGCTGATCGCGGACGGCAGCGTCGACGTGCTGTCGCTGGTCACCGCCGAGCGGCCGCTGTCCACCGCGCCGGACGCGCTGCGGCTGGCGCTCGACCGCTCGCAGAGCGTCAAGGTCGTGCTGACCGCGAACTGATCCGGGAGAATTCCTATGATGCTCGAGGGATGGCGCTGGTATGGGCCGGACGATCCGGTCTCGCTGGATGATGTCAGGCAGGCCGGCGCGAGCGACATCGTCTCGGCGCTGCATCAGGTGCCGATCGGCGAAGCCTGGACACGCAAGGCGGTCGAGGAGCGCAAGAACTTCATCGAGAGCGGCCAACCCGGGCGCTCGCGGCTGACCTGGTCGGTGGTGGAATCGATTCCGATCCCCGACGACGTCAAGCGTCTCGGGGCTAAAGCGACGCGCTCGATCGAGACATGGATCGCCAGCCTGGAGGCGGTTGCCGCGGCCGGCATCAAGATCATCTGCTACAACTTCATGCCCGTCGTGGATTGGTGCCGCACCGATCTCGAATGGGAGCTGCCGAACGGCGCCCGCGCCATGCGCTTCGATCAAGACCGTTTCGCGGCCTTCGAGCTGCACATCCTGAAGCGTCCCGCCGCCGTCCAGGAATACTCGCCCGAGCAGCAGGCCCGCGCGAAAAAACTGTTCGAGCAGATGAGCCAGGCAGATATCGACTATCTCGTCATGGTCATCGCCAGCGCGCTGCCGGGCTCGACCACCGAGCCGATGACCATCCCGCAATTCCGCGATCGGCTCGAAACATATCGCGACGTCACGCCAAAAATCCTGCGGCAGCATCTCGCCGAGTTTTTGGGCCGCGTCACCCCCGTCGCCGAGCAGCTCGGGGTCTCATTGACGCTGCATCCGGACGACCCGCCGCGCCCGCTGTTCGGTCTGCCGCGCGTCGCGTCCAGCGCCGATGACTATCAGGCGTTGTTCGATGCGGTGCCGTCAAAGGCGAATGGTATCTGCCTGTGCACGGGGTCGCTTGGCGTGCGCGCCGAGAACAATCTTCCCGCGATGGCCGAACGCTTCGGCCCGCGCATTGCCTTTGCGCATCTGCGCGCGACCAAGCGCGAGGCGGATGGCCTGTCCTTCTACGAGTCCGATCATCTCGACGGTGACGTCGACATGGTCTCGGTGCTGAAGGCGCTGCTGAAGGAGAACGCGCGGCGTTCGCCCGGCCAGAAAATTGTGTTCCGGCCCGACCACGGCCATCGCATGCTCGACGATCTCGCGGCCACCAAGCGCACCAATCCGGGCTACACCGCGATTGGCCGCCTCCGCGGCCTGGCCGAGCTCCGCGGCGCGATCCGCGCGATCGAGCATCGATAGAGGCCAAAACTTTATCCATACCGTCATTGCGAGCGTAGCGAACCAAACCAGAATTCCTCCGCGGAAGGACTCTGGATTGCTTCGCTACGCTCGCAATGACGCGGAGGGAGAGGTGCCTCGTCTCAACCTTGTCCCCTTAGGCGCAAAGGCAGAATACGTCCCGGGCACGCGCACAGATTGTCAAAATTCCAGCCATATGCGAAGGTAGCGTCATTCCGTTTTCGATCGACGCATTGCAGCAATAAGCCATTTAGGAGCTTGATGTGAGCATTCTGGTCGAACTTCCTCCCGATCAATATGACCGACGGGCATTTGCAAAATTCAACGAGACATCAACCGGCTTTGATCTCGACATCGCTCGCGCGATGATGTGGATGTCGCAACTCGCCTACGAGACCCATGTGCCGGACACGATCAACAGGGTCTCTCCTTTCTGGGATCTGTCCGGCGTCAAGTTGCTGAGCCAGCCGGCGCATTCGACGCTGCCGCTGACCGACACGCGCGGGATCATCGCGAGCAAGGGTGACGCAACCATTGTCGCCTTCGCCGGCACCGACCCGCTTCATCTCCTGAACTGGGTCAGCGATTTCACGCTTGGCCGACCGAAGGCGCCCGTGCACCAGGGGTTCGTCGATGCCGCGGCGGCCGTGTGGGACGACGTGAAGAGCGCACTGGCGGCAGCGCTGGCGCGCAAATCACCGATCTTCATCACTGGGCACAGCCTCGGCGCCGCGATCGCGGTGGCAACGGCGGACTTCGCGCGGGAGCAGCTCCAGCTCGCGGATGCGCAGATCTATCTTTACGGTTGTCCGCGCGTGGGCCGCGACGATTTCGTCGCCCTCTACAACGGTACGTTCGGCAGGACGACCTATCGTCTCGTGCACGGCACCGACATCGTCCCGACCGTGCCTCCGCCCGGGCTTGGCTTTCATCACGTCGGCCGTTATCTCGCCTGTGCACGCGGCGCCAAATTCAGCGCCAGCCAGCTCACGACGAATGTTGGTTCGGATGAGCCAATGGCGAATGCTGGAATTGGTGAGCAGGTCCGCAATCTCCTCAGCGGCGTATCCGAGAACACGCGGACGGATGTCGTCGGCAGGCTCACGGTGCTGCTGCCGGCAGGGATCGGCGATCACCTGCCCGATCGTTACTGTGCCGCGCTGACACCCGCCTAGACTCCGGTTTTGATGCGTTTTCTTCACGTGAACCGGTCCACTTCGCCCGAAAACGCTCTAGTAGCAAGCCGCCATCGCGCCGAGCTTCGGATAGAGCCGGTCGATCGCGGCGATCTCGCTTTTCATCTGCGCGGTGATCCAGTCGCGGATCTCGGCGGCGATGGGACGCATCGGCCGGTTGCGCGGTGGCAGGAATTCGCAGATGCGGCGTGTGGTGGTGAGCGTGTCGGAGGCGGGCACCAGCGCGCCGGTCAACAGCCAGTGCGAGGCGACCGTCAGCCAACCGAGCGCGATGCCCTGGCCGAGCAGGGCGGCCTGCATCACGACGGCATAGTCCGTGAAGCTCAGCGCCTTGGCCGCACCGCGGCGCCCGGTGAGAAGCGATGCGTAATCCGCGGCCCAGTCGCCCGGCGTCTCGGCGAGCCGAATGATGGTGTTGCCTTCGGCGGGATCGGTTTCGCCGAGATAGGCAGGGCTGCACATCGGCAGCATGACCTCCTTCATCACCAGCGTGCCACCGGATGACGGCTCCTCGCGATCGCGGAAGCGCATGCCGAGGTCGACATTCTCCACTGGTCCGCGCAGCGCGCCGGAGATCAGCTGAAAGCGCAAATCGACCTGAGGAAATTGCTTCTGCAGCTTGTCGATGCGCGGCATCAGCCAATGCGTGGTGAAGGCGGAGGAGACCGACAGTGTCACCGTCTCGGTGCCCTTCCGGCGCCGCTCGATCTCGACCAGCCCGCTTTCGATGCTGCGAAAGCCTTCGAGCACGCGGCGATACAAGAGTTCGCCTTCCTCAGTGAGCACCGCGCGTCCCGCCTTGCGGTCGAATAGGCGAACGCCGAGATGGTCCTCGAACTGACCCAGCATCCGGCTCACCGCAGGCTGGGTGACGTTCAGTTCGGCGGCCGCCGCCGTGAAGCTGCCATTGCGCGCCGCTGCGTCGAAGACGAACAGGGCGTTACTTGAGGGCAGCATCCGGCGCAGCTCGGGCATAACACCATGTTATGACCCAGGTGAGAATTTGGCAATTGCCGAGTTTTGCCAAGTCTGGTGTCATTGGCGTCATAGCCAAAAGACAGGGCCTGCGAGCGAAGATGTTGGTGCGGTGCACGCTTCGACCAGGAGTGCTCAAATTCCTGTCTATAAAGCAGGCTTATGGCGCGCAGTGAAGCACGCCGGCTCAGGACATGGCGAGGTCGATCGTTGGACAAACGAGCGGAAAGCGTCGAGATCAGATCCGCGAGCAAGGCCTATGGCGCCGTTCGTGCCCTCGACGACGTGTCCCTCAATGTCGCCGCCGGCGAGTTCGTCTCGCTGCTGGGCCCCTCCGGGTCCGGCAAGACCACATTGCTCGGCATCCTCGGCGGCTTCATCCTGCCATCGAGCGGAACGATCCTGTTCGGCGGCCGCGACGTCACCTGGATGCCGCCGCACAAGCGCGACATCGGCGTCGTGTTCCAGAACTACGCGCTGTTCCCGCATATGAGCGTCGGCGAGAATGTTGCCTTTCCCTTGCGCGCGCGACGGCTGCCGAAGGCGGCCTGGCCGGATAAGGTGCGCGCGGCGCTTTCGATGGTCGGTCTTGTCGGCTACGAAGAGCGCGGTATCGCGCAACTCTCCGGCGGCCAGCGCCAGCGCGTGGCGCTCGCACGCGCCATCATCTTCGAGCCGCGGCTGATCCTGATGGACGAACCGCTGTCCGCGCTCGACAAGCAACTGCGCGAATCCATGCAGATCGAGCTGCGCGCGCTGCACAAGCGCATCGGCGCCACCATCATCTACGTCACCCACGATCAGCGCGAAGCGCTGACCATGAGCGACCGCGTCGCCGTGATGAAGGACGGCAGGCTGATCCAGATCGACGCGCCCGAGCGCCTGCACGATCATCCCGCGGATTCCTTCGTCGCGAGTTTCATTGGCGAGGCCACGATGCTTCCCGTGCGACGCGTCGATGCCTCCGGCGTTGCGCTCGGCAATGTGCTTCTGCGCAGCGCCCGCGCCATTCCCGACGGGGACGCGCTGATGCTCGCCGTGCACAGCGAAAAACTGCTGATCGACGATGGTGCGCCGGACACCGCCTGCAATCGGCTCACCGGCACGGTCACCGACATCGTCTATCAGGGCGAGAGCCTGCGCATCTTCCTGGCGCTCGCCGATGGCATCGTGCTCAGCCTGCGCCAGGCGAGCTATCACCAGGCCTACAGCCGCATCCCGCCGCTGGGCGGCAGCCTTACCGTGACCCTTCACCCCGAGGACACCATCGTCGTGCCCAGGGTGAGGGACTGAGCCCAAGCCTTGTCCAACCGAGAGAAGAAGCCAAAAATGTCGTCAGCAGCCTCGTTCAGCAATTTCAAGGTTCTCACCTTCGACGTCGTCGGCACCTTGATCGATTTCGAGACCGGCGTGCTCTCCGCGGTGCGCCGGATCTCGGGCAAGTCGCCGGCCGAGCTCAGCGACGACAAGATCTTCGAATCCTACAAGCGCGGTCGCGACAAGCACCACGAGCGGTCGAGCGAGGTGATGTTCCATGTCTATCGCTATCTTGCCAAGGAACTCGGGCTGCAGGCCGATGACGCCTCCTGCGACGTGTTCCAGCTCGCGGTGCTGCGCTGGGGACCGTTCCCAGACTCGGTCGAGGCTCTGAAGCGCCTGAGAACCAAATTCCGCCTGGTCGCGATGACCAATGCCGACCGCGTCGCGCTGTCCTGTTACGCGCACGCGCTCGGCAATCCCTTCGACGATACCGTTTGCGCCGACGAGACTGGCGTTGCGAAACCCGATCCGGAGTTTTTCGCCTACAACAAGGGCCGCCAGTCCGCTTTCGGCTACAAGCAGTCCGATATCCTTCACGTCGCGCAGAGCCAGTATCACGACATCGGGATTGCGCGGAAACTCGGCTACAAGGTGTGCTGGATCGAGCGCCGCCAGGGCATGGCCGGTTTCGGAGGCACACCGGCCGTGGAGACGCTGACCAAGCCGGACTTCCATTTTCCGACGTTGAAGGCGCTTGCCGATGCGGCCATCGGGCCGGCGGCGTAAGGCATGAGCGGTGGCATGACACGGGACTGGAAGGCGCTGCCGTCGGCCAACTCGCTGTGGGCCGCCACGGCCGAGCCGGCGCGCGAGTTTCCGGTCGTGTCAGGCGAGCACCAGGCGGATGTGGTGATCATCGGTGCGGGCTACACGGGCCTGTCTGCTGCGCACCACATCGCCAAAAGCGGTTTGTCGCCGATCGTACTCGAGGCCAACCGCCCGGGCTGGGGCGCGAGTGGACGCAATGGCGGCGTGATCACCGCAAAGTTCCGCCTCTCGTTCCGCGAGATCGACGCCGTGCACGGCCGCGCCATGGCGCAGCGCATGTACGGGATCGCGCATGAATCCACTGATACCGTCGAGGAGCTGGTCTCCGAATTTGGCATCACCAGTGCCGCGTTGACGCGCACCGGCCAGGTCAAGGCCGCTCACAACGAGACGACCCTGAAGGCCGCGATCGACGAGGCCAACTGGATGAAGCGCGAGATGGGGGATGCGGAGGTCCGCATCCTCGACAAGGGGCAAGTGCGCGACGAGACCGGCTCCGACATCTTCGTCGGCGGCGTGCTCAATCCCGGCTCCGGCGGCATCCATCCGCTGAATTATCTGCGCGGCCTTGCCGATGGCGTGGCGCGCCGCGGCATCCCGATTTTCCAGGAGTCGCCGGTCGTAAGGCTCCGCCGCGACAACAGCGGCATCGCCGCTGAAACGCCGCAAGGCGCAGTGCGGGCAAAGCAGGCGATCATCGCCACCAACAGCTATTCCGACCTCACCGGCGCGACGACGAACATGCAGCGCACGCTGATCCCGTTCCGCAGCGCCATCATCGCGACCGACAGGCTGCCGCGCAACCTCGCGGGAAGCCTGATGCCGACCGGGCGCACCTACACCGAGACCAAGCGCATGATGCGTTGGTTCCGCATGGTCGACAATCGTGTGATTTTTGGCGGCCGCGGCGCCTTCGGCAAGCAGGATTCGGAAACCGCTTTCGACGCGTTGCGCAAGGCGATGGTCGGAATCTTTCCCGACCTTGCCGACGTCCCGCTCGCCTACAAATGGTCGGGCCTGGTCGGGATGACGTTGGACTCGGTGCCGCATATCGGCCGGCTCGACGACCGCACGCTGTTCTCGATGGGCTACAACGGCGCGGGCGTGGCGATGTCGAGCCTGATGGGCCGCTATCTCGCCGCCTTTGTGCGCGGCGAGACGCCAGAGGTCGGGCTGCTCGACGCGAGGCGATTGAAAGCCATCCCGTTCTATCCGTTGCGCGAGCCCGCCGTGCGCATGGTCGCCGGCTGGTACCAGTTTCTCGATGCGATCGGACAGTGACATTTATCTGGAGGAGGCGAGGATGAATACGAATCGGATTTTTGGACTTGGCTACACGCTGGTTGGTGCGATCGCGATAAGCGGCACGGCTGCCAGGGCTGCCGAACAGATCACCTTCGTCTCGCAAGGCGGCGCCTATCAGCAGGCGCAGACGGTGGCGATCCTCGATCCCACGGCAAAGAAGCTCGGCATCACAATCAACCAAGATTCGATTCCCGACGCCTGGCCTGCGATCAAGACGCAAGTCGGCAGCGGCAAGCCGATCTGGGACGTCGTGGATACTCCGACCGGCAACTGCCTGCGTGGGGGCGAGCAGGGGCTGATCGAGAAGCTCGACTTCTCGAAGATCCCGAATGGCGCCGCGATGCCGGAGTCCTATCGCAGCCCCTATTCGGTTTCCTACGAGTTCTATTCCAGCGTACTGGCCTACAGCCAGAAGACCTTTCCGAAGGACGCGCCGAACAGCTGGGCCGATTTCTGGGACGTCAAGAAATTTCCCGGGCGCCGCGCACTGCGTAATCACCCGTTCGCGACGCTCGAGGCGGCACTGATGGCCGACGGCGTCGCGCCCGACAAGCTCTATCCGCTCGACGTCGACCGCGCCTTCAAGAAGCTGGAAGAGATCAAGCCGAATATTACCGTGTGGTGGACCTCCGGTGCGCAGTCGGCACAGCTTCTCAATGATGGCGAGGTCGACATGGAGATGGCCTGGAACGGCCGCGTCAGCGCGGTCGCGAAGGAAGGCGCCAAGGTCGCCTTCACCTACAACCAGGGCGTTTTGCAGAGCACCTCGCTCTGCATCCTCAAGGGCGCGCCGAACCTCGAGACGGCAGTCAAGTTTCTCAACGAGGCCGTCGATCCCGTGCACCAGGCCAATCTGCCGCTCAATATCGATTATGGTCCGGGCAATCCCAAGGCGTTCGAGACCGGCGTGATCAAGCCCGAGCGCGCCGCGCAATTGCCGAGCGAGCCCGCGAACGCGGCGAAGCAGGCGCTGATGTCCTACGCCTGGTGGTCCTCGCCGGCGGGCGAAGCCGCCGAGAAGCGTTGGGCGTCGTTCATGCAGAAGTAGGCGAAGCGGGCCGCGTCGATGACATCCGTGCCGGATCCCTCCCAAAAGCATCAGCGTCGCGAACACGGCCTGATGCTGGCATTGGTGTCGCCGGCGCTGCTGGTGATCTTGGCTCTGATCGTGCTGCCGGTCGGCTGGCTCGCCTGGCAGTCGATCTACCATGACGGCTTCACGCTGGAGAATTATCGCCGCGTCTTCACCGAAGACATCTACTGGCGCAGCTTTGCGCTGACCTTCGAGATCAGCCTCGTGGTCACGGGAATCGCGCTGCTGCTTGGCTATCCCGTGGCCTACCTCGCCAACTCGGTGCCGAAAGGATGGAGCATTCTCATCCTGTCGCTGGTCGTGCTGCCATTCTGGACCAGCGTGCTGGTGCGGGCCTATGCCTGGCTGGCGCTGCTCCAGCGTACCGGCGTGATCAACCAGCTTTTGCGTTATCTCGAGGTGACGAGCGAACCGCTCGCGCTGGTGCACAACACCTTCGGCACGGTGGTTGCGACGGTACACATCCTCTTGCCGTTCATGGTGCTGCCGCTCTACGCCACCATGCAGAAGATCCCGTCCGACCTCATGCAGGCCGGCGCCAGCCTGGGAGCGAGCCCGTCGCTCACCTTCGTCCGCGTCTTCCTGCCGCTGTCTCTGCCGGGCGTGCTGGCAGGCTGCACCATGGTGTTCGTGCTCTGCCTCGGTTTTTACATCACGCCGGAACTGCTCGGCGGCGGCCGCACGGTGATGGTGTCGATGCTGGTGAGCCGCAATGTCGAGCTCTACAACCAGTTCGGCGCGGCGAGCGCAGTCGCCGTCGTGCTGCTCTTAAGCGTGCTCGCGATCTTCTTCGTCGTCAGCCGCTTCATCTCGCTCGATCGCATATTGGGGCAGAAATGACGCGATTGTCACCCGCCCGGATCGCCCTCTATGTGATCAGCGCGCTGGTGCTGGTCTACCTGATCCTGCCGGTGCTGATCATCGCGCCGATCTCCTTCTCCAGCGCGCGTTTTCTGACCTTTCCGCCTCCGTCGTTCTCGCTGCGCTGGTATCAGCAGTATTTCTCCAACGCGGCCTGGATGCAGGCGACGCGGGTAACGCTGACGGTCGCGCTCCTTACCGTGCTTATCGCAACGCCGCTCGGCGTCTCCGCCGCCTATGCCATCAGCCAGTCGAAGCTGCGGATCATGCGGCTGATCCACATGATGCTGCTGTTGCCGCTGGTGGTGCCGATCATCATCACTGCGGTGGGGATCTTCTTCCTCTATGCCAAAATCGGCTTGGTCGCGACGCTGCCGGGCCTGGTGCTCGCCAATGTGATGCTGGGGCTGCCTTACGTGATCATTTCGGTGCTGGCGGGCTTGCAGAGTTTCGATCCGGCGCAGGAGATGGTCGCACGCAGCCTCGGCATGAATCGCCTGCGTAGCTTCTTCGCGGTGACCTTGCCGCAGATCAAGTCCAGCGTGGTCGCAGGCGGCATCTTCGCCTTCATCTCGGCGATGGACGAGACCATCGTCGCGCTTTTCATCTCCGGCGGCCAGTATCAGCCGCTGACCAAGCGCATGTTCACCGCCCTCCGCGACGAGATCGACCCGACCATCGCTGCCATCTCGACGCTGATGACGGCGGCCTCCTTCGTGCTGGTACTGCTGGCGAGCGCGCGGCAGAAAAAGGGCGGGTGATTTTTGTTCATCGTCCTGGCGAAAGCCAGGAGGTCCTGGCTTCGCCAGGACGACACCGAATGCTTGGCACGAACCTCGCCGTCTCACGCTTTCGCCGCCAGCCACGCCAAAATCATGTCCACGATCTGTGCCCTGCTGTTTGCCGGCACGTCGGCCTCGCTGAGGTCGCGGTCGAATAGGGCACCGATCTGGTTCGGCCAGGTCGTCAACGAAGGCGTCGAAGCTCGCCACCTCTCGTCCGGCAAGCGGCTGCGACATGGGCTGCAGTGCAACCAGCAGGGGCGGGCATGACGCCTGCGCAGGGTGCGAGGAGCCTTTCGATCTTGCGCGCCCTGTCGGCCTGTCCTACGCCAGCTCCGAGCAAAATTTCGCGAAGCTGCGAAACGCATCGCCAAAGCCTTGAGGGAGCCGTCATGACCATTCGCAACGCCCGCACCGGGGGCCAGATCCTGATCGATCAGCTCGTCGCCCAGGGCGTCGAGCGCGTCACCTGCGTGCCGGGCGAGAGCTATCTGGCGGCGCTGGACGCGCTGCACGACAGCCCGATCGACGTCATGATCTGCCGCGCCGAAGGCGGTGCGGCGATGATGGCGGAAGCCTATGGCAAGCTCACCGGGCGTCCCGGCGTCTGCTTCGTCACCCGCGGCCCCGGCGCCACCAATGCGAGCCACGGCGTCCACATCGCGATGCAGGATTCCACGCCAATGATCCTGTTCGTCGGTCAGGTCGACACCGGCATGCGCGAGCGCGAGGCGTTTCAGGAACTCGACTACAAGGCGGTGTTCGGCACCATGGCGAAATGGGCGGTCGAGATCGATCGTCCCGACCGGATTCCGGAGTTGGTCGCGCGCGCTTTCCGCGTCGCCATGCAGGGCCGCCCCGGTCCCGTGGTGATCTCGCTGCCCGAGAACATGCTGACCGAGACCGCAGCCGTTGCGGACGCCATGCGCATCGAGCCGGCGGTGAGCTGGCCGGCGCCTGCCGATATCGAGCGCGTCGGCGCCATGCTTGCGAGCGCCAAGGCGCCGCTCGTCATTCTTGGCGGCTCGCGCTGGACGGATGAAGCGACCCGGAGCATCGCGCGCTTTGCCGAGCGGTTCGACCTGCCGGTCGCGACCTCGTTCCGCCGGGCCTCGCTGATCGACGCCGATCACTCGCATTATGCCGGCGATCTCGGCATCGGGCCGAGCCCGGGCCTGAAGGCGCGCATCGACCACGCCGACGTCATTTTGCTGATCGGCGGCCGCATGTCGGAAATGCCGTCCTCATCCTACACGCTGCTCGACATTCCGACCCCGCGGCAGAAGCTGATCCACGTTCATCCCGGCTCGGAAGAGCTCGGCCGCATCTATCAGCCTGAGCTCGCGATCCAGGCCACGCCCGCCGCCTTCGCGGCCGCGGTCGAGACGCTGAAGCCGGCAGGCGCCGTTGCCTGGAAGGGCGAGGCCGCCAAGGCGCATGCCGACTATCTCGCCTGGACCGAAAAGGCGCGCGAGCTGCCGGGCACGTTCCAGTACGGCCAGGTCATGACCTGGCTGCGCGATCGCCTGCCCAAGGACGCGATCGTCTGCAACGGCGCCGGCAACTACGCCGGCTGGATCCATCGCCATCATCGCTTCCACAGCTTTGCCGCCCAGCTCGCGCCGACCTCGGGCTCGATGGGATATGGCGTGCCGGCGGCGGTGCTCGCGAAACGGCAATATCCGGATCGCACCGTTATCGCGTTCGCTGGCGACGGCTGCTTCCTGATGAACGGGCAGGAATTCGCGACTGCCGTGCAATACGATGCGCCGCTCGTCGTCATCATCGTCGACAATGCGCAATACGGCACCATCCGCATGCACCAGGAGCGCGACTATCCGGGACGCGTGGTCGGCACCCAGCTCAAGAACCCGGATTTTGCGATGTACGCAAAAGCGTTCGGCGGCCATGGCGAGCGCGTCGAGCGCACCGAAGAGTTCGCGCCGGCGTTCGAGCGTGCGCTCGCCTCGGGCAAGCCGTCGATCCTCCACTGCATCATCGATCCGCGCGCGATGTCGGTCGGCAAGGACTTCGCCCCTGCGGTGAAGGCTTAAGCGATGTCGGAGGGCCGCCACGTCGCCATCATCGGTGCCGGCGCGGTCGGCGTGATCAGCGCCATCGAGGCGCTGCGCGAGGGATATCGCGTCACGCTGATCGACGCCGGCGAGCCCGGTGGCGAACAGGCGGCGAGCTACGGCAATGCCGGCTGGCTCTCTTCGCATTCGGTAATCCCGCCGGCCGAGCCCGGTGTCTGGAAGAAGGTGCCGGGTTATCTGGTGGACCCGCTCGGGCCGCTCGCGATCCGCTGGTCTTATCTGCCGAAGGCGCTGCCCTGGCTGGTCAAATATCTGCTCTCGGGCTGGACCGAGGCGCGGGTCGAGACGACGGCCTTCGCGCTGCGCGGCCTCCTGAAGGACGCGCCGCAGTTGCACAGGAAGCTCGCGGAGGAGGCGGGCGTCCCTGAATTGATCGAGCGTAACGGCGTGATGCATGTCTTCCCGTCACGCGGCAATTTCGACAACGATCTCGGTTGGCGCGTGCGCAAGCGCGTCGGCGTCGAATGGCTTGAGCTTTCGTCCGACGAGATGCGTCAACGCGAGCCCGATTTGCATCCGCGCTACACTTTTGGCGTGGTGGTGGAGGAGGCCGGGCGCTGCCGCGATCCCGGTGCCTATGTCGCGGCGCTCGCGCAACATGCCCTAGCAAGCGGCGCCAAGCTCGTGCGGGCCAAGGCAATTGGGCTGAAGCTATCCGGCAACAAGCTCGTGGCTGTCCTGACCGAGACCGGCGAGATTGCGTGCGATGCCGCGGTGATTGCCGCCGGTGCGCATTCGAAGCGGCTCACGGCGTCCATCGGCGATCCGCTGCCGCTTGAGACCGAGCGCGGCTATCACGTCATGATCGAGAATCCGGAATCGGGGCCGCGCAGCTCGATGATGGCCTCGGATGCGAAGATGGTGGTGAACTGGACCGACAAGGGTTTGCGCGCCGCCGGCACGGTCGAGATCGCCGGCCTCGAGGCCGCACCGAACTGGAAGCGCGCCGAGATCCTGCGCAACCATCTCGTCAGCATGTTCCCGAAACTGCCCACGGACATTCCGGCTTCGCGTATCAAGACCTGGTTCGGCCATCGGCCGAGCATGCCGGACGGACGTCCCTGCATCGGTTACGCGCGGGCCTCGCGTGACATCGTCTATGCCTTCGGCCACGGCCATATCGGCCTGGTCGGCTCGGCCCGCACCGGTCGTCTCGTCGCCCAGCTTCTGAGCGGCAAGCCGCCGGAAATTCCGCTCGCACCGTTTTCGCCCGATCGTTTTCTCTGAGATCGCATCATGACCGCTCCAGCCAACTCGTCCCCCCGAATAGCCCGCGGCGGCAAGGCCATCTATGGAGCGCCGCTCGGCATCCTGATGCTGGAGGCGCGCTTTCCCCGCATTCCCGGCGACATGGGCAACGGCACCACCTGGCCCTTCCCCGTGCTCTATCGTGTGGTGAGCGGGGCTTCGCCCGAGAAGGTGGTATTGAAGGGCGCCGCCGGTCTGCTGCCTGATTTCATCGACGCGGCAAAGGACCTGGTGCGGCTCGGGGCCGAGGCCATCACCACCAATTGCGGCTTCCTCTCGCTGTTCCAGAAGGAGATCGCGGCCGCGGTCGGCGTTCCCGTTGCGACCTCGTCACTGATGCAGGTGCCGTGGGTGCAGGCGACCTTGCCGCCGGGCAAGCGCGTTGGCCTCGTCACGGTATCCGGTTCGACCTTGACGCCGGCCCATCTCGCAGGCGCCGGCGTGCCGCTCGATACGCCGCTGGTCGGCACCGAGCACGGCAAGGAATTCTTCCGCGTCTTGATCAAGGCCGAGAAGGAGGACATGGACATTGCGCAGGCCGAACGTGATGTGGTCGAGGCCGGCAAGGAGCTGATCGCCAGGAACCCGGATGTCGGCGCGATCGTGCTGGAATGCACCAACATGCCGCCTTATGCAGCGGCGCTTCAGGCCGAGGTCGGACTGCCCGTCTACGATATCTATTCCATGATCACCTGGTTTCATGCCGGGCTGCGGCCGCGCCAGTTTGGCTAGAGGTCGAGAAGTTGTCTATGACTCCTCTTCCTTCTCCCCGTGCGGGAGAAGGTGGCGCGAAGCGCCGGATGAGGATATCTCTCCGCGCATATGGATGCGGATGAGTTCGCGGAGAGATACCCCTCACCCAAATGAGTTTGTATCTGTCAGCGGTGATGTCCTCTCCCGCAAGGGGAGAGGGCGCAGCCATGCGCATCGTGCGCTGTCCCACCGGCAGCGGAAGAGGCAGCTATACAATCCCTCGATACCTGATCGCGCCAGACGGTCAGAGCTTTGGCGCCTGAACATCGCTAGAGTGCCTCTCGAAATCCACGGAGACCAGCGGTGCACAGCCTTCAATCCAATCCCGACACGCGCGCAGACGATTGGCCGTCCGAGCTCTACCGCATCCTGAAAGCCGCCGACGTGCGGCAGATGTTCTACGTTCCCGATGCCGGTCACAGCCAGCTCATCCGCCTGTTCTCCGCCGACCGCGACGTCACCACCAACGTGCTGACGACGGAAGAGGAGGGCGTCGCCATCGCCGCAGGCGCCTGGCTCGGCGGCCAGCGTAGCGTGCTCTTGATGCAGTCGAGCGGGGTCGGCAATTGCATCAACATGCTGTCGCTGTCGGCGATCGGACGATTTCCACTGCTGATGCTGGTGACGATGCGCGGCGAATGGGCCGAGTTCAATCCCTGGCAGGTGCCGATGAGCCGTGCGACGCAGCCCTCGCTGGAAGCGATTGGTTTGAAGGTGATGCGCGCGGAGACGGCGGAGGATCTGGTCGAGACCGTGGAATCGGCCGCAGCGCTCGCCTACGATTCCGATCAGCAGATCGCGGTGCTGATCGGGCAACGCCTGATCGGCAAGAAGAAGTGGTGATGCCAATGCAAGCTCAGCTCGACCGCCGCGCCGCCGTCGCCGCGCTCCTGAAGAATCGCAAGGACACGCTGGTCGTGTCCGGCCTCGGCTCGCCGACCTATGATCTTCATTCGGTCGGCGACCATGACGGCAATTTCTATCTCTGGGGCGCCATGGGCGGCGCCGCGCTGATCGGGCTTGGCCTCGCGCAAGCCCAGCCGGGAAAGCGCGTCCTCGCTTTGACCGGGGATGGCGAGCAATTGATGGGCCTCGGCGGCATCGCCACCATCGGCGTCGCGCGCCCGCGCAATCTCGACATCGTCGTGATCGACAACCAGCATTTTGGCGAGACCGGTATGCAGGCCAGCCACACCGGGCGCGGCGTCGATCTCACTGCGATCGCTGTGGCCTGCGGCTTTGCCGCGACCGGGACCGTGCGGACGCTCGAGGAGGTGGAACGTCTGGCGACGCAGCTCGACGAGCCGGCCGATGGCCCGCGCCTTTTTGTCATCAAGGTTCTGGCCGAAAATCCGCCGCGCTCGCTACCCTCGCGCGATGCCGTCTTTATCAAGAACCGGTTCCGTGCTCATCTTAGCTTCGCGTCGGTCTGAGCCGGGTTTCTCGCCCGGCGACAGTCTGCTGTCGGAGCAGCTACTCTGGAGTGAGACCATGAAACTATCCGGCAAGGTCGCCGCCATCACCGGCGCGGCGCGCGGTATCGGCAAGGCTTGCGCAAAGCGATTCCTGGACGACGGCGTCAAGGTCGTCATCTCGGATGTCGATGCCGAGGGCTTGGCCGCGACGGCCGCCGAACTCGCGCGACCGGATGCCTTGCGCACTGTCGTCGGCAATGTCGCAAAGCGTGCCGATGTCGACCAGCTGGTCGCAACTGCCGCAAAAGAGTTCGGCCGGCTCGATATCATGGTCAACAATGCCGGCGTCGCTCGCAACCGGGACCTCCTGGAGATCTCCGAAGAGGAATTCGATGAAATCATCGGCATCAACCTGAAGGGCGCGTTCTTCGGCGTGCAGGCGGCGGCGAAGCAGATGATCGCGCAAGGCGGCGGCGGGGTCATCATCAACATGTCCTCGGTCAATGCACTGCTGGCAATCCCGGCGCTTGCGACCTACGCCATGTCCAAGGGCGGCATGAAGCAGCTCACCTCGGTCGCTGCCGTCGCACTCGCTCCGCACAATATTCGTGTCGTCGCGGTCGGGCCGGGCACGATTCTGACCGACATGGTGGCATCGTCCATCTACACCTCGGAAGATGCCCGCAAGACCGTGATGTCACGCACGCCGGCCGGCCGTGGCGGCGAGCCGAGCGAAGTTGCCTCCGTCGTCGCGTTTCTTGCGAGTGACGATGCGTCCTACATCACGGGGCAGACGATCTATCCAGATGGTGGGCGGTTGATTCTGAATTACACGGTGCCGGTGAAGTAGATCACTCCGCCGCAGCCGTCATCCCGTGACCCAGTCGTTTCGAAATGCCGCCCGCGCAATCGCGTAGCGCATGGGCGATCGGGCTGTCCCAGCGCGCGTCAAAAGTGCCTTCCGGCCCCATCGCGGTGATTACCAGCGCGACATGGCCGGAATGGTCGAACACCGGCGCAGAGAATGCGTTGACGCCGGGCAGGGGGTCGCCGAGCGCGCGGGCGAGGCCGTGCTTGCGGACCTCTGTGAGCATCTCAGTGACCTTCGCGCCTTTCACAGCGCGCTTCGGATTATAGCCGACGCCGTAACGATCGAGGCCGCTTTCGAGTGCGGCGTTGATCGTCTTTTCCGGCAGGAAGGCGGAAAAGGCCCGGCCCGTGGCCGTCTCCAGCAGCGCCATCACCGAACCGGCGCGCATCACGATGTGAACGGGCTGGCCGGGTTCTTCGAGCTGCACCACGGTGGGGCCGTGCGTGCCCCAGACCGCGAGCGAGACCGCATGCCCGATCTGGCTTGCGAGCGCCGCGATCTTCGGTCCTGCGATGCGTACGCCGGACAGTCGGCGCAGGCTGATCAGGCCGAGCTCCAGCGCCAGTGCGCCGATCTCGTAACGGCCGGTGGTCTCGTCCTGCTCGATCAGGCCGATGCGGGAGAAGCTGGCGAGATAGGGATGCGCCTTGGCCGGCGTCATGCCGGCCTCGCGTGCAAGATCGCGCAGCATCATCGGCTCGCCGCTGCGGGCGAGGGCGCGGAGCAATTCGCCGCCGACCTCGATCGACTGGATGCCGCGGCTTTCTCTCTTCATGCGCTTCCTGGCGTGGCTTACGCCGCGTTGCGCTTGGCGGCGCTGTCGGCGAGGTGACGGCCGGCAATGTAGCCGAAGGTCAGCGCCGGCCCAAGCGTGATGCCGGCGCCCGGATAATTGCCGCCCATGATGCTCGCCATGTCGTTGCCGGCGGCATAGAGCCCGGGAATCACCCGTCCCTCCGCATCGAGCGCCCGCGCGTTCTCGTCGGTGACGATGCCGGCATAGGTGCCGAGATCGCCGACCACCATCTTGATGGCGTAGAACGGGCCGTTCTCGATCGGCGCGACGCAGGGGTTCGGGCCGTGCAGCGCATCGCCCTGGTAGCGGTTATAGGCCTTGGAGCCCTTGCCGAAGGCTGCGTCGTGTCCCTGTGGTGCGGTCGCATTGAACTGCTTGACGGTCTCGGTAAACGCGCTGGCATCGATACCCGCTTTTGCCGCGAGTGCCTCCAGTGTCTCGCCGCGCATGAGATATCCCGTCTTGAGGTGATGACCCAGCGGCATCGGGAACGGCGGCACGCAGCCGAGGCCGTATTTGCGCAGGGTCTGGTGATCGCAGACCAGGTACGCCGCGATCTCCTCGCCGGGTTTCGCCGCCTTGACCATGGCCTGGACGAAGTCGTGATAGGAATTGCCCTCGTTGGCAAAGCGCTTGCCGTCACGCATCACCGCGATCACGCCGGGTTTGGCGCGGTCGATGAAATGCGGCATCACGCCGTGTGAGCCGTCCTTGCGCTTGGTGACCGAGACCGGGACCCAGGCTGCCGCGTTCGGCAGCCTGTCCTCGACATGTCCGCCGGCGCGTTCTGCGAGCCGCAGCCCATCGCCGGTGTTGCCGGTCGGTCCCGGCGAAAAATGCTCGTTCCCGGTCGGCGCGTGCGGGAACATCTTCTTGCGCCGTTCGACATCATGCGGGAAACCGCCGCAGGCGAGCACGACGCCTTGTCTCGCACGAATGCGGACGTCGCGTCCGTCGCGGGCGACAATGGCGCCCGTGACAGTGCCGTTCTCGACAGTGAGCTCGCGCACCGGCGAGGACAGCCACATCGGTATCTTCAGGTCCTGGGCCGATTTTGCCAGGCGCCCGGCGAGCGCATTGCCGTTGGTCAGCGTCATGCCGCGGCCATAGCGCAGTACGTCCATCAGATGCCGCGACAGGCGCTTTGCGACATAGACCGCCGAGCTTAGGGACTTCGTCGCGCGCATGAAATGGACGATGTCTTTGCCGGATCCGAGCATCATGCCGAATACGGTCAGCTCGGGCAGGGGCATGCCGAGGGTCTTGATCTGGTCGCCGAGTTCGCGGCCGTCGAACGGGCGCGCCACCATCGAACGACCACCCTGGGCGCCGCCGGGCGCCTCGGCGTGGTAGTCCGGGAACACCAGCGGCATGTCGAAACGGAGCGCCGTCTTGCTGGTGAAAAAATCGATCGCCTCGGGCCCGGCGCTCAGGAATGCATCGACGCGCGCGGCGTCAAAGTTGTTGCCGGCTTCGTGCCGCAGGTAAGTCCGCGCCTGCTCCGGTGTCTCCTCGATGCCGTAGGCCTTGGCCAGCGAGGTACCGGGAATCCAGAGCCAGCCGCCGGAGCGGGCGGTGGTGCCTCCGAAGCGCGGCTCCTTCTCGACGATCAGCACGTCGAGGCCGTGATAGCGCGCGGTGATGGCGGCCGACATGCCGGAGCAGCCCGATCCGGCCACGAGCACATCGCACTCGTAAGTCTCGTTGCGCTCGTTGCCGGTCATGCAGGCCTCACTTCTTGAGCAACGGACATTTCGACTCGGAGACCGGGCGGAAGGCGTCCTCGCCCTTCACCGTCTTGATGATCTCCAAATAATCCCACGGTTCCTTGGACTGCTCGGGTGTTTTCACCTTGGCGAGATACATGTCGCGAATGACGCGGCCGTCCTCGCGCAAGCGTCCGCCATGAACGAATGTATCCTCGATCGGCAGCTCGCGCATCTTGGCCATGGCCTTGGCGGGATCATCGGTGCCGGCGGCCTTGATGGCCTTGAGATAATGCAGCACCGAGCCGTAGACGCCGGTCTGAATCATGGTCGGCATCACCTTGGTGCGCTCGTAGAATTTCCGCGACCATGCCCGGGTCGCCTCGTCCATGTTCCAGTACGAGGCCGTGGTCATGTAGGTACCCTGCGCGGATTTGAGGCCGATCGCGTGGACATCGGTGTCGAACATCAGGAGGCCGACCAGCTTCTGGCCACCCTGCACCAGGCCGAACTCGCCGGACTGCTTGATGGCATTGTCGGTGTCCTGGCCCGCATTGGCGAAAGCGACGACGTCCGATTTCGAGCTTTGCGCCTGGAGTGCAAAGGACGAGAAATCGGCCGTATTGGTGGGGTGCTTCACGCCGCCCAAAACCTTGCCGCCCATCTCGTTGATGAAGCGCGTGGCATCCTTCTCGAGCTGCTGCCCGAAGGCGTAGTCGGCCGTGATGAAGTACCAGGATTTTCCGCCTTCCTTGATCACGGCGGAGGCCGTCACCTTCGACAGCGCGTAGGTATCGTAGGTGAAGTGCACGGTGTTCGGGCTGCAAAGCTCGTCGGTCAGCGAACTCGCGCCGGGCCCGGAGAGCAGCGCAATCTTGTTGCGCTCGCGCACCATATTGTGGACGGCGATCGCGATGCCGGAATTGGGGATGTCGACGACGGCATCGACCTTGCCGTTGTCGAACCAGCCGCGCACAATCTGCACGCCAACATCGGTCTTCATCTGGTGATCGGCGCTGATGATCTCGATCGGCTTGCCGAGCACGGTGGGCCCGAATTCCTCCAAGGCCATTTTCGCGGCCTCCACGGAGCCCGGCCCGCTGTTGTCGCGGCCCCAGCTCGACAGATCCGTCAGGACGCCGATCCGCACGGCGTCGTCGGAGATTTGCGCGTTCGCAACGGTGGTCATGGCAGCCGAAGTCATGGCCGCGAGCATGGCGCAGGCCAAAAACCCTCTCATCGTCGTTCCCTCTCGTTTATGGGCGCGCTTGGCGCGGCCGGCTATTGTGGCAGCAAGTTAGATATTAGCAAATAAGTTTGTCAATGGAGAATAAAGGATCCGCGTCGTCTTGGCGAAGGCCGGGACCCATACCGCGTGATCTCTCGAAGTCGGGCGGTCGCAGTACCAGGGCGCCGGTCTTTGCCAAACTCCTCCCTGTGATTATGGGTCCCGGCCTTCGCCGGGACGACAGTGAGGAGGCAGTGGCGCGAAAATCTCGCATTCTGATCTTGGGAGAACTAACACTCCCGCAAGTTGCAACCGCCACAACGATTGGCCATCATGTCGCCCAGGAATCTTGGGGCGGATGGCAATGACGGCAGCATCGGGAGTCTCCACTGCGGCGGAGAAATCGACGACGGCGCATGTGGTGTGGGCAGCCGCGCTCGGCACCGCGATCGAGTGGTACGACTTCCTGATCTACGGCACGGCGGCGGCGCTCGTGCTGAACAAGCTGTTCTTCCCGAGTTTCGATCCCATGGTCGGCACGCTGGCGGCGTTCTCGACCTATGCGGTCGGCTTTGTCGCGCGGCCGATCGGCGGTGCGATCATCGGGCATTACGGCGACCGGCTCGGCCGCAAGAAGATGCTGGTCGCGACCATGTTCGCGATGGGACTGGGCACGTTCCTGATCGGTTGCCTGCCGACCTACAGCCAGATCGGCGTCTGGGCGCCAATCTTCCTCGTCATTTTGCGCTTCGTCCAGGGCATCGGGCTCGGTGGGGAGTGGAGCGGCGCGGTGGTCATGGTGGCCGAGCACGCCGGCAACCGCCGCGGCTTTTACGGCAGTCTGGTGCAGATCGGCTTCCCCGTCGGCGTCGCCGCGTCCACCGGCATTTTCGGTCTGATGACGCAGCTGCCCGAAGCGGACTTCCTGAGCTGGGGCTGGCGCGTGCCGTTTCTGATCAGCATCCTGCTCGTCGGTGTCGGCTTCATCGTGCGGCTGAAACTCGCGGAGACGCCGCACTTCAAGGAGGTGCTCGAGCGCAAGGAGGTGCTGGCGCAGCCGGTGCTGGAAGTCCTGCGCCGCGACTGGCGCAGCTTCCTGCTGGCGATCGGCATCACGGTGTCCGAAGTCGGGCTCGCTTATCTCCTCACTGTTTTCACCGTGGTCTATGCCACGACGCAGCTCGGCCTTCCGCGGCAGGTGATCCTCAACGCGGTGGTCTATGCCGCGCTCGTCGAGCTCGCGACGCTGCCGCTCGCAGGCTGGCTGTCCGACATCTTCGGCCGCAAAGCGCTGTATCTCGCCGGCGGCGTGTTCTCGGTGGCGCTGGCGTTTCCGTTGTTCTGGTTCCTCGACACCAGGGAGCCGGCGCTGATCACGCTCGCGCTCGTCGTGACGATGACACTGACGCATGCGCTGTTGTTCGGGCCGAAGGCGGCCTTCATGCCGGAGCTGTTCCGTACCCAGGTGCGCTATAGCGGCGCATCGCTGGGAGCCAACGTTGCCGCCGCGCTCAGTGGCGGCTTCTCGCCGCTGATTGCGACGGCACTGCTTGCATGGGCCGCCTCGTACTGGCCGGTGTCGGTGTATATCATCGCACTGTCGGTCATCACCATCATCGCAACGTTGATAGCGCCGGAGACCGCGCGGGACTCGCTCAAGTCCTGAGGGCCGCCTTCATCTTATGCGCGTTGCCAAAAGCCGGTGCAGCGGGGCGAATCATTAGCCGCGTTTATGCAGCGAATTTTTACTTCCAATTTTACTTCACGACATCCCGCCCATAGCCTCCCTCGCAATTGATCACATCCGCAGCCGGTCAATGGCGACCGGTGCGCACGTTCATTGTAGCCAACGAGGGTTGCCATGCTTGACAGGGACAAGGGGACATCCACTGCCAATCCGGCGGGGACGAGCGACAAGTCTGCGAAAAAGCTGAGCAGGCGCACGCTGTTGAAGGGCGCCGCGGCGGTGGCCGGCGCGGCTGCAGGATCGGACGCGATCCGCGGATTCCCGACCATCTGGGCGCAGGAGATCAAGGATATCGAGCTGCGCCATGTCGGCGTGTCCTATTCGGTGGTGAAGGCGATCGGCGACCAGGCGGCCAAGGATCTCGGCTTCAAGGTGACGATGCAGAACCTCGACACCTCCGCCGCCATCAACCGCTTCATAAGCCAGCCAAATACGGTCGATATCGCCGATCTCGAGGGCTGGCAGGCCAAGCTCGCTGCCAAGCGCGGCGTGATCCAGGGCATCGAGGTCAAGAAGGTCAAGGAGTTCGACAACATCCTGCCGATCTTTACCAAGGGCGAGATCGACGGTCACAAGATCCCGCGCCAGGGCATCTCGCCCTACGAGGCCATGTATATCGCCAAGCCCGATTCGACCGATTTGAGCGACGGCGTGACCGAATGGGCGACCTTCCTGCCGCAGGTCTACAACGCCGACTCCATCGGCTATCGCCCCGACCTCGTCGGCCATGAAGTCACGGAATGGAAGGATCTGATCGATCCGAAATTCAAAGGCAAGGCCGCGATCCTCGACGTGCCCGCGATCGGCATCATGGACGCCGCGCTGTGCTTCGAAAGCGCCGGGCTGATCAAGTACGGAAACAAAGGCAACATGACCAAGGAGGAGATCGACTTCACCTGCAACAAGCTGATCGAGCTCAAGAAGCAGGGCCAGTTCCGCGCGACCTGGACCACCTTCGACCAGTCGGTGCAGCTGATGGCGGCGGGCGAAGTGGTCATCCAGTCGATGTGGTCGCCGGCGGTTGCCGCGGTACGCGTGAAGGAAATCCCCTGCGTCTACGCGCCGGTCAACATCAAGAACGGAAAGGAAGGCTATCGCGGCTGGTGCAACGGCATGGGCCTGATGAAACATCTCTCCGGCAAGAAGCTGGACGCGGCCTACGAATATCTCAACTGGTATCTGTCGGGCTGGCAGGGCGGTTTCGTCGCGCGCTACGGCTATTACAGCCCGGTCCCCTCGACTGCGAAGAAATTCCTCACGGCGGCCGAATGGGCATTCTGGTACGAGGGCCAGCCCGCGCCCGAGGTGGTCAACGACCCCTATGGCGTGCCGATGGAGAAGAGCGGCACCAAGCGTGACGGCGGCTCGTTCCTCGACCGCGTCAAGAACATCTCCTGCTGGAACACGCTGATGGACGAAGCCGCCTACATGAACAAGCGCTGGAACGACTTCAAGGTGGCCTGAAACCTGCTTTCCCTGACGTGAACGAAACGCCGGCGCGGCGATGCGCCGGTGCCAAATGACCGACTTCGAGGCGTTTGCCGACATGCAGCCAAGTCTTAGTCCAGCTCAAACCCCACCACGCGCAAATCTCGCCGGCTGGCTCTACGTGTCGCCGCTCGTGCTGGTGCTTGTACCGTTCTTCGTGGCGCCGATCCTGGTCGTGCTGGCCGCGAGCTTCTTCGCCACCGACGGCTTCGGCGGGCTGACGCCGGGCTTCACGCTCGCAAGCTATGTCGAGGTGCTGCATTCGGCGCTGACGCTGAAGCTGTATCTGGCGACGATCAAGTTCACGTTGCTGACCTGGATCCTCACGCTGATCATCGGCTTCTTCGTCGCATACTTCCTGGTTTTCCACGTCCGCAACCAACTACTGGCGATTGGCCTGTTCCTGCTCTGCACGGTGCCGTTCTGGACCTCGAACATCATCCGGATGATTTCCTGGATTCCGCTGCTCGGCAAGGAAGGCCTGATCAACCAGGCGCTGCTGGGACTCGGTGTGATCCGCCAGCCGCTTGAGGTGCTGCTGTTCTCCGACCTTGCGGTGGTCATCGCCTATGTCCATCAGCTCACCATTTTCATGATCGTGCCGATCTTCAATTCCATGGCACGGATCGACAAGAAGCTGATCGAGGCCGCGATCGATGCCGGCGCCAGTCGTTTCGACATCATGCGGCTGATCGTGGTGCCGATGTCCAAGAGCGGCATCGCCCTCGGCACCATCTTCGTCGTCTCGATCGTGATGGGCGATTTCTTCGTGGTCAAGGTGATGTCCGGCGGCGGCTCGGCCTCTGTGGTCAGCGCCTTCTACGAGGATGTCGGCGTGCTGCAATATCCGACCGCGGCGGCGAGCGCAGTATTGCTGACGCTGGTGCTGGTCGCGATCGTCTCGCTGATCCTGCGCACGGTCGACATCAGGCAGGAGATCACGCGATGAGTGCGGTTCTCGCCGACATGCCCAAGGCTGATGTGTCAAAGGCGATCGCGCCGGTGACAAAGGCGATTGCGCCGAGCAAGGGCGGTCGGCCGTGGACGTTCTATGTTCTGGCGACACTGTTCGCGTTCTATGTGATTGCGCTGTACGGCCCGATGTTCTGTATCTACGTCCTGTCGTTCCAGGACATCCGTGGCGGCCTCGTGTTCCCGATGAAGGGCACTTCGCTGCACTGGTTCGTCGATCTCTTCACCCAAGTGCGGACCGGCGACGTCAAGGGCTCGTTCGATCGTTCGATCAAGCTCGCGATCATCGTCACTATCATCACGGTGGTGGTGTCGTTCCTGGCCGGGCTCGGTTTTCGCAAGCGCTTTCGCGGCGACACCGTCGTGTTCTACATGATGATCGGCAGCCTGGTCGCACCGGGACTCGTGCTCGGCCTCGGTACCGGTCTGTTGTTCCAGGCCCTCGGCCTCAATGCGAGCTGGTACACCTCGGCGCTCGGCGCGCAACTGTCATGGACGCTGCCGTTCGGCGTGCTCGTGATGTTCGCGGTGATGTCGCGCTTCAACCACGTCTGGGAGGAGGCGGCCTACGACCTCGGCGCCAGCCGTTGGCAGTCGATCCGGCTGGTGATGATCCCGGTGCTGGCACCCGGCCTGGTGGCGGTCGCGCTGTTCGGCTTCACGCTCTCCTACGACGAGTTCGCCCGCAGCCTCCAGACCGCGGGCTCGCTCAACACGCTGCCGCTGGAGATCTGGAGCATGACGCTGAACGTCACCTCGCCTTCGCTCTATGCGCTCGGCACCGTGACTACCATCGTCTCCTTCATTGTCATCGGCGCGAGCCTGGGCAGCATCGTGCTGATCCAGAAGAAGCGCGGCAGCAGCACAAAGGGTTGAGCTGGGAAATGAAGAGCGATCGCGGCGATATCGAACTGGCGGGCGTCTGCAAGAGCTTTGACGGAGTCGGCAATGTGGTCGACGGCGTCAACCTCAAGATCGCCGACGGCGCCTATTGCTGCTTCATCGGCCCCTCCGGCTGCGGCAAGACCACGATACTGCGCATGATCGCCGGCCACGAGGACCCGACCGCCGGCGAGATCGTGATCGGCGGCCAGAACGTCGTCGGGCTCGCGCCGGTGCAGCGGCGCACCGCGATGATGTTTCAGTCCTACGCGTTGTTCCCGCATCTCACCGTGCGCGAGAACATCGCCTTTGCGCTCCGCGTGCGCGGCATGTCGAAGGCCGATCGCCTCCGCGCAGCCGATGCCATGATCGAGAAGGTGCATCTGACGCAATTCGCCGACCGCCTTCCAGCGCAGCTCTCCGGCGGCCAGCAGCAGCGCGTGGCGCTGGCGCGTGCCGCGATCACCGAGCCGAGGGTCCTGTTGCTCGACGAGCCGCTGTCCGCCCTCGACGAGCAGCTCCGCGTGCAGATGCGCCAGGAGCTCAGGCGGATGCAGCAGGAGCTCGGCATCACCTTCATCCACGTCACCCACACCCAGCTCGAGGCGATCGCGCTCGCCGATCTCGTGGTGGTGATGGAGCAGGGCAGAATCAAGCAGGCGGGCGCGGCGCGCGACGTCTATGCCCATCCGCACGATCGTTACGTCGCCGAGTTCATGGGCGGGCAGAACGTGCTGTCGGGGCGGGTCGAGAAGGTCAACGGTTCGACCTTTACGCTCGCGCAGGCCGCGCCTGACGGCATCGAGGTCCCGCTTCAGGCGCGGCCCACGGTCAGCGTCGGCGACAAGATCGACATCGCCGTGCGCCGCGACGATGTCGCGCTGGTCCGACCGGGCAGGGAGCTGCCGCCGGGCTGCTCCACCTCGCTGCCGAGTCGCGTGCTCGCGATCGAATACCAGGGCTATTTCGTCAAGGTCATGCTCGACACCGTGCCGGACGACGCGTTCGTGGCCTACGTGCCGGAAAAGACTTTCTTCGCGGATCCCTTCACCGTCGGCGATGTCGTGATGGCCACATGGGCCACCGGCAGCGCGCTTCCACTCGCCTAAAGACCCGTCGCGCACAGGAGTATGATCGTGCAGATATCCTTCACACTCAACGGACGGCCGACAACTGTGGATGTCGAACCGGCGACGCTGGTCGCCGAGCTGCTGCGCGAGCGGCTCAACCTCACCGGCACCCATATCGGCTGTGACACCAGCCAGTGCGGCGCCTGTGTCGTGCACCTCGACGGCCTGCCGGTGAAGAGCTGTACGCTGCTTGCGCCCGCGCTCGACGGTGCGACGCTGCTCACCATCGAGGGCCTGCAAGGTGTGCCGGGTTCGAACCGGCTGCATCCGATGCAAGAGGCATTTCGCGAGCATCACGGTCTGCAATGCGGCTTTTGCACACCCGGCATGCTGATGACGGCGGTGGCGCTCGCGGCCGAGAAGCCGAACCTGACGGAGGCCGACGTCCGTCACGGCCTCGAAGGCAATATCTGCCGCTGCACCGGCTATCAGAACATCGTCATCTCGGTCATGGCAGGCGCCGCCGCCATGAACGCGGCCAAGGGAGAGTGACCATGGGCCATGTGATCGGGATCGGCGCTTCACCTAAACGGAAAGAGGACCAGCGCTTCCTCACCGGACGCGGCAGTTACGTCTCCGACATCAAGCGTCCGGGCATGACGGCGGGTGTGTTCGTGCGCTCGCCGCACGGACACGCGATCCTGCGCGGCATCGACAAGAGTGCGGCCCTGGCATCGCCCGGCGTCATCGCGGTGCTGACCGGCGAGGATGCCGCCGCCGACAAGCTGGGGTCGCTGCCCTGCGGCTGGGGTATCTCGGATGCCAAGGGCGTGCCGATGAAGGAGCCGCCGTTCCCGATGCTGGCGCAGGGCAAGGTGCGCTTCGTCGGCGACATGGTGGCCTTCGTCGTCGCGGAGACGCCGGCGCAGGCCGGCGCGGCAGCCGAGCTGCTGACAGTCGATTACGAGGTGCTGCCCTCGGTGGTCGGCGTGCTCGAAGCCGTGCGGCCCGGCGCGCCGCAACTGTTCGACGACGTTCCGAACAACATCTGTTGCGATTGGGAGCTCGGCGACAAGGCCGCGGTCGAGACCGCCTTCCGGAAGGCGGCCCATGTCGCAAAGCTCAGCCTCGTCAACAACCGGCTGATCGGCAACCCGATGGAGCCGCGCGCGGCGATCGCCGAATACGAGCCCGGCACGGATCGCTTCACGCTGTGGACCACCAGCCAGTTCCCGCATGTCGTGCGCTTCTTGATGGGCGCGCTGGTGCTGAACATTCCGCAGCACAAGCTGCGCGTGGTCGCGCCCGATGTCGGCGGCGGCTTCGGCGTCAAGCAGTTCCACTACGGCGAAGAGGCCGTGATCACCTGGGCCGCCAAGCGCGTGATGCGGCCGATCAAATGGGTCGCGAGCCGGTCGGAAGGCTACGTCTCCGATCGCCACGGCCGCGATCACGTCACCGAGGCCGAACTCGCACTGGACGAGACCGGAAAGTTTCTGGCCTTCCGTGTCAACACGCTCGCCAATATGGGCGGCTATCTCTCGACCTTCGGACCGAACATCCCGACCAATCTCTACGGACCGTTGCTCGGTGGCGTCTACACCACGCCGGCAATCTACTGCAACGTGAAGGTGGTGTTCACCAACACCGTTCCGGTCGACGCCTATCGCGGCGCAGGCCGGCCCGAGGCGACTTTCGTGTTGGAGCGCATCGTCGACGTCGCAGCCAGCGAGATGGGCATCGACCGCGTCGAGATCCGCCGACGCAACATGATCCCGAAGGAGGCTTATCCGTACCAGACGCCGGTGCTGGTGCAGTACGATTCCGGCGATCCGATGGGGTGTCTCGACGGCGCTCTTGTCGCGGCCGACGTCAAGAATTTCGGTATCCGCAAGGCGGAGTCGGCGCGCAGGGGCAAATTCCGCGGGCTCGGCTACTCGACCTATGTCGAGGCCTGCGGCCTCGCGCCGTCGCGCTTCGCGGGACGATTGGGCGCGCGGGGCGGGCTCTATGAGAGCGCCACGGTGCGGGTGCATCCGACCGGCCAGGTCACGGTCATGATCGGCACCCACAATCACGGCCAGGGCCACGAGACGACGTTCGCCCAGATCGTCTCGGAAAAGCTCGGCGTCGCGTTTGACAATGTCGACATCGTGTTCGGCGATACCGATCGCGTGCAGTTCGGCATGGGCACCTATGGCTCGCGTTCGCTGGTGGTCGGCGGCGCGGCGCTGTCGAAGGCGACGGACAAGGTGGTCGCGAAAGGCAAGAAGATCGCGGCGCATCTGCTTGAAGCGGCCGAAGTGGATATCCAGTTCGAGGCTGGAAAATTCTCGGTCGCAGGCACCGACCGCATGAGGACGTTCGAGGAGATCGCGGGCGCCGCCTACGTGCCGCACGACTATCCGCTCGAAGTGCTGGAGCCGGGGCTCGAAGAGCAGGCTTATTATGATCCCGTCAACTTCACCTATCCCGGCGGCTGCCACATTGCCGAGGTCGAGATCGACCCGGAGACCGGCACGGTGACGCTGGTCAATTACACCGCGGTGGACGACGTCGGCACTGTCATCAACCCGATGATCGTGGAGGGCCAGTTGCACGGCGGCATCGTGCAGGGCGTCGGTCAGGCGCTGTACGAGAACGCGGTCTATGACGAGGGCTCGGGCCAGCTGCTATCGGGCTCGCTGATGGACTATTGCATGCCGCGCGCCGACCACATGCCGATGATGAACATCGCGACCCATTCGACGCTGTGTACGCACACGCCGATGGGCGTGAAGGGCTGCGGCGAGGTCGGCACCATCGGTTCGCCGGCCGCCGTCATCAACGCGGTGGTCGATGCGCTGTCGCATCTCGGCGTCACCCATGTCGACATGCCGGCAACGCCGAACCGGATCTGGCGCCTGCTGCAGAACGCGTCGCTGCCGGTCGCTGCGGAATAGGGAGGATGACAATGAAGCCGTTTGCCTATCACCAGCCGGACCGGATTCCCGACGCTGCCAAACTGCTGACCTCGATCGAAGACAGCAAGCTCCTCGCCGGCGGCATGACGCTGATCCCGACGCTGAAGCAGCGGCTCGCCAGTCCGCCAGCCCTAGTCGACCTGTCGAGGCTCGGAGATCTGAAGGGCATCACCAACGACGGCGGCACCATCACCATCGGTGCAATGACGCCACATGCCATGGTAGCAGCCTCGAAGCTGGTGCAGACGAAGATCCCGGGTCTCGCCGCGCTAGCCTCGATGATCGGCGATCCCGCCGTACGCATCCGCGGCACTATCGGTGGCTCCGTCGCGAACAACGATCCGTCGGCCGATTATCCGGCAGGTGTGCTCGGATTGGGCGCGACCGTCGTCACCAGCACGCGCGAGATCGCGGCCGACGGGTTCTTCCGTGGTCTGTTCGAGACCGCGCTTGAACCTGGCGAGATCATCACGGCGATCCGCTTTCCCGTGCCGCTCAGGGCGGGCTACGCCAAGTTCAAGGCGCCGGCGTCGCGCTATGCGCTGGTCGGCGTGTTCGTCGCGAAATTCGCCGATGGTGTTCGCGTCGCCGTGACCGGCGCGGGCTCCGGCGTATTCCGCGTTCCCCCGATGGAAGAAGCACTGTCGCGAAATTTCGATCCGTCCGCGATCGCGGCGATCAGGATCGACACCGACGGTCTCACCTCCGATATCCACGCCGAAGCCGACTACCGTGCACATCTCGTCACGGTCATGGCCAAGCGCGCCGTCGACGCGGCGCTCAGCTAGCTCTTTTAGGGTTGATGATGACTGATGGTTCCGGCCGAACGGCCTTCCCGCCGGTGCCGACTGGCCTTGGCTCGCTTTCCGCAACCGAGATCCTGGCCGGCTACCGGCGCAAGGCGTTCACTCCGCGCGATGTCGTCGACGACACCATTGCCGCACTGGAGGCGACGAACGAGGCCTGCAACGCGGTGGTGACGCCGATGTACGGGCAGGCGAGGGCGGAGGCCGACCGTCTCACCAGGGAGATGCGCGCCGGCGAGACCAAGGGAGCGCTCGCCGGTGTCCCCGTCACGATCAAGGACCTGGTCTTTGTCGCGGGCGTGCCGGCCTATGGCGGCTCACCGATGAACAAGGCGTTCGTGCCCGATGTCGACGCGGCGGTTGTCTCAGCGCTGAAGGAAGCGGGTGCGATCGTCACCTGCAAGACCACGACCTGCGAGTCCGGTTACAAGTTGACGGCGGACAGCCCGGTCACCGGCACCACGCGCAATCCCTGGAACCCGGGTCGCACCAGTGGCGGATCGAGCGGCGGCGCGGCGGCGGGCGTTGCCGCCGGCTGCGGTCCGATCGCGATCGGAACCGATGGGGTCGGCTCGATCCGCGTGCCCTCGTCCTTCTGCGGTGTGTTTGGCCTGAAGCCGACCTTTGGCCTGGTGCCCCGTTCGCCCGGCTTCTCGCCACCGTCCTGGGGCTCGCTCGCGCATACCGGGCCGATTACGCGCACGGTCGCGGATGCCGCGTTGACGCTGGAGATCATCGCTGCTTACGATCTGCGCGATCCCGCAAGCCTGCCGGTGGCGGCGCGTCGGTTCGATACGAAGGCCGCGCCGTTGAACGGCATTCGCATCGGCGCCAGCGTCGATCTCGGCTACGCCGCGGTCAGCCCCGATGTGCGCGCGGCGTTCGGCAAGGGGCTGGCCATTCTCGATGCCTGCGGCGCGCAGGTCACCATGGATGGTCCGGGCCTCGATCCCGGGATCCTGGAGCACACGCTGAAGCCGATCGCCTTTACCGAACAGGCGGGCGCGGTCTCGAGCAAGACCACGGCCGATCTCGCCAGCTCCGAAGCAGATTATCTTGACGTCATCAGTGCCGGCAGGCGCTACAGCGGCACGGACTATATCGAAGCAGGGTATCGCCGCGCCCAGGCTCGCAGCAGCTTCCTGAAGCTGTTCGAGCGAGTCGATGCGCTGGTGACGCCGACCGTCGCGGTGACCGCGTTCGAGGCCGGCCGCCTCGGCGTCGACACGATCGACGGCGGCAAGGTCGATCCGCATCTCGGCTGGTCGCCCTTCACCTGGCCGATCAATCTCGCCGGCCTCCCGGCCGCGACGCTGCCCTGCGGCTTCGATCGCGATGGGCTGCCGATCGGCTTGCAGATCGTCGCTCCCTGGCTCGACGAGCCCATGATCTTCCGCATCGCCGCTGCGTTCGAAGCGGCCCAGCCATGGGCGGCGTTCTGGCCACAGCTGACGTTGCGCGAACCGGACCGTGCCCGCGTGAAGGCGTGAGCCGAACCCGGCCTGGAACCGGCCGGCCGCGTCCTCCCGGTTGGCCTCTGCGCCCCAAAAAATTTTTCGAGGGGCCCTCTTGAAGTCGACTTGCGTTCTTCTAAGTCATTTTCGCCGCGAGAGCGGTGTGCCGGGTGCCCGCGAGGGGCCCGGAGCGGGCGCCGGGCCGGTGTCTTTGGACCCGTCTAAAACCCTGTCCTGCGCTCCTTCGTATCCATCTTGCTCTTGGAGGACTTGGTTATGAGGACCACGTTTGACTTCGCGCCCCTGTGGCGCTCCACCGTCGGCTTCGATCATCTGGCCGGTCTCGTCGACAGCGCGCTGCGCCAGGCGAGCGAAGACAACTATCCCCCCTATAACATCGAACGCTCCGGCGAAGATCACTACCGGATCAGCCTCGCTGTGGCGGGCTTTGGCGTCAACGATATCACGGTGACGGCCGAACAGAATGCGCTGACCGTCGAGGGCAAGAAGCCCGAAGGCGCGACGGGCGAATATCTGTACCAGGGTATCGCCGCACGGCCGTTCCGGCGCGTGTTCAACCTGGCCGATTATGTCCAGGTGAAGCAGGCGTCCTTCCAGGACGGCCTCTTGATCATCGACCTCGTCCGTGAGGTTCCGGAAGCGATGAAGCCGCGCCGGATCCAGATCGCGGGCGCGGCCTCTCCTGCAACTCAGATCGAGCAGAAGAAAGCAGCCTAAGCGCTCGATCGAGGGGAATGGTGGAACGCGGCGCTCAGATATGCGCGCCGCGCTCCCACATGCATGAGAGAACGGCCATTCGATCATCAGCACATCCATCCCTTCGAAAGGAGCGTCAGGGGAGGCCCAACCGATGACAAACGTGAATACGAATTCCGGAAATCTCAACCCGCTGTTTCATCCCGCGGTTCACTACGGTTCGCCCGCGGATGTCCTGAATGCAAAGGAGCTCTCCACGCCGGAGAAGCGGATCATCCTGTCGTCATGGGCGTCCGACATGTACGCGGTCGAATCCTGTCCCGCTTTGCGTGAAATTCCCGGCATGAACCATACGATTCGGCTCGCCGATATTCTCGCGGCCCTGCGCCGGCTCGACGGCGACAATGACGACGACCCGCCGCGCGGCGGCGGCGTCCCGATGCGCCTGCGGCGCCTTGGGCCGCCGCAGAACGGCGAGGCGCGTGATGCTCACGCAGGAGGTTCTTGCTCTGGTGCTGGTCGGCCAGGTCTCCGCGGCCTGGGCCATTCCATTTTTAGCCTTGCAAGGCTGGCTCGACGTGCCGCCAGACAAACGTGAAGCGGCTCTCTGATTTCAATCTCAGACGATGCGACAGGTCATGAAGACGATTGCAATGCGTTCGTTCTCGCTTGCGTTGCTGGTGCTGATACTGACGGCGTCACATCCCGCCGCAGGCCAGATCCCCGATCTGAAGCCGGGCGGCTCGGTGCCGACTTTGGCGCCTCTGGTTCGGCAGGTGACGCCGGCGGTGGTCAACATCTCGGTGCACGGCCGGGTACGCGAGGACAATCCGCTCTATCGTGACCCGCTGTTCCGCGAATTCTTCGACGTTCCGAGGCAGATCGAGAAGGAAGTCAGCGCGACCGGCTCCGGCGTGATCGTCGATGCCCGGAGCGGCTACGTGCTGACCAACAACCACGTGGTCGAAGGCACCTCCGCCCTCCAGATCACGACCAAGGACGGCCGGCAGTTTTCCGCAAAGGTCGTCGGCCGCGACTCGCCGACGGACGTCGCCGTGCTCCAGATCCAGAATCCGACCGGACTGAAGGCGCTTCCCCTCGGTGACAGCGACGCACTGGAAGTCGGGGACTTCGTGCTCGCGATCGGCAATCCCTTCGGCCTCGGCCAGACGGTGACGTCGGGCCTCGTCAGCGCCCTAGGCCGAACCGGCCTCGGCAAGCAGGGTTATGAAGACTTCATTCAGACCGACGCCGCTATCAATCCCGGCAATTCCGGCGGCGCGCTGGTCAGCCTGCAGGGCGAACTGGTCGGCATAAATTCGGCCATCATCTCGCCCGCTGGCGGCAATGTCGGTATTGGCTTTGCCATTCCCGTCAACATGGCGCGCAAGGTGATGGAGCAGATCATCGCCACCGGCAGGGTCGAGCGCGGTCGCATCGGCATTTCGCTGAAGGACCTCCACCCGTCCGTCAACAAGGGACGCACCGAAGGCGCGCTCATCGCCGAAGTTGCCGCGGATTCGCCGGCCGAGAAGGCTGGCCTGCACAAGGGCGACATTGTCACCACGGCGGAGGGCCGCCCGATCCGCACCGCCGCGCAGCTGCGCAATACCATTGGTCTTGCGCGGGTCGGCGACGAGGTGAAGCTCGCTCTGCTGCGCAACGGCACACCGCTCACGGTCCTCGTCCGAGTGGCTCCAGCAACCGAGCCGCGCAATGCCAATGCAGGAAGCAACCGCCTCGTTCGCTAGGCCAATCAAAGAGGATATCACCGCAGCAAGCCGGTCGCTCTTTGTCTGCGATCGTGGACCCGGGACGCAGTTTGGGACGACCGCTGCGCGAACGTCCGGATGGCTTTATCCCAGCTCGATCGGCTCGCCGCGGCCGCTGAGCTCCTCGTCGAGGCGCAGATAGTGCGCGAGATAGTCGTGCAAGGCGGTCGCCGCCTTCGAGGTCGCGCCGCTCGACTTGTAAAGCAGCAGCTCGATCTTCGGCAGCGGCGGCAGGCCCTCGTTCGGGCCGATCTCGCGCATCGCCGGCACCAGCGCGCTGCGGCCGAGTACGGTCACGGCCATGCCGGCGAAGGCCGCCGCCTGGAGGCCGCCGACGCTTTCGCTGACGCAGGCGATGCGCCAGCGCAGATTCGCACGTTCCAGCGTGTCAATCGCGTAGTCGCGATAGATGTTGCCGGGCGGCAGCAACGCCAGCGGGATAGGCCGTTCCTGGTGCGCGGAGGACTGCTCGCCGGTCATCCAGACCAGTTGCTCGCGCCGTACCACCTGGCCGCCCGTAAAATCGTTCATGCGGGTGACGAGCGCGATGTCGACATCGCCGCGCTTGACGAGGCCCACCAGCGGCGTCGAGAGCGCGCAATTGAGCTCGACCTGGACGCGCGGGAATGATTTTCGGAACACGCTGAGGATCTGCGGCAGCATGAAGGCGGCATAGAGGTCGGGCGTGCCGAGCACGACCTGACCCTCGATCTCCTGTGACGCCAGCTGCGAAATCAATTCGTCATGCAACCTCAGGATGGATTTGGCGTAGGTGAGAACCGTGGTGCCGTCCTCGCTCAGCGTGAGCCGGCGCCCGACATGCTCGAACAATTGCTTGCCGGTGAGCTCCTCCAGCCGCTGCAATTGCAGAGTGATCGCCGGCTGAGTGCGGCCCAGCCGCCGCGCGGTCTCGGTGATGCTGCCGGTCTCGACCACGGAGATCAGCGACCGGAGCATGCGGATATCGAGGCTGATGAGGTTCATGCGGCGTCCATGTCGCCCAGAATTTATGCAAGTTCCATGCTAGGGTGAAAGGGAGCCGGTTCGGAAGGCTCGGCTGCAGCCGGCCTGTTCTAAATTAGTCGACGTGCCGGTCCAGCATTGCTGGCATACTGAATATTGATTATCAGGCGGCTCGGCGCGCATTATGCGCCCAACGAACATAAAAAGGGAGCACAAGCCATGAAAGAGACATCAGCAACGCGACGGGAGCTGCTCGCAATTGCCGCGGCGGCAAGTGCTGCCTCAATCGCGGAAGTTGCGCCGGCCGCGGCGCAGGCCGGCCCGAAGCCGATCTTTCCAGTGCCGATGGTCACCATCCCGATCGTCGGCGAAACTCAGGTGTTCCAGGTCCGCCGCATCTACTGCATCGGGCGCAACTACGCGGCGCACGCGATCGAGCGCGGCTCGGACCCGAACCGCGAGCCGCCGTTCTTCTTCCAGAAGCCCACCGACGCGATCCAGAACGTCGCCGTGGGCGAAGTCGCCGATCATCCCTATCCGTCGCTGACCAAGAACTATCACCACGAGGTCGAGCTGGTCGCCGCGCTGAAATCCGGCGGCAGCAACATCCCGGCCGAGAAGGCGCTCGACCACGTCTATGGCTACGCGCTCGGCCTCGACATGACCCGGCGCGATCTCCAGAACGGGATGGCCGCGGAGAAGAAGCCGTGGGAGATCGGCAAGAGCTTTGACCACGCCGCGGTGATCGGCCCGATCCACCCGGCCAGCAAGACCGGGCATTTCGACAAGGGCGCCATCTCGCTGGCGATCAACGGGACGGTGAAGCAGAGCTCGGATCTCAGCAAGATGATCTGGAGCGTGGCCGAGCAAATCGCAAAACTGTCGGAAGCGTTCGAGCTGAAGGCCGGCGACATCATCTATTCCGGCACGCCGGAGAATGTCGGCCCGGTCGTGAAGGGCGACGTGCTGTTGTGCAAGCTCGACGGCTTGCCGGATATGTCGATCAAGATCGTCTAACGCTCCCCTCTCCCCGCCTGCGGAAAGTGAGGGGCCGGACGTTTCGCTTCGTCATGCCCGGGCTTGTCCCGGGCATCCACGTTTTGGGTGCCGGTTGCGTGGAAGCCCTGGATGGCCGGGACAAGCCCGGCCACGACGACGCTGAGAGTGGCTTCGATCCCATCTGTCGCAGCGCGGCGTCCTGATCTAACTCTGGCCGAGGATCTTCTTTGCGGCGCGAAGATGCGGCTTGTCGATCATCTGGCCGTCGAGGCGCAGCGTGCCGGAGTTCGGATTGCTCGCGAACGCCGCGATCACCTTCTCGGCCCAATTGCGCTCGGCCTCGGTCGGCTCGAACGCCGCGTTGACCACGTCGACGTGCTTGGGATGGATCAGCGCTTTCGCCGAAAAACCGTCACGCCGCGCCGCGCGCGTTTCCTGTTCGAGTCCGGTGAGATTGTCGATGTCGGTATAGACGGTGTCGATCGGCGCGACTTCGGCCGCGGCGGCCGCCATCAGGCAGAGATCGCGGGCCAGACGATAAGGGCTGTGGAACACGCCGCCCGCCGCTTTCTCGGTCGCGCCGAGCGAGGCCGAGAGATCTTCCGCGCCCCACATCAGGCCCGCGAGGCGAGGAGAGCAGCCCTTGTAGCTGCCGAGCCCGAAGATCGAAGCTGCGGTTTCGGTCGCGACGCAGACGATGCGTGTTGAGCCAATGGCGATACCAGCCGCAGCTTCCAAAGCTTCCAGCCAGGTCGCGACCCGTCGCACGTCGTCGCCGCCCTGCGATTTCGGCAGCACGATGCCGTCGGGCTGGCCCGGAATCACCGCGGCAAGGTCGGCGAGCGTCATGCCGGTGTCGAGCGCGTTGACGCGGACATAGAGCTGGTGGGGCTTGTTGCGGCCCTTCAGCATCGTCAGCGTCAACCCGCGCGCCTCCGGCTTCTTGTCGGTGACGACGGAATCTTCGAGATCGATGATCAGCGCGTCGGCGTTGCCTTCGCTGGCCTTCTCGAATTTGCGCGGGGAGTCGCCCGGCACGAACAGCATCGAACGCATCAGACCGGCCTCTTGTGCATCATCGCCATGCGGCGGCATTTGCCGACGATCTCGTCGTTCTGGTTGAGAGCGTGGTGCTCGAACTCGACGATGCCCGCCTTGGGGCGCGATTTGGATTCCCGCAACGAAAGCACCTTTGTCGTCGCCCGCAGCGTATCGCCATGGAAGACCGGTTTCGGAAAAGTGACGTCCGTCATGCCGAGATTGGCAACGGTGGTCCCCATGGTCGTATCATAGACCGTCATGCCGATCATGATGCCGAGGGTGTAAAGGCTGTTGAAAATGCGCTGGCCGAACTCGGTCTGGGCCGAAAAATGTGCGTCGATGTGCAGCGGCTGCGGATTGAGCGTCAGCAGGCTGAACAGGGTGTTGTCCATCTCCGTGACGGTCCGCGTCAGGGGATGCCTGAACTCCTGGCCCACCGAAAACTCCTCGAAATAAAGTCCGGCCATCGCGGTTTCCTCCCTGCGAAATAACGGCGCGCTCGCATCCTCGCGCCGCATGACCCTATGCATGCTACACACAGTTGATAGGGAAATTCACGTATCTGTACCCTGCTTTTCAAGTTAAAGAACGCAAGCGAAGGCACGTTCGGGCGCACCAATCCGCCACGGCCTTCGCGTGGGGAACGCGACGAGGGGGAGATTGCGCGGTCGCTTCTCCCAAGAAGGAGATCAAGAATATGGATTTCGCGCTCACCGCTCAGCAGGAAGCCATTCGCGACGCCGTCGCAAAGGTTTGCGAAGACTTTCCCGATGCCTATTGGTTGAAGAAGGACCACGACGGCGGTTTCCCGCACGACTTTCACAAGGCCATGGCGGACGCCGGCTGGCTCGGCATCTGCGTGCCGGAGGAATATGGCGGCTCCGGCCTCGGCATCACCGAAGCCGCGATCATGATGCGCGCCATCGCGGAATCCGGCGCCGGCATGTCCGGCGCCTCCGCGGTGCACATCAACGTGTTCGGTCTCAATCCAGTGGTTGTGTTCGGCACCGAGGAACAGCGCAAGCGCATGCTGCCGCCGATGGTCGAGGGCCGCGAGAAGGCCTGCTTTGCCGTGACTGAGCCTAACACCGGCCTCAACACCACCCAGCTCAAGACCCGAGCGGTGGCCAAGAACGACCGCTATATCGTCAACGGCCAGAAGGTGTGGATCTCCACCGCGCAGGTCGCGCACAAGATCCTGCTGCTGGCGCGCACCACGCCGCTGGAGGACGTGCGCTCGCCGACGCATGGGCTGAGCCTGTTCTATACGGACTTCGACCGCAACAGGATCAAGGTCCACGAGATCGAGAAGATGGGCCGCAAGGCCGTCGATTCCAACGAGCTGTTCTTCGAGGATTTCGAGATCCCCATGGAAGACCGGATCGGCGAAGAAGGCAAAGGCTTCCAGTATATCCTCGAAGGCATGAACCCGGAGCGCATCCTGATCGCAGCGGAAGCCGTCGGCCTCGGCAAGCTCGCGCTGTCGCGCGCGACCGAATACGCCAAGACCCGCGTGGTGTTCAACCGGCCGATCGGCAAGAACCAGGGCATTCAGCATCCGCTGGCTGTAAACTGGGTCGAGCTCGAGGCGGCCTGGTTGATGGTGATGTCGGCGGCCTGGCAATACGACAAGGGCATGCCTTGCGGTGGCGCCGCCAATGCCGCGAAATACATTGCGGGTGAGGCCGGATATCACGCCTGCGAGCAGGCGGTGATGACCCATGGCGGTTTTGGCTATGCCAAGGAGTTTCACGTCGAGCGTTACTTGCGTGAAGTTCTGATTCCGCGCATCGCGCCGGTCAGCCCGCAGCTTGCGCTGAGCTTCATTGCGGAAAAGGTGCTTGGACTGGCCAAGTCATACTAAGCTCGAACACGTACCATTGCCGGGCGCCGCGATATTCGCGCCCGATCACCGCGACGCGCTACGGCAGAGCTATTCGGCCGCGATCCGCTCCATCGCCATGGCCCGAAGCCGGGCGCGCTGGATCTTGACGCCGTTGGCGCTGTCGGTGACGGGGAAGGCCTCCACGACATAGATCCGCGCCGGGACCTTGTAGCCGGCGAGCCGCTCGCGCAGGCGGGCGATCAACGCGTCCTGCCGCGGCGGCTCGTGGGGTTGCTGGGAGGGGATCACGAAGGCAACGCAGCGGGCGTTTCCCTTCAGATCGACCGCGACGACCTGGGCGTCGGCCACGCCAGCGCACGATTTGAGTTCGTCCTCGATCTCGCCGGGCGCAACCAGGAAGCCGCCGAGCCGCATGGCGTCGCCCGCGCGGGTTTCGTAGACGAACGAGCCGTCGCCGCGCAGCTGGCCGATATCGCCGGTGCGGAAGAAGCCGTCCGCGGTGAAGGCGTCGCGCGTCGCGTCGGGATTGTTGTAGTAGCCGAGAAAGAGTGATGGCGCACGGATCTCGATCTCGCCGGAGACGCCGCGAGGGGCGGGTTCGCCGGTCTCGGTGTCGCGCACCCGGACCTTGGCCTCCGGCGACATCGGCCAGCCGCCGCCCTCGATGCGATCGGCGAAGCCATCACTCGAGCGTGCGATCGAGAACAGCGCCTGCACCTCGCTCGAACCGTAGAGGCCGTGCAACGGCATACCGCGCGCTTCGGCCTCCGCCGCAAGCTCGCGCCAGCCGGGCTGGAACGCGGCAAAGCCGCATGCCTCGACATGCGGAAATGGATGCGGCGCGTCGGTGAGGGCGAGGATGCGGCGGAACATCTCGTCGGAACCAAAGGCGTGCGTGATCCCGCACTTGCGGAGAATCTTCAGCGCCGGCGCGGCCTCGAAGGCGTCGAGCGCATGGACGGCCGCGCCCGCTGCGACGAAGCCGAGCAAGCTCGTCATGCCAAAAGTGCCGCAGAACGGCAGCATCGCCAGCAGCGCATGGCGCTGCGGCGAGAGTTTGAGCGCCTTGGCAACGGCGGCGGCGTGCGTGGCCAATGTTCGCTGTGAATGCGCGACAAGCTTCGGTCCCTTGGTGGTGCCCGACGTCGTGTAGAGCAGCAGAGGCAGATCGACGTCCTCCTCCTCCGGCGTAGCCGGCGGATAAGGCTTGTCGAAGGCGTCGAAACGTACGCATGGCCATTGGGCGGGAATCTCATCCGCGCCGACCACCGCGAGTTCTCGTAGCGCGGGCACCTCGTCCTTGGCGACGTCGGCGAGAATAGCGGCAAAGTCGATCGAGCGGAACGCGGCTTCGATCACCATCACACGGGCGCCGGACAGCTTCAGGAGATGCGCGACCTCCGCGCTGCGGTAGCGTGTATTGACGGCGGCGACGATTGCCCCACGCCGGGCGGCGGCGAACAGCAGTGCGATCCATTCGATTCGGTTGACCAGCCAGACCGCAACGACGTCGCCCTTGCCGATACCCTGCGCGGCAAGCCAAGCGGCGGTCTGCTCGATCTTTTCCGAGAACTCCGCGCGCGAGACCGGCGTGCCGTCGAACACGAAGGCGGGATCGGCGGCGGCCTCGGCCCGGATCAGCGATTGCAGCGAAAATTCGTTGGCGCCCATGGCAATCGAACTAACCCGATCGCGCGCACCTGTCTACTTGGTGCCGAACATCCGGTCGCCGGCGTCGCCCAGCCCCGGCACGATGTAGCCGTGGTCGTTGAGCCGCTCGTCGATCGCGGCGGTCCAGACCGGCACGTCCGGATGCTCGCTCTGGAACTGCGCGATGCCCTCAGGCGCCGCCAGAAGGCAGACGAAGCGGATGTCGCGGGCGCCGCGCGCCTTCAGCAGCGAGGCGCCGGCGCAGGCCGAATTGCCGGTCGCCAGCATCGGATCCATCAGGATCACGGTGCGGTCCGACAGGTCCTGCGGCGCCTTGAAGTAATACTCCACGGCCTGCAACGTCTCAGGATCGCGGTAGAGCCCGATATGAGCGATGCGCGCCGAGGGCATCAACGCCAGCATGCCGTCGAGGAAGCCGACGCCGGCGCGCAGGATCGGCGCCAGCGTGAGCTTCTTGCCGGCGATCTTGGGCGCCCGCATCGGCGCAATCGGCGTCTCGATCTCGACCAGCTCCAGCGGCAGGTCGCGCGTCACCTCGTAGCCGAGCAGCATCCCGATCTCGTTCAGGATTTCGCGAAAGCTCTTGGTCGAGCGGTCCTTCTCCCGCATCAGGGAGAGCTTGTGCTGGACCAGGGGATGGGCGACCACGTTGACGTTGCTGATGCTCATGAAACCGATCTACACGGTTCCGTGAAACTGCGCCAGATCGGCCGAGTGTTTTTGGTGCGGGAGACGTGCCCTCAGCCGGGCGTCGCGACCGCGCTGCGGAGCCGGTTGCTCGCCCCGTAGGCAGCCATGGTCAATTCGCGGTCGATGGGCGTGACGGTTTATGCTCCGAGCCCGCGCGCCACGAGTGTGATGACGAGCGTCAGGACCGCGCCCACTAGCCGAAATTTTCGCAGCCTACCGGCTCGTAGAGCGGGTCAGGCGCGGGGCGAACAGTGGGAACACTCGGACGCGAAACTTCCAGGGCCAATGCCTGAACCTCGATGAAAGCCGACAGCAGTGCGAGCGCGAGATCGGAGTAGCGCGCCTCGACCGCGGCGTCGAGCCAGTCCGGCAATTCGCGCTCGCGCGAGAGAGCGCAATGCCATTCACCCTCGTCATAGGCGATGCGGCGGACTTGCCAGAGCGGCAGCTCCAGCTCCATCAGTGCGCGGCATCGGCCCAGGCCTCTGCTTCGATCAGGCGCGTGACGCGCGCGGTGGGCTCGATCTGTCCGAGCTGAAGGGAAGTGCCGACACGCCTTGTCGATGATCTCGAGCATCAACGGTTGCGTCATCACCTGCGCATTGCGCAAGCGGTTGCCAAGTGACGGTGGATCGTAGTGTCGGAGAGCGGCGGTGGTCATGTCAGGCCTCCTGGAGGTGGCGTCGGTCAGTCGGCCGGCCTCTCCAAGATGGCCAAAACGGCATTTGAAAACGAGATGGGGGCGGGGCGGGAGATATAGGGATTTCATAAGTGCGGGATGGGGGCGGTCGCGCGCCATTCTCCGCCTTCGCCGGGACGACGATGTGATGTGCCTCGCGAGCGTTGTCCGACCAGGCCAGCCTCGGCCTTTTATGAGATTCCTATAACTTCGCCACGGCCCTCGTCTCGAAAACCTATGCCTGGGGTGGCACTTCAGCACGGTCAAAGGTCCCGGTGGGCGCGGTGGAAATGCACTGGCATTTCCTTTCACGCGCCGACCGGGACTCCCCCGAGAAACGGTTGCGTCCAAATCAATGGCGCAACGAGGAGTATCTCCATGATGGACATTCTGATGCTGGCGCTGGGCTTCGGCTTCTTCGCCCTTGCGATTGGCTACACCTACGCCTGCGAACGGCTTTGAAGGAGCGGCCATGATCTTCGATTATTCGCTCGCCGGCGCCGTTTCGCTCGGCCTCCTGTTCTACCTCACTTACGCGCTGCTGCGGCCCGAGCGGTTCTGACCGTGCTCACGAAGCCTGAAGGGTTGATATCATGACTATGATCGGTTGGCTCCAGATCATTCTCTTTTGCGTCATTACCGTCGCGCTCACAAAACCGCTCGGCTGGTACATGATGCGCGTGTTCAACGGCGAGCGGACCTTCCTGTCTCCGGTGCTGCGTCCGATCGAGGCCGGCATCTACCGGTTCTCCGGCGTCGACGAGAAGCGCGAGCAGCATTGGCTGACCTATACGGTCGCCATGCTGTTGTTCCATGTCGGCGGCTTCCTCATCATCTACGGCGTGATGCGGTTGCAGGCCGTCCTGCCGTTCAATCCGGCCGGCCAAAGCGCTGTCGCCGCGGATCTCTCCTTCAACACCGCGATCTCCTTCATCACCAACACCAACTGGCAGAATTACGGTGGAGAGAGCACGCTGTCCTATCTCGTGCAGATGCTCGGCTTGACGCACCAGAACTTCTTGTCGGCGGCAACCGGCATCGCGCTGGCGGTCGCCCTGATCCGCGGCTTCTCGCGCGCGTCGGCGCGCACCGTCGGAAATTTTTGGGTCGACGTCACCCGCTGCAGCCTCTATGTGCTGTTGCCAATCTGTATTGTCTATACGCTGTTCCTGGTCTGGCAGGGCATCCCGCAGACGCTCGGTGACTATGTCGAGGCCACCACGCTCGAGGGTGCCAAGCAAACCATCGCGGTCGGCCCGGTCGCCTCCCAGGTCGCGATCAAGATGCTCGGCACCAATGGCGGCGGCTTCTTCAACGCCAATGCGGCGCATCCGTTCGAAAATCCGACCGCGCTGTCCAATTTCATTCAGATGCTGTCGATCTTCGTTCTGGGTGCGGCGCTGACCAACGTGTTCGGTCGCATGGTCGGCAACGAGCGCCAGGGCTGGTCGATCCTGTCCGTGATGGGCGTGCTGTTCGTCGCCGGTGTCGTCATCACCTATTGGGCGGAGGCCAACGGTACTTCGACCCTGCACGCGCTCGGCCTGACCGGCGGCAACATGGAAGGCAAGGAGGTTCGCTTCGGCATCATCGCGTCCTCCCTGTTCGCCGTGATCACGACGGCCGCCTCCTGTGGCGCGGTCAACGCCATGCATGACAGCTTCACGGCGCTCGGCGGCATGATTCCCCTGATCAATATGCAGCTCGGCGAAATCATCGTCGGCGGCGTCGGCGCCGGCCTTTATGGCATGCTGCTGTTCGTCGTGCTCGCGATCTTCGTGGCAGGCCTGATGGTCGGCCGCACGCCGGAGTATGTCGGCAAGAAGATCGAGGCGCGCGAGGTGAAGATGGCGATGCTCGCGATCCTGGTGCTGCCGCTGATGTATCTGGGATGGACCGCGGTCGGCGTGGTCTATCCGGCGGCGGTCGCCTCGATGGCGAATGCCGGGCCGCATGGCTTCACCGAGGTGCTCTATGCCTTCACCTCGGCGACCGGCAACAACGGCTCGGCATTCGCGGGCCTCACCGGCAACACCTTCTTCTACAATCTCACGCTCGCAAGCGCGATGTTCGTCGGCCGCTTCTTCATGATCATCCCGGCGATGGCGATCGCGGGTTCGCTGGCCGCCAAGAAATCGATCCCGCCGTCCGCGGGCACCCTCCCGACCACGGGCGGGCTGTTCGTCGGCCTCGTCGTCGGCGTGATCCTGATCATCGGCGGCCTCACCTTCTTCCCGGCCGTCGCCCTCGGCCCCATCGTCGAGCATCTCGCGATGAACGCCGGCCAAGTGTTCTGAACGACTAGTGTTCTGATCGACCGCCTTCTGATTGTTTGGAGTGACCTCCATGGATACCACGAAACTGCAAAAACGCGCGTCCGTCTCGGCGATGCTCGATCCCAAGATCGTCGTGCCTGCGATCCGCGCGTCCTTCATCAAGCTCGATCCGCGCTTGATGATCAAGAATCCGGTGATGTTTGTGGTCGAGATCGTGGCCGCGCTCACCACTGTGATCTTCCTGCGCGATCTCCTCACCGCCGGTGAGAATCTCGGCTTCACCTTCCAGATCATCGTCTGGCTCTGGTTCACGGTGCTGTTTGCCAACTTCGCCGAAGCGGTAGCAGAAGGCCGCGGCAAGGCGCAGGCGGAATCGCTGCGCAAGACCCGCACCGAGAGCCAGGCCAAGCTACTGACCGGCTCTGACCGCACCTTCAAGTTGGTGCCCGGCACCAGCCTCAAGGTCGGCGACATCGTGCTGGTCGAGGCCGGCGATACCATTCCCTCCGATGGCGAGGTGATCGAGGGCGTCGCGTCCGTCAACGAGGCCGCCATCACCGGCGAGTCCGCACCCGTGATCCGCGAATCCGGTGGCGACCGTTCGGCGGTGACCGGCGGCACCCAGGTGCTGTCCGACTGGTTTCGCGTGCGGATCACGGCAGCGCAGGGCTCGACCTTCATCGACCGTATGATCAAGCTGGTCGAGGGCGCCGAGCGGGCGAAGACTCCGAACGAGATCGCGCTCAACATCCTGCTGGCGGGCCTCACCATCATCTTCGTGTTCGCCACCGTCACCATCCCGAGCTACGCGGCCTATGCCGGCGGCTCGATCTCGGTGGTTGTGCTGGTCGCGCTGTTCGTGACGCTGATCCCGACCACGATCGGCGCACTGCTGTCGGCGATCGGCATCGCCGGCATGGACCGTCTGGTCCGCTTCAACGTGCTGGCGATGTCCGGCCGTGCGGTCGAGGCCGCCGGAGACGTCGACACGCTACTGCTCGACAAGACCGGAACGATCACGCTCGGCAACCGCCAGGCGACCTCCTTTCGCCCGGTGCGCGGGGTCACCGAGCAGGAGCTGGCGGACGCGGCCCAGCTCGCCTCGCTCGCCGACGAGACCCCGGAGGGCCGTTCGATCGTGGTGCTGGCCAAGGAAAAATACAGTATCCGTGGCCGCGACATGGCCGAGTTGGGAGCCACCTTCATCCCGTTCACGGCGCTGACCCGCATGAGCGGCGTCGACGCCGGCGGCTCGTCGGTGCGTAAGGGCGCGGTCGATGCGATCCTCAACTATGTCGGTGGCGGTGGACCGCTGGTGGTCGCCTCCGGCAACACGGCTCGTTCCATCCAGCCCGCCGGGCTCTCGGACATCGGCCGCGAGATTCAGACCATCGCCGACGACATATCGAAGGCCGGCGGCACGCCGCTGGCGGTCGCCCGGGACGGCAAGCTGCTCGGCATCATCCAGCTCAAGGACATCGTCAAGGGCGGTATCCGCGAGCGCTTTGCCGAGCTGCGACGCATGGGCATCCGCACCGTCATGATTACCGGCGACAATCCCATGACGGCGGCCGCGATTGCAGCGGAAGCCGGCGTCGACGACTTCCTGGCGCAGGCAACTCCCGAGGACAAGCTCAAGCTGATCCGCGACGAGCAGGCCAAGGGTAAGTTGGTGGCGATGTGCGGCGACGGCACCAACGATGCGCCGGCGCTCGCGCAGGCAGATGTCGGTGTCGCCATGAACACGGGCACCCAGGCGGCTCGCGAGGCCGGCAACATGGTCGACCTCGACTCCAATCCGACCAAGCTGATCGAGGTGGTCGAGATCGGCAAGCAGCTCCTGATGACGCGCGGCGCGCTGACTACATTCTCGATCGCCAACGACGTCGCGAAATATTTCGCGATAATCCCGGCGATGTTCCTGGCGTTCTACCCCCAGCTCAATGTGCTCAACATCATGAATCTGTCGAGCCCGCAGAGCGCCATCCTGTCGGCGATCATCTTCAACGCGCTTGTTATCATCGCGCTGATCCCGCTGGCGCTGAAGGGCGTCGCCTATCGCGCGGTCGGGGCCGGCGCACTGCTCCGGCGCAACCTGCTGATCTACGGCCTCGGCGGAATCGTCATTCCCTTTATCGGCATCAAGGCGATCGACCTCGTGGTGACCGCTTTGCATTTGGCCTAACCCCGTCATTGCGAGCGAAGCGAAGCAATCCAGAATTCTTGCCGCGGTTGAGAGACTGGATTGCTTCGTCGCTTCGCCCCTCGCAATGACGAAAGAAATAGGAGAAACACATGCTCAGAGAAATCCGCCCCGCCATCGTCCTGCTGCTGGTGCTCACCGCCATCACTGGCTTAGCCTATCCGCTCGCGATGACCGCTATTGCCGGCGCGATCTTCCCCGCGCAGGCGCAGGGCAGCCTGATCGAGCGCGACGGCAAGGTGGTCGGCTCCGCCCTGATCGGGCAGGAGTTCAAGGACGACAAATATTTCCACGGCCGTCCCTCGGCGACGGTGGCGCCGAATCCGAACGATTCGACCAAGACGGTACCGGCGCCCTACAACGCCGCGAATTCGGGTGGCTCAAATCTCGGCCCGACCAGCAAGGCGCTGGCCGACCGGCTGCAGGAAGACGTGGACAAGCTCAGGGGCGAGAATCCGAATGCCGCCGTGCCGGTCGACCTCGTGACGACCTCAGCCAGTGGCCTCGATCCGGATATCTCGCCGGAAGCGGCGCAATTCCAGGTGCCGCGCGTCGCGAAGGCGCGAAACGTGCCGGAGGATCAGGTCAAGCAACTGGTGGCTTCCAACACCCAGGGCCGCCTGCTCGGCCTGATCGGCGAGCCCCGGGTCAACGTGCTGACTCTGAATCTCGCGCTCGATCGTGCCACGAAGTAGTCTAGGCTAGGTCCGCGCGGATGATTATATTGATCTGATGGTCCGAGAGCGCCGCGATCCCGAACAACGTCCTTCGCCCGAGGCGCTGCTGGAGGCCGCGCGCCGGGAGGAGGGCGTGAGCGGCAAGCTGAAAATCTTCGTCGGCGCCGCTCCCGGCGTCGGCAAGACCTACGAGATGCTGCAAAGCGCCCACGCCAAGCGCAAGGCCGGCATCGACCTCGTGGTCGGCTTCGTCGAGACCCATGGCCGGGCCGAGACAGAGGCGCTGGTGCGTGGGCTGGAAGTGATCCCGCGCAAGAAGCTCGACTACCGCGGCCAGATTGTCGAAGAAATGGATCTCGACGCCGTGATCGCGCGCCGCCCGAAAATCGCGCTGGTCGACGAGCTCGCCCACACCAATGCTCCCCTTTGTCGCCATCCAAAACGCCATCTCGATGTCGAGGAGCTGCTGTCCCACGGCATCGACGTCTACACCGCCGTCAATATCCAGCACATCGAGAGCCTGAACGACGTTGTCGCGCAGATCACCCATGTGCGGGTGCGCGAGACCGTGCCGGATTCGGTGTTCGACCGCGCAGACGCCATCGAGCTGATCGACCTCACGCCCGACGACCTGATCCAGCGCCTGAAGGAAGGCAAGGTCTATGTCCCCAGGCAGGCCGAGCGGGCGCTGGAGCATTATTTCTCGCCGGGCAACCTGACCGCGCTGCGTGAACTCGCGCTGCGGCGCACGGCCGAACGGGTCGACGAGCAGCTACTCAGCCACATGCAGGCGAACGCGATCGCCGGTCCCTGGGCCGCAGGCGAGCGCATCCTCGTCTGCATCAGCGAAGATCCGCGCGCGGCCAGCCTCGTGCGTTACACCAAGCGGCTGGCCGACCGGCTGCACGCGCCGTTTATCGCGGTGTCGATCGAGACGCGGCGGTCCCTGCAAATGTCCGATGAGGAGCGCGACCGGCTCGCCGATACGCTGCGGCTCGCGGAATCGCTCGGCGGCGAGGCACTGACGATTCCGGGCGTCGGCCGCCGCCTCGCCGACGACGTGGTCAACTTCGCGCAGGGCAACAACGTCACCCAGATCGTGATCGGAAAGTCCACGCGCTCGCTCTGGTTCGAGATGACGCGCGGCTCCGTCGTGCACGATCTGGTGCGCCGCGCCGGTAACATCAGCGTGCATGTCATCCCTGGCGACGAATTCACGAACGAGCCGCCGCCGAAGACGGCGGTACAGACCGCAACGCGATCGGACCCGTTCGATGGGCGGCCCTATCTGAAGGCGGTCGGGATCACCGCGCTTGGCCTCGCTGCCGCCGTGGCGATCAAGCCGTATTTCGGCATTGAGAACGTCGACCTGATGTTTCTGACCGCCGTGGTGACGGTTGCCGTGCGCTACGGATTGTGGCCGTCGTTGCTTGCGAGTGTCGCGGCGTCCCTCGCCTACAATTTCTTCTTCCTGCCGCCGGTCTATACCTTCACCATTACCGATCCGACCAATGTCGCGGCGTTCTTTTTCTTCATGCTGATTGCGTTCGTGGTGTCGAATGTGGCGGGGCGGGTCCGCACCCAGGCTGATGCTGCGATCGGCCGCATCCGGACCACCGAGCAGCTCTATGCTTTCAGCCGCAAGCTCGCCGGCACCGGCACGCTCGACGACGTGCTGTGGGCGACCGCCTACCAGATCGCGCTGATGCTGAAAGTCCGCGTGGTGCTGCTGTTGCCGGACGAAGGGCTGCTCACGGTGAAGTCGGGCTATCCGCCCGAGGACGATCTCGATCAGGCCGACCTTGCGGCCGCCAACTGGGCCTGGAGCAATGACCGGCCTGCAGGCCGCGGCTCGGACACGCTGCCTGGTGCAAAACGGCTATTCCTGCCGATGCGCACCGGGCGCGGCCCGATCGGGGTCATCGGAATCGACAACGACCGCACCGGTCCCTTGCTGACGCCGGACCAGCGCCGGCTGCTCGACGCGCTGGTCGACCAGGGCGCGCTGGCGATCGAACGCGTGCTGCTGGTCGAGGACGTCGATCGCGTCAAGCGCTCCGTCGAATCCGAGCGGCTGCGTTCCGCATTGTTGACCTCGATTTCACACGACCTGAAGACGCCGCTCGCATCCGTGCTGGGTGCGGCCTCGACCATGCGCGATCTCGCCAGCGCGCTCTCCGACACCGAGAATCGCGACCTGCTCGCGACGGTCATCGACGAATCCGAACGGCTCAACCGCTTCATCGCCAATCTGCTCGACATGACCAAGCTCGAATCCGGCGCCATCGTGCCCAACGCTGCGTTGCACGATCTCGGAGAGATCGTCGGCAGCGCGCTCCGGCGGGCAGCCAAGATACTCACCGCCCACAAGGTGGAGCTGGAGTTGGCCGCAGACCTTCCTATGCTCCAGCTCGATGCGGTGCTGTTCGAGCAGGTGCTGTTCAACCTGCTCGACAACGCCGCCAAATATTCGCAGCCCCACGCGACGGTCTCGATCCGCAGCCGGCGCGACAGCGATCATGTGGTGCTCCAGATTGCCGACGAGGGCGACGGCATTCCGTCTGAGGAGCTCGAGAGGGTGTTCGACAAGTTTTATCGCGTGCAGAAGGGCGACCATGTCCGTCCCGGCACCGGGCTCGGGCTCGCCATCTCCCGCGGCTTCGTCGAGGCGATGCGTGGCACGATCTCGGCGGCGAATCGCAGCGACCGGAGCGGCGCGGTTCTGACCATCCGTCTGCCCATTCCCGCCCGGACCCGTGCATTGGATACCGCCGCATGAGCGCCGCCCCGATCAAAGTGCTGGTCATCGACGACGAGCCGCCGATCCGCAAATTGCTGCGGATGGGGCTCTCGACGCAAGGCTATGAGATCCTGGAGGCGTCGAACGGCAAGACCGCGCTGGAGAAGCTCAGCGAGGATCCCGCGCTGATCATCCTCGATCTCGGCCTGCCCGACATCCAGGGCCATGAGCTGTTGCGTACCATCCGCGCCCGCAACGAAGCTGTGCCGATCGTGGTGCTGTCGAGCCGTGGCGATGAGGCCGGCAAGGTGCAGGCGCTGGATCTGGGTGCCGACGATTACCTGACGAAGCCGTTCGGCATGGACGAGCTGCTGGCGCGCCTGCGCGCCGCGCTGCGCCACCAGCTTCAGATCCAGGGCGAACGGCCGGTGTTTCGTGCCGGCGATCTCTCGGTCGATCTGGTGCGCCGGGTCGTCAGGGTCGGCGAGCGCGACGTCAAACTGTCGCCGAAGGAATATGACCTCCTGCGTGTGCTGGTGCAGCACGCCGGCAAGGTGCTCACCCACCGCTTCCTGCTGAGGGAGTTATGGGACGAGCTGACCGACGCGCAATATCTCCGCGTCTATGTCCGCCAGCTCCGGCAAAAGATCGAAGCGGATCCGGAACGGCCGCAACATGTGCTGACGGAGACGGGGATCGGCTATCGGCTGAAGGCGGGGGATTGACGCTGCATCCCTCATCCTGAGGAGCGCGGAACGCGCGTCTCGAAGGATGAAGGTCCCGACTGTTGCAGCGAGGCCTGCATGGTTCGAGACGGCGCTTCGCGCCTCCTCACCATGAGGGAAGAGAGTGAGGTGCGCGGTGGAGAGCTAACCCGCCTTCCTCTGCCGCGCTGTCGACCGATGCGTCTTCTTCGCGGCGCCCGTTCGCCCCGACGCCCGGCGCGCATGGGACTTCGCCGCCGTCTTCTTCCCGCCGCGTCCCTTCAAGCTCTGCTTCAGCGCATCCATCAGGCTGACCACATTGCTCGGCTTCTCCTCGGGCTCCGGCAGTTCGATTGTCTTGCCGCTGGCCTTGCGCTTCACCAGGGCCTTCAGCGCGGTCTCGTAGTCGTCCTTGAACTTGCTGGGATCGAAATGGGAGGTCTTGGTCTGGAGGATATGGCCGGCGAGCTCAACCATGTCCTTGGTGATCTTCGGGCTCTTGATGTCGTCGAAGAACTGGTCCTCGTCGCGCAGTTCGTAGGGGAAGCGCAGCGTGGTGCCGAGCAGGCCCTTGCCGAGCGGCTCGATCGCGATGATGTGCTCGCGATTGGTGAGCACGATCTTGGCGAGCGCGACGCGATCCTGGTCCTTCATGGCGTCGCGGATCACGGCAAAAGCATCGAGCGCGGCCTTGCCGTCGGGCGCGATGTAGTAGGGGTGGTTGAGATAGCGCTGGTCGATCTCGTCGCTCGGCACAAAGCTCTCGATGTCGATGGTGTGGTTGCTCTCGATCTGGACCGCTTCGAGCTCCTCCGGCTCGATCTCGACATATTTGCCCTTGCGCAGCTCGTAGCCGCGCCCCTTCTGGTCGCTCTCGACGACGTCGCCGGTCTCGGCGTCGATCATCTGCTGCTTCAACCGGTTGCCGGTCTCCCGGTTGATCATGTGAAACCGCGTCTTCTCGGCCGCGGTGGTCGCCGGATAAAGCACAACGGGGCAACTGACCAGCGAGAGCTTCAACGTTCCCTTCCAATAGGCGCGCGGTGCCATTCCGTTCTCCAGCGTCTGCGAGTCATTTTGGAACCCCAACCGTCCCGCGGGGTTTTGGTTCCGGGTGGGATGCGGGCCGTGATAGGCTTCACGCCAAAGAGAATCCGGGACCAGTCGTGCTGCAAAAGCTCTCCAAGTATCGACAGAAACGTGATTTCGAGAAGACGCCCGAGCCATCGGGCAAGACCGCGGTGGCGCCGTCGAAGCAGCGCCGCTTCGTGATTCAGAAGCATGACGCTTCGCGGCTGCACTACGATCTGCGGCTCGAGTTCGATGGCGTCTTCAAGTCCTGGGCGGTGACAAAAGGGCCCTCGCTCGATCCGCACGACAAGCGGCTGGCCGTCGAGGTCGAGGACCATCCGCTCGACTATGGCGACTTCGAAGGCACGATTCCGGAAGGCCAGTACGGCGGCGGCACGGTCATGCTGTGGGATCGCGGCACCTGGGAATCCGATGATCCCGAACGCGGTTTCAAGAAGGGCGATCTGAAGTTCACGCTGCACGGCGAGAAGCTGCACGGCAGCTGGGTCCTGGTGCGCATGCGCAACGACCGCACCGGCGGCAAACGGACCAATTGGCTCCTGATCAAGCATCGCGACGAATATGTTCGCGAGGGCGCAGACAACGACATTCTCGAGGAGGACAAATCGGTCGCCTCCGGCCGCGCGATGGATCAGATCGCCGAAGGCAAGGGCCGTGCGCCAAAACCGTTCATGCTGGCGAAGGGCACCAAGGCCAAGGCCGACGCGGTCTGGCAGTCCAACCGGGCGGACGAGGCGAAAGAGCGCACGGTCAAGCCGGCGCCCCGCGCGGCGTTGAAAACCGGCAAAACAGTCAAGAAGAAAGCGACGACCGCGACGACCGCGAACAAGGCGGCGGAGATGCCGGATTTCGTGGCGCCGCAGCTCTGTACGTCGGTCGAGCGCCCGCCGGGCGGCGACGGCTGGTGCCACGAGATCAAGTTCGATGGCTACCGCGTGCAGCTGCGGGTCGAGGGCGGCAAGGCGACGTTGAAGACGCGCAAAGGCCTCGACTGGACCGAAAAATTCGCAACTATCGCGAAGGAGGCGGGCGCGCTGCCGGATATGATGGTCGACGGCGAGATCGTCGCGCTCGACCACAATGGAGCACCCAATTTTTCGTCGCTCCAGGCGGCGCTGTCGGACGGCAAGACCGAGGAGCTCATCTTCTTTGCGTTCGACCTGCTGTTTGCGGAAGGCCTCGATTATCGCCGGCTGCCGCTCGGCGAGCGCAAGGCGCGGTTGAAGGAGCTGCTGGAAGCGCGTAAGCGCAAATCGAGCCAGATTCGCTATGTCGAGCATTTCGAAAGCGGCGGCGACGCCGTGCTGCAATCCGCCTGCAAGCTCGAGCTCGAGGGCGTGGTGTCGAAGAAGCTGGACGCGCCCTATCGTTCGGGGCGGACAGAAAGCTGGACCAAAGCAAAATGCCGCGCCGGCCATGAGGTCGTGATCGGCGGTTACAAGACCACCAATGGCAAATTCCGTTCGCTGATGGCCGGCGTGCACCGCGGTGATCATCTCGCCTTCGTCGGCATGGTCGGCACCGGCTTCGGCGCGGACAAGGTCAAGCGCATCATGCCGTCCTTGAAGGCTATGGAGGCGAAGCAAAGCCCCTTCGGCGGCAAGAACGCACCGAAAAAGACGCGCGAGGTGCACTGGCTGAAGCCGGAGCTCGTGGCGGAGATCGAGTTCGCCGGCTTCACTGCCGACGGCAATATCCGCCAGGCCGCCTTCAAGGGTCTGCGGCAGGACAAGCCGGCGGAGGAGGTCGAGGCCGAGACACCGGTCGATACCGAGCTTGCCGAGCCCTCGACGAAGCAGCGCGCGAAGCCGCGCGCGCAAGCGAAGATCGGTGCACGAACAGCGCAAGCCGGCACTGCCGAAGTGATGGGTGTCGTGCTCTCGAAGCCGGACAAGGCGCTGTGGCCGGACGACGGCAATGGCGATCCCGTTACCAAGCTGGATCTCGCGCGCTACCTCGAAGCCGTCGGCGAATGGATGATCGTGCATCTCAAGGGCCGGCCGTGCTCGCTGATCCGCGCCCCTGACGGCATCAAGGGCGAATGCTTCTTCCAGCGCCACGCCATGCAGGGCACCTCGAACCTTCTGGAGCTCGCGCGGGTCTCCGGCGACCGCAAGCCCTATTTGCAGATCGACCGCATCGAAGGGCTCGCGGCCGTGGCGCAGATCGGCGGCGTCGAGCTGCATCCCTGGAATTGCGCGCCCTACGCCTACGATACCCCGGGCCGGCTGGTGTTCGATCTCGATCCCGCGCCCGACGTCGTCTTCGCCGAGGTCGTTGAGGCCGCCAAGGAGATGCGGCAGCGGCTGACCGACATCGGCATGGAAAGCTTCTGCAAGACCACCGGCGGCAAAGGTCTGCACGTCGTGGTCCCGCTGCGTCACGGCGCGCGCGACCAGGTGAGCTGGAAGGAGGCCAAGGCCTTCGCGCAAGGCGTCTGCCAGTGGATGGCGGACGACGCTCCCGAGCGCTATCTGCTCAACATGTCGAAGAAGCTGCGCAACGGAAAGATCTTCCTGGACTATCTGCGCAACGATCGGATGTCGACGGCGGTGGCGCCGCTGTCGCCGCGTGCGCGAGATGGTGCGACTGTGTCGATGCCGGTCACGTGGGCGCAGGTGAAGAGCGACCTCGATCCGAAGCGGTACACGGTGCGGACGGTGACCGGCTTGCTGGCGCGATCGAAGGCGTGGGATGGTTATGACGATGCAGCCGCGTCGATCAAGGCGGCGATCAAGAAGCTCGCCGGGAAAACGAAGTAGGGTGGGTAAAGTGAAGCGTGCCCACCATCTTCTCTCAGCCGAGCAAAAAGGTGGGCACGGCGCATTGCGCCTTTGCCCACCCTACTAGATCTTCGTTTGGTGGCTAGATCCGTCCCAGCAGGAGCAGGATCAGCAGGATCACGATGACGAGCCCGAGACCGCCGCCGCCGTAATAGCCGGTGCCGTAGAACGGGCCGCCGCCGATGCCGCTGAAGCCGCCGAGCAGCGCGATGACCAAAATGATCAGAATGATCGTACCGATAGACATGCGGAAATCTCCTCCAGCCCTTCGTTAGAAGGGTCGTTTGCAACCTGTCCCGTGGTGCGAGGGCAACTTGCCGCAGGTTCTAAAGTTCCGCCAATGAAACACCGGGTGCACGCGCAACTTGCATGGAACCTTTGTGGTACCGCCGGGCATGACTATGTGAGGTTCAATCACTAACCAGGCAGAGCCATGTCAGCACCGCTTGTCGTCTCCATTCCCCACCGCTTGGGCCGCGAGGAGGCGGTGCGCCGGCTCAAGACTGGGCTAGGCCGCGCTGCGGCGAGCATTCCCGTGATGCAGGTCGAGGAGGAGAGCTGGAGCGGCGACAGCATGAATTTCCGCATCCGCGCGCTCGGGCAGATCGCGACGGGGCAGGTCGACGTCGCCGACGACCATGTCAAGGTGCAGGTGGTGCTGCCCTGGCTATTGCAGCGCTTTGCGGAGATGGCGCAGGCCACGATTCGCAAGCGCGGCCAGCTGCTGTTGGGCAAGGACGGGAAAAGCTAGCGTTCAAGCGCGGGTGCGCTGTCGCACCGGCTTCGCCGCGCCCGCTGGGCGCGCGGGGATGACCGAAGCGGGAAAACCGCGAAGCGCCTGCGCGAGCGGCAGATCGTTGCCGGCGAAACCCGGCACATTATAGCCCGTGACGTCAATAGTGGCGTCGGCCCCATCGAACGCCGGCCATTCGCGGCCTGCTTGCGTGAAAGATGCGAACTGGCGCCCGACCACGACGATCGCCGCAGCCCGGCCGTGGCGGCGGGCAAACGCTACGACATGGTCGGCATGTGCGCCCCGCACCTGAAGCGGCTGGTAGTCACCTCGCGCGAAGACGTCGGGCAGCTCGTTGCGCAGCTTGAGCAGGTGCCGCGTCCAGGCCAGCTTGAGCTGACCGTCCGGCCAGCTCTTGATCAGGTGATTCCAATCCGGGTTGTCCAGCGTGCCCAGCGCCGCGTGTCGCGCGGAAAAATCCACCGGGCGGCGGTTGTCGGGATCGACCAGCGACAGATCCCAGAATTCGGTGCCTTGGTAAAAGTCGGGCACGCCCGGCAGTGTCGCCTTGAGCGTGAGCTGGCTCAGCGCGTTCAGCGCGCCGAGCAGCGCGACGCGGCGAGCCAGCGTGTTCAGCGCCTCCAGGAATTCGCCTGATTGCGCGGGATCGAGGATCTTCGCGATGAAGCTCTTGACGCCGTTCTCATAGGCCTCGTGCGGGTTGAGCCAGCTGGTCTCCTCCTTGCCCTCGCGCGCGGCCTTGAGCGCATAGGCCTGGATACGCGCGACGAAACCGGCATCGGCCGGCTCCACGAGCGGCCAGGCGCCGAGCAGGGTCTGGTAGAGCATGTATTCGAACGTGGCCGACGGAGCGCGCAGATTGCCGTCGAGCGCGAGGTGCGGTGCGTTCAGGACTTTCCAGCGTGCCACGGCGCTGGTCCATTCGCCGGGAATTTCACTTAAGGCCGCGATCCGCGCCCGGGCGTCCTCGCCACGTTTGGTGTCGTGCGTGGCGGTCGCCGTCATCCCTTGCGGCCATTCCCTGGCGCGGGCCTGCATGGTGTCGTGGAAAGCGGGAATGGTGAGGCCCTTGCTCGCGGGATCGCCGCCGACCTCGTTTAGGGCGAGCAGCCGGTGGAATTGATAGAAGGCGGTGTCCTCCAGCGACTTCGCCATCATCGGCCCGGTGAATTGCTGCACCTTCAGCGCAAAGCGGCGCACCCGCGGGGCGCTGTGCGGGGGACGGCCAGGCTTGAGCAGGTCCATGGTGAGCGCGTCGCGCAGGAAGTCGAAAATGCCTTCGTCCGCGGCGAACCATTCCCGGCGCGCTTGCTCGATGGTGTCGTCGATCAGCTTGCGATCGTTCGCCGTCGGCGCGCCTGTCGTGAGGTAGGTGCGGTATACCGGGAAATGCAGCACATAGAGCTCGAGCGCCTGCCGCAGGCTGTCGGCGGAAAAGTCGCGGGTCGAGTAGTGCCCGTTGGCGATGCGCGCAAGCAGGCGCGTCAGAACCGTGAATTCGCTGGTCAGCAGCGTCTCCAGCACGCGCCGTTTGGCATCCTTGACGTAAGGCGCGAGCCGCGGCGGCCGGTTGCTGATCTGTCGCCAGGTCTCGTCCATGGCCTCCAGCCCCTTGGCGTCGACCAGAACGTGAGTGATGGCGTTCATCCACTCATAGCCGGTGGTGCCCTGGACGCCGGCGAAATGCGGCAGGCGCTCGTGCTCGCACAGGATTTTCTCGATCACCGTATAGAACGGCTTTGTGGTGCCCTGAGCGTCGCGCACCAGCCGGCGCAGCCGCTGGCAATATTGCGCGGGATCGCGCAGGCCGTCGATATGATCGAGCCGGATGCCTTGCAGTTTGCCGTCGGCAATGAGTTGCTTCACCAGCCGGTGCGTGGCGGCGAACGTGCCGGGATCCTCGACGCGCATGCCGGCGAGCCCGTTGACGTCGAAGAAACGTCGATAGTTGATGTCGCTGGAGGCAAGCCGCCAGTGCCCCAGCTTGTAGTGCTGGCGCTCCAGCAAATGATGCAGCGCCAGCGTCTGCGCGGGACGGTCCTTGGCCGCGCGATAGGCGCCGAGGCCGCGCCCGATGATATCGGCGCTGCCTGCGATCTCCCTGAGCTCCGCCTTGAAGCCGGGTGCTTCCTTGCGGTTGGGGCGGCGCAGTCCCGTGTAGCGCGCCGCGAGCGACAGCAGGCGCTTGCCCGTCTCGGTCTCGGCGGCGTCGGCGTCCTTCACGATCATCCGCAGCACCTCGCCATAGCGCTCCGGCGCGATCGGCAATCGATGTTCGAAATACCAGGCGGAAAAACTACCTTCGTTGGGATCGTAGCGCAGCTCGATATCGCCGCTCTCGAGCGCTTCGCCATAGGACGCTCCGAGGATCGGCAGCAGCACGCCGCCGCGGGCGCGGAAGGCCAGTTGATCCCAGTCGATATCGAAGGAGACGGCGTGCGGCGAGGCCTGGCCCCATTCCAGCACGTCCAGCCACCAGGGATTGTCGGCGAAGTGCACGCCGACATGGTTCGGTACGAAGTCGATGATGAGGCCGAGGTCGTGTCGCGTCAGCGCCTCGCTCAGCCGCGCGAAGCCGGCCTCGCCGCCGAGCTCCGGATTGAACTGGCTGTGGTCGACGGTGTCATAGCCGTGCGTCGAGCCCTTGCGGGCCTTCATCACCGGCGAGGTGTAGAGATGCGTGATTCCCAGCGCCTTCAGGTAGGGCACCACCGCGGCGGCCTTGTCGAAGTCGAAATCCGCGGTGAGCTGAAGCCGGTAGGTTGCGAGAGGAATGGCTGGAGGCATCTCAACCTCCGAGGCGCCAGACCACCGACCAGGGCGCAAGCCGGTCGCCGGTTGCGCCGCCCCAGATCAGGGTCCCCACACCGCCGTCGGAACACGCGATGTCCTTGTCGGAGAGATTGGCCACGAGGCGCAACGTCGCGCCATCTCCCATGTGCCAATGTGCGGTGAGCAGGCCGCTATCGGCCACGGCGGCATCACCGAAGCGCGCACCTTTCAGTCGTGGCGCGATCTCCTTGTGGCGGAGTGCGAGCAGCTCCCGCACCAGCGCGAGACGCGCATCCTGCTCCGGCGTGTGGTCGGTCCAGTCGAGCACGGCCGATTGCAGTGTTGCCGGATCGAGCGGGTCGGGCACCTCGTCGCCGTACTTTTCATAGGCCCAGGCGTATTCCTGCCTGCGCCCCTTGCGGACGGCATCAGCCAGTCCGCCCTGGAAGTCGCAGAAGAACGGGAAGGGCGCGATGGAGCCCCACTCCTCGCCCTGGAACAGCATCGGCACCATCGGTGCGAGCAGGGTCACCGCGAGTGCGGCTTCGATCTGCTCGGGCGATGCCAGGCTTTCGAGCCGGTCGCCAAGCGGCCGGTTGCCGATCTGGTCGTGGTTCTGCAGGAAGTTGACGAAGGTTGCCGGCGGCAGCTCGCCGCTGTTCTCGCCCCGCGGCTTCTTGCCCCAGAATTCCGAGATCTCGCCCTGATAGACGAAGCCGGAGGCGAGCGCGCGTGCGAGATCGAGCCGCGGCGTTTGATAGTCCGCATAATAGCCGGCGAGTTCGCCCGTCAGCATCACGTGCCAGACGTGGTGGTAGTCGTCGTTCCACTGGCCGCGATATTTGCCGTTCGGAGGCTCCTGCGCCGCGTCGAGCAGGCTCGCGCGGTTGTCGCCGTTCTCCAGCACGAGATGGATATGGCGCTCCGTCGCCTTGGCAAGCTCGCCCGCGGCGACGCTAAGGTCTTGCAGCATCGATTGCTCGCCGGGGATCGCCATGATGTGATTGGCGGCATCGAGCCTCAGGCCGTCGAAGCGATAGTCGCTGAGCCACGACAGCGCGTTCTCGACGGCAAAAGCGCGAACCTGCGGCACGCGATAATCGATCGCACTGCCCCATGGCGTGTGCGCGTCGGTGAAGAAGGCCGGCGCGTAGCGGCCGAGGTAATTTCCCTCGGGGCCGAAATGATTGTAGACGACGTCGAGGAACACCATCAGCCCGCGCAGATGGGCTTCGTCGATCAGCGTCTTCAATTCATCGGGATGACCATAGGCGCTGTCGGGCGCGTACCACAGCACGCCATCATAACCCCAGCCGCGGCGACCGGCGAAGTCAGCCAGCGGCATCAGTTCGATCGCGGTGATGCCGGTCGCGACGAGATGATCGAGCTTGTCGATCATGGCACGATAGGTGCCTTCCGCAGTGAAGGTGCCGACATGCGTCTCGATCAGCACCGTCTCTTCCCACGGGCGGCCGCGCCAATCGGATGCGCGCCAGGCGAAGGCGTCATGATCGATCACCTCGCTCGGGCCGAACACGTCGTCGGGTTGGAATGCAGACGCCGGATCGGGCACGTCGATCTCGTCATCGATCCTGAATTTGTAGTTGCTGCCGACGGGCAGATTGGCAATCTCGGCGACATACCAGCCATCCTGCCGGCGCTGCATCGCGTGTCGTCTGTCGAGCAGGAGATCGACACGGCGCGCGGCAGGCGCCCACAGCCGGAACGATACGCCGTCCTTCGTCGGCCTCGCCCCGAAGGATGGCCTCATAGCGCCCCCGCGAAAGCGATCACGGAGCGCGGCGGCGCCTTGCTGTCGCTCCCGGGCTGGAAGTCGATCGTATTCAGCTTGGCGTCGGTCGTGTTCAGGATCTGCTGCCAGCTCTTGTATTCAGTCATTTTTGGCAATTTGAATGCGATCTCTTCGGGGGCTGCGTTGAGTACGATAAAGATCGCGGCGCTGCCCGGTTCCATCGGCCCCATCACATAGGAGAGGAACCGCCCTTCCGGGAATTTCCAGTCGCTTTCCGTCATTTCGTCGCCGGCCGGCGTCAGCCACAGCGCGCCATAGGAGATGCCGTCCTTGGGGCGGCCGTCGAGCCAGCGATGGCTGCGAAGCTGCGAGAACCGGCTGCGGATATCGGCGAGTTCGGCGACAAAACCGACCATGTCGTCGCCGTCCTTGCCGAGATTGTCCCAGCCGACCCAGCCCACCTCGTTGTCCTGGCAATAGGCGTTGTTGTTGCCTGATTGCGAATTCCCGACCTCGTCGCCTGCGAGGATCAGCGGAATGCCCTGCGCCAGCATGAGGCAGGCCAGTACGTTCTTGCGAAGCTGCCGGCGCAAGCTGACGATTTGGGGATCGTCGGTCGGACCCTCGACACCGCAATTGTTGCTGTGGTTGTCGTTGGAGCCGTCGCGATTGTCCTCGCCATTGGCCTCGTTATGCTTCTCGTTGTAGCTGAAGAGATCGGCCAGGGTGAAGCCGTCATGCACGGTGATGTGGTTGATGCTGGCGCGCGGCCGCCGTCCGTCGTGGTTGAACAGGTCGGAGGACGCCGTCATGCGGCTGGAGATATCGCCGATCAGGCTGCCTTCGCCGCTCCAGTAGCGGCGCATGGCGCTGCGGTAACGGTCGTTCCACTCCGACCATTGCGAGGGAAATGCGCCCACCTGATAGCCGCCAAGGCCGAGATCCCAGGGTTCGGCGACGAGCTTGACGCTCGCCAGCACCGGGTCCTGGCGGATCGCGGTCAGGAACGAGCTGCCTCGATCATAACCGTTCGGTCCGCGGGCCAGCGTGGTGGCGAGGTCGAAACGGAAGCCGTCGACGTGGCAGACCTCGACCCAGTAGCGCAGTGAATCCATCACCATCTGCAGCACGCGCGGGTGGGTGAGGTTCACCGACGAGCCGCAGCCGGTAAAATCGTCGTAGTAGCGCGGGTTTTCGCGGTTCAGCCAGTAATAGGAGGCGTTGTCGATGCCGCGATAGCACAGCGTCGGACCGAGATGATTGCCCTCGGCGGTGTGATTGTAGACGACGTCGAGCATCACCTCGATGCCGGCATCGTGCAGACGTGCGATCGTGGTGCGGAAGGAATCGAGAGCGTTGTCCTGGGCGTAGCGCTGCTCGGGCGCGAAGAAGGACAGGGTGTTATAGCCCCAGTAGTTGACGAGCTTCTTCTCCACCAAGATGCGGTCGTCGACGAAGCTGTGCACCGGCAGAAGCTCTACCGTGGTGACGCCGAGCTTCTTCAGGTGCTCGATCATCGCGGGCGAGGACAGGCCGCCATAGGTGCCGCGCAAATTCGGCGGCACGTCGTCGCGCTTCTGTGTCAGTCCCTTGACGTGGGCCTCGTAGATGATGGTATCTTCCCAGGGAATGTTGGGCCGGATCTCGCGGCGGCCCCAGTTGAAGGTCTCGTCGACGACGACGGCCTTCGGCATGCCGCGCGCGTTGTCGCGCCGGTCGAACGACAGGTCTTCGCGCGGGCTTCCGGTGCGATAGGCGAAATGCGCGTCACTCCAGACCAGCCGCCCGGAAAGCCGCTTGGCATAGGGGTCTAGCACGAGCTTGTTGGCATTGAAGCGGTGGCCGTGCTCCGGCTCGTAGGGGCCATGCACGCGGTAGCCGTAGAGCTGGCCGGGCGAGACGTCGTTGAGATAGCCGTGCCAGACATCCTCGGTGCGCTCCGGCAGCTCGACGCGCTCGAGTTCGCGGCGGCCCTGCATGTCGAACAGGCACAGCTCGACCTTCTGCGCGTTGGCGGAGAACAGCGCGAAATTGGTGCCGCGTCCGTCCCAGCTTGCGCCGAGGCGTGCGGGCGATCCAGCAGTCAGGCGCATCGTTCAGCTTTCCGGAACGAGGAAGATCGCGGCGAGCGGCGGAATGGTGAGGCGGAGCTCGCCATTGACGGCGTGGACTTCGCCGATGTTGCCGACATTGCTGCCGCCGTAATGGGCGGAGTCCGAGTTGAACACTTCCTTCCACTTGCCACCGAACGGCGCGCGAACGCGGTAATTGCGATAGACATTGGGTGAGAAGTTGACGATCACCATGCACCGGGCGTGCTCGTCAAATCCCTTGCGCAGCCAGGCGAACACGTTGCGGTTGGCGTCGTCGGTGATCAGCCATTCGAAGCCGGCCTGCTCGCAGTCCATCTGGTGCAGGGCGGGCACCGCGCGATAGAGCCGGTTGAGATCGCGGATCAACGCCTGGATGCCTGAATGGGGCTTGTACTCGAGCAAGTGCCAGTCGAGCGATTGGTCGTGATTCCATTCTCGGCTTTGCGCGATCTCGGCGCCCATGAACAGCAGCTTCTTGCCGGGATGGCCGAACATGAAGCTGTAATAGGCGCGCAAATTCGCGAAGCGCTGCCATTCGTCGCCGGGCATGCGCCCGAGGATAGAGCGCTTGCCGTGCACGACTTCGTCGTGCGACAGCGGCAGGACGAAGTTCTCCGAGAAGGCGTAGTGCAGGCCGAACAGGATGTCGCCGTGATGATGCTTGCGGTGGATCGGGTCCTTGCTGATGTAGTTCAGCGTGTCGTGCATCCAGCCCATATTCCACTTGTAGCCGAAGCCGAGCCCTCCGAATTCGACCGGGCGCGAGACCTGCGGCCAGGCGGTGGACTCTTCGGCGGCCGTGGTCGCCTGCGGGAAACGCGCGAACAGCTCGGTGTTGAAGCGGCGCAGGAATGCGATCGCCTCGATGTTCTCCCGGCCGCCATGCTGGTTCGGAATCCACGCCCCGGGCGGACGGCTGTAGTCGAGGTAGAGCATGGATGCGACGGCATCGACTCGCAGTCCGTCGATCGCGTAGCGCTCGAGCCAGAACAGCGCGTTCGAGACCAGGAAGTTCGTCACTTCGGTGCGGCCGTAATTGTAGATCAGCGTGCCCCAATCGAGATGCCGGCCCTGGAGCGGATTGGCGTGCTCGTACAGCGCTGTGCCGTCGAAGCTGCCGAGCCCGTGCGGATCGTCCGGGAAGTGGCCGGGCACCCAGTCGAGCAGCACGCCGACGCCCTCGCGGTGGCAGGCATCGACCAGCGCGGCAAAATCCTCCGGCGTGCCGAAGCGGCTGGTCGGCGCATACAGCCCGGTCGGCTGATAGCCCCACGAGCCGTCGAAAGGATGCTCGCTGACGGGGAGGAATTCGAGATGGGTGAAGCCCATGTCGCGGGCGTAGGCCGGCAGCTGCTCGGCCAGCTCGCGATAGGTCAGCCATTCATTGCCGTTCTTGCGCCGCCATGAGCCGAGATGGACCTCGTAGATCGACATCGGCGCGGACAACGCGTTGATGCCGTCGGGCGCCGGTCGCGGCCGCGGCAGATGCGCTTCGTCGAACACGATGGAAGCGGTCTTCGGGCGCACCTCGCTTGCAAAGGCCATCGGATCGGATTTCAGCGGAAGCAGATGGCCATGCGGTCCGATAATTTCGAACTTGTAGTGGTCGCCGGCCTTGGCGTGCGGGATGAACAATTCCCAATAACCCGCGCCGCGCACCCGCATCGGATGGCGCCGTCCGTCCCAGAAATTGAAGTCGCCGACCACGGAGACACGCCGGGCGTTGGGCGCCAGCACCACGAAGCCGATGCCATCGATGCCTTCGAGCCGCATCGGATGCGCGCCGAGCTTGTCGTAAAGGCGCTGGTGGGTGCCTTCGCCGAGCAGATAGAGGTCGAAATCGGTCAGGATCGGCGGAAAGCGATAGGTGTCCTCGAATTCGATGACGTTGTCGCCGAACTTCGCGCGGAGCTGGTAGTGCTTCGCGCCGTTCGGCAGAGCGCCGATGAACAGGCCGGCATCATGGACGCGATCGAGCTTCGCCACCTCGCCGTGCTCGCCCACCGCCTCGACGTTGGAAGCATCGGGAAGAAACGCGCGCACCACGCTCTTGTCGCCCTCGGGATGCAGCCCGAGATAGTGGAACGGATCGGAGTGGCGACCCTCGATGATCGCATAGGCCTCGGCAGGGAGTTTAGGCATGGGCTTCGCTCTCGATACTGGACAGAATGCGAAGCAGTCCGGACAGCGGCGCATGGAGCCCCTCAGGCCGGTGGGACAGCTCGTACTCTACTTCCTCGAACGCTTGATCAAGCAGGAAAAACCTTAACAGGCCAGCCGCAGATTGCGGATCTTCCGGCCACAGCCGCCGATCGGTCATGGCTTCGCGGTAGGCGGTGAGGAACGTCGCGGTGGTGCGCTCGCGCCATTCGTCGAGCGCAGCCGTGAGACGGCCCTGTTCGTCGGAGGCGCCCGTGAGCGCGCGGTGAAGCGCCGCGTTAACCGAAAGATCAATCGAGCGGATCAGGCCGGCAACGTCACGCGCCGCAGGCAGCTTGCGCCGCTTGTCGACCAGCGGCAAACGCGGATCTCCGTCGAAGTCGATGATGAAGATATCGTCCTTCACAATCACAGTTTGCCCGAGGCGGAAATCGCCATGATGACGGATGTTCAACCCGCCGAGCTCGGAAGGTAAGAGCGCGTTGAGCCGGCCGGACAGGGTCGCGCGCTCCGCGGCGAGCTGATTGATCAGCGGTCGGTCCACCTCCCGCAGGCGGTCGGTGCTGGCGGCCAGCCGCTCGAAAACCCGCTCGGCCCGTGTCTCGAGCTCGGATGACCAGCGCTTGACGTGTGCGGAGCCAATGGGCTCCGGCGCGAGATCTCCGGGCTTTGCAGCGGCCAGAGCCACATGCAGCTCGGCGAGCCGTCGGCCGATCTGCGTAATGAAGTGCAGATAGGGCGCTTGCTCCTGGGTCTCGCGGGGCATCTCGCCCGGTGGCAGCACCCGTTGCTCGTCGATATAGCGGTCGAGATAGCCCGCGGTGACGCCCCAGCCGTCGCCCTGGTTCTCGACATAGGCGTGCAGCACGCCGACTGCGCTGCGACGGTCGTCTTCGACCAGCTCGACGCTGCCGAGCAGTGCCGGCGTATTGGCAAAGCGGGCGATCTCGGTGAGGTAGGAGCCGATCTCGATCTCGGGATTGATGCCGGCTTCGAGCTGACGATAGATCTTGGCGACATACTGGTTGTCGACCAGCGCGGTGCTGTTCGACTGCTCGATCGTGCGGATGCGTTCGGGCTCCTTGATGGTGTACTCGGCAAACCGGCTGGTCGCCTTGAACTCCAGCCGCAGATTGTTTTCTTCCACCACCAGGTTCTGCGACAGATTGCGCAGGAACAGGCCGATGAAGATCTGCTCGGTTGCCACGTCCAGCAGCGTCCCTTCGCGGGCCCCCTGACGCACGGCGGCGAGCGCCCTCGGATTGAAGCGTTCGCGGTCGAAGCGCACCCATTCGATCTGCATCGGCAGCACGTAGCGCGTGGTGACGTCGCCCTGCGCCGCCTCGAAGAACGCGATCCAGGGCCTGTTGTCGCCGATGTCGCAGAACGGCACCGCCGAGGTCAGCGTCGGCTTGATGTGCTTGGGATTGTGCTCCGGATACCAGCGCGTGCGCGACAGGAATCCCGGCAGCACCTCGTGCTCGAACACGCCGCGCTCGCGCGCCAGCGACACCCAGGTCGAGTTCACCGGCACCACCAGCGTCTCGAATTCGGGCACTGCGCGCGGCGTCACCGGCTCGGACTTGTCGCGCTCGGTGAGCTGGAACCAGTAGAAGCCATAGGGCCCCAGCGTGACCATGTAGGGCAGTTCGCCGATCGCCGGAAAACGCGTGCGGCCGAGCATCTCCTGCGGGATGCGGTCCTTCCAGGGCGACAGATCGAGCTCGGTCGCCTGGGCCGCGCGCGACAGATTGGCGACGCAGAGGATCACCTCGTCGCGGTACTGCCGGACATAGGCCAGCACGGCGCGGTTGGCCGGGCGGATGAAGGTCATGGTGCCGCGGCCGAAGGCGAGCGTCGATTTGCGCACCGAGATCAGACGCTTGGTCGCGCTGAGCAGCGAGGACAGGCTGCGCGACTGCGCCTCCACGTTCACCGATTCATAGCCGTAGACCGGATCCATGATCAGCGGCGCGTAGAGGCGGGCCGGGTCGCAGCGCGAGAAGCCGCCGTTGCGGTCCGGGCTCCACTGCATCGGCGTGCGCACGCCGTTGCGGTCGCCGAGATAGATGTTGTCGCCCATCCCGATCTCGTCGCCGTAGTAGATGATCGGCGTGCCGGGGAAGGACAGCAGCAGCGAGTTCATCAGCTCGATCTTGCGCCGGTCGTTGTCCATCAGCGGCGCGAGGCGCCGGCGGATGCCGACATTGATGCGGGCGCGCGGATCGTTGGCGTAGGTGGTCCACAGATAGTCGCGCTCGACGTCGGTCACCATCTCCAGCGTCAGCTCGTCATGGTTGCGCAGGAACAGCGCCCATTGGCAGCTCGCCGGAATATCCGGCGTCTGGCGCAGAATGTCGGTGATCGGGAAACGGTCCTCCTGCGCGATCGCCATGTAGATGCGCGGCATCAGCGGGAAGTGATAGGCCATGTGGCACTCGTCGCCGCGGCCGAAATATTCCTGCACGTCCTCCGGCCATTGATTGGCCTCGGCCAGCAGCAGCTTGCCCTTGGAGTAGGAATCCAGCTCGTGGCGGAGCCGCTTGATGATGGCATGCGTCTCGGGGAGGTTCTCGTTCGAGGTACCTTCGCGCTCGCAGAGATAGGGAATGGCGTCCAGACGGAAGCCGTCGACGCCGGCGTCCAGCCAGCGCTTCATCACCTGGATCAGCGCGCTGACGACGCGCGGATTGTCGAAATTGAGATCCGGCTGGTGCGAGAAGAAGCGGTGCCAGTAGAACGCGCCGGCCTCGTGATCCCAGGTCCAGTTCGACTTCTCCGTGTCGGTGAAGATGATACGGGTGCCCTGGTATTTCTGGTCGGTGTCGCTCCAGACATACCAGTTGCGGGCGCTCGAGCCTGCCGGGCTGCGGCGAGCACGCTTGAACCAATTGTGCTGGTCCGAGGTGTGGTTGACGACGAGCTCGGTGATGACGCGCAAGCCTCGCTTCTGGGCCTCCTGGATGAAGCGCTTGAAATCCTTCATCGTCCCGAAATCGGGATTGACCGAACCGTAGTCGGCGATGTCGTAGCCGTCGTCGCGGCCGGGCGAGGGATAGAACGGCAGCAGCCAGAGCGCGGTGACGCCGAGCTCCTGGAGATAGGGCAGCTTCTCGGTCAGCCCGGCGAAGTCGCCGATGCCGTCATTGTTGCTATCGGCAAACGCCTTGACGTGAAGCTGATAGATAATGGCGTCCTTGTACCAGAGCTCGTCCACGATCTCGGCAGCCTCGGCTTTCTTGGTGTCGACGGAAGACAATACATTCATGGCGTGCGCCCTTACGCCAGGCAGCGGAACAGCAGCGCGGGATCGCGCTCGGGATCGATACGCAATTTGATCCCGCCCCATTCGATGCGGGCCTGTTCGCCGGTGAGGAGGTTTTCGAGTGCCGACACATGGTGTCGCTGCCCGCCGGCGTCAACCTTGACGTCGCCGAGCGGCAACCAGAATTCGCGCACGTGGCACGAGAGCGCAACCACGGCCACGACGATGTTGGCCGGGTCGGTCGCTTCCTTGACGAAGGCGATCGTCTCGCCGTCTTCGATGCCAAGGAAGCGCAGGTTCGCCGTCCGCTGAAGCGCAGCATTCTCGCTGCGGATGCGATTGAGCTGCGTGATGTAGGCCTTGATGTTGCCGGGCTTGTTCCAGTCGCGCTGCTTGATCTGGTATTTCTCGGAGTCGAGATATTCCTCGCGGCCGGGGATCGCCTCATGCTCCAGCAGCTCGAACCCGCTGTAGACGCCATAATTGCCGGACAGCGTCGCCGCCAGCGCGACGCGCGATTTGAATGCCCATGTCTCGCCGCCCTGGAGATGATAGGGCAAAAGATCGGGCGTATTCACGAACAGGTTCGGCCGATAGAAGTCACGTTCGGGATAGCGCGTCAGCTCGCCGAGATATTGCTCCAGCTCCCACTTCGCCGTGCGCCAGGGGAAATAGCTGAACGATTGCGCAAAGCCGAGCTTGGCGAGGCCCTTCATCAGCTTCGGGCGCGCGAACGTCTTGGAAAACAGGATCACCTCGGGATGCCGGCGGCGGATGTCACGGATCAGCCACTCCCAGAAGGCGAGCGGCGCGGTGTCGTGATTGTCGATGGCGAAGATGGTGACGCCGTGGTCGATCCAGAACAGCATGGCGTCGCGAAACGCGTTCCACAGTCCAGCCCGGTCGACGGACGCGAAATCGGGGATGACGATATCGGAATAGGGCCCGTCAGCCGTCCGCACCGACCGATCCGGGCGCCATTTGAACCATTCCGGATGCTGCGTCAGCCACGGGTGGTCCGGCGAGCATTGCACGGCGAAGTCGAGCGCGAGTTCGAGGCCGTATTCCAGGCAGGTCGCGACCAGCGCGCGAAAATCCTCGATCGTGCCGAGTTCGGGGTGCAGCGCGTCGTGCCCGCCCTCGATGGCGCCGATCGCATAAGGCGAGCCGGGATCGCCGTCGCCCGCCACCGGCATGTTGTTGCGGCCCTTGCGCCGGGTGCGGCCAATGGGATGGATCGGCGTGAAGTACAGGACGTCAAAGCCCATCGCGGCGATGTCGGGCACGCGCGCGATGCAGTCGCGGAGCGTGCCATGCTGTCCTGGCACCACGCTCTGGCTGCGCGGCATCATCTGATACCAGGCGCCGAAGCGTGCCTTGTCGCGGTCGACGAACAGTGGGAATAGCGCCGAGCGCGTGAGATCAGGCCGCAACTGGCTCTCGGCCATGGCTGCGCCGAGCTCGGTTGCCAGCAGCGGGGCAACGTCGCCGGTCTGAAGATAGTCCTCGCATCGCCTGACGATGACGGCGGCGGCGTCCTGCTGCGCGCCATGCGCCTTGGTCAAAAGGCCGGCGCCCTCGATCGCATCAAGCGTGACGTCGGCACCGGAGCGCTGCTTGCGCGCGAACGCGTGCGACCAGGTGGCGAATTCGTCGGTCCAAGCTTCGATCGCATAGACATATTTGCCGGGCTCGACGGGTGTGAACGCGCCGGACCAGCGGTCATTGCCGTGAGGGATCATCGGCTCGCTCTGCCATTCGCGGTCCTGCTCCTGTCGCCAGATCAGCGCTGCGCCGATCACGGCGTCGCCGTCCCGGTAGATGTCGGCCCAGACCTCGACCGGTTCGCGCGCGATCCGCTTCACGGGGAAGCGCCCGCCGTCGATCAGGGGATAGACGTCCTCGATGAGGAAAGTGCTGCCGGCTGCGGCACTCTCGACAGTTTGAATTGTCTTGTTCACGGTGATGCCATTGACAAGAAAGCAGGAGCCCGTTTCCCTTGCCGGGAACCTACGCTTGATACCACTATAGAAAGCCGCTTGTGTGTCATTGGTTCCCTGGGGAACGGCAGGCGCGGCTCGCGAGTTAACCCTGACTAACCTCTTCCGCGACCTCGTTAAAATCGATGCCCCGGCCACAAAATGGCCTGCAAGCTGCGTGCCGAATGGATCTTTTAGCTCAAGCCCGGATCAAGGGCGTTCAATCCGAATTCGTCGATGCCCTCGGAAAGCTGCGGGTCACCGATCCCGTGGCCCTCAAATCCATCCTCGACGCCTTGCCGGAAAAGCGGGTTTACCGCTTCGTCAGCGGGCCCGTGGTGGTACGCGCCTTGGGCCATCCGCGCACCGAATTGGTGACGATCGGTGCGCCGCCGCTCAAATGGAAGATGACCGGCAACGGCAATTTGATCGCGCAAGGTGAGACGCGCGAGCCCGTAATTGCCTGGCCGGCCGGCCTGCCGCTCGGCTATCACCGGCTGACGCTGACGGATGCCGGAGGCGTGACGGAAGAGGTGCCGATGATCGTAGCGCCGGAGCGGGCCTTCGGCGGCGATTTCGACCGGGGCTGGCTGCTTGCCGTGCAGCTCTACAGCGTCCGCTCGGACCGCAATTGGGGCATCGGCGATTTCACCGACCTCGCCGGTCTGGTCCGGCTCGCGAAGCAGTTGGGCGCCGACGGCGTCGGGCTCAATCCCCTGCATGTGTTGTTCGATGACCATCCGGCCGATTGCAGCCCCTATTCGCCGAACAGCCGGCTGTTTCTCAATCCGCTCTATATCGACGTCGAGGCGATCCCGGAATTTTCCCCCGACCTCGTCCCCGATGCGGCCGCGACCGCCGCGCGGCTCCGCGACGGTGATCGTGTGCCCTATCCGGACATGGCGGCCTTGAAATGGTTGGCCTTGCGTGCCGCCTTCGACAGCTTCGTGAAAACCGCGAGCGGCGTCCGCCGCAACCAGTTCGACGCCTTCCGGGCGGCTCGCGCGCCGCTGTTGTCCCGTTTTGCCTGTTTCGAGGTGCTCCGTCATCGCTTCGCGGCGCCGTGGTGGGAATGGCCGGAGGAATGGCAACAGCCGGACGAGACGAAATGCGCCGAGCTGCGCAACGGCCCGGACAAGCACGACGTCGAGTTCGTCGAATTCGTGCAATGGACGGCCGATAGCCAGTTGCATGCGGCCAAGGAGCTGGCCGGCCAGCTCGGCATGCGGGTCGGTCTCTATCTCGACGTTGCCGTCGGCGTGCAGTCGAACGGCTTCGATGCTTGGAACGAACAGGGGGCGATCTCCCGTCATCTCGCCGTCGGCGCGCCGCCGGACGTGCTCAATACCATTGGCCAGGATTGGGGCTTGGCCGGCTTCAATGCCGGCGGCCTGGAGGCGCAATCCTTCGTGCCATTCGCCGATATGCTCGCGGCTTCGATGCGCCATTCCGGAGCCATCCGTCTCGATCACGTGCTCGGCTTGAAGCGGCTGTATCTGGTGCCGCGCGGCTTCAAGCCCGACAACGGCGCCTATGTGCAGATGCCGTTCGAGGCGCTGCTGGCGACCGTGGCGCGGGAGAGCGCGGCCCATAAGTGCATCGTCATCGGCGAGGACCTCGGCACGGTGCCGGAAGGTTTTCGCGAGACCATGCAGGATTTCGGCATCTGGTCCTACCTCGTCATGATGTTCGAGCGCGACGATGCCGGTCACTTCCGGCCCGTCGATCACTACCGGCCCAACGCGCTGGTGACGCTGAACACGCATGATCTGTCGACCTATGCCGGCTGGCGCTCTTTCAGCGATCTCAGGATGAAGCGCTCGCTCGGGCTCGATCCCGGCGAGAACGATCAGGCCCGCTGGGATGCGCTCGGCCTGCTCGACGAGATCCTGCGTGCCAACGGCATCCGTGCCAATGATGTCTATTCGGTGCTCGCCTTCCTGTCGCGCACGCCGTCGCGGCTGCTTGCGGTGTCGCTGGAGGATCTGCTCGGCGTGATCGACCAGCCCAACATTCCCGGTACGATTGACGAGCATCCGAACTGGCGCCAGCGCCTGCCTGTGACGCTCGACAAGATCGTTTCGAAGGTCGATGTCGCAGCCTTGAAGGCCGCGACACGGGAACGCTCGTTGCCCGGCGGGCGTTGATCGCCGGGGTCTCCGGACGTCGTTTTCGAGGCTCGCACGACATTGTCTCAGAGGATTGAAGATTATGCGCTGATCGGCGACTGCGAGACCGCGGCGCTGGTCGGCCGCAACGGCTCGATCGACTGGCTGTGCTGGCCGGCCTTCGATTCCGATGCCTGCTTTGCCGCGCTCCTCGGCACGCACAAGAACGGCCGCTGGCTGATCGCGCCGAGCGAGGACGTCACCGCGACGTCGCGCCGCTATCTCGGCGACACCCTCATCCTCGAAACACGCTTTGAGACTGACGGCGGCACCGTTGCGCTGATCGACTTCATGCCGCCGCGCGGCAAGGCCTCCGACATCGTGCGGCTGGTCCGCGGTGTCAGCGGCACGGTGAAGATGCGGATGGAACTCGTCATCCGCTTCGGCTTCGGCGTCGACATCCCGTGGGTGCGGCGGATCGACCATTCCCTGCTGGCGGTCGCCGGGCAGGACATGACCGTGCTGCGGACACCGGCCAAGACCCGAGGCGAGGATCTGACCACGGTTTCCGATTTCGAGGTGAAGGCCGGCGAGACCGTGCCGTTCGTGCTGACCTACGGCCCCTCGCATCTCGAGCCGCCCGCGCCAATCGATCCGGAGGTCGCACTCAAGGAGACCGAGAAATTCTGGCAGGACTGGTGCAGCCACTGCAATCGCGATGGCGACTATCGCGACCTGATCGTGCGCTCGCTGATCACACTCAAGGCGCTGACCTTCGCTCCGACCGGCGGGATCGTCGCGGCGCCGACCACCTCGTTGCCGGAGAAGCTCGGCGGCGCCAGGAATTGGGACTACCGCTTCTGCTGGCTGCGCGATGCCACCTTCACGCTGCTGGCGCTGATGAACTCGGGTTACACCGAGGAAGCCTCGGCCTGGCACAATTGGCTGTTGCGTGCGGCGGCAGGCTCACCGGCGAACATGCAGATCATGTACGGCATCTGGGGCCAGCGGCGGCTGCTGGAATGGGAGGCCGGTTGGCTCGATGGCTACGAGGGCGCACAGCCGGTGCGCGTCGGCAATGCCGCGCATGCGCAGCTCCAGCTCGACGTCTACGGCGAACTGATCGACGCCTTCCACCAATCGCGGATGGCCAAGCTCAAGCTCGACGACGAGAGCTGGGCGCTGGAATGCGCCGTGCTCAAGCATCTCGCCGAAGTCTGGGACCAGCCCGATCACGGCATCTGGGAGCGGCGCGGACAGCCGAAGCACTATGTCTTCTCCAAGGTGATGACCTGGGTCGCCTTCGACCGCGGCATCAAGAGCGCCGAGACCTTCGGCTTCAAGGCGCCGCTGCTGCACTGGCGCACCTTGCGCGACGCCATTCATCGCGACGTCTGCAACCGGGGCTTCGACGCGGAGGAGAATGCCTTCGTGGAGTCCTACGGCTCGAAGCTGCTCGATGCCAGCGTGCTGCTGCTGCCGTCCGTTGGCTTCCTGGAAGCGTCGGATCCGCGCATTCGCGGCACCATCGCGGCGATGGAAAAGCACATGATGCCTGACGGCTTTGTGCTGCGGCACGATCCGCGCGAAGTGTCCGAGGAGAAGCAGCCGATCGAGGGCGCCTTCCTCGCCTGCAGCCTGTGGCTGGCCGATGCCCATGTACTGGCGGGCGATCTCGACAAGGCGCAAGCCTTGTTCGATCGCGTGGTCGGTGTCGCGAATGATGTGGGACTGCTGGCCGAGGAATATGATTCAGGCGCCAGGCGTCAGACCGGCAATTTCCCGCAGGCGCTGACTCATATCGCGCTGGTCAACACCGCGCATAACCTGTCGGCCGCAAGGCAGGGCAGCAAGAAGCCTGCAATGCAGCGGTCGAAGCAGTGACCTAGGCGACCTCGTTCCGCTTCAAAATCATCTCCATCGCTTCCGCAAAACCGTCGTGCTCGTTGGTCGCGGTGACGTGGGTGGCCTGGTCCTTGACGTTGTCGGCCGCATTGCCCATTGCGATCGAAACGCCGCTGACGCGAAACATCGCGAGGTCGTTCTGCATGTCGCCGATGGTGGCGACCGCGTCCGTTGAAATGCCGAGGCGCTTGGCCATGGCTTGCACGAATGTGCCTTTGTCGAAGCCGGGCGGGGTGATGTCGAGGTAATAGGTCTGCGAGCGCACCGCCATCGCCTCGCTGCCGAGCGCCTTCTGCATCGCCTTCTCGCAAGCTTCGAGGCCGGCTGCATCGGCGCTGGCCCCGACGATCTTGCAGGCGCTCGCGAGATACGGCGAGAAATCCGTCACGATGGTCGGGTCGGAGCGGATGGTGTGCTGCTCATGTGCCACGTATTGGCCATCAGGCTTGTCGATCAGCCATTTGTCGGTGGTGAACAGCCAGATGTCGGCGCCGAAGTCCCGCAGAATTTGCAAGCTTCGCTCGGCCGCCGCGGCGGGGATGAGATGCTGTTCGACCGGAGTCATCTCGGGGTCGACGATCGAGGAGCCGTTGAACGGGCCGACCGGCAGCCAGAGCGCCAGCGGTTCGATCAGGAAACGCATGCCGATCGCGGGGCGGCTCGACGTAATCGTGAAGCCGATACGGGCCTGGTGCAGACGCTGAACCGCGGACCTCGCGCGGTCGGTCAGCGTCTTGTCCTTGGTCAGCAGCGTACCGTCGACGTCGGAGACGACGAGCGAGATTTTTGTCATGACGGTCCCTTGGGTGTTTCTTGGGTGTTTGGCCTCAGCGTTTCGCGCCGCCCAGTTTCAACTGCCGCACCGCGCCGTCTACGATCGCTTCCACGGATTCGTCGATCGAGACTGTGATCACGTGCTCGCCAGCCTCCGGCGGCTCCAGCGTGTTGAACTGGCTCGTCAGCAGGCCGGGCGGCATGAAGTGCCCCTTGCGTTGCGCCAGGCGAGCGGCGATCAGCTCCTTCGTGCCCCTCAGGAAGATGAAGCGGACGTCGTCGCGTCCGCGCAGGAGCACGTCCCGATAAGTATGCTTCAGCGCCGAGCAGGCGATGATGACGTGCTCGCCCTTGTCACAGACCCTCGCGATCTCGTCGGCAATGGCGTTGAGCCAGGGCCAGCGGTCCTCGTCGGTGAGGGGATGGCCGGCCCGCATCTTCTCGACATTGCTGGCGGGATGAAAGCTGTCGCCGTCCTCGAAACGCCAGCCGAGGCGCTCGCCGAGCGCTTTTGCAACCGTGCTCTTGCCCGAGCCCGACACGCCCATCACGATCAATGCACAAGGTGCTTCAACGCCCGCCACGAATTCCCTCCGGAAGCGCGGCCTGGTCGACCAGCCAGACGGTCTCGCCATTCGAGCGCGCGCGTACAGCCGGCAGAGTCTCGCCATTGAGCAGGCGCGTCAAGATCGGCTGCTTGTCGTGCCCCGCTATCTCGAACAGCATTTCGCGGCAGGACGCCAGTGCGGGCAGGGTGAGCGAGACCCGCGGCACGAAGGGGGCAACATTGGCCTTGGGGACGCCGACCACCCAGCGTCCCGTCTCCTCGATCGCGGGGTAGCCCGGGAAGAGCGAAGCCGTGTGGCCGTCCGGCCCCGCGCCCATCAAGACCATGTCGAACAGCGGCCGTGCCGGATCCAGGCTTTCCGCGCCGTAGAAAGACTGCAGCTCGCGCGCATAGGCCTCGGCGCTCTGATCAGGGTCGTCAGCCGTCGTCGGGATCGGGTGAACATGGCCGGAGGGCGCGTTGCGATCGAGAAAGGTCGCGCGCGCGACCGCCATGTTGTTGAGGGGATCGCTTTCGGGCACGAAGCGCTCGTCACCGATGAACCAGTGCACGCGCTCCCACGGGATTTTTTCGCGCCAAGCCTCGCTGCCCAGCAGCTGGTAGAGCCTCTTTGGGCTGGAGCCGCCGGTCAGGCAGATCGCAATGCGCCCGGGATTGGCCGCGATTCGCGCCATCACCCGTCCGGCCGCGGTCCGCGCGAGAGCCTCGGCGTCGGCCTCGACGATCAGCTTCGGCTGTCCGGCCGTCGCCGTCACGAAAATTTACGCCAGCTTCGGCCGTCGCGGCGGAGCAATTCATCGGCGCAGGCGGGGCCGTCGCTGCCGGCTTGATAGGTCTCGATGCCGTTGCTGCCCGCGTTCTTCCAGGCGTCAAGGAACGGCTGCACCGCCTCCCATCCGGCTTCGATGCCGTCGGCACGCTGGAACAGGATGTTGTCGCCGATCATACAGTCGTAGATCAGCGTCTCGTAGCCGGTCGAGGGATCGGCCCGGAAATAGTCGCCATAGCGGAACTTCATCTCGACGCCGTCGATGGTGACGCTCGGCCCCGGGATCTTGGCGTTGAACTGGAGCTCGATGGTCTCGGTCGGTGCGATGCCGATCGTGAGGAAGTTCTGAGAGAGACGATCGACAGCCGTGCCTGAGAACATCGACAGCGGCGCCTGCTTGAACTTGATCGCGACTTCGGTGCGCTTGTGGCCGAGCGCCTTGCCGGTGCGCAAATAGAACGGCACGCCGGCCCAGCGCCAATTGTCGATCATCAGCTTCAGCGCGACATAGGTCTCGGTAGTGCTGCCGGGTTTGACGTCCTCGGTCTTGCGATAGTCCGGGATCTCATCGTCGCCGATGCGCCCTGCGAGATATTGGGCGCGCACCGAGCTCTTCAGCGCTTCCTCTTCGCTCGGGCGCTGAATCGAGGTCAGAATCTCGGCCTTCTCGGAGCGCACGGAATGGGCGTCGAAACGCGCCGGCGGCTCCATCGCGACCAGCGACATCAGCTGGAACAGGTGGTTCGGCACCATGTCGCGTAGCGCGCCGGTGGCGTCGTAGAAGCCGCCGCGATGGCCGACGCCGAGCTTTTCCTCCACCGTGATCTGGATGTGATCGATATGGTTGCGATTCCAGATCGGCTCGAACATGCCGTTGGCAAAGCGCAGCACCAGGATGTTCTGCACCGTCTCCTTGCCGAGATAGTGATCGATCCGGTAGATCTGGTGCTCGTCCATGATCTTCAGCAGCTCGCCATTCAGCGCGCGCGCCGAGGCGAGGTCGGTGCCGAACGGCTTTTCGATCACCAGGCGCCGCCACGCCCCGTTCTCCTTCATCATGCCGGTGCGGCCGAGCTCGCGCGCGGTCGGCGCGAACGCAGCCGGCGGGGTCGCGAGATAGAACAGCCGGTTGCCGCCGGTATCCTGCGCGCATTCCAGGGAATCCAGATGCTCACGCAGGCGATCAAAGGATGGCGGATCCTTTGCGTCGGCTTCGACGAAGGTCACGCATTCCAGCAGCTTCTTGGCAATGTCGTCGTCCACCGGCCGGGTCGCGAACTGGCGCAAGCCCTTCAACAGGCTGTCGCGCAGCTCGTTGTCCGACTGGCCCCGGCGGGCGACGCCGACCACGCAGAACTTTTCGGGTAACAGATGCTCGGCCGCCAGATTGTAGAGCGATGGCATCACCAGCCGATGGGTGAGGTCGCCGGTGACACCAAAGATGACGAAGGCGCAATTTTCCGGCTTGCGCTTGGCTTGCGGGTCTTTTGTCACGAACTATTGGCCTTCGTTCTGCTAATTGCTATTTCGGCTTCGAAGCAGCCGGCTGCTTCGGCTCCTTGTGGCCGCCAAAACCGGCTCGCATCGCTGAGAGAATTTTCTCGGCGAAAGTGTGTTCCTTGCGGGAACGGAAACGTGCGAACAGCGCCGCGGTCAGGACTTCGGCCGGCACGGCCTCGTCGATCGCCGCGTTCACGGTCCAGCGTCCTTCGCCGGAATCCTCCACGAAACCCGAATACTCCGCCAGTGCAGGGCTATCCGCGAGCGCGGTCGAGGTAAGGTCGAGCAGCCAGGACGGGATCACGCTGCCACGCCGCCACACCTCGGCGATATCGGCGAGATCGAAATCGTAACGATGATCCGCCGGCAAGGCCTCGATGTTGGCGTTCTTGAGGATGTCAAAACCTTCGGCGTAGGCCTGCATCAGGCCGTATTCGATACCGTTGTGGATCATCTTGACGAAATGACCGGCGCCGACGGGGCCGGCATGGATGTAGCCCTGCTCGATGCGGGGATCGCGCCCCTCACGTCCCTCCGTGCGCGGAATGTCGCCGGCGCCGGGCGCGAGCGCGGCGAAGATCGGATCGAGCCGATCGACGACCTGTTTCTCGCCGCCGATCATCATGCAATAGCCGCGGTCGAGGCCCCAGACGCCGCCGGAGGTGCCGACGTCGACATAGTGGATGCCGCGCTCCTTCAGCGCCTTGCCGCGGCGGACGTCGTCCTGCCAGAACGTGTTGCCGCCGTCGATGATGACGTCGCCTTCCTGCATCGCGCCCGCGATCGTGTCGATCGTGGTCTCGGTGATGTGGCCGGCCGGCAGCATCACCCAGGCCGTGCGCGGCCGCTCCAGTTTCGCAATGAACTCTTCGAGCGTCGCCGAGCCGACCGCGCCGTCTGCCGCAAGGCCGGCGACGGCCTTGGCGTCCTTGTCGTAGACCACGGTCGAATGTCCGTGGCGCATCAGGCGGCGAACGATGTTGCCGCCCATCCGGCCGAGGCCGATCATGCCGAGTTGCATTTGAGGAATTCCCTTAGTTCAGTGCCTCGTTGAGCGCCGCATTGAGCGCCGCGAGACCCTTCTTGAGCCCGCCCTTCAAGTGGACCCGCAGCGCGCGCCGGCCGCGCTCGGTAAGCACGTCGAAGTCGCCGCGCGCCTGCGCGGCCTTGATGACGCCGAAGCTGGCCTTCTGGCCCGGCACCGGCAGGTCCTTGGCATCGTCGGCGGTGATCTGGAGGAACACACCGCTGTCCGGCCCGCCTTTGTAGGCTTGCCCCGTCGAGTGCAGGAAGCGGGGGCCGAACTCGGCGCAGGTCGCAACGTGTCGTTTCTCGCGCACCTCGAGCCGCATGGCCTGGAGCGCGTCGATCGTCGCCTTGTCGCGGGCGATGTAGCCGAGCAGGGCGACATAGTCGCCATGATTGGAGCGCGACAGATGCGCCTTCAGCCAGGAGGTGAGGTCGCCGTTGGCGCCGGCAGCGCGCAGGGCTGCGGCATTGGTCTCGTCGGTGTAGAGATCGGCCTCGGTGGTGCTGACCACCGGCTGCTCGGCCGGCAGCGCGCCGGTCTTTTCGAACGAGGCGGTGAGCTCTCGGGTCTTGATCTTGGCCGCTTCCACGTCCGGCTGGTCGAACGGGTTGATGCCGAGGATGCTGCCCGCGACCGCCGTTGCCATCTCGAAGCGGAAAAACTCCTGGCCGAGATGGTCGATCGACTTCATCACGATGCGCACGACGGGATGGCCGGCCGCTTCGATCGCAGCAAGCTGCGAGTCATGGGCGGCGTCCGCTTCGCCATCGATACGGATGTCGATGAAGAGCCGGTCATTGCCGTAGACCGCCGGCTCGCCCAGCGGCTCGCCGTCGATCGGGATCAGGCCCTTGCCGTCCTTGCCGGTCGATTCCGCGATGAGCTGCTCGGCCCAGGCGCCGAAATCGGCAATCTTCTTCGACGACAGGATCGTCACCTTGTCGCGGCCTTCGAGCGCTGCATGGCCCATGGCAAGGCCGAGCTGCACGCCGGGGTTCTCGGCCGGCGGCACGTCCGGTCCGCAGGAGCGGGCCATCGCAAGCGCGTGCTTGATGAAGGTCTTGATATCGACGCCCGCGGTTGCCGCCGGCACCAGGCCGAATGGCGAGAGCACCGAATAGCGTCCGCCGATGGAGGGCTCGCCGTGGAAGATGCGCGCATAGCTTAGCGTCTTCGCCGCCGTCTCCAGCGACGATCCGGGATCAGTGACCGCAATGAAGCGATGGCCGGTCTTGACCTTCGGTCCGACCGCCTGCGCGACGCGCTCGTGGAAATAATCCTTCATCGCATTCGGTTCGGTGGTGCCGCCGGACTTGCTGGAGACGATGAACACGGTGTTGGCGATGTCGATCCTGGCCTCCATTGCCCGCACCTGCGCCGGATCGGTGGAATCCAGCACGTGCAGCTTCGGGAACCCGGGCTTCTTGCCGAAGGTCTCGGCCAGCACCTCCGGCCCGAGGCTTGACCCGCCCATGCCGAGCACGACGGCGTCGGAGAATTTCTGGCCTTTCACGCGGCTGGCATAATCCTCATAATCGGCGACGTCGGCCTTGGCGGCGCTGTCGAGCCAGCCGAGCCATTTGTCCTCGTCGGTGCCGGTCCAGACCGATTTGTCCCGTTGCCACAGCCTGCGGATCTTTGCCGACGCGCGCCATTCCTCGGTGCTCTTGGTCACGGCCTTGCCGAGGCCGTCGCCGAGCGAGAGAAGCTGGCGGTCGATCGCAGGCCCGAGCACGGTGGCGCGCTTGTGGGCGACAGCGCCATAGAGCTTGTCGGCGGCGTCGGCGAACTGCTTGACGCCGTCCTTGACGAGTTCCTCGGTGATAGCATCGAGCGAGACGCCGGAGCGCTCCAGTTCTTCCAGCACGCGCCTGGCGTCGTCGACATTCTCTTCCAGGCTGTCCCGCGGCGTGCCGTGGTCGCGGAACGCATCCAATGTCGCCGGCGGCACGGTGTTGATGGTGTCGGGACCGATCAATTCCTCGACATAGAGGACGTCGCTGTAGTCCTTGTTCTTGGTGCCGGTCGAGGCCCACAGCATGCGCTGCGGCTTGGCGCCCTTGGCCGCGAGCTTGTCCCAGCGCGGACCTGAGAACAGGCGCTTGTAATCCTGGTAGGCGACCTTCGCATTGGCGATCGCGACCTTGCCCTTCAGCGCGGCGAGCCGTTCCTTCTCACTCGGGTCGTTGGCGCGGGCGATCTTCTCGTCGAGCTGTTTGTCGACCACCGAGTCGATACGGCTGACGAAAAAGCTCGCCACGCTCGCCACGTGCAAGGGGTCGCCGCCGCTTGCGACGTATGTCTCCAGGCCGGCGATATAGGCCTCGGCAACCTGCAGATAGACGTCCCTGGAGAACAGCAGCGTGATGTTGATGCTGATGCCGTCGCCGATCAGGGTCTCGATCGCCGGCAGGCCCTCCGGCGTCGCCGGCACCTTCACCATCAGGTTCTTGCGGTTGACGTCCTTCCAGAGCCGCCGCGCCTCGGTGACCGTGCCGGCGGTGTCCATCGCCAGATAGGGCGAGACTTCCAGGCTGACATAGCCGTCGCCGCCCTTGAGGCGGTCATAGACCGGGCGCAGCACGTCGGCGGCGTTCTGGATGTCCTCGACCGCGACGGCCTCGAACAGGTCGGCGACCGACCGATCGCCGCGCTTCAACGCCTTGCCGATCGGCGCGTCGTACTCGTCCGAGCTCCCGATCGCTTTCTCGAAGATCGACGGGTTGGAGGTGACGCCCTTGACGCCGTCGGTATCGATCAGCCGCTTCAGGTCGCCCTTGGCGATGAAGCCGCGGGCCAGGAAGTCCAGCCAGACGGCTTGTCCGTGCTTTTCCAGTTCTTTGACGGGATTCATGATGCTAATTTATCTCCAAGCCTGCGGGCGAGGGGTTTCCGCGCCGGTCCTGACGCGCTATCCTCTAGCTTACATGCTTCCTTGAGGGAACCAATCAAGGGTATGGGCGTCATATCCTCCAGTGTAACTCCGTCGCGATCATGGCGATCCGCGTAGAGGGAGCCGAGTTGCGTAAAAGGTCGTTGGCCGTGAGGAATCGGCTAGGCCCTTGTTGTGTAACGCCAGCTGCCTCGCCTCGCCGCCAGCGGCTGCGTGGAGTACTCATCAGCGGATTCCGGTCCGCCTGATGCATCGTGGCTCGGTCGCGAATGGCCATGCTGGGGGAAAGCATGCAAGCACATCATGACCGTCTGGCGCTCGCTGTCACAGACAGCCCCCAGTCGGTCACGTCGACCGGATGCGTCGATGCGTCCCACGATCTCGAAATCGGTCCATGTACGACCCAACTGCGGTTGCTGATCGTTGCGGGTTTCGCCATGACGCTGCTCAGCGCAACCCTCGCCTTGGGCTGGTGGAACGCTTTTGGCGATTACGACACGACGGTCGGCTATGCCGGCGTGGTGGCGTTCGCCGCGATGACCGGCCGGCTGATCTGGATGCTCCCCGCCGAGCGGGCATCGGTGGTGATCGTCACCCCCTATGGCATTCGCGACCTTCGCATCGGCAATGAATTTCTGCTGTGGGACTCGATCGCGGAGATTTCGGCTGAAGAACGCCGCGGGCGCAAGGTGATCGTGCTGACGCCGACGCCGGCCTTGCAGAGGCAGCTCTGCAGCATCCGCGGCTTGGCCCGCGGTGTGACGGACGATCGCATCGTCATCCGGTCGGAGGGCCTGGCGACCGATTTTGATACACTGCTGCGCGTTTGCCGCGACTGTCACGCCGCCGGCGGTCCACGCACCGCATTGCAGCAGGAAGATGAACGCGCCACGCAAGGCTTCGCCGCACAAGCGTCATAAGATCGCCGTTCGCAGACGGCTATGATGCGGCGCCGGATGAACGCATCTCCGGTAATGCCCGGATGTTGCGAGCGAGTGACATTTTCTGGAAATGAGCCAATATAGACAAAGATTCGCTCAAATATCAGGCAGGTGCCTGTTCGTAACTCACCCTGTGCCTACGTTGTGCGTTGCGCCGAGAAGGCGCCCGGGTGTCGAATGATCGTCATGTGCTCACGCTGATTCGAGAGTGGCGCTAAGGAACGGTCCGGTCGCTGCTTTCGTTCAATTGTGTAGCGGAACTCACGCGGAGAGGGATCATGTACAACGATTCTCTATTCAACGCTTTCGCTAAGTCGTTCGAGGCGAGAAGCCAACACGACATGTCGATGGCGGAATATCTGGAATCGTGTCGAAGCGATCCCATGAAATACGCAAACGCGGCCGAACGACTGCTAGCAGCGATCGGTGAGCCCCAGACGATTGACACGGCCAAGGACCCACGCCTTGGCCGTATTTTTTTGAACCGCACGATCCGTACCTATCCGGCCTTCGCCGGTTTCTACGGCATGGAAGAAACCATCGAGCGCATCGTCGGTTTCTTCCGTCACGCGGCGCAGGGCCTCGAAGAGCGCAAGCAGATCCTGTATCTGCTCGGTCCGGTCGGCGGCGGCAAATCCTCGCTCGCTGAGCGGCTCAAGTCGCTGATGGAAGTGCATCCGATCTACGTGCTCAAGGCCGGCGACGAGCTCTCGCCCGTGTTCGAAAGCCCGCTCAGCCTGTTCGATCCGGATCAGCTCGGCCCGATGCTGGAAGAGAAATACGGCATTCCGCGCCGCCGTCTCACCGGCCTGATGAGCCCGTGGTGCTACAAGCGGCTGGAAGCCTTCGGCGGCGACATTTCCCAGTTTCGGGTTGCAAAGATCCAGCCGTCGCGGCTGCGCCAGATCGGGATCGCCAAGACCGAGCCGGGTGACGAGAACAACCAGGACATCTCCTCGCTGGTCGGCAAGGTCGACATCCGCAAGCTCGAAACCTACGCGCAGAACGATCCCGACGCCTACAGCTATTCCGGCGGCCTCAACCGCGCCAACCAGGGCGTGCTCGAATTCGTCGAGATGTTCAAGGCGCCGATCAAGATGCTGCACCCGCTGCTCACCGCGACGCAGGAAGGCAACTATATCGGCACCGAGAACATCGGCGCGATCCCCTTCACCGGCGTCATCCTTGCGCACTCCAATGAAGCCGAGTGGTCGAGCTTCAAGGCCAACAAGAACAACGAGGCCTTCATCGACCGCATCTGCGTGATCAAGGTGCCGTACTGCCTGCGGATCACGGAGGAGCAGAAGATCTACGAGAAGCTGATCCAGGGCTCCGAGCTCGCGGCCGCGCCTTGCGCGCCCGCGACGCTGGAAACGCTGGCGCGGTTCTCGGTGATGTCGCGCCTGCGCAAGCACGAAAATTCCACGATCTACGCCAAGATGAGGGTTTACGACGGTGAGAGCCTGAAGGAGACCGATCCGAAGGCGCGCAGCGTCCAGGAATATCGCGATGCCGCCGGCGTCGACGAGGGCATGGACGGTGTTTCCACCCGCTTTGCCTTCAAGATCCTGGCTGCGACCTTCAACCACGATCCGCAGGAAGTCGCCGCCGACGCGGTGCATCTGATGTACGCGCTGGAGCAATCGATCAAGCGCGAGCAACTGCCCGAGGAAGTCGAGAAGCGCTACCTCGAATTCATCAAGGCCGACCTTGCGCCGCGTTATGCCGAGTTCATCGGCAACGAGATCCAGAAGGCTTATCTCGAATCCTACTCGGATTACGGCCAGAACCTGTTCGACCGCTACGTCGACTACGCCGATGCCTGGATCGAGGACCAGGATTTCAAGGACGCCGACACCGGCCAGCTGCTGGATCGTGAGCTTTTGAACCAGGAGCTGACCAAAATCGAGAAGCCGGCGGGCATCGCCAACCCGAAGGATTTCCGCAACGAGGTGGTCAAATTCTCGTTACGGTCGCGCGCCCAGAACGGCGGCAAGAATCCGACCTGGATCTCCTACGAGAAGATTCGCGATGTGATCGAAAAGCGGATATTCTCCCAGGTTGAGGACCTGCTTCCGGTCATCTCCTTCGGGTCGAAGAAGGACGGCGAGACGGAGAAGAAGCACGGCGAGTTCGTCGCACGCATGGTGGAGCGCGGCTACACCGAGCGTCAGGTTCGCCGGCTCGTCGAATGGTACATGCGCGTGAAGCAGGCCGGTTGAGGCGGATGGAAAAGTGCCGATTCACATTATTGACAGGCGCCTGAATCCAGGCGGCAAGAGTCTCGAGAACCGGCAGCGGTTCTTGCGTCGGGCCAAATCCCTGGTGCAGGGCGCCGTCAAGAAGACCTCGCAGGAACGCGACATCAAGGACGTCCTGGAGGGTGGCGAGGTCACCATTCCGCTCGACGGCATGCACGAGCCGCGTTTCCGCCGCGACGGCGGAACGCGCGACATGGTGTTGCCCGGAAACAAGAAGTTCATCGAGGGCGACTATCTCCAGCGCTCCGGCCAGGGCAGTGCCAAGGATTCCGGTCCGGGCGAAGGCGACAGCGAGGACGCCTTCCGCTTCGTGCTCAGCCGCGACGAATTCGTCGATCTCTTCCTCGATGACCTCGAACTTCCTGATCTCGCCAAGCGCAAGATCGCGCAGACCGAGAGCGAGGGCATCCAGCGCGCCGGCTACACCACGTCGGGCTCGCCATCCAACATCTCGGTGAGCCGGACGGTTCGGCGCGCAATGGCGCGCCGTATCGCGCTCAAGCGTCCCAGCAAGGAGGAGATCGAAGAGCTTGAATCCGCCATCGCTGCCTGCGCAGATGAGGACGAGCGTCTGCTGCTGCTAGCCCAGCTCGAAAAACTGAAGGCGAAATCCAAGCGCATTCCCTTCATCGATCCGCTCGACATCCGCTACCGCCGCTTCGAGACGGTTCCAAAGCCCGTTGCCCAGGCTGTGATGTTCTGCTTGATGGACGTGTCGGGCTCGATGTCCGAGCACATGAAGGATCTCGCCAAGCGCTTCTACATGCTGCTCTACGTATTTCTGAAGCGCCGCTACAAGCATGTCGACATCGTCTTCATCCGCCACACCGATCGCGCCGAGGAGGTGGATGAGCAGACCTTCTTCTATGGCCCGGCTTCCGGCGGCACGCTGGTCTCCAGCGCGCTGCAGGCCATGCACGAGATCGTGCGCGAACGCTTCAGCCCGTCGGACTGGAATATCTACGCTGCGCAAGCTTCCGACGGCGACAATTCCTATTCCGACGGCGAGCTCGCGGGCATGCTGCTGACCGACAAAATCCTGCCGGTCTGCCAGTTCTTCGCCTATCTCGAGGTCGGCGAGTCCGGCGGCAGCGCCTTCGATCTGTCCGACTCCTCGCTCTGGACCCTCTACGAGCGCTTGCGCAACAGCGGCGCACCGCTCTCGATGCGCAAGGTCAGCGAGCGCAGCGAAATTTTTCCGGTGTTCCACGATCTGTTTCAGCGCCGCGACACTGCCCAGGAGAAAGCCGCTCCATGACGGAACGCTTGTTCGAAGGCGCCGATTGGGATTTTCACACCTTGCAGCGCATCACGGATGCCTGCGAGGAGGTGGCGACGAAAGATCTCGGGCTCGACGTCTATCCGAACCAGATCGAAGTCATCACCGCCGAGCAGATGCTGGACGCCTATTCGTCGGTCGGCATGCCGCTGTTCTACAAGCACTGGTCGTTCGGAAAGCACTTTGCGTATCACGAGGCCTCATACCGCAAGGGCCTCATGGGCCTCGCCTATGAGATCGTGATCAACTCCTCGCCCTGCATCTCCTACCTGATGGAAGAGAACACGGCGACGATGCAGACCCTGGTGATCGCGCACGCCGCCTTCGGCCACAATCACTTCTTCAAGAACAACTATCTGTTCAAGCAGTGGACCGACGCCGACGGCATCCTGGACTATCTGGATTTCGCCAAGAACTACGTCATGCAATGCGAGGATCGCTACGGCCGGGTGGAGGTCGAGCGCACCCTCGATGCCGCGCATGCGTTGATGTCGCATGGGATCGACCGCTATCCCGGCAAGAAGAAGCTCGACCTCCGCGCCGAAGAGAAGCGGGCAGGGCGCCGCCGCCAGCACGAGGAGGAGGTCTTCAACGACCTCTGGCGCACCGTGCCGGCGGGAAAGAGCAAGACCCGGTCCGCGCTCAGCATCGAACGCCGCCGCAAGCTGCTCGGCCTGCCGCAGGAGAACCTGCTGTATTTCCTCGAGAAGAGCGCGCCGCGGCTGGCGCCCTGGCAGCGCGAGCTGTTGCGCATCGTCCGCCACATCGCGCAATATTTCTATCCGCAGAGCCAGACCAAGGTGATGAACGAGGGGACGGCGACCTACGTCCACTATCGCATCATGACCAAGCTGCATCAGCAGGGCCGCATCAGCGACGGCAATTTCCTCGAATTCCTGCAGTCGCACACCAATGTCGTGTTCCAGCCCGAATTCGATGACCAGCGCTTTTCCGGCTTTAATCCCTATGCGCTCGGCTTCGCCATGATGCAGGACATCGAGCGCATCGTCACCAGGCCGGAAGACGAGGACCGCGAATGGTTCCCGGACATCGCCGGCAAGAACGACGTGATGGGCGTGCTGCGCGACGTCTGGGCCAACTACCGCGACGAGAGTTTCATCGCCCAGTTCCTGAGTCCGAAGCTGATGCGGCACCTCCGCATGTTCCACCTGCATGATGACCCCGAGGAACGCGCCGGCATCCGGGTCGACGCCATTCACGACGAGCGGGGCTTCCGCCGCGTTCGGCGCGAGCTGGCACGGCAGCACGATGTCGGCTACATCGACGCGAATATCGAGGTGGTCGACGTCGATCTCTCCGGCGACCGGCGGCTGATCCTGCATCACCATGTCATCAAGGGCGCGCAGCTCAACGAGACCGACGCCAAGCGCGTGCTCCAGCATCTGGCCGATCTCTGGACCTACGACGTCGCACTGATCGAGGTCGACGCCAATGACAAGGTGCTGCGCGAATATGTCGTGAGCCCGCGCCCGATCTCGGCGGTGGCCTGACGCTGCTGACTATGCGGAGCAATACGGCGAGATGCGCGTTGATGCGCCCTCGCCCCTTGTGGGAGAGGGCGGCGACGCTCGGAGACACAAGCTCACTGCGGTGAGGGGTATCTCTCAACGTTTCCCGTGTCGATAGAGACCCCTCATCCGGCGCTTCGCGCCACCTTCTCCCACAAGGGGAGAAGGAAAGCGTTCGTGGCTCCACAACGGCTGTTCTATCCGGAACGTTTCGCCGGCTTCTTCTTGGACGCATTCAGCGCCACGGCTGCGCGGATCAGCGCCTTCAACGCCTTCTCGTTGATCTTCTCGCCTTCGCGAATATCGATCGCGCGCCGCACGTTGCCGTCGAGGCTCGAGTTGAACAGGGCGGCTGGATCGTCCAGCGCTGCGCCCTTGGCAAAGGTCATCTTCACCACGGCCTTGTAGGTCTCGCCGGTGCAGATGATGCCGTCGTGCTCCCACACCGGAACGCCGCGCCATTTCCATTCCTCGACGACGTCAGGATCGGCCTCCTTGATCAGGCCGCGGATTCGTCCGAGCATGTCGCCGCGCCAGTCGCCGAGCTCCTTGATCCTGCCGTCGATCATCCTGGATGGCGAAGCGCCATCCGCCTTCGTCGCGCTGCTGTTTTTCACGGTGACGGCCTTCTTCATGTTCACGCCTCTTGTCGGGCGCCGCGGCTGCGGCCGAGATATGGCAGCGCGAACATGTAGAGTCCGGTCGCAAGCAATGGGATCAATGGGACGAAGGCGAGCAAGCCGATCCACGTCGCCTGGACTTGCAGCGTCAGGGCGACGATGTTGGCGATGACGGCAAGCGTGAAAGCGATCGACAGCCAACGATGGATCTGTCGAACCCACATGTTTCCGGTCAATGAAACCTCCTCTTGAGATGATTGAATGAAGGCCGGCGGCCAAGCTAGTCTGCCCTTGCCAGCAGCTCGTCCAGCTTGGCGAGAAACTGCTTCCAGCCGGCATGCGCGCCGCCAAAAGCCTGCTTCTGCGTCGGGCTGAAGCCCGCTTGCTCGACGCGCAGATGCGTGCCTGCGCCCGCCGGCGTCAGCGTGAAGGTCACGACGCTCTTGAGATCGAACGCCGCGTCGTCATGCGAGAAATTCCAGGTGTAGGCGAGTGTCTTCTGCGGCTCGATGGTGAGGACCTCGCAGTCCAGCACGCCGCCCCACTCGCCGCGAAGGTTGAAGCGGTGGCCCACGTTCGGCTTGAAGTCGTTCTTCATCAGCCATTCCTCGATCAGATGTGGCTGCGTCAGCGCGCGCCAGATCCGCTCTGCCGGAAAGGCATATTCGCGCTCGACGACGACAGATCGGGTTTCGGTGGGGGATTCGTTCATTGGTCCATCCTCTTCAGGAGATCGTCGAGCGCATCGAGCCGGTTCTGCCAGAATCCGGTCATCTGGCTGGTCCAGTCGATCAGCGGATTGAGCGCGCCGGGCTGGGCGCTATAATGCGTCTGCCGCCCTTGATGCCTGTCGCGCACCAGGCCAGCCTGCTTCAGCGCGCCGAGATGTTTTGAGACCGCGGGCTGGGAAACGCCCGACAGTGCTGTCAGGGCCCCGACCGTCTGTTCGCCCTCGCGGCACAATCGCTCGAAGATCGCCCGACGGGTGGGGTCGGCGAGCGTCCTGAACAAAAGGTCGTGGGCGGTGGCGGGCATAAAATCCATAACCTGCAAGTTATGGACATATTCATAACCCTGGGGTTATGTGTACGTCAAGGGGGTGTCGAGCGCCGGCCCCTACGGCCGCAGATAGAGATAACCCTGCGACTGGAGCTCGGCCAAACGGACGACGCCACCCTTCTCCGCGCTGACGAAGCCCGGCAGCAGATCCGTGAGCGTGACGCTCTGCGCCTTCATCGTGTTGCCGCAGGCGGCAAGCTCGACGCCATCCTTGGAAAAATCGCCGACGCGCTTGCTAATGTCAGGGTTGGCCTGCGCCGAGTGAAACGCCTTCAGTGCCGGGCCGTGGATCACCAGCGCGATCGTCACATGGTCGGGGCCGCCGACGCCATCGATGTGGTTCTGGATGTTGCCGAGGACGAAGTTGACCTTCTCGGCATCGCTCAGGTGATAGACCACCTTCAGCTTGTTGCCCGTGCCGGCCTCGGTCGCGGCCTTCGCGCTGGAGGCGCCAAGTGCCGCGCCCAGGCCTGAGACGGCGCTCCACAAGATGTTCCGGCGGTTCATGACGATCTCCCCTCGATTGTGCCGGACACATATCATTTGTGGCGAAACGCGGCGAGTTCCTTGCGGTCGGTCACGAGCGAGGCGCATTCCTTATTGTCCGTTCGATCTAGGCGGAAAATCCCGTCGTCGGCCCCGGCGACCAGTGACAGTTCGGCATCCTCGTCCGGCTTGTTGTTCTGCCAGACCCTGACCCGCGCCAGCCGCACGACCGCCGATTTGTCGTCCTTCGAGAGCGCGACGCCGATGCCGCCGCCCTCGCAGTCGACGCCGCAACCGAGGCGGATTTCGGTGCCGTCCTTGGTGAACACGGCGTGATGACAGGAGCCGCTGGAATCGAAATCGCCGGAGCGGTGACGATATCTGAAGCCGAGGCGGAAGGAGTTGTGGAGCTGCTTGTCTTCGGTGTCCATCTCCGCCGAGATCAGCAGCTTCATCGAGGCGACCTTCTGCTTCGGATGGTGCGCCAGATGCTCGGCATCGTAGCGGCGCACGAAGCAGGCATAGGCCTTGTTGCCGGGTTCGCCGGCATACATGCGCACGTTGAAGGTTTCGGCTTCGGCCTTGCTGGCCTCACGGATATCGTCGGCCTCGTCGGCGTGAGCGGCGCCGCCGAGCGCGGCAAGGAAGACGGCCGCAACGAGAAAAGACTTCATGATGGCCGCAGCAGCTGAGCTGTACGCTGTAGACGCAGCCCCGGTGCGACGCGTTCAACGTCCGCACAGCTGACAGCATCATCGCAGGGCGGAGCGAGGTGATTAGTTCCACGCCGGGCATTAGTCGTCGGTGGGGTCCTGAAGGTTCATTCGACGTGACGCCTTCGCCTTTCGGAACTCGGCGCCTGCGATTCCACGGACATTGCCCGATTCCATCGATGTGATAGCCTTCACAGACGATCGCCTTTGGCAGTCGTAGGCTGGGGTCTGCCTTTGCAAGTTTGTGGAGTCCCCGCAATGGGCGAAATTCGCAACTTCAGATCCGGGAATGACGAGCCGCCTTCGCACGGCCCTATGCCTCGTCGCCTCGCGGCCATCATTGTCGGTGACATCGCTTCCTACAGCCGCCTGATGCAGGCCGACGAAGAGGGCACGCACGTCCGCGTCAAGCGGATCGAGCGGGATCTCATCCAGCCCAGCATCGTCGAGCACAACGGAAGTCTGGTGAAGACGACGGGCGATGGCTTCATCGCGATTTTCGACAGTCCGGTCGAGGCCGTCCGATGCAGCATCGTCATCCAGCAGAATCTCATCGGCCGCAACGCCTCGCTTCCGAAGAACACCCGGATCGAGTACCGGATTGGCGTCAATCTCGGTGACGTCATCGTGGAGCCTGACGACGTCTACGGCGACGGCGTCAATATCGCCACGCGTATCGAGGGCATCGCCGAGCCAGGCCAGGTCTTTATCTCCGGCGCGATCTACGAGCAGATCAAGCACAAGGTCGTGTGCGGTTACGAGTCGCTCGGGGACCGCAAGGTCAAGAACATCACCGATCCCGTGCGCGTTTATAAAGTGCTGCCGGATGCAGACGCGGTCGGCAGGACGCGGGGGCGGCGCGAGAATGCCCTGATCTTTCTCCTGGGTATCACGCTGTCGGTGATGGCCGCCGGCGTGCTGTGGTATCTTCTGGCTCAGGCGCCGGGCAGGGTGGGCGAGCAGGCCGCCCTCACTCCCGCTTCTCCTGCCGCATCGCCGAGCCCGCAGCCTCCGCCGCGCGAAGCGGCGCCGCAGACGCCGCAGCCTTCTCCCTCGTCGGCCTCGTCATCTCCATCGCCCGCTCAGGCGCCAAGTCAATCGACGAGTCAATCGGTAAGTCAATCGCCCATTCCCGTCCGCGAACCCGAGATGGTCGCCATTCGCGGCGGCAGCTTTGCGATGGGAAGCAACGACGACCCGACCGAGCGTCCCGTCCATCAGGTCACGGTCAAGCCGTTCTCGATCGGCAAATATCCCGTGACCGTGCAGGAATGGAACGAGTGCGCCGCTGCAAAGGCGTGCAGCTTCACCGCCATCGGCAAGGACGATGCGCCGGTCAGCAATGTGAGCTGGACCGACGCGCAGCAATATGCGGCCTATCTCGCCAAGGCGACGAAGAAGACGTATCGGCTTCCGAGCGAAGCCGAATGGGAATATGCCGCGCGGGGCGGAACGCAGACCAGATATTGGTGGGGCGACAAGCTGCAGCCGGGCATGGCCGGTTGCAAGGATTGCGGTGATCTCGCGGCCGAGCAGCCAGCGAAAGTCGGCAGCTTCAAGCCGAACCCGTTCGGGCTCCACGACATGGGCGGCAGCGTCGATCAGTGGGTCGAGGACTGCTGGCACAAGACCTATCAGGGCGCGCCCACCGACGGCTCGGCATGGAGCAGCGGGGACTGCAGCGCTCATGTCCTGCGCTCGGGCTCCTGGAAGAACGATTCGAGATATGTGCGGCCGTCCAACCGCGATGGCTACGACACCAATGTTCGTTACCCCACGCACGGATTCCGCGTGGCGCTCAGTCCTTAAGTGGTGGAGTTGGTTTGATGCAGATCCTTCGTTGCGTCGCGCTGGCGGCGGCGCTCGCATTGCTTCCGGGGGCAGCCTTTTCGCAGGGCAAGGCAGCGCCCAAGGACGCAAAGCTCTATTTCATCACCCCGCGTGACGGGCAGAAGGTGCGCGGCGGATTCTGGGTCCGGTTCGGCTTGCGCAACATGGGAGTGACCCATGCCGGCGACGAGTACCAGAACGCCGGTCACCATCATCTGCTGATCGACGTCAACGACCCCATCGATCCCAAGGAGCCGATCCTGCAGGACAAGTCGCATCTGCATTTCGGGGCAGGGCAGACCGAAACGCTGCTCGAGCTTCCGCCCGGGACGCACACGCTTCAACTCGTGCTGGGCGATGCCAAGCACTATCCGTTCGAACCGCCCATCGTGTCGGAGAAGATCACCATACGCGTCCGGCAGCCGGCCGCGGCACGATAGGCAATCACCGCAGGCTGGCGTTGAACTTGTCCAGCGCCGCCGAGCCGGGGCAGAGCGTGTCGGCTTCCAGCGTGTTGAGCGGCGTTTCGACCGTGTTGAGATGCTCGTGCAGGTCTTCCGCGTCGGGATCGACATAGAGCAGGCCGGTGACGATCTGTCCCTTGGCGGCGTGCTTTTGCAGGAAGGTCTGGGCGCCGAGCCGGTCGTGCGGATCGTAGTCGGCATCGATCTTGCGCAGCGCGATCCTGCTGCCGTCATGCTGCTCGACCATTTGCACGGTGCCGGGTGCGTAATCCACCGCAATCGGATCGCGGCTGACCAGCACGTCGAGCCGGTTCACCGCGTCATTGTGCTCGCGGACATAGTCGAAGCTCTTGGTCGAGCCGGCATGGTTGTTGAAGGCGATGCAGGGGCTGATGACGTCGATGAACGACACGCCCTTGTGGCGGATCGCGGCCGCGATCAGCGGCACGAGCTGGGTCTTGTCGCCGGAGAACGAGCGCGCGACGAAAGTCGCCCCCAACTGCAGGGCGATCGCGACGAGGTCGATGGCGTTGTCGGTGTTGGTGACGCCCTTCTTGGACTTCGAGCCGCGGTCGGCGGTCGCCGAGAACTGGCCCTTGGTCAGGCCGTAGACGCCGTTGTTCTCGACGATATAGGTCATGTTGACGCCGCGCCGGATCGAATGCGCGAACTGGCCGAAGCCGATCGAGGCGGAATCGCCGTCGCCGGAGACGCCGAGATAGATCAGGTCGCGATTGGCGAGATTGGCGCCGGTCAGGACGCTGGGCATGCGGCCGTGCACGGAGTTGAAGCCGTGCGAATTGCCGAGAAAATAGTCCGGCGTCTTCGACGAGCAGCCGATACCCGAAATCTTGGCGACCCGGTGCGGCTCGATCGAAAGCTCATAGCAGGCCTCGATGATGGAGGCCGTGATCGAGTCATGGCCACAGCCGGCGCACAGCGTCGAGATCTTGCCCTCGTAATCGCGATGGGTGTAGCCGAGCTCGTTCTTCTTCAGCCCGGGATGGTGGAATTTCGGCTTTGCAATGTAGGTCATGACACGGCCTTGCGGAGCGGGGTCACCTTGATGTGATCCTGGTGGTCGCCAATGGCTTTTGCGATGAAGCGGGCGGTGATCGGCGAGCCGTCGTAATGCACGATCGGCACCAGCCGCACCGGGTCGATGCCGTTTTCGTTGACGATGAGCTGGCGCAGCTGGCTGTCGCGATTCTGCTCGACTACATAGACGAAATCGTGCTCGGCGAGGAAGCTCGCCACGCTGGAGTGGAACGGGAAGGCGCGGATGCGCAGGCGGTCGAGCTGATGCCCGCGCGCTTCCAGCAATCCGATCGCCTCGTCCATCGCCGGCGTGGTCGAGCCGAAATAGATCACGCCGTATTTGGTTGGCCGTTCCGCATTGGCCTGGAGCGGCCGCGGCACCAGATCCTGCGCGGTCTCGAACTTGCGCATCAGGCGCTGCATGTTGTCGGCGTAGACCGAGCCCTCTTCGGAGTAACGCGCATAGCGGTCACGCGACGTGCCACGGGTAAAATAGGAGCCCTTGGTCGGATGCGTGCCGGGATAGGTTCGGTAGGGGATGCCGTCGCCGTCGACGTCGAGATAGCGGCCGAAATCGCGGCCTTCGTCCAGCATCTCCGCGGTCATCACCTTGCCGCGGTCATATTGCTTGGCGTCGTCCCATTTCAGCGGACGGCAGAGCCGGTGGTTCATGCCGATGTCGAGGTCGAGCATCAGGAAGATGGTGGTCTGGAGCCGCTCGGCGAGATCGAAAGCCGCGGCCGCGAACTCGAACGCTTCGGCGGGATCCTCCGGGAACAGCAGCACATGCTTGGTGTCGCCATGTGAAGCATAGGCGCAGGCGATGATGTCGCATTGCTGGGTACGGGTCGGCATGCCGGTCGAGGGACCGGCGCGCTGGATGTTCATGATCACGGCCGGGATTTCGGCGAAATATGACAGGCCGATGAACTCGGTCATCAGCGAGATGCCGGGGCCGGAGGTCGCGGTGAAGGCGCGCGCGCCGTTCCAGGAGGCGCCGATCACGATTCCGATCGAGGCGAGCTCGTCCTCGCCCTGCACGATGGCGTATTTCGCCTTGCCGGTTTCCGGGTCGTGCCGGTACTTCTTGCAGTGCGCGGTGAAGGCCTCGGCCACGGACGAAGACGGCGTGATCGGATACCACGCGCACACCGTGGCGCCGCCATAGACGGCGCCGAGCGCGGCGGCGCTGTTGCCTTCGATGAAGATGCGGTCGCCGACCTTGTCGGACTTCTTCACCCGCAGCCCGGTCGGGCATTTCAGGTTTTGCAGTGCCCAGTCGCGGCCGAGATGCAGCGCGTGGACGTTGGACGAGAGCAGCTTCTCCTTGCCCTTGTACTGCTCGCCGATCAGCTGCTCGATCAGCTTCGGATCCATGTCGAGCAGCGCCGAGAGCGCCCCGAGATAGATGATGTTCTTGAACAGCTGGCGCTGGCGCGGATCGGTATAGGTCGAGTTGGTGATCGCGGTCAGGGGGACGCCGATCACGGTGATGTCGTCGCGGAATTTGGTCGACGGCATCGGCTTGGTGGAATCATAGAACAGATAGCCGCCGGGCTCGATGCCGGCGACGTCCTTGTCCCAGGTCTGCGGGTTCATGGCGACCATCATGTCGACGCCGCCGCGGGCGCCGAGATGGCCGTCTTCGGTCACCCGCACCTCGTACCAGGTCGGCAGGCCCTGGATGTTGGAGGGGAAGATGTTACGGGGGCTCACCGGAACGCCGTGGCGCAGGATCGCGCGCGCAAACATCTCGTTGGCGCTGGCCGAGCCGGATCCGTTGACGTTGGCGAAGCGGACGACGAAGTCGTTTACGCTGCTGATCGGCTTTTTGTCGGACATGCTGAACCTGCGTAAGTCATCTCGATCAAATATTTCTGCATGTCCCAGGCGCCGGTGGGGCAGCGCTCGGCGCACAGCCCGCAATGCAGGCAGACATCCTCGTCCTTCACCATCACGCGCCCGGTCTTGAGGTCGCTGGACACATAGAGATCCTGGTCCGGATGCAGCGAGGGTGCTTTTAGGCGCTGACGGAGATCGCCTTCCTCGCCGTTGTCCGTGAAGGTGATGCAATCCATCGGACAGATGTCGACGCAGGCATCGCACTCGATGCAGAGCGAGGTCGAGAACACGGTCTGGACGTCGCAGTTCAGGCAGCGATGAGCTTCGCCCAGCGCCAGCTTGACGTCATAGCCGAGCTCGACCTCGGTGCGGATGTCCTTCAGCGCGATCACCTTGTCGCGATGCGGCACCTTGTAGCGCTTGTCGTTGGAGATGTCGTTGTCATAGCTCCATTCGTGGATGCCCATCTTCTGCGAGGAGATGTACACGTCGGGCAATGGCCGCTCGGTGATGTCCTCGCCCGAGAGCATTTTGTGGATCGACAGCGCGGCGTCATGGCCCTGCGCCACCGCCCAGATGATGTTTTTCGGCCCGAACGCGGCGTCGCCGCCGAAGAACACCTTCGGGTTGGTCGAGACGAAGGTTTGCGGATCGACCTTGGGCATGTGCCATTTATCGAACTCGATGCCGCAGTCCTGCTCGATCCAGGGGAAGGCGTTCTCCTGGCCGACCGCGACCAGCACGTCGTCGCATTCGATGGTCTGGTCCGGCTCGCCCGAGGGGACGAGGTTGCGGCGGCCCTTGGCGTCGTATTCGGCCTTCACCTTCTGGAAGGTGATGCCGGTGAGCTTGCCGTTTTCGTGGACGAACGCTGTGGGAACGAGGAAATTGAGGATCGGAATGTCTTCGTGGAGCGCGTCTTCCTTCTCCCAGGGCGAGGCCTTCATTTCCTCGAAGCCGGAGCGCACGACGACCTTCACCTCTTCGCCGCCGAGGCGACGCGCAGTGCGGCAGCAATCCATCGCGGTGTTGCCGCCGCCGAGCACGATGACGCGCTTGCCGATCTTGTCGGTATGACCGAACGAGACCGAGGACAGCCAGTCGATGCCGATATGGACGTTGGCGGCTGCTTCCTTGCGTCCGGGGATGTCGAGTTCGCGGCCGCGCGGTGCGCCGGAGCCGACGAAGATTGCGTCGTACTTCTCCGCGAGCAGCGCCTTCATGCTCTCGATGCGATGGCCGCCCTTGAAGTCGACGCCGAGACCCAGGATGTAGCCGGTCTCCTCGTCGATGACCGAATCCGGCAGGCGGAATTTCGGGATCTGCGAGCGCATCATGCCGCCGGCTTGGGCATCGGCGTCGAACACGGTGCAGTGATAGCCGAGCGGCGCGAGATCGCGGGCGACCGTCAGCGAAGCGGGACCACCGCCCACGAATGCAACGCGCTTGCCGTTCTTGGCCGAGGGGCGCGGCAAGCGCTGCGTGATGTCGTCCTTGAAGTCGGCGGCGACGCGCTTCAGGCGGCAGATCGCGACCGGCGTCTCCTCGACGCGTCCGCGGCGGCACGCCGGCTCGCATGGACGATCGCAGGTCCGTCCCAGAATTCCGGGAAACACGTTCGATTTCCAATTGATCATATAGGCGTCGCTGTAGCGGCCTTGGGCGATCAGTCGGATGTATTCGGGAACGGGAGTGTGCGCAGGACAGGCCCATTGGCAATCGACCACTTTGTGAAAGTAGTCGGGGGCCGCAATATCGGTCGGTTTCATTCCTACCCTGTCCGCGCAGGCTCAAAGACCCCGCGGCCTTTTCTTGAGCTTGCGAACGCTAACGCGCGGCGATCTGGTTTCTGAATGACGTCATTGGGTTAGCTTATTAGAACCGCTCCGAAGTACAACGGCAAATTTCGCGCTTCCCCTCTTTCATGGGAGCTACGCGCGCACAGCATTAACGGCCGTGCGCAGTATGTGGCGGTGCAGCATGTTGCGATGCGTCCGATGGCTTAGTTGCGCGCGATGTCGCTCTTCGCGAGGTCCCACATCAGGCAGTAGGAGCCGACCGACACGGGAAGCGGGAATGGCGAGGCGGCAGGGCCGGTGAAGCGCTCGGCGATCACGGACGAGACCGTGCCGACATGCGTGCCGTCGATCAGCACGAACCAGTCGCGCGCGCCTTCGTTGCGCACCGCCGGAATATCCGCGGTCGCGCCTGATATTTCCGGCTCGCTTTCGAGCAGATGCATGGAGATGATGCCGTCGTGTTTTTCCGGCGCCAGCCGTTCTTGCAGTGCGTCACGCCACGCGACTGCATTGTCCGGCGTCGGCCGCAGCCGCACGAGGCCGAGCGCCGCGCCGCGTCCGGTACCGTTGCTGATCGTGATGCGGGCGACCACGCGGAGCATGTCCTTGAAATGCGCCATGCTCCGCCGCGACCATTCGGTCTGACTGGCGAGCCTCGCCCGGTAGGCGGGACTGTCGAGCACGTCGAGCGTCGCGGTTGAATACAGCGAGAGATATTTGGGATTGGCGGCGTGCGCGACATAGCGCCGCGCTTCGAGAAAGCCCTCGATCGCAACGCGCTCTTCCAGATGCTCGCGATCGTACCAGCGGTTGAAATCGGGTTCATTTGGAACGTCGATATTCATCGACGTGAGCAACATGCCCTTCCCGGCGAGTGGCATTTTCTTGTCCCGCTATCGCGAAATCTTCGAAGCGATATCTGCGATCGACTTCATGACCGCGTCCCGCACGCCGGTATCATAGAGCGAATGGCCGGCTTCTTCCACGATGCGAATCTCGGAACCCGGCCACACTTTCGCGAGCGCCTGCGATGTCTCGGGAGGGCACAACAGATCGTAGCGGCCCTGGACGATGATGCCGGGAATGCCGTCGAGCTTGCCGGCGTTCCGCAACAACTCGTTCTCCGTCATGAAGCTGTCTTGGACGAAATAATGCGCCTCCATGAACGGCGTCGCCGGCAATGTGCGCCACACGTTCAGCGACGCCAGATCCAGCCGTGTCTTTGCCGCCTTGTGCTCCGACAAGGCGCGTTCGGTATCGTGCCAGGCGCGCGAGGCCGGGCCATGCACCGCCGGATCGGGATCGAGGATGCGGCGATAGTAGGCTTCCACCGGTTGCGCGCGCTCCTCGACCGGCAGCACGCTCAGAAAATCGTCGTAGAGCGCGGGGTAGAATTGCGACAGGCGGGAGGTGAAGGCGATCTCGACTTCAGCACGCGTGCCGAGAAAGGTCGCGCGCAGCGCAATTCCGGAGACGCGCTCGGGATGCGCCTGCGCATAAGCCAGCGCCAGCGTCGCGCCCCAGGAGCCGCCGACCACCATCCAGCGCGCGACGCCGAATTTCTCGCGGATCTTTTCCATGTCCGCGATCAGATGCTGCGTGGTGTTGTGTGCGCGCGATCCCTTCGGCCGGCTGCGACCGCAGCCGCGCTGGTCGAACAGCACGGCCTGAAAACGGTCGGGATCAAACAGCCGGCGGTGGTCGGGCTGGCAGCCGCTGCCGGGGCCGCCATGCAGATAGACCGCCGGGATTCCGTCGGTGCGGCCGACGCTCTCGACATAGAGCTCGTGGCCGTCGCCGACGTCGAGCATTTCGGAGGTCAGCGGTGCAAAGGGATCGGCGCGCTTGACTGAGCTGGCCGCGTCGGCGTCAGGCACCATTCTCGGATTCCAGGGTGCCGCCAGCGAAATTGCGATAGAGGAAGCGGTTGGTTTCGCCCTCAGCCTCGCGCTCGGCCTGCTTGAAGATGGTCTCGTGCAGCGGCGACAGCGCGCAGGCGGGATCGGTGTTGGCGGCGTCGCCGGTCAGCGCAAAGGCCTGGCAGCGGCAGCCGCCGAAATCGATCTCCCGGAATTCGCAACTCTTGCACGGCTCCTTCATCCAGCCGGTGCCGCGGTAGCGGTTGAAGGCGTCCGAGTTCTGCCAGATCCAGGCGATCGAATGGTTGGAGCGCACGGATTCGAAGTCGAGCCCGGTGATGCTCTCGGCGGCGTGGCAGGGCAGCACCTTGCCGGCCGGCGAAATGTTGAAGAACTGCCGACCCCAGCCGCCCATGCACTTCTTCGGCCGCAGCGCGTAATAATCGGGCACGACATAGTCGATCGTGAGCCGGCCCTTCAGCCGCTCGCGCGCCTCCTCGACGATGCGGGTGCACTCGTCGAGCTGCGCCACCGTCGGCATCAGCGCGGCGCGGTTCTTTAGCGCCCAGCCGTAATATTGGACATTGGCGACCTCGAGCCGGTCGGCGTCGAGGTCCACCGACATCTGGATGATATCAGACAGCTGGTGCAGGTTTTGCCGATGCATCACCGCATTCACGGTGAGCGGCAAATCGAGCTCGCGCGTCCATTTTGCGACTTCGAGCTTCTTGCGGTGCCCGTTTTTGTAGCCGCCGACGCGGTCGGCGAGGGCTTCTTCAACGCCCTGAAAACTGATCTGGACGTGGCAGAGCCCGGCATCGGCAAGTTCGCTCAACCGCTCACGCGTCAGCAGCACCGCCGAAGTGATGAGGTTGGTGTAGAGCCCGACGTCGCTCGCATGCTTGACCAGCTCGACGAGGTCCTTGCGCGCCGTCGGCTCGCCGCCGGAGAAATGCACCTGCAGCACGCCGATCTCGGCGAGTTCGCTCAATACCTTCTTCCATTCCTCGGTCGTCAGCTCCTTGCCCGAGCGGTCGAGCTCGACCGGGTTGGAGCAATAGGGACATTGCAGCGGGCAGCGATGGGTGATCTCGAGCAGCACGGCGAGCGGAATGCCGAACGTCTCTGCCGTCGAGCGGCTCTTCTCCAGCACCGCGAGGCTGTCGCTGGCGTCGGGCGGGATGGTCGGATTGCCGAGCACATCGCTCATGACGTCTTCTCCCGGGCCTCCGTGAGAAAGCCCTTGTCGGCGAGATCCTGCAGCATGACAATGACGTCGGCCAGGATCGCCTCGCGCGGCGCGGCGTATTTTGCCGCGAGTTGGTCGGACATTTCGCCGACATTGCGCTCGCCGTCGCAGAGCTGCAAGACCTCGACCGCGATCTCGTCCGGCGCCAGCACGCGTTCGGGCGCCAGGATCACCCAGACTTTTCGCGTCTCGTCATATTTCAGCTTGGCGTGCCGCGGCAGAACCGGCCTGCTCGTCTCGCTGACGCTGATGTGACGCGGCCCGGCCATCGCTCGTTCCTCAGCTCGCCTTTTGGTGTTCTTGGGGCACGAACGCGCCCGGCGGAATATGGCCCTCGACATAGGCGTGTTGCAACGCGTCGAGCTGCACCCATAGCACGTTGGTCTTGAAGATCAGCGCATTGCAGACGGACGCGCGTTGCTCGGGCGTGACGGCATGTGCCTTGACATAGTCGAGCGCAAAGCCGGCGTCGCGCGGCGCCTGCGCCAGCCGGCGCTTGAAGTAGCTCATGATATCAGGATTGACGAAGTCGTAGTGCTCCAGCATCCCGGAGATGCGCTCTTCGTGCAGGTTCGGCGCGAACAATTCGGTGAGCGAGGACGCGATCGCCTCCAGCGGCGACTTCTCGCGGCAATAGTGCACATAGGCTTCCACCGCAAAGCGCGTCGCCGGCAGGATGCCTTCGGTCGATTCCACGTAAGCTGTGTCCAACCCGAGGCCTTCGGTCAGCTTCAGCCAGCGCTCGATACCGCCTTCGGAGCCGATGTCGCCGTCATGATCCTCGATGCGGTGGCGCCATTCCAGCCGCGTGGCGCGGTCGCGGAAGCGCGAGATCACCACCGCGTCCTTGATCGGGATGGTGCTCTGGTAATAGTAGCGGTTCAGCGCCCAGGCCTGCACCTGGCCCTTGTTGAGCTTGCCGCCATGCAGCAGTCTATGGAACGGATGCAGGCTGTGATAGCGCGTCGCACCGATGTGGCGCAGCGTCGCCTCCAGCTCCTCGGCGCTAGTGAGCCTGATGTCCTTGCCGATCGAGAGCGCGGTCATTCCAGTCAGTGACGCGGCATTCACAGCACGATCTCCGTTCCGTCCGCGGGTATCTGCCAGCCCGCCGCTTCGGCCGCCTTGCGCTCGGGGGAAGCGGGCAGCAGCGCCGGGTTCGAGTTATTGATATGCAGAAATATCTTCCTGTCGAGTGTGAGGTCGGCGAGCCGCGCGATGGCGCCGTGGTCGCCGGACATTGCGACATGGCCCATGCTCTTGCCGGTCTTGTGGCTAAGCCCGGCCTTGATCATCTCGTCGTCCTGCCACACCGTGCCGTCGAAGAACACCAGCGCAGCGCCGTCGATCTCGGCCTTGAGCGCGTCGGTGACCTCGGCGCAGGCGGCGATGAAGTAGAAGCATTTGCCGGTCGATTTATCGGTGATCTTCAGCCCCAGCGTATCGCCATCGCCGCTGTCGCCGCCCGGATGCGCCTTGCCTTCCAGGTACCAGGCCGATTTGCCCGAGACCGCGAAGGGCAGCACCTCGAGTCCTGAGCGCGCCCCGTCCGGCAGCCGCGGCTCGAACGGCTCATTGATGCCGATCGGCTGGCGCTGCACGTTCCTCTCGTTCAGCACATTGAAGATGCTGTTCGCCTTCAGGATCGCCAGCACCTTCTCATGCGCATAGACCGTGAAGGGCGAACCCTCGCGCATCGACAGCAGGCCGGCCACTGCGTCCACCTCGCTGTTGGTCAGGATCACGCCTGCGATCGGCGTATGGCGCAGCGCGCCTGCCTTCGGATGCAGCTGTGGCGTCGCATTCAATTGCTGGCGGAGGTCGGGGGAGGCGTTGATCAAGAACCAGTGCTCGCCGTCGCCGCTGAAGGCGACCGAGGCTTGGGTCCGTTGCAGCTCTTGGCCGTTATCACGGGCCGTCCGGCAGCCCTCGCAGCCGCAATTCCATTGCGGCACTCCGCCGCCGGCTGCGGCGCCCAGGACGACGACGCGAAGCATGATCCGTCTCCTGGAGGCAGTGTCGCGAGGTGGACCTCACGCAAACACAAATCCTGTCTTCCGGACATGCATCGTGACCGAAAGATCCACCTGCGCAGAACGCGAACTCACCAACCGCTTACTTGCGGGTGGCGCTCACATACATGTTGATTTCCATGCCACAGGGCACTTCGACGATCTTCGGGGCTTTCCAGGCCATTTTCGGCTCTCCATTTTCGAGAATTCGGACGTATCCGCCCAATCCTTAAGTTAGTGCGGGTGGAAAAGTTCGCCAGTGAAATTTTCCCGAGAAAGCCATGTTGCGGCGCAAAAAATGCTGCCGGAACGATACTTGCTGGTGATGCTGCCTTGCGCCCGGCGCATTCGGTCGCGAACCCTGTCCTGATAAAGCGGTTGTGAGTGCAGTGCAGCTTTCAATCCGGTACAGGCGACCCAACTGGAACTTCGTGATGCCCAGATATTTCTTCAACACCCGTATCGGCGACGAACTGATCGTGGATCCTGAGGGAGAGGATTTGCGCAATCCCGATCGCGCCTGGGAGGTTGCCCGCCAGATGATTCTGGAGGTGCTGAGATCGGAAGGCACCCAGCCGGCCCTGCTTGAGGCCGTCATCGAGGTCACCGACCGGGAAGGCGAGATCGTGCTCGAATTCCCCTTCACCGAGGCACTCCTGGACATTCCGGACCAGTCCGCCACCCGGCATTAAGGCTTGCTCTCGCCACCGTCGCAATGGCGGAGGAATCCCTGCGAAATCCGCATGGCTTTGCCGCGTTCCCGGGGCTAAAAGACGCCGGTTACACGGAGCAAGTCATGCAAGATCTCTGGCGCCTGTCGGCGGCCGACCTCGCCGATCTCGTCAAAACCAAAAAGGTCTCCGCCAGGGAGGCCGCGCAGGCCGGCCTCGGCCGGCTCGACGCGGTCAATCCGAGCCTCAACGCCGTGATCGACCACCGGCCCGAGGACGTGCTCAAGCAGGCCGACGCCGTCGATGCCGCCATCGCCAGGGGCGAGGACCCCGGCGTGCTGGCCGGAGTGCCCGTCACCATCAAGGCCAATGTCGACCAGGAGGGCTTTGCCACCACCAACGGCCTCAAACTCCAGCGCGACCTGATCGCGCGCGAGGACAATCCGGTGGTCGCCAATTTCCGCAAAGCCGGCGCCGTTCTGCTTGGGCGCACCAATTGCCCGGCCTTTTCCTATCGCTGGTTCACCACCAACCTGGTCCACGGCGACACCAAGAACCCCCGCGACGCCTCGCTGACGCCGGGCGGCTCGTCCGGCGGCGCGGGCTCGGCGGTCGCGGCCGGCATCGGCCATATCGCCCATGGCACCGACATTGCCGGCTCGATCCGCTATCCCGCCTATGCCTGCGGCGTGCATGGCTTGCGCCCGACCTTGGGCCGCATCCCGGCCTTCAATCCGGCCCTGCCGGAGCGCCCGATCGGGCCGCAGATCATGGCGGTGTCGGGGCCGCTGGCGCGCACCGTCAACGACATCAGGATTTCGCTCGCGGCCATGTCGGCCCGCGACATCCGCGATCCCTGGTTTGTGCCGGTGCCGCTGGAAGGCCCCGCGCGGCCGAAGCGCGCCGCGCTCTGTCTCGACCCGGACGGCCTGGCCAGCGCGCCCGAGGTGAAGGCCGCCGTCATCGACGCCGGCAAGCGGCTCGAACGGGCCGGCTGGACCGTCGAGACAATCGAGAACACCCCGCCGATGCGCGAAGCGGTCGAGTGGCAGATCAAGCTCTGGCTCGGCGACGGCTATGAGGCGCAGCTCGAGATGGCCGAGCGTGAAGGCGATCCCGGCGCGCTGGCGTGCCTGCGTGGCAACCGTGCCAGGGTCACGCCGATGGACCAGGCCAATTACGCCAAGGCATTGACCCGCCGCGCCACGCTGACCCGCGACTGGATGCTGTTCTTCGAGACCTATGCCGTGCTGCTGACGCCGGTCTCCGGCGAACTGCCGTTCCCCGATCATCTCGACCGCAAGGACGACTCTTCCTTCAAACGCGTCTGGGAAGCGCAGTTGCCGCAGATCGCCATTCCCTTCATGGGCCTGCCGGGCCTCGTGGTCTCCACGGGCCTCGTCGGCAAGGCGCCGGTCGGCGTGCACATCGTGTCGGGCCGCTATCGCGAGGATCTCTGCCTGCTCGCAGGCGAGGCGATCGAGGCGGGCGGCGTGCCGCCGTCGCCGATCGATCCCGTAGGTTAGCGATGTCCGCGATCTACGACTTCAAGGCCAACTCGCTTCTCGGCGAAGAAGTGCCGATGCGCAGCTTCGAGGGGCAGGTGCTGCTGATCGTCAACACCGCGAGCAAATGCGGCTTCACGCCGCAATATCGCGGGCTGGAGGATCTGCATCGCGACCTGTCCCCGCGCGGCTTCTCGGTGCTCGGCTTTCCCTGCAACCAGTTCGGTGCGCAGGAGCCAGGGCAGGCGAGCGAGATCCAGGCGTTCTGCTCGACCAATTACGACGTCACCTTTCCCCTGTTCGAGAAGATCGACGTCAACGGCAGCAATGCCCATCCGTTGTATGAGTACCTGAAACGCCAGCAATCCGGCCTGCTGGGCGCCTCCATCAAATGGAATTTCACGAAATTCCTGGTGGACCGCGCCGGCAAGGTGGTTTCGCGCTATGCGCCGACCGCACGGCCCGAAGGATTGCGGCAGCAAATCGAGACCCTGTTATGAGCGAGACAATCATGAGCGACGAATTTCCGGACCGCCTCTCGGTCGATCCGAACAGCCCCTTTTACAATGCGGACATCCTGGCGCGCGACGTCGGCATCCGCTTCAAGGGTGTCGAGAAGACCAATGTCGAGGAATACTGCATCAGCGAAGGCTGGGTCCGCGTCACCGCAGGCAACGCCAAGGACCGCCACGGCAACCCGCTGACCATCAAGGTGCACGGCCCGGTCGAGCCGTATTTCAGGGATAAGAAGTAGTTTTGGAATGCGAAGCGTGCTTGGGGCACGCCGTCATGCCCGGGCTTGTCCCGGGCATCCACGTTCTTCGAGCGGCTAAGACGTGGATGGCCGGGACAAGCCCGGCCATGACGAGAGGAGGGAGCCCGCAGAAAGCCAAACCCCATGTCCGTCCGCATCGTCGACGTCCGCGAGATCACGAAGCCGATCTCTTCGCCGATCCGCAACGCCTATATCGATTTCACCAAGATGACGACGAGCCTCGTGGCCGTCGTCACCGACGTCGTTCGCGACGGCAAGCGCGTCGTCGGCTACGGCTTCAACTCCAACGGCCGCTACGGGCAGGGCGGCCTGATCCGCGAGCGTTTTGCCTCGCGCATCCTGGAGGCCGATCCGAAATCGCTGCTGAACGCGGCCGGCGACAATCTCGACCCCGACAAGGTCTGGGCCGCGATGATGACCAACGAGAAGCCGGGCGGTCACGGCGAGCGCTCGGTCGCGGTCGGCACCATCGACATGGCGGTGTGGGATGCGGTCGCGAAGATTGCGGGCCAGCCGCTGTTTCGCCTGCTGGCTGAGCGTCACGGCGTCAAAGCCAATCCGCGCGTGTTCGTCTACGCTGCCGGCGGCTACTACTATCCCGGCAAGGACCTCTCGATGCTGCGCGGCGAGATGCGAGGCTATCTCGATCGCGGCTACAACGTCGTGAAGATGAAGATCGGCGGTGCTGATATCGAGGACGACCGCACCCGCATCGAAGCGGTGCTGAAGGAAATCGGCAAGGACGCGCAGCTCGCCGTCGACGCCAACGGCCGCTTCGATCTCGAGACCGGCATCGCCTATGCCAAGATGCTGCGGGATTATCCCTTGTTCTGGTACGAAGAAGTCGGCGATCCCCTGGATTACGCGCTGCAGGCAGCCCTCGCCGAATTCTATCCGGGCCCGATGGCAACAGGCGAAAACCTGTTCAGCCACCAGGATGCCCGCAATTTGATTCGCTACGGCGGCATGCGCCCCGACCGCGACTGGCTGCAATTCGATTGCGCGCTGTCCTACGGCCTGTGCGAATACCAGCGCACGCTGGAGGTGCTGAAAACTCATGGCTGGTCGCCGAGCCGCTGCATCCCCCACGGCGGCCACCAGATGTCGCTCAACATCGCAGCCGGCTTAGGCCTTGGCGGCAACGAGAGCTACCCCGACCTGTTCCAGCCCTATGGTGGCTTCCCCGACGGCGTCCGCGTCGAGAACGGCCACATCACCATGCCGGAGCTGTCAGGCATCGGCTTCGAAGGCAAGTCGGATCTCTACAAGGAGATGAAGGCGCTGGCGGAGTAGGGGGCGCGACGGCCACGCCATGCTTTCCGCTGTCATGCCCCGGCTTGACCGGGGCATCCAGTACGCCGTGGCGAATGTGGCGAGAGCGAGCGCTTCAACGGAGGCCTCTGGAATACTGGATCGCCCGGTCAAGCCGGGCGATGACACCGAGATTGTGGACGAACCAACGCAATCAGCCGAGGTCGTCCCTTACGACAGTCGCATATCCAACAGCCGCCGCCCTTCGCCCTTCAAGAGCTTCTTCACCGCGCTCGAGGCCACGACTTCGCCGTCATTGGCGTAGGCTTCGTGGTTCTTCTCGATGTCGTCGAGGCGGTAGAGGTAGTTGACCATCACGCCGGCGGACTCGCGCACGCCCTTCGGCGAGAGATCGCCTAACCAATTGATGCGCTCGAGGCGGGCGCCATTGCCGAGATGGAAGCGCGCGACGGAGTCGATCAGCTTGCCTTTGGGTGTGCGCGCCTTCAGGAAATAGTGCGCCGCGAGCGGTTCGATCACGCCACGTAGCAGTGTCGTTGTCTCGGGGTTCTCGAACCATTTGGGATCGTCGAGGCGCTTCAGGATCTCGCGGTCCTCGTCCGACAGCGGCAAATCCTTGTCCTGCTTCACCCATGGCATGAAGCCCGGCACCGGCGACAGCGTCACGAAATTGTCGAGCTTGGGCAATTCGCGGCGCAGCTCCTCCACCACCTGCTTGATCAGGAAGCTGCCGAAGGAGATGCCGCCCAGACCGCGCTGGGTGTTGGAGATCGAGTAGAACACGGCGGTACGGGCGCGCTCGATCGGGACGGATGGGCGATCGACCGCGAGCAGCGGCGCGATCGCGCCGGGGATCGTCTCGGTCAACGCGACCTCGACGAAGATCAGGGGCTCGTCCACCATCGCGGGATGGAAGAAGGCGTAGCAGCGGCGGTCGACCGGATCGATGCGGCGGCGCAGATCGTCCCAGTCGCTGATCTCGTGCACGGCCTCATAACGGATGATCTTTTCGAGGATGTTGGCCGGGGTCGACCAGTCGATCCTGCGCAGCACGAGAAACCCCCTGTTGAACCATGACGAGAGAAGATGCGAAACGTCGCGATCGAGTGCGGCGAGATCGGCGTGCCTGTTCATCATGTCGAGCAGGTCGGCGCGCATCTTGACGAGATCGCCGGTGCCGCCGGGTGCGCGGTTGAGGCGGCGGATCAGCTCCTGCCGGCGCGGCTCGGAGGCGAAGTGCAGGGCGCTGGCATCCTCGTCGGCCGGCTTGGCGCGCCATGTCTCGATCGCCTTGGACAGGCGTTCCCGATCCGGGCCGAAATCGCGCACCAGGGCTTCGAAAAAGGCGCGACGTCCCGCCGCATCCAGGTCCTGGTAGATGTCGAGCACCTCACGCGCCATGGCGGTGCCGGAAGCTTCACCCCGGCCCGACAGCAGCGCGCCACAGAGCTCGATCAGCCCATCGGCGTCCGGCTTGGTGTCGGCAGAATCCCCGCGGCGAAGCAGCGTGCGGCCGCGCTCGGAGATGGTAGTAAGTAAGTCGGAGAAGAAGGCGTTGGCCATCGGGGCTTTCGTGTCGGGTTTGTGCGGTGCGGGAATCTTACACGGGATTTGGGCGGAATCCGATCACAATCAAGCGGGGGATTTTGGCAAGTTTAGCGGGGGGTGTGGATTTCCAGAATGCCGTCATGCCCGGCGAAGGAGGGACATCCAGTACGCCACGGCCTGCGTGCCGCGGGTGGCAGCCAGGGCGTCCCTGATCCGGGCCCCTCCTGCCAGCGCAAGGAGACAGCCTGCTCAGTGACCGGATTTCCTGAATTGGACCAGGCTGAACGAGCCGATACCGGTCGTCCGGACGAAAGCGAAGCCGGCCGAGTCCGCCAGCTTGCGATACTCGGCTTCGGTCCGCTCGCAACCGCCCGGTCCTCGCAGCATGTTGAGGTCGCTCATGACGCAGGAACGATCCTCGGGCGCCGTCGTTGCGCGCTCCGGCATGATCCGCTCGATCACGATCAACGTCCCGTCGGACGGCAGCGCGTTCCGGCAATTGCGCAAGATGATCCGGCAACGGTCGTCGTTCCAATTATGGAGAATGCTCTTCATCACGATCGTGTCGGCGCCGCTCGGAATATCTTCAAAGAAGCTGCCGGTGACGAAGCGACTGCGGCCGGCGATCCCGAGACGATCGAAATGTGTGCGCGCATCTGTCTCGCAACGCGCGAGATCGAAGACGATGCCCTCAAGGTGAGGGTTGTGCTGAACTATGGCGCCGATCAATTCGCCGGTGCCGCCGCCGATATCCATGACGAGGCGCGCTGCGGCGAACTCGTGGGCCGTAACGATCTTCGGAACGATGGACCGCGTGAGGCTGACCATCGCAGCGTTGAACCGGCGGTTTGATTCCGGCGTATTGCCTGTGGCCGCATAACGGTCGTCGCCTTCTCCGCGCAGCTGGGTCGCGGTCTTTCCGGTGCGAACCGAATCGACCAGTCCGCTCCAGGATTGCGCGAGCATCTCGCCCTCAAAGAGAACCCAGTCCTTGAAGGATGGGTCGGCCGTCTCGCCGAGCTGCAGGCCGAGATCGGTCATAGCAAACCGGTCGTGGTCTGCCTGCCTACAAAGACCAAGTGTGGTCAGACCAACGAGCAGTCTGCGCAGAGCCCTTTCGTCGGCGGACACCAGCCGGGCAAGCTCAGCCACGGATTTCGCCTCGTCTCCGACGGCCTCCGCGAGACTAAGCTTCGCCGCAGCATAGATCACCGCGGTGATGCGATGCGACTGCACGAGATCAAGGACGGACGCTGGCCGGCTCATCTGTTGCCTCCGTTGCTGCGATCAATCGGTCGGGACAAACCCCGTTTCATGCACGATCGCCTTCCACCGGTCGGATTCGGATGCGATCAGCCGGGCGAAATCGTCCATCGCGATCACGTCCGGCTCGACGGCCAGCTTTGCCATACCGGCCCTGACCTCGTCGGTGCGAACGGCCGTCTGGATCGCGGCGCTGAGCTTATCGACAATCGGCGCCGGCGTCTTCGCTGGAACGAAAAACGCAAACCATGTGAGGTCCTCGAGCGAGGGGTATCCCGCCTCCCGCACCGTCGGTACCGCCGGAACGAACGGGCTGCGGCGCGGTCCAGTGGTCGCCAGCGCACGAAGATCTCCGGATTGGACAAGTCCGAGCGAGCTGCCGATCGGCATGACGGTCGCTGCAATCACGCCCTTGACCAGATCCTGAATCGCGCCACCGCCCTGATAGGGCACGTGGAGAAAATCGAAGCCTGCGCTGCGGCCCAGCATCGTACCGAGAAAATGCAGCGTGGTTCCGGCGCCCGGCGTGCCAAAGGTGGCAAGCTTCGGATTGGCTCGGCACCAAACAACGAAATCCGCCAGTGTCCTGACGTCGGCCGGAACCGCCGGGCCGACTGTCAGCAATGTCGGGGTCGAGGCGACGGTCGACACCGGCGTGAAATCGCGCGGCTGGTACCTCAGCGTCTTGTAGACGTGCGGAAAAAACATCATGAAGCCGAGCGGCGAGAACAGCATGGCCGATCCGTCGGCATCGGCGTTCTTCACCGCCTCCACCGCGATACGGCCGCCTGCTCCTGGCCGATTCTCGACCACGATGGTCTCCGCATAGCCGCTCATCTGTCCGGCCACGAGCCGCGCCATGGCGTCCTGCAGTCCGGGCGAGAAGCCCGTCAAAATGTGCGCGGTTTTGGAGAGCGGCTGTGCGAGCGCGCGCGACACGCGGTACGAGGCGGAGCTCGCCACACAGGCCGCAGATGCGGCCAATACGCTACGACGCGTGATCATTCCCTGTCTCCCTGATCCATTTGGCGCTCAGAGCGGGTTCTACCGGCGGATGTATCACATGAGGGACGAACGGGCTTGGTCGCCGGCTTACATTTTCCTTACCGGCAGCTTACTCTTACGCATCGCACGGATTTTGACGACGGACGGCGGTCTCGGGGAAGTCGCTTGCGCTATTTCTTCAACGATTTTTCACTCGACACTGAGCGGCGCGAGCTTTGTCGCGGGCCGGAGGTTGTCGCCATCGCGCCGCAGGTGTTCGACCTGCTTCGTTATCTGATCGGCAACCGCGAGCGCGTGGTCAGCAAGGACGACCTGATCCGCGCCATCTGGCATGGTCGCGTCGTCTCCGACGTCGCCCTGACCACGCGGCTTAATGCGGCGCGCAAGGCGATCGGCGATTCCGGGGACGCGCAGCGCTTGATCAAGACATTTCCGCGCAAGGGCGTCCGCTTCGTCGCGGAGGTGCGCGAAGTGCCTACAACTGCGACTGTCGCGCGCTTGCCGAGGCCCGCCGCAGGCAAGCCGTCGCTCGTGGTTCTGCCTTTTGCCAATCTGAGCCCCGATCCCGCCCAGGACTATTTCGTCGACGGCGTGACCGAGAGCCTGACCACGGATCTGTCGCGAATGGCCGGTATCTTCGTGATCGGCCGCAACACCGCCTTCACCTACAAGGGCGTGCATGTCGATCTGAAGCAGCTCGGCCGCGAACTCGGCGTTCGCTACGTGCTCGAGGGCTCCGTGCAACGGGCCGGCAGCCGGATGCGCATCATCGTCCAGCTCATCGATGCCGAGACCGGAAATCATTTGTGGGGCGACCGTTTCGACAAGCAGGTAGCAGATCTTTTCGACATGCAGGACGAAATCGGTGCGCGTCTTGCCAATCAATTGGGAACCGAGCTCGTCAGGGTAGAGGCACGGCGCGCTGCGCGTGCGCCACATCCAGATTCGACCGACCTTTATTTCCAGGGCATGGCGTATCTGAATCGCGGGACGGATCCCACGAGCCTGTCGCAGGCTCGCCCGTTCTTCGAACAAGCGCTCCTGCTGGACGCTTCAAACGTTGAAGCTATGGTGGGAATCACAGACGTCGATACGATGCGGGCGACCTCCATGCTGATCGACCGCACGGCGCCTCTGCAAGTGGTCGAAGCGTCCTTGACCAGGATACTTGGCCACACGCCCAATCACGCGAGGGCACATTGCCTGATGGGCGTCGTCCAGATTTTCACGAACCGCGCCGCCCAAGGCATCGCCGAGTGTGAGCGGGCGTTGGTGCTGGACCGGAATCTTGCCACGGCCCATGCGTGGATCGGACTTGGCAAGTGCAATCTAGGCCGAGCCGAGGAGACCGAAGCGCACGTCATGGAGGCTTTCCGACTCTCTCCCCGCGATAACAAGGCCTCTTCCTGGATGAATACGGCAGGAATCGCGCAATCATATCTCGGCGCCGATGAGGCTGCCGTTCGCTGGTTCAAGCGCTCGATCGAGACCAACCGTAATATTGCACCCTTTGTCCATTTTTATCTTGCCGCCGAGCAGGCGCATCTCGGTGAGATCAAGGAAGCGCGGACTCATATGCAGGCGGGGCTGACGCTCGCTCCGGACTTCAGCATCGCCCAATTCCACGCCAGTTCGCCAACGGATCATCCAACCTGTCTTGCGCAGCGAGCTCGTATCGCCGTGGGGTTACGCAAGGCAGGTCTTCCTGAAGAATAGATGTTGCGCGGCTCGTCGAGGCCAAAGGGGCCGCCGGCCATCGCGTTATTCTGGCGAACCGGCCCCGCAGGACGATCGGCAGCCCGCCTCTGCGCTTACCCCTTCCCCGCAAACTCCGTCGGCGTCCGTCCCGTCACCTGACGGAACGCCGCCGAAAACGCCGGCACGCTGGCATAGCCGAGCTGGGTCGCGAGCTGCTTCACGGACACATTGGCATCGGTGGACAGCCGCTGGATCGCCGCCGCAATCCTCGCACGCTGGCACCAGCTCTTGAAGCTCAGCTGCGTCTCTGTCGAAAACAGCCGCGACAGCGTGCGCGCGGAGGTTCCGACCTCGCGCGCCAGCGCGTCGATGTCGTGCAGGCCGGTGGGATCGTCGAGCACGATCATGGCCGCGCGCCGGCAGCGCGGCTCGTGTGGCAGCGGCACGAAGGTCGCGGAATCCTCGGCCCGGACCAGTTCCAGCATCACTAGCCGAACCAGCAGATCGGTCCGCTCCTCGGTATTTTGCGCGTCGAACAGCGCGAGGATCGCCTGGTTCAGCAGCGGCGACACCCGCACCACGAATTCCTTGGTCAGTCCCTCATGGCGCTGCGCGCGCTTCAGCCAGGCCAAGTCGAAATACAGCGTCCGCATCTCGATGTCGGCGAGCAGATCGATGGCGTGCTGGAGCCCGGCGGGGACCCAGACCGCGCGGTCCGGCGGCACCAGCCAGCGCCCTCCGGGCGTCGTCACCTGCATGGTGCCCCTGGCGGCATAGATCAGCTGTGCCTCGCGGTGCATATGCGGATCGATCCGCATGCCCTTGGGATAGTCGCGTGCGACCAGATGCACGCCCGCGGGCGAGCGATGATTGCTCCGGACCGCCCGGAGGATTGGCGTCTCGACGACAGTCATTGGCAGCATCCCGTCATGCCCAAGACATATAACTCATTTCGGAGCAGGAGAGGATTCCCATGAACAGCCCCAGCCGGGTGATCAGTTTCGTCAACGCGGGCCATTTCATCGACCATTACGCGATGCTGATTTTCGCCGCCGCGGTGATCATCATGGGACCGGCGCTCGGCATGGCCTATTCGGAACTCCTGCCTTACGCGACGCCGGGCTTCGTCGCCTTCGGCGCGGGCTCGCTGCTCACCGGCTGGCTCGGCGACCGCTGGAGCCGTCGCCACATGATGCTGATCTTCTTCGTCGGCATCGGCGCCTCCATGATCTCGGTTGGCTTCGTGCAGACCCCGGCCCAACTCGGCGCGGCGCTGTTCGCGATCGGCATTTTTGCCTCGATCTATCATCCCGTCGGCACTGCCATGATCGTCTCCTACGCTGACAGGCTCGGCCGCGAGATGGGCATCAACGGCGTCTGGGGCAATCTCGGCGTCGCTTCGTCGGCGCTGGTCACCGGCGTGATCGGCCAGTATCTCGGCTGGCGCTTCGCCTTCATCGTCCCCGGCATCGTCACCATCCTGATCGGCATCGCGTTCGCGACGATGGTCGTTCACGAGGACCGCAAGGGCTCGAAGCAGGCGGCAGCGCAGGCGCGGGTCGCCAAGCAGGACATGTGGCGCGTGATCCTGTCGCTGCTGATCGTGGTGATCGCGATCTCCACGACGTTCAACGCCGTCACCGTGGCGCTGCCAAAGCTGTTCGCGGAGCGGCTTGCCGATCTCACCAAAAGCCCGGCGCTGCTCGGCGTCATCGCGGCCTGCGTCTACGTGTTCGGCGCGATGACGCAGTATACGATCGGCCGGCTGCTCGACCGCTATTCGCTGAAGACAGTGGCGCTGCCGCTGTCCTTCATGCTGGCGCCGTTCCTGTATCTCGCCGCGAGCCTGTCCAATCTGCCGCTGATCCTGGTCTCGATCGGCATCGTCATGGGCGCGTTCGGACAGGTCACGGTCAACGACGCCATGGTCGGCAAATACACCAGCGAGGAATGGCGCTCGCGCGCCTATGCCGTGCGCTATTTCATTGGCTTCACCGCGGCCGGCGCCTCGGTCGGCCTGGTCGCCTGGCTCTACGAGCAGGGCGGCTTCGTCACCATGCTGCATGCCTTCGCCGCACTCTGCCTGCTCGCGATCGCAGCCGCGATCATTCTCCCGCGCGAGATCAGGACACCGCAGGCGGTGTGAGGGATCGGCGTGAGGCGCGCGCCCGTTTCAATCCCGTCATTGCGAGGAGCGTAGCGACGAAGCAATCCAGAATCTTTCGGCGGACGGATTCTGGATTGCTTCCGCCTTCGCTAAAGGTTCGGCTGTCAAGTCGCCGCGCCCGCAATGACGTGGGAGTGGCGGCGGCTCGCGTAGTCTGCCGATGATGCCATCATGCCAGTGTTTTGCCCGACGGGGCAAGCATTTTCGGCAAAGCGAAATTAGATTTCGGCAAAGACGAAATTTTCTCCAGTCTTTTCAACCTCATCTCTACTGTGCATGGGGTTGTTTTCGCGTTTTTTTGTTGAGGCCCCTTACCCGCCGCGAAGTCAAGGAACTCCTGTTGCCTGCCGCGGGTTCTATCCCCGTCATCCCGGCACCTCGCCGGGGCAGATGAAGGGGTAAAATTCCTGCATGCAGTGGAGCCTGCTCCGACCGGTCGGCCTTGTCCCCGCGGCGCTTGTCCTCACCACCGTTGCGGCCAGCGCCGAGGGCGGCAAATCGGCCGGTCCCTCGGAATTCCTGCTGCTGGCCCAGATCGTGCTGTTGATCGCGGTCGGCCGCGGTCTCGGCGAGATCATGCAGCGCCTCGGCCAGCCCTCGGTGATCGGCGAATTGCTCGCCGGCATCCTGCTCGGTCCCTCGCTGTTCGGTTGGGTCTGGCCTGACGCACAGCAGGCAATCTTCCCCAAAACGCCCGAGCAGAAAGCGATGATCGACGGCATCGCGCAGTTCGGCATCCTGCTGCTGTTGCTGCTGACCGGCATGGAGACCGACCTCAAGCTGGTCAGGAAGGTCGGCAAGGCCGCGATCGCGATCTCGATTGCCGGCATCCTCGTGCCCTTTGCCTGCGGTTTTGCGCTCGGCGAATTCCTGCCAGATGCGCTGTTGCCGAATCCGCAAGCCCGCCTGGTTGCGTCGCTGTTCATGGGCACGGCGCTGTCAATCTCCTCGGTGAAGATCGTCGCGGTGGTTGTGCGCGAGATGAACTTCATGCGCCGCAATGTCGGCCAGATCATCGTCGCCACCGCCGTCATCGACGACACCATCGGCTGGATCATCATCGCCGTCATCTTCAGCCTCGCCTCGCACGGCGCGCTGGATATCGCCTCGGTGGCGAAAGCTGTGCTGGGCACGCTGGCCTTCCTCGCGATTAGCTTCACCATCGGCCGCCGCATCGTGTTCCAGCTCATTCGATGGGCCAACGACAATCTCGTCAGCACCGCCCCGGTCATCACGGTGATCCTGCTGCTGATGTGCGCGATGGCGCTGGTCACGCATCTGATCGGCGTCCACACCGTGCTCGGTGCCTTCGTCGCCGGCATTCTGGTCGGGGAGTCCCCGATCCTAACGCGGCAGATCGACGAGCGGCTGCGCGGGCTGATCTCGAGCTTCTTCATGCCGGTGTTCTTCGGTTTGGCCGGCCTGAGCGCCGACCTCACGGTGCTGCGCGATCCCCATCTGCTGATGCTCACCGGCCTGCTGGTCGTGATCGCCAGCGTCGGCAAGTTCGGCGGCGCCTTCGTCGGCGGAACCGTGGGCGGGCTGAACACAAGGGAGTCGCTGGCCCTCGCAAGCGGGATGAACGCGCGCGGCTCGACCGAGGTGATCATCGCCACCATCGGTCTTTCGATCGGCGTGCTCAGCCAGAACCTGTTCACGATGATTGTGACCATGGCGATCGTGACCACGATGGCGATGCCGCCGATGCTGCGCGCCGCGCTGGCAAAGCTGCCGATGAACAAGGACGAGCAAGAGCGCCTGGAGCGGGAAGAATTCGAGAAGCGCGGCTTCGTCGCCAATCTCGAACGCCCCTTGCTCGCCGTGGACGAGAGCGTGAACGCCACCTTCGCTGCCCACATCGCCGGCCTGATCGCCGGCATGCGCGGCTTGCCAATCACCGTGCTGCACATCGGCAAGCGCGCCAAGGATCAGGAGAAGGGCCGCGATGAAGAGGAAAGCGCGGAAACCGTGGTGAAGAAGGCCGCCGAGATCGTATCGGCCCATGGCGATGGCGATGTCGGCAGCGTCGACGTCGTCACCCGGGCAAGGCGTGCGGAGCTCGGCGAGTCCATCGCCGACGAAGCGCGCAAGGGCTTCGATCTTCTGGTCATCGGCGTCGACAAGGTTGCTGCCGCCAAGGATCGCTTCGATCGGAGGATCGAGGACATCGCAGCGAAGTTCGAGGGACCGCTCGCGGTCGTGGCGGCCAAGGGCAAGCACCTGAAGCAGCCGACGCCCGAGGCGCTCAACATCCTCGTTCCGGTCTCCGGCAGCGGCGTCTCCAAGCGCGGCGCCGAGGTCGCGGTCGCGCTGGCGCAGGCGGGATCAGGCTCGCTCCGGGTGATCTATGTCGCGACGACGCGCGACAAGGGCGCGCAGCGCGGCGCCTCGCGTGGTCTGAACCAGGAGGCCGGCATCCTGAAGGACGCCAGCGATCTCGCCGCCCGTTACGAGGTCGACATCACCACGACCTTGCGCGCGAACCGGGCGCCTGAAGCGGCGATCCTGCGCGAGATCGAGACCACCGCCGTCGATCTCGTGGTGATGGGCGTCGATCGCATCCAGGCCGATCACCTCTCCTTCGGCGGCGTCGCCGACGCCGTGCTCAGGCAAGCGAAGGTCTCGGTGCTCCTGGTCTCGAGCGGCGAGGCGCGTCCGACGTCCACGGAGAAAGCCTAGGACTTCACTTCGGCCACTGCCACCGCCTTCGGCGTCTTCTTCGACGCACGCCAGTTCTCGAAGCGCTGCACCACCACGAAGAACGCCGGCACGAACAGCACCGCGAGGCAGGTCGAGGCCAGCATGCCCGAGAACACCGTGATGCCGATCGACTTGCGCGCGCTGGCACCGGCGCCGGTCGCGATCACCAGCGGCACCACGCCGAGGATGAAGGCGAACGACGTCATCAGGATCGGGCGGAAGCGGGCGCGCGCAGCTTCGACCGCGGATTCCAGCACCGGCTTGCCATCGCGGCCGTGCAGCTCGAGCCCGACCTCGACGATCAGGATGGCGTTCTTGGCCGACAGCGCGATCAGCAGGATCAGGCCGATCTGGCAATAGAGGTTGTTGTCGATCTTCAATGCGTTGAGGGTCAGCATCGGGCCGAGCAACGACAGCGGCACCGCCAGGATTACCGAGATCGGCGCATACCAGCTCTCGTATTGGCCGGCGAGCACGAGATAGACCAGCAGCATGGCGAGCCCGAACACCCAGTAGATCTGGTTGGAGACGGCCTTCTCCTGATAGGACATCGCGGTCCATTCGAAGCCGGTGCCCGGCGGCAGCGTCTTGCCCGCGATCTCCTCCATCAGCTTCAGCGACTGGCCAGAGGAGTAGCCCTGCGCCGGCAGGCCGATCACGGTCGACGATGGATAGAGATTGTAGAGGCTGATCAGCGACGGGCCGGTGGCGGGCGTGATCGTGGCAACCGTGCCGATCGGGATCATGTCGCCGTTCGAGTTGCGCACCATCATGTTGGCGATGTCGCGCTCGGTGACGCGGAAGGCGGGATCGGCCTGGGTGTAGACCTGGAACACGCGGCCGAACTTGTTGAACTGGTTGACATAGGACGAGCCGAGATAGGTCGAGAGCGCCGCGAACACCTGGTCCGTCGTCACGTGCAGCGTCTGGGTCTTGATGCGGTCGATCTCGACGTTGAATTGCGGCACGGAGGAGCGGAACGAGGATTGGACGCGCTGCAGCGCGCTCTGGCTCTGGCCATTGCTGACCATCGCGCCCGTGATGGCCTGGAGCTTGGCGAAATCGCTGTTGCCGTCGCGCAGCTCGACCTGCATCGAGAAGCCGGCCGCGTTGCCGATGCCCTGGATCGGCGGCGGCGGCAGCACCAGCGTGCGCGCTTCCATGATGGCCGCGAGCTTGTCGTTCAGCCCGTAGACCAGTGAGCGCAGATCCTCGCCGGGGCCTTTGCGCGCGTCCCAATCTTTCAGGATAATGTAGGCGACGCCGGCATTGGCAAGGCTGGCGCTGTTGTCCAGCGCGGAGATGCCGGCGATGGTGATGACTTGCTGGACTCCGGGCGTGTCCTTGATCAGCTCGCTCGCTCTGTCGAGCACCTTCTGGGTCCGTTCCAGCGCGGCACCGTCAGGCAGTTGCACGGCAGCGATCAGATAGCCCTGGTCCTCGATCGGCAGGAAGCCGGTCGGCACCCGGGACAGGCCGTAGCCGCCGATCCCGATCAGCACCAGCGCGAGCGCGACAGAGATCGTGCTGTTCCTGCACAGCACGCCGATCAGTCGGGTGTAGCCGCGCTCGACGCGGTTGTAGACCGCGTTGAAGCCGCGATAGAAGAAGTTGCGCTGCTCCGGCGGCACCGTCGGCCGCAGCCAGAGAGCGCATTGCGTCGGCTTCAGCGTCGCCGCGTTGATGGCGGACAGAAGCGCGGTCGCCGCGATCACCAGCGCAAATTGCGAATAGATGCGGCCGGTGAGCCCGGCGAGGAACGACGCTGGCAAAAACACCGAGATCAACACCAGCGTGATGCCGACGATCGGCGCGAACAGCTGGTCCATCGCCTTGATCGCGGCGTCATGGCCGTTCATGCCCTGCTCGATGTTGTGGGCCGCGCCTTCCACCACGACGATGGCATCGTCGACGACGATGCCGATCGCTAGCACGATCGCGAACAGCGTCGACATGTTGATGGTGAAGCCGAGCGCGGCCATGGCGGCGAAGGCGCCGATGATGGTCACCGGCACAGTGGTCGCCGGCACCAGCATCGCGCGCCAGTCCTGCAGGAACACCAGGATCACGACCAGCACCAGCAGGCCGGCCTCGATCAGCGTCATGTAGACCTCGTGCACCGAGGCCTGCACGAATTTGGTGGTGTCGAACGGCGTATCGTACTTCATGCCCTGCGGGAAGGCCTTTGCGAGCTGCGCCATCTTCTTCTCGACGGCCTGCTCGACCTGGAGTGCGTTGGCGCCGGGTGACTGGAACACGCCGATGCCGGTGGCAGGCTGCTTGTTGAGCGAGAAGATCTGGCTGTAGGTCTGCGCGCCCAATTCGACCCAGCCGACGTCGCGCACCCGCGTGACGTCGCCGCTGGTGCCTGATTTGACAATGATGTTCTCGAACTCGGTGGTATCGTCGAGCCTGCCGTTGACGTTGAGGGTGTACTGGAACGCCTGACCCCGCGGCGTCGGCGGTGCGCCGACCTGGCCGGCGGAGACCTGCTGGCTCTGCTGCTGGATCGCCTGGATCACGTCCTGCGGCACCAGGCCCCGGACCTGCAGCTTGTTCGGATCGAGCCACACCCGCATCGAATATTGGCCGGCGCCGAACACGGTGACGTTGCCGACGCCGGGCAGGCGCGAGAGTTCGTCGCGGAGGTTGATGGTGGCGTAGTTGCTCAAATAAAGGCTGTCGAACGTCTTGTCGGGCGAGGTCAGCGTCACGAACAGCAGGATCGACGTCGACCGCTTCTGTACGGTGACGCCCTGGTTCTGCACCGACTGGGGCAATTGCGACAGCGCGCTGGAGACGCGGTTCTGCACCAGCACTTGCGCGAAGTTCAGGTCGGTGCCGATCTTGAAGGTCACGGTCAGCGTATAGGTGCCGTCGGAGCCGCTGTAGGACTGCATGTAGAGCATGTCCTCGACGCCGTTGACCTGTTGTTCGATCGGCAAGGCAACTGTGTCGATCACGGTCTTGGCGCTGGCGCCGGGATAGCGTGTGGTGACCTGCACCGTCGGCGGCACCACGTCGGGATATTGCGCGATCGCGAGGTTGAACAGCGCGACGCCGCCGATCAGGATCATCAGCAGCGCGATGACGTTCGAGAGGACCGGCCGCTCGATGAAGAATTTTGAGATCATGGCCGGCGCTCCTACTTGCAGATCTTACTTGGCAGACGCCTGCGGCTGCTCGATCTTCGTCACCTGCGGGTCGATCTTCTGGCCCGGAATCACCCGCAGCAGTCCCGCGGTCACCACGCGGTCCTCCGGCTTCAAGCCGCTTTCGATCACGCGCAAGCCGTTGTCCACGGGACCGATCTGCACCTTGCGCTGCTCGACAACGTTGTCGCCATTGACGACGAGGAGATAGCGGCCGCCCTGATCGCTGCCGAGCGCGGTGTCGGGCACGAGCAGGGCGTCCTTCTCCTGAGTGAAGGGCACGCGAACGCGGACGAAATAGCCGGGCAGCAGCACCCGCTTGTCGTTGGGGACAAGGCCCCGCACTGCGAGCGTGCCCGTCGACTGGGTGAGGGTCGGGGCGACATAGTCAAGATTGCCCTCATGCGGATAACCGGCCTCGGTCTGCAAACCGACTTGAATCGGAAATTGCTTCATGTCTGCGGCGGTGAGCCCGCGGCGGGCGGCCTCGGCACGGATGCGCAGCACGTCCTGCTCGTTGACGGTGAAATTCACATAGATCGGGTCCATCGCGACGATGGACGCGAGTTGAGTTGGAGAGGAGACGCCGACGAGTTCGCCGACCGAGACCATGTGAGCGCTGACGATGCCGTCGAAAGGCGCGGTCACGTTGGTGTAGCCGTAGTTGACCTGGGCGAGCTTGGTGTTGGCCTCGGCCTGCTGGAGATTGGCCTGCGCGTTATCGCGCGTCGATGTCGAAGTGTCGAGCGTGGCCTGCGAGACGGCCTGGCGCTGCACCAGCTCAGCCTGCCGTTTGTAGTCGGCTTCCGCCTGCCGGACTGAGGCCTGCGCGCCGGCCTCGGCCGCCCGCGCCTGGTCGAGCTTGAGCTTGTAGGTCTCGGGCTCGATCGTGAACAGCTGGGTGCCCTGCTTGACGAAGGCGCCGTCCTGGTAGTCGATCGATTGCAGGAATCCCTGCACGCGCGCGACGAGATCGACATTCTTGATCGGCGCGGTGTTGCCGGTGGCCTCGACATAACGGGTCACCGGGCGCTGCACGGGCGCGGCGACGTCCACCTTGGGCGGCGGCGGAGCGACGAAACTGTTCTTGTCCTCGCAGCCGGCGAGCGCGGCCACGGCCATCGCGGCGGCCAGTGCCTGCCCGACATGTCTCCACGCTTCGTTGCGCCGTGCGGGAGATGCGGGATTCGCGCAGGTCATTCGGTGGCCCCCGGTTGCTGTCTGTCGAGGCGGGAGGCTACCAACAAATGCCCGGACGTGGAACACCATAGCCATGGCAGTCGTCGGCCTTGCGCTGCGGACCGCGCTGTGGCCTTTGGCAGTTTTGCCATCACAAACCGCTTTTTATCGCGCACCCGATCGACCAGAATTATGTCACAGGCCGAGCGACGGCGCGCGAAGCGGTCGGGACGAACAAGAGAAGAATACAAGAAGAAAAGGTCGGGAGATCATGACATGCCCACGTCGGTCCTTAAGTCGGTCCTTGCCGGCCTCATTCTCGCCGCGGCGGTCGTCATGCCCGCGCTAGGCGATGGACTTAAGGACGAGATCGCACCGACCGGCAAGCTGCGGGTCGCGATCGCGATCAGCCTGGCTGGCGGCGCGTTCTGGTCCACCAAGACCGGAGACGGCTATGCCGGCGTGCCGGTCGATCTCGGCAGGGAGATGGCCGGGCAACTCGGCGTGCCCGTTGAATATGTCGTGTACCAGAATTCAGGGCAGATCACTGACGCGGCATCGAACGGCAACTGGGACGTCACCTGGTTGCCCAAAGATCCTGAGCGCGAGAGCAGGATGATGTTCGGCCCGATCTACGAGGTCGCGGACGCCACCTACATCGTCAAATCAGGCTCGAACGTCACCAATTTCGCCACGCTCGATCAGGTGGGCATCAAGGTCGCGGCCGTGAACGCCACGACCACGATGCGCGGCGCGGCCGCGCATCTGAAGAATGCGAAGGTCACGGGCTATCAGACCTATGACGAGATCTTCGGCCTCCTCAGCAGCGGCCAGATCGATGCGTTTGCGCTGTCGCGCGACCAGCTCAACAAGATGGCGCAGAAGATCCCGGGCACGCGCGTGCTCGACGAGACCTTCAAGAAGACCGTCACGGCGGTCGCTGTGCCGCTCGGCCACCCCCAAGCGCTGACCTTCGTCACCAAATTCATGAACGAGGCGGTGACGAATGGCACCTTGCGCAAGGCCTATGACAGCAATGGCCTGAAGGACGCGCCGATCCGCACCGAATAGGATGGCGGCGCAGGATGACTGCGCCGCGCTCCGGCCCTACGGCTCCGCGGTGCGGATGCCCGCGGGGCTCACTTGCATCTTGAGCGTGGATGTCTTGTTCAGCGCGTTGCCATCGAACGAGAAGGCGATCAGCTCGTTTTCGACCATGCACTGGGCCACGACATATTTGGAGTCCTTGGACCACACCATGCCCTGGCACCAATGGCCGATCTTCGCTTCCGTCACCGGCGTAAGGTCAGTGCCCGAAATCTTGTAGACCTTGAGCAGGCCGAAATCGTTGAAGAACGGCGACGCCGACGGCTTGTTCGAACCGTTCATGACGGTCACGGCCACGTAGTTGCCGTCCGGGGACATCTTCACGGCTTCCGGCGTCTGCCCGACGGTGACTGTCGTGACGACGCGGATCGGTTTCGCCGTCATGTCGATCAGGCTGATCGAGTCGTTGTCGCCGCTGCTGGCGCCGACATTGCCGACGATGGCGGCGGCGCTGCCGGTGAGATCGATGTCGTAGGGGCGGATGCCCGCGGAGAGATCGCGCTTGGCGTACTCGACCTTGCTCCCGTCCACAGTCAGAAGCGAGATCTTGCTGTCTCCGTCGCGCGTGACCAGCGCGGTCGCGCCGTCATGGGAAAAGACCGCGTGGCTGGGGCCTGATTTGGCGTCGCCGAGCTGGATCTTGCCGACGGGCGCAAGCGTGCCCCCGCTGATGGTGAAGACCGAGACCGTTCCTTCGCTGCGGTTCGCAACCAGCGCCAGCGTGCCCGCGCGGTTGATCGAAACGCCGGCAGCGCCCGCGCCGGCTTGCAAGGTCGCCAGTACTTTGGGCGGCGTGGATTTCAGGTCGATGACCGAAAGCTTGTCGTCGGGCACCGTCTTGGTCGGATCCGCGGGATCGAGCTTCATCGCGCCGGTGACGAGGGCGAACGCGCCATCCGGCGCAATTGCCACGCTCGGCGGCGGTCCGACGACGCTGGCCGGGGCGGGCACCTCGCCTAGAAGTTTCAAGGCACCGTCGGTGAAGTCGATGACGCTCACCGTGTCCGGCAGTGGTTGCTTGCGCACCACGGCGCTGCCGTTCTCGAGCACCATCTTGCCGTCATTGGCCGTGACGACGATCTCGGCGTGCGCGGCGAAATTGGCGAGGCCCGCCAGGGATGTTGAGATCAAAGCACATGCGGCACGGCGCGTGCGCTTGCGAAGAGCGGCTGTCATATGTCCCCCCGAGATTTGTTCTTGTCCGGAGAAGCTAAATGCACCGGGCGCAGGACGCAATGACCAGGTGGCGAGCGTTTGCCTTTGAAGACGCCGACGGACGGCTACAAGGCGGGAGCTAGCCTCTCAGTCGCGTGCCACGCGGCGAGGCCCCTCAGCGTGGCTTGATCTCCGCGTATTTCGCCATCGCCTTCTCGAACTTCCGCTTGAACAGCCACATCGCGCCAAGGATTTCCCGGAAGCTTGCCGAGGTGCGCGCCCGGTCGGCCTGTCCGAATGCGAAGATGCTGTTGTTGCGCAGGTGCTTCATGATCGTCGGACTGGACACCCTGTAGTTCAGGAGATCGCCGGACTTGAGCGCCGCCCGCGTCGGCGTGGGAACGATCTGGATCAGCTCGAACAGCTTCATTTGGTCGATCGGGTCGGGCAGCGTCTTCACGATTCCTGGGATCTCCCGGAAAATATCCGCATGCGCGTTCATCAGGCCGTCGCGCACGTTGGTCCAGTGATTGAAGCGATGATCGGTGCCGCGGGCCCGCGCCTCCTCCTTGTCGTCGCGCGCGCTCAACCCGGGATCGGCGGCCGCGATCTCGCCCTTGATGGCGTCCCATTTCCTATGGCCGTTGCGGTCCTCGGACGGGCCGGTCTGGAAGCTGCCCATATAGGTGTTCGAGCGCCCGTTGCGGACGTTCTGCTTGCCGTTGGTCTCGGCGAAGAACAGCCCCAGACTGATCCGGCCCGCGGCTTCGGCGTGGTCAGGCGCCAACCCCTTGGCGCGTGCGATCGCGACCGCGAGATCCACCACGTCCTTGAACGGTGTCGCCGAGTTCTGCGCGCCGGCCGGCGGCGCTTCCATGATCTCGAACAGCTTTGAGTATTCGTCCACCAGCGGTTCGATGTCGGCATCGAAATAGGCCGGCGGGATCTCGAACTTGTTGGGCCTGCCGGTCCGCGACGGCATGACGTCGGTGAGATCCTTGTAAGCACTGATCACGGCGACGCGTGCCAGATAGAGCGCCTGGCCCGGCAGGTTCGGCAGCGGCTGTTTGGCGTCGATCTGGCGGCGCCGCTCGGAGAGAATCGCTTTGAAATCGCCGAGCGCACGCTCGTAGGTCGCAACCGCCTCCGATTGCCTGGCCGTGAGCGTTTGCGCCAGGCTCGGGACGAAGGTCGCAAGGATCAGCCCAAGCGCCGTTATGACTGCGGCGGCGCGATGTCGTGCTCTCATGGCCGGTTCCCTGGGCCTGTCGATTCGATGGCCAAGGGGATCGTAAGCATCGGAGGCGAGGGCTGGCGAGCGGCAAATTCCACTCGGCCCGAATTCGCGGCCTCACGCCGCTTGGTAATCCGGCGCGGAGGCGAGAAATCGCGCATAGGCGTCCGCGTCCGGCGGCCGGAAGTGGCCCGCGAGCCCGCCGCGCTTCTGCTCCTTGGCGCCGATGTCGGCCATCAGCTCGTCGAAGTGACGGTAGTGATAGGGCGCGACGCAGAGGCCGCCATAGACGCCCGCAGCCGGCCGTTCGACCCGCTTGAAGTGCAGCATCATCTCGATGTTGTCGCGCATCTGTTGCGCGGTCGGCTGGCGTGCGAGCTGTCCGTCGGCGTAACGGACCAGCCAGTTGGCGGCGAGGTCGGCGCAGAGCACGGTGCAGAACGAGGAGTTGAAACCGACGAAACCGAGCTCCGGCAGGTCGGGATTGGCGATCAGGCGATAGAGCCGGTACTGCCCATCCGCATCGACCAGCTTTGCCTGGTACGCGGCGGGCAGGAATGGCACGCCGAGCTTGTAGCCGATCGCGAGCACCGCGACATCGGCCGCCACGCGCTCGCCGCCGCTCATCACGATGGTGTCACCGTCGTAATGATCGAAGCTGCCGAACACGGCCTTGATGCGGCCGTCGGCCACCATCGGATGGAAGCCGGGTGTTGCGATCGGCACCGAGCAGTTGACTCCGTCCTCGATCCGCTCCTTCGGCACCATGTTGCATTGCTTCAGCTTGAGCTGCGCCTTCAACAGGCTTTCCAGCCCGCGCCAGTTTGCCCAGACGAACGGTGCTGCGATGCGATGCGCAAGGCGCGACATCGCGCCGATGCCCCAGCCCGGAAACATCTCCTCCTGCGCACGGATGTAGAGGATGCGCTTGAAGTTCACGAGACCGCCGATGAAATAAGGAATGCGCCAGACCGGCTCGCGCATCACGATCGTCACCTCACGCGCGCCCGCTTTCACGGCGTTCACCGCGATGTCGGTTGCCGATTTCGATCCGCCGAGCACGACGACGCGCCGTCCTTTCACCACTTGAGGATCGTTGTATTTCGATGAATGCAGGATCTGCCCGCCCTGTGCTAGAAAGCCGTCTTCGCCGGGGCAGTGCAGCTCCCGCGGCTCGTTGAACTGTCCGGTGCAGACCGCGACGAAGTCGAAATCCTCAGCTGTGCTGGCGCCGCTCTTGTCCGAGAGCGCGAGCGTCCAGCCTGGTCTGCCGTCGGCGCGTCGCGCCATGCCCGACACGCTGGTGTTGAAACGCAGCATACGGTCGAGGCCAAAAATTCGTGCGTAGTCGGCGAGGTAGGCGTGGACTTGCGATCCGGTCGGCCATTCCGGATAGGCTTCGGGCATGGCGCGGTCGGTGTAGCGGTAGAGCTCCTTCGGGCTCTGGGTCTGCACCTCCGGATAGGAGCGCGCCGGCTCCCAGACGCCGCCGAGATCGGCGCTGCGTTCAATGATGGTGACCCGGTGACCGCGGGTCGAGAACGCCTTTGCGGCGGCAAGGCCGGAGACGCCGGCGCCGATCACGCAGACATGCTTTGGGTTGACCATGGGATTGCTCGCGAGCTCGAATGTTCTGGGCACAGCAGGCCGCGTTCGGCCGCGCTGCGCGGCCGCTGGACCTGCGAGGAAACAGAAATGGGAGTGGGGCGGCCGCCTAGTCGTTGGCTTCAGGCGGCAGGAAGTCGACCTCGTGCAGGGCCGAGATGCGCACGACCTCGGCGGGGTCGGCCAGATTGTGGAGCTGGTTGAACAGCGCCTCCAGCTTCTGCATCGGCGAGACCCAGAACAGCGCGCGGGCCGGCTTGTCGGACTTGTTGAAATAGCCGTGCGGGATGCCGCGCGGCAGGCGCACGAGATCGCCGGCGTTGGCCTTGACCCATTTGCCGTCGAGCTTGAGGTCGAGCGTGCCCTCCTGCACCAGGATGAATTCGTCCTGGGTCGGATGGATGTGCACTGGCACGAACTGGCCCGGCTCGCTGTTGGTCTCGAAGGCAAAGGTGGAATCGGTGACGGCCTTGGGAAAATAGACCTGGCCCAGAATATTCCAGGTCTTGCCGCCATAGCCCGTGCCGTTCGCGGTAATGCCCTTCTCGAGTGCAGTCATGGCTCGCCTCCATCGTGGATCCCGACGAGGGTGGAGCTTCGGTCAGGCGCGGGCTGCTGTCTATCCGCTAAACGAATCCGGACACGTCCTGTGCCGTGCGGCACGACGTTTTTGCGACAGGGCTCTTTCCGGGGACGGGGAACTATTATAGGTTTAAAATATTCCGTGATGCCAAGCGTGGTCGGCGATGTCCGCAGCCGAGCTGGAAATGAGCACGCCTCGATCCGCGGCCGAAAGGCTCGCGGCTTTCGCCCGCGTCACCACCGACGACGCCGACGAGGCGGCCGAGCAGGTCGGGCGCATCTTCTGCCCGCATGATCTGACGCCGATGCGGAGGTCGGGCTTCTCGGCCAGGCACAATTGTGCCGCCTTCGACGGCTTTTCCATCAACTATGTCGCCTATGGCGGATCCGTCACCATCGATCCCGGCTGCCTCGACCGCTTCTTCCTGGTGCAGATCCCGCTCGCCGGCACGGCCCGTATCCGCGCAGGTACCCGCGAACTCGACACAGCGCCGGAACGGACGGCGTCGCTGTTGTCGCCGACCATCCCGACCCGGATGATCTGGACCGAGTCGGCGCAAGCGATCCTGCTGCTCGACCGCCGCATGGTTGAGCAGCGCGCAGCGGCATTGTCGGGCAGGGCGACCCGCGCGGTCGAGTTCGACCCTACGCTCGACCTGAACGCGCCGGCCGCGCGCGGCCTCGCGGCGAAGCTCGTCGAGCTGATGATGCTCGCCGAAGGTCTCGGACCGTCCGGCAGGCTTTCACCGGTCGCGACCGCGGGCTGGCGCGAGGCGCTGCTTCATTACCTCCTCGACGGCCAGCGGCACGGCCTGTCCGACGCGATCAGAACGTTCTCGGGCCAGGGCGAGCGTCTGCCGCGCGCGCTGCACACTGCGCGGGACTGCCTCGCGGCGAATGCCTGCGACCCGCTCGACCTTGCGCACCTCGCCTGTGAGTCCGGGATCGGCATCCGCGCGCTACAGCTCGGTTTCCGCCGTCATTTCGGCGTGTCGATCTCGCAGATGCTGCTCGACATGCGCCTCGCCAATCTCCACACCCGGCTCACGCAAGCCGAGCTGGACACTTCGATCACCGAGATCGCCTTCGATCTCGGCTTCACCCATCTCGGCCGCATGGCCGGCGCCTATCGCGAAAAATTCGGCGAGACGCCGTCAGCGACGCTGCGGCGGAAGATGAGCTGATGCGCCGGCGGCTTCCCGATGTCGGTTGGGGAGCGCGCGGCGCGAAGATGCGGCATCATTTGAACATCGTCGCCTGAGTAACATCGCCCCAGCAATAACTGATCGTCGCAGTCTTTTAGCCTGTCGTTGATTGACCATTCAACCATGCCACCCGCGTTGGAATTCGCAGCGGATGGCCTAGGTCTTCCGCGACCTTGTCGCGCCATCGCGTTCAGCCGCCTGCCTGCGCAGAAAGCCTTCGAGATCGGCCTGCACGGAATAGGGCGTCGGGATCGGATCGCCCGCGTCGTCGACAGCGGTGTCGAGAGAGCGGCGCAGCATGCGCGCGAGCTCGGCCTTGCGGTAGGGCTTTGTCAGAAGCGGTGCGCCCTTGGTGGCGCGCCCCTGCGCATGCGGGGCGTCGTAGGCATAGCCCGACGTGAAGAGCACCCGCAGCGAGGGGCGCGATGCCACCATCTCGTCGGCGAGCTCTCGTCCGTTCAAGCTGCCGGCCATCACGATGTCGGTGAAAAGCAGGTCGAAGGGCGTGCCTTCGGCCGCGATGGCCAGTGCCTCGGCTGCATTGGCGGCCGGGATGACCTTGTAGCCGAGGCTTTCGAGCTGAACCGTGACGTACTGGCGGACGTCGCGGTCGTCCTCGACACAAAGAATGGTTTCCGTCCCGCCCACGACCTTGCGCTCGTCATAGCTGGTGGGGCGAAGCGTGCTCGCCTCCGCCTTCGGCAGATAGATCGTGAAAGTCGTGCCGCGTCCTTCTTCGGAAGCGACCTTGATTCCGCCACCGGACTGCTTGATGAATCCGAACACCATGCTGAGCCCGAGCCCGGTGCCCTTCCCGACGTCCTTGGTCGAGAAGAAGGGATCGAAGATCCGCTCCAGAATGGCCGGCGGAATGCCAGTTCCGGTATCGCCTATCTCGATCTCGACATAGTCGCCGGCATAGCCGGCCCCGACCGCCACGGCCTCGCGGACGCCGAACACGACGTTGCGCGTCGTCAACGTCAGTCTGCCGCCGTCCAGCATCGCGTCGCGGGCGTTGATCGCGAGGTTGAGAAGCGCCGAGCTCAATTGGCCGCGATCGACGAGGGCGAGCCAAATGTTGCCGTCGAGCCGGGTCACGATCTCGATCTTCTTGTCGAAGGTTGCCAGCAGCAGCTTTGCGAGCTCTTCGAGCAGCTCGTTGATGTCGCTCTCGGCCGGCTTGAGCGCCTGCTTGCGGGCAAAGGACAACAGGCTCGACGTCAGCGCGGCGCCGCGATCGGCGGCGTCGCTGATCAGCTTGGTGATGGTCGCGAGCGGCGGATTATCCTTCACGGCGTCGGCGAGGATCTCGATCGTGCCCGTGATCACGGTGAGCATGTTGTTGAATTCGTGCGCAATGCCGCCGGTGAGCTGACCGATCGCCTCCATCTTCTGGGCCTGGATCAGCTGCTCCTCGGCGGCGCGCTTCTGGGTGACATCCTTGACGAAATTGTTGATGAGGGTGCGCCCCCCGATGTGGAGCGCCGTGCTGGAGGCCTCGATCAGGATCTCGTCGCCGTCCCGGTGCAGCAGGGTCGCTTCGAACCGGATGCCGATCGGCGTATCCGACAATTCCGGCAGCAGCCGCATCATGCGTTGCCTGAAGCCGTCGCGCAGCGGCTCGGCGATGAGGAGATTGACGACGTCCGTGCCGAGCGCCTCCTTGCGCGTCCATCCCGTCAGGGCCTCGGCCTGAAGGCTCCATTCCAGCACGATGCCGTTCTGGTCGGTCTGAACGAAGGCATCGAGCGCGGTCTTGATGACCGCTTGCGTCATCTGTGCGCTGGCTCGCGCCTGCTCGGTCAGTAGCGCGGCGGCGCGTTTTTCCTGCGCCGTTTCGATCGCGCGCGTGCACAGACGAGCGATCAGGACCGCAATGGCGCCGCTTGCGAGCATGGCGACGATCTGGGCAATGCCGAACCCGGTTCCGGTCGCGGCATAGGAGACGAGGAGAGCCGCCGCGGTCACGATGACCTGCGCGGCCATCGCGAGTGTCAGAAGCCGCCTGAGTTTCATGGTCTCACACCAACGCGTCAGTGGCAGACCCTCGTGTCCGCCCTGTCAATGACCGGCTCCACGTGAGCTACAGATGTGAGCTACAGATTCCGCGCGGCAGCGTCGAGGGGCAATTTGCGGTGGTGCCGGGCTGGCGGCGCTTTCAACCTGCCGGCGAATCGGTCTGGCGCAGCGTCGTCACCCAGATCACGCGGGCCGTCTGCTGGGTCGGGTTGTCGAACATGTGCGGCACGATGCTCGGAAAGCGAAAGCTGTCGCCGGCGTCGAGCAGATGGGCCTGGTTGTCGAGCCACAGCCGCAGGCTGCCTGAGAGGATGTAGCCCGCCTTCTCGCCGGTGTGCTGCAGGAAGTCGGTGCCGGACGAGGCGCCGGGATTGAGCGTGAGCTCGTAGAGTTCGAGCTGGCCCTTGTCTGCCGGCGTCAGCGCTTCCTTGACGACGCCGCTGGCGGTGAGCCGCAGCAGGCGCCGGCTGTTCTTGCGGACGATGTAGCGCTGCACGTCGCCGGGATCGGTGGTCTCGAAGAAATAGGAGATGGGAACGTCGAGCGCGATGCTGAGCAGGCGCAACGTGCGTATCGACGGCATGGCACGCGCGCGTTCGAGCTGGCTGATCATGCCGTTAGAGAGGCCGGTCTTATTGGCGACGTCCTGGATCGACAGGCCCGCACGCTGCCGCAGCAGCCGCACGGTCTCGCCCAGGCGCTGGTCGACGGCATCGTCGGCCTCGGTCGCCGGGGCATCCTTCGGATCGTTGATCTCGCCGCGACCATCCATGTCGCTCTCCCGTGCATCATCTCAGCCCCGGACAACGACGGTCCGGAGCTTCAGTCGGAGTGAAAAGGTCGCGCATCCTAGCAATATGATTGACAGCTGTATTTAGTCGTGATGAACTTTTGATAGAAAAATTTAGAAGCACTAAAACCCACTCCTGTCCCTTTGCCGGGGTCTCGGGGCGCGGGAGACGGTGCCGCGTGCGACAACGGAGAGTGGTCATGGCGGACGACACCGGGAAGTTCGGCGTTGGGGCACTGCATCTCGGCAATCCGAATCGCCGTCAGATCTTTCAGCTCGGGGCGGGCGCCGCGGCGGGATGGACGCTATCGGGCAACGCATTTGCGCAGACAGAACGCCCGACCAATCCGCCGGACAAGCCGCGCGGGCAGGTGATCGCGGCGCTGTCGCAGGAGCCGACGGTCTTTCATCCCCTGATGCCGGGCATCGAAGTCGATCAGGGCATCTGGTGGCAGGTGTTCTCGCCGCTCTGGTTCATCGATCCCGACGGCAAGTTCGTTCCCGACCTCGCCCGCGAAGTCCCGACGGTCGAGAATGGCGGCCTCTCGGCCGACGGCCTGACCTGGAAGATCAAGCTCCGCAGCGACGTGAAATGGCACGACGGCACGCCGTTCACGGCCGAGGACGTGAAGTTCTCGCTTGAGCTGATCAACAACCCCGATTTTCGCGCGCGCAGCCGCGTCGGCCATAGTCTCGTCAAGGACATCAAGATCGTCGCGCCCGACGAGATTCACTGGCGCATGGAAGCTCCCTATTCGCCCTATATGTCGATCTTGGGATCGCTGACCTTCATCGTGCCCAAGCACATCCTGGAGAAGGTGACCGATCCGAACGCCTCGCCGTTCCACAATGCGCCTGTCGGCACCGGACCGTTCCGCTGGGGCGAGCGCGTGCCGGGCGACCACATTCAGTTGAATGCCCATACCGGCTATCACGCCAAGGGACCCTACGTTGAGCGCGTGGTGTTCAAATACATTCCAGACCTGACCGTGCTCTACACCCAGTTCCGCACCGGCCAGGTCGATTACACCGGCCTGCAAGGCATTCTGCCGAACTTCGTGCAGGAAGCGAAGACGCTGAAGGGCCGCAAGATCTTCGTCTCATCCACGTCGTCGGTGGAGCACATCGCGCCCAATCTGGAGTTCGGCGCGTTGGCGGACCGCACGGTGCGCGAGGCGCTGTATCTCGCGATCAACAAGCAGGCGATCATCGACGCGCTGAACTACGGCTTGCCGACGCAGACCGAAAGCTTCGTGCCGCAACAGGCCTGGTCGTTCCAGCAGGGACTGCCGCAGCACAAATACGATCCGGCCAAGGCCAACACGCTGCTCGATGCGGCCGGTTGGGTCCGCGGCGCCGGCGGCGTGCGCGAGAAAGGCGGCGTCAAGCTCGAATTCACCAATTCAACGACGTCGGGCAATGCGGTGCGTGAGCAGACCCAGCAGCTGCTGATCCAGGACTGGCGCGCGATCGGTGCCGCGATGCGCGTCAACAACATGCCGGCCGCCGTGATCTGGGGCGACTTCTGGCAGCAATCGAAATTCAATTCGGTGATCGTGGGAGTGAATTTCATGCTCGGCAGCGACCCCGACGTGACGCCCCGCTTCGGCTCCGGCGCCATTCCTGCCAAAGGTGGCCGCGGCTACAACACCTATCAGTATCGCAACCCGGAGGCGGATCGGCTTCTCGCCGAAGGTGCCAAGCAGTTCGATGTGGCGCAGCGCAAGACGACCTATGGCGCTCTGCAAAAGCTCATCCGCGACGACCTCGCGATCCTGCCGCTGTTCCAAGGCTTCATCGCCGAAGGTGTGAAGGAAGGGCTGCAAGGCTTCCGTCCCAACATCAACATGTCGATCAACTGCTGGAACATTCGCGAATGGTATTGGGCCTGATGGTTCAGGCGCGCGAGATCGCCTGAGATGGCCCGTTACGTCGCCAATCGCCTGGCGCAGGCGATCATGCTGCTGGTGATCGTGTCCGCGATCGGCTTCGCCATCCTGCATCTGGCGCCCGGCGGTCCGCTCTCGCAATTCGCGGCGTCCGCGCAGATGACGCAGGAGGATCTCGACCGCGTCACGCGGCAGCTCGGCCTCGATCGTTCGCTGCCGATCCAGTATCTCGATTGGTTCGGCCGGATGCTGAGGGGCAATTGGGGCCGCTCGTATCGTGACGGCGAGGCGGTGCTGGCGGTGATCTCGTCGCATCTCGGCGCCACGCTGGAACTGATGGCGACTGCGACCATCATCGCGGTGCTGCTCGGCTGCTGGATTGGCGTACTCGGTGCGCTGCGCCGCTATTCGCTGTTCGATTCGCTCGCAACTGTCGGCGCCATGATCGGACTGTCGATCCCGACCTTCTGGTTCGGCCTCGTCACTATCTATGTGTTCTCGGTGAAGCTCGGCTGGCTGCCGGCCGGGAACCGGCAGACCGTCGGCGACGGCTCCCTGCTCGATCTGCTCCATCATCTCATTGCGCCGGCGCTGGTGCTGGCGCTGGTGGAGACCGCGATGTGGGGCCGCTTCATGCGCTCCTCGATGCTCGAAGTCATCAATCAGGACTACATTCGCACCGCGCGCGCCAAGGGCATGCCGGAATGGCGAATCCTTACGGTTCACGCCTTGCGGAACGCGTTGCTGCCGATGATCACGGTGGGCGGCCTTCAGTTTCCGACGCTGCTCGGTGGTGCGCTGGTCGCCGAGACCGTGTTCACCTGGCCCGGCATGGGCCGGCTGTTCCTCGATTCCATCGGATATCGCGACTATCCCGTGGTTATGGGCATTCTGATGTTCTCGGCGATCATGGTGCTGATTGGGTCGCTGCTGGCCGACATCCTCTATGCCGTCGTCGATCCGCGCATCCGGGTGGGCTAGGGATGACGACCGTAGACTTGTCCAGCGCTCAACCCGCACCCGGCCAGGCCGCGTGGCGGCGATTTCGTCGGCACCGGCTTGCGCTTGCAGGCGCGGTGATCATTCTCGCCCTTGTTCTCGGTTCGGCATTCGGCCCGTACCTCCTGCCGTTCGACGACACCTACATCGATATCATGAAGCGGTTCGCACCGCCGCTGTCGGGCGCGCACATCCTCGGCACCGACGAACTCGGCCGCGACGTGCTGGCGCGGCTGATGATGGGCGCGCGCGTCTCGCTGTCGATCGGCTTCGTCGCGATGGTGATGGCGATGGCGGTGGGCATCGTCGTCGGGGCCTTCGCCGGCTTCTATGGCGGCGTGGTCGGCGCGGTGCTGATGCGGCTCGTCGATGCCATGCTCTGCTTTCCGACCATCTTCCTGCTGCTTGCGCTCGCGGCGCTCATCGAGCCCGGCTTCATCACCACCACCGTGCTGATCGCGGCAACCGCCTGGATGTGGGTGGCCCGCGTCGTCGAGGCCCAGGTGCGCTCGCTGCGGGAGCGCGAGTTTGCGGTTGCTGCACTCGCGTTCGGCTCGTCGAATCTGCGGATCATGTTCCGCGAGCTCGTACCCAATGCGATCGCGCCGATCGTGGTGGCGGCGACGCTGAACGTGGCCAAGGCCATTCTGCTCGAATCCTATCTCAGCTATCTCGGTTACGGCATCCAACCGCCGGCCGCGAGCCTCGGCAACATGCTCAATAACGCGCAGATCTATCTCACCAGCGCGCCCTGGCTCGCGATTGCACCGGGCCTCGCCATCACGCTTGCGGTGACGAGCTTCAACTTCCTCGGCGACGGCCTGCGCGACGCGCTCGATCCGCGGATGAACATCCCATGATCTGCAAACTAGCGACGAGCCGAGCTGTCTCGATCGAACTGAATATCTGGAGTTTCCCATGTCCCCGCCGCTCACCCGCATAAACAGTGACGAGCGCCTGCCAGCGCAGGTGGATGTCGTCGTCATCGGCGGCGGCGTCATTGGCGTCTCCGCGGCCTATCATCTCGCAAAGAAGGGCCTCTCCGTCGCCTTGGTCGAGAAGGGCCATGTCGGCGGCGAGCAGTCGAGCCGCAATTGGGGCTGGTGCCGCCAGCAGGGCCGCGCGCGTGAGGAGATCCCGCTGGCCCGCGAGGCGCTGCGGCTGTGGGAAGACATGCAAAACGATGCCGGCGTCGATGCCGGCTTCCGCCGTACCGGCGTGCTGTTCCTGACCAAGAGCAAGGACGAGCTCGCCAGCTGGGAGCGATGGGCCGCAACGGCGCGCGAGATGCAGGTTCACTCGACCGTGCTGACGCCGGCGGAGGTCGCCGAGCGCCTGCCCGGCAATGCCGAGACATGGGTTGGCGGATTGCAAACGCCGAGCGACGGGCGCGCCGAGCCCTCAATGGCCGTGCCGGCGCTTGCGACCGCCGCGCGAAAGCACGGCGTCACGATTCATCAGGGCTGCGCCGCGCGTGGGTTGGAGACGCAAGGTGGACGGGTGAGCGCCGTCGTCACCGAGAAGGGCACCGTTCGCACGCAATCGGTGCTGCTGTCCGGCGGCGCCTGGTCGTCGCTATTCTGCCGTCGCCACGGCATCGAGCTGCCGATCGGCCTCGTCAATGCGACCGCGTGCCGGACCACGCCGGGGCCGGAGATCACCTCCGGTGCGCTCGGCACCGATTTCTATTGCATCCGCCGCCGCCTCGACGGCGGCTTTACCCTGGCGCTACGCAACCGCGGCACGGTCGAACTGTCGCCTGATCTGTTCCGGTACGCGCGAACTTTCTGGCCGACCTATCTGCATCGCAAGAACGGGTTGAAACTGTCGTTCGGCAAATCCTTCTTCGACCAGCTCATGCGCGGCACGAACTGGAGCTTGGACAAGCCGTCGCCATTCGAGACCGAGCGGGTGCGCGATCCCGCGCCTGACATGTCGCTGGTCAATGCCGCGCTGGCTTCGCTGATCAAGTCGAACCCTGAATTGAAGGACATCGAGATCGCGGAAGCCTGGGGCGGGACGATCGACTGCACGCCGGATACCATTCCGGTCATCTCGCCGGTCGATGCCATGCCTGGCTTCTTCCTTGCCACCGGCTTCTCCGGCCACGGCTTTGGCATCGGTCCTGCGGCCGGCAAGCTCGCGGCGGACATCGTGACGGGCGCGACGCCGCTGGTCGATCCCGCGGCCTACAGCCACAAGCGCCTGATCGACGGCCGCCGGCTCGCGCCGGTCAGCCCGTTCTGAGAGTTTTGGCGGCATGACGGTTCTCTACAAGGCCAACATGGTTCGGGGCGCTGAATGGGCGGGCTTCTTCGCCGAGCGCGCGCCCGATGTGCCATTCCGGCTCTGGCCCGACATCGGCGATCCCGCCGACATCCGCTATCTCGTGGCGTGGGTGCCGCCCGACGACATCGCGACGACTTTCCCAAATCTCGAGCTGGTCTTCTCGGTCGGTGCGGGTGTCGATCAGTTCGACGCGAAAAAACTTCCAGCGCACATTCCGCTCGTTCGCATGCTGGAGCCTGGCATCGCCGAGACCATGGTCGAATACGTCACCATGGCGGTGCTCGCCCTGCATCGCGATCTCCTGCACTTCATCGCCCAGCAGAAGGCGCAGGTCTGGCGCGAGATCCGGATCACGCCGGCGAAGCGGCGGCGCGTCGGCGTGATGGGTCTCGGCCAACTCGGCCAGGCCGTGCTCGAACGCCTCACGGCTTTCGACTTTCCACTACTCGGCTGGAACCGATCGATGCGCGAGATCGACGGCGTCACCTGTTATACGGGCATGGGGACGTTGCCGGATTTCCTTGCGCAGACCGACATTCTCGTCTGCCTGTTGCCTCTGACGGATGAGACCCGCGGCATCCTCAATGCGGACTTGTTCGCGCGCCTGCCGCGCGGCGCGTCGCTCGTCAACGTCGGGCGTGGCCCGCATCTGGTCGAAGCCGACTTTCTCGCGGCGCTCGACAGCGGCGCGTTGTCGGGTGCTGTCCTCGATGTCGCCGAGCCGGAGCCGCTGTCTGCGGGTCACCCTTTCTGGAGCCATCCGCGCATCCTGGTCACGCCGCACAATGCCAGCATGACGACGCCGGATACGGCGGTCGATTTCGTGCTGGATGTGATTTCGCGCCACCGCCGCGGTGAAGAATTGCCGGGGCGTGTCGATCGTAGTCGCGGCTATTAGGACACTGGCATGAGCATGGGCGCAAGCGGAGCTGATCAAATCGCTGCCAACGCGCAGTCGCCGGTGCTGTCGGTTTCCGGCCTGACGACGTCCTTCCTGCGTGAGCGGCGATGGATTCCCGTCGTCTGCGACGTGTCGTTCGATATTGCCTCGCGGGAAACCGTGGCGATCGTCGGCGAGTCCGGTTCGGGCAAGAGCGTCACTGCGCTCTCGATCATGCGGCTCATTCCGAAGGAGAACGGCCGCGTCGAAGGCAGCGTCCGGCTTGCCGGTCGCGACCTGCTGACGCTGCCCGAAGCGAGCATGAAGGATGTTCGTGGCAACGAAATCGCCATGATCTTCCAGGAGCCAATGACGAGCCTCAATCCGGTGCTGACCATCGGCTTCCAGATTGCGGAAGCACTGATCCAGCACCGCGGCCTGTCGCGCGCGGCGGCGGAGGTCGAGACCATATGCCTGCTCGACCGCGTGCGGATACCTGCGGCGAAATCGCGCTTCCACGAGCATCCGCATCGCTTCTCCGGCGGCATGCGCCAGCGCGTAATGATCGCGATGGCGCTGGCCTGCAAGCCGAGGCTGCTGATCGCAGACGAGCCGACCACCGCGCTCGACGTCACGATCCAGGCCCAGATCCTGGAGCTTCTGAAGGAGCTTCAGCAGGAAGAGGAGATGTCGATCCTCTTCATCACCCACGACATGGGGGTGGTGGCCGAGATCGCGGACCGCACCGTGGTGATGTATGGCGGCCAGGCAGTGGAAACCGATGCGACCGCGCGCATCTTTGCTTCACCCTCGCATCCTTATACCCGCTCGCTGCTCGCGGCCGTGCCACGCCTCGGCTCGATGGACGGGCGGACGCGGCCGATGCGTTTTCCGACCGTCGACAAGGTGACGGGGACCTCTGACGAGCCGGCGGAGACGCCCGATACGGTCTCGATTGCCGAGCGACCGCTGCTCGAGGTCTCCAACCTCACGACGCGCTTTCCAATCCGCTCGGGCCTGTTCGGCAAGGTCTCGGGCCGCGTCCATGCGGTCGAGAACATCTCCTTCACCTTGCGCGCCGGGGAGACGCTGGCGCTGGTCGGCGAATCCGGCTGCGGCAAGTCGACGACGGGCCGCTCCATTCTCAAGCTGACGGAGCCGGACAGCGGCACCGTTCTGGTGGACGGGCAGGATGTGCTGGCGATGAATGCCCGCACCTTGCGTGACTTTCGCAAGCAGATGCAGATCGTGTTCCAGGATCCGTTCGCGAGCCTCAACCCGCGCATGTCGGTGGGAACGGCGATTGCGGCCCCATTGCTCGCCAACGGGCTCGTCACGGCGTCGCAGGCACGGGAGAAGGTCGCCGACCTGCTTGTCCGCGTTGGTCTCACCGCCGACATGGCCGCGCGCTTTCCGCACGAATTCTCCGGTGGCCAGCGCCAGCGCATCTGCATTGCCCGCGCGCTCGCGCTCGGACCGAAGCTGATCGTCGCGGACGAAGCGGTCTCGGCGCTCGACGTTTCGGTCAAGGCGCAGGTCGTCAATCTGATGCTGGACCTTCAGGCCAGCATGGGACTTGCCTATCTCTTCATTTCCCACGATATCGCGGTGGTCGAGCGCATGAGCCATCGCGTCGCGGTGATGTATCTCGGCGAGATCGTCGAAACCGGTCCACGCGCGGCCCTGTTCGGAAATCCGCAGCATCCCTATACGAAGAAGCTGATGGCGGCCGTGCCGGTGCCCGATCCAGCGCGCCGCGGCACCAGGCGCGAGGCCACGAATGACGAGATCAGAAGCCCGGTGCGCGCGCCCGATTACCAGCCGCCCGTGCGTCAATTTCGTGAGGTGTCGCCGGGCCATGTCGTCCAGCTCTGGGGCGAGGAATGGTCCAACTGACGTGCGCAGGCCGCAATTATTTCCAAAATGCACGATGAAGTCGCCCCGCGATCTGCCGGGCAGGTCAACGGTGGTGTCCTTCGCGACGCCAGGCCGGTGACATCACGCTGAAATCACAATGAAATCATCGCGGCACGGCCCGGTGCGACGGCTGGCCGCGCCAGCTTCGTGTTATGCGCTGCAGCTGGACCGTCGGCCGGCGATCTCCGATAATGCGCGGATCTCGGGAAGGCCGGCGAAGACGTGCCTTTACGGATGGATTTACTAGAATGACACAAGCAGGCGTCTACGGGCAGAGGCTCGGGCAGGGCTTTCGCTCCAAGCAAGCACCGGTCCTGATCACGCGTTCGCTGCACAGCGCCGAGCTCGCGGTCACCGAAGTCCGCAACGACGATCCGACACCGGATATTTCCGGATCGCTGGCTGCGGAAGATGCCTATCTCCTCAGCCTGAAACTCCGCGACTATCCGGATTGCGAATGCTGGGAGGAGGGCCGCTGTGTCACCAAGGCGGATGTTCGCGCAGGTGCGACTTATCTGTACGACCTCAAGCGTGACCCGCGCTATGTGATCGACAAGCCGTTTCACTCGCTCTTCTTCTATTTGCCGCGCTCGGCGCTCAACAGCGTTGCCAGGCAACCGGGCGGGCCGCGCGTAGGCGAGCTCAGCTACGAGCCCGGTGTCGGTCATGACGACGAGGTCGTTCGACATGTCGGTGCCTCGTTGCGGCAAGGACTGTGTCGGCCCGACGAGACCAACCAGCTTTTCGTCGATCACATGATGCTCGCGCTCACCGCCCATGTCGCCCAGACCTATGGTGGGCTGAAGCCAGCCGCGGAACCGAGCCGCGGCGGTCTTGCGCCATGGCAGGTGAAGCGTGCATGTGACCGGCTCGATTCCGATCTCTCGGGCAAGATCGCGCTGCAGCTGATCGCGACCGAGCTTGGGCTGTCAGTCAGCCACTTCTCACGCGCGTTCCGGATCTCCACCGGCCTGCCGCCGCATCAATGGCTGCTCCAGCAGCGCGTCAAGGCGGCCAAGCAACTGATGACAGTCCGCGACCTGCCGTTATCCGAGATTGCCATCTCGGCCGGATTTGCCAATCAGAGCCATTTCACGCGGGTGTTCTCGTCCATCGTCGGCGTCAGTCCGGGCGCGTGGCGCCGCGAAACGGATGGCGGACGGGACAAGACTTGAAGTTACCGGCGCTTTGCCAGCGAGATCGTGTAGGCCGTGCGGCGCGCCGCAAAGATCTCGTCCGGCGGATGGCCGATGCCGTCGGCAAGATTGACCGGATTGAAGATGGAGCCGTCGCAGGCCGCGTTGGCCTCGAGTCTGGTGATGACGATCGTCCCCAGCCGCACCTGCTCACGGTTGTCCTCGTCCGGCCATCGCAGGGTCACGTCCATGGTGGGATCGCCGGGACGGTCGAGCAAGGCCAGCACGTTGAATCGGACGTCGCCGGCTGCGATCCTCCGCGCGAGATCGTCATGCAGGAAATCGGCCGACTTCGCCCTCGCTTCGTCCTCGCTCAAGGTGACGTCGCCGCCGACCGGCGAGACCTTGAACTTGATGAAGCGGGTCTCATCCTTCGCGTTCGTCGCGGGAAACGAGTGCACGCCCCAATAGGTCGTGCCGGCAAAGCTGCCGGGCAGCCGGCGTGCCGCGACGTAATTCGCCTGGTTCAGTGTTTCAGGATTGGCCGCCGAAAAGGCCCGGACCTTCTTGATGTCGGGCTTGCCGTCCGCACCCGGAATGCGCGCCTCGAGGAAGGCGAGCATCTGGTCGAGCGTCCGTGCAAAATGCACCGGAGCGGTTTCCGTCAGGATGTCCGAGCGATGGGCGTCGTCGCCCAGCCTGAAGCTGAAGCCGCGCAGCACGAGGTTGTTGGTGTCGGTCATCCCAGGATTGCCGCCGCCGACGGAGAAGCGCGCCAGCACGCGCGACGGTTTTGTGAAGCTCAGCGATCGCGTAATCTCTGCCGCGCGGTCGGACGGGGCATAGGTCCCGCGCACACATCGACCTTTGGCGAAGCTCGCGCGCACCTTCGGCGGATTGCCTGCGACCGCCTTCAATGCATCGACGACCGCGGCGGGTGTTGCAGCGGGGGTGGGAAGTTCGGACATGGCTTGGCCTCCGGCAAAAGCGGCATGTCCGTGTGTTAGGGCTGGCGGAGCGCCGGCGTCTTTCCTAAAGCCGCGCTGCCTTGTCCGATCCTGCTGATTGCTTGCTCGCGCTTCAGGAATTCACGTGCACGAAACACGGTATGAGGGGATAGATCTGATGTCGGCGAGACGCGGGACAACTTGTTTACTGATTCAGCTCCCGTGCTTCCGGGTCTCGCGACGATGCAGACTTGTCCTCCGGAAATTGTGATCGGATAGAGCGACGGGGAACCGCGTTATGTGAACCGTCTCATATTTCATCACTCTCTTTCGAGCTATCACTCCCGCAAGAAATTGCCGCACCCGGACCTAACTGACCGACACGGGTGAGATGCAATGCCTGCGTAGCCGCGTGCTCGCAGCTTTGGATTGGCTCTCGTCTTGCTCACGAGCAAGCCAGCCCCATCACTCAGCACAGATTTTTCAGAAATTGGAATCAAGGCAATCGCAAAACGCGTCCACGAGGCTGCCTCTATTCGGGGTCGGCTGGTAGGCCGCTACTTACCTAAGAAGGAGACCCCCAATGAAAATTAGTGATGCAGTTTCCAGCGCATTTTCCCTAACGAGGGGCTCCGGCAATCTTCGGATCGCTCGTTCCGGTCTGATCAGGTCGGCCCATCTTCTTGAAAGAATTGGGCTCGCAGCCGTTGGGGCCTCCTGTGGCCTCTATGTGGGTGCGACCCTGTTGCGTGAGAAAGGCGGACTGTTTGAAAGCGGCTGGATCGTGCTGATAACGATGCTCTACGGAGCTCTCAGCTATTATGTCGGAATTGATTTGTCTCGCAGTGTCGCGCGGAAGTCGATCTCGAGCAACTTGGAAGAGTGGAATGGTTCCGAGCCGGCTGAGATCATGAGTGCGGCTGGAACGTTCGGCGCCGCGATTGCCGCAACTCTGTCCGTCAGCATCCTTGTCCTTGATCAAAACCCAGCCAATGGCCTGATAACCTTTGTTGCCGGCTGTTGGGTGGTTGGTTCCTCGCTCCAAGTTGCGGCGGGCATGATGGCTCGCAACTACGAAGCGCGCATGGACAAGCAATGAAGGAATTGTGCTCACGCAAGAACGTCTGCTTGGCGTCATGACGAGTGCACAAGCCGCAGTGTTGGATTCGATTTCAGGTCCGGAGTGAGTAGTGACCACTCATCGCAACCTCTGTCGTCCAACGCTGCGGGAAGACGATTTTGGTAGCGCAGTCGTTCGCATCGGGCGGCGACCCGGCTTGGAAGCCGTGTCGGTACTGAGTAACCTAAATTATCGCACAACAAACAAGACGTGCCATCATGGCGGTGTTGGGATATCGTCCCCGCGCCGTGGTCCAAAATCCTGCTAACCGCCAACCACACGATCGGTGGAGCCAATGCAGATTGCGGAGTGGCTCGAGAAACTGGGGCTTGGGCAATACGCAGAGCGTTTTGCCCAGAATGGAATCGACGTGGGCGTCCTCCCCGAACTGATGGACGAGGACTTTGAAAAGCTCGGAGTCCTGCTAGGCCATCGCCGCAAAATGCTGCGTGCTATTGCCGACCTCGATCCAGCCGCGTTGATCGCATCGCCGACCCCTCCTCAGGACGCCGAGCGGCGCCACCTCACTGTTATGTTTTGCGATCTGGTCGGCTCGACCGCGCTCTCGGCGCGTCTCGATCCCGAGGATATGTGGGAAGTGATCCGGGCCTACCGCGCCGCCTGCGCGAGCGTCATTGCCGCTTATGACGGCAGGATAGCCAGGTTCGTTGGCGACGGAATACTCGTCTATTTCGGCTATCCTCGCGCGCATGAGGATGATGCGGAGCGCGCAGTACGAGCTGCCCTCGACACTATCTCCGCAATTGGGCAGCTCAAAACGGGCGCCGACGAACGGGTTGAACTGCGCATCGCAATTGCGACAGGGCTTGTGGTGGTCGGTGACCTCATCAGTGGAGATGCATCAGAGGAGCAGGCAACCGTCGGCGACACACCAAACCTCGCCGCTCGGCTCCAGAGCCTGGCGGAACCGGGCGCGGTCGTCGTTGCTTCGTCGACGCGCCGGCTGCTTGGTGATCTCTTCACGTTTCGCAATCTCGGCCGCCGTGAGGTCAAGGGGATAGCCGAACCAATCGCAGTCTGGGCGGTGGAGGGGGCGATCGCATCCGAGAGTCGCTTCGAGGCGGTCCGCGCGGTACGCTCGATCGGTTTTGTCGGCCGCAGGGACGAGATCGAGTTCACTCTCTCGCGCCAGCGGCTGGCATGGCAGGGGCAGGGCCAGATGGTATTGATTTCTGGCGAAGCGGGCATCGGCAAGTCGCGCATTGTCGCAACCCTGTCCGAAAGCCCCTCGTTGGGGGCGCACCGCCGGGTGCGATATCAGTGTTCGCCCTACCATACCAACAGTGTGCTCCATCCCTTTGTCGCGCAGCTCGAGCGCGCCGCCGGCATCCGGTCGCACGACACGCCTGGGCAAAAGCTCGACAAGCTCGAGGCAATGCTGTCGCTTGGAACACAGCAGGTCGCCCAAGCGACACCGCTCATTGCGGCTCTCCTTTCGATTCCCACCGGCGACCATTGTCCGCCGCTGGCTTTGAGCCCGGCGCAGCAGCGGCGACAGACATTTGCCGCCCTTCTGGATCAGCTTGAGGGGTTGGCGCGAGAGCAACCCCTGCTGATTATCTGCGAGGATATGCATTGGGCCGATGCCACGACACTTGAACTGTTCGATCTCGCGGTCGATCGTATCAGAGGACTGCCGATACTCGTGCTCATGACATCCCGGCCAGAGTTCGAGCCCTCCTGGTCGGGCCTTGCCAACGTCAGTCTGTTGCGGCTCGACCGACTCGATCGGCGGGACTCGCGCGCGCTGGTCGAACAGGTGGCCGTTGGTCGCCAGCTGCCACGCGAGATGATGAAGCAGATCATCGATAGGACGGATGGCATCCCACTATTCGTCGAGGAATTGACCAAGATGGTGCTGGAGTCCGGGCTACTCGTCGAAGATGCCGGGCGCTATCGTCTCGATAATCCGCTCCCGCCGCTCGCTATTCCCGCGACGCTGCAGGATTCGCTGATGGCGCGGCTTGACCGGCTGGCCCCCGTCAAGGAGTTAGCGCAGATAGGCGCCGCCATCGGTCGCGACTTTTCATACGCGCTGCTGAGATATGTGGCGGGACGCGATGATCTGACGCTGAGCGCTGCGCTAGCGCAACTCGAAGAGGCCGAACTGCTGGTGCGTCGCGGGGCTCCGCCCGAAGCAAACTATAGTTTCAAGCACGCCCTCGTTCAGGAAGCGGCCTACGAGAGCCTGCTCAAGAGCAAACGGCAGGTGCTTCACAAGCGCATCGGCGATGTCCTGCGCGAGAAGTTTCCAGTCGTCGCCGAGACTGAGCCGGAAGTTCTGGCACACCACTTCACTGAGGCGGGGCTGAGCGAGGTCGCCCTCGAATGGTGGCGCAAGGCGGGCCTGCAGGCGCTGAAACGCTCCGCTTATTCCGAGGCGATTGCACATCTCGGCAAGGCGATTGCCATCGCCGATGACCTGCCCGATGAGCACGACCGGATGATGGGTAGGCTACATCTTCAAATCGCATATGGCCGTGCATTACGGGGCAGCCTCGGGCACAGCGCTCCCGAAACGGTCGCCGCATGGACGCGCGCCCGACAGTTCGCAGCCGACATCAATGATCCGGTTGAACTTGCGCCGGTCCATTCGGGTCTCTTCAATGCCTGCCTGACACACGGCGAACTCGCGCCGATGCAGGCGCTGGTGGATGCCATCGTGAACGCCGCTGACCGGCGACCGGCCTCACCGGTGGCCGCCGTCGTTGCACATTGGACGGGCGGGGTTACCTGCTGGTTCGGGGGCGACTACTTGAACGCGAGAGTACATCTTGAGAAGGCACTAGAGATCTATGGTGACGAGCCGGATCCCGCGACGTTCAGGGGCTCGGCGCTGGATCTCCCATTCGTGATCATGAGGTTTCTTGCCCTGGTGCTTTGGCCGCTTGGCAGGATCGCCCGCGCACGCCGCCTCGCCGCGGAAGCGATAAGTGCTTCCGGAGAAAAACGGGCGCTTTCTCAGGCCAATGCGCTTGTTCATCGAGCTGTGTTCGACGGACTATGCGGGGGCATGTTGCAGCAAACAGAGACGATCCTGGCGCTTGGTCTCGCTCGCGACCACACGATGCCGCTGTATGTGGCCGCCGGCACCTACCTGAATGGCCTGGCCAAGTGGCGCGCCGGCGACGGAATGGCCGGGCTAACGGAAATGCGTCGCGGCTGGACCTTGCTGCACGAGAATGACTGCTACCTCTGTGAGCCGTTTTGGGGGATGCATGTCGCTATGGCGGATGCAGAGTCGGGCCAACTCGAAAACGGGCTGGAAATCTTGAGCGGATTGATCGCATGGGCGGGGCAATCCGGTCAGCATTGGCTTGATGCCGAGCTGCATCGCGTCTACGGGGAGCTTTTGTTGCGTCATGATCCTTCGGACCTAGCCAGGGCCGAAACTGCGCTAAGCCGAGCGCTTGAAATCGCACGGCACCAACGGGTGAAGACTTTCGAGCTGCGCAGCGCCATTGGACTTGCACGCCTGCATAAGACAAATGGCGGAGCGGGCGCGGTATCCGAGGTGCTCGCTCCCGTGCTCGCTGAATTCGATGCGGAGCGCAATCTTCCCGAAGTCGTTGAAGCCAGAGAGCTGCTCAAGCAAGTGCATTAGGCACGTGCGGTTTGTTTAGCTAGCCGTTTGGTCAGGAGAGACGTCTCGATCCTGACCCATCTCCGGTCGCCTCACTGCAATTGCGCGTTGAGGTTCGCACGTGACGTACGGGCCAGGGGCTGACGGGTTACGAATTCACGTGCACGAAATCCCGCAAGAGCGGGTAGATCTCGTTGTTCCAGCGTTTGCCCGAGAACACGCCGTAATGGCCGACGCCGGCCTGCATGTGGTGGACGCGGCGGTAGGCGCGTACGCCGGTGCAGAGGTCTTGCGCGGCCAGCGTCTGGCCGATCGAGCAGATGTCGTCCTTCTCGCCCTCGACCGTCATCAGCCCCATGCGGCTGACGGCCTTGGTGTTCACCGGACGTCCCCGATGCATCAGCTTGCCCTGGGGCAGAAGATGCTCCTGGAACACGTCTCGCACGGTCTCGATGTAGAATTCCGCGGGCAGGTCCATCACGGCGAAATATTCGTCGTAGAAGGTCTTGATGCTGGCCGCCTTCTCCTTCTCGCCCTTGGCGATGTGATCGGCGAGATCGATGTGCTGCTTGATATGGCGCTCGAGATTCATCGAGACGAAGGCGGTGAGCTGCACGAAGCCGGGATAGACTTTCCGCAGGGCACCGCGGCACTGCATCGGCACGTAGTTGATCAGGTTCTGCTCGAACCAGTCGATTGGCCTGCTCTTGGCGAATTCGTTGACCCTCGTCGGCTGGATGCGCGTGTCGATCGGGCCGGCCATCAGCGTCAGCGTCGCCGGCCGCGAAGGATGGTTGCCCTCGCACATGATCGCGGCGGCCGCGAGTGCGGAGACCGAGGGCTGGCAGATCGCGACCATATGCGGGCGGGGGCCTAATTGGCCGAGGAAGTCGATGAGATGCTCGGTGTAGTCGTCGAGCCCGAAACGGCCCTCGCTGCGGGGAATGTCGCGTGGATTGTGCCAGTCGGTGATGTAGACGTCGTGATCCTGCAGCAGCGTCTTCACGGTGCCGCGCAGCAGCGTCGAAAAATGGCCGGACATCGGCGCCACCAGGAGCATGCGCGGCTGCTCGCCCACGCCTTCCTTCTTGAAACGCAGCAGCGAGCCGAACGGGGTCGCGTAAGCGATCTCCTCGGTTACGGCGACCTCGCGATTGCCGACCATGACGCTGTCGATGCCGTAGGCGGGGCGGTGATAGGTGAGGGTGGAGCGGGAGATCAACTCCAGCGCGGCCGACAGCCGGCCGACGACCTGATCCGATAAGCCCTGCGGCACCAGATTGAGGAATTTGAGTGCGGACGAAGCCCCCGACCGCCACGGCGCCGTCAGGTCCATATGGTTCTGAAAGGCCTGATAATACATCGACATCATACTGAAACGCCCACCTGTCCCCGTGCTGCTATGCAATATCGGAGCCAAACCGGAGATGGGCCGTCCTCAAGATTGGCACGTCGCTTGCTGCTCTTTTGGCGGGAAGCACAGGCGGTGCGCACTCCCGCAGTCCAGGCGGGTGCAAGTCTTAGGCGTGAGGGAAGGCCATATGGCGAAGGCGACACTGACCATCAGCAGCAAGAACTATTCGTCCTGGTCGCTGCGTGGCTGGCTGCTGACGAAATTTTCCGGGCTCGATTTCGATGAGATCGTCACCGCGCCGGACGACGCGTCGGCGCGTGCCGAAATCCTGCTATTGTCGTCGTCGATCCTGGTGCCGTGCCTGCGGCACGACGGCGCGATCGTCTGGGATACGCTGGCGATCGCCGAATATCTCAACGAGGCGATGCCGGATGCCGGGCTGCTGCCCGCGGATCGCGTTCAGCGCGCGCATTGCCGCTCGATCTGCGGCGAAATCCATTCCGGCTTCACCACCTTGCGCGCCTCGCTGCCGGTCAATCTGAAGGGGCACTTCCCCGGCTTCAAGATCTGGTCGCGCGCGCAGGCCGACATCGATCGCGTCTGGGCGATCTGGCGCGACTGCCTGGACAAATCGGGCGGGCCCTTCCTGTTCGGCGAGACCCGCACCATGGCTGACGCGATGTACGCCCCGGTGGTGACGCGCTTCGTGACCTATAACGTCAAGCTCGAGCCACAGCTGCAGGCCTATGCCGATACCATCATGGCCATGCCGGAGATGAAGGAATGGATCGCGGCGGCACGGGATGAGCCGGCCGAGATCGAGGAGCTCGAGGTCGAATATTAGGCAGGCCGGGTGCCATCTGCCTGTTTTGGGAGCGAGCATCCAACCGCCGCACCCCGCGGTCATGTCATTGAAGGCGTTAACGTTTGACGCCCGTGGTGGGCTGAGCCCGCTCACGCGCTGTGCAGATATTGTATGCGCGCGCTGGCCGGTTGCGACATCTAGCCGTGAACAGGCGCGTACGGGGCGCTACGGCTGATTCGGACGTGATTCGTTCGGGCCGCGTTCCGAAGGTTAAAGCCGGGACGCGGCCCCGTTGCATTTTGAGACAGAAATCAGTGCTCAGGCCACGCCCGAATGCTTCATGCGCGGGACGCGCCAGCCGATGACGGTTGCTTCAACTGCGACGCCGGCCGCGTGGTTCTGCCAGCGTCCCTCGATATAGCGGCAGGCGAACGGCAGCTGATACGTTCCGCTGTGGTCCTCGCACAGCACTTCGACTGCAAGGCCGGGCGGCGGTTCTCCGGCGCCGTCGAATTCCGCCAGTCGTCTGTCGCGCGTTGCCATCAAAAAACTCCCTTAAACAAAGCCGCGGAAAGAGTGCCCATTTCCTCCGCGTGCAGATCATCGCTCCCCGTGCGAGGGAACAGCCGCAAGCTCAACGCGAGAATGCGGTGCGAGTGTGGTAGCCTCGACAGGCTGCGTGCAAAAAGCGCACATTGCCGTGATTGATTTGACGAGGAACCTGTATGCTGCTTCGAAGCGCCGTCGTTTGTTTCGCGATGTTGCTGCTCGCTACGCTGGCGATTGTGCCGGTCCGCGCGCAGGACGTGCCCGGTATCGAGATCTGCACCGTCGAGAAGACCATGGAGCGCCGCACCAGCTGCCTCCAGAGCAACGTCGACTTCCTCCAGAAGACGATCACCAAGCTCAACCTCGATCACCAGCAGAAGCTGGACGCCGCGGCTCGCCAGATCGATGCGTTGAAGACGACCGTGGCCGGCTTGCAGAAGATGCTCGGCGATCTCCAGGCCGCGCAGGCGAAGACCGCGGAGGATGTGAAGAAGAAACAGGATGCGCCGCCGCCGAAGGATGCGGCGAAATAGGCGCCGCGCTCAGGCGACGCGATATCGCTCCATGACGCTGCGGTCGGGCTCATAGCCGAGCCCAGGTCCGGTCGGCACCGCGACATGGCCGGTGGCATCGACATCGGCGCGGCCGCCCCAGAGGCAGGCCTCGCGCTTCAGGTAAAACATCTCGACCAACCCGTCGTCGCGCCCCGCCAGGAGATGCAAGGTCGCCAGCAGGCCGGGGCCGAAATACGGGGAGTGCGGAACGATCTTGACGCCTTGCCGATCCGCGAGCGCCGCAACCTTCAGAAATTCCGTGATGCCGCCGACCTTGATCACCGACGGCTGGGCGTGGCTGACCGCGCCCGCCTCCATCATCTGGCGGAATTGATATTCCGTGCAGGCGTTCTCGCCGGCGGCGACGCCGAGCCCGCCCTTGCTGCGGACCTCGGCGAGCGCCGCAAAATCCTCCGGCGGCCAGACCGGCTCTTCCAGGAACATCGGCTGCGCGTCCCCGCATGTCCTGGCGAACGCGACCGCCTGCTCGCCTGACAGCGGGCAGTTCATGTCCACCATCAGCGGAATGCCGGGCCCGATCGCCGCGCGCGCGGCAAACACCGCCGGCGCCGTGGTCTCGTGCAGCTTGATGGCGCCATAGCCGAGTGCGAGCGCCTTCTTGCATTCGGCGGCGATGTTGTCGGGCGAACCGATCCGCAACAGGCTCGCATAGGCCGGAATGGCCGAGCGCCTGGTGTCGCCGAGCAGGCGGTTCAGCGGGACGCCCTCGATCTTGGCGGCGAGGTCCCACAGCGCGATGTCGAGCCCGGAGATCGCGAACATGGTGATGCCGTAACGGCCGAACAGATGCAGATTGCGCTGGATCTGGTCCATCACCGCGGGGATGCCGGCGGCATCAGGAACCTGCAGCCCATGGGCTTGTGGTGCGATCATTTCCTCGACGGCACTGCGCGTGGTGCGGGGGCAGACATAGGCGAAGGCATCGCCCCAGCCGGTGAGCCCGGCGTCGGTGGTGACCTCGAGGATCACCATGTCGAGGGCGGTGATGGCGGAGGCGCCCTGACGGAAGCTCGCGACACCAGCGTCATAGGGGATGCGGATATGGTGCGCCCGCACATCGGTGATTTTCATGACGCGGTTCCTCCTGCTTTCTTGTGAGCGGTTTCAAGGACGTCCCGAGTGTAGCCATGAACGCCCGGACGTTGCCAGTGGCTGTTCCGGCGTTATCCTCCTGCGGGACCGCAACGCCGATCAAGCGAAACCCGCGGACTTCCGTGCATCATGGTCGCGCTTCGAACGAGAAACGCCATGAACCCAGCCCAGCGCGCGCTCTGGTATGTCGAGAGCCATCTGGCCGAGCCGATGACGCTCGACGAGATCGCTGCGATATCGGGCGTGTCGCGGTTCCACATCGTGCGCGCGTTTGCCGTAGCCACCGGCCTGCCGGTGATGCGGTACGTGCGCGCGCGGCGGCTGAGCGAAGCGGCGCGCAGTCTTGCGAATGGCGCGCCGGACATCCTGTCGCTGGCGCTGGAGGCCGATTACGGCTCGCACGAAGCATTCACCCGCGCGTTCCGCGACCAGTTCGGCACCACGCCCGAAGCGGTGCGCGCCGCGCAATGCACCGGCCATCTCAAGCTTCAGGAGCCGATCCTCATGGATTCAACCATCTCGGACAAACTCGCCAACCCGCGCTTCGAAACCACAAAGGCCTTCCTCGTCGCAGGCATCAGCGAGCGCATCTCCTGCGACAACGGCGCGGCCATTCCTGGACTGTGGCAGCGCTTCCACCAGGAGGTCGCCGACATTCCCGCGCGCGTTGGACCGGTCGCCTATGGCGTCTGCTGCAACGGCGACGATGCCGGCAATTTCGACTACATTGCCGGCGTCGAGGTCGCCGATTTCTCCGAACTGCCGCGCCCCTTCGGCCGTATCCGCATCCCCGAGCAGCGCTATGCGGTGTTCACCCACACCGACCACGTCGCCTCGATCAGGCGCACCGTCAACGCGATCTGGAATCAGTGGCTGCCGGCCTCCGGCCTGAAGGCTGCCGATGCGCCGAACTTCGAGCGCTACGACGAGAAATTCGATCCCGCCACCGGCAATGGCGGCCTGGAGATTTGGATACCCGTGCGAGATTAGCGCGCAACGCTGGCATACCATCCGGCTTGCTTGGCAAGCCCCGGTGACTTTGTCATAACCGCAGGCAATCTTGCGTGTGGGGCCCGTGCCGGACATCCCGCGCAAGTCATAACAAGCAGCCGGGAGGGTCCCCACATGTCCAACGTCCGCGTTCTCGCCACCGACCTCGAATTTCCCGAAGGGCCGGTCGTGATGCCGGACGGCTCGGTCGTGCTGGTGGAAATCCGCGGCCAGCGCCTGACCCGAATCCATCCCGACGGGCGCAAGGAGGTCGTCGCGAAGATTCCGGGCGGCCCGAACGGCGCAGCCCTCGGCCCCGACGGCAAGATCTACATCTGCAACAATGGCGGCTTCTCCTGGATCCCGACCCGCAACATGATCATGCCGGGTCCGCAGCCCGACGACTATCTCGGCGGCTCGATCCAGCGCGTCGATCTGCAATCCGGCCAGATCGAAACCGTCGTGACCAGATGCGGCGAGCACGATCTGCGCGGGCCGAACGATCTGGTGTTCGACAAGCAGGGCGGCCTCTGGTTCTCCGATCTCGGCAAGCGCCGCGCGCGCGAGATGGACGTCGGCGGCATGTACTATCTCAAGCCCGGCATGAAGGAGATCGTCGAGGTCGTCCACGGCGTGTTGCCGGCGAACGGCATCGGCCTCTCGCCGGACGAGACCACCGTCTACATCGCGGAGACGCCGACGGGCCGGCTCTGGGCCTACGAGCTCTCCGCGCCCGGCACGCTCAAGCCGCGCGACGCGATCTATCGCGGCGAGCGGGGCAAACCGATCTGCGGCCTCGGCGGCTACCAGATGTTCGATTCGCTGGCGGTCGAAGCCAACGGCAATGTCTGCGTCGCCACCCTCGTCTCCGGCTGCATCTCGGTGATCGCGCCCGATGGCACGCTGGTCGAGCAGATCCCGACCGGCGACCGCGTCACCACCAACATCGCCTTCGGCGGCCCCGAGCTGAAGACCGCCTACATCACCCTCTCCGGCAAGGGCGAGCTGATCGCCATGGACTGGCCGCGCAGCGGTTTGCCGTTGAATTTCCTTAACAAGTAAACGGTGCTAGTGACCATCATTGCAACCGAAGCGAAGCAATCCAGGAATGCGTCCGCGGTGACAGTCTGGATTGCTTCGTCGCTTCGCTCCTCGCAATGACAAAGGAGAGAGTTTCAAATGCCCTGGCCTGATCCCATCACCCTGCGCGGACAGCATGCCGCTCTGGAGCCGCTGTCGCATCAGCACCGCGAGGGGCTGAGCGAGGCCGTGAAGGATGGTGAGCTCTCCACCATCTGGTACACCGCAATCCCGACGCCGGACAACATGGGCAAGGAAATCGACCGCCGGCTCGGTCTTCAGGCCGCCGGCTCGATGCTCCCCTTCACCGTATTCGATGGCAGCGGCAAGATCGTGGGCATGACGACCTACATGAACATCGATGCGGCCAACCGCCGCGTCGAGATCGGCTCGACCTGGTATGGTAAGAGCGCGCAACGCGGCCCGCTCAACACGCAGTGCAAATTGCTGCTGCTCACCCACGCCTTCGAAACCCTGGACTGCATCGCGGTGGAATTCCGCACCCACTTCTTCAATCACCAGAGCCGCCGCGCCATCGAGCGCCTGGGCGCCAAGCAGGACGGCATCCTGCGCAGCCACCAGGTCGCGCCGAACGGCACGCTACGCGACACCGTGGTCTACAGCATCACCGCGGCCGAATGGCCTACGGTGCGAACGCATTTGAATTATCAACTCAACGACAAGCCGCGCTAGAGGCGGCCGAGGCACCATGGACAGATTTGATTATGTGATCGTCGGCGCGGGCTCCGCCGGTTGCGTGCTCACCAGCCGGCTGAGCGAAAACCCTGCGACCAGCGTTTGCGTGCTCGAGGCCGGCCCGAGCGACTGGCATCCCTACATCCATCTGCCGGCCGGCTTCATCAAGACCTTCCACATGAAGAGCATCAACTGGGCCTACCAGCAGGAGGTCGGACCCTGGACCGGCGGCCGCAGCATCTACGCGCCGCGCGGCAAGACGCTCGGCGGTTCGTCCTCGATCAACGGCCACATCTACAACCGCGGCCAGCGCATGGATTTCGACACCTGGGCGCAGATGGGCAATCGCGGCTGGGGCTATGCCGACGTGCTGCCCTACTTCCGGCGGCTGGAGAAGCGGGTCGGCGAGGGCGAGGACATTTATCGCGGCCGCGAAGGCAATCTCACCGTCACCACCATGAACTGGCGCGATCCGCTTTGCGAAGCCTTCATGGAAGGCGCGGTGAGCCTCGGCATTCCGCGCAACCCCGACTACAACGGCAAGACCCAGGAAGGCGTCTCCTATTGCCAGCGCACCATCGACAAGGGCTTGCGCGTCTCCGGCGCCACCGCTTTCCTCAAGCCCGCGATGAAGCGGCCGAACGTGCATGTCCGCACCCACGCGCATGCGACCGAGATCATCTTCGAGGGCAAGCGCGCCGTCGGCGTGCGCTACATGAAGGGCGGTCATGGCGGCACGCCGGTCGAGGTCCGCGCCAACAAGGAAGTGATCCTCTCCGGCGGCACCTATAATTCGCCGCAGCTGCTCCAGTTGTCCGGCATCGGCTCACCGGATCTGTTGCAGGCCCACGGCATCGCCGTGCGTCACGCGCTTCCGGTCGGCGAAGGCCTGCAAGATCACTACGCCCCGCGCACGGTCGCGCGCGTCAAGGACATCAGGACCATCAACGAGCTCCGCCGCGGCTGGCGTCTCTGGGTCGAGGCGATGAAATGGGCGACCGCGCGCAAAGGCCTGCTGTCGCTGTCGCCGACCATGGTCTACTGCTTCTGGCACTCCGGCGAGAGTGCGGAGAGCTCCGACCTCCAGCTCACCTTCACACCGGCGAGCTACAAGGAAGGCGTGCAGGGCCAGCTCGAGGACGAGCCCGGCATGACGGTGGCGTCCTGGCAGCAGCGCCCCGAGAGCCGCGGCTATGTCCGCATCCGCTCGGCAGATCCGTTTGCGCCGCCGATCATCCAGACCAACTATCTTGACGCCGAGCTCGACCGCCGGGTCATCGTCGGCGGCATGAAGCTCGCGCGCAGGCTTTTGAAGAGCGCGCCGCTGTCGCCCTATTACGCCTACGAGGATTTCCCCGGACCCAACGTCAATACCGACGACGAGTTTTTGGCGGCCGCCACCGAGCGCGGCACCACCACCTTCCACCCCGGCTGCACCTGCCGCATGGGCCCGGCGGATTCCACCTGGGCGGTGGTCGACGATCAGCTCCGCGTTCACGGGTTGCAAGGTCTCCGCGTCATCGATGCCTCCGTGATGCCGCGCATGATCTCGGCGAACCTCAATGCCTCAACCATGATGATCGCCGACCGCGCCTCGGACTTGATCCGCGGCAAGAAGCCGATGGAAGCCGCGCGCGTGCCGGATGCGGCGGTGGCGTAGCAAGGTCTCGTGCTCCGGACGCAGCGCTGCGCTTCCCCGGCGATGCGAAGCATCGTCCGGTGCAGCTGTGCGCTGCAGAGCCGGAGGCCCATCTCACGCGACCTTGGTCGCCCCTCGCGATTTGAAGCGCGAGTTGGAGAGGGCGATGCTCACCCTTGCTCCGTCATCGCGAGCGCAGCGATGCAATCCAGGATCTTTCCGCGGAGGCAGCCTGGATTGCTTCGCTGCGCTCGCAATGACGAGGTGGAGAGAGTGCGCCACACTCTCGGTGTCATCGCCCGGTTTGACCTGGCGATCCAGTATTCCAGAGGCGGTTATGATTGATTCGAGAAGCCGCGGCGTACTGGATTCCCCGCCTTCGCGGGGAATGACACCGGAAGGTGGGGCGGCAGCGGAGTGCGCTCGAACCTACACTTCCCTCCGGCTCAGGAACGCCAATCGCTCGAACAGATGCACGTCCTGCTCGTTCTTGAGCAGCGCACCGTGCAGTGGTGGGATCAGCTTGCGCGGGTCGCGCTCGCGCAACTGCTCGACGCTCATGTCTTCGTTGAGCAGCAGTTTGAGCCAGTCCAGAAGCTCTGAGGTGGAGGGCTTCTTCTTCAACCCGGGCACTTCGCGGACCTCGAAGAAGATGCGCAGGGCTTCCTCGACCAGCCGCTTCTTGATGCCGGGGAAGTGGACGTCGACGATCCGGGTCATGGTGTCGGCATCGGGGAACTTGATGTAGTGGAAGAAGCAGCGGCGCAGGAACGCGTCCGGCAGCTCCTTCTCGTTGTTGGAGGTGATCATCATGATCGGGCGCTGCTTGGCCTTGATCGTCTCGCCGGTCTCGTAGACGTGGAATTCCATGCGGTCGAGCTCAAGCAGGAGATCATTTGGGAATTCGATGTCGGCCTTGTCGATCTCGTCGATCAGCAGCACCGGGCGCTGCTCGGCGGTGAAGGCATCCCACAGCTTGCCGCGCTTGATGTAGTTCTTGATGTCGGACACGCGGGCATCGCCAAGCTGGCTGTCGCGAAGGCGCGATACCGCGTCGTATTCATAGAGGCCTTGCTGTGCCTTGGTGGTGGACTTGATGTGCCAGGTCAGAAGCGGGGCGTTCAGCGCCTTCGCCACTTCCTCCGCCAGCACCGTCTTGCCGGTGCCGGGCTCGCCCTTGATGAGCAGCGGGCGCTCCAGCACGATCGAGGCATTGACCGCGACCTTGAGATCGTCGGTCGCAACATAGTCCTTGGTGCCGGTAAATTTCATCGCGCGTCCTTGTTGGTCGTCGTCCCAGGAATTGCCAGTTTCATGGCCCTGGTCCAACAAACGGAACGGCCGCGCGTGGCGGCCGTTCCTGGTTCGGTCAGGCTTTCAGACCCGTTTTATCAGCGAAAGGATGACGAGCACAATCGCTCCGCCAATCCCGCCTGGCGGACAATCCTGCCCAGAGCTCGTCGGGTGGGGTCTCCGAGGCGCCCCTTGACGCCGACAATCCAAAGGGCAATCTGTCACCCATGTTCCTGCAATTCTTCACTTCTCTGCGCGATGCGCAGGTCCCCGTGACGCTGCGCGAATACCTCACGCTGATGGAGGCGCTCGACGCCGACCTCGCGGACTACTCGGTCGAGAACTTCTACTATCTCTCGCGCACCTCCCTGGTGAAGGACGAGCGCAACCTCGACAAGTTCGACCGCGTCTTCGGCACCGTCTTCAAGGGGCTGGAAAGCCTGCTCGACGCCATGGAGGGAGCCGAGATCCCCGAGGAGTGGCTGAAGAAGCTCGCCGAGAAATACCTGACCGACGAAGAGAAGAAGCAGATCGAGGCCATGGGCTGGGACAAGCTCATGGAGACCCTGAAGAAGCGTCTCGAGGAGCAGAAGGGCCGTCATCAGGGCGGCTCGAAGTGGATCGGCACCGCCGGCACCTCGCCGTTCGGCGCTCATGGTTACAATCCCGAAGGCATTCGCATCGGCCAGGACAAGAACCGCAACAACCGCGCCGTCAAGGTGTGGGACAAGCGCGAGTTCAAGGATCTGGACGGCAATGTCGAGCTCGGCATCCGCAACATCAAGGTGGCATTGCGCCGCCTGCGCAAATTCGCGCGCACCGGCGCGCCGGATGAACTCGATCTCGACACCACCATCCGCGAGACCGCCAATCACGGCTATCTCGACGTGCACATGCGGCCCGAGCGCCGCAACGCGGTGAAGCTGCTAGTGTTCTTCGACATCGGCGGCTCGATGGACGCGCATATCGAGCAGGTCGAGGAGTTGTTCTCGGCGGCGAAGAGCGAGTTCAAGCACATGGAGTATTTCTACTTCCACAATTGCCTCTATGAAGGCGTGTGGAAGCAGAACAAGCGGCGCTTTACCGACCGCACCCCGACCTGGGACGTGCTGCACAAATACCCGCACGATTACAAGATCGTGTTCGTCGGCGACGCCTCGATGTCGCCCTACGAGATCATGGTGCCCGGCGGCTCGGTCGAGCACGTCAACGAGGAGCCCGGCTCGGTCTGGCTCGACCGCATCATCCGTACCTATCCGCATTCGGTGTGGCTGAACCCCGTGCAACAGAAGCACTGGGACTATTCGGAATCCACCACCATCATCAAACGCATTTTCGCCAACCGCATGTATCCGATCACGATCGAGGGACTTGAAGGTGCGATGAAGGAATTAACGCACTAGCTCGCGCTCCGCGCCGGGAATGACTACAAGAGGGAGAACCACGTGCCCCAGACCATCACCCGTGGCATCAAGGCGCTGATCGACGAGGCCAATGCCGAGATCGAGACGCTCACCGCCAAAGACGCCATCGAGATCTCCAAGAACGGCGACGTCGTCATCGTCGACATCCGCGATCCCCGCGAGATCGAGCGCGACGGCCGCATCCCCGGCGCGTTCGCCTGCACCCGCGGCATGCTCGAATTCTGGATCGATCCGCAGAGCCCTTATGCCAAGCCGGTGTTCCAGGAGGACAAGAAGTTCGTCTTCCATTGCGCCGGCGGCTTGCGCTCTGCGCTCGCCGCCAAGACTGCGCAGGACATGGGCCTCAAGCCCGTCGCCCACATCGCGGGCGGCTACGCCGCCTGGCGCGACGCCGGCGGGCCGACCCAACAGTGGGAGCCGAAGAAGAAGGGGTGAGGGTGCTGCGCTGCCGCTCCAATCTCCGGCGTCATTCCCCGCGAAAGCGGGGAATCCAGTACGCCGCGGCCTCTCGGCTCAATTACAATCGCCTCTGGAATACTGGATCGCCCGGTCCTAGTGCGCAATTGCGCACTGGCCGGGCGATGACAGCGGAGTTGGATGCGCACTGCTTCAACCTCGCTCACGTTGCGCTCGCGCGGAATAATAGAAAGATCTCGCATGCCCACCGATCCCCTCGTCTCTACCGAATGGCTCGCCGCCCACATCAATGACGCCAACGTCAAGGTGCTCGACGCCAGCTTCAAGCTGCCGGGTGTGCTGCCATTGCCGAAGGACGATTATCTCGCTGCGCATCTGCCGGGCGCGGTGTTCTTCGACGTCGATGCGATCTCGGACCATTCCAACCCGCTGCCGCACATGTATCCGAGTGCCGAGCAGTTCGGCCGCGACGTCGGTCATCTCGGCATCTCCAATGCCGACACCGTCGTGATCTATGATGCCGGCGGCTGGGTCGCTGCTCCCCGCGCGTGGTGGATGTTCCTGGCTTTCGGGCACGGCAATGTGCGCATCCTCAATGGCGGCCTGAAGAAGTGGCGCGCCGAGGGGCGTCCGGTCGAGAGTGGCGAGGCGAAGCCGAAGCCTGCGACGTTCACGGCCAGCTACGATTCAAAACGCGTGCGCAGCATGCAGCAATTGATCGCCAACGTCGAAAGCCGTGCCGAGCAGGTGATCGACGCGCGCGCCGCCGACCGGTTCGAGGGCCGGGCGCCGGAGCCGCGCGCAGGCATCCGCTCCGGCCATATCCCGGGCGCGCGCAACGTGCCCTACAATCTCCTGTTCGACGCCGCGACCGGCACGATGAAGCCGCTTGATGATCTCCGCGCTGCCTTTACCAACGCCGGCGTCAGGCTCGATGCGCCGATCGTGACGAGCTGCGGCTCCGGGGTCTCCGCCGGCGTGCTGACATTGGCGCTCTATCGCCTCGGCATCACCGACACCGCGCTCTACGATGGCTCATGGTCGGAATGGGGCCAGGAAAAGGGACCGCCGATCGCAACCGGGCCGGCGTAACCCTACTGACGTGCGCGCGCGGTCGTCGTTGCGGCGAGCGTGGGTTGCGGTTGTCCGAACGGATCGAGTTGCTGAACCGGCGGCGGCGCGCGCCGGACAATGCGGCGGCGCTTCTTGACGCGATGCGCCCGCGGCTTGGTCGCCTTGCTCTCCGGCGACCTGCTGTCAGCCTTAGAGCCGGCCTTGGCCTTCGCCGGCGGACCCTCCCAAGCCGTGGTCGCCGGGTCGTTCAATGCGGCGAACTTCGCGCTCGCCATGTCGAACCTGGACGAAGCCGAGGCTCCGCTGGGGGCGGCAGGTGTTGGTTTGCTCGCGAGAGCGATCGAAACGGGCTTGGCCTCGGCGATGGATGCGCTGGCGTCGGCCGGAGTAAGCGTGTTGCTTGAGGCCTGCACCGCGGCGTCCGTCGTCGTCTCGGCCTTGGTCTTCGCATTGGCCGGTTCGGCCGGGACGTCAGCCGGAGGGGCAACGACCTGCGGCTGACCGTCGGTCTCAGTCGTCAGCGCGACCACTTGTTCGGGCTCGCTCATCGGCAGTGCGATGGTCGGGACTTGATCGCGCAGCGACGGCGTCGGATCGGTGGCCGCTTCCGGCTCGGCGCGGAGGACCGCGAGCACCGGCTGGGCCGGCTCGGGAGCTTGTGCAAACACCTGCTCCTGCGGGCCGTTCCGCCAGGAGGGGTTGCTGACATACTGCTCGTGGCTCGCCCGCAGCAGCGCGGCGGCGCCCAGGCCGAATACCAGGATGGAGGCTGACAGCAGGATCGCGGCAAACAGGAAGCGAAAGCCGGGAAGCATCGAGGGATTGCGAATTTCCGCCCCGGCGGTGAAGTGGCCAGGGCCCATGAGCCATCTGAACGCGGTGACGGTACTGCTTGCCGCGTTCGCCACGCGGGGATCGAAGCTCAAAGCGGAGGCGAATCAGGCTGATTCGAACATACCGCAACGATTCCGCGCCGTTCCGTAAAAAACGGAGCCGGCGACTCCGGCGATCTCGGGCGTGGGCTGATTTTCGCCCCATGATGCAAGGAGGCAACGGTAGTCTTGCGGATCACAAATCGGCAAATCAGGCACAAATCCGCCTGTAATGTCTTGAATGTGCCGCTATCTTCCGTCATCTGGCCGTTAACGGTCCGGACGGGGCCCGGGGACTATACAAGAGCGATGATGATCAAACATTTTCTGACGATATGCGCTGCCGCAACAGTCGCTGCGGCGGGAACCTCGCTCGCACAGGCCCAGAGCTATCCGGTCCAGCAGGCGCCGAGCTATGGCGGGCCGCCGGCCGAATATCGGCCCGGCGACCGCGCGCCGAGTTTCGACGCGCTCGACGATGAAGATGACGCGATGCCGCAGGCAGCGCTGCCGCCGCCCGGTCCGGATCCGCGTTACGGCCGTCCGCCCGGCGCTCCCCCGGTGTATTCCGCCGCGCCGCCGCAGGGTCCGGTGATGTCGCCCGATGATCCCCGTTATGGCCGTCCCGCAGGTGCCCCCGTCTACTCGGCCGCGCCACCGCAGGGTCCCGTGACGTCGCCCGACGACCCGCGCTACGGCCGCCCTGCCGGCCCGCCCGCGGTGATCTACGCCGATCGTCCGGCTCAGGCGCCCGGCAGTGACGGCCTGCGTCCGCCCGAGGCGGTCGGTGGTCCCGCCGCGACCGGAACGGTCCAGGCCGGGCAGCCGCCCGTTGGTGCCGACGGCCGGCCGATGGCGATCGCCTCGCTGCCGCCCGAGGAGCAGCCTGACGCTGCTCCGGCGCAGCTGCCGCAGAACCTGCGCCGCCAGGAGGTCTCGCTGGCGACCAAGGAGCCGGCCGGAACACTCATCGTCGATACCCCGAACACCTATCTCTATTACGTGCTGGGCAATGGCCGTGCGATCCGCTACGGCGTCCGCGTCGGCCGCGACGGCTTCACCTGGACCGGCGTGCAGAAGATCACTCGCAAGGCCGAGTGGCCGGATTGGCATCCGCCGACCGAGATGATCGAGCGCCAGCCCTATCTGCCGCGTTTCATGGCCGGCGGTCCCGGCAATCCGCTCGGCGCCCGTGCGATGTATCTCGGCTCGACCGTCTACCGCATCCACGGCACCAACCAGCCCTCGACGATCGGCAAGTTCGTGTCGTCCGGCTGCATCGGCATGCTGAACGAGGACGTCTCCGACTTGTTCGATCGCGTCAAGGTCGGCACCCGCGTGGTCGTGATGCCGGGTGGTCCGCCGCCGGGAACGGCGACCGCATCCGCCGCGCCCATGCCCGGCACTGCCGGCCCCGCACCAATGGCCGCGCAGGCCGGCCCGGTCGGAGGCACCCAGCCGACAGTGGTGCCGCCGCTGCCCGCGCCCGTCACCGTGCGCTGAATCGGCTTCGCAAGAATTGATCTGATGACGGCGCGTGGCCTTCGGTCACGCGCCGTCATCATTTGACGCATGCGTGCAAGTCTCACTTGCGCATACTTGAACGGCTCCGCACCTCGATTACGTCCGGGAGGATTGCAACGAATTGAGGAGCACAGGATGCGCATCTTTGTTGCGGGCGCGACCGGCGCGGTCGGTCAGTATCTTGTTCAGGCGCTGGTCGCCGCGGGTCATTCGGTGATCGGCACGACACGGAGTGCGGCAAAAACAGACCTTGTGCGGCGATTGGGTGCGGAGCCGGTCGTTGCCGACGGCCTCGATGCCGACAGCATGCGCGCTGCGGTGATTGCGGCAAAGCCCAACGCCGTCATCCACCAGATGACAGATCTCGCGGCCGCCACGGACCTCCGGCATTTCGATCGGGCTTTCAAGCGAACCAACGAGCTCCGCACCCGCGGAACCGACATTCTGCTCAACGCCGCGCGCGAGGCCGGCGCCAAGCGCTTCATCGCGCAAAGCTTCTGCGGCTGGACCTTCAGTCGCGCCGGGGGAACGGTCAAGGCCGAGACCGATGAACTCGACTCGAATCCACCGCGAGAGCTGCGACGCACGCTTGAGGCAATCCGCTATCTGGAGCGAATCGTCACCGCTTCGACGAAGCCGGAGGGCATCGTGCTACGCTATGGATTCTTCTATGGACCCGGCACCGGCACGCTCTCGCCGGCGATGATCGACCAGCTGCGCCACCGGCGTGTGCCGGTAATCGGTGACGGCGGCGGCACGTGGTCGTTCATTCACACCGAAGATGCAGCCTCTGCCACGCTCGCCGCGCTTGAACGCGGACGCACCGGCAGCATCTACAATATCGTCGACGATCATCCGGCGCCGGTGAAGGATTGGTTGCCCGCGCTGGCCGAACTCCTCGGTGCCAAGCCGCCGCGTCACATCCCCGCCTGGCTCGGGCGCCTGCTTGCGGGCGAGCATATGGTTGCGATGATGACGGAGGTGCGTGGAGCCTCCAACGGCAAGGCCAAGCGCGAGCTCGGTTGGCTGCCGGCGCATGCCTCCTGGCGCGACGGCTTTGCCGATGCGGCACGGCAGCCCACCAGCCAGCGCTCGGCGGCCTGAGGCTTCAGGCCAGCTTGCGCGGCAGCTCACCGCCCTTGGTGAAAGCGTCGATCGCCTCGACCATCTGGCCGTAATGGATGCGCAAGCCGTCCGCGGTGGCGTAGCCGAGATGCGGCGTCAGGACGAGATTGTCGAGCTTGCGGAAGGGATGGTCCGTCGGCAACGGCTCGACCGAGAACACGTCGATGCCGGCGCCTGCAATCCTCTTCTGCTGCAACGCCTCGAGCAGTGCCTGCTCGTCCACGATCGGCCCGCGCGCGGTGTTGACGAGGAAGGCCGTCGGTTTCATCCGCGCGAGATCGGAAGCCCCGACCAGCCCGCGCGAGCGCTCGCTCAGCACCACATGGATGCTGACGATATCGGCCTTGGTGAACAGCTCCTCCTTGGTGGCATAGTCGACCCCGACGTCCTTGCACTTCTCCGGGGTCAGGTTCGGGCTCCAGGCGATCACGTTCATGCCGAACGCCTTCGCGATATCAGCCATCTTGCTGCCGAGCTTGCCGAGCCCGACGACGCCGAGCGTCAATCCCTCGATCTCGACGCCGGCAAAGGCCTGCCAGGGCTCGCCCGCATGCATGCGCGCGTTCTCGCGGCCGATGCCGCGGGTCAGTTCCAGGATCAGGCCCATGGTGAGGGGCGCGGTCGGATCGCGCGAATATTGCGTGCCGCCGATCGTGACGCCCCGCGCCTTGGCGGCCTCCATGTCGATCGAGGCGTTGCGCATGCCTGACGTCACCAGGAGCTTCAGCTTCGGCAGGCTTTCGAACAGGCTCTTGGGGAACGCGGTGCGCTCGCGCATCGCGCAGACGATCTCGAAATCGGCCAGCGCGCTCGCCGCGGCCTGCTCGGAGACGAAGGGATGGCTGAACACGGTGACGTCGATGCGGTCGGACAGGCTTTGCCAATCGGCGACGTCGAGGGCGAGGTTGAAATAGTCGTCGAGAATTGCACAGCGCAGCCGCGTCATCAGCGTTCTTCCATGGCGAGAGGTGGAACCAGGCCATGGTTGCGCGCAATCAGGACCGTGCGCAAGCCGTGCGCGTCTTCAAAAATCCGACAGGTGATAAAGGCTCAGAGGTCGCGGGGCTTGAGCCGGAACGGCGCATTCATGCCGTGCTTGGCGCGCCAGGCCGGGCCGGGGCCGCGCATGTAATGCAGTTCGGGCCGGTAGGGGTTGAAAGCGGTGGCAAAGAAGCGCTTCCAGAAGCCCTTGATCTCCGAGGCAAATGCGGAGGCGCTGCCGGCTTCCGCCGGAACGGGAAGGGAGTTGGTCTCGATCATGGCCATGACGCTGTCTCGCTGTGCTCCCGTTCATTCTGAGCGGGTGGCGCTGTTTCCGCGCGAAACCGAGCTTTGGCCTGATTTATTAAAAGATGGTTTCAATTGTCCGGATCGGCGGCGGGATGGTGTCCGTCCCGTATTCATCCGTGGTGAACGGAGGGAAAACATTGCCCTTTCGGGGCGGGATCGCTACATCGGCGGCAAGCAAATTTCCTCAAATCGAAGGTTTTCGGGACCGATGGCGCGCCAGTTCATCTATTTCATGCAGGGCCTGACCAAGAGCTACCCGACCCGGAAGGTGCTCGATAACATCCATCTGAGCTTCTATCCGGACGCCAAGATCGGCGTGCTCGGTGTCAACGGCTCGGGCAAGTCGACGCTGCTCAAAATCATGGCCGGCCTCGACAAGGAGTACAACGGCGAGGCCTGGGTCGCCCAGGGCGCCCGCGTCGGCTATCTCGAGCAGGAGCCGCATCTCGATCCGGCATTGAGCGTGCGCGAGAACGTCATGCTGGGCGTCGCCAAGCAGAAGGCCATCCTCGATCGCTACAACGAGCTGGCGATGAACTACTCCGAGGAGACCGCCGACGAGATGACCAAGCTGCAGGACGAGATCGAGGCCCAGGGCCTCTGGGATCTCGACAGCAAGGTCGACCAGGCCATGGACGCGCTGCGCTGTCCGCCCGACGATGCCGACGTGTCGAAACTCTCCGGCGGTGAGCGCCGCCGCGTCGCGTTGTGCAAGCTGCTGCTCGACCAGCCTGAGTTGTTGCTGCTGGACGAACCGACCAACCATCTCGACGCGGAATCGGTGTCGTGGCTGGAAGGCCATCTGCGCAACTATCCCGGCGCGATCCTGATCGTCACCCATGACCGCTACTTCCTCGACAACGTCACGAGCTGGATTCTCGAGCTCGATCGCGGCAAGGGCATTCCCTACGAGGGCAATTACTCGTCCTGGCTGCAGCAGAAACAGAAGCGGCTCGAGCAGGAGGGCCGCGAGGACGCTGCGCATCAGAAGACGCTGGCCCGCGAGCAGGAATGGATCGCGTCCTCGCCGAAAGCGCGCCAGGCCAAATCCAAGGCGCGCTATCAGCGCTATGACGAACTGCTGAAACAGGCGAGCGAAAAGCAGACACAGACCGCGCAGATCACGATTCCCGTGGCCGAGCGACTGGGTCAGAACGTGGTCGACTTCGAAGGGCTCAGCAAAGGTTTCGGCGATCGCATGCTGATCGACGATCTCACTTTCAAGCTGCCGCCCGGCGGTATCGTCGGCGTGATCGGCGCCAACGGCGCCGGCAAGACCACGCTGTTCAGGATGATCACCAAGCAGGAAGAGCCGGACAAGGGCACCATCACGATCGGCGAGAGCGTTCATCTCGGTTACGTCGATCAGTCCCGCGACGCGCTCGATGGCAGCAAGAATGTGTGGGAGGAGATCTCCGGCGGCAACGAGCTGATCCTGCTCGGCAAGAGGGAAGTCAATTCACGCGGCTATTGTTCGTCGTTCAACTTCAAGGGCGCCGACCAGCAGAAGAAAGTCGGCGCGCTCTCCGGCGGTGAACGCAACCGCGTGCACCTTGCGAAAATGCTGAAATCCGGCGCCAACGTTCTGCTGCTCGACGAGCCGACCAACGACCTCGACGTCGACACCCTGCGTGCGCTCGAAGAGGCGCTGGAGGATTTCGCCGGCTGCGCCGTCATCATCAGCCATGATCGCTGGTTCCTCGACCGCATCGCGACCCACATCCTGGCCTTCGAAGGCGACAGCCATGTCGAATGGTTCGAGGGCAACTTCCAGGACTACGAGAAGGACAAGATGCGCCGGCTCGGCCAGGACAGCATCATCCCGCACCGCGTGAAGTACAAGAAGCTGACGCGGTGATCTCAAAATGATGCGGCGGGTGCTGATAGCTGCGGTGATCGCTATCACCTGCGGCCTGTCGCCCGCCGGCGCTGCCGACGCCGCCTTCGCGCAGTTCATCGCCTCGCTGTGGCCGGAGGCGGAGGCCGCCGGCGTGTCGCGCGCGACGTTCGAGCGAGAGACGCGCGGGCTCGAGCCGGACTACAAGCTGCCGGATCTGATCCTGCCGGGGCGTCCCGCAACGGGGGCGCCGTCACAGGCCGAGTTCGTGCAGGTGCCGGCCGACTATGTCAGGGAAGCCTCGATCGCGCGGCTTGCGGGCGAGGGGCAGCGGTTGCTGCAAAAATATCGCCCCGCGCTGACCGAGATCGAGAAAAACTCCGGCGTGCCTGCTACCGTGATGCTGGCGATCTGGGGCCGCGAGACCGACTATGGCCGCTATACGCTGCCTTACGATCTCGTCCGCGTGCTGGCGACGCAGGCCTATGTCGGCCGCCGCAAGGACAGCTATCGCAACGAGTTCATCCTCTCGCTGAAAATTCTCGGTGACGGCGTAGTGACACGCAAGGACATGCGCTCGTCCTGGGCCGGTGCGACCGGGCTCACGCAATTCCTGCCGTCCGAATATTACAAGCATGGCGTCGATTTCGACCGCGACGGCCGCATCGACATCTGGCACTCGGTGCCGGATGCGCTGGCCTCCGCCGCGCAGCAGCTCGTCAACAAGGGCTGGCAGAGCGGTGTACGCTGGGCCTACGAGGTGCAGGCACCGGCCAAAGTCGATTGCACCGCCGGCGTGCCCGAGGTGACGAAGCCGATCGGCCAATGGCTGCGCGAAGGCTTTGTACCGGTGCGTGGACAAAAGCTCACTGCCGCCGAGCAGGCACAGCCGGCGTCCCTGCTGCAGCCTGAAGGCATCTACGGCCCGTCCTTCCTGACCACGAAGAACTACTTCGTGATCAAGGAATACAATTTTTCCGACCTCTACGTGCTGTTCGTCGGACATCTCGCCGACCGCATGACGAGCCCGCAACCGTTCGCGACCCCATGGTCTGCCTCGAAGCAATTGCGGACCAAGGACGTCGAGGCGATGCAGCGGGGGCTCACGCACGTCGGGCTCTACAAGGACAAGATCGACGGCAAGGCGGGCATGCAGACGCGCGCTGCGCTCGGCGCCTACCAGAAGTCGGCAGGCCTCAAGGTCGATTGCTGGCCGAGCGAAGAGGTGCTGCGCTCGATCCAGGCGGCGCGATAGGCGCAGGGCTGGCTAAAAGAAAAAAAGCCCGGCCGAGGTGCTCGGCCGGGCTTCGATCGCGGCGCTCATGAACGCCATGCGGTCAGATCAGTAGCAAACGCGAACCGGGCGGACGGTCCAACCGTAGCCATCCCAGTAGCGCTGGCGCTGCCAGTAGCAGGGCGGGGGCGGCGGGCCGGGCTCGGCCACATAAACCGGTCCACCATAGGCGGGACGGCTCGATGCGATGGCGCCGCCGACGATCGCGCCGCCGATCAGGCCGGCTGCGATGCCGACGCCGACCCCGTCATGGGCCTGGGCGGACGGCGTGGCGGTCACCAGCGAACCGGCGATCGTCGCAACCGTGAGGGCGGCAACTAAAGTCTTCTTCATACTCTTGGCTCTCCTGAGAGATGGATGCTCCTTGTTAGGAGCGCCCGGGGTTCAAAGGTTCACGCAGACTCTGATGGAATTGGCCTTGCAGCTAGGAAGCGCGCAAATGGTCAATCCGCGGTAAACGCACACGGAGCTGTGACGAGAAAAAGCGGTCTTTTTCAGGCCCCTAAATGAACGGCGCATCTGGAATGAGCCGGTTGGGGCGACTTCAGCCACAGACTCTGGCGCGGCGGACGCGCCAGGCATAACCGTCCCAGAAGCGCTGCTTCTGCCAGACGCAGCCGTTGCCGTAATAGTCGTCCGCGACGTAGCCCGGGCCCGGCGCATAGTAGCGCGGCGGATAGTATCCGGGACCATATGCGTAGCCCGGGCCAGGGCCTGGACCGTAATAATACGGAGAGGCCAGCGCCCCACCGACAATGGCGCCGCCGATGATTCCGGCTGCCACACCCGCGGCGACGCCGCGTTGCGCCTGGGCTGGTGTAATGGCGCTAAGGGCCACAGCGGCGACGGCAGCAATTGCCAGGAGCGACTTCTTCATTGGCTGACCTTTCGAGCAAACACGCGGGAACTCTTTGAGGGTAAAGTTCCATACTTCGTTTGAATGATCAATGAACGGCACCTTTGCCGGGCGACCAATCGGTAAGGACCGCAGCCCAGCCAGGGGAGGGCGATGATGGGTAACGCGATGATAAATGCATTGATCGCTGCCGGGATCGTCTCCGCGATCGGCTACGGCTGGATCACCCATCTCCAGAACCGCGGCCAGCGGCGCTCCCGCGCCGGGGCCAGCGGCAATAGCGGTGGCGACACCTCCGCGGGCACGAGCGACGGCTTCTCATTGGGGAGCTGGTTTTCCAGCGATAGTTCCAGCAGCTCGACCGACGGCGGCAGCTGTTCCAGCAGCGATGGCGGCAGTAGTGGCGGAGATTGCGGGGGCGGCGATGGTGGAGGCGACTAGATCTGCCGCAATCTTGATCCAGAGCAAGGCCCTGTTTTAGAGCCGTTCTAGGCTGTTTGCGGGCTAGTTTGGAATAGCTTCAAATTCCGCTTTTTCCTTTTGCATCCGGCCGGCCCCTTAAATATCGATGATGGCGCATCACCAAAGGGCCTGCCGCTTCCATGATCGTTTGTTCCTGTAACGTGCTGAGCGATGACGACATCCGCGCCGCCGTCGCCGAGTCCGACGACGCCGTGCGCCATGCCAAGCAGGTCTATGGATGTCTCGGCTGTAGCGCCGAATGCGGCCGCTGCGCCCGGACGATCAAGACCATTATCGATGAAACGCTCGGCCCCTGTGCCTCGTCCTGCTGCTCCGGCTGCCCGCACAACCACACTGTGGCTGCCAATGACGAGACGGCCCAGCCGGCCGAGTTCGCCCTCGCGGCCTGCTGAAATCTTCCGCAACCGTTACTGAGCTTTTCCCCGGCTGCGTCTCCGTAGCCGGTTGCCCCAGTCTTCAAACTCATTTAGAAGCGTTCTAAATTCGGTTTACGGCCGATTTGGACTGCAAGAGCTGGAGTGAACCATGCAGGGCGACGCAAAAGTTATCGACTATCTCAACAAGGCGCTGCGTCACGAGCTGACTGCGATCAACCAGTACTGGCTGCACTACCGGTTCCTCGACAATTGGGGCCTGCGGGACATGTCCAAGGTCTGGCGCAAGGAGTCCATCGAGGAGATGGAGCACGCCGATAAGCTCACCGAGCGAATCCTGTTCTTCGACGGCTTCCCGAACATGCAGGTGCTCGATCCCTTGCGCATCGGCCAGAACGTCAAGGAGATCATCGAGTGCGATCTCGCCGCCGAGATGAGCGCGCGGGCGCTCTATCAGGAAGCGGCGACCTACTGCCACAGCGTCAAGGACTACGTGACGCGTGATCTGTTCGAGAAGCTGATGAGCGACGAGGAGCACCACATCGACTTCCTCGAGACCCAGCTCGACCTGATCGGCCGCATCGGCCTCGAACTCTACACCCAGAAGCACGTTGGCGGGCTCGAGGGGGACGGGCATTAGTTCGGCGCGTTAGCGATGGCACAACTCCGTATCGGCCTGATGCGCGATTCCGCACCAGGCCGGGACGACAGCCTGGACGCCAGCTACAACTGCGTCTTGTAGAGCTCTTCCACGATCTCCTGACTCTGCGGCTCACCAAGGCCGGTCTGCTCGTGGACCACCTCGACGATGCTCGGCATCACCGAGCGCGGCACCTTCTCGGACGACCAAAGCTTCGAGCGCATCAGTGCCTTGCCGCAGTGGAAATAGACTTCGCTGACGGCGACGTTCAGCACCGCGCGCGGCGACTTGCCAAACTCCACCATCGAGGCGAGCAGGTCCGGATCGGCGGACAGCGAGCCGCGGCCGCCGACGCGCAGCGTCTCGTCGATGCCGGGGACGAAGAACAACAGATGCACGAAGCCCGAGCCCTCGACGACATTTCGAAAACTGTCGATCCGGTTGTTGCCGGAGCGATCAGGCATCAGCAGCTGGTTGGGGCCGGCGACGTGGACGAAGCCAACGCCGCCGCCGCGTGGTGAGGCATCGACGCTGCCGTCCGCTCCCGATGTCGCGAGCACGCAGAACGGCGACATCTCGATGAATTTCTTCGCATGCGTGTCGATTGCGGGGCGCGCTTTCGCGATCACGCGCGGGCTCGGCTGGGCATAGATGGTGGCGAGGTCTTCGGCGCAAAGATCAGTCACGAAGGTCTCCCTGGTGGAATGCCCCGAGAATATCATCTCTCGGCCCGATCGCTATCCCCCTTTGTCACGCCGCCGCGTCCAGTCGATCACGCCAGCGCAGTTCAGAGCCCACCAGATCAGGACTGGCTGCAGCGCCAGCCGCGGCCCGTGATAGAGCCAGCTGTTGGGGATGGGTGGAAGGTCGATGCCCTCCAGGACCTGCTTGATGCTTGCCGCCCACACGCAAGGCGGATAGAGCGCGAGCTCGCGTTCTGTCGTTCACAGGAGCTATCGGCCGAGCTAGCACGCGCCGCGTCGAGGGATCGCGCTACACCGCATCCGCCGGCACGAAGCAACTGATGATGATGGCGCCGCGGTGACGGACGTACCACACCACGGCCTGGCCGACCGGATTGCCGCGGTCGCGGATGATGGCGCGCTCGGGCACCTCCATCCATTGTCCCTCGATCGGCACCCAATAGGCACCGCTGCGCACGTCGTACTCCGTGCGATGGCCGTCGGAGACGTCACAGCAGGGCACGCCGTTCGGTGCGATCACGCTCTTGAACCAGGCGCGGATGTCGGGCGGGACGTGATCATATTGCCCGTTGTCGAACGCGAACGCGGCGCCCGTCAGTGCGGCCAGCCAAACGCACAGTGCGAGCCTGTGCATGCGATCCTCCTCATCGCGTGTCGTGCCGTTGGCGCGCGATTATCCCGCGCGTCGATTCGGACATCGACGCAATTAAGCCCGAGCCGTCAGCGTAATGCATGCTCAAATAATATGCGGGCTAGACGGCCGTTGATGCGATGCAAAATCAGCGGCGCGCAGATTCGATCGTTTGCTGCGGCGCGGCTTGCAGAAATTGCTGGACCTGCTCGCTGTAGAATTTGGCGTTTCCGGTGGTGCCGTGGCCGCGCGTCTCGGTGCTTGCCGGAATGAGATACAGTTTGCTGTTCTTGACCCGCGTCATCGCAGCGTCCGTGATGCCGGTCTCAGGCGGGTTGCGTTCGTCGTCGGCTGAATTGATCAGCAGCAGCGGCGCTTCGATGGCCTCCAGCTTCTCGCCGGCATTGTAGTTATGCGAAGACTCCCACTGGTAGACGAAGTCGTTGGCATCTGCCGTGATCGGCATGGCCAGCCGCTCGTCGACGATCTTGTCGGCCTTCGCCGCCGTCGGCGCCTGCGATTGATAGGCCAGCGTTCCACCGATGCTCGCGATGCCGTAGGCGGTGATGGCGTATTTCATCATGCGCGGCTGGCTGGTGTAATTCCCGCCGTTGTAGTCGGGGTCGCTGCGGATGGTGTCGAGCATGATCCGCCGCAGCATCCAGTTTCGGGATGCCATCTCGGTCGGCTGCGAGGCCATCGGGATCAGCGCGTCCATCGCCTTCGGATATTTCTCGCCCCACAACCAGGTGTGCATGCCGCCCATCGAATTGCCGATGACGAGCCGCAGATGCTTGACCCCGAGCCCTTCCGTCACCAGGCGATACTGAGCTTCGACCATGTCGTCGTAATCGTATTTCGGGAAGCTCGTCTTCATCCCGTCGGACGGTTTTGACGATTTGCCATGGCCGATGTTGTCGGGGATGATGATGTAATATTTGGAGGCATCCAGTGGCTGCCCCGCGCCGAACAGCTCGCCGCCGAAGGCCGGCGACAGCATGCTCGCGCCCGAGCCGCCGGTGCCGTGCAGCACAAGGACCGGCTGGCCGCTCGGCTCCCCCACGGTGGTGTAGTGCAGCTTCAGCTCCGGCATGGTCTCGCCGGTGTGGAACTTGAAATCCTTGGCGATCCAGTCGCCCTGCTTCGGCGCCGGATAATCGGCCGCCCATGCGGACGTCGAGATGGCCGCCAACGAGACGGACAACAGGATGGCTGACAGCGCCGCGCAGGAAGCTTTCATGTCTATTTCCCCCGTGCGGCTCTGGTCGGCGGCCGCGTTGCGGCGGAACTTAGCAGAACTGTGCGGAAGGATGTAGGATTTCGTTTTCGCCGGTCGTCCTTTGGGGGAAAGGTCAGGAGAGACTGCATGTGCCGCAACATCAAGACGCTGTTCAACTTCGAGCCGGAGGCGACCGAGGATGAGATCCACGCCAGCGCGCTCCAGTTCGTTCGAAAACGGTCCGGCTTCAACAAGCCGTCGCAGGCCAACGAGGCGGCCTTCGATCGTGCGGTGGCGGAGGTCTCGGAGGCTGCGCGAAAACTCCTGACGTCGCTGCACACCCATGCGCCGGCGCGTGATCGTGAGGTCGAAGCGGAAAAGGCCAAGGAACGTTCGCGGCTGCGGTTCGGTTAGGCGGCTCGAAGGTCCGTTCCGTGACCTGCCTCACGGTGACAACGGTCTCAGCGCGCGATGATGTTCGCCGGGCTTTTGACACCCCGGAGCACGACCATGAGCCGCCCCCTTCTTCCGCTGAAAGCAGGTGCCATCGTTTTCACGTTGCTGTGGACCGCGTGGATGACGTGGTGGAGCGGCTCGTTCTCGAGCGCGAACGTCGTGATCCTGGCCTTGTGCGGCGCAGCGGTCGGCTATCTCTGGTACCGCGCCATGCGCTGGCAGTTCGAGCGCATGGGCATGCTGCCGCGACGCGAGAATGGGACGAAATAGATTCGTCCGTCAGTCCTTGTGGCCGTGCTTCTTCTTTTTCTTCTTCTTCCTGTGATCGCCTTCGCTGTCCTCGTCTTCGTCATCGAGGGGCGCGTCGTCGGTCTCCTGCACCGCGGCTTCCAGCGCCTCGCGCTCGGCAGCCTCATGCTCGCGCTGGCGGCGGCGTTCGTCCCAGGCGTCGAACAGCTGATCGAGCCACGGCAGCACCTGTTCGATCGACGGCAACTGGCCGGGCGGACCGGCCTCGCCGCGCGGGCCCTGCGGCCCCGCCGGCCCCTGCGGTCCGACAGGTCCCTGTGCACCGGCCGCCCCGCGCGGGCCGGCTTCGCCCTGCTTGCCTTGCGGACCGGGCTTGCCCAGCGGTCCAGGCTTTCCGATCGGGCCCGGCTTGCCCTGCGGACCTGGCTTGCCACGCGCGCCATCGGGCCCGCGCTTGCCTGGATGACCCTGCGGTCCCGGCCGCCCCGGTTCGCCCTGCCGTCCGCGCGGTCCCTGAGGTCCCTGCCGTTTTTGTTCGTCTGCCACGCCGCTGCTCCCTTGACCGGAAGCAAGTAATTAGCGGCGTTTGACGACAGCAGCAATTCCACTCGGACAGCGCGCCGGCTGGATCAACATCAATCGGCGGCACGTCGCGCGCTAGTCGTGATAGGCCGGCACCTCGATGCCGGAGGCGGCGTAGAGCCTGATTTTGTTGCGCAACGTGCGCACCGAGAGGCCGAGCACGCGCGAGGCGCGCGTGCGATTGCCGTCGCAGCGGGCGAGCGTCTGCAGCACGAGCTCACGCTCGACCTCGTCGACGGTCGCGCCGATCAGCAGCGGAACGATCTGGTTCGGTGAAAGGACATACGCGCCCGGTTCGGACGCAGCGACATGAACAGTGGTCATCGACACACTCCCCGATCAACGCCGCTTCCGTCTTTGGAAGCGGATCGAGAACAAACGACCCCCAAGCCGTAGATCTACGGTGGGCGGGTTTGGTTAACGAAACGTTAACCGCGGGCGATCGCACGAATTGACCTTGGGAATGCCGCCGCACCGCCGCGATTGGCACGGATTGCATATTCCTGCGAGCATACCCCGCAAAGCAGGCATCCCTCCCGCTCACACCGTCCGGTATCCGCCATCCACCATCACGATCGTTCCCGTGACGTAGGCCGACATGTCCGACGCAAGGAAGATCGCGGGACCGACGATGTCCTCGGGCTTGCCGGTGCGCGCCAGCGGGGTGTGATCGACGAAAGCCTGCACCAGCGCCGGATTGGTCGCACGCACATTGGCGTTGATGTTAGTCTCGATGAAGCCCGGCCCGATTGCATTGACGCGCACGCCCTCCTTGCCGAGCTCGACCGCGAGCGCCTTGGTGAAGCCGAGCACGCCGTGTTTCGAGGTGGTGTAGGCCGCCGAGCTCGGCGTGCGCAGATGCACGAAGGACTGGATCGATCCGATATTGACGATGCGGCCCTTGGCTGCTCGCAAGGGCGCGAGGAACGCCTGCGTCATGTTGAAGACGCCGTTGAGGTTGAGCGAGATGATGTCATTCCAATCCTTCGCCACCGTCTCGGTATCGGCGGTGAAGGCGTTGCGGCGGGTGATGCCGGCATTGTTGACGAGGATCGAGACCTGCCCGACCTTGTCGGCGACTTGCCTGGCGAGCGCGAAGCAGTCGTCGCGTTTGGTGACGTCGAGTGCAAAGCTCTCGGCCTTGCCGCCGGACTTGCGGATCCCCTCGGCGGCTTCCGCGACCGTGTCGGCGTTGACGTCGAGCAGCACCACTTGCGCGCCCTCGCGGGCGTAGCCGGAAGCGATGGCCCGGCCGATGCCCGAACCGGCGCCCGTGATGACGGCGATATGGTTTGCGAGCAATGCCATGACAATTTCCTCCCGATTTCTTTTCGAAGTTTCATGAAAGGCTAACTCGAAATTAAGGGGTCGGAAACGGCGCCCTTGGCATACTGATCTTGATTGCTAAACGTTGCGCGCATGATGGAACGGCTCGAATCCTGGAAACTCGCACTCGAACGCCTGCGGTCGGCGGACGGCGCCGGTTGGGCCGAGGCGGGCCGGCTGGCGGCCGAGATCGCGCGGATGAGCACCGGTACCATGCTGCGTCAGGCTGCCGAGCAGGCGCTTCCGGTGCTGCGCCAGGCCGTGGACAATGACGATCACAGCGTCACGCTGGCGGCCCGGCGCCGTCTCGGCGTGGTGCTCGATGTCGTTCACGACCTGACCGCGCCGCGCTTCGGGCGCCGCAATGCTGCGCCGAAAAAATTGTCCAGCGAAGATCGCGCCCGCAAGGTGCTCGGCCTGCCGCTCGCGGTGCAGCTCACCTGCGAGGACATCAATCAGGCCTATCGCCGCGCCGCCAAGGGCATGCACCCCGACCGGGGCGGCAGCGCGGAAGCCTTCATCGACCTCGCCGCCGCGCGCGATATCCTGATCCATCCCCGCGCGTACAAGGACGCGTGAGGGCTCATGTGCTATCCTGTAGCCCGGATGAGCGAAGCGACATCCGGGACGGGTCTAGCCCATGGTTTTGTATCGCAGAAATTTTCTTCCCGGCGGCACCTACTTTTTCACTGTAGCGCTCTTCGACCGCAGATCGACCATTTTGATTGAAAACGTTGGCGCCCTGCGTGATGCCTTCCGGGCCGCTCGCAGGGAGCGCCCGTTCGAGGTCGATGCGATCGTGATCCTTCCGGACCATTTGCATGTCGTCATGAGCCTCCCGCCGCATGACGCCGATTTCGCGGGACGTTGGCGAAGGATCAAGGGGCATTTCAGCAGCGCACTACTGCATGCGGGTATCGACGTAGCCCGCCACTCCAATGGAGAATTGGCTCTGTGGCAACGACGCTACTGGGAGCACACGGTTCGCGACGAAGATGATTTCGCCCGCCACGTGGATTACATTCACTTCAACCCCGTCAAGCATCGCTACGTCCAGCGCGTTTGTGATTGGCCGCATTCGTCCTTTCACCGATATGCGCGGGCGGGATTGCTCTCGGAAGACTGGGCGGGCGATGCCGGCGAAAGTGGGATTGCTTTCGGTGAGCGAGCCGAGGGAGGCTGACCGGGAATTCCCGGATATCGCTTCGCTCATCCGGGCTACGGACGTCAGACTTGGAGTCGGACGCTGGTGCGCCCCGGACAAGATCTGAGTGGGTCCGCCAACCGGCCAGGTTCAAAGCGTGTGCGCGGAAAATGCGTGACGTCGGCCGAAAAACCGGTGGTCCGTCCAAAAGAAAAGGGCGGACCGCTTGCGCGATCCGCCCTTTGAAATCCGGTCTGTCGCCTCACGCCTAGAGCGTGCAGCGGCGCTCCGCGCGCAGCTTGATCTGGAGCTCCGAGGCGGCCGTGAAGGTCGGGAGCGGCTTGCTGACGACCTTGTAGGTCGACACGCCCCACTGGAACGGCTTGTACTTGAGGTCCTCGTTCCAGACCTGGCAGATGCCGGTGTTGTCCCAGCGGATCACGTAATAGCCGACTGCCGCGGAGGCCGGCACGGCGAACACGGAGGTGGCGATGCCGGCAACGGCACAAAGGGCGAGAACGCGACGCATGAAATATCTCCTGATGGGAACGTGAGAGGAAACTGGTGCGGCAAATCTGCGTGGCTGGCAAGCGGGGCGGCGACCGTTCACGGATATGTCAGCCGTTGGTCGGCTGTTCGGACGACCCTTATCCCTTGACTATCGCCTGACGATCACACGTCTAACTCTTGGCCAGCGACGCCACCGCCTCGATCTCGATCAGCATCTTCGGATCAGGCAGTGCGTGGACCACGCAGGTGGTGCGGGCAGGGTAAGGCGGCGGGCCGAAGGCGCCGGCATAGAGCGCGTTCATGGCGGCCACGTCGGAGGCGCGGGTCAGCAGCACGTTGACCTTGACGAGATCGCGGATCTCGGCGCCGGCCTCCGCCAGCACGCGCTTGATGTTGACGGCGACGTTGGCGAACTGCGCCTCGAAGCCGTCGGGCAGCGCGCCGTTCGCGTCGAAGCCGGGAATGCCGGAGACGAACAGGAGATCGCCTGCGCGCGTGGCAAAGGACAGCGGCGGCGCCTTGACGTGCGGCGGGGGCGCGAAATGCTGGATCGGCATGGGATCACCTCGGATGGAGGGCTGGAAGCGCAAGCGTAGCGGCAGCTCGGGGCGCCTCCAACAAAAAACGCGAAAACAACCCCATGCACAGTAGGCATCCAGCAGGAATCGTTGAGCTTTCTTTTTCACTTCGGGAAAAACAAAATAATCGTTGCCCCGTCGGGCAAAACAGGGGCAGAATGGCATGATGGCGGGTGAGCGTCTTGTCGCGCCAAACTCCGCCGTCATGCCCCGGCTCGACCGGGGCATCCAGTACGCCGCGGCTTTTCGGTTCACTATCGCTCTCTCTGGAATACTGGATCGCCCGGTTGAACCGGGCGATGACAGTTGAGTGTGTTGCTACAGACCGCGACTCACGCCCATCCCATCATGTTGCCGCCCCGATCCATCGGATAGATTCCGCTCGTTCGATTCGTTTCCCTCCTTGAAGAATAGCCCCCGGAGACTCCCATGAAGTTCGCATCCACCCTCCGCGCCGCGCTGGTCGGCATTGCCGCGCTTGCCGGCCTCTCGACCTCGGCTCTGGCCGACGGCGGCACCGTGGTGCTGACGATCTACAAGGCGGGCTGGATCATCGGCGGCTCCGGCGGCTCGGGCGTGCTGAACTTCCGCGGCCGCGCCTATTCGCTCTCGACCGGCGGGCTCGACTACGGCCTCGTCTTCGGCGGCTCCAAGACCGTGCTGCGCGGCCGCGTCTCCAACATCAACCGGCCCTCCGACATCGCCGGCGTCTATGGCGCCGCCGGTGCGGGCATCGCAGTGGGCCGCGGCGCGCGTGCGATCGTGCTGACCAACCAGAAGGGCGCCGTGCTCGAGCTGTCCGGCACGCAGGTCGGCCTGATGGCGAATGCGGATCTGAGCGGGCTTGCGATCACGCTGCGGTAAGGCCGATGTCGTAGGGGGAAATGGGGCGCAAGCGCCGCGCCCACCATCTCTTCCCGACTATTCCGGCCGGGGTCGCTATACTCACGATCCCAGTGACCTCGGCAAGATGGGGATCCCATGGCGAGAGAGTTGGACGGCAAGGTGGCGGCCGTGACCGGGGCTGCGTCGGGCATCGGATTGGCCAGCACCGAGGCGATGCTGGCCGCCGGCGCGCGCGTGGTGATGGTCGACCGCGATGAGGCCGCGCTGAAGGCGCTCCGCGACAAGCACGGCGACGCGGTGATCCCGCTGCTCATCGATCTGCTGGACCCAAAAGACTGTGCAACGCTGCTGCCGCGCGTTCTGGAGCAGGCCGGCCAGCTCGATATCCTGCATGCGAATGCCGGGACGTATGTCGGTGGCGATCTGGTCGATGCCGACACCATGGCGATCGACCGGATGCTGAACCTGAATGTCAACGTCGTGATGAAGAACGTACACGACGTGCTGCCGCACATGATCGCGCGCGGGACCGGCGACATCATCGTCACGAGCTCGCTGGCGGCGCATTTTCCCACGCCATGGGAGCCGGTCTATGCGTCGTCCAAATGGGCGGTGAACTGCTTCGTCCAGACGGTGCGGCGCCAGGTCTTCAAGCACGGCATCCGCGTCGGCTCGATTTCGCCCGGTCCGGTCGTCAGCGCCTTGCTCGCGGACTGGCCGCCGGAGAAGCTGAAGGAAGCCAGGGACTCGGGAAGCCTGCTGGAGGCCGGCGACGTGGCTGAGGTCGTGATGTTCATGCTGACGCGGCCGCGCGGCATGACCATCCGCGACGTGGTGATGCTGCCGACCAATTTCGATCTTTAGGGCGCCAAGCGTGCCCCGGTGAACACCGCCAATTGCGCATCGAACGCCCGCCTGAAAGCCGGCCGCGCTTCGCCGCGGGCGACATAGGCGGCGATATCTGGATATTCGTTCAGCAGGCCCGATGTGTGCAACCGGCGCAGCACCGTCACCATCATGAGATCGCCGGCGCTGAACGCACCGTCGAGCCAGTTGGCATCGCCGAGTTGGCGGGACAATTCACCGAGCCTGACACGGACGCGATCCTGCAGCATCGGCAGCCGCGGCGCGTACCAGCTCTTGTCGCGCTCGAACAGCATGGCCATCCCGAGCTCGACGATCGGCGGCTCCAGCGTGCTCAGGGCGGCAAACATCCACGCGATCGCGCGGGCGCGGGCGTGCGGCTCCATCGGCAGCAGCCCGGCATGGCGGTCGGCGAGATGGAGTACGATCGCGCCGGACTCGAACAAGGCGAGGTCGCCGTCCTCATAGGTCGGGATCTGCCCGAACGGATGTAGCGCGAGATGCGCGGGCGCCTTCATGTCCTCGAACGAAACCAGACGCACATCGTAAGGCTGCCCCACCTCTTCAAGCGCCCAGCGCACTCGCATGTCGCGCGCCTGTCCCTTGCCGCGGTCGGGCGAGTTTGCGAAGGCGGTGATGGTGGGGGGCATCGGGAGGGGCTCCGGGGTTGATCGCGTTTTGCGTTCGGAGGACGAATGGAATGAGTGGATTCCGACAGGTTAATGGGTTTTCGTGGACCCCGTAGCCCCATGAGCGATAGCGATATGCGGGGCAGCTGGGGGCCCCGGATGTCGCTGTCGCTCATCCGGGCTACAAGAAAATCCCGCGGCCACTGTCGGATCGTTGCCCCCTGCCTCGTCCTTGGAACACTGGCACCCTGCGGCGCGTCCAGCCGAGGCGAAAGGATACACGTTAATGACCTCCATCACGCCGTTTCTCTGGTTCGACAACAACGTGCCGGAGGCCGTCGCCTTCTACAAATCGGTGTTCCCCAACGCCAAGGTTGAGACCGTCAGCGACTTCATGGCGGTGTTCGAGCTCGAAGGCCAGCGCTTCAACGCGCTCAACGGGGGCCCGCAATACAAGTTCAACGAAGCGGTGTCGTTCTTCATCAGCGTAGAGACGCAGGCGGAAGTCGATTATTTCTGGGACAGGCTCACCGCCGACGGCGGCGAGGAGTCCCGCTGCGGCTGGCTCAAGGACAAGTTCGGCCTGTCCTGGCAGGTGATCCCATCAGCGCTCGGCCGCTACCTCGGCGACCCCGACCGCAGCAAGGCGAACCGCGTCATGCAGGCGATGATGCAGATGAGAAAGATTGTGATTGTGGATTTGGATAAGGCGTATGCGGGGTGAACTTGTCGCGGGATACGTTGCCTATTAGGCAGCGTCGTCCCGGCGAAGGCCGGGACCCATACCGCGGAATCCATCGATTACGAATGGTCGCTGTACCGGACCTCGAGTCCCCGCCAAACCACTCCCTGGGGTTATGGGTCCCCGCCTTCGCCGGGACGACGCCTGAGGGGGCGAGCGCTATCGCAAATTCACGCTACGCCGCGATCCACGCCGCAAGCTCGCGCCACGGCTCGAGCGTCCAATGCCCTGACGCAGCACCCGACGGCGAGGGCAGGACGAAAATCTCCGGCAAACTCTCATCGCGTGGCTGCCGCCCCAGCGCAATCACGCTCGACGGCTTGCCGTAAAACAAGCTCGCGGCCTTCTTGCTCGCGAACGCAATTGTCCGCGGTCGATACTTCTCGATCTTGGCCCTGAACCCCGGCACGTCGATTGTCTCAGCCGCGATCTGGTGATCCATCCCGGCGCCCGACTTGGAGAGATCGGTGAAGCCGATCCCGAGCTCCAGCAGCGCCGCAAACTCGCTTGGCTGATAGCGCCGCGGCGTGATCCCGGCCTCATGAATCGCGCGCCAGAAGCGGTTGCCGGGATGGGCGTAGTAATGCCCGAGTTGGGCCGAGCGCGTGCTGGCGGCAGTGCCGACGAAGACGAGGCGGAGGTTGGGACGGAGCTGGTCGGGGAGGCGGTGAGGGGATGTATCGGGCACGTCAATTATCCGCGGCTGTAGCCCGCATGAACGGAGTGATATGCGGGGCGGCAAAGACCCGGATGTCGCTGCGCTCATCCGGGCTACGCTTGCCCGCGCTAGTCCGATTTGCGCGTCACACGCACCGCCCGAGCCGCATCTAACTCATAAACTCCGTCGGTGCAGTGGTCTGTCAAAAGATCGAGGCTGAATGATACCCAAGAGTCTCCAATTGCAGACCATGCTTCGCCGGTAAGTTTGGTTTCGTGGACATTGATACTGCGGAAGCTATCCCACGAAATCCGCGGACTGATCCATCACAGGTCATCTGACCGAACCGCGCTAAAATCGACCAACCCTTGGAAAACCACCAGTCCAAGAGCCGGTACCGCAATCACTTGTCCGGTGTCACTTGCAATGTGATCTCTAACTGCACGGTCTTCCGGATCGATAATGCAGGTGTCGCCACACGCGACAACGATCACGTCCCTTCCGTTGGGATGATCGAGCACAGTGGTGCAATCGAAGATGCCTCCCACGAAATTGCCGATCCATGGATCGGAACCCTTGGGATAGAAGCGGACAACCAAACCTTCCCGAAATTCGCGCTCACCGTGTCCGGTCAAAGAGATGGCCGGAGGTCCGTACGGTGGTAGTCCTGGTAGTATTTCAGACCGCATGGGCCGTTCGCATTGCGTTTCCAACTTTGGGGGCGACGATCGTCGCCCCCAAAGTTCGCACGGGCCCGCTCACAACACCCGATTGCTCTCCTTCACCTTCTCCGCATCCAGATACAAGTTCTCGCCCATCTCCTTGAACTTCGCGCTCATCTTGGCCATGCCGTCCTCGGCGGTGCCGCTCATCGACATGCCCACGCCGTTCGGGTCGTTCAGCGTCGCCGCGTAGTCGCGGACGTCCTGGGTGATCTTCATTGAGCAGAACTTCGGGCCGCACATCGAGCAGAAATGCGCGACCTTGTGGGCTTCCTTCGGCAGGGTCTCGTCGTGGAAGTTCTTGGCGGTCTCGGGGTCGAGGCCGAGGTTGAACTGGTCGCTCCAGCGGAAGTCGAAACGGGCGCGGGAGAGCGCGTCGTCGCGCAGCTGCGCGGCCGGGTGGCCCTTGGCGAGATCGCTGGCGTGGGCGGCGATCTTGTAGGTGATGACGCCGACCTTGACGTCGTTGCGATCGGGCAGGCCGAGATGCTCCTTCGGCGTGACGTAGCAGAGCATGGCGCAGCCGAACCAGCCGATCATGGCGGCGCCGATGCCCGAGGTGATGTGGTCGTAGCCCGGCGCGATGTCGGTGGTCAGGGGCCCGAGGGTGTAGAACGGCGCTTCGCCGCATTCCTTGAGCTGCTTGTCCATGTTGATCTTGATCTTGTGCATCGGCACGTGGCCGGGGCCTTCGATCATGACCTGGCAGCCCTTGTCCCACGCGATCTTGGTGAGTTCTCCGAGCGTCTCCAATTCGGCGAATTGCGCGCGATCGTTGGCATCGGCGATCGAGCCCGGACGCAGGCCGTCGCCGAGCGAGAACGAGACGTCATACTTGCGCATGAGATCGCAGATCTCGTCGAAATGGGTGTAGAGGAAGCTTTCCTTGTGATGCGCCAGGCACCACTTGGCCATGATCGAGCCGCCGCGCGACACGATGCCGGTGACGCGGTTGGCGGTGAGGTGGATGTATTGCAGGCGCACGCCGGCGTGGATGGTGAAATAGTCGACGCCCTGCTCGCACTGCTCGATCAGCGTGTCCTTGTAGAGCTCCCAGGTCAGCTTGACCGGATCGCCGTCGCACTTCTCCAGCGCCTGATAGATCGGAACGGTGCCGATCGGCACCGGCGCGTTGCGCAAAATCCATTCGCGGGTGGTGTGGATGTTGCGCCCGGTCGAGAGGTCCATCACGGTATCGGCGCCCCAGCGGATCGCCCACACCATCTTCTCAACCTCTTCCTCGACCGATGACGTCACCGCCGAGTTGCCGATATTGGCGTTGATCTTGGTCAGGAAGTTGCGGCCGATGATCATCGGCTCGAGTTCGGCGTGGTTGATGTTGCAGGGGATGATGGCACGTCCCCGCGCGATCTCGCTGCGGACGAACTCCGGGGTGATGAAGGCGGGCACTTCCGCGCCAAAGCTTTCGCCGTCGGCAAGGGCTGCTTCCGCACGCTCGAGCTGCTCCTTGCGGCCGAGATTTTCGCGTGCCGCGACGTAGATCATCTCCTTGGTGATGATGCCGGCACGGGCGAATTCGAGCTGCGTGATCTTGTGGCCGTCGCGGCCGCGCAGCGGCTGGTGATAGGCCGAGAAGGCGCGCGCGGCCTTGTCGGTGGAGACGCTGCCATTGTCCTCCGGCTTGATCTGCCGGCCCTGATATTCCTCGACGCCGCCGCGCTCCAGCACCCAGGCCTTGCGGCCGCGCGCCAGACCGGCGTTGACGTCGATGGTCACGCTAGGGTCGGTGTAGGGGCCGGAGGTGTCGTACACCGGCAGGTTCGGTTCGCCGGCGCCTTCGGACAGGATGATCTCGCGCAGCGGCACGCGCAGGTCGGGCGCGGCATCGGGCGAGGCGAAGATTTTTCGCGACGAGGGCAGCGGGCCGGTGGTGACGGCGGGGACGGTCTTGTCGGGATTGGAGCGGATGTTCATGGGATCCTCCGGTTTAATTCGTTGATGTCGCTGTGCGAGAGGCAAATTCGGCTGTCATCCCCGCCTAGTGCGCAATTGCGCACGGGAGCGGGGATCCAGTACTCCGAGACGGTGCGGCTCAAGCCGAGAAGCCGCGGCGTACGGGATCGCCCGGTCGAGCCGGGCGATGACAGTGGCGTGCGGGGTGAGAGAGTGAGGCGCATCACGCCGCCTCCGCGGACAGGCCGAGCCATTGCCGCACCCGCGCATCCGGGTCGGCATTCTGGGTGACGTCGCTGACGACGGCGATGGAATCCGCGCCCGCGGCAAAGATCTCCGCGGCGTGCTCGAACTTGATGCCGCCGATCGCGACCAGCGGGATGTGGCCTACGCGCTTCTTCCATTCCGTGATCTTCGGAATGCCCTGCGGTTCGAAACGCATCGATTTGAGCGTGGTGAAGAAGATCGGGCCCAGCGCGACATAGTCGGGCTCGGCGGCAAGCGCGGTGTCCAGCTCCGCATCGTCGTGGGTGGAGACGCCGAGCGACAAGCCGGCCTCGCGGATGGCAGCGAGGTCGGCGTCGGCAAGGTCCTCCTGGCCGAGATGCAGATATTTTGCGCCGGCGACGATCGCCGCGCGCCAATAGTCGTTGACGACGAGCTTGGCTTGCGTGCCCGCGGTGATCGCCAGCGCGTCGGTGACCATCTGCAGCGATTGCGAGTCGTCGAGGTCCTTTGCGCGCAGCTGGATGGTGCCGACGCCGAGCTTGGTCAGGCGCTCGACCCAGGCGAGGCTGTCGACGACGGGATAAAAGCGATCAGGATACGGCATGCCAGAACGGTGTCCCAACGACAGGGGTGGAAGGGGAGGCGAAATCGCGGGCGTTCATCAGCCCGGCCTCAAAAGCGGTGCGGCCGGCCTCGACGCCGAGGCGGAAGGCGTTGGCCATGGCGACGGGATCGGCGGCTTTTGCGATGGCGGTGTTGAGCAGCACGGCGTCGTAGCCGAGCTCGAGCGCCTGTGCCGCATGCGAGGGCGCACCGATGCCGGCGTCGACCACCAGGGTGATATCAGGCAGCCGCTCGCGCATCAGCTTGAGCGCGTCACGGTTGGTGATGCCTTTCGCGCTGCCGATCGGCGCCGCCCACGGCATCACCACCTTGCAGCCGGCATCGACCAGGCGGTTTGCGACCGAGAGATCCTCGGTGCAGTAGGGGAACACTTCGAAGCCGTCCTTGATCAAAATGGCGGCGGCTTCGACCAGTCCAACGACATCGGGCTGCAGCGTGTCGTTGTCGGCGATGACTTCGAGCTTGATCCAGCTCGTGCCGAATAGTTCGCGCGCGAGCTTGGCCGTCGTCACCGCCTCGCGCACGCTGCGGCAGCCGGCGGTGTTCGGCAGCACGGTGACGTCGAGCTCGCGGATCAGATTCCAGAACGCATCGCCGGTCTTGCCACCAGCGGATTCGCGCCGCAGCGACACCGTGACGATGTTCGAGCCCGAGGCGCGGATCGCCGACTGCATGATCGCAGGCGAGGGATAGAGCGCGCTGCCGATCAGGAGGCGGGAGGGGAAGGTTTTGCCGTAGAAGGTCACCATGGGGTGTCTCTCCAAATGACACTGTCATCCCCGCCTAGTGCGCAAATTGCGCACGGGGGGCGGGGATCCAGTATTCCAGAGGCGGTGCGGTTAGAACCGAGACGCCGCGGCGTACTGGATCGCCCGGTCAAGCCGGGCGATGACAGCTGAGTGTTCGGCGAGCGCGCCATCATCATCACCCTCCCTGCCGCGGCGTGATGATCTCGATCTCGTCGCCGGGCTTCAGCGCCGTCTCGGCCCAGCGGCTCTTCGGCACGACGTCGTAGTTGAGCGCGATCGCGAAATGGGTGCCCTCGTAGTCGAGCTCGCTGAGCAGCGCGTCGACGCTGGCCGAATTCACCTCGCGCTGCTCGCCGTTCACGATCACGCGCATTGCATCACCTCATTGTCGATCTGGCCGCGCTCGACAAAGCCAAGCGTCAGCTCGGCCAGCGCCGGGGCGATCAGGAAGCCGTGACGGTAGAGGCCGTTCACGCTGATCGTGTTGCCGCGAATGCCGATGCGCGGCAGATTGTCGGGAAAAGCGGGGCGCAGGCCGGAGCCGAATTCGACGATGCGGGCCTCGCCGAAGGCGGGATGCACGGCATAGGCCGCGCCCAACAGCTCCAGCGCCGAGCGGACGCTGACGCCGGTGTCCTCGGCCTCGATCGAGGTCGCGCCCAGCATGAACAGATTGTCCTCGCGCGGGATCACATAGAGCGGCCAGCGCGGATGGATCAGCCGCACCGGGCGCGCGAGCTGCACCTCGGCGGTTTCGATCAGGATCATCTCGCCCTTGACGCCGCGCAAGCCGGGCTGCTCGTCGCGCGCAGAAAGGCCGCGGCAGTCGATCACGATGCCTTTAGGATCAAGTTTTGCGAGTTCGGCCGCGGCGACGTCGCTTTCGAATTTGATGGTGCCGCCGGCGGCGCGGATGCGCTCGTGCAGTTTCGGCAGCACGCGGCGCGGCTCGACATGACCCTCGGTCGGGAAGAACAACGCGTCGCGGAAGCGGCCTTCGAGCGACGGCTCGAGCTCGGCAAGGCCGGCGGCATCGAGCCGGCGATGGCCTTCGGTCATCCGGGCAAAACGCTCGAAGTCGTTGCGCTCGCGCGGGTGGGCAACGACCAGCGAGCCGTTGAAAGGCGTGTCGGGCAATTCGCGCCGCCAGATGTCGAGCGAGCGCAGGCCGAGGCGGCTGATGATGGGTTCGGAAACCTCCGCCTCGCAATAGGGCGCGAGCATGCCGCCGGCCCAATGGCTGGTGGCGTCGGTCATGTCGGCGTCACCGCGCTCGTGCAGGGTGACGGCGTGGCCGGCCTGCGCGAACAGCAAGGCCTGCCAGGCGCCCGCAATGCCTGCGCCGATGATGGATACCGGGGAATCCGGTCGCTTGGTCGTCTGCAACATCCCTGTCCCTTCGCCGGCATGACCCGGATCAGGTTCAAAGGGTCACCGCGGTCCTGGGCGGATTTGCCCATTTAGCGGTATCTCAGCTCCTCCTCGGAGCACCCCTCGGAACGGCTCTAATGTATGCCAGCAGGACTGGGTGGTCAACGCGTTTGGCGGGAACCGCGCTTACCTGGGCGCCTGTGCCCGGGCGTTGCGGACGCGCTGGGCGAGCTTGCGGTGCGGGACCGTGCCGAACATCGGCTGCGGATTGCCGTTCGGCTCGAGCCAAGGAGCGCCCATATTGGCCTCGCTCGTATTGGCGACCTGCACGGCCTCCTGCCGCTGCCGCTTTGCGGCGTAGTAATAGCCGCCGGCGAAATAACGCACGGCGCGGGCGTGATCGCCATTGGCGGCGTGATAGGCGCCGGCGAGATATTTCACGGCATAGGTGAGGTTGGTATTGGGATCGCGCAGGCCGGCGGCGTCGCCGGTGTAGCCGACCCCGCGCGCGGTCGCGAGCTTGATCTGCATCAGCCCGATGGTGCCGCCATGGCCGACCAGGCCGGGCTGATAGCGGCTTTCGCGCATGATGACGCGATGCACCAGCGCCTCCGGCACGCCGTTGGCGCGGGCATGGGCCGCGACCATCTCGGCGTACTCCGCTTGGCCCGCGAATGCGGCCTGTGGCAACGTCAGTCCGGCCGCGAGCAGCGCGGCGACATGTAAAATTTTCATCAAATGTTCCTCGGCACCGCTCACCTGCGCCCGCTCGCGTTAGGCCCCGCGAACGCGGCGATGATGTGGCGAAACGCCTCCGATTACGTTTTTGCAGCGCAGAGCCGTCATTCGGACGCAAGGCCGGCGTAGGGCTTGTCATGCAGACGAAGCCGTCATTCGCGACAGCGGGCCTGTCTATTCGCGTGCGGGCCCGAAAGCGAGTAAGAGAGCGGCGCAAATCGGGAGAGGTGCCATGACAAAAGCAAACGTGGTGAAGGCACACATCGGCGACATTCCCAGGCAAAATCCCTGTGCGCAATGCGGCGCGCCGATCCCCCAACCTGATTGGATCGAGGCGGGCGACGGACGCATCTCCTATCTTTGGACATGCCGTGCTTGCAATTATCGCTTCGAGGCGGTTGCGATTTTTGATGAGGGAGCCGTCGCGCACCCGCCGCTTGCGGCCTGAGGTTTAGTCTTCGGGCATGATCTTTTCGGAAAACCGCTGCACACTTTGCGCTGGCGCGGCCCTTCGGGTCCGGATCATGGCTTAAGCCGCAAGCTGCGGCTGCTGCCGTACCGGCAATTGCATCCGCACGATCAGCCCATGCGGCTCCCGGTCGTGCAGCGACAGCTCGCCGCCGTGGGCGATCGCGATCGCGCGCGCCGCATGAACTTATCGACGAAATCGTGCGCTGCGAAATGTTCCTGAGTGACTTAGGAACAATTGAACGCAGCCCAGATACTCGCGCAGCACGCGACGAAATTGCAGCACGCGCGGAACTGGGACTGATCCGAGCTGTTTTCTCCGCACAAGTTTTCTGCTGAAGGAGAGGACAATATGTTGATGAAATCGATCGCGGCCGGTCTTGCCGGTACCGCACTGTTCGCAACCGTTGCTTTCGCGCAAAATCCGACCGCCACCACCGACAAGGCGCCGGCTGCCGCGGCGACGACGACCACCACGTCCGCGTCGGGACAGTGGCGTACGTCCAAGATGGACGGCATCAAGGTCTATAACGACGCCAATGAGAACATCGGCTCGATCAACGATCTGCTGATGGACAAGAGCGGTAACATCAAGATCGCCGTGATCGGCGTCGGCGGTTTCCTCGGCCTGGGCGAGCATCTGGTTGCGGTGCCCTTTGAGAAGCTGAAATTCGTCAACGAGGCGGTTGCCTACACCGGCGCTGCCGGGAACAACCCGAACAGCGCAGCCAACCGGCCCGCGGCGACCACCACGACGGGTGCCGCGACCGGCACCGACAACAAGCCCGCGACGACAACGACGGCCACGTCCGCGTCGAAATGGTATCCGGACCACGCCGTGTTCAATGCGAGCAAGGATGAGCTGAAGAACATGCCCGAGTTCAAATACTCGGAGTAACGCGGCTCTGAATGGCTAAACGAAGCGCGCCCGGTTTTCACTGGGCGCGCTGTCGTGCTTTTCTTCCCTCTCTCCGCAAGCGGGAAGAGGGAGAAGAACTTCAGTGCGTCACCAGCGGGCAGCCGCCCTTGTCGAGCGGACGGAAGGCTTCGTCGCCGGGAACGGTGGCGATCAGCTTGTAGAGGTCCCACTCACCCTTGGAGTCCTCGGGCTTCTTGACCTCGAACAGATACATGTCGTGGACCATGCGGCCGTCGATGCGGATCTTGCCGTTCTTGGCGAAGAAGTCGTTGACCGGTGTCTTGCGCATCTGCTCCATCACCTTCGGTGCCTCGTCGGTCTTGATGGCGTCGATCGCCTTCAGGTAATGCATGGTCGCGGAATAGAGCCCCGCCTGGATCATGGTCGGCATGTGACCGACCTTCTCGTTGAAGCGCTTGGAGAAGGCGCGCGTCTCCTCGTTGGTGTCCCAGTAGAACGCGTCGGTGATGATCAGGCCTTGCGTCGACTTGATGCCGAGCGAATGAACGTCGGTGATCTCCATGAGCAAGGCGATCATCTTCTGGCCGCCCTCCGTCAGGCCGAACTCGGCCGCCTGTTTCAGCGCATTGGTGGTGTCGCCGCCGGCATTGGCCAGTGCGACCACCTTGGCCTTGGAGGCCTGGGCCTGGAGCAGGAAGGAGGAGAAGTCCGACGAGTTGAGCGGATGGCGGACCTCGCCGAGCACCTTGCCGCCGCTCTCCTTGACGACGTTGGCGGCGTCGCGCTGCAGCGCCATGCCGAAGGCGTAGTCGGCGGTGACGAAGAACCAGGTGTCCTCGCCGCGCTTGACCATCGCCTTGCCGGCGACGTTCGACAGCGCATAGGTGTCGTAGGTCCAGTGCACCGTGTTGGGCGAGCAGGCGACGCCCGTGATATCGGATGAGCCGCCGCCGGAATTGATGTGGATCTTGTTCTTCTCGCGCGTCAACGCCGAGATCGGCAGCGCCACCGACGAGGTCGGCACGTCGAAGATCGCGTCGACCTTGTCGTTGTCGTACCAGTTGCGGGCGATGTTGACGCCGACGTCGGGCTTGTTCTGGTGATCGGCGGAGACCACCTGCACGGGCTTGCCCGCGACCTTGGCACCGTAATCGGCGACCGCCATCTCCACGGCGGCGAGCGAGCCCTTGCCGGTCGCGTCCGCATAGAGGCTCGACATGTCCGTGAGCACGCCGATCTTGACGACGTCGTCGGAAATCTGCGCCTGGGCGGCGCCTGACGTGGCGGCGAGCGCGAGACCGGCCGCGATCGCGGCGATGAGCTTTTGCATTTTGTTTCTCCCTCAGCGTTGTTGTTTGGGTTTTGTTGCGGGGACCGTTCTAACGACAATCGGTCCCCGGAGCAAAGCCCGAGAATGCGCGAGGAGGGTTGAGAAATAAGCAGGGCGCGGCAGTGTTTTCACCCTCTCCCCGGGAGAAGGAAGAAGCTCACGCGCTGCTGCCCTTGAGCCGTTCGTTGCGCCGGCGCAGGCCTTCCAGGGTGGCGAGCAGGATGACCGAGACCGTCGTCAGGATCACCGCCGCCGCCGTGATGGTCGGGCTGATGTTCTCGCGGATGCCGCTGAACATCTCGCGCGGCAGGGTGCGCTGCTCGGGACCTGCCATGAACAGCACGATCACCACCTCATCGAAGCTGGTCGCGAAGGCGAACAGGGCGCCCGATGCCACGCCGGGCAGGATCAGCGGCAGGATCACGCGGCGGAAGGCGTCAAGCGGCGAGGCACCGAGCGAGGCGGCAGCGCGGGCCAGATTGGTGTCGAAGCTCTGCAGCGTCGCGCCGACCGTGATGACGACGAAGGGCGTCGCCAGCGCGGTGTGGGCCAGGATCAAGCCGAGATAGCTGCCGGTCAATCCGATCGGCGCGAAGAAGAAATAGAGACCGACCGCGGTGATGACCCCGGGCACGACGACCGGCGACAGCACGAAGGCCAGCACGAGCGGCTTGAACCGGCTCTTCCACTGCGCCAGCCCTAACGCCGCCAGCGTGCCGAGCACCATCGACAGCAGGGTCGAGGCGACACCGATGATCATGCTGTTCTTCAGCGAATTCATCCAGCGCGGCGAATTGATGAAGTCGTCGTACCAGCGCAGCGAGAGGCCCGGCAGCGGATAGGTGAGGTACGAGCCCGAGCTGAACGACAGCGGCATGATCGCAAGGATCGGCGCAATCAGGAAGATGAACACCAGCGTGGAGATCACGATGGTCGCGGTCCACGCAATGCGCTGGCTCGGCGTGCGGATGGAGGAATTGTCGCTCAATTCTTCATCCCTCCCGTGACCTGCTGTCCCTGCACCAGCTTTCCGTAGACGAGCGCGAGCAGAATAGTGGCGAGCAGCAGCACCGCACCCAGTGCCGAAGCAAGGCCCCAATTGGCCGTCTCGGTCGTGTAGAGCGCGATGAAGTAGCTGATCATTTGATCGGCGGCGCCCCCGACGAGTGCCGGCGTGATGTAATAGCCGAGCGCCAGGATGAAGACGAGCAGGCTTCCCGCGCCGATGCCCGGCAGCGTCTGAGGCAGGTAGATCCGCAGGAAGGCGGTGAGGGGTGGTGCACCGAGCGAGGCGGCGGCACGCATGTAAGCAGGCGAGATCGCCTTCATGCTGCTGTACAGCGGCAGGATCATGAACGGCAGGAGAACGTGGGTCATGGCCACGCAGACACCAAAGCGGTTGTAGATCAGGCGCAACGGCTCGTCGATGATGCCAAGCCAGAGCAGGCTGTCGTTCACGACGCCTTTGCTCTGCAACAGAACGATCCAGGCGCAGGTGCGGACCAGCAGCGACGTCCAGAACGGCAGCAGGACGAAGATCATCAGCAAATTCGACCGGCCGGGCGGCAGCGCGGCCAGCAAGTAGGCGACCGGAAAGCCAAGGATCAGGCACAGCACCGTGACACTGAGGCTGATGAGGAAGGTGCGGACGAAAACGTCGCGGTAGATGGCCTGATCCGGCGGGGCTGCGACGATCGCGCCGTCCACGTTCCGCGTCAGATCGAGCGCCGACAAAAGATAGAAGCCGGTCATGGGACCACTGGCGTCCTTGATCGTGGTCCAGGTGGCGCGTTCGCGCCAGGCCGGGTTGATCTTGCCCAGCGTCTCCCTGGCCGTGCCGGGCTCGGGCGCAGTCTTCAGATTGCGTGCGGTGCTGGTCAGGATCGTGCGGAAGCCGTTCAGTGCGTAGTTGAGCCGCTTGGCCGCAATCGCAATGGTGCCGGAATCGCGCGCCGCCATGATGTCGCCCGCCAGCGCCGCGTAGGCCTTTTCGTCCGGCAGATTCCTGCCGTCCCAACTGGCGAGAGCCGCGATGGTCTGAGGCAGAACCAGACGCACCTCGCGGTCATCGACGGCACGCCACAGCATGCCGGCGATGGGCCCAGCGAAGGTGAAGAGCAGGAAGACGAGAAGCGGCAGAACCAGCGCCAATGCTTTGACCTGGCGTGCTCGCTCCGCCCGCCGCAATCGGCGCTTGAGCGGCACCTCGGTCGGGCCATGGGCGCCGGTCAAGAGCGCATCCGTCATTGGTCTAACCTTGGGTCGAGCTTTGTGGGGACGCTATTTCGCGGCCCATTTGTTGAAGCGCTCGGTCAGGCGGTCGATGTTCTCGAGCCAGAAGGCAACATTGATCTCGACCGCATTCTTGATGTTGTCAGGCGCTGTCGGCAGGTCCTTCAGAACAGCAGGCGCGAGCAGGGCGGCTGCGTCCTTGTTCGAGGTGCCATAAGCAATGTTCTCCGACAGTTTCGACTGGTTCTCAGCCTTGCCGACGAAGTCCAGGAACTTGTAGGCCGCGTCCTTGTTCGGGCTGCCTTTCAGGATCACCCAAGTGTCGAGGGTGAAGAGCGCTCCGTCCCAGACCATGCCAAAATTCTTCTTCTCGTTCTTGTTCGCGGTGTCGATGCGGCCATTGTAGACCGAGGTCATTGCCACCTCGCCGGAGGCGAGCAATTGCGGCGGCTGAGCGCCGGCCTTCCACCAGACGATGTCGCCCTTGATGGTGTCCAGCTTCTTGAACGCGCGCTCGACGCCCTCGTCGGTCGCCAGCACCTTGTAGACGTCCTTTGGCGCGACGCCGTCGGCCATGAGGGCGATCTCCAGCGTGGTCTTCGGCCCCTGACGCAGGGCACGCTTGCCCGGGATCTTCTTGGTGTCGAAGAAGTCGGCCCAGCCCTTCGGGGCCTCCTTCAACTTGTCCTTGTCGTAGCCGAGAACGAAATCGTAGAGGATGGCGCCGACGCCGCAAGGATTGACCGACGGTGGGATATAGGCGGCCTCGCCGCCGATCTTCGAATAGTCGAGCTTTTCGAACAGGCCTTCCTCGCAGCCAACCGCCAGCTCGTCGCTCTCGACCTGGACGACGTCCCAGGTGGCGGCACCACCCTGCACCTTGGCGCGCAACACGCCGACGCCGCCGTCCCAGGACTCGTCATTCAAGGGAACACCGGTCGCTTTCTTGAACGGCTCGAAATAGACCTTCTTCTGGGCATCCTGATAGGCGCCGCCCCACGACACAACGGTGAGGTCACGCGCCTGCGCGACCGTGGCCAGCGTCGCGCTGGCAGTGAATGCCGCGGCGAAACCCAGAATAATCTTGCGCTTCAGCATGGTCTTTGTTCCTTCTTCACGTGACGTTGAGCTTGGTCGGTGCAGGTCCGCCCGCCTTGGAGCGATGCTGCATGGTCGGATCAGACGGGATCGAGGGCCAGGCAGTCCTCCGGGCGGAAGGTGATGAACACGTCATCGCCAGGTCTCAGGCTGCCAGCTGTAAGGCTGCCAGCTCTCAGGCTGTCATGTGTCCCCGGCTGAAGCTTGACCATGAACTCCTTGTTGTCGGCGACGTCGAGCACGGCCAGCGCGTGGTCGCCGAGATAGATGGTGTTCTGCACCTTGGCCGGCAGTCGGTTCGGTTCGTCGCCGGAGGTGCCATCCGGGATGATGGCGATCCGCTCCGGCCGCACCGACAGCGAGGTCGATGCGCCGGCGCCTGATACGTTGACCGCTCGTGCGGTCACGGCGCCGCCGCCCGCCAGCGCAACGCGGCAATATTCCTTTTCAAGCATCTCGACGGTGCCGGACAGCACGTTGTTCTCGCCGATGAAATGGGCGACGAAGCTGTTCACCGGATGCTCATACAGCGCGTCGGGCCTGTCGATCTGCTGCACGATGCCGTCGTTGAATACGGCGATGCGATCCGACATGGTGAGCGCTTCACTTTGATCGTGGGTGACGTAGACGACGGTGATGCCCATCGTCTCGTGCAGTTGCTTGATCTCCAGTTGCATCTGCTCCCGCAGGCGCTTGTCCAGGGCGCCCAGCGGCTCGTCCATCAGCACGAGTTGCGGATTGAAAACAAGGGCGCGGGCCAGCGCCACGCGCTGCTGTTGACCGCCGGACAGCTGCCCGGGCCGCCGCTGCGCCAGAGTTTCCATCTTGATCATGCGCAATGCCGCTTTGACACGATCCTGCGCTTCGGCCTTGTTCGCGTTGCGAACGGAGAGCGGGAAGGCGATATTCTCCGCAATCGTCAGGTGCGGAAACAGGGCATAATTCTGGAACACCATGCCGATGTCGCGCTTGTGTGCCGGCACGTTCTTGATCGGTCGGTCCGCGAGGAAGATCTCGCCATGGGTCGGAACCTCGAAACCCGCCAGCATCATCAGGGTGGTCGTCTTGCCCGAGCCCGACGGACCAAGCAGGGTGACGAACTCGCCCTTCCTGATGTCGAGATCGAGGTTTTTCACCACGAGGTGCTCGCCATCATAGGTCTTCTGAATGCCGGAAAAGCGCACCAGCGCCGGCGCAGGCGTAACCATGCCGGCTTCCATGTCGTCCTCGCGTTGTCAGCCACAGTGCTGTCAGCACCCCGTCCCCGGGGTGCGAGGAACAGCTTAGCATCGTCCGACCAGATTGCCAGCGGCGCAAGCGACTGCGCGCACGGACCCGTCGGGAAAAGGGGCGCGCTACATCCCCGACAGCTTCGTCACGGATACATTCAGCGAGCCCCCGGCTTCCGCGATCACGCGCAGCGTCTTGGAGTCGAAGGCGATGTCGGCGAGGCTCAGGCTGTCGATCTTCGCCTCGACCTTGATGCCATCCTCGTTCTTCTGATAGTCGGCGATCGCGGCGGCGATCTTCTCGCGTGCGTTGGCGGCAATCGGCTTCAGATCGACCGTCGCTTTCTGCACCAGCGCCTGCTGCATCTGCGGCACCACCGCGCGCGCCGCGGCACCCAGCAGGCCGAAGGCCGCCTCGGATTCCACGGCGAGCTGGATGTCGGCGAGCCGCAGCGTCTGCTGCGCCTGGTCGAGCATCGGCCGGCCCCAGATGTGCACGGTCGCTTCGGCGCCGAGACCAAGCCAGCTCTTCTTCTCCTTGGCGCGCACCAGCAGCGAGATCAGGAGGCGCTCGCCCGACGGGATCACGTTGACGCTCTTGACGGTGACATCGACCGGGCCGGAGCCGTCCTCGGGATAGGTGTGGCCGACCATCTGCGCCGCGATGAGCTTGTTGATCTCGGTGAAGGGCACGTCGATCGGCACGCCAATGTTCACACCGGTGCCGGTCGGCGGCACGATCGAGATCTTGTCGGGGAACGGGCAGTCGGGCTTGGTCGGCGTCGAGATCACGCGCGTCTCGAGCTCGAGGCCAAGCAGCAGCGTCACGTTCTGTGCGTCGACGCGCGGCTGTGCCGCGATGGCGCGGGTCGGCTTCATCTCGAGCCAAAGCGGCGGCAGCGCGGCGGAAGACCCCGAGCCTTGCAGCGGGATCGAGCGGCAGGCCTTGGCCCATTGCAGCTTCGCGTTGTCCCGCAAGGTCGGATCGTTGCGCATGCGTTCGGAGACGGCGTTGATCTGTTCGCCGACGGTCTTGTCGATCAGCGGCTTCACCTGCGCAGGCACGTTGACCTTGGCGCCCGAAATGTTGAGGTTGGTATCGCCAAGATTGACCTGGGCGCCGAGATTGGGCTCGAGATGCCAGTTGGCCGCGAGCTTCGGCCGCGAGGTGACGACGACGTTGCCCTTGATCTCGGCGCTGGCGTTCAAATTCTTGATGTTGACCGCGCCGATCTGTTTCGCGGCATTGCCGCCGAGCACGCTGCCGAGCGCGCCGGTGGCTTTCGAGGACAGCGAGCCCGTCACGTTCAGCTTGCCCGTGAGCGGAGTCGAGATCGTCAGCACGTCCTTGTCGCCGGCAGTCGCCATCGGCCCGCGTACCGCCGACCAGCCGATGTCGGCGTTCTCCAGGATTTGCGAGATCGGGTTCTCGGCCTTGCCGGCGAAATTGCGCGGAGCGGCCTTCTCGGCCTGCTCGCGGATCGCCGACAGCGCGATGGCGACCGGCGCCACCACGATCGAGCTCTTCGAGACCGGCGGCAGCGGCGGCAATTGCGCGACCGGCGGCGCGGAATTCGTCGCCCGCGGCGACAGCCAGTCCATCGCCTTCAGGCTGATGAAAAACGACGCCGCGAGCACCGCGACGGCGATCAGGACAGTTTTCAAGTTCAGCGTCAGTCGCATCAATCCCCCAGGCCGCCCCGGGGCAGAAGTCTACAGGGCAGGCAAGGAGGGCGCTAGAGCCCACCGATGGGGTGGAATTGGGGCAAACATATTAACGGCCGCGAACGCACCGTTGCCGCGCATTCGTCCTCGCGTACCTAGCCGCGCTTCGGACGGCGCACCGCCCTCACATTGCCGCGATCTCCGCCACCGCAGAAGAAACGGTCGCCGCCATCGGACTCCAATCCTGACACCATCGTCCCGGCGGGCAGGTCGAGCTGCTCCAGCACCTTGCCCGTCTCGGGGTCGATCCGCCTGATGTCGCTGTCCTCGCCTTCCCAGGTGCCGTGCCAGAGCTCGCCGTCGACCCAGGTCACGCCGGTGACGAAGCGCTTGCTTTCGATGGTGCGGAGAATTTTTCCCGTCTGGGGATCGACCTGATGGATCTTGCGCTCCCGATACTGTCCGACCCAGAGCGAGCCCTCGGCCCAGGCCAGTCCGGAATCGCCGCCGCCGCCGGGTGCCGGGATGGTGGCGAGCACCTTGCCGGTCACAGCGTCGATCTTCTGGATGCGGTCCTCGGCGATCTGGAACAGGTGGCGGCCGTCGAACGCCGTTCCCGCATGCGCGGCGACATCGATGGAGCGGGTGATCTTGCCATCGGCCGGGTCGACCGCGTTCAATCTGTCGCCGGATGCGAACCACATAAGGCTGCCGTCATAGGTGACGCCGTGCACGGCTTCGACGCCTGCATAGGGCCCGTATTCCCTGACGATCTCGGCGGCTGAACGTTTCATCTGCTCGGTCCCTGCGGTGTGAATCCCACTTTACGTCTTCATGAGCGGTCCGGGGAGTAACAAGCCTGTCGGGAAACCCGGCACGGGCGGCGTCATCCAGCGCCGCGCCCGTCCGTGTCCGAAGGACTGCACCTTGTTCGATCGCGCCAGCTCTTCGAGGGCCCGTTGCACGGTGCGCGCGCTCGTTCCCAGCGCCAGCGCGAGCGCCGAACTCGACCAGGGCTCGCCATCAGAGAGGAAGGCGAGCACATTGGCGTGCTTCTCCTCGACGGGCCGTGCGAGGACGAGAACCTGCCGCGTGTTGCGCGGCGTCAGCGCAAAACCTTGCCTGGTCGCGCTGACGTCGGCCAGAGGCTTGAGCTTGGTGCGGAGCCGCCCGATTTCGACGCGCAGCCGGGCGCGATGCGATTCATCGACGTGCCTTGCCTGAAACGCTCCCGTGATCAACCCTTCCCGCGAGACATCGGCCGGCCAGGCCTGCGCCAGGATGCGCGCGAGTGCGAACAGCACCGGCCGCGTTCCGAGCGGCACGAGGATGCCTCGCCTGCGAACCGCGTGATGGAACGTGTCCACCACGAGCGCCTCCGATGTCACGAGGTCCTCGACCTCCTCGAGCAGTAGCGGCCGTTCGTGCCCGCGCGTGATCAAGCGCGCTGCGGGCGTGTCGAGCACGCGGCTCGTGCCTTCGACCTCGGCCGCAAGCGCGGGAATGCCGGCCTGTCGTGCTGCGCTCGCCGCGCGCCCGAGCGCCGCGCGCGCGTCTTTCGTTCTGAGCCGCCGGATCGCGATGCCGGCAATCACGAGTTCGCGGCCGACCTGCGCAGCCGGGGGCAGCGGCGTGGACTTGATGTCGGCCAGCGTGCGTTCGGCCTCGTCAAGGCGCCCGAGAAGGAGAAGTCGGCGCGCCTCGATGTGACCCGCATGGGCCGCGTTGGCGAGGTCACCGTGGCTTGCGAGCGTCGCCCGCGCGGCCACGAGCGTGTTGGCCGGCCAATTCAGGTCGCGCGAGACGAGTGCGATCTCGGCCTCCGCGACGACGCATCTTGCCCGCGCGACCGCCTCTCTCGGGCCGAAGGCACGTGCGGCGCTGCGCAGCAGCGTCTTCGCCTTGGCGAGATCGCCGAGTTGCGCCATCGCGATGCCGCGCAGCGCCAGCGAAGGTGCATCGTTGCGCAGCGCAACGCGGTTCAGCGCGCCGAGCGGATCGCCGGCTTGGAGCGCGCGCGCCGCGGCCGTGATCAGCGACTCCATTCAAATCCCGCCACACTTGTTACTCCCACCACGCAACCGTCCGGTGCGAGAGATCGTTGACGGCCGACAATGTGCGGCGAGGGGCGAGCGGTTCCGCATCTTGCATAGCGAGATACGGAACGGCCGCCCGGGAAAAGTTGGAGAGCCATGATGACATCAGCTGACAACGCAGGAAATAACGGACAAGCCGCCATGCAAACACCGCCGGTGGTGTCGCCGCAGGACTGGGAGGCCGCCCGTCAGCAACTGCTCGTGAAGGAAAAGGCGCATACCCGTGCCCGCGATGCCCTGGCGGCCGAGCGCCGGCGCATGCCGTGGATGGAAGTGACCAAAACCTATGCGTTCGAGGGGCCGGGCGGCAAGGTCAGTCTGCACGACCTGTTCCAGGGCCGGCGGCAGCTGATCGTCTACCGTGCGTTCTTCGAGCCGGGCGTGTTCGGCTGGCCGGATCATGCCTGCCGCGGCTGCTCCATGGTGGCCGACCAGGTCGCGCATGTCGCGCACCTCAATGCCCGCGACACCACGCTGGTGTTCGCCTCGCGCGCACCGCAGGCCGATATCAGCAGGCTGAAGCAGCGGATGGGCTGGACCATGCCATGGGTCACCGTCACCGACAGTTTCGATGCGGATTTCGGCGTCGACGAGTGGCACGGGACCAACGTGTTCTTCCGCGACGGCGACCGGATCTTCCGCACCTATTTCGTCAAGAGCCGGGGCGACGAGCAGATGGGCGGCACCTGGAATTACCTCGACATCACGCCGCTGGGACGGCAGGAGGTCTGGGAGCATTCGCCGAAAGGCTATCCGCAGACGCCGACCTACAAATGGTGGAACTGGCACGACAGCTACACCGAAGGTGCGGCGCCCGACAAGAGATGGGTCGAGATCTCGACCGCGGGCGAGAAGGCTTTTCGCGAGGAGGCGGCTGAAGGACGTGACTAGTCCCGTCAGCGCAATGGCCGGCGCGAGCCGCAACGGTGTGGTGGCTGCGCGCCACCTCGCCAGATGGTTGGGGCTGGCGGCGACGCCGACCTTCGCGATCATGGCCGTACTGACGGCCATGCTTGATGGCCCGGCGGACATGCTGTGTGGCTCCGGACATGGGGCGATGCTCGGCGGGATGGTGCCGATGTATCTGCTGATGAGCGCGTTTCATTCGGCGGCGTGGCTGAGGCTGATCGCAGATCGGCGGGGCCGGTGGCCCTACTGCGAAGCCGCCTGCAAATAGGCAACGATCTTGCCCGCTTCCTCCGCCGAGACGCCGCCATAGGGCTGCATCTTGTTGCCGGAGACGACCTCGTCCGGCTTGAGCATGAAGCGGGTGAGTTTGTCCTGGTCCCAGACGAAGCCGGCTTCCTTCATCGACGAAGAATAGTTGTAGTTCGGCAGCGCGCCGGCCTTGCGTCCGACGATTTTGTTGAGGTTGGGGCCCAGACGATTGTCGCCCTCTTTCACCGAGTGGCAGGTGCGGCAGGAATTGTTGAAGGCTTGCTGGGCTGCATCGTCGCTCCCCGGCTGCTGTGCGCGCGAGGTGGGCACGGTCAGCAGCAGTGCCACGGCGGCAGCGATCGCGCGCAGGCATTTGCCTTGCGGCGTTTGCGGACGTGATTGCATTCGCGCCTCCATCGGGGATCGCGCCGCAGCACGCGCGCGCATCGGTATGCAGAGGGCCAACGAAAACGGCCCCGGTGGGTTCCGGGGCCGCTTGCGTCACAATGTCCTGTCGCTTACCGCGTTGCGGCTCCGAGTTCTGCGCGGCGCTCCGTCATCGGCAGCACGATCACCTTGGTGCCGACGTTGACGCGGGAGTACAGGTCCGCGACATCGTCATTGGTCAGGCGGATGCAGCCGGAGGAGACGTGCTTGCCGATGGTGTCGGGTGCGTTGGTGCCGTGGATGCGGTAGATGGTGCCGCCGAGATACATGGCGCGGGCGCCGAGCGGATTGCCGGGACCGCCGGCCATGTGGCGCGGCAGATAGGGTTGGCGGGCGATCATCTCCGGCGGCGGGGTCCAATCCGGCCACTCCGCCTTCTTGGTCACCGACTGGGTGCCGGACCAGGTGAAACCGTCGCGGCCGACGCCGATGCCGTAGCGCATCGCCTGGCCATTGCCGAGCACGAGATAGAGATAGGTGTTGGGCGTATCGATGATGATGGTGCCCGGCGCCTCACGCGTCGCATAGGAGACGGTCTGGCGGCGGAAGCGGGCCGGCGTTTCGACCGCGTCCTGCTCCTCGGACGGCGCGGCCCGATAGGGCGTCGCTTGATAAGGCTGGTACGGCTGCGGCGCTGCGATCGGCGGCAGCGGCTGGAAGAAGGGGAAGAGCTGCACAGGCGCGGCCTTGGCCGGGCCGGCGAACGCGATCGCGGTGACAGCCACTGCGCCAAACGCAACGGCGCGCGAATAAGTCTTCAACGTCTCCAGATTGATCATCGGTCGCCCCTGTTTGCGCGGTGTTTCTTGGTCACCCGGCACCGTTGCGGTGCTCTGTTGCCTAGATCACTAACGGCAAGAAGTTTCGGGACGTTTGCGCGGAAAACCGAAAACGGTTTCATGGCGGAAAGGATTGTTTCATGACGGTTTCGTGGCTGCGCGGACCCGTTAACGAACAAAACAGCGGGCCGACACTTCCATGACGTCACACGCCTGAAATATCCGTGGTTGATGGTCCTAAGCCGAGAATCATAAAAATCTCGGGATTTCCCCATGCGGGTATTAATCGCGACTGACGCCTGGCATCCGCAGGTCAACGGTGTGGTGCGGACGCTGACCTCGCTGGCTGGCGCGGCCAAGGCATTGGATGTCGAGATCGACTTCCTGACGCCGGACGGCTTTCGGTCATGGCCGTTGCCGACCTATCCGGGGCTGCGCATTGCGCTGCCGAGCGGCAGGGAGATTGGGCGGCGGATCGAGAGGGCGGCGCCGGAGGCGCTGCACATCGCGACCGAAGGGCCGATCGGCTGGGCGGCGCGGGCTTATTGCCGTCGCAACCGGCTCGCCTTCACCACCTCCTACACCACGCGCTTTCCCGAATACGTCTCGGTGCGAACCGGCATCCCCGCGAGCGTCGGCTACGCCGTGCTGCGCCACTTCCACGATGCCGCCGTCATGACGATGGTCGCGACGCCCTCGCTGCGGCAGGAGCTGTCCGAGCGCGGTTTCAAGCGGCTCGGCTTCTGGACCCGCGGCGTGAACACCGAGCTGTTTCATCCGGACTCTCCAGCCAAGCTCGATCTGCCCGGGCCGATCTTCATGACGATGGGCCGCGTGGCGGTGGAGAAGAACCTCGAGGCTTTCCTCTCGCTCGACCTGCCCGGCACCAAGGTCGTCATCGGCGACGGTCCGCAGAAGGCCGGCCTTGAAAAGAAATTTCCCGACGTGGTCTTCCTCGGCGAGAAGAAGGGCGCTGACCTCACCGCGCACCTCGCCGCCGCTGACGTGTTCGTGTTTCCGAGCCTGACCGACACGTTCGGCGTGGTGCAGCTCGAAGCGCTCGCCTGCGGCACGCCGGTTGCGGCGTTTCCGGTGACGGGACCGAAGGACGTCATCGCAGATCATCCGATCGGCGCGATCGACCACGATTTGCGCGAAGCGTGCCTGCGCGCACTGACCATGTCGCGCGAGACCTGCCGCAACTTCGCGCTGGAGCGCTCCTGGGAAAACAGCGCGCGCCAATTCGTCGGCAACCTCACTTCACTTCAGCCCAGCCGCGTCTTGCGCGCCTCGCCTCGCATGGCGCGGCGGCCGGTGCGCGGCTGATCCCGTTCGACCACAGCGAGAACCTCATCGATGGCTAAGATCATGAACCTTGACGGCACCCAGCAGCTCGACCTCACCCGTGGCACGGTCGAGCAGGCCTATGATCGTTGGGCACCGGTCTACGACCTCGTGTTCGGAGGCGTGTTCGCAAAAGGCCGGCAGGCCGCGATCGCGGCCACCAACAAGATCGGCGGCCGGGTGCTCGAGGTCGGCGTCGGCACCGGCATCTCGCTGCCGCTCTACGCGCCGCATCTGCGCATCTTCGGCACCGACATCTCGGAGGCGATGCTCGACAAGGCGCGCCAGCGCGTCGTCGAGGGCGGCCTAGAGAACGTCGAAGGCCTCGCGGTGATGGATGCCGAGAAGCTCGAATTCCCCGACAACTCCTTCGACGTCGTGATGGCGCAATACGTCGTCACCGCCGTGCCGAATCCGGAAGTTGCGCTTGACGAATTCGCCCGCGTGCTGCGCCCGGGCGGGGAGCTGATCATCCTCACCCGCGTCAGCGCCGATACCGGCATGCGCCGCTTCATCGAGCAGAAGCTGCAGCCGGTGGTACGTCCGCTCGGTTTCCGCACCGCCGAGTTCGCCTGGTCGCGTTATGCCAAATGGCTGGCCGGTGCCGACGGCATCGAGCTCGCCGAGCGCCGCCTGATCCCGCCGCTCGGTCATTTCTCGCTGGTGCGATTCCGCAAGATCGACGTCGCCAAGGCGGCTTGATCCAAGCTCACGTAACCCGTGCGTCATCGCGCCGCTGCGCATCGTCACATGACAAAATGATGATGTCACACGGCCTACATCGAATCCCTGTAAATCCTGAACCCGAAAGCATTTGGGGGAGAGCATGATCAAGAACTATCTCGAGCAGCTGCGGATCCAGCGCTGGGACGACCATCGCTACTATCACCACAGCCGCATCAATCAGAGCCTGCACTTTGTCAGCGCGCTGAGCTTCCTGTTCGCCTATGTCTGGCTGTTCGTCGACCCCATGGTCTCCGCGCTGGTGGGCTGGCTGGTCTCGATGACCTCGCGCCAGGCCGGCCACTTCTTCTTCGAGCCGCATGGCTACGACCAGATCAACCAGGCGACGCACGAGCACAAGGAAGAGATCAAGGTCGGCTACAACCTTCGGCGCAAGGTGGTGCTGATGTCGATCTGGGCGCTGTCGCCGGTGGTGCTGTTGGTCGATCCGACTCTGTTCGGACTGTTCACGCCTTGGGCGGGCGCGACCGACTTCATGCGGCAAGTGGCCAAGATCTGGCTCGTCGTCGGCGGCGGCGGTCTCATGTTCCGCACGGTGCACCTGTTCTTCATCCGCGACGTCGAGACCGGTCTCGTCTGGATGACGAAGATCCTGACCGACCCCTTCCACGATTTGATGCTCTACCGCAACGCGCCGCTGGCGCTGATGCGTGGCGAGCTGATGGATCCCGGCCTGCATCTCAAGCCCGAGCACACGCTGGGCCTCATCGGTGAGCCCACGCTCGAAGAGCAGCACGCCTGAGCGCGCCGTTCTCACCAAGGCCTCCGATGTCTGATGGTTGCGTCATGCCCGGGCTCGTCCCGCCTGCGCGGCCGAAGCCGCTTCGGCGAGGCGAAGGCCCGGGCATCCACGTCTTGGAGGTCTCGCGCGGAGACGCGTGGCTGGCCGGGCATAGGCGAGCGGAAGCGACGCCGTCCTTCGGACGGCTGTGCCCGGCCATGACGCCGTTGGAGGAACCAGCCTCAGCGCCCGAAGCGCTTGGCCAGCATCTCTTTCAGGATCTGCCGCTTGATGGTCTTGTTGGTGAGGACGCCATCGTGCCACCAGAAGCCGTCGGCCTTCATCTTCTCGGCCGCGCGGACGAAACGCTCGGCGACCTCGGTGAAATCGGCGTCGGTGTAGTTCAGGCTGAAGATCAGCCTGCCGGTGCCGACCCAGCTCAAGGACAGGCCTTCAGCGCGCAGGTAATATTGCAGCATCCAGTTGTAGCGGGACGGCGTGGTGTATTTCACCGTCCAGATCGACGAGAAGTTTGCGAACCGCACCGGCAGGTCGGCATCGCTCATCATTTGGTTGAGCTTTTGCGCGCGGCCGTTCCAGGTCTCGTCCAGTCCGTCATAGACGGCGCGGAAATTCGGGCTGGCGAGCCGGCTCAGAAACTCGTCCATCGCCGTCATGACGTAGGGGTGCGAGTTGAAGGTGCCGCGGGCGAAGCAGACGTCGGCGGGGCGGTCGTCGCGGAAGCGGCGCATCAGCTCGCGTTTGCCGCAGACCACGCCGACCGGCAGGCCGCCGGCGAGGCTCTTGCCGTAGGTCACCATGTCGGCCTTGACGCCAAAGTATTCCTGGGCGCCGCCGGCAGCGAGACGGAAGCCGACGAAGACCTCGTCGAAGATCAGCACGATGTCGCGCTCAGTGCAGACCTCGCGCAGCTGCTTGAGCCATTCGGTGTAGGCCGCGCGGTCGAAATTACCGCCCCGGGAGGAATCGACCAGCGAGGAGTCGCCGGGCGCGTTGGCGTTCGGATGCAGGCCCTGCAGCGGATTGACCAGCACGCAGGCGATGTCCTTGCGCGTCCGCAGCACATGCAGCGTCTTCTCCGACATCTCGGCGAGGGTGTAGGTCTCGTGCGCAGGAATCGGATTGCCGACGCCGGGCTGCACGTCGCCCCACCAGCCGTGATAGGCGCCGGCGAAACGGACCAGATGCGTGCGCCTGGTGTGGTAGCGCGCGAGCCGCACTGCCTGCATCACGGCCTCGGTGCCGGACATATGGAAGGACACTTCGTCGAGGCCCGAGATCTGGCACAGCCGCGCCACGTTCTCGAGGATGATGGGATGGTAGGGTCCGAGCACCGGTCCGAGCGCGTGCGCCCGCTTCTCGGAGCCCTCGATGCACTCCTTGTAGAAGTCGTTGCCGAAGATGTTGACGCCGTAGGACCCCGTGAGGTCGTAGGAGGTGTTGCCGTCGACATCCGTAATGGTGACACCGCGCGACGACTCTACGAATGTCGAAGTGCCCAAATGCTCGCGGACGAGACGCGAGAACTGGAATGGCACGCGGTATGTTTCGGTGAAGTGCAGGTCGGAGATCTTTTCCGCCGCGTCCTTCGTCATCGCGCGGCCCTTGGGGTAGCGCTCGGCGTAGAGGCTTGCGAGGCGGAAGAAGCCGTCCCTGCGCAGGCCTGCGATGTTCGCCGGCGCGCCGTCGCAGGCGAAGTACGCATCGCCTTCGAATTCGTAGAACGGAAGCAGCTTTGCCACCCGGCGGGACATCTTGGAGTGCCCGGCGAGCGAGCGGTGCTTGGCGCGGGACAATTCGATCCGCGCCTTGATCTTCGGGAAGGCGGCGGCAGCGGACGCTGCGGCGGCCACGGACAAAGAAAGAATCGGGAGTGTCGTTTCCATGACAACAAGCGCTAATACTGTGAGCTGACAGATTCATGACAGTCAAAGCCCTCATCGCCTCTTTCACCCAGCAGGAAGACCTCAACTTCCTGTTGACCAACCGCATCCCGCGCGCCGCGTTGACCCGGTTCATGGGCTGGTTCTCCAAGATCGAGAACCCGCTGGTGCGGGACGGCTCCATCGCGCTGTGGAAGCTGTTCTCCGACCTCGATCTCACGGAGGCGCGCAAGACCCATTTCGGGAGCCTGCACGACTGCTTCACCCGGGAGCTCAAGCCTGGCTTGCGGCGCTTTGATCCGGACCCCTCCATTGTCGCCAGTCCGTCCGACGGCATCGTCGGCGCCCATGGCCGGATCGCCGATACCGAGCTGTTCCAGGTCAAGGGCGCGCCGTACTCGCTGCTCGATTTGCTCGGCGATTCCGTGCTGGTCAACCAGCACCGCAACGGCTCCTTCGTCACGCTGCGGCTGACCTCGAGCATGTATCACCGCTTCCACGCGCCCTTTGACGCGCATATCGAACGCGTCACGCTGATCCATGGCGATGTCTGGAACGTCAACCCGATCGCGCTGAAGCGGGTCGAGCGTCTGTTTTGCAAGAACGAGCGCGCGGTGATCCGCACGCATTTGTCCACCGGCGAAGCTGTGACGCTGGTGCCGGTCGCCGCGATCCTGGTGGCAAGCATCCGCCTGCACTTCCTCGACATGGTGCTGAATGCGCAGGCCAGGGGGCCGGTCAATTTTCCCTGCGACGTCAACGTGAGCAAGGGCGAGGAGCTCGGCTGGTTCGAGCACGGCTCGACCATCATCATTCTCGCGCCCGGCGATTTCACCTTCTGCGACGGCATCGCCGAAGGCACGCGCATTCGCGCAGGTCAAGCGTTGCTGAGAAAAAACTAGCCTTCAATCCGCCGCGGCGGCCGCTTATATCGTCGGTGGGGACGTTTCTACGACGACGGATGTGGTGATGGCACGGGCGCCGGTCATGGCGGCGGGTGGTATTGTGCTGCGGCGAGGTGCGCCGCCGCTGATTGCCGTCGTGCGCCAGCGCAAGCGCAACGAATGGGTTTTGCCCAAGGGCAAGCTCGACGACGGCGAGACGCCGAAGCAAGCTGCGCATCGCGAAGTGCGGGAAGAGACCGGCCACGACGTCGCCATCCACGAATTTTTGGGTACGCTCGTCTATCAGTCAGGTGGCCGCTCCAAGGTCGTGCATTTCTGGCGCATGGAGGCCGGGGGCGGTCCCGTCCGCAAGCTGATGAACGACATCAAGGTGGTCGACTGGCTGCCCCTGGAAGACGCGCTCGCGCGCCTGTCGCGCGAGTATGAGCGGGTGTTCCTGACCCAGGTTGGCCCGATTGCGCTCGCCGCGGCGGGGCTTACATCTTCGCCTGCGCCCGAGCCGCCACCGCTGGCGACCGACGATGTCGATGCGGCTTTGCAGACACTGACACCGGCTGAAGCAGGCTCGGTGGGCGAGTTGCGGCACGGTCTGTTGCAGAAGATGAAAGCCTGGCTACGCGGAGAGGCGTGAGTTTTCTTCACCTCGCCCCGCGTTGACGGTGCACCCTCGCCCCTTGTGGGAGAGGGTGGCTCGCCGCGAAGCGGCGAGGCGGGTGAGGGGTGTCTCTCCACGCGCGAAGCTGTCGCAATGGATTCGCGGTGAGAACCCCTCATCCAGCGCTTCGCGCCACCTTCTCCCACAAGGGGAGAAGGAAGAAAGTCATCGCCGCTCCTTCTCCTTCGGAACTGGAGCTGGCCTTCGCGGCGCTGCGGGGCGTTGTGCGGCGGGGAGGCGCTGCTGGAATCCGCCCGGGCGCTGCATGCCCGGCTGTTGAGCAGCGGGCGGCTGGCCGGGCTGCATGCCGGTGCGCGGAAGTTGCGGCTGCGGACCGGGCTGCTGTTGCGTGCCGCCCGGCTGCGGCGGCGCGACTCCGCCGGGCTGCGGCGGAATCTGCCCACCGCGCTGCGGCTGGTTTTGTGGCGTGCCGTTAGGCTGCGTGCCTTGCCCGATGCGCGGCGTACCTCCCGCCGGTCGCCGAGCGCCTTGCTGTTGCTGACCTTGACCCACGCGCGGCGCGCCTGGTTGCACTGCGCCGCCTTGGCCCTGCCGCTGTGGCTGGGCGCCTTGACGGCTTGGCGTGCCTGGCTGTTGCTGCCCTGGACGGTTGTTCTGACCGGGCTGGCCGTTCGGCCGCTGCGGCTGTTGCGGCTGTTGTCCTGGCGCCGTGTTCGGCCGCAATTGTTGCTGTTGCGGCGGCTGGAACGGCCGCGGAATGCGCGGGCTCGCGGTCGGATTGGCGCGGCGGAAGTCGCGCTGCTCGGTGACGATCTGCCGGCCCGTGGTTTGCGCCAGATGCACCTGGCTGACGAAGCCGCGGTCGCGCGCGATCTGCTGTGCGGGAATCGTGATCGGCACCGCGGCAAAGCGCATGACGCCGGCCGCGGCTGCGCCCGGCCGGATCGCAAAACCGCTCGCGCCTTGCGTCAGCGCGCCGAGCCGGGTCCCACTTGTGCGGTCGTCGACGTCGATGTGTCCGACCCGGCCATCGGCGTCGGGATAGAGCTTGATGTTGACGTTGTTGGTCTTGTTCGCGGCCGCGCCTTCCGGCACCTCGACCACGCCCGTGGTGCCGCGGATGCCGAGCGTGGCCGTCGGCGTCGTGATCTTCATGTCGCCGGTCTTTGCCACCGCCGCCGCGACGAAGGCGACCGTGCCCTTGCCTATGTCGAAGATGCCTGCGTTGTGCTTGCCGCCGTCCTCATAGACGTAAGTGTCGATGGTGATCTTCGTGCTGGCGGAGAGGTTGAACGTGGTCGCGTCGTCGAAGGTGATGCCGAGCGATGAGTTCGACGAAGTCTGCACGACGTCGTTGAGATAGATGTCGTCGCGCCCGCGCAGCGGATAGGAATTTTTGTCGCGGATCACGGTCGCGATGCCCGTCACCGTCGCAACGTTGCCGATCGGCTCGACGGCAGCGGGCTGCGCCTCGGTCGCGGGAGCGGGTGAAGCCGATGGCGTCGGCGAAGGGGCGGGCGACGGCTGCGCTTCTAGCTGCGCCTGCGCAAGCTCGATCGCATCGAATCCGAACGCAACGCTCGCGCCGGCCGGCGGCGACGCCAGCAGCACAAGCGCGAACATGAAGCGCCGCCAGGCCACGGTAAGAGTCACGAAGAATCCCGGTGAGAGATCGACCGATATCAGCCGCGTACAGCTGAACGGCGGATGAATGTCTATCGCACGGAGGCGGTGAACGTTCAAACGGTACGCGATGCTAGCTTGCGGCCAAGCCTCTCCACCGTCATGGCCGGGCTTGCCCCGGCCATCCACGCCTTGAAGCGCGGGACTAAGAACGTGGATGCCCGGGCCTTCGCCTCGCCGAAGCGGCTTCGGCCGCGCAGGCGGGACAAGCCCGGGCATGACGAAGAATGTGCATGTGTTGGAGACGACGCCTGCGGCGTCAGCTCACGCGCTTCCAGGTCTGGCCGCCGCAGAACATGCCGCCGAAGGCGCAGCCCTGCACGCGCATTGCATTCGGGCCCTTCATCGCGATCGTCGAGTCGTAATTGCGGCCGGAGTCGGGATCGTGGATACGGCCGCTCCACTTCGCGCCGTCGGGCTTCATGTTGATCAGGATGCGCTCGTTGGTCTTTGCGGCGTAGCCGCAGAGATTGACGCCGCACTGTTCGACGCGGACATTGCCCTTGTTCTCTTCGGTGGCCCAGACGCCGATCGGTGTGTTGGCAACCGCGACAGGCGCGGCGGGCACCGGGGCCGGAGCAACCGCGACCGGCGCGGGCGCAGGAGCGGGAGCCGCAACGGGCGCGGTCTGCGTCGTGGCGTCGTAACCGACGGACGGAACAGCGGCAACCGTCGTGCTCGGTGCTGCGATAGCGGGCGCTGCCGGCGCAGTCGCCTGCACCGGGGGCTGCTGCACGGGATGCTGCTGCACCGGAGCCGGCGCGGGCTGCGCGGTCGTGGCAGGAGCCGGCGTGGTGTCGACGTCATCGTCTTTGGAGCCAAGGCCCTTGAGGTTGATGTTGTTCAGCTTGATCGGCTTGTCCGAGAGGCCCGGCGCGACGATGGTCACGCAATTGAGCGAGGCGCAGTTGCGTGGCGTCTCGATGCGGATGTTCTGGCCTTCGATCTGGAACGAGATCGCATTGCCGGCATGCGCGGCGGCGGTGGACGCGAGGAAGAGGGCGGTGGCGGCGATGGTGAGCTTGTTCATGACAACCTCCGAAGATGTGTGGTCCCGATGGGACTGAAGTCGCGGGTGGATGAAGCGTGGTTCGACCCTACGCCGGGCTGGCCGGACGTTCTGTGATAGACGTCACAACGGCTCGCCGCGGCTGGGTGACGCAGCGCACATTCGGTCGCGATTCCATTTGCGTAACGTCGTCGCCACACAGAGGGAGGCGCCGATGACGCGGCTTGTGACTTCGCTTGGCACATTGATCGCGCTGCTGGCGATTGCGCCCGCAGCCGAGGCCGGGTCTTACGCGTTCTCGATTGGCGGTCATCGATTTCAGGTCGAGGCGCCCAGGGATTGCCGATCGGCTTCCTGTGTCTCGGTTTCCTCCCATCGCAGCTTTCGGCCTGACGTCGACACGACGCCAGCCCCTGCGCCGGTGCTTCCGCCGCCGCAGCCGCTCTATCCCGTGGCTCCGGTCAGGCCAGCGCAAGCGATTGCGGTCGCGCCTGCGACGGCGCAGACGGCTCCTGTCCTTGCCTCAACGACCTCGCAGCCAATTGTCCTGCCGCAGGCGCCAAGCTCCAATCCGCCACGGGTGGAGCTACCGCAGACGGATCCGCCGAAGACCGTCGCGCTCGATCCGCCGCGCATGGAGGCACCCGTCGTCGCGCCAAGGCCGCAGCTCGAGCAGACCGTGACGAGCCCTGAGCGCGGCGACGACGAACTCTCCTATTTGCCGCTCGGCGAATGGGAGAGCGCAGGCGCCAAGGGCACGGTCCGCATCGAACGCTGCGGTCCTGCACTGTGCGGCTTCGCGCTGACTGAAGCATCGACCAGGGGCGAGAGCGTGCTCGTCAACATGAAGCCGAAAACGCACGACGTCTGGACCGGCAACATCTACAGCCGCTCCAGCGGCAGTACCTATTATGCGAGGATGACGCTGAAGAGCTCCGGCAAGCTTCACGTCGAAGCCTGCGCACTGGGCCATTTCTGGTGTTCCGGCAACGACTGGACGCGAGCCGAAGAGCGGCCGGAGAAGCTGATCACGACGTCGCGGCAGTGGAGCGCGCGGTCGTAAGGGAAGCGTTCGATACCTCCGGCTGAAGCCGCTAGATCATGCCTAGCACGATGGCACCGACAAAGGCCATGGCGAGGTACGCGGTGATAACGCTCAGTCTCCCGGCGAACGTCATGAGGTCGCTCCCGCTGTCGCGCCGCCTTGCGCGAGAGGATCATGGTTAACAGAGAGTCTCTTTTCGAAAAAGTCAGCCTTGCTGTCGCTCGTCACCGGCAGCGCTCCTGCTGGCGCCGGCCGACATGGTTAAAGAACACTGAAATCAACACGTTGAAGAGTCTTTAAGTAAATTCACCGAACGTGCGTGCATGACGCGCGGAGTTCGTTTGTATCTCGTCGGCTCCATCGTCCTTGTTTCGTTAGCGGGTTGCGGACGCGGCGTCTTCCAGGCCGAACGTGAACCGTGGCGGGCCGAGGCCGAAGCCGCATGCCTGAAATCAGGCGCGGTGAAAGAAGGGCCGGATCTCGTCCGCATCGACCCGATTTCCGGGCCGGGCATGTGCGGCGCGGAGTTTCCGCTCAAGGTCGCCGCCCTCGGCGAAGGCTCGAGCAGTTACGGCTTTGCCGATGAGGATTTGCGACCACCCGGGAGCATCGGCAACCAGCCGCGCTGGCCGGTGACGCAGCCCCGATCGAATTACCCGCAGAGCCAGAACTATCCGGCATCGTCCTATCCGCAACGCTCAAACTATCCCGAGACCGCGGTGCGCCAGCCCTCCGGCTATGGCGCTTCCCCTGGTCCAATGCCTCTGAATGCGCCCGGTGTGGCGCAGCAGGAAGACGAGATCGATCTGCCGCCTGAGGGCACCGATGCCGCAGGCGCGTCGCGCTACATGAATGCGCCGAGCTATCCGGCGCGGCCGGCGCCCTACTCGCAGGCGCCCGCGCAGCAACCGCCGCCGCGTCTTGGTCCGGCACAGGGCAATCCCGTCACCGCCGTCGGCCCTGTTGCGATCAAGCCGGTTGCGACGCTGGCCTGTCCGATCGTGTCCGAGCTCGACCGCTGGCTTGCCGACACCGTGCAGCCCTCGGCGATGCGCTGGTTCGGCAGCCGCGTCGCGGAGATCAAGCAGATCTCCGCCTATTCCTGCCGCGGCATGAACGGCAATTCGCATGCCCATATTTCCGAGCACGCCTTCGGCAATGCGCTCGACATCGCCGCCTTCGTGCTCGCCGACGGCCGCCGCGTCACCGTGAAGGATGGCTGGCGCGGCATGCCGGAAGAGCAGGGATTCTTGCGCGACGTGCAGTCGGGCGCGTGCGTGCATTTCACCACGGTGCTGGCGCCGGGCTCGAACGTCTATCATTACGATCACATCCACGTCGATCTGATGCGCCGGGCCAGCCGCCGCCTGATCTGCCAGCCCGCCGCCGTTTCCGGCGAAGAGGTCGCCGCGCGCGCGGGCGGGCGCAATCCCTATGCGAATGCGCGCGATCCCTCCGTGACCGGCTCGCTCGGTACGCGCAAGAGCATGGCGCGAAAACACGAAGAGGACGAGTACGCCGACGATTGAGGATTGCGCGTGGAGCCAGCCTGGATGGAGCGAAGCGCAATCCAGGCAAGGCGTTCCCGCATTCAGCTTCGCTCCATGCAGGCTACGCCCCCACGCCGGACGGCCTCGCGCTGACCCCAGCCTGTTCAGCCGGCGTCGCGACTTCAGCAGAGCGCAGCTCGGGCGCAAAAATTTGCGCACCCGCAATTCCTGCCTAAGCTGTTGAAATTAAAGACACAGTTGTGCCGCGGCCGGCATTTCCGGTAGTTGGCACGGTCGCTGCAATGAGGAGGCTGCCACGAAGCGGCGCTGCCGGCGCCGTGAGCCAGCGGATCCCGTCATGCAGATGCCTGTCACCCCTCCTTATTCGGATCTCGAACAGCGCGTGCTGTCGCGCATCACGGAGGAGCGCTGGCTTGAACTCGCGTCCGAGCTGATCCGCACCGGCCAGCCCCGTTCCGGCAATCCGCTGGATCCCGATTTGCCGCCCGCCGAGGAAGAGGCGATCTCGATGCTGGTCGCGGGCAAGCTCGAAGCGCTCGGCATGGAGGTCACCAAGCACAGCGCGCAGCCGCACCGGCCGAACGTGCTCGGCGTGCTCAAGGGACGGGACGGCGCCCCCTCGCTCATTCTCAACGACCATCTCGACACCTATCCTGCCGTCGAGCCCGAGAAATGGCACATGACGGATTTCGATCCGTTCAAGGCGACGCGCCACGGCGATCTGCTCTATGCGCGCGGCACGTCCGACACGCGCGGAAACCTCGCTGCATCCTTGCTCGCAGTGCAGGCCCTGACCGAAGCGGGCGTGAAGTTCGATGGCACCTTGATGTGCTGCTACACCGTCGATGAGGAGCGGAACGGCACCGAGGGCTCCATCTACATGCTGAACAAGGTCGGCCTGACCGCCGACTACGAGATCACCGCCGAGCCGACCGCCTGGGGTGACGTCAACAAGGACTGGGGCATGAACCTGTCGGTGGCCAATTCCGGCCACTGCCTGATCGAGCTCACCGTTCACGGCATCAAGTCGCACATCTGGCGGCCGGACATCAGCGTCAACGCCATCATGGAAGCGGCAAAGCTGTTGCCGAAACTGAAGGACATGGCGTTCACGCATGTCCCCAGCAAGTTCATGGGACATACGCCGCCCTGCTGCGCCGTGGTGCGCATTCGGTCCGGCCTGCCTGGCGAGATGCAGTTCTCGCCGGATGCCTGCACCATCACGCTTGCCGTGGTCGGCATCGTGCCCGGCATGACGCTGTCGAGCGTGATTGCGGATATCGAGCGTCTCGGACGGGACACTTTTGGGGGCGTGAACGACGTCAAGGTGGAGGTGCGCCAGGTGCCGGGCTCGCTGTTCGTCAACGCCACCGAACCGGTGCCAATCGAGGAGGAGCCCTGCCGCTCCCTCCGCGCGGTTTACCGGCGTCTGATGGGCCGCGAGCCCGGGGTCAACCGCAAGAATGCCTTCAACGACACGATCCGCTTCCGCGAAGCTGGAATCAATGCGGTGACGTTCGGTCCCGGAGAAGACGGCTGGGCCGTCGACAACGAGAACATCTCGATCACCAAGTCGGTGATGGCGACGCGGATCTACGCGCTGACCATCATGCAGATCCTGGGAGTGCGGACATGAGCGTCGAGGCGACCCACATGACGATTCCAATCTCGCCGGATCGCACCCGACGCGGCAGCTTCCGGCTGCGGCTTCCGAAGGTCTCGCGATCGGTGCTGCTCTCGACGCTGACCGTGGCCGTGCTGCTGGCCGGCTGGGCCATCGTCACGGAGATGGGCTGGGCCAACGAGCTGTTCCTGCCGAAGCCGCAGGCGGTCTGGGCCGCGTTCGTCAAGACGATCACGAAGGGATATCAGGGCGCGACCCTGCTTCAGCATCTCGGCGCAAGCCTCTATCGCATCCTCACGGCCTTCACGCTGGCCTGCCTGATCGGCATCCCGCTCGGCGTCCTCATGGGCGTGTCGCGCAACGCGCGCGCGCTGCTCAATCCGCTGATCGAGTTCTACCGGCCACTGCCGCCGCTCGGACTTTATACGCTGCTGGTGATGTGGCTCGGCATCGGTGAGAGCTCGAAGCTGTCGCTGCTGTTTCTTGCCGGTTTGCCGGGCATCGTCATCTCGACCATCCAGGCCGTCACCAGCGTGGACCCGGTCTATGTGCGCGCCGCCCAGTCGCTCGGCGCGACCCGGCGCCATTTGCTGTTTCACGTCTATTTGCCGGCGGCGGGACCGCTGATTCTCGCCGGCATGCGCATCTCGCTCGGTTTCACCTACACCGTTCTCGTCGCCGCCGAAATCGTCGCGGCCTCCGCCGGCATCGGCTGGATGATCTGGGACGCCGCAAAGTTCCTGCTGTCCGACGTCGTGATCATGGGGCTGATCGTGCTCGGTCTCACCGGCGTCGTGCTCGACCTCATGATGCGCGGCATCGCGAAACTGTTGATGCCGTGGGCCTGAATCCAATTCTGATCGTAGGGGAGACCTCCATGAAGAGACTGATTGCGACGCTCGCGGTAACCACGTTGGCGCTCACGGCCGCAGTCCGCGCCGAGGACAAGCCGGCGAAGGTGACCGTCGGCTATCTGAACCTGGTGAATGCGCAACTGGTCACCAAGCATCTTGGCCTGCTCGCCAAGGAGATGCCGGGCGTCGACATCAAATACGTCAAGATCGGCGGCGGCGGCGACATGCTGCGCGCGATCGCCGGCAGCGACGTCGACTTCGGCGGCCTCGGCAACCCGCCGACCGCGATCGGCGCGACGCGCTCCCTGCCGATCAAGGGCATCCTGGTGATCAACATGCTCGACTACGTCGAGTCGATGGTGGTCCGCGCCGACAAGAACATCACCTCGCTCAAGGACCTCAAGGGCAAGACGGTGGCGGCGCCGTTCGGCTCCACGACGCACTACCTCCTGCTCCAGGCGCTCAAGGAGGAGGGTGTCGATCCCGCCTCGATGAAGATTCTGGACCTCGCGCCGTCGGACATCGCGGCGGCCTGGCTTCGCGGCGACATCGACGCGGCCTGGTTCTGGGAGCCGAATCTCGGCAAGGCCGTGAAGAACGGCGGCAAGATCCTCGTCACCTCGGGCGAGATGGCCAAGCGCGGCTACCCGACCTGGGACATCGGCGTCGTCATGAATGCGTTCGCGGAGAAGTATCCATCCTACGTCGACAAGTTCATCAAGGCCGAATGCGAAGGCATCGATTTCTGGCTGAAGAACCCGGAGAAGACTGCCGAAATCATCGCGGAAGAGCTTTCGCTGCCTCTCGAGGACGCGCAGCGAATGATGAAGGGCACCGGGATGATCCCCTGCAGCACGCAGCTCACGGAGGAGTATCTCGGCACATCCGCGAAAAAGGGCAAGTTCGTCGACACGCTGATCTCGACCGCCGATTTCCTGGTGAAGCAGGAGCGCTTGCCGAAGCTGCTGCCGCGCGCCGACTTCGAAGCCTTCATCCAGCCCGCCTATCTGGAGAAGGTGATCGGCCGCTAGGGTCGGTGCCGGCGGGCTTGCCTCGCCGGCACATTGTCAATTCCTGCAAGCACGTGACCGACATGAATCTCGCACCTCGCCACCTCCGCGCCGCCTATCGCCGCGGCGAGCTCAAGCCGTCCGATGTCGCCGCGCACGTGTTGTCGCGCCTCGATGACGCCGACCAGAGCGGCGTCTGGATCTCGACGGCAAATCCCGAAAGCGTCATGGCAACGGCGTGCGCGCTCGATGCCCGCATTGGCGAGATCGGCGAGCTGCCGCTCTACGGCCTCGTGTTCTCGGTCAAGGATTGTATCGATGTGGCCGACGAGCAGACCACCTCGGCCTGCCCGGAATTCGCCCACACCGCGAAAGACACGAGCCCGGTTGTTGCCGACGCCATCGCCGCCGGCGCGATCTATCTCGGCAAAACCAATATGGATCAGTTCGCGACCGGCCTCGTCGGCGTGCGCTCGCCCTATGGCATCGCCCGCAACCCGCACAACCCCGACTACATCCCCGGCGGCTCCAGCTCGGGCGCAGCGGTATCGGTCGCGACGGGCACCTCGTCCTTTGCGTTCGGCACCGATACCGGCGGATCGGGCAGGGTGCCGGCGTCCTATTGTGGCGTGACCGGCTTCAAGCCGGCGCCCGGCGCCTTCAGTCAGCGCGGCATGGTCTACGCGTGCCGTAGTTTCGATACCATCTCGCTCTACACGCGCGATCCCCGCGATGGCCACGAGATCTATCGCGTGTTGGCGCGGCGCGATGTCGAGGACTGTTTCTCACCGGTGGATTTCGCCGGATGGACGGAGCAGGCATCTCCGGCGCGGCCGCTCAACATCGCAACGCCGCGTCCGGATCAGCTCAGGTTCTTCGGCAATGCGGAGACGGAGGCGCTGTTCGGCGATGGACTCCGCAAGCTGCGGCAGCTCGATCTGTCGGTCGCATTGGTCGATTTCGCGCCGTTCATTTCGGTCAACGATTTGATGTTTTTCGGACCTTTCCTCGCCGAGCGGGACGTCTCGGTTGGCGCATTCCTCGACGCCAACCCGGAGGCGGGCGTGAAGATCGTGCGCGACCTCGTCATCGGCAGCCGCAAGTTCACGGCGGCCGACGCCTATCGTGCGCTCTACAAGGTCAAGGAGGTCCAGCGGTCGCTGCGCGATTTCTGGCAAGTTCATGATGCGCTGGTCGTGCCGACGGTCGGCACCGTGCTGAGCATCGACGACGTCGCGCGCGATCCGCTGACGGCCAACTTCAACAACGGCTATTACACCAACTACGCCAACCCGCTTGGGCTGGCCGCCATCGCCGTTCCAAACGCCGTCACCGTAGCCGGCGTGCCCTATGGCATCACGTTCCTGGCGCCGGCCGGCCGGGAGCGCCTGCTCACCGATCTGGCTTGCGCTTTCATGGGGGCTTCGGCCGAGCCAGAACATCTGCGCCGCGTTGCAATCCGAGCGGAGACCTCCTAGCCTTCGAGCCGTCACTCGAAGGGAGACCGATCGTGGGGCGCAGCGATGCGCATGAGGTGGCCGATCCAGCTGAGCCGCGCGCCGAACTGCCACGGCCCGGGACCGGACGTTATGTGCTGAAGGCGTTGGACAAGCCCGATCTGGAGCTGGTGATGCGAACCGGCAGGCTCGCGACCTACCAGAACCGCGAATATCTGCTGCGGGAGGGCGAGCCCGCAAACGGCATCCACATCATCCTGAACGGGATCGTCGAAAGCACCCATGCCGGCACGCAGGGGCGCGAACTGATGCTGTCGACCTGGGAGGCCGGCGACTTCGTCGGCGCGCCCTATATCCTCGGCGATCACCGCCACAGCTGGTCGGCCCGCGCGCTCGGGCGCGTCGAAGCACTGCATCTCGACCAGGATGCGGTCCGCCGGTTGATCGCGCAGTCGCCGCCGTTCGCAGTCGCGCTGATCGAGTGCCTCGGCTTCAAGGGCGAGACCTATTCGATGCTGGCGCAGACGCTGGCCGGGCAGAAGGCGGCGGAACGGTTGGTGCTGCTGCTGGTCAAGCTGTGCGAGAACGCGGCCCAGGACGAGAGCGGCCCGATATCGCTCGGCCGCATCACGCAGGCCAATCTCGCGCGCATGATCGGCGCGACGCGCCAGTCGATCAGCCTGATCCTCAGCCGCCTCCAGGACGACGGCATCATCTGGACCGGCCCGACCAAGATGGTCGTCAACGATCTCGCCGCGCTCCGCAAGCAGGTAGCAGTAGGCGTGGACCAGTAGGGTCAGCTTACCGACGCAACGGAAGTCTCCGCCTTGAGCATGATGAGCGCCTGTGACCGGAGCGCACGTGCTGTTTGTAATCTTCGATAGTCCTTTAGCGCACAGGGACTGCGCGGCTCGTCTGACATCAGCTTTGGGCCAGCAAACGCACTAGCTTCAACCGAACTGGAACAATCTCCAAGCGATCCGGTTGAAGTTTGTTATGGCCAATCTGGGACAGGCACGGATTAGTCCTGGAGAAGCGTGTTGTTTATCAGGAAAGGTGCTTCACATGGATGACGAACGAAAATCATCAAAAGCTGGGGAACGCGCCGCTGAAGGCCTGCGCGAGGCGGCTGCTAAGGACGAAGCGAAAAACGAGAGCAAGACGGGACACGATTTAGCGAAGGGCGCTGACCGCTTCGAAGAACGCTCCAAAAGCTCGGATGGAAGAAGCGCGGAAGAGAAACAAAAAGGGTGAATGTCTACAGCAGATCCGGCGCTGCGTTTCAGTGGAAGAAAGCAGGCGAACTTGTAGCCGATAGCATCGAGGTTGTGCCGACGACAATCCATCCCGGTAACAGCCACCTGACGCTGGTGCTGCGGACTGTCACGGAAGCGTCAACTAGCTCGAACTCGTCGCACTGACTTAGATCTCCCAGGGTGCGAGGGTTGTCCCAGCTGCAATCATCTGTGCAAACTGCGAGCATGGCAGCTGTGAACCACACCTCCCTGAGAAGCCGCGTCCGTCGCCTCTACGAGGGTACAACGCCCAGCGCCGTTGGTTTCCGCTATGCTTTGCTCGCGTTTGATGTTGTGACCATACTGTTCATCATCGGGACGTCGTTCCTGCACCCCAGTGAGATCATCGAAACCTTCGACCTGCTATTCGGCGCAATGATATTGGCCGATTTTTCAGCACGGCTACTCGCCCACCGGCATCCGCTTCGAAAGTTTGGCCGCCTCTCGACATGGGCTGACATGGTCGCCATCGTTTCATTCCTGGCGCCCCTCGCTGGCGAGGCTGGCGGCTTTCTGCGGATTTTGCGGACACTGGGACTGCTTCGTGACTACCAGATGCTCGCCAGGTTGCGCATGGATTCCTCATTCTTCCGTCGCAACGAGGAGGTCATCTTTGCCGTCACCAATCTTGCGGTTTTCATATTTGTCATGACGGGGATAGTCTACGAGACCCAGAAGTTTCGTAACGATCAGATTCGGAATTATGCTGACGCGCTGTATTTCACTGTGACCGCGCTGACGACGACTGGATTTGGCGATATCACCTTGCCAGGCACAATAGGTCGTTTGATAACCGTCGTGATCATGATTTTCGGCGTAACCCTGTTCTTCAATCTTGCGCGCGCATTGTTGAGTCCGAACAAGGTCAGATTTCCTTGCCCAACTTGCGGACTGCAGCGGCATGAGAGCGATGCCGTGCATTGCAAAGCATGCGGCGCTGTTCTCAATATTCCCGATGAAGGTTTGGCGTAGCTGTTGCTACCTCGGCGATCGAAACGTATTGCCATCATCAGGAGCGGTGCCGAAGCGGCCGTTCGGAGTGGATGGCGTTTTCGGTCGTGGGGGCCCGCTCGCGAGGCGCCCGCACATGATAGAGCTTTTGGCCTCTTTCTAGGCCCTTGCATCCATCGTAATCATCGCCGTGGTAACGGCCTTGTCTAGCGCCAGGCACCGTAGAAAATCACTTTCGAGCCGGCTTCGACGCTGCCGGCACCAGCCCCATGCAGCACTGCACCTCGGCCGGGACATTGTAGGTCCGCATGATGTGGCGGCTGTCGCGCAAGCCGGATGCCTCACGCTGCACCACCAACATCCAGAGCGCGTGGCCGGCTTCCATCACCAGCTTGCGTCGGGCCGGCTGCATCGCGGCCGGCACCTCGGGGAGGGCATGGGCGGCGTCGAACTCGCGCAGGCGCGCCAGCGCCTGTTCGAGCGTGCGGCCCATCCGTCCGAGCGCGGAGGCCTGTTCCTGGACAATCTCGTAATGGAGGATATCGACGGGCGGGCGGAGATCACGGGACATGAGCCCGAATATAATGCCGCCGGAGCGGCCTGCAACGCAGGCCCGACTTGCCGCTACTTCGCCCCGTACGCCGCGAGGAACATCCGCGTCGCGCTGTCGACGACTTCGCTCATGCGCTCTTCCGACGGTGCGGGCGCGGCCTGGAAGACGAAGGGCAGGAACAGCGAGGCCTTGCACAGTTCCATGAACTGCGACGCCGCCAGATCGCAATCGTCGATTTCGAGATCGCCGGCGGCGGCGTGGGCTTTGAGATAGTCGGAGAGGCGGTTGATCGACTTGTCCAGCACCCGCGCATAGTAGCGGCGGCCGAGATCGGGCATTCGCTCGGCGATCGCCATCACGGTGCGGATCGCCGATCCGCCGCCGGGCCGGCACAGCAGACGGTTGTAGGCCCGGCCGAAATCCTTCAGCGTGGTTTCAACATCGCGTGCCGGATCGAAATTGAACGCGACCTGACCGTGCTGGAGCGCCTCCTGTTCGAGGATCGCTTCGAACAGCGCGCATTTGTCGGCGAAGTAGACGTAAAGCGTGCCCTTGGAGACCTGCGCCGCGCGGGCGATCTCGCCCATGCTGGCACCGTCAAACCCGAGATCCATGAACACCTTGCGGGCCCCGTCCAGGATCTGGCGGCGTTTGGAGCTGTCCTCCTCCTGGACGACGTGGAGATGTTCGCGGCCGGCTACAACCATTGGTTCAGGGTCTCGGAAAGTTTTTGCATCGGTCCAAGGTGATGAAACCGAAATAAAGGATTCGGGCCGGTAGGGTCCGTTCGGGTATTATCTATATTGACCGAACCGTTCGGTCAATGATATTTGGGATGGGTGAGAGGGAACCGGCCGTAGGGCGGGTTGTCCCTCATCGCGCTTTTTTGGGGAGGCCTCCATGGCCGTAGTGAGAGACCAGGCTGCGCGCGTCCTTCGCCCGGACGCCGTGGAGACGCCGGCGCCCGCGGGTGGTGACGCTGCCACCGAGACGTCTGTGGCTCTCGCCGAGCAGTTGCGCTCTCATGTGGCCGAGGAAACCAAGCGCCGTCCCAGCGAGGCGCCGGAGAAGCCCGTGACCGACAAGCCGGCCGCAGCCCCAGACGCGCCCGCCGCCGGCGCGCCGAAGTCCGGCAAGCGCAAATTCGTGATGATGGGAGTAGGCCTCGTGCTGGCGCTCGCGGCCGCGAGCTATGCCGGCTACTACACGCTGGTCGGCCGCTTCTACGTCGCGACCGACGACGCCTATGTCCGCGCCAACAACACCATGCTGGGCGCGCGCGTGGCTGGCCACGTCTCCTCGATCCTCGCCGGCGACAACACGACGGTGCGCGCTGGCGACATCGTCTTCCGCATCGACGACGGCGACTACAGGATCGCCGTCGACGCCGCCGCGACCAGGATCGCGACCCAGCAGGCCACCATCGATCGCATCGGCCGCCAGGTCGCGGCGCTCGACAGCCAGGTCGCGCAGGCCAAGGCGCAACTCGTCTCCGCCGAAGCCGGCCTCAAGCGCGCCGACCTCGATTATGAGCGCCAGCAGGCGCTGAGCAACAAGGGTTTTGCCTCGCGCGCCACCTTCGAAAGCTCCGAAGCCGGACGCGACCAGGGCGCTGCCGCGGTCAAGGCCGCGCAGGCCGCCTACGATGTCGCGCTCAGCAATGTCGACGTCGCCAAGGCGCAGCAAGCCGAAGCGCAGGCGCAGCTCGCCGAGCTCAAGACCACGCTGGCCAAGGCCGAGCGCGATCTCGCTTTCACCGCGGTGCGCGCGCCGGTCGACGGCACGTTCTCGAACCGCCTCGTCAGTGCCGGCGATTTCGTCGCGGTTGGCCAGCGGCTCGGCAACGTCGTGCCGCTCGATCACGTCTATATCGACGCCAATTTCAAGGAGACCCAGCTCAAGCGCATCCGCCCCGGCCAGCCTGTGACGATCAAGGTCGATGCCTACGGCATGCGCAAGTTCTCCGGTGTCGTCGACAGCATCGCAGCGGGCGCGGGCTCGGTGTTCACGCTGCTGCCGCCTGACAATGCCACCGGCAACTTCACCAAGATCGTGCAGCGCGTGCCGGTCCGCATCCGCGTGCCGAAGTCGGTCGCGAAGCAAAACCTGCTCCGCGCCGGCATGTCGGTCACTGCAACGGTCGACACCAACAAGGGCGCGGCCGACGCCGACAGCGAGGTCGATCTCGACGACGCCACCATGATCCATCCGCAGTAGCGCGCCTGCGCCGCGAGGTCAGACCATGGCGAACGCCACGACCGCTTCACCTGCCATGATGGCGGACCCCGCTTCGGAGCGCATCGCGCCGAAGCGGCTGTTCGCTTTCATCATCATGGTGTTCGGGATGTTCATGTCGATCCTGGACATCCAGATCGTCTCGGCGTCCCTGAGTGAAATCCAGGCCGGCCTGTCGGCAAGCTCTAGCGAGGTCTCCTGGGTCCAGACCGCCTATCTGATCGCCGAAGTGATCGCGATCCCGCTGTCGGGATTCTTGTCGCGCGCCTTCGGCACGCGGCTGTTGTTCGCAATCTCGGCGGCAGGCTTTACCGCATCGAGCCTGCTCTGCGGCTTCGCCACCACCATCGAGGAGATGATCCTGTGGCGCGCGCTGCAAGGTTTTCTCGGCGCCGGCATGATCCCGACGGTGTTCGCCTCGGCCTACACCGTCTTCCCACGCACCAAATTCCACATCGTCGGTCCCATCATCGGGCTCGTCGCAACGCTGGCTCCGACCATCGGGCCAACTGTCGGCGGCTACATCACCGACCTGATGTCCTGGAACTGGCTGTTCTTCATCAACATCGTGCCTGGCATCGGCATCACCATCGGCGTGCTGGCGCTGGTCGATTTCGACGAGCCGCATTTCGAGTTGCTCGACCGTTTCGACTGGTGGGGGCTGCTGTTCATGGCCGGCTTCCTCGGCACGCTGGAATACGTGCTGGAGGAAGGCCCGCAATATGAATGGATGCAGGACCCCTCGGTCGCGATCTGCGCCTGGATCTGCGGCATCTCGGCGATCGCCTTCTTCTGGCGCGTCTTCACGGCGGCCGAGCCGATCGTCAATCTACGCACCTTTTCCAACCGCAATTTCGCGATCGGCTGCGTCCTTCAGTTCTGCATCGGCATCGGCCTCTACGGCCTGACCTACATCTATCCGCGCTACCTCGCCGAAGTGCGTGGCTACAGCGCACTGATGATCGGCGAGACCATGTTCGTCTCGGGCATCACCATGTTCCTGATCGCGCCGGTGGTCGGGCGTCTCATGGCGAAGTACGACATGCGCTACATGATCGCGTTCGGGCTCGTCGTGTTCGCGCTCGGCTCCTACCAGATGACCTGGATCACGCGCGACTACGATTTCTATGAGTTGCTGATTCCGCAGATCCTGCGCGGCATCGGCATGATGTTCGCGATGGTGCCGACCAACAACATCGCGCTCGGCACGCTGGCGCCCGACCGGGTGAAGAACGCCTCGGGCCTCTTCAACCTGATGCGCAATCTCGGCGGTGCCGTAGGTCTCGCCGTCATCAACACCGTGCTCAATGACCGCACCGATCTGCACATTACGCGCCTGCAGGAGCGTGTGACCTGGGGCAACGCGACCGCGACCGAAACCCTGACCATGTTCATGCAGAAGTTTCAGGGGCTTGGCGATTCCACGCTGATGGCGATGAAGCAGCTCAGCCAGCTCGTGCATCGCCAGGCCGTGGTGATGGGCTTCGGCGATGCTTTCTTCATCCTGACGCTGTTCTATCTCGGCCTCACCCTGCTCGTCACACTGTTGAAGAGGCCGGCCTCGCCGTTCGGCGCCAGCGGCGACGCGCACTAATTTGCAACACTCGTGCGTGATCTCGCGCGAGCCCCGTTGCAAATCACCGCTGACACATCTATAAAGCGCACCTCATTCCATCGAACCGGGAGGATTTGCATGATTTCGTCGCATTCGCAGATCGCACGCCCGCGCTCGATGATGTTCTGGCTCGGTATGTGCTCGGCCTCCTAGAGGCCTCTTCCGCCAGCTTCGATTGGGCTCCTGGTCCCGATCGCCCCGCTTCCCAAGTCAAAACCAACTTTAAGTGACGCCGTCTCGGCCCTCGCGGCCGGCCTGCGTCCATCAATGGAGCCGGCCCGCGCCATAAGCGGCCGGATGATGCCATGACCGCTCTGTCAAAAAGGCCCGCGGCGATACGCGTGGTGCTGCCCTTCGTGTTCCGGCACTGGCTGAAGCAGCCGGGGCGTACCCTCATCGTCGCCGGCGGCTTGTTGGGTGCGACCATCGCCGACCTGTTCATGCCGGTCTTCTCCGGACATCTGGTCGACGCCCTGACGCGCGGCCCATCCGATTCCGCCGCGCGGCACGCGGCGCTGATGGCATTGGGCGGTATCGTGGCGCTGGGCGCAGCCTCCATGGTGCTGCGGCTGACCGGCCTCCAGGCCATCGTGCCGTTCTCGCTAAAGATCATGTCCGAGGTCGCGCAGGAAGCCTTCATGCGCGTGCAACGGTTCTCGACCGACTGGCACGCCAACTCCTTTGCGGGATCCACGGTGCGCAAGGTCACCCGCGGCATGTGGGCGCTCGACCTGTTGAACGACACCATCTTGATGGCGCTGGCGCCGTCGCTGCTGGTGCTGATCGGGTCGATGATCCTGCTCGGCCTGCACTGGGCCTCGCTTGGCGCGGTGATCGCGCTGGGCGCGCTGGCCTATGTCACGATGACGGTGCTGTTCTCGACGCGCTACATCGCGCCGGCCGCGCGCATCTCCAATGCCTGGGACACCAAGGTCGGCGGCACGCTGGCGGATGCGTTGACCTGCAACGCGGTGGTGAAATCGTTCGGCGCGGAAGCGCGCGAGGATGCGCGGCTTGCCCGTGTCGTCAACCGCTGGCGCGTGCGCGTGCGGCGGACCTGGCTGCGCTACAACTACACCAACCTGGCGCAGCTCTCGGTGCTGCTGGCCCTGCGCGCCTCCGTGATCGGCGGCGCCGTGCTGCTGTGGATGTCGGGGCGGGCCTCGCCCGGGGACGTCACCTATGTGCTGACGAGCTACTACGTCATCCATGCCTATTTGCGCGACGTCGGAATGCACATCAACAACCTGCAGCGCTCGGTCAACGACATGGAGGAGCTGGTGGCGATCCACGACGAGCCAATCGGGATTGCGGATGCGCCGGACGCGCGGTCGATCGCGATCGAGCGCGGCGAGCTCGTGTTCGACGACGTCACGTTCCATTATGGCGGCCATCACGCGCCGCTCTATGACGGATTGTCGGTCACGATCCGCGCCGGCGAACGCGTCGGTCTCGTCGGCCGCTCCGGCTCCGGCAAGACCACCTTCGTCAAGCTGGTGCAGCGGCTCTACGACGTCACCGGCGGCCGCGTTCTGATCGATGGGCAAGACATCGCCAAGGCCACCCAGCATTCGCTGCGCAGCCAGATCGCGATCGTGCAGCAGGACCCGATCCTGTTTCACCGCTCGCTCGCCGAGAACATCGCCTATGGCCGGCCCGGCGCCAGCCTGGAGGCGATCGAGCAGGCGGCACGGCTGGCCAATGCGCACGACTTCATCGTGCGCCTGCCCAAGGGCTACGGCACGCTGGTCGGCGAACGCGGCGTCAAGCTCTCCGGCGGCGAGCGACAGCGCGTGGCGCTGGCGCGCGCCTTCCTGGCGGACGCGCCGGTGCTGATCCTGGACGAAGCGACCTCGAGCCTCGATTCGGAATCCGAGGCGCTGATCCAGCAGGCGATGGAGCGGTTGATGCGAGGCCGCACCTCGATCGTGATCGCGCACCGGCTCTCGACGGTGAAGAGCCTCGATCGCATCCTGGTGTTCGACCGCGGCGAGATCGTCGAGCAAGGCACGCATGCCAAGCTCGCGGCCAGGCCCGGCGGCATCTATCGCGGCCTGTTCGAGCGCCAGGTGGTGGAGCTCGGACAGGTCGCAGCAGCGGAATGAGTGGCGCGCGGCCGGCGGACCAATGTCGGCCGCGTCGCCAAGGAATCGGTCAAGGATGGGTGACATGAAAGACCTGACCAACGGCTCCGTCGCGAAGCACATTCTGGGCATGGCACCGCCGATCATGGTCGGTATGGTCACGATCATGCTTTGCCAGCTGGTCGATCTGTACTTCGTCTCGGGCTTGGGCGATGCCGCGGTCGCGGGCGTGGCGGCGGCCGGCAATGCCGGCTTTCTCATCAACGCGCTGATGCAGGTGCTCGGCGTCGGCGCGGTGTCGTTGATCGCGCATGCCGTGGGACGCAAGGATCGGCCGGATGCCAATTTGATCTTCAATCAGGCGATCGTGCTGTCGGTGCTGTTCGGACTGTTGACCCTGGTCGCAGGCGCGGCGCTGTCGCGCGCCTACATGCATGCGATCGCCGCGGACGAAGCCACGATCGAGGCGGGGACCACGTATCTGCTGTGGTTCATGCCGGCGCTCGCGTTGCAATTCGCGAGCCAGGTGATGGGATCCGCGCTGCGCGCTACCGGCATCGTGCGTCCCACGATGCTGGTGCAGGCGCTTGCGGTGGCCATCAACATCGCGCTGGCGCCGGTTCTGATCGCGGGCTTGGGCACGGGCTATGCGCTCGGCGTTGCCGGTGCGGGGCTGGCGAGCTCGATCGCGGTGTTGATCGGCGTCGTGATGCTGCTTGCGCATTTTCGTAAGGTCGAACGCTATGTCGCCTTCAATCCGGCGCAGTGGCGTCCGCAGGCGCAGCATCTGAGGCGCATCCTCAATGTCGGCCTGCCTGCCGGCGGCGAGTTCGCGATGATGTTCATCCTCATGGCGGTGGTCTATTTCGTGCTGCGCGATTTCGGTGCGGCGGCGCAGGCCGGTTTCGGGATCGGACAACGGGTCCTGGGCCTGATCCAGATGCCGGGGCTTGCAGTTGCGCTCGCCGCTGGGCCGATCGCCGGCCAGAACATGGGCGCCGGAAAAGGCGAGCGCGTGCGCGAAACCTTCGTCAAGGCGGCGCTGATCACCAGTGTCGTGATGATAGGCTTCATGTGCCTCGCGCAGTTGAAGCCGCAGCTCCTGCTCTCGGGGTTCTCGAACGACCGGGAAACCATGGAGATCGCGTTCCTGTTCCTGCGGATCATCTCGCTCAACATGGTGGCGCAGGGCGTGATCTTCACCTGCTCGAGCATGTTCCAGGGCCTCGGCAATACCAAGCCGGTGCTGTGGAGTTCGGCAACGCGCGTGCTCACCTATTCGCTGCCGACGATCTGGCTGTCGACGCGGCCGGGCTTCCGGATCGAGCACGTCTGGTACCTGTCGATCGCGGCAACCACGCTGCAGGCGGCCCTGAGCTTGTGGCTGCTACGGCGTGAATTCAGGAAGCGCCTTGCCACGCTCCGGCATGAGAAGTCCCCGGAGCCGGCTGCGCCCAAGCGCGTGGCGTCTCCTGTACGCGCGCCAGCGTAGCGTTCGCTTGTCCCCGCCCCACGGCTCCGGCAAACTTGCCGCGCCGTGGGGATCGGCTGCAGGGGCCAAATGACCGAGGTGTTGAACGAGCAGCGGCCCAATTCCTGGCTCGCCGCGATCTGGGCGGCACGCTATCGCACGCCAGCCCGCTCCGTCGCGCTGATCGCGTTGCTGTTGCCGTGGACCACGACCGGGCTCATTTTCGCGCTCATTCCCTGGCTGATCGCGTTCGCGTTCCTCGACCTTCGCGAATTTCCGCGTTCGCTGCTTCGGGCAATCTGCCTGCTGCCGATTGCGCTGGTCCTACTCGCCGCTATCGGCACGCTCTGGTCGGATGCGCCGTGGCCGGACCGAATCCATGCGATCGGCCCGGCGGCGAAGCTGCTGGTAATTCCGCTTCTGATCTACCAGTTCGAGCGTTGGCCGTTTGGCGGCTGGGTGTTTTCCGCGTTCCTGGTATCCTGCACGGCACTGATGCTCTATTCCTTCGCCGTCGCCGTCGATCCCGCATTGTCGCTGAAACTCTATCTGTCGCGCGGGCCCTACAAGGTCGAAAGCGGGATCGCGGTGCGCAATTATATCGACCAGAGCCAGGAGTTCGCGCTCTGTGCGATCGCGCTGGTCTACCCGAGCGTGTCGCTGCTGCGACGAGGCCGCTACCGCGTCGCGGCGCTGTTCGTGGCGCTCGCGATCGGATTCCTCGCCAACATGATGTTCGTCGTGGTCTCGCGGACAGCGCTGGTGACGCTGCCGATCCTGATCGTGGTCTTCGCGCTTTTGCATTTGCGCCGCCGCACCGCACTCTTCGCCGTCGGCGCGATGGGGCTGTTGACCGTGCTGCTGTGGACCGCCTCGCCGCGTCTGCGCGCAACAGTCGCCAAATTCAACGGAGACTATGAGGTCAGCATCGCCGGCAATGATGTCAGCGGCATGGGGTCACGACTGGAGTTTTGGCGCAAATCGCTGGCGTTCACCGCGGACGCGCCGCTGCTCGGTCACGGCACCGGGGCGATCCGCGGCCTGTTCGCGCGCGCGGCTGTCGGCGAGAGCGGGGTTCGAGCGGAAATCGTCGGTGATCCCCACAACCAGACGCTCAATGTCGCCGTGCAGTGGGGCGCGTCGGGCGTCGTGATCCTCTATGCGCTCTGGTTCGCGCACCTCTCGCTGTTTCGCGGAGAGGGGCTGGCCTGCTGGGTCGGCCTTCTGGTCGTGGTGCAGAACATGCTGTCCTCGCTGCTCAATTCGCATCTGTTCGATTTCGCCGAGGGCTGGATCTACGTGCTTGGCGTCGGCATTGCCGGCGGCATGGCGCTCGCCGCGAAGACAATACGGAGTTAGTGCGTGCCCAAACTGTTCCAGACCAGGCCGAGGCCCGACAGGAACAACAGACCGAGCACGACATCGCCGAAATGCTTGTCGCTCAGCGCATGATAGACGCGCGCGCCGGCCCATGCGCCGATCAGCGTGCCCGGAAATGCGATCACTGCGAGCCAGACCACCTTGAACGCGACGAGGCCCGAGGCGGTCTGCAACACCAAGGCGGCGCCGAGCACGGTGAAATTGAAGAGCTGGAAGATGCCGCGCCGCTCGTGCTTGTTCCAGCCTCGGATGTTTGCCCACAGGATCGGAAGTGGCCCCGACAGTCCGGCAAGGCCACCCAAGATGCCGCCGGCAAAACCGATCGCGCCGTCGGCAATGCGGCCGCCGAACGTGACGGCGAGCGGCCGCTTGTTCAGATAGAGAGCCGTCGAAAAAACAAGGATCAGCACGCCGACGCTCAGCTTGAACACTTTTGGATCGGCGGAGGCGACCAGCATGGTGCCCAGCGGCACGCCGATCAGTCCTCCAATCAGGAACGGCCAGACCAGCGAGAGATCAAAACTCTTCCACATCGACGGCAGCGTCGAGCTCTGCGCGATCACCGAGCAGATCAGCACCAGGGGCACCGCGAGCGAGGGCGGCAGCACGTAGAGCCAGATGCCGAGCGCCATCAGCGCCGTGCCGAAACCGGCAAGGCCCGAGACGAAGCCCCCGGCCAGTGCGCCGAGCAGCAGCAGCCCGTAGGTGAGTATTTCCAACAGATTGTCCCTGTTATCTTGACGATCCCGAACTGTTGATCGCCATCGCTCGCATAGCACAGCTGCGGCCGTGCAGGTCAATTTCAAAACCGCACGCAAGCGTGATCCCCAGCAGCGGGCGTTCGCGAAAGACAGGCCTACATGACGCTCGTACTTCAAACTGGGGGCCCGCTCGACGCCATCATGCGGTTCGATCGGCCAGTCTCCCGAATGAGATATGGAGAAGGACGATGACCCGCACGAAGATTGCCGTCGCGGCCGCACTAGTGTCGGCGGCGGCCTTGATGCCGACCATGGCGCAGGCCCAGTTTTCCGAGCCTGCGGCCTATCAGGCTGCCCATCCCGACCGCGACGTTCTGAATGGCGGCCAGCTCACGCCCGCCGCGCGCGGGGCTCTCGGCCAGCCGAGCGATGCCTACGCATCGCAAGCTTATCCATCGGCTGTTGCGCCGGTCGTGCGCTCCCACCATCGCCGGCAGCATCGATAGGTATTTGCTAGACGATCTGCCGGGTGTCGGCGGGCCTGTGCAGCGCGCTCATGAGGATGCGCAGCGCCTCCGTCAATTCCGCCCGGTTGCGCGCCGCGCCTAGCGAGACGCGTGCCGCGTGTGGTGCGGTCCCGTCGACGGTGAAGGCCTCGCCGGCGACGACTGCCAGTCCATTCCGCAGCAGATGCGCCGCGACATCGGGACGGTCCTCCGGCAGCCGCAGCCACAGATGATGCGCGGCGGGCTTGGCCTGGAACTCAAATCCCTTGAGCGCCCGTTGCGCGAGCTGCTGGCGGCCGATCGCCTCGCTTCTGATGGCGGTGATGATGCGGTCGGCGATCCCGGTCTCGATCCAATGCGTCACCAGCGCGACCATCAGCGGCGCCGGCATCTGCACCGTCGCCTGCAAAGAGCTACGCATCTCCCGCTGCGAGCTGCCGTCGGGCGTCACTAGATAGGCGACCCGTAGTGCGGGCGCCATACATTTTGACAGCGTGGTCGCGAGATATGTCTGATCCGGAATGAGATTGGCGATCGGCGATGCCGAGCGATCGAGCAGCCCGTAGGCATCGTCCTCGATCAGAATCGTATCGGCATCGTTGATGATCTTGGCGATGGCGCTGCGGCGCTCGGGGAGAAGCGTCGCGGTGGTCGGATTGTGCAGCGTCGGAATGAGATAGACCGCTTTCGGTCTATGCGTGCGGCAAGCCTTTGCCAGCGCCTCTGGCAGGATGCCGCCGTCATCCATCGCGACGCCGACGAGTCTGACGCCGAGGCGCGCGGCGGCGGCCCTGATGCCGGGGAAGGTGAGGGCTTCCGTCAGCACGATGTCGCCGGGCCGGGCGAGGTGGGCGAGCAGGTTGAACAGGATCGTCTGTGCGCCGGGAAAGATCACGAGCCTGTCGGCATGGGCATGCGGCACGCGGGGGCGCATCCATCGCGCCGCGACCTCGCGCTCGTGTGCGCTGCCGCCGGGCGGCTGGTAGTTGAGATGCGCGGTCAGGCCCGATTGCGCGCGGATGGCTTCCATCCCGGCGATGATGCGCTCGTCGAGCTGCGCTTCGAGAGGTTGCGGCGGCACGTTCATCGAGAGGTCGATCGCGACGGGATGCGGCAGATCGACCACGCGGCGCGCGCTGGTCTCCGACACGAACGAGCCCTGGCCGACCCGGGCCTCCATGATGCCGCGGCGCCGCGCCTCGGTGTAGGCGCGTGTCACCGTGGTGAGGTCGATGCCGAGCGCCTTTGCCAGCGCCCGCTGCGTCGGCAATTGTTGGCCGCGCACCAGCCGGCCGGCGGCGATATCGGCCTCCATGGCTTCGACGATGCGCTGATAGCGCGGCCCGCTCAGCTCCGAGATTGTAGGGGTCCAATCCATGCAATGAAGGCCCATATCCTTTGAATGTATGGATACAAGATATTATTGTATGGATCGTAGAAAAGGAAGAGGTGGGGTCATGGCGACCGGTTCAGTCTCTCTCACGAAAGCGATGTGGCGCGGTTTCTTGGGCAAATGCCCCAATTGCGGCGAGGGGCACGCGTTCGGCCGTTTCCTGAAGGTGGCGGATACCTGCGACCATTGCGGCGAGGAGCTGTTCCACCAGCGCGCCGACGATTTCCCGGCCTATCTCGTGATGGTCGTCGTCGGCCATCTCGTGGTGCCGGCAATCCTCGCGGTCGAGACCGCCTATGCGCCGGCCGTCTGGCTGCAACTGGTGGTGTGGCTGCCGGTGACGTTGTTCGCTTCGCTCGCGCTGTTGCAGCCGACCAAGGGTGCCATCGTCGGGCTGCAATGGCAGATCGGCATGCATGGTTTTGAGGCGGGCAAGCTGCGGCGCGAAGCCGGTCGGCCTGCAGCCGTCCTCGTGAAGGTGAACGCGCGCGCGGCTTAAGGGGCCGTAGCGTTTACATCGCGGGACCGGCCGCTACACTCCATCGTACAAACAAGAACGATGGAAACGCCGATGGCCGCACGCTCAAAAACCTTCCTGCTTTGTCACGGCGCGTGGTCCGGCGGGTGGGCCTGGAAGAAGATGCATCCGTTGACGGCAAAGGCCGGCCATCGCCTCATTGCGCCGACCTATACCGGGCTCGGCGAGCGCGCGCATCTGGCCAGTCCCGCGATCGATCTCAACACGCACATCCAGGACATTCTCAACGTCATCAGGTTCGAGGATCTCGAGGACATCGTGCTCCTCGGCCACAGCTATGGCGGCATGGTCGCCACCGGTGTCGCCGATCGCGCGCGCGAGCGGGTGACGCAATTGATCTATCTCGACGCCTTCGTGCCGCGTGACGGCCAATCGCTGTTCGATCTCCATGAGGGCGGGCGCGAGCCGATGCGCAAGGCAGCTGGCTCAGGCGACGGCTACCGCATCCCGCCGAACCCGCCGCCGCCGGACACGCCGCCGGCCGATCTCGACTGGCTCAACGCCCGCCGGATCAACATGCCGATCAAATGTTTCGAGACGAAGCTGAAACTCGAACATGGCGAGCCGGCGATGCCGCGCAGCTACATCTATTGCACGCGCATTCCGCCGGGCGACGTGTTCGGACAGTTTGCGAAGCGCACCAAGAGCGAGGATGGCTGGCGCACTTTCGAACTCGACGCGAGCCATGCACCGAATGTCACGGCGCCGGAGGCGTTGATGGCGGTCCTGGAGAAGATCGTCGGATAGAGAGCCAAAATGGTGAGGGGCCCGATGCATTAACACCGAGCCCCTCGTTGAAAGATATCAGCCGGCCTGTAAGCCGGGTTCTGTAAGGCACCGTCCGCTTGCGCGAACGATACGTGACGGCCATTCCTCTGGGACCATGTTTGCACAGGGCCTCGAGCAACCTACCCGGACGGCGGGCCTGACATCGCCCCGCGGCGTTATCGCTTTCGCGAACAGCCCGCTACGCCGTCCCTATTCGGTTTTGCTCCCGGTGGGGTTTACCATGCCGGCTCCGTTGCCGCAGCCGCGGTGCGCTCTTACCGCACCTTTTCACCCTTACCTGCCTACGCAGCTTGCGCTGCTACGGCACGGCAGGCCCGAGGGCTTGCCGCGCCAAAGCCCCGAAGGGGCGACGGCGGGCGGTTCGTTCTCTGTGGCACTTTCCCTGGGGTCGCCCCCGCCGGACGTTATCCGGCACCGTATGTCAAGGGAGCCCGGACTTTCCTCCCCGGCGGCCTTTCGGCACTTGCCGGAGCGGCCGTCCGGCCGACTGACGGCTTACGCATGAAGCATTTGTGTCGGTTCCGCAAGCCGATAACGCCATGCACGGTTCGCCCGAAATAATTTATCCTGAAGATGTCGTTGGGTGCGTGTCCCGTTCGACTGGATGTCGGCGATCCAGCCGTGCAACAGGAGTTAACCGATGCAGTATTTGCTGATGATCTACCAGAACGAAGCCGAGTACGCGAATATGCGTCCGGCGGCCGGCCAGCAGATGACGGCGGAATATCAGACCTTCACGCAAGGCATCATCCAGAGCGGCAATTTCAAGGCCGGCGACCGTTTGCAGCCGACCACGACCGCGACGACGGTCCGCGTGCGCGACGGCAAGACCCTGACGACCGACGGCCCGTTTGCCGAAACGCGCGAGCAGCTCGGCGGCTATTACCTGGTGGAGGCCAAGGATCTCGATGCTGCGATCGAGATCGCGTCGCGGATTCCGTCGGCGCGTATCGGCTCGATCGAGGTGCGGCCGATCTGGGTCTACGACAAGTCGCGCATCGGCGCATGACGCTGTCCGAGATCGACAAGATCTTCCGCGACGAGGCGGGGCGGGCGCTGGCCACGCTGATCCGCCTCGTCGGCGATTTCGATCTCGCCGAGGACGCGCTCCAGGACGCCTTTGCGGTGGCACTGGCGCGCTGGCCGGCGTGCGAGGTCCCCGACAATCCGCGTGCTTGGCTGGTCAATGTCGCCAGGCACAAGGCGATCGACCGTATCAGGCGCCAGGCCGTTTTCCGCGGCAAGGAGCAGGCGCTCGTGCACGAGCTCGAGCTGAACGCGCAGGCGCCCGCCGAGCCGCCGGCAATGCTCGACGGCGACATGCTGCGGCTGATCTTCACCTGCTGCCATCCTGCGTTTGCGGCCGAAGTCCAGGTCGCGCTGACGCTGCGGACCGTCTGCAGGCTCTCCATGGCGCAGGTCGCGCGCGCCTTCCTCGTCAGCGAGGAGGCGATGGCGCAGCGTCTCGTCCGTGCCAAGCAGAAGATCCGGCTCGCCGGCATTCCCTATGAGGTCCCCGAGCGCGACACGCTGGTGCCGCGGCTCGAGGGTGTGCTTGCCGTGATCTATCTGGTCTTCACCGAAGGCTATGTGGCGACGTCAGGTGCGGATTTGATGCGGCCCGATCTTGCGGTCGAGGCGATCCGGCTTGGCCGCTTGCTCGACCGGCTGTTACCCGATCGCGCGGGGATCAAGGGCCTGCTGGCGCTGATGCTGCTGCACGATGCGCGCCGCGCAGGGCGCCAGACCGCCGCCGGCGACATCGTGCTGCTGGAAGAGCAGGATCGTTCGCGGTGGGACCGTGCACAGATCGAGGAGGGTCTCCATCTGGTGGACGACGCACTGCGCGTGCCCGGCCGGCCGCAGCCCTATGCAGTCCAAGCCGCGATCGCTGCGCTGCATGCGCGCGCGCCGAGCTATGAGCAGACAGACTGGCCGCAGATCGCCGGGCTCTACGAAGTGCTATTGCGCATCAACCCGTCGCCGGTGATCGAGCTCAACCACGCGGCGGCGGTGTCGATGGTCGATGGGCCGGCACGTGCGCTCGATCTCGTGGATGCGACTACTGCGCGCGGCGGGCTTCGTGGCTACGAGCTGTTGCCGGCCGTGCGGGCCGATCTGCTGCGGCGGCTTGGCCGGAAGGAGGAGGCACGCAAGGCCTATCGCGCGGCGACGGAGGCGACGCTGCTCGAGCCGCTGCGCCGGCTGTACGCGCGAAGGATGCGGGAGATGGAGTAGTCGCCACATACTCCGTCATTGCGAGGAGCACTTGCGACGAAGCAATCCAGACTGCTTCCGCGGAGGCAGTCTGGATTGCTTCGCTTCGCTCGCAATGACGGGGTGTGTGGCAGTCGTCGTCACTTCGTCGCGACGGTCGTAGCCTCCTGAGGGAGACTCCCCAACAGCGCCTGCAAGGTCGACAGCGTCGAGTGATCCGCGACCCCATCCAGGCGCGCCGGGCGGAAATGGCGCTGGAAAGCGGTGACGACTTCCATGGTCGCGGCGTCGTATTTGCCGGTGAGGGGAACGCCGTAGCCGTATCTGGCGAGCGCCTGCTGCAAGCTCAGCACTTCGTCGCTGATGGTGCCGAGCATCAGGCTCTCGCCGCGCACCACCGGCGCGGGCGTGACCCAGTGGCCGACCCCGGAATTGGCCAGCGAATGCCACGGAAATTTTTCGCCGGGATCTTTCTTGCGCGCCGGCGCCACGTCGGAGTGGCCGAGCACCCGGTGAGCGGGCACCTTGCGGCGAAGCATGATGCCGCGGCACAGCGCGATCACGGCGGCGATCTGGCGCAGCGGAAACTCCGGATAGCCCCAATCGTGGCCGCGATTGACGATCTCGATCCCGATCGAGCAGGAATTGATGTCGTCCTCGCCGGACCAGGACGAGACGCCGGCATGCCAGGCGCGCCTGGCCTCCGGCACGCATTGCACGATGCGGCCGTCTTCCAGCACGACATAATGGGCCGACACCTCAGTGCCCGCGGAGCAGAGCCGCGCCAGCGCACCTTCGACGTCGGGCATGCCGGTGTAGTGCAGCACAATCATATCGGGTTGGCGGCCCTTGTTGCGGTCGCCATGGTTCGGCGAGGGGATGATGTCGGAGACGATCGAGGAATCCGGCTCGAACGTCCGCATGTTCGCGGCGGCTTTGGGAACCGGCAGAACGCGTTGACGCTTCGAATCAGATCCAGAGGGCGTGGACGAACCGGACGACATAAATAGCTCGAGACAGACAGAGAGTGGGCCAAGCCCTTCTCTTTACTATTCCTTTACCCTCCACCGTGCGCAACCGCGCGACGAGGTTAACGGATGCATTTTGGCGCATGTGTGTGGATGAAGCATCACCGCCGCGTCAGCTTTTCGACTTGTCGCGAGCCGATCAACGCTTTCTTAACGCTAAGGGCCGTTACTGAGAGATGAAGAGCCGACCCGCGTCCGGAGGCGGCCAAAGCGTATTTTGGCTCGAAATCCCATGGCTGCCCGACAAATTCCAAGGGGAATACTGGGTTGGTGGCCCGGGACGACCGGGCACGGTAACCATATCGGACGGGGGTTGGGTCGTGGAACCGCCGCGACGCGGAATCATTCGAGGCGTTATGAGCTTGTTCGTCCCCGATCTCACTTGGGAGTCCGGCGGGGCGATCGGCAGGCCTGGCGCATGAGCTCGGCTCCGCACATCCCCGTTCTTGGCCGCGAGGCCATCGACCACCTCGCCCCGCGCGAAGGTGGCCTTTATATCGACGCGACCTTTGGTGCCGGCGGCTACAGCCGCGCGATCCTCGACGTGCCGGGAACCCAGGTGATTGCCATTGATCGCGACCGTACTGCGATCGAGGGCGGCGCCGAGCTCGTCGCACGCTCGGCGGGCAGGCTGACCCTCGTTGAAGATCGTTTCTCCAACCTCGCCGAGGTCTGCGCGGCTCAAGGCATCGATGGCGTCGACGGCGTCGTGATGGACGTCGGGGTATCCTCGATGCAGCTCGACCAGGCCGGCCGCGGCTTCTCGTTCCGCCTCGATGGTCCGCTCGACATGCGGATGGGGCAGGCAGGCCCCACTGCGGCCGATGTCGTGGCGCGCGCCTCGGAAGGCGATCTCGCCGACATCATTTATCTTCTCGGCGAAGAGCGGCAGTCGCGCCGGATCGCCCGCGCTATCGTCGCGGACCGTCAGGAGACGCCGTTCACGACCACGCGCGCGCTCGCCGAGCTCGTCGGCAGGGTGGTTCGGTCCAAGCCCGGCGATATTCACCCGGCGACGCGGACGTTCCAGGCCCTGCGCATCTTCGTCAACGAAGAGCTCGAGGAACTCCAGAGCGCGCTCATCGCTGCCGAGCGCGTGCTCAAGCCCGGTGGTCGCCTCGTTGTCGTCTCGTTCCATTCGCTGGAAGACCGCATCGTCAAGAATTTCCTTAGCCTGCGCAGCAAGACGGGTGGCGGCTCACGCCATTTGCCGGAAGTGTCTCAGGCGGTGCCGAGTTTTCAGCTGCTGACGCGGCGGCCGGTGATCGCGGGCGAAAACGAAGTCGCGCATAACCCGCGTGCGCGATCGGCAAAACTGCGCGCCGGCGAGCGCACCTCGGCGCCGGCGCATGACGAGCGCGAGCAATCGTCCTGGCCAAAACTCTCCGACGTCATGAGAGGTGGCTAGCGCATGCGCTTCATCCACCTCCTCGTCATCGGCGCGCTGATCTTCGCGGCAGCCTATGTCTATAGGATCAAGATGGACTCCACGGCGCGCACCGAAAAGGTGCTGCGGCTGCATGCGGAGATCCGCGAGCAGCGCGATGCGATCGCGGCGCTGCGCTCCGAATGGGCCAAGCTCGATGCGCCCCTGCGCCTGCAGGGCCTGTCCGATCGGCATCTGCAGCTCAAGCCGGTCAACGGCACGCAATATGACTCACTGAAGAATCTGCCCGAGCGCCCGCCGCGGATGTTCAGGCCGGGCGAGCCGGATCCGATCGGCGCCATGCTCAACACCATCGAAGCCGCCAGCGATCCCGATAATGTGACGGGCTCCGTACCTCAGCCCGAGGACAAGCCATGAATGCTGTGACCCCGGCCAAACCGGCAGAAAAGCCGACTGAGCCTTGGCGCCAGCGCCTGATCCGCAGCCTGCTGTACGGGCGCAACGTCGATCGCGCGGCCAAGGCGCGGGCGCGCGTCGGCCTGGCGATGCTCGCCTTTGGCGCGGTCTACGCCCTGATCGGCGGCCGGCTAGTGATGTTCGCGATCGGCGCCGACGCCCACGGCGCGCGCCGCGCCGCGGCGCAGGAGGTGGTCGCGACCGCGCGGCCCGACATCGTCGATCGCAACGGCGCGATCCTCGCGACCGACGTCAAGGCGTCGAGCCTGTTCGGCGAGCCGCGTCGCATCATCGACAAGGACGAGGCAATCGAACTTCTGACCGCCACGGTGCCCGACCTCGACGAGGCCGAGGTGCGCGAGCGCCTGAAGACGCGCAAGGGCTTCGTCTGGCTCAAGCGCGAGATTACGGCAAAGCAGCAGCAGGACATCCACAAGCTCGGCATTCCCGGCATCGGTTTCCTGCGCGAGAACAAGCGCGTCTATCCGACCGGCAACGAGGTCGCCCACCTCATTGGTCTCGTCAACATCGACAACCAGGGCATCGCGGGCATGGAGAAGTGGCTCGACAATCAGGGGCTCGCCGATCTCCACCGCGCGGGCTTTGCCACCGACCGGCTGCAAAAGCCGATCGAGCTGTCGGTCGATCTGCGCGTCGAGCACGCCCTGCGTGACGAGCTGCTGAAGGCCAAGGAGAAATACCACACCAAGGCTGCCTCCGGCATCGTCTCCAACGTCAAAACGGGCGAGATCGTGGCGATGGTCTCGCTTCCGGACTTCGACCCCAACAATCCGAAGGAAGCGCACGACCCCGACCGCATCAATCGCCTGACCACCGGCGTCTACGAGATGGGCTCGACCTTCAAGGCGTTCACGCTGGCGATGGCGCTCGATTCCGGCAAGATCAATCTGAACACGTCGTGGGATGCACGCGGAAACCTGCACTACGGCAAGTTCACGATCCACGACAGCCATCCGCTCGGACGCTTCATCAACACCAAGGAAGTGTTCACGTTCTCGTCCAATATCGGCGCCGCCCGGATCGCGCTCGGACAGGGCGTCGAGGCCCACAAGGCATTCCTCGGCAAGATGGGCCAGTTGACGCGGCTGCGCACCGAACTGCCGGAAAGCGCGGCTCCGCTGATACCGCGCCGCTGGGGCGAGCTGAACACCGTGACCATCGCGTTCGGCCAAGGCATGTCGGTGGCGCCGCTGCAGGCGGTGATGGGCATCAACGCGCTGGTGAACGGCGGCTATTTGATTCCGCCGACCTTCATGAAGCGCAGCGAGTCCGAAGCGGCGGCGATGGCCAAGCGCGTCATCAGGACGGAGACCAGCGACAAGATGCGGTTCCTGATGCGGCTCAATGCAGAAATCGGCACCGCCAAGACCGCCGACGTCAAGGGTTACTACGTTGGCGGCAAGACCGGCACGTCCGAGAAGGTCATCAACGGCCGCTATGCCAAGAAGCGGGTGCTCAACTCCTTCACCGCGATCATGCCCTGCGACGATCCGAAATATCAGATCCTGATCATGCTGGACGAGCCCCAGGCCATTCCCGAAACGAAGGGTTTCATCACCTCGGGCTGGAACGCGGTGCCCACGGGCGGCAAGGTGATCGAGCGGATCGCGCCGCTTCTGGGTGTCGAGCCGCGATTCGACCTGCCGCCGTCCGAGCGCCTTATTCTTGCAGCATCCAGGACAACCCAGTAATCAACCGGGTGGGCCGTTGCCGCTGCTGAGTCGGGATTTCCCTGCAGATTCGGCGATCCGGTCCGGCATGTCGACTGGAAGACCATGAAGCTGCGCGACCTCCTCGATCAGGACGTTCAGGGCAATGACGCCGCAATCGAGCCCGCGGTCGCGGCGCTCGACGTGACCGGCGTTGCGCTCGACAGCCGCGCGGTCAAGCCAGACGATCTCTTCTTCGCACTTGCGGGCAGCAAGACCGACGGTGCGCGCTTTATCGATGCCGCGATTGCCGCAGGCGCGGTGGCGGTCGTCGGCGACCATGCGCCTGACGGCTGCAAGGTGCCGTTCATCACAGTTGCCAATCCGCGCCGCGCGCTGGCGCTGGCCGCGGCAAGATTTTTTCCCGCGCAGCCTGCGACAATTGCGGCGGTGACCGGCACCAGCGGCAAGACCTCGGTCGCCGCATTCACCCGGCAGATCTGGGAACGGCTCGGGCACGCCTCCGCCAGTATCGGAACCATCGGCCTGGTCTCGCCGAAGCGTACCGTCTACGGCTCGCTGACGACGCCCGATCCGATCGCGCTGCACCGGCAGTTGGACGAGATCGCGCGCGAGGGCGTCACGCATCTCGCCTTCGAGGCCTCTTCTCACGGGCTCGACCAATATCGCCTCGACGGCGTGCGCGTGTCCGCCGGCGGCTTCACCAATCTCTCGCGCGACCACATGGATTACCATCCGACCGTCGCGCATTATCTCGCGGCCAAGCTCAGGCTGTTCCGCGAACTTGTCCCGCCGGGGGGCGCGGCCGTGATCTCCGCCGATCATGATTGCTCGGCGGAGGCGATCAGTGCTGCGAATTCGCGCGGCTTGCGCGTGATGGCAGTCGGTCGCAACGGCGACGGGGCGGGCGAGGGCATTCGTCTCGCCGGTGCGGAGGTCGAAGGATTTTCACAAGTGCTCGCGCTCGAACATCGCGGCAGGCGGTATACGATCCGGCTGCCGCTGGTCGGCGAGTTCCAGATCGAGAATGCGCTGGTGTCGGCTGGCCTCGCCATCGGCACCGGCGGCGACGCCGCGGACGTGTTCGCGAGCCTCGAACATCTCGAAGGCGCCAAGGGCCGGTTAGAGCGCGTCGGAGAGCGCAACGGTGCGCCGATCTTCGTCGACTATGCGCACAAGCCCGATGCGCTGGCCAAGGCGCTGCAGGCGCTGCGTCCCTACGCCAGGCGCAGGCTGGTCGTCGTGTTCGGCGCCGGCGGCGACCGCGATGCCGGCAAGCGTCCGATCATGGGCGAGATCGCCGCCGGCAACGCCGACGGTGTCATCATCACCGACGACAATCCGCGCAGCGAGAAGCCGGAATCGATCCGCGCCGAAATTCTCGCCGCCGCCAAGGGCGCCCGCGAAATCGGCGACCGGGCCGCGGCGATCCGCACCGCGATCGCCGAATTGGAAGATGGCGATGCGCTGCTCATCGCCGGCAAGGGCCACGAGACCGGGCAGATCGTCGGCGGAGAGGTTTTGCCCTTCAGTGATCACGAGGCGGTCGCCGCCGCATTAGCGTCGAGGATTGCATGAGCGCGCCCATATGGACGGTGGCCGAAGTGGCGCGCGCGCTGGGCGCCGCCGGATCGTTCCCGGACACGCCGATCGACTTCGTCACCCAGGACAGCCGGCTGGCGAAGCCGGGCAGCCTGTTCGTCGCGCTGAGCGGCACGCCAAGCGGCGGCTTCATTTCGGCCTTCGCCAGCGCGCGTGACGGCTGGGAGTTCGCGGACAAGGCGGAAGCCTCGGGCGCGGTCGCGATGATCGTGCCGCACGAGATCGCGGGCATCCGCATTCCCCAGATCGTCGTCAAGGACACGCTGATCGACGGCCTCTGGGGCCTTGCGCGCGCGGCACGCGCGCGCTTCAACGGGCCGGTGATCGGGCTCACCGGCAGCGCGGGCAAAACCAGCACCAAGGAATTCCTCGCGGCCTATCCCAATGCCTATGCCAGCCCGTCGAGTTTCAATAATTTCTGGGGCGTGCCGCTGACGCTGTGCAATGCGCGCCCCGACGCCAGTCTCTGGGTCGTCGAGATGGGCATGAACCAGGCCGGCGAGATCGCGCGGCTCAGCGAACTGACGCGGCCGACGGTCGCGCTCGTCGTCAACGTCCAGCCGGTGCATCTGGAGAAGCTCGGCTCGCTCGAAGCCATCCGTCGCGAGAAGGTGTCGATTGCACTCGGCCTGCCCGCGGAAGGCGTGCTGGTGCTGCCCGCCGGGATCAAGGCGCCGGACTGGAAGGGCAAGGTCATACGCTTCGGCGACAAAGCCGAGGTGCACGAGGTCGCGCACGCGCCGCATGGCGACAGCTGGCAGGTCGTGGCCGCGCTTGGCAAGAAAGAGATCGCGTTCAGCCTGACGCCGGGCGCGCCGCACCGCGTTCAGAATGCGCTGGCCGCGCTCGCATCGATCCGTGCGGCCAACCTCGATGCGGCGACGCTTGCGATCAAGCTCGACCGGGTCGGTATCATGAGCGGCCGTGGCGTCGAGCAGGCGGCCGGTGGCGTCACCGTGATCGACGACAGCTTCAACGGTAATCCGGCCAGCGTGGCTGCCGCGCTGCAAAGCTTGCAGGCGCGCAACACGACCGGTGGCCGCCGCATTGCCGTGCTCGGCGACATGCTGGAGCTGGGCGACGGCGCACCAACCTATCACATCGACCTCGCCAGGCATCTCGACGGCATCGACGGCGTCTATTGCGTCGGACCCCTGATGCGTCACCTGTTCGAGGTGCTTCCAGCCGGCAAGGGTCTCGGTTGGCACGACGACCCCGTCACGCTGAAGCCGGGCGAGGTCGCAAATCTGCTGAGGGCAGGCGATGTCGTGGTTGTCAAGGGCAGCAAGAAGATGTTCTGGGTCAACAAGTTTGTGCCGGGCCTAGTGGCCGCCTTGCAGGCAAGGGCGTAAACTGCTTGGAAGGCGCTGTTCCCGAATCCCCCCTTTCCGGCGCGAAGCCGTTCGTTTTCTTTAGAGGTCGCCCGACCCGATGATGAAGACCAGCGAATGCGCGTGAGGCAGGTTGACAAGGCCAAGATCAAGGCGCGTGCAAAGGCGCCATAGGACCGTCTGAATGTTTTACTGGCTGATCGAGCTCTCCAACACATTTCCGGGCTTCGGTGCCGTTCGCACCTTCCTGAACGTCTTCCGCTACATCACCTTCCGCACCGGCGGCGCCGTCGTCACCGGCGCGCTGTTCGTGTTCCTGTTCGGACCCTGGATCATCGACCATCTGCGCATCCGGCAAGGCAAGGGCCAGCCGATCCGGGCCGATGGTCCGCAATCGCATCTCGCCAAGAAAGGCACGCCCACCATGGGCGGGCTGATGATCCTGTCCGGTCTCACGGTCGGCACGGTGCTGTGGGCCAATCCGCTCAACCCTTACGTCTGGATCGTGCTGGCGGTGACGCTTGGCTTCGGCTTCGTCGGCTTCTATGACGATTATCTCAAGGTGACGAAGCAGACCACGACCGGGTTCGGCAGCAAGCTTCGCCTGCTGATCGAGGCGGCGATCGCGCTGGTGGCCTGCTACGCGCTGGTGCGGCTGAACCGCGATCCCGCGTCGACCGCGCTGACGATTCCTTTCCTGAAGGACACCGTGCTGCATTTCGGCTGGTTCTTCGTCGTGTTCGGCGCCTTCGTCATCGTTGGCGCCGGCAACGCGGTGAACCTGACCGACGGTCTCGACGGCCTTGCCATCGTGCCGGTGATGATCGCGACTGCGAGCTTTGCCATGATCGCCTATCTCGCCGGCAACGCGGTGTTCGCCGATTATCTCCAGATCAAATATGTCGCCGGCACCGGCGAGCTCGCCGTGCTCTGCGGCGCGCTGCTGGGTGCGGGCCTGGGCTTCCTCTGGTTCAACGCGCCGCCGGCCTCGATCTTCATGGGCGACACCGGCTCGCTCGCGCTCGGCGGCATGCTGGGCGCGATCGCAGTGGCGGTGAAGCACGAGATCGTGCTCGCGGTGATCGGCGGCCTGTTCGTGCTGGAGGCGGTCTCCGTCATCGTGCAGGTGGTGTCGTTCAAGATGACGGGAAAACGCATCTTCCGGATGGCGCCGATCCATCACCATTTCGAGCAACTCGGCTGGACCGAGCCGCAGATCGTGATCCGGTTCTGGATCATCTCGGTGATGCTGGCGCTCGCTGGCCTATCCACGCTGAAGCTGCGGTGAACGATCGATGATCCCCGTCACGTCCTTTGCCGGCAAGACGGTCGCGGTGTTCGGCCTCGGCGGCTCGGGGCTCGCCTCCTGTCACGCGTTGAAAGCGGGCGGCGCCGAGGTGATCGCCGCCGACGACAGCGCCGAGAATGTCGCCAAGGCTGCGCAAGCGGGCTTCATCACGGCTGATTTGCGCAACGTCTCATGGGCGAATTTCGCCGCGCTGGTGCTCGCGCCCGGTGTGCCGATGACCCACCCAGTCCCGCATTGGAGCGTGCTGAAGGCGCGGGAGGCCGCTATCGAGGTGATCGGCGACATCGAGCTGTTCTGCCGCGAAAGGCGCCGGCACGCGCCGGATGCGCCGTTCGTCGCCATCACCGGCACCAATGGCAAATCGACGACGACGGCTTTGATCGCGCATCTCACCAAGGTCGCCGGCTATGACACCCAGATGGGCGGAAATATCGGCACCGCAATCCTGTCGCTGGAGCCGCCGGGCATGGGCCGCGTCCACGTCATCGAGATGTCGTCCTATCAGATCGACCTCACGCCTTCACTCGATCCCTCCGTCGGCATTCTGCTCAATGTCAGCGAAGACCACATCGATCGCCACGGCACCATCGCGCATTACGCCGCGGTGAAGGAGCGACTCGTTGCCGGTGTGCAGGCCGGCGGCACCGCGATCGTCGGCGTCGACGACGGCTTTTGCCGCGATATCGCCGACCGGCTCGATCGCGCCGGCAAGAACGTGGTGCGGATCTCCGTCAAGAATCCGCTGGCCAGCGGCATCCATGTCGAGCACGGCCATATCGTGCGCAATTCGGGCGGCGCGCGCAGTGAAATCGCGGCGCTCGGCGGCATCGGTTCTCTGCGCGGCTTGCACAATGCGCAGAACGCGGCGTGCGCGGCAGCCGCCGCGCTCGCGATGGGCATCGGCCTCGACGTCTTGCAGAACGGCCTGCGCAGCTTCCCCGGCCTTGCGCATCGCATGGAGCAGGTCGGCCGCCGCGGCAACGTGCTGTTCGTCAACGATTCCAAGGGCACCAATGCCGACGCCACCGCGCATGCGCTGTCGTCCTTTTCGGACATCTTCTGGATCGCGGGCGGCAAGCCGAAGGCCGGCGGAATCACCGGCCTCACCGGCTACTTCCCGCGCATCCGAAAAGCCTATCTGATCGGCGAGGCCGCGCAGGAATTTTCGGGCACGCTCGGCACGAAGGTGCCGCACGAGATCAGCCAGACCCTCGACGTCGCCGTCGAGCAAGCCGCATGCGATGCGGAGGCGTCAGGCATCGCTGACGCGGTCGTCCTGCTGTCGCCCGCCTGCGCCTCCTTCGACCAGTATCGCAACTTCGAAATTCGCGGCACCAGGTTCCGCGAGCTGGTGCAGGCGCTGCCGGGCATGAAGCCGGTGGTGTAGGGACGCTGCTGGTTGTTGCTCCGCTGTCGTCGCCCGGCTTGACCGGGTGATCCAGTACGCCGCGGCTGTGGTTATGAACCCTCGACGTCTCTGGAATACTGGATGCCCCGCTTTCGCGGGGCATGACGGGCATTTGAGGTAAGCGCTCGCCTTCATCTCCAATCATCCCCGTTTCCTTAACCCCCCGGTAACCAACCTCGGCGACCAATGGACCGACCTCTGTCCGAAAGCGGCCGCCATGCTCTCCCGTGAAGAACGCACCCCCTTTTCCGAGTGGTGGTGGACCGTCGACAAGCCGCTGATGGGTGCCATCCTGGCGCTGATGCTGACCGGCGTGATCCTGTCGCTGGCGGCGAGCCCGCCGGTTGCGACCCGCATCGGGCTCGATCCCTTCCACTTCTTCAGCCGCCACGTGCTATTCCTGGTGCCGTCCTGCATCGTGCTGCTCGGGGTGTCCTTCCTGTCGCCGCGGGCGATCCGTCGCTCGGCGCTGATCATCTTTGCGGTCAGCATCGTCCTGATCGTGCTGACGCTCGCGATCGGCCCCGAAGTAAAGGGCTCGCGGCGCTGGATCACGCTACTCGGCCTCAATATCCAGGCCTCCGAGATCGCAAAACCGTCGTTCGTCGTCATGGCCGCCTGGCTGTTCGCGGAATCCACTAGGCGGCCAGAAATGCCGGCGACCTCGATGGCGCTGGTGCTGCTCTTGATGCTGGTCTCGCTGCTGGTGATGGAGCCCGACTTCGGCCAGACCATGCTGATCCTGATGGTGTGGGGCTCGCTGTTCTTCATCGCGGGCATGCGGATGATCTGGGTGTTCGGGCTCGCCGGCCTCGGCGCCGCCGGACTGTTCAGCGCCTATCTTTTTGTTCCCCACGTCGCCGGCCGCATCAAGCGCTTCATGAATCCGGCCTCGGGCGACACCTTCCAGGTCGATACCGCCATGGAGGCCTTCTACAATGGCGGCTGGTTCGGCCTCGGACCGGGCGAGGGCATCGCCAAGCGCAGCCTGCCCGACAGCCACACCGATTTCGTGTTCGCGGTTGCCGCCGAAGAGTTCGGCATCATCCTGTGCCTCGCGATGCTGGCACTGTTTGCTTTCGTCGTCATCCGGACGCTGTCGCGCGCCTATGCCAACGAGGACATGTTCTCGCGCTTCGCGGCCTCGGGCTTGGCGATCCTGTTCGGCGTGCAGGCCGCCATCAACATGTCGGTCAATCTCCAGCTCATCCCCGCCAAGGGCATGACGCTGCCCTTCATCTCCTATGGTGGCTCCTCGATCGTGTCGCTGGCCTATGGTGTCGGCATGATGCTCGCGCTGACGCGGCTGCGCCCGCGCACCGAAGTCGAGGCGAGCGGCCACGCCGAGGCGATGCGCAGCTACGCATAGTTTTTCGTCATTGCGAGCGAAGCGAAGCAATCCAGAATCTCTCCGCGGTGGCAGTCTGGATTGCTTCGCTGCGCTCGCAATGACGAAAGAGTCCTTGTAAAACTCGCCACCATGGACACCTCCCCCCTGATTCTTCTCGCCGCGGGCGGCACCGGCGGCCATCTGTTTCCGGCCGAGGCGCTCGGCGTCGAGCTGATCCGGCGCGGCTTCCGCGTCCGCCTCGTCACGGACGAGCGCGCGCTGCGCTACAGCGGACTGTTCACCAAGGACATGATCGACGTCGTCTCGAGCGAGACTGCGCGCGGACGCAATCCGCTGCAGCTCGCCTATGCCGGCCTGACGCTCGCGGCCGGCACGCTGTCCGCCTACAGCATGATCAAGCGACTGAAGCCGGTCGCCGTCGTCGGCTTCGGCGGCTATCCGACGCTGCCGCCGCTGGTCGCCGCAAAATTCGCCGGCGTGCCCGGCATCATCCATGACGCCAATGCGGTGCTCGGCCGCGCCAACCGGTTCCTGTCGAGCCGCGTCCAAGCCATCGCGACGTCGTTGCCCGGCGTGCTCGATCGCGATCCGGCGCTATCAGGCAAGACCACGACGGTCGGCACGCCGATGCGTCCGGCGATCCTCGCCGCAGCTGGCGTGCCATATGCTGCGCCTGAAGTGAACGGTCCGCTGCGCCTGCTCGTCGTCGGCGGCAGCCAGGGCGCGCGCATCATGGCCGACATCGTGCCGGGCGCGATCGAGCGCCTCGAGCCTGCGCTGTGGAGCCGGCTCGTCCTCACCCAGCAGGTGCGCGACGAGGATATGGCGCGCGTGCGTGCGGTCTACGACAGACTGAAGATCAAGGCCGAGCTCGCGCCGTTTTTCACCGATCTTCCGGCACGGCTGGCCTCCAACCATCTGGTGGTGTCGCGCTCGGGCGCCGGCACCGTGGCGGAACTTGCCGCGATCGGGCGGCCCTCGATCCTGGTGCCGCTGCCGGGCGCGATCGACCAGGACCAGTTCGCCAATGCCGGCGTGCTGGCCAAGGTCGACGGTGCGATCCGCATTCCGCAGACCGAGTTTTCCTCCGATCGCCTCGCCGCCGAGATCTCCGCCTTCGCCGCCGAGCCCGCGCGTCTTGCCGCCATGGCGCAGGCCGCCCGCGGCGCCGGCCGGCTCGACGCAGCGGAGCGGCTGGCCGATCTGGTGGCCAAAATCGCGGGAATCTGACGCGAAATCGGCCGGAATTCCTACTTTTGCCGTCATGGCCGGGCTTGTCCCGGCCATCCACGTCTTGCAAGAAGTGGTAAGGATTCGTGGATGCCCGGGACGAAGCCCGGGCATGACGAAGGGAACTGCGGGATACACCATGAGACTGCCGCGCGAGATCGGACCTATCCACTTCATCGGGATCGGCGGGATAGGCATGAGCGGAATCGCCGAGGTGCTGCTCAATCTCGGCTATTCCGTGCAGGGTTCGGACGCCTCCGACAATTACAATCTCGACCGCCTGCGCAAGAACGGTGCGAGGGTCTCGGTCGGCCACAAGGCGGAGAACGTCGACGGGGCCGAGGTCGTCGTGGTTTCTACCGCGATCAAGCGCGACAATCCGGAACTGACGGCGGCGCGCGAACGGCGCATCCCCGTGGTGCGCCGCGCCGAGATGCTGGCCGAGCTCATGCGGCTGAAGAGCTGCGTCGCCATCGCCGGCACCCACGGCAAGACCACCACGACCACGATGGTCGCGACGCTGCTCGACGCCGGCGGCCTCGATCCCACCGTGATCAACGGCGGCATCATCAATGCCTACGGCTCCAATGCGCGTCTCGGTGCGGGTGACTGGATGGTGGTCGAAGCGGACGAGAGCGACGGCACGTTCCTGAAGCTGCCGACCGAGGTCGCGATCGTCACCAATGTCGATCCCGAGCATCTCGATCACTTCAAGACCTTCGAGGCGGTGCAGGACGCCTTCCGCCATTTCGTCGAGAACCTGCCGTTCTATGGCTTCGCCGTGATGTGCATCGATCATCCCGTGGTGCAAACCCTTGTCGGCAAGATCGAGGATCGACGCATCATCACCTATGGTGAGAATCCGCAGGCCGATGTGCGCTTCGTCGACCTGACCCCGGCGGGCGGCGGATCGAAGTTCAAGGTTGCCTTCCGCGATCGCAAGACGGGCGCCGTGCACGAGATCTCCGATCTCATGCTGCCGATGCCGGGGCGCCACAATGCCTCCAACGCGACCGCCGCGATTGCGGTCGCGCGCGAGCTCGGCGTGTCGGACGAGGCGATCCGCAAGGCGATCGCCGGCTTCGGCGGCGTCAAGCGCCGCTTCACCAAGACCGGCGAGTGGAACGGCGTCACCGTCATCGACGACTACGGCCATCATCCGGTCGAGATCGCGGCGGTGCTGAAGGCGGCGCGGGAATCCACCAACGGTAAGATCGTCGCGGTGGTGCAGCCGCATCGCTACACCCGCCTGCAGTCGCTGTTCGAGGAATTCTGCACCTGCTTCAACGATGCGGATGCGGTGATCGTCGCCGAGGTCTATGCTGCGGGCGAGACGCCGATCGAAGGCATCGATCGCGACCATTTCGCCGCGGGCCTGCGCGCCCACGGCCACCGCGAGGTGATCCCGCTGCCCGCGGCGTCCGATCTCGCTGGCATCGTCAAGGGCGTGGCGAAGTCCGGCGATCTCGTCGTGTGTCTGGGCGCCGGCAACATCACGCAATGGGCGTATGCCTTGCCCGGCGAATTGAAGGCGCTGGGGTAGCGCAGTGAGCTTCCCCGACATCACACCCGACCTCAAAGCCGTGATGCCCGATCTTCGCGGCCGGCTGCTGGCGAACCAGTCGCTCGCCGAGCTCACCTGGTTTCGCGTCGGAGGTCCCGCGCAGGTGCTGTTCACGCCGACGGATGAGGACGATCTCTCTTATTTCCTCGCGCATCTCGCAAGCGACATTCCCGTCTATGTCGTCGGCGTCGGCTCCAACCTGATCGTGCGCGACGGCGGCATGGCGGGCGTGGTGATCCGGCTTGCGCCGCGCGCCTTTGGCGAGGCGAGCGCGAGCGGCGATGTCGTCACCGCGGGCGCAGCCGCGCTCGACAAGCGCGTGGCGGAAGTCGCCGCGTCGGCCAATATCGGCGGGCTCGAATTTTACTTCGGCATTCCCGGCACGATCGGCGGCGCGCTGCGCATGAATGCGGGCGCCAATGGCGGCGAGACCAAGGACGTGTTGATCGAGGCGCGTGGCGTCGGGCGCGACGGCACGAAGCACATCTTCTCCAATGCCGACATGAAGTTTGTCTACCGCAACAGCGGCGTCGATGCCTCCATCATCTTCACCTCCGCGCGGTTCCGCGGCGAGCTCAGGGATGCCGAGGCGATCCGCGCGCGCATGGCGGAAGTGCAAACCCATCGCGAGACCGCGCAGCCGATCCGCGAAAAGACCGGCGGCTCGACCTTCAAGAATCCGCCCGGCCATTCCGCCTGGAAGCTGGTCGATGCCGCCGGCTGCCGCGGTTTGCGCGTCGGCGGTGCAGAAGTCTCCGAGATGCACTGCAATTTCCTGATCAACACGGGCAATGCCACCGCGCACGATATCGAGACGCTGGGCGAGACCGTACGTGAACGGGTGAAGGCAAATTCCGGAATTGAGCTACACTGGGAAATCAAGCGGATCGGAATTCCCGGCTAATTTGGACAAGCGACGAGAGAACATGCGCATCACCATCCTCTTCGGCGGCTCCAACCGCGAACGTCTGGTTTCCGTCGCCTCAGCCCAGGCGCTGCATCAGGCGCTGCCCGAGGCCGATCTCTGGTGGTGGGACGTCGAGGACAAGGTGCATGTCGTGCAGTCCAAACAGCTGCTCGAACATGCCCGCCCGTTCGAGGACGAGTTCAAGCCGGGCACGTCGGGCATTCCGTTGGAGCAGGCGCTCGACCAGGCCAGGGCGGAGGACCGCGTGCTGGTGCTCGGCCTGCATGGCGGGCGTGCCGAGAACGGCGAATTGCAGGTGATGTGCGAAGCGCGCGGCGTGCCGTTCACCGGATCGGGCTCGGCCTCCTCGCATCTCGCGTTCGACAAGATCGCGGCCAAGCATTTCGCCGCGCTCGGCGGCGTGACGCCGCCGGCCAACATTGCGCTGGACCAGATCGACGAGGCCTTCGCCGAATACGGCCGGCTGATCGCAAAGCCCGCCAGGGATGGCTCGAGCTACGGCCTGATCTTCGTCAACGCCAAGCAGGATCTCGTCGCCGTTCGCAATGCGGCCAAGCACGAAGAGTACGTGATCGAGCCCTACATCTCCGGCGTCGAGGCGACCTGCGGCGTGCTGGAGCGGCCGGACGGCTCGATCATCTCGCTGCCGCCGATCGAGATCATTCCGGGCGAGGGCAGTTTCGACTACGCGGCGAAATATCTTTTGAAGTCGACCCAAGAGATCTGTCCCGGCCGTTTCGCACCCGAAATCACCGCCGCGCTGAAGCACCAGGCGATGCTGGCGCACCGGGCGATGTCGTGTACCGGCTATTCCCGTTCGGACTTCATCGTCTCGGACAAGGGGCTGGTCTATCTCGAAACCAACACGCTGCCCGGCCTGACCAAGTCCTCGCTCTACCCCAAGGCGCTGAAGGCCGAGAGCATCGAGTTCGTCGACTTCCTGCGCGGCCTGATCGAGCTCGCTGTGGCCGGTGTGCGAAAATAATTAGGACTGGTTAACGGCCGAACTGGCGAAACGGCCGGTTTTGGAACCCAAAACCGGTAAAATGCCGGATATTGCGGCATAAATGCCTCACAGGCCTGGGCAAAAAGCTCACGTCGTTAACGAACTTTACCTTTTGTTTACCAGGACGTCCGAAGGTTAACGCTGGCGGCGCATATGACGCTTTGGCTGCCGGCGCGTGGACCGTTGCGGGTGTTGTCACCCCCAGCGAACGCTCTGAAGGGGAGAGGTTTTCTTCTGCTGAAGACCAGCACCCGGCCCGGCAAGTCCGAGACGTCATGTTCGCCAGGACCCGCGCGATGTCGCGGGCAAACTGTTGACGAGCTCGTGCAATGGATGGAGCAGGAAGCCTCACTCGGTCGCTTTTCAGATCGCTGAGGCCCCAAGCTGACCTGAAGGCGGCCGCTATCGGAGCGGTCGTGCTTCTGCGCGAGTGGGTGCAGGACAAGCGTCAGGAAAGAGTTCTCGGCGCCCGTGCTGCCGCCAAGGAAAAGACCAGGGCCAAAGCCATCGTCGAGCGCGAGCCGCCGCCGCGGTTGGTCGCGCTGGTCGAGCGCTATCTGCCGCGCCGGGTCGGGATCAGCATGACGGTGCTGCTCCTGATCGGAAGCTGCGGCTTCGGTATCGTCAAGGGCGGCCATCTCCAGGATTTCATCACGGCGGTCAACGACACCCGCAACGCGCTGGCCAATTCCGCCGGCTTCCGCATCACCTCCGTCGTGATCAACGGTCGCAAGCAGCTCAGCCAGGACGAGATCCTCGCGATCGGCGGCGTCAGCGGCCGATCCTCGCTGCTGTTTCTCGACGCCGACGCCGTGCGCGACAAGCTCAAGGCCAATCCCTGGATCGCGGATGCGACCGTGCTGAAGCTCTATCCGGGCCAGCTCATGATCGAGCTCACCGAGCGCAAGGCGTTCGCGCTGTGGCAGGAGGCCGGCCGGCTCTCCGTCATCGCCGATGACGGCGCCGTGCTCGAACCCTACGTCTCGCGCCGCTTTCTGTCGCTGCCGCTCGTGGTCGGCAAGGGCGCCGAGACGCAGGCCCGCGATTTCCTCGCTTTGCTGGCGCGCTATCCGCAGGTCAATTCCATTACCAAGGCCGCGATCTTCGTCGGTGAGCGGCGCTGGAACCTGAGGCTCAAGGACGGCCTCGACATCCGCCTGCCCGAACAGGACGTCGGCAACGCGCTTGCGATGCTGTCCAGGCTCGACAAGGAGGACAGGCTGTTCTCCCGCGACATCGTCGCCGTCGACCTGCGCCTGCCCGATCGGCTCGTCGTGCAGCTGTCCGAGGACGCCGCCAAGGCGCGCGACGATTTGTTCAAGGACAAGAAGAAGAAAAAGGCCGGGGACGCTGCATGACCGGTCTTGATCGCACCCAGACACCGAAGACACGCCCGATGCCGCACAAGCGCGGCGGCCTCGTCGCCTGCCTCGACATCGGCACCAGCAAGATCGCCTGCATGATCGCGCGGCTGAAGCCGTCGGCGCCGAGCGAAGCCCTGCGCGACCGGACCCATGCGGTGGAGCTGATCGGCTACAGCCAGATTCAGTCGCGCGGCATGAAGGCCGGCGCCGTGATCGATCTCGGCGAATGCGAGCAGGCGGTGCGACAGGCCGTCGGGCTTGCAGAGAAAATGGCCAAGGTGCGGGTCGAGTCCGTGCTGCTGTCGGTCTCCGGCGGCCGGCTCTCCGGTCAGCTGGTCGAAGCTGCGGCCGACATCCGCGGCGGCGCCGTGACACCGGCCGATGTCAGCCGCGTCACCTCCACCGGCATGCGCCACGCCACCGGCGAAGGCCGCACCGTGCTGCACGCGCTGCCGGTCGGCTACACGCTTGACGGCGTCAAAGGTATCCGCGACCCCCGCGGCATGGTTGCGCATCAGTTCGGCATCGACATGAATGTCGTCACCTGCGACGCCACGGTGGCGCGGAACCTGATGCTGGCGGTCGAACGCTGCCACATCAACGTCGAAGCCATGGCGGCAAGCCCCTATGTGGCAGGCCTGTCGGTGCTGACCGACGACGAGGCCGATCTCGGCGCCGCCGTGGTCGAAATGGGCGCGGGCACCACCACGATCGCGGTCTTTTCCGGCGGCCACTTCGTGCATGCCGCGGGTTTTGCGGTCGGCGGGCAACACATCACGATGGATCTGGCGCGCGGACTCTCCGCGACCATTGCCGATGCCGAGCGAATCAAGACGTTATACGGGACCGTCATCACCGGCGGATCGGACTCGCGTGAGCTGATGTCTGTACCGACAGCCGGTGACGAGCAGGATCTGCCGCAGATCGTCTCCCGCGCTACCATCGCCAACATCGTCAAGCATCGTGCCGAGGAAGTCTTCGAAATGGTTCGGGACAAGCTGAAGGATTCGCCCTTCGCCTCGGAGCCGAACGGCCGCGTCGTGCTCTCGGGCGGGGCCTCGCAGCTCACGGGTCTCGTTGAGCTCGGAACGCAGATTCTCGGCCGGCCCGTGCGGGTCGGACGTCCGCTCGGTTTCGGCCGGCTGCCCAACGAGGCGAAGAACGCCGCCTTCGCGGTGCCGGCCGGACTGCTCGTCTACCCGCAATATGTTCACCACGAACATGTCGAACCGCGGCATACGCGGCAGCAGGTCAGGACGGGGACCGGCGGGTATTTCGGAAAGGTCGGACGATGGCTACGCGAGGGCTTCTGATGACTCCTTCCCGCAATATTCGATTTTCACCAACTCCCGCGGCCGCCGGCCGGGGCGAACCCACGCGCGCGTGATCGAGAGGCAAACATGACCATCAGCATCAATGTTCCTGATATTCACGAACTGAAGCCCCGCATCACCGTGTTCGGCGTCGGCGGCGCCGGTGGTAACGCCGTCAACAACATGATCACGGCGGGCCTCCAGGGCGTCGACTTCGTGGTCGCCAACACTGACGCGCAGGCGCTGACGATGTCGAAGGCGCAGCGCATCGTGCAGATGGGCACGGCGGCCACGCAAGGGTTGGGCGCAGGTTCGCAGCCGGTGGTCGGCGCGGCCGCGGCCGAAGAAGTCATGGACGAACTCCGTGACCATCTCTCGGGCGCCAACATGGTGTTCGTCACCGCCGGCATGGGCGGCGGCACCGGCACCGGTGCGGCTCCCGTGATCGCCAAGATCGCGCGCGAGATGGGCATTCTCACCGTCGGCGTCGTGACCAAGCCCTTCCACTTCGAGGGCGGCCGCCGCATGCGCACCGCCGAAGCGGGCATCAACGAGCTGCACAAGGTCGTTGATACGCTGCTGATCATCCCGAACCAGAACCTGTTCCGGGTCGCGAACGAGAAGACCACCTTCGCCGACGCCTTCGCGATGGCCGACCAGGTGCTCTATTCGGGCGTTGCCTGCATCACCGACCTGATGGTCAAGGAAGGCCTGATCAATCTCGACTTCGCCGACGTTCGCGCCGTCATGCGCGAGATGGGCAAGGCGATGATGGGCACGGGCGAAGCCTCCGGCGACAAGCGCGCGCTGACCGCCGCCGAAGCCGCGATCGCCAACCCGCTGATCGACGATAGCTCGATGAAGGGCGCCAAGGGCCTCCTGATCTCCATCACCGGCGGCAAGGATCTCACCCTGTTCGAGGTCGACGAAGCTGCGACCCGCATCCGCGAGGAAGTCGATCAGGACGCCAACATCATCGTCGGCGCCACCTTCGACGAAGCCCTCGACGGTCTGATCCGCGTCTCGGTCGTCGCCACCGGCATCGAACAGGCCGCGATCGCGCGCAACAGCCAGGCCACCAGCGCTCCCGTGGCGAATCCTGCTCCGCAGGCGCAGCAGGCTCCCGCCGCTCCCGCCGCGGCTGCCGAGAGCCGTCTTGCCGATTTGACCGCGCGGCTGCGCGCTGACAATCAGCGCATGGCCGAGCGCGCCCAGAAGTTCGAAGGACAGACCCCGGCCACAGGAACGGGCCAATTTGCCGCCGCTCCCACGGCTCCGCGTCCGAACGTCGAGCGCGCTGCGCTTGCCGCCATCGCCGCCGCCGTTGCGGACGTTCCGCAGGCTCCCGCGCCGATGCAGACCTATGGCGACGTTACCGTGCGCCCGATCGCGCAGAAGCCCACGCTGTTCCCCGAGCCCGAGCAGGCGCCGATGGCCATGCAAGAGCCGATGACGCCGGAAACCTTCATCCCTCCGCAGGCCGAGCGTGCACCGGTCCGCACACCGCGGATGCCGCGGATCGAGGAACTTCCGATGCCCGCCCAGGCCGAGCTTCGCCAGGCCCGCGGCGAGGTCGAGGAGGAGACCCCGCAGAAGACCCGGCTGTCGCTGCTGCAGCGCCTCGCCAATGTCGGCCTCGGCCGTCGTGACGAGGAGACCGAGGCGCCGATCGCGGCCCGCACCGCCGGTCCCGCGATGCCGCCACTGCCCGATCGCCGCCCCCAGAAGACCGTGGCGCAGCAAATCGCTTCTACCGAGCCGGTGTCCGAGTATGCACGTCGTCCCGCGCCGCAGGGCCTGGACATGCACGGCCGTCCCGCGCCTGTTGCCCCGGCGCCACAGGGAGATGACCATCTTGATATCCCGGCCTTCCTGCGGCGGCAGGCGACCTGAGGATTGTTACAATAAGGCGGACGAAAAAAGGTCCCGGCGGGAAGCTTGCCGGGGCCTTTTCTTTTGCCCCGTGCATATCCGGATTGCGTGGCCAAACAACTGATTTTAAATCATTAATTACGTATTCGATGGTTCAGTAAAACTACCGAAAACGGTCCCGAACTCCGGTCCAATTTGGTTAAGCCTTGGCGCGAATACGGCGGGTTTGGGGTAACAATCGGTAAAAAAGCGTGAGTTGGCGCTGTTTAGGGCAGTGACTATGGTTTGCCGTGACTTGGGGATACGGATTCGGAACAGCGGTCTAGGCCGCAGTCGGGTTCAGTATAAGTCGCGATGGTCGTAGTGGGGCGGTTCCTGATGAAATTTAGCCGGCAAACAACGCTTCGCGCGCAAGCCAGTGTGGCAGGCGTCGGCGTTCATTCCGGTCTTCCCGTCACGCTCACGCTTGGACCCGCGCCTGTCGACGCGGGCTTTGTTTTTATCCGCACCGGGCTCGAGGGAAGCGACCGCGAAGTTCAGGCCACCGCCGAGCAGGTGATCGCGACGGATTTCGCCACCGTCCTCGGTGATCGCAACGGTCCGCTGGTTTCCACCGCCGAGCATGTCCTTGCTGCGCTGCGGGGAATGGGCGTCGACAACGCCATCATTGAGATCGATGGGCCGGAAGTGCCGATCATGGACGGCAGCGCGGCAGCCTTCGTTGCGGCGATCGACCAGGCCGGCATCGTGACCCAGCCGGCGCAGCGCCGCTTCATCCAGGTTTTGAAGCCGATCTCGGTCAAGATCGGCGACTCCTTCGGTGAGATCAGGCCCTATGCCGTCGGGTTCCGCGCCGAGGTCGAGATCGACTTCACCAATCCTGTCATCGGCCAGCAGAGCTATGCCTTCGACCTCAACCCGGAGCGTTTCCGCCGCGAAGTCGGCCGGGCCCGGACTTTCGGTCTGATGTGCGACGTCGCGCGGCTCTGGAGCGCCGGCTATGCGCTCGGTGCCTCATTCGACAACACCGTCGTGTTCGACGAGGAGCGGCTGCTCAACACCGAGGGCCTGCGCTACGCCGACGAATGCGCCCGCCACAAGGTGCTGGACGTGATCGGCGACCTCGCGCTGGCGGGTCTGCCGCTGCTCGGCGCCTACCGCTCGGTACGTGGCGGCCACAAGCTCAACCACACCGTTCTGACCGCGCTGCTCGCCGACCGCACCGCTTGGCGGGTGGTCGAGGGCGAGGCAGCCCGCCGCACCACGCGTCCGGTGGCCGAAACCGGTCGCGGCATCGTCGGTGGCCGGATCGCCGCGGTCTACGGGCCGGACGTTTCCTGAAGAGAGACGTTTCCTGCAGCGGACGTTTCCTAGACGAGAGACGCGTCCTGAAGAGACCCGTCGCCGCGGGCGTTTGGCGGCGGCTTTCCCCGGGAAACTCCTGGTAACGATGATCGGCTAGGATTGCGGCGCGTTCGCCTTAATCCGGGCGGAATGCCTGCCTATCCGGTTGGTTGAAGATCGTTTTTCGGTTACACCGGCGTGGTCGCACGGCAGGCACCACGGCTATATTTCGCGCCCAGGACGGGGTTCATGGGCTGGCGGACACCGCACCACAGGGCGTCAGGGCAATACTCATGTCGGCACAGCGTATGACGCGCGGATATCTTCAAGTCCCGTCTCGAGAAGTCTCGTCTCGAGCCCGTGGGCTGCTTCAGGTTGTCGCCCTCTTCGTGCTCGCGCTGCCGCTGGCCGGCTGCGGCACCGGCGCGCTTTGGGACAAGTTCACCGCCAAGGACGACACCTTCGTCGAGGAGCCCGCCGACAAGATCTACAATGAGGGCCTGTACCTCATGAACGAGAAGAAGGACATGAAGGCGGCGAACAAGAAGTTCGAAGAGGTCGACCGCCAGCATCCTTATTCCGACTGGGCCCGCAAATCATTGCTGATGTCGGCCTACGCGTCCTACCAGGGCGGGGATTATGACAATTGTATCGGCGCGGCCACCCGCTACGTCACGCTGCATCCCGGCAGCCCGGATGCGGCCTACGCGCAATATCTGATCGCCGCCTCGCATTACGACCAGATTCCGGACATCAGCCGCGACCAGACCCGCACCGAGAAGGCGATCGCCTCGCTGGAAGAGGTGGTGCGCAAATATCCGACCTCCGAATATGCGACCTCGGCCAAGGCCAAGATCGAAGGTGCGCGCGACCAGCTCGCCGGCAAGGAAATGAACGTCGGCCGCTATTACGCGCAGAAGCGCGACTACACGGCGGCGATCAACCGCTACAAGGCCGTGGTGACGCAGTACCAGACCACCCGCCATGTCGAGGAGGCGCTGTACCGCCTGACCGAGGCCTATATGGCGATCGGCATCGTTGGCGAGGCCCAGACGGCCGCCGCCGTGCTCGGGCACAATTTTCCTGACAGTCGCTGGTACAAGGACGCCTATAATCTTGTAAAATCAGGCGGTCTCGAACCGAGCGAGAATCAGGGGTCCTGGATTAGCAAGACCTTCAAGAAAATGGGTCTCGGCTAGGAAATAGAATTCCATGCTGGCGCGTCTGTCGATCCGTGACATCGTCCTGATCGAACGGCTCGATATCGAATTCGCACCGGGCCTCGCGGTTTTGACCGGCGAGACCGGTGCGGGCAAATCCATCCTGCTCGATGCCTTTGCGTTGGCGCTCGGCGGCCGCGGCGATGCCGGCCTCGTGCGGCATGGGGCGGAGCAGGGGCAGGTCACTGCCGTATTCGATATCCCAAAAAACCATCCCGCGGCCAAAATCCTCGCGGAGAACGGGCTGGACGATACCGGCGAGATGATTCTCCGCCGGGTCCAGCTCGCCGACGGCCGCACCCGCGCCTTCATCAACGACCAGGCGATCAGCGTGCAGACGCTGAAGGGGGTCGGGGCCGCTCTGGTCGAGATCCATGGCCAGCACGACGAGCGCGCGCTGGTCGATGCCGCCACCCACCGCCGCCTGCTCGACGCCTTCGCCGGTCTCGAAAAGGACGTCTCGGCGGTCGAGGCGCTCTGGGACGCACGCCGCACCGCCAACACCGCGCTGGAGGAGCATCGCGCCGGCATGGAGCGCGCCGCGCGCGAAGCCGATTACCTCCGCCACGCCTCCGACGAATTGAAGCAGCTCGCGCCCAAGGACGGCGAGGAGACTTTGCTGGCCTCCCGTCGGACCACGATGATGCAGGGCGAGAAGATCGCCTCCGACCTGCGCGAGGCGCAGGAGGCGGTCGGCGGCCACCATTCGCCGGTCGCCTCGCTGTCGGCGGCCGTGCGGCGGCTGGAGCGTCGCGGCGTCAACTCGCCGGCGCTGGTCGAACCCGCGGTGAGGGCGATCGACATCGCCATCAACGCGCTGGAGGAAGCCGACCAGCATCTTCAGGCGGCGCTTGCCGCAACCGATTTTGATCCCTCGGAGCTCGAACGCATCGAGGAGCGCCTGTTCGCGTTGCGCGCCGCCTCGCGCAAATATTCGACGCCGGTCGACGGGCTCGCCGCGCTGGCCGCAAGATACGCCGCCGATGTCGTTCTGATCGATGCCGGCGCCTCACGGCTGAAGAAGCTGGAGCAGGCCGCGATCGAGGCCGATGCGCGCTATGCGGCGGCTGCGAAGAAGCTGTCGATGGCGCGGCAGAAATCGGCGGAGAAGCTCAACAAGGCCGTCAATGCCGAGCTCGCGCCGCTCAAGCTCGAGCGCGCAAAGTTCATGACCCAGGTCGAGACCGACGAGGCAGCTCCGGGCCCGCAAGGGTTCGACCGCGTCGAGTTCTGGGTGCAGACCAACCCGGGCACCAAGCCGGGGCCGCTGATGAAGGTCGCCTCCGGCGGCGAGCTGTCGCGTTTCCTGCTGGCGCTGAAGGTCGTGCTGTCCGACCGCGGTTCGGCGCCGACCCTGGTCTTCGACGAGATCGACACCGGCGTCGGCGGCGCGGTCGCGGACGCGATCGGCGGGCGGCTGGCGCGGCTCGCCGGCAAGGTCCAGGTGATGGCCGTCACCCACGCCCCGCAGGTCGCCGCTCGTGCCGACCAGCATTTGCTGATCTCAAAGGACGCACTGGACAAGGGCAAGCGCGTTGCGACCCGCGTCAATGCGCTTGCCGCCGACCACCGCCGCGAGGAGATCGCGCGGATGCTCGCCGGCGCCGAGATCACCGCCGAGGCGAGGGCTGCCGCGGACCGTCTGCTCAAGGCGGCGACGGCTTGATTTCGTGTCCCGGACGCGCGCAACCGCCGGGGCCCTAAACGTTAAGTGCGGGGTACGAAACTGTAACCGCCTTTACCCTCCCGCCCGCTCCATCGTATCCAAGCACCATGGCCAGAGCAGCAAAATCGAAACCAACACCGCTTCGCGACGTCGCCGACCTCACCAAGGCGCAGGCCAAGGTCGAGCACATGCGGCTCGCGCTCGAGATCGAGGGGCATAACGAACGCTACTACCAGGACGACGCGCCCACCGTCACCGACGCCGAGTATGACGCGCTACGCCAGCGCTTCAACGCGATCGAGAAGCGCTTTCCGGAATTCGTCAGCGCGGACTCTCCGTCGCAGAAAGTCGGTGCTGCACCATCAGGCCGCTTCAAGAAGGTGCGGCATGCCGTCCCCATGCTGTCGCTCGACAACGCCTTTGCGGAAGAGGATCTGCGCGACTTCGTCGGCCGCATCGTGCGCTTCCTGAAGCTCGACGACGACAAGATCGATTTCTCGGCCGAGCCGAAGATCGACGGCCTCTCGATGTCGCTGCGCTACGAGGGCGGTGAACTCGTCACCGCGGCGACTCGCGGCGACGGCGCGGTCGGCGAGGACGTCACCGCCAACATCCGCACGCTCGAGGACGTGCCGAAGAGGCTGAAGGGCCGCAACGTCCCCGACATCTGCGAGGTGCGCGGCGAGGTCTACATGACCAAGAAGGCCTTCCTCGCGCTCAACGAACGGCAGAAGGCGGAAGGCATCACCATCTTCGCCAATCCGCGCAACTCGGCCGCGGGCTCGCTCCGGCAGAAGGATCCGACCATCACCGCCTCGCGCCCCCTCGGCTTCTTCGCCTATGCCTGGGGTGAGATGAGCGCGATGCCGGAGGCCACGCAGAGCGGCATGATCGGCTGGTTCGAGCGCTGCGGATTCAAGACCAACCCGCTGACCAGGCTCTGTCACTCCGTCGAGGAGCTGCTGGCGTTTCATCATGCAATCGAGGAGCAGCGCGCAAAGCTCGACTACGACATCGACGGCGTCGTCTACAAGGTCGATCGCATCGACTGGCAGGAACGGCTCGGCTTCGTCTCGCGCACGCCGCGCTGGGGCATTGCCCACAAATTCCCGGCCGAACGCGCCACGACGGTGTTGCGCGACATCGAGATCCAGGTCGGCCGCACCGGCTCATTCACGCCGGTCGGCAAGCTCGAACCGGTCGGCGTCGGCGGCGTGATCGTGCAGAACGTCACGCTGCACAACGAGGACTACATCAAGGGTATCGGCAATAAGGGCGAAGTGCTGCGCGAGGGCCGCGACATCAGGATCGGCGACACCGTCGTGATCCAGCGCGCCGGCGACGTCATCCCGCAGGTGGTCGACGTCGTCCTCGACAAGCGGCCGAAGGCTGCCAGGGAATTCCAGTTTCCGAAGAAGTGCCCGTGCCCGTTGCACACCGATGTCACGCGCGAGGAGACGGCGGCGGGCGAAGAGGGCTCACGCGCTCGCTGCACCGGCGAGTTCGCCTGCCCCTATCAGAAGATCGAGCATCTGAAGCTGTTCGTGTCGCGGCGCGCCTTCGACATCGACGGTCTTGGCGAGAAGCAGCTCCAGTACTTCTTCGACGAAGGTTTTGTGAAGGAGCCAGCCGACATCTTCACGCTGGAAAAGCGCAACGCAAAGCTCAAGCTGGAGGACATCGAGGGTTACGGCGCAACCTCGGTGCGCAATCTGTTCGGCGCGATCGAGAGCCGTCGCAAGATCGCGCTGGAGCGTTTTATCTACGCGCTCGGCATGCGCCATATCGGCGAGACCACGGCGCTGGCGCTGGCCCGCGGCTACGGCTCCTGGGACGCCTTCCACGATGCCAGCCTGAAGGTCGCCAAGGGCGGCGAGGAGGCGATGGCCGAGATGGACGCGCTCGACCAGATCGGCGAGACCGTGATCAAGAGCATCGCCGATTATTTCGGCGAGAGCCACAATCGCGGCATCGTCGAGCGGCTCACCAGGGAGGTCGAGATCATCGACGCGGAGAAGCCGAAGAGCAACTCCGCCGTCGCCGGCAAGACCGTGGTGTTCACGGGCTCGCTGGAGAAGATGACGCGCGACGAGGCCAAGGCCACCGCTGAGCGGTTAGGCGCAAAAGTGTCCGGCTCGGTGTCCAAGAAAACCGATCTCGTCGTCGCAGGCCCCGGCGCAGGTTCGAAGCTCGCGGAGGCCAACAAGCATGGCGTCAAGGTGCTGACCGAGGACGAGTGGCTGCAGCTGATCGGGGAGTGACTCTTCCCTTCTCCCCTTGTGGGAGAAGGTGGCGCGTAGCGCCGGATGAGGGGTTCTATTCTCGAGTTCAAGCTTTGAGAGGGGACCCGCGCGGAGAGAGACCCCTCATCCGGCGCGCTACGCGCGCCACCTTCTCCCACAAGGGGAGAAGGAAGAAGGCCTCACCGCGCCCGATCACATCATCCCGCTCTCTTCCTCTTCCGCCTGCTCGATCAGCGTCTCGCTCATCATGACCTCGCGGCGGGGGACGACGAAGATCATCGTGCAGGCGCAGAGCAGGGAGATCGCCAGTACCGCGGCGGTGAGCGGCAGCGTGGTCGCGGAATGGCCGCCGAGATAGGCGCCGAATTGCGACATCAGCGCGCCGATGCCTTGCTGGAGAAAGCCCATCGCACCTGATGCGGTGCCGGCGGCCTCGGGACGGATGCTGATCGCGCCGGCGGCCGAGTTCGCCATCACGAAGGCATTGCCGACCATCACGATCATCTGCGTGCCGAACAGCCAGGCGGGCGCCTCGTTCCAGCCGGTGAAGCTCCAGAGCAGGTTCAACAGGCTGCCGCAAAGCTGAAGCGCGAGGCCGAACCAGATCAACTTCTCCAGCGAGTGCCTGGGCGCGAAGCGCACGCAGAGCAGATTGCCGACGAGATAGGCAAAACCCGTCGTCGCGAACCACGCGCCGTATTCGGCGCTGGTCCTGCCCATCTGCGTCACCACGATATAGGGGCCGCCGCCGGCGAAGGTGAAGATGATCTGCGAGGCCAGCACCTGGCACATCACGTAGCCGACGAAGGCGCGGTTGCGGATCAGGATGCCGACATCGCCGCGAAAGCCGCTGCCGGCGGCGCGATCTCGGCGCGTCTCGGGCAGCGCGAATGCGATGCCGACGGCGACAATGATCGCGGCGACGGTGATGGCGTAGAAGATCGCGCGCCAGCCGAACGCTGTCTCGATCAGGCCGCCGCTGAGCGGAGAGACCATCTGCCCGATCATCAGCGCCGCGACCACGAGGCTGATCATCGAGGCGACGCGGTCGCGCTCGTAGATGTCGCGGATGATGGCGCGGCTCACCACCATGCCCGCGGCGCCGCCCAACGCCTGGAAAAAGCGCGCGGCGATCAGCTGCGGCAGGGTTTCCGCGAAGATGCAGGCGGCGCTGGCGACCACCATCAGCGCCAGTCCTCCGAGCAGCACCGGTCGCCGCCTGAAACGGTCCGACAGCGGGCCCATGATGAGTTGCGACAGCGCGATGCCGACCATGTACAGCGACACCGTCATCTGCGCGACCGAGATGTCGCTGCCAAAGGTCGTCGCCAGCACCGGCAGCGCCGGAACCAGCATGTAAAGCGAGATCGGCGCGATGCCGGTCATGACGACGAGCAGCAGCAACACCACGCGCGAGGTCGCGAGGTTCTTCGCCGTGTCCGGCGGCTGGCTGATCATGCCGTGCATGCGTGTCCGTCTCGTAGAAATTCGAATCGGACTGTAGCGCGCTCGCGCAAGACGCATATCGGCGTTTCGGAATGCGGCTATACGGATTCCGGGACGGTTATGATGAGGGCGCCATAGCGCCGATTGGGCGCGTTGCTCGCGTCAAAAAGTCGGTGTCATCGCCGGCTTGACCGGGCGATCCAGTACGCCGCGCTTCTTCGCATGCGTTTCCTGTCTCTGGAATACTGGATTCCCCGCCTGCCGCCTTCGCTAAAGCTTCGGCGCCCCTAGACCTCACCCCGGCGAAGCCTTGGCGTAGCCGGGTCGCGGGGCATGACAGCTGTGGTGGAGAAGCAGCCTTGCGCAAAGCGCGTGGAGCCATGCGGCTTTGCGACGACGCGCTTACGCCTTCAACTCCGCCGTGGCCTGGTCCAGCCAGGCCTTGGTCGTCTCGTCCAGCGCCGGCCGCACCTCGGCCCTGACGCGCGCGTGGTAGGCGTTGAGCCAGTCGAGCTCGTCCTTGCTGAGCATGCCGACATCGATCAGCCGGCGGTCGATCGGCGCCAGGGTCAGCGTCTCGAAAGCGTTCATCGATTTTTCCGCGCCCTTGATATCGGCTTCGACCACCAGTTCGAGGTTCTCGATGCGGATGCCGAAACCGTCTGTCTTGTAGTAGCCGGGCTCGTTGGACAGGATCATGCCGCGCTTCAGCGGCGTAGTGCCGAGCTTCGAGATTCGCGCCGGCCCCTCATGCACGCTCAGATAGCTGCCGACGCCGTGGCCGGTGCCATGCTCGAAATCGACGCCGGCGGCCCAGAGATATTGCCGTGCGAGTGTGTCGAGCTGCGCGCCGGTGGCGCCGTCGGGAAAGATCGCCCGCGCAATCGCGATGTGGCCGCGCAGCACACGCGTGAAGCGGTCGCGCATCTCGTCGGTCGGCTCGCCCACGGCCATGGTGCGGGTGACGTCGGTGGTGCCGTCTTCGTATTGTGCACCTGAATCGATCAGCAGCAGATCGCCGGGGACGATCCGCCGGTTGCTCTTGCGGGTGACGCGGTAGTGCACGATCGCGCCATTCGGGCCGGTGCCCGATATGGTCGGGAACGACACATCTTTGAGCGCGCCGGTGTCGCGGCGGAATGTCTCCAGCGCCTCGACCGCGTCGATCTCGGTGAGCTTGCCGCTTGCCGCCTCGCGGTCGATGAAGGCGAGGAAGCGTGCCAGCGCCACGGCGTCGCGCCGGTGCGCCGATTGCGTGCCCTTGATCTCGGTCGTGTTCTTGACCGCCTTGAGCAGGGCGATCGGATCGCTGCCGCGGACCGGCTTGCCGCCGGCGCCCGTGATCAGCCGGCTGAGGGCGTCGGCCGCGGTCGCATTGTCGAGCGCGATCGATCCACCGCTCTTGGCGAGCGCCATCAGCGTCGGCGCCATCGCATCGGGCTCGCGCACGTCGGCGGACTGCTCGAGATGGTCGCGGGTCAGATTTGAGAGCTTGCGGTGATCGATGAAGATGGTGGGACGGCTGTCCTTCGGCACCAGCGCATAGGACAGCGGCAGCGGCGTATGCGCGACGTCGGCGCCGCGGATGTTGAAGGTCCAGGCCACGGCATGGCTGTCGGACAGCACCAACGCATCGACGCCGAGCTTGCCGATCTCGCTCCTGATCTGCGTCAGCTTCTCGGCTTCAGTCACGCCGGCATGTTGCATTCCGTGCACCGTGACCGGCGCAATCGGCGGCTGTGGCCGGTCTTGCCAGATCGCATCGACCGGATTGCTGTCGACGGCGACCAGTTCGGCACCGGCCTTGGTGCAGGCGGCGGCCAAACGCTCGGCTGCTGCAAAAGTGTGCAGCCACGGATCAAATCCTAGGCGGTCGCCGGCCTTCAGGTGTGCCGACATCCAGCTTTCCGGCGGGGGATCGATCAGAGATTCCACGGCCCAGGCCCTTGAATCGACCTGCTTGGCCGCTTGGATCGTGTAGCGGCCGTCGACGAAGACCGCGGCCTCGTGCGTCAGCACCACCGCCAGTCCCGCCGAGCCCGTAAAACCGGTCAGCCAGGCGAGACGTTCTTCGGACGGCGGCACGTACTCATTCTGCTGCTGATCGGCGCGTGGAATCACGAAACCGGTCAGCTTGCGGCGGGCGAGTTCTTCACGGAGCGCGGCCAGCCGGGCTGTCAATGCGACGCCGGCCTCGGGCTCCTCGAATGTCTGGAAATGCGCTTCGAACATGGTGGATCACTTTAGGATCATGCGGATCAGTCCGCAATGTAGACGCATTTGAGGTCGCATCTGGCATGGACTGTGCTTGAACAAGTTCCATTCGAATTGAGTGGAGTACAGGATGCGGCAGTTGCGCTTCGTCCGGATAACAGGGAAATTCGAGCAAGTTGTTCATCTCAACGACGAGGGGACACTCGATGCCAGCGTTCACGTTTGAGAAGATTACGCCGCCGGTGCGCCGCGCTCCGGCTGCGGCGACACCGAAGAAACCGCGCGGCCTGATCAGCCAGATGATCGAGCGTTTCGCCGAACGCCGCGCGAGGCGTGCCTCGCAGGCCGAGCGCGCGATGCGCCGGGACGACAAGGCGGCAAAGTAGCGGCATCTACGGCAACACCCGTACTCACCCCATCTTCCGCAGCAACACGCTGCTCCATCCTTCGATCCGCAAGTGCTTCAGAGGCACGAGGCCGCGCGCGCGGTAGGCGGCGATCACGGCGGGGACCTGGGGCGTCAACAGGCCGGAGAGGATGACGCGCCCGCCAGGGGCGAGGTGTCGCGTCATCGGGCCCGCCAATTGCCGTAACGGATTGGCAAGGATGTTGGCCAGCACCAGGTCGAACGGGCCGCATCTGCCGAAATCAGCTGCAGCGAAGCCGGTGGCGCGGATCACGCGCACATGGTGACCCACCTCGTTCAACAAGGCGTTCTCGGCTGCCACCTTGACCGAGGCCGGGTCGATGTCGGAGGCTAGCACCGCGCGATGCAGCGCCTTTGCCGCCGCAATTCCCAGTACGCCGGTTCCGGTGCCGAGGTCGAGCACGCGGCCGGGCCGGGTGCGTTTCAGGACATGGTCAAGCAGGAGTAAACAGCCGCGTGTGGTGCCGTGATGGCCAGTGCCGAAGGCGAGAGCCGCCTCGATCTCGATGGCGAGCTTGTTTGGCGCCACGCGGTCGCGGTCATGGTTGCCGTGGACGACGAAGCGCCCGGCCGGCACCGGGACGAGATCTTCCAGGCTCGACTTGACCCAGTCCCTGGCTTCGACGGTGTCGAAGGCCAGCGTGTCCGCGATCTCATTTCCTGCTGATGTTGCAACGAGTTCGCGCAGCCACGCCCGGTCCGGTGCGTGCGCGAAATGCAGCGCGACGTCCCACTGTCCGTTCGGCTGCTCGAAGGCGGCGACCGCCGCATCGTCTTCGAAGAAAACCTCGGTGAGGACGTCGACGATGCGCTTGGCAGCGATCTCGCTGCCGATCGAAAAACTGGCGCGATGGGTGGGGGCAGGCTGCATCTCAGGGTTCCGTCCGGTTCAATTTTTGGAACTTTTGTTCCCGATTTTTCTAATAACTTGCATTTATGAGGTTAACCCGACCGCAGGTTGTGCCACGTAGAATTGCGGGTGTTGGGCAACCCACACAGCTTGAAATGGAAAAGGAGGCGAGACTTGAAGCGCATGATTTTGAAATTCTGGACCGACGATTCAGGTGCAACCGCAATCGAGTACGGCCTGATCGCAGCCGGCATCGCGCTGGCGATCATCACCGTCGTGAACGGACTGGGCACCACCATGAACGACAAGTTCACTTCGATTAGCAGCTCCTTAAAGTAATTTCCGCCTCCCATTTCCCGGCGGGGCAATTCTCCATAGCACTGCTTTCGAGCCGCGCCCGCCGGGGGAATTGCCCCCTGGCGGGCGAAGTCGTTTTGGGGAGAGGTTTTCACAGAATGCCCACAGGCTACCCGCTGGTTTGTCCGGACTTTGTCCACGGATTATCCCGCCGCTCATTCCCGGATTTTCCACCGATTTGTAGCAGGCTTTGAAGGGGCATAACCCACCGCCCTTTCACAGCTTTGCCAACAGTCTGTCCACAGCCCATCCACAGGCTTATCCACGGCTTCCGAACAACGACCGGTGATCCCTCAGGATTGCCTGGGCGGCGTTGTGGCCAGGCGCGCCGGTGACGCCGCCGCCGGGGTGGGCGCCGGAGCCGCAATGATAGAGGCCCTTCACGGGCCCGCGATAATCGGCGTGGCCCAGCATCGGCCGCGCCGAAAACAGCTGGTTCAGCGTCAGCGCGCCGTGGAAGATGTCGCCGCCGAGAAGGCCGAACTGCCGTTCGAGGTCGAGCGGTGACAGGATCTGGCGGCCGAGCACGCTTGTCGCAAAACCCGGCGCGTATTTGTCCACCGTCGCGATCATGAGGTCGGCAACCTCGTCGCGATGGTCGTCCCACGACTTCCCATCGGGAAGCTCCGGCGCGACGTGCTGGCAGAACAGGCTTGCGACGTGGTGTCCTGCGGGCGCGAGCGTGTCGTCGAGCGTCGAGGGGATCAGCATTTCCACGACCGGCTCCCGGCTCCAGCCGTGCGCGCGGGCATCGAAAAAGGCGCGGTCCATGTAGCCGAGATCAGGGGCCAGGATAATGCCGGAGGTGAGATGATCGCCGTCGCCCGGCAGCGCCGTGAAGGAGGGCAGGCGGTCCAGCGCCACGTTCATGCGGAAGGTGCCGGAGCCGTTCTTCCAGTGCCGGATGCGGGCGAGGAAGTCTTGGGGAAGCGCATCGGCGGCGACCAGCCGCGTGTAGAGCAGTTTCGGATTGACGTTGGCTGCGACATATTTCGCGCGGATGGTCGTACCGTTCTCCAGCGCCACGCCGACCGCGCGATCGCGCTCGACGATGACCTCGCGCACGCCTGCATCGGTGTCGATCACAACGCCGCGGTCGCGTGCGGCGCGCGCCATGGCCTGCGTGATCGCACCCATGCCGCCGATGGCGTGACCCCAGACGCCCTTCTTGCCGTTCACCTCGCCGAAGGCGTGATGCAGCATCACATAGGCCGAGCCCGCGGCGTAGGGGCTGGCATAATTGCCGACGATGGCATCGAAGCCGAACAGCGCCTTGACCAGATCATGCTCGAAACGTTCGTCCAGCATCTCGCCGGCCGAGCGGGTGAAGAGATCGAGCAGGCTGCGGCTCTGCTCCAGCGACAGCCCGCGCAGGATGTTGGCGCTCTGGAATGCGTTCACGGCTTCGCGGATCGAGGCCGTGCCGAAACCATCGAGCAGGTTTGGCGGCGCGCGCAGCACGAATTGCCGAAGCACGTCGGCGATATCTTCCAGTTCGCGCGAAAACCCGTCGAGTGCATTTGCGTCATGCGGGCTCAGCCGGGCGACGGACGCCTGCGTCCGCCCCTCGCCGGTGAGAAGATAGCTGCCGTCGGGGGCGGGCAGAAAATTCTGCGCGCGCCGTTCGACGATGCGCAGGCCCTGTTCGGCCAGCTTCAAGTCACGGATCACCAGCGGATTGAGCAGGCTCACGGTGTAGGCCGCGACCGAATTGCGGAAGCCGGGATGAAATTCCTCCGTGACCGCGGCCCCGCCGACCACCTTGCGGCGCTCGACCACGCGCACGCGCAAGCCGGCCATCGCGAGATAGGCCGCGCAGGTGAGGCCGTTATGGCCAGCGCCGATGATGATGACGTCGGTTTCGATCATGAAGGGGTCAGCTGTTCCACGCCCATTCCGGGATGGTCTGAACGACCGGGCTCGGGACATCTGTATATCAAGCATTCCCCGCTGCAACATCACGAGACCCTTTATTGCCCGTTCAGGCGCCTTGTGCTCCATTGCGCGCGCCCGGCGCCCGCCGGGGCTGGAGCTTCCATGGATTCGATCGTGCAACCCGCCGCCACGGAGCAGCCGTCCTCGTCACGCAACCGGCTGCTGCTGACGGTCTACACCGCCGCGATCTTCGTCAGCGCGCTGTTGCTGTTCTCGGTGCAGCCGCTGTTCACGAAAATGGTCCTGCCGCGGCTCGGCGGCTCGCCGGCGGTGTGGTCGGTGGCGATGGTGTTCTTCCAGTCGCTGCTGCTGGCGGGCTACGCCTATGCGCATTTGTTGATGCAGGTGAGGAACCGCATCGTTCCGGTGGTGGTGCATCTCCTGCTGCTGATCACGGCGTTCGTCACGTTGCCGCTCGGCATCGCCTCGGCCTATGGCGATCCGCCCGCTTCGGGCTACGCGATCTGGCTGCTCGGTCTGTTCGTGATCTCGATCGGGCTGCCGTTCTTCGCGCTTGCCGCCAACAATCCGTTGCTGCAGGCCTGGTTCGTCCGCACCGGGCATCCTGCCGGACACGATCCCTATTTCCTCTATGCGTCCTCCAACATCGGCAGCTTCCTCGCCCTGCTGTCCTATCCGTTCCTGCTGGAGCCGATGTTCACGCTGCACACGCAGAACCGGCTCTGGACCGGCGGTTACGGCATTCTGATCGTCCTGATCGCCGCCTGCGGCGTGCTGCTGTTGCGCTCGCCGAAACTGGCCATGGTCGATGCGCGAACCGAGGATTTGAATGCGCCGGCGCCCGGTCTCATGACGCGGCTGCGCTGGATATTCCTCGCCGGAGTGCCGTCCGGCCTGCTCATCGCCGTCACCGCGCACATCTCGACCGATGTCGCGGCAGCGCCGCTGCTGTGGGTGCTGCCGCTGTCGCTGTATCTCCTGACCTGGGTGGTGGTGTTCCAGTCGCGGCCGTTACTGCCGCACAAATGGATGCTGATGCTCCAGCCGGTCGCGATCGCGGGCGTCGTCTTCCTGCTGGCGTTCGGCGGCGAACAGAACCTGCTGCTGACGCTCGGCGGTCATCAATTGTGCTTCTTCGTCATCGCGATGGCCTGCCACGGCGAATTGGCGCGAACCCGGCCGGCCGCCAAATATCTCACCGGATTCTATGTCGCGCTATCGTTCGGCGGCATGGTCGGCGGCCTGTTCGCAGGGCTCCTTGCGCCGTTCACATTCTCCTGGATCGCCGAATATCCGATCCTGGTTGCGCTTGCCGCGCTGTGCCGGCCGCCCGCGAACGAGCGGCTGGCGGGCATCGTCAAATGGTACTGGCTGGCGCTTGCCGCGCTCGCCGTCGTGCTCGTTGTGCCGTCCACCACGACGGGCGGGCTATCGACCTGGTTCGAGGATCACCGGGTCTGGATGGCCGGCGGCGTCGGCGTGCTCGCCGCGCTGCTGGCGCTGGCGGTCAACGCCGGCCGCTGGAAGATATTCGCCACCGTCGCGCTCGCGCTGGCGTTGATCCGGGTTTATCCGGCGGACGAAGGCCGCGTCACCACGGTGCGCAGCTTCTTCGGCGTGCACAAGATCGTGGTGACGCCCGGCGGCTATTTCCACGTGCTGATGCACGGCACCACGATTCACGGCGCCGAGCGCTTCCTCAACAATGACGGCACGCCGGTCACCGGCCGGCCGGAGCCGATCACCTACTATCACAAGGACGGCGGCATCGGTCAGGCCGTGACCGCGATGCGCGAGCGCAAGGGCGCGCCGCTGAAGGTCGCGGCGATCGGCGTCGGATCGGGCACGCTCGCCTGCGCCGCCGAGCCCGGCGAGAGCTGGACATTCTTCGAGATCGATCAGTCCATGGTCGACGCGGCAAGCGATCCGAAGAATTTCCGCTACATCTCGAGCTGCATGCCGGGCCTGAAGCCGGTGATCGGCGATGCCCGCCTCACCTTCGCGAAGGAGCCGGACGGTGCCTATGATCTCATCATCGTCGATGCCTATTCGTCGGATGCGATCCCGATCCATCTTGCGACCGAAGAGGCGATGAAGATCTACAAGGACAAGCTCGCTCCGCACGGCGCCGTGGTGATGCACGTCTCCAACCGCCACCTCGATCTCGAGACGGTCGTGGTCGGTATCGCCGATGCCAACGATCTCAAGAGCTGGGTCTACAACGAGGATTCCGGGCGCGATGGTGACTACATCTTCTCGACCGACGTCGTCATCTCCGCCCGCGAGGATGCCGACGTCGGCAGGCTCGCATCGTCGAAAACATGGGAGCAGACCGAAGCCGACGACCGGGTGCGGGTCTGGACCGACGATTACTCCAACATTTTGGGCGCGCTGTACCGGCGCTTGCGGGACGGGGAGTAGGGCCCGCTTCTACGGCTCCACCGGCGTCCCCGCGGGCAACGCGATTGCCTTCTCGCCCGCGACCTGCCGCAACAAATCGGGCCTGTCGGAGATGATCCCGTCGACGCCGATCTCGATCATGCGCGCCATGTCTTCGGGTTTGTTGACCGTCCAGACCACGACACGCAGCCCGAGCGCATGGGCCTCGGCGATCAGTGCCGCGGTCACATCGCCGAAATAGGGTGACCAGACCGCGCCGCCCGCAGCCTTGATGGTCCGCGGCAGCGACCCGCCGTGATCGGCCGGGCTGAAGCCCGCCGTCCAATTGGTCGCCTTGTCCAGCGCCACCGTCTGGCCCGAGCCGCGCTGGAGCGTCAGGTACACCGTCGGCATCTTTGGTGCCCGCTGCTGGACGAGCAGCAGGGTCCGCCAGTCGAACGACTGGATCATGACGCGGTCGGAGAATTTCTCGGCTTCGATCACGCCGAGCAGTTTGGTGACGAAAGATTGCGGATCGAGCGTCTCGTCCGGATGGTTCGGATCGATCTTGGTCTCGACGTTGAAGCGCACGCGCGTATTGCCGGATTTGCGCACCAGCGCGAACAGCTCGCTCAAGGTCGGAATACGGGTCCCGGGCATGGCGCGCTGGTCGGGGAATTGCTTTTCGTAAGGGCTGTCTGACCGGATCTGGCCGACGTCATAGGTCCTGACGTCGGCGAGCCGCAGTTTCACGAAGGGCGTGCCGGGAGGCGTGACGTAGGCGCCGTTCGCATCCCGCGTGATATCAGGATTGAGCCCGCGCTCATGCGAGACGACGACTTCGCCGTCGGCGGTGATGCCGACATCGAGCTCCAGCGTGTCCACGCCGATCGACAGCGCGTTGGCGAAGGCCGGAAGCGTGTTTTCCGGCAGCAGTGCCCGCCCGCCGCGATGGGCCTCGAGGTCGAAAGCCGAATCAAATGCCATGGCCGGTCCCGCAATGAGAAGTGACAGTACGGTCAAGATCGTCGCAGCACGTGACGGCATGGTGGCTCATGGGGCAAGGGGAAAGGGGCGATATTTCAACGCGTTTGGCGCGTCCGTCCTATTGTATAGGCTTTCCTGGCTGTTGAAACCTTGGGCGGCGGCTTGGGTTGCGGCCGCCGCGGGGGTATGTACTCATAGTCGGTGCCCTGGAATCCCGCCCGTGCAGCAGCAACGCGATCATCGAATTATCCGCAGCCGGCATTTTCGCCGGATGCAGCGCCGGCATTTCATGATCTTCGACGTTTTGCCCTTCGTCGGCACGCTGCTGGCGCTGGTCCTTCTGTTCTACCGCCCGATCGGCGCGATGGAGCTTGGCCTGTTCGTCGGCTTCTGGCTGGTCACCGGCCTCGGCCTTACCGTCGGCTATCACCGGCTCTTCACCCACCGCGCCTTCGCGACCTCCACGGCGATGAGTGCGATCCTGGTCGTGATGGGATCGATGGCCGGCCGCGGCCCCATGCTGTCCTGGGCGGCAATGCACCGCCGGCACCACGAATTGTCCGATCACGACGGCGATCTGCATTCGCCGCGGCTGCACGGCGAGGGCGCATTCGGCCGCCTGCGCGGCTTCCTGCACGCGCATTTGACCTGGATGATCGCGCACGATTATCCCAATGTTGCGCACTATGTCCCGGACCTGATGGCGGATCGCAGGCTGGTTGCCGTCAACAGCTACTATTACAGTTGGGTCGGTCTCGGCCTGGTGCTGCCGGCCGCGATCGGCGGCCTCGCCACCATGAGCCCGTGGGGCGCACTGACCGGCTTGCTCTGGGGCGGCGTGGTGCGCATGTTCGTGGTCGAGCAGACCATGTCGGCCATCAACTCCGTCATGCACAGCTTTGGCGCGCAGCCGTTCGTCACCCGCGACGACAACAGCCGCAATCTCGGCGTGGTGGCCTGGCTTGCCTGGGGCGAGGGCTGGCACAACAACCACCACGCCTTTCCCTATTCCGCGGCCTTCGGCTTGCGCTGGTTCGAGTTCGATCCGGGCTTTGTCTTCATCCGGGCGCTGGAAGCGCTGGGACTGGCCTGGGACGTCAAGGTGCCGAGCGAGGAGAAGATTGCGCGACGCATGCTGCGGCAGCCGGGTGACGCTGCGCCCGACCTCGAAACGGGCTGAGCATCATCCGCCGGCTCACGCCGGCGATGGCGCGGCTGTGAACCGATGCTGTTCAACGACTATCCCTTTCTCCTGGTCTTCCTGCCCGCGGCGCTGCTGATCTATCGCTTGGCCGATCCCTATCCGGGCTTGCGTATCGGCGTGCAGGTCGCGCTGTCGCTCGCCTTCTATGCCTGGGGCAGCCCGTCCTTCATCCTGCTCCTGATCGGCTCGATCGCGATCAACTGGCTCGCCTCGGTTGCCTATGGGCGCGTGAAATGGCCGGCGCTGCTGACGCTGGTGATCGGGCTCGATCTCGCGGTGCTGGCGCTGTTCAAATACGCCAACTTCGTTCTCGCTAATCTGGGTCTCGTGCTCGGTGCGACGCTGCCGGTGCTCGACGTCGGGCTGCCGCTCGGCATCTCCTTCTTCACCTTCCATCACATCATGTATCTGGTCGACCTGAAGCGCGGCAGGGCGCCGCTCTATGCGTTCGACCGCTATGCGCTCTACATCGCCTTCTTCCCGCAGGCGATCGCCGGCCCCCTGGCGCGCTGGTCGGAGGTGATGCATCAGTTCGGCAGGCAGGTCTACGTTCCGGGCTGGCAGCGTCAGTTCTGCATCGCCACCTGCTTCATCGCGATCGGCCTGTTCGAGAAAATCGTGATCGCCGACGGCCTCGCGCATCTGCTCGATCCCATCTACGCGCAGGCCGCGAACGGGCCGCTCGCGGGCGGTGACGCCTGGCTCGCCTTCTGCTTCTCCTTCCAGATCCTGTTCGATTTCTCCGGCTATTCCGACATCGCGATCGGCCTCGGCCTGCTGTTCGGCGTGCAGCTGCCGTACAATTTCGATGCGCCGCTGCGCTCGACCAATATCCAGGATTTCTGGCAGCGCTGGCACATCACCCTGATGCTGTTCCTGCGCGATTACGTGTTTTATCCGCTGGTCAATCTGCGCCTGCTGCCGCGGCGCTGGCTGCCGGTGCAGTTTTTCGGCGCGATGATGATCACGATGGCGCTGTGTGGCCTCTGGCACGGCGCGAGCTGGACCTTCGTGCTGTGGGGCGTGCTGCACGGGCTTGCGCTGGTCGCCTGCACGCTGTGGCGTCGCTATGGCCCGGAGTTCCCGTCATGGCTCGGCTGGGCGCTTACCGTGCTGTTCGTGCTCGCGACCGGCGTGATCTTTCGTGCGGGATCGGTGGAGGCGGCCTGGCATGTCTTCGCCGGACTGGCTTCGCCGCTCCCGCTCGAGCGCGGAAAGCATTTGTGGCCGCTAATCGCAGCGCCCCTGTTCGCCTTCCTGCTGCCGGCGAGCCAGGACATCGTGGCGGTGCTCACGCGCCGTCCCAATCCGTGGCTCGCGGGTCTGCTCGGTCTTGGGCTATTCGCATTGCTGCTTCACATGGGTGGTCGGGATCTCCATGAGTTCGTCTACTTCAAGTTCTGAGACCGACTCCGGCTGGGGCCGGAGCTTGCTTGCGTGTCTGGGCACGCTGATCGGGGCTGCGCTGCTGGTGCTCGCACTGATGGTGGCGGTCGATCCCTATGACAGCGGCAAGCTCGGCCTGCTCGGTATCGACGGCGTCGATAATCGTCTGACCCAGATCACGGCCGCGAGCCGCGCGCGGAATCCGGATTTCAATGCCGCGATCCTGGGCAATTCGACGGCGCAGATGGTCGAGCCGGCGGAATTGTCGCGCGCAACCGGCCTGCGGTTCGTGCAGCTCTACATGACCGGTGCATTTCCCCGCCAGGAGCTCGCAGTGCTGGACTTCTTCCTGCGGAATCACCGGGAGGTCGGCGCACTGGTGATCGTGACCGACCCTGGCTGGTGCACGCATGCACGGGCGAAGGAGGAGGGCGGCGTCCCGTTTCCCGACTGGCTCTATGACAGAAGCGTCGTCACCTACGCCGCACGGCTGATCTCCTGGCAGGCAATCGAGCACGCCTTTCAACGCATCAGTATCGGCCTTGGCCGGCGACCACGGATGAACCCTGACGGCTTTGTCAGCTACGAGGACATCTGGCCGCCGGGCCAATTCAAAGAAGTCGGCTGGCCCAGGGATCCGGCGCCGGCCTCGTCTGCCGAGATGCGGGCGACATTTCCCGAGATCGCTGCGCTGGCAGATATCGTCAGGGCATTGCCGGCCGATGTGCCCGTCGTCATCATCGTGCCGCCGACCTTGGCGACCACCGTGCCGAAGCCCGGTACGGAAGCCGCCCTGGAGCGCAGCGCCTGCGATGCCGCGCTGAAGAAAGTGGTCGCGGGCCGACCGCGCAGCAATTTCATCAGCCATCGCGTCGACAACGATCTCACGCGCGACCGCGCCAATTTTGCCGACTTCATCCACTATCGCCCAATCCTCGCGCGCAAGATCGAGCAGGGGATCGCCGTGAGCCTGCGCGATGGGGAGCGCGCGAAGATCGATTTCTGAGTGGTCTCAGCCGAGCTGCTCGAAATCGCCATCGAGCCAGAGCTTGCGCGCCAGCTTGCGCTGGATCTTGCCGCTGGTGGTCTTCGGCAGCGTGCCGGGCCTGATCAGCGCGATGTGGCGCGCGAAGAGTTCGTGGTTGTCGGCGACGGCCTCGCGAATTCGGCCCTTGATCGCTTCGGTGTCGATCGAGTGGCGCGCGGTGCGCTCGATTTCCTGGACGATGACGAGCATTTCTTCGCCGGTCTCGTCCGGCACCGAGAACGCCGCGCCGCAGTTTTCGCGCAAAGCTCCATCGAGCGATTGCACCGTGCGCTCCAGGTCCTGCGGATAATGGTTGATGCCACGGATGATGATGAGGTCCTTGATTCGTCCCGTGACGAACAATTCGCCTGTGACGTCGATGAAGCCGAGGTCGCCGGTGCGCAGCCACGCTCCGTCTTCGCCGGCAATCTGCGCATTGAGCCCCTCGCGCGTCGCCTCGTCGTTGCGCCAATAGGCGCGGGCAATATTGGCCCCACTCACCCATATCTCACCGACGCGATCCGGGGGCCGCGTGCGGTTGTCCGCGTCCACGATGGCGATCCGTTCGCCGGTGAGCGGGCGCCCGCAGCCGACGGCGACCTGTGTATCTTCGGCGTCGGAAGGCGCCTGCGCCGCATGCGCCTGCAGCGCCGTGCGGCTCACGCTGCGTGTGACATGACCGCCGCCACGGCGTCCGCCGGAAATCAGGAGCGTCGCTTCCGCCATTCCGTAGGCGGGATACATTGCGCGCGGATCGAAGCCGTGCGGCGCGAATGTCTGGGTGAACCGCTCGATGGTTTCCGCATGCACCGGTTCTGCGCCGTTCAGCGCGATCCTGAGCGAGGACAGATCGATGCCCTCCATCGGGTCGGCGCGATAGCGGCTGACGCAGAGGTCGAAGCCGAAATTCGGGCTGCACGCCACTTCCGCGCGATAATGCGCGATCGCGCGCAGCCAGCCGAGCGGCCGCTGCATGAACGCATTCGGCGCCATCAGCGCGCAGGTCGCGCCGACATAGAGCGCTTGCAGCGCGTTCAGGATCAGCCCCATGTCGTGATAGAGCGGCACCCAATTGACGTAAGTCGATTGCCGGGTGTTGCCGAGCGCGAGCCGGATCATCTCGAGATTAGCGAGCAGATTGGCGTGGCTCACCATCACGCCTTTGGGCGCGGACGTCGAGCCGGAGGTGTATTGCAGGAAGGCGATGTCGTCCGGCGCCGGCTCGGGTAGTTCGATTGTCTCACCTACGGCCGCGGCGAGATCGACCTCGATCCAGCGGATGTGCTCATGCGCGAAGCGTGCCCGCAAATCACCGCGGAGCGCGACGGCCGAATTGGTCAGCGCCAGCGCCGGCGTGCAATTGGCGAGGATCGCGGCGCTGGCATCGCGCGCGCCGTTTCGCCGCGGCATCATCATCGGCACGGCGATGATGCCGGCCATCAGACAGCCGAAGAACGCCACTATGAATTCGATGCCGGGCGGAAACACCAGGATGGCGCGATCGCCGGGACGCGCGGCCACGGTCAGTCGCGACGCGAGCGCGCCCGCGGCATCGTGCAGCTGTCGAAAGCTGAGGACAGCGTCCTCCGTCCCGCGATCGGAGACGAAGACATAGGCGCGGTCGTCGGCCTGCTCCGCCGCACGCCAGGCCAGCAATGCCACGAGCGAGCGGAAGGTTTCCATGGGTTGCGCCGACTTCAACCGCCCTCAGGCGGCGGGGCGGATTGCGCGCTTGTCGGCGAGAAACCGCGACAACGACTCAACGGTCGGATGGTCGTAGAAGTCGTCCGTCGATAGCTCGAGGTCGAGCTTCTCCTCGAGTTCCATCATCAGGTAGACCAGCATCGCCGAATCGAGGCCGAGGCGGCTGAATTTCGTGCCGATATCGACGCGGTCGCTCGAAATTCGCAGGATATTTGCCAGGGCGGTAACGCAGAAATCCGAAATCTGCTCGCGTGTCATGTCATGTCCCAGAAACAATGGGAACGACAATAGGGGCGACCCCCTGGTTGTCAATTTGGTCGGAACGCCGCTGCGTTGAAGGTTGTGGACTGTTGCTTCCTTGCGTCGGCCGGTGCCCAATCCGTGCACGGGCTGGCGCCATTTCCTGCGGTCGATTGCGGCAAGCGCCCGTCGCGGCAGCGGCTTCCTGATTCGCTGGCGCGGCAACGGCGCGTTCAAGTAGGTCAGTTCTGGTAGTAATAGCCCCGCGGTTGGTAAACCTGCCGGGGCTGCGGCTGATAGTAGGTGCCCTGCTGGCCGTAGCCCTGATTGTAGTATTGCTGCGGCTGCGGCTGATAGACCTGTGCGTCATAGAGCGGGCGGTTACCGCGCGGCGCGGGGTAGCGCGCGCCGGTGTCGCTGCCGTCGGCCGGATAGATGTAGTTGTCGTCTTGCGGCATGTAGCGGCGGGCAGGTGCGGCCTGAGGCGTCAGGTTCACGGGATCGCCTGATGTGGCGTACTGCTCTTCGGCGGGCTGCGGCGCGCGGGCCACTGCCGTGGGAGTGCGGCCACGCGGATTGCGGGCGAGCGCCACCTGCGCCGAGCCGGTCAGCGTTACCGTGGTGTTGAGCACGCCCTGCTGCTGCACTAGCGCGTAGAGCGTGGTGGCATTCTGGCGCGACAGCCGCACGCAGCCATGCGAGGCGGGCGTGCCGAGCCGGCCGACCGAGTCGGTGCCGTGGATGGCGTGCCCAACCTTGGTGAAGAAGATCGCGTGCGGCATCGGCGCGTCGTCGAATTCCTTGGAATAGTGATCCTCTTCCATGCGGAAGGCGCGGAACGCGCCGTTCGGCGTCTCCCGCGAGGGGATGCCTGTCGACACCGGCCAGTGGTAGCGCGCGACGCCGTCGACGGCGACGGTCATCTGCTGATTGTCCTTGTCGACGGTGATGTCGACCTTGGCCTGCGCGGCGCCCGCGCTCAAAAGCATCAGGGAGGTGAAAGCAATAAAAAACGAACGCATCTGACTCGTGGCCTCCGGCCTGTTCATACTAGGCGCCGCGGCTCTCCGTCCCCCGGCGTGCATTATGCCTGCAATCGCGCTTTCGTTCCAGCGGCCTGCAAAGCTAACCTTATTGCCATCGTTAACGGGACGCCCGGCGTAAGCAAGGCCGCTTTGTGCCGCAAAGCGAGCGGCAGCGCTGACATTTTCGCGAGCGGGAGATGCGTTCACAACGCCGACAATTCATCACAATGGTGCAACCATCCGGGGCGCAACCATTTGGCCGCATCGGCGTTGACGATCGCTGCCTCGACCGGCCGCTTCCGCGGCCGGTTTTACCTTTGGGAATGAAGATGAACAAAGTTTGCGTCGCCGCCGCTTCTCGGCCGGCTGGTCTGCCTTTCCGTGTGCTCTTCGCTGGCGCGGCCGTTCTGGCCGCGCTGTCCTGCGTCCCCCAGCCTGGCCATGCCCAAGGCATCGTTCGGGGCGCCCAGGAAGGTTCTTACGAAGGCAACCGGATCGCCGGCCCCGTCGGCGGCGTGGTTGGGGGCGCGGTCGGCGCCGGTGTCGGCGGTGCCGTCGGCGCGGTCGAGGGGGTGTTCGGCATTCCCCATCGCGGCCACCGTCGGTGTCGCGGCTATTACGACGGATACAACCGCTTCCACTGCTATCGGTAGAGCTTGCGATTCCGGGGCGCGCGCGTGCCCCCCGGAATGACGGCCGGATCAGTTCTTCAACCGATATCCCGTGCGGAAAATCCACCAGATCACGACCAGGCAGATCACCAGGAACGCCGTTGTCATGCCGATGCTGACGGCCATGCTGACGTCCGCGATCTCGTAGAAGCTCCAGCGGAAGCCGGAGATCAGATAGACGACCGGATTGAGCAGCGCCACCGTGCGCCAGGCGGGCGGCAGCATGTCGATGGAATAGAAGCTGCCGCCGAGGAAGGTCAACGGCGTCACCACCAGCATCGGGATCATCTGCAGCTTTTCGAATCCGTCGGCCCAGATGCCGATGATGAAGCCGAACAGGCTGAACGTCACCGCCGTCAGCACAAGGAAGGCCAGCATCCAGACCGGATGATGGATGTGCAGCGGCACGAACAGGCCAGCCGTGGCGAGGATGATCAGGCCGAGGATGATCGATTTGGTCGCGGCCGCGCCGACATAGCCGAGCACGATCTCGAAATAGGAGATCGGCGCCGACAGGATCTCGTAGATCGTGCCGGTGAATTTCGGGAAGTAGATGCCGAACGAGGCGTTGGCGATGCTCTGCGTCAGCACCGAGAGCATGATCAGGCCTGGCACGATGAAGGTGCCGTAGCTGACGCCCTCGACCTGGCTGATGCGCGAGCCGATCGCGGCGCCGAACACCACGAAATACAGCGAGGTCGAGACCACCGGCGAGACGATGCTTTGCAGCAGCGTGCGCCAGGTGCGCGCCATTTCGAACAGGTAGATGGCGCGGACAGCGCGGTAGTTCATGAGGCCCTCACGAGATCGACGAAGATGTCCTCGAGCGACGATTGCGTCGTGTCGAGATCGTTGAAGCGGATGCCGGCCGTGCGGAGATCGCCGAGCAGGCTGGTGATGCCGGTGCGCTCGCCCTGGGTGTCGTAGTCGTAGACCAGCGTCGCGCCGCCGTCGCAGAGGTCGAGCTCGTAATGCCTGAGGCTCTCCGGCAGCGCATCGAGCTTGCCTTGCAGATGCAGCGTCAGCCGCTTCTTGCCGAGCTTCTGCATCAAGGTGGCCTTGTCCTCGATCAGCACGATCTCGCCCTTGTTGATGACGCCGATGCGGTCGGCCATCTCCTCGGCTTCCTCGATGTAATGCGTGGTCAGGATGATGGTGACGCCGGATTGCTGGAGCGTGCGCACCACCTCCCACATGCCCTTGCGCAGTTCGACGTCGACCCCGGCGGTCGGCTCGTCCAGGAACAGGATCTGCGGCTCGTGCGACAGCGCTTTGGCGATCATCACGCGACGCTTCATGCCGCCGGAGAGCGTGATGATCTTGCTGTCCTTCTTGTCCCACAGCGAGAGGTCTTTCAGCACCTTCTCGATATGATCGGGGTTCTTCGGCTTGCCGAACAGCCCGCGGGAGAAGCTCACGGTCGCCCACACGCTCTCGAAGGCATCGGTGTGCAATTCCTGCGGCACCAGCCCGATCAGCGAGCGCGCCTTGCGATAGGAGGTCTGGATGTTCTCGCCGCCGACGAGGACCTTGCCTTCGCTCGGATTGGCAATGCCGCAGATGATCGAGATCAGCGTGGTCTTGCCGGCGCCGTTGGGGCCGAGCAAGGCGAAGATTTCGCCGCGCGTGATGTCAAGATTGACGTTCTTGAGCGCCTTGAAGCCGGACCCATAGGTCTTCGACAAATTGGCGACGGAAATGATGGAGGACATGATGGCCGCAAGTCTGAGGGGCTAAGGCTGGGGAGGGGAGGCTGGAACCTACCGGGAGGGGCGGGTCAGCGGAGCCCTGACATAGGAAGGCCCTTGCGCGGCTGCAATTAGCGGGAGAAAAATGGCCTCGAAACAGCTCCTTCCGTGGCAGGTTTCGGGCAAGTGTTGCGCGATGGTCACGGCTTGATGCTAAGATCGTCGTTCACGCGGCTCTTTGTTGCGTCTGCGAGCAGGCCATGGCTACGATTCCGGCCGAAGCATATTCCCAGGGAAAAGATCGATGAGACCGAACGGCCGTCACACCGCTGGCGTCAGCCAGTTGTCCGCCCTCCGTGCCTGGGCGATGGGCCTGCTCCTGCTGTCAGCTGTTGCCATCAGCCCGACCACCGCCAAGGCGGCGCCAAGCCAGGCTGCCGTCGCGACCACGCATGTCTACCTGCTCCGCGGCGTGCTCAACATCTTCTCGCTCGGGCTCGACACGATCGGCGCCCGGCTCCAGGCGCAGGGCATCCCGGTGACCGTGGCGAATTTCGTGTCCTGGTCCTCGCTCGCGGATGAGGCCGCTACCGCCTACAAGGCCGGCCGGCTCAAGACCATCGTACTGGTCGGGCACTCCTCCGGCGCGACTGCGCTGCCAGACATGATCGCCAAGCTCAACCGTCTCGGCGTGCCCGTGAAACTCGCGATCGGGCTCGACTCCGTGTTCAAGACCAAGCTGTCGACCGGCGCGGAGCGCTACATCAACATCTATATCGGCGACGGCCCCGGCGAGCCGGTGAAGCGCGCGGACGGTTTTCGCGGCAAGCTCGACAATGTCGACGTCCGCGGCTCCGGCGTCGGCCACATCTCGATCGACAAGAACGAAGCGATCCAGCGCCGCGTGATTGCCGAGATCGACGCCGCAATCATGCGATCGCGCGCACCGGCTCCGGTTGCCGAACCCGGCGCGCCCAGGTCGGCGCGCTCGGCGGCGGCAACGGCTCCCCGGAATTAAGCTGTTCGCCGCAAGCAGGTGAATTGACAATGCCGCCGTCACGCCGACGGCGGCATTGTCGTATCTGCACAAGCCAAGCTCGATCACCCGCCGGTCGAGGAAGGGAACTCGGCGTACGATCTGGTGTTGTTACAGCATGACAAGCGGACGAAACGTCGGCCCCATGGCGGTTCAGCCCGAGCGGACGTGGGCCGGTCGGCCTGTTTCCGAAAATGTCCTTGAGAAAAAGCCGCAGCCTCAATCGAGCCAGTTGAGCGCGACGCGAGCCGGCTTGTTAAGACAGCACGCGCTGCGGACGCAGCGTGCGTTGCTCGCCGGCAACAGCGACGGTCGCAAGAGTTCCTCGAAGTGCAAGAGTTCCTCGAATTGACAGGCCGGTCTTCCGGTGTGCCGTCTGTCTGGGGCCAGTCCACGTGAAGATCTTTCAGTGCCCGTCATGCCGCCATCCTGTCTCGTTCGAGCACATCGCGTGCGCGAATTGCAGCACTGAGTTGGCGTTCGACTCCTCGCGCATCGAGATGACTAGGCTTGCATCCCATCAATCTTGCCGTAACCGCGAGATCATCGGCTGCAACTGGTGTGTCGAGGGCGCGGACTGGTATTGCGGCTCGTGCCGCCTCACGCGCACAATTCCAAACCTCGGCAGCACCAGAAACATCATGCTCTGGCGCCGTATGGAGGAAGCCAAGCGCCGTCTTCTCTATGATCTCAGTCGCCTCAAGCTTCCGCTCGCATCGCGCACCGGCGCAGAATTGGCTTTCGACATTCTTTCGGACGAGGTCGGTCCGATCGTGACGGGGCATCTCTCGGGCCTGATCACGCTCAACCTTGCGGAGGCCGACGATGTCGAACGAGAATCTCGCCGCGTGGCGTTCCGGGAGCCGTACCGCACGCTGCTCGGGCATTTCCGGCACGAGATCGGTCACTTCTATTGGGACCTGCTCGTCGACGGCACGACATTCCAGGCCCCGTTCAAGCTGATCTTCGGTGACCAGGCGCAGGACTATCAGGCCGCGATCAACTCCTATTACAGCCGCGCCGATCGTTCATACGACCGAAGCGGCTTCATCAGCGAGTACGCCACGTCCCACCCCTGGGAGGATTGGGCGGAAACGTTCGCGCATTTCCTGCATATCGTGTCGACGCTCGACTCGCTGGCAGGTTTGCCGTTGGCGCTGGACGAGCGCGCCCGGCAGACCCTGACGGATCCCTATCTCGAGAGCGACTTCGAGGCACTCTTGGCACTGTGGATGCCGCTTGCTCGCAGCATCAACGAACTCAACCGCTCGCTCGGGATGAGCGATGCATATCCCTTCGACATATCGCCGGCGGTCAAAGGCAAGCTGCATCTCGTCCATATGGCGATCAGCGCATTCCGCGCTCAGCAGAGCCTGGCGGCGTAACTTTCGCGGAGGACAGCCCCCGTTACGTCAGGAAGGTACGAATGCTGTCCGCGATTTCCTTCGCGTGCGTCTCCAGCGCGAAATGACCGGTGTCAAAGAACTGCACCACGGCATTCGGATTATCGCGCTTGAACGCTTCGGCGCCGGGCGGAATAAAGAATGGGTCGTTCTTGCCCCAGACCGCGAGGAACGGCGGCGTGTGCTTGCGGAAATAGTCCTGGAAGGCCGGATAGAGCGCGACGTTGCTCTTGTAGTCGCCGAACAGGTCGAGCTGCACGTCGTCCGAGCCCGGGCGCGCAAGGTAGAAATTGTCGAGGTTCTGGCCGTCCGGTGACACGGTCATCGGATCGGGGACGCCATGCGTGTACTGCCAGCGCGTCGCTTCCGGCGTGAGGAGCGCGCGTAGCGCGTCGCGATTGGCCGGCGACGGATCCTGCCAATAGGTCTTGAGCGGAGTCCAGTCGTCGCTGAGCCCTTCCTCGTAGGCGTTGCCGTTCTGTGAGATGATTGCCGTGATCCGCTCGGGGTGACTGAGCGCAAGCCGGAAACCAGTCGGCGCGCCGTAATCGAAAACGTAGACCGCGAAACGGTCGAAGCCGATCATTTCGGTGAAGCGTTCGATCACGCGCGCGAAATTGTCGAACGTGTAACGGAAGCTTTCGCGCGAAGGCATGTCGGATTGGCCGAAGCCGGGAAGGTCGGGCGCCACGATATGAAACCTGTCCGCCAGCAGCGGGATGAGGTCACGAAACATGTGGCCTGCGCTGGGGAAGCCGTGCAGCAGCAGGAGTTTTGGCGCTCCGACACGACCGGCCTCGCGATAGAACACCTTGAAGCCCTCGACATCCGCGGTGCGGTACGCGATTGCGGCCATGACATTCTCCATCTTAGTAACCACTAAATTGCCTACTAAGAGGTTACGTCTCCTTACCGTAACTTGTCAATGCCGTTCTATCAGGTTATCTGAGTCCATGCTCCCGACCGGCCAAGGACCGCTCATGGACCGCCCGCCCGCCATGTTCATCGCCGACTCTCTCGGCCTCGACTTCCTCAACTCGGTGGCGACGCCGCTCGATACGCCGGTCGACTGGATCGATGATGGTCATGGCCTGATCGACTGGCTGGCGCAGGCGAAGCTGGTGCCCGCGGATGATCTGCACGCGCTGACGGCGCGCGCCACGCCGGAGGAGCTGGACAAGGTTGCGGATCAGGCGCGCGCCTTGCGCGAATGGTTCAGGGGCTTCGTGCGCAAGCATGCAGGCCGACCGCTCACGACGGATGCATTGCGCGAGCTCGATCCGTTGAACAGCCTGCTGGAGCGCGACGAAGCGTTCAGCCGGATCGAGCCGGGCCATGCCGATGGCGGCGCTCTGGCATTGCGAATGAGGCGGCGCTGGCGATCGCCGGAGGCGCTATTGCTGCCGGTTGGCGAAGCCATGGCGAAGTTCGTTTGCGACGAGGATTTTTCGAACGTCAAGGCGTGCGAGGGGCACAACTGCACCATGCTGTTCGCCGACCACACGCGCAGACGCGCGCGGCGATGGTGCATCATGGCGGTCTGCGGCAACCGCGCGAAACAGGCCGCACACCGCAGCAGGCTCAAGAGCATGCAGTGATTGGGGGGCGAGATGCTGGAATGAGCGCGGATCGAGCCCCGGTTCCGTGCCCCAAATTCCACCCAATCGACCGTCACTAAGCGCCTTTGGGGGAGGCTGCAGCCTCCCGGAGTGGGACTGCTGGACTGATGATCGATTTGAGGCGACTTCTCGCGCTGGCAGCCGTTGCGCTGCTCGCCTTGAGCACCGGGACGACCGCTGCCTCACCTGCCAAGACGAAGCCCGCCGCGGCCGCACCCGTCGCGCCGCCGCCCCCACCGTTCGAGCCATTGCCGCCGCCGAAGATCTACCTGTTCCGTGGCGCCATGGGGCCGTTCTTCTCCACCGGCATGGACCGGCTCGAAGAGAAGCTGACGCAGGCCGGCTTTTCGGCTAACGTCTATGAATTCACCATCTGCCGATGGATCGGCGATCGTGCGATCTCCAGCTACAAGGAAGCGCCGGCGCCGATCGTGCTGATGGGGCATTCGATGGGCGGGCTTTGCTCGATCGTCATCTCCGAGATGGCGGCCAAGGAGAACATCCCGATCAGCCTCGTCATCACCATCGATCCCGCGCATGCGACCGGCGACGTGCCGCTCAATGTCGAGCGCTTCATCAACATCTATCTCTCCGACAGCGTGCTTGGCGGCGGCAACGTGGTCGCGGTGCCGGGCTATCGCGGTCACTATGCGAGCTATGACCTGAAGGAGAACGCGCGGGTCAGCCACATCAACATCGAGAAGTCCGACGACATCCACCGTCAGATCGTCGATATGGTCACGCAGTTGCCGCGCATTCCGCCCCAGACGCAGGTCGATGCCGTGCCGCTGCGTTATCTCGTGCCGGCGAATACGCTGGTCGAATTGTGGGACAGTGGCGTGCGGCTACCGGTGCGCCGCGGCGACACCATGGAGAGCATCGCGGCAGCCAATCGCGTGCCGCTGTGGTCGCTGGCGCAGAGCAACTCGCTGCCGGAGAACGCGACGCTCACCCCCGGCCAGTCCATCATCGTTCCACGCCACCTGACGCCGCCGGAGCCGACAGCCGCCATGGCGACCCCCCCGCCGGGACGGCGGTAAGCGGTCAGCAACGGAGATGGCCGGGATGGGCTTGGCTGATGCCAGGCACCATCCCTCGCGGCACCTGTCATTCACGCATCTTGTGCCGCGGCAGCCATCTTGATGCGGGAGTCGCCAAGGAGGAGCGAGCCGTGGCGGAAGCCCGGCCCGCCGGGCCATAGGGCGCGGCGAGAAGCATCATAAACAAGGCCCTGTCAGCCGCATATTTGGCAGCGGGTCGGCCATTTTCGAAGCCGTGCATGACCAGGCGTCCTTCCGTCGTGCAGACACGCCATCGCCATGTCCTTCGACCGCACTTCTTCAGGAACACTTCGAATGTCGGGAGGTGTTCGGGCATGTCGATCACCCGTGCCGGCTTGCCGTCAGGCGCGTGGTGGCGTTCCCCATTGCCCGGCTCGGAGCCTGAAAGGTGAGCGGAAAGGCGGAGACGGCGAGCTTCTCGATCGCCGAGCGCTCCTCGGACACACGTCTCTCGATGAACCGCCGTTCGAACTCGGTCAGCTCGGTCTTGAGCAACCGCTGATAGCGGCTGATGTTGCTGCGGTGGCCGCGCAACAAGGCCAGCTCTTCATCAAGCATCATCGCAATCCCCGTTGAGCTGTCGTTGCCTAGGCTGCGAGGCCGGTTCGTTCGACGGATCGCGTGCGGACCGGCTTGCCGCCCGGAGGGCCCTTCGGATGGTGGTCGAGGCTCGCGAGCGCTTCCAGAATTTCGTCGATGGTGACGGCTTTGTCCGAGCCGGGCAGCTCCCGCAATGTCGGGCTCGAGGCGACACTGGCTGCGTCCGAAGCCCAGGACGTGAGGATCGCGCGCTTCTCGCCGATCGACAAAGTTGGATCGGCTATGACGTCGCGGGGATGATCATAGACGGAGCCAGGGTGCAATATCGCGTTCAGATCGATGATGTTGTCGGCATGATCGAGCATGAGAGGTCCTCCTCCTTTCTCTAAAACCTCTGACTTGCATTCGGGTACGCGATCGAAGGCCATGGCCCATCCCGCCCGACGATCGGGCGGGATCACCGGGCCTCCGACAGACCGAATTCAGGCGGCTTTGCCCTCGAGTTGATGCACGTTGCCGGACGGCGCGGCATTGATGGCAATTCGCCGCGGCTTCATGGCTTCAGGGATTTCTCGGACCAGTTCGATCTTGAGCAAGCCGTTCTCGAACGAGGCGCTGTGCACCTGAACATACTCGGCCAGGTTAAACTGCCGCTTGAACGGTCGCGCGGAAATGCCCCGGTAGAGATATTCGCGTTCGGTTCTGTCCGGCTTGTTTCCCTCGACGGTCACCGCATTCTGCTCGGCCGTCACCGCGACCTCGTTGGGTGAGAAACCCGCAATCGCAAGCGAAATCTGGTAGCGATCCTCGCCGAGACGTTCGATGTTGTAGGGAGGATAGTTGTCCTCGCCGGCACGCTGTGCCGTTTCAACGAGGTCGAAAAGGCGGTCGAAGCCAACGGTCGAACGCCACAAGGGAGAGAAGTCGTAAGTGCGCATAGCCAGATCCTCCAAGGAGCAAAATGGATACGAACGACACCGGACACGACCGGTGCCCGTCTCAGCTTCCCGACCCTACAGGCGTCGGGAACGCCACCTCTCGGCGGCAGCGGAAAAATAAAAAAAGCCCGTTTTGGTTTCAAGAGGGGGGCTCAAAATTTTTCGGAAACCCTGGCGCCTCCCGCTGACGTAGCTCGGATTACACGTTCGATCCGTGGATCGCTTCGATCACGGCATCGGTCACGTCCTTTGTCGTCGCCTTGCCGCCGACATCGGGCGTCAGCACGCCGGCCGCGCAGACGCGCTCCACCGCCGCCATCAACCGCACCGCCGCGTCCTTCTCGCCCAGATGCTCCAGCATCTGTGCGCCGGTCCAGAACGTCGCGACCGGGTTGGCGATGCCCTTGCCGGTGATGTCGAAGGCCGAGCCGTGGATCGGCTCGAACATCGAGGGGAAGCGGCGCTGCGGGTCGATATTGGCGGTTGGCGCGACGCCGAGGCTGCCCGCCAGCGCCCCGGCGAGGTCGGAGAGGATGTCGGCGTGCAAATTGGTCGCGACAATGGTGTCGAGGCTCTTCGGATGCAGCGTCATGCGCACCGTCATGGCGTCGACCAGCATCTTGTCCCAGGTCACATCGGGGAATTCGGCCGCGACTTCGGCGGCGATCTCGTCCCACATCACCATGCCATGGCGCTGCGCGTTCGACTTGGTCACCACGGTCAGGAACTTGCGCGGGCGCGACCGCGCCAGCTCGAATGCATAGCGCATGATCCGCGTCACGCCGACGCGGGTGAACACCGCGACCTCGGTGCCGACCTCTTCGGGGAGACCCCTGTGGGCGCGGCCGCCCATGCCGGCATATTCGCCCTCGGAATTCTCGCGCACGATCACCCAGTCGAGGTCGCCGACGCCGACATTGCGCAGCGGCGAGGCGACGCCCGGCAAGATCTTGGTCGGCCGCACATTGGCGTATTGGTCAAAGCCCTGGCAGATCGGCAGCCGCAGGCCCCACAGCGTGATGTGATCGGGCACGTCGGGCGCACCGACCGCGCCGAAATAGATCGCGTCGAATTTCTTGAGCTCCGCGAGACCGTCGGCCGGCATCATCACGCCGTGCTTCTTGTAATAGTCCGAACCCCAGTCGAAGGTCTTGATGTTGAAGGCGAGGTCACCGCTGCGGTTGGCCAGCGCCTCCAGCACGCGGACGCCGGCGGAGATGACCTCGGGGCCGATGCCGTCCGCGGGGATCGCTGCAATCGAATGGGTGCGCATGAAGGGCTCCGTCCAGATGTCGGTGGGGTTGCGTAACGCTAGCGAACCTAGGGGCCGGGACTCAATCGGCGCTGGTTTATACAAAAAAATGATATAATCCCGTCACAGGATCAGAGGACCGGTGGATGGAATTGCATCAGTTGCGATGCTTCGTGGCGGCGGCCGAGCAGTTGCATTTCGGCCACGCGGCGCAGCATCTCCAGATGCTGCCCTCCGCGCTGGGCCGCCAGATCAAGCTGCTGGAGCAGGATCTGGACACGCGACTGTTCGCACGGACGACGCGTGCGGTGTCGCTGACGGAAGATGGCGCGACGCTGCTGCGTGATGCCCGTGCCATCCTCGCCCGCGTCGAGGCGGTCGAGACCAACCTGCGCAATCGCGCGCGCGCGGGGGCTGCTCGAAAACTCCGGGTCGGCGCCATCGACAGTGCCGCGGCGGGGCTGTTACCGGCGCTGCTGCGCGATTTTCGCGCAAAGCATCCCGATATCGCAGTGCAGCTCCTGGAAGAGAAGACCGTCCGGCTGCTGCCAAAGATCCTGACCGGCGCGCTCGATCTTGCCTTCGTGCGTCCACCGGCTCAGCGGGACAAGCGGCTCGAATTCCGCGATCTGCTGCAGGAAACAGCCATCGTGGCCTTCCCGCAGCGCCACGCGCTGGCCAAACGCAAGTCGATCACGCTGGCGGAGATCGCCGAGGAGGCGATGCTGGTGCCGGATCGTCGCTCGCGGCCGCACAGCCACGACCTCACGATAAGACTATTCGAGCAGGCAGGCCTCACGCCGCGCGTCGTGCAGGTCGCCGACGAGAAGCAGACCATCATCAATCTCGTCGCAACCAGGCTCGGGGTCGCGATCGTGCCGCGCTGGACCATGCGGATGGCGGTGTCAGGCGTGCGCTTCGTGCCGCTGCGGCCAAAGCAGATCGGGCCCGTCGGCCGGCTGCCGCTCGCTGCCGCATGGCTGCGCGGCTCGCGCGACCCCGCCCGCGACGCAATGCTCTCCGTGCTCGAGACGCGCCTGCGCAGCTATGCGCGCGACGCCTGAGGCGCTATGACATCGACTTGGCGAGAGGGGTGATGCGATGGCTGAACGGACAGCTTCGAACGAATTGCGGGTTGCCGTCGCGGGGCTCGGCTCGATCGGCACCAAGATCGCGACCGCGCTCGATCAGGGCATCGAGGGATTGACGCTCTCCGCCGTGGCGGTGCGCGATCCTGCAAAGCATCAGAAATTGCTCGGCAGCCTGCGTCGTCCGCCATCCCTACTGCCGCTCGACCAGCTCGGCGACGCCGCTGATATCGTGGTGGAGTGCGCGCCGAGCAGCCAACTCCGCGCGATCGTCGAGCCCGCGGTGAAACGCGGCAGGGCCGCGGTCGTTGTCAGCGTCGGAGGGCTGCTCGACAATTTTGATCTCGTCGATCTCGCCCGGGCCAATGGCGGCCGCATCCTCGTGCCGACCGGCGCGCTGATCGGGCTCGACGCCGTCAACGCCGCTGCGATCGGCACCATCCATTCGGTGAAGATGGTCACGCGCAAGCCGATCGACGGGTTGAAGGGCGCGCCGTTCATCGTCGCGAACAACATCGATATCGACAATCTGCGCGAGCCGCTCAAGCTGTTCGAGGGCACCGCGCGGGAGGCAGCGAAAGGCTTTCCGGCCAACCTCAACGTTGCGGTCGCGCTGTCGCTCGCGGGCGTCGGGCCGGATCGCACCCAGGTGCAAATCTGGGCCGACCCGACCGTGACGCGCAATGTTCATCGCATCGAGGTCGAGTCGGATTCCGCGCGCTTCTCGATGTCAATCGAGAACGTCCCCTCCGAGAATCCCAAGACCGGGTTGATCACGGCACTGTCGGTGATCGCGCTGCTCCGCAAGCAGCGCACCACGCTTAGCGTTGGAACATAACCTTCAAGCGCCCGTCACGCGCCAGATCACGTTGCCGACGTCGTCGGCCATCAGCAGCGATTTCTTGTCGGGACCGATCACGACGCCGACCGGACGGCCGTAGGATTCTTTCTCGTCCGGCGCGAGGAAGCCGGACAGGATGTCGCGTGCTGGACCCGAAGGCTTTCCGTTCTCGAACGGGATGAACACCAGCTTGTAGCCGGACAGCGTGCTGCGATTCCACGAGCCGTGCTGGCCGATCGCCATGCCGTCGGGGAAGCCCGGCAGCGTGCCCGCGGGCATCCAGCACAGGCCGAGCGAGGCGGTGTGGCCGCCGAGCGCGTAGTCAGGCGTGAGTGCCTTGGCGACCATCGCCGGATCCTGCGGCACGCGGTCATCCACCGTCTTGCCCCAGTAGCAATAGGGCCAGCCGTAGAAACCGCCATCGCGCACCGAGGTCAGATAGTCCGGCGGCGTTTCGTCGCCGAGGCCGTCGCGCTCGTTGACGACGGTCCAGAGCACACCGGTCGTCGGCTCCCAGGCGAGACCAACCGGGTTGCGCAGGCCGGCGGCGAAGATGCGGTGCGTACCGGCGACGAGGTCGAGCTCGTAGACAGCGGCGCGGCCTTCCTCGACCTCCATGCCCATCTCGCCGATGTTGCTGAGCGAGCCGACGCCGGCATAGAGTTTCTTGCCGTCGGGGCTTGCGAGCAGGCTGCGGGTCCAGTGGCCGCTCGGCTTGAAAGTGGTGAGGCGCTTGCCCGGCGCGGTGATGCGATCGGCATTCGCCACGTACGGGAAGGCCATCACGCCGTCGGTGTTGCCGACATAGAAGGTGTCGCCGACCAGCGCCATGCCGAACGGCTGGCTGAGGTTTTCCATGAACGCGCCGCGATACTCCGCGACGCCGTCGCCATCCTTGTCGCGCAGCAGCGTGATGCGGTTGGCGCTGACGCCGAGCGCGGCGGCGCGCCGCATCGTCGCTTGCATTGCGTAGTGAAACACGGACCGCGGCGCCCCCGCGATCTGCGTCGCCTCCGCGATCAGCACGTCGCCATTGGGCAGCACCTCGATCCAGCGCGGATGGTCGAGGCCGGTCGCGAACGCATTGACCTTGAGCCCGGGTGCGACCGTCGGCTTCTGTCCTTCGCTCCAGCCCCGCGCCGTCGGCATCTTCAGTGTCGGAATGGCGCCTTGCGGCTTTGCTTGTGGAATGGCGGGCGACTGGCCCCAGGCCGGCGCAGGCACGGTGCCCGACAGCTTTCGCCATTGCAGCGCGATGCCACCGAGAAGCGCAACGAACTGCGCAAAGATGCTGGAAAAAGTCATGAGAAGCCCCTGTTTGCGCGCGCATCCAACGGGCTGACGGGGCAGACGTCAACCTGTGTGGAGCGCCGCGGGGCTCTATTCCCGTGGAATGGCAGCCGTTCGAATTTGCATGGGACGAATGCCGACAGGCTGCCCGGAGATCAGCGGCCGATCTGCCGCTCCGCCCGGCGCGCCGCGCGAAAATCATCCAGATGATGGATGTTCGGCGCGAGCGCCGCCTCTCTGGAGAGGAGATGATAGACGCGCGCCACCGTGCGCTGCTTCTGCTTCGGCCGCCCGGGCGGCAGCGCCCGCGCCTTGCGGACGGCGGCGATCGCGTGCTCGCGAAAATAATCGTAGGCGTCGGACATGGCTCGATGCTCTGCGGTCAGTGGCAGGTATCGAGAGGCTAACGGGCTGGAGGGAAGGCAGTTCCTCTCGCTGTCGTCCCGGCCTAGTGCGCAATTGCGCACGGGGGGCCGGGACGACAGCGAATGTGGGGCGCGTCCGCCGCTCTCAGCGCGGCGACAGGAACGGGATGATCATCGGCACGCGGCGGCAATAGGCGCCGTAGGCGTCTTCGCCGAGCTCCTTGGACAGGAACACTTCTTCCATCCGGCCCTTCTGCCACATGCCGAGCGAGATCAGGATCGCGCCGAGCATCGCGGTCACCGTGCCGACCGCGATGCCGGTCACCAGCATGCCGAGGATCAGGCCGGTGTAGATCGGATGGCGTACGATGCCGTACGGGCCGGTGTCGATGACGCGGTGGTCTTGCTTGTGGGTGATGGTGTTGGACCAGAATTGTCCGAGATGCAGCCGTCCCCACCAGGTGAAGGAGATGCCGGCCAGCACGATCAGCGCCACCACGTAGACAGCTGTATTGCTGAACACCCAGAGCGGCTTCTCGCCGAGCACTTCCGCGGTCCATGGCGTGAACAGGATGCCGCCGACCAGGATCGGGATGCGATAGCGGCCGGACTCCAGCGTCATTACCTGCTTCTGGGTGCGGCCCTGCCAGAACGAGGCGCCGACCCAGCTTGCGAGCCAGGCGAGCCAGATCAGGGCGAGCAGTTGCGTCGGCCAAGTCGTGGTCCAACCACCCCAGGCGACAGAGAGAAGCTTGCTGAAATCGAAGGACATGCGGAAAGGTTCTTTGGGTTGGGCGGCAGCTCAGCTGGCGCGCGAGGAGAGCGCGTGATGCTCGATGGCGCCGGAGGCAAGCGCGCCGCCGCGGGCGAGAAGATGGGTGATGGTTTCGCGCAGGACCGGCTCGATCGGGCGCGGCGCGTAGCCGAGTTCGGTGCGCGCCTTGCCGATCGAGAGGTCGCTCGCGGCGAGCGCAATGCGCACGCCTTCGGCGGTGCCGTTGGGCGGCCTGCGCGTGATGCGGTCAGAGAGATATTCGAGCATGATGCCGGACAGCTCGGCCATCTTGCCGGGAACGACGACCGGGAATTGCCGGCGGCCGCTCATCGCGGACATCATCCGCAGAATCTGGCCGAGCCTGACGCAGTCGCCGCCGAGGATGTAGCGCTGGCCGTTACGCCCGCGTTCCATGGTCAGCACGAGGCCCATGGCAACGTCGCGAACGTCGACGAGATTGACCGGGAAGTCGAGATGCGGCTGCACTTTCTTCTGCAGGAAGTACCACAGCATCGCAGTCGGCGGCGTCAGATTGTGGTCGGCAGCACCGATCGGCATGGTCGGGGTGCCGATCACCAGCGGAAAACCTTCAGCTGCGGCCTTCGCGGCGCAATGCTCGGCCAGCGATTTCGACCGCGTGTAGGCGCCCGGCATCGCATCGGCCGGCTGCAGTGCCTCTTCGGCGGGAACACCGTTGAGGTCGGAATAGGGGAATAGGATCGATTCCGTCGAGCAGTGCAGAAAGCGCGAGACCCCGCGCTTCATCGCGGCCGCGAGCACGATCTCGGTGCCGCGGCAATTGACGTCGTGAAAGGCCTGCTTGTCGGCGACCCACATGCCGGGCAGGCCCGCGAGGTGATAGACCTGATCGACCCCAGCAATCGCGGCATCGACCGCGGCACCGTCGAGCACCGAGCCTTGGGCATATTCAACGTCGGCATACGGCGCGGCAGGCGCACGGACGTCGAGAACACGCACCCGCTGCCCACGGGCGCGGAGCGCTTCTACAAGATGATGTCCGATGAAGCCGCTGCCACCGGTAACCAGTACGAGAGCCATGCAGTAGGTTTGCTGTTTCGCGTCTAGAACTATCGGGTTGAAAGGGAATTGGTCGGAGCAGGCGCCAGAATCGCGGCAAGGTCGCGACGGAAGCCCAATGCAATGAATAATTTTGCCATGACAAACATCGGTCCAAGCAGAAAATGCGTGGGGTGGTCGACGATCGACGGCTGCCGCTCCTCGAAAACCTTGTGACCGACGATTTGCGACGCGACGCCGAGCCCGATCAGCACCACAAAAATCGACCACATCATGACGATCGAGACCTGATTGCCAATCGCGGTTGCGACCGAAAGCAGCACGATCATCGAGGCGAGGATGCCGAGCCCGATCCCGGCGTCCAGCATCAGCCAGTAGGCCAGCACCGGCAGGGCAAGAACCATGGCCAGGCTGACCTCGATCCCGAACACCGGGAAATGGACCAGCGTCAGCGGCAGCACGGCGCCGGTGAAGAGCAGGAGGATGCCGACCACGTGCATCGCGCAGTTCCAGGGATCGCGATGATATTCGACGTAGTCGGCCAGCTGACGTTGAAAATAACTGGCCATCTCGGTCTCGTGCAGCATGGGGTCGGGCAGGGCGAAAAAAGCCTATAGCACCTGATAGGGCGGTGCACAAACCGGCGTAATTGTCGCGCGAAACCGCGCTGTTGCGCTGTGAGACAGGTCACAAAAGAAACGTGACTTCAAAGGGTTGCGTCAGACGCCGTGGCGCGTCCGCTCAGCGCTTCTTGGCGGGCTTTTTCGCCGCAGGCGCAGGTGTCGCAGCGGGATGCGCAGGCGCTTCCTCCGGTACCTTGGCGTAGGTCAGGATTTGCAACTGGGCGTTGGCGGCTGAGGTCGGCCTGGCCCGGTCGAGAAACTGCTCCTCGCCGAGGCCGATCGGATGCAGCCGCTTGGTCGAGATCTTGAACGTGTTCACCAGCACGTCGCGTATCGCATCCGCCCGGCGCTGGCTCAGGATCGCATTGGCCTCGCGCGTCTTCGCGTTGGATTCGACATGGCCGACGATCAGGAACGTGTAGGGCAGCAGCGAGGCATGGACCAGCGCATCGGCGAGGCGGCCGACGGTCTGGTAGGACGCCGGCTGGATGATCGGCGTGTCGGCGTCGAACTGGATCTGCGCAGTGAAGGTCGGCAGATTGACCAGATCAGGCGCGATCAGCGGCCGGTTCACCGGACCGGGATCGTTCTTGATCCTGGCCTTGGCCCGCTCCATCACCTGCAGCTTCAGCGCGGGGAGATCGATCTCGGCGGCTTGTTCGAAATGGTTGAGCTTGCCGACGATGTCGTCGCGGGTTGGCGGCGCCGTCTGTGCTTCCGCTGTGCCCGCGAGCAAAGCGAGGCCGAGCGCGATGCATATTCCGGCGGTGGAAAGCCTCGTCGCTGGCATCACCGATACCCCGCGTCGTCAACGGCCTTCAGGCAATTGTTGCTGATGCCCTTGGGCGTCGAGACCAGGCAGGGGACCGCCTTGCTGGTCTCCTTGGTCGAGCCGCCGCAGACCTTGACGATCTCGCGCTGGCAGACGTTCGCCACGGTGACACGGGCTGCGACGCGCTTCTGGATGGCGTCGAAGGCACCGAGATAATCGCTCTGGCACTGCTGCGAGAGCACGTCGCGGTTGCGCGAGAGGCACTCCTTCAGGCGGGTCGAATCCGGGTTGACGCCGCGGCAATTGGCGACGATTTCCGCGCCGCAACTTTTCGCCAGCAGCCCGATCGCATCGCCAAAGCTCATGGTCTCCGCCGCCGCAAGCGACGGCATACCCAATGCCAGCAAGATCAGTGTGATGGAGCCCCGGACCATGGTCGCATCTGATACGGGGAAGTTCACGGTGGTCAAGGGCTGTTCGGACCTGAACTGTCGAGAGTCCGACCAGTGCGGCGAACAGTCCTCACTCCGTGGCCTCAGTGAGGGGTGGCCATTCGATCAGGGCGACCGTGTGCTTCCCGAGCTCGTCGGCGACATCAGGGTCGGCCTTGAGCTCGTCCAATGTCCGCGGCGGGGGAAGCCGGCGGCCGTCCGCGGTCAGTTCCTGTGCATAGAACGCGAGTGCCTCGGGCGCATTCTCCAGGGCCTCATCGACGTCGTCGCCGCCGGAAATGCAGCCGGGCAGGTCGGGAAACCACACGCCGACGGCTTCGTCCGGGCCGGCGTCCTCGATGATGGCGATGTAGTGCGGCATGCAGGCCTCACGCCCGCTGCACAAAACTGTCCACGACCTTCTTCTCCCCCGCCTTGTCGAAGGCGATGGTGAGCTTGTTGCCGTCGATCTTGGTGACGCGGCCATAGCCGAATTTCTGGTGGAAGACGCGGTCGGAGAGGGAGAATTCCGAGGTCGTGCCGGTGGATTTGGCCACCAGCTCGCCCTCGATCGTCAGCGGCCCGCGGCGGCGCGAGGAGAAGCTGCCGAAATCGGGCGAGGACGACTGGGACGAAAACGACGAGGCCTGTTCCTCGAAACTGCCGCGGCCGCCATTGCCGCCGCCACCGCCGCCGCGATTGCGATTGGCCTGGGCGCGCTGCCAGCCCGGGGTCGAATAGGTGGAGCCGAACGCTTCCATGTCGTCGAAGCGGGAGGCGCCGTAGCCGCCGGTGCCGCCCCAGGCCGAGCCGCCCTTGGATTCCGTGATCTCGACATTGGCCGCGGGCAGTTCGTCGAGAAAGCGCGAGGGGATCGTGGTCGACCAGGTGCCGTGGATCCGGCGGTTGGTGGCAAAATAGATTTTGGCGCGGCGGCGGGCCCGGGTCAGGCCGACATGACCGAGCCGGCGCTCTTCCTCGAGGCCGGCGCGGCCCTGTTCGTCCAACGTGCGCTGGCTCGGAAACAGGCCTTCCTCCCAGCCGGGCAGGAACACGTTGTCGAATTCCAGCCCCTTGGCCGAATGCAGCGTCATCAGCGACACCGCGTCCTCGTCGGCGCCGCTGTCGCGGTCCATCACCAGTGAGATGTGCTCCAAAAACCCTTGCAGGTTCTCGAACTCCTCCATCGAGCGCACCAGCTCCTTGAGGTTTTCGAGCCGACCCGCGGCGTCCGCCGAACGGTCCTTCTGCCACATCTCGGTGTAGCCGCTCTCGTCGAGCACGATCTCGGCGAGCTCGGTGTGCGAGGTGACCTCGCGCTGGGCGCGCCAGCGGTCGAACTGGGCGACGACGTCGCGCAAGGAGCCGCGCGCCTTCGGCTTCAGCTCATCGGTCTCGACCACCGCGCGCGCCGCCTCGAACAGCGGGATGCGGCGCTTGCGGGCGTGATCGTGCAGCATCTGCACGGTGGCATCGCCCAGGCCGCGCTTGGGCGTGTTGACGATGCGCTCGAAGGCGAGATCGTCGGCCGGTGAATTGATGACGCGGAGATAAGCCAGCGCATCGCGGATCTCGGCGCGCTCGTAGAAGCGCGGGCCGCCGATGACGCGATAGGGCAGGCCGAGCGTGACGAAGCGGTCCTCGAACTCGCGCATCTGGTAGGAGGCGCGCACCAGAATCGCGATCTCGTTGAGCTTGTCGCCCTGGCGCTGGATCTGCTCGATCTCCTCGCCGATGCCGCGGGCTTCCTCTTCCGAATCCCAAGAGCCTGTTACCGTGACCTTCTCGCCGTCCTGGTCCTCGGTGCGCAGCGTCTTGCCGAGCCGGCCCTCGTTGTGGGCGATCAGGTGCGAGGCGGCGGCGAGGATGTGGCCCGTCGAGCGGTAGTTGCGCTCGAGGCGGATGACCTTGGCGCCGGGGAAATCATGGTCGAAGCGCAGGATGTTGTCGACCTCCGCGCCGCGCCAGCCATAGATCGACTGGTCGTCGTCGCCGACGCAGCAGATGTTTTTGACGTGGCGCGTCTGCTCCTTCTCCCCGCTTGCGGGGTCGCGACGAGCTTCGCTCACGCTGAGAAGGTCAGGATGAGGGGCTGCCTCCACGAGCTCAGCTTGCTGAGAGTCCCCCTCACCCGGATCGCTCGGGCGCGCAATTGCGCTGCCGGGCGATCCGACCTCTCCCCGCACGCGGGGAGAGGCAAAAGAAGTCGGCGCTTGGGACAGCAGCCGCAGCCACAGATATTGAGCGACGTTGGTGTCTTGATACTCATCGACCAGGATGAATTTGAAGCGCTGCTGGTACTGCCGCAGGATATCCGGGTGCTCGCGGAAGATGCGGATGTCCTCGAGCAGCAGATCGCCGAAATCGGCGGCGTTCAGGATCTTCAGCCGCTCCTGGTAGCTCGCATAGAGCTTGCCGCCCTTGCCGTTGGCGAACACGGCGGCTTCGCCCGACGGCACCTGCGACGGCGTCAGGCCGCGGTTCTTCCAGCCGTCGATCAGCCCGGCCAGCATGCGCGCCGGCCAGCGCTTGTCGTCGATATTGTCGGCTTGCAGAAGCTGCTTGAGCAGTCGGACCTGATCGTCGACGTCGAGCACGGTGAAGTTCGACTTGAGCTGCGCCAGCTCGGCGTGGGTGCGCAGGATGCGCCCGCCGATGGAGTGGAAGGTGCCGAGCCACGGCATGCCTTCGACGGCATGGCCGAGCATCTGACCGAGCCGATGTTTCATTTCGCGCGCGGCCTTGTTGGTGAAGGTCACCGACAGGATTTCGGATGGGCGGGCGCGGCCCTGGCTCAGGATGTGGGCGATGCGCGTGGTCAGCACGCGGGTCTTGCCGGTGCCGGCGCCGGCCAGCACCAGAACCGGCCCGTCCAGCGTCTCCACAGCCTCGCGCTGCTCCGGATTGAGCCCGGACAGGTATTGCGGGCCTACCGAGGCGCGCGCACGCGCGGCGATGCCGCCGGCTGCGGGCTGGTGGTCGGGGACGCTCTGGGACGTGATCTTGCTCGGCTCGGTCATGCGAATCATTTGCCCCACGTTGGCACCGCGGGGTGGTGAAAGGGGAGCCTTCTTAACAGGGATTGGTCCCTATATGGGGCCGCGGACAGGGGTTTTCCACGTGCGCCGAAAGCCAATTTGTTCCTGTCGGTCAGGCGAATTTCCGGCTTCAGCGGCCCGGAACCATTGTTCCGAGTTGGCGATTGGTTCTGCAAGTGAGGCGCGTCAGCCGCGCCGATCGCAGACAGACATCGAAACAGAGGTTCGGATCATGCTTAGCTGGGTAGTTACGTTTCTGGTTATCGCCCTGATCGCCGGTATCCTGGGCTTTGGCGGCCTCGCCGGCGCGTCGATCGAAATCGCCAAGATCATCTTCTTCATCGCAGTCGTGTTGTTCCTGGTCTCGGCCGTTGTCGGACTGGCACGGGGTCGTAACAGGGTTTAGCGCGCTTACCGCTTCGAGGGCATCGCCACGTTCCGGCCGATGCCCTCGGGCCGCGGGACGGCGCTGTGGGCCTTGACCACCGCTGCGATGCGCTCACGGATGTCTGGGGGAAAAGCCGCCACCTTTCGTGAGCCCATGTCGATGTGAAGCGACATGTTTTCCGATGTGGCGGACAGCCATCCTTCGGTCGCGTGCCGCAGCTCCTGGAAGGTGTGCAGCCGCTTGTCGTCGGCTTCCAGCAGCCAGACCGAGACCTGCACGAGATCGTCGAGGTGGATTTCGCGCAAATACCGCACGTGGCATTCGGCGGTGAAGGTCGAGCCGCCGCGCTCCTTCATGTAGCCCGGTCCGATCCCGAGCGTCAGCCACATCTGGTCGATCGCGCGGTCGAACATCACGTTGTAATAGGCCATGTTGAGGTGGCCGTTGTAGTCGATCCATTGCGGCTCGATCTGCATGATTGACGAGCGGAACGGCACGCCCTCGATCGTTGTGGCAGCAGTCTCCGGCATGTGTCCTTCCCCAGCTATGCGTCCGGTCGCTTGACTTGACCGGTGAGATGTCCTTTGCCACGGTTCGTCTCGTCGGGAGGAACGTCCGTGGGTACGACCATCACCAATAATCCGCCGCGGCCGGCGCCGAAAGCCCTCGCGAGCGCGCTGGAGCAACTTGCCGCGCGGTTCGGCAACCGCCTCATCACCTCGCAAGCCGTCCGCGAGCAGCACGGCCATACCACCACATGGATCGTGAACCAGCCGCCGGACGGCGTGGTGATGGCGCAGGAGACTGCCGACATCCAGGACGTGGTGCGGATCTGCGCGAAAAACGGCGTGCCCGTCATCGCCTTCGGCACCGGCACCTCGCTCGAGGGCCAGGTCAACGCACCCGCCGGCGGAATCTGCATCGACCTGCGCGACATGAACAAGGTGCTCGCGGTGCATGCCGAGGACCTCGATTGCGTGATCCAGCCCGGGGTCACCCGCAAGGCGCTCAACGAGCATCTGCGCGACCAGGGCCTGTTCTTCCCGATCGACCCCGGCGCGGACGCTTCCCTCGGTGGCATGGCCTCGACCCGCGCTTCCGGCACCAATGCGGTGCGCTACGGCACCATGCGCGACAGTGTGCTGGCGCTGAAAGTGGTCCGCGGCGACGGCGAGATCATCACGACCGGCACGCGTGCGAAGAAATCATCCGCCGGCTACGACCTGACGCATCTGTTCGTCGGCGCCGAGGGCACGCTCGGCATCATCTCGGAGCTGACCATCCGCCTGCGCGGCATCCCCGATACGATCGCGGCCGGAGCGGTGTCGTTCGAGACCGTGCACGGGGCGTGTCAGGCCGTGATCCTGGCGATCCAGACCGGTATTCCCGTGGCGCGCATCGAGCTGCTCAACGCCGCGCAGGTGCGGGCCTGCAACGCCTATTCGAAGTTGACCCTGCCCGAAACGCCGCTGCTGCTGATGGAATTCCACGGCAGCGAGATAGAGGTCGCCGAACAGTCCAAGGCCTTCGGCGAGATCGCCAGGGATTGCGGCGGCGGCGATTTCTCCTGGACCACCAAGCCGGAGGACCGCACAAAACTGTGGCAGGCGCGGCACGACGCCTATTGGTCGGTGAAAGCGCTGCGGCCCGGCGACAGCATCGGGGTGGTCGCGACCGACGTTTGCGTGCCGATCTCGCGGCTTGCCGAATGCGTCGGCGAGACCGAGGAAGATCTCAAGCGCCTCAACCTGTTGTCGCCGATCGTCGGCCATGTCGGCGACGGCAATTTCCACTGCTCGCTGGTCTGCGACACCAACGATGCCGACGAGATGGCGCGCGGCGAGGAGTTCATGCATCGGCTGGTCGAGCGCGCGCAGGCGATGGACGGCACCTGCACTGGCGAGCACGGCATCGGTCAGGGCAAGCAGAAATACCTCAAGGCGGAGCTCGGGCCCGAGGCGATCGACGCGATGCGGGCGCTGAAAAAGGCGCTCGATCCGCAGAACATCTTCAATCCCGGGAAGATCGTACCGGAGGCGTAGCGCGCGGCGTGGCCGCCGTTTATGCTCGCTCCCTCACCACGGAGCAGGCAATGCAGTGGTTCGCGCGCAAGACGCGTCAGGACATCTGGGACGAAGCGATCGAACGGCCGCTCGGCGACATCGAGGCCGCCGAGCGCATCCGTGCGATCTGTGACGCCGCTGCGGCGAGCGCGGCAGGTAGCGCGCGCAGCGACAAGCGCGACAGCGAGCGCTACGAGCGCGCGGCGAAAGTCGCGATGGAAATCGCGATGAAGATCTCGGATGGACTTATGCGCGACGACGCAGTCCGTCGCATCGTCGATCTCTGCATGAAGGCGAACGACCTCAAGACGGCGCAAATCCTGTTTCGCGCGATCCATGCCAGCTGGATCCGCGAAACGATCCAGCGCGATCACCCGCCATTGGCGCAGTGAGCCCAGTTATCGCGCCAACTTCCGCACGGCCTCGTCGACGCTGTGGAAGACACGCTCTCTCGGCAGGGCGTCGAACAATCTAAACCGCTCGAACGCGTCCTGCGCGCGCACCGATTCCAGCCGGGCCAGCGCGACGGTGACGCCCTGTTCGCTGCACGCCCTGAACACGTCCAGCAGGATCTGCGCGGCGGTGAAGTCGATCTCGACCATGCCGCTCGCCTCCAGCACCAGCAGCTGTGGCGGCGTCGTGCCGAGCACCTTGATCACGTCGCTGCGAAAGCCGGGCGCGTTGAGGAAGGACAGCGGCGCCTGCAGCCCGAGCACGGCGACGCCGGCGATGCGCTCGCCGGCGATGTGCGGATGTGCCGGCCACCAGATCGTGGTGCCCGGCACGCGCTCGAACTCGACCAGCCGCGCGCGCGTCGTGCTCCAGATGCCGTGCAGCAGCGACAGCACGATGCCGAGGAACGCGCCTTGCTGGATCGGCAGCACGATGATCAGCGCGGCGGTGGCGGCGATCAGCAGGAATTCGCTGGGGGATTGGCGATAGATCGTGACGATCTGCTTCACGCGGATGATGCGCAGCGCGACGAACAGCAGGATGCCGCCGAGGGCTGCGTCCGGAACGTGCTGCAGCAATCCCGTTCCAAACGCGAGCAGCGCCAGCACGATCGCAGCGGCGGCGAGACCCGCGAGCTGCGATTGTCCGCCGGTCTCGGCGACAATGCCCGTCCGCGGCGGGCTGGCATTGACCGGAAACGCACCGAACAGGCCCGACAGTACGCAGCCTACGCCCGCGCCGAGAAAATCGCGATCGACATCGGCCGGCTTGTCGGGATCGGACGGGAATGAGCGCGTCGTCGCCGCGGTCTGCACCATCACCACGACCGTGATGACAAAGGCGAGCGGCACGAGGCGGACCCATTGCTCCGGTGCAAGCTCGGGGAAGGTCGGCCGCGGCAGCGTCCCCGGCACGAGGCCTACGACATTGACGCCCTTGCTCTCGAGGCCGAGCGCGATCGTGGCCAGGGTCGCGGCGACGAGCCCGATCAGCGCGCCCGGAATTTTTGCGCTGACCTTCTCGGCGACGAAGACCACGGCCAGCACACCGAAGCCGATGCACAGCGTGAAGGGATTGGTGCGGCCGAGCTCGCTTGCGAGCACACCGATGCGATCGAGCGTCGGCCCGTTCGGCGAGTCCAGGCCCAGCACGCCCGGTAATTGCGACACGATGATGTGGACGGAGATGCCGGCGAGGAAACCGACCATGACGGGCACGGACAAGAGATTGGCGATGCCGCCGAGGCGGAAGGCGCCGCCGGCCAGCATCATTGCGCCGACCATCAGTGCCAGCGCGATCGCGAGGCCCTGATACTCAGGCGAGCCGGCGGCGGCCAGCGCCGCCAGCCCGCCGGCGAAGATCGGCGTGATCGTGGAATCGGCGCCGCAGGACAGGAAGCGGTTTCCGCCGAGCATCGCAAAGCCGAGCGATCCCGCCATGAAGGCGAAGAAGCCGATCTGCGGCGCGAAGCCGCCGAGCCGCGCCGTGGCCATCTGCTCTGGGATCGCGATTGCCGCGAGCGTCAGGCCGGCCATCAAATCGCCCGGCAGCGAATAGGACGCGAGTGAGCGAAACAGCGGCCATGATGTTGCGGTGTGAGCGTCCTGCGCCATCAGCAGCGAATCCCCGAAGCGTTCCGTTGGCCGACCAGACCACAGCTGCCGGTCGTCGGCAAACATGGGGTTGCCGGCCTCGCCTGTATATCGTGCGACACCGCAGGGCTCGCGGCACTTATCGCGTCTGCGAGCCCCACGCGCACTCCCGCGAGGCACGCCCTATGGCTTCGACGCCTGCGCCTGCTTCAGCGCGCTCTTGCAGCCATCCGACAGCTGTTGAAATGCTCGATCATGCACTGCTTGACGCGGCCGCCTCCCGGCATGATGCCGGAGCACAGCGCGCGCATGTCCGCGGTGCACGCTTGGCGTATCTCCTGTCGCGGTTGCTGGGCGGACGCGGCGCCCGCGGACGATATCGCGACCAACGCGGCGATGATGACCGCGATCGCGCGTCGCAGCTCCCGTAGCTGTACAGGTCTCACCATGCGCAGACCCTCCGCACGCCGAATGGCGTGCTGGTCCACCAACAGGCCCCAGGATAGGGAGGCGCCGCATAGGCATAGGGTGGATGGGCGTAGGGCACGATGGTCCGCCGGCACAGGCCGTTGGCCGTCAGGTGCCAGCCGGGTCCGCAGCCGCCGCTGACTTCGGTGAGGCCGTCGGACATACCGGGGTGAGGGCTGGGGGTGAAGGCTAGCGCGGTCGAACCTGCGGCCAGTGCGGCTGCCGCGGCCGACGCCAAGATCGTCAATCGTCGCATTCGAGATATCCATGCTTGCAAGTTGGAGGAAGGCAGTCCGCGGCCAGTGTTCTGACCCCGGCCGGAATTTCGCGGTCGTCCGGCGCGACGGTCAGTACCGGTATTCGTAATAAGGATGAGTCCCGACCGTGCCGCTGCGCGTCACGCTATGGCCGTTCGGACCCGTCGCGGTGCGCGTGTAGTCGAATGCATGCGGAGCGACGCGCGTGATGCTGCCGCTGCGTGCGATCGTGCCGCCATAAGGTCCCGTCACCGAAGCCGAACGCGAGCAGGTTCCGCCGGCGCATCCGCCGCTGGCGCTGCCGTAGTAGGTACCTCGCCAAGTCGTGACGCTGCCGCTGCGAACCCAGGCGTTTGCACCGGAGGCTCCCGTGAGGGCCAGCACCGTTGCGAGTGATAGCGAAGCGAGAATGGGTTTCATCGGATACTCCTGTTTGTGAGGACGCGCCGGAACGAGACCGGTCGCCGCATGGGGCCAATCTCGCCTCGATCTTTTGCCGTGATGTTGCCGGCGAGGCCGGAAGTGTAACGTTTTGTAACGAGCGACGGGGTCGCCACATTCCTGCCAGCGGGCTGCTCGATAGAGGCCGCGATGGACACTCGGACGATCATGATCGTGGAGGACGACCGCGAGATCCGCGCGCTCTTGGCGGACCTGCTGACGCGGGAGGGCTATGCGCCGGTTTGCGTCGAGAACGGCGCGGCGATGGACCGGGCGCTGATGCAGGCATGCCCGGATCTCGTCGTGCTTGACATCATGCTGCCGGGCGAGGACGGACTGTCGATCTGCCAGCGCCTGCGCAGCAAGAGCCGCACGCCGATCCTGATGCTGACGGCCAAGGCCGACGATGTCGACCGCATCATCGGCCTGGAGCTCGGCGCCGACGATTATCTGCCGAAGCCTTTCAATCCTCGGGAATTGCTGGCGCGCATCAAGGCCGTCTTGCGGCGTGTGGACGGCCCGCTGCAGATGCCGCCGCCGCGGCGAATTGCTTTCGGCAGGCTGGTGGCCGATCTCGACGGGCGCAGCCTGACCAACGACCAGGACCATATCGTCGAGTTGACGGCAGCGGAGTTTGATCTGCTGGCATGTTTCCTCGAACGGCCCAAGCGGGTGCTGTCCCGCGACCAGTTGCTCGACTGGACGCGCGGCCGGACCGCGGATCCGTTCGACCGCGTCATTGACGTGTCGGTCAGCCGGCTGCGCCGCAAGCTCGTCGCCGCGGATCCCAAGGCTGCGTTCTCGATCAGGACCGTGCGCAATGGCGGCTATCTCTTCAGTGCTGACGTTCGCCCGCTCTGAGCACGGAGCCTGTGCGGGATGAGCAGGCTTCACATCGCCGCCCGCCTCGGCCTTATCGTCGTCGGCGCCATCATTCTCGTGCAGTTGCTGTCGGTCGCCATCTATTTCGTGGAGCAGCGCGGCCGCGGCGAGCCGTCCGGATTTGCCGCTTTGTTCGCGCAGGTCGCCGCCTTGGCGGAGGCTATCGACAGGGTACCGCGCGACGATCGCGACCTGGTGCTGCGCGCGGCCACGACGGCGCGATTCAAGCCGGTCGTGCGTCAGGACGTGCCGCCCAACCCGTTGCATGGCCGTTTCCTGAGCAGCGCGGAGCAACGGCTGCGCGCGCAGAGCGGTGTGCCAGCGGAGCGGCTGGTCGCACTGTCCTTCGTCAACGTCAGGGACGGCCAACAGGTGGCCCGCTTGCGTGATCTCGTCACCTCGCGCCTGCAAGCTGTCATTGAACTTGCTGGCGGCGGCTATCTGGTGATCGAGACCGCAGGTGAGCTCAGCCTTCGCCTGCTCGGCATTCCTGTCGGCCTGCTGGCCGGAATTCTCGGCTTCGTCGTCGCTTTGGCGGCCTTGCTCGCGGTCCGCCACGAGACCAGGCCGCTGTCCGAGTTGACCGTCGCCATCGAGCGCTTCGGCGCTGCAATGGAGACCATGCCGGTCAGCGAGCGGGGTGCTCCCGACGTCCGGGCGCTGATCCGCGCCGTCAACGCCATGCAGGCGAACATCGCCGAACTGCTGCGCAGCCGCACCCTCGTGCTCGGCGCGATCAGCCATGATCTGCGCACTTATGTCACGCGGCTGCGGCTACGTCTCGAGCTGCTGCCCGAAAGCGTGCAGCGGGACAAGGCAACCGTCGATCTCGACGACATGCAATCGCTGATGGATGATGCGCTCGCCTTTGTCCGCGCCTCGTTCGCAGGCCCGTCGGCGGAAACCGTCGATCTTGCCCGCGTCGCGCGGACCGAGTACGAAGCGCGCAAGGGTGCCTGCGCAGCGCTGACGCTCACCTGCGAAGATCCGGCTCTCCTCATCCGCGGCTCGGCTGCGGGCATGGCTCGGGTCGTTGCCAATCTCGTCAACAACGCGATCCTCTATGGTGGCGCCGCGGACATCTCGTTGTACGCCGAGACCGATGTGATCGAACTCCTGGTCGAGGACCGCGGGCCGGGAATCCCGGTTGACGAACGCACCCGCGTATTCGATCCATTCTACCGGCTGGAGACCTCGCGCAGCCGCGAGAGCGGCGGCGCAGGATTGGGACTCACAATCGTGAGGCAAGTTGTCGAAAGCAACGGCGGCACGGTCGCCATTGAGGATCGTCCCGGTGGCGGCACCCGTGTCCGCGTCCGGCTGCCGCGCGAGCGGTCTCAGTAACGGCTGCGGTAGCCATCGCCGTGTCCCGGGCCGCCGTAGTTGCCGCCTCGACCGCCCATGCCCATGCCAATTCCGATGCCTATTCCGACACCTAAGGCTTCTGGCGGCGGGCCGCGATCCGGTGGCGGCGCGCGCTCGTAGATCACCTCATCAGGCGGCGGCCGGCGCGGCCTGGGCGGCGTGTCGACCACCTTGCGCTTCGGCGGTGTGTCGTCGACGCGCTTCTTGATCACAGGCGCGATCGTCGGGTTGATCGGCGAAGCCGGTGGTGTGGGCGTCGAGCACGGGCAGGTCGGGGCCATCGCGACGGCGACCGGGGCAGGAGCGGCCGCGACCGCGGCAGGCAAGACGTAGTTGCGGTTCTGCACGCGGAGCAGCAGCCGGCGTGCGGTCGCGGCCAGATCGCTGTTGTCCCAGTTCGCCAGATACGCCTCGAACGAGGCGCGGGTGTTGATCGCGGTGGCGCGCTCCCACGCCAGCATCTGGCGCCGGCGCTCCACAATTGTGCGCAGCCGCGGCGTACGGGTATCCTGAGCGTACAACTCGATATAGGCCTGATACGCCGGCACGGTGTCGTCGGTGATCACTATCTCATAGGCGACCATGGCCGGCTTGCCCTGCAAATCCTTGCGCCAGTCCTCGAGGCTGCGCGTGCCGCTCGCAAGTGCCATGGAGGATGCGCCAGGAAGCGCAGTCTGACTGCCGCTGCTGTCGCCGCCGAAGAACTTGAAGTCAGTCGTCAGCGACGAGCTTTCCCAGGGGATCTGGCGTCCGTCGGTCGATTGCGCCACGGCGACGCGAATGCGCTTGAACACTTCCTCGATCGGCAGATTGGGCTGCTTGGCGACGGTCAGCGCCGCGGTGGTATAGGGGCTGTCGATGCCGGAGCCATCCTCGGCTTCGGAGCCCGGCGAGGTCGAATAGGAAATGAAGGAGCCCGGCGCGCCGGCCTTGGTGTCGACGATCGCAAGCCCGTGTCCGGCGCCGCTGAGCGCAGGGAAGGGATTGTTGCGGCAGGCATCGAGCATGAAGATGCGCGCCCGCGTCGGCAGTGCGCCGAGCGTGTTGAGCAAATCGTTCAGTCGCACACCCTGCAGCGGAATGTCGGCTTCGCGCTTGGGGTCGAGATCGACGGGAACGAGATAGTTCTCGCCGTCGATCTGGAGGCCGTGGCCGGCATAGAACACCAGCGCGACGGTGTCGGCGCCGCTGGCGCTGACCTTGCCGGCGAAATCCGAGATCGCCTGACGCATATCGTTTTGCGCCAGATTGGATGCCGTGGTGACGGTGAAGCCGGCATTGCCGAGCAGCTCCGTCATGCCCTTGGCGTCGTTGGCTGCGTTGGGGAGTTCCGGCACGGTGCGATAGGCCGATTGGCCGATCACCAGTGCGAGCCGCGCTTCGGCCGCGGCCCCCGTCGGCATCGTCAATTGCGTGAGCGCGAGAAGAGCGGATGCAAGAAACAAATTGCGAAAGACTGGACGGCGCATGGTGTCACCTCCATCGGCAATGCGCGCGATGATGTCACCTTTTCTAGGTGGCCGCCATGCGTCTGTCTGTGCACTGGATCACGTTGAGCTGCGGCAAAATGGGGCAGAAGGTCTGCCAGAGCTGGTGCGGCATCGTTCTGGCGCCATCCATGTGAATTGCGCATTGATCCATGCGCCAATTGGATCGATGCCCAACGCTGCGCGAAAGCATCTTCTCGCGCATCGGCCCCATGCCGATCTGATCGAGAATCCCGCAAAAACATGGCTGTTTTGCCGCGCGCTGATGCCGTTGATCCTCGCGACACGCCGCTTTGCAACGGCCGGCCGCAAGCCTTGCCTGCGCCGTCGCTTTGGCCATACAGTCCGCGCAACGGGCTGCGGCAACGACCGTTGCTCGAAAAACAATAATTGGGGAGAAACCGCATTATGTCCATCGTGCCCGTGAACCGTCGCGCGTTCATCAAGTCGTCGACGGGACTTGCCGCCGGCCTCGTGCTTTCCCCCGCACTCATCGGCCGCGCCGAAGCCGCGACGCTGAAGCTGAAATGCTCCTCGTCGCTGCCGAACGATCCCAAATTCGCCAACGGCCGGGTCTACTACGACAATCTGGTGAAGAACCTGAAGGCGAACGGCCTCGGTGAGCAGGTCGAGGTCGCGTTCTTTCCCGACAACCAATTGGGTCAGGAAATCGACGTCATCAACTCAGTGAAGCTCGGCGTCATCGACCTCATGGTGTCGGGCTCCTCGATCTCGGCGAATCTGGTGCCGCTGGTCGGCACCTACGACCTCGGCTTTCTGTTCTCGAGCTTTCCGCAGCAGACCAAGGCGTTCGACGCTGGCGCGGCCAAGCCGATCGAGGACGCGCTGCTCAAGGGCAGCAACATCCGCATCATCGCCTGGGCCTATAATTTCGGTTCACGCAGCGTACTTGCGAGGAAGCCGGTGAAGACGCCGGAAGATCTCGCCGGTCTCAAGATCCGCACGCTGCCAAATCCCGTCATCACGGAATGCCTGCGCCTGATGGGAGCCGCCGCGACGCCGCTGGCGTTCGGCGAAATCTACACGGCATTGCAGGCCGGCGTGCTGGACGGGCTAGAGCACGACCCGCCGACCATCCTGGCCAGCAAGTTCTTCGAAACGGCGAAATTCTATGCATTGACGCAGCACAATTTCTCGCCGCTCGCGATCTATTTCAGCGACACGACCTACAATCGCATGGATCCGAAGCTGCGCGAGGGATTTCTCGATGCCGCGAAGAAGGCTGCGGCCGACACGCGGACCCACGGGCTCGCCGTCGAGAAGGAAGCGCTGTCGGCCTTGACCGAAAAGGGCGTGACGGTGGCCGAATGCGACCGCGAGGCGTTCAAAAAGCGCGTCGCGCCGCAGATCGAGAACTTCATGAAGGCGCGGCCGGAATCCAAGGCCGTGATCGACATCATCCGCGCCACGCAGGCCTGACGTGGCAATGACAGCTGCCGTACCTCTCTCGGGCGGCCGCCACGGGAGCATCGCCCTGCTGCTTCGCTTCAGCGACGCGATCGCGGCCATCCTGCTGGCCACGGATCTCGTCGTCGTCTGCGGTTCCGTGCTGCTGCGCTTCTGCTTCAACGCGCCGGTGGAGTGGTCCGACGACGTCGCGCGCGGACTGATGGTCGGATCGGCCTTCTTCGGCGCGGCGAGCGCGCTCGCGCGCGGCGAGAATGTCGGCGTCTCTTTCTTCCGCGATCTGGCTCCGGTACGGCTGCGCGCGCTGGTCGACGCCGCGAGCGCGCTGCTGGTGGTGCTGATTTCGGGCTACGTCGCCTACAACGCCATCAAGCTCGGCTCGCTGACGGCGGGCCAGACCACCGGATCCGGCCTGCCGCTGGAGCTGACCTTCTACCCGATGGGCGCCGGCGCGCTGTTCATGACGGTGTTTGCGATCGACCAGCTCTGCGCCAGGCCGCTCCCTGACATCGTCAGAGGCCTCGTCGCGATTGCCGTCGTGACCGGCCTTTATCTCGCCTGGGATTATCTGTCGCCCGCCACGGTGCCGTCGGCGGGCACGCTGATGCTGATCGGTTTCTTTGCGACGTTGGTCGGTGGCTTGCCGATCGGCTTTGCACTGGCGCTGGCCGCGCTGATCTTCATCTGGGTCGAGGGCGCGCTGCCCGGCGTGATCTTCGCCCAGCAGATGGCGCGCGGCATCGACAATTTCGTGCTGCTCGCGATTCCGTTCTTCATTCTCGTCGGCTACCTCATGGAAGCCAACGGCATGTCGGTGCGGCTGATCGAGCTGTTGCAGCGCGGGGTCGGCCGCATGCGCGGCGGTTTGAACGTCGTGATGGTGGCCTCGATGGTGCTGTTCTCCGGCATTTCCGGCTCGAAGATGGCCGACGTCGCCGCGGTCGGCTCCGTGCTGATTCCGGCCGCGCGCCGCTCCAAGCAGAATCCGGGCGGCGCCGTGGCGCTGCTCGCAGCCTCCGCGGTGATGGCGGAGACTATTCCGCCCTGCATCAACCTGATCATCCTGGGCTTCGTCGCGAACCTGTCGATCGGTGGTCTGTTCGTCGCAGGGCTGTTGCCCGCGGCGCTGATGGCGCTGGCCTTGATCGCCGTCTCCATCATCTTCGGCAAGACTCCAATTGAGACTCCAACTGAGTCTCCAGCTGATGCCGAGGTCATCGCGCCGCAGATGCCGGTGTCGGGCCTGTGGAGCGGCGCGATCGCCTCGTTCGGCCTGATCTTCATGATCTTCTTCGGCTTCAAGAGCGGCTTTGCCACCGCCACGGAAATCTCGGCCTTCGCCGTGGCTTATGCACTCGTCGTCGGCAGCGTGGTGTTCCGCGAACTCAGCTTCACATCGGCTGCGCACAGCTTCGTCCAGGGAGCGACGCGCGCGGGGCTCGTGCTGTTCATCGTTGCCGCAGCGCAATCGCTGGCGTTCACGCTGACCCTGCAGCAGGTGCCGCATGCGGTCGGCGATTTCATGCTGGGATTGTCCAAGACCAGCGGCACCTGGCTGTTCATCCTGCTCGCGATCGGCGTGCTGATCGTGATGGGCTCGGTGCTGGAGGGGGCGGCCGCGCTGATCATCTTCGGGCCGCTGCTGCTGCCGGTGGCCGTGCAGCTCGGCATCGATCCCCTGCATTTCGGCGTGGTGCTTGTGATCGCGATGGGCATCGGCCTGTTCGCGCCGCCGCTCGGGCTCGGGCTTTACGGCGCCTGCCTGATCGGCAATGTGCCGATCGAGCAGACGGTGAAGCCGATCATGGGCTATCTCGGCCTGTTGTTCCTTTGCCTGCTCGTGATCGCGTTCGTGCCATGGCTCAGCACGGCATTGCCGCGCGCGTTCGGCTATTGAGGGAGTATCGCCGTGAAAGTCCTGCTGGCCCACACGCCGGAGATGCGCCGCAATTACTACGGCGATCGCAGCCTGAACGGCTTGCGCGCGACCGCCGAGGTGATCCTGCACGAGAGCGATGAGACGCTGGTCTCAGCCAGCCTCGTGCGCGCTGCGCAAGATGTCGACATCATCGTGGCCGATCGCATGACCGAGGGACGCGGCGAGATCTTTGCGCAACTGCCGCGCCTGCGCGCCTTCGTCCGCTGCGCCGTCGACATCCGCAACGTCGATGTCGAGGCGGCCTCGAACGCCGGCGTGCTCGTGACCCGCGCCGGGCCTGGCTTCGTGCAAGCCGTTGCCGAGCTCGCGGTTGGCTTCATGGTCGATCTCTCCCGCGGCGTATCGCGAGCGACGGCCGATTATCACGCCGGCCGCAAGCCGGAAGCGCGGATGGGCCGTCAACTCGCCGGCAGCAAGATCGGCATCATTGGCTATGGCAGCATCGGGCGCTATCTCGGGGAAATCGCCAAGGTGATGCGCATGGAAGTGCTGGTCGCAGATCCCTTTGCGACCGTGACCGACGGTGCCATCCGGCAGGTCAGCCTCGACGAGCTCCTCGCCGCGTCCGACTATGTCGTCTGCCTTGCCATCGCCAACGAGCAGACCGAAAATCTGATCGGCGAGGCGGCGCTGGCGCGGATGCAGAAGCATGCGGTCTTCATCAATCTCTCCCGCGGCAACCTGGTCGACGAAGCGGCGCTGGCGAAGGCGTTGCTTGAAAATCGAATCGCGGGTGCCGCGATGGATGTGGGCCGCGCGCCCGACCAGATGCCAAGCCCGGAGCTTGCGAAGCTTCCCAACGTCATCGCCACGCCCCATGTCGGCGGCCTGACGCCGCAGGCGATCGAATATCAGTCGCTGGAAACCGTGCGGCAGGTCGAAGCGATCGTCAAAGGCGAGATCCCGCAAGGCGCCGTCAACGCCGACCGCTGGACGCGGCGGCCGTGATCCGCTCTATAGCCGGTCCACAGCTTTGAACGTCCCGTCCTTCTGGATCACCGTCAAAAACACCTTCGGCGGCGCGTCGAGCATGCGCATGCCGACGGTGATGGTGCTGCCGCTGATGTCGAAGCGGCCGACATCGTTGATGGTGCGCAGCAGGCTCGCGCGCGTCGGTTGCGGTCCGGCTTGTTCCAGCGCCGCGGCCGCGAGACGGCCGGCGATATAGCCTTCGAGCGCCACGAAATTCGGTGTCAGCGCCGGGTCGAACGCCGTCTGCGCCGCCTGGTAGTCGGCGACCAGCTTAAGCGAGCGGTCCCAGGGAAACGGCACGACCTGCGTGACGACGACGCCTTCGCCCTCGGGGCCGAGCTCCTTGGCGAGCGCAACGGCGCCGACAAAGGAGATGTTGACGAAGGTCGGATTGGCGCCGCTGCGGTGCGCGAGCTTGATGAACTCGGCGCAGGGACCGTAGGTCCCGACCATGACGATCGCCTCGGGTTCGACGCGCTTGATCGTGCGCCAGGCCGACGCGACGGCGCGGGTGTTGCGCTCGAAGGTGCCTTCGGCGGCGAGCTCGAGGCCGCGCCTGGCAAGCGCGCGCTTCACGCCGGAAAGACCGTCGCGCCCGAACGAGTCGTCCTGGTAGAAAATGGCGATGCGGGTGAAATGGCGATCCTCGGTGAGATGCTTGACCCACGCCTCGGCCTCGGCGCCATAGCTTGCACGGATGTTGACCACGTTCGCAAGCTCGAAGTCGCGCAAGAATTCAGCGCCGCTGAAGGGACCGATGAAGGGCACGTTCCTGGCGCTGGTGATCGGTATCGTCGCCACCGCGGTCGGCGTGCCCACCGCGCCGATCAGCGCGAACACCTTCTCGTCCTCGATCAGCCGCAGCGTCTGCGCCAGCGAGCGGTCGGGGTCGTAGCCGTCGTCACGGCTGATGAGCTGGAGCTTGCGGCCGTGGACGCCGCCTTTGGCGTTGATCTCGGTGAAGGCTGCGACAATGCCCTGCCGCATGCGCTGTCCGAGTGTGGAGGAGGGACCCTCGAGCGCTGCGGCTTGGCCGAACAGGATCGCATCCTCGCTGACGCCGATCTCGTCGGCTTTCGCCGGCAGCATGATTGCTGCCAGGACGGCGACGGTCATGACGATGCATGTCGCAGATCGAGATCGATACATCAGAAAAGTCTTGCCGGGTGCGGTGAGTAGCTTCGTGAAAGCTATCGCCACGGGATGAATCGGCGATGTATCGACGGCTCCGTACTACTCCGGGGAAAACCGGCAACTTGCTTCGACAGAGCCCGCATCATCCTGCACTTCATTAACTAAACCGGGTAATGCGGAAAAGCCGGGTTCCGAAATTGTGCAGTTCTTAACCGCGGTCCTGTTCCGATAGTGGCTCCGGCGGCTCAACCAGAGGTTCGGTTGAGCGGGACAGGGGACGGCGGTTTTTGGAATGGGCGGTCGGGATCAGAACGATCAGGATCGGGGGCGTATGACCGGATGGTGGCGTGCCGCGCCGCTGCTCGGGCTCTATCGCCCTGCGCTCGTCGCAGTCGGCGTCGGTCTTCTGTTTTCGGTCGTGGCTGCAGCCGCCGTGGCGCGATGGGAAGGCCGCGTCAACAAGATCGAGTTCGAGAACGCGGCCGAGACCGAAGTGATCGTCATGCAGAACGGCATGAGCGAGTACATCTCCAGGCTCGTCGCGCTGCGCACGCTGTTCGAATCGACCAATCAGGAGATCACCCGCAGCGAATTCGAGACCTTCAGCGCCCGCCTGTTCGAGCGCCATCCCGGCATGCTGCGCATCTCCTGGGTGCCGCGGGTGAACCGCAAGGAGCGCGCCGAATACGAGGCCGCGGCGATCACGGACGGCGTGTCCGGCTATCGCATCAAGTCGCTCCAGGGCGATGCGTTCGCGACCGCGCCGCAGAGCGACGAATATTTTCCGGTGTTCTACTCGACCCAGCCGAAGACGTCTCCAGTCTACGGAATGGACTACGCGACCGTTCCGGAGCGCCGCGCGGTCCTCGAGCGCGCGCGCGACACCGACCGGATAGGGGCCATTCGCACCCGCCTCTACGAGCCGAAGGAGGGCGGCCGGTTGCCCGACGTCCTCGTCGCCATTCCCGTCTACGCCAAGGGAACGTCGCGCGACGCGGTCGTGGACCGGCGCCGCAATCTCGCCGGCTTCGTCGTCGGCGTCTTCGACCTGCCGCTGCTGATCCAGTCCATTCGCGTGACCACCGGGGCAAGCCCCGCGGTCAGCGTCAACGTCTATCCGCCGTTCGCGGGTCAGATCGTCGGCCTGGAGCAAATGCTGCCGGATTACTCGTCGGCCGCGACGGCGCCGCAGACGATGCGGGACGTCGCGCGGACCCTGCACTGGTCGGGCAATCTCAAGATCGGCGACACCGATTGGCAGGTGCGGGCGGTTCCGGCTGCCGGCGGTCCGCTGGAGACGACTTACGATCGCGCGGGTGCGGTGCTGATCGTCGGCATGCTGCTGACGCTGTCGCTTTCGACCTATCTCATGCTCGCAAGCCGCAATTCGCAGCGGCTGTCACTGGCGAACCGGCGGGTGCTCGAACTCGCCCAGACCGACATCCTGACCGGATTGCCGAACCGCGCTTTCTTCCTGGCCCGGCTCGACGAGCTCAAGGGCCGTTTGAAGGACGCCGGTCCGACCTTCTCGATCCTGATGCTCGACCTCGACCGCTTCAAGAACGTCAACGACTCGCTCGGTCACGGTGCCGGCGATGCGCTGCTGCGTCAGGTCGCACAGCGGCTGAAATCCGCTTTGCGCACCAGCGACGTGCTGGCCCGGCTCGGCGGCGACGAATTCGCCATCATCCAGGAAGCTTGCGAGGATCAGCGCGTCTGCTCGACCGAACTGGCGGGGCGGATCGCCAAGCTCGTGGCCGAGCCGTTCCTTCTTCCCGGACACCGCGTCGAGATCGGTACCAGCATCGGCATTGCGATCGCGCCCGATCATGGCAGCGATCAGGAGCAGCTGCTGAAGAAGGCGGACCTGGCGCTCTACCGCTCGAAATCGTCGGGCCGCAACTGCTTCACCATCTACGACAAGGCGATGTCGGCCGAGCTCGAGGCGCGCAGCACGCTGGAAGGCGATCTGCGCGACGCCATCGCGCGGTGCCAGCTCGAGGTGCACTACCAGCCGTTCGTCGACGCCCTCAGCGGCACGCGGCGCGGCTTCGAGGCGTTGGTGCGCTGGCGGCATCCGACGCGCGGCTTGATTGCGCCGGACCAGTTCATCCCGCTTGCGGAGGAGACCGGGCTGATCGTGCCGCTCGGCGAGTTTGTGCTGCGGCGCGCCTGCGCGGACGCGGCCGGCTGGCCGTCCGATCTTGCGGTCGCCGTCAACCTGTCGCCGATCCAGTTCAAGGAGGCCGAGCTGTTCGAGATGATCAGCGCGGCGCTCGCCGATTCCGGATTGCCGCCGCAGCGGCTGGAGATCGAGATCACGGAATCCGTGCTGCTGGAGCGTGGCGTCGAGAACCACGCCTTCATGGAGCGGCTGAAGAGCATCGGCATCGCGCTCGCACTCGACGATTTCGGCACCGGCTATTCGTCGCTCAGCTATCTGACCGCTTTCCCGTTCGACAAGATCAAGATCGACAAATCGTTCATCCGGAACCTCACGCATCAGCCGCGCAGCTCCGCCATCATCTCCTCGATCGTGACGTTGGCGCGCGGGCTGGACATGTCGGTCACCGCCGAGGGCGTCGAGACCCGCGAGGAGTACGAGCGGCTGAAGGCGCTCGGCGTCAATTTCGCGCAAGGCTATCTGTTCGGCCGCCCGCAGCCGATCGAACGGATCCTGTTCGACGCGCCCGCCAAATCGTCGCAACGCGACGCGGCCTGAGGGCGGCCGCCCAAGGATCGCTCAATGAGGCATGCGCGAAAAGCGCTTGACCCGGGCGGTCCCGGATGGTCGGAAGGACCGTCCAGGGATGAAACACACAATGCGGCTTCCGTTCTTCTACGGCTGGGTCGTGGTCGCGGTGACCTTCGTCACCATGGCCATCGGCGTCAACGCGCGCACCGCCTTCTCGCTGTTCTTTCCTCCCATCATCTCCGAATTCGGCTGGGAGCGCGGCGTCACCGCGGGCGCCTTCTCCTTCGGCTTCGTCGTTTCGGGCATGGTCAGCCCGCTGATCGGCCGGCTGATGGACCGCGCCGGCCCGCGCGCGGTGATGGAGCTCGGCGTGGTTCTGATGGGCGGCGGATTGCTGCTCGCGCCGCTCACGAGCCAGCCCTGGCATCTCTACGTCACCATCGGCGTCATGGTCGGTGCCGGCTCGGTGTGTCTCGGCTATTCCGGACAGTCGTTGTTCCTGCCGAACTGGTTTATCCGCACGCGCGGCCTCGCCATCGGCATCGCCTTCGCCGGGGTCGGTATCGGCTCGGTCACGCTGCTGCCGTGGGTGCAGCACTTGATCGAAGGGACCGGCTGGCGCACCGCCTGTACGGCGATGGGCCTGATGATCCTGATCGTGCTGGCGCCGATCAATCTGTTCCTGCATCGACGTCCCGAGGATATCGGCCTGCGGCCTGACGGCGATGCGGCCCCGGCCGCAGGCGCCGCAAAACCCGTCTCCAACATCGTCGATCCCGTCTGGGCCGGGACCGAATGGACACTCCGGAAAGCGGTCGCCACGACACGGTTCTGGTGGATCGCGCTCGGCTATTTCTGCGGCCTCTACATCTGGTACGCGGTGCAGGTGCACCAAACCAAATTCCTGCTCGACATCGGCTTTAGCCCGGGTGTCGCGGTGTGGGCACTCGGCATCGTCAGCCTGCTCGGCATTCCCGGCCAGATCCTGCTCGGCCATGTCTCCGACCGGATCGGGCGGGAATGGGTGTGGGCGATCAGCTGCGCGGGTTTTGCGATCTCTTTCGCGGCGCTGATGGCCCTGAAATTCCAGCCGTCATTGTGGCTAGTCTATCTCATGGTGTTCACGCAAGGCGCGCTCGGCTACGGCCTGACCTCGATCATGGGCGCGGTGGTGTTCGAGATTTTTCAGGGCAAGCACCAGGGCAGCATTTTCGGCACGATCATGCTGGCGGCATTGGCCGGCGGCGCTGCCGGTCCCTGGGTCACCGGCTTGCTTTACGATCGGGTCGGCGACTACACGCTGGCCTTTGGCGTCGCCATCATCGTGAGCGGATTGTCGGCGCTCTCGATCTGGCAAGCTGCGCCCCGCAAGGTGCGCGCCGTTGCCGGCAAGCTTCAGGTGGAAACCGGCGCCGAATAGGTTCCGTGCGCGCCCAATTACCTTCGTTTCTTTCGCGGAATGTTAATCATGTCGCGTCTTGGCGCGGTGCGAGGGGACTGCAAAAACGACTTGGACACCATGGTGGCGCTAGCGTCGGTTGCATATTTTCCCGATGCCTCCGGGTCTAGCGATGTCCGCCTCCGATTGTGCCATGATAGAAACTCCGGAAGTGCTATTGGCCGCGCTCGAACGCGCCGACGAGGGCATCGTCATCGTCGACAGCGCGCATCGCATCACGCATTTCAATGCCGGTGCGGAGCGGATCTGGAAACTCGCACGCGCTGATGTGCTCGGTCACGACGCCGAAATTCTCACCCTCAAATGCCTTCAGGCCGATCCGGTTGCAGAATTCCGTGACGAGATCAGCCTCGTGCGAAACGACGGCAGCCGCATCCGGGCGGCCATCTCGCTTTCATCCATTGCAAGTGAAGGCATCACCTATCGCATCGTGTTCGCGCGCGACGTCACCGCGGATGCCGAACGCCGCGCCAGGATCGGGCTTCTCCACGCCGTCTCCGACCAGACCAACCGCGCGGTGCTCATCACCGACACCGACCAGAGCATCGTCTACGTCAATGCCGCCTTCACGACGCTGTTCGGCTACACCAGCGAGGAAGCCGAGGGCCGCCGTGCCAGGGGCCTGCTCGCCGGCCGCCACACCGATCGCAAGGCCGTTGCGAAGCTCGTCAAGCGCCTGATGGAGGGTGGCCACCGCGGCGAGGTCGAGATGCTCGCCTATGACAAGGACGGCGAGGAGATCTGGGTCTGCGCTCGCATCGATGCCTTCCGCGACAGGAAGGGCCAGGTCAAGCACATCTTCGCGCTGCTCGAGGATATCACCGAGACCAAGCAGCTGCGCTCGCTGCAGCAGCTCATCATGGGCGCGCTGGCTGACGAGGTTCCGATCGGCGAGATCGCCGACCGGCTGTGCCGCCGTGTCGAGCAGATCGCGCCCGACGTCGTCTGTTCGCTGCTTCATATCGATGCCGCGGGCCTGATCCATCCGCTCGGCGGCCCAAGCCTGCCCGAGGACTATTCCCGCGCACTGGACGGCGTTGCCATCGGCCCCAATGTCGGCTCGTGCGGAACCGCGGCCTTCTACGGCGAGCCGGTGCTGGCGACGGATCTGGAGACCGATCCGCGCTGGCGGCCGTACAAGGCGATGCCGCTCGCGATTGGCCTGCGCGCATGCTGGTCGACGCCGGTCAAGGCCAAGGACGGACGGGTCATCGCCACCTTCGCCTTCTACTACCGGGAGCCGCGCGCGCCGAGCAATTGGCATCGGCGCATCGTCGAGGCCTGCGTCAATCTCGGCGCTTTCGCGATCGAGCGCAAGGAAGCGCGCGCCGAGATCGCGCGGCTCGCCTATCACGATATCCTCACCGGCCTGCCGAACCGCGCGCAATTGCGGCGCCTGATCACCACCGCCATCGATGCCTGCCCGACCGGCAGCCACGTCGCGCTGGCCTTCCTCGACGTCGATCATTTCAAGGACGTCAACGACACACTCGGTCATGCCGCCGGCGACGAGCTCCTGATCCAGCTCGCGCAGCGCCTGCGCGAGCAGATCGGGCCCGAGGACATGCTGGGGCGACTCGGCGGCGACGAGTTCGTGATCCTGCTGCCGCAGCGCAACGCCGAGGGTGCCGAGCGCGTCGCGGCCGGAATCACCGAAGCGCTGGCCGCGCCGCTGCGGCTCGGCTCGAGGCAGCTGCAGATGTCGGCGAGCATCGGCGTCAGCCTCTATCCCGATCACGCCACCGACATCGACACGCTGATGCAGCAGGCGGACGCGGCCATGTACATGGCCAAGCAGGCCGGCCGCTCGACCCATCGCCTGTTCAGCCCCGAGATGAACGGGCTCACCGAGCAGCGGCTGGCCTTGATTGCGGCGCTGCGCCGCGCCATCGCCGAGGGCGCGCTGACCCTCCGCTATCAGCCGCAGATCCGCAGCTGCGACGGCGCGATCCATGGCGTCGAGGCGCTGGCGCGCTGGCACGATGCCGAGCTTGGCGACGTCTCGCCGGCAAAATTCATCCCACTCGCCGAAGAGTGCGGCCTGATCGAGCAGATCGGCCTGTGGTCGGTGCGCGAGGCCTGCCGGCAGATGGCGAACTGGCGCCGCGCCGGGCTGAACATTCCATCTGTGTCGGTGAATCTGTCGCCGATCAATTTCCGCAACGTCACGCTGGCCGCGCGGCTCAAGGACATCCTCGCCGAATACGATCTGGCGGCGGATGCGCTGATGCTCGAGATCACCGAGGGCGCGTTCATGCAGGACAGCGTCGCCGCGCTCGAGACGATGAACGCGATCCGGGAGCTCGGCGTCGGGCTTTCCGTGGACGATTTCGGCACCGGCTATTCCAGCCTCAGCCGGCTCGCCCATCTGCCGATCCGCGAGCTCAAGATCGACCGCAGCTTCATGCGCGACATCGAGCGTGACGCTGGCGCGCTCGCGATCGCCACCGCTGTGGTGCGCGTCGGGCAGGGCCTCGGCATGACTGTCGTCGGGGAAGGAGTTGAGACCGAGGCGCAGCGCAAAGTGCTGGCCGAGCTCGGCTGCGACGTCGTCCAAGGCTTCCTCTACGCGCCCGCGCTCGCGCCCGTAGCGTTCGAGCGCTGGCTGATCGAGCACTGCGCCGAGCAGGCGCGGGCGATGCTCGCTCGTCTCGACATTGCACCGGCCGGCGCGACCGAGGTGAAGCGATCGGCGTAGAGCATCTGCCCTCGGAGCCGCCACAGCAGCAACGACTGGCTAGTCATCGAAATCAACCAAACGCGTTACTTCGATCGTGTCTGGTTTGATTTTGCTCGGCATTGACGCGGCAATGCATAGTGAACGGTCAGCAGGCTTTCGTTCCTGTCATCGAAAATCAAGTGATCGGTCAAGGCCATTTCCGCGCGCATCGCGTTGCAGCAGAAGATCATCCATCGATTGAACGTGGGCGGCTGGCTCATGGACCGGTAAAGCTCGCCACACTCGATGGTCAGGTTCGGCCGGCCTTCCGCGCTCGCCAACTCGAGCCGGGATCGAATCTCTTGCCGGAAACGATCCGTTGAAACCATGCGACTCCGATAGCCGAAAACCTTTCTGAGAAGGGGATCAGCCGGCCAATAATGAAATCGAGCGAGGAACCCCGTCAACTCAGACGTCAGGCCGCGTGACCATAGAGCAATGCCAACACAAAGATACAGCTAATAAAGCCGATCGGATTGATGCGCTCGTCTCGCTATTGGGTGACGGCGTTCCTATATGCTCGAGATCACCGCCCGCCCTTGGCAGTTATCGGTGACTGAGAGCATTTCGCTCCCGCCTCAACCACGCAGGCGGTCGCATGTCCGATATCCCAAAATACAAATCTCCTGGACCGATTGGTATCTCGGGTGCCGGTGCGGGTCGCTGCGTCGGCTTGCATGCAGCGGAATCCATTTTCAATTGATCTGCGGCAGCGATCTCGCACGCAGATCGTCAGGAGGTTTACGTGGCAAACACAGCAACGATCCGAAATTCGAACGGACTTCCGGCCACATTCACGGGATCGAAGACCGGGCAGGACGACGCTCCGTTTGTCTTCGTCAAGGTCGGCGATGAAGAGCGCCGCATGCGAAGGGCCGAATGGGATGCGCTTCCGCCCTGGACCGGTCCGCGCCCGGCACGAACAGCCAACGACTGATCGCACAGCCTTGGGGAGGCCCGCTTGACGGTCGAACATGCCATCGTGCGAACCAAGCCGAAGCCCTGGGGCAGTCTCGATCTGCGGCCCTGGAGTGAGACGTCGACGAGCGACGGGCCGATCGGGGAATTGTGGTTCGAGCGCCCGGGTCTTGCTGCGCCCAAGACGACGTTGCTGCTCAAAATGCTCTTCACCACCGAACCGCTGTCGATTCAAGTTCACCCGGATGATGCGTTCGCGCGCTCGATCGGGCTTGCCAATGGCAAGACCGAAGCCTGGTATATCGTCTCCGCGATCCCCGGCGCCCGGGTCGCGGTGGGATTGAACCATTTGCGCTCCGCCGCGGAGTTGCGAACCGCGATCACTGATGGCTCCATCGCCGATATCGTGGATTGGCAGCCGGTTCATCCAGGCGACGTCATTTTCATTCCTGCTGGAACGATCCACGCGATCGGCGCCGGCATCGTGCTCGTGGAAATCCAGCAGCACAGCGACGCCACCTTCCGGCTGTTCGACTATGGACGAGAGCGCAAACTGCACATCGACCATGCCGTCGCGGTGGCGACGGCAGGCCCACGCCAGATCCAATCGCCGTCCGAACGCCTGAGCGGCGCGCGAACGGTCCTCACGGTCAATTCCTATTTTGCGCTGGAGCAGACGGACCTTGCTCCTGGCTCCGTTTGGATGCTCGACGCACCGAAAGAGACCTGGCTGCTGGCGATAGAAGGCCAGGCCCAACTCGGCTCGACGAGGCTGGCGCCGGGGGACGCGATCTTCCTGGAAGCCGACCATGCGGAAATCGAGGTCGGCGCGAACGGGTTGAAAGCGCTGCTGGCCTATCCCGGCCCGAAGATAAACCCTGCTGCGCTAACAGAGCGCAGTGCCGCGAGCGCCAGTCTCGCACCGCACGCCTTTCCCGGCACCCTGGTCCCGTCTCCCTTCGAGACCGCCACGCTCAAACAATCGGAGACGCCAAATTGGCTGCCGTAAATCGTATCGCATTCATCGGCAATTCGCTTCCCCGCCGCTGCGGCATCGCGACCTTCACTACTGACTTGCAGAGCGCCGTTGCGGCGTCCCGGAGTGATCTGGAGACGGTCATCGTCGCGATGACCGATCACGGCCAGGTCTACGATTATCCTGCCACCGTGGGCGTGGAGATCAACGACGACAGGCAAGATGATTATGTCCGAGCGGCTGCCTATCTGAACATCGGCGGCTTCGAGGCCGTTTCGCTGCAACACGAATTCGGAATTTTCGGCGGCGAAGCCGGAGGCCAGATCATGGCGCTTCTGTCGCGCCTGACCATACCGATCGTGACAACCCTGCATACGGTCTTGTCCGAGCCGACAGAGGCTCAGCGCGACGTCATCACGCGCATCGTCGAGTGCTCGTCCAAGATCGTCGTGATGGCTGAAAAAGGTCGGGAATTGTTGCGCTCCGTCTATCACGTGGCTGACGAGAAGATCGAGATCATCCCGCATGGCATCCCGGAATTTGCGTTCGTCGAACCCGACGCGGCCAAGGCTGCGCTCGGATTCAGCAACAAGTCGGTCATCCTGACCTTCGGATTGCTGTCGCCGAACAAGGGTATCGAAGTCATGATCGATGCGATGCCTTCGATTCTGAAGACCCGACCCGATGCCGTTTACGTCGTCCTCGGTGCGACGCATCCCAACCTCGTGCGCGACCGTGGCGAAGCTTATCGTGAGTCCCTGATGGCGCACGCGCGCCAGGCTGGCGTCGAGGGTCACGTCGTGTTCCTCGATCAGTTCGTCGACAAGAAAACGCTGCTCGATTTCATCTCGATGTCCGACGTCTACGTGACGCCGTACCTCAGTGAGGCCCAGATGACCTCAGGCACGCTGGCCTACAGTTTTGGCCTCGGTAAAGCCGTGGTGTCCACCCCGTATTGGCATGCCCGTGAACTATTGGCCGAGGGCCGTGGCATCCTGGTTCCGTTTGGCGACGCGGCAGCGCTCGGCATTGAAATCGCCAAGTTGCTCACCAACGACGTGCTTCGGCAGGCGATGCGCAAGCGCGCCTATTCGAGCAGCCGCGCGATGACATGGGAAAGAACCGCCGAGCGCTATATGTCGGTCTTCGAGAACGCCGGCCGCCGGCATCGGCTCAAGACCATCGCGCGTATGGATACTGGTACGCTGCTGCGCGACAGCCGCGCCCCGCCGGAAATGCAGCTCGGCCATTTCCTGTCGATGTGCGACGACACGGGACTGTTTCAGCATGCCGTTCATAGCGTGCCGGATCGTGCCCACGGCTATTGTGTCGACGACAACGCCCGGGCGCTGCTCGTGGCCTGTGCGCTCAACAATCCGGGCGAAGAGCGGCTGCCGGAAGCGCTGACGGCGCGATTTGCCGCCTTCGTCCAGCACGCCTGGAATCCGGATACACGACGATTTCGCAATTTCATGGGCTTCAATCGCTGCTGGTTGGAGGACAAGGGGTCGGAGGACAGTCACGGACGCACGCTCTGGGCCTTGGGCGCGTGTGCATTGACCGATGCCAGCACGTCGCGGCGCTCATGGGCCGCGGCCTTGTTTTCCGAAGCAATGGCGACAGTGGAAGATTTTCGTTCGCCCCGTGCGTGGGCGTTCGTATTGCTGGGCCTCGATGCTTACTGCTCGGCTGTCCCGGGCGATGTCCAGGCGACCCGCCTGCGTGCCGTGCTTGCCGATCGGTTGATCTTGATCTTTGACACCGTGGCAACCGGCGATTGGGTCTGGTTCGAGGACGGGTTGGCCTATGATAACGCGCGCTTGCCCCAGGCGCTGATCATAACCGGTCTTGCCAGCAAGACATCGCGCTGCGTCAATATCGGGCTGGAGTCGTTGCGCTGGCTTGTGAAGCGGCAAACCTCAGCGAAAGGCCAATTCCGCCCGATCGGCACGGCGGGGTTTGGCGATCGACGCCAGCCGTCGCAAGCCTTCGACCAGCAGCCGCTGGAGGCCGCGGCGACCATCGGGGCATGCCTCGCCGCGTGGCGGGCCGATCACGATGTCGAGTGGAAAGCCGAAGCCGCGCGGGTCTTCGCGTGGTTTCTGGGCAGCAACGACCTGTCGGCCTCGCTGGTCGATCTGGAGACCGGAAGCTGCCGGGATGGCCTGCACCCCGATCGTCCCAATGAGAACCGCGGAGGGGAATCCGTGGTGTCCTATTTGCTTGGGCTTTCCGAGATTCGGCAAATTGCCCGCCTGAGCGAAAGCCGGGCCAAACCTGCTCCTCTCGTCGCTTGACGGAGCAGGATTACGATTTCCTCCTTCAACCCATCGAGGCCGTCTTGTCGCAATCTCCCTTCCTCAAACGTCAAGCCCTTCAGCTGCGGCCTGATCCGACCCGTGTCATCGTTCGGCCTTTCAAGCCGGCAACAGAGCCGCGCGACCTCAATCCGACGGACAAGACCCGCGCCAACCATATCGTCGAACGAGTCCTCGCGCTCGATGCCGAGACGGCTGACCGGCAATTGGCCGACGTTCTGGAGAATTTCCTCGGCCGTCACCGCAACCTGTTGCAGATCTTCGAGACACGCGCCGCGGAAATGGAAGAGGCGCTGGCCGACCATGCTGTATTCACGCAGGTGCAGCGCCAACTCGCGGGCGCCTATTTTCTCAACGAATATTCGTTCGAGGCCTCGGCATTGTTCAATCCGAGTATCGTGCCGCATCCCGATCAATCCGGAACGCCGGAAGGCAGCCTTCGCTTCATCCTGAGTCTTCGTGCCGTCGGCGAGGGTCACGTGTCGTCCCTGACATTTCGCTCGGGGCTTATTGCGGCAGACGGGACCGTGACCATCGACCCGACGGCGCGCCTTGCATCCAGCCCCGATCTCGCCAAGCTGACATCGGGCGCCGGCGGCGACGAGATTGATGTTACATTTGCGGCCGGCCAGGATCTGAGCGAGCGGGTGATTTTCCCGGTCACTGAAGCGCAGTCGAACGGGATCGAGGACGCCCGCTTTGTGCATTTCAGCAACGCCGGCGAGACGATCTACTACGCGACCTACACCGCTTATAGCGGACGGGCGATCCGGTCGGAGCTGATCGAGACGTCCGACTTTGTATCGTTCCGGCTATCGACCCTGAAAGGCAGTGCCGCGCGCAACAAGGGCATGGCGTTATTCCCGCGCAAGATCGGGGGCAGATATGCGATGATCGCGCGCCAGGACAACGAGAACCTCTATCTGATCTTTTCCGACGACCTCCAGACGTGGGATGGCGGCCAGCCGATTCTGAAGCCGCGATACCCCTGGGAATTTGTGCAGATCGGCAATTGCGGATCACCCATCGAACTCGACGTCGGGTGGCTGCTTCTGACGCACGGCGTCGGACCTTTGCGAAAATATTCGATCGGGGCCGCGCTGCTCGACAAGAACGACCCTTCGAAGGTGCTCGGCCGCCTGCGCGAGCCACTATTGCGCCCGGACCCTTCCGAACGCGAAGGATATGTTCCAAACGTCGTCTACACTTGCGGCGCGATGCGCCACCACGACAAGATCATCTTCCCCTACGCGGTTTCCGACAGCTATTGCAATTTCGCGACCATCGAGATCGCATCCTTGATTGCGGCCATGGACAGGAGCGCATAGGAACTGCGCTGACCGTTCTCGACACCATCCGGTGGATTGGAAAAAGCGTGAAGCGGTCGGCGCAGAACACTGCGTCGAGCTGGTGATGTCCGGACTCAAGCATCCGGTTGCAGGAACGTGCCGTACTGCTTGGTCGCGGCGACCGCGGCCGCGGCCTGTCCGATCACCCGCATCGCTGCCAGCATCGGCCACGGCCCGAGGCTGACCCGCCGAACGCCGACGCGAGCCAGATCCGGAAGTGCGGGAACGCCTTGTGTCACCATGATGTTGACCGGCAAAGGCGTGAGCTGAACGAACTTTTCAATGAGAGCGAGGTCGGTGAGGCCGGGGACGAAAATTCCGTCGGCGCCGGCCTCGGCATAGACCTTCGCCCGCCTTGCCGCTTCGTTCATGCACTCGTCCGGCGATCCGAATTTCAGCAGGAATGGATCTGTTCTCGCATTGATGAATAGCTGAACTCCCAGATCTTTCGCGGCGTCGCGCACGGCCTTGATCTTGGCGGCATGGAGTTCGGGATTGACCAGTTGCCGCTTTCCCCCCGATAGCCCGTCCTCGATATTGATGCCGACGGCGCCGGCTTTCAAAATCTCGGTCGCCGATCTGGCGGCGGCCTCCGGGGTGTCGCCATATCCTGCCTCCAGATCGATTGAGACTGGAACCGACACGGCCGCAGTCATCCGCGATACGAGGCCGGTCACCATGTCGAACGGGACATTTTCTCCGTCGGCGTATCCAAGTGCGGAGGCGACCGCGCCGCTGCTGGTCGCGATGGCCGGAGCGGTCTTCGCGATGGCTTTGGCGGTGGCGGCGTCCCAGGCGTTGAACAGGACGAGCGGATCGCCCTTCCTGTGAAGGGCATGAAAGGTCTCGGCGTATTGATGTTGTGTCTTGGCGTCCATTGCGCGCACTCCAGATTAGAAAATCGAAGGATGTTGTGGGCCACCGCCCTCTGCGTTCAGTCAGGCGCGTGCGTCTTGAACCAGTCCATGATCAGGCCGGTGACTTCTTCCTCACGCTCGAGGTGCGGGAAGTGCCCGACATCGGGCAGGACAATCCGCTTGTGCGGCCCCTTGAACAGCGGCTCCTCCTTGACCGAGTACCTCGCTGTCGGATCGTTGCTGCCATAGATCGTCAGCGTCGGCGTGTGCATGTCATTGATCGGCAGCCGGCCCGTGAGCCCCGCATCGGTCAGGCCTCCGTAATATTTCAGCGCTGCGGCCATCGTGCCGGGCGAGCTGAGTGTCTCCTTGATCGAACGGATGTGCTCGGCATTGTTGAATGTCGGTGACCACAGCTTCCAGAGATAGTCGACAAAGGGGAGGCCCTCGGTATTGACAGCGGATTCGGCGCCGGGCAGCTGGAAAAAATAGACGTGGAAGACGGCTCGAACGAGCTCCGGATCCCGTCTGATGCTCGAAATTGTAATCGGGTGCGCGGTGTTCATGACCACGGCGGCCTTGATTGCCGATGGCGCCGTGGCCAGCGCCTGAAAGGTCGAGGTGCCGCCCCAATCCATGCCGACGACGCGTGCCTGTCCGTCGTCGCTCAGCGCCGCGATGAGGGCTTCGAGATCCTTGCCCAGTGCGATCGGATCGAAAATGCCGTCCGCCGGAATCTCGGTCGGCGCATAGCCACGCAGGAACGGCGCGACGGCACGATACCCGGCATCCGCGAAGACCTGCAGCTGCTTTCGATACGACCAGGCATTGTCGGGAAAGCCGTGCAGGAACATGACCAGGGGGCCATCGCCCTGTTCGAGATAGGCGAAGCGCACGCCGTTGGCCTGGACGTATTTCAAGGCGGGTTCGGTGCCCCTGGTATCCGCTTGGGCATTCGCTTGTCGTGCCGCGCTCCGAGTATTCATCGTCATTCTCCATGTGATCGAGCCCCGCGATCCAAATTATGTGCGGAGCGCACATATCGTCAAGTTGTTTTTTGTGCGCTCCGCACATATTGTCGGTGTATGGAAATTGGAATCGCAAATTTGCTGGGGGCGCTTTCGCTCGCCGTCATGGATCGGATCGAGCAGGGCGCGCGCGAGGTCATCGGCCGCGGTGGCGAGACCCCTGCGGCACTGGTCGTCATCGGCTATGGCCAGGGCATGACCAACGACAAGCTGCGGCGGATCCTTGGCCTGTCGCATTCAGGAACGGTCCGGCTGGTGGACCGTCTGGTGTCGGATCGGCTGGTCGAACGTCGGCCCGGACAGGACGGCCGCGAGGTTGCCTTGCACCTGACGGCGAAGGGCGCCGCAACCCGCAACGATTTGATGACTTCGCGGATTTCGGCCGTCGCATCGCTTCTGGATGTACTGTCGCCGGCTGAAACGAAGCGCCTTGAAACGCTGCTCCATGAGTTGTTGGCTCGGCAGGATACCTCCGAGATGGATCGCTTCACGATCTGCCGCATGTGCGACGACAGCGCTTGTACGAATTGCCCCTTGCCCACGGACAAGGGCAAACGCGCTCGCTAGCGGGCGCGCTCGAGACTATCATCCGGCTTGGGCGCAACGCGCGTTCACATCGCGGAAAGGAACGTCCGGCGTTTCCCCACGTTGTCGGCCCACCAGCACAAGCCGGGCCATACGATGAAGAAGATCGCCACCATCCTTGTCATGCTCTGTGCCTTTCCGGCGGCCGCCCGCGCGGACAGCTGGAGTGGCTATCGCATTCCCGAGACCGGGACCAGCGTCGATATCCCTTCGTCCATCTTCACCGAGCAAGCCGGCCGGCCCGACGGCTATGGCATGCAGTACCGGACCAGCGACGGCCGTGCGGATTTGACGGTGCAGGCCGTTCCCAATGACGGCAGCTCACCGGCCGCTTTCCTGGCGCGGAAGAATCCGCCGCCCGGCATCACCTACAAGCGCATCACGCCGCGCTTCTTCGTGGTCTCCAGCACCCGGGGCGGCAAGATCTGGTACGACCGCTGCAACTTTGGCCGCCGCTACGTGCATTGCGTGCTGATCAACTATCCGGCCGCCGAGAAGCGGCAGTGGGATGCACTCGTGACCCGCGTCAGCCGCACGCTGAGCGGCGGTTGATCTGTTCACCAGCGAAAAACCTGCTCACAAAGAAAAACTGCCCGCAGGTTGCGGGCAGCAGTCTCGTGAGGATGTTCAGCGCACGTTGGTCGATGTCGTCGACATGGTCGGCTTGGAGCCCGGCACGTGCGACATGGTCTTGGTGGTCGACCCGACCTCCTCGCCCGCCTTGACTTTCGTGCGGGTGTGGGAGCGGCTGAACGTACCACCCTCATGCGCCTGCGCGCGCGCATTGGAATTGAGCACCGGACCGTTGCCCTTGTTCATGCTGGTGCCGGACTGCGCCTTGCCGTTGGCAGACGCGGCGCTGCCGCCCGCTGCAATCGACGAGCCGGTCTGTCCGGAGCCCGACGTCGACGTGCCGCCGGTGCCGAGCGTGCTGGCCGAGGTGCCGCCGGCCGCGGCCGAGCCCCCAGTGCCGCCGGTCATGCTGGTTTGCGCCGACAACGGTGAGGCGGCGGCGAGCAGAAGTGCGACCGACGAGGTCGCGATCAACATTCTCATCTGTGAAATCCTTTTGCTAGGGCGACGATGTCGAGATGGTGCAGCCGTTGACCGTGACGGTGCTCGCGCTGGTCGAACCCGGGCCGCCGGCCGTCGAGGACGAACTCGACACGTTGCCGCCACCGGCCTGGACGTGCACCGACGATCCGCCGGCCGAGCTAGAGCTCGACAGCGAGCCGCTCGATGAGGTCGAGCCGGTGGTGCCCGAACCCGATGACCCCAGCGCGGTAATGCTGCCGTCGGGATGTTTTTCCACCGTGACCCGGCAGGTCTCGCCGGACGCGGTCTTGCCGGTTTTCTGCATGGTTTCCCCCGCAGCGGCGCTGCTCATCAAAGTCAAAACTGCGATCGCAACGATTGGTCTGTTCATGCCAGTCCTCCTCAGGAAGGACGAAGGAGCGGCATTGCTGCCGCTCCGCCGGCCGGATGTCAGTCCTTGTCCTTCTTCATCTCGTCCTTGTGGTGGCCTTTGCCCTTTTCCCTGCCCATGTCGCTGGCATGTCCCGCGGAGGAGCCGGCCGCTCCCACGGTCGAGCCGCTCTTGCCGCCGCCGGCCGACGAGCCGCCCGTGCCGACTGTCGATGCCGAGTTGGAGCCGGAGCCTGCCGCAGAGCCGCCGGTGCCGACGCTGGACGAACTCTTGCCGCCACCCGCCGACGAACCACCGGTGCCGAGCGTCGAGGCCGAGCCTGAGCCGCTGCCGGAGCCTGCGGCGGAGCCGCCGGTGCCGATCGACGAACTGCTGGTGCCGCCGCCCGCCGACGAGCCGCCGGTGCCAAGCGTCGAGGCCGAGCCCGATCCGCTGCCCGAACCCGCCGATGAACCGCCCGTGCCTACGGTCGAGTTGCTGGTGCCACCGCCGGCTGACGACCCGCCAGTGCCGACCGTCGAACTCGACTGCGCCACGGCGAGCGCGGTACCGGCCAGCAGCGCAGCTGCGGCCGCAGACAATTTCAGAATCCTCATCGCTGTCTCCTCGAATGATCAAATTGCCAAAACAGGCACGGGATAAAGTGGCAAGCTGCAGAAACGTTCCTTGGATCGGTATGAGGATGTGGAAATGCGCGCGAGAATTGCGACGAGGTTCCAGCGGCGCGGCGCGCCGATGCCGAGCGGGAACAGCGAAGCGCGACGATCTGAAGAAAACAAACGCTACTTCAACGACAATCCCGTCCTGCGCCGCAGATCCGTGATCGCGCGCAGAAAACTGTCGGCCGGCGTCGTCTCCGGATCGATCAGGCGGTGCAGGCGAAAGCCGTCTTCCAATGCCAGCACGACGGAGGCCATCCAGGGGGGATTGAGCGTGTCGCCCTTCGCGTTGCTCTTCAGCGTTGCCTCGATGATGTCGGCGACCAGCTTGCGCCGCGCGCGCAGGCGCTTTGCAAGCTCCGGTCGGCGCTTCTCGGCGCGGGCGACAAACAGGATCATCTCCATGTGGAGCAGCGGCGAGCGGCCGAGCGGATCCTGCCTTGTGCGATCCATCGCCTTCAGCGCCGCGATGAAGTCGTCGAGATTGTCGTGCTGCGCGAGGATGTCCATGTTGCGCCGGATCGACTGCGCGACATGGTCCTCGAGCATGGCGATAATCAGCTCGTCCTTGCTCTTGAAGTTGGAATAGAACGCGCCGCGGCTAAATCCGGCCGCCGCCGCGATCGCCTCGATGCTGGCGCCGCCGATGCCGTCCTGCTCGAACACGCGCGCCGCCGCCTCGAACAGCCTGTCGCGCGTGTCGTCCCTGGTCGGCCTAGTTCTCACCCTTGACATCGGGGCAGTTTAGGGCAAAATGCAACTCGATACAACAATGTATCGAGTTGATAATTCCGGGATGGTTACGCTGCGCAAGAGGGGCTGCGGCGTATGCGATTCATGCGGCAACCGATATGAGGTCACCATGAACGAGCACGTGCAGGGCACCGGCGGTCCGCTGTTCCCGCTGTCGCCGGACTTCATCCGCGATCCCTATCCGCATTATGACCGGCTCCGCGCGATCTACCCGATTCACGTGACGCCGTTCGGCCAGTTCGTCGCCAGCCGCCATGCCGATGTCAGCCTCGTGATGCGCGACAAGCGTTTTGGCAAGGATTTCGTCGAGCGCTCCAGGCGCCGCTATAGCGAAAAGATCATGGAGGAGCCGGTCTTCCGCAGCATGAGCCACTGGATGCTGCAGGCCGATCCGCCCGACCACACCCGCCTGCGCGGCCTCGTCGTGAAGGCCTTCACCGCCCGCCGCGTCGAGGACATGCGGCCACGCATCCAGGAGATCGTCGACCAGACCATCGATGCCGTGATCGACCGCGGCCACATGGACCTGATCGAAGACTTCGCCTTCCGCCTGCCTGTGACCATCATCTGCGACATGCTCGGCATCCCCGAGGACCATCGCGAGACTTTCTATAACAGCTCGCGCGATGGCGGACGGCTGCTCGATCCCGTGCCGCTGTCGCCGGAGGAAATCGCCAAGGGCAACGCCGGCAACATGATGGCGCAGATGTATTTCCAGCAGCTGTTCGAACTGCGTCGCAGAAATCCCGGCGACGATCTCATCACCAAGCTGGTGCAGGCCGAGGAAGACGGCAACAAGCTCACCAACGAGGAACTGACCGCCAACATCATCCTTTTGTTCGGCGCCGGCCACGAGACCACGGTCAATCTGATCGGCAACGGCCTGCTGGCGCTGCATCGGAATCCGGACCAGCTCGCGCTTTTGAAGGCGCGGCCGGACCTGATGGTGGGCGCGATCGAGGAGTTTCTGCGCTACGATTCCTCGGTGCAGATGACCGGGCGGGTCGCACTGGAGGATATCGACGATCTCGGCGGCGCCAAGATCCCCAAGGGCGAGACCGTGCTCTGCCTGCTGGGCTCGGCCAACCGCGACCCGGCGGTCTATCCTGACCGCCCCGACCGGCTCGACGTCACCCGCCAGAATGTGAGGCCGCTGTCGTTCGGCGGTGGCATCCATTTCTGCCTGGGGGCCCAATTGGCCCGCCTCGAGGCCGAGATCGCCATCGCCACGCTGTTGCGTCGGCTGCCCGACCTGCGCATCGACGACGTCGAAAACCCCGAATGGCGGCCGACCTTCGTGCTGCGCGGCCTGAAGCGGCTGCCTGCGAGCTGGTGATGGCTCGCCGGCGTTAACCTCCGCGCGCAACAGTCGCTGTGACTTCGCCACACTTCCCCCTATATAAGGGGCTGTTCCGGTACGTCTGAGGCCCTGCGGCTCAGGCAAGGCCCGCATCCGGTTTGGCCGAGGGGAGACCCGTGCAGACGACGCTGCTCGGATTGGCGATTGCCTTTATCTTAGCGCTGCTGGCCGCTCTGATCGGACCGTACTTCGTCGACTGGAACCAGTTCAGGCCCCAGTTCGAAGCAGAGGCCGGCAGGATCATCGGCGTGCCGGTGCGGGTGGCGGGCGAGCTCGACGCGCGGCTGTTGCCGGCGCCGACGCTGCGGCTGCGCGCGGTCACCTTCGGCGGCAACAACGATCTCGGCCGCCTGCGCGCCGACAAGCTCGACGTCGAATTCAGCCTGAGCTCGCTGATGCGCGGCGAATGGCGCGCCACCGAGCTTTCGGTCAACGGCATGGCGGTCGATCTCGGTCTCGACGCGCGCGGGCGGGTCGATTTGCCGTCCACGGCGAGCGGCAGCTTCAATCTGGCATCGCTGGCGATCGAGCGGCTGAACCTCACCGGCCGCATCGCCCTGCATGATGCCGCCAGCCATTCGACACTGGAGCTCAACGACATCGCTTTCTCCGGCGATGTGCGCTCGCTGGCCGGCTCGGTCCGGGGCGACGGCAGTTTTGCCCTCAGCGGCGTGCGCTATCCGTTCCGCGTCTCCTCCGGCCCGAGCGCCGACGGCAACGCCACCCGCCTCCACCTCAACATCGATCCCGGCGAGCGCGCGATCCTCGCCGATCTCGAAGGCGTGCTCGCCTTCGACAACCGCCTGCCGAAATTCGAGGGCGCGCTGACGTTCGCCGTGCCGGCGCCGAAGAAGCCGGGCGAGGCGGGGCCGATGCCCTGGAAGCTCACGACGAAACTCAAGGCTGATCCGGCCGGCGCCAAGTTCGAGCAGGTCGACGCCAGCTTCGGGTCCGAAGACTCCGCGCTGAAGCTCGGCGGCGTCGGCGATATCAGTTTCGGGGCTTCGCCGCTGCTGCGTGCGGTGCTGTCGGCGCGCCAGGTCGATGCCGACAAGCTGACCGGCAAGGATGAGCCGCAGCGCATCCTTCCGGCGCTCCGCGCAGGCCTCGCCGCAATCCCGCAGGCGCCGATCCCGGCACAGATCGAGTTCAACTCCGACCAGATCATGCTCGGCGCACGGCCGCTCCAGAACATCACGGCCGAGCTTGCGACCGACGGACGATCCTGGACCTTCCAGCGGCTCGAGCTGCGCGCGCCGGGACAGACGCAGCTCTCGCTCAACGGCGCGACGCCCGGTGCCGACAGCTTCAGCGGCCGTCTCAGCGTCGATTCCTCCGATCCCGATACGCTAGTGGCCTGGCTCCAGGGCCGCAGCGAGGTCAACCGCCGCAGCACGCGGCCGCTGCGCCTTGCCGGTGACGTGACCATCGCCGCCAACCATTTCGCCATCGACAGGCTGAAGGCCGAGATCGACGGCGGCGCGGTCGAAGGCCGCATCGCTTTCGTCCAGACCGGCGCGAGCAAGGGCTCGCGGATCGACGCGGAGCTCAAGGCCGACCGCCTTGACCTCGATGCGGCCGCAAGTTTTGTGCGCGCGCTTTCGGGATCGCAGGGCGAATGGCCGGAGGAAGCGAAGCTGTCGCTCGATATCGGCCGCGCGATCTCGGCCGGGCAGGAGCTGCGGCCGTTCACCGCGAAACTCGGCTACGGCCCCGCATCGCTCTCGCTGGAGCAGTTGCGGTTCGGCCAGGCCAGTGGCGTGACCACGGAAGCAAGTGGCAGCTTCGACCGCGCCAAGGCCACGGGCAAGCTCGCGCTGAAATCCTCCGCCAATTCGCTGCGCGATCTCACTGCACTGCTCGAGCCGTTTGCGCCATCGGTGCGCGCGCGCTTCGACGCCATCCCGTCGCTGCCGGGTGCGACCCGCCTGAAGCTCGACCTCAGCCTCGACAAGAACGCCGAGCACGCCGATCGCAACGACGCGCGCGCTGTCCTCGAACTCGACGCGCCGCAGCTCAAGGCCACCGCGACGCTGGCTGCGCAGACGCCGGTGGCCGCCGTCAACGGCATCGACGTCGACCGCTTGCGCAACAGCGACTTCACGCTGGACTCGAAAGTCGCGACACCGCAAGCCAGTGCACTGCTGGCGTTGCTCGGGCTCGATCGCGTGGTGGCCGCAGGCGAGGGCGCTTCGCAGTTCGAAGGCCGCTTGAGCGGCGCGTGGCGCCATCAGCTGCAATTGAATGCCAAGCTTAGCGGCGGCGGGCTGGATGCGGACGCACAAGGCAACGTCGAATTGTCGGAGCCGAAAGGCAGCGTAAATTTGCGCGTGCGCAACGCCAATCTGGGGCCGCTGTTCGGGACCAGCCCGGCCGATAAATCGGTGCAGAGCGTCAATCTGTCCTCGCGCGTCGGCCTCTCCGGCAACCGCCTGACCTTCAACGATCTCGAGAGCACCCTGGCCGGCTCGCATTTGCGCGGTCATCTGGCGGTGACGCTCGATCAGGAGAAGACCGTCGACGGCGAAGTCGGCCTCGATACGCTCGACCTCGTGCCCGCGCTCGCGATGGCCATCGGCGCGGCCGGACACGATGCCAATGCGCCGCTGAGTGCCGGGCTTCTCGGCGGCTGGCGCGGCCGCGTCGCCTTCCAGGCGTTGCACGGCACGTTGCCCGGCGGCATCGAGCTGCGCCCCTTCGGCGGTACGGTCCGGAGCGACGGTCAGTCGCTCGCGCTCGACGCAATGAAGGGCGGCGTCGGCGGCGGCGAGATGTCGGCGAGCCTTGATGCGCGCAATGGCGCCAATGGTCTGACGCTCAACGCGCGCATCGAGCTCGGCAATGTCGACGCGGCGGCGCTGCGCTACCGCGACCTCGCGCTGCCGAAGGGACGAGCCTCGGCGCAGATGGCGCTGACCAGCCAGGGCCGTAGCGTCGCGGCGCTCACCGGTGCGCTCGCCGGCAACGGTACGGTGACGCTCGAATCCGCTGAAATCTCCGGCCTCAATCCACGCGCCTTCGAAATCGCCATCCGCGCCAGCGACGGCGGCCAAATTGCCGACGACAATCGGCTGCGGCAGCTGGTCGAGCCCGCGCTGTCGGCGGGTCCGATTGCAGTGGCCTCGGCGCAGATCCCGTTCACGATCCGGGACGGGCGCCTGCGCGTCGGCGCAACGTCGCTAGAGGCGAAGAACGCGCGTGCCATCGTCTCCGGCGGTTACGACATCCCCGCCGACCAGGCCGACATCCGTGCCAGCCTGACGCCGATCATGACCGGGCTCTCCGGCGCGCCGCCCGAAATCCAGCTGTTCGCGGCCGGTCCCCCCGACAGGCTCAATCGCACCGTCGATCTTGGGCCGCTGTCGTCGTGGCTCGCGGTACGCACGATCGATCGCGAGACGCGCCGGCTGGACGCCATCGAGCGCGGCGAGCCGCCGCCGGCCACCGCCGCGTTGCCGACGCTGGTGTCGCCCGAACCGGCGCCGGAGCCGTCGCTCACGGATGTGCCGATGCCCGGCCGCGATCCGCGCCGTGCGCCGCCGCCGAAGCCCAAGTCCGATATCAGGGTTGCGCCGACGCCAAAGGCGCCGCAGGCCGCTCCCGCGGCACCAAGCCCGCCGCTTGCAAGCACGCAGATCGCGCCGCTGCCTCCGCCGATCGACGTCAGGCCGGCCCCGGGCCCGCCGCCCGCAAAGCCCAAGCCAAAGCCGCCGCTGGTGCTGACGCCGTCAAATCCGTAGGCGATAGTCCGTCATGCCCGGGCTTGTCCCGGGCATCCACGTTCTCCGTCCCAGGCGGTGAGACGTGGATGGCCGGGACAAGCCCGGCCATGACGCCGGAGAGACACCCTCACCCCAACCCTCTCCCGCAAGCGGGAGAGGGGGCGCAGCTTCCTCGTGACGTACCGGTAAACTCATTCTCTCGCTTTTTATCGAATTTTCCGCGGCAAAACTGATCTGCCGACTTTACCGGATTCTCGCGTTTGTTCCCTAGCCTCTGTTCCCAGAGGAACTCGGCGTCCTGCCGGCACAAGCAGGATGGCCAGCCAAGAACTGGGGTCATCGGGATGAACGGCGCGACAACACTTCTGCAGGATCTGGACGACGCAATCGCACGCGGCACCGACGAAAGCCGGACCAAGGCGTTGTGGCATGCGACCGACATTCTGATCACCGGTCGCTACAGCGACGACGAGATCAGCACGTTCGGCGAAGTCATCGGCCGGCTCGCCGACGAGATCGAGGTCGCCGCACGGGTGCAGCTCTCCGAGGTGATGGCAGCCTGCGATCACGCTCCGCTCAATGTCGTTGCGCAACTCGCGATCGCCGACGAAATCGAGGTCGCCGGTCCCGTGCTGCGCGATTCCAATCGTATCGACGAGAAGCTGCTGGTCGAGAGCGCCATGACCAAGAGCCAGTCGCATCTGCTCGCGATCGCCCAGCGCAAGTCGATCGGCGAGGCCGTCACCGACGTGCTGGTCAAGCGCGGCGACCAGGAGGTCGTGACGTCGGTCGCCAAAAACGAGGGCGCGCGCTTTTCAGGTTCGGGTCTGCTCCACATGGTCCGCCGCGCCGAGGGTGACTCGATTCTCGCCGAGCAGCTTGGCCTGCGCAAGGACGTGCCGCGTCACATCTTCCAGCAACTGATCTCGAAGGCGTCGGAGGACGTCCGTCGCCGGCTCGAGCACGAGCGCCCGGAAATGATGGCGCAGATCCAGAGCTCGGTAAGCGACGTCACCGGCGATCTGCAGTCCAAGTTCGGCCCGTCCTCGCGCAGCTATTTCGTTGCCAAGCGCGTGGTGACGACGCAGTACCGGCAGGGCAACCTCAACCAGGACTCGATCTCGAACTATGCTCGCCAGCACCGGTCCGACGAGGTGCAGATCGGCCTGTCGCTGTTGTCGTCGCTGCCGGTCGACGTGATCGAGCGTGCGATGATGGACCGCAATCGCGAGATGATCCTGGTGCTGTGCAAGGCGCTCGACTTCTCCTGGGACACCACCATGTCGCTGCTGTTCCTCGGCGCCAAGGATCATCTGATCACGGCGCGCGAGCTCCACGACAACGAGCGCGATTTCGGCAAGCTCAAGATCGAGACCTCGCGCAGCGTCTTGAAGTTCTACCAATCGCGCAAGACCGGCACCGATCCCGTCACGGGTCGTCAGCCCGAGCTGCAGGTGCACTGAGCGGTACACCGAACAGGTACACCGAGCATCATCCGGGAATTGGCAGGGAGTATTTTCAATGTTGCCTCAATTCGGCACCGCAGTTCGCAAGAAGAACCTCAACAACGCCGCAGCCGGCGAGATCGGCGGCGGAGCAGCGGACCAGGCCTCGGTCGATGCGGCATGGCTCGTGCTGGAAGCCGCCAACGACCTCGGCGACCATGCCGCGATCGAGGCTTGCCGCCGCGTCATCGACGCCGAGCTGAACGGCACGGCGGCCGGCAGCGCGGATGTCGATCTCGTGCTCGGGTATTTCAGGTAAGACTCCGCGGGCGTCCGCTCCATCCGCGCGATAGCGGCTGTTTCCACACCGTCATTGCGAGCGCAGGGCACCGCCGTCGCTCCTTCAACGGCACATTAACGCGCCGACAGCCCCAGACCGGGCGGCCATCCCGCGAACACGCGCATCGCACGCAGCTGTGATCTCCGGAACCGGCCGACGCGGGTAACGACCGAAGCTCCCCTTCGTACAGCCTTCAGCGAGCGTAGTCTCGCAGAGCTGATGGATGTGAAACCGGGGAGACATGGTCGGATGAAAGAGTTCAACGTCGCTGAGGTCGGGGGCGGTTCCTATCGTCCTCTTGCCATTCTGCGCTGGGTCATGGTGATCATCTTCGTATCGTTTGGCATGCAGAAATTCACGCCGCAATCTGCGCAGGGCATCGCGCAGTTCATCAGCAACAGCCCGTTCATCTCCTGGCTGTCGGTGTTCGGCCTGAGGGGAGAGGCCTATGTCCTCGGTGTCGCTGAATTCGTGATTGCGGCGCTGCTCGCGGCAGGCAGCTTCAGCCCGGTTTCGTCCGCCCTCGGTTCATTCATGGGCATGGTGACCTTTGCGATCACCTGGTCGTTCTTCTTCACGACGCCCGGTGTGGTCAAATGGAGCCTTTCATCCGATCCGATGGCGTGGAATCTGACCGGCGAATTTCTGTTCAAGGACATCGTCCTGCTGTGCGTTTGCGCGGTGTTGTTTCTGGCCTCCCTGCCGCAATCGGTTGTCCGGCTGCGCACCGGGTGATCGTCAGGCCGTCTCTCACCGCCGGATCCGGTAGAGGACGCCGTTCTCGCCGTGACGGAACGTGGTTCGCTCGAGGAGATAGTTGGACTTCTCCAGAACTCGGCGCGATGCGCCATTGCCGACATAGACCAGGCCAATGAGGGACGGCAGCTCATGGTGTAACAGTCCAATATCGGTGAGTGCGGTCGCGGTCTCGCTTGCAAGGCCACGGCCCCAGAATTCGCGCTTGAACGCGTAGGCAATCTCGATCTCGTCGACATCGTCCACGAGGATATGCCTGATGCCCGCTCGCCCGGCGAATGCCCCGTCTTTCGTTCGCAGCACCCACAGACCGAAGCCATGCTGATCCCAATGCGCCATATTGGCGTCGAGATAGGTCTTCGTCTTCTCCGCCGAACGGACGCCGCCGAGATAGCGCGAAACCTCGGCATCGAGATGCAACGCGACGAGGTCGGCGAGATGATTTTCACGAAGCCTTTCGGCGCTGAGCCTCGCCGTTCTGAAATGTTCCATTGGGAACAGATAGCCGCTTCCGAGGTGGGGCGTCGAGTAACATTGACGCGGAATGACTTGGCTGGCAGTGCTTTTCACCGTTGCAAGGACGCGCTTTCAGTTGGGCGGCCGGCCCGGGGCGAATGTTCCCAAGCGGAGTGGCAATGGATTTCGAGCGCGACATAGCCAAGATCAGCGGGATCGCTGCGGTCTCGACCATCCTCGACGTGGTCAGCCGGACCACCGGCATGGGGTTTACGGCCGTTGCCCGCGTCACCGAGGACAGGTGGATCACATGTGCCTCGCGTGACGAACTTGCGTTCGGGCTGAAACCCGGTGACGAGCTCAAGGTCGAGACCACGATCTGCCATGAGATCCGGCAGAGCCGCGAGGCGGTCGTCATCGAGAATGTCAGCAAAGACGCCGGCTACTGCAAGCATCACACGCCTGCACAATATGGCTTCCAAAGCTACATCTCCGTGCCGATCATTCTGCCCGACGGTTCATTCTTCGGAACTCTTTGTGCGATCGATCCGAAGCCGCGCAAGCTTCGGACTCCCGAAGTCATCGGCATGTTCAAGCTTTTTGCCGAGCTGATCGCGTCTCATCTCGACGCGGCCGAGCGCGTCGAACTGATCGAGAACAGGCTCGCGCTGGAACAACGCAATGCGGAACTGCGCGAGCAGTTCATCGCCGTGCTCGGTCACGACCTCCGAAACCCTCTTGCCTCGATCCAGGGCGGCCTGCGGCTTCTGAACAAGAAGGTCGATGACGAGGGGAAGAACTGGATCAACCTCCTGCAGGGAAGCGTGGGCCGGATGGCGGGCCTGATCGACAATGTCATGGACTTCGCCCGCGCGCGGCTCGGCGCCGGGATGCAGCTCAAGTTGAAAGAACAGCCACTCGAGCCTGTCATCAGGCAAATCGTCGCGGAGTTCGAGAACGTGCACCCGGATCGCGTCATCGAAACGGTCGTCAACGTTCCGGGACCTGTGAGAATCGACGCCGACCGCATAGGTCAGATGCTGTCCAATCTTCTCGGCAACGCGATTTCCTATGGCGCCGCCGACAAGCCGATCAGGGTGCTGGCGCAGACGACCGGCGCTGGCTTTGATCTCAGCGTTGCCAACAAAGGCGCGCCAATTCCGGCTGATGCGATCCCGCGCCTTTTCACTGCGTTCGATCGCGGCGACGTTCTGCCGAACCAGAAAGGGCTTGGGCTCGGACTGTACATTGCCCAAGAGATCGCGCGCGCCCATGGCGGGTTGATCGTCGCGTCGTCGATGCGAGATGAAACGGTGTTCACCGCGACGTTTCCGGCGAGCCCGGCCCGCGGCTGAGAAGGCGTGCTACGCCGGCCTAGCTTGCCGTCACGAAGCGTCGCGCCAATTCTCCGACAATACCATCATGCGCCTGTTTTGCGCGACGGTGCAACCGGCGAACAGCTGATAGCGCTGATTGTGCGAGGCTCTTTCCGGATGCGGTCCGGCGATTTTCTTGCGGGCAAGGCATTGTGCCTCTTCAGAGAGAGAGCTGCACGAAAACGTCCAGAGGATGTGAATTGGTTCACACACACGTGGTCGCTCCGGATTTACGGTACGCCTAATTCCGCGTAGAGCGGCCCGTTCGAACTATCTCGCTCAAGAGGGAGTTCAGGCTATGGCTAGCATCGTGTTGGGAATTGTCATTTCCATTTTACTATCGACACAAGCCTCCGCAGATCAGGTCCGTGACGCCGCGTCCGACCTGGTTCCTTCGCTGGTGCGCTGGTCCATCACGTTGTTGGGCCTGGTGGTGGCAGGCCGGTTGGCCTGGCAGGCTTTTGGCCGCGCGGTCAACATTGCCGAAGTCCCGACTTTCCCGCGATACATGACGACCCGGCAGCAGTATCGATTGGGCGGGTTCATCTTTGTCGTATTCTCATGCGGCTTCTTCCTTCTTCTCATCCATGAGAACCGCGACGTCATTGCCCTGGCGCCGCTGGTTCCTGCATTTCCAGTAGCCTTCATAGAGGCTGCGAAAAGTCAGTCTGCTCCGTACCTGACCGTCGTCGCCGCAATGGGGATCGTGTATCTGTTCCTCCTGACGAAGGAGGCTCAATGGAACGTCCTGCTGATGGTGCGCGATGTGATCCAGAGCTGGATCAGCGTGCCTCAGCTCGCGAAGCAGATCATGGCGCAAATCCGCTTTTCGCTGCGTGTGCCGCAGGAGGTGCTCTCGAAAGTCATCGCGAATTCTCCAGATGTCGTCGATCAGGACTTCCGCAAGGATCCGAACACCCCGGATCGGATGTGGGCGGAAATCTGTTACATGAAATGGTGGCTGACGCAGGGACGCGACACCGGAGATGACGCCACCTTCTTCACCGAGGACAGCTTTGGTTTCGACAAGCTGATGGCAGACTTCCAGCAGGGGGCGCCGACGATGAGCCAGTGGAAGGCTGGGACGTTGACGGGCCTTGCTGCGCCCCAGGCCACGCAACTGATCAAGGACCTCTACAACCGATTTGCCAGGCTTGTCGCGTGTTACCTGATCTATCGCAACGGCTCCCGCATCGACCTGCGCAATGAGGCCAGCAAATTCGGCATCGAAATCGATGCGCCCATTCACGACAATCCGCTACGGTACTGGATCGTCTATATCATTGCCTTGATCTGCTCCGTTTATCTGGGCGTGACCATTTCGGCCGTGATTTATGACGTGCTGCAAGGCAGAGGCGTCGTCTGGGCGCAGGACCCCAATCGCTCGATTGCATGGGTCATGTATTCGCTTTGCAATTATGGATTGGCAATCGTCGTCGTTCTCTTGCTTCGATTTGCGATGTCATCTCTGGGAAGCGATTCAGATCAGTCCCACCTCACCACTTATTGCTGGAGCTTCCTGGTCGCGCTCGCCGTAGGGCCCGCTGGTCTGACGTTGGCCGTGCATAACTTTGGCGAGGGCAATTTGCGGGAAATGTCCCTTGCCAGCCTTTACTTTGCGATGTTGCGGTGGGGCCTCGGGCCGGCGCTCGTGACAGTCTATATTTCGTACTATCTCGACAGGCAGAGTTGCTCCGATCTGCCGGACATCGACAATTCGATGCGAACGGTCGCGTGGCGACTGTTCAATTGCTTCGGCTTTGCGGCAACCAATGTGTTGTTGCTTCTGCCCCAACTGCTGTCGCTGATGGCACAGGAGGGGGCAATCTGGGAAACCAATAAGCTGCGCTTCATTGCGGCTGGGACGACGTTCTGCCTGGCATTCGGCCTCGCATTGGCCGCGCAGTTCGCGCTCAAGAAGGAGCGGATTGGAACGGTGCTGGCGCATAAACCGGCTTGACGCCAGATATGGTCGGTCGTGGCGATGATGGCATCATGCTCCTGTTTTGCCCGACGGAGCAACTGGCGCAGCCCTGCGGCCGGACGATTTTCGCCCAAGTGTAAGTCATTGATTTCACAACACCCGTCTACTGTGCATGGGGTTGTTTTCGCAGTTTTTTGTTTGGGGCCTACCCCGCCCCGAACGCGACCGCGACATTGTAGGTCAGAAGGCTCGCGGCATAGGCCAGCACCAGCATGTAGAAGAAGGTGACGGCCATCCAGGTCCAGCTTCCGGTCTCGCGCCGGATCACGGCCAGCGTCGATGCGCATTGCGGGGCAAAGATGTACCAGGCAAGCATCGACAGCGCGGTCGCGAGCGACCATTTCGTCGCCAGCACCTGGCCGATCTGCTCGGCCGCTTCCTTGCCGCCTTCGATCGCATAGACGGTGCCGAGCGCCGCGACCGCGACCTCGCGCGCTGCCATGCCGGGGATCAGCGCGACCGCGATCTGCCAATTGAAGCCGACCGGCGCCAGCAGCGGCTCGAGCGCCTTGCCGATGATCGCAGCGAGGCTGAAATCGATCGCCGGTTCGGTGGCGCCTGCGGGCGGCTGCGGGAACGAGGCCAGGAACCAGATCAGCACCATCATCGAGAAGATCGTGGTGCCGGCGCGGTGCAGGAACATCTTGGCCCGCGTGTAGACGCCGATCGCGATCGATTTCAGCCGCGGCATCTTGTAGTCCGGCAGCTCCAGCATGAACGGCGCCGGCGCATAGTCGCGCAGCATGAAGAATTTGATGAGAAACGAGACCAGCAGCGCGCTGATGATGCCGGCAGCGTAGAGGCCGAACATCACGAGGCCCTGGAGGTTGATGAAGCCCCAGACGTCTTTGGCCGGAATGAAGGCGGAGATGATCAGCGTGTAGACGGGAATGCGCGCCGAGCAGGTCATCAGCGGCGCGATCAGGATCGTGGTCAGCCGGTCGCGCTTGTTGTCGATCACGCGCGTCGCCATGATGCCGGGGATGGCGCAGGCGAAGCTCGACAGCAGCGGAATGAAGGCGCGGCCGTGCAGGCCGGCGCCGCCCATGATGCGGTCCATCAGGAACGCGGCGCGCGCCATGTAGCCGAAATCTTCCAGCAGCAGGATAAACAGGAAGATGATGATGATCTGCGGCAGGAACACGACGACGCTGCCGACGCCTGAGATCACGCCGTTCTGAAGGAAGCTCTGCAGCAGGCCTGCGGGTAAGGTCGCGTGCACGAACTCGCCGAGGGAGTCGAAGCCGGAATTGAGCAACTCCATCAGCGGCTGCGCCCAGGCGAACACCGCCTGGAACATCACGAACAGGATCGCCGCGAGCACGATCAGCCCCCCGACGGGATGCAGCACGACCGCGTCGATCCGCGCCGTCCAGGTGTCGGGCCGGCTGGGCAGGCTGACGCAGTCGGCGATGATGCGGTCGGCTTCGCGCTGGGTGGCGCGCAAGTCGGCCACGCTGAGCGCCCGCCAATTGTTCTCTCCCGGCTCGGCGGCGAGCTTTGCCGAAATCTCGTCGGTCAGCGACAGCAGGTCGGCCGTGCCGCCCTTGCGCACCGCGATCGAGGTGACCACGGGCACGCCGAGCTCCTTGGCGAGCCGCTCGACGTCGACAGTGATGCCGCGGCGGGTCGCGATGTCGAACATGTTGAGCACGAGGATCATCGGCCGGCCGGTGCGCTTGAGCTCCAGCAGCAGGCGGATGGTCAGGCGCAGATTAGTCGAGTCCGCCACGCACAGCACGAGGTCGGGCACGATCTCGCCGGTGGCCTTGCCGAGCACGAAGTCCCGGGTGATCTCCTCGTCCGGGCTCCGTCCGCGCAGCGAATAGGTGCCCGGCAGGTCGACCACGGAGACCTGGCGTCCCAAGGGCGTGACGAAGAAGCCTTCCTTGCGCTCGACGGTGACGCCGGGATAGTTCGCGACCTTCTGCCGGCTGCCGGTCAGCGCATTGAACAGCGAGGTCTTGCCGCTGTTTGGCGTGCCGACCAGGGCGAGATGCAGCAGGGGTGCTTCCATGGAATTGGGGTCCGGTCGCTTCAGGCGACAATAATGGCCATGGCTTCGCGACGGCGGACCGCGATGGTGATGCTGTCGACCCGCACGGCGATCGGGTCGCGGCCGACCAACCCCTCGTGCAGGATCTCGACCCGCGCGCCCTCGACGAAGCCGAGCTCGATCAGCCGACTCTCGAGTTCGATGTCCGAGAGTGCCGAGCCTGCGTCCTTGGGGGAAAGGTGCTGGATGACGCCGGTATAGCCGCGCTGGGCCAGGCCCAGCGGCATCTGCGGACGCGTATCATGGATGTCGGTCATGCCCTGTATTTTCAACGCAGGGCATCGAGGTCAAGCGCGCTCGGTCGCTGAAACTGCACCTTAGAGTGATTTTAAAGTACCAGCTTCGTGACAGAAGCGATCGGCGCCAGGATCGGCATCAAGGATCGGCGCAAAGACGGCTACTGGGCCGGGACCTTTTCCGCCTGGATGGCGGCCATGGCGCGGCTCTTGAAGTAGTCGAGCACGAACAGGCGGATCGCCGAGGACAGATTGCCCTGCTGGCGGTTGCTGTCGATCTCGCCGACCAGCTCGGACAGCGTCATGTTGCGCAGGCCCGAGATCTCCTTCATGCCGTTCCAGAACGCCTCTTCCAGGCTGACACTGGTCTTGTGGCCGGCGACGACGATCGACCGTTTCACGACGGGCGACTTCATGGCTGCTCCTCGCAATCGATCCGGTGCTGGTCCAGGTGCGTCTTCGCCTGATCCGCGCGCGTCTCCTCCGCCGACCGCTCCGCCTTCGTGCGGCCGAACTTCGTTCGGTTGGCGTCCGCCTGCTTCGCCGTGGCTTCCCGCTCGGCGCGCTTCCGGAAACGATTCAGGTTGATGACGTTCGCCATGTCGCGTCTCCATCATCCGATCCTCCGTGGGCAGGATGAAACATTCAGAAACTGTGCGCCGAATTGCGCCCGATGAGACTTGATCGCCATTCGCTTGTCCTCGTCAATCGACCCTTGGGCCATCAAACGATGAATTCCGCCCCGTGGGGGCGGAGGGGCTACGTAACACGCAATCCCGCCGCGACATTGACGGTAATCAAATCCCGTCCTTTAAGCCCTACATTTAATGGAGCTAGGGGCTCCGTATCATTACGGATGGCTATCGGAATTCGGAATTTATCCCGGGCTGGTCATCTTCTCGGGGCGCACCAGGCGGTCGAATTCCTCGCTTGAGACGAAGCCAAGCCGCAGCGCCTCTTCCTTCAGGGTGGTGCCGTTGGCATGCGCCGTCTTGGCCACCTTGGCCGCGTTGTCGTAGCCGATCTTGGGGGCGAGCGCCGTCACCAGCATCAGCGAGCGCTGCATCAGTTCCTTGATGCGCTTCTCGTCGGCGCGGATGCCGCTGACGCAATGCTCGGTGAAGGAGCGCGCGGCGTCCGCCATCAGCCGGATCGAGTGCAGCATGTTGTAGGCCAGTACGGGCTTATAGACGTTGAGCTCGAAATGGCCCTGGCTGCCGGCGACCGTGATCGCGGTGTGATTGCCGAACACCTGGCAGCACACCATCGTCATCGCCTCGCACTGCGTCGGATTGACCTTGCCCGGCATGATCGAGGAGCCCGGCTCGTTCTCCGGCAGCATGAGTTCGCCGAGGCCCGAACGCGGACCCGATCCGAGCAGGCGGATGTCGTTGGCGATCTTGAACAGGCCTGTCGCGACCGAATTGATGGCGCCGTGCGCCGATACATAGGCGTCGTTCGAAGCCAGCGCCTCAAATTTGTTGGCCGCGCTGGTGAACGGCAGCTTGGTAATCCCGGCAACGTGCTTTGCGAACAGTTTTGCAAAGCGCGGCTTCGAATTGAGGCCGGTGCCGACGGCGGTGCCGCCCTGCGCCAGCGGATAGAGCTCCTTCACCGCGACCTTGAGCCGGGCGATGCCGCTTTCGACCTGTGCGGCATAGCCGGAAAATTCCTGGCCGAGCGTCAACGGCGTCGCGTCCTGGGTGTGGGTGCGGCCGATCTTGACGATCTTTGCGAACTCCTTCTCCTTCTTGCGCAGTGCACGCAGCAATTCGCCAAGGGCAGGGACCAGATCGGCGGTAATGCGGCTTGCCGCCGCGATATGCATCGCGGTCGGGAACGAGTCGTTCGACGACTGGCTCATGTTGACGTGATCGTTGGGATGCACCGGCTTCTTGGCGCCAAGCTCGCCGCCCAGGATCTCATTGGCGCGGTTGGCGATGACCTCGTTGAGATTCATGTTGCTCTGGGTGCCCGAGCCGGTCTGCCACACCACCAGCGGAAAATGATCGTCCAGCTTGCCCTCGATCACCTCGCGCGCAGCGCGGATGATGGCGTTGGCGCGGCGCTGGTCGAGCAAACCGAGCTCCTGGTTGGACTGCGCTGCGGCGAGCTTGACGATGCCGAGCGCATGCACGAGCGAGATCGGCATGCGATCGATGCCGATGCGAAAATTCTGGCGCGAGCGTTCGGTCTGCGCGCCCCAATAACGATCGGCGAGGACCTCGATCGGGCCGAAGCTGTCGGTCTCGGTGCGGGTCGCCGGGCGCGAGGAGCCGTCGGTCTTCGAGGGGGAAGTCTTCGAGAGGGAAGTTTTGGCCATGAGCACATCCATTCCGCCGCGCGAAATGCCGCGCGGCCTCATCATGTGCCTCTATATAGGGAGTTTGGCCGCCTGCGACGGGCGCCGACCCGATCTAGATCATTTCTTGCGGAAACGATCCAATCGCACGACTTCGGCGCCGCCCTGGTTCGGAGCCGCCGGCTCCTCAGTGCCTTCCGCAGGGTCAGTGGCAGGGGCCACCGCGACCGCGGACGGGGCGGGAGCGGCCGGCAAGGTCTCGGCCGAGACGTCGGCGACATCGGAGGTGTCGAACTGGAGGCCGAATTTCACGGACGGATCAAGGAAGCTCTTGATGGCGCTGAACGGCACGATCAGCCGCTCCGGAATGCCGCCGAAAGACAGGCCGACCTCGAAGCGGTCCTCGAGCACGGTCAAATCCCAGAACTGGTGCTGCAGGATGATCGTCATCTCTTCTGGATATTGGGCCAGCAGCCGCGACGACAGCTTCACGCCCTCCGCCTTCGACACGAAGGTGATGAAGAAATGATGCTCGCCGGGTAGTCCCTGGGACGCGGCGTCGGTCAGCACCTTGCGCAACACGCCGCGCAGCGCGTCGCGGGCCAGCACATCGTATCGGATATGATCGGTCGCCATGGTGGTCCTGTTGCATTCCAGGAGCTGGGCCCTGCCGGCCCGACTCGCCAAGTCGCAATAGTACCGCGCCTGACGGGTCAGCAGGAGTCCCCGCGGGGTAGGAAATAAGAGGTAAGTGGAGGCTTCTGTTGCCAGGTGCCTCCGAACCCCGCCTAACGGAGCTTAACCCGTTAGGACTTCAGAATGGTCTTTCAAACTGCGTTACGCAGCCTGAGCAACCGGAGCAAAGTTGTCGTTGGCAACTATTGCATAGCCCGATAACGGCGGAACAATACCGGGAAAAAGAACGCCCTTTACGCCCTCGTCGATCCTATTTCGCCCCCGCCAAAGCCCGCTTTCAGGGCCAGCCCGCTGGTGGGCTTTGGTGGAGGCGCCGGGTACCGCCCCCGGGTCCGAATGGTTTATTGCGACGACCGTTTATTTCCATAGCCGGCGAACCGGCACTCCCAATATAGGGGGCAAACGTTTCAAATAACAGGTGTTTCGAGCGATCATTCCGAGGTTCCCTCTGGATAGGTTCCCGGCAGGCTTGGCCGCCTGCCGGCCGGCGTTCTAAGCTCCTGACATGTCCGAGGATTCCGCACCGGTCGCGCAACAACCAGTTCAAGAGCCGGACGGTCCAGCCACCAGCGCCGTTCCGCCGGGCTTGCTCGCGCTGTTCCTCGCCTTCGCCAGGATGTCGCTGGCGGGCTTCGGAGGGGTTTTGGTATTCGCCCGGCAGGCCATCGTCGAGCAGCACCGCTGGATGACGGCGGACGAGTTCAACGAGACTTTTGCGCTCTGCCATTTCCTGCCCGGGCCCAACATCGTCAATCTCTCGATGGTGTTCGGCGCGCGGCTGCGCGGGATCGCCGGCGGCATTGCCGCCTTTGCAGGGCTGTTGCTGCCGCCCACGCTGATCATGACGGTGCTCGCGATCATCTACGCCCGGTTCGGCGATGTGGACGTGCTGCGCCGCATCCTCGCGGGCATTTCCTGTGCGGCCGTCGGCCTCTTGATCGCGGTGGTCTTCCGGATGATGACGCCGCTGCTCAAGCGGCTGGACGCCTTGGCGCTCATCCTGATGCTGGGCGTGTTCCTCGCCATCGGCGTCCTTCGCCTGCCGCTCCAGGCCGTGCTTTTGGTCGCGATCCCCGTCAGCGTCGGCGCCACTTTCCTGATGCGGCGGAAGGTAGCAGCATGAACGCGGAGAACCCGATCTGGGGGCTGATCTCGACCTTCGGTCTGATGTCGCTGTTCGCGGTCGGCGGTGCCGCGGCGGCGGTGCCCGAGATGCACCGCATCGCGGTCGATGTGCATCACTGGATGACCGACAAGCAGTTCGCCGATGCCTATGCGATCGCGCAGCTCTCACCAGGTCCGAATGTGCTTATCGTCACGTTGATCGGCTATGCTGTCGCCGGCATCCCCGGCGCCCTGGCGGCGACTTTGGCCATGTGCCTGCCCACCGCGTTGCTTGCCTATTATGTCAGCCGGCTCCTCAACCGGCCGAACCAATCGCGCTGGCCCGGGCTGATCCAGGCTGCACTGGTTCCGCTCTCGATCGGCCTGATGGCGGCGAGCGCCCTGATCCTCGCCGAGTCGACCGATCGTACGCTTGCTGCGCTAATTCTGACCGCGACGGTTGCAGTGGTCGCATCCGTCTCGCGCATCAATCCACTATGGATTTTGCTCGTCGGGGGCTTGTTGGGTTTTGCTGGCATTGTGTAATGAAAATGGCTAGGCAGGGATCCGGGCGGGGGCATCGATTTCCAGCCGATTAGAACAACAGTGCTCGTGGCTTACGGGTCGCGGAGGAGACATGCATGGCCGATACGATGGGCCACTCGGCGACAGCCAACCGAAACACCTCGGTGGTGATCAGCTTTTGTCTGCTGGCCATAGCGCCGCAGATTTTCGAATTCATCTGGTCGTTCGGGACGATCTTTGGCTGGGGCGCTGGACGCGGGCCGGCCGCCGTCGTCATCAGCCACGCGACTGCGCTGCTCGCGGGGGCGCCCGGCGCGTTGCTCGGGGCGGTCGGCGGTGACACCAAGAAGGCGTCATCCGATGTGCTGCTGGCGCTGATCTATTCCTATCCGATCTTTGCGGTGGCGATTCTCACGTTCTTCATGACGATCAGGTCCGCGCAGGACTATGTCGGCGGAATCGTGCTGATGGCGCTCGCCTTGTTCGCACTGTGGGCCTCTAGCGATTTGCAGGGGATGCGGGGCTTCTCCTTTGGCGCCGGCACGGCGCCGCGGATGTTTGGCGGGCTCCTCGTCGCACTTGGCGCCGGCATCGCGTTGACGGGGCTGCTGACCGACGGGCCCAGCATGGCGCACTATGCCTGGCGTGGGCCGCTCTTCGTGATGTTCTCGATCGTCTTCTTCGCGCTGGCGATTCGTCCGCTTGGGGTGGTGGTAACGGCGTTCGCAAGCTTCATGATCGCGGCGATGGGTACGCATGAGACACGCTGGGTCGAAGCGCTCATTGTCGGCGCCTGCCTGACGCTCGGCTGCGCGCTGCTCTTCCCCTACGTGCTAGGCCTGCCGATGCCGATGTTCCCGCGCTTCCTGGTTCAGTGAGGGTGTGATGTTCGATCTCTTCCACAATCTGGGCCTTGGTTTCGGTGTGGTGTTTCAGATCTCCTGGTGGTCACCCTGGTGGCTCTACGGTCTGTCGCTCCCGATCTCGATCAATATTCTCATGTGCCTGATTGGCGCATTGGTTGGCACACTGGTCGGCGTGCTGCCCGGTATCGGCACCGTCGCAACCGTGGCGATGCTCCTGCCGATCACGTTCGGATTGCCGCCGGTCGGCGCGCTGATCATGCTCGCCGGCATCTATTATGGTGCCCAGTACGGCGGCTCCACCACCTCGATCCTGGTCAATATTCCCGGTGAGGCGACGTCGGTCGTTACCGCCATCGACGGTCACCAGATGGCGAAGCAAGGCCGTGCCGGCCCGGCGCTGGCGATCGCGGCGATCGGCTCGTTCTTCGCCGGATGCGTTGCGACCGTGCTCATCGCCGTGCTCGGTGCGCCGCTGACCAAGCTCGCTCTGGCGTTCGGCCCGGCGGAATATTTCTCGCTGATGGTGCTCGGCCTGATCTTTGCGGTGGTGCTGGCCAAGGGCTCGGTCCTGAAAGCGATCGCGATGATCGTGTTCGGCCTGATGCTGTCGATGGTCGGCTCCGACATCGAGACCGGCGCCTCGCGCATGGCGTTCAACATTCCGGAGCTTGCCGACGGTCTCGGCTTTGCGACGGTGGCGATGGGCGTGTTCGGCTTCGCCGAGATCATCCGCAACCTCGACGCCGGCGCCGAGATGAACCGCGACCTCGTGCAGCAGAAGATCACCGGCCTGATGCCGACCAGGAAAGACCTGATCGACTCGGCGCCTGCGATCCTGCGCGGCACCGTGCTCGGATCGATCCTCGGTATCCTGCCGGGCGGCGGCGCGGTCATCGCGTCCTTTGCGTCCTACACGCTCGAGAAGAAGATCGCCAAGAACCCGTCGCGGTTCGGCCGCGGTGCGATCGAAGGCGTGGCGGCGCCGGAAAGCGCCAACAATGCCGCGGCGCAGACCTCCTTCATCCCGCTGCTGACACTCGGCATCCCGCCCAATGCCGTGATGGCGCTGATGGTGGGCGCGATGACCATCCACGGCATCGTGCCCGGTCCGCAGGTGATGCAGAAGCAGCCGGAGCTGGTTTGGGGCATGATCGCCTCGATGTGGATTGGCAATCTGATGCTGATCATCATCAACCTGCCGCTGGTCGGAATCTGGGTGCGGCTGTTGCGCGTCCCTTACCGGCTGATGTTCCCCTCGATCGTGATCTTCTGCGCGATCGGCATCTACTCGGTGAACAACGCGCCGGTCGACGTCATCCTGGCAGGCGTGTTCGGTCTGGTCGGCTACTGGCTGATCAAGCACGATTTCGAGCCGGCGCCGCTGCTGCTCGGCATGGTGCTCGGACCGCTGATGGAAGAGAACCTGCGCCGCGCGCTGCTGATCTCGCGCGGCGACTGGAGCGTGTTCCTGACGCGTCCGCTGTCGGCCGTGCTGCTCGGCATCGCCGCTTTCCTCCTGGTGCTCACGGTGCTGCCGGCGTTGCGTGCCAAGCGCGACGAGGTGTTCACCGAATCCGAAAACTAGGGGCGCCGCCAGCGTCGGCGCGCCGTGACCCGAACCCAAGCCGGCAAGTTGGCCAGCAGGATCAATCTGATAGACAAGGGGCGGGACGCTGAGTTCCGCCCCTTGTCGTTTGCACCGGGAGCGCTCACTTTTCCGGGTATAATGCGCATGGATGGCGAATCGCCGCTGTCGCAGCGCGGGGGCGGCCGCTAAGTTCGCCGCCTCCCCAAAGGCTCACGCACATGCACCAGTATCAGGACCTGCTCGAGCGGATTCTTTCAGACGGCGCCGAAAAGACCGACCGGACCGGCACCGGCACGCTGTCGGTGTTCGGCCATCAGATGCGCTTCAACCTGTCCGCCGGTTTTCCGATGCTGACGACAAAGCGCCTGCCGCTGAAGGCGATCGTGCACGAACTGTTGTGGTTCCTGAAAGGCGATACCAACATCAAATATCTGCGCGACAACGGCGTCACCATCTGGGACGAGTGGGCCGACGCCAACGGCGATCTTGGCCCCGTCTACGGCCACCAGTGGCGCTCCTGGCCCGCGCCGGACGGACGCAGCATCGATCAGATCGCGAATGTGATCGACATGATCAAGCGCAACCCGGACTCGCGCCGCCTGATCGTCTCGGCCTGGAATCCGGCCGAGGTCGACAAGATGGCGTTGCCGCCGTGCCACTGCCTGTTCCAGTTCTATGTCGCCAACGGCAAGCTGTCGTGCCAGCTCTATCAGCGTTCGGCCGACGTGTTCCTCGGCGTCCCCTTCAACATCGCCTCCTACGCACTGCTCACCATGATGGTGGCGCAGGTCACGGGCTTGAAGCCCGGCGACTTCGTGCATTCGTTCGGTGACACCCATCTCTATTCCAACCATCTGGAGCAGGCGAAGCTCCAGCTCACGCGCGCACCGCGCGCGCTGCCGGTGATGCGGATCAACCCCGACGTGAAGGACATCTTCTCCTTCCGTTACGAGGACTTCGAGCTCGTCGGCTACGATCCGCATCCGCACATCAAGGCCGCGGTCGCGGTCTGAAGTCGATGCAGCTCAACATCCGCCGTGTGCGTCCCGGTGAGGCCGGGCTGGTTCTCGCTTTCATCCGCGAGCTCGCCGAGTACGAAAAACTTTCGCACGAGGTCGAGGCGACCGAGGCTGACATCGCCGACGCACTGTTCGGCGAACGACCGCAACTCCATTGCGCTCTCGCCGAGTGGAACGGCGAGCCGGTCGGCTTCGCGGTGTGGTTTGCGAATTTTTCGACGTTCAGCGGCCGCCACGGCATCTATCTCGAAGATTTGTATGTGCGGCCATCGCATCGGGGCAGGGGCCTCGGCAAGGCTCTGCTCGTGCACCTCGCCAGGGAATGCGTCGAGAACGGCTGGTCGCGGCTGCAATGGGCGGTGCTTGACTGGAACGCGCCGTCGATCGCGTTCTACAAATCGCTCGGTGCCATCATGCTGGAGGACTGGACGCTGTGCCGCGTCACCGGTCCGGCGCTGACGCGGCTTGCCGGGAGCGCGACCTGATGGAGATCGTCTTCGTCGTCGCGATCGCGGAGAACGGCGTCATCGGGGCCGGCAACGCAATGCCGTGGCGAATGAAATCCGACATGGCGCGCTTCAAGGCGCTCACGATCGGCAAGCCCGTGATCATGGGCCGCAGGACCTTCGAATCCCTGCCCCGGCCGCTTCCCGGCCGCACCAACATCGTCGTCACGCGCGATGCGGATTATCGCGCCGCCGGCGCCATCGTGACGACATCGACTGCCGCCGCAGACGCCATCGCGCGCGGCGATGCCCTGCGGCGTTCGGTCGCCGAGATCGCCGTGATTGGCGGCGCCGAAATCTTTCGGCAATGGCTCGATCGCGCCGATCGCCTCGAGATCACCGAAGTGCATGCCCGGCCCGAAGGCGACACGCATTTCGACATCGACAGGGCAGAGTGGGATGAGGTTGAACGCATCCGTCATCCTGCCGGACCCCACGACAGCGCCGACTACTCCTATGTGACATATCGTCGGCGGGCAGGCCATTAACCGCATTTGCCAATGTTAACATTGACTTTTCTGCCCCCAAGCTTAGCTCGGAGGGCGGCGAGGGCTGCGTTGTAAGGGACCTGCCTGTCCCCTATAAAGCCGGACCGGACAAAGCGGGCGGGGGCAATTTCACCCTGCCGAGGAGAGCGTCGAATGCCGTGGAAGAATCAGGGCGGTGGCCCATGGGGCTCGGGTCCGAAGGGACCATGGGGCAACGGCCCGCAACCGGTCGGGCCAAGGCCGCCGGATCTGGAAGATCTTCTGCGGCGCGGCCAGGATCGCCTCCAGCAGATCATGCCGGGTGGCTATTTCTCCGGCATCGGCATCACGCTGATCGTGCTGCTCATCGTCGCGTTCTGGCTGCTGTCGGGCTTCTTCCGGGTGCAGTCCGAAGAGCTCGGCGTCGTGCTGCGCTTCGGCAAGCATGTCCGCACCGTGGAGCCCGGCCTGAACTACCATCTGCCCTATCCAATCGAGACCGTGCTGCTGCCAAAGGCCTTGCGCGTTTCCACCATCTCCATCGGCATGACGCTGATCGACGACCCGGCGCGGCGCGGCCGCTCCATTCGTGACGTGCCGGAAGAGAGCCTGATGCTGACCGGCGACGAGAACATCGTCGACGTCGACTTCACCGTGCTCTGGCGCATCAAGCCCAACGGCGTCGGCGATTTCCTCTTCAACATCCAGAATCCCGAAGGCACCGTGAAGGCAGTCGCCGAGAGCGCGATGCGCGAGGTGATCGGCCGCTCGCAGATCCAGCCGATCCTGACCGGCGCGCGCAACGTTACCGAACAAGGCGTGCAGGAACTAATCCAGAAGACCCTGGACAGCTACGGCGCCGGCATTCAGATCAGCCAGGTGCAGATGCAGAAGGTCGACCCGCCGGCGCAGGTGATCGACGCCTTCCGCGACGTCCAGGCGGCGCGCGCCAATCTCGAGCAGCTGCAGAACGAGGCGCAGACGTATGCCAACCAGGTCGTGCCGCAGGCACGCGGGCGTGCGGCGCAGATCATGCAGGCCGCCGAAGGCTACAGGGAGCAGACCGTCGCCGAGGCCAAGGGCCAGAGCTCGCGCTTCCTGAAGGTTTACGAGGAATACAAGAAGGCCCCCGACGTGACGCGTGAACGGATTTATCTGGAGACGATGGAGCGCGTGCTCGGCGGTTCGGAAAAGCTCATTTATGACGGCGGCCAGTCGGGCCAGGGCGTCGTGCCTTATCTGCCGCTCAGCGAGTTGACTGCCAAGCGGCCGCCTGCAACCGGCCAGCAGACGACCGGAGGCAACCGATGAGATCTCCGGTCACAGGTATCGTCACGCTGCTCGGCCTCCTGCTCGTCGTGATCGTGGGCTACATGTCCCTGTTCACGGTGGCGCAGACCGAGCAGACCATCGTGCTGCAGTTCGGCAAGCCCGTCGATGTCGTTACCGCTCCCGGCCTGCACTTCAAGGCGCCGTGGAATTCGGTGATCAACATCGACAAGCGCATCCTCGATCTGGAGAACCCGTCGCAGGAAGCGATCGCGTCCGACCAGAAGCGGCTCGTGGTCGACGCCTTCGCGCGTTACCGCATCAAGGACGCGCTCCGCTTCTATCAGAGCATCGGCTCGATCCAGGCCGCCAACATCCAGCTCACCACGCTCTTGAACGCTGCGCTGCGCCGCGTGCTCGGCGAGGTCACCTTCATCAACGTGGTCCGCGACGACCGCGAGAAGCTGATGCAGCGCATCCGCGATCAGCTCGACCACGAGGCCGACGGCTACGGCATCCAGGTCGTCGACGTCCGGATCCGCCGCGCCGATCTGCCGGAGCAGAACAGCCAGGCGGTCTATCAGCGCATGAAGACGGAACGCGAGCGCGAAGCCGCCGAGTTCCGCGCGCAGGGCGGCCAGAAGGCCCAGGAGATCCGCTCCAAGGCCGACCGCGAGGCGACCGTGATCGAGGCGGATGCAAGGTCGCTGGCCGAGCAGACGCGCGGCGTCGGCGATGCCGAGCGCAACCGTCTGTTCGCCGAAGCCTACGGCCAGGACGCGGATTTCTTCGCCTTCTACCGTTCGATGGCGGCCTATGAGACCGGGCTGCGCGCGAACGACACCCGCTTCCTGCTGCGCCCGGACTCGGATTTCTTCCGGTTCTTTGGTAACCCGTCCGGCAAGACGGCGACCACGACGCCAGCGAAGCCGTAAGTGAGACAAGGGCGGCAAGTCCGGCCGCCCTTCGTCCAGACAAGAACAGCACAACGGGAGGTTCCAATCCGATGAGGTCCATTGCGTTCGCCGACTTCCTCATCGGTTTGGGCATCCTGTTCGTGCTGGAAGGCTTGATGTTCGCGGCAAGTCCGGCCTGGATGCGCAAGGCCATGAAAAGCGCGATGGCCACGCCGGATAACGTCCTGCGGGCGGTCGGCATTGGTTCGGCCGTGGCCGGCCTGGTCCTGATCTGGGTTATGCGACGTCCAATTTAGCCGTCGCACCAACGCCAAAGTGAAGGCGAGGGACCGGTTTTCGCCTTATTATCCGGGTCTTGAGGCCCGTTAAGGTCCGCGCTTGCGCCGTCCCCCCGTTCGAGCGCAGTCTTGACGTCGAATCCTTGTTTCCTGGAGATCACAATGACCGCTGCCACCATTGCCCCGACCCGTTTGCGCTTAGGGCTGGCCGCGCTCGCCGTTGGCGCTTTCAGCGCACTCGGCACACCGGCCTATGCGCGCGGACCGGATGGCATCGCCGACGTCGCCGAGAAGGTGATTGACGCGGTCGTCAACATCTCGACCTCGCAGACCGTCGAAGCCAAGGGCGGGGGCGGCGGCAGCAATGCCATGCCGCAACTGCCGCCCGGTTCGCCCTTCGAGGAGTTCTTCGACGACTTCTTCAAGAACCGCAAGGGTCCCGGCGGCGGCAGCAAGGGCGGCGAGAACAGCCCGGCGCCGCGCAAGACCAACTCGCTCGGAAGTGGCTTCATCATCGACACGTCAGGCGTCGTCGTCACCAACAACCATGTCATCGCGGACGCCGATGAGATTAACGTCATTCTCAACGACGGGACCAAGATCAAGGCCGAACTGGTCGGAGTCGACAAGAAGACCGACCTTGCCGTGCTCAAGTTCAAGCCGTCGAAGCCGCTGGTGTCGGTGAAGTTCGGTGATTCCGACAAGCTGCGCCTCGGCGACTGGGTCGTCGCGATCGGCAATCCTTTCAGCCTCGGCGGCACCGTGACGGCCGGTATCGTTTCGGCGAAGAACCGTGACATCTCCTCAGGTCCCTACGACAGCTACATTCAGACCGACGCCTCCATCAACCGCGGAAATTCCGGCGGTCCGCTGTTCAACCTCGATGGCGACGTCATCGGCGTCAACACGCTGATCATCTCGCCGTCCGGCGGCTCGATCGGCATCGGCTTCGCCGTACCGTCGAAGACGGTGGCGGGTGTCGTCGACCAGCTCCGCCAGTTCGGCGAATTGCGCCGCGGCTGGCTTGGCGTGCGCATCCAGAGCGTCACCGACGAGATCGCCGAGAGCCTCAACATCAAGCCGCCGCGCGGCGCGCTGGTTGCCGGTGTCGACGACAAGGGCCCGGCCAAACCGGCCGGCATCGAGCCCGGCGACGTCGTCGTCAAGTTCGACGGCAAGGACGTCAAGGACCCGAAGGATCTGTCTCGCGTGGTCGCCGACACGGCGGTCGGCAAGGAGGTCGACGTCGTCATCATCCGCAAGAGCCAGGAGGAAACCAAGAAGGTCACGCTCGGCCGGTTGCAGGATGCCGACAAGGTGCAGGCCGCGGTGAAGACCGACGAGCCTCCGCCTGAAAAGACCGTGACACAGAAGGCGCTCGGCCTCGATCTCGCCGCGCTGAGCAAGGACCTGCGTGCGCGCTACAAGATCAAGGACAGCGTCAAGGGCGTGGTCGTCACCAATGTCGACGCCAATTCGGATGCCGCCGAGAAGCGCCTCTCGGCCGGCGACGTCATTGTCGAGGTGGCGCAGGAGGCCGTCTCCAGCGGCGCCGACATCCAGAAACGGGTCGACCAGCTCAAGAAAGACGGCAAGAAATCGGTGCTGCTGCTGGTGTCGAACGCCGACGGCGAGCTGCGTTTTGTCGCGCTGAGCGTGCAGTAAGAGCGCTCGCTTTCACCTCTCGTCATGGCCGGGCTTGACCCGGCCGTCCACGCCTTGCCATGCGGACGAGCGTAACGTGGATGCCCGGGACAAGCCCGGGCATGACGGCGGAGAGGAGGAGGCTACGCCTCCACGAACTCCTCGCGCCGATACCCCTGCGCATACAGCAGCGCGGTGAGATCGCCATGATCGATCCGCGCCGCGGCTGCGGCCGCGACCGCCGGCTTCGCATGATACGCCACGCCCAGCCCCGCCGCCTGGATCATCGCGAGATCATTGGCGCCGTCGCCGACCGCCAGCGAGTCGACGTCGTCGAGATCGAACGACTCCATCAGATCCACCAGCGTCGCGAGCTTTGCCGCGCGCCCCAAAATCGGCTCCTTCACCTCGCCAGTGAACTTGCCGTCGCGGACGACGAGCTCGTTGGCGCGGTTCTCCTGGAAACCGATCCTGGTGGCGACCGCGCTGGTGAAAAGCGTGAAGCCGCCGGAGACGAGGCAGGCATAGGCGCCATGGGCGCGCATGGTCGCGACCAGTTCGCGGCCACCCGGCGTCAGCGTAATGCGCTTGGCCAGCACCTCGTCGACGGCACTGGCGGGAAGGTCCTTGAGCAGCGCGACGCGCTCGCGCAGCGCCGGCTCGAACTCGATCTCGCCGCGCATCGCGCGCTCGGTGATGGCGGCCACATGGGCCTTCACCCCGACGAAATCGGCGAGCTCGTCGATGCATTCCTGACCGATCATGGTGGAATCCATGTCGGCGAGAAAAAGCTTCTTGCGCCGGAAGCCGACTGGCTGCACCACGATGTCGATGGGCAGGTCGCCGCGAAGCTCGCGGAGCCGCTGCTCGATGGCGTGACGGTCGCCTTCGAGGTTACTGTCGGCGCCGAATGGGATGTCGACTGCAACCCCGTCGAACAGCCAGTGCGCGGGAGCTGCCTGAGGCAGCACGGCGCGGGCGCCGTCGACGATGGTGGAGTCGAGCGCGGGATTATTCGGGTTGCAGATCAGCGTGGCAACGAGGGACATTTGAGGTTTTCGTGAGCGAGGGGCAAGTCGGCAGAAGGCATGTTGGCAAGGCGGTGCTTATCGCAGGCCCGACCGCCAGCGGCAAGTCGGCGCTGGCGCTCGAGCTTGCGCTCGCTGCGGGCGGGGTCGTGATCAATGCCGATTCCATGCAGGTCTACCGCGACCTCCGCATCATCACCGCGCGCCCTACAGATGGCGACGAGGCGCGGGTGCCCCATCGCCTCTACGGCCATGTCGATGCGGCCGTGAATTTTTCGGCTGGCGCCTGGGTGGGCGACGCGGCCAAGGCGCTCGAAGAGGCGAAAGCCGAAGGCCGCCTGCCGATCTTCATCGGCGGCACCGGGCTGTACTTCAAGGCGCTGACGGCGGGTCTTTCCGTGGTGCCGCCGATCCCCACCGAGGTGCGCGAGGGCGTTCGAGCGCGGCTGGAGCGGAACGGCGTCGAGGCGCTGCATGCGGAACTCGCAGCCTCCGATCCGCGAGCCGCCGAGCGATTGAACCCGCGTGATCGCATGCGCATTGCGCGCGCGCTCGAAGTGGTCGAAGCCACCGGCCGTTCGCTGCTGGACTGGCATCATGAGGGCCAGCCGCCGCTCTTGCCCAAGGACAGTTTTCGGGCGGTGTTCCTCGCGCCCGAGCGCGACGAGCTCTATGCGCGCATCGACGCCCGCTTCGACGCCATGTTGGGTGCCGGCGCGCTAGAGGAGGCGGTGCGTCTCGCCGCCCGAAACCTCGATCCGCTGCTGCCGGCGATGAAGGCTCATGGCGTGCCGGCGCTAATCCGGCATCTGCGCGGTGAGCTCAACCTGGAGCAGGCGGCTACCATCGGCCGCGCCGACACCCGCCACTACGCCAAGCGGCAGTTCACCTGGTTCCGGCACCAATTGCCCGAATTCGAGTGGGTGAAGCCGGGGGAGATTCGGGGCTGGCTGGCGGCGATCGTGAACGCGGCGCGGGACCAAGGCTGACACGCTTTTGTGCCTCGGCTCCCGAATTTACCTCTCGCCCAACCCCGGGAACACCGCTACACTGCCAAAATCGCGCGGGAACGGCCGCATTGCCTTGACATCGGGGCGCTGGCCGCTATGTTTCGCGCAACCTTTGGGAAGCCGGGCACCTGCCATGCGTAACATTATTACCAAACTCCTTATCGCCGTCGTACCCAGGCACACCGCCGGGGGTGGCTAGCTGCCATCCACATGACAGGCGGTGTGCATGGGCCCTCTTCGGGGCCTTTTTTATTTCCGAAAACCCGACACGAACGAAGCCGCTGACAACAGCGCATCCGGAGCAAGCCAATGAGCGACAAGAGCCACGATCCGAACCAGATGACCGGCGCCGCGATGATCGTCCGCGCGCTCATCGATCATGGCGTGACCGACATTTTCGGCTACCCCGGCGGCGCGGTGCTCCCGATCTACGACGAGATCTTCCAGCAGAGCGAGGTCCAGCACATCCTGGTCCGCCACGAGCAGGGTGCGGGTCACGCCGCCGAGGGCTATGCGCGTTCGACCGGCCGGCCCGGCGTTGCCCTGGTGACCTCCGGTCCCGGCGCCACCAACATGGTGACGCCGCTCACCGACGCGCTGATGGACTCGATCCCGCTGGTCTGCATCTCCGGCCAGGTGCCGACGCATCTGATCGGCAACGACGCGTTCCAGGAATGCGACACCGTCGGCATCACGCGCCCCTGCACCAAGCACAATTGGCTGGTGCGCGACGTCAACGATCTCGCAAAGGTGCTGCACGAGGCGTTTTACGTTGCGACTACGGGTCGACCGGGCCCGGTGCTCGTCGACGTGCCCAAGGACGTGCAGTTCGCGACCGGCACCTATCATCCGCCGCGCAAATCCGACGTGCATCGCTCCTACGCGCCGCGGGTGAAGGGCGATGCGACGCAGATCCGCAAGGCCGTGGCGCTGCTCTCAGGCGCCAAGCGCCCCGTAATCTACAGCGGCGGCGGCGTGATCAATTCCGGCCCTGAAGCCACCAGGCTGCTGCGCGAGCTGGTCGAGGTCACCGGCTTTCCGATCACCTCCACGCTGATGGGCCTCGGCGCATATCCCGCCTCGGGCAAGAGCTGGCTCGGCATGCTCGGCATGCACGGCACCTACGAAGCCAACATGACCATGCATGATTGCGACGTCATGCTGTGCGTCGGTGCGCGCTTCGACGACCGCATCACCGGCCGCGTCGATGCGTTCTCGCCGGGCTCGAAGAAGATCCACATCGACATCGACCCGTCCTCGATCAACAAGAACATCCGCGTCGACGTGCCGATCATCGGCGACTGCGGCAACATTCTCGGCGACATTCTCCAGGTGTTCAAGGCGGAGGCGAAGAAGCCCGACATCAAGGCCTGGTGGCAGCAGATCGCGCAGTGGCGCGCCCGCAACTCGCTCTATTACAGGAAGAGCAACGACGTCATCCTGCCGCAGCACGCGATCCAGAGCCTGTTCGAGGCGACGCGCGGCAGGGACACCTACATCACCACCGAGGTTGGCCAGCATCAGATGTGGGCCGCGCAGTTCTACGGCTTCGAGGAGCCGCATCGCTGGATGACCTCGGGCGGTCTCGGCACCATGGGCTACGGCCTGCCGGCCGCGGTTGGCGTGCAGGTTGCCCATCCCGACAGCCTCGTCATCGACATCGCGGGTGATGCCTCGGTGCAGATGACGATGCAGGAGATGTCGACGGCTGTGCAGTACGAGCTGCCGATCAAGATCTTCATTCTGAACAACCAGTACATGGGCATGGTGCGGCAGTGGCAGCAGCTGCTCCATGGCAACCGCCTGTCGCATTCCTATTCGGAGGCGATGCCGGACTTCGTCAAGCTCGCGGAAGCCTACGGCGGCGTCGGCCTCCAGGTGCACAAGCCCGGTGATCTCGACGGAGCCATCCAGGAGATGATCTCGGTCAAGCGCCCGGTGCTGTTCGACTGCCGCGTCGCGTCGCTGGAAAACTGTTTCCCGATGATCCCCTCCGGCAAGGCGCACAACGAGATGCTGTTGCCGGAGCAGGCCAACGACGAAGCCACCGCGAAGGCGTTCGCCGGCGGTAAGGCGCTGGTGTGAGCGTGATGTTCGACCTGAACGAGCTCGAACGCGCACATGCGATCGTGGGGCAGGCGGTGCCGGCAACGCCGGCGCACGCCTGGCCGCTGCTCGCCGAGCGGCTCGGCACGCAGGTCGTGGTCAAGCACGAGAATCACACGCCGACGGGCGCCTTCAAGGTGCGCGGCGGGTTGGTCTATCTCGATCGGCTGAAGCGCGAACGGCCGAACATTCCGGGCATCATCTCGGCGACGCGCGGCAATCATGGCCAGAGCCTCGCCTTTGCGGCGAGCCGCCATGGCGTAACTGCCGTGATCTATGTGCCGCGCGGCAATTCGGTCGAGAAGAACCGCGCGATGAAGGCGTTCGGCGCCGAACTCGTTGAGCACGGCGAGGACTTTCAGGCCGCACGCGAGGAAGCCGGACGCCACGCGCAGTTCGCCGGGCTGCACATGGTGCCGTCGTTCCATACGGACCTGGTGCTGGGCGTGGCGACCTATGCGCTCGAATTGTTCCGGGCCGCGCCCGATCTCGACATCCTCTATGTGCCGATCGGGCAAGGCTCGGGGATCTGCGGCTGTATCATGGCGCGCGATCTGCTCGGCCTGAAGACCGAGATCGTGGGCGTGCAGTCGACCGAGGCGCCGTCCTACGCGCTGTCGTTCGCGGCGGGTCAGGTGGTGACCACCGAGACCAGCAACACGCTCGCGGACGGCATGGCGACGCGGATTCCCGATCCGGAAGCGCTCGCGGTCATCCTCAAGGGCGCCTCGCGTATCGTCCAGGTGACGGACGATGAAATCGCGCTCGCGATCCATGCGCTCTGGACCGACACGCATAACCTCGCCGAAGGCGCTGGCGCCGCCGCGCTCTCCGCGGCGCTTCAGGAAAAGACAACATTGTCGGGCAAGCGCGTCGGTCTCGTGCTGTCCGGCGGCAATATCGATTTCGATCTGTTCCGCGGTTGGGTCGGGACGGATGCGCCGGTCGCTCATCGGGCGACGGCGTAACGACGAGAATGAAGGGGACGACAATGAACCAGCCCGCATCCGCCTATTTCATCGAGGAGCGCCACGACCCGAACGAGACGCACACGCTTTCGGTGCTCGTGCAGAACGAGCCCGGCGTGCTCGCGCGCGTCATCGGCCTGTTCTCGGGGCGCGGCTACAATATCGAGAGCCTCACGGTCTCGGAGACCGAGAGCCAGAAGCATCTCTCGCGCATCACCATCGTCACCACGGGTACGCCCATGGTGATCGAGCAGATCAAGCATCAGCTCGACCGCATGATCCCGGTCTATCGCGTCGTCGACATGACGCTGACCAAGCGCTCGATCGAGCGCGAGCTGGCGATGGTCAAGGTGCGCGGGCAGGGCGAGCATCGCGTCGAGGCGCTGCGGCTGGCGGACGCGTTCCGCGCCCGCGTGATCGACGCCACCACCGAGAGCTTTGTGTTCGAGATCACAGGCAATACAGATAAGATCAATCAGTTTATCGACCTGATGCGTCCGCTTGGCCTCGTCGAAGTGTCGCGCACCGGTGTTGCCGCGATTGGTCGCGGGCCTGAAGGAATGTGAGCCATGCTGGCGCGCGACTGGTATTACAACGAGCGGAACCGGATAGGGATCGGGCCTGCAGTGGCCTCGATCTACGACAGTCATGACGATGCCGATCTACGGGCGCGCGCCGCGCTGAAAATGCTCGGCGTCCAGCGCGGCTGGCGCATTGCCGATATCGGTTGCGGCAACGGCGTGCTCGCGACCGAGGCGGCGCTGATGGGCGCCGAGGTCGATGCCATCGACATCTCGCCCGCGATGCTGGCGCTCGCCGAGATCTACGCGCGCGAGCGCAAGGCGCCCGTGCGCACGCAGTCCGCCGGCCTGCTCAGCTTCGCCTACCGGCCGGAATCCTATGACCTGATCGTCAGCGAGTTCACGCTGCACCATCTGCCGGATTTCTGGAAGGCGGTAGCCATGTCGCGGATCTATCGCGCGCTCAAGCCCGGTGCCACTTTCTATTTGCGCGACATCGTCTACGCCTCGATGCCCGATGCGCTCGAGCGCGACGTTGACCAATGGGCCGACTTTGAGATCAAGAACCACGATGTCCCGCGTGAAAGCGTCGTCACCCACATGCGCGACGAGTATTCCACTTTCGGCTGGGTCATGGAGCGGATGCTGACCGACGTCGGCTTCACGCTGGTCTCGGCCGATTACCACGCCCCGATGCACGGCACCTATCTGCTGCGGAAACCCAATTCCTCGACGTAACGGCCGGCGAGCAAGGCTCGACCAGAACAACAAACAGGGCTGCACGACAGGGCAGAACCGGGAACGACAATGAAGCCGGCCGACATCCTCATCGCCATCCTGGTGGCGGTCATCTGGGGGCTTGCCTTCGTGGCAAGCCGGATCGCGCTCGACGAATTTTCGCCGGAGCTGATGACGGCGATGCGCTTCACCATTGCCGCGGTGCCGTGCCTATTCATCCGCAAGCCCAAAGTCGCCTGGTCGCTCCTGATCGCGATCAGCTTCACGCTCTTTCTCGGCCAATTTCTGAGCCAGGCCTATGGCATCGCCCATGGCGTGCCGGTGGGGCTGACCAGCGTCGTCGTGCAGAGCCAGGCGCTGTTCACGATCGGCTTTGCCGCGATCGCATTCCGTGAGCGGCCGACGCCGGTGCAGACGCTGGGCATCGTCATCGCAGCCATCGGCCTTTTGATGATCTGCGGCACGGTCGGCTATGATTTCAGCGTCGGTGCCTTCGCCGTGCTGATGATCGCGCCGGTCAGCTTTGCGGTCGGCAATGTCCTGCTGCGCGGCGCCCGCGGCGTGCCGATGTTCGATCTGTTCGCCTGGTTGTGCCTCGCCACCGCGGTGCCGCTGTTCGCGCTCACGCTGGTGGTCAACGGACCGACGCCGACCTGGCAGTCGCTGGTCCACATGTCGCTCACCGGCCTCATTTGCCTGCTGTTGATCGGCGCCATCTCCACCAGCATCGCCTATTGGCTGTGGGGCCGGCTGCTGCGTGACTATCCCACCGCGCAAGTGGTGCCGTTCGCGCTGCTGGTGCCGTTCGTCGGCTCGGCTGCGTCCAGCATCGTGTTCGGCGAGCGGTTCGGCCCGCTGCGTCTCGCCGGCATGCTCACCGTGATCGGCGGTATCGCGGTGATGGTGCTCGCGAAGCGTCCGCAGGTCCTGCCGAAGACCGCTTGAGGTGACTATGGCCTATTCGCTCTTCTATGCCTTCCTCGCCTTTATGGTCGTGATGTATTTCACGCCCGGGCCGAACAACATCATGCTGCTGGCCTCGGGCCTGACCTACGGCTTTCGGCGCACCATCCCCCACATCGCCGGTATCGTCATCGGCTTTGCTTTCATGATCGCCGCCGTGGGTCTCGGGCTCGGTACAGTGTTTCTGGCCTATCCGATCCTTCAGACCATCCTGAAATACGCCGGCGCGGTCTATCTGATTTACCTTGCCGCCGTGATTGCTTTGTCCGGCCCGACCACGCCGGACGGCGAGACCGGCCGCGGCCCGATGACCTTCTGGGGCGCGGCGATGTTCCAGTGGATCAACGCCAAGGGCTGGGTGATCGTGATCGGCACAATCACCGCCTACGCGGCGATTGCCCAATTCCCCATCAATATCGCGATCCAGACCCTGGTCAGCCTACTCGTCGGCGCGGTCTCGACCGTGGTCTGGGTCCTGTTCGGCACTGCACTACGGCCGGTGTTGACCTCCGAGCGGCTGGTCCGCGCCTTCAACATCCTGATGGCGATCCTGCTGCTGGCGTCTCTCTACCCCGTCGTTATGGATGCATGATGCCTCAGCTTTCCATGCAGAAACGGGTTTCCCAGGGGGCCGAAAATGCTCTAGACAGCCCCCGAAATCCGCAAATTTCACCGTCCGAGACCTGACCGACAAGACCTGACCAACGGCCGATTCCGGCCCCTGAACGAGGAAACGACCATGCGTGTTTATTACGATCGCGACGCCGACCTGAACCTGATCAAGGGCAAGAAGGTCGTCATCGTCGGCTATGGCAGCCAGGGCCACGCCCATGCGCTGAACCTGAAGGATTCCGGCGTCAAGGACGTGGCGATTGCGCTCCGCAAGGGTTCGGCCTCGGCCAAGAAGGCGGAAGCTGCCGGCTTCAAGGTGATGGAAGTCGCCGAGGCCGCCAAATGGGCCGATCTGGTCATGATGCTGACCCCGGACGAGCTCCAGGGCGACATTTACCGCGAGCAACTGCACGACAACATGAAGAAGGGCGCCGCCCTCGTCTTCGCGCACGGTCTCAACGTCCACTTCAACCTGCTCGACCCGCGCGCCGATCTCGACGTTCTGATGATCGCGCCGAAGGGCCCCGGCCACACGGTGCGTTCGGAATACCAGCGTGGCGGCGGCGTGCCCTGCCTGATCGCGATCGCCAAGGACGTCTCGGGTAACGCCCACGACCTCGGCCTGTCCTACGCCTCCGCCGTCGGCGGCGGCCGTGCCGGCATCATCGAGACCACTTTCAAGGAAGAATGCGAGACCGACCTGTTCGGCGAGCAGGTCGTGCTCTGCGGCGGCCTGGTCGAGCTGATCAAGGGCGGCTACGAGACGCTGGTCGAAGCCGGCTACGCCCCGGAGATGGCCTATTTCGAGTGCCTGCACGAAGTGAAGCTGATCGTCGACCTGATCTATGAAGGCGGCATCGCCAACATGAACTACTCGATCTCCAACACCGCGGAGTACGGTGAGTACGTCACCGGCCCGCGCATCGTCACCGACGAGACCAAGAAGGAGATGAAGCGGGTTCTGAACGACATCCAGTCCGGCAAGTTCGCCCGCGACTGGATGCTCGAGAACAAGGTCAACCAGACCTCGTTCAAGGCGACCCGCGCCAAGCTCGCCGAGCACCCGATCGAGGAAGTCGGCGCCAAGCTGCGCGACATGATGCCCTGGATCAAGAAGGGCGCGCTGGTCGACAAGTCGAAGAACTAAGCGGCCGTTCGGATGCGGCGTATCGGTTGCGCCGCATCCGGACACGCGAGCGAAAACACAAGCTTCGCTCGCCAAACCAATTCTTAAATCTTCGCGATTATATTCGAGCGAGATCGCAACCAGCGGTCTCGCTCTTTTCGTCTCGCGCGAAGCATTGCTGCTTCATTCAAATTCTTCGCGAGCTGAAGTGCTCCCTGAGCATGAAGAACTGACGCTTAAACCACATTCTTGGTCTCGCGTTGTTTTCGGAATTTCTCAGAAGCTCCCGATCCTCAAAAGCCCAGCGTCTTCAGGGTCAAGGATTCGGCTCTTCATCCATACCTTCAGGATGCAATCAATCGCACGTCGCGAGGTTCGCACCTCGCTTCAACTTAAGAACTGACACCCGCGGCGTCTCCTTGAGCGGTGGACGGCATTGCGCCCCGGCACCTTTCGCCTGCATGATCGCGGGAGCTCTTGGGGAGGAAGATCATGCGATCCGTCGTCGTCACCGGCGCGTCCACTGGCATCGGCTGGGCCATTGCGAAGTTTCTGATCGGGCGCGGCTATCGTGTTTTCGGTAGTGTCCGCAAGCAGGCCGATGCGGATCGGCTCATGGGTGAATTCGGTACGAACTTCACGGCGCTGCTGTTCGACGTCACCGACGAGGCGGCGGTCCTCGCGGCTGCGCGAAAAGTCCGCGAGGCGCTGGGCGGCGAGACGCTGGCCGGTCTCGTCAACAACGCCGGCGTCGCGGTCGCCGGTCCCGTGCTCGAATTGTCGGTCGACGACTTTCGCCGGCAGATGGAGATCAACGTCATCGGCCCGGTCATCGCGACGCAGGCCTTTGGGCCGCTGCTGGGCGCCGACCCGTCGCTGGAGGGACCGAAGGGCCGGATCGTGATGATCAGCTCGGTCGCGGGCAAGAACGGCAATCCGTTGTCGGCGCCTTACTGCACGTCCAAGCATGCCATCGAAGGTCTGTCGGAGAGCTTGCGCCGCGAATTGATGCTGTTTGGCATCGACGTCATTATCGTCGCACCCGGCGCCGTCAAGACGCCGATCTGGAGCAAGGCCGAGCAGATCGATCTTTCGGTCTACCAGAACTCGCCTTATCTGCCGGCGCTGAACAAGGTCATGGCGTTCATGATGAAGCTCGGCGAGACCGGGCTGCCGGCCGAGCGGATTGCCGAGGTCGTTTTCGAGGCGCTCACCGCCGAGAGGCCCAAGGTTCGCTACCAGATCACGCCGGACCGGATGCGGCATTTGATGACGGCCACGCTGCCCAAGCGTGTGGTCGACCGCATCATCGCCAAGCGGCTCGGGCTGCTGCCGCAGGGCTGAGCCTCCGAGGTGAGACCATTGCCGGACAGGTGATCAATTTCCGATCGTGGGAGCGTCTTGAGATGCCGGCTTATGTGATTTTCGACGTCGAGATCAGGGATTTGCAGCAGTACCAAAGCTTCATGTTGGGCGTGAAGCCCGCCCTGGAGGCCGCTGGAGCTCGATATCTGGCGCGAGGGGGCGCCCACTAGGTCTACGAGGGAGACTGGCAGCCCCGCAGGATCGTTCTGCTGGAATTCCCATCCGTCGCAGCTTGGGAGGCATTTTACACAGGCGCGACCTACCAGGGACTCAAAGCGGTCCGGGACGCTTGCAGTTCTGCCCGCCTGGTCAGCGTCGAAGGCCTCGACTAGACGGCAAGTCGGTTCTGCACTGCGGGATTTGCCCTAGGGACGAATTGGGCCCGGAGACCGATCGGCTTCCGCTAACATTAAGCGAAGGTCGGACCGCGACACGCGTTGCTTGTCCGTGACCGTTCAATTACAGTTTTATGACACGGTGCAGGCCTTCCGGCTGCGCCGAACGCCGCAGGCCCGGTCAGCCGGCTCGGCATCACCGTGCCGGACCAGCAGTTGCGTGTCGTCGATGGCGTCCGCGCCCAATCCAGGTCCTTCTGGCACGACCGCCGTGCTGGCAAGCGTCGCTGCGCTCGGCATCTGGCGGCTGCTCGCGGTTGCAGCGCCGCATCTCGCGGCGCTCGTCCTGATGTACGAGACCGAGACGGATTTCGGCGCACGGCTCTCCTTCGTGCTGGCCTGGGGCATCCTCAACTTCTTCTGGATCGCGCTGCTGCGGCGGCCGGCGCTCTCGGGTGCGCTGTCGCTGACTATGGTCGTGGTGCTGGTGCTGCTGTCACGGCTGAAGCACGACGTCGTGCAGATGACGGCCAACTTCATCGACCTGATGATGATCGACCGCGACACGGTGGCGTTCCTGTTCACGATCTTCCCGAATTTGCGCTGGTCGGTGATCGGGGCCGGCCTGGTCACGCTGCCGCTGATGTATGCGCTGTGGTGGCTCGACCCATTCCGCATCCGTAGGCTACCGGCGCTCGCCTCGATGCTCGCCTGCCTCGCCGCGCTGGTCGGCTATTCGCTCTACCATCCGGACGAGGCTTGGCGCGGCTATTACGACGACGGCTATCTCTCGAAGTTCTTCCGCTCCGGCGTCAGCGCGGTCTCCGACTTCGCGCAATACGGCTTCATGGAGTCGGCCGCTTCGACCAACGAACGGCTCAACATGCCGCTGGTCGATGCCTGCCATCCTGCCGGCCGGCGGCCGAACATCATCATGGTCCATGATGAATCGAGCTTCGACATCCGCGCCGCGCAGGGCATCAAGGTGCCGGCCGGCTACGGCAGCCATTTCAAATCCTGGGACGGCAAGGAGCGCGCGTTCCTGGCCGAGAGCAATGGCGGGCCGAGCTGGTTCACCGAATACAACGTGCTCGCGGGGTTGTCGTCGCGCTCGTTCGGCCGCTTCGCCTATTTCGTGACGCGCATTGCAACAGGCCGTGTCGAGCGCGGCCTGCCGCTGGCGCTGCGCCGCTGCGGCTACGACACGATGTCGCTGTACCCCGCCTATGGCGGCTTCATGGCCGCGCGCAGCTTTCAGGTGACGACCGGCATCGAACGCTTTCTCGACTCCAAGGATCTCGGCGCCAAGGATGTCGAGCCGGATAGCTTCTTCTACGACAAGGCGCTCCGGCTGATGGGCGAGCGGACGCCGAACAAGCCGCTGTTCACCTTCATCTATCTCGGCGCCAATCATTTCCCCTGGGAGACGCGCTTCCGCCCGGATCTGCTGCCGAACTGGCGCGCACCGGGCAATGTGCCGTCCATCGACGAGTACCTGCGGCGGCAGGCGATGAGCGCCGAGCAGTACAACGCTTTCCTCGCGGGCTTGAAGAAGAAATTTCCCGGCGAACCCTTCCTGATCGTGCGCTACGGCGATCATCAGCCGGAATTCGCGCCCGGTATCCTCGAGCCCGGGCTCGACGAGGGCGCTCTCGGCAAGAAGCTCGACGCCTACGACGCACGTCTCTACGCGACTTACTACGCGATCGACGCCGTCAATTTCGAGCCGGTGAAAAGCGAGGCCGTGATGGACACGGTCGACGGCCCGTATCTGCCGCTGGTCATCCAGGAAGCCGCCGGCATCCCGCTCGATCCGTCCTTCGCCGAGCAGAAGGAGATCATGCTCCGCTGCAAGGGCATATTCTACGGATGCAAGGACGGGGCCGAAGCGCGCCGGCTTAACCGGCTGCTGATCGATGCGGGGATGATCAGGGGGCTGTAGCGTCTCTCCAACGTCGTCCTGGCGAAGGCCAGGACGACATCGCGGCTACCGCCCACCCACCTTCTCCCATAGCCATTTCGCCACTGCATCCGGCGACGAATTCGCGTCATTGCCGGCGGCGCGCAAATTAGCTTCGCGCATGGTCGCGATGTCGATCTTGCCGAGCAGCGGCTTCACCGCGGCCCGCAGCCGTTCGTCGCCGGCGCGCTTTGGGGCCAGCAACAGGATCGCATCGTAGGGCGGGATCGCGTGCCTGGGATCGTCGAGCGCAACGAGATCGTATTTTGCGATCAACCCGTCGCTGGTGTAGCCGGCGATGACATCGACCTCGCCGCTGGCGACGGCCGCATACATGAAGTCCGGCTGCATCTGGCGCTGGGCGCGGAACGAGAGGCCATAGGCCTTTTGCAGCGCCGCCCATTCGGGTCGCGAGAAAAACTCATAGTCGCCGGCGATCGACAGGGTCGAAGCATGCGCGGCGAGATCGGCGATGGTGCGGATGCCAAGCGCCTCGGCGCGCTTCTTCGGGATCACCAGCGCATAGGCGTTCTCGAAACCGAGCTCGCCGAGCAGGGTGATGTTCTCCTTCGCAAGCGTTGTCTGCAGCTCCGCCAACAGCTCCGCGCGCGGCTTGATGTCCGTGCGGTGAAGCTGATTGGCCCAGAGCGTGCCGGAATAATCGACGTAGAGATCGATATCGCCGGCTTTCAACGCCTCGAAGATCACGCTTGAGCCGAGACCGGAGCGTGCGACGGCGGCGAGACCGGCGGCCTGAAGCCGGTCCCGCATCAGCGCCGACAGCACATACTGCTCGGCGAACGTCTTGGCGCCGACGACATAGTTCTGTGACGAGCGCCCCATCGTCGGCACCAATGTTGCGGCGACCAGTGCCGCGATCCCGGCCGCGCCAAGCGCCGCACGCACGCGGCTGCGCCAGCGCAGGCCGCTCTCGACCAGGCCGAGCAGTTGATCGACGGCGAGCGCCAGCAGGGCCGAGGCAAAGCAGCCGAACAGCACGAACACCCAGTTCTGGGTCTGGAGCCCGGCAAAGATGTAATTGCCGAGGCTGGTCTGCCCGATCGGGGTCGACAGCGTCGCGGTGCCGATCACCCACACCGCGGCGGTGCGGATCCCCGCCATCATGACCGGCAGCGCCAGCGGCAGTTCAACCATCACCAGCGACTGCCGCGCGGTCATTCCGACGCCTTTGGCAGCCTCTATCAGCGCGGGATCGATGCCGTTGAGGCCGGTGATGCCATTGCGCAGCACCGGCAGCATCGAATAGAGCGCCAGCGCCAGCATCGCCGGCAGGAAGCCGAAAGCGGAGAAGGAGACGCCGAACCAGGCCAGCGCCACGGAGGCCGCGAGCAGCAGGAGCGGATAGAACAGCGCGAGCAGCGCCAGCCCGGGCACCGTCTGCACGATGCTGGCGAGCGCGAGCAGCACAGCGCGCGGCGTGGGACGGTTGCGCGTCAGAATCGCCAGCGGCAGGCTGACGATCAGGCCGAGCGCAAGCGCGGCGAGACTCACCCGCACGTGGTTGCCGAGATAGTCGGGCAAATGCGCCAGCGCTTCGCCCCAACGCGGATCGGTGAAAAGGCTCATGCCGCCCCGCCCTTTAGCAGCAGCGCGTTCAATCGCTCGACCTGGCGTCGCGGCGTCCGCAGCAGCTCCAGCACGTAGGCGTCGCTGCTTTTCGAGAGCTCCACTGGCGTGCCCTGCGCCAGCAGCTTCCCGCTGCGCATCACCGCGATGCGGTCGGCCAGCAAAATCGCTTCCGTCATGTCGTGGGTGATCATCACGGTGGTCAGGCCGAGCTTGCGGTGCAGCTCGCGAAAATCGTCGCCGAGCGCATCGCGGGTAAGGGGATCGAGCGCGCCGAATGGCTCATCCATCAGCACGATGCGGGGCCTTGCCGCAAGCGCCCGCGCCACGCCGACACGCTGGCGCTGGCCGCCCGAGAGCGCATCCGGCAACCGCCCGCGATGGGCGGCCCGGTCGAGCTGCACGAGCTCGAGCAACTCATCGACCCGTGTTGCGATATCCGCTGCCGAGACGCCGAGCAGCTTCGGCGTGATCCCGATATTGTCGGCGACGCTCAGATGCGGGAACAGTCCGCCGCTCTGGAAAACGTAGCCGATGCGGCGCCGCAGCGCGACCGGATCGACGGATTGCACGTCGTCGCCCTCAACCGTGATCGTGCCCCCATCCGCCTCGATCAGGCGGTTGGCGAGCCGCAGTAGCGTCGTCTTGCCCGAACCCGAGCCGCCGACGACGGCTACAAATTCGCCTTCGGGGATGTCGAGTGACACATCGTCCACGGCCTTGAGCGCGCCGAAGCTCTTGGTGACGTGGGCATAGCCAATCATCGGCCTGGACGGCATCGGGCGGGGCTCACTGCGCTGACCCGCCCCAAAGAGGGATGGGATGACAAGGCCCATGCGTAGCACGCTTGGCGGCTTGATTGAACTTGGTCGCGCGAGCGGCTAAGGCATCGGGCCAAGTTCGGAGGAAGCATATGATAACGCCTACGGCAGTGGCGCTGGAAGATGCCAAGGTCGCGTTCCAGTTGGGCGATGGCCGGGTCTATACGGCGGTGGAGAAGGCGCATCTGACGGTGGCGCAGGGCGAGTTCGTCGCCATCGTCGGCCCGACCGGCTGCGGGAAATCGACGCTGCTCAACGTCGCGGCCGGGCTGCTGAAGCCGGCTGCCGGGAGCGTCAGGATATTCGACCAGCCACTTGCCGGGCTGAACCGGGACGCCGGCTACCTGTTCCAGGCCGATGCGCTGTTCCCCTGGAAGACCGCGCTCGACAACGTCGCGATCGGGCTCGAGGTCAGCGGCACGCCGCGCAGCGAGGCACTGCCGCGGGCGCAGACATGGCTGACCTCGGTCGGTTTGGGCGCCTTCGCCAACCGCTATCCGCACATGCTCTCGGGCGGCCAGCGCAAGCGCGTGGCGCTGGCGCAGGTGCTGATCCGCGATCCAAAGATCCTGCTGATGGACGAGCCGTTCGGGCCGCTGGATGCACAGACCCGGCAGGTGATGGGCAACCTGTTGCTCGACCTCTGGAACGCTGACCGCAAGGCCGTGCTGTTCGTCACCCATGATCTGGAAGAGGCGATCGCGCTCGCCGACCGCGTCGTGATCATGTCGGCGGGGCCGTCCTCCCGCATCATCGGCGACTGGCGCGTGAGCCTGCCGCGCCCGCGCGACATTTTCGAAGTGCGGCTGGACAAGGAATTCCATGCGCTTCATCGCGAGATCTGGAGCGTGCTCAAGGACGAGGTCATGAAGGGCTATGCGCAGTCCACGCAAGCGGCGGAGGCGGTCTGATGTCGCGCGTCACCCTGCTTACGCTGCAAGTGCTGGTCGCGGTGGTCTGCCTCGCGCTGTGGCAATTGCTGTCGACCGTGCCCGTGTTCGGCAAGATCCTGCTGCCGCCGTTCTTCTTCTCCAATCCGGTCGATGTCTTCGCCCAGATCGTCAAATGGTTCTCGTCCGGTGTGATCTGGAAGCATCTCGGCATCACGCTGACGGAATCGATCCTGGCCTTCGTGATCGGATCGGCCGGCGGTGTGCTGATCGGCTTCTGGTTCGCGCGCCAGCCGCTGGTCGCCGCGGTGTTCGATCCCTACGTCAAGATGGTCAACGCTCTGCCGCGTGTGGTGCTGGCGCCGATCTTCGCGCTGTGGCTTGGGCTGGGCATCTGGTCCAAGGTCGCGCTCGGCGTGACGCTGGTGTTCTTCATCGTGTTCTTCAACGTCTATCAGGGCGTCAAGGAGGTCAGCCGCACCGTGCTCGATAACGGCCGCATGCTCGGCATGAGCGAGCGGCAGCTGATGCAGCACGTCTATTGGCCCTCGGCGCTGTCGTGGATGTTCTCCTCGCTGCACACGTCGGTGGGCTTTGCCGTGGTCGGTGCCGTCGTCGGCGAATATCTCGGATCGGCGGCGGGGCTCGGCTATCTCATCCAGCAAGCTGAAGGCATCTTCGATGTCGCCGGCGTGTTCGCCGGCATGTTCGTGCTGTCGGCCTTCGTCATCCTGATCGACTTTGGCGTGACGTTGGTGGAGCGGAGACTGCTGGTGTGGCGCCCGACCGTGGACGGACGCGGCTAGGCCGCAAGGGGCCGGCGCAACGCGCGAGCGCCGGATCGATCAGTCCAGCAGCTTGGTGTCATCGGGCGCCTGCGGCGGCGTCTTGATCGCGATCGCCTTGACCTGTCCGCTGATCGGCTTGGTGCCGCCATGCGGCGTCCCCTTCGGGATGATGACGAGGTCGCCCGGCTTCACCGTGACTTCCTTGTCACCGAACCAGATCGTGCCGGTGCCCTCTAAAATGTACTGGATCTCGTTGGTGTTGGGATGCATGTGCTTGGGCACATTGCCGACCTGGATCGAGATGGTGGCGCCATCGGCGCTTGCGAACGTCTTGGAGCGGTAGCCGACGGCGTTGGCGTTCCCCAGCGCGTCGCCCTCCATCTCGCCGGTGTGGATGATCTGCGGAGTGATGTTCTCCGCGGCCAGCGCCGGCCGCAGCAGGTGGGTTGCGCCGCATCCGGCGGCAAAAGCGGTGGCGATCGACAGTCCGATTGCAAGGCGATTCATGGATGATCCTCCCCATCAAGAATTGTTCTTGTGGGCTTCATGCTATTGCGCCGAAAGGCCGATGGCCAGCGCCTTCGGTCCTGCTTCTCAAGCCAGCCCGGCTGCTTTATGGTGCCGCCAGCCGAACGGAGGAAACCAATGAAGAACACGATAGCCAGGCTCGCGGGCGCGCTGCTCGCGCTGACGCTCACCACCGGTCTTGCCGCGGCGCAAAGCAAGGTCACGATCGCGATCGGCGGCGGCTCCTGTTTGTGCTATTTGCCGACGGTGTTGGCAAAGCAGCTCGGCGAATACGACAAGGCGGGTCTCGACGTTGAGCTCGTGGACCTCAAGGGCGGCTCGGACGCGCTCAAGGCCGTGCTCGGCGGCAGCGCCGACGTGGTCTCCGGCTATTTCGACCATTGCGTCAACCTCGCGGCCAAGAAGCAGGAGCTTCAGGCCTTCGTGGTCTATGACCGTTATCCCGGCCTCGTGCTGGTGGTTTCGCCGTCGCACACCAACGAGATCAAGTCGATCAAGGACCTCGCCGGCAAGAAGGTCGGCGTCAGCGCGCCCGGCTCCTCCACTGACTTCTTCCTGAAGTATATGCTGAAGAAGAATGGCGTCGATCCCGCCAGCACCGCCGTGATCGGCGTTGGCCTCGGCGCCACTGCGGTCGCCGCCATGGAGCAGGGCCAGATCGATGCGGCCGTGATGCTCGATCCCTCCGTGACCGTGCTCCAGGGCAGCCACAAGGATCTGCGCATCCTCTCGGACACCCGCACGCAAAAGGATACGCTTGAGACGTTCGGCGGCGAATATCCGGGCGGCGCGCTGTACTCGACCGCGGCCTGGGTCGCCGGCCACGAGAAGGAGACGCAGGCGCTGACCAACGCGATCCTGGGCACGCTCGCCTGGATCCACTCGCACTCGCCCGAGGAGATCATGGCGAAGATGCCGGAGGAGACGGTTGGCAAGAACAAGGACCTCTATCTCGCGGCACTCAAGAACACGATCCCGATGTTCTCCGAGACCGGCAAGATGGACCCGAAGGGTGCAGACGCCGTGCTCGCGGTGTTCAGCGTTGGATCGCCCGAGGTCGCCAACGCCAAGATCGACGTCAGCAAGACCTTCACCAACAAGTATGTCGAGCAGGCCAAGAAGACCACGGGAAGCGTCAAATAACTGACGCGAAGGCGTGGTCATCAGGCGTCATGACGTCACCAATCATTCATCGGGTCACGACGCTTGAACTTGCCGTGCGGCCGATCGTCTGGGCGTTCGCGGAGGAGCGGCGCGCCGAGATCGCCACGCATTTCGCCGAGAAGCAGCGCGAGCGGCCAAAGATCTGGAACGGTCGCGTCCTGCTCGGGCGTGATGCAACGTTCGCCGACGGGCATCTTTCTGCGACCTATTTCGAGACCGATTTCGCGAGCTTCCTCGCCTGGCGCGATTGGGGTTTTCCCGACAAGGCCGTGTTCAACGGTTTTGGCATGGGCGCGTTGCGCGCCTCCGACGGCGCCTTCGTCATGGGTGAGATGGCGCAGCACACCGCCAATGCGGGCCGGATTTATTTCCCGTCCGGTACGCCCGATCTCGAAGACGTCAGGGGCCACACGCTGGACATTCCTGGCAGCGTGATCCGCGAACTCGAGGAAGAGACCGGCCTGACCGCCGCCGACTATCGGGTCGAGCCGGACTGGCACTGCGTCGTCACCGGCCCGACGATTGCGATGTTGCAAATCGTCAACCTGGACATGCCGGGTGATGTGGCGCGTGCGCGGATCGAAGCCAATCTGGCGGGCGAGGCCGAGCCAGAGCTCTCGGCCATTCATCTCGTGCGCGGGGTGAGCGATCTCACGCCGTCCATGCCGCGATTTGTCACGGCCTTCGTCGAGCAGCAGTTCGCGTTGCGCTGATGCGCGAGGCTTGACATCGCTGCGCTCAGCCCATGTGATGGGCGAAAATATAAACCAAAAAGAATGCAATGCACAATCGTCCAGGGAGGTTTTGATGCGCGTGCGCATGGCTGCCCGTTTGGTACGTGGGCTGTTGGTCGCGATATCAGCGACGGGCTTGGCGGCGTCCGCCCAGGCTCAGGATCAAGGCAAAGAGAAGAAGATCAAGATCGGCGTCGTTTTCGATTTGACCGGGCCTCTCGCCGGCGGCGGCTCTGAGCTCGGCTATATCGGCGCAAAGATCATCCTCGACCATTTCGCCAGGACCGGCGTCGAGGGTTACAAGATCGAAGCGGTCTATGCCGACGCGCAGAGCAAGCCCGACATCGCGATCAACGAATCCGTCCGCCTGCTCGAGCAGGAAAAGGTCGACATGGTGCTCGGCTTCTTCTCCTCGGCGCAATGCGTGCCGGTGGCCGCCCGCGTCGAGCAGCTCAAGAAGTTCATGTGGATGACGACCTGCATCTCGTCGGCCGTGTTCAACGAGAAGGGTTATAAATACGTCTTCCGCCCGCAGGCGAGCGGCGACCAGTTCGGCATGATGACGATGGATTTCATCGCGCAGAACGCCAAGGCGAAGTTCGACAAGGAGCCGAAGGATCTGCGCGTCGCCATCATTCACGAGGACGGCGCCTATGGCGTCGACGTGTCCAGAGGCAACGAGGCCGGCGCGAAGAAGGCGGGCTTCAACGTCGTGATGAAGGAGGGTTATTCAGCCACCGCGCCTGACCTCTCCGCGCTGGTGACCAAGCTGAAGCGCGCCAAGCCCGATGTCATTTTCCACACTGGCTACAACCCTGATATCACGCTGTTGCTGCGTCAGGCGCGCGAGCAGGGGCTGAAGTTCGGCGCGCTGATGGGGCACGGCGCGGGTTACGGCGTCTATGAAAAACTGAAGGAAGGCATGGGAGCCGATGCCACCTACATCTTCAACACAGACCCGATCTCGATCTGGCTTGCCAACCAGAAGACCATGGATCCCAAGCTCCCGCCTGTGATCAAGATGGTTGGCGAGGAATTCGACAAGATCCGGCCCGGCGTCGCGATCCGCTCGGCGCATGTCGGCATCGGTGCGTCCAACACCTATGTGTTCATGAATGACGTGCTGCCGCGCGCGATCAAGAAGTATGGCGGGGTCGATCCGGATGCGCTGCGCAAGGCTGCCCTCGATACTGATATTCCCGAAGGGGGCACCATGCTCGGCTTCGGCGTGAAGTTTTACGGCGAGGGCACGCCGATGGCCGGGCAGAACGAGCGCTCGTTCCCGGTCGTGATCCAGTACATCGACGACAAGTCCTCCGTGGTGTGGCCCAAGAGCCAGGCGCAGCGCGAGGCCGTGCTGCCGCTGCCGAAGGGCACCACCTACAGCAACCAGTAGCGCAAATGCGCGCAGAGAGGAGAGCGGGACGGTGCTGGAAGTCAGCGGGCTGGTGAAGCGGTTTGGTGGCTTCACCGCCGTCAACAATGTGTCGTTCAAAGTCGATCAGGGCGAGATCCTCGGCCTGATCGGCCCCAACGGCTCGGGCAAGAGCACGATCTTCAATATGCTCTCGGGTACGCTGGCGCCGACTTCCGGTTCGATCCTGTTCGACGGCTCCGAGATCGCGGGCTTTCCGCCGCACCGGATCATCAACAGCGGCATCGGTCGCACCTTCCAGATCCCGCGGCCATTCCGCCGCCTGACGATCTTCGAGAACGTCGCGCTCGCGGGATTCTACGGCCAGGGCCGCCACAGCCGCGTCAAGGCGGAGGAGGCGGCCGAGCGATCGTTGGCGATGGTCGGTCTGCCGACAGATCGCCATGCCAGCGTCGACGGCCTCGGCGCAGCCGGCCTGAAAAAGCTCGAACTGGCGAAAGCACTCGCCACCGCGCCAAAACTTCTGCTGGCCGATGAGAGCCTCGGCGGCCTCGACGAGGCCGAGATGGGTCAGGCGGCCGACATGCTGCGCAACATCCGCGACGAGCTCGGCATCACCATCATCTGGGTCGAGCACATCATGGGCGTGCTGATGCGCGTCGTCGATCGCGTCATGGTGCTCGATCACGGCGAGAAGATCTCCGAAGGTTTGCCGAGTGCCGTTGCCGGCGATCCGCGCGTCATCGAGGTCTATCTCGGCACCGATGCCGAGACCACGCAGGCCGCGGCCGCCGCAGTGCGCCGCCGCGCGGGAGGGCAGTGATGCTTGAGCTCCGCGGCGTCAGCGCCGGCTACGGCACGTTCCAGGCACTGTTCGACGTCGATCTCGACGTGAGGGCGGGTGAGGCCGTCGGCGTCATCGGGCCGAACGGGGCCGGCAAGACCACCCTGATGCGCGTCATCTCCGGCCTGATCCGCCCCTCGCGTGGATCGATCAAAATGGAAGCCGTCGACGTCGTGGCCACGCCGCCGCACAAGATCGTCAGCCTCGGGATCGCGCATGTGCCGGAGAACCGGCGGCTGTTTCCGCAGCTCTCGGTCGACGACAATCTCAAGATGGGTGCCTTCATGCAGGAGGCGCGCGGCCACTATGCCGAGCGGCTGGACGTGGTGTTCGAGCTGTTTCCGCGCCTGAAGGAGCGCCGCCACCAGATGGCGGGCACCATGTCCGGCGGCGAGCAGCAGATGTGCGCGATCGGCCGCGCGCTGATGTCGAATCCAAAGCTGCTGCTGCTCGACGAGCCGTCGGCGGGGCTCGCGCCGGTCGTGGTGCAGCAGGTGTTCGAGCTGGTGAAGCGGATCCGCGCCAGCGGGCTGACCGTGCTGATCGTCGAGCAGAATGTGCAGCAGGTGCTGAAAGTGGTCGATCGCGCCTATCTGATCGAGGCGGGTACGATCAGGTCCTCAGGCACCTCGGCCGAGATGCTGGCGAGCGACACGGTCAAGGAAGCGTATCTCGGGGTGTGAGGTTCATGCAGGCATGCAAGCATTTCTGGACATTTTCGACATCTACCTGCTGGAGGCCGTGATCAACGGCATCCTGCTCGGCGGCGTGCTGGCGTTGCTCGCGCTCGGGCTCAATTTGATCTTCGGCGTCATCGACGTGACCTGGATCTGCTACGCAGAGCTGGTGATGATCGGCATGTACGCCATGTACTTCCTGGTGCAGTATTACGGCATCAGCTATTTCGTCGCCGCGCCGCTCACCATCCTGCTGGTCGCGGTGCTCGGCGCGGCGCTACATTACCTCGTGATCGCGCCGCTCCTCACCGCGCCGCCGATCAACCAGTTGCTGGCGACCGGCGGGGTGCTGTTCGTGCTGCAGAGCTTTGCCACCGTCGCCTTCGGCATCGACTTCCGCAACCTCGGCATCCGCCTGCCGGTGCTCGCCTTCGACGACATGAATTTCAGCTACGCACGACTTCTGTCCTTCCTGGCTGCGCTGGTCGGCATGGTCGCGGTCTATCTGTTCATGACACGGACCTTCACCGGCACCGCGATCCGCGCGATCTCGCAGGACCGGCAGATCATGGCGCTGATGGGCGTCGACACGAAGCGGATCTATCTCATTACCTCTGCGATCGGCGGGGGGCTGGCCGGGCTCGCAGCCTGCCTGCTGGTTCTGCAATATGACGTGCATCCCTTCGTCGGCCTGTCATTCGGGCCGATCACCTTCCTGATCTGCGTGCTCGGGGGCCTCGGCAATTTCATCGGCGGCTTCATCGCCGCCTTCGTGTTCGCCGAGATCATCTCGCTCGGCGGCCTGTTCTCCGATCTCGAATGGGGCTATGTGCTCGCCTTCGCGTTCTTCATCGTCATGATGTTCATCCGGCCCGCGGGCCTGCTCGCGAGGCGCCGATGATGGGGCGGAGACGGCTTGCAGCTTGGGGGATCGGATTGGCGGCGCTGGTCGCGCTGCCTTTCGTCTATCGCGATCCCTATCATCTGCACATCCTGGTGCTGATCCTGATCTGGTCGTTCGCCTATACGTCCTGGTCGATGATGGGGCGGTTCGGCCTCGTCTCGCTCGGCCATGGCGGGTTCATGGGGATCGGCGCCTATGTCACCGCACTACTCTGGAATCACCTGGGCTGGTCGCCCTGGATCGGCATCCCCATCGGCATGGTCGCGGCCGGCGCGCTGGCGCTGATCGTCGGCTATCCCTGTTTTCGCTTCCGCATCACCGGGCACTATTTCGTGCTGGTGACGCTCGCGCTCTCAGGCATCGTGCTCCAGGTCATCACGGCGACGCGCGACTACACCGGCGGCTCGCTCGGCTACACGCCGAACCGGGCCGCGGGCAACAAGCTCTGGTCGCTGCAATTCGACGACAAGATCACCTGGTACCTGATCGCGCTCGGGGTCTGGCTTTTCGGCATCGTGGTCTGGCACTGGGTCGACCGCAGCATGGCCCGCTATGCGCTGGAGGCGATCTCGGAGGACGAGGACGCCGCGGCCGCCGCCGGCGTCGACGTCACCGCGGAGAAGCTGAAGATCACGCTGCTAAGCGCGCTGATGACGGCATTGGCCGGCGCGCTCTACTGCCAGTACCAGATGTTCATCACGCCCGATACCGTCAGCGGCATCGCGGTGTCGCTCCAGATGGTGTTCGCGGCGATCGTCGGCGGCCTGTTCGTCTCGCTCGGCCCGACCTTCGGCGCTATCATCACGATTATGCTGGCCGAGACCCTGCGCATCGGCTTCGGCACCAAGGCGGTCGGCTGGGACAATCTCGTCTACGGAGTGCTGCTGGTGCTTTTCATCATATTCCTTCCGAAGGGTATCCTTGGTAGCTTGCTCGACCGATTGAAGCCGCAACGCAAGGTGTCCCGCGCTCATGAGCAAGAAGTCGTCCAAATCGCTCGCCCAGGAGCTTGACCGTTACATTACGCCATTCCGCTACGATGGTTCGGGCAAGTTTCATCTCAAGGATCACAAGACCAACGAGAAGGGCGACCTCGACAAGGAGAAGGCCCAGGAGATTCTCAATGCCAACATGAAGCGGCTGATCGCGTTTCAGGAGAAGCTCTACGCCCAGGACCGCTGGTCGGTACTGATCGTGTTCCAGGCGATGGACGCCGGCGGCAAGGATTCCGCGATCAAGGCGATCTTCGAGGGCATCAATCCGCAGGGCTGCGAAGTCAGTGCCTTCAAGGCGCCGAGCAGCAAGGAGCTCGATCACGATTTCCTCTGGCGCCACGTGGTCGCGCTGCCGGAGCGCGGGCATATCGGCATCTTCAACCGCTCCCATTACGAGGAATGCCTGGTGACGCGCGTGCATCCGGAGGTCCTCGCCAAGGAGAAGCTGCCGTCAATGCTCGTCACCAAGAACATCTGGAAGGAGCGGTTCGAAGACATCTGTGCGTGGGAGCGCTATCTCGCGCGCAACGGCACCGTGGTACTGAAGTTCTTCCTCAACCTGTCCAAAGACGAGCAGCGCGAGCGCTTCCTCGACCGGCTGGAGGATCCGTCCAAGCAGTGGAAGTTCTCCATGGACGACATCAAGGAGCGCGCGCTGTGGCCGCGCTACCAGGCGGTCTATCAGGACATCGTCCGGCACACGGCAACGCCTCATGCGCCGTGGTATGTCGTGCCGGCCGACCACAAATGGTTCGCGCGCGTCGTGATCGGGTCGGCCATCGTCGCGGCGCTCGAAAAGCTCGATCTGCGCTTCCCTCGCGCCGACAAGGCCTCGGCGGGTGAATTCGACGAGGTGCGCAAGGCGCTGGAGAAGGAGGAGAAGGCGGGCAAGAAACAAAAAACGCGAAAACAACCCCATGCACAGTAGCCGGGGATAACGAAATCAATGACTTGAAGGTCAGCGCGAGCGCTTGCGGATTTAACGAAATCGTTTGACTCGTCGGGCAAAACAGGGGCATGATGTCATCATCCCCAAATTCCTCAGTACTCGCGTCCACCGGTAGCAGAAGCGTTCTACATTGGCGGGAAGGGCGGCCTCGCAATTCGCCCACATCTCGCATTTCGCTGCAAGCGAATCCGTCGCAGTCAGATGGAACGCGCCCTCAAATGTGATTTGCGCGCCGTTGATCTTGCTTGACAGTTCTGCGTCACGGGAGGACCATCTCAATGGTCGCAAACAAGCGACGCGCAACGTCCACATCAAGAGCAAGGGGAGGTCTATGACACCACCTCCGCAGATCCAGCCGCGTTAAGTGCGATGGAGCTCGTTCGGACTATCGCATAGCGGCAGAAAACCGCGAACGGCACGCCGGGCCAAGGTTTAGAGGGCTGCATCAGTGTGGCATAGCCCCTACCTGCCCGGCGCTGTATTGTGCATCACATCGATTGCACACCGATCCACGTCGGAGCGCCGTGACGCGGCCGCCGTGCTTTTGACATCGTGCTTCTCTCTTCCTCCTCCTCACGGCCGTCATTCCGGGCCGACTCCCGGAATGACGGAGGGCTGTCGCATATCAGGGCTGTCGCATATGACGTCTGAGCGGCGCCTGAGCGAGCGCCTCGTCCTTCGAGACGCGGCGTTCTGCGGCTCCTCAGGATGAGGCTCAGCTGCATCCACTGCGTTGAAATGTTGCCGCATATTCATCCCTCATCCTGAGGGCTCGCCGCAGGCGGGCGTCTCGAAGAATGGCCGCGGTTGAGCTTCCAGCCGCGTGCCTGCATTCCGATCGCTGCACGTCCTGCCTTGAGACCGCGGTTCCCGTTTCCTGCACCACGGCAAATGCCAAGAGAATGTCGCCTCATTGGCCAACTTCCGACACAGCCCCCGGGCGAATAGCGTCGATCCGACATGATGCATGTGCTTCGGCGGTGACGGGCCCGACGTCGCCGTCGCATTCATTTTCCCAGGGATCCCTCGTGTCGCATAAGCTTGCCTCCGCGCTTCTCGCCGCGCTCTTGATCGCGATCTCATCTCTCTCCTGCGCCCGCGCCGCGCCGCCGACGAGTAGCGCTGCCGCGTTGTCGCCCGATGAGGCCAAGCGCGCGCTGGAAACGCTGCAGGACGACAAGAAGCGCGCGCAGATGATCGACACGCTGCGCGCGATCGCCAATGCGTCCGGTGCACAGCAGCCCGCGCCCGAGCCAAAATCGCCGATCCCGCTCGCGGCCGACGGCCTCGGTGCGCAGCTCATGCTCACCGTGTCCGAGGAAATCGGCGAGATTTCGCGAGACGTCGCCGATATGGCCAGGACGCTCACGCACTTCCCGGCGTTCTATTACTGGATCGTGCGGACCGCGAACGATCCCGCGGCCTACAATCTCCTGATCGAGATCGCCTGGAAGCTTGCGCTGGTGTTCGGCTGCGCCTTCTGCGCCGAATGGGTGATCTTCCGTCTGATCCGCCGCCCCGTCGTGTTCCTGGAAGGGCGCATGCCGCAAACGGCGCGTCTGCCGGTGCAGGTGTTGCCCATTGCCGATCCGCCGTCATCCGTGGCCGATGTCACCCCGGCGCCCGAACTGCACATGCGCCGCCACAGCCTGGCGCGGGCCTGGCAAATCATGCTGCGGCTGCCGCTCGTGCTGGGACGCTTCCTGCTCGAGCTGCTACCCGTGTTGGTCTTTGTCGGCGTCGCCACGGCGCTGCTCGGCACCGAGATCGGGGGGCCCACCACCGTCCGTCTCGTGATCCTCGCCGTCGTCAACGCCTATGCGTTCTCGCGCGGGCTCATCTGTGTGGTCCGTGTGCTGGCGGGACCGTTCGGCTTGTTTCCGGTCAAGGCCGAAACCGCCGCCTATATCGAGATCTGGGCGCGCCGTATCGTCGGTGTCGGCGTCTCCGGCATCGCCTTTGCGAATGTGGCGCTGCTGCTCGGCCTGCATCGCGGCGGCTATGCCGCGCTCCTGCGCATGGTGATGCTGGTCGTGCATCTCTTCATCGTCGTCATCATCCTGCAATGCCGCCGCCAGGTCGCCGAAGCGATCCGCGCGCCGGCCGACCGGCAGGGGATCGCGGCGCGACTGCGCAACCGCATCGCGGGCGGCTGGCACTATCTCGCCATCGCGCTCGACCTTGCGCTGTGGGCCGTGTGGGCGCTGAACATTCGCAACGGCTATTCGTTGCTGCTGCAATATTTCGTCGGCACCATCGCGGTGGCGCTGATCACGCGTGTCGCCATCATGCTGACGCTGGGCCTGATCGACCGCGGCTTCCGCATCAAGCCCGAGATCCTCCAGCGCTTTCCGGGCCTCGAGATCCGCGCCAACCGCTACCTGCCGCTGCTGCGCAAGATCGTATCCGGCGTGATCGCCTTCATCGGCCTGGTGGCCGTGCTCGAAGTCTGGGGCGTCGACGCCATCGTATGGTTTTATGGGGGCCAGATCGGCAGCCGGCTGATCTCGGCGGTGGTGACGATCGGACTTGCCGTGTTCATCGCAGCTGCGATCTGGGAAGCCAGCAACGCGCTGCTGGACCGCCAGATCAATACGCTGTCGCGCGATGGGCACTATGCCCGGGCCGCGCGGCTGCGGACCTTTCAGCCGATGCTGCGCACGGCCTTGCTGTGCGTGATCGCCACTGTCGTCGGGCTCACGGCGCTCAGCGAGATCGGCGTCAACGTCGCGCCGCTGCTGGCGGGCGCCGGCATCGTCGGCATCGCCATCGGCTTCGGCTCGCAGAAGCTGGTGCAGGATCTCATCACCGGCCTGTTCCTGCTGCTGGAGAACACCGTCCAGGTCGGCGACAGCGTCAGCGTGTCCGGGCTATCGGGCGTGGTCGAGAACGTCTCGATCCGCACGATCAGGCTTCGTGCCGGCGACGGTGCCGTGCACATCGTGCCGTTCAGCGCGGTCACGACTATCACCAATGCCAGCCGCGGCGCCGGCAATGCGTCCGTCAGCGTCAACGTCGCCTACAAGGAGGATACCGACCGCGCCGGCCAGATCCTCAAGGACATCGTCGACGAGATGCGCCGCGAGGTGGAATTCCGCAGCCTGATCCGCGGCGATCTCGAGCTCTGGGGCATCGACAAGGTCGACGGCGCCATGGTGTCGATCGTCGGCCAGATCCGTTGCACCGAGGCCGGCCGCTGGCCGGTGCAGCGCGAATTCAACCGCCGCATGAAGCAGCGTTTCCAGCACCACGGCATCGAGGTCGCATCCGCCACCCAGACCATCCTGATGCACATCGCGCCGCCGGCTGATGGCGCCGCTCATCTGACGCCCAGGCGAGCGGTCGGCTAGAAAGTCTGTCCATAAACGTCGGCTTGCCAATCGAAAGCGGAAGTGTCCGACCTTGCGTGTGATCGGCGGCTCGTGATCCAAACCGGAAGTCGGCATGCCAACGATAACTCAGAACAGAGGAGGTGGCGCCTTTTGGCCCCGCCTTGCCCTTAAGTTCGTTTGTGTCCACGCCATGAACGTACTCGCGCGTGTCCTTCAAACGTTTTTCTTGGATGTACGCGCTCCTCAAGTCGATTGTGTCTACCCCAATCGCCGATGACACCCACGGCGCGCGCCATGGGGCAGTCGGGGGGTACCCATTTGCTTGCGTGCTTCCTGCCGTCTGAATGCTTTTTTAAGTCAAAGCAATTGCAGAGATATCGATACCGACGAGGACAGAGTGTGGTATAATCCAAACGAGCGATGAGCCCGTTTTCATCGACGTGGAATATCTGGTCCGGACAGTGAGTTCCAACCTTCTCGGGAAAAGTGATCTTGAGCCGCCGGCGTACCGTGCCTTGGTCGGTCGCCGGGTCTATCTCTTCCGCTTTGGCACTCTCAGTGACAAACATAAATGGAGTATTCAGATAATTCCAAAGTGCATACCCGGTAAAGTAAGCCAGATGCAGCCTATCCCACGTCGTCTGAAGAGTATGTCCTTCAAACGCATTTCTTGGATGTACGCGCTCCTCGATAAGCTTCCCGTTGATTGTCTCTAACCGAACACGATCCGGTTCGTAGATGCTTTGCACGCCTTCTTCGGTAAAGTGCGTAAAGCAAGTTCGCTGTTCTTTCGTTTGCGCCTTCAATTGAACATTTTCGAAGACACCATCCCATCCCTTTCTAGTCCAGTGCGAACCATGCATCGAGAGGTTCACGTCGATCGCGTTGAATTTTCGCCATCGTTCAAGAGTTCCGTGAGACTCAAGCACCAGATCTAAAAGAGCAGTCATGTGTCCTCCGGTTCGCCCTATTGGAATTAGGGCCATCGCTTTCGATATCGCACTAGCTGCGGTTTCAGGCGCTTAGAATTCAGGGCGCCTGACCGTTGATCATCCATTAGTTGGGTTTCAGAAGGACTTTCCCGCCTTTTTGCGCATGCGCCATGGCCTGAGTTGCCTGCTCGAGCGAATAAACGCCGGCGACCGGAACGTGCAGTTTGCCTTCGGCGATCAGTCGCTCGGCTGTCCGCGTATGAGCCGCAAGCTTTTCGTGTGCATCTCGAAAGCGCGGAAATCCCAGCCAAAACCCTTCCAGGGTCATCTGCTTGAAAATGATGTTCAGAGGACTCATGGCCGCGGGCTTTCCGCTGACGCCGCCATAGACGACCATCTTGGTGTTCGACGCGAGGCAAGACGCTACCGAGTGCGAGGACTCGCCACCCACGCCGTCGATGCCCAGCTTGATTTTAGCCTTGCCGGTCGCCGCTGCGACCTGCTTCACAACGTCGGGTCCATCGACAAGGACGACGTCAGCTCCGGCTGACTTCAGCTCATCCACCAGCTCGGGTCTGCGCACGAGGCTTACCGAGCGCAGTCCGAACTCCTTTGCAAACGCAATGACGCTGCGTCCCACACCGGAATTGCCGGCGTTCTGGATGACCCAGTCGTCCTTGCCGAGTTCGACATACTCGGTTAGGAGCAATGCCGCTGTGAGCGGGTTGATCCGAAGCATTGACATCTGTTGGGGATCGGCTTGCTCAGACAAGACGATGAGATCGGTGGCCGGCACCGTGATGGCCTGTCTCCACACGGGAAGCCCGATCGGAATGGCGACACGATCGCCAGTCCTTACATTTTTAACCGAGGCTCCTACGGCGATAACGCGGCCAATAGCTTCGTTCCCGAGCGGCGCGGGCGGCTGCGGCCTGATCGCATACATGCCACGGATCATCAGAAGTTCAGCAAGTCCGATCGCTGAGTATTCGACCGCGACCGTGGCTTCATTTGCTGCCGGCGGTGGGGGTGGATCGCTTTCGACAACTTCAACCACCTCGGTGGGTTTGCCAAACTTAGACATTTGCAGAAACTTCATTGTCCCCTCCGCGAGAGCTGTATGGCTCATTCCGCCAAGTAATCTTACGGTTCCCTGACCGCTCGACGCCAAACCATGCTAAGTTCATATAACGAACTGTCATTAACGTCAACCTGTGTATGAAAAATGAACTCAGAAAAAGCGCATTCGCCCGAGCTGGATCTTCGCTTGATGTTGGAGCTAAAAAACAACTGCTCCATCAAGCGAACGCTCGAGATTGTTGGTGAAACCTGGACCTTGTTGATCTTGCGCGAGGCCTCATGGGGGGTTCGCCGCTTCCAGGACTTTCAAACGTTTTTGGGCATACCAAGAGCGGTGCTGTCTGAGCGCCTGGAAAAACTTGTTGAGTACGGAATCTTTGAAAAAACTCCCTACAAGGAGCCGGGGGCGCGAAAGCGCTATCAATACGAACCCACCAAAGCCGGCATCAAGCTATTGCCTGTGCTGATGGCATTGAGCCAATGGGGAGATGAGCATCTCGGCAAAGGATCTGCCCGCATGATCGACAAAGCGACTCGGGAAGAAGTGTTTCTGAAGGTCGTCAGCAAAAACGGCGACCATGTCCCAGTGGAGCGGGTGCGACCAGTAGTGCGGAGGTAATCACACGTTTGTGGTCAATAATGTTGATCGGCTTGCTGAAAGTAAGAAAGAAGTTCTTGAGCGATTGAGCAGGCGGGGTCCCATCGTGCGATTTGCCGAGCCTGCGGATCATCGGTCGGACACGCGCCAATGAAGCACTAACGCCAGCTGAGCGGGCCCCACGCGATTTCCACACATGGCCCAACTCGGACCTAGGGTGAGGTGCGCCAACGCGGCCGGTATCGGAGGCAGAGTGGACCTCAGACGAAGTGCAGCGCGAGTTTATGAGTACATGTCCTAAGCTGTCCGACATCATTTTCAGCTTGCCTCGGCCCGCGCCGCAGCGTTCACTCCGGCTCCAGCCTGCTGACAACATGCGGGCGACAAAAAGCGTGGGGGGAGACTGATGCGGGGGCTGTGGGCCGGATTGCATAATCATGCGATCGTCATTGCTGGGCTGATCGCCTATGGGTTGATCGCGCCGCTAAGCGCCCAGCCGTTTCCGTCGCGGCCGATCACCCTCGTGGTGCCGTTCGCGGCGGGCGGTCCGACCGATACGCTGGCGCGCATCCTGTCCGAACGCATCGCCGCTGAATTGCACACGTCGATCGTGGTGGAGAACATCGCCGGCGCCTCCGGCAGCATCGCCGGCGCCCGCGTCGCGCGCGCAACGCCTGATGGCACCACGATCACGATCGGCCATTGGGGCACGCATGTGCTCAACGGCGCGATCTTCAAGCTGCCATACGACGTGATCGCCGATTTCGAGCCGGTCGCGACGATCGCGATGGGCACGCAGCTCATCGTCGGCCGGAAGACGCTCGAAGCCAACACTCTGAAAGAGATGATCGCGTGGCTGAAGGCCAACCCCGGCAAGGTGACTGCCGGCACGGCCGGCGCCGGCACGGGGGCCCACGTCGCCGGTGTCTTCTTCAAGGAGAGGACCGGCACCGACTTCCAGTTCGTGCCGTATCGCGGCGCGGGGCCCGCCATGATCGACCTCGTGGCCGGGCAGATCGACATCATGTTCGATCAGGCCTCGAACTCGCTGCCGCACTACAAGAACGGTGCGATCAAGGCGTTCGCGGTGACGTCGCCGACGCGGCTCGCCTCCGCGCCCGATATCCCGACGGTCGACGAGGCGGGGTTGCCCGGTCTCTACATCTCCTACTGGCACGGCATCTGGGCACCGAAGAACACGCCGAAGGAGATCGTCACAAAGCTCAACGCGGCCATCGTCACCGTGCTTGCCGATCCCACCGTCAAGCAGCGGTTTGGCGAATTGGGGCAGGAGATTCCTCCGCCCGATCAGCAGACGCCCGCAGCGCTCGGAGCCTTCCAGAAGGCCGAGACCGAGAAATGGTGGCCGATCGTGAAGGCCGCCGACATCAAGGCGGAATAATACCACTGCCTCATCCTGAGGAGCCCGCGGAGCGGGTGTCTCGAAGGATGCGCCGCAAGCGAGAGCAGGGCCTGCGTGGTTCGCCCGGCGATGCAAAGCATCGTCCGGAGACGCGCGTTCCGCGCTCCTCACCATGAGGAGAACGACAGCCTCGCGGCGTTAACCTTTTCGTGCGCACGACGACCGGTCCGTCACCAAAACCTCGCTGCGGTGCGGGATCACAATGCTTGCCGCGGTTTTCTGCGTCCTTGATCTCAGGTGAGCGCTGGCCGACAATGCCCGCCCTTCAATAGGAAACTCCCTGGGGGAATTCGTGAATAGACCTGCTCGGGTCAGCGCCCATTCGACATCGTCCGATTCCGTGCACGGCATGGCGCTGCTGCGCGATCCCCTGCTCAACAAGGGCACCGCCTTCACCGCGCAGGAGCGCGACGATCTCGGCCTGCGCGGCCTGCTGCCGCCTTGCGTGCTGACGATGGAGACCCAGGTCGAGCGCGTGCTCGTCAATCTGCGCACGCTGCCGACCGATCTCGAAAAATATGTCGCGCTGAATGCGTTGCATGACCGCAACGAGGCGCTGTTCTTCCGCGTTGTCGTCGACAATATCGACGAGATCCAGCCGATCATCTACACGCCGACGGTCGGGCTCGCCTGCCAGAAATACGGCCTGATCTTTCAGCGCCCACGCGGCATGTTCATCTCCTCGCGCGATCGCGGCCAGATCGCCGAGATCCTGAAGAACTGGCCCTATCCGGCCAAGCTGATCGTCGTCACCGATGGCGAGCGCATCCTCGGCCTCGGCGATCTCGGCGCCAACGGCATGGGCATTCCGGTTGGAAAACTCTCGCTCTATTCGGCCTGCGCCGGCGTGCATCCCGAAACGTGCCTGCCGATCGTGCTCGACGTCGGCACCAACAACGAAGAGCTGCTGAAAGACCCGTATTATCTCGGCTTGCGCGAGCGGCGGCTCACGGGCGAGGCCTATGACAGCTTCGTCGACGAGTTCATGGTCGCCGCGCGGAAGACCTTTCCCGGTGTGCTTATCCAGTTCGAGGATTTCGCCAACCACTCGGCGTTCAAGCTGCTGCACAAATATCGCGATGAGGCCTGCGTCTTCAACGACGACATCCAGGGCACGGCTGCGGTGGCGCTCGCCGGCCTGTTTTCGGCGCTGCGCGTCAACGGCGGCAAGCTGAAGGATCAGCGCATCCTGTTCCTAGGCGCGGGTGAGGCCGCGACCGGCATCGCCGATCTCGTGACGTCCGCCATGATGGCGGAGGGCGCCTCCGAGGCGGAAGCGCTCCGGCGCAACTGGCTGGTGGATTCGCGCGGCCTCGTGGTCGGCGGACGCGAAGGCCTGTCCGGTCACAAGCTCCGTTACGCCCATGCCGACCAGGCGCCGATCGCCGACTTCCTCACCGCGATCAGGACGCTGAAGCCGACGGCGATCATCGGTGTCGCCGCGGTCGGCGGCGCCTTCACGCCCGACGTGCTCAAGGCGATGGCCGAGCTCAACGAGCAGCCGATCGTGTTCGCGCTCTCCAATCCGACTTCGAAGGCCGAATGTTCGGCGGAGGACGCCTACCGCTACACCGGAGGCCGCGCGCTGTTTGCCTGCGGCAGTCCGTATGACCCCGTCAAGCTCAACGGCCGAACCTTCGTGCCGCGCCAGGGCAACAACTCCTACATCTTCCCGGGCGTCGGCCTCGGCGTCATCGCCAGCCGCTCGCGGCTGGTCACGGACGAGATGTTCATGGCGGCCGCCCATACGCTCGCCGATTGCGTCGGCAAGGACGATCTCGCGCAAGGCAGCCTCTACCCGGCGCTGCCACGCATCCGCGAAGTCTCGGTGCGTATCGCCGCCGCCGTCGCCGATGTCGCCTTTCAGCGCGGGCTCGCGGACGGACCCGCGCCGAACGACGTGAAGGGACTGGTTCAGTCCCAGATGTACGAGCCGCAGTACTGAGGCCTCCGCCTCGTCATGGCCGGGCATAGCCGTCCGAAGGACGGCGTCGCTTCCGCTCGCCTATGTCCCGGCCATCCACGCCTCGCCGGATGGTACGAAGAACGTGGATGCCCCGGACAAGCCCGGGCACGACGACCGCTTGAAGCAAGCCACGTTAGGTCAGCACGCGATACCATTTCAGGTAGAAACCCGGTTGCGCGGCGCGGCCGTATATGCGACGCTCTGTAGCGTTACAAGAAATTCAATCAAGGTAAGCCGCCATGGACGATCGTTTGCCCGAACTGGGCGACCTCGAGCACGAGGTCATGCAACTGGTTTGGGCCCATGGTCCTGTGACGGCCGAAATTGTGCGCGAGAAGCTGTCGCGTCGGCTGAAGGAATCGACAGTCCGCACGGTGCTGCGCCGGCTGGAAGAAAAGGGCTATGCTCGGCACACGGTGGACGGACGCACCTATGTCTACCACGCAGCCGAAGAGCGCGCGCGGGTTGCGGCCAAGGCGGTGCAGCGCATCGTCGACTGGTTCTGCAACGGCTCGATGGAGGAGGTCCTCGTCGGCATGGTCGACAATGCGATGCTCGATCAGCAGCAGTTGCGCACACTGGCCGACCAGGTGGCCAAGGCGAAGAAGGCGAGGGGAGTGAAGAAAGAATGATCGCAACTCTGGCGGAGGCGGCGCTGCGCTCCCTTGTGCTGGGAGGCGTCGTCTGGTTCGGCCTCAACCTGTTTCGCGTGCGCAATCCGCACGTCCACATGACGGCGTGGGTCGTCGTGCTGCTGGCGTCGCTGGCGATGCCGTTCGTGATGCATTGGCCGACGGTCACGATCACCCGGCTGCCATCGCCGGTATCGGTACCGGCTGATGTCATGCCGGCTGATATCTCGACGTTCGAGATGCCGCAGCCCATGCAGCCGATGACGCCCGGCGCGGCGATTCCGCCGTCGAAGAACGGCGTCTCAATCAATTGGTGGCTGATCGCCACAATCGTCCATGCCGGCGTTGCCGGCCTGTTGCTGCTGCGGCTGGCCATCGGCCTCTGTCTGACCTGGCGCCTCGCGCGCGCGGCAAGGCCGGTCAACGGTCTGCACCTGGTCGATGCCGATGTGCGCGTCAGCCGCGAGGTCGGCGGTCCCGTCACGTTTGGCTCGACCATTCTGGTGCCGCCGCAATTTGCCGGCTGGGACCCGAAGAAGCGCCTCGCGGTGCTCGCGCATGAGGGCGCGCATGTCGCCAACCGCGATTTCCATATCCTCTTGCTCGCCTCCCTCAATCGCGCGGTGTTCTGGTTCAGCCCGTTCGCCTGGTGGCAGCTCGCGCGTCTTGCCGAACTTGCCGAGATCATCAGCGACGCCGAGGCCATTGAGGTGATCGACGACCGGCTGTCCTATGCGGAAATCCTGCTTGATTTCGCAAGCACGGTAAACCCGCGGCCGGTCGAGCTCGCGATGGCACGGGCCTCGACCGTGCGCGCCCGCGTCGAGCGCATCATCGCGACCGCCGCGATGCCCGTCGCGGTCGGCTGGCGCAAGCGGGCGTGGATCTCGGCCGCGATCGTCCCGGCCGTGATCGTGTCCGCCGGCATGATCGCCTATCGCACCCCGGAGCCTGCGCCGCTCGCCGCGGATAGTGGAGAGGTGCCGGCCCAGCATTACCGCCCCTTCGTCAACTTCTACGCCATGGGCCCGGCTTCGGTGTTTGCCATCTTCCGCGAAGGTGACGAGGTTTACGGCCAGCTCACCGGGCAACGCAAATTGCGCCTGATGGTGGGCGGTGACGGCACCGCGTCCTACCCCGCCTCCTCCGGTGAGATCACGTTCCCGCTCGATGCGGAGCGTCGCTCCGCCGAGCTGGTGCTGCGCATGAATGGACGCGACATCCGCGCACTTCGCGTCGCCGAGATGCCGACCGCGGCGGCTGATTCCGGATCGCTCGATCAGTATGTCGGCTGGTACAGGGTCGCGCCGAACCGCGTGCTCACCGTGCGCCGCGACGGAGATCGGCTCCACGTGCAGGAAACCGTGCAAGGCCGGGCTGCGCTCCTGAGTGAGGGTGCCGACGCCTTCTCGATCCATGGCGACAATCTGCTGGTCTTCCTGCGCGACGAGCAAGCCAAAATCTCGCGCGTCCTGATCCAGAACGCGGTCTTCGGCGCCCGTCTCGCGCCGCGGATCGATGCGGCGGTGGCGCAGGCGATCGAGGCCGACTTCGCGCGTCGTGTCGCGGAAGTCCCGGACCGCTTCCGCGAGCAGGTCCCCGTCGCCGGGGGCAAGGAGATGATCCTGCGCGGGATCGAGGATCTGCGCAGCGGCACGCCAAACTACGACCGCATGAGCGCACTGCTCGCCGCCAAGGTCCACCGCGAGGTTGACGAGTTGCACAGGACGTTCGTCGCCCTCGGCCCGGTGGAGTCGCTGTTCTTCCGCGGCGTCGGACCAGGCGGCTACGACATCTATGGCGCCAAGTTCGAGAACGGCACGGCGGAATTCCGTCTGCTGCTCGAGCCTGACGGCAAGGCCGGTGATGTACTCTTCCGGGCCGACGGAAATGACGAACTCGGCGGCATCGTCCCCTGCGCCGAGGAGGCGAATGTGCGCGGCCGCGCCGGCACCTCGCCGATCCGGATCATGGTCTACAACGAGATGGGCGAGGACATCCGCGTCTTCAATCTCGATGCCGACGGCAATCGCAAGGCCGAGAGCGTCGTCAGGCCCAACATGAGCTGGGCTGCCACCACTACCGTGAACAATCCCTGGGTGATTGCCGACAAGTCGGGGCGGTGCCTGGAGGTCCTGATGCCGGGCCGGCAGACGCGCTTCCACAATGTCGAGGCTTCGAACCTCGGCGCGCGTCCGGGTCGCGCAGCGCGCCGCGCTGTTCCGATCGCCAATGGCGAGGAGATGCTGCGCCGCTATATCGCGGGGGTGGGCAAGGGCGAGCCGGATTACGAGCACATGACCTCCGAAGTCGCCGGCATCACGCGGCAGCAGCTTCCGTTCGACCAGGCCATCCTGGCGAAGCTTGGCGCCTTGCGTGCGGTCTCTTTCCGCGGCGTCACCGCGCTCGACAGCGACATCTACATCGCCCAGTTCGCCAACGGCTCGGCGGAATGGCGCATCGGCATCAGGAACGGCACGATCACCAAGATCGCGCTCGGGCCGAATTTCTAGCAGCGTTGCGGGCGGCCGTCCCTCACGCGGATCGGCGGTTCGCGGTATCGTACGGAACGTCTCAATCTCTGCTTGCAAGCCCGAGCCGCTAATGCTACGTTGCGTAGCATTACAGGCTGTAGCCTCGCGCGAGGTACCGTCGGCAGGCTCGAGGGAATTGGGCGTTCGCGATGAGCAATCCTGCAAAGGCCGAAGTTGTGCTGGCGCTTCATCGCTTCGGGATGGGGCCGCGTCCGGGATCGATCGCGGCTGTCGGGGCCGACCCGCGTGGCGCGCTGATCGCCGAGCTCGGCCGGCCGCTCGTCCTGAACGCTGCCGCCAGCCTTCCCTCCAGCTCAAAGGCCTATCGCACCGTAGCCGATGCCAATGCGCGGCGCGCCGCGCGCGCCAAGCAGGCCCAGCAGCAGGCCAAGAAGCAGCAGGTGGCGGCGACGCCGACTATGTCGGAAGACCAGACGCAAGGGCAGGGAGCGGACAAGGACGCCGCCGAGATGGCGGCGAAGCAGGCGGCCGATGCCATTCCCGATCCCGGACGTCCGATCTATTTGCAGGAGGCCAAGCTGCGCACGGAAGCCGCGCTTACCGCCGAGATCGGCTTCGGCGAGCGGCTGGTGTGGTTCTGGTCCAACCATTTCTGCATCTCGGCCAACAAGATCCAAAGCATGTCCGGGGCCTATGAGCGCGAAGCCGTTCGCGCCAACGCACTCGGGCGCTTCGTCGATCTCCTGTTGGCCGTCGAAGGTCACCCGGCGATGCTGTTCTATCTCGACAATCTCGGCTCGATGGGCGCGAATTCGATCGCCGGCATCAACCGCAGCCGCGGCCTCAACGAGAACATCGCGCGCGAGATCATGGAGCTGCATACGCTCAGTGTGCGCACCGGCTACACCCAGGACGATGTCATCAGCTTCGCCAATGTGCTGACCGGCTGGACGCTGGTGCCGCCCGGCGACAATCCGGAGCACGGTGGCGAATTCACCTTCAATCCGCGGCTGCACGAGCCCGGCGGGCAAACCGTGCTCGGCAAGCGCTACGAGCAGGAGGATGCCGAGCAGGGCCGCGCGGTGCTGCGCGATCTCGCCGCGCATCCGGCGACCGCAACCCATATCGCGACCAAGCTCGCGCGCCATTTCGTCGCCGACGAGCCGCCGCCTGTGCTGATCGAGCAGATGGCGAAGACTTTTCGCGACACCGAGGGCGATCTTAAGCAGGTCGCGATCGCGATGGTGTCCTCGGACGAGGCCTGGCGCGGGCCGCCGTCGAAGCTCAAGCGTCCCAGCGAGTGGGGCGTTGGCATGGTGCGCGCGACCGGCGCCACGACGGTCGATCCAGTCCGCTTCACCGGCGGGCTGGAGCTGCTCGGCGAGGCGCTGTGGCGTCCATCCGCGCCCAAGGGCTATCCGGACGACGAGGCGAGCTGGATCGACGGCGTCGGCCGGCGGCTCGACATCGCCAACAATTTTGCCGAGCGCCTCGCCGGTACGGCTGATCCGCAGGCGATCATCGAGGACGTCTTCGCATCGGAGATATCACCCGAGGTGAAGCAGGCCGTCGGCCGCGCCGAGAGCCGGCAGCAGGCGCTCGCGCTGTTGTTCATGTCGGCGGATTTCCAGAGGAGGTGACCATGGGCTTTGACCATCATCTGCCCACGCGGCGCGAGCTTCTGGTCGGCTCCGGCGCGCTGTTCGCGTGGAGCCAGATGCCGCGGATCGCGCGTGCCGAAGGGCGCGATCCGCGCCTGCTGGTCATTGTGCTGCGCGGCGCGCTCGACGGCCTTGGCGCGGTTGCGCCGGTCGGCGATCCCGACTGGATCTCCTTGCGCGGCGATCGTGCGCTGGTGCTGGACGGCAAGCCGCCCGCGCTGCCGCTCGATGCCTTCTTCGCGCTCAATCCGGCGATGCCGAATCTGCATCGGCTCTACAAGAGCGGCAAGGCCGCAATCGTCCATGCCGCCGCGACGCCCTATCGCGAGCGTTCGCATTTCGACGGCCAGGACGTGCTGGAAAGCGGGCTCGTCAAGCCGGGCATGACCAGCTCGGGATGGCTCAACCGCGCGCTGCTCGCGCTGGAATCCAGCGGGCGTGTCGACCCGCGCGGCAGCCGCGCGCTCGGCATCGGCTCCGTGACGCCGCTGGTGGTGCGCGGTTCGGCGCCCGTCATGACATGGGTGCCGCAGAGATTGTTGCCGGCGAGCGAGGACACGCAGAACCGCCTGCTCGATCTCTACCAGCACACCGATCCGAAGCTTGCGACCGTGCTCCAGGCCCGCATGCGGCTCGCTTCGCTCGGCGGCGCACCAGGCGCGGGCGATCCGATGTCCGACGATCCGACCTTGCCGCCGCCCGGCATCGCGCGCGTGCGCGCCTATTTCGCCGAAGCCGCCGGCACGGCCGCGCGCTATCTCGCCAAGCCTGACGGCCCGCGTGTCGGCGCCATGGGCTTCGTCGGCTGGGATACGCACATCGCCGAGGGCGTGGCCTCGGGCCAGCTCTACAATCTGCTCGGTGCGCTCGACGGCGCCTTTGCCGCGATCGAGAGCAATATGGGCGAAGCGTGGCGCGAAACAGTCGTGGCCGTTGTCACCGAGTTCGGGCGAACCGCGCGCATCAACGGTACGCAGGGTACCGACCACGGCACGGGCACGGTCGCTTTCCTGATCGGCGGCGGGCTCAACGGTGGTCGCGTGATCGCGGACTGGCCCGGTCTGAAGCCGGCGCAACTCTTCGAGGATCGCGATCTCAAGCCGACCACGGATTTGCGCGCGGTGCTGAAAGGCCTGTTGAGGGATCATCTGCGCGTCGAGGAGAAGGTGCTCGCAGAAGCCGTCTTCCCGGGCAGCGCCGACGTCAAACCGATGGGAGGCCTCGTCGGCTGACGACGCGGCTCTCGCAACCGGTTCGGGTTCATGATGTGCACGCTGACACAACGGGAGCTCGACTTTCTCGCCAGCTTGAAGACCGGCTGGCAGCGGCTCTATCGGCGCGAGCTCGCGCGGCTCTCGAGGAGCGGCGCCGAACCTGACGAGGTTCCGCCGGAGACGCGCCCGATCTGGCGCGTCGTATCGGGCTTATCCCACGAGCCTGTCTCGATTCAGGACAAGCCAGTGTGGTGGAATCGCCACAGCTAACCCGAAACGGCTGCGGCCTCAGGCGCGCTTTCGTTCCGACAAGGTTCTGCCCTCATTGCCCACCGAAACTCGGGGCCATTCGGAGGGCGCATCATGTCTTGCTTTGCACGTGCCGAAAATGCCCGGATTTCGCCGGCAAGCCTGTGCCGGATCCTGCTCGCCACCATCGGCGCGGCGTCGCTTGCGGCGTGTGCGCAATCGCCGGTCGGCCGCCAGAAGGCCGATCTCGGCACCCACCGCCAGGCCGCTGTCGAACGACCGCACAGGGTGGCGGCGCTGCATCCGCGTCCGATCAGCCGGGCGCGCATCCCCGACGGTGATGCAAAGCAGAGCGTCTCCCACGGCGTCGCCAGTTTCTATTCGGACACGGAGACGGCGAGCGGCGAGAGGTTCGACAAGAACGAATTGACCGCGGCCCATCCCAGCCTGCCGTTCGGCACCAAGCTGCGCGTCACCGATGTCTCATCCGGCCGCTTCGTCACCGTCAGGATCAACGATCGCGGGCCGTATGTTCGCGGACGCGTGGTCGACGTCTCTCCCTCCGCGGCGGAGGCGCTCGGCATGGTCGACAAGGGTGTCACCAATGTCCGGCTCGACGTGGTGCAATAATTTGCGGCTGCATCGATCCGAAGCGCTGTGCTTAACCGGCTGTTAGCCGCCTCAAGCCCACCATGGATACCCAATCATTCGGGACTAGATCTAAGCTCTTGGGAGGCGGCGTTTGACCACGATCCAGTATCTCGAAGATCAGGCCGCACGCGCCGAGCGGCTGGCCAAACGGATCACGGATACATTGACGATCGAAAAGCTCCTGACCTTCGCGCACGAACGCCGCCGCGAGATCGAGGTCATCGCCGGCAAGTACGGGCGCGCCTGATTCTCATCCCCATGCGCGCTCAGCTGTGGCTTTCGACGAAGTCGCTGAGATAATCCGGCAGCGTCATGCCATCAATGTCACAGCGCGCCCGGATCTCGCCGGCGACATCGGTCGAGATGTCCTTCATCCAGTGCTCCAGCGTGTTGAACGAGATGACCTTGATGGGGTCGTTGAAGCAGCCAGCGACGAGCTCGCCGATCGTAGCGTCGAGATCGCTTCGCTCGACACGAATTTCGGTCGCCTTGTCGAGGCGGTCGATCACCACGAACAGGGTCTGGTCTGCGCCATAGGGCACGACAGGGGCTGGCACGCCGGCTTCAAGCATGTGAGGCACTCACGCCTTCGCTTCCGATCACCATCAACGGGAAAAACCGGCAGAAGGTTCCCGCGCTCAGCCGGTGCTTCTGCGAGGATCAGAGAAATTCGCGCAGCCGCGCCAGCTCCGTGATGTGCTCGGGCGAGAGAATGTCCGTGACCAGCGGCGGTTGCGCGATGGTGCGGATCTCATAGAGATGCCTGGTCGCCGCCGGCTTCGCCATGAACGCCGAGATGCATTCGTCGAGCGTACCCTCGATCACCTGGTAGGACGCTCGGTCCGACCGTCGCTGGTTCGCAAGCGACGGCCATTTATGCAGCACCGCAAGGACACCAAAGTCGACCTTTGAATCCCCAACCACGTCCCCCATCGTCCCGCCTCACGCAAAAAGACCCCGGCACACGATCGTGCGTACCGGGGCCTACACCCATTACTGCATCTCAATGCCTCAGCACCAAACGCGATGACCGGGAAATAGTTCCCGGCAAATGTTTGCTTTCAGCTCGCGGCCGCCGCGATTTTATGGCCCGGGCTGGTGTGCCCGTGGCTGGTCTCATCGCCGCGACCAACTTCGGGCGGAAGCCCGGCAAAGCGCCGCAAGGCCTCGGCCATCTGCACCCGGCCCGGCGCGCCGGTGATGATCACGTCCACCATCGTGAAGGACGAATGGAAATGGCCACGCGCCTTAAGTTGCTCGACCGGGACGCCGGCGGCTGCCATCGCCTCGGCATAGGCGATGCCTTCGTCGCGCAGGGGATCGAATTCGCAGGTGACGACGAAGGCCGGCGGTAGCCTTTCGACCTTGCCGCGGAGCGGCGAGGCGCGTGGATCGGTGCGGTCGGTCGGCGAGCAGTAGAGGTCCCAGAACCAGTACATCAGCGAGCGCGTCAGGAAATAGCCGGTCGCATTGTCGTTGTAGGAGGGGCGGTCGAAGGTGCAGTCGGTGACCGGGCAGATCAGGAGTTGGCCCGCGATCTCAGGGCCGCCGCGATCGCGCGCAAGCTGGCAGGTGACGGCGGCGATGTTGCCGCCGGCGCTCCAGCCCGCGACCAGCACCGGGCCCGGCCTGCCGCCGAGCTCGGCGGCGTGCTCGGCGATCCAGCGCGTCGCCGCATAGCCGTCTTCGGCCGCGGCCGGGAAACGATGCTCGGGCGCATGACGATAGCCGACGCTGACCAGCATCATGCCGGTCCGCCGCACCATGTCGCGGCAGAACGGCTCGTCCGACTGCTCGTCGCCGAGCACCCAGCCGCCGCCGTGGAAATAGACCACCACCGGATGCGGCCCCGGCGTTGCCGGCCGGTATACCCGGTAAGGCAGCGGACCGTCGGCGCCTGTCAGGGTGCCGTCGACGATCTCGCCGATCGGCCGTCCCGCCGGGCGGCCCTTGTTGAACTCGTCGACGAAGGCGCGGGCGCCGAGGGCGCCCATCGACTCGATCGGCGGCAGGTTGAGTGACGCCAGCAGGTTCAGCACCAGCCGCACGTCCGGCTGCAGCCGCACCACCTCGCCGTCATTGCTTTGCGCGGCGACGTCGGGGCCGGTCAGCTTGAAGCCGAGCATGCCGCGGCTGACCACCTCGTCGCAGATGCTGCGATAGGGACCGACGCCGCCGGTATAGGGCATCAGGCCCTGCACCTTGCCGGGCACGTTGGCGCCCGTGTACCAGGTGTTGGCGAGCCGGTGCAGCGTCACCATCGAGCAATCGGCCATGTGCCTGTTCCAGCCGGCCTGCGCCGTCTCGGTCGGCTCGATCGTGGTGAAGCCGCCGTCGCGCAATGCTTTGAGCCGGTCGACGACCCAGTCGACATGCTGCTCGATTGACACCGCCATGTTCGACAGCACCGACGGGCTGCCGGGACCGGTGATCATGAAGAAGTTCGGGAAGCCTGCGACAGTGAGGCCGAGATAGGTCTGCGGCCCCTGCGCCCAGACGTCGGTGAGCGACTTGCCGCCACGTCCGGTGATCGGATGCACGGCGCGGATCGCGCCGGTCATGGCGTCGAAGCCGGTCGCGAACACGATCACGTCCACGTCGACGCTGCGCTTGGCCGTCGTGATCCCACTTGCGGTGATCGCCTTGATCGGCTCCTGACGCAGATTGACCAGCGTGACGTTCGGCCGGTTGTAGGTCGCGTAATAGTTGGTATCGAGGCAGGGGCGTTTGGCGCCGAACGGATGATCGTCCGGCATCAGCGCCGCGGCGGTCTCGGGGTCTTTGACGGCGGCGCGGATCTTCTCGCGGATCAGGTCCTGGACGATCTTGTTGCCGTCGATGTCGACCGCCTGGTCGGCCCAGAGCTGGGTCAGGATGTGGACGAGGTCGCCGGCCGCCCAAGCGCGTTCGAACCGCTCACGACGCTCGGCATCGCTTAATTGCCAGCTCACGACCGTCTGCTGCGGATAGGGCACGCCGGCCATCGACTGGCGCGCCTGCTCGCGATAGGCCGCGCGATCGCCTTGCAGCAGGCTCATGCGATCGGACGGCGCGGGACCGTTGTGCGCCGGAAGCGCGAAATTCGGCGTGCGCTGGAACACGGTCAGGTGCGCAGCCTGCTCGGCGATCAGCGGGATCGACTGAATGGCCGACGATCCCGTGCCGATCACCGCGACGCGCTTGCCGGCGAGATTGACGCCGTCATGCGGCCAGCGTCCGGTGAAATAGACCTCGCCCTTGAAGTCCTTCACGCCGTCGATCTCCGGCGGCTTCGGCGCCGAGAGGCAGCCGGTGGCCATGATGTAATGGCGGCAGGAGACCGCTGCGCCATTGTCGGTGGTGAGCTGCCAGCGCTCGATCGCCTCGTCCCATTTCGCTTCCGTGACCTTGGTCTTGAAGCGGATGTCACGCCTGAGATCGTAGCGGTCGGCGACGAAGCCGAGATAGCGCAGGATCTCGGGCTGGGTCGCGTATTTCTCCGACCAGGTCCAGGCGGTCTCGAGGTCGGGATCGAAGGTGTAGCTGTAATCGATGGTCTGGATGTCGCAGCGCGCGCCGGGATATCGGTTCCAGTACCAGGTGCCGCCGACGTCGCCGGCTTCTTCGAGGCCGACCGCCGTCAGGCCGGCCTTGCGCAGCCGATGCAGAAGATAGAGGCCGGCAAATCCGGCACCGACCACGGCAACATCGACCTGCTGGCTGGTTCCGCGCCCCGTGTCCGAAGTACGTGCAGCAACCATTGCATCAGGCATGGCATTTCCTCCCGTGTGTTTTATTTTGCCCGCAGGCTATCGCTGCAGGTTCGGCTTGTCATCACGGCATGTGCAATCTTCGGTAGCCATTTGCGGCTTCATCATGGCCGCGTGAATGTTGCGGCGGCACACGCATCGCGATGCACAAGGGCCGTGATTTCCCGGGCTAATCAGGGTCGATCCACCTGTGTATGCTCTTGTTTTTGCCACGCGTGCAAACGGGCGTCATGACAGAGTTGAGTGAGCGGACCAAAGCGAACATGGACGTCGTCCTGGAGGAGACGTGCCGCCAACTGCCTCACGGCGGCGATCACGACAGCCGCAGGTTCATCGCCGAGCGGCTGATCGAGGCGGCGCGGTCCGGTCACTCCACGCTCGGCGAGCTCGGCATCATCGCACGGCACGCACTGGCGGAGCTTGCCGCCAAGCGGAGCTAGGCGCAGCCGCGGCGCTTGCTTCGCGGCGGGCCACGGACATAACCTGCCCAAAATCCTTCCGCGCGTCGAGATGCTCCGAAGATGCGGTCTGTGTTCGCGCTTTTTGCGACGTCTCTCGTCCTCTGTTGCGCCGGCTCGGTCGTGGCCCAGCCAGTCGGCCAGTTTCCATTTGCGCTGACGCGCGAAGGACAGATGCTTGGCGCCGTCGAAGGCGAGGTGGCCTCGTTCAAGGGGCTGGCCTATGCGGCCGCGCCGATCGGACCGCTGCGCTGGCGTCCGCCGCAGGCTGCACCCGAGAGCTCGGAGATGCGCACCGCCTATGCCTATGGCGCGCCGTGTCTTCAGCCCTCGCTGCCGGGATCGAGCGAGGATTGCCTCACGCTGAACGTGTTTCGTCCGTTCGGGGTCGACGGCCCGCTACCGGTGATGATGTTCATCCACGACGGCGCTTTCGTCAGCGGCACCGCGAATGATCCGCTGTTCGACGGTGCCAGGCTCGCGCAAGCCGGCCTCATCGTGGTGACCGTGAATTTTCGCCTCGGCGCGTTCGGCTGGCTCAGCGATCCCGCGCTGTCGGAAGGCGGCTCCGGCAATTTCGGCCTGATGGACCAGATCGCGGCGCTGCATTGGGTGCACGACAACATCGCGGCCTTCGGCGGTGATCCCACGAACGTCACCTTGTTCGGCAGTGGCGCAGGCGCAACGTCGATCGCGCTGCTGATGCTGTCGGAGCAATCGCGCGATCTCTTCCAGAAAGCCATTCTGCAATCGATCCCCGGCCGTGCGCGCCTGCGTTCGGCACAAGAGGCCGAAATTGTGGGGCGGCAATTCGTGGCGGTGCTGGGGCGACAGGCCGATTTACGTACAGCCGAACCGCAACGCCTGCTTGCCGTCGAAAAACATTTCCTGGAAAAATCGCCGCGCAGCTTCGCGCCGACGATCGATGGGAGTCTGGTGAGCGAGGAGGTCGCCGCGGGCTTCGCAGCTGGACATGAGAGCCGCATCCCCTTGATCATTGGCTCGAACGACGACGAGACCGGTTTCGACGGCGAGCTGGATATCCGGGAAGAGCTGGCATCGTCAGGCACCACCAGCGATGAGCTGCGCAGGCTCTATCCCGATCTCGCCAGACCTTCGGACCGCGCGGCAAGGTTCTACACCGACAGGGTCTTCTCCGAGCCAGTGAGACTGCTGGCGCGCCTGCATGCCGCCAGCGGTGCGCCGACCTTTCGCTATCGCTTCACCTATGTGCCGGAGGCACGGCGCGCAAACCCCGAGGGCGGTCACGGGCGGGAATTGCAGTTCATCTTCGGCGTCGAAGGCATGCCCGGTGCAGGCATCTTGTCAGGAGCCGATCGCGAGGTCGCAAATCGCATGCGCGCCTACTGGATCAATTTCGCCAGGAGCGGCGATCCCAACGGTGCGGACCTGCCGCATTGGGATTCGGCCGCAGGCAGCGATCGCCTGCTGCTGATCGCGAACGATGGCATCGCGAGCGGAGACGACCCCTGGTCGGAGCGTCTGGACCGGTTCGCGCATTAGAGGGATGAGTTGGACTTAAGCCGCGAGCTCGACGCGCGGCGCCGGGCTTAGCCGGTCTTCCTCCAGATAATCCATCGCGCCGTCTTTCTCGACGGCGTAGAACTGCTGGCCTTCCTTCGACTTGTAGGCGGCGCGAACGACGCCGCGGCGGCCCTTGTCACTGTTGACGACATCCCCCAACGCAAACTTCTTCATTTCACGTCCCTGGCTGCTGGCCGACTCCTTCGGCTACGCCCGGGATTCTGGGCAGCAAATCGTTAACGTCTTGCTAACCATACGGGTTTGCCTATGCTCGCGGCCGATCGCGCGGGCAGCTCGCACGCGCATGTTGCCAACGAAACGAGCCTTCGCCCATGGTGCGATTTCCCACCTTCTTCCTGTCGCATGGCGGCGGTCCGTGGCCGTTCATGGAAGACAGGCGGGTGCAATACCGAAAACCGCCGAGGCGTTCGGCCGGCTGCCACAGCTCTTGCCGGAGAGGCCCAAGGCCGTGCTCGTCATATCAGGACATTGGGAGGCTGACGCCTTCACCGTGTCGACTTCCGCGCATCCGCCGATGGTGTACGATTATCACGGTTTCCCCGAGCACACCTATCACCTCAAATACCCGGCGCCGGGGCGGCCCGAGCTCGCCGCGGAGGTAAAGGCGCTGCTCACGCGCGCGGGTGTTGATTGCCGGGAGGATCCCAACCAGGGGTTCGATCACGGCACCTTCGTGCCGCTCGGGCTGATGTATCCGAACGCCGACATGCCGATCGTGCTGCTGTCGCTGAGATCGAGTTACGATCCGGCCGAGCACATCAGGGTGGGGCAGGCGATTGCCTCGCTACGCGACGAAGGCATTCTGATCGTCGGCAGCGGACTCACCTATCACAACATGCGCGGGTTCGGCCGTGCCGAGTCGAAGCCGGTCTCGTATGATTTCGAGGCTTACCTGAACGAGGCGATCAGCCACAAGGACGCGGCGCGGCGCAACGCGATGCTGGTTGACTGGGAGAACGCGCCGAGTGCGCGCCTGGCCCATCCGCGCGAAGATCATCTGCTGCCGCTGATGGTGGCCGCCGGCGCCGCCGTCAGCGACACGGGCAAGCGCGTCTTCGTCGACGAGGTCGCGAATGTCGCGATGGCGTCGTATGTGTTTGGCGGGTGATCTTCTCCTCTTCCCGCAAGCGAGGAGAGGTGAAGAAGAGTGGCTCACCCGTATTTCAGCTTCATGAACAGGATGCCGCCGGCGAGCACCATGGTGATGGCGTTCGCGGCGACGAGGGGCGCATCGCCCGACAGCAGGCCATAGACGAGCCAGAGCGCCAGCCCAAGCACCATGACCAGGAACATGCCGAGCGAAATATCGCCGGTGGAGCGGGTCTTCCACACTTTGATGGCTTGCGGCGCGTAGGCCACGGTGGTGCAGGTCGCGGCGGCAAAGCCGATCAGCTTGATCAAGAACGGGTCCATGGCGGCTCTATAGCATTGATTCGAGGATGGTCGCGCCTCAGGCGCGCGCGGTCATGAGGCCGCGATAGAGCGCGGCATAGTCACCGGCGCGGTTGCGCCAGGACACGTCGGTCGCAAGGCCGCTCAGTTGCAGCCGGCGCCAGGTCAGCTTGTCGTGAAAGGCGATGTTGGCCTTGCGCAGCGTGCCGGCGAGGGCATCCGCGGTGACGGGTGCGAACTTGAAGCCGGTGGCATCGCGGCCTGATTTATCGGCATCGCCGATATCGACGATGGTATCCTCGAGGCCGCCGACCCGCGAGACGATGGGCACGGCGCCGTAGCGCAGCGCGCAGAGCTGGGTCAGGCCGCATGGCTCGAACCGCGAGGGCACGATGAGCGCGTCCGAGCCGGCCTGGATCAGATGCGCCATGATCTCGTCGTAGCCGATCACGACCCCGATCCGGCCAGGGTTCGCGCGCGCTACGGCCTGATAGCGATCCTGCAGATCGCGGTCGCCGCTGCCGAGCAAAGCGAGCTGCATGCCTTCGCGCAAAATGGTCGGAATAGCCTCGAGCAGGAGATCGAGCCCCTTCTGCCACGACAGGCGGCTGATGACGCCGAGCAATGGCGCTTCGTCCGAGGAATCCAGATTGAACTGTTGCTGAAGCACCGCCTTGTTCGCGGCCCGGAACGTGAGGTCCTCCGCGCCGAAGCGGTAGGCGATGTGCGGATCTTCTTGCGGATTCCAAACGGATACATCGATGCCGTTGAGGATTCCGCTCAGCACGTTCGCGCGGGCGCGAAGCAGGCCGCCGAACCCCATGCCGCCCTCGTCGGTCTGGATCTCCTGCGCATAGGTCGGCGAGACCGTGGTGATGCGATCGGCGAATTGCAGGCCGGCTTTCAAGAAACTGATGCCGCCGAAATATTCGAGGTCGTTGACGCCGTAGGCGCGCCAGGGCAGGCCAATCGAACCAATCAGCTCGGGCACGAACTTGCCCTGGTAGGCCATGTTGTGGATGGTCATCACGGTGGCCGGCCGCGGCCTGTTGTCATAGTGCAGATAGGCCGGCGCGAGCCCGGCCTGCCAGTCATGGGCATGCACCACGTCGGGCACGAAGGCGGGAACGAGGCCGTGGCCGATATCGGCCGCGATGCGCGAGAGCGCGGCGAACCGCACGCCATTGTCCGGCCAGTCGACGCCTTCGGGCGTCACGTAGGGGTTGCCAGGCCGTACGTAGAGATGCGGCACGTCGAGCACGAACAGATCGAGGCCGTCATGCGAGCCGGCGAGCAGACGCCCGGGTCCGCCGAAATAGTCCGGCCAGCGCCGGATTTCGTCGGCTCCCCCCAGCACCCGCATCACGTCGGGATAGCCCGGCATCAAGGTGCGCATCTCGACGCCATGTGCCTTCAGCGCAATCGGCAGCGCGCCCGCGACATCGGCGAGGCCGCCGGTCTTGACGATGGGATAGACTTCAGAGGCGACCGCGAGGACGCGAACAGGCGTCATGTATTGAGCCTGTCGAGCATCGGCTGGGTGATGAGCGAAATGCCCTGCTCGGTGGTGCGGAAGCGTCTTGCGTCCAGCTCGGGATCTTCGCCGACGACGAGCCCTTCCGGGATCTCGACGCCGCGATCGATCACGACGTTCTTCAGGCGCGCGCCGCGGCCGACATTGACATAGGGCATGATCACGGCGTTCTCGACATTGGCGTAGGAGTTGACGCGCACGCCGGTGAACAGCAGTGAGCGCCGCAGCGAGGCGCCGGAAATGATGCAGCCGCCCGAGACCAGCGAGCTCACGGCCTGGCCGCGCCGGCTCTCCTCGTCGTGGACGAATTTTGCCGGTGGTGTGATCTCCGAATAGGACCAGATCGGCCACGCGCTGTCGAACAAGTCGAGCTCGGGCACCACGTCGGTGAGGTCGATATTGGCGGCCCAATAGGCGTCGACCGTGCCGACATCGCGCCAATAGGCGCGGGGGTCGCTGCCGGAGCGGACGCAGGAGGTCGAATACTGGTGCGCCATGGCGCGGCCGTTCTTGACGAGGTAGGGGATGATGTCCTTGCCGAAATCGTGGTTGGAATTCGGATCCTCGGCGTCGCGCTTGAGCTCCTCGAACAGGAATTTTGCGTCGAACACGTAGATGCCCATGCTGGCGAGCGAAACGTCCGGCTTGCCCGGCATCGGCGGCGGATCTTTCGGCTTTTCCAGGAACTCTTTGATCCAGCCGTTCTCGTCGATATGCATGATGCCGAAGCCGGAAGATTCCTGGCGCGGCATCTCCAGGCAGCCGACGGTGACGTCGGCGCCGCTGTCGACGTGCTGGCGCAGCATCACCTCGTAATCCATTTTATAGATATGGTCGCCGGCGAGAACGACGATGAAGCGGCAGGCGTGGGATTCGATGATGTCGATGTTCTGGTAGACTGCATCGGCCGTGCCGACATACCACATGTTTTCGGAGACGCGCTGGCTCGCCGGGAGGATGTCGAAGCTCTCGTTGCGCTCGGGGCGGAAGAAGTTCCAGCCCATCTGAAGGTGCCGGATCAGGCTGTGCGCCTTGTACTGGGTGGCGACGGCGATGCGGCGGATGCCCGAGTTCACCGCGTTCGACAGCGCGAAATCGATGATGCGGGATTTTCCGCCGAAATAGACCGCAGGCTTGGCGCGACGGTCGGTCAGCTCCAGCAGCCGGCTGCCGCGTCCGCCGGCCAGGACAAACGCCAGCGCCTGACGGGCAAGCGGCTCGGGTCTCGCGGCACTCATGTCATCCTCCCACAACTCTTGCGCTCGCGAGAAGCCTCCCGGCCGCGCTCATTTGGAACCGATAGTAACGGCACGAATAGTAAATCGGGAAGGTGGTTGTTGGTTGCGAATGCGCCGGAAGCTTAATGCTTTGCCGCGTGATCGGGCCCCAGGCACCGTCCTGCCGGTGTCACTCGCGGCGAGGTTGTGGAGCCCGTCAGGTACCGGTTGATCAGAATGGAGGCATGCGTCTTGTGCGGTGCACGCAAAACTCGAGGCTTTGACCTCGCGCCAGGATGCCCGATGATGGCGCTGCGATCCATGTCCAAGCCAAACGTCAGAAAGGAGTAAGACGATGAGGGTCTGGAAAACGGCAGTCGCCGGTTCGCTCGCCGCCGCGGTCATGGCGGGGGGGATTCAGCAGGTGGCGGCGGCTCCGCTGCCCACCAATGTCGCAACCATGAAGGCCGCCGTCGGCGACGATGTCACGCAGGTGCACTGGCGCGGCCGAGGTTTTGGATGGGGTCTCGGCGGCCTTGCCGCTGGCGCGATCATCGCAGGTGCCATCGCCAGCAGCGCGCCTTATGGCTATGGCTACTATGGCGGCGGGCCCTATTATGGCGGCTACGGATACCCGGGCTATGGCTACGGCTATGCGCCGGCCTATTACGGCTATGGTCCGGCCTATGCTTATCCGCGCTACTATCGGCCTTACCGCCCGTATTTCGGCCCTCGTTACGGCTACTACCGGCCGTATTACCGGCACTATCACCGCGCGTATTGGTGATCGATCAAACGGGCGGACCCGCTCGCCGCAGGGCGACGACGCTGAAGAGGTTTGAGGGCCGCTGAATGCAAGCGGCCCGATCGGCTTGCGCGCGCTGAACCCGGTGATGCGGCACGACGAGCCGGCCATGCCCGCCCACGACAATCCCGATGCAGATCGCGACGATGATCGCGATCTCGATGCTCCATTCGAGCGGTCCCGAGCTCATGGCAGCGCGATGGCGTTGGCGAGATCGAACTCGGACAGGCCCGGGGCGCCGCACGCAAGGTAGATGGCGACGAGGAAGATGCGGCTGAGGACGGTGAGGCCCAATATGACCCTGATGTCGTAATGGCGAATGGCAAAAGCGAGAGGCGAGATCGCCAGATGTTTTAGAATGCTCATGGCCAACTCCTTGCCAAAATTCAGGCATCGACTGCCTGCCGACTGAAATGACAGCGTGATGAAAAGGCCGTCCGACGCCTTGCCGGCGTCTCTGAAATGGACAGGCCAATGCTAGTGCCGGCGCAGGGCGCAGGTCTTTATCGCGTCCTTACATTTGGCTGAGCTTTCCCTTAAGATGGGCGAGCATCCGGGGGTCTGAGCCGTGCGTAGAGACGCGCTTGCCTTTGGTGAATTCTGCCTCGACCGTGCCAACGCGCTGTTGTGGCGAGGCGGGGAGCGGATCGCGCTGGCGCCGAAGCCGTTCGAGGTTCTTTGCTATCTCGTCGGTCGGCCCGGTGAGCTCGTCACCAAGGAAGAGTTGCTCGACGCGGTCTGGTCCGATCTGCACGTCAGCGAGTCGAGCCTCGCCGTTGCCGTGAACGCGCTACGCTCGGTGCTCGGCGACGACAGGCAGTCCCCCAATTACATCGAGACGGTCACGCGGCGCGGCTATCGTTTCATTGCGCCGGTCGCGACCGCCGACTTGCCTGCGATCGAGCGGGCGCCCGAAGAAGAGACCGCTTCCGTCACGGAGCAGGTCGTCGATCGACGCCGGCACTGGAGAGTCGGGCGCACCGGGGCACTCGACACGCTGGAGAAGGCATTGCAACTCGCTCGCACCGGACAGCGTCAGGTCGTCTTCATCACCGGCGAGGCTGGGATCGGCAAGACCACCCTCTTGCAAATGACGCTCGACAGGATGAACCAGCAGGGACTGGGCGTGCTGCATTGTAGCTGCAACGAGTTGTTCGGCACCCATGAGGCCTTTCTTCCGCTGATCGGAGCGCTGAACGAGTGCTGCCGTCGCACCGATGGAGCATCGCTGCTGACGTCCATCCGCGAGCACGCGCCGACCTGGCTCGCGCAGATGCCCGGTTTCCTCGGCGAAGCAGAGCGGGCCACATTCCAGCATGAGGTCTTTGGCGCAACGCGGGAGCGCATGCTGCGCGAATTTTCCGATCTCATGGAACATCTCGCTGTCACGCGACCATGGGTGATCATCCTGGAAGATCTGCATTGGAGCGACTTTGCCACCGTGGATGTGCTCTCCCGGCTGGCGCGGCGGGATCGGAGGGCTTCTATCCTCGTGCTCGCCACCTACCGGCCGATGGAAGTCGCCGTCGGCGGACATCCTATCCGTGCCGTTCATCAGGACTTGCGGATTCACGGACACGCCACCGAGCTCGCGCTCGATCGACTCACCGGCACCGATGTCGAACGCTATCTGTCCCTGCGCTTCAGCTCGGCCGATTTCGCCAGAGAGCTGGTCGAGCGCATCTTCGCGCGAACCGGGGGGCATCCTCTGTTCGTGTCGTCTCTGCTCGATCATCTCGTGGCGCAGGGTGCACTGGTCGAGCACGAATTGGGCTGGCGGCTGGTCAGCGAAGACGCGGCCTCGCATGACAGCATGCCGCGCGATCTGGAAGGAATGATCAAGCAGCAGATCGATCACCTCACCGTGGACGAGCGCTGCCTGCTCGAGGTCGCCAGTGCGGCGGGAGCGGAGTTTTCCGCGCTCCATATCGCCGGTGCGCTGGACCGTCCCGTGCTGGATGTCGAGCAGATGTGCGAGGACCTGGCACGGACCGATCGCATTATCGTCGGGGCCGGCATGACCGAGTGGCCGAACGGAAGCGTCTCCGGTCGCTATGCGTTCCAGCACGCGCTTTACCAGGAGATCCTCTACCAGCGGCTCGCACCAGCGCGCTGCGCGAAAACCCATGCGCTGCTTGGGGCGGGGCTCGAGCAGGGCTATGGGCCGCAGGCTGCGGAGATCGCCGCCGTTGTCGCGCGCCATTTCGAACTGGGCCGTGATTTCCCGAAAGCGATGCATTATCTGGGCGCGGCGGCCGAGGGCTCGGCGCGAAGGTTTAGCACGCGCGAGGCCGCCAATTACCTGTCCCGCGCCTTGGAGCTGGTGCCGCATCTGCCGCCGGAATTTCGGGTGACGACACGTCTGAAGTTGCTGCTTCAGCGCGCCTGGGCCTGGCGGGCCAGTGGAGATTTCCTGAATTCCCTGCAGGATCTCAGCGCTATCGTGGCGCACGCGGCGGAGAACGGGCACGTGCGCGAAGAGGTGAACGCGCTGGTCGATCTCAGCAGATTCTGTCTTTACGTCGATCGGCGCCAGAGCCTGCCTGTTGCGGAACAGGCCCTTATCAAAAGCAGGGCGATCGACGACGCCGCATTCAGCGCTCTGGTCCAGGGCAACGTTGCCAATCTGAAGCTGATGCTCCGCGGCTGGGATCGTGAGAATGCGGACCTTGCCGAGCGTGCGTCAGCACTGATCACCGGAGAGCAGGATCTGAGCATGCGGCTGCGACGCTGCTCGATGGAAATGGTGCTGGAGTTTCTGCGCGCGAATTATCCGGCCTGCTGCGATGCGACGACCAGGGGAAAGGAGCTCGCCCGCCTGGTCGGTGACGTCTATCTGTTCGTGCTTTATGAATCTGTCGAGGCGTTTGCCCAGATTTATCTCGGCGAATGGGGCCAGGCGCAACGAAACCTCGTCTCCGCGTTGGCTATCTCGGAGCGGAATGCAAATCCGCAGGCCGTCGCGCTGTGTCATCTCGCGATCGGATGGCTGTACTCCGAGGCGGAGGAATATGGCAGCGCGTCACGGCGTGCGGAGGATGCGCTCGGCCCGATGATCGAGGCCAATCCGTTCACCTTCTTCGTTGGCAGGAATCTGCTGGCGCGAGCTTATGTCAGGATGGGCGACCTGGCTCGGGCGCGGCAGCATCTCGATGCGATGGAGCGGCGAATGGAGGTCGACCGGGTGCCGATGGAGTCGCTGGTCATCCCCCATTATCTGCTGACTTGCTGCGACTATTGGATCGCGATCGGCGATCTGGACCGTGCCCAGGGCTCGGCCAGCCAGTTTCACGAGGTGACGAGCGCGGCACCTGACCGGCCGTTTCTCGCGCTGTGCTACGAGGCCATGGCGAGAATTGCGATGCTGAAGCACGATGCGCAACTCGCCGGCGGGCATCTGTCGGCGGCCATGTCGATCCTCCGCCATGCCAGGTTGCCGCATGCCACCTGGCGGGTTTACCGCACGACCGCGGGGCTCTATGAGAGCCTCGGACAAGCGCAAAGGGCTGCCAAGTGGCGGGACCGCTCCTGCCAGGTGATCGCATCGCTGGCAGAGACGCTTGATCCCAATGATCCGCTGCGCTCGGCATCCTTTTTCGACGCAGGCCGGGACACCGGGCCCGATATTGCGGGACGCTGATCGGCTCAATCCGGCAGGTCCGCGATCTCTCGCGGTTCGCCGGGCCGTTGCTTGACCTTGAATTGATTTTGCTGCTGCCGCAGCGTGCGGGAGGCACGGTAGGCATCCCTGCGCAATCGCATGATCGAGCCGAGCGGCCGATGCGCGGCGAGACATCGCCATGGATCGAACGAAAGCACCTCGTCGGAATAGACGCGACGCGCGGGGCTGTCGGCGGTCTGGCGCGGAAGCGTGATCTTGCCGAGTGCTTGCGGCGGCGCGACGTCTTCAGGCCAGTCGATCGAGGCATCTTCGATCGGTGTTCGCTCGAGGTCGGTGCAGAGCTGGGCGAATAATTCGTACTCGGCCGCATTATCCTTGAAGAAGGCAACGACGCTGTTCAGCACGGCATCATCGGCATCGTGGCAGGGTCGGCCGGTGAGTTGGCGAACCGACGCCGACATCGGCATCAGGCGAAGCCTTGCGATATAATCGCCAAACCGCAATGCACCCTCGGTGTGAAAGGTCTCTCCGAGGATGTTGCTGCCGGCATCACCGAGCGCTTTCAAGACGATCGGGATCGGAATGCCTGTTCTGTCCGATGCGGCGACCAGGGCGCGCGCCAAAAAGCCTATGGGTCCGTACGCCAGATCAGGCAGGAACAGGGTGTGCTCGACCTTGTGCTGTGCGCGCATATAGGCCATCGCATCCGCGAAATAGCTGGGGTGATTGACGAGCAGGAGATCCTGGTTCGTCGAATCGTCGTCGCCGAGCGCCTTAGCCCCCGTCACACCCAAAACCTTGATGGCAAACCCTCGCGGCGAACGTACACGATCGCTCCTGTTGAATGCGGTGGAGAGGCGGACGATGATCGGGAAGTGGCCAGCCTGCTTGAACAGGCCTTGGCGCAGATGATCCGGCAAATTGTCGTAGACGATCAGCTCGCCCCGGAGATAGCCGGCGCCCTTGGCGTGCTGCTGCCGGGTCCCATGCTTGTCTTTGCGAAAAGTGCGATCACTCGTTCGCGAAATCGAAGCAACGATCTCCTCGACCGCCGCCGCTTCCTCCGGCAGGATGTGTTCGACGGACGGATCGTAACGAAGATACTGATCGGCTGACATGGCGCTGATCTCCAGCCCGAAGGTCGCCTTCCCATTGCAAGCGTCGACGGCCGCAGGGCGGATCACTGTAAGCCCGTCCAGTCGGGATCGGCAACCCGAGAGCGAGTTGTGATTGCCTGGACAAGCCGCGGGATGAGGCATCCTGTTACCGACGCGATCACACGGTCGATGCTAGGCCAGCGGCGTCTCGTAAGTCCTTATGGGCTCCTTATGTTGTCCTGATTTTTTCCTTAAGGCCGGGCCGGCGAGCGGGGGTCCTGGCTGGCGTCTAAAGCGACAGCCACACGATCAGGCTCATGCAGGCCAAATGCGCGAGTAAGATCGCGGCGAGATGCAGCGGGCCAGCGTTGAGACGGAGCCCGCGCATCCCGCCGCCTCCGCCTAGTTCGATCCCGCGGCCGCAGCGGTGAAGCTGCGGTCGACGGCTTTGCTGACGTCGAGCTTCTTCGGCAGGATGCCGTAGCGCGTCGAGCGGTCGGAGGCTTCCTGCACCTCCTTCACGACGTTCTCATCGATCGGAATCGGGCTGGTGCGCTGCGCGGTATAGGCCGAGAGCAGCACGTCCTCCGGTAGCTTGGTCAACTCGGCCGTGCTCTTGGCATACTCGCCGAGATGATCCAGCGACCACAGCCGCGCCTTGTTCAGCCGCTGGACGAGGTCCTGCACCGCCGCACGCTTGCCAGCGATGGCGCTGTCCGAGGCGACGATAAAGGTGATGGTCGGCGTCAGGCCTTCGCCGTTGGCGATTACCCGGGCCTTGTCCTTGAGCGTCGCGAACGAGACGTAGGGCTCCCACACCGCCCAGGCATCGATCGAGCCCGCGACCAGCGCGATCTTGGCGTCGACCGGGCCGAGCGGCGCGAACGTCGCGTCCTCCAGCCTGATCTGCGCCTTCTCCAGCGTCGCGTCGATCAGGAACTGGCCCCAGCCGCCGCGCGTGCCGGCGAGGCGTTTTCCCTTGAGATCGGCCGCCGATTTGATCGGGGAATCCTGGCGCACGAGGATGGCTTGTGTCTTGGCATCTGACCTTGTGCCGCCGATCGCCTTGATCGGCGCGACGGCCGCGTAGACGGAAAGGAATGAAAGGTCGCCGGTGTAGCCGACGTCGAGCGCGCCGGCGTTGAGCGCCTCCAGGATTGGAGCTGCCGCGGGGAATTCCGACCACTCGATCTTGTAAGGCAGATCCTTCGCGTAGCCCGAGATCTCGAGCAGCGAACGATTGCCGCCCTTCTGGTCGCCGACCCGCAGCACGACGGCATCGGCTGCGAACGACGCCGCGGCCGTCGACAGGGTGATGGAGGCGGCAAGCAGCGATGCAGCGAGCCGGCGCGCGATGGAATGATCGAGGGAGTTGATGCTCATGTGGCCTGTCTTGTTGCTTTGCCCACGACGCGTGAGCGAACGATGCAGCGAGACGATCAAGTCTATGGCCGCATGATGCGCGGTCAATGAAATGGCTAACCGTATTGCGCGCGCGATCGGCAAGGACGTTTCGGCGAGGCGCCGATTTCGAGAACGTGCGGTATGCGCCACTGATGCTGCGCAAAAATGAAGCAGGAGAGGGAGTAGCCCCGTGCTCCGTCAATCGATCCATCGGCGGAAATCCTTTCGTCGTCCTCGCACGCACCGGTGGAGAGAATGACTTCGCTTCGTGCCACATTCGAAATTCCATTTCATTGACGATACGGCGAACGCGCCGCATGATTTGCGCATCGCATCAAGGCACCGAGCAGGCGCCGGCGAAAAGATTTTCTCTCGACGCAGGTCCGCACGGAACAGGCGCAACGCAAGCTGTTGTGCCGATGGCGGAGCCGTGCCAGCGCAGGAGTGTTGACGGATGAACGACGACGACAAGCGCGACGGATCGAGGCTCGACCGGCGCCATTTGCTTCAGGCGGGATTAGCTGCGGCATTCGCTGCGCCGCTCGGTGCCTTCGGTGCAGCACAGGCCTTTGCGCCGCGGACAATCGCGCCCGGCGTCGATCTCTCGGAGTTTCCGCTGTGCCGGACTGCGTCGGATGTGCCCGCGCTCACCGGCGCGCCGCGCAAGCTCAAGCTATCCTGGAACGCGGGCGCGGTCTGTCTCGCCCCGGTGCCGGTCGCCATCGAGCACGGCTTCTTCCAGAAGCATAATCTCGACATCGAGCTCATCAATTATTCCGGTTCGACCGACCAGCTGCTCGAGGCCATCGCAACCGGCAAGAGCGATGCCGGTCTCGGCATGGCGCTGCGCTGGCTAAAGCCGCTGGAGCAGGGCTTTGATGTGAAGATTGCCGCCGGCACCCACGGTGGCTGCATGCGGGTCCTGACCCGCGCCGATTCCAGCGTGAGCAAGCTTGCCGATCTCAAGGGCAAGATCGTCGCGGTCGGTGATCTCGGCGGCCCAGACAAGAATTTCTTCTCCATTCAGCTCGCCAAGCTCGGTATCGATCCGAACAAGGATGTCGACTGGCGCGCCTATCCCGGCAACCTTCTCAACGTCGCCGTCGAGAAGGGCGAGGTGCAGGCATTCCTGTCGTCCGACCCGCTGGGTTATCTCTGGCTCAAGGACAGCCAGTACAAGGAGGTCGCCTCCAATCTCGATGGCGAGTATCGCGACAAGAGCTGCTGCATCCTCGGCCTGCGCGGCAGCCTGGTGCGCGAGGAGCCGCTGGTCGCGCGCGCCCTGACGCAGGCGCTGCTTGATGCCGCGATGTTCACCGCGCAAAATCCGTCTGTGACGGCGAAATCGTTCCAGCCTTACGCGCCGAAGACGGCGTCGCTCACGGATATCGAGGGCATGGTGCGCTACCACACCCATCATCATCATCCCGTCGGCGAAGTGCTGAAGCGCGAGCTCAAGGCCTATGCCGACGATCTCAAGAGCGTGCAGGTGTTCAAGCAGAGCACCGACACGGCCAGATTCGCGGAGCGCATCTATGTCGACGTATTCGCTGTCTGACGGCCTTGCCTCCGGCGCGCCGAGTCTCTCGCGCGCACCCTGGCTGACGAGCTGGGTCCGGGACTCCGGTGTCGGCATTCTCGCCAGCGCGGCGTGGATTGCCTTCGGCCTGTCCTGCCTGTGGTGGGAGGACGTCGGCGAGTGGTCGCGGACCCATTCGCTCGGCATTGCCGCGTTTGTCATCGCAGCGATCGCGTTGTTCGGGACGGTCGGTGCCGATTACCTCGGTTCGACGGGCCGGGCCTTGCGCCAGCGCGCGCCGTGGCTCGTCGTGCTCGGCGTTGTCCTGACCCTGTGGGAAGTCGCGACGGCAAAATTCGCCTGGCTACCGTTGCCGTTCTTTCCGCCGCCGCAATCGATCATCGAGGTCTACACCGACGATCTGCCAAAACTGCTCGACAGCGTGTTCGCCTCGGTCAAGCTCCAGCTCGGCGGCTATCTGATCGGCGCGACGGTCGGCTTCCTGACCGGCGTCTCGATCGGCTGGTCGCGCGCGGTCGGCTATTGGGTGCATCCGGTGCTGCGCTTCATCGGCCCGTTGCCGGCGACCGCCTGGCTGCCGATCGCCTTCTTCACCTTTCCATCGAGCTGGAGCGCCTCGACCTTTCTGATCGCGCTGGCAACGGGCTTCCCGGTCACCGTGCTGACCTGGTCGGGTGTCGCGAGTGTGAGCAATGCCTATTACGACGTCGCGCGGACGCTCGGGGCAAAGCCGTCCTTCCTGGTGCTGAAGGTGGCGATCCCCGCGGCATTGCCGCACGTTTTCGTCGGCCTGTTCATGGGGCTCGGCTCGTCCTTTGCCGTGCTCGTCGTCGCCGAGATGATAGGCGTCAAGGCAGGGCTCGGCTGGTACCTGCAATGGGCGCAGGGCTGGGCCGCCTATGCCAACATGTATGCGGCGCTGATCGTGATGTCGTTGCTCTGCTCCGGCGCGATCACGCTGCTGTTTGCGATCCGCGATCGCCTGCTGGTTTGGCAAAAGGGGACAGTGAAATGGTAGCCGCAACCGCACTGGCTGACTTCGACGCTCACCCGGCGGCCGGTGCCGCGCTCGACATCGAGCAGGTCAGCCACGCCTTCGACATCGACGGCGCCGAGCTGCCGGTGCTCAGCGACGTCAGCATCTCCGTCGAGCCGGGCGAGTTCGTTGCGCTGCTCGGCCCCTCCGGCTGCGGCAAGTCCACGCTGCTGCGCCTCGTCGCAGGCCTCGACAAGCCCTGGTCCGGAACGCTGCGCGAGGACGAGGCGCGCATCACGCGACCGCACCCGTCGCGCGTCGTCGTGTTCCAGGATCCCACCTTGTTTCCTTGGCGCACGGTCTGGGACAACGTCGCGCTCGGGTTGGAGGCGCAGGGCATCTTGAAGAGCCAGCGTCATCGCGTCGATGCCGCGCTCGATCTCGTCGGGCTATCGTCCTTCCGCAATGCCTATCCGCACCAGCTCTCGGGCGGCATGGCGCAGCGCGTCGCGCTGGCCCGCGCACTGGTCAATGACCCCAAAATCCTCATCCTCGACGAACCGCTCGGTAAGCTCGACTCGCTGACCCGCATCACCATGCAGGCCGAGCTGGTCTCACTGTGGCAGCGCAAGGGTTTTACCACGCTGCTGGTGACGCATGACGCCGAGGAGGCGCTGGTGCTCGCCAACCGCGTCATCGTGTTCAGCGACCGCCCGGCGCGTGTGAAGGCAGACATCCGTGTCGACCGGTCCTATCCGCGCCATCGCGGCGATCCGTATCTGGTGGATTTGCGCCGCCAGATCCTTGGCCTGCTCGGATTGGACGCCACATGGTGACTTCGATCGCCAAGGGCCGCGCGGCGCATCACGAGCCCGACTACATCGCACGTGCCGAGGCGCTGGCCGAGACTTTCGCCGCCCGCGCGGCCGAGCACGATCGCACCGGCAGCTTCCCGTTCGAGAACTTTCGCGAGCTTTCCGAAGCAGGCCTGCTGTCGCTGACGGTGCCTGCCGCCCATGGCGGGGCCGGAGCTGGCGCACGATACGCCGCCCGCGTCCTCGGCATCATCGGCAAGGCCGATCCGTCGACCGCGCTGGTGCTGTCGATGCACTACATCAACCATCTGGTGATGGCACGGAGCCCGACCTGGCCGGCGCGGCTGTCGCGCAAGCTTGCACGCGAGAGCGTCGAAGGCCTTGCGCTCGTCAATGCGCTCCGCGTCGAGCCCGAACTGGGCTCGCCTGCGCGCGGCGGCCTGCCCGCGACCATTGCACGTCGGACCGAGACCGGCTGGCGGCTCTCGGGGCACAAGATCTATTCGACGGGATCGCCGATCCTGAAATGGTATCTGGTCTGGGCGCGGACGGACGAAGCCGAGCCGCGCGTTGGACAGTTCCTGGTGCCGGCGGGCCTGCCAGGCACGCGCATCGTCGAGACATGGGATCATCACGGCCTGCGGGCCAGCGGCAGCCACGACGTCATCTTCGAGGACGTCGTGATACCCCTCGATGCCGAGATCGATGTGCGCGAGCCGGCGGACTGGCGCGCACCTGATGTGGCGCAGGCGACGGTCCACACGATCTTTGTCGCCGCGATCTATGACGGCGTTGCGCGGGCTGCACGCGACTGGCTGGTCGGGTTCCTGAAGCAGCGGGTCCCTGCCAGCTTGGGCGCGCCGCTTGCGACCTTGCCGCGGGCGCAGGAGATCCTTGGCGCGATCGAGGCGCGGCTCATCGTCAATGCACGGCTGATCGCATCCTTTGCCGGTGATTTCGATGACGGTGTCGCGCTTTCCGCGGCCGAGTCCAACGTCATCAAGCTGGCCGTCACCAATAACGCCGTCGCCGCGGTCGAGAATGCCTTGTCGCTGACCGGCAATCACGGCCTGTCCCGCGCCAATCCGCTGGAGCGGCACTATCGCGACGTCCTGTGCGGTCGCGTGCACACGCCGCAGGACGATTCCACGCGCACCGGCCTCGGCCGTGCCGCATTGGGCCTCTAGCCTGCCGCCAAAGATTCAGGGAGAACATCATGTCGGTCGAGTTCATCGGCTTTATCGCCAACAGCAATGCTTCCGAGACCATCGTACGCCAGGGCCCGGTGCTCGATGCCGCCTATATCGAGACGGTCGCGAAGGCGCATGAGCTCGCGGGTTTCGATCGTGCGCTGCTGGCGTTCCATTCGACCACGCCCGATGCGCTCCAGGTCGCACAGCATGTGCTGACCATCACCAAATCGTTGAAAGTGATGATCGCGCAGCGACCGGGCTTTACCGCGCCGACGCTGCTCGCGCGGCAGCTTGCGACGCTTGACCAACTCTATGGAGGCCGCGTCTCGCTCCACGTCATCACCGGCGGCAATGCAGCCGAGCTCAGGCAGGACGGCAATACGCTCGACGACAAGGACGAGCGTTACGCCCGCACCAGCGAGTTTCTCGACGTGGTGAAGCTGGAATGGACCAGCGAGAAGCCGTTCAACTACAGCGGAAAGTACTACAACGTCGAGAACGGTTTTTCGCAGGTGAAGCCGCTGCAGAAGGCCGGCATCTACACCTTCGTCGGTGGTGGCTCTGACGCTGCGATCGACGTCGCGGGCAAGCATGCCGACACCTTTGCGCTGTGGGGTGAATCCTATGCGCAGGTGCGCGACGTCACCTCGCGGGTTCACAATGCGGCCGTCAGGCAGGGCCGTCGGACGCCGCGCTTCAGCCTCTCGGTGCGGCCGATCATCGCTCCGACCGAGAAGCAGGCCTGGGAAAAGGCGGACGAGATTCTTGCGCGCGCCACCGCGCTCCAGGACAAGACCGGCTATCGCAAGCCCGCCGACGGCCATGCCACCGCTGGCGCGCGGCGTCTGCTCTCGCTCGCCGACCAGGGCAGCCGCATCGACAAGCGGCTGTGGACCGAGATCGCAAAGCTCACCGGCGCCAACAGCAACACCACCGCGCTGGTCGGCACGCCCGAGCAGGTCGCCGAGGTCTTCGGCGACTATTACGACCTCGGCGTCAGCCATTTCCTGATCCGCGGCTTCGATCCGCTTCCCGATGCCATCGAGTATGGCCGTGAGCTGATCCCGCTGACGCGCGAGCTGATCGCCAAGCGCCAGGCTGTTCGCGGCGAGGCGGCGGAATGATCCGTCTCATGCTGGCCGACGCGATAATGTTCGGCTGGTCGCGGACGAGCAGAGCGAAATCGACCTCTACCTTCACTGGGGTCTGATCAAGCAGAAGCTCGAGGCGGCCGAGATCGCTACTGCGCAGAGCCGGGACCCATGCCGCACAGATGCTCCCGGTGAGATAGGCCCCGGCTCAGCAGCGTACCACTGCGTGATGCGCTGCGTCCGGGGCACGAGATCTCAAAAGGCTCTCAAGCATCCGTGAAGCGGGCAGAGCGCATTCCAACCCGGCCGGATTTCGCGATGCGTTTGTTCTGCGTTTCATGCCAGCGACAGCACTCGCATTGCTATTTGCACCAACTCCCTTGCAGCACGCCCGGTGTCCTCAAAAATCATCCAGACGACCACATCGGGAGACCGGCCATGGGCCTGCAAGAAACAAAAATCGAATCGCTTCCCTTCGTCACCGCTGAACTCAAATACCTCGCGCCGGTTTCGGGCAAGCCGCGCACTTACGCCTTCGATCCACCGCCTGGCGAGCCCAAAAGCACGTCATTGCCGGAGCCGCATCAGGTACCGATCTTCGATGCCCGGCTGATCGCACAAAACATCTCGCTCGACCGCGAAGGCTTTGCGCTGGTGCGGCATCCACATCAGGTGAAGGACTTCTCTAATGAGGAGGAAATCAAGGCGGTCTACTATCCCGCCGTCGAGGCCTTCCTGCGCGCAACGCTGAAAGCCGACCGCGTCGTCATCTTCGACCATACCGTGCGCAGGCGCGTTGAGGGTGCCGCGGACATCCGCGACGGTGGCCCGCGTCAGCCGGCAACGCGCGTCCACGTCGACCAGACCGTCGTCTCAGGCGCCAACCGCGTGCGTGAACATCTGCCCGACGAGGCCGAAGAGTTGCTGAAGGGCCGCGTCCAGGTGATCAATCTGTGGCGGCCGATCCGCGGTCCCTTGCGAGATTCGCCGCTGGCGATGGCCGACGGCACGACGGTGGCGCCCGACGACCTCGTTGCCTCGGATCTGATCTATCCCAACCGTCGCGGCGAAACCTATTCGGTGAAATACAATCCGAACCATCGCTGGTTCTATTTCCCCGAGATGACACCGGACGAGGCGCTGTTGCTGAAGTGCTACGATTCCGCGACCGACGGCCGCACCCGCTTCGGGCCGCACACCGCGTTCGTCGATCCGACCACGCCGGCCGATGCCGCGCCGCGCGAGAGCATCGAAGTCCGCACACTGGTGTTTCACAAACAGTAACAAACTGTGATGGCACTGCCGGGCGCGGCCCGGCAGTGGCTCAGGAACCCGCGGGAACCGCCAAACGTTTGCGCCGGGGGCAGGCCAACCCGGAGGGGTGCCGTGCGAGCGCAGACCACGTTATTTTCTTGCCTTGCTACGTTTTCGCTTTCTGCAGTTTCCTTTGCCCAGGCCGAAAGCGGGCTTGCCTCCTATTACAGCTACGGAAAAGCCGGGAAAGGTGAGCTGACCTGCGCGCACCGGACGCGTCCGTTCGGAAGCGTGCTGAGGGTGTCCTACGGCAGCCGCTCGATTCAGTGCCGCGTCAACGATCGCGGCCCCTTCATCCGCGGCCGCATCGTCGATCTCTCGGTGCCGGCTGCCAAGGCGCTGGGCATGATGAGCGCCGGCGTGGTGCGGGTCTCGGTGGAATAGACCTGCCAGCGCGCTATAGTGCCGCCCAAAGCGGGGGGCGCTATGGCCAGGATCAGGGTGGGACTCGTCGGCTGCGGCTTCGTGTCGGAGCTGCATATGTATGCGTTCCGGCGCGTCTACGGGGTGGATGTCGAGGTCGCGGCGGTCGCTGCGCGCGGCGACCATGTCGTCGAATTCGCCGGCCGCCACCAGATCCAACGGGTCTATCGCAGCTTCGCCGAGCTGATCGCAGACCGCGAGCTCGATGTCATCGACATCTGCACGCCGCCCAATCTTCATGCGGGGATGATCGTCGCCGCCATGCAGGCCGGCAAGCATGTGATCTGCGAAAAGCCGTTCGCCGGCTATTTCGGCCGCGACGGCGACCGGCAGCCGATCGGCAGGCATGTGCCGAAGGCGCTGATGTATGAGCGCGTGCTGGAAGAGATGGACGCCACGCGTGCCGCGATCGAGCGCACCGGAAAGCTCTTCATGTATGCCGAGGACTGGATCTACGCGCCGGCCGTGACCAAGACCGCGGAGATTCTGAGAGCGACCAAGGACAAAATCCTGTTCATGAAGGGCGAGGAGAGCCATTCCGGATCGCATGCGGCCCATGCCGCGCAATGGGCGATGACCGGGGGCGGCTCGCTGATCCGGATGGGCTGCCATCCGCTCTCGGCGGTGCTGTATCTCAAGCAGGTCGAGGCCAAGGCGCGCGGTGAAACCATCCGCATCGCCAGCGTCAGTGGCGATGTCGGCAATGTCACGGCCATCCTCAAGCCGGAGGAGCGCACCTACATCAAGGCCAATCCTGTCGACGTCGAGGATTGGGGCACGCTGACCGCGACGTTTTCGGACGGCACCAAGGCCACCGTGTTCTCCGGCGACATGATCATGGGCGGCGTGCGCAATCTGATCGAGACCTACACGTCAGGCGGCTCGCTGTTCGCCAACATCACGCCGAATAATCATCTGATGAGCTACCAGACCTCCGAGGAGAAACTCGCCTCCGTCTACATCACTGAGAAGGTCGATCGCAAAACCGGCTGGCAATATGTCTGCCTCGAAGAGGAGTGGACGCGCGGCTATCTCCAGGAGATCCAGGACTTCATGGAATGCGCCGCGACGGGACGGCAGCCGCTGTCGGACCTCGCGCTGGCGTACGAGACAATCAAGGTGAACTACGCGGGATACTGGGCGGCGGAGGAGGGACGAAAGGTGGTGATGTAGGGCGTGATGAACTCACTGAGCTAGCCGCAGGCACGGTGCCAATCCTTCTCCCCTTGCGGGAGAAGGTGGCATAGGCGGCCTTCGGCCGCCGTTCTCAAGAACGCCGAAGCGTAGCTTCGGCTATAGCGCCGGATGAGGGTTCTCTCCGCGGTTTAAAATGAGAGAGGTTTGCTCGCGGAGGCAACCCCTCACCCGTCTCGCCGTTTCGCGGCGAGCCACCCTCTCCCGCAAGCAAGGGGGAAGGGTGCACCGTCGGCGCGGCGCGTAGCCTCACGTCCCGTAGGTCGAGCCCTTCGGCAGCGGAAACACCGGGTCCCGCGTCCGGATGTTCGTCGGCCACACCACCGAGATGTGTTCGCCGGCATTCTGCATCACCACCGGGGTCGAGCGCTCGTTCTGGCCGGACATCGGCGTGCCCGGCGGGAAGAATTTCACGCCATAGCCCTGGATGGTGCCGCCGGCTGGAATGTCGACGTCGAGCGCGGCCTTGCGAATGGCCTCGGGCTCGAAGCTGCCGTACTTCTCCTTGGCGACCGGCAGCACGTTGTTGAGCAAGATCCAGGTCTGGTTGAAACCCATCGAGCAATGCGGCGGCACGTCGGTGGCGCTGGTCTTGGCCTGGTAGCGCGAGACCATGGTCTTGGTCAGGTCGCCGATTCCAGGCGCGAGCTTGGAGGCATCGAGCAGTTGCGCCGGCACCGGATCGATGTTGCAGAAATTGTCGATGTCGGGGCCGAAGGTCGCGCGCAGCTTGTCGAGCTGGCTGTAGCCGGCGCCCGCGCCGAACAGCATCTTGAAGCGCAATCCGCTCTCGCGGGCCTGGCGCAGGAACAGGGTGATGTCGGGGTTGTAGCCGGCGTGCGAGATCACATCGACCTTGGCGCGCTTGAGCTTGGTCACGAGCACCGAGAGATCGGGCGCGGAAGCCGAATAGCCTTCGCGCATCACCACCTGGATGCCCGCCTGCTTGGCATAGGCCTCGTCGGCCGCCGCGACGCCGACGCCGTAAGGGCCGTCCTCGTGGATCAGCGCGACCTTGACGTCCTTCGGGTCCATGCCGAGCTTGCCTTGCGCGTGCTCGGCGACGAAGCCCGCGAAGGCCTGGCCGTACTGATCGGAATGGATCTGCGCGCGAAACACATATTGCAGGTTCTTGTCCTTGAACACGGCGGTCGAGACCGCGGTGGTGATCCAGAGGATCTTCTTCTGCTGCTCGACCTTCGCCGCCATCGGCACCGCATGCGCGCTGGAATAGACGCCGTTGATGATGTCGATCTTTTCCTGGCTGATCAGCCGCTCGGCCTCGTTGATGGCGACGTCGGCCTTGCTCTGAGAGTCCGCCGCGACCGGCACGATCTTGGTCTTGCCGCCGATGCCGCCCTTTTCGTTGACGAGGTCGATGGCGATCTGCGCGCCGACCGAGGAGGCGACCGAGCCGCCGGCGGCAAACGGACCGGTGAGGTCGTAGATCAAGCCGATGCGCAAATTCTCGGCTTGCGCCTGGGCCCGTGTCCAATCGAGGCTGAGTGCGGCGGCGGCAGCCGCCGAGCTCTTCAGCAGCTGCCTGCGTGAAGTGGGCATCCTATCCTCCCTCAAAGATCGTCTTATGATTTAGTCTTGTTATTCTTTTTCGAAGTATGGGGAGCGGGGCGGCGGAAAGTCAACATGGCGAAAGTCGGGGTCCGGTCTCCGCGACGCAGAACGCAATTGCGAAATGGGTGATGAGCGCGCCCGTTGCTGTTTCAAGCGACGGGCAAGATAGCCAGCGGTCTTCCCGCCGGCCGCGGCGACCTCTCGCGGCGTCCCCGACGACACGATACGGCCGCCTTCCTCGCCGGCGCCGGGACCGAGGTCGATGATCCAGTCGCTATGAGAGACGACATCCATGTCGTGCTCGACCACGACCACGCTGTTGCCGGCGTCCACGATGCGCTCGAGTTGGGCGATCAGCCGCTCGACATCCCTGGGATGAAGACCGGTGGTCGGCTCGTCCAGGACATAGAGCGTGTGACCGCGTTGCGGCCGCATGAGCTCGGTCGCAAGCTTGATGCGCTGGGCTTCCCCGCCCGACAATTCGGTGGCGGACTGACCGAGACGAATATAGCCGAGCCCGACCTCGCGGACGACCGATAGCGACCGGTTGAGGGTTGGATCTTCGTGGAAGAATTCGAAGGCTTCGTCGACGCGCATCGCCAGCACATCCGCGATGGATTTTCCGCGGATCTTCACCTCCAGCGTCTTGTCATTGTAGCGCGCGCCCTTGCAGGTCGGGCAGGGTGCGTAGACGCTGGGCAGGAACAGCAGCTCGACGCAGACAAATCCTTCGCCTTCGCAGGTGCTGCATCGGCCCTTCGCGACATTGAAGGAAAAGCGCCCGGCATCGTAGCGGCGGGACTTTGCCTGCGGCGTCACGGCGAACAGCTTCCGGACGTGGTCGAACAGGCCGGTATAGGTTGCAAGGTTGGATCGCGGCGTGCGGCCGATCGGCCTCTGATCCACCACGACGAGACGATCGACCTGGTCGAGGCCGGCGACGATCTCGCCGCCCAATGTCTCGACCGTGGGTGCCAGGCTATCGTCGTCCGCGTCCGCAGCCCGTGCATGGCCGAGATGCTCCGCCATGGCATCGACGAGGAATTGGCTGATCAGGCTCGATTTGCCGGAGCCCGACACGCCGGTCACGCTGGCGAGAACGCCGAGCGGGATATCGACGTCGAGGCCGCGGAGATTATTCCGGGTCACACCCCGGACTTTCAGATGCGCCTTCGGCTGGCGGCGGACCATCGGCAGCGGCTTTCGTGGATGCGCGAGATAATGGGCGGTTCGCGATTGCGCGACCTGCCCGAGTCCTGAGGGCGGTCCGCTATAGAGGATGTTTCCGCCGCCTTCGCCGGCATCAGGCCCGACATCCACCAGCCAGTCGGCATGCTTGATCACCTCGATCTCGTGCTCGACCACGAAGATCGAATTGCCCGCGTGTTTCAGCCGGTCCAGCGCCCGCAGCAGCGCCTCGGTGTCGGCAGGATGCAGACCCGCCGACGGTTCGTCGAGCACGTAGACGACGCCGAACAGGTTGGAGCGGACCTGTGTCGCAAGCCGCAGCCGCTGCAACTCGCCCGGCGACAGCGTTGGCGTGCTGCGCTCGCAAGCGAGATAGCCGAGGCCGAGGTCGAGCAGGACGGCCAACCGCGCCGACAGATCCTCACAGATCCGCCTGGCGACGATCGTCTTCTCCGATGCCCCATCCGTCGAAGCCTTTGTGAAAGGCTTCATTACCTCCTGCAGCTTCTTGAGCGGCAGATGAGACATCTCGGCGATATCAAGTCCGGCGAATTTGACCTTGAGCGCCTCGGGCTTCAATCGCGTGCCGTGGCAAGTCGGGCAGTCCTGGGTGATCATGAATTGCGCGACGCGGCGCTTCATCATCGCACTCTCGGACTTGGCAAAGGTCTGCATCACGTAGCGCTTGGCGCCGGTGAACGTGCCCTGATAGCTCGGCTCCTCCTTGCGGCGCAGGGCCCGTTTGGCTTCGGCCAAGTCGTAACCGGCATAGACCGGAACGGTCGGCTGCTCCTCCGTGAACAGGATCCAGTCGCGGTCCTTCCTGGGCAGCTCACGCCAGGGCTTGTCCACGTCGTAGCCCAGCGTGGTCAGGATGTCCCGGAGGTTCTGTCCCTGCCAGGCACTCGGCCAAGCCGCGATGGCGCGCTCGCGGATGGTCCTGGTGTCGTCGGGCACCATGGACTTTTCGGTGACGTCGAGCATCCTGCCGATACCGTGGCAGGTCGGGCAGGCTCCTTCCGGCGTGTTTGGCGAGAACGATTCCGCATAGAGCATCGGCTGTCCGCGCGGGTAATCGCCGGCACGGGAATAGAGCATCCTGAGCAAGTTCGAGATGGTCGTCACGCTGCCCACGGACGACCTCGTCGTCGGCGCGCCGCGCTGCTGCTGGAGCGCTACGGCGGGCGGCAGGCCTTCGATGTCGTCGACCTCAGGGATCTGCATCTGGTGGAAGAGACGGCGCGCGTAAGGCGACACCGATTCCAGATATCGCCGTTGCGCCTCGGCGTAGATCGTCCCAAAGGCGAGCGAGGACTTTCCGGAGCCCGACACGCCGGTGAACACGACGAGGGCGTTGCGCGGAATACTGACGTCGACGTCCCTGAGGTTGTGCTCACGCGCACCTCGTACGCGAACGAAGCCGTCGTCTTGCATCAGGCCATCGGGGTGTCTTGATCGGTCGTCCATCTCGCTGCTCCGGCCCACGCATGGGAGATAACGGCAGGATCGCAGGATGGGTCCACAGATGCCAGCGCACCGGTTGCGTTCTGCACAAAGCGAAGGCCCGCCGCGATTGAAGCGACGGGCCATGCAAGGGCGATGGGGCGCTCGGGACGGGGCCCTGGTGCCCCAGCGTGGCGTGTTACTGCGACAGCTTCACGAAGCTCGGAAACTTCAGCTTGCCCTCCGCGATCTTCTCGGGCCAGACCACGACCTGCTTGGAGTCCTGCCACTGGAAGACCAGACCGGATACGGTCGTGGGACCGGACTTGATGCCGTGGGTGAACTCGTCGTCCTTGCCGTAGAACTGGATGCGGCCGATCGTGCCCTCGTAGTCGGTCTTTTCGAGCTCAGCGACCATCTTGTCCGGATCGGTCGAGCCGGCGCGCTTGATCGCCTCCGTGATGAAGTAGACTTCGTCATAGGCGGTGTAGCCGGTGTAGGCCGGCGGCGAGCCGAACTTGGCCTTGAAGGCGGCCGCGAACGGCTTCGTCTTGGAGGTCACGGCGACGTCGGGCGTTGCGACCGCCAGCGACGGCACGCCGTCGGCGGCGCCATTGGTGTCCTTCCAGAAGGTCGGGCTCAGCGCCTGCGCGCTGATGCCGAACATCGGGACCGGCACCTGCTGGTTCTTCCACTGCACCGTCGGCTGCACGCCGACATGCGAGATGCCGGTGACGATCACGTCCGGCTTCTTGGCCTCGATATTGTTGAAGATCGGCGTGAAGTCGGTGGTATCGGGCGAGAACCGCACGTGCTCGACGACCTTGAGGCCTGCTTTCGGAAGACAGGCTTCGTAGCCGACGTCGAGCGGCTTGGTCCAGGCGGCGTCCTCGCTCATGATCGCGGCCGTCTTGAACTTGAGCTTCTCGACCAGCAGATCCTTGGCGGCGTCGCAGACGAGCTGCGCTTGTGCGGCCGAGGTCAGATAGCCGTGGAAGGTGTATTTGTTCTTTTCGTAGTCGTTATGGATCGCCTTGGTGATCTCGTTCGAGGCCGCGCCGGGGGTGATCAGCGGCATCTTCAGCCGCGCTGCCCAGGGCTCGAGCGCCAGCACGACCTCGCTGATATAGCTCGCGATCACGGCGGAGACTTTGTCCTCGCTCACCGCGCGCTGGAACGCGCGCACCGAGTCCGCCGAGGAGCTCTTGTTGTCGTAGGTCACGATCTCGATCTTGCGGCCGAGAATGCCACCCTTGGCGTTGATCTCGTCGGCGGCGATCTGCGCGCCGCCGGGCGTCGCGGCACCAGCGATCGACTGCACCTCGGCGATGACGCCGATCTTGATAGGATCGTTCGACTGCGCATAGGCGGGAGCAGCAAGGCACAGCGCCAGCGCGGAGGCGAGGAGGAAGCTGCCGCTCAAACTCTTCGATGGTCGCATGGTCGTTTCCTTTTGCTTGTTTTGTTGTTGGTATGGGCGAACTAGAGAAAATCGGCGCCAGCCTCCGCGGCGAAGCGGCCCGGATCGCCCTCCCAGACGATCCTCGCATGCTCGAGCACATAGACGCGGTCGGCATGCGGAAGCGCGAAGGTCACGTTCTGCTCGCCGAGCAGCACCGTAATCGACGTCGTCTGCCGCAGCCTCGTTAGGGCCTTGGACAGGAGTTCGAGGATGACGGGGGCGAGACCCAGCGTCGGTTCATCCAGGATCAGGATCTGCGGCTGCATCATCAGCGCGCGGCCGATCGCAAGCATCTGCTGCTCGCCGCCGGAGAGCGTTTGCGCCATCTGGCCCTGACGCTCTTTCAGGATCGGGAATAGCTCGAACAGCCAGGCGAGCTGTGCCGCGCGCTTGTCGTCGGCCAGATGTTGCCCGCCGAGATCGAGGTTTTCGCGCACGCTCATCTCGCCGAACAGCTCGCGCGATTCCGGGCACTGCACGAGGCCGCTGCGGGCGATCTTCGCCGGCGTCGTGCCGCGCAGCTTCTCGCCGTTGCGCACGATCTCGCCGCTATAAGGCAGGAAGCCCGAGATGGTGTTGAACAATGTGGTCTTGCCGGCGCCGTTGAGACCGACGATCGAGACGAACTCGCCCTCATGGACGTGGATCGAGACGTTCTCCAGCGCCTGCGCCTTGCCGTAGAACACGCTGACATTCTCGACCTGGAGCAGCGGCACCTTGTCCTTGAAGCTGGTCTCGGGCCGCGCATGGGTCTCGATGGCGCCGCCGAGATAGACCCGCCGCACCGTCTCGTTCTTCATGACGTCCTCGGCCTTGCCGGTGACGATCTCCTCGCCGAGATACATCGCGAGCACGCGGTCGACCAACGCCGCGACGCTCTTGACGTTGTGGTCGACCAGCATCACCGCGCGGCCCTCGTCGCGGAAACTGCGGATCAGGTCGGAAAACATTTCGACCTCGGCCCGCGTCAGCCCGGCAAAGGGCTCGTCCACCAGCACGACCTTGGGATCGCGCGCGATAGCCTTTGCCAGCTCGAGCCGGCGCAAGTCGGCGAAGGGCAGCGTCGGCGGGCGGCGGTTCATCACGTTGCCGAGCCCGACGCGATCGGCGATCCATTTGGCGCGCTCGAGCAGCGCCTTGTCCGGAAACAGCATGAACAGGCTGTCCGGCAGCAGCGCGACCATGATGTTCTCCAGCACAGTCTGCCGGTTCAGCGGTCGCGAATGCTGGAACACCATGCCAAAGCCCTTGCGCGCGATCTTGTGCGCCGGCAAGCCCGCGACGTTCTCGCCCTCGAATACGACTTCGCCTGATGTCGGGCGTTCGATGCCCATGACGCTCTTCATCGCGGTCGATTTGCCCGAGCCGTTCGGCCCGATCAGGCCAAAAATCTCGCCGCTATTGACCTCGAAGCCGAGGTTCTTCACCGCCGTCAGTCCGCCGAAGCGCTTGGTCAGGCCGCGGACTTCGAGCACGGCCCGGTTTGAAGATCGCATATCCATCACGAGCGCGCCTCACGCGAGAGGGCCGCTCCGAGAAAGCCGCCGGGGAAGAACAGCACGACGAGCAGCGCGACAGCTGAGACGATGAAGGTCGCGAGCTCGCCGGTGGGCCTGAGGAATTCGCCGGCGACGATCAGGAAGATCGCGCCGAGTGCCGCGCCAAGCACGGTGCGCCGGCCGCCGAGCACGGCTGAGACGATCACGTTGACGCCGACCGCGACGTCGACGACGGTGCCGACCGAGGCGGTGCCGAAGTAGAACACCAGCAGCGCGCCTGATAACCCCGAGAAGAACGCACTGACGATGAAGGCGGCGAGCTTGTGCTTGACGATGTTGAAGCCGAGCGCGCCGGCCTGGACCGGGTCCTGGCCGCTGGCTTGCAGCACCAGGCCAACAGGCGATTGCGACAGGCCATAGAGAATGGCCGCCGAGATCGTCATGAAGCCGAGCGCGATCCAGTAATTGACGCCGGCGTTGATGGAGATGACGTCGGGAATGGTCAAGCCGATCTCGCCGCCGGTGAGGTCGGCAAACACCACGATGAAATTCTGCAGCATCAGCACCGCGACCAGCGTGGTCAGGCCGAAATACGGTCCGCGCACCCGAAGCGCCGGCAGCGCCAGCACGAGGCCGGCGATGACGGAGGCGAGCGCGCCGAGCACGATGCAGAGATAGACTGACCAGCCGAACTGGGCATTCAGGATGCCGGCGGTGTAGGCGCCGACGCCGATCAGGAAGGTCGGCCCGAAATTGACCTCGCCGGCGAAGCCGAACAGCAGGTCCCACGCCATTGCAAACACGCCGAAATAGAAGGCGACGGTGAGAAGCCCGAGCACGTAGCCGGAGACGTAGAGCGGCAGCGTCGCCGCGATGACGACGAGCGCGAATGAGATGAAGAACAGGCGTGTCGTAAAGAAGCTGGCCATCTCAGCGCCTCCCCAGAAGGCCCTGGGGCCGGATGTACATCACGAACACGAGCAGCAGCAGCGCCGGAATGGTGCGGTAGGCCGGCGAGACCAGATAGGCCGTGAGCGTTTCGAGATAGCCGACCACGAAGGCTGCGATCAGCGAGCCGGAGACGCTGCCGAGGCCGCCGAGCACGACGATCGAGAACGCGCTCGCGGTCAGCGGTCCGACGCTGTAGGAGCTGACGCCGAGAAACATTCCGAGCAGCACGCCGGCGATGCCGGCGAGGATGCCGTAGATCGCCCACACCACGACGTAGATGTTGGTGAGCTCGAGGCCGAGCAGGGTGACGCCGCGTGGGTTCATCGAGGCCGCCAGCACCGCCTTACCGGTGCGGGTGCGGTTCACCAGGAGCCACAACAGAGCGATGACGAAGCAGCACACGATCGCGGTAAAGATCTCGTTCCTGGGCGTGCGGACGCCGAGAATCTCGACCACGCCCTCGACGATCGGCAGCACGGTCTTGGCGTTGTTGGTGAACAAATAAGCGATCACCTCCTGGATCATGATCCCCCATAGCAGCGTGCCGGTGAGGACGAAGATCTCCTTCTCTTCATTCGGGATGCGCCGGGAATCCTGGATCGGCTTCACCACCGCGAAATAGGTCGCAAAGGATGTAAGGAGGGCGACACCGACGCCGATCAGTGCGCCGGCATAGGTGCCGACATTCAGGATGCTGGCGGCAGCCCAGGCCGCCACCGCTGCCGCCACCATGATGGCCCCGTGGGAGAGGTTGAGGACGCCGGAGACGCCGAAGATCAGCGTGAAGCCGGTGGCACCGAGAGCATAGAGAGCGCTGATGGCAAAGCCATCGATCAGAATCTGGAAAGCACGCATCTAGGGTTGGCAATCCGATTTATGAGAGACGATGTTGCTGGAGCAACGTGCTGCGGGGCCGCATGTGGAAGCTCCCGGGAGCTGGTCCCGGGAGCGTGTCCTGCTAGTTCGAGAGCTTGATGAAGCTCGGGAACTTGACGTCGACCTTGGCGACTTCCTTGGGCCAGACCGCGCTCTGCTTGCCGTCCTGCCATTGCAGCATCAGCCCGGTGATCAGGCCCTTGCCGTATTTGATCGAGTGCGTGAACGGATCGTCCTTGCCGTAGAACTGGACACGGCCGATCGTGCCTTCCCAGTCGGTCGTCTCCAGAGCGGCGACCAGCTTGTCGGCGTCGGTCGAGCCCGCGCGCTTCACCGCATCGGCGATGTAGTAGACCTCGTCATAGGCGGTGTAGCCGGCATAGGAGGGATAGTTGCCGAACTTCTTCTTGAAGGCTTCGGCGAACGGCACTGATTTCGGCGTCACCGCGACGCCTGGGCCGGAGACGCCCTGGTAGAGTACGCCCTCGGCCGCCTGATTGGTGTCCTTGCCGAAGGTCTCGTTGGTGGCCTGCGAGGAGATGCCGAACATCGGGATCGGCACCTGCTGGTTCTTCCACTGCACCGTCGGCTGCACGCCGACATGGGAGATCCCGGTGATGATCACGTCGGGCTTGGAGCCTTCGATCTTGTTGAAGATCGGCGTGAAGTCGGTGGTATCGGGCGAGAAGCGGATGTGGTCGAGCACCTTCAGCCCGATCTTGGGCAGGCATTCCTCGTAGCCGATGTCGAGCGGCTTGGTCCAGGCGGCGTCCTCGCTCATGATGACCGCGGTCTTCATGTGCATCTTGTCGACGAGCAGGTCCTTGGCGCCGTCGCAGACGGAAAGCGCCAGCGCGGCGGAGGTCAGATAGCCGTGGAAGGTGTACTTGTTCTTCTCGTAGTCGGCATGGACGCTCTTGCTGATCTCGTTGGAGGCGGCACCGGGCGTGACGAACGGCGTCTTCAGCCGCGAGGCCCAGGGCTCCAGTGCCAGCACGACTTCGCTGATGTAGCTGGCGATGACCGCATTGACCTTGTCCTCGTTCACCGCGCGCTGGAAGGCGCGCACTGAATCTGCCGAGGAGGAATGATTGTCGTAAGAGACGATCTCGATCTTGCGGCCGTCGACGCCGCCATTGGCGTTGATCTCGTCGGCGGCGAGCTGTGCCGCCTGGGGGATGGAGGCGCCGGCAATCGCCTGCGCTTCCGCGATCACGCCGATCCTGATCGGGTCGGCCGCAAGCGCCGCGCCTGAGCTCATCAACACAGCGGCCGCGGCGGTACCGAGTGCTATTCGCAACGCAACAGAGAGCGGTTTCTTCATCTTGTTCTCTCCCTTAACAGGCCTCTTATGAGCCATTGTGCCGCGACTATACCGGCGGAGACATTCTCGGCAAGTGAAACCGCGTTCAGGATTGTGAGGCACGAACTAAAGTCTAGCGCTGGGCAATAGCGGGCAGGAAAGCTGTCGGACCCGTTTCACGCGCAGGCATGCAGATTTCGTCGGTAGGCATGCGCAGCTATCGCGGGCGCACAGCAACCGGAACGCTGAATTGCGATGCCGTCGCGTCGGCTCAGCGCGCTTGCAGCAGCGATGGATCGAGCGGCGCGAGCCGGGCCGGATCGAATGGCGAGATGTCGACGTTGCGCGTCGCACCTTCCGCGATCAATTGCGCCATGGCCTCGCCCGTGGCGGGCGCATTCAGGATGCCCCATACATTGTGCCCGGTCGCAACATACAGACCTTCACTTTGCGGCACCTTGCCGATCAGCGGCAGGCCGTCCTGTGTCACCGGCCGGAAGCAGGCTTGCCGCGCAATGATCCTCTCGGAGCGGAACAGGGGCGACAGCCGCTCGGACATGGTTTGCAGGCGCGCGATCGCGTCGTGGTCCGGCGTCACGGCAGCCGGATCCAGCGGAAGCGGCGCGATGTCGGAGAGAGCGGTGATATGCGTGCTGCCGTCGGCGCGAGGGAAGACCTCGATCGACACGGCACTGCCATTCTCTTCATACTCCAGGAACAGCGCATCGGCCGGCGCATCCGTGCCGGTGTCGTACACGATGCTCGGGCTGCGCTGGCCGTAGACGGCGGGCAGGCTCATCCATTGCGCCGCGAGCAGCGACCATGGTCCCATCGCGATCACGACGGCGTCCGCCTCGACGATGCCGCCGTCGACCTCGACGCCCGTCGCGGTGGTGCCGTTCGCATCGCGCATGATGCCGGTCACCTGGCCGGGACGAAACTCGGCGCCTTCCGCGAGCGCCGCGTTCATCACGGCTACGGTGAATTTTTTGGGGTGAACGATCGCGGCGGTCTCCATCGTGCCGATGCGCTGGGCGATGATGACGCCGTTGCTGAGCCAGCCGAGCGCGGACGGTGCATCCCGGCGCGGGTGGCCATCGGCGGCAACGAAGCCGCTATAAGCGGTCATCGGGCGATAGCCCCAATCGCCTGCGATCTGTTCCGGCAGCTGCGCATGGATCGCAAAGCTCCGTCGCGCCAGCGCATCGAGCGGCGAGCCCTCGCACCAGTCGCGCGCGAGGAAGCCGCCCGCCTTGCCTGATGCTGCGGCCGCGACGTCTGCGCGCTCCACGACGATGACGTCGATGCCGCGGCGGCGGAGAAACCAGGCGGTGCAGGCGCCGATGACGCCGCCGCCGCAGATCACAACGCGCATGAATGCTCCCTTACACAATGAAATCCTTCGCATGGAGATCCGCGGTATGGACCCCCGCCAGCGTAATCGTATCGGTCGCCGTCAGGTGGATCACCGCGTTTCCTGTGCTGTCATCGCTGATCAGGCTTTTCAGCGCCGTCCAGTCTGCGAAGCCGTAATCGCGCAAATTGATCAAATCATGCTCTCGCGCCGTGCTGCCGACAGCCTTGTTGCCCTGGTCGAAATCGTTGATCACGTCCAGGCCCGAGCCCTTGTCGAAGACGAATCTGTCGTCGCTCGGTCCGCCCCAGAGCTGGTCATTTCCGCGACCGCTATTCAGCATGTCCTTGCCGCCCGTGATCGAGCCGGCCGTGAACGGGGCGTAGGTCTGTGCATCGCCATACAGCAAATCGTCGCGGCTGCTGCCGAGAAGAATATCATCTCCGCCATGCGCGTTGCCTGACATGTTCGAGGCGTCTCCGACGAGCACGATGGACGTGGAGTCCGGGTTGCCGTCGACGGCAGCGATCAGGATATCGTTGCCGCCGTGGGTATCGTCGCTCATGTAGCCGGCGTCTCCGACCAGAGACGCGGCGCCGGATTGGGCTCCGGCGCCGACGGTGTAGCTGAGGATGTCGTTGCCGCCGTGCGCATCTCCGCTCATGGAGACGAGGGCATCGCCTGATATCGAAGCGCCGCCGTAACTGCCGACCTGGGTCACGCTGAGAATATCATTGCCGCCACGCGCGTGATCGCTCATGGAACTGCCGGAGTCTCCGCTGAACGTGCCGGACGATCTGTTTCCCATCGATGCAATGACGACGTCAATGCCGCCGCTCGTGTCGGCCGACATCGCGCTTTCGGCATCGCCAAAAATGCCGAGAGACGCGTAGATCGATGTCGATGCATCGACATGAAGTACATCGTTGCCGCCATGGGCGTCGCCGGACATCGCCTGCGCATCGCCGTCCAGGAACACGTAGTCCCCGAAGCCTGTGACGGTCGCGGCGAGATGGTCGCCTCCGCCGTGAGAATGTCCTTGGAGGGTCTGGTCGTCGCCAACGAATATCAGGACCGCGTTGCCACCGTCGACGGTCGCGATCATCCTGTCGCTGCCGCCGCGGCCTCCGTTCGGAAGGCCCGGGTCTCCGAACTCCGTCACGAATTGCTGGTTCCCCACGCTGACGATGATGGTGTCGTTCGGCATACGGCGCATCGCGCAACTCCCGGTTCAAGTCGGGCGCGAGAACGAAGAGCATCATGCCTTTGCACCGCGCTGCGGCCTTGCCGCGCGATTCAATCTTCGTTGGATTAATGGCGGAGATTTGCCCGCGGCGTAATTTGATTGCGATCAGGGAACCGCGGGCGCCGGCGATCCACGCCGACGCCCGTGCTTGCGATCTTGCGCGCGGGCTCAGCCCGGTCCGGCGCCTTGCGTGGCCGTGTACACCGCATAGAGCGATTGGCTCGCCGCCATGAACAGGCGATTGCGCTTGGGGCCGCCGAAGCAGATGTTGCCGCACACTTCGGGCAACCGGATGCGGCCGAGCAGCTTGCCCTCCGGCGACCACGTCGTCACGCCGCTGTAGCCGACGGCGCGGCCGGCATTGCTAGAGGCCCAGACATTGCCGTTGACGTCGCAGCGCACGCCGTCCGGCCCGCACTTCACGCCGTCGATCACGCACTCGCTGAACCGCTTGTGGTTGGTGAGCTTGTTGTCGGCGCCGACGTCGAAAACGAAAATCTCACCCTTGCCGCCGGGACCGGTGTCGCCGGGGCCTTTGCCGGTTGATACGACGTAGAGCTTCTTGAAGTCCGGCGAGAAGCACAGCCCGTTCGGGTCGGGCACCTGCTCCTCCGTGACGACGAGGTCGACACGGCCGCTAGGATCGATGCGATAGCAATTGGTCGGCAGCTCGCGCTTGCCCGGTGCGAAGCCGGCCGGCTGTCCAATGCGCGGATTGAGCTTGCCGCCGGAATTGCTCGGACCGCCCGCGGCATCGGGCTCACCTTCGTAGAGCTGGCCGCCGTAGGGTGGATCGGTAAACCAGTAGCTGCCGTCAGGATGCGCGACGACGTCGTTCGGCGAGTTCAGCTTCTTGCCGTTGTAGTTGTCGCAAAGCACAGTCGCGGTGCCGTCATGTTCATAACGCGTCACCCGCCGGGTCAAATGTTCGCAGGAAAGTTGACGGCCCTGGAAATCGAACGAGTTGCCGTTGGAATTGTTGGACGGCGAGCGGAACACGCTGACGCGACCGTCGTCTTCGCTCCAGCGCATCTGCCTGTTGTTGGGAATGTCGCTCCAGAGCAGATAGCGGCCCTGTGCACTCCACGCCGGGCCTTCAGCCCACAGCAAACCCGTATAGAGACGCTTGATCGCAGTGTTGGGCTGCGCGAGATCGTTGAAGGACGGATCGACTGTGACGACATCGGGGTCCCAGAAATAGGTGGTCGGCGCGCCGTTGGGACCGAAATCGCGTGGCGGGGTGGTAATCGTCGTCGGCGGCGCGGCTGGTCCGGTCTGGGCCAGCGCGGAGCCGGCGCCGGCAAAAGTGGCGGCGCCGAGCGCAAACCCCTGAACGAGCGTTCGTCGTGAAAGCGCAGCATCCTGGTCACGCTGCTTTTGGCGTGTCATCGCGTCCTCCCGGTCATGTTCGGCTAGCCGGTTGATCCGGCCGAGCAGGGCAAGGTTAGTCCGGTCCGATGACGGTTGCGAGGGGGAGGTACGCATCCTCAGCGAGATCGGGGCGGCAAAGCGCTGCAACGTCGAACATGGAAACGACAAATTCATCAGGCGTGACGGGGTTTACCGGAGCTGTCTTCGGGACATTGCCAAGCAGGGGAATGTCAAGCCTTGACCTCCTGCGCGATGCTGGCAGAACGTCATTCGGGGCGTAAATCGGAGTTTACTGTGGTCGCTGTCGTCGTACTGGTTTTGCTGCTCGGGATTGCATTTGCGGCCGGCTATTTCACCCGCGACTACGTCTCCCGAAAAAGACGAGCCGAGGCGCGCCGCTGGCGTGAGTACAGCGAGCCGGATTGGCTCAGTGCCAACGCACCAGCCAACACCAACGATATCGCGATCGCTGGCACGGCTACGCCGGTTGCCACCAGCGAGCTCGGTCAGATGCTGAACCGCTGGGAGAGCAGGGCTCGCGCTCGCCGCTCGGCATAGCTTGACCGCCTTGCCGGCGTTCGGTCGGCCAAACAATTGGCACCGTCACGCATCCGGCGCTGCGATCATGTCAGCCCTTCTGTCCATCTTTTGGCGTTGCGGTTGCTGCCATTTCTCGTCTAGAAACGACGCATCGAGCCTCCCGGCAACCAACCATCAACGGTTTTGACCGAGGATTTGAGGGCTCAAAGGGTCCGGTAATGCTGATTCGCGGCCAAATCGATGGGATTTCGGGGGAGGTGGCTCTTGCCGCCGCCGCGATCCCGGCCGCGCTGCTGCCCACCCTCCTGATTGGCGGGCTTCTTCTTACTTGCCCCTGAGGGCCGGCTGGGCGCCATGCGCCTGGGCGCTCAGGGGTTGGTCGAGATCACCGGACACCTCAAGCGCCCAGAAGACTGACGGCGCAAAAAGCTCAAAAGGAAATTCAAATGGCCCCCGTGAACAAGTCCGATAAGGACCGCGTCATCATTTTCGACACCACCCTGCGCGACGGCGAGCAGTGCCCCGGCGCCACCATGACCTTCGAGGAGAAGCTCGAGGTCGCCGAGATGCTGGACGATATGGGCGTCGACGTCATCGAGGCCGGCTTCCCCATCACCTCCGAAGGCGACTTCCAGGCGGTCAGCGAGATCGCCCGCCGCTCCAAGAACGCCGTCATCGCCGGTCTGTCGCGTGCCCATCCGGCCGACATCGACCGCTGCGCAGAAGCGGTGAAATTCGCCAAGCGTGGCCGCGTCCACACCGTGATCGCGACGTCGCCGCTGCATATGCGGGTGAAGCTGAACAAGACCCCGGAGCAGGTGCTCGAGACCTCGGTGGCCATGGTCGCGCGCGCCCGCAACCAGATCGACGACGTCGAATGGTCGGCCGAAGACGGCACCCGCAGCGAGATGGACTATCTGTGCCGCATCGTCGAAGCCGTCATCAAGGCCGGCGCCACCACGGTGAACATTCCTGATACCGTCGGTTACACCACGCCCGACGAATACACCCACTTCATGAAGACGCTGATCGAGCGCGTGCCGAACTCGGACAAGGCGGTGTTCTCCGTGCACTGCCATAACGACCTCGGCATGGCGGTGGCGAACTCGCTGGCAGGCGTCATTGGCGGCGCGCGCCAGGTCGAGTGCACCATCAACGGCATCGGCGAGCGTGCCGGCAACGCCGCGCTGGAAGAGATCGTGATGGCGATCAACGTGCGCAACGACAAATTCCCGTTCTGGAATAAGATCGACACGACGCAGCTGACCCGCGCCTCGAAGGTGGTGTCGGCGGCGACCTCGTTCCCGGTGCAGTACAACAAGGCCATCGTCGGCCGCAACGCGTTCGCGCATGAGAGCGGCATCCATCAGGATGGCGTGCTGAAGGACGCTTCCACTTACGAGATCATGCGGCCCGACATGGTCGGCCTCAAGCAGTCCTCGCTGGTGCTGGGCAAGCATTCCGGCCGCCACGCCTTCGTGCACAAGCTGGAGGAGATGGGCTACAAGCTCGGTCCGAACCAGCTGGAAGATGCGTTCACGCGGATGAAGGCGCTGGCCGACCGCAAGAAGGACATCTACGACGAGGACATCGAGGCGCTGGTCGACGAGGAGATGGCGGCTTCGCACGACCGCATCAAGCTGACCTCGCTGACCGTGATCGCCGGTACCCATGGCCCGCAGCGCGCGACGATGAAGCTCGATGTCGACGGCCAGATCAAGATCGAGGAGGCCGAAGGCAACGGGCCGGTCGATGCCGTGTTCAACTGCATCAAGCGCCTGGTGCCGCACGAAGCCAAGCTCGAGCTGTACCAGGTCCACGCCGTGACCCAAGGCACCGACGCGCAGGCCGAAGTCTCGGTGCGGCTGTCGCACGAGGGACGCGCGATGACCGCGCGCGCGGCGGATCCGGATACGCTGGTGGCCTCAGCAAAGGCCTATCTCGGCGCGCTCAACAAGATCGTCATGAAACGCCAGCGCGACACCGTAACGACCGCGGCGGCGAGCTGAGGTTGCTACTACCGCCTCTTCCGGAAGCGGGAGAGGCGGTGCTTGCGGCGTTCACCATGAATGGCTGCCCTGCTAACGACCAATAGCAGCTGGTGATGTCGACCTGTATTGATGCTGACGGCATAGGCCACCCGCGCGCCCGGTGGCCCAAATAACAACAGGGAGAGATTATGCGCACCTTCGCGATCGCTGCGTCCATCGCGGTCCTGGCACTTGGCTTGACCGGGCCGGCATCGGCCCAGTCGCCCATCATCATCAAGTTCAGCCACGTGGTGGCCACCGACACGCCGAAGGGCAAGGCGTCGGAGAAATTCAAGGAGCTCGCCGAGAAGTACACCGGCGGCAAGGTCAAGGTCGAGATCTACCCGAACTCGACGCTTTACAAGGACAAGGAAGAACTCGAGGCGCTCCAGCTCGGCAGCGTGCAGATGCTGGCGCCGTCCAATTCCAAGTTCGGCCCGCTCGGCATCCGCGAGTTCGAGGTATTCGATCTCCCCTACATCCTGCCTGATCTGAAGACGCTGCGGAAGGTGACGGAAGGTCCGCTCGGTGCCAGGCTGCTCAAGCTGCTCGAACCGAAGGGCATCACCGGCCTCGCCTATTGGGACAACGGCTTCAAGCAGATGAGCGCCAACAAGAAGCTGGTGACGCCGGCCGACTATCAGGGCGTCAAGTTCCGCATCCAGTCCTCGCGCGTGCTCCAGGCCCAGTTCAAGGCGCTCGGCTCGCTGCCGCAGGTGATGGCGTTCGGCGAAGTCTACCAGGCGCTGCAGACCGGCGTCGTCGACGGGCAGGAGAACACCTGGTCGAACATCTATACCCAGAAGATGCACGAGGTGCAGAAGTACATCACCGAGAGCAACCACGGCTACATCGGCTACGTCGTGATCGTGAACAAGAAGTTCTGGGACGATTTGCCGGCCGACATCCGCGACCAGCTGACGAAGGCGATGAAGGAAGCGACCGACTTCAACAATACGCAGTCGCAGAAGGAGAACGAGGACGCGCTCGCCGAGATCAGGAAGAGCGGCAAGAGCGAGATCATCAAGCTCACGCCGGAGCAGGACGAGGGGATGCGCAAGGCCATGGAGCCGGTCTACAAGGACGCCGCAGGCCGCGTCGGCCAGCCGCTGATCGACGAATTCCAGAAGGAAGCGAAGAGCACGACCAACTGATTTGAACGGATGATGAATGGGGGCTTCCGTGCCGGGCGCGGAAGCCCCTTTTTGTTGCGAATGATTTCCGATTGCGACTGAACTAAAATTCAGGAGCGTTACATCTTGGAAAGGACGCGCTCCCTGTCCAAGTTGTAAGTTGCGCGCAACCCGCGCTGCGCTCATCCTCACGACATCCTTCCAGAGGAGAGTTCGCATGAGGAAATTCACCATCGCCGCCATCGCCGTGCTCAGCATCGCCGGCTCGGGCGCGGTCTATGCCCAGTATCATCGCCCGTGGATGCACGAGCACATGCGCCACATCCGCATGAACCCGGAAGACCGCGCCGCCATGGCCGACGCGCGGATCGCTGCCGTCCATGCCGGGCTGAAGCTCAACGCCGACCAGGAAAAGCTGTGGCCGCCGGTCGAGGCCGCCGTGCGCGACTTCGCCAAGCTGCGCATCGACCGCGCCAATGCGCGGATGAATGCCGGCGCCGGCGATGCCGGCAAGGACGCTAACAAGGGCGCCGTCAGGCCGGAGGATCCGGTCGCCCGCCTGCGTCAGCGCGCCGAGGACATGGGCGCAACGTCGGCGGCCCTGAAGAAGATCGCCGATGCCGCCGATCCGCTCTACAAGACCCTCGACGAGGGCCAGAAGCGGCGCCTCGCCGTGCTGACCCGTCACCGCGGCCCGTTCGGCGGCGGCGAAGACGGCCCGCGCCGCCACTTCATGGAGCGTGGCATGGACCGCATGATGGAGCGCGGCATGGACCACTTCCACCGCGACCGTTTCGACCGCGACGATGGCCCGGACCGGGACCGCGAGGGCCGGCTCTGAGCCTGCAAGCGTTGCCCCGATCAACCCTGGCGAAGCCGCTGGAATCCAGCGGCTTTTCGCTTTTTTGGGGGATGTGGGCAAACCCTTGGCAAAGCCTTGGCATACCCTTGGAAAACTTACGCGCCATCGCTTGCCAGACCCGGATCGCTTTGCTAAACGACCGGCCTCGCAAGGCTTTAACCGCCTTTCGGGCGCATAGCTCAGTTGGTAGAGCAGCTGACTCTTAATCAGCGGGTCCCAGGTTCGAGCCCTGGTGCGCCCACCATATAATTCAAACACTTAGCGGGCTGAGCAAACGGCAAAACCAGCGCCGTTTACACCACCGTTTACAGTTTTGTTCTCGCTTCGAGCTTCACCACCGCAGCTTCAGCGAGCTGAATGTCGCGACCGAGGTAGTGCGCTTCGAGAATGGCCTCGACGTCTTTCAACGAATGACCTGTGACGGCTGCGATCTGTGGCACGCTGGCGCCTGCGATTGCGAGGCGCACCACTGCCGTGCCGCGCAGGTCGTGAAAGGTCAGTTCACCGATACCGGCGCGCTCACATGCCCTTCCCCAGGACGTGCGAAAGCCGTCCGACGTCCATGGCCGACCGAGCGTGTTGGTCAGGATCAGGGGGGCCTCGGCGCTCGGTGATATCGAGAAGGGTTCGCAAAGGCGCGCCGGCTGGCATCGCGACGCGCCGCCCGCCTTTAGACTGGCGCAGGCGAATGTAGGGGTTCTCGTAGGCGGACCAGGGCAGTCGCAGCAAGTCGCCTTGGCGCTGGCCAATCCACAACGCCAGGACTAAGGCGGGCTGGATCTCGCTAAAGGCGATCGCAAGAACCGCTGCGATGTCCTGCTCGGTCCAAATCTTGTCTCTGCGGTCTGCTACGTAGAGGCGGCCCCCGCGCTCGCATGGGTTGGTCGCGATGATGCCGCGGTCTTTTGCGAACGACATGATCCGCGCCAACGTGGTCCAGGCGTAGTCCGCCTTACGTGGTGTCTCGGCGAACAGGTCGCGCCAGGCCTTGAACTCACCACGCACTCGACGATCGGCCAGAGCTGCCACCGGCAGGTCGCCGAATTCATCTTCGATCAGCTTAATGTAGGCGAGGTACGCACGACGGGTCGATGCCGCTAGTCCGGTGAACTCTGGTGCGGCCTTGTACTGCGCAACGATCGTCATGAAGGTGCCGGCGCGGGGCTGCCGAAGGCTCGCATGCGCATCGTGATACTCTCGAACGAAGTCTGGCGCACCGGGCTGCGCATGGATGGCGGGGCCCCCACGCCATGCGTAGCAATGTACTTTCGTCTCGCCATTTGCGAGCCGTCTCTTGACCTTATGAATTCCTTTCAGAACGACGCGCACGGTTCATCCTCCATTCGTCCAAGGCCGCACCCTCTGTCTCGCAGTTTTTGGCGTCGCCTACGCCGCTCAGGGTCTGTCGCTCGGCACGGATATGCTGTGCCCATTTCCTCTGCGAGGAACTGGAGCCTTACTTTGGCTACGACAACACCACTAGGACGACCGATAGGAAGGTTTTCTTCTTCACCCTAGTCGACATCAACTGTGCGAGGTCGCTGAACGAACGCAAGGTCGATCTGAAGCCGATAGCGTGCAAGCTGCAGCGGGGGCTAGCCGACTGCATCGGCCGCCAGGATCGTCGTCAGCCGTCGATTTGGCCGCTCTATCGCCAAATCTCCCTCCTGGCTCGGTCGGACCCAGTCTACGCATTTAGCTCCAGGTGCCAAGGGATTCGGTGATGAGGGGGAGCTGTTCGGTATGTGGGCTTCTGGTCCCTTAACGAGGCATGCATTGATTGCCCGCTTATGGCCCGTTAGCGAAGTACCGGCACATCTCGACTAGGTCCGCTTAATGAGGCATGGCGGACCAGATTTGCTTAGGTTGAGTTCTTCGCACTTTGACCCCTAACAGACATCGCGCCCAGCGGCGTTCACTTTTCGCCTGGGCCACTGTGTTACATTGGGCAAGACGTCCGGCGCTTCGGTCGACAGATGTGCCTTCGCAAGCCTCTCCAATGTGCTATTCTCATCGTATAAGCCATAGGTATACCATGGCAGGTATTGCAGAGTGGCTAGCATCGATCGGTTTGGGCGAGTACGCCGAGCGATTCCGCGAAAACGCCATCGACCTCTCGGTCGTTCGCGATCTCACGGAGCAGGATTTAAAGGATTTGGGCGTCCTGCTTGGGCATCGCCGCAAGATGCTGCGCGCGATCGTAGAACTTCAGAGAGAGGTCCTGCGAACGCCTCAAGCGGGCGCTAAGCCGGCCTCGACGGATCACGCCGGCCGGCGTCAGCTTACAATCATGTTTTGCGATTTGGTCGGCTCGTCGGCACTTTCGGCCCGCCTTGATCTGGAGGACCTGCGGGCCGTAATGGGCACCTATCACCGCTGCATCGCAGAGGTTGTTGCCAGGAATGAAGGGGTTATCGCGCGGTACATGGGAGATGGCGTGCTCGCCTATTTCGGTTATCCCCAGGCCCACGAGGATGATGCCGAACAAGCGACACGCGCCGGGCTGGCGCTGGTCGATGCCGTAGCTAGCCTCCGGACAGAACCCGCCACCGAGCTGCAGGTTCGCGTTGGCATCGCTACCGGTATGGTGGTCGTGGGCGATTTGACCGGCGAAGGTTCAGCTCAAGAGCAGACGGTCATTGGCGAGACGCCAAACTTGGCTGCGCGCCTGCAGACCTTCGCCAATCCCGGTACCGTGCTGATTTCCGAAAGTACGCACCGGCTCACTGATGGGCATTTCGAGTTCCGCAATCTCGGCCCTGTCGCGCTTAAAGGATGGGCCGAGCCAATGCCAGCCTGGCAGGTACTGGGAACAACCGAAGTGGAAAGCCGCTTCGAGGCACAGCACAAATCTCGATTGGCGCCGCCAATCGGGCGTGACGAGGAAATCGAGATGCTCTTGCGTCGCTGGCAGCACGCCAGGCGTAGCGAAGGTTGCGCGGTGATGCTCACCGGAGAGCCCGGTATCGGCAAGTCGCACATTGCGCTGGCGCTTGAGGAGCGGCTCCAAGGCGAACCGCATATAACGGTGCGCCAGTTCTGCTCGGCGCACCACACCAACAGTGCGCTGTATCCTTTCACCCGCCAGCTCGAACGCGCTGCCCGGTTCGAGCGGGGCGACCCGCCCGCAGAGAAGTTCGCTAAGCTCGAGGCTCTGCTCGTGCGGGCTGATGCCGACCGCGTGTTGCTACCTCTGGCCAACCTTCTGTCCCTTCCACCGAGTAACCGCTACCGTATGCCAGAGCTGAGCCCGCAGAAGCGCAAGGAGCTAACGTTAGCGGCGTTTTTGTCCCAGCTAACTGGCTTGGCCGCAAGACAGCCGGTGTTCGTCATTGTAGAGGATGTCCATTGGGCAGATCCGACGTCGCTGGAGCTGCTCACGATGACCTTGGAACACCTACCCCGGCTTCGGGGGCTGCTGCTCATCACGGCGAGGCCAGAGTTCACTCCGCCGTGGCCAGGTCATGCGCATGTGACGACGATCTCGCTCACGCGGCTGAACCGACGCAACGGGGCGGCGTTAATCGAGCGCGTCACCGCTGGCAAGACGCTCCCGGAAGAGGTAATGGACCAGATCCTCGCCCGCACCGATGGCGTGCCCCTATTCGTGGAGGAACTGACCAAGACGGTGCTCGAAACCGGGCTATTAAATGAACAGGACGATCACTACGTCCTCAACCGTCCTCTCCCCCCGATGGCGATTCCAACGAGTTTGCACGCATCGCTGATGGCAAGGCTCGATCGATTGGCTCCAGTGAGGGAGGTGGCTCAGATCGGCGCTGTGGTGGGTCGCGAGTTCTCCTACGAACTGCTGAGCACCGTAGCCGGGTTGTCAAAAGAGAGACTTGAGGAGGCGCTTGCTCAGTTGGTTCGCTCGGAGTTGATATTCTGCCGGGGCGAGATACCGCAGGCAATCTATACCTTCAAGCACGCGCTTGTGCGGGACGCTGCCTACTCGGGACTCCTGAAGAGCCGACGCGCAGCGCTGCATGCTGCGATCGCGGGTGCCTTCGAGCAACGGTTCCCGGACCTTGTGGAGACTCAACCCGAAACTCTTGCGCATCATCTGACAGAGGCCGGCCTGTTTCAAAAGGCGGAGGCATATTGGCTGCAGGCAGGCAAGAAGGCCGCCATGCGCTCGGCCAACCTTGAAGCCATCGCACACTTGCAGCGGGGTATCGAGGCCTCGGGCCATCTGCCAGAAGGCGCCGGAAAGGATAAGCTGGAACTTGCCTTCCACTTCGCCCTTGGGCCCTGCCTGATCGCTACGCAAGGGCCAGCCTCGAACAAGGCGATGGCAACCTTTGCCCGCGCGCGCGAGCTGTGCGAGCGCCTGGGAGGCCCTCCCGAGCAACTCCAGGTGATGTTCTGGTTGACCACTGCGAGCGTAATGCGCGGTGAGTTGCCGGTCGCCGAGGAAACGATCGCGGCCCTGCTCCAGCTCGCCGAAGCGCGCGACGATCTACCGGCGTTGCTCAACGCGATGCGCGGGCAGGCAATGATCCGCCTCTTCATGGGACAGCTTACCGGTGCCCATGAAGCGATTGGACGCGCCTATGAAGCGTTCGAGGCGAGCAGCGAGGACGACAGGCTGGCGGCGCGTTCGGCCGGCCAGGATGCCGGCGTGGCGGACCTGGCGCTGATGTCGTGGGCGCTCTGGCTGCTCGGCCAGCCCGATACGGCAATTGTGCGAATGGACGCTGCCATTCGGCGCGCAGACGCTATAAGTCATCCGCATTCCCAGGCGTATGCCTGTTACTACGCATGCATTCTTCACGCGCTTCGCGGCGAGTTCCTGGTCGCGCAAGGTCATGCCGAACGTTGCATCGCCCTTTCCGAGGAACATGGATTCCGGCAATGGCGCCTGGCGCGCGCCCTTCGGGGCATATGCGTGGCTTCGCTCGATCCTTCACCCAGCGCACTGGGGGAGATCGGTGCCGTCTTGGACGGATATCGCAGCGCCGGTTATCAGCTGGCCATCACCGCGCTCGACGTGTTGTTGTGTCCGCCATTGTTAAATAGTCACGACTACGAGGCCGCGCTGGAGTTGATCGAGCACGGCCTAGCTACAGCTAACCGTAACAGCGAACGAATCCTAGAAGCCGAACTGTATCGTCTAAAGGCACGGGTGCTGGTCGCCCGCGGTGGACCGGCCGTGGAAGCCGAGGCGCAGGCGCTGCTCGACCGGGCATTGAGCACGGGAAGAAGTCAACACGCCAGGACGCTTGAGCTCCGCGCCGCAACGGACCAAGCTGCTCTGTGGATCCATCAGGGCAGACGCGAGGAAGCGCTCAATTTTCTCGCGCCGATTTATGCCAGCTTCACCGAAGGGTTCGAGACGCATGATCTAAAGGTGGCAAAGGTGCTTCTCGATGGGCTACGGTGATCAAGCCGGGACAACGCTTGCGCAGATTTAAATCGCAACGCGATCTGCTTACTTGGGCTTGGCACCACTAGCCGCCCTCTTTAGAGCCGCATAAGTACGATCTCGCAGCTCTAACCAATTCGGGTCGTCCTGTGGATTCTCGTTTATGAAAATGGGCTTGAGCAGCTTGTCGTCTTTACTATTCGCCTTAATCTCGTTTTCCGCTTTGTTAAATGCATCGATTGCTTGTTTAGCGGCGGCGTATCCTAGCGTTATCGAATTTTCGAGATTGCTGTGGTTCCACTTGAAATTGATGTGCCCCGGCACGTGAATCTCGACGACTACGCCTCTCCAAGGCGTTTTCCCGTTCCTCCTGTCCACGGCTGGTTTGTCGAGCATCCCGCACTCGACCGCTTTCTCGAGTATTCCGGCTTCGGCTGCTCTGTCGAGTGTGTGCGCCTCTTTGACGTGATATTTGAAAAGCTTGACGTCATCCTCACCGACCGTTGCCGCAAACAGTTGGCAGAGATTTGCTAGTGCATCGTGAAGATTTTCCGGAACGCGGATTTGCTTCGCATCGACGATCCGGCTCACCCAGATTTCATCCAAATCAGGGTGCTCCTCGAGCAAGCTATCGAAGTTCACAGTATCGACTAACGCCCCTTCGCAATATGTAACTTGGTCGATCTCAACCGTCCCTTCGACGAAGGGAAGAGACGAACACGCACACAGGCTGCTTGAGTCGATAGCTCCCCTGTACTGCTTTTTCTCGTCCTCCTTCATCCGACGATTGGAAAACAACGCCAGCTTCTGTTCGTCGAGATTCCAGGCGTTGTGATAGATGTGTGGCATACCGTCCTTTTTCAGCTCGTCGAAGTTTATGCTCTTCATAAACTCGCTATCCGGATAGTTGATCCTGGATAGGCCGTTGACCTTGGACAAGTACATCAGGGAGGTGAGGTATCGGACAAGTGGATTAGGTGCGAGCACCTTATTGAGTATCCAGTTGTTGATGTCTCCTTCGCGCCATTCCTTGAAGGGTTGTTCACCACGAGGCAGACGATTGAACCAAGCGGACATGTTGCCCTGGATCTGTTCCATCATTTTGTACGGTTGCCATCGGAAATCACTGTAACTTTTGGGATCGGTGACGAAGTCCTGGAAGGCCTTGATGTTGGCGTTCCAATCCGTCCCGAATACGGTGTTTATGGGGAAACGCTCATAGCCTTCATCGTCCCGAAACACGCCGTCCCTGAAGAATTCATAGGTCAGCTCGGCTCTGCTTTTGTTTTCTTTTTTGATTTTTTCTTCATCGAATTGATTGTAGACGATGCCAACCCAGGCGCCGATGCAGGACAACGCCCACACATCAGACTTATCGTCGAACGTCTTGCCGTCCTCAGCAAGTGCTTTCAGAACCCCGATGTGTAGCCCTGCTGCCGGTCCGCCGCCGCCGAGCGTAATCGCTCTCTTCACCATTGGTTCCTCCCATCTATTTTATCGTGTGGCTTATTCTCCGATCGAGTTTCCGAATTGCGTGAAGAGGAAGAGATTAATCGTTTTTGGGATCATTGGAAAGCGCGGTTGAGGTGGATATTCGACGCTTTCTTGGACCTTCGCATCGAACTAGCGCACATACGCTAGGAGCGCGAGGACTTGGTATCGTGCGATTACGTTTGACCCTCTCGTACAGGTGTGAACCAGTTCGCGTTAGATATTAATCGCTGACGGTAGTAGGAGTAGCTGTAGTCCGTTTCGTGACTTCCGGTAATGGCGCGTCAGGCGAACTCGCTGAGCGCTTCGTTGAGGTCCGCTCTGTACGGCAAGGCGGACCAGATTTGCTCCGGTTGAGTTCTTCGCATTTTGACCCGAAGTCGTCCTTGGACGGAGCATGCGCTGACCTCCATGGAGAGCGCACCTACGATCGATAAAATCCACTCTCTAAGAGAGACGTGCCTTTGCGACCAAAAAACAATCCTACACATCGTCGCGGGCGTTTTGATGGCCCGGCAAATGACGCCCGAGTACCGAACGAACGTAGGTTGCAGTCGCCGCGCAGTGAGATCGCCCGCGGCTATGTCGAAGATGTTGGCAAACTGTGAGGTAGTTTATATCCCTGCATTCTTGGCCCACCCTAATGTGGCAGAGGCTTCTTACTTTAAAGGAGGCATCCAATGCTCGCCGCAATCAAATGGAACTCCCGATATAGCGCTCGCGAATGGGTGATGATGGCTGGGGTGCTCGTCGTCCAACTCCGCACACTGAATGCAAACCGACAGAAGGGTGAAAGCAAGCCAAAGCGGCCACTCTGGAAACACTTCGACGACACTCATCATTGGGACTCAACCGCGGAGGAATGGGTCCCCGACAAGATCAGTGATAGTGCAACGCATTATGCGTCCCGCAGGCCGAGTTCCGAGACTCCCTCTCACTAGTGGGCCTATCGAGCGGTGCGGTCGCGCACAAGTAGCTGGATCGGGATGTGCGTGCCTCTGGCCGCTTGATAGCGATCCAGCAATTGCTTGGGCCGTTTGCCGGCCGCTTTGGTAAACAATCTGGATAACAAGGCCATCGCGCGCGTCGAGCAAGACACTTTCATCTGTCACATGCGTCAACTTGCCTGTCTTTCCCGACCGCATTCGCCGCATTATCGAGGAATGCCCGCCCCCGTCGTAGATGATCAAGGTAGGCGCGCGCCAAGCCGTGCAAAATGGCATATACTCACAAGCCAGTAGTATTAAAGCCTAACGAAAGAATGCCCTTCGGAACAAATGCAACGCGACGTCCTACGTCAGGAGGACGTCGCGATGCAATTGTGCATCACAACCAGAGGGGAAGTTGCTATGAAGCGACGTTCATTGCTCTTGGCATTGTGTTCTTCCGCCTTCATCTCTGCACCGGCACTGGCCGATGAGGTCAAGCAGGAGGCCGAAAAATTAGCCGTCGCCTACACCGACTGCGTCGCCAAGAAAGACGCGGCCTGTGTCGCTGCGCTCTATACAAAGGACGGGGTCCAGATCAACCCGGGCGGTGTGTTTTCCGATCTCAAGACCGTATACGAAAACAACTTCAAGAACGGCACCGATCATATAGAGATCAGAGTCGGCAACATGTCGGTCATCAACAACGATCTGGTCGTTGCCAACGGCGAGACCGACATCTTCGGTAAGGACCCTAAGAGCGGCGACGCCACCAAGGTTACAGTGTTCTGGGGCGGCATCGACATACGTGAAGGCGGCGCTTTAAAAATCCGCCAGTTGACCGTCGGCATGAAGCCGCCTCCAGCTAAGGAAGCCAGCGCCGAGAAGAAGTAGGACGTCATCCTGTCGTAAGTCACCACGCGCCCATCCTCTTTGAGGGTGGGCGTTTGATCTTGCTGCACGTCGCTCCGAAAGCGAAATACGGTTGCCTCGAAATGCACACCGCTCGCGCGATGTCTGCAAGTGGCCCATCCACGTCTCATTGAGGTCCGTTCCATGGGGCTTAGCGGACTGAATATGCTCGCGTTGAGGTTTTCGCTTTTGAACCCGCACCGCACATCGCGCGGCTGGCAGGCGTACTCGAGATTCTGTGGCAGAAGTCATGGCCGGCCAGTCCCAATGTGTTAGTTTGGGGCGAGTGATAGGTTGTCTCTACCTTTGCCGAGGCATCAGACATGAAGCGGCGCGAGTTCATAACGGCACTCGGCGGCGCTGCGGTGTGGCCGCTGGCGGCTCAAGCGCGCAATCTAAAAAGATTTACCGCATTGGATATCTGACGGCTAATTTGAGCAGCTATCCTTGGGTAAACGGCTTCGTTCGCGAATTAAGTGATCGCGGCTATTCGGAGGGCAACAATCTCACCATCGAATGGCGGGAGGCAAAAGGACATTCGGAACTTCTGCCTGGGATGGCTGCCGATCTGGTCCGGCAGAATGTCGACGTGATCGTGGAACGTTTGAAGTTCGTTCACCGCCGGAATTTGAGGTCGCGTTTGCTTCAATCCTGCGCGAAAGGCAGGATCCGATGATTGATGCGATGACTACCGTCACCGATCCGATGTTCGTCTTTGATCGGAAGAGGATTGTCGACTTCGGAATAGAAAACAAAATTCCGAACGCCCACGAATATCGAGAATGGGTGCAGAGCGGCGGACTGCTTGCCTTTGGTCCTACAATTGATGGAATATGGCGTCGGGGCGCATATTTCGTCGAGAAGATCCTCAACGGGGCAAAGCCAAGTGATTTGCCCGTCGAAGGGCCGAGCGAATTCCATCTTGCGATCAACCTCAAAGCTGCCAAAGATATGGGCCTATCTGTTCCTCAGCATTTGGTCGCGAGGGCTGACGAGTTGATTGTCCGCTAATGACCACCGATTGCAGACCTCCGGGTTGAGGACCGGGAGCATTCCGATGTTCTCGAAGGTCAAGGCGCTCGGCATCGATCTCCCTGCGACGCTGCTCGGCCGAGGTGATTGAATAACGATCTTCTGCGCTGCACGAGTCTGCTGTTGGGCCCATCTCGGACATTCTGACCGGCGCTGATGATGGTCCCCGGAGCTCAAGCGGAAGTAAGCAGCCTGGGACACCAAAGGCCGCTCGTGACCCACTCTAGACGTCATATGCTTCAGGACCGCCTTGCCGTTGAGAGCGTAGCAGCGTCGCGGCGCATAGCGGGGCAGGTGGTCGCCTGCGCTCAGCAGCCCGCGAGATCAAAATGCGAGGGGTACGCGGATATGTCAGTTGGCCGAGGTTTGCATCCAGCCTAGGCCAATGCTACGGGTTTACCAGCGTCCCCTCGTCGGAAACGCGCCACGCTGCCAAGCCGAAACATAGCGTTAGCATCAAGTTGGCCAGCAAGAGCAGGACCGAGGCAAAGTGGCTCACACGCGCCTCGGGAACAGAACGTCCCTCCAGTCCGGAGACAGGTGGATGATTCCAAAAATGCAGCTGTGCTGACCTGGTTGTAGTTTGTAAAAATGCTGGATCAACAGCTTCGAACGGGGAGCGCAGCCATCGAGCGGTTCGTGGGGAGCCGTGGACTTCGCGCCGCGCTGATCGTAGCTAAGAGGCACGGCAGGAGTTATGATCTGTTCCTTCTCGCTCGGGTCATTCGCTTCGAAGGAGTCTGGCGTGATAAAAATCTTACAAGGAATGCTCCTCGCGACCACGGTTCTGGCTGCTGCTAGTGGGGCGCACGCAGCGGGTGGCTGTGGCGAGGGCTGTCATAGGACAACCGGTGGCGCATGTGTCGTCGACGGCTGGGGCACGGGAGCCAAGGTTCGGAACGAATGCCCGGCGACCGCTCGCCCCCGTCCACCCTGCGGCGGCGGGGATTTCATCTGGGACCGCACCAAACAGGCATGCTTCCAAAATAACCGCACCTGGTTCTGATCTCGCGCCCCATTCAGGCGGGCTCTACACAGCGCAATCTGATCTCAGTGCGATGGCCTCAGAGCGGGTGACAACGAGTTCAGACGGGAACAGCTTGGCCCTTATCTCGGCCAGTGCGTTGCTTCATGGCCCGCTGTCGGCGCCGGCGCTGACGGGCTCGGTTCACGTGCTTCGGATCAGGTGCGGACCTCCAGGCACGGGAGCCGGATAGGGCTGGACTGCTATGATGGTTGTGCGGCCCTGCCGCTGGCTTACAGCTCAACTGCGGACTAGCCGTCTTGGCAGGGAATACCGAAGTTGTCACAAGCGAGAGCGAATGACTCTTTTGCTTTTGTATCCTCGAAGCAAAAGCGAGTGCCGACCTCTGCCTGATCGATCCACCAATCGACGTTACTGCCTTTTGCGATGCGGGAGGCTTCGCCGCGTAACAGGTCCAGTTGTCTTCCCGCAGCACGAACAATCAGGCAATTTTTCTCTTTGGGCATAATACCTTCTCCAATGGCACAGGACGCGAAGTCATTGGTACTAAGAGCCGTGATCACGAAGGCCGCAGCAGGGGGACTGCTGCTGCGGCCCGTGCGGTCAAAAATTCCGGGTCAAAAACGACTAGGTGAAATATGCAGCCAGCCCCGGTGCGATGATCGTACCGCAGCATCTCTGGCTCGCAATATGATCAGTTTCACAATCGGCAGAAGGCTTAACGTGCATCAGTGCCCCGGCTCTCAGGTCCATGGGGATCGGGAACATTCGGCAATCTGGGTGCGTTCGCCTCCAGCTCCGGGCGATGTCTCGGAGCGGACGCGTAGAACTTCCAGCCTCAGGAATCATCTGCCTGGGGCCGGCTTTTTCCAGGACCGTCTTGGCGCCCAGTTTGATTTAGCGGTCGCCTATGTCAATTTGGCAGATGAAAGGGTGGCGGTCGGAAGCTATCCGGGATATGTTGGCAATTCAGCGGAAGCTGGCGCACTGAGAGACGACCCCGGCTTGGGGGCTTGAGGGTTGATGCCGGGGCCGCTCCGCCAGCTCGAAGAAGAGAGCTAACAAAACCTGCAATTTTTCCTCTGCGCGTTCGTTCCTCCAACGAGCGCTCGATCTCGCAAACTGCGGCGGCTTGCCGGTGCTAAAATCCGGTCTGACCTGAGCCCCTCGGTTGCCGCATCCGGCGCATACACAACGCGCCTCGATATCAGACAGGCGAACATCGTCCGACCAGCGAGCGGCGCTGAGTGCAACGTTGTGGCCGGAGTGGCAGCAGACCAGGACACCGCGTAGGCCCATCTCGCGCATCTCGCCGAAGGTGATCTTGAGCGCTCGGCCGTCGGCGTGCGTTGGCGTGTGGCGTCTAGCAGGAGGGGACATGCCACCATCAAAGCGGAAGTACCTCGCAACCTATTGAATGCTCCGACGTAGCCGCCCTAACCGGGCCGCTTTTTCGTTGTGTCGGCTCGGTTTGACCCGACGGGGGGCACTTCCCCATCTAGCCATTCCTGCTCCTCGGCTAAAGCTCGCCACGCCTCTTCCATGCGCCGGTACCGCTTGTAAGCCGGACTATTCTTAGATGGTTCCCCTTCAGCGAGCGTTGCGCAGTTGTCTGCGTTCTCTTTGTAAATCTCTGATGGCTTCATCATCGGCCTCCTGCGTAATGCTTAGGAGAGGAGTCTGAAAGAAATGTGGTTTCGCTCGTCCCAGTTCGAGACGTGAAAGTAACCGGCTAGAAAGCTTCAGCCGTTGTGAAGGCATCGCATTGGGGGATCACAAGGTTCTACCCCGACTGTCAGGACGGCCGGGCTGTGAAGGACGAACACGGGGAGGAAGACCCGAGCGCCGCAGAAGTAAAGCATGAGTCGTTTCTGGTGGTCGCAACGAACTGCTCCGCGAAGGAGCGCTAGCGCTTCGATTTACTCTTGCTCTTCTTCGCGGTCTTCTTAGACGCAGAATTCTTGGTCGCCTTCTTTGGCGCGGCTTTCTTTGCAGCCTTCTTGGGTGGCGTTTTAGCCGGCTTCTTGGCAGACTTCTTCGCCGCGGATACTGTCTTCTTTGTACGAGCAGCTGCGACCCGTCTGTTAGCTCTCATAGGGGCAGGAACGCGCTTCTTCTTCCGAGTGATGATCGGCGGCGGAACAGCGGCAGCATCGGTCGCTTCAGGAATGTAGACTTGCTCGTTGGTCACTCCGGCAACCGCTTCTGGATCGGGCTTCATAGCATCCGCGGCTGCAGTCGAGGCGGTGTCCACGATCTCTTTTACAGTGTCTGAAATTCGTTGGACTATTGATTTTTTAGCCATGGGAGACTCCCTGAGTCGGGGCAGGATATCTCATTTTTGCGTCGGGAGGGATTGGTGCCGTTCTGGCATCTCCGAGGATTCATTCGGAAGAGGGAAGCGGGATTTAGCGCCCGTTCTATCAAATGATACACCAGCTAGTTATTGCCGGAAGCAAGATGGCAACGGCGCGCTGCTTCGGTGGCACGTCGGGCGGCCCCGGCGCGTCCGGCGCCAGCCCCGGGACGACCGGGGTCGTTCCCCGTGCGCAGCGCGGACCAAAAATTGTGGCTGGTCGACGATCGAATGCCGGATGCGCGGCAAATTCGTACGGCCATCACCTCAGCGGCATCTCCGCTTCGCACGGCCGAAACTAGGCTCAAGGCCGCAACGAAGACGGACCCGGCATAGATAAAAGAGGCAGATCAAGAACGCCGCCACAATGCTCACGAGCCATCTTAGGACCGGCAAATCAGGGTGGAAAGGGCATTGTTCCAAGATGCGATCGGCAAGGACCTTTGACGCCTCTTGCGCGGCTGTCACCATGGATCGATCTGTTCGTCAAGGTCGCGCTTGGAGCGGCTCAGGGGGAAGCCCATCATCCATCGGGGAATGGCTCAAGCAAGGTCCGATCGATTTGGTTGTCGTTGTCAGGAGGGCTGAGAGCTCCTGCGTTCCAGCTTGGTGGCGTGAGGCGGCGGAATGGGACAGAGAGGGCGCTCGGTTTGCGACTTCGAAGGCGGCGCGAAGTAGGGCGTGTGAAGCGAAATGGGGGCACACCGCGGGCGTGACGCTCTGCTTCGTCGACCAGACCTCGAAGATCTTCCAATTCTGAGAGCTGAGAAGTGAGTTCGCTAAGTTGTTCGACGTAAAGGATTGCGCGAGAGCCTCGCATAAATGTCCTCCCCAGCACAAAAAAGGCACTATCAGGACGGCGTCAGAGCAAAAGATCGCGAGTAGTAAAAGTAAAAGACTACCACAGGTAAAATAGCTGACTGATACGTCAGGCTCACTGCGTCAGGGTGTCGCGCTTGAGCCGCGGTCCGGTCGTTGGGCCGTCCGCCGGCCGGCACGAGCTGCTCGGTCCGAACGACCGGGATTTCGTTGCCCGTCGTCGTACTGATCGCTTGCGATCTGCTCGATGGTCTACCGATGCCTTTTGACCGTGCCGGCAATATCATTCGGATCGGCGCGGTCGGCGGCGGCACGTTCGCGCAAGGCTGTCCATTCGACCCTGCAACCAATACGGTCCTCGGCGCCGAACATCGTGAATAGAGCTTCAGGCGCCCCTCAGCGAAATCGCCGGATGGGTCAGGGGTAGGGGTATTTCGAACTCCGGACTCGGGGCCGCGAGATGCCAAGTATCGACTCCGCCCGTCGATCCTATTTTGCTCTTTCAGGGGATAGCCGGCCAAGGTTGTGGCGCCATCTCTCAGGAGAATGCGATACAATCGAAGCGGGAATCAGCTCAACCAGGTCCGACGGAATATTGCGATGACCAGAACTTTTCCTGCCGTCGGCCTATTTGCCGGACCGACGTTGGCGCAGGAAGGGCGACTGCCTTTCTGTGCCGAGCAACAGTCGTAGAAGCTCCTGCAGCTCCACTGATTGCTGCACGAGGCATCGGTGAGCGGCGAAGATCCGCTCACCGTGCTTCCGGGGTGCTTCCGGCGCGAATTTTGCGGAGAGCACGATGGAGGTAAGTGTTTGAATTAGCTGGTGCTGCCAGACAGGATTGAACTATGATCACAATCCTGCTTTTCGTTGATTTTATTGATGTTTTCGGTCCGGCGACCTGTTTTTGTGTGGCACTCTTGCGTGGCGCCGTAGCACTGAAATTAGCTTAGAGCAGCGTACGCATACGACGAAGGCCGCCTGATTGACACATGCGCGCGAGCGCGGCGAGTTCTACGATGGCGTTGCGTGAAGGTCAGGCGGCTTGCTGATCGGCGGACTTGCCGGCTTGGTGCAGGAGCTTCCATTCCCAGGGCAGCAGTTCGCGCAGCCGCGACGCGGGAAGATCGGCGATCCGGGCGAGGACGTCGGCGAGCCAGGCCTTTGGATCGACGTCGTTGAGGCGGCAGGTCGTGATCATCGTCAGCATGATCGCGGCACGGTCGGCGCCACGTTGGCTACCAGCGAAGGTCCAGTTGCGCCTTCCCAAGGCAATGCCTCTCAATGCACGCTCAGCGCAATTGTTGGTCAAGCAGATCCGGCCATCGTCGAGGAAGCGGACGAAGTCGTCCCAGCGCTTGAGCATGTAGTTCATGGGCTTCAGGACCTCGGCGGAGCGCGAGAGGCTTTCTCGCTCGCGGAGCAGCCAGTCATGCATGTCGTCGAGCAGCGGCTTGCTCCGCTCCTGGCGCACGGCACGCCGCTCGTCGGCACTACGGCCGTTGATGGCGCGCTCGATCTCGAACAACGCATCCAGACGCCTGACCGCCTCCAGCGCGATCGGGGAGACCGGTTTGCCCTTGCGGCCTTCCCGGGCGGCTTTCTCGATGTCAGCCAGTTCGAAGAATCCCCGCCGCGCATGGGCCAGGCAAAACGCCGGCGTGATCGGCATTGCTTTCCTTTTTGGGTCGAACAACGGCTCGAAGCCGCCATAGCAATCCGCCTGCAGAATGCCGGCGAAGGCGGCCAGATGCTTCTGAGGATGTTCGCCCCGTCGGTTGCCCGAGGCATAATAGACCGCCGCCGGCGGCGCAGGCCCGGCGAACGGCCGGTCATCCCGCACATAGGTCCAGATCCGGCCGGTCGTGCACTTGCCCTTCGCCAGGATGCGGATAGTGGTGTCGTCGCCATGAAGGCGCTCGGCCGCGAGCACATGACGCTCGATCAGCTGGAACAGCGGCATGACGGCGAAGGTTCCGTGGCCGACCTGGTCGGCCAGCGTCGACAGCGGCAGGTCGATCCGCTCAGCCTTGAAGCGCACGCTCTGGCGATTGAGCGGGATATGCATGCCGAACTTGTCGAACAGCATTGTCGCCAGCAATTGCGGACCGATGAAGCCGCGCGGCGTGGCATGGAACGGTGCCGGCGGCTGGCTGATCTTCTCGCAATCGCGGCAGGTGAACTTCTCGCGTATCGTCTCGATCACCTTGAAGCGACGCGGGATCTCCTCCAGCGTCTTGGTCACATCCTCTCCGACCTTCGCCAGCCGAGATCCACCGCAGCAGGCGCAGCTCGTTGGAGCCTCAATGACGACGCGCTCGTGTTCGATGTCGTCCGGCCATGGCTGGCGAACCGGCCGCTTGCGCATGAAGGGGCGAACGTTCTGCGTCTTCGCTGCTGCGGCCTGCGCGGCAAGCTCATTCTCGGTCGCCGTGGTGGCGAGTTCTTCGAGCTCCAATTCCAACTGCTCGAGTAAACGCGCCGTGCGCTCGGAGCGCTGCCCGTGCAGTTCGCGTTTGAGCTTCTCGATCCGTAGCTCAAGATGAGCGATCAGCACCTCGCTGTCCGATAGCTCCGCCCGCGCGTTGGCGGCATCCGCGACTGCCACATCGCGTTCAGCCTGCAACGCCTCGCGCTCGGCCAGCAGAGCAAGGTAGGCTCTCGTGAGATCCGAAGGAAGGTCGTCCGGCTTCGATGTCATGACGCCATTGAATCAGATCGAGCATCAGATTCAAACCCAAAACGATTATCCGACCCGCGTCGGCCGCTGGGTTTCTTGCGGATTGCGCCAATCGATCCCGGACAGCAGATAGCTCAACTGCGCCAGCGAGATCGTTACCGCTTCACCGGCAACCGATGGCCAGATAAACTTTCCTCTCTCGAGTTTTTTTGTGAACAAGCAGGCTCCCTGACCATCGTGCCAGATCACCTTCACAAGATCGCTGCGGCGACCGCGGAAGACAAACAAATGACCGCTGAGCGGTTCTTTGTGCAGCACCTCCTGCACTTGGAGGGCCAGCGACGGAAAGCCTCTGCGCATATCCGTGTAGCCTGTCGCCAGCCACACTCGCACATTCCCTGGTACAGCAATCATCGGCGTCCAAGCACATCGAGGACCCGCGCCAGCGCCTCCGGATCGACGTGCGCATCCACCCGGATGCACCGTCGGTTGCCGAGATCGATCTCTATCAATCCAGTACGTGCGGCTGCCGCCGAGCGAACTCGGCCATCAACCGTAGGCAAAAGCTTCGCAGTTTCTTCAGTCGAAGCCGCTACGGCGGCGATCTGCACCGGCGTAAAAGATGGTGCAACTTGTTCCGATGTCCGTGCTTGTCGACGCCAGGTAAACACCAGGCTGGCCGCTACTCCGTTGCGCCGCGCAACCTCAGTTACCTTCGCGCCCGGTGCCAACGTCTCCTCGACAATCCGTGCCTTGTCGTCCTGCGACCAACGCCGCCGCCGCTCCAGCCCGCCTAAAACCTCGACCCGCATCGCCTGATGACCTTAAAGCTAGACTTAAGGTCACACGCTTCGCGAATTACCAACCCTCACGCAAGACGGCCCCCATCGGAGGCGTACAGAGCAGCCGCGATTGCATCACCTTTATTCACGTCGAATGTGACATGAGCAGTCTCGGCGCGAAGTCGATCTCAGGACACCTGATGGCCCTCCCGCTGCATCGAACCCGCGCGGCTGCCTAGGGAAGTTAGTGGCTTCCATCGACTATCAGATCGGCAGGCCAAACTGCGGCTCTGCCAAGCCCTCCCCTTGCAGCGAGGAGAGTGAGACGTCCAACAGCCGGACCAGCCTGGGAAGCGGCATCGCGTTTTGAAGCAGTGCGATGGACAGCGCTCGAGGTCGTCTCTGCTCGAGACCACCACGGAGACAGACCGCTGCGGGTGATGATCCCGAAGTCCTTGAACTTTATCTTCAGCGTGTCCGTCCGGCCCGGTGCGCCCTTGTCCTCGCAGTGGGGCTTAGACTGATCCCGGATACGCAATCAGCGGGCCCGTACTCGCCGAACAGGCCGAAAGGCTTGCCACGGAAGCCTCCGCAGGATCATATTCGAAGTTCTCCTGAGTTAGCCAGCGCGTCGAATCCCTTCAGCTAAATTCTCTGCACGGCTCCTGCGTCTCGAACCCGATGCCGCGCTCCACTCCCGCCTGTCCGGGTTGCAAGAAGCCGAAAGTTGCAATTGCAACGCGCCCTCGACGTGGCGCTGCTTCAAATGCGAATCCGCCGGCTGATTCCGCTCTGTGCCTCCGGCATCGCACCCTCTCCCCCGGCGTTCCTGGAGAGTGCTGCTTTCAGCATATTCTCAATTCTCATTTTCGATTTCTTCGAGGGGCACTGCTGGCACTCTTGATTCCCGGCCGAGTTCGTGGAGCGGGTGAGAGTGATCTCATCACAAACGGCCTTTGAGGTGGCTGCTGGCGCCGGTGCCTCAGGCCTCGCCCGGTCCGGAGAAGATCGATGGCGGTGGCGTTGTGCGCGGCCCCGGGAGCGGCCGCTCGCTTGCTCCGGACCGGGAGGCCGGGTTGCCCTTCGCATCGTATCGCTTGGCGAGATCCAGCAACCGACGGCGGGTGAACGGATCGGCCTTCGGGGCGATGGCGCGGACCCGCTGCGCGAGACCCTGGTAGAATTCCTGCTCCATGACGCACCTCGCAACATCACTGCTCTCAGTTGAGTAGGCTACGGTTGCGAAGTCAAGAAGAGCCGACGCACCCGCGCAACTTTCTGCGACCGACTTGAGATCGCAGTGGCGAGGGACGTTGATGGGCAGCGCGGGGAATCAGATGGCAGTGTCCTATCCATTCCGGAAGGCTTGCCCGGCCGGCCGATAACGGCTGCTTCCGATGAAACCGTGAAGGGGAGGCTGCGGTTCAGCGGATTAGACTCGCACTGAAAATGCAAGCGCCATTTCAGAACTGGCCTGGCTTCAAACAGATACGTCTCGCGTAAGTCGTTGCGCATGCAACCCCGAAATTATTGGACGAATGATGGCGAATATTTTGTCTCGCGATTCCGCAGAGGATTTGAGCATTCCGGCATCTGGAAAACGATCAACTTCGGGAGGAGAAGGACGGCACCCATCCGAAGGCGGGCAAATGAATAGCCTCGATCCGATTTCAGTCATGTTTGTTCGTCAAGAATTCTTCGTACTTTCTCCGCCAGACCGCGAAAGGTAAATGGCTTGCTCAACAAGTTGACCCCCGCATCAAGTCGACCGTTGTGGACTATCGCATTCCGTGTGTAGCCCGTCGTGAACAGCACCTTGATCATTGGATGCAACCTTCTAGCCCGATCTGCGATCTTACGTCCGTGAAGGCCATCCGGGAGCACGACGTCGGTGAAGAGAAGATCGATGGTGCGAGATGATTCAAGGAAAGCAATCGCTGATGCCGCGTCGGCTGCTTCGAAAACTTGATATCCGAGATCGCGGAGCACACCGGATGAATACGCGCGCAAATCGTCATGATCTTCCACAACGAGGATGGCCTCATTCCCCCGTAACATTGTTGCTGTCGGAATACTGCGATCTTCCTGCTTGTCGGGTTCAGTCTTGGACCGAGGAAGATAGAGTTTGACCGTCGTGCCATGCCCCGGTTCGCTATAAATCCTAATGTGGCCACCCGTCTGTCGCACGAACCCGTAAACTTGACTTAGCCCCAGCCCAGTTCCTTTGCCGACCTCCTTAGTCGTGAAGAACGGCTCGAACACGCGATCCAGGGTTGCCTTATCCATTCCGGTTCCAGTGTCGGTGACAGCAACCAAAACGTATTGGCCGGGAGGCACGGGTTCTGGGAGTGCGGCAACATACTCATCATCCAGCCAGGTGTTGCCGGTCTCGATTGTAAGTCGTCCGCCGCCGGGCATTGCATCCCGCGCGTTAACCGCCAGATTGAGGATGCCATGTTCTAGTTCCGATGCGTCAGCAAAGGCGCTCCACAAACCGGCATTGCCAACTATCTCGATCCTGATTTGCTCTCCTAAAGTGCTCTTGAGCAGTTCGCTCATTCCCCCGAGCAAGCGATCTACATCAATGGACTTTGGATCCAGCGGTTGGCGACGTGAAAAAGCTAGCAAGCGGGCGGTGAGTGTGGCCGCGCGCTGGGATGCATGATGCGCCATCGCCTGCGCTCGCATGATGCGCCCAAACTGTGGCGCATCGGACATGCTTGCGATCTGCCGTCCGATCGTATCAAGACCACCCATGATCACCGTAAGCAGGTTGTTAAAGTCGTGTGCAACACCGCCGGTAAGCTGACCGATGGCCTCAAGCTTTTGAGCTTGGCGCAGCGCTGCTTCGGCCTCCGTTCGACGCGCGATTTCTTCCGCTACACGCTGTTCCAGCGTCGCATTGAGTTGCTGTAGCTTTAAGGACGTAGCGGACACATCTTTACGCGCACCATCGAGTGCTCTCGCAAGATGCGTTGCGTGAGTAGCCGCCTCCGTGGCAGAACTTGCGCGCGCTAGGGCCATATGAACCCGCGCTTCAGTCTTTAGCAGTTCAATTAAAAGCGGAAGGCTCGATTCGATATCATTCCAAGGGATAGACAAGTTCCTGCCGACAAATACCAGGATTGCCGCAGGGGTCGAACGAGCGACCGCGGGAACGAGCGTGTTAGCGTCGGGAAATGCTACCTCTCCGAAGAACTCACAGCAGCTTGATGCTTGCTTCAAAAACGCTCGCCAAGACGGGCCGCCAGGCAGGCGCTGGTCAAATCCCTGAGCTGGCGTAAAACTCCCCGTTTCTTCATCCTTCAAGAAAATGAGGAAAGCATCGCCTCCCATAAACTTGGCTAATCGCGCGGCAGCTTCTCGCCTCCCGTTGGCGTTGGCAAAACCACTTAAAAGATGAGCCCCGTCATCCTTCAAGTGACCTACTCGGGAAATACGCAAACGACTGCAGTGCAGTTGTGAAAGCCACTGAACTGCCCCTCCGCTCGGGCGATTTGACCGTGGGTGTTACACCCCGTCAACGGCACTTCCGAAAATCGTTCTTGCAGGCTTGAGAGTTCCAACCCGAACTCGTCTCCCATACGGAGGCGAGTAGCGACGCAATCAAAGAAAAGGGCCGCCGCTGGGGGGCCGCCTAATGCATCCAAAGCAGCATTTGCAGCCTGCTTCGCGGCAGAAACTGCGGATGCCGTGCTAGTCTTCATAATTCTTACAACTGAACCAACGGGGACCTCAGCGGCGCACACAACTGCGCCTTCCTCATCCACAGCCAGAGGAACACGCAAGCGATGTTCAGCTCCGCTATCAACCCCAATAATATTGTGCAGGAAGAATGGTAACGGTTCCTTCCGATCCAAGTTCTGATGAGTCTCTTCCGCGTGTTCTACGAATGCTTCGATCGCTGGAAACCCATCAAGGCTTATCACTTTCATGCCGTCGCTCGCCGTGACGCGATAGGCTCGGGACGCAGGTTTCCAGCCGTGACTAACACCCACGCCGATCGGCTTCGAGGAGAGAATCTCCAATGCCACCGCGGCGTCGGACAAAACTTCTTCTCCACAAAATACAGTGGTCTTTTGAAATTGAGCGTTGTCCCCCGCTCCTCCACCAAAAAACTGATACTGACCGGCTGTAGCTAACGTCAACTGATCTACTAAAATATCAGCATGCCCAGCTAGAGCATCAGCTAGAACGAGAGCAGCCCGAAACGGAAATCGTCCGGGCGGTGTTGGTGTAAACCTCGAAACTATCTCCTGGGCTGCCGCAGTGGCATCCATCGCGAGGTTACGTCCAACACTATATGAGAAGACCACATCGTCGCCCACCAACCCCAGTGCACACGCCAAGCCTTGACCACTGCTCACATTCGTAAACTCGCCGGCAGATGAAGCTCCAACAACGATGGTATCGGGCAGCTCCTTTTTTATGGCAGAAAGTATCGCTCCGTGGTCATGCTGAGGAGCTGCAAATAACACCAAGGCAGCAGGCGGTGTGCTTAGGGATCTTCGTATTTCGGTGGCCAGAAATTCGCCTGCAGTCGAGCTATCGCTCGAATCCGTCGAGACTACCGACGCTTTCATTGTTTCCCCCACTTAGACAACAGCAGTAAACAACCTCCGAAAGGATAAGTTCCAAGTAGCTCGAAAATATCAAGGGGCCTCGAGGCGGCAAAGTGACGTAAACCTTTTGGGGCTTTTACTCTGCAATCTGCCAATTCTCACCGTCGGTAATCAAAGGTTTAAAGCCGAAGTTGGTTCGGGGTGTCGTAACGCTTTAGTCGGGACGCTTTCCTTCTGGCGACCCAAAGCGGACAGCTATCCGCGATCGAGCCGTGGTCGGCTGGACCTTTTTTCGGAGCGGCGGCCTGATGCGAATGTCTGCTGTCGGGCCGACGAGAAGTGGTCAACCGAACGGCCGACCGACGCGATTGACCCGAAGCGGACATCGCGAATCCTGCAAGTGCTGCTCCTGTCGCCTTTCCGAGTATGATCTTGGAGGTTACAATGACTCATTATTATCGTGCCTCGGAGCGGAAATGAAGTAGCGCCCCTTCATGGCTCTTGATGGCCGTGCAGCTTCTTGATGGCCGTGCAGCTGATGGCGGTGCGGGTCCATGAATGTGATCGGTGCAGCCATGGGAGCGCCCCGGAAAACGCCAATCAGCCGGACGCGACGAAGGCGTCGGCGGCTCTCAGAGGATCAGATCGTGTTGGAAGGGTAGCTGTCCGCCCTTGCCAGCAGCCTCCCCGTCGAAACGCCAACCCTCCGGCGCCTCATCGGCCGGATGGGGCCATGCGGCCGCGGCGGAATCGTACTCCGGATTGAGCGCGGCGACGGGTACCGAGGAAGTGACCGCCGGGGGCGTCGAGCTGGCATGCTGCTGTTCCGCACCCGCCTCGAAATGGAACGCGGGCTCGGCCCGGTTGTCAAAGCCTTGGTCGTCGGCGCCCTGAATGACCACGGTCACGATCTGCGGCGTGCCGTCGATCGTGGTCACGGTGAAGGTGTCGGTCAGCGCGTCACAAGACCTCAAGGCCTGGACCGCGGGATTGCCGGGGTTGAGGACATATGTCCACGTGCCGCAGGTCGTCATCGTGAAACTGCCGTAGCCGTGGTCGCTCGCCTGCGGGCATGTCGTGGCCGTGAAGGTGTCGTCGGGATTATCGACGTCCCTGTCGGACAAGGTGCCGCTGGCGCGTGGCGGGGGCTCGCAGGAGTTTCTTGGCTCGGTCACGCGTCCGCAAATATCGCCGCAGACGACCGCGGCGTCGTTGCTGCCCTCGATGGTGACGGTCACCGTCTGTGCCGTACCGTCCGCGGCCCTCACCGTGAAATCGTCAGTCAGCGATTGACCTGCGTTCAGCGCCTGCACCGCGCAGTTGCCGTTGTCGAGCGCGAAGGTCCAGTGCCCATCCGCGGTCATGGTGAAGCTGCCGTAACCGTGGTCGCTCGGCTCCGGACATTTGACGGGATCGAACGCGTTCGACGGGCCGTCGACGTCGGTGGCGGTCAAAAGGCCGCACGCGGTTGGGAGGCCCTGCGCGGAATTGTCGACTCCGCCAGCTTCGACCACGCGACCATGCGTGTCCCCGGAGATGACGGCCGGATCGTCGGCGCCTTGGATGGTCATCGTGACGACCTGCGGCGTGCCGCCGATGGTGGTCACGGTGAAGGTGTCTGTCAGGGTCTGGCACGGCGTAAGCGCCAGCACCGCGGCGCTGGCGGAATCCAGCGCGTAGGTCCAGTGCCCGTCGGACGTCATCGTAAAGCTGCCATAGCCTTTGTCGCTGGCATGCGGAGAACTCACCGCCGTAAACGTGTTGGCCGGATCGTCGACATCGGTGTCGGCGAGTTTGCCGGTCGCGGTTGGGACGTCGTGCGCCATGGCCGCCGCCGCAATTGCGGCGGCAGTCATGGCGATCGTGGCGACGGATCCGCCGGTCTCGCCGCTTATCGCTGCCGCGTCGTCGGTGCCGGCGATGTCGATCGTGAAGGTTTGGCTTGCCGAGGCAAAGCCGTCGGACGCCGTGATCGTGAAGCTGTCGGCGTTCGGCGCCTTCAGCGCGTTGATGGCGTCGTTGTTCGGTACGTAGGCGTAGGCGCCGGTCCCGCTGTTCAAGTACAGGATTCCGAAGGAGCCGGCCTTCTCGACGTCGTAGCTTGCGCCCGCGACGGTGAAAGCGCCGATCGCGCCGCCCGCGATGCCAAAGGTTGGGGTCGTGCCGGAGCCGAAGCTCGTGGCCGAGAAGCTGCCGCTGCTCGCCGAGAACTCATCGAACGCGACTGTGTCGATCTCGACGGGGCCCGACCCGAGCGTCAGTGTCGGTGGCGAATGGATCAGCGGCCCATCCGACACGAAGCTGGCCGGCACCACCAGCCCGGGAAGGGCATGTTGTGGACCGGGCCCGTCGGGCGCCTGGAAATCGATCGGCTGCAGCGTCTGATCGACCGCTTCGCCCGGAGGCGTGCCGGATCCGGACGGCCCATGGTCCTTCGAGTAGTTGTCGAGCACGTCCTGCTGCCGGCTCTGCAGGTCCTCCATCCGCGAAGCGTTGTTGGCGACCTGCGCGAAGCTGACGGACGATCCGGTCTTGCTGAGGATGACCGTCTGCCCGGGATCGTCCACGATGATGTGGCGCGGCACCGCCTCCTTCGTGATGAGTTCGAAGGTGCCATGCTCGAAGCCCTTGTAGGTGATGGAGGCATCGTCGAACAACGCGAGATCGGGATCGGCGGCCCACGCTTCTTTCAGCGCCGTCAGGATCAACGGGACGAAAGACAGCGCTCCGGCCCATCCGAGTCTCGCGACAACCGCCGACTCTACAGCGCGCCCGCCGCGGACGGACGACGGACTGCGTTGGTTCTGCGCCGGCCAAAGACCGGTGAAGACACGTGCGAGCGACATCTTGAACGCCTCGCATGCTGCCCGCTTCCGCCGAAGCGGCCGGACCCATGGATCGCGTGTGAGTCCACCCGCCGAGGTGTCCGGTTTTGCGCATCAGACTACGCTTTGTCATCCCGAGACCCCTTCACGAAATGTTGACTGAGTGCGCGCAAATGCGCTCTTTTGTTAGCGCTGAGCGGTCGGGACCATCGTCCGTTGCGACTAAAGAGTGGCGGTCGCAACATGCGGTATGGTGCGCCGGGCGCGCTCTGCCATCATTCCGCCGAAGCGGGCTCTTCACGGACGGGAGCGGACGCATGCACGGACTAAGGACGGTCGCAGGACTTCTCTGCCTTTTGCTCGTTGCAGTGGCGTATCCGCCTGCGCCGCTTCGGGCGCAGGACGTCAAGCCAATCGGCAAGGTCGTGACCGTCGCTGGCAAGGCAGTGATCGAGCATATCGATGCCGCGGTTGTGCAGGCGAGACTGTCCGAGAACGGGGCCAGCGCGAAGGTCGGCGATCCAGTCTATCGGGGCGACGTCGTCAGGACGGGCGCCGACGGGCGCCTGGGTATCAATTTCGCCGATGGCAGCTCCTTCAGCCTGTCGAGTAACGCCAGCATGGAAATGAGCGAGTTCGTCTACGATCCGGACGGCAAGGACAATTCAACCCTGATCAGCCTGACCAGAGGCACCTTCACCTTCGTCGCCGGCAGCGTCGCCAAGACCGGGAGCATGAAGGTGGACACGCCGGTGGCGACGTTGGGGATCCGGGGCACCACGCCCCACATCGAGATTTCGGACGACGGCACGGTCAAGTTCGCCACCCTGATCGAGGAGGGCAAGGATGCCGTCATGAAGCGGAAGGCCGGTCCGACCGTTGCGCCTCCCCGGCAGCGGAGGGCCGACCGCGCTCTCGGCATCTGCCGGGGATGCTGAAGGTCTTCGGGACGGCGCCAGTTATGATCCTGCTGCTGGCCGCCCCCGCGTCGGCGCAGAAGCCGGAAGGTCAATTCCGGAACGTCGAGCTCTGCAACGCCGCCTCGTCCCCCGACCGGAGGATCGAGGCCTGCTCTGCCTTCATCGCAGCCGGCCGTGGCGGGCCACAGGCCCTGGCCATGGCCCACAACAACCGCGGCATCGCCTACGCGGCGAAGGTCGACTACGACCGCGCTGTCGCCGACTTCGAGGCGGCCATAGGCATCGATCCGACCTTCGCCAAACCCGTCAACAACCGCGGCGCGGCGAGACTGAGGACGGGCGACTACGACGCCGCGATGGAGGATTTCGACCGAGCCATCGCCCTCCAGCCGGCATACCCCGGCGCCTTCGTCAACCGCGCCGAGGGCTGGCTGAAGAAGGGCGATCTCGTACGCGCCGAAAGCGACTACACCGCCGCGACTCGTCTGAACGCCGACATGGAAGTGGCTTGGAGCGGCCTTTGCTGGATCCGGGCGAGCACGGGCGACCCGCAAGGCGCGGTGGAAGCCTGCGACAAGGCGATCGGGTCGGGCGCGCATACGGCTGCGACCTACGATTCCCGCGCGCTCGCCCACCTCAAGGCTGGACGGACCGATGCGGCCATCGCCGACTACGACGCCGCGCTGCGCATCGACCCCACGCTCGCCACCGCGCTGTACGGTCGCGGCCGGGCAAAGATCCGCCGCGGCGAGACGGCTTCGGGAGAAGCCGATGTCGCGGCCGCGAAAGCTGTCCGGGGCGACATCGCCGAGGAATTCGCGCGCTACGGCGTACCGTAGTCCGTCCTCAACGCGTGCCCGTCGGAGAATGCCATCTCTCCCCTACCGAGAGAACCTGAGCTGCAGCAGTCGAGCAGTTTTTGTATTGATTTTTCCCTCCAGCGAGCGACACCCGAAAAATGCTAAACGGTTCTGCTTCCTACAAAACCGATAAGCAGACGTACGAAACAGAGCCAGATGGCGAACTCATCAGCTTTCGAGTCAAAACAGGGTCAGTTGATCGACTGATAAGCTTTCATACGAAGCGGAGTCAGTTGGCCAACTGATAAGGTAATACGCAAAACCTTATCAGTGCTCCGCTGGTCCGGAATGTGGACGAGTACGTATCCCGCCTACCCGAGGATCACCGCTCCTCCAAACGGGAATGACCAAGGCGTTGAGGATTCTAAAATTTTCGGTGGGGTGAGGCGCGGTTGACGTGACTAACTACGGTTACAAGCTACAGGATTTGCTCGCCGCTGCGAGACCACCGCGGCACGTCCGGCCGACGAGCGTGCAGGTCGGCGGAAGGCCGGGATGTGAATCGGCATCGAAGCATGCCCCCTCCAATGTGATGTGAATCAGAGACTTATCGTGCCGATCAGCCTCGGGCCACGCCGATTCACACCACGGCTCAAGGCTCAATTCGCGCTTCAATAGTCTTCGCGCGCGAATTCGGAGGTCCGGCGCCGAAGCTCGCCGGCGCAGAACATATCGGCCAGTGACACCGCCAGGGTAACGTAGCCGATCCGGCCACGCCGCGATATCCGCTCAGGCGAATTGAGAATATCGGGAAAGCTGAAAGAAGGACTCCGCTTCGTAGGACGGATCGGTGGCCAGTCGGGCAAGCCTTTGCCCGATGGCAGGCGCGAACTTCGCACCGTGGCCTGAACACGCGGAGCAGACGATTAGGCGGGAATCCGGCCAGCGATCGATGATGAATTCCTCGCCCGCATCGGGCAGGCGGTCGGCGGGCACGGTGTTGGTGTAGAGGCAGACGTCTCGATCGATGATTGGCCCGGCCGCGCCCGGGACAAGGGCCGCCAACGCATCGCCGACCGGGCGGAGTTCGGCCTCGGTGGCCTGCGGACCCCAGTCGTCGGGGCCGACCACGGGCCCGTGGTTGTGAGGCGCCGCTTTGACGCCGCGCTGTTCGAAGTCCGGAAAGCCGTAGACCACGTCGTTCGGACCTCGGTCCAGAATGAAGATCGGGAAACGACCGAGCGCCACAGTGTCAGGGCGGGTCGGCTTGAACCAGCCGACCGCCTGTCGGGTCACGTTGAGCAGCGCGCCCAATGTCGGGAGTGCGCGACCGAGCCATGGACCCAGCGCCAGAATCGCGCGCTCGGCGAAGAACTCTTCGGTCACCGTGCGGATCGATACGACGTCGTGGTGCGGCGTGAAGCTCGCGCGTTCCGGAATCACACGGTTGCCGGCGCGTGAGCGCATCAGTCTCATGACGACACCGGTCCACAGTATCGCGCCACCGTCTTGTACTACGACGTCCCAGTCGTCGGGCAGGGCGAAAGCCGGAAATTCCTTGTTCGCTACGGTCGCGGTCAACATCGGATCAGGGCGCCCTTTCGCGATCGCGGCCGCGCGTGACGACGCCACCATCGCAGAGCCGGGGAGGCCTGCCTCCAAAACAGGGGTTTCCGTCAGAACCGTTTGAGGGCTTTCGGCCTGCAGCCGGATCCAACCGGCACGAGCCTCGTCGCTCAGGCTGGTGTAGTTGGGGTTTTCGAAATTGAGCGACGGAAAATTCGACATGAACCATGTGACGAGCCTCGATCCGAACCGGGTCCGACAGGGTCGAAGCCGAGCGCATCGACGCCGGCATCCAACAATGAGTTGAGCGCTGCTCCGCCCATGAGTCCTAGACCCAGCACGGCGACTTCGCATTTTCGCATGAAGGCCTCGCGAGCGATGCTACGGCTCGCCGATCATCCTGATGATTTCGCGGGTTTACAAGGTCTACGGGAGGGCGATTACGTAGCGAAAGGGACCGCGGGGCGACAGCGGGCCAGATCCGAAAGTCTGAATAGGAGCCGCAGTCAACGGCGCCCGTCTCCATAGCTTTAGTTTCGGCCGCAGGAGCAGGTCGGTCGCGGCTTAGCGCGACCATGGCCACGATAACGACGGTTGCGGTTTTATAGCTTGCGGTCTGGCAATTGGCGCCGGCTTTGGCGCCTGGGCAACATTGGCCGACTGCCGTGGACGCGGCAATGGTACTTCCTGCATGACCTGTGGCTTTTCTGGGATTGCGTTCGTACCTTCAGGCATCATCTCCTTTGGTGCTGAGGCGTTCGCCGTGGCGCGGGCGAGTTGCTCCTGGTTTGCGTTGAGGCGATCGGTGAGCGTTTGACTTTCGCGGGCCATCTGGATCTGGATCCCTTTGACATCGTCGATGACACGGCTGTTACGTGCGAGTTCTTCCTGGCCTGTCTTGAGTTGGCGCGCCACATTTTCATTGTCGTGGACCAATTTCTCTTGCGTCACGTTAAGCTGTTCGACTGCTTGCCTCAAGGCAGCGAGATCGCGCGTCATCGACTGCAGCTGCTGCGTCAAGTCGGAAACCAGGGCGATTGCAGACGGCGCCGCGTCTTTCGGCGCCGCAGCATCTCGGGGGCCCCGCGTCAGGGGTGCAGGGTCCGAAGGGGCCCTCATCGCCGGTTGTGCGGAGGACGACCACCACCACCAAGCAGCAAAGGACACAGCCAACAGAGAGCAGACGAAGGCCACGTGGGGCTGTTTCGTCGGTTGATGGTTCGTTGCCGGTGCGCGAGACGTCTCCATGGTCGGCTGGACCGAGGCACCGTCTTCCGCCTTGCGCGTCAGGTGCGAAAGCTCCTCCGCGATCTGCCGTTCCGCGACGCTGTCGTCCCGCGTGGAAGCCATTTGGTGCTCCATGTGAACCCTTGACGATGGTGCTGACTTTCGTTGTTTAGCACAGTTTTAGCCTGTGCGCTCGGGCCCAGCGCTGCGCGCGAAGGCGCCGTCGGCAAATGAGTCCGATCGCCGAAAGTTCGAGGCTGATCGAGGCAGGAAAAAGCGCCTAAACTCCAGAGCGGCGTGTGCTTATGCCGATGTATGACGTCGAATGGTAGGCTCGCGTGTCTTGCAGCGGGCGCACTCAACCTCCAGCCAGGCGAGTCCGCCACTAAGCATTGATCGATCGTCGGGCAGGGCTGCGCAGGGCCCCCGTAGCATTCCATGCGGACGGACTAGGCTTCCGCCTCCGCCCGTCGGCTTCTCGAACGGCCTCCTGGGCGCGCTCGCGGGCTCCTTGCGCATCATCATCGCGCCCATAATCCGGCCGCTCCAGACTACCTCTCCACACTTTTCGCGGAGGATTCCGCAGGTGGCTTGTGAGGCTAACCGTCAGCCGGGAGCCCCACACCTCACTTCGGGTCAAGCGCGACTGAGCCTAGCGGCTCCCGCGATCTAATGTGTCAACGTGGCTCGAACCGTAGAAGTGACAAGCTCCGCGCGGAAAAAACGCAGAGCGCTTTCGCGGAAGGGGGCGAGCTACTGGTCCCTGGTTCTCGCCGCGCCGAGGATATCCACTCCTCCGAACTCTGGGCGCTAAGCTTTCGCGAAGACGTTCATTTTTCGCAAACCGTGGACGGCTCTAGAAATAAGCTACAGTAAGGAACTACGGTAACTCGGCTAAATGGCGATACGTGATGCCACTGTGGACATCCGCCTGCAAGGATTTGAACTTCTTTGTCCTGCTGGGCTCTTCCGACTTCGACGGGCATAGTGTCCTTTGGCACGCCTCGTGCCGCTCAACTGCGAATACTTTCTGCACACGCCGGTTGGTAGCTTCTAAAATCTTCCTGGCAGTCGCTCTTCGTCGTGCTCGTGCTCGGAAGGTCGATCCCCCGCGGATTTAAGAGAGCTGCCAGCCTGCACGCAGGATGCAAGTTAGATCAAGATTTCAGAGCTCGCTGGGCGTCACCGATCTCGCAATTTCGCCGACGTGAACGGGCGCGGGAGCAGTTGGATCATCGCGGCCAACCGGGCTCAGGCCATGGCATGTAAAGACGCAGCCCTGCGGGGAAAGGCATCGATGAGCTGCAGCCGCGCCCTCTCATGCTGTGACATAACGGCCGGCACGATCAAGACCTACGGGGCCGGCACGTAGGGCAGGGGGCTCCGGCTAATCGTCGAAGCACGGTCCGCATTGCAAGTTAGACGGGCAGCCGAAGCCAAAGGTCGTTGCTGGACAGCGTACCGGCCGGCGTGGCTATCTCCATATCGACGACGCAAAAGGAGCCGGGTTGATCATCATACAGGTAACGAAGATGCCAGACGGGGCCAAGTTCCGGTGTAATGGCGAAGTCATCTAAGGCACTCGCGACGTATCGAACGGCATCGCGATGTGCTATCGGCGCGGAGAACATCGTGTCCGTCAGCGTGGCGAGGCTCATACCCTCCAGGAGCATGGTTCGCGCGACTTCGTCTCCGTGGACGAGCCTGAGGACGGATACGAGGGCCGCGATAGCGTCAGGGTTCTTTAGAGACACGGCAGATTCGTTTCAGGCCAAAAGGCCGTATTGACGTAAGGGCGCGTGGGCGGCGGTCGCGTGTTTTCGCAGGGCATGGTCGTCCGCTACAACACCTCAGCACGAACCTGAGCCACGCCACGATTCGTAATCCCCAAGCTGCGCGCAGCCGCCAGCGAGAGGTCGAGGACGCGGCCACGGACCCATGGTCCGCGGTCGGTGATACGAACCACCACCGAGTTGTTCGTCTCAAGATCAATGACGCGGACTCTCGTGCCGAACGGCAGACGGCGATGCGCCGCGGTTAGTAGATTCCGATCAAACGATGAACCGCTCGCTGTCTTGCCTTTGGAATACGAATAGTAGGAGGCTTTTCCGGAAATAACTCGATTGAAAGATTGAGCGCCTGAACGATCTTTCAGGGGCTCTTGTCCGCTCGGGCGTTGCGCTTGCGGCTCCTCCTTCTTTGTCTTATCGAGTCCTTCAGGAGCGGGCTCGGCGTGAGCGTCTGGCACGATGGACCATCTATCATTGAATGTTTGCCCAACGGCTGGGGTCGCGTGAAGCCCCGTCCAAATTGAGACCGCTGCAATCACGATCATTCCAGAAAGCGGACGCATGATCGACCTCACTACAAATCACCAGACTGACAAACAATGCAAACTCGTAAGGCGCGTTCCGGCACATCGGGATTCTCGTGTAGAGAGGTGATCTGATACCGATTTGAATGTGTTGCATGGCGAAGAGTGGAAGCAGTGCAACAAGCAGATGGTCCGCTGCAGCGCATTCACGAGAACCGGCGAGCCGTTCTAGAGTTCGACGCTTTGCGAAGCAGCGTCAACCTGGCCTGGCGTGCAGGCGGTTCAGTGGCGTGAATCTCTTCGCCTGATTATAGAGACGAGCAGGACATTGAACGGGCCACGGGCAGCTCGTGGGGCGAGATGCCGCGAGCCGCCTAAGAAGCTCCGCGCGTTATCCAGCCTCGCTCGCAGTGGATCGCAACCGTACACGGCTCCTCGGTGTTAATCGCCGGCAGTTTGCGTCTTTCGTGCTTCTTCAGCGAAAACTGCCTCGGAGCAATTGCTATGAACATAAATCTCCGAAACGAACTCGCGAAGCTTGGATGACATCCAAATAACGCCAGAAAACGTCGGACCTCAGCAGTTGGCTACCACTTCTCCCACAGGAATGCATGCGCGAAGGAGGCCGGTGACATAGGGACTGCTGTCAGCTGGCGCATGCGCTCTGGTTCTACTGGCGTTTAACGTGGCCGCTGTCCTCTCTCCTCACTAAAACGGTTGAGCAAAGAACCAAAGGCCGCCTCAGTTGGCGGCCTTTTTACAAGTAGGATACGCCAGTTTACGTGAACGAAACCTCTGATCAGTAGCGCCGATAGTACCGATGGGCATAAGGCCGACGAACAACGACTACGCCGCGGCGATAGGCAGGACGATAGACCGGGCGAGTTCGGACGCATCCGTGCGGGCTGCAAACCAGAGCTACCGTCTCAACGTTCGCGATGTTTGATTGTCCCAACGGAGCAACGGGCATTGCCGATGCCGTTGCAATTGAGAATGCCGCCCCACCGAGAACGGTTATTGCGGCAAGTGTAAGTTTGTATTTCATCCACGCTACTCCGGCGGAGCCCATCCCCGCTGACCAACCTTAGACGTTCCTTCCTGAACCTCGGATGACCACGCCGCAGCTTTCGCGCGCGCCCTGGCTGGCTGTATGTTTCGGCACAATTGGGCCACGCGCGAGGGGTTGTTCTCTCGATCCTATCCGCCGGGCGGCCGCGCGCTGGCTCTGCGACATGGCTTGCCAATGAAGGTCACGCTGGCGCGCCGATCACCTCGTACTCGAAGCCGACGCCCTCCCGATCGTTCTCATCAATTCAAGCCTGCGCCACCTCCTCTGTAGCGAACCACTTTCGGCGGGGGTGAGGCGCGCCATTACAGATCCTCGCGCAAGCTCATGAAGAACGGATGCCGGAGGACCTTGTGAATGCAGCGCGCGTCGCGCGGAACGGCCTCGACCCCTGCGCAAGCATGGCTCTCTGCAACCGGGGAAGGGGCGCCCCGGTCCCCATTGCGGAACGAACTCCAACCGAAACGGATATTCGGGTATTCGGGTTCGTAGGCGCCGGTTGGTTCCTAAGCCATAGGTCGATCTTGGGAGCCTCGTAAATTGTTCTAGAATACTGCGATGGCTGGCAAGAAAACCTCCGAAAGAGAGTTCCTGCCCTCCTAAACCAACACGCGAGGTGGAGGCGCGGCAGGTTGTCCAAGAGCAAGTCTCGATCACCAGCCGGCGCTCGTCAAAGGTTCGAAAGTAAGATGAAACGAAGGCCGCCACAGTTGGCGGAGTCGTATTGTAGCTTCCGGCACTTGGGAATGCCATGCGGTACGTTGCGTATGTGGTCGATTTATCCGGCGTTGCTCGGGCGGTTTATCAAATTGACAGTCCGACGGATGAAGACGCCAGAACGCGAGCAGAGAAATTTCTCGATACGTACCCCGCCGTAGAGGTGTGGGATGGTCCTCGCAGAATTGCCCGGCTGGTGCGTGAGAGCTCGGGCTGACCGGTCGAGAAACGCGAGAGCTACGCCGGGTTGGTTCGGATCTGCTTACGATCATGAATTGACATTTCGCCGCGGCTCGTGGCTTCCAAAATCTTCATGGCGCGCAGGAACGAGCGGTTCGACTTTTAATTGTTGCCCAAGCAACCGTCCAGGTGCGGGATCCTCGTGGCATTAACATCGACGCGCGTGTTATGACGACTGTTCAAACGGCCTTGCTCATTGCGGCCGCAGTGCCACGCTCTGCACTAGATCGTGGGCGGTAATCGACACATCAAGCATCAGAGGGCACGGCGGATGTAACCGGCTCGACGATCTTAAGGGCCCGACGTGGAATGCGTCGGGGCCGTTTGTTAGGGCTCCATCTACACCGGCAGCCGCTCAGGGGCGCGAAGCGGAAATTATATCGCTCGATCCGAGCGTTGCCGGTGGTCACCCCGGAGCAGACTTGACAAGTCGGACGAGTGCAAGGCTCTCTCTCTCTCTCTCTCTCTCTCTCTCTCTCTCTCTCTCTCTCTCTCTCTCTCTCTCTCTCTCTCTGCGAGTTAATCAGATAGCGTCGCAACGTCTGGCCGTGAGGGTTGACGATATTGGACCGCGATCGCTGTTAACCTTGGCCGCTTTTCGGCCAAATTGTTGTTTGTTGCTTGGTACTCGGGGCAGGACCTCATTTTGGAGCCCTGCAATGTTCAAGCAAGTATTTTCTGCGTGTCTCTTCGTTGTCCTCAGCTCGATCTGTTCGGAAGCAAGACCCTACCGCATAGGCCACGCGCCCGAATGCAACGTGATCATGCCATGTGACTTCTCGTCCGCGCAGACGCGCGGCGAACGAATTTCGCAATATTCTCTGCAGGCGTATCGTCCCAAACAACTCGTAGTAACCGCAGCCAACAGCTTGGCGATGAGGGTCCCTGCTGAGAGCCGGATCGTCGGGGGTCGGCCGCCCGGCTGCCCGGCGGCATTCTGTGGTTGTGGCGCAGCGCTGCGCGTGTTTGGTCGTGTGGTGCCTGAACTAAACCTCGCAGCCAACTGGCTACGCTTTCCGCGTACGTCGCCGTCGCCCGGAATGGTCGCGGCACGCCGTGGGCACGTCTTCGTACTAGAACAGCATCTCAGAGGCGACATTTGGATGGCGTATGACGCCAACTCAGGCGGACACGCGACAAGGATGCACGCGCGATCGTTGCGCGGCTATACAGTTGTCAATCCACACGTTGCGACCTGAAAGAGCGCGCGCCAGTTGGTGTACCGCTTTGTCGCTACCCGAACGTCAGCGCGTGTGCCCACCACCGCCGCCTGTGGCGCACTGGAAGGGACGGCCCCCGACCGCCAGCCCCCCGTGTTGGTCGGGGCCGATTTTCGTCTGGTGCCCAACGCTCTGACACCATTTGACGAAAACCAGCCGGTTGGTTTTCCGGTTTTTTACAGAGTGGCGTTATGTCGCGTGCGATTGCCACCGTTCAAATTCTACTGGGGCGCCGCTACGCGCTTCCAAGTGGTTCGCAGCGTCATACCGTTTGGAGTTCAGGGATTGTCGAATTTTAGTTCGTCTGAGTTTAGCAAAGTAATCGTTCTTTTCTGATTGGGAACGGCGGCGACGTTCGCGGAGGTGCTGGCTGCAAGGTTGACCATCATACCTTTTGTATTTTCGTCAACCGAGTATGTGCCGTAGTAGGCAAATGCTTGACGCCACGATACTTTGCGCCTCCTCGGGCGTCGCCTTGGCTCGGTCATTAGCCGCAATCTTTGGAATTTCCGCGCGCGATTGGAAAAGCAAGAAATGGCCATCATCTGAGAAAATCATCACACCCTTTGGGGAAGGACCGAAGGGTTCGCCTATTTGGCCGTCGTCCATTTCACTGGTAACAGCGACTAGCGTCCACGCACCAACAAGCTGTTCCTTAGCCGACTTCGCTTGCGCGAATGCTGCGCCCGACAGGGCAAGCCCAAGCCCGATAGCAACAATGGCTTTGTTCATTATGTCCTCCACCACAAAATTTAATTGTTGACTACGGTCACGTGAGATCAAGGTCGGCGTGAGCTTCGGGGTCAAAATCGGCGATGAAAACCCACACGATGCCATTCCGATCTAACCTGGACAGCGGGCCCACCCACAGACACAGACTAGCCGCAGTACCCACGTGCCAACCGCCAACCCAGCAGGAATGCCGGCTGATCTCCTACCCAGATGTGTGTCTCGGGATCATCGACCTGCGGCGGAGAGCGGGTCGGCCCACCCGTAAATTTCCCAAGTGCCGCGCCTGCCCCTGATCTGGTACGACGGCCCCAGCTCACCGGAATGAGGCGCATTCGGCCAAATGGATGATCTCGCAATGCTTCTCGCCGAGCTGGAGCGGTGCAAGGCAGAGTTCGAGCACCTGCAAACGGAGCTGAATTCCCCAAGGGGCGCCGGCCCAGTACAGCCAACAACGCTCCAAGATCTGGCGCGCCGGATGAGCGAGATCGCGGCCCGTCTTGAAGCTGCAACGCGCGCGATCTCAAAGGGACCTGCCAGCGGAATACATTGAGCAGTTCCGTAGCGCCCTAGCGAGCCGGCCATCTCCGGTTTGAAGCCAGAACGGACTTGTCCACTTCGCGGAGTACATGGTCTAGTTCGCCATTGGCCGTTGCTCAAGCAGCGCAACTCTCCGGCTTGCGCAGGATCAAAACGGACAGCCCCGTTCTCACTAGCCTCACACCTAGCCGAACAACCTGCGGTTCAGTCTGCTGAGGTTATGGGCGCCCAATTGACCTACCCCGATGGAGCGCCGCGCCTGTTACGCCAGTACTCTCGCAATGGCATCCCGCAAGGTTTGCCGTGCGAACGGCTTGCGCAAATAGGCGACGCACCCGGCGTCCACCGCCTCAGGGTCTCGGTCAGATGCAGCTGGAACGCGCGCAGCTCTTCCGCCGTCGCACTGTCGGGGGAAGGGCTGAGGAAAGCCTCTTGACGGCGCGGATATACTCGCGTTGCGTATCGGGTACGAACCTGCGCATGTTCATGTCGTCGAGCCTGCGTTGGCGCAGCGGGCTGATGGGCTTCTCGCTCATTGGGGGCTCCTGTCTTGAGGTTGGAGTGCTTGACCCCTCGATCCTGCAGACGGAGCGCCCGCCCGTCACCTGTGCTCGTTCAAACGGTTACAGCGGTAGACGTGATCGGCGGACCGCGCCGCCAGCCCTCCCGCGAGAGCGGGTTCGTTCTTTGACCCGAAGCCGAAGTTATCAGTCAGCCTTTCATGCCATCCAGACCGGGATAATCTTTGTAAATGTTTTCCTGAAGCACGGAGTCTATTCCGAGAGATGATATCGCCGACCGATGTCCTCAATCTCAGAAACTCAGCTACTGGAGATTCTTGGGCGAGCGTGAGCGCCAGGGATAACTCTCCATGATCCGATCTACGTGCTGTTTAAATCGTGTGGCTGATTTCGCGTCCATAGACCATCTCGCGGCAACAGGGCCTGCCTGGTAAGAGGCCCCTCCAAATATCTAGAGCGCTACTCTACCGCTTGGCCCAAATGCGAAGTGCACGACGTCCGCTATTTGAGTCGCTATCGGGGGAAAAGAGGACGTCGCACACAATCCGCGGGTCTTACTGTGCTAGAAATCCGAATGCGACAACCAGTGCCACCATGCTCGAGAAAATCAGCAGTGCCGGAAGGGATTTTCGGGTCATTGGCCTCGTCGAATGGCGCGCAGCCGATTGGCCGGGTTGAGGTGTAGGCGGTCTCTAGGACCGCACGACGTTGCCCTCTCTCGTTGGCGTTGCCCGTGGAGAGACGTTCCACCGGCCTGCGACCGTATGGCCGGGTTCACTCAAACATCAGTGTTGAATTGTTCTGCAATTGAGAGTTGAATGTTTGTATTTGAGAACGGGGGTTAATTTGCTGCAGCTGGAGGCACATCTCGGTATATCCGATGTGCTTCGTTTGATTGAAGAAAAGCTGGGAGCAGGTGTCTGGCGCTGTGATGCAGCCGGCCAGATGCAATGGTCGCGTGGCTTTTTTAGGCTGCTCGGATTGGATCCGCATGCGGTGTCGCCGTCATACACCGAAATCCAACGAAGGATTCATCCGGACGATCGCGGTCCGACTCGCGGTCCCAGCGAGTTGATGATAGATCGGACGTTGCTCGACGGTGAATTTCGCATCATTCGGCCCAATGGCGCTTTCCGCTGGATTAACTGCCATACCGAAGTGCTACTGAATAGCGCAGGTGAGCCGGAATGTATTTTGGGGATCGCTCTCGACATTACAGCGCAACGTCGGTTGGTCCAGACGCTGCGAAGTGACGCCGAGCGCTACAGCGCTTTGACCCAGGTGGTAGGCGGTCTGCTGTGGATCGGTAGTTCCGACGGTCGAATCACGGCACTGCCGAATGGCGAGAAGACACCAGAGGCGCATCGGTTGCTTGGCAAAGGCTGGGCTGATCTTCTTCACGAAGACGAGCGTGAGGCGGCCTTGAGAAGCTGGACGGCCTCGGTCGAGACCGGACGGCGGTACAGCGTCGAGCATCGCCTGCGAGAGCCCGACAATACATATCGGTGGTATCATTGTACGGCCGTGCCTGTCACCAATGCGGACGGCAGCATCCAGGAATGGATGGGTCTCTCCATTGACGTGCATCAGGAAAAGCTCTCCGTTCAACACGCGGCAACATCGCAGCTTACGGGCGCGCAACTGCGCGCAGCCCGCGGCATCCTAAATTGGTCTGTGAAACAATTGGCCGCGCGAACGGGGATTTCGTCCGCCATCATTCGTCGGCTTGAAGAGTACGATGATGCTCCCCCAATGTCGGACGAGACGACGGAGATTCTTCGTCGCGTCTTTTCGGATGCGGGAATCGAGTTCTTGTTCCCGTCTGTCGGCGAGCCTGCAGTTCGGCCGCGACGATGATTTGAGACAAGTTGTCGCAAGCTGGCTATCTCACTTTCCATAGGTAGCTTTGGAAGGACCGTCTTGGGGCTCAGTTTTTGGGTTGCTCGCGCATTTCGCGGCCGGGCGAACCAAAAATTTGCGAAATGCGCCGAGCTAATTTCGTCATACGCGCTGAAGCAGCAATTTTTGCGCGCGTGAGGAAAATCAGGGTCGATTTCTTCTTAACCAACTCGCAGCCAATTGTCTTCACCATGGTCTGCACGCTCAAGTAGGGACGGGAAACCTGAGCTACTGTTTTATTATCGAGTGACCCCACGAGGGATCTTTTTGCCATCTGACCTAAAAGCCGCCGTCGGTTGCGGCGACTAAGCGCGTCACATCCAAATCCATTCTTGCCAATCTTTTTAAGGGTCCAATGACCCGCGGAGTGTTGCCATGCCCTTCAAACTCAAACTTCGGATTCGTGGCCGGCTGATTTCGGGATTTCTTTCCGTATGCGCGATCATCGCGCTTTCAGTCGGATACACCGTGTTTGCGGTCGGCGGGATTTCCACGACCGTCGATCGCATGGTGAACCTGCGGACACCCGTCGCGCTCGCGAGCACAGAGCTGGTCGGCAATCTCTATTCCACACTGGCGACATTGCGTGGCTATCTCTTGACCGGAAATCCGCAAGGCAAGCTAGATCGGGCCGCGATGTGGAAGGAAATGGATGCCACAGTTGCCGGCTTCGATGAGAAGGCGGTACATTTTACCAACCCGGAGAACAGCCGAAAATGGGCCGAGGCCAAGGCGCTGCTCGCAGAGTTCCGAGCTGCCCAAGACAAAGCCGAAGCCGTCGCGTTCACTTCCGATGCATATCCAGCGACAAAGCTACTTGTGACCGAAGCCGGTCCGCGCACCGAAACAATGTTTTCCGAGATCACCAAGATGATCAACGAGGAGGAGGGCCAGGAGGCGACGGCGGAGCGTAAGAGATTGCTGAAAGCAATGGCGGACACGCGCGGCAATTTTGCCGCTGCCACCGCTCAACTTCGCATGTACCTCCTGTCGGGCGAAAAGAACGACAAGGAGAAATTCTTCAAGCCGTGGGAGCTCTTTGAAAAAGGCTATACCGCCGTGAGTGCGAAGAAGGACCTGCTTACGCCGTCTCAGCTGCTCTCGTTCGAGAAGATCACGAAGGCGCGGGGCGAATTTGTTCTCCTTTACGAGAAGATGTTCGCGTTCCGGGAGTCAGCGGACTGGAATGCACCCGTGCATATTCTCATAACGGAAGCGGCGCCGCGCGCGGTGAAGATTCTCGATCTGCTCGACGGGCCGAAGGGCGCCGACGGCACCCGCTCTGGAGGCATCAAGACGAACCAGAACAGCATGCTTGCCGAGGAAAGCCATCAGGTGCAGACGAGCATATCCTTCCTGAGGCTGGTCCTGTGGGGCTTGCTTGCGGCAGGACTGGGCCTCGGGGCCGCCATTGCGCTGCTGACCGCTCGCGCGATCGCCCTCCCGATCCAGGGGATGACCGCCGCCATGGGCAGGCTCGCGAGCGGCGATACGTCGACCTCGATCCCAGGTGTCGGCCGCGCTGACGAGGTCGGCGAGATGGCCGAGGCGGTTCAGGTCTTCAAAGACAATATGTTCGAAACCGACCGGCTGCGGGCCGAACAGGCGCAATCAGAGGCCCGTGCGGCCGCCCAGCGCAAGACGGACATGCACCAGCTCGCTGGACGCTTTGAGGATGCGGTCGGAGAAATCATCCAGACGCTCTCATCATCCTCGACCGAGCTCGAAGCGGCGGCCAAGACCCTGAGCAGGACAGCCGAGAGCACCCAGCAGCGCTCTAGCATGGTCGTTGCGGCTTCCGAGGAAGCCTCGAGCAACGTTCAGTCGGTTGCCTGCGCCACCGAAGAGATGAGCTCATCAGTCATCGAAATCAGCCGCCAAGTGCAGGACGCAGCCAGGATTGCCGGCGCAGCGGTGGATCAGGCACAGAAAACCAACGATCGCGTCAACAAGCTGTCACAGGCGGCAACTCGTATCGGCGACGTGGTCGAACTGATCAATACGATCGCGGGGCAGACCAACCTTTTGGCGCTGAACGCAACGATCGAAGCGGCGCGGGCCGGCGAGGCCGGACGCGGCTTCGCTGTCGTTGCCTCCGAAGTCAAGGCGCTCGCCGAACAGACTGCCAAGGCGACTGGGGAGATCAGCCACCAGATCGCCGATATACAGGCCGCCACCCAGGATTCCGTCGTCGCGATCAAGGAAATCAGCGGCACGATCGGTCGGATCTCAGAAATCTCTTCCGCCATTGCAGCCGCGGTGGAAGAACAGGGAATGGCTACGCAGGAGATATCGCGCAACGTCCAACAGGCCGCGCAAGGTACCCACGAGGTCGCCTCCAACATCACGGAGGTGCAGCAAGGGGCCACGGAAACCGGCTCTGCCTCTAGTCAGGTGCTTGCCTCGGCGCAAACGCTGTCGAACGACAGCGCGCGGCTAAAGACAGAGGTCGAGAAGTTCCTGATCACTGTGCGCGCAGCTTGAGGTGCTTCCATGACAAGTACCTCAACATCAGCGAGTCACGCTGGAAGTGTCCCAGCGAGGATCCGTGATGGAGCGTCCGAGCCGGTGGCTGCCAACATCATCCCGCTGCCATTTAGTCGAGAGCGATACCTGATCGTCCAGACCAGAACGGACTAAGTTGCTGCGACGGAAGGTCAATGTCGTTATCGAATGTCTTAGAGTTCTCAATGGCCTGCTTGAAGATGTGGATAACGGATCGATACGTGAGGAATTTCAGTCTCGGGTAGCGCGGCTGAACGAGCTGCTCGTGCTTCGGCTTGATCAGCTATCCGCCGCGGATCGCTTGCTGCAGGAGATGCTCCCTTATGCCTGACACGGGACGGATTGTACTGCAGCGCGTACGTTCGTCCTTCAATACTTCGAAGCAGGTGTCGGTGACCACGCAGCCACATCTTGTCCCGTCGCGCGGAATCGGCCGCACGACCGCTCTGACCCGTTACAGCAATAGCGGCGACGCGAGCGATCGATTAGCTAATGCGACGGTAGGTCCCGCGGTCGCGATATCTCCCTTCACCAATGCAAGCGGTGTGACCGATGTGCAACGAGCGCGTAGCTTCACCACAGCTATGTCGGCAACCGAACAATCCGGCTCACGAGTACGCGGTAGCATCCGCGCGACCAATTACTGAGGGCCTGCGGATGAACTTTTCAAGCTCGGAAGATCAGACGTTATTGTCTCTTTGGGAAAGTGTGCGGCGGCAAGTGTTGGCTGATCGCGCGAATGGCGGCCGCTCCCGCATTGTTGGTGACAATCTTCGCAACTATGCTGAGTTGCTCCGTTCGGAAATAGATCGGCGTGAGCTCAAGTACACCTCGATCAATTCAACTGAATGAAGAGGATGCTGCCGGGGGCACTCTAAAATGAGAGACATCCGTGAGCAGTTGGACAGACTCCGCAACGATGCCGCCGACTGCAAATCGATCAGCGATCTAGCCACTGATCTGCGAAAACGAGAATTGTTCGCGAGGCTTGCCGATCATCTGAGCGCGTTGGCTTCAGAGGTCGAACGCGCTACGGCTGTGATAGTCTCTGGCACCCCACCAGAGCTATCACCGCAACATCGGCAATGTTGGGATGCTGCAGCAGGCAGGTTTCGACCTCGGCCGGGTAAATATTCTCTCCGCCGCGGGATGTCCTCGAGGCGGCCCGTGACACGCAAGTAGCCGCGCTTATCCAGCGTCCCGAGGTCGCCCGTGCGCAGCCATCCGTCAGCTGTGATGGCCGGACGCGCATTCTCCGGCGCGTCGAGATAGCCGATTGTGGGTCTGATATCCACGGACTTGAATTACGCCCTAAGTGCCGGTCGGCAAAATACGAAGATCCATCGGATCCGCAACGCGCACTTCCGACGTTCCAGAGCGCTTTCCCGCGGTCCGGACGAACTCAGTCTGCGGATGTCGACGCTCGTCTGCGCGACAATCGGGCTGAGCTCGGTCTGACCGAAGACAGTAAGGACCGGAAGGTCGAGCGCTACCCTCACGCGGCGATGGATCTCGGGAGAGACCAGTGCACCTCAGACAACGCGACGTGCAGCGACGATCCCGACCGTCTCAGGCGTGCCCGCCGGACTTACCGCGCTGTGCCTCGGTGCCGCGATGGCATTCTGATAATTTCGTTAAGCCAACGCTCGGAGCCGCGGCCCTTCCAGCATCAGTGCCACGTCGCAGGCAGGCCGCGGCTTGCTGAACAGATAGCCCTGTGCCTGGGTGCAGCCCTCGCGCCGGAGCAACTCGAGCTGCGCGTCGTTCTCGACCCCTTCCGCGGTCGTGACGATGCCGAGGCTGCGGCCGAGGCCGGTCACGGCGCGGATGATCGCCATGGAATCGGCGCGGGTTGCCAGCTCGGAGACGAAAGAGCGGTCGATCTTGATCTTGTCGAAGGGGAAGCTGCGCAAATAGCTTAGCGACGAATAGCCGGTGCCGAAATCGTCGAGCGAGATACCCACGCCCATGGCGCGCAGCTCATGCAACGTGGTCAGCGTCGCCTCACCGTTTTGCAGCAGCACGGATTCAGTGATCTCCAGCTCGAGACGACGGGCTTCCAGTCCCGCCTCCTCCAGCGCCGCGGTCACGGATGCGATCAGGTTCGGACTCTTGAACTGCACCGGCGACAAATTGACGGCGACGTCAATATCGTCGGGCCAGGTCGCCGCGTCGGCGCAGGCGCTGCGCAGCACGAACTCGCCGAGCTGGATGATGAGACCTGTCTCCTCCGCCAATGGAATGAAGTTGATCGGCGCGATCAGGCCACGCTGCGGATGTGACCAGCGCAGCAACGCCTCGAAGGCGACGACGCGGTTGGTGGCGACGTCGCGGATCGGCTGGTAGTGCACCTCGAATTCGTTCCGTTGCAGCGCCGCGCGCAGATCCATTTCCAGCAGCCGCCGCGCCTGCGCGCGCGCATCCATGCCGGTCTCGAAGAAGCGATAGGTGCCGCGACCGTCCGCCTTGGCGCGGTACAGCGCAAGGTCTGCATTCTTCAACAGCTCGTCCGGATGGCTGCCGTCCTGCGGCGACAGCGAGATGCCGATCGAGACGCCGATCACGATCTGATGGTGGTCGATCTCGTAAGGCGCCGAGATCGCCTCGACGAGACGGCCGGCCAGGAACCTTGCAGCGGTTTCCTCGGAGCGCCCGATCAGGACCACGGCGAACTCGTCGCCGCCAAGCCGGGCCACGGTGTCGCTCTCGCCGACGGTCGCCTCCAATCTGCGCCCGACCTCCTTCAGCAAGGCATCACCGATGGGATGGCCGAGCGAGTCATTGATGTCCTTGAAGTGGTCAAGATCGAGGCAGAGAACGGCGAGTTGGTCGCCTGAATTGGTCCGGCGCAGCCCATGCTCGAGCTGCTCGTGGAATAGGATGCGGTTGGGCAGGCCGGTCAGCGCGTCGTGGCGGGCCATATGGGAGATCCTCGCCTGCGCCTCCAGCCACTCGGTGATGTCCTCGAAGGTCGCGACCCAGCCGCCACCCTGCATCGGCTGGTTGACGACCCGGATGGAGCGGCCGAACCTGGTCACGATGTCGGTCGTGGTGCGGCTCTCGCGCGCGTCGGCGACGAGGCGGGCGAAGAATTCGCCAGCATCGCCTTGCCACTGGCCCTTGGCCTGCTCCTCCCGCAGCACGTCGACCAGCAGCCGGCCGGTGAGCAGGATGTCGGTGCGGCCGAGCATCGCGGCATAACGCTCGTTGAACAGGATGATCTTGCCGTCCGCGTCGAACATGCAGAGCCCCTGCGACATGTTCTCGAGCGCCGTGTCCAGCACCCTCTGCTGGCGGCCCAATTCCCCCTTGGCCCGCCGATCGAGCAGCGCGGCGACCAATGCGATCACGATGATCGCAGCCGCAGCACTCGCGGTCAGAACCGACAGCGACGTCGGCGGGATCGACAGGCCGCTGATCGGCAGCGTCGGATCCGGCGTCAGCTGCACCGCGCCCATCGCCGTAAAATGATGCGAGACGATGGCGACCGTCAGCAGCACCGCAGCACCGAGCGTGCCGGACAAGTTGTCTCGCCGTTCAGCGACATGGAGCGCGAATGCGCCGAAAACCACCCCGAGCAGGATCGAAGCGGCCACCGTGCCCGTCGCCCAGCTGACGCGCGCAGGGATCTCGAGCGCCATCGTGCCGGTATAGTGCATCGCCGCCACACCGCCGCCGACGATCGCCCCGCCAAGAGCGACGAGGCCCGGTCGCATGGTCGAGACCGCAACGCCCAAGCCAACAAAGGTGATGGCGATGGCGAAGATTAGCGACAACAGCGTCACCGGAACATTATAGGCGCCGCTGGCGCCCGGTCCGTAGGCCAGCATCGCGATGAAATGCGTCGCCCAGATGCCGCAGCCGGCAACGACTGCATCGAGCGCCAGCCAGACCAGGCGGCCCGATCCTTGCGTCGCGCGCGCCCGGTGAAACAGGCTGATCGCAGCCGTACTTGCGAGCAGGCAGAGCGCGCCCCCAAGCGCGGCCAGTCGCCAATCGTGTTCATCGGTCAGACAGTAGAGCACTTGATACATCAGCATCCCCCAAGGCCTGCGATCACCAGAGCGGGGAAGTGGTGGATTTTAGGTAACGAAGGAGGACCGGCTTGCCGGATGGTGAACAGAGGCTTCCAGAATCAACCATTCGTTGTCAGTCGAACGACATTCGTCAAACTTCTTTCAACGGGCGATGGGCTTTGCCTGGACAATCAATCTTGACGCGCAAGCAGCAGCGCCGGTTTGCAGAGGGGACGGCGCATCATTGTTACGAGCAGGCTCTCGTCCATGGTGCCTCGCAAATAGAACGGCCCCCGCGGAGCAACGCGACGACCGCTGCTGGGTTGCCTAGAGCTGACAAGGGCGTTTCCAACCTCCACCCGAGGGGTGAAACGAACTGGATATTTCGGGTTATATTCGTCGCGCTCCGCCGAAGGGCGACAACATTTGGGATGTTGCCGAGAGGGCGCGGACGAATGGCAGAGTGCCGAAGGTACGCCGCAGAGAGTAACGCCACCTCAGTTGCCGGGCTCCTGCGCGATGGCGGAGAGTGCCCCGGCTTCAGCTTGGCTCTGAGGCGGATGGCCGGAGCCGCCTCCGCCGGCTCGGCGGCGGGCCGGCACGGATTAGCTTTCTGCTGATTTTCCATGTTCCCGTAGTACGTGAGATATTGCATACTTTTCCCGATTTGAGACTGCTGCTTTTCCCTTGAGGCTTTTGCAATGTCGAACAGAATAATCGAAGATGATCTGGAGATGCTGCGCCTGATCAAGGCATTCCAGAAAATAACTGACCAGGACACCCGGCGAATGATCCTTCTCTACGTCGAGGAGCAGCTCGAAAAGCGCCAAGCGAAGGTACCGGAAAGCCCTTCGCGCTAACGCGCCAGGCGCCGAAGTCGCGGCCTTTCGAGAACACGTCTCCAGTGCCGATGGCAGCCACCATCGCGCTCGAGATGATCGGGCCAATGCCGGGCACCGTCATCAGTCGCTCGCAGCTTTTGTCTTGACGGGGCAATGCTTCGATCTCGCTGGAGAGGTCCTCGATACGCTCATCCAGCCGGCGCCAGTCGCCCGCCAGATCCTCAATGATGCGCAACATGCGAGGCGAGAGCACATCGGTGCGCGTCGCGAGGATACTCGGCAACTCGGACCGCAGGGAGCGCAGGCCTTGCCGCACGGCGATGCCCCGCTCCAGCAGGAACGCACGGATCTGATTGATGACGCCGGTGCGCTGACCGACTAATCGCTCGCGCATGCGGTGCAGCGCCTGCAGGTCGAGCTGGTCGGCGGTCTTGGTTGCGACGAACTTCATGGTCGGGCGTTGGACAGCCTCGGCGATGGCTTCCGCATCTCGGAAGTCATTCTTCTGTCCCTTCGAATAGGGGCGCACGTATTTCGCCGGCATCAAGCGGGCGTCGTGGCCAAGCGTTTGCAGCTTGCGACTGAGGTGATGCGCGCCGACGCAGGCCTCCATGCCGATCAAGCACGGCGGCAGGTTGGCGAGCCGCGTTTCCACCTGGCCGCGCGACCACTTCTGCCGCAGCACGATGCCGCCGCGCTGATTCTGGCCAATGATGTGGAACGAGTTCTTGCCGATATCGATGCCGATGACGGCGGGCGAAGCGTCGAGTTTCTGAGACATGGCGTGCTCCTTGTCTTGGGCGCCCCTTGCCAGCTTCTCGTGCTGGCAGGGCCGGAGCACGGCCGGACCATTCCATTCTGATGTCCCCAGTCAAGCACACAGCGCACGGTTTCTCATCTCCACGAGGACTCATCGTGAAGTTCTTGTGCCGATGGATCGTGCAGAGGAGAAGGCGGGACTCAAAGACGTCGGTGAACAGGCTCTGATGCGCGGGTTGGATACCGCATTTCCGTTTTTTCGTCTGGGGCTGTCCCTGGTCTAGCGTCGGGCGTCGATCGGATGATCGGCCACATAATGGATTTCAGGATTTCCCCTGCCGTGGTCCCGCCTTCACTTCTGCACGATTAATGTCTGCGACTGCCCCCTGATCTTGATTGCAACAAAAGGGGGCTGTGGGCCGGTCGAGCGCACCTCACGACTCGAGCGGTCCACAGCCCCCAACGATGTCACGCCTGTCGAGGTGGCATGAGCTCTCGATTGATCGCCCAAATGAAGGCGGATAGCTCTCGGGCAATCGCCGTGACGATTACGGTTCGCCGCTTGCCCTTCCGCTCGAGTGAGCGGAAGCGTCCGCACAGCCTGGTTTGCGCTTTCCACGCAATCTCGCGCGCGACTCTCGGTGCGGCCTCCACCTTTGGCTGCTTGTCTCGGCTCACGCGCGGCGGATATCGATAGCTCCAGGCCGCCTCTACAAGAATACGTCGCGCCCGCCCATTACCGGCTTTGGTGATGCCGCCTCGCTTGACTTGGTCGCCAGTCGAGTTTTCTGTGGGCACCAGACCCAGATAGCCCATCAGCTCGCGCGGATTTTGAAAGCGGGATAGATCACCGATCTCAGCCAGCACCCCCACAGCCGCAATGAGATCAATCCCGCGCACCGCCTGCAGGGCCGACACAACCTCGGCGAGCGACCACTCGGGTACTACCTCGCGGATGGCATCTTCCAAACGCTCCAGCCGCTCACTTTCCTGGCGTACCCCCTCAAGTAACTCTTCGAATGCGATGCGCTGCTCGCGATGCTCGAGCTTCTGCGACATGAGCCATCTCATGTGGGCTGGTCCCCACGTTGTCTTGCCCGGATAGATGCGTCCCAGCCGCAGCATCAATGACGAGATCTGTTGACGCTTGCCCTGGAGGTCCTTCTTCACTGCTTGACGGGCGCGCGAGAGATCGCGCATAGCCTCATGGCGCTCGTCCGGCACCCATACCGCCGTGAGCTCGTCCGCGCGCAACAGCTTGGCGAGGCTTACCGCATCGCGCCGGTTCGTCTTCACTCGATCGCCGGCCTTCTTCGGAACGAGCGAGGGGGCCACCACCAGGCAGTCATGGCCGAGGCTCTTGAGCAGTCTGTAGAGACCGTATCCTGTTGGCCCTGCTTCGTAGCAAAACGTCAACTGACAGCATTTCGCTGCAAGCTTTGCCACCAGCTTTCGGATTGCTGCCTCCGTGGCAGGAAACTCCCCGAGATATCGTACCTCGCCGCCACGGCCGCCATCGGCAATGGCTATAGCATTGCGCGATTTTGACGTATCGATTCCGACAAAGACCTCGGTATGATGACCCACGACTCGCCCTCCTTGTTTGAGGCTCTACCCGTCCATCCGGGCAACCCTCGTCGCAACATCGAGGGTGAGTCGCCTCATTTTGTGGGGGGACATACAGTCTAGCGGAAGTTCGAGCCGAGGCACGCGGAAAACAAATGGTCAGTAAATTGGAACCTGCCTCCTGGGCGAGGGTTTGAGCCGCGTTGTTTCTGCGTGCTTGAGAGGAATACCGGCGATTTCGCTCCAGAATGGCCTTGGGAATAGGCTGCTGGCGGCAACGCCGCCAGCGGACCTTAACTTGCTCGCGCCCTACACCCAGAAAACGTCGTTCGACCTTGATACTGTACTGGTGCGAACGGGAGATGAGTTCAAGCTGGTCTATTTCCCCCTCAGCGGGGCCATAGCGTTCCTAGTTGAAATGTCGGACGGACGCATTGTCGCGTCAACTCTCATGGGCTCGGAAGGGGCGGTCGGCGCTCTCTCCGTCCTAAGTCCCTCACGCTCCCCAGTCACAGCAACTGCCTACGTCCTTGGAGCCGCGCTCCAGGTCCCTGTTTCGCAATTGCAGCTTGCCTATGAGCAAAGCGACACGATCAGGCGTGTTCTACGGCTCCATCTCCGCACACAATTGTTGCAGCTTAACAACGCGGCAGCTTGCAACGCGGTGCATCCGGTGGAGTGCCGCATGGCTCGATGGTTGCTTGAGATTCACGACCACACCGCAGAGAGCGGAATCCAGCTAACGCATGAGGCGCTCGCACAACTTCTCGGGGTCCGCCGAACGACCGTGACGCTAACGATGGGCAGACTTCAGGCCGCGGGCGGCGTCTTATCGGACCGACGCGGAATGCTAGACATCGACCGAAGGCGGCTCGAGAAGATCGCTTGCGAGTGCTACGCCGTGATGCGACACAGAATCAAGCGCATGTATGACAAGGAGCTGGTGGCCGCCTGATCCGCGAAAGTGAGCCGCCGCTCTTTGTTTGACTGGACCTTCGTGCTTGCCTGCGGCTCAGTAACGGCCGACGGTCGCGGTCTAGCGGCAAGTAGCTCACGTTCACCACGCCCCGACAAGCATTAGACCGATAATGGTCAAACACGAGACGCAAGCCACCGTTACAGTGTAGCATTCTGGGGTGTTCATAGTTGCCTCCCGAGCTGTTGCCTGTCACTGCTGCGCCGGGAGAGGCCGCCTGTCTCGGGGCCGCTGTTCGGCACGCCTGTGACCGGTTCGGTGCGGTGTGTTGGTCCTGTCGTCGCTGCTGTGATCCGCAGGATTGTAATCCCACATGTCTGGAGCTTCAGGGCGTTCAGCTGGGATCAGAAGCTGCTTTCGCATTTCAGCGAGGCAGGCGCGGCAATATTCACGATAGAGCAGGTCGAATATGGCGGGCATCGTCACCCCCACCGTTTGAGTGTCAGTGTCAGATCTTTCCACCGCGATCTTCGCGTGATTGTAGCCACTTCAGACGGCTCTTCGATGTGAGCCCGTTCGCAGACTGCACCAGTTCCAAGCTCAACAGCCGATTGGTTGACCTGATTGTCTGCCCGAAAAAACAAAGTCACGCTAACACAGACTATAGCAGCTCATTGTTTCAGGAAAACTTCGTCAAACAACTCCAGGGCGCCGAACGCCAACGAAAATCCAACCACAGCGCGAATAACTTTACCACTGAGTGAGAGCAACATTCGTTGCAAGCCGACCGAGTATGAGGACAGCATTCTTCCACGCGTTGGCCGACGGCGGCTTCGTAGCCAGCGGCACGCGTGACGCCGCGCTCACCACCGCCTCGGCAGAAGTGAAGTGTATCAGCGGCTGGTCCGGCGTGGCGACGTCGTTTTCCGACGTGAGCCGGTGCTATGCCGGGCAGGGCGTCGTTCCTCGACTTCCGGTGTTGGCCCATCTGCGGCCTCGGAGCCCACCCGCTCTTTGGCCGATGTTGGCGGCAAACCGGACATCAGGCGGCCGCCGCTTCATGAGTACGTGCCCTAGTACGGCGCCGGCGAAATAGTTTGAGCTTGTGCATGTGAAACTTGGGGCGTGCCGATTACGGCCGATTGCGGCACGTGCAATGGGACACCGGCCCCGGCTGTTTCTCCCAACCTGGCTGGGGTCTACGCGCCCTGCAGAAAGCTGTCAGCACTGTTGGCTGTTTATTTCGAGCGACGCCGTAACGCAGTTCGCTATATGGTTTCGTTCCCGGTTTTTACATCACCGACTGCCGGGCGATCATAAGAAAGCTGCTCCGCAAGTTTATGCTTTGGACTTTGCCGTCGTCGCCGGGTGTTCCGGGATTTTTGTATGAAATACATATTCATCGCGGTCGGCTGCTGGCTGCTGCTGAACCTGCTCTACATTCTCATAGTCACTCCGCCACGTAGGTCGCTCTGGCCTAGACAGCTCGCTCGCACCATTGCTGCGGTCAAGCGACTCATGCAACGCGGACGGCAGCCACCTACCTGAAGGGAGTGAACTTGGGAGTTTTGTGGCGCCATTCCACCCATAGATCGAATGCATCCGACATACGGCTCACCTCCTTGGCTTGACGCGAAATGGACTGTCGATGGAGAAGGCGTCCGGCGCGATCCCGCTCTCGATGCGCTTCCAGGTCACGGGCGCTGCGATCGGAAATCCCTCGCGCGCTCGCGGGGAATAGGTGCCGATCGCCGTCGTCCCGCGGCCATTGCGCAGATAATCGAGGAAGATGCGGCCGCGACGTTTTGATTGCGCAGACAGAAGGTAGCGGTCTGGATGACGCGCTGCGAGCGCGGAGACGAGCTGATGCGCGATCCGATGCGCCTTGTCGTGCAGCATCGGCTGAGCCAGTGGCGCCATCAGATGAATTCCTTTGCCGCCCGTGAGCTTGGGCCAGGTCTCGAAACCCTCGCACTTCATCAGCGTGCGCAGATCGAGCGCGGTCTCCACGACGGCCTCCCAGCCGACGCCCTCGCCGGGATCGAGATCGATCACGATACGGTCGGCATGTTCGAAGTCCTCGACGGTCGCATTCCACGGGTGCAGCTCGACAGCGCCGATCTCGACGAGACCAAAGAGGCCATCGAGGCTGTCGACCCACAGGCGCGTTCCCTGGCCGCCCTCCCGCTTCTGAATACGAAGCTGGTGCACGGCCGCCGGAATGTCCTTCGGCAGCGGCCCCTTGTGGTAGAAGGTGGTGCCTTGCACGTGGCGCACCAGCTTGAGCGGGCGATGGCCGAGGTGCGGGAGGGCCTTCTTCCACACCCTGCGCCAGTAGTCGGCGAGTTCTTCTTTGGACGGTGCAACGGCTTCGGGCAGAAGCTGCAGGATGTTCTCTCTGGGGACGCCGAGCTTCGGGCGGCCGGCCGCGCAGGGCACGAGGCGCGGCGCCTTGACCTTGCGCACCGCAAGATCATCGCGAAAGCCTTTGAACACGGCCTCGCGAAGCAGGCCATCATCGGTAAGCGCGCCATACCGGACCTCGATTTCGAGGATCGGATCGACCCAGGTCGCCTTCGGCTTTTTGACTGGCACGTCCAGGGGAGACGTCTTGCGGATCAACGGATCGAGCCGCTCGCGCAATTCGCGCGCGGTCGTCTCGGTGTAACCGGTACGCACCTTGCCGGCGTAGAGCAGCTTGCCGTTCTCGCGCCGGCCGACGTAGAGCGAGGCGATCTTGCGCGGGCGCGCCCCCAGCTTCTCAACGAACGCGACTATCGGAAAGGTCTCGCTCTTCTTGCACTTGAGCTTGATCCAGCTCTCCTGTCGGCCCGAGCGATAGGGCTCGCCGAGCCGCTTGCCGATCAGGCCTTCCAGCCCCAGCTGGCACCCTTTTTCGAAGATTACGTTGCCGTCGCCCGCAAGCGCCTCGACGTACATGAACGTCTCGGGCGCGTCCTTCAGAAGCCGCTGCAGCAACCGCTTGCGCTCTTCGTACACGACGCCACGCAGGTCATAGCCGTCGAGGTACAAGAGATCGAAGGCGTGATAGCGCACGCGCTCGCTTTGCTTCGGGCCGAGCTCTCGCCTGAGCTGCTGGAAATCCGGCAGGCCGCCACTGCCGTACACCACGGCCTCGCCGTCGATGACCAAGCTGTTTGCTTTGAGTTTGGCCGCGCCCACCGCGATCGAGGAGAACTGTTCCGTCCAGTCCAGGCCGGTCTTCGAATAGACCTTGGCGTCCTCATCTCCCCGGTGCAGTTGAGCGCGGTAGCCGTCGGCCTTGATCTCGTAGACCCAGTCCTTGCCGCGCGGCGGATTCTCGCGCAGCGTGGGATCACACGGCTCGATGTAACCAGGAATCGCAACTTTGGTGGCGCCATGGACACGCGATACTCCCCAACGAGACTGACGCAACGCCACGGCACACATGGCGATTCAACGCCGTCGCGCTGATTCGTTCCGTTCCGCGGAGGCCGCTTGACGGCCTCGCCAGCGCGGCAGGTCGAGGAGGCCAAATCCGACGAAACCGGGTAGTCGCGCTACGTCTGCACCAGGATATTCCACTTGCGCGTCGGTCTCCCGACAGGAGCACCGGGCCTTCGGCGGAGCTCATGATCGTACCGGCAGGCCGAACCCGCGCCCCGAGCAGGTGCGCTCGATGTTACGGGATGAGTTCGTCGGGCTCTGGACGCGGCGCCGCCGTGTCGGCGCGCAGCGGCGGGCCACGAACATCGCCGCGCTCGCGGGGTGGTGGGCGCGTGGACAGGTCCCGGCCGATCGCGGCTCGCAGCTCCATCAGGTCGGTGAACACGTCCGCCTGCCGCCGGAGTTCGTCCGCGATCATCGGCGGCTGGGTCGCCATGGTCGACACCACGCTCACCCGTACGCCTCGGCGCTGCACCGCCTCCACCAGCGAACGGAAAGTGCCGTCGCCCGAAAACAGAACCATTTCGTCGACGTCGCCGGCCATCTCCATGGCATGCACCGCGAGTTCGACGTCCATATTGCCTTTGACCTTGCGCCGTCCGAACGAGTCGACGAACTCCTTTGTCGGTTTGGTCACGACGGTGTAGCCGTTGTAGTCAAGCCAATCGAGCAACGGCCGGATCGAGGAGAATTCCTGATCCTCGATGACAGCCGAGTAGTAGAAGGCGCGGAGCAGGATACCTCGGCTCTGGAATTCCTGCAGAAGGCGCTTGTAGTCGATGTCGAAGCCAAGGCTTCGGGAGGTGGCATGAAGATTGGCGCCGTCGATGAACAGGGCAATCTTGCTGGGCGAGGACGACATGTTGGCAGCCCGAATGATCCCGGCGGAAGCACCGCTCCCGCTTGGCGGATGGTTTGCTCAAAGATGGAGTTTGGGCACGGGGCGGCCTTGGCCCGCCGCTCACTCGCATTCTGCGTTGCGGCAAGAACGTGAGCTCCGACGGAGCAAGGCTATATCCAAGAATTCGAGCTTTCAAATCCTTTTTCATGAACAGTTGAACCAGGAGCCTGCTGCAAAGATAATGCAGTAGGGGACGCCGTGAATGCCGCACGAATTGCCGCTCTTCGAAATCCACCTCAGGCGGCGCCGCCGGGCATGCAGATGGCGTCTCTGCACGACTGATGGGCAAACCATCATGCAAGGCTCGGAAGCCAACCGGCCGGCTGCCCGGTACCAGGCCAATCGGGCGCTCTTTCTGATGCTGCTCGCTTCCGGGAGTCGCTCGGCAGGCCGCGAAGACCCGTCGCGGAGTCGCTCGCGCCGAAGCGCCTGATCACCCGGGAAATTGCCCGCAAGCGGGCCGACAGCTCGTTATCACGCAATCGCCCGTCGAGCGACGTTCATCGTCACTTGAACGCCCTCGTTCGGCGCGGACTCGACCTTGAAGTCCGGTTTCGCGTTTTCCCTCAAGGTCTGCACGATCAGCGCGCCGATCTTTCCCGGGATCGGCCATGTAATGCCCTCAGGCAACCCGACTCCGTCGTCCGCGACGACCACGCGATACCGGTCTTCGCTCTGGCGCAGACATTCGATCGTGATCACGCCGTGGCCGCGGCCTTCAAAGGCATATTTGAAGGAGTTGGTCAGCACCTCGTTCACAACGAGCCCCACCGACAGCGCGGTGTTGACCGAAACCGGGGCATACTCCGTCTTCTGCTCGAGCCGAATTCCCTGGACGGCGCAGGTGTTCATGACCGCGGCGGCGATCTAACTGAGGTAATGGCCCAGATCGACCTCGTCGCCGGCGGCCTCGTTCGACAGGGCCTGATAGAGCAGATGCAGGGATTCGATGCGGCCGGCCAGCGTGTGCAAGTCGACCCTCTCGCCCCGTCTTTCGTTGCGTGCTTCGAGTCGTATGAGGGCGACGATCAACTGAAGATTGTTCTTCACGCGGTGCTGCAGCTCGCGCAGCAGGATGTCCTTGTCGCGGATGCGGCGCGCATACTCCTCACGCTCGGCACGCGCCCTGTCGGTGATGTCGATCAGCGCCGCGATGCGATAGTTCTCGGTCCCGTCCTCGTTTTGAATGAGACCGGAGAAGGCCTCGACCAGGAGCGGTCTAGGCCGCTCCGCCCGGAAGGTGCCGAGAAACTCTCCTCCGTCCTTCAGCACGGCCAGATCCAGCGAGACGTTCGGATCGCTTTCGTCCGTGAACCCGGCCAGGATCGACCAGCCCTTGCCGGCGCAGTCTTTCGCGTCCTGGCCGAAGAGCGTTTCGAATTCCTTGTTCGCGTAGCAGATGCGCTGGTCGCCGCGGAAGAATTTCGAGACTGGCATCCTGCTCGATGGACGGCGCATTGGTATGATGCGCTCATCGTCAACATGGCCCTACCACCCTGCTGGACGTCTTCGAGGGCCACAGCATCTCGGGTGGAATTCCTACGAGGTCGAATTGCCCCAACAGCTTGTTGTCGGCCGCCAGCTCGCGTTCGCCCTGGAACACACGTACCGTGACGGCATTCTGATTGTCCTCTGCCGTCGAGAACACCTGGCTGCGTTTTGCGGGAATTGTGGTGTTGCGGTCGATCAGCTTCGTCATCACGCCGCCGAGCGTCTCTACCCAGGGACAGGGGAGTGACGTCGAGCAGCAGCACGTCCTTCACGTCACCCTGCAGCACGCCGGCTTGAATGGCGGCCCCGATGGCCACGACCTCGTCGGGGTTGACGCCCTTATGCGGCTCGCGCCCGAACAAGGCCTGGACGGTCTCCTGCACCTTGGGCATGCGGGTCTGGCCGCCAACCAGCACGACTTCATCGATCTGACCAGGCTCCAGACCGGCGTCCTTCAGGGCGGCCCGGCATGGTGGAATGGTTTTCTGGATGAGGTCGTCGACGATCGCCTCCAGCTTGGCTCGCGTCAGCCTGATGTTGAGGTGCTTGGGTCCGTGCTGGTCCGCGGTGATGAACGGGAGATTGACATCTGTCTCTGTGCTACTCGACAGCTCGATTTTGGCCTTCTCCGCAGCGTCCTTGAGACGCTGTAACGCCAGGCGGTCGTTCCGCAGCTCGATGCCACTTTCTTTCCTGAATTCATCTGCGAGGTAATCGATAATGCGCTTGACGCCCCTGTGCTGGAACTCCTCGATCTCTTGCTCGCGGCACGAGCGGCATCGGCCTCGCCGGCGCGATGAGGACGGCGCGCCGCCGATCGCGCACGCCCAGACTGTCTCCCAGCCCTACATTGTCGCGCTGATGACCGAAGCGGCCGCACTGAAGTCCACGGACAAGGTGCTCGAAATTGGAACCGGTTCAGGCGCGCGGAGCTCAGTGAACTGCGGATCGGACGGCGGACGGGCTTCCGCATCACGCAGCCCGTGCACTTTCTCCGGGTCTTGCAGAGCATACGGTCGGAAGCTTGGACAAGGGAGCCGTGCCGCCGTCGAGATCGATCAGCGCATCAATGGCCTCATTGAGCTCCGAGGCCGCATCCGACTGCATGCCTTGCTTCGCGGACGCTACGAGGCGGTATGCGTCTAACGCCCACCGGCGGAGCAGATCTCGCTTCTGCTCCTCGCATAATGTCGGGTCGCGCAGAACCTCGCTCGGTCGCGTATAGCGATCGCAAGTTCGACCTGCACGCTCTCCTCGGCCGCTAGGCCTTTTGCGGCCGCAGGTTGAGGTGGCTTTCTGGCGACGGCACTCGCCGAAGCGCGTAGCGCGTCTTGCCGGTCGCCACACCCACTGCCGGATTGTCTGACATTTGGGATCTTGTTCGGCATAGAATCCTCCCGATACAGCGGGAGCAGGGGTCAAATGGTATCAGTCCCAATACACCTCCAATGGCGTTGCGCCGCTGGGTGTCTGAGCCAAACGCCGGCGAAGGGCGACAAGCAACTAGTGAGCAGCCAAGGAATTTCAAGAAGGACACCAAGCCTCATTACTCCACAAGATTTCCGAAGCCTGAGGAGTTTGCCTGCAGAAACTTCTCGGGAGCGGGTTGGCTATGCCGTCAGCCGCCGTGCCTTTTGGATGAGCAACTGCCGCAGGCGTTGAGGGTCAGGCATCCCCACAGGTCCGTCGTCCCCAACATGATTGGGCTGCCATCCAGGACCTGGAGGGCGCGTCCGCAGCGAGCGGCCCCTTCAGCCGCCGTGCGGCGGAGCCGTCTGCGAGTTGGCCCCGAATCCACCTAGGATCACGCGGGGGCGGGCGCCCCCTGCGCACCGGCAAATGATGGGTCCGCGATCCAGCCAAAGGTCACTCCTCATACTCTTGAATCGGTGTCGCCGTAGGCGGGTGCTCGCCGACGCCCCCCGTTACTACCCCCAACTTGTATCGTTGTGTTGGGCAAGAGCGAAACGCCCGGGCGGCCGGCAGGCACGGCGAGGATCGCAGGATACGTGAGGTGTAACTTAGCGTGCGATAAATTCGCATCTAGAATTTGCGCGGGTTGTCGTTCTAGGTCCTCGTTTGTCTCAGCCACAACACACAGTTCGTACGCGCGGTGCCGATTACTGTTCTCGGCCACGAATCGGATCGGAGTTCGAGTCCCTCCCGCCATGCCAGATTGAACAGCCGACGGCATTAGGGACGACAAGGTGGGTGCAACGGACCAAGACAATCGATTGGCGGCGCGTCTTGCGCATTGTCTCACGGACGTGTATTACAGCCTCAGCAAGGCAGCGTGAAAAGCACGATTTTTCATAGGGTTACGTAGCAGTCTTCGGAGGTTCGATCCCTCCCGCCCCAGCCAGATGTCAAGCTGTTGAGTTCATTCGGTAAGCAGTTTCACTTTGGGCGCGTTTGGAAACACAGATTTTAAGGCTCGGTCCAGAATCGAACTAAACGGCGTGGCCATGCTGGCTTATCTCCGAGGCTTCCATCCGAACATATACCGCGGAAGCTGGTCGGGCAGGCCTGTTTTGCCCTCATCGTAGAATAGGGTGCTACGGCGAACGAAGCGGACAACCGGTCCAGATGCGCATGTGCGGAATTGCAGCCGTGCCGCAGTCGGCCCGGCCGGTGGCCTCGGGCGCGGTCGTTGCCCCGCTACCGGGGACCATTACGACTGCAAATCGCGTGGCCTTCGTTTCCTTGGCCGACCGGAACGATATAGACCCCGCACTTCCTGCTGTTGAAAGAGCTCCGCGCAGACGCCACGCAGCCATTGGCTTGCCGGGTCATGATGGAAGCGGGCGTGCCAGTATTGCTTCACCGTAAATCCGGCGATTGCCAGCGGGCAGTCGAGCACGCGCAGTCCGTAATAGTGAGCCAGCGTTTCACCAATGTGCCTTGGAAGGGTGGCGATCAGGTCAGTCGTCCCGACGATTGCAGGCAACCCCAAAAAGCCGGGTAGCTCCAGCCCAACGTCTAGGACTAATTTCTGCTCCTGCAGCGCAGCGGCGAGCAACTGATGCCCGGTGCCGGAGCGAATGAGGACGTGTGCCTCACGCCTGAAATCCTTTGCCGTGATGCGGTCGCGGATCCGGGCATGTTTCGCGCTCGCCAGGCAGACCCAATCCTGCGGAAACAGTGCCTGTTGGAAGTGTCCCGCGTCGAGATCCGAGATGTAGCCGAGCGCCAGATCGGCCTTTCCGGACTGCAGCATTCTTGGGGTGTCGGGGCCGATCTGTGTCGCCTCGATACGAACGCCAGGCGCAACGCGACGGACCTGAGCGAGAATGGAGGGAAGCAGCGTGACGTGACTTCCATCCGTCATGCAAATGGCGAAACGGCGTTTCGCGGTTGTCGGATCGAAGTCGCTGCGAAGCTCGGCCAGGCGACGCAGCATCTCCAGCGCCTGCCTCGCCGTGCCGATCAGAGCCTCCGCGCGCGGCGTCGGCAGCATGCCGTCTGCTGACCGGACGAAGAGCGGATCGTCTAATTCCTTTCGCAGACGGGCCAGCCAGATCGAAATGGTCGGCTGACTTTGACCGAGCTTCTCGGCTGCCTTGGTGACGCTACCCGTTGCGAACAATGCGTCGAACAGCCTGAGCAGGCGCGGGTCCAGCAGGTTGGTCTCGACGGGATCCTGGTGCTTCATTGCGATTCACAATAATTGCTATAAAGATCATAATATATCTAAATATCGAGCGGCCGGCTACCGTGCTTCCAACGCCGAGAATGGCGCGGGAGAAGCGTTCGGATGAGGATCTGCTTTATCGGAGCGGGAGCCTTGGGCTCGACCATCGGCGGTACGCTGGCGCGCGGCGGGGCCGAGGTCTGGCTGATCGATCCGTTCCAGGCTCATGTCGACGCTATCAATGCCGGCGGCCTACGGGTGCTCGAAGTTGGCGCCGAGACCGTTGTGAAGGTCACTGCGTGCACTTCCGCGACCCAGGTTGGCGTAGAGGCAGACCTCGTCATTGTCCTCGTCAAATCCTACCACACGCGGGATGCCATCCGTGCCGCGGCGCCGATCATCGGGCCGCGGACGGTCGTGATGTCGCTTCAGAACGGTCTTGGTCACGAGGACATCCTGTCGGAGGAGGTTGGTCGTGACCGGGTCATGGCGGGCAAGACCTACGTCGGCGGTGTGCTGCTCGGCCCTGGTCATGTTCGTTCCGGGGTCCTCGGCAAGGAGACCATCATCGGCGAGCTTGACGGTCGCTTGACGGAACGTGCGCAGCTAATCTCCGGGACTTTTAATCGCGCCGGAATTCTCACGCGGCTCAGCGACAACATCTTGGGCACGATGTGGGACAAGTTGTTCATCAACGTCGCCGGAGGAGGAATTACCGCCGTTACCGGGCTGACTTATGGCGGCCTGTATTCGCTGCCAGTTCTGGAAGATTGCGCGCTGGCCGCAATCTCGGAGAGCATCGCGGTTGCGCAAGCTGCTGGCGTGAAGATCTCGATTACCGACCCGCGACGCGCCTGGACGATGGCATCCGCTGGCCTGCCGCCCGAATTCAAGACGTCGATGCTGCAGAGCTTGCAGTCCGGCAATCTGACCGAGGTTGACTACATCCACGGCTCCGTCGTGCGTTGGGGCGCCAGGCTCAACGTGCCAACCCCGGTCAATTCCACCCTCGTCGCACTGGTTAAGGGCATCGAATACGCCCGCAGCGACTATCCTGGAAAGTCCTGAGACGATGTCATTGCCCCGCGCCTATGTCGAGCACGTCGCGATCCGTGTGCCGGACGTTGATTGTCACATCGCCTTCTTTCGTGATGTGCTTGGCCTCGCCATCCGCGACGAGCAACCCGCCGACGGTGCACGCCCGCGCCAGGTTTGGGTGGTCGGAAGCGTGCAACTCATCGAGGATCCAAATTTCGTCGGACCTGAGGGGCGTCTCGCCCATCTCGGCATCATGGTCGACGATTACGAAGGTGTGCTCACCCGTGCCGCTGCCTGGGGCGCCAAGGCGTTGCCCGCTGGGGCGAACTGGCTCGAACTGCCGGGCGGGCTCAACGTCGAGATCTTGCAAGCCAGCGCCGGCGCTGTGGAAGGCGCCTTGGCAATCAATCCACGGGCCTAAGGAAAACGCGACATGACTGATGAGCGCTACTGGGACGATGCCAAGGTCGGCGATGAATGCGTCACGCCCTCGGCGACGGTCACCGAAGCAATGGTGAATGCCTACGCCGAACTGACGGGCGATTTCACGCCGGTCCATGTCGACGAGGAGTACGCGAAGACAACGCCGTTCGGCACGCGCGTCGCGCACGGGCTGTTTGGTCTGTCGCTGGCCGACGGTTTGAAGACCCGTGCCTACTACCGCTTCCTCCCAGGAATGTCGCTGGGCTGGACGTGGGATTTCAAGCTGCCGATCAAGCTCGGGGACACCGTGCACGTGAAGTTCCGCGTGGGTTCAATGCGCGAGACAAAGCGGGACGGGTGGGGCATCGTGGTGCTGCCCTCGGAGCTGATTAATCAGCGCGGCGAAGTGGTGCAGCTCGGTGAGCATCGGCTGATGATTCCGATGCGCCCGAAGACCGGCGTCGCGGGAGAGCGCGCATGACCGCGCAAGATCTGCCGCTCAAAGGCGTCCGCGTCATCGACTACAGCCATTTCCTGGCCGGCCCGTTCATGGGCCGTTGCCTCGCCGCGATGGGCGCGGAGGTCATCAAGGTGGAGCGTCCAAAGGGCGGCGACGCAGGCCGGGCCCATGGATATTTCAAGGACGAACAATCCGGCTACTTCCTACAGCAGAATATGGGGAAGCAGGGACTTTGCATCGACCTGCGCGACAAGCGTGGTCTCGACATGATGATGAAGCTGGTCGACACAGCCGATGTCTTCATCGAGAATTACCGACCCGGCGCACTCGAACGTCTCGGGCTTGGTTACAAAGCGCTATCGGGGCGGAATCCGAAGCTGATCTATTGCTCGGTCTCCGCCTATGGTCACACCGGTCCCTATGCCGATCGTCCGGGCTTCGGCCTGATCGCAGAGGCGATGTCGGGGGCCCTGGCGCAATTGGGCAATCCCGGCGAAGCGCCGCCACTGCTGCGGATGCCGCTGGCCGATATGTACACTGGCATTCATGGCGTCGCTGCTATCAATGCGGCGCTGGTTGGCCGTGCGTCGTCCGGGCGCGGCCAACATATCGATCTGGCGCTGTACGATTGCATGGTCTCGATGCACGACTATGCGGTTCAGCGTTACTTCCTCTCGGGCGGCGCTGACCTGCCGAAGCAAACCGGCAGCGGACAGCCGGACTCGACCGTTTACGGGGTCTTTCCGGCCAAGGACGGCAATCTTGTCATCGCTGCGCAAGTCGATGATGCGTGGCGACGATTGGCGAGCCTGATTGGAGGAGACACGCTGGCATTGGACGAGCGTTTCGCCAAGCCCGCCGCGCGGAACGCCCATTATGCTGAAGCCATGGAGATTGTGCGCAACTGGACGCTATCACAGCCGTCTCGGGATGCGTGTCTTGCGGCACTCGAGGAAGCAGGTGTGCCGTCCGCTCCCGTGCAGACCATCGAAGAGGTCGCGAGGGATCCGCAGATCCATGCGCGCGGCATGCTGGTCGAGCAGGAGCATCCGGTGCTCGGCAAAGTAACGCTGCCGAACCTGCCGTTCCGGTTCTCCGATTGCGACACCACGGTGCGTACTCCGGCGCCACTGCTTGGGCAGGACAATCGCCGCATTGCCGCATCGCTGGGACTGTCGGCCGAAGCCGTCGACGCGATGGTGCGCGACGGCGTGCTTTACAACGAAGCTGCAGTGCGGGAGTGAGCGATGAGCGATCGTTATGCGGTGATTGGCAATCCGATCGGCTTCAGCAAATCACCCTTGATCCATGGCACTTTCGCCAGAATGACGGGACAGGATCTCGTCTATGAGGCGATCGAGGGACCTATCGATGGCTTCAGCCGACGGGTCGACCAATTCCGGACAGAGGGTGCCAAGGGGCTGAACATCACCGCCCCTTTCAAGCTCGATGCCTTCGCTTATGCAAATGAGCTTTCAGAGAGCGCCAGACGGGCAGGTGCCGCAAACTGCCTGAAATTCGAGGGCGACCGGATCATCGCCGAAAATTTCGACGGGGTAGGGCTGGTGCAGGACATCACTGCCAATCTCGGCGTCAAAATGGCCGGTCGGCGCGTCCTGATGCTCGGCGCCGGGGGAGCGGCGCGTGGCGCGTTGCTGCCTTTCCTGCGCCAGCAACCGTCCGAGTTGGTTCTCGTCAATCGAACGCTGTCCAAAGCCGTGGCATTGGCCGAAGAGTTTGCCGGCTGTGGTCCCCTGATGGTGAGCGGCTACGCTGAACTGGCCGACCTTGCCGAGGGCTATGACGTCGTGGTCAACGCGACCTCTGCCAGCCTGCGAGGTGAAATGCCGCCGCTTCCGGGAAATGTCTTCCAGGGCGCGGAGCTGGCGTACGAACTTGCCTATGGCAAAGGATTGACTCGCTTTCTGCAAGCGGCCCGCGCCGAAGGCGTGGCCAAGCTGGCTGACGGCGTCGGCATGCTGGTCGAGCAGGCGGCGGAAGCCTTCGTCTGGTGGCGCGGCGTGCGACCGAGCACGGCCCAGGTCATCGCCGAATTGACTGTTCCATTGAGCTGACGGACGACGCCGACCATGCATCCCAAACCCAGCTTTCTCGTCGGCCTGATCGGCAGCGGCATCTCGGCGTCTCGCACGCCGCCCATGCACGAAGCGGCCGCCGACGCCGCTGGCATCCGCTATCTCTACAAGAAGATCGATCTGACCGAGTTGAACCTCGGCGTCGAAGCGTTGCCGGAATTGCTCACGGCCGCAAGGCGGATGGGCTTTGACGGTTTGAACGTAACCCATCCCTGCAAGCAGGCGATCCTTCCGCTGCTGGACGAGCTTTCGCCCGACGCGGAGGCGCTTGGCGCCGTGAACACCGTGGTCGTCAAGAAGGGCCGAATGACCGGCCACAACACCGACTGGTTCGGCTTTGCCGAGAATTTTCGCCGCAACATGCAAGGTGCACCACTCGGTCGCGTCGTGCAATTGGGCGCAGGCGGCGCGGGCGCGGCGGTTGCTTTCGCGCTCATGAAGCTTGGCGTGCAGGAACTGACCATCATAGACGTTGACTCGGCCAAGGCGCAGAGCGTGGTCGACGGCTTGTCCTCTCGATTTGTAGAAGGGCGCTTGAGGGTCGGCCGGGATGTCGCAGCGGCCGTGGCTGCCGCAGACGGAATTGTAAACGCGACGCCGATCGGCATGGACAAGTATCCGGGAACGCCGCTGCCGCTGGCGATACTGTGTTCCAGGCTCTGGGTCGCTGAGATCATCTACTTCCCCCTCGAGACCGCGCTGCTGCGCGCGGCGCGTACCCTCGGCTGCCGCACGGTCGATGGTGGCGGAATGGCGATCTTCCAGGGCACCGAAGCATTCCGCCTGTTCACGGGCGTCTCGCCTGATCCAGACATCTTCGTCGCAACTTTCGCATCCCTGGGAGGATGACATCCGGCCGATGGGCGAGCGGTACGCACAACGCCCGAGAGGAAACGCAAGATGGGCTACACGCTCGATTTCTCGGTGGTTTGGCACGCAATGCCCGCGTTGCTGTGGGGTTGCGTGGGGACGTTGGGTTTGGCGCTTGCTGGCATGACGCTCGCGATGATCATCGGCGTCGCGGGCGTCGCGGCCCGCGATGCGAAGGCGGCCTGGTTGCGCGCCATCGTGATCGGCTTCGTCGAAATCGTGCGCAACACGCCGTTCCTGGTGCAGATCTTCTTTCTGTTCTTTGCACTGCCGCTCGTCGGGGTAAAGCTCAATCCGACCGCCACCGCCATTATCGCACTCGGTGTCAACGGAGGCGCGTACGCCATCGAGATCATCCGCGGCGGCGTGCAATCGATTCACAAAGGGCAAATCGAGGCTGGCTACGCGCTCGGACTGCACAAAGGGCAGGTATTCCGTTCCATCGTACTCAAGCCCGCGCTTCGCGCGATCTATCCCTCGCTCACGGGACAGTTCATCATGCTGACGCTGACCTCGTCGATCTGTTCGGCTGTGTCCGCCTATGAATTGACGTCGGTCGCGCAGCGAATCGAAAGCGACACATTCCGCAGCTTCGAGGTCTATTTTTTCGTCACTTTCCTCTACCTCGCGATCTCCTGGCTGCTGATGGCGGGCTTCGCAATCATCTCTCACCGCTTCTTCTCATATCCGACGCGCTGAGGAGCACAGATCATGACACCGCATTTCGGCGTTCCCGAGTTCGGCTTCCTCCTGCGTGGTCTGCAATGGACGGTACTCCTGACGCTGGTTGCATTCGTCGGTGGCTGTACCGCCGGCCTGGTCGTCGCATTGTTGCGCACCTGCGGTCGCACGACCGTGGAATGGATAGTTCGGATCTATATCGGAATCTTCCAGGGGACACCGCTGCTGCTGCAACTGTTCGTGGTGTATTACGGCTTGGCGCTCCTCGGATTGAAGCTGTCAGCATTCGTTGCGGTCGCGATTGGGTTCACCGTCAACGCCTCGGCTTTTCTGGGCGAGATCTGGCGCGGCGCAATCCAGGCCGTGCCTCGCGGTCAGACCGAGGCCGCGATGGCGCTCGGTCTACACTATTCCGCGCGCATGCGCGACATCGTGCTGCCGCAAGCCATTCGCATCGCGCTGCCGGCGACCATTGGCTATCTCGTGCAGCTCATCAAGGGTACCTCGCTCGCTGCCATCGTCGGCTTCATCGAACTCGCCCGCGCCGGTCAAATCGTATCGAACCAGACCTACCAGCCGTTGCTCGTCTTCGGTGTGGTCGGCGCGATGTATTTCATCCTCTGCTGGCCACTCTCGTGGTGGGGCAGTCGGATGGAGGCCAGGCTCGCCCTGGCCGGTCAAAGGTAGGTTCGGCGCACCTACTCAATCAAATACAGCCATCACCAGGAGGAGATACTCATGTTGTTTTCGCTCAATCGCCGCCAACTCGGCGTTACGCTGCTGACGCTGTCGGCCATCGTTGTCGCAGGCGGCTCGCAGGCGGGCACTCTGGAGGACGTGAAGAAGAAGGGCGTCGTCGTCATCGGCATTCAGGGCGATAATCCGCCCTGGGGCTATGTCGATAGCTCAGGAAAGCAGGATGGGATCGATGCCGACATGGGGCGTGCCTTCGCTGAATATCTCGGCGTGAAGGCCGAGTTCGTCCCGCTGGCGGTGGCCAATCGTATTCCGGCGCTGACCACAGGCCGCGTAGACATTCTGTTCGCGACCATGGCCATGCTGCCCGAGCGTGCGAAGGTGGTACAATATTCCAAACCCTATGTTGCCAATCAGATTACACTTGTCGCTGCCCAGGCAACGCCGATCAACAGTAACGCCGATATGGGGAAGTACGTTATCGGCGTCCCACGCTCCTCCACGCAGGACACCCAGGTAACCAATAATGCTCCTGCGGGCGCCGAAATCCGCAGGTTTGATGATGACGCGGCCACGATCCAGGCACTGCTCTCGGGTCAGGTGCAGGCGGTCGGGGCAAACAGCTTCTACCCGCAGCGTCTGAACGCTGCAAAGCCGGAACTTGGGTTCGAGCCCAAGCTTCACTTCACCGCCTTGTACAACGGGGCCTGCACGCGCCTCGGAGAGAAGGAGTGGAACGAGACGGCGAACAAATTCGTCGACCAGATCAAGTCCAATGGCAAATTGGCCGCTTTCTACGCCAAGTGGATGAAGGCGCCCGTGCCGGTCTTCCCCGACTCGGTCCCCGGCGTTCCGTTCACAGTTCAATAGTCACTGCAAGCGGCCGACGCGCTGGGCGCGTTGGCCGCCGTCCGATAACGGAGGCCGAATCCATGCAGGACCAGATCCTGATCGAAATGAAGGGCGTGCAGAAATGGTACGGCGGGTATCAGGCTCTCCGCAACGTTGACCTCACTGTGCGCAGAGGGGAAAAGATCGTGCTTTGCGGTCCGTCCGGTTCGGGCAAGTCGACGCTGATACGCTGTATCAACCGCCTGGAGGCAATCCAGCAGGGCAGTATCGTGGTGAACGGTCATCGGTTTGACGACAGCATCAAAGCCATCGATGTCGTACGCCAGGACGTCGGCATGGTCTTTCAGAGCTTCAACCTTTTTCCGCATATGACGGTCTTGCAGAACTGCATGCTCGCGCCCATTCGCGCGCGCCGCATCAGCAAGACCGAAGCGGAGGCGAGCGCGCGAAAATATCTCGAGCGGGTGCGCATTGGCGAGCAGGCCGAGAAGTATCCGGCGCAACTCTCGGGCGGTCAGCAGCAACGTGTCGCGATCGCGCGTGCTCTCTGCATGCAGCCCAAGGTCATGTTGTTTGATGAACCGACTTCGGCTCTCGATCCGGAAATGGTCAAGGAAGTGCTCGACACGATGACCGGCCTCGCCAACGACGGCATGACCATGATTTGCGTCACCCATGAAATGGGTTTTGCCCGCCAGGTTGCCGACCGTGTCATCTTCATGGCTGAAGGGCAGATCATCGAAGAAGGTGTGCCCGACGCTTTCTTCCGCAATCCGCAGCACGCTCGCACCAAGCAGTTCCTTGGCGAGATCCTCGCCCATCACTGAACGGAGTTATTCCATGAGCCGTCTTGTCTACGTCCTCAACGGGCCAAATCTCAATTTACTTGGCAAGCGTCAGCCCCACATCTATGGCCACGAGACGCTTGCGGATGTGGAGCGAGATTGTCGGGGGCTAGCCACGGAGCTGGCTCTGGAGATGCGCTTTCACCAGTCGAACAGGGAATACGAGCTGATCGACTGGATCCACGAGGCGCGCGAGACGGCTGTCGGCATCGTCATGAATCCCGCGGCTTTCACCCATACCTCGGTCGCCATCCTAGACGCTTTGAACACGTTCGAGGGGACAGTAATCGAGGTGCACATTTCCAATGTGCACAAGCGCGAGGAATTCCGCCACCGCTCGTTCGTTTCCAAACGAGCTGATGGCGTTATTGCAGGCTTCGGCACTCAGGGTTATCTGCTCGGTTTGCGTCGGTTGGCCAAGTTGCTCGATGAGAAGGGATAGAATCGTATGAGTGCACCCGTCCGCCTGACGGTCATGGGAGCGGGTCTCATCGGCAAGCGACACATTGGACATATTCTCGCGCGGCCGGAGGCGGTCTTATCGTCAATCGTCGATCCGATGCCGGTTGCACGGGAGTTGGCGGTATCGCTCAAGGTGGACTGGTTTTCGTCCGTTCAGGACATGATCTCTGAAAACCGGCCGGAGGGGGTGGTTGTCGCCACCCCCAACCAGATGCACGTGGCCAACGGCATGGATTGTATCGCTGCGGGCATCCCGGCGCTGATCGAGAAGCCGTTAGCGGATGATATCGTGGCGGCACAGACGTTGGTCGAAGCCTCCGAGCGGGCGGGCGTGCCGCTGCTAACCGGCCACCACCGTCGCCACAACCCGATGATCCAGCGCGCCAAGGCGGAGATCGACAGCGGCAGGCTCGGTCAGATCGTGTCAGTGCATGGCATGTTCTGGCTGATCAAGCCGGACGATTATTTTGAAGTGCCCTGGCGCCGCGAGAAAGGAGCGGGTCCCGCTTTCGTGAATCTCATCCACGATGTCGACCTGCTGCGGTACCTGTGCGGGGATATCGTGGCGGTACAGGCTGCCCAATCCAATCGGCTGCGTGGAAATGCGGTCGAAGAGACCGCGGTGATCATCCTGCACTTCGCGTCCGGCGCGCTGGGAACGGTCAATGTCTCCGATACCATCCAGTCGCCTTGGAGCTGGGAATTCACCACCGGAGAGAATCCGGCCTACAGCCATACGCTGGAGACCTGCTACCAGATCGGCGGCACGAGGGCATCGCTGGCCATTCCGCAACTCGATCTGTGGCATCACCCGAGCAAGGCCAGCTGGTGGGCGCCGATCGAGCGCGAGCGGCTGAGGTTCGAGAAAGAAGACCCGCTTGGCCTGCAGATCGCAAATTTCTGTGGCGTTATCCGCGGCACGGCCACACCTGTGGTGAGCGGGCGCGAAGGGCTAAAAACGCTCAGGGTGATCGACGCGGTCAAGCGCGCAGCGGAAACCGAAGATCTCGTGTCGTTTTGACTCTGGTAAGCACAGGTGTCTACGCTGAAGTATCGATATTTTATTTGGCGAACCATCAAGGTGCCGCTGATAGACAATGCTGGGAGCACTATGATCCTGCCACGAAGGCCCGTTTTCGGCCGGATAAACCCAGTGGTGCGATCGGTAAGTCATTGATTGTTCTCTACCCGTCGCTGACTCTTAATCAGCGGGTCCCAGGTTCGAGCCCTGGTGCGCCCACCAAATAAATCAAGACCTTAGCAAGAGAAACCGTTTGAGACCGACGGACTAAAACGGTTTTTCAAACGGTGTTCTTGACGGCCAGCCGGCGAGTCCACTCTCGGCATTGTGATCTACTCTGTCCGTCTCGACGGAGGCCAAGGCGACTCGAAGGCCGTACGGCAGAACCACTTCCTTGATGTTGTATGTAGATCAGAGCCGCCCGACATAGCCGGCATTTTTCCACTTCTGTTCAATTTCATCAGCGACGCATTGGGCAGCTGCGCAGCGCCTCCACCGAAATAGTGCTTGAAGTCGATGTGAACTCTTATGTTGTCTGGCCAATAAGCCGCCATGCGGTCATAGAGGAGAACCGATCCCGTCTCGAAGCGCCGATAGACCGATTTGTGCATCGGCGATTTTGATTCCGCCATTCGGAGGTTCGATCCCTGCCGCCGCAGCCAAGCAGTCACTCAATTATAGAGAGTGGGACCGTATTGGCTGAAAGTGCCGCATTTTACGGAATTTTTGTGCGGCTCTTTAAAGTCTCTGCTCCTCTGAAACCCGCAACCTTGGCGAGAAGTCGTCGAAAGTCTCCAGCCCAAACCGCAGAAATTACCTTTTTCCGTGGAGACGATTGGCAGAGACCGGTTCGATCACCACTGGACAGTGGGGGTGGCAGTGAATTTTGACGGTTTCAAACCGCTCGACGACTATTGGCTCTGCGATGGCGATAGCTATTCTGCAGAAGCGGAAAACGGAACTCGAAATTGCTAAACGGCTCTGTCGAACGGTTGCTATCGCATGCGCGGCAGGGCTCACAGGGGACAGTGGTGATGCGACAGCGCGTTCGCTTTGAAAGCGAGTGCAACCACACCCTTTAAATTCATCACTTCTCTCTCCAGAGGCACGCTTCGCAGTCGATAACCGCTCCGAGTGGGGGCAAGTGGGACGGTCGGTAAGGTTCATGAGCATACTGAACCAATCTCATTATATACTGTCGAGCCGCGGAAGCCCTTCCCACCAGCACCGATCGTGTCCCGTGGCGTGGTGTAGCTGGCGGCGGGTCACCGCGTTCGCCGGCTGGAGAGCCGGGCTGGTCAGCTGGCGATAGCCGTGATGCTGACGCTCGGATCATCGCTCAACGGCGCGATGGTTTCCAGTGTCATGTAGCGGGCACGCTGGACGGCCCATTCATCATTCTGTTCGAGCAGGATCGCGCCGATGAGGCGAGTGATGGCGTCATCGTTGGGGAAGATGCCGACCACCTCGGTCCGCCGTTTGATCTCGCCGTTGAGACGCTCGATCGGGTTGGTCGAGTGCAGCTTGGTCCGATGCTGTGCGGAAAGGTCATGTAGGCGAGCACATCGGTCTCGGCCTCGTCGAGGAAGCCGGCAAGTTTGGGCAGCTTGGGGCGGAGCTGGTCGGCGACCTTGCGCCACTGGGTTCGCGCGGCCCCGGCGTCGTCCTGGGCAAAGGCGGTGGCGATGAAGGCGGAGACGACGCGCCGCCCGCTCTTGCCGGCATGCGCCAGCGCGTTGCGCATGAAGTGGACGCGGCAACGCTGCCAGCTGGCATCGAGCACCTTGGCCACGGTGGGCTTGATGCCTTCGTGGGCGTCGGACACGACCAGCTTGACGCCGCGCAGGCCGCGGCGGGCGAGCTTGCGCAGGAACGCCGTCCAGAACGTCTCGGCCTCGGAAGGGCCGATGTCAATGCGGAGGACCTCGCGTCGGCCGTCGCTATTGACGCCAACCGCGACAATCACCGCGACTGAGACGATGCGGCCATTCTGGCGCACCTTCACGTAGGTGGCGTCGATCCACAGATACGGCCAGTCGCCCTCGATCGGACGGGCGAGGAAGGCCTTCACCTTGTCATCGATCTCGCCGCACAGCCGGCTGACCTCGCTCTTGGAGATGCCGGTCATGCCCATGGCCTGGACGAGGTCGTCCACCGAGCGGGTCGAGACGCCCTGCACATAGGCTTCCTGAACCACGGCGGTGAGCGCCTTCTCGGCCAGGCGTCGCGGCTCCAGGAAGCCCGGGAAGTAGGAGCCCTCGCGCAGCTTGGGAATGTGCAGCTCAACCGCGCCGGCGCGGGTCTCCCAATCCGGTCGCGGTAGCCGTTGCGCTGGGCCAGGCGTTCGGGGCTGTTCTCTTCCTAGGCCGCCCGGTCTGGCCTTCCACTTCCAGCTCCATCAGGCGCTGGGCGGCAAAGCCGATCATCTCGCGCAGCAGATCGGCGTCGGGGGTCTTCTCTACGAGCGTGCGCAGGTTCATCATGTCTTCGGTCATCGGTGGTTCCTCGGTTGCGTTGGCGTGTCGCAACCCGATCCTACCGGAGAACTGCCGGTGACCACCGCAAAGCCGCCCGCCCGCTACGGCGCTATTTGAAGGCGCGCATCCGGGCGGCTTTGCTCTACCGAGCTACACCACCACCGGGGACACGACCCCAGCAACTAGTAAGTGCTGGCAATATTTCAGAATTATAAGTAGCGTCGCGGCAAGAAAAATCGCGATGGCCGCCCGGTCAGCGCAAGTTAAAAATGGGGAGATTCAAATGCTTTTGCTGAAAGCCGCAGTTGCAGCCGGTCTAGTCATCACAGCTTTTACGGGCGCTGCGCTTGCGCAGAGCAAGCCGCCGGAAATCAAGATCGGTATCACCACTTTCCTGTCGGGACCGGCTTCCGTATTCGGCGTACCGGCAAAGGCCGCGGCCGAGATGATTGCAGAAGACCTCAACAAGAAGGGCGGAATCGGCGGTGTACCGGTAAAACTGTCTTTCATCGATGAAGGTGCCGGCGGCGAGGCATTGGTCTCGAACTACCGGCGCATGGTGCAAGACGAAAAGGTCGACGTGACTTTCGCCTCCATCTCCTCGGGCAGCTGCAATCAGCTTGTCCCGGTCGCCGAAGACCTCAAAGTCATGAACTTTATGTGGGATTGCGGTGCGGCTTCTATTCTGGAGACGAAGAAATATCGCTACAATTTCCGCACGCAGGCTAACGGCACGCCGGAGATGCTGGCGGTGCTCGTCTATCTCCTTAAGACAAAGCCCGACTTCAAGACCATCGCGGTCGTCAATCAGGACTACGCGTGGGGCCGCGAAAGCTGGGAGATCTTCTCCACCGCATTGAAGGCGCTGAAGCCCGACGTTCAGGTGTTGGCGGAGCTTTTTCCGAAGTTCGGTGCGCCGGACTATTCCACCGAAGTTTCGCGCTTACTGGCATTGCGGCCGGATGTCGTTCTAACCACCTCCTGGGGCGGCGATCTCGACACGCTGGTCCGTCAGGCCGGTCAACGCGGCCTGCTGCAACAGTCGACCTTCGTGTTGGGCATCGGCGAATCCTCGATCCAGCGACTGGGCAAGGATCTGCCGGAAGGCCTGATCGTCGGCGCGCGTGGCGATCATTGGTTCCTGCATCCTGAAAAGAAGAACGATCCGGCCTTCAAGGCGTTTGCCGAGGCATTCAAGGCAAAGACCGGCGCCTGGCCGATTTACCCCGTCTACCACATGGCGCAGGCTTTCACGGCGCTGCAAGCTGCCTATGACAAGGCGATCAAGGCCAATGGCGGCAACTGGCCGACACGGGAGCAGGTCGTAGACGCAACCTCCGGCACCGAGTTCGCGACCGGTTTCGGCCGGCCGATCACGCTGAGGCCCGAGGACAACCAAGGTCTGGAAGCGCAGCTCGTCGGCGTCACCAAGTCTTTCCCGGGCTATGACTTCAAACTGCTCGACAACATGATGATCTTTGATCCGAAGGTGATCACCAATCCGGCGGGCGTGCGCTCGGTCGAGTGGCTGAAGACGCTCAAGCCGGAATTCGTTAAAATGGACGTTCCGACCTTCAAGCAGTAGGCCAGATCATCGTCCTCCGGGCAAAAACCGCAGGACGGCTTTCCTGAAGGTCTCCATGAATTCGACTCTCGCCATATTGGCCGTCCTTGACGGGATCAGTTACGCCGCCTTGGTGTTCCTGGTTTCCGTCGGGCTGAGCCTGATTTTCGGTGTGCTTCGCGTGGTGAATGTCGCGCACGGGTCGCTTTATGCCTTTGGCGCCTATCTCGCCGCGACGTTGAGCCTCGTGATTGCGCAGGTGTCGCCGTGGCTTACCTATCCCGCATTGCTGGTTGCCTCCATCGTCATAGGGTTTGTGTGCGGCGGTTTCATCGAGCGCTTCCTGTTGCGGCCGCTTTACGGACGAGACGACGTGTTGCAGCTCCTGATCACCTTCGCGGCCTTCATGATCATGGACAATCTGCAGCGTCTGATCTGGGGCGTGCAGCCCATCTTCGCTGCTGAGCCCTTGAAGCTGTTGCCGAACATCAGCGTATTCGGCGTGAACTATACGTCCTACCAGGTGGTCCTGCTTCCAGGCGTGGCAGTCGCGACGCTGTTCGGACTGCGTTACTTCTTGCGGAAAACTCTTGCGGGAGCCGTGATTCTAGCAGTAACCGAGGATCGGGAGGCGTCAACCGCCATCGGCATCGACGCCCAACGCGTCTACTCTATTACGTTCATCATCGGGGCGAGCCTGGCGGCGCTCGGCGGCGCGCTTGCTTCGCCGACCACGTCGCTGGTGCCCGGCATGGGCGCGGACATGATCGTGCTCTCGTTCGCGGTGGCAGCCACTGCGGGTCTGGGGCAGATCGAGGGCACCGCCCTTACGGCCCTTATGATCGGTTTGACGCGCGCCTTCGTCATCTATCTGCAGCCGGAGTTCGAAGTTCTCGTACCCTATCTGCTGATGGTACTGGTGCTTCTGGTGCGTCCGTTCGGACTGTTCGGTACGGTGCAGATGAGAAAAATCTGATGGCGGGCCGTATCAAGCCGATCACGGCAGTCGCAATCATCTTGTTTCTGGCCAGCGCGGTACTGCCGCTCTTCGTCGCGAGCTGGGCGACGTTATTCGCGCTCATCCTCGCCAAGGGCATCGTGGTGCTCGGCATCGTCCTGTTGCTGCAGGCGGGACAAGTATCGTTCGGACACGCGATGTTCTTCGCCACCGGCGCCTATACCGCGGCGTTCTGGGGCAAGTACATCGGCGGCGGCGATATCCTGATCTTTCTCGCGCTGGGAGGCATAACCTCTACCGTTTTTGGCCTGATCGTCGGCCTGTTCGTGGTTCGCTACAGGGAAATTTTCTTTGGAATGCTGAACCTGGCATTCTCCATGGTCTTGTGGTCGCTGCTCGAGAAAATGTTCCACTACACTAACGGCGCGGACGGCATCCGGGTCGCCCGTCCTGGCTTGTTTGGATTTTCGTTCACGCCGGAGACGTTCCAATACGTTATTCTCTACGTGAGCCTTTTGGTCGCGATTGCTGCCTTCTACGGCGTGCAACGCTATCTCGACAGCCCGCTCGGTCACATGTTGCGGGCAATGAAATCTAACGAAACCAGGCTCGAATATCTTGGCATGTCGGCGCGGCGCGTGCTGCTCATCGGCTACGTGTTCTCCGCATTTCTCGGCGGCATAGGCGGCACTCTGGTATCGATCATTCAGCAGATCGCGACCCCCGAATTCGGCTTCTGGACCAAGTCCGGCGAGTTCGTGTTCATCGCGATCCTCGGTGGCAGCGCCCATGCTTTCGGTGCGTTTGCAGGCGCGGCGATGTTCGAATGCGTACGGTTCTATGCCGCGGCGCATCTGGCGGATTCTTGGCAGCTCATTCTCGGCGTCGTGCTGGTCGTCATCATTCTTTACGCGCCGAACGGCCTTATCGGCCTCCGCCAGCGCTACGGTCAATCCGGGCGGGGAGGGCATTAATGGCCAACGTCCTGCTTTCTGCCAAGAACATCAAGATCCGGTTCGGCGGCGTCATCGCCGCCGATGGCATCGACCTCGACGTCCTGGAAGGCGAAAACCTTGCCATCATCGGGCCGAACGGGGCCGGCAAGACGACGTTCCTCAATATCTCGACCGGTTATCTTCGGCCGCAAGCCGGCACCGTTACCTTTCTCGGCCACGACATCACCGCGCAGCTGCCACGTACGATCACCAGGCTCGGCATTGCCCGCGCCTTCCAGATACCACAGCTGTTCCTCGACCAGACCGTGATGGAGAACATGTTGATCGCGGCCGCCTCCCTGCGAGGCCGTCCGTCTGGTTTCCAGGCTCTTTCTCTCATGCCGGAAGTGCCGGAAATGAAGCGGCTGCTGGATCTCGTCGGTGTCAAATCGTATGCGGAACGAACGGCGCGCGAACTGCCCGAGGGGCAACGCAAGCTGGTCGATATTGCACTCGCGCTCGCGCTGAAGCCAAAGCTCCTCCTGATGGATGAGCCGACTTCGGGCGTCGCGTCATCAGAGAAACTCACCATCATGGACATTCTAACCACGGCGCTGGCAAAGGAGAAAGTCACCTCGGTCTTCGTCGAGCACGACATGGATATGGTGGAGCGCTATGCCAACCGCGTCGCCGTGTGGAATGTCGGCAAGATCCAGATGGTTGGGACGCCGGCTGAGGTTCTGGCGGACCCGAAGGTCCGGGAACAGGTGATCGGGATATGACACCGATGCTGAGTTTCGAGAATGTCAACGTCGCGATTGCTGACGCGCCTGTGTTGCGAAATGTGAGTTTCTCGCTGCTGCCGGGTGTGAGCGCAGCGCTTATCGGGCGAAACGGCGCCGGCAAGACCACGACCGTGCGCACTATCATGGGCTTCACAAAAGCGAGCGGCACCGTTCGTCTGGGCGGCGAAGATCTTGGAGCGATCGCGCCGCATCGCCGGCCGTCGCTGGGTCTTGGCTACGCGCCTGAGGACCGGCGTCTGTTTTCCGCCTTCACCGTCGAAGAAAATATTTTGCTTCCCGGTCGTGTCGCCAAGCTGAATCCGGACGAGACGCGGCGGCGGCTAGAGCGAGCGTATTCGGTGCTGCCGGAACTCAAAGAGCTTGCCAAACGTCCGGCGGGATCGGTCTCGGGCGGCCAAGGCAAGATGGTGGCGCTTGGGAGGGCGCTTATGCTTGGTACCCGGCTGCTTATCCTGGATGAGCCATTTCAGGGTCTCGCGCCTGTGTTAGCGCAGCGATATGCGGAAGCACTCCGGCGGCTTCGTTTGCAGGATAAGGACATTACGCTGCTGATCACCGAGTCGAATCCAAAGCTGCTCGAAACCTTTGCCGACGTGACGCTCACCATTGAAAGAGGTGAGATCGAGGCCCGCCAAGCTAATTGAAGACGCGGTGGAGGAGCCGCCGGCCTAAGCAGACCTCGGCGGTTTACCGATTCAGCGTCCGCTCTGCCACGTGATCGTGGCACTCTGTTTCGACCGTTCCTCGTAATCGTCGCGATTTAGATCGTCCGTCGTTGGATTTCGGGCACGTCGGCTTAGTGCAGGTGTTTTAGTTTGTCCGCAGGGGCTGGCCGTCACATAGTCGCGGCCCGCTTCAGCCGCCCAGTTGAACAACCCCGAGGCGGCCTTGCGCATATGACGTGCGTTGCTGACGGAGGGCTTGCCGAACTTGCCCGCGACGATGTCATTCGAGAGTGTCGCGATGTCATGCTTCGTCACCCGGCGCTGACGCACCATGAATTCATGGAAATGGTCGAGATTATCCGCGCTCTCGGCAATTCGTATCGCCTGGCTGCACTGGAGCCAGGAAGCGGCTTTCTCTACGGACGCTTCACCTTCAATTTCTGCCGGGTCGTTGTGTCGTGTGTCGCGCGGTAGGCGGCACTTCGGTGGCGCCCGGGTGTCGAGCATCTACGGCAGCGACCGTTTGCTGTGCGTGCCCATTATGGTTCAACCCGTGCAGACCATCGTGCGAGGCCCATGAACTGCCTCACGCGAAGGATCGGATCAGATATCGCAGGTCTGGTTGGTGTGGGGAAAGACGGTAGCACCCTAGTGACTCGAACCCCCGACAGATCACCGCATAATCTAATACGCTTACCCTCGCAGGCCTCGGCTGCTCCGCCGCAAGTCCAAGATCCCACTGACGCGCCGAGCGCCGTTCTCCCTCGCCGCCGCCGCAACGAAATCGCAACGAATTGGGTGAAACGAGCGTGAACAAAACGGGACGGAAGCACCTGCCGATGAGAGAAAGATCAACAACTTAGAAGATGTTCACTGCGTTCGGGACGCAGGGGTCACAGGTACAGAAGGCGCCGCCGAGCAATTTACATTTCGTCTGTAACCTGTTGATTTCGATAGTGCTGTTGTGACGGCGTTTTACAGCTAAGTAGCTGAAAGTTATTGTGAAAGATGAGACTCTTAACCTGCGGGTCCCAGGTTCGAGCCCTGGTGCGCCAAGCATAAGCCCTCTTCTTCAAGAACTGACGAGAAGGGTCGCTGAGAACAAAACGGGTCTCGTGCGACGTTTTGTTGTCGGCGGTTTTGCGGTCGGATTGCTGCGCGACTTTCCTTTGTTTCTGCCCCGTCGCCGCAGGGGACCGCTGCTGCAGAATCGGTTGGTATCGTCACAGGATGCTGCCCAACGGGCTAGATGACCCCGTCTTTGCGCATTCGTTCCAGCGGGCTCCTGGAGCCCGAGAAGATCACCGAGTATCTCTCGGTTTCGTGTCCCGATGGCTTCGCCAAGCCCAAAGAATTTCTCCAAGGCGTCGCGGCCCCGTGCGCATTCGCTTGTTCGCCGGGGCAGGTGATCGGGGAGCGACGTCAAGGCGCTGCCGGGGGGCGTCGCCGCGGTCGATGTCGACGCGGCCACAGGGCCAACCGGGATCGTTACCCGCGAAGAGCTCCAGCGCGAGTCCGATCGCGCAGCCGGCATCGTCCGCAAGGCCGGGCCGCGCCCTGACAGTGCCTTGGGCGCGGCGGCGGACGTGGTCGAAACTGCAACCGGTATTCTACCTGCTAGCCGATCATTGAAGGCCAGCACTTGGTCGCGAAGCGATCATCTCGCCTCCGGCTTTGATGACGGCTGTCAGTGTCACGCATCTTGCGGCGCGGCTGCTCCGGCGGTCCGCCGCCGTGCCGGCAGGAAACACCCCGCAATCGCGCCGGCCAGTGACAGCGTCGCGGCGAGGCTCATCGCCGCGGCAAATCCGCTCTCGAAATGCGCGGCCGAATCGACCCCGCCATGCGCCGAGAAGTTCGCCACCAGCGCGGCGATGCCGAATATGCCGCCGAGGAAGCGGCCCATGTTGAAGATGCCGGACGCCTTGCCCATTTCGGCCACCGCGACCGAGCTCAGGATGGCGTTCTGTGCTGCCGGCATCGCCATCGAGACGCCGACGCCGGCCAGCACCAGCGGCGCGACCAGGGCGGAGTAGGTAACCGCAGAGCTCACGAGCTCCGCGATCCAGCCAAGTCCGATCGCCTGCATCAGCAATCCCGTCACCACTAGCGGCCGCTCGCCGAACCTGTTGACGACCGCGCCGGCGATCGGGGCGGTGACGAACAGCGTCGCGGTCCAGGGCAGCAGGCGAAGTCCGGCGCCGAAGGCGTCGAAGCCCAGCGCGGTCTGGAGGAACTGCGGCAGCAGGAACAAGACGCCGTACATCGCGGCGTAGAACAGCACGCTGGCGGACATGCCGGAGGCAAGCGCCCGCGATGCAAACAGCCGCATCGGCACCATTGGCGCGGTCGCGCGCAATTCCCAGAGAACGAAGCCGGCTGTGAACACCAGGCCTGCCATCAGCGCGGCCATGATTTCGGCGCTCGCCCAACCCACGGCGTTGCCGCGCAACAGACTCCACACCCACGCCAGCGCCGCAAGCGCGACAAGCGCCAGTCCGGGGATGTCCAATGCGGCGGCCGGGCCGAAGCTTTCGCGCAAGCGTGCCAGTACCAGGGTGATCGCGATCAGGCCGATCGGCAGGTTGATCCAGAACACCCAGCGCCAGCCGAAATGTTCGGTAATGAAGCCGCCGATGGCGGGACCGATGATCAGCGCGCAGCCGGTGATGCTGGCGAAAATGCCGAGCGCGCGGGCGCGCTCCTCGCGGCCGAACGTGCCGCTCAGGATCGCCATTGCCAGCGGCATCACCAGCGCGGCGCCGGCGCCCTGCAGCGCGCGGGCGGCGATCAGAGCGGTGGCATTGCCTGCGAGCGCACAGGCCGCCGATGCAACGACGAACAGGGCGAGCCCGGCCGCGAACATCCGGCGGCGACCGAAGCGGTCGCCGAGTGCGGCGCCGGTCAGGAGCAGCACGGCAAAGGTCAGATTGAAGGCGTTGACGGTCCATTGCAGCGTCTCGACCGGGCTGCCGAATTCGGCGCGGATGGTCGCGAATGCTGTCGTGATGATCATGGCATCGAGCGCCATCATGAAGGATGCCAGCGCGGTGACGCCGAGCACCCAGTTCTGCGCGGCGCGATTGATCGGGGTCTGCATCGCCCTGTCTCCGTGTGTCGCGCCAGCCTGTCGCGGCGCGTTCTGCGGGCTAGACGAGGGCTGAGCGGCAAAGGATGCGCCCAATAATAATTTGTTCCGGGCCGCATCCTTCGCCTGCCGGCAAACGTCCTAGGGGTGATGCGGCCATTTGCCCGATTTTGAGCGAACCAGGTCGCGACATCAGCAAGGAGCGCGCGATGAGAAGGACGTTGATCAGGTACAAGGCCAGGCCGGAGCTGGCCGATCGGAATGCCGAGCTGGTTTCGGCCGTATTTGCCGAATTGAAGGCGGCCGGCCCGGACGGCGTGCGCTACCTGACGCTACGGCTGGAGGACGACACCTTCATCCATCTTGTCGAGGCCGCGGCCGAAAACGGCTCGAGCCCGATTCCGAAACTCAAGGCATTTCAGAAGTTCCAGGACGGCATCCGCGACCGCTGCGCGGAGCCGCCGCTGGTTCGTGATGTGAGGATCGTCGGCAACTATCGTATGCTGGACGAGTCCTGAACAAGCGAAGCGGAGGAGCAATGGCGCCAGACCCGCTGGCCACCATCGAGACCGAGGCCCTGCTGGCGCGGATGCGGCCGAAACTGCATCGCTACTGCGCCCGCATGGTCGGCTCGGTCATCGACGGTGAGGATGTGTTGCAGGATGCGCTGATCAAGGCGATGGAAGCGCTGCAATCGGTCACGCCCGTCAATACGGAGGGCTGGCTGTTTCGCATCGCGCACAACACCGCGCTGGATTTCCTGCGTCGCCGCAACCGGCAGGAGGCGCTGCACTCGGCTGAGGAGGTGGAGATGATTGCCGACCAGCTCGATGATGTGGAAAGCCGCCAGATCGCCGCGACCAGCCTTCGCACCTTCATGCGGCTGCCGGTGGCGCAGCGCTCCAGCGTGATCCTGATGGACGTGCTCGGCTGCTCGCTTGCCGAGGTCTGCGACATCATGGATTTCAGCCTGCCGGCGGTGAAGGCCGCGCTGCATCGCGGACGCACGCAGCTGCGGGAGTTCGCCGGAGAGCCCGACGATGTGCCGCAGCCGGGCCTGTCGGAAGCAGATCGCACGCGACTCAACGCCTATGTCGGCCATTTCAATGCCCGCGACTTCGACGCGATCCGCGCCATGATCGCCGACGACGTCAGGCTCGAGCTCGTCAACCGTACCAGGCTGAAAGGCAAGGCCGAGGTGTCGAACTATTTCGGCAATTATTCGAAGAACAGCGACTGGCACCTGGTGACGGGGCAGGTCGAGGGACGTCCCGCGATCCTCGTGTTCGATCCGAATAAGCCGGCCGGGCGGCCGAAATATTTCATGCTTCTCGACTGGTCCGCCGGCAAGCTCGCCACCATCAGGGATTTTCGTCACGCAGCCTATGTTATTGATGGTGCGGAGTGCGTGGTGGATAGAGGGTGAACTCGCCTTCTCCATCGGAGCAGGCGCGTCGCTTGACTAGAGGGCCGTGGCAAGTTGAATGGGAGGACTGCCCGTCGGGCAAAACACCCGCCATCCCGTCAACCCCTCTCCACAAATATATCCCGCTTTACCGAAATTCGGAAACGGCGTATGTGTCGTCCATCCCGGCTCATCCTTGAGGGGCGATCTTGTGGTCGTCATGTTCGCGAGCCGGGCTTGCGGTGGACGCGGCAGCGTTCGGGTGCGAGAGGCCAAGGGCAGGGCGGATTGCTCTCCGTGAGCCCAAGGCTGCGTTCCGACGAGCGGCGCTGCTAGGCTTCGTCTCGTCTGTAAGTTTCCGGCTCCGTCGACAGGGCTGGGAATACTGCGGCGAAATGGCGGGCCGTGCGTACGGCAAAACCGTGTGGTCCTGGCCGTCGTTGCTACGGTCAAGCCCTGGCGAATGCGGCATCTGCGTCAACCGGCGCGGTGGCGGTGACTTTCGTTGGGACGAGGGAGGCCAAAGAGAACTCGGCTCCCGGGAGAGCACGGCATAAGCCGTCCAACCATCGCGCAGGGAAGGCCGAGTGATTGGCTACACCTGTATGCTGCTGTGCGGTTTCCTTGCGCTACATTTTCGCGCAGCGGACCGCGGGTGCCAGCCGGCACCCGGCCTTCCCTGCGCCCTCTTGGACAAGAGGGTGAAGCGACGAAGCAAAGCTCGGGCGGAATCAGCCGCGAGAATGCGAAGCTGCGCGGTTCGCCATCACGCATGCCGAACTACAGTCGCAACCAGGAGGACGAGGACCGCGACAACGACAATCTCCATGGCATGCGAACGATTGGCCGACGACGGAGGTTCCCCGATTTCACGAGCAATGCCGAGCAGGAGTCCGCAAGGTCGCGCACAGCAGGCCCAAGACATCGCCAAGCTGGCAGTGGCCAGGCAGCGAAATTTTAAGATCATTAACAATGTTGAATCCCTGGCCCGAGCGATTGCCCTACCGTGAACCTTTCCGCCGGGGCTTTCCATGATCGATACCGCGACCAAGGCGTTGTTGCGCACCGTTCTGGACGAGGTGTGTGAAGCTGTTCCACGCTGTGAGATCGGCGCCAGGACTCGCGTAGCCTCGAAGCTTCTGGAGACTGCAAGCAGGGGCGACATCTCTGCGGATCGTCTCAAACTAGCGGCCCGCAATGCCCTTTCAGAAGTCCCGACGATGTGATGATGGTCATGTGGGGGCAGGGGTGAATTTCCACGTGACGGTCCTCAAGATCCTGGTGAGCTACCCGGATGGGTTCGCGGCCATGGAGGATCTCAAGCGGGATATGGCCATTCTGGCGACCAGCGGTCGCGACTGGACCGAGCGCACCCGGCGGCTCGCCGGGCGGGTGCCGGGGCTGGACATCTTTTCGCAAGGGCTGATCGACCGGACAAATGGCGGGTGGCGCATCACGGCCAAGGGCCGCGCCGTGCTCGGTCTGATGGAAGCTCGTCCGGACCAAGCGCCGATTGCCACCCAACAACCTCCCTCAGAACCAGAGCTTGCCCCGGCGATCTCGCGGAACATTCCGGCGGAGAGGATCCGAGGACGACTCGCCGCGCGCCGTCGCCGACGCAATGCCCGCATGCAGGCTCGGGCGTCCTAGCGAGGAACGAGCGTCGCTCCCGAAGCTTGAGCAAACGCCTTGTGATGGAAGACGCTCATGCAAAGTTCCGACGCTACCTTGTCGACGGCCCGTTTGTCGCGAGCGACGGACGATATCTGGGTCGTGGACGATGCCCCGATCAGCGCTGCCGGTCTGAAACTTCCGGTGCGTATGACCGTCATTCGGCTCTCGAACGGCGATCTTGTGCTGCATTCGCCGGTGAGATATTCGCCGGCTCTCCGTGGTGAGCTGGAGCGGCTAGGGACCATAAGGTACTTGCTCGCGCCGAATATCGCGCACTGGATGTTCCTGTCCGACTGGCAGAGAGAGCTGCCACAGGCGACGACTTTCGCGGCGCGCGGCCTTTCGGCGCGTCGGCAAGTTCGAGCAGCACGGATCCACATCGACCGCGAGCTTGGAGAGGCGACGCCTGCGGAATGGAGGGCCGACCTCGAAGCCGTCTCGGTGAACGCTCCGATGTTCTCCGAGATCGAGCTGTTCGACAAGCGCAGCCGGACACTGATCCTGACGGATCTGGTGCAAAATCTCGATCCCAATGATCTCAGCGCGTCAAACGAGGCCGCGGCAAACCTCCTCGGCATTTCCAAGCCAAACGGAACGGCGCCGGTCTATCTGCGACTGCTGCTGCGCCTCGGCGGCCGTTCCGTGCGGTCGGCAGCCGAGCGGCTCATACGGCTGTCGCCGGAGCGGGTGATCTTCGCGCATGGCGACTGGTTCGAAGCGGACGGAACCGAGCGTCTCCGGCGATCCCTGCACTGGCTGCTTCCGGCGGGCGGCTCCGGATCCGAGCCGCGGCAAATGACTGGCACGCGCGTCGTCATAACCGGTGCCTCGAGCGGAATCGGGCGTGCTGCGGCGCTGGCCTTCGCCGGAAAGGGCGCAAGCGTGGTCCTGGCGGCACGCCGTGCCGAAGTCCTGACGAACCTCTCCGCGGAATGCGAGGCGCTCGGAGGCCGCGCATTGGCAATCCCGACCAATGTCACCGATGCCGAGGCGGTGCAGCGGCTGGCCCGAGAGGCGGAAGACGCGCTCGGTGGCATCGACGTCTGGATCAACAACGCCGGCACCGGCGTTTTCGGGGCCTATCAGGACGCGGATATCGCACTTCATCGCCGAACGATCGAGGTCAATCTCCTCGGCACGATGCATGGCGCTTTCGCGGTGCTTCCGATCTTCCTGCGCCAGAACCGCGGTATCTTGATCAACAACATCTCGCTCGGCGGCTGGGCTCCGACGCCTTTTGCTGCGGCTTACGCAGCGAGCAAATTCGGCCTTCGGGGCTTCACCGCGAGCCTGCGTCAGGAGCTCAGGGGTCATCGCAACATCCATGTCTGCGGCGTCTTCCCGGCCATGGTCGACACGCCGGGCTTCGTCCACGGCGCCAACATGTCCGGCCGGACGCTCGATCCCGGTCCGCTGCTGTATCAGGCGGAGGACGTTGCCGAGACGTTCGTGAGCCTCGTCCGCGCACCCCAAGATGAGGTCGCCGTGGGCTGGCCGGCGCGTGCCGGCCAAATTGCCTACGCGATGGCTCCGCAGATTACCGAGAACATCCTGGGGGTTGCCTTCCGCTACCTGCTGTCGCGCGCGCGCCCGGCGAAGAGCAGCGAGGGCACCATGATCGAAGCTGGTCCGCAGGGCACGTCAATCGATGGCGGTTGGCTGTCACGCAAGCAGCTCCCACCTGCCGGGGTCATCAGTCAGGGGCTCGCGGCGCTGGGACTAGCTGCGGGCGTGGCTCTCCTGGCTTCAGCAGTTGCGCGTCGCGCTGGCAGATCGGGACAAGGCGTCGCCAAGCACAAGCATGTCCTGCCGAGGCAGATCACGGCAGCGCGTAGGCCCGCACGTAATCGCCGAGTTTAGTTCCGAACGAGCCGTGGCCGCCATCGACCGTGACGACATATTGCTTGCCGTTGGCCTCATAGGTCATCGGCGTCGACTGGCCGCCGGCAGGAAGGCGGTCCTGCCAAAGCCGTCTGCCATCGCGAACGTCGAACGCGCGGATGTAGTCATCCATCGTTCCCGTGATGAAGACGACGCCGGCCGCGGTGACGATCGGAGCGCCCAGCATGGGAACGCCGAGCTTGAATGGCAGCGGCAGCGGGGCCTGATCGCGGATCGTGCCGATGCGATGCTGCCAGACCACCTTGTGCGACTTGAGATCGATCGCGGCGATGTTGCCCCATGGCGGGGCAAGGCAGGGGATGCCGAGCGGTGAGAGGAAAATGCCGAGGTCGACGCCATAGGGGGCGCCGTACATCGGCTGCACGCCGAGCTCGGTTCCCGGCGGATGCGCCGCGTTCGGCGCTGCCGGATTGTCTTTCCCGCGCGGCACGAGACGCGAGACGAAGGGAATCGATTGAGGGTTCGCGATCGCGATCTGGCGTTGCGGATCGACGGCAATGCCGCCCCATTCGAACATGCCGAAGTCTCCTGGAAACACCAGCGTGCCTTGTTCAGACGGCGGCGTGAACGGCCCCTCATAGCGCAGGCGCTTGAACTTGATCCGGCAGGCGAGTTGGTCGAACATCGTGCTGCCCCACATCTGCGCGTCGGTCAGCATGCCGGGCGGGCGAAAGCTCAACTCCGAGAAGGGCTGGGTCGGCGACAGCCGGTCTCCCTTCGCGGCGCCCTGCGGCACCGGCTTCTCCGGTGCGGGCACCAGCTGACGCCCGTCGCGGCGGTCGAGCACGAAGATGTCGCCGGTCTTTGCCGGGATGTAGATCGCAGGCGTCACGCCGCCGTTAAGGCGCAAATCGACCAGACTGGGCTGCGACGGCATATCCATGTCCCAGAGATCGTGGTGCACGTTCTGGAACGACCAACGCAGTTTCCCGGTCATGAGATCGAGGGCAATCAATGCCGAATCGTAGCGCTCGTTCTCGGGCGAACGGCCGCCGCCCCAAATATCCGGAGAACTCGAGCCGAGCGGCACATAGACCAGTCCGAGCTTCTCGTCGACCGCGGAAATGCTCCACGAATTGGGTGAGCCGGCCGTGAAATGATGCGAGGCCGAGGGCATCTCGTTCGGATCGGAATTGCCGGCATCGAATGCCCAGATCAGCCGTCCTGAATAGATGTCGAAGCCGCGGATCACGCCCGACGGCACGCGATCGGAATAGTTGTCGATCACCGCTCCGCCGACGATCAGCAACTTGTCCGTGACGACGGGCGGCGAGGTGCCCTCGTAGAAGCCGAGTGTCTGGATCTCGCTGCCCTGCTTGAGATCGATCTGTCCCTGATTGCCAAAATCCTGGCAAGGCACGCCGCTCTGCGCATCGAGCGCGAACATCCGTCCGTCGTTGGTCGGTATGAAAATGCGCCCCGCACAATCGCTCGGGGCCGGCGTGCCGTCGGCAGTTATCGCGCCGGGTTTGGTCGCGTGATAGGACACGCCGCGGCAGGTCATGTGCTGGAAGGCCTTGTTGTGCTGCACCTGCGGATCGAACTTCCAGCGCAGTTTTCCGGTCGCGGCTTCGAGCGCGAACACGATCTGGTGCGGCGAGCAGGTGTAGAGCAGATCGCCCACCTTGAGCGGCGTCGCCTGGTTGGTGATCTCGTCGGGATCGTCCGGGCCCTTGTGATCGCCGGTGCGGAATTCCCAGGCGAGCTTGAGGTCCTTGACGTTGTCCTTGGTGATCTGGCTCAGCGACGAGAAGCGCGTACCGAAGCCGCTGCCGCCGTAGGCCGTCCAGTTCTGGCCGGCAGCGGGCTGCTCCGGTTCGGGAGACGCAATGGCCCCCGTTGTTTCGCCCTCAGGTATCGTGCCGGCAAGATCGCGGCGATCGCTCGTCAGGGACATGCCGACGACGATGGCTGCGGCGACCAACACAAGGCCAAGCGCCCATCGCGCTGCGCGCAAGCGAGGCGCCAGGCGGGAGGCAATGAAGGGCAGCATCAGCCACAGGCCAAGCGGCACGAGTACGTCGCCGCGCGGCGCCAGCGACCAGAAATCGAGGCCGGCCTCCCAGATCGCCCAAGCCATCGTTCCGGCCAGCAGCGCGGCATAAACCCAGAGCGCCTCGGCGCGGCGGCGCCCGAGCAGCCAGCTCGTGAGCAGAAGCATGATGCCCGCGATCAGATAGTAGGCGGAGCCACCGAGGGCCTCGAGCCAGGCGCCGCCAGCCAGGAGGCCCAGTCCCATGATAGCGACGAGCACAATGGTGATGGCCAGCAATGGCGCGTCACGGAGCCAATTCATTGAACGATGCATGGGAGGCATGATGGTCACTTCAGCGTATAGAGAAACGCCGCGATGTCCCGCGCGTCCTTCTGCGGGATGCCCATTCTCGGCATGGCATTGCCCGGCAACGCCCGCTGTGGATCCTCGATCCAATCAGCCATGTTGTCCGGCGAGTTCTGGATGTAGCCGGCGATGTAGGTCCGCGTGCCGATCCGATGCAAGGGTGGGCCGACATTGCCTTCGGCGCCGGCAATGCCGGGAATATCGTGACAGCCGCCGCAGTGATACTGCTTGACGAGGTCGGCGCCACGACGCGCGTCGCCGGTGAAGTTGTCCGGGCCCGCAGCCTTGCAGGCGGCGCCTGTGGTAGCCAGCAGCGCGGTGACTAGCAATCTCGTGATCGGATTTGCCATCGCTGCTTCCCGCGATCAGGGCTTCTGGCCGAAATTGAAAGACTTGGTGGCAGACCAGGGATCGGTCGTCGAGACCTGCTCGCTCGGGACTTGCTCGACTTCGGGCGAAGGCAGATTCGCGGAAAAGGTTCGGCCCCATTGGTGGCTCGGCTCGTTGCTGATCTTGCCGATATAGGTGACGAGATCCCAGATCACGCTGTCGGGCAGCACGCCGCCCCAGGCCGGCATTCCGTTGGGCCGCCCTTGGTAGATCGAGAGAAAGATGTTCTCGGGCTGCGAGCCGTAAGTAAAGTTGTTGTTGCTCAGCGCCGGTCCCATGCCGCCGCCGCCATTGGGTGCGTGGCAGCCGACGCAGTTGAAGTTGACGTAGTAGGTCATCCCGCGCTGCTCCGCATTGGGATCGCCCTGCACGGGGTTCTTGATCTGCGGCGGGTCCGGCTGCGCGCCGGGATGGAGGTGACTGACCGGGACCTGCATGAAGACGCCGGGCCTGCCATTGCCGACGCTGCCACCGAAGTTCGGGTGCGGAGACAGCGTCGGCATCTGCGCCTCCTGCGACTGCGGCAAAGTCTGCTGGGCCAGCCCCGCGCCATTCGGCAGGACCGCCAGCAGTAGTGATAGGGCGCTTGCGCGCAGCACTGGAGCAGACATCACTCATGTCCTCCCGATACCATAGCCGGTTGGTCCACCAGCGGAACGCCGTAACTGAGCAGCAGCGAAGTGATCTCGGACCGGTGCTCGTCGATGAATGCATTCAGTCGGTCGCGCAAGGCGTCGTCGCCTTTGCGCACGCCCATCGCGATGGCGAACTGGAACTGCTGAGGTGCAAAGCGCTCGTAATCCCGGATCGGCATGACCGTCAGGGGGACGAGAGAGCGCTGGGCGAAATATCCGCCGAGCGGACCCCAGGCTGCGGCGACATCGAGGCTGCCGCTTTCGACGGCTTCGATCAGGCGCGCCGGGGGATTGGCCTCGCGATAATCTCCGTAGATCGAGTAGCCGCGGACGTTGTCGACGATGCCCTGTTCGCCGAGCGCTTGCGCGGGCGGGGGATTGTTGCCGTCATCGCCGATCAGATGCACGCCGATTGCGAGGTGATGCAAGCGTGGGTCGAGCAGGGACGAAAGCTCGAGGTGCTGGTCCTGCCGCGTGACGAACACGTAGCTCGAGCGATAATACGGCTTCGTCGTCTCGACCAGATCATAGCCGGACGGCACGCCCATGACGACGTCGCATTTGCCGGCTTTCAGCGTGTTACGGATGAAGCCGCGGCGCTGCGCCCACCAGGTGTAGGAGACCTGCAGGCCGAAATGCTCGGCCACCATGGCCGCGAGCCTGTTCTCGAATCCTGCTTCGGCGCTGTTCGAGAAAGGCAGATTGTTGGGATCGGCACAGACGCGAAGCTCGCGATCCGACGCTGCCGCCGCCGTGGTTGCAAGCCCGACCAGAAAACCAAGAGCGATGCCGGGATAACTATTTCGAAGGCGCATGGCTGGTGTCCTCACCATTCGCGCCGCCGAGTTTGAAGACCAGCAGCTCACTCCCGCCCGCGGTGTAGAACGGCAAATCCTGGGTCGCACCGACAAAACCGAGCGCGCCGTTGCGCACCCGCGGATCGACCTCGGCGTTGGCCACCACACCCGGCCAGCCGCCGACGCCCGACAGGATCGCGATGTATTGCTGTCCGTCGGAGCCGCGATAGGAGATCGGCTGGCCAATGAATCCGGAGCCGGCGCGGAATTGCCAGAGGACATGCCCGTCCTTGGCGTCCACGGCCTTGAACAGCCGATCCATGGTGCCGTAGAACGCGACGTCGCCTGCCGTAACCAGCGCGCCGCTCCAGACCGGCAGCTTCTCGTGGATCTCCCAGACCTTCTTGCGCGCGACGGGATCCCACGCCATGAATTCGCCGCGGTGGCCGCCGGGGCCGGCATACATGTCGACATCGGCGCCCACATAAGGTGTGCCTGCGATATAGCCGACCTGCGATGCCTTGAAATTCATGCAAAGATGCTGATGCGGCACGTAGAGCAGCTTGGTGCGGGGCGACCAGGCGGTTGGCTGCCAGTCCTTGGCGCCCGGCGCGGCCGGGCAGATGTTCTCGACGGTCTTGCCGGCGAGCGGCGTCTTCTCCTCGTTGGGGATGATCTTGCCGGTCTTGAGATCGACGCCGTTATAGGCATTGACGAATTCAAACGCGTCCGCCGAGATGACTTCGCCGGTCGCCCGATCCATCACGTACATATAGCCGTTGCGGCCCGGGTGGATCAGCACCTTGCGCGGCTGTCCATTCAGTTCGAGCTCGACGAGCACATTCTCGTTGATCTCGTCGTGGTCGAACAGGTCGTGCGGGTTGATCTGGTAAGCCCATTTGGCGCGGCCGGTGTCGGGGTCGCGGGCAAAGATTGTGGTGCTCCAGAGATTGTCGCCGCTGCGCTGGTTGGCGTTCCATGGGCTCGGATTGGCTGTGCCGTAGTAGATCAGATTGAGTTCGGCATCGTAGGAGATCCATCCCCACATCGTGCCGCCGCCGACCTGCCAGCGGTCGGCCGGCCACGTCTTCACGCCGAGATCCTTGCCCTTGAGACTGTCGTAGAACGGCTTGAAGTCGTCGCCGATCAGCACGTCCTTGTCCGGGCCCGTGGCGTAGGCGCGCCACGCAATGGCCCCGGTGTTTTCATCGAGCGCGGTGACCCAGCCGCGCACGCCCATCTCGCCGCCGCTGTTGCCGACGAGCACCTTGCCCTTGACCACGACGGGAGCCATCGTGATGGTCTCGCCCTTGTTGATCTCCCCGAGCTTCGTATGCCACAGCTCCTTGCCGGTCTTGGCGTCGATCGCGACCGTGTGGTTATCAAGCGTGTTGAGGAAGACCTTGCCGTTGTCGAAGGCGAGTCCGCGATTGACCACGTCGCAGCAGGCAACGCCCGCGGCTGCCGGTTCAGGCTTTGGCGCGTAGGACCATTTCAATTCACCGCTCGTGGCATCGAGTGCGAACACACGGTTGGGGTAGGGGCCGGCATAAGGGCCGACCACATACATGGTGCCATCGACCACGAGCGGCGCCGCCTCCTGGCCGCGATCGGCACCGACCGAGAACGTCCATGCAAGCTGGAGGCGCGATGCATTGGACGTGTTGATCTGATCAAGGTTGCTATAGCGGGTGTTGGCGTAATCGCGCGCCGCCATCGGCCATTGGCCTGGATCTTTCATGCGGCTGGCAAGATCGGTCTGTGCCGAGGCGGACGACAGCAACGCGCAGGACGCGCAAAGGGCACAAAGGAAGCCTGGAAGTCGGCCCAGCAAACGCGTGAGACCACGCACTAACATATGTAAAGATCTCCACGGCAGTGACGAGGCCGTGCGCCGTTGCAGGCCGGTTTACGAACCTACAAACGTTCCGACTTCGCTTGGTTCCAAAGAGGTGAGACCGACGACGAGCTATCTCACGACGTTGCCGGATACGCCGGCGCCGAGGTCAACTGCGATCTGATCTTCCTTGCCGTTACACTTGGGGTGGCCAAATCCAGACGGACTTTTGCCGTCGGGTCCGATGTCATAGATGATTGCGTCTTTCATGTTGGGGCTGACGCCGGCCGGCACGCGGTCGAGCCCGAGCTGGTGACGCACGCGCCAGGCCACGTTGTGATCCGCGCAGGAACTGTCACCGCTCACACCCAGCGCCCCGGCCACGCCGTTGCCGTCATAGAGTGCCAACCCGCCTCCGAACACGATGGTGCCGCCGATCGGCTTGCCTACCATCGGATCCTGGGCCGTGCCGAAGTTGTCGGGAGATCCGGCGTACAAGGCTTCCGGAGACGGCGGGTTGCCGAGTGCCGCTCCGAACAGGAACCCGCCGGGCTGCGCACCGGCATAGAGATTGGCGGTCGCGATCGCCTTGTCCTTCAGGCTGAACGCATTTGCCGTATTGGCCTTCTCGGCCGCGATGGCCCGGCTGCCGAGCCACTGGTCGTCGACCTTGCCGCCGCTATAGGCAACTGCGCAGACGATGCCCTGCCGATTGACGACGGCAGCCCACTCGTTGTTGTCGAGACCGCCGTTGCTGGGGCCGCCGCCCGGCTTGACACTCTTCTTGAGGATATCGGCGAGCTTGTCATGGTCGACCGGGCACGACATCCCTGACTTGGGTTGGTCCTGCGCGCTCAAGACTGCAGGCACCAAGAATGCTGCGGTGATTGCCGTTAGCACCATGACGGATCGTTTTTCCATGTGGCCTCCGTGGAGTGTCGCAGTCGGCAGGCGAACGTTCGAACAGAAGTTGCGGTTCCTATGCAGCGTCGCTCAGCCCGGATGTTGAAGGGAGCGGCAGGCGGGAATGACCGCCGTTCGCAGTCAGCCAGCGGTGAGCAAAGAACAACGCGGCGCCGGTATAGAGTAGGCCCATGGGCACCCACATCAGGATGCCGGCGAGCTGCTGGTCCTCGAGTGCCGAGAGGCCGAATTCCCCGGCGAGGGCGCCCTGGCCTGGGATCCACAGCCGCGGCGACACGGTCAGCAGAGCTCCGAGCACGCCGGAATGCAAAATGGTGATGAAAAGGCACGCGACAGCGATGCCGTCGCGAATTCGAGTGCTACGGCCCTGACCGCGGCCATGCAGCAGCACCCACCAGAACAACAGCGCAGTCGCGAAGAAGCTGATGTGCTGGAGACGATGGATCGCCGTATTCTCGAGCGCCCACGCATATAAAGGCGGTGCATGCCAGACCCAGAGCGCTGCGCCGTGCAGGATGGTCGCGCTCATGGGGTGGCTTACAAAACGCCAGGGCCACGCCAGGATCGGCCAATTGAGCATGCGACCCGCGGCCGGGCGCAGCCGGGCTGGCAAGCTCCACAGCAGCGGGCCATTGATCCGGGCGTACGCCATCAGCGGTGCCGCGACCACCATCAGCAGTTCGTGCTCGATCATGTGCGCAGTGAACAGACGCTCGCCGAGCCAGTGCAGCGGCGAGGTCACGGCAAGTGCGGCCACCAGCCATCCGGTCCAGAACGCGGCCACCTGGCGGAAGCTGACGCCACGGCCACCACCTGCATGATGCCAGAGCCGCTGCGTTCCGACATAGAAGCCGATACCGACGGCATAGAGCGGGGCCATGAGCCAGGGATCGTAGCTCCAGAGCGAACCGGGATCGACATCCGATAGTCCGTGCGCATCGGCCGGCGCCGCGAGCAGCGCGAGCAGCAGTGCTGCAAAGCTCAGCGCAGGCATGGGCTGATCATGAGCGAGGCGGCGAACTGGTTCGCAATCACCAGCGCAAATAACACGCCGGAGCCGACGCCGAGCCAGGCCATGAACGTTCGTGGTCCGCCACCCCGCGCATCGGCCCATTCAGCCCCCGCGCCGCGCCGAACGGCGCGGGCTGAAATGACGGTGCCTGCGAGAGCGACGATAGCGAGAGCCGCACTCATGATCGCGCCGCTGATTCTGATCTGTTCGCAGGAGAAGTGTGCGAGCACATAGACGCCCTGCAAATTGATACCCCACGCGATGGGCCCGAGCGCAACGCCGGCCCAATAGAGCAGTCTGGAATGTCCGTCGGCTGCGGTCATAGGCGTGGCACCCAATCGAGCAAGACATAGAGCGGCAGCCAGGCGAGCACGACGAAGTTCCAATAGAACACGTTGTCGGTCACGTCGCTGAACCGGCGCGGTTTCGCATGGCGCGTGAACATCAATACCGCCAGCACGACCGTGTCGCCGACATCGGTGGCAAGGTGGGTCGTGTGCAGCCCCAGAATGAGCCAAACAATGGAGCCGTAAGCTGAATTGTCCCAGCGGGTGTTGAGATGCGCGAACTCGAAGCCGCGCAGCACCAGCAGGGCAATGCCGATCAGGGCCATCACGATGAGTCCGGTCCGCACCTTCGCGAGATCCTGCCGGTGTGCGGCGCGGTTGGTGATCTCGTTCGGGATGATGCTCAGCAGATAGACCACGACTTCGGCTGTGCCTGGCCAGAGATCGGGCGGCGAGGCGCCGATCGGCCAAGTTGGGTTGACGGCGTAGAGATAGAGATAGGCACCGATGGCAATGGCAAAGCCCATGCCCTCCAGCGCCATGAAGCCCATGGCGCCCCACCACGGTCCGCTGCGCGGGCCATAGCCGTAAGTCGGCAGTTCAGCGACATTGCGGACGATGGTCTGTCTCACTCCTCGTCCTCCTTGCTGCCGCTCGGCCAGAACCAGCCGATCAACGTCACGGCCATCGGTGGTGTGCCCCAGAGCACGGCCCAGGGCGTGAAGATCGAGCCGATGAAGAACACTGTCGCCGCGATAGCTGTGAGCAGCGGCCAGATGCTGGGTTCGGGCGAAGCCTCCCGGATCTGCGGCTCAGCTTCCGCGAGCGAGGTCAGCAGGACCTCGCGCCGCTCGGCGCTCAGACCCGCGACCACGGGCAGGCTCTCGCTATCGGCCCACAGCGGATCGCGGTGCTTGACCACCGGAATGCGGTCGAAGTTCTGCGGCGGGGGCGGCGATGACGTCGCCCATTCCAGCGTTGAGGCATCCCAGGGATTGTCGCCTGCAAGCGCACCTTTGCGAAGGCTGTAGATCACGTTGACCAAAAGCAACGCGAAGCTGAGCGCGAAAATGAGAGCACCACCGCTGGACACGAGATTCAGGTGCGCCCAGTCCATGTCGGCGGTGTAGGTGTAGACCCGGCGCGGCATTCCGATCAGCCCGAGGATGTGCATCGGGAAGAAGGCGACGTTGAAGCCGACGAAGGCGAGCCAGAAATTCCAGCGCCCGAGTCGCTCGCTGAGCATGCGGCCGGCGATCTTGGGAAACCAGTAGTAGACCGCGCCGACCAGCGGGAACACAGCGCCGCCGATCAGGACATAATGGAAGTGGGCGACGACGAAATAGGTGTCGTGCACCTGGGTGTCGATCGGGACCGAGGCGACCATGACGCCGGACAGCCCGCCTAGCACGAAGATCACGATGAAGCCGATCACGAACAACAGCGGGGTCCGGTAGACCGGACGCCCGTCCCAGAGCGTTGCCAGCCAGCAGAAGATCTGCAGCCCGCTCGGCACCGCGATCAGCATACTGGAGGCTGTGAACAGGGCCGCGCCGAGTTGGGGCAGGCCCGTGACGAACATGTGGTGGACCCAGAGACCGAACGACAGGAAGCCGGTCGCGATCAACGAGAGGATCACCACGGGATAGCCGATCACCGGCCGTCGTGCGAACGTCGCGAGGATCGCCGAGACCATTCCCGTGCCCGGGATGAAGATGATGTAGACCTCGGGATGGCCGAAGAACCAGAACAGATGCTGCCAGAGCAGGGGATGTCCGCCCGAGGAGGAATCATAGAAGCGCGTGTTGACGAGGCGATCCAGGATCAGTGACGTCGATGCGACCATGATCGAGGGCATCGCGAACATCACAAGGAAGCTCGTCACCAGCATGGCCCAGACGAACAGGGGAATGCGGTCGAGCGTCATGCCGGGCGCGCGGAGCTTGAACACGGTCACGATGATTTCCACGGAGACGGCGAGCGCCGCGACCTCGGTGAAGGTGATCATTTGCGCCCAGACATCCGGGCGCTTTGTCGGCGTAAATTGCAGCGAGGAGAGCGGGACATAGGCAAACCAGCCAACGTCCGGGCCGACATTCAGCGCAAAGGAAATCCAGAGAAAGCAGCCGCCGAACAGAAACATCCAATAGCTGAAGGCGTTCAGTCGCGGAAAGGCGATGTTCCGCGTGCCGACCATCAACGGCACCAGATAAACGGCGAACGCCTCCATGACCGGCACGGCGAACAGGAACATCATCGTCGAGCCGTGCATCGTGAAGACCTGATTGTACTTGTCGGCGGAGAGAAACGTCTTCTCCGGCCCGGCCAGCTGAATGCGCATCAGGACCGCGAGGAGGCCGCCGAGGAGCAGGAATACGAACGCCGTGATGATGTAGCGGCGGCCGACCACCTTGTGGTCGACCGACGTCAGCGCGCCCATCCAGCCGGACGGCGTGCGCCACACTTTCTCCAGCTGTGTGGAAAGTCGAAGGCCGTTCAGGACATCGTCCCGCAACTCATTTGGTTCAGCGGCGATGCTCACTTGAGCTGCTCCAGATAATGAATGATGGCGATCATTTCATCCGATTGCAGCGGCATCCTCGGCATGAGATTGCCGGGCTTGATGTGCTGGGCATCGGCGATCCAGGCGCCGAGCGTGGCCGAATTATTCGGCAACGTTCCCGCCGCGATGGTCGTGCGGCTGCCGATATGCGTGAGATCCGGGCCGAGCTGCCCGCCGGCCAGCGTGCCGCTAATGTTGTGGCACAAGGCGCATCCGCGCGCCCGGAACAGAGCCTCGCCCTGCTTGCCGAGCGGATCGGCAGGGCTGTTGGCGCTCTGGTTTTCATGGTCACGCCAGCGGCCGAACTCGTCGGGTGACATCGCGATCACGGCAAATGCCATGTGGGCGTGCTGGATCCCGCAGAACTCGGCGCATTGCCCGCGATAGATGCCCGCGTTCTTCGCCGTGAATTGCAGCTCGTTCTTCTGCCCGGGGATCAAGTCCATCTTGCCGGTCAGGCTGGGCACCCAGAAACTGTGGATCACGTCGGCCGATTCCAGTTCCAGTCTCACCGGCTCGCCAGTGGGGATTCGAATCTCGTTGGCCGTCACGAAACTCTGGTGCGGACTGTCGGCCTCATAGCGGACCTCCCACCACCATTGGTGGCCGATGATCTTGAGGATGTGGGCTTTCTCGTCCTTGGCAAAGACGGTACGTTGTCCGGCATAGCTCACGAAGGAGAGACCGAGCACGACGGCGGTGGTCGCAATCCCAAGCGCGAGGATGACGCGCCCGGAGCGTTCCTCGAAGGCTTGGTGAAGGTCGAGCGGCCGATCAGCCGAACGTTTTCGCCGCATCATTCCGATGCAGAGCGCGATCACGACGGCGGTCCAGACGACCGCCGACACAGCGAGGAAGATGAACAGCGTGTGCAAGATCTGGCCGGATTGCAGCCCTTGCGGATCGAGCGCCGATTGCCGGCCCGCACACGCCGTGAGCGGCCAGATCGTGCACAACACCAGAACCCTTCGCACCCAGACCTGCATTGACGCCTTGTCGCACTCCGCTTCACAGGCGGAACCGGGCAGGCCTACAAAGGTTCCTATCCGCTAATCGGAGCGATGGGCCGAAGAGGGATGTCCGACATCAATCATCGGGCTAGAATGGCCAGCCCTTCACGGCGATCACGATCGCCGCATCGCCAGCGGCCATCAGCAACAGGACGGCGAGACTGGCGATGATTGCGCCCGGCTGGGCAAGCGCGCGCAACTCTCCGAGCATGTGTCGGCTCCAAAAAGCAGCAATGCCGCGATGACCCTGAGGGTTCCTGCGGACACGCCGGGCGTTGACGTGCGAGCGCCGGAACGAAGGCCCGAGATCGCGCGTTCCTGCGACGAATTGAGGGTTCACGTGCCGCGCTATCATTTTGATCTGGTCGACTCCGAGACCGTCGCCGACGAGGGAGGAGCTGAATTGCCCGACGACATCGTGGCGCTGGACGTTGCCGAGGAGATCGCGAAGAGGCTCCTTGCGGAGCGTCCCGAACTCAGGAATCGTCATTTTTCCATCCTGGTCACGAACCAGCAGGGTGAGGAGATCGGGAAAGTGCCACTGGATGTCCTGCACTGAAGTCGCGGCCTGACATGGCGTTGAGGATCGGAGTGATCTCGGATACGCACGGCCTTCTCAGACCTGAGGCCGGACGCCGTCTTGCAGGGGTGTCGCATATCCTCCACGCTGGTGATATCGGCGCGCCGGAGGTTCTGGAGAGGCTTTGCCTAATAGCGCCCGTCACCGCCATCAGGGGAAACGTCGATGTCGGCAGTTGGGCGAGGCGCTATCCCGAAACCGAAACAGTGCACCTCGGCGCTCGTTGTTTCTACCTCCTTCACGATCTCAAGGCGCTCGCCATCGACCCCGCGGCAACCGGTGTGAACGTGGTGATATCAGGACATTCGCATCGAGTGCAGGTCAACACGATCAACGGAGTGCTTTTCCTGAATCCTGGAAGCGCCGGTCCAAGGCGATTCAAGCTGCCGATCACGCTGGCAACGCTCGATCTCGATGAGGGCGGCGACCTGCGGCCCACCATCCATGAGCTCGACGCGTGAACGAGGCGCATGCGTAGCAGCTAGTGGGTATTCGACTTTTGCCATCGCTCCAGATCAATCGGGGGACGCTTTGGGTCGATCTGCTCCTTCTCGGGATTTCCCTGCCAAGGCTGGTCCGTCTGCCGGTGGGTTGGCAAATCCGTCTGCTGTCGCGGATCGTCGACCGGTGTTTCTCTCGGGTCGTTTTCAGGCGCTTTCGCTTTCGGCATAACTTGTCCTCTCTGCGATCTGTCGGTGTGGTGGCACGCGATCAACGTACGCCAGCGATCCCGCCATCATCAGCTTCCGGGTGCCGTCCTTCTCCGTTTCCCGCGATAGAGCCTGGACCATGAACAAAAAGCCTTCCGTATGAACTGCGGGGTCAACACGGGCAGGAATCGTTCGTTCCTACGGGCATGCATCAGCATCGATCAGGAACGACCGCCGCCCCATCTCATTGCCAGCGCATGAGGTCGCGAGACCGAAACAAGGAGCATGCAATGTCCAAATTGCCCCCCATACCGCCAGAGCAGCGCAGCGACAAGGGACCCGGATCTGATCCCAGGATCGAGACGGATGAAAGAGTCCCCGACCGCGAGAACTTCGACACCCAGGGTCGTCACGGCAACATCAAGCAGAACACGACAAACCAAGGCTACCAGCAGGACCGATGAATGCCACACAAGAACTCAGACAGTGAACGCTTCGGTGGTCCGGGCTCCTCGCGGCAGGATCGCAAGCACCCCGAAAAGGGAGGTCGCGAGCATGAGCGCCCTGCGCCCGGAACGGCTACCAACGACCGCAAATCACACGTCTCGGGAGGCGGTGGTGAGCGCGATCAACATCACACGCACGACGATCGTGAGAGGAGCTGAGCAATGGCTAAGACAAATTCGAGCTTGATGCTGATCGCGTTCCTGGCGACCGCGTCGATAGGGGCCGCCTCGGCGCAGAGTGGCGGTGGCGGCGGTTCGGGAGGATCGGGCGGAGCAAGCGCGAGCAGCACGAGCGGTGGCACCGGCGGTGCCACAAGCCCTGGGTCGGCAGGCCTTGGGTCTGCAGGAGCTACAAACCAGACGGGCGGTGCATCGCCCAGCCTGGGCAATCCAGGCGACGCGGCCGCGGCTTCGCGTGGCACGACGGCTACCGGCACGAACACCGCTGGAACGGCCCAATCGAGCGGTGGCGGGCCGCGAGGATCGACCACCGTCGGGCGGGCCGGCAATCCCGCAGGGGGGACCAGCAGCGGACGGATTGACGGAACTGCGACACCCGGTCCGTCGATGCCGGGCGACGCCGAAATACGCTCGGAGAACTCTCAGGATTCCCACGTCGATCGAAAGATCAAGAGCATCTGCAAAGGCTGTTAGATCGGCGATCAGGACGCCGGGTTTTCCGGCGTCCAATCGAGGTCGTCCTCGCTTCGAGGTTCGGGGTCGGGCGAGCAGGGCTTGATCTTCAGGTCATCCTCGAGCCTGGGCTGACCCCCGCCGCTTTCGACCAGACCGGCGTCTTCGGCCTTTTTCAGGGTTTCCTCTTTGGTTGAAAACGTCCGGCTCAGTTTTTCGCCGTCCTTGAACAGGGCATACGCCATATTGGCTCCTCGCGATTGGAATCATCGAAGACTTTGACGTGGGCGGACACACACGGCCACCGTCGCTCCTTTGTCGCTTGGTGAAGCTCTAGCCGACTTCCCTGAGATTGCTCAGGATCGCCAGGTGACGCTGAATGATCGGCGGCGACATCTATGCGACCTGCTGTTCGCCGGGGTGCCATCTGATCGCAAATACGACGTGGAATCTCCAATGTTGGATTCACAAGACGCTGCGACCGTTTCGAACGTTCCTATCGCCGCCGTAAGCAGCCGGGCGATGCTCCACCTGATGTCGGCATCCTGGCACGAGCCCGCAGGTTAACGCAGGTTATTGGCACGGGAAGTGCGTCATGATCATAGGAACGGCAGCACTGAGGACGGTTTGTCCATCATCCAGATGCCGACCGGCGCACGAGCAAAATCATGCAACACAGAAATTCACGCAGCTTCCCGATTTCCGCGGGCGTCCTTCTCGGGCTTGGTCTGGGCGGGTTTTTTGACGGCATCGTGTTTCATCAGCTGCTGCAATGGCATCATATGTTAAGCGGCTGGTATCCGCTCAACTCCATCGACAACGTCAAGCTCAACACGACCTGGGACGGCATCTTCCACAGCGCGGCCTATGTTGTTGTGCTCCTCGGCCTGTATGTGCTGTGGCAACGGGCGCGCAGGTCTGACATCCACTGGTCGCGCGGCCAGTGTCTCGGCGCGGTGTTGCTCGGTTGGGGCATCTTCAATCTGGTTGAAGGCGTGGTTGACCATGAGGTCTTCAAGCTGCACCAGGTGAATGAGACCGTGCCTCACGAGCAGCGCATCTTCTGGGACATCGGCTTCCTGCTATGGGGTGCGGCCATGTTGGTCATCGGCGCCGCCATGACACGCGCCGGCACGCAAGGGAGGGTCCATGCGGAAAGCAGTCTACAGCCTCGCTAGAGAGACCCCGCCAGCTCTGGTCTATGCCATTTTTATATTGCTGCTGATGCTCGCTACAGCACCGGCCCTTCGCATCGTGCTGTTGGGTGTGTCGCTGGATGATCTTCTGCAACTACGCTGCTTCAATCCCGGCTGATGCGCGGTTATCACGCCTCATGTCTTCCCGGAGGTAACATGGTCGAGTTCAGGCTTCCGAAACACTCCCGCGTCGAAAAGGGAAGGATCTGGCCCAAGCCGGACAGCAAATCGTTGCGCGAATTCCAGGTCTATCGCTGGAATCCCGACGACGGACGCAATCCCCGGCTCGACACCTACTTCGTCGATATGAGCGATTGCGGGCCCATGGTTCTGGATGGTCTGATCTGGATCAAGAACAACATCGACTCCACGCTGACATTCAGGCGGTCCTGCCGCGAAGGCGTGTGCGGCTCCTGCTCGATGAATGTCGCCGGCCAGAACACGCTCGCCTGCACCAAGTCCATGAGCGAGGACGTTCCGAACGGCGAGCCGCTGCGCGTGCTGCCCTTGCCGCATCAGCCAGTGGTCAAGGACCTCGTTCCCGACCTGACGAATTTCTACGCACAACTCGCATTGATCGAACCTTGGCTGCAAACCGTGTCACCCACACCACCGAAGGAATGGCGACAGAGCCATGAGGATCGGGCCAGGCTCGACGGGCTCTACGAGTGCATCCTCTGCGCCTGCTGCTCGACATCTTGTCCAAGCTACTGGTGGAATTCCGAGCGTTTCCTCGGCCCAGCGGCCCTGATCCAGGCGGCCCGCTGGGTCAATGACAGTCGCGACGAGGCGACGGGCGAGCGCCTCGACAAGCTCGAAGACCCCTTCAGGATTTATCGCTGTCACACCATCCTCAACTGCGCGAAGGCGTGTCCCAAGGGCTTGAATCCGGGCGAAGCCATCTCCGGATTGCGCCTCAAGATGGTCGAACGGAAGTTCTGATCGGGGACGGACACTCGCGCATAAAGGAACGATGGCTGCGGGGTAGGCTTATCGACCAAACTGGAGGCGCCTGATGGGCAAGAAACAATTCGCCGCGTTGCCGTTCATGCTGAACAATTCCGAATTGCGCGTGATGCTGATCACGACCAGGCGCAAGCGCAGGTGGAGTGTCCCGAAGGGATCGCCGATGCGCAAGACGGAGCCGCACCGTACGGCTGCGCTCGAGGCGTACGAGGAGGCCGGTCTCGTCGGCGTCACCGCAAAGCGCGCGCTGGGCTCCTTCAAGCATCGCAAGCGGAAGGGTGATCGCAAGCGGACCATGAACGTTGCCGTCTTTCCCATGAGGGTCCACGGGCAGGAGCGCTGGTGGCCGGAAAAGGGAGAGCGTGAAGCAATCTGGGTCTCGCCGAAGACGGCGGGCCGTCTGGTGCACAAGGCGCAGCTTCGTCGTCTGATCGCCCGCTTCGCGGCGCAGACGGAGAAGACCGCCTCCTCACCGCTGAGCGATGGCATGGCTCCAGGAACCCGCGTCTCGTCCAGTTATTCAAGGTAGATGAACCAGCAACCGACCGGACTCGCATTCGAGGAGCGACCGCCTCATGAGGTCTTGGCCGCGGCGATCAAGCGACGCTGCGCGATCCTGTTCGTCGGGGCCGGGGTCTCGATGGCTGTCGGCCTGCCGTCCTGGCAATCTCTGATCGACCATCTGCTGGATGACCTTGGACTTGAGCGCGACGTGATCGCTGGGATGCACGGCGGCTATCAGATGCTGGCGGAGTACTACCGGCTGAAGCGCGGCGGAATCGGCCCGCTCCGCAGCTGGCTCGACCGCAACTGGCGCGTCGACCCGGACAGGATCGCGGCCTCACGGCTCCACCGGCTGATCGTGGAGCTCGATTTTCCGACCATTTACACCACGAACTACGACCGCAACCTCGAGACGGCCTTCGAGGTCCTGGAAAAGCCCTATGCCAAGATCAGCAACGCAAAGGACATTGCAAGCGCCCGTTCCGGCGTCACGCACATCATCAAATTTCATGGCGACTTCGACGACGATGCCTCGCTCGTCTTGACCGAGACCGACTTCCTCAACCGGCTCGCGTTCGATTCGCCACTCGATATCCGGTTTCGCGCCGATGCCTTGGGCAGCACGCTGCTTTTCATCGGATACAGCATGTCCGATCCCAACATTCGGCTCCTGCTGCATCGGATTTGGCAGAGTTGGGATGAGTCCGGGCACCGCCAGGACCGACCGAGGTCCTTCGCGTTCGTCACGCAGCGCAATCCGGTGCAGGAAGCTGTATTGGCGAACTGGGGCATCACCACCATAGCGCCGCCTGACGGCGTCAGCCCAGATGATGGTGTCAGCCAGTTTTTGCTGGACATCCGCCGGCGTATCGAGCGAGAGAGCTAAAGCGGTCCCTGGCGCGCCTTGAGCGTTTGCTCTGCTGCCGCGGGGCCGCTCGGCTCAGCGGCGGGATCGGTCAGAAGGAGGATCGATGACCAGTCCACCTGGGCCGGTCACCGATATCCCCTATATCGCCGTGCATAGGCATAGCGAGGATTGACGCCGCAATAGGCGTGCGTTCCCGATGCAGTCGCCATGCACTGAGCGTAACTGGCGAACTGGCAGTTGCCCGGATAGCCCCAGACGCGGCCCTGAAGGCAGTAGCGGTCTTGTGCGACGGCCGCCGTTGGGGAGCCGAGGCCCGTCACGAGCGCGAGAGAGGCGGCGGCCAGGAGCAATCGATGCTTCATGGAAATCTCCATTTCAACATTGAACGTGCCTCGTGAAGCGGCGTTCCAAGTGCAACGTTTACCGACTCCTCTAATTGCGACCTGAACGCGATGCGGCCCCGGCGAGGAGAGGATCTCACCGAGGCCGCTCTCATGCGCGCAACAGCAAGGGCGCGCTTTGGAGGATTGCTAACCGCGAACCGCTAGCGACGCGGCGTGGCGCCGTTGGACGGTGGGGTCGTTTCGTTGCGCATGCCGGAAGGACTGGAAGCACCTTGTCCGCCCCGCTCGACATGGGTGATGCCGCCGCCGCCGCCGGTTCCGCCTGAGCCGCCATCTCCAGCTCCAGCACCGCCTGCGCCTGCGCCGCCAGCCCCGGCACCAGCGCCCGCGCCGCCGCCAGCGCCGCCTCCGGCCCCACCACCGGCGCCGCCTGCGCCACCACCGGCGCCACCGCCAGCACCTTGCGCGAACGCTGCGCCGACTGAAGCGCCTGCAAGCATTGCTGCCGTAAAGATCGTCAGGATTGTCTTACGCATCTGTCTTCTCCTTGAGGTTTCGATGTCGGATCAATCATGTGAAGCATCCACCGTTCCTAGCCGTGCAGCGTGATCAAGCTCTGTCGTCGACGACTCCGCGTCGATATTGCGAAGGCACGGCAACTTCGTCGAACCGTTGGGCGAGAGCATCGAGAGCCGCGCGCATCTGCGGCCCCTGCATGGCCGCGCCGTGCCCCGTGACGACGATCTCCGGAGCGAGTGCGGCAAGTGCGCGCACCGATGTCTTGGCGCTTCCCCAATCGGGGGTGAAATACATCGGGGGCCCGTGCATCTCCGGCGTTTGCGTCACTGCGGCGTAGACGGATTCCTGCCGCGTCGTGATGAAGGCATCGCCGGCAATCAGCACGCGGTCGCGTTCGCGCCAGAGCGAGATATGCCCTGGGGTATGGCCGGGGGTATGGATCCACTGCCATTCCGGCATGAAGGGCACGCTGTGATCACAGGGAAGATCATAAAGGCGCGATGCGACATCCACCGGCTTTGTCGGGAAGAGCGGAGAGAGCCGAGCGAGCAGCCCGCCACCGACGCTGGGATCGGCCGACGGATAGGATTGGCTTCCGTCCAGATAGGGATGCTCGGCCGCATGGGCATAAACCGGCACGTGCCATTCATTCCCTAGCGTTTCGAGCACGCCGACGTGATCGAAGTGCCCATGCGTCATGACAATGCAGGAAGGCCGGCCGTTTCCTCCAAACCGGGCTTTCGCGGCGGAGCGGATGGCGCCAGCCGATCCGGGAATGCCGGCGTCCACCAGCACCCAATTGCCGTCGCCGGCGTTTTCGAGGCCAACGAAAATCACGTTGACGATCGCGAGCTGACGATAGGCGACGTCAGCGACGATCTGCCGCGTGTTGTCATTGCGGTCGAGGTCGGATTGCGCGTGCTCCGCGTCGGCGGAAGAGGGAAGCGGGATCTGCGTCATGTCCATTCAAGTCCGAGTTGGTCAGCTCACTAGCGCTCGATTGTGCCGATCCGCCGGATCTTCCTCTGAAGCAGCATCACGCCGTACAGCAGCGCCTCCGCGGTCGGCGGGCAGCCGGGCACGTAGATGTCGACCGGCACGACACGATCGCAGCCGCGCACGACCGAATACGAATAGTGGTAGTAACCACCGCCATTAGCGCACGACCCCATCGAGATGACGTAGCGTGGCTCGGGCATCTGGTCGTAGATCTTGCGAAACGCCGGTGCCATCTTGTTGGTGAGCGTGCCCGCGACGATGATCACATCCGACTGGCGCGGCGATGCGCGCGGCGCGAAGCCGAAGCGTTCGGCGTCGTAACGCGGCATCGACATCTGCATCATTTCGACCGCGCAGCAGGCGAGCCCGAACGTCATCCACATCAGCGACCCGGTTCGCGCCCAGGTGATCAGCTCCTCCGCGCTCGCCGTGAAGAAGCCCTTGTCCGCAAGATCGTCGCGGATCGTCATGAAGAACGGATCGGAAGTGTTGTCGGGCCGTCCCTCGCCCGGCCGGCCAAGTCCGGGCCGGCCAAGTCCAGGCCGGCCAAGCGAAGCGCCTGAGCTGCCGACGTGCGGAGAGCTGTCTGTCATTCTTGTCCCTAAGCGCTGCGGCCGTTTGGCGATGCGACCACACGTTCGGGAAAACAGTCATTTGCATGCCGCGTTCCTGCGGCGGTAGCGGGATTTGTGTTCTGTTATCGCAGGTTAGCTTCGGGTCCGGCGGCCGGAACCCAGCGTCGGCGTGACGGATCACTCTAGGAACGATCCACCGAAACTGCGGTTGGCGGCGACAAGGCCGGTGAAATGGAGAACATGAAATGACGAACGCAGCCCGCGATACATTCGTGGTTGGATTACGCAATGCGCATGCGATGGAGGTGCAGGCGCGAGAGTTGATGGAACGTCAGTCGGAACGATTGGACGAATATCCCGAGGTCAAGGCCAAGGTTGCCGCCCACCTTCAGGAAACCAACGAGCAGCTGAAGCGGCTGGAGAGATGCCTGGAAGCCTGCGGGGAGAGCACCTCCAGCCTCAAGGATACGACGCAATCCATGATGGCGAACATGCAAGCCATGGCACACTCTGTCGCCGGCGACGAGATTCTCAAGAACACATTCGCCAACAATGCCTTCGAGAATTTCGAGATTGCTGCATACAAGTCTTTGCTCGCCCTCTGCGGCGCCGCTGGGTTCGCGGAGGCCAAGGAGCCTCTTGAGACGTCGCTGAAGGAGGAGCAGCGCATGGCCGCCTGGATCGACTCGAACGTCGAGAAGGTGACAATGGAATATCTGGCGCATCAGCGCCAGGCGGCCTGATCGCACTCCACACCCACCACGGCGAGACCGGCGGCTTCGGCCGCCGAGTCCGCCTGCGGTCTCATATCGGCTCGCAGGACCGGAACCCTCTTATCCACGTTTGGCTGTAATGGCGCACATCATTTTCAGCGACTACCGTAGTCCCGCTGCCGAACAGGCCTATGAGATCGCGTGGGACTTTCTGGCCCGCAGCGGGGCGATCCACGATGAGTTCGAGGCGTGCGTGTTTCTGGCCCAGCGCATCACCATGATGGTCGAGGAAGGCCAGGAAAACCGGATCCGGATGGCCAATCGCGCGATCTCCGAATACCAGTACCATCTCGAGAACTTCTGCAAGCCGGCCCGTGGCGCGGCTGCTTCACGGGCTTGAGAGCTCGCGCGGGTTCCGCGCGTTCCTCGGCTCGTTCTGCCGTTTACTGCCCATCGGCGATCGTTAGCTGTCCGCGTGCCCCGGTACGTCCGCTCCTGCGCGGTGCAATGGCCGGAACAAGTGCCGGCGCTTCCCCGGCCATGCGCATGGCGAAATAGGCGATCGTCGCCTTGAGACCGTCTTTGAGCGCCACGCGCGGGCGCCATCCCAGCGCGCGAACGGCTGTGTCGATCACTGGTTTGCGGCGCTTTGGATCGTCCTTCGGCAACTCCTCGAATCGGAGCGGCGAGATTGACTCCGTATACGCCAGCACGTCGCGCGCAATAGCCTCGATGGCGACCTCGTGGGGATTGCCCAGATTGCACGGACCAGTAATCGAGGATGGACTCTCCATGAGCAGCTGGAGGCCGCGCACGAGATCGTCGACGAAGCAGAAGCTCCTGGTCTGCGTACCACCTCCATAGATCGTGATCGGCTCTCCGCGAAGCGCCTGCACGATGAAGTTGGAGACCACGCGTCCGTCATTCTCCAGCATACGGGGTCCGTAGGTGTTGAAGATGCGCGCGACCTTGATTTCGACGCCGTACATGCGATGGTAATCGAACATCAGCGTTTCCGCAGCCCGCTTGCCCTCGTCGTAGCAGGCCCGGGGCCCGATCGGATTGACGTTGCCGAGATAGGTTTCCGGCTGGGGATGCACTTCGGGATCGCCGTAGACCTCGCTGGTCGATGCCTGCAGCACCCGGGCGCCTTTCCGTTGCGCGAGCTCCAGCATGTTGATGGTGCCGAGCACGCAGGTCTTCATCGTGCCGACTGGATCCTTCTGGTAATGCCTGGGTGAGGCTGGGCAGGCAAGGCTGTAGATCCGGTCGATGTCGCCCTCGATCTCGATGGGATCGCGCACGTCGTGTTCGATGAAGCGAAAATTCGGATGATTGAGCAGCGGGCGGATGTTGTCGATCCTTCCCGTAAACAGGTTGTCGAGGCAGATCACGGTGTGGCCGCGCTGCAAAAGCGCGTCGCAGAGATGGGATCCGATGAAGCCGGCGCCGCCGGCCACCAGAACGGTGGGAGAGCGGCGGGACGCGTTGATGCGGGTCTGAAGTGTCATGGTGCTGCCTTTCAGATTTGAGCGACCTGCATGGGACGCGAGGCGGGAAGTTGCGGGGCTTTCCGGCGGCGGCGGACCGACGCCTCGGCGTAGTAGGTCTCGACTTGCCGGGCGCGATGGTCGGAGGTGTGGTCAGCCAGAACGCGGCGCCGTGCGTTTTCCGCGATCGTGCGCCTTTGCTCCTCGGGCATGTCGCGCAGGATCTCCACGACGTCGCGGGGGCTCGATGCGAGCAGGATTTCCCGGGAGGGCTCGAAGACGGTCTCGATTCCAGGCCACCGGTCCGAGATGAGGGGCGTGCCGCACGCGGCCGCTTCGAACAGCCGAACGCTGGGCGAGAAGCCGAGCGCGCGCATGTCGGCGCGGGTGGCGTTTAGCGTAAAGCGTTGCTCTGCGTAAAATCCCGGATGATGTTTGGGCGTGAGGTGCTCGATCCGGGCGACATTGGCGGGCCAGACCACCTCATCGGGATATTGCGCGCCGGCGACGACGAATTGCTCGCGTGAGAGAGTGCGAGCAGGGGCGAGCAGCAGCTGCTCCAGAACCGGCTGCCGGTCCTCGCTGTAGGTTCCGAGATAGCCAAGTGCCCATTTCTTCTCCGCGCGTTGCGGCGCGTAGATGTCGGTGTCGGCACTGCAATACAGCACCCGAGCCAGCGGACTGCCATAGTTCTCCTCGATCATGCCGGGCACCGGGCCGCCGGCAAAGGACAGGTAAAGGTCGAAGCGCGGGATCATCGCCGCGGACAGATAGTCCAGGCCCTGCTCGAGCTTCGCAAGCGTGACAGGCGTGTCGATGTCGTAGAAGGCAGTAATCCCCCGGGCGTGGGTCGTGATCCATTCGGAGATCGCGATGCCGTCGGGCACGTAGGAGCCGATGACCACCAGATCGGCATCCCGGATCATCTTTCCGAAACGCTGCGGGATGTCCTTCAAGGATTGGTAAAGCTCGACAGTCCAACCGGAAGGCTTGGCAAGATCACGATGCTCGCGATACCAGGGAACGTCGCGTTCCAGAAACGTGACGTGGTGACCTCGTCGTGCCAGGGCTTCGATCAGGGCGCGATAGGTCGTGGCATGACCGTTGCCCCAGGACGAAGTAACCGAAAGACCGACGACGACGATGGTGAGGTTCATTCTGCTGCCTCGATTCGCGAACTGCTTGCGGCAAAGAGATCGTTGAACTGGCGGGCGCGCTGCCGGTAGGTGTGATGGCTCAGAATGCGCGCACGAGCGCGCGCTGCGATCGCCTGAGCCCGCTCGGGGCGCAGTGCGGCAAGATGCTCTGCGACCTCCGCCCCGCTCGCGGCCACCAGCACCTCGCGATCTGGCTCGAGAAAATGATCAATGCCGTCCCACTGGTCGGTGATCAGGCAGGCTCCGGCACCGATGGCCTCGAACACGCGCGTTGGCGGCGAGAAGCCGTAGCGCGCCATGCTGTCGCGATTGACGTTCAGCGTAGCCAGACCGGAGCCGAAGAACGCGTTGTGGTCGCCGGTCCCGACATGCCCGACCTTATGCAGATTGGATGGCGTGTCTTTGGAGTCCCACCCCGATCCACCGAGCACGAACGTTTTGTCGGGCAATTGGCGCGCGACGTCGAGAAAGAACCGCTCGACGCGCTGCTCGCGGTCCGGGAGGCGGTTTGCCAGCAAGCTCAGATCGCACGTGAAGTGCGGATTGGGCGGCGCCGGAAAGTGCGTGGCGGGGTCGAGCGCATTGTAGATCGGCACGCAGTCTCGCGCGCCGATGCCGCGATAAGCGGATACGACAGCATCGCCGCCGCCATAGGTCAAAACCATGTCGTAGGATCGGATCACATGGCGCAGATGATGGTCTGGATTGTCCGTCACGGACTCCAGCGTCGCGGGGGCATCGACGTCCCAGTAGATGCGCATTGCATTCGACGGAATGTCGGCGACCGCGTTCTCCAGCTCCCGATCGAAGACGCCGACGCCGCTGGCTTTGACCAGCATGTCGGTCGAGCGGGCGGCTTCCTCAAGCGAGCTACGCCAGCCCTCGGGCGTCGCGGCGTAGACCACCACCTTCGCCCAGTCGGGATCGTCGATGTCGCGATGGGCCTGGCGCTCGAAGGCATCGGGCTCGAAGAATGTGACGTCGTGGCCGAGGGCCGCAATCTCCTTCAGCATGCCGCGGTAATAGGTGGCGGCACCGTTCCAGTAGGATGAGACGAGGCTGGATCCGAAGAAGCAGATCTTCATGCGGAGGCTCCGATGTATCGCAGGGGCTGTGTCGCTTGGCTTGAAGCCCTGAGGTCCTGCACGATGCCGACAAGCTGCTCCGCCCGGTGACGGCAGGTGTGACGCTCCTTGATCGCTCGGAGTCCAGTCTCCACCGTGGCTGACCATAATTCCCGGTCATCGAGGAGCGCACGAAGCGCCCGCTTCATTGCGGTGCCGTCGGAGGCGCTGAGATAGGCACCTTCCGGGAACAGGCCTTCCGCGTCCGACCAGGGGGCCGAGACCAGTGGAATGCCGCACGCCATCGCCTCGAAGATGCGAATGGTCGGAATGCCCGGTAGCAAGCGGACATAGGGACCGCGGGGGACGTGGACAGTCGCGCGTGCGCCGGCGAAAGCGATGGGAGCCCAGTGTGCGGGCAGCCAGCCGCCGTACCGAATGCCCCCCGCCTGAATGGTCGCGAGGGCTGCGTCCGAATAGCGGACGCCATAGACGCCCGCGCGCAGCTTCAGCTCGGCCACGGGTTCGACCAGAAATTCGTTGAGCTCGGCGCTGCGTTCGCCGTCGCCCCAATTGCCGATCCAGACGACATCGTCGGTGCGCTCGATATGCGGCAGCGGATGATACAGGGCGATGTCGGCCGCCTCGTGCCAGGTGAAGGCTCGGTCCGCCCAGCCGAGCTTCATATATATTTGGCGAAGGACCTCGCCGAAGGCGAGCACACCGTCGAAGCCGTCGAGGTCGAACTGCGCGAGTTCGTCCGGTGCGCTGACGGCGCGATGATGGGTGTCGTGGAACAGCAACGTGAAGGGCGCGCCGTGAGCCCGTCTCGATCCGATGTCTGCGATCAGATCAGGCGAATTCCATTCGTGGACGATGACGAGATCGGCGCCGTGCAATGCCTCATCGAGATCAAGGGAGGCGTCGTAGCGGCGGATGCCGATGCCGGGAAACAGCGTTGGAATATCCTCCATCGTCTGACTGCCACCCTCGCGGATCGCATTCAATCGGCTCCAGCCGTCGATCGGCTCGAACACGACGACCTCGTGACCGAGCGCGTGAAGTTCGCGGGCATAACCGCGCACGAAATGGGCATTGCCGTTGTTCCAGCAGGAGGTGAACGCGTGATAGAATAGAACGCATTTCATGCGCGTACCTCCATGGGGGCAGGCGCGTGATGGACGGCAAGCAGCTCCTCGTAGAGGCTGAGATAGGCGCTCGTGGTTCGGGTCAGCGAGTAGGTCAGGGAATGCTCAAAGGCGGCACGTTGCAGCCTCACCCGCTCGCGATCGTCGGTGCACAGACCTGCGAGCGCTCGATGCAGCGCCTTGCTGTCGGTGGGATCGACGAAGAGCGCGGCCCCGCTCCACAATTCCCTGAAAGTCGGAATGTTGGACAGGACGAGAGCGCATCCCGCCGCCGCGGCTTCCAGAACGGAGAGGCCGAACGGCTCATAGAGCGCGGGGCTGGCGAAGATGGCGGCCTGCCGCAAATGCGCGCGCATGACTTCGTGAGGCAAATGCCCGAGCCAGGTGACGGAAGCCGAAGGGCACTCATCCGCCGGGCCCGCGACCTGAACGGGCCAGTCCAGCCCAGGCGCTGCAGCCGCCAGGACCTCGATGTTCTTGGCGCGGTCCCAGATCCGGCCCGCCGCAAAGATCACGTCTTGCTTCCGTCCCGCAAAGCCCTGAGGGCCAATTCCATTCCAGATCACGATGCCGCGCGAGCGAGGCCGATAAATTTCCGCAATGTCATCGTGGAAGGACTGGCTGGGACAAACCCAGGCCTGTGCCGTGTCGAGTGCGGCCGTCACCCGTTCGGTGTAGCGGCGCCATTTCGGTTCGCCGAGCCAGCTCGTATCGCGGCAGGCGAGCCCCCAGGAGTTGACGCAGGAATGCGCGACGACCACCACCGGAGCGCGCCAGGCGAAGGCCGCCTCGCGAAAACTGTTGAGGTGAATGACGTCAGGCCGGATTCCGGCTTCGAGCTTCGCAAGGACGCGCCTGGCCTGGGCCAGATCTTGTCCTTCCGGGTCCTGCCATTCGAGCGCAAGGTCCGTTTCGATCAGGCGGACCCGCGAGCCACGCAGCATCTCAAGCTGGCCGGCCCGCGCGCGCGGACCCATCATCACCAGGGTGACGTCGGCGCCCTTCGCAGCAAGGGACGAAGCAAGTGAGGACGAGTAGGTCCAGACGCCTCCGACAGTATCGGTCGTCATCAGGATTCTGAGCTGCGAGCTGCGGCTCATGATGCCACCTGCAGTTCGAGAGCCTCGAGCGGGACCGGGCGATCGTTCTGCACGTCGCTGAACTGGTCGAACATCGCGAGATAGTGCCGGTGTGCGCGCTCCCAGGCGAAATCGTCAGGCTCGCCCCACAGCTTTCGATAATCCGGCGACCCGGGATAGGGATACAGCGGGACCGGATCGTTGGCCCAGATGCCGGCATCCTGCATGGTGCGGCGCCAGCGCTGCACGATGGGGTCATCGTCCTCGGGGACTTCGATCAAATTGGCCTGGACGAAAGGAACGTGACGGCGCGCTTCGACCAGCCGTTCGGCAAGCTGGTCGGTCGTCATCTTGCAGTTCTTGGCGAGCGCGGCGCGACCCTCGACGGTGAGGCTTTCGATGCCGGCTTCAATCGAGACGCAGCCGGCGCGGCCGAGCAGAGCCAGCATGTCCGGCTTCCAAAGGTCGATGCGGGTCTGCACCCCGAACTTCAGTCCGCGTGTGGTCAGCCCTTCCAGCAGCTCCGCGTTCGGAAGGAAAATCTCGTCGATGAAATAGACATATTCGATGCCTTGACGGCGCAGACCGTCGATCTCTTCGAGAACGATAAGGGGGGGCCGCTTGCGGTAGGCGTTGCGAAAGTTCTCCTTGGCGCAGAACGTGCAGCTGTACGGACATCCCCTGGATGATTCGACCTCGGCGCCTGGCGCCTGCGGCTCGGCTTCGAAGCGGTGATGGTGATGGTGGTGTCGCCGGATCATCTCCTCCGGCCAGTCGAGCGGCGGCTGATCCATGAACGCGACGGCCTGCGGGCCGCCATTGACGCGGAGCGATGCGCCATCGGCAAAGCACAAGCCCGGAAAGTCCCGTTCGCCATTGGCTAGACGCAGCAAGGTCGCCTCGCACTCGCCCATCACGACGATGTCGGTGCCGAGCTTTCGAAGCGCCGCCCTTGGCACGGTCGAGCCATGGGGGCCCACCGCGATGAGGATCGGAGCCAAGTCGCGCACCGCCATCGCAAGCTCCTGCGGAACGCGGAGCTCGGGAGGGGCGCAGCGCCAGAACAGATAGGTCGGCGCTGTCGTGATGACGATCTGGTCGGGGCCGAACGCGCGCAGCTCGGCTTCGATCTCGGTGAGAGAAAGGTCAAACATGTGGGCGTCGAGCAGCAGCGTCTTGTGCCCGGCCGCCTTCAGGTAGTGCTCGGAGATCCCCAGTTCGAGCGGAAGGTGAGGCGATCGGCAGCCAAAATAGATGCTGCCGCCAAAGTCCCAGTTTGGGTTGATGAGGGCAACACGCGTCATGCGAGCGCCTCGCGGTTGTCTTGTGACGATCCGAACCGGCCGTCCAGCCAGGTGTGAAGGGATCGGAGTCCATCTGCGAATGAAATCTGAGGTGCCCAGCCGAGCGCGCTGGAGAGCGCGCGCGTGTCGGTCACGTACCAGGGCTGATCGCCGGGCCTCCAATCGGCAAAGCGATAGGCCACCTTGCGGCCGGTCAGGTCGGTGATGCGGTCGATCAATTCCAGCAGACTGATCGCGTTGGCCGGACCACCGCCGAGATTGAATACGCGCCCACGGGCGAGCGCGATGCCATCGAGCACGGCGAGCCAGGCCGCGGCCGCGTCGGAGACGTGAAGCGCATCGCGGACCTGATGGCCGTCGCCATAGATCGTCAGCTCTTTGCTGCGGATAGCGCTGAGCAGGAAATGCGCGATCCAACCCTGATCCTCGGTGCCGAATTGACGGGGCCCGTAGATGCAGCTCATGCGCATTACCACGGTCTGGAGGCCGTAGACCCGCGCATAGTCGTGGACGTATTGATCCGCCGTTCCCTTGGAGCATCCATAGGGGCTGTAAAAGTCGAGCGGCGCATTTTCCGAGATGCCGGCCGCCAGCAGGCCGCTTGTCGGCGTGTAGCGGCGGCCGGTGAGCGCGATGTCGCCATCATCGATCAGGCGTCCGTAGACCTTGTTGGTCGAGGCGAACACGATCGGTGCGGCGTTGTTGTGGAGGCGCACGGCTTCGAGCACGTTCAATGTGCCACGCGCATTGATCTCGAAATCGGCGGCCGGATCGCTCACGCTGTCGGTGACGGCGACCTGGGCGGCCAAGTGCAGCACGGCGCGGGCTTCGCGTACGGCGTCGATCACCGGGATCGGCTCGCGAATGTCGGCCACGGTGATTGTGACCCGGTCGCCATGCCGGGACTTCAGCCACTGCGCATTCTCCCGCACGCCGGCGCGGGCGAGGTTATCCAGGATCAGCACCGGCTCGCCGCGCTCCGCGAGGCGGTCGGCGAGGTTGCAGCCGATAAACCCGCAGCCGCCGGTGATCAGGACGGGTCTGTTGTCTCGTTCACTCATCACGCGACCAATCCTCGTTGCTGCAGCTCCTTGGTGGCTCGCTCCGCCTGATCGTCGGCGATCTGGTCGGCGAGATATTCCGCCAGCTCTTCGAGCCCGTCCCTGAATGCGACGCGAGGCTCGAAGCCGAGCACGTCGCGGGATTTTCCCATGTCGGCGAAGCAGTGCCGGATGTCCCCGGCGCGATATTTCCGCGTCAGCTCGGGCGCAATGTCGCGGCGCCCCATGACTTCGGCCAGATCCTCCGCGACCGACAAGATGGTGCGACTCTGACCAGAGCCGACGTTGAAGACGTCCTGCGCATGCTCCGCCTCCAGCGCCATCCGGCAGGCGCGGGCGACGTCGTGGACATGGACGAAGTCGCGGCGCTGCCGGCCATCCTCGAACACGAGGGGAGGACGGCCGTTGAGCAGCCGGGCGGCGAAGATGGCCAGTACGCCGGTATACGGATTGGACAGGGCCTGACGTGGCCCGAACGCATTGAAGAAGCGTAGCGCCACCGTCGGAATGCCATACGCCTTGCCTGTGATCAGGCACATGCGCTCCTGCGCATATTTGTTGAGCGCATAGATCGAGCTCAGCGAAGGCTGCTTTGTCTCCGGCGTAGGGACGGGATCGAGCGGGTTGCCAGCGGCATCGCGCAGCTCCCAATCGCCGCGGCGAAGCTGCTCGACAGCCCGCTCCTCGCAGGCGACCACGCTCTGATCGGCGCTCCGGTAAAGGCCCTCGCCGTAAATACTCATGGACGAGGCCACCACGAGCCGCGCGACCGGGCGCTTGGATAGTGCCTGCAACAGCACGGCGGTACCGAGCTCGTTGGTTCTGACGTAGGGTTCGATGTCATACATGCTCTGGCCGACGCCGACCGCTGATGCGAGATGCAGGACCATGTCGGTGCCGCGCAACGCATGATCGACCGCGAGAGCGTCGGTGACGTCACCGACGACGAGCTCCGCGTCTTTGGCAAGATAGGCGGGACGCTGGCGGTTGCCTCCGTGGACCTGCGGCGAGAGATTGTCGAGCAGGCGGACTTCGTAGCCGGCCGCGAGCAGCTCGTCCGCTGCATGCGATCCGATGAATCCCGCACCTCCAGTGATCAATACTCGCGTCATTCACCGCTCCGTGCCGCCGTAAGATCGATCCTGCGGGATCAATCCGTGATGAGAATGAAAGCGCGCTGCTGTTCTGGTCGAGCGACCGGCGCGCCAGTCACATTTGGAAGTAGAAGCGGTGCAAGGAATGTTCGTTCCTGCGAAACCTACAAACGAAAATTTCTCTAACCTGGATCAATAACCCAGGTGAATCTGCGCGGTGCAGCAGGCTAAAAATACACGCCGTGACCCGGTGCCTGCAGCTCGAGATGGCTCGCGACCGTCGCGCCGATGTCCGCAAATCCGGCGCGCTTGCCGATCGGAGAAGTTAACCGCGCGCTCCACGCCAAAACCGGCACTTGTTCCCGCGTGTGATCGGTACCGCTCCAGGTCGGATCGCAACCATGATCAGCCGTGATGATCAGGAGATCATCCTCGCGCAGGCGGTTCAAAAGATCCGGAACTCGCGCATCGAAGGCTTCGAGCGCCGCTGCATAGCCTGCCACATCTCGGCGATGGCCGTACAGCGTGTCGAAATCGATGAAATTGGCGAACAACATCCCGCCCTCCGCGAGAGAGGCCAGCCCATCATACGTGGCATCGAACAGCGCTTGGTTGCCATCGCCGCGCAGGTTCCTCCCGGTGCCGCGATGGGCGAAGATGTCGTCGATCTTGCCGATCGTTACGATGTCACGGCCTGCGCTCTCGGCAAGATCGAGGATCGTTCGCTCCGGCGGGGGGACGGAGAAGTCCTTCCTGTGCGCTGTTCGCTTGAAGTCACCTGCCGACGTCCCGATGAAGGGGCGTGCGATGACGCGCCCGATGTTGAGGGGGTCGACCAGTCGGCGTGCAACACGGCAGACCTCATAGAGGCGTTCGAGACCGAACGTCTCCTCGTGCGCTGCGATCTGAAACACGCTGTCGGCCGACGTATAGCAGATCGGTTCGCCCGTTCTGATGTGACGCTCGCCGAATTCGGCGATGATCTCCGTGCCGGAGGCGTGACAGTTCCCGAGGATGCCGGGCACTCGAGCCTGTTCGCACAGGCTCTCCGTCAGGTCGCGCGCGAAGCATGGCTTGGTTCTTGGAAAATAGCCCCAGTCGAATGGCACCGGCACGCCGGCGATCTCCCAATGGCCCGAGGGCGTGTCCTTGCCTTTGGAGATCTCGCTCGCGCAGCCAAATCGCGCATGCTCAGTTGGGCCATCGAGCCCCGGCGGCACGCGCCCGGTGGCGAGACGGCAAGCCTGGCCAAGGCCGAGCGCAACCAGATTGGGAAGCTGAAGCGGCCCCTCCCGGTGCGGTCCGTCGGCATTGCCGGCCATGCACATCTCGGCAATGTGGCCGACGGTATCGGCACCCTCGTCGCCGTAATTGATGGCATCGGGCGCGGCGCCGATCCCGACGGAGTCCATCACCAGGATCACGGCGCGCATGTCGGCTCCGAGATGGCCGGGCGCGAAGACGCTGCGGACGGCGCGAGCCCGGTTTTCGCGCAATAGCGTTCGACCATCTGCGCGCAGAACTCGGCGAACTCGTTCACGTCGAGCGGCGGGCTGGTGTGATGAGGCTCGATACCCCGATGTTCCGGGGTGAAGCAGAAGGTCACCGTGACCTGAAACTCGGCCAGCGCGTCCATCTGCCGATCGAACCAGTCGAGCGCATTGGGACGGAAGCTGTCGGCCCAGGACAGGCCAGTCCTGAGATGCTGCACGCCCAGCCGGCGCATCCAGCGCACGGCGTCGTCGAGGCGGTGGTCCTCGAAGTGAAACCACTGGCACAGGCCCATCGCAGGTGCATATTGGGCGAACAGGTCCGCCGAGGCTTTCGGCGTTCCGTCCTCGCGTAGCAGGCCCATGTGAAAATGCCTGTAGTAGGATGAACCTTCAGCCTCCTTGTGCCGGGTCGTGGCCTCCCAACTCGAAGGCAGATCGTAGAGGCTGTACCAGTGAATGCGCGGAGCGCGGCCGATCAACAACTCCGCCGTTCGGGTCAGGCCCCAAGCCTGCACCTCCTCGGCGCCGAAAGACGAGACTCCCACCTCCGTGACCCAAACAGGCAGCGGGGTGACGGCCTTGATCTCGTCGATCTTGGCCGGCCATTCCGCGATCTGCCACAGGTTCCAGTCCAGCGGAAAGCCGTGCACGGCCACGGCATCGACATGATCGAGTACGCCGCGCGCCTGCATGTTGCGCAGGAAGGACGGATCGATCGGCGATATGCCGCCAAGCACACGTGGGAGTGTGGGATGCGCGCTGCGGATCGCCTTTCCGGCAGCGAGCGACAGGCTCGCGAACATGGTCCAATCCGGATCGATCAGGATGTCCCAGTGCGACTTGTTGTTGGGCTCGTTCCAGATCTTGGCGGCTTCGATCATCGGCCAGTCTCCCGCGACGGATAAACCGGACCTTCCGCCTGCGGCCTTGTCACCCGTTTGCAGAGATAGACTTCCTCTTCCGGATGCGCCGCGATCGCAAAGCCGGCGCTGCGCAGCATGGCTTCGGCGCAGGCGCGGTTCGGCACCCACCAATTGGTGGGGTCGTCGGCATATTTGTTCTCGATGAAGTGCAGCTTTGGATAGCCCGGGGAATCGAACTGATCGGTGGTCCAGAAGTCATAGTTCTTGTCGAGGGAATCCACGCGGCTGTCGCCGCGCTGCATCGACTGGAACAGCAGGAGATCGCCAGCCACGTGCTCGTGGATCAGGTCGAGTGCCAGCAGAGGGTGCCGCAGGTGGTAGAGCACGCCCATGAAGATCACGAGATCGAATTTTTCGCGCAGCTGGCCGACATCATAGGCTGACATCTTGCGGAATTCGATCCTGAGCCCGTTCACCTCGGCCGCGAAGCGGGCTTGCGCGAGATATTCGTCGTCGGTGTCCAGGCCGAGGACGCGCTCGGCGCCGCGCCGCTTCATCTCCATGGCGTAGAAACCGGCATTGCAGCCGATATCGAGCACGGTCTTGCCTTCGAGGCGGTCCGGAATGATCCCGGAAAAGCGGCGCCATTTCACGTTGGGATAGTCGCCGAGAAAGTGTGAAGGCGCTGTCGGCACGCCGTTCAGGTCCAGATTGTGAAACCATGGCCCGAGCGCATCGACGCGCTGGCGGATTTCCTCGCGGGAGAGGGCGCCTCTGCTCATGCGGTCACTCCATTGTTCATTGCGGAGGCAGGGCGGATTGCCTCCGGCGAACCGCCGGCCAGCAGTCGAGAGCGTCCGTTCCCGGCGGAGCTTTCCGCGAGCAACGCCATTGCCGTCCGGTAGCCATCGATGGTGCCGACGTCGACATAGGATTCGCCGGCCTTGACGCCGAGACCCTGGCCGCCGCCCGCGATGTAGGCATTGACGAGCGTCCCGAAATATTCATCGCGGCGGTCGCGCTTCGTCCACAACGACTGAAGCTCGCGAAATCCGTGGCCGGACATCTTGAAGGCGCCCCATATCCATTTCGACGCCGCATCCGGCTGCTTGACCTGGATCTCCGTGACGCGATCGCCGTCGAGCACGACGGCATCGAAGAACTCGGGATGTTCGACCGGAAACAGCAGAAACGACAGGTCGGCGGCCGGCAACGCCTGCAGGGCCGCCTTTGGGAACCATACGGTATCCGGAAGGCCGACCAGGACGTCTTCGTCGTGGCCAACGACCGTGCCCGCCCTGAAGACGGCATCGCACAGCCCCGACGCATCGGGCTGCACGACATAGGCGAGCTGGGCGCTGCCATAATGATCGCCGAAATATTCGAGGATGTCCGATTTGCCGGGGGAGATCACGAAGCAAATCTTGTCGGCGCCCCCAAGGATCAGCCGCTCCAGCAGATATTCGGAGACGGCGCACGGACGGTCGATGCCGTCGTCCCGTTGGCTTCCGACCGGAAGCAACTCCTTGGAGAAGGCGAGCGGCTGGATGCGGCTGCCGCGGCCCGCGGCCGGAACGATGCCCCACATGATCAGGCCTCCTCGGGTTGCTGTCGGCGCGCGCCGAGCGATGCCGTCTGCTCGAGCAGCCAAATCAGTTCGGCTGCGCGCTTGTCGGATGTGTGCTGATCCATGGTCCGTTCATAGGCGCGCCCGGCAATGTGCTGAAGCTCGGCGTCGGCCATCGTCAACGCAGCAAGCGTGTCCTTCGCATCGCATGCGATCAGGATCTCCTGCCCAGGTACAAAGAATTCATCGAGTCCCGGCCAGTCGTCGCTGAGCAGCGGGGCCTTGCAGGCAGCGGCTTCGAACAGGCGGCCGGAGGGGCACCAGCCCATCTCGGCCATGGCGCGGCGCGTGACGTTGAGTGTCAGCCGGGATGACGCAAAGAACGCCGCGTGCTCCGACGGCGGCAAGTGCTGCACGAAGTAGATGTTTGGCGACCAGGGAAAATCTTCCGGATATTGTGCACCTCCAATCAGGAAGCGCAGATCCTGCCTGTTACGTGCGGGTTCGACGAACAGAGCCTCGAGTGCGCGCTGGCGATCCTGCGAATATGTGCCGAGATAGGACAGATCCGCACGGTAATGCGGCTGCGACGGCACCGGCCGATGGATGTCCGTATCGACGTGTCCGTAGAGCGGGCGGACGTTGCAGGCGCCGAGCCTGTCGCGAAATTCGTTGCAGATGCGGGAGCCGCCGGTGAAGCTCAGGACCAGGGCGAAATCCCGCAGGCCGCGCGGCCCGATATAGGGAACGGCCTCGCCGGCCATCAGCTTCGTCAGCGTGACCGGCGTGTCGAGGTCATAGAACACGGGCACCGCACGACCCTCGGACAGGACAAGCTCTGTCGCGGCGATCGCGTCGGGACAATAGGACGTTATGATCGCGACATCTGCATCACGAATTTCGCTCCGCGCCAAAGGCAGCACATCGTCCCAGTTCGAGAACAGTCGCAATTGCCCGCCGGGCAGTTCGTGCAAATCCCGCGCGCCCGCGTAGTAGGGCACGTCGCGCTCGAAAAAGACGACGCTGTGGCCGGCTCGCGCGAGATGCTTGCAAAGCCCTCGCCACAGGGTGGCGTGACCGTTGCCCCAGGACGAGGAAATTGTCAGGCCGAAAATGACGATCTTCACGCTGGCACCCGCTGATTGATCCCGGTGATCTTGAGTCCGCGATTGTCCACGCTGAGGGTGCTGACGCTGCCGGGGTCGATCTCGATCGAGAGGAAGTCGTCGAGCTCTTTCCGGGAATAGTGCAGCAGCGCCGCGCGGATCGGTTCGGCATGGCTGACGGCGACGACGACGGTGCCGCTACCATGATCGTTGCGCAGCTGCTCCAGATGGGCGACGACGCGCTTCTGAAGCGACCGCATGCTTTCGCCCCCCGGCGGGCGGTTCGTTCCGCGTTGTTCGTTCCAGCGCGACCAGCGGGGATCCCGGGCGAGCGCCTCGAACGACAGTCCGGTCCATTCGCCGTAGTCGAGCTCGTCGAGTGCCGGCACGATCTCGACCGGCAAGCCGAAGCGCGCCGCCAGGATGCAGGCCGACTGCATGCAGCGCCGCTGCGGGCTCGACTGAACCATGCTCGGCGGGGGCGTGAAAGTATCGGCGCATCGCGCGATTTCCTCGCAGCCGAGATCATCGAGCTCTACGCCCTTCATCCGGCCACAGATCGTGCGGCCGAGCAGGGCATGATGCCCGTGGCGGATCAGATGAATGATCTTCGCCATCAGGTATACGCCTTGTCGTCGATGAAGGCGCGCGTTCGCCGTCCGGCCTCTTCGTCCGTGAACTGCTGAGGCGGCGACTTCATGAAATAGCTCGAGGGGCCCGTCAGCGCGCCGGCCTGCCCGCGGTCCATGGCGAGCTTGGCGCAGCGGACCGCGTCGATCACGACACCCGCCGAGTTCGGGGAGTCCCAGACTTCGAGCTTGACTTCCGCGCTCAAGGGAACACCGCCGAACGTGGTGCCCTCCAGGCGGATAAAGGCCAGCTTGCGGTCGGTCAGCCACGGCACATGGTCGCTCGGGCCGACATGGATATTATCGGCATCCATGGGCACGTCGAACTGGCTGGTTACGGCTTGGGTTTTGGAGATCTTCTTTGATGTCAGCCGCTCGCGCTCGAGCATGTTCTTGAAATCGGTGTTGCCGCCGACGTTGAGCTGGTAGGTTCTGTCCAGCCGTACGCCGCGTTCACGGAAGAGATTGGCGAGCACACGGTGCAGAATGGTGGCGCCGACCTGGCTCTTGATGTCGTCGCCGACGATCGGCAGGCCTGCATCCTCGAAACGCCGCCGCCAGTCGGGATTCGAGGCAATGAAGACGGGGATGCAATTGACGTAGCCGCAGCCGGCCTCGATCGCGCGCGCGGCGTAAAATTCGCTCGCACGCTGCGAGCCGACGGGAAGATAGGACACAAGCACGTCCGTGCGCGAGGTCGCGAGCACTTCGGAGACGTCGGCTTCCGGGACATCCGCAATCGGGACGGCGTCCTTGAGATAATGGCCGACGCCGTCCATGACGGGGCCGCGTTGGACCATGACGCCGGTGGGGGCGACGTCGGAGAAGCGGTGCGTGTTGTTCGGCGCTGCGAAGATCGCCTCGGCCACGTCGCGTCCGACCTTGCCGGCATGGACGTCGAAGGCCGACGCGACCTGAATGTCGCTGATGTGGTAGCCGCCGAGATCGGCGTTCATCAGCCCAGGCACCGGCTCATTCGATTTGGCGTCCCGGTAATAGGAGAGCCCTTGAACGAAGGAGCTCGCACAATTGCCGACACCGACGATGCCGACGCGCACGCGCCGCCTGTCCTGAAGACGAGAATGCATGGCTAGAGGCCCTCCGGAAGACGTGCAGCGTTAAGGCATGCAGTGTTGAAGAGATGCAGTGTTGACGTAAGTACGTCGGCGAACGTGGGGAACGTATGTTCGTTCCTGAACTCACTGCACTATGTCCGCCTCACGTCGGATTCCGGCCGAAAAAATCTCGCGCGCTTAACTTGGGATAGAATCCCGGGCGGGTTGGTGGGAACGAAAAGCTTCCATGATGAAGATGAAGAAGATGATGTTTTGAAGAGAGTCCGGCCTACGAAAGAACAAATGCTCGCGTCCGGCGTTCACGGCGAAACAGTCCGACGCGAGGGCCGATCCGTCGCTCGCTCCTTGTCAGCAATCGAGGTGTCACATGTCATCCAAATCACAAACCAGCGAAGCCCAGCAGACCACCAGCCATGATGTGATCCGGAAATGGGCGGAGGAGCGCGGCGGAAAGCCTGCGACGGTCAAGGCCACGGAGGAGGACGGACACGCCGGTATCCTGCGCATCGATTTCGATCCGCCCGACGAAGGTCTCGATCGGATCAGCTGGGACGAATTCTTCGCCAAGTTCGACGAGGCCGGCATTGCCTTCCTCCATCAGGACCAGACCAAGGATGGTAAGCCGAGCCGCTTTCACAAATTCGTGCGGCGCTAGTTGGATCACCACGTGTCGGGCAGCTGGACCGAGGCGATGCGGGCAGGCGACTTCGAACGCGCCTGGGCAATCAATGACCGCGATCTGGCAATGCTTGCGTATCCACCCAAGCACACCGGGCCGCGTCACCTGCAGCGGATCTGGCGTGGTGAGGAACTGAGGGGCAGGGATGTGCTGGTCCGCTGCTACCACGGGCTCGGCGACACTATCCAGTTCCTGCGCTTCATGCGGCCGCTTCGTGACGTCGCGCGCCGCGTCACGGTCTGGTGCCAGGGCGAGCTTCTGCCGCTGGTCGAGCGAGCGGCTGGCGTCGATCGGGCCTTCGCGCTCCATGATGGTGCACCTGAGGTCGACTTCGAGGTCGATATCGAGATTATGGAGGTGCCGCATGCCATAAGGGCGAGGCGAGAGCAGGTCGAGATGCGCGCACCTTACCTGTCGTTGCCGACCAAGGTCGAACCAGCGCTCCCGCAAGACCGAGGTCTCGAACTCAGGGGCCTTGCCGTGGGCCTGGTTTGGGAAGTCGGCAATTGGGACAAGCGGAGGACCGTTCCGCCGTCCCTGTTGGGACATCTTGCCGTTCCCGGCGTGACGCTCTGCTCACTGCAACGCGGGGCCCGAACGTGGGAACTGGCCGAGATCGGCGCGAGGGACGTCAGCACGCCTGACGTTACGGTTCTCGGTCATCTCCTCCAGCGGCTCGATCTCGTCATTTGCGTCGACACTATGGTGGCCCATCTCGCGGGAGCACTCGGCTGTGAGGCGTGGGTCTTATTGCATGCGGATTGCGACTGGCGCTGGCCGGCATCCGAGGCCCATTCCCTTTGGTATCCGAGCCTGCGGCTGTTTCATCAGAGGACACCAGGCAACTGGGATAGCGTCCTTGAAGAGGTGCGGGAGGCCCTGATTGCACGCTCCGCAAGTCTCCAAGGTGTCGTCCGAAAGGAGCTCAAGCGAGCGCAAGGTCCGCCGTAAGTGGCCTGAGACGCGAGGACGACGCATCGTCGCGGCTGGACGAAATGCTCAGGTAAGTCGGATCGAATCTTGCGAGCCGCACGAGTCCCTGCCAGTCCGTGATCGTTACCGTCTTGCCCTGCCATTGCAGGAGATTGCATCGTCGCAGTTCCTGAATCGTGCGGTTGGCGTGGACCGGGGAGATGCTGCATGCTGCCGCAAGGTCCGATTGGGTGAAGGGTGACGGCAGTCTGAAATCTCTCGCCAAGCCGACGCTTTGCAGCCGGGTGGTGATCTCGCACAGCAGATGCGCCACGCGCGTCAATGCATCACGGCTACCCAGGTTCACTGTCCAGTTGCGCTGAATGGCGTGGGTGGTGAGCAGCATCAGCAGCAATGCGCGAGACATCGCGGGCGAACGCGCGGACAAATCGTGAAAGAAGCGGTGTGGCACGAGAGCGACGATGGCAGGGCCGAGCGCGATCAGGTTGCCGTCAACGCGAGGACGATAAAGCGTGTGTAGATCGGCGATGTCACCGGGAACATGGATTGACGTGATCTGCCCGTCCGCACTCTCTGCATCCTGCCACGACAGATATCCCTGAAGGAGCAGGCAGCACTGGGTGGCATCATCGCCATGCCGCAAAACGGCCTGACGCGAACCGAGATGCGCGATTGTGCTTGCCATGTCCGCGAGCAGGTGGAGATCGTCGGCCGTTACGGGAGTGAGGCTCGCCAACCGGTCGGCGAGCTTGGAGAACGCAAATCCTGCCTGCATTGGTCGCCTAATAACTCAGAACCCGTCCCCAATTTGATCGATGAGAGCGACAGAGCGCATTAAACTTTGATAGTTTTACTCCATGCAGGTCATTGTTTGTCTGCCCAGCATGCGCCCAGAAGTGCGAGGGCGATCGGTCAAACGGTTCCGGAATAGTAGACGGCGCATGCGATCGTCCTCAAGGATCGGACGATTCGGGAACCGGAAGCGCGAGTCGCGCTCAGGCGAAGCATCTGTGTTTCTCGCGGCGGGATCCGCGGAGATCGCGCTAGTCATGCTCATACTGTTCCGAGAGAAACTGATTGATCGCGTCGAAGGCCTGCAACCGGTTCTTCTCCAGCAGGACCATGTGCGTGCCTTCGCCGATCTCGACCCGTCGCCGATATCGCGGGTTTGTGCGCATTGAAATCGGCGTGCGTGACGCGTGCCCGTGCTCCAGGTCCACGCCGAGGGCACTGGAACGTGCCTATCAGCTGGTCACATGCTCCGCTGTGCGAGATAGACAAGAGGTGCGATTCCGACCGTCCAGGGCCGGTTTGACCCGCTACGGCTCTCGCCGCGACGGCGACGCATCATTTCCTGATCGTCCCCCTATGGAGGCTCGTTCTGAAACTTGACGCGTGCGCAATCAATTGCGTTGTCAGCGTTGCCGCCATCGCGCAGGCGCCAGGCCGAATTCACGCCTAAACGCCCGGCTGAATGCTTCTCCGGATCCGTAACCCACTTCCTCTGCGATTTGGTCGATCGGCTTGCGTGTTTCTCGCAGGCTCACCTTTGCTGCCTGAAGCCGCCAGATGGTCAGATACCGGATTGGTGGCACCCCGATCAGGGTTGTGAAGCGGTCGACGAAGGCGCTCCGCGACATCGAGACTTCTCTCGCAAGGGACTCCGCGGACCACGGCAGCCCGACGTTATGATGAATGGAGGCGAGCGCGCGTCCGATTTTCGGATCGGCAATCCCCTTCAGCCATCCTCCATCTTGATCGGTGTATGTCACGGAATATTGCCGCATCGCCTCTACGAACAGCAGTTCGGAAAGCCGAGACATCAGGTTTGACGAGGCGAACCTGCCGGCCGTCAGTTCGCCGGCTGCATATCGCACTGAAGCCTCGATCCAGTCGCGTGCGACCCCCTCGCGAATGTCGAGCTTCAGCACTCTTGGCAGGGCCGCGATCAACGGATTATAGGTTTCCTCGCTGCCGAGAAAACCGCACACGATTTGCGCCGGCTCACCGCCTCCGCCGTGCATAATTTTTGCCAGCCCCCCATCCGGTGACGGCTGAATGAGATGACGCGCGTTTGTCGGTACCAGACCCGCGTCGCTGGCGAGTGTATGAACATCGTTTCTGGGCAGCAGTACGATCTCGCCGGCCCGCACCTCGACTGTAGGTTCGCTGTCGACGCTGAGCAGAAATTTTCCGGCGATGACGAAGTGGTAAGCGATCAGCAGCGAGGGCTTGACCGCGAAGGTCACGCAGTCCTCAGCGACGATCTGCGTATGGACGCTCCACGGCGCGGTGAACCGCGCATCCAGAAAAATGCCGCCGGTCAGGCGAACCGATCGAAGCACTTCCGATAGCGGATCGATCATTAGGCTAATCTCAGATTTGGACGATCGGTCAACTGATCCGGCTGGGCGATCATTCACCGTGGCGGTCCCCGCGCTTATACGGGGCTCATGAATGAACTGCCAAGCAACCGATTCCTCCACGTTTCCTTGAGACGCTGTCCAGACGGTCAGGCGGACGCGGAACCGGTTGCGGAAGAATGGAAAAGCGGGACGCCACGACGGGGTTCTGGATGGCAACCAAGCAGACGGATATCCCGATCATGAGCATCGCGCAGGCTACCGCAACCGTCACGCCGTATATCGATTTCTGGAACGCGGTACTGGCTCCGAAATTCAATGCGTGGCGGCACATCCTCGCCGGCGGCCTTCACCTGCATAGCGCTAAAGTCTTCCCGTCGCTGCCGATCAGAGCCGGCGACAGGGCCCTGGATGTGGGATGTGGCTGGGGCGACACCGCAATTGAACTTGCGCGGCGCGTCGGACCGACCGGATCCGTCCTCGGCCTCGATTGCTGCAATGCCTTCCTCGACGTCGGCCGCGCAGATGCGAAGGAGGCAGGGGTGACCAATCTCAGCTTTCTCGAAGCGGATGTTCAGACCAATCCGTTCGAGCCGGTACATGATTTTTGCTTCTCTCGCTTTGGAACCCAGTTCTTCGAAGACCCAACGGCTGGCTTGAGCAACATGAGATTTGCGCTCAAGCCGGGTGGACTGATGACGATGGTCGTCTGGCGCGAACGGGCGGACAATCCGTGGCTTACACTGTCGAAGGAGGTTCTGCTTCGCTACCTGCCCCCCGTCAGGGAAGACGCTGCAACCTGCGGCCCCGGACCGTTTTCTATGACCGATCCCGAGGCCGTGACTCGGCAATTGATGATTGCCGGCTACGGCGGCATCAGGTTCGAACGGATCGATGCCGAAGTCTTGGTCGGGCGAGATCTTGACGAAGCGGTCGCGTTTCAGCTCGCGATCGGTCCCGCAGGGGAGGTTTATCGCGAAGCCGGTCCGAAGGCTGCTCGTTTGTTTGATACGCTGGTGGCGGCCTTGAAGGACGAGTTGAAACAATTCGTCCGCCCTGAAGGCGTGATGATGAATTCAAGCTCTTGGATGGTCACCGCGCAGAATCCGGGATCACCGCCGCGGCCCCGGGGGTGACGTACCCGCGCCAGTCGCTGCTCGAAATCTCTTCATTGTAAGCACCGCCGCAGCCGCCGCCGCGATCGGACGAATCGATGCAAAAAAATGAACTCTCTGGGAGAAGATTGATGGCAGGTCTAGTTGCGGTCCTCTACGGCACTGCCGCTTACGGTGTCACGCTCGTCGCCTTGCTCTATCTCATTGCCTTCACCGGGAACCTGGTCGTTCCAAAGTCTATCGATTCCGGGGCCATTGGTCCGGTTCTGGCAAGCATTGTTATCGATGTGCTGCTAATCGGAGTGTTCGCGATCCAGCACAGCGTGATGGCGCGTCAGGGCTTCAAGCGCTGGTGGACGCGAATCGTGCCGGCTTCGGTCGAGCGCAGCACCTACGTGCTGTTCGCCAGCTTTGCACTGCTGTTGCTGTACTGGCAGTGGCAGCCGATCCCCACGCCGGTCTGGACCGTGAACCACCCGGTCGCGGCGGGGGCGCTCGACGCCGTCTTCTGGCTGGGTTGGGTCGTGCTGGTGGTCAGCACGTTTCTTCTCAATCATTTCGAGTTGTTCGGCCTCAGCCAGGTGTTCATGCACCTGTTCGGTAAACAACCGCCCGAAGCCAAATTCCGCACGCCGTTGCTCTACCGGTATGTCCGCCATCCGATCTATCTCGGCATCCTGCTCGCAGTCTGGGCCACGCCTGCGATGACGGTCGGTCATCTGGTCTATTCGCTTGGCATCACAGCCTACATCCTGATCGGCATTCAGTTGGAAGAGCACGATCTGATCCAGCAGTTCGGCAACCGGTATCGCCGCTACCGCCGTCACGCGGCCATGCTCGTCCCGCTTTCATGCCGAAGCTTCGCCGCGTCCCAGGACGTCGACCCGAGACGCTCGTCAAGACAGGCCAATCAGTCCGCAAGCAGGGGTGGATTCAAGCGGCGCGGCGTCCGGTCGCAGCCGTATCGACACGGGCAGGGCGGCGTGCGCATCGCGTTCTGATCAACTCATTTCAACCTGCGGCGTCCGGCCAAGAGGATCACCGACCGCATGACCATCCTCCATTTGAAGGATGGCCGATATTCCCCGCGGCTCCGGTGGGACACGATCAAAATGATTTGAGCGCGATACCGGCTCGCTATCAGCGGAAAAGCTTAAAGTTGTCTCACAGCTATCCTCACACCGGGGGCGCGTCTTCGAATGAACAGGGTTTCACATCCGCGGTCGGTTTCGGAATCGTCGAAAGACAATTCAGATGATCAGCAGCAACTGAGCGACCTGATCAGCGTCATCTACGATGCCGCCATCGATCCCTCTCGTTGGGAAGACGCCATCGTCAGCATCGTGCAATTCGTTGGCGGCGCAGCAGGCGGGCTGTTCTGCAAGGACGTCGGTGTCCAGCACGCCACGGTGCCCCATCGCTTTGGATTTGACGTGCCGTTGCGGGTCGAACTCTTTCGGCAGATTTATTCCTCCGCGGAGGGGCACTTTCTCGGTGACCTCGAGCAGCCGATCGCGACGACCGATTTGATGTCTTTCGCAGCACTCACCCAGAGTGAACTATACCGGCAGTGGGCCGAGCCCCAGGGGCTTGTCGATTTTGTCAGCGCGGTTGTCGACAGGACCACGGTCAGCACGGCTATTTTCGGGGTCTTCCGCCACCGGCGAAATGGGATCGTCGACGAGCACGCGCGCCGGCAAATGAGGCTGATCGCGCCGCATATCAGGCGTGCCGTCGTGATCGGCAAGATGTTCGAGTTCAAGGCCGCTGAACTCGCGACGTTCGTTGACACGTTGGACGGGCTCGGTGCTGGCATGTATCTCGTCGATCCCGGTGGACGTCTCATTCACGCCAATACGGCCGGCAATGCCATTCTCGACGCTCGTGATATTCTGAGTTCCGTGGGCGGGCGGCTGGTCGCCAGCGATCCTCAGGTCGACCGCACCCTGCGAGATGTCTTCGCCACCGCGGGGCAGGGCGATGCCGCACTTGGTATAAGGGGCATCGCGTTGCCGCTGACCGGCAGGGAGGGCGACCGCTATGTGGCCCATGCATTGCCCCTCACGTCAGGCGCGCGTCGGCGTGCTGGTATTGTTTACACCGCCACGGCGGCCTTGTTCGTTCGCAAGGCGTCGCTGGCGGTTGCTTCTATTCCCGGAGCCATCGGCAGCGCGTTCAAGCTGACGCCGACCGAACTCCGCGTGTTGCTGGCCATCGTCGAGGTCGGTGGCGTTCCTGAGGTCGCCATGGCGTTCGGGGTCGCCGATAGCACGGTTAGGACGCATGTCAGCCGGTTGTTTGAAAAAACAGGCACCGCGCGCCAGGCGGATCTCGTCAAGCTGGTTGCAGGCTATACGACGCCCCTGGCGGGATAGGAGAGAGGGCGCTCATTGCAGCACCCAGAAGCAGCAAATATTTGCGCGCTCCTCCCACATTCGCAGGACGACACCCAAGCAGTGGTTGTTCAGGATGGCATGCGTCCGGCCAGCATGCAGTGGGGTAGGTGATCAGGCGTCCCTGCCTCGCCGCATCTGGACAGGACTTGGGAGCGCAGCATGTCCATTGAAGTCGAGGGCACGGTTTCTGCGGCGGGGCACGGACGTCAAGCAGGGGCGGCGGCGCGCAGAATAGTGATTTGTGCCCTGGCGGCGACAGGAATCCTTGCGACCAACATCTTCTTGCCTTCGCTGCCGGTCATCGCGGCCGATTTCCATGTATCCAGCGCGGCGGTCACGTCGGCCTTCACGATCTTTCTGGCGATTTTCGCCATAGGGCAATTGATTGCCGGCCCGCTGTCGGACCGGTTCGGGCGACGCATGCCGATTCTGATAGGGCTCGGAATTTTCATCGCCGGTACGATCTGGTGCGCTTTCGCGCGCGATCTATCGAGCCTGCTGATCGGCCGATCAATGCAGGCTTGCGGCGCATGTGCGGCTTCGGTGCTTTCACGTGCGATCGCCCGGGATCTGTTCGATGGCCAGGCACTTGCAAAGGTCATGGCCTCGATCACCATGGCAACCGCGGCCGCCCCAGGCTTTTCACCGCTGCTGGGGAGTGCGCTCGATCTATTCTTTGGCTGGCGCTCGGAATTTGCCTTTGTCGCGGCCTTCGCGCTCTGCACGGCTTTGGCCTATGCGACCTTCGTCGGCGAAACCAATGACGGCGCGCGTCGTTCTCTGAATCCGCTCAAAATTGCCGGCTTCTATCTGGAGCTTGTTCGGGATCGCCGGTTCGTTGCGCCTGCTAGAACCGCTGGACTGGTGATGGCCGGTCTTTTCGCGATTTTCTCCAGCGCGCCGCGGGTGCTGCTCGAATCGTTTGGATTCTTGCCAATCACACTTGGTGAGCTATTTGCGGGCGTGGTCTTCCTGGTGTTTGCGGCCGGCATGCTGGCGCCTAGGCTATCGGCGCGGGTTGGTTCCTGCCGTGCGACGTCGGTCGGCTTGGGACTAACCGTCCTCGGAGGCGCCGGGCTGCTTTGCGCGGTGCTGCTCGCGAACGGCGCGCTGCTGCCATTTCTGTTAGCGGCTTCCGTCTTTCTGTTCGGCGTGGGAATAGTGAGCCCGCTGTCGAGCGCGGCAGCGCTGTCGCCGTTTGGCAGCAAGGCCGGTATCGCCGCAGCCCTGTTCGGATTCTCGCAAATGGCGGGCGCTGCATGCGGTGCCTCTCTCGCGGCGATTGTCGCCAGCGATCCGGCCGTCGGGCTAGGAATCGTGCTGACAGTAACGTCGCTCGTGGCGGTTATCCTTCACGAGCGGCGCTAATCTGAGGTGGATCTTGCCGAGAACACAATGGGTTTGGTGTGAGGTTCTTTGCGGCGCCCTGGCATGCCACTATTGTCGAGCGGCGATGGCCGTGATCTCGAGTTTGACGCCGGGACCGAGATCCGCCACGCCGATTGCGGCGCGCGCCGGCAGATGAGCCTCTGCAAAATGCGCCTTCCAGGCCGCGTTGAAGTCTGCCTTCTCCTTGAGGCTCGTCATGTAGATGGTCACCTGCAAGACGTTGCTCAGATCGGATCCGAGGGTCTTGAGCAGCTGCGCCAACTGCCCGAGGACGTCATTTGCCTGGCCCGACATGTCGAGGCTCGTGTCCTCTGGGACGATTCCACCGATGTAGAGCACGCCATGATGCTCGACCACTTCGTGGAGCAGACCCTCGTAGGGCAAGACGCGCTTGATCATGATGGGACCGATGTTGTGTGTGACGGGCGGCATATCGCACATTTCAATGTCAGTGTCGTCGCAAAGAGATCTCGCGCCAAGTCTCACCGAAAGACGGACCGCGCGGCTCTGAATGCAACCGACTAAAGCGTTGAAAATAAAAGCACAAATTGGACGAAAAATCGCCGCCGGGTCGTTCCTGCGAACGTTCGCCAATCTGTCCTTGCACGAGCGCCCGGCATTTTCGCCGGCCCTGACCCGACGACATCGAAGCGCGGATCGCTATACTGCGACGCGGATGACATCGGTGCGGCCGGGACAGTGCCGCGACCGGAACAAGGAATGCGACGATGGACGATACGATTGGCTTCCCCGACCCCGGCCTCGACCTGTCCGACGGCTTCAAGCCGCACACCTCGCATTGGGGCGTGTTCTCGGCACGTCAAGGCGAGGCCGGGCTCGAGGTCAGGGCCTATGCGGGCGATCCCGATCCGAACCGCATCATCGACAATTTTCCCGGCGCGCTACGCCATCAGGCGCGCATCACCCAGCCGGCGATCCGCCGCGGCTGGCTCGAACGCGGTCCGGGTCCGGACGATCGCCGCGGCCGCGATGAATTCGTATCCGTCAGCTGGGAAAAGGCGCTCGATCTGCTCGGCGACGAGCTGGCACGCATCCGTGACACGCGCGGCCCCGGCGCGGTGTTCGGCGGCTCCTATGGCTGGTCGAGCGCGGGCCGCTTCCACCACGCCCAGAGCCAGGTGCATCGCTTCCTCAACATCGCCTTGGGCGGCTATGTGCGCTCGGTGAACTCCTATTCCTCCGGCGCGTCCTCGGTGCTGCTGCCGCAGATCCTCTGCGGCTACGAGGATATCACCAAGCGCAATGTCACCTGGGAGCAGATCGCGGCTGATACCGACATCGTGCTGGCGTTCGGCGGCATGGCGCTGAAGAACTCGATGGTCGCAGGCGGCTCGATCAGCAAGCATGTCGAGCGCGGCGCGATGGAAGCTGCGCGCCGCCGCGGCTGCGAGTTCATCCTGGTCAGCCCGTTGCGCGAAGACCTGCCCGTCGAGGCCGGCGCCGAGTGGATGACCTGCGTGCCCGGGACCGACACCGCGCTGATGCTCGGCATCGTTCATACGCTGATCGCGGAGAACCTGCACGACCAGGCCTTCCTCGATCGCTACACCGAGGGCTGGCCGGTCTTCCTGCGCTATCTCACCGGCGAGAGCGACGGCCAACCCAAGCACGCCGAATGGGCCGCCGCGGTCTGCGGCGTCGACACCGACACAATCCGCAAGCTGGCGCGCCGGCTCGCCGGCAAGCGCGCGCTCATCACCGTCTCTCATTCGCTCCAGCGCGCCGAGCATGGCGAGCAGCCGGTGTGGATGGGCATGGTGCTGGCGGCAGCGCTCGGCCAGATCGGCCTCTCCGGCGGCGGCTACGCCTATTCGTTGGGGGCAATCGGCTATTACGGTCGCCGCGTCAACGACGTGCCGGGGCCGACATTGGGGCAGGGCCGCAACGCTGTCCGCGATTTCATTCCGGTGGCGCGCATCGCCGACATGCTGCTCAATCCCGGCAGCGCCTATCGCTACAACGGCGAGACGCGCACCTATCCGGATATCCGCCTTGTCTACTGGGCCGGCGGCAATCCCTTCCATCACCACCAGGACATCAACCGCCTGCGCAAGGCGTTTGCGAAAGTCGACACGCTGGTCGTGCACGAGCTCGCATGGACTGCCACGGCCCGGCATGCCGACATCGTGCTGCCCTCGACGATGACGCTCGAACGCGAAGACATCGGCTATTCCAGCAACGATCCCCTGATGGTCGCGATGCACCGGATCGCCGAGCCGTTCGGCCTTGCGCGCGACGACTACGAGATCTTCGCCGATCTCGCCGACCGTCTCGGTGCGCGCGAGCCCTTCACCGAGGGGCGGACGTCACGTCAGTGGCTGGAACATCTTTATGAGCCGACCCGCGCCTCGCTCGAAGCGCGCGGCCTGGAAGCGCCGAGCTTCGAAGAGTTCTGGCGGCGCGGCAGCCTGGTGGTGCCGCAGCAGCCCGACGACGGTGGCCGGCTGCGCCGCTTCCGCGACGATCCCGTCAATCATGCTTTGCCCACGCCGAGCGGTCGCATCGAAATATTCTCTGCCAAGATCGCAGGTCATGGTGATGCGGATTGCCCGGGCCATCCGGTCTGGCTGGAGAAGTCCGACACGCCCAAGCCGGGGGCGCCGTGCTTCCTGGTCGCCAACCAGCCGGTGACGCGTCTGCATAGCCAGCTCGATTTCGGCGGACATTCGCTTCAAAGCAAACATCGCGGCCGCGAGGTCGCGCGCATGAACCCACGGGACGCTGACGCACGCGGGATCAAGCACGGCGACATCATCCGGCTGTTCAACGCGCGCGGCGCCTGTCTCGCCGCGGTCCACGTCACCGACGGCATCGCGCCCGGCGTGGTCCAGCTCCCGACCGGCGCCTGGTACGACCCGATGGACCCCGAAGACGACGCGCCGCTCTGCGTGCACGGCAATCCGAACGTGCTCACCCGCGACGTCGGCACGTCGTCCTTTGCGCAAGGCTGCACCGGTCAGCTCACGACAGCCGAGGTCGAGAAGTTCACCGGCAATCTGCCGCCGATCCGGGCTTTCGATCCGGTGTAGAAAAAAAGGGGCCGTCCTGTGTGGGTGCAGGGACGGCCCCGAGTGGCTCGCAGGCCCGGGAGGATGAGGGCGCGAGCGAATGCTTACGCGGCTGCGCTGATCCAGTCCCTCTCCGTAGCAGGACGACGCGGCGGGAGTGCTTGCACCTCTCGCCGTTCGCCCTTGCTGGCGAGGCGCCAGCGTGCCGGGGATTGATCGGTGATGCGCTTGAAGACAGTCGAAAAATGCGCCTGCGTGCTGAAGCCGACGGCGAGTGCGATCTCGGCCAGCGGCCGCTCGGTGGTCGCCAGCAACGTCTTGGCCTGCTCGATCCGGTGATTGAGCAGATATTCGCGGGGGCGATAACCGGTCGCGACGCGGAATTGCGCCGCAAAGTGCATTCTGGACAGGCCGGCGACATTGGCGAGCTCGGACAGGCTGATGCAGCGGTGGAAATGATCGGCGATATATTGCTCGACGCGCCGCAGCCGCCATTTCGGCAGGGCATTGACCTTGGCGCGTGGCAATTCCAGCCGTGCCAGATGCATCGCGAGGGTTTGGCCAATGCAGCGCGTGAACTCGTGGTCCGCGGCGTCGCCAAGTTCGATCAGCGCCTTGGCAAGCTCGGCCGCGAGCGGATCGCGCAACAGGACGAGATCATTCAAACCTTCGGTTCCGGAAAATTGTGCCGGAAATTGATCCGCGGAGATGTAAAAGTGCAAGAAGGCGCATGGCGACTGGAATTGTCCGGCGAGGGGCTTTGACGGCGCGGTGAGATACAGTGTGCCCGCGGGCATGGTCCCGTCGAAAATGACCTGGCGATCCCGGGTCAGTTTCGCGCGCGTGGTCTTGAGGGCGATGCCGACGAAATAGCGATCCTCGGGCGTCGTCGCTTGGTGCGACGAGGTGCTCCGCGGGTCTTCCCATCGCGAGATCGCGATGTCCTCGGCCGCCGCTCCCGTGCCCGGATCGATCTGACGCCATTGACGCTCCCGAATGATCGCGTGTGTTGCCCGGGGGAACTCGCAATCCCCCGAGGTGCCCGGAAATTCAATCCAGGCATCACCTGCCTGCAAATTGGTCAACATCGTTCGTCCTCTCCGGGCGTTCTCCGCTGTTTGCAACCAGCAAACGCGCAAAGCCCACGTTTTCCATGGTGAGAGGATAGGCGTGAGCTGACCTGCAAGCTCGTTAGTGGTGATTAGGATGTGTTAGTTTTTGTGGGAGCGCATCAGGTGCGGCATCCCGTCTCAGGAAGCGTCGTTTTTGTACAGTTTATCAGACATTTGCGTATCCCCGACACGACTCAGGAGAGCACCGGTCATGGCGTGGAGATCGATGTGGAGGTGTGAGTTCTGTGGGTTGCCCTCGCTGGACCTCGCACTGGCGCCGGGTATAGTCGCGCCGCATTTCGCTGGAGCGGCCGTCAAGATGAGTCAAAAGTGATCGAGCTCTCGGCAGGACAGGGCCCCCGCGGCCGCGACGCCGCGGCGATCCCAGATTTCGATGCCGTCGCGTTCGGGCCATTTTCGCTGCGGTCGCGGCTGCTGGAGAAGGATGGCTTGCCGGTCAGGCTCGGCAGCCGTGCGATGGATATTTTGCGCCTGCTGGTCAGTCGCGCCGGCGAAGTGGTCCCGAAGAACGAAATTCTCGGCTATGCGTGGTCCGGACTTTCCGTCGAGGAGGTCAGCCTGCGCGTCCATGTCGCGGAGCTGCGCAAGGTGCTCGGCGACGGAAAGGATGGTGCCCGCTACATCACCAACATCCCGGGCCGGGGCTATTGCTTTGTCGCGCCCGTGCGGCGTGGCGGGCGCGCGGAGGTGGCTACACCGGCGTCGCGTGTGCCTGAAAGGGCCGCGCCGCCACCGTCGCTACCGCGCCGATTGGACCGGATGGTCGGGCGAGAGGACGCCGTGGCCGAGTTGGCAGCGCGCTTGCTCCGCGATCGCTTCGTCACGCTGCGAGGGCCGGGCGGCATCGGAAAGACCACCGTTGCGACTGCGCTCGCGCACGAGATGTGCGATAGCTTCGACGGCAACGTCCATTTCCTCGAATTCGGTCCGCTCAAGGACGGAGCGCTGGTCGCGAGCACGGTTGCAGCCGCGTTGGGCCTCGTCGTGCACCACGAGGACCCCTCGGCCAGCATCGTCAATTTCCTGCGCGGCCGCCGGCTGCTTCTCGTGCTCGACAGCTGCGAGCACGTCATCGAGGAGGTCGCGCGCCTTGCAGAAAACATCTACCGGGAGGCGCCTGGCATCGTCATCCTCGCAACCAGCCGCGAATCGCTGCTGGTGGAAGGCGAGCAGATTTTCGAGCTCGTTTCGCTCCCCGGTCCGCCGCAGGGCACCCGCCTCAGTGCCGGCGAGGTGCTTGCTTATCCCGCCGTGCGCCTGTTCGTCGATCGCGCCGTCGCGGCGGGGCATCGCGACGACATCACCGACGAGGATGCCGAAGTCCTGGCCCGGATTTGCGGCAAGCTCGACGGCATCGCGCTGGCGATCGAGCTGGCTGCCGCACGTGTCGGTCTCTATGGACTGCGCGAGATGGCGGCGCTGCTCGACAGCCGGCTGCAGCTCGAATGGCGCGGGCGGCGGACGGCGCCGCCGCGGCAGCAGACGCTCGGCGCTACGCTCGACTGGAGTTTCGGTCTGATCGGCGAGAGCGAGCGGATCGTATTTCAGCGCCTCGCCGTCTTCGCAGGTCACTTCACGTTGAGGGGCGCGATAGCAGTCGCGGCCGGGGCGGAGATGGCGGAGGATCGCGTCGTCGAGGCCCTGGAGCAACTCGTGGTGAAGTCGCTGGTTTCCACCCAGCCGGACGGCGCATCGCGGCGCTATCGCCTGCTCGACGCAACGCGTGCCTATGCCCTGCAGAAACTGGGCGACGGCGGACAGCTGGCGCAGATCGCGCATCGTCATGCTCTCTATGTTCAATGCACGCTCGAAGCGGGCATGAGGGACAAGGAGGGCGGCGATCATGCGTCACGTTTGCAGGAAAGCGCGAGCCTGCTCGCCGATGCCCGCGCTGCGCTGCAATGGGCTTATGCCAACGACGACGGCGCCGGCTTGCGCGTGCCGCTCGCCGGCAGCTGCACAAGGCTGTTCGTCGAACTCAATTTGCTGAACGAGGCCCGCATCTGGTCCGATCGCGCACTCGCAATGCTGGACGAGGCCGACCGGGGCGGCGCATGGGAGCTCGAACTTCAGTCGACGCTCGGTCACGCCTTGATGTTCACCGAACGTAACAGCGAGCAGGCGGAAGCGGCGCTCAGGCGCGGGCTGGAAATAGCGGAAGCGCTTTCCGATCACGCCAACACATTCAGGCTGTTGTCCCGGCTCAACATGTTCTACCGCCGGACCGGTCGCTATCGGCATCTGGTGCCGACTGCGCTTCACGCCGAGCGGATTGCCCGCGTCATCGGCGATACCGCGGGCATCGCCGGGAGCAAAGCGCTGCTCGGCGTGTCATATCACCTCGCCGGAGACCAGGCCGCGGCGCAGGCTCATCTCGACCAGGGCCTGCGAGACGACGCTGCGCTCCGCGGCACCCAACTCGGGCATTTCGCCTATTCACGCACACCGCAAATTCCGCTCGCGCGCGTGCTATGGCTGCGCGGCTTTCCCGATCGTGCGCTCGAATGCATCCGGCCGCTGGTCGGCGCTTCGGCGCCGCATGACGTGGTCATGCATTGTATCGCATTATGCTGGTCCGCTTCGGTATTCGGCTGGCTCGGCGACTGGTCGTCGGTCGAGGTCATGACCGGTCGTCTGACCGCGCATGCGAGCATGCACGGGCTCGTGCCTTACGAAGCCGTCGCGGCGGGTTTTCGGGCGCAGAGCATGATCGCTCGGGGCGAGGCGGCCGGCGGCGTCGACCTGATGCGGAGTGCGCTTCCACGCCTGCATGCCGACCGCTACGAACTCTATGCCTCGGCGTTCGCCGCGGATCTGTCTCGGGGCCTGGTCAGCTTGGGACAATTGACGGAAGGCATTCAGGTTCTTCACGAAACCATTCTGCGGGTCGAGCGGGAAGGCGGCGCGTTCGACATGCCCGAGCTGCTCCGTCTGCGGGGAGAGCTGGAGATCCAGGGCGGCAATCCCGACGCGGCCGAGGCCGATCTTGTCGCCTCGATCTCGCTCGCCGAACAGCAGGGCGCGCTATCGTGGCGGCTGCGAGCCGAGATGTCGCTGGCGCGGCTTCGAACCCGGCAGCATGTGCAAAATCCGCTCGAACAGCTCGCTCAAACCTATGCCCGGTTCTCCGAAGGGTTCGAGACCGCCGATCTCATTGCAGCACGGCGCATGTTGAACGAACCGGGGGCCTGAACAGTCGATACGACCGTCTCTTCTCGCTGCTGAGCGCGTCCATCAGCGCTCAACCCTTGTGTCCAGCCAGCCGCCCCAGGAAGTCGCGGACAAGCAAAGCGATCTCGTCGGTGGCTTCATCCAGCGCGAAGTGGCCGGCTTCGAGAATGTGAACCTCGGCATCCGGCACGTCGTCGCGATAGGCCGTCGCGCCTGCGACGGCGAATGACGGATCGTATTCGCCCCAGACCACCAGCGTCGGTGGCCGCGTCTGGCGCAACCAAGCCTGCCATTTCGGATAGGAGGCGACGTTGGTCCGGTAATCCAGGAACAGCGTGGTCTGAATCTCGGCCTGGCCGGGACGCGTCAGGAACGCGTATTCGTCGATCCAGGTGTCGGGGTCATAGCGCTCGGGACGCGGACTGGAGCCGAGATGCCGCTGACGCGTCGCCTCCAGGGACGTAAAGTTGGCCTTGAGCGCCTCGACCTCGTGCGCCGGGTCGGCCCAGTACTTCCTGCGCGCATTCCAGAGCGGGCTCAGCCCCTGCTCGTGCGAAACCGCGTTCTGGACGATGACACCGCGGACGCGTTCGGGATGCGCCAGCGCCATGCGGAAGCCGACAGGGCCTCCGTAGTCCTGCATGAACAGGACGTAGTCGGTGAGGCCGAGCTTCGTTGTGAGCTCGCCGATCACGGCGGCGATGTTGTCGAACGTATAGGTGAAGTCGCATGGCGGCGGCGCGCTGCTGTTGCCGAAGCCGGGATAGTCCGGCGCGATGAGATGATATTTGTCGGCGAGCAGCGGCATCAGCGGCTCCCACATCCGCGACGACGAGGGAAATCCGTGGAGCAGCAGCACCGTCGGAGCGTCGGTGGGCCCAGCCTCGCGGTAGAAAATCTCGAGACCCCGGATATCGGTCTTGTGATAGCTGATCGAACGCCGGCTCGATCGCAGATCCTGTGCCGAGGCCTGCACGGTCGCGCAGGCCAAAGCGGCCGATAGGGCAAGAGTGGCTGGGATGTTCATGTCATCGCTCCGAATTCGGCATGTGAGGTGAAGATGTGTCGCAAGTAGGGGACATCCCCTTGTGACGGCGGCGTCGAGAGGCACCATCGCGGGCGCCTCTCGCGATGTGCCGCATCTGGGCTTTACGACGCGCGCGCCAGCGGCTCGCCCTTCAGGGCGGCGAGCAGGGCCTGCGCGGCCGGACCCGAGGAGTGCGGGTTCTGGCCCGTGATCAAGAGGCCGTCGGTGACGACGTGAACGCCCCAGTTTGCCGTCTTCGAGAAGACGGCGCCAAGCTTCAGCATTTCGTCTTCGACCAGGAAAGGCACCACCTTGGTGAGGCCGACGTCCTCCTCTTCACCATTGGTGAAACCGGTCACCTCCTTGCCCTGAACCAGGGGCTTGCCGTCGGGCGTCTTGACGTGGCGCAGCGCACCAGTCGAATGGCAGACCACGGCGACTGTCTTGCCGGCGGCAAGGAAGGATTCGATGAGCTTGACCGAGTCCTTGTCCTCGGCGAGGTCCCACATCGGGCCGTGACCGCCGGGATAGAAGACGGTGTCGAAATCTTCCTGCTTGACGCTGTCGAGGCGAACCGTCTTGTCGAGTTGGGCTTCGGCGGCGACGTCGGCCTCGAAGCGTAGCGTCAGGTCGGTGCGGAATTCGCGCTCGTTGCTCTTGGGGTCAAGCGGCGGACGGCCGCCTTTCGGCGAGGCGAGGGTGATCTCGGCCCCGGAATCCCTAAAGATGAAATAGGGGGCGGCGAGCTCCTCGAGCCAGAAGCCCGTCTTGCGCCCGGTGTTGCCGAGCTGATCGTGCGAGGTGATGACCATCAATATTTTCATGACCGTTCTCCTTGAGTGCGTTTGCTGCGATGACGCGCTCCATTGCGGTGGAGATGCGCGGAGCTGGGTCTCGTTCGAGCACGTCACGTCGTTCGTTGCTCGCGACCCCAATCTGCGCTCAAGGCCGACTGTTGGCTCGTTATGTATTGTTAGACGTTGAGAGTTGGAGATATCGCGCGGGCCGCTACTCGAAGACGGCGTCAAAGATCTCGACATCCATCAGCACGGGCTTGGCGACCACGGTTCCGTCGGGCCGCAGCGTCTGCGCGCGTCGGAGCGTCGGCACCACGATGCCGCCGAAGCTGTCATGGGCCCAGGAGTAATGCGCGACTTTCATTCCGAACAGATCGTGGTCGGTCCGCCGTTGCAATGCGTTCTCGTCGAAATAGAAGATCTGTTCGGGCGCGAGCGTGATCAGGCTCGGTGGGAATTGCGCCCGCAGCCGCCGCCATGACTCGTTATTCTCCTGCCACGGCGGCAGCTCCTCCACCAAGACATCGGGATGGGCGAGCAGGAATGGATTGGTCAGATAATTCCAGATCGCGACGCCGCAGAAGAAGACGAGATGCAGCTCGCCCGCGAGCGCGGGCGAACCGGCCTCGGTGAACGCAAGATTCGGATTGCGCCAGGTCCGCAGAATCTCACCTTCGAGGCTTTCGATCGTGATCGCGTCCGGCTGAAACGAGCCGGAGTGTTCGCCTCCGGTGATGCCGGTGAAGCGGACCGATTGCGTGCGGGTCGAGCCCTCCGCCGTCACGTCCTTGAATTCGCTGGCATGTCCGGTGCTGGAGAACAGCGTTCCCGCGACGGAGAGGTGAAGCGTGAACCGGCTCAAGCTATTCCAGCGGGCCATTCCGCCGCTGGCATCAATTACATCGTCAAGAAGCGCCATGTCCCGCCATATCCACCATGAAGTGCCACCACCATGGCGGGGCGGATGCGGCTTGGCGTGTTAGAATTTGTTAGGAGTTGCGAGCGGATAGCCTTGCGGTATCTCATTGAAGATACTCTCAATTCAGCGCCGCAAGGAGCTCCCTGGCGGCGACGAGATCACGGGTCTGGAGGCCCTCCTGGTACCGCGCGACGAGGGGGGCGAGCAGGGCGCGTGCGTCGGCGGCTTTTCCGGCCCCGCGCCAAACCCGGCCGAGACTAATTGCTCCCCGCAGCTCCCAGCCGAGCGCGCTTTGGCGGCGTGACAGATCGAGCGAGTCCAGGAAGCAGCTTTCGGCCTCCGCGGCATTGCCCGACCGGGCGAGGATGTCGCCCTTGACCCTGAGCATCTCCGGCATGTCGAAGGATTCGCCATGATCGGGAATCTCTGCGATGGCATCGTTGATGGTCTGCAAGGCTTCGTCGGCCTGGTTCTGCGCCACGAGTCCCTCCGCGAGCGCGGTCGCAAACACCGTGGTCATGATCCGGTGTCGCGTCGCGTACAGCGTGGCCTGGCTGCGGCGGAGGTGCTCGATGCCGGCGGCGACGTCGCCGCGGCGAAGCAGCAGCTCACCCTTCTGGCCGATGCCGACCGCGTGATAGGGCCCGAGGAAGTGCCGCGCGGAATGATCGATCAGCCGCTCGATCAGGATTTCCGCATTGGCCAAGTCGCCGACCCAGAGGAACACGTAGATGGTCCAGATCAAGGAAATACCGAGAGTGAGCGGCTGTTCGAGCAGCTCGGCTTCGCGAACGGTGTATCTCGACGCCTCGATCGCACGATCGGGCCGGCCGGTGAGCCAAAGCCCGCGTGCCAGCGCCACCAGTGCGACGATGCGGTCGTCATAGCCGAGATGGCCGATATTCAGCCGCTGCGAGCCGGGATTATGCAACATCGCGCTCTCGCAGAGCTGCACCGCCTTGTCCTGGTTGCCGATCAAATGATGGGCGACGCCCAGCATCCATTCGACGTTCAGCGTGCTGGCGGGATCGTTCAGCTTCCGCGCGACGCTCTCGCCCTGTTCCCCGGTTCCGAGTGCTCCGTGAAAATCTCCGACCCTGGTGAGATAGATGTGCAATCCGCGGAGCAGCCAGAGCTGCCAGTGCAAATCCTGGAGCTCCTGGGCAAGTTGGAGACTGCGCGTGAATGCCGAGCGGACCGCTTCGGTATTGCCCTGCGTGAACATCGCGGATACGCCGAGCGCGGCCTGCAAGATCATTTCATTGCGGCCATCCACCGCGCTCGCGTCGAGGGACGCCAGCGCCTGCTGGGTCCAGCGGTAGCATTCGGTCAGCAATGTCAGCTCGAGAAAGAATTGCGCCGCCGACGCCGCCAGATCCACGCCGATCGTTCGGTCCCCGCCGTCCGAAAAGCTCCAGGTCAGCGCGGCCCGGACATTGGGCAGGTGGTCGGCATAGGGAAGAAAGCCTCCGGCGCTCTGCATGCCCGTGGATTTGAGGGCGATGTCACGCAGGAAATCGCGGAAATATTCGGCGTGGGCACGTGCGACGCGGTCAGCTTCGCCGTTCTCGACGAGCTTCTCCGCGACGAAGGCACGCGTCGTATCCAGCAGGCGATAGCGCAGCCGCCGCTCCGCAGGCGAGGTCGCGATCAGCGATTTGGAAAGCAGGTTGGAGATCGCCTCGGCGGCTTCTGCCTCGCCGATGCCCTGACAGGATGCGACCGCAAGCGCGGCTTCCAGCGTGAACGGCCCGACGAAGGCCGACAATCCGCGCAGCGTTGCGCTTTCGGTTGCCGGCAGCAAATCATAGCTCCAGGCGAGCGCCGCACTCAGGGTGTGGTGTCGCGGGACAGCGGTGCGCCGGCCGCGCCATAGCAGGGAGAAACGGCTGTCGAGCAGCGAGGCGGTGCCGGCAATGCCATAGGCGTTCACACGCCCGGCCGCGAGCTCGATCGCGAGCGCGATGCCGTCCAATCGACGGCAGATGTCGGCCACAAGCGGCGCATCCTCCTCGCTGAGCTCGAATTCGCTCAGGCTCTCTGCAATGCGTTCCACAAAAAGCTGAGTTGCGGGATAGGCAAGGATGTCGGCGATGCCGAGTCCGTCGCGCTGTGGCGGGCAATCCAGTGGAAACAGCCGATGGACACGCTCACCTTCGGCGCGGAAGGATTCGCGGCTGGTGGCGAGAATATGCAGCTCACCCGCTTCCCGGACGATGCGCTCCGCCAGAGGGGCGAGATCGTCGAGGATGTGCTCGCAACTGTCGAAGACCATCAGCATCCGCCGGTTGCGCAGGAACGTCAGCAACCCCGGCACCGGATCGTCGGAATTGACTGTCAGGCCCAGCGCGGCCGCGATCGTTCCCGCAACGAGCCGGGTCTCCCTCAGCGCGCCAAAATCGACAAAACACACCTGGCCGTCGAAGGCCGGGAGCTCGCCATGCGCCACGGCCAGTGCGACCGAGGTCTTGCCGATCCCGCCGGGACCGACGATCGTGACGAAGCGATGCAAAACGAGCTCGGCGGAAATTCTCTGGACCGCATCGTCCCGCCCGATCATCTTTGCCAGCGGCGAGGGCAACGAGCGCGGCGAAGCAACGGGCAGGCTGGTCCGGTTCTCCGAAGGGGCAGCCCGGAGCAGCGCCGCCGTGAAGCAATAACCTCGTCCGGGGACGTTGACGACGTAGCGGGACCCTTCGCCCGGATCGCCCAAGGCCTTGCGCAGCGTCGTGATGTGAAAGCGCAGGCTGCCTTCGTCCACATTCACGTCGGCCCAGACCCGCCGGATCAACTCACGCTTGTCCACGACCTCGCCGGCGCGCTCGGCGAGAAAAACGAGGATGTCGAGCGCACGGCCGCCGAGGTGAACCGGGGCGCCGTCCTTCTCGAGCAGCCGCGTCTTTGCGAACAGCCGGAATGGCCCGAAAGCAATGGCCGAATCCTGGTCGTTAGTGTCCGGCACGGGCCAATCATTCCAGTGAGAGCTGAACTCTGCACTTTGATCTAGCAGAAGGGAACCCTGAGTAAACTGGTCGAAAGTGGCGAAATCGCGTGGAGGGTGCCGGCAATTGGCCGGTCGCGCGCGACGATCCGTCGCAAATTGTACTCAACGCGAGCCTCTTTCGGAGCGATCGGGACAACCCGGCAGTGTGCTTGACCGACCAGCTCACGTTCGGAGTGCCCGTCGTCGGACCCCCATCATAACAGAATCTTGCAACGTCTAACGAGCAATGCGCGCGAACTGCATCCAGTATCCGTTCCGAGTTTGACGCTAATTCCAACGGGGAGGCTACGATGTCCGGTATCAATGCTCGGCCGAATGACGACGTCGTTCGATCTCAATTTGTGGCCAGTTTAGACGATCAGTCGCGTGACTGGGAGCTCGTGCTGCGGGAATCCCACCATCGGATGAAGAACACGCTAACGATACTGGGTGCGTCAGTCCGCCGCGATTTCACCCGAACGGGTACCAGGGACGTATCGCTTGCAGCGGACCGGCTCGAGCGGCGCATTGTCGCCTTCGGCAGGCTCTATCAACTCTTGTCCGACAATGACGACCATACGGCGATCCCGGTGGCGGCCTTCTTCGAAAATCTGTGCGGAGCGATTTCCGAGGCCGTGCTGGAGCCGGCGGGCATCCGCTGCGAGGCTGCAATTGAAAGCGGCACGCTGCCGGCGTCGCAATGCCATCGGCTCGCGCTGATGCTGACGGAGCTGGTAACGAATGCGGCCAAGCATGCCTTCCCGAACAGGAATGACGCACTGATCCGCATCGAGACGGCCAATCGCGACGGCGCCTGGTTCTGCACGGTAATAGACAACGGGATCGGCGCGACCGGGCCGCTTCAGGGCACCGGCAGCCGGATTCTCGAAGGACTCGCACGCAGCATTCACGCCCGGCTGCAGGGCGAGGCGGGAGAGGACGGCACACGCGTAACCATCGTGATGCCGATCACAGCTGCTTGAAGCTCGCCTTAGATCCAACCCAGGGAGTTCGACATGGCCACTACCGAAATCGACCGCGACGCCGCGGCCAAGCTTTCCAATAAGCCTTCCAACAAGTCTTCCAACAAGTCTACGAAGACGCCTTCGACATCGCCTAGCGTCGATCAGCGGCTCGAGGTGATCGTGATCCCGGTGTCCGATGTCGATCGCGCCAAGGCCTTTTACGCGCGTCTCGGTTGGCGACTGGACGCCGATTTTGCCTCCGGCGATGACTGGCGCGTGATCCAGTTCACGCCGCCGGGTTCGGCCTGCTCGGTGATCTTCGGCAGGAACGTGACGGCGGCAGCGCCGGGCTCGGCGCGAGGCTTGTACCTGATCGTCTCCGATCTGGAGGCGGCGCGAACGGATCTGCTCGACCGCGGCGTCGAGGTCAGCGCTCCATTCCACGGTGCCGCCGATGTTCACGCGGGGACCGACGAGCCTTATCTCTCCGGCAGCGTTCGGGTGAGCGGTGCTGACCCGAAGCGCGGCAGCTACGGCTCATATGCGTCGTTCAGCGATCCCGACGGCAATGGCTGGTTGTTCCAGGAGGTCACGACGCGATTGCCGGGACGGATCGCGGGCGACGGCACGACATTCGCTTCGCAGGCTGCGCTGGCCGCAGCACTGCGCCGCGCGGCGGCGGCCCATGGCGAGCACGAAAAGCGGACCGGCGGGCACGACGAGAACTGGGCCGATTGGTACGCCGATTACATCGTCCGCGAACAGGCGGGCCAGCCGCTGCCATCCTGAGCTGGGCAGCACGGATTCTTCGACTGATGCAAGCCGACACGGCGCGCGATGACTGAGCTCATCGCGCGCCGTGTTGTTTTGGCGGCGCGCGTCGCGAGTCGACGATCGCTCTCCTCGGTGTCGCGCGGCTCGCAACGGCTAACGCGCTCTAACAACCCATAACGAGCAAATTGCCAGGGCCTGCGCCAATCTCTCGGCATGGCGAACCGAGGCGTTTATGTCAAATTCGGTCAGCGTCACCGACCAAAGCCAGGGAGATCGAACATGACCACGCAAGCACGTACCGACATTCTCAATCCAGACCGCCGTCAACTGTTGAGTCAAGCCGCGATGACCGCGGTCGCGGCAAGCGTGTCGAGCCTGCTGCCGCTGCATTCTGCGAAGGCCGGCGTGAGCGGGGCGGTCCGCCCGTTCCACGTCAGCGTGCCCGAGCAGGATCTGCTCGATCTCCGTCGCCGTCTCGCCGCGACGCGCTGGCCTGATCGTGAGATCGTTGCCGATCAATCGCAGGGCGTGCAACTGACGACGGTGCAGCAGCTCGTGAGCTACTGGCAGAACGACTACGACTGGCGCAAGATGGAGGCGCGGCTGAATGCCTTGCCGCAATTCGTCACCGAGATCGACGGCGTCGACATCCATTTCATTCACGTCCGCTCCAGGCACGAGAATGCCTTGCCGATGATCGTCACGCATGGCTGGCCCGGTTCGATCATCGAGCAGATGAAGATCGTCGGCCCGCTCACCGATCCCGCCGCACACGGCGCGACGGCGGCGGACGCTTTTGATCTCGTGATCCCTTCGCTCCCAGGCCACGGTTTCTCCGGCAAGCCGGCGGAGCTGGGCTGGGATCCCCAGCGCGTCGCGCGTGCCTGGATCGTGCTGATGAAGCGGCTCGGCTACAACCGCTATGTCGCGCAAGGCGGCGATTGGGGCAATGCCGTGACGGAGCAGATGGCAGTGATCGCGCCGCCGGAACTGCTCGGCATCCACACCAACATGCCCGCGACCGTTCCTGACGACATCGCCAAGGCGCTTCAGCCCGGCGGATCGCGGCCGTCGAACCTCTCGGCCGACGAGCGCTACGCTTACGATCAGCTCGATGACTTCTACAAGCACGGTCTCGGCTACGCGATCGAGATGTCCAACCGGCCGCAGACACTCTATGGCCTGGTGGATTCGCCGGCGGGCCTCGCGTCCTGGATGCTCGACCATGATGCGCGCAGCGCCGCAATGATCGCCCGGGTGTTCGACGGCAAGACGGAAGGGCTGTCGCGCGACGACGTGGTCGACAACATCGCGCTCTACTGGCTCACCAACACCGCGGTGTCGTCGGCGCGGCTGTACTGGGAGAACAAGCTGGTGTTCTTCGAGCCCAAGCACATCAAGATCCCGGTCGCCGTCAGCGTCTTCCCGGACGAGATCTACGCTGCGCCGCGCAGCTGGACCGAGAAGGCCTATCCGAGGCTGATGCACTACAACCGTCTCGACAAGGGCGGCCATTTCGCCGCCTGGGAGCAGCCCGCGTTGTTCTGCGCGGAAATGCGCACCGCCTTCCGACCGCTGCGTCAGTCGATCTGAGACCTGCGGGGACGCGCACTTCCGCGCGTTCCCTTCTTTCCCCACAGACCAGGAATCCAATCATGAACCGCCCCGAACGCACCTTCACGACCGACCAAATCCGCCTGGAACGTCGGCTGCCGTCGTATTGGCGTGTCACCTTCGACATGCCCCCAGTCAATATCTTCGGCCCCAAGCAGCTTCCGCTTCTTGATGACGTCGTCAAGGCGATCGAGACCGATCCTGAGGTGAAGGTCGTGGTGTTCGACAGCGCCGTCGAAGGCTTCTTCATCACGCATTACGACTTCCTCGCGCCGCTGGAGGATTCGCTTCGTATCCCGCCGGGGCCGACGGGCCTGCAGGCACTGCCCGACATGCTGGTGCGTCTCAGCCGCGCGCCGGTGGTTTCGATTGCCTCGATTAGGGGCCGTGCGACCGGCGTCGGCAGCGAACTGGCGCTGGCAAGTGATATGCGCTTTGCCAGCCGCGAAAAGGCGGTCCTGTCGCAATGGGAGGTCGGTGCGGGCCTCGTGCCCGGCGGCGGCCCGATGGCGCGGTTGCCGCGTCTGATGGGCCGCGGCCGCGCGCTCGAGGTTCTGCTTGGCGCCGACGATATCCACGGCGATCTCGCCGAACGTTACGGCTATGTGAACCGCTCGTTGCCGGATGCCGAGCTCGATGGCTTCGTCGAGGCGCTGGCCATGCGCATCGCGTCCTTCGACAAGGAGGCGATTGCCGAGACCAAGCGCCTCGTCGACGTTGCGAGCCTGCCACCGGATATCGAGATCAAGCCGGAATGGGACGCGTTCCTGGCCTCGCTCAGCCGCCCGGCAAGCCAGAGCCGCATCAAGGCGCTGATGTCGCGCGGCTTCCACCGCGCCGGTGATGTCGAGAACCGGCTCGGCTTCCATGTCGGACAGATCGGTAGCTAGCGGAACTGCTGCGGCGCTCGGCCGGTTGGAACGGCGACAGGCGGTCGTGCCAATGTCGCTTTCGTACCGTACCGAGTGCCGGTGCTAAAAAAATCAACCAGGAGAATTGAGATGATCCGCAAGGCAACAGCGGTCTGGAAAGGCACCGGTCGCGATGGCACTGGTCAGTTATCGAGCGAATCCGGCGTGCTCGCCGCGACGCCTTATTCGTTCAAGACCCGCTTTGAGAACGAGAAGGGCACCAATCCCGAGGAATTGATCGCTGCGGCCCATGCCGGCTGCTTCACTATGGCGCTGGCCTTCGGCCTGCAACTCGCCGGCTTCACGCCGGACGAGCTCACGACTGAAGCTGCGGTCAGCCTCGAGCCGGAAGGCAAAGGCTTCAAGATCAGCAAATCGGCGCTGACGCTACGTGCCAAGGTGCCGAACCTCGACGACGCTGGTTTCGCCAAGATCGCGGGCGAGGCCGAGAAGAACTGTCCGGTGTCGAAGGTGCTCAACGCCGCAATCACGCTCGACGCGAAGCTGACGTAAGGCGCGCTCAATTTATGTCCATCTGGTTCTGCTTGGGGAAGCTGAGGTCGTCGAAGCTTTGGCCTCCACGAGAGGAACCGGATGGGCAAATGCCCGGCTTTCGGCTGGGCCGCCGAAAGCATAATATGCGACGGATGCAGAACGGACAGACGGATCAATTGGGAGCATCGAATGACAACGGAACGCGCAATTCTGGCCGGAGGCTGCTTCTGGGGCATGCAGGATCTGATCCGCAAGCAGCCGGGCGTGGTCTCCACCCGCGTCGGCTACACCGGCGGTGCGGTGAAGAATGCCACCTACCGCAATCATGAAGGTCATGCCGAAGCGATCGAGATCACCTTCGATCCCGCCAAGACCAGCTTTCGAACCATGCTGGAGTTCTTCTTCCAGATCCACGATCCGACCACGCTCAACCGCCAGGGCAATGATTTGGGCACGAGCTATCGCTCGGCGATCTTCTATACCAGCGACGAGCAGAAGCGGGTCGCCAGGGATACGATTGCAGACGTCGAGGCGTCCGGTCTCTGGCCTGGCAAGGTCGTGACCGAGGTCGCGCCCGCGGGCGAGTTCTGGGAAGCCGAGCCGGAGCATCAGGATTATCTCGAACGCTATCCGGACGGGTACACCTGCCACTTCATCCGCCCCGACTGGAAGTTGCCGCGGCGCGGGGCTGCCGCGGCAGGCTAAAGCTGGTCGTCGCTATTGCCGGGGAGAGCCATGGCTGAAATCCGCGAGATCATCGCCGGCATCCGCAGATCACATCGACCGCTTTTCGGGCCATCTCCCTCAGCTCCGGGCGGCGGGCGCCGGCACGGGCGCGAATGGCGATGGTGTGCATCGTGGCTGAAGCGAGAATGGCAAGCGCCGCCGGATCGGCGTCGCGCTTCAGCTCGCCCTTGTCCTGGGCGAGGCGGAAGCGGGCTTCGAAATCGGCATCTATCATGCGCAGTCCCGCCGCAACGCTGCTCCGGATCGCGGCATCTTCTGCGACTTCGGTCACCGCCGTCCCCACCACGAAGCAGCCGCGTGCGGCTCCCTTGCCGGAAAAGTAGATCGACAGCGCCGCGTCATAGACCAGCATCAGCGCTTCGTCCAAGGAATGGTCCCCGGCGAGAGCCTCACGCGTCGCGGCAAGGCTGATCTCCCAATACCGCGCGAGCGCCTCGAGATAGAGCGCATGCTTGTTGCCGAACACCGCGTAGAGGCTCGGCGGACTCATCCCGGTCGCGGCAGCGACCTTGTCCAGGGAGGTACCGGAATAACCGGTTCTCCAGAACGTTTCCGTTGCCCGCTTCAAGGCCGTCTCTGCGTCGTAGGCCGGTGGGCGTCCCCGGCGCGCCGGGGTCGTTTCGCTCTTTTTCCGTGCCATATCGTCAGAACCCCGGTTGCCATGTTCCACACGCATATTTGTATGGATCGTTATAAAAATCAAGGTCGCGGACTTGATCGCCGCGTCGGAGTACAATATTTGTAACGAGCGTTATTAAATAGATTGAACCCGAGGATCTTCCGATGCGTTTCGATTTCGCGCCAATCGCCGGCGGGCTCGGCGTTCGCAACAGCTTCCGCCCGAGCGAGGCAGCCGCCCAATGGTTTGGGGCAGGGCTCGGCAAGCCGCTGCGACGGCCGCTGATGCTTGCGCTGCCGATGGCGGTGGCCGTGGTCGGCGCATTCATCTATCTGGCGCAGGAGCAATATGTCTCGACCGACGACGCCTTTGTGCGTGCCGCCAAGGTGACCATCAACGCGCGCGTTTCCGGCCAGGCGGTCGAGATAGCCGTGCGTGACAACGAGCGCGTCCGGCGGGGGCAGGTGCTGTTTCGCATCGACCCGGAGCCTTATCAAATTGCCGTCGACCAGGCCGAGGCGCGCCTCGGCAGTGCGCGGCTCCAGATCGAATCCCTCAAGGCGACCCACCGTCAGCAGCAGGCGGAGCTGCAGTCGGCCAAAGAGACGGCTACGTTCGACGAGCACGAATTCGACCGCAAGAGGATGCTGGTTGCCTCCGACTTCACGCCACGCGCGGTCTATGAACGGGCCGAGACGGATCTCAAGGTCGCTCGCCAGCGCGTGGCGTCGGTCGAGCAGCAGATCGCCACCACGATCGTCGCACTCAACGGCGAGCTTGAGGGTGATGTCGATCGCCATCCGGCAGTCCGCGCAGCCAAGGCACAATTCGACCGTGCGCGGCTGGATCTCTCCTACGCCACCGTGACGGCGCCGGACGACGGCATCGTGACCAAGGTCGACGATCTCCAGATTGGTGGCTTCGTCAATGCCGGGGCACCGACGTTCTCGTTGCTGTCGAGCCGGCACGTCTGGGTCGAGGCGAATTTTCGCGAGACCGGTCTCACTCATATGCGCCCTGGCCAGGAGGCGACGATCGACGTCGATGCCTATCCCGATCGCAAGTTCAAGGCACACATCGTCAGCATGAGTCCGGGGACCGGCTCGGACTTCTCGCTCCTGCCGCCCGAGAATGCGACGGGAAACTGGGTCAAGGTCGTCCAGCGATTGCCGGTGCGCTTGGAACTCGACGATCTCGATCCAAACCGGCCGTTGTTCTCAGGCATCAGCGTGACGGCGCGGGTCGATACAGGCCATCGCCGCAGCTGGGCGCATCTGCTCCAACCGGCGCTTGCGATGGAGGGCAAATGAGTACGCCCCTCCCATCGTCCACGGCGCCCGGCGGTCATCACGCGATCGCCGCGGCCGCCCTCATGGCGACCTACATGCAGGCCGTCAACATCTCGATACCGAACGCGGCGCTACCCCATATTCAGGCGACGCTCTCGATGGCCAATGACGAGGTCGGTTGGGTGTTTTCCTCGTATATCGCGGCGAGCGCCGTGACCATGTCGATCACGCAATGGCTGGCGGGACGCTACGGTCGGAAGGTAGTCTATCAGGCCGCCGTCACGATCTTCGTGTTGGGTCTCGCGCTCGACACGCTGGCGACGACGTCGATTCAGTTCGTGCTGGCGCGAATCCTCCAGGGCGCGGCGAGCGGACCGCTGGCACCGCTCTCGCTGGCGATCCTGCTCGAGGCGACATCGCCGGTGCGACATGCGCGCATGAGCCTGGCGTGGACCGTCTGCTCCCTACTCGGCATCAGCAGTGGCCCGGCCATTGGCGGCTGGCTCAGCGAATATTACCGCTGGCCCTCGATCTTCTATTTCAGCCTGCCGATGACGGGCTTCATTTTCCTGACGATGGCTCAGCTGCTCCGCGAGAAGCGGGCGGAGCGGAGCCGGTCCTTCGACTTCTTCGGTCTGACGACGTTCTCCGTCGGCATGATCGGGTTGCAGATGTTGCTCGACCGCGGGGAGCGCCTCGAATGGTTCGCCTCGACGGAAATCTGGATCGAGGCGGGCGCCTCCGTGCTCGGCTTCTATCTCTTCATCGTGCACGTCATGACGACAAAGGAGCACTTTCTCCGCACGGCGCTGTTCAGGGACCGCAATCTCGTGCTCTCGACGGTCATCTCCTTCGCGCTTGGCTTCGTGCTGCTGCCGACCCTGGCCTTGACGTCCCCGATGCTGGAGGAATTGCTCAACTACCCCGTCGACACCACCGGATACATGACCGTTCCTCGCGGCGTCGCGCTGGTGGGGGCGCTGGTGCTGACGAGCCTGGTCCCGGCGCAGATCGACTACCGGCCGTTCCTCGTGGGTGGAATGACGCTGGTGGTCTATGCCAACTGGCTGATGCTTGGCTATTCACCGGCGATGGATTGGCGGCCGGTCGTCGAGGCCGGCCTGCTCCAGGGAGCGGGTCTCGGCATGTTGCTGCCCGCGCTCGCCAGGGCCGCGTTCGGCACGCTCGATCCGAAGCTCCGCCCGGAAGGCAGCGCGCTGATCAACCTGTCGCGCCTCTATGGCAGCACCATTGGCATCGCGGTCGTCCAGCTCTTCTTCTACGCCAACACGCAGGCTGTGCATGTCGCACTCGCAAAGAACCTCACGCCCTATCGTGTCGCCGCTTACGTCGGGGGCTCGGTCGGCAAGCCGGGTCTTGCGGCCCTCAACGGCATGGTCACGCGTCAGGCGGCGACCGTCGCGGTCATCGACCAGTTCGAGATCCTGATGTTCGCCATGCTCGTCATGATTCCGCTCGTGTTTTTTCTCCGTAAGCCGCGGCCTACCGGTTAACGCCTGGAGTCGTGGAATGACATCGCATCGTCAATTTCGAATACCTCGTCCCTTACTTTTGAGGGAGCTGAGGGCAAACAAAGGAGCATCAGCATGACAACGTCGGATTCGCTTCGTTATACGAGAATTCTAACTCATCAATCCGGGACGATTCCCGCGGTGGGATTTGGCACGCTCATTCCGGATCCGCTCGTGACCAGGCGGGCCACCAAGGCTGCATTGGAGGCCGGATTTCGACATCTTGATTGCGCGGAGCGCTATCGCAACGAAGAGGCGGTCGGCGATGCGCTGCGGGAGGCATTCAAGGCGGGGACGCTTCAGCGCAAGGACCTGTTCGTTACGACGAAGCTATGGAACACCAATCATCGGCCGGAACGGGTCAGGCCTGCCTTCGACGGCAGTCGCCGGCGGCTGCAACTCGACGAGATCGATTGCTACATCATCCATACGCCCTTTGCCTTTCAACCCGGCGACGAGCAGGACCCGAGGGATGAGCACGGTCGGGTCATCTATGATTCAGGGGTTACGCTGGCGGAGACATGGGGGGCGCTGGAGCGCCTCGTCGACGAGGGGCACTGCAAGTCGATCGGTCTGTCGGACATCACCCTGGACAAGCTGCGCGAGATCGTTTCGATCGCGCGGATCAGGCCCGCCATGGTGCAAGTCGAATCGCATCCGTATCTTCCCGAATGGGACCTGCTCGACTTCTGTCGAGAGCACGGGATTGTCTTGCAGGCGTTTGCAGCGCTGGGACACGCCATGAAGCCGAACGTGCTAGCCGATCCGGTGATCACTGCCATCGCGGAGCGCTTGCACAGGACGCCGGCTCAAATTGCGCTGGCGTGGGCGGTCCAGCGCGGCACCGCTTTCCTGACGACTTCGACCAATTCCCGGCGCATCCAGGAAAACTTCGATATTTCGGCCTTGCCCGAAGACGCCATGCGAGAGATGAGGGACCAGATTACGACAAACATCAGGTTCAACACGGTCGTCGAGACCGGCGTGCCCGGATTCATTCCGCGGGCCGGATGAATCGGCGCCGGTCAGCCGACTCGTCAAGCCCGGAGCTGCTCGATCAGATCGTGGGCGCTGCGGATCTCGGCAATGCCGGCGCCCTCGGTGAACGGCCCGCATGCGCGTTGCAGAATTGCCAAGGCCTCCGCGCTCTGGCCGGCCCCGATCATGTACCGCGCCAGGCTGACCGCGCTTCGCAGCTCCCAGAAAAGCGCGCCTTGCTGGACGGCAATGTCCATGGCCTCGCGAAAGCGCGCCTCGGCATCCTCTGAATGCCGGGCGTTCCTGAGCATCAACTCTCCCTTGATGCGGATCAGCTCCGGCAGATACCAGAGCTCCTGCCGGTCGTTGCAGCGGGTCAGGACATCCTCGATCACGTCGAGCCCGCGATCGACCTGGTCGGCCTCTCCGGAACACGCGGCGAGCTCGCCGAGCAAGGGCAGAAAGCGCGGCAGGAAGCGCGCATCGCCGGCGCGATTGAGCTCCTCGCGCAGCAGCGGCAGGCCGGTCGTGACGTCGCCGCGCCTGACCATGACTGCGGCGTTGAAGGCCCGTGCCCACAGGCCCCACAGCCGGATGGCGTGGCGCTCGGTGTGTTCGAGCAGCTCGATGCCGTGACGCTCGGCGGCGTCGAAATCGCCGGACCAGAAGGCGATCGGGCAGGCGGCTTGTCCGAGCACGCTGCAGAATGTCAGCGCGTGGCCGTTGGCGCGGCCTTCCTCGATGTTTCTGGCGGTGAGGGCCTGAGCCTGATCGGCCAGACCCTGAAGCCACAGGATGCGAGCTCGAAAATATTGCGTCGATATTCTCAGATCGAGCGGGAAGATTTTCGGCTTCTCCGCCAACACATGCAACGATGCATTGACCCGGTCGATGCGCAGCCGAGCCTCGTTCTGATCCCCGAGATAATGCAGCGCGACGGCCATCAGCCGGTCGCCCAGCATGACATCGGTCCTGTCGGGCGAGTTCGCGGCTGCGTTCGCAAAGCGATCGGCGAGCGCACGGGCCTTGCCGAACTGTCCGTTATTGAACTGGTCGATGCACAAGCCCCAGAGCGCGCGCAGCCGGAAATCCTTGTCGTCGAGCCTGTCAGCCAGCTCGAGGGTCGTCTCGAGGATCGGCCGCGCCTCGCGCGCGCGGCCCTCGCCATACATCAGCGACCATCCGAGCGCCGACAGCAGCTGCATGCGGATGCGGTCGTCGTCGGCGGTGTCTCCGAGCGCCGCGAGCGCCGTTCTGCTGCGCTCACGGCATTCCGCGAACAGCGAAAGACGCACCCACAGCGTGACTGCGGCCGACGTCAGCGCGATCCCGAGTTTCGGCTCGCCGTCGGGCCCGAAGGCCCAGTCCAACGCCGCGCGCACATTGTCCAGCTCCGCGCCATACATGCTCAGCCATTCGGGCAGCGGCGTCGAAATATCGGCCTCCGCGCGCTGGAATAAATCGCGAAAATGCTCGGCATGACGCCGCGCGAACTGCCCGGCTTCGCCGAGCTCGTTGAGTTTTCCGTATGCATAGGTGCGCGTGGTGTCGAGCAGCCGATAGCGCAGCGTCCGCGAGCCGGACGGCGAAATCAGAGACTTGGTCACCAGGCTGTCGATTGCTTCGAGGGTCTCGGAGGCGTTGAGGCCGTCACCCGACGCGACCGCCGCAGCCGCCTCCGGCGCGAAAGGCCCGGCGAAGACCGACAGGCGTCGCAGCGTTGCGCTCTCCGCGGCAGGCAGAAGGTCGTAGCTCCAGTCGAGCGCCGCAGCGAGTGTCTGGTGCCGCGGCACGGCGGTGCGTCGGCCGCGCCATTGCAGCGAAAAGCGGCTGTCGAGCAGGGATGCCGTGCCGGCGATGCCGTAAGCATTGACGCGGCCCGCCGCGAGCTCGATTGCCAGCGCGATGCCGTCGAGGCGCCGGCAGATGCTCGCGACGAGGGGGGCCTCTTCCGCGCTGAGCTGGAACGGGCCCGAGCTCTGCGCAATGCGCTCCACAAAGAGCTGAGCCGCAGGGTAGGCAAGGACCTCGTCGACAGCAAGCCCTTCGCGCTCGGGCGGACAGTCCAGCGGGAACAGCCGGAAAATTCGCTCGCCTTCGCTCCGGAACGACTCGCGGCTGGTTGCGAGAACACGAAGCTGCGGTGCTTCGCGAACGATGCGCTCGACCAGCGGCGCCAAATGATCCAGCACATGTTCGCAACCGTCGAAGATCAGCAGGGCCGGGTCGGTCTTCAGAAACGTCAGCAGGGCCGGCGTCGGATCCTCCGCGCTGATGGTCAGTCCGAGCGCCGAAGCAATGGTGGTCGCGATGTGACTGGCATCCCTCAGCGGACCGAAATCGACAAAGAAGACTCGCCCGCCGAAATCCTGGGAGCGGCGATGCCCGACGGTGACGGCGACCGAGGTCTTGCCGATGCCGCCCGGGCCGACGACGGTCATGAAGCGATAGAGCGAAAGTCCGTTCGAGATCTTCTCGATGACACCTTCCCGGCCGACCATCGTGGTGAGCTGAGCGGGCAAGGAGCGGGGAGGGGCGCTTTCGGCCGGGAGCGGGGCGGCCGGAGGAGCTGCTTGAGCGAACGAGGCGACAAAGCAATAGCCGCGGCCGGGCACGTTGACGACGTAACGCGCCGACTTGCCGGTGTCGCCGAGCGCCTTGCGTAGCGCTGCGACATGGAAGCGCAGGCTACCCTCGTCGACATTGACGCCGGCCCAGATGCGCTTGACCAGCTCTCTCTTGTCGACCACTTCTCCGGGGCGTCCGGCAAGGAAGATGAGAATGTCGAGCGCGCGGCCGCCGACATGAAGCGGCGAGCCCTCCTTCTCCAAGAGCCGGGACTTCGGAAACAGTCGAAATGGCCCAAAGGAAATGGCCGAATCTTCGCTACGATCTGGCACGCGCCATCGCCCCCTCGAAGGGAGTCAAAAGGTATTACTTTCTGATCTAACAGAACGAGGCGTACAGTAAACCGGTCGAAAGCAGTGGGCAGGGCTGACAGCCTTGCGCGGACGGATGGCTCGCCGAAATAATGCTTGTGAAATAAAGAGTTAGGCCGACATGACAATGCGATGACGCCGGGGCACGGCCGGATGGAGCATTGACTGTGATGCCGGATTGCTGCGATGGCATGGTCCGGGAGCCGGTCCCGCCACCACATTGACTGCCGACTTCCGGAATTTCCAGCATGGCCTCTTTCACGCGGCGACAATTGGTGCACGCGTTGTCGGGCGCAGCGGCGCTCGCCGCGCTTCCCCGCAGCGGACAAGCCGCCGACTATCCGTCTCGTCCCATTCGCCTGGTGATTCCCTACGGAGCCGGCGGATCGGGTGACCAGATCGCGCGCCCCTGGGTGGACAGGATGCCGTCGCTGCTCGGGCCGACCTTCGTCGAATATATCGGCGGCGCGGGCGGCGCCATCGGGACCGCGGCGGTCGCGCGCGAGGAGCCCGACGGCTATTCGCTGCTGCTCGGCAACGGCAGCACGCAGGTCATCATTCCCATGACGGCGGCAAATCCCGGATATTCCGTTGGCGATTTCCGCGCCATCTACCGGCTGATCAACAGCGCGCTGGTTTTCGCCGTCAATCCTTCGGTGCCTGCCGCAAACCTGCGCGAGTTGATCACCTATGCGAAAGCCAATCCAGGAAAGCTGTCCTATGGCACGCCGGGGATCGCCACCGGAAACCATCTGGTCGGCGAATCCTTCAAGCAGCAGGCCGGCGCGCTGGACATCGTCCACGTGCCCTATCGCGGCATCGCGCAGGCGACCAACGACCTCGTCAGCGGCCAGATATCGCTCGTCATTGCCGTCATGTCCGTTCAATTGCAGCAGCTGGCCCAAGCGGGAAGAGTCAGGCTGCTTGCGGTCACCACCGAAACGCGGCTGAGCGGCGCGCCGGAGATCCCGACCGCCGTCGAATCCGGCATGTCCGGCATCCGGTATGAGGGATGGTTCGGTCTGTTCGCACCCAAGGACACCGACGATGCGATCATCGACCGGATCGCGCAGGCGACGCGGCTCGCCATGGCCGATAGGGCGCTTCTGGCGAGCTATCGCGCCCAGGGCATGGAGCCGGACAACGATTCAAGCCCGGACAAATTCCAGCGCATCGTCGAGGCCACATCCGCAAGCCTCGCGCCCCTGATCAAATCGATCGGGCTGATCAATTTGTGAAGCCGCTCAGGCATCGGCGCGCGTGACAATGCGCGCCGTCAGCGTGACGAGGCCCATCAGCGCGGTCAGGAGCCAGAACGCCACCGGCAATCCGCCAAGACGTGCGATGAAGCCGACACCGGCGGGGCCCGCGAGAACGCCGGCGTAGCCGGCGGTCGTGATCGCCGCGACGGCGAGGCCCGTTGGCATCACCTTCTGCCTCGCCGCTCGGCGGAACAGCACCGGCACGAGGTTGGATGCGCCGAGGCCGATGAGTAGGAAGCCGCCTATGGCGACCGCCACGACGGGAGCGGTGAGCAGGACCACGAAACCCGCGATCGCAATCAGGCTGCCCCAGAACAATGTCGTGCGGTCTCCGATGCGCGCGACGACGGCGTCGCCGCCGAGCCGCCCAATCGTCATCGCGACCGAGAACACGATGTAGCCGATCCCGCCTTGCGCTTCGGAAACGAGACCCGCGCCGATGACGAGCAACGCGCCCCAATCGAGCATCGCGCCTTCGACGAGGAAGGTGATGGCGCAAAGCAGCGCGAGCAGGAGCACGGCGCCATGCGGCAGCACGAACAGCGGTCCTTCCTGCACCTGCACGGAGCGAAGCAGCCGCGGCCAGGCCCCAAGCATCGCGATCAGCATCAGGACGGAGCAGATCAGCGTGCAAGCGAGCGCGCCGAGTTGCAGCGAGAGCAGTGCGGTCATGAGCGCGGCCCCGGCGAAGCCGCCGATACTGAACAGCGCGTGGAAGCCGGACATCAGCGGACGTCCCGCGGCGCGCTCCACCTCAACCGCGTGGATGTTCATGGCGACATCGATGGAGCCGAGCGCGGCGCCGAATGCGAGGAGTGCCAGCGCCAGCATCGCGGGCGAGTTCGCGATTGTCAGCAGAGGCAGGACCAGGGCAAGACCGATCCCGCCCGCCATGATGATCGGCTTGCTGCCATAGCGCGCACTCAGCACGCCGGTCAGAAGCATCGCGACGACCGAGCCGATGCCGAGGCTGAGCAGGAGCAGTCCGAGGATGCCGTCGTCGACGGCGAGCCGCGCCTTCGCGAACGGCACCAGTGGTGCCCAACACGCCATGCCGAAACCCGCGACGAGGAAGGCAAGTCTGGTCGCAAGGCGTGTCGCTGGCCTGTCGGCAGAAGACATGGGAACTCCGGGAAGGGGGAATCAGGGCAGGGGCAATCGACAAGCCCCGCAATTGTCGCGTCTTTATGTCCGCGGCGGACTCGGATTGTCGCAGGCGGCCCCCGGGCGGCCGCAAGCGGACACCAGGCCTTTTGGCTCGTCACCGGCATCTCGGCGCGCCGGTGGGCTGCGCCGTCGGGCGAAACACCTTGACAGCCCGACCCGCACCGGTGTCAAGCCGCACTGATGAAAATATTCCGCTTTACCGAAATTCGGAAACGGCGTATGTGTTGGCCATCCCGGCTCATCCTTGAGGGGCGATCTTGTGGTCGTCATGTTCGCGAGCCGGGCTTGCGGTGGACGCGGCAGCGTTCGGGTGCGAGAGGCCAAGGGCAGGGCGGATTGCTCTCCGTGAGCCCAAGGCTTCGTTCCGACGAGCGGCGCTGCTAGGCTTCGTCTCGTCTGTAAGTTTCCGGCTCGGTCGACAGGGCTGGGAATACTGCGGCGAAATGGCGGGCCGTGCGTACGGCAAAACCGTGTGGGCCCTATTTTGGCACTTAGTGAGCCTCTCTGATCTTCTAAAGAGCCTACAAAACAAGGTGTTTGAGGCTTAGACTGTCTCAATCGGGCTCACTGGAAACCGCTGCAACTGGGGCTGAGCCCCAGCTCAGTTTCAACACTCCGAACAGAGAAGCACCATGTCCAGCATCACCACCAACCGGCCCGCGAGCAAGGCCATCACCCCAGCCAAATGCGAGGCCAGGGTGACTAAGCAAACCAAAACTTATGACGGCGGAAGGAACGGCGTCCCCGGCCTTTACGTCAGCGTTACCCCGAAAGGCGTGGCGACGTTCAATCTAAAATTCTCTATCCACGGCAAGGGCAGCACGATCAAGGTCGGCATCTATCACCCCGAGCTGTTCACCATCGAGATGGCGCGCATTGAGGCGATGAAGTTGAAGTGGCGGATCGGCAACGGCGAGGATGTTCTACAGGCTGCACGACAAGCTAAGCAGCTGCAGGCCAAGCTGTCGGGCGTCTCCGTCAATCAGGTGATCGATGAGCGCATTGCTTGGATTAGCCAGCTGGTGCCCAAGGGCCGGGAGAAGGACGGCATCACGTTGAAGATGGCTCCGCGCAAGAAGGCGTGGGAGACTATGGCCAGCCACCTGAACCGCTTCATCAGGCCACGCCTTGGCAGCAAGATCGCCAGCGAAATCACAAAGCACGACATCGCACAGCTGCAGGCCGATATCCTTGTAGGCACGCTGATCATCAAGGGAGGCAGGACCAGCAAAAAGGGATCGATCAGCAGCGCAATCCACATGCGCAAGGCTGCTTCAGGCTTGTTCAGATGGGCAGCTGAAGCAGGCCGCGACTACGTGACTGCCAGCCCGTGCGTCAATCTCCCGGCGCTGGATGTGGTGCCGCCGCGCACACGCAAGCTATCACCTGATGAAGTCAGGACCTTGTGGCATGGTCTGGACCGTCCTGACATCTGCGCTGATCGCAAGATTTGTCTGGCCATCAAATACACCTTCCTGATGATGCTCAGGACATGGGAAGCACTGGGCACGCACTCCAACGAGTTCGATGAGCATGGAGGCCTCAACAGCAAGCTGCCTGTGGTCATCATTCCCCCTGAGCGCGTCAAGCTGGCTCGCGAAATCCGTCAGCCCCTGTCCGATCTTGCTGCGCAGATAGCGAAGGAAGCCATGGGCAATCACCCATTCCTGTTCGCAGGGCGCTGGGGCACTGAGCCGCTGAACAAGAAGGCGATGGCCTGTGCCCTGCGTGGCAACAGGGTCAGGCGCAACGGCAAGATCGTGACGAGGACTGTTGGCATCTGCGAGCAGCTGGGCATGAAGCCGTTCACGCCGCACGATCTGCGCAGGACCGCAGCCAGCCTGCTGGCTGGTGCAGGTGTCAGCCGTGCCACCATCGCACTGTGCTTGGATCACCAGATCAGGGCCGACGACAACGGCATTGCCATCTCACCAGTCACCGGCAGGCACTATGATCAGGACCCGCGCATTGCTGAGAAGCGCGAGGCCCTGCAGAAGCTGGCCGATGAGATACGACGCATCGTCAATCAGCCAGCCGAAGTGCAGCAGGCAGACAGCGCAATGCGTCGAGCCGCCTGATCCAGCTCACATCGGCAGCAGAGAGCCCGTCCGGTTGATCCGAGGCGGGCTTTTCTGTGCGTTTTTTACGGCGCTCCGAAAAAGACCGCTGAGGTCATCTATGCCTTTGATCGGTCGAACTCTTCCCCGCCGTCCACCGACGGCAGGTTCGACTTCGCTGAACATCTTATTAGCCGCCCACCGATTGCATAACAATCTCAGCGAGTTACGAGCATAACGAACACGCACGTCTCACATCAGCGGTTTTTTCGCGAGAGCGCGAGAGTCCCCGTGCTGCAGCCAACTCCTTCAAATTACGTCACTTTTTTTTGGAGCCTCAAATGTCGTTGTGGGTGCTGGCCGAGGTAGGGCCAATGAACCCATGACCGGCTCGGCAATCGAGTCGGAATGAGATGGAGATAATCTCGTGGCTCAACCCCAGCGACTCGAAATAAGATTTCTTGGCACAACCATACGCGCGGACGGTGTCGTCGGCATCGTCGGTGCGGTTGCGGTCGTTGCTTTCATACTGGCGATTTATACCCAAAATTAATGTGACCGAGAAAGCATTTGAGATGGGTTACACACTCAACGACCTGATCGATCTTTACCGCACTGATCCGGACTCATCTTTCCGAAATCTTCAATATCAGGTCCGCGTCAAACAAGATCGCGTGCTGAAGCGCCTCGGCAATGAACACGGCAAGCATCAACTCCGAAGCATCAAGCAGCGGACATTGCTGGAGTGGCACAAAGCGTGGTCCTCTGGCGGCAAAATCGCGGCAGCAAATGAACTGATCGCGCGATTGCGTGCCCTGTTCAGATTTGGTTTCACGCTACTCGAGGACCGAGAGTGCCAACGGTTGCTGGAAATCCTGCGGGAAAGTCGATTTCGCAGTTTGGGTCCTCGCCACGTGCAACTAACGGCGGAGCATGTACGCGCAATTCGTGCAGTCGCTCGGGATCATTTTGGTTGGTACTCACTTGCACTGGCTCAGGCGCTTCAGTTCGAGTTAATGCTGAGCCAGAAGGACGTGATTGGCGAGTGGGTGCCAGTGAGCGAGCCAGGAGAGTCAAATGTCGCGCACGACGGGCTGAAGTGGCTTCGCGGCCTGCGATGGTCGAACATCGATAAAAATCTGATTTTGCGCCATGCGGTTGGATCGGGTCGCAGACCTATTGAAGTTGATTTGAAAACAGCACCAATGGTTTTGGAAGAGTTTGAGGCTTACGGTGCGGATAAGGCTGATCTTCCGAGGCGTGGCCCGATTATTATCTGCGATACTACTGGGGTGCCGTGGTCAACCGCCGAGTTTCGCCGAAAGTGGAGACTGGTCGCGAGGAAGGCAGGTGTACCTGACATCGTGAAGAATAGGGACAGCGTCCCCACCGGAGCCATCATCGGCGGGCCAGAGCGCGCTCGCATTTCACAACCAGTCCATCTTGCTCGGATAAATCATCACTTGCGAACGCGGCGTCGCTAAGGGACATGATAAATGGCTGTCCAAGGTTGAAGGAAACTCCACATGGTGCGACAGCGTAAGCCCGTTTTTGTGGTTGTAGATACCTGCGTCTGGTTGGACTTGGCAAAGGACCACAGTCAGGAGCCACTATTGAGCGCACTGGAGGAGCTGGTGCGCATGAATTTCATAAGCCTCATCGTACCAAAAATCGTCGTTGATGAACTGGCACGAAACAAGGAGCGAGTTATCGAGGAAAGCGGTCGAAGCATTGCGAGCACATTGCGACGGGCCAAGGAAATGCTTGCCCGTTACGGCAAGGATGGCGACAGGCAGATCGCAATCACACAGCTCACCGAGATCGACCAGAAATCGGTGAACTACCGTGATGCCGCGACCAAGGCCGTTGAACGAATTGAAAGGCTGATCTTTGGCGCATCAGAAATCGTGGAAATCGTGCCTTCCATGAAGCTGGCAGCAGCGGAACGCGCCCTACACAGTAGGGCACCATTTCATCGGCAGCGCAACAGCATGGGAGATGCAATCCTGATTGAGGCTTATGGCCAAATTCAGCAGCGGTCCGCCGGACACTACGCTTTCATAACGCACAACATCAAGGATTTCAGCAACGTCGGCGTCAATGAGCAAGAACCACATCCGGACATCGTAAAGTTCTTTCCCAAAAGCAGGTCGAGGTACTTCACGAAGCTGGGGAACGCGCTGAATGTTTATCGTCCCCTCGAATTTCAGGACATCATCGTCGAGCACACGCTGGACTTCCCCCCGCGCCGGTTCGTTGAGATAACGGAAGCGATCGGCAAACTGATCGATCAGGTTTGGTACAATCGACATCAAGTGTGGAATGAAAAACTTCAGCGCGGGGAAGCAGTGCTCATCGAGGACCGTGAAGAACGCGGAAGAGACCCCTTTGGACTGCGAATTAACCGTGGCGTCTGGGAGATGGCTGAGCGCGCAGCCAGAAGCAAGGAAAGTAAGTACGGAGCCGATGAACTGGGCCCCTGGGATGATTTTGAATGGGGCATGATCAACGGCAAGCTGTCGGCGCTGAGATGGGTGCTCGGTGAAGATTGGGATATGCTTGATACTTAGGTGCCGATCAGTGTGGGGGATCAATGGCTGAAGAAAAGAAGGGACGCGACTGGCTTGCGGTCGGAATATCACTTTTCTCTCTGGGGATTTCAGCACTAACGGCCTATCACACGATCTTCTTCAACGTGATGACGTGAGGTTCATCGTTGGTGATGTGCTGCGGGTGATGCGCGACAAAACCCAGTTCACGTTGCCGGAAATGCAGGAGTTCACTTTTATCAATTCCGGCAACCGGCAAGCGGTTGTCAGCGATATCTATGGAATGCTTGTGCTCGTGACGAGCGCGGGCGACGCTGCCGCCCAATGCAATCAAAAACTCCCATTGCACAAGTCCATCTATCTGGAAGCAAATCCGCTTGTATTGAAGCCGGGTGAGATACAGGTCCTCCAAGCTAAGGTTCGAGCTGAGTACCCTTGGAAAAAGGACGGCGGCCTGCTCCGCTTTAAGGAAGATGGCGCGGTCGAGGGTGTTGCCAGTTATGTAGTCTGTCTTGCACTCCGCGTAAGTACGCCGGACAGCTCGTCAGCCAAATGGGTGCAGCCGCTCTATGTGCTTCCGAATGCAGGTGAGCAAGAGGATGCCTTTGGGAAGGGCGAACCCCTCAAGGTGTTGCAACGGACGAGGCTTGGCTTTTGATGAGTGCTCTCAAGGCCGCTGTGAGCTATTCAGCTCGCATCCGGTGGCGATGTTCGTTTCATCATCATTGGTAGGACAGTGCCGTCGCTGATCAACCCAGCGAACTTCGATGGCGGCGATGGCGGTGTAACGCCGCCTGCAGCCAGACGCGAGCGGGCTGCGGCGGTCAGGCCAAATTCGTTCGCGAACTTGATCATGTCGGCAGCGTGCTTGCGCGCGATGGAGACCAGCGGGTTCGCAGCCGCGTCACCGAACTTGGTCCTGATCAGCTGGGCGTTCATCACCGGATCATTGGCCTGCATCCTCGTCAGCGTCTCTGCCGCAAGACGCCACTGCCCATAGGCATGACAGTAGGCGGCCAGCGCGGGGACATCGATCCGAGTGAGCAAGTGCAGTCTGTGCAGCTCGGGAGCGGTCTCCCACCACAGGTCGGCGGCGTAGCCGGTGATGAAGGACGGCGGCTCGGGACAGCTTGGAGGGACGGTGGGCTCAGGCTCGGGCTTTGGCCTGCGCTTGCCGGGGTTGCCGCGCATCAGCTTCAGGTGCAGCGGCGTAGGCGGCGGCCCAGGTTTCATGGGAACCTCCAAAAATAGTCGGCTATCGAGCCCAATCTGCGCGTTTTGCCGTCGAAAGACGAGGGGCGGTTATTCCGAAGGAGAAAATTTTTCTCGGGCGATTTTCATATCCTGCACCCACTAAAATCGCACCGCCGCCGCGCTGGAACTCGTGCGGGGGCCTATTTTCTCTGCCTCCCCCCACCCCCATTGAAGGGCGGCCCCAAATCCGTGGCGCGGGCCGGTGATGTTTATCTTGTCGGGGGCATCCCAACAGCAGCGAGGTGCGTAAACTCGCCAGTGACTCCGCCACGCAATCTGCGGGCCTACTGTGCCACGCCGTCTCACTAACTCTCAGTTTTCGGCAGTTTACATATCGCGAGACACCAGACCACTACTCGTCGCGCCGCCGTAACGGCGTCAGGGCACGTCCGCTCCAAGGCACGCAGCGGGCGACGGCTTAGGGTGACATAGACGGAAGGCGGCACCACCACTCCAGCCATTTGCAGGCGTAACTTTCGTAGGGGTACTTCGGTGAAGGTTTAGTGACTTCTTCGATTTGGTCCCACTTGATGAACTCAACCCGTTGATCGACCGGATTTCGGACAAGCAACCCCTTGTCGAAGTTGCGCAGGAGCACTCGCTGGCGCGTCTCGGTTTTCATTTTGATGGTGTAGGGATCAGATATCGCATAGAGCGATGAGAGCCCCTTTTGCTGCCCAAATGAAAAGGCGAAAACAGCGAGCACGGGGACCGCGATGATTGCGGATCGAATGTTCTTCTTCATCGGCTCCGTCGCGTCCGCGAACGGGATGATGTATTTGGCGACATAGACAAGCCACACATAAAGAAAAAGAAAAAAGAACTGTACCGATGGTTGCGCAGAGAAGAACCAATCAAGCAAGAAAAGCAATAGCATTACTGACGGGAACAACCACGTACGCCAATCCTTGCTCAGTGGCTGCATATATATCTTGGTACCAAACAGCGATTTCCAATCGAGCCAAGTGTACAAGCTAAATCCCGTCATCAAAAACCACTGCGTCGCGTTGGTGAAGTAATCCGTCGTTGAAACAAACGACTGGAAACTGCTCCCGATCACGGAAAAATATCCGTATTCATGGCAGACTGCGAAAAGCAAAAGCGCGAGTGTCGCAGCGCCGATGACGGCTGCAAAATTATCGAGAAAATCCTTCATCATTCTATCCGCAATCCGGCCATTCGCGGGGCGTGCTATAATGACGGCATGCAAATCGCGCAGCCGTATCACTGGGCAAGAAGTCGGCAAAGGCACGCCGCAAAAGTGCAGCTCAAAGTTCAACGAAAACCTTGCGTGAACTCAGTAGCTTTGCCGCAAAGGCGACGATTGACAAGGCTGCACAATTATAGCGTGTCGATTATCCACAATAGCGCCGCACCGTTCGCTCCGGGTCATTCGCGCGTCTATTCTGGCGTGTCCGCCGGACCGTCCGCTTTGGGTGGCGGCGCGTCGGTCGGGCGATCAGTTAGCGCGGCTGCGCAACGGCAGCTGCGGCAAGTCGATTGTCTTGCCATGATCAGCAGCCAGCTGCTCGTTCAGAGCGACCCGCAGCTCGCAAAATGCGACCTTCTGTTGGGCGGCGTCGCCTTTCATTTGGCCGAGTTCGCTCTGCAGCGGGCGCACCGCATCTTCGATGGCTTTTTCTTGCCGGTCGGTCAACGTAGCGATTAGCTCGGCCAGCAGTTGGGCCATGAACGCATGCTCGGCGCCGATACGCTGATCGATCACGCTTGACCAATCGACGGGCGAAGTGTCGCGCTTGCGTTCTCGCGGCGGCGGTTCGACTTCGGGCAGTTGCCACTCGCGACGTTCCGGCACCGGCTGGCCCATCTCTTCGAGAAATTCGCGCTCGCGCCGTTGTCGCTCCAGCTCTTCGATGGCCGCTTCGTTCTCCTCGCGCAGTTGCCTCGCACGTTCCTGCCGAAGCTGTTGTCGCACCTGATCGATCTCGCTCATGAACATCCTCACCAAGTCACGTTCTCGAGCCACGCCACACCGCTTGGCGAACGCAGGCTCCATGTTGCAGGCAAAATGAAACGCAGACCGATGCTGTCGGTCTGGTACAGGCTGATCGTTGGGCCGGTCATAGGATCAGCGGAGGGCTGATCATCCATCTGCACCATCGTTGAGGATGCCTCGATCCGGGGCGGCTCGATCACGGTCGCAAGCGCGGCAGGTATGACGCCGATGACGGTGCCTGCGGGCAATGATGCCGACATCAGCACTGACCATGGATTGCGCGCATTCATGGCGAGCGGAACGTACTGCGCGGGTGCGGCGACCAAGATGGGTGGGCTGGCTCCGCTGGCTGGTGCGAGCGCGGTTGCGATGGCGGCGATGTCGGCAACCATGGCGTCATAGGGCGACGTGGCGCTCGACGGCGGCAGCGGGGCAATGCCGTTGAGGATACCTGCCGGTCTCAAACCTGGCGACGCTGCGCTTGCAGAAAACAGCGCGCTGTCGAGGGTGGGCCCTGCGTTTTCGAGCAGCACGGCGCGCACCATTGCCTCGGCGTTGCCGTTGAGGCGAAGCATCTCGTTTGTCAGCGCCACGATCATCGCCACCTTGTACGGATCGATCAGCGTGCCCGGTGTCGTCAGGCCCTGCATCACCGGGATCGGCTGACCTTCGCTGAGCCAGACTGCGTGCGGCAGCGTCAGTGATGGCACGCTGATCTGGGCATTGCCGTCGAAACTCAGCTTCAACGACGATGCGATCACGCCGGCGCCGGCGGACACCGGCACCAGCGAGCTGACAAAGGCCAGCCCGACCTGCTGCAGCACCTCCGCGTCGGCAAGCGTGGTCTGGGTGACGGCACCGCGTGTGATCAGCTTGACGACATGGTCATCCGGCCAAGCAGATTTGGCGTATCGGTCGCGTACCCTGCGGGCGGTGTCGATAGTGGCGCGGGCCAGCGATCTCATCGCGCTCTCGCGAAGGGCGGCAGGATCAGGTCTCAAAGGGATGCCTTGGCGAGCCGGTGCGTTCATTGGCGGACCTCCATCGTCTGGATGATGGCACGGTGCTGTCGCGTCCGGTGTCGTAGGCTTACGGAGAATTTTCGAGGCTTCAGGCAAATTCAACAACTTGAGATTTGAACCTGCCGGTCTCCGGTCTCTACCTGCTCGCCATCTCGCTGAGCGCCCGAGTGACGGCACATCCAACCGCCTGATCGTCGCCTGCTGCGGCTTTGTCGAGCCATTCAAAGCGGACCAGCGCATCGATAATCTCGCCATCCAGCTCCACCGCATAGACCCGCCGACCTTCGCGCTCGCGCTGTCGATGACGGCGCTGCTGCTCGCGGCGGCGTTCCGTCAGTGATGGTGTCCGCTTCAGCATCTTCACCGCGCCTGCTGCACCCGCGCAATCGCTTCGGCCTGCAGCTTTTCGATCCGATCCAATTCCCAGCTCGACGCCCCGGCAAGTTCCTCGATCGCGCAAACCCTCTCGCGCCACTTCTCATGCTGCTTGTTGACGATCTTCAAAACCTCGTTGATGGCCGGGACGAATGTCTTGGTCTCGATGATTTCCCAGACCGCGCTATCGAGCGCGAGCAGGCTCACATCTACGCTTCCGACGACTTCAAACAGCGCCCTGACGTACACTACGGGGTCGCATGGTGCGCCATTCGGAAACGCGCCGAGCAGCAGCGCAATTCGCTCCCCGATAACGCTGCGCTTGAGGTTGCCCTTACCGTCATCCTCATAGTTGCTGTCCGCGTCGAAACGCAGCAGCGCAGCCTCGCATTGCGCCAGCGTGGTTTGATCGCGCTCGTTCAGCGTTGCGGTTTTTCTGGCGGCGTCGATCAGCTTGACGATCTGCTCGCGGTTGGTCGTCGCTTCAACTTTTAGATAGGTCTTGGTGTCCAGATCATCCATCTCGTGGTAGCGCCGCTCGATCTTGTCGGCGTTGGCGGCGAACTGCTTCAGCTCGCGCAACGGAAAGCCGGGGCTCGGCATCGCAACGACCTTGCTCATTACCGTCCTCCGATCTCAAGCGCGAGGGCCGACAGCGAGACCTTGTTGCCGTTGCGCTGCGGCTGCTTCTTGCGCGGCTGATGTTTCCATGTGTTCAGCCTGATCCACTTCCAAAGCGGTTTGAGCATGTTGGGCTCGTTCTGATAGGCGGCTACCCACCTGTGTCCCGAGGCGATGATCGCGACGGCGATCTGTTCGGGGTCGCCCTCGCTGCACGTGGCAGCGAAAGCCTCCCACGCGGCGGTTTCGTCCTCGTCGCCATGCGGTCGCTGCCAGATCGCCAGCAGCTCGCTGAAAATACCTGGCAACCGATCAACGGTTTCTTTGGCTTCCAGCGCGCCGCCGACAGGGGCAGGCGCGCTGGCGGGGCCGGTGAGCGCAAGCGAACCGCTCTCTCTCCCTCTAACGGGAGAAGCTTCTTGAGCTTCTCCCGTTAGGTGGTTCTTAAGTAGATCACCTCCGCCAGCGGAGGTTTGCGGATCACCAGCGGAGGTTTGCGGGGAGGTTTGCAAACCTCCGTCCGTGGAGGTTTCCAAACCTTCGTCAGCGGAGGTTTTCTTGACCATGAAGTAGCGGTTGCTATGGCCGCCACGTCCAGCCTTACCATGTTCGATCTTGAGATGCCCGCGCTGCGCCAGCTGCCGCGTGATCCTGACAATGCTGGGCTCGCTCAGCCCGGTTTCTTTGGCGAGGGTCTCGATGGACTTCCATGTCGCCCCGCCATAGTTGGCGTTGAAACCCTGCATCAGTTGGAACGCGACAATGAAGGCGCTGCGCGGTAATTTCTTGTCCGCCTTGACCTGGTCGAGCCAAACAAATTTCTGGCGCTTGTCGCGACGGCTGCGGTTGGTGCGGTTGGGGGTCGTCATGATCCGATCTCCTCGTTCCCTCTTGCGGTTCCGAGATCGGGCGTGTATTTGGTCGGCTGTACATGATGATGGTGCCGACCGCTTGCCCGGTCGCGAAAAAACCAAACGCCGCTCCCTGACAGGGGCGGCGTTCTGTTTACTAAGCCGATGTTTGCGGGATGTCGTCCTAATCAAATCAGGGCATTTGATTAGGACGGAAGAGCCGCCCGCCACGCATGGTGCGCAGGCAACAGGTCGGCCAGCTGGCAGAAAATCTGCTCCACACGCTTTTCCGTCACATTGATCCGCCGCCTGATCAGGGCTGCGCTGACCACTGAGCAGGCGCTCGGCCATTGCGAAGCCCTGTTGCGGCTCATCGGAAGGTCGGGATGCCAGTGCTCGACCGCCTTGGCGACAACGGCCGCGATGGCCTGATCGCGCAGCCAGTTATCAGCCGCGTCCCGGCCCTTGCGGCGAGTTGCCGACGGTTTGCCCAAGTGCTGGACCGCATAGCCAGCTATCGTCGCGGGCAGCCGCTCTCCACGGTCGATCATCTCGCCAGCGACCTGCAGCAGCGCGATTTCGGCATCGGCAACGCCATCATTGGCCCAGCGGATCACCTTCACAGTCGGGATGGTGCCCAGCCGGATCAGGGCTTTAAGCCGCGCCTGCAGGTAGCGATGCGAAGCCTCGGTTTGCAGCAGCTCGTGCGCGAGATCGAACCAATGGGCGACCGTGTCGATCATCTCGCCCTCTGGAATTGTCGCTGGCAGTTTGGGCTGTGCCATCATCGTCTCGCGAGAGCACGTCGATCTGCCGACAGCCTGTAGCGGCTGGTAGCAGCTTGGCAAGTGGGCGCTACGTAGTGCCCAGCTGCGACGGCTGTCTCGGATAGGCTCAGATAGGCTCACTCGAAATCGAGGTGGCACAGGGCTGATATCGGGCTGAGCCGGTCTGGCCGTGGTTCTCTCCATTGGCGGAGAACCTGCAGAAGTGACTGTCCTGCAGCGGTTTCTTGCGCTTTTCACAGGCCAAAACGAACGCTGGACAACAGTTCGTGTGGTCCTGGCCGTCGTTGCTACGGTCAAGCTCTGGCGAATGCGGCATCTGCGTCAACCGGCGCGGTGCCGGTGACTTTCGTTGGGGCGAGGGAGGCCAAAGAGAACTCGGCTCCCGGGAGAGCACGGCATAAGCCGTCCAACCATCGCGCAGGGAAGGCCGAGTGATTGGCTACACCTGTATGCTGCTGTGCGGTTTTCCTGCGTGTGCTTTTCGCGCAGCGGACCGCGGGTGCCAGCCGGCACCCGGCCTTCCCTGCGCCCTCTTGGACAAGAGGGTGAAGCGACGAAGCAAAGCTCGGGCGAAACACGCCGCGAGGATGCGAAGCTGTGTCTGTAATCGTTCTAGCCGCCGAGTATCCGCTGGCAAGCGTCGACAAACACCTGGGCGCCGGTGACGATGTCGACGTCGGCGGTGTTCTCGGTCCAGTGATGACTGATGCCGCCGATCGACGGTACGAACAGCATGCCCGCGGGCATGATTGTCGCCAGCATCTGCGCGTCGTGGCCGGCGCCGCTGGGCATGCGGATGGACCGTCCGCCGGCCAGGGCCTTGCTCGCGGCTTCGATCGCGTCCTGGATGCCCGCGTTCATCATGGCCGGCGCACCGGTGCGCAGTTTGTCCACGGTGACGGTGCAGGGGCCGTTCGCGCTGACCTCGTCCGCCATGCTCCGCAGCAGTTCTTCCAGCCGTGCGACGACGGAAGGATCGTCGTCGCGGATCTGGAACAGCATTTCGGCCGCACCCGGAATGATGCTCGGTGCGCCCGGATCGAGCGTGATGCGGCCGGTGGTCCAGACCGTGCGCAGGCCGCAGCTCTCGGGGAAACGCTCGTCGATCGCGACGCAGAACTTTGCCAGCGCCAGCCCGGCATCCTTCCGTGCAGCCATGCGGGTCGTGCCGGCGTGATTCTGTTCACCGACGAAATTGATCTGGTATTGCCAGATGCCGACGATGGAGGTGACGACGCCGATCGCAAGGCGACCGCTTTCGAGCGTGTCGCCCTGCTCGATATGGGCTTCCAGATATCCGACGTGCCGGCCCGGCTCGGCGGCGATGCGTGGTCGTCCTGCGAGCCCCATGTCGGCAAGTGCGGCCCGCATGGTGCGGCCGCTGGTGCGGTCGCGTGCGGCATCGATGTCGGTCTCGGTCAATTGGCCGACATAGGAGCGCGAACCGAGAAAGTGTCCAAAGTGTCCTTCCTCGTCGCACCAGGCGGCAACCTCGACCGCGCCTTCGAGCGAGGGATCGGCATTGAGCACGCGGGCCGCTTCGAGCGCGTAGACGACCCCGAGCGGGCCGTCGAGCCAGCCGGCGTAGTTCTGGCTTTCGAGGTGCGATCCCGCGAGCAGCTTGGGTCCCGACTTTGCGCTGGTGCCAAAGACATTGCCGATGCCGTCGATCGCGGCGGAGAGGCCTGCGTCGGGCAGCTTCTGCACCAGCCAATCCAGCGAAAGCTTGTGCGGCTCGGAGAAGGTCGGCTTGTGCACGCCGGTCTTGTACGCGCCAATGGCACGGAGCGCATTGAGATCGGCGAGAACGCGCTCGCCGTTTGCGCGTGAAAAGGTGTTAGGCATGCTCGGCAACCTTCAACGCCTCGGTGCGGATCTCCTCGACCAGCCGTTCCTTCAACTGCACAAATTCGGGCGTGGTCTTGATCTTGTAGGAGCGCGGATGCGGCAGGTCCACATTGATCTCGGCCTTGATGCGGCCGGGACGCGCGCTCATGACGATGACGCGGCTGCCGAGGAAGATCGCTTCCTCGATGTCGTGGGTCACGAACAGCACGGTCTTCTGGTCGCGCTCCCAGATCCCGAGCAGCATTTCCTGCATCAGGGCTCTCGTCTGGTTGTCGAGCGCGCCGAAGGGCTCGTCGAGCAGCAGGATCTTGGGATCATTGGCGAGCGCGCGCGCGATCGCGGTGCGCTGCTGCATGCCGCCGGAGAGCTGCTTTGGCCAATGGTTCTCAAAGCCGGACAAACCGACCTGGCGGATGAAGGCATCGGCGACCTTGTTTCGCTCCACCTCGGGCACGCCGCGCTCGCGAAGGCCGAAGGCGATGTTCTCGCGCACCGTCAGCCAGGGAAACAGCGTGTAGGACTGGAACACCATGCCGCGGTCGGCGCCCGGGCCAGTCACCTCGCGTCCGTCGAGCACCACACGTCCGCCGGTCGGGCGATCGAGGCCGGCGACGATGCGAAGCAGCGTGGACTTGCCGCAGCCGGAAGGGCCGAGGATGGTGACGAAGTCGTTGTTGCCGATCACAAGGTCGGTCGGCTCCAGCGCCCTCGTTGGCGCGTTGCCGTGGCGCGCGGGAAAAGTTCGCGAGACCTGTTCGATCTTGAGGATCGTCATGCGAGCCTCCAGGGAAACAGCCACGCGTTGAACGCCTTGAACAGGAAGTCCGAGACGAGGCCGATCAGCCCGATCACGATGATGCCGAAGATGATCTGGCCGGTGTTGAGCAGCGCCTGGCTGTCGGTGATCATGTGGCCGATGCCGGAGGAGGAGCCGATCAGTTCGGCGACGATGACATAGGTCCAAGCCCAGCCCAGCACCAGCCGCAGGATCTCGGCGATCTCCGGCGCGGAAGAGGGCAACAGCACGCGGCGGATGATGCCGCGGTCGCTGGCTCCCAGCGTATAGGCCGCCTCGACCAGGTCGCGCCGCGTGGTGCCGACGGTCACCGCGATCATCAGGATGATCTGGAACACCGAGCCGATGAAGATGACGAGCAGCTTCTGCAGCTCGCCGATGCCTGCCCACAGGATCAGGAGGGGAATGAAGGCGGAGGCCGGCAAATAGCGCGCAAAGGAAACGAACGGTTCGAGGAAGGCCTCGACCGGCTTGTACGCGCCCATCAGCACGCCGAACGGCACCGCGATGATTGCGGCCAGCACGAAGCCGCCGACGACGCGCCAGATCGTCATGCCGATGTCGAACAGGAAGCCCTGTTTGATGATCAGATCGACGCCTTCCTGCACCATGGTCAGCGGGTTGGCGAGGAACACCTTCGACACATGGCCGCCGAAGGTCGCCCAGGACCAGAGGGCTACGAACACCACGAAGAACGCAAGGCCGTAAGCCACGCGCTGCCTTGACGTCACGGGATCGAGGGGACGCATCAAACTGTCTATCCGGGCGGTGAACAAGTTTGCCGGCCCCGCGGCGAGACGGGGCCGGCGGCTCCTGGGAGATTTACTTGATATAGCTGGCGTCGAAGAGATCCTCGACCTTCGGCGCGGCCTTGATGATCCCGATCTCGAGCAGGAGGTCGGCGGCCTCCTTGTTGAAGGTCAGGAAATCGCCGGCGAAGAATTTCTGGTTAGCGGCCTTGTCCTGCCAGCGCAGATATTTTGCCGAGTTGCCGAACGCCTCGCCGCTCTGCTTCACGTCGGCACCCATGATCTCGTAGGCCTTGGCCTGGTCCTTGGCGATCATGTCGAGGGCCTCGAAATAGCTGTCGGCGAGCGCCTTGGCGGCCTTCGGGTTCTCGGTGAGGAATTTCGGCGTGCAGCCGAACGTGTCCATGACCATCGGATAGTCGAGCGTGGTCGCGATGATCTTGCCCTTGTCGGGGGCGGCACGAACCGTCGACAGATACGGCTCATAGGTCATCGCGGCATCGTTCTGGCCGGAGACAAAGGCCTGTGCCGCCGCCGCCGGCTCGAGGTTCACGACAGTGACGTCCTTCACCGACAAGCCGTTCTTCTTGAGCATCCAGGCCAGCGCGAAATAGGGCGAGGTACCGGGCGCGGAAGCAGCAACCGTCTTGCCCTTCAGATCCTTGATCGCGGCAAGCTCGTTGCGCACGGCCATGCCGTCGGCGCCGTAGCTCTTGTCGAGCTGGAAGATCTGCTTGGTCGCGACGCCGTTGGCGTTCCAGGAGATCCAGGTCTCCACGGTGGTCGCCGCGCACTGGACGTCGCCGGACGCGATCGCGAGATGGCGATCCTTCTGCGGAATCTTCTTGATGGTGACGTCGAGGCCGTTCTTCTTGAAAATGCCGGCTTCCTTCGCCAGCGTCAGCGGCGCGAACCCGGTCCATCCGGAGATGCCGACGCCGACCTTGACGTCGTCGGCGAGCACGGGGGTGGAGACCGCAAGTGCAATGACTGCCGCAAATACTTTCGAACTACGCATGATTGTCGTCCTCTTGCCGATCGATGGATTGACGTCCTGTTGATCTTGGTCGGTCCTCATGGACCGTTGCCCGAAACGTTGCACGATTTGTGCCGACATCGTCCTCTCAGCCTCCCTTGAATCGGGCGACAAGGCGGTGAGAGTCACCGGGATAGAGCAGCCGCACGGCGGTGATCGTGCGTGCGCTGCGCCAGGTATAGCGGTCGATCACGAGGCAGGGCGCGCCGACGGCGATGTCGAGCGCTTCGGCCGTGCGATCGTCCGCAACGATAGCGCTGATCGTATGCTCTGCCTCTGTCCATGGAACATGGTGAAGCAGCCATGAGCCGGGTGGCTCACGCGAAAAATCTGCGGCCGCCGCATCCGGCACCGACGCGAGATCGATCAGCCTGTCCTCGACGGCGAAAGGCACGTTGTCGGCGCTGTGGCGGCAGGTGATCGCGACCACCTTGCCGGCCTTCTTGACACCGAGGCGGTCACGGTCGGCCGCAGTCGCGGCGCGGAGCTTGCGGCCGATCAGCTCGTAGCCGTAATCGCGCCCGAGCGCGGTGATCTCGGCGCGCATGTCGGCGATCTTGAGCACAGCGGACTGGTGTTGCGGCCGGCGGACGAAGGAGCCGGCACGTCGCCGCCGCTCGATCAGGTCGGCTTGCGCGAGCTCCGACAGCGCCTTGTTCACGGTCATGCGCGAGCAGCCGTAACGCGCCACCAGTTCGTGCTCGAACGGGATGCGATGCCCGGGCGGCCACTCGCCGGTCAGAATGCGCTTCTCGATATCGGCGCGGATCCGCTTGTAGAGCGTCGGCTTGTCGCCGGCATCTGTGGCGAGGCTCATGCGACGAGCCTCCGCACCGATGCGTTGAAGTGTTCGCGCGCGGCCTGGCGCAGTCTGTGCCGCCCGCCTTCGACGACCTTGTCGCCGCCGGCCCAGACGCAATCGATCGCGCCGTTGCCCCCAGCGAAGATCCAGCCGTCGATGGCGGCATCGCGCGCGCGCCCCGCCAGCGAGGGATGCGTGATGTCGAGCGTGACGATGTCGGCGCGTGCACCTGGCGTCAGACCGACTGACATCTGGGCTAGTGCCCGCGCACCGCCTGCAAGCGCATGATCGAACAGGGCGCGTCCCGTCGAGCGGCCTGCGCCGGCAGAGAGCACGTTGCGTTCACGGTGCTTGAGCCGTTGGCCATATTCGAGCTGACGCAGCTCGTCGGCGACGCCGACCAGCACATTGGAATCCGTGCCGACGCCAAAGGCACCGCCGGCACCGACGAATTCGCGCGCCGGGAAAATGCCATCACCAAGGCTTGCCTCGGTGATGGGGCAGAGGCCGGCGACCGCACCGGTCCTAGCGAAGGCGCGGACTTCCTCGTCCGTGGTGTGGGTGGCGTGAATGAGGCACCAGCGTTGATCGACGGGTGCGTGCTCCAGCAACCATTGCACCGGACGTCGTCCGGACCACGCCAGGCAATCCTCGACTTCCTTCACCTGCTCGGCGGCATGAATGTGCACCGGGCCGCCCTCCGCGAGTGGAATGATCGGTGCAAGCTCGGCCGGCGTCACCGCGCGCAAACTGTGCGGCGCGATGCCGATATTCGCGCCCGGCAGTCGTTCAATCGCCTTGCGCGAGGCAGCCATCAGTGCGGAAAATTGATCAACCGTACAGATGAAGCGGCGCTGGCCGGCATGCGGTGCTGCGCCCCCAAATGAGCCATGCGCATAAAAACTCGGCAGCAGCGTCAGCGCAATACCCGAAGCTTCGGCGGCCTGCGCGATGCGTGCGGCCATTTCGCCGATGTCGGCGTAGGGCGAGCCGTCGCGATCATGATGCAGATAATGGAATTCGCCGACGCGGGTAAAACCCTGCTCCAACATCTCGACATAAAGCAGTGTCGCGACCGCTGCGACGTCGTCAGGCGTCATCGCCAGCGCGAAGCGGTACATCGTCTCGCGCCAGGTCCAGAAGGTGTCGGTGCTATCGCCGCGCAGTTCCGCGAGACCCGCCATGCCGCGCTGGAAAGCGTGGCTGTGCAGGCTCGCAAGTCCCGGAAACGCGATGTCGTGGCGTTCATCGCCGGAGACCGGCGCCATGCCCGGCGTCACCTCGGCGATCGCGCCGGCGGTGATCACCACCTGCACGTCATTGGCCCAGCCCGAGGGCAGGAGCGCGGAGGCGAAATGCAGTCGTGTCATGTTTCCATGCCGGCTGGACAGAACCGCGACACGATTATATGTCTAGACATATAAGTCAAGCATCCCACGCGAAGGGACAGTTGCATGGCAGAACGCTTCGACCGGATCTGGCATAACGCCCGGCTCGCCACGATGCGGGCCGATGGTCCCGATCTCGGTGAGATCGAGCACGGCGTGATCGCCGCGCGCGGCGGCCGTATCGCTTATGCGGGTTCGCAGACCGATTTTCCGGCGAGCGCCGATGCAGCCGACCGGATCGATTGCGGAGGGCGCTGGATCACGCCCGGTCTCGTCGACTGTCACACCCATCTGGTCTATGGCGGTAACCGCGCCCATGAGTTCGAGCTGCGCCTGAAGGGCGCGAGCTACGAAGAGATCGCGCGCGCCGGCGGCGGTATCGTCTCGACAGTGGCCGCGACGCGCAAGGCAAGCGAGGCCGAGCTCGTAGCACACGCGCTGCCGCGGCTCGATGCGCTGATTGCCGAGGGTGCCACCACGGTCGAGATCAAGTCCGGCTACGGCTTGGACACCGAGACCGAGATGCGGCAGCTGGCCGCCGCGCGAAGCCTGGGCCGTCAGCGGCCGGTCGCGATCCGCACGTCGTTTCTCGGCGCGCATGCGCTGCCGCCAGAGGCCGATGGCGACAAGGATCGCTACATCGATCTCGTCTGCAGGGAGATGTTGCCGGCGGTCGCGAAGGCGGGCCTCGCCGATGCCGTCGATGCCTTCATGGAGGGGATCGCATTTTCCGGCGAGCAGACGGGGCGGGTGTTCGAGACGGCGAGGCGGCTCGGACTTCCGGTTAAGCTGCATGCTGACCAGCTCTCGAATCTCGGCGGGGCTGCGCTCGCCGCAAAATTCTCGGCGCTCTCGGCCGATCACCTCGAGCACACCGACGAAGCCGGTGCAGCGGCGATAGCGAAGGCCGGAACGGTGGCCGTGCTTCTGCCCGGCGCCTTCTACTTCATCCGCGAGACGCAAAAACCGCCGGTCGAGGCGTTCCGCAAGCACGGCGTTGCCATGGCGCTCGCGACCGACTGCAATCCGGGCAGCTCGCCGCTGACCTCGCTGCTGCTCGCCATGAACATGGGCGCGACGCTGTTCCGGATGAATGTGGCCGAGTGCCTTGTGGGTGTCACCCGCGAAGGCGCGCGAGCGCTCGGCGTGCTCAATGATACCGGCACGTTAGAGGCCGGCAAATGGTGCGACCTTGCGATCTGGGACATCGATCGCCCCGCCGAGCTGGTGTACCGTATCGGCTTCAATCCGCTTCACCGCCGGGTGTGGAGGGGACAGTGATGGAGGAGAGCGCAGCGATCGTCGTCAAGCCGGGAACGGTTAGCCTCGACGATCTCGCGCGCGTGCTCGAAGGCGCATCTGTCGTTCTCGATCCCTCGTTCTGGCCGCGCGTCGACGCGGCCGCGGGGATCGTTGCAAGGGCTGCGCGAGCCGACGTCCCCGTGTACGGGATCAACACCGGCTTCGGGAAGCTGGCGTCGAAGCGGATTCCACCTGACCAGACCGCGCTGCTCCAGCGCAATCTCATCGTCTCGCATTGCTGCGGCGTCGGTGCGGCGACGCCCGAGCCGATTGTCCGGCTGATGATGGCGCTGAAGATCATCTCGCTCGGGCGCGGTGCTTCCGGCGTGCGCCGCGAGGTGATCGAGCAGCTGCAGGCCATGCTGGCGCGGCGCGTCTCACCGCTGGTGCCGCAGCAGGGTTCGGTCGGTGCTTCTGGCGATCTCGCGCCGCTCGCGCATATGACCGCTGTGATGATCGGCGAAGGACAGGCGTTCGTCGACGGCAAGAGCGTATCAGGCAGCGACGCGCTCGCCGCAGCCGGCCTACCGCCACTGACGCTCGGTCCCAAGGAAGGGCTCGCGCTGATCAACGGCACGCAATTCTCCACTGCCTACGCCGTCTCCGGCGTGCTGCGCGCATTTCGCCTGGCCCGCGCCGCGCTCGTCACCGGCGCGCTGTCGGTCGATGCCGCGATGGCTTCGACGGCGCCGTTCCGCCCCGAAATCCAGGCGCTGCGCGGCCATTCGGGACAGATCGCGGCCGCGGCAACCTTGATGGCGCTGCTCGACGGCAGCGACATCCGCCTGTCGCATCTCGAAGGCGACGAGCGCGTGCAGGATCCCTATTGCCTGCGCTGTCAGCCGCAGGTCGCAGGCGCGGCGCTCGACCTGATCGTGCAGGCGGCGCGGACGCTGATCATCGAGGCCAATGCCGTCACCGACAATCCGCTCGTCCTGGTCGAGACTGGCGAGATCGTCTCTGGCGGCAATTTCCATGCCGAACCGGTGGCCTTTGCCGCGGATACCATCGCGCTGGCGCTGTCGGAGATCGGCGCGATCAGCGAGCGGCGCATCGCGACGCTGGTCGATCCCGCGCTCAATTTCGGCCTGCCGCCGTTCCTCACTCCCGATCCCGGTATCAATTCCGGCTTCATGATCGCCGAGGTGACGGCGGCCGCACTCTATGCCGAGAACAAGCAGCGCGCGGCCGCGTGCTCGATCGATTCGACGCCGACCAGCGCCAATCAGGAAGACCATGTCTCGATGGCCGCGCATGCTGCACGGCGCCTGTCTGACATGGCGGACAATCTCGCCACCATCCTGGGCATTGAGCTGCTGGTCGCCGCCCAAGGCATCACGCTGCGCGCGCCGCATGCGACCAGCGCGCCGCTCGCCGCCGTCATCGCCGCACTGCGCGAGCAGGTGCCGCAGCTCGGCGCCGACCGCTACATGGCCGGCGATCTCGCCAGGGCTGCAGCGCTGGTCGAAGCCGACGCGCTGCCGGCTGCGGCGCTCGCCGAGCTTTCAACCGACCCGTTTCCGACACTTGCCTGACGAGGTGTTCCGCATGAACCGCCGACTGGACAATGAACGCACCATCCGCGCGCCCCGCGGCAGCGAAATCAGCGCCAAGAGCTGGTTGACGGAAGCTCCCTTGCGCATGCTCATGAACAATCTCGATCCCGACGTTGCAGAACGTCCGAGCGAGCTCGTCGTCTATGGCGGCATCGGCCGCGCCGCGCGCGACTGGGAGAGCTTTGACCGGATCGTTGCTTCGCTGCGCGAGCTCGAGGACGACCAGACGCTGCTGGTCCAGTCCGGCAAGCCGGTCGGCGTTTTCCGGACCCACGCCGATGCACCGCGTGTCCTGATCGCGAATTCGAACATCGTGCCGCACTGGGCGACGCTCGATCATTTCAACGAGCTCGATCGCAAGGGCCTGATGATGTACGGCCAGATGACGGCGGGTTCCTGGATCTATATCGGCAGCCAGGGCATCGTGCAGGGCACCTACGAAACCTTCGTTGAAGTTGGCCGCCGCCACTATGGCGGCAGCCTCGCCGGCAAATGGATTTTGACGGCCGGTCTCGGCGGCATGGGCGGCGCGCAGCCGCTGGCTGCGACCATGGCCGGGGCCTCGATGCTGGCGGTCGAATGCCAGCCGAGCCGCATCGAGATGCGTCTGCGCACCGGGTATCTCGATCGCCAGGCCGCAACGCTGGACGAGGCGCTTGCGATCATGGCCGACGCAGCGAAGACGAAGAAGGCGGTCTCGGTCGGCCTGCTCGGCAATGCCGCGGAGATTTTTCCCGAGCTGGTCCGCTGTGGCGTCAGGCCCGACATCGTCACCGATCAGACCAGCGCGCACGATCCGATCAACGGCTATTTGCCGAAGGGCTGGACGCTCGCCGAGTGGGAAGCCAAGCGCGCTGCCGACCCCAAGGCCGTGGAGCGCGCCTCGAAGACCTCGATGGTTGAGCACGTCCAGGCCATGCTGGATTTCCATGCACTGGGCATTCCGACCCTCGACTATGGCAACAATATTCGCCAGATGGCGCAGGACATGGGCCTGAAGAATGCCTTCGATTTTCCCGGCTTCGTTCCCGCCTATATCCGTCCCTTGTTCTGCCGCGGCGTCGGGCCGTTCCGCTGGGCCGCGCTGTCGGGCGATCCCGAGGACATCTTCAAGACCGACGCCAAGGTCAAGGAGCTGATGCCTGACGACAAGCATCTGCACAATTGGCTCGACATGGCCAGGGAGCGCATCAAGTTCCAGGGCCTGCCGGCGCGGATCTGCTGGGTCGGGCTCGGCGATCGCGATCGCCTGGGCCTTGCCTTCAATGAGATGGTGGCGCGCGGCGAATTGAAGGCACCCATCGTGATTGGCCGCGATCATCTCGACAGCGGTTCAGTGGCGAGCCCCAACCGCGAAACCGAAGCGATGAAGGACGGGTCGGACGCTGTGTCCGACTGGCCCTTGCTCAACGCCCTGCTCAATTGCGCCAGCGGCGCGACCTGGGTGTCGCTGCATCACGGTGGCGGCGTCGGCATCGGCTATTCCCAGCATGCCGGCATGGTGATCGTCGCCGACGGTACGCCGGAAGCGGCGAAGCGGATCGCGCGCGTGCTCTGGAACGACCCTGCCAGCGGCGTCATGCGCCACGCCGACGCGGGCTACGACACCGCGATCGGCTGCGCCCGCGACAAAGGGCTCGACCTGCCGAGCCTGCGCTAGGCGCGACTTAGGCCACGACCCTGGCTTCGGCGCTGCCGAGGCGCTGGCGTTCCTTTGCGAGATACTCGTCGATCGCGTCGCCGTGCATGGGCTTTGCGAAGTAGTAGCCCTGGATGAAGTCGCATCCCAGCCGGCCTGGAGTAACCGTGCCTGCCCGTTTTGAGCATGGCGGCCATAGCCGCAACGCGGCCGGCTGAGGTTTGACCGCGCACAGTCGGCTCGTCATACTTTGCGCCAAGGCGAGCCAGAAAGACTCGTCGGTATCGGGAGCTGAAATGACCAAATCATTCTCCGTCCTTGCGGGGACGCTGATTTCCGTCGTCTCCTTCACTTCGATTGCCTTCTCGCAGCCGGCCTGCGTCACCCAGAACATGGCCGTGCCGCCTGGGGCCAACACCACCGACAAGGCGGGCCCGTTCTTCATTGATACGACGGGTCTTGACTTCAAGACGGCGCCTCCGACGCGCGATCCATCCAATCCCAATTATCCACGCGCCACAGAGCTTCCTGACGGAACGCTGCCGCCACCGGGTGCCGAGGGCAATTTCATCATCGGTCCCACCCACAATCCTGCGCCGGAGACGATCGCGAAGGAGGGCGTGCCGCGTGGGACGACAAAGTCCTTCACGCTGTCGTCGAAGGAGAGCACCATCTACAATCCTGGCCTGATCCGCGATGACGCCGCCGGCTGCACCAATTCCTCGATCATGACGACCGTCACGGCGCCGGACGACAAGTCGCACATGATCGTCACCACCAGCCATCCCGGCGTCTGGTCGCGCACCATCGACGTCTATGTGCCGGCGCAATATGTGCGCGGCAGCGAGGCGCCGTTCATCGTGGTCGGCGACGGCGGCTCCAACGCCTACAAGGACCTCGCCGTCACGCTCGACAATCTGATTGCGCAGCGCCGCGTGCCGCCGATGATCGCGATTCAGATCGGCAATGGCGGGCAGGACGCACAGGGCAGTCAGCGTGGCCGCGAATATGACGCGGTGTCAGGTGCCTACGCGCAGTTCGTCGAGCGTGAAGTGCTGCCGCTGGTCGAAAAGAACGCCGATGTCAAGCTGACCAGAAATCCCGACGGGCGTGCGACCATGGGGCTGAGTTCGAGCGGTGTGGCAGCCTTCACCATGGCGTGGTTCTATCCGGATCTCTATCACCGCGTGCTGGCGTTCTCGCCGACCATGGTCAACCAGCAATGGCCGCATGACCCGTCGCTGCGCGGCGGTGCCTGGGAGTATCACAGCGCATGGACGGGGCCGGCCACACCCAATCTCATCTCCAAGGCGGGCGTGCTCACGCCGGCCGAGCCGCCCGGCCTGCCGCTGATCGTCGCTGCGCCGACCAAGCCGATCCGGTTCTGGTTCTTCGGCGGCGACCAGGACCTGTTCTATCCGAACCCCACTATTCCCGACGGCATGCACGACTGGACCCTCTCCAACGCGCTGATGGCCAAGGTGCTGGCGGAGAAGGGCTACCACTATCAGTTTCTGTTCGTACGCAACGCCAAGCACGTCGACCGTCCCACGATCGCGCAGACGCTGCCGTCGGCGCTGGAGTGGGTCTGGAAGGGCTATCCTATCCCCTGAGCGAAAGTGGCCTAGCGCCCGATTGTCACGCCGGCGGTCGAGCGCATGGCGTCCTTGAGGCTCGTGGCGTTCTTGTCGTCGAGGACCTCTCGCGTCAGCACGGTGGTCTGGCCGGGCGTGTTGAGGATCGTCTCTCCGCGCGAAGAGGAGAGGCGGTCGGCCTTGTAGGATGAGGCCTGATCGGTCGTGGGCGCATGGCGTTTACTGGATGCGGCGAAGGCTCCTTGCGAGACGCAGAGGGCGGCAATCACGACCAGTCGCAAAGATTTTGCGCGCATGCGATCTCCCAAATTCAGGGCGTTAGCCTAGCATGGGCTGGTCGTCGCTGGAATAAAGGGTCAGGCGAGAGCGGCTTGGCGTTTCCGCGTTAATTCGCGGACCGGATCGAGTTTCCCCGGCTCGGCGAGCGGCGTAAAACTGCGCTGGCTTGCATGTGCGGGGGCTTCGACAATCACGCCTTCGCAGACGATCTGTCCGCCGAGCATCCGGAATTCCAGCTTGTCGTAGCGCGGCATCGTCTCGCCGGGCGCGGGCGGCAGCAGCCCGACGCTGCCCTGGATGTTCAGCGTGGCATCACCGACGCCGTGGAGGCGCGGATTCCACATCCTGATCCCGGTCTCCGCCCAGCGCTGCCGGATCAGCGCGCCGCGGTCGGCGGGCTCTGCGGCTCTCGCGCGAGCTTTCCGTGCATACGGGATCTCCGGAGCCGGAGACACGAGGGCCGGAGCCGGCTCGATAGTTGTGACGACGCCGAGGGTCTCGGTGGAGTCTTCGGCGGCGCCGGGGGAGGGATCGCTCTCGATGCTATCCTCAGGGACATGCTCCCGCGAGATATCGCGATCGGCGAACGCGACACACATGTCGTCCAGAGTCGAGAAAGTATCCACGTCGACGACCAGAGCGATAGCGTCAACCGGAGCGACCTCGACATCGACAGAAGAGGCCTTCTCCGCGACGACGGGCTCAACGTCGTCCGCGAGTTCGGAAGTTGGATCGCTGTTGATGATGGGTTCGGGGACGTCAACCGGCTCGCGCTCGACGTCGATGGTCGCAACCGAAGCTTCCACGACGATCGGCTCGACTTCCGTCGGCGTCTCTTGGGATGAATCGTCGCTGCCGCTGACATCGGCTAGCGTTTCCGACGGGCTCTCCGCGATGACAGGGCTGGAGGCGTCGTCTTCGACGGCTGAAGCCGCGACGGCGGCGTCGCAGTGCGACGGATCCGCGCTGATGCTGGTGTCGAGAGCCGGAGCCGTGTCTGCAATTTCGGCAACAATGCCGGGTGAGGCGTCTGCCGTCTCAGGCGCGACGTCGATGCTGCCGCCATGCGGCGCGGGCCGAAGCCGCGCGAACGCCCATTTCACCGCGGGAATGCGGCGCAGCAACGATATCAGTCTCGAAAGCACTGGGAGTTGTCCAAGAGGTACTCGGCTTGAGGCCATCGCTGATTCGCCAGCAATGTAAAAATCCCCGGCTGTCACACTGATGTCAATGTAGGTGGGACCAATTGCAGAACATTCACGCTTTTCAGAGCGCACGGCTGCAATTTAGTCGGCGTGACTGTAATGCCGACGTAAGTGTAATCGACGTGACCGTAATCAAGGTGCAGTACCGTCAATACGCTTCGTTCGACACCAAGACCTTCGCGTATGACGTCGACAAGCTTTGATGCAACGAAGACTTCTGGAGAGGGGACGATCGCCCCCTCTCCAGAATTTCCGATCGATGCCAGGCTACTTTCCGGAGCCAGCGCCGCCGCCGGCCTGGCTGCCCATGTTATTGGTGTTGCTGCCGCCGGCCGACGGAGTCTGCTTGCCCTTGCTGTCGGCGGCCTCGTTCTGCATGTTCGACGACGCGCCGGTCGTCATGCCCTTGGTCGCGGGGCCCCGCGACGAGGGGCCCACGTCGCCCTGGCCGGATGCGCCTGGGGCGGGTTGTGTCTGAGCGAAGGCGCCGCCGGTCGCCAGCGCCATGATGCATGCGGATGCCAAAATGATCTTCTTCATCTGGTTTCCTCCTGGGTTGACTCGAGGACAACTTGCCCGCGGAGCGGACGTTCCTCACAGGGGGGCGTCGCGAGGATGATGACCAAGCGCGCTGAGGCGCTTGTCGAGGTTCCCTGTGCGGCTCTATCGACGGCAGAGTTTGGAACATCGGGCATCTGGTGTAAGGACGAGGCATGAAAAGGATTATGACTCTCGGAGCGGTTCTGCTCTGGTCCACGATCGCAATCGCGCAGGAGCGCGCCATCACCGTGGCCTCGACGACATCAACGGAACAGTCGGGCCTGTTCGGCTATTTGCTGCCGCTATTCTCGAAGGCCACGGGCATCGACGTGAAGGTCGTGGCCGTCGGCACGGGCCAGGCGCTCGACATCGGACGGCGCGGCGATGCAGACGTCGTGTTCGTCCATGACAAGCCCGCCGAAGACAAGTTCATGTCCGAAGGCGAGGGCGTGAAGCGCTTCGACGTCATGTACAACGACTTCGTCATTGTCGGGCCGAAGAGCGATCCCGCCAAGATCGCCGGCGGCAAGGACGTGGCCGAGGCGCTGCGCAAGATCGCGGCCGTGAAGGCGCCGTTCATCTCGCGCGGCGACAAGTCCGGCACGCACGCGGCCGAACTGCGGCTGTGGAAGGAGGCAGGCATCGACCTCGGTGCCGCCAAGGACAGCTGGTATCGCGAGATCGGGCAGGGCATGGGCCCGGCACTCAACATGGCGTCGTCGTTGAACGCCTATCTCCTGTCGGACCGCGGCACCTGGTTGTCATTCAAGAATCGCGGCGAGCTCGCCGTCCTCACCGAAGGCGACAAGCGGCTGTTCAACCAGTACGGCGTCATGCTGGTCAATCCGGCCAAGCATATGAACGTGAAGGCGCGGGACGGGCAGGCCTTCATCGACTGGCTGATCTCTCCTGGGGGGCAGGAGACCATCGCCGGCTACAAGATCGGGGGCGAGCAGCTATTTTTCCCCGACGCGTCCCACTAGCAGGAAGGCGATGGTCGACACTGCGACGCTGAGTGCGAGCAGGATCAACCCGAGCCCGAGCGCCAGCGGCAGGTCGCCCTTGCTGGTCTCCAGCGCGATCGCCGTCGTCATCGTGCGCGTGAAACCGCGGATGTTGCCGCCGACGATGAGGATGGCGCCGACCTCGGCGATCGCGCGCCCGAAGGCTGCGAGAAAGGCCGTCAGCAGCGAGGTCCGGCCCAGCGCGAACAGCAAGCCGATGCTGCGTAGCGTTGACAGCCCGTCGATCCGCGCCAGGTCGCCATACTCCGCCCACAGCAGGCTCGCCGGCCGGTGCACCAGTGCGACCACGATGGGTGTGGCGAGCAGCGTCTGCGCGACCACCATGGCCGCTGGCGTGAACAACAGGCCGGCGGCCCCGAGCGGGCCGGAGCGCGACAGCAGAAGATAGAGCGCGAGCCCGACCACGACCGGCGGAAGGCCAAGCAAGGCATTGGTCAGGACGATGATGACCTGCCGCCCACGGAACCGGGTGATCGCAAGCAGCGCCCCGAACGGCGCCCCGATCAGAAGGGCGAGGATACTGGCGGTCAGGCTGACGCGCACCGACAGCCCGACGATGCCCAAAAGCTCTGCGTCGGCCTCGCCGATCAGTGTGAAGGCGGCGCCGATGGATCGCGCGAAGTCGTTCATCCGTGCCCGAGCTTCGGCGCCCGCCACGATGCCTCGGGTGCGCGGATTTCGGGACTGCGGAGGTGATTCACGTATATTTCCCTGAGGGCATCGTCATGCAAGGCAGCGGCGGAGCGGTTTGGTACCCCGAATTTGACCGGAGATCAAAGCCTTGCGCGGCATGGCCCGAAGTGGCGTTCGGCCTCATCGTTTGACGTTGCCCGATGCGGGGACCGTTGGTGCTCAAATCAAGCCGCGCAGCACTTCAACAAGCCGGGCACACTCGGCCTCCGTCCCGACCGTGATGCGCAGAAAGTCCTCGATGCGCGGCTTTCCGAAATGCCGCACCAGAACGCCACGCTGGCGAAGCGCTGCCGCGAGATCTGCTCCGCTCCGGCTTCGATGGCGCGCGAAAACGAAGTTGGCGAGCGACGGCAGCACATCGAAGCCGAGTTGTCTGAGATCGCGGGCCAAGGTTTCGCGGCTTGCGATGATACGGGCACGGGTGTCTCGGAACCAGCCGTCGTCCTCGATCGCGGCGACGGCGCCGGCGATCGCGAGGCAATCGAGCGGATAGGAGTTGAAGCTGTCCTTCACCCGTTCCAGCGCTTCGATCAGCGGTCGTTGGCCGATTGCAAAACCAACCCGCAGGCCAGCGAGCGAGCGCGACTTCGAGAAAGTCTGGATAACCAGCAGATTGTCGTGGCGTGCAACCAGCGGCACGGCGCTCTCGGCGCCGAAATCGACATAGGCCTCGTCCACCACCACCAGCCGGTCCTGCTGTTCGGCCAGCAGCGATGCGATTGCGTCGCGCTGAAGGGCGATGCCGGTAGGAGCGTTCGGATTGCAGAGGAGGATGGCACTCGATGGTCGCCTGTAGTTGGAGATATCGATCCTCATCGCAGCATCGAGCGGCACCTCGTCATGCGTTATTCCATAGAGGCCGCAATAGACAGGGTAGAAGCTGTAGGTGACGTCGGGGAATAGAAGCGGTGGTTCGTGCTTCAGAAGTGCCTGGAAGGTGTGGGCCAGCACCTCGTCGGAGCCGTTGCCGACGAACACTTGCTCGGGCGCCACATCGCAATGGGCCGCGATGGCCTCGCGCAGGCGCGTTGCGCGCGGATCGGGATAAAGGCGCAGCCGCTCTGCGGCCGATGCGATCCCCGCCAGCACGCGCGGCGAGGGCGGGTAGGGATTCTCGTTGGTATTGAGCTTGACGATGCCGTCCTGCTTGGGCTGCTCGCCGGGGACATAGGGCGAAAGCGTGTGGACGACTGGACTCCAGAAACGGCTCATGAGCTCCAATCCGAATTTGATCGGGGCACAGTAGGGTATGCGGGAGCCCGGTGGAAGTGCGCCTGCGTTCAGCATTGCAGGCAAATCCGCACGAGGCTTACTGCCGGAGACGTTCCCGCAAGCGCAACCCCTATGCTAGGGTCATTGCACCACCGCCCAGAATGAAAAAGAACGAAGGCCGGCGCGCCCCAAGGCGCGCAACGGCCGAAAAGAGAGGAACACATGCCGGGTGCAGCCCTTCCCACCGCCCCCTCGATTCCGAGCGCGCCGGTGACGTCAGCCGTTCTCGACCGCTTGCGGGCCATCGTCGGCGACAAAGGCCTGATCGTGGACGAGCAGGACAAGCTGCCCTTCGTGACCGACTGGCGCGGCACGCTGGCGGGGCAGGCCGCGGCGATCGTGCGTCCGGCCATCACCGCGGAAGTCTCCGCTGTCGTCAAGCTCTGCTACGACAACGGCATTGCCATCGTTCCGCAAGGTGGCAACACCGGCCTGATGGGCGGTGCCAGGCCGTGGCCCATGCACCGCGGCATCGTGCTGTCGCTTGGTCGCATGAACCAGGTGCTGAATATCGATCCCGTCGGCTATGCCATGACTGTGGAGGCGGGCTGCATCCTCGAGACGCTTCAGGACACAGCCGCGCGCCACGGCCGCCTCTTTCCGCTCAGCCTCGGTGCTCAGGGCTCGTGCATGATCGGAGGCAATCTGTCCACCAATGCTGGCGGCGTGCAGGTGCTGCGTTATGGCAATGCGCGAAATCTGGTGTTGGGTCTCGAGGTCGTGCTGGCTAACGGCGATATCTGGGACGGCCTGCGCGCACTCAAGAAGGACAACACCGGCTATGACCTCAAGCATCTGTTCATGGGCGCCGAAGGGACGCTCGGCATCATCACCAAGGCGGTGCTGAAACTCTGGCCGGCGCCGAAAGACGTGTGCACGGCATGGCTCGCAATTCGCGATCCCAAGGCAGCCATCGACCTTCTGTCGGAGGCGCATGCCGCTTCCGATGACAATGTCGGCTCCTGTGAGCTCATCAGCCGCGCGTGCACCGACATGGTGCTGCGCCACATTCCCGGCACCCAGGATCCCCTCAAGGCCGAGACCGAATGGTATCTCCTTCTCGAATGGTCATCGGCCCGGCCACGACAGGACGGAGGCACGGGCATGTCGGACAGGATGGAGCAGTTCCTGGCCGACCAACTCGAGGCGGGCCGGGTGCTGGATGCGGTGATCGCGCAAACCGAAGCGCAGTCGCGCAACATGTGGCGGATTCGCGAGAGCGTGGCCGAGGCATCGCGCACCGAAGGTCCGGGCTTGAGCTACGACGTGTCGGTGGCGGTCTCCAGGATTCCCGAGTTTATCGCCAGCGGTTTCGAGGCCGTACTCGCAATCCTGCCGGCGATCCGCCCCTATCCGCTCGGCCACATCGGAGACGGCAATGTGCACTTCTCCTTCATGGGTCCGAAGGGCATGGATCTCGGTACACTGTCCCAATATTCCGCGGCCATCACACGGGCCGTCAACGACCTCGTCACCTCCATGGGCGGCTCGATCTCGGCGGAACATGGCATCGGCATTGAGAAGCTCGACGAGCTCCAGCACTATCGCTCTCGGACCGAGCTCGACATCATGCGCACGATCAAGCGGGCGCTCGATCCCAAGAACATCATGAATCCGGGCAAGGTGCTTCGTCTCGGTTGAGCTGTGCCCACCTCAAGTCCGGTGCTCCCGAACGCTCGGCGCTCACGGAGACGGATGCCGCGGATAGGCCGGGCCAAACAGCCGGGGGCGTCAAATCATGCCGTGTGGCGGCCGAAAGGCGGCTTTATTCCCGCCTTGGATGCTTTAAGGAAGGAACAGGATCAGGTCGCACCCGCCCGGGGGCGGTGCTAGACCCTGATGCAGGAACAAAGGGGCGGGCCGGCATGGCACGTCCGCAAGGATGAAGGATTTGAGGCAATGATCCAAAGCGTTGGCATCATCGGGGCAGGCACCATGGGGAACGGCATCGCGCAGATCTGTGCCGCGGCCGGGCTTTCGGTCGTGATGGTCGATATTTCCGATGCGGCAGTGAACCGCGGGATTTCGACGGTTGGCGGCAGCCTCGAGCGCCTGGTCAAGAAGGAGAAGATGTCGGCGGGCGATCGCGACGCCACGCTCAAGCGCATCACCGGCACCACCGACCGCGCCAAGCTCGTCGATTGCGATCTCGTCATCGAGGCCGCGACCGAGAACGAGGAACTCAAGGTCAAGATCCTGAAGGATCTCTGTGCGACGCTGTCGCCACGCACGCTGCTCGCCACGAACACCTCGTCGATCTCGATCACGAAGCTCGCCGCGGCGACCGACCGTCCCGACCGATTCATCGGCATGCACTTCTTCAATCCGGTTCCAGTCATGGCGCTGCTGGAACTCATCCGCGGCTTGCAGACCTCCGACGACACCCACGCCAAGGCGCTCGATTTTGCCAAGCGCGTCGGCAAGGTGGCGATCACGGCCAAGAACAGCCCGGGCTTTGCCGTCAACCGCATCCTTTGTCCGATGATCAACGAGGCGATCTTCGCGCTGCAGGAGGGGATTGCGACGGCGGAAGAGATCGATGCCGGCATGAAGCTCGGCTGCAACCATCCGATCGGCCCGTTGGCGCTCGCCGATCTCGTCGGGCTCGACACCATGTTGTCGGTGATGGAGGTCTTTTACAAAGGCTTCAACGACCCCAAATACCGTCCGGCCCCCTTGCTCAAGGAAATGGTCGATGCCGGCCATCTCGGCCGCAAGACGGGGCAGGGCTTTTATACCTACAGCGCCTGACAACGGCGCGGGCGGCGGGCGTTGAGTGTGCTCGCCGCCAGACACCGCGATTTGCGCTGCGACAAAGACGCCGCGCGCAATCGGCCCGACAATGTCGAACGGGCGGCCTGCGGGAACAACGGAACGGATAACAAGGGACATGTCGGATCGACTGAAGACCGAGCGCGAGGCTGCGACCGCGCGGCGGAATTTGCTGACCCAGGATGCAATCGAGCGCACGGGGATCACCGAAGAGATGATCGGGGAACTCGTCACCCGCTTCTACGGGCGCGTGCGCGAGGATGAGCTGCTGGGGCCGGTGTTCGCGATCGTGCAGAATTGGGACGAGCACCTGGCCAAGCTCCGGGATTTCTGGTCGTCGGTCGTGCTGATGAGCGGCCGCTACCATGGTTCACCGATGCGGGCGCATATTCCACTGAACCTGATCGGGGATCATTTCGACCGCTGGCTCGATTTGTTCGAACAGACGGCGCGCGAGGTCTGCCCGCCGCCGGCAGCCGCGCTCTTCATCGACAGGGCGCGCCGCATCGCCGACAGTTTTGAGATGGCGTCGGCAACGTTGGCCGGACGTATCGCTGCGCCGCGTCACGTGCTCCGCTCCTAGAACACAAAACGCCTGCCTGAGAAATGCGCAGCCGCGCTGATGGCGCTACGATGGCGCCGAGCGTCGGCGCATTGCACCAATACCGGCAGCATTGATCTGATCTGCAAAATCATCATGCCGGTCGCGTAGCGTGACGTTGCAATTAGAAAAATGCGCGTAAATGCGCGTGTTCGCGTTCAATCAGTGCGAGCATAACCATGTGATGCACTGCGGGAAAAAATCTTTGCCTTTTTTTCGGCAGAGTTCCAGCGCCTGCTTGCGGGCATGTCGCGTGCATCGTTCAACACATCCTCTTCATCCTCCGACAACACAGCGGAATCCGACGCTGACACCTGCACGGAGCAAACCCGGCGGGCGCTGTTGATGAATGCGCTGGCCACCACGGCGTGCCTCGCCTGTTCCACGCAGGTCCACGCGGGCGAGGATGCGCCCGGCTCCGACGAACGGCCTCAGAAGGGCGATCTGCTCGTGTTCTCCGAAGGCGATCAGGAGGGAAAGCCCGTCACCGCGGCCGCTCTGTCGGCCGGCGGACCGCCGGTGCATGCCTGGCCGAAAGATCCGAAGACATCGGTCGTGCGCAGCGCCTCGCGCCTCAATGAGATTCTGATCATCCGCCTTGACCCCACCGAGCTCGACGAGCAGACGAAAGCGCGCGCTGTCGACGGCATCCTCGCCTATTCGGCAATCTGCTCGCATGCCGGCTGTCCTGTCACGGCCTGGGTGAAGAGCGATGTCGGCGACAAGGAAGTGCTCAAATGCATGTGCCACAACTCCGAATACGATCCTCGCGCGGGCGCACAGGTCGTGTTCGGGCCGGCGCCGCGACGGCTCGCTGCGCTGCCGCTGGCGCTGGCTGACGGCTCGCTCAGCGTCGCCGGAAACTTCATCGGAAAGGTAGGTGGCGCGCAGCCGGGATGATGGGCGTGCGGGTTGTGCCCGCGTCACGAGAGGCCGCATCCGCCGATTGGCGGACGACGGGACGAACGACAAGAATTCAAAACAAGAATTCAAACGGATAAAAAAGGGGAACGTCCATGACCAGGAAGCAATGGTTACTGTCCGGCTTCGTCGCCTTCACGTGTCTTGCATCGACCGCCGCCATGTCAGGCCCGATCGAGAACTACGCGCCGGTTACCGCGCAGCGGTTGGAAAACCCGGAGCCCGCCAACTGGATGCTTTACCGGCGGACCTATGACGGGCAGGGCTACAGCCCGCTCGACCAGATCAACACCTCGAATGTGAAGAACCTCACCCCGGTCTGGACTTTCGCGACCGGTGTGGTCGAAGGTCACGAGGCGCCGCCGATCGTCAACAACGGCGTGATGTTCGTGGCGACCCCGATGGGCCAGGTGATCGCGCTGAACGCCAAGACCGGCGACGAATATTGGCGCTACAAGCGGCAGCTCCCCGACGACCTGTTCCAGTTGCATCCGACCAGTCGCGGCGTCGGCCTCTGGGAGGACAAGCTCTATCTGGCCACCACCGACGACCATGTCGTCGCGCTCGACGCCAAGACCGGCAAGGTGGTGTGGGACACCAAGGTTCAGGATTACAAGAAGGGCCAGTACATGACCCTGATGCCGCTGATCGTCGACGGCAAGGTCATCGTGGGCGGCTCCGGCGGCGAGTTCGGCGTGCGCGGCTATGTCGCCGCCTATGACGCCAAGGACGGCAAGGAGCTCTGGCGGACCTATACGATTCCGGGCGAAGGCGAACCCGGCCACGACACCTGGCAGGGCGAGGACTGGAAGAACGGCGGCGGCTCGGCCTGGATGACCGGCAATTACGACAAGGACACCAAGACGATCTATTGGGGCGTAGGCAACGCCGCGCCCTGGCCCGGCGAGATGCATCCGGGCGACAATCTCTATACCTCGTCGGTGCTCGCGCTCGATCCGAACACCGGCAAGATCAAGACCTATCATCAGTATCACCAGAACGATTCCTGGGATTGGGATGAGGTCGAAGCGCCGATGTTGATCGACCTGCAACGCGACGGTCGCAACATCAAGAGCCTGGTCCATCCGGGACGCGATGCGATCTTCTGGATACTCGAGCGCACGCCGACCAAGATCAACTACGTCGCCGGTTGGCCGTTCGTCTCCACCGACGTCTGGAAGGGCATCGACGCCGAGAGTGGCAGGCCGATCGTCGATCCCGCGCACAAGCCGATGGTCGGCAAGCGCGTGGAGTTCTGTCCGTCGCTGTGGGGCGGCAAGGATTGGCCCTCGGCGGCCTACAGCCAGAAGACCGGCCTCGTCTACGTGCCCGCCAACGAGAATTTCTGCGGCGGGTTCACCGGCGAGAAGGTTCCGCTCAAGCCCGGCGAACTCTGGCTCGGCACCAAGCCGGAGGACATCGGGCTGAAGACGAAGCCCGGGGCGGATCATTTCGGCGAGCTCCAGGCCTGGGACCCCGTTACGGGCAAGAAGATGTGGCAACACAACTTCCCGAAATCGCAGCTGTTCGGATCGGTGACGGCGACCGCGGGCGATCTCGTCTTCGTGGGCGGCACCAACGACCGCAACTTCCGCGCCTTCAACGCCAAGAGTGGCGAGCTGCTGTGGGAGCAGAAGACCAACTCCGGTATCATGGGCATGCCGGTGTCCTATGAGATCGACGGTACGCAATACATCGCGATCCAGTCGGGATGGGGCGTGGATGCGCAGCGCATCCAGGATGCCCTCGTGACCAACAATATCGGCATCGAAGCCAACGTGCCGCAGGGCGGCGTGATCTGGGTGTTCGCGCTGAAGAAATAGGCTCCGCTGGCGGATCGAAAGAAGCGGAGTGTCAGGGGGCAAATGCGGCGGACGGCAACGTCCGCCGCATTTTGCGTGGGCGTTGTCCCTTCTTCCCCTGCGGGAGAAGGTGGCGCGAAGCGCCGGATGAGGGGTTCTATCCGCGCGTCTCAATGTGCGGACCCGCGCAGGCATACCCCCCACCCACGCGTGATCGTGGCAACTGGCGTCGCTGCCCTCTCCCGCAAGGAAAGAGGGCACATCGATGCGCTTCGGCGAAGAAGTAGAGCCGATAATCGCGATGTCAAAACGCCGATGCTCAGATCGCTACTTCCCCTCGCGCTCGACCTTGTCCTTTTCCTTCTGGTTCATCTCGCGAACCTTGGGATCGGGATTGTGCTGCCCGGTAGTCTGGGTGGTCGAGGGCGGCGTGGCATTGGCGTTGGGCAGCGAGTTCTGGTCCGGCGTGCTGGGGCGCGTCGCCGTTGTCGGCGGCGTGGTGTTGCTCTGGGCGTATGCGCCAGTGGCCGTCAAAAGAAAGGCGCTCGACAGCAACGAGACTGCGAGCGCCTTTGGGATATGGGTCATCGATCTGCTCCTGTCAGATCGATGCAAACGGCGCGAGGCCGCCTTGTGTTCCCGCCTTTACGCTTCCAATTGCTTGCCGAGCGGAAGGCTGCGGATGCGCTTTCCGGTCGCGGCGAAGATGGCGTTCATCAGCGCCGGCGCGAATGGCGGGACGCCAGGCTCGCCCACGCCGCTCGGCGGCGTGTCGGGTCCTGGCGGCACGATGTAGACGTTGGTCACGGCAGGGGATTCGTCGATCCTGAGGACCTGGAAGTCGTCGAAGTTCTTCTGCTGCACCTTGCCGTCCTTGAAGGTGATCTCGCCGTATTTGGCGAGACTGAGCCCCATGATCGCCGCGCCCTCGATCTGGGAGGCGATGCGCTCGGGGTTGACATAGGTGCCGCAGTCGATGGCGGTGTCCACCCGCGGCACCGCCAGCTTGCCCTTGTCGTCGACGGCCACCTCGACGATGGTCGCGATATAGCTGACGAAGCTGCGGTGCACGGCGATGCCGAGGCCATGGCCCTTCGGCACTTGACGGCCCCATTCGCCCTTCTCGGCGACCAGCTCGACCACCTTGCGCAGGCGCGCGGTGTCGATCGGATAGCTGTCCAAGGGCTCGCCGTAGTTCCACATGTCCTTCACGGCGGGCTTGACGATGCGCGGGCTCCCGATCAGCGCGAGCAGCGTCTCCTTCTGGTCGCGGCCGGTCGCATGGGCGATCTCGCCCACCATCGACTGGACCGCGAAGGCGCGCGGGATGTTCGAGACCGAGCGGAACCAGCCGATGCGGGTGAACGCCGCGGCTTCCGGGTTCTCGCAGGAGATGTTAGCGATCTCGAACGGCATGTCGACGAGGCCCATGCCGAGCTCGAAGGGCGCCTCATGCTTTGCACCCGCCGCGAACGTCGAGGCGATGCTCGGGGCCACGCTGCGATGGCGCCAGGCGATCACCTTGCCGCTCTTGTCGAGCCCCGCCTCGATCCGTTCCACGGAGACCGTGTGCAGGAAATCGTGGCGGACGTCGTCCTCGCGCGTCCACTGCACCTTGACGGGTACGCCGAGCTCCTTCGACAGCAACGCGGCCTCGAGCGCAAAGTCGCATTTCGACTTGCGGCCGAAACCGCCGCCGAGCAGCGTGACGTTGACCGTGACATTGCCCTCGGGAATGCCGAGCGTCTTCGCGACGTCCTCGCGCGTACCGCCCGGGCTTTGCACCGGCGCCCAGATCTCCGCCTTGTCACCCTTGACGTCGGCGACCGCCACCGGCGGCTCCATGCTGACATGAGCAAGATGCGGCAGATAATATTCGCCGACGACGACCTTGTCGGCGCCCTTCAGAGCAGCCTCGGCATCGCCTTCCTGGCGCACCACAAGGCCCGGCTTGCGCGAGGCCTCCTCGAGCTCCTTGCGGTAGGCGACGGAATCGTATTTGCCGTTGGCGCCATCGTCCCAGGTCAGCTTCAGCGCGTCGCGACCCTTGATCGCCGCGCCGGTATTGCGCGCGATCACGGCAACGCCGCCGAGCGGCTGGAATTTCGACGGCCACGGCCAGCCGCGCACCTCCATCACCTTCTCCACGCCCGGGACCTTCAACGCCGCGTCCGGATCGAACGAGACCAACTTGCCGCCGGTCACCGGCGGGCGCGCGATCACGGCATACTTCATGCCAGGCAGCCGCACGTCGGCGCCGTAACGCGCTTTGCCGGTGGTGATGTCATGGAGATCGACGATGCCGATCTGGCCCTTGCCGAGATAGCGGAAGTCCTTGGGGTCCTTCAGCTTGAGCCCTTCGATGCTCGGGACCGACTCCTTGGCAGCGTCGGCTGCGAGCTCGCCGAACCCGAGCTTGCGGCTCGTCGCGCTGTGGACGACTTCGTGATTGACGGCCTTGACCTCGGTTGCCGGCACACCCCAGCGTTTCGCGGCGGCCTGCTCAAGCATGGTACGGGCGGAGGCACCGATCTGGCGCATCGGCATCAGATAATGCCGCGTGCTGCGCGAGCCGTCGGTGTCCTGGTTGCCGAACTTGACCTCGTCGCCATGGGCCTGTTCCACCTTGACCCGTGACCAGTCGGCTTCCATCTCCTCGGCCACGATCAGCGGCAGGCTGGTGCGCACGCCCGTTCCCATCTCGGCGCGGTGGGCGAGGATGGTGACGGTGCCGTCGGGCGCGACCGCGACGAATACGCGCGGATCGACCACGACGCCGTGCGGCATCTTGCCGGCGCCGGTCTCGTAGGCGAACGCCTGGCGCGACATCACGGGCGCCGCGAGCACAAAGCCGCCGGTGATGCCGAGCCCCTTCAGGATGCTGCGGCGCGAAACCTTCTCGACCTTGATGTTCTTCTCGAAGCCACGAAGCTTCTTCGGGTTGTCGATGAAATTCATGTCACACTCCCGTCGATGCGAGATGGACCGCATTCTCGATGCGCTGGTAGCAGCCGCAGCGGCAGATGTTGCCGGACATCGCCTCGCGGATCTGGTCGTGCGACGGCTTCGGGTTGTCCATCAGCAGCGCAGCCGCCTGCATGATCTGGCCCGCCTGGCAGAAGCCGCACTGGGGTACGTTGACCTGACGCCAGGCCTTCTGCACCGGGTGATCGCCGTTCGGATGCAGTCCCTCGATCGTCGTGATCTCGCGGCCGGCGACGTCGTTGATCGACGTGATGCAGGCGCGCACGGCTTCCTTGTCGACGATAACGGTGCAGGCGCCGCACAGGGCCTGGCCACAGCCGAACTTGGTGCCGGTCAGCCCGGCCTCGTCGCGCAGGAACCAGAGTAGCGGGAGATCCGGGTCGCCGTCCCAGCTCTGTTCCTGGCCATTGATCTTCACCTTGATCATGATCGTCCCTCGCTCTTCATAAGCTTGCCGATTTCAGATTTTCCAGATGCCGGTCGGTGCAATGCCCGCTGCGCGGCGTCGCGTTCCAGCCGTCCTCCCGCGCGGGCAGATCCCGGCAGGACTCAGAGGAATGCCAATGTCATGTCCGGATGTGCTCGATACCTCCCGTCGTGTTCTTGATTATTGAATTTCGCGCGGCATCGTCACGACGCGATCGTAGCAGGATCGCTTCGGTCTGGCGTTCACAGCCAAGTGTTTTCCAATCAGCTGTTCTCGACGGGAAAAGATTGCAACGAAGGTTTGTCAAAAGCAGGGCGCCCCATCGCGCCGCGCGCCTCTCGAGATGGGCGCAGTAAAAAAAGAGCTTCGTCCGCCAGAAGACCTGTGCGGACGAAGCAGGATGCCTCAGTCGAGGGAGGGAGAAACGCAGGCCGCGGACTTCAAGCCGGAAGCCGGCGGCCCTGCGCAGTCATTCAGAGACCAGGACTGAGGGAGCTGACGGTCCCCACACAAGTGCAATTGAGAAGCGGCGGCATCGCCGCGATTGTCCCGGGCCGGCTCCGTCCGCTCGCTGGGGGTGGTGGAACGCGAGCGGACGGGCGCGGCAAACGTCAGGCGACCTTTGCTCAGGCGGCCTTTGCTTAAGCGGCCTTGGCTTTCGCCACGTGGGTCGCGATCGCGTCCATCAGCGCCGGCGACAGGCAATCATAGGGCTCAAGTCCAAGCTCCTTGAACCGAGCCCGTATTCCGCCCATCTGCTCCGGCTTCACGCCCGATTCGATCACGGACGAGACGAAGGCGGCGAATTGCGGCGCCTGCGAACCCTGCTCCTGGAACAGTTCGGGGTGGATGAAGTCGAGGCCGTAGAACGGGTGATCCTTGTTCTCGATGCGGCCGTACATGTGCGTGCCGCAGGCCTTGCAGGCGTAGCGTTGGATCGTCGCCGATGGATCGACGATCTGGAGCTTGTCGCCGTTCTCGAGCACGGTGACGTTCTGGCGGGGTACCACGGCGACGACGGAGAAATTCGCCCCCTGCGGTTTCCAGCACTTGGTGCAGCCACAGGCGTGATTATGCGCGACGTCGCCCTTGACGGCGACCTTGACCTGATGGTCCTTGCATTTGCATGCGAGCGTGCCGCCGGCGAAGCTGCCGCTGCCCTGTTTGATGCCGTTATCGATCGAGGGATGGAGTGCAACAGTCATGGGTCGATCCTCCTTGGGGTGACGCTTTTCGAACTAGAACACGACGACTGAACGGATGGACTTGCCCTCATGCATCAGGTCGAAGCCTTTGTTGATGTCTTCGAGCTTGAGCGTGTGGGTAATCATCGGGTCGATCTGGATCTTTCCGTTCATGTACCAGTCGACAATCTTCGGCACGTCGGTGCGGCCCCGCGCGCCGCCGAAGGCGGTGCCGCGCCAGTTTCGCCCGGTGACGAGCTGGAACGGGCGGGTCGCGATCTCCTTGCCGGATTCGGCAACGCCGATGATGATCGAGGTGCCCCAGCCGCGATGGCAGGCTTCCAGCGCCTGGCGCATCACTGTGGTGTTGCCGGTGCAGTCGAAGGTATAGTCGGCGCCGCCGTCGGTCAGGGTCACGAGATGCGGGACGATGTCGCCGGTGATCTTCTTGGGATTGACGAAATCGGTCATGCCGAACCGGCGCCCCCATTCCTCCTTGGAGTCGTTGATGTCGACGCCGATGATCTTGTCCGCGCCAGCCATCTTGGCGCCCTGGATCACGTTCAGGCCGATGCCGCCGAGGCCGAACACGACCACGTTGGAGCCCGGCTCGACCTTGGCGGTGTTGACGACGGCGCCGACGCCCGTGGTGACGCCGCAGCCGATGTAGCAGCTCTTGTCGAACGGCGCGTCCTCGCGGATCTTGGCGACCGCGATCTCCGGCAGCACGGTGAAGTTCGAGAAGGTCGAGCAGCCCATGTAGTGGTAGATCGGCTTGCCTTTGTAGGAGAAGCGGCTGGTACCATCGGGCATGACGCCTTTGCCCTGCGTCGCGCGAATCGCGGTGCAGAGATTGGTCTTCTGGCTGAGGCAGCTTTTGCATTGCCGGCATTCCGGCGTGTAGAGCGGGATGACATGGTCGCCCGGCTTCACCGAGGTCACGCCAGCACCGATCTCGCGGATGATGCCCGCGCCCTCATGGCCCAGGATCGACGGGAAAATTCCCTCGCTGTCGAAGCCGTCGAGCGTGTAGGCGTCGGTATGGCAGATGCCCGTCGCCTTGATCTCGACCAGGACTTCGCCGACCTTTGGTCCTTCCAGATCGACTTCGACGATCTCGAGCGGCTTCTTGGCTTCGAAAGCGACGGCGGCACGTGTCTTCATCTTAAGCTCCTCAATTCCAGCAGGGCGCCCAGATCCAGGTCTGGTCGGGCTCCGCACGTTCATTTCTTGCCCATGCACGAATCTTCGTTCTTGGTATAGGCGTCGTTCTTGTCCTCGTGCTTGCCGGGTCTTGTGCGGCCCCAGGCCTCGTTGGAGCGGGCGCGCAGGTAGACGTAGAGATCGTCCATGTAGCAGGCGACGTTCGGGTTATCGCCGAAGGCCGGCATCACGTTCTCTGCGGCAGTCGAGATGTTCTTGCGGCCGGAGGCGACGACGCCGAGAAAATCGGCATAGCTCATCGTCTTCAGCGAATCCTTCAACGCCGGGGCGTAGGTCGAGCCCATGCCATCTGGGCCGTGACACACATGGCAGTCCGAGTGATAGCGGCGGTATCCGGAATAGGTGTACCAATCGACGGATCCGTCGGTGATCTTGTAGGTTGGGTTGCCTTCCTTGTCGGACCATTCGCCGGTTTCGTTCTGCTTGACGGCGGTCGGGTCACCTGAGCCGTCCGCGACGGCAATTCCCCCGGACGCGACCAAGAACATCGCAGCAATGGCAGAGCAGATTTTACGCAAGAGATTTTCCTCGGAAGGCATTCGGTGAGACGAGCCGGCGCGTGGAGTTGATCCACGCGCCGGAGCGATGCTGAGAGGCCTAGTTGGGCAGCGAGAACACGGTCAGCGTACCGCCGAGTGCCGTGTAGTTGCTGAGCGCCGCGTAGCCGCCGACTGCGCCGAGACCGGCGGTCGGATCGGTCAGGCCTGCCGCCAGACCGATGCCGGCCCAGCCGCCCACGCCGGAGAGCACTGCGACATACTGCTTGCCGCCGTTCTCATAGGTGGTGACGTTGCCGATGATGCCGGAGGGAGTCTTGAACTTGTAGAGCTCCTTGCCGGTCTTGGCGTCGACTGCCTTCAGGTAGCCTTCGAGCGTTCCGTAGAACACCACATTGCCCGCGGTTGCGAGCGCACCCGACCAGACCGAGAACTGCTCCTTGTTCGACCAGACGATCTTGCCGGTCTTGCCGTCCCAGGCGATGAAGTTGCCCATGTGGGTTTCACCCTGCGGCGGATACATCGAGAGCGTTGCGCCCACGTAGGGCTGACCCGCGGTGTAGCTCACCTTGAACGGTTCGTAGTCCATGCAGACGTGGTTGGTCGGAACGTAGAACAGCTGCGTGTCCGGCGAGTAGGCTGCCGGCTGCTCGTCCTTGGTGCCGAGCGCGGCCGGGCAGATGCCCTTCACGTTGTGGTCCTCGCCCGCCTTGTCGGTCGAAGCTGCATCGAGCACCTTCGGGCGGCCGTAGGTCGGCGAGTTCTTGTCCATGTCGACGCCGGAGGTCCAGTTCACCTTCGGATCGTACTTTTCGGCGACCAGGAGCTCACCGGTGGCGCGATCGAGCGTGTAGCCGAGGCCGTTACGATCGAAATGCGTCAGCAGCTTGCGCGGCTGGCCGTTGATGGCCTGGTCCGAGAGGATCATCTCGTTGACGCCGTCATAGTCCCACTCGTCGTGGGGCGTCATCTGATAAACCCACTTGGCCTGGCCGGTGTCAGGGTTGCGAGCCCAGATCGTCATCGACCATTTGTTGTCGCCGGGACGCTGCTTCGGATTCCAGGTCGAGGGATTGCCCGACCCGTAATAGACGAGGTTCAGCTCGGGGTCGTAGGAGATCCAGCCCCAGGTGGCGCCGCCGCCGATCTTCCACTGATCGCCTTGCCAGGTCTTCAGGCTCGAGTCCTTGCCGACCGGCTTGCCGAGTGCGGTGGTCTTCTCTGCGTCGACCAGGATCTGATCGTCCGGTCCTTCAGAGTAGCCGCGCCAAGCCAGCTTGCCCGTCTTGATGTCGTAGGCGGTCATATGGGCTTGAACACCGAACTCGCCGCCGGAGATGCCGATCAGCACCTTGTCCTTGACGACCATGGGGGCCGAAGTACCGGTCTCGCCCTTGCTGGCGTCGCCGTTCTTCGCGGTCCATGCCACCTGACCGCTCTTGGCATCGAGCGCGACAAGCGTGGTGTCGGCTTGATGCAGGAAGATCTTGCCGTCGCCATAGGCCAGGCCGCGGTTGACCGTGTCGCAGCACATCACTGGAATGACGTTCGGATCCTGCTTCGGCTCGTACTTCCAGACGATCTTGTTCTCGTTGGAAAGGTCAATAGCGTAGACCTTGTTCGGGAACGGCGTGTGGACGTACATCATGTTGCCGATGATCAGCGGGCCGCCTTCGTGGCCGCGCAGCACGCCGGTCGAGAAGGTCCAGGCGACCTGGAGCTTGCCTACGTTTTGTGCGTTGATCTGGTTCAGCTTGGAATAGCGGGTGTTGGCGTAGTCGCCGGTCGGCATCACCCAGTCTTTCGGGTTCTGCGACATCTTGAGCACTTCGTCGTTGGCCGACGCGCTGCCGACGGCGAGAGCCGCCGCGGAGCCAAGATAGGCCGCGAGTAGTACCTTGCGCATAGTCATTCCTCCATTGGTCTCGTTTATTGTTTCCGAAGCATTGCTTAATCGCCGGGCTTTTCGTCCGGCGTCTGCTCGTGCAGGGCGGTCACGATTGGGACCAGAAACGATGCTGTGGTGTTTCCTCCTCCTGATGAGAGCCACGGGTCCACGTGCGGAGCGGCCCGTTCTTGTTGTTCCTGATACAATCCCTAACGACTTCGTCATCGGGAAACTTGCCCAAGAGAGAAGCTGGTTTGCTTGACAGCGCACGGGTCGGAAGTTTTTGATTTTGCAGTAGCGAATTCAGCGGCTTCCGCAACGCTTTGGCAGCGCCTTCACCGCTCAGGTTCCCCTTGACGGCGCTGCAACTAAGGCGGAGGATTAACTTACAAGGGTGGCAATGGAACGATGGCGCTCGTTCTAGAAGATCGCTCAAAATCGAGGTAAACGTCACGCAATCACGGTTCAGGGCTCCGGCAGCGCGGCTCGCGATTCGCGTCAAATCTCCGGATCAAACCAGTGGCTGGATTAATGTCCGACACGATTCACACGCTCTCGACGACGGGCATGACGCCGAAACGTCAGATCCAAAGCTGGATCGACGGGCTGACCAGCCTGTGTGGGCATTTCGACGTCGATCCGCTGGAAGCGTCTTCGCTCGAAGGCCGCATCGACTACACCAGCGTCTCGCGTCTGAAGCTCTGCCAGATCGAGGTCAGCCAACATCGCATCGCGCACACGCTGGCGCGCGCCAAGGCCAATGAACACCCGTATATCAAGATCCACTTCCAGACTTACGGCGTGTCCTATTTCGAGCAGGAAGGCCGCCACATCGAGCTGAACCCGGGCGACATCATCGCCTATGACGTCTCCTGTCCGCATTCGATCATCAGTCCCGCTTTCACGCGCCATGACGTGGTGATCGTGCCGAAGGCGCTGCTGCGCGACCGTGGATTCCCGTCGCAGCGAATGCCCGCCTGCAAATTGACCTCACGCACGGGGACGGGGCGCATCGCCCATGATTTCGTCCATGCGACCTTCGACGAGGCGGCCAAGCTGTCGGCGAACAGTGCGGTCGGCGTCGCCGATTCGCTGATCGACCTCTTGCTGCTGCCGCTGCGCGAGGCCGACACGATGCTCGATCGCGTCGGACCCGAAGCGACCTATGTGCGCGCGCAATTCTTCATCCGCGAGCATTTGCGCGATCCGGATCTGTGCATCGACCAGATCTCCGGCGAACTGGGCTGCTCCAAGCGTTATCTGCACATGCTGTTCTCGGAGCGCGGCACCACGGTGAGCGACTACATCTGGCAGGCGCGTCTTCAGAATTGCCGCCAGGAGCTCGAGGCCCACGCCGGCAAGACCATTACCGACGTCGCGTTCTCCTGGGGCTTCTCCAGCTCATCGCATTTCAGCCGGGTGTTCCGGAAATATTTCGGCGTAGTGCCGTCCTCGATCCACAAGGCGCAACAGGGCGCGGTTGCGGCGGACGAGCACTAGGCAAACGCCAGGTTCGGAGTCGACGCGACGGTTGACCGTCACGCGCCCGCGATGTCTCTCATGCCGATATGGCGATGTAGGGAATGCTGGTCAGGAGAGCGACGAGCAACACCGCGTTGCCCAGCATTCCACTCCAATGCAGTCGGCGTAGCCGGCGCGGGGCCTCGGCATCGCCGGCGTCCCTGGCGCTGAGCTGTTCGTCCATCTGTTGCATGAACCAGCGGCGCCCATAGATCGCCAAGGCTGCAAGGAGGCCAACGCCCATCGCTGCGACCAGACGACCGTCGAGCAGGAAAGCGACCGCTCCGATGATTCCGGCAACGCGCATCACCAGAAAATGCGCATTGAACATTCCGCGCAAAAGCTGGGCGACGGGCTGGATATCCAGCTTCACCAGCAGGAAGGCCGGAGACGCCAGGGTGAAATAGCCCATCGGAAAGAGTAGGATGATCATGACGGCTACGGCAACGCCATCCGGTGTCATGGGATCGGCCTTTCTCGTCCGCGCCGGCGAGACCTTCCCGCCAGCGTCGCACAATCATAGCGGGAAAATGCGCTTCCGGCACTAGGCTTTGGTCGGATGCCGCGCTGCGAAGGGCGTCATGCCTCGCGGTTCAGGCGGGTTCGAGGCCGAGCGATCGCGCGCTCTCGATCCAGATCGGCAGCTCGCGCTGATACAGGGCGTTGGTTTCCTTGAAGCCGATCGCGGGTTCGAGCACGAACGTGTTGAGAACCTCCTTCACCTTCGGATCGCTGTTGGCAGCGACGCAAAGCTCCGCCAGGCGATCGACGACCGGCTGCGGTGTCGCTTTCGGCACGGCCCAACCGGAGAAGCCGCTGACGGTGAAGAATTTCGACGTCGCGCCCTGCTCGGGGAGGGTTTTGATATCAGGGATGGCGTCGACCTTCTTCGAATGCACCGCGAACACGGTGCCGCGATCGCTTTGCAAGACCGATTGCGCTGCGGTGTAGCTGCCCATGGCCACATCGAGCGTACCTTCCAGCATGCCCGTCCACATCGGGGCTTCGCCGCGATAGTGGATCGGCTCGATGGCAAGGCCATACTGCTTGTTGAGCTCGTGGACCGTCATATGCGGGGCCGAGCCCGCGCTATAGGTGCCGAAGTTGACCTTGCCGCTCTTGCGCGCAAAGGCGACGAAATCCTCCAGCGTCTTGACGCCGGTTTTTGGGTTCGCCACCAGCAACAGGCCGGCGCCCGGAATGACGCTGACCAGCGTCAAATCCTTGTCCATGTCGTAGCCGGGAGTCTTCATCACCACCCGGTTCATGATGTAGGTGGTCGAGATCGAGCACAGGATTGTGTGGCCGTCGGGCTCTGCGCGGGCGACCTCCGCCGTCCCGATCGCGCCGGCGGCACCGGGCTTGTTCTCGACGACGACGGTCTTTCCGACCTGCTTGGCAATGAATTCACCATAGGCGCGCGCGAGCAGATCGGTCTGTCCGCCGGCGGGATAGCTGCAAATCATGCGGATCTGCCGCGATGGCCACGCAGCCTGCGCCGAGGCGCCACGCGAGACGAAAGGCATCGCGAGTGTGGTGGTGCCGGCGGCGATGAAGCGGCGGCGATCGAGTTTTGCGGACATGATTCTCTCCCGGGTTGTCGCCGACGGTACTGCATCGGGTCGCCTCTGCCATGGGTGGCTGGCGAGACAGATTGGCGCATTCGAAGGGCCGCGCTGGGTGCGCCAGCTGTCCACTAGCGCTGAATGATCTTCAACCAGACGTCGCCAAGGATCGCAGGCTCCCGCGGCGGCAGATAGCTCAGCCCCGCCTGTGTGCCGAATTCGGCGATCTTGCCCTCGGCAGCAAGCCCGGTCAGCGCCTTGTTGACGGCGTCGAGCAGTGCGGGATCGCTGGCCAGCCCGACATAGCCGCGATTGGCCCCGATCGGATAGTAATAGCCGGACGCGGTGATCGCCGTGTCGGGGTGCGCGGCGCGATGGGCGTCGAAGCGGCCGAGGTCGATCAGCGTCGCGTCATAATCGCCACGGGCAAGTGCGCCGAGGAGATCATCGCGGCCGGGGACGAGATGCGTGATGTCGTCGATCAGGCGCCCCTTGTCGAAGGTCATGAGGATCGCATCGCCGAGCGAGCCGCTCTCGATGACGAGGCGCAGGCCGGCGAGATCTCCGATATCGCCGATGTTGCGACCCCGCGCCTTCGGCCCGAGCACGACCGTCATCGGCGAGTAGACATAGGGCTGGCTCGGCGCGAGCACGCCGAGCGCGACGCGGCGGCGCCGGTCGTCGCGCGTGGCGCCGGCAAAATCCGGCAAGCGCGCCGTTTTCATGCCGGGCTTGACGAGGGAGTCCGTCGTCAGCGCGTAGCCGCCGACGAGCGAGCAACGCCCATCGGACAGCAGCGCATTGGCCTCGAGCTGCGGGCTCGAATCCTCGTCCAGCTTGCTCTCGAACCACTGGATCGTCAGCGGCCGTCCGAGCCGGTCGGCGATCGCCTGCGCCAGCAGCACGTCGAAACCCGAGCCGGGCTTGCCCTTGTGATGCACGGAGAGCGGCGGCCTGTCCTCGTCGAGACAAATCTTGAGCGGATCGTCGGCCGCGCGTGCAGCTGCGGCCGCCGCCGCGAGAATCGCGGCAATGCTCCAAACGGCCAGCCAGCGCCTCATGGTTTTCTCCGGCTCGAGATGAAGGCCCAGAGATTCCCGATCTCCTCGTCGCTGAGAATGTCAGCCCAGGGCGGCATCTTGTTGTTCTTGCCGTTCTTCACGGTGGTGACGAAGCGCGTCTTGTCGTCGGGGAAGGCGCGCAGGTCCGGCGTGATGGTGCCGGGGTTCATCATGTTGGGGCCGTGGCAGTGCGAGCATTTCTCGGCATAGGTCGACTTGCCGTGGTCGATCTGTGCCTGCACGGGATTGCCGGTTGAATCATCCGCGGCACGAACGGTCGCCGCAAGCGCGACCGTCAGCACCGCGACGGCGGCGAGGATCGCCACCGTCTTGTGAGATAGCTTTCTCAGCATCGTGCCGTGGTTATTGCTTGACCGCAAAAACCCAAAGTGAGCCGCCGGGCGGGACTTTGGCCAGCCGTTCGTCGCCGGAGAACAGCGAGTAGACGCCGCCATAGCCGCTCGTCACGGCGACATACTGCACGCCGTCCTGCTGCCAGGTCACCGGTTGTCCCTCGATGCCCGAGCCGGTCTGGAACTGCCAGAGCTTCTTGCCGGTATCGGCATCGAAGGCCTCGAACTCGCCGGTCAGCGCGCCCGAGAACACGACACCGCCCGCGGTCGACAGCACGCCGGAGAAGCGCGGGATGTCGCTGGGTGCTTCCCACTTCGCCTTGCCGGTCATGGGATCGATCGCCTTCAGATGACCGCGCGGGCCGTCACCCCATTCCCAGAGATCGGTGAGGTCCATGCCGAGATACCATTCACCCTGCTTGAAGGTGGCGGGTTCGGTCTTGTACCTGCCGCCGAAGGCGAGCGTGTTGGCGTAGGCGAGGCCGGTCTGCGGATTGAACGACATCGGCTCCCAGTTCTTGCCGCCGAGGATCGACGGATAGACGGTCACCTTCTTGCCCTCACGCGCATCCTTCGAGACGTCGGTCTCGATGGGACGTCCGGTCTTCATGTCGATTCCCGTCGCCCAGTTGACCTTCACGTAAGGATTGGCCGCGAGCAGCTTTCCGTTGGTGCGGTCGAGCACGTAGAAGAAGCCGTTGCGGTTGGCGTCCATCAACACCTTGGTCGGCTTGCCCTCGACGTTCATATCGGCGAGGACCATCTCGGCCACGCTGTCATAGTCGAACGGATTGTTGGGCGAGAACTGGTAGTGCCACTTGATCTTGCCGGTCTTGGGATCCATCGCCAGCACGGAGCAGGTGTAGAGGTTGTCGCCCGGGCGTACCGCCGAGTTGAACGGTCCGGGATTGCCGATACCCCAGTAAACCGTGTTCAGCTCGGGATCATAGGAGCCCGTAATCCAGGTCGAGCCACCGCCGAGCTTCCAGGTATCGCCCTTCCAGGTGTCGCCGCCGGGCTCATCCGGAGAGGGGATCGAATGGGTGCGCCACAGGTGCTTGCCCGTTGCGGGATCCCAGCCGTCGATGAAGCCGCGGGTGCCGAACTCGGCGCCGGAGATGCCGGTGATCACGACGCCGTCGGCGACCAGCGGCGCCACCGTCATCGAATAGCCTTCCTTGATATCGGCCGCCTTCTGCCGCCACAGCTCTTTGCCGTCCTTGGCGTCGAGCGCGATCACGTTGGCGTCCAGCGTGGTGCGGAACACCTTGCCCTCATAGAGTGCTGCGCCGCGATTGATGATGCCGCAGCAGACGATGCGCGGCGTTTCGGCAGGATACTCGACCTTGGATTTCCAGATCTGCTTGCCGGTCTTGGCGTCGACCGCCATGGTCGCGTTGTGCGACGTCACGTAGATCACGCCCTGGTACACCAGCGGCTGCGATTCCTCGCTGCGATCGTCGTTGAAAGAGTAGTTCCAGACCGGGACAAGGTTCTTGACGCTGTCCTTGTTGATCTGGTTCAGCGTCGAGAAACGCTGAAGATTGTAGCCCATCCCGTAGTTGAGAACGTTCGATGTATCGGTCGCGCCTTTGACCAGCTGCTCGCTGGTTTGTGCACTTGCACAAGTCGATGCAAGCATGACGAGGCTCGCGGCCATCGCAAAGCGTTTCATCCGTCCCTCCCAATATGCGCGCCTATTGACGCTGCGACAGCAACACTCCGCCCGAATGCAAAACGCGTCAATACGAAAGTCGTAATTGCGATGCCGATATGGTAGGCGGCGCGGGATGCCGTCACCTGACGGAGACCTGACAAAGCAACTCTCACTTGTGCGCAGGCGCTGAAGAAATTCCGCGGCATGGAGCAGAGCGCGTGCGCCACGGCAGCGGTCGCGCCGACGGGTTCTGCAAGTTGTGCGGTGCGCAGGCTGCAATTCGGGACTTGAACCGAGGCTCGCTTGTGGACTTATGTCGTTTCGATCCGGTTCGAATCGGAGCTCTTGGTGAGGGAGGTTTTCATGATATCGCGTCGCTCTGTTGCACTTGCGCTCACGATTGCACTGCTGTCCGGTCCGGCATGGTCGGCCTCCGGCAACGCGGTCAAGACGTTCGATACCGACAATGACGGCACCCTCGATCTTGCCGAGGTGAAGAAGGCGGCGGCGGCGTTGTTCGCCAAGCTCGATCCCGATCACGACGGCACGCTCGACGCCCGCGAATTGCGCGGACGGTTAACAGCGAAAGAACTCGCCGCCGCCGATCCCGATCGCGACGGGACTCTCACGCTCGACGAATATCTCTCGGTGGTGGAGCAGCGCTTCAACGCGGCGAATCCCGACAAGGATGGAACGCTGGATGCGAAGGAGCTGAACTCGCGCGCCGGTCGCGCGCTGCTGCGCTTGTTGCGGTGAGAACCGCGCCGCTTGACTGGGAGCGAAGGCGAGTTGCCCGAGAGAGAAATTTGCAAGCGCGATGCGACAGTTCGCTGTGTCAACGGTGCGATTCCAGACTTGCGCTGTGGCTGACGCAGCCCTAGGTTTTCGCCGGCGCGATGTCGCGCTCAATCCCTTGGGAGTCCCCGAATGGCCTGGAAAGCTCCGAAGATCGTGGAAGTGCCGGTCGGCATGGAAATCAACATGTACGCCTGCGCTTTGCGCAAGTAAGACCACAAGTAAGACTGACGACCTGCCGCGGCTTCGATGGCAACCACCGTCGAAGCCGTGGTAGTGTCGGGGATGCGCGCGAGAGCCCTTACATTCTGGACCATAGCCGCCTGCACCGTCGCGCTCGCGCCGGCATGCGTCCGCGCCGAAGAGGGCTTCGATACCGAACACATCTTCGGCTTCATGATCGGTACCGATGTCGGCAATCCCGGCGAGCGCGAATTCCAGACTCAGACGACAGGCCGATTCGGCAAAGGAGGCGGGACCTATCGCGCCCTCTCGCAGGAGGTCGAGATCGAGATCGTGCCGCTGCCGAACTTTCGCATCGAGGTCGGCGGCACTGCCACGCTGCACGACATCACCGGCGTTCCCGATCTCGGCGACCGCCGCCAGTTCAATTTCCAGGGCGCCTCGCTCGACCTGCGCTATCGCCTGCTCGATCGCGAGCGCGCGCCATTCGGGTTGACCGTCGCCGCCGAACTCCATGGCGACCGCATCGACGAGACTTCTGGAGCAAAAGGGCGGATGTACGGTACCGATTTCACGCTCGCCTTCGATCGCGAGCTGATCCCGAACTTCGCCATCGGGGCGCTCAACCTGATCTATCAACCCGAATGGGCGCGTTTCGAGATGGCGGGACTCTCCGAAAAGAGTTCGACCATCGGCGCGGCCTTCGCCGGCCTGGTGCGCGTGCGGCCCGATGTGCTGCTCGGCGGCGAGGTGCGCTACTTCCGGCAGTACGAAGGCATCGGCCTCGGCGAGTTCGCAGGACAGGCGCTTTTCGTCGGTCCGACCGCTTATTTCCAGCTTTCCGAGCGCTCGCGCCTGACCATGAGCTGGAGCATGCAGGCATGGGGCCGGCCGGCCGGATCGGGCGGCAATCTCGACCTCGTCAATTTCGAGCGCCACCAGGCAAGGCTGGTCTTTGGAGTTAATTTCTAGCGCTCGGGGAGAGTTGACAGGCAATTCCCGCTTTATTTCGGGCGGCCGGATTGAAACTTCCCGCTCATCGGAACGTAATCTTTTGTGCTAACTTCATCGCCTCTGCGAGGATCCCGGCATGAACCCGATCGACCTGGTGGTGACTGTGTGTGCGTTGCTCTCGCCTGCGACCTGCGAGGAGCAGCATCTGGTGTTCAACTATGCGGGGTCGCCGACGCAATGCGCGATGGCTGCCCCGCCCTATATCGCGCAATGGGTTGGCGACCATCCGAAGTGGCAGGCAGTGCGGTGGCGCTGCGAATATCCTCACCCGAACGACAAAGCGTGAGTCGCCGGCGTTATTTCGTGCAGTCCTTCAGATCCTTGTCGGCGATCGAGAACACCGCATCCGCCTTGATCTCGATGTCGCGCACGATGCATTGCCGCGCATTGGGATAGCTGACCCTGGCGTCGTAGCGGCCGGGCTCGACGCCGGTGATGCGCAGCCGCTCGTCGTGGTCGACCTCCTTGTCTTTGTCGTTCAGGCACTGGTTCGGCCCCCACTCGGTCTTCCCGGCCGGGGAGAGCTGGAAGCCGGAGATCGTCTCCGTCGTCAGATTCCAGAGCCGGATACCCTTGCCCTTGGCCTGGGCGAGCGCCGCGCCCGGCATCGCAACCAACAGGATGCCGATCGCAATCAGCGTACGCCGCATGATGACCCTCCCGCGAAGACGTCGTTGGTCCAATTGACCATGAGTTCTCATTGCGATTCAAGCTGCAACGCCGCGAGCTCGGCCCTGATCTTGCCGAGTTCGGCCTCGCTGCGCTCCGCGCGCGGGACGGCAATCGGCACCTCGCGCACGATGCGCGCCGGTCGCGGCGACAGCAAGAACAGGCGGTCGCCGAGCCGGATCGCGTCATCCAGGCTGTGGGTGACGAGCAACGTCATCACCGGACGGCGCGCCACCAGCGTCGCGATCTCGTCGCGCAAACGGCCGGCGAGTGCGTCGTCGAGCGAGGCGAGGGGCTCGTCGAGCACGAGCAGGTCAGGCTCGACGGCAAAGGCGCGAGCGAGCGCGACGCGCCGGGCGAGGCCAAGCGACAGCTCGCCTGGAAAATGACTGCGATGCGCGTCCAGCTCCAGGATCCTGAACAGCTCGGCGAGCTTGGCGTCGGTGACATCGGGTGCCGCAAGCCGCACATTCTGCTCGACCGAGCGCCATGGCAGCAGCCGCGGCTCCTGGAAAACCATGCCGATCCGCGCTTCCGGCGGGCGCGAGACGCGTCCCTCGAAATCGCGGTCGAGGCCGAGGATAATGCGCAGCATCGTGCTCTTGCCGCAGCCGGACGGTCCGATCAGCACGCCGACCTCGCCGGATTGAAGCGCGAAGCTGACCGGCGCGAGCACCTCCTGCGTCCCGCCCGCGGCACTCTTGAACCTCTTGCCTGTGATATCGACCTCAAGCCGCACGGGGGCGCCATCGTGTTGCGCGGGCTTCGAACGGTTGCACCAGCGCGGTCTCGATCACGAGCACGACGGCGGCGAAGGTTAGCGAATAGGCCAGCAGCCGCGGCGTGTCGAACAGCTGGAAGGCGACGCCGATCTCGAAGCCGACGCCGTTCGGTCGCCCCAGGAGTTCGGCGACCAGCACGATCTTCCACACCAGCGACAATCCGGAGCGGGCTGAGGCTGCGATATAGGGCGCCAGTTGCGGCAGCAGGACGTGGCGGAAGGCGCGCCAGCGCGGCATCGCGAACACGCTCGCCATCTCGTCGAGCGAGCGGTCGAGCGCGCGCGCGCCCTCGCGCAGGGTGACGATGGCGGTCGGCAGCTTGTTGATGGCGATCGCCGCGATCGCTGCGGCTTCGGTGAGCCCGGCCCAAATATAGGCCAGCACGATCACGACCAGCGCGGGCAGGTTCAGGAGCAGGATCAGCCAGGGATCGCCGAGCCGGTCGGCAAGCTTCACCCGTCCCATCAGATAGCCGATGGCGCTGCCGAGTGACATCGCCAGCACGAAGGCGAGGCTTACGCGGGCGAGCGTGGCGCCGAGATGCAGGAACAGGGCGCCGCTCGATGCTTCCGCGATGACGACGTCGAGCACGGCGGGCGGGGAGGGCAGCTTTGCGGCGCCGACGAAGAGGGCGGCAATCCACCAGATCGCGAGCAACAGGGCAAACGACAGAAGACGCAGCACCTCAGTCTCCGGCAACTGCGTGATAGAACGTGCCGGGATCGAGCTCGGCGGCCGGGCCCACGAGGTCGCGGCCGCCGGTTTCGGCCAGCACGCGGTAGAGCACGCGCGCGTCCTTTTCTTCGTCATCGATGCTCCGGCGCGGAATGCCGTCGCGATAGCGCTCGCGATAAGTCTTGAGCAGGGTGGCATCGCTCGTGCCGGTGAGCGGTGCGATCTTGTCCCAGGCGGCATCGGAGGTCACCAGCAGCTGCTTGGCCTTGCGGGTCATCGCGATGAAGCGCGCCACCGCATCGCGATGACTTGCCGCCCAGGTTTCGTCGAAGACATAGCCGACTGCGGAGACCGCGCCCTTGGCGCCGAGTTTCGGCAATATGTCCTCGATACCGGCAAGGCGTCTAAAACCCTTGGCCTCCAGCTGTGCGCAGAAATTCCAGAAATTGAGGCTCGCATCCATCTCGCCGTCGAGCGCCTTGGCGGCGAGCAGAGGCGGAGCACCATAGACGATGGTCGCCTCCGATTTCAGGTCGATGCCGTCCTGCTTCATGCGCGCCTGGAGCAGCAGCCAGCTCTTGTCGATGGGACCGCCGCCGACGGCGAGCTTGCGGCCCTTCAAATCGGCGAGCGACTTGATCGGCGAGGAGGCCGGCACCATCACCGCGCCGAGCGCGCTGGAATAGGGATAGAAGGTGAGCTTGGCGCCAAGCGTGCGCTCGCGAGACACCCACAGCCAGTCGGACAGGATGATGTCGGCATTGCCGGCGCGCAGCGCGATCTTGCCGGCCTCGGGGCTCGCAAGCTCGGCGACGTCGAGCGACAGGTCGGCCTCCTTGTCGAGGCCGTTGGCGCGGATCGCGGCCAGCTCCCAGGAGAATGTTCCGGTCTTCTGCACCGCAAGGCGAATCGTATCCGCGGCGCGGCCGGGCCCGGTTAGCGTCAGCGCCAGCGCCACCGCGAGCGCCAATGATCCACCAAATGTTCTCATCACCTTGTGAGCCGTTTCCTCTGACAGAAGTGCTTTTCAGGACAATACGCATAGCATAGCTTCCGTCGCAACCAGCGGGAGGACGCTCATGAATCTGGCCGGACAGCTACGACCGATTGTCGCCGCATTGGCGGTGTGGGCTGCGACCGCGCTCGCCGCGCAGGCTGAACAGGCCAATGATTATCCGACGTCGGCGCGTGCCGAGTATGTCTATGGCTGCATGAAGGCGAATGGCGAGAGCCGGCAGGCGATCGAACAATGTTCCTGCTCGATCGACGTGGTGGCCTCGATCGTGTCCTATGAGCGCTACGTTACCGCAGAAACCGCGCTCAGCATGTCCCAGGTCCGCGGCAATCTCGGCGTCCAGTTCCGGACCTCGGAGCAGGCGAACTCGGCCGTGAATGATTTGAGGCGTGCCCAGGCGGAAGCCGAGGTGAGGTGTTTCTGACCGCTTGGTTGTACGACCACCGTATTCGTCATGCCCGGGCTTGTCCCCGGGCATCCACGTCTTGGCGGCACCTAAGATCGTGGATGGCCGGGACAAGCCCGGCCATGACGACCGGGAGCCTCACGTCCCCGGCTTCTCCACGTCCCACTCGTTCCGGAACACGTGTCCGTCCGTGTCCTTGGCTTCCGCGCGAAAACGCTTGGCGCCGTTGGATACATAGGTGAAGCGCAGATTTGGATCTTCCGAGATCGAGATGCCGCCTTCCATCGACAGCACGGGGCTGTCGTCCTGCGTCAGCTTGAGCTGGTTGATGAAGAAGGCGGGAATGTAGAGCTGTGTGACCTGGTCCATCTGCAGGCCGGAATTGTTGGGATGGCCGATCATGATCTGCGCTTCCCGCATGCGGCTCGCCGGGGCCTCCTGGCGCGCGAATTGGCGGTAGCGCATCTGGCCGAGCCGGTTCTGGGCCTCCTCGGCATTCTTCCCTGCTGGTGCCGAGCAGCCGCCGGAGGCCTTCACATAGACTTTCGAGACATAGAGCTGGCCATCGCTGAGCTCGGCCACCGCATGAACGTCGGTGTAATTGTTGACGCGCACGCGGGTCGAGATTTCAGTGATGTTGGCATCCGGTCCGAGCTCGAACTTCGCCGCCATCGGCGCGGGATTACGATCGATCACCAGCGTGATCGAACGGATGCGGCGGGCATCGCCGGGCGAGAGCTTGCTGCGCAGGGTCACCGGCACGATGGCCGCGTCTTCGGCACGATACGGCATCTCGATTCCAATGACATTGCCGCCGTCATTCATCGGACGGTTGCTGAAGATGTCCTGCACCAGGCCCGGCCAGGGATCGTAAGCCTCTTCCGCCTGCGCCGGCACGGCGAATGCAATGCCGAGGAGCAGGGCGATCAGAGGCAGTCGGCGCGTGCATCCCGTCATGGTCATGGTCCCGCGGACGAAGCAACGTTTCACGCATCGTAGCGCGTCCGCTACTCCCATTCAATTTCCGAAAATGCTGCGGTTGCGTTGCGGGCGTTGTAGTCGTCGAACAGCTCCCAGTGCGGCCGTTCCGAGGCGGCGGCCTTGTCTGCAGCGGTTCGGATCCGTTCGCCCTTCTTGTTCGACGCCCGGATGTCCGCCAGCAGTGCCGTCAGATAGCGCCGTTCATCGGTCAGCGCGGCAGGCCATTCACTCACAGGTCCGTGACCGGGAACGACGCGCTGCGCCGGAATGCTCTCGAGTTCCGCGAGGATGCGAAGCCAGCCGCGAATGCTGCCGTCCATCACCGGAATATGGCGGAGGAAGATGAGGTCGCCAGTGAACAGCGTCTTCGTCATCTCATCGAACACGGTCAGGTCATTGTCGCTGTGCCCGGCCGGCCAGGCCCGCAGGGTCAGGCGGCGCGCACCGAGATCGAGCATCAGGGTGTCCGTGACGAGCATTGTGGGCGGCACGATTTTCACGGGAGATATCAATTCGTCGCCCATGATGCGCCTAAAATTGTCGAGATAGTACGGCCCACGGGCAGCGAGCGCCCGCGGCAGTCGGCTGTGACCGACGAAAATGGTGTCCCCGGCGACGAAAGCCGCATTGCCGAAAACATGGTCGGGATGGCCGTGGGTATTGATGACGTAGCGGATCGGCTTGCTGGTGCGGGCCCGCACCGCCGCCAGCAGCGCCTCGCCCTCGCGAACGCTACCGCCGGTATCAATCACGGCCACCGCATCTTCGCCCACGATGAAGCCGACATTGGCGATGTCGCCCTCGTTCTCGCGGGTCATCAGGGCGATGGTCCCGGAGTGTACGAAGATTCCCGGCGCGACTTCGCTCACAGGCAATTCGGCCGCTGCGGCGCATGCTAGCGTCGCTGTTACCAGGGACAAGGCTGCGATCACGAGAGCGATGCGAGACACTTTTCAGCCTCAGTTCAAAGGTTGCGCGCATTGCACTGCAACAAAGAAAGCCAGCACAAAGTCTGGCAAAACATGGCGCGTCATGCGTTGCATGGCTAGCATTCAAACAAGCCTAGGAGGAAGCGCGATGACGGAGGCCGGACGACATCGTCGCTGGTTGCTTTCACTGAGTATCCTGGTTGCGTCTTGCGCGTTCGGCGACGTCGCCATAGCGCAGACCAACGAGACGGGTGACCTCTCGTTCGAGTTGGTCGACCCCAAGGTGCTGCGCGTCTGTTCCGACCCGCGCAATCTGCCGTTCTCGAATGAGAAGGGCGAGGGGTTCGAGAACAAGCTTGCCGAGCTGTTTGCGGACAAGCTCCAGAAGAAGCTCGACTATGTCTTTTTTCCGCAAGCCACCGGCTTCGTGCGCATGACGCTCGGCTCGCATCGCTGCGACGTCATCATGGGTTTTCCCCAAGGCGACGACCTCGTGCAAGGCACCAATCCCTATTACCGCACGAGCTATGCCTTGGTCGCGAAAACAGGCAGCGGGCTGGAGGAGGTCGACACGCTCGAGGATGCCAGGCTGAAGGGCAAGCATGTCGGCATCGTCGCCGGCACGCCGCCTGCGACCAACATGGCCATGGCGGGACTGATGGGTGATGCAAAGCCCTATCCGCTGATGATCGACACGCGCTACGACAATTCGGCGCAGGCAATGATCGATGATCTCACGGCGGGCAAGATCGACGCCGGCGTGCTGTGGGGACCGATGGCAGGGTTCTACGCGAAGAAGGCGGGCTCGCTTCATGTCACGCCGCTGGTGAAGGAAACCACCGGGCCAAAACTGGTCTATCGCATCGGCATGGGCGTGCGTGGCGCCGACCAGAACTGGAAGCGGCAGCTCAACAAGTTGATCCAGGAGAACCAGGGCGAGATCAACAAGATCCTGCTCGACTTCGGCGTGCCGCTGCTGGACGAGAACGATCGGCCGCTCGGCGCGGAGACGGCCAAGAAGGCACCATGAGGCAGACGCCATGAGGCGGCACCTTGCCGCCGGGCTGGTCGCCGCCGTGCTGGTGGCGCAGGTCGTTGCGCAGCAGCAGGAGCCGTTCGAGCCCGAGGGCTATCGCACCGACAACTACCGCGCGCCCGTGCCGGCGACGCTCGGCGGCGCGCGCGTGCTGTCGACGTCAGAAGCCGAGGCGATCTGGCACGCGAAGAGCGGCGCCTTCATCGACGTGCTGCCGCGCGCGCCGAAGCCGAAGAACCTTCCCGCGGTTACCGTTTGGCGCGAGGCGCCGCGCAAAAATATTCCGGGCAGCATCTGGCTGCCGGATACCGGCTACGGCACGCTGCCGCCCGCCATGGACGACTATTTCCAGCGCGGCCTGGCGCGTGCATCACACGGCGATAAGACCGCGCTGCTCGTGATCTATTGCCTGGCCGATTGCTGGATGTCCTGGAACGCCGCCAAGCGCGCGCACGCGTATGGCTACTCCAACATCGCCTGGTATCCCGATGGCACCGACGGCTGGGAGCGTGCAAAGCTTCCGACCGCGGAGGCGCAGCCCGAGCCGCGGCCGGAGCAGTAGGCAAGAGATCGTCATGCCTGGGCTTGTCCCGGGCATCCACGATCTTGGTGCCTCGTGGCTGTGCGTGGATGGCCGGGACAAGCCCGGCCATGACGCCCTGTCGCACGTGGGAAGAGGCGAGGAAAAGCTTACTGCTTCTGCAACTTCGTCAGCGTGCCCGTCCCGTTATTGTCGGTCGCAGAGTAGCTCACCCTGTCGCCGGCGTGGACGGCGTCGAGCATCGCGGCATCCTTGGCCTTATACTCCTGGAGCGCGCCGGCGCCACCTGCGCTGCCGCCGACTGTGCCCTTCTGCGTCTGCTGGATCAAAATCGTGCTGTTGAGCCGATCTATCCGGGTGACCATTCCGGTCAGATCGTCAGCGAATGCGCTGCTTGCGAGCATGCTGATGGCTGCAGCGCCTGCGAGGATGAATTTCGTGGTTCCCATCGAGGCCTCCCGATGCCTTGGATTACCCGTCGACAAGACATCCTAGACCGATTTGGTTCCGGCATATAGCACGGCGGCAGGTTAATGATCGCCATGGAGGCGCGGGAACCGGCCGCAAGCGGTCAATGAGGCTGACTCTATTCCATTTCCTGCTGGATCACGCGTCCAAGCGCAAACAGCCGCTGGTCGATGGTGGTGGGAACCTCGCAGACGAATCGCACCACCTTGTGGCGGTCCTCGAAAATGCGAGTCTTCCAGATCAGCTCGTTGCTGAGCGCATCGACCTTAGCCTCGTCGCGCGGCGTGGCGCCTTGGAGCGCCTGAAGCTGGACGCTCTCCTCGCGGATCTTGTCGGCGGCTTCGCGCTGCTTGCGGCTGACGCGTTCCAGCCCGCTCATGACCTGCGAGCGCTGAGCGTTGAGCGTGTCGAACAGGCCTGCGAACAGCAGTTTTGCGTTCGTGGTCTTGTCGGCCGCGGAGCCCGCCAAAAACTCCTTCACCAACTTCTCGCCCTCGTCCAGCGGCGTCTTGCGTGCCGACAGTTTGGCGACCAGCGCGCTGACCTTGGCGTCGTCCTTCCATTTGTTCTGCACGTCGTCGAGCGGAGGACCAGCCCATACGGCGGCGAGCGAAATTTCCGGCACTTTGGCCTGAGTGCAGGGCCAATCCGGATAGCGCGGATCGGCCGCGCGTGCCGCCGTGCTCGCGGCTGCGAGCATCAGAGCGGCCATGGCCAGAACCCGAACCGTCATCCTTCGCCTCCCGCAGGCCCCCGTCGCGCCAGCCCGCGCGAGGGATCATAGGCCAGAATCGCGCCGATCATGAAGACGATTGTGCAGGTCGCGACCACCGCCAGCGAGATCCAGTTGATCTGTCCGTACAGCGCGAAGCGGATCAGCTCGACCGCATGGGTGAACGGATTGGCCTCGCAAACATAGTAGAGATATGGGCTGCCCTCCTGCACCCGCCAGAGCGGGTAGAGTGCCGATGAAGCGAAGAACATCGGGAAAATGACAAAATTCATCACGCCGGCAAAGTTCTCCAGCTGCTTGATGCCGGAGGAGATCAGCATGCCGAGCGAGCCCAGCATCAGTCCGGACAGGATCAGTGCCGGCAGCACGGTGAGATAGCCTGACAGAGGAGGGGTGATGTCCCAGAACCAGGCGATCAGCAGGAACGCATAGACCTGGAGCAGCGACACCGCGGTGCCCGCGAGCAGCTTGCAGAACAACAGGTAGCCGCGCGGCAGTGGGCTCACCAGCAGCGTGCGCATGTTCCCCATCTCACGGTCATAGACCATCGAGAGCGAGGACTGCATGCCGTTGAAGAGCTGGATCATGGCCATCAGCCCCGGCGCGATGAACACCTCGTAGAGGATGTAGGTCTCGTAGGGCGGGATGATGGAGATGCCGAGCACTTGGCGGAAACCGGCGGCGAAGATGAACAGCCAGACCAGCGGCCGCACCAGCGCCGAGACGAACCGCTCGCGCTGGTGCAGGAAGCGCAGTCCCTCGCGCCAGACAATGCCCGTGAGGCAGGTCATGTATTCGGCGGCCGAGAAGCCGCGCTGCGCCTCGCGCGTGGTGATGCTGCTCATGCGCCGCCGCCCGGCAGGGTCTGCGCGCCGGTCAGGCGCATGAAGGCGGTGTTGACGTCCTGCGCGCCGGCTTCCGCGACGACGCGGCTCATCGGTCCCTGCGCCAGCACCTTGCCCTGATGCAGCACCACGAGATCGTCACCGGCCATGATTTCGTCGAACAGATGCGTGGCCCAGAGTACGCCGATGCCTTGCTCGCTCACGAGCTGGCGCACATGGCTGATGATGTCGGCGCGCGCCTTGACGTCGAGGCCGACGGTCGGCTCGTCCAGCAAGAGCAGGCGCGGCCGGTGCAGCAGCGCCCGGGCGATCTCCAGCCGCCGCATCTGCCCGCCCGAGAGATCGCGCACCTTGCTGCCGGCGCGCTCGGTAAGCCCGATGCGATCGAGCAGCTCGGCGGCTCGAGCGCCGGCTTCGCGGCGGCTGATGCCGTGGAGTGCGGCGTGATAGAGCAGGTTTTGCGTCAGCGACAGGTCGAGATCGAGCGTGCGCGGCTGGAACACGACGCCGAGCAACCGCAGCGCTTCGCCGGGACTCTTGCTGATGTCATGGCCGAAAATGCCGACGCGGCCGGACTGGATGCCGAACAGGCGCGTGATCAGCGAGAACAGCGTGCTCTTGCCCGCCCCGTTGAGGCCAAGCAGGGCCGTGAAGCTCGCGGGCTGCACGTTGAAGGACACGTCCATCAGCGCGCGGCGCGGTCCATAGGCGTGGCTGACGTCGTCGATCGATAGCGCGGGCACGGTCGCCGGATCGGGCCTTGGTGTTTCGCGTTGTTCGGCGATGGGAACAGGGATGGTCATGGCGCGATCGTGATACCCCAGGGCAGTTCGCCCACTTGAATGGTCTTGATCACCTTTTGCGCGGCGACGTCGATGACGGAGACGTCGTTCGAGACGCCATTGGTGGTGAGCAGAAATTTTTCGTCCGGCGTGAATGCCATGTGCCAGACCCGCTGTCCCACCAGCAGATATTTCGTCACCTTGCGCGAGGCGGTATCGACCACGGCGACGCGATTGGCGGGACCGAGCGCGATGAAGGCGGTCTTGTCGTCCCGGGTCATGCCGATGCCAACGGGCTGGATCGCCTCTTTCCTCAACCCCGGAATCTCGAAATTGATCTTGCCGGTCACCTCGTGCTTTCCGGGGTCGATGATCGAGACGGTGCCGCCGATCTCCGAGGACACCCACAATTCGGAAGCGTCGTGCTTGAATTCGGCAAAGCGCGGCCGCGCGTCGACCAGCACGTTGGCGACGATCTGGCGCGACGACGTGTCGATGAAATGCGCCATGTTGGTGGTCTCGGACGTGTTGATCAGCGTCTTGCCGTCCGGGCTGATGGTCATGCCCTCGGGCTCGACACCGACCTGGATGTCGCCAAGGCGGGCGCGCTTCTCGAGGTCGATCACGGTCACTGTGTTGTCGTTCTCGTTGGCGACATAGAGGACCTTGCCGGCGGCATCCTGGGCGAACAATTCAGGGTCGGGCCCGGAGGGCAGGCTGTCCACCACGGTTTGCGTCTTCGCGTCGATCATCTGGATGGTGTCGTCGTCGCCGACCGCGACCATCACGAACTTGCCGTCGCGCGTGAAGTCGATGCCGCGCGGGCGCTGGCCGACCTTGATGGTTTTGGTCACCGTCCAGCTATCGGTATCGATCACCGACACCGTGTTGCTCTTCTCGTTCGAGACATAGGCGATGAACGCATGCGCCGGCGCCGCCGCCAGCGCTAGTCCGGACAGCAATCCAACGCGCCACAAGCGCAACATCTTCTTCCTCACTTCAGCTTGCATTTGCTCTCCGGGCGGTCATAGCCGAGCGTGTCGAGCTCGGAGACCTGGTGCAGGAAACCTTCTTGCGGCGACACCGACACCACCATGCGGCCATCGACCAGCAGGATCGGCTGGCGCAGCTGCAGGTTCCAGTCGCGCAAGGTCAGCTTCGTGCCCTTGAAGGCGGCGACCGAGAACTCCGGGCCCTTGATGAAATCGGTGACCTTCTTGACGTCGCCGGAATTGGTGCGCGACGTGGCCTCTCCGATCATGCGCACGGCGGTCCACGCCTGCATGTCGAGCGCAGTCATCCGCCGCGCGTTGAGCTTGACGAAGCGGTTCTGCATCTGGATCGCGCCCCACTGGTCCTGCGCAGCGTCCCAGCTCCGCGGCACGAGGCCGGCCGAGCCCGCGACAGGCCGTGGATCCCAGGTGCGATAGGGCAGGTAGGCGCCGAACACCTCGCTCTCGTCAGCGGCGACCAGTACATCATAGGCCGGAGCTTGTTGCGTGAACACCGGCATCTGCCGCTGGATCAGCGTCACGCCGGAGTCCGTGCGGCGCGCGCCGCCTTTGTCTTCGAAGCTGCGCTCCTGCACGATCTTGGCGCCGAACCGCGTCGCGGTGCGCCGGAGCGCATCGGCGAACAGTCTGTCCTCGTCATGCGAGCCAACCACGAGCAGCCAGCGCTTCCATTGCTTCCACATTAGATACTGACCGAGCGCATCGGCCAGCATTGCGCGCGTCGGCGCGGTGTGGATGACGTTGGCACGGCAATCGGCCTCGCGCAGCCGCTCGTCGATCGCGCCGGCGTTGAACAGCAACGTGCCGCGCTCGCGCAGGGCGTCGGCGACCTTCAGCAGCGTGTCGGCCGGCAGGTCGGCGATGATGAAGCCGTTGCGTGCGGCGAGCTCTGTCGCGGCCTGCACGGCATCTTCGCCCTCCTTGATACGACGCTCCTCCAGCGCAAATCGCTGGTTGAGGAATTTGCCGGTGGTGTTGTTGTCCTCGATGGCCAGGCGTGCGCCGGCGACGCCGTCATTCTCCACGGGCTGCTCGACCAGCGACAGCGTTGATCTGGTGCCGGCGATTCCGAGATAGCCGACGCCGATCATGACAGGGTCGGCTGCGAGCGCACTCGTCGCAGCAAAACCCAGGCCGATCAGGCCGACCAACCATCGGATCATGTTTCCTCCAGATGTTCTCCCCGGCTTGACCGCCGATGGAGAATTGTCTCTGCTAAAGCATGACCGATTTGTCAGGGCATGCAACCCCGCATTTCGTCCTCACGCCGCCACGCCGGGAATCACGATCATGCGAGCGCTGATATGTTTCGCCGCTTTGCTGTTGACGGGCTCGGCCGCATTCGCCGACCCGCCGAAACTCGCGGTGTTCGATTTCGAACTGATCGACACCAGCCTGCCTGGCGAGTTCTACGGCTCCAAGCCCGAGGAAGCGCGGCTCGACCTCATCAGCGAGCAGTTGCGCAAGGCACTGGTTGAGTCAGGCAGGTTCCAGCTGCTCGATATCGCGCCGGTCCGGGACGCGGCCCGTCACGCCAATCTGCAGGCCTGCGGCGGCTGCGACCTCAAGCTTGCCGGGCAGCTGGGTGCCGATTTGGAAATCACCGGCATGGTGCAGAAGGTCTCGAACCTGATCATCAATCTGAACATCTACCTGCGCGACGTGAAGACCGGAAACATGATCACGGCCGCGAGCGCCGACATGCGCGGCAACACGGATGAATCCTGGACGCGCACGATGAGCTATCTGATCCGCAACCGCTTGCTGGCGCCGAACTACGGCAAGCCGTGAGGGAGATATTTACCCCTTCAATCGCTCCGCATGCCAGTGCAGGTGATCGCCCATGAAGGTCGAGATGAAATAATAGCTGTGGTCGTATCCCGCCTGCCGCCGCAGCGTCAGCGGAATGTTGGCCTTGGCACAGGCCGCCTGCAGCAATTCAGGACGAAGCTGCTCTTTCAAAAAGTTATCGGCCTCGCCGACGTCGACGAGGAAGCCTGAAAACTTCGCGCCGTCCTCGATCAGCGCCACCGTGTCGTGGCTGCGCCAAATGTCCTTGTTCGGCCCGAGATAGCCGGTCAACGCCTTGATGCCCCAGGGCACGAGCGACGGCGCCACGATCGGCGCAAAGGCGCTGGCCGCGCGAAAACGGTGCGGGTTGCGCAGCGCGACCGTCAGCGCGCCATGGCCGCCCATCGAATGGCCCATCACCGATTGGCGCTTCGCATCGACCGGAAAATTTTCCGCCACGAGTTTCGGCAGTTCGTCGGTGACGTAGCTCCACATGCGATAATTGCGTGAAAACGGCGCTTCCGTCGCGTCGACATAGAAGCCGGCGCCAAGACCGAAATCATAGGCATTATTGGCATCGCCGGGCACGTCGGGGCCTCGCGGGCTGGTGTCGGGCGCGACGAAGATCAAGCCGAGCTCGGCGCAGGCTTTGCGGAATTCGCCCTTCTCGGTGACGTTGGCGTGCGTGCAGGTGAGGCCGGAGAGATACCAGACCACAGCCAGCTGGGCGCCCTGTGCGTGCGGGGGAACATAGACCGAGAACGTCATGTCGGTTCCGGTCGCCTGGCTGGCATGGCGATACACGCCCTGCACGCCGCCATAGGATGTATTGGTCGAGACAGTCTGGATCGTCATGCCGTTATGCTCCGTGGCATCAAACCACATCAGGATTGCAACGCTTGTGTGACCGAATTCGCGGCGGCCGTCAGGCCACGCCGCTGTCGATCGCCAGCCGCACCAGCTCGACAGAGGTTTTCACCCCGAGCTTCTGGCGCATGATGGACGAGGTGTTGGCGACAGTCTTGTAGGACGACTGCACCAGCCAGGCGATCTCGGATAGGCTCTTTCCGGCGCTGAGCAGCCGCAAAATCTCCATCTCGCGCGCGTTCAGCTTCGACAGCGGGCTTTGCGCCAGCGCGGGTCCCGCAAAGGCGATGCTGCGCGCGATCGCGCTCGGCAGATAGGTGCCGCCGCCGCCGACGGTGCGAATCGCCTCGACGAGATCGTCGGGGTCACCGGTCTTGGAGACATAGCCCTTGGCGCCGCACTCGATCGCCCGCGCGGCAAAAGCAGGGTCGTCGTTCATGCTGAACATGATGATCCGGGCCTCGGGCGCGCGCTCGAGGATGCGGCGCGCGAGCTCGAAGCCGGACACGGTCGGCAGGTTGATGTCGATGATCGAGAGGTCGGGGCGCTCGACGATGAAGACGCACTCGCCGTCTTCGGCGTCGGCGGCCTCCAAAATCTCGATCTCGCCCTCGTCCGCCAGCACGGCACGGCAGCCGGAGGCGACGATGGGATGATCGTCGACGATCAAAATGCGCATAGGCGTTCCTCGCGACAGCGTCTTGGCCTGTTTCGCGCCCGGCCGGGATTGCTGTACGCTTTCGATTAGATATCGGGCGCTTCGCCTCTGTCAACGTTATCGGACAAGGGGCAGGCCAATCCTTCGCGGGGGCACGGGCGATACCAATGTGGCAAAATCTATCCTTGCGCGGGCGCATCAACCTGCTGCTGGCGCTGCTGCTGGCGCTGGGACTCGCCGTGAATATCGGCCGCCAGGTCGCGGAAGCCGGGCCGCGCGTGCAGGCCGAGGACCAGAGCGTGATCCGGCTCGCGCGCGAATTCATCGAGATGATCGTTGCGGATCTCAACGAGGCGCCCGATCCGGATGCCAGGCTGAACCAGATCGCACGCGACCTCAGCCGCCTGCGCCATGTCAGCATCGCGCTTCGGGACGAAGCCGGCCGTCCGCTGACGCAGCCCCGGACCGACGCCGATGACGACACCCGCGCGCCGCCGGCCTGGTTCGTCAGCCTGGTTCATCCCGAGCAGACCGCGGTGAGCGTGCCCGTCTCGATCCATGGCAAGCCGGGTTCGCTGCTGATCACCTCCCATCCCGATGACGAGATCGCCGAGATCTGGGACGCCATCGTGACCCAGCTCGAGGTCGGCTCGGTGATCGCGCTGGCGCTATTCCTGGTGATGATGAATGTGATCGGCCGGGCATTGGCGCCGCTCCAATCCCTTGCGGACGTGATGGCCGAGCTCGAAGACGGGCGTTATCAGGCGCGCGTCGCGCCGGGCGGCGCGCCGGAACTCGCCGCGATCTGCACCAAGCTCAACCATCTTGCGGCAACGCTCAGTGACGCCATCGAGGACAAGCGGCGCCTCGCCGAGCGAACGGTGTCGCTCCAGGACGTCGAGCGCAAGGAGATCGCGCGCGAGCTCCATGACGAGTTCGGGCCATACTTGTTCTCGCTACGCGCGCATGCCAGCGCGCTGGCGAAGCAGGCGGACGGACGCGCCCCGAATGCGGAGGCCGTGCGAAAACACGGCAGTGCCATGCTGGAGCAGATCAACGCGCTTCAGCAGTTCAATCGCCGCGTGCTGGAGCGCCTCCGGCCAGTCGGCCTGGCCGAGTTCGGCCTGCGCCAGGCGCTGGAATCGCTGTCGCGGCTGTGGCGGGAGTCGCATCCCGATGTCACCATCGAGACCGTGATCTCGCCGGCGCTTGGCGTCACCGGGGAGACCGCCGACCTCACCATCTACCGCATCGTGCAGGAGGCGCTCACCAACGTGTTCCGCCACGCCGGCGCGACCTCGGTTAACGTCGTCATCGAGCCGGTGGCGGAGGCGGCAAGCGACGGCCGCAGCTGTGCCCGGGTGCGGGTCAGCGACAATGGCCGCGGCATGGAGCCCGGCCAAAAGCTCGGCTTCGGGCTCGTCGGCATGCGCGAGCGGATTCTCGCGCTGGGCGGCACGCTCAACGTCGTCTCGGGTGACGGTGGTCTGACCGTAGAGGCCCTGGTCCCGACAGCAGCGGCCTGATCGCGTCGGGAAAAATTCCCGATTTGGTCGGGAAAATTGGTGCGATACGGCCCGACCTTTTGTGGCTGGCGCACGCATTCCTGCCGATTACACTCGTCTCGACCAACCGGGGGAAGATCAAAACAGTCGGTGGTCACGGATGGGAAGGCTGGGATGGGCGATCGTGTTTGGTTCAAGCGTTTTCGGTTCAAGCCTATTGGGTTCAAGCCTCTTGGGTTCAATCGTCGTTTGTTGATCGCCTTGGTTTCGACCGGGCTGCTCTCCGTCTTCGCGATCCCCGCGGGGGCCGCGCAGGACGAGGAAACCAACGTCCAGAACCTGCCGCCGGTCGAGGTGACGGCGCCGCCGCGGTCAACGGCGCGGCGCACCGCGTCATCGCGTCCGGTCGCGCACATCGGAGCGCCGTCATCCGCCAGCCCCAAGACGCGCCTCTACGTCTATCCGACCGCGCCGGGTACCGGCGGAGGTCTTGACGTCGACAAGGTCCCCTCGGCGATCAACGCCGTCGACGCCAGCCAGATCAAGCGCACCGGCTCGCTGAACATCACCGACGCGCTTCGCGACAACATCGCCGGCGTCAACATCAGCGAGGTTACCGGCAATCCATTTCAGCCGGATGTCGAATTCCGCGGCTTCGTTGCCTCGCCGGTGACGGGCACGCCGCAAGGCCTCGCTGTGTATCAGAACGGGGTTCGCATCAACGAGGCCTTCTCCGACGCCGTCAACTGGGACCTGATCCCGACCGCGGCGATCCGGTCGGTGACGCTCGTGACCAACAATCCCGCCTTCGGCCTCAACGCGCTGGGCGGCGCGATCAATTTGCAAATGAAGGACGGTTTTACCTATCAGGGCTCGGAGCTTGATCTCATGGGCGGCTCGTTCGGCCGCATTCAGGGCTCGGCGCAATGGGGTAAGACGGTCGACAAGAACTACGGCGTCTATGCCGCGCTCGAAGGCCTGCACGACAACGGCTTCCGCAATTTCTCCCAATCGGACGTGCGGCGCTTCTACGGCGACGTCGGTTACAAGGCGGGCGACAGCGAATTCCACGCCAACATGGGCGTCGCCAAGAACGATTTCGGCGCCAACGCCACCGTTCCCGCCGAGCTGCTCGACAAATATTGGGGCGCGACCTACACGACCCCGCAGACCACTTCCAACCGCGTCGGCTATCTCAACCTGACGGGCAAGGTCGATGCGACGCCGACCTGGACGCTCGAAGGCACCGCGCATGTGCGCAGGTACGAGCAGAAGCTCGTCGACGGCAATCCGACCGACGCGCAGGAATGCACTGACCCGGGGCTCGCTGGGCTTCTTTGCTTCGGCGACGGCGCCACACCGGCAAACGGCGTGAACGGCCTGCCGCTTGCCAATCCTTTCGCGTCCGGGACCATCCTCGGCGAGATCGACCGGAGCTCGATACGTTCGACCACCTTCGGCGTGTCGGGGCAGGCCACCAACACCGACCAGCTGTTCGGCCACGACAACCGCTTCGTGATGGGCGCGACCTATGACGCCAGTGTCACGCGCTATAACGCCACCGCCGAAATCGGCACGATCGGAGAAAGCTACGTCGTCAGCGGCGGCGGCCTCTTCCTGGGGCCGACTGGCGTACCTGATACCGTTGCCGGCCCTGTCTCGCTGCGGACCGTCAATCAATATAACGGCCTCTACGCAATGGACACGTTCAATATCACGGACGCCTTCGCCGTCACCGGCGGCGGCCGGTTCAACGTCGCGCGCATCACGCTGGAGGATCAGCTCGGGACCGATCTCAACGGCGATCACACCTTCACCCGCTTCAATCCGGTAATCGGCGGCACCTACAAGATCACGCCGGAGCTGACGGCCTACGCCGGCTATTCCGAGGCCAACCGCGTTCCGACGCCGCTCGAGCTCGGCTGCTCGGATCCAGCCCGTCCCTGTCTGATTGCCGCGTTTCTCGTCTCCGATCCGCCATTGAAGCAGGTCGTGTCCAAGACCGTGGAAGCGGGCCTGCGCGGCAGCAGGGAGCTGAACATCGGCACGCTCGGCTGGAAAATCGGCGGCTTCCGCGCCACCAATTACGACGACATCGTCGCCGTTCCCGCAGTCGGCCGCACCGGCTTCGGCTATTTCTCCAACGTCGGCCGTACCAGGCGTCAGGGGCTCGAAGCTGAGGTCAACATCAAGTCGCCCACGCTTCAGTTTCAGGCGAGCTACGCTTTCGTCGACGCACGCTATCTCGACGCTTTCGCGCTCGGTTCCGAAAGCCCGTTCAGGGATACTGTCACCGAGACCATTCAGGTGCTACCCGGCAACCAGCTCCCCGCGATCCCGCGCCATCGCGTCAAGGTCGGCATCGACTATGCCGTCACCGACGTGTGGAAGGTTGGCGGCAACGCGCTGTTCGTCTCCAGCCAATATCTGGTCGGCGACGAGTCCAACCAATATACGAAGCTGCCGTCCTACACCGTGTTCAACTTGCACACGTCCTACCAGGTAACCAAGAACGTCCAGCTCTACGGCAAGATCGACAATATCTTCGACAGGCGCTACGCGACCTACGGACAGTTCTTCGACCGCGAAGCCGTGCCCAACTTCACCAATGGCGGTGCCGAGTTCACCGACCCGCGCTCGCTCAGTCCGGCAAGGCCGCGTGCGTTCTATGCGGGGATGCGGGTGACGTTCTGATCTTGGCTCGGTAAGCCCGGGTTGGCGCCGCCCGGCATGGCGTGTCACGCCGGCTCTGCTCTACCTGAAGCCGATTGACTCATTGTTCATGTTTTGTTCTTATGCTGCTCGTCCAGCCAAGGGAGCGAGCCATGGACAACCGCATCAACGAAATCCGCAGGATCATCAGGGCGTTACGCGTCAGCATGCGTGAGGCCGAGGCGATCATGCATGAGCAGATCAACAGGGACGAGGACTGCAGCTTCGTCGCAGGCGAAGTCATGAAGATGCGCACGGTAATGAGCGGGCTCGTTCAGGAGCGGGCCGCGCTCGGAGACACCGACCCGATCGTCGTCGCCAGCCTGTTCGTTCCCCGCCGTCGGCCGATGCCATCGCGCGTCGGGGTTGAGAAGCGCAGCCTTGTTCCGCCGCGAAAGATGGCACGAGCATGAAGGGGGAGAGGCCGACCTACTTCTCCGACATGCAGGAGCCGCCGGAATTTCTGAAGGCGCTTCATCATGCGCGGCGCCTGTCCTGCCTCGAGGGTTGGTGCCGCATGCACATCGAGGCCATCCAGGTTGCGATTGATCAGTACGCGGAGGCGGCTCTCGGTAACCGGGAGTTCTTCCTCAATAAGCCGCACAGCATCGGTGGAAGTCGCAGCGGCGGCGACGTGCCGTGACAGCGGTGCGTGTCAGCGTATCGACCTTTTGACATCTCCGATGATCCCGCCCGCCGGCGAAGCTTGGCGTCGCGTTGTTTTTACCGATCGGAAACCATAGCGAATGATCCTAAAATTGTAACGAAACTGTTCGGCTGTCTCTGCGTCGGTTCGTCGGAGGGCCCGTCCGATGACAGAGCACCAGTTGAGAGAGCAGGAATTCCAGATCGCGCGGTACCGGCATTTGGAGCGCGAAGTGACCGATCCACTTGCCGCCTGTCTGCTTCACAGCATCATTGAAGACCTGGAGGCCGAGCTGCGCAGGAATAGCCCGGATTGGCACGGGCCGCGCGATTAACGCTTTGTTAGCGCTGATCGTGTCGATATGCGCGAGGAAATACCAGGGGAGACTGCTCCCATGTTGAAGGACGGCACCTACGCCGCCTGGTACAAGACGCCGCTCGATCAGGGGACCGGGATCGTCCATATCGCAGACGGACAGATCTGGGGCTGCGACAGCCTGATGACCTATCACGGCTCTTGCAAGGTCGACGGCGATCGCTTCACCGCCACCGTGTCGACGAAGCGCCATACCGACGGACGCGCAACCGTGTTCGGCGTCGACGATGAGCTCACGCTGGACATCGAGGGAAACTGCCCGGGCAAGGTGGCGACCTACACGGCGACGGCAGCGCAAGCGCCGGGAATGATCCTCCAGGGTACGCTGATTCTGACGGAACAGCAGGCGCCCGCACCTGAACGAACCGGGCAGATGCCGCCGTTCAATCCCGACAAGCTGCCAAAGTTGCCGAAGCGCTCGCGCTGATCGCGGAAGCCCGCGCGCCACCGCGGCGGAAGGACCTCATGTCTGCTCCCGACCCAGGCAGACATTCCGCAATCCAGGCTCGCCAAGCAACGAGAACGGTCCCGTCGTTGGTCATGGCAACACCGAGCCAATTCATCCGCGCTGGATTCCCGCCGTCATCAAGCGATCACTGCGAATACGAAAGCTGATCTTCCGTGACGACTCGCTCGATTTTCTCCGACTTGCACTTGATGCGGTATCGGAGACGTCCATCGGACTCGATGGGCATATGCTGGACGATGGTGTAAATCATCGGTGGCTCAGTTGCGGCACGTCCTTGTGGGCCTTGGGGCTGGTGGCGAACGTCTTCATTCAGCTTGTAGGCATACGACATATATCTACCTCGAATTCACGGTGGCTCTGACGCGGGTCAGTCATTGTATCCCTGGCAGGACAGGCGCTTGGTCAAGCGGAAGAGGTTACCACAGTCTGATGCGGTCAAACCGCGTCATAAGTCAGTCGTTCTCTTGCTTGACCGGTGCAGACAGACAATCGCCCAGAGCGGAGCGGCGATGGCTGCAGCATACGCCATATTTGCGAAGTTTGGTCGTAATTTCCGAGCGGTATATGGCATTCTGTGAGCCTACGGGCCCTCGTATCGAGGGAACTGACAACTTCCTTGCCGGATTGGGCTGGAATTCGAATGACGGTGGGGCTGGTATTTCGGCTTTGGGGTAGCTCTGCCGACGATCGCCCTAGCCCCTTTCGGACAACTTTGTCGCATTCCGCAATCCTGCATCCTCGGCCCTCGGCTCGCCCGCTTCTCAAACGACCCGCGATTCGCCATGGTGCCACCGAAAGAGCATCACCCCGGAGCACGATCAATGTCGGACAAGGTCTCGCGTCGCCAGTTCGCCACGCTGGCGGGATTGTCCGCAGCCGGAATCGCCAATCCTCTCGAGGTCGCGGACGCCAAGCCCGCATCGCCGCCGCGAAACGTGGACGGTTTCCCCGCGGGCTTCGTCTGGGGCACGGCGACCTCGTCCTATCAGGTCGAGGGCGCGGTCAACGAGGACGGGCGAGGGGCCTCGATCTGGGACAAGTTCGTCCGCATCCCCGGCAAGATCGAGGATGGCTCGACCGGCGACCGCGCCAACGAGCACTATCACCGCTACAAGGAGGACATCGCGCTCATCAGGGAGCTCGGCTGCAAGGCCTATCGCTTCTCGGTGGCCTGGCCGCGGCTGTTTCCGGACGGCGACGGCAAGCCCAACCCGAAGGGACTCGATTTCTACAACCGCCTGGTCGACGAACTCCTCAAGAACGGCATCGAGCCGTGGCTGACGCTCTATCATTGGGACCTGCCGCAATCGCTCCAGGACCGGTTTGGCGGCTGGCGGTCGACGGAGACCTGCAAGATCTTCGGTGATTACGCGGCCTATGTCGCCGAGCACCTGACCGATCGCGTCAAGAACGTATTCACACTGAACGAGAGCGGTCGCTTCGTCTATTTCGGCTACGGCATCGGCATCGACGCGCCCGGCGTGACGCTGCCACAAGCCGAGGTCAACCAGATCAGGCACAACAGCGCGCTCGCGCACGGGCTTGCGGTGCAGGCGGTACGCGCCCATGGCCGCCGTGGCACCAGGGTGGGGCCGGCGGAGAACATCGATGCCTGTGCCCCCGCGATCGACACGCCGGAGAACGTCCGCGCCGCAGAGATCGCGCTGCGCGAAATGAACGCCGGCTATCTCAACGTCATCATGACGGGCCAGTACACCGACGCCTTCCTGAATTTCGCCGGGCGCGACGCGCCGAAATACACGGATGCGGAGCTGAAGATCATCTCCTCGCCGGTCGATTTCCTCGGCCTCAACATCTACGCGCCGCAGAACTATGTGGTGGCCTCCGACCAGGGCGCGGGCTTCATGCCGCTGCCGATCCCGAAATCCTTCCCGCACATGAATTCGGACTGGCTGCGCGTCGGCCCCGAGACGATCTACTGGGTGCCCAAGCTGGCGGCAAAGATCTGGAAAACGGACGCGATTTATATCAGCGAGAACGGCACCTCCGGCGACGACGTCGTGACGCCCGACGGCAAGATCTACGACACCGACCGCATCATGTATTTGCGCAACTACCTGGCCCAGCTCCAGCGCGCCACCGCCGAAGGCGTGCCGGTGCGCGGCTATTTCCTCTGGAGCCTGATGGACAATTTCGAATGGGTATTTGGGCTCAACAAGCGCTTTGGGCTCTACCACGTCAATTTCGATACGCAGGTGCGTACGCCGAAACTCAGCGCCAGCTTCTATCGCAACGTGATCGCGAAGAACGCAGCGGGGGTTTGATTGCTCTCCCTCGCCCCGCTCTTGCGGAAGGGCGACGAGCTTGGCTCGCGTTGAGAGGGCGGGGTGAGGCGGTTCCGCCAGCGCGCATTGACTCCCTTGGCCCGCTGATTCAAAACGCTTCCAACCGTTCAACAAGAGGATAATGCCAATGATCGACGCACTCATCATCGATGCCTGCCGGACCCCGCGGGGCGTTGGCAAGGCCGGCAAGGGGGCGCTCTCGGGCATTCATCCGCAGCAGCTGGGAGCAACCGTGCTGCGCGCGCTCGCGACGCGCACCGGCATCGACACCGCCGACGTCGACGACGTCATCTGGGGCTGCAGCGCGCAGGTCGCAACGCAAGGCGGCGATCTCGGCCGCATGTCGGCGCTGGACGCCGGCTACGACGTGCGCGCGAGTGCCGTAACGCTCGACCGCTTCTGCGGCTCCGGCATCACCGCCGTCAACATGGCCGCAAGCTCGATCATGTCGGGCACGGAGGACCTCGTCGTCGCCGGCGGCTGCGAGATGATGTCGATGGAAGGACGCCGCGGCGGCGGTCCGATGATGATGGACAACGGCAATCTGCGCCTGCGAGCGCGGCATCCGCAGTCGCATCAGGGCGTCTGCGCCGACGCGATCGCGACGCTGGAAGGCATCACGCGAAGGGACGTCGACGCGCTGGGCCTCGAAAGCCAGAAGCGTGCCGCGCATGCGATCGCGAACGGCCACTTCAAGAAGAGCCTTGTGCCGGTGCATCGCGAGGACGGCAGCCTCGCGCTCGACCATGAAGAATATCCGCGGCCGCAGACCACGATGGAAGGGCTGAGCGCTTTGAAGCCCGCATTCCCCGCTGTCGCCGACCATGCGCTCGACGACAAGGGCACGACCTATCGCGGCCTGATCCTGCAGAAATACCCCGACCTCGAGATCGACTTCATGCACCACGCCGGCAACTCGTCCGGCGTCGTCGACGGCGCCGCCGCGATCCTTCTGGCTTCGCCCGCTTACGCCAGGGCGCACGGCCTGAAGCCGCGCGCCCGCGTCGTCGCGATGGCGAATATGGGGGACTCGCCGACGCTGATGCTGAACGCGCCGGTGCCGGCGACGCGCAAGGTGTTGGCGAAGGCGGGGCTGACCATCGACGACATCGACCTGTTCGAGATCAACGAGGCCTTTGCCGTGGTTGCGGAAAAATACATCCGCGACCTCAAGCTCGACCGCGCCAGGGTCAACGTCAATGGCGGCTCGATCGCACTCGGCCATCCCATCGGCGCCACCGGCTCGATCCTGATCGGCACCATGCTCGACGAGCTCGAACGGCGCGACTTGAAGCGCGGTCTCGTCACCATGTGCGCGGCCGGTGGCATGGCCCCGGCCGTCATCATCGAACGTATCTAGCACGAGCGAAGCTCGTCGCGCTCCCTAGAAATAAGGGAGAGAAAGTACCCGCGATCGCCACATCACGACGATCTAGGCTTGTTTTCCAGGGTGAATCGCGACCGGACTCCGACAAAGAGGCCGGTCATCGCTTGTCGAAAGCATCGAATCAGCTTTAGCAAGGCTGCGTGCGGGCCTTTGAAACAAGGTAAAATCCGCTGCCTGAGGCCTCTCCCGCTCCGGAAGTGGCTAAAAAGCAGGGTTTTTTGCCACAGAGGGCCAAAAAAGCCCGTAAAACCCCGACAAAACTGTGCAGAAGGCTATAGGCCTTCACCGGTTGGTCTAATATGCAGCCGTTAACGAATCAGAGGAGACACGATGGCCACCCAAATGTCGAAATCGCAGCTGATCGAAAAGATCGCGACCACCACCGAGCTTTCCAAGCGTGACGTCAAGAGCGTCATGGAGACGCTGACCGACGTCGGTCACAAGGAGCTCAAGAAGAACGGCCTGTTCCTGGTGCCGGGCTTCGCCAAGTTCGTGGTCATCAAGAAGCCCGCGACCAAGGCGCGCAAGGGCACCAACCCGTTCACGGGCGAAGAGATGATGTTCAAGGCCAAACCGGCCCGGAAGATCGTTCGCGCCCGCCCGGTCAAGGCCGCCAAGGACGCCGTGGGCTAACAAGGCGAAGGCCCCCTCGAGCGAGGGGGCCTTTTGTTCGGGGCTGTCGCGAGGACTTGAGACGGAGGGCTCAACCCTTGCGGCGCTTCGCCCGGACCGGGGCCGGCTGAAGCCGCGGTCCCGGCATCGCCAGCGCATCGCGAACCCCGTCGATGGCGCGATCCAGCAACTGGCGCAGCCGCTGCGTCGTCCGCGATCGCTTCGCTCTTTCCAGCAATTTCTTCATGGCATTCACTCCGCCGCTTCGACCTTGGCATCGGCTTGGGCCTCGGCCGGCTCGAGCGCCGCGGCGATGGCTTCGTCGACGCGCTCCAGCCAGATGAATTCGAGGTTGTCCCGCGCGCTCTGCGGGATGTCGTCGTAATCCCGCTTGTTGCGCGCCGGCAGCATCACCCGCTTCAGGCCCGCGGCCGCGGCTGCCACCACCTTCTCCTTGATGCCACCGACCGGCAGCACCAGGCCGCGCAGCGAGATCTCGCCGGTCATGGCGGTGTCGCTGCGCACCGTGCGATTGGTGAGCAGGGACGTCAGCGCCGTGAACATCGCAACGCCCGCGCTCGGTCCGTCCTTCGGGGTCGCGCCTGCCGGCACGTGAACGTGGATGTCGCTCTTTTCGAACAGCTGCGGATCGATGCCGAGCTGCGTGGCCTTGCTCTTCACCAGCGTCATCGCAGCCTGCACGCTCTCGCGCATGACCTCGCCGAGCTGGCCGGTCAGGATCATGCCGCCGCGGCCTGATACCCGCGAGGCCTCGATGAACAGGATGTCGCCGCCGACCGGCGTCCAGGCCAGGCCAGTGGCCACGCCTGGAATGCTGGTGCGCTGCGCGATCTCGCCTTCGAAGCGCGGCTGGCCGAGCACAGTGCCGATGTCCTTTGGCGTCACGACGATCTTGGCAGCCGTGCCCTCGGCGACCTGCACGGCAGCATGGCGGAACAGCTTTCCGATCTCCCGCTCCAGGTTACGCACGCCGGCTTCGCGGGTGTAGCCCTTGACCACCAGCTTCAGCGCCTCCGGCTCGATCTCGGCTTGCTCCGGCGTCAAGCCGTTGGCCTCGAGCTGCCGCCGCACCAGATAGCGCCGCGCGATCTCCAGCTTCTCATCCTCGGTGTAGCCGGCGAGGCTGATCAGCTCCATGCGGTCCAGCAACGGACCCGGGATCTGGTCCAGCATGTTTGCGGTCGCGATGAACACCACGCGCGACAGGTCGAAGGGCACGCCCAGGTAATTGTCCCGGAATGTCCCGTTCTGCTCGGGGTCGAGCACCTCCAGCATCGCGGCGGAAGGATCGCCCTGCACGCCGCGGCCCATCTTGTCGATCTCGTCCAGCATCATGACGCAGTTCCGGGCGCCGGCCTTCTTGATGCCCTGGATGATGTTGCCGGGCAGCGCGCCGATATAGGTGCGCCGGTGGCCGCGGATCTCGGCCTCGTCATGCACGCCGCCGAGGCTGACGCGCACGAAGGGACGGTCCATCGCGCGTGCGATGGACTGGCCGAGCGAGGTCTTGCCGACGCCGGGCGGTCCGATGAAGCACAGGATCGGCGCCTTGCCCTGCGGCGCCAGCTTGCGCACCGCCAGATATTCGATGATCCGGCTCTTGATCTTCTCCAGGCCAAAGTGATCGGCGTCGAGGATGCGGCGCGCTTCCTTGATGTCGATCGGCTTCTCCGCGGGCAGTGCCCACGGCAGCTCGATCAGCCAGTCCAGGTAAGTGCGGACCATGCCGGCCTCGCCGGCGGCCTCCGGCATGCGCTCGTAGCGGCGCAGCTCCTTCTTCGCATGTGCATCGGCCTCGGGCGGCATGTTGGCCTTGGCGATGGCAGCCGTCAGCTCGGCCACCTCGGCCGCCTTGCCGTCGCCTTCGCCGAGCTGGCGCTGAATGGTCGCCATCTGCTCGCGCAGGATCGCTTCGCGCTGCCGCTCGTCGAAGCTGGCGCGGGTCTGCTGGCCGATCTCGTTGCTGATGCGCAGCACCTCCAGCCGTTCGGCCAGATGCTTCGACACCTTCTCGACACGCAGAGCGAGGTCGATGGTCTCCAGCACCTCCTGCTTGTCCTGCGGCTTGATGTCCATGAACGAGGTCGCCAGGTCCGCCAGCGCGCCGGGCGCCGTGGTGCCCTGGAACATCGCGACCAGTTCGGGCGGCGCCTGCGGCAGCAGCTCGATCGCCTCGATGGCCTGGCGCTGCAGGTTCAGCCCGCGGGCCTCGATCTCGGGCGTGCTGGTGGTCGGCTCCGGAATCTGCTGGATCCGCGCGGCCGGGAACGGCGTCCCCGGCAGGAAGTCGAGGATGCGCGCGCGCTGCACGCCCTGGCAGACGATGTGATGGGTGCCGTCGGGCGCGGTGATGTAGCGCACGATGTTGGCGATGGTCGCGACCCGATAGAGGTCGTCCGGTCCGGGCTCCTCGGTCTCGGGGCTGCGTTGCAGGACGATGCCGACCGGTCGCTGCTCGCGCAGCGCCTGTTGCGCGGCGGCGACCGACTTCGGCCGTGCGATCGCGATCGGCGCGATGGCGCCGGGGAACAGCACCATTTCGCGCACGGGAATGATGATCAGCGCGTCTTCGGGAATCTTCACGTCGGAATTGCTCTGGGGATTGGTCGGTGCGGTATTCATTGGTTCGGTGGCCATGATCGACCTCAGGATTTGGCGAGGCGCAGCGCGACGCAGCCGTCCATCACGAAGCGGCTGATGGCGTAACGGCCAACGGGCAATGCAATGCGGCGCTCAAAACGCCCCTGCGGCAGTTCGAGCCGGTGGATGCGGGCGTTGCGAAGCTCTGGCGGAAGGGTGCGCTGGCCGGAGATGACGAGCACGCCGTCATGGATGACAGTCTCGACATTGTCGGGATTGACGCCGGGAAGCGCGACCAGGATCAGGAGCTCATGCTCGGTTTCGAGCACGTCGATCGGCGGCTCCCAGCAGGCTTCCTGCCGGCCGAACTGCTGGCGCAGCCGTTCGGCGCGGGTCAGCGAGTCCAAGGCTTCGGACAGCATCCAGTCGAGGGGATTTTTGGGTTGCATGATGCGGGCTCGGCGGGTGAGGAACGCTGAATATGGGGCCGGTTCCCGAGAATTCCAGCCCGGCTGCGCGCAGGTGCCATGCGGATCGTGCGATCCGAAAACAAGCGCCGCGGCCTTCCGGGCCGCGGCGTTCCGTCGTCACCCTATGTGTGCCTCAGGCCGCCTGGCGGTATTCCTCTTCCGCCTCGAGGTTGATCACGGAGGTGGCGAGCTCGGTCAGGGCGTGATCGGTCGCCTCTTCCTCGTCCAGCGTCGCCTGCAGCAGCTTTGCCGCGTCCTGCATGCCGAGCTCCTCGGCCCAGGTGCGCAGCGTGCCGTAGCGGGAGATTTCGTAGTGCTCGACCGCCTGCGCGGCTGCGAGCAGGCCGGCGTCGAGCGCAGGCGCGTTCTTGAACTCCTTCATGATCTCGGCACCTTCGTCGGTGATGCCGTTGATCGCTTCGCAAGGCTTGCCGCGGGCCGGCTTGCCCAGCATCTTAAAGATCTGGTCCAGACGTTTGACCTGGCCCTGGGTCTCGCGCAGATGCTTGTTGAAAGCCGCCGCGAGCTCCTTCGAGTTGGCAGCCTTGGCCATCTTGGGCAGGGTCTTGATGATCTTGTTCTCGGCGAAATAGATGTCCTTGAGCGTCTCCAGGAATAGGTCGCTCAACATCTTCGGCGCCTGACGGGCGCGGCCCGTCGACGATTTCTTGCTTGTGCGCTTCTTTGCTCGTTTTGCCATACATCCTCCTCTTGAGGTGACGCGCGAAGGCATCGCCTTCCGCAATCCTCAGGCGATCAAAAGCTTTCGGAGAACGAAAGTTCCAAACTGCAGCCTGCGCTCAGGTCGGGCGCTTGTAGGGATCTTCCTGCCGCTGCCGCGCCTCGGTGTTGCGGTCGAGCTGCGCGCGCTCGCGGCGCCGCAGGCGCCCCGCCTTCGCCACGCCGTAGACGAGGACCGCACCGAGCACGAAGGCACCGATGAACCAGAGCCAGAGCAGGTTGCCCGAAAGGTGACCCAGCAACATTCCAATTCCACTGTCACTCATTGTGCATCTCCGGTGATTTTCAAAGCGGTTCTATCGGGCTAAGTCAGTCCGCCAGCCATCGTTCCTGCGTCCAGGGAGCCCACCGAGACATGATCGACTTCACCCTGTCCGCGTTCGTGACGCTGCTGCTCGTGGTCGATCCGGTGGGCCTTGCGCCGGCCTTCCTCGCTGCGACCGGAGGCATGCCCGACAAGACCATGCGCACCATCGCGCTGCGTGCGCCGCTGATTGCGGCGTCGATCCTGGTGGTGATCGCCCTGATCGGAAACTGGCTGCTGCGCCAGCTCGGGATCGGCATCCCCGCCTTCCAGATCGCCGGCGGGCTGCTGCTGTTCGGCGTGTCCTACCAGATGATCTTCGGCGACCGTCCGCATCGCGAGGCCCGCGAGGCCGATAAGGCAACCTCGGAGCATGCCTCCGACGTCGCGGTATTCCCGCTGGCGATCCCGATGATGGCCGGTCCCGGCGCGATCGCGACCACGCTGCTCCTGACCGGCGATGCCGGCTACGGGCCGAGGCTCCCGATCATCATCGCGGTCGTCCTCGCCGTGTGCCTGCTCTGCATGCTCTGCTTTGTCTCCGCGAACATGATCGCGCGGAGCCTCGGGCGCACCGGCAACGCCGTCCTCTCGCGCGTGCTCGGCATGCTGCTCGCGGCCTATTCGGTGCAGTTCGTGATCAACGGCTTCGCTGCTGTCCGGGCGAGCTTGCCGTAGAGCTGCGACAATCTGTTAATGCGTTGATTTTCATGTTTATTCCATGATGCCATGAGGCGGTTAGCGGGATCGCGCGCGATCCGGTCCGCTTTCTCTTGCGCTGCCATATTGCTTGACGTACTCCCCGTCTGACAGGCGCCCATCGTCAGGAAATCGAGATGTCGATGACAGCGGACGAGCTCGACAAGAGACAGGCCATCATCGGCGCCTGCCGCCGCATGAATGCGCTCGGCATCAACCAGGGCACCTCGGGCAATATCAGCGTCCGGCATGTGGACGGGCTTCTGGTCACCCCGACCAGCGTGCCCTACGACGCCATGACGCCGGACCAGATCGTGTTCATGACGATGGACGGATCGCACGCGCCCGATCAGAGGCCGTCCAGCGAGTGGCGCTTCCACCTCGACATCCTGAAGGCCCGGCCAGACGTCGACGCCGTCGTCCACGCCCATCCGACCTATTGCACCATCCTGGCGATCATGGGCCTGGAGATCCCGCCCGTGCACTACATGATTGCAGCCGCCGGCGGCGACAGCATCCGCTGCGCGCCCTATGCCACCTTCGGAACGGCGGAGCTGTCCGAACATGCCGTGCGGGCGCTGGAGGGCCGGCTTGCCTGCCTGCTCGACCATCACGGCATGATCGCAATCGGCAAGTCGCTGGACAAGGCGATGTGGCTCGCCGTCGAGGTCGAGACGCTGGCGCGGCAATATCACGGCTGTCTCCAGATCGGAGAGCCGCCGCTGCTGTCGAGCGCCGAGATCGAGCGGGTCCGCCAGCGCATGTCCGGTTACGGCATGTCGGAAGAGTAGGGCGGACAGAACGTGTTCCTGCGGATCAGACATCTCGCCGACCGCAAGGGGACGAACCGCATCATGGTTCGGCTGCGGGCGCTGCTGCGCAGCAACGAATTCTATCTGATCCCGCTGGCGCTGGTGATCGGCACGCTCGCCGGCGCCATCGTGACGCTGATGGCCGAGATTGCGCAGATTGCCCATATGGTGATCTACGGCATTCCCATCGACGTCCGCCTGTCCGCCAATACCAGCGTCAGTCCCTGGGCCGCGCTGATCGCGCCCGCGCTGGGCGGGTTGGTGCTTGGTATAATGGAGTGGTGGCGGCGACGGCTCAAGCTCTCCAGCGCGGTCGATCCGATCGAGGCGAACGCGCTGCGCGGCGGCAATCTGTCGATGCGCGACAGCGTGGTGGTGTCCAGCCAGACGCTGATCTCGAACGGCTGCGGCGCCTCCGTCGGCCTCGAGGCCGGCTATACCCAGATCGGCTCGGGTATCGCCTCGTTGCTCGGCAAGTTCTTCAATCTGCGCCGCAACGATCTGCGCCTGATCGTCGGCTGCGGTGCCGCTGCGGCGATCGCGGCGGCCTTCGGTGCACCGATCACGGGCGCCTTCTACGCCTGCGAGCTGATCGTCGGCGTCTACTCGGTCGGCAGCGCGGCGCCGATCCTCGCCGCCTCGCTCGCGGGCGCCCTGACCGCGCAATGGCTCGGCGGCGCGCCATACTCGCTCGAAATACCCAAGGTCAGCGCCGTCGGCGTCGAGCAATATCTGGCGCTGATCGGTCTCGCGCTCGTCACCAGCGGTGTCGGCATCGCCGTGATGCGCTCGTCCTCGATGTTCGAGCGCCTGTTCAAATGGCTGCCGGTCTGGTTGCGCCCGGTGATCGGCGGCCTCATCGTCGGCGGTTTTGCGATCGTCACGCCGCAGGTGCTGGCGGCCGGCCACGGCGCAATGGTGCTCGATCTCTTTCACGACATGACGATCGGCCTGATCGCGCTGATCATCGCCTTGAAGGTGACGGCCTGCCTGATCTCGCTCGCCTCCGGTTTCCGCGGCGGCCTGTTCTTTGCCTCGCTGTTCGTGGGCAGCCTGATCGGAAAGTTCTTCTCCGCGGTGCTGCTCTTGATCAGCCCGAACTTCGTGATCGATCCGCTGGTCGCGATGCTGACGGGCATGGCGACGCTGGGCGTCGCCATCGTCGGCGGTCCCTTGACCATGTCGTTCCTCGTGCTCGAGATGACCCGCAACGTCGACGTTACCGCCGTGGTGCTCGCCGGCTGCATCGTCACCTCGATCTGCGTCCGCTTCATGTTCGGGCACTCCTTCTCGACCTGGCGCCTGCATCTGCGCGGCGAGACCATCCGCAGCGCCAACGACGTCGGCTGGCTGCGCAACCTCACCGTCGAGCGGCTGATGCGCTCAGATGTTGGCAAGGTGCCGTCGACCACGACGATCGCCGCGGTCCGCCGCGAATTCGCGCTGGGCTCGCGGCCCGGGATCGTCATCGTCAACAATGCGGACGAATATGTCGGCCTTGTCCTGCTGCCCGACCTGTTCTCGGGCGACCTCGACACCATCGCCGACGAAATCCAGGTGATCGAGCTCGCGCGCCTGACCGAGATCGTGCTGATCCCGGAAATGAACGTGAAGTCGGCGATGGCGGTGTTCGACGAGGCGGAGGCCGAGATGCTGGCGGTGGTCGATTCCACCGACAGCCGCAAGGTGGTCGGCTTCCTTACCGAGACCTTCGCCCGCCGCCGCTATGTCGAGGAGATCGACAAGGCGACGCGCGGCGTACTCGGCGCGCTGTCGTAAGGTCACGCGGAAGCGGGACGGCGTGCGTCATGCGCCGCCGTCCGCGCCTGCTATCGGCCTGGCTGCAAGGGAGCAGCGACGACGCTAGCCACGATCCGGCGGACCAGTGGCAGCACCATCAGCAGCGTCGGAAAGGCGACGAGCCATGACAGCGCCCAGGCGCCCGGCCAGGTCGCGAGGAACGCCGGCGTTGCGCCGAGGCTTCGAAGGGTTGAAATGACCGACACCACGGCTGTCATGAGGATGGACAGCACAAATGGCATCACGATCGACGCATAGCGCGCCGGCAGTTTGCGAACCGCAATCATCTGGTTTCTCTTGGAATAAGACGCGTCAGTCACGGTGAACCCAAGAATGGCATCGATCCCGACGGCGTCGGTTGATGCGTTGGTTCACGTAAAACGCTTACGGCGACCGAAAGACGGTGCGCCTGTTCATTATCCGCTCATGTTGGATGGTTCAAGCTGGATCTGGACGTTCGATCTACAATCGTTCAACGCGTGGCAGATGCCGCGATCACGAAACCATTTCAGTGGTTTGGACGTTTAGTCTTGTTTGATTATGTCGCTTCGAGCGAGAACAGGAAGGTCAAGATGAATAAAGGACCGATGATTTCCGCAGCCGGCCGCAGCGTTGGGCTGGCAGCTTTCGCAAGTCTTGTTCTGATGACGGCCCCGATCACCCCTTCGGCTGCCAACTCGCCCGCGCCCACCAAAGCCGCTGCCACGGGCTCGGTCGCTCCGGCTGCCACCGATTTCAGCGCGGCTCGCCGCCACCACTATTATCGGCGAGGTCCGAACGCTGCAGGCCTCGCTTTCATGGGCGTGGCGGCAGGTCTGATCGGCGGCGCGATCGCAGAGAGCAGGCGCCAGGAGTACTACGAGGACCGCTATAATTACGGTCCCGGTCCTTACTACGGCGGCCAGAGATATTACGGCGGCGGTCCCTACTATGGTCCGCGTGGCTATTATCAGCCGTATTAGGCGCCTGTCCTCGCCGCAGTCTCGTTCTCGCCAATGGGCGGTGTTTTGCACCGCCCCTTGTTGCTTCTGCGCGAGGCGTCTCATTGCGCGACCTGTGTCGCGGGCGCGTCAATCCCCTCCAGAAAAAATATTCCGCTTTACCGAAATTCGGAAACGGCGTATGTGTCGCCCATCCTGGCTCATCCTTGAGGGGCGATCTTGTGGTCGTCATGTTCGCGAGCCGGGCTTGCGGTGGACGCGGCAGCGTTCGGGTGCGAGAGGCCAAGGGCAGGGCGGATTGCTCTCCGTGAGCCCAAGGCTGCGTGCCGACGAGCGGCGCTGCTAGGCTTCGTCTCGTCTGTAAGTTTCCGGCTCCGTCGACAGGGCTGGGAAAACTGCGGCGAAATGGCGAGCCGTGCGTACGGCAAAACCGTGTGGTCCTGGCGTCCAGTCATTTCGGGCAGTCGAGGAAAACTAAAAAATGTCGACCAATGAAGGGCTTATGGATCGGTGCCCGGTGCTGCGTCCGGCCCGAAATCGCCGGGCCCTATTAGGCCCTAGTTTCACAGCTGCCGTGTCAAGCGAGAGTTGGGGCTGCGCCCGCGCGAGGTGTGACCCGGCTGGACTGCGCCCGGTCGGCCGGCGGGTCGCGGCGCGGCCCTGCTGGATGCGATGGCCGGGCTTGCCCCTGCGCTGGCAGCGCGCTGTGGGGGCCTCCCTGCGGTCTTCCTGTGGCCCGACACTGACGCCTGACGGCGTGGCCCGTCGCCCGCGGCTCGCCCCGTCCCAGTTGGTGGCCGAACGTTGATCCTGGTCAAGTACTGCAATCGGCTGCCGCTGGATGGATTGCAGAGCTGGGGAAGTAAACATGGAATTCCCACACTGGCTTATGATCGGCGGCGCTTTGCTCGTGTTCGTCGGGTTAGTCGGCGCTGCGCTTCAAAGAAGACCAGCGGCAGCCAACCCGTCAGAAAGTAAGGTAGCCGATGAGCGCCCGGCGGCGCCCCTGCCCAAGTCGCTCAACCGTGCGGCTCGTTCGCTATCCGGGGAAGCCTCCCCCGTAGAAAACCGAGCGTCCCGGCCTTCGCAGATCGAGTAATCGCAATCGTCATGCGACCACACGATGATGCCCAGCGACCTCCCGCGTGCGAGAACTGCGAGCGCGAAATGACGCTGCTCGGAAGATTGTCAGAGATCGGAATTCATAAAGCCGTGCGCGTGTACAGATGCCTGCCTTGCCAGCGCATTGCCACAACGCACGACTGAGGCAGCGGCTGGCAAACTGGCCCGGCTTGCCCCGGTGTGTCTGCAGCCCGGCGCTGGCGGGCTTCTGTACGGCCTTCCCGGGCCTCCGCTGAGGTGGCCCGGCTCCTGTGGTTGGCCGAATGAAGGGCCTACTTTTTCTGCTCTGTGGTGGTCGTCGTGACAGCCGGGGTGCCGTCGCGAGCGTCCCGCCGCTCGTCGCGCCCGGTGCGCCGTTCCTGACGCCGCTCAGTGCGTCCCGTGCGGCGTTCCTGTCGGCGCTCTGTTCGCCCGCTGCGCCGCTCCTGACGGCGTTCTGTGCCTGACTTCGGCGCGTCCGCTGGCGGCGTCGTAGGCGCGGCGGCTGGCGCGGTGGTTTGGGCAACAGCCTCTGAGGCTGCAAAAATTGAGGACGAAGCCACAAGCCCGAACATCCCTGCGTATCCAAGGAAAGTGAGTGCGTTGCGACGACAGACCTGTTTCGGCTCCGACATCTTCAAGCTCCCGGTTTGCTGGCCCGCTGATCAGTCATTTACGTGGTTGGCTTCTAGCCACTCTGGAATTCCCTCCGACGGAATTGACGCTCTTGGCAGGTGCGGGATGATGGTGCCTGCAGTGACAATCAATCCTTCGGTGAATCTGGCTCGCGCAAAATCCCGGGCCTGTGCTTCGGTGACAAACGTCTTCGTTAAGCGCGGATGTCGCCGTCTTAGCAGCGTGCCGTCCATCGGCACTTCAAAGGTGACATACCACGTGTACTTCATACCGCGCGGCCGCTGCCCGTCATCGGTCGCTATCCTCCGGGCCGAGACCAACCGCGACGGCTCTTTTTCTCCCCAGCTACCTGCAAACCACTGGTCTACCGCCGCACGCCGACGCGGTTGACGCCACCATTGGCATTGCCACCGGCATTATGGCGCACCGCAGCGCGGGCTACCGGACGCGCACCGAGCACCACACCGGGCCGAGCAACGCAGCCGGCGGGGTAGGCAGTGTATTGGCAATACACGACCGCATTGGCCGGGCCTGGACTGAGAGTGAGACCTGCAAGCCCCAACAGGCTGCTGGCAGCTATCCCTGCAACAGTCGCCGACTTGATCGAAAAATGCTTCTTAGGATGCATGGTGCGGGTCTCCCTTTTTCGTGCCAGCGCAACAGATGCACGGACGCCGTCTCAGGTGTGGCTGCACGCAGCGTGTCCGCTGAAGGATCGCCGGTGTTGACATAGATCAACCGAGTGTTTGCATCGCCACGCCAGAAGCTCACAGGACGCGAGTGCAGCGCACGCGTGTCGGTTCAGCGCCTGCGGTTCAGGTGGTATGGGTCGGCTTGCGCGCTGAGCCGGTACTGCTGAGCTCGAGGGTAACGAGCCTCGCCAGAAGGGTCGCCGGATAAAGCTGACCGATCACGCTCTCGATATTGCAGAGACTTCGTGCCAACGGATGTACCGGAACGATGTCTCCATACCCAGTCGATGTCAGCGTGACAAAGCTCATGTAAAAAAGCGATGCGGCCACTGAATGATCGTCCTCGAAAGCTATTCCCTTGATTGCGTCCGGAGCCGCTAGCCCTACAAACAGGAACAGCGTTGCAAAGGCCACCGCGATCAACAGGTACAGAAGGATCGCCCCGATAATTCGATGATATGTAACGAGACCTCGCCTAAATACGGCCTGAAGCACGACAACGCCTAACGTGCAGGCAATGACCAACCAAGCGCCCGCCAAGATGTGAAGATGGTAGGGTACAGGGTAGTAGATGCGCAGAAAGAATACGGCGACATTAAAAATCAGCGCCAGCGACATCAGAACGAGGGCAGTTGGGCTGTTGGAGATGATCACCATGCTGACGATGATCGTTAGCAACAGACCATCGGCAAACAGATGGAAGGCGGTAATGCCCATTGCTTGTAGCGGGGCGAAGACAAAAATCAGTAATGCCAGCACGCCCGTCAGCATCGAGAGCAGCCAGTCGATGCGTTCTCCACGCAAACGGCGCAGCTCGCTTATGGGCATCCTCATCGATGCTCCTAACACCGCATGGTGCATCGCACCGACCACACCTTCGCAGCAATACAATTCGAGCCTAAAGTTCAGCGATGTTGACGTAGATCAATGGAGCGGCCTGGCGCTCAGAACGTCGCTTGAGAGTCGGATGCGCCGCCTAGGAGCCCGATCCGCTCGGCAAGAGATACCAGCTCGGCTAACGACCGCACCTGCAATTTCTCCATCACTCCGTGACGGTGAGCTTTTATCGTGCGCTCAGTCGTTCCCAGCGCGTGAGCGATCTGCTTGTTAAGTCTGCCCCGCACGATGAGGTCAAAGACTTGTCGCTCGCGAGGCGTCAACTTAGAGAGGCGGGCACGAGCCATGCTCAGCATGTTCTGTAGGTCTTGTGATGATTGATGATGAGCAAGCGCTCCAGCAATGGCGCGAAGAAGGTCTTCTGAGCTTACGGGCTTGGTCAGGAAGTCCTCCGCACCGGCCTTTATGGTCTTTACCGTGAGAGGAATGTTGCGATAGCCGGAGAGAAATATGATCGGCAATGTCGAGCCGAGTTCGCGCAATCGCGTTTGTAGCGCAGGGCCATCCAAGTCGGGGATTTGCACGTCAAGAAGGATACAACTCGGAACGCTACCGCCCGGCAATCGGTCCAGCAACGCCTGTGCTGACGCATAGACGGCTACATCGTAACCGGCGTGCTTCAAATGACGCTCCATCGCTGTCAAAAAGGACGGATCGTCGTCAACAATATGCACGAGCCCCGGCACCGATCCCCTTTCGTTGCAAAGAGAGTACCGCGCAATTCAAGGTCCGTAAGTATCGTTTAGCGCTCTTTCGGGGCATGGCTGATCTGTCCGTTCTAGAGGCGACTATGCAATTTGTGCCACCTCCGCTGCCGCGCTGCCCGGCCGTCCCGTCGCCTGCCGCCGTGGTGAGGATGACCGGGTGATGGAGCGGGCCGATGCCGCAGTCCTACGCCTGCCCGTCGGCGAAAACGTCGAGGCGGTTAGGCCTCAATGCAGCGACGCGGCCGGAGACAATTGGTCGTTCTTGAAGGTATCAAGCTGAAAGCGGCTAAGAGTCTTGAACGGCGGTCTCTTGTCCAGCCAACTGGCGCGCTGCGTCGAGAGAGTCGATGATAGCGCAACACTCGATGATGCGGTCGTCCCGAAACCGGAGGAAGTGTGCAGCACGGTAGTGCGCGGACCGCTCCGTGGTGCGATCCTTCACCTTGACAATAACCGACAGGGCCGCGCGGTCTTCATTGACGACCGTAGTTAGAGGCCAAAACGAAAGGACTTCCAGTTCCTCATGCACTTCTGTGAATGCTCGCAGAACTTCAGCCTGCCCGCGCCGTCTTCCGAGATATGGGAAAATATCAGCCGGGGCATGGCTCAGGAAATCAATGTTCTCGTCAATTGCGTGCTCAAGATCATTCAAGCGACGATGGGCGAACTGCTCGTAAATCTCGCGGACACGTCGTTCGCTCAAGGCACCCACAGCATTCTCCCGGAGCTATGACAAACCATAGCAGGAACTTCAAGGCGGGACTGTTCCGTTGATTTACATCAAGCGGTGGGCTTGGCGGAGCAGCACCCTCTCGCATGCGGGGGGAATTCATAGAGAGGTGCTTGCAATGCTTCGCTATATCCTCGCGGCACTTGCCGCTTTCGTTTTGCTCATCGCCTGCTTGATCCCGGATGATGCCGAGGCTCGGCGCGGCGGAGGTGCCTATCGCGGTGGCGGCGGTTATCGCGGCGGTGCGGTCGCAGTTCGAGGACCGCGCGGCGGCGGCGCTGTAGCAGTGCGCGGCGGGCGCTACGGCTATCGTGGTGGAGCCTATCGCGGCTATGGCTATCGGGGCTACGGTGTAGGAGCGGCAGCGGTAGGCGCGGCTGCCCTGGGGACCGCTGCGTACCGCCGCAGTTGCTACGATGCTTACGGGAATTATATCTGCGCCTATTAATCCGTGGCAACGCGCGATAGCGCGCTTGGCCTCTGTGCGCAAGCGCTGGTGACCGTCCGCCGATGGCGGCCCTGCGCCATCCGGTCTGCAGGTACTGTGGGCGACGTGGCCTATCGCGGGGTCTGGCCGCCTAGCACCTCATTGATCTGCATCGAGCGATTTTGCGGTGCGCTGAAAAGATTTAGGAATCGTTGAGTAGAGGAGCAGTACACAGATGAGTGACCTTGTCGTAATTGCATTTCCGACCGAGGCGAAGGCGGAGGAAGTTCGTCAAAAGCTGCTGGCCATGCAGAAGGAGTTCCAGATCGATGGAGCTGGCGGATTGGGGAGAGAATTCGACGGGCGACATCAACGTGGCGTCTGGGGAAAGTTGCACTTTCCCGATCACGCTGCGCGGCGTGACGAGTAGCTCGGAAATCTCACGGAAGCCAGCACACGGCAAACTGAAGAAGCTTAACGTTGCGACTTACGAATACAAGACAAAGGCCCGGTACAAGGGAAGTGACACCTTTGCCATCAAGGCAGTGGGTAGGGGCCGAAAGCTTCTGGCACGTCAGTAATCACCGTGCACGCGACGATTAAGTAGGCGGGCGGGGCAGTGAGCGGCGCCAATGCGGATCGCAGTGGGCGGCCAACGGGCGACGCCGCACCAATCAGCCCAGAGGTTCCTCGGATTGTCCCCAATCACCAGAGAGTTGCTCCGTTCGGCATGTCTGGCGACCGAAGTGGTTGCGACTGGCGACCAACGTTTCTCGGCTCGGCATTAATAGCGGCTGGCTGCCGGCGGGCGTTATCTACGTTTGTTTATGAGGGCGGAGCTGAAGTCGTCAGTCGTTGCAAACCGAGGTGATTAACCAGAACAGACCTCGCGCTGCTTTGGCCGCAGACATCAAGAATTTGCATCAGAATTGCGGTCGAACAATTCCAGCGGGTTGCGCAGCGGCATCGTGTGTTGGTGAGTTGCGCCGCCGCATCAATGCGTTAGCACGATGAAATCCGTGTCTTTTCCGGTCTCACGGCTAAATCCGTGGTCGGAAATAATCAATGAAGAGGCCGGCGTCAGAAGTTTTGAGATCCTCTCAACCGTATCCTGTGCTATTTCAATGCGGTTAAGGACAGCGGCGGCCTGATCGGGAAGCGGTGCCGGCACGGTTTGCTTCGCGGGCGCTTCTCGCCCTTTCGTGGCAGCCCCGGACATAGGGGGCAATTCATCTGGAATCGACACGACGCTCCAGCGAATAGCGGTTCTCTCGTTCTGGAATTCCAGTGCGGTAAACACGTGCGTTCCCAGCGGCTCCTCCGGATTTTCGATCTTGACCGGGACATCAAACAACGGCGTGAAGCCCTGACGCACGAACAGCTTGCTCAACTTACGACTGACGAAGATGGAGATCGGAACGATCTTTTTAGGCACGCTTGCAGCGGGAGCTGAGCCCGGCTCCTGGAGGCTGGCGGCTTCTGGAGTCTCGGCGTTTGATAGCAGTGATCCCTGCGTTGCCGCGGCTGCACCGATGCTCTCGGTTGCGACGGTGGCACTCTGGAATTCGGACGAACCAGCCGCGGCCTTCGGTTGAAATAGATGCGGATTGGTTATCTCGACTGGCTGGACATCACCATGCGCAATGATCACGCGCGTGCCGCGCTTCGTGAGATGCCACAGTCGAACGGCAAAATTATCTTTCAAACGGATGCAGCCGTGTGACGCTGGATGCCCAGGCACGACACCGGCGTGCAACGCAATACCTGACCAGGTGATGCGTTGCATGTAGGGCATGGGGGCGCCGCTATAAATATTTGAACGGTGCCATCGTTGTTTGCTGATGACGCTGAACACGCCGAGGGGCGTCGGATGCCCCTCCGTTCCGGTGGACACCGGCGAGCGTGCAATCAGGGCCCCGTTGTCAAAAAGGGAGACCCGTTGGTCTGCTATCGAGATGATGATCTGGAGCGGGCCCTTCGGAAGGGGCTCGAGCCGAAGGCTCTTCGCCATTTCAGAGTTTGTCTGCCGGTGGTGGGGCTTGTGTTTGTACGGAGCGTATTGGCTTCGCCAGAACGTGTGTTGGGGTTCAAACAGAAATTGAGCGTGTGCGACCCCCGCAGGGAGCATGAAAATCGCGAATACAGCGGTTGTTATCGCGCCCTGCATTGCTGACAATTTCTTAACGAACATCGCCCGGTCCCATAGGCGCGATTCCATCGGTTCGAGACGATGCGCGAAGCTGGCGCCTGATGCGTCATCCTGACAGCGCACCAAGCCTCTCCTCCAAATCTGGTCGCAGTGGGTCGAAAATTGGACCGTACTCACAATTGCAGTGCGAGTTGCCATGGAGTGGGGCGCTACTGCTTGCGATTCGACGCGTTGCAATCGGGCAACATGCTTTGGAAATATCAAGGAGCGGCGGTTTGCGCTATTGCGCCACCCACATTGATCCCAAGAATGAGCCGCTTCGCATGCTTGGCTTTTCTACACGGCTCCGGTGGAGCCTATTGGGGGCGACGGCATCATGAACCCGCGGCGATTTACGATAGTGGCGCCGACATTTTGCGGAATGGTCGTTCTCGCGGGGTGGATCGCTGGCTGGCTAGCCGGGTTCGGTCCCGCCGGCACCGAGAACGCTCGCGCAGTGACAATCCAGGACCGCGCAGCATCTCTCGCCGCCACCGCGAGGCTCGCGGATGAACCGCAGGCAATCGCAATGGGCAACACCGGACCCGCGAACGCCGCTGTCGCTAGCGCCGAAGTGGCGACGGCCGCCGAACCCGCGGCGGGGACGGCTACCGACACGACGGCGGCCTCGGATAAATCGGAATCGATCGTCGTGGCCGCGTTGCCCGATCCGTCGCAGACGCGGTCGGCTGATTTACCGCGTGTGCAGGAATCGGTGGACTTGGGCCACCATGATGTCGCCCAACTGGCGCCGACGACGTGCGGTGCATCCGGCGGTGCCTCCAACTCGGGGCCGCAGGATTTCCGGTATCTCATTTGTTACATCTGGTCCGAACTGCCGCCTGCCGAGAAGCCGGCTGCGATCGTCTTGCGTTCGTTCAAGGACATCCCGGTCGGGACGCCGATGGAAGAGATCAAGCGGGCGTCCGACGCTTTCGGTCTGGATTTCACTTTCATGAAGGCGGTGGCCAAGGTCGAGTCCGGTTTCGACCCAAAGCAACGCACCGGGTCGTATATCGGGCTGTTCCAGCTGAGCAAATACGAGTTCGGTAAATTCGGCTCCGGAGATATTCTCAATCCCCGCGATAATGCCGTTGCGGCGGCCTACAAGATCATTACCGAAGGGATTCTGTTCGAGTGGGTGACCCACAGGAAGCCGGACTTGAACGATCTCTACCTGATCCATCAGCAGGGCTGGGAAGGCGCCGCGGAGCACCTCAGCGAACCCAATCGCGTGGCCTGGAAATCGATGTGCGCCACCAGTGAAGGCAGGGAGAAGGGCGAAAAATGGTGCAGGCGCGCGATCTGGGGCAATACGCTTCCGGCCGTTAAGGGGGCGTGGAAATCGGTGGAGAAGCTGACGTCGGAGGCGTTCGTCGGAATGTGGCGCGAGCGGGTTGCTCATTTCCAATCGAGATACATGGGCAACGCGACCGCCGACGCCGAGCGGGCGCAGGTACCAGTGAATGTCCGTTGAGGGGTTGGCAGGAGTTGCCGCACCAAGGGCGAGCGGGGCTTCACCGTCGCTGGTCGCGCGGTTGCACTTTACATGTCAACGACGCGCTCGGGTCGTTCCTGCTGCGTGCTAGCGAGGCGATCGATAAGGTGCCGATCTCTGTTTGTGGCCCAAAGCCGGCCAGTTCAACGCTCCAACTTAGACGGGATTTATCCTGGACACGATGCAGCGCTGCATGCTCAAAGCGACGTCGGAACCAACCGGCGATGACATACGTAAGGCGCGATGCGCTTCGCTCAATGGACAGCGCAAAGGCCCGGTTTGATGGGGTTCTCTCCGGGCCTCTGGCTCCGCTTCGTCGCGCGCCGGTTCGGGATCGACAACCGTCGCAGACGAGACGCCGGCAACGAATACAACCAAAGCCTGAGTCGGATGGTGAAATTGAGGCGCAGACAGCTCCACGCATGCACGGCGATCGGATACGTCTGGTGGCAAAATCTGGCTGAGATCATCAAGCGACCCGCTCACCATGCTGGCAAGCTCGTGCGCCGAAGCATGCTCTGCCCACCGGCGAGCCAACTCCAAACCTTTTGTCGATCTGCCGCTGCGTCCATAGACCCAGACTATCTCCGCGTCCGCGGCCCCGGCGAAACGGATGCCCCGCCGGGGCCTGTACGTTCTCGCCAATCCTGGAAGCTTGGGGGCTGGAAAGAATCGGCAAGGCGCACCGTAGACAAGCAGAAATTCAGGATTTGACTAGTGCACCTTGTGCCAGTGCGTGAATGCCAGCGGGAAGGCATGCTCGTGAACCGATATGGAAGTGTCGCCTGAGGGGCCGAGACTACTTATCCCAACACGGATGAAGAAGCCGCGTTAGTTAAGAACCCTTGATCCATCTCAAGTCTTGCAAGCAAGTGCGGCGTCAGCTTGGTCCATTCATCGCTCTTCGAGGAGGTGAGAATGATCAGGTTAATTGCAATTGGCGCGTTCGCTCTGTCTCTCGCGGTGTCGGCGCAAGCCACACCCATTGCTCCCATGCTCGCGCAGCCGGACAGCATGATCACGGAAATCGCCGCTGCCTGCGGCGCAGGCAGAACTAGGGTGAACGGCATTTGCGTGGCCCGAACAACCGTCCGGCAAACCCGTCGAGCCGTCCGCAGATGTGCGACTGGAATGACCTGCTAGCGTTTGGTCAATAATGCAATAGTTTAGCCCGTCGGGATGGCGGACGGGGCGGCGAAAGCACGCCTTGACCGGTAGTAGCGTGACCCATGATCAAAGCCGAGCACGCATCGAAGAGCGCCATCTGCGCGGTGCTCTCGATGACGTGATCATCGTTCCACTCGTTTTAATCGCGATCGCCGCAAACAAGATTCTGCATTTCACCATTTCGGTGTTGATGCGGCTGCTCGACTATACCTTCCCTCTGGTGATGGAGATTGTTTGGCTTCCGCTCTTCGCAGCCAAGGTGCTGGGCAACTTCGTCGTTGCTGCCGTGGGTGCCGCGCTGCGCATCCTTCCTCTTTCCGAGACGAGACGTCGAAAGTGGATCATATCGATGCGCCGCCGCTGGTCGCGGTTCCGGCGCAAGATTAGCTATCGAGCGTTCGAGCGAACCATGCACCTTGCCTTCGCAAGCGGTATGGCGTGGGTATTTCGAACATGTCGCCATCTCACCCCGAACACCGCATTGCTTGTAATCTTGGCTGCGGTACTGTGGCTTCCGATCTCTTTCGGGGTTGCGACAGCGATGCATGCGGTATTGTTTGCCAAATTAGCGTCCTGGCCAGCCTGGATGCAGCTTTTGCATCCGGTGGCTACGGTCATCGCTAAGAGCAAGCTTCTCGTATTACCGGTGTATCCGGCGGCGTGGCCGCAGGCAAAGAAAAGTGTGTTCGCTCGGTTCATGGGCAAGGCCTACGACAACATTCAGCGTCAGTACGTCACTAGAAAGCTAGGCTATCGTTATCGGCAGGCAGAGACGATCGGCGTCGCAGTGCTTCACGCGTTGATGAGGTTGGCCTGTTTTGCATCGCTGGGTAGATGGCTCCAAAACGCGCACGTCACCGAACATCTTGGCGTGGAAAGACCCACGCAGAAATTGCGTTTGTTCTTTTCCCGGTGGTCAGTCAAGTTTTCGGCCGAATACTACGAAGCACAGGAACGGCAAGCTTCGAACCCGCTCTAGACTGCAAGTCACAGTGACTGGATAGGTGCCGGAAAGTCCATTGAATCAGCGTCTCCCGAGCCACTGGGACCCAACTGAGGCTTGGCATGACACAGACGTCGGAAGAAACGCGAGTTCAACTCGCATTGCGGGTGGGGATGGGATGACCGAAGCAGTACTAGGGAGCGCAAGGTTCTTCCGGCGAACTGGGCCGCATCCGCTCGCGCTCGTTGCCAGCGCGGCGCGGGGTGTGGCGGACGGAGGTGAACTATTGCTGGAAGGCGTGGCCCCTCTCCAAACGGCAGGGCCAACTGAAGTGAGCTTCCTAGACAACCGACGTTACGCTTCTGCGCTGGATCAAACGTCCGCCGGGGCTGTGGTCGTTCACCCTGATATGGCTGCGCGAGTACCAGCAGCCACTGCGGCCATCATAACGAGCGAACCCTATGCCGCTTGGGGCCGCGTTGCTGCCCTTTTCTATCCTGTGCCGCCGCTGCGACCCGGTGTTCACCCGTCCGCCATAGTGGCGGATGACGCACACATTGATCCCTCGACAGAAGTTGGACCCCTGACTGTGATCGAAAGCGGAGTGGAGATAGGGCCCGGCTGTCGGATCGGTCCTTGCGCAGTCATTGGAAGCGGCGTCACCATCGGCAGGGATTGCCGGATTGGCGCACATGTAAGCCTTAGTTACGCGGTTTTGGGAGCACGCGTTTACGTATATCCGGGTGCGCGGATTGGGCAGGAAGGGTTCGGATTCGCCTCCACCAGCGACGGGTTTCTCTCCATCCCCCAGCTTGGGCGAGTTATTCTTGAAGATGATGTTGAAGTTGGTGCCAATTCGACGATTGATCGCGGATCATCGCGAGACACCATAATTGGCGCTGGCTCCCGCCTCGATAACCTTGTGCAAATCGGTCACAATGTTAGTCTCGGCCGCTGTTGCGTCGTAGTTGCACAAGTCGGGATCTCGGGTTCAACCGTACTTGAAGATTTCGTCCGCGTCGGGGGACAGGCTGCTATGGCAGGGCATCTCCGTATCGGTCGAGGTTCGGAAATCGGAGCGCAGGCGGGCGTCATCTCAGATCTAGCACCCGGTGCCAAGGTGCTGGGAAGCCCTGCTCAATCGATAAAAGCCTTCTTTCGACAGACGGTCACACTTAAGAAGATCGCGACCCAGAGGAAATGAGGCGCGCGCCGATAGCCAGTATCGTCGCCATCAAATAGAACGCAAGCCCCTTGGCGGAGGAGAAAATGGAGAGGGCCGTCCTCATAACCACCGTTGTGGCTCTCGGGATAAGCGTTGCAACATGCGCCGAATCTCAGATCGGCCAGTGTTCGTCCTACTACATCTCAGGAATCAATCTTGTGTCGGCGGCCGACGGCCAAGCCGGGCATGTTCAGACCTTTGTCGGGTTTGGCCCCTTCAAGGAAGAGGCGGAGCAGAGCGCCTCAGGATGGTGCTCGCATATCAGGTTCGATCTTGAGACCTGCTTGAACTCGGATCGACGCACCGCGCGCAACCCTCCGTCAGAGGGAGGTGACGCCGCCTTCACCTCAAGTACATGAAGGCGGTGGCGCGCATTACCGGTTGCAGTTAGAGCGCGTCACGAACTGTCAGACGCCGAAGGAGCGCGTGATGTGCGTCGCGATACTTGATGATCGCATCGGCTCAAGAAAAGCAGCGCGACAGCGGCAATCAGGTAACCTTCTAGCAACGGTCTCTCCTTGAAGAGGCTGTTAACCGAGCAGGTCCAGACAATTGGTAACGCCAGCGGTGTGGCTTTCGCGAGCGATTGCCAATGGTCTCAATGTTGGCAGCGGTCCATTAATCCCCCTGCCGCAGGACTCTAGAGCGGTGTCGCCGCTGATTTTCGGACCAATCTATGACTCGAAGACACATATCGCGCCGAAGCATTTCGGTTTTTCCAGATCGGCGGCAGGCGCCTGCCAATCGGACGTTTCGCGAATTTGGAAAGGAGGATTCTCTCCGGCGGCTTTCTGCGCGTCGTCCGACGGGAGAGCGCCGCGAACACCCTCATACATCATGGTGAGGCTCTCGTCCGTGAAAGCTCGATGGTCGGGAGGTAAAGCCTATTAGGTCAGCGGCCACCCGCCGGTCTGATGCGCTGACACAGGCGAGCAAATCGAGTCTCAAGAAGGCACTCGTACTGCCAGCAACCCGTTCTGCGGGACGATCGACTTAAGGAAGCTTCGACAAGAGGTCACTACTGTGATGGCGGAACCGCCTTAGGAAGCGCCAACCGTGCCCGAGCCGTCCGTCGTACCGTGACATGCAACTGGAAGCCCAGCGCGTCCAAGACCGTCAAAACGGTTGTGAAATTTGGATGCTTTGGACCACCGGCAAAGGCGCGATAGAGGGTTTGCCTTGCAATCCCGCATTCGTTGGCGATGTCGGAGACGTTATAATCACTCATAGCAGTGCCAATGGCCTGGCAGATTTCAGTGATGTCCGACCTCTCAAGGGCGCGATTGATGGCGTCGGTTGCGCCGCGGCGGCTTGAGGGACGGCTTGGCAACTTGAGAGATCTTTCGGACATGTTCTCTCCAACACAAAAAGGCCGGCATCTCTGCCGGCCTAATTTACTGGAGAAAGGACGGTCCGACGAGGCTTAGTATCTCGCCGCCACCGGCGCACCGTACCCGCCGAAGCCGCCGAAGCGATAATTGACGCGCAGTGTGACCATATCGACGTCTTGGTTGATCCGGTTCAGCGCACCGGCAACGATGGGGTTGGCAACCGAGAACGAGTTGTTTGCGTTGCCCATGAACAGATGATCGTACTCGATGCCAGCTGACCAGTTCGGTGCAAAACCATACTCCCAGCCCACACCTACGGTCCCGCCCCAGCGGGTTGCGCTTGCGGCCGCGAGTTCAGTCCCTGTGAGCGTGTCGAGGATGCTAAAGCGGTTGCTCGTCACCGCCGCGCCGCCTTTGACGTACAGCAAGGACGCGTTCCAGGAATAGCCGATCTGGCCGGTGAACAGCCCGATGCCGTCCGTTTTCGTCCGGGTCGAAAACGCGGGGTTGATCAGGCTGACACGCTGGCTGCTGAGGTCGGCCCAGTCACCTTGAGCTTCCAATCCAAACACCCACTGGCTGGCCTGCCAACGATACCCGACCTGACCGCCGACAAGGCCGCCCGAGCGCTCGCGACAGCCGTCAGCGAATACCACGCCGGCCGCGCCGACGAAATCCCAGCAATTGCGGCTCTGACCCCAGCCACCGTTCGCACCGATGTAGAACCCGGTCCAGTCGTAGATCGGAGCCGCCAGCGGCGGCGGGGCCTTGGTGTACGGACGTGCTGCCATGTCGGCAGCGGAAGCAGGGGCGGCGAGCCCCAAAGCAAACAACGCAACGGTACCGAGCAGAAATGTCTTCATCAGAGTCTCCATCCCCATGCGCCTGCGATTGCCGACGCTGTCGCAAGTTGCACCAGTAGAACTATACGACTCGCTCCCTGTCGTCCGTGTCCTGCCTGTCACACTGCGCCGCCAAAATGGCTAAGAGGGAACCGAATGCACTCTACCGTGCTTAGGAATTCGTTAACTTTTTCGAGAAGGCAGGTGTGCAGAAAAATGGACGGCCCTGGCCTGGATGACTGAGGCCGGCGGGCGCGTACCTTTTGAAGTTGGTACTTTTCTCGACTGACGATTTGAGTGTGGCCCTCGCGACGAACAGCTGCGGAGCGGTTGGCGCCCAAAAGCAAATCATTGGCCTTCTAGAACAAGCGCTCATTCGCGCTGCTTGTTATGGCGCTCGCCAGCAGGAACGTTGACGTTCATGTCAGCGCTGGCTGCCGGCCGACGGTTTTGTGAGCAAGGTCTTTTCCATTATGACCATATCCCGATTTAGCAGAATTGCAGCTTTCATCGACGGTCCCAACCTCTACGCTACAGCGAAGGCCCTCGATTTTGATCTCGATTACAAGCGGCTACTGAACGAGCTTCGCAGCCGAGGGACACTGACCCGAGCCTTCTACTACACAGCGATCATCGAAGATCAGGAGTACACGTCCATCCGCCCGCTGGTCGATTGGCTCGATTACAACGGCTTCACCGTGATCACAAAAGCCAGCAAAGAATTCTTCGACGCCAATGGCCGCCGCAAGATCAAGGGCAACATGGCTATTGAGCTCGCGGTGCATGCAATGGAATCGGCTCAGCACGTCGATGAGATCATTCTGTTCTCGGGCCACGGAGATTTCCGGGTGTTGGTCCAGGCATTGCAGCGGAGCGGGGTGCGCGTGACGGTCGTCTCGACGCTCTCGACCAAGCCGCCGATGATCGCAGACGAACTGCGGCGCCAAGCAGATGTCTTCACCGACCTCTTGGAATTGCGAAATAAGATTGGCCGCGAACCGTCAATTCGTCCGGGGCCGGGATCTTCCGAACGTCATGCATCGGACGGCCCCGCACAATGCTAGTAACATCGGCATGCTGGGTTCTCAGTGGTACTGAGGTTACGGAGCTTGTCCACTTACGTTGCTTCGCAGGCGGGCCTCGGATCAGTTATAGCCTTAGAAAGATTGCAGCATCCAGATAGCACCGTGCGAACATGTTTTCCAACTTCGGGCCCCGAAGGAAGATCATGCGAGGTGACAACCCGCCCTGCGTTGATACCCAATTCCGAACTGGAGCTGGGTACATCAGATACATCGTCCGTGTGGCTTCTTGATTTGTAATATGGCGTCCACGAGGACCAAGGTCCCAAGCTGCGTGGAAAGCAAGGGCTGTCTTTTCGGTTACGCAGATCCTGTTTGACGGGATCTTCGAAAGCACGATCGTGCAGGCGGAGGCGCAGAGCCCATCAATGACCACCGTCTGGCCCGTGTCCTTCAACTGATCATATCGATCAAGGTAACGTTGGATCAAGCCACCGCGATCATTGGCAATTCTCACCACGGCGTGGCTCTCGCTAGCGCATACGAGCAAAATTGCCGAAGTGAGCAACAGCGCAAGTATTTTCATATTTTGCCTTTTCCGACCGAGACATCAACTAGCAACACTAGCGACTATCATCAGGGATCCTGACTGGCGGGAGATGGAATCGCGGCTTCGCGATGCGCGGCCCAGCAAGTTGTGGCGTCCGGCATTCCGATCCAGCTAAAGGCAGGAACCCAGAAGAAGCTTGCCTGCGGGTAGGGACTGGCATTGATCTAAGTCAATGATTGGCGAGCCGATGAAAGTGAATGACAGCGAGAAGGAAGCTTCACTGCATCTGGTCCAGTGCGTCCCCAGAAAGTGGTCGAACGTGTATACGCAGCTGGGGAGGCGAGGGTACTCCCATGTCCGCGACGATACAGAGTGCCGCGGTAAGTTTTTGTAACCAAGTTCGGGCGCGGCTCGCGCACATGCCCAAGCCCGCCAGTAGCAGAGATCGTCATTTCGCAACACCTTGATCGGTGGCCGCCGGAACAAAAACTCAGCAGCCAAAGGTGTTGCTCAACTTACTCACGGGAGGGACTGCTCCCGATCTTACCTTGTGCGTTTGCCCTCCGTCGACACGAAGCCCGCCGTCAATGCTTGCTCCACCGCAGCCGCCAGCGTGTTGAGATGTTCCGCAATCTTTGCGAAAAGTTCTCGCTTCTGCGGCGATGTCGCTAGCGCGCTGATTAACGCAGCCTCTGCTGCTTGCTTTCGCAGTGCTTCCAGATGGTCCCAGTAACCCTTCACAGCGGCTCGCCACCGGGCTGGCCCAGGGCAAGCGCCTGCTCGACGAAGCCCTCGAATATGGACACCGCATCCTTAATCCTATGACAAGAACCGCTGTCCACCGAAAGCTTTGCATTGAGGTCGAATAGCTCTAGCCAAAAGAGTGGCGCACCATGCAGATCGAGTTCGGAGCCTCGCAGCATGCGGATTTCACAGTTTGCGACCGTGGCGACTGAAACGGACATACCTTGATCGTTGTCCGGGATGCATGAGAGCCGAACGTAAGCCTGCGCGATCTTCAGTTCCGTAAGCGCCCTGCCGGGCGTGCTGCGGTCGATCAAAATTCGGTCCTTGGGTTGGTATCGATGACCAAGCGCGAGCGTCGCTCGCGGGATAGCCTGCGCATTGGGATGGGGTCGGCCGGAGGTAGCAGTGATCGGCTCACACGTGCTTGCTAGAAGTCGCCAATTTTTTGTTCTTTGAGGTCACAAATTCTTTGTGGCGAAAGGCGTCTGCAATCGATCCGATTTCGCCCTTAGGACGGGAGGCGCCCCGTAAACCGCGATGGCTGACCGGCAGCTCCTACAACAGCCGCCGCTCCGATCCGCGTTAGCCATAGTAGCCGGGTCGGATCCGACCCGCGCCCGGCGCCAGCCGACCGGTTTGATCCAAATCAATATCCGCGAAGAATCATTCAGTTCGATCGGCGCGCAGACAGATGTGTTTGTCACGGACGTGCGGTGGCATTCTTGTGATCGTATTTATAAAGGGCTTTGACGTCTTGACCAGGACAGGAATGCGACTATGCGGTCGGCGGGATGCCTGAGTGCGATACCTAGCGCGACTGGTGGTATTGCTCGGCTGGCCTGCGCGCGAGTCGCGGAATCTGGGAAAGATCCAGCAGCGCTGCTTTCGAAAGCGGGATTGACGCTGAACGACTTCAGCGACCCCGCGGTCCGGCTCGAAGTGTCGACCCAGATCATGCTTCTCGAGTTGGCCGCCATAGAATTGGAAGACGATATCTTGGGTTTTCGGCTCGCGCGAGGCTTTGACTTGCGCCAAATCGGCCTTGTTTACTACGTTTTGGCGTCGTCTGAGAATGTCGCCGATGCGCTTCGCGCCGCGGAGCGGTACAGCCGGATCATGAATGAGGGAGTCCGGCTGCGCTTCAACATGGAGGGGCATACTGCGACCATCGCGCTCGAATATGTTGGTGTCGATCGAATGGGCGACCGGCAACAAATCGAATTTTGGATCGTGACGCTGGTGCGGATCTGCAGGCAGGTAACGGACGGTCGTCTGGTGCCGTCTCGGCTGCAGGTGAGGCATCTGCGAGCCGGGATGCCCCCCGAATTTAGAATGTTCTTTGGCAGGGACGTCGAGTTCGGCGCGGACCGCGATGTTATCTCTTTTCCGGTGCCAGTGGCACTGCTCCCGCTGGTCGGCCGCGACGGCTATCTGCACGATTTGTTGCGACGTTATGCGGATGAAGCCTTGGTACGGAAAGCGCCGCATGGCGCGACGCTCCGTTCAAAAGTCGAGAAGACGCTTACCACGCTGCTACCTCACGGTAGAGGCGTCGCGAAGGAAGTCGCGCGGCAGTTGGGACTGAGTACCCGCACCTTGTCGCGCAAGCTTGGCGAAGAGAAGACGTCCTTCGCTGAAATTCTTGATCAACTGCGCGCCGCGCTCGCCAAGCGTTATCTCGAAGAGGAGCAGCTGCCCGTGTCCGAAGTTTCTTGGCTGCTTGGCTATCGCGAACTGAGTTCGCTCACACACGCGTTCAAGCGATGGACCGGAATGACACCTCGACAGTTCCGGTCCAGGCGGTCTCAACCGAGCTGAACAAATTCATCGTTTTACGTGAGGTGTGACGCTGAACGCAAAAACGCGCTGATAGGCCAGAGAACCGCACGCGCCTCGTGCGGGAGGCCACGCTTTCCGTGACGCCGACGGATGCATTGCGCGGCATGATCTTGCTGAAAGTCATTGTGGTCACTGAACCAGCGTTGAGCTTGAGCGCGAGCCCGAACCATGCACAGCTCATTGATCACGGCCCCTCTTTGCCCAGGCATAGCGCCAAACGCATCGTCTGTGGGTCGCGGTTCTTAGCCGGCTTAAAGCCAAACTTGCCGAGCACCGCCAGCATCGACCTGTTCTCGGGCAGGACCTCCGCGGTGAGTTCACGCAATCCGGCATTGGAGGCGATCTCGCCAAGGTGGCGCATCAAGATGGAACCGATGCCTCGGCCCTGCCAAGCGTCTATGACGACGAAGGCCAACTCGGCTCGTCCGGGCTCAAACACGACGTAGCGGCCGCCTCCGACAATCATTGTCCGCTCGGGGCTCTCGACCTCGCACACCAGCGCGACGTGATTCTTGAAGTCGACATTCATGAAGAACGCGCGCTCCTTGTCGGAGAAATGACGCTTGATGCCGAAAAAACGGCGCTGCAACGACTGCGTGCTGGACTGATCCAGCGCGTCGAGGACAGCCGTCTCGTCGGCCGGCCGCAGCGCTCGGAGTTCGGCCGTGCTGCCGTCCCGCAAGTGTTCCGTCACGCTGTATTTAGCGATGTCCCACATGGAGGTCTCGGCTCGGGCGGCCGGAAAGCACGTCGGCCTGAGGCTGGTCTATGACAGGGCGGTTGGTCGCCCGTTTGATTTGTCTCAAGGGCCCGCAAAAAGCCGGCGGCCTGAATCTCAGCAGCAGCTCGACACATTCGGGCGGGATGACCCGCGTGACACGACTGGGCCGGGGTACTGACCGTCCAGCATTGACCTATATCAATGGCCCGCTGTTGCGGCCGGCTTTGGATGCATTCCTACGACATTGAGGTCGGAGCATGCAGATGGAAGTGCCTGGATCGCCCGGTGGTCCGATGTCCGGCCTCGTCGCCTCGGCCGTTGAATACATGGTCGACGCGGGACAACGGAGCATACTCTTTCTCGATGTGATGCGCCGGCGCGGCGACCAATATCGGGAGCACGTCGCCCAAACCGCACCACACGTTCTGCAATATGCGGCCGAACTGATCATCGACGGCCGCGAGTTGGACGAACCCGTCAATTACGTGCTTGTCCGCATCGTCCCGCCAGCCGCCGTCCAAATCGATTCCGCGCGGCGGCCGTTCATCGTGATTGATCCGCGCGCGGGGCACGGTCCAGGCATCGGCGGGTTCAAGGCCGACAGCGAGATCGGCGTCGCGATGAAGGCGGGACATCCCTGCTACTTCATCGGCTTCCTGCCGGAGCCGGTGCCGGGCCAGACTATCGAGCGTATCGCGCGTGCCGAGGCATTGTTCATCGAGAAGGTAGTCAGTTTTCATCGTGAAGCCGAAGGGAAACCCTGCGTCATAGGCAATTGCCAAGCCGGTTGGGCGGTCATGATTTTGGCTTCGGTGCGGCCCGAACTGTTTGGCCCATTGATCATCGCCGGAGCCCCGCTCGCGTACTGGGCGGGCGTGCATGGCAAAAACCCGATGCGATATTCGGGCGGCCTGCTGGGCGGAAGCTGGCTAACTGCGCTCGTTAGCGATCTCGGCGGCGGGAAGTTCGATGGTGCCTGGCTGGTCCAGAACTTCGAAGGCCAAAACCCGTCGAACACGCTCTGGACCAAGCAGTACAATGTCTATTCTAAGGTCGATACCGAATCCGATCGCTACCTCGAGTTCGAGCGCTGGTGGGGTGGGCACGTCAATCTCAACGCCGAGGAGATTCAGTTCATTGTTGACGAACTTTTCGTTGGCAACAACCTGGCCGCTGGCAATATCACCCTGTCCGACGGGCAGAAGGTAGACCTGCGCAACATCAGTTCGCCGATCGTGGTGTTCTGCTCCAAGGGCGACAACATCACTCCGCCACAGCAGGCGCTAGGTTGGATCCTCGAATGCTATGCCGACGTGGATGACATCAGGGCCTTTGGGCAGACGATCGTCTATACGGTTCACGAGAGCGTTGGCCATCTCGGCATCTTCGTTTCAGGCGGCGTCGCCAAGAAGGAGCACGCTGAATTTTCCAGCAACATCGATCTGATCGATGTACTACCGCCCGGCCTTTACAAAGCGACGTTCGAAGCCAAGGACGAGGAGACCACCAGTTCTGATCTCGTTGTTGGCCAATGGGTGATGCGCTGCGAGGCTCGAACGCTTGAGGATATTCGTGCCATGGGCGGCAATTCGCCTGAGGACGAGCGGCGCTTTGCCGCGGCCAAACGCGTCTCCGAGCTTAATCTAGCCGCCTACCGCAAGTTCGTGCAGCCCTGGATCAAGGGCATGGTGGCGCCGCAGACGGCGGAGTTGATGCGCAACCTGCACCCGCTGCGGACGCAATATGAGGCCTTTAGCAGTCAAAATCCGTGGATGAAAGCGGTGAAATCGGCAGCGGAAGGGCTGGAAGAGAACCGCAAGCCGGTTTCGAACGACAATCCGTTCCTGGCGTTTCAGGAGCAGGTCTCCAAGCAAATCGTTCATGCGCTGGACAGCTGGCGCGATTCGCAGGAAGCGATGAGCGAGGCGCTCTTCCTCAACGTCTACGGCTCGCCGGCGCTACAGGCGGCAGTCGGCATACATCCGAAAGGCGAACTGTCGCGCCGGCGCGAGATGCCGCCCGAACACCGTGCCATGCTCGACAAACGGGTCGCCGAGCTCCGATCCAGGATTGGCGAAGGCGGGCTTCGCGAGGCGGCCATCCGTGCCCTGCTTTATGTCGGCTCGGCGAGAGGAATGGTGGACGAACGCAGCATCGAGGCGTTGCGTCAGGCTCGTCGCGACGACAGCGGAGCGCGATTAACGCTTGCGGAATTTAAGATGCTGGTTCGCGAGCAGTTCTTCATGCTGCTGCTCGATCGCGAGGCGGCCCTGGCCGTTATCCCGAAGTTGCTTCCCGACGATGTCAATCAACGCCGCGCGGCTTTTATGACGATGAGCGAGGTGCTGTCGGCCAGCGAGCACATCACAGGCGAGCGCGCCAGCCGCCTGCAGCGTGTCGCACAGCTGTTCGGTCTCGACGCCGAAACGTTGGGGAGGGCGTCGAACGTTGCCCCTTTCGACCCCAAGGCGAAGGCATCGTAACACTGTCTGGAAGGAACCGGCTCATGTCAGCCGACACGTCGCAGGCACAGTCCCCGAGCAAGTACGACCGTCTGATCGCGGCTGCGCAGGCCGTGCCGCCGGCCCCAACCATCGTCGTGCATCCCTGCGATGAAAGCTCATTGCGCGGCGCTGTCGATAGTGCACAGGCCGGCATTATCCGACCGCTTCTGGTCGGACCTGAAAGGAAGATCCGGGATACGGCCGGCAGGCATGGTCTCGACATCGCGGGCTTCGAGCTTGTTGACGTAGCACATAGCGATGAAGCCGCTGCAAAGGCGGTAGAGCTGATCCACGCCGGCCGAGGTGAGCTGTTGATGAAAGGCAGCTTGCACACCGACGAATTGATGCGCGCCGTCACCGCGAAGGCCGGGGGCTTGCGTACCGATCGGCGTATCAGCCATGTCTTCGTGATGGACGTGCCGGCCTATGCTGAGACCATCTTCGTGACGGACGCGGCCATCAACATCTTCCCTGATCTGGACGCCAAACGCGACATCATCCAGAACGCAATCAATCTGTACGTGGAAGCTGGATTCGGCAAGTCGCCGCGCGTGGCAATCCTGTCAGCAGTTGAAACCGTGACCTCGAAGATTCCGTCTACGATCGAGGCGGCAGCACTCTGCAAAATGGCAGATCGCGGGCAGATCACCGGAGGGATCCTCGACGGACCGCTGGCTTTCGACAACGCCATCGACGTGGAGGCAGCGCGGATCAAGGGGATCAAGTCCGAGGTCGCCGGTCGCGCGCAGATCCTCGTCGTTCCCGACCTAGAGGCCGGCAACATGCTTGCAAAGAATCTCGCCTATTTCGCCAAGGCGGACGGCGCGGGCATCGTGCTCGGAGCCCGGGTCCCGGTCGTCCTGACCTCACGCGCGGATTCGGCGCGCGCGCGGATGGCCTCGTGCGCGGTCGCCGCGCTGTATGCCCATGCCCGGCGCCGGCGTGCTCCAACGATTGCCGCGTGAGCGCCATGGACACCATCCTTGTGGTCAATGCCGGCTCCTCCAGCGTCAAGTTCCAGGTCTATTCGATCGAGGGCGAAGGAATACTGCGGCGACAGCTGAAAGGGCAGATGGATGGGATCGGCAGCCGCCCGCGTTTGCGCGCGAGTGGCTCCACCGGCGATCCGCTTGCGGATCGCGCCTATCCGATCGAGGGGGTGCCGGATGTTCCGGCCGCGATGGACATTGCCGGTGCCTGGTTGCGGGACGAGCAACGCATTCGCCCGATCGCTGTCGGTCATCGCGTCGTTCACGGTGGCCCGGACTACGACCGCCCAATTCAAATCGATCATGGTGTCGTGACCCGGCTGGAGCGGTTCATCGCGCTCGCACCGCTGCATCAACCGCATAATTTGGCGCCAATCCGTTCGATTCTCGGCAATTTTCCAGAGCTTCTGCAGGTCGCCTGTTTCGATACCGCATTTCACCGAACGCATAGCGCGGTCGCCGATCATTATGCGATCCCGCATCAGCTTTATGCCGAGGGCGTGCGCCGCTACGGCTTTCACGGTCTCTCCTACGAATACATTGCGAAGACCTTGCCAAAGGTCGCGCCGAAAATCGCGAATGGGCGCGTGATCGTCGCTCACCTTGGAAGCGGCGCCTCGATGTGCGCTCTCAGCGCGGGACGAAGCGTTGAAAGCACCATGGGATTCACCGCTCTCGACGGGCTTCCGATGGGAACCCGCCCGGGTCAGATCGACCCCGGGGTGGTGCTGTATCTGATTTCCGAGAAGGGGATGTCAGCCTCCAACATCCAGAACTTCCTTTATCGCGATTGCGGCTTGAAGGGGTTATCCGGCGTCAGCAACGATATGCGGGAGCTGGAGAGCAGTGAGGATCCGCGAGCCAGACTCGCGATCGAATATTTCAGCTATCGCATAGGCCTCAATGCGGGGATGCTTGCCGCAGCGCTGCAGGGGCTGGACGCCTTTGTGTTTACGGCTGGTATCGGCGAAAACTCCGCAAAAATTCGCGCGCATGTCGCTGGCCAGCTCGCGTGGCTGGGCGTCACGCTCAATCAAGCCGAGAATACGCGCCACTCACAGCTGATCTCCGGTCCCGACAGTCGCATCCCAGTCTATGTGGTGCCCACCGACGAGGAGCTGATGATCGCGCAGCACACACTGTCGCTGCTGATGAAGACAACATCGACCAATCAACGACAGGAGAGGGCGTCATGATTCCCGTATTTCCGGATACCAAGATTGCCCTGAAGGGGAAAAAAGGCCTCGTCGTGGGCATCGCCAACGACCAGTCGATCGCATGGGGATGCGCAAAGGCCTTTCGTGCCCTTGGTGCCGATCTCGCCGTCACCTACCTGAACGACCGCGCGAAGAAGCACGTCGAGCCTCTCGCGCAGGCACTTGAGGCCTCTATTTTCATGCCGCTCGATGTCATGACGGAGGGGCAGACCGAAGAAGTGTTTGCCCGGGTCGAGAGGGACTGGGGCCAGCTCGATTTCCTGCTGCATTCGATCGCCTTCTCACCGAAGGAAGCCTTGCACGGACGTGTGGTGGACGTCGGCCGCGACGCGTTCCTGAAGACGATGGAGGTCTCCTGCTGGTCCTTCATGCGCATGGCTCATCTGGCCGAGCCGCTGATGAAGAACGGCGGCACCATGTTTACCATGACCTATTATGGAAGCCAGATCGTCGTGGAGAACTACAATGTGATGGGTGTCGCCAAGGCTGCGCTCGAGGCCTCGGTGCGCTATATCGCGGCCGAGCTGGGCCCGAAGGGTATCCGCGTGCACGCGATTTCGCCCGGACCGCTGGCCACGCGCGCGGCATCTGGCATTCCCGAGTTCGACGAACTGATGGATAAGGCGCAATCCAAGGCCCCGTCGCGCAGCCTCGTCAGCATTGATGATGTCGGCAACGCCACGGCATTTCTCGCACTCGACGGCGCCAAGCTCATTACGGGAAGCGTTCTCTATATTGATGGTGGTTATCACATCATCGATTGAAGAGGACGGGACGCGACTCAGCGATAGTGCAGGGCGATCAGCTCGGCGATGCAAGCCGGTCGTTTGCCCCCTTCTATCTCGATGACCAGATGATAGTTCACGCGCAGCCCGTCGGGAGGGACATCCTCCGTCTCAGCAACGCTGACGCGGCCGCGCAGCTTTGATCCCGCCGGGACCGGCGAAAGATACCTGATCCTATCCGCGCCGTAGTTCAGGGTGTTGCGGAGGCCTTTCAACCCCATCACAGAGCGGATGAACATCGGTGCCAGCGCCAGGGACAGCATGCCATGGGCGATAGTGGTGCCGCCGGGCATCTCTTTCCTCGCGCGCTCCTGATCGACATGGATCCACTGTTCATCGCAGGTCGCTTCCGCAAACTTGTTGATCCGGTCCTGCGTCACCTCGATCCAGTCGCTGGCGCCGATCTCGGTGCCGACTGCGGATCTGATCTCGTCGAAATCGCCAAATATTCGCATGTCCGTCACCTGGTCAGATATTCATTTCCGGCACGTGTTCGGGAACGACGAGGTCAGCCTCAGTCACCGCCATGACCTCGCCGATCGTGACGCCCGGCGCAGTCTCCAGCAACGTCGCCTTACCGTCGGGAAAGCCGATCACCGCCATGTCGGTGACGACGAGATGGACGGGCCGTGCCGAGGTGAGTGGCAACGTGCATTTCGCGACGATCTTCGACTTGCCTTTCGCCGCATGCTGCATGGCGACGATGACTCGCTTGGCGCCGCTCACCAGGTCCATCGCGCCGCCCATGCCGGGCACCATCTTGCCCGGGATCATCCAGTTGGCGAGATGGCCATGGGCATCAACTTGAAGGCCCCCAAGTACCGTGACGTCGACATGACCGCCGCGGATCAGTCCGAACGACATCGCGCTGTCAAAGGTCGAGGCCCCGGGCAGCGCGCTAATCGGGCGCCCCCCTGCGTCCGTTAGCGTCGGATGCGCCAGGCCTTGCTCGGGGATAGGCCCCGTTCCGATCAGGCCGTTTTCCGACTGGAAGAATACCTTCAGGTCCGTTGGAACGTAGTTCGCGACCAGCGTCGGGATACCGATGCCGAGATTGACGAGGTCGCCGCTCCGAAGCTCCTTGGCGACACGCCGGGCGATGATGATCTGCGGATCCATGTCGTCACCCGTTTGTAATGAGGTAGTCGACGAGCGGCGCCGGGGTCACGACGTGGTCGGGCGCGATCACCCCGACTGGCACGATGTTCTCCGCCGTGACGATCACGGTGTCGGCGGCCATTGCCATGACTGGATTGAAGTTGCGCGAGGTCAGGGCGTACGCCAAGTTGCCGAGGTAGTCGGCAAGGAAGGCGTGCACTAGCGCAAACTGCGCCCGCAAGGCTGTCTCAAGCAGAAAAGGCTTTCCGTCGACTTCGATCTCCCGCTTTCCCTGAGCAACCAGCGTGCCGACGCCGGTTGGCGTCAAAACTCCACCCAGCCCGCATCCACCCGCACGAATGCGCTCGACGAAGGTTCCCTGGGGTACCAGATCGACGGCGATCTGGTTTGCCAGCATCTGCTGCTGTGCCTTCGCATTGAGACCGATATGCGTTGCGGTCAATCGCGCGACCAGCGCAGCATCGAACAGCTTGCCGACGCCCTTGCCGGGGATCGCTGCATCATTGCAGATCAGCGACAGGCCGCCCTTCTTCTGCCGCACCACCTCGTCGAGCAGACGCTCCGGTGTTCCGACACCCATGAAACCGCCGACCATGACACTCGCGCCGACTGGGATCATTGCGACGGCTTCTTCGAGGGAAATGGCCTTCATGAGGAAGAACTCCGGTCGGCGCGTGCAGGGCGGTCAATGAATGCTGGAGGGCGGAAATCGCGCTGCTTTGATCTGCGTCAAGGCTCCGCATCATTCGCGGACGATTCCCACGCTCGCGAGCGTGTCGTGCCAGAGCTTGCGCAGTTCGGTGTGTCGGCTTTCCAAGACTGTGCTGACGGTATCGCGGAAGGGCACCAAGTCAGGACCTTTCAGGAACAGGATCTGTGCCTGTAACAGACGGCCGCTCTCGATCTCGATGCGGCGCAACGCCATCACGAAGGGGTCATTCGCGTTTGCCTCAAGCGGTAGCAACGCAGCTGGCCGGATCCCGGCGTGGACGGCATGCGCGAGCGCGGCGAGGTGTACTGCTTGCCAAAGAGAGCGATCGGCAGTGCCTTCGTTCGGCGTCGGAAGCCAGGCGGCCTCCCAAGACATGGCCATGTAGCCCAGGGCGAGATCCGGCACCCATGTGGTTGCGCGCATCAGAAGCGAGACGATCTCGCTCTCTCGGTAGAATTGAGCGTTCAATTCTGTCTGCCAGCCGGCCTCGAACTTCGCCGGCAGGGCGAGGCCGAATTGCCTTGCGAGAGCGCCATGGGCCGAGATCAGGAAAGCGGCGACGCGGGTCTGCTGACCGTGCGGCACGCGGCCTTCGGAGTCGAGTGGTCCGAGAAGTCCGCTCATGCCGGGGTCCTCTGGACGGGGATGGCACGCAGATGGTCGTAGCCGGCGGGAAATGGAGTGAGCTCACCGCTAGGATCTTCGGGCGCAATCCAGACCGCTTTGTTACCTTGCCAGCGTCCAGCCAGCACGTCGTCGGCGAATCGCGCGAGCAGGTCGGCTGTGAGCGCACCCTTTTCCAACGTGAAGGCGTGATAGGCGCCCGGGATGATCACGAGCGCGCTGTTGGGGATTTCGACTCGCAGCGTGTCGTGCAGGGCGCGCGGCGTCAGGAAGTCGAACTCTCCGTTCAGGATCATGGTTGGGACGGCGATCGAGGCGAGTTGCGGCGTCAGCGGCTGAAAGTCGAGGAACGACTCCATCAGGTTCTGTAACGCGTAGAGGTCATTGACAAGCCAGCCCTGCCGCTTGACCCCGTCGAGCTTGTCCAGCAGCGGCTTCAACCATTCATCGGACAGATTCATCGGCAGCAGCAGATCCTGGAGATAGCCGGTTCCACCCAGAATTAAGCCGGTACGTAGTGCGTTGCCGATCAGGAGAAGTTGAGGCGAAAGCTCGGCAAAGCAACTCATGGGCACCAGACCCGAGAGGCGCCTTCCATGCTCGATCGCGTAGCGCAGCGCGATCAAGCCACCGAAGCTGATTCCACTGAGGAAGACCGAACCTTCACCGAGCATCTCGATCAGGCGATGCAGCGCAAGGACATGGTCGTCCTGATTGATGAAAAGCGTCGGCTTGTCAGAGGCGCCCTGGCCGAGCAGATCGAATGTCGCAACGCGAAATCCCCGTGCGATAAGCGCGTCGCGATAAGCGCTCCACAGTTCGGAATATTGGGTCAGTCCATTGACCAGCACGTACGCCGGCGCCGTCGCAGGACCGTCGAGCTCATACCGGATCCGGTAGGAGCCGTGCGTGAGGAATGGCATCGCGGCGACTCGGCATGTAATTCGTTCTAAAGAATTGTCGCGCGGGCAGTGCGAATTCCCTTGCGCTAGATCAAAGGTCGCGCCGCGTCCGCTCCTAGCGTTTGGGAAAATCAAAGCCTGCCGGAGGAATTCGCCATGATCGGGAGACATGTCATGCGGCGATATCTCATCAGCCTGCTGTTGCTATTGATCGGGACATCGCTCGCGGTTGCGCAGCCCATCACGCGCCGCTCGTCGCAGATGCAGCATGACGGTCTGAAGAAGACCTACGAGATCGCGAATTTTCGACTTGGCGGCAAGTACGATCTCGCCGATCCCTCGAAGTGGGAGAATGGCGGCGAGGGCGGCGTCACGCTCGAATCGCTTGGCGCCGGGAAATTGCACACCGCCTATATCGCGGTCGGTACGCCGCGGCGCAACGCTGCCGGTGAGATCACCAATGCCGTCGTCATCAACTCATATTATTCTGGCGATGCCACCGACATGTACGAGCAGTGGGTCAAAGGAGCAGCCTTGTCAGGCACCGTGCCAATTATTGGTCCGGGCCGGCCCATCGACACGGATCGCTACTACGTCATCATGGTCGATCCACTCGGAACGTGGGGCGCCAGCAAACCGTCGGACGGTCTCGGCGTAAAGTTTCCGCAGTACAGCTACTATGACATGGTCCAGGCCAACTACCGGATGCTGCGCGAGGGGCTGAAGGTCGCGCGCGTTGCGCTGGTGTCCGGCGTATCCATGGGCGGCACGCAGACGTATGTCTGGGGCGTGATGCATCCCGAATATATCGGCGCACTGATGCCGATCGGCGGCACCACGCAGTCGGATGGCGAGGATCCCGTCGGCAACTGGACATTCCAGATGATGACGGCAGCGATCGAATCCGATCCGGTGTGGCAGGAAACGAAGGGTGATTATTACAAGCTGCCCAAGGAGAAGCATCCGATGCCGGGCGTGGCGTTCGGCTGGTCGATCCTCGGGATGACGGGCTATGACTTTGCGTTCCGTACGACCCAGAATTGGGGGGCAGTCCAGCCCGAAATCTTCTATTGGGACCCCCCGAACGAAAAGGCGGCGTTAAACGTCGTCAACCGTGCCAAGCTTTACGATGCGGTCGACCTGGTCTGGCGCAACCGTGTCGGCGAAACGCACAACATCAACCCTTATCTCGGCCGCATCCAGGCGCGGACGCTGGTGATGCACATCACCAATGACCTGTGGCTGAACTTCAAGTTGGCTCAGAAGGCAGTCGATCGCGTGCCTGGTGCAGACCTTATTGCTCAGGAAAGCCCGGTCGCCCATTATGGTGTGTTTCCGATCATCAACCAGCGCAAGAATGACCCGAAGTTCGTTGCCTTCATGGATGATGTGGCGAGCCTCGACCGCGCGCAGAAATTCGTTGACAAGAATTATCGGGTGCCCGGCGTCGCCGAGAACATCGACCCTAAAAAGTCGTTCTGGAAAGAGTTCGTGACCTACCCCTATCCGGTCAAATACGCCAATGCCAAAGACAAGGGCGGCAATTCCTGGCAGATCGGCTACATGGATGAATATGCTGGCACGGATAAGGATCCGAAGGTCCTCGTCGTCATCCATGGCAAAGGCGCTTTCGGCGGTCACTACGGCAACATCATGCAGTATGCGTTGCGCAGCGGCCTTCGCGTGATCGTGCCCGATCTGCCGCATTACGGCATGTCCGGGCCTGGCAATCTCGACAAGAGTCCGGCGCGCACGATGCAGGACATGCGCGAGGTCATCTACGACCTCGTCGTCAACCAGCTCGGCGTCAAGAAGGCGTATTATCTCGGCCATTCGCTCGGCGGTCAGTTCGTGATGGGCTACGCCCTGACCTGGCCGGATACAGTGCAGGGCCTCGCGCTGGAGGCGCCGTCAGGTCTCGAGGAATATCCGCGCGAGATCACCATCGCGAAAGGCAAAAAGGCGCCGCTGTTCGACCCGGCCTTCGATCATGACTTCGACAAGTGGAGGGCGACCTGGGACCAGACCGGGATCCTTGCCGCGGAGAAGGCGCGTGACGAGCAGAACATTCGTGACTTCTTCTACTTCAAGAAGCGTGACCCGGAGACCGGCGCGTCGGCTGCCAAAAGCGGCTATTTCTTCAGCGACAGCGAATATGCCCGCCTCCACACCGAGCAGCGCGTCCGGCTGACCAAGGGCAATCCGAAGGAGCTGGAGCAGTGGTGTAACATCTTTATCTACGACATCTACACGATCGGCGCCGAGCTCCAGCAGGATGATCCGAAGAACCTCTACGAGCGGCTCACGCAGATAAAGGCGCCGATCTTCCTCGCATTCGGCGACAAGGAGCCGTTCATCCCGACGCCGGCATTCAATGGGCTGACGGACCTCGGACGCGACGCCATCACGCCGTTCATGACGCGTATGACTAATGCGGGCAATCGGCCGATCCTGAAGATCTATCCGGAGACCGGGCATTTCATCCACACGGACAATCCGGTCGAATACCCGTCCGACATCGTGGATTTCGTGACGCGGGGAAGCGTCGACACCTCGTCGCCGGTCGGGACCGACCGCATGATCAAGGGGGCGGTGGTCTCGGCCTTGCCGGTGGCTCCGACACCGCCCGGCGCCGCGCCGACCGCCGGCCTGAACAAATAGGGCCGGTTCATGCCAAGGGTGCAGGCGGGCGAAGTCCAGCTGGGCTGGCGAGAGTGGGGACGAGGCGACGTCACCGTCCTCTTCATCCACGGCAATCTAGCCAGCAAGGACTGGATCGAGCTCGCTGCCCCGCTGTTTCCTTCTGGTCTTCGCGTCATCGGCATCGACTGGCGCGGCTGCGGCGACAGCGACCGGCCGAAGCCTACGGTTGACTACACCAACTACACGATGCAGCAGCACGCACAGGACATGCTGGCTGCACTCGATACCCTGGATATCAATTACTGCCACCTTGCAACGCATTCGACGGGCGGCATCATCGCGGCCCGTATGCTGCTGATGCAACCGCGCCGCTTCGGACGGGTATTTGCGCTTGATCCGGTCACGCCGCTGGGCATGGCCTTCAATACTGATCAGATCGGACTGTTTCGGGCTATGATGGCGAGCAAGGAGCTGACCCGCTCGGTGATGGCGACCGCAGCCTCATCGCTGTTCGTGCCTGAAAGCATGGCGCCGAATAAAGTTCCGCAGTTCCGTCCGGGGGGTGCGGACATTCAGGCGTTGTTCGACAGGATCATCGAACAAACTTTTGGCGTCTCCGAAGGCATCTGGATCGGGACACCCGTGAATCTCACGCGCGAACGGGACAGCCGGGAACTGGAAAGCCGCATGCCGGAGATCGGGCATTCGCACCTGGTATTGTGGGGCGAATGGGACGGCTGGATCCCCCCCGCCGATCTTCATATGATGGCCGCGGCAATGCCGGACTGCCGCCTCGTCGTGGTGCCCGGTATCGGGCATTCGATGAACCTCGAAATGCCCGCGCTCTACGCCGGCTATTTTGGTGCGTGGTTCGGGGGACTTGCGGCATAACAAGAAGGAAATGAACGCTATCACCGCGAAGGCAATCATCCCAATCGCCAACCTGTTGTTCATGATCCTTGCCGTCTTCATCAGCAACCAAGGCTAGTCCGAGATTCGGAGTGGGAGCTGTTTGCTAGATCAAAGAATGCACGGACGATGTTGGTGTTGCCTCGTGATCTTGGCGGGTTGATTAAAGGCGCATGTGCCCACACTGCACGGGGAGGAGCGGGACTGGTCACCTCAGCCTCTTCCTATTTGCGCGTCGCTGCTGAATCGACATCCTCAACCGGACGCTGCGCCGTTCAGGACACATTCGATAGTTTTTCATAAATCTGCCGCGGGGGCTCCACCCGAAAGGTGAACTTCCCGACGGCGCTCCACCACAAAGGTGAACGTCTGGGCGAGTGGCATCGACGGAGCCGACAAGCCGCACGGTGCCACCCGCTTCACAGCCGAGATCTAAGCTCAGGCCTCATCCCTTGCTTCTCTACGACTTACCGGCTTTTCTTCCTCTTTCGATATGACTGCTAGGATCTCAAGCTGGTGCGCGAGCGCAGTACAGCTACGCGATGCTTCGCAGGACTGCGGAACGACGCGCCGAATTCGCTGGATCGGCATCGAGCTCTTTGGCTTTCAACGCGAAAGTTTTGCATTGTGAGATAGAGGGGAGTTCTGCTGAGCCCATCTCGCTGCCCCCGTGAAAGCAAGGCTTACCCGGGGCTGAAAGGCACATGTTAATTCCGTCCCTGGCCCCGCATAAAGAGCGGTGTCGGGCAGGACCGGCGCTGGCTGCGCCACCTCGTAGATCCTACTCAGCGCAGTCGGCCGCCGGCATCCGCCCCTGACAGCGATGAGGGCGGGGGACCAGCCTCTCGTTTCTTTGACAGATTTCCCGCGCGGCGCGGACCGAAATTGCTACGGTCTGCTGTAGGCGTCTGGAGCTGGAGAACAAGCTTCAAAACGAGGGAGCCCAACCGAATGCCGCGCCAACCCTACTGGCGATGTTTTTGGAGTGGACGGCGACTTGATAAGGCCGCCAGAGAGACCGCGAGCGCGTCACAACGCAATTAGCACGACGCCGATGAGGGCGCCCGAAAACAGAACCGACACCACAACAAGAATTGCGAAGAGACGATCGAACAGCATGACGGCCTCCTTCGATTGATTCGCGAACATACCATGGTTCAGCGCTTTAAGAATCACACCGATTCCAGCGACTCCATTATCGGCAATGGGCTTTCCGTTTTTGGTACGACCCGGTGGCACAAACCTTCCGGTCGTAGAGTTTGGTCCTCTTGGGGACCCGTTTCTCGCACAGGCGGTCGGTCAGGATGACGCTGCTATTGCGGCCGCGCTTGCCAGCGGTGTCCGCGATGATGGTAGCATCCATGTGGTTTCAGCTCCTAAGGCTTGGGACCAAAGAGCTCGGCTTCAAGACTTTCAGTTTGTCGTGCGGACGCTGAAAGGCGTAGGGCCGGGCCCTTGGTGAAGCCCGCTGAAACAGCCCGCATCAGGGTAGTCGAAAAGCCCTTCTTTCAAAGTCTTTTGTTAGTTTCGGCGTGTTTCACCGAATGCCAAAATATAGACGTGTGGTCCTGGCCGTCGTTGCTACGTCAAGCCCTGGCGAATGCGGCATCTGCGTCAACCGGCGCGGTGGCGGTGACTTTCGTGGGGTGAGGGAGGCCAAAGAGAACTCGGCTCCCGGGAGAGCACGGCATAAGCCGTCCAACCATCGCGCAGGGAAGGCCGAGTGATTGGCTACACCTGTATGCTGCTGTGCGGTTTTCCTGCGTGTGCTTTTCGCGCAGCGGACCGCGGGTGCCAGCCGGCACCGGCCTTCCCTGCGCCCTCTTGGACAAGAGGGTGAAGCGACCAGGCAAAGCTCGGGCGAAATCAGCCGCGAGAACGCGAAGACGTGTCTGCGATTGGACTGGCGCTGCCGCCTCACACTCCGTGCGAGCGCAGCGAAGCAATCCAGAAATGCATCTCCGGAAAATGTCTGGATTGCTTCGTCGCAAGAGCTCCTCGCAATGACGACGTGGAGGCAGTTTCGCTGATCGCGCTAGGCTTCCGGCATCACCGTCCCGCTGGTGCAGACATCGCGCCGTTGGAATAGCGGGACCAGTCGGGCCCGGTCGGCTGCGACGGCCAGAGCGCGGCGTTGGAGTCGCGCACCGACTGGGTGATGGGATGGGGCTGCGCCTTGCGGACATGACGGCGGTCGTTCGCCGCGGCAGTCTGGATGGTGGCGGCGGCAATCAGCGTCGCGCCGAGAATGATGAAAGTCTTTTGCATTGTTTCTTTCTCCCGTGACGACGCCCGGCTGTGAGATGTGTGTTTTGTGTGTCGCCGTCGCGGCTGACATGGCGACGCGCCCGGCCGATATCACCGCTCGCGACATCACATTGGGGCGAGCCAATTTTCTAGCCTCGGCTAAATATTCGGCAATCGCGACCGGTGGCACGGGTGGACTTGCCTGCTCCAATCCGGTTCAATGGGCCAAATCTGGTTTTCAGGCGACAATGATGTCGAAATATCTGCTGGTCCTTCTGCTGATCGCCTCGCCGGCCGTGGCGCAGGTCAAGCTGACCCCAAAAACATCGGCGGCGCATCCGGACCCCTGCGCGCCGATCGGACGGACCGCGGACGGCAAGCTGGTCTACTCCATGAAATGCGAAAATTTGCCGGTGCCGCCTCCGTCGCCGCAGGCGGAACTGAGGGAGGCGCCGCAGCCCGCCGCCGAGCCGGAGCCCGAGACGCGGCGGAGTGGCGTTTTCGGCTGGTCCTACGACCGCAGGTAACGGGCCGCGCCCCTTGCGCGAAGCCCGACGGAGTGCTCTTTGCCTGAAAATTCCCCGTGGGGCCACCGCCCCGATCCAGAGAGATGAGATGACCAAACTCGTTATCCGCGCCGGCGACTTCACCTTCGATGCCCGTTTCGAGGAGCAAGCGGCGCCCAAGACTGTCGCCGCGTTCCGCAAGGCGCTGCCGTTCGAAAGCCACATCATCCACGTGCGCTGGAGCGGCGAGGGGGTGTGGATGCCCCTCGGCGACTTGGACTTCGGTGTCGGTTACGAGAACCACACCAGCTATCCCGCGCCCGGCCAGATCATCCTCTATCCCGGCGGCATCAGCGAGACCGAGATCCTGATGGCCTATGGCGGCGTGCACTTCGCGAGCAAGATGGGCCAACTCGCCGGCAACCATTTCATCACGCTGACCTCTGGTCTGGACAATCTGGCAACGCTCGGCAAGAGCGTGCTGTGGAAGGGTGCGCTGCCGATCCGCTTCGAGGAAGTCTGAGTGACTGGTACCCGCTACCCGCGCGATCTCCGCGGTTACGGCCGCAACCCGCCGCACCCGCAATGGCCCGGCAACGCGCGGGTCGCGGTGCAGTTCGTCGTCAATTTCGAGGAGGGCGGCGAAAACAACATCCTGCATGGCGACCCTGCCTCGGAAGCGTTTCTGTCCGACGTGCTCGGCGCACAGCCTTGGCCCGGCCAGCGCCACGCCAATATCGAATCGATGTTCGAATATGGCTCGCGCGCCGGCTTCTGGCGGCTGTGGCGGATGTTCAGCGAGCGGAAGTGGCCGACCACCGTGTTCGGCGTCGCCACAGCGCTGAAGCGCAATCCGGAAATCGTAGCTGCCATGAAGGAAGCGGGCTGGGACATCGCCAGCCACAGCCTGAAGTGGATCGAGCACAAGGACATGACCGAGGCGCAGGAGCGCGCGGAGATCGCGGAAGCGATCCGCGTCCACACTGCGGCGACCGGCTCGCGGCCGCTCGGCTGGTACACCGGACGCTCCTCGATCAACACCAACCGTCTGTTGATGGAGGAGGGCGGCTTCCTCTATCTCTGCGATTTCTACGCCGACGATCTGCCCTATTGGGTCAAGGGCGCCAGCGGTAAGCAGCTCGTCATTCCCTATACGCTCGACGCCAACGACATGCGCTTCATCAATCCGCAAGGCTTTGCCGAAGGCGAGCAGTTCTTCACCTATCTGAAGGATGCCTTCGACGTGCTCTATGCCGAAGGCCAGAGCGCGCCGAAGATGATATCGGTCGGCCTGCACTGTCGTCTCGCCGGTCGCCCCGGCCGCGCGGCGGGGCTGATCCGCTTCCTCGACTACATCGGCAAGCACGAGCGCGTCTGGGTGCCGACGCGATTGCAGATCGCCCAGCATTGGCACGACAAGCTCGCGCACCTTGCGGCCGACGCATTCGAGATCGGGTGAGGACGATGTCGCAGATATCGCTGTCTGATCTCAATGCCGCCGATGAAGCCGATTTCGTTGCCGCGCTCGCCAACGTCGTTGAATATTCGCCGTGGATCGCCGGTCAACTGGCCGCGAAGCGACCGTTCGCCGGCATCAACCAGTTGCACGCCGCGCTGATGGCGGCGATCCAGAGTGCCGAACCCGAGGTGCAATTGGCGTTGATCCGGGCGCATCCGGACCTCGCCAACAAGACCCAGCGCGCGGCGGGGCTCACCGCGGAATCGACCGACGAGCAGAACAGCGCCGGCCTCGACCGCCTGTCGGAGGCCGAATACGCGGCGTTCGAGCGCGTCAACAATGCCTATCGCGACAAGTTCGACATCCCCTATATCGTCTGCGTGCGCCGTCACACCAGGGATTCCGTGCTGCGCGATTTCGAGACGCGATTGCGCAATATCGCCAAGACCGAGACGCGACGTGCGATCGAGGAGATCGGCCGTATCTCGGCGTTGCGGCTTGATCAACTCGTCGAAGCCGATGACAAGCTCAAGGTCCACGGCCGGCTCTCGACCCATGTGCTGGACAACCACGCCGGCAAACCCGCGCCGGGCATTCCGGTCGAGCTGGTCGAGCTCGCGAATCTCGGCGAGAGCCGCGTGATAGCGCGCGCGGTGACCAATGCGGATGGCCGCACCGACCAGCCGCTGATCGGCGGCCGGCCGCTGCCGATCGGCCGCTACGAGCTCCGGTTTAGCGTCGCCAAATATTATGCCGAGCGCAACGTGCAGCTCACCGACCCGCCGTTCCTCGACGAGATCCCGATACGCTTTGCGATCAGCGAGCCGGAAAGCCACTACCACGTGCCGCTGCTCGTCACGCCCTGGAGCTATTCGACCTATCGCGGCAGTTAATTGCCGAACTTCTCGTGCAGCGCCGGGAACAGCCGGTCCGGCTTGAAGGGCGGCGCCGTGAAGCGGATGCCGGTGGCATCGGCGATCGCGTTGCCGAGGGCGGCGGCGACCGGATTGTACGGACTCTCGCTCATCGACTTCGCCCCCAGCGGCCCGATCGTGTCGGATGTCTCCGCGAAGAAGACCTCGGTGCGGGGGACGTCGGCGAAAGAGGGCAGGTGATAGTCGCGGAATTTGGGGTTGGCAACGCGACCGTCCGCGTCGATCACCATCTCCTCGTAGAGCGCGGCACCGAGCGCCTGCGCGACACCGCCTTCGACCTGGCCGCGGCATTGCATGGGATTGGCGACGACGCCGGCGTCTGCCGCATGCACGCTCCTGAGAATCCGGAGCTCGCCGGTGCCCTTGTTCACGGCGACGCGAAAGCCCTGCACGTTGAAGCCGACCGAACGCGGCGTCCCGCCGGAATTGCCGGCGCCTGCCAACGGCTGTCCGCGCTCGCGCGCGAGCTTTGCCAGCTCGACAAAGGACATGCGCCGTACGCCACTGACGACGGCCTCGCTCTCGAGCGTGCAGCTGCCGACGTCGCAGAGCCATGCGCCGGCGGCGGCCGCCTTCAGCTCGGTTGCGAGCTGCACGGCTGCCGCATGCGTCGCCTTCCCGGCGACGAACATGCCGGCGCTGCCATAGGCGCCGGTGTCGTGGCCGCCATGGGCGGTGTCGGACTGGAGCAGGCGGATCCGGTCGACGGTGGTCGCAAGCGTGGTCGCCGCGATCTGCCGGTGCACGGTGCTGGTGCCGTTGCCGAATTCGACGGTGCCGACCGTGAGGTCGAAGCCGCCGTCCTCGTTGAGCGCGACCGTCGCATCCGCGAGATGGCCCGCCGGGGGCACTGTGTCGATCATGGTGAGCGCGACGCCGTCGCCGATCAGCCACTCCGGCGACAGGTCCGGCTGCGGGCCATCAGCCTGCATCGCGCGCTCGACGAGGTCGAGGCACTGGTCGAGGCCGTAGGAGCCGTAGAACACGTCCTGAAATTCCGACGGCGGTGGCGACACCATGGGATCGCCCGGCTTGACGACGTTGCGCCGCCGCATCTCGTAAGGGCTGATGCCGAGCTGCTTGGCCAGTTCGTCGATCGCGGCCTCGACCGCGATCAGTGTTTGCGGCAAGCCATAACCGCGAAACGCGCCTGCCGGCACAGTATTGGTGTAGACTGCGCAGCCGTCGACCCGCTTGTTCGGGCAATTGTAGACGCTGATGGATTCCGCCAGCGAGTGGAACATCACCGGGCCGGCGTGATTGCCGTAGGCGCCGGTGTTGGAGAGCACGTCGAGCTGGAGCGCGGTGAGCTTGCCGTCCGCGTCGGCACCGGCCTTGACGTGGACCCGCATCGGGTGCCGCGTCGAGGTTGCGATGAACTGCTCCTCCCGGGTGAGCTCCAGCTTCACCGGCCGTCCGGTCTTGCGCGCGGCGAGCGCCAGAATGTCCTCGACGAACATCTCCTGCTTGCCGCCAAAGCCGCCGCCGACGCGCTCGCAGAAGACGCGGACCTTGTCCATGGGAAGCTCGAAGATATCAGACAGCGCGCGCCTGGTCAGGAACGGCACCTGCGTCGAGGTGCGGACATTGAGCACGCCGGAAGCGTCGAGCCAGGCGAGGCCGCCGTGGGTTTCCAAAGCGGCATGCTGCACACGGTGACTATGGAAGGTGCCCTCGAAGGTGACGGCAGATGTCGCGAGCGCAGCCGCCACGTCGCCGAATTCGCCATGCGTCTCCGCGGCGAGGTTGCGCTGGGCGTCGGCGACGCGGTTCGCGGTGGTGCGGTCGGGATGAATGATGGGTGCGCCGGGCGCCATTGCTATTTCAGGGTCGATCAGCGCGGGGAGGACCTCGTAGTCGATCTTCAACCGGCGGCAAGCGTCCTCGGCGGCGGCTTCGCTGTCTGCGACGACGGCGGCAACCTTCTGGCCGATGAAGCGGACGATTTCGTCGAGAACACGGGTGTCCTCGGGATCCATCCAGTCCTTCTCATGCCGCGCGGTCGACATCAGAGTGGTTGGCGCATCCTCATGCGTCAGCACCGCGTGCAGGCCGGGAACGCCCAGCGCTTCCGACTTGTCGATCGCGACGATCCTCGCGTAGGCGTGGGGCGAACGGAGCAGCTTGATATGCAGCAGGCCGTCGATCTGCGTGTCGAACGTGTAGCGCGCCTTGCCGCGCACGACATCGGGGCCAGCTGGCGCCGGCAGGCTGCGGCCGAATGCGGCGCCGGCCTCGACGCTCTCCTCGATGTTGGTCTTGCCTAGCAACGCGTCCTCGATGGCGCGATAGCCGGTGCAGCGGCAGATATTGCCCTTCAGCGCGACGCCGAGATCGGTGCGCTGCGCCTGGTTCAGCGAGGCGCAGGTCAGGATCATGCCGGCGGTGCAGAAGCCGCATTGAAAGCCCTGCGCATCGAGGAAAGCCTGCTGCATCGGGTGCGCGCCGCCGTCTCCGTCCAGACCTTCGATCGTGGTGACGGCGCGACCTTCGGCGCGGAAGGCCGGGATCAGACAGCTATGCACCGGTTCGCCGTCCAGCAGCACGGTGCAGGCGCCGCAATCGCCGGCGTCGCAGCCCTTCTTCACGCCGAAATGGCCGAGCTCGCGCAGGAACGTGCGCAGGCACTGGCCGGCGCGTGGCTCCTGCGGAAACGTCGTGCCATTGACCTCGAAGCTCATGACGACGGTGCTCCGAGGAGTTCGTCGCGAATCTCTTCGGCAAGCCGCAATGTCATGTGCTTGCGCCAGAGCGGCTTGCCGTGGATGTCGGTGTGGTACAGATCGTCCGTAATCTGCTGCGCGATAGCGTCGCGAAGCGCTTTCGTGTGAGGGGCCTCGCGAAAGGACAACCGGATCGGCCGCACCGTCGACGCGGAGACCGTGAGCGTCAGCGTGCCATCGGCATCCAGACTGCCGATCAGGAGCGCCGCCGAGCGGCCGACCGGCGCCAGCGAGATCTGGCGGAAGGCCGTACGACGCTTCAGCGCGGCGATCGGAATATCGATCTGCCGGAGCAGATCCCCCGGCGCCAGAAGGTTACGCTGGTTGCCGGTGACGAAGTCGATGACGGGCATCATCTGTTCGCCGCCGCCGGCCTTCCAGATGGTGCAGACGCCCTCCAGCGCCGCGGTGAGCGAGATCATCGGTCCCGCCGGCAGCGACATGCAGAGATTGCCGCCGACCGTCGCCGTCTTCCATATCTTGAACGAAGCAAGGAAGGCGCGGCAGCACTGGTTGATCAGCGGTGCCGCGAACCAGTCGGGTGGGCAGGCGAATCCATCGAGCTGCGCAACGGTGCAGGTGGCCGCGATGCTGAAATGGCTCTCGGTGACCGTCAGCGCCGGCCATTTGAGGTCGGTGAGATCGATGAGCCGAGTCAGGTGAACTTGCGGCTCCGAGAACAGCCAGGTGCCGCCCGCGAGCCAAGCATCACCTGGCGTCCAAACGGGCAGCTGCGCGCGCGTTTGCGGATGGGCGACCGCTGTGATGGTATTCAAGTCCATGGCGACGCCAACGCTTCCAACGAGTGAATCGAGCCCGGAGAAAGTCTTGCAAGACGAGCGCCAAGTCGCAACAACAAGTCGCAGCAAAAGCGCAATCGGGCCGGCCCCTGCCTTGCAGGCCTGTCGGGAGCGGATGTGAGGAGGAGCAGATTCATGAGCGACGCAAAGCCGATCTGGATCAGGGATCCCCTGGCCGTCCTCGCCGATGGCGCCGAGCGCGGCGTCGTGGTGCAGGACGGCCGGATCGTCGAGCTGGTTCCGGCCGGCGGCGCGCCCGCAACCGTTGACGTCGCGGTGTTCGATGCTGGCGACCACGTCGTGCTGCCGGGCCTCATCAACACCCATCACCATTTCTACCAGACGCTGACGCGGGCGCTACCCGCGGCGATGGACCGCGAGTTGTTTCCCTGGCTCCAGGCGCTCTATCCGGTGTGGGCGAAGCTGACGCCGGAACGGCTGCAGCTCGGCGTCACCGTGGCGATGTCCGAGCTGCTGCTCTCGGGCTGCACCACGACGACGGATCATCACTACGTCTTCCCGGCGGGGCTCGAGGAGTCCGTCGACATCGAGGTCGAGGTCGCAAAGCGGCTCGGCGTGCGCGTGCTGCTCACGCGCGGCTCGATGAACCTGTCGCAGCGCGACGGCGGTCTGCCGCCCGATAGCGTCGTACAGGATGAGGACACCATCCTCGCGGACAGCGCGCGCGTTGTGGCGAAATATCATCAGCGCGGTGCTGATGCGATGGTGCAGATCGCGCTGGCGCCGTGCTCGCCGTTCTCGGCGACGACGTCCCTGATGCGCGCCACCGCCGATCTCGCCGACAAGCTCGACGTACGTCTGCACACCCATCTCGCCGAGACCGAGGACGAGAACAAATTCTGCCAGGAGATGTTTGGCTGCCGTCCGCTCGACTATCTCGAACAATGTGGCTGGCTCAATGCACGGACGTGGCTCGCCCATGGCATCTTCTTCAATGCAGACGAGATGAAGCGGCTAGGCAAGGCGAAGACGACGATCAGTCATTGCGCCTGCAGCAACCAGCTCCTGGCCTCCGGCTGCTGTCCCGTCTGCGAGATGGAGGAGGCCGGTGTCGGCATCGGCATCGGCGTCGATGGCTCGGCCTCGAACGACGGATCGAACCTGATGCAGGAGGTGCGGGCCGCGTTCCTGCTGCAACGGGCGCGCTACGGGGTGACGAAGGTCAGTCACAGGGATGCGCTGCGCTGGGCCACCAAGGGCTCGGCGGCCTGCGTCGGCCGGCCGGAACTTGGCGAGATCGCCATCGGCAAGGCGGCCGATCTCGCGCTGTTCAGGCTCGACGAGCTGCGCTTCTCCGGCCATGGCGATCCCCTGGCTGCACTGGTGCTGTGTGGGGCGCATCGGGCCGACAGGGTGATGGTGGCGGGAAAATGGGCCGTGATCGACGGCGCGATCCCCGGCCTCGATGTGGCAGACCTCATTCACCGCCACAGTTCGGCGGCGCGGGCCATGCAGGCCGGACAATAATCAGGCGAAAATAGAAAGAGGGGGCGACCACAAGTGCCGGGTGCTTCTGGCCACCCCCTCCGAACCTCCTCCGGGAGGAGCAGGTGATTTAGGCGATGCAAGAAGCGTGCTACTTGCCCGGCAGCTTGTCGTCGATGCCTTTGACATAGAAATTCATGCCGAGGATCTGGCCGTCGTCGAGATTGGCGCCGCCCTTGCACTCGACCTCCTTGCCGTCCTGCCCAAGGACCGGGCACTTGAACGGATGCAGCTTGCCCGCGGTGATCGCCGCCTGGGCATCCTCGGCGATCTTCTTCACGTCGTCAGGCATGTTGGTGTAGGGCGCCATCGCGAACATGTGGCTGTCGAGGCCGCCCCATGTGTCCTCGGATTTCCAGGTTCCGTCGAGCTCGGCCTTGACCCGGGCGATGTAGTAGGGACCCCAGGTGTCGAGGATCGAGGTCAGCTGGGTCTTCGGCCCGAACTTGATCATCTCGGAATCCTGGCCGAAGGCGAGCTTGCCGCGTTCGCTGGCGATCTGCATTGCCGCCGGCGAATCCGTGTGCTGCATGATGATGTCGGCGCCCTGGTCGATCAGCGCCTTGGCGGCGTCGGCTTCCTTGCCTGGGTCGAACCAGGTGTTGGCCCAGATGATCTTGACCTTGATGTTCGGGTTGATGGTCTGCGCGGCGAGGATCGTCGCGTTGATGCCGGAGACGACCTCGGGAATCGGGAACGAGCCGATATAGCCGAGCACGCCGGACTTCGACATCTTGGCCGCGATCAGGCCCTGGATGTAGCGGCCCTGGTACCATTTGGCCGAATAGGTCGACATGTTCGGGTTGCGCTTGTATCCGGTCGCGTGCTCGAAATGCACGTTCGGGTATTTCTTCGCGACCTTCAGCGTCGGATCCATGTAGCCGAACGAGGTGGTGAAGATCAGCTTGTTGCCGGCGCGGACGAGCTGCTCGATCGAGCGTTCGGCGTCGGGGCCCTCAGGCACGTTTTCGAGAAAGGTGGTCTCGATCTTGTCGCCGAGCTCCTTCACCAGCGCCTGGCGTGCCAGCTCATGCTGATAGGTCCAGCCGAGGTCACCGACCGGGCCGAGATAGATAAACCCGACTTTCAGCTTGTCGGCGGCGGAGGCTGCACCGACGCTCCCGGCAAGCAAGAGCCCGGCGCCCAGCGCAAGAAGTGATTTCCTCATCATCAATCTCCAAACATCAGGGGAAAGCCATGATCCGCAACGTGCGCGCCCCATCGCGCACGGTGCGGAGATGAAACGCTAGCGGTCAGGCACGAACACGGTGCCAAGCGCAGCCGGTGCGGTCGATCCACCCGTGCGCGCGCGGGAGAGCAGGACCAAGACGATGACAGTCGAAAGATAAGGCAGCGCCGACATCAGCTGCGAGGGAATGCCGACGCCCCAGCCCTGCGCGTGCAGCTGCAGGATCGTCACCGCGCCGAACAGATACGCGCCGACCACGAGGCGGCCTGGCCGCCAGGACGAGAACACCACCAGCGCCAGCGCGATCCAGCCGCGGCCTGCGGTCATGCCCGGAATGAAGAACGGCGTATAGGCGAGCGGCAGATAAGCGCCGGCAAGTCCGGCGCAGGCGCCGCCGAACATCACCGCTAAGGTGCGGATGCGCAGCACGGGATAGCCGAGCGCATGCGCAGACACGTGGTTGTCGCCGCAGGCGCGCAGGATCAATCCTGACCGCGTGCGGTACAGGAACCACCAGACGCCGGCGACCAGCGCCAGAGAAAAATAGATAAAGGCGTCCTCGCCGAACAGCACGCGGCCGATCAGAGGGATGTCGGTAAGGCCGGGAATGTAAAGATGCGTTGCCGGCGTGATGCGCTCGCCGACGAAACCGGCGCCGATCAGGCCGGAGAGTCCGACGCCCAGGATGGTCAGCGCCAGCCCTGTCGCAACCTGGTTGACCGCAAGCCCGAGCGCCATCAGTGCGAAGACCAGTGATATCAACGTGCCGGCGACGATGCCGAACAGTGCGCCGATAAAGATCGAGCCGGTCAACCACGCACCTGCAAAGCCACATGCGGCGCCGACGATCATCATGCCCTCGACGCCGAGATTGAGCACACCGGAGCGCTCGGTCACGAGCTCGCCGGTCGCCGCGATCAGGAGCGGCGTCGAGGCGGCGAGCACCGCGAGGATGATGGCTTCAATGAGTTCCACGAGCCACCTGTCGGTTCGGGAAAACCAGCTTGAAGCGGTAGAGGATGAGGGAATCGCAGGCGAGCACGTAGAACAGCAGGATGCCCTGAAAAACCTTTGTCACGTCCAACGGGATCTTCATCGCGATCTGCGCCTGCTCGCCGCCGATAAAGGTCAACGCGAGAAAAAGGCCTGCAATTAATATTCCAAGGGGGTTCAACCGGCCGAGAAAGGCGACGATGATCGCCGTGAAACCGTAACCCGGCGAGATGCCGGGCTGGAGATGCCCGACCGGACCTGCAACCTCGATGATGCCGGCGAGGCCTGCCAGCGCGCCCGAGACGGCGAAGGTCAGGATGATCAACTGGTTGGAATTGAAGCCGCCGAACCGCGCGGCGCGCGGCGCCGCACCGACCACGCGAATCTCGAATCCCTTGATGGTGCGCCCGAGCAGGATCGCCACCGCCGCGACAACGAGAAGGGCGATGATCGAGCCGAGATGCAGCCGGCCGCCTTCGATCAGCAGCGGCACCGTTGCGACGGGGTCGAACTCGGCGGTGGTCGGAAAGTTGAAACCGTGCGGATCGCGCCAGGGGCCGCGCACGAGATAGTCGAGGAAGAGATCGGCGACATACACAAGCATCAGGCTGGTCAGGATTTCGCTGGCGCCGAACTTCACCTTGCAGATTGCCGGGATCATTGCGTAGAGCGCGCCTGCGGCGGCGGCGAGCACGAGCATGACCGGCAGCACCCAGACACCGGCGTCGGTGCCCTGCGTCTTCACCGCAATCCAGCTTCCGGCGACTGCACCGATCAGGAACTGCCCTTCGGCGCCGATGTTCCAGGCATTGGCGAGATAGCAGAGCGACAGCCCGATCGCGATCATCACCAGCGGTGTCGCCTTCACCGCGATTTCCTGGAGCGAATAGCTGTCGGTCAAAGGCGCGACGAAATAGGCGTGCAGCGCGAGCAGCGGATTCTTGCCAAGGATCGCGAACAGGATGACCATGGTCACGATCGTGAGGCCGATCGCGATCAGCGGCGAGATCAGCGCGATCGTGTTGGAGCGTTCGGCGCGCTTCTCAAGCACCAACTGCATGCGCGGCCTCCTTCGGCTCCAGCGTGCTGCCGCCCATCAACAGGCCTAGTTTTTCGCGCGTCGCCTCGCTGGTGGCGAGCGGTGCGGACAGATGGCCATGGAACATCACGGCGATGCGGTCGGCGATTTCCGCGAGCTCGTCGAGGTCCTGGCTGGTGACGAGCACGGCGGCGCCTGCGGTTGCGAGATCAAGCAGCGCCTGGCGGATGACGGCGGCAGCGCCAGCGTCGACGCCCCAGGTCGGCTGGCTCACCACCAGCACCGCGGGATTGCGCAGGATCTCGCGTCCCACGATGAATTTCTGCAGATTGCCGCCGGAGAGGGATGCTGCTTCCGGATCGCGCTTGGCCTTGCGGACGTCGAAGGTCTCGGTTGCGCGGTCAACCGTCTTCAGGGTGGCGGCAGTATCGATGAAGCCGTGATGGACCATGCCGCTGGCGGCGTGCCCGGTGAGAAGCGCATTCTCGGAAAGCTTCATGCGCGGCGCGGTGCCGTGGCCGAGCCGCTCCTCGGGAACGAATGCCGCGCCGAGCTTGCGGCGCTGCGTGATCGAGAGATGGCCGGCAGCAAGGCCTTCGATGACGATCGTGCCGGGATCCTTCGACAGGCGTTCGCCGGACAGCGCGGCGAAAAGTTCGTCCTGGCCGTTGCCGGCGACCCCGGCGATGCCGAGGATCTCGCCGCCTTTCAGCTCGAACGAGATATGCTCGAGCCGCACGCCATGCGCTTCGCCGGGGGCGAGCGAGAGGTCGTTGACGACGAGACGCGGCACCGTGGTCTGCCGGCCGGCGGCCGCCTTCACCTCCTTGATCTCACCGCCGACCATCATGCGCGCCAGCGAAGCGGCGGTCTCAAGCCTGGGATTGCAGGTCTCCACCTTCTTGCCGCCGCGCAGGATCGTTGCCGTGTCGCACAAGCGCTTCACCTCTTCGAGCTTGTGGCTGATATAAAGGATGGCGCGACCTTCGGCCTTGAGCCGCTCCAGCACGACGAAGAGCTGGTCGGCTTCCTGTGGTGTCAGCACCGAGGTGGGCTCGTCAAGGATCAGGAATTGCGGATCCTGCATCAGCGCGCGAACGATCTCAATGCGCTGGCGTTCGCCGACCGACAATTGCCAGACCTCGCGTTTGGGATCTAGCGGCAATCCATAAGTCTTCGACACCTGCTCAAGCCGCGCCGACATGTCCTTGAAGGATTCTTTCCCGTCGAGGCCGAGCGCGACGTTCTCGGCGACGGTGAGATTGTCGAACAACGAGAAGTGCTGGAACACCATGCCGATGCCGCGGCTGCGCGCTTCCGAGGGGCCGGACAGCACGATCGGCTGGCCCTGCCAGAAAATCTGGCCAGCGCTGGGCTGGATCAGCCCGTAGATCGCCTTGACCAGCGTCGACTTGCCGGCGCCGTTCTCGCCCAGCAGCGCGTGGATTTCCGTTGGCCAGATATCGATGTCGATGGCATCGTTGGCGAGGAAATCGCCATAGCGCTTGGTGAGCCCGACCGTCCTGAGGAGCGGGGACTCGCCGGAATGCAGGCTCTTAGCCGTGGGATCCAACATTCGCTGATGCGCTTGCATGGGGTGAAGTGCCTCAATACTGGGCTAGTTTGAACCGCCGCGTAAGGTGTGAAAAAGCGTCATCCCTTGCTCAACGCTTCGGCAGGCAGGAGGTGTCGGCGAGTCTCGGCTCTCGCCGGCGGCGATCGTCCTCAGACACCTTCCGAGCAGCCTTTGCAGTCCGGGCTTGCGTGTGACGCCTGTTGCAAATTTGTGACGGCTCAAGCCAAATCGGAACCCGCTATGCAGGCTTGGCGTGAAGTTAAGCAGAGACGCGCCAGCACGCGTATGCATTTGCGAACACCGCGACAGTAGCTTCCACCCATCTTGTTTGCCTTGTCCGGTCGACATGAAAAGGCGAACGAAATCAAATGGGGATATCCGGCAATGGGTCGCTCTCGGCCGACGGCGTGGCGGTGAGGTTGGCCTTCCAAATCGGCCGGTGAAACGCCGCGCCCTGTGCAAACAAGCGGCATGCCTTGAAACAAGTTGAGGCTTCTCACTCCGGGAGATCGGCGCAAGTGTCGCACCCAAGGGACGTTCATTTTTACGTGTCCAAACTTGGGGGTATTCAGGATGTCGTTTCGTTTCAAGGCAATTGCAGCAGGCGCGCTGTCACTTGCTACGGTTGCTACCGGTGGCCTGGCTCAGGCGGCGGATCTGCCGGTCAAGGCTGCCAAGAAGGCGGCCGACCTTCCGTTCTTCCTGGTGATCGACGACCGCGTCACCTTCTCCTACATCTTCAATGCCTCGCAGCCCGGTGCGTTCACCAACACCAACGGCGTGATCAACGCCAAGACGACGAAGCAGGTCTACTCCTTCACCCACTTCGATGCCTGGACCTACGGCACCAACTTCTTCACCATCTCGATGTTCAAGTCGGACCACAATGATCCGGCCGGCCCGTGTACCGCCACAGGCGTGGTCGTTTCGCCGGCTGCGGGCTTCGCTGCGACGCCGACGAGCTGTGCCGGCGCGACAGAAATCTACGGTCTTTTCCGCTCGACCTTCGGCTGGAACGAGATCTTCAACACCAAGGCTTTCACGCAGGGCCCGCTGCACAATATCTCGTTCGAGATTGGCATGGATGCCAACACGGAGAACCGCTATTTCGGCGCCGCCAAGCGCGACGTCGTTGCCGGTCTGCAGTTCGCCTTCGATCTCCCCTATAAGGGCTACTTCAACGTCGCGCCGCTGGTGTATTGGGAGTTCGCCAACCACAACTCCTTCTCGCAGTGCGGCGCCGGTTGGTCCGCTCCGTGTATTGCTGACGGCAACACATCGTTCAAGCCGACCTGGGCGATCGAAACCAACTACTATATGGACCTCGGCTTCCTGCCGCAGAACATGCAGTATTTCTCGATCAGCGGCCGCGCGGCGTGGTACGGCAAGAAGGGCACCGACACTGAGCCGCTTCCCGCCAGCGTCGCCAACGGCGTCTATCCCACCAAGGTCGAGTTCAACTCCGAGCCGATCCGCCTGACCCTCGATGCCTCGAAGGCGGTGTGGGGTGAGAAGTACTCGCACTTCGTGGACGTCTGGGTCGCCTACCGGTATTGGCAGAACAAGTTCGGCCTCGATCACAACAACGCGGTGGCCTGCACCACTTTGGCCGGTGGCGCGAGGGTGAGCACCGGCTCCTGCACCGAGTCCTCGCTCTACTCCGGTGTCACTGTGAAATTCTAGCCACCTGACACGCTTCAGGTGAACGACGATGGCGCCGCGTCAAACCTCCGCGGCGTCATCTTCGTTTGTGGGCAGGAAGGTCGGGGATGAGCCGTAGGCGCAATCCGCTCTACGAAATTGAATTGGTGTTTGCTACTTCGTCCACACGCCGTCGTGCAGCGCTTCGGCCTCGTCTTCGAGCAGCGGCCCCGCAACCTCTGTCGGCCGCTGGCCGCTGGCAAAGACTTCGCGACAGGGCAAGTCGAGCGTCGGGTTCTCCGGATGATCGCCGGTGATGCCGCGCAGGCGGTGCTCGCTGAGGCCATAGACGACACGGCCGATGCCGGCCCAGTAGATCGCGCCGGCGCACATCGCGCAGGGCTCGGCGGAGGAATAGAGCGTGGCTCTCGCCAACACCTCGCGGCCAAGCGTGCGGCAGGCCTGCGTGGCGGCGAGGCGCTCGGCATGCGCGGTGCCGTCGTGATCCGGCATGTAGCCGTTCTCGGCCTCGATCAGGACCTTGCCCTCGGCATCGACCACGATGCAGCCGAAGGGATGGTTGCCGTGCGTGAGGGAACGGCGGGCGACCGCGAAGGAAAGGCGGAGGAAGTGCTCGTCACGTTCGGACCCGCCGCTCATCGCTCTTCCCTGGTCAATGCCCCGCCATGTGCCGGCCGACCACGGTGAGATCGGCTTCGCTGGTCCGTGCTTCATACACGAATTCGCCGTGGAACATCACCACCAGCCGATCGGAGAGTTCAAGGAGTTCGTCGAGGTCCTCGCTGACCAACAGCACCGCGGCGCCGCGGTTGCGCGCGGCCATGATCTCGGCATGGATTTGCGCTACCGCCGCGAAATCGAGCCCGAAGCAGGGATTGGCCGCGATCAGCACCTCGACGTCGCCGCCGAGCTCACGGGCCAGCACGGCGCGCTGGACATTGCCGCCCGACAGCGCCGAGATCGGCGTGTCGGGCGTGCGGGTCTTGATCTTGTACTGGGCGATCTTCTTCCGCGCGTCGACGCGGAAGGCACCGCGGTTGAGCCACCAGCCGAGGCTAGCGAAAGGCGCGCGGTCGAATTCGCGGAAGGCGATGTTGTCGGCGACGCTCATGCCGCCGACACAGGCGTTCTTCAGCGGCTCCTCCGGCAGGAGTGACATATTGTGCCGCCGCATCTCCTCGCGGCTGGCGTGATAGGGATCGCCGGCGACGCGGATCTCGCCACTCTCAGCCCCGCGCTGCCCGGCCAGCACCTCGACGAGCTGGCGCTGGCCGTTGCCGGAGACGCCGGCGATGCCGACGATCTCGCCGGCACGGACCGTGAGGGAGACGTCATGCACGGCGATGGCGCCGGCGTCGTCGCGCGCGCGCATCTTCGCCACCTCCAGCCTCGCCTTGCCGGCCTCACCGGTGCGTGGCGGCTGCACCATCAGCTCCTCGGCGCTGATCATGGTGCGCGCCATCGCGTCCGGCGTCAGTTCGGAAACCTTGCCGGCACCGGCGAGCTTGCCGCGGCGCAGGATTGTGACGTCGTCGGCGAAGGCCATGACCTCGCGGAACTTGTGCGTGATCATCAGGATGGTCAGCTCGCCCTTGACGACCATGTCGCGGAGCATGCCAAGCACCTCGTCGGCTTCCGCCGGGGTCAGCACCGAGGTCGGCTCGTCCAGGATCAGGAAGCGACGCTTCAGGTAGAGCTGCTTGAGGATCTCGCATTTCTGCCGTTCGCCCGCGGAGATGTCGGCGACTTTTGACCTGAGCGGTACCTTGAACGGCATGCGCGCGAGAAAGGCCTCGAGCTCCTTCATCTCCTTCGGCCAGTTCAGCACGGCCGGCACGTCATCGCGCGCCAGCACCAGATTTTCGGCGACCGTCATCGCGGGCACCAGCGTGAAATGCTGGTAGACCATGCCGAGGCCGAGTGCGTGGGCGTCCTTTGGATTGCCGATCGCCTGCTCGCGCCCGCCGACGAGAATGTCACCCTCGGTGGCGTGGTAATAGCCCATGATACATTTGACGAGGGTCGACTTGCCGGCGCCGTTCTCGCCGAGCAACGCATGGAACGAACCCGGCCGCACTTTCAGCGCGACATTGTCCAGCGCCAGGAAATCGCCGAAACGCATGGTCATGGCGATGGCATCGACGCCGAAGGCGCCCGATGGCGGTGGCGTTTCGCCGACGATCACGAAATCGCTCCGATGAAGGCGTCGGAGGTCGAGACCGCACCGAACACACCGCCCTGCATCTTGATCATCTTCAGCGCGTGATCGTGGTTGCTCTTGTCGGTCGCACCGCAGCAGTCATGCAACAGCACGCATTCGAAGCCGCGGTCGTTGGCCTCACGCATGGTGGTGTGAACGCAGACGTCGGTGGTGATCCCGGTGAGCACGATGTTCTCGATGCCGCGCACGCGCAGGATCAGCTCCAGATCGGTGGCGCAGAACGAACCCTTGCCGGGCTTGTCGATGATGGGTTCGCCGGGCAGCGGCGCGAGCTCGGGGATGATGTCCCACCCGGGCTCGCCGCGCACCAGGATCCGGCCGCATGGGCCGGGATCGCCGATGCCGGCGCCGATCTGCCGGGAACGCCAGCGCTTGTTGGCAGGAAGATCAGAGAGATCGGGACGGTGGCCTTCGCGGGTATGGATGATGTGAAAGCCTTGAGCGCGCATTGCCGTCAGCAGTTTCTTGATCGGCTCGATCGGCGCCCGCGTCAGTGAGAGATCATAGCCCATCTTGTCCACATAGCCGCCGACGCCGCAGAAATCGGTCTGCATGTCGATGATGATGAGCGCGGTGTTCTCGGGGCGCAGATCGCCGTTATAGGGCCATGCATAGGGTTCGGACTTGATGGTGCGCTCGGGCATGATTTCGCTCTCTAGCGGGTGATCGACAATTCGGCCGGGGCTCCGGTCAACGTGCGTTTCGGCGAGCAGGTGATGATCATGATCGCCAGCGTCAGGAGGTAGGGGGCTGCGTTGAAGAGGTGGTAGCCGGAGGTGACGCCGACCGATTGCAACGCGGGTCCCAGCGCTGCGGCGCCACCGAAAGCGAGCGAGGCCCAGAGACACAGCAAGGGGTCCCAGCGCGCGAAGATCACGAGCGCCACGGCCGTGATGCCCTGGCCCGAGGACAGGCCCTCGTTCCAGCTTCCGGGATAGAACAGCGACAGAAAGGAGCCACCGATGCCGGCGAGGAAGCCGCCGACCATGGTCGCGCGCAAGCGGATCAGCAGCACGGAGTGGCCCATCGCACGCGCGGCGTCCGAACTCTCGCCGGCGGTGCGGATCAGGAGGCCCCAGCGCGTGGTCCGGAAGGCCCAGTAGAGAGTTGGGGCGAGCGCGACACCAATCAGGAACAACACGTTGACCCGTAGTGCCGCGCGCACCTGTGGAATGTCGCTCCACCAGCCGAAATCGATCGCGGGCAGCCGCGGCGCGGTGGGCTCGATCAGCGGCTTGCCGAGATAGAAGGCAAGCCCGGTGCCGAACAGCATCAAGGCGATGCCAACCGCAATGTCGTTGACGCGCGGCAACGAGCAGATGCCGGCATGCAGCGCGCCCAGAAGCGCGCCGGTGATGCCAGCGGCGAGCACGCCGAGCCACGGCGATCCCGTAAGGTAGGAAATCCCGTAGGCGCTCATCGCGCCCATTACCAGCGTGCCTTCGAGGCCGAGATTGATGCGGCCGGAGCGCTCGGTGATGCATTCGCCCAGGCTCACGAACAGGAACGGGGTCGAGACTCGAATGGCGCCGCCGAGCACGGCGAGCGGAACGGTCCAGAGTCCGATCGAGCCGTCTGCCATCTCAGGACTTTCCCTTCAGAAACCCGATGCGGCCGTAGAGCGCATCGCTGGCCAGCACGAAGACGAAGATGATGCCTTGCAGCACCAGCACGGATGCATCCGGCAATCCGAGGCGGCGCTGCAACAGCCCGCCGCTGGCGCTGATACCACCGAGCAGGATCGCGACGGGGATAATGGCGAGCGGATTTTGCCGCGCCAGGAAGGCGACGAGAATCCCTGTGAAGCCGTAGCCTGCGGCGAGGTTCGCGTTGGTGCGCCCCTGCACCGCGGCGACCTCGACCATGCCTGCAAGGCCCGCGGCGCCGCCGGCGAGGAAGCAGACGATCAGGATCAGCTTGCTGACATTGAGACCGACGATCTTCGCAGCGCGGATGTTGCCGCCGGCAACACGCGCGGCGAAGCCAAACACAGTGTGATAGATCAGGATATAGGCGGCGAACGCGGCGATCAGGCCGAACACGAGACCCCAATGCACATCGGTGCCGGGGATCGATCCGATCATGTTGGCCGCGCCGATCTCGCGGGTCGACGGCTTGTTCAGGCTGCCGGGGTCGCGCATCGCGCCTTCGACGAGATGGTTGAGGACCGCGAGCGCGATATAGACGAGCAGCAGGCTCGAGATCGTTTCGTTGACGCCGCGATATTGCCGTAGCGCGCCCGAAAGCATGACCCAGAGGCCGCCGCCGATCACGCCGGCGACGACCATGGCGATTTGCACGATAAGCGGCGGCATGCCCTGAAGCACCAGTGCTGCGCTGGTTGCCGACAGCGCGCCGATCAGGAGTGCGCCTTCGCCGCCGATGATGACCATGCCGAGCTGCGCGGGCAGCGCCGTGCAGAGTGCGGTAAGGATCAGCGGCGCCGCGCGCGTCAACGTGTTCTGCCATGAGAACCAGGTGCCGAACGCGCCGTAGTACATGTAGAAATAGAGGTCGAGCGGGCTCTTGCCGAACATCGCGACCAAGATGCCGAAGACCCCTAGCGCGCCGGCCAGCGCCGCGCCCGGGATCAGGATATATTCGATCGCTCCGCCGTGACGTTGGAGGAATCCCGGATCGGCGGCCGGGGCAACGGTCCCGACCGCTTCAGCGAGATCTGCAGCTTCCGTCGTCACGAAGTCGCCCCGACCACGCCCTCCACGAGATAGTCCATCTTCTCGAGTTCGGGATCCTTCTGGCCGCGATCGGTGCCGGCCGCGATCACCGTCTTGCCCTTGTTGTCGACCAGCCCTCCCTTGAAGATGGCGTAGCCGTCACCGGACAAGAACTTGGCCTTGACGTCGTCGGCGTGCTTGCGCGCCTCGGCGGAGACCGCTTCGCCATAGGGCGAGGTCTTGACGATCTCCTCCTTGAGGCCGCCGCGATAGAAGTTCGGGATGCTCTCGCCGGCGGCGATCATCGTGACGAACTTGGGGTACAGCGCTTCCCAGTTCCACTCGGCGCCCGTGAGATACGCTTTTGGCGCGAGCGGCGACTGGTTGACGTGATAGCCGCACACCATGGCGCCCCGACGCGCGGCGTTCTCGACCATGGTCTTGGGACCATCGACATGGCAGGTGAGGACGTCGACGCCCTGATCGATCAGGCTGTTGGTGGCCTCGGCTTCCTTGACCGGCATCGACCAGTCACCAGTGAAGATCACTTGCGTGGTGGCCTTGGGATTGGCAAGCCTCGCGCCGAGCGCGAATGCGTTGATGTTGCGCAGCACCTGCGGGATCGGCTTGGCCGCTACGAAGCCGAGCTTGCCGCTCTTGGAGCTGTAGCCGGCAACGATGCCCGAGATGTATTGGGCCTCGTCGATGTAGCCGAAATAGCTGCCGGCGTTTTTCGGGTCCTTGTCGCTCCACAGGCCGCCGCAGTGCTCGAAGTGCAGCTTCGGGAATTTGTTGGCCATCTTGACCATGTGAGGATTGTAGTAACCAAACGAGGTCGGGAAGAGCAGGGTGGCGCCGTCGAGATTGATCATGGACTCGATCGTCTTCTCGACCGCGTCGGTCTCCGGCACCTTCTCTTCTTCCACGACTTTGAGGCCGGGAATCTTCTTCAGCGCCGCCGCGCCCTGCGCATGCGCCTGGTTGTAGCCATAGTCGTCCCGCGAGCCGACGTAGATGAATCCGATGGTGGTCTCGGCCGCGAAGGCCGGACGAATGCCCGTCGCCGCACCGAGGGTGACGGCCGCGCCGCCCTGCAACAAATGACGTCGTGAGATCCTGCCAAATTCCATTGCTTGCTCCCCTTGGCGGATGCACCGCCTCATCTCGCGCTGCGCCGGTCTGGCGGAGCCCGGGATAGATTGTCGCAAGCTTCGTGCCAGAGGCTACCGAGGGAGGATTTCCACTTAAGTTATTGAGAGTAATTTGCTATTTTCGGTGATCCGAGCTTGATCAGGAAAGCAGCAGATGAAAATATAGGCAGTATTTTATGATTGTATGCAATGGAGTTAAGCAGTCTTACCCGGCTTAGGCATGTGCATGACGAGGGCCGGGTGGTCTGCCGGCGACCGCATTCATGCTAACCACGCGCTGATTGGAACGATGTCGGTAGCGTGATTTCGCTGGCATCGAACTTGAATCGATAGCCGCCAGGACTGCCGTCGCTGCGGTCTCGAGAGATGGAAAGCCCGCCGAGATGGTTGCTGGTACCGCCGTTCAGAATGGTTCGCTCGGCGAAGAGATCGCGCGAAGGATCAACGAGCTCGCGGCGATCTCGGAAGAAGGCGACAAGCTCACCCGCATCTATCTGACCGGCGAGCTGCGCAAGGCGGCGGACCTCATCCTGAGCTGGATGCACGACGCCGGTATGAGTGCACGTCTCGACGCGATCGGGAATGTCTGCGGGCGCTACGAAGGGGAGCGGCCGGGCGCGCCCTGCCTGATGCTCGGCTCGCACTACGATACCGTGCGCGATGCCGGCAAATGGGACGGGCCGTTGGGCGTGATCACGGCGATCGCCTGCGTCGCCGATCTCAACCGCCGCGGCAAGCGCCTGCCGTTCGCGATCGAAATCGTCGGTTTTGCGGATGAGGAAGGGGTACGCTTTGCCTCCACCCTGCTCGGCAGCCGCGCCGTGGCCGGCACTTTTGACGAAAGCGTCCTCAACACACGCGACAGCGATGGCGTCGCGATGCGCGATGCGCTGGTGCAGTTCGGGCTCGACCCCGATCATATCGGCGCGGCCGCGCGGGCCCGGCGCGAGCTGCTTGCCTATCTCGAGCTGCACATCGAGCAGGGGCCGGTGCTGGAAACGCAAAACCTCCCCGTCGGAGTTGTCACTGCGATCGCGGGCGCGACACGGCTTGCCGCGCGGCTAACCGGCATGGCGGGGCACGCCGGCACGGTGCCGATGGCGCTTCGGCGCGATGCGTTGGCGGGCGCGGCCGAATGCATCGGTGCGATCGAGCAGTTTTGCCGCACCGACGAGGGTGGGCTGGTCGGCACCGTCGGCTACATCCAGGCGAGGCCCGGCGCGACCAACGTCATCCCGGGCGAGGTGTCGTTCACCATCGATATGCGGGCGCCGACCGACATGCACCGCAAGCGCGCGGTCGCCGACGTCGTGAGGCAGATCGAGGCCATCGCAAAGCGCCGCCAATTGACACTTCAGCTCGACGTCACCCACGAGAACCGCACCGCGCCCTGCGCGCCCTGGCTCAAGGAGCAGATCGCGCAGGCGATCAAAGCGGAAGGTTTTTCCGTGTTCGAGCTGCCGAGCGGGGCGGGGCATGACGGCATGGCCATGATCGACATTGCCGACGTCGGCATGATCTTCGTTCGCTGCCGCGGCGGAATCAGCCATCACCCCGACGAGCATGTCGAGCTCGCCGATGCCGACGCCGGCGCGCGAGTGTTGCTGGGGCTGATCGAGAATTTTCGGCCGCGGCAAGGGTAAATCGGCTCCTCACGTCACCGGCTAGAGATAAGAATCAGACAGGTCTAGCGTCGTAACGGCGTCCCGCCGGACCACGAGACAACATTCGACGGCGCGTATGAACAGCGGCATCTCTTTTCCATCCCATGGCGAAAACCGATTTTACCAGGGTATGGCGGCGACCTTCGTTGCCAACGCGCTTCAGGCGGTGAACTTTCTCGGTGATCGATTCCTGAGGCAGTCGCATCATCCGTTCACGGCTATCGAGGACCTTTACCGGCACTCGATGGACAGTGCTTTTGCGGTATCTGAGTCCTTTCTCGTTACGGGCGCGCCGCACGCTTCTGCGTGCTATCCGCGCGACTTTGCCTGGTTCTATCCCGACATCCTCGACCCCGACACCATCATGGATTCGCAGGATGCGGTTCGCCGGGCTCGTCTGCTCGAAAAGAGCGTCCGCCTGCTGCTGGAAGCAGTTCGCGCCAACGTCGTCACGACGACGATCGTCCCGGCGGCGCGCGCCCGGTATCTCGGCGTGAACTATTTCTCGCGCCCTTCGGATACGCTGCTCGGCATTCTGGCCGGCCTGCGGCAGATGATCTCTGCCGAGGAGAGAGCGTCGTCCTATCTGGCGATGTCGCAATGCGCGCATGCCGGTCGCCTGCTGCTGGCCGAATATTGCGGTGATCTGAAGCGCGCGATCCTCCAGCTCGCAAGCGAGCTCGAGCCGTTCAATGATGATGGCTCTACGTATTTGCTGTGCGATGCCAGTGCTCCGCGCTCTGCGGCAACGGACACGCGCGCCGAGCGCAGGCGTTTCGTCACCAATGCCTGCGTCTACACGACCTTCGTGTGGGGCGTGCGGCTCGGGATCATCGACGAGAACGAGCTGAAGCGGCGGCTCGGACGCGACCTGGCGCAGTACAAGAGGGACCTGCTCCGCCTGTTCGGCAAGGGTGGCTATATCAGGCATTCCCTGGATGGCCCCTCAGGCTCGCCGGTGTCCTCGGTCGCTCTGGATTTCGTCAATGTGCATCGCGGCTTCTGGGATATGAACGAGCCGGCCGAGCGCGCGCTGTTCGCAGCCACGGCGGATCTGATCATGGCGGAGCCGCGCTTTCGCATCCCCGGCACATTCCACTTCCTGGTGTCCGCGGATAATCCGCGGAACAAGATGATCCACAAGATCGCGGCTCCCGCCTATCAGGGACGTTCCTCCTGGCCGACGTTCAACGTCGAATTCGCGGATCGCATGCTGGACTATGATGAATTCTCGTGCAGCGATACCTACCGTTCCTGCGCCCAGGGAATTCTGAAGGACATTCGCACCGCAACCGAAGTCCACGGCGGCTATCAGGAACTGATCTCGGAGCGGGGCCTGAAGTATCGCACCTGGGCCTACAAGGGTGCCGTGGCCCACTCCTGGTTTCCGCGTTTCCTCTCTGTGTGGAGGAGGGCGCATGGAACGCCGCTCCTCCATTGGAATGACTGAACGGCGGTCGTTACCCAGCCGTCACGTCCACAAGCTCGCCACCGTCGAGGACCTTGGCCGCCTTGGCGCGATCGAGGTCGCCTTCCCAGGCGGCCACCACCACGGTCGCAACGCAATTGCCGGTGAGGTTGCCGACCGCGCGAGCCATGCCGATGAACCAGTCGACCGACAAGACCAGCACGAGGCCGATCGCAGGGATGCTGGGCACCGCGTTCAGCGTCGCCGCCAGAATCACGATCGCGGAGCCCGGTACGCCATGGGCGCCCTTCGAGGTGATCAGGGAGACGCCGAGCACCAGCAGGAGGTCGCCGAAGGACAGCGGCGTGTTGGTCGCCTGCGCGATGAAGACGACCGCAAGCGTCAGGTAGATCGAGAACGCGTCGAGGTTGAAGGAATATCCGGTCGGAATCACGAGTCCGACGACGGAATCCTTCACGCCCATCCGCTCCAGCTTCTTCATGATCTGCGGCAGCACGGCGTCGGACGAGGCGGTCGCGAGCACGATCGTCAACTCCTCGCGCAGGTAGGCGAGGAATTTGAGGATGTTGATGCCGGCAAGCGCCATGACGCCGCCGAGCACGCCCAGCACGAAGATGCCGACCGAGACGTAGAACAGCGCAACCAGTGAGACGAGCTGCTTGAGCGAGCCGACGCCGTATTTGCCGACGGTGTAGGCGACTGCGCCGAGCACGCCAAGTGGAGCAACGCGGACGATAAGCCCCATGACGCGGAACAGCACGGTCGAGGCGGCATCGATCATCGACGTCACGAGCTTGCCCTTCTCGCCGCCGACCAGTGCGAGGCCTACGCCGAACAGCACGGCGAAAAACAGCACCTGGAGCACGTCGTTGCGCGACAACGCGTCGAACGAGGTGCTCGGGATCACGTTGAGGAGGAAGGAGCCGATGCCGCCGCCCTGAAGCTTGTGGGCGTTGTCGGCATAGGTATTGAGCGCCTTGGCGTCCAGCGTCGAGGGGTCGATGTTCATGCCATGGCCGGGGCCGAAAGTGTAGGCCAGGATGAGACCTACCACGAGCGCGACTGTGGTCATCACCTCGAAATAGACCAGCGCTTTGACGCCGACCCGTCCGACCTTCTTGAGGTCGCCCGCGCCGGCAATGCCGTGCACGACGACGCAGAACACGATCGGCGCCACGATCATCGAAATCAGCTTCAGGAAGGCGTCGCTGAGAATCTTGAGGGAGATGGCAAAATCCGGCGCGGCCACGCCGAGAATGATGCCGAGGATCAGCGCGGCCAGGACCTGGACGAACAGCGACGTGTAGAGCGGCTTTGGCTCGGCGGCCGGGGCCGCGGCAATGGTCGACATGGTGACTCCCCCGTTTTGACGACGTCTCGATCGTCGAAAGGAGCAACTAGCGTGCCAGATTGTCGCGGTTTTCGCTGAGGAGGAGGTCTATTCGGTCTTTTTGCGGTGCGACCGGCATCCGCATCGGCGCCGGGAAACCGTTCCAGGTGCCGTCGGTCACGTGGACAGACGATTTTGCGGTCCACAGTCACGTTCTGCGCGCGGGTGGCCGCGTCACGCCGCGAGATCCAGCAGCCGACACGATCCGCGTACCAGCACCTTGCGTCCATTCGGCGTCATGACCGGCACGCCGTCGCAGACGACGACAAGACCGAACTTGACGAGGCTCTCGATGAGATAGGCCTTGGAAAGGCGACCGTTCGAGACCGGGTCGCGAAGCGCCTTCAGAACCTCCCATTGGTCTGGCGAAAGATCGAAGTCGATGTCGTTGCTCATGTTGCCTCAAGCCGTAGTGCCGTTCGTGCGCCTCTGTTAGAGGCGCTGCATGAAGACCGTGCGACGACAATGAGTCGGGAATTCGGTGAGGCGTTTAGAACTTCTCTTCACAAATTGCTGCACGCCATTGCGCCACAAGAGTTAAGACCGCTCGGTCACGAGGACCGTCCGAGCCTCGATCACATATTGATGATGTAGGCTTGATGTTGGTCCGCGAACTGCCGCACTGCACGGGAAGCGCTGCTGTCCCATTCTGCGTCGCAATATGCACAGAAATCATGAGAACGAAGGGTTCGGGATTCTGTTACGCTGATTCGCGGGGAATGGCTACACACGGCAGGAGTGGAGTGCATGAACAGGCTGGTCGAAATTCGCAGTCAGGAATCCCTGTGCCGGGAGCGCGCCGCGCTTGATTTCCAGCGCCGGGTTTTCTGGCTTGCGCAAGCTCAGGAATGGGAGCAGCGCGCGCTTGACGAGATCGCCTATCATTTCCGGGAGTGCAATGTGGCTCAGATGGAGCTGGGGCGAAACTGACGTCGGCTGTGGGTAAGACCTACTGATAAGTCGCCACAATATCGGACACCGCGCGCTCGAGCTGCTGCGCGGTGGCGCACTGGCGCACCACGCTGCAGAAGGTCGCATAGCGCGGCATCTCGGAATCGCCAAAGCCCCAGGCGAGACGTCCTTCGGGATTGAGCCACACCAGTCGCTTCGAGCGCTCGGAGATGCGGCGCAGGATGTCGGCGCGCGGATCGAGATTGTTGCTGCGGGCATCGCCCAGCACGATCACCGTGGTCTGCGGCGTCAGCGCGCTCATGAACTCCTTCTCGAAATCGGCCAGCGACGAGCCGTAGTCGGAGGAGCCGAAGCCGACCTTGGACATGATCTCGGCCATCGCTTCTTCCGGCGATTTCGATTCCAGGATGTCGCTGACTTCGATCAGATGCGAGGAGAAGGCAAAGGAATTGACGTCGTCGACCACCTCGTGCAGCGAGTGGATCAGGAGCAGGAAGAAATCCGAGACCTGCGCCACCGAGCCCGAGACGTCGCAGAGCGCCACGATCTTCGGCCGATCGCGATGCTTGCGCTTCCAGGCCGTGAGAAAGGGGATGCCGCCCCAGGCGGCATTGCGGCGCAGCGTGCGGCGGACGTCGAGATGACCGCGCCGTTGGCGCTTGCGTGGTTTCGAATAGCGCTCGCGCAGGCGACGTGCGATCTGGCGGATGAGAGCGCGCATCTCCGCGACATGGCGGCGCTCGATGCGGGCAAGCGGCGCGTTGCGAAGAATCTCGTTGCGGAGGTTTTCAGCTTCCTCGCGGGCATAGAGCGCAAGCCCCTGCGCGACGGTGTCGCGGACGGCTTCGCGCAAGGCATCGAGCGCGGCGCGAAGCCGCTCGGCCAGTGCCGGATTGGTCGCGGTCAGCTCGTCGAGATCGTCGCGTAGCCGCTGGAGCCCCATGGCGTCGAGGATGCGGCTGGAGAAGATGCCGCGCTGGGTGGAGTAGCGGATGTCGGATAGGGAGGCCGCACCTGAGGCGCTGGCGATCGCGGCGGTGATCGCGTTGCGATCCTGCGACAGCAGCATCTGCGCGAGGGGACCCAATTCTGCGGGAGGCGAACCGCCGCTCGCATCGCTGGCCGCGCCCGACGACGGAGATTGATCCGCGTTCTCCGAAACATCGTTGCTGTTGGCTTCAGGCTGTTCCTGCCGCGGCTCCGGCTGGCTGAAGAACAGATCGAAACAGTCACCGAGCGCGAGCTTTTCGTCCTGCGACTTGGCGAGCGTCAGAAGGAGCGCATCGCGCAGGATGGTCCGGTCGGAAACGCCGACCTGCTCGACCGCGCGCATGGCATCGATGCTTTCGGCAGGCGAGACATGGACGCCGGCGCCCCGTGCCGCACGGAAGAAACGATGAATATTCTCGCGCATCGGCGTCAACCGAAGACGTTGGATCGTGCTGCCTTGGCAATGAAGGTCGTAATCTGAGGCTGAGCCGCCTCGATGTCGGCCTCGTATTTCAGGAGTACGTTGAGCGTGTCCTTGACGATCTCGGTGTCGAGCTCCGAGGCCTGCAAGAGCACCAGCACGCGGGCCCAGTCGATGGTCTCGCTGACCGAAGGCAGCTTCTTCAGGTCGAGCGAGCGGATTTCGTGGATGAAGCCGACCATCTGCCGCCGCAGCGTCTGCGAAATGTTGGGGACGCGGCTCTCGACGATGCGCTCCTCGAGCCGCTGCTCGGGGAAGCCGATGTGCAGATGCAGGCACCGCCGCTTCAGGGCGTCGCCGAGATCGCGCTCGCTGTTGGAGGTGAGGATCACCGTTGGCGGCGTGATCGCGGAGACGGTGCCGAGTTCGGGGATCGTGACCTGGAAATCGGAGAGAATTTCCAGCAGCAGCGATTCGAATTCCGCATCCGACTTGTCGATTTCGTCGATCAGGAGCACGCAGCCGCCCGGCTGCTCCAGCGCTTGCAGGAGCGGCCGCGGCTCGACGAACTCCTTGGAGAAGAACACGTCACCGAAATCGTGGAGCTGATTAAGTGCAGCGTGCAAAGTCTGCGCGCCGCCGAGGACTTCGCCGAGCTTGTCCTTGAGGATCTGCGTGTAGAGAAGCTGCTTGGCGTATTTCCATTCATAGAGCGCCTTGGCCTCGTCGAGGCCTTCGTAGCATTGCAGGCGGATCATCTTCAGGCCGCGCCAGGCCGCGATCGCCTTGGCAAGCTCGGTCTTGCCGACGCCCGCGGGGCCTTCGACCAGGATCGGCTTCTCGATCTGTTGCGACAAATAGACGGCGGTCGCGATCTGCCGGCTCGCGATGTAGCCTTGCGCGGCGAGGCCGCTCTCCACCGCCTCGATCGCTGTCGAGGGCTTCTGTTCAGCCACGAAAAGGCGCTCCCAAAGGTCTTGATTGAGGCTTGTTCTGCCTGCGTTCACGGCAAAGAACAAGCCTCGTTTGGGAGAGGCCAGACCCGCGCGAATGGGCGTTTTTTCCGCTCAACGCAAATAGTCGGGCGGCCAACCGGCCGCGGGATCAGTGCCGCAGCAACTCCGGCTTGCGGATCGTCTGTCTGACCTCGGCGCCGCAATCGGCGCATTCATAGACGAAGTCGATCGTGGCAAGACTCCAATGCGGTTCGACCTCGCGCACATACATTGGAAGGAACCCCATGCAAGCAGGGCAAATCACAGGCGCGATCTCGATATCCTGATGATGCTGTACATAAGCTGGCATCTCGGCTCTCCTTCGCAGACGACCTCCAAACCCGCGCGAAGGCTACTGCCGGCCGGCGAAAGGCCGACATCAACTCTTTCGAACAGAGGCGGAACGGCGGAGGTTTGTCGTTCGCTGTGACATTCTTGTTACGTCTCTGTACTGTGACGGGTGGACCAAATACCTATTTCAAAGCCCGATCCGATATTCGGACTTTGACCTCAACGATAAGGGAGCAACGCCCATGACGCATGCCATTCGCTTTCACAAGACTGGTGGTCCGGAAGTGCTGGTCTGGGAGGAGGTCAGTGTCGGCAAGCCCGGACCAGGCGAGGCACGAATCCGCCATACCGCCGTCGGTCTCAACTTCGTCGACATCTACAATCGTTCGGGCCTTTACCCGGTGCAACTGCCGAGTGGGCTTGGTAGCGAGGCTGCTGGCGTGGTCGAGGAGGTCGGGCCCGGTGTCGCCGATCTGAAGCCGGGCGATCGCGTCGCCTACGGCGCCTCGCCACTCGGGGCCTATTCCGAGGCGCGGCTGATCCCGGCCGACCGACTGCTGAAGCTGCCGGACGGTGTCGACGACAAGACCGCGGCGGCGATGATGCTGAAGGGGCTCACAACGCAATATCTGATCCGGCAGACCTATCGGGTGAAGGCCGGCGACACCATCCTGCTGCATGCGGCCGCCGGCGGCGTCGGCCTGATTCTCTGCCAGTGGGCCAAGCATCTCGGCGCGACCGTGATCGGCACCGTCAGCAACGACGAGAAGGCCAAGCTCGCCAAGGCGCATGGCTGCGACCATGTCATCATCTATAGCCGCGAGGATTTCGTGAAGCGCGTGGACGAGATCACCGGCGGCAAGAAGGTGCCGGTGGTCTATGACTCCGTCGGCAAGGACACGTTCTTGAAGTCGCTCGACTGCCTCGCGCCGCTCGGCGTCGCCGCGCTGTTCGGTGCGTCCTCCGGCGCCGTCGAGCCGCTCAATCTCGGTCTGCTGGCGCAGAAGGGCTCGCTCTACGTCACCCGGCCGACGCTGTTCACCTACGCCGCCAAGCGTGAGAGCCTGGTCGCGATGGCGGGCGAGCTGTTCGACGTCGTCAAGTCCGGCGCGGTCAAGATCGAGGTGCACCAGACCTATCCACTGAAGGACGCCGCAAAGGCGCATGCAGATCTCGCCGCGCGCAAGACCACGGGATCGACCGTCCTCACGGTGTGATCTCCGACCGGGCTGTGGCGCAGGCTGGCAGAGCGTTTTCGAGCGAACTGGATTCCGGTTCGCGTAGAGAAAACGCGTCAAAATAAGAAATCCAGAGCCCGTTCCGATTCGATCGGAACGGAAAAGGTCGGCCCTGGGCCTGCGTTATGTCCGCTCGTGCTTACGCAGATCGCGGGCGTGATCGAGGCGGAGAGCCTGGAGGTCGACTTCTTCGGGCGGGATCCGGGGCAGGGCAGCCTCAGCGAGGATCGCCTCGGTCACGTCTTCGACCGAATTCTCCACGATTTCCTGGATGAACGAGATATTCCGATATTCCCCTGAGGCAACGCGGGAAATGACCTCGCGCCTGGTGATTTCAGGGTCGACCACTGCCTCGCGGCCGCGGCGCCCATAGTCGATCATCACGACGAAATACTGCATGAAACGATCCTGCCGTGCCCATGGTCGGGACGGCAGAGTATTTCCGAAAAACGGAATCAAGTCAAGGTGAATTTCGTAAAAACGGAATTGCAGCCTACTTGCTCCTCTTGCGCGGGCGCGCCGACTTGGCGCGCAGCCGCTCCAGCTGCCCCTTGGGCATGGACAGGCAGATCTCGCCGACCCACTCTAGTTTCACGCCGACGATCTGCTTGGCATTGAAGCTGCTGAGATTGACGACGGAGGGGGATTTGCCTCGTTCGATGGTCTTCAGATAGCGCTCGCCGGTCTTGAGCCGGACCACGGCCTCCTCGCCGTAGAAGCTCGACAGGGGATGGCGCTGATCCTTGTAGACTACGATTACGTCGCCGCTCTCGTATTTGGGCAGCATCGAATCGCCCACGATCTCGAATGCGATGGTCTCCTCCATGATCGGAAAGGGCAGCGCGATGTCGCCAAGGCCTTCGGGGGGAACCTGCTCATAATCCGGCTCGATCACGGCACCGGCCCCCACGCGGCCCATGATCGGCGCGAGATTGAGCTCGAGATATTCCATGATCGGAATGATTTCCGAAGCCTTCACCAGGCGTTCGCCGCCGAGGATCTCCGAGACAGCGCCGGGGCGTACGCCCATGGCAGCCGCCAGGCCGCCCTTGCTCTTGCCCGTCTTTTCCAGGCCCCGTTCGATCATTGCAGCGTCCAACATGGTGATTCCCTCGATTGTCCATCGTCCGTCTCTTGTAATCCGAAATTCGGAATTGATGCAATTATGAATATCAGAATTATCGCTTGACTTCGACTTCGGAATACCGGAATGTAGGCTCCGCCTCGCGGTCGTGCGATCGGAGGAGGCGCATCACAGGACAGCAGCATGGAACCGGGCCATTGGCCGTCGGAGCACTCCGACGCGCTTCGCGACTATTTTCTCAAGGGGTTGTCTTATGCGGAGATCGGAAGACAGATTAACGCAAGGTTCGGAACGGCTTACACGCGCAACGCGGTGGTCGGCCGCGCCAAGCGGCTCGGGCTGATCGTGCAGGTGCGGATGACGAGCCCGTCGATCGTGCCGGTGCTGCCGTCTGGAGCCTGTCTTATCATCCCGCACCGTCCCGCGTTACTGAACCTGCCGCCGAAATCTGCGATGAAGCCTGCCGCGCAGGTCAAATTGCGCTGCGTCGGCGTCCAGCCGCGCCTGGTCCCGTTGGTCGAACTCGCTGCCGAGGACTGTCGCTATCCCTATGGTGGCGACAAGGACGGGGAGGAGATTACCTTCTGCGGCCATCCAAGTGAGCCGGGCTCGAGCTATTGCACGCCGCATGCGCGCCTGACGCGCCGCGCCGGAGCTGGATCCGCCCGCGTCGCCGGCCCCGTCGTGCTGAGGCTGGTCTCTGCCGCGTGACCCCACGACCGTCCGTTCAATCGTCAATTCGCAAGGAGTATCCGAGTGGCACGTGTCCGACGCAACAGTTCCTTTAAATCGGCGAATGTCTACGACCGACGCTCACGTGAGATACCGTTCAATGCGGAGGTGGCGGAAGTCGAGGTGGACAATCCGCTGGCGCTCGACCCCGGCGAGAAGATTATGGCCGTGCGGTCGATCCGCAGCGATCCGCTCGGCCGGCTGCATGCGCACCGTCAGATCGACGAGGCGCAGTATCGCGGCGGGCGCGCCTTCCAGGACGATTGGGAGAAGGCCGAGCGAGGCCCTCAGGCAATGGACCCGACTCGCGAATATGTCGATGGCGCGCGTACGCGCGAGCCGGTCACCGAGAGCCAACGCCAGGCGGTGCTGCGGCTGAACCGGATCGAGCGCGAACTCGGCACAGACGGCGCTGCGCTAGTGCACGACGTGTTGGTGCTGGGCCTGACCATGGACGAGATCGGCCAGCGTCGCGCCCTCCGTACGCAGCGCTGGATCGACTATTTTGGCCGACGTTTCCGTGAATGCCTGGACCGGTTGGCACTGATCTATGGCTTTGCGACGGAAACGGGGAGACTGCGTGCAGGGCAACGAAGATGACAACGCGCCCGCGACCACGGTCGCGGGCGCGCCGGTCCGCTGCTTAGGGATGCGGTAGGATCTGGTAGGTCGTGGCATAGGGCTCGACCCGCAGCGAGGCGTTGGCCAAAAGCCCGATTCTGGCGGTCGGCGTTTGCTGCAATTCGCCGTTCGGACCGCGATGCACGTTGTATTGCCAGACGGTGAGATCGCCCTTCTGTGCCAGAGCATGTGCAACGGCGCTCGCATCATTGCCGCCGAGGGCCTGAAGCTCCTCCGTCGACAATCCGACGACGATTTCATCCTTGATGGTGACGATCTTGAACAGGTTCATCCTGGTCTCCTGCGCCCACGCGCTTTGTGTCGAGAAGGTGAGAAGCGCGACTGCGGCGCCCTTGGTGAGATCGCAGCGAGAAAGCATGCCGTCGTCCTTTGGTGCTGGGGCGCCCGAATCGATCAATGCATCGGCCACGGCGCCCGTGATCTGCGTGACTGTTACGCCACCGCTTTGTCGTTTGCTCCTCGAAAACAGTTCACGGCCGGAAACAAATGCGGCCCGATGAATCCTGATGCGAAGAGGCAGGTCCAAGTCCAAGAGCTCGAGGGGACGGGTTGGATGAAATCCAAACGTCATAGTTTGTCTCTTGGTCAGAAGGCCGCGCTGTGGCTGCCGATCCATAGCGCGAGATCGACGCCTATTTCGTCGACGATACAACCGCCGACGCCAGATTCAACAATTACGTGTATACACTGAAGAAGCACTGGTTCGCGTCCACCAACGTCCATTCACATCCGAAACAACACGAAACGCAGCGTCGATTGACGGCAATCGAGGCTGTATGCCTGATCGATGCCGCTTCTTGACGCAGGTGGGTGACGGCCGGCCCTATTCCTGTTATCCGGAATTGCCGTGGTGCGATGCAGACGAAGCATCGCTGCGCCAACCGTTAGGCTTGCCGGAGGGGTTGTTTCTTGACATAGTTACAACCTCTTCAGGTGTGCGCGCTTGCACATGTAGCTCGGCGTGCGAATACACCGGGCTTCCCCCCGGGCGGAAGGCGCGCCGTCGCCATAGCATCCGGTTATAGCATCCGGTTGTGGCGTTGGGTTCTTAGTTGGGACCTCGATGTTGGATCACGAAGTCCGATGCTTGTCATAGGTGCGAGATGAAGAACCTCAATTTCGCAGCTGAGCTGCACCTCAAGCTCGGCGCGCCTGCAAGCGGCACCGTCGAAAGCCTGCGCCTGCTCCGCGCCTTTCTGAAGCTTGCGCCCCGGCAGCGTTTCGAGGTCATCAAGCTCGTCGAGGACCTCGCCACCGAAGAAACCCTCCCCGAACACCCCCTGTCGTGAGCCAGCCTGCGCGCCGGCTTTACGCCTTGCCCTTCGTATTCCTGCCACAGCCGGCCGCCGGGCGACGTCTTCCCCGGGGCTGGACGCTGGCAGGCGATCCGGCAAGTGTGGTATTCAGTTCTGAAAACGGGAGGAGTGCGACCATGATCGAACCGAAGCTCGAAGTTCCGGCCGAACTGCGCGACCTGGCCGAGAAGACGATTGACCAGGCGGAAAAGGCGTTCGGCATGTTTTTCGAAGCCGCCACCAAATCGATGACGACCGTTCCGGGCGCGGGGGCGGACGTGTCGAAGCAGGCGCTCGCTTTCACCGAGCAGAACATGAAGTCGGCGTTCGAGCATGCCCGCAAGCTCGTTCATGCGACCGACCTTCAGGAGGCGATGCGAATCCAATCGGATTTCCTGCGCAGCCAGTTCACCAGTGCCGGAGACCACATGCGCCAGATGACCGGTAGTCTGATGCAACCGGGGAAGGGCAAGTCCTAATTCTCGGTATGTTCACGGCGCGTCCACAGATTGGACTTGCACGGCGTGAATATCCGCCACTGGTATCGGTATGATGGGCCGTCGAATGGACCTCATTCGCCGCCCATCATCCTTTCCGCTGATCCCTGTCGGTTCTCAGGCAGGGATTTGCATCTGTCGCAGGTGTCTTGACCAATCGGTCGCTCTGCTAACGCAGCGATGCGATGTAGGCCGCGATATCGGCGGCTTCGATCCGGCTCAAGGGGAAATTCGGCATCTTCGGGTGCGGGTCTAGCAGGAAAAAGGCGAGTCTTTCCGAACTGAAGTCAGGCCTGCGCGCAACGGACACGAAAGAGGGGACGTCGGCGCTCGCCTGAGTCTGGCCGTTCGCCACGACATGGCAGCTGGCGCACCAGCGCCTCGCAAGGTCGGCGCCGTGATCTGGATCGGCGGCGAGAGCGGACGACGTGCCCACGCTCAAGGCCACGGCAACCAGCAGGCAAATTCGTCTCAAATGCCGGTGCATAGGGCAACCCTGTGTGTTGTTGGCTAGCGACGCCGTCCTCATCCGCAACACGAACCCGGAAACTGCGAGAGGTCGATGCGGGCGATGATCGACCGCAGCAGCTTGCGAGCCGAACGATAGAGATGCCGGGCGAATCTCGGCGTCCTTGCCGCGGGTAGGCCAAAGCTTGTCGTATCGATTCTTTTCGTATCAAGGCTTTCGATGGAGTGCGACACGTGCCTCTCCGAGATGGCGAGGCTCTTTCTATCGGGGTAGGCTTGCGGCAGCCTTGATCTGCCGCAAAGGGGCCGGACTAATAGTCGCCGGGGTTCATGATCATCGGGCTTCGTGTATCGGCCGGGGCGAGCGCGCTGCTGGCGCTGTCGCGCAGGAAGCGGTCGAGTGTCGCCTGGATCTTCTCCTTGACCGCATCGGGACCGCGATCGCTCATCTCGGTATGCTGTGCGCCAGTATGGATGATGTCGATGCCGCGCGCCTTGGCCTCTTCCGGCGTCGGCAGCACGCCGGGATCGGTTACAAATTGCGGATCCTTCGAGCGGAACGACAGGATCTTCATGTTGTCGCTAAGCACGAATGGCACCCGCAGATTGTCGAGCGTGATCACTTTCGACACCAGCTCCGGGTGCTGATGGGCGACGTACATCGAAACGTCGCCACCGTTGGAATGGCCGACGAGCGTGATGTGGTCGTAGTCGGCATTCTCCTGCCGCCGCTTCAACTCGCCCAGGGTGAAGAGGATGTTGGCCTCGCAGCGGATATAGACCTCGCGCCGGCCGACATATTGCTGACCGGCCTTGGTCATCAGCGGCGGATCGCTCGGCAGATCCTGCTGGATGCTGGCGACGAGATAACCGCGTGCGGCGAGCACGTTGGCCAGGAAGGAATATTCAGTGGCCTTGACGGTATTGCCATTGCTGATGATGGCGAGCGGGAGCTTCCAGAGGCCAAGATTGGCCTTGGTCTCGTAGTCGCGCCGTACAGCGATTTCGACCGCAATCGGCCGCTGGCGGGCGGCGTCGAACAGGGGCAACACCTCATGGCGGATCGCGAACCGGCTGACGACGAAATACTGGCCGACGCCGAGGACGCAGAGAAACGCCAGAACTGCAAACACCCTCTTCATGGTTCCGTCTCAAATCACTTTTGACTGAACATGGCCATTGGGAACTCCCGGATCGAGAGATCGTGAGCAGGTTACGGGATTAAATTTAGGCAAGACTGTGCGCTGGGCTCAAAAAAGGGCCGCATGTCGGGGGCTACAGCGCGAAGGACAAGGGTTTACAGACAGCCGCCCTTGCCGCGTTCGGAGCAGAGCCGCAATGCGCTTGACAGAGTAAACAGAAAGCGCGGGCTGCGGCGCTCGTTGTCGGGCGCCCGGTAGCTTAGGGGGACGGCCACGCCGAGATCGGCCTGGAAATCGTCCGGCAGGAAGAACCGCACGCCAGCTCCAGCCGAGGTCAGCGACAGACCCTCGTTCAGGCGGTAACCGTGGTTCCAGACTGCACCGGCGTCACCGAAGGCGTAGAGCTGATAGCCGGTCCAGTAGCGGAAATTGAGCTTCTGGTCGAAGCGCAGTTCGAGCGAGCCGGCAAGACCGTTGTCACCGCTGATCTCGGCTGCGCCATAGCCGCGCCCGAAGGCAGCGCCGCCGAGATAGAATTGCTGCGAGGTGAACAGCGGCCGTGACGCCGTCTGGGTCGCAGCGGAGAGCTTGAGCGACCAGACGTCGTTGAGCGTCTGGTAGCGCGTGAACCAGAGGTTCAGCACGGAGAAGTTCGATGACGCGCCGTCGCGCGACAACAGGTCGTCGTCGAAATGCGAGGCACCGAAGATGTCGAGGCCCTGGCGGTAGGTCAGCGTCGCGAAATTGGTGCCGCCGAAATGATCCTGGAGCCGGTAGTCGGCGGTCAGGCTCGCGGTCCTGATGTGGTCGTTGTACCAGGGGCCGTAAAGGTCATGCTCGGACACGTTGCTGAAGGTCGTCGCCGCGGTCAGGGTCAGCGAGGAGGATTGCGACTGCAATGGGACGATGCTGGCACGCAGCTCGAAGGCCTCGGTCGTGGTGATGTCGCTGTCGAGGCGGCGGGCATCGCCCGGCCGAACCGCGCTGTACAACACGGACCCGCCGAGACGCACGCCGTCGACGCCGACAGGTGCGTCGTAGGACAGCCGCGCGAAGCCAAGCTGGCGGGGGTCGTTGGCGATGGTCGACAGGTTGACCGCCAGCGTGTCGCCGGCCGTGAGATAGGAGTTGAACGCGCCGGTCGCATAGGTCTGCCACGGACCGACTGATGATGAGCCGAGATTGTCCAGACCGAACGACGAGAAGACGTGCCAGGTCTTCAAATAGACAATGAGGCGGAAGCGGCCGGTTGCACCGCCGATCTCCTCCAGTGCGGTATCGGTGATCCGGACGCCAGGTCTGCCGTTGACGAGAAAGAGCTGACGCTCCAGCGTTGCCAGGCGCGACGGTTGCTCAGCCAGAACCGGCCCAAGCATCGGTCTCACGCCGAACTGCTCGGCGCCATCGCCTTTCAGCTCGGCCTGCACGATGGCGCCTTCGATCACCTGGATCCGGAGCAGGCCGTCGGCAATGTCCTGCGGCGGCACGATCGCACGGCTCAAGTGAAAACCATCGGCACGGTAGAGATCGCTGATCGCGCCGGCGATCGCGGCGAGATCCGCCTGCGAAACCTTCTTGCCGACATAGGGCTGGTAGACCGCGGCGATGCGATCGGGGGAAACGGCGCGGGCTCCGCTGACGTTGACGCCGCGCAGCACGAATTGAGGTTTGGTATCGCCGCCGGTGCTGGGCTGGTCGACTGTCGGGAGCCTGACCGGCGGACGGCTCAGCGATTCCCGCTCGGTTTGGTTCTCAAAATATTTCTGAGGTTGGCGCGGATCGAACCCCGGCTGGTTCGCCTGCTGCGCGAAAGCCTGAGGAACTCCCGCGAAGATCGGCGCCAACAGCACCGCTGTGGTAATGAGATGCCGCTTCCCAACGCGCGCGACTCGCTTGTCCCCGTAGTTCGACGGAGATGTGCCCCTGATGCTATAAGGGTTCGTTAGCCACATGATTTTTCATAGTTTTTTATGGTCAACGAATGGTTAACGCGACCGCTCCGCTGGCCGCTTCCCGCTAATCCTATGTTGAGTGATTTCGGATACCCCTCAAGGCCGGCTGTAACGCGGACTGAGGATCGTCATGCTGAACAAGGTTGGAATGCGGTGCGCCTTGGCGGCTGCGCTGATGCTGGGAACGGCTTCCGCCGCATCCGCTGCGGATGATGGCGTCTGGTCGGTTGGCAAGGCCACCGGCGAGGTGTGGGTCGCCACCAGCGGCGCTCAGCAAGTGTCCTTGAGTCAGCAGGAGGCGCTCAAGCCCGGCGACACCATTCGTACCGGACGTAATGGCCGCGTGCTCCTCGTCCGCGGCGAGGAGACCATCCTGATCTCTCCCAACTCGGTGGTCGGCTTGCCGACGGAGAAAAAGGACGGTCTCTCGACCACCATCATCCAGCAGGCGGGCTCGATCCTGCTCGAGGTCGAGAAGCGCAACGTCAAGCACTTCGAGGTCGAGACGCCCTATCTCGCCGCCGTGGTCAAGGGCACCCAGTTCAGCGTCACCGTGAATGCGGGCAGCACCAAGGTGGGCGTGCTTCGCGGCCAAGTCGAGGTCTCCGACTTCAAGACCGGGCAGATCGCCCAGGTCCTGCCGGGGCAGGCCGCCACCGTCTTCGAGCATGGCAAGCCCGGCCTCTCTCTGAGCGGCTCCGGTACCTTCAATCCGATCGAGCACGGCAAGCCGCGCGCCTCGAGCATCGAGCGCGTCCCGGTGCCGAAATCGGGTCTGTCGGCCCCGCGCAACGCCGCGAGCGGCCATGCGATCCATGCGCTCGGTCCGATCGACAAGGGCGCCAAGGCGGCCGGCGCGCTCAAGCCATCGCAACCGGCGGCCGGAGCTCACGCGTCCAAGGGCGGTGCTGCAAAGCCCGGCGTCGTGCGCATCTCGAGTTCGCTGGGCGAGGTCAAGCTCAACGTCCACAAGGTCACGCACGGGCTCGCCCACGGCGGCGGTGCCCCCGGACAAGTGCGCAACGCGCACGCCGGCACCGAGACGGTCTGGAGCGACTCGAAAGCGAGCACGACGGCATCCAACAGCACCGGCCAGACTGCGGTCACCACGAGCAGCGGCGTGACGGCTGGCAGCACCAGCTCCTCGGCCGCCAGCACGACAATAGCCGCGACGACGGCCGGTGCGTCCAGCGACGGCTCTGGCGGCGGCAGTGGAAATTCCAGTGGCAAGTCCAACCCCGCCAAGGGCAACTCCGGTAACGGCAATTCCGGCAATGGGAATTCCGGCGACGGTAACGGCAACAACGGCGCCACCGGTAACGGTAGGGGCAACAACGGCAACGGCAACGGCAACGGCAACGGCGGCGGCAACGGCAGCAATGGCCACGGCAATGCCTTTGGCCACAACAAGCACTGAGGCGATTTCGTAGGGGATGAGGGGGCGTACCTGCAGAAGCAGGTGCGCGGGAGGATCGGAGTGACGCGCTATCGTCCGCATATTCTAGTCGTGACCGCGCTGGCGACCGTGCTGTCCACGGGGTGGCATGGTGCGCTTCGCAACGCGCTGACCGACCTGCGGTTCGCATGGCAATCGCGTGCCGCGAGCGGCAACGTCGTCGTGGTGGCCATCGACGCGCCCTCGATCGACCAGATCGGGGTGTGGCCCTGGCCGCGCCGGCTGCACGCGGAATTGTTGCACAGGTTAGAGGCCGCGGGGGCGCAGGACGTCGCTTTCGACGTCGATTTCAGCTCGCCATCCGATCCCGCCTCCGACGAGGCTTTCGTCAACGCGTTGCGTAAGGCCGGCGGCTCGACCATCCTGCCGTCCTTCAAGCAGCCCGCGCCGAATGGCGGCGCAGCTCACATCAATCGCCCCCTCAAGCCGTTCGGCAACCAGTCGTGGCCGGCGCTGGTCAATGTCGCGATCGAATCCGACGGGCTCGTTCGCCGCTATCCGTTCGGCGAGAAGCTCGGCGATGCCGTGATGCCGTCGATGGCCGTCGTGCTGGCCGGGCAGAACGCCAATCGGCGGCCGCCTTTCCTGATCGATTTCAGCATTCGGGCGAACTCGGTTCCGAGTGTCTCCTATGTCGACGTGCTCCGCGGCGAAACCGCCGCTCTGGACAAGCTGAGAGACAAGAAGATCATCATTGGAGCGACGGCGCTCGAGCTCGGCGACCGCTTCAGCGTTCCGAATGGCCGTATTATCTCCGGACCCATCCTCCAGGCGCTGGCAGCGGAATCGATCCTCCAGAACCGGATGCTGCGCTGGACCTCCGATACCGGCATGATCCTGGGTCTCGCTGGGATCTGCCTGCTGATGGTGTATTCGTGGCGCCGCTTCGGACCGGGAATTCGCGCCGCAATCCTGATCTCGGCCGGGGCGGTTTTCGAGCTGCTGGCGGTCCTGGTGCAAGCAAGATGGCCCTTCATCATCGACACATCGTTGTTCCACATCGCGATTGTGGCTTATCTGACGGCGATCGCACTCGACGAAATCGATTTCCGCGGTCTCTTGGGGCGCATCGCCGAAAGCCGCTTTCATCGTATCGCGATGTCGCTCGGCGATGGCCTCGTCTGCACCGACGAAGGTCAGCTGATCACCGTGTGGAATCCCGGCGCCAGTGCGACCTTCGGCTATATGCCCGCCGAGATCATCGGCCGCCCGTTCGAAACGCTGTGCGCCGTGTCGGTGGACGGTGACGCGAGGCCGTCCATGCGCGACGCCGCGCGCCAGGCCCTCCTGGTCCCTGGCGGGGCGGTCGTCGTCGAGTTCGAAGGGCGGCGCAAGAACGGTGAAACTTTCCCGGTCGAGGCGAGCTTCTCGGGCTGGCAGGGAACGGACGGCTTCCAGTACGGAGCCATCCTGCGCGATATCTCGGTCCGCAAGCGTGAGGCCGAACGCGTCAGATATCTCGCCGAGTACGACGCACTGACCGGTCTTGCCAACCGCAACACGCTGCATGCAGGGCTGGTCGGCATGATCGCGGATGCGGGGCAGCGCCCTTGCGAGGTCGCCCTGCTCGTGATCGGGCTCGACGGCTTCCAGAGCATCAATGACATGCTGGGTCATTCGGCCGGAGATCTCGTGCTGCAGGCGGTCGCTGGTCGCCTGAGAGCCGAGGCGCGCGGCGCTGTCGTTGCCCGGCTTAGCGGAGACGAATTCGCCATTGCGCGCAAAGGCGCCGATGGCGACCCGCCAATCGCAGAGTTCGCCGAGCGCATCGCGCGCGCCTTCGAAGCGCCGCTTGCGACCGGCACGCGGCAGCATCGCGTCAGAATCAGCATCGGCGTCGCCATCCATCCGGAAGGCGGGCACAACGCCGACGATCTCCTGAGCAATGCCCATCTCGCTCTGAGCAAGGCAAAGCTGACCCGGCGGGGCAGCCATGTGATCTTCGAGAGCGCGATCCGGGAGGAGCTGGAGAACCGGCTGACGCTGGAGAGTGAATTGGCGCTTGCCGCCGATCGCGGCGAGTTCGAGCTGTTCTACCAGCCCCAGGTTCGCCTGGTCGACGCCAGCCTGGTCGGGGCCGAAGCGCTGATCCGCTGGCGGCATCCCGTGCGCGGCTACGTTTCGCCAGGAGAGTTCATGCCGGTGGTCAATAGCTCGGCCCTGTCCGAGCGGATCGGAAACTGGGTGATGGAGACCGCCTGCCGGCAGGCACGCGCCTGGGAATTGTCCGGCGACAGAGTGCGCGTCGCGATCAATTTGTCGCCCTCGCAGTTGCACTCCGGCGATCTGGCGCATTCGGTTGCGGGGATGCTCGAAGCGACGGGGCTCACACCGTCGCTGCTCGAGCTCGAGGTCACCGAGGACATCCTGCTTCATGATGAAGCGCGCGTGCTCGACATGTTCAAACGCATCCAGCAGCTCGGCGTCCGCGTCCTGTTCGACGATTTCGGCACCGGCTATGCAAGCCTGAGCTATTTGAAGAAGTTTCCGCTCGACGGGCTCAAGATCGACCGGTCGTTCGTGTTCGGTCTGCTCGCGGATTCCGACGATGCCGCGATCGTCGGGTCGACCATCGGCCTCAGCAAACAGCTCGGACTGACAGTCGTGGCCGAAGGCATCGAGAATCGCGCGACGGCCGACTTCCTGGTGAGCATGGGATGCGAGGAAGGCCAGGGTTATTTCTTCGGCCGTCCGATGCCGGCGGAAGCATTCGAGCGGCAATTCCTCGCAGCCGAGTGCGCCGCCGTCAGTGCCGCCTGAACACTTGAGCTTCGATGAAGGTTCCCGCGACATCGCTCAAGTCGCAGGACGGCCGCTGACGGGAAAACCAGAAAGCTGATCGATCTTCCGTATCTGGCTTATCGGCGAAGTGTCGGCCCCTCCCAAGAGGTCCGCTTATCAGGGCATGACGGACCAGAGTTGCTGACGTTGAGATCTTGGCACTGTGACCACAAGCGGTCATCGCGATGACCAGGAGCTGTTCTTACCGACAGCGCGCACAGCATCCCCGAAGCGGATCTACTGCTACGAGGAGCGCTGATCACGAATCGGGGAGCGCGAGCTGGCCACCTGGATGATGCACTGATTTACGCGGAATAATTCGGAAGAGTCGCCGCGGACGCCGCGACGACTCTTCGTGGCCACAGCACATCAGGACGACTTGGCCTTTTCACGGGCTGCTTCGACTGCATCGATCCCGGTCTGCCTGATCCGATCCAGAGCCTCGCCGCCGGTATCGGAAACCTCTGCCAACAGCGTGTCGGAGTTTTCGCGCAACGCCTGCGAGACGGCACCAACACGGCTGTTCAGGTCGGCCTTCACAGCATCGCTGGTCTCTCCGACATACTCATTTTCGATGTCGGTTGCTCTAAATGCCCCTGCGACTGCAGCGCCGATGGCCAAGCCGACGACGCCAAGCACCAGCGGTTGCTTTTCGAGCATATCAGACAACGACGACTTTGCTTTTGAGACGGCTTCGCCGCCCGGAACCTGGTCGCCTACTTTGGCGAAGCCGTCCCGCACCATCTCTACGCCGCTCTCAAACTGGGCCCTCATCTTGTCGGCGGTGTCTGACAGAACGCTGGATGCGGCGCCCTTGGCTGACCGCAACGTATCGTCGCCATCGAGTGACCCTACGTGATCCATTTCGGGCGCCGTGGGAGGCGCCGCAGTGCGCTGGAGCGCCGATGCCGCAGTCCGCATCGTGCTCACTCCGCCATCGACCACACCGGACGCGGCAGCCGCCGTGGACCGAGCCGCGCCCTTGATCCTGTCGTCACCAGCCATAAGCCACAGCGCGCCGCCTCCAATAAGGACGGCGGCGAGGGGATTTTCCTTGGCCGCTGCGACCAGACTATCGAAAAAGCCAGTTTGCGTGCTGCTCATCGGACCATTCCCTTCACAGTGTCCTTGTCCTTTTCCAGCTGCCGGATGGTCTCCCGCGGCGCAAGATTACGGGCGTCCAGCCGGTTGATGCCGACCGCAAACAGCACGCCCGCGATGGCGCCAGCGACAATCGCGGATGTCAGGTAGGAAAGCGGTTGAGACCATCCCGCGGAGATCAACGCCGCGGACAGCGCCAACAGCGCCATCACAAGGGCAGGGATCACCAGGAGAGCGCCACCGGCAAGGAGGCCTGCTGCTCCCGTTATCTTCTGCGCTCTGTCGCTGAGTTCAGCCTTGGCCAAGTCGATCTCGTTCTGGAACAGCTTGGCGAACTGGCCCATCGCTTCGGCTACCAGCGTGGAGATGGTCCGAAGATCGTTCTGGCTTGTCTCGATATCATGCTGAATGGTCATGACACGCTGCCGCCTTTGAAGGACGTTGTTCGCTGCGGATTGTTGCCGGGCGCCGATGAGCCCTGCATTGATGCGTGACCGGCCTTGGCGGAAGACGTGGTTCCGCGCCATTCGTCGCCCTGCGTCGAGGACGTTCCACTGTTCGTTCCAGGTCGCGATGAAGGCGAGTCACCGCCGGAGGCCTTCAAGAAGCGGACGGCGGCGAAACCGGCGAGCACCGAGACGCCGAGGAAAGCAGCTGGCTGACGCTTCGCGAAATCGGTTGCGCCATCGAGGAGATCGCGGAAGCTGCCGTTGCGGATCTTCTCGGCGGTATCTTCAACATAGTCCGCGGCGGAGTTGATGCCGCGGGCGGCAAAAGGCACATCGCTCTCGAAGGCGCGAGCCGCTTCCCGAACATTGCCGGCAAGTCGCTCAATGAACTCGGCTCCAGTCCGCTGCTGCTCGCGTGCCTGGCCGCGAATCTGGTCCATGGTCCCCGAAGCGAGGTCCTTGGCCGCATCCCCGGCTTCCTTGAACTTGTCCTGGGCGACATCAGCGGTTGCGCGGAAGGCCTCGTCGGCCCGCTGCTTCACAGTTGCGCCAGCCTCCGCCATTTGGTCCTTCAGGTTCTTGGGAGATCCCGCGTTCCGATCTTCATTTGAATTCGTGTTTCTGCTCAGGTCTAGATCGCTCATGATGCGTTCCTTCAGGTATTGGAATTGCGGGAGGGATTGAAAGCGGCTCCGACGACGTCGTCGGCGGCTGTCTTGAGGGAGTCAGCGAGGTTCTGAGTCATGCGGCTGGCATGCTCACCGAGGCCGGCCTCAGCGACCCTGCTTGTTGCCGCGTCGGCTGCCGACACTGCGGCATCTTTTGCCGCGTCAAATCCCGATTGAGCCGCCTCGGCAGCGGCCCGCTTCACGCCGTCGCTCGTCTGGCCCATTGCCTTGGCTTCAACCTTGGTTTCCGGAAGAGCGGCTGCGACGATGGCTCCCATCGCCACGCCAAGGCCGGCGATCAGCGCGGCATTATCGCTGATAATCGCGCGAGCTTGTTGGGGCGCTCTGCCGGCCGCGTCCTTCGCTGCGGAGGCACCGTCCTTCGCCGCATCCACCCCGCTCTTAAGCTTCTCGCCAATAGTGTCGGCGGCCTGGGTAGCCCGTGCGCGCAAATCCGCCGCGAGACCGGCAGTCGAATCTTGCGCGATATCGGCCATGCTGGCGGCCTGATTACTGGCGGAAGATAGTTGATCCCTGAGATCGCCTTGCATGGCGCGCGCTCGGCCCGCCATGTCCTCGAAAACCTCGCCCGCCTTGTCCATCGCAGGGCCGGAAACCTCGGAGGCGCGGACTCGCACGGTTTTCGAGGTGAGCGCCAAGCCGGCACCGATCATTAAAAGCGGCAGGGGGACACCGCGCGCCAAGCGCAGAAGTGGAATCGCCACCGCGGTCCCGGCGGCCACCGCTCGCATAGGGTTGTCCATGATTTGCTGTTTCAGTCCGTCGACCCAGCCCTTTGTCGTATGGGTGACGTAGTCGGATACTTCCGACTTGATGTGCTGCGGCGAGACCTTGAGGCGGATGTCCTCGGCCGTCTCCGAGACCTGTTCTTTCAGCCGATCGACCGTAGCGGCCAACTGAGCGCGACTTCGCTCGGACTCACGTCTTAATTCCTCCACGGACCGCGTCATCGCATCACCCTCTCTCGCTTTTCGGATTTCTTGCAATCCAACTCACGGTTTTTTGAATTGTTCCTATTGCGCGCTCCAGCGGTGCATTCCATTCACAGAGCGCACTTGGCCCGGGCGAGAGCGCGATCTGATCTTCGCCAGCGAGACTGCAATACAACTCTGGAGGTGTCTGTGGCAGCTCAGACGGGAGTAGATATCAGCCTACCGGCGCAGAGGACCGCATGGTCTGTTTTTCTGTAGGCCCGGGCGCCGACCTTCATGGGGAGAGGTCCGGGTCCGTCGGGTGCACCGCTACTGCACGCCTTTATTGTCATCGGCAGCTCAATTCTGGTGCCGATTAGGATCGAAATGGAGGAGCTACGATTGAGGCCTAACTGGGCTGAGCGCCAAGAACAAACCAGCTAAACGACAGCGGATCTCGGATCAGCAGGAGTGGCGCACATGAGCGCTAGACGATCGCCAGCAGCATACTCGCCAGTCGTACTGGCCGGATCGGCGGCAGCAATCCGCAGTCCCGCCCTGTTTGGAGCATCCGCAATTGCCTCGCGAGAAGGAGGTCATCACCGAACTCCGCGGTGGCCAAGGAGTTGCGGCATAAGCTCAATTAGCTGTCCCCTGACGCGAGTGAAAGCCGATCCAGGAACGAAGAGCACAACGGTGCGTTCGGCACCTTTCGGGCTAATCGATGCTCACAGCCGGAGTGGACTGCACCGTCCTCTCACGGGAAGGCTTGAGCTGCTTTTGGCCCTTGCCGAAGGTCAATTGAATGCGTGTGCTTTTGATCCGAAGCCGACCGTCTCTACTAAACTGATGGTATGGACGAGATTTTCACAAACAACCGATCGGCGCGACAATGTAAGATGAAATCAGTCGGGGGAGGTCTCGCTTATTGCGTGATCCCAATCGCTGCAGGTCCGCTGCTCTCTGCGGCGACTGTGTTGCCGGTAAACCGGACATCAGGCGGCAGCCGCTTCCTGAGCACATGCGTTAGCGCCGACGCGCGACCGCGACGCCGAACAGGAAAGCAACGAACAGGCTGGCGAGCGGCGCTTCGCGCGTGATCGCGGCGACGGTCGCGAGGGGCCGGCCGGGCTTTCGCGCTTCGTCGATTGCGGAGGTTATGCGGTCGACAGCAGCATGAAGGCCACCTGCGATCTCGCCGACTGTGTGGGATACGTCCGTCGCTGCGTCGATGGCGCGCTCGGCCATGCCGGGATGCGAGGTGGATTGCGGGATCTCCGTGCTCAAGTGCGCGACCTCCGGGCTGATCATGTGACGGAGGCCGATACCTTTGGCTATCCGCGCGAGCGCTCGTTCTGAACAGCGGGTCGCTTGACCTTTGGCTATCCGCGACAGGCGCCGTGGTTTTTACGGCGGGTACCGGCCTTGAATGAGCAATTCGGCGCGCGGGCTTTTGTTCCGAGATGATGCGCCCCTGCGCGGACCGCCCCCCGTCAAACGACGGATGCGAATCTCTGTTAGGCTGGCTCAATCTTGCTGATCTCAGGAGACAGCTGTGACCGACCCGACCACGACGGATCGAGCCCGGCGTATCGCCTTGCTCGGCGCTCCCATCGACATGGGGGCTTCGCAGCGCGGTACCCTGATGGGCCCTGCGGCGCTCCGCACCGCCGGCCTTGCGACGCTGCTCGAGAGCCTGGATTTCGAGGTCGTCGATTACGGCGATCTCTCCGTGGCGGAGCTCCGGGACCTCGCAGACAGGCCGCCCGACAAAGCCAATCACTACCGCGAAATCCAGCGCTGGACGCGCGTGCTGAGTCACAGAGGCTACGAGATCGCGAAAACCGGCGCGCTGCCGATTTTTCTCGGCGGCGATCACACGTTGTCGATGGGATCGGTGAATGCCATGGCCCGTCACTGGCAGGAGCGCGGACGCGAGCTGTTCGTGCTCTGGCTCGATGCACATGCCGACTACAACACGCCCGAGACGACGATCACCGCCAACATGCACGGCATGTCGGCGGCATTCCTTTGCGGCGAACCCGGCCTCGACGGATTGCTCGGCGATGATCCCCGTGCCCCGATCGGTCCCGATCGGCTTGACCTGTTCGGCGCGCGCTCAATCGATAAGCTCGAAAAGGAGTTGATCCGCACGCGCCGGATTAGGGTTGTCGACATGCGGCAGATCGATGAGTTCGGCGTCGCCGTGCTGATCCGCCGCGTCATCGAGCGCGTCAGGGCCAGCAACGGCGTGCTGCATGTCAGCTTCGATGTCGATTTTCTCGACCCCTGCGTCGCACCCGGAGTGGGCACGACTGTGCCGGGCGGCGCGACCTATCGTGAGGCGCATCTGATCATGGAGCTTCTGCATGATTCCGGCGTGGTCGGATCAGTCGACATCGTCGAGCTCAATCCGTTCCTCGACGAGCGTGGCCGCACCGCGCGCACCGCGGTCGAACTGATAGGCAGCCTGTTCGGCCAACAGATCGCCGACCGTCCGACCCCGAGCAATGCGATCGCGCCGGGCGAGTGACGGACGAGCCGTTTGTGCATTGCGAAGAAGAGAACTGCCGTCGTCGCCACCGGATGTAGATCAGTCCAGATGGAAATCGCCCGTTTTTGAAACAGGTGCGAATTGCAAATGCTCGTCGCAGAATGTTTCATGCGGGTCGCGCTTCAGCCGAGGATCCGCAAATGAGCAGAACATTCGACAAACCCGCGGGGACGACTCGCCGCCGCTTTCTGGGCGGCGGCGCTGCGGTGGCGGGTGGTACCGTCCTGGGCGCCCGCGCATCGGTTGCCGCCGAGACCGACAACCTTCCACCCAACATTCCCGAATGGATGAAGGCGCCCGGCGAACCGATGGGAAGCCAGCCCTACGGCGCGCCGTCACCCTTCGAGAACGGCGTCATCAAGAACATCTCGAAGACGCTCAAGCAGTACATCTCGGCCTCCAGCCGTACGCCATTGCAGGAGCTCGACGGCATCATCACGCCCAACGGACTGTTCTACGAGCGGCACCATGGCGGCGTTCCGACCATCGATCCGGCCCAGCACCGGTTGATGCTGCACGGGCTGGTCGAGCGCCCGCTGATTTTTACAATGGATGATCTCAGGCGTTTCCCGTCGGAATCGCGCGTCCACTTTCTCGAATGCTCCGGCAATCCCGGCTACAGCAAGCCTTACGGCAAGACCGCGTCGGACCTCGTGGGTCTGGTCAGTTGTGCAGAATGGACCGGCGTCAGCCTCAAGCTGGTGCTCCAGGAGGCCGGATTGAAGCCGGATGCCAAATGGATCGTCGCCGAAGGTGCCGACGCGGCTGCGCTGACGCGCAGCATCCCGATCGAGAAATGCCTCGAGGACGCCATGCTGGTCTACAGCCAGAACGGGGAGCGGCTGCGTCCGCAGCAGGGCTATCCGCTGCGGCTCTTCCTGCCGGGCTTCGAGGGCAATATGAGTGTCAAGTGGCTGCGGCGCCTGCATGTGACTGCGGAGCCGGTTTACTCGCGCGAGGAGACCTCGAAATACACCGACCTGCTGCCGGACGGCACCGCGCGTGAATTTTCGTTCTACATGGAGGCGAAGTCGATCATCACGCGGCCCTCGGGCGGCCAACGTCTGAGCGCGCCCGGCTTCCACGAGATCACGGGCATCGCCTGGAGCGGGCATGGCAAGATCGCGCGCGTCGAGATGTCCGTGGACGAGGGAAAGAGTTGGCAAAGCGCGCAATTGCAGGAGCCGGTGCTGACGCGTGCGTTGACACGCTTTCGCTTGCCCTGGCAGTGGGACGGAAAGCCTGCCGTGATCCAGAGCCGTGCCATTGACGAAACCGGCTATGTGCAGCCGACTCTGGCCGAGCTGCTCGCGGTGCGCGGCGAGAACTATTTCTACCACAATAACGCGATCTGGCCCTGGCGCATCGCGGCTGACGGCGAGGTGACCAATGCGCTGGCGTGAGACTTGCGGCATTGCTGTCGTCATTGTGCTGTGTACGTTCCCGAGCGGAGCGCAGGCGCAAGCCCCGTACGGCCTCGGACGGCCCGCGACGGCTGCGGAGATTGCGGGCTGGAATATCGATATCGGACGCGACGGCAGCAATCTGCCGAAGGGAAGCGGCTCGGTGAGCCAAGGGCGCGAGGTGTTCGCCCAGCAATGTGCATCATGCCATGGCGACAAAGGCGAGGGCGGGCTGGGTGACCGGCTCGTCGGTGGGCAGGGCACGATCGCAACGCCAAAGCCGGTCCGCACGGTCGGCAGCTATTGGCCGTATGCGCCGACGCTGTTCGACTACATCCGCCGCGCGATGCCGCAGAACGCGCCGCAATCGTTGAGCGATGAAGAGGTTTATGCGGTGTCCGGCTACATCCTGAACCTGAACGGGCTGGTGGGGGCGGATGCGACGCTCGATGCCAAATCGCTTGCGGCTGTCAAAATGCCGAACCGCGACCGGTTCGTCGGCGATACGCGGCCGGATGTGAAACACTGAGCGCCTTGGGACGACCAGGTTCCGTATCCGCTTGGAACTTGCCTTGGCCAAGGGCGGAACTCGCAGGACGCGATTGCATTAACCTGTGAGAGGAAAAGCCTATGGATTCCACGATGGCAACGGATCGCTTCGCAAACTCCATGTCCTCAGCGCTTCGCCATCCCGGCGTAATCGCGTTGATTGTGGCCGCGTTGACGATTGCTGCGATGCTCATCGTCGATCACGGACCATGGAATCGGGCCAAAACGCAGCCCGCCCATGTTGCGATGTACGCAACCACGGGTGAAGCCGCGCGGGCCGCAGGTGCCAAAATTCTCCCGACCGAACCGCACTCCCCGATCGAGCCGGAGCGGCCGGGGCCGAAGACGTCCCCAACCGTGAATCCAGTGACGCCGTAAGACGCTCTAGCCTTTGCGGCCGTAGTTGAGCAATCCGCCGGTGGTCTTCGGCGGATGCGCGCGCAGGGCTTCCTCGTTCGGATCGGTGCCCCAGCCGGGCCGGTCCGGAATGACCAGATGGCCGTTCTGAATGTCGGGCTCATGCGTGAACAGTTCGTGGTCCCACGCCAGGCGATCGATGTCGATCTCCATGATGCGCAGGTTCGGCACGGCGGCGCAGAAATGCGCGTTCATCATCGAACAGAGATGGCCGTAGAAATTGTGCGGGGCAACGTTGACTTCGAACGCTTCCGCGGCGGCTGCGATCTTCATCGACTGCCAGACGCCGTTCCAGGGCGTGTCGATGATCGCGACGTCCATGGCCTGCTCGCGAAAATAGGGCAGGAATTCCCGCAAGCCCAATAGCGTCTCGCAGGACGAGATCGGATGCGGGCTTTGCCTGCGGATGTAACCGAGCGCTTCCGGATTGAAACTGTCGATCTCGATCCAGAACATGTCGAGGTCCGCGATGGTGCGCAGGATCTCCAGATAGCCCTCCGTCTTGGCGTTGAAGTTGCAGTCAAGCAAGATGTCGACGTCGGGGCCTGCACCGTCCCGGATCGCTTCCAGATGCATGCGCAGATCGCGCAGGATTTTGCGATCGACGTTGATCTCGGGAGCGAAGGGCGAGCCGAAGCCCGGTCGCCAACCGGTCGGTTTGCCGTCATCATAGGAGAAGATGTTGGTTTTGAGCGCGGTGAACTTCTTCTCGCGGACCTCGCGTCCGATTGCCTTGACGCCGTCGAGGTTCTCGATCGGCGGCTTGTACCAGGACGGGTGATTGATCCGCCACGTTGCGCAATGCGACCAATAGACCCTGACATGGTCGCGGATCTTGCCGCCGAGCAGTTCGTAGCAGGGCACACCAAGACATTTCGCCTTGGCATCGAGCAGCGCATTCTCGATCGCCCCGAGCGCCTGCGCCACCACGCCGCCGGCGGCGGGACGCGTGGCCGCGAACAGTTCGGCGTAGATGCGCTCGTGCCGGAAAACGTTCTGCCCGACGACGCGGGCAGACAGGCGCTGGATCGCAGCACCGACGCCGGGCGAGCCGAAGCCCTCGTCGAACTCGCTCCAGCCGACGATGCCGTCCTCGGTCGTCAGCTTGACGAAGTGGTAGTTTCTCCAGCCGGCGTCGCAGGCGAGAATTTCGAGACTTGTTGCTTTCGACGATTTGGTCATGTCGCTCCCTGTTGCCCGGCTGGGCTTTTTTCTTTGGCGGGCGCAAGCCCGGGTCCAGCCACGATTGTTAGGCTAACGGCCTTGCGCAGTGAAGCCTGGCGAGGTGTGCAGGGAAGCCCCTTCCGAACGTTCTATCGAGAAACGCGGGGAATCTGGTGGGGACAGCCATGATCTTGCCCGGGATCGTCCTGAAAAGGCGCCATGCTCTGACTTTTTTGGCCACAATCGGGATCGACCCTCCGGCCATGAGATTTCTGGCTGTGATTTCGATCCTGGCGCTGCTCACGATAAGTGGAGCCGCCATTTCAGATCAGTTTCTGACGGCCGATCAGCACGTCGCGCACGGGATGGAATAGCGCGGCGGGCGTATACGTTTTTGTCTTGGGGGAGACAGCGATGCTTTCGATCGACCAATTCCTGCGCTTCATCAGCGTGCCGGCCGTGTTCGCGGCCCTCGTCATCGCCTCGCAGATCTCGGCAGCCTTGTCGCAAGGCAAAGGCTAGTCAGCCGATCAATGACGAGCCGAGCAGGGCGAGCACAGCCAGCGCCATCAACGCGGTGCCGAGCCAGCCCAGCGCGACGAGCCATGACCGACCCTTGAAGCGACCCATGATCGCCTTGCTCGAGACGATCAGCATCATCATGGCCATGATCGGAACGGCCACGATGCCGTTGAGCACCGCGCTCCAGACCAGCATGTGGATCGAGTCGATGCCGGTGAACCCCAGACCGAAGCCGATGATGGTGGCGGCGGCGATGATGGTGTAGAAGCCGACCGCCTCGTCGGGCTTCGCCTCCAGCGTCGCGCGCCAGCCGAAGATCTCCGCCACGCCGTAAGCGGCCGAGCCCGCCAGCACGGGAATTGCGAGCAGGCCGGTGCCGATGATGCCGATCGCGAACAGGGCGAAGGTGAAGTCGCCGGCGAGCGGCCGCAGCGCCTCGGCGGCCTCCGTCGCCGAGTTGATGTTGGTGACGCCATTCGCGTGCAGCACCGAGGCGGTGGTGAGGATGATGAAGAAGGCGATGCCGTTGGAGAGCAGCATGCCGGAGAGTGTGTCGGCCCGGATGCGCGCCAGCTCGAGACTGCCGCCGCGCTTCAGCGCGCGCAGCGGCTTGTCGCGCTTGCCCTGGTTCATCTCCTCGACCTCCTGCGAGGCCTGCCAGAAGAACAAATACGGGCTGATCGTGGTGCCGAGCACGGCGACGACCATCATGAAATAGTCGGCGCTGACATTCGTCTTCGGCCACACCGCCGCGAGCAGCGCCGTGCTCCACGGAATCTTCACGGTGAAGGCGGTCGCGACATAGGCGAACAGCGCCAAGGTGAGGAATTTCAGAACCGGCGAATAGCGCCGATAGGGCAGGAACACCTGCAGCAGGGTCGAGCCCGCCGCGAAGATCAGCGCGTGCTCGTGGTTGAGGCCGCCGATCACCAGCGAGAGCGCCTCCGCCATCGCGGCGATGTCGGCGGCAATGTTGAAGGTGTTGGCGGCGACCAGCATGGCGACGAGCGACAGCACCGCCCAGCGCGGCGCGATCTGCATGACGTTGGCCGCCAGCCCCTTGCCGGTGACGCGGCCGATCCGGGCGCTGACGAGCTGGATGGCGATCATGAACGGCGTGGTCAGAAATACCGTCCAGAGCAGTCCGTAACCGAATTGCGCGCCGGCCTGCGAATAGGTGGCGATGCCGGACGGATCGTCGTCGGCGGCCCCGGTGACGAGACCCGGCCCCAGCCTCTGCAACAGCGACGGTGCGGATTTCGTGGGGCTGACGGCATCGTCGGTCATGGCAGGAGGGATCTCGGTCGGGGCGCGTCCTTCACAAATGCTAATGAGGGAACAAGGTTCCCGGGCTGCGGGTAAGGCGCGCCTCGTTGATTTCTGATAAAGCTAATTTCGTTTGACCCGTCGGGCAAAACACCTGTATAAGTGCATCATCGAAGAATACCCGGTGCAGCGTTTGCACGCATTCCGAGCGCGACCGGACTGCGATGGCCGGCCAGTGCGCAACCCGCGCACGGACACCGGCGAGACGTTTGTCTCCTGAGCGCGTGCGGTCGGGACTATTTGATGCTGACGAACATGCCCCAGGCGCCGGCCAGCGCGGCGCCGGCAAAGACGATCAGCGGGTTGTTGCAGAACGCACTGCCATAGGTGCACATGGTGACGCCGAACGAGCCGATCTCGTGATGGCTCGCGGAGTAGAACAGTCCCGACAGTACCAGCAGCGCGGCGGCGACGTAATACATCGATGATCTCTCCGGCCCTTTCCCGATTGCGTTGGTCGCAGGGGTCATTGTCCAGCATGGCGCGAACCAATTGCATCCTGGCGAACCCGCCCTGCTGCATTTGAACTAAAGTCGACCAATCCCGGGAGATGCTGTCCCCGCGGGCCGCAATCTGGACGTGTGATCGGGGCCAGAACATCTGCGCGGGAACTGTTGGACGCGCTCTCCATTAACGAACACGAACAGACCAATCGAGGGGAGGGGCCCATGGGCGCCGAGCGGATGCACCCTCCGCGGTACTGGCGGATGCGGGCGGAAGAATTTCGCACCAAGGCGGACAATTGCGAATATCGCGAGACGCGGGACGTGCTGCGCAAGGTGGCGCAAAACTACGACGAACTGGCCCGCCGCGCCGCGCGCATCTGCACCGTCGAGAGCCTGGATGAACTGCGGGGAGAGCCCGCCAACAGCAAGCCGGTTTGATCGTTCAGGGCAAACCCGCTTGATGGTTCAGGACGAAGCCGATGATCCGCGCGCGCGATCATGGGGCGTCGTAGGCCGTCGCTTCCATCAGAAGCGCCACCCGCGTGATAGGAACGAATGTCCACTTTGGTACTTTGGAACTCAATCCTCCAACGAGGGATGAGATGAGCAGTGGACAGCAAGCAGGCCCGGCAACGCGGCCGGATCAATATTACGAGCCGGGGCCGGCGTGCCCCAAATGCGAGAGGGGCACGCGCTGCCTGACCTCGATCTTCGACGTGAGGCGCGAACGCTCGGTCCTGATCTATCGGTGCGATTCGTGCCGCGAGGACGTCTGGATCTGAGCGCGCGCCGTCGTCGGCCCATCTGCGGGACGCCCCGTCGGAGATCTCATAGCAATCTCGGATAGGAACTTCGCGGGTTTCGCTCGCTTGTCGCCTGCATCGATCACGCAAGGCGAGACAGCTTCCGACCATGCAATCACGCTACCCGTTGTTGAAGAAGTGGACAGCGGAAGAGCACGAGCGGCTGAAGGCGTTGGCCGAAGCCGGTTGGCGGCCGGACGAGATCGCAGGCGAACTTGGTCGCAGTGAAGCCGCGGTGAGGGTGCGCGCCTGGCAGCACGGCATCGCGCTGCGCCTCGTCACGCAGAAGCGCGGACCCTGAAGACCGGCTGGGTCGAAGGCGGGCATCCCGCCCTGTGTTCACTTGTGAACGGTCCTCAATCGTCTCTCGACGTACTCTGCGAATGGGCAGCAACACGGGAGCTTGTCATGCTCACCCGCGAGGACTTCGAGACGGATCTCGACCGGCAGAAAATGCACCAGCTCGATGCAAGCCAAACGACACGACAATTGCTGCGCCGTTCGCGGGAGCAGATCGCGGCATCGATCTCACTGCTTCAGCAGCAAGTTCCGAAGATCTGGCACCCTGAACCTCCAGAACGATAGAAACCTCTTCCGCCGTTCCCGCGTTTGCGCGCATGGCGGATCAAGACACCAGGCAGCGGCCGATTTGTGCTGCGTGCAACAAACCCATGACATTCATCGACGCGGTGAGTTCACCGGACGGCGCGATGGCCATCTTTCGGTGCTCCCAGTGCAACAAGCTGTTCTGGGAGACGCCCGGGCGAGACCAAAGCCAAAGCCAAAGCCAAAGCCAAAGCCAAAGCCGAAACTAAGGCGTCGAAAAGAAACGGGCCCCAGCCCGGGGGGCGAGCTGAGGCCGTGGGGGGCGCCGGTCGTGCATCCGGACCGACGCGCGAATAACTTTTTGATCCCGAAAGCTGTTCCTATTTCAGGCGAGCGTGGACATCGCGCGCCCCGATGAAACACGCCTGAAACAGTTCTGAAACCCGATTGTCTCGAACGCCCCGCCGGCTGCGTCCGACCAACCTAGCGAAAAGGAGATCATCATGATCCAGGTTGGTTCGAAGGAAGAAGTCGCGTTTTTGCTGGCTCTGTTCGGCACCCACACCCAGCCGGTCAAGCGGCCGGCGAAATCGCGGCAGGCGTGAGGCGCTGATCCATGCCAGGCTTGGCCGAATGCCAGAGCCTCTTGCGGCTTCTGATCGCAAGGGGCGACCCGAAGGCCATCCCGCTCGCGACCGGCGCCATCGATCAATATCTGAACACCGCGCCGGTGTGCATGCGCGGCCGTGGCCTGCGCGTGCTCCAGCGCGACGCGCTCGACCAGCATGGCACTGCGGTGGGCGTGCAGCGCTCGTTCGCGGAAACGGTGGATGCCTACATCGTCGGGAAGCTTGCGGAGGAGTGAGGGGGCCGAATGTCGTTTCGCCCTGTCGCTTTCGGCTTCCTGAAGAGGCACGAACGCGGCAGGAGGGAACCGCGAAGTTCCCGGAACCCATTGATCCCGCATAGATTTTTTCGCGACTTCCGGAAACCTTTGTCCGCTTCGGACCTATTAGGGCAAAGGATGCTGCAATGCCCCGATATTATTTCGATCTGCGCGACGACACTGGTGTAGCGCTCGACGAGGAAGGCTTGGAGCTGGCCAGCTGGCGCGCCGTTCAGGCGGAGGCCGCCAAGTCGGTCGCGGACATGGCGCGCGATGCTATCCTCTCCGCGCCTGCCGCGGGCGGCAGGCAGACAATGGCGATCGACGTTCGCGATGCCAGGGGTCCCGTGATGCAGGTCAAGTTCTCGTTCGCGATCGAGACCTTCAGGACGCCTGCGGCATCACGCGATCATTGACGCGTGAGAACGCCGGGCGGGGATGACTCGGGCTCGAGCACGGCGATCTTGCGGCCGAGCTGCCAGACCTCGACCTTGCCGTGCCGCGTGAACTGCTGCGCGAAGGTGAGGGCGATCGCATCCGACGCGGCCTCGAACGCTTCGGCGGAGCGGAAGACGCCGTTGTCGCCGACCAGGTAAGCGCGATATTGCTGGGTCATGTCGGCGGCCTCAGCCCTGGCGATTGCAGCCAGGCGGCAATATGCATGGCGGTCTCGTCCTGCCGCGCCTGGCGCAGCAGCATCTCGCGGCGGCGCCCCGGCGCGAGCGTGCGCGCCTCCTCGCGCAGCCGCGCGGCCTCCGCGGCGAGCCGTTCGTCGAGTGTCGTGGTCTGCTTGAATCGTCGTCGCTTCTGCATGCACGTCTCCCTCGTTCGCGTGGGGGCGGGAGCGCTGTTGGGCGTTCTCATCACCGGCAGATGCCAATGGATAAAGCTTACAGCCGTCGTCTGAGAAGAAGACACATCATATGATATGTCGGTGGATTAAATTGCGAGAGCAGGTTCAGTGGTTTGAGCCGGTTACTCAAGTTGAGGCAATGTTCACTTTTGGACAGAAGCGAGCTGAGCTGGCGCGGGAAGGGACGCGCCGGATGATCAGCGTGGAATGTGTGGTCTCTGCGCCGGCTCGAGCGCTGCCCAGCTCAGTGCAGCAAAGCCGATGTCATCGTCACGCGCGAGAAGATTTCAGAACAACGTGCGTGTGGCTCGCCACCCGATGCGGGCGAGAGGATGAGTTGACAGTGTTCGCGTTTGTTCTAGCAAGGCAAAAATTCACCTCGGGGCGAAGAGCAGTGTATCTGATCTCGCTCCCAAAATTTGTGCGGGGTAGCCGATGAGCAATTCACTGCTCGCTTTGGTCCTTTTGGACACGCCGGGCGCCGGACATGGCGGCGCTTGCGAAGGCCCTCCGCGCTCGACATCCTGAACTGGCAACTGAGGTTGCAGAGAATGGAGACGCGCAACAGGCTCAGGCAAACTCGCCGCTCATTCGCTGTGGCAACGAGCTTGTTGCCGTCATGTCGATGCCGGCGCCCATTCCTGACGATCCCGGCTTGTGGTCGCGCGCTTCCACGACATGGCCGCAGGCCAAGGCGGCCGCGGCGCGACATCGAGGGCATCTGATCGTCTCTGTGCTTGGCCAAAATCAGCGTCCGTTGCCCGCCGCTCGTCTCACGACTGCCGTTATCGGCGCATTGATTGCGACGGTGCCGGAATGTTGCGCTGTTGTATGGAATGGCAAGGTCGCACGATCCGCCGATCTATGGTTGGACATGTCCAGCCGATCGTTTGCGCCGTATCCAGACTATCCTTCCTCACTGTGGGTGGACATATTGCCGTTCCGATCAAAGACAGGCATCGGAGCGGTAACGATGGGGCTGTCAGCATTCGCTGAGCGTGAAATCGAGTTCGAGACCCACAAGCTGACACTTCCCACGCTGGTCAATAAGGTGGACGGTCTTGCCGTCTATCTGGTTGAGCACGGGCTTGTGGTCAAAGACGGCGATACGTTTGGTCGCGACTCGCGCGAGCGCTTCTCGGCTCGTTATCAGGCCTCCGATCGATTCGAAGGCTTGCCCGTTCTTTTCTGTACCGATGGTTCGGCATAATTGACTGTAACGATACGCGGAGAGAGTTGCGCGCGTCCCATTCAGGATACGTCATTTGACACGTCGGGCAAAACACTGGCAGAATGCATGATCGAGATGAATTTGGATCGAGCCCGCGGGGGTTGCCGCGGGCTTTTTTGTTGGCAGTTGATGGCCGTTCTTCGTCGTGCCCCGATGGGCATGATGTTCAATGGGTCGTAGTCATGGGCGCGGATAGGGCAGTTTCTATTGCGAAACGACCCAGAGCGCGAAACCACAGCTTTTACGAAATGGGTCCCTACTACAGCGTGGGAGGCAAAGGGGGTATTGGCTCGAGGACGAAAGTATCCTTCCTCCGTACAGGGTATTCCGTCTGCCGGCTTCTACCGCGCCTGCGCGGTTCGTGTTTGATAAATCGGCTGGCAGCTTGCCAATTGACCTGGAGCCCTACTACGGCTGGTGGCTCTTTTCGGGTCGGACAAAAGCAGTATTGGAGTGGCTTGATCCGGAGGCCTTTGTGTTTGTGCAATGCACGGTGCGAGTGCCGCATGGTAGCTACGACGGCCCGGACTATTGGATCTGCGATGTTGTTCGCGTCCTTGATGCACTTGATGAAGCGCAATCGCGTTTGACCATCCGAACTGAGGACGATCCTCGCTCCCTCAAATTTGGAAAGAAGGTCTACTTGACCATGCTTGGCTCCAAGCTGATCTTTACAGAGGCTGCAGTCGGCAAAGCGCATATCTTTCGTATGGCTCACAGCGAGGCTGACGTCGTATGCGATCAAGACATGAAGGATGCCTGCAAGTCGGCCGGTCTGATGCATAGTCAGTGCAGGCCATACTAAACTGTCGGGGCAGCTCAATCCTGGGGACACATACCGTGCAGATTAAGCTACCCGAAACGGACCTCAAATCAGCCCAGAGCCTCCTAACCATTGAACTCAAGGATGGTAGCGGCCAGCACGTGGGCCAATACTTCTTCGGAAAGGGACACGGCCGAACGGTTTTCCTGTTCGGCAAGTACAAGGGCGCCTTCAAAACACACGCTGAGTGTCAGGCCTTCGTCGACGGCGTTCTTGCAGTGCTCTTCCCCTGAGAGAGGGTAGCAGCGACTGCCCTGAAAGGAGTGGAATGCTGGCGAAGGAAGCTCGCCGAAGCGGAGATACCAGATCGATAGAGGTTTGACATGATGCCTCCAGAACAGACGGGTGCGACCCCTTTACTGCGCGACCACACCCTTGACGCCCACATGGCGGCTTCTTCGACCTTGGTCTTGGAAAGGTCGAATGTGTTTCGGCATGGAATAAGGACCCGTTTTCGGGGTGATCGGCATCCAATCGGGGGTCTGACTCATTTCCGATGAAGTTCGCCGGGCGACTGTGGTTCTCAAACGGAGAATCAGCGCCATGCGGACGGGCTTTCAAATCTCATCGCTAGTACCGAGTGGTTTGGTGTTTGATGGTGTAAGTGACTCAATGGATTCGGTTATTCTGGCTGTTCGGTCAGAGGCTGCGGAGGCCCAATGCCCTTTGTGCGCGACAGCGTCGCGCCGAATCCATAGCCGATACATCCGGCACGTGGCTGATTTGCCGTCAGCGGGCAGAAGGGTGCGCCTCCGATTGCTCACGCGGCGCTTCACATGTGAGGTGCCGCATTGCCGCCGGCGGATCTTCGCGGAGCGGTTTGGAGAAGACATCGTCCCGCTTCGACGGCGCCGGACGGCACGGTTGGAATACATCGTCCATCACTTGGGGTTGGCGCTCGGCGGCCGGCCGGCGGCAAGCTTCGCCAAGCGGCTCATGCTGCCCGTCAGCAACGATACCTTACTGCGGGTGGTCCGCCGGCGGACGGCGATGCCGACAGATCCATTGCTTGTTGTGGGCATCGATGACTGGGCGTTCCGGAGAAATCATCGATACGGGACGATCGTGTGCGATTTGGAGCGCCGGCGGATCGTTACCCTGCTGCCCGACAGGGAAACTGCGACCGTTCGGGCGTGGCTATCGAAGCACCCAGCGATCAACATTGTGTCGCGAGATCGCGGTGGTGGATACGGCGAGGCAGCAGCCAAGGCGCTGCCGAACGCCATCCAAGTCGCCGACCGCTGGCATCTGATGGAAAATGCGAGCGCGGCCTTCCTTGATGCGGTGCGCCGCTCCATGAACAGAATCCGAACCGCAATTGGAGCGACGACGATCAACCCGGAATTGCTGACCTGTGCGGAAAAGCTGCGCTATCAGGGCTATTTGCGGCGGCAGGACAGCCATGCCGTAATTACGGCTCTCGTCAGCGACGGTGTGTCGCTCAAGGAGATCGTCCGCCGCACAGGACATAGTCGCAATCTGGTTCGCCAAATTAGCCGCGGCGGCGGTACGGATATGTTCCGCACCCGTCAAAGCACCCTGGACGGGCATCTGCCGTTCCTGGACGCGCAGTGGTCAGTCGGCTGTCGCAACGGTGCCGAGCTCTGGCGCCGCTTGAAAGGACAAGGCTTCAAGGGATCGCTGCGCGTCGTGGCGGAATGGGCGACGCGACGGCGACGTGCCGAGACTATCAGCCATCAACAATTGCAGAAGGTCCCCGCCGCCAGGACGATAGCGCAGCTGATGACGACGAAGCGCGACCACCTAACCAAAGCCGAGACCGTCACGCTTGCGGTCATCGAACAAAACGTTCCTATGCTGGCCGATGCCCAAGCTCTCGTTGGCCGCTTCCACGCGATGATCCGAAAGAAGGCCGAGATGGAGCTCGAACCTTGGATTGATGACTCCAAGCGGAGCCTCATTGCCTCGTTCGCGAATGGCATTGCCAACGATAAGGCCGCGGTGCACGCGGCTATCACGCAACCATGGTCCAATGGCCAAGTGGAAGCTCAGATCACCAAGCTCAAGCTGGTCAAACGGCAAATGTACGGGCGCGCTAAGCTCGATCTCCTTCAGGCTAGGCTGATTGGCGCGCCATAAAAACAATCACGATCATCGAATATGCGTCAGAGCCCAATCGGGACCCCGGGATAAGGGTCCACAATGGCTTCCATCGAGTCATGGAAGCCGAGGTTGGGATGCTGGTGGTGGAGACGATTGGTAAGATCCGTCGCGCCTACTTTGTTGATGGTCGTCCGATCAAGGCGATCTGCCGAGAACTTGGCGTATCGCGGAAGGTGGTTCGCAAGGTCATTCGTTCTCAAGCGACGGAGTTCCGGTACGAGCGCGAGACGCAGCCGCTCCCGAAGATGGGTGCCTGGAGTGCCGAGCTCGATCGGTTGCTGGCAAGGAATGAGAGCAAGGCGGCGCGGGAACGGCTGACGCTGATCCGGCTATTCGAGGAGCTTCGCGGCCTCGGTTATGCCGGCGGCTATGATGCGGTTCGTCGATACGCCCGACGGTGGAGCAAGGAACGCGGCACCTCGACAGCGTCGGCTTATGTGCCGCTGAGCTTTGCACCAGGCGAAGCCTACCAGTTCGACTGGAGCCACGAGGTCGTCCTGCTGAGCGGCACCACGGTGATGGTGAAGGCTGCTCATGTCCGGCTCTGTCACAGTCGCATGCTGTTCGTGCGGGCCTATCCGCGCGAGACGCAGGAGATGGTGTTCGACGCCCACGATCGGGCATTCGCCCTGTTCAAAGGCGCCTGCAGCCGCGGCATCTACGACAACATGAAGACCGCGGTGGAGACGATCTTCGTCGGTAAAGGCCGTCTCTACAATCGCCGCTTCCTGCAGATGTGCAGCCACCATCTGGTCGATCCGGTCGCCTGTACGCCAGCGTCGGGCTGGGAGAAGGGGCAGGTCGAGAACCAGGTCGGGCTGGTCCGGGAACGCTTCTTCACGCCGCGGCTGCGGTTCAAAAACCTCGACGAGTTGAACGCCTGGCTGCTCGACAAATGCATCGCCTACGCCAAGGCTCATCGCCATCCGGAGCTGACCGATCAGACGATCTGGGACGTGTTCGAAGCCGAACGCCCCAAACTCGTTCCCTATGCCGGCCGCTTCGACGGCTTCCATGCGGTGACGGCATCGGTCTCGAAGACCTGCCTGGTGCGCTTCGACAACAACAAGTACTCGGTCGCAGCCAGCGCAGTCGGACGACCGGTCGAGGTTCAAGCCTATGCCGATCGCATCGTGATCCGTCAGGATGGACGTATCGTTGCCGAGCACCCGCGATCCTTTGGTCGCGGCGAGACCATCTACGATCCCTGGCATTATGTACCGGTGCTGGCGCGCAAACCCGGCGCCTTGCGCAACGGTGCTCCCCTCAAAGACTGGGTGCTGCCGGCCGCGATCGAGCGGATCCGGCGCAAGCTTGCCAGCACCGACGATGGCAATCGGCAGATGGTCGACATCCTCAACGCGGTGCTGACTGACGGTCTGTCCGCGGTGGAAGCGGCCTGTGCCGAAGCGCTCAGTCACAGCGTCCATTCCGCCGATGTCGTTCTCAATATCCTGGCCCGTCAACGTGAACCCGCCCCACCGGCCAACATCATGACGCCGGCCGCACTGACGCTCCGCCATGCACCGATCGCCGATTGCGCCCGCTACGACAACCTCCGGAGGACCATCTGATGGAACGAACCCAAATCTTCGACCTCATGGGCGAACTCAAGCTCTACGGCATGAAGGCTGCCTTCGACGAGATCATGGCAACTGCCGTCAAGCGCCAGCACGAACCTCAGCGCATTGTCGGCGACCTGCTCAACGCCGAGATCAACGAGAAGCAAGCCAGGTCGATCAAATACCAGCTCACCATTGCCAAGCTGCCGCTCGCCAAGGACATCGCCGACTTCCAGTTCGACGGCACACCGATCAATCAGACTCTCGTCAATGATCTCGCTGGCGGCGGCTTCATCGCCCAACAACGCAACGTCGTGCTGGTCGGCGGCACCGGTACAGGCAAAACACACCTGGCCATTGCCATCGCCAGAAGTTGCATCCGCGATGGCGCTAGAGGACGCTTCTACAACGTCGTCGACCTCGTCAACCGGCTCGAGACTGAAACCCGCAACGGTCGGCAGGGACGGCTCGCCGAGCATCTGACCCGCATGGACTTCATCGCTCTCGACGAGCTGGGCTATCTGCCGTTCGCGCAATCCGGCGGTCAGCTCCTGTTCCATCTCATCAGCCGGCTCTACGAGCGCACCTCCATCATTATCACCACCAATCTCGCGTTCGGCGAATGGCCGAGCGTGTTCGGCGATGCCAAAATGACCACCGCGCTACTCGACCGATTGACCCATCACTGCGACATCGTCGAGACCGGAAACGACAGCTGGCGATTCAAAAGCCGCGACGATGTTCAAACAACCCGCGCTCGCGCCGTCTCCGCAACCCCGCCCAGCTCCGACGACCCGAGCGCTACCAGCAGAGCACGCCGATCAAAGGGGTCCCTTTTGGGCTCTGACGCAGTTTTGGTGCAACTGGGTTTATTCTGCGCCGATTAGTCTGGCTTGAAGCAGATCGATTTTGCCACGGCCGTACATTTGGCGTCTAACGAGCTTGAGGCGCGTAATCTGCCCCTCAGTCTGTCCGTTGGACCATGGCGAGGTGATCGCCGCCCGAACCGCCGCTTCATCGTTCGTTACACCGCGGGCGAACGATGCAACAAGACTGGCGCGAGCGCGCTCGATCCATGGGACGAGGCCCGCCTCGGTCTTGCGTCGGATCATCAGGTGGAATTCGGCGATGATCTCGCGTGCTTCGACCAGGGGCGGCACGCCAGCTTCTACCGCAGCGACGGTCACCGTCTCTGCCTTCGATAGCGTATCCCGTCCGACGGTCATGAGACGAGCGATCGTTCTGGCCGATGGGATCCGATGAAGGGTTTCGACATCAGTCTTTTCGGCCCGCCGTCTACGAGTCGTCCATTCGCCGACAACACGAAGGGAGCCTCGGAAGCCGCGCGCCCGTAAGCGGCGCCAAAGTTCAGCGCCGTTTCGGCAACCGGCTGCCCATTGGTCGTCGAGCCATGGCAGGTGCTGATCGAGAGAGCTCTCCCGGGTCCGGAAGACATCATGGCGTTCGCCACGGATCACCTGTCGTACCAGCTTCCTGCTGTGCCCGGTCTGGCGCACGATCTGCTTGATCGGCGTTCCGCATTTCGACAGGCCCAAGATGGTCGCGTTGGCCTCCTCGCGGCGGAGATAGCCCTCATATTGGAGACGCTCCGCCGCTGTTAGCAGCTTGGGATCGATCGTCGTCGCTCCGATTGCGCTGCGGATCTGGCGCATCGATTTTCGGACGGCATCGAGGAAGGCCCGACTGGCGTTCTCCATCAGATGCCAACGATCTGCGACCTGTACCGCGTGCGGCAGGGCCCTTGCTGCGGCTTCGCCATATCCTCCACCGCGGTCACGGGCGACGATCGTGATCGTGGGATGAGCAGCGAGCCAGGCCTGGGCGGTCGCGGGCTCACGGTCCGGCAGCAGGGTCACCACCCGGCGCCTTTCCAGGTTGCAGATGATGCTGGCGTATCGGTGATTGCGCCGCCAGGCCCAATCATCAATGCCGATAACCCTGAGCGGGTCAGCTGGCGGACGGCTGCGGCGGCGAACCACGCGAAGGAGCGTATCCTTGCTCACCGGCAGCATCAGCCGTTTTGCGAAGCCTGCCGCCGGTCGTCCGCCAAGCGCCAGACCGAGGTGATGGACAATGGAGTCCAGCCTCGCCGTGCGTCGCGCTGATGGAGCCAGCACCCCTTCGAAGCGCTCAGTAAATATTTGGCGCCCGCACAGGACGGCGTCGCAGCGGAAGCGGCGGGCGATCACCAGGAGCTGTGCGATCCGCCCCGAAAGTGGAAGATCAGTCACGCGTCGCCGATACCGGCTATGGACACGCCGGGAAACTGTTCCGCACAATGGACACAGACCAACGCTTCCAGACGCCCGGATCTCAATAACGGTCTTATCACCCTCGTAGTACGCACTCTCTACAACAAACCCACGCGGCACCAGACTGGAGCGGTGGAGTGCTTGCTGCATGGCGTTGATTCTCCTTCAATCAAAGCGCCACGCATCCCCCAAACTGCATCAAAAGTGATGGTGTGGAACGGCCCTTCGAACCGGCATCAAAAGTGCCTAACGTGGTCGCGTAGAGAGGCGCCACAAAGGAAGGACCGTTCCATGGAGAAGATTATCACGGTGGGTTTGGATTTGGCCAAGTCGATCTTTCAAGTTCACGGCATCGCCGAAAACGGGAAAGTCTTGGTTCGTCGCACATTGCGGCGATCGCAGGTTCTGCCCTTCTTTCGGAGCCTTCCAGCTTGTTTGGTAGGTATCGAGGCCTGTGCAAGTGCCCATCACTGGGCACGCGAGATCGCGGCGCTGGGCCACGCTGTCCGCATGATGCCGCCAGCCTACGTGAAGCCTTACGTCAAACGAAACAAGACCGACGTGGCGGATGCTGAAGCCATTTGTGAGGCGGTCACCCGCCCGACAATGCGGTTCGTACCGGTGAAGACTGCCGAACAACAAGCGGCCAGCATGATTTTGCGAACGCGAGAGCTGCTGATGAGGCAGCGCAGCCAGACTGCAAATGCCCTACGTGCTCATATGGCCGAATTGGGCATTATCGCCGGCACAGGCATGGCAAGCATCGCAAAACTCCTGGTGCTTCTCCGGGACGAAAAAGACAATAGGATCCCCGGCGCCGCCCGCTTTGCCCTGATTCTATTCGCTGAACAGATTGAGCTGCTTACAACCCGCATAGAGAAGCTCGACAGAGAGATTTTGGTTGCCGTCAGAAAGGACCCCGATGCGAGGCGTCTGATGAGCATACCGGGTGTCGGTCCTCTCATCGCCGCTACCGTTCGGACATCCGTCGCGAATGCTCGCGATTTTGCGACTGCACGAGATTTTGCCGCTTGGACCGGGCTCACACCGAGGGCACAGTCGAGCGGCGGAAAAGAAAGGCTCGGCGCGATATCAAAGCGTGGAAATCGGCAACTACGGACGCTCTTGATCGTTGGTGCGACCTCTATCATCAAGCTTGCTAAACGAGGCTTGAAAGTCCCACTCTGGATTCGGACCATGCTGCAAAGACGGCCGGTCAAGGTCGTATCGGTCGCGCTCGCTAATAAGATTGCGCGCACGATCTGGGCCTTGCTGGTCAGAGGCGGCATCTATCAGGCGCCGGCCGCAATGCTGAAATCCTAATCTCAAGAGCTCTCCGGCGGAAGAAGAACGCTGCCGAGGAGGCAAGGTGCAAATCTGGATGAACCCCGAATGACGTCATTCCCGGTAGCAATCAGACCGCCTGACTCACTGCGCTTCGAGCGCGAGAAATTGATTGGGCGATTGCTTCCGCGGATATCATCGTGGCCAGCGGCCAGGCGCCGCGTTCACAGGCCGAACATATGACCGCACCGTCATCCCTTGTTCAACCAGAGAAAGATCTTGCAGCCCGGGCCGTTCCACATATGAGTCAGAGCCCCTTTTGGATGCCGATAGGGGGTCCCAGTCGAACGCCGATTGACAGTTTCTCGAAGAACTCGAATGACAGCCCCGCCAACGGTGCGAATGCCGCGAAAAGCACGCTAGCAGCTGGGAGTGCCCACCAAAAATTGGCGTCTTGGCCGGCACGGTCTTCGATGAGGGGTATCGAGACTTCGCGCAGGAAAAAATGCAGGAGATAGATCGAATATGACCACTCTCCGACCTTGCGAAGGCAGAGATCAACCTTTGGAGGAACGCTTATTCCTGAGTTGTCGTACCACGCCACGAAACTGCCAAAGGCGACGGCCTGCGCCGACGGTATTATTATCCACAATGCTGAGGGAGACGGATAGGCCCCATCGAGGTTGAAGAAGCCGCCCTTGGCATCGAATATTTGCCAGAAGACCAGGAACAGCAGCCCACACGTGAAAGCCAGGATGCGACGTGCCTTTACGCCAAGTCCAGCCGTTGCGAAGAACATGCCCATAAGAAATTGGTCGATCGCCCCGACAATGGTCCAATACGCCACGAGCTGGACCTCTCCGTATTTTACCCAGAGGAGCGCACGCAGGCAGAGGCTTAGACAGATGCCGATGAGTAGGGCACAAGGCCCAAAGCGGTTGCTCAGCGCAAGTAGGTACGGGAACAGCAGGTAGAAGTGAAATTCGATCGTGATTGACCACGCTCCGTTCGGCAATGTCGGCAACATGACTCCGCGCCAGATCTGACTAAAGTAAATTGGAGACCCGACGTGAAGCTTGCCAAGAATATACCAAGCGGCCAAACACCCGGCGAGCAAGGGTACTAATCTTACTGCTCGACTCCAAAGGAACGCGGGATAGTTGATCGCCTGCCCGTTGACCAGCTTGGCGAATAGGTAGCCACTCAGTGTCATGAAGAGCCCAACGCCAACGTGGCCCTCTTCCACCAGCGCGAAAGGGAATGGCGGCACGGTTGAGAACGGCACCGGAAATTGAGTAGTTAAATGGGTGAAGTGCCACACGAAAACGAGGTAGGCCGCCAGAGCTCTTATGTGATCGAGGCGAGAAAAGTATAAGCCACTGCTGGATTTCATGAAATCACGAACCATGCTCGGTCTAAATTGACCAGATATGCTAGGACCAAGTCTTCGGTCTGAGCCTGGAGTGCGGCGTTCCGATAGATGACAATCTCGGACTCGTCAGCCCTGCGAACTATCAACTTCGCCGTCGAGAAGCAAAGCGGCACGCCGCTCGACGTCATCATCAGGTCCTCACGAACCAGTCCTCTTGGAATAATTCGAACGCCTTCCGGAAATTCTTCGCCTCGAACGCGAACGTAGCTTTCCTGTCGACGTCCATTGCGAATACCGAGCCCGAATAAAGCAGTTATTGACACTAACTTTCATGAGCATCGGACAAGCCCGTGCCAAGATAGTCACACAAAACTCTTAAGGCGCGATGACAGGGACCGACATTTAGGTGCGCTCAAGCCAGTCAACCGGCGATGTGAGGAAGACTCCTTTTGGCCCGTTTGGGCCCTATCCACTGGGTCGGCCATTGTTCGCTTCTCGGGAACACCTGAAACGACGCTCATACTCTCGAACCGACGATAATGACCTAAGACGTCTCGTTGGTTAAGTTAACTAGCTGCTCGAAGCTTCCGCAACGCCAGGCGTTCCTGCTTCTTGACCGCTGGTGGGCGCCTGTTGCGACTCTTTCAGGAGCAGCAGCGCCGCAGCTGTGACGAGACCGGTGGTGAGCAGGTACACGGGCGATATGTTCAAACCGGGCCCTTCGATGACCAGATAGGAGAACAATCCCGCGGTCGACGCGATGAAGCCGAGCCAGGCAAGCTTCGGAAAGCGAAATCCACGTTCGCCGCGCCAAAGATCAAGCACGAGGTAGTACACGAGAAGGCTGTTGCAGAGTGCAGCCGGCAGCACGCCCAGGACGATTCCGTTTTCGAACGCGAGATAGGATAACACGCCGTCGACCTGAGCCATCACCGCGAAGGGCACATAGCGCGGATTGAGGCAGGCCAGGCCGATCGACGCAAGCTCGAACGCGTAGAAGTACCGCTCGTGCATCTTCGGGAGCAGATACGGCATGAGCATGAGCGATACACAGGCGGCGAGCAGAATAAACTCCGGCCCCGCCCGTCGAGAGCGCGCGATGAAGATCGACAAGGCGAGCCCGCTCGCGGCCGCGAGCACCATGCCGACGGCGACTCCGATCGCGTACGGCATTCCGCCAGCCAGCACCCAGATGTTCGCTGCGTTCATGGTGAGGCGATTGAAGGTGTGAGCTTGGTCCAGATAGACCGCGAACACGGAGGCCAAAGATCTACCGGCGACCAGAACCGGAATGGCGAGAACCACATAGATCCCGGGAAGGGTGGCGAGCCATGCCGGGTGGATCCTGCGGCGCAGAATCATGCCGAGTACGAACGGTCCCAGGAACACGCCCTGAGCCTTCACCGAAAAGGCCATCGCAAATGACGCAACGCCATTTCGGTCCCGCATGAACAGCGCGACGGAAACCAGCGTGAAGAAGGTCCAGATCGAATCACTCTCCGCCCACACTGCGCCGTTGAAGATTACCGTCGGTGCAAGCCAGACAGCGCAGAAGGCCAGGGAAGCGCGCAACGGCAGCTTTGTCGCTCGCCAGACGATCTGGGCCACAGTGATCGCGCAGCCCAACTCGAATACTGCCGAGATCGCTTTCACGAGGGAAAGTGGCTCGCCCAGCCAATCAAATCGGGCGGCAATCAGCAGGAGATAGCTGTAGAACGGCGTGTAGTTGGTAAAGGCTTCGGCCAGCCCGGCGACTCCGTGATCGCGAGCAAAGACATACCAGGGGATCAGGAACTGAAAGGCGTCGTCGGTCGCGTGCTCCCGGGCGAGGTAACGGAGCCCAAGGCCTGCAAACCCGCACACCATCACTAGGCCGATCGCAAGCGGCGAGTTCGTGGGCAACGTCTCGTTAGGACTGATGCAGAGGCCGGGATCGGCCGACGTGCCGATAGTGTCTTTTTTCACGCGATCGCTTTTGCTGTTGAGGTCTTTGAAGGCGCTGCGACTTCATTTTTGCGATCAACCTAGACGAGCAATCACTTCCAGTTTCATAAAGAGCGGTTCTGCCATGGGCAATTTCTCCCAGAAAGATTGTTTGGTTAGCAAAGCCTTAGTGGAACTGATGATCGTTTAAAGTGGGTCGGCCGCAGGGACGCGAGTTCGTATTGGGCCGCCTTCATGGTCCTCACGTCGCCGAACGCGCCCGCGGAAGATGCGTTGACCGCTTGGTCGCCGGCGAGCATTAGTTGCGCCTCCCGTGTGGATTAAAGGGCCCGCCGGTGGCAAGGCCGTTCGCGTGATCTCATCCGTTCGGCACGATGAAGGGTTGAATGGGAGCAACACACTTTCTCACGAGAAAGTTGCCAAAGAAGGCGATCGAGATGTCGCTCAATGTGCTCGCCTACAACATCGGGCGAGCGATTATGATCGTGGGCGTAGGCGGATTGCTGGGGGCGATGCAGGCATGAGGTCGGCTCTTCGCGGCCAAATCAGCGCCTAGATGAAGCTTCTGGTTGTCAGGAGGTCGATCCCATCGCATCAAAGCCCCGGCGGCCGCGGAATGCGCCGGTAGGCCTCAAGTTTCACCGTTTTCACAGGGCCTGGGCCCTTAGCACACATGCGAAACGATGCTCAACAAGGGCCGCTATTGGACGCGTCGCACCATTTACTTCGGTTGCACAAGGCGGCTGCTATTGAAGTGAAGCGGGAGTTCTCAACGATGGACAGCATGGCATCGTAGAGCCCAATGGATTTGATACGTCGGGCAAAACCTGGCAGAATAACATGATCGAGACGAGTTTGTTTTCGCCCGCGCCGGGCCTTTGCGCCGCGGATTTTGCGTCTCGAATAACTGATTTGAAACTGTAGAGCCATTTTCCCTATGACTGAAATTGTGAAGTTCCAGCCGCGCTCTAAGGCAGTTCGCAGGATGAGGCATGAGCACGGAAGCGAAAGGGGCGTCGAAATCGCGTTGAAGCAGGTAGGGGCACCGGATGGCCACAATGGATCGCCGATGGGCTAGCTTATGAACCGGAAAGGCCGGCTCTGGAATTTGGCTTGCCCGGAAACGCAGCCGCACCGGAAGCCGACGAGCGGCGCAACATCCGAATCTTGAGTCGTGTTGCAAAAACCTGATACTCAACAGCCTGCGGCGAACCGCGGGCTGTTTGTTTCCGGCGGCGGGTGCACTGCTTCTCGTTACGCCGCAGGCGCCCCGAACCACCTCGTCAGCGCGTCCGCAAGTCCGTGATGACTTTGATCTCTCACCCAGGCCACGTGCCCGTCCGGCCGCACCAGCACGGCGCTTGGTACTGCGACTTGTCCGACGTTCGGAAGCTCCCAGGCGCCCTCGTGTTTGACATCCACTGTTTTGATGCGATCAGCCCATGGTGCGGTATCGAAGCTATTCTTCTCGCCAAGATTGAACAGCAAGCCCCGCGCGTCGTGCAGCAGCGTGAATAGTCGCAGCGGACGCCCTTCGAGTGTCAAATCGAGATCGGGGATGCGGCGCCCGAGCAGTGCGTGTCCTTTGCCGAGATCATAGTGCACGTCGAGCCCGCTCATCATCGCGCCAAAACGCTTACGCGGCTCGTCCATGCCGAGCAGTTCGGAGACGATTTCGCGCGCGGCCTTGAGGCCGTCCTCGCCGCGGCGGAGCAGGGCGATTTGCGCCATGGTGTTGCGCAGCACGCGCGCGGCGACGGGATGGCGCTCGGCGTGGTAGGTGTCGAGCAGGGTTTCGGGCGACAAACCCTTGACCACTTGCGCGAGCTTCCAGCCGAGATTGACCGCGTCCTGCAGGCCGGTGTTGAGGCCCTGCCCGCCGACAGAGTGATGGATATGCGCGGCATCGCCGGCGATTAGCACGCGTCCGCTGCGATAGGACACGGCCTGCCGTGCCGCATCGGTGAAACGGGAGATCCAGCACGGGCTGTGGAGTCCGAAGTCGGTGCCGTAGACGGCGACGAGGGCTTCGCTGAGATCGCGGGGGCCAGGCGCGCCGGTGCGATCGAGCGTCGCTTCCGTCACGACGACCAGCACGCGCCCGCTCTCGGTCTTGCTGAGGCCGTGAAAGCCGAGCGCGTCGTGGCGCAGGCCCCATTCCGGCTCCACTCGCATCTCGACTTCGGCCATGAGGTTGCTCAGCGTCGGACCTGTGCCTGCGAAGTCGATGCCGGCGGCCTTGCGCACCAGGCTGCGGCCGCCGTCACAGCCGACCAGATAGTTTGCGCGCAAGGTCTCGCCGCCGGAGAGCGTCACGTCGATGCCGGTCTCGTCCTGCGCAAAACCCGTCACCTCGTGGTTGCGATAGATCGGCACCGCGAGCTCGCTGACCCAATCAGCCAGGATGCGCTCGATGTGGCTCTGCCGCAGGGCGAGCCCGTAAGCGTGGCGGGTGGGGAGGTCGCTGATGTCGAGCCTGGTCCAGGCGAAGCCCGCGAGCTGGGTGATCTGTCCTTCGCGCAGGAAGCGATCCGCGACGCCGCGCTGGTCGAGGATCTCGATGCTGCGCGCGTGCAAGCCGCCGGCGCGCGTGCCTGTTAGCTCCTGGTCGGCGCGCCGTTCCACCACGGCGACGTCGACATGCGCGATCGCGAGCTCCGCGGCCAGCATCAAGCCGGTCGGGCCAGCGCCGGCGATCACCACCGCGTGGTCTTTCACTTGGTGTTGGGCGTGGCGGGCGCCAGCCCCTTTGGCGTGGCCGCGCGTCCGGGACGTCGGAAGCAGTACAGGCATGTGATGACCCTCGGTGTCGGATGGTGTTCGGGTCGAGGGTTCTACGGCAGGGTCGGGGGCTTGAAGCAAGCCCGTTGCACACCACATATCTGCGTGGGGAGAGAGAATCCTTTGTCCGCGTTCGCCGCGTTGACACGTCGGGCAAAACACCGGCATAATGCCATCATCGAAAGAGAATTTGGTTCAACCCGCGCGGACGCGATCCGCTGCAGGTTTTGTTTTAGGTTTTCTGGGCTTGCGACCTTCAGCAGATGCCGGTGGTCCGCTGCATGGTGCTGGCGAGTTCCTCGAACGAAAACGGCTTTCTGATCATGGGAAGGCCGTCGCGCCGGGGTTCACGCCCGGACAATTGCAGGATCTTCAGTTCCGGGCGGTCTCGCCTGGCCCGCTCGGCCAGTTCATGACCGTCCATGCCAGGCATGTTGATGTCGGTGATGAGGATGGAGATATCCTGGTTCTGCTTGAGCCGGTCAAGCGCATCGTGGCCGCTCCGGGCGCTGATGACTTCGCAGCCGAGATCTTCCAGCATGTCAACGATGACGTCGAGCACGCTGGCATCGTCGTCAACAACCAGTACGGTATGGCTCATCGCACAACGTTCCTTCTGAAGGAATAAACGCGGCCGCCGTGGCGTAAGTTCCGGCGAGATGTGCCCCGTCTGCGGAGCGGCCTAATCGTCCTTCGACAAATCGCCGGGTTTGGTGGGAAGGTCGATGGGGCCGCCCTCGCCATTCACGAGATCGCAGTCCTTGTCGCCGGCGTCCTCAACGACGGCTTCTAGCGTGTCCCGCTCCTTGTCGCTGCGCGGCTTTCGTCCAGGAAGATTTGGCGACGTGTTTTGTGAGGTCGTCTTGAGCGTCATCTGCCGGCCCTCCTGATCGCCTAACGCGGCTTAAGCGAATTCGTTCGTTTGACACGTCTGCGAAAACACTGGCAGAATGGCATCATCGAAACGAGTTGGTTCACCCGCGCGGAAAGCTTCCGCCGCGGGTTTTTTTCGTCTCGATCGAGATCGGACGGCCGCGGCGCGTTGCGGCCACGCACTCGTCGAACCTGGTGCGCCGCCGGCCGTACCATTGCTGGCCGCGGACGCGCGAACGTGCCGGCCCACGGCGCCGGGCCAGTGCTCGCGCCGCTGCGGTCTCCGGAGCCAATCTGGTTGTCTCCTACTTCGCTACGCGCGGCTTCGAGAACTTTGAAGGATCATCAAGCGGTGAAGATGACAGATGATGAAGTCAGGGCGATGGTTGCCGAGCTGCTGGCTGAGCAACATAGGCTTCAGCAGGCGAACTTTGATGCCATCGTATTGCGGACGGTGGCATCGGTGCTGGCGTCTTTCGGAATTGATAATGACGATCGAAAGGAGCTAAGGGCGGATTTTCAGCATCTGCGCCGATGGCGAACGAGCGTCGAGCAGGCGCAGAGCTACACGCTCAAGGCCGTGATTACGGTGATCGCCACCGGTCTGATGGGTGTCGTTGGGCTAAGCGTCAAGGTCGTGCTCGGCAAGTGAGCCTCAGCCGCGACGACATTGCTGCATTCCACTCACGTCGTCCTTCGCCAACGGACGGTCTCATGTACAGAATTCGCATCGTCGATGCATCCGATGACGACATCGCCGATACATTGGCCGACCTTCACCGGTTGACGTTCTTCGATGCGGCTCTCTTGCCACAATTCGAGTTAGGGGGCGTGGTGGCTTGCCTATCACGGCGCTAAGCCAGTAGCCTTCGCCGGTTTCGTGAACGTCAACGCACATTCGAAATGGCGGCTATTTCTCCAGGGTCGGTGTGTTGCAGCGGCACACGGGACGTGACCTCCAGTGCAGGATGATGCGGGTGATCGAGGCAAGGGCACGGCGTATTGGATGGGACAGCATCGTCTCGGATACGACGGACAATCCGGTGTCTGCCAATAATTTCATCCGGGCGGGCTATCGACTCTTTGAACCCCATGTGCCCTGGGCTTGGCCGCATACGCTTTACTGGCGAAAGCGGCTTCGCTGAGCGAGTGGAGCCAGGTTTCCCGTGGTGCGGAACGCGATTCACGCAACGCAAAAATGGTTCGCGCGAGATGAAGCGCAACACGGAACGTTCAAGGGCCCGGCAGCTTGACAGCTGCGGGGCCCTTTTTGCGTATTGAAGCGATGCGGGCGAAGGACTTGCGAAGTCAGCGGTGCCGGGCTTTAAGTTTGCTCCTGCGGGAAATTCGGCAACCATAAGCCGATGTAAGGGAGCGCCGTCGATGCCCACCAAACCTCAATTGCCGGAACGTTCGTCGCGGGCGACGGGGGCGCCTACCGCGCTCGATGGTCTGCTGGTCGTCGATTTCACGCGTGTGGTTGCCGGCCCGGCCTGTACGCAGACGCTTGCTGATTTCGGCGCGCACGTCATCAAGATCGAGAATCCGGACGGGGGCGACGACACGCGCGCGTATGAACACGCCGAGATCGGTGGAGAGAGCGCTGCCTATCTCAGCCTGAATCGCAATAAGCGCGGCATCGCGCTCGACCTTACCGTGCCGGAGGCTCGTGAGATTGCGCTGGGTTTGATTCGCAAGGCCGACGTGGTCGTCGAGAATTTTTCCAGCGGGGTCATGAAGAAGTTTGGCCTCGACTATGAAACGGTTGCGCCGCTCAATCCGCGGCTGGTCTATTGCTCAATCTCCGCCTACGGGCGAACCGGGCCGTTTGCCTCGCGTCCCGGTTTTGATCCGATCACGCAGGCGGAAAGCGGCTTCATGTCGCTCAACGGATTTGCCGATGGCCCTGCGGTTCGCACCGGCCCGCCCATCGTGGACATGGCGACGGGGATGTCTGCCTGCAACGCCATCTTGATGGCGCTGTTGGCGCGGGATCGGCTCGGTCGCGGTCAGCATGTCGAGGTCGCCCTGTTCGACGTCGCGATGGGCATGACCGGTTTCTATGGCATGGCCTATCTGATCAACGGCGAAAATCCCGGTCGGTTTGGTAATTCGCCGAGTGGCTCACCTACCGTCGGCGTGTACGAGGCCTCCGATGGACCGCTTTACATGGCCTGCGCGAACGACCGGCTCTATCGCCGGCTGGTGGTTGAAGTGCTGAACAGGCCCGATCTCATCACCGATCCGCAGTTTGCAACGCGCAAAGCCCGCTCCGAGCACAAGGAGCTTTTGCGAGCAGCCATCGCGGAGGTCTTTGCGAGCGATACTCTCGAGAACTGGATGACCAAGATGAAGCTGGCCAATATTCCGGTCGGCTATCTCCGAACGGTCGAGGAGGGGTTCAATGCACCGGAGGCGCGAGAGCGCCATCGCTTGAACCGGATTCCGCATCGTACGGCGGGGTGGGTCCCGAACATCGAGCCGCCGATTGCCATGAGCTTGACCGGCCCGGTTGATCCTGTGGCTGCTCCGCTGCTGGGCGAGCACACGGAGCAGGTCTTGCGTGATACGCTGGGTTACGACGAGCGTCGGATATCGCAGTTCACCCAAAAGGGCGTCTTCGGATCGGGCAAACCCTCGACGTCGGGCTGAGCCTGGAGGGCGATCCTACAGGCCAGGCCTCGCGCGGCTGGCGGATCATGGCTTGGCAATGCCGCCACCTTCGCGGTATCGCATCCTTCCGGCGCCTTGTTCAGGACCACCATACTCCGACAGCGCTGCCTCGGCTTGATTTGGCAAGGGTCTCGCCGCATAAATGCATAAAGCGAGGGATATGAATGGCGCCTGGTCAAGAGCCGAGCGTGGGCCGGCCCGCGGCGGTGCAATCCGATGAACCTGCCCATGCGGCAATGGTCGCGAAGGCCCGGGCCCTTCTGCCGCGGCTGCGAGAGCGGGCGGCACGGACGGAGGAGTTGCGGCATTTGCCGCCGGAAACCGAGAAGGATCTGCACGACGCGGGCCTGTTCCGGATGCTTCAGCCCAAGCGCATTGGCGGCGCAGAACTCGATTATGTCGCCTTGATCGATTGCGCGGACCTGCTCGGACAAGCGGACGCCTCGGTGGCATGGAATCTGGCCAATCTGGCGAGCCATCATTGGATGCTCGGCATGTTCCAGCCGACGGCGCAGGATCTGGTCTGGAGTCGTGATCCGGACACGCTGATCGCGTCCTCGTTCATTTTTCCGGCCGGACGTGCCACGCGAGTTGAGGGCGGATACCGGCTCCACGGCAGCTGGCCGTTCTCCTCGGGCGTTGCCTCCTGCGCGTGGAACATGCTTGCAAGCGTGGTCTACTCCGACGATGAGGCAGACGGCATCGAGTATCGGATATTTCTGCTGCCGAAAGCCGACTACAAGGTCCTCGACACATGGAATGTCGCGGGGCTGCGCGGGACAGGGTCCTGCGACGTGGAGGTCAGGGACGCTTTCGTGCCCGACGACATGACAGTCGCGGTCGGCGATCTTGACGGCGGTCCGACTCCGGGAAGCAAGCTCAATCCCAACCCGCTGTATGCGCTCCCGGTGTTCTCGCTGTTTCCCTACGTTCTCTCCGGCGTCGCGCTGGGGAACGCGCAGGCGTGTCTCGACGATTATGCGGAGGTCGTCCGTCATCGCATTTCCACCTACAACCACGCCAGGCTGAGCGACTTTCAAAGCACCCAGATCAAGATCGCGGAGGCGTCGGCGAAGATCGACGCTGCACGCCTGATCATGCGCTCGGCCTGTCTGAATGCGATGGAGGATGCAAGGCGGGGTCATATCCCCGATATGGCGACCAAGACCCGATATCGGCGCGACGGCGCTTTTTCAGTAAACTTCTGCACGGATGCGGTGTCGATGCTGTTTGCCGCGAGCGGAGCACGGGGCCTGTTCACGACGGGCGCGTTGCAGCGGCAGTTCCGCGATGCGCACGCGATCAACTCGCATCTCGCGTTCAATTTCGATGCGGCCGGGACCAATTATGGACGCGTGGCGCTGGGGCTGCCGTCCGAGAATCTCACGCTGTGAGGCCGGCCGATGAATGATCTGCCGAAGCAGCCGGCCGTTCCCGATCCGGCCAACGAACTCGCGAGCGACAGCTCGCCGATCGATCCCCGCGATTTTCGCAGCGCGCTCGGCACCTACGCCACGGGCGTGACGATCATCACGGCCGCGGCTACCGACGGCAAGCCCTATGGCCTGACGTGCAATTCGTTCGCCTCGGTCTCGCTGAATCCGCCGCTGGTTCTTTGGAGCCTCGTCGTCTATTCCTCTAGTCTGACCATCTTCCAGAACGCCAGTCATTTCACGGTCAACGTTCTTGGCGTTTCGCAACAGGCGCTTGCGAGCAAATTCGCCAAGTCGTCTGATGACAAGTTCACCGGTGTCGGCTGGACGCCGGGCCTCGGCAACGCGCCGGTGCTCGCCGAGAGCGTCGCCAATTTTCAATGCCGCTCGGTCAATCGCTATTACGGCGGCGACCACGTGATCTTTCTCGGTGCGGTCGAGGCCTATACTTACAATGCGAAGGAGCCGCTGCTCTTCGCGCGAGGTGCGTTTGGCCGATTTCTTGCCGACGAGCGCAAGTAGTCACTCCAAGCGTGCTCAGCTCGCGGTGAACGGTTCAGCGCTCCCCGCCGAAAGCTTGTAGATTTCGAGCGCGTCCGCATCCGCGCCTCGCGCGGCCTTGGCGAGCCTGAAAAGTTGTCCTGCGAGCGAGGCCATGGGCACCGGCGTCGACGTCGACTGCGCGACGTCGACGACGGTATCGAGGTCCTTGAGCATCGTGGCGATATGACCAAGCGGCGGTGAGTGTATGCCCTGGACCATCCGCGGCACAAACAGCTGCAACGGAATGGAGTCCGCGAAGCCGCCGGCGAGGGCTTCGGGTAACCGGTTGGCATCGATTCCGGCGTTCACGGCAAGGCGTGTTGCCTCCGCAAGAACGGCCATCGCGCATCCGACGATCACCTGGTTGCACAGCTTTGTGGTCTGCCCCGCGCCGGTCGGGCCCATGTGGGTGAACCTGCGTGCCATGGCGAGCACGTAGGGGCGGACCCGCTCGATATCGCCTGCTTTTCCGCCGGCCATGATGGCAAGCGTGCCTTCCTCGGCGCCCTTGGTGCCACCGGACACGGGCGCATCGATCCAGCCCGCGCCGTTCACAGCTAACAATCGCGTTGCAAGGTCTCGTGCGGCGTCAGGATGGATCGACGAGAAGTCGACCACGAGCTTGCCCGCGCCGGGCGCAGTTGAGATACTCTCGGGCCCGAAGATCACCTCTTCCACGGCAGCCGCATCCGTCACGCACATGAAGACGATGTCGGAGCTCTCCATCAAGTCACGGGGGGTGGCTGCGCGCCTGGCACCCGCCTCGACGAGCGCGGCCATCTTCCCTTCCGAACGGTTCCAGACAGTGATCTGATGGCCGGCGTTGAGCAGGCGCCGGCTCATCGGTGTCCCCATCAGTCCAAGGCCGAGATAGCCGAGCCGCTCGACGCCTTGCGGGTTTGTCTTGCTCGCTTCAGCCATAGGTTGCCTCCATCTGCCGCCGCGCGACGCTGCACTACCATACATGGCGTAACTCACGACGAAACCGCCCCGCCTGCATGGCTTGCTTGATTGTTTGAACCATGAAACATTTGCCGCGGTCGGGTTGGATGGCGCCGGTCGGCGCCCGGGCAGCGGAGTGGGCACGATGCGAACCGTTTCGAAGTGGATCCTGGCTTTGGGGGCGGCAGCGGCCGTGAGCGCGAGCGCAGGCTCGTCATGGGCACAGCAGACAATTCGCGTCGGCTGGACGATTCCGGCCGAGGAATCCAAATACTGGATGATGCGCCGCCCGGCTGAGTTTCCCAACATCGGCAAGGCCTACAACATCGAATGGACCCAGTTTCAGGGCACCGCTCCGATGACGCAGGCGTTGGCGGCGGGCGCGCTGGATTGCGCGACCCAGGCGCCGCTGTCGCTCGCCAACGGCGTGGTTGGCGGCAACCTCAAGGCCTACATCGTGGCGCAGCATGTCTTCGAGAAGGCCGGTGGTTTCTCGGTCTACTGGGCTGTCATGGACGACTCCCCGATCAAGACGATCGCCGATCTCAAAGGCAAGACGGTCGGAATCTCCGTGATCGGCGGCGGCACCCAAGGCCCGTTCAATCTGCTGCTGAAGCAGAATGGCATCGATCCGGCCAAGGACATCAAGCTGGTCGAGGTCGGCTTTGCCGTCTCCGAAGATGCGTTGCGGCAGGGCCGCGTCGATGCGGTCAACATGAACCAGCCGTTTGCCGCGCGCGCGGAGGCAAAGGGCGGCACGCGCAAACTGTTCTCGCTGTCGCAGGCGATGCCGAACATCGTGCACATCCTGGAAGCCTGCCGTGCCGATTTCGTCGACAAGAACCCGGAGCTGGTGAAGGCTTACGTGCGTGACATTACCTCCGGCATGAAGAAAGCGCTGGCCAACCGTGATGAGACGTTGAAGGTCGTCAACGAAGTCCTGAAGGCACCCATTCCGGTCCTCGAGACCTATCTGCTCAAGGACAACGACTTCGGCCGCGATCCGGGCGCGGCACCGAATTTCCCCGCGATCCAGAAGATGCTGGACATCTACGCGGAGACAGGGATGCTGCCAAAATTGGACGTCGCGCAATTCAAGCATCCGACGATCGTCGCTCCGCTACAATAGGCGATTGAACGAAGGATCCGAGCGAAGAGGTCGCGGCGTCCGGGATGATGCGGGACGTTGCATGAAGAAGATGCACGTATGAAGAAGCTCCGATCTCGGATCACGACGGATGGCCTCGACCGGGCTCCGCACCGCGCGTTCATGCGCGCCATGGGGCTCGACGACGCTGCGATTGCCAAGCCGATGGTCGGCGTCGTCAGCATGAAGGGCGAACAGACGCCCTGCAACATGACGCACGACTTTCAGGTCGCAGCGGCCAAGACCGGTATCGAAGAGGCCGGCGGCACGCCGCGCGAGTTTTCGACCGTGTCGGTTTCCGACGGTATCAGCATGAATCACGAAGGGATGAAGTTCTCCCTTTTTTCGCGGGAGCTGATCGCCGACTCGATCGAAGCCGTGGTCCATGGTCTCGCCTACGATGCACTGATCGGATACGGTGGATGCGACAAGACGCTTCCCGGCGTGATGATGGGCATGGTCCGTTGCAACGTGCCGGCTATTTTCATCTATGGCGGCAGCGCGCTGCCGGGCCGCATGGACGGGCAGACCCTCACCGTGCTCGACTCCTACGAGGCTGTCGGCAGCTTCATGACCGGAGAGATCGACCGCGCCACGCTCGAGCGGATCGAGCGGGCCTGCCTGCCGACCATCGGCGCGTGCGCCGGCCAATTCACTGCCAACACCATGGGGATGGTGTCGGAGGCGATGGGCCTCACCATTCCCAATGTGTCGATGGTGCCGGGTGTCTATGCCGAGCGCGCGCAGATATCCAAGCGGGCCGGCCGCCTCATCATGGAGATGCTGGAGCGCGGCGGGCCGTTGCCGCGCGACGTCGTGACGCGGAAATCCCTGGAAAACGGTGCGGCGATCGTGGCTGCCACGGGCGGTTCGACCAATGCTGCGCTGCATCTGCCGGCGATTGCGAACGAGGCCGGGATCGCATTCACGATCGACGATGTCGGCGAGGTTTTTGCCAGGACGCCGCTGATCGGAAACCTGCGGCCTGGAGGCAAATATACGGCGAAGGATGTCTACGACGTCGGCGGCGCTGCCGTGGTGATCCGGGAACTGATCCAGAGCGGGCATATTGATGGCAGTTGCCTGTCGATCACGGGCCGTACACTTGCCGAAGAGTATGGCGCCGCCAACCCTCCTGACGGAGAGGTCGTTTACGCGGCTCGCGCGCCGATCATGCCAGATGGCGGTGTGGCAGTGCTGAAGGGAAACCTCTGCCCTGATGGTGCGGTAATCAAGGTTGCGGGGCTGAAGAGCCAGTTGTTCGAAGGCGTGGCGCGCATCTTCGAAGACGAAGAAGCTTGTGTCGCAGCGGTTCGCGACCGCAGCTACAAGGCGGGCGATGTGCTTGTGATCCGCAATGAAGGGCCGGTGGGTGGCCCCGGCATGCGCGAAATGCTCGGCGTCACCGCGCTGATCTATGGCCAGGGCATGGGCGAGAAGGTGGCCCTGATCACGGATGGACGGTTCTCCGGCGCCACGCGAGGAATGTGCATTGGCTATGTGTCTCCCGAGGCCTTCGTCGGCGGTCCGCTGGCGCTGGTACGCGATGGCGACAGGATTCGGATTGATGCCGCGAACCGGCGGATGGACATGCTGATCGACGAGCAGGAACTCGCTGCTCGCCGACACGATTGGAAGCCGCGTCCGCCTCGTCACCGTGCCGGTGCCCTCGCCAAATATGCGCGATTGGTTGGCCAGGCACCGGGCGGAGCCGTCACGCATGGGGGCCCGGCAGAATGGCCCTGGTTCGGATGACGCGGCGAAGCTGGCCCCAAAAAGCCCGTGGTCTGGCAAGTTTTTTGCTAAGCTCGCGTCGCTGACGGAGCATGTTCAGCAAGCCTGTTGCGCAGGGTTCGCGCGAATGAAGTGAGACGGGATGAAGGTAGTGCCTTCGAGATCGAGCGAATGGATGAGACCGGTGACGCCGCAAAAACCGGCTTCTGCAATCATCGAGATCGAGAGCGTCTCGCAGGTATTTCAGACCTCGGCGCGCAAGGACCATGTGGCGCTATCGGACATCTCGCTGGCGATCGAGGAGGGAGCCTTCGTCTCCATCCTTGGTCCGTCCGGCTGCGGCAAGTCGACATTGCTTTACGTCGTCGGCGGCTTCGTCAGCCCGACCAGCGGCTCAGCAAAGATCAGGGGACGGACGATCACGGGACCAGGGCCGGATCGCGGTCCGGTGTTCCAGGAGTTCGCGTTGTTTCCGTGGAAGACCGTGCTGGGCAACGTGATGTACGGCCCTCGCCAGCAGGGCGTGCGCACCACCGAGGCGGAAGCACAGAGCCGGGCTTTGATCGAAATGGTCGGGCTCAAGGGCTATGAGAACTTCTATCCCAAGGAACTGTCCGGCGGCATGAAGCAGCGCGTGGCATTGGCTCGAACGCTTGCTTACCATCCTGAGGTTCTTTTGATGGACGAGCCGTTCGGCGCGCTCGATGCTCACACGCGAACGCGGCTGCAGAACGACCTGTTGAACATCTGGGAGCGTGATCGCAAGACGGTGCTGTTCGTCACGCATTCGGTCGACGAAGCAGTTTTCCTCTCGGACAAGGTCGTGATGATGTCGAAATCGCCCGGCCGCATCCGCGAGGTGATCGACATCGATCTGCCGCGGCCGCGCCGCCGCAGCGAGCTGCTGCTGGACCCTCGCTACCAGAAATACGTCGTCGATATCGAGCGGATGTTCGACGAGACCGACCCTGTCGAGTCTCCCTCATGATATCGCCCTCCGCCTTGGCGAGACGGGCTGCCCCGGTGCTTGCCTGCATCGGATTGCTCGCGATCTGGCAGGCGGCGTCCCTCGCGTTGAAGAATGACAGCTTTCCGACGGCAATCGAAGCAATTCGGGCGATTCCGGACATTCTTGGTGACAGGGAATCTCTGATCAACATCCTGGCCTCGCTCCGCCGCATGGCGGTCGGATTTGGCATAGCGGTATCGGTTTCGATCCCACTCGGCCTGTTGATGGGCCGCAGCCGGGCCGTCGCGGCCTTCTTCAATCCGCTCCTGATGGTGATCTACCCGGTGCCGAAGGCCGCCTTGATGCCGATCATCATGCTGTGGCTCGGCGTCGGTGACATCACGAAGACGCTGGTGATCTTCCTCGGCGTCAGCCTGCCCGTGATCTATCACAGCTTCGAGGGCGCCAGGGCGGTGGAAGAGAAGATGCTATGGTCGGGCGCGGCGATGGGGCTTTCGCCTGCGCAACGGCTGGTCCGGATCGTATTGCCGGCGGCGCTGCCGGAAATTCTGACCGGTTGCCGCACCGGACTCGTGCTGGCGCTGATCACGATGATCACCAGCGAGATGATCGCGCGTCAGTCCGGCGCCGGCAACATCCTGTTCAATGCACTCGACATGGGCCAATACGACACCGTCTTTGCGATGATCATCATCGTCGGCGCGATGGGAATCTGCCTGGATGCAATCTTCGAGCGGGTCCGCGCAAGGCTGGTGCGCTGGTCCGAACCGCAGTTCGACTTGCCCTTGAGCTTCTCATGATGCCGCAGCTTCGCTCCACCAGCATCATCCTTGGGCTCGCGCCGATCGTGCTGGTGATCGCGCTGTGGCAGGGCCTCGTATCATTTGGCTTCGCGCCTGCGGTTTTGCTGCCGCCGCCGGGATACGTCTTCGGCAGGCTGTTCCAGCAACTCGTGACATGGACGTTTCAGCAGGAGATCGCGGCGACCCTGATCCGGTTGTTTGCCGGCTTCGCGATTGCGGTCGTGCTCGGCGTCAGCATCGGCATCGCCGCCGCCGCCAGTCCGGCTATCAACGCCGTGGTCCGGCCGATCGTGCGCGTGCTGGCGCCGTTGCCCAAGGTCGCGCTCTATCCAGCATTGCTGCTGCTGCTCGGCTTCGGTCATGGATCGAAGATCACCCTGGTGGCGGCGGATGCACTTTTTCCCATTTTGTTGTCTACCTATTATGGCGCGTCAACGGTGGAGCAGAAGCTGATCTGGTCGGCCATGGCGGCGGGAACGCCGCGCTATCAGATCCTGTTTAAGGTGGTGCTGCCGGCGGCGATACCGTCGATCCTGACCGGTTGCCGGATCGGCCTTGTCATTTCCTGCATCGTGGTGTTTCTGGCCGAGATGATCACGTCGAGTGACGGGCTCGGACATGTGCTCGTCACGGCGGCCCGGACCTTTCAGGCCGTCGATATGTTCGTGCCGCTGATCACGATCTCGCTGCTGGGCCTGATCCTGAATGGCCTGCTCGGGGCCGTGCGCGCGTACCTGCTGCGGGGTTTCCCCGAAGCATGAAGTGACGAAGAAGAAACCAGAAGACCGGAGTAGACCATGCTGGCTGATCGCATCGAAGCAAAATGGATCGACGCATTTTGCGAGATTTTTGAGCGATGCGCGGTGAAGGCGGGTGATACCGCGGCGATCCTCTCGGAAACCCAGTCACGTGCGTTGAATGTTCACCTGGCGGAGCTCGCGCTGCTGCGCCTGGGCGCGCGACCGTTTCACGTGGTCATGCCGACCCCGCGTAACCGGAATATCGTTCCGGTTCGCTCGACAGGGGCGAGCGAGGCGATCCAGCGGCTCGGCCCGGTCATCACCGCGCTTCAACAGGCCGGCTTTGTGGTGGATTGCACCATCGAGGGCCTGATGCATGCGGTGGAGACACCCGAGATCCTCAAAGCCGGCGCGCGCATCCTGGTGATCTCCAACGAGCATCCCGAAGCGCTGGAGCGGATGGTGCCGGATTCCGCGCTCGAGAAGCGCGTTCGCGCGGCGGCGAAGATGCTGCGCGGGACCAAGCGGATGCGGGTGACGTCAAAAGCCGGCACGGCGCTCGACGTCGATATGGTCGGCGCGTCCACGGTCGGCGTTTGGGGCTGGACGGACAAGCCCGGTACGCTGGCGCATTGGCCCGGGGGCATCGTCGTCAGCTTCCCCAAGAGCGGAACGATCAACGGCACGCTGGTGATGGCGCCCGGCGACATCAACCTGACCTTCAAGCGTTACCTGACCTCGCCGGTGAAGATGACACTGAAGGACGATTATGTTGTCGAGCTGGAAGGCGAGGGCACGGATGCCGCAATGATGCGTGCCTATCTTGCCGCCTGGGGCGATCGGGAAGCCTATGCGGTGTCGCATGTCGGCTTCGGCATGAATCCCGGCGCGCGCTACGAGGCGCTGTCGATGTATGACCAGCGCGACACCAACGGCACGGAAATCCGTGCCGTCTCCGGCAACTTCCTGTTCTCGACCGGTGCCAACGAATTCGCCGGCCGTTACACGGCGGGCCATTTCGATCTGCCGATGATGGGGACGACGATCGAGCTCGATGGGGCCGCCGTGGTGCGTGAAGGGGTGCTGCAGGACGTCTTCGGCTAGTTCCGATCGAGCACCGGCGGGCGAGCCAGGTCAAAGTGACGGAGCAGGTCGACCATGGCCTGAAGCCGTTTTGCCCGATAGGCGTCGATGTCCATACCTGAATAATCCAGAAAGCCTGCGCCCGTTCGCAGGCCGATCCGGCCGTCGCGCATGTTCCGCGAAATGACCTCCGGTGCACGATAGCGGTCGCTGCCGAGTGCGCCCTCGAGATAGCGGCTGGCGTAGTACAAAATGTCGCCGCCACCCCAGTCGATGAATTCGAGCAGCCCAAGCACGGCGTAGCGGAAGCCGAAACCGTAGCGGATCGCCTTGTCGATGTCTTCTGCGCTGGCGACGCCTTCTTCGACCATGCGCGCAGCCTCGTTCATTGCCAGCGCCTGGATGCGCGGGACGATGAAGCCGGGAGTCGCTGCGCAGACCACCGGGACCTTGCCGATGCCTTCGAGTAGCGCCTTGACCGCCTCGATGATGCCTGGATCGGTGGCTTTGCCTGGCGAAACCTCGACCAGCGGGATCAGATAGGCCGGATTGAGCCAGTGCACATTAAGGAAGCGGCGAGGATTCACAATCGCGCCCGAGAGATCGTCGACGAGGATGGTCGACGTCGTCGATGCGATGATCGTATCGGGGCCGACTTGTTTTGAGGCCGCCCCCAGCACGTCCCGCTTCAGCTCGACGATCTCGGGGACGCCTTCGAAGACTATTCCGGCATCGGACAGTGCCGCATCGCTCTGGCTGGCCGGCACCACCGAGACCCGCGCGATCAGCGGATCGACATCCGCCTCGGTCAGTAGCCCCAGCTTCGCCAGGTTGGCAAAGGTCTTGCTGACTTCGCCGAGCGCATCTGCCTCCAGCCTGGCGAAATCTTCGGCTGAACGGGCCTTGATGTCGATCATCGTGACCATATGCCCGGCATAAGCAAACGCGACGGCGATGCCGCGGCCCATGCGGCCGGCCCCGAGACAGGCGATTGTGGCTCGGTTGGTCATCGGTCAAAATCCCTTGCGAAGAAGCGTCTGCAAAGCGGCCTTGTCGAGATTGCCGAGGCCCAGCGTCTCGAGGGTTCGGCCGCCTTGCGTAAAATCCTCACCGCAGATTGCGCCACCGATGGCCAGAAATCCCTTGGCCAGCGGCGTAGCCACGCCCGCCAGGCCGGCGACAGAGACCAGCAGCGATAGCCCAAGCCGCAAATCCTCTCTCATGTAGCGGTGCTCAGTCAGCACGATCCGCTCGCGCCAGTCGCCGGAATCGGTCAGCCGGTCGTGCGAGCCGCGGCCATACATCCAGATCTCGCCTTCCTTGGCATAGTGATGGGCGAGCGGAAAATGCGGTGCGCCATACCCGAGCGCCTCACGCACGGCCATCCGTTCGGCATCGAGCGCGTCGGTGACACGGCGAATCGCGGCTTGCGTTCCTTCCTTGTGGATGTCCCACTTCTCGAAATGCTCGATCGGGCCAGCATTCATCACGATCAGCGGCGGATGGATAATCGGGCCTGCATTCATCAGCGCACCGGAGAGAGCATCTCCGCACGGCTCGACCGCGCCGGGGAAAGCCTGTCCGATCACCTCAAGTGCGCGCGGCGCCTGATCGAGCGGGAGAACGCCGACCGGCAGTCGCTTGGCGCGGATGGTGATCGCCACCTCGAATGGTCCGTGCTTGCGGGTCAGCCAGGGCAAGGTCCCGGTTTCGGCAAAGCACGCCTTGGCGTGGTTGCCGGCATCCCGCGCAGCCTGGGCGAAGATCATCGAGCCGAACGTGGCCGGCGGCAGAAACACGACCTGTCCATCCCGCAGATGTGGAGCAAGCAGGCGCGCGATATCAGTCTGCGCGAAGGCGGGGGCGGGGCACAGGATCAGCTCTACGCCCTTGACGGCCTCGGCGATGCCGGTCGTCACCAGCGCCAATTTCACGTCGTGACGGCCGTTATGATCCTTCACCAGGATGCGCGAGCCGGCGGCGCGATGTGCTGCGACCTGATCCGCGTCGCGGCGCCAGAGCCGGACCTCATGTCCTGACAGCGCAAAATCGCCCGCGGCCGCGAAAGAGCCGTTTCCCCCACCCAGAACCGCAATCTTCAAGATGCTTCTCCTTGCGCGCGCGATTGCGCATCAAGCTGCTTCAGCAGGAAATGCTGGACCTTGCCCAGCGCGGTGCGCGGCAGGTCGGTGACGAAAATGATGTCGCGCGGAACCTTGTAGCGGGCGAGTTGGGCCTGAAGATGCACTTTCAACGCGTCTGCTTCCAGTTGACCGCCGGATCGCGGGATCACGTAGGCGATGGGCACCTCGTCCCAGCGTGGATCGGGCCGGCCGATCACGGCGCACTCGCTGACATCGGGATGTTCGAGCAGGACGCGTTCGACCTCCGCCGGATAGACGTTCTCGCCGCCGGAAATGATCATGTTCTTCTTGCGATCGCGCACCCAGAAATAGCCGTCCGCATCGCACAGGCCAATATCCCCGGTACGATACCAGCCGTCGTGCAGCGCATCGCGCGTGGCGTCCGCATTGCCCCAATATTCGAAGAACACGTTCGGGCCGCGCACCGCGATCTCTCCCGGCGCGCCCGCCGGCACCTCGTTGCCGGCCTGATCAATCAGTTTTGCTTCGCAGCACAGGCCGGCAAGTCCGGTCGATCCCGCGCGCGAGAGATCGCCACCAAGCCGGGTGTAGACTGCAATGGGGCATGTTTCCGTCGAGCCGTAGACCTGAAGCACCGGGACGCCGCGCGCGACGAAGCGGTCGATCAGATGCGGCGGCACGATGGTCGAGCCGGTCGCGACGGCTTTGAGTGATGAAAGGTCGGTCATGGTCCAGGCGGGATGCTCGCTTACGGCCTGGATGATCGCTGGCACCATCACGGTCAAGGTCGGCCGTTCCCGTTCGATGGCCGCAAGCGCGGTGTCCGGCGTGAAGCGTGCGTGAACCGTGACCGTCGCGCCCAGCTGGAGCGCAGCCGTGGTCTGGATGTTGAGGCCACCGACGTGGAAGAACGGCAACAGCGTCAGCACATGGTCATCGGACGTCATGTTGTGCATGTGCTGGCTCATGACGCCGTTCCAGAACAGCGCCTCCTGGCGCAGCACCGCGCCTTTGGGTCGTCCGGTCGTTCCTGACGTGTAGACAATGAGAAGCGGACAGGAGAGATCGGTGTGCGGGTTGCGGCCGGTGCCCCGGCTTCGAGCCAACAGGTTTTCGAATGTCGTGCCGTGGGGCGGCTCGAAATCGAGCCCGACAACAGCAGTCCCCTGAAGTTCGGCAAGAACCCCCTCAAATGCCTGCTCGAGCACCAGGACCTTGGCGCCGGCATCGGTGAGGATGAACAGCTGCTCGGCGATAGCCAGCCGCCAGTTCAGGGGCACCAGCATCGCGCCGAGCCGCGCGCAGGCATAGAGCAGAACCAGATAGTCCGGCCGGTTCAGGCTGAGGATCGCAACGCGGTCGCCCCGGCCGACGCCGAGCTCCTGCTTCAACGTCGCCGCCGTCCGCTCGATGCGTGCAGCGAACGCCGCATAGCTCAACCGTTCGCCCTCGAAGGCAATGGCTGTCTTGTCTGGCGCGAACGCCGCGTTGCGATCGATCAGACTGCAGAGATCCACCGTCAGTCGTCCGTTTCGCCGGGCTCGTACAGCGCTTCGCGCCCGATCCGGTCGAGGCAGAGCTCGGCTGTCCAGGGCAACATCAGCGAGCCGCAGCGGCTGTCGCGATAGATCCGCTCGAGCGGCAGCGAGCGGAGCATAGCCTGACCGCCACAGGTGCGGATCGCGAGCGCGGCGAGCTCATTGGCGCCCTCCATCACCGAATATTGCGCGGCATAGGCGCGAAGCACCTGCTCCTTGCTCGGATTGGCGCGCGCCTCGGTGACCGCCTGGAACCAGATTGCCTTGATCTGCTCGAGCTTGATCTGCATCTGCGCGACCGCAATCTGCTTGGTCGGATACATCCTGCGCTTGACCGGCGGCATGCCCGGTACTTCGCCGCGCAAATATCGCACGGTGAAGTCATGGGCGGCTTGCGCAAGGCCCATATAGGTCGGCGACAACGTCAGAAACATGTGCGGCCAGCGCATCGCGGCCTGGAAATAGACGCCCCGCGGCATCAGCGCCGAATCTGCCGGCACGAACACGTCCTTGAACAGCAGCGTGCGCGAGACTGTTCCGCGCATGCCGAGCGGATCCCAGTCGCCGACGACCGAAACGCCTTCCGATTTTGCAGGAATGGCCAGGTAAAGCGTATTGCGGCGCGAAGCCTTCTCGCCTTCCTCGATCTCGGTGCAGAGAACGCCGTAATAGTCCGCATGGCCGGAGAGTGATGCAAAGATCTTCTTGCCGTTGACGATCCAGCCGCCCCCGACCGGCCGTGCTTCCGTGCCGAAAGCGACCCCGCCTGCCGCTGCCGCACCGCCCTCCGAGAAGGGCTGCGAATAGATCGCGCCATCGTCGACGATGCGCTTGTAGTGGACCGCACGTCGCCGCTCGTGCTCGGCGCGAGTCTCTGCATCCATGTCGAGATCGTCGGCGAGCGGGCCCGACCACAGCGTCGAGCAGACATGCATGTTCCAGGTGAGCGCAGTCGCGCCGCAATAGCGGCCGATTTCGGCTGCCGCCAGTGCGTAAGTTTGATAAGTCGCTCCGAGGCCACCATGCTTCTTGGGTACGGCAATACCAAGCAGGCCGACGCGATGCAGGTCGCGATAATTCTCGGACGGGAAAATCGCCTCGCGATCGTAAGTCGCGGCGCGGCCGGCGAACACGCTCTGGCCGATCTCGCGCGCCCGCGCGATGATGCCGGCCTGCTCGTCGCTCAGTCGGAATGCGACGGGATCGAAGATCGGCGCATCCAGCGCGACCTTGTCACTCGCGCCGATGGTCTTGCTGACTTGCATTGTCATTGCGCAGTCATCCTACGTGTTGATCGCGACGGAGTTCAGGAACCGGCCGAGAGCCTCGTCAAAGGCATCGGGGCGCTCAAGGTTCGCAAGATGGCCGACACCGGCCAACTCGACATACTCGGCAGATGGAATGTAGGTCGCCGTCTTCGCCATCATTGGGGCTGGTGCGTTGTTGTCCTTGGAGCCGGACAGCAGCAGCGTCGGGATGGAAATGTCCTTGAGGGTGCTGCGTTGGTCGAAGCCAATCAACGCCAGCATCATGGCGCGATAGCTCGCCTCGGGCACGCTTGCCATGCACTCGCGTGCAAGCTCCATTCCCCTGGGATCAGGATCGTCGCCCACCAGTTCCTTCACCAGAGAGGGCGCCAGCGACTTCATCGTTTCGCCGCGATCGAGCGGCCCCAGCCGTGCGGCGATAAACGATGTCTGCCAATCGCCGTCGGCCTTGCCGAACGCGGGGCTGGTCTGCGCCAGCACGACCGCGCGCGCCGGTTTCGCGGATTGCACCAGCCATTGCTGAACGATCATGCCGCCGATGGAATGCCCGATCAGAATTGGCTTGCTCGCACCAAGCTGCTCGATGAATCGCTGAAGCGCATCCGCCAGGGCAGCGATGCTGACGCTGGCGAGCGGCGCCGATCCGCCATAGCCCGGCATGTCCCATGCAATCGCGTGAAAGCGGTCGCCGAATGTGGCAAGCTGCCGCCGCCAGGCCCGTGCCGCACCGCCGATGCCATGCAGGAAAATCAGAGGTGTCCCGCCCGGATCGCCCGCGGCTTCATAGGCGAAGCGGCCGTCCTTTGTTATCATTGGCGCAGGCTGCGACACGCGACATCCTTTTGCTCGGCCCTTCGATGCTAACAGGCCTGTGAGGGATGGGAAGAGATAATTTTATACTTAAAGCAATTTTCGGGCCGGTCTTCGACGTGCGGCTGTTCGAGGGGCCGCGTCGAGCTTCGTTTGCAAAAGTTTGAAGGTTAAAATATATCGGGAAGAGCGATCAGCAGAATGCAAGGAAGCCAGCGCATGTCCGGATTACCGCATTCGCCGCACGCGCTGGTGACCGGTGGCGGTCGCGGCATCGGTCGCGCCATCGCAGCAGCGCTCGTCGAGGCCGGTGCCACGGTGACCGTCCTTGGGCGGAACGCTGCGACGCTCGAGGAGGCTGTCAGCGCAGGGGCAGCACATTTTGCGGCTGTCGCCGACGTCTCGGACGAAACCTCAATGAAAGTCGCCATCGCTCAAGCGAGTGCGCGGCAGCCGATCGATATTCTGATCGCCAATGCGGGAAGCGCCGAGTCCGCGCCGTTCGCCAAATCCGACAGCGCCCTGTTCACGCGCATGATGGGCGTCAATTTCATGGGCGTGGTCCATGCTGTCAGCGCTGTGCTGCCCGGGATGAAGGATCGTCCCTATGGTCGTATCGTCGCGATCGCGTCCACGGCGGGGCTCAAGGGATACGCCTATGTCAGTGCTTACACCGCGGCCAAGCACGCTGTGGTCGGTCTCGTGCGGTCTCTCGCTCTCGAGATGGCCGGCAGCAACGTGACCGTCAACGCGGTGTGTCCCGGCTTCACCGACACCGATCTCGTCGCCGGCAGCATCGAGAACATCATGAAAAAGACAGGGCGTAGCCGGGAGCAGGCCATTGCCGAGCTCGCGAAACATAATCCGCAAGGGCGATTGATCTCTCCTCGGGAGGTCGCGGATGCCGTGCTCTGGCTGTGCGGCGAGGGCGCCGGCGCAATCACCGGGCAGGCAATCGCTGTTGCCGGCGGTGAGATTTAGCGCGCATGGCAAAGGCGCGGAGCAAGGAAGCCAAGGAGATCGTATGAGCAGACCAGCCAATCCCGTGACCTTACCGCTTGCGGACTATTCGCCGCAGCACTTCCTGCTGGCCGTCGTCGATGGTGTTGCAACCGTGACGCTCAATCGTCCGGAACGAAAGAATCCGTTGACCTTCGAGAGCTATCGCGAACTGACCGATTTCTTTCGCGCCTGCGCGTTCGACGATGCGGTCAAGTCCATCGTCATGACCGGCGCTGGCGCCAATTTCTCGTCCGGCGGCGATGTGTTCGAGATCATCGGTCCGCTCGTGAAGATGGACACCAAGGGGCTGACGGCGTTTACGCGGATGACCGGCGACCTCGTCAAGGCGATGCGGGCCTGCCCGCAGCCGATCGTTGCGGCGGTTGAAGGCATCTGTGCCGGCGCGGGCGCGATCATCGCCATGGCGTCGGACATGCGGCTTGCGGCGAGCGGGGCCGAGGTAGCATTCCTCTTCAACAAGGTCGGCCTTGCCGGTTGTGACATGGGCGCCTGCGCGATCCTGCCGCGGATCATCGGACAGTCCCGCGCTTCCGAGTTGCTCTACACCGGCCGGTTCATGACCGCGGAGGAGGGCGAGCGCTGGGGCTTCTTCAGCCGCCTCGTCACCCCGGAGCAGGTGCTGCCGCAGGCTCAACTGCTCGCCAAGCAAATCGCGGAGGGCCCGACCTTTGCCAACACCATGACCAAGCGGATGCTAGCCATGGAATGGGCGATGTCGGTGGAGGAGGCGATCGAGGCGGAGGCTGTTGCTCAAGCGCTGTGCATGACGACGGCCGATTTCGAACGGGCCTTCGAGGCTTTCGCCAACAAGGTCAAGCCGGTCTTCAGGGGCGATTAAGCCGGGCTTTGCCGGCAGCCTGCCGCAATGGGGACTTGCGCGCAATTATTTTAGGCTTAAAATAGTTTCGCCGGGTTCATTTGGCGAGGCTCCCATGAAAGTCGCGATCATCGGTGGCGGACCTGCGGGTCTCTACGCTGCAATCCTGCTGAAGAAGCAGCGGCCGAGCGCTGAGATCGCGGTGTACGAGCGCAACCGCGCCGACGACACCTTCGGCTTCGGCGTGGTGTTCTCGGACGCCACGCTTGACAATTTCGAGAAGCACGACCTTCCGAGCTATCGCCGCATCACCCAGGAATTCGCCTACTGGGATGACATCGCCGTGCACTTCCGGGGAACGGTCCATCGGGTCGGTGGCAACGGCTTTTGTGGCTGCTCGCGGCAGAAGCTGCTCCTGATCCTCCAGGCGCGCGCGCGCGAACTGGGGGTCGTCCTGAATTTCGAAGCGGACGTCGAGGACGAATCCCGCTTCGCCGACGCCGATCTCATCCTGGTCGCGGACGGCATCAACAGCCGCTTCCGCGACAAATACGTCGATCATTTCGCGCCGGAAATCGACCTGCGTGCCAACAAGTTCGCCTGGATGGGCTCGACCAGGCCGCTGGATGCCTTCACCTTCATCTTCCAGGAGACGGAGTGGGGGCCGTTCATCGCCCATGCCTATCAATATGAAGCCGGCCACTCGACCTGGATTTTCGAGACCGATCCGGAGACGTTCGAACGCGCCGGGCTGACAGGGCTGAACGAGACCCAGTCGGCTGCGCGGATGGCCGAGATCTTCGGCTGGTTCCTCGATGGGCACCAATTACTCACCAACCGCTCTACGTGGCGCAACTTTCCGATGATCCGCAGCAAGCGCTGGGTCAAGGACAACATGGTTCTGCTCGGCGACGCCAAGGCGAGCGCGCATTTCTCGATTGGCTCAGGCACCAAGCTCGCAATGGAAGACGCGATCGCGCTGGCCGAGGCGATGGACAAGGCGCCCAGCATCAAGGCGGCGCTGGACGTCTATGAGCACGGGCGGCGCGAGGAGGTCGAGAAGACGCAGCACGCCGCCGACGTTTCGCTGGTCTGGTTCGAGCATGTCGACCGCTTCTGGGATTTCGATCCGGTGCAGTTCGCCTTCGGCGTGATGACGCGCTCGAAGGCGATCACCTATGACAATCTGAAACTCCGGGCTCCCGACTTCGTGGCGGAGGTCGAAAGATCGTTTGCCAAGCGTGTTCGTGACAGCGGTTTCGACGTCGACACCGAGAAGCCGATGGTGCCGCTGTTCCAGCCATTCCGGCTGCGCGAGATGGAGATCGCCAATCGCGCCGTGGTGTCGCCGATGTGCATGTATTCGGCGAAGGAGGGCATGCCGACCGATTTCCACCTGGTGCATTATGGATCGCGCGCGATCGGCGGCGCCGGCCTGATTTTCACCGAGATGACCTGCGTTGCCCGCGACGCCCGCATCACGCCGGGCTGCGCAGGACTGTGGAATGACGAGCAGGAGGCGTCCTGGCGCCGCATCGTCGATTTCGTCCATGCCAATTCAGCCGCAAAAATCTGCCTGCAACTGGGCCACGCCGGGCGCAAGGGTGCGACGAAGCTGATGTGGGACGGCATGGATCGTCCGCTCGAGGAGGGCGGCTGGGAGGTGTTCTCGGCATCGCCGCTGCCTTATTTCCCCGACAGTCAGGTTCCGCGCGAGCTCGATCGCGCCGGCATGAACGCAATAAGGGACGCTTTCGTGGCGGCGGCCGAGCGCGGCGAACGCGGCGGCTTCGACATGCTCGAGCTGCATTGCGCCCATGGCTATCTGCTTGCGAGCTTCATCTCGCCGCTGACGAACACCCGCACGGATGAGTATGGCGGCTCGCTGGCCAATCGCCTGCGCTTTCCGCTCGAAGTCTTCGTGGCGCTGCGGGCCGTGTGGCCGTCGCACAAGCCAATGTCGGTGCGCATTTCTGCGACCGACTGGGCCGAGGGTGGCATCGGCGGCGACGATGCGGTGGCGATCGCGCGCGCCTTTGCCGAGGCCGGCGTCGATCTCGTCGACGTCTCGACCGGGCAGACCGTGCGCGATGCGCAGCCGATCTATGGCCGCATGTTCCAGACCCCGTTCTCCGACCAGGTCCGCAATGAGGCGCGCGTGGCCACGATGTGCGTCGGCAATATCACGACGGCGGACCAGGCCAACACCATCCTGGCTGCGGGCCGGGCGGACCTCGTTGCGCTCGGGCGGCCGCATCTAGTCGATCCCTTCTTCACCATGCGGGCGGCGGCTTGGTACGGGGCGGACGACGCGTTCTGCCCGCCGCAATATCTTCCCGGAAAAGATCAGATTTTCCGCAACAGCGTGCGCGACCGGCAGGATCTCGAGGAGCTGAGAATTAAGGCTAAGCCCAAGACCCGGGCCGAGCTCAAGGCGGAGGCGACAAAGCCGCTTGCGGCGGAGTGACCGCCCGTGCGAATTTGGCCGCGTTGCCTGGTGTGTACCGAGTGGAGTGAGGGCGATGAAGGCGATTATCGTCGGTGGCGGTATCGGTGGTCTCACCACCGCATTGATGCTGCGCTCGCGGGGCCTCGCTTCCGAGATTTTCGAGCAGTCTGACACCATCCGCGAGCTTGGCGTCGGCATCAACACGCTGCCGCATGCCATGCGCGAGCTGGCAGGCCTCGGTTTGCTCCAGCAGCTTGACGATGTCGCGATCCGCACCGACCAGCTCTATTACCTCAACCGTCACGGCCAGGAAGTCTGGCGCGAGGCTCGCGGCATCGACGCCGGCCATGACGTGCCGCAATTCTCGATCCACCGCGGTCGACTTCAGGGCGTCATCCATCGTGCTGTCGAGGAGCGGCTCGGGCCGGAGGCCATCCACACTGGCTGCCGCCTCGGTGCCTTCACGCAGGACGAGAGCGGCGTCACCGCTTACTTCTTCGACCGCTCAGGCGCGCACATCCATACCGCGCGCGGCGACATCCTGATTGGTGCCGACGGCATCCATTCGCGGGTCCGTGACACGCTGTTCCCGAGCGAGGGGCCGCCATGCTGGAACGGCCTGATGCTGTGGCGCGGTGCGCGGGATTGGCCGCTGTTCCTCACCGGCAAATCGATGATTGTGGCCGGCGGGCTCAGCGCTAAGGTTGTGATCTATCCAATCGCGGAGGGATCGAGCCCGGCGAGCCGTCTCACCAACTGGGCGGTGCTGGTGAAGGTCGGCGAGGGCAATGTCCCGCCGCCACGAAAGGAGGACTGGTCGCGGCCGGGCCGGCGCGAGGAACTGATGCCGCATGTGGCGCGCTTTTCGGTGCCCTACGTCGACGTGAAGAGCCTGATTTCGGCCACGCCCGAGTTCTACGAATACCCGACCTGCGACCGCGATCCGTTGCCCTATTGGTCATCGGGCAGAGTCACGCTGCTCGGCGATGCCGCGCATCCGATGTATCCGGTCGGCTCCAATGGCGCCTCGCAGGCGATCCTCGATGCGCGCTGTCTCGCTGACGCGCTGGTGCGCGCCGAACATCCGCGCCAGGCATTGCTTGAATACGAGAAGAAGCGCCTGCCCATGACCGCGGACATCGTCCGCTCCAACAGGCGTGGCGGTCCCGAGGGCGTCATCGACGCAGTCGAGCAGCTCGCGCCTGATGGTTTCGACAATGTCGACAACGTGCTGAGCTATTCCCAGCGCGAGGCGATCGTGCGCGGCTATGCCACCAAGGCTGGCTTCGCCGCAGTGCCGGGACTTGCGGCGGTGCGGGCTTAAGATGCCCTGCTAGCCGCCGGGAGGCGGCGGCAGGAAGTGGATGTTGAACTCGGCGGCCATCGCCACCACGTCCTCGGGCTTCTGTTCCTTCATGTTGTGGAGGCCCCAGAACAGGTCGAACAGCTTGCGGGTCGGTGACACCCAGAACAGCACCTTCGCGGTCTGCTCCGACTTGTTGAAGATGCCGTGCGGCACACCCATGCCGAGCCGGATCAGGTCGCCCGCGGTCGCCTGCGACTCGGAATTGCCGAGCATGAAATCGAGCTTGCCCTCCAGCATATAGAGATATTCATCCTGGTCGGGATGGATATGCGGCGGCACGAACGTGCCCGGCGGCAGCGTCGCATGCCAGGAGAAGCTGTGCTCCGTGTTGCTCTTCGGCACATAGGTCTGGCCGAGGATGTTCCAGGAGATGCCCTGGATTCCCTCATTGGCCCGTGTAATGCCGGTGATTTCGCTCTTCATTGTGATCCTCCCTCAACGCGCCGTGCGGCTTAGTTCGCCGCCTTGCAGTCCTTGGCGTAGCGGTCGCCGTAATTCTCAAAGACTTTCTGAACGATCTCGGTCTGGAACTTGCCGTCCGCGCGCTTGGCGACCTTGGTCAGGTAGAAATCCTGGATCGGATAACCATTGGTGTTGAACTTGAAGGCGCCGCGCAGCGAGGTGAAGTCGGCCTTTTTCAGAGCGGCCGCGACCGCAACTTTGTTCGAGAGATCGCCCTTCACGGCCTTGACGGCGCTGTCGATCAGCATCGCGGCATCATAGGCCTGGAAGGCGTAGGTGCCGGGCACGCCGTTAAAGGCGGTCTCGTAGGCGGCGACGAACTTCTTGTTCTGGGGATTGTCGAGATTGGGCGCCCAGTTCGCGCCGCCGAACATGCCGACCGCCGCGTCCTGCTGCGCCGGTAAGGTCGATTCATCCACCGTGAAAGCCGAGAGCACCGGAATGCTGTCGGCGAGGCCGGCCTGCTTGTATTGCTTGACGAGATTGACCCCGAGGCCGCCGGGCATGAACGTGAAGAGCGCATCGGGCTTCTGTGACGAAATCTTGGAAAGCTCCGGCTGGAAGTCCAGCGTGTTGAGCGGCATGTAGGATTCCTCGACGATCTCACCCTTGTAGTCGAGCTTGAAGCCGGCGACCGAGTCCTTGCCGGCCTGATAATTCGGCACCATCAGATACATGCGCTTGTAGCCGCGATCCTGCGCGACCTTGCCGAGGATTTCGTGCACCTGATCGTTCTGATACGAGGTCACATAGAAGAACGGGTTGCAATCCTTGCCGGCAAAAGTTGATGGGCCGGCATTGGGGCTGATCAGGAAGGTTTTCGATTCCGTCACCGGCCGGTGGATCGCCTGAAGGATGTTGGAGAAGATCGGGCCGACCACGAAGTCGACCTTGTCGCGCTCCAGAAGCCCCTTGACCTTGGTGACCGCTGCGTCCGGCTTCAATTCGTCGTCGACCACGACGACCTCGACTTCGCGGCCGCCCATCTTGCCGCCGAGATCCTTGACCCCGAGCGCAAAGCCGTCGCGAACCTGTTGGCCGAGTGCAGCGGCGGGTCCCGACAGAGTCACGATTACCCCCAGCTTGATTTTCTCCTGAGCGAGGGAAGGGCTCACCGCGGTGCCAAGCAGCAAGGCGGCTGCGGCCAACGTCATTTGCGTCTTCATGATCTGTCCCCCGTGACAACAGGACTTGCGCTGCAAGCCGCTACTCCAATCCAAGTTTATGCCGATGATTGCTGCCGCGGCAAGCGAGCTCAAAGCGTCGTCATCCGGCGGGCAGCGGTGCATGCAAGCGGCGCGCCAATTATTTGAAGCCTAAAGAAATCGGCATGCGGTCGATTGTTGCGGCTTTACGCTTGCAGCCGGCGTCGATTTATTTGAAGCTCAAAACGTGGGGGATCCGTGCCGGGCGCCAATGCCGGCCGCGAGTGACTGCATCAACATGCTCGATTCCGAGACCAAGGCCGTCGAAACTCCGGAGGATCACGCCGAAGAGCTTCGGCTGTGGCTACGCCTCTTGACCTGCACGACCCTGATCGAGGGCGAGGTTCGTGGCCGGTTGCGGCAGCGCTTCGACGTCACATTGCCCCGTTTCGACCTGATGGCGCAGCTCGACAAGGCACCCGACGGCATGACGCTGTCCGACGTCTCCAAGCGCATGATGGTCTCGAACGGCAACGTCACCGGTCTGGTCGAGCGCCTCGTGGAATCCGGTCATCTCGACCGCCGCACGTCGGAGACGGACCGCCGCGTCCAGGTGATCCGGCTGACTAAACTCGGTCGCGCCGAGTTTCGCAGAATGGCCGCGGAACACGAAACTTGGATCGCCGATCTCTTCGCCGATCTGACGCCGAAGGATGTGCGCGAATTGATGCGGCTGCTCGCCAAGACCAAGGCATCGGCGCAGAAATCGGCCGCTCGCCGCCGGGCGTAGGTCCGCGGCTGAGGCACCCACCAATCCCGTTTGCCGCCGGAAAAAGCATGGGATGCCCAAAATCCGCTATTGCGCGAAATTGCTTTAAGCCTAAAATGTTTCCGAGTGAGTGCTGCCGGGTGCTTTCCATGCTGAAAGGAGCGTGCGATGGCCAACGCCGCCAAGGTTCAAATCTCGGGCTCGCATGACGACAATGCCGCGACAGCCCATGTCGATGCGTTCGCGCGGCAGCATCTTCCGCCACGCGAGCTCTGGCCGGAATTCATCTTCACACGACCGGAACTGCAATATCCGCCCCGCGTGAACTGCGTCAGCTATTTCCTAGACCGCTGGGTCGAGCAGGGACATGGCGACGCTGCCTGCGTGATCAGCCCCGCCGTCAGCTACACCTATCGTGAGCTGCAAACGCGCGTGAACCGCATCGCCAATGTGCTGGTCGGCAAGCTTGGTCTCGTCACCGGCGGGCGCGTGCTGCTTCGCTCGGCCAACAATCCGATGATGGTCGCGACCTATCTGGCGGTGATCAAGGCCGGAGGCATTGTGGTGGCGACGATGCCGCTGTTGCGCGCCAAGGAGCTGTCCTATCCGATCCAGAAGGCGGAGATCACACTCGCGCTCTGCGATGGCAAGCTCGCCGAGGAAATGGAGAAAGCGAAAGCCGCAGCCCCCAGCCTCAAGCGCGTGGTCTATTGGGGCACCGGCAGTGGCGACTCGCTCGAGGCGCTGATGGGGGATGCAAGTCCGGAGTTCAAAGCTGTCGATACTGCATCCGACGACGTCTGTCTGATCGCTTTCACGTCGGGCACGACCGGCGATCCCAAGGGCACCATGCATTTCCACCGTGACATGCTGGCGGTCTGCGATGGTTATGCGCGCAACATCTTGCGGGCGGAGCAGACGGATCGCTTCGTCGGCTCGGCACCGCTCGCCTTCACGTTTGGCTTCGGCGGCGTGCTGTTTCCGATGCACATCGGTGCCTCCTTTGTCGTTCTGGAGAAGACGGCGCCCGACGACATTCTGAATGCGATCGAGCAGTACAAGACCACGGTCTGTTTCACCGCGCCGACCGCGTACCGGGCGATGATTGGCAAGCTTCCGGGCCGCGATATTTCCTCGCTTCGCAAATGCGTGTCCGCCGGCGAGACGTTGCCCAAGCCGACATTCGATGCCTGGCTGAAGGCGACCGGCATCAAGCTGATGGACGGCATCGGCTCGACCGAGCTGCTGCACATCTTCATCAGCGCGACCGAGGACGACATCCGGCCCGGTGCGACGGGCAAGCCGGTGCCGGGGTATGAAGCGAAGATCGTCGACGATTCCGGCAATGATTTGCCGCCGGGCACGATGGGACGGCTCGCGGTCCGCGGGCCGACCGGATGCCGCTATCTCGCCGACGAGCGGCAACGCAAATACGTCCAGAACGGCTGGAACATCACGGGCGACACCTATCTGATGGATAGCGACGGCTATTTCTGGTATCAGTCGCGCTCGGACGACATGATCGTGTCGGCCGGCTACAACATCGCAGGCACGGACGTCGAGGCGGCGCTGCTCACGCATCCCTCGGTCGTCGAATGCGGGGTCGTCGGCGCGCCAGACGAGGCGCGCGGCATGATCGTGAAGGCCTATGTCGTTGCCGCGCCGGGCGTAACGCCGGATGCCGAGCTCGTGGCTGCGTTGCAGGAGCATGTCAAACGCGAGATCGCGCCATACAAATATCCGCGCGCGATCGAGTTCGTGACGCAGCTACCGAAGACCGAGACCGGCAAACTAAAGCGCTTTGCCCTGCGGCAACTGGCGCAGACCGCGGTGCCGTCCTCCGGCGTCGCGGCGGAATGAGAAGGATAGAGAATTGTCAGTGACCACGCCGAAAGGCCCGCACCTCGCGGTGCTGCCGACAACAGCCGAGGATGAAACCCGATCCAGGGCGCAGGTGCTCCAGCCGTCCGGTTGGCCGGTACCGAAAGGCTATGCCAACGGCATGGCCGCCGAGGGACGCATCGTCGTCACTGGCGGCGTCATCGGCTGGGATGACGAGGAGCGTCTCGCGGAGGGTTTTGTCGCGCAGGTGCGCCAAACCCTAGGCAACATCGCCGCGATCCTCGCGGAGGCCGGTGCGCAGCCCGAGCATCTGGTGCGCCTGACCTGGTACGTCGTCGACATGGACGAGTACCTGACGAACCTGAAAGAGCTCGGCAAGGCCTACCGCGCCATCTTTGGCGCGCACTACCCGGCGATGGCGCTGGTTCAGGTCGTCCGGCTCGTCGAGAAGGCGGCGCGCGTCGAAATCGAAGCCACCGCCGTCATTCCGCGCTGAGCCGACGGCTGGCCCAGCTCGTCTTTTTTAGGTTCGCCTTGGCGAGATCACCTAGTTCTCAGGCTCCGCATCCGGCGCAAGATCGGCGGAGCGGAACGGCTTGGCCTTGTCGAGTTTCCGGTAGGCGCGCGAGGCGGTCCGCAACAGTTTCTTTTCGCGCTTGCGGTTGAGGAAGCGAATGCCCGCCTCGGGAACGGCCTCGTTCAATGACGCCGCCAAGGTTTGCCCTCGCGCATCGTCATTCAATCGCCCGAGGGACTTTTGCGCCTTGCGCAATTGCTTGAGGATCGACTGCTGCTTTGTCAGCGACTCGTCTGCGAACAGGTCCTCGAGCGACTCGATCGAATAGGTCAGCCGTTTGTTGAGAAGCCGCAGCTTGTGCCGTTTCTCGACATCGAGCTTGCGGAGCTTGCGTGCTTTCTTGAGCAGCGTCTTTTCCCATTCCGTGAGTTTCGCTGTTGCGTGGTCGGCGAGCGTGCAGCGGCGTAGCCTGATAGCTTCCTTGCTGCGCCGGGTCGACCAGAGGCCGCTCTCGATCCAGGCTGACGTCTGCTCGACGAGATGGCGATACCTCGCGGATTGCAGCGCGCGCGCCAACTGGCGATGGCTCTCGGCGCGCTTCTCATCCCAGTGCTGGAGCTCGGCAATCACGGTCAACTCGCCGCCACTTTCGGCGATGACCCGTTCGATCGCCACGTCGAGGTCCCGTACCACCCCGAGCTGGCTGTTCAGCCATTTCAGTTCGGTCCAGACCTCCGGGCGAAGGGCGTCATCGACCATCGGCGAGAAGAAGCGGATGGCGGTGCGCAGATGCGTCAGTGCAATCCGGATCTGGTGCAGTGCCTCGGGATCGCCGCGGCAGGTGCCGTCATGCTGGGCGCGAACGGCGGCGAGGTGACGGCGGGCGATGATCCGGAACGCCGTGTCGCAGACCATGCCGGGGCTGAGGCGGCCGGGCAGGGCATTGCGCCTCGCCGCAGGCTTGACGCGCGCGGCCGTCGAACTCGTGCTGGGTCGCGCCATTTGCAGATTGCCTTACTTGCTCTCGGCGATCGCGTCCCGGCAGTTCTGGAGCGTCTGCTCTTGCGTCCCGGATGCATCGATGGTCGCCCAACCGACATGGCCGATATTATAGTGCTCTTGCAGCGCGGCAACCTCTTGCGTGGCGTCGGATGCGTCGCCCCGGCGGCCCCCGATCCGCGCCTGCCGGGTCGCGAGGTCTGCAACCAGAAACAGGCCGCTCAGCGGGACGTTGCGCTCGCGCGCCAGGGTGGCGACCGCGTCTCGTTCGCCCTGACGGGCGAACACGCCGTCGATGATCGCTGAATGGCCTTGCGCCAGCACCCGCCCGGCGTGCTGAGCCAGCATGTCGTAAACGCGGGCCGTGACCTCCGGCGTGTATGCGGATGCCGGCAGCCGGTCCGTTTCCTCGACCCCTAACATCTGCTTGCGGACGAGGTCGCTGCGCAGCACGACGGCGCCCGGCCGCGGCGTAACGTCCGGCGCGAGCGCGCGTGCCAAAATCGTCTTTCCGGTGCCTGACAATCCGCCGATTGCAATCAGCCGGCGAGCGGGCGGCTGGATCAGCGCGCGGGCGAGGCCAAAATAGCGCCGCGCCCCGTCGAGAATGCTGGGATCATCGGAATGCGGCGGCTTCAGCCGTGCCAGCGCGACCTGGGCGCGGATCGCCGCCCGGACGGACATGAACAGCGGCAGTGCGGAGAGCGCGTCGAGATTTTCGACCGGAGTCGCGGCGAGATAGCGGTTCAGCACGATGTTGGCCGCGCGTGCCTGATTGTGGTGCAACAGATCCATCAATCCGAATGCGAGATCGTAGAGCACGTCGGTGGTTGCCATCCGGGCGTCGAACTCGATGGCGTCGAACAGCACCGGCTTCTCGTCGATCGACACGATGTTCGCAAGATGCAGGTCGCCATGGCAGCGGCGCACGAAGTCTTTTCGGCCGCGCTCTTCGAGCAAAGGTCGGAGGCGGAGGAACATTGCTTGCGAGTCTCTGCCGAGTTCTGCGATCTCTTCGGCTTCGAAATGATTGCCGGTCCGCAGGCCATTGCTGTTGCCATCGATCAGGCCGGGGATGGAGGAAACCCATGCGTTGCCGTCGGCGCAAACAGCCTGCGCATGCGAAGCCGCGATCGCGTCGGCGACAGCCGAGGCAAAAGTGTCATCCAGCGCTCCGGCCTTGGCCAGATGATCCAGCGTCCGGCTTTCGTCGAAGCGCAACATGTCGACCGCATACTCGATCGGCCGGCCGCTTCCGTCGACCTTCACCGATCCATCGGGCTCTTCCGTGATCGCCACGACGCGGTGATAGATCTGCGGCGCCAGCGGCCGGTTGATCCTGATCTCCTCCTCACACGCCGCCTTGCGCTTCTCGAGCGTTGAGTAATCGAGGAATGGAAACTGCACGGCGCGCTTGATTTTCAGGGCGCGCCTGCCTTCGAGGAAGACCGAAGCTGCGTGCGTATCGATCCGCCTCACGTTCGGATGACCCGCGGAATTGGTGAGCGCCGCAAAGATCCGGTCCTGGGTCGCAGAATCGTCTGTCATTCCAGCTGGTACGTCCAGATGCGTCGGAAGCGGCTCACCCGCGATCAGGGTAATCCATAGAAGCAGATCGCGGCCAGTCCTTGACTTCGGTCAACGCCTGTCTCCTTCCGGCCGGTCGAAGTTCCCGGGCTTGACGAGGATCAAGCGTCCCGACCAAAGCCGGCCTATTCTGGTGCCTGAGGAGAATCCCGATGCCGATCAAGGACGTCTTTCTGCCGCTCGTCGGCCAGCCACGCGGCCCGGCCCTTGCTGCGATCGAGACATGCGTGGCCGTTGCCGCCGACCTCGGCGCCAGGATCACCGCGCTGGCACTTGAGGAGGATGTCTTCGTGCGGCCGAAGGTGATGCTCCCCGATGCGACCGAGGCAAACCGGACGCTTGGCGCGGGCGACAGTCAGCATCTCCTGGATGCGTTCACCCGCGCAACCTCCCGCACCGGCATTCGCGCTCAAAGCCGGTCGGCCAAGGTGCCGGCAGACCAGATCGCGTCAGTCCTGGCCGAGCACGGACGCTTCAGCGATCTCACGCTGCTCCCCGTGACGCCACACGACAGCCGAACCGAGCACATCATCGAGACGCTCCTGTTCGAATCCGGGCGGCCAGTGCTGCTCTGCCCGGAGCAGCATGTGGACGAGCTGCGCCCGGAATTGGAGAACGTCATGATCGCCTGGGATCATTCCGCGCGTGCGGCGCGTGCGGTCGGCGACGCGCTGCCTATCCTTCAGGCAGCAGCCCTGGTCCGCGTGGTGACCGTGGCGGACGACAAGTCCGACGCGATCGTGCAATCCGGCACGGCTCTGGTCGATCATTTGAGGGAACACGGGGTCTACGCCTCGTTCGAAACCGCGAAGGGCAACGGCAGCTCGATTGGCAAGGTGCTCGGAAGCTGGGCGAATTCCCATGCCATCGATGCGATCGTGATGGGCGCCTACCATCATTCGCGCCTGAACGAGATCGTTTGGGGCGGTGTGACAAAGACCGTCATTGGCGAACCACCGTGCTGGGTTATGCTCTCGTACTAGGCGGATCGCCAGTTTATCGGCCTGATCGTCAACCATCGGAACCGCCACCGACCGGGCGCATTTGCTTTCATGTCAATCTATCGTCTGAAGAACCTGCTGTCGCCGCGTTCGGTTGCGCTCGTCGGTGCGAGCGCCCGCCCGGTCTCCGTTGGACGCGCCGTTCTGGAGAACATCCGTAAGGCCGGATTCACGGGACAGTTCGGCCTCGTCAATCCGCGCCATGCCGAGATCGGCGGCGTCGCGGCCGTGGACAGCCTCGATCAATTGCCGTTCTTGCCCGAGCTTGTGATCATCACCGCGCCGGCGCGCGCGGTTCCCGGCATTGTCGATCAAGCCGGGCGGCGCGGCTCGGCCGGTGCCCTGATTGTCTCGGCTGGGCTCGGCCACGGACCGGGATCCCTGCACGAGGCCGCCATCACTGCGGCCCGCAAATACGGCATGCGGCTGATCGGGCCGAACTGCCTGGGCATCATGATGCCCGGCGTGAGCCTCAATGCCGGTTTTGCCGCGCACATGCCGGGGCCCGGGAATCTCGCGCTGATCTCGCAATCAGGGGCGATCGCGGCCGGCATGGTCGATTGGGCCGCGCAGCGCGGCGTCGGCTTCTCCGGCATCGTCTCGATCGGCGATCAAATCGACGTCGATCTTGCCGATCTGCTCGACTATTTCGCGATGGATCACAAGACCCGCGCGATTCTGCTCTACATCGAATCCATCAAGGACGCGCGCAAGTTCATGTCGGCCGCGCGTGCCGCGGCGCGCGTGAAGCCGGTCGTCGTGGTGAAGTCCGGCCGAATGGCGCAGGGCGCGAGGGCGGCCGCCACCCATACCGGTGCGCTCGCGGGGGCCGACGCCGTCTATGACGCGGCGTTCCGCCGCGCGGGCGTCCTGCGGGTCTCCGATCTGCGCGAGCTGTTCGATTGCGCCGAGACGCTCGGCCGCGTCGAGTCGCCGGCGGGAAAGCGCCTCGCCATCCTGACCAATGGCGGCGGCATCGGTGTCCTCGCCATCGATCGATTGGTCGAGCTCGGCGGCATTCCGGCGAGCATCTCGGCGGACGCCCGCAAGAAACTCGATGACGCGCTGCCGCCGACCTGGTCCGGCGCAAATCCCGTCGACATCGTAGGTGACGCCGATGCGTCGCGCTATGCGGCGGCGCTCGACGTGTTGCTTGCCGATCCCGACAACGATGCGGTCCTCGTCCTCAACGTGCAGACCGCGATCGCCTCGGCTGCCGATATCGCAACGATGGTGACCGAACGCGTCAAGGCATATCGCGAGAAGCACCGCAATTGGGCCAAGCCCGTGCTCGCCTCGTGGATCGGAGCAGACCAGAACATCATCGAAACACTGTCCGGCGCCGGCATCCCGAACTATCCGACCGAGGATGATGCCGTGCGCGGCTTCATGTACCTCGTGAGGCACCGCGAAGTCGTGGAGGAACTGAGCCAGGTTCCACCGGCGATGCCCGAGACTTTTGTGCCGGACGCACGTGCCGCAAGACAGATCGTAGCTGCTGCCATCGCAGACGGCCGCCAATGGCTCGAACCCGTCGAGATCAAGCACCTGCTCGAAGCCTACGATATCGCGATGGTGCCCACATACGCCGCGGCCGATGTCGAGCAGGCGGTGGCCTACGCGAAAGACATCTTTGCGCAAGGCGCCACCGTCGTGCTGAAAATCATGTCGCGCGACATCGTCCACAAATCCGATGTCGGCGGCGTCGTGCTCAATCTGACGACGGTCGAGGCGGTGCGCACCGCTGCCACCGACATTATCGCTCGGGCGAGAAAGCTGCGTCCCGAAGCTCGCATCGAGGGCGTCATCGTGCAGGCGATGGTGGTGAAGGCTAAGGCCCGCGAGTTGATTCTGGGCCTCGCCGACGATCCGACCTTCGGCACGGTCGTTGTGTTCGGCCGCGGCGGGACCGCGGTCGAGATCATCAACGACAAGGCGCTTGCGCTGCCGCCGCTCGATCTGCAACTGGCCCGCGACCTGATCGACCGCACGCGCGTGTCCCGGCTGCTTCGCGCTTACCGGGACGTGCCGGCGGTGAAGCCCGACGCCGTCGCCATGGTCCTGGTCAAGCTGGCGCAGATGGCCGCCGACATTCCCGAGATCCGCGAATTCGACATCAATCCGCTGCTGGCGGATGAAACCGGCGTGACCGCGGTCGACGCTCGCGTCGCGGTCGGGCCGCCGCAACGGAAGTTTGCCGGCTCCGGCGCCGCCAACTTCGCCGTTCGGGCCTATCCGTCGCAATGGGAGCGCCGCCTCAAGCTCAAGGAGGGCTGGCGGATCTTCGCGCGGCCCCTGCGTCCGGAGGACGAGCCGACCATCCACGCATTCCTGCGTCATGTCACGGCGCACGATCTTCGTCTGCGTTTCTTCGCGCCGATGAAGGAGTTCACTCACGAGTTCATCGCGCGCCTGACCCAGCTCGACTATGCGCGCGCGATGGCCTTTATCGCATTCGACGAGGCGACCGGTGAGATGGTCGGCGTTGTCCGACTCCATTCGGACTCGATCTACGAGAGCGGCGAATATGCGATCCTGCTGCGGTCCGATCTCAAGGGCAAAGGTCTGGGATGGGCCCTGATGCAGTTGATCATCGACTACGCGAGATCGGAAGGCCTCAAGGCGATCTCGGGTGATGTTCTCAGGGAGAACACCACCATGCTGGAGATGTGTCGCCAGCTCGGCTTCGATGTGAAGCCGGATCCGACCGAGCCGGATATATGCGATGTCAGGCTGAAGCTCTGAGCGCGCCGCTACAGCTGGCCTTGAGACAGGTCAAGCCAGCCGCCCCATGCTGGCCTAGAACTGCCGGCTGAACGGGCCCCGGTTGTCCCGACGAGGTGGAATCGTGAACTCCGAACCGCTGTTGCTGGCGAGGCCCTCCGGCGAAGAGCTGAAATTGTGCCCGGAAGGGCCGTGGATTGCCGCGAACGTGTCGCTGCTGGAGACGTTGTCCCGGTCGGTCGGGGCGGATGTCGATCGATCCAGAGCCGTGACGCTGGACATGTCGGGCGTCAGCGCGCTTGACACGCTCGGCGCCTGGGTCCTGGAAAAGCTATCGCGCAGGGCTTCATCATCCGGTCAAGCGGCCGAGTTTATCGGTGTCGCCGACCATTTCAGCGGCCTGATGGACGAGGTGCGCCAGGTCAACCGCCACACGCCGCTGCCGGCGCCCGCACCCAACCCGGTTCTGCTCAGACTGAACGATCTCGGCAAGTCCACGGTCGGAGCGCGCGAAGACATCACGATCTTTCTCCAAATGCTGGGCGCGTTGTTCATCGCCGTGATCGGCGTGCTGCGCCGGCCGCGCTCGCTGCGGCTGACATCGCTGATCTATCAGCTCTACCGCATCGGCTGGCAGGCCATCCCCATCGTCGTGCTGATCACCTTCCTGATCGGCGCTATCATCGCCCAGCAGGGATTCTTCCATTTCCGCAGGTTCGGCGCGGAGTCCTACACGGTCGACATGGTCGGCATCCTGGTGCTGCGCGAGCTCGGGGTGCTGATCGTCGCCATCATGGTCGCCGGCCGTTCGGGAAGCGCCTACACTGCCGAGCTCGGCTCGATGAAGATGCGCGAGGAGATCGATGCGCTCTCGACCATGGGCCTCGATCCCGTCCACGTCCTGATTCTGCCGCGGGTTGCGGCCCTGGTGATTGCGCTGCCAATCCTTGCCTTCATCGGATCGATTGCCGCACTCTATGGCGGCGGCCTGGTCGCGCAGTTCTACGGCGGTATGGCGCCGGCGATCTACATCGCGCGGCTGCACGAGGCGATCTCGGTCACCCATTTCGAGGTGGGCATCCTGAAGGCGCCGTTCATGGCGCTGGTGATCGGAGTAGTCGCCTGCAGCGAGGGCTTGCGCGTGAAGGGCAGCGCCGAGTCGCTGGGACGACAGACCACGACGTCGGTGGTCAAGTCTATCTTCCTGGTGATCGTGCTCGACGGCCTGTTCGCGATCTTCTTCGCCTCGATCGGAATGTGATCATGGGCGAATCGCAAGAGCAGTTCGCGATCCGCGTCCGCGACCTCGTGGTCGGCTTCGGCCGGCAGACCGTGCTCGATCGTCTGTCGCTCGACGTGCGCCGGGGTGAGATCCTCGGGCTCGTGGGGGCGTCCGGTGGCGGCAAGTCGGTGCTGATGCGAACCATCATCGGCCTCATCCCGCGCCAAGGCGGGACCATCGAGGTTACGGGACGGCCAATCGGCGGCCGCACCGAAGGTGCGGCCACGACCTGGGGCATCCTGTTCCAGCAGGGCGCGCTGTTCTCCTCGCTGACGGTCCGGCAGAACATCCAGTTTCCGCTCCGTGAAAATCTCGTCCTGTCGCAGGAGCTGATGGACGAGATCGCGATCGCCAAGCTCGAAATGGTCGGGCTGCGGCCCCAGGATGCCGATAAATATCCGGCGGAGCTATCCGGCGGCATGACCAAGCGCGTGGCGCTGGCGCGCGCGCTCGCGCTCGATCCGCCGATCCTGTTCCTGGACGAGCCGACCTCAGGCCTCGATCCGATCGCGGCGGGCGATTTCGATGCGCTGATCGGGACGCTGCAAAAGACCCTCGGCCTCACCGTGTTCATGGTCACCCATGATCTGGCGAGCCTGACCACGGTCTGCGACCGCGTCGCCGCTCTCGCTGACGGCAAGATCGTGGCGATCGGTCCGATGCGCGAGCTGCTGCAATCCGAGCATCCCTGGGTGCGCGCCTATTTCCACGGCAAGCGCTCGCGGATGCTGCAACACGAGATGAGATGAGACATGGAAACCCGCGCTCCCTACGTGCTGATCGGCAGTTTCGTCCTGGCGGCGATCCTCACGGTGTTCGGCTTCGTCTATTGGCTGAACAACACCGGCGGGATCGGGCCGCGCACCAGCTATCACGTGCAATTCCAGGGCCCGGTGCCCGGTCTTCTGGTCGGCGCCGGCGTGCTGTTCAACGGCATCCGCGTCGGCGAGGTCACCCAGCTCGGGCTTTCGCCGGACAATCCACGCGTCGTCAATGCGACGATCTCGGTTGCTTCAACCACGCCGGTGCGCGCCGACAGCAGGGTCGGGCTCGATTTCCAGGGGCTGACCGGCGTGCCGGTGGTGACGCTGGAGGCAGGCGTCATCGTCACTAAATCCGGCGAGCCCCCGACCTTGATTGCCGAGGCCGGTGCGGGCCAGAGCATGACGCAGGCCGCGCGCGATGCACTGCGGCGGGTCGATACCGTGCTGGAGGACAATTCGGGTCCGCTGAAGGACACCATCGCCAATCTCAAGACCTTCTCCGACGGGCTTGCGCGCAACACCGGCAAGATTGACGGCATTTTGGCGGGCCTGGAGAAGATGACCGGTGGCGGAACGCCGGCGCAGAAAGTCACCTATGACCTGCGCACGCCGCAGAACCTCGGTCCGGCCGGCAAGACGCTCTCGGCGTCACTGGCCATTCCCGAGCCGACGGCGGTCGCCATGCTCCAGACCCAGCGCATGCTGTTCGCGCCGGGCGGCGATAATCCGGGCTTTGCGGACTTCCTCTGGGCCGACAGCATTCCCAAGCTGATACAGGCGCGTCTGATCGACAGTTTCGAGAACTACGACATCGCCCACGCGCCGTTGCGCACGGCCGATCTCGGGCAGGCGGAGTATCAGCTGCTGATCGACCTCAGGCGCTTCCGCATTGCCACCGAGGGGGAGGCACGGGTCGAAATCGGACTGTCGGCCCGGATCGTCGACAAGAACGGCAAGGTGATCGCCTCGCGTCTCCTCGAGACCAGCGAAAAGCTCGACAAGGTCGAGCCGGCCATAGCGGTCGCAGCGTTCGGTGTGGCCTTCACACGCATCGCGAAGGAGCTGATCGGCTGGACGGTGCAGGCGGTGTGAGGGCGACTATTCCAGGGTCTTGAGGTAGGACAGGAGATCGTGGATCTGGTCCGGACTGAGCTCGAAGGCCGGCATGTCGGCGTGGCCGGTGTTGATGCCCTCGGCCAGCGCCTCCCCAAGGCTCTCGATGGGATAGCGCTGGTGCAGGGTCCGCAGCGGCGGTGCGATCTTGAGCGGACTGTTCGACGCACGGTCGATCGCGTGGCAGCGCGTGCAATTGGCTCGCGCAAAGGCCTTGCCGCGTTGTTCGGCGGTCGGGGCAGCCAGGGCAGGCGTCATCAGAAGCAACCCGATCAAGCCGTGACGCAGCGTTCCTTGCAGCATGTAAAGCGACCCCATTTACGTCTGGGAGAAGAATAGAGCGGGGATTCCCTCCAAAATTGATCTGGGTCAACCGGCTTTGGCGCACTGCAGTAAAATGCAGCTGCGCGGCGGGATGGGCCTGATGGGCAGCCGGCGCTTGGAGCGGTCGATGAAGCCCGTAGTCACGATTGAGCCGAACTGGCAGCTCTGCAGCGATTGCGCCGTCCGCGCATCAGCGGTTTGTTCGTCGTTGGATGCGGTCGAGCTTCGGGAATTCGAGCATCTCGGCCGGCGGGTCCATTTTTCCTCAGGCGAGACTGTGTTCTCCGAGGAGGACATCACGACCTCGTTCTACAATCTCCTCGAGGGCGTCATGCGGCTGTACAAGCTGCTGCCCGACGGCCGCCGGCAGATCGTGGGCTTTGCCTTGCCCGGCGATTTCCTGGGGATGAATATTTCGGGCAGGCACAATTTTTCGGCCGATGCGATCGGCGCGGTGACGGTATGCCAGTTCGCGAAGTCACCCTTCGGCCGTTTCATCGAAGACCGGCCGCATCTCCTCAGGCGGATCAACGAGCTGGCGATTCGCGAGCTGAGCCAGGCCCGGGACCACATGGTCCTGCTCGGCCGCCGTTCGGCGGACGAAAAGGTTGCGGCCTTTCTGCTCGGCTGGCGCGAGCGGCTGGTCTCGCTGAAGCGGGCGTTGGACACGGTTCCGCTTCCAATGAGCCGCCAGGACATCGCCGACTACCTCGGCCTGACCATCGAGACCGTCAGCCGCACCTTGACCAAGCTGGAGCGCCACGGCGTGATCGAGGTCATTCATGGCGGGATCAGCCTGCTCGATCCGGCGAAGGTCGAGGCCTTGGCCGCAGCCTGATTCCGACGCAGCGCTGCTCGATTTTGATCGGGATCAATGCATTCGGCCGCCCGCCCCGAATAATGCTCAAACCACAGGGGAGGGCATTATGCCGGCTGACGCGTTGCTTATGAGCACCATTGTCGTGGCAATCTTTGTCACATTCGCCGGGGCTCTGGCCTGGGCAGACCGCCAAACCAGTACAGGCCGGCCCGAGTCGCGTCGAAGCTTCTGAGATCACCGTCCCATCTTGCGGCGCCCGCGGGGCGGGCTATGCCGTGCGAGTTCGGGACGGTGGCAGCGCCTCAACGCAAGGTGGCGTGCGGCACTTGCAACTCTGCATCGACTGGGACGCATTGGCTCATCCTTCGGCTGCCGGCTTCACGCCTGGCCGCGGCATGTTCGCCGCGTTTGCCTCAAATAGGGCACATGCTTTCCGGTTGAAAAACTGGGCTACACTGACTACGCAGGGACCCCAGTGCCTCGCAGTCTTAGGAGCCCAGTGGCGTGCCTCAGGACAAGACCGGCGACGACCCCAGACAAGCGGCGGGGAATAAATTATCGGTCCTGCGCAAGCACCCGATCTTTGCGGATCTGGAGCCGGAGGCGCTGGATCAGCTCTGCCGTTACGCCAAGCACACCACGGTGAAGCGCGGCGCGACGATCGCTGCCAAGGGCGATCCCGGCAACAATCTGTTCGCGGTGATCACAGGGACGGTGAAGATTTCCTCTTCGTCGCCCGACGGCCGTAACGCCATTCTCAATCTGATCGGTCCCGGAGAGATCTTCGGCGAAATCGCGGTGCTCGACGGCGCCCCCAGGTCGGCCGATGCGACCGCCAACACCAATTGCGAGCTCTACATCATCGATCGCCGGGACTTCCTGCCGTTCGTGAAGAGCCAGCCGGCGCTCGCAATGAAATTCATCGAGCTGCTCTGCGCGCGCCTGCGCTGGACCAGTCAGCAGGTCGAGCAGGTGATCCTGCAAAATCTGCCGGGCCGGCTTGCGAGCGCGCTGCTCGGCCTCACCGAAGAGCGCAAGTTCGACTCCGGCAGCGGCACGCTCGCCATCACGCAGCAGGAGATCAGCGAGATGGTGGGGATGACGCGCGAGAGCATCAACAAGCAATTGCGCGCCTGGGCGGGCCGCAACTGGGTTCGCCTCGAGCACGGCGCCATCGTCGTGCTCGACATTAATGCCTTGCGCGAACTCGCCGAGAGCGGGCTCGACAGCTAGCTGTCGATGATCGCGACGGCGCGGGTCCAGCCCGCGGACGCGCGCTCGATCTTCACCGGAAAGCACGAGACCGTGAACCCGGTCGAAGGCAGCTGGTCGAGATTGTGCAGCTTCTCGAGATGACAATAGCCGATGTGCCGTCCCGCCTTGTGGCCCTCCCAGATCAGGCCGGCATCTTTCGTTTCGGCATATTTCTTCGCGGTGTGGACGAACGGTGCGTCCCAGCTCCAGCCGTCGGTGCCGGTCAGCCGCACGCCGCGTTCGAGCAGGTACATGGTGGCCTCATAGCCCATGCCGCAGCCTGAGCTGACATAGTCGGCTTGGCCGAACCTGGCGCCGGCGCCGGTGTTGACGACGACGATCTCCAGCGGCGACAGCGCATGCCCGATCCGCCTCAACTCCTTCTCGACGTCGTCGGCGCTCGCCACGTAGCCGTCGGGCAGATGCCGGAAGTCGAGCTTCACGCCGGGCTGAAAGCACCATTCCAGCGGGACCTCGTCGATCGTCCATGACCGCTCGCCGCGATTCATGGTCGGATGGAAGTGCCAGGGCGCATCGAGATGCGTGCCGTTATGGGTCGACAGCGAGACCTGCTCGACGGCCCAGCCCTGGCCGTCCGGCAGATCCTGTGCCGTGAGGCCGTCGAAGAACTGCAGCATCCGCGGCAGGCCCTGCTGGTGATCGATGTACTGGATCGTCGGGTGATTGCCCGGCGGATCCGCCGTCACGTCGTTTCTGAGCGGCACGGAGATGTCGATCAGCTTCCGCGGCATGGGCATTCCTCGGGATGTCCGTTTTGCTTCGCAGCATCTTGAGAGGACCGCACCGGCCGCGTCAAGCAACGCGCATGAACGATTGCCGCGCCAGACGACAGATGATTTCGGAAAAACTGGACGAGGAGCCGGCTGTCTGCCCAAAGCCGGTCTGATCCATCGATGCAACTCTAGCATTGATCGATGCCGGATTTGGCTTGGACAGAGAATGCCGCGCGCCCTAGGGACGACGATGGCGCTTGACTTCACACCGGAAGTGGAGCGACCCAAGGCGGCCCGCAGCATCTGCCCAACGATATAATCACCTCAGGAGGAAGCCCAGATGAAGATACTCACCGGCGTCATCGCAGCCGCTCTGCTGGCGGTCTCAGCCCCCTTGGCGACCGCACGCGATTTCCGTTCCGCCGACATCCATCCCGCCGATTATCCAACCGTCGAGGCCGTCAAGTTCATGGGCAAGCAGCTCGCCGCGGCGAGCGGCGGCAAGCTCGGCGTGAAGGTGTTCCCCAACGGTGCGCTGGGCTCCGAGAAGGACACCATCGAGCAGCTCAAGATCGGCGCCCTCGACATGATGCGGATCAACGCATCGCCCTTGAACAACTTCGTGCCGGAAACCATCGCGTTGTGCCTGCCCTTCATCTTCCGGGACACGCAGCACATGCGCACTGTCCTTGACGGCCCGATCGGCGACGAGATCCTGGCGGCCATGGCGCCCGCAGGCCTGATCGGCCTTGCCTATTACGACAGCGGCGCCCGGTCCATTTACACCGTGAAGGCACCGATCAAGTCGCTCGCGGACGTCAAGGGTCTGAAAATTCGCGTCCAGCAATCCGATCTGTGGGTCGGCATGATCCAGAGCCTCGGGGCCAATCCGACGCCAATGCCCTATGGCGAGGTCTATACCGCTCTCAAGACCGGTCTGGTGGACGCTGCCGAGAACAACTGGCCCTCTTACGAGTCCTCGCGCCACTTCGAGGCCGCCAAGTTCTACAACGTCACCGAGCACTCCCTGGCGCCCGAAGTTCTCGTGATGTCCAAGACGGTCTGGGACACGCTGAGCAAGGAGGACCAGGCGATGGTCCGCAAGGCGGCCAAGGAATCGGTGCCCGTCATGCGCAAGCTCTGGGACGAACGCGAGCAGGCCTCCCGCAAGACGGTCGAAGCGGCCGGCGTTCAGGTCGTGACGATCGCCAACAAGGCGGAATTCGTCGACGCGATGAAGCCGGTGTACGACAAGTTCGCGGGTGACGAGAAGCTGAAGAGCCTCGTCAAGCGTATCCAGGACACGAAGTAAGGCCATAGCGTCGGTCCGGCGTTGCCGACTGGCGACGCCTGACCGACGCATTGGACGCGCGCAAGGAGACTTGCAAGGAGACTTGGATGACAGACCCTCACGTCGCAGACCACGAACTGGACGTAGCCGGACGCCCGTCCACCGGCTTGCTGTCCCGGATCAATGCTCCCGTCGCTCGGCTAGGGATGTACCTGTCGGTGACCGGGCTGCTCGTCATCGTCACCATCGTCTTCTACCAGGTGTTCGGACGCTACGTGCTCAATTCCAGCCCGACCTGGACGGAGAACCTTGCGTTGGTTCTTATCCTGTATGTCACGTTGATCGGCGCCGCCGTGGGCGTGCGCGATGCCGGACATATCGGCATGGACAGTTTGCTGGTGATGCTGCCGGATCGCGCGCGGGAGAAGATCGAGCTTGTCATCCACGTCCTGGTCGCCGGCTTCGGCGTCGCGATGGCCTATAACGGCTGGATCCTCGGGGCCTCGGTCGGAACCGTGAAGATCCCCAATCTCGGGCTTCCCGAGGTCATCCGCTACGTGCCGCTGATCGCCTCCGGCGTCCTCATCGTCTCCTTTTCAATCGAGCACATCATCGCTCTCCTGCGCGGCGAAGAGGTCGTCCCCTCATGGAACTGATCATCCTCGGCGCCACTTTTTTCGGCTTTCTGGTCCTCGGCGTACCGGTCGCCTTCGCGATCGGCCTCTCGGCGATTTGCACCATCCTCTACGAAGGCCTGCCGGTCGCCGTCATCTTCCAGCAGATGATGTCGGGGATGAACATCTTCTCCTTCCTCGCCATCCCGTTCTTCGTCTTCAGCGGTGAACTGATGCTGCATGGCGGCGTCGCCGACAAGATCGTGCAGCTTGCCAAGAATCTCGTCGGACACATCCGCGGCGGGCTCGGCATGTCGAACGTGGTCGCCTGCACGCTGTTCGGCGGCGTCTCCGGCTCGCCCGTGGCCGACGTGTCGGCGATGGGGGCGGTGATGATCCCCATGATGAAGAAGGAAGGCTTCGACACCGACTACGCCGTCAACGTCACCACCCATGCCTCGCTGGTCGGAGCACTGATGCCGACCAGTCACAACATGATCATCTATGCGCTCGCGGCCGGCGGCAAGGTCTCGATCGGCGCGCTGATCGCCGCCGGGCTCCTGCCGGCCCTGGTGCTGATGGTGTGCATGCTGGTCGCCGCTTACGCGGTCGCGGTGAAGCGAGGCTATCCGGCCGGCAAGTTCCCGGGCTGGCCCGCGGTTTTTCGCTCGTTCGCGGCCGCTCTGCCCGGCCTTCTGATCGTCGGCATCATCCTGGCGGGCATCCTGTCCGGCGTGTTCACGGCCACCGAATCCGCGGCCGTCGCGGTCACCTATACGATCCTGCTGACGTTCTTCATCTACCGCACCATGACCTTGCCGAACTTCCTGCGCGCTGCGGCCAAGGCGGTGAAGACCACGGGCGTGGTGCTGCTGCTGATCGGCGTCTCCACCATGTTCCAGTATCTGATGGGGCTTTACGAGGTGGCCGACTTCGCCGGCGAGATGATGAGCAAGGTCTCGACGCAGCCCTGGGTCATCTTCCTGCTCATCAACGTCATTCTGTTCGTGCTGGGCACGTTCATGGACATGGCAGCGACCATCCTGATCTGCACGCCGATCTTCCTGCCGATTGCGATGAAGGCCGGCATGGATCCGGTGCAGTTCGGCATGCTGATGCTGATCAACTGCGCGCTCGGGCTGAACACCCCGCCGGTCGGGACCACGCAGTTCGTGGGCTGCGCCATCGGCGGCATCTCGGTGGGCGCGGTGATGCGCACCATCCTGCCGTTCTACGCCGCCCTGATCGCAGCTCTGATGTTCGTGACCTACGTTCCCGCCTTCTCGCTGTGGCTGCCCCGCCTGCTGATGGGCTACAAGGGATAGCAGCAATACAGGAGAATCTATCCGTGACCGACTATCGCAAGCTCTTCGATCTCACCGGCAAGACGGCCGTGGTGCTCGGCGCCGCCTCGGGCATCGGCAAGTCGTCGGCCGAGGCGCTGGCCGGGCTCGGCGCCCGTGTCGTCTGCGCCGATCGCGCGCTTGACGCCGCCGAAGCAACTGCCGCCGGCATTCGTGAGAAGGGCGGCTGGGCCGAGGCGGCTGGGTGTGACGCCGCGAGCGCTGCGGACGTCAATGCGCTGGCCAAGACCGTGATGCAGAAATTTTCGCGGCTCGACATTGCGGTGACGACGCCCGGGCTCAACATCCGCAAGACCATCCTCGACTACACCGAGGAGGATCTCGACCGCGTCCTCAACCTCAACATCAAGGGCACGGTCTGGTTCTTCCAGGCCTTCGGCCGCATCATGGTCGAGCAGAAGGGCGGCAGCATCATTGCCTGCTCCTCGGTACGGGCGGTGACCATCGAGCCCGGCCTCGGCGTCTACGGCTCGACCAAGGCGGCCATCGGCCTGCTGGTGAAGGGCTTTGCCTCCGAGGTTGGACGCTCCGGCGTGCGCGTCAATGCGATCGCGCCGAGCATCGCCGAGACCGCGCTGACCGGCCCGTTCAAGCAGCGTCCCGACATCTACAATCTCTATGCCGGCCACACCGTGTTCAACCGCTGGAGCAGCGCCGACGAGGTCGCGACCGCCGTCGCCTATCTCGCCTCGGACGCCGCGAGCTATGTCAGCGGCAGCACGCTGTTCGTCGATGGGGGCTGGACGGCCGTCGACGGGCCGCCGACCGGCCTCACCCAGTTACACAAATAAAGCGGTTATCTAGCCGGCAAAGCCGGCGCGCTGGCGCAGATCCTTGCGGTCTGCGCCGGTCAGCAACGCGATCAGCGCGGCCGCCTCTTGCGGATGTGCGGCCCGCGTGGTCACGCCGGCCGTGTACATCGTCACGAGCTCGCAGCCCGGCGGCAGCGCTCCTGACAGTGCGATGCCGTCGGTCGCGATGATCTCGGTCGCCTGCGTGCAGCCGATCGGATGTTTGGCGCTGGATGCCGCAAGCTCCCGCATCGCGGTCGTGCCGTTCGGAAAGATCTTCAGGCGCGAGGCGACCTCGTAGGCGATGCCGAGCTGATCCAACACCTTTGCAACGTGCTGTCCGGCGGTCGAGGCTTTCGTATCAGGGACGTAGATCGCATCGGCGCTTCGCAGCACCTCGCGCAGGTCAGTTTCGGTCGTCACCGTCACCTTGGGATCGCGGCTGCGGACCGCCAGCGCGGTTTCGACTCGCCCGACATTTGTGATTGAGGAGGGGACGACGAGCGTCTCTTCGGCAAGCTTTGCAAGCAGCGCCTGCGTCAGGATCACCAGATCGGCCGCCGTCCCCGCGCGCAGCTTGTCGGCCATGATGCCGACCGCGCCGAACTCGCCGTCGATGCCGAAGCCGGTCTGCGTCTTGAAGGGATCGCTGAGGCCGCGCACCAGGCCTTGCGCCGCGCCTCCGCTCAAAATGCTCAGTGTCGTCACGATGCCAGCTCCATGGCTGCAATGATCTTGTCGCGGGTGATCGGCAGGTCGCGCACGCGCACGCCGAGGCAATCGTAAACGGCATTTGCGATCGCGGCCGTCACCGGGCCGTGGGCGGCCTCGCCGGCGCCGACGGGCTCGATCTCCGGCCGCTGAACGATCTCGACATCCACCATTGGCACCTCGCTGAAGGTGAGGATCGGATAGTCGGTCCAGGACGTCGATGTGACGCGCGTTCGGTCGAAGTGGACGCGCTCCTTCAGCACCCAACTCGTCGCCTGGATCGCGCCGCCCTCGATCTGGTTGATGACGCCGTCCGGGTTGATGGCCTCGCCGACATCGACCGCCAGCGTCAGCCGCTTGACGCGGATGTCTTCAGTGCCTTCGATCTCGGCAATCGCGGCGCAATAGGCCCCCATGTTCTTGTAGCGGGCGAAGCCGACGCCATGACCGATGCCGGCCTGCTTCTGCGGTTTCCACTGCGCGCGTCGTGCCGCGGCCCGGATGACGTCCTTCGCGCGTTCGTCGCGCAGATGGCGCAGGCGGAACGCGATCGGGTCTTCGCCGCGCAGGGTGGCGACCTCGTCGAGCAGGGACTCGATCGCGAACACATTGCCTTGTCCGCCGAGCGTCCGCAGCGCCGAGGTCCGCACCTGCATGGTCAGCAGCCGGTGGCTCGTGACCGTCCAGGCGGGGAGGTCGTAGAGCGGAACGGAGTTGCGGTCGCCGCCGCCGCCATTGGCCGCCGGCGGATTGGTCGAAATCATCCGCGGGTAGGGGTTCGTGATCTCGGTTGCGGCGAGCAGCGCGGGCTGCGCCGCGCGCCCCGGCCGCGCCGCGTGGCCGTTGCTCCAGATCGCATGGCGCCAACCGACGATCTCGTTGTCCGCGTCGAGATCGGCCTCGATCTCGATCGCCATCGCCGCGCCAAACGGTGCGTGGGACATCTCGTCGTAGCGTGACCATTGCACCCGCACCGGACGGCCGCCGGCAGCCTTCGCCAGCAGCACGGCATCCAGCGCGACATCGTCAGCGGCATTGTGTCCGTAGCAGCCCGCGCCTTCCATGTGCTCGACCACCATGTTTTCTGGCGGCAGCTTGAGCACGATCACGAGGTCGGCCCGCAGCAGGTAGACGCCCTGGCTGTGCGTCCACACGTGGACGCGGTCACCGTCCCATCGGGCCATCGCACAGGATGGAGCGATCGAGGCATGCGCGATGTAGGGACGGATGTATTGCCGGCGGAGGGTGCGCGCAAGCTTGGGTGTCGCCGCAGTCGTCCGGACATCGATCACGGTGGTCTCGACCGGCTGGCTCTTCAAGAACCCGGCGAGATCATTTTCATCCGGCAGCGGCTCGCCGGCCGACCATGTCGCCCCCTTGCGCAAGGCTTTCAGCGCGGCTTCCGCCGCTACCTCGCTGTCGGCAACCACGCCGGAAAAGCCGCCGTCGCGGACGATCGCGACGAGGCCGGGAACGGCTCGCGTCGCCGTCTCGTCGAGCGCGATCAGCCTGGCGCCCGAGATGTCCGGCCGCAGCACGCGTCCGTGCAGCAAGTCCGGCAGCGGACAGTCATGGATAAAGCGCGCCCGTGCGAACACCTTGTCGGGAATGTCGATGCGCTGAACCGGATGTCCGGCCACAGTGCGCTTGGCGACAATCTTCGCCGTCGCGCTCGCATTGGCGTCGTGGTCGAGCGAAACGCCGCCGGCCAACTCCCAATAGCTGGTCCTGACATTGCCGGGGCCCGAGATCGTGCCGTCATCGATCTCGAGCAGCGATGCATCGACACCAAGACGTTCGGATGCCGCGGTGAGGAAGCGCTGGCGGACCTCCGCACAGGCGTGGCGCAGCGCGCGGCCGGACTGCTGGATCGAAAGGCTGCCCGAGGTGACGCCTTCGTTCGGGCTTGCCGCCGTGGAGGCGCGGATCATCTCGATGCGGCCAATATCGACGTCGAGTTCGTCGGCTGCGATCTGTGCCAGGGCCGTGACGATGCCCTGGCCGATCTCGACCTTGCCGGGCGAGATCGCCACACGGCCGTCGCCGACGAGCTTCACCCAGGATGACAGCTTGGGATTGGCCGCAAGGCTGACCGGCAGTATCGGGGCAGGGGACGGCGCACTCATGATGTCGCCATCTCCGCGGCCGCCCGCAGCACGGCGCGGACCATGCGGTTGTGCGATCCGCAGCGGCACAGATTGCGATCAAGCGCGGTTCTCACCTCCGCCTCCGTCGGCGACGGATTGCGCTTCAGCAGCGCCGCCGCGCTGATCAGGATTCCCGAGACGCAATAGCCGCATTGCATCGCCTGCTCGGAGATAAAGGTGCGTTGCAGCGGATGCGGTCGCTCCGCGGTGCCGAGGCCTTCCACCGTGACGACCTCCTTGTTGGCGACCGACCACATCGGCATGTCGCAGGAGGCCATCGCGCGATCACCGACCATGACATGGCAAGCGCCGCACTCGCCGGCCCCGCAGCCGAAATGCGGACTTGTGACGCCGAGCCGGCCGCGCAGCACATCGAGCAATGTCTGATCCGGATCGGCATCCACCGCTACTGCCTTGCCGTTGAGCTGGAATTGAATGGTCGGCATTGTCGCGCTACGGCCTCAGGACTTGTCGAACTTCTTGACGACGTCGGCCCATTTCTCGATGTCGCCGCGCAGGAACTTGTCGAATTGCTCCGGCGTCATCGACATGGGCACCGCGCCCTGCGCAGTCCAGAGCTTGACGATGTCGGGCCGCTTCACCATTGCGTTCACGGCGGCATTGAGCTTGTCGATCACGGGTTTCGGCGTGCCGGCCGGCGCCATCAGGCCGAGCCAGATCGTGGCTTCGTAGCTTGCGACCCCCGCCTCGATCGCGGTCGGCACGTTCGGCAGCACGGCTGAGCGTTGTTTGCCGGTGGTCGCAAGCGCGCGGACCTGGTTCTCGCCGATGTTCGGCGCCATTGCCGGCACCGCGTCGATCATCATCTGCACCTGCCCGCCGATCACGCCGCTGCGGGCCTCGCCACTGTTGCGGTAGGGGACATGGACGAGATCGATGCCGGCCATCGCTTTGAACAGCTCGCCGGCCATGTGATAGGGCGTGCCCTGGCCGGAGGAGGCGTAGTTCAGCTTGCCCGGCTGCGACTTGGCGAGGGCAACGAACTCCTGCAGCGTCTTCGCTGCGACTTGCGGGTTCACCACGATGACGAGATCGGAAGAGTTCACCGGTGCGATCGGCGCGAGGTCGCGCATCAGCTCGTATTTGCGTTTATCCGGCGTCAGCAGGGATTCGTTCGCGGTCTGGGTGTTGGACATCATCAGCAGCGTGTAGCCGTCGGCGGGCGACTTCGCCGCTTCGACCGTGCCGATGACGCCGCCCGCGCCGGTGCGGTTCTCGATCACGAAGGGCTGGCCAAAACTCTCCTGGAGCGCATTGCCGATCTGCCGGGCCGCGACATCGGCCGGCCCGCCGGCGCCGAAGGGCACGACGATCCGGACCGAATGGTTGGGATAGTCCTGCGCCAGGGACGGGGCTGCGGAGCATGCGCTGAGCAGGCCGGCGGCCAGCGCCAGCATGAATTGTCGGGCCGTCACACCCACCTCCCTGTCGTTCTTGTTGGCCGGCACTGTAGCGGCAGGGAAGGCGGACTGTCGACGCCTCACAAAGCCGATGGCGCCTGGAATATCCGGCGGTTTTCGGTGTGGCGGGTCTGCTCTTCGCGGTCGCGGTAGGAACCGGCGGCGCACGCGGTCTGAGCAAATCGCATGGGCATTGCCGGATAAATACCCTCGGCTGACAGGTCTTTTGGTGTTACCAAATTGGACATGAACCAGCACGCCAAGATCGAAATCCGCCATTCGACCTGTCCGCATGATTGCCCGTCGGCCTGTGCCCTCGACATCGAGGTGGTCGAGGGGCGCAGCATCGGTCGTGTCCGCGGTTCGAAAAAGCAGACCTATACGGCCGGCGTGGTCTGCGCCAAGGTCGCCCGTTATGCCGAGCGCATCCATCACCCCGATCGGGTGACCTATCCGATGCGCCGCACCGGGCCGAAGGGCTCCGGTCAGTTCGCGCGGATCAGCTGGGACGAGGCGCTGGACGAGATTGCGGATCGCTTCAACCAGGCCGAGCGCGAATTCGGCGCGGAGTCAATCTGGCCCTATTATTACGCCGGCACAATGGGGCTGGTGATGCGCGACGGTCTCAACCGCCTCACCCATGTGAAGAAATATTCGCGGTTCTATCAGACCATCTGCGCCAATGTCGGCCGCATCGGGTTCGCGATCGGCACCGGCAAGATCGCCGGCGTCGATCCGCGCGAGATGGCGCTGTCCGATCTGGTGGTGATCTGGGGCACCAACCCCGTCAACACGCAGGTCAACGTGATGACGCACGCCGCCCGTGCCCGGAAGGAGCGTGGCGCCAAGATCGCGGCCGTCGACATCTACGACAACGAGACCATGAAGCAGGCGGATATCAAGATCATCCTGCGGCCCGGCACCGACGGCGCGTTCGCCTGCGGCGTGATGCACGTCCTGTTCCGCGACGGCTATGCCGATCGCGCCTATATGGACAAGTACACCGACTGCCCTGATGAGCTCGAGGCGCATCTGAAGACGCGCACGCCCGAATGGGCGTCGGCGATCTCAGGCGTGCCGGTGGCGGAGATCGAGGCTTTTGCCAGATTGGTCGGCGAGACCAAGCGGACCTTCTTCCGGCTCGGCTACGGGTTCACCCGCTCGCGCAACGGCGCGGCGCAGATGCATGCTGCAAACTGCATTCCCGCGGTGACCGGCGCCTGGCAATATGAAGGCGGCGGCGCCTTCTTCAACAATTACGCGCTGTGGCACTTCAACGAATCCATCATCGAAGGCCACGACGCCATCGACCCGACCATCCGCGCGCTCGACCAGTCGCAGATCGGCCGCATCCTGACCGGCGATTCCAAGGCTCTGCACGGCAAGGGTCCGGTCAAGGCGCTGCTGATCCAGAACACAAACCCGATGACGGTGGCACCGGAACAGGCACTGGTGCGGCAGGGGTTTGCGCGCGAGGATCTGTTCGTCGCGGTGCACGAGCAGTTCATGACCGAGACGGCCGAGATGGCCGACATCGTGCTGCCGGCGACGATGTTCATGGAGCATGACGATCTCTATTACGGTGGCGGGCACCAGCACATCTCGGTCGGCCCGAAGCTGATCGACCCGCCCGGCGAGTGCCGCTCCAACCACGAGGTTTTGCAGGCGCTGGCGCCGCGGCTTGGCGCCAGGCATCCAGGGTTCGAGCTGACGCCGCGTGAGTTGATCGACGCGACGCTGAAGCTGAGCGACCACGGCGACATTGCCGGCCTCGAAGCCGATCTCTGGCGCGACCTGCAGCCGGACTTCCGCACGTCGCATTATCTCGACGGCTTCGCCCATGCCGACAGGAAATTCCATTTCAAAGCGGATTGGGCGCATCCGCCGTTCGGCCAGACGATGGGTGACTTCGACAAGATGCCGTCTCTGCCGGACCATTGGGCCGTGATCGAGCATTCCGACCAGGCCCATCCGTTCCGGCTTGCCACGAGCCCGTCGCGCAGCTTCCTCAACACCACCTTCAACGAGACGCCGTCCTCCCAGGCGCGCGAGGGCAAGGCGAGCGTGATGATCCATCCCCTGGATGCGGCCGCGCTCGACATCGCCCATGGCGACGCCGTGACGCTCGGCAACACCCGCGGCGAGACAACGCTGATCGCCACGCTGTTCGAGGGCGTGCGCCGGGGCGTGCTGATCGCGGAGTCCGTTCATCCCAACAAGAACCATATCGGTAACCGCGGCATCAACATGCTGACGGGCGCGGACACGATCGCGCCGATCGGCGGCGCCGCTTTCCACGACAACAAGGTCTGGATCAGGAAAGCGGTGGCGGCCTGATCCGCAACATGCCTTCGATCGCGTTACAGTTTGTGTCGAGACGCTAAAGCGGCGCCGCGCCGCAAATTGCCCTTGCACCTTTGGCCCGAGCTGCCGCAAATGGCTGCAAAACGGAGAGCCCAAGGAAGCGAGCGCGCCATGACCGACACCACAGCCGTGATCACCGAGAAGCGCGGGCAGGCGCTCTGGATCACCATCAACCGGCCCGAGAAACGCAATGCGCTGAATGGCGAGGTCATCGCCGGCATCACGCGCGGCTATCGCGACGCGCATGACGACAAGGATGTCCGAATCATCGTGCTGACGGGCGCTGGCGATAAGGCGTTCTGCGCCGGCGCGGATCTGCAGAACTCCGGCGCGGCCTTCGCGATGGATCATTCGAAGCCGAATGTCGACTATGCCGATCTGCTGCGTTTGTCGCAGAACGCGACCAAGCCCGCGATTGCGCGCCTCAGTGGCGTCTGCATGGCAGGCGGCATGGGCCTGCTCTGCATGACCGACATGGCCGTCGCCGCCGATCACGTCATCTTCGGCCTGCCGGAAGTGAAGGTCGGCGTGTTCCCGATGCAGGTGTTGAGCCTGTTGCAGTCGATCGCGCCACCGCGCCTCGTCAACGAATGGGCGTTGACCGGCGAGCCGTTCGACGCGAAAGCGGCATTGGCAGCAGGCCTGCTGAACTACGTCGTGCCCACGGCCGAGCTGGATGCCAAGGTCGACTGGCTGATCGGCCGCATCGTCGACAAATCCCCGACCGCGATCCGTCGCGGCAAATACGCGATGCGCGCCATCGCCTCGATGTCGTTCGACGAGAGCATCGCCTACACCGAAAGCCAGATCGCGCTGCTTGCTATGACCGAGGATGCCAAGGAAGGGCTGAAAGCGTTCAGCGAGAAGCGCAAACCAGTGTGGACAGGAAAATAGGCGATTCTTTCAGCGTATTCATCGGTTCTGCCATAGGCCGACGTGCCTTTATTCCGACGGGAGATTGGCGTTTAGCCGGATAAGGAGAGATCTTGTCCGCTCTTCGCGACGCTTTTTTGTGGCAATGATCAACTGCCTGGCCGTACGCTTGGCGTAGGTTGGCAGTTGGCGACTTGATCTATGACGACCAGCCGCGCGCAACTCTGCATCCGTGAGATCGCTGTCGGCGCCCTCGGTAAATCCTCCGTGTCGGAAAGACCTAAAAGAAAGCTCCTGACGTAGGCCAGCCTCTGTGATGATGGTTTTTACCACACTACGGAGATAGCGGAGATCCTTGCGTGGGGTAATCCATGGGAGCGGGATTGCCGACTGACGATGCGCATGATCACGACGGAATACCAGACCGGAGAGGGTGGTCCTCTTGATCTCGTCGAGTTCCTCCATGAGTTCAGGAAAGAGAGGGGTGCCGGTTTCGTCCGATAGCGGCCACCAGGCCTCCTCTCCATTCTTCGGATGCACGATTCTGACGCTATTTGGCCGCTCGCGGGGTCGATAATGCGAAACGTCGAAGGCGCCGAACACGTGCTGCTCTCGTTGCAGCCACTCCCACGACAACAAAGCAGCTGTTGCAATCGAGCGGTAATCAAGCTTTATCGCGGCGGCTCTGAACGCGACGAGTTCGTCCCAGGTTGCGGTCGGTGTGGGCCGTATCGGCTGCCCAGGCGGATGAGATTTTAATCCCATCCGGGAAAACGGGTTGGTCGCTGGTACGATCCTTTCTTGAGCACGCTGACCAACGAACCAAGCACGGCGACAGGCCCCCATAGCCATAGTTACATAGCGACGGCGCTCGCGAACGACGACCTCTCCACTGTTGTTGACTTTCGTCACGACCAATAGTTTTCCATAAACTGCGTCGACGAACGCTTTGGTGAAATCGGAAAGCTGCTTAGACCCAGCGCGACTTCCATCTTTCAGCTCGTGATTGGCGAACAGTGCGAGACTTTTTGTGTAGTGCCGCTGTGTAGTGCTTTCGATTTCGGTCCACTTCTGGTGAGCTTGGAAGACGCCGACGAGCCAATCGAACGTGCCGGGTTCGATAGTCGCCGGCATGATGTCGCTTAGACCCCGTGAATGCCAACTGTCGAACGCCGGCAGGAGGACTTTCTCTACCCGCTCGACGGCACTTGCGTAATCGCAGCCTAGAGCTTCAGGGTTTAAATCGCAGCCCTGTCGACGGGCCCAGGTTGGGGGTGCAAAATAGTAGGCTATTCTATTCTTCGCCAATATTTTGCGGCGACAATAACGGGGCAGGCGCGGTGCCGTTTCAAGCGATATCACACCAGGCATAAAAGATCCTCCTCCTCCTTAAGATCTCCCTTTCCGATAGATGCTGCGAAGTGATCCATGGTCGCTTTTGACCAAACTGGCTGACGCAGGCGCCCTGTTCCGCGAAAGCCGATTGGCGGGGGGGAATCTCCTCGGCTGATCGCGCGCATGAGTTCGCTTGTGTCTCCAAAGTCAAGGTAAGCGGCAGCCATGTCCGCTCTCATCATCGTGGGCCAGGTTCCAGCGAGAGGGTAGCGGGCAGGTAGTGCGGTGTGCGACGAGACTAGGCGGTTTGATCTCACTGCTGAATGCCCGTGGTGTACATGTGCTGATTTCACTGACGAACGTGACGGGATCTGGTCGATCCAGATTGCTCTTCGCCCCTGGTTGGCGAGCGAGAGTTCGGATCGCGGACTAAGCGGAGTTTTACGGCCAAAGAGTTTCCTCCTCCACTGCGAAGCGCGGCCGGGCGGGAAAAGGCCGGATTGGCGCGCGAAAAGGAAGCCTTTGGTGTGCAGTTCTCCAAGAAAGCCCAATGTTGCTCGCGAAAGAAAAAGGGAACAGTTGCGGCGCTCCGTTGGCAGGGCCGGTATCCGGCAGGCAGCTGCTGTGGATGATAGATCAATAGTCAATCCGACAGTCCGATGGGAGACTTGTATCGAAGCCTTCGGATCGCTTTCGAGCGTCGGAATTTGAACGTGCGGGTTGGACTAAGCAGGCTATGGTTGCTGGGCTGAGCACTGCTCGGCCGGCCATTGCTCGAATGGTTCAATTGCTCACGTACTGGGACTGATAGTTGCAGATATCCGTGAGCTGCAAGCCTCTCGTGATGCGCTTGAGCCGGATGGACGATGCAAGGCAGAATGCAGCCCGAACTGCGCCTGGATGGGTAAATAGGACTAAAAGACTTTTCGACGCGCCGACGAATTCAAGCGACGAAACGAGGTCCTCTGGTCAAGCCCTGGCGAGTTCTCCCGTTTGCGCGCGCGCGGCTGCGCCGCAACGGGCTCTTGTGAACCGAGCCGCGCTGCGTCTCGGCCATCCGGCTTCGATCCCTCGCGCAGGGATAGCGGAGCTCCTCGCCGGGGGCACTCGGAAAAGGGGCTCGCCTTGCGGCGATCGCTATCACTGCCCCGTTCCCGGGTGCCGCTATTAAACCGGTCTCGTCGCTGCACTCGGACCCGCGTGCCGCTTCGGGTCGCTATGCTCACGCTCTCCGGGTGCCATTTTCCATAGGGCGATACGCCCCTGGCGCACGCCTCGTGCGGCCTGCGGCCCCGGTACCTCAACTCAATTCCCATGAAGATACGATGCAAGACGGGCTGCGTCACAGATTTCGCATTCTCTCAAGTAGGAGGAGAGAGTCAGAGTATCGGCCGGGTTTTGCCATGACGGGTTACAGGCTGCGAGAGAGGCTCGCGGTCCCCGTCGCGGAGACCCGCGATGTCCAGACATTATCCTCACGCGCGCATCGGTAAGGACCGGGCCAACCTTTACGACGACATCACCAACAAGATTATCGCCGAGTTGGAGGCTGGCCGAGTCCCGTGGGTGCAGCCTTGGGGCACCGCGGCGGCGAAGGGGCCTCTGGCCTTGCCGAAGAGTGCGGCGTCCGGCCGCCAATACAGCGGCATAAACATTTTAATTCTATGGGGTGCTGTGACCGAACAGGGATTTACAGGGCAGAGCTGGCTTACCTTCCGCCAGGCGCTGTCGCTCGGTGGCCACGTCCGCAAGGGCGAGCGCGGCACGACCGTCGTCTATGCCGACCGCTTTGTGCCTGCCTGCGAAGAGCGCCGCGCACATGAGGCCGGAGAGGAAGCTCAGGCTATTCCGTTCCTCAAGCAGTTCACAGTCTTCAACAGCGATCAATGCGGCGGCCTGCCTCCAGAGATCGCAACAACGGCGCCGCCTCCGCCGCCAGGCCTGATCGAGCCGCAGGTCGAATACCTGATCAAGGCGACCGGCATCGACTTCCGCATCGGCGGCAACCGTGCCTTCTATATGCCGACGGAAGATTATGTGCAGGTGCCGCCTCCGCAGGCCTATTTTGAACCAATCAATTGGCATCGAACGGCCCTCCACGAGCTGGCGCATGCCAGTGGCCATCCATCGCGTCTCAACCGTGACCTGTCAGGCAGCTACGGTACCAAGAAGTATGCCTTTGAGGAGCTGGTTGCGGAAATCTCGTCTGCGTTCAGTTGCGCCTCGCTCGGCATCGTGCCGACGGTGCGGCATGCCGACTATATCGGCTCATGGCTTGAAGTCTTGCGCGAGGACAAACGTGCCATTGTCCGGGCTGCTTCCAAGGCCAGCAAGGTTGCCGATTATCTGCTTGGCTTTCTCCCAGAACCCGTCGGCGACATGCCGAGGGAGGACCAGCAGGCGACGTAAGGCTCTGCTTGGTGGCCGCGGGCACAAGAGTAAGAGGGGCAGGGTCGTTTCCGTGACGGGTTGGAGGCCGAGAGAGAGGCTCCCGGCTGCCCGTCGTGGAGAATCAGCATGCCAAAAGCTGTCCAAAAGATCACGTCGGCCGATGTCGGAGTGACCCGTGGAAAGCACATCGAAGTGTCGGGATCCCATGCCAAGATGCGCAAGATCTTGCGAGGTTACGGGCACTTTGGAGAGATCATCTTCTGTAATCTCCGCATGTTCGTGCGAACGGTCGCAAGTGGCATAGAGATGCTGTCGAAGGTACGCGACCGGCATCCAGCCGAAGGTGTCCTTTGGCAGGAGGCGGCCTGATGTCCCGCCAACCTTGCGAACTGGCACGCCGCCTCGCGCGAGAGGCGGAGGCGGTATGCCGACACTATCTCTCCAATGGCAAGCGGGCGGGGCGGTATTGGGTGGTCGGCGACGTCCACAACAACCCGGGCCGCTCATTGTTTGTACGGCTCCAGGAATCGCCGAAGGGAGCGGCGGGCAAGTGGACCGATGCCGCAACCGGCGCGCATGGTGATCTCCTCGACATCATCCGCGAAACGCTGGCTTTGCGAGACTTTCGTGAGGTCGCCGAGGAGGCGAGGCGCTTTTTGAACCTGCCTCGCTCTGAGCAGAAGCCGGCCCCAAGACCTATTCCCTCAGTCGTACCGCCCGGATCGCAGGAAGCCGCCCGTCGGCTCTTTGCGATATCCCGCGCGATCGAGGGGACCATTGCCGAGGCTTATTTGCAGGGCCGCGGCATAACCCGCATCCACCATGGCGGCAGTCTGCGCTTCCATCCACGCTGCTACTATCGGCCGGACGACCATCTGCCGACCGAAACCTGGCCGGCAATGATTGCCGGCGTCACGGATCTCGATGGTCGGATCACCGGCGTGCACCGCACCTGGCTCGATCCGGACGGCTTTGATCGCGTGCGGCTCGGTAAGGCTCCGATCGATACCCCACGACGCGCGATGGGCGATCTGCTCGGTAACGCCGTTCGGTTCGGCCTGGCGGATGACGTGCTCGCTGCCGGCGAAGGTATCGAGACCATGCTTTCGCTACGCTACCTGCTGCCGACTATGCCGATGGCGGCCGCGCTTTCGGCTAATCACCTTTCCGCCATGACGCTGGCGTCTAGCCTGCGCCGGCTCTACATTGCGCGCGATGCCGATGCCGCCGGTGGTGCGGTGGTGGCAACTCTCAGCCAGCGCGCAGCAGACGCCGGCATTGAAGTGGTCGTGCTGTCGCCCCGGATGGGCGACTTCAACGAAGATCTGCAAGTCTTCGGTCTCCAGGCCCTCCGAGCAGCGCTGCGGTTTCAGCTTGCGCCAGAGGATGTCGTTCGCTTCCTGCATTCGTCGATCGTGGCCGCGGAATAGCTCCCGGTCTTCGATCGACGTTGATGGGCCGGTCATAGGCGAGGCCAATACCGGAAGAGGACGCGACCTCGGCCTTTTAGGGGGCGATCGGACGGCAGCCGGCCCGGGCCGGCAATGGCTGCGTCCGGCTATTTTCCGCCGCGCGCCAGCGATGTGAAGACACATCATGCAGTTGGCCGCGCGCTTTGCATCGCGAAGCAAAATAGCCGGCCTCCGCCATCCTCCGCTGCCGCTTCGGCCCTGTCGGGTTCTGGCCCGGTCGGCCCGCCGTCAGAGGATCGCCACGAAGACCGCGATGGTCGCGGCCGATCCGGCAAAGGACCTCTTCCATGACCGACGATGACGACATCGAACCGCCGCATGCCTCTTCCCCGACCGACCACATCGTCACTGAATTACAGCTGTTCGGCTATCGACCCTTCGACGACCAACCCGATCCAAGACCGCTCCCGGAGGGCAAGATGATCGTCGGCGCCATAGCGGACATCTTTGATGCCCTGGTTGCGACCCTGAACGACACGCGACTTGAGCCGGACCTTGACGATCTGCTCTGGTCGACTGTCAACCTGTTCCATCGTGCCCTCGACCGCATCGAACGGCAGCTCGATAACAACGAACAGGCGCAGCATAAGAGCCAGCACGAGCAGAATGGCTCGGAAGTGCGATCGGTCGAACTCGAGCGCCTGACGGCCGAAGGGCTCACCCTGATCGAGCGCCGCAACTGCCTGGAACTGTTCCGGGATCAGGCCATCGAGCGATTTGAGGTCCACACCGGCTCAGCTTGGCGTCCTCGGTCGGGATCATTGGTCAATCACCGAACCCTCACCGCAGCAATGATCGACTCCCGCGACTTCATCGCCGCCAAGCGTCGTTCCGAGACCGAGGTCATGTTGCCACCAGGACCGAAAATTGCACTCACCGGTGGGCTCGACTTCAATGACCATCATCTGATCTGGGATCGTCTCGACAAGGTTCATGTCAAGCATCCCGACATGGTCCTGCTCCATGGCGGCTCGCCCAAGGGTGCCGAACTGATCGCCTCCAAATGGGCGACCACCCGCAAGGTACCTCAGATCGCCTTCAAGCCTGACTGGACGAAACATGCCAAGGCTGCCCCCTTCAAGCGCAACGACGCCATGCTCGAACTCCTGCCAATCGGCGTCATGCATTTCCCGGGCACGGGAATTCAGGATAATCTCGCCGACAAGGCGAAGCGGCTCGGCATTCCCGTCTGGAAGTTCGGCGGCGCATGAGCGCCGTCGCCTCGAAGACGCCAAGGTGGAGTTGCACGCCCCGACTCCGCCTCGTTTCGTTTTTACATCCAAAACTGCGCCGTGGTGGTGGCGGAAGGCGCGATTGATTAATCCATGCACATGGAGCCCCACCATGCTCGCGCTTGGGCTTGTTCTCAACACACTCGGCATTGGCTTGTTCTGCTGGGCTATCTTTGCGCTCGCGGTGTATGCGCTACCGTTTTTCATCGCACTCAGTATTGGGATGTTGGCATTTCGTGATGGCACGAGCGTCTTCGGCGCACTGCTTATCGGAACGGCCGATGGCGCGTTGACGCTTGCCGCTGCTCAGGTCGCCGTCGCCCTTAGTCGGTCCTTGGCGTTGCGCGTCGCGATCGCAACCGTATTCGCGGTCCCTGCGGCAATCGCCGGCTATCATGTCGTGTTTGCCCTATCGCAGATCGGGGTGCCTTCACTCGTTTGGCGCGAGGCCTTCGCTTGCGTAGGTGCGGTTTGCATCGGCGGCACGGCATGGACACGCTTGACCGTGTTAGCGCGGACCCGCCCTTGGCGTCGGCCGGGGTGGTGGAGAATATGCCTCGACCAACTCTCACAGCCGCCACGCATGAGTGACGAGGCTTCGTCGCCATCATCGGTCGAGCAAAAGGTCGCACGGCCCGCCACGTTGAACGAGGGATCATCGAGCTTGAGCGAGAGATAATCGCGGCCTTCTTCGGAGCGCTTGGACCAGGCTGCGCCAATCTCTGTCTGGCCCACGTAGCTGCGGTGGAGCAGCGCGCCGCGCTCGATCATTCCATCCGGGACGATATCGCCCTTTGCGGCAGATTGTTTCTCTTTCTGCGCCGAACCGTACCGACCCCTTGTTCAGCAGAACCGAGATTGGCCAGTCTTCTCCTCAAGATTGCGCTTCAGCACGCAGACCACGTGGCCTCTTTGATGGCTTGATCTGGCCGAAGACCGGCTGCGCCTCGATCGTCTGAGCCGCAACGCCGTTGCTGCGACTTTCTTCCCCTGGGCTGCGCCCATTCCTCGCGAGGCATGTGTGGACACCCCTTCGGTCAAGGCCTGAGTCGATAAAAATGAACGCCGGTAGAGTGCTTACATGTGTCCGGCCTTGATATTCGCAGCATGAACACTGCGGGGCCCTGATGAAGTCCGCGGATCATGGTCCCTATCAAGAAAGCGCATACAGGATGCTGTCACGCGATCGGGTTTTCCTGATCCCCGGTTCACAACCGGTTTTCATCACTTATCGATGCACGCCCTCCCGAACTGGCTGCCCTTTCAGGTCAGCCAACCGCTGCAGCCAACTCCGGCTGATAGTTCACGTTCCTCGCCATGACGGCCCATGCAATTCGCGCCATCTTGTTTGCCAAGGCAACAGTCGCGAGCCTGGGAGGTTTTCTATCCAGAAGCTTCTTCACCCAGCCGTAAAGCGGGGTTTGCTGTCCGGCACGAACCCGCCGCAATACTGATGTGGCTCCGAGTACGAGCAATACGCGGAGATGTCGGTCGCCTGCCTTAGTGATCCGACCATTTCGTTCTTTCCCGCCCGACGACGATGATTTTGGCGTCAGGCCCAACCATGCGGCGAACGCTCGACCAGATTGGAAGGCCGATGGATCGGGCATTGCGGCAACGAGCGCGGTCGCAGTGATTGTCCCAACGCCGGAACCGACGCCACCCTTCGGCTGGCTTCACTCGTTCGGTGCCAGGTGCGGAGTTCACGTTCCAGTTTCCTGATCTGCTCTTTGATGTTCTCGATCTGCTCCGCATACATCACGACTATGGACCGAACGAGCGGCGTAATTCCAAACTCATCGCCTTCGCGTCCCAGGACGCGGTCAATAAGCTCCGGAATACGCTCGATTCCCAACGGTGCGATAATGCCAAATTCCGATAGGTGACCGCGCAGCGCGTTAACAAGCATAGTTCGTTGCCGGATCAGCAATGCCCGGGTCCTGTGGACCACGAGCACCGATTGCTGCTCGATCGTCTTCACCGGTACAAATCGCATGGTCGGCCTGGTCAGCGCTTCGCAGATCGCCTCAGCGTCGACGGCGTCGTTCTTCCCGCGTTTGACATACGGCTTTACATACATCGGGTTCATCATCCGAACGCCGTGGCCCAGGGCGCCCAGCTCTCTGGCCCAGTGATGGGCCGAGCCGCACGATTCCATCCCGATGTGGCTGGGTGGAAGCTTCTTGAAATAAGCGACGAACTCAGCTCGAGCGAGCTTCTTGCTCGTCACTTCTCCAGTCTCATGATCGATTGCGTGAACCTGAAAAACCCGCTTTGCGATATCAACGCCAATCGTAAATCCAGACATGCGCACCTCCTGATAATTTCTAGGGACCAAGATCCCCAGCCTGAGGCTTGGTGGTGGGGGTGTCCACATCATCAAGAAACTCGCCGCAACGACGTCCTCCGCTGCGCTCCGGCCCGAGCGGGTGCGTCGCCGATCGTCCTCGGCCTCTAGATCGCCATCGAGGCCTCGGTGGTCGCGGGCTCGAAACACAACAGGAGAAGTGACATGGCTAACATCGGTTCTTTCAAGAAGGTCGGCAACGATTTCCAGGGCGAGATCATCACTCTGAGCCTGCAAGCCAAGGGCGTCCGCATCGTCGCCGAGACGAACCGCTCCAACGACAACGCTCCCAGCCACCGCATCTATGTGGGCCGGGCGGAGATCGGGGCAGCCTGGTCGAAGCGCTCCGAAGAGGGACGCGACTACCTCTCGCTCAAGCTCGACGACCCCTCCTTCAACGCGCCGATCTACGCGAACCTGTTCGATGAGGAGGGCGGCGAAGGCTACACCTTGCTCTGGTCGCGGCCGCGCAAGAACGGCGAGTAAGACTCTGTCCAAGGCCCCGCCCGATCCTCGGGCGGGGCCTTCTAAGCTCCTAGCTCAGTACTCGCGAGAGCGGGCGCTTCCTTGCGACGTTCATGGTGGCGTCCTGGCCTCGAGCATCTCCGACGCGGAACTCTCGGCTGGATGATTCGCAGGGCTCACGGAAGTGTTGAGAACAGTTGACGTGCTGCTCGAACCTCAGGAGTCTCGTTGCTCTCCCTGAACTTGGCACAGATAGGGTCGAGAAGATTCCGCGCCTGAAGTTTCAGACCTGATGCAGCCCACAACGCCGCCAAGCTCGTTGCTGATCTTAGCTCCCAGATCGCTGCCCCTTGACGGAGGGCCACCCGCAAAGCCTGCTTGAGGAGGGCCTCGGCTTGCGCCTGATTTCCGCCGGAGAGGCGCACGATTTCTGCTCGCAAGCGCAGGATTTCAGGGTCGCAAAGCGCTTCGCCGTTGTCTTCGGACTGTCGTTCGAGTTCCTCGAGTAGGCACCTCGCCGGCTCGATTCTCCCCATTTCGATCAGAGCGGTGGCGAGTTCGGCTTTGAAGCGGTTGTGATTGGCTGAAATTCCCCGGTCGTCCAGCCGCGCGATTCCCGCAGCTAGTTCCTTTGCGCCCGTCTCCACGTCTCCCTGACGGATCAGGATCATCCCGCGAAGGGAAGGCACCCAGTTGGCATACGGCCGATGACGCTGACCGTGGGTCTCGAGCCGGGTCAGATATTTCTCGGCCAGGTCCAGGCGACCGGCGAAGATCGCGGTCGGACATGCAGCCTGCTGGAGAGCGTAGAATTCCGACACAGGGTCCGCTCGAGATTCGGCTTCCCGAACGGCGTCATGCGCCGTGCCGATCGCCTCTTCGATTTCGCCGCGCAGAAATTGAACCTGCGCGAGCGTGCTCAGTGCAAGGCTCCTCTGATTGTAGACCAGTCTCGCATCTATCGGATTTTCCGACCGATCCAGGCGCTCCAGCACGCTTTGTAGAAGTCGTGCGGCTTCGATCTGGTCACCCATGACATGGCGGATATTGGCGATCAGCCGGTCTCCGATGAGTATTGCGGCAGCTTCCCCGTTGCGGAACCCTAGCTGTCTGAATGCCTCGGCATGTGCTGCCGAGACCTTGAATCGCCCGGCGTTCCATGCGTTGACCATCAAGCTCCATCTGGCCCTCAATTGGTGCGGCAGATCGTCGAGATTCTCCGCGATGGCGCGCGCACGCTCGGCGATCGCGATCATATGCAGTCCATGGGAATCGATCTGGAGCAGCGATGCGAACAGTTCGACAAGGAGCTGCATCTCGGTTCGGGGATCGCCCGCAAGATCGGTGGACTCAAGGGCGTGGTTCACGCGCGCGCGGCACTCCTCGACGAGCTGCCGCGACCACCAGAGTGGAACGGACGCGAGTGTGAGTGGGAGTCCGATCGCATATGCCTGTTCGTGCGCGAAGGCCCAGTCGAGAGCCGCGCGTACGTCGTCGATCTGCACCGGCGCTCGTCGGCGTAGCCGCTCGAGCATAAGCAGTGCGTGCCGCTGACGGATAGTTGCTTCCTCACCTTCCTGGCGAAGACGCTTCAGCGCGAAATGTCGGGTCGTGACTAGCATCCGGAAGCGCCGCGTGTCTCCGTCAGATTCGATCGAAAGAAGCGATTTCGCCGCCAGGGCAGCGAGTTCCCGAATCGCCGCCGCAGCGGGGCGGCTTTCATCCGCTGCAACCGCCACAGCGTCCTCGGCAGTGAACGCGCCGGCGAATACCGACAATCGCCGAAACAGCGCGCGGTCGGAAGGCGAGAGCAGATCATGGCTCCACTGGAGCGTCGCCGTGAGCGTCTGATGGCGAGCGATAGCTGTCCTTCGCGAGCCCAGGTCTTCGAGCTGCAGCCGGCCGAGCTGTTCGGCTAAGCTCCTTACGCCCAACGAATCTGCCTGCACCGCCGCCATCTCGATTGCGAGCGGCAGGCCGTCCAAGGCGCGGCAGAGGGCGCAGACATAGGGCGCCTCGCGATCGCCGAAGGCGAAGCCCCCAGCAGCCGCTGCGCGTTCAGCAAACAATTGGACGGCCGAATAGCTCAAGGCCTGCTGCGCCGAAGCGAGATCGACGTAGGGAACGTCGAGCGGATCGACGCGGTAGATCCATTCTCCTTCTACCCGGAGCATTTCGCGGCTGGTCGCGATAATGCGGACCCGTGGTGCACCTCGCGCCACCGCCTCGCAAAAAAGGGCGGCCGCATCGACGAGATGCTCGCAATTGTCCAGCAGTATCAGGACGCGCCTGTCCTTCAGGCCCGCGACCAGCATCTCCGTCGGATTTCCTGAAAGCACTACCTTTCCCAACGCGGTCGCGACCGCTGTTGGGACCCACTCGGGCTCGGCCACCGACGCAAGATCGACAAAGACCACGCCGTCTGGAAAGTCGGGTTCCAGTCGGGCTGACACGGCTTGGGCCAACCGCGTTTTTCCGATGCCTCCGGCACCTGCCACGGTAACCAGCCGGTTTTGTCGGACCAACGCGGCCAGATGGTTGATGGCGGCCTCACGTCCGATCAGCGACGAGAGGGGTTGCGGAACGCCTTCCAGCGTGCGGGGCTCCTGCACCGTCGCACTCGGGTGGGCTTCAAGCGTTACAGGCGCCGCCAGCCGATAGCCCCGCCCAGATTCCGTCCGGATAAGGGACGCACCGCCTTGCATTCGTCCGAGCGCGCTGCGGAGCTTGGAGACGTGTGCCCGAAGTGTGCCGTCGTCGACGTGAACCCGTCCCCAGACGCGCGCAACCAGGTCCTCCCGGCTCACAAGATCGCCGCGAGCTTCTATCAGAGCGAGCAGGATTTCGAAGGCACGGGGGCCGAGCGGGATCGGCGCTTCCCCCTCAAATATCTGTCTTTTGAGGCGATCCAGACGCAAGCCTCCGAAACGGAGCACAACGTACTCCGGGATGGCTTTATCAGCCGACCGCTCACCCGCCAGTGTCGTCATCGGGCGCTCGCCACACCGCAACAATTCTTCGCAACACGCAACATACTCCTCGGTGCCGCCCCGTCTATAGTTCGCCAGGCCCGATTGTCGCCGACAAGCATGGAGCTGGCGATGGGGAATACAACCCGGAAAACGGTCATTCTAGTCCATGGAGCTTGGGCCGACGGCTCTTGCTGGTCGCCCGTAATCACTCAACTCAATGGCGCAGGAGTTGCGACAACCGCGGTCCAACTCTCCTTGTCTTCGTTGGCTGAGGATGTGGCGACCGTTCAGCGGGCCATGGCTCTTGAGGAAGGACCGCTGTTGCTGGTGGGGCATTCGTATGGCGGCGTGGTCATCACCCAGGCTGGCGATGATCCGAAAGTCGCGGGGCTCGTCTACGTGGCTGCGTTCGCGCCCGATGCGGATCAATCCGCCTTTTCCTTGGGCGAATTGCTTCCGCCATCACCCGCGGGATCGGAGCTGAAGCGCGATGGATCTGGCTTCTTCAAACTCACCCGCAAGGGAATCCTCGAGGACTTCGCCCAGGACCTACCCGTCGGACAGAAGGAAGTCATGGTCTCTACTCAGGGACCGACATCCATCCACGCGCTCAGCGCACCGGTCAGCAGCACCGCCTGGAGAGGCAGGTCCTGCTGGTACGTACTGGCGGAAAATGATCGCACCATCTCGCCTGCGCTCCAGGAACGAATGTCCAGTCACATCAGTGCCGAGACTATTCGCGTTCCCGCCAGCCACGTTGCGATGCTCTCCTGTCCTCAAAAGGTCGCCGAGGTGATCCTGCTCGCCAGCACAGCAACGACGCCACGACAGACGAGCGCACATATGCCCTCAAGGGGGAGCAGATAATGAGCCAGGCAAACGTTCTAGTCAGCGGCGCAACCGGGCGCACCGGGGGAGCCGCGATCGATGAGCTGCTCAAGATGGACAAGCGCGTGCGGGCCTATGTGCGCTCGGAGGACGACCGGGCTGCTGAGCTGAGGCGGCGCGGAGTTGATGTCGCCATCGGCGATTTCACCAACATTGATGGCATCCGTGCTGCCATGCAGGGCGTCAGCTCGGCCTATTTCCTTCATCCGATTGCGCCGGGAATTATCGGCGCCACTGCCTATTTCGCGCAGGCCGCGAGAGAAGCGGGCGTGACGGCCATCGTGAACATGTCGCAGATTTCGGCCCGCCGGGACTCGGCGAGCCATGCCGCGCAGGATCACTGGGTTTCCGAGCGGGTCTTCGACTGGTCAGGCGTGGCGACGACCCATCTGCGCCCGACCTTCTTTGCCGACTGGCTCGTCTCCTCGCATTTCGCGAAGGAGATCTGGGCCAAGAAAAGGATCGAATTTCCGTTCGGGAATGGGCGCCACGCTCCGATCAGTACGGAGGATCAGGGACGGGTCATCGCCCACATCCTCGCGAATCCGAAAGGCCACGAGCGCAAGATCTACACCCTGCATGGTCCAGTCGAGATGGACCATACCGAGATCGCCGCCGCCATGAGCGACGTGCTTGGCGCGAAAATCGCCTACGCGCCGACATCGATCGAAGAATTTAAGCGCAAGATGGAACAGGTGTACAAGTTTCCCCCATTCCTGGTCCAGCACCTCAACGAAGTGGCGCAGAACTATCGGGAAGGCATTTTCGCGGGCACGAACGACGTCGTCGAGACAGTTACCGGAACGCCCCCACTATCCATCGCAGCTTTCATCGAAAAAAACCGGAGAGCCTTTGCATGACGGTCACGCTTGGGGTTCGAGCAACTCGACAGATCTGAGGAAGAACATCGCATTCATTGGTTTGTCCAACTGGAAGCTTCCTAGATAAGCGAAAGGTCGCCCGTATGCCGAAGACATGGTTCATCACAGGTGCGAGCAGCGGCTTCGGACGGGAGCTGACTGAGCTTCTGCTTCATCGCGGCGACCGGGTAGCCGCCACGATACGCAAGCCCGACGCTCTCCAAGACCTCGCGGAAAAGTATGACGAGCGTCTTTGGGTCGCCGTTCTTGACGTTACGCACGGCGAGGGCGTGCGCCACGTCGTCAACCGGGCCTTCGCCGAGCTGAAGCAGATCGATGTCGTTGTAAGCAACGCCGGCTACGCGCTGTTTGGCGCAGCGGAAGAGGTCAGCGACGTCCAGATCGAGCGTCAGATCGACACCAACCTGCTCGGTTCCATCCGGCTCGCCCGCGCGGCAATCCCCCACCTTCGGCAGCAGGGCGGTGGCCGGATCATTCAGATTTCGTCTTCAGTCGGTCAAGCGGCCTATCCGACGATGGGCGTCTATGCCGCCACCAAATGGGGTATCGAAGGTTTCTTTGAGGGTACCATCCCGGAGATCGCCCCCTTCGGCATCGAGGTCACGCTGGTTGAACCAGGCGCATCACGCACGAATTTTGCTTCATCCAGCGCAGACGCGGGCCAGATTCTCCCCGTCTATGACCGAACACCTGCCGGCGACTTCCGTCGCATGGCAGCGTCAGCTGGCCTTGCGATGTTTCCCGGTGATCCCCGCAAGCTCGCCTCGGCGATCATCGCTTCGGCCGATCAGACTCCCGCGCCGAAACGGCTGACACTTGGCAGTGATGCCTATGCGCTCGTCCATGCGGCCCTGACGGAACGGCTTGCAATCCTGGAAAACCAGAAAGCACTGGCACACTCGACGGACGTAGAGATCCAAGGGGCAACGTAGTGTCCGCTCGTATTGGCAAAGAGAAGCAGACGTGAATGATCAAAACTCCAGATACCGAGAGTGCCCGCAACGCGCCGCAGCTCTTGCAGCCAACAGCCATGGAAAAGGATTTTGAGATGGACTTCTTCACCGAGGGAAATCCTGCTTCGCGGCGTGATCTGTTGCTTGCTACCGCTGGAGGCTTGGCGCTCGCTCTCGCCAATCCGGCCCGTGCCGCTCAAAACAAGCCGAATATCGAAGCGCCGATCGCTTCGGCCATCCCCTATGTCGAGCATCGCATATCTCACGACGGCCACATGATCTACGCTCGCGAGTATCCCGGTCAGGATCCGGCCTTTGTCATGATGCATGGATTCCCTGACAATCTTCATATCTACGATTACGTGGTGCCATATCTAACGCGCGCCGGCAGGCGGGTGGTTGTGTTCGACTTCCTGGGCTTCGGCCAGTCGGAGAAGGTCGTAGAAGGCTATCAGTACACATTCAAGCAGCAGGTAGGAGACGTGGCCGCTGTTGTCGATGCGCTGAAGCTCGACAGGTTCATTCCGGTTGGTCACGACTCCGGCGGCCCGTGCGCTGCCAACTACGCACTCGAGAATCCTGATCGAGTTGCCTGGCTTTGCCTGCTGAACTGCTACTATGCGGAATCGCCGACATGGAGACTACCCGAAATCATTGAAGTCTTTGGCGACCCCGGGCTCAAGGAGCTTGCCCAGGCATTCTTGACCAACCCCGACAAAATGGACTGGCTCATCACGTTTCAGGACAACCATTTTCAGGTCAAGATGCCACCGAATTTGAGGGAGCGCTTTGTCGGAATCGTGCGACCGATCGTCAATGGTAACTTCGCAGCAGGAGCCGGCCCGGCCTTTGCGCAAATGACCTCTCAGGTGCGCGAAAGCGTCGCCTATAATACGTCACGACTCTCGGACGTCCGTCAGTTCACCACCAAGGTCAACCTTATCTGGGGCGCCCTGGATCCTTACTTGACACCGGCCACGGCGGCCGCGATCGCCGCGAACTATCCCAACAGCGAAGTCAAGTCGGTCGAAGCCGGCCACTGGCTGATGATCGACATGCCGGCCGAAGTGGCGCAGCTCCTGCTCACATCGGCCTAAAAATCATGTCCAACAATCTGGCGGTGCGTTTGGGCGCGCCGCCCATGCTACCACGACCCGGACTGACGAATCGTGAGCCCTAATTCTGAGGATGATACATGAGTGCGCCTGTCAGCATCGGAGGGGTTATTGCTCCGGATTCCGATCTTGCGCGCAAGCCGCTAAGCTCGCCGAGCAGGCCCATTCCAAGGTGCTGCACAACCACGTGCACCGGACGTGGTGGTTTGCCGAGTTTATCGGCATGAAGAGAGAGATGAAATACGATCGCGAGCTCGTGTACATAGCGTCGCTGCTCCACGACCTCGGACTTTCGGCATCGCACGCCGCCGACAAGCGATTTGAAGTCGACGGCGCCGATGCCGCCAGCCGTTTCTTGCTTGAAAACAACTACCCAAAACCGAAAGCCGACGTCGTGTGGGATGCGATTGCACTCCACTCCCTCGCCGAGATCGCCGACCGCAGGCAGCCAGAAGTGGCTCTCGTCCATTTCGGCGCACACGTCGACGTCATGGGACTTCGGATGGAGGAAATTCCGCCATCGCTGATCGACGACACCTTGTCTCTCTATCCGCGGATAGGAATGAAGGCGGCGTTCACTGAAGCTCTGGCCGAGGTTGCCAGAAAGAAGCCGTATACCGCGATTGGTACAGGCTTGGCCGACATCGGGCGCCGCCTCGTGCATGGTCTCGTGATTCCGAACGTATGTGACATCATCCACGCCGCGCCATTCGAAAGTTGAAGCGCGCTCCGCCGAGTTGCGTTCGGCGGCCGGGGCGTCACCTCTGGGGGCGCGGGCTTGCGAAGGCGCAGTCTCGTTGGCCGAATCGACTCTCGCGGCCCGATTACTTTCGCCTGGCAGGTTTTGATCGCTCGTTTCGCGCCTCTTCGTCTGGCGTGACGAGATCAACGTGGCTGATGCCCAACGTGCTGGCGAGTTCAAACAAAGTTACAACGGTTGGATTGCGGCGGCCACGTTCCAGGTCACTGATATACTGTTGGGTGAAACCGGACGCTTCGGCGAATTTCTCCTGCGTGAAGCGCTTCTGCTTCCGCAGTCTTGCGAAATTCCGACCGACCAACTTGCGCATGTCCATCGGCGCAAGTTGCGGCTTTACATACTATGAGGTTTATCTCCTATAATATGTATTCAACTATCACGTGCTGGCCCCATCGGCGGAATACGGCTAAATTTGGACGCGTTCACCACTCTGGGGGCCGGCGTCTAGAATCGTTGTAAGTGGATTGGAAGCCATGAAAAAGCCGCCGCTCGATCCCGACATTGCGGACGTTGCCCCCTCGGATCCGAAGCTAACGCCGTATGACGAGCAGCATGTCGTCACGTACATTCGCATTCTGCAGGCGGAGGGTGAGGGGGCGGACTGGCGTGAAGTAGCTCGAATCGTCTTACATCTCGATCCGGAGCGCGAGCCGGACCGTGCGCGGAGCGCATATCAGAGTCATCTTGCCCGCGCCAAATGGGTGACCGAGCAGGGACGCCTCTTGCGCGGAATTGGCTCAAAATAGAAGAGAATCGCCGACTACAGGCTTGCAGCAAGAACGATTTTCTCCCGCTAACCGGTGGTCATTCTCATGCACCACGTGGTGCCAAACTAGGGGCTTCCTACAACCGCCTCGTTCATAATTATTGCGCCGCAATCTTGTTCGTTAAGTGCAATGGGGCGGAAGCAATGCCTGAATTCGACTGGCGGTCGCCGGATTCGTTTAAGAGCCTAGAGAATGCCGAGATCACTGAAATCGCCTGGGTAGGTCTTCGTATGAACGTGGACTACCAACGTGACTACGATGCGATCATCGCTAACAACTCAGATGGCACGGTGACTGAGGAATTCAGGAGGAGGTGGGGCCTCTGCTTTCGCCCATGACCCGCAGAGGTCGTTCCACGAGCAGGCAATCTTTTGGGCGCCCGAGGTTCTCCCGACCGTCGTCCCGGTCACTGTAACCGCTTCAACGCCTGGTCAAAGCCCAACGCCTCAGCCGCCGCTGGATCTTGCATCTGGTCAGGTGCGCCGTGCCGCTGACGGCTGGCATGCCGTGCTGCAAATCGGTTCGGTGGAGCATCGCATCTGGTCGAAACAGCCGCTGACCGCAGGCGCTCGCTATGCGGCCGAGTTGCCATTTGACGGCGATTTGGAGGCGCGCGCGCATGCCGCCTCGCGGCTGTGGCGCGCGATGAACGGACACACGCCAGGACCTCCGCTTCATCGCGTGCCCAAACAGCGGCGCGAACGACTGTGCGCAGCCCTTCGCGCCGTCGCCGCGTATCTCGCCGGCGCGACTTATCGCAACATCGCAGAAGCTCTGTTTGGCAAGCCGCGCATATCGGATCGTGGCTGGAAAACACACGATCTGCGCAGCCGAACCCGTCGCCTTGTACAAAGCGGCCTCGCATTTGTGCGCGGAGGCTATCGCAAGCTGCTTCGGCCCAGGCGCAGGGTCGAGTAGCGCCCTTCCTGGGTGGCCGAAAATCGCCCCCTCAATTTTCGGCATCCCCCTTCGACATCGCACTTCTCCATGATGACCGCACGCACGCCGGCGCCGCCATCCGCGGTGCGCTGTCCTCTTGGAGTTCTCAAATGCCCGATCCGATGACCGGTCTACCTCCGCGATTCCTGCGAACACCGGAGGCTGCGCGCTACCTTGGCCTCTCCGGTCGCACGCTCGAGAAGCACCGCACGTACGGCACCGGGCCGACGTATCGGAAGATCGGCGGGCGCGTCGTCTACGCTCTGGACGATCTGAAAGCCTGGGCTGACCTGGGCGCGAAGACATCGACGTCTGACCCCGGGAAGGGGACCGTGCTGCCGGCCAGGAAGCATCCGGTGCTGCGCCCATATGCGGGCCAGGAACGTCGCTGATCGCGGGCGAGAGCAGTGACCATGCGGCGCAAACAACATTCCGAGCGCGACCAGCTGGAACTCTTTCGGGCGCTGCCCGGCGATCTCGCGCCCCGCGATGCGCAGGATCTCATGGCTTACCCGTTCTTCTCGCTTGCAAAAACGAAGCGGATTGTACCGATCGATTTCCGTGCCGGTGCGATCGCAATTCGTGTCGAAGCCGTGGCGGAGCACGGCATGGCAACGATTTGGGATGCAGACGTTCTCATCCGGGCTGCTTCCCAGATCGTCGAAGCCCGTGACGCCGGCCTGAAGACGTCGCGCCTGATGGCTGCAATGCCTTACGAAATTCTGACGTTTGTTGGCCGCGGCACCAGCGCACGTGACTATGACCGCTTGAAGGCTGGTCTTGACAGACTTCAGTCAACGACCGTGCTGACCTCGATCCGTCAGCCGGCAGAACGACGGCGACACCGCTTCTCCTGGATCAACGAGTGGAAGGAGACGGCCGATGCAAATGGTCGTCCATTTGGGCTCGAGCTGATCCTGCCGGATTGGTTCTACGCCGGCGTTATTGATGACGCACTCGTGCTGACGATCGACCGCGCCTATTTCCATCTGACGGCCGGGCTTGAGCGCTGGCTCTACCGCCTCGTGCGCAAGCACGGTGCCCGGCAGGACGGCGGCTGGAGCTTTGACCCTTGTGCATCTCCACGGCAAGTCCGGCACCCTCTCGCCGCTCAAGCACTTTGCTTACGACATACGCCAGATCGTCGAGCGTCAGACATTGCCCGGCTATCAGCTCGTGCTCACGCGCGACCCGAACGGTGCCGAGCGGCTGAACTTCGTGCCCACGCTCGTTGCTCCCTTAACGGCACGCCTGCGCCGGCGCGGACTCATTCCAAATTCGGAGGACAACCTGTGGATCAGCTCGTGCTATCGAGGACCGCAACCCTCGCGCTATCGGGGACCCGATCCTCGTGCTATCGAGGACCGGAATCAAGCATAAGTACTTGTTTCCCTGCGCTTTGCAGCCGCTCTAACTTTACTAACCGGAAATCCTTCGGATTTCTTCTAACGGAACAGGCCGAAAGTCGCGTTGGCAACGCTCGGCAACGGCAGTCCGACAAGCCAGCTTGCCTTTGCAGGCCATACACACTCTCGACCGAGCACCAAGCTCACGGCCGCCAGCTCCAGCGTCAGGGAGTGGCGGCATGAGCGACCTTACCGAAGTAGAAGTGCTGTGGCTTGAGAAGCGCATCGAAAACCGCATTCGGTTCGGTCGTATCGTCAAGGAGCGGAAGCTTGATCGTCACCGCCGAGTCCTGTCATTTGCGCCCGGCAGCATCTTTGCCTTCGTCCGTTGGACCTCCAACGACTTCGGCACGATCACTTCGCGCATCGACATCTTGCGCGCGGTTGCAGCGGGACAGCGCTGCTCGACGGTACCATATGTGACACCCGGCGGCGAGATTCTGCTGCGCCTGTCAAGCTGGCCGAAGGTCGAGCGCGTGTTGCAAATGATTGACGCCGTAGAAGCACTCGGCATCGATCCCGCCGACGTAGCTCCCGATCATTGGCATCACGTTCATAACCGCCTGTCCGTCAACGAAAACCCGCGCTCGTATACGAAAGCGCGCCATCAGGCCTGGCTTCATCGCCAAAAGGTGATGCGATGACGGGCCGCCTCATGATGCTGGCCGTAACGGCTGGGGTCGCTGCTGCGCTGACCGCGACGGTCGTCCTGGAGCCGCTTCCGCTTTACATCTGGAACGCATCCACGAGCGTGCCGGTCGGTCTCTACCGCCTCCGAAAGGCGGACCGATTCCAAGTCACTGAACTGGTCGCCGTGCAGCCGCTGGAGCCGCTCGCGACCTTCCTCGACCTTAACGGCTATTTGCCCATTGGCGTCCCCATGCTGAAGCGCGTGCTTGCCCTTCCGGGGCAGAGTGTTTGCAGAACCGGCCTCACGATTTCGGTCGACGACGTGGCGGTCGGCGAGGCGAAAGATCACGACAGACGGGGCAGGCCGCTGCCGAAATGGCAGGGCTGTCACGTCGTCGGCGACGGCGAGCTCTTTCTCATGAATTGGCAGTCCGACGAGTCTCTTGACGGCCGGTATTTTGGATTTCTTCCGGGGTCTGCGGTGATCGGCCGTGCGCTCCCGGTGTGGACGTGGAAGGGGTGATCGTGCGTCTTCGACGTGTTCTCCTTGCCATTCCCTTGTTCGATCGATTGCGGGATCATTCCTCCGTCGCGGTCGATGTCCGCAAGGCTGGCGCGAGCCTAACCGCGTGCTTGGGTCGGTTGGGCAAGCGCGTTCCTACTGTCGTGCCCCTGATGCTTCTTCTGACCGCGTGTGGCGGTGCTGCTTTGGCCCAGAGCGGATCAGCCGCCCAGCCGGCGATCAGTCAGGCCGCTCACTCCTTTGCCGGCTTCATCAATGAAGCCTCACAACGCTTTGCGATTGCGCCGAACTGGATCCGGTCAGTCCAAGGCATCGAGAGTGCCGGTGACGTGCACGCCAGATCGCCAAAAGGCGCAATGGGCCTGATGCAAATCATGCCGGCGACCTGGGCGGAACTTCGCGAGCGCTACAATCTCGGGAACGACCCCTACGACCCGCACGACAACATTCTGGCCGGCACGGCTTACTTGCGCGAACTGCTTGATCGCTATGGCTCGCCTGGCGTGTTTGCCGCGTACAATGCGGGACCAGCTCGCTATGAAGAGCATCTCGCAGGCGGCTCTTTGCCAGACGAGACGCACGCATACCTCGCAAAGCTTGCCAATCTGCTTGCCATCGAACTACCGCCAAGGTGGACGTCCAGCGGACAGTCATCAGCAGCTGCGACGCTGTTCGTCACGCGATCCGATCTCATGAAAACGCGGGATCGGTTGCGGGCGCTTGTGCCGTCGAGCGGTGTCAGGACCGCAATCCCGGCGCCCGATGTTTCGCCCATGGTCCCGCGGCATATTGGCGTGTTCGTCCGTCGATCGGATGCGGGAGTATCGCAATGACCAAGTTTTCGGGTTCGCAAGCCTTGGCGTGCCTCACCGGGCAAGTGGTACGTGCTGATGGCGTACGGGCGATGCCTTCGGCCCGCGCTCTGCGCGTCGCTTCGCTCCTCATCGAGCCACCCTTCGGGTGTCTCGGCACTTCGGGTAATGATCGCTATCGCAAGCGCTCGGAAGCAGTGGGGGCTGCACGAGCTGCCTGCCAGGTCGCGGCGACTCTTTCGGGAACCGGCGACCGGGAGACCACGACAGCAGGACGGCGAGATAAAAGGGGCTCGCCGGTCGAACCGCAAGCCATTGGCATGGCTTGGGTTCTGGCGTGCCGGTCGGTCGGGGCGCGTGCCGCACCTTGCATTTTGACGAATGCAATCAAAGGCCTTTTCGGCACTGTGTGCGCTTTTGATCGTGGGGAGCGCTAAGGATGACAGCAGGTGACAGCGAACTGCGTATCCGGCCTGGGCGCATCCGCAGCACCCGCGCGCCAAAGCCGAAGAGCTTCATCAACAAGGTGCTGCGCGCGGCGAACAAAGCCGGGCACACATCGAGCCAGTCTGCGGTTGGCAGGCGCTCTGCGGTCTACGGGCGCTCGACCTTTGGCCGCGGTAGACTCGGTTTCAGCCGCGCCAGATTGTTCAGCCCGGCGCGGCGCGTCGTGATGAAGGCGCGGGTGGTTCGGCACAAGGGGCGAGCCTTCCGTTCTGCACCACTAACCGCCCACCTCTCGTATCTGAAGCGCGACGGCGTGACGCGAAGCGACGAGCGGGCCGAGATGTTTGATGAGGGCTGCGACTGCGCCGATAGCGCGGCCTTTGCAGAACGGTGCAAGGACGACCGCCATCATTTCAGGTTCATCGTCTCGCCGGAAGACGCCGGCGACCTGACCGACCTGAAGGCCTTCACCCGCGATCTCGCCAGGCAGATGGAGACCGATCTCGGTACGCGGCTTGATTGGGTGGCCGTTGATCACTGGAATACCGACAACCCTCACGTTCATCTTCTCATCCGGGGAGTGGATCAGGATGGAGCCGATCTCGTGATCTCACGCGACTACATCAGCCAAGGCCTGCGCTCGCGCGCCGAGGAACTGGTCGCGATCGAACTGGGCCCCAAACCGGAGCACGAGATCCGCAATTCGCTGGAAATGGAGGTCACGGCGGAACGTTGGACGCGGCTCGATCGGGAGATCCGGTTGGCGGCGGATGAGACCGGCACAATCGATCTTCGCCTCGAGAATCCCGGCAAGTCCGATCCCGAGATCCGGCGCCTGATGGTCGGTCGGCTTCAACATCTGGAGAAGATGGGCCTTGCTGCATCCGCCGCACCCGGAGAGTGGATGGTCGGGCTCGAGGCTGAGCGCAGCTTGCGCGACCTCGGCATGCGCGGCGACATCATCAAGACCATGCACCGCGCCTTTACGGAGCGTGGAGAAGCGCGCGGCGTTGCCGACTTTGTCATCGAAGGTGGACAGCCTTCGTCCCAGATCATTGGACGGCTAGTCGATCGGGGATTGCACGATGAGCTGACGGGTGAGGCTTACGCGCTGATCGATGGAACTGATGGGCGCGCGCACCACGTCCGCGTGCGAGGCATCGAGGCTTTCGAACACGCACCGCCGATCGGCGGAATCGTCGAAGTCCGACGCTTGGGCTGCGTCGGCGATCCGCGGCCGACCGTGGTGCTCGCAACCCGTTCCGATCTCGATCTCGGTGGGCAGGTCACGGCTAAAGGAGCGACCTGGCTCGACCACAGGCTCGTCGAACGCGATCCCAAGCCGCTCGCCATGGGCGGATTCGGTCGCGAAATCCGCGACGCCATGGAAGCCCGTATCGAGCATCTGGTTCAGGAGGGTCTGGCTCGGCGGCAGGGCCAACGCATCATCTTGCAGCGCGACCTTCTGGACACGTTGCGCCGACGTGAACTGGACGAGGTGGCCGCAAAAGTCTCGGCCGACACCGGCCTGCCTTACGTGAAAGCGGCCTCCGGGGAGCATGTGGCAGGTACGTATCGCCAGCGTCTGACGCTCTCCTCGGGGCGCTTCGCCATGATCGATAACGGGCTGGGTTTCCAACTCGTGCCTTGGTCGCGCGAGCTCGAGAAGAGGCTCGGCCAACACGTCACCGGCGTGGTGAAGGACGGCGGCGGTATCGAATGGAGCTTTGGTCGCAAGCGCGACCTCGGCCTCTAGCAATCTCGCCAATTCGGTTGCGGAAAGGGCGTTCGGAATGTCTGGAACCAAGATACTTTGGGGGCAGGTGGTCGTTGTCGGCCTGATCGTCCTGTTGGCCAATTGGGGCGCGACTGAGTGGACGGCTTGGCGGCTCGCCTGGCAGCCCGAACTCGGGCGACCCTGGTTCGAACTGTCAGGCTTCAAGATCTATTACCCGCCGGTCTTCTTCTGGTGGTGGTTCGTCTACGACGCCTATGCGCCTCAGGTCTTTGTTGAGGGCGCCTTCATCGCGGCGTCGGGGACATTCATTTCGATTGCGGTGGCGATCGGCATGTCGGTCTGGCGCGCGCGTGAAGCCAAGAATGTCGAGACCTATGGTTCGGCGCGCTGGGCCGATGCGGAAGAGGTTCGAGCGGCCGGGCTTCTCGGTCCGGATGGTGTGGTGCTCGGCAAGCTCGATCGCGACTACCTCCGCCACGACGGACCGGAGCACGTGTTGTGCTTCGCGCCCACTCGGTCCGGCAAAGGCGTCGGTCTTGTCGTTCCCTCCCTGTTGGCTTGGCCCGGCTCGGCCATCGTTCACGACATCAAGGGCGAGAACTGGCAACTGACCGCCGGCTTTCGCTCACGGCATGGCCGGGTCCTGTTGTTCGACCCGACTAACCCAAAATCTTCGGCCTACAATCCGCTGCTCGAGGTCCGGCGCGGGGAATGGGAGGTTCGCGACGTCCAGAACGTCGCCGATGTCCTGGTCGACCCCGAAGGCTCGCTCGACAAGCGGAACCATTGGGAGAAGACCAGTCATTCGCTCCTCGTCGGCGCCATTCTCCACGTCCTCTATGCCGAGGCGGACAAGACCTTGGCCGGCGTGGCCGCCTTCCTGTCCGACCCGAAGCGGCCGATCGAGACGACCTTGAAGGCGATGATGACCACGCCGCACCTTGGCGAACTGGGGGCTCATCCCGTGGTGGCCTCGACGGCGCGCGAACTCCTCAACAAATCCGAGAATGAACGCTCCGGCGTCCTTTCTACGGCGACGTCGTTCCTTGGCCTTTACCGGGATCCTGTCGTGGCCCAGGTGACCCGACGTTGCGACTGGCGGATTGCTGATCTGATCGCCGACGTCAGCCCGACGACGCTTTATCTCGTGGTGCCGCCTTCCGATATCTCGCGGACCAAGCCGCTAATCCGTCTGGTGCTGAACCAGATTGGCCGGCGCTTGACCGAGGACTTGCACGCTCGCGACCGCCGCCATCGCGTCCTGATGATGCTCGACGAGTTCCCAGCACTTGGGCGGCTTGATTTCTTCGAGTCCGCGCTCGCCTTCATGGCGGGATACGGCATCAAGAGTTTCTTGATCGCGCAATCACTCAATCAGATCGAGAAGGCCTATGGGCCTAACAATGCGATCCTCGACAACTGCCACGTCCGTGTCAGCTTCGCGACCAATGACGAGCGGACTGCCAAGCGCGTCTCGGACGCACTCGGCACCGCGACCGAAATGCGGGCGATGAAGAATTATGCCGGACACAGGCTAAACCCGTGGCTCGGGCACCTGATGGTCTCCCGTCAGGAGACTCCAAGGCCGCTGCTGACCCCCGGCGAGGTCATGCAGCTTCCGCCGATGGACGAGATCGTCATGGTGGCAGGGACGGCGCCGATCCGGGCCAGGAAGGTCCGCTACTACGAGGATCGGCGGTTCACCGAGCGGGTTCTGCCGCCGCCTGATCCTGCGGCCGCGAGCCGGTCTTCGCGAACCGATGGATGGTCAGCGCTCGGAATGCCAAAGCCGCCGGGGGGACCAAGTGACAACGCCGCGGAGGTCCAGGAAGACACAGCGAACAGCGGCCTCCGTCGCGAGCCCGAACTCCCCGATCACGTCGCGATTGTCAAGGAGACGACCGAGCCGAGGCCGGCAGAAGAGTTTGCCGTCGTGCTTGACGACGACGAGGACGCGGTTCGCCAGTCTCGACTTATCCGTCAGCAGATGCGCGGCATCACCCGTCAGGTCGTCATGGACCCAAATGACGGCATGGACCTGTGAGGCAAATATGCGCGACCGGATGAACGTGTATTTTCCGCCAGAGCTTCTGAGACAGATCTCGGACCTCGCCGATCGCAAGAAGCTTTCCCGGTCTGCGATCGTGGAAGCGGCTGTTGTTTCATTTCTGTCACCGGACGGAGCGGACAAAAGGGAGGCGGCGTTTACCCGTCGCCTGGACCGGCTATCGCGTCAGATGCAGCGGCTGGAGCGTGACGTCGGTCTGACGGCAGAGACCCTCGCCCTGTTCATCCGCTTCTGGCTGACGATCACGCCACCCCTGCCCAACGAAGCCCAGGCTGCGGCGCAAGTGAAGGGTCGGGAGCGTTTCGAGGGATTCGTCGAAGCGCTCGGACGCCGGCTGCAGAAGGGGCAGAGCTTTCTGCGGGAAATTCCAGAGGATATCCGCCGTGAGGAGTCCGAGAACAAAATCTAGGAGACTCAGCATCTCTTCCGCTCTCGATGTGAAAGCGGAAGCCGACCAGTGCAGTGGAAATTGGCCGCTCCTGTGAAGGGTTTCGGATGCCGGCCCCATGACGGTGTTGCCGCGCACAGGGGGGCTGGCGTCCGAAAGCCTCCAAAGGAGGAAACCGCGCTGGGGGGACGTAGGACGATGCCGCGTGATCGAGCTAGTCGCGTCAAACAACCTTCAGACGATCAGGACGATTGCCTATGGGGATTTAATGTTTGGCGGCACCTGTACTTTCAATGGCTTGGCTATAGCAAAAATACCACACCACACAATCTAAACGTGAGTTCCTCGATATTTGAAGGCCATGAGGCAAACTGATCTCTGGCGGCTGGAAAGCCCCCGGAGCTATCAGAGCCGAAACTGTCTCGAGCTGCTCGTCAAGAGCATCACCGCATTTGTAAGTCTGCTTACGTCGAGATGCCTGGACGGGGTCCAACTAGCGCGACGTTAAACACAATCGCGATCGAGGATTCGAGTTGGCTCTTGTGCAATGGTTGGTGCTCCGCCACGAACTTCCAGATCAGCACGTTCTCGATCATCGGATCGTCGCCAGCTACGCACCAATTGCCCCGCTCGTCACGATGAGCTGTCGCCTATTGCTTCGCCGTGTCGCCAGCCGCGGCGTTCTACCGCGCGAGCGGTTTAGTCCTCTGACCCAAAGCGGGACTCCAGCGCATCGAGCTGCCCCTGAGGGAGTAGCGAGATTTCCTCGCGCCCCTCCCCAAGGGGGCAGCTGCTTCGCCAAGCAGCTAACAGCCCCAGCTTCACCGCCCTGAAACTCGGGTCCTTTTGCTGTCTGGATAACTGCAGACCTCACGAGGGCATGATGCAAGTTTATCGCTCGATCCTTGCTGTCCAACGGTCATGGACCGCACTGAAACAGCGACACCATGAGGCAGTGAGCCTGACGTATTGAAATCCGCTATACCGATGGTAGTCTTCTACTTTTACTACTCGCGCCTATTTGCTCTGACGCCATCCTGATAGTGCTTTTTTTGTGTTGGGGAGGACATTATGCGAGGCTCTCGCGCAATCCTTTACGCCGAACGACTTAGCGAACTCACCTCTCAGCTCTCAGAATTGGAAGATCTTCGAGATCTGGTGCAAGAAGCTGAGCGAAGCGCCCGCGGTGTGCCTCCATTACGCTTGGCACATCCACCGTCGCGCCGCGTTCGACGTCGTGAACGGGGCGGTTTGTCTGTTCGCCTCCGTCGCCACGCGCCACTAAACGGGAATGCAGGAGCTATCAGCCCCCCTGACAACGACAACCAAGTCGATTGGACTTTGCTGGAGCCATTCCCCGACCAATGGTGGGCTTCCTCCTAAAACCTCTCCAAGCGCTGACTCGACGAAGAGAGCGATCCAATGCACCACATCCAGAGTACGCATATGCCGCGATATTAAAACTGACCGCCCAGCAGCTTGAAGCACTTCGCATCCCCACAGAGATCCAAAAAGAAAATTCCGAAATCCTCGTTTTGAGAGAGAAGATAAAACTGGCGGCCGATCAGAAGAAGGCTCGCCTGCAATTCCTTGCTCGGTGCCTGCCACGCGCTTGAAGGTAAATGATCCTGAACTCCACAATCACGTGTCCCAAGTGCGGTCACGCTGCTGCCGAAATTATGCCGACCGACGCTTGCCAATTCTTCTACGACTGCAGAGGCTGCGGCGAGCGCCTGAGGCCGCTCCCCGGCGACTGCTGCGTGTTCTGTTCCTTCGGCACCGTTCCCTGTCCGCCGGTTCAAGAGAACGGCAAGGGCTGCTGTAGCTAGCTGCCCTGAGGGGAGTGAACTTCACCCGTTCATTGCGCGATGAGGCTTGAGCAAGGAGCTACTCAGTGGCATTCCCGCTTGTGGTCCATCGGCGAAGTAGCAGCGCACCGGGTGAGGTCCGCTGAGTGAGGCATGGCGGACCAGATTTGCTCACGTTGAGTTCTTCGCATTTTGACCCCAAACCGACATCGAGGCGGTCTGGGGATGTCCGAGCAAAGATGAGCAAAGTTCCGGAGAGCTTTGATCCCTGTTGTGCTATCGGGGAGAATGAGCCCGACACCTGACCCAGCCGAACCCGTAGTTGAGGGAAAGCCAGGCAACGAACCTGAGGATTTGACCGGAAGTGCGCTCCGATTACGTATTCGGCAGCAGGAGCTGCTCGCCGAACTCGGGTGGTCTTGGCTCTGCAACGCACGAGCTTCGCCGACCTTCTCAGTCACGCCGCGCGCATGACGGCCGAAGGCTTGAATGCCGAATTTTGCAAAATCTTGGAGTACATTGCGGCAGACAAGCGTTTGCTTGTTCGCGCAGGCGTCGGTTGGAGCAAAGGTGTGGTTGGCAGCGCGACAGTCCCATTTTCGGGCGGATGGTGGTGAGCGGAGAGTTCGGAGGTGATTGGATACTCCGCCGCCCTGTGGGATGCGTGCTTATTACATGTGGGTCGTCTTCCACGTTGGTCCGCAGCCTGCGTGGGCAGTCGCTCTGGTTGCCGAAGCCGGACATCTTGGCAATTTCCGCAAGCGAGAGTTTCTGCCGTCAAAACGTCTCGGTAATCTTGCTCAGGCGAGGGGGGCGATCCGGGTCGAATCCGCAGGCGTGCGCCGCCTGCTCGATCATCCGATAGGCCGGAACAAGCATGGTGATCGGATCGGTGGCGGCGTCATCCTCGGTCAACCAGGGCAGCGAGCCACGCGGCCCACCGCAGAGATGCAGCGAGATCTTTTGCTCGCGCAATTCCTCTGCCAGCGCGTCCACGGTGGCCGCCGTTTCATCCATGAGGCGCATCATGAGAACCGGCGTGCGCGATGATAGCGCGGCGCGTGGCCCATGCTGCAACTCAGCGGCGCTCAGTCCAATGGAAGGCAGGCGCAGGATTTCCGAAAGCTTGAGCGCGATCTCTCGCGCCGAGCCCAGGCCCAGGCCCCGAGCTGCCACGAACACCGCTGATGCCTTGGCGAAGTCGTCGGCAATCTCGGACCAGTCGAGCGCGAGCGCGCGATGTAGGCGCTCGGGCAACCTGTCGAGCGCGGACCGCAGCGCATGATCTTCCGCCAGCTCGGCCACGAGTGCGGCACCAACGGCCATCGAGCCGATCACAGACTTGGTCGCCGCCACAGAGTGCTCTTGGCCGGCGTCGATCGGAACGACGAACTCGGCTTCGTCAGCCACCGGCGAGGACGTCACATTGACAATGGCGACGGTGCGCGCGCCCGCGGCCCGGGCGGACCTGGTCGCTGCGACAAGATCCGGGCTGCGCCCGGATTGCGAGATCACGATGAACAGCGCATGGCGCAGCATCAGGGGCGTGCGAAATGCCGTGATCACCGAGGGAGCGCTGGCTGACACGGGAAGGCGAAGCCGCGTCTCGACAAGGTACCTCAAGTAGACTCCGGCATGCCCGGAGCTTCCCCGCCCGCATATGACGCACAGGGGCGCCGAGCCGATCCCAACTCGCTGTGCGATGTCGCGTGTGGCGGGGCGGCTGCGAAGGATGTTGGCAACAACATCCGGGCTTTCCCCGACTTCGCTCGCCATAGCCGATGATGTCACGGCTCAACCGCTCCGTCTGGGTTGCGTGCAGTCACCTCCTTGGAATGGCGGTCGCGATTCGAGTCGCGATTCTCGGCGAGCTCGTCAAACACGCGCCGAAGGTTGCCGTTACAATTATTCAGAACCGTCTGTGCATCGGCCCTGTTGACACCCAACGCCAGAAGGGCTGCCGTCTTGATGTCTCCCTCGGCCTGCTCGAGCGAGCGTGCCGCCTGTGATGGATCGCAGTGCGCGATTTGCACCACCATGGCCTCCGCCCGCCGCTTCAGCTTCGCATTGCTTGGCGGCATGTTCACCATCATGCTGCGATACACCCGGCCAAGGCGCAACATGATCCCTGAGGAGATCAGGTTGAGCACGACCTTCTGCGCGGTGCCCGCCTTCATCCGCGTCGAGCCGGCGATCAGCTCGCGGCCGGTCTCGATGAGGATCGGAAATTTTGCAGATGCCAGCAGTGCGGTGCCGCGATTGTTCGCGACCCCGATCGTCACCGCACCGAAAGAGCCAGCCTGCTGCAGCGCCGCCACCGTGAAGGGGGTCGTTCCGCTGGCGGCAACCGCGATCACCACGTCGTGCGATGTGAGCCGCGCGGCGTTGATCTGCGCGACTGCATCATCGACGTCGTCCTCCGCGCCCTCGATGCTCGTGACGAATGCGCTGTCTCCGCCAGCGACGATAAAGCAGACGCGCTCATTGGGCCAGGCGAAGGTCGGCGTCAACTCGGCGCCGTCCTGCACCGCCACGCGGCCGGAGGTGCCGGCCCCGACATACACGATGCGTCCATGATCGCCGAGCGCCGCCTTGGCCGCTTCGGTCGCCGCGGTGATCGCGGGAAGGGCATGGCCAATCGCCGCAACTGCCGCAAGTTGGCCCTCCCACATGGCTTCCATCGCTGACGTCAACGACCATGCGTCGAGATCAGCAAAGCGGGGGTCGACTTCTTCGGTTGCCATAGAGTTGATCCCTGTGTCCTTAGCCGCGGAACTTTGAGACCTGTTTGTGGTCAGTTTCTCCTTTGGGTACGTCCAGCCGCCCCCGCGCCACTAGAAGGGCGCCCGCGGCGGCGTCGGCATCAGGGCGCTTCAGCCGGGCGCATAGATCGGGCGTCAGCCAAGGCGTAATGGCATCTGCGAGCCCACCCACCAGCGCGAGCCGGTCAATTCCTCTCGCCAGGAACAGATCGAGCAGATCGCCAATGGCATCGGCCGCCCGTTCGACAATGCGACGGCCGACCGGATCGCCCTGATTGGCGTGCCGCATCACTGTCGGCGCGAACGCGGCATAGTCGGTGGCCCGGGCTTCTTCAGACCAGGCGACCGCTTGATAAGGATCATGATCAAATGCGCCCAGCACCTCTGCAAGCAATGGAGTCAACTCGCCCCGGCGATCCGCGGCCCGTAGCGCCGACCGCACGACCTGTAGGCCGATGTCGGCGCCGCTGCCTTCGTCCGAGACTGGAAATCCGTAACCGGCAATGCGGATCTCGCAGCCGCCGATCAGGCCGACGCCAACCGAGCCCGTGCCGGCCACGACGATCGCTCCGTCCGCGCCGCTGTGGGCACCCAGACAGGCAGTCATGCCGTCGCTGATGAAGATAACGGACGCAAAAGGATGTGCGATCTCCTTGAGCGCCGCTTCCGCGCCTCGGCGGCCAAGCCCCGCGAGCCCAATTCCGGCGCGCATCTGCGCAAAATCCTCGTGCGCGAGTCCAGCCTGTCTGGCGGCCGCTTCGGTTGCCTCCATGATGGAGCGCCAAGCCTTGTCGACGCCAATCCGCGTCGTCGCAGGTCCCGAGCTTGCTTCGCCAAGCAGCCTGCCGTTTTCATCCTCGATGCGTGCACGGCAGCGAGTTCCGCCGCCATCAATGCCGAGATACGTGGTACCTTTTGTTCCCATCCCATGTTAACGCGAGGGCTTGGGCCGGGGTCCCATGCGTAATTGGGCACGTGCGAGTTATGGCACTCGTCTCACAGGTCTGTGACTGCCACTCTCGGATGAATACCGATGGACGACTGCTCCTCTTCCACCGCTCTTACGATTGCAGCGCCGCAAATCTTTGACGGTGTCGCCATGCGCGGGCGGGGAACCATCAGAATTTGGAAAGGCCACATTAAGAGCATCGCCTTCGGCGACTCGGGACGTGGTGCTTCGGTCCAGCTTCCCCCAAATGCGATCCTTGCACCCGGATTTGTCGACGTTCAGGTGAACGGAGGCGGGGGCGTTCTTCTCAACGACCAGCCAACCGAGGCCGGCGTCTGCCGCATCGTCGCAGCGCACCGTAAGGCGGGGACCACGGGATGCTTGCCGACCCTCATCACCGATCGTAGCCAGGTCATTGAGCGATTGGCTGCAGCAGCCGAGGTGTGCCTCAAAATTCCCGGCGTGCTCGGCTTTCATCTGGAAGGACCGGCCATCAACAAGTCCCGCAAGGGCATTCATCCAGAAGCCGAGATACGCGTGCCCAACGGCCGCGACCTCACCGCCATCAAAAGCTTTGCGAACCGAGGCCGCTCCTTGGTGACGCTGGCCCCGGAATGCGTGCCCGCCTCCATGATTGATGAATTGATCGGCGCCGGATTACGGATCGCTGCCGGCCACAGCGACGCTACCGCAGCCCAGATCGGGCAGGCGGTCGATCGTGGCGTATCGGCCGTGACCCATCTGTTCAATGCCATGTCACAGCTATCGGCACGGGAGCCGGGCCTGGTCGGCGCCGCGCTTGGAGATGACAGGCTGTTTGCAGGGATCATCTGCGACGGCATCCACGTCGACCCCGCCGGTTTGCGTATTGCGTTCCGCTGCAAGGGGCGCGATCGATTGATGCTGGTCACGGACGCCATGCCGCTGGCGGGCACGAAAGATCGGCAATTCATGCTGCAAGGGAGGCAAATCACCTTGCACGACAACCGCCTGACGGGCCCCAATGGTACACTCGCGGGCGCTCACCTCACCATGATCGAGGCGGTGCGCAATGCCGTTGCGCTGCTCGGAATATCCCTTGTGGATGCCCTCATCATGGCCTCCCGTACGCCGGCGGCGTTTCTTGGCCTCGAGTCCGAACTTGGACGGATCGCGCTCGGCTACCGCGCTGATCTAGTGGCCTTTACTCGGAACTTCGAAGTCATTGGCACATGGATCTGCGGCGTCGGTTCGATCAGCGAGGTCGGCGAGGCTTCTCAGCGAGGTTAGATGCACAACCATCCATCCTCGTGCAGAAATATGGTGGTGTATGTCTTGAAACGCCGGCGAAAATTCGTGCGGTTGCCCGCAGTCTTGCCGAGCTCGATGGCCGTGGTCATCGGGCCGTGGCGATCGTCTCTGCTATGGGCACAACCAGTTGATCCAGATGGCTCATCAGGTCAGCCCCCAATCGCCGTGAGCTAGACATGCTGCTAACGACCGGTGAGCGCATCAGCATGTCCCCGAGGAGCGCTTTCCGATCACGTGCCCGCCATCAGCTTCACCGGCAGCCAGGCCGGCGTAATGACCGACGACTCACATTGCTCGGCGCGCATTCTGGATGTGCGGCCCATTGGGTTATGCGAGGAACTCGGTCGCGGACGCGTCGTGGTGCTGGCAAGATTCAGGGCGTGAACGCGGCGACCAGGAAATCACCACGCTCGGGCGCGGCGGCAGCGACACCACGGCTGTTGCGATGGCGGCCGCGCTGAAAGCCGAGCGCCGTGAAATCATCAAGGAGGTGGACGGAATCTGTTCGGCCGATCCTCGCATCGTACCGGACGCAAAGTCCCTGCGACGAGTGGACTTCGCATTCCTGTCGGAGATGTGCTCCTAGGGTGCGAAGATCCTGCATTTTCGCAGCGTCGAGCTGGCGCAAAAGCCAGAATGTGCCGTTCCAAAAATGACGTCGGCGAAGCGTGTGCGGGGTTGATCGGATTGGATTCGAGCGGCAACAATGGGGTTGGCCCGGGGTTCGCACGATGACCGATTTCCAACTGCCCGAGACGCGCTACGCCCAAAGCGGCGATGTCAGTATCGCCTATCAGGTCATGGGCGAGGGACCAATCGACTTGATTCTGGTGCCGGGCTTTGTCTCCCATATCGAATTCGTGCATGAACTAAACGGTTTCACCTCCTTTGTCCGTCGTTTGGCGAGCTTTGCGCGCGTCGTGACGTTCGACAAAAGAGGGCAAGGGCTGTCGGATCGGATGGTGGGTGCACCGTCGCTGGAGGTGCGCATGGATGATCTCCGCGCGATCATGGACGCAATCGGCTCCAGGCGTGCTGCCCTGGTCGGGTTCTCCGAAGGCGGTTGCATGAGCATCATGTTTGCCGCAACATATCCCGAGCGAGTATCCCATCTCATTCTGATTGGCTGCTTTAGCCGCTCCGCAGATCGGTTCTCAGATGAAGCATGGGAAGTACGCATCGAGCAGCTCGTGAAGCACTGGGGTGCCGGCCAATTGATCAAGACGATTGCTCCCAGCGAAGCGGGCAAACCCTCGGCCGTCGCGCAATTCGGACGGTTCGAGCGGCTGGCGAGCAGCCCTGGCGCATTGCGGACGATCCTGCAGCTTAATCGCCAGATTGATGTCACCGCAATTCTGCCGACACTGCAGGTACCCACGTTGGTGCTCCATCGCAAAGCTGATCTTCAGGTGCCGGTCGACGTTCGGACGTAAGCTCGCCCGAGCAATTCCGGGGGGCAAGTATATCGAATACGCGACGGGTGACGACCACGCGTTCTGGCTGGGCGATATCGAGACCATGCTCGGGGATATAGAGGAGTTCATCACAGGCCATCGTGATCACGGAATGGTTGAGCTGGAACGTGTGCTCGCTACCGTACTGTTCACCGATATCGTCGATTCCACCCGCAGCGCCGCAGCGATGGGCGACCAGCGTTGGCTCCGGCTGCTTGGGGACCACGATCAGCTCGTGCAACAGATGGTGGGTAAGCACCGCGGCAACCTGGTGAAAACGCACTGGCGACGGTATTGTCGCGACGTTCGATGGGCCTGGCCGCGCCGTGCGTTGCGCGATCGCAATCGGTTCGGAGACGAAACAGATCGGTCTTCCCGTTCGCGCCGGACTGCATACGGGCGAGATCGAGATCAGGGGCAATGACATTGGCGGCATTGCGGTACACGCCGCTGCGCGTGTGATGTCGCATTCCGGGGCCGGCGAGGTGCTGGTGTCTCGTGTCGTCACCGATCTCGTCGCGGGTGCTGGTCTGAAGTTTGCCGAGCGTGGCTCCTTCGAACTGAAGGGTCTTCCTGGCCGCTGGGATCTTTTTGCAGCGAGCGGTTAGCATCGAAAGGCGGAAAGACCGCTTTTTGCGCTTGGAGGGCATTAGTGGTTGCGAGCTTCTGAAGGCACTCCTGCAATGCAGCAAGCTTGTAGCTGCCCCGGACTTGATCACAGACGCTTTGGCTCCTGCACGCCAAAGCACCGGATGACGAACGTTAATCCGCTCTTCGCGGGCTAGCGGCTGTCACAAGGGCAACGTTCCATCCACGAAGGCTAAGCTCCTGGGCACAGCTTGGCGCATCGCAAAATCGATCAGCCTTGAGCTGTACCTCCCTTCTCGGGCTTAATGCATCGTCTGTTAGGCCGCAGAGTTTTTCAAAGTGGGAGGATACGATGAGATTCATACTTGGAATTCTGTTGCTTCTCTCTGCTCGTTTGCAGCCCACGCCCAGGACTCGCCGTTCCGGAAGGAATTGAAGCGAGCAGATTTGACCGGCAGAAACATGGAGATCATCACCAAGGGCAGCCTGTGACCCACTGCAGACGTTAGCGCTGCGCTGCCATGGGCGGCCGCGAAGCGTTACCAAGGATTAATTTCTTCGGCAGGAGACGGAAAGAATCGATCTTCTAAGATGGAGTTGGCGAAGGAGATCGAATAATCGCCACGCGCCACAGCTCAATCCTGCATGCTATTATCGCAGCCGGTCTGTTTCTGGAGCCCGTATGTAGTGCAAGCCAACCTAAGCAAGCGCTTCCATCAAGAGCCGAACGAACGGCCCGCCGGTTCGCGCCGGCGGGGCTTCTCGCTATGAGAGGCAAGCGACGAGGGCGAGAACCACGTCGGCGCCAAAATCGCCCGAAAACAGCGAAAAGAGAATGCCGGCGCCAAGCACCACTGCAATCAACTGAGGCGCGAACATTTGAAATCCACTCGTTGCTCGGAAACGAGCAGAATTTAAACTCCGACCATTTCCGGACTGCTTCGGGAGGGCAGTAAATGACTTCGTTCACCGAACCGTGATCTGGCTGCCCCGGGGGCGTCGAGCTGCCCTTCGGCTCACCTTAAAAGACCATTGACGATTTCATTGCATACCAGTGGGCATGGAGCTTCTGATCCTTGAGCTCGTGGTTGGGCTAGTCTTGTTTGCGGCCGCGTACGTCGCTGCATTGGCTATAAAGTCGCGTGCGAAACGCAAACGAGCGGAAACACCGACGCAGCCCCAGCCTACTGCCTCCGCGGGACAGCGAACGCAGTTTGGGCAGCGACCGCCGTTCAAAGAGTAGGAAGCCGCGGTGAGGCCGATCTCGCCAAGTACGAGAACGGCCCCGGCTTCAGGGGGCTTTGGAGGTAACGGCGGGGGCCGCTCCGGCAGCTCCAGCGAGCCAGCGCAACAGTAAACCGAGGCACCATTGCTCGGTATCTAGCGGACCGCCGATGGCGACTCAAGATCCTAGCAGTCGTCGTCCAAGCATGACACAATGATGGTCCATATTTGATTGCGTCTCGGAGGGGAAAGCCCGATGCGCCTTGCATTGCCTTATCTTGGAATTTGTCTCTGCGCGTCGGTCGCGGCGTGGTTGTCCTTCACGCTGATCTACTGACCCAGCAGATCATCTTGACCGGGACACCTCACGCCCCATTCAATATGCAAATGCGGAGCCCCGGTCACGCAGCACAACCAAACAGCAGGCGAACGCTAAAGCCGTTCGCCGCCGCGCTGTCGCGCGCAGCTTGTTTTTGCCGAACAATCGCTAGGCCCTCGTTGCACGCAACAAATTCGTTGCTCCCCACACGCATTCCAAACCTTTCGCAAAACGAACGATTCTCATCCGTTAATGCTTTCCACAAGTTGCTGTTGTGCCGCCGCGCGCATGTCGGGAGTAGCGATGAAAGCCGCATAGAGGCCACATGCCACCATCGCGCCAAGGAATAGCGGAAACGCAAGTGAATCTGGAGCAAGATTGATGACTGGAGCGCTGACTCTGTTTTCGGCCATTCCGTTTCTCCTCTTAAATAACTGCTGAAAATGTCTTTGGCGCACCGCAAATTCTAGGCGCTCTTGGTCAGCGCCCAACGTGAACCTGTTCACATTGCTGCACAACGAAACAACGAAGGGAAAAGAGGGGAGAGAGTGTCAACACCGCTAACGTAGTCCGGTTGTTGATCCGACTTGGTCCACCGAAATGTTGATCGTTTCTTGATGGCGGTGATTCGAGATTACAATTAACATCCGGAAGATTTTGATTAACGAAATGTAGTAGGCGATATTGAGATTTCAAATTGCTGCACTCAGAGCGCTCATTTTCGCGACATTCGCTGGTGCTGCAATCGCACAAACGCCCCCACTTGTCACAGACGAGATGATGGTGAAAACGGGCGATCCGGCGATCGAAATCTACGTCCGCAACAAGCGACCAGCAAACATGACAATATTCCGCCCCGAGCAGACGGTGTTGTATGTTCATGGCGGGACATATCCCTCAGAAACCGCGTTCGGCCTCAAGCTCGATGGTGTCTCGTGGATGGAGTATATGGCCGCGCGCGGATACGACGTTTGGCTTTTGGACTTGCGCGGTTACGGCAAATCGAGCCGCCCACCTGAGATGGCCGACAAGCCTGAAGCTAATCCACCCATTGTGCGAGGTGACACCGCCGTAAAGGACATTGGTACGGCGGTCGATTTCATCCTACAGCGGCGCAACATATCAAGGCTGAACTTGCTAGGCTTTTCGTGGGGCACCACGCTTATGGCGACATACACGACCCAGAACGCGCGGAAAGTGGAGCGGCTGATTTTGTATGCGTCGATTTGGATCAGACAGACAGCCTCGCTGGTGCAGACCGGTCCGGGTCCCCTCGGTGCCTATCGGATGGTCAACCGCGAACAGTCCAAGCAGCGTTGGTACACCGGCGTCCCGGAGGCGAAGAAGGCAACCCTAATTCCGGCTGGATGGTTCGACGCTTGGGCTGATGCAACCTTCGCGACGGATCCCGTTGGCGCTCAAATGACGCCAGCGGTGGTCCGGGCGCCCAACGGGGTCGTACAAGACGGCATGGAATTTTCTGGGGCCGGCAAGCCTTACTACGATCCTTCAAAGATAACAGTGCCCACTTTGCTGGTTGGGGCCAAATGGGACAAGGACGCCCCGCCCTACATGGCGCAAGCCCTGTTCCCTCTGTTGGTCAACGCACCCGATAAGCGCTATGTCTTATTGGCTGAGGGTACCCACTCCATAAGCCTGGAGCGAAATCGGCTGAAGCTTTTCGAAGCCGTCCAAGCATTTCTCGACGAAGCAAAACGTTCCTGATCTCACCTGCGGTTGACTCGTGGTGTCTGAGCGAAACGCTACGTCAACTTGTGGCCCATCGGGGAAATGGCGGCAGCCCTCCGGGACGTCCGCTCACCGAGGCATGGCGGACCAGATTTGCTCAGGTTGAGTTCTTCGCATTTTGACCCATACCGGAAGTCGGTGTCTGGGCCGCGACGCGGCTCGCGTCGGCCTGTTTCCGAGGGACTGTCCTTCGCTACCGTCGGTCGACATCATTCGGCCGATCGTATACCTCGCGGGTTCGTGGTTCGGTTTGAGGTCACGTAATCGATCTCTGAATACGCAATGCCCATATCCATCAGCTCCCGATCACTCAGGTTGGAAAGATCGCGCCGCAGCCGCTCCCATTTTCGCCATTCCTGAAAGGCCGTCCAACAATTTTTGGACGCGCCTACATTGCTCGGCTGCGCTGAGGTGGTCTGGACCAAGCCCGTTGTCTGGTAGATCGTGTTCATTGCAGCATCCTAGGTGCCTTGTTTCCACCCAGATAAGCTGCCAAGATTTAGCCCAACACGCTTGACGTGCTGCTTACATTTTCCTTATGGACAGCTTATTCTTTCCTTCCGAATTGTTGCCGCCTCTAACCGGCGACCGCCTACAGGGATTTCGCATCTTGCGCTATCTCTTCGAAAATTATGAACTAGATTCCGGCCGCCGCGAGCTATCCCGCGACACAAACGTCGTTGCCCTGGCGCCACAGACCTTTGACCTGCTCGACTATCTCATCCGCAACCGCGAGCGCGTAGTTGGCAAGGACGAGCTCATCACCGCCATTTGGAAGGGACGGTGCGTGTCCGATGCCGCGCTGACGACCCGGCTAAATGCAGCTCGATCCGCGATTGGCGATTCCGGGGAGCGCCAGCGTTTGATCAAGACGCTCGCGAGGAAGGGCTATCGCTTTATCGGTACGGTGCAGGAAGCCGACAGAGCCCCACGATGGCAGTAAACGAATCCCAAAGGGAGACCGCTAAAACTGCCCTCACACTTCCCGACAAGCCGTCGCTCGCCGTTCTCCCATTCACCAATCTGAGCTCGGATCCAGAGCAGGAGTATTTCGCCGATGGCATGGTCGAGGACATCATCACCGGTCTTTCACGGTCCAAATCGCTGTTCGTCATCGCGCGACAATCTACTTTTAGCTATAAGAGCAAGCCTATCGACATTAGGCAGGTCGGGCGCGAGCTAGGCGTTCGGTACGTGCTCGAAGGCAGCGTGCGCAGATCCGGCGACCGGGTTCGCATTTCCGGACAGTTGATCGAGGCCACGACGGGTGCCCACCTCTGGGCGGACCGCTTCGACAGCCAACTCAGTGATATCTTCGATCTGCAGGACCAAGTGACGGGTAGCGTGATTGGCGCACTCGTTCCTCAATTGGAACGGGCCGAGATAGAGCGCGCAAAACGCAAGCCAACCGAAAATCTTCAGGCCTACGATTACTATCTTCGTGCACTCTCAAGCTTCTATCAATTCACTCGCGAACAAAACATTGAAGCCCTCAGACTGACCCGGCTTGCCGTCGAGATCGATCCCGGATTGGCCGCAGCATACGCGCTGGGCGCTTATTGCTACGTGCAACGAAAGATCTTCGGCTGGACGGTCGATGCAGATCAGGAACGCGATGAGACCCGACGGCTGGCGAGGCGCGCAATTGAGCTCGATAAGGAAGATCCAACTGTCCTTGTGAGGGTCGGGCAAGCTATGTCCGCGGTACTGTATGAGCTTGACGAGGGCATGAGCTTTGTTTTCCAGGCCTATGAGCTCAATCCAAATTTGTCTGCTGCACGGTATACTATCGGCTGGGAACACATACGCCGCGGCAATGTCGAGGAGGCGCTCAGGCAGTTCCATGCCGGGGTGCGTTTAAGCCCGATGGATCCGTTTCTTTTTCTGATGCAGACCGGAATAGCGTTTGCTCATTTCTTGACAGATCGATGTGAAGACGGATCATCGTGGGCCAAGTTGGCTGTGCTGCACCGACCCAACTATCTCAACGCACACTTTATTCTGGCGGCATGCCACGCAATCTCTGGCAGGGTCGAGGAAGCCCGAATGATCGGTGCACGCCTGATGGAAGCGAGGCCGGCTCTGCGCGTCTCTACGCTCGTTACCAAGGTTGCTAGACTTTACACGCCGGAGCACCTCGAGAGGATAGCGCGAGCCTGTCGTATCATGGGCCTACCCCCCTAGTTCCGTGCGGTCGTTCGGGAAGTGCTGATCTCATCCAATTCCCATGAACGCGCACTTTGAGCGTTCGGTTGTGGCCCGCTGCATATGATCATGGCCATTCCCTCACCTGCGACTTGCCTGCATGGAATTCCGGCGTCAAGTCTTCAGATCATGCTGCCGGGCAGGAAGCAGCGAACGCGCGGATGGCCATCGATGTAGTGCTTCCATACCATAGTCGGACCGGCGCGGTTCGGTTGCTTTAGGACGGCGCCCTCAAGAACCAGGACCCACTCACCTTCGATGCGGACGCGGTAATGGCCACGGTCGGATTCCCAATCGGCGTCGAAGACGATGTATCCATCGGTATTCGTACAGCACTGCCCAAACTCGCTGTGCAAGCTCTCGAACCATGGCTTCAGCCGTCATCACGGGCGAGCACCGGTGTCGCCAACGCAATCAGGCCAAGCATCAGCGCTGCATGTATTCTCGCGGACATTCGTTCCTCTCTACGAGGCTGCAAGCGCATTATGCGCCGATCTGCTTCCTCGCCCTGCGATATGCGGAAAATGAAAGCCCGACAAAATCGCTTTTACCTCTGGCTATGGAGCAAATGCCGCTGCCTATGGAAGGCCGGGTGTACCAGGGCGAACGCGAATACAAAACGCGACCTCACCGGCAGGTCCAAACCGTCTTGGCCGTCCTGCCCGATCAGAATGAGGCCCGCTCCACCATTCGCCACTGTTAGGATGACCGCTTCACCAGCCCATGTCCTGATCGGCTCCATCGCCAGGATAAGGAATTCGCCGATCGGCTGGTCCAGATACTGAAGTCTTAGCTGCGGTGCGATTTCGGCGGGCGCAAGCAGAAGGCTCAGCAATTGCGCGCGCGCATAGACGTCCCGCAGCGCTGCCGTTTTGCCCTCAAAGCCAAGTTCGGCTGGCGACACGGCAACAAGCTCGACCTCGGCTTTCTTCCCGCTGAGGGTAAAGGCTGGTCTTCCGATAATCTCGTCAGCCGAGCTCCCAACACCGCAGCCCAGTGCACTCATCGCGCCCCGAAGAGCGGCCAAATCCCTAAAGGTCCCGACAGTAATCCTCTTCCAAAAAGGAACCTCGGCGGCGGAGCTGAAAGACGTCCGGGTGTCGCGGGCTGGCGGAGCCCCCTTGAGCGCCAAGTGATTGCGCAGGACATCCTGCGCAGAGCATTGGGCATCAGCAGCGTTGGCGCAGGCGACGACAAGCGCACAGCAGACAAGTAGAGTGGCACTCCGTTGTGCAAATGCAGCAGCCCCGTCGCACTCTCCTGGACTCGTAGGTCGCACTCATCGTCGCCTCCGCTACGTTTCTCGCCGCCTAGACTGCCAAAGCGCGGTTCGGTAGGCTTTACGAGCGGCTTACATTTTCCTTATGGGCGGCTTATTCTCTTCATTCCGACTGGCGCAGGGGCGCAGCGTCGCTCCGAGACTGGCTACGGGGATAGAAGTTGCGCTATCTGTTTGAGGAGTACGTCTTCCACACCGATCGCCGCGAGCTGCATCGCGGGCTCGTCCCTGTCGCACCACAGGTGTTCGATCTGCTTGATTACCTGATCCGCAACAGGGAGCGAGTTGTCAGCAAGGACGACATCATCAAAGTCATTTGGAATGGGCGCAGCGTATCCGACGCGGCGCTGACAACCCGCCTGAATGCCGCCCGGACTGCAATCGGCGATTCCGGCGAGGAACAGCGCTTCATAAAAACACTACCGCGCAAGGGCTTCCGTTTCGTCGGAGCAGTCCGGGAAGTGAAGGAACCGGCAGGCGCAGCAGTTGCCGATAATCGGTTAGAACTTCAGAAAGCCGACCTTGCGCTCCCCGACAAACGGTCTATCGCTGTGCTGCCGTTTGAGAACCTGAGCGGCGATCCCGAGCGGGAATATTTCGCCGATGGCATGGTGGAAGAAATCATCACCGCGCTGTCGCGCTTTAAGTCTCTGTTCGTTATCGCACGTCATTCAAGTTTCACCTTCAAAGGCAAAGCTGTCGATATCCGGGAGGTCCGACGCAGGCTCGGCGTGCGCTATGTCTTGAGGGGGCCGTGCGCAAGCCATCGGGGAAGGTTCGAATCACAGGGCAATTGATTGATGCGGTGACAGGCGCGCATCTATGGGCGGACAGATTCGGGCGTGATCTGACGGACATTTTTGCTCTCCAAGACGAACTTGCACTCGTTGTCTCGGCTGTTCAGCCAAAGATGCTTCAAGCAGAGATTGAAGCGGCTACGCGGCGGCGACCAGAGAACCTCACTGCCTATGATTTTTTTCTTCGATCCATGCAACAGTATTACCTGACGACCCGCGAAAGTTTGGCCGAGGCGATTGAGTTGGCTCATCGGGCTTTGGAGCTAGACCCGAGGTTCAGCTCTGCAGCGGCTCTGGCAGCTGACTGTCACGCGAGCAACTTCGCTTTAGGCTATGCCAACGATCCCGAGTTCGACGCCAAGGAAGCAATTCGGCTTGCACGTTTGGCGTTGAGCCTCAATGAGGATGACCCCGACACGTTGTCAAGGGTTGCCGTAATCTCAGCGGGCCTGGTCGGCGATAGTGAAGCCGAAATCGAAATGGCTGACCGGGCGGTCGCGCTCAACCCGAATTCCTGGCGCACTTGGAACAATAGAGGCTGGGTCTGTACAATGGGGGGACTGCCCGAAGAGGCTATCCAAAGCTTTGAACGTGCAATTCGCATGAGTCCGGTAGACCCGCTGCTACACATGTTTCTGGGCATTGGGCATGCTCTTATGGGCCTTGGCCGGTTTGACGAGGCGATCATTGTCTTGAAGAAAGCGCTTCGTCAGAATCCTTCCTTTGTGCCGGCTTGCCGTGGACTCGCGTCTGACTTCGCCCACCTCGGACGCGACGCTGAGGCGCACGCCGGGGCGGCGCGTGTGCTTGAGATCGATCCCGCCTTTACAATATCGGCGCATATCGCCGGGGCCCCCAAAAGCTCAAAGCTGTTGATCGAGGGCCTTCGGAAAGCGGGGCTGCCCGAATAAGCTTCCTGCGCTGTGCGGACGGGGTGATCGATGACCACTTCTGGCCCGACGGCGAAGATCGCTATCGCGCCCTGTAGGTCGGCAGTTGAGGCCAGACCGGACATTGGGAAGACCCGAGCAAATCGACGCGAATGACCCACAAGCGAAGTCAGGCCATATCTGCTTCCCGGCGTTCCAGATGCTTGCGAACGCGACAGCGGCCGGTTAGTTGGCGCGAAACGAACACCCTACTTCGGCAAAAGCTGTTGACCCGCTCAATGGCTAAGGCAAGATAGCCAAACCACAGTGTGCGCACGCATACCTCTCTCATCGGATACCGCGACGCTAAGGGTTCAACGGCAAGGGGAAATCATGGGCTTTATCAACATAGGCTACAACGCCTTGCTGGCTAACCATCCAAGTATGACCGACGATTTCAAAACAATGATCAACGGCTCCATAAAGAAATTTCACGACGAACCAGGGCACAAGAATACCTGCGGTTCGAAAATCAGTTGGGCATTCAACCACGTCGATGGTCACTATATCAATTGCGATGGCGACTACGGAAAAGGTGGCGTGCTCGTCAAAAAAGTTCGGTTTCTTATGGACGACGACGGTTGGGAGTATATTTTTTCGACGCTCGATCTTCGGCAGTACCTCAATAATAGGTATGGCTCCGGACAGATGTTTCCGAACACATCTAAACTGGGGAGCCGAAACGGGGTGATCATATTTGAACCAACAGACACCAGTACCATCGGCCATACGGACATCTGGGTAAATGGGCAGATACACGATGCTGACTTGTACTTTGGCAGTTGGTATTCGGCAGTGACAAACGACAGAGTCTTTTTTTGGGACCTCAATTCGTAACGTAGTGAAAAGCACAGGGTTATATCGGCTAGTGGGCAGCCGGCTTGTGCCTGCAACACCTTGGCGGTGACATGAACTTCGTGCTCCGCCCGGACGGTCACCCACATTTTCGGCGTCGTTGCTTTCGATAATTTTGCTTGGCCGTGAAGCACCAGGACGTCGACCGTCAAAGTATCCGTTGATTGCCGGAGTGATCGCAGCTGACTTGGCTCGCTCCTCAGATCTCATCTTTTAATTTCTTCTGATAGACCATCGCGGTTGCTGCGATTCCGCTTCTGGCCCGTTGCGTCAGTTGTGGCAGTGCAGCGACACTTCCGCGCCCGGCGGTAGCTCGGAAATCACGAACTCAGGGTCGATCGATGCGATTGACTGGAAACGCGAGATGGACAGCCTGAGAACTTCAGCGCAAATGCACCTTTGAAGCGAGTCCTGACAATTGTGCATCGCTGCTTCTATCGCGGAGCGGCAATGCGGCGGCGAGATTTCATTAGAGGAATTACGGCTGTTTCGGCAACGTTGCCGGTTGCTGCGGGCACCCAGCAACTATCTGCGCAGCCGCTGATCGGCTTTCTTAGTACGCGCTCGCCCGAAGAAGCTACGATTCACATGGATGCCTTCCGCCGCGGGCTCGAAGAAATGGCCTATGTCGAAGGCCGTAACGTCGCCATCGAGTATCGCTGGGCGAAGGGCGATTACAGTCAATTGGGACCCCTTGTCGCCGATCTGCGGAGCCGACCGCTTTCGGTCATTGTTGCTACCGGCGATCCGGCCGCACTCGCAGCCAAGGCGGCGGGCATCGCTGTGCCGCTTGTCTTCGTCGTCGGCCAGGATCCAGTGCGCGCCGGTCTGGTCGCAAGTATGAATCGGCCAGGCACGGCCACTGGTGTAAACTTCTTCACGGGCGATCTGGGCGCCAAACGGCTGGGGCTTCTCTGCACCTTGGTCCCCTCGGCTCGCGTTGTGGGGCTTTTGCTCAACCCGGCCTTCGGAATGGAAGCGTTCGACGAGTTCCGGCGGTCGGTAGTCAGCGCAGCTCAGTCGCTCGACCGCGAGGTAATCGTGCAGAGCGCAACAACCGATATTGAGATCGAGGCCGATTTCGTCGCGTTGACTAAAGCTGGCGTTTCGGCGCTGATGGTGCAGAACGATCCATTCTTCGACTCTCGGCGGAGCAAGATCATTGCTCTCTCGTCTACTCACAAATTGCCCGGCATCTTCCACATTCGGGAGTTTCCGGCGGATGGCGGCCTAATGAGTTATGGTGCCAGCCTCGCCGATGCTTACCGTCAGGTCGGAGTGTATGCGGGCAAGATCCTCCGCGGAGCGAGAGCGGTCGATCTTCCAGTCCTGCGGCCGACGAAGTTCGAACTAGTCATCAACATGCGAACTGCGAAAGCACTCACCCTCACAGTACCACCAGCCATTCTCATGGAGGCCGACGAACTGATTGAGTGAAATCAGGAGGCGTCCGGAACTGGCCCATCAGCGAAGAGGCAGCGGCGCCCCACGAGGTCCGCTCACTGAGGCATGGCGGACCCGATTTGCTCAGGTTGAGTTCTTCGCATGTTGACCCTTAGCGGACTTGGAGCCCTTCCTGTCACCGGGCCAAAAACTGTTGGACGTCATCGGTCCTGCTTGCAGATCACTTTTGCATTTTTCAGTTTGCTTCCTGACCAAAGGGGCAGAGCGTAGTGCTGCCCGCTGTGGCACCGACGTAATACGTTGCAGTTTGCACAAAGCTTCGAGCGAGCCGCGAAAGAAGATCAAACAAAAAAACCCCGCCGAAGCGGGGTTGTTGATGCGATGCTCGTCAATGCTAGCCTTTAGCCATGCATTCTTTGACATACGCCCGCTTCTTCGACAGATGGAGCCCCTGCGCGGAAGCTTCCTTCTTGCAAACCTTCTGCCTCGCGAGCCACTCGGGATTCTGCGTCGCACTCCCTGCAAGCGCAGGTGTGGTGGCCGCTGCCAGCGCAGCGGCTATGATAACGGCAATGTATTTCATAAAATCTCCAGAAGTGTGATGCACCAAGGACCATGTTAAGTTCCCTGATCGCGAAGGCAATGTAGAGGGCGCTCAAAATACCATCAAACTGGTCGCTTTTTGAGTAAGGAGGAGGCAGCGTGACGAAGAACCATGCAACTGCGCGCTGCTTTCCCGTTCTGACTGCGGCGAGGTTGGTTTTCATACCCACTTCTTGTCGTCCACACAGCCGAAAGTTGGCTAGCTGTCGTCCACCGTCCAACAGGCACGACGCGTCGCCCCAACTTCCGCTTGTGGCCCGTTTGAGACCCTGCGATGGCGCCAAAGACGTCTGCTCATCGGGGCTAACCGGAAGTCATCGCGGAGGACTAAACCGACGCGATTGACGCGAATGGGACGAACTTGGGAAGGGCCGCGACCCCCGAAGCGTCGAGCCGAGCCGGTACTGAGCGCAGCGCAACGGCATTCCGGTGACCTCTTAGCCAGTATTTTTGACCGCCTCAGCCAGTATCCCGTAAAGCTGCTGCTTGCTGAATTGCTTGGGCCGCTGCCTCTCCGCTGCGTTCCGCGACACCTTCTTTCCGACTGGACCGGCGCAAGCTGCCGACGACGTCGCCCTCAGCTTTGGGGTCGGCCTTATCTTCGGCCTCGCCGTGGGCAGCTTGCGACCGCGCTTCAGGCCCTTACGGGTCAGCATGCCGCAGACCGCGTTACGACTGCATCCGAGCCGGCGCGCTATCTGCGCCGCGCTATGTCCTGCAGACCAGAGGCTGATGAGGAGCCCTATGTCTTTCGCATCCCAGCCCACGGGGGATATTATAGCACCCACGGCCGAACACACGTCAATCCAGTCTTCGTCCGGCTCGCGTACGGCCGCCGGTTCGTCGAGCTTGATCTCGGAGAAGGCGACGCGGGAATGGTCGTCTATGCAGACGTGGACGAAATCCCAGCCAGCGCCGCGTCTCTTGTTCGGACCACTGGCGAGAAGAGCTGGGTCGCTGAGCCGGGACAGGTTGACCGAACGTAAAGCCCTGCATCGCCGCGGAATGCGCTCACCACCGGACAGTTCGGCTGCGCCTTCGCGCGGCGCCTGATGCACTCCGCCGAATTAACTTCCAACAGCAACATACGATTCACATATGTGGATGCTGGAACAACGTCGGCGGATTTCAGTCTCCGTTGCATCATTTTCCCGATTGGTCCGCCGCCGGGCCATGATCCAAGCTGGTTAGAAAGCTTGGTTGGGGGTCACACGACATGCGTGAACATCATGGTCTAGCGGTTGACGCCATTGGGCGGCTGCATGAGCGTCTAGAACGGCTTACGTCTCAATTGTCCGAAGTGGAGTGTCTTCGGGCCCGCGTGCTCGAAGCGGAGCGGAGCGTACTGATCACCGTCGAAGCCGCTCCGTCCCGTTCGCGAGCGCCATCGCGGCATACGCCTTTTCCAGTTTCCCCAGCCCGTTAATCTGTTTGAAGTTGTGGCACGCCAACTTTAGCTGCCCCTCGGCTTCGTCGGAAGGCTCTGGCAGAGGCCGCTAGTTTTTACGACGGTGCGGCGTTGGAACGCTTCGCTGATTACCGAGTGTTCCCGGCACACGGCCCCACGGTAGTAAGGCAGTCGTGCCCAGCTCCCCCCAATCCCTCGGAGCCGGGGCAACCCGGTCCACCACCATGTTTAGAGGTATTGCTATCGCGCTATTTGGGCTGCCATCCTTCGCAGCTCAATCAGGCGCTCTTCTATGGTCGATACTGACACTGCGCGCAGGCTTGTGCGGAAGATTAGTCGCGTTTTTGGGTCGTAGGTAAGCTGTGATGCCATCATTCGCGCGAGGCATGCGAGCTTCCTCAACGGCTACTTCTTCAACAGTATCCCTATCCTTCGCGCCATTCGCCTCACCGATCCTGCGTGACGGCCCAGCTCGGCTGCGATCTTCGATACGCCAGCGCCTGCCCGGGCCAGCTTGGACAGTTGCTGGACCTCGCGGTCGGCCCATTGCTTTGGCTTTTGTGTTTTCATGATGCGGCGCTCAAACCTGCCGCAACTTAACCATTGTGCCTGGTTGCCGGCACTTGGGAAATTTACGGGTGTGCCGGCCACCACGAGCCTAAGCGGTGCGGCGGCTCTCCAAAACGACAAGTCCACGATGTCATTGCGAGCACATCATCGTTTGATAGCGCATCTATAAGCTTATCGCCGCTGAAACTGCGTTGTGTAGCCGCACGGATATCGTGCAGCACGCGCGAGCGTGATGTCGCTCACATCGCCCTTTTCCATCTATGGAAGGAAGACCGGGGGATGGTGGTTTCCCTGACGATCCGACATCGGGTCGCACGCTGCGGGATGCCTGCCGTGACACATCGAAGCTATGGCCGTCGATTCGGACGAAGACGATCAGGACGACGATGGCGATGATGATGAAACCCGACTCGCAGCTCCATTTGAGGGAGTCAAAAGTCCGGCCATAATGATCTTTAAGGCAGCTGAGAATTGCGATGGCGGACGCTCTGGGGGCGTTTCCCTGGGGGCGACCGCGGATGGTGGAGCAAGCGCGCGTTCCAAGGCGTAATTGCGTGATCAGGCCAGGGCTGAAGAGGTCCTTCTCTCCGCGCCGAAATTCTTCCCTCTATCGTTCGCGAGCACCGCATGTGCACCAGCAGGCGTGGCGGAGCCATGTGGTCCGTCAGAGCACAAGGCTTCAACCAGGACGAATGTCCAGTCGGAACATTGCGCTAAATGAACAGCGTTGGCGCTCGAAACGAAAGCCAACCGCAGCAAGCGCGTGTCGAGTCGCGGTCGGGAAAAACAAAAATTAGTTCTGACGCATAATCATAATGACTCCAACGTAAAAACAAACGCCGGTTGCCCCAATCCATCAGATGCTTCGAGCAGCCGCTGAAGATACACGGGGAGCTGTCCTTGCCGCGTAGCTACATCTATCTCACGCGCGTAGCTCCTTCGGACCCTTTCCGACCATTTGCCGAGCGCGCGAAAAACGATCGCAATTGGCGTTACTACGAACTCGACGCCAGCCATTCAGCGCACATAACCGCTCCCGTAGCTCTCACCCAGGTACTTCAAACGATCGCCTCGCAGCCGACAAGGTCCATGTTGCCCGGCGGTCGTCGGCAATCGCAAACCTGGCATTGGGCAATTGTCGAGCGGCAACTTAAAAGAACGCGAATGAGTCACAGGCCCTGACCCAACCTGAAGTCGTGCAATTCTGCTAGGTTCGAAATCCGGGCGTATAGCCCGTGCGGGAGGCAGCGGTGACAAACTGGGAGGTCTCCAACGATCCATCTGGCAAGCCGCCATCCGAAAATAGGCGGCCTGACAAACCAGCATCCGATGAGGAGCGACCGGGGAAGCCCCTATCTGATCGCAGTTTAAGTGATTCGCCTGCGGGAACAATTGCCGTTGATCGGCGGCGCGCTCGCGTCGATTGCCGCCGTCGGTGCTATCGAGGGCGGCCTCGTCGACTACTGGAGCGTATGGAAGACGCTCCGCACAGACGTGTTTCCGGAGAGCCAAAACCCAGGAGGCTACGGCACGGCACGACATTGCTCCCCGTTTGTCTCTCGTTATCCCGCCATTCGCAAACCTCAACAACGATGCAGAGCAGGACTATTTCGCCGACGGCATTACGACCGATCTGACGACCGACCTCGCGCAAATGCCCGATACATTCGTGATCGGGCGCGGGACGGCTTTCACCTATAGGAATAAGCAGGTCGATCTCAAGACGCTCGGCAAGGACCTTGGCATCCGGTGGGCGGTTCAGGGAGCTGTGCAACGGGCCGGAGATCGGGTCCGGATGAACGTGTCGCTTGCTGACCTTTCGACCGGCCGTGACGTCTGGTCGGATCGTTTTGACGGCGATCGGATGAATCTCGCCACCTTGCAGGACCAGGTCACGGCGCGGCTTGCCCGCTCTCTCAACGTTGAACTCATCCAGGCCGAAAGTCGGCGCAGTCTGATGGACCAGCCCGCGAATCCAGATGCCGTGGATTTCACCATGCGCGGATGGGCAAAAGTCTATGGACCTCAGAGTAAGGTAACGATCACCGAGGCAAAGGACTTGTTTGAGGCCGCGCTGCATCTCGATCCGGACCACATTGATGCGATGCTCGGTAAAGCGTGGTGCATTGCCAGCGGCATACTGAGCGGATGGTCAACGTCCGTGACGGAAGACAACAAGATCGCCACCAGCTTAATTGATCAAGTTCTTTCAAAGCGACCAACGAGCGCGAATGCGCACATAACCAAAGGAAACATTTTACTCTATGGAGATCCCGAGGCGGCATTACCTGAATTCGACGCCGCCTTGGAAGCCGACCCAAATTCCCCGATTGCATACGCAACAAAGGGAATTGCACTGGTCACAGCGGGACGCGCGCACGAATCATTCGACCCAGTTCAGATTGCTTTACGCCTAAGCCCCAAAGATCCGGCGCGTAGCACCTGGCATTTCTTCCTGTGCCATGCTCACGTCCATGTGCAGCAATACACCGAAGCCATTGAGGAATGCAGGCGCTCGATCAATCTGAACAAATTATACTGGATGCCGTATGTGGATCTGATTTCAGCTTATGGAGCCACCGGTCAATTTGAAATGATCCGGCAGATGACGACCGCGTTGGATGCAATCCTGCCGGACTTCACGGTCCAATGGTTCCGTCAAATAGGCTACGCACGTTCGAGCAATGCGCAGTTTCGCCGTGAGTACGACAGCATCCTTGATGGACTTAGAAAGGCTGGCGTCCGCGAGCAATGACGTCACCAGGATCTTCGTTGCTTGCTTACCAGCAGAGTGTTCTCTGGCCCTGAGCCGAGAAGCACTCGAGCCGCAGTGACGTCCGCTGTCGCTGGTGAGTCAGATGCCGAGCAGCCTTAGCTCAACAAGCGGCTGTCCCCCAAAACCGACATCAGTGCCGCGCTCGACAGAATTCATCAATGTCCCTTACGCACTCGCGCCAAGGTTATGTGCAAGCTGGCAGAGGGTTGTGCGAGTGTGGTGCTTGCTCGCCGATAGCGTTCCCACATAGCCTTTCCGTCTAGATCTTCAACCAGCTCAAGTCCAACACAGGCGAGATCGTTGATGATTTCGTCCGGATAGAATCCCGAAATCCAACGTTCGCCGATCTGCGCCACCAAGTTGGCATTCTCGTTGTGTGGTGATTGCGATGTGTTCTGGGCGAACTCGGCTTGGTCCATATAGGTGAATACAAGTTCGCTTCCCGGAGCCCCGCAAGTTGCCACTGCACGCAAGGTTGCCAGATTGGCTTGGCGTGTCAGGTACACCGAAACGCCGAGCCACGAGAAGAATGCTTTCTTGTCTTTCCGGAAGCAAGAGCAAGCCAAAGCCGACACCAAATCCTCGTTTGTGAGGTCGGCAGCTATGAAATGTACAGACGGCGGAAGCGACATGCCGCATTCTTTAATACGCTGGATCTTCATCGTTTGCGTCGCCGGATGGTCTATCTCGAAGATCGTCAGGGCGTGGGAAAAAGCGGGCCGGCGAAGCGCGAAGCTATCCAACCCGGCGCCGATAAGGACATACTGACTGATGCCCCTGATTGTCGCCTCGCGCAGCGCGTCCTCTGCATAGCGAGAGCGGATTACCACTCCAGGCAGTGCGGTATTGGCGAGCAGGAAGTCGTCCAACACTGTATTGGTTCCCTGCAGGGCACGGGCACGCGCGTCTTTATCCATGCGGCCAATACACGCTCAGTCATCCTTTCGCGTTCAGCTTCGGGAACGAGTGGATCGCCCCAGGGATCGTCGAACAGGGGAGACGGGTCGAACCGCGAATGCAGCGCTCTCATCAGCGACGTTGCGAGTGCGGTGCGGCTGGGCAATGACTCCATCATCCCGATCCTTCCTGGGACGGCTTGTCTCGCTGAGTACTAGGGCGATCTGGCGCGTACGGACGATAGACTAGAATAGGCGATGGTTAAAGCTGCCCATCGACTGAACAGAGCGGCAACAACTTGCGCACCAGCCGCACTGAAGGCTTCGGAAGGAAACGCGATTTAGAGCGCTGCATAAGTCTGGACATGGCCTGAAGCCGGCAAACATCAATGACCGATTGAGTCGGCTTTAAAGCGGACTTGATGAATCTATCAGTTCGCGCCCAAGTACAAATCAGGTCGGCCTTTCTTTTTCAACGCCAGCCTACGACGGCACCAATTTAGCCAAGCCCACAAAAAGCTGGACGCGCTATCGGCTCGCACGAACCGATAGCAACGGAGTGAGCCAGCATGCAAGCCTTAACAGCATGGCGTCGAATCGCATGCGTTTTTCTACCTTTTGCTGCTGGATATTATCTCTCGTACGTGTTTCGAACGATCAACGCTTTGATTGGCGGTCAGCTGAGCTCGGATATCGGTCTGGAGACTGCCGATCTCGGGTTGCTTACGTCGGTCTATTTCCTTGTCTTTGCGGCGGTCCAGATTCCCATCGGGATATCGTTGGACCGCTTTGGTCCGCGCCGCATTCAGAGTGTTCTGCTCCTGGTCGCAGCGGCGGGGGCCGCACTGTTCGCGGTAGCGACTGGTTTCCTGTCACTTTTGATCGCGCGTGCCATGCTCGGGCTTGGCGTGGCCGCGGCGCTGATGGCAGGACTGAAGTCCATCGTCCTTTGGTTTCCCAAGGAACGAGTTGCCTTGCTCAACGGCTACATGATCATGCTGGGATCGCTGGGAGCTGTGACCGCTACGGCCCCCGCCGAATACCTGCTCCGTTGGATGACCTGGCGGCAGCTCTTTGAGATCCTGGCGTTCGCTACCGGCGCGACGGCAATTCTAATCTATGTCGTGGTGCCTGAGCGCATCATGGGCCGATCTACCATTCGCAATACCCTTAGCTCCGTTTTGGGCGATCGGCGTTTCTGGCGAATTTCCCCGTTGTCGGCCACTTGCGTCGGATCGGCCTGGTCTCTGCAGGGGTTGTGGGCATCGCCATGGCTAACCGACGTGGAGAGATTCGACCATCCGAGGCTTGTTGGACAGCTGTTCACGATGTCCATCGTTCTTTGCGGCGGCGCCTGGTCGTTCGGGACATTGGTCCATTGCATCCGACAAAGACGGGCTGGAGTAGAGATCATCGTGGCCGCGATCGCAGGGCTATTCATCGCGGCCCAGCTATCCTTGATCCTTCGCTTGCCCTTGCCATCAATCTTGCCGTGGTCAGTGATCGCAATCGCTGGAACCGCGACTGTGGTCAGCTTCGCGGCAATCGCTGAATACTTTCCGCCGGAACTCACTGGTCGTGCCAACGGCGCCTTGAATGTGCTGCACTTCGGTTGGGCATTTGTTTCCCAATGCGGGACCGGCCTCATCTTGCAGCAGTGGCCAGTGGTGGATGGCCACAGGACCGTCTTTGCCTATCAAGTCGCGTTCGGTCTCAATCTGGTGGTGCAGATCGCCGCGTTTGTCTGGTTCGCTCTACCATGGCTTGGATCCTTCGGGCGGTGGATGGGTTCAAGCCCGCTCCGTTTGCCCGCTAGCGTTTCCGACGCAGTCGAAACGTTCATGCCGTGCGAACAATTGCTCGTGGTCATGCCGGCGAATACCGATTCGGAGTGGTGAGGCACGTCCGCAGTAAGCTTGCCGACGAATAGCATCAATATTCAGCAGCGCTCCGGTTCGCTTCACTCGAGCGTGAAGTATGAGTTTTCGGTCTTTCTTTTTCTACGCCAATCTACGCTTGCCGTAAGCGCTTGTTGCGCCAAATCCATTGATGCTTTTTCTAATCAACCGATCCGAGAACGCTCCAGACGTTCTCATTCGGTGGGGACGGCAGTGGCAATCAAATCTATTCAATCGGAAGCGAATTCGCGCGGTGCGCGAATGCTCCGCAGCGCACTTGGCGCGGCAATCGCAGGCTACCTGGAAGACGATACGATCGTCGAAGTCATGCTCAATCCCGATGGGCGGCTTTGGATTGACCGATTGTCGAGTGGGTTGGTTGACACTGGCGAAACCTTGTCGACGGCGGACGGCGAGCGCATCGTTCGTCTGGTGGCCCACCATGTAGGCGCGGAGGTGCACGCAAGCTCACCACGCGTCTCGGCTGAACTTCCCGGAACCGGCGAGCGTTTTGAGGGCCTGTTGCCTCCGGTCGTTGCTGCCCCCGCTTTCTCCATCCGCAAGCCCGCGGTCGCCGTCTTCACGCTCGACGACTACGTCGCCGCCGGGATCATGAGCTCCGGGCAAGCCGACGCCCTGAGGAGTGCGGTCGCCACTCGCAAGAATATCCTGGTGGCCGGTGGCACATCGACCGGCAAGACCACCTTGACCAACGCGCTTCTGGCCGAGGTAGCGAAGACCGCTGACCGCGTCGTCCTGATCGAAGATACGCGCGAACTTCAATGCAAGGCGCCCAATCTCGTAGCGCTACGGACCAAGGACGGCGTAGCCACTTTATCCGACCTTGTCCGCTCCTCGCTTCGACTGCGTCCTGACCGCATCCCGATCGGCGAGGTCCGCGGCGCCGAAGCTCTCGACCTCCTGAAGGCGTGGGGCACCGGTCACCCCGGCGGGATCGGCACCATTCATTCGGGTAGTGCGCTCGGCGCTCTGCGGAGGCTCGAGCAGCTCATCCAGGAAGCCGTCATCACGGTTCCGCGCGCCCTGATCGCCGAAACCATCAACCTCGTCGCCGTGCTCGGGGGGCGCGGTGCTGACCGTCGCCTCGCTGAACTCGCCCTTGTTACAGGGCTTGGCGCCGCCGGCGACTACAGCCTTTCACCAGCAGGAGACTGACATGCGTCCACGATTCCGTATTCCCCGAGAAGCTGCTTTGCTGGCGATTGCCAGCCAGGTTGTACTGACGACAGCGCCCGCATGGGCGGCCGGCTCGAACATGCCATGGGAGCAGCCGCTCAACCAGATCCTGCAATCGGTCGAAGGCCCCGTCGCCAAGATCATCGCCGTTATCATCATCGTCGTAACCGGCCTTACCCTCGCTTTCGGCGATTCATCCGGCGGGTTTCGCAGGCTGATCCAGATCGTGTTCGGTCTGTCGATCGCGTTCGCCGCCTCGAGCTTCTTCCTGTCGTTCTTCTCGTTCGGCGGCGGCGTGGTGATCTGATGGACGAGGCGGTCGCAGGTTTTGTCGTGCCGGTTCACCGTGCGCTTACCGAGCCGATCCTGATGGGCGGTGCGCCGCGGGCGGTCGCCATCGTCAACGGCACGTTGGCGGCCGCCCTTGCACTCGGACTGCGGCTCTGGATCGCAGGTCTTGTCCTCTGGTTCATCGGCCACATGGCCGCCGTCTGGGCCGCCAGGCGCGATCCCGCCTTTGTGGATGTCGTGCGGCGCCATCTGCGCATTCCCGGTCATCTCAACCTCTGAGTTCTCGGTCATGATGAACCTTGCCGAATATCGCCATTCCAATGCGCGTCTTGCCGATTTCCTGCCTTGGGCCGCCCTCGTCGACAAGGGCATCATCCTGAACAAGGATGGCTCGTTCCAGCGGACAGCGAAGTTCCGTGGACCCGACCTCGATAGCGCGGTGCCAGCTGAACTTGTCGCGGTCGCCGGTCGTCTGAACAACGCACTTCGCCGCCTGGGATCCGGCTGGGCCGTGTTCGTTGAGGCGCAGCGCCATTTTGCCGGCAGCTATCCTCCGAGCACATTTCCGGATGTCGCATCCGCGCTGGTCGACGCCGAGCGCAGGGCCCAGTTCGAGGAGGCCGGCGCCCACTACGAGTCCAGCTACTTCCTGACTTTCCTCTATCTGCCCCCGGAGGAGGGCGCAGCCAAGGCAGAGCGACTGCTCTATGAAGGGCGCGATCGGACCGTTGGAGCCGATGCTCGCGAGGTACTTCGCGGCTTTATCGATCAAACCAGCCGCGTACTCGGGCTTCTGGAAGGATTCATGCCCGAATGCGCATGGCTCGATGATCAGGCCACGCTGACCTACCTGCACTCGACGATCTCGACCAAGCGTCATCGGGTTCGCGTGCCCGAAATTCCCATGTACATCGATGCGTTGTTGGCGGACCAGCCGCTGACCGGCGGTCTCGAGCCGATGTTGGGCTCGGCGAATTTGCGAGTCCTCACGATCGTCGGCTTCCCGGGGGCAACGACGCCGGGAATTTTGGATGACCTCAATCGCCTGCCATTCTCGTACCGCTGGTCGACCCGGGCGATCATGCTCGACAAGACCGATGCCACCAAGCTTTTGACCAAGATCCGCCGCCAGTGGTTCGCCAAGCGAAAGTCGATTGGCGCCATCCTCAAGGAGGTCATGACCAATGAGGCGTCGACGCTGCTCGATACCGACGCCCACAACAAGGCACTCGATGCCGACGCGGCGCTGCAGGAACTGGGATCGGACCAGATCGGACAGGCCTTTGTCACGGCAACGATCACCGTCTGGGACGGTGCTGCCAATGCTGCGGATGAAAAGCTCCGCCTGGTCGAGAAGGTCGTTCAGGGCCGCGATTTCACCTGCATGATCGAGACAGTGAACGCCGTGGAAGCCTGGCTCGGCAGTCTCCCCGGGCATGTCTATGCCAATGTGCGGCAGCCGCCGGTGTCGACCCTCAACCTCGCCCATATGATTCCGATGTCGGCTGTATGGGCGGGCGAGGCGCGGGATCTGCATTTTGGCGCTCCGCCGCTGCTGTTCGGCAAGACCGAGGGATCAACCCCGTTCCGGTTTTCGCTTCACGTCGGTGACGTCGGCCATACCCTGGTGGTGGGGCCAACAGGTGCTGGCAAGTCGGTCCTGCTAGCCCTCATGGCAATGCAATTCCGCCGTTACCCGAACTCCCAGGTGTTTGCGTTCGACTTCGGTGGATCGATCCGCGCCGCCGCACTTGCCATGGGCGGCGAATGGCATGATCTCGGTGGTGCCTTGTCTGACGGAGACGATCAACCCGTCGCGTTGCAGCCGCTGGCCTGGATCGACGATGCTTCCGAGCGCGGATGGGCCACCGAGTGGATCGGCGCGATCCTGGCACGCGAAAAGGTCGAGATCACCCCGGAGGTCAAGGACCATCTGTGGTCGGCGCTGACGTCTCTCGCGTCAGCGCCGAGGGAGGAGCGTACGCTTACGGGCCTGTCGGTCCTCTTGCAATCGAACGCCCTGAAACGCGCTCTGCAGCCCTATTGCCTTGGCGGTCCCTCCGGACGCCTGCTTGATGCTGAATTCGAGCGCCTTGGCGAGTCCTCCGTCCAGGCGTTTGAGACCGAAGGTCTGATCGGAACGAGTGCTGCGCCAGCCGTCCTCGCGTACTTCTTCCATCGGATTGGAGACCGTCTCGACGGCCGTCCCACGCTTCTCATCATTGATGAAGGGTGGCTTGCCCTTGACGACGAGGATTTTGCCGGCCAGCTCCGGGAATGGCTGAAGACGCTTCGCAAGAAGAACGCCTCCGTCATCTTCGCCACCCAGTCGCTATCCGATATCGACGGCTCCGCCATCGCACCGGCGATCATCGAAAGCTGTCCAACGCGGCTGTTGCTGCCGAACGAGCGGGCGATCGAACCGCAGATCACCGCGATCTATCGCCGCTTCGGCCTCAATGACCGCCAGATCGAGCTTCTGGCCCGGGCGACGCCCAAGCGTGACTACTACTGCCAGTCGCGCCGGGGCAACAGGATGTTCGAGCTTGGGCTTGGCGAAGTTGCGCTCGCCTTTACGGCAGCCTCTTCCAAGACGGACCAGGCTGCCATCGCGCAACTCCTCGCCGAGCACGGACCTGACGGCTTCGTACCGGCCTGGCTTCAGCACCGCGGCGTCGCCTGGGCCACGGACCTGATTCCCAGTCTCGTAAATCTGGAGAAGTTGCAATGAGGCGCCTTGGTCTATTCGCCGCGGCTGGCACGATCGCATTCACGCTTTGCGTCACGGCACCCGCACGAGCGCAGTGGATCGTCTTCGATCCCAACAACTACGTCCAGAACGTGCTGACCGCCGCGCGCGAGCTGCAGCAGATCAGCAACCAGATCACCTCGTTGCAGAACGAAGCGCAGATGCTGATCAACCAGGCCAGGAATCTGGCAAGTCTGCCGTATTCTTCGCTCCAGCAACTGCAATCATCGATCCAGCGTACCCAGCAGTTGCTGGCCCAGGCCCAGAGGATCGCCTACGACGTCCAGCAGATCGACCGCGCGTTCTCGACGAGCTATGCGCCGGCGAGCGGTAGCCAGTCCAGCCAAGCGTTGATCATTAGCGCTCAATCCCGGTGGCAGAATTCTGTCGCGGCGCTGCAAGACGCGCTCCGGGTCCAGGCCGGTGTCGTCGGCAACCTCGATACCAACCGCATCCAGACATCGGCGCTCGTGACGTCGAGCCAGGGCGCCAGCGGCGCCCTGCAGGCGACCCAGGCCGGCAACCAGATCCTCGCGCTTCAGGCGCAGCAGCTTGCCGACCTCACCGCCACTGTCGCGGCACAGGGCAGGGCACAGAGCCTTGAAGCGGCGCAGCGCGCCGCAGCCCAAGACCAGGGACGCGAACAGCTCCGGCGGTTTCTGACACCGGGGCCGGGCTATCAATCCCAGGACGTGCGGATGTTCCACTGATGACTGATACTGGCCCATTCAAAGCGCTATCGCTACTCATGTCGGTCGGGGTGCTGGCCGTCGCAGGCTGCGCGATCCAGCTTCGTGGCGGAGAAAATACCTCTGCGATGCAAACGGCAGAGCAGGCCAAAGACGTTGACCGTTCCGAGCTTGAGCGCTGCCGCACCGTCTCTTCGGAAGATGCCGCCGGCTATCAGCATTGCCAGAAGGTCTGGGCTGAAAATCGCCGTCGCTTCTTTGTCAGGCGGGACGGTGCTGCCGCTGCGGTAACCGGCCCGACAGCCCTGCCAAAAGATCAGAGCCGGATGCCGCAAGGATATCCGTCCGCGGCGGTGCCCGGGGAAGGTAAGCCATGACCGGCACCGGCATTATCGACCAGTTCCTTGAGACATTCACCCGCTACATCGACAACGGCTTCGGGCTTTTGGGTGGCGAGGTCGGGTATCTCGCGACAACGCTGGCCGCCATCGATATCACGCTCGCCGCGCTATTCTGGAGTTGGGGCACGGACGAGGATATCATCGCGCGCCTCGTCAAGAAAACGCTGTTCGTTGGGGTCTTCGCGTATCTGATCGGTAATTGGAATAACCTGGCACGGATCGTCTTCGAGAGCTTTGCCGGTCTCGGACTGAAGGCATCTGGTTCGAGCCTCTCCGCGTCAGACTTCCTGCGACCGGGAAAGATCGCCCAAGTCGGGCTCGATGCCGGAAGGCCGATGCTGGATTCGATCTCGAACCTGATGGGCTACATCAGCTTCTTCGAGAATTTCGTCCAGATTGTCGTTCTCCTGTTCGCCTGGGTCGTGGTGCTGCTCGCCTTCTTCATTTTGGCGATCCAGCTCTTCGTCACCCTGATCGAGTTCAAGCTGACGACGCTGGCCGGCTTCGTGCTCATACCCTTTGGCCTGTTTGGAAAGACGGCCTTCGCGGCAGAACGGGTCCTGGGGAACGTCATATCCTCCGGGATCAAGGTCTTGGTCCTGGCCGTCATCGTCGGCATTGGCTCAACCCTGTTCTCGCAGTTCACGGCGGGTTTTGGCGGCGCGCAGCCTACAATCGAAGATGCGATGACGCTGGTGCTCGCGGCTCTGTCCTTGCTGGGGCTCGGCATCTTCGGTCCCGGAATCGCAAACGGCCTGGTGTCAGGCGGACCCCAGCTCGGCGCCGGCGCTGCGATCGGGACAGGTCTTGCTGCCGGCGGCGTCGTTGCGGCAGGTGCAGGTCTTGCCGCCGGTGGTGCTGGTCTGGCTGGGGGTGCGCTCGCAGGTGCAGGGCGCGGTGGGGCTGCCATGGTGAGCGGCGCATCTGCGGCCTATCGAAGCGGCGGCCTTGCGGGGGGCGCGGAGGCGGGTGGCTCGGCTGCCATGAGTCCATTGCGTCGAGCCGCGGCCGCATTCGCCAGTAGCGGGCAAGCGAGTGAGCCGGCCGCAAGTACGTCCACCGAGGGGCAGCCCGATTGGGCGCGGCGCATGAAACGCGGTCAGACCATTCGGCACGGCGCGTCGGCGGCCGGTCATGCCGTGCGCTCTGGCGATCAAGGCGGCAGTGGCTCTTCTGTCGATCTCTCGGAAGGAGAGCGCTGACAGGCAGCCCAACCTGCTGGTTCGCCGGGCCAGCAACGGCGTCAAACGGCACACCGCACACTCGCAACCAATCACTCGATCTCAGGGGCAACTATGTTCAGACGACCTTCCGTTCACTACGGGCGCACGCCCGAGCCGGTCACGCCCTACCAAAAAGCAGCGCAAGTCTGGGACGAACGCATTGGATCTGCGCGCGTGCAGGCCAAGAATTGGCGCTTGATGGCCTTCGGTTGTCTCATGCTCTCGGGCGGCCTGGCCGGTGGACTTGTTTGGCAGTCAGCACAAGGATCGATCACGCCATGGGTCGTCGAGGTCGATCGCCTGGGCCAGGCCCAGCGGGTTGCGCCAGCCAACATCGACTATCAGCCCACGGACGCTCAGATCGCCTACCACCTGGCGCGCTTTATCGAGGACGTCAGAGGCTTGCCGGCTGACGGCATCGTGCTGCGCCAGAACTGGCTTAGGGCTTATGACTTTACGACCGATCGCGGAGCGGCTGCGCTCAACGATTTTGCGCGCAACAATGACCCCTTTGCCAGGCTGGGCAAGGCGCAGATCTCCGTCGATGTCTCGAGCGTCATTCGGGCCTCTTCAGAAAGTTTCCGGGTCGCATGGACCCAACGCATCTACGAGAACGGCTCGCTGAGCGCGACCGAGCGCTGGACCGCGATTCTCACGGTGGCCATCGAGACGCCGCGCGATGCCGAACGCCTGCGTAAGAATCCCCTTGGCGTCTACGTCCGCGCCATCAACTGGTCGAAGGAGTTGGGTCAGTGATCAAGACGACGCGTGACACGTGTTCAAAACGTCCGATCCAACACCGCAACTGCAGTTCGAACAGGTGCAAGCTCGCGGCTTTGAGGCGAGCGCTTTTACTAGCTCTGCTGCTTAGCACATCAGCCCTCGCTGGATGCGCCACCTACATTCCGCCGGAAATCAGCTATGACGCGGAGGTCCCGCCGTTGCCAGCGCCTCCAGCGGCACTCGATGACCGACCTCAGCCGCTTCACGTTCCGCCGCTATGGATACCTGTCCTCGGCGGCAAGTCGGGGGCCAAGGAAGAGGCTGAACCCGTGAGCCGGGTTGAGACCGCAAACAGCGCGGCGCGAGTCGAGCCACGCAAAAGGGGGTACTTCAACGCAGCGCAAATTTACGCATTCAGCCCAGGGGCGCTCTACCAGGTCTACGCCGCTCCCGGACAGATCACGGACATCGCGCTGGAAGAGGGAGAGCAATTGACGGGATCCGGACCGATCGCGGCCGGAGATACCGTGCGCTGGGTCGTGGGAGATACCGAGAGCGGGAGCGGGGACACGCGCCGGGTCCACATCTTGGTGAAGCCGACCCGGGCCTCAATCGAGACGAATCTTGTCATCAACACGGACCGGCGCACCTACCTGATCGAGCTCCGCTCCCGCGAACGGCCGTACATGCCATCCGTAGCCTGGTACTACCCGGAAACGGTTCGCGAACGCTCGCGCTCCGTCGCCCTCAGACCCGTCATTCCAGATCCAGCGCAGCGTGTCTTTCGTTACGCGATCGACGGCGACAGTCCACCTTGGCGGCCGCTCGCAGCGTATGACGACGGCCGAAAGGTCTATATCGAATTCCCTCAAGGGATCGTCCAGGGCGAGATGCCACCGCTCTTCGTCATCGGACCCGACGGCAAGACTGAACTCGTCAACTATCGCGCCTTCGGCAACGTGCTGATCGTGGACCGGCTGTTTGCAGCCGCAGAACTGCGGCTCGGCGGTGAGCATCAGCAGAAGGTCAGAATCGTCCGGACTGACGGGAGGCCGTCGTCATGAACACGAAGAACGAAAACAGCTCTGACGGGGTCATTCCGCCGCAAACGCCGGAGCAGCATTCCAGGAGCTTCCGACTACGAGCCGAACCCCCGCGGGTCACCCGATTGTCGCGCAAGGTACTGGCGGGAGGGAGCGCGGTTGCCCTGCTGGTTATCGGCGGAGCCGTATTGTGGTCATTGCAAAGCAATCGCCCTCGCAACCAGACGACCGACGAGCTCTATAGCACCGATCATCACAATCTCGCTGACGGGATTGAGGCGCTGCCGAAGGACTATACTGGCGTTTCGCGCCAAACCGTGCCGCAACTTGGCCCGCCGCTCCCAGGCGACCTCGGTCGACCGATCCTGGCCGCTCAAGGCCAGTCGCCGACCACCGGCGGAGATCCGGAACAGCAACGCCGGGATCAAGAGAGCGAGGCGGCCCGTATCAGCCATCTGTTCGCGTCGAGCATTGGGAGAGAACCGCGTCCGCCCGGCGCTACGGCAGCTGGAGGCGAGCACTTCGTGCCGCCGAACGCAACGAGCACCGGCGAGGATGGATCTGCAAAAAACGCGCAGGACAGAAAACTTGCCTTTGTGAACGCTTCTGTGGATCGCCGCACGGTAAGCCCTGACCGCGTCAGCAGGCCCGCTTCACCGTACGTTGTGCAGGCTGGGACGGTTATTCCAGGAGCGCTGATCACCGGGATCAGGTCAGATCTTCCCGGCCAAGTCACGGCCCAGGTGACAGAGAACTTATACGACACTCCGACAGGTCGCTTTTTGCTCGTACCTCAGGGTACGCGTCTGATCGGCATGTACGATAGTCAGGTCACCTTCGGACAGTCCCGCGTGCTGCTCGTCTGGACGCGGTTGATCATGCCGAATGGACGTTCAATCGTTCTCGAGCGGCAGCCTGGCGCTGACACCGCGGGATATGCGGGTCTCGAAGATCAGGTTGACAGTCATTGGGGCGAACTCTTCAAGGCTACGGCACTATCGACGTTTTTGGCTGTCGGGACTGAACTCGGCGCCGGGTCGGACACCAACAGCAACGACAGCGCAATCATCCAAGCATTGCGGCACGGCGCCTCGGACTCACTGAACCAGACCGGACAGCAGGTAGTTCGGCGCAGTCTCAACATCCAGCCCACGTTGACCGTGCGACCAGGTTTCCCGGTTCGCGTTGTCGTCAATCGCGACCTCATACTTGCGCCGTACGGAGGATAGGGGATGTCCAAGCTTAGAATAGGAGCGCTGCCCGACGACAAGCCCGTCAAGGTCGCCATTGAGCTTCCGGCATCGGTGCATCGAGATCTCGTCGCCTATGCGGAGGCCCTGGCACGCGAAAGTGGGCAGCGCATCGACCCGGCAAAGCTGATCGCGCCCATGCTGGCGCGCTTTATGGCCACGGACCGCGGATTTGCAAAGGCGAGACGGGCCGGTCACGCCCAGGCAGTCGGTGGCGGCGAGGGATAGCGTTCTGCCAACAGATCGAGGAAACGCTTCAGAGCCGGATTCTCATTGTCGTCGCGCCAATGGGCATAAAAGTCCACCCGGCTTGGTCCCGCTCCGTCCTGCAACTCCCTGTACACGAGGCCTGCAAAACTTGCACCAATATCCGATTCCATCACCAGGCTGAGCCCCATGCCCATACTCGTCAGACTCTTGATAATGCCGCGGCTTACGTCATGGCGCTGCACCCTGGGTCGGTCGTCGGGTAGTAGGAGTTTCGAGATCAGCAGATCCTCAAGTTCTCGTCCGGGATCATACTCGCTTACAAGAATCGTCTGGTCACGCAAATCGGTCCAATAGATGATCTCACGTGACGCGAGGCAGTGATCCTGAGGCAGCGAGATCAGGATGCGTTCGCTCCAGAGCAATAGTGATCTGGTGCCCCTTGAAGGCAGACGTCCAGGGCTAACGACAACGTCGACGGTTCCGTTACTTAGCGCAGTCATCAGACGGAAGCGAGAGCGCTCCATCGTTGCCAATTCGAGCTGTGGGAGCAGCTTCTTAAGCTCACCTATCGTCGCTCGCAAATTGCCGGTGGACATGGAGGTGAAGAAGCCGATCACAAGATGGCCAGTCTCTCCACGACCACCGGACCTCCCGGTGTCAACGAGCATGTCGACTTGTTCCAGAATCAACCGTGCGATCCGCAGAATGGCCTGTCCAGCCTGAGTAGGCTTAATTCCTCCGCTTGAACGCTCAAACAGTGAAGTACCCACGAGGTGCTCGAGTTGACCGATAGAGCGGCTGAAGGCGGTATGTTTGATTGCAAGCGCCTCCGCGGCTCGTCGAAAGCTTCCGCAATCACAAGCGACAACTGCCAGTCGAAGCTGTTGCAGGTCAATAGCTCTGGCTGCGTTCCGCCGATGATTCCTGATCTCAATATCCGTCATGTTCATAGCTCGCCAGGCAAAGCGCAAGATACGGCGTCCCCGCTCTAGGCGGGGACGCGCATATCGTTTGTTGACATGGACCGTTCTAGGCGGCCGCGAAGATTACTGGCGTCCAAAGGGCCGGTGCCGAAAGACCGCCGGCTTTACGAAGGCTGGCCAGAATATCGCGCGAAATCTCCAGGTAACCCGCCACGGCTAAGGTGTTGCCAATTGCGGAAGGATTGCCAATGCGCCGTAGGGGCCAGCCGGCTCGCCGAAGGATTCTCTCCATACGGACGTCCGTTACGGTGGCGATGTCAGTGAGTTGTCGTGAGAGCCCGAACTCGACCATTCCCGCAAACAGCTCGTAAGCAGCACGAGTGATACCGTGGTCCCCTTTCGGGGCATCGGCAGCAACATCGATTGCGAATCTACTACTTTCCCAAACGAGAGGAGTTGACGGCGCCGGTCGGCCTTCAAGAAGCGCGGGGAAGGTGTCACAAAGCATGGTCGGGCCAAGTGTGGGGAGGAGGCGTACGGAACCTTGCACCTGCCCGTTGTCACATAGCTGGGTTAGGTAAGCGGGATGCAATGCATCAAAATCGTCGATCTCCATGTCGCCACTGGTTTGAACGTCCCATGCCATGCGAAGCTTGAAAACGCGATACCGTAGCCGATGCATTTCGACGAGAGTTTCGGCGAACTGGCCATACAAGGGTGGTGTGATAAGCTGAATCATAGTCCCTCCAGGTGTGTACATCGCCACCTTTGGAGCGGATCACGGATCTTAAGTCATTACCTGTAGTTGTAGGGGGGCTGCGTCCCTAATTTTGCTCTTTTCTTTTCACGGCGGCTAAGCGGGCTACCGCTTGTACAATCGTCCGAACACCGAGTTTTTTCTTCGCGCCTTCTAGGTAGAAGGCAACCGTGTTGCGCGAGATGCCGAGAATGCATCCAATCTCCCAAGCGCTCTTGCCCCGAGCTGCCCACTCCAAGCATTCGAACTCGCGCGGGGATAGGCATGCCCCCTCTATTTCGTGTGCATTTGCTAGCTTTCGCCGGGTATGAGCATGGAAATACATCGCCATTAGCTGAAGAACGCGTCCATGCGATTCAATGAACCGTTCGAATTGTGGGCGGCTCTGGTCAACGGCAAAGGTCAATGCAGCGATGGGGCCGTGGCCATCGTGAATGGGCACCGTAAAGCCAAACCGAATTCCGAATTCCGCGGCCTCTTCGAAAAGCCGATGCTGTGCTTTCGATGTGAACTTCGAGTTGAAATTAACCCCCCATCGAAAGGGCTCGGGGTTTCGAAGAGCTTCTCCGATGACGGGATCAAGCACTTGATAATTGTTTCGTAGATAGTGTGCTACCCACCGCGATGGATATGTAGAGATTAGGCGCGGTTTGCCTTTGTTTGAGTGCTGGAGGGCTAGATAGGCAAAACACGATAGGTCCAAAGCGGTCGCTGTGTCCGCCATGGCTTTGGAGAAGTCTTGGAGATCTTCTGCGGTCGCTAGGAGATCAATGAAATTTTGAAAGATGCGGTGCATCGCTGCCAAGCAAGCCGTGCATGGTGCGAGAGCAGAGATCTCGCCCAATTCGTTGATTGTGCCCACAACAAGTGACCAAAGAGCCGCGCTTCGCGGCCGGTGAAGTCAAGGCAAGACCCTCTTGTACCAAACACCACAACGTCGTGCCTCGTACAGTTTGTCTTTGCCTATTCTCATAACGCCCCCGGCATTTTGTGCCGAAATCGCAGCCGTCACCCCCAAAGCGCCGAATGTGATGCGGCTATGCAACTGGCCAGGGGCCTGCATGTGCCGGGACTCTGCGTTGACCGGCCAGAAAGGCCAGTTTGCCGACCAAGCTGATCATCGACCAAGAGACTCACCGGATCATCGGCGGTGTGATCGTTTGGCCCGCAGGCTGGCGACATGATCGGAGAACCTGTCCGGCGATCGAGATGGGCGCCGATGCAATTGATATCAGCAAAACCATTCATCCGCATCCGACGTTCGGAGAAACAATAGGCCTGGCTGCCGAAGTACGAAGGTGTTTGCACGGATGTGTTGCCGGGTGCGAAGAGGTCGACCAAGCGCGCGAGCCACTAGAAATTCAGAACATGAGCCTGCATCAGGTGTCTCGCTGCCGATCGTTCATATGGGACCCGAATATGGCGGGAACTTCTCGGAGGGAGGTCAAGGTACCTTTGAGCGTTCAGGAGGAGGAATTTGCCGCGGCATGTCAATACGTCGTTCTGGAGAGAAGACCTGATCTAGTAGCATCCATCGTCATTGTAGACAGCCAGCTCAGGATTGGGAATGATCCGCATGTTCGGTCGCATTTGTAGAACTCGGTCTTGCCAGATTGGTGCGAGTTCTACATCTCGCAATCGAAGGCAAGGCGATGGCGCTGGAAAAAAAGTGCCTAGGCTCCTGTTCGACCTGTCGAGCTTCAGAAGAAAGACGCTCCGCGCGCTAGGTGGAGACGATCGAGGACAGCACCTCGGGAAATAGGCGCGATTTCGTCAGCGCGCGATTTAAAGGAATGGACACTCATCATCGCAAAACCCAGGCAGTCATCCTCGGCAGAACCCTCGGCGATTGGGAGTTCTGAACTGCAAAAGCAGGTATGGCGGCGCGGGCATTGCGAGATCTGAGCCGGGCGATGAAATGACCTGTTCTGGACGTGGGGAGCCTGGTGATCGACCCTTCAAGTTTCGCGCGCGCTTTTTGGTGCAGTCGAAATCGTACCTCGCGTCAAATGCCGAAAATGGCGCTGAGAGCTGCGGACTTCAGCCCAAAATGCGGTCTGATGTGCACGACAGTATTGCTGCTTGATGTCGTTCGTTAGATTTCCGCGATCGAATTCTGCATTCGGCGTTTGCGAAAGATATCCGATCTTTCGTTTCCTCCCTCTACTTGGCCCGGCGCGATCGGCGGGCCCTTTCTCAAGGTCTGGCTACATCTGGTGCCGCGACGAAACGGCGCTATTTCGCGATTCTTGCTTGCGCTTACGGTAACAAACGCTAGTTGTTTCTATGCTCCGGACCAGACTACGAATCTAAGGGGCGGACGTTCGAATCGTTCCGGGCGCGCCATTCAGCTTTGCTTTCATTAGATTTTCTTGGCTCCGGCTGAACGCGTTACCGAGCGTTACCGTAGAACGTCCATGGTGTTTGGCGGTGCGTTGCGGTTTCCAACATTGACTTGCACCGTCGCAGTCGTTCCGACGATCAGGCGATCGACATCTTTGCGCGGGATGCGGACCCGAACCGGAATGCGCTGGGCGAGCCTGACCCAGGAGAACGATGGATTGACGCTGGCGAGCAGGCTTGACCCCAAACTTCGATCGCGGTCCTCGATTCCGCCAGCGATACTCTCGACCCGACCGCTCAGCGTCGTTCCGCTCATCAGCTTCACGTCAACGGCGTCACCGACGTGGATCCGCGGGATCTTGGTCTCCTCGAAATAGCCTTCGACACGCACGGTGTCGATGTCGATCAGCGCCATGATGCCGCGCCCCGCGGCGAGATAGGTGCCGGGCCGTAAATCGAAATTGGTCACGCGGCCGTTCGCGGGCGCCCGGATTTCGGATCGATCGAGATCGAGCCGCGCGATCTGAAGGTCGGCCACGGCCTCACCATAAAGCGCCTTGGCTTGCAAATCCGTAGCGCGGATCGTCTCGCGCTGTTGCTGCGACACGACACCTTCGCTCAGCTTCTCGTATCGTGCGCGGTCGCTCGCTGCCTTCTCCGCGGCGGCTTCGCGGTTGGCCAGAGACGCCTCTGCTTGTTGGACGGCGAGGCGGAAACGGTCGGGATTCAGCCGCAGCAAGATATCGCCCTTGCGGACGACCTGATTGTCCCGGACCAGCACCTCGTCGACCAGCCCGGAGACATCGGCGGCAACGGCGATGATGTCGGCGCGGACGCGGCCGTCCCGTGTCCATGGCGCCGCCTCATAATGCTCCCACATGCCGATGCCGACCGGTGCCGCGACGCTCACCATCAGGACAGTGAGCATCATGCGGGGAAACATCGAACTCATCGTTGTCATAGCGGCAGCTTTCCCAGAACAGCGTAGAAGATCTTGGTCAGAATGACGAAGACGGCGAAGTCGAACAGCGCGGGGTGCCACGCATACCTTCGAATATGGACGCCGATGAATTTGCGGTTGGCCGCGGAGGCGATAAAGCAGGCCGCGAGCGCACAAGCACAGGCCAGCGCAAACGTCGGAACGTAGGCGCCGGCAATGGCGATTTCCTCGTTCATGGCATGGCCTTTCTGGACAAAGCATGAGCATCCGGAAACATCGTCCGACGCAGGCCGATCAGCGCGAGCGTTCGCTGCTGGCAGGCGGTCGTGTCTTTGCGCGTGTCGCACAGCGCGTTGTCGATCGCGGCCAGAAGGGCGCGCGCATCGTCAGGCGTCAGTTTCGCGTTGCCGCGGGCCAGCCAGCGGAATGCCTGCGACAGCATCGGCAGAAGCTGCTGGAGGCCAGGGTCGCTGCGCTCGTCCTCGTGCACTGCGGCTTGCCTGAGCGCGAGCAGATCGAGGCCGATTTGCAGCGCGGCCAAAGGACGGGCTTCCACCGCGATGTCCGTCGTCGCGCCAGCCAGCCGAGGGATCACCAGGCCGAATCGATCAAGCATGATGCTGGTCCATCTGGCGCGGCTCATCGGCCGCCGTGCAGCAGCCAGCCTCGCCAGATCGGACCAGCCGTGGCGCAGCAGACGCTGCGCCGCTCCCGATGCCGACAGTGAACGCAGCAATCGAATTGCGATGAACGCTGTGAGAAGTCCGATCATCGCAGCCGCATTGCTATTGATGAACAGAGCGAAGTCGGCGCTGAATTTGTTCTGGAGGTCGAGCGCGCTGATCAGTCCGAGACCGAGCGCCAGCGCCTTGATGAAATGCCGGGGATTGGCCTGCAGATAGCCGATCACCAGAAAGGTCGGCGCCAGCGAGAACACCAGCATCGGAAAGCCGGTGATGGCCGGGAAGATCACGAACAGGTAGATCGCGGCGATCGGCAGGCAGGCCAGCGTCCAGAGCGCGGAGCAAATCAGCGTTGGCGCGGGATCGTCGAGGCTGCTGTAGAGCGCCGCGGCGATGGCGGCGATTTGCGTGGCGACGCCGCCTTCCGGCCAGGCCGTCGTGATCCAGACCGTGCAGCAGCCGAGCACGGCGACGCCAAGAGCCACGACCGACAGAACGGCAAGGCCGGGATCGCTGTGCAGGCGTCGCCTCACGTGTCGATCCCGCAGGCCAGCTTGGCTCCAAATGGCAGGGTGAGCACCGCTGTGCAATGCGCGCGCCAGGTTTCGCGCGGCAGCCAGCGCTTCGATCAGCGTGGCCAATCTGGCCGCGGTTCCGGCCTCGATCAGCCGATCCCATTCGCTGCGATCGTTGCAACAGGTCGCTTCGAACGATGTGCACTTTCTGATCAGTTCGTCGGAAGTGGCCGGTGATCGCTCTGGCGCACGTGTCCAGTCGGCGAGTTCAGACAGCAGGTGGTTCAACTCGGCCGAGCGCCGCTCTCCCAAGGCGGCGAGTCCGTCCTCCACCGACAGCAGCATCGGCAAGACCAATGCGAGCTGGTCCTGCACGGCACCGATGGCGCGCAGGTCCGGCTTGCTCGCGGCGGTGTCGTAGCGCAGGTGCGTCGACAGGATCTCGATTTGCGTGATGTCCGCAGCGAGCTTCCAGCGCCCCGTATTCGGTGCCTTGTCGACGCGCGCGCAGAGCACATCGGTGGTCCGGGCGAAGGCGTCCGACAATGCGGCGCAGAGGGATTTCAGCACAGGAGTAGTGACGTCGCGCGGGAACAGCAGGGTGTGCACCAGGGTCGCACAGCCGATGCCGAGCAGGATCTCCTCGACACGCGACAGCGCGGTCACAAATACCATCGCCGGAACGTGGACGCTCGAGAACGCGATTGTCGTCGCGGTGTAGCCTGCCAGCAGGAAAGCATAGCTGCGCGGCGTGCGGTCCTGCAAGGAGATATAGAGGCAGAGTCCGGCCCATGCGGTAACGGCAACCGACAATAACGCGGGTTGATCGACCAGGATCGGGACCAGCGCCAGCGCCGCGCAGGCGCCCAGCAATGTCCCGACAAAGCGGTAGACGGCGCGTGACCGAACCGCGCCGGCGAACGGCTGTGCGGTCAGATAGACCGTGAGCATCGCCCAATACGGCCGCTCCAATCCGAGCCGGAAGGCAAAATAGATCGCGAGCATTGCCGCGATGAAGGAGTTCGCCGAGAACAGCGCCCATTTCGGATCGAGCCGGCCGGGCGCTGCTGCTGCGAGAAGCCGAGACAGAAATGGTGAAGGCATGATGTGATCGTCCGTGAAGCACGGAGACCATAGGCGTTGCTGCGTCGAGAGAATTTCGTTATTCTGCCAATTAATTGCTAAAGGATGACAATGCGCGGCACGCTCTATCAGCACTATCGGCGGTTCGATCCTGACATTTTGGACCGTCCGATCGTGGCCGGCATGGTGGATACCCGGGAGCAGGAGGACGAACTGCCGGTTCATATCCATCGCAAGGGACAGCTCGTCCTCGCCCAGCGCGGCGGTGTGACGTGCGAAGTGCCGAGCGGCCTGTGGATGGTCCCGCCGCGCTGCGGCGTCTGGATTCCCGGCGGTATGCCCCACAGCAATCGCGTCAGCGGCAACGCCAGCCTGCTGTTTCTCTATGTGGACATGGATGCGGCGAGCGTGCCGCAGGAATGCTGCACGCTGTCGATCTCACCGCTGTTGCACGAGCTGATCCATCGGATGGCGACGCTGCCCCCGCTCTACGATCCCGACGGCCCGCCCGCGCAGATCGCCGCGGTGCTCCTCAACGAGTTGATCGCCATGCCGACCGAACGGCTGCATCTTCCGATCACGCGGAGTTCGAAACTGCGTATGATCGCCGATGCCTTGATGGACAATCCGGCCGACCGTAGGACCGTGGCGGAGTGGGCGCAAGCCGTCGCGCTCGGCGAGCGGACGCTGATGCGCATTGTGCTCGCCGAGACCGGCATGACCTTCAGTCGCTGGCGTCAGCAGCTTCAGATCATCGTCGCCATCCAGAAATTGTCTGCTGGCAACACGGTTCAGTCCGTGTCCGAGGCGCTCGGCTACGAGTCGGTGAGTGCGTTCATCACCATGTTCAAGAAGGCGCTTGGCAAATCGCCGGCGCGCTACTTCTCCGAGCGCGAGGCCGGCCAGGCTGGCCCGGGGGAGACCTGCCGCGAGACGAACTGCAAGCTTCGCCGGATGCCTGAGGTGCGGGACGCGCTTAATGGACTTTCGCAACGCGGATGGCTGGAGTTAGAGCGCTTCGTTTCGGACGATCTCGATGCCGAAGCCTGACAGTCCCTTGAAGTGATGCGTCGACGACGTGAGGTGACGGATGGAGCTGATCTTGAGATCCCGCAGGATCTGGGCGCCGACGCCGATCTCGCGCCATTGCCGATTACGGTCGTCTTCGCGCGAACTGATCGGGCCTAGCGGCGCAGGCGGAACGCCCGCCGCGCCGTCGCGCAGATAGACGAGCACGCCGCTGCCATTATCCTTGAAGCGTTGCAGAATGACGTTCATCTTGGCCTGTTCCTGACCCGAGAACAAATCGCGCAGGATGTTGGGTTTGTAGAAGCGCGTAAGGACGTTGGTGCCGTCGCCCAGTTCTCCGTAGATATAGGCGACGTGATGAATGGGGTCGAACGGCGAGCGATACGAATAGCCCTGGAGCGGGCCGATCGGGCTCTCCGCCGTGACGCTCGAGACGCGCTCGATCAGCGTCTCGCGGGCCTGCCGGAAGCTGATGAGGTCTGCGATGGTGACCTGTTTCAGCTTGTGCTTGTCGGCGAACGCCGCGACTTGCGGCCCCTTCATCACCGAGCCATCGTCGTTCATCAGTTCGCTGATGACGCCGACCGGCTCGAGACCTGCCAGTCTGCACAGGTCGACGGCGGCCTCGGTGTGACCCGAGCGCATGAGTACGCCCCCTTCTTTTGCGATCAGCGGGAAGACGTGTCCCGGCCGGCAAAAATCGCCGGCGCCGGCGTTGGGGTTGGCGAGTGCACGGCAGCACGAGGCCCGCTCTTCGGCCGAGATGCCCGTACCGTTATCCGGCCGGTAGTCCACTGACACGGTGAACGCCGTGGTGTGAGCCGAGTCGTTGTTGACAACCATCGGGTCAAGCCGCAGGCGTCTCGCGTCTTCGAGGGTAATCGGAGCGCAGACGATTCCCGATGTATGGCGAATGATGAAGGCCATCTTCTCAGCGGTACACCGCGAGGCGGCAACGATGAGGTCCCCTTCGCCCTCGCGATCGTCGTCGTCGGTGACCACGACGATTTCGCCGTCGGCGAGCGCCTGCAGGGCCGCTTCGATCACACCCGTCATCTCGGTCGCTCTGCTCGCTGGAACCGACGGGTGCTCGCGTTGGGTCTTGTGCGGATTGTCAGGCTCGCAGCGCCGCTCGAGCACTCTGCCGATCTTAACTTCACCATTATTGTCAACTGGCCGGAGCGCATGGCGGGGCGCCTCATAGTCTTTCCACGCTGTAGCTGGGACGATTGGTGTCCAGCCCGATCGGCGCATCGGACAGCAAAGGACCAGTTGGGTCGTATCGGGGTCTTGGTGAGCGCTCCAGAGGGCGCGAGGGGTTGGCGCAAGCCTTGACGGTGACCGGCCGATTGGTGTCGATCGGCAGCACGGTCTTGTACGAAATGCGCTTGAGGGCCAGATTTGATCGAATGCTGCTGACGCCGGGGATGCGGGATAGTTTGTTGACAATCAGGTCTTCGAGATCTTCGATGTCGGCCGCCATGACGCGGAGCATGTAGTCGCTCTCACCGGTCATGAGATAGCATTCCATTACCTGGGCCAGCCGGTCGATGGATCGTGTGAAATTCTCGAGGGACGTCTGGACCTGCTTTTCCAGCTTGATCTGGATGAAAGCCGTTACACCAATGCCGAGCACGGCGGGATCGAGAAGGGCGATCCGTCGATCGATCACACCGAGCTTTTCGAGTGATCTGACGCGTGCCAGACACGGCGACGGCGAGAGATTCACGCGTGATGCGAGCTCGACATTGGTCAAGCTCGCATTCTGCTGGAGCTCGTTGAGGATCTTGATATCTATTCTGTCGAGAGAGGTCGTTGACATCGCGTATCTCCCAATTATGGCAGTCTTCTGCAGCGCGTATCACCGTCGTTTGCGGGGTGATGACAATCGCGTGGTAAAAGCTAACCGCAATTGCGCTTGTGGGATTTCGACAAATCATCGACTTATATTGAAAAACCATCAACCTTCGCATTGTGCATTGCGATCAGGAGGTTAGTTGCCTACTTCTGATACATTTTTTGCCTATGCGATATGCAGGCCGACGTTGATCCGCGGATTCGGTCAAGATGTAATGCCCGCCGCTCCATCGATTGGCTCCCCATGTCACTTGACGGGATGTGCAGCAGAGCTCGATGTCGAGAGCTGCCCTGTTTCGTACAACCGCCTGTCGTCGCGTGTGGCCCTGGTCCCACTTCGCTGACCACGCCGCGGGCGTTGCGTGAGACAAAAGGTTCGGCAGCAACGACGCCCACCCTCGTCAACCAGAAAATGGCAAAGATCGGCCGGCTGCAGAGTTGGATCTAGCGACTCGACAAGTTGTTACAGCATAAAATGCTGATGAAGCTTCTGTGACAGGCGTTGTTCAAGCAGTAATGCTGAGAGGCTCGGGCGACTATCCACCCACGATCGCACTTGGGTAGCGACGGTTTGGATGTCGAGCGTGAAACTGAAGCAAGTCTATTTGACAGCGAACGATCCTGGACGCCTGGCCGAGTTCTACGAAGGCCTGGGTCTGAAGGTGCGCTTCGCTGACCCCGGCAAGTGGATCCAGTTCGTGAGCGATGCGGCTGCGTTCTGCGTCGCCGGACCGACGGAGTCGGTCTCGGACCAGCTGCAAGATGCCGTTCTTGTCTTCGATGTCGATGACCTCGAGGCCGCCATGGAGCGTGCCGCAGCCATGGGGGCGCAAGTCGGCGCAGTTCGGGACATGGCCAGTCACGGCCGTGCGGTGAAGGTGCGGGATCCGGGCGGCAACGTCATCCAGTTCTATCAAGCAGCCGGATAGCTCAGACGTTCACCGGGGCAGCGCTGCATGCCCGGACTCACAACCAGACAAAGAGGGCGCATCCATCCCATGAATCCAAGGGTCGTAGCCATGCCGTCCGCAACACCGCCGCTGTCCGAAACGAGCCCACTCGATGCCGCAGCATTCCGCGCTGCAATGCGCAGCGTGCCGGGCACCGTGTCGATCGTCACGGCAGGCCGGGCGCCGAACCGCCATGGTCTGACACTGACGGCGGGCTGCTCACTGTCGGCGGCTCCGCCCAGCGTGCTGGTTTGCGTGAATCGATCTGCCGGTGCGCACGACACCATTCTCAGCAGTCGGTCGTTCTGCTGGAATATTCTGGGGGTCGAGCATCGCGATCTGGCGCTCAAGTTTTCCGGGCAGGACGGCAGCAAGGGCGATATCCGCTTCGGCGACGGTTTGTGGTGCGATCTCAAAACCGGAGCACCGAGTCTGGTCGGCGCGGTCTGCAGCTTCGATTGCCGCGTGGTGAATGCTTACAGCGACAGTAGTCACACCATTTTCACCGGAGAAGTGGTGGCTCAGACCACGAGAGCCGGATGTGAGTCGCTCGTCTACATCGACGGATGTTTCGCCGCGCCAAAGGCGGTCTGAAACACAGACGACGTCAGGCGCCGCTACGTTTCCGCTACAGCCAAGATGGAACCGATCAGCATGCAAGGAAGACGAAGACTTTCCATCGCGCATCCATCAGCGGTCGGTCGCTGATGCTGTCGCTCTGGCTCAATGTCATCGCCGGCGGGGTGCTCATCGGACTGGTTTACGGGCTCGTCGCGCTCGGTCTCACGATCATCTTCGGCGTCATGCGCGTGGTCAATTTCGCTCATGGCGAGATGGTCGTGTTCGGGATCTACATCGGATACTGGACCGTTCGAATTTGGGACGTCCCGATCTTTCTAGCCGCTGCGGTCGCCGCGGTCGTCATGTTCGTGTTCGGCTATCTGCTGGAGACGCTCGTCGTGAAGCGGTTCGTCAACCGGCCGCATCATTATCAGTTTATCGTCTTCATCGGCCTCTCACTGCTTTTCAGCGGCGTATTGCTGATGTCGTTCGGTCCGGATCCGCGGCCGACGGCGTCTCAGCTGTCCTTCCAAACCGTGAGCGTGGGACCGCTCACCTTGGATTGGGCCCGCATCCAGGCGGCCGCTACGGCCGGCCTGCTAATCGCCGCACTGGGAGCCTATCTGAAGTACTCCGCATTCGGCCGATCGCTGCGGGGCGCCGCCAATAATCGACTCGGCGGACTGGTGGTCGGGCTTAATATCCCTCGGGTCTATGCGGTGACCTTCGGCATCGGAGCCGCCTGCGCTGGCGTCGCCGGCGCATTGATCTCGCCGCTGTTCGATGCGCAACCCTATCTCGCCGTCGACTTCACGCTGCTGGCCTTCGTGACGGTGATCGTCGGCGGTCTCGGCAGCTTCGGCGGCGCTCTTCTGGGCGGCCTGACGATCGGAGTCGCCGAAGCGATCGCGGCCTTGATGTTCACGCCGTCGATGAAAACTGCACTCCCTTACGCGCTCCTGATAATCATCCTGATTTTACGTCCGAGGGGGTTTTTCGGTGCAAAGGACATCTGATCAAGCCAGCGACACCAAGCGTTGGGGCGCCGGCGCTCTGGTCTTCGCCGCCCTGGCCATGGTGGGTGGCATGTCCAACGCCTACGTCATCTCGCTTCTGACGATCGTCCTGTTGTTCACCTTCCTGGGACAATCGTGGAACCTGATGCTCGGGATCGGCGGGCAGCTATCCATCGGTCACGCGCTGTTCGTTGGAATCGGTGCGTATGCGGTGGCGATCCTGAACATCAAATACGGCGTCACCCCGTGGATCGGTCTGCTGCTGGGCGCGGTGATTGCGGGCTTCGTCGGCGCGGTGCTGGCGTGGCTGAGCTTCCGCTTCGAGGTCCGTGGCATCTATTTCGCGCTGCTCACGATCGCAGCCGCCGAATTCGCCCGGATCATGTTCGGCGGGTGGGACTATGTCGGCGGCATGCAGGGCCTGTTCTATCAGGCGCCGAGCGGCACGATGGACCTCGGGATGCTGCGCGGTGACGCGCGGTTTTACTACTTCGTCGCGCTCGCGCTTGCGGCCATCGGCGTCGCGGGAACGGAGCTGATCTCGCGGTCCTATTGGGGCTATGTCTGGCGGGCGATGCGGGACGACGACGAGGCCGCCCGCGCGCTGGGGGTGCGGACGTTTCGCCACAAGGTGCTGGTGGTCTCGATATCGGCCGCGACGGCCGCGATCGGCGGCGGCGTCCTGGGCCTGGTGCAGGGCGCGATCTTTCCGGATTCGATCATGGGCATGGCGATCTCGGTCGATGTCCTGATCGGCCCCGTGGTTGGCGGATTGGGCACTGCATTCGGCCCGCTGGTCGGCTCGATGGCCGCGATCCCGCTGCATCACGCCATGGGGGCGCTCGGCGACAGCCTGGGGCTCCCCGGACTGAACAGCGTCGCCTACGGGGCGGTGCTGATCCTGGTCGTGTGGTTTCTGCCCGACGGCATCTGGCCGGCGATCGTCCGGCTCTACGGGGCGATCCAGCTGCCGGCGCGCGGCCGGATCTCACAACTGCGGAAGGCCGAGGAATGACCGCGCTGCTCGAAGTGAAGAACTTGACCAAAGCGTTCGTTGGATTGGTCGCGGTCAATGACGTCAGCTTCTCACTGCAGGCAGGCCGCATCACCGCCCTGATCGGGCCGAACGGCGCCGGCAAGACCACCTGCTTCAATCTCGTCGCCGGGGCGCTGAGACCGACCGCCGGGCAGGTGTTGTTCGAGGGGTGTTCGCTCGAGCGCGAGCCGCCCGAAGCGGTGTGCCGCATGGGCATTGCGCGCACCTTCCAGATCGTCCGGCCGATGAAAGATATGTCGGTGCTCGAGAATGCCATGGTGGGCGCCTTCAGTTGGACGACGAACGTCAAGGAGGCGCGGGACAAGGCGTATGAGTCGCTCGAAAATGTCGGGCTCGCCGGCAAGGCGAATGCCCGGACGGATCAGTTGACGTTGCCCGATCGCAAGATGCTCGAGATGGCGAAGGCGCTCTCGACTCGCCCTAAGTTGCTGCTGCTCGACGAAGTGATGGCGGGGCTGCGTCCGACCGAAGCGGCCGGCGTCGTCGGCGTGCTGCACCGGCTCGCCGAGAGTGGACTGACGATCCTACTGGTCGAGCACGTGATGCGGATCGTGATGGAAGTGGCGTCGACCGTGGTGGTGCTTCACCACGGCGTCAAGATCGCCGAGGGCAAGCCGTCAGAGGTGGTAGCGGATCCTGCGGTGCTGGAAAGTTATCTGGGAGCCGGTTTCCATGCCTGACGACGCGCTTCTCGAAATCGACGACCTGTGCGTGGCTTATGACGGCTCCAATGCGCTGAACGGCGTGTCGCTCCGCATCGGCAAGGGTGAACTGATCTGCGTGGTCGGCGCCAACGGCGCCGGCAAGACCTCTCTGATCCGATCAATCGCGGGGATCGTGCCGTCGTCGCGCGGTTCCGTCAGGATCAACGGAGTCGAAATCTCGCGGCGACCGCCGTGGGACATCTGCGAAATGGGCATCGCTCAGGTCGCCGAGGGCCGCCAGATCTTCAGTGCGCTTTCCGTCGAGGACAATCTGCTGATCGGCGGCTCGCTGAAGCGGGCCAGGCACGACCTGGCAAATACGCTTGATTCCGTCTATCAGCTGTTCGGGCGACTTCGCGAGCGCCGCGACCAGCTCGCCGGCACGCTGTCCGGCGGCGAGCAACAGATGCTGGCGATCGGTCGGGCGATCATGTCGAAGCCAGAAATCGTGATGTTCGACGAGCCGTCGATCGGACTGTCGCCGGCGCTGACCGATGTGATGTTCGGCGTCGTCAAATCCCTTAACGAGCAGGGCATCACGGTCCTTCTCGTCGAGCAGAATGTCGCCAAGTCGCTCGCGATGAGCAGCCGCGGCTATGTGCTCGAGAACGGCTCCGTGGTGTTGCATGGATCTAGCCGCGATCTGCTCGAGAACCCCGATGTCCAGCGCGCCTATCTGGGATTGTGAGGCGCGCCGTCTCGGCGAGGCGTCGGGCGTTGCGGCTCTCGTCGCGCCGCCGTTCGGTCCACCGCTCCCCGGCTGTTGCAGCCGCCTCTCGCTTGGGTCTCATTGATGAACACTGCCACTTCTCTCCTGATCGAGCGTGATCAAGACCTGGTCACGATCACGATGAACCGTCCGCCGGCCAATGCGCTGAATGCGCAACTCATCGTCGAGTTGCTGGAGGCGATCCGGCGCCTTGCCGACGACGAGAATCCGCCCGGTATCGTGCTCACCGGAAGCGGCGACCGCTTCTTCAGCGCAGGCGGCGACATCAAGGAAGTCGTCGGGATCGACGTCGCGAGGCCGCGCATCCGGTTCTTCCACGAACTCCTCGTGGCGATGGAGAACTATCCGGGCCCGATCGTCTGCGCCGTCCGCGGCTATGCGGTCGGAGGCGCCCTGGAGTTTCTGCTGCATGCGGACTATGTTGTGGCCGATGCGGTGTGCAAGATTGGATTTCCGGAAATCAACCATGGCCTGCTGCCGGTGACCAAAGGCATGCGCCGGGCCGTCGAGAAGCTCGGCGTGCGGGCGGCGCAAGAGCTGCTCTACTGGGGCGAGCTCGTCGGCGCGGAGCGCGCCGTGGCGATCGGCGCCGTGAATGAGATCGTCCCGACCGAGGAGGTCGCGTCCCGTGCGCGAGACGTGTGCGGCGTGTTGCGGCAGAAAGACCGCAAGCTGTTCCATGCCATCAAGCGATCGCTCAACCTCACCGCGCAAATGAGCGATCAGGCGCTCGAAAAAATGACCGTGGCCGACCTCGATGCCTATGTCACAGCCGAGAGCTCAACCAACGCGCGTGCGAGATTTTTGTCGAAGAACAGTAAGGGCTGAGCCGATGACGCGCGGATATCCCGATCAGATCTATCTGGAGCAGATGAGCCACGAGGAAGTCGCCGCGGCGCTGGCCGATGGGTGCACGACGGTAGTGATCCCGCTGGGGGCCGTCGAGCAGCATGGGCCGCATTTGTCTTTGGGCATGGATGCGGATCATGCCGATGCTCTGGCCGAGCGGATCGCGCGCAGCCGCGGCAACACGCTGGTGGCGCCGACCATCACGGTCGGCTGCTCGTCTCACCATCTGCCATTCGCGGGTACGATCTCGCTACGGCCGGAGACGCTGGAAGCGATTTGTGTCGATTATTGCACAAGCCTGGCGCGGCACGGCTTCAAGCGTATCCTGATTCACTCGGGTCACATCGGCAATTTTCCGGTCCTGAAGGACATGCTCGGTCGCTTGCGCGAGGCCGTCCCCTCGGATGTCGAGATCCTGGCGTTCTTCGACTCGACGAAATGGATCGACACGTGGCGCGATGCGGTGCGCGAAGCCGGAGGAGACGTGTCGGCCGTCGGCGGGCACGCCGACATCGCCGAGACGTCGCTGATGATGGTCATTAGGCCCGACAGCGTCAGACCGGACCGCTTCGAGGTGGGCCATCTTGGCGGCTTGTCGGAGGCTGATCTCGAGCTGATGTGGAAGAACGGCATCCGATCGGTTTCGCAGAACGGCGTGATCGGAAGTCCGATCGGCTCGAGCTACGCCATCGGCGAAGCGTGCCTCGCGGCGGTCGCCGAGTTGCTGATCAAGACCTTCGATAGCGAGGCCGTAGCCGCTAGCGCCCGCCGTTGACGGTCAGCCCGTCCGCTGCGTGGCGAAGCTTCCCGGGGCGTCTGCCATGTTGCGAATGCTGACAGCATAAAATTCGGAAAGCGTTACTACGCAACGCGGCTTTCGGGCGAAAATATCGCCACGCCTATGAAACCCTGTGCCATCTCGCAAGCTAAAAGGATTGAGACATGGCACTTACGTTTGGGTTCTGGTCTGAACAGGAAACCCAGGTCGGCCACAGTTACTCGCGCAGGCTTCACGAACTGGTCGACGAAGTCCGTCTGGCCGAGAAGGTCGGCTTCGACTGCGTCGCGCTCTCCGAGCAGCACGTGGCACTGGGCGGGATCTCGAGCTCGGCGCCCGAAGTGGTGTTCGGCTATCTGGCCGCGGTGACGTCGCGCGTCAAGCTGCGCGCGGCGGTGACGCTGATGCCGCAGCGCATCAATCACGCCTTGCGTTCGGCCGAGCGGCTTGCCGTGACCGACATCCTGTCCAACGGCCGCATGGAATTCTACGGCGGCCGCGCCAACACCACCATCGCGATGCGGGCGTTCAACGTCGATCCGAATGAAACGCTGGCGCAGATGGAAGAAGGACTGGCGCTGCTGAAAACGGCGATGCGCCAGGACATTTTCACGTTTGACGGCAAGTACTACCAGATCCCTCCGCGCCAGCTGGTTCCGAAGCCGCTGCAGAAGCCGCATCCGGTGATCGGGATCGCGGCGACCAGCGAGCGCAGTCATCTCTGGGCGGCCTCGCAGGGCTTCGCCGTGATGAGCAGCAACATCTATCAGGGCTGGGAAGCTCAGCAGAAGCTGATCGACGCCTATCAAAAGAACTGGAAGTGCGACGCGGAGGGACCGCTGCAGCGTCCGCGTATCGGCATTCCGCTGTTCATCGGCATCGGGAAAACGGACGAGCAGGCCAAGGCAGATTATGCCGGCCCGCTAATGCACTATGCCAAGATCTCGACCGATGCCTATCCGCGTCTCGCGGCGATTGCCGACGACTACAAATACATGGGGGAGAGCGTGCCGTCGATGGAGCGCGCCGCCAACGACTGGGACTATCTGGTCAACGAGTCGGCCACGACGGTGTGCGGCAGCCCCGATACGGTCATTCGTCAGATCGAGAAGTTCGAGGCCATGGGTATCGACGAGGTGCTGCTGCACATGGACTCTGTCCCGCACGAAAAGATCATGGAGGCGATCGACATGGTCGGTCGCTACGTCATCCCGCATTTCAACGACGGGAACAATGTCGTACGGCCGACCGAGGAGATCCTCGGGCAGATCCGGCTGATGCGGACCCAGAAGCAGTAATCGAACGGTGAAATCAATGTCGCAATACGGCTACAAGTACCTGATCGTCGAGCAGCGCGCCACTGGCGTCGCGATCGTCACGATGAACCGCCCGGAGATCCTCAACGCGATCAACTGGGAGATGCACGAGGAGCTCGAAGACGTCTTCGTCAAGCTGGATCACGACAGTTCTGTCAACGCGATCGTTCTCACCGGTGCGGGCCGCGGATTTTGCTCTGGTGGCGATCAGAAGTCGCTGGATAAGGGAACGCTGCCGTCCCCTACGCGCAGCGGTCGCCACCTCATCCGCAACATGCTGGAAGTCGAAGTGCCGATCGTCGCGGCCGTCAACGGTGTCGCGGTCGGCCTGGGTGCCACGCTCGCGCTGTTCTGCGACGTGATCTATGCGAGCTCGACAGCCCGTTTCGCCGACACGCACGTCAATGCCGGCGTCGTCGCGGGCGATGGCGGCGCGGTGATCTGGCCGCTGCTGATGGGGCCGGTACGCGCGAAGCACTATCTGATGACCGGCGAATTCATCTCCGCCGAGAAAGCGGCTGCTATCGGCATGATCAACGAGGTGGTCGCAGACGGCAACGTTCTCGATGCCGCGATCGAATACGCCGAACTGCTGGCAAGCGGGCCGAAGGAATCGATCGTGTGGACCAAGTACAGCGTCAACAAGATCATCAAGCAGTACGCCCACCTTCTGCTCGACACCTCTGCGGCGCTGGAGATGTTGACGTTCAAGTCGCCCGAGCGGGCCGAGGCGGTTGCCGCATTCGCAGCCAAGCGCAAGCGTTTCGCGGAGCGCTGAGATGAACGTCGCTGAGATGACATCCGGCGCCCAGTTGGCGGATACGACCGTCGTGCAGCTTTTGGCCGCGCGACTCGCGGAGCGGTCCGACAAGATCGCCTTGCAACAAAAGCGTCACGGCGCCTGGACCGCCATGACGTGGGGCGCCTATGCGCAGCGTGTCGTGAACCTGGCCAGCGCGCTGCGGCGTGCTGGTCTCGAGCGCGGCGATCGGGTCGCGATCATGGGCGATTCGTCCGAGGAATGGCTGATCGCGGACATGGCCACGATGTGCGCCGGCGGCGTCATGGTGGGCGTGTACTTCACCTCGTCACCCGAAGAAGTGGCTTACTGCTTCACGGATTCAGGCGCGAAGTTCGCGTTCGTCGGCGGGGAGCCGCAGCTTCGCATCGTGCTCGCCTCCGGTCGGGCCGAGCAGCTCCGCGGCATCATCGTGCTCGACCTGGATTGGACCGGCGAGGCCTCGGCGTCGATCAAGTCGCTGGCCGACTTTGTTGGAGCACTCGATGTCGATGCGCATGACTATCTGCAGAAGGAGAGCGCGACAGCAAAGGCGTCCGATGTCGTCAGCATCGGCTATACGTCCGGGACGACCGGAAACCCCAAAGGCGCCATGCTGACGCACCTTTCCATTCTCGCCGGCGTTCATTGCATCACCCTGTTCGGCCCCAGCATGCGCGAAGAGGAGCACCGGGTGGTCGTGCATTTGCCGATGTCGCACACCGTGGCGCGCGGGCAGGCGACCACGTTGCCGCTGATCGCCGACGCAGTTCCATATTTCGGCGAGACGACCGCGGATTTCGCCCAGACGATCAAAGAGGTGAAGCCGACCTACTATATGGCGCCGCCGCGGTTCTACCAGCGCTTTGCGACACAGATCCTCAGTAAGGTGCATCCCGCCGGGGAAGCGGGAGATCAGAACTACACGCTCGCCATGACGATCGCGCGCAGGGCGCTCGAAGACCGTCAGCGCGGCCACGAGGATGCCTTCGTCTCGAAACTGTTCGCGGCCTGCCGCGAGCAAGTGTTCCTACCGCTGCTCGCGGAGGTCGGTTTCGACGAGCTGAAGGTCGCGTTCACCTCGTCGGCGGCGATGCCGTCCGAGCTGATGTCGCTGTGGCAGTTGTGGGGCTTGCAGCTCAAGGAGTGCTACGGCCAGACCGAACTGGTCGGTGCCAATCTGGTGCAGATGGCGGAGTGGCCGAAGGCCGGCAACGTCGGGGTCCCTCTGCCGGATCCGGCCTGGGAAACCGCCGTGCTCCAGGACGGCGAGATGATCGTCCGTGGACCGGGATTGTTCGCGGGCTATTGGAACAAGCCGGACGAGACGAAAGCGGCGCTTCGCGACGGCTGGCTCTACACCGGCGACATCGTCGAAGTGTCGCCGGAAGGAACCTTCAAGCTTGTCGACCGGAAGAAGGAGATCATCAACACGTCGAACGGCAAATCGATCAGCCCGACTCAGATCGAAAACGAGCTGAGGCACAGCCCGTTCATCTCCGAGGCGGCTGTGATCGGCGAGGGGCGAAAATATCTCACCGCCCTGATCGAAGTGGATGCCACCGCCACAATGGACTGGGCGAAGTCGCGCGACGACAAGATCGCGAGTTACGCGGACCTGGCAGGCTCCGAGATCGTCAACCGGCTGATCGAGGCGGAGATCGGCAAGGCCAACGGAAGGCTGGCGCGAGCCGAGCAGATCAAGGCGTTCCGCATTCTGCCGGAGGAGCTGTCGCTCGAGAACGGCGTGATGACGCCGACGCGGAAGAAGCGTCGCAAGCAGATCAACGAGCGCTATCAGTCGCTGATCGCGTCGCTCTACGACGAATCCGAGGAGAAATTGATCAAGGCCGAGATGGGCCTTTGACGTCGGCGGCCGCTCCTCAAACGTACGAAACCACTAGTCGAGAAAGATTTCACCCCTTAGCAACAGGACATTGAGATGACCAAGCGAAGCGGAATCACGCGGCGGACGATTGTAGGAAGCGGATTGGGAATTGCGGCAGGCCTGGTATCTAGGCCATCGTTTGCGGCGAACACGAAGGTGAAGGTGGGAGCGATCATGCCCAGCAGCGGCGTGCTGGCGTTTCCCGGTCAAGCCTGCGTGCGCGGCATCGATCTCGGCGTCAAATTCGCGCGTGAGAAGTTCGGCCTCGACATCGAGATCGTTCACGCCGATACGCAAAGCCGTCCGGAGAACGGTCGGATTGCCGCCGAGAGCCTGATCCGGCAGGGCTGCACCGTGCTGATCGGCGCGTGGGATTCCGGCGCCACCATTTCGGCGTTGCAGGCCTGCGAGGCCGCCAAGGTGCCCATGGTGGTCCACATCGCGAGCGCTACCCAGGTGACTTCGCAGGGCTTCACACAGGTGTTCCGCTATTATCCCACGTCGCTGACCATCGTGCGGCAATCGCTGACCGAGCTGAAGTCCGTGCTCGGCACGCTGAAGGATCCGCCGAGCAGCGCGGTCGTTCTCCATCTCAACAACACGATGGGGCAGTCGACGGCGGCCAGCATCGATCAGGCGTGGAAGGAAGTGGATGTTCCGCTCAAGATCGCGCAGTACATTGCCTATGACGAGAAAGCGAAGGATCTGTCGGTAGAGGTCGCCAAGGCGAAAGCGTCGGGTGCCGATGCTTTGATCTCGGTCACGCGCGTCAACGACGCGATCATGATCGCGCGCGAATGCATCAAGCAGGGCTGGGACCCAAAGATGGTGTTTTCGCCCAACTCCAACGGCGTGTCGGACAAGGCGTATCACGACGCGCTCGGAAAGTATGGTGACGGTCCGATTCTGTCGGCGTTGTGGCTCAATCCCAAGGGCGCCGAGACCGACAAGATCGTGAAGATGTTCGCGGCCGACTACCCGAATGACTGGTTCGATGCCAATGCGGGCTGCGCGTTCGAGGCGGTGCAGATCGTCGCAGACGCCGTGACGCGGGCGGCGTCGCCGGAGTCGGCGGCGATTCACGGCGCGCTCAAGAAGACCGACATGAAGCCGATCCTGATGTACGGCGACAACACCAAGTTCGACGAGACCGGCCAGAACATCCACTGTTCGATGGTGATGCTGCAGGGTTTGAAAGGCAGGCCGCGGGTGGTGGCTCCAAAGGCCATTGCGGAAGTGTCGCTCGAGTATCCGCTTGCGCCTTACAGCAAACGCTGACGTCGTTACGGGCGGCCCCACGAAAGCGTCGTGGGGTCGCGGTCGTCAAAGGCTCAGGCAGGGACGTGCGAACTAGGGCAAACCGTCCGAATTGATCAGGCGCGACCGCTCGGCAAGGAAGCGGCGGGGGCTCTTTCCCATCGTCTTCTTGAACATCGTGATGAATGCGCTGGGCGTTTCGTAGCCCAGTTCGAGCGACACAGCCTGGACCGAAGTGCCCGCCGTGAGGCGTTGCATGGCGATCAGAATGTGGAGACGCTGGCGCCAGCGCCCGAAGGTCATCCCTGTTTCCTTGGCGATGAAGCGTGCGAACGTACTCTCGCTCATCGCGTAGCGCGAGGCGACTTCGTCCATCGTGCTGCGGTCGCCCGGATTATTTAACAAGGAGGTCGCGAGGTGTTGAAGACGGGCGTCGGGGGAGATCGGCAGATACATTTCATCCGTTGTCGACATCTGCACGAGTTCGTCGAGCAAAACGCGGCCGAGACGGCTGGTTGGTCCTTCCAGCGGATAGAGCGGTGGGAACACCGAGAGACGGTGGATCAATTCGCGCACCAGCGACGTGATCATCAGCGTGCAGCAGGTCCGCGGCAGCATGCTGACCTGCGGATCGATGAACACGGTGTAGAGTTTGCCGAAATCGGCCACGCAATTGCTGTGCTGCACGCCGGCCGGGATCCATACCGCGCCTTGCGGAGGCACGATCCACAAGCCGCCAGGCGCCCGGCACATCACCGAGCCATGAGATGCGACGACCAATTGGCCTTTGCGGTGTGAGTGCAGCGGCAGATCGTCGTTGTCTTTGCTGGTTTCGAGACAGAATGAAGTGACGGGACGATCGAACTGATCCGGATCGACAGGATCATAGTTGATCCGAAGATCGGGCAGATCCATTCGCGCAAATTCGCGATCGAACTCGGTCTCGGGCGGCATTTCAATCCTGCCAATTCGTCAAGTCGGTCAAGCTTTGATGCAGATCCTGCTGCTAGCCGAGGTTAGCTGTTTTGAAAGGTCAGGTCACTAGTCGCGGCGAGCCGTCGAGTTCGCTGATCTGCGACAAGATGCCCGCTACTGCGGCGTGAGCGCTGAGCGATGCGGCATGCTGCGCCGTGACCAAGCGGGAGCACCTGTCAGGCGGCCGACGGCTCGATCACTCGCCCGATTAAACCAACAGCAGAGAATGCTGCAATGCGAGCCTCGGCGTCCCGCCGGAGCCGGGCAATCTGTCGGAACGCGGCCGTATTCAGCAGCACGTGCCATAGCACCCGATGCTACCAAGTGCGGGCTTTCGAGGAGCCCCACGCATGACTGCACACATCGATCCGCCACGCAAGGCCGTCAACGCCGATCAGGATGCGGTCGAAACCGCCGATTGGCTCGCCTCGCTTGGATCGCTCCACCACAGCGCCGGTGCCGAGCGCGTGCGATACATCCTGGCTGCGCTCGATCGGCGTGCGAAGGAGCTCGGCGTTCTGCTGGACTCTCCGCCGTTCTCGCCCTATCGAAATTCGATTCCGCTTGAGCAGCAGAAGCCCTACCCCGGCGACATCGCGATCGAGACCCGCCTGACGGCAATCATTCGCTGGAACGCGCTCGCGATGGTGGTCCGTGCCAACAAGGCCTATGGGGAACTCGGCGGGCACGTCGCCAGCTACGCCTCGGCGGCAGAGATCTTCGAAGTCGGTTTCAATCATTTCTTTCGCGCGTCAAGCTCCGAGTCGGAGGGGGACTTGGTGTATTTCCAGCCGCATTCGTCTCCTGGAGTCTATGCACGAGCGTATCTCGAAGGCCGATTGTCGGACGAAAATTTGAAGCTGTATCGCCAGGAACTGAGTGGCCCCGGTCTGTCGTCCTATCCGCATCCCTGGCTGATGCCAGAGTTCTGGCAGGTGCCGTCGGCGTCGATGGGCCTCGGCCCGATCAGCGCGATCTACCAGGCGCGGTTCATGAAGTATCTGCAGCATCGCGGCCTGGTGCAGACGGCTGGTCGTCACGTCTGGGGTGTGTTCGGCGACGGCGAGATGGACGAGCCGGAATCGATCGCCGGGCTCGCCCTGGCGGCACGGGAAAATCTCGACAACCTCACCTTCGTCGTCAATTGCAACCTGCAGCGCCTGGATGGGCCGGTCCGCGGCAACGGGCAGGTGATTCAGGAACTCGAATCACTTTTCCAGGGCGCCGGCTGGAACGTCATCAAGGTGCTGTGGGGATCGGACTGGGACGATATCTTCGCGCGCGATATCAAGCATGCGCTGCTGCGCAAATTCGCCGACACCGTCGATGGCAAATATCAGACGCTCGGCGCCAAGGATGGGGCCTACAACCTCGCCAACTTCTTCAGCGAGGATCCCGAGGTCCGGGCGCTAGTTGCGCACATGTCGGACGCGGATATCGACGGCCTGAAGCGCGGTGGCCACGACTTCAAGAAGCTGTTCGCGGCCTTTGCCGCCGCGAAGGACATTAAGGGTCGGCCGACCGTCATTCTGGCGAAGACCAAGAAGGGCTACGGCATGGGCGGCGCCGGCGAGTCGCGCATGACGTCGCACCAGGCCAAGAAGCTCGACGTCGACGCGCTGTATGCGTTCCGCGACCGGTTCGCCCTGCCGCTCAGCAACAAACAAGTCGAGGATCTGGAATTCTTCAGGCCTGCGGAAGACAGCGCGGAAATTCAGTACCTACGCGCCCGTCGCGCGGCACTCGGTGGGTACATGCCGGCGCGGCGACGCGCTTCGGCGGCGCTGCCAGTGCCGCCGCTGCAAACCTACGCGGAGTTCGCGCTGCGCGGCGACGGCAAGGAGACGTCGACCACGATGGCGATCGTGCGGCTGTTCACCAATTTGCTCAAGGACAAAACGCTCGGCCCGCGCATCGTTCCGATCGTCGCCGACGAAGCCCGCACTTTCGGAATGGCGAACCTGTTCAGACAGGTCGGCATCTACTCGCCGGCGGGACAGCTCTACGAGCCGGAAGATGCCGGTTCGATGCTGTACTACAAGGAAGCGATCGACGGTCAATTGCTGGAGGAGGGGATCACCGAGGCGGGGGCGATTTCGTCATGGACCGCGGCGGCGACCTCCTACAGCATCCATAACTTCCCGTTGCTGCCGTTCTATATCTACTATTCGATGTTCGGCTTTCAGCGGGTCGGCGATCTGATCTGGGCGGCGGCGGACCAGCGCGCGCGTGGCTTTTTGATCGGGGCGACGGCCGGCCGGACGACGCTCGGCGGCGAAGGCTTGCAGCATCAGGACGGGTCCAGCCATCTGATGGCGGCGACCGTTCCGAACTGCCGGGCCTACGATCCGGCATTCTCCTACGAGGTGGCCGTCATCGTCGATCACGGCATGCGGTCGATGCTCGAGCAGGGCAACGACGAGTTCTATTACCTCACGGCGATGAACGAGAACTATGCGCAGCCCTCGATGCCCGACGATGCACGCGACGGCATCATCAAGGGTCTCTATCGGGTTCTGCCGAGCGCTGACGGGCCGGCGAAGATCAGGCTGGTCGGCTCGGGCGCCATTCTCCCGGAGGCGCTCGCCGCCGCAGCGATGCTGCAAAGCGAATGGAAAGTGGCCTGTGAAGTCTGGTCGGCAACGAGCTTTTCCGAGCTGGCGCGGGAGGCGCGCGATGTGGAGCGAACTAATCGGCTCTCGCCGCTGTCGACCCCGGTCGAGAGCCACGTCGTACAATGCCTCGGCGGCAAGGTGCCGATCGTCGCGGCATCGGATTATGTCCGGGCGTATCCGCAACTGATCGGTTCTTACATCGAGGCGCCCTATACGGTGCTGGGCACCGACGGCTTCGGGCGCAGCGATACACGCGCCGCGCTGAGATCGTTCTTCGAGGTCGATCGCAAGCAGATCGTCGTTGCGGCGCTGTCGGCACTGGCAAAATTGGGTCAAGTGGCGCGTGAGCAGGTCGCCGAAGCCATCGCCAGCTACGAATTGCCGACCGGCGTTGCATCGCCTTGGTCGCGCTGAGAGAGGGCGAAGCGCGCATGTCTCGTTCAATTGAAGTCGTTCTGCCAGATATTGGGGACTACAAGGATGTCCCGGTAGTCGAAATCAATGTGTCGGTCGGCGACGAGGTCACGATCGACATGCCGTTGCTGTCGATCGAGTCCGACAAGGCGACGATGGAGGTGCCATCCCCAGCCGCAGGCACGGTGGCCAAACTGATGATCGACGTCGGGGTGCGGGTTTCTCAAGGTTCGGTTCTGATGGTCCTCGAAGGTCGCGGCGAATGCACCGCGCCTCCGCCGGCGACTGCGTCGGCACCGCTGGTGGAGCAACGGATCTCGCAGCAGGAGGCGCTGTCACGGCCGGCGCCCGCGGCTCCAGTCGATGACTCGCGAGCACGTGCACAGCAGCCGCAGCCTAGCGGGGCGGCGCATGCATCGCCGTCGGTCCGCGCTTTGGCGCGTGAGCTCGGGGTGACGCTGGACTCTGTCGTGCCCACAGGCCCCAAGGGCCGGATTTTGCGCGAGGATGTGGCGGCCTTCGTCAACGGACTGGGGCGATCGAGACCGGCGATGGCGCCTGAGCCCGGCGCCCCGGTCGATTGGCCCAAGGTGGATTTCGAGAGGTACGGCGCGGTCGAGCGCCTGCCGCTGACACGGATCCAGAAGCTGACCGGTACGAACCTCTCGCGCAACTGGAGCGTCATTCCCCATGTAACGAATTTCGACAGAGCGGATGTGACCGACGCCGAAGCCTTTCGTCAGCTCGCCAATGCCGAGGCCGCGAAGGACACGGCGAAGCTCACCATGGTGTCGCTGCTGATCAAGGCCGCGGCCTTGGCGCTGCAGAAATACCCGCGCTTCAATTCGTCGCTCGATGGCGATGAGTTGATCCTCAAGCACTACGTCCACATCGGCGTCGCTGTCGACACGCCGAGAGGTCTGGTCGTGCCGGTGATCCGGGACTGCGATAAGAAGGGCCTTCGGCAGATTGCCGCGGAGATGCGCTCGCTCGCCGACAAGGCGCACGCGGGGCAGCTCGCGTCGGGCGACATGCAGGGCGGCTGTTTCTCGGTGTCGTCTCTCGGCGGCATCGGCGGTCAGGGATTTACGCCCATTATCAACGCGCCCGAGGTGGCGATCCTCGGCGCCGGGCGGGCCGCCACCGAGGCGGTCTGGAACGGCCGCGAGTTTGAACCGCGCCTCATCCTTCCGATGAGTCTGTCGTGGGATCACCGGGTCGTCGACGGCGTGGCTGGGGCCCGGTTCCTGGGCTTCGTCGCGTCGGTGCTCTCCGATCTGCGGCGCTTCGCATTGTGAGGACGCAGATGCGGACAGAGGAAATCCGGGTCCCCGACATCGGGGATTTCCGAGACGTCGAAGTCGTCGAGGTCCACGTCAGGGCGGGCGACGTCGTCGTGCGGGAACAGGCGTTGATCACAGTGGAATCCGACAAGGCCACGCTGGAGATTCCGTCGCCGATCGCAGGGGTGATCACGAGCATGTCGCTGCGTGTTGGAGACAAGGTGTCTCAAGGCTCCATGATTGGCACGGCGTGGGCGTCGGACGAAGCGGGCGCGCAAGGCGAGACGATCTCGGCGGATCAGGATGTTGGCCAGCGCGCAACAGATTATACGCGCTACGATCTTGTCGTGATCGGAGGCGGGCCGGGCGGCTATTCAGCAGCGTTTCGGGCCGCAGACCTTGGACTGAACACCGCGATCGTCGAACGATACGGCACCTTGGGCGGAGTTTGCCTGAACGTTGGATGTATCCCGTCGAAGGCGCTGCTTCATGTTGCGGCCGTCAAGGAGGAAGCCGAACGGATCGCGGACAAGGGCATTCGCTTCGCCGCGCCGCAGATCGATCTGCAGGAGCTGCGCGCCTTCAAGCACGGCACCGTCAAGAAGCTGACGGATGGGCTGAGCCAGATGGCGGCAGCGCGCCGCGTCACGGTGATCCGCGGCATCGCGAAATTCGCCTCCGCCATGCGGCTCGAGATTGTCGGTGAGGGGGCAGGCTCGCAGCAAATTGAATTTGGTCAATGCATCATCGCCACGGGCTCGCGCGCGGTGCAGCTGGCGGTGCTTCCCAAGGACGCGCGGGTGGTGACCTCGACCGGCGCGCTCGCGCTGCGAAGCATTCCGGGCCGCATGCTCGTGATCGGAGCGGGGATCATCGGGCTGGAGATGGCGACCGTCTACAGCTCGCTCGGCGCCAAGATCAATCTTGTCGAAAGGCTTCCCGATATCCTGGCGGGCGTGGATGCCGACGCGGTGAAGATCTGGCGTTCGCGCAACGCGCATCGCTTCGAGCATATCGACGTCGCAAGCAGCGTATCAACCGCCGAAATCACGCCGGACGGCGTGAGGGTCGGTACCACAGGCGCATCGGTACGGACACGATCGTACGATTTGGTGTTGCAATCGGCCGGCCGTGTTCCCAACAGTAGCGAGCTCGGCCTCGAACGGATCGACGTTGCCATCGATTCGAACGGCTTCATTCAGGTCGACGAGCAGATGAGAACGACGGCGCGCAACGTCTTCGCCATCGGCGACGTCGTCGGCGGTTCGATGCTGGCGCACAAGGCCGTTCACGAGGGGCACGTCGCCGCGGAAGTAGCTGCCGGGAAGCCGGCGGCCTTTACCGCGAAGATCGTCCCCAATGTCGCCTACACCGATCCTGAGATCGCCTGGGTCGGCAAGTCCGAGCGTGATGTCGCCGAATCCGGACGGAAGATCCGTTCGGCAAAATTCCCATGGGCCGCGTCCGGCCGGGCCATCGCGTCGGGCGCGTCCTATGGCATGACGAAGCTGCTGTTCGACGCCGAAACCGGTCGCATCGTCGGGGGCGTGATCGTCGGACCGCATGCCGGCGATATGATCGGGGAAATCTGTCTCGCTATCGAAATGGGGGCTGACGCGATCGATATCGGAAAGACCATTCACCCGCATCCGACCCTCGGCGAGACGATCGGCATGGCTGCCGAAGTCCATGAGGGCATTTGCACCGACCTGCCTCCAATCGCCAGAAAGCGGTAGATCAGTTGGCCCAATCGATGTCCGTTATCGAGGCCCTTGAACAACGTCGCGCCGGCGCCAAGCTCGGCGGCGGCGAGAAGCGTATCGACGCGCAGCATGCGCGCGGCCGCCTCACCGCGCGGGAGCGGATCGATCTACTGCTCGACAAGCATTCGTTCGAGGAGATGGACATGTTCGTCCAGCACCGCTCGACCGAATTCGGGATGGAGAAGACCAAGATTCCGGGAGACGGCGTGGTCACCGGCTGGGGCACCGTCAACGGCCGCAAAACCTTTGTCTTCGCCAAAGACTTCACGGTGTTCGGCGGTTCGCTGTCGGAGACCCACGCTCTGAAAATTACAAAATTGCAGGACATGGCGATGAAGGCGCGCGCGCCCATCATCGGCCTCTACGACGCGGGCGGCGCCCGCATCCAGGAAGGCGTGGCCGCGCTCGCCGGCTATTCCTACGTGTTCCGCCGCAACGTGCTCGCCTCGGGCGTGATCCCGCAGATATCGGCGATCATGGGCCCCTGCGCCGGCGGCGACGTCTATTCGCCTGCGATGACCGACTTCATCTTCATGGTGAAGAATACCAGTTACATGTTCGTCACCGGCCCCGACGTCGTGAAGACCGTGACCAACGAGGTGGTTACGGCGGAAGAACTCGGCGGCGCCTCGGTGCACGCCACGCGCTCCTCGATCGCGGACGGTGCGTTCGAGAACGACGTCGAGACGCTGTTGCAGATGCGGCGGCTGATCGACTTCCTGCCGTCCAACAACACAGACGGCGTGCCGGAATGGCCGAGCTTCGACGACATCGAGCGGGTCGACATGTCCCTGGACACGCTGATCCCCGACAATCCGAACAAGCCCTACGACATGAAGGAGCTGATCCTGAAAGTCGTGGACGAAGGCGATTTCTTCGAGATCGCGGAGAGCTTTGCCAAGAACATCGTCACGGGTTTCGGCCGCATCGCCGGCCGCACCGTCGGCTTCGTCGCCAACCAGCCGATGGTGCTGGCCGGCGTGCTCGACAGCGACGCATCGCGCAAGGCGGCGCGCTTCGTTCGTTTCTGCGACGCCTTCAACATCCCGATCGTGACCTTCGTCGACGTGCCGGGCTTCCTGCCGGGCACCGCGCAGGAATATGGCGGCCTGATCAAGCACGGCGCGAAACTCCTGTTCGCCTATTCGCAATGCACCGTGCCGCTCGTGACCATCATCACCCGCAAGGCCTATGGCGGCGCCTTCGACGTCATGGCCTCCAAGGAGATCGGCGCCGACATGAACTACGCCTGGCCGACCGCGCAGATCGCGGTGATGGGTGCCAAGGGTGCGGTCGAGATCATCTTCCGCAGCGACATCGGCGACCCCGACAAGATCGCGGCCCGCACCAAGGAATACGAAGATCGCTTCCTGTCACCCTTCATCGCCGCCGAGCGCGGCTATATCGACGACGTCATCATGCCGCATGCAACGAGGCGCCGCATCGCACGGGCGCTGGCCATGCTGGGTGACAAGAAGATGGAAATTCCGGCCAAGAAGCACGACAACATTCCGTTGTAGGAAGAGCTGTGTTCAAGAAGATTCTGATCGCCAATCGCGGCGAAATCGCCTGCCGGGTCATCAAGACCGCGCGCCGCATGGGAATTGAGACGGTTGCGGTCTATTCCGAAGCCGACCGCGACGCCCTCCATGTCGAGATGGCCGACGAGGCCGTGCTGATCGGCCCGCCCGCCGCGGCGGAGAGCTACCTGGTCATCGAGAAGATCGTCGAGGCCTGCCGCAAGACGGGCGCGCAGGCCGTGCATCCCGGCTACGGCTTCCTGTCCGAGCGCGAGGCGTTTCCGCGCGCGCTGGAGGCGGCCGGCATCGTCTTCATCGGCCCGAACCCGGGCGCGATCGCGGCGATGGGCGACAAGATCGAGTCGAAGAAGGCGGCAGCCAAGGCCAAGGTCTCGACCGTGCCGGGCTATCTCGGCGTCATCGAGGACGACAAGCACGCGGTCAAGATCGCCGACGAGATCGGCTATCCCGTGATGATCAAGGCATCCGCCGGCGGTGGCGGCAAGGGCATGCGCATCGCGCATTCGACCTCGGAGGTCGCGGAAGGGTTCAATCTCGCCAAGGCCGAGGCCAAGGCCTCGTTCGGCGACGACCGCGTCTTCGTCGAGAAGTTCATCGTCGATCCCCGTCACATCGAGATCCAGGTGCTGGGCGACAAGCACGGCAATGTCGTCTATCTCGGCGAGCGCGAATGCTCGATCCAGCGCCGCAACCAGAAGGTCATCGAGGAGGCGCCGTCGCCGCTGCTCGACGAAGCCACCCGGCGAAAGATGGGCGAGCAGGCGGTCGCGCTGGCCAAGGCCGTGAACTACGATTCCGCCGGCACCGTCGAGTTCGTCGCGGGCCAGGACAAGAGCTTCTACTTCCTGGAGATGAACACGCGTCTCCAGGTCGAGCATCCCGTCACCGAGCTCGTCACCGGCGTCGACCTCGTCGAGCAGATGATCCGCGTCGCCGCCGGCGAAAAGCTCGCGCTGACGCAGAAGGACGTCACGCTGACCGGCTGGGCGGTGGAATCGCGCCTCTATGCCGAAGACCCGTTCCGTAACTTCCTGCCCTCGATCGGGCGGCTGGTGAAGTATCGGCCGCCGGCGGAAGTGAGCAAGGACGGCATCACCGTGCGCAACGACACCGGCGTGCAGGAGGGCGGCGAGATCTCGATCCATTACGATCCGATGATCGCAAAGCTCGTCACCCATGCGCCGTCGCGCGCGGCCGCGATCGAGGCGCAGGCGACCGCGCTGGACTCGTTCTACGTCGACGGCATCCGCCACAATATCCCGTTCCTGTCGGCGCTGATGCATCATCCGCGCTGGCGCGAGGGGCGGCTGTCGACCGGCTTCATTGCCGAGGAATTCCCCAAGGGCTTTGCGGTGCGCGTACCCGAAGGCGAGGTCGCCCGGCGCATCGCCGCGGTCGGCGCCGCCATCGATCACGTGCTGGGTGAGCGCAAGCGGCAGATCTCGGGTCAGATGGGCGGCCGCATCGTGCAGCGCGAGCGTCGCCGCGCGGTCTGGCTCGACCGTCAGGAGATCCAGCTCGAGGTCGCTCGCGAGGGCGACGCGATCGCGGTGCGCTTCGTCGACGCCGAGGGTAAGGCCGGCAATTCGCATCTGTTGGCCTCGCCGTGGAAACCGGGCGATCCGGTCTGGCAGGGCACCATCGATGGCCACTTCGTCGCGGTGCAGGCGCGCCCGATCGCCAACGGCATCCGCCTCGCGCATCAGGGCGTCGAGGTGCCGGTCTATGTCTGGACCGAAGCGGAAGCGACCTCGGCGCGGCTGATGCCGGTGGCGACGGCCGCCGATACCGGCAAGAAGCTGCTTTGTCCGATGCCCGGGCTGATCGTCTCGATCGCGGTAACGGAGGGGCAGGAGGTCAAGGCCGGCGAGACGCTCGCGGTGGTCGAAGCCATGAAGATGCAGAACGTGCTCCGCGCCGAGCAGGACGGCACCGTGAAGAAGATCCACGCCAGTGCCGGTGCGACGCTCGCGGTCGACGCGCTGATTTTGGAGTTTTCCTGAATACCGCAAGAGGCGACCTGAGATGGGCAGCCTGACTGCAGGAATTCCGGTTACTTCCAGGCAGAAGTCATGTTGGGCAGCTCGGCGTCACTTGGGATTAGGTGGACTTGATGAAAACCGAACGGTTGGCATTGGCATCGGGCTTTGCGCCTGCTTCACGCCAGGACTGGCACAAGCTGGTTGATGGCGTGCTAAAGGGAGCGCCGTTCGAAAAGCTGATTGGTAGGACGTACGACGACTTGAGAATCGAGCCGATTTATCTCCGCGCGAAAGACATTGCACTAGTCGACGGGCGGGCACCCGCGGCACCTTGGCAGATCATGCAGCGCATCGATCATCCAGACGCGGTGACGGCCAATAGGCAGGCCCTTCACGATCTGGAGAATGGGGCGACGGGCCTGGCGCTCGTCTTTGCCGGCGCCAACAGCAGCCGCGGGTTCGGTCTCGATCAAACGGTAGGTACCGTCGCCAAAGCTTTAAAGGACGTCCACCTTGATGCCGGCATCGGGATTGAACTCCAAATTGGTACAGACGGGCGACCGCGATCCATGTTGCGGAATATGTGAAGTCGGTCGGTCTCGATCCTGCCGTCTGCGACATTCGATTTGGGCTCGATCCGCTGGGCGCGTGCGCCCTAAGCGGACGCAGTCCATACACTTGGGAAGAAATCGCACGGAACGTTGCCAGCACGATCAAAGGGCTTGTAACGCTGGGGTTCAAGGGGCCGTTTGCCGCGAGCGACGGGCGTATCGTTCATGACGCCGGCGGCTCAGAAGTGCAGGAGCTTGCCTTTGTGCTCGCCTGCGGCGTGGCATATCTGCACGCTATGGAGGCAGCGCGCATTCCGCTGGATCAAGCGCGAAGTATGATCTATGCGCGACTCACTGCTGACGCCGACCAGTTTTTGACTATGGCTAAATTCCGCGCGTTGCGACTCCTCTGGGCGCGCATCGAATCGGTGTGCGATGTGGCGCCGAGGCCGCTGTTCATTGCGGCTGACACGTCCTGGCGCATGTTGACCCGGCGCGATCCCTACGTAAACATGTTGCGCGCTACCTTGGCTACATTCTCTGCGGGAATCGCCGGTGCCAATGCGATCACAGTCCTGCCGCACACGTTGGCGCTCGGCCTTCCAGACTCGTTTGCCCGGCGCGTGGCCCGCAACACGCAGCTTCTGCTGCTGGAGGAAAGCAATCTTGCCAAGGTTAGCGATCCTGCCGCAGGTGCTGGCGGCATTGAGGCGCTAACAACGGAGCTTTGCGACGCGGCCTGGAGGAGTTTTCAAGAGACTGAAAATGCGGGCGGCATTTTTGCCGCTCTACAGCAAGGAACGCTTCAGGCGAAGATCACAGCTACACGCGCAGCGCGCTGTGCAAATCTCGCGAAACGCAGCGACCCGCTGACCGGAGTGAGCGAGTTCGCAAACCTTGGCGAAGGCGCAGCGGCGGTACTAAGCGTAAGACCGATGGCTCTTCCGCTTAGCTTTGATCAGAAGTTCGTATTCGACCCACTGCCGCCGATCCGGCTTGCGGAACCGTTCGAATCGCTCCGCGATAAGTCCGATGCGATATTGAAGCTACTCGGCGCGCGGCCGCGAGTGTTTCTTGCTAATCTCGGCACACCGACCGACTTTACGGCCCGCGCGACATTCGCCAAGAGCTTCTTCGAAGCGGGAGGAATTGAGGCTATCGACGGCGCCGGCTTCGCCGACCCAGCCGAGCTTGCCCTCGCATTCACGGGCTCTGGTGCCGAACTTGCCTGCCTTTGCTCCAGCGATAAGATCTATGCGGAGTGCGCCGAAATCTCCGCCCACGCGCTTCAGCAAGTCGGAGCTAGGCACATCTATTTGGCGGGACTTCCCTCTCTATCCGAGCCCGCGTTTCGGCGGGCTGGCATCTGCAGCTTTATTCACGTCAGTTGCGACGCCTTGGCAACGCTAAATGCCGCTTACAACCGGATCCAAAACCCGAAGGTTTCCGGATAATCGACAATCGAACGCGAACACTCAGATGTCATCCATCAGCGTTATCCCGAATTTTGCAAGTATTGCTTTCGAAAGGTGCTCGGTCGCCGCTTCTTCCGTTTCCGTCGATCCGTGGGTGACTCCGGAGGGCATTCCGGTCAAGTCGGCATACGGAGAAGCAGATATCGCCGGGCTCGATTTCCTTGAGACCTGGCCAGGCATCGCGCCGTTCCTGCGCGGTCCCTACCCGACCATGTATGTCAACCAGCCCTGGACGGTCCGGCAATATGCCGGCTTCTCCACGGCGGAGGATTCCAACGCGTTCTACCGCCGTAACCTCGCGGCCGGACAGAAGGGCCTCTCGGTCGCCTTCGATCTCGCCACCCACCGCGGCTATGACTCCGATCATCCGCGCGTCGGCGGCGACGTCGGCATGGCCGGCGTCGCCATCGATTCCATCTACGACATGCGCACGCTGTTCGCAGGGATTCCGCTCGACCAGATGAGCGTGTCCATGACCATGAACGGCGCAGTGCTGCCGATCCTCGCGCTCTACGTCGCGGCTGCCGAGGAACAGGGCGTGCCGCCGGAGAAGCTCTCGGGGACCATTCAGAACGACATTCTGAAAGAGTTCATGGTGCGCAACACCTACATCTATCCGCCTGCGCCCTCGATGCGGATCATCTCGGACATTTTTGCGTATACCTCGCAAAAAATGCCGAAATACAATTCGATCTCGATCTCGGGCTATCACATGCAAGAGGCCGGCGCGACGCAGGACCTCGAGCTCGCCTATACGCTCGCTGACGGCGTCGAATATCTGCGTGCCGGCCTCGCCGCCGGTCTCGATGTCGACCGCTTCGCGCCGCGGCTGTCGTTCTTCTGGGCGACCGGGATGAACTTCTTCATGGAAGTGGCCAAGATGCGCGCCGCGCGGCTGCTCTGGGCGAAGCTGCTGAAGCCTTTCAATCCGAAGGATCCGCGCTCGCTGTCACTGCGCACGCATTGCCAGACCTCCGGCTGGTCGCTGACCGCGCAGGACGTCTTCAACAACGTGATGCGCACGACTGTGGAAGCGATGGCGGCGACGCAAGGCCACACCCAGTCGCTGCACACCAATGCGCTCGACGAGGCGCTCGCTTTGCCGACCGACTTTTCGGCGCGCATCGCCCGCAACACGCAGCTGTTCCTGCAGCACGAGAGCGGCACCACCCGCATCATCGATCCCTGGGGCGGCTCGTATTATGTCGAGCGGCTGACGCGCGACCTCGCCGCCAAGGCCTGGGGCCACATCCAGGAGGTCGAGGAGCTCGGGGGTATGGCCAAGGCGATCGAGGCCGGCGTACCGAAGCTGCGCATCGAGGAAGCCTCGGCCAAGACCCAGGCCCGCATCGACGCCGGCAAGCAGGCGGTGATCGGCGTCAACAAATACAAGCCGACGGACGAAGCTCCGATCGATATCCTCAAGGTCGACAATACCAATGTCCGCCGGCTCCAGATCGACAAGCTGACGCGGCTGAAGTCCGAACGCAACCAAAAGGACGTCGAGGCCGCGCTCGCCGCGCTGACGCGCTCGGCGGGCGAAGGCAACGGCAATCTGCTGGCGCTGGCCATCGACGCTGCGCGCGCGAAGGCAACCGTCGGCGAGATCTCGGACGCGATGGAGAAGGTGTTCGGCCGGCACCGCGCCGAGATCAAATCCATCACCGGCGTCTACAAGCGGGAGGCGTCCAGCATGGGTAACCGGGTCGAGAAGGTTCAGGCGCTGATCGACGCCTTCGAGGAGGCGGAAGGCCGCCGTCCGCGCATCCTGGTCGCAAAAATCGGTCAGGACGGTCACGACCGCGGCCAGAAGGTGATCGCGTCGGCCTTCGCCGATATCGGCTTCGACGTCGACATTGGGCCGCTGTTCGCGACCGCCGACGAAGCCGCGCGCCAAGCGGTCGAGAACGACGTCCACATCCTCGGCGTCTCCTCGCTTGCCGCCGCCCACCTCACCGCAGTGCCGGAGCTCAAGGCCGCGCTGAAGAAGCAGGGCCGCGACGACATCATGATCATCGTCGGCGGCGTGGTGCCGCCACAGGATTACGATGCGCTCTACGCGGCCGGCGCGGAAGCCATCTTCCCGCCGGGCACGGTGATCGCGGACGCGGCCGAGGAGCTGATCCAGAAGCTCAATGCTCGGCTCGGGCACAGTGAGGCGGCATATAGTAAGCGCCACGGCAGATAGTAACGGCGTATCGGTCCAGATTGAAAGCTCAAAGCCGGGGCGTCGAACGTACGATTTGATCCTGCAGTCCGCAGGCAAAGTGCCTAACAGCGCAAATCTGGGCTTGGAGAAGATTGGTGTAAGATGCGACGCAAAGGTTTCGTTGCAGTCAATAGGCAAATGCGGACGAATTTGCCTCATATTTTCGCGATCGGCGATGTCGCGGGTAACCCGATGCTCGCCCATAAGGCGGTTCACGAGGGGCATGTCGCGGCAGAAGCGGCTGCCGGGCTCAAGAGCTTCTTTGACGCGAAGATCGTCCCGAACGTCGCCTACACTGATCCTGAGGTGGCCTGGGTTGGCATCATGGAACATGAAGCGGCCTCCTCAGGCAGGCACGTTAGATCCGCGAAGTTTCCGTGGGCTGCCTCGGGCAGAGCGATCGCCTCGGGCGCGTCTTATGGCATGAACAAGCTGATCATCGACCAAGAGACGCACCGCATCATCGGCGGTGTGAACGTTGGCCCGCACGCTGGCGACATGATTGGAGAAATCTGCCTGGCGATCGAGATGGGCGCCGATGCAATTGATCTCAGCAAGACCATCCATCCGCATCCGACGTTCGGAGAGACAATAGGCCTGGCTGGCGAAGTGTATGAAGGTGTTTGCACGGATGTGTTGCCGGGTCCGAAGAGATCGACCAAGCGCGCGAGCCACTAGAAATCCAAAAACCTGAGCCGGCATCAGGTGCCTCGCTGCCGTTCGTTCATAGGGGACCCGAATATGGCGGGGAGTTCTCGCAGGGAAGTAAAGGTACCTTTGAGCGTTCAAGAGGAGGAATTTGCCGCGGCATGTCGAGACTTCGTTCTGGAGACGAAACCTGATCTCGCGGCATCCATCGTCATTGTAGACAACCAGCTCAGGATTGTGAACGATCCGCATGTTCGGCTCGCGTTTGTAGAACTTGGTCTTGCCAGATTGGTACGAGTTCTACATCTCGCAATCGAGGGCAAGGCGATTGCGCTCAAAAGAGTGCCAAGACTCCTGTTCGACCTGGCGAGCTATAGAAGGAAGATACTCCGCGCGCTAGGTAGGGACGATTGAGGACAGCCCCTCGGGTCACTAGCACGATTCATTCAGCGCGCAGAGTCATGGAATAGGTACTCATCGACGCAACGGGGACCGGCAGTCATCCCTTGGCAGGAGATTCGGATCTCTGAATTGCAAAGGCGGGTACGGCGGTGCGGGCATTGCGAGATCGGAGCCGGGCGATGAAATGAACCGGACGCGTGGAGCCTGGTGATCGGGACCTTCCAAGTCTCGCGCGCGCTCTTTGTCGTGCTGTCGAAATCGTACGACCCGTCAAATGCGGGAAACGGTGCGGAGAGATGCCGACTTCAGCACAAAATGCGGTCTGACATGTACGATAGTATTGCTGCCGGAGGTCGTTCGTTGGGTTTCTACGATCGAATTCCGCATTCGGCGTCTGCGAAAGATTTGCGATCTTTCGTTTTCCTCCCTCTACTCGGCCCGGCGCGATCGCCGGGCCCTTTTTCTCGGCTGCTGACGATATCTAGTGCCGCTCGAAGCCGGTTGATCAGCGTCGTATGATCTTCTTCAAGATTTCGGTGAGCGCTCGAAATTCATCTTGGGTCAGCGGAGCGAATGTCTCGCCGGAAATCTCGCCAATAGTTTCAATCGCTGCGTCCGCTATCCGTCTTCCCTTCTCGGTCAAATCTATCTCGCGTCGCCGAGGATCCAGAGGGTCTTTGGAGCTCTTGATGAGGCCGCGAGATTTCAGGCGATTGATAACGCCGGTGATGGTCGCCGAATCATAATGAATTAGCCGTCCTAAGTGGTTTTGCGAGCAAGGGCCTACCTCCTTCAATTTCGCTAGCGTCGAGAATTGGGGCCCCGTTAATTCTTCAATCATCTTAGCGGCAAAGATGGACGTGTGAGTACGGAGCGCGACTCGCAACAAAAAGCCCGGTGCGTCATCCAGCCGGTACGAATCTATAGCTTCTTTCACTTTCCCGGCCGCGCGCGGCTTTGTCTTGGGTTGCACCACTTTTTGCTTCCTTGCCGTAGGTTGCCTCAGTTCAAGAAATACAGGCCTCAAGCTCCGAAGGTCTCCGGTGCCGGCCGATTGTCTACATTTCCCGACCTAGGAAATCCATCTTTGTTCGACTTCATTCTGTTTAATGCGATTTGCTTCGTTGAGAGCCCCGGAAGTGGCTCGCTTCGATGCGTCCGTCGTTCGCATATCGAAATCCGCTCCGCCTAAGAGGCAAACCCATTCTCGCACGCGCTGGGCTAGACCGATTCGCTCCGGCTTGCCTCCGATCACGGGAAGAGAACATCTAATACTTGCAAGCAAGTGCAGCACTTGCATACAAGTGATAAATGTTGTAGTGTCCTAAGATTGCTCCCCGGACCTTGGCTTCACGCCTTACGGACCGGCGCACCAAAGTACCATCGGATTTGCGTATGTCGGCGATTGACAACATGAGTTCCGTTCGGCCCGACCTGATCGAAAAGGTTACGGGCCGGGCCGAGTACGTTACCGACCTGACGGTTCCGGGGATGCTGCATGGGTTTGTGGTTCGCTCGCCAGCCATTCATGCCCGCATCGCTTCTATCGATTCGAGCGTTGCACGGGCCATGGACGGCGTTGTGGACGTGCTGATCGGCGAAGACGTCGCCTCGTTCGGTAACTGGGGCGTTGTGCTTAAAGACCGGCCGATCATTGCGACCGACCGCGTGAGATATGTGGGCGAACCCGTCGCCGTGGTGATCGCGGAGACAATCGAGATCGCAGAAAACGCCGCAGAACTAGTCGATGTGGGATACGATGACCTTCCGCGCGCAACGACCATCCAGGAAGCCCTGGCGGAAGAAGCGCCGCTCATCCACGAGCGCCATGAAAATCTGGAAGACTTTTATTTCAAGGGCGGCGCCCGGCCGACCCAGAACACCAACATTTTCCACACTTACCGGAACAACGTCGGAGACGTTGACGCGGCGGAGGCGACCGCAGCGTATATCCACGAAGATCGCTTCACTTTCCCGGCCATTTCTCACTTCGCAATGGAGCCGCATGCGGTCATTGCGGATTTCCAGCGGGACTCTCTGACGGTTTGGGCAGGTGCACAAACGCCGACCGCTGTTCAGAAAGTGCTATCGCGCCTCTTCGGGCTGCAACTGGCCAAGGTCCGGGTGATCGTTCCGTTTGTCGGCGGAGGGTTTGGCGGCAAGGCCTCGGTGAAGATTGAGCCTTTGGTCGCCGCTGCTTCGTGGAAGGTGCAACGCCCGGTCCGGATTGCCCAATCCATAGCTGAATCGATGCTCACGTGCAGAAGGTTGGGCGCCGACATCACGATTCGAACGGCTGTGGACGCCAACGGACGGATCCTCGCCAAGAGCGCCAAACTGCTGCTCGATGGCGGGGCATATTCCGACACAGGCTCGGCCGTCGCCACTAAAGCGGCAAATCGCATCATGGGCCCCTACGCGGTGCCCAATCTGCGTCTTGAGGCCTGCGCGGTCTACACGAACACCGTTCCAGGTGCGGCGTTCCGCTCGATCGGGGGGCCGCAAGCTGTTTGGGCCAAAGAATCGCACATGGATAATGTCGCGGCGGCAATCGGCATGGATCCGTCCGAGTTTCGGTTGCGGAATTTGGCGTCCCGCGGTGAGCGCATCCGCCCCGATTTGCGGGCGTTCGATATGGATATGAGTGAGCTGATGGGCCGAGTGACCCAGTCGTTCGCATCGGAGGTGAAGGCCTCCAACCGGCAAGCGCGCGGATTGGCAGTCGCCGCGACCGATCCGGCCAATACGCCGATTAGTAACGCGATCGTACGTCTCAAGATCGACGGGTCGATCCTCGTTTCGGTCTCCAGCATTGAAGTCGGCCAGGGCGCGCACGCGACCATGGCGCGCATCGCATCGCAGACCTTGAAGCAGCCAGCCTCCGCGGTAACCGTCTTGCGCACCGATACGGCCGTCGCCCCTTACGACTGGGGCACAGGCGCAAGCCGATCGACCGTGGTCGTCGGCCTTTCCATCGAGAATGCCGCACTCGACGCAGCCGATCAGATACTCGAAATGGTTGCTGATGTTTGGGAGCTTCCCCGGGAGAACCTCTCGCTTGTTGAGGGCGGTGTCACGACCGGATCCGAGGTTCTCACTTTCCACCAGATTTTTCACCGCACGCTGGGTGTCGATTCGGGAGAGGTCATCGGCCGCGGCGCGATTACGCCACGCTCGAAGAAGGGCGCCCTGGTTGAGTCCCCTCTGTTCTGGGAGACTTCCGCGGGCCTCGCTGAAATCATTGTCGATGAAGACACCGGCGAGATCCATGTCACCCGATATGCCAGCGCCGCTGACGTCGGCCGCGTGATCAATCGCGTTGCGGCGGAAGGGCAGGACGAGGGGGCTGCAATCATGGGCCTCGGACACGCACTTTATGAAGTGCTGGAGTTCGAGGATGGCCAGCCGGTCAATGCGACGCCGATCGATTATTCGATACCGCGCATCTCCGACGTTCCCCCCATGTTTGACACCATCCTTGTCGAAAACGGCGACGGTCCCGGTCCAGGCGGCGCCAAGGGAATGGGCGAGGGAGCGATCCTTCCGGTCGCGCCCGCGATCGCCAATGCGCTGTTCTCCGCCTACGGCATTCGGATCACCGAGCTGCCAATGACGCCCGAAAAGGTATGGCGCGCCCTGCAGAAGAGGAACTGAATTCATGGAATTCAATATGTCGATGGTGGTGCCCGCGACGCCGGCGGAGCTTTGGAGCACGCTGATCGACGTCCCTCGCATATCGGGTTGCATCCCCGGCTGCGAAAACGTCGAGGAAATCGAGCGGCTTGCAACTTACAAAGCGACCGTCAAACAGAAGATCGGCCCGTTCAAGGTCGAGGTCCCGGCCGACATCATCGTTGAATCGATAACGGAGCCGTCTCACGTCCGCACGCGCGCCACGGGCCGCGACAAGATCACCGGGACGAGGCTGGCGGTTGTTCTCGACGTGACTGTGACGCCGGAAGGGGCGGGGTCCACATTCGCCGTGGACGCGAAGGTCGACGTGCAAGGTCGCCTCGCGACTATGGGGTTCGGCGTCATCAAGCGTCGCGTCGATCAGAACTTCGAGGAGTTCGAGAAGCGGCTCAAAGAAATGTTGGGCGCGACCTGATCATGCTGCCTTCACCCTTCGCATTCGAGAGGCCTTCGACGATTGCCGGCGCCGTACGTGCGGTCGGAAAGTCCGGTGACGGCATGTTCTACTCCGGCGGAACCGAATTGCTACTGGCGTTGAAGTTGCGCGTCATCCATACGGACCGGCTCATCGACATTAAGGGAATCAACGGACTTGACCGCATTGCTCTGAACGATGCGAATGACATCGAACTCGGTGCGCGCTGTACGCACAACAAGATCGCCAATGATCCTGTTATTCGCGCGCATGTGCCGGCGCTGTCCTCGCTCTGTGCCAACGTTGCGAACATCAGGATCCGCAGCGTTGGAACGATCGGAGGCAATCTGTGCTTCGGAGAGCCCCACGCCGATCCGCTGACTATGCTCGCGGCCTTGGACGCACGGCTGGTGCTTATTGGCCCCAGCGGTACGCGTGTCGTTCACGCTGACGATTTCATCCGAAGTGAGCTGGAAACGGTGCGGGAGCCGGATGAGCTTCTGACAGTCATTGCGTTTTCGCGCCCTACCGGACCGGTGACCTATCGGCGGTTCAAGCATGGTGAGAGGCCCTCGGTGAATGTCGCGATGGCTTGGTCGCTGGGCCCCAGCGGAAGGACGATCAGAAGCGCCCGCGTGCGGGTCGGAGCGCTCGGTTCGCGACCTCAGCCTTTGAAGGCCATCGAAGATGTCCTCCAGGGCATATCCGTCGCTGAAGTCCGCCCGGCGATCGAGGCGGTGCTCCCGACGGCGCTGGGCGAGTTGGAAGTCAACGAGGATCGGCATGGCGGCGCCGAATATAAGCGGCACCTTGCAGGTGTCTTGCTTCTGCGAAACGCGGACGAGGCGATCGCCGCAGCCGGGAGCGCGTGAAATGACACATGTGCTGCCCATTTCGTTCTCGCTGAACGGCCAGGCGATCGCGATCGACGTTCCTGCCCATACGCTATTGATCGACCTGATCCGGGATCGCCTTGGCCTGAAGGGGACGAAGCGCTCCTGTGACATGGAGGTGTGCGGCGCCTGCACCGTTCTGCTCGACGGTGAGCCGATCTCGAGTTGCACCACGCTCGCCGTCGATGTCGATCAGCGGGAGGTCACGACGATCGAGGGCGTAACGCCGCCCGAGGGCCTATCGCGGATTCAGAAGGCGTTCGTGCTTCACGGCGGCCTCCAGTGCGGCTTCTGCACGCCGGGCTTCATTATGGCTGTCACAGCGTTGCTGAAGGCGACGCCGCACCCGACTGACGAAGAAATCCGTCACTACCTGCACGGCAACCTCTGCCGCTGCACCGGATACACCAAGATTGTCGAGGCCGTAAGGAGCCTTGCCGCCGAGCAAGTCTCCGAAGACGCCGCCGAGCCCCGTCGCAAGATAGCGCAATGTCGTTTGGAGATATCATGATTCTTGAACAGGTCAGTAAATCGAGTGTCCTCATTGCCGGCGCCGGCATCGGCGGCTTGGCGATGGCGCTTTCGCTGCTTCGTCGCGGCATCGATTGTGACGTATTTGAGCAAGCGTCCGAGTTGCGCGAGGTCGGAGCCGGCCTTTGGATCTCCATGAACGGCGTGCGCGTTCTTCGGGATCTCGGCCTCACCGAACAGGTCGAGCAGAACTGCATCGCGGCCGAGCGACGCTCGATCCGGCTCTGGAACACCGGTGATAGGTGGCCCCTCTACAACCGCAGCTCCGACGCGGCGCGCAATCAGCCCTATCTGCTGCTCCGTGCTCACCTGCTGAAGATTCTCGTCGACGGCGTGCGCGAGTTGAAGCCGGGCGCCATTCATCTGAGCGCCCACGTTGTCGGGTTCAGTCAAGACGACGAAGGGGTTCGGGCCAAGCTTGCTGATGGCTCCGAAGTCGAAGGACGCGCGCTGATCGGCGCTGACGGTGCGCATTCGAAGGTCCGCCTTGGCCTCATCGGCAACATCGAGAGCGAGTACACGAAGGCCATCGCCTGGCGTGGTCTCGTGCCCGTCGACCGCCTTGCGCGGCATCAGCGCGAACCCGAGGTGGCAACCTGGATCGGACCCATCGCTCATGTCACTGCCTATCCGGTCCGTTGGCAGAACACCGTCATGATGACCTTTTCGGGCCAGGTCGACCATGACGACTGGCTCCTCGAATCCTGGTCGGAGAAGGGTTCTGTCGAGGAATGCCTGAAGGACTTCAAGGGCTGGCATCCGGACATCATCGAACTGGTCGGGAATGTGGATACCCTGAACAAGTGGGGACTGTTCGTGCGGCCGTCGCTGGGTACGTGGTCGAAGGGATGCGTCACCCTGCTCGGCGACGCCTGCCATTCGATGCTGCCGTACCTCGGGCAGGGCGTGAACATGGCCCTGGAGGATGCATCCGTCCTCGCCCGTTGCTTCGAGGAGAATCCCGATGACATCGCGGCGGTATTCAAGACGTATCAGGGCCTGCGGCTCGATCGCACCACCAAGGTCGCAAAGTCGGCGGCCGGCATGCTGCCGATCTTTCATAACCAGGCGCTGTGCAAGCCGGAGACAGCGGGTGACTACATCAAGACCCAGTGGGCACCGGACGCGACGGCTGCGCGATACGATTGGATCTACCAGTACGACGCGGCCACCGCGCCGCTTCACTGACATGCTCACGATTGTGACCTCTGGAGCGCAACAGTGACTGGCACCAGGCACCCCTGGGACGACGTGATACCGCTGGACGAGCGCGAAACCTATGCCCTCGCAGGGCTGGGTGGTGCGGCGGGATTCGGCAGACGACCGGCGTTGCTGGTCATCGACGTGCAGTATCGTTCGGTCGGCGACCGGCCGATGCCGATCCGCGACGCGATCAAGCAATACCCCACCAGCTGCGGCGAGGCCGGTTGGCATGCGATCGCACACATCGCCGAATTGGTGCTGCTGTTTCGCGAGAAAGAACGGCCGGTGATTTTCCCGCATGTCGCGCGGAAGGTAGGCCAGGACCAGGGCGCGTTCTCCGCGAAGATCCCGGGTATCATGCGGATCCCGTCCGAGGGCTACGACTTCGTCCGAGAGGTGGCTCCGGAGCCCGGCGAGTTGCTGCTGCCGAAAACTCAGGCAAGCGCGTTCTTCGGCACTCCGCTTGCGACCTATCTGATCGGTGCCGGCGTCGACTCGCTGGTGGTGACCGGCTGCACGACCAGCGGCTGCGTGCGGGCTTCGGTTGTGGATGCGTGCGCGCTGAACTTCAAGTCAATTGTGCCGAGCGATGCGGTCTACGACCGCTCGCCCACGTCTCACGCCGTCAACCTGTTCGATATCGCCAGCAAATACGCGGATGTCATGCCGACGCAGGTCGCCATCGAGCGGCTTCGCGCGCTGTCGGATGACCACACAAAGGATCAGCAGACGTGAGCGGCGCCGCGGCATCCGGATTGCTTTACGGCGCCAATGTGCACGCCAACGGCATTCGGCAGCATTATTTGCGGTTCGGCGGGATCGGGCCGGAGATCATCATTGTCCCTGGCATCTCGACGACTGCGGCGCAATGGGCCTTCATCGCAGAACGCCTGTGCTCCGGACACGACGTTTTCGTGCTCGATGTCCGCGGTCGCGGCCTTTCCGAAAGCGGCCCGCATCTCAATTATTCGCTCGACGCATGCGCATCCGACCTCATCGGGTTCGCTGAAGCGCTTGGAATGGGCCCTTATACGCTGCTGGGCCACTCGATGGGCGGCCGCATCGGAATCCGCGCCGCGCGTTGGCGGCCATCGTCCATGGACCAACTGATACTGGTCGATCCGCCGGTCTCCGGTCCCGGACGCCGCGCCTATCCGATTCCGGTCGAACCGCTTCTCAAATTGCTTCAAAGCGCGAAGCGCGGAGAAGCCGACGCGGCGCTGCGAAGCCCCTCTGCTCCGCGGTGGCCCGAGCTGCACATCCGCACTCGGGCCGAGTGGATGCATACCTGCGACGAGCGTGCTCTCATCGAGAGCCATAAAGGCTTTCATGACGATGATATCCACCGCGACCTCGCCCATCTCGGCGTTCCCACCGCATTGATCGTCGCCGGGCGGGGAGGGGTCATTCGACCCGAAGATGAAGCGGAAATTCGCGGATTGCTGCCGTCGATCGCGATCAGGACGCTGGAAAGCGCGGGTCACCAAATGCAGATCGACGATACCGAGGGCTTCCTTTCGATCGTCGAAGAGCTTCTAGCGCGACCACGCGATCGGTTCGACGGCCGCGTGTCTACGTTCGGCAAACAGGAGATCAGTGAAGATGTCCCGACAAATCGTTGATGTTGAAATGCTCGAGCTCTTCAAGGCCGAGCTGACACTCTGCAAGGTGAAGAAGGGCGAAGTCGTTGCGGTCCTGAGCGGCGGCGAGGATCAGCAGGAATACGCCCAGGCCTTCATGCTGGCCGCGCAGAGCCTCGGCGCAACGACCTTTCATCTCAACGTGCCCAAATACGGCCAGGGCAAGGTCGCAGGCCTGCAGGGCCGGCATGCGCTCACGGGCAACCAGCCGGCGATCGATACGCTCAAGCGCGTGGACATGGTGATCGATCTCCTGGGGTTGCTGTTCTCTCGCGAGCAAGCCGAAATTCAGGAAGCGGGCACGCGCATCTTGCGCGTGATGGAGCCGTTCCACATCCTCAAGAAGATGTTCCCGACCGAAGATCTGCGCCGGCGAACGGAGCTTTCTCGAACCCTCCTCCAGTCGGCCAGCAAAATGCGGATCACGTCGCCCGGCGGAACGGACGTAACTTATGGCCTGAAGCAATACCCGGTCATTTCCGAATACGGATACACGGATGAGCCCGGGCGCTGGGATCATTTCCCGTCAGGCTTTGCCTTCACTCAGGCGACCGATGGCGACGTCAACGGCACGGTCGTGCTGATGCCCGGTGACATCCTCTGCGCGTTCAAGCGTTACATCCAGTCGCCGGTCACGCTGACCGTGAAGGGCGGTTATATCGTCGACCTCAAGGGCGAGGGCACCGACGCGCTCCTCATCAAAAACTATATCGACAGTTTCGGCGATCCGCGCGGCTGGGCGATCTCGCATATCGGCTGGGGATCGAACGAGCGTGCTACCTGGCACCACATCGCGGCCTCCCAGGTAGTCGCGTCGGAGCACATCATGAATGCGCTTTCCTTCTACGGGAACGTCCTGTTCTCGACGGGTCCGAACACAGAGCTCGGCGGTACGAATGACACGCCGTGTCATTTGGACATCCCGCTTCGCGGCTGCAGCCTGTGGCTCGACGATATCCACATCCTCGACAAGGGCGACTTTGCTTATCCGGAATTGAGAGCGCCGGGCCGCTAGGCCCCCGCGCATCAAAATCGGTGCCCGGAGCCGCATTTGCGACTCCCAACGACGCGGAAAGCGTTTCGATAACGACCATCAATTGTCCAGTTCTCTCAACGGGAAGCGCACCACATGTCTACGGCGATCGGAACTTCGGAAGATTACACGGCGAGGCAACGGTATTCGATTATGATCTCGGCGATGCTGGGCTACATTCTCGACTTCTACGACGTTCTGATCTTTCCGTTTCTTTTGCCCGCGATCCAACGGTCGATGTCGCTATCGTTGGCCGAGGTCGGTTCACTGCAAGCTCTGACATTGTTCGGATCGGCCATTGGCGGCGCGCTGTTTGGCATCGTTGGTGATCGACTTGGCCGAAAGACCTCGCTTCAACTCACAATCGCGCTGTTCTCGATTGCCGCGATCATTTCGGCCTTCGCATGGAATTACTGGTCGCTTGCCGTGCTGCGGTTGATCACCGGCATCGGTCTTGGCGGCGAGTATGGCGTAGGCATGGTGCTCTTCAACGAGGCCTGGAAAAAGAGCAGCCGAGGTTTGGGCGCGGCTGCCCTCCAAGGCTGTGCCGTGATCGCGTCATCCACGGCTTCAATCGTTGGCATCTGGCTGATTGCGACGTTCAGCGACGAGTGGAGCTGGCGCATCGGCCTACTGAGTGGCGGTGTGCCCATCCTGCTGATCATCTTCATTCGTTTCTTTATGCCTGAATCCAAGATCTGGCTGGAGTATGAGGCGCAACGCAAGGCCAGTCAGGTCACCGCAGAAGCCCGCACACTTCCCCTTGCGGATCTCTTCCGCAATGGGCTGGCACGGCAGACCGTCATCGCCTCCGTATGGCTGATGAGCTACATGCTCTGCTACTACAGCGTCGTCTCCTTTATTCCGACACTGCTGCTGCGCGATATGCATACGCCAGGTGATGTCGTTCGCACGACAGCCGTTCTGCTCTCGGTGGTCAGCGGCATTTGCTACCTCGCGAACGGCTTTTTCAATGACAGGGCTGGCCGCCGCTTCGGAGCCCTCGTGCCCGCGCTGTTCTGGGTCGGGTCTTTGGTCGGTATGGCTGTGTGGGGGAGCCAGCTCTACGTGGGATCGAAGACTGAGTGGCCGATGTTCTGGCTCTACATCGGCTTCGGCATTGGCAACGTCGCGCTGGGTGTGACGGGCGTCTGGATCTCGGAACTCTATCCGGTCAACCTGCGTGCGACAGCGGTGTCTACATTCTATATGGGAGGTCGCGGGCTCGGCAGCATAGCCCCTGTGATCGTGCCACTTGCGGCCGCCCATTTCGGCGGAAGCCTTCTCAACGGCATGGTTGCGGTGGCCCTTCCCGCTGCGGCCGTCTTCATTCTCGCCTCTCTTTTGCTGCCCGAGACCCTCGGCCGGGATTTGTCCGCGAAGGGCTTCAAGGTCGACACGGAAACGGAGGCCACGATGAAGGCTGCGTCGGTGTCGAGCGTTTGACGCTGGTGGAAGGGCTTGACCGGCGAGATGAGGGTTGTCGACCTGCTCATCTCGTCGATGCATGCGCAGTGGAAAGGAGCTGGCACTCCGTCGTCCGATCCTGGTCAACATGGCGCAAGTGTTGGCCGACTTGTAGCGGCTGTAACGAAACCTAAACCGATCACTTGTAAACAAGCAATAATCTATGCGCCTGAGCCCGCCGGGCAGTTGCCTTGGAAACGTTCCTTGAAATCACTCAATAACATGCCGATCACTCCCAAGATCAGCATTCTAGTTGCGATCTCGATGCTGGGCCTCTTCTCAGCTGGATTGCTTGCGGGCTATTTGATGCAGAAGGAAATGATCAATTCGCGTGTCGAACAGACCCGCGCCATCGTCGAGATCGCCAAGAACTTTGCATTGGGCTTGCAGAAGCAAGTCGAGGCAGGCCAACTCACCAAAGAGGCTGCAATTGCTGAATTTTCCCGCCGTGCTCAGACGATGACGTATGACAAGGGCGCGGGCTATATTTTTGCAAATACGATGGAAGGTGTCGCGGTCGCCTCTCAGGATCCAAAGACAATTGGGGTCAATCGTCTTGACGGCAAGACCAACGGACGTGCGCTGATCCGCGAACTGCGGGACGGCGTGGCGGCGAACGGCGATGTCGTGCTGCGTTACGAGTTTATGAGGCCCGGCGAAAAGGAGCCGATCAGGAAGCTGTCCTACGCGGTAGGCATTCCCGGATGGGACATGTTCGTCGGTTCCGGCGCGTATCTGGATGATCTTGATGCCAAGCTGCAACCGATCATGTGGTCGCTCGGGGGTGCCATCATCGTGATCGGACTGGTCTCGGGTGTCATCGCCTGGTTCCTCGGCCGCAGCATCACTAAACCGTTGGCAGCACTTTGCACGTGCATGAGGCGGCTCGCTGACGGCGAACTCGAACAGGACATTCCAGGTGTAGGTCGGAAAGATGAGATCGGCGCAATGGCCGCGACCGTCCAAGTGTTCAAGGACAACACGATTCGTATTCGGGGGCTGGAGCTGGTCGAGGCCGAAGCTCAACGTCGCACGGCTGCCGAGCGCCGTGCCACCTTGGAGAGCATTGCGAATGATTTTGAGCAAAGCGTCGATGGCATCGTTCGTGCGGTCGCCGCTTCAGCCGCCGATATGCAGGGCACAGCGGATATTATGACCACGACCGCCAGCGATGCCAGTCTGCGCGCGTCCACCGTCGACGCTGCGTCAGAAAAAGCGTCCGGGAACGTCGAAATGGTAGCCGCCGCCGCCGAGGAATTATCTGCGTCGGTAAGGGAGATATCGCAACAGGTGTTGCAGTCGACCGAGGTCGCGCGCCAAGCTGTTGGTGACGCTGAGCGCACAAACGCTACGGTGCAGGTCCTGGCAAGCGGAGCCGAAAAGATCGGCGAAGTTGTCCAACTCATCCATAGTATCGCCACGCAGACCAATCTCCTTGCCCTCAACGCGACGATCGAAGCGGCACGTGCCGGCGACGCCGGACGCGGATTTGCTGTCGTGGCAGCCGAGGTTAAATCGCTTGCCAATCAGACGGCAAAGGCAACGGAGGAGATCTCCGCGCAGGTCGAGACCATGCAGGCAACTACAAACGACGCAGTTCTCGCCATCAACGGAATTACGCAAACGATCGTCAGGATGAGTGACATCACGCTGAGCATTTCCTCCGCGGTCGAAGAGCAGAGTGCTATGACAAGCGAAATTGCGCGCAACATCCAGTCCGTCGCCGCGGGTTCCAACGAAATCAGAGTGCATATAGGCAACGTCAGCACCGCAGCGGCCGCCACCGGTACAGCAGCCGGCGAGGTTCTCACTAATGCGCGTGGGTTGGAGAATCAGTCGGATATGCTGCGTACGGCGGTAGACCAATTTCTGACCAAAATGCGAGCCGCCTGACCGGACGTTCCTGCCAGCGGCGCATCGCTCGCGGGTACTTGAGACGTCGGCGCCCAGCTCGAGGCAACTCCGCCTTTCACATGGCGATTGGGTAGGAAGTTCTTACGTGATGATCGCGCGACCATTGGACGTTTTTATGCGTTGGGTCGCCATTTTTGAGAGATATGTTTCATTTTGCTCATCGAGGTTGACAGTTTTATCTCGTGCTCCGTAGGAATGCCCGGCTTTGGGGATGCGTGCGAGGTTCGACGGAACTTTCAGATGAAAAAGGTGCTCGCCGCCAAACTTCACGGCATCCATGTCACGGAGGCCAATCTTCACTATCACGGCTCGATCACGCTCGATCCGGATCAGTGCCATGAGGCGGGGATTCTGCCGATGGAATTCGTGGAGATCTGGAACAAGAATTCCGGCGCGCGAATTTCGACCTATGTCATCTTTGGCGAACCCGGCTCACGTTGTTGTGTCCTCAATGGTGCCGCCGCGCGCACCTGCCACGTCGGCGACCAGATCATCGTCTGCAGTTCGACGTACGTGGATGGGGCGGAAATCGTTCGGCTGAAACCAAGAATTCTCGCCTTCGATCGCGACAACCACATTACCGATCGCATGACCTATTCCGTCACTCGGGATTGTGCCAAGCGCTATTGCTTCGAAATCCTGGGCTAGGCAGGCGACGCCAAGACCATACCACTTCGTGCCGCAGAATCGAACTGATGTCAGTCTTACGGTAGGAGTGGATATGAGCCACAGGTCCGAAACGGCGTTCGAGCGGGTCACGCTTCCAAGGCTGCAGCTGTGGAAGGAGGAGGGGCGGCGCCTCGTGATGACGACCGCCTATGATGCGGTCACCGCACGCATTGCGGATCCCATCGTGGATATGATCCTTGTCGGAGACAGCGTCGGCAACGTCTGCCTCGGATTCGATAATACGCTGCCGGTCAGCATGGCGATGATGAATCACCATCTCGAGGCGGTTGCGCGTGCGAAGCCTCGAGCCTTGCTCGTGGCCGATATGCCATTTCTGAGCTTTCACCTCAGTCCCGAGGACACGATACGTAACGCCGGAGGTTTCCTGCAGCGTGGCGCTGACGCCGTGAAGCTCGAGGGCGGATCCAAACGCGTCGCAATGATACGTGCCCTGGTCGAGTGCGAGATTCCCGTGATGGGTCATCTCGGCCTGACCCCGCAGAGCGTCAATGCAATGGGCGGATTCAAGGTGCAGGGCCGCAAGGCCGATGACGCCTTGCGCCTGCTCGACGACGCCCATCGCCTGCAGGAGGCCGGCTGCTTCGCTCTGGTCCTGGAAGGCATCCCGACCGAGCTCGCTGCGCGAGCGACGGAAACGCTGACGATACCGACCATCGGGATTGGCGCAGGTCCTGGTTGTTCGGGGCAGGTGCTGGTGTTCCACGACGTGCTCGGCTTGATTGAAGGCCATGTCCCGAGATTCGTTCGGACCTACGCCGACGGCTTTCGGGTGTTGCAGGAGGCGCTGTCGCGTTGGGTTGCCGATGTCCGCAACGGTACATTTCCGGCACCGCAAGAATCCTATCGGCTTCCCGAAGGCATAGGTGAGACGATCGCAAACTGGGCGCCTTCCAACCGAACCCGATGTGAAGCGTAGATATGCAGACAATCACGACGGTCGCCGAGCTTCGCCGCGCGCTCGCGGACGCTCACAGAGCCGACAAACGTGTCGGACTTGTACCGACAATGGGCTATCTGCACGACGGCCATTTGGCGCTGATCGAGGCCAGCCGGGCGCAATGCGACGTCACCGTGGTCAGCATCTTCGTCAATCCCACCCAGTTCGGGCCACGCGAGGATCTAAGTACGTATCCGCGCGACTTCCAGCGCGATGAGAAGCTATGCCGCGATGCCGGTGTTACGATCGTCTTCGCGCCGGTTTCACAAGAAATCTATCCTGCTCAATTCGAGACCTTCGTCGAACCGGGCGAGCTCGCGAAACCGCTTTGCGGCGCTTTCAGACCGGGACATTTTCGTGGGGTTGCGACGGTTGTATGCAAGCTGTTCAATATGGTGCAGCCGGACGTCGCGTTCTTCGGGCAAAAGGATTTTCAGCAGTGTGCGGTCGTGCGTCGGATGGCCATCGATCTGAATCTGCCGATCGAGATCGTGACCGTGCCGACCGTTCGGGAGGCGGACCGTCTCGCAATGAGCAGCCGTAACCGGTATCTCAGCGAGGAAGATCGGGGGCAGGCCCTCGCCATCAGTCGTGGACTGTTCGCCGCAGCGGAGGCGTTCGGCTTGGGAGAGCGGAACGTGGACAAGCTGGTTGCAATCGCCAAGAGGCATTTGGAAACGGTTGATCAGCTGCAATACCTCGAGCTCGTCGACGGCGACACGCTCAAGCCCGCGTCAAGTCCGCTGCACCGCCCCGCGGCGCTGTGCGTGGCCGCCTATGTCGGCTCGACGCGGCTTATCGACAACGTGATACTTCAGCCAACTCCATAGTGCGACAGAGGCGAAAGAATCGTTTTGATTGAAGCTGTCCGACGCGAAGCGCCTCAGGCAGGCCGTCCTCACTTTCGTAGGGCGGCTGAACGGATCATCTTCGAAGAAGTGCAGTTTCGGCGCGCGGACCGTCAGGTTCTTGCCATTCCCGAGCTTCGCCTGGACGAGCGCCGGATCGGCCTGGTTGGTGACAATGAGAAGGGGCGCGCGGTGCTCGAGCTCATGGAAGCTCGGCCTTCTGAAGCCGAGGCCGGAAGGCAGGCAGCTGGAGCCGAGCCGCCGCCACCACACCCGCGGCTCGTCTTCCTGCCTCGACCCGGCTCGGCCGGGATCAGCGCCGCCGAGCCGCCCGCGAACGGGCGCGCGCGAAGGCTCCCTGACTCCTCCTGAGCGGCTTCCGTCGAGCCTCTGGTCATCCCGGAAAACCGAAAATCGTTTGCCCAAGGCTCGAATCGCAATGCTCCCTTCGCGAGCTGATGCTACGGTACGTCCAGCAGGGGGACTAACGCTGGGCCATCTACCGAATATTTCAAAACTCACCTCTTGGGCCTGAATAGATCACGCGGCTTTCCAGCGCTTACGAGAAGGCCCTCCGTACGATTGGCGTACAGGATCGAAACGATCCGCTCACCGAAGTGATACCGCCGGGAAGATCATTGAGATCGGGCAGACGGGCCTCAAGGACCCCGCCAAGATCTGCCTCCGGGCCATCGAGGAGTTATGCCTACCGAAAGGATAATTGCGAATAAAAAGGTCCGAGGTTCCCGCTGCATGTCAGGGCGCGGACAGGTACTCAGACACATCGCCGAATTACAGATCAGCTCGGCGTCGCCGAATTCACCGGTTCCGGATCGCCCGTGGCTGAACGCGAGCGCCTGCGCAGCCGGGTTTTCGCGAGAGCGCTTCGGCTCGCATGACGGCGACATCCGCTCGCGGGTGGCTCGCTCATCCCGTCATGAAACGAGTTCGAGTCTTTCCCGGGGGCCTTTTCCGCCTCATGCGACCGGAGAAGCGCCCTTCGCGCAGAGAAATCGGACGAGGTTTGTAGCTGTTCTCGCGGTAAACGCCCGCAACGAAATCGCAATGAATTGGGTGAAACGACAGTGAACAAAACGGGACGGGAACGACTGCCACACCAAGAAATATCAATAACTTAAAAGATACTCACTGCGTTCGGGACGCAGAGGCCCCACGGTCAGATCGCAACTTGAACCGAATGTCGGTATCGGTGGTTGCGCCTCCGGGATTTGAACCTTATTCGAGCACCATTTGGGTAGCGAGGAATCGCGCTCGAACGGCGGCTTTTGACGGGCTATCGGGAGGCCAGCTCGGGAGTTAGGCTGCCCGCCGATAAGAAAACAGGGCTTCCAAAAGAGTGGGTTTAGCGATGTAGCGCTCTAGTGACTCCAACCCCCGACAAGCAACCCCCGCGGCCCACTCCACAAGGTCTTGGCGAGCGTGCGACCTTCGGGTTCGTGGATGATCGCTATCCCGCGTTGGCCTTCAACCCCGCGGCCTGGATGCCGGCCACCGCACACGCCTCGTCATTGTCCGACGTGTCGCCGGAGACGCCGACGGCGCCGAGCAGCGTCGTGCCGTCCATGATCAGCACGCCGCCGGGGACCGGCACCAGCGCGCCCTTGGCCATGGTGTTCACAGCATCGATGAAATAGGCCTGCTCCTGCGCGCGCTGGAAGAGGGCGCGTGAACCGATGCCCAATGCGAGCGCGCCATAGGCCTTGCCGTGCGCGATCTCGGCGCGCATTAGGCTGGTGCCGTCCTGCGCCGCGGCGATCTTGAGCACCCCGCGGGCGTCGAGGATGGTAACCACCAGCGGCTTCAGCTTCAGCTCGGTGGATTTCGCGAAGGCGGCATCGAGGATCTTGCGGGCGGTGTCGAGGGTGAGGTCAGCCATGGCTGGTTTCCTTTGCAACGGGAGGGATTGCGGATTCGGTCTTCGCACGATCGAGGCTCACCGCCAGCACGCGCGCAACGTGAAGCGCCTCGCGCTGGGCGCCGTCGTGGATCTGGTGTCGGCAGGAGGTGCCGTCGGCAACGACGAGCGTATTCTGGTCCGCGCGCCGCACGGCGGGTAGCAGCGAGAGCTCGGCCATCTCGATCGAGGCATCGTAGGTGTCCGCGCCATAACCGAACGCGCCGGCCATGCCGCAGCAGCTCGACTCGATGGTCTCGACCTTCAGGCCGGGGACGAGGCGCAGCACCTGCTCGACCGGCTTGAACGCGCCGAAGGATTTTTGATGGCAATGGCCGTGCACCAGGGCTTTGTCAGCGACGGTGCCGAGCGGCAGTTGCAGCCGGCCGGCCTCGGCCTCGCGCACCAGGAATTCCTCGAAGGTCAGCGCATGGGCGCCGACGGCCTTGGCGTCGTCGTCCTTGCGCAGCGAGGCGAGCTCGTCGCGCAGGGTCAAAAGGCAGCTTGGCTCGAGGCCAACGATCGGGACGCCGCGCGCGGCGAAGGGCGCGAATGCGGCGACGAGACGATCGAGCTCGGATCTGGCTTCGTCGACGAGACCCGCTGACAGGAAGGTGCGGCCGCAGCACAGCGGACGGCTGCCGCTTGCAGGTTTCGGTAGATGCACGCGATAGCCGCCGGCTGCGAGCACGCGCAACGCGGCCTCGAGGTTCTCGCGCTCATAGATGCGATTGAACGTGTCGGCGAACAGCACCACCTCGCGCCCGGTTTCCGGCCCGACCGCCTCGGCCGGCGGCACGAACACGTCGCTGCGGAACGCGGGCAGCGCGCGGCGGGCGCTGATGCCGGCAAAGCGCTCGAACAGCTTTCGCAGCAGCGGGCTGCGGTTGCGCAAATTCGTCAGCGATGCGAAGCGCGACGCGAGGCCGGCATAGCGCGGGAGGTAGCCGACCAGGCGGTCACGCAAGGTCAGGCCATGCGAGGCCGCGCGCGCGGCAAGCACCTCGATCTTCATCTTGGCCATGTCGACGCCGGTTGGGCATTCGTGGCGGCAGGCCTTGCAGGACACGCAGAGCTTTAGCGTCTCCATCATCTCGTCGGAGGAGAGCGCGCCTGCGCCGAGCTGGCCGGAGATCGCGAGCCGTAGTGTGTTGGCGCGGCCTCGCGTCACGTCCTTCTCGTTGCGCGTCGCGCGGTAGGACGGACACATCACGCCGCCCTCGAGCTTGCGGCATGCGCCGTTGTTGTTGCACATCTCGACCGCGCCCTGAAAGCCGCCGCCGGCCCCGGGATAAGCCGACCAGTCGAGTTTTGTCTTGAGCTCAGCGACGCGATACTCAGGCGCGAAGCGAAACAGCGAGCGATCGTCCATCCTGGGAGCGTCGACGATCTTGCCGGGATTGAGCACGCCATCGGGATCGAAGCGTTGCTTCACCTCGCGGAAGTCGGCGACGAGGCGCTCGCCAAACATCGTTTCGTGGAATTCGGAGCGCACCAGGCCGTCGCCGTGCTCGCCGGAATGCGAGCCCTTGTATTCGCGCACCAGTTCGAAGGTTTCTTCGGCGATGGCCCGCATCGCCTTGACGTCCTTCTCCAGCTTTAAGTTCAGCACGGGCCGCACATGCAGGCAGCCTTCGGAGGCGTGAGCATACATGGTGCCGCTGGTGCCGTGCTTGGCAAACACCTCGCTCAGACGCGCGGTGTAGTCGGCGAGATGCGGCAGCGGCACGGCGCAGTCCTCGACGAAGGAGACCGGCTTACCCTCCTGCTTCATCGACATCATGACGTTGAGGCCGGCGGCGCGGAAATCGGCGATCCCGCTCTGCAGCGCGGGGTCGGTGATTTCGACCACGCCGCCCCATTTGCGCTTGTCGTTGTTCCAGCCGAAGCCGAGATCGCCCATCAGCTCGCCGAGCTGCTTCAGGCGCACGAGGTTGTCCGCCTGGTCCTCCTCCGCGAACTCAACCACGAGCACCGCATCCGGATCACCCTTGATCGCGGTGGAGATGATGGGCCGGAACATCGCGATGTCGCGGCCGAGCGCCAGCATGGTGCGGTCGACCAGCTCGATCGCAATCGGCTTCAGCTTGACTAGATGCTGGGCCGCGTCCATCGCCTCGTAAAAACTGCCGAAATGGCAGATACCGAGCACCTTGTTGCGGATCACGGGCCACAGCTTCAGCTCGACCTTGGTTGTGAAAGCGAGTGTACCCTCGGAGCCGACGAGAAGGTGCGCCATGTTGTTGCGCGCATTGCGCGGCACCAGCGCATCGAGATTGTAGCCGCCGACACGGCGCTGCACTTTTGGGAAACGCGCCGCGATCTCCCCGGCTTCGCGGGCGCCAAGATCGAGCATGTCGCGGAACAGGGCGCGGGCGCTGTCGTTCGCATCGAGATCGGAGAGATCGCGCGAGACCTCGCCGAAGCGGCTCAGCGTGCCGTCGGCGAGCGCGGCCTCCATCGACAGCGTGTTGTCGCGCATGGTGCCGTAGCGCAGGCTGCGGCCGCCGCAGGAATTGTTGCCGGCCATGCCGCCGATGGTAGCGCGCGAGGCCGTGGAGACATCGACTGGAAACCAGAGGCCGTGCTTCTTCAGCTGGCGGTTGAGGTCGTCGAGCACGATGCCGGGCTCGACCACGCAGGTGCGCCCTTCGACGTCGAGCGACAGGATCCGGTTCAGGTGCTTGGAGAGATCGACAACGAGGCCGTCATTGACGGTCTGGCCGCATTGTGAGGTGCCGCCGCCGCGCGGGGTCACCTTCAGTCCCTCGTCGCGCGCGATCGCCAGTGCCTTGAGGGCGTCGTCCATGGTGCGCGGCACCACCACGCCAGTGGGCACGATCTGGTAGAAGGACGCGTCGGTGGCGTAGCGGCCCCTGCTGAAAGCGTCGAACAGGACGTCGCCGGTGATTTCCCGAGCAAGACGGGCCGCGATGCCGTCCTTTTTGGCCAAATCCTGTGATTTCCCGGGCACTTCCGCCGCCATGGTCCGCTCTTGCCTGTTCGCCGCCCCCGTCTTGCTCCCGGTCACGGCCCTTGGCAAGGCGAGCCCTGCTTCTTGTGCATTGACGGACCCCGCCCGGCGAGGGACAAGCCCGGCGAATAGTGATATTCGAGCAGCTCGCTCAGCCTCCTTCAGCCAACAGGCTCGAAGTCGAGCTAGGCTCAAGACAGACTCAGAGACCGGGAAGGACGCCGATGACCGTGCATACTGGAAGGCATTTTCTCCAGATTCCAGGACCGACCAACGTGCCCGACCGGGTGCTGCGGGCGATGGATATGCCGACGCTGGACCATCGCGGTCCGGAGTTCGCAGAGCTCGGTTTCGCCGTCCTCGCCGGCATGCAGCGGGTGTTCCGCACCAAGCAGCCCGTGATCATCTTCCCCTCGTCCGGCACCGGCGCCTGGGAAGCTGCGATGGTCAACGTGCTCGCGCCCGGCGACAAGGTGCTGATGTGCGAGACCGGTCAGTTCGCCGTGCTGTGGCGCGGCATCGCCGACAAGTTCAAGCTCGACGTCGACTTCATCCCGAGCGACTGGCGCCATGGTGCCGATCTCGCCGAGATCGAGAAGCGGCTTGCCGCCGACAAGCAGCACGCGATCAAGGCGGTCTGCGTCGTCCACAACGAAACCTCGACCGGCTGCGTGACGCCGCCGCTGGAGGTGCGCAAGCTGCTCGACCGGGTCAAGCATCCCGCGCTGCTGATGGTCGACACCATCTCCGGCCTCGGCTCGATGGAGTACGAGCACGATGCCTGGGGCATCGACGTCTCGGTCGCGGGCTCCCAGAAGGGCCTGATGCTGCCGCCGGGCCTCGGCTTCAACGCCGTCTCGGAGAAGGCGCTCGCGGTGGCCAAGGCCAACCCCGGCATGCGCTCCTATTGGGACTGGCAGGAGGTCATCGGCTTCAACAAGCTCGGCACCTTCCCCTATACGCCGGCCACCAATTTGCTCTACGGCCTGCGCGAGGCGATCAAGATGCTGGAAGAGGAGGGGCTCGACAACGTCTGGACCCGCCACAAGCGCCACAGCGCGGCGACGCGTGCCGCGATCAAGGTCTGGGGCCTGGAGACGCAGTGCGCCGATCCTGCCGCGCATTCGCCGGCGCTGACCGGCGTGCGCGTGCCTGATGGCCACGATGCCGACGCCTTCCGCAAGGTGGTGCTGGAAAACTTCGACATGTCGCTCGGCACTGGTCTGAACAAGGTCAAGGGCAAGGTGTTCCGCATCGGCCATATCGGCCATTTCAACGATCTGATGTTGATGGGCACGCTCGCCGGCGTCGAGATGGGCCTCGATCTTGCAAAGATCCCGCACCGGAGCGGCGGCGTGTTGGCGGCCATGGACGTCCTGAAGGGACGCGACGTGGTGCCGATGGCCAAGGCTCAGGTGGCTTAAAGGCTCAGGTGGCCTGAAGGCTCAGCTTGCCTGAGCCAACTTCGAGAAAAGAGAGCGCGCGATGAACGCACCGACGACCGCCAATGAAGACCTGCTCTACTCCGTCACGGACGGCATCGCGCGGATCACCTTCAATCGCCCGCAGGCGCGCAACGCACTGACCTTCGCCATGTACGAGCGCATGGCGGAGATCTGCCAGGAGATCAACGCCGACCGCTCGATCAAGGCGCTGATCCTGACCGGCGCCGGCGACAAGGCGTTTGCCTCCGGCACCGACATTTCTCAATTCCGTGCGTTCAAGACCGCGCAGGATGCGCTCGACTATGAATCCCGCATCGACCGCGTGCTCGGCACGCTGGAGCAGTGCCGCGTGCCCGTGATCGCGGCGATCGCGGGGGCATGCACCGGCGGCGGAGCCGGAATTGCGGCTTGCTGCGACCTGCGCATCGGGACTGAAACGACGCGCATCGGGTTTCCGATCGCGCGCACGCTCGGCAACTGCCTGTCGATGTCGAACATCAGCCGCGTCGTCTCGCTGGTCGGCCCCGCCCGCACCAAGGATCTGATCTTCAAGGCGCGCCTCGTCGAGGCACCGGAAGCACTGGCCCTCGGCCTCCTCAACGAGATCGTTCCCGACGTCGAGACGCTGCAGCGCCGCGCCGACGAGACCGCCAGGCTCGTGGCGAGCCACGCCCCGCTGACGCTTGAAGCGACCAAGGAGGCAGTGCGCCGTATCCGCCGCACGCTGTCGCGCGAAGAAGGCGAGGATCTGATCCTCAAGGCCTATATGAGCGAAGATTTCCGCGAGGGAATGGACGCCTTCCTCAACAAGCGCACGCCGAACTGGAAGGGCAAGTAGCGCATCTGCGGCGTGGCTTCGTCAGCCGAAAGTCATAGGCAGCGGGATACCCGCGTGCTTGAACTCGCTCGCATTAGTCCGCACAATGCGTCGAGAAGCAAAGCTAATAATCCAGGGGACGAAACTCGTGCGAATTCTAGTGAAAGCTGTTGGCGTCGCAGCAGCGCTATCGTTGAGCACGCCGGCCTTTGCCGGCTGGGAGCCGACCAAGCCGGTCGAGATCGTGGTCGCCGCGGGCGCGGGCGGTGCCTCCGACCAGATGGCGCGGATGATGCAGGCCGCCATCCAGAAGAACAGTCTGATGAAGCAGCCGATCGTGGTCTCGCTCAAGGGCGGGGCTTCCGGCGCGGAAGCACTGATGTACATGAAATCCAGCGAGGGCGATCCCAACAAGGTGCTGATCGCCTATTCGCTGATCTACATGCTGCCACTGTCGGCGAAGATCCCGTTCAACTGGCGTGAGCTGACCCCGGTTTCTGTGATCGCACTCGACCAGTTCGTGCTGTGGGACAACAGCGCGGGTCCCAAGACGGTGAAGGAGTTCGTCGCCGCCGCGAAGGCGGCGAGCGCCCCGTTCAAGATGGGCGGCACCGGCTCCAAGCGCGAGGATCACGTGCTGACTGTGTTCCTCGAACAGAAGACCGGCGCGAAATTCTCCTATCTGCCCTACAAGTCCGGCGGCGAGGCCGCGACCCAGCTCGTCGGCAACCACACCGAATCCAACGTCAACAATCCATCCGAAAATCTCGAAGTCTGGCGCGCGGGCCAGGTGCGTCCGCTCTGCGTGTTCGACAAGGAGCGAATCTCCTACACCAGCAAGGTGACCGAGACGCAGTCCTGGGCCGACATCCCGACCTGCAAGGAGGAGGGCGTCGATGTGCAGTATCTGATGCTGCGCGCGATGTTCCTGCCCGGCAAGGTCACGGCGGAACAGCAGGCCTTCTATGTCGAGCTGTTCCACAAGGTGACGCAGACCGCGGAATACAAGGACTACATGGAAAAGCAGGCGCTGAAGCCGATCTTCCTCACCGGCAAGGACATGGTGCAATTCCTCGAGGAGGACGATGCGGTCAACAAGTCGCTGATGACGGAAGCCGGATTCGTCGCGAAGTAGCGGCCTCTTCTCGCTCGCCCCGTTCTTTCGGAGACGCGACGAGCTTTGCTCTCGATGGGAGGTTGGGGTGAGGGGTCTCTCCGCGAGTCCAACTCTCGCCGTCCCCTTTGAGACTTCCCGCACCCCACCGTCTCTCCGCAAGCGGGGAGAGGGGGGAATTGAACTTACTCCGTCCCAAACGGCTCATGCCCCAAACCGATCTTGAAATCGTCGTCGACGATCCGACCGCGCCCGAAGACGACTCGCCTTCCGTCGTCTCCTCCGGCACGATCGAGATATTCGTCTGTCTCTTGCTGCTCGCGCTGGCCGCCACGCTCGGCTACGACAATTGGCGCACCGGCGCCTCCTGGGATTCGACCGGGCCGGAGCCCGGCTATTTCCCGTTCTATCTCTCCGTCATTCTCGCTGGTGCCAGCCTCTACGGCCTGATCGTGGCGCTGGTCGCGAACCGGGCGGCGCCCGAAACCTTCGTCACGCGCGCGCAGGCCCGCCGCGTGATGGCGGTGTTCGTGCCGACGCTGCTGTTCTGCCTGGCGACGCAGTTTCTCGGCCTTTATGTCGCGAGCTTCCTGCTGATCGCGAGCTTCATGCGCCTCGTCGGCAAAATCGCGCTGTGGAAGTCGCTGCTCACCGCTGTCGTATTCACGGCGATCATGTTCGTGACCTTCGACGTCGCCTTCGACGTCATCATGCCGAAAGGGCCGCTCGAAGCGGCCTTCGGCCACTAAGGCGAGCCCGCGATGGAAGCTTTCGGTCTCTTGCTTCACGGCTTTGCGGTCCTGCTGACGTGGAAGACGCTCGTGCTGATGATGGTCGGGCTGGTGCTCGGCATCTTCGTCGGCGTCTTGCCCGGACTCGGCGGACCCAACGGCGTCGCGATCCTGTTGCCGCTCACCTTCACGATGGATCCGACCTCGGCGATCGTGATGCTGTCCTGCATCTATTGGGGCGCGCTGTTCGGCGGCGCGATCACCTCGATCCTGTTCAACATCCCGGGCGAGGCCTGGTCGGTCGCGACCACCTTCGACGGCTATCCGATGGCGCAGCAGGGCAGGGCGGCGGAGGCGCTGACGGCGGCGTTCACGTCCTCCTTCATCGGCTCACTGGTCGCGGTGCTCCTGATCACCTTCCTCGCCCCGATGATCTCGTCCTTTGCGCTGAAGTTCGGCCCGCCGGAATTTTTCGCGGTGTATCTCTTGACCTTCTGCTCCTTCGTCGGTCTCGGGCGCGAGGCCAAGCACAAGACCGTCATCTCGATGTCGCTGGGGCTGTTGCTGGCCGGCATCGGCATGGACACGGTGTCTGGCAATCTGCGCATGACCTTCGGCTCGTCCGAGTTGCTCCGCGGCATCAACTTCCTCGTCGCCGTCATCGGCCTGTTCGGCATCAGCGAGATCCTGCTGACGATGGAGGAGCGCCTGGCGCTGCGCGGACACGCGGCGAGCATTTCGTTGCGCGTCGTGCTGAGTGTGTGGAAGGACCTGCCGAAATACTGGGTGACGCTGCTGCGCTCATCCTTCATCGGCTGCTGGCTCGGCATCACCCCGGGCGGCGCGATCGCGGCCTCTTTCATGGGCTACAATCTCGCCAAGCGTTTCGCCAAGGACCCCGAGAGCTTCGGCAAGGGCCGCATCGAGGGCGTGTTCGCGCCAGAGACGGCGGCGCATGCCTCCGGCACCGCGGCGCTGCTGCCGATGCTGGCGCTCGGCATTCCCGGCTCCGGCACCGCCGCGATCCTGCTCGGCGGGTTGATGGTGTGGGGGCTCAATCCGGGACCGCTGCTGTTCGTCGAGCACAAGGATTTCGTCTGGGGCCTGATCGCCTCGATGTATCTCGGCAATGTCGTCGGCCTTGTGCTGGTGCTGACGACGGTTCCGATCTTCGCCTCGATCCTGCGCGTGCCGTTCGCCGCCGTGGCGCCGATGATCGTGGTGTCGTGCGCGATCGGCGCCTATGCGATCCAGAACGCGATGTTCGACATCTGGCTGATGCTCGGCTTCGGCGTCGTCGGGTACGTCTTCAAGAAGATCGGCATTCCGCTGGCTCCGTTCACGCTGGCGCTCGTGCTCGGCAACCGGGCGGAGGATGCCTTCCGACTGTCGATGATCGGTGCCGGCGGCGACCTCAAGGTGTTCTGGTCGAACGGCCTGGTCGGCTCGATCACGACCTTGGCGATCGTGCTGCTGTTCTGGCCTGTGATCGACGGCTTCCTTGCCCGGGTCGGATTGACGCATCGCGCGAACTCGCGGCCACGCTAATTCATTAAAATCAGTAGCAAAATCAAGATCCTACGCAGGCTTAACGTGCTCGTCATCCCCAGCTGCTTTGAGCACGATTGTTTCTCAATGTTGCCGCTGCGTGACAGCCAGACGCGGCCCTTAAGCCTATCCTGTGGCCAGATTCAGCGGGAAGGTTTTTTTGATGAAGCAAATTGCATTGGCGGTTACGACCGTGATCTCCCTATTTGGAACCAACGCCGTGGCGGCGGACTTGGCGGCGAAGCCTTACGCGAAGGCGCCTGTCATGGTCGACCCCGGCTACAATTGGAGCGGTTTTTATGTCGGTGGCAACGTCGGCTATAGCTGGGGTCGCGAACGCGACGACGGCACGCTAAGCGGCGTCTCGAGCGCGCAGGTATTCCGTACGGCAGGTCCGACCCCGGTGGGCGCTCCGGTCGTGACGGCGCTGGGCGCGGTTCCGGTCTGGGGCCGCTCCAATGTCGATGGCGTCATCGGCGGCGGCCAGTTCGGTTACAACTGGCAGCAGAGCAATTGGCTCGTGGGCCTCGAGGCCGACCTTCAGGCCAGCGATGAGAAATCGACTGGCACTATCTGCGTGGCGGTTGGCTGTCCGACAGGTTCGGCGCTGTTTCCGGCCAACTACAAGCTAGATTGGTTCGGTACCGTGCGGGGTCGTGTCGGCTGGCTCGCCTCTCCGCGCATCCTTCTGTATGCGACCGGAGGCTTAGCATATGGACATCTGGACGCGAGTGCTCCGGCCGTCGGAATTGGCTGGGGCGGCACCAACGCCGGTTGGACCGTGGGTGCTGGCGGCGAGTTCGCGATCGACCGCAGCTGGTCGGTGAAGGTCGAATATCTCTACATGGATCTCGGCTCGTTCAACGGAGCTTCGGCCAGCGCGACCACCGTCACCAACGCGCTCAACACGCCTGGCGTCGGTTTCAACACCGTGACCACGACCACGACGACGGCAAACTTCGGCACTCGCTTCACCGACAATATCGTTCGCGTGGGCGTGAACTATCGGTTTTCCGGACCGGTCGTCGCCAAGTACTGAGGCAAGGCCCAGGCTTTCCTGCGCATTCAATGGCAGAGCCCGGCCTCAAGCCGGGCTTTGTCATGTCAGGACACGCGTCCGTCTGTTGTGAGTGGGCCTAGACTACTTTGGCTTCTTTGAGCCGCGCAATCTCATCCGCGCCGAAGCCGAACTCCTTCAGCACTTCCTCGGTCTGCTCGCCGAACTCTGGCGGCCGCGCCACCATCCTGCTCGGCGTGCGCGACAGCGTCACGGGCTGGCCGATCAGGCGGATCTCGCGACCCTCATCATTCGGCACCTCCTGCGCGATACCGAGATGCTTCACCTGCTCGTCTTCGAACATCTGGTCGATGGCGTAGATTGGCCCACAGGGCACGCCGGCCGCGTTGAGTTCACGGACCCAGGTCTCGGTGGACTTCCTCAAGGTACGCTTCTCGATCTCGGCATTGAGCGCGTCGCGGTTCTTGGAGCGTGCCGGCGCGGTCAGATAGTCGGGATGGCTGTAGAGTTCCGGCGCGCCGATCGCCTGCGCGCAGCGCTCCCAGATCCGGCCGCCCGTGGTGGCGATGTTGATGTAGCCGTCCGAGGTCTTGAACACGCCGGTTGGAATGCTGGTCGGGTGGTTATTGCCGGCCTGCTTTGCCACTTCCTTCTCCATCAGCCAGCGTGCGGCCTGGAAGTCGAGCATGAAGATCTGGGCCTGCAGCAGCGAGGTCTGCACCCACTGGCCCTTGCCCGAGACCTCGCGCTCCAGCAGTGCGGTGAGAATGCCCATGGCACAGAATAGACCGGCGGTGAGGTCGGCGACCGGAATACCGACCCGCATCGGCCCTTCGCCCGGCGCACCGGTGATCGACATCAACCCGCCCATGCCTTGCGCGATCTGATCAAAGCCCGGCCGCTTGTGGTAGGGCCCGTCCTGGCCGAAGCCCGAGATGCTGCCGTAGACGAGGCTGGGGTTGATCCTGGCGAGGCCCTCATAATCGATGCCGAGCTTCTTCTTCACGTCAGGGCGAAAATTCTCCACCACAACGTCGGCCTTGGCAGCGAGGCGCTTGAACGCGGCGAGCCCGCGCTCGTCCTTCAGGTTCAGCGTCATCGCCCGCTTATTGCGATGCAAGTTCTGGAAGTCGGAGCCCCGCCGCGGCCCGCCCGGCTGCTCGCCGCCGGCATCCTCGGTGAGCGCGTCGATCTTGATGACGTTGGCGCCCCAGTCGGCGAGCTGTCGCACGCAGGTGGGCCCGGACCGGACGCGCGTCAGATCGAGCACGGTGAAGCGCGATAGGGCTTCCGAGGCATGTGGAAAGAGCATTTTTGGAACTCCGGACGCAAGGGCGACATGCCAAGCTTCTGATGGCAAAAATATAAAATCAATGGCCTGCCTCGGGAACAGATGGCAAGCCTGCTCTTTTGCTGATAAGCGCCTCCGCCTCAAACATCCCGCAATTGATGGTAATTACCGAGTTGCGTGGACGAGTGTAGTTGTGGACAAATGGTTTCTGCCCCGATCGCCTTTTGCCGCTTCCATGGAAACTGCAAATTAAGAATGACGGATCAATTCTTTGGGCAGCATGACGCTGCGGCGGCAAAGTGCGGAGTTGGTTTGTGCCGCATCTACGCCGGTTACGAAGCCGGAACCCCAATTTGAGGCGAGGCGATGAGATCGGCATCTACCCAGGACCCCCTGCTCTCGGACGATCCCTTCTACACGGTTGTCGGCGGTAGTATTCAGGGAAGCTACTTCCCGGACACTTCGGGAGCCACTCCGAGTTCGACCACCACGACCGGCTCCGTCATGTCGGTCACCTCGGGTGGGATCACCATCAACTTGATCCTCGATGCGGCGGCGCAGGGTGCGCCGGACAGCTTCAAGAACGGCCTGCAACAGGCGGTCGCGATCCTTGCCGCCAACATCACGGACAAGATCACCGTCAATATCAACATCGATTACAGCGGGAGCGGCGGCGGCGCTTCGGCCGGCCCCGACAGCGGCTACTATGAAACCTATGCCTGGACTCACTCGCAGTTGGTAAACAATGCGAGCGCCGGCGACGCCACGTTCAACAGCCTGCCGGCTGGCTCCGCGATCCAGGGACAATCGAACGTCGCGGTCTGGAATGCGCAGCTCAAGCTCTGGGGAGTGATTGGCGCCAACGACACCACCACCGACGATGCCAGCGCGAATTTTTCCACCGACATCAATCCCAGCCTGCTGGTTGGCGTCGCCCTGCATGAGCTGACGCACGCGATGGGCCGCGTGCCCTACGGTTCGGCGCCCGACGTCTTTGACCTGTACCGGTTCACAAGCCCCGGCGTTCGCCTGTTTCAGGGCGGCGCAACAGCGCCAGCCGCATTTTTTTCGCTGGACGGCGGCGCTACCAAGATCGCTGATTACGGCCGGAGCTCCGACCCTAGCGACTTCCTCAATGGCGGCGTGCAAGGGTCCAATGATCCTTTCAACGAATACTATACAAGCTCCACCATTCAGGGATTGACGACGGTCGATCTAAAGCAGCTGGATGCGCTCGGATTTCATCTCGCGGTCAACTCGCCCACGACAATCGAGTCCTATGGTTTCACGACCCTTGTTGAGGCCGGCAGCAACTACTTCATGAACGCGATGGCCGGCGGCGCGGGGCCGTCGGTGAAATACGGCGGTTCGGCATACGTTGCCGGGCAGTTCGGCGGTTGGTCACCGATCGGAGCGGAAGCGATTTCGGGCGGCTACGAAGTGGCCTGGAAGAGCGGATCTCAGTTCACGATCTGGTATACGGATGGCAGCGGCAACTACATGTCAAACGCTGGATCGCTCGCGGCCAACAGCACCAGTTTGGAAATGTTCGAGACGAGCTTTCATCAGGATCTGAATGGAGATGGCGCGATCGGAATTCCAGCAGCGACGATCGAGTCATATGGCTCGACGAAACTGGTTCAGGTTAGCAACAATTATTTCTTCAACCCCGTAGCGGGAGGAACGGGACCGGAATTCAGCTATGGAGGATCTCCCGTTGAGCAAGGTCAATTTGGCGCTTGGTCACCGGTCGGAGCGGAAGCGATTTCGGGCGGCTACGAAGCGGCCTGGAAGAGCGGATCTCAGTTCACGATCTGGTATACGGATGGCAGCGGCAACTACACGTCAAACGCTGGATCGCTCGCGGCCAACAGCACCAGTTTGGAAACGTTTGAGACGAGCTTTCATCAGGATCTGAATGGCGATGGCACGATCGGAATTCCAGCAGCGACGATCGAGTCATATGGCTCGACGAGCCTGGTTCAGGTTAGCAACAATTATTTCTTCAACCCCGCAGAGGGAGGAACGGGACCAGAAGTCAGCTACGGAGGATCTCCCGTCGCGCAAGGTCAGTTTGGCGCTTGGTCACCGGTCGGAGCGGAAGCGATTTCGGGTGGCTACGAAGTGGCCTGGAAGAGCGGATCTCAGTTCACGATTTGGTATACGGACAGCGGCGGCAAGTACACGTCAAACGCTGGTTCGCTCGCGGCGAACAGTACCAGTTTGGAAACGTTTGAGACGAGCTTTCATCAGGATCTGAATGGCGATGGCACGATCGGAACTCCCGCAGGAACGGCGGGGAGGACGACGATTGAATCATACGGCGCGACGAGCCTGGTTCAGGTTGGCAACAATTACTTCTTCAACCCCGTAGCGGGAGGAACCGGACCAGAATTGGGCTACGGAGGCTCTCCCGTCGCACAAGGTCAGTTTGGCGCTTGGTCACCGGTCGGAGCGGAAGCGATTTCGGGTGGCTACGAAGTGGCCTGGAAGAGCGGATCCCAGTTCACGATTTGGTATATGGATATCAGCGGAAATTATACGTCGAACGCTGGATCGCTCGCGGGCAACAGCACCAGTTTGGAGACCTTTGAGACGGGCTTTCATCAGGATTTGAATGGAGACGGCATTTTAGGAGTCACAGCACAGGTCTCCGCACAGTCAAATCTCAATGTTGAACGGCAAGTTGTCTCTCCTCTTCCTGCGGGCGAGCAATTCCATTTTGGACAGGGCCAAGAGATTTTGCTGGCTCGGCCTAGCGCGCTCGATCTGGCTCAGTTCGATTGGACTGATGGTAGCTATTCGCATTCAGTGCACGTCAATCCACCCTCCAATAGCTTTCTTTCAGTTGAAATAATGCCAAACCACGATGCCATGAGCGCGTGGCATGAACTCGCCCGTAGCATTACTGGTGACCACGGGCACCTGCTGTTCACGTAACCTAAGCGACTGCCCTTTTTTTATACGACCCATAGCTAAGTTGACGAGCCCAATTCAAAATGGGCTTTTCCAAGAAATTGTAGGATATCCAGCAGAGCACGATCGTGCATACGAATGCGGCAATGAGCAAACCTAGGTCCTCTAGAGTTTGCAAGCGTTCTCCTCGCCGCATTGCGACGAAGAACAGCCCAATCACCATCGGGTGGAATAGATATACAGAATAAGAGATCGTCCCGAAAAACTGGAGCGGCGCGCAGTGAAGTACTCGAAGCGTGTCGTGATCTCTGTTCAAGACGATGACTAGAATTGCAGACCCATACAACAGGCCAAGATACAAGTGACCCCAATAATACATCGTATCTGCGGGTTGCTTAGAATACAGGACGAGGAAGAACGGAATAGCCCCCACACAGAGAGCCAGAACTAATGTGACCAGGGGGCGGCGCCTGTTCAACCACGCGAGACTTTGTTCTCGCCTAAATGCCAAGGCGATCAGTCCTCCCAGACAAAGCTCATCAAGTCGTAGCAATGTGTTCACATAAGGAGCAAAATGATTCTCGGGATACTTCAGATGAAAATACGCACGCGCCGCAGCCGAGATCGCGCCGGTCGCCCAAAGAATGATCCTTAAGCGGGACACTGGCGTCAGATAGACGACAGCAGGGAAAACCAGGTAAAATTGCTCTTCGATGGCAACTGACCAAGTAACGCTGGAGGCGCTCGGTCCCCATTCATTGTGGAAGGACATATACCAATTTTGTAAGAAGAGTAGGTAGGTGACGGGACCTATATCTGCATTGAAATAAGTGTTTGGGGGAAGGCACAATGTGAACCCCCAGAAGAATACGAGCAGTAAGAAATAGGGGGGCAAAATCCTCGCTGCACGACGTAGGTAAAACGTCGCAAAGTACCTCCCTTTCTCCCGTTTATCGACAAGAATTCCAATGATCAAAAAGCCGGAGAGCACAAAGAACAAGTCAACGCCCGTGCGACCAAAGACCAGTATGCTAGAGAGCCATGTGGATGCGCTGCCTAGGCTCGGTGAGATGACAGCTCCAATGAAATGCCAGAGAAGGACCATCAGCACTGCGACGCCTCTGATGCCGGTCAGCTCGACGATGTGCTGTTCAGAGGAAAGAATTGCGTTCCTCATGATTTCTCCCGAAAAACAGTTTAGACGCGGCTTTTAGCTCCATTCCGATCGGATGATATATCTAATCGCGGAATGCAGCCCAGCCGGGTTCAAGTTGTAGAATGCCGTCGAGCGAGGTGAATATCGCGTCGGGCATCGGTGAGAGTCTTGTAGTTTCGAAGATGAACGAGCTCGCTTTTGAGGATATGAAGAAGCCGTTGATGGAAGCTTGTCGAATGGATCGATCCTAGCACACAGATCGTCGCACCGGATTGCGCGTTGCGGTCCTTGATGGAGCGGGAGCTCATGTCGGGCGTCCGGCACTCAGCGCCGCAGCACTGGGCCGTGCAGATTCGAGCTCTCTTTGGCCGCCGATGTGATCGGCGCCTCCATACCGCCAGCTCAATGGCCTGGCGCTTGTACTCTTCGGTGAACGACCGACGAGGAGGTTCTTTCCATTCGACGCCTCCCGGCTCTTTGAGCCTAATGCAGCTCTCTCTCATTCGGGGGAGGTTCACCCTGGGCGCTCCAGTTCTGAAATCTTGGAAGGGATCTGTGTCTTGGAAAGATCGGTGTTTCGCTTTATGCGATTGATGTCGCTCGGGATGGCGCGCTGCTCGTTTATGCTCCGGATAGGTTGCAGGTACTATCAGGACCGCCTACCAGCGGTTCCGCTCCGCCAGGAGGAAGCGCCACGTTCGACTAAAGGCGCTTTCACCCGTCCAATCGGTTGGTAGGTCTAGCGCCCACACATCATTGAGGAAGTCAAAGTTAGAACCCGCCACAACCCAGAGTTGGTCTGAGAATACAAGGGCTGAATGCGCCATCCGCGGTGCCCACACTTTCGCGAGGTAGGGGTACCAGGTTGTTCCGTCCTTGGAGTACCAGATTTCGTTTGATCCCGCCCGAGTCGATGGAACCAGTCCTCCCATAGTCCATAAAGCGCCGCGAAACGACGCGCTGGCGGACCAGATCCGGCCAGGCCATTCTGCCATCGCTGTTTTCCTGGTCCAGGAATGACCATCGGGGCTGCACCACACGTCTTGGTAAGCGACGGCTTTCTTGCCCCAATATCCGCCGCCCAAAATCCAAATCTGTCCTTCGTGAACAACCGCGTTGTGGAACGCACGAGCTGGCCAAGGTGCGTTTTGAAGGACCTGCGTCCAGGTCGTCCCATTGTCAGTGACCCAGATGTCGTTGAAGTTTGGCTCCGTGCCTTCGTTTCTCGGATGCCGAGTGCCGCCGAGCAGCCAAAGCCTTCCGGAAAAAGATACGAGTGCGCCGCCACCGCGTGGTGACCAATCTGCCTCTCCAGCTCGGGTCCAGCTTCGCCCATCTTGAGACGACCAAATTTCAGCGACTGGCGTAAAGGTGTCGCCGTCTTGATAGAAGCCGCCCATTCGCCAAAGCCGTCCTGCGAATGCAATGACCATCGATTGAACGGTAGGGCTCCATGGAGCTTGATTTAGCTCTTTAATCCAGGTCAGACCTTCCGCTGAACTCCAGCAATCACTGAGCCCTTGTGGTGTTTTCGCTGGAGTGCCTCCAATCAGCCAAATTCGGTTTTCATGAACGACCAAACCTGCGTTGTCCCTGGGGGCCCACGGAGCAGCCGAGGTTACTGCTCTCCAAGACGGGTCCGGCGCGGGGCGATAGGAGGCTATCCCAACGGCCCCGCTTATGAGCCCTCCGACGAGTATGAGGCGCCGGGTAGGTGGTCGAGGATTCATCGCGCTGCTCCGTTGTCCTTTCCACTGTCTAGATCAAGAAAATCGTAGCACTTCAAGCGAATGGATTTGTTCGCTGGATGAACAAACCGACACTTCACTTGCCTTGCACAATTGGATGCTGTTAGAGGAAAGCTATCTTTCATGTCGCCTTTTTCGTGTGGCGGAACCATGTCTTCTACGAGGCCGAGGTAAGCGTGGGCACGATCAGGTTTGGCCTACTTGGCCGCGGACGCATAGCGAACCATGGCGCGGATTTGCTGGGCTGCGGTAGCCTCATGGGAGCTGCCCGCGCCCACATTCGCGGCAACTTACCTGATCGCGCGGATACCGGGGCTTCCTCAAGAAAAAGATCTCATGCTGTCTTCTATCGCGGCCGAGGAAAAGCGCGTTTACAATGTGCGCTCGGGCCTGCGGCCGCTGCTGTTTCCGAACGCGCATCGGTATCAAGTTGCATTCTCTCGCTGCCAACGTTCGCCGAGATCGCAATTGCTCAGCAAGCTGCTGTCATTGATCTGGTTCGCACGCTTGACTAGTCCTCGGCCGACGGCTCGACTGGCGCAGTCCCTCATCGCGTCGGGATTTGGTCCACTCACGTCGCAGGCTTTCTCAATCGCGCTTGTTCCTGTTTTGTTTCGGTTATATGAGCCATCTGATTTCGGTGTCTGGGCGGCTATCCAGGCCGTGGCGATAATGGTCGGCTCGCTGCTCTCGTTTCGGTTTGACCTGGCCCTGGTAATCGAGCGCGACTCCCTGGCCGCGAGTCGTCTCTTCCTGGCCACGATAGGTCTCGTTTGTGTCATGTCGCTCGTGCTGGGCGCTGTGACCGCCATATTCATGAGGTCCATTCAACAGCTCGGAATCGGGCCGATGCCTGTAGCGTTGGGTTGGGGCTGGTTGTCGCTCGTGGGTCTTGCAGTCGTACTCCAGGCCTGGTTGATGCGGGAGGGGGCGTTTGCTCGAATCTCGACGGGCGTTGTGCTGAATGCGATCACAGCTAATCTCGTCCAGCTCGGAGGAGGCTTTAGCGGCGACGGCGTGTGGCTGGTCGTTGGCAGTGTTGTTGGGCAGGGAGCCGCTACGCTTTTCTATGTTTGTAGCATTCAGCGGTCCACTAAGCGGCCGGCCTATTCGATGGATGTCAGTGGGATGATGACTGCCTTGATGCGCAACAGGCGCTTCCCGCAGTTCTCGCTGCCCTTCACGGTCCTTTCCTTGCTACGCGAGCGAGCGCCTATCTTCATAATCGGAGCATTCAGCACGGCTTCGCTGGTCGGAGTCTACAGCCAAGCTTGGAGATTGACGCATCTTCCGTCCGCATTCACCAGTGCCTCTCTTAGACCCGTGTTCTTTCACCGCGCAGCGACGGAAGGACTTGCCCCTCAAGGTGACGCGGTCGACCGGATCATGCGATGGCTGCTCATCGTGAGTAGCCCATGGATTGCCCTGCTCGTGTTTGGAGGAGACGAGCTCTTCATGTTCGTGCTCGGATCTCGATGGCAGGGGGCGGGGTGGTTCTCCGCAATGCTCGTGGTGCCTGCGTCTCTCTTCATGATGACAAATTGGATGGATCGACTGCTCGATTCCATTGGCCGTCAGGATCTCAATCTGAGGCTCGAGGCCGTTGCAGCAATCAGCTCTGTCGGTTCTCTTTTGGCGATGCTCGCTTCGGGACGATCGTTGACCGAAGCCGTTGCCCTGCAAAGCGTAATGCTGACTTTGAGCTACCTTGCGTTTCTCTGGATCTGCTATGGTGCCGCGGGTTGGTCCCGCTCTGTATTGCTGAGATCGATTGCTATTTCCGGGGTTCTCGGAGCGGTGGTCTATGTCATGCTTTCCATACTCCGGCAGCTGCTTGCGCCAGTGGCCGTGATTGCGTTGGGCGCCATGTTGGGGGGCGCCATCACAGCCATCGCCTTGTTGAGAGCTAGGAGGGATTTGCTATGATCACCATTATCGACTACGGCGTCGGCAATCCCGGTGCTCTCGTCAATATGTTCGAGTTTATTGGCTACGAGGCACGAATTGCTAGTCAGGCCTCGGCCATCCTCGAAGCTAGTCACCTGCTGTTGCCCGGAGTCGGTGCGTTTGATGCGGCCATGCAGAGGTTGCGCAATTCAAATCTCATTCCGGCACTCGAGAAAGCTGCTTTTGGCCAAAGAACCCCTTTGCTGGGAGTTTGTCTCGGCATGCAGCTGCTCGGCCGCGGCAGCGAAGAGGGAGCTACCAAGGGACTCGGCTGGATCCCTGCCGATACGGTCCGAATGCGCCCCGACCCTGCACTGAAGCTGAAGGTGCCGTTCATGGGATGGGCGGACATCGAAGCTGCGCCGAGCGCGAGGCTACTCGATGGTGGCAGCGAGCTTTGCTTCTACTTTACCCACAGCTACCGCATGGAATGCGACTATGCCAGCGATGTCGCTGCGACCTATCAGTTTGACCGCCCGGTTGTTTGCTCTGTGCAGCGCGATAATATTTATGGAGTGCAGTTCCATCCAGAGAAGAGCCACCGGTTTGGCATGAAGCTGCTAAGCAATTTCGTCGAGAGATCCGCAGTATGAGACCCCGCGTCATTCCGGTTCTCCTGCTTGATAGCCGCCGTCGACTCGTGAAGACGCGACGTTTTGGTGAACCCGTCTATGTCGGTGATCCCTTCAACGTCATTCGCATCTTCAATGAAAAGGAAGTGGATGAGATCTGCTTGCTCGATATCAACGCAACGGTTGAAAAAAGGCGGCCGGACGTCGGTTTCATTCGCGAGCTCGCGAGTGAGTGCTTCATGCCGTTGAGTTACGGTGGCGGTGTGACATCTGTCGCGGACGCGACGCCTATATTCGCGGCGGGCGTTGAAAAGGTGGTCCTTGGTCGTGCTGGAGCGGACATGCGCGCGGTCCGGGCGCTTGCCAACGATTTTGGATCCCAAGCCGTCACCGTCTGTATCGACTGCACGCGCGTGAATGGCACGTGGCGAGTCGCACAGGACCGTTGTCGTGTCGTTACCGATCTCGATCCTGTCACCTTTGCAAAGGCCGCCGAAGATTCCGGTGCTGGTGAAATCTTGCTGCAGAATGTCGATCGAGACGGAGAGCGCGGCGGGTACGACCTTGCCCTAATCTCCCAAGTCTCCCGCGGCCTCGAGGTCCCGTGTGTTGCGCTGGGAGGCGCTGGTGAGCTGCAGCATCTGACGGAAGGTCTCGCGGCAGGCGCCAGCGCTGTCGCTTCTGGAAGCGCCTTCGTTTTTGTTGGTCGCCTTCGAGCCGTCCTTATCACCTATCCTTCGGGCAGTGAGATACGGCGTCTGCACGCAACTCTGCAGAGGGTCGTTTGATGCTGCAGAACAACCGAAGTTATCAAGTCTGTTCATACTGCGTGATGGATAACACTAATCCGGGAATCGCCTTCGACAGCAACGGACAGTGCAACTGCTGTCGCGACGCCATTGCACGCAAGCCTCACGAATGGTGGCCCAGCGACGAGGGGCGAGCAAGCTTAAACGCGATCGTCGACAACGTTCGAAACGAAATGAGCAACAGACCGTATGATGCCATTATAGGGCTGAGCGGTGGGATAGACAGTGCTTATGTGGCGCATCTGCTGGCAAAGGAATATGGTCTTCGCCTTTTAGCGGTGCATGTAGATGGTGGCTGGAATACACAAGCCGCTGTTCGAAATATCGAATTGTTGGTGAGGAGCTTAGACATTGATTTGCATACCGAGGTGATCGAGTGGGAGGAAATGCGTGACCTCCAGCTGGCATATCTCAGTGCCTCGGTACTCAATCAAGATGCGCCCCAAGATCATGCATTTTTCTCAACCCTCTACAAGTTGGCCAAAAAGTACAATCAAAAGTATTTCTTTAGCGGAGTTAACTTCAGCAGTGAGAGCATTCACATCCCTGCAGGTGGTTATCCAGCGATGGATGCGCGCAACCTGAAGGCGATCCATCGTGCACATGGCGCAACTTCGCTGCGAACTTTTCCCGTCATGAGTTCGCTTCAGTATCTTTGGCTAGTGAAAGTCCGAAGGCAGGTGCAAATAGTGAAGCCACTCAATTATCTGCCCTACGACAAAGAGGCTGCGAAGCGCTTGTTGGTGCAGACTTACGGCTTCGTGGATTACGGCAGCAAGCATCAAGAAAGTCGATTTACGAAATTCTACCAAGAGATCTACCTGCCCGCTCGCTACTCCTTTGATAAGCGCAGGCTGCATTATTCAGCCCTAATAGTTGCGGGGCAAATCACCCGCGATGGTGCGATGCAAGAGCTAAGTGTTCCTTTGATCTCCGAAGGGCAGGCGATGAGAGATAAGCGCTTCGTGGCAAAGAAGCTTGGAATTGAATTCTTGGAGCTGGAACGCCTGATCGCTTTGCCAGCGGTTCCGCACGAGCACTATGCAAACAACGCAGCCCTCTACAGGTTGAACCACGCTTTGCGACGACTGGTCCCGAGGTTCTCATGATCATCTCTTTAACCTACGTCGTGGCCGCTTTAGCAATCTATGTTGCCGCGATCTATCTAGTGTACCGATTGGAGCCTCGCATAACTGCGTCTTCGATTTTAATCTGCTTCCTATTTTTGATATACGGTCCGCCTTATATCGCCTACATGCTGTTCCGCAGGCCCATCTCGGCAGTCGATTACTTAATTTCCAGTTCGGTTGATTTCGACCAGGTGGTCATTGGTCAAAATCTTTCGATTGCGCTGATGTTCGTCTCTGTAATTGCAGGCATAGAGCTTTTAAATGTGTTGATGGCTAGCTCGATCCTGAAGATGCAAGAAAATCTTAGGGCGTGGAACAAGCAACCACTGACGTCATCGTCAAAGAGGTCGTTGGCGCTATTCAGCGTAGTCCTCGGGCTCGCGATTTTCATGGGATGGACATCGTACCGGGAGGGTCACTTTCAGACGCTGTCGGGATATCTCTCCGTACCAGGGGATGAATTTGCTAAGATCGCTTACCGCCAGCAGCACGGCGGAAGCCAAAGTTATCTTTACAATTGTGTCGCAGCTTCCGTCGCACCGATGATGATAGTCTGGGCAGCTCTCGCAGGATGGGCGCAGCGATGGTGGGCGCTGCTAGCGGCGGCTGCTTTGCTCGTTATGACGACTTTGTTAGCAAAGCTCGAGACGCTCAATAAGGCGCCTAGCGCCTTATTTCTCCTTCAGCTCGGCTTCGTGGGGTATTTATTGTTTCGAAATAATCTGAACTGGCGCATAGCAGTCGGGGGTCTCGCGGTCACGATATTGATTTTCGTTCCGATATTTCAGCTGGCAATTCCTGGTATGAACGCGACGGAAGCGCTTGGATTCTTCTATTATCGGGCGTTCGATTACTCGAACGCGGCACTGCTGGAGTATTTTGGAGCGTTCCCTTGGAGGCTTCATCACATGTGGGGAGCCAACATCCGATGGGTAGCCACGCTGTTGAATTGGGACTGGACCCCATCTTACGACGTGGTGGCGAGGCTGTGGCGGTCGGCCGAAGGGACGCATACGACCGCTATGTTTATTGCAGATGCATGGGTCGACTTTTCCTATGCGGGAGTAGTCATATACAGCATAGTCGCGGGCGCGGTCTGCCGGGCTATAGATGCGGTGTTTCTCAAGGAGGGAAAAACGACGGTCGCGGTGGCGGCTCTGGCCGCTGCGTTCATTGGGGTCTACAACTTGATGATCTCCGCGCTTCCAACTTCGATGCTGTCCGGCGGATTGGGACTGCCGTTGATTGTCGCGCTCCTGCTTGGAATCGGCAAGCGCTTGAGGCGCGAGGAACATGGCGAGGCAGCCGATGCTGTGCCTATCGTCTTGGAAACTGGGACGGGGAGCTAATGCTGACCACATTGCCCATACGCATTCTTGATGTCTTAATGGGGTGGAAGGCATGGAGGTCAGGGGCGGTTTCCGTCGGAAGCGGAACCTCGTTGGTTTGGCGCCGGCTTCGTCGTGTTCAGGGCAATCGACTGAGAATTGGCGAAAGCTCTATTGTCCACGCGAATATCATTTTTGAAAGCCGGGGGGGCGACGTTCTAATCGGTGATCGGACATATGTTGGCCTATCCACCGTCATTTGCTTTCAGCAAATTTCCATTGGAAATGACGTCCTCGTATCTTGGGGCGCAACGATCGTTGACCACGATTCGCACAGCCTTGAGTGGAATCTGCGTCGGAACGACGTGCGCGAATGGTCGCGCAATCGAAAGGACTGGTCTCACGTCCCTAGCGCGCCAGTAGTAATCGCCGATAGGGCGTGGGTAGGATTCAATGTCACGATATTGAAGGGGGTGACTATCGGGGAAGGTGCTGTTGTTGCTGCGTGTTCCGTTGTGACGCGAGATGTTCCGCCTAATGCTCTCGTTGCGGGAAATCCGGCTCGGGTGATTCGGATCCTGAGTAACGGTGCCAGGGCCGAACTATCGCAATGAGGATTTTCCAGAACAACGGGCTCTCGCGCGGATTTCGAAGCTACCGCACCAGGCTGCGTCGCAACACGTTCCGCCAGCAGATTCTGGACTTCCTGGGCACTCGATTCGCCGCCTTGCATATTCTGTCTCCCGTACTGGAGGACGACGCACGTGCGTTCTATACAAACGGCGATGATGAGCGATTGCAGACAGCCTGGGCGCTAGAGCAGGGTCTCCAAACGAGCGATTTGACGAAAATACTCCTTGCCCAGATCGAGCACCACAATGCCGAAGTCTTCTACAATCTCGATCCAATGCTATATGGGTCCGATTTCGTAAAAAGGCTGCCGGGCTGTGTCAGGCACACGATATGCTGGCGTGCAGCACCTTCGGGCAACGTAGATTTGAGCGAATACGACCTTGTCGTCTGCAATTTTCCCTCGATACTGCAGGATTGGGAGAGAAAGGGATGTCGAGTAGCGTATTTCGCGCCTGCATATGATCCTTCAATGAGCGAATATGCGGGTGAGACGACCAAACCACTGGATTTGATATTCGCTGGAGGTTTTTCGCGCCATCACATCGCGAGATCGGCGATATTGAGTATGGCGGCTGGCCTTCAGGGCGTAAAGTCGCGCTTCCATCTCGAGCAGGGGCGACTGACGCGTGTTGCGAATGCGTTGCCGTTTGTTCCTTTGCTGAGCAAGTTCGCGTACCCGCGTCAAGTCGCAGAGCGGGCTATGAAACCGCTCTACGGGCGAGAAATGTACTCGGCATTCGCGAGCGCGAAAATAGTCCTGAACGGGGCGGTCGATATGGCTGGAGCCGACCGGGGAAATATGCGTTGCTTTGAAGCAACTGGTTGCGGTTCGGTCCTGCTGACGGACGCCGGCAACTACCCGGAAGGGTTCGTTGATGGAGAAACGATGGTGACCTATTCCGCCCCCGGTGAGATCTCAACGCTGGTTAATCGGCTGCTGGCCGATCCATCTTGGGCATCGTCGATCGCGCAGGCTGGGCACCACATGGTGAAGAGTCTGTACAGCAAGACGAGACAATGGGATCGCTTCCAGGAGCTAGTGGAGTGAAATTGGCTATGGTCTCGCACTCATGAATGCTGCATTAAAAGGCACCTGGGAAGACGCCGTGTGCTGGCTCCGCAAACAACCGGAGCAACGGCAGCTCGTCTTGGACGCCTTCTATGACGATCCGCTCATCGCAGCAGCCGAGAGGTACTTCCATTCCTCCGAATGGGAAGAGATATCACGCCTCTTGTCCAACAGGTCGGGCAGGGCGCTGGATGTTGGCGCGGGCCGAGGAATAGCGAGCTATGCCTTGGCTCGCGGTGGATTCGAAGTTACTGCGCTCGAGCCTGACCCGAGCGCAATTGTTGGGGCTGGCGCGATCCGCCATCTCGTGGCGGAAAGCCGGCTCGGCATTGACGTCGTGGAACAATTCTCGGAGCAGCTACCCTTCGCCGAAGCAACTTTTGATGTGGTTTTCGCGCGCGCTGTGCTTCACCACACTCGTGACCTTGAGAACGCATGCAGCGAGATGTATCGAGTGCTCAAGCCAGATGGCTTGCTTATAGCTGCAAGAGAACACGTGATCACCAAGGATGCGGACCTGCCTCGGTTTCTTGCGCTGCATCCACTGCACCATCTATATGGGGGAGAACATGCGTTTCGGTTGGATCGATATCTGGCCGCGCTCAGGCACGCGAAATTCCGCTCTACTGAGGTGCTTTTGCCGCTCAAGAACCCCATCAATCTCTACCCTTACACGATCGATCGCATTCGCGAAGAGGTCATCACAAGATGCTCGCGCAGGCTTCCTATTGCTTCAATATTGCGGGCTCTGACTCCACCTATGCTAATTGAACTAGCTTTGTCGGTTGCTACCCGTTTCGACAATCGGCCAGGGCGACTGTACACATTTGTCGCCTATAAGTAGGCGCTCAACCTTGCTTGTCCTCCCAGAGGGACGCTGCGCGCTGTCGACGGTCTGTGAGTGCTGCAGCGTGGCGGTGTTGACCAACCCCGGTCAAACGAGCTGTTGAAGTCGAGAAAAGAGTCCATGAAGCCACTGGTCCCAGGTGCGGTCGCCGACGGCCCGCGCAAGCACAACGCCGTCAACATGCTGGAGCGCCTGGATTAGCAATTTCGGGCCGTCCGTGTGTTGACCGTCAAGCGTCACTAGTGGGATCCCATGGCTATCCCGACCTGGATTTGTGGTTGGAGCACAAGAAGGAGGCGCTACGCTTAGGAACTGAGGATCTTCCGGGCGCACTGGGTGAGCGACGGAGACTCCGAGGAGCGTACCTCGGCCGCGCCCCATGATCAGTTTTGCTGCCTAAACGCACAGAAATGATGCGGTCCGCAGTCGGATTTAGGGATTCCGAAATAGCTGTCTGGCAAAGCTAAGTTTGAGCTCTGATTCGTTTGGGTTGACGGAATGCAGGGAACGAGATGGATCAGCTTTTTAGGCCTAGGACTTGATTTAAAAGGGGTATCTCGAATATAGACGACCTACGTTCGACCACCGGGCGCAACGGAAGGGATCGCTGAATGATCAGGTTTGGCCTGCTCGGATGCGGGCGTATCGCCAAGCGTCACTCGGAGCTGTTGGGGAGTGGTCAAATTGAGGGCGCGCGCCTCGTTGCGGTCTGCGATGTGGTTAAGGCTCGCGCCGACGCTGTCGCCACGAAGTTTGCAGTCCCGGCCTACGACGATTTGAACGAGTTTCTCGCACGCACCGACATGGATGCCGTCGCGGTCCTGACGCCGAGCGGCATGCACCCGGAGCACGCCATTGCCTGTTCGCGCGCCGGCAAGCACGTCGTCGTCGAAAAGCCGATGGCGCTTCGGTTGCAGGATGCCGACGACATGATCCGCGCCTGCGACGAAGCCGGCGTAAAGCTGTTTGTCGTCAAGCAGAACCGCTTCAACGTTCCGGTCGTCAAGGCGCGAGAGGCGCTGGACGCCGGTAGGTTTGGCCGGCTCGTCCTCGGCACTGTGCGAGTGCGCTGGTGTCGAGACCAGAGCTATTACGATCAGGATGCGTGGCGCGGCACCTGGGCCTATGACGGCGGCGTGCTGACCAATCAGGCCAGCCACCACATCGATATGCTGGAATGGTTTTTCGGGGACGTCGTGAGCGTTCATGCCCGCGCAGCTACCGCCTTGGTGAAGGTCGAGACTGAAGACACTGCGGTCGCGACACTGAAATTCCGCAACGGCGCGCTCGGGATCATCGAGGCGACCACGGCGGTTCGCCCAAAGGATCTCGAAGGCTCTCTTTCGATCCTTGGTGAGAAGGGCACGGTCGAGATCGCGGGGTTCGCGGTCAACCAGATCAGGCACTGGAATTTCGTCGACGAGTTGCCGAGCGACAAGGTCGTCGTCGAGAAGTTCTCGGTCAATCCGCCCAACGTCTACGGCTTCGGCCACCAGGCCTATTATCAGCACGTCGTCGACTGCCTGTTACATCAGAGCGCTGCTCTGGTCGATGGTCTGCAGGGCCGGAAGAGTCTCGAATTGATCTCCGCCCTCTACGAGTCGATAGAGACCGGACAGGAAGTCGCGCTTCGTTTCGAGCCGCGGCGGAGCAAGCTCGGTGTGATCTCGTGAGCGGCAAGCCTCAGATGCACCAGGTTGCCGTGCGCGACGTTAAGTTCGGTGAGCGCGTCAAACTGGTTGAGCCCTGCAATCTCTACGGCTGCGAGATCGCGGACGACTGCTTCGTCGGCCCGTTCACCGAGATACAGACCGGGGTAACCGTCGGCCCGCGAACCCGTGTGCAGTCGCATGCCTTCATCTGCGAACTGGTGTCGATCGGCCAGGATTGTTTCGTCGGACACGGCGTGATGTTCATCAACGATACGTTTTCCACCGGTGGGCCGGCACGCGGGCGCCGTGAATTGTGGCGCGCGACGAAGATCGGCAATCGCGTTTCGATCGGCTCGAATGCCACTATCATGCCGGTGTCCATCGCCGACGACGTCGTGATCGGAGCAGGTTCCGTCGTAACGAACGACATCACCGAGCCCGGCAGCTACGCCGGAAATCCCGCCCGCCGCCTCAAGGGCAAGATCTAGGGAATAGCATTCATGCCGGTACCTTACGCGGATCTCGGGCTCCAGTATCAGTCGATCAAGGATGAGATCGATGGCGCCATTGCTGCGGTCATCCGCGATAGCGCCTTCATCCGGGGACCCTATGTCGATTCCTTCGAGCGACAGTTTGCGGCTGCGGCGAGGGTCAAGCACTGTGTATCCTGTGCGAACGGCACTGACGCACTCTACCTCGCGATGGCAGGGCTCAAGGTCAAGTCGGGTGATGAGGTCATCACGACCGCGCATTCCTGGATATCGACGTCGGCGATGATTACTCATACTGGCGCCCAAGTCGTGTTCTGCGATACCGACGGCGTGACCTTCACGATCGACCCGGCGGCGATCGAAGCCGCGATCACGCCGCGGACCGTCGGAATCATTCCGGTGCATCTCTACGGCCAGCCGGCGGACATGGACGCGATCATGGCAATCGCGCGCAAGCATGGACTCTGGGTCGTTGAGGACTGCGCCCAGGCGCATCTGGCCTGCTACAAGGACCGGATGGTCGGAACGTTCGGCGCGGCCGCGACCTACTCGTTCTATCCCGGCAAGAATCTCGGCGCTATGGGCGATGCTGGCGCTGTCGTCACCAACGATGCTGAACTTGCAGAGCACATGACTATGGTGGCGCGCCACGGCGGCCTCATCAAACATCAGCACAACATCGAGGGCATCAACAGTCGGCTCGATGGGTTGCAGGCAGCAATTCTTTCCGCGAAGCTGCCGCATCTCGCTGCCTGGACCAAAGCCCGGCAACATGCGGCTGCGATCTACGATGCCAGCCTCAATCAGATAGAAGGTGTGGAGGTGCCGCAGGTCGCACTCGGCCGCAGCCACGTCTATCATCTCTACACGATCCGTCATCCGCGACGCGATGCGCTAGCCGCTCATCTCAGTTCCAGCGGGGTGCAAACTGCGATCAATTATCCGACCGCACTGCCATTTCTTCAGGCTTACAAGCGGTTCGATCATAGCGTGCGTGAGTTTCCGAATGCATACCATGATCAAAACAGTATTCTCTCGCTCCCGATGTATGCCGAGATGACGAGCGAACAGCAGGAAATAGTTATCGATTGCATTCGCTCCTTCTAGTTGGTCATGCCTTTGTCGAGCCAGGTACTAAGACGGGGGTGAGATATTGTTATGACCATTTGGATCACCGGTGCCAACGGTTTTATTGGAAGGTATCTGACGCGCGAACTGGCCGAGCGAGGACTCGCTGTACATGGCCTTGGCCATGGGGCGATTGCAGAGCCCGACAAGCACTATCTCGGAATGCGCGATTGGTTGAATGGTGAAATCGAGTCTGCCAATCTCAACGCCTTGGCAGTGCGAGCGGGGTTACCAAACGTTGTCTTCCATTTGGCCGGCGGATCCTCCGTCGGAGTGTCCATCGCGCAGCCCTACGAAGATTTTTCGCGCACGGTAGCAACCGCGGCTCGTCTTCTGGAGTGGCTGCGTACAAATGCGCCGGAGTGTCACGTCGTGGTAGTGTCTAGTGCGGCCGTCTATGGCTCCGCGCTTGTGGAGCGCATTTCTGAAAGCGCAACGACCGAGCCCGTATCTCCCTATGGTCAGCATAAACTCATAGTCGAGCAGCTCAGTCGTAGCTATGCCACCACGTTCGGCTTGCAAAGCACAGTCGTGCGGCTCTTTTCGGTCTACGGTGCCAATTTGCGCAAGCAGTTGCTTTGGGATATTTGCATGCGTTTGCGCGACGGGGCTGGCGCGCTTACACTCGGGGGTACCGGGAGAGAACAGCGCGATTGGACAGAGGTCCGTGATGTGGCGAAGTTGTTAGCGCGCGTTGGGTGCAATCCGCCGGATCAAGCAGTCGAAATCATCAATGGAGGCTCGGGCATTGGAACGTCCGTTGCCGATATAGCTCAGTACGTCACGCATGCTTGGGGCTTAAATATTCCAGTGGAGTTTTCAGGTGTAGCACGGCCCGGCGATCCTCTATGCCTGGTGGCAGATGCCAGTCGGCTGAACGCATTATCCTTTGAATGGGAAATTGCCGTTCGGACGGGCATTGCCGAGTACGTCACTTGGTTCAAGGGGCAATTTCCTTGACTCGGCCGCCCCTCCGTGTCGGCTTCACATTCATTCCCCGCCGGTTGCATGCAGGGGGGTTCAACTATCTCAAAAACCTGTTTGCGGCTCTTCACAGATATCAGCCCGGCGAACTCGAGCCAGTAACATTTGCGGGCCTTTCGGACGATGACCAAGATCTGGCTAGTTTTCTGCGGATTCCAAGTGTCGAAGTCGTAAAGCATAAGGCGTTCGAACGCGATCATTCCGGGTTGACTAGTGCGCTCGTTGCCGGAATAGACCACGCGGCCGCTGCTGCTTTCGATGCGGAGAGAATTGACGTCGTGTTCGAGCATGCTCGGTTTTTCGGTTGGCGCCTTCCACTGCCGACCGTCGCCTGGTTTCCGGATCTGCAGCACAAAAGCCTGCCTCAGCTGTTTTCCGTGACGGCCCATTGGCGTCGTGAGCTTGGATTTCGTGCTCAGCTTGCCGCACGACGAGCGATCGTTCTGAGTAGCGAAAGTGCATTGAAGGACTGCAGGCGCTTTTATCCGGGCGCGACAAATCAGTTCTCGGTCGTCAAGTTCGCCAGTTACCCGACTAACGACCTTCTTGCAGTGAATCCTCGCGAGATTATCAGCCTTTATGGCTTGCCTGAGCGATACTTCTATCTGCCGAATCAGTTCTGGCGACACAAGAACCACCAATTGGTGCTCGATGCACTGGCGATTTTGGCTGAGCGGGGTATAAAGATTGTAGTTGCGGTATCAGGTGGGCCCGATGAACCGCCCAGATCCTTCAACGGCATCATGCGACAGGTTGAGGAGCGCGGGCTCAAGGAAAACTTTCGTTACTTGGGGATGATTCCTCTCGCGCACGTCTACGCGCTACTCCGGGCATGCCGGGCACTGATCAACCCGTCACGGTTTGAAGGCTGGAGTACGACCGTGGAAGAAGCGAAGTCCTTTGATGTACCCATGATCGTATCGGATCTGGACGTACACCGCGAACAGACTGGTGGCTCGGCTGTGTACTTCAGCGTCGACGATGCCGCGGCTCTCGCCGGATGCCTCGCCGAAGCTATGTCGAGAGATGAGCCCTTCGTCGTAAGGCAGTTGGGATCCTCGGTCGAACGGCGCGTTGCCAAGTTCGCCGAAGAGTTTGCGGATGCCATCAAGCGCGCTGCGGCAGCCGGCTCTTTACTCTCGCGGCGTGTCAAATAGGATCGGTCAGAGTTTCGCCCTAACCGGCTGATCGCCAACTTCGCTTTTCGGCCAGGATCTGAGGGCCGCATTGCGGTCTTGCGATGCGCGATGTCGATCAATTCACGCCTGCCTGATGCCATTGACGACCCAGCGGTACCGGTCGAGCGCGACATCTTCGTAATATTTCTCGGCAACAGTGGCCGCACGAATGCCCTTGTATATCGTGGCCTGGCGATCTCTAGCGGCTTCGCGGATGATGCGGGCAAGCTCGGCCGGATTTTCTGGCGGAACGACCCATCCGATTGCCTCTTCGTTGAGCACCAGAGCTCCCTCCGAATCTACCGCAGAGGCTACAATCACTGGCCGCCCAACGGCGAGGATGTTGTAGAGGCGACTCGGTATGGAAACGCCAGCCACGTTGCGACGATACGGAATGATCCAGAGATCGGCGGCGGACAGGAACTCAACGAGCTCATCCTCAGCGACTGGTTTCAGCATCGTGATGTTCTCGAGTCTGTCCTTCGCGAACAGATCGTTCAGGTCCTTCCAGCCAACGCCCCATCCCGAGAGGATGAAGTGGATGTCCTTGTCTTCCCGCAGCAGCCTGGCCGCCTCGAAGACCGTCGCAGGATCGTGGGTGAAGCCGAGATTGCCCGAAAGGCCAACGATGAATCGTGACGGATCGGGTCGGCGGAATCGACTGGCGTGAGCGATCTCCCGATATCCGATTGGAACCAGCGCCCAGTTGGGAATGTAGTGAAGCTTGCCGGAATCGACACCTCGATACTTCTGGATGAGCGGAGCAGCATCGCGTCCAATCACGACGATGGCGTCTAGGCGCTTAAACATAAGGGTGTTGGCGAATCGAATCAGACGGACCGTAAGCGAGTTGGACTGCACCATGCCGGCCGCCTCGAGTGCCTCAGGATAGAGGTCGTAGATCAGGAGCATCGTGGCCGCACCTCTCAGTTTCGCTGCCAAGAGTACGGTATAGGGCAAAGTGAAAGGTGTCGTGACACAGAAGACGAGATCTTCCGGCCTTGCGCGCCTGAGAACGGAAAAGAACATCCGGGCCGCCAGCAGACAGATGGCTACGGCGCGTCGCACTAGTGCGGACTTGGGCGGATTCCAGGTGCCGACTTCGACGACGGTCGGTTTGCCGGGAGCGTTTGAGCGGCTTGAACCGGGCGTGGCGGAAACGACGACCACTTGGTGATCTATCGCAAGGGCGTCGGCGATCCGGCCGACATAGACCGCTGTCGTGCTCGTATCTGGCGGATAGAATTGTGCTGCGATGATCAGCGTTGCGGGCTTGTCCATGTGTCGATTGATCTTCGCCACTCAAATCTGCGGCTCTGAAAAGGTGTTGGCATGCTCCGTCAGGTACGCCGAGTAGGCGCGCCGAATTCCAAGCTCCAGCAAGGTCGTCGCGCGCCAGCCGAGCCCTTCGAGCCGGCTGACGTCAAGCAGCTTACGCGGCGTGCCGTCGGGCCGCGAGCTGTCGAAACTGATCTCGCCGTCGTAACCGACGGTTTCGGCGACGACCCGCGCGAACTCGGCGATGGTGACGTCCTCGCCGGTGCCGATGTTGACCAGCTCTGCGCTCGAATAGGTCTTCATCAGGTGCACGCAGGCATCCGCCATGTCGTCGACATAAAGGAACTCACGCCGCGGCGTGCCGGTGCCCCAGACGACGACGTTCTTCGCGCCCGCAACCTTCGCCTCGTGGAAGCGGCGGATCAGGGCCGCGACGACGTGGCTCATTTCGGAATGATAATTGTCGCCGGGGCCGTAGAGATTGGTCGGCATCACGCTGATGAAGTCGCTGCCATACTGGCTGCGATAGGCCTCGGCCATCTTGATGCCGGCGATTTTTGCAATTGCATAGGGCTCGTTGGTCGGCTCGAGCGGGCCGGTCAGCACGCAATCTTCGCGCAACGGCTGCGCCGCCAGCTTCGGGTAGATGCAGGACGACCCCAAGAACATCAGCTTCTCGGCGCCGTTCCGATGCGCGGCCTGGATCACGTTCGCCGCGATCGCGATGTTGTCGTAGATGAACTCGGCGCGCAGCGTATTGTTGGCGACGATGCCGCCGACCTTTGCCGCGGCGAGGAAGATCACCTGCGGTCGCGTCCTCGCGAACCAGTCGAACACTGCGGCCTGGTTGCACAGATCAACCTCGCCCCGGTCCACGGTGACGAGCCTGACGTCCTCCCGTTCGAGCCGGCGCGCAAGCGCGCTGCCGACCATGCCGCGATGGCCTGCTACGTAGACACTTTTGCCTGTCAGCTCAAACGGAGCGTTTGCCACTCGTCGCGTCCCGTTTTGCTACCGCCAGATCGCTCGCCATCATCTCCGCGACGAGCTCTGCAAAGCTCCGCTTTGGCGTCCAGCCGAGCACCTCGCGCGCCTTGCTGGCGTCGCCGACGAGGAGATCGACCTCGGTGGGGCGGAAATAGGTCGGATCGATCTTCACCACCGTCTTGCCCGTCTTGATATCGACGCCGGTCTCTTCGACGCCTGCCCCGCGCCATGCGATGCGGCGGCCGAGCTGGGCGAACGATAGCTCAACCGTCTCGCGCACCGAGTGCATCTCGCCGGTGGCGAGCACGAAATCGTCGGGCTTGTCGGCTTGCATGATCTTGTGCATGCCCTCGACGTAGTCGCGCGCGTGGCCCCAGTCGCGCTTGGCTTCGAGATTGCCGAGATAGAGCGTCTCCTCCAGCCCGACCTCGATACGGGCGACGGCGCGCGTGATCTTGCGGGTCACAAACGTCTCGCCGCGGATCGGGCTCTCGTGATTGAACAGGATGCCGTTGCTCGCGAACATGCCATAGGCTTCGCGGTAGTTCACCGTGATCCAGTAGCCGTAGAGTTTTGCCACGCCGTAGGGCGAGCGCGGATAGAACGGCGTCGTCTCCTTTTGCGGGATCTCCTGGACGAGGCCGTAGAGCTCCGAAGTCGACGCCTGGTAGAACCGCGTCTCCTTCTCCATGCCGAGGATGCGGATCGCTTCCAGCAGGCGGAGTACGCCGATGCCGTCGGCATTGGCCGTGTATTCCGGGCTCTCGAAGCTGACGGCGACGTGGCTCTGGGCGGCGAGATTGTAGATCTCGGTCGGCCGGATCTGCTGCACCAGGCGGATCAGATTGCTCGAGTCCGTCATGTCGCCGTAGTGCATCAGGAACGGCACGTTGCCGACATGAGGGTCCTGGTAGAGATGATCGACCCGCGCGGTGTTGAACGAGGACGAACGCCGCTTGATGCCGTGCACGACATAGCCGAGCGACAGCAGATATTCGGCGAGATAGGCGCCGTCCTGGCCGGTGACGCCGGTGATCAAGGCGACTTGTGGTTTGGATCCTTGAGCATTCATTGTGGTTTCCAGGCAACCCAGCTTGCGATTGACGCTGCTGCCTATCGCACTTTTCTAATGATGTCTTGTCCTCTAAGGCGGTCCGATTGCAAAAAAAAATTACACGAATTTTCAATGGGTTAGCGGGGCGTTGCAACAGATGAACCGCGAGCCAACTTTAACGCCTCATGCAACAAAGGTCTCTTCTAACCAACCAGCCGCTGGTGGCGCGGGCTCCACCAGCATCGGCCAACGAAAACGGTGACTGAGATGTTGTCCTACACGCCATCCTGGGACAGGATTCGCCGAATCCGGCGATGATTCGGGAGTGTGGGTACGCAAGCAACAGCGCGCACAGTCCTTTGGTCCCTTCTAAGGACCTCAAGTGCAGCCACAAAGTCGAGCTGACGCTGTGATGTGATAACGAGGAGCTCGCGGAAGCGCTGCGATCGAAGTAGGTCGCGGTCATGGCAGTTCCCACGATCCAATTTGATATATCGACAAATTGGGCGTCTGTGACGTCACCGCGGCGATGGAACCAAGGCAACCGGGGGATTAATGAGCATCAGGTGTCGAGCTGAGGTGGATGGTCTGCGTGCGGTTGCAATGAGCGCCGTGATCGCGGACCAGGCATTTGAACGCTATTGTCCAGGCGGATACCCAAATCAGTTGAACGACACCGTCCGACATTCTTAATGCCGGACGGACCGGTCACCTGATCGAAGTGCGCCCGCGTCAGGCCAGCCAGATCGGTTCTTGAGCGCGCCAGGCCGGTTCGCCGAGCAGATGAGTTAGAGTTTGGCCGTGCTTTTGGCGAGCGGAGCTTCTGAGATTAAGCCAACAAGCGAGCCGTACCATTGCCTCATCGCATTTGTCGCGCCGGCGGAGCAAGTTCTCGGGCGTCAGATGGGCTCGTACCATTTCACCGCAACGTCATTTCATTCTAGATCATCGCCAGCATTCACGAGCAGCATCGCGCAAGGTGTTGTTTAAAGCGGACGGAAGGTCTGCGACCCGCAACGCTCGAAGTCGCTGAATATCCGAAGTTATTCAGCTCATTGTCTTTGAAGAAAACGCTGTAACCCCAGCGTTTTGTCTGCTCCGTAGCTCCGCTTCGCAGGCAGACGATCCACGGGATGGATGAGTTCGGGGGCGCTGGGATTGGTACCGATATTTCGAGCGCTGGTTGAAGCTTGGCCTGGGCTGCTGCGGTCTTGAGAGAGTTGATCACAGTTGGGGCAGATAGATTCGGGGAGCCTGTTTGTGCATGCTGCGGGGGTCGGCAATGGATGAACAGGCTGCCAAAGAGGCAGCGGCTGCGATCGCGAACGGGGTACTAAACCAGTGGCGGCAGCCATGGCTGGTGATGTCCCGTCGAATCAGGATCTTGAGATCTCCCACCGATCCTGGTTGGACATACAACAGAGCCCATTTTGAACGATACTGCATGATCAAGTGTGTCGCTCTCGCAACATCAGAATTGTTCCGTCGATCTTCGCAAAGCTTATGACTTCACAGGGTGCCGAATTCGGTCTTTGATGATGTCCGAGCCGGGAAGAGATTCATCCGGACATTTTTTAAGCCAGGATCAAGAGGCCATTTCTTGAGGGCGTCGACGCCAATGCAGATACGTAATGTCGCCACATCAATTGCCTGGACCGGGCTCGTGGGCGTCATCATCCTCTATTTGATCTTCGGCCCGGGCTAGGCTGCGCACTCCATTATCTCGATTGATCGGGTCGGGCTGACGATAGCATGTAAACCCGTCACTGAGATCGAAGATGGAAGGTGACGAAGAAAAGCCGCCCGAAAAGAAATTGCACCAGCTCGCCATTCTGGCGGCGAAACGCACCCTGGCCGTTCTCAAGGTGTAGGGTTCAAGGGAATCGCTATTGGCGAGGGGTTTGGCGAACGGTGTTGGGGCTATCCTCCAGGGAAGATGGCTCGCCGGCTTTAAGAGAAGACGGCTCGCTCCTATTGCGCTAGGAAGCCGACACCGCGCGATTTGAGGGCCACGTCGGACTACCTCATCGGACAGTTATCATTCGAACAGTCCTGACCAACCAGGTCCAAGCGCAGCTCACTGCAGCGACGCTGCTGAGCGCAATCGAACTGAAGATCGAGGTGTTGGGCGCGGACGGTTCGAATTCGGAAATCGACGAATTCTACGATCTGAAACGCCGTGTTGAAGAATTCCTTGCTGCAAACCCAAAGAGGGACGAAGCCCCGATCGCTGATGCCACGCTGCGATCGCCGATGGATTCCGTCGTTTCTGGACCGAAAAGCACGTCAGCATCTGCGAAAAGACCCTCGACATGACACTGTTCGGCACCGGCCTCGCCTTTTGCGGATGGCAGGAGTGGGCGGTTCCTACCGAGTTGTCGCGTGCCATCGTCGGCGGCAAGACTGTTGCAGCCGGAGCGAAGCTCTTACCCGGGAAGGGCGCACCCGAATGCGGACGCGAGTCCCTGTTCTTGCACAGCCATCACGCGCGGTAGCTCGCGCGTTCCAGTTCGCCCCGTTCTGTTCACGCGCAGCGTTCGTGCACAGGTTATTTTGCAGGGGGGCGGCGTTCGGCAACGCGCGCATCATGCCGGGCTCGGGCTCCCGGCAAAGCCGCTCCATGCGCGTGCGAGCTCGTGGAGAATGGCCCGGCTGCACCTCGCCAAGATCGGCGTCAAGCTCACCGAGCTGCGCAAGGACCAGGCCGACTACATCGGCGGGAAGCAGGAAGGTTCGTACAATTCGGACCATTATCGGTACTGAGATCAGGCCCTGGAGCAATCCAGGGCCTTTATTGCAGTTGGATGACCTACACGCTCGATCGTTCCCCGAAGATTGTGGATTGTTAACGAGTTTCGAATGACCTTGTTACATGTTCGATCCGAATTTGTGAGCGCCCAGGCAAACCCATGACATCTGTGGATGAGCCGGCAGGAAGTCCGGGCCCGCCGTCGCAGGCCTCCGCCACCGAGTTTCTCAATCCGGAGCGCTGAGGCTTGTCGCACAATGCTGGATCGTGGTCGCGGCGATTGCCTACTTGGTCGGTCTGTTTGGTCGAATGCGGGTCGGCCTGACGGACGGCATTCACACCCCGTTCGGCGGCGACTTCATCAACTGTTGGTCGGGCGCCTATCTCGCACTGCATGGCCAGGCGGCCGAGGTCTACAACTTCGTCGCCTTTCATGAGTTCGAAAGCTCCGTGGTCGGGCCTCAGATCGATTTCCTTCACTACTCCTATCCGCCAGTTCTTCTTCTGCTGACTGTAGCGCTCGCGCTTCTTCCCTATGGCTGGCGCACATGGTTTGGCTCGTGTCGACCTGGTACGGCGTCTACCGCGTGCGCTGAAGCTTGCTGGCGGTGACAAGGCGTTGCTGCTGTCGCTCGCGGCGCCAGCGGTGTTCGTCAACGCGGCGACCGGACAAAACTGGGCATTGACGGCGGCGCTTCTGGCAGGGGGGCTGCTGCTGGTTGACCGCCGGCCGGTTGTGGCGGGAATTCTGTTTGGGCTGCTCGTCTACAAACCGCACCTCGCAATGATGCTGCCTGTTGCGGATCGCGAGCCGACGCTGGCGCGTGACCGGTGCTGCCGGCGCCACCGCCCTCCTGCTGATCGCGGCCAGCGTCGTGGTCTTTGGTCCTGCCGTTTGGGTCGAGTACCAGCACAACCTCTCGGTGCTGCGCGCAGTCATCCTCGAGGATGGTTCCGGGGCCTGGCACCGCATGGTTTCGGTGTTCGTATTTGTCCTGCGTCTGGGAGGCGGCGTTGAATTGTCCTGCGCGCTCCAGATAGCCGCTGGGATCGCTGCGGCGCTAGTCGTTGGTTGGAGCCGGGTGCGTAACGATCCGGCCTACATTCGCAACGCCCTGGTCGTGGTCGGGACCTGCCTCGCCACGCCCTATCTTCAGGACTACGACCTCATGATCGGCGCATTCGTGGCGGTGTGGCTCAAGAACGCCCAGCAGCACTCAAAATCGACGCTCGCTGGTTCCGACGCCGGGGCGGTAATGGTGCTGCTGCTGCCCCTGGTGGCCGCCGCACTTGCCAACTTCAGCGGGCTGGCCTTCGGGCCCCTGTTCTTGATCCCGTCCTTGATATTAGTCGGTGCGGTCGCGGCGGAGCAGCGTCGAACAGGTTGCACCGTTACGACCAGTTGACCCGCCGCTGCCGCGATCGGACAATTCTCTCCGGAGGAGATCCGATGAAGAACGCCCCCACAAGAACAACATTTCGACGTGCTGATCGTCGGTGCCGGCCTGTCCGATATCGGCGCGGGTTATCACTTGCAGCCCGACGAAGAGTGAGGCGTCGGGCACTTTGCTGCAATCGGCGAGTAACATCTATCTGTTTAACTTAGACGGCATCGTAGCTGCGAAGGCCGCCATAGCGATAGTGACGCTACCTGTTGGCCGTATTGTTACGGGAGCCGTAAAGGGCGTAAGCCAAGGTTTGGAGAAAGGTCTTTCCCGCGGGGTCCAGGATCGCTTTCGCGGCCGCGAACGCGTGAGAGAAGCCGAACGTCGACCCGCATAAAAGAAAGCGGCAGCAACAGAAACAAAAACGGCCCCTGCAAGAAGGCGAAGAAGGCCAAGAAATCTGAGAAAACGATGAAACGATAGCGAGCGCGCTGTTTCGCTGTGAGCGCGGGAGTTTCGTCGCTCCCGCGCCCGTGGTCGTCACCCCGGCGTGTGTCGCCAGCCGCTGCCGGTCGCGCATCCTGTGAGTTCGGTCCCGCGTTCTCGGCCGTTACGGTTTCAGGTTCTGCCGGTGCAAGCTTGACGCCAGCGCCACTTCGCTCTTGAACATGCCGCCGCGCTACTTTCGCCTATTGCTGTTGCTGGGGCTGGCATTGTCGTGTTTAAGACCGTGTCCCGGTACCCACGAAAGCGGAACAAAAGGCAACTAGGCAGGCTTATGGGCGGAATCGGTTATCGATCTGACGTGGACGGTCTGCGTGCGGTTGCGGTTGGCACCGTGATCGCAAACCACGCCTTCGAACGCTTCTGTCCCGGTGGCTTCGTTGGAGTTGACGTATTTTTCGTGATTTCCGGATTTTTGATCACGGCGATCTTGGTTGAGGAGACATCAACCGGCACCTTCAGTGTAACCGGGTTTTACGCTCGGCGCGTCCGTCGAATCTTCCCTGCGCTGATTCTTGTCCTCGCAGTGGTTTTGGTCCTCGGCTGGTTGCACATGATGCCGAACGAGCTTCTATCGCTCGCTCGGAACGTCTTCGCGAGCACTCTCTTCTCCGCCAATCTGATGCTGCTATCCGAAGTCGACTATTTTGACCTTGCAGCAAAAAGCAAGCCGCTGCTTCATCTCTGGTCGCTCGGCGTTGAGGAACAATTCTATCTCATCTGGCCGCTGCTGCTCGGTGCCCTGGCTGCCGCTCGATTGTCCGCGAGGAAGGCAATCGTCATTCTCTCAGCAATATCTCTTGCCGCAAGCATCTATCTCACACGAACTCACCCCGCAGCCGCATTTTACCTGCCCGTGAGCCGCGCCTGGGAGTTGGGCACCGGCGCATGCCTCGTGCTGTTTCGAGCCGAAATCTTACATCAGATGCGTTCGCGCCTTTCCCGCGAATTAGCAGGCAATCTGGGGATTCTGGCGATTGCGGCCGCCGCTGTCGTGTTCAACGGAAAAACGCCATTTCCAGGGGCCGCAGCAATTGTGCCGGTGTTGGGGGCCGCGCTGTTTATCTCGGCGCCTGGGTCATTCGCGAGCACAGTGCTTTCAGCCCGGCCGCCAGTTTTCATTGGTCTGATCTCCTATCCTTTGTACCTGTGGCATTGGCCAATTCTTGTTTTTTCTGAGCTTTTCGCCATGCATCCGCTCAGTATTCGCGAGCGCGCGATGTGCATACTCGCCAGCACACTGGCTGCCACGCTTACGTTCCTTTTTGTTGAAAAACCGATCCGCCGCAGACCATTTGCGATCCCACCACTGGTCGGAGCAATGAGCGCGATCGCGGCTCTAGGGATCGCGGTAATCAAGGCTGATGGATTTCCGTACCGAATACCGCAAGAGATCCGTCAAGCAGCGGTGGTCCTTCCTGGGCGTGACTTCATCCGGTACGGTGAGTGCCATGTCTCCGCCAGCGACCACGCTCAACTATCTCCCAACTGCATCGAGAAGAACCGCAAGCCTCTAATTGCGGTTTGGGGCGACAGCACGGCTGGAGCTCTTGCGGCCGGGCTTTACCAACTCGACGATCGCCTCAGGCCTGGCATCGCTCAATTGACGTTGAACTCATGTCCCCCGGTTCTTGTCGATGCTGGCGAGTTGCCGCCCGACTGTGTTGAGGCCAACAAAGACATCCTCGCTCGCATCACGCGCGCGAAACCAGACGCAGTCCTTTTGCACGCTATTTGGAACCTATATTGGCAGGAGCCCATCATCGGACCAACCGTCCGCGAGCTGCAACGGGCTGGAATTCGGACAATCATCGTGGGTCCGGTGCCTATCTGGGAGCAGCCTTTGCCGCGACTGTATGCGGAATACTATGCGGCGCGCAGGACAGTTCTCCCGGAAAGAACGGCACAGTTTCTCCGACCGTTGCTAGCTGAAGACGGGCTGCGGCAAACATCGAATAACCTCGGTGTCCGCTTCTACTCGCCCCACGCAGTACTTTGTGATCCGACCGGATGCCTGACCCGCACCTCTCCCGAGCTTCGAGACATCGTCCAATCAGATTTCGTTCATCTGACGCCGTCCGGCGCAAAATTTGTCGCGGCAAAGATGGTCCAAGATCTTGGACTAAGGAGAGATCCCGATCCGCAGGCAACGGAAACTGACCAGCCTCGGCATTAGGTTGCTCGTCAGCATCCGATGATGTGCCAGCGTGCCTGGACTGTCCGGTCATCGTCGCTTGGGGGCGGCCTGATCTGGGTATTGTCCGGCTAGCGGCTGGGCTTCGCTGCGAATTCGGGCCGGCCAAATACTCGCACGTGCTAATCCACCGCTTTACAGCCATGGGGAAAACCGCCCCCAGGTCATTTCCGAATCCTCGAGCGTGCTCGCTATCTCCACAGTGTTCTGGTTGAGGAGGTGCGCGTGAGCCAATTTTTATCCGTGCTGCTGCTCGTTACGAGTTTGATGCGGTGGCCTAACATCAGCGCTCAACTTCAGGCCCAAAGCTGGACGCCAACTCGAATAACTGAAGCTGCACCCTTGCGCTCCGCTCCGGTTGCGGAAGCATGCCCAGGGGAGCGTCAACTAAGAGGGCGCCCCCGGGGTTTCGAGCGATTTAGGGACGTACTCGATCACGCGCGGTTCGCGCGAACACCCAAGTGCGGATCACGGCGTGATGATCTACGGCGGAAGGTCGATGCGATGGGCTGTGAGGCGCGCTTATAATCGAAAGTACTGGAACCCTGCCGACACCAGCGGTGGGGTGCAGAGTGCGGAGGGCAACCCAATGCGCTTCCATAGCCCCATCGGGAACAAGTTTACCTCCACGATCGTTTAAAAATAACAAGTGGAGGAGGATGGCGTGAAGCGATTTTGTTTAGCATTCGCCGCGTTGGCAGCGCTTAGTGCGGGCGAGATAACCACAGCGAAGGCCGTGGAATTTGATGTCGGTCCGGGTGGCGTCTACGTAGGGCCACACCGGCACCGGGGCTATTACCACGACCGGGACCGGTATGACCGGGACCGCTATTCCGGTTCATATGCCCGAGAGGGAGGCGACAGTTGTGGTATGTGGCTTCACGAATGCGCTCGCTCTTATGGTGAGGGAACGCGTCTATACGAAGTCTGCATGTCCCGACGAGCGGCTGTCGTTGCTTGCGGGCGCTAACAGCGTCCGTCTGGCATAGACCTGCCGCTATGTTACCGATTGGGAACGCGCAACAGCGTCGCTTGATAACGTCGCCGCAAATGCCACTGGCGACTTTGCACTTTCGACAATCATCGGTTTTTCTCTCCGGTTACTGAACCGCGTGCACCTGTGCGCCAGTGCTATGAACGGTCGCTCGATTATGAAGTAGGTCATTAGTGACGTGCCAAGCGTGATCGCGACGAACGTCGGAAGATGGTCTGGTAGATGCCGCTTGGTTTGCCAAATGTAGTCGACCACGATCGGATGCAGTAGATACGCCGAGTACGAAATGGCCCCGATTCCCTGCATGATCGGCAGGGACGCGCGCGCCGGCCGCTGCAGCCAATAGCAGATCAGCACTGCGGTTGCGAACGCTGCATAGGTCCCCTGGAAGTAGCCCCCCAAATTGCGCGCCGTGATGGGGATGGCCAGACAAATCACTAAAACCGCAACGGCCGTGTTGAATGCAACATCGTTTGCAACAAACTTCGGCAGCTTCTGATCGGCGGCCCAAAGAGCGACAATCGATCCAACAAGGAACTGGTGATAGTATGCAAACGTCAGGGATTCGCTGTGAGCTAACCGAGCCGCGATGCTCGCCACCACCAAAATCAGGAAGCACAACACGGGATAGCCGGTTTTCCGCGCGATGAAGAGAACTGCCGGAAAAGTAATGTAGAACCAAAACTCGACTGCGAGGCTCCACAGCACGCCGTAGCTATATCCGAACCAAACCGCGAAGTCCGAGGTGAACGTGAGAAGGCCTGGTATCTGAGAGGCGAAATTATCAACATTATCGCGATAGAGCCAAAGCCAGAGGATCGCGATCTGCGCAACATACATCGGATAGATCCGCGCAACTCGACGACCCCAAAACCTCACCACGTTCGGAATTGTCAGCATTCCCTCACGGAGGAGAATGCTACAGATCAGATAACCGCTAATGACGAAGAAGACGCTAACCCCAATAGCCCCTCCTGGAGCTGTGGATGGGCTCGCATGCCCGAGCATCACGAACAAGACTGCCACAGCCCTCAGCCAGTCCAGATATTCGACGCGATCTGTGATTTTCGATTGGCCCAAAACGCACCCCCCACTGCGCCTGTGTTACCTCAGCCGCAGCAGTTGGGAAAGGCGGAACCTTGCCAAACGTGGCTAGAACGTCGCGCCCCGCTCGCGTCCATGGGGTTATATTGCCTCGATCCTTTCATTGGATTGGTGCATGGGACGCCTCCACCTGGGCCTCGAAGCTGATCGCTTCGGACTTGGAGCGCTTAGCCTTGATGCCGTGGCCGGTTGTGGCATCCTCCGGCATCAGCTTCTTCAGGTCGGCCTTGCGATCTCGTGCTCGCCATGCGCCTCGCGGGTGCGCAGATAGGTGGCCGCCAAATCCGCCCACTGATTGGAGGTCGACATGTCGACGACCTTGATCGCTTCCAACTTGGGCCGCGGGGTTTCGATGTTGCACAGGACAGGCGGCTCGCCACTCTGGACGCAGCGCCAGAACATCTTCTCGGCCGTGAGCAAGAGATGCTGGTAGAGCGGATCGGCGTGGATCTTGATCTCGACCCATTTGCCGCCGCCGGTAATGATTGAGAGCACCGCGCTACGGGAAGCCATCACCCACATGTTGTGCTGTAACTGCGCGATGTGCTTGTCGGCCGCGGCCTCCTCGGTGAAGGCCCATGGCAACATGAACTTGGCCTCGAACACCGCGTCGGTTTGTTCGACAATGCCGTCGAGCGCCGCTCCCATCCATTTGTGCACGGGATGGCGAACGCGCTTCTGGATGTCCTTGATGGTTTGCCCGGAGGATCGTTGATACCAAGCGTGGTTGAGGACCTCGGTTATGGTGCCGAGCTGGACTATCAAATTGTCCGAGAGGTCTTCTGGGTCGATCTCGCCGCGCTTCTCCCGCCCGAGTCGTAAAAGCGAGTCCTGATCGTCTCCCATGATGGTCCGCGCATCCGAGCCGCCGATGAAATGACGGCGGTCGTTAGGGTTAAACCGAACAATGTGATTGGGCGCATCCGCGCCGTTTGTTTGAACTGTTGTCGCCGGTATTTCCTACGCAAAACAAGCGGCTTCACATGCCGCAATGCCTGAAGCCCCGCGTCCGCGAGGCGAGATACCGGCGCTACGATCGATGGGGCGCCCAGTCGAATCAGTGACGCTCCAATCACAGATGAAGGCCAGTCCTTTCTGCAGCAACAATCTTGCTCGTTATAGCGGCAGAAACGGCTTTTGTTCTTACGCGCTTAGGCCAGGGGCGGGACGACGCTGATCGGTACAAAGACCGACAAAACGAAGCCAATTCACGCATGAATAGCAAAGACGTGGATGCAAAAGGCGCGCTCGCAGTGAACGATTGTCTGGTCGCATGACATGTTGAAATGAAGCCGTGATTGTCGGAAGATCGGCGGGTATCCCCTCCAATTTGGGCTAGTGAGATTTGAAGCGCCCGGCAGTATTTTTCGATCGTGATGGCGTCCTCAATGAGGACGACGGCTATGCTTTCGATCCCGGCAAGATCCGGTGGGTGGAAGGAGCCCAACAGGCCGTAAAAGCAGTCAATGATGCCGGATACCTTGCATTTGTCGTGACCAACCAATCAGGAATTGCGAGGGGGCTTTATGAGGAGCGGCATGTTCGCAATCTGCACGACTGGATGTCGCGTGAACTTGCTATCGTTGGTGCCCGTATCGATGCATTCGAATTTTGCCCACATCACCCGGATGGTCTGGTTGAGCGTTACCGTGTCCTCTGCAACTGTCGTAAGCCGCAGCCGGGGATGATCAGAGCCCTCCTTGAGCGGTATTCGGTGAATATCGATGCTAGCTTCATGGTCGGCGACAAGCAGAGCGATCTTGCTGCGGCTCAAGCGGCCGGAATAGCAGCCTATCTGTTTGATGGATCAAACCTCCACACGTTCATTGCCCCGTTGTTGACGGATTCGTCGTAGCCTCCGGGTCGGTTACCATCGCATCGTGGAGGAGCCGGAACCGAGGATTGAGGTCGTGCACTTTGCGCGAAGCGGATTGCTCGACTGCTAAGTAGAGAAATCAAGGAGGCAAGTTGGCTTAAAGCGACAAATCGAAGCCAATCGCGCAAACGCAGAGAGGAGTACCGGGCCGCAAACAACCGCCGGCAAAGCAGCATCGAGCCGCAACGCCTATCGGCATAGCTTATCTCGTTGGGACGAACCCGCTGGTTCTGGTTTCGCTGGCTTCGATGCAGTTCTTGCGGAAGACTTCAAAGGTACGGACATGGATGTCGCAGTTCAAGATCTGGCTCAAGCGAGGAGTCGCCAGGAACGCCTGCGAGCTCTTAGGTTAATTCTGATCTTTGGAGGTGATTGAGGGCGCAGAACCAAAGGAGATATCTGTCGAGCTTGGAATGGTATGAGAAGGCTGCTCTCTCGCAGCAACGGCGGGGGCTCAAACATTTGAAGCGGAATGCTGGATGAGAACCACGAGTTGAGTAGGACATTGGCGGTCTAGGGTCTCAGGCCGGGGAGCGCCGCGCCGATTGGACGGGCTGCTAGTATTTCAAAGTCTTGGAGCGCTGCATGACTACATTTTCCCACTGCTCGCTGTCGCGATCACCATCGGCCTGTTTGTGCTCTACGCCATGGTGCGGCAGAGCTTGCGTCGATCCCGCGCCGATGAGGTTCCTCACTGGCCGGATTCTAGCCTGAGATAGCGATCGGGCGTAGAAGCGTCCATCGCCATACGCAGGCGCATCGAGAAAATCAAAACTGAGCTTGCGCCGCTCGGGCAAAGCGACAGATAGAGCCTCCTTGGAAGTAGCCCTTTTCGATCGAGGAAGAGATGAAACGCGCGCTTGCCATTGTGATGATGCTACTCTTGCCAACGTCGCTGAACGCCGGATCAACGATCGTGGGCGCTGGCTCGCAATCTTGTACCGCTTGGCTGAATAGGAAGAAGAACTTAGTCGTAAAGGCGACCTTTGAATCCTGGGTCGTGGGTTTCGTCAGCGGACTAAACGTGAGTGCTGAGAGGGACATTGTTGGCGGCGGCGATTTCTCCGCGATTGTTGTTTGGATGGACCGGCGCTGCAAATCTCATTCTTCAGATCAAATTGGAGTCGCAGCTCTCGATCTGGCGATGGAGTTGGCTGGTAACGCGGCGAAGCGCTGATCTGCTACACACGCCAGCCCGGCGGAGCCGGTCATGGATCACGGAGACACATGTGCGGATCAAGCTACCCGAGACAGACCTCAAGTCAGTGCAAAGCCTTGGTAGCATTGAGCGCAAAGACGAAGGGGCGGACACGTCGGCCAATACTTTTTCGGAAAGGGTCACGGCCGGACCGTCTTCCTATTCGGGAAGTTCAAGGGCACTTTCAAGACCCACGCTGAGTGTCAAGCGTTCATCGATGGCGTGACCGCTGTGATTGATGACAATCGCCTCCCGCAGCAAGGAAACTGAAGCTGATGGCAAAGGCTTCGATAGCTTGAGTTTTGAGACAGTTCGCGCATTCTTCTGGCGCGCCAATGGCAGCGCAGACCGGAGCAGGTGTTTGAGCTTGGCAAAGACCGGTTCGATCGGGTTCAGTCGGGTGCGTATTTTGGCCGACACGCAATCCTCGCGCCAGCCATTCCGGCTTATGAAAAAGGGCCAGGCTGATGGCTGACCCTTTAGGTAGATTATGTGATATGAAAGCCGTCAGTAACGAGACGCCGAGGCAGCGCCCCAATTGAACCGATAGTTCAGGCCGGCCTTGATGGTGTGCTCGTCATTGCGGAAGCCGACGGCGGTAACAACACCTCCGGCGCTGGTGAAGAGAGCGTTCCGCGTGCCGAAGTCATAGTACTGATATTCGACCTTGCCCGACCAGTTCTGGGCGAACAGGTATTCGAGACCACCGCCTACCGTGTAGCCGTCGCGACCACCGCCGTTGTTGGTGAAGGTGCCGCCGCCGAAGCCATTCGTAAGGCGGGAGTCAGCCCAGGCATAACCGCCTTTGACGTACACCATCGCCGGACCCCAGGTGTAGCCAAGGCGACCGGTGACCGAACCGAGCCCACGGTTGACGAAGGAATTGTCATTGGTGTCGAGGAAGCTGTAGTTCGCTTCAATGCCCAGCACCCAGTTCGGTGAGAACTGATGGTCGTAACCGACCTGCGCGCCGCCCATGAACACACCATCGTTGCTGTTGGTGCCGGTGAAGCCGGGGGCCAGAATGTTGTTGTTGCCACCGAATGCGCCACCGACGTGACCGCCGATGTAAAAGCCGGTCCAGTTGTAAATCGGCGAGGCCTCCATCGCTGGGGCTTTGGTGTAAGGACGCGCGGCCATATCAGCTGCCGATGCCGTACCCGCTAGGACGCAAAAGCGACGGTAGCGAGTAGGAACTTTTTCATTTTGGTTCTTTCAAGTTTCAGAAGCTCTCCCAAGAGCTACCCCAGTCCGCCGAATTTGCTGTAGTGCGGAAGACACACCGCGGATTAGAATGCTTAACCAGCAGCCATTTTTTGCCCAGACTGGAGGGCAACTGCGCCTGGGTGATTGCGGGACATTCCGCCCTCAACCGCTGCGACTACGCTCTTGCGAAGATCGAGAGAGTAAGGCTTGGCCATCCATGCTGCCCTACGCCCAGCAAGCATGGTGGTGATCAGAGACACCCTGATTTGCGAATCTCAAGTATCTCGCTCTAGTTGATCTCAGCTGACTGATTGAACCTTGCCGTCGCTGCGGCCCAAAGCGGACGTCGCGCTTGCCTGGTCTGAAAGGCGATTCGAGGCTTACGCAACGTCAGACCTGTGCATCATTGGAACTGGCCAAGGCGCACTGCGACTCTTAAGGAGCCGCACCGTCATGGCCGTGGCGAGACCCGTGGCAATCAAGTACGCGGGGGAGATGTTCCACCCGCTACCTGCGAGCACTAAATAGCTCAGCAGTCCCCCCGTCGAGACGGTGAAACCAAGCCAGCAAGCTCGGAAAATGAAATCCACGTTCGCCGCGCCAAAGATCGAGCACGAGGTAGAACACGAGAAAGGTATTGCCGAGCGCCGCCGGCAGCAAATCTATGATGATCCCTTGCCTGTCATTTTTCGACCCCGCTGCATGTGGAGCGCGCAACCCTCGGATTTCGGGCGTTTTGCGCAAGTTTCGCCCGAACATAACTTGTTTTGGCGAAATATTCGGTGCTACGAGAATAAGGTCAGTTCTACCGCTCGTCCGCGATCACCTTACCGTCGTTCGGCAGCGCACCGGGCCTCACCAGTTCAACCTCGCCTCCGAGTTTCGTCACGGCGCGCAAGGTGCCTGCAATCTCCTCGCGCAACGCATCGTTCGCGGCCGCCGTCTCCGCTTTCAGCGTCATTGCATCGGCCTCGCCTTGGCGCGTGACGACGAGGCGTAATCTTCCGAGCGCGGAATGGCGCTTACCGATCTCGGCGACCTGCTCGGGGCGGACGAACATGCCTTTGACCTTGGTGGTTTGGTCCGCGCGGCCCATCCAGCCCTTGATGCGCATGTTGGTGCGCCCGCAGGGGCTGGTCCCCGGCAGTGCCGCGGTGAGGTCGCCGAGAGCGAGCCGGATCCAGGGATGGTGCGGGTCGAGCGAGGTCACGACGATCTCACCGACGTCGCCGGGTGCCACGGGATCGCCGGTACCGGGCTTGACGATCTCCATGATCAGATCCTCGTTCACGACCATGCCCTCGCGCGCCGCGGTCTCGAAGGCGATGAGGCCGAGATCGGCGGTGCCGAAGGCTTGGTAGGCGTCGATGCCGCGCGCCTTTATCTCGGCCTGGAGCGAGGGCGGGAACGCCGCGCCGGAGACCAGCGCGCGCTTGATCGAGGAGACGTCGCGGCCCGAGCTTGCGGCAGCATCGAGCAATATTTTCAGAAAGTCCGGCGTGCCGCTGTAGCCGACGGGACGGTAGGCCTCTATCAGCTCGAATTGCTGCTCGGTATTGCCGGGACCTGCGGGGATCACGGCGCAGCCGAGCGCGCGCGCCGACGCATCGAAGATGAAGCCGCCGGGGGTGAGATGGTAGCTGAAGGTGTTGAGCACGATGTCATCGGGCCGGAACCCGGCCGCGAACAGCGCCCGCGCGCCGCGCCAGGGGTCAGGCTGCCGCCCCTCCGGCTCAAAAATCGGCCCGGGGGAGGTGAAGAGGCGGGCGAACGAGCCGGGCGCCGCCGCGACGAACCCTCCGAAGGGCGTGGAGGCCTTGTGCAGGGCCGGCAATTCCGACTTGCGCAGCACAGGCAGGCCCGCCAGAGCCGCCCTGGAGGTCACGGCGGCCGGATCCACGCCTTTCAGCCGATCGGCATAGGCGGGCGCGGTCATCGCAGAGCGCAGCACGCCTGGCAGGCGGGCGAACAGATCGGCCTCGCGCGCGGCTTGTTCGCGCGTCTCGAGGGCGTCGTAATGGGCGGTCATGGCTGATCTTTCCGGGTTGGCATCCGTTGCACGCCGCCGCCGGCATGGGTATCAGACGGCCATTGGCGAGGTTTGAAGAGGACGCGATGGCGGACGCGGGAATCAGTGCGGCGGACGAGGCGGCGGACGTCGTCGCGCGCCTGAAGCGCCGCATGATCGACGAGGCGCTGCCGCTGTGGTCGACGGTCGGCTGGGACCATGGCGCGGGTGGTTTCATCGATCGGCTGCACCGCGACGGCAGGGCGGACGTGACCGCGCCGCGCCGGGTGTTCGTGCAGGCCCGCCAGATCTGGTGCTACGCCAAGGCTGCGCAGATGGGCTGGTACCCTGAGGGGCGCGCCATCGCACTGAAGGGGCTCGAGCATCTGCTCGCCAAAGCAAAGACGCCCGACGGCCGGCCCGGCTACGTGCACCGGCTGACGCCAGAGGGCGCGGTGCTGGACGGCCGGCGCGACGCCTACGACCACGCCTTCATCCTGTTTGCGCTCGCGGCCGCCTATGCGCTCGACCAGGACGCACAAATTCGCGCCGAGATCGATGCGCTGCTCGCCTTCCTCGATGGCCATCTGCGCTCGCCGCACGGCGGCGTCCACGAAGGCCTTCCGGTCTCGCTGCCGCGCCGGCAGAACCCGCATATGCATCTGTTCGAGGCGATGATCGCGTGCTTCGACGCAACCCACGATTTGTCGTTCCAGAACCGTGCCGGCGAGTTCTTCGCGCTCTTTCTCGCCAATCTCTACGACAAGCGAACGCGCGCGCTCGGCGAATATTTCGAAGAGGACTGGTCGAAGATCGCGCCAGTCAGCGTCGAGCCCGGCCACCAGGCGGAATGGGTCTGGTTGCTGAAGGGGTTCGAGCGCATCACGGGCTGCCCGACCGGACAGCGGCGCGCCGAGCTGCTGGAAACCGCGCTGCGCTATCGCGACGAGGCCACCGGCTGCCTGATCGACGAGGGTGACGACGCCGGCAACATTCGCCGCACTACACGCCGGCTGTGGCCACAGACCGAGATTGCGAAGGCGTGGATCGCGCAGGCCGAATCCGGCGAGGCGGGCGCGGCGGAGGAGGCGCGCATGGCGCTGGCGCGGCTCGAACGCCATTATCTCAGCCATCCCGTGCGGGGCGGCTGGTACGACCAGTTCGAGCGCGACGGCAAATCGCTGATCGACACCATTCCTGCGTCGTCGTTCTATCATGTTCTCTGCGCAGTCACGGAAGCGGAACAGGTATTGGAAGGTTAAAGCCAGCGCTTGCGCCGCTTGAAGCTCTTGAGGTTCTTGAAGCTCTTGCGCTGGTCGCCGGCGCCGCCGAGGTAGAATTCCTTGACGTCCTCGTTGTCGCGCAATTCGTCCGCGGTGCCGTCGAGCACGACCTTGCCCTGCTCCATGATGTAGCCGTGGCTTGCCACCGACAGCGCAGCGCGGGCGTTCTGCTCGACCAGGAGAATGGTGACGCCGAGGTCACGATTGATCTTGTGGATGATCGAGAACACCTCTTTCACCAGCAGCGGCGACAAACCCATCGAGGGTTCGTCCATCAGGATCATCTTCGGGCGCGCCATCAGCGCGCGGCCGATCGCGAGCATCTGCTGCTCGCCGCCGGAAAGATAACCGGCCAGCCCGGTGCGCTCCTTCAGGCGCGGGAAGTAGTTGAAGACCATGTCCAGATCGGCGCCGACCTCGCGGTCCCTGCGGGTGAAGGCGCCGAGCTTGAGGTTTTCCAGCGAGGTCATGTCGGCGACGATGCGCCTGCCCTCCATCACCTGGAAGATGCCGCGGCGGACGATCTTGTCGGGATCGATGCCGTTGATGCGCTCCCCCTCGAACAAGATCTCGCCGCGCGTGACTTCGCCATCCTCGGTCTTGAGCAGCCCAGAGATCGCCTTCAGCGTCGTCGACTTGCCGGCGCCATTGGCGCCGAGCAGCGCCACGATCGCGCCCTTGGGCACGTCGAGGCTGAGACCGCGCAGCACCAGGATGACATCGTCATAGACGACCTCGATGTTGCGCACGGCAAGGAGGGGCGGCGCGGGTACGATTCCGGGGGAGGGACGCTCGATGTGAGCCGCTTCACTCATGGTCAGTTACTCTCTCGATGACGTCACCCGCCTTGTGCGCAATTGCGCACTGGGGCGGGGTGACCCAGTATTCCAGAGACGCCGGAGATTCACCGGGAAGCCGCGGCGTACTGGATCCCCCGCTCCAGTGCGCGCTACGCACAAGGCGGGGGATGACAGTTGTGCGGAGGGCGAAAGCGAGGCTCACCAGCCCAGCAATTCCGGCTTGCGCGGCAGCTCGACGGTCTTGACCTTCTCGAGCTTGATCGCACCCTTGGCCATGAGGTCGTTGAGGTCGCCGTCGGTCGCGCCCGCAATCTTGGTGCGGTAGAGATCGACCTTCAGCGTGCCGCGGTGGTCCTTGTCGGTCCAGGTCGAGGCATTGCAGACGCCTTCCACACCTGCCGGCACCCAGTCCTTCTTCTGGTAGAAGCCCTTGGCGACGTTCTCGCCGGTGGCGCCGCCGTTCTTGGCGGCCCAATCGATCGCCTCCTTCATGTAGAGCGCCGAGCACACCGCCGCGATGTAGTGCACGGGCCGATAGACCTTGCCGGTCGGGTCGGACATCTTCGAGATCTCCATCACGGTCTTCATGCCGGGCGCATCGCCGCCCCAGCTCACAGCGGTGCGCAGCGGGAAGATCACGCCGTCGGCGGCATCGCCGGCGGTCTTGGCGGCGTTCTCGTCCATGCCCCAGACATTGCCCATGAACTGGATGTCGACTCCGGCGGTCTTGCAGGCCTTCATCACCGAGATGTTGGACGCGGCGGTGTTGCCGAGATAGGCGTAGTTGGCGCCCGAGGATTTCAGGCTCAGGCACTGCGCGCTGTAGTCACCCGGCGCGAGCGCGAACACCAGCGGCGGTAGCACCTCGAAACCGAGCTCCTGCGCCATGGCTTCGCCGGCGGCCTTCGGTGCGTTCGGATACGGGTGGTTGGCACCCATGTGGACGAATTTCGGCTTGCCGGGCTTGCCCTTGGCCTTCCAGTCCTCGGCCGCCCACATCAGCATGGCGCGGAGCGAGTCCGAATAGCTCGGCCCGTAGAAGAAATTGTACGGCGCGGGCTTGGCCTTGCCGCTGACACCTTCGGGATCGGTGAGGGCGGCGGCGTAGGAGCCGGAGAGATCGGGGATCTTGTCCTGGGCGAGGAAGCCGGTCAGCGCCTCGGTGTCTGCCGTGCCCCAGCCCATGATCGCCGCGACCTTGGAGTCCGGCGCCGACCACTTCTTGTAGAGCGCGATGGCGCGCGGCACCTGGTAGCCATAATCGTTGGTGTCGACATTGAGCTGCTTGCCGCCGACGCCGCCGTTCTTGTTGACCCAGGCGAAGGTGTCGGCGACGGCCTGGCCATAGGGTGTGCCGACGTCGGAGGTGCCGCCGGAATAATCGGCGAGGTGCCCGATCGCGATCTGCGCCTGCGCGCTTGCCGAGAATGCGGCGATCGCCAGCGCCAGCGACGCGGTGCTCAAAAGGGATTTTGTCTTCATGGGTTGCCTCCTCCTGTTTATTGGTTGGTTAGCGAGTTGCCCGCGCTCAATGCGAGAACGGGTAGAGTTTCCAGTACGCCTTGATCTGTCGCCAGCGATGGGCGAGCCCGTCGGGCTCGAACATCAGGAACGCGATGATGATCACCCCGATTGCGATCTCGCGCAGGAAGGTGATGTTGTTGTTGAGCGACAGCGCCTTGTCGATCGCGCCGCCCTTCAGCGCGACGCTGAGGAACTCCATCGTCTCGGGCAGCAGCACCACGAACGCGGTGCCCATCAGCGTGCCCATGATCGAACCGGTGCCGCCGATGATGATCATGGCGAGGAACAGGATCGAACGTTCGATGCCGAAACCCTCTTGCGATACCACGAGCTGGTAGTGCGCATAGAGCGCGCCGGCGATGCCGGCGAAGAACGCGGCAAGGCCGAACGACAGCGTGCGATACTTTGTGAGATTGATGCCCATGATCTCCGCGGAGAGATAATGGTCGCGGATCGCCACCAGCGCACGGCCATCGCGGGTACGCATCAAATTGGTGACCAGGATGTAGCTCGCCAGCACATAGGCCAGCACAACGTAGAAATACTGCCTGTCGCCGCGCAGCGTGTATCCGAAGATCGAGAACGGACTTGCGCTTGCGGGCACCGAGCCGCCGGTGAACCACTCGGCGCGGGAGAAGAAGTCGAGCAGGATGTATTGCGCGGCCAGTGTCGCGATCACTAGGTAGAGCCCCTTCAGGCGCGCCGCCGGGATGCCGAAGATCAGCCCGACCAGCGCCGTGATGATGCCGGCAAGCGGGATCGCGAAGAACACCGGGATCGGCGCGTTGTTGGAGATGTAGGCCGAGGTGAAAGCGCCGAGCAGGAAGAAGGCGGCATGGCCGATCGAGATCTGGCCGGTGAAGCCGACCAGGATGTTCAGCCCCAGCGCCGCGATCGAGAAGATGCCGATCTGGATCAGGATACTGAGCCAGTAACCGCTGAAGAACTGGGGCGCGAAGCACAGCAGCAGCACGCCGACGATCGCAAAATTGCGGCTGGTCGTGGTCGGAAAGATCGTGGTGTCGGCCGCATAGGAGGTGCGGAAGTCACCAGCAGGGATGAGGACAGGGCCGGCCATGGATCAGATCCGCTCGATGTCGTGGGTGCCGAACAGGCCGTAGGGCTTGATCATCAGCACGATGATGAGGACGTAGAACGGCGCGATCTCGTAGAGATTGCCCCAGTGAAGGTATTCGCTGTCGACATATTGCGCGATGTTCTCGAGCAGGCCGATGATGATGCCGCCGAGCACGGCGCCGCCGACGGAATCGAGTCCGCCGAGGATCGCCGCCGGAAACACCTTAATGCCGTAGCCGGCCAACCCGGACGAGACGCCGTTCACCACGGCAACGACGACGCCCGCGACGGCCGAAACCGTCGCTGAGATCGCCCACGCCATCGCGAACACGCTTTTCACGGAGATGCCGAGCGACTGTGCCACCTGCTGGTTGAACGCGGTGGCGCGCATCGCAAGTCCGTACTTCGAGGCGCGGAAGAACCAGGCCATGCCGATCATCATCGCGACCGAGACGACAAGGCTCATGACATAGACGGTTTGGATCTGGAGCCCGAGCAGGCTGACGGACTGGCTCTCGAACACACGCGGGAACGGCTGTGGATTGACACCGAACATCCATTTCAGCGTCGCCTGCAGCACGGTGGAGAGGCCGATCGTCACCATGATGACCGAGATGATGGGTTCGCCGATCATCGGTCGCAGGATCAGGACCTGCACCGCGATGCCGAACACGAACATGAACACCAGCGTCATCGGCATGCCGATCCAGAACGGCACCTGGTATTTCGCGAGCAAGGTCCAGCACACCCAGGCGCCGACAAGCAAGAGCTCGCCCTGCGCGAAATTGACGACCTGGCTAGCCTTGTAGATCAGCACAAAGGACATCGCGACCACGCCATAGAGCGTGCCGACCACGAGGCCGTTGACCAGGAGCTGGATGAGGAAGGCGGTGTTCATGAAGTGGTGCTCGCTGACAAATCCGGCGCGCTCTTCCCCTCTCCCCTTGTGGGCGAGGGTGGCTTCGCGAAGCGAAGACGGGTGAGGGGTTGTCTCAGCAATGAACGCGCGGAGAGAGGACCCCTCGCCGAAGTGAGGGTAGAGCGGGCTGCGGAGATGCCCTCTCCCACAAGGGGAGAGGGCGCAGCAATATGCATTGCACCTGTGATTGCCACGAAGTTCACTCCGCCGCCTCCGCCAAATGCCCCGGTCCGCCGAGATCCACCACTCGCAGCGTCGTCCGCACCCTTTGCGTGGTGCCGTCCTGGAAGCGGATCACGGTGTCCACGGGGATGTCGGCCTGGCCGCGGTAGATCGCGCCGATGATGCCTTCGTATTTTTCGTTGATGACGCTGCGGCGGACTTTCCGCGTGCGGGTGAGCTCGCCGTCGTCGGCGTCGAGCTCCTTGTAGAGCAGCAGGAAACGGGAGATGCGCTGTGCCGGCGGCAGTGTCGCGTTGACGGTCTCGACTTCCTTCTTGAGTAGCGCATAAACCTCGGGCCGCGAGGCCAAGTCGCTGTAGGTCGTAAACGAGAGCCGGTTCTTCTCCGCCCATTTCGAGATGATGGAGTAGCGGATGCAGATCATTGCGGCGAGCGCGTCGCGGCCCGAGCCCAGCACCACGGCTTCGGCGATATAGGGGGAGAACTTCAGCTTGTTCTCGATGAATTGCGGCGAGAAGCGCTCGCCGCGCGAGGTCTCGGCCAGATCCTTGATGCGGTCGATGACCACGAGCTGGCGATTCGCGTTGAAATAGCCGGCGTCGCCCGACAGCATCCAGCCGTCCTTGACGTCGGCGACGCTCGCCTCCGGGTTCTTGTAGTAGCCGAGGAACATGTTGGGATGCCGCACCACGATTTCGCCGACGCCGTGGACGTCGGCATTGTCGATGCGGATCTCGACGCTATCAGCCATCGGCACGCCGGTGGTGTCGGGATCGACCTTGCCCGCCGGGTGCAGCGTGTAGGCGCCCAGCAGCTCGGTCTGGCCGTAGAGCGTGCGCAGCGGCACGCCCATGGCCTGGAAGAACTTGAAGGTCTCGGGCCCGAGTGCCGCGCCGCCGGTTGCGGCTGAACGCAGGCGAGTGAAGCCGAGGCGGTCGCGCAATGCACGGAACAGGATCGCGTCGGCAAAGCCGGAACGCTCGCCCTGTTCGAGCGCGGCAAGCCCGCTCTTCATGCCGATGTCGAACAGGCGCTGTTTGAACGGCGTTGCGTCCATCACCCTGGCGCGGACATCGGCGGCGATCGATTCCCAAACGCGCGGTGCAAATAGGACAAACGTCGGTGCGATCTCGCGCAGATCGTTCATCATGGTCTCGGGCTCTTCGACGAAGTTGATCTTCATCCGGCACAAGAGGCCTTTGCCGAGTACATAGACCTGTTCCATGATCCAGGGCAGCGGCAGCACCGACACGTATTCGTCGTCCGGTCCTTTCGGGTCGAAAGCGAGATAGGTCGCGCAATGGCCGAGCACGCGGCCGGCGGCGAGCATCGCAAGCTTTGGATGCGAGGTGGTGCCCGATGTCGTGCAGAGGATCGCGACGTCCTCGCCCTTGGTCGTGTCCACCAGCCGGTCGTAAAGTTCCGGTTCGCGCGTAGCCCGCGCCCGGCCGAGCTCGGCAAACGTCTCCGCCGACATCAAACGCGGATCGTCGTACTTCCGCATGCCGCGCGGATCGGAATAGATGATGTGCTTCAGCTTTGGGACGCGGTCTGCCAGGGTGAGCAGCTTGTCGACCTGCTCCTCGTCCTCGGCGAAAACGAGCTGCGCCTCGCCATAATTGAGGAGATACGAAGCTTCTTCATCGAGCACGTCGCGATAGAGCCCGAGGCTCAAGCCTCCAACCGCATGAGTGGCGATTTCCGCCGCGACCCAGTCCGGCCGGTTGTCGCCGATGATGCCGATGACATCCTGGCGTCCAAGGCCCAGTTCGACGAGGCCGAGCGCGAAGTCGCGGACCCGCGTCTGGTAGTCGTTCCAGGTGAACGGGCGCCACAGCCCAAGATCCTTCTCGCGCAGCGCAATTTCGTTGCCGTACTCCTTCGCATTGAGCCGGAGCATCTTCGGATAGGTGTCGGCCTGCGCAACGCGGCCTGCGTAATCCATCATGCCGCGCTCTCCTGCGCCGGCGGCGCATCGTCAGGATCGACCAGCACCTCGTCCTCTTCGCCGAGATAGGCGCGCCTGACGTGGGGATCAGCGAGCACGGCGGCCGGATCGCCCTCGGCGATCTTGCGGCCGAAATCCAGCACCATGACGCGGTGGGAGATGTCCATCACCACGCCCATGTCGTGCTCGATCATCACTACGGTCATGCCGAACTCTTCGTTGAGATCGACGATATAGCGGGCCATGTCCTCCTTCTCCTCGAAGTTCATGCCGGCCATCGGCTCGTCGAGGAGAATGAGGCGCGGCTCCAGCGCCATGGCGCGGGCGAGCTCGACGCGCTTGCGCAAGCCGTAGGAGAGAGTGCCGGCCGGCGCCTTTCGCACCGACTGGAGATCGAGGAAATCGATGATTTCTTCCACCTTGCGGCGGTGCTCGAGCTCTTCCTTGCGCGCGCCGGTGAGCCAGTACAGCGAGCCCGTGAGGAAATTGTTCTTCAGGAGGTGATGGCGTCCGACCATGATGTTGTCGAGCACGCTCATGTGGTGGAACAGCGCCAGGTTCTGGAATGTGCGGCCGATGCCGAGCGACGCGCGCGCGTTGGGCGTCAGGCCGGTGATGTCGCGGCCCTGGTAGAACAGCTGGCCTTCGGTCGGCTTGTAGCGGCCGGAAATACAGTTCACGATCGAGGTCTTGCCGGCGCCGTTGGGGCCGATGATCGAGAACAGCTCGCCTTCCCTGATGGCGAAGCCGACATCGGTCAGCGCACGAACGCCGCCGAATCGCAAGGACACGCCGCGCACTTCAAGACTGGTAGCCACCAAACAGATCCCTCCCGGTGATGGCGCTTTCAGTGGCGCTCTTCGTCCGTTCTATCGGGCGATCCTAGTACGACCGTGCCGGTGAGGCCATGCAGCAGATGGTCTCGACCGGAGCCGCGCCGCTCTCGTTCCCGTTTGGGATCAAAAGCCGCATCGCCCGAGGTGGTCCTCAATAGGGGAAAGCGTTAGTTTAAAATGTCTCCCGCCTGACAATTCTGCGACAAAGTTTTTGGATGGGGGATCATCCATCTTTCGTCGGATGGTGGTCGAAACGCTCATGCTGCGTTGCAGCAGAACAGGAGTGACGAACGGTGCGGCTGGCTTCGGGATCATGATTTCAGAGGATCAACTGAAGCGCGTCGCTGCCTGGTCGCGCGAGCTCACGCAAGCGGAGATCGAGGTCGCTCGTACCGGGATCACGGAGCGGTCCTACGGCACTGGCGAGACCGTCTTCATGCGCGGCGACACGTTCGACTATTGGGCCGGCATGGTCTTCGGCCTTGCCCGGATGGGTGGGGTCTCGCGCGACGGCAAGGAGACGAGTCTTGCCGGGCTGACGGCAGGGGCCTGGTTCGGCGAGGGCAGCGTGCTCAAGAACGAGCCGCGCCGCTATGACGTGGTCGCGCTGCGCAACAGCCGCGTCGCGCTGATGGAACGCAGCGCCTTCATGTGGCTGTTCGAGAACAGCGTCGGCTTCAACCGCTTCCTGGTACGCCAGCTCAACGAGCGGCTCGGCCAGTTCATCGGCATGCTCGAGGTCAACCGCACGTTGGATGCCACTGCGCGGCTTGCCCGCAGCATTGCTTCGCTATTCAATCCGATCCTCTATCCGGAATCCACCGCGCATCTGGAGATCACCCAGGAAGAGATCGGGGCGCTTTCCGGCATGTCCCGCCAGAATGCCAACCGCGCGCTGAACCGGCTGGAGAAAGAGGGCTTGCTCCGGTTGGAGTATGGTGGCGTGACTATTCTGGATATCGAACGGCTAAGGGGGTACGGGGAGGAGTGAAGCCGCGTTCGCGGCCGCAACTGCGAGCGCCGCAACCCACCGCTTGCTCTTCCGGCACGACGAGCCCATCCTTGCCGAGATCCTGGGCCATCTGACCGGGTCCAGCAGGCTGCGCCATCGCGGCGCCCGCGGGGTCTCGACCCATGAACTGCTCCTGTTGCGGTTCCGAGGTTCAGAGCGGCTTTGCCTTCTGCCCGAAATGCGGCACGAAGCAGCCGAACGCCTGCCCAGGCTGCGGCTATCCGTGCGCACCGGATTTCGCGTACTGCCCGAAATGCGGCGTCCTCGTCAGTGAAGCCTCCAAGTCAGGCGGGCAGGCATCAATGCGGGCCAGCCGCGTGACAGTCCCGACCAGTGCGTCCTCGCCACCGCTGGCGCCGACGGCCGAAGCCCAATACGGGTTTCGATCGCAGCCGGACAAGATCGACAGCGAAGCCAACCGCCGCACCATTACCGTGCTGTTTGCCGACCTTAGCGGCTTCACCACGATGAGCGAGCGACTCGATCCTGAAGTCATGCAGGCGCTTCAGAACGAATTGTTCGAGGAGCTAACGGCGGCGGTGCAAAGCTTTGGCGGCTTCGTGGACAAATTCATCGGCGACGCGCTGCTTGCGCTATTCGGAGCGCCCGCCGCGCACGAAGACGACCCCGAGCGGGCCGTCCGCGCCGCGCTCGACATGATCGGCCGAACGGCGCAACTCAGCGAACGTGCAAAGGCGTATGCCGGGTCACCGCTCCTGCTTCATGTCGGCATCAACACCGGGCACGTGGTTGCTGGCCGACTGGGTGTTGGAGTTGCCAAATCCTACTCGGTCACGGGCGATACGGTGAATACGGCTCAACGATTGCAGTCGATGGCTTCCACGGGCGAGGTGCTGGTCGGGCCGCTGACCTACCGTCTTACGCGGCATGCATTCTCATATGAATCGCTTGGCGAGGTCTCGCTGAAGGGCAAGATGGGCAGCGTCCTGGTCCATCGCTTGAACGGACCGCTCGACACGCCCCGTGCGGCACGCGGCCTCGATACGCTGGGCCTGAGTGCGCCGGTGATTGGGCGCGACGCCGAGCTCGCCCGTCTAGTCGACAATCTTGATCTCGCGTGTGGCGGCGCGGCGCAGCTGGTGCGGCTGGTCGGTGAAGCCGGCATCGGCAAAACGCGTCTGGTGGACGAATTCGTTGCCCACGCCCGCGATGAGGACCGTTTCGCCGGCGTGGCGATCCGGCGCGCTGTCTGCTCGCCGCTGGGCGAACAGTCCTATGGCACCCTTGCCGCTGTGCTGCGCAGCGCCTACGGCATCGCGCAGAAGACGACCGTGGCGGAGGCCCAGGCCAAGCTGGCGACGGCACTGTCGGAGCTCGGCCTTGCGGTCGAAGAGGCCGATCGCCTGATGCCCCTTTATTTCCACGTTCTCGGCCTCGGCGATCCGGACGCCGCGCTGCAGCACGTCGAGCCCGAGCAGCTTCGGCGGCAGATATTCTTTGCGATTCGTACCGTGTTCGAACGGCGCCTGGTCCTGTCGCCGCTCCTGATCATTGTCGAGGATCTGCACTGGGCCGATGCCGTATCGCTTGAAGCGCTGCGGTTCCTGATGGACCGGCTGGAGCGTACGCGGCTGATGCTGTTGTTTACGCATCGGCCTATGCTGGAACTGGATCAGTTCGGCTCGGGGCGGATCAGCCATACAACCCTTCGATTGCTTCCGCTTGGTGATGCAGACGGACAAAAGCTGCTCGCGGCCTACTTCAGCCACGGTTGGAGTGAACCGCCGGGAAATCTGTTCAGTCGAATCCTGGAGCGCGCGGGCGGCAATCCACTCTTCTTTGAGGAAATCATCCGCGGTCTCATCGAAGCTGGCGCCTTGGAGCGTGACGGCTCACGGTGGCGGATCAAGTCAGATGAAGCCGCCGCCGATATACCGGCAAGCATTCAGGCCCTGTTACTGGCGCGCCTGGACCGGCTGCCGCATGAGGTGCGCCGCTTGGCCCAGGAGGCCGCGGTGATCGGCCCACGTTTCGATGCGGCTCTTCTCGGTGCGATGGCATCGCAGCGGACGAAGGTGGAAGCGGGGCTCGAACTTCTGTGCGATGCCGAGATTGTCGAGGAGGTCGCGGGCGCGAACTCGATCTCGCTGCGATCTTATCGCTTTACGCAAACCATGCTTCAGGACGTGATCTATCAAAACCTGCTCTTGCAGCGTCGGATCGAGCTCCATGGACGGATTGGTGCCGCGCTGGAGCGGCTCTATGGCAATGAGCCCGAGCGCCTCGAGGACCTCATACTGCTCGGACATCATTTCAGCCTGAGCGCGAGCAAGCCGAAAGGTGCGCGCTATCTGCGCGCGGCCGGCGATCGCGCCCGCGCGACCTACGCCAATGACGATGCCATCCGCTTGTACCAACAGGCCCTCGCCGTGTTGTTGGCCGGTGGGGAACGGGAGCCCGAACGCCTGATCCTCTGCGAGCGGATCGCGGAGCTGTGTGCCGCGGCCGGCCGGAGGATCACGGCTGAGGAGCACTACCAGAGTGCGCTGGAAGGTCATCGCAATGCGGAGGACCGCATCGGCGAAGCGCGAATTCTCCGCAAGCTTGGCCGATTGTTGTGGGACACCGGCAAGCGGATCAAGGCAGAGGCGCATTATGCCGAGGCGGCCGAACGGCTGGGAGGGACCGACGCGCCCATCGAGTGGGCGCACCTCCTGCAAGAGCGCGGCCGTCTTTCGTTTCGCACGGGCGATCACGTGGCCGCCGCGAGATGGGCGGACGAGGCGCTTGGCTACGCCCGAAGCGTACCGGCGGACGCCGACAGGCAAGTCGGATTCGAGGCGGCGCGCGCCATTGCAGAGTCGCTCAACACCAAGGGGGTGGCACTGGCGCGGCTTGGCCGACACCAGGAGGCGGTCCGCGAGGTGGAGCAAAGTGTCGCAGCAGCCGAGGCCGCCGGTCTCCTCAACGTGGCCTGCCGTGGCTACACCAATCTCGGTGTGCTCTACACGATTGTCGACCCTGCGAAAGCCGTGGAGATTTGCCGGCGCGGACTCGATGTCGCGCGTCGGGTCGGCGATCTCGGGTTCCAGGCGCGCCTTCTCGCCAATTTTGCCGTTGCCTGTTGCACTTTCACCGACAAATGTACTGAGGAGGGGGTGCCGGCCGCCGAAAAGGCGATCGAAATCGACCGCGCGCTTGATCAGCGCGAACATCTCTCCGTGCCGTTGATCGTGCTCGGGCAAATCCATCAATGCCATTTCCGGCCCGATCTGGCTGCTCGTTGCTACAATGAGGCAATCGAGGTGGCGAGCGAAACCGGCGAGCCGCAGCAGCTGTTTCCATGCTATGATGGTCTTGCGACGCTGAACCTTGATCGAGGCGACATGCCCGAGGCCGAGCGATATTTCGCGCTGGCACAGGACGTCTGCACGCGGCACGGGCTTGATCCCGCAGGGCTGATCGTACTGCCGTTTCTTGACTAGATCATGTGAAGGAGTGCCATCATGTCTGAACGTCACGTCGAGGGACCACTTCAACCGGGCGATCGTGCACCGAACGTCGTGCTGGACGCGATCACACGCGACGGAAAGATCGCGCTCGAAGACTTTCGCGGACAAAGCCCGATATTGGTGGGCCTGTATCGGGGGCTGCATTGCCCGTTCTGCCGCCGCCATATCGCGGCACAGGCGCAACTTGATGCCGCCTTGCACGAGAAAGGCGTCGAAAGTCTCACGGTGGTCAACACGCCGATCGAGCGCGCGCGACTCTATTTCCGTTACCATCCGTTGCCCAACCTGCTCGCTGCGTCCGATCCCGAGCGGCTCTCGCACCGCGCGTTCGGTCTGCCCAATCTCGAGTTCACGGAGAACGAGACCGAGTGGCCGCACAAGGTCGGCATGAACGTGGTCATGAGCATGCAAGTCGACATGCCCGGCGAATTGCCCGGCCCGATGAACCGGCCCGCGGCCGCGGAGTACCTCAATAACAAGGACGGCTATGAGATAACGGAAGCCGATCAGCGCATGGCGGCAACCGGCCAGGGCCAGCTCTTCGGGCAGTTTCTGCTCGACCGCGAGGGTGTTGTGCGCTGGAGCTTTACCGAGGTGCCCGAAGGCGGCCATCGCATGTTTGCCGCGCCGAGCCCGCAGGAGCTGATGTCGGCCGCCTCGCAGATGGCAAGCTAGGCACCGCGTCAGGCGATCATTCCGCCACCTTCGGCCGCTTGTCCACCAATGCTGCCGCCATCGCCGAGACCAGCGGGCGCATGAAATAGTGGTCTTCCACCGGCGAGACGTCCGTGCGCAAACCATGCGCGGTGAGCTCGCCCGAGACCGCCGGTCCGATCGACGCGATCAGCGTCCGCTCGAGGCCCGCGCGCAGCTTCGCCTCGCTGCCGTGGGCTCTCGCAGCTTCGATCAGCCGTCGGACCTGGCCGAGATTGGTCAGCGCGATGGAATCGATCCGCCCTTCGGCCATGTCATCAATGGCGGCGACGATGTTGGCGTCCGCCGCCTTGGTGTCATAGGCATAAGGCAGCACGGTATCGACCTCGGCACCTTGCGCCGACAGCGCACCGGTCAGCGCGCTGTGATCCTTGTCGGGATAGAGCTGGAGGCCGAGGCGGTGCCCCTTCAAATCGAGTTTGCCGAGCATCTCGATCACGCCCTCGGTGGTCGGCTTTTCCGTGGTCTGCTGCGCCTCGAGCCCGACTTCGCGCAGTGCCTTGCCGGGCTTCGGGCCGCGGGTGAATTTTCGCGATCTGGCAAGCGCCGCCACGAGGGCCTGATCGAGCCCTCGTGCGACGGCGAGCTTCATGATTCGCCGCAGCCCTTCGCCGGTCATCAGCACGAGATCGTCGAAGGGTCTGTCGATGGCGCGCCGGATCCAGGCCTCGACCGGCGTGGGGTCCGGTGCATCCTGGATGGTGAACATGGGGCATTGCACGACCTCGGCGCCTTGCTCGGCCAGCAGCTTCGAAAACTGCGCCTCCTCGCGCGTTTCCAGGATCAGGATGCGGGTGCCGTTCAAGCGGTGGGCCATGAGCCTACTCCGGTCAGTCAAAGCAATCGTGCGTTCATCCTGACTCCACGGTCGGGATTGGCGCAAGGTAGGGGCGGTGATAGAGCAGGGCGCAAATCGCGGGTCGTTCCGCAGCCGCTGCCCAAACCTTCATCAAGGCCCATGCCAGATCATCAATATGTCCTGACCCTGTCCTGTCCGGATCGTCCCGGCATCGTCTCGGCGGTGTCGACCTTCCTGGCCCATAACGGACAGAACATCCTCGACGCCCAACAATTCGACGACACCGAGACCAACAAGTTCTTCATGCGGGTGGTGTTCACCGCTGCCGATCTCGCCGTGGAGCTGTCGGCACTCCAGACCGGCTTTGCCGCGATCGCCGAGCGCTTCGGAATGGAATGGCAGATGCGCGATCGCGCTGCGCATCGCAAAGTGATGCTGCTGGTGTCGAAGTCCGATCACTGCCTGGTCGACATCCTCTATCGCTGGCGCACGGGCGAGCTGCCGATGACTTTGGCCGCAATCGTCTCCAATCATCCGCGCGAGGTCTATGACGGGCTCGATTTCGGCGGGGTTCCGTTCCACTATCTGCCTGTTACGAAAGAGACCAAGCGCGAGCAGGAAGCGCAGATCCTCGATCTCGTCGCCAGGACCGGGACGGATCTCGTCGTGCTCGCCCGCTATATGCAGATATTGTCCGACGATCTCTCGGCAAATCTGTCGGGACGCTGCATCAACATCCACCACTCGTTCCTGCCAGGTTTCAAGGGCGCAAAACCCTATCACCAGGCCCATGAGGGTGGCGTCAAGCTGATTGGCGCCACCGCGCACTACGTCACGCGCGACCTCGACGAGGGCCCGATCATCGACCAGGACGTCGAGCGCATCAGCCATCGCGACACGCCTGAGGATCTCGTCCGAAAGGGCCGCGACATCGAGCGCCGCGTGCTGGCGCGCGCGATCCGCTATCATCTCAACGACCGCGTCATCCTCAATGGCCGCAAGACCGTGGTGTTCGTGGATTGATTTCCTTCACTCTCGCCGCAAGCGGCGAGGGGGCGCGACTAGCGCACCGCGGTGCCGGACGCCGAGCCCGTTGCGCCCTTCTGCGCCTGCTCTTCCTTTTCGCGATCCGCTGCCGGCATCAGTCGCTTGCGCTCGCGCTCCTTCATGTAGGCATCGTATTGCGGCGTGCCCGCCCGCGGCGGGGCGTCCGCCGGCAAGCCGCCGGCCCATTGCGGGACGTAGTCGCCCATGCCGGACGTGAGCTTTTCGTTGACTGTGCCGCAGCCGGACAGGCCCGCGGAGAGCGCGAGGAGGATCAGGAGGGAACAAGAGGATCTAGGCATTGTACGGAGGCGAGGTCAGTCGTGTTGGACGCCAGGTCAGGCTGTCGCCCGGACATTAGTCTTCAACAAGGTAAAAGAGACTTATTCGAGGTGGGTAATTGGATACCGGATTGTGCCGGCGCCAAGCCTTGCCATGTTCAAATTCGGCAAACAAAAGGCAAAATCCTCCATCCACGCGACTGGCAGCGTTTCTAGCTGCGGCAAGGGGCTCGCGACAAAGTGGCTTGGTCCGAGAGGGGGCTTTCTCGTTGACAGGTCCATTTTGTTTGTACAATCGTACAAAAGATAGCGATCGCAGTCACGATGCCGGGGTTACCCAGATGTGACCCGATATTGCTTCTGCCGTCGGCAATCGGAACGCTCGGCTTGCGCCGAATGGTCGCCAAACGTCCGATTGACAATAAGGGCGCGAAAGACGCCATGTTGCGCGCGGCATCACGCGTGCGTGAGCCAGACTTAAGGCAAGGATCGGGCACTCGGTCCGGCGCACAAGAGATTAGGAATGAAGGGGAGGGACGTCTGATGTTCGAACGCAAAAAACTGTCTAAAAGGACTGCTTGGGCCACAGCAGCTGCCGCCATCGCAGGCCTTGTGGCCGTCGCTCCGGCCAAGGCCGAGGACAGCGTCAAGGTCGGCCTGATCCTGCCGATGACCGGCGGTCAGGCCTCGACCGGCAAGCAGATCGAGAACGCGATCAAGCTCTACATGCAGCAGAAGGGCGACAGCGTCGCCGGCAAGAAAATCGAGATCATCCTCAAGGACGATGCTGCGATTCCCGACAAGACCAAGACCGCCGCGCAGGAGCTGATCGTCAACGACAAGGTCCATTTCATCGCCGGCTTCGGCGTGACGCCGGCCGCGCTCGCGGCGGCGCCGCTCGCCACGCAAGCCAAGATCCCGGAGGTCGTGATGGCGGCGGGCACCTCCATCATCACCGAGCGCTCGCCCTATATCGTGCGCACCAGCTTCACGCTGGCGCAGTCGTCCACCATCATCGCCGACTGGGCGGTGAAAAACGGCATCAAGAAGGTGGCGACGCTGACCTCGGACTACGCGCCGGGTAATGACGCGCTCAACTTCTTCAAGCAGAACTTCACCGCCGGTGGCGGCGAAGTGGTCGAAGAGGTCAAAACGCCGCTTGCAAATCCTGATTTCGCACCGTTCCTCCAGCGTATGAAGGATGCCAAGCCTGACGCGATCTTCGTGTTCGTGCCGGCCGGCCAGGGCGGTAACTTCATGAAGCAGTATGCCGAACGCGGGCTCGACAAGGCCGGCATCAAGGTGATCGGACCGGGCGACGTGACCGACGACGATCTCCTCAACAACATGGGCGACGCCGTGCTGGGCACGGTCACCGCTCACCTCTATTCCGCGGCGCATCCCTCGCAGATGAACAAGGATTTCGTCGCGGCCTACAAGAAGGCCTACGGAAACCGGCCGGGCTTCATGGCGGTGAGTGGCTATGACGGCATTCACCTGATCTACGAAGCGCTGAAGAAGACCAATGGCGACACCGACGGCACCAAGCTGGTCGAAGCGATGAAGGGCCAGAAGTGGGAGAGCCCGCGCGGCCCGATCTCGATCGACCCCGAGACCCGCGACATCGTGCAGAACATCTACATCCGGAAGGTCGAGAAGGTCGACGGCGAGCTCTACAACGTCGAGTTCGCGACCTTCGAAGCCGTCAAGGATCTCGGCAAGACCAAGAAGTGACGCACGAAAGTGCGCCATCCCGGCGCGCGCATTAGCGCGCATCGGGGATCTCGCCCTCCACTCTCGTCATGCCCGAGCTTGACCCCGGCATCTACGCGAGAACCGAACCAAGAACGGGGATGACCGGGACAAGCCCGGCCATCACGATAACGCCAAGCTGAGACGATGACCTCAATCCTCACCAACCTGTTCGATGGCGTCGCCTACGGCATGCTGCTGTTCGTGCTGGCTTGCGGGCTCGCGGTTACGCTCGGCTTGATGAACTTCGTCAACCTCGCCCATGGCGCCTTCGCCATGGCCGGCGGCTATGTCTGCATGGTGCTGGTCAACCGGATGGGCTGGCCATTCTTCGCGGCATTGCCGCTTGCATTCGTCTCCTCCGCTGCGATCGGCATCGTGCTCGAGCGCACGCTGTACCGACACCTCTATGCGCGCAGCCATCTCGACCAGGTGCTATTCACGATCGGCCTCACGTTCATGTCGGTCGCGGCCGTCGACTACATCCAGGGCTCGTCGCGGGTGTTCATCAACCTGCCGGCGGCGCTCCAGGGTCAGTTCGACCTGTTCGGCGTTGGCATCGGCCGCTACCGGCTGATGATCATCGTGATCTGCGGGCTGCTCACCATCGGTCTCCAAATGGTGCTGGCCAAGACGCGGTTCGGCAGCCGCCTGCGCGCCGCGGTCGACGATCCCCGCGCCGCGAGCGCCCTCGGCATCAACGTGCCGCAGGTGTTCGCCTTCACATTTGCTTTTGGCTGCGGCCTGGCCGGTCTCGGCGGCGCGCTGAGCGCCGAGATCCTCGGCCTCGACCCGTACTTTCCGCTGAAGTTCATGATCTACTTCCTGATCGTGGTCACCGTCGGCGGCTCGTCCTCCATCACCGGCCCGTTTCTGGCCTCGCTGCTGCTCGGCATCGGCGACGTTGCCGGCAAATATTACGTGCCGAAGATGGGACCTTTCGTGATCTACACCATGATGATCGTGATCCTGATCTGGCGCCCGAACGGTCTGTTCGGCCGCACGGCCGCGCGTTGAGTTCGCCGATGAGCGCCTCCTCCGACGTCGGCTATCACGCCCAGCGCCAGGCACGCTGGCACTATGGCGAGGCCGCTTTCTGGCTGATCGTGCTGGCCTGCGGCTTCGTATTTCCCTCGCGCTACTTGATCATGACGGATATCCTGCGGCTCGCGCTGTTTGCGATGTCGCTCGATCTGATCCTCGGCTACGCCGGCATCGTCTCGCTCGGCCATGCCGCCTTCTTCGGCGTCGGCGCGTACGCGGCGGGGCTTCTTGCGCTGCACGGGATCATCAACGAGCCCGTGCTTGCGCTTGTCGTCGCCGGCGTTGTCGCGATGGTGCTCGGCTTCGCTACCAGTTTCCTCGTGATCCGCGGCGTCGATCTGACGCGACTGATGGTGACGCTCGGCATCGCCTTGCTGCTTGAGGCATTGGCCGAACGCTTCTCCAACATCACCGGCGGCACCGACGGTCTGCAGGGTATCGAGATGCAGCCGATCTTCGGTGAGATTCCGTTCGACATGTTCGGCAAGACCGGCTTCTTCTATTCGCTCACCGTTCTGTTCCTGTTGTTCCTGTTCGCCCGCCGGGTCGTGCATTCCCCGTTCGGGCTGTCATTGCGCGCGATCAAGAACAATCCGCTGCGCGCGGCCGCGATCGGCATCCCCGTCAACCGCCGCTTGATTGCGATCTACACGCTCGCGGCGTTCTATGCCGGCATCGCAGGCGCGCTGTTCACCCAGACTACCGCGATCGCCTCGCTCGATGTGTTCGCCTTCGAGCGCTCGGCGGACCTGATGCTTGTGCTCGTGATCGGTGGCACCGGCTATCTCTACGGCGGGCTGATTGGCGCGGTGCTGTTTCGCATGCTGCAGGAATTGTTCTCGACCATCACTCCGCAATACTGGCAGTTCTGGATCGGCCTCGTGCTGGTCGTGATCGTCCTGGTCGGCCGCCAGCGCCTGCATCGCTGGATGCTGTATGTGCCCAATCTGGTCATCAGGCAGATAGCGGGGCGCAAGGCCGTCGTCGCCGTGCCGGAGAGCGACGCATGACCATCGTGCTCGAAACCCAGAATCTCGAAAAGCAGTTCGGCGGTCTGCGCGTCACCCGCGACTTGTCGCTAAAAATCGAACAAGGCGCCCGCCACGCGCTGATCGGCCCCAACGGCGCCGGCAAGACCACGGTGATCAACCAGCTCACCGGCGTGCTCAAGCCGAACTCGGGCCGCATCCTGCTCGAAGGCCAGGACGTCACGGATCTGCCCGTGCACAAGCGCGTGTTGCGCGGCCTGTCGCGCACCTTCCAGATCAACCAGCTCTATCCCGACCTGACTCCGCTCGAGACCATCGGTCTCGCTGTCTCCGAGCGCCTCGGCCATGGCGGCGACTGGTGGCGGCGGATGGGCACGCGCAGCGACGTCAACGGCGAGATCGCCGACCTCCTGACGCGCTTCCACCTGCTCGACGTCATGAACGAACAGACGGTGACGCTGCCTTACGGCAAGCAGCGCCTGCTCGAGATCGCGGTCGCGATCGCCGCCAAGCCGCGCGTGCTGCTGCTGGACGAGCCCGCCGCCGGCGTGCCCGAGAGCGAGCGCCACGACATTCTCGCCGTCGTCGGCAGCCTGCCGCGCGACGTTACCGTGCTACTGATCGAGCACGACATGGACCTCGTGTTCTCCTTCGCCGACCGCATCTCTGTCCTGGTCTCCGGCGCGCTGCTCACCGAAGGCCCGCCCGAGCAGGTCGCGCGCGACCCGCAGGTCAAGGCGGTCTATCTCGGCGAGGAGGCGGTCAATGTCTGACCTGCTCGCGATCGACTCACTTCGCGCCGGCTACGGCGAGGCCGTGGTGCTGCCGAACATGTCGCTGCGTCTCGCCGAAGGCCAGGTGCTGGCGCTGTTGGGGCGCAACGGTACCGGCAAGACCACGCTGATCAACTCGATCGTCGGCGTCACCCGTCGCTTCTCCGGAACTGTCAGGCTCGCCGGTACCGACGTCACGACCTTGCGGCCCGACCAACGGGCGCGCTCCGGGATCGGCTGGGTGCCGCAGGAGCGCAACATCTTCCGCTCGCTCACGGTGGAGGAGAATATGTCCGCAGTGGCCCAGCCCGGTCCCTGGACCGTCGAGAGGGTCTACGAGATGTTCCCCCGGCTGAAGGAGCGGCGGAGCAATTTTGGCAACCAGCTCTCCGGCGGTGAGCAGCAGATGCTGGCGATCGGCCGCGCGCTGACCCTCAATCCGAAAGTGCTTCTCCTGGACGAGCCGACCGAGGGCCTTGCCCCCATCATCGTCGAGGAGCTCTTGAAAGCGATTGGGACCATCACGCGGGCGGGCGGCATCTGCTCGATTATCGTCGAGCAAAATGCCCAAAAGATTCTGAGGCTGGCCGACCGTGTTGTGATATTGGAGCGCGGAACGATCGTCCACGACTCCCCGAGCGCCGCGCTGAAGGCCGACCCGTCGGTCCTCGAGCGCCACCTCGGCGTCGCAGGGGCGGCGACCCACTAAAAATAACTGGGAGTAAGAAATGCAGCGAACCAAAGCCCCCTTCCGCGCCGACGAGGTCGGCAGCCTCCTGCGTCCCGCCAAGATCAAGGAAGCCCGCGCCAGGCTGGAGAAGGGCGAGATCTCGGCCGACGATCTGCGCAAGATCGAGGACTTGGAGATCGAGAAGGTCGTGCATAAGCAGGCTTCGCTTGGCCTGAAGCTCGCAACCGACGGCGAATTCCGCCGCTCCTGGTGGCATTTCGACTTCCTGGCCAAGCTCACCGGCTGTGAAATGTTTCACCCCGACACCGGCATCCAGTTTGCGGGCGTCGAGACCCGGCACGACGCGGTGCGCGTGATCGGCAAGCTCGATTTTCCCGATGACCATCCGATGCTGGATCACTTCCGCTTCCTGAAGAAGGTCGCCGACCAGGCCCACGTCACCGCCAAGATGACGATCCCGTCGCCGGCGGTGCTGCACTTCCGCGGCGGCCGCAAGGCGATCTCCAAAGACGTCTATCCGGATCTCGATGCTTTCTACGAAGACCTGGGCAAGACCTACCGCAAGGCGGTGAAGGCGTTCTACGACGCCGGCTGCCGCTATCTCCAGTTCGACGACACGGTGTGGGCCTATCTCTGCTCGCCGGACGAGTTGCAGAAGGCGCGCGAGCGGGGCGACAATCCCGAGGGTCTCCAGCAGATCTATGCGCGCGTCATCAACTACGCGCTGGCTGAGAAGCCTGCCGACATGGTGGTGACGACGCATGTCTGCCGCGGCAATTTCCGTTCGACCTGGATTTCGTCAGGCGGTTACGAGCCGGTTGCCGAGACCATGCTCGCCGGCACCAATTACGACGGCTATTTCCTCGAATACGACAGCGACCGTGCCGGTGGCTTCGAGCCGCTGCGCTTCCTGCCCAAGGGCAACAAGGTCGTCGTGGTCGGCGTCATCACCTCGAAGTTCGGTGAGCTCGAGAACAAGGACGCGATCAAGCGCCGTCTCGAGGAAGCCGCCAAGTTCGCCCCGCTGGAGCAGCTCGCGCTCTCCCCGCAATGCGGCTTTGCCTCAACCGAGGAAGGCAACATCCTCTCGGAGGAGGAGCAGTGGGCCAAGCTCAGCCTCGCCGTGGAGATCGCGAAGGAAGTGTGGGGCCAATAAGGCTCCACTCGTTCACTGTCATTCCCCGCGAAGGCGAGGAATCCAGTACGCCGCTGCTTCTCGGAGAATCGCTGACTTCTCGGCGTACTGGGTCGCCCGGTCAAACCGGGCGATGACAGCTGAGGGTGAGGCACACGCACCTCACTTCTCCGCCAGATAAACCTCGCCCAGCAGCGACGAGTTCGACCACGGTACCTGCTTGTTCTTCGTGGTCGAGACCACCTCGGCCCGCACCCGCGTCAGGATCTGCTGCACTTCCGGGCCGGGCGTGCCGAGATGGCGCGAGAGCGCGGCGGAGAACGGCGAGTTGGCGCCTTCCCGTCGAGCGCGACGTGGCCCGGCGCAGTGGCGAAGGCGATCAGCGTGCCGGCGCCGAGCGTCGCGCCGGCTCCGAGACTCGTTGGCGCTGCGAGGCCCGAGGCAGCTTCGATGGCGCGGTTGGTGCCGGCTGATGCGACCTGCTGTGCCATCGGATTATTGCGGCAGGCATCGAAGATCAAAATGTTGGTGCGGACCTGGTCGTCCAGGCCGGCCATGATCGTGTCCATGTCGATCATCGCGTCCGTCATCCTCGCGCCCGCCTTGAGTTCGACGTCGACGGGAATCAGATAGTTGCGACGGTCGACCTGCACGCCGTGGCCCGCATAGTAGACCAATACGACCTGCGCCCGCGCCGCCTCCCGCAAGAAGTCACGCGTCATTTCTTGCATCGCCGCACGGTCGAGATCGACGCCTTCCGACACGATGAAGCCGGTGTTGCGCAGGCTCTTCGCGACAGCGCGCGCGTCATTGGGCGGATTGGGCAGCGCCTTGACATGCGCATAGGCGCCGTTGCCGATGATCAGCGCCATGCGCGTGCCGCGCGCGGCCGGAGCAGGCGAGGGGGGCGGCGCGGCACCGGTCTGCTGGGGAGCCGGTGCCTTCCGGCTCGGTCGTCGGTGACGGCGAATCGCGCGGGATCGGTGCGCTTGCGTCGGTGATCAGCGACAGCCGCACCTTGCGGTGGCTTGATTGGCCTTGCTGCCGGCATCGGACGCCGCGATCGCCAGCGTTGCCTTGTAGTCGTCGCTCGCGTGCGCGTAATCGCCTTTCGCCTGATAGGCCAGCGCGCGATGGGTGTAGCCCGAGATCAGCACGCTGTTCGGCGGCGTCATGATGTTGACCGGCGGCTTCTCTTTCGCGAGCCGAATCGCTTCGCTGCCGTCGGCAATCGCGCGTCCGGAATCGCCTCTGACACGCCAGATCGCGGTCCGGTTGATCAGCGGCTGCGGCAGCGTCGGGTCGAGCCCTGGTTGATGTCGGTCAGCGCGCCGTCGAGGTCGCCGAGCGCCTCCTTGGAGATGCCGCGGTTTTGGAATGAGAACGCCGATTTTGGATTGGCCTTGATCGACATATCGTAGTCGGCGATCGCGTTGGCGTAATCGCCTTTGCCGCGCCAGGCATTGCCGCGATTGTGGAAGATGATGCCAACAGGCGGGCCAAGCTTCAGCGCATCGTCGAAATCAGCGATCGCGATCTCGTAGTCGCCTTTGTCGTAATACGCCGAGCCGCGCAGGTTGTAGACCACCTGGCTCGGCTGGAGCCGGATCGCTTCCGTGGCGTCAATGATGACCTTGGCGTAATCGCCCTTCTTATTCCAGCCCACTGCGCGCCAGAAGTAGACCGTCGCGAGCTGCTCGCCTTTGAACACCTTCAGCGCGACGATCTTGCTGCAGGCATCATCTGGTCTGCGGGCGTCGTGTCGGTGGTGCAGAGCGGCCCAAACTGGTTGCGCGCCTGCGCAAAAGCTGGCGCCGACCACAGGGTTGCGGCGAGCAGGCAGAGCGTGATGAGCAGGCGACGCATTGGAGGTGGTTCCCGTAGAGGAGCGGCGTCTGTTTGGGCCCGGCAGGGAAGGTGGTTCACGGCTGCCTGTTCTACACACGGCAAACGGGGCGGCTCTACCCCTATTCCCTCGGTGGGCAGATTTTGCTAGGAGGCATTACCCAATCCCTCTGCCCACTGCGTCCCACTCCATGAAGAATGACGAAATCCTGAGCCAAATCACCGAGTTCTGCCGTAAGGCGGACATGGCGGAGTCGACGTTCGGCCGGCGCGCGGTGAACGATGGGAAGCTCGTGCACCGCTTGCGCGAGGGCAAACGCATCACGATCGATACCCTGGACCGGATCCAGGCCTACATGGCCGCATCGATGGCCGGCGGCGTGCCGCCGCCGCGGGGGCTTCAGGTGCCCCCGGAAAAGCGCGATCCGCGCGGCAATTTCCGCTTTTTTGAGAATCGGCAGAAATACCTGCTGTTCGTCCACACTTGCAGTGAGAAGCGGGTGGTCGCCGAGCGCGTGGCGCTGGAGCTTGCCAGCATCCATCCCCGGCCCCCGGCGCTGCGCGTGTTCGATGCCGGCGTTGGCGACGGCACGGTACTGGCGCGCGTGCTGCGCGCGATGCACCAGCGCTTTCCGCACATGCCGTTCTATGTCGCCGGCAAGGAGCTCAGTCTTGAGGACCTCCGCCTGACGCTGGACAAGGTGCCGGATCGCATTTTCGAGCATCCGGCCTCGGTGTTCGTTTTTACCAACATGCTCTACGCGGAGGCGCCCTGGCTCACGCCGGCATCACCCGCGGCAGCCGCCGCGACCGTCTGGCATGAAGTTCCCCTGCGGGGGGCTTCCTCGGGCGAGTTCGAGACGCAAATCGCGGAGTTGAAGCCGTTTTTGGAGCAGAACTGGCGGGCGGCGGTCAGCCCGCGCACGGGGATGCCGCTCTATGAGCGGCCTGTCGTGCTGGTGCTCTACCGTGAAGATCAGCGTTTTCTGCTCGATTCGACCATTCCCCGACCGGGCCAGGCCGAGGCCAATTTCGACCTCGTTATCGCATCCCAGCCATACCGGGCGCTGTCCTCGGTCAATTTCAGGGCAAAACGGATCATTGCGCCCCTGGCCCGGGCCTTGCGGGCGGGTGGCCGCCTGATCGGTATTCACTCCCATGGCCAGGATCCAGGCATGGAGATGATCCAGGCGATCTGGCCCGGAGAAAATCCTTTCTCGGTGAGCCGTCATGAGCTATTGCGCGCGGTGAAGTACGAGCTCGGCTCGGTGGGCCGCGACTTAAATTTTAATGCTTACGCCGATACCCGCTCGATCTTCAGGTATGATATGGAAGCGCTGCCCAACGAGGTGACGGGCACTATCGGAACCTCGACAGCCTTTGCAGCCTGGAATGCGGCGGTGTATGTCGCTCAGATTGAGGACGACCGGTTGACGGAAATGACTCAAAACGGCCGCACTCTGGACGCCGCCAGGGACGTGCTGCGAAAGTACAATGGGCTCTGGTTTCTCGACGAATCCTACGTCATCTCGCGCCGGCGTGATTGACATCATTCAAAGCTAAATATCGCAACGCCCGCCAGCTAGCGGCGGAACAAGGGGTTACTGATGCGCGCGTCCTATCTCTTCACCAGCGAATCCGTGTCCGAAGGCCATCCGGACAAGGTGTGCGACCGGATCTCCGACGAGATCGTCGATCTGTTCTACCGCGAAGGACCGAAAGCAGGCATCGATCCCTGGCAAATCCGTGCCGCCTGCGAAACGCTCGCGACCACCAACAAGGTCGTGATCGCCGGTGAGACCCGCGGTCCTGCATCCGTCACCAATGAGCAGATCGAAGGCGTCGTGCGCGCCGCGATCAAGGACATCGGCTACGAGCAGGAAGGTTTCCACTGGGAGAAGGCGGACATCGAGATCCTGCTGCATCCGCAGTCGGCCGACATCGCGCAGGGCGTCGATGCGCTGCAGCCGGGCGAAGTCAAGGAAGAGGGCGCGGGCGACCAGGGCATTATGTTCGGCTACGCCACTAACGAGACGCCGGATCTGATGCCGGCGCCGATCTTTTACGCCCACAAGATCCTGCGCCTCATCTCGGAAGCGCGCCACTCCGGCCGCGAGAAGGTGCTGGGCCCGGACTCCAAGAGCCAGGTCACCGTGCAGTACGAGAACGGCAAGCCGGTCGGCGTGCGCGAGATCGTGGTGTCGCACCAGCATCTGATCGAGGACATCTCGTCCAAGCAAATTCGCGACATCGTCGAGCCCTATGTGCGCGAGGCGCTGCCGAAGGACTGGATCACGGCGAAGACCATCTGGCACATCAACCCGACCGGCAAGTTCTACATCGGCGGTCCCGACGGCGATTCCGGCCTGACCGGCCGCAAGATCATCGTCGACACCTATGGTGGCGCGGCTCCGCACGGTGGCGGCGCGTTCTCCGGCAAGGATCCGACCAAGGTCGACCGCTCCGCGGCTTACGCTGCCCGCTATGTCGCCAAGAACATCGTCGCGGCCGGTCTTGCCGACCGCTGCACGCTGCAGCTCGCCTACGCCATCGGCGTGGCGCGTCCGCTGTCGATCTACATCGACACCCACGGCACCGGTAAGGTGTCGGAGGATCAGCTCGAGAAGGCCGCGGCCAAGGCGATGGATCTCACCCCTCGTGGCATCCGCAGCCATCTCGATCTCAACCGCCCGATCTACGCGCGCACCTCCGCCTATGGCCATTTCGGCCGTACTCCCGACAACGAGGGCGGCTTCTCCTGGGAGAAGACCGATCTCGTCGAAGCGCTCAAGCGCGCGGTCTGATCACCGACGACCTTTCGGGGCGCCGCGATAGCGGCGAACCCGGAATTCCTAATCCGTCGCCTCGAAATTCCGGGCTCGCCCCTCCAGGGTGACCCGGGATGACCAATTCAACAACAGGACGCCCGCAATGAACGCGAAGCCCGGCTTCACCGATTACATCGTCAAGGACATTTCGCTGGCCGATTTCGGCCGCAAGGAGCTCTCGCTCGCCGAGACCGAGATGCCCGGCCTGATGGCCACCCGCGAGGAGTACGGCCCGAAGCAGCCGCTGAAGGGCGCGCGTATCGCGGGCTCGCTGCACATGACGATCCAGACCGGCGTGCTGATCGAGACGCTGGCCGCGCTCGGCGCCGACATCCGCTGGGTCTCCTGCAACATCTATTCGACGCAGGACCACGCCGCGGCGGCGATCGCAGCCGCCGGCATTCCGGTGTTCGCCGTCAAGGGTGAGAGCCTTACCGAGTACTGGGACTACACCGCCAAGCTGTTCGACTGGCACGGCGGCGGTCACCCGAACATGATCCTCGACGACGGCGGCGACGCCACCATGTACGTCCATCTCGGCCTGCGCGCCGAGAACGGCGACACCAAGTTCCTGGACAAGCCGGGTTCGGAAGAAGAGGAAGTCTTCTTCGCGCTTCTGAAGAAGCAGCTCAAGGAGAAGCCGAAGGGCTACTTCGCCGAGATCGCCAAGAGCATCAAGGGCGTTTCCGAAGAAACCACCACGGGCGTGCATCGTCTCTACGACATGCAGAAGGCCGGCACGTTGCTATGGCCCGCCATCAACGTCAACGACAGCGTCACCAAGTCGAAGTTCGACAACCTCTATGGCTGCCGTGAATCGCTGGTCGACGGCATTCGCCGCGGCACCGACGTGATGATGTCCGGCAAGGTTGCGATGGTCGCGGGCTTCGGCGACGTCGGCAAGGGTTCGGCCGCCTCGCTGCGCCAGGCCGGCTGCCGCGTCATGGTCTCCGAAGTCGATCCGATCTGCGCGCTGCAGGCGGCGATGGAAGGCTATGAAGTCGTGACCATGGAAGACGCCGCGCCCCGCGCCGACATCTTCGTCACCGCGACCGGCAACAAGGACATCATCACGATCGAGCACATGCGCGCGATGAAGGATCGCGCCATCGTCTGCAACATCGGTCACTTCGACAACGAGATCCAGATCGCGGGTCTGCGTAACCTGAAATGGACCAACATCAAGCCGCAGGTCGACGAGATCGAGTTCCCCGACAAACACCGCATCATCATGCTGTCGGAAGGCCGCCTCGTGAACCTCGGCAACGCGATGGGCCATCCGTCCTTCGTGATGTCGGCCTCCTTCACCAACCAGACGCTGGCGCAGATCGAGCTTTTCGCCAACAACAAGGACGGCAAGTACAAGAAGGAAGTCTACGTGCTGCCGAAGTCCCTCGACGAAAAAGTCGCGCGCCTGCACCTCGCCAAGATCGGCGTCAAGCTCACCGAACTGCGCAAGGACCAGGCCGATTACATCGGTGTCAAGCAGGAAGGTCCTTACAAGTCGGACCATTACCGCTACTGATCCGCTGATCGTATCTATTTTCGATGCAAAGCCCCGGAGCGATCCGGGGCTTTGTTGTCTTGAGCGTGACGCACGCGTCTCCCCGAGGTTGTGTCAGGCCGATTGCCGTTGACGAGCAATGATCCCGGTCAGACAATCCTTGGCAGCGGAGGAAACAATGGCTCAAGACCATTTCGACGTGCTGATCGTCGGTGCCGGCCTGTCCGGGATCGGCGCGGGCTATCATCTTCAGACCAAATGTCCGACCAAGAGCTACGTCATCCTTGAGGGACGCGACTGTATCGGCGGCACCTGGGACCTGTTTCGCTATCCCGGCGTCCGCTCCGACAGCGACATGTTCACGCTCGGCTATTCCTTCAAGCCCTGGACCGATCCGAAGGCGATCGCCGACGGCGCGCAAATTCTTAGCTACGTTCGCGAAACCGCAGCCGAGAACGGCATCGAGAAGCACATTCGCTTTCACCATCGGGTCAAGCGTGCGGCGTGGTCGACGAGTGAGGCGCGCTGGACCGTCGAGGCCGAGCGCATCACCGGCGAGGGCGTGGCACAAACCGTGCGCTTCACCTGCAATTTCCTGTTCATGTGCTCGGGCTATTACAAATACGAGGCGGGCTACACGCCGGAGTTTCCGGGGTTCGCGGATTTCGCCGGCCGCATCGTGCATCCGCAGAAATGGACCGACGACATCGACTGCGCGGGCAAGCGCGTCGCCGTGATTGGCTCGGGCGCGACCGCGGTGACGCTGGTGCCGGAGCTCGCCAAGACGGCCGCGCAGGTCACCATGCTGCAGCGCTCGCCGACCTATGTGGTGTCGCGCCCTGCACAGGATCCCGTCGCCAACAAATTGCGGCGCAATCTGCCGACGCGGCTTGCCTATCACCTGATCCGCTGGCGCAACGTGATGTGGGGGATGTTCTTCTTCCAGCTCAGCCGGCGGCGCCCTGCGAAGGTGAAGGAGCTGATTCTCAAGGGCGTGCAGATGGCGCTCGGCCCCGACTACGACGTCGCGACCCATTTCACGCCGCGCTACAATCCGTGGGACCAGCGGCTCTGCCTCGTGCCGGATGGCGACCTGTTCAAGGCGATCCGCGAGCAGCGCGCCTCCGTAGTCACCAAAGAGATCGACACGTTCACGCACGATGGTATCCGCCTGAAGGACGGCAGCGAGCTTGCGGCGGACATCATCGTGACCGCGACGGGACTGGTGCTCCAGGTCGTCGGCGGTCTTGACATCAGTGTCGACGGCCGCGCCGCGGATTTCGCCAACACGCTGACCTACAAGGGCATGATGTATGCCGACGTGCCCAACATGGCTTCTGCGTTCGGCTACACCAACGCATCATGGACGCTGAAATGCGACCTCACCTGCGAATATGTCTGTCGGCTCATCAACTACATGGACCGGCGCAATTTCCGGCAGTGCATGCCACATAATGACGATCCCACGATCACGGCGCAGCCGTCGCTAGATTTCACCTCGGGTTATGTGCAGCGCTCGGTCGCGAAGATGCCGAAGCAAGGCTCGAAGCAGCCGTGGCGGCTCTACCAGAACTACGCGCTCGACATCGTCTCCTTGCGGTTCGGCCGGATCGACGACGGCGTGATGCGGTATTCCTGATCGCGACCTATATCGCCAGGCTTACCGTGAAGAAGTCTCTGATATCGAACCCGACCGCTGATGCGGTCGGGTGCGGACTTGCTGCTTGGCATCTGCGTCTGCCATGTCGTCCTCATGCACGCGAAGGCGCGGCTGCGTTCAGTGGCCGGCGCTCTGGCCGCCGTCGACATGCAGGATCTCGCCGGTGACGAAGGAGGCACTCTCGAGATAAAGTACGGCATCGACGATGTCGGACATCTCGCCCATATGGCCGACAGGATGCAGCGCATCGAGCTGGGCGTGCGTCGCGACGGGGTGCATCGGCGACTTGATGATGCCGGGTGACACCGCGTTCACGCGGATACCGCGCTTGGCATATTCGATCGCGAGCGACTTGGTCGCGGCGTTCAGGCCGCCCTTGCTCAGCGAGGCCAGCGCCGAGGGCACGTTCGAATTGGCCTGGTCGACCAAAGTGGTTGTGATCTGGATGACGTGGCCGGACCCCTGCTTCTCCATCTCGGCGATGGCGAGCTGCGTGACGTGAAAGAAGCCCGCGACGTTGGTGCCCATCACCGCCGCATAGTCCTCCGCCGTGTACTGCGTGAACGGCTTTGCGACGAAGATGCCCGCGTTGTTGACCAGCGTGTCGACGCGGCCGTAGCGGGAGATGGCGTGCGAGACCACGCGCTCGGCCGTGGCCCTCTCGGAAATGTCGCCGGGAACGGCGAGAACATCGTCATCGCCCGACGGCTTGATGGAGCGCGCCGTCGCGACGACACGATAGTTGCGATCGCGAAAACCCTGGACCAGGGCGGCACCGATGCCCTGCGAAGCACCGGTGATGATGGCAACCTTCTGTTCGATACCCATGATGGGCTCCTGTTGTTGGCTTTCAGAACCTGCGCCAGCAGCGGCTGACTTAGTCGATGAGGTACGCCGCAGCGGGCCGGCTGCGAATACGCGTTGTCCGGCAGACACTCTTTCGCAGCGCGAACGAATGCCGGACCGGCTCCCGGCGGTGGTTGTCGCAGCGGGAGCGAACGCCTAGCTTGCAGTCGGAGCTCGATGGGCTGGCGGGAAACCTATGGATCGTCTGGATGCGATGAAGGTGTTTGTCCTTGCGGTGGACGAGGGCAGCCTCGCGGCCGCCGGCCGCAAGCTTGGCCGTTCGCCGGCGGCGGTGAGCCGCGCCATTGCTTTCCTGGAGCAGCGGGTCGGTGCCGAGCTGCTGCACAGGACCACACGCTCCATCAAGCTGAGCGAGGAGGGCGAGCGCTATGTCGCGGTCTGTCGCCGCGTGCTCACCGAGTTGGAGGAGGCCGACGACATCGAGGCCGGGCCGCGCACGGCGCCCCGCGGCTTGCTCACGATCACTGCGCCCGTGGTGTCGGGTGAGATGGTGCTGCGGCCGATCCTCGATGCGTTTCTCGATGCCTATCCGACCGTCTCGGCAAAACTCCTGCTGTTCGATCGCGCCGTCAATCTGATCGAGGAGGGGGTCGACGTCGCGCTTCGCATCGGTCATCTCGCGGATTCGGCAATGGTCGCGATGCGGGTCGGCGAGATCAGCCGCGTCGTGGTAGCATCACCGCGCTATCTGAAGCAGCACCCGCGCATCACCGAGCCCGGCGACCTCGCCAAGCACCAGATCGTCGCGATGGCGCACCTTCCCAATTCCTGGACCTTTGCACCGCAGGCCGGGTCGTCGGCCGCCCGCACGGTGCAGTTCACGCCGCGGCTCGTCGTCAACAGCACCTATGCGGCGGTGGCCTCGGCCGTCGCCGGCCGCGGTGTGGCGCGAATGTATTCGTACCAGGTAGGTGAGCAGGTTGCGCGCGGCGAACTCGAGATCGTCCTGGCCGGCCACGAGGATCCCGAGATGCCCGCGCATTTGATCTGTCCGCAGGGCCGGCTCTCGGTACCGAAGGCGCGGACCTTCACGGACTTTGCGGTGCCGCGGCTGAAGACACAGTTTGCTCGGCTCAAGAACGGCATCACTGCCCGGTGAGCCGCTGCGGGCACGGGCAATGCGTTGTTTTGCGTATACGGCGGGTCGGGTGAATCGGCCATGTTGCCCGAACGGTTAACGCCGGATTAACCGCGGAGTCCTAGCCTGTCTCGGCCGGGGTTACTTGCAAGGCCGAGGTGAGCCCAATGGAAGCCCAGAGAATCGCGGTCGACGCCGTCGTCGCGTTGACCGATTGCGACCGCGACGCCGTCATCGCGTTCATCCGCCGCCTGTATCTTGCCGGCGTCACCGACCCCAAGCGCCTGACCTTCAAGGGCCTCCAGGCGCTGTCACGGGCCTGATTCGGCTCGGTTCGGCCTCAAGTTCCCAACCCTGATCTCTGGAGCGTGATTGCAACCCACCGGCGAATATCTTGCCGCTTGGGCCGCGTCGGGATAGATCACGTCCCCGGTTGCATCACCGGGGAACGGGGGAGATGTTAAAACAGCTTTTTGCGCCGCAACTCGTCATTCTCTATGTGCTGGCTGCATCGACGATCTACGTTCATTTCCGCGGCAAGCAGCGGCTGCGCTTAGCGCGCCAGCTCGGGGACCACTCCACCTATCTCGCGCCCTACAATGTGTTGATGTACGCGGCCTCGGCGGTGCCGAACAAGCCGGTGATCCCGGTGGAGCAGTTTCCGGAGCTGAAAGCCCTCAGCGAAAATTGGGAGACCATTCGCGACGAGGCCGTTCGCCTGTTCGACGAAGGCTTCATTCGCGCAGCGGCGAAGAACAACGATTGGGGCTTCTATTCGTTCTTCAAGAGCGGCTGGAAACGCTTTTACCTGAAATGGTACGATGACTTCCTGCCTTCGGCGCGCACGCTGTGCCCGAAGACGGTGGAGCTGCTCAACTCCATTCCGAGCGTGCATGGTGCGATGTTTGCGATGCTGCCGCCGGGCGGCAAGCTCGGCGCCCACCGCGATCCCTTCGCCGGTTCGCTGCGCTACCACCTCGGTCTTGTCACGCCGAACTCGAACAAGTGCCGCATCCTGGTCGACGGCGTCGAATGCGTCTGGCGCGACGGCGAGGCCTTTATGTTCGACGAGACCTTCATCCACAGTGCGGAGAATGCCACCGACGTCAACCGCATCATCCTGTTCTGCGACGTCGAGCGTCCGATGAAATACGGCTTCATGACCGCGATCAACCGTTGGGTCAGCCACCACATCGTCAAGGCCTCTGCAACCCAGAACGTCGACGGCGAGAGCGTCGGCCTGCTCAACAAGGTGTTCGGCAAGCTCTACGAGATCCATCTTGCGAGCCGCAAGATCAAGGAATGGAATCGCAACGTCTACTACACGCTCAAATATTCGCTGACGGCGCTGATCCTCGGTATCATCGTGCTGTCGGCATTGCGGTGATCGCCTTTAGTGACGGTGCTTGTGTTCTTCGGAGCCATCAGGGCGTTGGTAACCGCGCAGCTCCGCGTATCGCTGCATTTGGCTCTGATCGAGCAAGGCAGTTGTCGATAGATGGTATTTGAGGTGGCTTTCGCGGAGCAGTGCCTGGGTTTCCGAAATGGCCACGAGGGCCGCCTTGAGTGACTCCGATGTCACGACGCGGGCGGAGAAGAGGCGGTCCAACTCCGTTTCCTGCTCGACCAGCTTGTTACCTAGCGGGACCGCCTCTTGCTTCATGGCATCGAAGAGGCGCTGAACCCGGATGCGCTGATCCGCAGTCAAATCAAGCCGATCACCGAGCTCGAGAACATGGCTCGGACCGGGATATCCATTGAGCTCGGCGGCAAGTGCCAGGCCCATGCCACGTCCGACTCGCAGATCGTCGATCTGCTGCGGCGACAGCGCCTTGATGGGGCGATGCTCAAGACCGGCATAGGGCTGAACGGACTGCGCGCTGGCAACGTTGCACGAGACGATAAGCGTGGCTGCAAGCAAGAGAAGGCGTCTCATGAGTCTGGCTCCATGAAATCGGCCCGGCTGGTCGATCGATCTCCACCGGTGCTCTCCACATATCTTGCTGGACGGTTCGCCTCATGGCAACAAAGACTGCCGCGATTGAGTTGCCGAACATGGAGCAGACGATGGCCTCCTTGCCGACCGCGAATAGCGAGATCACGCAGTTCTTCCGCGCGTGGCTGGAAACCTTCGCAGGCTATGTCCGCGAGGTCGACTATGCTTCGGCGCGGCCGCTTTTCCATCCGGAAGTGCTGGCCTTCGGCACGCACAATGACGTCATTCCCGGCCTCGACCAATGGATCACCACGCAATGGGACAACGTGTGGCCGAAGACGTCCGACTTCCGTTTCGTCATCAACCAGGCCTCGGTCCTGGCATCGTCCGATGGCACGATAGCGACCGTGGTCGTGCCGTGGACGAGCACGGGCTATCATCCTGATGGCAGCGCGTTTCCACGCCCCGGCCGGGCCACGATGGTGTTTTCAGGATATGGCGATGCTTGGCTATGTGTGCATTCCCACATGTCGCTCAATCGGGGTGTGCCGCAGACAAGCCACGCCAATCGGCCGGTGAAGGCTTGGTAGTGCCGCCGGGCTTGCGGGCCGACTAAAGTTTTACCCTCTCCTTCCAGCTCGGTTGGAACCCTTGGAACCCAATGTCGTTTTTTCAGCAACAATAACAGGTGAAACCACGCAAGCGGGGGCCTATCTGAGGATGCGCTCCCATGGCAACCCTTGATCTCGACGCCACCCGACTTACCGCCCCCGAGCATCAGCGCCAGCTTCGCCGCGCCGTGATCGCCTCCACAATCGGGACTGCGATCGAGTGGTATGACTTCTTTCTTTACAGCACAGTCACGGGTCTGGTTTTCGCAAAGCTCTTCTTCCCTCACTCCGATCCCTGGGTCGGCACGCTGGAGGCGTTTGCGATCTACGCGGTCGGATTCGCCGCGCGGCCCGTCGGCGCGGCAATCTTTGGCCATTATGGCGACCGCATCGGACGTAAATCCACGCTGATCGCGACCTTGCTCTTGATGGGACTGGCGACCGCTGCGGTGGCCGTGGTGCCGACCTATGCCAGCATCGGTATCTGGGGCGCCGTGATCCTGACCGTGCTGCGGTTCATTCAGGGCGTCGGAGTCGGTGGTGAGTGGGGCGGCTCGGTACTGATGTCGATGGAATGGGCGCGCAACGACCGATCCCGTGGATTGATCGCATCATGGCCGCAGTTCGGTGTGCCCTGCGGGCTTTTCCTCGCCAATCTTGCCGTGCTGGTGTTCAGCCAGATGGCGGGTGATCAGTTCCTGGCATGGGGCTGGCGTATTCCCTTCGCGCTCAGCATCATCCTGGTCGGCGTGGGCCTCTATATCAGGCTCGGCATTCTCGAAACCCCGGTGTTCTCCAAGCTCGTGGCCGAACGCCAGGTCGATCGCACGCCGATGCTCACGGTGATCCGGGAATACCCGAAGGAGATTCTACTGTCTGCCTTTGCGCGCATGTCGGAGCAGGCGCCGTTCTACATCTTCACGGCCTTCGTGTTCTCCTATGGCATCGGCACCCTGCACGTATCGCGCGATTTCCTGCTGACCGCGGTGCTCTCGGCCTCGGTGCTGTCGTTCGTGTCGATCCCGCTGTGCGGACATATCTCCGATCAGATCGGCCGCAAGAACATGTATATGCTCGGCGCTGCCGTGACGGGCATCTTCGGCTTCGTCTATTTCGCCATGCTCAATACGGGGTCGCTGACCATCATCTTCCTCGCGATCATCCTGTCGCTGATTCCGCACGACATGCAGTATGGACCGCAAGCCGCCTTGATCGCCGAGAGCTTCACCGGACGCCTGCGCTACAGCGGCTCCTCGCTAGGCTATCAGCTCGCATCCGTGATCGCCGGCGGCCCCGCACCGCTGATCGCTACCTGGCTGTACGGCACGTTCCACTCGGCGACCGCGATCGCGATCTACATAGCGATTTGCGCGGTCGTGACGCTGGTGGCGACCGCGATGATGACCGATTACACGGGAAAGGACATCAACGCCGCGGGGGCGTACGAGCGACGAACTTGAATCCGCAAAAAAGCCCCGGACGCGATGCCCGGGGCTTTGCTGTCCCGTGATCTCGAGCTCAGCCTTATTCCGGCTGACCGATGCTCACCTTCAGCGTGCCGACGCCGTCGACGCCGCATTCGAGCTTGTCGCCGGGCTGGAGCTGCGACACGCCGGCCGGCGTGCCCGTCATGATGATGTCGCCGGCGGCGAGCTTCACCTGCTGCGAGAGCTGCCAGATGATCTCAGGCACGTTCCAGATCAGCTCGGTGAGGTCGCCCTTCTGCGCTTCCTTGCCGTTGACCGTGAGCCAGATCTTGCCCTTGGCGGGGTGGCCGATCTTCGATGCCGGCTGCACCGCGGAACAAGGCGCCGAATAGTCGAACGACTTGCCGACCTCCCACGGACGCTCCTTCTTGCGCGAAGCGATCTGCAGGTCGCGGCGGGTCAGGTCGATGCCGACGGCATAGCCGTAGACATGGTCGAGCGCTTTCTCGGCGGGAATGTTGAGGCCGCCGCTCTTCATTGCGACGATCAGCTCGACCTCGTGATGGAGATCCTTGGTCAGCGGCGGATAGGGAATGGTGGCGCCGTCGGGCACCAGCATGTCGGCGTGCTTGGCGAAGAAGAACGGCGGGGCGCGCTCGTCATTGCCCATCTCGCGGATGTGCTCGAGATAGTTGCGGCCGACGCACCAGATGCGGCGCACGGGATAACGGCCGCTTTCCCCGACGACGGGAAGCGAAGCCTGGGTCGGAAGCGGGATGACGTAGGGGGCGGCGTTCATGGTGCGATCTCGCTGCTCTTGAGGTGAAGGGAACTCTATGCGGTTGCGCTGATCGGCGCCAGAGCACCGGCGTCGTGATGTTGCAGGCGGAAGAACGAGGCGTAGCGGCCGCCGCGGCGGAGCAACTCGTCATGCCGGCCCTGCTCGACGATCTCGCCGCCCTCGACCACCAGGATCGCATCGGCGTGCATGATGGTGTGCAGGCGGTGCGCGATCACGATGGTGGTGCGGTTCTGGCAGAGATGCTCGATCGCCTCCTGCACCTGCCGCTCGGACTCGGAATCGAGCGCGGCGGTGGCTTCGTCAAGCAGGATGATCGGCGCGTTCTTGATCAGCGCGCGCGCAACCGCGATGCGCTGGCGCTGGCCGCCGGACAGCTGCGTGCCGTGCTCGCCGACGGGCGTGTCGTAGCCGAGCGGGAAGCCCATGATGAAATCATGCGCGCAGGCCGCCTTGGCGGCGTCGATGATCTGGTCTTCGGTCGCGCCCGCGCGGCCGAACGCGATGTTGCTGCGGATGGTGTCGCGGAACAGATAGACGTCCTGACCGACATAGGCGGTCTGGGCCCGCAGCGATTTTCGCGAGACCGCGCCGATCGACTGGCCGTCGATCACGATGTCGCCTTGCGTCACCTCGTAGAAGCGCAGCAGCAACCCCAGCACGGTCGATTTGCCGCCGCCGGAGGGGCCGACCAGCGCAGTGACCTTGCCGGGCTCGGCAACAAAGCTCATGCGGTTGAGGACGGTCTCACCGTTGCGATAGGAAAAGCTGACGTCGCGCAGCTCGATGCGCGCAGTCGACAGTTTCAGCGCCGGCTTGCCGTCGTCGGAATGCTCGCTCGCGGGGCTGTCGACGACTTCCAGCAGCATGCGGGCGCCAACGAGCTGGCTGTTGAGATCGATGTTGAGCCGCGCCAGCCGCTTGGCCGGCTCGGTCGCCATCAGGAACGCGGTCATGAAGGAAAAGAACGCGCCAGGCGTGGCGTTGAGGGCGACTACGCTATAGCCGCCGTAAAGCAAACAGCCGGCGACCGCGAAGCCGCCGAGCATCTCCATCAGCGGATTGGAGCGGTTGGCGACGCGAGCCATCTTGTTGGCGTTGCGCTCGACGATCGCGATGTTCTCGTCGATGCGGGTCTGCATGGTGTCTTCGAGCGTGAATGCTTTCACCGTGCGGATGCCCTGCAGCGATTCCTGCATCGTCTCCAGGATGTCGGCGGTGCCGGTGAACTGGTTGTAGGCGAGCCCCTTGATGCGCTTGACCAGCTTGCGCAGCACCAGCATCGCCGGTGGCACGGCGACGAGGCCGATGAACGACATCACCGGATCCTGCCACACCATCACGCCGATCATGGCGAGCAACATCATGAGGTCGCGCCCGACCGCATTGACCAGCATGTTGAGGACGTCGGTGATGGACTTGGCGCCGGCCGTCAGCCGCGCCAGGAATTCCGACGAATGCCGCTCGGAGAAGAATCCGACGCTCTCGCGCATGAGCTTGGCGAACAGCTGGCGCTGGTTGGTGGCGAGGATGGCGTTGGAGATCTTGGTCAGGATCACCATGTGACCGTAGGTCGCCACGCCCTTGATGAAGAGCAGGATCACCGTGATGCCCGAGAACATCGCGATGCCCGGGATGTTCTTGTCGACATAGGCCTGGTTGATGACCTGGCCGAGCACGTAGGTCGCGCCCGCGGTCGATCCGGCGGCAAGCGCCATCAGCGCGAAGGCGACGAGGTAGCGCCGCCAGTAGATGATGCCCTGTTCCGTGACCAGGCGGCGAATCAGCACCGCTGCCGCATAGGGATCGTCGGTGATTTTCTTTGGAAACTGAGCCATCCGCAGTCCATTGACGGCACAGGAATAAGCCTGCCCGCGCGTCAGGGATCGAACGGCCTCTGTGCCCGCTAAGCCAGCGCTTTTCAAGCCCAATTAGGGCTTGCGCTGGAATGGAATCTAGGCCGAGGCGGCGTGGCGGAGCTCGCCGTGGCGCTCGCGGAACAGCTTGTCCTCCCACGCCAGCGCATGCGCGGCGATGGTCTCGAGGTCGTCGTATTGCGGCTTCCAGTCGAGCAGGCCACGGATGCGGCTGGTGTCGGCGACCATGGTCATGATGTCGCCGGGCCGGCGCGGAGCGTATTGCACGGCGAAGCTGCGGCCCGACACACGGCGCACCGCGTCGATGGTCTCCAGCACCGAGTAGCCGCGGCCATAGCCGCAATTGAGCGTCGTCGAGGCGCCGCCGTTGCGCAAATAAGCGAGCGCCGAGCGATGCGCCTGCGACAGGTCCGTGACATGGATGAAGTCGCGGATGCAGCTGCCGTCCTGGGTCGGATAATCGGTGCCGAACACGTCGATCTTGGCGCGCTGGCCGGTCGCGGCTTCCACCGCGATCTTGAGCAGGTGCGTGGCGCCGACGGTGGCCAATCCAATGCGCGCCTGCGGATCGGCGCCCGCGACGTTGAAATAGCGCAGGGTGACGTACTGCATGCCGTAGGCGGCGGCGACGTCGTGCAGCATGATCTCGGTCATCAGCTTCGACGAACCGTAGGGCGACAGCGGCCGTGTCGGCGCATGCTCGGGCACCGGCACCTGGTCCGGATCGCCATAGACCGCCGCGGTCGAGGAGAAGATGAAGCGGTCGATGCCGCGCTTGACCGCGACGTTGAGCAGGTTGCGCGCGGTCGTGAAATTGTTGCGGTAATAGCCGAGCGGATCGCGCATCGAATCCGGCACGACCACCGAGCCCGCGAAATGGATGATGCTCTCGATGTTGTGCTGGGCGATCACGCCCTCGAGCAGGTTCTCGTCGCCGGCATCGCCAATGAACAGCGGCACGCCTTCGGGCAGATAGGCCGAGAAACCGGTGGAGAGATCGTCGATCACGACGACGTCCTCGCCGGCTTCCGCCAGCGCCAGAACCGTGTGGCTTCCGATATAGCCGGCACCGCCGGTGACAAGCACAGTCATGATCTCACCCGTCCTCGATCAACGCTCCAAGCTAACGTTTACGTGGTGAAGAGTGGGTATCGGCGCGGCTGAACTGGTCACTATGCTTAATGTTGCGTATAGGGACTTTCGAAACGGAGCGTAGCGTGGCGAATTCCCCAGGCGATCTCGAAGTGATCGTGCCAAATCTGCACAGGCGCTATTCCGGGGTCACCGCGACCAACCGGATGGTGGCGCCGCGGCTGGCAAAGCTGTTTCGCGCCGCGTGGTTCGGCTCCGACGCGCCGGAGGGGATCGCACGCCTGGGCGGTGCCGATCTCCTGAGATTGTGGCGCCGCAAGGCGCCGCTGATCTGGCACGCGCGCCGCAACAACGAGATGATCGCGGGTGTGCTGTTGCGCGCGCTCGGTTGGCCGCTCAAGCTCGTCTTCACCTCGGCGGCGCAGCGCCATCATAGCTGGATCACGCGCTGGCTGATCCGGCGCATGGACGCGATCATCGCGACATCAGATCTTTCGGCCTCGTTCCTGAAGGTGAAGGCGACGGTGATTCCGCATGGCGTCGACACCGCCGTCTATGCCCCGCCCCTCGACCGCACTGCTGCCTTCGCGGAAACCGCGTTGCCGGGCCGCTATGCGATCGGCTGCTTCGGCCGCGTACGCGCGCAGAAGGGCACCGACGTGTTCGTCGATGCGATGTGCCGCCTGCTGCCGCGCTATCCGGATTTCACCGCAATCATCGTCGGCCAGGTCACACCGGAGCAAACCGTTTTTGCAAACGACCTGAAGAAGCGGATCAAGGCCGCCGGCCTGCAATCGCGCATCGTCATCATCGGCGAGCTGCCGATCGAAGACGTGCAGCGCTGGTATCAGCGGCTGACCATCTACGCCTTCACCTCGCGCAACGAAGGTTTTGGCCTGACCTTGATCGAGGCGATGGCGGCTGGCAGCGCGCTGGTCGCCGCGCGCGCCGGGGCGGCCGAACTCGTGGTCGAGGATGGCGTGACCGGCGTGCTGATCCCGACCGGTGATGCGGACGCGCTGGCTGCAGCGGTCGAACCGCTGATGCGTGACGTGGCCGCCGCGATCGCTATGGGCGAGCGCGGGCGGGCACGGGTGCTCGCGCAATTCAGTCTCGATGCGGAGGCCTCACGGATCGGGGACGTCTATCGGCCGCTGCTTTGAGCATCGCCTTCAGGGCAGCAAACAAAAAAACCTCGAAAACAACCCCATGCACAGTAGCCGAGGCCAACGAAATGAACGGCTTGGCCGGCATCCCGAAGCTGCGGATTTTACGAAGTCGATTTGACTCGTCGAGCAAAACACCGGTATGATGTCATCATCGGCGTAGCCTCGACGGCCTTCACGTCGAAGCCCTTGTCCCCACCTCACCCAGCACCCGCTGCGCAATCTCCACCACCTCGCTCGCCGCGATATCTCGCATGCAGCGGTGGTCGTTCATCTTGCAGATCGTGCTCTGGCAGGGTTGGCAGGAGAGCACGCTCTTGTCCTGCACCACGGTCGCGGCGAGGCCGTTGAGGGGGGCCCAAAGATAGGGGCTGGTTGGCCCGAAGATGCCCATGGTCGGCGTGCCCAGGGCGGCTGCGATGTGCATCAGGCCGGAATCGTTGGAGATCGCGACGCCGGCTGCAGCCATGGCCAGCACGCCGTTGCGCAGGTCATTGCCGGTGAGGTCCCGGACCCCCGGGCGGCCAGCCGCGACGATCTCCTGGGCCAGGCCCTTTTCCCCGGGGCCGCCGACAACCCAGACCTCAAGGCCGCGCTCGGCCAGCAAGCGGGCGGCCTCGGGATAGTAGGTCCAACGTTTTGAGACGCCGACCGAGCCGGGGGCCAGGGCCACCGCGGCGCCGGCGCTGAGGCCATTGGCCTGCCGCCAGCGGAGGATGTCCTCGGTCGGAACCCGCAACTGCGGCACCGGCCATTCCGCCGGCAGCGGGGCGCCATCGGGCTGGGCGAGGGCGGCGTTCTTGTCGATGAAGCGGGGCAGCTTCTTTTCGCCCCAGCGCCAGCGATTGAGCAGGCCGAATCGGAACTCGCCGACGAAGCCGACCCTTTCCGGAATCCCGGCCAAAGCGGGCGCAATGGCGGCCTTCCAGGTCCGGGGCAGCACCAGGGCGGTGCCGTAGTTCCGCTCGCGCAGGAGCTTCGCCAGGCCGAGCTGACGGCCCACGGCGAGTCGCCCGCGCGGCAGGTCCCAGACGATCGCTTCGCGCACGCCCGGCATGTAATCGACCAGGGGCGCGCATAGCGAGGTCGTGAGCAGATCGACGGGCCGGTTCGGCCAGCGCTCATTCAGGACCCGCACGACGGTGTGATTCCGGACGAAATCGCCGATCCACATGTAGGGGACGATCAGGATCGGGCGCGTGTCGCCCCGATCTGCCTCCCCATTAAATTGCGAATCTTGGTTCATTCGTTAAAGGGCCGGGGTGCGCTGATGTGGCGGTTCGGTTAGCCGCTCCGGGCCGGCAGGTAAAGCCGGCTGAGTGGCAATCCCAAAACCGCTTACACTTTGGCGGATCATGCGCTAGGGCAGAACCGGGCCGCAAAACTTCGGGCAGGCGGAATCTGGCAGGGAAGTTGGAATGTTGCTGGTGACCGGCGGGGCCGGTTTTATCGGATCGAATGTCGTCGCCGCGCTGAACGAGGCCGGCCGCAGCGACGTGGTCGTCTGCGATTTCCTTGGCAACGAGGGCAAATGGCGCAACCTCGCCAAGCGGCAGCTTTTGGATATCGTGCCGCCAGCTGAGCTGCCGGACTGGCTGCAGGGCCGCAAGCTCGATGCCGTGATCCATCTCGGGGCGATTTCCGCGACCACCGCCACCGACGGCGACCTGGTGTTCGAGACCAATTTCCGCCTGTCTATGCGCCTCCTGGACTGGTGCACGGCGAATGCGGTGCCGTTGATCTACGCCTCCTCGGCGGCGACCTACGGCGACGGCGAGGCAGGATTTGACGACGATGCCTCGGTCGCTGCGTTGAAGAAACTGCGCCCGATGAACCTCTACGGCTGGAGCAAGCACCTGTTCGATCTTGCCGTCGCCGAGCGCGCTGCGAACGGCGAGAAGCTGCCGCCGCAATGGGCCGGACTGAAGTTCTTCAACGTGTTCGGCCCCAACGAATACCACAAGGGCTCGATGATGAGCGTTCTGGCGCGCCGCTTCGACGACGTCAAAGCGGGCCGCGTCGTGCAATTGTTCAAGTCGCATCGCGAGGGCATCGCCGACGGCGATCAGCGCCGCGATTTCATCTATGTCGACGACGTCGTGCGCGTGATCATGTGGCTGCTGGCAACGCCCTCGGTGTCCGGGCTGTTCAATGTCGGCACCGGCAAGGCACGCAGCTTCAGGGACCTGATGTTGGCGGCTTATGCTGCGCTCGGCGCCGGCCCCAACATCGAATACGTCGACATGCCCGAGCAGATCCGCGGCAGCTACCAGTACTTCACCCAGAGTGAGGTCGATCGCCTCCACCGCGCCGGCTACAATGGCGGTTTCACGACGCTCGAGGACGCGGTGAAGGCCTATGTCGGGGATTATCTCGACCGGCCCGACCGCTTCCGCTGAGGTCCATCACCATGCCGACGCCCATTCTCGATTTCGATGCCCTCGCGCAAGCCATCTCAGGCTGCACGGTGCTGTGCATCGGCGACATCATGCTGGACGAGTTCGTCTATGGCGAGGTGTCGCGGATATCACCGGAGGCGCCGGCGCCTGTCATCGCGGCCCAGCGCAGCGAGATCCATATCGGCGGCGCCGGCAATGTCGCGCGCAACGTCGCCGCGCTCGGCGCGCGCTGCATCTTCGTCGGCCTCGTCGGCGAGGACGAGGCGGGCAGGCAGCTCGCCTCGACGCTTGCGGAGCAGGGCGCCATCGAAAGCGTGCTGGTGTGCGATCCCTCGCGTCCGACCACGCGAAAAGTGCGTTTCGTCTCCGAGCATTTTTCCACGCATATGCTGCGTGCGGATTGGGAGCAGGCACAGCCTGCTTCCGATACGATCGAGACCAAGCTGATCGAAGCAATCCTGCCGCAGATCGCGCGCGCCGACATCGTGCTGCTGTCCGACTACGCCAAGGGCGTGCTGACCGCCCGCGTCCTCCGCCACACCATCGACGCCGCGCGAAAACTCGCTAAGCCCGTGATCGTCGATCCCAAAAGCGTAAACTGGGCGATCTATCGCGGCGCGACGCTGCTCACGCCCAATCGCAAGGAATTTTCGGAAGCGACCCGAAGCCGCGCCGACACGCCGCAGAGCATCGTCGATGCCAGCGAGGACGTGATGCGGCTCGCCGATTGCGAAGCGATCCTGGTCACCCAAGGCGAGCACGGCATGACGCTGGTGCCGCGCAACGGCGAGGCCGTTCACGTTCCGGCGTTTCCGGTCAAGGTGCGCGACGTCTCCGGCGCCGGCGACACCGTTGCCGCGGCGCTCGCGGTCTCGCTCGCCATCGGCGCGGACTGGGACACGGCGCTTCGCATGGCCAGTGCCGCGGCCGCCGTCGCGGTCGGCAAGCAGGGCACCGCCAGCGTGAGTGCGGCCGAGCTGAAACGAAAAATATTGCCGCATGCCTATCTCGCGGCCGAGGAGAAGATCGTGCTCGAGCCCGGCGCGCTCGACGCGCAACTCGCGGAATGGAAGAAGCAAGGCCAGCGCGTCGGCTTCACCAATGGCTGCTTCGACATCCTGCATCCCGGCCACGTCAAGGTGCTGACAGCGGCGCGCTCCGCCTGCGACCGCCTGATCGTGGGGCTGAACAGCGACGCCTCGGTACGGCGGCTGAAGGGCGCCGACCGCCCCGTTCAGGACGAGCGAGCGCGTGCGGAAGTGCTGGCGGCGCTCGAAGCCGTCGATCTCGTCGTTATTTTCGATGAGGATACGCCGATCGACCTGATCACCCGCATCAAGCCTAGCGCGCTGATCAAAGGGGGCGATTACACGCGCGAGCAGGTGGTCGGCCATGAGGTCGTCGAGGCCGCGGGCGGGACCGTGGTGCTGGTCGACATTCTCCAGGGCTTCAGCACGACGGCGCTGGTTCATCGCGCGCGGGGAGAGGGCAAGTGACGACGCTCGCCGGGGCGACGACCGGCCAGGTGCTGTGGCGGCGTCTGCGCAGTCCGGCGGCCTGGTCCGAGACGGTCGATCTGTTTGCGATCCTGACTGCGGCCTCGCTACCATGGTCGACGTCGCTTGCGGCGATATTCAATGTCCTGATGCTGCTCTGCATGGTGCCGTTCCTCGACGTCCGTGAGTTCCTGCAATCGCTCAAGCGTCCGATCTGTGCGGCGCCGGTTGCGCTGGTCCTGCTCGCGCTGGTCGGGACGCTGTGGTCGGACGCGGCCTGGGGGGCGCGCTTCTACGCGGTCAATCCGACCGTCAAGCTGCTGGTGCTGCCGATCCTGTTCTATCATTTTGCGCGCTCGCCGCGCGGACATTGGGTGTTTGTCGCCTTCCTAATGTCCTGCGCGCTGTTGTCGGTGATGTCCTGGCTCGTCGCCTTCTACCCAGACCTCGCGCTCAAATCCGACCGCGTCGAGCGCGGCATCTTCGTCAAGAACTACATCGACCAGAGCCAGGAGTTCACGCTCTGCGCGGTCGCGCTTGCCTATCCGATCGTGCAGTTGCTGCGCGAGAGGCGCTACTGGATCGCCGCGCTGCTCACGGCGCTTGCGCTCGCCTTCTTCGTCAACATGGTGTTCGTGGTGGTATCACGCACCGCGCTCCTCACCATTCCGATCCTGTTCGGTGTGTTTGCGTTGCTTCATCTGAGATGGCGCAGCATCGCGATCATCTCCGCCGCCCTGCTCGCGGGCGCGGTTCTCGCCTGGCAGGCCTCGCCGCAATTGCGCAAGACCGCCGACAGCTTTGCCAGCGATTACACGCGCTATGTCGAAAAAGGCGCGCCGACCTCGGCCGGCTTGCGGCTCGAATTCTGGCGAAAATCCCTCGGCTTCTTCGCGGAGGCGCCGGTCAAGGGGCACGGCACGGGCTCGACGCGCGGATTGTTCGAACGTGCCGCGACGCCGGGGGATGCTCAGTATCAGGCGTCCGCCGAGGTGATCGGCAACCCGCATAACCAGACGCTGAACGTGGCCGTGCAATGGGGCATCATCGGGGTCGCCGCTCTCTACGCCATCTGGATCCTGCATCTGCTGTTGTTTCGCGGCGACGGGCTCGCAAACTGGGTCGGCCTCCTGGTCGTGGTCCAGAACGTCTTCACCTCGCTGTTCAACTCCCATCTGTTCGACTTCCACGAGGGCTGGATGTACGTCATCGGTGTCGGCGTTGCCGGCGGGATGGTGATCCGGGCCCAGCAGGCCGAGACGAAGGCGGCGGAAGCCGGTTCCTGAGTGGCCGGCCGGATGGCAAGCCTTGACCGGCAAACCTTGACTGGCAAACCTTGACTGGCAAGCCTTGACTGGCATGTCCGGCCGAGATGGGTTATCAGCGCGGTCAGGTTGCACCTCAACGGATTTTCATCGGTCAGCGGATGACGCGTCTTTCGCATCTCACCTTGCGCAATGCCATGATCGCGCTCCACGACCTGCTGGCGACCACAGCGGCGCTGTTCGCCGCCTTCTATCTGCGCTTCGAGGGCGGCGACGGCTTCTTCGACCGCCTGCCGCTGCTGTTTCAGATCCTGCCCTATTTCCTCGCCTTCAGCGTGGTCGTGTGCTTCGTCTTCAACCTGACCACGACCAAATGGCGCTTCATCTCGCTGCCCGACGCGCTGAACATCATCCGCGTCGCGACCGTGCTCACGGTTGCGCTCCTGGCGCTCGACTACATCTTCGTCGCCCCCAACGTCCGCGGCGCCTTCTTCCTCGGCAAAGTGACCATCGTCCTCTACTGGTTCCTCGAGATCTCCTTCCTCAGCGCGTTGCGCATGGCCTACCGCTATTTCCGCTATACGCGGGTTCGGCGTCACGCCCGCACCGGTGATGCCGCGCCGACGCTGCTGATCGGCCGCGCCGCGGATGCCGAGGTGCTGTTGCGCGGAATCGAGAGCGGGGCGATCAAGCGCATCTGGCCGGTCGGCGTGCTCTCGCCGTCGAGTGCCGATCGCGGCCAGTTCATCCGCAACGTCCCGGTTCTGGGCGGCGTCGACGACATCGAGGATGTCATCGCCGACTTCACCAAGCGCGGCAAGCCGATCGCGCGCGTCGTGATGACGCCGACGGCATTCGAGCCGGAGGCCCATCCCGAATCGATCCTGATGCGGGCGCGCAAGCTCGGCGTGATCGTGAGCCGCATGCCCTCGCTCGAGAGCGGCGATACGCCACGGCTCACGGCCGTCGCCGTCGAGGACCTGCTGCTGCGGCCGAGCGAAAAGATCGACTATGCGCGGCTCGAGGCCCTGATCGAGGGCAAGGCGGTGATCGTCACCGGCGGAGGTGGCTCGATCGGTTCCGAGATCTGCGAGCGTGTCGTCGCGTTCGGCGCCGCGCGCCTTCTGATCGTGGAAAATTCCGAGCCGGCCCTCTACGCGATCACAGAAACGCTCGCGGCCCTCGGCACCGCTGCTTTGATCGAGGGGCGGATCGCCGACATCCGCGACCGCGAGCGCATCATGCGCCTGATGGCCGAGTTCAAGCCGGACATCGTGTTTCATGCCGCCGCGCTCAAGCACGTGCCGATCCTCGAGCGCGACTGGAGCGAGGGCGTCAAGACCAACATCTTCGGCTCGATCAACGTTGCCGATGCCGCGCACAGCGCCGGCGCCGAAGCCATGGTGATGATCTCGACCGACAAGGCGATCGAGCCGGTGTCGATGCTCGGCCTCACCAAGCGCTTCGCCGAGATGTATTGCCAGGCGCTCGACCATGATCTTGCGGCAGGTCACGGCGGCGCCAGGCGGTCGATGCGGCTGATCTCGGTCCGGTTCGGCAACGTGCTGGCGTCGAACGGCTCGGTGGTGCCGAAGTTCAAGGCCCAGATCGATGCCGGCGGTCCCGTGACGGTCACGCATCCCGACATGGTCCGCTACTTCATGACCATCCGCGAGGCCTGCGATCTCGTCATCACGGCGGCAACGCATGCGCTCGGAACGCGGCGTTCGGACGTGTCGGTCTACGTGCTCAACATGGGCCAGCCGGTGAAGATCGTCGATCTCGCCGAGCGCATGATCCGTCTGTCGGGCCTGCAACCCGGCTACGACATCGAAATCGTGTTCACGGGCATGCGGCCCGGCGAACGCCTGCACGAAATCCTGTTCGCCTCCGAGGAGCCGACCCGCGAGATCGGGGTCGCCGGAATCATGGCGGCGCAGCCGAACGAGCCGCCGATGCAGACGCTGCGCAAATGGATTGCGGCGCTGGAGCAGGCGATCGCGCGCGACGATCGGGCCACCATCAGGACCATCCTGAAGGACGCGATTCCGGAATTCGGGTCGACCGCGGCCTGATCATGCAGCCTCGAGGCAAGATCGTCGTGGCGAGCCAGCATTACCCGCCTGATCCGAGCACGACCGCGGCGATCATGGCCGAGATCGCCTGCCGCATCGCCGGGGATCACGACGTCGTGGTGCTGTCGGGCTCACCGGGCGCGTTGCCGGCCTCGCAGACCGGCCCGGGCAAGCCGCGGGTCGTCGCCGTCAAGAACCGGATGGCGGGCAAGGCGGCGCTGGTGCGGCGCGGCGCCTCCGAGCTGCTGTTCGCGGTGCGCACGTTCCTGGCGTTGACACGGGAGCTGAGGCGAGGCGACGTCGTGCTCACCGTCACCGCACCGTTCATGCTGCCTTTCGCCGTCGCGGCGGCGGCGAGGCTGAAGGGTGCGCGTTCGGCGCTGATCATGCACGACCTCTTCCCGGACGTGCTGGTGATGGCGGGCCTGCTGAAGCCCGGTTCGATCATCACCATGACGATGCGCGCCGCCAACGGCCTGATGTTCCGCGCGCTCAATGCCGTCATCACCATCGGCCGCGATGCGGAACGGCCGCTACTGAGCTATTCCGGCATGACGCGGAACAAGATCCGCTTCATCCCGAACTGGGCGACGCTCGTGGCCGCACCCCGGCCGGTGACGGCGGATAATCCGTTCCGCAAAGCGCTCTCGGCGGGTTTCGTTGTCGGCCTGTCGGGCAATCTCGGCTTCACCCATGATCCGGAGATCGTGTTCGAGGCGGCGCGTCTTTTGAGGGCCGAGCCTGACATCCACTTCCTGCTCTCCGGCTGGGGCATCGGCTTCGAGCGGTTGAAGCAGTTGCAGACTGAGGCGAGCTTGCCCAATGTCTCCTTCGTGGGGCGGGTCGAGGATGCCGAGCTCGAGGCATTCCTGGCGGCGGCCAATCTCTGGATCATTCCGTACCGAAAGGACGTTGCGGGGGTGTCGGTGCCGAGCCGGTTCTACAATCTGCTGGCGGTCGGCCGTCCCGTGGTGCTGGTCTCGGAGCCGGAGGCCGAGGCTGCGTTGACCGTGGTGGAGAACGGGCTGGGCTGGGTCGTGACGCCCGGTCGTGCCGATCAACTGGCCGAGGCGATCCGCGCGGCGTCTCGCTCCGACGCAGTCGCCATGGCGGAGCGCGCGGTGACGGCGGCGGCGAAGTTCGATCGCGTCACCGCGATGAACGCCTATGCTACCCTGGTCGACGAATTGTTGCGCAACCCCGAACTGGCGGAGCAACGATGAACGAGCGCAAGCCAGTCGTTTTGGTGACGGGTGCGAACGGTTTCGTCGGCCGTCATGTCGTGCCCGCACTGGCGCGCGAGGGGTGGTCGGTCCGCCGCGCGGTGCGCAGATCGGAAGGCAGGGACGACGAGGTCGTGATCGAAACGATCGGGCCCGAAACCGACTGGCAGGCGGCGCTTGAAGGCGTCGATGCCGTCGTTCATCTCGCCGCGCGGGTGCATCACAAGCACGAAGAGCATGCGGTCCAGCTCTACCGCAACGTCAACATCGCCGGCACGCTGCAGCTGGCGCGCAGCGCGGCGACGGCCGGCGTGCGCCAGTTCATCTTCATCAGCACGGTTCTCGTGCACGGTCGCAGCAATGAGGGCCGCGCGCCGTTCAGCGAGGACGATGTCCTGACGCCGCGCGGTCTCTACGGCATGTCCAAGGCCGCGGCCGAAGCGGGCTTGAAGACGCTGGCGCGCGACAGCGCCATGAAGGTCTCGGTGATCAGGCCGCCGCTGGTCTATGGTGCGGGCGCCAAGGGCAATTTCGCGCTGCTGACGCGTGCCGTGAGCCTCGGGCTGCCGCTGCCCTTTGCCACGATCCGCAATCACCGCGCCTTCCTTGCCGTGCAGAACCTGTCGTCGTTCATCCTGCGCCGGCTCTCTCAGCCAGACCCCGCGAGCAATTTCGAGATCTTCCTGGTGGCCGATATCGAGCAGGTCTCGACGCCCGAGTTCATCGCGCGTCTGGCCAAGGCTGCCGGCAAGAACTCGCGGCTGTTTGGCATGCCGCCGGACCTGCTCGGGACGCTGCTGAGAGTGATGGGCCGGCAGGATACGCATGACAGCCTGATCGGCTCGCTCGAGCTCAACCTCGCCAAGGCGATTGCGACCGGGTGGCAGCCCCAGGTGTCTCTCGACGAGGGGCTGCGGCTGGCGCTGGTGGCTCAGGACGCCTGACGGCGGGAGAACCGCCGCAGCACGATGCCGATCGCGATTGCGCCCGCCAGCAGCGCGGTCAGCGTGATCGTCAGCGAGCCGGCGCGAGCGGTGGCGATGGCAAGCCCCGCGAGCACGAGATTGAGCGCGAACACCTCGCCGATCACGCGGGAGACCGTGAAGCCGTGGTCGGTGGCGCGCTGGTAGAAATGCGAGCGATGCGCCGACCAGAATTGCTCGCGCCTGGTGATGCGCCGGAACAGCGTGATGGTGGAATCCACGAGGTAATAGGCCGGCAGCAACAGCGCCGCGGCGGGCTGCCCGCGCCAAGCGAGCTCGAGCAGGCACCAGCCGAGCAAAAGGCCGATCGGCAGGCTGCCAACATCGCCCAGGAAGACTTTTGCGACCGGCTTGTTGAACGGCGCAAAGCCGAGCATGGCGCCGCACAGCGCCGCGGCGATCAGCGCGGCCGGCCACGACAGATCGCCGAGCAGTCCCAGCAGCAGCAGCGCCGCGGTGACGGGCACCACTTCCGCCACCGTCATCAGGTCGAGCCCGTCCATGAAGTTGACGAGGTTCACGAACCACACGCCCGCCAGCAGGATCAGTCCGCGCTCCAGCGCGAGCGGCAGCGCCGGCACGATGCGCGCGGTCTCGGGCGTGGTGAACACGACGGCGCCGACGGCTGCGGCCTGCAGCACGAGCCGTACCAGCACCGGCAGCGACTTGATGTCGTCGGCAAATCCGACCACGGCGATCAAGACCGTCGCAGCGATCAGCGCCGGCGGAATCGCGACGTTCGCCCAGACTGCCCAGGCTGATGCGACCAGCAGCGTCGCTGATATCACGGCGATGCCCGCACCCTGCGGGGTCGGGATGCGATGAGAGGACCGCGCGTTGGGCCGCGCCAATGCGTAACGCTGGAGCAGGGGGCGGCTGGTCCAGGTGATGACGCCCGACACCAGCGCGGCAATCGCAACGGCAAGCAGCGAGGGGACGGCGCCGAGCGCATCGATGGCCGCGTTCACTGCGGCACCCCGAGCGGCGCCGATCCCTGCGCGGCTTTCTCGGCGCTGAGAATCCAGACCAGACCGCCGATCGCGCCGACGATGAAGTACACGGCGCCGAACAGCAGCGAGACGTTGACGCCCTCGTTCGCGGCCAGGCCCGCGAAGCCGAACGCGAGGCCCATGGTGGCTTCCCGCACGCCCCAGCCGGCGATCGAGATCGGCATCATCGTGATCAGCATCACCGGTGGCACCAGCATAAAGACGTCGCTGAATCCGACCGGCGCGGCGATCGACTGCACGACGCACCAGGCGACCACGACGGCCAGCACATGCACGGCGAGCGACAGGATCACGACGGCCGGTCCGCGCGAGCGGCTGAAGATCACGCGGTTGGCGATCACGGCACAGGCGTGGATGTGGTGCGTGGCCCACCAGGTTTTCAGCCAGTGCCATTTCAGCGCGCCGAAGACCAGGAAGCCGAGGCCACCCGCGAGCGCCGCGAGGTCGACGAGCAGCAGCGCCGAGCGCCCGTGCGGATCGGCGATGAGGCCGTAGCTCCAGGGCAGGCTCGCGACGATCATGATCGCGAGCGCGATCAAACCGATCGCGCGGTCGACGAAGATCGAGTAGGTCGCAGCGCGCCAGCCGGCGCCGGCGCGCGCGACGAGCCACAGCCGGACCGCATCGCCGCCGATCGCCGAGGGCAGGGTCTGATTGAAGAACGATCCGATTACGTTGTAGCGCATGGCCCGGCCGAGCTCGAGCGGGGCGCCGCATGCGGCGCTGATCTCGCGCCAACGCAACACGCCGACGAAGATTTGCAGGAACGTGACGGCGATCGCCAAGCCGATCCAGAACAGGCTGGTCACGGTGAAGCGCGAAAACAGTTCGGACAGATCGACCTTGCGTAGCGCCATGTATAGCAGCGCTCCGGAAATCAGGATCTTGGCCGTCGACAGCAGGATTCGGCGCATTTCGCCCGCATGAACAAGGGTTTTGAAGCAACCCGACGCAAGGCGCCGAATTCGGCCGCTTTGGTATGGTTTTGGCGCCGATCTTGCAATAGCGGTGATCAGGAGCCCGCATGCAGGGCGGCGGGGCTATTGCGGCCCCGTCGATGCGGAGGCTAAAGAGGCGCCGCGGGCGGAAGATCGAGCGACGGATCGGGCGAAGCGGTCCTTGGGAACAGGATGAGGGATCACCGCAGATCGTCCGGCTGCCGCAAATGCGCCGTCTAAGGTCTACAATGTCGGCAACCACAACCCGGAAGAGCTGATGCACGTCGTCGGAGTTCTGGAGCCGGAGCTGGGTCGGACGGCGATCAAAGAATTGCTGCCGAGAGACCTTTTGGAAACGTTCGCGGATGTCGAGGATCTGATGCGGGATACCGGCTTTGCACCGTCAACGCCGATCGCGCACGGAATTCGTAATTTTGTCACCTGGTATCGGAACGACCTCAAGGTTTGAAATGACGATGGACAAACGCATTATCCCCCTGATCATGTGCGGCGGTGCCGGAACGCGGCTGTGGCCGGCTTCGCGCGAGGTGCGCCCCAAGCAGTTCCTGCCGCTGTTCGGCACGCGCTCGACCTTCCAGGACACGCTGTTGCGCGTCTCGGAAGCCTCGCTGTTCGATCGCCCGATCGTCATCACCAATGCCTCCTACCGCTTCATGGTGCTGGAGCAGCTCGCGGAAATCGGCATCGAGGCCGACGTGATCCTGGAGCCGATGCGGCGCGATTCCGGCCCGGCGATCGCCGCGGGCGCGGTGTTCGCGCAGAACCGCGCCAGTGAGGCGATCGTGCTCGCGCTCGCCGCCGACCACGTGGTGCAGGACAATGCCGCGTTCGTCGCGGCGTGCCGCCAGGGCCTCACCGCCGCGAGCGCCGGGCGCATCGTCACGTTCGGCGTCAAGCCGGAGCGGCCGGCGACCGAATACGGCTATATCAGCCCGGGCGAGGTCATTTCCGGCGAGGTGCACGCGGTCGCGCGCTTCGTCGAGAAGCCGGATGCGGTGAAGGCAGCCGACTATGTCAATTCCGGCTATCTCTGGAACAGCGGCAACTTCATGTTCCCGGCCAGCGTCCTGCTCGACGAATACCGCAAGGTCGATGCGGCGAGCGTGGAGACCATCTCCAATGCCGTGACCAATGCCGGTCGCGATCTCGGCTTCGTGACGCTGGAGCCCGAGGCGTTCGGCGCGGCCAAGGCGATCTCGATCGACTATGCGGTGATGGAGAAGACCGCGCGCGCCGCGGTGGTGCCGGTGTCGTGCGGCTGGTCCGACGTCGGCTCCTGGCACGCAGTGTGGGAATTGTCGGACAAGGACGCGCAAGGCAATGCTTCGCATGGCGCCGCCGTGTTCGAGGATAGCCGCAATTGCAACGTCACCACCGACTCTGCGCTGGTCGCGCTCGAAGGTGTCGACGATCTCATCGTGGTGGCGACCGCGGACGCAGTGCTGGTCTCGCGTCAGAAGGATGCCAACGGGCTGAAGCGGCTGGTCACGAAACTCAAGGCGGTCGCGCCGAAGGTCACCGAGGAGCACCTCAAGGTACATCGGCCCTGGGGCAGCTACCAGTCGGTCGACAATGGCGAGCGCCACCAGGTCAAGCGCATCGTGGTGAAGCCGGGCGGGCGTCTGTCGCTGCAGAAGCACCATCATCGCGCCGAGCACTGGATCGTGGTCCGCGGCACAGCCCGCGTCACCGTCAACGAGACCGTCAAAAGCGTGCACGAGAACGAGTCCATCTACATCCCGATGGGCGCGGTACACCGGATGGAGAATCCCGGTAAAATCATGCTGGAGCTGATCGAGGTCCAGACGGGAAGCTATCTCGGGGAAGACGACATCATCCGGATTGAAGACGACTATCAAAGGTCGTAACCAGCACACTCCGAATCACGCGCCCCGGGCCAAAAGAGTGGTCTCTTCCAGAGGCTTAAGGCCCGGGGAACGTGTAACTTTTTGAATCAAATCGTGTCCGGACCGCTAGCTCCGCATTCGCCACAAATGTGGCGTCCGTGCTAGAAGCGCCCCGGGGATTTGCGTTGAATCGGGGTTTGCTCAAATGAGTTCCACAGGATCTGCACCGGCAAAAGCCGGCTTGCGCGTCGGCGTCATTGGCGCCGGCGTGATGGGCAGCAACCACGCGCGCGTGCTCGCGGGTCTTCCCGGCGTCAGCCTCGTCGGCGTCGTCGATCCTTCGCCGGCACATCGCACGCGGGCGATGGAGCTTGCCAATTGCGCGAGCTTTGAGACGCTCGACCAGCTCTTGGCCGAAGGCGTCGATGCCGTCACCATTGCGGCGCCGACTCATCTGCATCACGAGGTCTCGCTCGCCTGCATCGCCAAGAACATCCACGTGATGGTCGAGAAGCCGATTGCGTCCACGGTCGCGGAAGGCCGCGAGATCGTCACGGCTGCGCAAAAGGCCGGCGTGACGCTGATGGTCGGCCATGTCGAGCGCTTCAATCCAGCCGTTGCCGCCGTCAAGCAGGCGATCGCGGGCGAGGATATTCTGTCGATCGCGATCACGCGCGTCGGCCCATTCCCGCCGCGCATGTCCAATGTCGGCGTCGTCATCGATCTTGCCGTGCACGACATCGATCTCATCCGCTGGTTCACCGAGTCCGACATCGTCGAGGTGCAGCCGCAATTGTCGAGTGCGGTCGCCGAGCGCGAGGACATCGCGCTCTTGCAGTTCCGCACCGCCAACGGCGTGCTCGCGCACATCAACACCAACTGGCTGACGCCGTTCAAGGCGCGCAGCGTCACGGTCGCGACCCGCGGCAAATACGTGATGGGCGATCTCCTGACGCGCCAGGTCACCGAATGTTTCGGCTTCAAGCCTGACGGCAGCTATTCGATGCGGCATCTTCCGGTCGGCCATGACGAGCCGCTCCGCGCCGAACTGATCGCGTTCCTCAAGGCCGTGCGCAACGGCGAGACGCCGGCGGTCACCGGTGACGAAGGCGTCGCCAGCCTTGAGATCGCGACGCAGTGCCTGGAAACGCCGTCGCGGCCCGCCGCCAAGTCGTCCGCCCTCAAGGGCCCGCGCCGCGTCGCCGGCTGATCCCATTCCATGTTGACCGATCAAAACCCGCAAGGCGCCATGAACCAGCATCTGCGTTCCGAACCCATTCCCTTCATCGACGTCGCCTCGCAGCGCCGCCGGCTCGGCGACTCGCTCGATGCCGCCGTGAAGCGCGTTCTCGATCATTGTCAGTTCGTCAACGGCCCTGAAGTCGCCGAGCTCGAGAAGCAGCTTGCGGCCTATTGCGGCGCCAAGCACGTCATCGGCTGCGCCAGCGGCACCGATGCGATCCTGATGGTGATGATGGCGAAGAATGTCGGGCCGGGCGACGCCGTGCTGTGTCCGTCCTTCACCTTCATCGCGACGGCTTCGCCCGTGGCCCGGACCGGCGCGACGCCGGTTTATGTCGACGTCGACGAGACCACCTTCAACATGAGCCCGGAATCGCTCAAGCGCGGCATCGCGACCGCCCGCAAGGCCGGCCTCAAGCCGGTCGCGGTGATTCCGGTCGATTTGTTCGGCCAGCCGGCCGATCACGACGCCATCGCGGAGATCGCCAAGGCCGAAGGCCTGTTCGTGCTCGATGACGCTGCGCAGGGTTTTGGCGCGAGCTACAAGGGCCGCAAGCTCGGCACCTTTGGGCTCGCCACTGCGACCAGCTTCTTTCCCGCGAAGCCGCTCGGCTGCTTCGGTGACGGCGGCGCGATCTTCACCGATGACGATGAGCTCGCGGCGACGCTGCGCAGCATCCGCGTGCACGGGCAGGGCGTCGACAAATACGACAACGTCCGCCTCGGCCTGACCGGCAGGCTCGACACCATGCAGGCCGCGATCCTGATCGAGAAGCTGAAGATCTTCGACGACGAGATCGCCGCCCGCAACAAGGTCGCGGAGCGCTACGCACGCGGTCTCAGCAATGTGGTCACGGTGCCGCGCGTGGCGCGCGGCAATACGTCGGTCTGGGCGCAGTACACGATCCGCCTCCCTGAGGGTACCGACCGCGACGGCTTTGCCGCCGCGCTGAAGGCCCAGGGCGTGCCGACGGCGATCTACTACGGCAAGTCGATGCATCAGCAGACGGCCTACAAGCAGTACCCGGTCGCCGAGGGCGGCCTGCCGGGCTGCGAGAGCCTGTCGCAGGACGTCATCAGCCTGCCGATGCATGCCTATTTGACCGAAGCCGATCAGGAGCGAATCATCGCGGCCGTGCGCGGCGCGCTTTCAGCCTGATTTCCCCGTTTTGCTGCGCGAGCTCTTCCTTTAGAAGGGAACGATGCTCGGACGTATCTTCACGGTTGGTGGCTACACGCTGCTCTCGCGGCTGACGGGATTTGCCCGCGACATCATGCTTGCGGCGATTCTCGGCGCCGGCCCCGTGGCCGACGCCTTTTTCGTGGCGCTGCGGCTGCCCAACCATTTCCGTGCGATCTTCGCCGAGGGCGCCTTCAACGCCGCCTGGGTGCCGGCCTATGCGCACGTGCACGGTGAGCGCGGGGAGGGGGCGGCAAGATTGTTCGCCGACCGCATCTTCACGCTGCTGCTGGCCTCGCAGGTGGTGCTGCTGATCGTCGCCTGGGTGTTCATGCCGCAGGCCATGAGCATTTTGGCGCCCGGCTTTTCCGAGGACGCCGAGCAGCGCAAGCTCGCGATCGAGCTGACCCGGATCACCTTTCCCTATCTACTGCTGATCACGCTGGTGACGCTCTATGGCGGCATGCTCAACGTGATGCAGCGCTTTGCGAGCGCCGCAGCCGCGTCGATCTTCCTCAACATCTCGATGATGATGACGCTGGCGCTCGCCGCATGGTTTCCCGGCGCGGGCCACGCTGCCGCCTGGGGTGTCCTGATCTCGGGTTTTTTGCAGTATTTCCTGCTCGCCGGCGATCTCGCCCGCCATGGCGGCCTGCCGCGCTTTGCGCCGCTCAAGCTCGACGAAGACGTCCGCGCATTCTTTAAAGCACTCGGGCCGGCGACGCTGGGCTCGATGGGCACGCAGCTCGCGCTGTTTGCCGACACCATCATCGCGACTTTCCTGCCGGCGGGCGCGCTGTCGGCGCTGTATTACGCCGACCGTCTCAACCAGCTCCCGATCGGCGTGATCGGCATTGCCATCGGCACGGTGCTGCTGCCGGAGATGTCGCGGCGGATCACGGCCAACGACCAAGACGGTGCGATGAAGGCGCAGCGCCGCGCGTTCGATTTCACGCTGCTGTTCTCGGTGCCGTTCGTCGCCGCCTTCCTCACCGTGCCCGACGCGATCATGCGCGCGCTGTTCGCCCGTGGTGCGTTCTCGAAAGCCGATGCCGCCGCTGCCGGCGCCACGCTCGCGGCCTATGCCATCGGCCTGATCCCCTTCGTACTGATCCGCAGCGCGGTCGCGACCTTCTACGCGCGCAAGGACACGGCGACGCCGGTGCGGGCGTCGCTGACCGGCATCGCGGTCAACGTCGCCTTGAAAATTGCCTTGATGGGATCGCTGGCCCAGATCGGGCTTGCGCTGGCCACTGCCGTCGGCGTCTGGACCAACCTGCTACTGGTGCTGTTCTTCGCGGTGCGGCGAGGCTTTCTCGTGCCGGACCGCGCCTGGCTGTTGTCGCTCGCCAAATTCCTGCTGACCGGGCTCATCCTGGCCGCCGCCTTCTGGCTCATCGCGCGCTTCAGCAGTCCTTCGTTGGGCTCGATGCACTTCCGGGACGAACTGACGCTGCTTCTGCTGGCCGTCGGAGGTACGGTCGTCTATGCGCTCGCCATCCTTGCGCTGTTCGGGCGCCGCTGGCTGGTCTCACTGGTGCGGGGTTAACTTTTTCATATTTTCAACGCATTGACGGCTCGAGCTTGTCGGCACGGGCCAGTCTCGATCGTCCTTGGATGGACACATCTCGGAAGTGCGGCGGATGGACCCTGCACACGTGACGTGATGCCGTCACCTCGAGCCGGCAAAATTCGAACCAGGAGCACTGTTTATGAGGATCACCGTCGAAACCAACGTAGCAGCCCCTATCGATCAGGTCTGGCGCGCTTATACGACGCCTGCCGACATCATGAAGTGGAACGCCGCGTCCGACGACTGGCATACGACCAAGGCGACCGTCGACCTGCGAGAAGGCGGTGTCTTCTCATCGCGCATGGAGGCCAAGGACGGCAGCATGGGCTTTGACTTCGCCGGTACCTACACGAAAATCGTCGAGCACAAGCGTATCGAATACGCGTTCGGCGAGCGAAATGCCGAAGTCGAGTTTGTGCCCGGCCCGAAGGGCATTCTGGTTCGCGTGGTCTTCGATGGCGAATCGACGCACTCGGTCGAGCAGCAGCAAGGCGGTTGGCAGGCAATCCTCGACAACTTCGCACGATACGTGGAAGCGAAGCAGACGAAGTCCTGAGGCGTGTGTAGGGGTAAGAAAGCGCCAGAATAAGGGGCTCGCTTCCAGGGTGCAACCGACCTCCACACATCTCTTGATTTTGCGCGATTGCTATGGTAATCGCAGCGCATGATCAGATCAGTGCGCAAACTCAACTGCATTCACATGACCCGCTTCGGCTGGGCCGTGGAAGGAGTCGCGCGCTAGGAATTCGACGACGACATCTTTCCACCAGGCCCCGCCGGCATCGGACGGGGCCTTTTGTTTGGCCACGCTTCCCTGCCGGCACAACAGCAGGAGCGTCCCATGCCACCCCAACAGACAATCATGACATCCGAGACGGAGAGGCTCCCCCTCGAGCTTGCCTCGACGTGGAGCATCCCAGGCTTGCTCGCGCGATACTGGCGTGCGCTCCAGGACTGGCGCCGGCGGCAGGGCCCACAAATCGCCTTGCGGGACCTGAGTGACCGGGAGCTGATGGATATCGGCCTGACGCGCGGCGAGATCGACTACATCTCGCCGGAACGGGCTATCGATAGGCTGAGGGATCACGCCAGAGATCTATGGAGCCGCGGGGGATGTAACTGATGAGCCATCCGAAGCGGAGATGCGCTTTGCGAGCAAGCAGCCGTCAGCACGGCTGCTTGTTCTCAGGCGTGCACTGCGGGCGGGTTCGGCAACTATCATGCCATCAAGCGGACCGTTCCTCACGGCGAAATGACCGAGTTGCGGCGCTCCCGTTCCATCCTGCTCTGACAGGTGAGGGCGCTGGACGGTTTTCGCATGGCTAAACCCGTTTGCCTTGCCAGTTTTTCCACGGCAATATGCCGGCAAAACAACCATGAGAAACGGGACGAGAAAAATGGCGGCTCCCATCAAGTTTGGCGTTGGCCAAAGCGTGTTGCGCAAGGAGGATGACGCTCTCATCCGCGGCAAGGGCCGCTATACCGACGATTATGCGCCGCAGGCCGTGCTTCACGCCCTGATGCTGCGCTCGCCGCATGCGCATGCCAAATACACCATCGATGCGAGCCGCGCCCGCACCCTTCCCGGCGTCGCGCTGATCCTGACCGCCGATGACGTTGGGGATCTCGGCAATCTGCCCTGCCTGTTCAATCTCGAGACAGATCCCTTCACCGGCCCGCCTTACCCGATCCTCGCCAAGGACGAGGTGCGCCATGTCGGCGATTCCATCGCCTTCGTGGTCGCCGAGACCATCGACCAGGCCCGCGACGCGATCGAGGCGATCGAGGTCAAATGGAGCCCGCTGCCGGCAGTGACCGGCGTCGTCAACGCCGTGAAGAAGGGCGCGCCGCAGGTCTGGCCGGACAAGCCCGGCAACGTGCTGTTCGACGTCTCGATCGGTGACAAGAAAGCGACCGAAGCTGCCTTTGCCAAAGCGCATGCGGTGGCCGAGATCTCGATCGTCAATCCGCGCGTGGTCGCGAACTTCATGGAGACGCGCGCGGCGGTGTGCGAATACGACGCCAAGCGCGACCATCTGACGCTGACGGTCGGCAGCCAGGGCAGCCATCGCCTGCGCGATATCCTCTGCCAGAACGTGCTCAACATTCCGACCGACAAGATGCGGGTGATCTGCCCCGACGTCGGCGGCGGCTTCGGCACCAAGCTGTTTCCCTATCGGGAATACGCCCTCTTGGCAGTCGCCGCGCGAAAGCTGAAGAAGGCGGTGAAATGGGCGGCCGACCGCACCGAGCATTTCATGGGCGACGCGCAGGGCCGCGACAACGTCACCACCGCGAAGATGGCGCTGGCCGAGGACGGCAAGTTCCTGGCGATGGATTGCGACCTGATGGGCGACATGGGTGCCTATTTGTCGACCTTCGGGCCCTATATCCCGCATGGCGGCGCCGGCATGCTGCCGGGCCTCTACGACATCCAGGCGTTCCACTGCCGGGTGCGTACCATCTTCACCAACAGCGTGCCGGTCGATGCCTATCGCGGCGCCGGGCGGCCCGAGGCTGCTTACGTCATCGAACGTCTCGTGGACGCCTGCGCGCGAAAACTCGACATGACGGTGGATGCCATCCGCCGCAAGAATTTCATCCAGCCGAAGGCGCTGCCGTACAAGACCGCGACCGGTAAGGTCTACGATTCCGGCGACTTTGCCGCGCATCTGAAGCGCGCGATGGAGATCGCCGAGTGGAAGGAGTTTGGCAAGCGCGGCAAGGCGGCCAAGAAGAACGGCCTGGTCCGCGGCATCGGACTTGCGAGCTATGTCGAGGTCTGCGGCACCATGGGCGAGGAGACCGCCAATGTGCGGATGGACCCCAATGGCGATATCACCGTCCTGATCGGCACCCAGTCGAGCGGGCAGGGCCATCAGACCGCCTATGCGCAGATCGTTGCCGAGCAGTTCGGCGTGGCGCCCGAGCGCGTGCACGTCCATCAGGGCGACACCGACATGATCGCCACGGGCCTCGGCACCGGCGGCTCGGCTTCGATCCCGTCGGGCGGTGTTAGCGTCGAGCGCGCGACCCGCGAACTGGGGCAGAAGCTGAAGGAAATCGCGGCCCAGGCGCTGGAAGCCAGCGCCGGCGACCTCGAGATCACCGACGGCATCGTGCGCATCGCTGGCACCGACCGCTCGATCTCGTTCGCCGATCTCGCCAAGCGACCCGGCGCGGATCCCTCGAAGCTGAACGCGAGCGCGACCTTCGCCAGCGCCGACGGCACCTATCCCAACGGCACCCATGTCGCGGAGGTCGAGATCGATCCGGCCACCGGCATCATCAAAATCGTCAACTACGTGATCGTTGACGATTTCGGCATGACGCTCAATCCACTGCTGCTGGCCGGCCAGGTCCATGGCGGCGCCATGCAGGGCATCGGCCAGGCGCTGATGGAGCAGGTGGTCTATGGCGCGGGCGACGGCCAGCTCGTCACCGCGACCTTCATGGACTACGCGCTGCCGCGCGCGGCGGACGGCCCGGCCTTCGTGTTCGAGACGGCCAACGTTCCCTGCAAGACCAATCCGCTGGGGGTGAAGGGCGCGGGCGAGGCCGGTGCGATCGGGTCCTGCCCGGCGGTCGTCAACGCCATCGTCGACGGGCTCTGGCGCGAATACAAGATCGACCACATCGACATGCCGGCGACCCCGGAACGGGTGTGGATCGCCATCAACGAGCACCATCGCCGTCACAGCCTGTGACAATCTTCCACGGGAATGAAATCTGCCGAGCGGTGTTGGCCCATTGAGGGGTCAGCACGATCCTGCATCAAGGAAAGGGATTTTGCGAATGAAGCGAGTGTTGGTGGTTGGGGGTGCGCTCCTGCTCGGTATGGGCGCGGTTTGGGCACAACAGGACTCCGTCAAGGAAGTGCAGACTCTCATGAAGGGCAACGGCAAGAACGCCGGCGCAGTGGCGGCCATGGTCAAGGGCGAGAAGCCCTATGATCAGGCCACTGTGGACAGCGCGCTGGCGCAGTTCGAGGACACCGCCAAGAAGCTGCCGCACCTGTTTCCGGCGAGCGCAAAGGGCATGAAGCCCGAGGGCGACTACAGCGCCTCGCCGAAGATCTGGGAGGACAAGGCCGGGTTCGATGCGAAGGTCGCGAGCTTCGCCAAGGTCGTCGGCGAGGCCAAGGGCAAGATCAAGGATCTCGACTCGCTCAAGGCGAATTTCCCCGCGGTCGGCAAGGAATGCGGCGGCTGCCACGAGACGTTTCGTGTGAAGAACGGTTGACGGAAGAAAAAGATTCGTAGCCCGGATTGCGCTTCGCTCCATCCGGGCTACTGGGAATCGGGAAAAAGCGGTTGCGAAAGCAGCCGCTTTTTTCATATCGGCGCGCAGCGCTGCTGGAAATTCTATCCGCAAGGCCTGACGGATCGCTACCGGAGCAGCTATCTTTGCTCCAGCCGCCGCGGCATTGGCGTGAGCTTTTGACGCTGACGCATCTCGCTCCTGACTGCGTCACGACATCAGGAGTTCCTACCCGCGGCGAGCGCCTCAATCAGCAACAGCGAGACAAGCCATGGTAAAACCGTTCCCGTCTAAGACGCACATCGGCAACCATATGCTGCATCCGGAAACGCTGATGCTGACCTATGGCTACGATCCTCAATTGTCGGAAGGCGCGGTCAAGCCGCCGGTGTTCCTGACCTCGACCTTCGTGTTCAAGACGGCCGAGGACGGGCAGGACTTCTTCGATTTCGTCTCCGGCCGGCGTGAGCCGCCGGAAGGGATGGGCGCGGGCCTGGTCTATTCGCGTTTCAATCACCCCAACAGCGAAATCGTCGAGGACAGGCTCGCGATCTACGAGCGCACCGAGAGCTGTGCGCTGTTCTCATCCGGCATGGCGGCCATCGCGACCACGATCCTGGCGTTCGTCCGCCCCGGCGACGTCATTCTGCACTCGCAGCCGCTCTACGGCGGCACGGAAACGCTGCTGACGAATACGCTTGCGCGTCTGTCGATCGGCGCCGTCGGCTTCGCCGATGGCGTCGATGAAGCCGTGGTCAGCCAGGCCGCGGAGGAGGCCATGCGCAAGGGCCGGGTTTCGATGATCCTGATCGAGACCCCGGCCAACCCGACCAACGGGCTGGTCGACATCGCGGTGATGCGGCGTGTCGCTGAGAGCATCGGAAAGACCCAAGGACACGTTCCGATCATCGCCTGCGACAATACGCTGCTCGGGCCGGTGTTTCAGCGACCGATCGAGCACGGCGCCGATATTTCCCTGTACTCGCTCACGAAATACGTCGGCGGTCATTCAGATCTGATCGCGGGCGCCGCGCTCGGCGCGAAGGCGGTGGTGAAAGGCATCAAGGCGCTGCGGGGCGCCATCGGCACCCAGCTCGATCCGCATTCCTGCTGGATGATCAACCGCTCGCTCGAGACGCTGAGCCTGCGCATGGAAAAGGCGGATACGAATGCGCGCCTCGTGGCGGACTATCTGCGCGATCATCCCAAAGTGGCCAAGGTGCACTATCTCGGTCATCACGACGCGGCGTCGCCGGACGGACTTGTGTTCGCGCGGCAATGCTCGGGGGCAGGGTCCACGTTCTCGTTCGACATCGTCGGCGGCAAGGCCGCGGCGATGAAGTTCCTCAACGCGCTGCAAATCCTCAAGCTGGCGGTGAGCCTTGGTGGAACGGAGTCGCTTGCGAGCCTGCCTGCCACCATGACCCATTCCGGCGTTCCCGCCGACATCCGCCGGAAGATCGGCGTGCTCGATTCCACGATCCGGCTGTCGATCGGCATCGAACACCCGTCGGATCTGATCGCCGACCTCGCGCAGGCGCTGAACGCGGCCGAACCTGAGGTGTGACGCCTGCGCCAGCGCTACGGAAAATGGGAAAAGGCGGCTGCGATGGCAGCCGCCCTTTTTGTTGGTCTGTGGGAAGCTTACTTCGTCACCTGACCACGGATCTCGCCGCCCGGATTGGCCGCGGTGTGGATGTTGACGTAGAGCTTGCCGCCCAGCAGATCGGCGGCCTGCGCGTCGGTCAGTGTCGCCGAGCCCTCGGCCGGGCTGGTGGCAGCGCCTGGGATCGGGATCGCAACGCCGGCGTTCTTGCCGGGCTCGGCAGGTCCATGGAAATGGGCGGCGGTGGCGGGGCCGGACAGGCCGGAATAGGTGACCTTCCAGGACAGCTTCTTGCTGGCGGCGTCGTAATCCAGATCGGCCGTTCCGGTGCCGCTGCTGGTCGTTGCGGGGACCTCGGACTTGGCGTCGAGCGTTGCTTTCAGCTTTTCGGCGCTGGCCGAACCCGCAAAAGCAACGGCGCCAAGCACTGACATGGCGATGACGATCTTGTTCATGATTTTTCTCCCTGCTGAACCCGTTTGGGCTGCCAAACTTCCAACAGCCGGCATTGCAGTTTATTCCCGTTTCATGCTGCGGTGGGCTAAATTCTTCGTGGCTGGAGCCGCGAGGACATCGGTCATAAGCTTCGCCGCGACGACGAAAGGACCGCATGTTGCGACGAACAATCTCCGTGGCGCTGCTCGCCGCACTCGCCACAGCCGGCGTCTATTGGTGGCTCAGCGCGCCGGTGGGGGCGGCCGTCGGCACCCCGCCTGCCCGCGTCCCTGATCTTGCCAATGGCCAGGTGATGTTCAACGCCGGCGGCTGCGCCTCATGCCATGCCGTCCCCGACCAGCCCGATCGTCTCAGGCTCGGCGGCGGCGTCGCGATCAAGTCGCCGTTCGGAACGTTCTATGCGCCGAACATCTCGTCCGATCCGACCGATGGCATCGGCAAATGGAACGACGCCGAATTCGTCAATGCGGTGATGCACGGGGTCTCGCCGGATGGAGGGCATTATTTTCCGGCCTTTCCCTATACGTCCTATCAGCACGCCAGGCGCGAGGACGTGCTCGATCTCTTTGCGTACCTGAAAACGCTGCCGGCCGTCGCAGGCAAGGTGCGCGACCACGACGTGCGCTTTCCGTTCAGCATCCGGCGCAACGTCGGCATCTGGAAATTCTTATTTCTGGACGACAAGCCCTTCGTCCCCGACAGCGCGAAGTCGCCGCAGTGGAATCGTGGCGCCTATCTCGTCAACAGTTTTGGCCATTGCGCGGAATGCCACAGCCCGCGCAACGCGCTTGGCGGCATCATGGCCGGACAACGCTTCGCCGGCGGTCCCAATCCGGAAGGCGAGGGATGGGTGCCCAACATCACCCAGAAGGGCCTCGGCGAGTGGAGCGCGAAGGATATTGCCTATTTCCTGAAGACCGGCGAATTGCCCGACGGCGACAGCGTCGGCGGCGCGATGACGCGGGTGATCAAGAACACCTCGCAACTGCCGGACGACGATCTCGCGGCGATGGCGGACTATCTCAAATCGCTGCCGCCGGTGGACGGTCCGCCGCGTCCCAAGCGCAAGGAGGGCGGCACCTGATCGGGCCTGCCCGTTTTCGGACGGTCAACTCGCGCCAAACGCCTTGAAGGTGATGATGGTGAGGGTGTCCTGGATGCCGGGCAGCACCTGCACCTTCTCGTTGACGAAGTGGCCGATATCGGTGTCGTTGTCGACGTAGAACTTCACCAGCAGGTCGTATTGCCCGGCCGTGGAATAGATCTCGGAAGCGATCTCGGCTTCGGCAAGCGCATTGGCGACCACATAGGATTGGCCGAGCTTGCATTTGATCTGGACGAAAAAGGGAACCATCGCGGTCACTCCGAAAGCATATCTGACGGCTAATAGGCCAAACCCGGCCGGATTTAGCAAGCGAACTTGCTGGGCTGGGAGAGGCGCGCTAGGACGGGCCATGGCTTCGAAAACGCTGAAGATCGCCCCATGACGACACCCGTAGCGCTGACCATTGCCGGCTCCGATTCGAGCGGCGGCGCCGGCATCCAGGCCGACCTGAAGACCTTCGCCGCGCTCCGCGTTTTTGGCGCTTCGGCCATCACGGCGCTGACGGCGCAGAACACCCGCGGCGTCACCGGCATTCACGCGGTGCCCGCCGAATTCGTCACCGCGCAGATCGACGCGGTGTTTTCCGATCTCGAGGTCGGCGCGGTCAAGATCGGCATGGTGGCGCAAGCCGCCAGCATCGATGCGATCGCGGTCGCGCTGTCGCGCTGGGCGCCCGGGCATATCGTGCTCGATCCCGTGATGGTGGCGACGTCGGGCGATCGCCTGCTGGCGTCCGATGCCGTCGATGCCCTGCGCATCAAGCTGATGCCGCTGGCCTCGGTGATCACACCCAATCTGCCCGAGGCCGCGGCTCTGCTCGACGAGCCGGTCGCGGCCAGCGAGGCCGAGATCGAAAGCCAGGGGCGCCGGCTGCTGGCGCTCGGCTGTCGTGCGGTCCTGATCAAGGGCGGCCACGGCGAGGGCGCCGAGAGTATCGATTATCTCGTCGATGCCAGCACCACGATCGCGCTCGCCGCGCCGCGCGTTGCCACAAGCAACACCCATGGCACCGGCTGCTCGCTGTCCTCGGCGGTCGCCGCAGGGCTCGCCAGAGGCGAGGATCTCGAGCGCGCCGTGCGCAACGCCAAGACCTGGATCAGCGCGGCGATCGCCGCCGCCGACCGCTTCAGCGTCGGCCACGGACACGGCCCGATCCATCATTTCCATAAATTTTACTGAACGCCGCTCGCGAGCGCGCCGCCGTTCACCCATCGAGCCCATGCAGTTCCGGCTTCTTGCGGAGGCTGCCGCGACGCCATGTCGCCTGATTGTCGCATGCGACTGATAATCGCGGTTTGGGCGAGGCAAGCGCGATTCGTATCTGAGGGTGCCTCAAAGGTTCGATTGGTCATCCCCCTGTCACGGGACATTGTTACAGGCTGGCGCATGGGAAGTTACGATGTGAGTGACGAGAGCCCGGAGCGGCGCTTTCGCACGTTGTTCATCTCCGACGTTCATCTCGGAGCCCGCGGTTCTCAAGCCGATCTTCTGCTCGATTTCCTGCGTTTCCATGATGCCGACACGATCTATCTCGTCGGCGATATCGTCGACGGCTGGGCGCTGAAATCGAGCTGGCATTGGCCGCAATCGCATAACGACCTCGTGCAGAAGCTTTTGCGCAAGGCGCGCAAGGGCGCCAAGGTCATCTACATCCCCGGCAATCACGATGAGTTCCTGCGTAACTATTACGGCACGCATTTCGGCGGCATCGACGTGGTCGAGAACACCGTCCACATCGGCGCGGACGGCAGGCGTTATCTCGTCATCCACGGTGACATCTTCGACCTCGTGGTGCAGAACGCACGCTGGCTCGCCCATCTCGGCGACAAGGCCTACGATTTCGCGATTCAGCTCAATCGTTTCGTCAACTTCTTCCGGCGCATGTTCAAGGTGCCCTATTGGTCGCTGTCGCAATGGGCCAAGCAGAAGGTCAAGAACGCCGTCAACTATATCGGCGCATTCGAGCAGGCACTCGCTGCCGAGGCACGGCGCCACGACGCCGACGGCGTGATCTGCGGTCACATCCATTACGCGGTGATCCGCGACGAGGGCGGAATCCGCTACATGAATTGCGGCGACTGGGTCGAGAGCTGTACGGCGCTGGTCGAGCACGACGACGGCCATTTCGAGATCATCACCTGGGCGGACCAGGCCGAGAAGCCGGCACAGGTCCCGCAGGTCGCAGCCAGAGCTGCATGACAAAGGCAGCCTGATGCGCATCCTGGTCGCGACCGACGCCTGGCACCCGCAAGTCAACGGTGTGGTTCGGACGCTGACCAAGCTTGCCGACGCCGCCAAAAGTCTCGACGTCGAATTCTCGTTCCTGACGCCGCAATCGTTCCGCACCTTTGCGATGCCGAGCTATCGGGACGTGCGGGTGGCCATGCCGCGCCCGGGCAGAATCGCGAAGCTGATCGAAGAGGCGCGCCCGGACAGCATCCACATCGCGACGGAGGGGCCGATCGGCCTGATGGTCCGCCGCTATTGCCGGCAGCGCAAGCTGCCCTTCACGACCAGCTTCCACACCCGCTTTCCCGAATATGTCCGCGCCCGCGTGCCGGTGCCGGGCTCGCTGATCTGGCGGGCGCTGCGCCGATTCCATAGCCCCAGCCGCGCCGTGATGGCGGCGACGCCGGCGCTCGCCAGTGAGCTGACCGAGCGCGGCTTCGACAATGTCGTGCTGTGGCCGCGCGGCGTCGACCCCCATCTGTTCCATCCCCGCGCGATTGATCTCTGCCTGCCGGCGCCGGTGTTCCTCTCGGTCGGCCGCGTTGCCGTGGAGAAGAATCTCGAGGCGTTCCTCGACCTCGACCTGCCCGGCACCAAGGTGATCGTCGGCGATGGTCCGGCGCGTGTCGCGCTGGAGGAGGCCTATCCGGACGCGATCTTCCTCGGCGAAAAGCATGGGGAGGAGCTGGCGGACATCTACGCTGCCGCCGATGTCTTCGTGTTTCCGAGCAAGACCGACACGTTCGGCCTGGTCCTGCTCGAAGCGCTGGCGAGTGGGCTGCCGGTCGCGGCGTTTCCGGTGAAGGGCCCCCGCGACGTGATCGGCGATGCGCCGGTCGGCGCGCTCGATCACGATCTGCGCAGCGCCTGCTTCGCCGCGCTCGACATCTGCCGGCAGGACTGCGTGGAATTCGCCGCCAACTACACCTGGGAGGCCTCGGCCCGGGCTTTTATCGACAGCATTTTGGCGGTCGGCGCGGTGCTGCCGGGCCGGAACGGGGCGGAGCCGGCGCGATTCGTCGCTTGAGAGCCCAAAGCCTCGCGCGGAGATGCCTTGCCCGCGCCTCATCCGGCGCGATAACATTCAGGCATGACAGAACAGCTTCTCCCGATCGGCCCTGCCGATATCGACGCCGCAGCACGCGTGATCGCACCCTTCGCCGTCCGCACCCCACTGTTGTCCTTTCCCGTGCTCAACGAGCGTGTCGGTGCAAAGGTCTATCTCAAGCCGGAGATGCTCCAGCGCACCGGCTCGTTCAAGTTTCGCGGTGCCTTCAACAAGGTCGCCTCGATCCCGCAGGACAAGCGCGCCGGCGGCGTGGTCGCGTTCTCCTCCGGCAACCATGCCCAGGGCGTGGCGGCGGCGGCAAAGATCCTCGACATGCAGGCGACGATCGTGATGCCCGCGGATGCGCCGTTGTCGAAGCGCGAGCGTACCAAATCCTACGGTGCCGAGGTCGTGCTGTACGACCGCGACCGCGACGACCGCGAGGCGATCTCGCGCGGCATCGCCGAGAAGCGCGGCGCGACGCTGGTCAGGCCCTATGACGATCCCTTCGTGATCGCGGGCCAAGGCACCGCCGGCCGCGAGATCGCCGAGGACATGGCGGCGCTCGGCCTCAGCCCCGACATCGTGGTCGCCCCGGCCTCCGGCGGCGGCCTGATCGCCGGCGTTGCAACGGCTGTGAAGGCGCGTTTTCCGCTGGCCGAGATCGTGGTGGCCGAGCCCGACGCGTTCGACGATCACGGCCTGTCGCTGACCGCGGGCCATCGCGAGCCGCACGCACCCGCCGGCCGCACCATCTGCGATGCGCTGATGGCCCTGATACCCGGCGAGATGACGTTTGCGATTAACAGCAAGCTGCTCGCGCGCGGCGTGACCGCCTCGGACGAGGAAGTCGGCGCGGCCGTCGCGTTTGCCTATCGCGAGCTGAAGCTTGTGGTCGAACCGGGCGGAGCGGTGGGCCTGGCCGCGCTGCTTGCGGGACGACTTGATGTGGCCGGCAAGAACGTCGTCATCGTGCTCTCCGGCGGCAATGTCGACGCTGATCTGTTTGCCGAGCTGGTGGCCTGATAATCAATCTTCTGACATCAAGAAGGGCAGAGCGTCTCCGCTCTGCCCTTTGTCGTGTGTGGCCGACCGCGATCAGTGCATGAAGCCGCGGTGGTTGTTGCCGCCGTTGCCACCCTGGCTCTGGTTCATCGACTGCCGGAAGTTGTTGCTGCCGTTGTTGACGATCCGGTTGGTCTCATTGAACTGCGGGTGGTTGTTGTTCTGCACCTGCACCTTGTTCACGGGGTTGTTGCTGATCTTCGCCCCGTTGTTGATGCGGATCGGGTTGTTCTGCGTCTGAACGTTGACGGGCTTCGTATCGATGGTCGTGCCGCCCTTGCCGACATTGACCGGCATGCTCACGATCTTGCCAGGATTGCCACTGGTTGTGCCGTTGCTTGTGCCGTTGGCCGTGCCGGCATTGCTGCCGCCGTTCGGCGTCTTGTTGGTCGCAGGCAGCGTCACGATCTTGCCGATGCCGCCATTGTTGTTGGTGGTGTTGGTCGGCGCAGGCAGGGTCACGATCTTGCCCGGGGTCTGCGACGGCGTGCCGTTCTGCTGGTTGGGCTGGTTGTTGCCCGCCGGCAGGTTGACGATCTGGCCGCCATTGCCGAGCTTGCCGATGCCGTTATTGTCGCCCGACTTCTGCACGATCGGCAAATTGCCGTTCACTTGCGCGCCGCCATTACCCTGCTGCAGCGGCATGTATTTGGGCTGGCCGAGATTGCCGATCTTGAAGGTCGGGGCGATATTCTGCGGCGCCAGGAACTTGGTCGCCTGCATCAAGGGGATCTGCTTCGGCTGCATCTGGAGCTTCAGCGCGACCTGAGCATAGGGCGTGTTGCCGTAGTTGTCGTAGAAGTTCTTGTAGCCGAGCGGCGAGTTCGCGAGCACCGCCTTGTGCCAGGCCTGCGTGAGCAGCAGGTTGTTGAGCAGCCAGCGGACGTGATCGCACAGCGGATCGTGCGGATACATTGTGATGAATTCCTGATAGTACTCCGGCCGTGCTTCGGACACGACGTAGTCATAGGCTTGGCGCGTCGAGCGGCTCGGCAGATTGGAGGCCATCTGCACCACAGGCGCATTCACCGGTGCGCGGCTGGCGGCAACCGCGGTGTCGCCGAAGAAGGTGAAGTCGGACGTGAGCGACGAGCTCTCCCACGGGATCTGCGCGCCGCTGGTGGTCTGGTTCACTTCGAGGCGCACGCGCTTGAACAGCTGCTCGATCGGCACGTTGGGCTCGCGCGCGACGTTCAGGAAGGCCTGCGTGTAGGGGCTGTGGCCGCCGGTGCCGTCCTGCGCTTCGGCGCCCGGCGCGGTCGAGTAGCCGACGATCGAGCCGTTCGGGGCATCGACGATGGCCAGGCCGCGGCCGGCATCGTTCACGTTCGGGAACGGGTTATTGCGGCAGGCATCGAGGATGACGATGCGCATACGGCTCGGGATCGTCTCCAGCGTCGACATCACGTCGACCAGGCGGACGGAGTTGTTGACGAGTTCGGTCTGGCTCGAGACCTTGGCGTCGACCGGAACGAGGTAGTTCTCGCCGGCGAGTTGCACGCCGTGACCGGCATAGTAGACCATCGCCACCGTGTTCGGACCACGCGCCGACACTTTGGCGGAGAAGTCCTGGACGACGCGGAGCATGTCGTTCTGGGTCAGGTCGGTCGCGGCGACCACTTCGAAGCCGGCGGAGTTCAGGAACTTCGCCATGGACTCCGCGTCGTTGTCCGGATTGGCGAGCTGCGGCGCGTTCTGATAGTTCGAATTGCCGATCACCAGCGCGACACGCTGTTCCGGGCCTTGCAGCGCGGTGGGGGCCGGCTCGACCGGGGCGACTTGCGCGGAAACTGGGCCGCAGGCAAAGCCGAACAGGCTCCCGAGCAGGCTAGCCGTCATCAGGAAAGGTTTTAGGCGGAACATGGCGTGCTCCTTTGGCACTGATCTCGATACGAGATTGGTTGCCGGCAAACTTGGCCGCGTTCGAGTTTGATGTCCGTGATCCCCATCACCATGGTAGGCTGCGTGATCTGAATCACGCTTGGAACCTGCCTAGGTGGGCGCCCAATGGGAGGACAGTCCGTCACATGCTGAAATCGATCGATCCGATCCTCACGCCCGACCTGCTTTGGCTGCTGGCTTCCATGGGCCATGGCGACGATCTCGCTTTCGTCGATGCCAATCACCCCTCGGCGCGCATCGCGCAGAGCACGCATTCGCAGCGCTTGATCCAGTTGCCAGGCATGAGCATGGAGACCGCGATTCGCGCCATCATGTCGGTCTATCCGCTCGACGATTTCGATCCCGATCCGGTCCGCGTGATGATGCCGGTCGACGATCCCGACCGCGTCCCCGACGTGCAGCGCGCGGTGCTCGCCGAGATCGAACGCGCCGCCGGCCGGCCCGTCACACCCGGAAAACTCTCGCGGCCGGATTTTTATCGCGCGGCGGCGGCGAGCTTTGGCGTCGTGCAGGTCGGCGACAGCAGCAGTTACGGATGCTTCCTGATCAGGAAGGGTGTGATCAGCTAGCAGCGCACGATCGAACGATGCGGGACGGCGTCACGCGTGCTCGAATGGTCCGACCTCGCGGATCACCTTGCAGATCTGCAGGAAGCCGCTGGCGTAGAATTCGGCATGTCCTCGCTTCATCGTCTCGACATGTTCGGGATGGGTGCGCCAGGCTTCGAGCGCTTCCTCAGACGCAAAACGGAACACGGTGAGCTCCTCGCCGTCGTCGGCCTTGAACGACTTGACCGATACAAAGCCGGGAAGACGACTGACGATGTCGTACATGCGCGCGCCGAGCCGGTCGTGCTCGTCGACAGAGGCGCCGTCACGCAATTGCAGATCGCCAATGACAATCAGTTCGCCAATCATGTTTCCTTGCCCTTAATCAATAGGATTCCTGCCGCTCGATCTGCTATTCGGTTTCGTGAGGGTTTTGTTACTTGGCACTCGAAATTGAATGGTCATTCCGCAAGCGGCCGTCTATCGTCCATCCATGTCACGCTTTTTATGTCTATCTGTCGCTATCGTCCTATCGCTGCCGGCTGTCGCGCCGGCTGCTTCGATCCAAAAGCGTCCCAAGCAAGCTTGGCATGGTTACGGCTTCCTGCCGGGCTATCGCCAGCCGCCGAGCAACAGCATTCCGCTCTACAAGCAGAAGGAAGCGATGCGGCGGATGTCGCCTAGCGACCGGCGCCATTGGTATATCGATCCGGTCCCCCAATATTACGGCTGGGACGGCGAGTGGCGCTATTTCGGCCGGCCCGGCTTCGGCGGCGGCCGCTACAATGGCGGCAGTTTTGGGCCGTGCTGGACGCGGACGCCGATCGGTGCGGTGTGGAATTGCGGGTGATCGGCTGAGCATCCGTCATGGCGAGCGGAGCGCGCTGCGCTCGCAATGACGTTGAGGAGAGAGTGTTTTCCTCATTCCGCTCTCGTGCCGCGGACGCAGCGTGGCGTCTCTTCGACGGTGCGCTGCAGAGCCGGGGCCATGTGGCGATGGAAGCTGTGGCTCGTGGGTCCCGGATCTGTGCTTCGCTTGTCCGGGACACGAGACGGAGCAGGCCGCATCCCCTTACGAGAAGAACGCGATCTTCTCGGCCTGGGTCATGCGGCGGATTGGCGCCATGGGATCGTTGGCGGCGGCGCGGGGCTTTTGCAGGATGCCGCTGGCGAGGATGGTGGCGCCAAGCGAGGCTTCCGGAACCGGCGACGTCATCGGGAGCGTCGTGGCGTGCGCCGCGCCGAATGTCGCGGATGCTGCCATGACGGGCGCCGGCTGCTCCATCACTTCGGCGGCGGCTTCCGCAATGGCGTTGGTGAGGCGCGCCAGCGATTCCATCGCGATCGGCGCTTCCTCTACGGGCTCCTCCACCACCGCTGCGGCGGCGACTGGCTCTGGTGCGAACGGCTCGGGTGCGATCGGCTCCGGTACCTCGGCTGCGATGGGCGCTGCGGTCTCCGCAACCACCGGCTCCGGAACCGTCGCTTCCATCTCGACCGGTTCGATGATCTCGTCAAATTCCGGATCGGGCGCGGCCATCTCCAGCGCGATGGCCTCGAGGATGGCTTCGTCCTCGGCTTCGGCGGCGGCATCGAGGGAAAATTCGTCCGTCACCTCCGCGAAGGCCTCAGTGGCCGGTTCTTCAAAACCGATGTCTTCAGGCGCGATCCGGCTCTCGGTGACGGTCTCCGGCTCGAGCGCGGCGTCCGTCGCCTGCTCGGCAACGGAGAAGGCCTCGGCGACGATTCCGGCCGCGTCCGTGGCGGCTTCGGGCTCGATCGCCTCTGCGATGTCCTGCGGCGCCTCCGTAAAAGCCACGGGTGCTTCGCTGACCATCGCCGCAGGCGCGGCCTCCACCAGCGGAGCTTCCGCAGGGGACGACGGTGTCTCCTGCACCGGAGCCGGCGAGGGGCGCGCGGCTTGCGGCGTTGCGTCAGCGTCGGTCTGGTCGATCCGGTCCTTGAGCAGATCGAATGCGGCCTTGAGATCGGCGCGAGGGTCGATGGTCGAAACCTGCGCGCAGGCCGCCTCGATCGAGGCGAGCTGCGAATCAATCAGGTCGCAGATTCGCCCGTCGGCGCCGATCTCGCGCCAGCGCCAGGATATCTCCTTGATGATACGCAGGCCGCGCGGAATCGGCGCGAGGCTAGCCTCGATCGCCGCGGGATCGAACGCCGCGATCGCAATCGTCTCGGCTTCACGGATCGCGTGCCGGATCGCGATCAGGGCCTCGGGCAGGCGGTCCTCGACGACGGGTTGGCGCTGTGCCGCAAGGGTTTCTTCGATTTTCGCGACCGCGTCGAGCACCATGCGGGTATCCGCATTGCGGTTGCGCTTGGCGTATTCGCCGAGGAACCAGCGGCCGCGCGCGGTCTCCATGAAGGCTTCGCGGATCGCGTCGTAATCCTGCTCGTTCGGCTCGGCCGCACGGGCAGACATAGGCGAGAGGGCGAATGCTTCGTTGGCCATGTCAATCTCGTCGCGCAAATCACCGCGCGTTACAGTAACGATCATCACGATATCGACCGAATCGCAATTGGTTTGATGGCACCCGAATCACAAATCCCCATCGCAGCATCTCAGAAGCGGCGATTCGCCGTGAGCCTCGCGCTGTTCTACTCGGCCGTGTTCGCGGTGTCGGGAACGCATCTGCCGTTCTTTCCGGTCTGGCTGAAGGCGATCGGCATCGACGCGGCCTGGATCGGCCTCATCAACGCGCTGCCGGCGATCACACGCTTCACCACGCTGCCGCAGATCACCGCCTTTGCTGAAAAGAGACATGCGATTCGCGCCGGCATGATGGTGTCGGTGCTGGCGACGGCGATCGGGTTCACGGCGGTCGGCTTGCAGCAGCAGCCGCTGGCGCTGTTCCTGATCTATGCGCTGACCTGCATGATGTGGACGCCGACCATGCCGCTGACCGACGCCTATGCGCTGCGTGGCGTCGCCCGCTACGGGCTCGATTACGGGCCGGTGCGGCTGTGGGGTTCGGCAGCGTTCGCGGCCGGCTCGCTCGCCTGCGGCTATCTCGTAGACCACATCGCGGCGCGCGATCTGATCTGGGTCATCGTCGCCTGGGCCGGGGTTGCGGTCGCCGCCGGCATGCTGCTTCAGCCGCTCGACGACGTTAGGCGACGGACGACAACGGTGCACGCCGGCAAGGCGCTGCTGCGCGATGCCGGCTTCTGGGCCATCATCGTTTCGGCCGCGCTGATTCAGGGCAGTCACGTCGCGTACTATACGTTCTCGGCCATCAACTGGCAGGCCCACGGCCTCGGCGGGCTGACGATCGCGGGCCTCTGGACGTTAGGGGTGATCGCCGAGATCGTCGTGTTCGCGCTGTCGCCGCGCTTCTCGCTGCATCCGTCCTCGCTCATGGCGATCGGGGGCGCGAGCGCGGTCGTGCGCTGGGTCGTCACCGCGTACGATCCGCCGCTCGCGCTGCTCGCGGTCGTGCAGCTCGGCCACGGCCTGACCTTCGGGATGACGATCCTCGGCACCATGAGTCTGCTGGTGCAGCGCGTGCCGTCGCATCAGATCGCGCGGGGGCAGGGTTATTACGCGGCGTGCAACGGGCTGCTGGGTGCGACCACCTCGATCGCGTCAGGCGCGATCTACGCTCGCATCGGCGACGGCCTCTATTATGTGATGGCGGCAATGGCCGCTGCCGGCGGGCTTGTGATCTGGTCGGCGCGGCACCGGCTGGAAGCTCATCCCCAGAGCGACGAGTCCGGCGGGTAGACCAGGCTGTCATCATAACGCAGGCCATGATCGCGGTCGCGCGTCAGCAGCAGCGGGCCGTCGAGATCGACGAAGCGCGCCTGCGGCGTCACCAGCATCGCAGGCGCCATCGACAGCGAGGTCGCGACCATGCAGCCGATCATGATCTCGAAGCCGAGCGCCTGCGCGGCATCGGCCATCGCCAGCGCCTCGGTGAGGCCGCCGGTCTTGTCGAGCTTGATGTTCACGGCGTCGTAGCGCTCTCGGAGCGACGCCAGCGAAGTGCGGTCGTGCACGCTCTCGTCGGCGCAAACCACCAGCGGCCGCTTGATCCGCGCCAGCGCGTCGTCTTGGCCCGCGGGCAGCGGCTGCTCGACCAAGGTGACGCCGACGGCCTCGCAGGCCGCAAGATTCTGCTCCAGATTGGCTTCGGTCCAGGCCTCGTTGGCATCCACGATCAGCTCGGATTCGGGTGCGGCGTTGCGCACCGCGGCGATCCGCTCCCCGTCGCCGTCGCCGCCGAGCTTGATCTTGAGCAGCGGCCGGTGCGCCGCCTTGGCAGTCGCCGCCGCCATGGCCTCGGGCGTGTCCAGCGAGATCGTGTAGGCCGTGGTGCGTTCGCCCGGCGCCGGGCGGTCGAGCACGCTCCAGGCCCGCAATCCGGCCGCCTTGGCTTCCAGATCGATCAGGGCACAATCCAGGGCATTGCGGGCCGCCCCGGGCGGCATGGCGGCTTGCAGGGCCTGGCGGGTGAGGCCGCCGGCCACGGCCTCCCGCATGGCCTGGATGGCGGCAAGGGTCGCCTCCGGCGTCTCGCCATAGCGGGGATAGGGCACGCATTCGCCGCGGCCGGTCAGGCCCTTCCGGCGGACCTCGGCCACAACGGTGACGGCCTCGGTCTTGGCGCCCCGGCTGATGGTGAAACTGCCTGCGATGGGAAAGCGCTCGATTCGCGCAGCGAGGGCAGGAACTTTGCTGGAAGTCATTTTGAACTCTGGCGAAATCTGAACCTGCTGGTTACCTCTAGCAACTAAGGTTAACCAGTTGGGGATACCTTCTCCGGGTAAGGGCGCGTGCGCAACCATCTGATTTCAACCGTTTCTCGCGCCCCGGCACGGGAGCGGACATCTTGAACGGCGATCCGAAGCTGGAACGGATTGCGAAGGGCAATGCGCTGGCACTCTGCGCCACCGGAACCTGGACCGCGAGCTTCGCGCCGGTCCTCGAGCGGATGGTGGCTGACGCCGAGAAGCTCGCCGGCGGCCCACAAAGCATCTTCATCGACGTGTCCGAGGTCTCCAAGCTCGATACCTTTGGTGCCTGGCTGATCGAGCGGCTGCGCCGCAGCCTGACGCAGGGCGCCGTCGAGGCGCAGATCGCCGGCCTCTCCGCCAATTATTCCAGCCTTGTGGACGAGGTGCGGCGGGTCAGGGCGACGCCTGTCATCGACAGCAGCACGATCACCATCACCGGCATGCTGGAGCAGATCGGCCGGGCCGTGGCCGGCGTTGCCGGCACGGTCGCAGGCCTGATCGACATGCTCGGCGCGGTGCTCGCGGCGGTCGCGCGCACCCTGATTCATCCGCGCTCGTTCCGCCTGACCTCGACCGTGCATCATCTGGAGCAGGTCTGCTGGCGCGCGGTGCCGATCGTGGTGCTGATCACCTTCCTGATCGGCTGCATCATCGCCCAGCAGGGCATCTTCCATTTCCGCAGGTTCGGCGCCGACATCTTCGTCGTCGACATGCTCGGCGTGCTGGTGTTGCGCGAGATCGGCGTGCTGCTGGTCGCGATCATGGTCGCCGGCCGCTCGGGCAGCGCCTATACGGCCGAGCTCGGCTCGATGAAGATGCGCGAGGAGATCGACGCGCTGCGCACCATGGGCTTCGATCCGATCGAGGTGCTGGTGCTGCCGCGCATGCTGGCGCTGGTGCTGGCGCTGCCGATCCTGGCCTTCCTCGGCGCCATGGCCGCACTCTATGGCGGCGGTCTTGTCGCCTGGCTCTACGGCGGCGTCGATCCCGAAGCCTTCCTGCTGCGCCTGCGCGACGCCATCTCGATCGACCATTTCATCGTCGGCATCGTCAAGGCGCCGGTGATGGCTGCGGTGATCGGCATCGTCGCCTGCGTCGAGGGCCTCGCCGTGCAGGGCAGTGCGGAATCGCTCGGCCAGCACACGACCGCGTCGGTGGTGAAGGGCATCTTCTTCGTCATCGTCATGGACGGCGTGTTCGCCATCTTCTTCGCCTCGATCGGGATGTGATGGTGGGCGAGATCCAGAACCCCATCATCCGCGTCCGCGACATCACCGTGCAGTTCGGCGCGACGCGCGTGCTCGACGGGCTCGACCTCGACGTCAAGCGCGGCGAGATTTTAGGCTTCGTCGGCCCTTCCGGCGCGGGCAAGTCCGTGCTGACACGCACGATCATCGGCCTCGTGCCGAAGGTCGCAGGGAGCATCGAGGTGTTCGGGGTTGATCTGGATGCCTCCAATACGTCGCAGCGGCGCGCCGTGGAGCGGCGCTGGGGCGTGCTGTTCCAGCAGGGCGCGCTGTTCTCCTCGCTCACGGTGCGGCAGAACATCCAGTTTCCGATGCGCGAATATCTGCGGGTGTCGCAACGGCTGATGGACGAGATCACGATCGCCAAGCTCACCATGGTGGGTCTGAAGCCTGAGGTCGCCGATCGCTTTCCCTCGGAACTGTCGGGCGGCATGATCAAGCGCGTGGCGCTGGCGCGCGCGCTGTCGCTCGACCCGGATCTCGTCTTCCTGGACGAGCCGACCTCGGGCCTGGACCCGATCGGCGCCGGCGACTTCGACGAGCTGGTCAGGACGCTGCAGCGTACTTTGGGGCTGACCGTTTTCATGGTAACCCACGACCTCGATAGCCTTTACACAGCATGTGACCGCATCGCCGTTTTAGGCAACGGTAAGATCATTGCGGCAGGGTCGATCGCCGACATGCAGGCCTCGCAGCATCCCTGGCTGAGGCAATATTTCCATGGCAAGCGCGCTCGCGCGGTGATGGGCTGAGGTGCCGGAGTAGCTGATGGAAACGCGCGCAAATTACGTGCTGATCGGGTCGTTCACGCTGGCGGTGATCGCCGCCGCGATCGGCTTCGTGCTGTGGTTTCAGTCGCTGCACACCACCAAGCAGCGCAGCCCCCTGCGCGTCGTGTTCGAGGGCCCGGCCGCGGGCCTGCGCAACGGCGGCAGCGTCAATTTCAACGGTATCCGGGTGGGCGAGGTGGTCTCGGTGAAGCTCGACAACCCGCGGCGGGTTGTCGCACTTGCCATGGTCGAGAACAATGCCCCGATCCGCAAGGACACCCTGGTCGGCCTCGAATTCCAGGGCCTGACCGGCGTCGCCGCGATCTCGCTCAAGGGCGGCGAAGAGGCGGCGCCAGCGCCGCCGCTGGACGAGGACGGCATTCCGACGCTGACGGCCGATCCCAACAAGCTCCAGGACGTCACCGAGGCGATCCGCGGCACGCTCCAGAACATCAACAAGATCGTCGCCGACAATCAGGAGTCGGTGAAGAACTCGCTGAAGAACCTCGAGACCTTCACCAACTCGCTCGCCCGCAACTCCGAGAAGATCGACGGCGTGATGGCCAAGGTCGACGGCGTGATGCTCAAGGCCGATAGCCTCATGCTCGGCCTCAACACGCTCGCCGGCGGCAAGGACGGCGGCGAGCTGTTCCAGGCGGTGAAGTCGATCCGCGAACTGGCCGACGATTTCGACAAGCGCTCCGGCGCATTGATGACCGACGGCCGCCGCACGCTCGGCGACATCAGCCGCGCCGTCAACAATTTCGACCGCAACCCGACCCGCGTCCTGTTCGGCGCCAGCAACAACGCACCGCCAGCCGCGCCGCCAGAGCCGCCGAAGCCAGCCGCGGCGCCCGAGCGCAGGCGGCAGTAGCGACGTTGCACTCGTCTCTCACCTCGTCATTGCGAGCGAAGCGAAGCAATCCAGACCGTCTCCGCACAAGCAGTCTGGATTGCGTCGTCGCAAGAGCTCCTCGCAATGACGAGTTTGTGGAGGCAACAACCTCCCCAAAACAAAACGGAGGCCGTGAGGCCTCCGTTTTCATTCGTCATGCGTCTTGGCGATTGACCGCTTATCCCAGCCGGCCCGCTGCGTGAGCGAGCAGCGTGTACACCAGGCCTGTCTCGGAGGTCAGGTGGTTGCGCAGCTCCTGCGGGCCGCGGCCGTCGCGGGCGACTTCGTCGAGGAGGCGTTCGAACTCGGCGACATAGCGGTCGACCGTGGCCTTGAAGTTGCGGTCGGAGCGATACTTGCGAGCGACCTCGTCAAAGGCCTTTTGGCCGGCGGGCGTGTAGAGGCGCTTGGTGAAGGCCTTGTTCTCGCCGCGCTGGTAGCGGTCCCACATCTCGGACGCGAGGTTGCGGTCCATCAGCCGGCCGATGTCGAGCGACAAGGATTCCAGCGGATTGCCGCCACCTTGCGGAGCCTGCGGCTGCGGAACCGGTGCAGCCTGGCGGCCGCGCTGGGGCTCACGTCCGGTGGGCGCGCCCTGGTTGGCGTCCGTGCGGCTCAGCAGGTCGGACAACCAGCCGTCACGGCCCTGGTCATTGCCGGCCGGCGCCACCGGGGGAGCTTCGGTGCGGCGCGAGGAGGCCGGCATGCCGAGGTCCGGCGGCGGCAGCGTCGAGGCGCTGGCGCTCTCGCGCATGCGCGTCTCGATGCTGCGCGCGCCGACGGCCGCCAGCATCGGCTCTTCCTGGCGTTGCACGCTGGCGCGGCCCGTCGTGGAGACGTCGAGGCCGCGGCCGTGCTGGGCCACGATGCGGTTGAGCTCGGCGAGGGCCTCGATCTGGTCGACGATCACCTTGCGCATCTGCGCAGTGCTCTCGGCGGCCTCCTGCGGCATCTCGAGCACGCCGCGGCGCAGCTCGTTGCGGGTGGCTTCGAGCTCGTTGTGCATCTCGAAGGCCATCTGCTTCATGCTGGAGACGAGATTGGTGAACTTCTCGGTCGACTGCTTGAACATCGCATCCGCCTCGTCGGTGGTCTGGCGGTAGATGTCGTGCATGGCCTCGACGGTCTGCCGGTGCTCCTCTTCGGAGGCCGACCGCACCGCTTCGAACTGGCGGGTGATCGCGGCGGAACCGGCGCCGGCGGTCTCCGCGACGACGCGGGCGATGTCGCGGGCACGCTCTTCGGCGGCCGCCAGCGATTCGTCGAGCAGGCCGGTGAAGCGCGACAGGCGCTGGTCGAGATCGGCCGTGCGCAGGTCGATCGTGGTGACGAGCGATTCCAGCGCCTCCTTGCGTTCGGCGAGCGAGGCGGTGGTGTTCTTGTTGCTCTGTTCCACCACCTGCGCGGCCTCGACGAGTGCCTTGCCGTGCGCGTCGAACTGGGTCGACAGCTCGCCGAGATCCTGGAGCGCCCGGGTGGTCTTGCTGTTGAAGACGTTGAGCTGGTCTTCCAGGTTCTGCGTCGCAGCGCCGTTGCGCGAGGTGACGTCGTTCATCGCCGAGACGAAGTCGGCGACGCGCGTCACCAGCGCCCGCTCGAGCGAGTTGAGGTTATCGTGCGCACCGGTCAGCACCTCCTGGAGCAGGATGTTGCCTTCGCGCAGGCGCTCGAACAGGGCGACCGTGTCGGTGCGCAGGATCTTGCTGGTCTCCTGCATCTCGGTGACGGCCGCGATCGAGACCTGGCGCGACTGGTCGATTGCCGCGCGGGAGGCCTGCTCGAGGTCCTTGAGCGACTTGTTGACGGCACCCGTCGCCATCTCGCTCGCCGAGTTGATGGTTCGCGCCACCTCGGAGCCGTTGCCCATCATGGTCTGCGAGAACGCATGTCCGCGCGTCTCGATCGACTTCAGCGCGTCGGACGTGACGCGGTCGATGTCGAGCGTGAGCTGGCTGGTCTTCGAGCCGATCGCGTCCACGAGCGAGCCGCGCTTGGCGTCGATCATGTTGGCGAGACGGTCGGACTGCTGCTGCACGTAGGTGACGATCTCGTCGGTCTTGCCGGTCATGGCCTGGCCGAAGCTGCTGCTGGCGGCGAGCACCGAGCGCTCGACGTCGGCCGAACTCGACTTGACCCGCGAGCTCGCCTCGTTGGAGGCGTTGATCAACGCGTTCTGGGCGTTGAGCGCGCTGGTCTGGATGTCGTTGGCGGCGTTTGCGGTGGCGGTGCTCAGCGTACGCTCGATCTCGCTGGAGATCGTGCGGATCTGGCTTGCCGCATCCGCCGAGGTGGAGACCAGCGAGGTCTGCGCTTCACGCGCGCTGTTGAGGATGGTCGAGGCGGTGTCGGCGCCGACCGAGGTCAGCGTGCGCTCGATGTCCGTAGTCAGCGACTTGATCTGGCTCGCAGCGTCCGTCGAGGCGGAGATCAGCGTACCCTGGGCCTCGCGTACGCCGCTGGTGAGCGCCTCGATGGTGGCGCCGCCGGCGGTCGCCAGCGCGCGCTGCATCTCGGCCGCCAGCGAACGAACCTGGCCGGTCTGTTCGGCGGAGACCGCCAGCAGGGTGCTCTGGGCATCGCGGGCGCTGGTCGTGATCGTCTCGGCGGTCGACTGGCCGACCTGCGAGAGCGAGCGATGCACTTCGGTGGCGAGAGACTTGACCTGGTTAGCCGCCTCGGAAGATGCGGTGACCAACATGTTCTGGGCTTCGCGGGCGCCAGCCGTGATGGTTTCAGCGGTGGTGGTTCCGGCCATTGAAAGCGAGCGCTGCACATCGGCCGCGAGCGATTTGACCTGGGCCGCCGCATCCGAGGATCCGGCAACGAGCGTGTTCTGAGCCTCCCGAGCGCCGGTCATGATGGTCTCGGCCGTCGCCGTGCCCGCCATCGAGAGCGAGCGCTGCACGTCCGAGGACAGCGCCTTGATCTGGTTGGCGGTCTCGCTCGAGGCCGCGATCAGCGCGCTCTGCGCATCGCGGGCGCCGGCGGTGATCGATTCCGCCGTGGTGGTGCCGGCCATCGACAGCGAGCGCTGCACGTCGGCGGTGAGGGTCTTGACGTGGTTGGCGGCGTCCGAGGACGCCGTGACGAGCGTGGTCTGTACCTCGCGGGCACCGGCCAGGATCGAGGCGGCGGTCGCCGAGCCTGCCGACGACAGCGTGCGTTCGACGTCGGCGGTGAGAGTCTTGACGTGGTTGGCCGCATCCGAGGACGCCGTCACGAGCGTGGTCTGCACCTCGCGGGCACCGGCCAGGATCGAGGCGGCGGTCGCCGAGCCTGCCGACGACAGCGTGCGTTCGACGTCGGCCGCGAGCCCCTTGATCTGGTTGGAGGCATCGCCCGACGCGGCGACCAGGGTCGACTGGGCTTCGCGGGCGCTGGTCAGGATCGAGTTCGCGGCACCGGTGCCGACGGCGGTCAGCGCACGCTCGACCTCGGCGGAGGTCATCTTGAGCTGGGCGTTGACGTCGGAGGAAACCGTCATCAGCGACTGCTGCGCGGTGCGCGCACCGGTCTGGATGGTCTCGCTGGTGTTGACCACGAGGTTGGTGAGCGAGCGCTCGGCGTCCTCGACATGCGAGCGGATCGCGGTCGATATCATCTCGGCGCGGGACATCATGTCCTCGCTGGCCTGGCGTCCGCTGCTCTCGATGCGGCCGGCGACGGCCTCGACGCGCGAGCCGAGCAGGTCCTCGAACTGCGCCACGCGCACGTCGATGTCGCTGGCGACGGCACCGACCTTGGTCTCGATGGCCTGCTGGATGTCCTGGAAGCGCGCCGTGACCGTGTCGGTCAGGTGCATGCTGCGGCCATCGATGATCTCGGCGACGCCGGTGATGCGGCGATCGACCGCCTCGATCGCCTGCGCGGTGCCGTCCGTAAGTGTCGAGGTCAGCAGGGTGAGGCGGGAATCGATCGACTGCACGGCCTGCGAGGCGCCGTTCGTCACCGCGCTGGTCAGGTAGGTGAGGCGCGTGTCGATGGATTCGAGCGCCTGCGACGCGCCGCCGGTGAGGGTGGTCGTCAGATGCGTGAGGCGCGTGTCGATCGTGTGGATGGTCTGCGACGCGCCATCGGTCAGCGAGGTCGCGAGGTGGTTGAGGCGGTTGTCGATGGTCTCGACAGCCTGAGACGCGCCGTCGGTCAGCGACGTCGTGAGGTGGGTGAGGCGGGAGTCGATCGACTGGATCGCCTGCGCGGCGCCGTCGGTCAGCGACGAGGCGAGGTTGTTGAGCCGTCCGTCGATTGTCTCGGTGACCGACCTCGCACGGGTATCGAACGACTGTTCGAGCGCGGCGACGCGGCCGACGAGCTGCTCGTCGAAGGTCTTGATGTGACCGTCGATCGTGGAGTCGAGGCTCGAGATCTTGCCGTTCAGCGAGGCATCGAGGTTGCTGACACGTTCGCCGATCGTGGTCTCGAATTGCACCAGGCGCTGGTCGAGCACGGCCGTGATCGCGCCGCCGTTGGCGGTGAAGCGGGTGTCGAAATTATCGACATAGGTCTTCAGCGATTCATGGATGTCCTGCGTGCGCTGGCCCATCCGATCGACGATCTCGCCGCCGAAGGTCTTCACGGTGCGGTCGAACTCGGAGATGTGGCGGGTGATCAGCGCGCCCAGCGTGCCGGAGTCGCGGGCGAACTTCTCGACCAGCTCGGTGCCCTGGTTCTTCACCAGCTCATCGAAGGCGCTCATCTGGAGCGACAGCGAGTCGTGCGCGGTCTCGGTCTGGCTGACGACCTTGGCGACCAGCGTGTTGACGGTGGCGTCGAGTGCTTCGCTCGCCTTGTCGCCGGAGGTCATGATCTGGCCGGCGAGGCGGTTGCCGGCGTCGTCGATCTTGGCGGAGAGGTCGTTGGAGCGCAGCTCGAGCTCGAGCAGCAGCGAGTCCGACGAATTCTTCAGGCTGTCGTGCACCTGCTCGGTGCGCTCGGAGATGCCATCGACGATCGCGGCGGAGCGCTGCTCGAACTCGCCGGTGATGCGGTCGATGCGCTCGTTCAGCATCTCGTGGACGCGGTCGGCGAGGTCGACGAACTCGTCGTGAACGTGGCCGGTCTTGAAATTGAGGCTGGTGGTCAGCCGCTCGCTGGCGTCGAGCACGGCGCGCGTGGTCTCGTTGCTGGCCTCCTCGAGACGGTCGAGCAGGTCGCCGCCGCGCTCGCCGAGCGCGAGGATCATGTTGTCGCCGGCGTTGCTGAGCGCACCGGTGATGTGGGCGCCGCGCTCTTCGAGTGCGCCGGTGATGGACTTGGCGACCTCGTCGACGCGCGAGGCAATCGCGTCCGAGATCAGTGCGATGTCATGGCGCAAATCGATCTGCACGCCGGAGATGGCGCTGCGGACCTGCTCGGCCTGGCCGACCAGATTGTCGCGCTGATGCGCGATGTCCTGGAGCAGGGCGCGGATGCGCACTTCGTTGTCGGAATAGGCGCGTTCGAGCGCCGCGACCTCGTTGGCGACCAGCGTCTCGAGTTCGCCGGCGCGCGCGATGGCGCGCTCGATGCCGTCGCCCATCGCCGCAACCTCCCGGCGGATGGCCTGGCCGACGGTCACCATGGAATCCGAAGCCGAGCCTTCCGGCTCGGAAAAGCGGATCGCAACCTGGGCCATAGCCTGCGCGACCGAGCTCATTTGCTGGCCGCGCCAGACGAGGCTCGCCAGGAAGAAGAACAGCATGATCGGCGCGAAGAACATCGTGACGAGGCCGGCAATGGCCAACACGCCGCCGCTCTGGCCCATCACCGCCTGGATCGAAGGCAGGAAGCCGACCGTCAGCGCGGCGCAGGCGGCCAGCCAGATGACGGTGAAGATTGTCGCGCCGGTGTAGATGTTGCGGGTCGGGCGTCCCGTCTGCAACGTCTGCAAGAGCTGGCCGATGGTCGCACGGTCGTCATTGGCGGCGCGGCGCGAGGAGCGCGGCTCCTCGATCTGGTCGAACACCGCGCGTTCGTTCGCGGCAGGGCGCGCGTCGAAGCTCGGTTCGTCGAACATCGGGGGAGCCGGTGGCGCGACCGGGGGCGACGTTTCGCTGCGCATCGAGGCGTTGCGGCTGGTGTCCGCGGCCGTGTCGCTGATGTTCAGGGCTTCCTGGATCGCAGAAAGCGCATCTTCTGTGGGGTCTTTGACCTTTTTCGGAGTGTTTGCCATGTTCAGTCCGAGCCCTCGTTACTTGTACGCGTCCCCCCGCGAGCTCTGCGCGCTACGCAAGCCCACAGTCCGGATCATGCCGCTTGCGCGGATCTCCGAGCCATCCCCACCCGGACGGCTTGTCCGCCAATTTCTCCAACATCCTATTGGCAGAGCGTCGCGAATGAAATGCCCGCGATTAAGACATTCTTAATCATCGTTAACAGGATCGCGCCGTAAGGCCTTAGCAATAAATGCAATTCTCCACCGGACTCGCCGGATTGCGGCAACTTTTCGTCAATAAACAGGCAGATTTGCGCAAAACGGCCGGAACATTTCGTTAACCATTTCTATGCTTGGGTGGAGGGAACTTGACCGCCGGACCGGCGGACATCGCGCGATGCCGGGGCCTGCGCCATGATACCTGAACTGCAACGGATGGACTGGATGCCCTCGCCCCCGCTTGCACCCATCGACAGCCCGCTCGACCTCGATCATCTCTCCCGCATGACGCTCGGTGATTCCGAGCTGAAACAGGAAGTGCTGGCGATGTTTGCCGAGCAGGCGGTGCGCCTGATCGCGGCGATGGCAGCGCTGCCGGCCGAGGCCGGCGCACTCGCCCACAAGCTCAAGGGCTCGGCGCGCGGGATCGGCGCCTTTGCGGTGGCGGACGCCGCAGCCAGCCTGGAGACCGCGATCCAGACCGGCCAGGGCCGGCCTCACGCCTTCGCCGCACTGAAAGAGGCGGTGACCGAGGCTCGCGCCGCCATCGAGGCGATCCTGAATCCTTAAGCCGACAGGGCCAGAACCGTGCTGTAGTCTTTTGTTTTGACGGGTCTTCTTCCCGCGAAGCGGTATTCGCGACTTCATCAAAACGCTATGGCGCCGGGCTGACCGACCCGTTATAGGACAGCCCGGACCCTCCTTCATTCCCTAGATCGCGGCAGCACGAGCACACATGGCCAAAATCCACTTTGTCGATCACAAGGGCGAAACCCGTACGGTGGACGTCGAGAACGGCGCGACTGTGATGGAAGCCGCCATCCGCAACAGCATTCCCGGCATCGAGGCCGAATGCGGCGGCGCCTGCGCCTGCGCCACCTGCCATGTCTATGTCGACGAAGCGTGGCGCGAGAAGGTCGGCAGCCCGACGCCGATGGAAGAGGACATGCTCGACTTCGGCTTCGACGTGCGCCCGAACTCGCGCCTGTCCTGCCAGATCAAGGTCTCCGACGAGCTCGAAGGCCTCGTGGTGGCGACGCCGGAACGGCAGGCCTAACTCTCTTAGCTATCATGTGCTGGGCTGCGCGACCTGGATGCCGCGCTTATGCCAGGGGCTGAGCTTCTCGAGCACTTCCGCGGTCAGCGGCGTTGGCCGGCGCGACGCCTCGTCGATCATCACGGCGACCGATGTCGCTGATGCAATGCACTTCCCTTCCGAAAACACCACCTGCTCGAACGTCACCGACGTTCGTCCCAGCTTCACGACGCCGAGACCGAGCTCGATCGTGTTCGGCCAATGCAGCTCCGCGCGAAAATGAATGTCGAGCCGCACCATGATCCAGGCAAGTCCCGGCGGCGTCAGGCCGTATTCCGGGAGCTTCATCAACGTGACGCGGCCGGTCTCGAAATAGGTGGCGTAGACCGCGTTGTTGACGTGCTGGTTAGGGTCGAGATCGCCGAAGCGGACATTGTCGCTGAGGCGAAAAGGGTAGTCCTCCAGGCGCGGCGTCGTATCGAGGCGGCTTGGTGCGTTCACCGATTGATCTCCATCATATCGTTGTTCGTTACAGCTCAGTTATCCTGACCCGGCAAGTGGGGCCGGCTGCGGGGCGCTCCTGCTTTTATGCCTTCCCTGATCCATCCCCGTTGGCTAGACAGGCAGGGTCACCTCGGCCCACAGGGCGCCGTCCCACCGATATCGACCGATAAAGAGACGACATGAGCGACGCGATCAAAACCGACGTGCTGATTATTGGTGCCGGCCCCTGCGGTCTGTTCGCCGCCTTCGAGCTGGGCCTTCTCGACATGAAGACGCATTTCGTCGACATCCTCGACAAGGTCGGCGGGCAGTGCGCAGAGCTCTATCCGGAAAAGCCGATCTACGACATTCCCGGCATTCCGCAGGTTTCGGGGCAGGGCCTCACCGACGCGCTGATGGAGCAGATCAAGCCGTTCCATCCGACCTTCCATCTTGGCGAGATGATCGAGACCGTCGAGAAGGTCGGCGATCCGCTGTTCCGCTGCACCACGGACGCCGGCAAGGTGTTCGAATGCAAGGTGCTGGTGATCGCTGCCGGCGGCGGCTCGTTCCAGCCCAAGCGTCCCCCGGTGCCGGGGATCGAAGCCTATGAAGGAAGCTCGGTGCACTACGCCGTGCGCAAGATGGAGACGTTCCGCGACAAGAACGTGCTGATCGTGGGCGGCGGCGATTCCGCGCTCGACTGGACGCTCAATCTGCATCCGATCGCCAAGCGCATCACGCTCTTGCACCGTCGCGACGATTTTCGCGCCGCCCCCCACAGTGTCGAGCAGATGCGCGCGCTGGTCGCTGCCGGCAAGATGGATCTGCGGCTCGGCCAGGTCACCGCGCTGTCAGGCAACGAGGGCAAGCTGAGCGGCGCCACCGTTAAGGGCAACGACAACAGCCTGAGCGAAATCACCTGCGACACCATGCTGCCGTTCTTCGGGCTGACCATGAAGCTCGGTCCGGTCGCGAACTGGGGCATCGCGCTGGAGAACAATCTGGTGCCGGTCGAGACATCCGCGTTCGAGACCAATGTGCCAGGCATCTTCGCGATCGGCGACATCAACACCTATCCCGGCAAGATCAAGCTGATCCTGTGCGGCTTCCACGAGGGTGCGCTGATGTCGCAAAAAGCCCATCGTTACGTCTATCCAGAGAAGCGGCTCGTGTTCCAGTACACGACATCGTCCTCCAGCCTGCAAAAGAAGCTCGGCGTCAACTGATGGCGGCGGGCGATGCCCCATGTTTCTGGTGCTGGAACAGTTCGCGAAATCGCCGTAGTCTGCGGCCATTGCAGTTGGCGGCTTAGCAAGGCGATTGGCTCAGCAAGGTGATGATAATGCGGACTCTCTTTTCCAGCTTTCGGCTGTTCTCGCTCCTCGCGCTCGCGATGACGCTCGGTGCGGTGAGCCCGGTTGTGGCGCAAGTGCAGCAGCCGACCGCCGCAGGCCTCTGGCAGAAGGTCGAAGACGGCAAGACGGTGGGATGGTTTCTCTTCATCGACCACAACGGTGTGTTCGAAGGAGTCATCGCAAAAACCTTCCCGCGGCCCGGCGACGACCCGAACGAGGTCTGCGCGAAATGCACGGACGATCGCAAGAACGCGCCGGTGCTTGGGCTCTCCTTCATCCGCGACATGAAGCGCGACGGCCTGAAATATGACGGCGGCAACGTGGTCAATCCTCGCGACGGCAACATCTGGAAGGCCAAGATGACGGTCAGCCCGGATGGGCAGACGCTGACGATGCGCGGTTTCCTCGGCATCTCCCTGTTCGGCAAGGACGAGACCTGGACGCGTCTTCCCGACGCCAACATCGCGCAGGTCGATCCCGCCATCATCGCCAAATATCTCCCGGCGCAAGCAACCGCCGCGACCAAGCCCGTCCCCGTGCCCGCGGCGAAGAAGGGCGGCGCGATGATGGCGCCGGTGCCGAAGCAGTAGGGTCTACGTCACGCGCTGTGCCGCCTGAACTTCCGTAGCTCCACACACCGCCGTCATTGCCCGCGAAGGCGGGGACTCCAGTACGCCGGAGCCTCTCGGTGTTCTTGCGCGGTGTCCGTGGACCCCGTGCGCAATCGCGCATGCGGCCGGCTGAGACAGCGGAGAACTTGGCGCGCGAGCAGCGGTCATACCCGTCGAAAGACCAATGCGTGCCGGACGCGCGCCAGTAGTTCCCCGGAATGCGCGGTGGCGCCGGAATTGCATAGCTATCCGCAAAGCTGTTGGGGGATGAGTCGCCGTCCTTGACGCCTTCGCCGAGTCGCGGAAGGCGGACGGCAGCTATCGCCCCGCGGCGATGATCTCGATCCGCGGAGACGACATGAGACGTGCAATATCGTGTGCCGCCATGCTGCTGGTCCTGACGGTGCTGCTGACGGCCCCAATGATGGCGCGGCGCGACGACGGGCGCTACGCCAACTCGCCATTAAAACCCTGGTTCGAGAGCCTGCACAGCGAATACGGCCAATGCTGCTCGGATGCCGACGGCTATATGGTCGCCGACGTGGACTGGGAATCCGACAAGGGCCGTTATCGCGTGCTTCTCGACGGCGAATGGGTGGTCGTGCCCGACGGCGCCGTCATCACCGAGCCGAACAAGATCGGCCGCACCATGGTGTGGAAGCACTATATCGACGGCCATCCGCGGGTGCGCTGCTTCATGCCAGGCAGCATGACGTAGAGTGAAACGTCATCCCGGGCGACGCGCAGCGTCGAACCCGGAATGGCGTCGAGGCTTAGCGCGCCTCGTTGTTCGCGCTGACGCTCGCAAGCCGCTTCACGCGTGGCGACAGCACCGACATCTGCGCGGGCGAGGCGGGCATGCCGGCGACGATCATCGCGGGCGCAGTCGACTGCTCCTCGACGCCTGCTCCGCCGAGCACCTGGACTTGCGTCGCCGAGATCGAAAACGACGTCACTTCGTAAGAGGGAAGCTCGCCAGCGAACGCGCCTGACGAGTTGGCAATCATCGCTGCGGCAACGGCAATCATCGAAAGAACGCGCATTGGAAAATCTCCGTGAGAAGTGGCAATCGGAGGTTAGGTCGCGGCGATGCCGCAACAGGTTTGCTCGTATGCGAACATTAGATCGCGGTCGCTGATCTATTTGATTGCGTGATGTCGAGCGACGAAGCGCGAAGGAAGTTTTCCGCGCCAATGTTTCCGGACGGTTTCGCGGGAGTAGTCGCGCGGTGACGCGTCGGTGCCCCACGTCCCGAAACCGCACCAATGATCCACGCGGCGAGGCAGCGTCCGCGCGCGGCGCTCAGGTCACTGGCGCCGGATTGAACAGCGTCAAATCGTTGTGGATGCCCCAACGATCCGACCAGGGCTTGGTGCGGCCGCTGGCGACGTCGAGGATCAGGCGGAACAGGTCCCAGCCGGTCTGCTCGATGGTCTTCTCGCCGGTGGCGATCCCGCCGGCATCGAAATCGATCAGGTCCTTCCAGCGTCGTGCCAGCTCGGTCCGGGTCGCGACCTTGATCACGGGCGCAGCCGCAAGGCCATAAGGCGTGCCGCGGCCGGTGGTGAACACCTGCAAGGTCATGCCGGAGGCGAGCTGGAGCGTGCCGCAGATGAAGTCGGACGCCGGCGTTGCCGCGAACAGCATGCCCTTCTGCGTCGCCTTCTCCCCGGGCGAGAGGACGCCGGTGATCGCGCTTGATCCGGACTTGACGATCGAGCCGAGCGACTTCTCGACGATGTTGGCGAGGCCGCCCTTCTTGTTGCCGGGCGTGGTGTTGGCGCTGCGGTCCGCGCCGCCACGGGCCAGATAGGAATCGTACCAGGCCATCTCGCGGACCAGCGCGCGGCCGACGTCCTCGTTGATGGCGCGCCGCGTGAGCAACTGGATCGCGTCGCGCACTTCGGTGACTTCCGAGAACATCACGGTGGCGCCGGCGCGCACCAGCAGGTCGGCGGCGAAGCCAACCGCAGGGTTCGCGGTGACGCCGGAGAACGCGTCGCTGCCACCGCATTGCAGGCCGATGACGAGATCGGCGGCCGGGCAGGTCTCGCGGGTGCGCTTGTTAAGGATCTTGAGGCGGGCCTCTGCCTGGGTCATGATGGCGTCGACGATGGCGCCAAAACCGTCGAAGGCTTCGTCCTGCATGCGCACGATGGCATTGCTGACGCCTTCCGGCACCAGACGTTCGGGCGCAAGCTTCTCGCAGCCGAGGCTGATGACCAGGATCTCGCCGCCGAAATTCGGGTTCTGTGCGATGTTTTGCAGCGTGCGGATCGGAATCACGGCATCAGGCGCGTTGATGGCGACGCCACAGCCATAGGCATGCGTCAGCGGCACGACGTCGTCGACATTCGGATATTTCGGCAGCAGCTCGGCGCGGATGCGCTTCACCGCATATTCCATCGTGCCCTTGACGCATTGCACCGAGGAGGAGATGCCGAGGATGTTCTTGGTGCCGACCGAGCCGTCGGAATTGCGAAAGCCTTCGAACGTGAAACCTTCGAGCGGCGGCAGCGGCGCGGGAACGGCGGTGGAGATTTCCAGCTTGTCGAGGGCAGGGGCCTCCGGCATACGGATGCGCGCTTCGTCCACCCATTCGCCGGCCAGGATCGGCGCGAGCGCATGGCCGATTACCTCGCCATAGCGGATGATCGGGGCGTCCTGCGGGATGTCGACCAGCGCCGTCTTGTGTCCCTGCGGCACGAAGGCGCGCAGCGTCAGCCCGCTGGCGAAGCGGGAGCCGGCGGGAAGCCCGAAATCATTGACAACGATCGCGACGTTGTCGCGCTCGTTGAGCTTGATGTAGCGAGGCTGCTCTTTCGCTGCGACTGACTGGTCCATCTGCTTTACCTCGGAAACTCAAGTCGTAAGGTGGGCAAAGGCGCAAAGCGCCGTGCCCACCATGCTTCGTGCCGCACGTAAGCGGTGAGCACGCTTCGCTTTGCCCACCCTACGATATCTTCCCCGTGGTTAGCCGGGATAGGTATAGGCGGTCTTCACCGTCGTGTAGAACTCGCGGGCATAGGAGCCCTGTTCGCGGGCGCCGTAGCTCGAACCCTTCCGGCCGCCGAACGGCACGTGATAGTCGACGCCGGCCGTCGGCAGATTGACCATCACCATGCCGGACTCGCTGTTGCGCTTGTAGTGCGAGGCGTATTTCAGGCTGCTGGTGCAGATGCCGGAGGCAAGGCCGAACTCGGTGTCGTTGGAGATCGCGAGCGCCTCCTCGTAGTTCTTGGCGCGAATGACGGCGGCGACCGGGCCGAAGACCTCCTCGCGCGAAATGCGCATGTTGTTGTTGGCCTCGGTGAACAGCGCCGGCTGGAGGTAATGGCCGGGCGTTTCGCGCTTGAGCAACTCGCCGCCCCAGGCGAGCTTGGCACCCTCGTCCTGGCCGATCTTGATGTAGCGCAGGTCCTGGTCGAGCTGGCTCTGGTCGACCACCGGGCCGATATGCACGCCGGCCTTGAGCGCGTCGTCCACCGTGAGGCCTTTCAGGCGCTCGGTCACCGCCGCAACGAAACGGTCGTGAATACCTTCGGTGACGATCAGGCGCGAGGACGCCGTGCAGCGCTGGCCGGTGGAGAAATAGGCGCCGTTGACGGCGACTTCGACGGCGGTCTTGAGATCGGCGTCGTCGAGCACGACCAGCGGGTTCTTGCCGCCCATCTCGAGCTGGAATTTCTTCATGTTGCTCGAGGTCACGCAGGCCTGCGCGATCTTGCGGCCGGTCTGCACCGAGCCGGTGAAGGTGATCGCGGCGACGTCGGGATGCTCGATCAGGGTCTGGCCGACCACGGAGCCCGAGCCGACAACGAGGTTGAACACGCCGGACGGGATGCCGGAGCGGGTGATGATCTCGGACAGCGCATGCGCCGAGCCCGGCACCAGTTCGGCAGGTTTGAACACCACGGTGTTGCCGTAGCAGAGCGCCGGCGCGATCTTCCAGGCCGGGATCGCGATCGGAAAATTCCAGGGCGTGATCATGCCGACGACGCCCATCGGCTCACGGGTGAGCTCGACGTCGATGCCGGGACGGACGGAAGCGCCCTTCTCGCCGATCATGCGCAGCGCCTCGCCGGCGAAGAATGCGAAGATCTGGCCGGCGCGCGCGACCTCGCCAATTCCTTCCGGCAGCGTCTTGCCTTCCTCGCGGGCGAGCAGGCGGCCGAGCTCTTCCTTGCGGGCGATGATTTCGAGAGAGATCTTGTTCAGCGCGTCGTAACGCGCCTGCGGTGTCGACTGCGCCCAAGCGGGGAAGGCGGCCTTGGCGGCTGCGATCGCCTTCTCGGTCTGGGCCTTGTCGGCCTTGGCGTATTCGCCGACGACGTCGTTGGTGTTGGAGGGGTTGATGTTCTTGGTGACGGCGGAGCCATCGACCCATTCGCCGCCGATGAAGTTCTTCAGGATCGCAGTCATAGCTTCCTCCAGAGTTTTTAACGAACCAGGCAAGGACGCTTGTCGTCGAAGGTCCAGCCGGGGATCAGGTCCTGCATGGCAATAGCGTCATCGCGGGCGCCGAGTCCATGCTGCTTGTAGAGGTCATGCGCGGCGTCGATGGCGGCCCTGTCGATTTCGATACCTAGGCCCGGCCTATCCGGCACCGCGATCTTGCCGGCCTTGATCTGGAGCGGCTCCTTCGTCAGGGCTTGACCGTCCTGCCAGATCCAGTGTGTGTCGATCGCGGTGACCTTGCCGGGGGCGGCGGCGCCGACATGGGTGAACATGGCGAGCGAGATGTCGAAATGGTTGTTGGAGTGCGAACCCCAGGTCAGGCCGTTGTCGCGGCAGGTCTGGGCCACGCGCACCGAGCCTTGCATGGTCCAGAAATGGGGATCGGCCAGCGGAATGTCCACCGCGCCGAGGCGCAGCGCATGGGACAATTGCCGCCAATCGGTCGCGATCATGTTGGTCGCGGTCGGCAGGCCCGTTGCGCGGCGGAACTCGGCCATGATCTCACGGCCGGAGAAGCCGCCTTCGGCGCCGCAGGGGTCCTCGGCATAGGCGAGGATGCCGTGCATGTCCTTGCAGAGGCTGATGGCCTCGTCGAGCGACCATGCGCCGTTCGGATCCAGAGTCACGCGCGCATTCGGAAAGCGCTTGGCGATCGCGGTGACGGCCTCGATCTCCTGCTCGCCGCGCAGCACGCCGCCCTTGAGCTTGAAATCGGCGAAGCCGTAATGGTCGTGGGTGGCTTCCGCGAGCCGCACCACGGTCTCCGGCGTCATCGCCTCCTGATGGCGGAGGTTGAACCATTCCGCCTTGCCGGTCTCGCCGCCGACATAGTCGAGCTTGGATTTGCGGCCGTCGCCGACGAAGAAGAGATAGCCCAGCGTCTCGACGCTGGTGCGCTGCTGGCCCTCGCCGAGCAGGGCTGCGACCGGCAGGTTGAGATGCTGGCCGAGCAAATCGAGCAGCGCGGACTCCACGGCCGTGACGGCGTGGATCATGACGCGGAGATCAAAAGTCTGCTTGCCGCGGCCGCCGGCATCGCGATCGGCGAAGGCGGTCCTGATATCGGCGAGGATGTTGTTCATCGCGCCGACGGTCTTGCCGATCACGAGATCACGGGCGTCCTGCAGTGTCTGCCAGATCTTCTGCCCGCCAGGCACCTCGCCGACGCCGGTGTGACCGGCATCGTCGGTGAGGATGACGATGTTGCGGGTGAAGAACGGCGCATGCGCGCCGCTCAAATTGAGGAGCATGCTGTCACGGCCTGCGACCGGGATCACCTGCATCGCGGTGACGACCGGTGCGCCAGTGATCTCGGTCTTGATCATCGCAGGCTCCTCCCTGTGTTGTTGTTATTCTGCAGCCTGTTGTGACGATCGGATGGCGGGCAGATTCTTCACCAGCGCCGTGACTTCCGCGATCTCCTGCTCGGTGAGGTCCGTCAGCGGCGGGCGGACCGGGCCGGAATCGCGGCCGATCACTTTCATGCCGGCCTTGATGATCGAGACCGCATAGCCCTTCTTGCGGTTGCGGATCGCGATGAGGGGCAGGATGAAGTCCTTCAGGCCGGCGTGGATCGTCGCGTGGTCGCGCTTGCGCACGGCGGCGTAGAAATTGGTGGCGAATTCCGGAACGAAGTTGAATACCGCCGAGGAGTAGGTGGTCACGCCCATGTCGAGGTAGGGCAGTGCGAAGGTCTCAGCGGTCGGCAGGCCGCCGATATAGGTCAGGCGGTCGCCGAGCTTGGTGTAGACGCGGGTCATCAGCTCGATGTCGCCGATGCCGTCCTTGTAGCCGACGAGGTTCGGGCAGCGTTCGGCGAGGCGGGCGAGCGTATCGGGCTGGAGGATGGCGTTGTCGCGGTTGTAGACGATGACGCCGATCTTCACGGAGGCGCAGATCGCTTCCACGTGGGCAGCAAGGCCGTCCTGCTCGGCATGGGTGAGATAGGGCGGCAGCAGCAACAAGCCGTCGGCGCCGGCCTTCTCCGCGCCGATCGCGATCTCGCGCGCGGTGGCGGTGCCGTAGCCGGTGCCGGCGAGGACGGGCACGCGGCCCTTGGTCTCGTCCACGGCGATCTTGACGACCTGCGGAACCTCGGCCGCCGTCAGCGAGAAGAACTCGCCGGTGCCGCCTGCGGCAAACAGGCCTGCGACGTCATAGCCGCACAGCCAGTCCATGTTGGCGCGGTAGGTCGCCTCGTCGAAGGAGTAATCCGCCTTGAACGGCGTGACGGGGAAGGACAGGAGGCCGGATCCGATCTTCTGGGCCATTTCCTGCGGGGTCATCTTGCTCATGGGCGCTGCTCCCTGGTCTCGTGTTGTGGAGGACGCAAAGGCTGCGCGTCCATGCGACCGTGGTTTAGGAGACCGTTCGATGCGGGTCCAAGCCAAAGCCTATATCGACCAATGCGAAATCAGCATCAATCTTCCATCACCTCCGCCGAGGACAATTCGCTCGCGATTTTGACGAGCGCCGAGAGCAGCGGATTCTCGTCGTCGCGGCGCCAGACCATGAACAACTCGACCGGGACGCGGGTGCGCAGCTTCAGTGGCCGCAGGCGGACGTCCGCGATCTTCAGGCTCGCGGCCGCCGCCGGCACGATGGCGAGGCCGAGGCCGGCGCGCACCATGGCGAGGATGGAGTGGATCTGGCTCAGGTGCTGGACATAGCGCGGCAGGATGTCGGCGCGGGTGAACAGCGCCACCAGCACGTCGTGGAAGTAGCGGCTCTCATAGGGCGAATACATCACGAAGGGCTGGTTGTCGAAATCCTTGATCGTGATGGTCTCGGCATTTGCCAGCGGATGCTTTTTCGGGATCGCGGCGAGCAGGGGCTCGGCGACGACGCGGCGGCTGGCGATTTCGGGGCGCGCGATCGGCGGCCTGAGCAGGCCGGCATCGATCTGGCCCGAGGTCAACGCCTCGAACTGGTCGCCCGACACCATCTCCTTCAGCGAGAAGTCCACCTCGGGCAGCTTGGCGCGGCAGGCGGCGACGAGTTCGGGGAGGAAGCCGTAGGCGGCGGCCGCGGTGAAGCCGATCTTCAGCGAGCCGGACTTGCCGAGCGCGATACGGCGGGCGACCTGCGAGGCGCTTTCCGCAAGCTTCAGGATGCGCCGCGCTTCCGGCAGGAAGCTGCGCCCGGCAGGCGTCAGGCGCACCGAGCGGCTGGTACGCTCCAGCAGCGGCGCATCGATGATGTGCTCGAGCACCTGGATCTGCCGGGACAGCGGCGGCTGGGTCATGTTCAGCCGCGCGGCGGCGCGGCCGAAATGCAATTCCTCCGCTACCGTGACGAAACAGCGGAGCTGGTTGAGGTCGAACATCGATACATGCCTTAGATGGATAAGGCGTTTCCCCGGCGCTTCTAGCATCGATTACTCCCAAAACAAAGACGGCGGCCGTGAAGCCGCCGTTAAGTTGCCTGGTCAAGCTCCCATGGGGAGCCCTCAGGAGGAACGTTTGAGCACCACGCGCTCGATCTTGCCGACAACCACGAGATAGGCGAATGCGGCCACCAGCGCATTGGCGCCGACGAATATCAGCGCCCCGTTGAAGGAGCCGGTCGCGGCCAGGATGTAACCGATCACGATCGGAGTGCTGATCGAGGAGAGATTGCCGAAGGTGTTGAACAGGCCGCCCGAGACGCCGCCGGCTTCCTTCGGCGAGGTGTCGGAGACGACAGCCCAGCCGAGCGCGCCGATGCCCTTGCCGAAGAAGGCGAGCGCCATGAAGCCGACCACCAGCGCTTGGCCGTCGACATAGTTGCAGGCGATGATCGACATCGACAGCAACATGCCGCCGACGATCGGGATCTTGCGCGCCATCGTCAACGAGCCGGTCTTGCGCAGGATCGCGTCGGAGATGACGCCGCCGAGCACGCCGCCGATGAAGCCGCACAGCGCCGGCAGCGTCGCGACGAAGCCGGCTTGCAGGATCGACAGGCCGCGCTCCTTGACGAGGTAGACCGGGAACCAGGTCAGGAAGAAATAAGTCAGCGTGTTGATGCAGTACTGGCCAAGATAGACGCCGAGCATCATGCGGTTGGAAAGCAGCTGGCGGATATGGTCCCATCCGGAGCCGGGCTCGGGCGCGCGCTCTTCCTTGGGAGCGTCGAGGTCGACCAGCGCGCCACCGGCCTTGATGTAATCGAATTCGGTCTCGTTGATGCCGGGGTGCTCTTTCGGCCCATAGACGGTCTTGATCCAGACCAGGCCCATGACGATTCCGAGCGCGCCCATCACGAAGAATACGTAGCGCCAGCCGTAGTCGTGCGCGATCCAGCCCATCAAGGGTGCGAAGATCACGGTGGCGAAATACTGCCCGGAATTGAAGAACGCAGACGCGGTGCCGCGCTCATTGCCCGGAAACCAGGCCGCAACGATGCGGGCGTTGGCGGGGAAAGACGGCGCTTCGGCGATACCGACGAGGAAGCGTAGGCCGAATAGCACTGTGATCGCGGTGCCGGCGCTGAAGAAGCCGACCCAGCCCTGCATCGTCGTGAACAGCGACCAGACGATGATGCTGAAGGCATAGACAAGCCGGGAGCCGTAGCGGTCGAGCAGCCAACCGCCCGGCACCTGCGCGATCACATAGGACCATCCGAACGCCGAGAAGATGTAGCCCATCGCGACGGGATCGAGGTGCAACTCCTTGGAGAGCGCGGGCCCCGCGATCGACAACGTGGCGCGGTCGGCATAATTGACGGTCGTGACCAGGAACAACATGGTCACGATGAACAGCCTGACGCGAGACCTTCTCACATCCGCTGCGGACATCACTGCGCTCATTGCGCGCCTCCTTAGAACTCGAAACGTTTCCCCACTGCGACTCCTAGAGGCGCGCGCGGCAAAGTGTCCAAGTTCAAGGCAGTATCGATCGATGCTGCTTTTGGATTGATGGAACGGCAGGTGGGAGGAACGACTGAAGTGACGGCGAACCCGATCGCACCACGCGCGCCGTTGTCATTCCCCCGCGAAGGCGGGGAATCCAGTACGCCGCGACGTCTCGATTCAATCACGTCTGTCACGGAGTACTGGATCGCCCGCCTGCGCGGGCGATGACAGTGTGCGGGTAGAGGCTGCGCGCGTCTACTGCCGCGCGGCCGGCAGCAGCGGCGCGAGCAGCCCGCGTGTCACGCCCGGCGGTGCCGCATCCAGACCCAGCACGGCGCTTGCGGCCGGCAGTGCCGCGTCCGCCATCGCGGCGTGGCCTTCGGCGCTCGGATGCACGGCGCCGCCATAGACGGCGGAGAGCACGCCCCAGGTCGCGTCGTGAATGTCGGTCGGCTGGCTCGCCGCCGGTAGGCCTTGCGGATAGGTCATCGCGGCGAAATAGCTGTCGTTGGCGTCGCGGATCCACCGCGCGCGCGGCAAATAGGCGCGGAATTCGGAGGCGCCGCGGCCGCACAGCATCGGCTGGCTCGCCGCACTCACGATGTCAGGATTGAAGCTCTGGCCGTTCTCGGCAAAGCAGGTGCGGTCGAATTCGGGATCGTTGCCCGAATGCGCGCAGAAGCCGTGATCGGCGAACGCCGCCTGATGCGAATCCACGAAGGTCATGCGGTCGGCCTCGGGATCGCGGCACAGCGCGCCACGGGTGCAGGTGGCGAGCCCCTTGAGTTGCGGCAGGAATTCAGTGTCGACGAAAGTCGAGACGCGGGCGAGGCGCTGCGGATCGGCGTTGAAGGACGGATGGATGTCGAAGCCGGCGCGGCCGCCGCGGCAGGGCACGCCGCCATCGGCGAGCGCCGGGTTGGCGTAGGAGACGTAGACCACATGCGAGAGGTCGCCGCCGACCAGCGGCTTCAGCGCCTCGCGCAGCTTGACGAAATTCTGCGGCAGTTCGCGCGCCAGCGCATCGCGGGAATCATCGACGCTCGCCATCACGCCGGAGCGGCGGAATATCGCGCGCTCGGTTGCGGTCTCGACGATCACGTCGGCGACGAGGCCGGAGAAATAGACGTCGTTCGCGCCGACCGAGAGCAGCACGAGGTCGAGCGTGCGCTCGGGCTGGCGTTTCCTGGCGGCGGTCAGCGCCTCGCGCAGCTCGGCGACCTGCGCGTTCACGCTGATGTTGCAGACGCCGGTCTTGCCGGGCGGGCATTCGCGGGCGCGTTGCGAGCCGAGCAGCCCGTCGCTGATGCTGGCGCCGGTGCAGGCGAGCGGCAGAAAGGTCACCGCGACGTGGGTGTAGCGTACCGCAAGCGCCAGCGCGGTGCGGGCCTGGTAGCTGTAGAGCGATCGGTGGCAAGGCGAGTTGAACCAGAGGGCGCTGTAGCGCTGCCAGTTGGCAAGCGTATCCGGCGCTTCGCAGGCGCGGCCGCCCTTGAAGCCGGCGCGGCTCGGCCGATAATACTGCGCGCCGGCGGTGCCGAGATAGGAGCGGAAGCAAAAACCTTCGTCCGACAGCGCCAGCGGCCGGTCCGGATTGCCTTCGCCCGAGGCGATGCTGTCTCCGAGGCCAGCGACGAAGATGTCGCGGACCTGGATCTCGGTCTGGACCCGCTGGGTCGGATCGGAGCCGGAGGAGACATCGACGCTCGCGACCGTCTGCTTGCCGTAGCGGACCCGCAGATTGATCGGCTCGGCGCAGTCGAAGGTGGATTGCTGCGGCCCGTCGCCGTCGTCGAACGACCAGGCGCAGGTGGCGCCGACCGGCACCGGGCCGGCGAGGCGCACGGTGACGGGATGGTCGATGGGGGTGAGGTAGTTTTCCTTCGTGTTGTCGCGGGTGCAGGGCTGGTTGACCCGGCCCTGGAGGTCGATGCAGAGCCGGTTGACCATGTTGCGGGCCCAGCCGCGGCCCTCGCTCTGGAGCTCTAGCGATTGCTCGGCGGCGAGGATGCTGCGGTTACGCGCGTTCTCGACATGGAGCAGGAAGTCGCGCTCCTCGCGGAACAGCCGGAAGCGGTTGCGCACCTCCCAGCTGATCTGCATGGCGCCCGCGTCCTGCGCGGCCGTCCGCTCCGGCGGGAAGGCGGTGAGGAGCCCGGCGAGCAGCAGGGCACCGGCGAGGAAACGGCGATGGAAGAAAGGGATCATGGCCCGCGTCTTCAACGGCAAAGTTGAGGCGGAAATAAGAGAGCTGCTCTCCGCCTGCAACATTGGTCTACGGTTTTGCGGGCCGGCGTCCAGCGGACTATCGTGGGAGCATGATCTTTTCGGAAAACAGCTTCGCACTTTTCCGGATCACGCTTAGCGTTTGCTGGCCTGCCGCAGCGACCGCTCGCGCTCCATCGCTGCCACCTGCTTGGGCAGGTTGGCCTGCGCACAGGCCTCCGCCAGCCGTCGGCGCTCCTGCCAGGGCTCCACCACATTCATCCAGAGCTCGCGTGCGCCCATGATGGAGATGGCAAGACCGAACGGGATCACGAAATAGAGGATGCGGAAGACGAGGAGCGTGGCCAGAAGCTGCTCGCGGCCGAATTCGGGCAGCGCCACCAGCATGGCGGCGTCGAACACGCCGAGCGAGCCGGGGGCGTGGCTGGCGAAGCCGAGCAAAGTCGCCAAAATGAACACCACGGAGAGCGACAGGAAGTCGATCTGCGGAGTGGCCGGCACCAGAAGGTACATCGCCAGCGCGCAGAATCCGAGATCGACGACGCCGATCAGGATCTGCACCAGCGTCAGCGGCGCTGAGGGCAGCACCACCTTCCAGCCTTTCTGGCCAAGCTCGCGGCGCTTCTCGCCCATGCATAGCCAGACCAGATAGGCGCCGATCGAGGCGAGGCCGCCGATCGCAATCAGCCGGTTGATCGACGACGGCAGCTGATCCATGTAGGAGGCGGCATCCGGATGGATGGCCATGCCGATCGAGAGCACGAAGATGTTACCGAGCCAGAAGGTCAGGCCCGACAGGAAGCAGATTTTTGCGACGTCGATCGCATTCAGCCCGTAATCCGAATAGATCCGGAAGCGGATCGCGCCGCCGGTGAAGACGGTGGCGCCGATATTGTGGCCGATCGAATAGGACGTGAAGCTGGAGAGCGCTGCGATGCGATAAGGCACGTGCTTCTTGCCGATCGTTCGCAGTGCAAAAAAGTCGTAGAAGGTCAGCGTACAGAACGCGAAGCATACGCAGATCGCCGCCAGCCCGATATTGCCGCGGGGGATCTCGGTCAACGCGGTCAGGATGACCCCGGTGTCGATGCCCTTCAGCGTCCGTACCAGTGTGGTGATCGCGAACGCGATGATGAAGACGCTCGCCGCAACGCCGAGTCGCCGCCAGCCGATCCATCTCTTGAAGCCGCGCTTCAGCGCGGTCAGCAGTCCGTGCATTCATCCTCCCGGCGGGGGGCAAGACCGACCAGGCCAGACATTGGCCGGTCGGATGCGATCAGTGCCCGATGTGGGCTTGGATCGCTAGACATGATGTAGCTCATTTAAGGCAAAAACAGTGACTTGTGCAGCCCTTGACAAGGATAGGTTCTGCCTTGGACCAGCCACTTTGTCATACGCGGTTCACATCGGACGCGCGTTAAGCATATGAGTCGGGGGATCGGTCGCGTCCGTCCGTGACATAGTCTCAGATCCTGCATGGCCGGCATTGTTCCAGCGCAAGAGATGAGGGCTTTTTTGGAACGACGATGCCGTGCGCTGGTTAGTGCCGCATCAGCAATCGAACATGGCGGAATAACCGGCTTCTCCTGCAAGCCGGTGCCTCCGTGTTCCCACAACCCGAGAGGATCGGACCGATGGGATTGTTCACAAAAGACATCAAAACCATGAACGACCTGTTCGTGCATCAGCTCCAGGACATCTATTACGCCGAGCAGCAGCTCACCAAGGCTCTGCCGAAAATGGCGGATAAGGCGACCGATCCGCAGCTGAAGCAGGGCTTTTTGACGCACCTCGAAGAAACCAGGGAGCACGTCAAGCGCCTCGAGGAAGTGTTCAAGATGCACGGTGCGCAGGTGAAGGCGGTTGATTGCCCCGCGATCGACGGCATCATCGAGGAAGCCGACGAGACCGCCGGCGAAGTCGCCGACAAGGCGGTGCTCGACGCCGCGCTGATCAACGCGGCACAGGCGGCGGAGCATTACGAGATCGTCCGCTACGGCAGCCTGATCGCCTGGGCCAAGCAACTCGGCCGCAACGACTGCGCCAGCGTGCTCGCCAAGACGCTCGAGGAGGAGAAGGCCACCGACAAGAAGCTGACCACGATCGCCGAGAGCAAGGTGAATCTGCGCGCTGCGAGCTGAGGCCAGGCGTAGCCAGAATAGAGCGTCGCGCGGCCATCCGCGCGACGCTCGAACATGACGCATCCGTCACGCATCCATCATTCGATCCTTGTCGTAACATGACGAGGGGCTGGAAGCGTATCGTTCGCATGGGGCGGCAACCGAGATGGCAGCATGCGAGTAAGCACCGCAAGATACGAAGCCTTCGAAGCCGGCGTGCCGCATTCCGGCTCCCGGCTTGCAACGTCCCTCACCCTTGCCGCGATGAGCCTTGGTTATGGCGTGGTGCAACTTGACGTCACCATCGTCAACACCGCGCTCGACGCGATGGGCAGGACGCTCGGCGGCGGCGTCGCTGAGCTGCAATGGGTTGTCAGCGCCTACACCATTGCGTTTGCCGCCTTCATCCTGACGGCCGGCGCGCTCGGCGACCGCATCGGCGCCAAGCGCGTCTTCATGGCGGGCTTCGCAATCTTCACCGCGGCCTCGCTCGCCTGTGCGCTGTCGCCCAATGCGACCGTGCTGATTGGGGCGCGGCTGGTCCAGGGCCTGGCGGCGGCGATCCTGGTGCCGAATTCTCTTGCCCTGCTCAATCATGCCTATCCGGACGACCGCGAGCGCGGCCGCGCCGTCGCGATCTGGGCGGCCGGTGCGAGCCTCGCGCTCACCGCGGGCCCCTTCGTCGGCGGCGCGCTGATCACGCTGGTCGGCTGGCGCGCGATCTTTCTCGTCAACCTTCCGATCGGCCTCATCGGCCTTTGGCTGAGTAGGCGCTATGCGACCGAGACCACGCGCGCGCCCTCACGCGAGATCGATCTGCCCGGCCAGCTCGCGGCAATTGGTGCGCTGGGGGCGCTCGCCGGCGCGATCATCGAGGGGGGCGCGCTTGGCTGGCAGCATCCGGCTGTGCTCGCGGCGTTCGCTTCAGCCGCTCTCCTGGCGGTGCTGTTCGTCTGGCGCGAGAGCCGCGCGACGCAGCCGATGCTGCCCCTGTCCCTGTTCGATCACCGGCTGTTCAGCCTGACCGCGCTCGTCGGCCTGCTCGTGAACGTCGCGATTTACGGGTTGATCTTCGTGCTCAGCCTTTACTTCCAGAGGATCAACGGCCTGTCGGCGTGGTGGACCGGTCTCGCCTTCGTGCCGATGATGGCGGTGGTGCTGCCGGTCAATCTGCTGGCCCCGCGCCTCGCCGAGCGTATCGGCCCGTGCCCGACCATCGTCGTCGGAGCCTGCGTCTCGGCGCTCGGCTGTCTCGGCCTGCTGTGGATCGAGGCCGGCACAAGCTATTGGGCGATCTTTGCGCAGATGATCGCGATCAGCAGCGGACTTGGGCTGCTGGTGCCGCCGCTGACCTCGACCTTGCTGGGCAGCGTCGAGAAGGCACGCTCCGGCATCGCGGCGGGCGTCCTGAACGCGACGCGGCAGACAGGCAGCGTGCTCGGCGTTGCGCTGTTCGGTTCGCTGGTGGCCTCGGAAGGCGCGTTTGTGACCGGCCTGCACCTGTCGCTGGTCGTGTCGGCGGCCGTGCTGCTGCTCGCCGCCGCCGTGATCGGCCTCGGCGCGCCTTCGCGCGGATGAACAATCCGAGCGATTGAACACAGCTTCCGTTCACCATCCCCGAAACAGGCACGTAGCCGGTTACCGACTGTCCATCTCTGTCGGTTCAAGTGCGGGTCGATAGGGGCCCGCAATGCATCAAGTTCTCTACTGTCTCACCGAGGAGCACGACTGGCGGCTCGTCGCGCTTGGTGGCGCGGTGTGCCTGCTCGCAAGCGCGGCGGCGATCAGCCTGTTTCACCGGGCGCGCGCGACGCACGGCTCCGGGCGTCTGGTCTGGATCGCCCTGGATGCCGCCGTCAGCGGATGCGGCATCTGGGCGACGCATTTCATTGCGATGCTCGCCTACGGGCCGGGCGGTGCCGGCGCCTACAACATCCCGGTGACGATCCTTTCCCTGATCTTCGCGATCTCCTTAACCTTCGTGGGGTTGAGTCTTGCGGCATCTTCCGTGCGCGCGCCGTGGATCGTGCTCGGCGGCGCCATCGTCGGCGCCGCGGTCGCGACGATGCATTATACCGGAATGGCGGCGCTGGAGATGCCGGCACGGGTCGACTGGATCGGGAGCACGGTTGCCGCCTCGGTACTGTTCGGAATTGTTTTCGCGGCGCTCGCGCTGTTCGTCGCTGCGCGGCGCGACGACCTCTTCCACGCGCTGACCGCAAGCACACTGCTGACGGTCGCCATCGTCGCACATCATTTCACCGCAATGGGCGCTGTCGTTCTGACGCCGGATCCGACGCTCGCGATCAGCGGGTTATCGATCCCGCCGGCCTCGTTGTCCTTTCTTACCGCGGGTGCCGCAGTTGCGATCATCGCGATTGCGCTGGTGGCCGCGCTGCTCGATCGCCGCGCCAAGGGCGAACTGGGCCGCCAGCAGGTCGTGCTGGATACCGCGCTCGAGAACATGTCGCAGGGACTGTGCATGTTCGATGCGGACGGCAAGATCATCCTGTTCAACGAGCGTTATGCTGCGATGCTTGGCCGCACCGACATCCTGCTCACCGGCCGACTGCTGGTCGACGTGCTGCGGGAGGAGCAGGCGAAAGGTCAGTGGCAGGGCGATGCCGGCGAATTCTTCGCGCGCCTCGTCGCCGACGCGCGCGAGAGCCGCACCACGACCGACATCGTGACCAGGTTCGGCCGCTCCATCCGCGTCGTCAACCAGCCGATGCAGGGTGGCGGCTGGGTCGCGACCTTCGAGGATATCACCGAATGGCTGGAGGCCCAGGCCAAGATCTCGCACATGGCCCGCCATGACGCGCTGACCAGTTTGCCGAACCGCGTGCTGTTCCACGAGCAGCTCGTGCAGGGACTGCGCCGGACCGGATCGGGCGACCAGCTCGCCGTGCTTTGTCTCGATCTCGATCAATTCAAGGACATCAACGACTCGCTCGGCCACCCCATCGGCGATGCGCTGCTCAAGGAGGTCGGGCGCAGGCTGAAGGTCACCGTCGGCGAGAGCGACACCGTGGCGCGGCTCGGTGGCGACGAATTCGCCGTGGTCCAGATCGGACGTTCCGAGGAAGCCGCGGCAAGGTCCCTTGCCGGCCGCCTGGTCGAGGTGATCTCGGCGCCTTACGAGATCGACGACCATCAGATCATCATCGGTGTCTCCATCGGCATCTCGCTGTCCCCGCAGGACGGCGACAATCCCGATGAACTGCTGAAGAACGCCGACCTCGCGCTGTACCGCGCCAAGGCGGATGGTCGCGGCACCTATCGCTTCTTCGAGACCGGCATGGATGCGCGCGCACAAGCACGGCGTCTGCTGGAGATGGATATGCGCGCGGCGCTGCAACGTGACGAGTTCCAGCCGTACTACCAGCCGATCCGCGACGTCGCCAGCGGTCGCGTCGTCGCGTTCGAGGCGCTGCTGCGCTGGAATCATCCGCAGCGCGGCCTGATCGCGCCCCTCAGCTTCATTCCATTGGCCGAGGAGACCGGCCTCATCATCCAGCTCGGCGATTTCGTGCTACGCTCCGCCTGCACCGACGCCGCGACCTGGCCTGACGATGTCGACGTCGCGGTCAACCTGTCGCCCGTGCAGTTCAGGAACCCAAATCTGATCGCATCCGTGACCGAGGCGTTGGCGTTGTCGGGCCTCGACGCGCGCCGTCTCGAACTCGAGATCACCGAATCCGTGCTGCTGCAGAACAGTGAGGCGACGCTGACCACCCTGCACGAGCTGCGCGCAATGGGCGTGCGCATCTCGCTCGACGATTTCGGCACCGGCTATTCGTCCCTGAGTTATCTGCGCAGCTTCCCGTTCGACAAGATCAAGATCGACCGCTCCTTCGTGTCGGAACTCGCGACGCGCGAGGATTCCATGGCGATCATCCGTGCCGTGACTGGCCTCGGCCGCAGCCTCGGCATTGTCACCACGGCAGAGGGGGTCGAGAACGACGGGCAACTCGAGCTGCTCCGGCGCGAAGGCTGCACCCAGGCGCAGGGCTATTTGTTCAGCAAGCCGCGGCCGGCTTCCGATGTCGCGATCATGCTGGACCGACCGCCGTTGCGCGCAACCGCCTGAGGTTAGCCGCGGCGCAGTGCGAAATGCGCGCCGCAGAACGCCATCACAGCACCGAGGCCCAGCGCGGCAATTCCGGCCAGCACGCCCGAGACCGTCGGCACCGGGCTCGGCGCCGAGGCCACCTGGCCAGCACCCGCAAGCAGCAGCACGCCGACCGCGATCAGGAATTGTCGCATCCGTTGCGGGATCTGGCCCGAGACGGCGCTCTGCATCAATGTCGCCGTGAAATAGCCGCCGGAGAAGCCGACGGAGGCGATCAGCCACCAGGCGATCGCCGCGCCCGCCGGTATGAACTCGTGCGTGTCCGAGTGCCAGAGGCCGCCGAGGTCGAGCCCGTAGCGCGCGCCCAGCATGTGCACGGCGAGCGCGAGCAGCACGCCGGAGATCACGGCGGCGCCGAGAATCAGGCGGCGCGGAAAAAAAATCGTCTCAGCCATGGCTCGCTTGTAGGATGGGGCAGGGCGCTCACGCAAGCGGATCGCAGAGTGGATCGCCCGGATAGGATCGATTGTGAAGATGCGGGATTCGGGAGCTGAGATGGCTGCGGGTGCGAGCTATGCCTACAAGGCGTCGCTGATCGGCTCGGCGCATCGCTTCGAGCTGACGGAGGAGGGGCTGTCCTGGCACATCGGCAGCCGTTCGGGCCTGTGGCGTTATGGCGAGATCAGTGCAATCCGGCTGTCGTTCCGCCCGGTGTCGATGCAGCAGCACCGCTTTCGCGCCGATGTCAGCCATGCCAGTGGCGGCCGCATCGCGATCCTGTCGACGAGCTGGCAGACCGCGGCCCTGATGGCGCCGCAGGACAATGGCTTTCGCAACTTCATCGTCGCGCTGCACGCGCGCATGGCGCAGGCCGGCAGCCGCGCCGAATTGACCGCGGGCCTTGGCCGCAGGACCTACGCGACAATACTGGCTTTTCTTGCGGTGCTTGCGGTGGCGATGACGGGGCTCCTGGTCCGCGCGCTCGCGATCGGCGAATTCGCCGGCGCGCTGTTCATCATCGGTTTTGCCGCGCTGTTCGCCTGGCAGATCGGCGGTTTCGTCCGGCGTAACCAGCCGCGGAGCTACAGCTTCGATCGCCTGCCGAGAGCGTTGCTGCCCTAAATGCCTTGCCTTTGGTGCAATGGGCCGCAATCAAACGTGACTTCGCGCCGTTGCGGCGGTGTCGCATCGTGCTGCCATGTCAACCCTGGATCGCAGCACGCGGAGGCCTTCGGCGGATGAGATCTCCGAGATCAACCGCGCCCATCTCATCGAGACGCCGCTGCAGCCGGCGGACCTCCTGTTCATGTTCGGCACCCGAGAGGACGTGGCGCTGCGGGCCGATACGGCGGGGCGACTGTGGCGCCAGGGCTATTTTCGCTGGTCGATTGTCAGCGGCGGCGTGACGGCGGGCTCGGAGCAATCCGAGTGCACGATCATCAAGGCGGCGATGGTCGCGGCGGGCATTCCGGCCGACCGAATCCTCGAGGAGCATCGTGCCCTAAACACCGGCGAGAACGTGATCCTCTCGCTGCCGATCATCGACGCGGCGCTCGGGCTGCACAATGTCCGCCGCGTGATCTGCCTCGGCAACACCTGGACCGCGCGGCGTTATCCGATGACGCTGCACCGGCACTGGCCGGAGGTCGAGAAAATGCTGCTCACGGTCGACAGCTTTGCGACGTCACGCGCGCTCTGGCACACCGATCCCGAATTTTGCCGCCGCATGCTGCATGAATGGGACAAGATCGAGCCTTACAAGGCGAGGGGCTTCATCGCGGAATGGCCGGCGGCCTGAGCTTGGGGCAAGCGCGCGCTACTCCGTCGAGTCGAAATCCTCTTCCTTGGTGCCGAGCAACGACACGAGCGTGCGCAGACCGGAATCGAGCTGCTCGAACGAAGGCGGAGCGAGGGCGAGCCGCACTGCGTTCGGTGCGTGGCCATGGGCGATCGCGAAGGTCGAGGACGGTGTCAGCGCGATGCCGCGCCGGGCTGCCGCGGCGACGAAGGTCTGCGAGCGCCAGTGCGCCGGCAGCGTGAGCCAGAGATGATAGGAGCGCGGATCCGCGGCGAGCTGGTAGCCGGCGAGCAGCCTTGCCGCGGTCTGCTGGCGGCGCGCGGCGTCGATGCGTTTCAACCGCGTCAGCTCGGCGACGGTGCCGTCTGCCATCAGTCGCTGTCCGGATGCCAGCGCATGACCGGACGCGATCCAGCCGCCGGTGCGGACCGCGCTCATCACGTTCTCGCGCAATCGAGGCGGCGCGACCAGGATGCCGAGCGCGAGGCCAGGGGCGACCTTCTTGGACAGGCTGTCGATCACGATGCAGCGGTCGGGGCCGAGCGCGGCCAGCGGCGTGTCATCGGCCAGGAAGCCGTAGACGGCGTCTTCGATGATGGTGAGATCGAGCTTCTCGGCGACGCGCATGATGTCGGCGCGCCGCGTGGCGTTCATGGTGACGCCGAGCGGGTTCTGGATGATGGGCTGGAGATACAATGCCGACAGATGCGCCTCGCGATGTGCCTTCTGGATGGCATCGGGGCGCGCGCCAAATTCGTCGATCGGTATCGGGACCAGCGTCACGCCGAGCCGCGCGGCGATGCTCTTGACGTAAGGATAGGTCAGCGCCTCGACGCCGCAGCGACCGCCGGTGGGAACGAGGGCTGCGAGGGCGGCCGCGAGCGACTGCTTGCCGTTCGCGGTGAAGACGATCTGTTCGGCCTGCGGCGCAAAATCCTTGCGCGCGAGATAGGCGGCGGCCGCATTGCGCGCGCTCTTGGTCCCGGTGCTGGTGGAGACGCGCAATGCGGATTCGAGCGCGTCGACACGCTCGAGGCCCGCAAGGCTTTTGGCGATCATTGCCCATTGCTGCGGCAGCAGCGGGTAATTGACCTCGAAATCGATCCGCGCGTCGCGCGGCTCGCTCAGCGCCTCGACCTCGCGCCTGATGTCGCCGGAGATGAAGGTGCCACGGCCGACCTCGCCGACGACGAGGCCGCGGCGGAGCAACTCCGTATAAACCCGGCTCGCGGTTGAGACCGCGATGCCGCGGTCATAGGCAAAATTGCGCTGCGGCGGCAGCCGGTCGCCGGGCCTTAACGTACCGTTAGAGATATCCGAGGCAATGGCATCGGCAAGCTTCACGTACTCGAACTTGGACATTATTGCACCGAGAGCAATGTTTTCACTTGCTCCGAGTAGTGTACTGGAGCATTTAAATTCCATCAAGCTTCACGATTGAGCCGAGGAGAGCGAGAGCAATCCAATGGCAAATAAGGTGCATGCGCTCAGGCGCTTGCGCCAACGGCATCCGCTTCGCCGCGTGGACAACAGGCCGGAGAAGGACAATGACCACGATCTCGCAGACCGCCGGGCGGAGTTTACGCTCATCCTCGTCAAACGGATTTTTCCGCAAGCTGGCCAACGGCGCCTATGCGCTGTTCGACAGTCTGGAGCGCCGCTCCGCCGTCAAGACGCTGAACGACCTCGATGACCGCGCATTGCGCGACATCGGTATCACGCGCAGCCAGATCGAAGACGCGGTCTACGGTCAGGCCAAAGCAGAGCTGACGCGGTATTTGTAAGCGCTTCGCTCTTGTCCCGGACGCGCAGCAGCGTTCTGACGCTGCTGCGCAGAGCCGACGAGACTGGAGCTTCTGGCATACCTGCTTCGACATCGTTATTGCGAGCGCAGCGAAGCAATCCAGAAATCCCACCGCGGAAAGACTTTGGATTGCTTCGCTGCGCTCGCAATGACGGCGTTTGTGGACAGCACCGTCGCTCCTTTAGCTCGCGCTTTCATTGCAGACACACCTTCGCCCTCTCGCGGCTTGTTCGCCCGAGCTTTGCTTGATCGCCTCACCCTCGAATGAAAGAGGGCGCAGGGAAGACCGGGCGCCGGCTGGCACCCGCGGTCCACTGTGCGAAGTTGCAGTAAAAAATCTGCACAGCGGCATACAGGTGAAGCCAAAACGTCCGGCCTTCCCTGCGCAGCGGTTTTACGGCTTATGCCGTGCTCTCCCCGGGGAGCGATGCACTATTGCCCCCCGTCGCCTTGCGGATGGCTGATGCGCGAACCCGGTCGGGCCGCCACATCACCACAAGACTTGACGCACAGACCCCGGGCGTCAGGACGACACGGTTTTACCGTACGCTGTCAGCACCGGTCGTGTGCGCGACGCCTTCGCTCACGGTTGCCCGCCCTGCGAAACCATTCGCGCCGGTGTGGCCCAGCGTCCGCCGCTGTCCGGCCCGCGTTCGTGACGATCGCGATACGCCCCTCTTCCTTGGGCCGGGTTGCGGCGACACATACGTCGTTTCCGAATTTCGGTAAAGTGGAATATTTTCAGCGGCGGGCGTTGACCGACAGCTTGGGTGTTTTGCCCGACGGGCAATGCAAGGGCTCGTAGCCCGGATGAGCGAAGCGATATCCGGGAATCGTGATACGAGTCGTCGCGGGTATCGCTTCGCTCACCCGGGCTACGAGCTTGTATATGGCTCAGGCGAAGGCGGCCTGGTCCCAAACACCGCCGAGAGCTCGATCGTCTTCAGAGCGCTCGGGCTTGCGGTGAGGTCGTGTCGCTGCGCCGCGTTGGCGCCGATGCCGGACATCCCGACGCGGCAAATGTGCAGCGACGTTGCCCGCGAACTTGGCGATACGTGCGGCGGCCTGTTTAAGGACGAACAGCATCGTCGTGACGCGGCTAAGAGCGCCGAGCAGGATCAGCACCGAGAAAATGTCGATATAGGCGAGGAAGTCGCCGACCAGCATCAATTCCGGCGGGATTGGGATCCTGTGGTAGTAAGCCAGTACGAGGATCACGACGGGGATGAAGGCGATCACCTTCCGCACCGTCAGCCTGTCCAGCAGTGCGGCCAGTTGCACGACCAGCACCTCCCACAAAGCATCGCCGATCGCGAGCGGGATCTCGTACGTCCATCTCCGCCACCATTGCTTCACGACATTGCTCCGAGCTCAGTGCCTGACCACCAGCACGGAGCATTTTGCGTAGCGCACGACGTGCCCGGCATTGGAGCCGAGAAAGTAGGTGCGCATCGCCGGCCGGTGCGAGGTCATCACGATCAGCTCGGCCTTCATGTGAACGGCTTCCTCCAGGATCTCGTGATAGATGCCGCCCTGGCGCACCACGCTGGAGATGCGGGAAGGCTCGATGCCGGACTCGCGTGCGACGATGGCGAGGGCTTCTTCCGAGGTCTGGCGCTGCTGCTCGTCGAAATCGGCCGGCACGTATTCGGCCAGCATCACCGGCGTCATCGGCAGCACGTTGAGCAGGCGGACCACGCCGCTCCAGGTCTGCGACAGCGTTGCGGCGGTCGCGATCGCCGGCTTGGCCAGGTCGGTGTCGGCGAGGTCGATGGGCACGAGAATCGACTTGAACATCTGCGCCTCCAAATCTTCCAGTCAGGACGTCTTGCCGGCACGTCGCGCGATCAACCCGATCGAAACAGCCTTAGCTTCGAAGCAACCTTAACTTCGAAGTAGCCTTAGCTTCGAAGCAGCCTTGGACTGACGAACAGCACCAGCCTACCGCGGCGGTAAGCCACGTCACCCCAATCCTTGACGTCAAACTCGAAGATCGCAAGCCCCGACGTGGGCAGATTGTCGGCGAGCGCCTTGGCGGCGGCCGGATCGCCGCCGCCCGTCAGCATCAGGGCGATCTCGTGCATGCCCGGATTGTGGCCGACCAGCAGCAATTGCCTCGGATCAGCCGGGATGGTTGCAGTGCGAATGGATTCCAGGATCTGGGCGGGATCGGCGGCGTAGAGTTCCGGCAGGACCTCGACCTGCGGCGCTGCGACGCGGTCCTTCATGGTCTCCCAGGCAATGTCCCAGGTCTGCCGAGCCCGGACGGCATGCGATACCAGTACGGCCTCGGGAAAGGGGGGATGGGCGGCCATCCAGTCGCCGATTTCGGCGGCATCCTTGTGGCCGCGGTCGTCGAGCCGGCGGTCCTGGTCACGGCCGCTCGGCGCGTCAGTCTCGGTCTTGGCGTGACGCAGCAGCATCAAACGGCGCATGGCACTCTCGAATCGTTGCGCGTCCAGAATAATCTACAGGTGCCGGTTGAGGGCAAGGTGACAAGGGCCTGCACAGTCCTCTAAAGCGCGATGAGATTAGGATAATCCCCATCGCGCTTTAAATTTTTGTTTTGAGCATGATCTTTTCGGAAAACCGCTGCACACTTTTCCGGATCATGCTCTAAGAAACGGCATGAGCGAGACTTTCACAAGCGTGTCCCAGGAAGAAGCCGGCTTTCGTGAACGCGCGCGACTGTCGTTTGATCTCGACGCCGATATCTGCGTGATCGGGGCGGGGCTTGCAGGGCTCTCCATTGCGCTCGAGGCGGCCCGGCTGGGGGCCAGCGTCGCGGTGCTCGAGGGCCGCCACATCGGCTGGAACGCTTCCGGCAATCAACTCGGCACCGTGATGCCGGGCTTCGCGCTGCCGCTCGCCGAGCTGATCGAGCGCATCGGCTTCGAGGATGCGCGGGAATTGTGGACACTGTCGAAAGAGGGCGCCGAGTTCGTCCGGGCCAACGCCACCGAAGAGAACATGCCCGGGATCGGCCCGACCGACGGCGTGCTCGAGGTCTCCAACGTCGATGCCGGCGACCGGCTGATCAGCCGGTTGCAGATGCTGAACGAGGATTTCGACACCGAGGCCGAGGGCTGGCAGGTCGATCGCGTCCGCGCCGCACTCAAGACCGATCGCTACTTCCACGGCGTGTATTATCCGAAGGCGTTCCAGGTCGACGGGCGCAAATATGTGCACGGCCTCGCGGCGCTGGCGCGGCGCGCAGGCGCCCGCATCTTCGAGGACACGCCGGTCGTCAGCATCGATCATTCCGGCATCCGCAAGCGCATCGTCACGCCCTCGGCGCGGCTGCGCGCCACCCATATCGTGCTCGCCGGCAACATCCATCTCGGCGCGCCGTTGCGGCGCCTGTCGGAGACGCTGCTGCCGGTCTGGCGCTATGCCGGCATCACCGCGCCGCTCGGCGAGCGCGTGCACGAGATCATCGGCTTCAAGGGATCGGTGATGGATTCCGACGGCGTCGACCATTTCCGGATCGTCGATGGCGACCGGCTGATGTGGGAAAGTCCGGAGACCACTTGGGCCGCACGGCCGCAGCGCTTTGCAGGCAGCGTCAGGCGGCGGATCCGGTCGATCTTTCCCCAGCTCGGCAATGTCGAGATCACCGACATGTTCGGCGGCGCCACCGGCCAGACCGTGCACGGGATGCCGCAGATCGGCCAGTTGCGCAAAGGCCTGTGGGTCGCAAGCGGCTTCGGCCGCCAAGGCATGAACACCTCGGCCATGGCCGGGCAGATGATCGCCCGCAGCATCCTGTGGGGCGACGAGCGCTGGAAGCTGTTCTCGCCGTTCGAGCTGGTCTGGGCGGGGGGAACGACGGGGCGGGTTGCCGGGCAACTGGTCGGAATCTGGGGCAGGGCGAGTTCCGCCGCCGCAGGCTCGCTTGCCCGCTATCGCGAGCGTGCCAGGGTCAAGGACCGGGAACGCGAGGCGCGGCTGGCCGAAGCCAACCGGGCCGCCGGGACCGGTCCGCGCCGTCCGCCGCCCGGGGTTCGGCCCCGGCCGGCCTCACCGCCGAAGCCTGTGGCGGAAGCCGTGGAACCAGTCCCGCAGGACGACAGCGCCTCGCGATAAGGTGAGAAAAACTCCGCCCGGAAGTGTAACGTCGACGGTTAGAGCCCGTATCTCAGGGCGTAGACGCTCCCGCATGGAGAATGAGATGTTTGACCGCCGCATCCTGTTGACGACCGTCGCCGGCCTGTTCGGCCTTGCGGCCTTCCGCTGGCTCAGAGCATCGCCGGCTGAGGCTGGAGAGAAAGCCGCGCAAAAATTCGAGATCGAGAAGACCGACGCCGAATGGCGTGCCCAGCTCACGCCGCAGCAATATGAGATCCTTCGCAAGGAGGGTACCGAGCGGCCGGGCTCCAGCCCGCTGCTCAAGGAGCACCGCAAGGGCGTCTTCGCCTGCGCCGGCTGCGACCTGCCGCTGTTCGCCTCCGACACCAAATTCGAGAGCGGCACGGGCTGGCCGAGCTTCTACCAGCCGATCGAGGGCAATGTCGGCAAGACCGAGGACCGGACCTACGGCATGCTCCGCACCGAGGTGCATTGCCGGCGCTGCGGCGGCCATCTCGGCCACGTCTTCGACGACGGTCCGAAGCCGACCGGATTGCGCTACTGCATCGACGGTTTCGGGCTGGTCTTCCATCCCGCGGCGGCGTCCGCAACCTAGGTTTCGTCCCGGCAATTGTTGCCGGTCCCGGCAATTGTGCCCCGGTCATCAGACCGGGGCTTTTTCGTCAAGCCATTGATTTCATGAGAAAACCCGCATTGGCATAGCCCTTGCGACAGTCTCCTCCGACTGCGGCCATGGTCGACCGGCCGCCGAGATCGGATCTGGAGACAAAGTTATGGGTATCTTCGATGCAATGAACACCTCGGTGGGTGGCCTGCAGGCGCAGTCCTACGCGCTGCAGAACATTTCCGGCAACATCGCGAACTCATCCACCACCGCTTACAAGGGCATCGGCACCAGCTTCGTCGATCTCATTCCCGACTCCTCGGTCCCGAGCAAGCAGGTCGCGGGCGGCGTGACCGCCAACGCCAAGGCCACCATCACCACGCAGGGCACAATCTCGGGCTCCAGCGTCGCCACCAACATGGCGATCACCGGTGACGGCTTCTTCTCGATCCAGAAGGCGACGGGCGTCGTCGACAATGCGCCGGTGTTCAGCGGCGTCACCTATTACACGCGGCGCGGCGACTTCCAGCTCAATGCCAACGGCAATCTGGTCAACGGCGCCGGCTACTATTTGATGGGTGTCACAGTCGACCCGAAGACCGGCAACCCGCAAGGCAACGTTGCGACGGTCCTGAAATTCCAGAACAACTTTATCCCGGCGCAGGCGACGACCTCGATCCAATACGCGGCGAACTTGCCGACCCAGCCGAACACCGTGGCGAGCACGACGGCGGCAACCAAGACGCTGCTGGCCGCCGGCGGACTGAACCCGTCGGACTTCGCCGCCAACCCGCTGCCGGTCGGCACGCCGCCTCCGCCCTATGCAAACGCCACGACGTCCGGCGCTGCCGCGACCGGCAATGTCCGCTCGCCGTACTCGTCGACCACGGCGACCGGCACAACGGCGCTCCAGAACAACTCTGCGGCGGTCGCATCGACCACAACTTCGCTCGACAACGCCCTGGGTACGCATCTCGCCTCCACCACCCTGACCGCGCTGAGCGGCCAGGTGCTCAACATCAACGGCAACACGGTCACGTTCAACGGCGGCACCACCGTCACGACGGTCGGCAGCAACACCACGATCGGTCTCGGCGCGGGCACGACGGCCACGGTGGCCAGCATCCTGAGCGCGATCCAGACCGCCGGCGGCGCCGGCGTTACCGCATCGCTCAGCGCCAGCGGCAACATCGTGATCTCCAGCGGCACCGGCACCGACGTAGCGGTTGGTAGCGGCCAGGCGGCCACGGCGCTCGGCATCAGCAGCGTGACGCGCGGCGGCAACGTGCTGTCCTCGCCCGCGATCTCGGGCGCCACGGTGCTGAGCGGCGCGGCGGCGGCCGGCGGCGCCGAGGTGATCACATCGGGCTTCTCCGCCGGCGACGTCATCACGGTCAATGGTCAGCCGCTGACCTTCGTGGCCGCCGGCGCGTCAGGCCCGAACCAAATCAACGTCACCGACAACATCACGATGCTGCTCGGCAAGATCGACGCTCTCTCCGGTGCAACGGGGTCGTCGGTCAGCAGTGGCGGCGTGATCACGCTGAACACCGGCACAGCTTCCAACCTTTCGGTGGCGAGCTCCAACAGCGCCGCCTTCGCCGCGCTCGGGTTCACCTCGACCATCACCAAGAATCGTGACGGTGGTGGCGTTGCCGGCACCGGCGGCGTGATCGGCAATGACATCGCCACCTTCACCAAGGAATCGATCAGCGGTGGCGCGGTGACCGCCTACAACGCAGCCGGCACGCCGGTGAACCTGCAATTGCGTTGGGCCAAGACCGACAGTGCCTCGCTTGGCGCGGGCCATGCCGATACCTGGAACATGTTTTACCAGACTGACCCGAATGCGACCGGCACGACGGTCGGTTGGGTCAATACCGGCCAGGCCTTCACCTTTGCCGCCGACGGCTCGCTGACCTCGCCGAGCGGCTCGGGTATCACCATCAACAATGTCAGCGTCAGCGGCCAGTCGCTGGGCTCGGTCTCCTTCAACATCTCCTCGGGCGGGCTGACGCAATATGCCAGCACCAGCGGCGCGGTCACCATCAACACCATCACCCAGAACGGCTACGCCGCCGGTCAGCTTCGATCGGTCGCCGTCAACAACAACGGCCTCGTGGTCGGGACCTTCTCCAACGGTCAGAACCTCGACCTCGCACAGGTCTCGTTGTCGCATTTCAACGGCACCAATTACCTGAAGGCGCAGGACGGCGGCGCCTACGCCGCGACCGAACAGTCGGGCCCTGCCATCGACGGTGCTTCCGGTTCGATCAGCGGCTCGTCGCTGGAAGGCTCGAACACCGACATCGCCGACGAATTCACCAAGCTGATCGTGACCCAACAGGCCTATTCGGCCAACACCAAGGTGATCACGACGGCGAATACGATGGTTCAGGATCTTTTGAACGTGTTGCGCTGATTGGGGCGTGACGTAACCAAAGGCGGCAAGTCAACATGGGTTTGAGTTCAGCCCTGGCCAGTGCGATGAGCGGTCTGCGTGCCAATCAGGCTGCGCTCTCGATCGTTTCGTCGAACGTCGCCAACTCGCAGACGCCGGGTTACGTCGTCCAGACGCCGAACCAGATCGAGGTCACCACCGGCGACTTCGGCTCGACGGTGACGACGACCGGCGTCAGCCGCGAACTCGACACCTATGTGCAGAAACAGCTGCGCACCGAGACCGGCGGCAGCGGCTACGCCGACCAGATGGCGAACATCCTGAAGCAGCTTCAGAATGTCTATGGCACGCCCGGCAACAGCGGTACGCTCGAAACCGCGCTGAACAGTTTCACCACGGCGCTGCAGGCGCTGTCGACCAACGCGGGCTCGTCGTCGGCGCAAACGGTTGCGCTCGGCGCCGCGCAGACGCTGGCGCAGCAGCTCAACCTCACCACCAAGGGCATCCAGTCGCTGCGCTCCAACGTCGAGCAGGATCTCAGCACCTCGGCGCTAGCTGCCAACGCGGCGATGCAGCAGGTCGCCGACATCAACTCCCGGCTCCAGGGCCTGTCGGAACACGACCCCTCTGCTGCGACATTGATGGACCAGCGCGACCAGGCCATCAACACGCTGTCGAAATATGTCGACGTCCACGTCACCACCGACGGGTCCAATCAGGCCAACATCTACACGACCACCGGCATCCAGCTGGTCGGCGCCGGGCTGGCGTCGCAATTCACCTTTGCGTCCGCCGGCGCGCTGTCGGCGACTTCGCTCTACAACATCGATCCGGCCAAATCCGGCGTCGGCGCGTTCAACATCAAGCTCCCGAACGGATCCTCGGTCGACGTCATCGCCAACAACGTGGTGTCTTCGGGCCAGATCGCGGCCGATCTGAAGCTGCGCGACCAGACGCTGGTGCAGGCGCAGAACCAGATCGACCAGTTCGCCGCGACGATGTCGAGCGCGTTGTCGGACAAGACCACGGCCGGCAGCACGGTCACCGGCCCGCCGGCCGGCTTCGATCTCGACCTTGCCGGGGCGGCGCCGGGCAACAGCGTCAACTTCACCTACACCGACACGACCACCAATACCAAGCGGCAGGTCACGCTGGTCAACGTGACCGATCCGGCGGCGCTGCCGCTCCAGAACCCCACCAACGCCAATCCGATGCAGATCGGGGTGAACTTCTCCGGCGGCATGGGCGCGATCGCCTCGGCGCTCAACACCGCGCTTAACGGCTCGCATCTGTCGTTCGCCGCCGCCCCGTCGCCGGCAACGGCGACCACATTGCGGGTTACCGACGACAACAGCGGCCTCGCCAAGGTCAATTCGGCCTCGATCACCAAGACGATCTCGTCGCTGACCTCGGGCAATCCGCAACTGCCGCTGTTCACCGATGGCGGGCAGGCGCTCTACACCGGTGCGATCACGGCATCGGGCTCGCAGATGACCGGCCTTGCCGGACGCATCGCCGTGAACACGCAGCTCACCACCGACTCGACCAGGCTGTCGGTCTACAACACCTCGCCGGTGACGCCCACCGGCGACACCACGCGCTCGGACTATCTCTATTCGCAGCTCACCTCGGCGGTGTTCTCCTATTCGCCGCAATCCGGTCTGGGCTCGGCGAGCCAGCCCTTCACCGGCAGCGTCTCGAACTACCTCCAGCAGTTCCTGAGCGTTCAGGGCAATGCCGCGACCCAGGCGACCCAGCTCCAGCAGGGCCAGAGCGTCGTGGTCTCGACTCTGCAGGCCAAGTTCAACTCGACCGCCAGCGTCAACCTGGACTCGGAGATGTCGAACCTGATCCAGCTCCAGAATGCCTATGCCGCCAACGCCCATGTCATGTCGGTGGTGCAGAGCATGATGAATACGTTGCTCCAGGCTCAAGTGTAACAAGTAACAGGGCTCTGAAACATGTCGATCAGCAGCATCAACTACTCCTCGTCGGTTCTCGGCTCGCAGATCCGCAACATCAACCAGCAGCTCACCGACCTGTCGACGCAGCTCTCGACCGGCAAGCTGTCGCAGAACTATTCCGGGATGGGCACCAACGAGGGCTTTGCGATCGCCGGGCGCGCGCAGCTCTCCAACATTGCCGCCTATACCGACACGATGACCAACGTCAACGTCAGCATCAACCTCGCCAATACCGCGTTGCAGTCGCTGACCACGATCCGCAACACGGTGCAGACGGGCTCGGCCAACACCGCGCAGGATCTCAACGTCAACGGCCAGACGGTTGCGCAGAACACTGCGGCTGCGCAATTCGGCTCGATGGTCGGCGTTCTCAACACGCAGTCTGGCAACCGCTATCTGTTCTCCGGAACCGCCTTCAACACGCCGTCGGTCGCGAATGCCGGCGACATCATCAACGGCACCACGACGCAGGCGGGCTTCAAGACCGTCATGGCGGAGCGTCAGGCCGCCGACCTCGGCGCCAACGGCATGGGCCGGCTGGTGCTGACGACGCCACAGCCGACGCCGAGCTCGGTGAAGGTGTCCGAGGACTTCGCGGCATCGCCATTCGGCCTGAAGATCGCCGCGGTCTCCTCGACGCTGACCGGCGCGACGGTCACCGGCCCGAGCGGCTCGCCGGTGTCGTTCTCGGTCGACCTCAACGGCGTCAATCCGAAAAATGGCGACAAGCTCAGCGTGCAGTTCACGCTGCCCGATGGCTCGACCGAGCAGATCGACCTGACGGCGTCCACCGCGACGCCGACACCTGTCGGCAGCTTTGCGATCGACCCCGGTAATCCCAATGTCGTTCCGGTCGTTCCTCCGGACCCGAACATCACGGCGACGAACCTCAACACTGCGCTGAATACCGCGATCAAGAAGCTCGCCGGCACCTCGCTGGTGGCGGCGTCCGCTATCACGGCCGGTGACAATTTCTTCAATACGGCGGGATCCGCCACCGCGAATGTGGCGGCCACCGGCAATCTGCGCTCCTATACCTCCACGACCGGGACAGGCTCGGTCGCGTTGCAGGACAGCGCATTGGCGATTGCGTCTACGACCACGTCGCTCGATTCGTCGGCGACACCCCATCTCAACGGGACCATTCTCAACGCGCTCGCCAACGCTCCGACCGGTACCACACTGACCATCACCGGCGCGAGCGGCGCCCACACGATTACCTTCGACCCTACCGTCACTACCGTCACCACAACGGCCAGCGGCAATACCACTATCGGACTGGCTTCGGGCAGCGCCGCGAAGGTGTCTGATATCTTGAATGCGATCGCGACGGCCGCCGGCATCCCCGCCGCCAACGTAACTCTGAGCGCCGGCGGCAATATCCAGATCGCGACCGGCACCGGCACGGACGTGGCGGTCACCGGCGGCGCGGCGGCCACGGCCCTCGGTCTCAGCAGCGTGACGCGCGGCAGCGTGGCGTCGACGCCTCAGATCACCGGTTCAACTGTGCTGAGCGGCATTGCGACTACGGGCGGCCCGGAAGTCCTCTCAGCGGCGTTCCAGGCGGGGTCGGCGGGTCCGCCTGCCGTTAATCCCGATACGATCACGGTGAACGGTCAGACGCTGACTTTTGTCGCCTCGGGCGCCAGCGGCCCAAACCAGATCAACATCACCGACAACATCACAACTCTGCTTGGCAAAATCGATCAGATCACCGGCACCACGAAGCCGTCGACGATCCATGGCGGCGTGATCACGATCAACACGGACGATCCCGGGAGCCTCAATATCACGAGCTCGAACAGCACGGCGTTCGCGGCGCTCGGCTTCACGACCTCCCCGGTCACGGCGGCAAAGGCTCCGCTGCGCGTCGGCTCGTCGCCCCTCGGCTCGGCGACGACGCTGGTGAACGGCTCGGCCACCACCGTGCAATGGTACCTGGGCAATGACGGCCCCGGCTCGCCGCGCTCCACCGCGATGGCCCGGGTCGACGATTCCGTCACGGTGCAGTATGGCGCGCAGGCGAACGAGGACGCGATCCGCAAGGAGCTGCAGGCGGTCGCCGTGTTCGGGACGTTCTCGACCTCACCGACCGGGCAGTATTCGGGCGGGCAGGTCGCCGCGCTGAGTCTGCGGGTGACACAGGCCCTGACGAAGCAGCCAGGCGAGCAGCGCATCGAGGACATCCAGACCGACATCGCGATGGCCCAGAACACCATGAAGGACGCAGGCACGCGTCAGACCCAGGCCAAGGCGCAGCTCCAGACCATCATCGACCAGGCGGAATCAGCCTCGCCGGACCAGGTCGCGAGCGAGATCCTGTCGCTCCAGAATGCGCTCCAGGCGTCCTACCAGGTGACCTCGAACCTCGCGCAGCTCTCGCTCGTCAAGTTCCTGTAAGCGGGCGTTAAGGCGCCGTTAACCATGCCTCTTTACCTCTTGGTGAGGATTGCAGCGGGGCGGAGCTGACGATGTCGGAGAAGATGAAACTGGTGGTGGCCACGCCATGTTTCGGCGGGCAGGTGACGAGCATCTATGCGAGCTCGATCTTCGCGCTCCAGCGCGCCGTGCACGGCATGGCCAATCTCGAGCTCAAGGTGCTGCTGCGCGACGGCGATGCGCTGATCACGCGCGCGCGGGCCAATCTGGCCGCGATGTTCCTGGACGATCCCGAAGCGACGCACTTCCTCTTCATCGATGCCGACATCGGATTCAAGCCGGAGCAGGTGTTCCGGCTGATCGAGTGCGGCGCGGACGTCGTCGCCGGCTGTTATCCAATCAAGCGGATCAACTGGGACAAGGCCGCGCGGGCGATCCAGTCCGGCCGCGCCGACGTGCCGGCCGCATCGCTCGACTACGTGCTCGAGATCGAGGACCCCGACCGCATCGTGGTAGTGAACGGCTTCACCCGCGTGCGCTACGCCGGCACCGGCTTCCTGATGATCCGGCGCTCTGTGCTGGAGGCGATGTGCCGCCATCCGGACTACGCGGCCCTGCAATTCTTCCACGAGCATTCGCACGATACGCTGGCGGCGAGCCACAACCGGTTTGCCTTGTTCGAATGCATGATCGATGCGGCGACCGGCACCTATCTGTCCGAGGACTTCGCCTTCTGCAAGCGCTGGACTGATATCGGCGGTGAGATCTGGGCCGACATCGAGAGCTCGCTCGATCACGTCGGACCGTCGGTGTTCCACGGCGACATCACCTCGCAATTCGCACCGGCGCCCGCGGCGGCGGCCGATGCGGCGTGAGCCTTTCGGGATGAGCGCCGGCGCATCCCGTCTGTCAGCCAGCGAGCGCGCGTCCGACGGCGGCTCGCGCTATCGCCTGCGCGATCTCTTCACACCACTGGATACGCTGCTCGCCTCCGGCGGAGATCCGCGGCTGGCGCTCGATCCGAACGACCGTGTCAACGCCTACGGCTGCGCGGCTTCGCCGGAGCCGGAGCTCTGGAATTTCGCCTCCGCGACCGCATCGACGATCTCGCAGATGGCCTACGACCGCGCCGCGCTGGCGCGCGAAGAGCTGATGCACAAGTGCCTGTTCGACGAGGTCGAAATCGCCTTCGACGCCCGCTGCGAGGACATGCGCGAGGAGCTGCGCGGCCACCTTGCGCTCTCGTCGCGCATCGGCGTCGTGTTCTCGCCGTCCGGCACGGACTCCCAGCTTCACGCCCTGTTCGTGGCCCGCGCGGTGCTCGGCGCGGCGCCGGTGACGATCGTGGTCGGCGCCGACCAGACCGGAAGCGGGACGCCGCATACCGCACGCGGCCACCATTTCAGCACGATGACGGCAGGCGGCATGGCCGTGCGCAAGGACGGCGCGGTGACGGGGCTGGCCGGCGACAGCATCGCGGTGCCGCTGATCGACATGGCGGCCGGCATTGCGATGCGCACCGATGCCGATGCCGCGGTGCTGCATGCGGTCGAGACCAGCCTCGCGCAAGGCCGGCGCGTTTTGTTGCAGATCATGGATTCGTCAAAACTCGGTTGGCGTGCCCCAAGCGAGGCGTGTCTCGACGAGATCGCGCGGCGCTGGCCGCGCAAGGTTCAAATTGTCGTCGATGCCTGTCAGGCGCGGCTCGGTCGCCGGCGGCTGCGCGCCTATCTCGACCGTGGTTACATGGTGCTGATCACCGGCTCGAAATTTTTCGGCGGACCGGCCTTCAGCGGTGCGCTGCTGCTGCCGAAAGGCCTGTCGCGGTCGATCGACCGGATGGGCGGGATCGCGCCTGGCATCTTCGATTATGCCGGCCGCTGCGACTGGCCGGTGGCGTGGACGATGCTGCGCTCGCGGTTCGAGCGCCGGCCGAATTTCGGTCAATGGCTGCGCTGGGAGGCCGCGCTGGCCGAGATCGGCAGCTACTACGCCGTGCCCGGGGCTTTCCGCGCCAGGATGCTGGCCGAGCTTGCAGCCGGCACCGACAGCATGATCGCGTTGTCGCCGTCGCTTCGTGCCGTTCCCACCGCGATCGAGAAGTCCGGCGCGGACGACGAGGAGTTCGTGCAAGCCACGATCTTTCCGTTCACGCTGCTGCGCGGCGGCAAGCCGGTCTCGCTCGCCGAGACCAGCGCCGTGCATCGGGCGCTGGCGTGCGACATGGCCGAGGAGATCAGCGGCAGCGCGGCGGACCGGCAAGTGGCCGCCCAGCGCTGTCTCGTCGGCCAGCCGGTCCGACTGGAGCGGCAGGACGGTGCGCCGCAGGCCGTGTTGCGCCTCTGCGTCGGCGCACGATTGGTGACCGAGGCATGGTCGCCGAATACAATGCAGGCGCAACGCAATGTGCAGCACGTTCTCGATCGCATCGCCCATGTGCTGGTGAAGATCGAGCTGCTGCTTGACCGTGGCGCGGTTGCGGCCGTGCCGGCAAAGTCCGCGTTCGAGGTGTGAGATGCAACATCCAGTTTCCGCGCCGGGCGGCGTGACCGCGCCGACCCATGCCGACCGCATCGGCTTTGCGCAGTTGACGCGCCGCGCCTTCGAGGGCGGCGACCTGCATCCGTTGCGCGAGCGGCTGCTGGCGCGGATCGAGGAGGGAACGGCGGAGGCCGGCGAAGGCCTCGATCTCTCGCTGATTGCCCAGCTTCTCGGCGAGAAGGAGGCCGGGCTGGTGATCCAGACCGAGGTGCTCTCCTTCCACCAATTGTTTCGTACGCCTTGCGCGGCTCCAAAACCCCGCCTGCGCGTGCTCGCGCTCGCCGCCGATATCGACATGGGCGGCAACACGCCGATCGACTTCCTGCTTGAAGATTCCGACATCGAGCTGTTGACGCTCTACGTTGTCAAGGGCATCGGCCTGCCGGAGACTCTGCCCGAGCACGACGTCGCCATCGTGATCGCATCCGATTCCGAGGAGTGCCGGGAGGCGCTCGCGCTGATCGAGAAGGCCGCGCCGCACTGGCCGAAGCCGCTGCTCAATCGTCCGGATCTCATTGGCAATCTCGATCGCGACAAGCTGTATCGTCTGCTGACGGGCGTGCCCGGCCTCGACATTCCCGTGACCGCCCCCACGACGCGTGCGCAATTGTCGGAGCTTTCGCGAGGCAGGATCGTTTGCGAGGAGATCACGGGCGAACTGCGCTTTCCAATGATCGTGCGGCCGCGCGGTACGCATGCCGGCGTCGGTCTCGCCAAACTCGACGATGCTGGAGCGCTCGCGGCCTATCTCGCCGAGCGACAAGAGCAGGACTTCTTCGTCGCACGTTTCGTCGATTATGCGAGTCCGGACGGGCTCTACCGCAAATATCGTCTCGCGATGGTCGACGGCAAAGCCTATGCGTGCCACATGGCAATCGCCGATCGCTGGGACATCTGGTATCTCAACGCCTTCATGGCGTTCAGCGAGGAGAAGCGGGCCGAGGAAGCCGTCTTCATGCTCGACTTCGACCATGCTTTCGCCGCGCGCCACAAAATCGCGCTCGACGAGATGAGCAGGCGCGTCGGCCTCGATTACTTCATCGTCGATTGCGCCGAGAACCAGAACCGCGAGCTGCTGGTCTTCGAAGCCGACAATACCGCCGTTGTGCACAACATGGATCCGCCGGCCGTATTTCCGTACAAGCCGCCGCAGATGCGCAAGATCTTTGTGGCATTCACGGCGATGCTGTCGCGGCATGCAAGAGCGGGTGAGGAGAGTGCAGCATGAACGAGATCATCCGCAACACGCAAAGCTCCGTCACGCACACTTCGCTCGATCCGCAGGACTGGAGCGAGTTTCGCGCGCTCGCTCATCGCATGCTTGACGAGACGATCGACGGCATCGCCAACGTTCGCGCGCGTCCGGTGTGGCAGCCGATCCCCGACGGCGTTCGTGCGGCGTTCAACGCCGATGTGCCGCGCGAGGCGAACGACCTCGCCGACGTCTATCGCGACTTCTCCGAACATGTCGCGCCCTATGCGACCGGCAACGTCCATCCCGGTTTCATGGGCTGGGTGCATGGCGGCGGTACCGCGGTCGGCATGGTCGCGGAAATGCTCGCGGCGGGCCTCAACGCCAATCTCGGCGGCCGCGACCACATGCCGATCGAGGTGGAGCGCCAGGTCGTCGACTGGATGCGACGCCTGTTCGCCTTCCCGGAAAGCGCGAGCGGCATCTTCGTCACCGGCACGTCGATGGCCAATCTGATGGCGGTGCTGGTGGCGCGCACCAGCGCGCTCGGCACGCTGGCGCGGCAGTACGGCATCGGCAATGACGGTGCGCTGCTCACGGCTTACACATCGCGGGCCGCCCATGGCTGCGTCTCGCGGGCGATGGACATCGCTGGGCTCGGCAGCGATGCGCTGCGCAAGATCGGCGTCGATACCGATCATCGCATGGACGTTGCCGCGCTACGTGCGCAGATCGCGATCGATCGTGAGGTCGGTTTCAGGCCGTTCCTGGTCGTCGCATCCGCCGGTACCGTCGATATCGGCGCGGTCGACGATCTCAAGGCGATCGCGGAGTTGTGTCGCGAGGAAGGAATCTGGTTTCACGTCGACGGCGCCTTCGGTGCGCTCGCGATTCTGTCGCCCGAGCTTGCGCCGCTGCTCGGCGGCATCGAGCTTGCGGACTCCATTGCGCTCGACTTCCACAAATGGGGACAGGTGCCTTATGACGCCGGCTTCCTGCTGGTGCGCGACGGCGAGCAGCATCGACAGGCCTTTACGCAGCCCGCGGCCTATCTGCGTCGCGAGGCGAGGGGGCTTGCGGCCGGCGCAATCTGGCCCTGCGATCTCGGCCCCGATCTGTCGCGCGGCTTCCGTGCGTTGAAGACGTGGTTCACGTTGAAGACGTTCGGCACAAATCGGCTCGGTGCGGTGATCGCGCGCAGCTGTGCGCTGGCGAAATATCTGGAGACGCGCGTTCTCGCCGAGCCGCGGCTGGAATTGCTGGCGCCGGTCAATCTCAACATCGTCTGCTTTCGTTACCGCGCTGCCGACGAGGTCAACCGCGAGATCGTTGCCGACATCCAGGAGTCCGGTATCGCGGCGCCCTCAAGCACGACGCTCGACGGCAGGTTTGCGATCCGCGCCGCTATCGTCAATCACCGTACCGACGAGAGCGACATCGACGCGCTGGTCGCGGCCGTGCTGGAATTCGGCGGGCGTCGCAGCCGAGACGCTGTGATCGAGGTCGATGCGCCGCCGCTCGCGGCACACTAGCTCGATGCAGGTCTGGAACGACAACGGCCCCGGAGACGATCCGGGGCCGTTGTCGGTCGTGTTGGCTGGTCGCGCGAACGCGTAGGATCAGGCGGCGGTGCTGACGTCGTCCTGGCTCGCTTCGGCCTTGGGATGGGTGGCCTCGAACTGGCCGCGCAACTTCTCTTCATAGGCGATCAACTTGCGGGCATCCTTCAGGGCGCGATAGAGGTCGCCGTTGAGGATGTTGTTGTTGATGCCTTCGATGATCGGCCAGGAGCTCGGCACCGCGGTGACGATGTCTCGCACCAGGTTGAAATAGGTGCCGTGCTGGGTCTGAGGATCCGGCGAGATGTACATGAGCTGGACCGCCAGATAGACGAGCTTGGCGGGCGAGTCGGCGGTCTCCGGTGTGAGGATGTCGCGCTCGCGCAGGATCGGCACGTTGTCGCCGTCGATCAGAAGGCGGGCGCGCTGGTCGGTGTTGGTTATCACGCAGTTACCGACGATGATGCGTTCGTGCGGTCTGAGCTCGACCTTGAGGGCCATGCCTGTTCTCCATCAACGCTTTCGTAACCGAGCGTGTGTTGCGGCGGATCAGGGCGCAATACTCCATCAAGACTAGTTAACGAGTTGTAAATCCCGGCCGATGCCGTGCAAAAGCTCAATCATATCAAGGCTGAAATCGGCCGGCGGCGTGGCGTTGCCAGTGTGCAAATGGGCCGAATCGCGCGCCGACTCAGCAAAAGCGCCGATTTCATTTCATGTTTCGTTAGAGGACTCCGCCCCACGGTCCGCCGGTCGCTGGATCACTCGATCCATGCAGACGCGTAACAGTAAGCGTCGTTTACCAGAAAGGTAACACCCAATGTCCGGTATCGTTCTCTCCTCCTCGGTTCGTCAGAACCTCCTCTCCCTCCAGTCCACCGCTGATCTTCTCGCCACCACGCAGAACCGTCTGTCGACCGGCAAGAGCGTCAATTCGGCCCTGGACAATCCCACCAACTTCTTCACGGCACAGTCGCTCGACAACCGCGCCAGCGACATCAACAACCTGCTCGACGGCATCGCCAACGGCGTGCAGGTGCTGCAGGCTGCCAACACCGGCATCACCTCGCTGCAGAAGCTGATCGACAGCGCAAAGTCGATCGCCAACCAGGCGCTGCAGACCACTGTCGGCTATTCCTCGAAGTCCAACGTCTCCACCACGATCGCCGGCGCGACCGCGTCCGATCTGCGTGGCACGACGACCTATGCCAGCTCGACCGCGAGCAGCAACGTGCTGTACTCCGGCGCTGCCGGCGGTACGACCGCTGCGGCTTCGACCACGAAGCTCGGCGGTGTCTCGGGTGTCCTCACCGGCGCCGTGACGCAGGACAACGCCGGTACCCCCGCCAACATCTCCGGCACCACGCTGATCTACGGTGCGAGCGGCGCGCTGACCACGCAGGCCACCACCAAGTTCGCTGACGGCGACACCTTCAGCGTCAACGGCAAGACCGTCACTGTGAAGGCGGCGACCGCCCCGACGGCAGCCAGCCTGATCGGCGGCACCACCGGCGTGCTCGGCAACGTCGTCACCGATACCTCGGGCAACTCGACGGTCTACCTCAACGCCACCACGACGGTCGGCGACTTCGTCAACGCCTTCGATCTCGCCAGCGGCACGCAAACGGCGACGATCACCTCCACCGCGGGTACGGCGGCCTTCGCTCAGACTGCGGGCCAGACCGCATCGAGCATCACGGGCGGTCAGATCTCGCTGCAGAGCACGACCGGCGCCGATCTGGTGCTGACCGGCAAGGCTGACGCCCTGAAGGCGCTGGGCCTCACCGCATCGGTCGGTTCGGGCACCGCGACGGTGCAGGCGAACCGCACCACCGGCACGGGTACGCTGTCCTCGCTGCTCCAGACCAACTCGACGCTGAACGTCAACGGCCATGTCATCAGCTTCAAGGATGGCAATGCGCCCGCGGCGGCCAACGTTCCGGCCGGCTCCGGCGTTGCCGGCAACCTCGTCACCGATGGCAGCGGCAACTCGACCGTCTATCTCGGCGGCGCCACCGCGGCCGACCTCCTGAAGGCGATCGACCTTGCCACCGGCGTGCAGTCTGCGTCCAACGCCAGCGGCACCGCGACGGTGACGACGACGACCGGCCAGATCGCCTCGTCGATCAACTCGAGCGGCCAGCTCAAGATCTCGACCGGCGTTAACGCCGACCTCGCGATCACCGGCACCGGCAACGCGCTGTCGGCGTTCGGCCTGGCCGGCAACACCGGCACGGCCTCGGCCTTCACCGCGGCACGTAGCGCCGGCACGGGTGGCATCAACGGCAAGAGCTTGACCTTCAGCTCCTTCAACGGCGGCACGGCGGTCAACGTCACCTTCGGCGATGGCACCAACGGCACGGTCAAGACGCTCGATCAGCTCAACACGCAGCTCCAGGCCAACAACCTGTCTGCCACGATCGACGCCAACGGCCTGCTCACCATCTCCTCGACGAACGACTACGCGTCTTCGACGCTTGGTTCGGCGGCCGCGGGTGGTGCGATCGGCGGTACGCTGACCTCGTCGCTGACCTTCTCGACCGCTTCTAGCCCGGTCGCTGACAATGTCGCACAGACGACCCGTGCGAACCTGGTCTCGCAGTACAACAACATTCTGAACCAGATCGACACGACCTCGCAGGACTCCTCGTTCAACGGTGTGAACCTGTTGAACGGTGACCAGCTCAAGCTGGTATTCGACGAGACCGGCAAGTCGAACCTGAACATCACGGGTGTGACCTACAACTCCAAGGGTCTCGGCCTCGCCTCGTTGACCAGCGGTGTCGACTTCATCGACAACTCTGCGACCAACAAGGTGCTGTCGAACCTCAACGCCGCCTCGAGCACGCTGCGTTCGGAAGCGTCGAGCCTCGGTTCGAACCTCTCGGTGGTGCAGGTGCGTCAGGACTTCAACAAGAGCCTGATCAACGTGCTGCAGACCGGCTCGTCCAACCTGACCCTGGCCGACACCAACACCGAAGCGGCCAACAGCCAGGCGCTGTCGACCCGCCAGTCCATCGCGGTCTCCGCGCTGTCGCTGGCCAACCAGTCGCAGCAGAGCGTGCTGCAGCTGCTCCGCTAACAAGCGGACGACATCGCAACCAAGACATGGCGGCGGGGCTTCGGCCCCGCCGCTTTCTTTTTGCAACGGCATCAGAGTGCCGCTGGACGAAGTGCGGACGATGCATTCGGATGCAGCCGATTGCTTACCCTGATTATGGTTGACAAGTCGCAAACGCCGGATCGTTGCGCGAAAAAGCGTCATGCTATCATGACGATATGGACGAGCCTGAGATGGCTCCGATCGCTCATATGGTGAATCCGCGCAAGGACTGGCGCGACACGCTTCATGCTTTGTTAGCCGTCTGTGTTCACCGTCCCGGACATCGATTAATCCTAATCGAAGTTTGTTGCGTCGCGTACCAGAAGGGTAACACTCAATGTCCGGTATTGTTCTCTCCTCGTCGGTTCGTCAGAACCTTCTCTCTCTCCAGTCCACCGCTGATCTTCTCGCCACCACCCAAAGCCGCTTGTCGACCGGCAAGAGCGTCAATTCGGCCCTGGACAATCCCACCAACTTCTTCACGGCACAGTCGCTCGACAACCGCGCCAGCGACATCAACAACCTGCTCGACGGCATCGCCAACGGCGTGCAGGTGCTGCAGGCTGCCAACACCGGCATCACCTCGCTGCAGAAGCTGATCGACAGCGCAAAGTCGATCGCCAACCAGGCGCTGCAGACCACTGTCGGCTATTCCTCGAAGTCCAACGTCTCCACCACGATCGCCGGCGCGACCGCGTCCGATCTGCGTGGCACGACGACCTATGCCAGCTCGACCGCGAGCAGCAACGTGCTGTACTCCGGCGCTGCCGGCGGTACGACCGCTGCGGCTTCGACCACGAAGCTCGGCGGTGTCTCGGGTGTCCTCACCGGCGCCGTGACGCAGGACAACGCCGGTACCCCCGCCAACATCTCCGGCACCACGCTGATCTACGGTGCGAGCGGCGCGCTGACCACGCAGGCCACCACCAAGTTCGCTGACGGCGACACCTTCAGCGTCAACGGCAAGACCGTCACTGTGAAGGCGGCGACCGCCCCGACGGCAGCCAGCCTGATCGGCGGCACCACCGGCGTGCTCGGCAACGTCGTCACCGATACCTCGGGCAACTCGACGGTCTACCTCAACGCCACCACGACGGTCGGCGACTTCGTCAACGCCTTCGATCTCGCCAGCGGCACGCAAACGGCGACGATCACCTCCACCGCGGGTACGGCGGCCTTCGCTCAGACTGCGGGCCAGACCGCATCGAGCATCACGGGCGGTCAGATCTCGCTGCAGAGCACGACCGGCGCCGATCTGGTGCTGACCGGCAAGGCTGACGCCCTGAAGGCGCTGGGCCTCACCGCATCGGTCGGTTCGGGCACCGCGACGGTGCAGGCGAACCGCACCACCGGCACGGGTACGCTGTCCTCGCTGCTCCAGACCAACTCGACGCTGAACGTCAACGGCCATGTCATCAGCTTCAAGGATGGCAATGCGCCCGCGGCGGCCAACGTTCCGGCCGGCTCCGGCGTTGCCGGCAACCTCGTCACCGATGGCAGCGGCAACTCGACCGTCTATCTCGGCGGCGCCACCGCGGCCGACCTCCTGAAGGCGATCGACCTTGCCACCGGCGTGCAGTCTGCGTCCAACGCCAGCGGCACCGCGACGGTGACGACGACGACCGGCCAGATCGCCTCGTCGATCAACTCGAGCGGCCAGCTCAAGATCTCGACCGGCGTTAACGCCGACCTCGCGATCACCGGCACCGGCAACGCGCTGTCGGCGTTCGGCCTGGCCGGCAACACCGGCACGGCCTCGGCCTTCACCGCGGCACGTAGCGCCGGCACGGGTGGCATCAACGGCAAGAGCTTGACTTTCAGCTCCTTCAACGGCGGCACGGCGGTCAACGTCACCTTCGGCGATGGCACCAACGGCACGGTCAAGACGCTCGATCAGCTCAACACGCAGCTCCAGGCCAACAACCTGACTGCCACGATCGATGCCAACGGCCTGCTGACCATCAATGCAACCAACGACTACGCGTCTTCGACGCTCGGCTCGGCTTCGGCCGGTGGCGCAATCGGCGGCACGCTGACGAGCGCTCTGACTTTCTCGACGGCTTCGACCCCCGTCCAGGATACGGTTGCCCAGACCTCGCGTGCGAACCTGGTCGGCCAGTACAACAACATCCTTGCGCAGATCGACTCGACCTCGCAGGACTCCTCGTTCAACGGTGTGAACCTGCTGAACGGCGATCAGCTCAAGCTGGTGTTCGACGAGACCGCCAAGTCGAGCTTGAGCATTACGGGTGTGACCTACAACTCCAAGGGTCTGGGTCTCGCCGCGTTGACACAAGGGACGGACTTCATCGACAACGCTGCGACCAACAAGGTGCTGACAAACTTGAACACTGCGTCGAGCACGCTGCGTTCGGAGGCATCGGCACTTGGTTCGAACCTGACCATCGTGCAGGTTCGTCAGGACTTCAACAAGAACCTGATCAACGTGCTGCAGACCGGCTCGTCCAACCTGACCCTGGCCGACACCAACACTGAAGCGGCCAACAGCCAGGCGCTGTCGACCCGCCAGTCCATCGCGGTCTCCGCGCTGTCGCTGGCCAACCAGTCGCAGCAGAGCGTGCTGCAGCTGCTCCGCTAAGAAGCGGACGACATCGCAAGCAAGACATGGCGGCGGGGCTTCGGCCCCGCCGCTTTTTTTCGTGCGTCAGCCGACATTTCGCAGCCACGCAGTGCTCTGAAAAAGTAACCAGTGGTTATGGTTAATGGAGAGTAAGCGCGGATAAATGCCAATGATTTCAGCCTAATTGCCGGCCGCGACTACGCCTTCCGCGCGCTTATGGTGAACCCGCGCTTAATGCGGGCGCGTGTTGTTTCACCCTTTGTTAGCCATGTCGCGGCACGCTGTCCCCGTCACTCGATCCGAAGCGATCGAACGAAGACGCGTAAACCAGAAGGGTAAGAGTTATGTCCGGTATCGTTCTATCCACGTCGGTTCGTCAGAACCTGCTGTCTCTCCAGTCCACCGCCGACCTCCTCGCCACCACGCAGAACCGTCTGTCGACCGGCAGGAGCGTCAATTCGGCCCTGGACAATCCCACCAACTTCTTCACCGCGCAGTCACTCGACAATCGCGCCAGCGACATCAACAATCTGCTCGACGGCATCGCCAATGGCGTGCAGGTACTGCAGGCCGCCAACACCGGGCTGACCTCGCTGCAGAAGCTGATCGACAGCGCAAAGTCGATCGCCAACCAGGCGCTGCAGACCACTGTCGGCTATTCCTCGAAGTCCAGCGTCTCCACCACGATCGCCGGCGCGACTGCTGCTGACCTTCGCGGCACGACTACCTATGCCAGCTCGACCGCGAGCAGCAACGTGCTGTACTCCGGCGCTGCCGGCGGTGCGACCGCTGCGGCTTCGACCACGAAGCTCGGCGGTGTCTCGGGTGTCCTCACCGGCGCCGTGACGCAGGACAACGCCGGTACCCCCGCCAACATCTCCGGCACCACGCTGATCTACGGTGCGAGTGGCGCGCTGACCACGCAGGCCACCACCAAGTTCGCTGACGGCGACACCTTCAGCGTCAACGGTAAGACCGTCACCGTGAAGTCCGCGGCGACCCCAGGTGCAGCCACTCTGATCGGTGGCACCAGCGGTGTCTTCGGCAACGTCGTCACCGACGGCTCCGGCAACTCGACCGTCTACCTCAATGCCAACACCACGGTTGGCGACTTCGTCAACGCCTTCGATCTCGCCAGCGGCACGCAAACGGCGACGATCACCTCCACCGCGGGCACGGCGGCCTTCGCTCAGACTGCGGGCCAGACCGCATCGAGCATCACGGGCGGTCAGATCTCGCTGCAGAGCACGACCGGCGCCGATCTGGTGCTGACCGGCAAGGCTGACGCCCTGAAGGCGCTGGGCCTCACCGCATCGGCGGGTTCGGGCACCGCGACGGTGCAGGCGAACCGCACCACCGGCACCGGTACGCTGTCCTCGCTGCTCCAGACCAGCTCGACGCTGAACGTCGACGGTCATGTCATCAGCTTCAAGGATGGCAATGCGCCGGTTCCGGCCAACGTTCCGGCCGGCTCCGGCGTTGCCGGCAACCTCGTCACCGATGGAAGCGGCAACTCGACCGTCTATCTCGGCGGCGCCACCGTTGCCGACCTCCTGAAGGCGATCGACCTTGCCACCGGCGTGCAGTCTGCATCGAATGCCAGCGGCACCGCGACCGTGACGACGACGACGGGCCAGATCGCCTCGTCGATCAACTTGAGCGGGCAGCTCAAACTCTCGACCGGCGTCAACGCCGACCTCGCGATCACCGGCACTGGGAACGCGCTCGCCGCGTTCGGTCTCGCCGGCAACACCGGCAATGCGTCGGCCTTCACGGCGGCCCGCACGTCCGGCACGGGTGGCATCAACGGCAAGAGCTTGACCTTCAGCTCCTTCAACGGCGGCACGGCGGTCAACGTCACCTTCGGCGACGGCACCAACGGCACGGTCAAGACACTCGATCAGCTCAACTCGCAGCTCCAGGCCAACAATCTGTCCGCGACGATCGATGCCAATGGTCTGCTCACGATTTCTGCCTCGAACGACTATGCGTCCTCGACTCTTGGGTCGACGGTCGCAGGTGGTGCGATCGGCGGTACGCTGACCTCGTCGCTGACCTTCACGACCGCCTCCACTCCGGTGCAGGATGTCGTGGCCCAGTCGACCCGAGCAAACCTGGTCTCGCAGTACAACAACATCCTGAACCAGATCGACACGACCTCGGTCGACTCCTCGTTCAACGGTGTCAACCTGCTGAACGGCGACCAGCTCAAGCTGGTGTTCGACGAGACCGGCAAGTCGAGCCTGAACATCACGGGTGTGACCTACAACTCCAAGGGTCTCGGCCTCGCCTCGCTGAGCGTCGGTGTCGACTTCATCGACAACGCCGCAACCAACAGGGTGCTGTCCAACCTTAACTCGGCGTCCAGCACGCTGCGGTCGGAAGCCTCGGCGCTTGGTTCGAACCTCTCGGTCGTGCAGATCCGTCAGGACTTCAACAAGAACCTGATCAACGTGCTGCAGACCGGCTCGTCCAACCTGACCCTGGCCGACACCAACACTGAAGCGGCCAACAGCCAGGCGCTGTCGACCCGCCAGTCCATCGCGGTCTCGGCGCTGTCGCTGGCCAACACCTCGCAGCAAAGCGTGCTCCAGCTGCTCCGCTAATAAGTATCTGTAATTACAACAATAACTACGAGCGGCGGGGCTTCGGCCCCGCCGCTTTCTTTTTGGCGCAGGAACCGCGTGAGACCGGGGGAGGGGGCGCTAACCCCGCATTAACCGTATCCCTTAAACCGGCGTTAACCATACTTTAAAGGACAGGCTCTAATACTGGACAAAAGCCCGCTTCCAGACCCGCGTGGCCGATTCGTATCCGGTTCAAGAGGAAGACCTGCCAATGTCCAACATCGTTCTCTCGGCGTCCGTTCGCCAGAACCTGTTGTCGCTGCAGTCGACGGCCGACTTGCTGGCCACGACGCAGGAGCGGCTGTCGACCGGCAAGAAGGTCAACACCGCGCTCGACAATCCCACCAACTTCTTCACGGCGCAGGGACTGGATAACCGGGCGAGCGACATCAGCAACCTGCTCGATGGCATCAACAACGGTGTCCAGGTGCTCCAGGCCGCCAACACCGGCATCACCTCGCTGCAGAAGCTGATCGACTCTGCGAAGTCAATCGCCAACCAGGCGCTGCAGACCACGGTCGGCTACTCAACCAAATCGAACGTCTCCACCACGATTCCCGGTGCGACGCCCGCCGATCTCCGCGGCACGACCTCCTATGCCAGCGCGACCGCCAACAGCAACGTGCTTTATACCGGCGCACCTGGCGGCGTGACGCCGGTAACGTCAGGCGCCTCGCTCGGTGCGTCGCTCGGATCGACCGCCGGCACACTGACCGGCGCGGTTGCCAAGGCAGCCGACAACGCCACGAACCTCGCCGGCACCAACACGCTGATCGGGGCGACCGCCGCGACCACGTTCGGATCGTCGCCGGCAGACGGCGACTCGATCACCGTGAACGGTAAGACGGTCACGTTCCGCACCGGTGCTGCACCTTCGGCGCAGCCGACCGGCTGGGGCCTCGACCCGAGCGGCCATATCGCCACGGACGGCACTGGCAATTCGATCATCTACATGGGAACGACTGGCGCTCCCACAGCTACGGTCAATGACCTCCTCAGCGCGGTGGACCTTGCCAGCGGGGTCAAGACAGCGACGATCAGCGCAGGCGCCGCCACGATCGCGACGAGCGGCGCGACAGTCGGTACGGCCCAGACGCCGTCGTCCATTACCGCGGGCGCGGTTACGCTGAAGAGCTCGACCGGTTCCGATTTGAGCGTGACTGGCAAGGCCGACTTCCTGAAGGCGCTCGGACTGACCTCGGCGACCGGCGCAGGCAATGCCAGCGTGAGCGCCAACCGCCAGACGACTGCGGGTTCGCTCGGCAGTCTCGTCAAGGATGGCTCGACGCTGAACATCGACGGCCACACCATTACCTTCAAGAACGCCGAGACGCCGCAATCGGCCACGAGCGTGACCTCCGGCGGCGTTAGCGGCAACATCGTCACCGACGGCAACGGCAACTCGACCATCTATCTCCAGAGCGCGACGCTGACTGACCTGCTCAATTCGATCGACCTTGCTACCGGCGTGAAGACCGCCAGCATCTTCCTGGGTGCCGCGACGCTCTCGACCACCGCAGGCCAGATCCCGTCCTCGGTGAATACCAGCGGCCAGCTGGCGCTCTCGACCGGCATCAACGCCGACCTCTCGATCACCGGCACCGGCAATGCGCTCGCCGCATTCGGCCTCAGCGGCAACACCGGAACGGCGACCGCCTTCAGCGCGGCGCGCACCTCCGGCGTTGGCGGCGTCAGCGGCAAGACGCTCACCTTCAGCTCGTTCAACGGCGGCACGCCGGTGAACGTCACCTTCGGTGACGGCACCAACGGCACGGTCAAGACGCTCGACCAGCTCAACGTGCAGCTTCAGGCCAACCATCTGACGGCGACGATCGACGCCAATGGCGTGCTGACCGTCACCACCGTCAACGAATACGCCTCTTCGACACTCGGTTCGACGGCCGCGGGCGGCGCGGTCGGCGGTACGCTCACCGGTGTGCTCGCCTTCACCACCGCACAGCCCCCGATCCAGGATCCCGTCGCACAGACGGCGCGCTCCGGTCTGGTCAGCCAGTTCAACAACATCCTGGCGCAGATCGACACGACCTCGCAGGACTCCTCCTTCAACGGCGTCAACCTGCTCAACGGCGACACGCTGAAGCTGGTCTTCAACGAGACCGGCAGCTCGACGCTCGGCATCAATGGCGTGGTGTTCAACGCCGCGGGGCTCGGCCTCAGCAATCTCGTCCCCGGCACGGACTTCATCGACAACGGCGCAACCAACAAGGTGCTGACGAGCCTGAACGCGGCCTCGAGCACGCTGCGCTCGGAAGGTTCCGCGCTCGGCTCCAACCTCTCGATCGTGCAGGTGCGCCAGGACTTCTCGAAGAACCTGATCAACGTGCTGCAGACCGGCTCATCCAACCTGACGCTCGCCGACACCAACGAGGAAGCGGCGAACAGCCAGGCGCTGTCGACCCGCCAGTCGATCGCGGTGTCCGCGCTGTCGCTGGCCAACCAGTCGCAACAGAGCGTGCTGCAGCTGCTCCGCTAATCTCGGAGCGCAAGATACTGAATCGGAATATCGCGGCGGGGCTCATGCTCCGCCGTTTTTATTGAGATCGGTAAGGCAGGATCGCGATTGATGCGCATCATGGAAGCGTGTTTACAGCATGCATCCGCGCATCTAGCTTCACGACGAAGGACTCCGGGCCCGTAATTATCCGGAGCCCTTCCAAGCACTCACGTAAGCAAATCTTAAGCGGTGCTGCCTAGGGTCGGGAAAGAAATCCTTAAGCGCGTTCAACGGGCTGGGTAACCTCCAGGGTGTGATTGATGTCGAATTCCGCTGCCTCGGCCTACGCGCGTGTTGCAACGACCACCGCATCTCCTCGCGACATCGAAGCGCAGACCCTGCTCAAGGCCGCGAACAAGCTTCAGGATGCGATCAACAGCGCCGAGCCGTTCAGCGAGCAGACCACGCAGGCTCTGATGTTCAATCGCAAGCTCTGGACGATTTTCCTGAGCGAGGCCATGCGCGAGAACAATCCGCAGCCGATCGACGTCCGGCAGAAGATCGCCAACATCAGCGTGTTCGTGCTGAGCCAGACCGCCGCACTGCAGATGAGCCCGCAGTTCGATCATTTCCGTCCGCTGATCGAGATCAACCGCAATATCGCCGCTGGTCTGTCCGGCCGTCCGTGATCGAGCACGGCTCGTTTCTTCGGCAACACCAAATTCATGCTGACGTATACCGGCAAGACGCAGATCAGGAACGTCGTCACCGGTCCCGCGACCGGTTCGAGCGATCTCGATGTTGCCGTTGCGACGCTCGACGCCTGATTGTCAGGCGTTGCGGTCCGTGCTGGCCGGACGCGAGGGCTCGGATTTCAAATCCTGCGCATGGAAATAGGCCCGCCGGCGCAGCATTGCTTCGTCGGGGAACTGGTTGACCACCGCGTCGGTCCTGTCGTTGACGACCTGGAAGACGAACGACGCCGCCGCCTGGTCGAACACGACCTGGCGTGAGACGTTCTCGTTGCTTCGCAAATCATTGCGTGCAGGCGCGCTCGCCTCGCCAGCGGCCACTGTCTGGCTCACGGGCAGATCGGTTTGTACGGCCTCGTTCGCCGCCGCATTCGACGTCGCTACGATCTGCACGGCAACCGGTATCCCCACCGGCCTGATGCTGAAATCTGTACTCATGGCAGCCTCCTGGTTGCCTCACGTGAGTCAAATCCCAACCCCTCTCAATACGCAACCATGGAACACCGGGATTGAACATCCGGTAAGGAAACGTGCCTAACCGCGCGACGATGTTGCCGCGCGGTTTTTCATAAAATTGTCGCTTGTTGTTGCGCGCGCTCAGAGCGAGCGGCTGACCGCGAGCGGCGTGATGTGGCGCGGGCCCGGCGTGGCGCGTCGTCCCGCGGCCGTATAGGTGTTCGGCACGTTGCGCTTCTGGATCTCGGCGTTGACGCCGCGCACGACGCTCTCCGACACGGCGTGAGCGGTTGCGAGCACGGTGAGGTTGACCTGGAGCATCGCGCGGAATGCATCGTGGTGCCGATGCAGCGTCGAGAGCAGCTCGGGCGCGGATTTGGCGAGCTGGGCTTGGTTCGCCTTCAACCGGGTGACGGCGCCGACATAGTTTCGCGACAGCTCCTGCTTCTTGCTCTCGAGGGTCATCGCCTCGCGGACTTGGCCGGCGCGCACGAGCTCGGTCTCGCGCTCGATCAGACCGAGCAGGGCGCTCATCGCATCCATCAACTGCTCGGCGATCTTGCGCGACTCGGCGCTGCCGGGTGCGGTGTTCGGGCGCTGCGCTTGCACGGGCTGACGCGAGGCGTTGAAATGGTTCATCTCGTTTGACCTTATGCCGTGCGGATCGTTTTTGCCTGCTGCATGATCAGGGTGCGATAGACGTCGCTTGCGATGCCGACGCCGCCGGCGTTGGCGAAGTTCTTGGAATATTGCTCGGTCAGCATCGAGCGCCACACGCCGGTACCAGGCGTGTCGCCGAACGGGCCTTCGCCCTTCAGGCCCGAGGTCATCTGCGAGAACATGCTGTTGAGGAACATCGCCTCGAAGTCGGTGGCGATCTTCTGCGCCTTGGCCTGCTGCTTCGGCGAGACCTTTTGCAGTGCCGCGGCGAGATCGAAGTCCGGCCGGCCATTGCGGCTCTCCACCGAGAAGGCGGAGCTGGCGAGCCGTGCGGTGTTGACCATGCCGGTCTGCATCACATCACCTCGATGTCGGCTTCGATCGCACCGGCGGCCTTGATCGCCTGCAGGATGCTGATGAGATCGCGCGGGCCGATGCCGAGACCGTTAAGGCCGTCGACGAGCTGCTGAAGCGAGACGCCGTCCTTGACGACGGCGAACTTCTTGCCGTCCTCGGTGACGCTGACGCTGCTGCGTGGTGCGACCACGGTCCGCCCCCGCGACAGCGGGTTGGGCTGGCTGACCTGCGGGCTCTCGGAGATCGTGACGGTGAGGTTGCCCTGTGCGACCGCAACGGTGGCGACGCGGACGTCGCGACCCATCACGATGATGCCGCTGCGTTCGTCGATGATGATCTTGGCGGCGAGATCCGGATCGACCTGGAGCTGCTCGATCTCGGTGAGAAAGGCGACGACGTTACCCTTGAACTCCGGCGGGATCGCAAGCTGCACGGTCGATGGGTCGATCGGCTCGGCGGTCTTGACGCCGAGATAGTCGTTGATCGCGGCGGCGATCCGCTTGGCCGTGGTGAAGTCGGCATTGCGTAGCGCAAGCCGGACGTTCGGCAGGCGATTGAGCGCAAATTCGATCTCGCGCTCGATGATGGCACCGTTGACAATGCGTCCGACGGTCGGCACGCCACGCACGATTTTCGCCGCCTCGCCTTCGGCCTGGAAGCCTGAGATCGCGAGCGAGCCCTGTGCGACCGAATAGACGTTGCCGTCGGCGCCGAGGAGCGGGGTGACGAGCAGGGTGCCGCCCTGGAGATTCTTGGCGTCGCCGAGCGCGGAGACGGTGACGTCCATGCGCGTGCCCTGGGTGGCGAAGGCCGGCAGATTGCCTGTCACCATCACGGCGGCGACGTTGCCGGTGCGGATGGTGGCGCCGCGGATGTTGACGCCCATGCGCTCGAGCATCGCTTGCAGCGACTGCTTGGTGAAGGGGATGTTGTTCAGGGTGTCGCCGGTGCCGTTGAGACCGACGACGAGCCCGTAGCCGATGAGCTGGTTCTGCCGCACGCCTTCGATGTTGGCGAGATCCTTGATGCGCGATGTCGCGCTTGCAGAATTGACCGAGAGCGCCAGCGCTGACAGCGCGGCGCAGGCCACCCCCACAAGTCTCACCCAACGAACGCTTGGCATCCTCTGCTCCCCGAGGCTCCTCAAATCAAAGGACCGTCACGACACTCCCATGACGAGCTGGTCCGACGCTGTCCTTGCGAGCACTGTGCCAACTCGGGGCAGCGGGGGTAGGTCGCTGAATAGGTTGAATAAATCTGTTTCGAGCGACCTCAGCCTGCGTTGTCCCTGAGGAGCGAAACTGCCGCCTGTCGGCAGATTTTGCCGAGCTGTTTACGGGCCGTTAACCATAAAACGGCGAATGTGGCGCATCGATCACCCGGATTGCTTCCGATGCGCATCTACGGACCGAACGGCACCACGCTTGGAACGCCGGCCAGCCAGGCCAGGCGGACGAGCTCAGGCACCTTCGTGCTACCCGACACCTCGTCGGCGCCGGAGACGCGAGGCGCCGCCGCACCGAAGGCGGCCGCCAACATCGACGGGCTGCTCGCGCTGCAAGGCATTGAGGAGGATCCCGTCGAGCGTCGCAAGCGCTCGGTCGTGCGCGGAAAGACCGCGCTCGACGTGCTCGACGATCTCAAGATGGGGCTCCTCTCCGGCAAGCTCGACGCCTCGACCGTGATGCGGCTGCGTGACGCTGCGGCGAACCTGAAATCGTCCTCCGGCGATTCCGGCCTGGATTCGGTGCTGTCCGAGATCGAGCTGCGCGTCGAGGTCGAGCTCGCCAAGGCCGGGCAGGCGTAGCGGCTTACGCCGCTTCATCCTTCAACTGCGCGTCATAGCGGCGCTGGGCGGCGAGCACGTCTTTCAGATTCTGTTCGGCCCAATCGCGCAGCGGATCGACGGCGGCGGCGAGCGTCACGCCGAGCTGCGTGATCGAATATTCCACGGTCACCGGCACGGTTGCGATGGCGTGACGCTTGATCAATCCGTCGCGCTCGAGCGACTTGAGAACCTGGCTCAGCATCTTCTGCGAAATGCCTTCGATCGTGCGGCGCAATTGATTGAAGCGCATCGGATCCTCGCGCAGCAGCAGCAGGATCAGCACCGCCCATTTGTCACCGACGCGGTCGAGGATCTGTCGCGTGGGGCAGTTCGCTGCATAGACGTCTGGCTTCATCGTCGGGTCCTCACGATCCATTCCGCTGATTTGCCGGCCGCCGCCGGTTACTCCCGTGTAATCAGGTAAGCACAAAGTGCTCTCTTAACACCAGCGCTCTTTGCGATATTTAGTCACCGTTGGTTACTACAGAAGCAAAGGAGCCTTGCATGAAAATCGCAGTTGCCGGCGCCTCGGGCCGGGCCGGGTCGGAGATCACCAAGGAACTGTCCCGCCGCGGCCACGCGGTTACGGCCATCGCCCGCAACCCGGAGAAGATCGCGGTCCTGCCGAACGCCACGCCGACCAAGGGGGATGTGCTCGACCAGCCAGCCCTTGCCAAGCTGTGGGCCGGGCACGACGTCGCCGTGAGTTCCGTGCACTTCCTGGCCAGCGACGCGCTCAAGCTGATCGGCGCGGCCAAGGACTCCAAGGTCGGCCGTTACCTCGTCGTCGGCGGGGCCGGCAGTCTGGAGGTCGCTCCGGGCGTCAAGCTGGTGACAACTCCCGGTTTTCCGGCTCAGTACAAGGCTGAGGCGGAGGCGGGTTCAGCCTTTCTCGACCTGCTGCGGCAGGAAAAGGAGCTGAACTGGACCTTCATCTCGCCGTCGGCCCTGTTTATCGAGGGAGAGCGCACCGGCAAATTCCGGCTTGGGACGGATCAGCTTCTCGCAGATGCGAACGGAAAGAGCCGGATCACCTTCGCGGATTACGCCATCGCGCTCGCCGACGAGATCGAGCGGCCGGCCCATGAGAGGCAGCGTTTCACGGTCGGCTACTAGGCCGTCGGCCGCTCCCGGGCCCTCCAGGATAAAGCTTCCTGTGCAAGGGCTTGGGGGCGCCGGTCGGGCGATCAGGGAAACATTGTCTGTCACAGGAGGCCGCTATATAACGCCCCGCTCAGCGGACCCCGTTCCGTGTACGAGTCGTTGCTTAGACAGATAGGCCGCCCTTGGAAAAGTTGAAAAACTACCGACCGACCGAAAAAGAGCCTTTCATGAACGACAGGCAGAAGGAGTACTTCCGCCTGAAGCTCCTCGCCTGGAAGGATGAGATCCTCAAAGAGTCCAAGCTCACCCTGCAAGCCCTGCAGGAGGAGAATGTGAACCACCCCGATCTCGCCGATCGGGCATCGTCCGAAACCGACCGCGCCATCGAGCTCCGTGCCCGCGACCGCCAGCGCAAGTTGATCGCCAAGATCGACGCCGCGCTCCAGCGTATCGAGGACAACACCTACGGCTATTGCGAGGACACCGGCGAGCCGATCTCGTTAAAGCGGCTCGAGGCCCGTCCCATCGCGACGCTTTCGGTGGAGGCGCAGGAGCGCCACGAGAAACGCGAGAAGGTCTATCGCGACGAATAGAGTGCGAGCCGCAGCGATGCGGCTCTTTGTTTTTTGAACGCAAGGTGCGCCTTTTCGCGCCGTGATCAGCATTTTGCCTGTCGCTTGCAACCGCGCGTTTAGGCGCGCGGGCGCAATCGCGAAAAGTGAATCGCGATCAATGGGCTAGACTCAACTCCTCCGAACTCACGTGAGTTCGGATGAGAAACAGCCTTCACTTCAGGTGCGAGAGGTTTTGCGAGTCGCATCAAGGACATCGACTCGAATGCTGAGGCGCTGATCCAGCAGCTTCATACATTGCTGCAATCAGGCCTGTTGCGACGCTACAAGGCGTGCATCCCCATAAAGCCCGGACCAGCTCAATATTTCCTTAAACGCCGGCGCCGCCCGTGAGGCTTGCCATGATGTGGACGATCAGCGTCCGCATCTCATCCAGCCTGGGCTGGCATGACCTGCTGCCGCGCGCGCCCTGCGCTTGTCACGCCCCGGCGGGGATGCTGAAGTGCCGCCCTCGATTGTGGTGTGTAGGAGCCGGCGCCGATGGACAGAATTCTCGCAGCCGCAAAGGCGATCGCGCTGGCCCGCCGCAACCATGCGCCGCTCGCGGCGCTCGAAGTTCCTCCGGCCGATGAAGCCGAGGGCTATCAGGTCCAGCGGGCGCTGCACGATCTGCTGCTGCCGCATGCCGGCCCGCTGGTCGGTTACAAGATCGGCTGCACCAGCCAGGTGATGCAGGATTACATCGGGATTCCACACCCATGCGGCGGCGGCGTGTTCCAGAAAGGCGTGCACGACAGCGGCGTGCAGCTCGCGGCTGCCGACTATGTCCGCGTCGGCGTCGAATGCGAGATCGCGGTGCGGCTGAAGCGCAATCTCGCGGCCGGCGAGGCGCCGTTCACGGCCGAATGGGTCGGCGAAGCCGTCGAGGCCTATCATCCCGCGATCGAGATCGTCGACGACCGCTATGTGAAGTGGGAAACGATGGGCGCGCCGACGTTGATCGCCGACGATTTCTTCGCCGCCGGCTGCGTGTTGGGCGAGATCGTGCCGCGCTCGTCGGTGCCGGACCTGAAGGCCATCAAAGGCCGCGCTATCGTCAACGGCGAAGAGGTCAGCCACGGCACCGGCGCCGACGTGCTCGGCCATCCCCACAACGCACTCGCCTGGCTCGCCAACCATCTGGCCGCCGAGGGCAAGGGCCTTCACGCGGGAGAGCTCGTGCTGACGGGGAGCCTGGTCAAGACGCTGTGGCTGAAGGCCGGCGACAAGGTGCGGATGGAGCTGGACGGGCTGGGAACGGTGGAGGCGGAGTTTACGTAGGCGCCGCGGGCACTGCGTCGTCATTCCCCGCGAAGGCGGGGAATCCAGTACGCCGCGGCTTCTCGGTTCATCGCTGACGTCTCGAAATACTGGATCGCCCGCCTTCGCGGGTGATGACAGTCGAGGGGGCGGAGAGGGGATAGCGGCGTCGCTACAATCGCGCGTCGCTGAGCGCTGTATGCAGCCATCGCCAAAATACATGCGGCCCTCGCCAGGGGAGCTAGCGAGGGCCGCGTCGTACATCGTCGTCCGCGCCTAGGTTCGCGAACACGATGTGGGAGCTCGGGAGAAGCTAGAAGGGCAGCAGCACGTCCATGACTTGCTGGCCGTAGCGCGGTTGCTGCACGTCCATGATCTGGCCGCGGCCGCCGTAGGCGATGCGGGCCTGCGCGATCTTGGTGGAATCGATTGTGTTGTCGCTCTGGATGTCTTCGGGACGGACGATGCCGGCGACGATGAGCTCGCGGATTTCGTAGTTGACGCGGATCTCCTGCTTGCCTTCGACCACGAGGTTGCCGTTGGGCAGGACCTGGGTGACGACCGCCGCGACGTTGGTCTGCAACGCTTCCTTGCGGTCCACGCTTCCTTTGCCCTCGCTGGACGCGGTCGAGTCGGCGGTGAGGATACGGCCGGGCAACACCTTCTGCGCTTGGGCCCCCAATGTCTTGGCGCCGATGAAGTCGGTGATCCCGGAATCTTCCTTGTTGGTGCGGCTGCGCTGGGTGTCGTTTTCGATATTGGCCTTGTCGGTGATGTTCACGGCCACCGTCAGGATGTCGCCGACCTGATGGGCACGCTGGTCCTTGAAGAAGGCCCGGCTGCCGCTGCGCCACAGCGAGTTCGGATTGTAGGAGGCGACCTCGGGCTTCGGCATCGGCATCTGCACCGGCTTGTAACCGGGCTGCGTCGTCGGATTGTCGATCGCCGACAACTTCGGCTGCTCGCCGATCTGCGACAGACGGTCGATCGAGGAGCAGCCGCTCGCCAGCGCGCACGTCGCCAGCAGCAGGGCAGAGATCGCGATGCGACGGGGACGAAAAGCCGAACTGAACGTGGACATGACTTACTCTGACTTGGCTGGAGCTTGCGAGACGCGAACTTGCGGGATCTGGGCTTGTGCGATCTGGGCCGGGGATGCCGGGGTCTGGACTAGGTTCCGGACGAGGGCTGCGGTATCGACGGGGGCGGGCGCCTCGTCGCGCTTGAGCGAGGAGGTCTGCTCGACCGCGGCCGGCATCGGCGCGGCCTGGCTGGCGCCCTGGACCGTCACCTGGCCGCGGCCGGTGACGACGCCGCTGAGCGTGCGCTTGGTCTGCAGGTTGAGCACGCTGATGGTATCGCCCTCGGCGCCGCTCTCGATCGCCTTGCCGCGCGTGGTGAGATAGATTCCGGGAACTTGGTAGATGACGGTGACGTTCTGGTCGCGCTGCACGAAGTCGGGCTTGACGATGTCGGCGACGCGGATCGGCGTCCCCGCCCGCATCGGCCGGCGCAACTGCATGCCGAGCGTGCGATCGCGCGAGGCGGCCTCACCGGTGATCTCGGCCTTCGGCCGCCGCTCCATGGCGACATCGGACGCCTTCAGGAGATCGACGCGGTCGATGTCGCGCGTCAGCACGGCCACTTCCACCGTTTCGGTCGCGGTGCCGGTGAAACGCAGCTTGGTCGGTGCCGGATTATTGTCGTTGTTGATCTCGAAGGCGATGTCGAAACGGCCGCTGCGGGCGTCGTAGCGGGTTGCCACCGGCTGCAGCACGCCGGTGTTGGAGGCATCCAGCCGCATGTCGGCAATGCCGCGGTCGAACGTGACGGTGATGTTGGCGGCATCGCCAAGTCCAAAGCGGCGCTCGAGCGCCGAGGCGACCGCGGTCTCGAGGTCCTTGTTCACGAGCGTGCGGGCGAGACGGGTGACCTGGACCTCCTTGATGTCGCCGGTCATCACGCCGATCACCTGCTTTGCGCGCAACACCGCCAGCACGTGGGCGACCGGCAGCGCCCCGGTGGTGCCGGGATCGGGCGAGCGGTAGACCGGGATCAGCGCGGCCGAGCCGGCATTGTCGATGAGATCGCCGACCCGCACCACGTCCGAGGTCACGGTGATGCTCGCGCGCAGCGTCGGCGTCGCGATGAAGTCGTCGGCGGCCCGTGCGGGCAGCGCCAGCACGAGGAGAGCGGAGATCGTGGCGAGGGTGGTGCGGATCATCGTCATCACCTCAGCGGAACAACGCCGTGGTCGACTGCATCATCTGGTCGGCGGCGCTGATCACCTTGGCGTTCATCTCGTAGGCGCGCTGGGCGGCGATCAGGTCGCTCATCTCCGAGACGACGTCGACATTGGCCTGCTCGAGGCTGCTCTGGGTGATGTTGCCGAAGCCCTCGGAGCTCGCGGTACCGTCCTGCGGCGGGCCGGAGGAGGGCGTCTCGGTGAACTGATTGTTGCCGACCGGCTGGAGGCCCGCCTTGTTGATGAATCGGGTCAGGCCGATCTGGCCCTGGACGGCCGAGGTCGACGAACCTGGCAGCGTCACCGAGACCTGGCCCTGCACGTTGATGGTGAGGCCCGAGGCGTTGTTCGGGATCGTAATCGTCGGTTGCACCGGGTTGCCCTGCGCCGTGACGATGCGCCCCTGATTGTCCATCTGGAAGGTGCCGTCGCGGGTGTACTGGTAGCTGCCGTCGGGCATCAGGATCTTGAAGAAACCTTCGCCCGTGATGGCCATGTCGAGGTCGTTGCCGGTCTGCGACAGCGTGCCCTGGGTCATGCTGCGCGGCGTGCCGACGGTCTTGACGCCGCCGCCGATGTCAACGCCGACCGGCAGGATGGTGCCCTGGTCGGACGACTGGGCGCCGACCCGGCGGACGTGTTCGTAGATCAGGTCCTGGAACGCCGCGGTCTGCTTCTTGAAGCCGGTGGTGCGCAGGTTGGCGATGTTGTTGGAGATCACCTGAACGTTGAGTTCCTGTGCCGCCATTCCGGTTGCTGCGGTGTGAAGCGCCTGCATGTCAGTTCTCCCTCAATCAGGCCGGAACGTCGGCGAGCTTCTCGATCGCCGACTTGTGCATGTCACTCTGCTGCTGGAGCAGGTTGGCGATGGCGGTGTAGCTGCGCATGACTTCGACCATGCGGCTCATCTCACCGACCGAGTTCACATTCGACTTCTCGACATAGCCCTGCTGCACGGTCGACTTGGTGTCGGCCTGCGGGACCGCGGAGCCGATGTCATAAAGGTTGGCGCCAAGCTTGGTCAGCTTGGCCGGATCGTCGAACGAGGCCATGCGGATCTTGCCGCGGATCGAATCGTTTTTGGCCGTGCCCTCGAGCACCGTGACGGTGCCGTCCGGCGCGACGTTGATGTCGTGGTCGGTCGGCTGGAAGGTGATCGGGCCGCTGGTGCCCAGCACGAGGTTGCCGTCGGAGGTGACGAGCTGGCCGGTGCTGTTGAGCGAGAATTTTCCGTCGCGGGTGTAGCGCTCGGCGCCATTGGCCTGAACCGCGAAATAGGCGTTGCCGCTGATCGCCATGTCGAGCGGATTCTTGGTCGGCTCCATCGGCCCCTGGCCGACGTCGCGGAAGGTGCCGCGGTCCTGCACATAGGAGACCCGGCGGTCGGCGCCGACGAAATTGTCCTCACGCGCGTTCGAGTTGAGGTACTCCTCGAACAGCGAATGATCGGCCTTGAAGCCGTTGGTGTTGGCGTTGGCGACGTTGTTGGCGATGACATCCATCTGCCGTTCCAACGTCATCTGTCGTGACAAGCCGATCAGAAGCGCGTTCTGCATCGGAAATCTCCCCTGAGTGAGATCTGCCAGCTCGCTCTCCCAAGCGCATTGGCCGATCCCGTGAACGAGACCTCGGGTTCTCCCAAACCCTGGGTCTCGGTCCTTTCTCAGCGAAACTCGTGCCAAGCTGGAAAATTGTGTAATTTCAGGATCTTGATTGTTTTTCGAGGGCGCGGAGAGGCGGCAGAAAGGGTCTGTTAGCCATGTTTACCCGGCAGATTTTTCCTAGCGAAGGCCCAATCGAAAGGTTCCGTTAACCATTATTACCGTAGCGTTTGCGCGTAAGAGGAGCACTGCGCTGGGGCATTTGTATCGCGTCACTGTCTGCCAGGAGCTTCGCTCTTTCGACCCCTTTGAGAGATGAGCGAGCGCGGCGATCATGGCAGAGAATGAAGCGGAAGGCGGCGCAGCCGCCGACGGCGCGGAAGCCGCTCCGCCCAAGAACAAGTTCAAGCTGATGATCATGGTGGTGGGCCTGCTCGCCGTTCTCGGCGGCGGCGCCGCGACCTGGTTCTTCTTTTTCCGTCACGGCGACGACGAGCATCACGCCGAGGCGGCGCCTCCGCCGAAGCCGCCGTCTTTCGTCGAGGTTCCCGACATCATGGTCAACCTCGCCGGCGCGCCGGGCGAGCGCGTGCAATATCTGAAGCTCAAGATCGTGCTGGAGCTGAAGGAAGAGAAGCAGGTCGAGGCGATCAAGCCGACGATGCCGCGCATCACCGACATCTTCCAGACCTATGCGCGCGAGCTCCGCTCGTCCGACCTCAACGGTTCCGCCGGCATCTTCCGCCTCAAGGAAGAGCTGACCAAGCGCGTCAACGCCGCGGTTGCTCCGGTCCAGGTCAGCGCGGTGCTGTTCAAGGAAGTTGTGATCCAGTGAGCATGACGGGCTAGGGATCATGGCAGGCACCGACCAACCAGACCAGGATGCAATTGCCGCCCAATGGGAGGCCTCGCTCGATTCCGAGGATCCCGCTGAGGCCGCGAAGGCTGCTGCGGAAAACGAACTATCCGAGACCATGGCCCTGCAATGGGCGGCCATGGTCGAGGATGGCAGCCGCGATCTCGGCGCCGGCAAGAATTCCGGCGAACGCGTGCTGTCGCAGGAGGAGATCGATAACCTCCTCGGCTTCGCGGTCGGCGACGTCACGCTCGACGATCATTCCGGCATTCGCGCCATCATCGATTCGGCGATGGTCTCCTACGAGCGTCTGCCGATGCTCGAAATCGTCTTCGACCGCCTGGTGCGGTTGCTGACGACGTCCTTACGCAATTTCACCTCCGACAACGTCGAAGTCTCGCTCGACCGCATCACCTCGGTGCGCTTCGGCGACTACATGAACTCGATCCCGCTGCCCGCCGTCCTCACCGTCTTCAAGGCCGAAGAGTGGGACAATTTCGGCATGGCCGTGGTCGACTCCAGCCTGATCTACTCGATGATCGACGTGCTGCTCGGCGGCCGTCGCGGCTCGAGCCAGCTGCGCATCGAGGGACGGCCCTACACCACGATCGAGACAGAGTTGGTCAAGCGATTGGTCGAAGTCGTCATGGCCGATGCCGAACAGGCGTTCCGGCCGCTGTCGCCGGTGACCTTCACCATCGACCGCCTCGAGACCAACCCACGTTTCGCCGCGATCAGCCGTCCTGCCAACGCCGCGATCCTGGTGCGCCTGCGCATCGACATGGAAGATCGCGGCGGCAACATCGAGCTCTTGCTGCCTTACGCGACCATCGAGCCGATCCGGGGCGTCCTGCTCCAGATGTTCATGGGCGAAAAGTTCGGCCGCGACCAGATCTGGGAAGGCCATTTCGCCACCGAGATCGTCCAGGCCGAGATCTCCGTCGACGCCGTGCTCTACGAAGCCGACATTCCGCTCAAGCAGCTGATGCGGTTAAAGGTCGGCGACACGCTGCCGCTGGACATGCGCGCGGATGCCAGCGTCACCGTTCGCTGCGGCGACGTCACCATCACCGAAGGACGCATGGGCCGGGTCGGCGACCGCGTCGCGATACGGGTGACGAAACCCTTGCGCAAGCCAAGTACGACACTTGCGATGTTCGAAAAGGTCGACGAGCAGAACAAGATGATGGAGGCCCCATGAACCACTCCCTGGGAATGGCGATCGAGACGCTGGTGGCTATCCTGCTGATGCTGACCATCGTCTACTGCGTCACGCTCAACAAGCGACTGACGCGGCTGAAGGCGGACGAGCATTCGCTGAAGGCGGTCATCGGCGAGCTGATCACCGCAACCGAGATCGCCGAGCGCGCGATCGGCGGGCTGAAGCTCGCCGTGCGCGACGTCAACGAGAACCTCGGCAGCCAGCTTGCGGCGGCGACCCAGATGTCCGAGCAGCTCTACAAGCAGCTCGGCGAAGCCGACAACGTGGTGCGGCGCCTGTCCAAGATCGCAATCGCTGCGCGCCCCGTGACGAACCCGGAAACGGTCGCCGCGCCCGCAGCCAAGCCTTCATCGGCGAAGGCGGTGGCGGCTGCGGCCGAAGCCTTCTCCGAGCGCCGACGATCCAACGGTCTTGCGGCATAAAGTCAGGGTATGAAGTCTTTTCGCAACATCCGCGTCATTCCGATCGTGCTGGTTGCCGTCGCTGGCCTGGCCACGCTGAAGGTCACGGGTCTTGTGATCAACGGCGGCTATGTCTTCGACTACAAGCCGAGCCAGACCAAGAAGTCGTGGGCGCAGGAGAATCTGAACTTCCCGGCCAGCCGCGAGGATCCCGATATCACGGGCTCGACCCATGGCGCGCCGAAGGAGGCGCCGAAGCCGGCCGCACCCGACACCAAGTCCGAAGGCGCCGCGGTCAAGGAGGAAGCCCAGCCGCAGATCTCCGCCTCGGAACGGGCGATCCTGGAACGCCTGCAGTCGCGTCGCCAGGAGATCGAGGCCCGCCAGCGCGAGATCGACATCCGCGAGAGCCTGTTGAAATCCGCCGAGAAGCGCATCGAAAACAAGGTCGAGGAGATGAAGGCGGTAGAAACCCGTATCTCCGCGACGCAGGCCGAGCAGAAGGCCGCCGAAGCCCAGCGCATGAAGGGCCTCGTCACCATGTATGAGGGCATGAAGCCCAAGGACGCCGCGCGGGTCTTTGACCGGCTCGAGATGGGCGTGCTGATCGAGATCGCCTCGCAGATCGCGCCGCGAAAAATGTCGGACATCATGGGATTGATGTCCCCGGAGGCCGCCGAGCGGCTGACGGTCGAGATGGCCCGCAGGGCCAATGGCGGCGGCGATCAGTCCGCCTCGGCCGGCGAGCTGCCCAAGATCGACGGCAGGCCGACGCAAAAGCCGAATTGAGGGCTCATACTTAAGAAGTCCTTAATTGCCAAAATCTACAGTCTGGGGCAGGGGCCGGCAGCAATGCCGGCGTGGACCGTCGAACCGGAAGTAATGCCGCCAATGGCGCGAGACGCTGCCGCTGGATTTGTGTCGCGAGCCCGCGCCCTGGCGCGGAGGCTGTCGCGTCATGTCCGCGCGGCGCCGCTGCTGGCAGCCAGCCTGCTGATCGGCTTCACGGCGCCTGTCCGGGCGGCCGACGCGATCAGGGGCGAGGCGACTTTCTCGGCCAGCGGCGGCTTTGCCCGTCTCGTGATCAAGCTCGGGGAGGACGTCCCCTCCGAGGTTACGACGGCCGGCTCCATTCTCGTCATCCGTTTCGACCGGGCGGTCGACGTTCCCGTCGATCGCGTCCCGGAAGGCGCGCCCGACTACGTCAACTCCGCCCGCCGCGATCCCGATGGCGGCGCCATCCGCCTGTCGCTGGCGCGGCGCGTCACCGTCAACACCATGAATGCCGGCGAACGTACCTTCATCGACCTCTTGCCGGAGGGTTGGAAGGGGCCGCCGCCGAGCTTGCCGATGGACGTGGTCAAGGAACTCGCCGAGCGCGCGCGCGTCGCCGAACGCGCGCTGCGCGCCCAGCGCGCCGCGGCGGAGAGTAAGAAACGGCCGCAGATCCGCGTGCGCGCGTCGGTGCAGCCGACCTTCGTCCGCTTCGTGTTCGAGATGCCGGATGGCGTCGGCGTATCCTCCGTGCTCAATGAACAGAAGCTCACGCTCGCCTTCAACGCCAACCTGAATTTCGATCTGGCGGACGCGGTCGTCGCAGCGCCGCCGAACGTCGCCTCGATCAAGCAGAAGGCCGACATCGACCAGACCAGTGTCGAGATCGCGCTGATCGGCGATTCCGACGTGCATTCGTTCCGCGACGAGAAGAACTACGTCGTCGACATCTCCTTCCAGCCGGACAAGGGCAAGATGGCCACGTCGGCGGAAGCTGCGATCGCGCAGGCCAAGCCCGCCGCTCATGGACCGGCGCCTGCGCCTGAAAAGCCGGCGGCCGAGAAGCCGAAGGACGCGCATCGTGAGATCGCGCCGCCGACGTCCGAGACGATCGCGCGCGAAGCCAGGATCGATGCCAAGCCCGAGGTGAAGCCGGAAGCGCCCGCCGCCATGCCGCCCGCTGAAGCGCCGAAATCGGTGCCGGCTCCTGCATCCGAAGCCGCGCCCGCTGCGCAAGCGCCCAAGGAAGCGCCCAAGGAAGTTTCGAAGTCTGTCGCGCCAGTTGCAGACGCTGCGGTCGCGCCCGCCAAGCCGGTCATGGCCGAAGCGCCTCAAGAGGTCGTGAAGGATGCTGCCAAAGAGCCGGTCAAGGAGCCCGTCAAGGCCGCGCCAGCAGAGGCGCCCGCTGCGCCGCAGCCGACTGGTGCCAGCGTCGATGTCCGCCGCGACAGCGACGGCCTGCGGGTAACTTTCCCGCTTCAGGTCGCAACCCCTGCGGCGGCGTTCCGCCGCGGCGACACCGTTTGGCTGGTGTTCGATACGGCAAAGCCGATCGACGTCGAGGCGATCCGCACCAAGGGCGGCGCGATGATCGGCGAGGTCGGCCGCGTCCCGCTCGAGAAGGGACAGGCGGTGCGCATCCGTCTCACCCGGCCGCTGGTCTATTCGCTGTCGAGCGAGGAGGTCGGCAAGCAGACCAACTGGCTCTTGACCCTCGCCGACAAGATCCAGGCGACGCCGCTGCCGCTGATGATCTCGCGCAACATCACCGACCCGGCGCTCGCCAACATCGCGATCCCCTTCGCCAATCCGGGGCTCCTGCACAAGCTCACCGATCCCGATGCCGGCGACACGCTCTATGTCATCACCGCGCAGCGGCCGGTGCGCGGCTTCATCAAGCGGCAGGACCTCGTCGATCTCGCGCTGCTGGAATCCGCGCATGGCATCGCGATCCGGCCGAATTCCGACGAGGTCGGCGTCGAGGTCGGGGCTGACAAGGTCATCCTCGGCAAAAAGGGCGGGCTGACGCTGTCCCCGGTCGACATCTCGGCCGAGCGCGCGCCGACCGCAGTGCGGCCGGTCTTCAGCCCCGAAGGTTGGCGCAAGGGCCAGTCGGAAAATTTCATAGCGCGCCAGAACGAGCTGATCACGGCGATCGCCAACCTCGAACCGGCGATGCGTTCCCTGCCGCGGCTCGACCTCGCGCAATTCTACATGTCGCGCGCGATGTATCACGAGGCGAAGGCCGTCACCGAATTGATGCTCGCCGATCCTCTCAACAAGGAGGAGAGCGGTGCGCTGATCATGCATGCGATCGCGAGCATCCTGATCGGTCGGCCGGCGCAGGGCCTGAAGGACCTCGCCAACCCCGTGATCGGCAACAGCCACGATTCCCAGCTCTGGAAAGCGCTCGCCTATGCGCGCCAAGGCAAATGGGCGGACGCGCGCGAGAAGTTCAAGAACGTCGAATTCGCCATCGCCTCGCTACCGCTCGACATCCAGCGCATCGTGACGATGGAGGCGATGCGCGCTTCGCTCGAGGTGAAGGACTATGCGGGCGCCTCCAAGCGCCGCAGCGAGCTCGAGGTGGTCGGCGTCTCGCCCGAGGCCGCGCCCGGCTTTGCCGTGCTGCGCGGCCGGCTTGCCGAGGCGCTCGGCCACGACAAGGACGCGCTCGACGACTACAAGTTCGCCGGCGGCTCGTCCGATCGGCCGGCTGCGGCCGAGGCCAAGCAGCTCGAGGTCGCGCTGCGGCAGAAGCGCGACGAGATCGGCAAGGAAGACGCGTTGCGCGAGCTCGAAACGCTCTCGATGACCTGGCGCGGCGACTCGATTGAGGTCAAGACGCTGCAGATGCTGTCGCAGATGTTTGCAGAGAACGGACGCTACCGGGACGCGCTCACCGCGGCGCGCACCGCGACAAAGCTGCAGCCGAACGCGGAAGCCTCGCGCCAGGCGCAAGACCTCGCCTCCGACCTGTTTACGCAGCTCTTCCTGGGACCCAAGGGCGACGAGCTGCCGCCGATCGAATCGCTCGGGATGTTCTACGAGTTCCGTGAGCTGACGCCGATCGGCCGGCGCGGCGACGAACTGATCCGACGCCTCGCCGACCGTCTCGCCTCGATCGATCTGCTCGACCAGGCCGCCGAGCTCCTGCAATACCAGGTCGACCATCGCCTCGAAGGCGCGGCGCGTGCGCAAGTCGCCGCGCGCCTCTCCATGATCTATCTCGCCAATCGCAGACCCGACATGGCGATCACGGCGTTGCGCGCGAGCCGGATCAGCGACCTCTCAGGCGAGCTCAGGCAGCAACGCCTGCTGCTGGAGGCGCGTGCACAGAGCGACGTCGGCCGCCACGATCTTGCGCTCGATATCGTCTCCAACGTTACAGGCCGCGAGGTGCTGCGCCTACGCTCGGATATCTTCTGGGCGGCGCGGCGCTGGCGTGAATCCGCCGAGCAGATCGAGCTCTATTACGGCGAGCGCTTCCGTGACTTCAAGCCGCTCAACGCGGTGGAGAAAAGCGACATCATCCGCGCCGCCGTCGGTTATGCGCTCGCCGACGACTCGATCGGCATGTCGCGCTTCCGCGAGAAATATGCGCCGCTGATGAGCGAGAGCGCCGATCGGCTCGCCTTCGACATCGCGAGCAAACCGACCGGCGCTTCCAGCGCCGAATTTGCCGATATCGCCAAGCTGGCTGCCAGCGTCGACACGCTCGACGGCTTCCTGCGCGAGATGAAGCAGCGCTTTCCCGACGCCACCGCCCGCGCGCCGGCCTCTCCACAGGCCAAGGACGAGTCCGACCACACCGGCTCGCTGCCCACGATCCCCGTCGTGCGCCAGATCAAGATGCCGCGATAGGATCGCCGCTCCTTCTTGGCCTCGCGACAGGGACCCGTGAGCCAGCTCTCAAGTGACGGGCAGGGCCGAAGACTATCGCCCGCGTACTCATCAACCCGATCAGTCCGCGAGGACGTAGGCCTTGTCCATTCAGTCTTTGAGACCGGACATGGCCCGTTTGCCTTTGCTAGTCGGCTGAGGGCTCCAGGTCCCTTGTGAGAAACATATGCCCCGTGAACCGATCGTAGGGCGTGGAAACAGGGAAGCAGCTAAGGCCAGCAAGCGACGTTAACGGGCTTAATTGAGCTTTCCCCGCACCTGATAAATTGCCGAGGCCAAGCTCGAGGCAAGCACTAGCACAAGACCAAGCCCGATCATGGGGTTGCTTGCGATCACCGCCGCAAGCGATACGCCTAGCGCCGCGGCCAACATCTGCCAGAAACCTAACAGGGCCGAGGCAGCACCGGCGCGATCGCCGAATGGCGAAAGAGCTTGCGCGCTGCAGAGCGGATTGACCATGCCCATGCCCAGCAGGAATACACATGCGCCGACAAGAAATGGCAAAAAGCGCCCGTCGAAAAGCGCGAATAGCAACACCATGCCGCCGCCGACACAGGCCAGCGCGAGACCGATGCAAATCGATCGGTCGAGACCAAGGTGCGGAACAATTCTGGTAGCGATAATGCCAGCACTAAAGACGATCATGACAGTGCCTGCGAAGAACAGGCCGAGTTGCATGGGTGTGAAGTCGAGGCCTTCTATCAAGACACGCGGCAACGCCGAAAACATTGCAAACAGCGCACCTAAGATGAGGCTAACAGTTGCGGCAGGAACCAGGAAACGGCGGTCAGTCGATAGCAACCAGTAATTCTTGGAGATCGTCGAGAAATCGAACTCGGCTCGTGGCGCGTGGTGCGTTTCTCCGAAAGCCGCAAGAAATGCTAAAGCGGCGACGACGGCGAAGATTCCGACGAACACAAAGGCTGAACGCCAGCCAAAAAAATGATCCAGCGCGCCACCGACCAGGGGCGAGAATCCGGGCGCCGCTGCCATCGCAACCATAACAAAGGTGAGCACGCGCGCTAGCTTTTCGCCCTGGAAAAGATCTCTTGCGATAGCTCGCGAAAGGACAGACGTGGCACATGCGCCACCGGCCTGCACAACGCGACCAATCAATAGTGCCGCCAAATCATTGGCTAACGCGCACCATATGCTACCTGCGAAAAATACAGCAAACCCGATCATCACGGGTATGCGCCGGCCGAAACGATCCGACAATGGACCGACAACGAGTTGTCCGACCGCGAACATGGCGAGGAATATGGTGATAGTTGACGTTACCTGAGCGCTGGTGACGCCTACCGCGACGGCGATACTCGGTAGCGAAGGCAACAGAATGTTGGTGGCCAACGTGCCACTCGCAGACAACGCAGCAAGAACGGCGACCTGAAGACCAAGCGGCACGACCCGAGCGAGCAGATGGTTTTCGACGTTGCTGGTCATAAGCCGCTTCGGATCTAGGGATGATGACCATCATATCAATGACCCAATGAATGCGCAACCTGAGCATATTCCGATATGTCACGAGCCGCCGAACGCGCTGACGATGGCAGGCTTCCGCCTTACGCTGGTAAGCTCAAGTGCACGCCTACAAGCATCGGGCTAGAGAGAATAGGGTCGCTGACCGCTGCCCAGGACCGCTACCCCCCGTAACTCTGCACCAGACTGCCTGCCACCAGCGACCAGCCGTCGACCAGCACGAAGAAGATCAACTTGAACGGCAGCGAGATCGTTGCCGGCGGCAGCATCATCATCCCCATCGACATCAGCACGGACGCGACGACGAGGTCGATGATCAGGAAGGGGAGGAACAGCAGAAAGCCGATCTCGAAGGCACGCTTCAGCTCCGAGATCATGAAGGCGGGGACGAGGATGCGTAAGCCGAGCTCGTCGGGGGTTGCCGGCGGCGGCTCGCCGGAGAGGTCCAGGAACAGCTTGAGGTCCTTCTCGCGCACGTTCTTCTGCATGAAGCCGCGCAGGGGGACGGAGGCGCGCTGAAGCGCGTCCTCGACGCCGAGCTGATTTGCGACGAGCGGACGGATGCCTTCGTCGTAGGATTTTTGCAGGACGGGTCCCATCACGAAGAAGGTGAGGAACATCGCCAGGGCGATGATCACCGAGTTCGGCGGGGCGGTCGCTGTGCCCATCGCGGTGCGCAGCAGCGACAGCACGACCACGATGCGCGTGAACGACGTCATCATGATCAGGATCGACGGTGCGATCGACAGCACCGTCAGCAGCGCGATCAGCTGGATCGCGCGCTCGGTGACGCCGCCACCGCCAGCGCCTCCGCCGCCGAGATTGATGCTGATGTCCTGCGCATGTGCCGGCATCGCGAGCGAAGCCGCGCCGATCAGGACAGAAAGAAGAAAAACTCTACGCGGGAGGGCCGGCAGCCTCACGAAGACGGCTTCGGACGGCCGAGCAACGAGGCCATCTCGTCTTCGAGATTTTCAAAGCTGGTCTTTTCCGGAGCCGGCTTTGCGGCAGGTGCCGGTGGCGCCGGCGGCTCGCTGCGGGCCACACGCGGAGGAGCGGCCGGGGGCTCCGGGGCGACCGGTGGGGCAAGCGTCTCGCCGGCGGGGCGGCGCAGCGCAGCTTCGAGCCGCTGCGCCATCTCGGCGAGATTCTGCTCGGCGCTCGATGGCCCCCCAGGAGCGGACGCCGGCGGCGGAACGGGCGGAGCCTGCGGCACAGGCGGAGGAGGCGCGGCTACGCGCTCGGAGCGCACCGGAGGCGCCTTTACCGGCTCGCTCTGGCGGGGCGGGCGCGGCATCAGAGGGGGTTCGTTGCGCGCAACGCGCGGCGGAATAGGTTCGGGACGCGGCTCGCGCTCGGGGCGCGGCGCGAGCGGCTCGGAGGTGAAGCCGGCCAGTGGCGGCTCGTTGCGGCGTTCGGCCAGCCCGGGAGCGGGCCGGCGCACTTCGTCGGCGAAGGAGGGACGCGCGGGCCGCGGTGGCGGCTCGGGCATTTGCGGCTCGGGATGATCGAGCAGCTCGGGCCGCGGTGCTTCGTCGGCCCAGCTGCTGGTATCATGCATCGGCGCAAGACGCGGCGGCTCGGCGGCATTGGAACGCTGCGGGAGCTGGTCGCGGCTGGGTGCTGCGCGCACGATGTTGGGTTCGACGACGATGTCGGTGGGGCCACCGATCATCAGAAGATGCTCGACATTGTCACGCCGGACCAGCACCAGACGGCGGCGGCCGTCGACCGCGGCGGCATCGATCACGGCGAGCCGGGGCATCCGGCCGCGCTGGGTGTTTGCGCCAAGCCGGCTGGTGGCGAATCGGCGAACCAGCCATGCAGCGACGCCGATCAACGCCAGAACGACGATGAACGCGACGATGAAGGTGATAGGGCTGCCTTGCATACTTGTCCCCGACAAATGGCGCTTGTCTCGGGCCAGTGGTCAGATGCGCCAACCACCGGCTTACGTTGCCCCAAACTGCGATTTCTTAACGTCCCACGGCAAGTTTTGCCGTCCCCAACTCTTAATAACCCATGAATCGCTCGATCCAAAACGACTTCTTGACCTGTGAATGCGCCGCCAAGCGGTTGGGTTAATGCCGCTTTTGGAGGCGTAGAATCACGGGGCACGCGCAGTGGTGTCCCGCCGGGGGACAGCTGCCTGCGACCTCCTTAACCGGCTGTTAACCATACAGGCGGCAAATTCTGCCTAGCTTCGGACCTGGTCCGAGAGGCGGAAGGAGCCGCAACGATGTCCATCAACGATCTTCCGGTGCTATCGGCGCTTCGCACCAAGATGCAATGGCACCAGGAGCGCCAGCGCGTCCTGTCCGAGAACGTCTCCAATTCCGACACGCCCAAATTCCGTCCGCGCGACCTGGTCGAGCCGAAGCTGGACAGGAGCGGCGCCGTCACGGGTTCGATGGGTCCCTTGGCGCTCACCCGCACCAGCGGTTCCCATATGGCGCCGTCGGGCGCGGCCTCCGGATTCGACCAGAACAAGAATGCGGGTTTTGAGACACGCCCCGCCGGCAACGCCGTCAATCTCGAAGAGGAGATGATGAAGGCCGCCAGCAACCAGATGGATTATGCGGCGGCGACCTCGCTCTATTCGAAGAGCCTGCACCTGCTCAAGACCGCGATCGGCAAGGGCTAGGGCTGGAGATAGACCATGGCGAATGACAGCAGCGACTTTGCCCGTTCAATGGCGATCGCGACCTCCGGTCTGCGGGCGCAGGCCGGGCGCATGCGGGTGATCTCGGAGAATATCGCGAATGCGGATTCGACCTCGCAGACCGCCGGCGGCGATCCTTACCGGCGCAAGGTGCCGACCTTCTCCTCCGCGCTCGACCGTACACTCGACGCGCAGGTCGTCACCCTCGGCAGGATCAAGCCCGACCAGTCCAATTTCCGCACCAAATACGAGCCGAACAATCCGGCGGCGGATGCGACCGGTAACGTCAAATATCCCAACGTGAACTCGGTGGTCGAGATGACCGACATGCGCGACGCGCAGCGGTCGTACGAGGCCAACCTCAACATCATCAGCGCGACGCGCCGGATGATCCAGCGCACCCTCGACATCCTCAAGAGCTGAACAGGACATTTGAACCATGGCAACACCGACAATTGCCGCCAACGCCTATGCAAACCTCGCTCGCGTGCTGGAGAACAGCGGTGCCGGCAAGGGCAGCGAGCCGAGCGGGCAGTCCTTCGCCTCTCTTCTGAAAGATACTGTCGGCAGCGTCCTGGAGTCCGGCCGTAAATCGGACGCACAGACGGTGGCGATGGCCGCCGGGAAGGCCAACGTGATGGACGTGGTGACGGCGGTCGCAGATACCGACGTCGCCGTGTCCACGCTGGTCTCTGTCCGCGACCGCGTGATCGCGGCCTATGAAGACATCATGAAGATGCCGATCTGATTTTTCTGGTTCGTGTGTCCTCATCAAGAGGTGGGGATGAGAGTTGAATAAAGGAACCGCGAAATGACCGGACCGGAAACCCTCGACGTCGCGCGTGATGCGATCTGGACGATCGTGATCGTGTCGTCGCCCCTGATGGTGGTCGGCCTCGTGGTCGGCGTCGTCGTGTCGCTGTTCCAAGCGCTGACGCAGATCCAGGAACAGACGCTGATCTACGTGCCGAAAATCCTGGCCATCTTTGCCACAATGCTGTTGGCCTTGCCATTCATGGCAGACGCACTGCATTCCCACATGCTGCGGATATCGTCGCGAATCATCGGCGGCTGAGGCACTATGCGCCTATCATGCGCATCGACGTCTCGCTGCTGCCGGCGCTTGCCGCCTCCTTCATGCTCGCCTTTGCCCGGGTCGGCGCGATGGTGATGCTGTTGCCGGGCCTGGGCGAGACCAATATCCCGACACGGATCAAATTGTCGATCGCGCTGCTGCTCACGCTGATCATCCTGCCGCTGCATCGCAATGCCTATCAGGTCGACATGGGCTCGATCGCGCCGCTGCTGGTCCTGATGCTGCATGAGATCGTGATCGGCATCGTGCTGGGAGCGACCGCGCGGGTGACGTTGTCGGCGCTGCAGGTTGCCGGTGCCGTGATCGCGCAGCAGATGGGGCTCGGCTTCGTCACTTCGGTCGATCCGACTCAGGGACAGCAGGGCGTGCTGGTCGGCAACTTCCTGACGATACTGGGGGTGACATTGCTGTTCGCCACCGACAGCCATCATCTGGTGATCGCGGCGCTGAACGACAGCTACACGATCTTCGCGCCGGGCGAGACCGTGTCGAGCGGCGATGTCGCCGCACTGGCGACGCGCGCCTTTGCCGCCGCGTTCCGCCTGGGCTTGCAACTTTCCGGACCGTTCCTGGTGTTCGGCCTCGTCTTCAACATCGGACTCGGCGTGCTGGCGCGGCTGATGCCGCAGATGCAGGTCTATTTCGTCGGCGTGCCGCTGTCGATCTTCGCCGGCTTCCTGGTGCTTGCCGTCGTGCTCACGGCGATGATGGGCACCTTTCTCGACTACTTCATCGGTGTCATGCACCAGATGATGCCACTCAAGTGACCGGGTGATCGATGGCGGAAGACAACGATCCAGAGAGTCAAACAGAAGACCCGACGCAAAAACGTCTCGAAGAGGCGCTCGAACGCGGTGACGTCGCCAAGAGCCAGGAGATCAACACCTGGTTCATGATCGCGGGCGCCACGCTCGTCGTCTCGAGCTTCTCGGGATCGGTCGGCAGCGGGCTGTTGGCGCCGATGCGCAACCTGCTCGCCAATTCCTGGATGATCAAGACCGACGGCAGGGCTCTGCTCGCCCTGATGCAGCAGATCGAAGTCGCGGTGCTGGCGGCGGTGGGCGTGCCGCTACTGATGCTGGTGCTGGCGGCAATTGCCGGCAACGTGCTGCAGCACCGACTGGTCTGGTCGGCCGAATCCCTCAAGCCCAAGTTCAGCAAGCTGTCGCCTGCCGAAGGCCTCAAGCGCATCTTCGGCAAGCAAGCGGCGGCGAACTTCCTCAAGGGTCTCGGCAAGCTGATCGTGCTCGGCGCGGTCATGACCGTGATCCTGTGGCCGGAGCGGCATCGCATGGAGGCGATGGTCAGGCTCGATCCGGCTGCCCTGCTCGGCGCCTCCACCAGCCTGACCATTCATCTGCTCGGCGCGGTGGTCGCGGCGCTCGCGATCATCGCCATCGGCGACTATTTCTTCCAGTATCGCAGCTGGTTCCAGCGGCAGAAGATGTCGCTCCAGGAGATCAAGGAAGAGTACAAGCAGTCCGAAGGCGACCCGCACATCAAGGGCAAGCTCAGGCAACTGCGCCAGCAGCGCTCCAAGAAGCGCATGATGGCGGCGGTTCCCAAGGCCTCGGTGATCATCACCAACCCGACCCACTATTCGATCGCGTTGTCCTACGAGCGCGGCATGTCGGCGCCGATCTGCGTCGCCAAGGGCGTCGACAACCTCGCTTTCAAGATCCGGGAGATCGCGCGCGAGCACGACATCCCGATCGTCGAGAACGTGCCGCTCGCCCGCGCGCTCTACGCCACCGTCGAGATCGACGAGGAAATCCCGACCGAGCACTACCATGCGGTCGCCGAAGTCATCGGCTACGTCATGCGTCTAAAGAGCGGATTCGGTGCCACCCGGCAATAAAACCCCTGAAAAGTACTGGAAATGGCCGTAATCTGGGAATCAGCGTACCTTTCGCCCCTGCTGCCCTTGCGCCTGCGGGTCCGATTCAGGCAGGGAGGACCCTGCGCGCCCTGTAGCGCGTTGATTCTCTGCCGACAGGCTTGTGCCAGCTTGAGATGACTGCCGAGACCGACCACGACCTCACACGCGAGCCCGTTGCGGCGCACGAGCCGTCGCCGCGCTCGGGCAGCATTGCGCTGGTGCTGCTGGTGGCCGCCGGCCTCGTCGCCGTTGCCGTCGGGTTGATGACGCTCGGGCGCGCGCAGGCCCAGCCCTATATCCTCGGTATCCTCGCCGTGCTGGCGATGGTCGGCCTGTTCAACCTGTTCGCCTTCGCCGCCGGCATCATCCGCTTCGCCGATCGCAATCTCGACGATCCCGTGATGGGGCGCATCGCCGACCACGCCTTCGACGGCCTCGCCGTGACCGACCCGCGCGGCCATGTGGTCTATTCCAATGCGGCCTACCTGACGCTGACCGGCGCCGCCGGTCCGCAGGACGTGCGCCCCGTGGAGCGCGTCTTCATCGGCAACCCCGACGTCTCCGAGGCGGTGTTCCGCCTGTTGAAAGCCGCGCGCGAAGGCAAGCGGCAGCAGGAAGAGGTCCGCATCTCCGGCAATCATGGCAGCCAGGGCCGCTGGCTCCGCATGCGGGTGCGGCCCCTCGGCACCGGCAAGCGCGAGACGAGATACGCGGTGTGGTCGATCGCAGACATCACCCGCGACCGCGAGCGCCAGGAGGACGTGTTCCAGGAACTCCAGCACGCGATCGAATATCTCGATCACGCGCCCTGCGGCTTCTTCTCGGTCAATCCGGCCGGGGAGCTCGCTTACGTCAACGCGACGCTGGCGAACTGGCTCGACTACGACCTCGCCGAGATCGGCTCGGGCGGGCTGAAGCTCACCGACATCGTCTCCGGCGACGGTGCTTCGCTGCTCACCGCGATCGTGGCGGTGCCGGGCGAGGTCAAGACGGAAGTCTTCGACATCGACCTGCGCATGCGTACCGGCAAGACCATGCCGGTTCGGCTCTATCACAAGCTCGCCTTCGGCGCCGACGGTGCGCCGGGCCCGTCGCGCACGCTGGTGATCAGCCGTGCCCGCGACGAGCGCAGCGATCCCGACCGCGCCGCCGAAGTGCGCTTCATGCGCTTTTTCGACCATACCCCGATGGCGATCGCCACCGTCGACCGCGGCGGCAACGTCGTGCGCGCCAATGCGCGCTACGCCAAGCTCGGGCAGGCACTGGGGCTCGACAGCGCCAGCAAGTCGATCTTCCGCGCGGTCAATTCGCGCGACCGGCACCTTTTGATCGCGGCCATCAACCAGGCTGCGGAGGGCCAGGCCGACGTCGCGCCGGTCGAAGTGGCGCTCGAAGGAACCAGAGAGCGCTGGGGCCAGTTCTTCGTCACGCCGGTGGATGCGGCCGAGAACGACGCCGAAGTCGCCATTGTGCACATGCTCGAGACCACCGAGCGGCGCGCGCTGGAGAACCAGATCAACCAGTCGCAGAAGATGGAGACCGTCGGCCAGCTCGCGGGCGGCATCGCCCACGACTTCAACAACGTGCTCTCCGCCATCATGATGGCGAACGACTTCCTGCTGAACGCGCACAAGCCGACCGACCCGTCGTTCCAGGACATCATGCAGATCAAGCAGAACGCGACGCGGGCCGCCACGCTGGTGCGACAGTTGCTGGCGTTCTCGCGCCGGCAGACGCTGCGGCCGCAGGTGCTCGACCTCGGCGATGCGCTCTCCGATCTCGCCATGCTGCTGCGCCGGCTGATCGGCGAGAAGGTCAAGCACGAGACCATCCACGGCCGAGATCTCTGGCCGGTCAAGGTCGACGTCTCCCAGTTCGAGCAGGTCATCGTCAACCTCGCGGTCAACGCGCGCGACGCCATGCCCGACGGCGGCAAGCTGATCATCCGCACCGCAAACGTCACCACCGAGGAAGCGGCCAGGCTGGCCTACAAGGGCATGCCAGCCGCCGACTATGTGCGGATCGAGGTCGCCGACACCGGTACCGGCATTCCCGCCGACATCCGCGACAAGATCTTCGAGCCGTTCTTCTCGACCAAGGAGGTCGGCAAGGGCACCGGCCTCGGGCTCTCCACCGTCTATGGCATCGTCAAGCAGACCGGCGGTTTCATTTACGTGGACTCCGAGCCCGGGCAGGGCACCTCGTTCCACATCTTCCTGCCGCGCCATCATGCCGAGCCGGAGGTGCAGGTCGAGCAGCCGGCGCCGGTCGTTGGCGCCAGCAATGGTGCCGCGAAGGAGGCCGGGTCCGTGGCGGACGCCAAGCCCCGCACCGATCTCACCGGACAGGGCACCATCCTCCTGGTCGAGGACGAGGAGGGTCTGCGCGCGCTCAACGCACGCGGGCTGCGCTCGCGCGGCTACACCGTGGTCGAGGCCGAGAACGGCGTCGAGGCGCTGGAGGTGCTGGAAGAGCAGAGCGGCGGAATCGATCTCGTCGTGTCCGACGTCGTCATGCCGGAGATGGACGGCCCGACATTGCTCAAGGCGATGCGCGAGAAGAACCCCGACATCAAGTTCATCTTCGTTTCCGGCTACGCCGAGGACGCGTTCGAGAAGAGCCTGCCCGAAGGCCAGCAGTTCGACTTCCTGCCCAAGCCGTTCACACTTAGCCAGCTCGTGGCGGCCGTGAAGGAGACGATGGCGAAGGCGGGGTGAGGGCGCGGGCTCCACATTCTCCGTCATTGCGAGGAGCGAAGCGACGAAGCAATCCAGTTGCCTCCGCGGAAACAGCCTGGATTGCTTCGCTTCGCTCGCAATGACGGAAAAAAGCTGAACTGCTGTCGCCAAACCGACCGGTAGCCGGCGACCGCGGCTCCTTTGCACACCCGGCCAAGCCGCCGCCAAATATGGGCTTTTGCCACATCCCCGCGACTGAGGGCCGCAGCCATAAGTTCCGATAGTGGCTTCCTTTTTACGGAAGGCTGCCCATCTTAGGGGCACATCCCCATGCCGGGGATCTGGGAAACCAACATGAATTTCTCGCAACGCTCCCGCAGTCTCTTCAAGACGATTGCCGTCGTGCTGGCGCTTGCGCTGCCGACTGCGCTGGCGATCTCGTCCGCCGACGCGCGCGTCGGTGGCGGTATGTCGTCGGGTTCGCGCGGTTCGCGCACCTATTCGGCCCCGCCATCGACCACGACCGCGCCGGGCTCGACCTCGCAGTTCAATCGGACCTACACCCAGCCGGGCGCAGGCATGAATTCGGCTGCCGCCGCACCCGCGCGTGGCGGTCTGTTCGGCCGGGCCGGCGGCTTCATGGGCGGCCTTGCGGCCGGGTTCCTCGGCGCGGGCCTGCTCGGCATGCTGTTCGGCGGTGGCCTGTTCGGCGGCCTCGGTGGCCTGTCGTCGATCATCGGCCTGATCATCCAGATCGTCCTCGTGGTGCTCGTGGTTCGGCTGGCGATGTCCTGGTGGCAGCGCCGCCACACCCCGCAGGCGGCCTATGCCAATGCTGACGCCGGTGCCGGTCCGGGACCGCAGGCGAACAATCGTAGTGGTCTTGGCGGTGGCTTCGGCTTCGGCGCCAACAACGCACCGCTCGAGATCAAGCCGGACGACTATGAAGCGTTCGAGCGCCTGCTCAGCGACGTCCAGTCGGCCTGGTCCAACGAGGACGTGGCCAAGCTGCACACGCTCGCGACGCCGGAAATGGTCTCCTATTTCGAGCAGGACCTCGGCCAGAACCGCGCGCGCAATGTCGTCAACAAGGTCAGCGGTGTGAAGCTGTTGCAGGGCGACCTCGCGGAATCCTGGCGCGAAGGCGAGACCGATTACGCGACGGTGGCGCTGCGCTTCGCGCTCACCGACAAGACGCTCGACCGCAATACCGGCGCGATTGTCGCCGGCAGCGAGCAGCCGGGCGAGGCCACCGAAGTCTGGACCTTTGCCCGACGTCCGGGCGGCACCTGGGAATTGTCAGCGATCCAGCAGACCAACTGATCGCCCGTATAGCGACAAACGAGGGCGTCGTGCTTCGGCACGGCGCCCTTTTTGTTTGAGCGGCGCGTTTCCGGTCAGGCGGCCATTTGGGGGAAGCACTTAATTGCTTGTTGGCCGCGCAGAGCTGCCGCAATTTCGCGCCTGCCGGTTGGATGAGGAGATATTCCGTGAGCCAGTGTGTCGCGCGCCTCAGGACAAACTACGAAGGCATTGCCAGGAGTTCGTCCCTGCTGCTGGAGGCGATCGGAACGGCGTATGACCGGATCGAGGCCGAGCGCGACCGCAATTGCTGGATCTATCTTCGCCCGCGGCAGGAGGCACTCGAAGAATGCCATAAGCTGGTGGCGCGCGCGCGGACGGGCGAAAATCTTCCGCTGCTCGGCATTCCATTTGGTGTGAAGGACAACATCGACGTCGCGGGAATGCCGACCACTGCCGCATGTCCGGCGTTCAGCTATACGCCCTGGCATTCCGCGCATAGCGTCGAACGCCTCACCGCAGCCGGCGCAATTTGCCTCGGAAAGACCAATCTCGATCAGTTCGCCACAGGCCTGTCCGGCGTGCGCTCGCCCCATGGCCCCTGCGCGTCGGTTGCCGATGCGCGCTATGTTGCGGGCGGTTCCAGTTCCGGCTCCGCGGTCGCCGTGGCGGCGGGGCACGTCGCCTTTGCGCTCGGCACCGATACCGGCGGCTCGGGGCGCATACCTGCCGGGTTCAACAACATCGTCGGAATCAAGCCGACCGTTGGGCTGGTGTCATCACGTGGCCTGGTGCCGAATTGTCCGACGATCGATTGCGTGTCGGTATTCTGCAATACCGTCAGCGACGGCGAAGCAATCCTCGACATCATCGAAGGGTTTGATTTCGAAGATCCCTACAGCCGCCTGCCCAGAACCTTTTTCCCCGCCAACGGTGCGGCGGCATCATTCCGGTTCGGCCGCGTTGCGCCAGCAGATCTCGAATGCTTCGGCATGTCGGAATGCGGCGAACTCTACGAGAGTGCCTGCGAACGTCTTGCTCATATCGGAGGAACGGCGATCGAGGTGGACTTCGCCCCATTCCGCCAGGCCGGGGAGTTGATGTTCAGCGGTCCCTGGGTCGCGGAGCGGCACTCGGCCATCGCTTCGCTCATCGACGTCGAATCCGGCGCCTTGCTTGATGTCACGAGGACCGTGCTGGGCTCAGCCGCCGGGTATTCGGCGATCGACACGTTTGGCGCCATTCACCGGCTGCACCGGCTTCGCCGCGACGCCGAAGCAATCTTTGCCGGCATCGATGCCCTGGTGGTTCCGACTGCACCGCGGCCGTTCACACTGGAGGAGATGCATCGTGATCCGATCACCCTCAACAATCGTCTGGGCTACTACTCGTACTTTGCCAATCTACTCGATCTCTGCGGCGTCGCCGTTCCGAATACGAAATTGCCGAACGGCATGCCCATGGGCGTGACCCTGCTGGCGCCGGCCTGGCACGATCGCGCGCTGATCGGACTCGCACGGCGGTTCGAGGCCGGCGCAGACGGATCGGCATTCGAATTGAAGTCTGGCGGCTAACGGGCGGACATTATCCCATCGCCTGCCCAAGTGTAGAAACATCCAGGATCGCAATCACGGATCTTTCGTATCTGATCACGCCTTCATCCTGGAGCCGCGCGAGTTGCACGGTCACCCATTGGCGGGTGGATCCGATCAGATTGGCAAGGTCGCCGTGCGTAAACGGCATGCCGACGACGATCTCGCCGTCGCGTTTCACGCCGTAGACATGCGACAGGAAGATCAGCAGGCTATGCAGCCGCTCGGTGACCGAGCGCGTCCCAAGCATCTGGGCCATTGCCGAATAGCATCGCGCCTTGAATGCGAGGGCATCCAGCAAGGCGACGGCGATTGCCGGCGATTCGAGCGCAAGCCGCCGCAATGCCAGTCCGGGCATGAACGTCAACCGGCTGCGCTCGGCCGCAACCGATGTCCACATATGCGGGCCTGTCCCGAAGATGTCGGGCCCGCCGACGAAGTTGCCTGGAAACCAATAGGCGAGCGTGACTTCGCGCCCCGACGGTGCGGCATAGTAGCTGCGTATGCGCCCCTCGCTGATCAGGTAGATCCCGGCCTGTGCGTCGCCCTGGGACCACACCAGTTGGCCGGCTTCCAGGATCTTTTCGCGTCCGATCGCACGCAAGCGATTGCAATCAGCCCGGTTGAGACCATCCAATAAGCCGGGCAGCGGTCTGACGAGATCGTCCGACTCCGCGAGCATCACACCTGCCGCTATCGCGCTGTTCGCCCTGTGCATGGCCGGCTCCGCATGTGAGACCTGGCATCGGCTATTCAAGAACCATGCCAGCTCCCTGCGTTCGCCTCAGACGCGGACTCCGCGTCATCAGTCCGCGTCCGACTGATTGAATGCCCGCAACCCTTCTGCGCGGATGACGTCGAGACAATCTTTCTTGAGCGAAAGATATGCTGGCTCGACCATGACAGAACTCGACCGCGGGCGCGGCAGCTTGACCGCGACTTCGCGCAGGATGCGGCCAGGTCCCGCGCTCATGATGAGAACGCGGTCGGCCAGCACGATGGCTTCATCGATGTCATGCGTCACGAACACGATCGTCGCCTTGATCCGGTCGCGCAGCGCCAGCAGATTGTCTTGCATCACGGCGCGGGTCTGCGCGTCGAGCGCCCCGAAGGGCTCGTCCATCAGCAGCACACGGGGCTGATTGGCCAGCGCTCGCGCGATCGCCACGCGCTGTTGCATGCCGCCGGACAGCGTCATCGGATAAGCGTCGGCGAAACGCTTGAGGCCGACCATCGCGATCAGATCGTCGGCGATGGCATACGCTTCCGTCGTGGACTTTCCGAGCATCCTGGGACCGTGGGCGATGTTGCTGCGGACGGACTTCCAGGGGAAGAGATGCGGCTGCTGGAACACCATGCCGACATCGGGACGCGGACTGTAGACGGGCGCACCCTCGACCAGGATCTCGCCTTCGAACGGCACTTCCAGCCCGGCGATCGTATTGAGCACCGTCGACTTGCCGCAGCCGGAGGGACCGGCGATGCAAACGAACTCGCCAGGCGCCACGTCAAACGAAACGCGATCGACCGCGATGATCTGCCCGCGCTTGGTGTCGAAAACGATGCTCAGGTTCGAGACTTGAATGGCCGGTTGTTTTCGCGCCGATTCGACGGAGGCAGGCGAACTTGCCAGTGCCAGTTTCATGCCCGATCGAGATCCCGACATCAGCGCCACCAGACGATACGTTCGGCAAGAGCCGCAAACAGCCGGTCGGCGATGAACGACATCAACCCGAGCGCTGCGAGCCCGCCCATGACCTGGCCCGTTTGCAAATTCTGCTGCGCAATCTCGATCCTGTAGACAATGCCGGCGAAAGCTCCGGCCAGTTCAGCCGCGACGAGCGTGTAGAAGGAGATGCTGACGGCGGTGCGCAACCCGACGACAATGTAGGGAAGCGCGCCCAGCAGCACGATCTCCTGCAGCATCTGCCGTCGGGGCGTGCCGAGCATCAATGCCGCCCGAATCAGGCCGCGGTCGACCTTCTGCACGCCGATGTGAGTCGAAAGCCACACCGTGAAGAATACGCCCCATACGACGAGGAACAATTTTCCCGCCTCCGACAGGCCGAACCAGAGGATGACGATCGGCACGAACGCAATCGGCGGAATTGGCCGCAAGATATGGAATAGCGGGGACAGCAAGCTCGAGATAACGGGGAATTGGCCGGTGAGAATACCGAGCAGGATGCCGAGCGCGCCGCCTATGATGAATCCCGTGGTGACGCGAAAGAGGCTGGCCAACAGATCGCTAAAGAACTGTCCGCTTCGTATCCACTCAAGCACGGCCGCAGCAACCACCGTCGGCGGTGGAAACAGCACCATGTTGACGGTCCCGGAACGGGAGACCAGTTCCCAGAACCCAATGAACAAGGGAAGCGAAAGCGCCCCGACCAGAATATTGAGGCGACGAAGCCGAACTGAATTCGGCCGAGCGCGACCGCCAGTGCGGATGGCAATATCGCGTCCTGCTGACGTGGCTTCCTGCATGGCCGCGCGGGTGCCTATTTCCACGACAGGGTGACGCGTGCGGGATCGACCTTTTTCAGTGGCTCGGTGACGACGACCTTGCTGAAGTCGGGCATCGCCGCTCCCGGAGGATGGTTGCCGCTCTCGAGGCGCCATGCGGAATGGGTCTTCAGAATCTCGATGAGCCGGTCGTCGAGACGCACCCGGTAAACATAGTCGGCCCAGATGGGGGCGAGTTCGTCCCGCTTCATTCCAACTGCGTCCGCGACTGTCGTGATTGCTTCATCCGGCTGTGCCTTCATCCAGATCTCGGCATCGATCAGTGCGGCGATGAATTTCTCGACCAGCACTGGGTTGGCGTCCAGGTACGGCTTCATGACGACGATATTGAACGTCTCGGAATAGGTGCCTTTTGTATCTACCTCAGTGACGGCTTCGCCCATTGCCTTCTTCGCGTTGGCGACGTGGGGCTCCCAGGTGTCGATCGCGTCGATGCTTCCGGCCGCGAGTGCCGGCAGCATCTCCTGCGGCCGCAGATTGACGAGGGTGACATCCTTGGGCGTCAATCCCGCCGACTTCAGCAAGGTCGCCGTGTAAACCTCGCTACCGGTGCCGGCAGTGAAGGCGATTCGCTTGCCGCGAAGATCTGCCTTGGTCTTGACGCCGGCCTTGGCCGCGACGAGCGTCTTGAGATCGGAATATTCCATCCCGGCGATGAAGGCGATGGGCTGGTTTGCCATCGTCGATGCGGTGACCGGCGCCTCCGCCGTGGTCGCGATGTCGGCACCGCCCCCGATCACGGTGTCCAGGCACTGCTTGCCGGACGTGAAGTTCGAAACCGTGATGTCCAGACCGTGCTTTTCGAAGATTCCCTTCGACTTGGCGACGATCGCAAGGCCGGAGATCGGTGCGAGATTTTGCGCCAGCCGGGCTTTGAGCAGTTCCGCGGCCAAGGCGCAGTTCGGACCCAGGGCAAGACCGACGGCAAGGCAGCAAAGGGTGGCGCGGCCGGCAATTGTCGTGATTGGGCGGATTGTGGTCCGGTGCATGAACGATCTCCCCTTGCGCCGCGCGCTACGCAGCCCCGATGTCATCGCGGATGCCGCCCTGAACGGTCCCGCCACAGTCCCCCGCGTCCTCCCCTGGACGATCACTTGAGGATCGGCCCATTTGGTATGCTCGCCCGGCACCATTGTCCCGGGAAGCAATTAATCGACATGGCAGTCGGGAAGCGGCTGGGAATCGTCGGCGATCCCGTCGACCAACTGATCGCAGACGACATGAAAAAAACAGGGCATCGTGCTCCTTGCACGGGGACTTTTTCTTTTGGGCGTCTCGCATCGCGGCATCGGAATAAGCGGGCTTGCGTCGGGTTGAAATCTGGCGGCCAACGACAACACAAATGGAGGACAGGATGATCCGCATTGAGAGAACCATGACGATTTCAGGCCTCGCGCTCGCTGCGGCCTTGCTTGCGGCGCCATCGGCGCAGGCGCAGTCGGCCAACATGACATTCTTCGTGACTTCCAACGGTCCTGGCAAAGGCGCCGATCTCGGCGGTCTGGAGGGGGCCGATGCGCAGTGCCAGAAGCTGGCCCAGGCCGGCGGCGCCGGCAGTAAGACCTGGCGCGCCTATCTCTCCACGCAGGCCGCCGACGGCAAGCCGGCCGTCAACGCGCGCGACCGCATCGGCAAGGGACCGTGGCAGAACGCCAAGGGCGTGGAAATCGCCAAGGACGTGGCCGATTTGCACAGCGCCAACAAGATCAGCAAGGAGACAGCGCTGACCGAGAAGGGCGAGATTGTAAACGGCTATGGCGACCAGCCTAACCGGCACGACATTCTCACGGGATCGCAGTCCGACGGCACCGCGTTTGCGGGTCCCGACGACCGCACCTGCAAAAACTGGACGTCGAGTACGCAAGGCGCGGCGATGCTCGGCCACTCCGACATCAACGGCCCTGCGACCAACCCGACGGTCAAATCCTGGAACACCGCACACCCCTCGCGCGGACCCGACGGCGGCTGCTCGCAGGCCGATCTGAAGAGCACCGGCGGCGACGGCCTGCTGTATTGCTTCGCGTCGAATTGAGGCTTCCGTCATTGCGAGGAGCGCAGCGACGAAGCAATCCAGAGTCCCTCCAGGGTGACAGTCTGGATTGCTTCGCTGCGCTCGCAATGACGGAGCGTGTGGTGCCGCCCTTCCGCCCCATCCTGACGGAACCTTGTCGCGCGTGATAGATTGGTCCTGTCGCTTCCACGCTCACGGACCCTTCCATGAAATACGAGCTCTATTATTGGCCCGAGATCCAGGGCCGCGGTGAATATGTGCGGCTCGCGCTCGAGGAGGCTGGCGCGGCTTACATCGACGTGGCGCGTGGCCCACGCGGTACAGCTGCGATGATGAAGATGATGGACGCACACAAGGGCACGCCGCCCTTTGCGCCGCCGTTCCTCAAAGCCGGCAAGCTCGTCATCGGCCAGACCGCGAACATCCTGCTCTATCTCGGCGCCCGCCACGCCCTCGCCCTGAAGTCGGAAGCGGGTCAACTCTGGGTGCATCAGCTCCAGCTGACGATCACCGATTTCATGGTCGAGATTCACGACACCCATCACCCGCTCGGGCCCTCGCTCTACTACGAAGATCAGAAACCGCCGGCAAAGAAGCGCACCGCCGACTTCTGGGGCGAGCGCGTGCCGAAATATCTCGGCTATTTCGAGCACCTCCTTCAGGACAATGGCGGCGCCTATGTCACCGGCCGCAAGCTGACCTATGTCGATCTCTCGCTGTTCCAGCTCGTCGCGGGACTACGCTATGCGTTTCCGAAGCGGATGAAGGCGTTCGAGACAGATATCCCGGCCCTCGTCGGCATGCACGACCGCGTGTCGGCGCGCCCGAACATCAAGGCTTATCTCGAAAGCGAGCGCCGTATTCCCTTCAACGAGCAGGGCATCTTCCGCCGCTACCGCGAATTGGATGGCTAGAGCGCCTGCGAACGCTTCCGCCGACGTCAGTCGATCGGAGGGAACACTTTTCTGCGATTTACAGAGTGATGCGCGCGCTCACCACACGCCAGGCAGCAGGCGATAGCGCACGTGCGTCACATAGTCGGCATAGCCCGGCAGGCCCTCGCGCAGCGTGCGCTCCTCGATGCGAATGCGGCCCGCAAACAAGACGAGGAATAGCGGCACCATCAGAAGTCCCCACCATGAGCCCAGAAGCAGCGGCACGCCGGCGAAGAACAGGATCATGCCGCTGTACATGGGGTGGCGCACATGGGCATAAGGCCCCGTCGAGATCACGTGCTGCGCGCGCTCGGCTTGCAGCTTCACCACGGGCGCCGCGAACGAGTTCTCGCGGAAAACCCAGAGGATGAACAGCGTCGAGAGCAGGAACAGGGCGAGGCCGAGCACCTGCAGCGCCATCGGCATGTCGGAGGACCGCGTACGCCGGTCGAGCCCCATCGCCGCCAGCCAGACCAGCATCGCGACGACGAAGACGGTCATGAACACCTTGTCGGCAGCGGGCTGGTCCTTTTGCAGGACCGGCCGCAGACGTTCGGCGAGCAGTGCGGGGTCGACCCGGTAAAGCCACCAGCCGCAAAGCGGGCCGAGCAGGGCGGAGGTCGCGAGGAACACCCAGGCCGACGGCCAATGCAGGGTGCCGGCGGACGCGAACAGCAGCGCGCCCATGGCGGCGGTGGTGATCGTGCTCTGCAACAGGAGTCTTGCGATCATGCAGGTCTCAGGGTAGTCGCGCACGATATTGGTCCCGCTATCCGGCGAAGTTGCGGCCGGACACGCGAAAAGCCCGATCGACCGGATCGGGCATTTCATCTTCGACACGGCTGATCAGGCGAGCTGATCGATCCGCGTACCCTGACCCGGCGGCAGCGGCGCAGGCGGCGGCGGCTTATAGGTCGGGTCGTTGTCCTTGGTCTTGGTCTGATCGTCCTGCTGCTTGGTCGTGTCGTAGCTCGGCACCACGATCGCGATCGGCGGCGGCGTAACGGTAGAAACGCTCATCCACAAATCCTCACATATGGAACAATTGACCCTGCGCCGCGAGACGCAAAATTTCCTTCAAGCCAATCGTTAAAATGCGAGGGATCCGGTGCGGTGGAGAGGCCGCTTTCGTGCCGCCACACGCGCTGTTTCCGCGAGAGGACAGACCTCTCCTCGTCATTGCGAGCGAAGCGAAGCAATCCAGTCTGTCTCCGCGGAGGGATTCTGGATTGCTTCGCTACGCTCGCAATAACGGTCTGTAGTGGGCGGTGTGCTGTCAGGCGCACACCGCGCGGGGACCGCCTATTCGTCCTTGCCGCGCGTGATCGCGATGGACGCATCCGTCTTGGTGCGGGCGCATTCCATGTTGAGACGCCGGTAACGCATGCTGATCTTGTCGCCGCGCAAGAGCCCCATCCGCTTCAGGCAGCGTGTCGCGCCCGTCGTCGTATCGTCCTTGGTCACGGTGAAGACGATCGCGGCCATCGACCCCACCAGCGCAAAGAACTCCGGCTTGGGCTTGCGATCGCCCTTGGCATAGAGCTCGATCGAATATTTGTCGCCACGGCAGGCCACGGACAATTCCTTGGCCGCCGGATGAGTCAGGTAGACGACGTTGGCGGCGCGGAAATTCACCTTGAGGCGATCGACCTGGTTCGCCAGCTCCTTGGCGCTGTCATCGCAGCGGTCCGCGCGGGCGGGCGAGGCGATGGTCACAAGGCCGGTGATGGCGGCGGCGACCAGGATCGCGCCGCGGACGTGCAAGTTCAATGTCATGATGAAAGGCCCCTTAGCGGGCGCATTCAACCGTCGTCGGGCGCGTAGCGCAAGGGGTGCACCCAGGGTCTTCACCGGCATCATGAGAGCTTGGTGTCCGCCGACAGCCGCCGAAAATAGGTCGCCGTGTCGCCGAATCGGGATGCCCCGACCGCACCAGAGCGCCTTCCCTTTGCAGCAAAAAAGCTTAGAACGGTTCTATGAAAGGGGCCCATGCGAGGGCTCCAAAACCCCGAGATTCCCGCCCATGAACGCTCCTACCGCCTTTCCCGATCCCGCAAAGCCCGTTCCGCCCTACAAGCACACGCCGCTGTTTCCGCTGGGCAAGGACGAGACGCCCTACAAGAAGGTCTCGTCCGAGGGCGTCAGGGTCGAGAAGGTTTTGGGGAAGGACATGCTGGTGGTGTCCCGCGACGCGCTGCGGGCCCTGTCGGAAGCGGCCTTTGGCGACATCAACCACTATCTGCGACCGGGTCATCTGAAGCAGCTCCGCGCGATCCTGGAGGATGGCGAGGCGAGCCCGAACGACAAGTTCGTCGCGCTGGACTTCCTCAAGAACGCCAACATCGCTGCAGGCGGCGTGCTGCCGATGTGCCAGGACACCGGCACCGCGATCATAATGGGCAAGAAGGGTTGCAACGTCATCACCGATGGTGACGACGAGGCGGCACTGTCGGAAGGCGCGCGCGATGCTTACCTGCGCCGCAATCTGCGCTACTCGCAGGTCGCGCCGCTGTCGATGTACGAGGAGAAGAACACCGCCAACAACATGCCGGCGCAGTGCGAGATCTACGCCGAAGGCGATGACGCCTACAAGTTTATGTTCATGGCGAAGGGCGGTGGCTCCGCCAACAAGAGCTTCCTGTTCCAGGCGACGCCCTCGGTGCTGACCAAGGACCGGCTGCTCGCCTTCCTGAAGGAGAAGGTGTTGACGCTGGGCACCGCGGCGTGCCCGCCCTATCACCTCGCGATCGTCATCGGCGGCACCTCGGCCGAGCTCTGCATGAAGACGGTGAAGCTGGCGTCGGCTCGCTATCTCGACGCGCTGCCGACCCACGGCTCGCCCGACGGCAACGCGTTTCGCGATCTCGAGATGGAGCAGGAAATTCTGAAGATGACGCAGTCGCTCGGCGTCGGCGCGCAGTTCGGTGGAAAATATTTCTGCCACGACGTCCGCGTGATCCGCATGCCGCGTCATGGCGCCTCGCTCCCGATCGGGCTCGGCGTGTCCTGCTCGGCCGATCGCCAGGTGCTCGGCAAGATCACCAGGGAGGGCGTCTATCTCGAAGAGCTCGAGCACAACCCGGCGCAGTATCTGCCCGAGGTCGAGCAGTCGCTCGGCGGCGAGGTCGTCAAGATCGGCCTCAACCAGCCGATGAAGGATATCCTTGCCACGTTCTCGAAGTACCCGACCAAGACGCGGGTATCGATGACCGGCACCATGATCGTCGCGCGCGATTCCGCGCATGCCAAGCTGCGCGAGCGGCTCGACAAGGGCGAGCCGCTGCCGGACTATTTCAAGAACCATCCGGTCTATTACGCGGGCCCGGCCAAGACGCCCGAGGGCTATGCCTCCGGTGCGTTCGGCCCGACCACTGCGGGCCGTATGGATTCCTTTGTCGATCAGTTCCAGGCCGCCGGCGGCTCGATGGTGATGGTCGCCAAGGGCAACCGCGCGCCAGCCGTGCGTGAGGCCTGCAAGAAATATGGCGGCTTCTATCTCGGCTCCATCGGCGGCGCCGCGGCGAATCTTGCCGAGCACTGCATCAAGAAAGTCGAGGTGCTCGAATATCCCGAGCTCGGCATGGAAGCGATTTGGCGCATCGAGGTCGTCGACTTCCCGGCGTTCATCATCATCGACGACAAGGGCAATGACTTCTTCAAAGAGTTGAATCTCGGCTAGCCAGGTCCTGCGTCCTTCCGCCGGTTCTTGGACCGGCGGAGGATTTACGCAGCCTGCGCTCAGCGCTTTATGCTGAACGATACAGCGCCGCCATTTTCCACGCTGTCGAACATGACGAGGGCGCGAATGCTGGCTGAGTCTTCCTCGAGGGGAAGTAGAATCTCCGCTTTGGCGTCCGCTGTGACGGTGCTGAGGTCGAGCGTTGCCAACGGCTTTGCCGTCTTGCTGCTGCCGTCCCACAACCAAATTGTATAGGAAACCTTTTCATTCCGCGTCGGGCCTGCGAGAAGCAAGATGCCGTCGTTCACCGCGGCAAGGTCCCGGATCCCGGTATTTTCCCCGAGTTCTAACGGGATCTAGTCCGGCTTGAGGTCGTCGGCCTTTGTGAACAGTGCTCCCGCATCGACGCTGAGCACATAGGCTTGCTTGTCGAGCGACGGTCCTCGCAGCCCGAAGTACATGCGTCCGTTCCTGACCGCGATCCCTTCGATATTGACGCCGCCCTCCGCAAGAGGCTTGTTGAATTTCGCTTTTACATATTTGTCGTTTTCAATAACCTCGCGCATCCGCGGGCTCGCCTCCACGCCATCGACCTTCTTAGCGTTGGGTTCGGTCTTGGGAATACCGTTTTGCGGATCCACAGCGATCCGAAACACGACGTAGCTCGACAGGTTCTCCTTGTCTTTCTTGCGGCTGCGGCCGTGCGAGCCGGTCACATAGAAGAAACCCTTTTCGTAGGCGACGCCTTCGGCATCGGGATCCTTGTCTTCATCGGAAAGCCGGATGAGCTTCCGTGGAACGAGGACGTTTCCTTCGATCGAGAAGAACTGCGCGTATTTCTTCTCATCATTGGCAATCAGGCACGACGTGAATTTTGGTGTCGTCGGCACGCACGCCGCGCCGCTCAGATTCATGCGCGGCTGATCCTCGAACTTGTCGTCCTTGTCTTCCTTCTCAAAGATCGAGGCAGGCTTCCAGGCAGTCGCCTCCGGCGAAATCTTCGGCGGCAACGGTTCGCCGCGGCCGGCCGACGCCGTAGCTGCCAGCACAATGCAAACGAAGGCGGCGGTCAGTGATCGATGAAATGAAAGCGTGTCGTTGTGCGGCATTTTTCCCTCCCGCGTGCAATGCTTAACTACAACCCTGAATTGTTAAGAAGGCAAGGGCGGCGACTGTCGCGGAGCGGGATTTTCTCGTCAGCTACAATTCGTGACCTGGTTGGAGCACAGCCCGCGCCACCAGCCGCGGACGCCGTCCTGGCTCTCGACCAAGCCCCAGAGGCCGCTGCAGGCAAAGATGTGCTTCGGTCCGCCGTCGGTGTCGATCGCGCCGCCGAGCTCGCGCTGGGCGGGCGTCCATTTCGCATCGACGAAGGGTGCTTGGAACAGGCCGCCCATGCGTGTCGCGCCATTGGCGTAGGACGCGCCGACCTTGTTGGAGGCGACCCAGCCGCGTCCAGCATAGGGCTTTGGCGCGCTGCGCGGATATTTCTTGTCGTCCTCGTGGTCCTTGCCCGGCGGCTTGGCGCCTTCGATCAGAAACCAGCCGTTCTTGAAGCCGATGATGCGGAATTCGGTAAGCCAGCCGCCATCCGGCGTATTCTCGCTGCCGCCGAGCTTGAGCCGGTAGGGCGGCGGAAGCGTGCCGAGCACACGCGCCTTGATCGATGGTTCGGCACGCACGTTGAGGCCATCAGGATCCTTGTCGACGGACCATGCGCCGAAATCGCAGGGCTCGGTACCGTCGGGAAGCGTTGAGCGCCTGGCGGCGAGATCGGCATGCAGCTTTGCGAAGTCGGTGTCGTCGTTGTCAGAATCGGGCCCGCTACGCGGCTTCAATTCGGCCGAGATTGCGCGCGTCGCATCCGGCGTCAGCGCGACCACGAGAGCCTGGCGCGTGGCGAACACGCTTGCAGGTGACTTCGGATCGTTCGACGAGATCGGATAGACGGCGAGGTAGCCCGTCGGCCCTTCGGTTCGATAGGCCGTGCCGGCGACATAGCCGGCCGGTAGCATGGCGAGCGCGCTTGCCCGCCACGCCGGTTCGGCGTCGTCCGCGCTAGCCGCTTGTGTCGCGACACACAGGATCGTCGCCGCGATGAGACCGAGCGCGCGCACCGTTGCCGCGCGGCTTAGGCGCGCGTGCCGGTGAACGGGAAGCTGCCCATCGGGCCGATGCCCATCTCACCGCTCATGCTGTCGCCGGAGACGGTTCCGATGAATTCGAGCGTCAAGGGCATCGGATTGGTGATCGAGACCTTCCAGTTGACGGCATCGCCGCTGACGGTGCCATCGAAAATCTCGGCTGTATCGCCTTCCGCGCCCTGCGTCCCCGTGAGCGTGCCGCCGGCAGCCGTCAGGCTCAGCGTCGCCTTGCGCTCGCCCATGGGGGTCGTCAGGGTCAGAGTCCAGTTGCCGTCGACGGCCATTCGCGTCTCCCAAGATCCCGGCGGACCGCGACGATCCGCGGGCCAGTCCCGGCCGAGCGTATAGCGCAACTCGCCGCTCGCGCCTAACGCTCCGTTGGAGGCATTTAGGCGCGGGCGGCGGCGCGTCGTCGGCTGGTGACGATGAGGCGAAGCACGACGTATTGCACGGCGAAGGCGAGGATCTTGGCGCCGCCCGCGACCACCGTGATGTAGAACGCCCACAGCTTCAGATCGCCTGTGGAGGCGACGGCGATCATGCCGGCGCCGATTACGAACATCAGCGCGGCCCAGGCATAACCTGCAGCCGTCACATATTCCGGAACGGTCTCGACGACGATCGGCGGCATGTAGCGCAGCATCCAGCCCCGCTTGAGCATGATGGCGCCGATCGCGAAATGCGCGATCGAGGGCTTTGCGAGCATGAAGCGGGGATCGTTGGTCAGCAGCGTGACCGTGCCGAGCACGACGACGAGCGCGACGCTCGCATAGGTCATGTAATTGAGCTGCTGCCCCTTGACGCGCGCGTAGATCACCTGCGCGATCGCTCCGGCAATCGCCACCGACGTTGCCAGGACGACGTTGTCGGTGATGATGTAGATGACCAGGAAGACGATGGCAGAGAAGAGGTCGGAGGCGAGGCGGGCGAATACGTCCTTCATCGTCGATCCTGTTCAGCGGGAGTTGGACATTGGGCTGGCCGGCGCACCGTACTTGATCTGCCGATATTCGGGATACCATTTTGTGAAATAGATCGCGCTGTTGCGGGCGGCGAAGGCGACCGCAAGGCTCGACCAGAGCGGCAGGCCGGGGACATAGAGCAGCACGAGATTGGTGGCCGCCATCAGCAGCGCAGCCGCGGTCCAAGCGCCCGTGATGACGTAATTGGCATAGAGAAAGCCGGGCATTGCCGCGGTCTCGGCCGGCACGGATTCGACCGCGTATTGCAGCGTGAAGGGACGCCGGACCAGCATCGAGCCGAGCGAGATGACGAAGATGCCGATGTCGACCGACAGCTTGACACCGAGCGTGCCAAGCGCCGGGTCGAACAGCGCGAGGTGGAGGCCGATTGCGGCGAATAGCAGCGCCGAGCCCATAGCCAGGATCTTCAGCGAGCGACCGCGCACGACATCGATCGCCACGGTGGCCAGACAGGTTGCCGAGGCTACGATTACGCTGATCGTGGCAGACGTCATCAGCATCAGGAAAGTGAAGGCGCCGTAGGGCGCGAGGATCAGGAAAATCGCCATGGTTCGCCTCGGTCAGGCCTTATCTTTACGGTGTAAAGATCAATATGTCAGGAGCGAGGCGGGGTCAAGTAGAATCTTTACAGTGTCAAAATGACGTAAGCGACTTCCAAAAATTGGATTGCTGCAACGGCTTGGTCGGCCATCTCATCAATGAAGCCGGCCCAGGACAGGTGCGGCAGCACAGGTAACGCACAGGCGATCGAGAGGACGAAGGCGAGCAAGATACCGCCGTTGAAGATGGTTTGGCCGCTCCGCCGCGGCCGGATCATCGGGAGCGTGATCCCGGCGCAGATCAGGAACAGGATCAGGACAGCGAGGCGGTCCGCGGTGATCGAGGGCATATGCACGAGAGACCTTTTGGTGACATCAGCGATGTCGAGAGGAGAGCTACCGCGCGCCGACCCAATTGCCGTGAAAACCGTCGGGCACGCGATGGCCGAGCTGCACCAGCGCGACGGGGCCGGCCTCGACATCCTTGGCATTGAACACGGCGAGGTCGCTGCGGTTTTCCCGCGCGCGCCAGACCACCGCCAGCAGCCAGCCGTCGCCTTCCGCCGCATCTTTCGACCGCTCGACGAAGACCGGCTCGGAAATGGTGTCGCCGGCCGGCAGCGGATAATGGCCGAGGCGCGTTCCATTGCCATCGACATGGACGACGCCGGACAGCGCGCCGAACATCGGCAGCTTCGGATTGGCGCAGGCGTACCAGCCGTGACGGCTCTTCAATCCGGCGCGGCGGTCGTCGATGCGCGGGAATTCGCCGGTGAGATCGTCGAGATAGGTCTGCTGGAAGCGGTCGGTCTTCCCGGCAAGATCGAAGGTCCAGCGGCAGTGGCGAGCGAAGGATTTCTCGGGATTGGTGGGCGTGCAGTCGGGATGCGTAAATAGTGGTGCTTCCTCGAACTGCATGACGTCCGCGATGATGCGGTCACCGTCCTCCCAAGCATTCATGACGTGGAAGACGTAGCAGGCTTCAGCACGAAACCAGACGATGTCCTTCGCGCTGCCCTTGCGCTTGATCACGCCGACATAGGCGCCCTTGTCCGGCTCCCAGGCATAGGGCGGCCGCCCGCTGATCGCGCGCTCCATGCTGCCGGTGACGGGCAGGATCGGAAACAGCACGTGGTTCTCGGTGACGATGAAGTCGTGCACCATGCTGGCATAGGGCGCCTCGAAACGTTCGAAGCGCGTCGCCTTGCCGGACGCGTCGATCGAGCCGTAGGAGAGGGCAGGCGTCAGCGGACCCGCGGCGTTGAAGCCGAAGAACACCAGCTCGCCGGTGACGGGATCGATCTTCGGGTGCGCGGTGAGCTGCCGGCGACACGGCCCTGATAATTGTGATAGCCGCGGGTTGCGAGCGTGCCCGGATCGATCTCAGTCGGCAGATGGGCTTCTTCCAGCGCAAGCAGCTTGCCGGCATGGAAGATGATGTTGGTGTTGGCGACGCCGCCGTCGGTGAGGTCTTGCGGCGCATCCGGCAGCTTGCGGCCGAAGCCCCCGAACAACGCGCGGCCGGCATCGTGCTCGGCCAGCCATTTCGGCGTACGGACCCAGCGATTGCGATGGCTGGCGCGGCCGTTCTCGAGGTGAAAGGCGTGCAGCATGCCGTCGCCGACGAACCAGTGCGCGCCGGGCGAGTCGAACTGCGGATTGGGGCCGTTGCGAAAGAGCGTGCCGTTCAGTTCGCGCGGCAATTCACCGATGATTTTCAGGAAGGGCGCGTCGGCCTCAAACGGAATCGGACCTAGGTTGTGGCGGCGTTCGGCAACGGCGTCCTGCTGCACGGCGTATCCCTTCCTTATCTTTACATCGTAAAGATCAAAGAGCCGTACGAGGGGTTTTGGTCAAGTGAAATCTTTACACTGTCAATATTGCGTCCTATAGCTGGCCCATGGGCAAGAGTGAGATCAGGACAGAAACCGCGCGCGGTGGGCGCATTTCGAAGAAGGCGAGCGCGCCGGCGCGTTCCGCGCGACGACCGGCGAGCGTCAAGTCCGAGGCGCCCTATCACCACGGCGCGCTGCGCGAGGCGCTGCTCCAGGCCGCCGAACGGGTGCTGGAGCGTGACGGGCTTGCCGGCCTGACATTGCGCGCGGTGGCGCGCGAGGCGGGCGTCTCGCATGCCGCGCCCACCCATCATTTCGGTGACCTCACCGGGCTTCTCAGCGAGCTCGCGGCGGTCGGCTTCCGCCAGTTCAATGCGGCGATGGCGTCGTCCTCTGACACCGCCACCACCCCGCTTGAGCACGCGCTGGCGCGGCCGAAAGCCTATGTTGCCTATGCCCAGGCTCATCCCGGCATGTACGGCATCATGTTCCGCACCGAGCGCCTCGACTATTCCAGGCCGTCGCTGCACGAGGCCGCCGAGGCGTCCTTTGCGGGACTCGCCAATGCCGTCGGCATGATGCGGCAGGAGCAGATCCGCGGCGACGCGCTGACGCTCAATCAGGGCGCTGCGATCGCGCGCGCCTGGTCGATGGTGCACGGTTTTACGATGCTGCTGCTCGATGGACGGCTGGAGGATATTCTGGGGCGTCTGCCCGAGGGCACGACTCCCGAACGCCTGCTCGAGGCCATGCTGATGTCGCCCGTGACGGGGAAGCCGCCGGGCCCCTGATCGATTGCCGGCGAGCGCCTAGCGCATCGTCGCGAGCTCGACCGCGCGGCCGCGTGCGCCTATGATTTTCACCTCGTCCTTGCCGCAGGTAAAGCTGCGGGCGAACTCGTCCGCGGCCTTGCGCGCGAGCTCATTGGCGTTCGGGTTGGCGATCGCGTCGACATAGGCGACGTGGCAGACGGGGCCGGGTGGCAGCCGGGTCACGATGAGCATGGCCTTGGTGTTCGGCCGCCCCTGCTTGTCGGGATCGGTGCCATCGGCGATGTGCCAGCGTTGGATCATCGCAAACGGCTTGGCCCCAGCGGTGCGCCATTCGACGGTGGTTTCGGACGAGTTGAACGGAGCGAACCAGACTTTAGCCGCCGGTTCCTCGGCCGCGGCCTCGCGATTGCGGCCGACGGAGACGATTTCGCGAAGATCGTCTTCGGCGATCAGGACCACGAGGCCATCCTTGCCCTTGCAGACCCGCGTGGTGCTGCCGTCGAGCTCGCTGGGCTTTCCGATCTGGCGGCAATCCTTCGGGGCCGTCGAGGTATATTGGCTGCCCACGGATCGGGCGTCGGCGCGGTCGAGAGCACTGCACATCAGCAACATGGCCAAGGGCAATATGGCCAAGCCTGCGGTGGTGATGCGGAACATGACGACGCCTTTGATCGAGTGGGAACTCCGTACCATCAGACGTCTTGATTGTGGGCAAGGTTCAAACGGGGTCAACAGACACCTGACAGCGGCGCGGAATCGTTCTAGAAGAGCGGCTTCGCTTGGGCTCTTTCAGCCTCGTTCGCGTCCTCGTTTTTCGTGATCATGCCAGCCACCTCGTCCAACAAACCTTATCGCGTCGGCCGCTCGAAAACCGGGCTCGGCCTCTTCGCCACCAAGCCGATCAAGAAGGGCACTCGGATCATCCGTTATTACGGACCGATCCTGGACTCCCGGATTCCCGAGCACGACGACATCGAGAACAAATACCTGTTCGAGCTCAACGGTCGCTGGACCATTGACGGCTCCGTGCGCAAGAACCTCGCGCGCTACATCAACCATTCGTGCCGGCCCAACGCCGAATCCGACGTGCGGCCGCGCGAGCGCAAGGTTTTCATCCGCGCCATCAAGAACATCGCGCCGGGCGACGAGATCAATTACGACTACGGCACCGATTATTTCAAAGCCTACCTGAAGCCGATCGGCTGCAAGTGCGAATCTTGCGAGAAGAAGCGCAAGAAGCTGCGCGCCGAGGCGCGGGCCGAACGCGCCAAGGTGAAGGCGCGCGCGGAGCGCAAAGCCGAGAACGCGAGCGTGAAGTCCGCCAAAAAGAAGAAGCTTAATGGTCATGCCGTCGGCAAGGCGAAGGGCCGCGCGCGGGCCTAGCCTGAGTTCGAGCTTCTGGCATAACTGTCATGCCCCGCGAAAGCGGGGCATCGACGACTACCTCTGGAATACTGGGTCGCCCGGTCAAGCCGGGCAACGACAGCGAGTGATGTGGCCTCAGGCAGCCAGCACACTCCCGCTCCTGCGCAATCCCACATATTGCAGTTCGGCAAACACGCCGGTCGCGATCGCCTGCGCCACGACCATGAGCTCGCCGGCAAGGTTCGGCGACACCGCGCCCGAGAGCAGCAGCGCAATGCTGCCGGCGGTCCAGGCCGCGTTGCCGACCACGACCAGCAGCACGAGCGGCTTTGCCACGGAGGCGCGTGAGGCGAGCCAGCCGACCAGCGCCGTGTAGGCGATCAGGAACAGGCCGGTCTCGCGCAGCAGCGCTTCGGGTAGGTTGAACAGCGAGGCGAACGCGCTGGCGCCGAACGTGAAACCGAGAGCGGCCACGCCGCTGAAGATCGCGTCGGCAAGAAGCGCGCGGCGAAGGAAAGTGGATGCGTCGATCATCGTGGGTCTCCATGGTTGGGGTGGGCTCGAGGTGAAACTCAGTGCAATCCACGCCACCAGGCGCGGAGCAGGCGGGCGAGGCGGAACGGGCAGAGGCTCCTGCCGACGCTGTGCTCGAAGGCCGTGACCTGCGCGACGACGTAGTCGCCGGTCGAATGCACCAGCGGCTCCGGCATGTTGAGGCTGCGCGCCAGCATCCGGGTTGCGAGCGCCATGGCCCAGGGAACTAGCTGGTCTGTGACGGTCCGGTAGAGCAGCAATGCGATCATGGTCGTCTCCTGTTGCGACCCAAGATGCGCCGGCCCGAGCCCCAATTCGATTACCTCCGACGTAATGGAAGGGCCGAAATCTGCGTGCTAGGTTTTTGACCATGAACGCACATGCATCCACCGCACAGGCCGAACGCAGCCAGCCGGTCCATATCGGCGACCATTTGCGCGAATGGCGGCAGCGCCGCCGCATGAGCCAGCTCGATCTCGCCGGTGAGGCCGAAATCTCGGCGCGGCATTTGAGCTTCGTCGAGACCGGCCGCGCCGCGCCCTCGCGCGACATGGTGCTCAGACTCGCCGACCGTCTCGACGTGCCACTGCGCGAACGCAACGTGCTGCTGGTCGCCGCCGGCTATGCCCCGGCCTTTCCGCAACGCACGCTGGAGGATCCCGCCTTGAAATCAGCCCGCCAGGCGATCGACCTCGTCCTCAGGGCGCATGAGCCGAATCCGGCGTTGGCCTATGACCGGCACTGGAATCTGGTCTCCGCCAACCGCATGCTGGCGCCGCTGCTCGCCGGCATCCCGCAGCGGCTGCTCGGTCAGCCCTTCAACGTGCTGAGGCTTGCCTTCCATCCCGAGGCGCTGGCGCCGCGCACGGTCAATCTCGCGGAATGGTGCGGACATCTCCTGGAGCGGCTGCACCGGCAATGCGAGGCCACGGCCGATCCCGAGCTGATCAAGCTGTATAACGACTTGAAGAGTTATCCGATCCCGGCGCGCGCGGCGCCGCTGTCGAGCGACAATGTCGCGATCCCCTTCAAGCTGCGCCACGAGGGGGAGATACTAAGTTTCTTCTCCACCACCATGGTATTCGGTACGCCCGTCGACATCACGCTGTCGGAGCTGGCTCTGGAAACCTTCTTCCCGGCCGACGAGCGCACTGCCGAGCGGCTGAAGCAGATGGCGGCTGGCTTGCAGTAGTGCCGTTTACAGGAGCCGGTGGCGCTCGCATAATCCCCGGATGGACACACGCTCGTCCCGGCCATTACGGTCGGCCAATCCGGTCGGCGACCTTTTGCGCGGCTGGCGCATGCGCCGTGCATTGAGCCAGGCGGAGCTGGCGTTCGAGGCCGGCATTTCGATCAAGCATCTGAGCTATGTCGAGACCGGCAAGTCGGCGGCAAGCCGGGAGATCCTCCTGCAGCTCGCGACCGCCCTCGGTTTGTCGCTGCGTGATCGCAATGCGCTGCTGGAGGCCGGGGGTTTCGCGCGACTATACGGCGAGCGCGATCTTTCAGCGCCGGAGCTTGCCGACGCGCGGCGCGCGATCGATCTTCTGCTCCGGCGGCACGAACCGTTTCCCGCGATCGTGACCGATCGGCGCTGGAACGTGATGGAGGCCAACTGCGCCGCGTCGCGGCTGATGACGATGCTGCTTGGGCAAGAACGCATGCAGCGGCCGCTCAATCACATGCGCATGTTCCTCGCGCCGGACGAGCTCAAGCCGTTCGTCGAGAATTGGCCCATCGTCGCGACCGCGTTGTTGTCGCGTGCGCGGCACGAAGCGATGGCTGCACCGCTCGACGAGGCCCTGCAATCGACGTGGCGCGAATTGACGCGGCTGCCGGAGCTTCCCGCACTCAGGATCGAGGACAACGTCGCGCCGGGGCCGCTCTGCGAAGTGCGCTTACGAACGGGCGACGCCCGCATCGGTCTGATCGGTGCGGTGCTGACGCTCGGGACCCCGCAAGACGTGACGCTTCAGGAGCTTCGCGTTGAAATGTTCATGCCGGCGGATGCCGTGTCCGAGGCCACTCTGATCGCGCTTGCGGCTCAGGAGGCCTGAGCTCGCTCGGCGTCGCGGCGCTCAAAGCTCATGGCTTGCATCACCTCCGCAAACGGACCTTTGAGATCGCTCAGTGTCGCCATGGTCAGGCCCGCGCCGTTGGTGCCGACGCGCGTGGCGGCGCGGATCAGGATCCATTCGCTCTCCGGCGGTCGGAAGAAGTAGAGGCTGATCTCGGGATTGATAAAGGTCCAGTTGCGCATGTCGACGATCTGCGCAACGCCGCTCGAAAAGTCCGCGGCCTGCACCGCTTGGAGCAGTGGTGTGTTCGGTTCGCCCTCGACCAGGGGTGCATCAAGTCGCATCCAGGCGGCGGCCGGGCCGGGCTTCTCCAGCGCGCCCTCGATCAGCCGCACCGACACGTTCTGGAAATACCGGCTCCATTTCTGCGCGAAGGCCGCCGGTGCTGCGCCTGTCTCAGGCGTCTTGTCGATAGTCGCGGGCCTGGCGAAGGGATCGACGGGCGATTCTCCGCTCGGCGCCGTCAAGAGCGCCGTGCAACGGGCGATCTCGGTCTCTCCGTCCATCAGCCGCACCTGGGCGGTCTTGGCCTTGCGGCCGTCGCGCAACAATTCGGTGGTGGTCTGGAAGACGCGCAGGCCCGCCGGTCGCCACAGGTCGAAGGTCAGGCGCCGCACCGCGAAGCCGGATTCGGTGGCGAGACGGTCGATGTCGCGGGTCATCAGGGCGGTGGTGGCGCTTCCCTGCAACATGTCAGGCGACCACGGGCCGCCGGCATGCTCCGTAGCCCGGAACTGCTGGCCTTCCGGCTTGGAAATAGCGGTCATCGCGGTTTCCCCTCGTGCTTGATCGTGGCCGCGAGTATCGGGTCGGGTGAGGCCTGTCACAATAACCGCAGAGGTGAAGTCGTGAGCCATGCAGGACCGGTGCCTTGCGCCGCCTCCGGTTCGGTTTATCTTCCGACGAACCCGTACCGTCCGAAGGAGACGTCCGACATGAGCACGTTGAAACCGCTTCAGATCGACGTCGTTTCCGACGTGGTGTGCCCCTGGTGCTATATCGGCAAGCACCGGATCGAGAGTGCGCTGGCGCTGGTGCCCGATGTTCCGGTCAAGCTCAATTTCCGTCCCTTCTTCCTCAATCCCTGGGTGCCGTCCGAGGGCATCAGCCGGGAGGAGTATCTCACCAAGAAGTTCGGCTCGGTCGAGGCCTACAAGGGCATTGCGGGACGCGTCGTTGCGGCCGCGGGCGAAGAGGGGCTCGTCTATCGGCCCGAGCTTGTCGCGCGTCAGCCCAACACCACCGACTGCCACCGCTTGATCCTGTGGGCCGAGGCGATCGGCAAGGCGCCCGAGATGAAGCAGCGCCTGATGGAGCTCTACTTCCGCGACGGCGGCGACCTCACCGATTTGAACGTGCTTGTGCAGGCGGCTGCCGATGTCGGCCTCGATGCCGACGACGTGCGCCGGCGCCTCGCCACCGACGAGGACGTCGCGCGCGTATCGGCGGACGCGCAGGAAGCCGCCGAGAAAGGCATCTCCGGCGTGCCGACCTACGTGTTCGCGCAAAAATACGCCGTCTCCGGCGCGCAGGATCCCAACATGCTCGCGCGCGCCATCCGCGAGGTCTCGGCGGAGATCAACGCCCAGGCGGCGGAGTAGGAGCCATCCTATTTACGAAGCAGGCGAACTGCGCGACGCGCCGCCGCGTAGGCGATGCCGTGCGCCGCGAGCGCTCCGTGAACCAGCGCCACGATGGGGTCGTTCCGCCGCAACGGTATCAGCACGTCGCCGACGGCGAAGCGCCCGCGCCAGATCGGATTGATCATGGGGTGATCGGCGCTCGCCGTGGAATCCGCGCTGGCGATGGCTGGATCGGCGCAGAGGCGGCGGGTGAGCTCGAGCGTGAGCTGCACGCCCGGCGAATATCTTGCAAAGCGCTCGTCGATGCCGAGCTTGAAGAAGAAAGCGCGATCCTGGTGGCGCAGCACGATGCCGGCGGCCACCGGCGTCGCGCCGGCGCGAAGGGTGACGATCTCGCATTGCCCGGTTTCTGCCAGCGCGGAAACGGCGCGGCGGATGAAGGTTGCATCGCCGGCATGCTGGACCAGCGCGGTTCCGCGCTTCCCCTTCCAGCCGCTGGCTTCGAGCTGCAAAAATGTCTCGAGCGCCGGCCCGATCTCGTCGGGGCTGCGCGCGACGTCGAACACGATTGCGCCGTGTTCTTCGAGGCGATGCCGTTGGCGGCGTAGCTCCTTGAGCTTTTTGGTGCCGAGCGCGTCGCGTAGCAGCGTCTCACCGTCCTGGGTCGCGTCCAGGCTGGCGCGGATGTAGGAGTTGAGGAGGCGCGGCTTCAGGCCGTCGCGATTCAGAACCTGGCTGAGGGCGGTCATTGCCGCCCCATCGAGCGCGACATCGTTCAGCACGAGCGCATGCGCCCCGGTTGCGCGGGCCTGCTGCACCAGGCGCGCCGCTGCCTCGATCGGGGCATCGCGGTCGATCAGCGGGCTGCACAGCGTACCATAGGGATGCGCGCTCACCAGCGCGGGCAGGGGGATCTTCCATGCCCGCCAGAGCGAGATCACCGGCATCAGCCCGATCAGCCGCGATCCATCGTATGCGGAAAGCGCCGAGGCATCGGTGCGGCCGCGCGCGGTTGCACTGACAGCGAGCTCCCAGCCCGGCAGGTAATATCCGTTCGGCTCGATCGCGCGCTGCGCGAGTGTGCGCCACTGGCCGGGTTCAATCGCCGTGAGCGGGACGCGCGCGCGCGCCGTCGCGGCATGCTTTGCCGATGCCGGATTGATCGCAGCCTGGTGCGCGATATCGACCACGTCCCGTCGTCCCCGTTCAGGAGGCCATGCTTAGCGCAAAGATTGGAAAATACAGTTGGGACACCGTCTCAATTCGAGTGGTAATATTAACGTTTCGTTGAGCATCCGGCCGCGAGCCGGCCGGATGCGCCGATGGATACGCCAGAATTGCTCTCGACCCGGAGGATCATCATGGTCGCCACATCTTTTACGCCGATTGCGTCGCTCCTTGGCGGCGCGTTGATCGGCCTGTCCGCCGTGCTGCTGATGTGGACGACGGGACGGATCGCCGGGGTCAGCGGTATCGCGGCGCGGCTGTTTCCGCCTTACGAGGATCGGCAATTCGCCGGCCGGCTCGCCTTCGTCGCGGGCCTTATCGTCGCGCCCGTTCTGGTGCGCCTTGTCACGGGAGGCCTGCCGGCGCAAACGATCGGCGCCGGAACGCCGCTTCTGATCGTCGCGGGATTGCTCACCGGCTTCGGCGCGGTGTGGGGCAGCGGCTGCACCTCGGGCCACGGCGTCTGTGGCTTGTCGCGGTTGTCGGCGCGATCGCTGGTCGCGACCATGACCTTCATGGCGGCCGGCATGGCGACCGTATTCGTGATGCGGCACTGGAGCTGACCGCGATGACAATCCTCATTCAATTCGGGATCGGTGTGGTCTTTGGGCTTGGCCTCATCGTCTCAGGTATGTCGAACCCGGCAAAGGTCCTGAATTTCCTGGACGTTGGCGGCATCCCGGCAGGAACGTGGGACGCAAGCCTCGCATTCGTGATGGCTGGCGCGGTCGCGGTGACCTTCATCGGCTTCAGCCGCGTCCTGAAATTGGCGCGGCCTGTCTTCGCCGATCGCTTCTATGTCCCAACGCGAAAAGACATCGATCCGAGGATTATCGCCGGTCCCGCCATCTTCGGTATCGGCTGGGGCCTTGTAGGCTTTTGCCCAGGCCCGGCGTTGACCGCGCTCGGATTTGGCTCGGCCTCCGCCTTCATCTTCGTCGCCGCGATGTGTGCCGGCATGGTGCTCGCCCGCTTCATCGCGCAGCTCTCGTCGGCAACGCGTATTGTCACGCCGGGAAAACCGCTCGAGATCTGACATGGACAAGACCGGGCGAGTTATCTCGTCCGGTCCTGCATTTCATGACTTCATCGACTACCAGCGATCGCCGACACCAACGCCAACACTGACGCCGGGTGCGCGGATGCCGACGCCGCCGCGCGGACCATCGTCCCAGTCGCGATAGGTGCGGCGCTCATAGTAGCGGTCACGCGGCATCGTCGCGTAGGAGTCGCGCACGATCACACGCGAGCCGCCGCGGGTGCGATAGCAATTGCCGGAATCGTCGCAGACCAGCCGCACTTGCTGGACGAGATCGGGGCTGGTGTATTCGCTGGTCGTATAGACGTCGGCGGCCTTCGCGCCGCTCACCGCTGCCAAGGCTCCGACGCCAGCCAGCAACGCAATCGTGAATGTCCTCATCATGTCCTCCTCGAAACTGCCCTCGGCGGTAACAAGAAGGGGAGGCCATGATCGTTCCGGCAAAATTACAGGTTTTTCCCGGAACCGGATCGGACGTCGGCTTGATCCGTTTCCTAGATCGGCTCGTAGCTTTCCGATCCGCAGATGTCGTCCGCTTCGGCGCGGCGGCGATCGACCACCTTTCCGCCTGATATGGTCACGATGTAGGTCTGTGGCCCGAGCGGCGATCCGGTCGCCGAGGTGAGCTGCGCGCGGACGCAAGCTGTCCAGCCCGGTCCTCGTACCTCACGATGGGGTGTGGCGACATGCACCTCACGCGGATAGGACGTGCTGAGGAAGACGACTTCGATCTGCTCGCGCACGACGCGTTTGACGTCGGGGGGCGATTCGGGCGGCGGCTGCTCGGCCTCCTTCATGCGCATGAACTCGGGCACCGGTGCGCGGCTGTCGGCAAACCCGCAGGCCCCGAGCGCGAGCGCGCTGCCTAGCAGCGCGGCATGAGCAATAATCCGTAACATCCGTGAAGGTCCCCTGCGGGCCAAAACATAGGCACGAATGCGATCCGACGAAGACCCGGCCGATCAAAATTTGCTGAAGCCAGAATTCCTTGGAGCCAGGATTCTTGGAGCCAAGATTTCCTGAAGCCAACATTTCCTGAAGCCCTGCAGCCCGCGGCATTGGCTATTCCATAATTGCCGGCTAGTTTGTACCCCAGACGAGGGGGATTGCGCCCATGAGGATTTTGGTCATAGCGGCCGCCGTGCTTGCGCTGGCGGTTGCCTCCGCGCAGGCGCAGATGGGCGGTGGCAGGCGTCAGCCTAACGAGGGCGGCCAGAAGGCGGACAACAAGCCCAAGGTAGACGAGAAGGCCTACAAGGCCGCACTCGAGCGCATTCCCGAGTCCAAGGAGAAGTACGATCCGTGGAGCGGGGCGCGTCCGCCTGAACCTGGCAAGAAGCCGAAATAGGTGAGGCGGGCCTTGGCGACCCGCTCCTGCTATTTGGCCGCTCTCATCACGCTCCTCTTGTTTTCGTCGCGGCCAGGCATCGCCTGGGAGAGCTGGGGTGGCGATCCCGGTGGCTCGCGCTTCTCGCCATTGCGAGAGATCACGCCCGACAATGTCGGCAACCTGGTTCGGGCCTTCGAATTCCACACGGGCGATCTCGCGGCGCGGCCGCCCGGGGTGATGCGGCGAACCAAATTCCAGGCGACGCCGCTGTTCGTCGAGGACAGCCTGGTCTTCTGCTCGCCTTTCAACGAGGTGATCGCGCTCGATCCCGGTACGGGCGCGCAGAAATGGCGTTACGATCCCAGGATCGCGATGAACCAGCGTCCCGCCAACCGCTACGTCTGCCGCGGCGTCACTTACTGGATCGACGATGAGGCGCCTGTAGATGCGGCATGTCGATCGCGTATCTTCATGGGCACCAACGATGTTCGCCTGATCGCGCTCGATGCGAAGACGGGAATCCCCTGTGCCGGCTTCGGCGAGGGCGGTGAGGTCAGGCCCGACATTGGCATGAAGCTGGAATGGCCGGGCGAATTCCAGATCACCTCGCCGCCGGCGGTCGGCCGCGGGGTCGTCGTGGTCGGCTCCGCGATTGGCGACAACCGCCGCGTCGACGCGCCGAGCGGTGTGGTGCGTGCGTTCGATGCGCGTAGCGGTCAGCCGCGCTGGACGTTCGAGCCGCTCAAGCGCGACGGCATCGAAGCCGGTCACGCCAATGTCTGGGCGCCGATGTCGGTCGACGCGGCGCGCGGACTGGTATTCCTGCCGACGTCCTCGCCGTCGCCGGATTTCTGGGGCGGCAAGCGGCCGGGCAACAACGAGCATGCCAATTCGGTGGTCGCGCTGCGCATCGAGACGGGTGAGCTCGTATGGGCATTCCAAACCGTGCATCACGACGTCTGGGATTACGATCTGTCGGCGCAACCGACGCTCACGCGCATCGACACCGGCGATGGTCAGCGCGATGTCGTGATCCAGCCGACCAAGCAAGGCTTTGTCTTCGTGCTCGATCGCGACACCGGCAAGCCGGTATGGGCGGTCGAGGAGCGCAGCGTCCCGCAGGGGGCCGCGGAAGGCGAACGGCTGTCGCCCACGCAGCCATTCCCGACGCATGTGCCGCCTCTGATGTCACAAAAAATCTCGACTGAGGATGCGCTCTCGCTCATTCCTAGCCTGCGTCGCTCAGCTTGCGAGAAGGAGTTTGCGGAGGCACGCAACGAGGGCCTGTACACGCCCCCCTCAACCCAAGGCACGCTGGAGTTTCCGTTCACCGGCGGCGGCGTCAACTGGGGCAGTGCGGCCTTCGATCCCGTCAACCAGGTCCTCTATGCCAACACCAGCCGGGCCGTTCATCTCATCAAGCTGATTCCGCGGGCGGAGACGGTCGGATTCGATCCTCCGCCCGGTCATGATTTCGGCCAGCAGACGGGTGCGCCGTTTGCGATGTCGCGTGCGGTGGCAATGTCTCCGCTCGGGCTTCTTTGCAACAAGCCGCCCTGGGGCGAGATGGTCGCGGTCGATCTGAAGGCCGGCAAGATCCTCTGGCGTTCGACGGTCGGCACCACCGAGGATCTCGCCCCGCTCGGCGTGCCGCTGCCGTGGGGTGCGCCGCTCGTCAACGGGCTCGCGGTCACGGCAGGCGGGCTCGTCTTCACCGGAGCGATGGACGCCTATTTGCGCGCCTTCGATGCGCGCAGCGGCAGGGAGCTGTGGCAGGGTCGGCTGCCCGTGCCCGGCGTCGCCAATCCCATGACCTATCTCTGGAAGGGCGAGCAGTATGTCGCGATCGGCGCCGGCGGCCACTCCGAGGCAGGCACCTCGATCGGCGACAGCTTCGTTGCGTTTCGCCTGGCACGGCCGGGCGAGGGGCCGTCGCTGTGGTCGCGTACGATCGATCGCCCCGGTGGACGATTTTTTGCGGCATCATCGGCGATCGCGCTCGCGATCGTCGCGCTCGTGGTTGCAAGCCTGGGCTGGCGTCGCCGACGTCGTGTCGCGCGAACATGACGCAGCGTCGCGCGCGCGATGCGAATGATCGTTCACATCGTATGCACTACTGTACGAAAGCGAGGCCGATGCGCCTGTCGCTACGCCAGACAGGGCGGCATTTCCGCACGAAATTGTCGCGCGCGATCGCGAGCGTGAACGATTGCGGCAATGTGACGAGGGCATCGAGGTCGATTGCGGCGCCGTCCGCCGACATGTTTCGCACCGTGCACGTGATGCCGCTGTTTTCAAAGGTGATCTTTCCACCCTTGAAAACACGGTGACGCTGCGCAGCACGCTTCTCGATCATCCGCGTTAATCCATAATGATCTTTGTGAAGTAGTGCATAGAAATTACGTTGAACTAAACTCAATACTGGCGCTACTTGCACAGCGCTTCAGATTTCGTTTACGACGTCGAAGCGGAAGTCACTCCGCGGATTTCCCCAAGCCGTTCCTTTGTGGCGCTACGCGCCGATGGAGATATTGATGAAGACCACGTTTTCGCTTCTGTTCGCCGCAGCGCTCTCGCTCTCGTCCATGCCCGCCCACGCCACCAAGCTCGATCTCGCGACCATGAGCTGCAAGCAGTTCCTGGAGAGCGGCGACGACACCATCAAGATGGTGCTGACCTGGATGGACGGCTGGTACAAGGGCGACGAAGAGAATGCGATCATCGACACCAACGTATTCGTCGAGAACGCCAAGCAGTTCGGCAGCTATTGCGGAAAAAATCCCAACGTCAGCATTGTCACCGCGGCTGACGAAGTGCTCGGCAAGTAATTTCTGCCGCGTGTCGGCACGACGCGCGATCACAACCGCGCTTCCCGTCTCGACATGACGCCATTGAGAGCCGCGGCGCGCTTTGCGCTCCACGCGGCTTTCTTCTTTCGGATGATGCTCATCCCGGCAGCATCGCGAACGCACTCGACACCATCGCCACCGGCTTGTTGTCGGTGGCCGAGAGCAGCGTGACCCGGCCAAAGCTCATGGTGCGTCCGAGTCGCACCACGCGGGCGTCGGCCAGTACGTCCGACGAGGAGACGGCGCGCATGAAATGCGTGGTCTGGTCGACCGTCGTCATCGGACGATAGCCGCGGTTGGCGGCGAGGTTCGCGATCACCATCGCGGTGTCGGCGAGCGCCATCAGCGCCTGGCCGCAGACCACACCACCGTTGCGGCACAGCCGCTCCGAGAACGGCATGCGCAGGAGCGCTGCCGGCTGCCAGTCCGGCACGTCCGGCGGCGGCAGGTGATCGATGCGCTCGACCGACAGGTTGAGATCCTGGACCCAGGGCGCAAAGACTTCGCCGAGGATGCGTCGGGCCTCACTGATGCCGAACTCGGCTTCTGGCTGCGATGGCATTGCTGTCGTTCCCTCCTGTATTGCCGGATGTTCGGCATTTCGAGCGGACCGGCGCGGCAAAGTCGCCGGTCTGCCGCGGGTCCCGTCGGCTTGAAAATGCCTGACTTCGCCCGGTATGATGCCATGGAGTGGGTATGGGTGGGTGATGTTGCGTAGGTATGTCCTCGTGTTTTGTCTGGCCGGGCTCGGCCTGTTGCTGAACGGGTGCACTAAGTGCGGCCCGATCTGGGACGACTGGCTCCACGCGCCGAAATCGTGCAGATCGGACCGGCTCTAGCGGGCCGAGCGGCCCCTGCGGTTGTGGCAGGGGTGACAAGGCGCGGGCGACCCGCGCCGCCATGGATGATCAAGGAGTCAATGATGAAGCTTTTCCGTATGGCCGCGGTGCTGGCTGTTCTGGCGGGACCGACCGTGCTGGCGGGACCGGCTTATGCGCAAATGCCCAATCTCAATTTGCTGCAGGAGGGGCCTGGCAAGACCCCCGAGGAGAAGGCCGCGGAGGCCGAGCGTGACAGGGCCTACAAGGAAACGCTGAAGAAGATTCCAGACTCCAAGGCGTCCAACGATCCCTGGGGTGGCATGCGCTCCGACCCGCCGAAGGCGTCGGCGGCGCCAAAGGCGTCGGCCGCAACCGGTGCGCCGAAGAAGAAGTCCGGCACGACTGCCAATTGACCTTCCGCCCGATCGGCGGCGGTTGATGCCTCCGGCCGGGACTCCTCTTTGATCGGCCTGCTTCCTACATTGCGCGGGAGTGTATCGCGTCGAGGAGAGCAGAACATGGCCGATCGTCCGCGGGATCTCGCCGAGCGGATGGCGCGCCGGCGCAAGATGGGCGGCAAGCCCGGCCCGAGGGCCGGCGACGGCTATCTGCGCGAGACCTTCACGCTGCCGCGCGCGGCGGCACGGGAGAGGGCGCAGGCTTTCTTCGCCCGCTACCCCAAGGCCGGCTATATGAGCGCGGTCGAGACCTGGCGCGAGCTGCCCGGCGGCGACATTGAATTCACGATGCGGCGGCTGCCCAGCGCGGATTAGGGCCGGCCCCTATTCGAAGGTTTCGGATGTGATGCGGATCCGGAACACGGGCTCCTTGGCCTCGTCCAGCAGCTCCATGTTCCATTCGGAATTTTCCTGGAGCTTGCGGGCGATGCCGGCGGCCATGTCGGCGCAGACGCTTGTCATCTCCCTCCAGGCCAAATCGCGATCGGCAAATTCCGACGCCTGGTCGGCACAGCCGGAATAGCGGCCGTTCCGGATTCGAAAGAAGTAGAGCGGCATGGTTCGCACCGATCGCGCCTGATGGCTCCGTCCCCTCGGCCATAATCGCGGGCAGTCCAATCCCAAACCAGCGGCAGATCAATTCCGGGCGGCTACGGAATAGCCCCATGGGCGCGGCTTGCGCCCTGCAAGCCATGCTGCGCTCCGCAAGTCATGCTGCGCTCAAGTCATGGCGGCTGCGGCGCGCCGGGGCGCATGCCGCCGACGATCTCGGTCCGGCCGTTCAGGCGGTTTTGCGCCCGATCGCCTTCAGCTCCCGATCGATGCGCAGCTGCACCCGTCGGATCGCCAAGAGATCGATCTTGGTCTCGGTCCTGCCGGTCTTGATCTGCTCGCCGATGCGGAACTGCCACTGCCAGATGCCGGGAATTGCCGTCTTGGCGACGGTGAACTCGATGCCCCTGTGATTCATGGCCATCTCCCACGATTCACTTCCATCACTGAGAACATGCTGGGCGGCATAATATTCCAAGGGAAAGCCAAACCTGTCGGTAAGCCCCGGATCGCTCACGGCTATCGCGCAAACGCACGTGCTCCGGAACATACGAAATCGAAATTCGAAAGACGTCGGCCGCGCGCGTCGGCGCGAGACCTCATGCCCGTGGTTCTCCGGCCAAGAACAGAGTTCCGAGAATGGGTAAGGGCGACTTCCGGAACGCGGCGGCATGTGCCTTGCTTGGCCCGATGCGGCTAAGCAACATGGACGCGTCATGCCGGGCATTCCCCGCCGCTATTCTCATTTCGTGTTCGGAATCATCCAGTCCGGACTGACCTCGCTGATCGCCGCGGGCATCGCCAGCTTTCCCGCAGGGAACGCGCTGGACTTCCTGGCGCACTGGATGGTGTCGTGGCTGATCGCATGGGCGGCGATGCTGCCGATCGTGCTGCTCGCAGCGCCGGCGATCCGCGCCTTCTCGCTGCGGCTGACGCAGGAGGAGGGCGGTTCGCAAACCGGCCGGCCGGCAAGAAAATCAGCTTGAAAATCGGAATGAAAAAACCCCGCTTGGGAGAACCAAGCGGGGAGAAGGTTATTGGAGGCTGAGGTGCTGGGCTGCAACACCATAGCCGGGCGACCCTAGCCGGTTCAGCTTACGACAGCCTGACAAGGCCCAATGATGGCAGCAAAAGCCGGAGCGCGGGGGCCGCAGACTGGCCCCGCACCGGTCCCAATTTCGACATCCGTTCGCACAACTCAGGACACAACCGCAGGCGAGATTTCGCGGCGACGGTGCTGCCATGGGGGAAACGTGGCGTGCCGGCAACGGGGTGGCATCATGGACAACGTAGAGCGGTCATTCGCCGCCGCGACGGCGGCTGGCTTCGTCGTGCTGGTAATCGGCATCGGGTTGCTGGTTCTGCTGTAGGCGCTGTTGGGTGCGGAAGATGGCTCCGAGGGTGGAAAGGCCCGTGCGCGCCTTTCAAAAACGCGAAAACAACCCCATGCACAGTAGCGTGCCTACAAATTCCCCGCCCAATCAATGGCTTACTGGTAGTATTTAGATACCATATCGGCTCGGATTTGCCTTTCACGGCCATCCGAATCCCGATTCCCGTGCCGATTCCCTGAGATCAACGGGCGGCCGCTCCGGCACCGTCGCCAGCGCGGGCCCAGCGGCCTAATGAACCTTGATCGCGTCCAGCGGCAAACGGAGTTCGGCGGCACGCTCTTCGCGGTCTTTCTTGCGGAACTCGTTTTCCTTGCGCTCGAACTTGCTCAGCTCCTCCCGCGCCGCCTCCAGCAGCGGAGTGCGCCGGATCGTATCGTGATGCGTGTTGTCCGTCATGACTGAAGTCCCCAGAGTTGCGGTCTCGTCCAAGAGCTATCCAGGAGAAGGCCGCAGACCGCGAAAGGTTCGGTGCCGGACGATTGCGGAATTCTGACGGCGCACAGCGCATCCGTCTTTGATGCGCTTCAGGCAGCCAAAATCGTAAAAGAACATATTGCGAACCTAGAACAAATAGGGTACATTGCTTTTATCGCCGCGCCGCCTCGCCAATCGTTTGTCCCTCACGCGAATCCTCGTCATAAGGAGCACGACCCGATGTCCACCACTGCCCTGCGTATCGTCGAAGGATCCTCCATGGACAAGAGTAAAGCTCTCGCCGCCGCGCTCTCCCAGATCGAGCGTCAGTTCGGCAAGGGCTCGGTGATGAAGCTTGGCAAGAACGACCGTTCGATGGATGTCGAGGCGGTCTCTTCGGGCTCGTTGGGGCTTGATATCGCGCTCGGGATCGGCGGCCTGCCGAAGGGGCGCGTTGTGGAGATCTACGGGCCGGAATCCTCGGGCAAGACCACGCTGGCACTGCACACGGTGGCGGAAGGGCAGAAGAAGGGCGGCATCTGCGCCTTCATCGACGCCGAGCACGCGCTCGACCCGGTCTATGCGCGCAAGCTGGGCGTCAATATCGACGAGCTCCTGATCTCCCAGCCGGACACCGGCGAGCAGGCGCTGGAAATCTGCGACACGCTGGTGCGCTCCGGCGCGGTCGACGTGCTGGTGATCGATTCGGTCGCGGCGCTGGTGCCGAAGGCCGAGCTCGAGGGCGAGATGGGCGATGCGCTGCCGGGTCTGCAGGCGCGTCTGATGAGCCAGGCGCTGCGCAAGCTGACGGCGTCCATCAACAAGTCCAATACGATGGTGATCTTCATCAACCAGATCCGCATGAAGATCGGCGTGATGTACGGCTCGCCGGAGACCACCACCGGCGGCAACGCGCTGAAATTCTATGCTTCCGTCCGCCTCGACATCCGCCGCATCGGCGCGATCAAGGAGCGTGACGAAGTGGTCGGCAACACCACGCGCGTCAAGGTCGTCAAGAACAAGCTGGCGCCGCCGTTCAAGCAGGTCGAGTTCGACATCATGTACGGCGAGGGCGTCTCCAAGATGGGCGAGATCCTCGATCTCGGCGTCAAGGCCGGCATCGTCGAAAAATCCGGCGCATGGTTCTCCTACGACAGCCAGCGTCTTGGCCAGGGCCGCGAGAATTCGAAAGCGTTCCTGAAGGCCAACCCCGACATCACCGCCAAGATCGAGACCTCGATCCGCCAGAACTCCGGCCTGATCGCCGAGCAGATTCTCGCCGGCAGCCCCGAGCGTGACGCCGACGGCGAGGAGCCGGCGGACGAGTAAGCTTCAGCAGTAAAGTTTTTCGCGAGGAGCGGGCGCTGAGGACGTTGAGTTGCCGACGTCTTCGGCGCCTGTTTCGTTTGGGATTGGTCATGCTCGGGGGGGCGCGATGAAGCGGTTGATCTTGACCAGTTCGTCCGGAAGCGGGCTCGCCCGATCGGGCTTGGCGGAGCTTGTCATCTCATCCTCGTTTCACTTTGAGTGGGGACCGCTGCCCTCGCCCGAGAAGCTCGCAGCCTTTTTCGCCGCGCGTTCGGCGAATCTCGGGCCGGGTGATCATTGGTCCGACTGGGGCATCCGGTGGCCCAAGGACATCAAGGCCCGCAAAGACTTGTCCCTTGCGAACTTCTGCGAGCAATATGACGTGGTTGAACTTTGGTTCGACCCAGCTCCCCGGGATCAATTGCAGCTCGTCTGGCTGCTGGACCACCTCAGCTCCTGCTCCTCGCTGGTGCGAAAGCTTAAACTTCGACTTGTGGCATCCGAGCTGACCACAGAACGCGGTGAGGATCTCGCTGCGTCCGAGCCGCACATTCATGTCGTGCGTATCACGGCTCGAGAGTTCGAGACTGCCCGGTTGGCGTGGTCGGCCTACCGCGCGACGACCCCTGAGGCGTGCGTCGATCTCCTTCACCAGGATCTCAGTGCATTGCTGATGCTGCGGTTGTTTCACCTGCGCTCGCAACGGCGCACATATGTGTTCGGAGAATTTGAGTTGGGTTCGTTGCTCGAGGGGCTCGCGCTCGGCCCCAAGCCCGTAGTGGCCGGGTTGGGCGACGAACTGCGCACGATCGATCGCGAAAATTTAAGAGCTCGGCACGAGGTCTATCTCCGCAGCCGGTTGTCGTTGACCGAGTTCGGCAGGGCCGTCCTGGCCCATCAGGAAGATTTCAGTCGCCACAATCCGATCGACCGCTGGTGGGGCGGCACGCACCTGACCAATGATCGGCTGTGGCGTTACGGTAATGTTTTGACGAAGCCTTGAGGCCACGGCATGACGCGGCTCATTGTCACGACCGACTCGTCCATCGCCGGCGCTATTCAACAGGCGGGCCTTGCCGACCTCGTGATTGCCATCGAGCGCCGGCTGGTCTGGGGACCGTTGCCAGCCGATGCAGAGCTGGACGCATTCTTTGCGCCGCGTACGACACAGCCCCGCGGGCTTCACTGGCTCGACGATACGCCGTCCTGGCGTCTCGAGGAATCAGGCGTGAAGGATCGAGGACTGATTGAACTGCTCGCGGAATATGACACGGTCGAGTTTTGGCGAGGGCCGGAGCCAAATGCGCAATTGATCCTGCTCTGGCTGCTCGATCATTGGGGCCGCCAACACGATGCAAATCCCGACTTTGTCGTGCGCTCCCTGTCCTTGGGTGTCAGGGATGTCGACCCACCGCGAAGCGAACTCTACCCGCCGGCTGTTGCGATCACACCTCGTCAACTCAAATCGGCCAAGCGTGCATGGCGGGCCTATCGCGCGCCGACCCCGCAAAGTTGGAGGGATCTCTTCAAGACCAATTTGAGCTGTTTGCCACAACTCGCCCCTCACGTGAGGGCTCTGCTCAACGAACTTCCGCGTCCCGCCTCAGGCCTTGGAGCCACGGAAGCGCGGATACTCCAGCTCATCGCGCGAGGCGGCATGCAGCCTTTCGATGTCTTTCCGGGCCATCAGAAGTGCAACGGGCTGGATGTGTATGGTTATTGGGAAGTTGGAGCGCTGCTTGACGGCCTTGCGCGGTGCGAGAGGCCGGCCGTGTCGGGACTGGATCAAGGTCCTTTTTCGCTAGAGATGCACGACGATTCAAGTCAGTTCGATCGGTACGAGCGGTCGCAATTGACGCTGACCGAGTTCGGAAAGGCGGTGTTGGGAGGCGACCAGGATTTTCGCCGGCACAACCGGATTGATCGCTGGTGGGGCGGCACTCACCTGACCAACGAGCGACTCTGGCGGTGGGACCCCGAGACCCGTTCGTTGGTTGCGCCCTAAATGCGTGTTCCGTGCCGGAGGGTGGGTTAGCGAAGTGTAGCCCACCTCTTCCATTTCGCCAGAGACAGAAGTGGTGGGTTACGCCAGCGACTGCGCTTCGCGCAGCCGGTGGCTAACCCACCCTACAAAACGGTTACTCCGCCGCCTCCGCGTAATCGCTCACCGGCGGGCAGGAGCACACCAGGTTGCGGTCGCCATAGACGTTGTCGACGCGCCCGACCGGGCTCCAGTATTTGTCGGTGCGCGAGGTGCCCGCGGGGAAGCAGCCCTCGGCGCGGGTGTAGGCGCGCTTCCAGTCGTCATCCGCGATGTCGTGCACGGTGTGCGGGGCGTGGCGGAGCGGCGACGCCTCGATCTTGAAGCGGCCGGCCTCGACCTCGGCGATTTCCTTCCGGATCGCGATCATGGCATCGCAGAAACGATCGAGCTCCGCCCTGGATTCCGATTCGGTCGGCTCGATCATCAGCGTGCCCGGCACCGGGAAGCTCATGGTCGGCGCGTGGAAGCCGTAATCGATCAGGCGCTTGGCGATGTCGTCGACGGTGACGCCTGAGGTCGTCTTCAGCGCGCGGGGGTCGACGATGCACTCATGCGCGACGCGGCCTTTCTCGTTCTTGTAGAGCACCGGGAAATGCGCATCGAGCCTTGCAGCCACGTAGTTGGCGTTGAGGATCGCGATCTCGGTGGCGCGCTTGAGGCCTTCGCCGCCCATCATCAGGATGTAGATGTAGGAGATGGTGAGGATCGAAGCCGAGCCGAACGGCGCGGCCGAGACCGGCCCCACAGGCGCTTTCCCATCCGTCGCCGGATGACCGGGCAGGAACGGCTTGAGGTGCGCCTTGACGCCGATCGGGCCCATGCCCGGGCCGCCGCCGCCATGCGGGATGCAGAAGGTCTTGTGCAGGTTGAGATGGCTGACATCGGCGCCGTAATCGCCGGGCCTGCTAAGGCCGACCTGCGCGTTGAGGTTGGCGCCGTCGAGATAGACCTGCCCGCCATGGCCATGCACGATCTCGCAGATCTCGCGGATGTGCTCCTCGAACACGCCATGGGTCGAGGGATAGGTGATCATGACCGCGGCGAGGTCGTTCGAATGCTTCTCGGCCTTGGCGCGGAGATCATTGACGTCGACGTCGCCGTTCTTCTCGCAGGCGACCACCACCACGTCCATGCCGACCATCGCGGCCGAGGCCGGGTTGGTGCCGTGCGCGGAGGAGGGGATCAGGCAGATCTTGCGATGCGTCTCGCCACGCGCCGCGTGATAGCCGCGGATCGCGAGCAGCCCGGCATATTCGCCTTGCGCGCCCGAGTTCGGCTGCAGCGAGATCGCGTCATAGCCGGTGATGTCGCACAGCCATTTTTCCAGCCGCGCGAACAGCGCGTAGTAGCCCTTCGCCTGCTCAGGCGGGGCGAACGGATGCAGGCTGCCGAATTCCGGCCAGGTCAGCGGCATCATCTCGGTGGTCGCGTTCAGCTTCATGGTGCACGAGCCGAGCGGGATCATCGCGCGGTCGAGCGCGAGGTCGCGGTCGCTGAGCTTGCGCATGTAGCGCAGCATCTCGGTTTCCGAGCGATGCGCGTGGAAGACGGGGTGGGTGAGGAAAGAGGTCGCACGCTTGAGCGTCTTCGGCAGCGCCTCGCGCGTGGTGGCGTCGATCTCGGCGTATGCAAGCTGCCCGCCGAAGGCGCGCCAGACTGCTTCCACCGTTGCGGGCGTGGTGGTCTCGTCGAGCGCGATCCGCAATGCAGTTTCGCCAGCGCCGAGATTGATCTTCTCGGCCGCCGCGCGCGCCACGATTTCGGTACGCTTCGCCCCTGCATCCACGCTGAGCGTGTCGAAGAAGCTGTCGGACTGCAGCGCAAAGCCGAGCTTGCGCAGGCCGGCCGCCAGCACCGCGGCGCGGCGGTGCACATTGCGCGCGATCTGCGAAAGGCCTTCGGGGCCGTGATAGACTGCATACATCGAGGCGATCACGGCGAGCAGCACCTGCGCGGTGCAGATGTTGGAGGTCGCCTTCTCGCGGCGGATGTGCTGCTCGCGGGTCTGCAGCGCGAGACGGTAGGCCGGCATTCCGCGCGAATCCACGGAGAGGCCGACGATGCGGCCGGGCAGCGAGCGCTTGAGCGCATCGCGCACCGCCATATAGGCCGCGTGCGGCCCGCCATAACCCATCGGCACGCCAAAACGTTGCGCCGAGCCGATGGCGATGTCCGCGCCGAGCTCGCCGGGCGAGGCGAGCAGTGTCAGCGCCAGCAGATCGGCGGCGATGATCGCGAGTGCGCCCTTGGCCTTCAGGCTGGCGATCGCGGGCCTGAGGTCGCGCACAGCGCCTGAACTGCCCGGGTATTGCAGCAGTGCACCAAGCACGTCGGTCTTGTCGAGATCGGTGAGGGGATCGCCCACGACCAGGGTCCAGCCCAGCGGCTCCGCGCGGGTGCGCATCACGGCGAGCGTCTGCGGATGCACGTCCTTGTCGACGAAGAAGGCCTTTGCTTCGACCCGTGAGTGCCGCTCCGCGAGCGCCATCGCTTCGGCGGCAGCGGTGGCCTCGTCGAGCAGCGAGGCGTTGGCGACGTCGAGCCCGGTGAGGTCGCAGATCATGGTCTGGAAGTTGAGCAGCGCCTCGAGCCGGCCCTGGCTGATTTCAGGCTGGTAGGGCGTGTAGGCCGTGTACCAGGCCGGGTTCTCCAAAATGTTGCGCTGGATTACCGCGGGCAGGATCGTGCCGGAATAGCCTTGGCCGATCAGCGAGGTGAAGACCTGGTTCTGGGCGGCGAGTTCGCCCATATGCGCGATCGCTTCGGTCTCGCTGAGCGGCTTGCCGAGATCCAGTGGGACGGCCTGCCGGATCGAGGCCGGCAGCGTCTGCGCCATCAGCGTATCGACGCTGTTCGCGCCGACGGCCTCGAGCATCGCGGTGACGTCGCGCGCGGAGGGGCCGATGTGGCGGCGAACGAAGCTGGTGGTGTCGCCGTTGGATTTGCGGTGCGCGGTCATCATGGGTCCTCGCTTCAGATGTTCTTGTCGCCGTCATGCCCCGCGAAGGCGGGGCATCCAGTAAACGCAGCCGCTTCGGCTAGGGCCGATGGGCCGCGGCGTACTGGATCGTCCGCCTTCGCGGACGATGACACCGAATATGAGGTCAGAGTTCGCATCATCTCACGCCGTGTGGGCCTTGTAGGCGGCTTCGTCCATCAGACCGCCGAGCTCGCTCTTGTCGGCAATCTTGATCTTGAAGAACCAGGCCGCGCCTTGCGCATCCGAGTTCACCAGTGCGGGCTCGGCGGCGAGCGCGGCGTTGGTCTCGAGCACTTCGCCCGTCACCGGCGCGTAGACGTCCGATGCGGCCTTCACCGATTCCACGACCGCGGCGGGTTCGGCCTTCTTCAGCGTGCGGCCGAGCTTGGGCAATTCGACGAACACGACGTCGCCGAGCTGCGATTGCGCGTAGTCGGTGATGCCGACGGTGGCGACATCGCCGTCGATCGCGAGCCATTCGTGGTCGGAGGTGTACAGCGTCGTGGTCATTTTCTCGGTCCTCAGCGTTTGTAGGTGTTTTTCACGAAGGGCATGGCGGCGATTTGCACGGCCAGGCGCTGGCCGCGCACCTCGGCGAAGAGTTTTGTGTCGATCGCGCTCGATGCGGTGGGCACATAGCCCATCGCGACCGGCGCATTCAGGCTCGGGCCGAAACCGCCCGAGGTGACCTTTCCGATCGGCTCGGCGGAGGTCGCATCCGCAAACAGCAGCGCGCCTTCGCGCACCGGCGCGCGGCCCTCGGTGCGCAGGCCGACGCGGCGGCGGGATGCGCCATGGTCGAAATGGGCGAGAATCTTTGCCGCGCCGGGGAAGCCCCCCGCACGCGCGCCGCCGGTGCGGCGGCTCTTCTGCACCGACCATTCCAGTGCGGCCTCGACCGGCGTGGTCGCGGTGTCGATGTCGTGGCCGTAAAGACAAAGCCCGGCCTCGAGCCGCAGGCTGTCACGGGCGCCGAGCCCGATCGGCATGACGTCCGGATTGTCCAGCAGGGCCTTGGCGAGCCGTTCGGCATCGCCGGCAGGAACCGAAATCTCAAATCCGTCCTCGCCGGTATAGCCTGAGCGCGAGACGAAGCAGTCGAGGCCGGCAACCCTGTGCGGGCCGGAATCCATGAATTTCATGGCGGGTGCTTCTGCACACAATTTCGTCAGCGCCGATTCCGCCTTCGGCCCCTGCAGCGCGATCAGCGCGCGGTCGGCAAGCGAATCGATCATGCAGTCGTCCGAGAGATTCGCGCGCAGATGCGCCTCGTCCTCGGCCTTGCAGGCGGCGTTGACGACCAGGAAGAGGTGATCGCCGAAATTGGCGACCATCAGATCGTCCAGAATCCCGCCCTCGGCATTGGTGAACTGGGCGTAGCGCTGCCGGCCCGGCGCGATCGCCAAGATATCCTGCGGCACCAGTCGTTCCAGCGCGCGGGCGGCGTCCTCGACCTTGCCGGATTTCGGCCTGAGTGCGATCTGGCCCATGTGGGAGACATCGAACAGGCCGGCTGCGTTGCGGGTATGAAGGTGTTCCTTCAGGACTCCGGCCGGATATTGCACGGGCATGTCATAGCCCGCGAACGGCACCATCTTGCCGCCGAGCGAGACATGCAGGTCGTAAAGGGGGGTGCGTTTCAGGGAGTCTTTGTCGTCGCGCGCAAGCATCGGGGGGCCCTCGGCGGTTCCCCGGGAACGATTTCCCGTGGACACCAGTCGAAGCCCCATCTGTCGCTGTGCCTGAGAGTATTATCCCGTCGGCGGACGCTGTCCGGACCTAAACCCGTCGGCGCCTCTTTCCAGATGCTGTCAAAGCCACGCGGTCCTTTTGCCTGAGAGTTTCCGGGGCGGTTGCTCCTTCGGCGCCGGCTACCAGTGCCGGTCTCTCCCGACGTGGCCGTACGATACAGAGGTAAAGACCACAGGCCGGCCAAGCCTGTCAACGCGGCATCGGCGGCTTTCCAACGGATTACGCGACTGCGGCAACGCCTTGATCTGGCTGCACAGTTTCTGGACAGCCAAGCTGGCCTTGTCTAAAAGCGCATTGGCCCGCAGATATCAGCCCAAACTTGCGGTTTGGGTGGCTGGAAGGCGGGTGCAAGCACACCCGATTGGATGAACATGAGCGGCGTCAACGAGATCAGGTCGACCTTTCTGAATTTCTTTGCCGAGAACGGCCACGAGATCGTGTCGTCCTCGCCATTGGTGCCGCGCAACGATCCGACGTTGATGTTCACCAATGCCGGCATGGTGCAGTTCAAGAACGTCTTCACCGGCGTCGAGAAGCGGCCCTATCAGCGCGCCACCACCTCGCAGAAATGCGTGCGCGCCGGCGGCAAGCACAATGACCTCGACAATGTCGGCTACACCGCGCGCCATCTCACCTTCTTCGAGATGCTCGGGAACTTCTCCTTCGGCGACTATTTCAAGGAGCGCGCGATCGAGCTGGCCTGGACGCTGATCACGAAGGAGTTCGGGCTCAAGAAAGACAAGCTGCTCGTCACGGTCTACCACACCGACGACGAGGCGGCCGGGCTGTGGAAGAAGATCGCGGGCTTCTCCGAGGACCGCATCATCCGCATCCCGACCTCGGACAATTTCTGGGCGATGGGCGACACCGGGCCGTGCGGGCCGTGCTCGGAGATCTTCATCGATCGCGGCGAGCACATCTGGGGCGGGCCTCCGGGCTCGCCTGAGGAGGATGGCGATCGCTTCCTCGAATTCTGGAATCTCGTCTTCATGCAGTACGAGCAGGTGACGAAGGAGGAGCGCGTGGCGCTGCCCCGTCCCTCGATCGACACCGGCATGGGGCTGGAGCGCATGGCCTGCATCATGCAGGGCGTCGACAGCGTGTTCGAGACCGACCTGTTCCGTCATTTGATCGACGCGACCGCGTCGGCTCTGGGAAGCGGACCGGACGAGAAGACCGTGGCCTCGTTCCGCGTCATCGCCGACCATCTGCGTTCGTCGGCCTTCCTCGTCGCCGACGGCGTGCTGCCCTCGAACGAGGGCCGCGGCTATGTGCTGCGCCGGATCATGCGCCGCGCGATGCGCCATGCGCAGCTGCTCGGTGCGCAAGAACCGCTGATGCATCGCCTGGTCTGGGCGCTGGTGCGCGAGATGGGCCAGGCCTATCCGGATCTGATGCGCGCGGAAAATTTGATCGAGGAAACGCTGCGGCTGGAAGAAACCCGCTTCCGCAAGACGCTGACGCGCGGCCTCGCCATTCTCGACGAGAAGAGCGCGTCCTTGAAGAAGGGCGACATGTTCGACGGCGACGTCGCCTTCACGCTGTACGACACTTACGGCTTCCCGCTCGATTTGACGCAGGACGCGCTGAAGTCGCGCGGCATCAGCGTCGACCAGGCTTCCTTCACCGACGCGATGGAGCGTCAGAAGGCCAAGGCGCGCGAGTCCTGGAAGGGGTCGGGCGAAGCGGCTTCCGAGGCGATCTGGTTCCCGCTGCGTGAGAAGCTGGGCGCAACCGAATTCCTGGGCTACGAGACCGAGAGCGCTGAAGGCGTGGTGACTGCGCTGGTCAAGGACGGCAAGGAAGCCACGAGCCTCAAGGCCGGCGAGACGGGCGCGATCGTGCTGAACCAGACGCCGTTCTACGCGGAGTCCGGCGGCCAGGTCGGCGACACCGGCGTATTGACCGGCGAGGGCGGCATCAAGTTCCGCGTCACCGACACCCAGAAGAAGCTCGGTGATTTCTTCGTTCACGTCGGCACATTGGAGAGCGGCGAGCTGAAGCTCGGCACCGCGCTGCAGCTCGAAGTGGATCACGGCAGGCGTTTTTCGATCCGCGCGCATCATTCGGCGACCCATCTCATCCACGAGGCGCTGCGCCAGGTGCTCGGCGACCACATCGCCCAGCGCGGCTCGATGGTCGCGCCGGATCGGCTGCGTTTCGACTTCGTGCATCCGAAGCCGATCACGGCGGAAGAGCTCGCGCGCGTCGAGGACATCGCCAACGAGGTGGTGCTGGAGAATGACGAAGTCTCGACCCGCGTCATGGGCGTGGACGAGGCCCGTGAGGCCGGCGCACGCGCCCTGTTCGGCGAGAAATATGGCGACGAGGTTCGCGTCGTCTCGATGGGCCGGACCGCGCGCGAGCGCGGCGCCAACGCACTCGGCTGGTCGGTCGAACTTTGCGGCGGCACGCATGTCAGGCGGACCGGCGACATCGGGCTGATCACGCTGACGGGCGAGAGCGCGGTCGCCTCCGGCGTGCGCCGCATCGAGGCTTTAACCGGCAACTACGCGCGAAAACACGCCAACGACACCATGGCGCTGGCGAAGACCGCGGCCCACGAGCTGCGCACCTCGATCGACGACGTCCCGGCGCGCATTGCCGCTCTGATGGAGGAGCGCAAGAAGCTCGAGCGCGAACTCTCCGACGCCCGCAAGAAGCTGGCGATGGGCGGCGGTGCAGCTTCGAGCAACGGCGCGGCCTCAGGTGTGCGCGAAGTCGGCGACGTCAAGCTGATGGCGCGCGCGGTCGAGGGCATCGAGATGAAGGATCTCAAGAGCCTTGCCGACGACGGCAAGAAGCAGATCGGCTCCGGCGTCGTCGCTATCGTCGGCGTCACCGAGGATGGCAAGGCCGGCGTCGTGGTCGGCGTCACCGCGGACCTCACTTCGCGTTTCAATGCAGTCAATCTGGTGAAGGTCGCCTCCGAAGCGCTCGGCGGCAAGGGCGGCGGCGGGCGGCCCGACATGGCGCAGGCCGGCGGCCCTGATGGCGCCAATGCGGCCGCGGCGCTCACGGCGATCGAAAAAGCCATGGCTGAACAAAAATCGGCCGGCGCGTAGGCAGGTGCGCCCCGTTCCGCGAGGAATTGGGCTTCGCGATCCCAATCTGAGGGATCGCCTCTACGAATTGCTGGAGCATGATCCGCTGGCCTACTCGGTCGGGTCGCGCTTCATCCAGCTGATCATCGGCGTCATCGTGCTCGATGTCGCCGCGATGATCCTTGCCTCGGTGCCGGAGCTGGACGCGCAATTCGGCGCGCTGTTTTCGGCGATCACCATCCTGTCCGTGATCGTGTTCGCGCTGGAATATGCGGCGCGGCTGTGGACCGTGGCGGGCCATACCCAGCGCGCAGCGTCCGCGCTGTCCGACCGGCTCAGCTATGTCTTCTCCGCACTCGGCATCATCGATCTGCTCGCGTTTCTGCCGGCCGCGATCGTGCTAGCCACGGGCCGGCATGCGACGCTGGCAGCGCTCGGCGTGCTGCCGTTCTTCAAGCTGGTGCGCTACTCGCCGGCGATGCGGTCGCTGCTCGCGGCCGTGCACGCGGAGCGGCGGGCGCTGATCGGCTGCATCGTCATCCTGATCGGCGCGGTTCTGACGTTTGCCTCGCTGCTCTATGCCATCGAGCGCGACGTGCAGCCGGACAAGCTCGGAACCATTCCGCAGGCGATGTGGTGGGCGATCGTGACGCTTGGCACCGTCGGTTACGGCGACGTCGTGCCGGTGACGGCGCTCGGAAAGTTCATCTCCGTCTTCACCATCATCAGCGGCTTTGCCATGATCGCGCTGCCGGTCGCGATCATCTCGACGGCGTTTGCGGAAGAGGTGAAGCGGCGCGACTTCGTGGTCACCTGGGGTATGCTGGCGCGGGTGCCGCTGTTCTCGCATCTCAGCGCATCCGAGATCGCCGACATCATGCGGCTGCTGCGGGCGCGCACGATCGAGCAGGGCGAGATCCTGGTGCGGCGGGGCGATGCGGCTTCGTCGATGTATTTCATCACCGCCGGCGAGGTCGAGATCGCGCTGCCGAACCAGCAGGTGCGGCTCGCGGATGGCACGTTCTTCGGCGAGATCGCGCTGCTGCATAAGACAAAACGCAGCGGCACGGTGACGGCGACACGCAAGACCCGGCTGCTGGTGCTCGACGCCCAGGACTTTCACGCCCTGATCGAACGCATGCCGACGCTGGCCGCGCACGTCCACAAGACCGCAAAGGCGCGACTGGAGGGCAGCGGTGACCTTGCGGTGGCGGAGCTGGCGCAGGCGGAGCGCGACGGCACCGACCGCTAAGCGCTCAGCCCTTCTTCAGGAAGACGTAGTCGGCTGAATAGGGCGCGCTCTTGAAGTCGCCGGCCTTGTCGCACGCGCCGTCGAGCTTGCCGCCATGGGTGTTGATACGCTGAACCGTGGTAACGGGCGTGAGGACGCCGCTGCCGCGGTGGGCGGTCACTTCCAGCTTCAGCCAGGGAATGTCGGCGGCGGTGGTACCCGGCGCATTGCCGGCGGCCTTGGCGGCTACGGCGCTGCCGTCGGCATGCTCCCAGTTCGGTCCGGCATAGTGACGGCCGATCGTCTTGCCCTCGGACAGCAGCGTCGCGATGGGTTCGCGAAAAGCCCAGGCGAGCTTCCCGTCGCTGCCGGCTTCGCACTCATAGACCTGCGCGCCCTCGGCGTGGACGCTGAGCACGATGCTCTCGCCGGGCGCGGCGATGGCGTCGGGAAGCGGGTCGGCGGCCACAGCCGGTCCAGCGAGCAGCAACAGGCAGGGGACGGCAAGCTTGATCGACATGGTCGCATCTCCGCCCAAAGGTCCAAATAAGCGAACGGGCCGCGTTTGCGACGCGGCCCGTGATGATGTCCGTCCCAGTCGGGCGAAATGCGGACGGCTTACGCCGCCAGCGCCTTGCCGAGGTTCTCGGCGACCTTGTCGAGGAAGCCGGTTGTCGAGAGCCAGCGCTGGTCGGCGCCAACCAGGAGCGCGAGGTCCTTGGTCATGTAGCCTTCCTCGACGGTGTCGACGCAGACCTTCTCCAGGGTGTTGGCGAACTTGGCGAGCTCGGCATTGTTGTCGAGCTTGGCGCGGTGCGACAGGCCGCGGGTCCAGGCGAAGATCGACGCGATCGAGTTGGTCGAGGTCTCCTTGCCCTTCTGGTGCTCGCGATAGTGGCGGGTCACCGTGCCGTGGGCGGCTTCGGCTTCCACCGTCTTGCCGTCGGGGGTGAGGAGAACCGAGGTCATCAGGCCGAGCGAGCCGTAGCCCTGCGCCACCGTGTCGGACTGCACGTCGCCGTCGTAGTTCTTGCAGGCCCAGACATAACCGCCGGACCATTTCAGCGCGGAGGCGACCATGTCGTCGATCAGGCGGTGCTCGTAGGTCAGGCCCTTGGCGTCGAATTCCTTCTTGAACTCGCGCTCGTAGATGTCCTGGAAGATGTCCTTGAACCGACCGTCATAGACCTTCATGATCGTGTTCTTGGTCGAGAGATAGACCGGGTAGTTACGCAGCAGGCCGTAATTCAACGATGCGCGGGCGAAGTCGATGATGGAATCGTCGAGGTTGTACATCTGCATCGCGACGCCGGCGCCCGGGGTCTTGAACACTTCCTTCTCGATGACGGTGCCGTCCTCGCCGACGAACTTCATCGTCAGCGTACCCTTGCCCGGGAACTTGATGTCGGTGGCGCGATACTGGTCGCCATAGGCGTGGCGGCCGATGATGATCGGCTTGGTCCAGCCAGGAACCAGGCGCGGCACGTTCTTGCAGATGATCGGCTCGCGGAAGATCACGCCGCCGAGGATGTTGCGGATGGTGCCGTTCGGCGACTTCCACATCTGCTTGAGATTGAACTCCTTCACCCGCGCTTCGTCCGGGGTGATGGTGGCGCACTTGACGCCCACGCCGACCTTCTTGATCGCCTCGGCGGCGTCGATCGTGACCTGATCGTTGGTGTGGTCGCGGTACTCCATTCCCAGGTCGAAATATTGCAGCTCGACATCCAGGAACGGGTTGATCAGCTTGTCCTTGATGTACTGCCAGATGATCCGGGTCATCTCGTCGCCATCGAGTTCGACGACGGGGTTGGACACCTTGATTTTTGCCATGATCGGGGAAGCCTCTTGGGAACGGCGCTTGTGGCGCGCCACGGGAATATCCGCCGCCTCTTAGCACCGGGACGCGGCCGGCGAAAGCCAAGGGATTATGCACTTTTAGCTCATCCAGCCTCCGCAGATGGGGGGCGGGAGCAGCCCTGCCGCGGGGACCGGGCTGAGGTTTCAGGCGAGATTCAAAAGTCGAATCCAACCCGTTATTTCCCTTGAGAATTTTGTCAGGACAGGCAAACGACAGGCGAACGGGCAGCCGGCCCAAGACCGAAGTCAAGACCAGGTCGGGACCGGCCTTGAATCAGTTCATGAAGAGCGCCTGCCCAAGACCTTGAGAACCAGTGTGAAAGCGAAGCGAGATGTCCGGGACTGACAAGAGCAAAGCGGGCCTTTCCCTCGACGGTCCCATCGTGATCCTGGTCGAGCCGCAACTGGGCGAAAACATCGGCATGGCCGCGCGCGCCATGGGCAATTTTGCGCTTGGCGCCTTGCGCATCGTCAACCCTCGCGACGGCTGGCCGAACGTCTCCGCCCAGCGCGCCGCCGCCGGCGCCGACCATATTCTGGATAGGGTCGAATTGTTCGACACGGTCGGTGAGGCCGTCGCCGACCTGGACCTGCTGTTCGCCACCACCGCGCGCCCCCATGACCAGGCCAAGCCGGTGGTGGGGCCGGAAGCCGCAGCTAGCGAGATTTCCGGGCACGTCGCGGCCGGCGGCAAGGCCGGTATCCTGTTCGGCCGGGAGCGCTGGGGCCTGACCAATGAGGAGGTCGGGCTCGCCAACCGCATCATTACCTTCCCGGTCAATCCGGGCTTTGCCTCGCTCAACCTCGCCCAAGCGGTGCTGCTGGTCGGCTACGAATGGTTCAAGCGGGCGACCTCCGGCGAGCTGCCGCATGCCATGCCGGAGCGCTCTGAGCGCGCCTCGCAGCACCAGATGCAGGCCTTCTTCGACAATTTGATCCGCGAACTCGACCGGGTCGAATTTCTGCGCCCGGCCGAGAAGCGCGACACCATGCTGGTGAACCTGCGCAACATCTTCACCCGGATGGAGCCGACCAAACAGGACATGCACACCCTCCATGGGGTGGTGATGGCGATCGCGGAAGGGCGCAAGGGCCCGGCCAAAGGCGGCGTGCTCGACGGCGAGCAGGCAACGCGGCTGCGTGCGCTTTTGGCCGAGCACGGTCAGGGCGGCGGCGTCCCCGACAGCGGCTCCACCGTGCGCGGCCTCGCCCGTCTGCTCCGCCGCAACCCAACCGATGCCGAGCGGCTGCTTTGGCAGGCCCTCACACGCGACCGCCGCTTCGCAGGCCAGTTCAAGCGCCAGACTCCTGTGGGGCGGCATATCCCGGACTTCGTCTCGTTCCCGCACCGGATCGCGATCGAACTGGTGAACACGGGCGAGAATGAGACGATCGTCGCGGATCGCGCGTCGCGGCGGGCGTGGCTCGAGGCGCGCGATTATCGCGTGATCGAGATGCGGGCTGCGGACGTGGAGCGGGATCTCGAGGCGGAGCTAGTACGGTTGCAGGGGCTGATGGCGGAAACAACATAACTTTGGGCACGCCGCCGGTTTGCGAGCGCCGCAACCGAGGGCTGTGCAAGAGCATGACCGGTTGCTAATGTCGTCCCCGGGAATTGAGTTGGGGACTGCATGTTCGGAATGACAGGCCGCGCGCTCGTTTGTGCGGCAGCAGGCGTAAGCGCGTTGGCATTGGCGACCTTGCTCGAAATATCGGGCGCTCGTGCGGAAATGGCCTTGAGCGCCAAGTGCAACGCGGCCGGCAATTTCAGTGTCGATGACCGCATTGCGGGCTGCACCGCCATGATCGAGGCAGCGACCGGTATGCAGCCAGCTGTGATCATGGCGCATTTCCGCCGCGCCATGTTCTACCGCCAGAAGGGCGAGATCGACTTTGCGATCGCGGACTACAATCAGATCATCGAGCGCGATCCGGGCAATCTGAACGCCCGTATCGCGAGGGCGTCTGCGTTTATTCAAAAGCGACAGCCCGAGGCCGCGCTGTCAGATTACGCCAAGGCAATCGAGCTCGATCCGAAGAGTACCTACGCATATATCGGACGTGCTCACGTCTATTCGGCGAGACGAGACTTCGTCCGCGCCATCGCCGACTATGATCAGGCTCTCCTGATCCATCCGGACAATGTCATAGCGTATGTCGAGCGAGGCCTTGCTTACATTCGCAAAGGGGATCCGGATCGGGCCATGGCCGACTGTGATCGAGCGGTCGAGATCAGCCCCCAAACCGGCGGCGGCCAACTGTGCCGGGGTCGGGTTTACTTCGCCAAAGGCAATAGAGAACGTGCATTGGCCGAACTCGATCAAACCACGCCGATCAGGCCAACGAAGGAGAATTTCTACTAACTTCCGAGCCGAGTCCTTCTCTCAGCTGGGCGAACTCGACCGCGCTATCGCCGACTACGACCGGGTCATCGAGCTGAATCCACAAAGCCGGACTGCCTACGGCTGCCGCGGTGTCGTCTATGCTCAAAAGGGCGACTATGATCGCGCCATCGCCGATTACGACCAGGTGATCCGGCTGCTACATCAGGATCAAGGGATCTCGGGTGGTCGGCAGACGCGGATTCAAGGTCAGGACGGTGACCCCATTTCCACGTCCGTCGCGGGTGAATCAATTGCACTCGCTTCAGGGGACGGCCCTGTGCTCCGCGCTCGCGGGGTAGCCTACTACGCGAAAGGCAATCTTGACCGCGCTATCGCAGATTACGATGAGGCGATTCGCCTCAATCCCAAGGACAAGGATGCAATATCGTCTCGCGGCAACGCGTACAGGGCCAAAGGAGACTTCGACCGCTCGCTTGCGGACTACGATCAACTTGTACGACTCGATGCCAGGGATGCGCGCGCCTACTTTCATCGTGCAAGGGTCTATTGGCAGAGCGCTTCTTTTGCAAAATCGTTGGCTGACCTCGATCAGTCAATCCAGCTCAATCCAAAGGATGCCTATCCGGTTTTATGGGGCGAAATCGTTGCAAAGCGCAGCGACCAACAGAGCCGGCTGAGCGAGGCTGCGAAGCAGCTGGACGCGACGAAATGGCCCGCGCCGATCGTCAATCTCTTTCTCGGCAAGATGACGCCGGAGCAAGTGCTCAGCGCGGCGGACGACGCCGACCCGATGAAGAGAAAGTGGCAGTTCTGCGAGGCGAATTTCTATATTGCCGAGCGCGCACTGCAGGGCGGCTCCAAGGAAGAGGCGCTTAGGCTGTTGGATCAGGCGGCGGCCGATTGCCCGAAGACCTTCATCGAGAAGCAGGCGGCCGACGTTGAGCTCCTTTCGCTGCGAGCGAGCCGCTGACCTCGATCAGGCTTCCTAAGGCGGGCAAAGCGAAGCGTGCCACCATCTCACGTACCGAGACGGAAGTGCTGGGCATGGCGCTGCGCGCCTTCGGCCACCTTACGAAGGACGTCCGAGCTGCACTTCGCGCTGGACCGCAATCCATGTCGCTCGCGCCACCGCCAGCAATCTCCCGGCTTCATCGTGAAGCGCAGCTTCGGCCGCGCGTTTGCGGCCGTCGCGGCCGATGGGCCAGGCCGTGATGATGCAGCGTTCTCCCGGGCGCGGGCGGGCTTCGATCCGTGCTGACATTCGCCCCAGCAGCAGCGGTGCCTTGTCGAAGCCGCCGTTCTGTGGATCGCAATTGCAGGCAAAACCGGTGGGGCAGTCGAGCGCCGACCAGAGGAATTCCGGCGCGACGAGGCCGTCGTCGGCGGCGAGATTCTGATCCGGCGTCCAGCTCGCCGCGAGAACGGCGTTGTGACCACGGAGCGAGCCGGCAAAAATGCGCAAGCCGTCGCCTTTCGCCCTTGCCGGACCGCACACGAAACATGTCGGCAATGGATGCTCGTGCGGCTTGACCGGCGTCAGCAATTCGGCGGCGCAGGCGTCCTCGAAGCTGGCTGTCTCCAGTCGCGAAAGCTCCACGCTTGCCGGCTGCCCGGTCGCGACGATCTTGTTGCCGTCGCGAAGCTCCCATGTGCCGTCGTCGGTTGCGACCGCATCGAGCGGAGTGTCCAGCGGCGGCGGCGCGCGCAGCGTTATCTCCGCGGCGCCGGGAATATGGCGGGCGAGCCGGCCGCAGACATAGCCGCCGTTGCCGGAGTTCGGAGGACCGCAAAAGCGTTTGTCGATGATGATCTGTGTCATCGGTTTTGTTCTCTCTTTCCGGCTCACCTTACCTGATCTTGAGGACAATTCGCCCCTGAACCGTTCGGTTGGCCACGGCGCGCATGGCTTCTCCGGCCTCCTCCAAACGAAGGACGCGATCGATGTGCGGACGGATTTTTCCCTCGGCCAGCAATTGCATCAGCGTGGCGTTCATACGCGCGGCATCAGCTGAGAATTTCTCCGCCCAGGCGCCGACGAAGACGCCGAGGATGGAATAGTTCTTCAGCAGCGGAAGGTTCATCGGGAGCTGTGGAATTTCGCCGCTGGTGAAGCCGATCGGCATCAGCCGTCCGCCCCATTTCATCGACCGGGCCAACTGCTCGAATATCGCGCCGCCGACATTGTCGAAGCCGATGTCGATCCCTTCGCCACCGGTGATCGCCTTGATCCGGTCGCGCAGATTCTCTGTGCGATAGTTGATGACCTCGCTGGCACCGTAGGCGCGCACCAGGTTCGCCTTGTCATCGGAGCCGATACCGGCGACGACGCGCAGGCCCAGGTGGCGGCCAAGGTCGACCGCGGCAAGGCCAACTCCGCCGGCCGCACCGGTGACGAACAGCGTTTCGTCGCGCTGCGCCCGGGCCCGCTCGACCAGCGCATAATAGGCCGTGCCGTAATTGTGCAGCACCGTCGCCGCGGCTTCGAATGCGACGCCATCCGGCAGTCGCACGGTTTTCGATTCCTTCGCTATCATCCGTTCGGCGTAGCCGCCGGTCCAGGCGCTGCACGCCACGCGGTCGCCAGGCGCGAATCCCGTGACTTTGTCGCCGACCGCGACGACGACACCGGATGCTTCCGTGCCGGGCACGAAGGGCGTCGGCGGCCGCATCTGATAGAGACCCGAGACCACCAATTGGTCCATGAAACTGACCGAGGCCGCATGGACGGCGATCAGAATCTCGTCGCCGGACGGCTTCGGCTCGTCGATTTCACTAAGGCGCAAATCGCCGGGTCCGGTGAATGAGCTGCATAGAATTGCTCTCATCGTGTCGCTCCAACGGATTGTCTGCATTCGGCAGGTTTGCGTAACGGCGTCGCATATCCCGCGACAAGCTTGACGAAATCTGCCTGTCGCGCTGCACCGGTCTTTTCAAACAGGCGCCGGACATGCGTCTTGATCGTCGTATTGGCGACGCCGAGTGCCGCCGCCACTTCGGGAACGCCGCCGAGTTCGACGATCGCGAGCATCACACGCAGTTCGGCTGGCGTCAGTTTGAACGCGTTACGGAGAGCTTCCGAACGAGGCAATATTGTCAGCGCCGCCTTGCGGACGAACAGTGCGGCAACCGCGCTGCAGGCGGCAGACGCATTGCGGCGCATGCCCGATGTGAGCGACAGGACATGGGCGACGTGGCGTTCTCCGTCCAGCCCGATCATCGAGATCGCGAGTCCGTTGATGCCATGCGCCTGGTCGCCGCGTCCCGCTGCCGCGAAGACTTGCCGCAACGTCTGGCTGACCGTGCTATCGCAGGCCATCAGAACCCCACGGAGCTCGAGGAGGACGTCGCTCGCATCGAGCATGGCCTGCCCGGCGGTATTGGCGTGAATCAGACGTCCGTCTGTGTCGACGAGAAATAGGCTGGCGTCGAGCCCATCGAGGGTATCAGCGAACACGGCGGCGTTTGCTGCCACCTGAACGGGCCCCCGCTCGACCGCAAATGCGCGGCATGGCACTGCGCTCATCGGGGTGCACCAGCGGAGCGAGGGGGCTGGCGCTCGTCCGCCGGGCGGCGCGTGAAGAGACGCGGCACCAGCATCGGAACGCGGTGGCGATATTGCTGATAGGTCATGCCGAACTCGGCGATCAGATCGCGCTCCTCGAACTGCAGGGCGATCAGGATGTAGGCCGTGTTCGCGAGCGCGAACAGCAGATGGCCGGCGGTCATCTCGGGCGTAGCCCAGAACGCGAGCAGGAAACCCAGCATGATTGGGTGCCGCACGATCTTGTAGAGCAGCGGTGTTCTGAACGATTGACCTGGTATCTCGCTCCCGCGGAACGCGACGAAGGCCTGGCGGAGGCCGAACAGATCGAAATGATCGATCATGTGGGTGGAGGCGAACGCGATCAGCCAGCCGAGCCAATGCACGCCGATCAGCAACCAGGCCGCTATTCCGCTCGTTTGCCAGACCGGCGTCGGGATCGGACGCCACTGCCAGAACAGCAACAGCAGGATCAGGCTGGAAAGCAGCACATAGGTGCTGCGCTGGCAGGCCGCGGGGAGGAATTTGGCCGACCATCGTTTGAAGGCCGGCCGCGCCATCACGCTGTGCTGGATCGCAAACAGGCTCATCAGCAGCAGGTTGACGACGACGGCCACGCTCAGGTCCGTCGGGCTGCCGACATCGATCGACTTATCGATCGACATATCTATCGATTTGGGCACGACATAATTGCCGACGAAACCGAGCGCATAGAGAAATGAGACCGTGAAGATGACGTAGCTCACGATGGCGTAGAGCAGGATCAGGAGGCGCGAGATCATGTTTTTTCCTATTGTGCCTAATGCAGCCGTGCCGCATTCAGGAGCCTGAATTGCTCGCCCGCGAGCAGGCTCGATCTGCCCCGACTGCTATTGCCGGACCGTCCCCTGTGCGTCCCCCGGGGGCGCCGCAAGGGGAGGGAGGACTTTCATGACGGCTTTCTCGCTGGGGACATTCGGGTTCCCTGAGGTCCACGCCGACGGCCGCCCGATCAAGTTGGCCTTGCGCAAGGGCCTCGCGCTGCTGGTCTATCTCGCGGAGGCCAAGGGCGCTGTGGCCCGCGAAATCGTGGCGACGCTGCTGTGGCCTGAAACTGACCGCGAGACCGGCCTTGCGCGGTTGCGGCGGCTGCTTCACCGAATCGAGCTGACGCTCGGTCAGCAGGTGTTCGAGACCGACCGCACCAGTCTGCGATGGTCTCCGGCAGTCGCGCTGCAGGTCGATGCACATCTTTTCGAGAGCGCCTGCGATCGCGGTGACTTTGACGAAGCCTGCCAGATTTATCGCGGAGATTTCCTCGCAGGCTTCTCCCCGGAGGACTGTCCGGAATTCGACGATTGGGCGTTCTTCCGCCGCGAGGCGCTGCGGGGACGGCTGATGCACGCGCTGGAGCGTCTGGTGCAGGACAAGACCGCTGCCGGAGACTACTTCGCCGCGACCGCGCATGCGACCCGTCTGGCCGAGCTCGATCGTTTGAGCGAGGTCTATGGCCGGCATCTGATCCGCAGCCTGCTGCTGGCGGGCGACCGCAGCGCGGCAGAGCGGCACCATGCGGCACTGACGCGGCGGCTGCGTGACGAGCTTGGTGTTACGCCGGAAGCCGAGACCGCGGCGTTGATGAGTCCTGCGGCGGCACACTCTGTACCAGCGACGCGCTACGTCAAGGGCGCCGGTGTGCATCTGGCGTATCAGACCTATGGCAGCGGTCCGCTCGACATCCTGGTCATGCCCGGCTTCGTATCGCATGTGGAACGCGCCTGGGAGCATCCGGCGAGCCGAACCTTTCTGGCCTCACTGACGAAGCTGGGGCGTCTGATCGTGTTCGATCGTCGCGGGATCGGGTTGTCCGACCGGGTTGGGTCGGCGCCTGATATCGACGTCACCGCGGAGGATATCGGCACCGTGCTGCGCGCCGCGGATGCGCGCCGCGTCGTGCTGTTCGGCGCATCCGAGTGCGGGCCGGCCTGCATCAAATTCGCCGTCGACGAGCCGCGTCTCGTGGCTGGACTCATCCTGTTCGGTGCATTGGCCAAGGGCTGCTGGTCGCAGGACTATCCGCACGCGTTGCGCGCCAGCCAGTACGACGCCTGGAGCAAGCACCTCATCGCGCAATGGGGAGGTCCGGTGGGGATTGAGACCTTCGCACCCAGCCTTGCCGGCGATCCCCAGGCCCGCGCATGGTGGGCGGGGCTATTGCGCGCGGCCTCCAGTCCCGGCGGCATCTCGGCCGTGCTCGAGGCGTTTCGCGACGCCGACGTGCGGCAGCTTTTGCCGCAAATTGCCATGCCGACATTGGTGTTGCATCGTCGGGACGACAAGGCCGTACGGATCGCGGCCGGCCGCGATGTGGCGAGCCGGATCAAAGGTGCGCAATTCGTCGAGCTCGACGGCAACGATCACTGGTTCTTCGCGGGCGATCAGCAGCCGGTGCTCGATGCGATCAGGGGATTTACGGAAGCATTGCCGAGGCGATGAGGCGAGGCACGTAAATCCGTAGCCCCGGTCATTGGCACGTTTCGTGCCTGCCAAAGTGGCACAAAAAAGCGTCGCGTCTATCCGCTGCCTCGAGGAAATGAGCCGGCGCGACATAGTCTTAGCCAAGGAGACCCTGACATGAAACGCGAAGACCTCACCGAGAAGCTGCTCGACATCAAGCGCGAGAAGGGCTGGAGCTGGAAATATATCTGCGAGAAGATCGGCGGCTATTCCGAGGTGCTGATAACAGGCGCGATCCTCGGCCAGATGAAACTGACGAAGCCGCAGGCGGCCAACGCCGGCGAACTGTTCGGCCTGTCGAAGGCGGAGACCGCCATGCTGAACGAGGTGCCGATGCGCGGCACCGGCACGCCGATGCCGCCGACCGACCCGCTGATCTACCGCTTCTACGAGATGGTGATGGTCAACGGCCCGGCCTGGAAGGCGCTGATCGAGGAGGAGTTCGGCGACGGCATCATGTCGGCGATCGACTTCGACATGGCGATCGAGCGCGTGGCGAATCCGAAGGGCGACCGCGTCAAGTTCACGATGAGCGGCAAATTCTTGCCGTACAAATATTACGGCGCCAGCGGCAACGTGCCGGAATATGGGTTCAAGGAGGGATAGCTGGTTGGCATTCCGGGGGCGCGTCGCAGACGTGGCCCCGGAAAGATGCTTCGCCTTATTTCCCGGCCTTCACCTCGGCCGCCGCCACCGCGATCAGCTCGTTCATCTTGGCGCGAATCGCCTGTTCGGTGACGGCCACGTTCTTGGCGGCGAAATCGGCCATGACCTTGCGCAGGACGTCGGCGTCACCGGCTTCCTCGAAATCGGCCGCGACCACCTCCTTGGCATAGGCCGTGGCGGCATCACCCGTGATGCCGAGCTTTTCGGCCGCCCACAGCCCGAGCAGCCGGTTGCGGCGGGCTTCCGCCTTGAATTTCTGCTCCTCGTCGAGGGCAAACTTCTTCTCGAAGCCTTCCTCGCGCTTGTCCAACGTGCTCATGCCTTTTCCAATTCCCTGCTGACTGGACCCGGCTGGCCCTCGTTGCGAGAGCCCCGGTGCATGCCTAGATAGGGGGCAGGAATCGGCAAAACAACGAGCCGTTAAGCCGCAGGCAAGGCGGTATAAGTTTGATGCCGGACGGCCGGATCGATTGTGCTGGGACAGCCAATCGGATAGGTTGCCTCAGGCTGGGTTCCCGTTCTGTTTTCTAGGGGTTCCGGGCCGTTCACGGCAGCTCCGCTGTGGGTCGTAGTCTCGTCAACCGGAGCACACCAAATACATGGATTTCAACAAAACACGGTACATCCCCATGAGCCGTCGGCGTCGCATTTATGAAGGCAAGGCAAAGGTTCTTTACGAAGGCCCGGAGCCCGGTACCCTGATCCAGCACTTCAAGGATGACGCCACCGCGTTCAATGCGAAAAAGCATCAGGTGATCGAGGGCAAGGGTGTCCTCAACAACCGGATCTCGGAGTACCTGTTTCAGCACCTCAACGACATCGGGGTGCCGACCCATTTCATCCGCCGCCTCAATATGCGCGAGCAATTGATCCGCGAAGTCGAGATCGTGCCGCTGGAAGTGGTGGTGCGGAACGTTGCCGCCGGCTCGCTGTCGCAGCGCCTCGGCATCGAGGAGGGCACGCAGCTGCCCCGCTCGATCATCGAGTTCTACTACAAGAACGACCAGCTCAACGATCCCATGGTGTCGGAAGAGCACATCACCGCTTTCGGGTGGGCGACACCGCAGGAGATCGACGACATCATGGCACTTGCCATCCGTGTCAACGACTTCCTCACTGGTCTCTTCCTCGGCATCGGCATCCGCCTCGTCGACTTCAAGATGGAGTGCGGCCGGCTGTTCGAGAACGAGATGATGCGGATCATCGTCGCCGACGAGATCTCGCCGGATAGCTGCCGCCTGTGGGACATCAAGTCGAACGAGAAGCTCGACAAGGACCGTTTCCGCAGGGATCTCGGTGGGCTGCTCGAGGCCTATACCGAAGTCGCCAAGCGTCTTGGCATCCTCATGGAGAACGAGCGTCCGGCGGGCTCAGGCCCGGTGCTGGTGAAGAGCTAAGAGGGATCTGACGTGAAGGCACGTGTTACCGTGACGTTGAAAACGGGCATCCTCGATCCGCAGGGCAAGGCGATCGAGGGTGCGTTGAAGTCGCTCGGCGTCGACGGCGTCGCCAGCGTCCGGCAGGGCAAGGTGTTCGACATCGAGCTCGCGGGCACGGACAAGGCGAAGGCGGAGGCGGCGTTGAAGGATGCCGCCGACAAGCTGCTGGCGAATACCGTGATCGAGAACTACCGGGTCGAGCTGATCGGGTGAACGGGATGGCTCACAGCCATCCGACCCGACGAAAACGCCAATACAGCGCGCCGCACGCCGTCAGCATCACGCCGAGCAGCGTGTAATAGCCGTACTCCCAGTCCAGCTCCGGCATGTGCTTGAAGTTCATGCCGTAGATGCCGGCAAGCGCGGTCGGGATCGCGATGATCGCGAGCCAGGAGGCAAGTTTCTTGGAGACCGCCGTCTCCTGGGCCTGGCCGACCAGCAGGCTCGCTTCGAAGGCGAAGGCCAGCACCTCGCGCATGGAATCGATCCGCTCCTGGATGTTGCGGACGTGGTCGGTGACGTCGCGGAACAGCGGCTGCATCGTCGCGCGCACCATCGCAAGCTCGTCGTGCTCCAGACGGCGGCAGACCTCCACCAGCGGCCCGATCGCGGTCCTGAGCCGCAAGAGGTCGCGGCGCAGCATATAGAGCCGCTCGATCTGCGCCTTGCTGATCGCCTTGGAGAGCACGTCATCCTCGATGCTCTCGACCTCTTCGTGAATGCTCTCGAGCACGGGCGAGTAGTTGTCGACGATGAAATCGAGGATGGCGTAGAGGATGTAGTCCTCGCCGCGCGCGAGCGCTCGCGGGCAGCTTTCGCAACGTTCGCGCACCGGCGTGTAGGACGTCGACGCGCCGTGGCGCACCGAGACCAGATAGCCTTCGCCAACGAAGATGTGCGTCTCGCCGAAGGCGATCCGGCCCTCGATCAGTTGCGCGGTTCGCGCCACGATGAACAGGGCCTCGCCATATTGCTCGATCTTCGGTCTCTGATGGGCGTGGTTGGCGTCCTCGATGGCAAGCTCGTGCAGGTCGAACTGCTTCTGCACCGCGCTGAGCAGCGCCATGTCGGGCTCGTGCAGCCCGATCCAGACCACGTGGCCGGGCTTCGCCCGCCAGCTCGAGGCCTCGCTGATGGCAATATTGGCGACGCGCCGGCCGTCGACATAGGCACCGGCGGCGATCACGCCCTCGGTGGACACCGGCTCGGAGAGGGATGCGGGCAGCGAGGGGACATTCATGGCTTTAATCCCGGGCGAATCGATCGGCCGATGGCGGGCTATGGCCTGTGCACAACGCTCGCGGCCGAGGCTAGCACTGGTAAAATCCCCGTCAAATGGATATGTCTGCTCACGATTTGGCAGCCGTGCCAGCCCCATTCAATCTTCGTTCGGAACCTCTGCCATGAAAGCCGCCATCCTCGTCTTTCCCGGAATCAACCGCGAGCGCGACATGGCGCGTGCCTTGAGGCTGATCTCGGGCAGCGAGCCCGCGCTGGTGTGGCATGCCGAGACGTCGCTGCCTGATGGCACCGACCTCGTGGTGGTGCCCGGCGGGTTCTCCTATGGCGATTATCTGCGCTGCGGCGCGATTGCGGCGCGGGCGCCGGTGATGGACGCGGTGCGCGACTATGCGGCCAAGGGCGGCCTCGTGCTCGGCGTCTGCAACGGTTTTCAGATCCTCTGCGAGTCCGGCCTCTTGCCTGGCGTCCTGATGCGCAATGCGCGGCTGAAATTCATCTGCCACGACGTGCATCTGCGCGTGGAGCGCTCCGACACGCCATTCACGCGCGGCTACAATGCCGGGCAGGTGATCCGCGTGCCCATCGCGCATGGCGAGGGCAATTATGCGGCGGACGCGGAGACCATCAAGCGGCTCGAAGGCGAGGGTCGCGTCCTTTACCGCTATTGCTCGGCTGACGGCGCGATCGACGATATCAGCAACATCAACGGCGCCGCGCAATCCATCGCCGGCATCGTCAACGACAAGGGCAACGTGCTCGGCATGATGCCGCATCCGGAAAACCACGTCGAAGACATCATGGGCTGCACCGACGGTCGCGGCCTGTTCGCCGGCCTCACCGCGCATCTGGAAAAAGCCGCGTGATTGCGTTCGTGCTGAAGCGGCTGCCGGCCGCTGTCGCCGTCGTTGCGTTCGCGACGGCCGCGTTCGCACAGGATTTCCCCAAGCGTCCCGTCACCATGATCGTGCCGTTCGCGGCCGGCGGCACGTCCGACGTGATCGCGCGCACGGTTGCCGAGCAGATGGGCATCGCGCTCGGCCAGACCATCGTGATCGAGAATGTCGCCGGCGCCGGCGGCTCGACCGCACTGGCGCGCGCCTCCCGCGCCGAGCCTGACGGCTACACCATTGCGATCGGCAATGCCGGCACCAACGCTGCGACCTATACGATCTATCCAAAGCTGCCGTTCACGCCGGACTCCTTCGTGCCGATCGCCATGGTGGCGAAGACGTTCGGCATCATCGCCGTGCGCAAGGATTTTCCGGCAAAGGACCTGAAAGAGTTCATCGCCTACGCCAAGGTCAATCCGGGCAAGATCAATCTCGGCCATGCCGGCGTCGGGTCCTCGAACTACCTGATCTGCAAGAGCTTCGTCACAGCCGCCGGGATCGACGCGACGCTGGTCGGCTATCGCGGCGCCGCCCCCGCGCTCACCGATGCGATCGGCGGCCAGATCGACGGCGTCTGCGATGCGGCAGCCTCGGTCTCGCAGTCGATCAACGAGAAGCTGGCGCGCGGGCTCGTGGTCGGCTCGACCGTGCGGCTCGCGACCCTGCCGGATCTGCCGACGTCGGCCGAAGCCGGCCTGCCCGAATTCGAGGCGCAGGGCTGGAACGGCCTGTTCGCGCCCAAGGGCACTCCGCCGGCGGTCATTGCCAAGCTGAATGCCGCCGCGCGTACGGCCGTGGAAACCGACGCGGTGAAGAAACGGTTCGCCGACCTCTCGACCGTTGCCCCCGATCCCGACGAGCACACGCCCGAGGTGCTGCAAAAGCTCGTGACGCGCGACGTCGAGAAGTACCGCAAGATGCTGGCCGACGACGCCAAGTAATAGCGCGAGGCTCCTGACGGTTGGCATCATCGCCACCGAGAACGCTTACCCCGCAGCAGGAATGCGGGCGATCACCTTGATCTCGAAGTCGAACCCGGCAAGCCAATTCACTCCGACTGCCGTCCAGTTCGGATAGGGTGCCTCCCCGATCTCCGCAGCGCGAATTGCCATCACCTTCTCGATCTGCGTGGCCGGATCGGTATGGAACGTGGTGACGTCCACCACATCGTCCAGCGTGCATCCGGCCGCTGCGAGAACGGCACGCAGATTGGCAAACGCGCGTCGGACCTGGTCCTCAAACACCGGTTCGGGCGAGCCGTCCTCGCGACTTCCAACCTGCCCGGAGACGAAGAGCAGGTCGCCGGACCGGATCGCGGCCGAATAGCGGTGCGCTTCATAGAGGGCGTGGCGGCCGGCCGGGAAGATTGCGTCGCGCTTGGGCATGTCTGGATCCTTGATTGATGGATGGCGGTCGCAGCTGTGGTGGGCAGGGCCTGCCACTGGATTTCCACGAGCTGTTCATATACGTAGCGTATGTGGAATATGGATCACATACGGACCGTATGTCAATAGGGTCGGCAAATGGAGTTGGGAAGCATGGCGAAGGGCAAGCGCGCCGAGGCGATGGCGGAAAGTCGGGCCAAGCTCATCCGGGCCGCGCGCAGGGCGTTTGCCACACAAGGCTATGCAGCCGCGTCGATGGACGAGCTGACTGCTTCCGTCGGACTGACGCGGGGCGCGCTGTATCACAACTTCGAAGACAAGAAGGGGCTGCTCTGGGCCGTCGTTGTGCAGATCGACAGCGAAATGGCGGAACGGCTCCGCACGGCCCGCGAGCAAGCGCCGAGCTTGTGGCAAGGACTGCTTGCAGAGGGGACCGCCTATATCGAGATGGCGCTCGATCCTGAAATTCAGCGCGTCATGCTTCTGGATGGACCGGCCGTGCTCGGTGATCCATCCAAGTGGCCCGGCGAGAATGCCTGTCTTGAGATTACCATGCGAACCATTCGGTCGCTGATCGAACAGGGGATTGTGAAGCCCGTCGATGTCGAAGCGGCGGGACGCTTGCTGAACGGGGCTGCGCTGAGCGCAGCGCTGTGGGTCGCCGCAGCCGACGATCCGCCAGGCGTCCTGACCAAGGCCGTTGACGCCTTCCAAGCGTTGGCGAGCGGATTGTTGCGCAAGCCGCATTGAGCGCCTCGTGCCGAACGGCGGAAGCAGCGGGTCACCGCAGCTTCAACCGCTCCGTCGGCACCGTCATCGCGGCGACGCCCGCCATGACCAGCACCAGTCCCAGCGCCAGGTTCGAGGGCACGCTCTCGCCGAGCAGCAGCACGGAGAGGCCGACGCCGATCGGGATGCGCAAATAGCCTTGCGCGTTCGTCGTCAGCGTGCCGAGCCGTCCCAGGCACATGTAGAACAGCATCAGCCCCAACGCGCTGGAGACTATGCCCATGACAATGGTGGCTGTGATCGCGGTCGGCGTCGGGTGCAGCGTCCAGGGCTGGTCGACGATCAGCGAAGGCGGCAGCAGCACGAGGCCGCCGAACAGCAGCGAGCCGGCTGCCACCACCATCGGATCGTATTCGGACAGCCGCAGGCCGAAGATCGTGGCGCAGGCGAACGAGATGGTGGCGAGCAGGATGGCGATCTCGGCCACGATCTCGCTGCCGAAGCCGCGCAGCGCATCCAGGCCCACGATGACGATTGTGCCGGCGAGGCCGAGGAGCGCGCCCAAGAGCTTCAACAGCGTTGCCGGTTCGTGACGCGTGATCAGCGAGGTGATCAGGAAGGCGAAGATCGGCGTGGTCGAGGCCAGCACCACCGTGTTCGACGCCGGCACATATTGCTGCGACCAGGTGATGATCAGGAACGGAAAGGTCGAGTTGATCAATTGCTGGGTGGCGAACAACTTCCACGCCTTGGCGTCGGTCGGGATCCTGACGCCGCGCATCCACAGGATCGCGAACAGGAAGGCGGCCGCGATCAGCGAGCGCGCCGAGATGAAGGTCACGGGCGGGATCGTATCCAGCGCGAGCTTCGCCAGCGGATAGGTTGAACTCCAGCAGCAGGCCAGCGCGAACAGCAGCGCATAGTCGCGCCAGTTGCGCGCGCCTGTGGCGGGCATGGACGGCAATTGCGAGACTGTGGCCCGCCCCGTCGGCGATGTGCTCTGCGGCACCTTGATGTTGCTCCCCGGCGCGACAGCGCTGGACACAAGTCTGGGCGAGGGGGCGCCAAAAGGGAAGGCGGCGAGCTATGCGTTTGGCTGCGGTGCCGGCTTCCGCTTCACCCGCTTGATCGTACCGGAGAAGGTGAAGAGAGGCCGCCCGCCCGATATCAGCTTGCCGCGCAGGAAGATCAGCGAGCCGCCGGCGCGGGAGACCTCGCCGACGCATTCGATCAACTCGCCTTCGCGCGCCGCGTCGAGGAAGTCGCAGGCGAAATTGGTGGTCACCGCCGGCCCATCCAGTTCGTGGGTGGCGATCGCGAACAGGCAATAGTCGGCAAACGCCATGAAGCAGCCGCCATGGACGTTTCCGGAGCCGTTGAGGTGCTTTTTCTCGACCCGGAACGCCGAGCGGACGCTGCCGTCGTCCTCGATCTTGTGCCAGAACGGGCCGATATGGCTCTCAAAACTGTCACGAATCCAGGTTCGCCAGCCCTGGAATTCCCCATCGGTCGCGACGTGGAGGTCGGGGCGGCGAGGCGGGGGCGCTTTGGTCAATTCATGCAAGGAAATGGGCCTTCAATTGCGGGTCTTTTGTCCTTAAATCCGATCTGTCCGCGCTGTGCAATTCCTGTTCCCGCAACCCCCGGCCGCAAAACGTGGGACAGCGGGAAAATGCGCCATAAAGGGCTTTTCCAAGCCGTCCGATGTTCCTAAGAACGGCCAACCGCCGTCGAAAGCCCAAATTCCATGAAGAACGAACCCAAGATCACCCCCGAGCTGATTGCCGCCCACGGGCTCAAGCCCGACGAGTATGAGCGCATTCTCAAGCTGATCGGGCGGGAGCCGACCTTCACCGAGCTCGGCATCTTCTCGGCGATGTGGAACGAGCACTGCTCGTACAAATCCTCGCGCCTCCATCTGAAGGGCTTGCCGACCAAGGCGCCCTGGGTGATCCAGGGCCCGGGCGAGAATGCCGGTGTGATCGACATCGGCGACGGCCAGGCCGTGGTCTTCAAGATGGAGAGCCACAACCACCCGAGCTACATCGAGCCTTACCAGGGCGCGACCACCGGTGTCGGTGGCATCTTGCGCGACGTTTTCACCATGGGCGCGCGGCCGATCGCCTGCCTCAACGCGCTGAGCTTTGGCGCACCGGAGCATGCCAGGACGCGGCATCTCGTCTCCGGTGTCGTCGCTGGCGTCGGCGGCTACGGCAACTCGTTCGGCGTGCCGACGGTCGGCGGCCAGGTCCGTTTCCACACCCGCTATGACGGCAACATTCTCGTCAACGCGATGGCGGTCGGCCTCGCCGATACCGACAAGATCTTCTATGCCGCCGCCTCCGGCGTGAACATGCCGATCGTCTATCTCGGCTCCAAGACCGGCCGCGACGGCATCCACGGCGCCTCGATGGCCTCGGCCGAGTTCGACGACAAGTCCGAAGAGAAGCGTCCGACCGTGCAGGTCGGCGATCCCTTTGCCGAAAAGCTGCTGTTAGAGGCTTGTCTCGAGATCATGGAGAAGGGCTGCGTCATCGCGATCCAGGACATGGGCGCGGCGGGCCTGACCTGTTCGGCGGTGGAGATGGGCGCCAAGGGCGACCTCGGCGTCGATCTCGATCTCGACGCGGTGCCGACGCGCGAGATCGGCATGAGCGCCTACGAGATGATGCTCTCGGAGAGCCAGGAGCGCATGCTCATGGTGCTCAAGCCCGAGAAGGAGAAAGAGGCCGAGGCGATCTTCAAGAAGTGGGGCCTCGATTTCGCCGTGGTCGGCTACACCACGCCGAGCAAGCGCTTCGTGGTCAAGCATGGCGGTGACGTCATGGCCGATTTGCCGATCAAGGAGCTCGGCGACGAGGCGCCGCTCTATGATCGCCCGCATGTCCCCTCCGCCGCGCTGCCGGTCGTGCATGCGCGCGAGGTGGCGGCGCCGATGGGTCTCGGTGCCGCGCTCGAAAAGCTGATCGGCACGCCCGATATGTGCAGCAAGCGCTGGGTCTGGGAGCAGTACGACCACGTCATTCTCGGCAACACCATGCAGCGTCCCGGCGGCGATGCCGCGGTGGTGCGCGTGCAGGACGGCCCGAAGGGCTTGGCGCTGACCGTCGACGTGACGCCGCGCTATTGCGAGGCCGATCCGTTTGAAGGCGGCAAGCAGGCGGTGGCGGAAGCCTGGCGCAACATCACCGCGGTTGGCGGCAAGCCGCTTGCGATCACCGACAATCTCAATTTCGGCAATCCTGAGCGGCCCGAGATCATGGGCCAGTTCGTCGGCTGCCTGAAGGGCATCTCGGAAGCCTGCCGTACGCTCGACTTCCCGGTCGTGTCCGGCAACGTCTCGCTCTACAACGAGACCAACGGCCGCGCGATCTTGCCGACGCCCTCGATCGGCGGCGTCGGCCTGCTCGATGATTTCACCAAGTCCGCGTCGCTCGCCTTCAAGGCCGAAGGCGAGGCGATCCTCCTGATCGGCGAGACTCATGGCTGGCTCGGCCAGTCCGTTTACTTGCGCGACATCTGCGGTCGCGAGGAGGGCGCGCCGCCGCCGGTCGACCTCGCGGCTGAGAAGCGCAACGGCGACTGCGTGCGCGGCATGATCCATGCGGGCACCGCGACCGCCGTGCACGATCTGTCCGACGGGGGCCTGCTGATTGCGCTGGCCGAGATGGCGATGGCGGGCGGCATCGGCGCCAAACTGCTCGCGGCGCCGACCTCCTTGGTGCCTCAGGCCTATTGGTTCGGCGAGGACCAGGCGCGCTATCTCGTCACCGTGCCTGAAACCGAGGCCGGCCGCGTGCTCGCCAAGATGCGCGGCTGCGAGGTGCCCTGCGTGCGGATCGGCACCACCGGCGGCGACGCGATCGCGATCGCGGGCGAGGCGCCTGTAACGATCGAGGCGCTGCGGACCTCGTTCGAGCGCTGGCTGCCGGAATATATGGGCGGGAAGGCAGCCTGAGGGGCTGAACCGGTAGCCCGGTTGAGCGAAGCGATATCCGGGTCTTTGTCGTGAGGTTTCCCGGATATCGCTACGCTCATCCGGGCTACGGGTATCGCGCCTCACAACACGTGCGACGCTCCCGGAATCTTCCGTAAGGCCGCCGTCAGACCCCAGCTCAGGATCACCGTAAGCACGAAGCCGATCGCAGCCTTCACGATCGCCGGCAGGCTGTAGTCGAACAACGCGTACTGGATCCACAACGCGATCGGGTAGTGCACCAGGAAGATGCCGTAGGCATCCGCCTGCATGCGGTCGAGCAGGTTCGGGCCCGGCGACTTCTGGTGCAGGAAGAACGCGAGAATCGCGAGCAGGATCGAGCCTGAGAACAGCACGAAGAACGTACCGTAGATCGCCTGATACCAGTGCGGTTGTGGGTCGGGATTACCGAGGATCTCGCGCTTGATGTAGATCATGCCCCACATCAGGCAGTAGGCGATCAGCGTGGCGATCACCCACAGCCAGCGCTGTTTCGGCAACTGCCCGCCGGCGCTGAGGATGCCGCGATCGAAGTTGGCCGCTCCAACGCTGACGCCGATAAAGAAATAGGCGAAGTAGAGCAGGATGCGGCTCGCCTGCACCGAGAACGGCCCGAGCTCGAACCATTTGCTGCCGCCGAAATAGAGCAGCGCCGGCACGTAGGCGATTGCCGTGACGACGACGAGCAGCAGCCAGAATACGGCCGGCTGGTCGAATCCGCGCAGCGACACCCGGTTGCCCGGGTCGACCAGACGCGCGGAGACCCGGTAGAGCAGGCTCGCGGTCAGGTCGAATGCCAGCAGCACCCACACGAACCAGATCGGGCCGCTCGGCCACGGGCCAACCGTGATCGTCTTCCACCAGAACGCCGTGAAGCTCAGCCCGGGATCGTGCCGCAGCGCGATCGCGTAATAGGCGAGCGGGATGACGGTGAACGCCGCGATCGCGAACGGCAGCCCGAGCCGCAACAGGCGGTCGCGGAGAAAAACTGACGGCGCCTTGCGCGCGATGCCCGGCCAGGTGAACAGTCCCGACAGGAAGAAGAACATTGCCATGAAGAAGCTGTCGGTGGCCAGCACGACCACGTCGAAACCGGCCCAGGACGCCGGATCGGTGTGCCCGAAATAGGTGTAGGGAATCACGGCGTGGTGCAGCAGCACCACCAGCGTCAGGAAGGTGCGGGCGCGATCGAGCGACAGATTGCGCGCCTTGGCCCTCGGCGCCGCGTGCGCCTCTGCCCCGATCGTCGCTGAATGTGACATCGTCATCGTGGCCGCCCCGGTCGCGCTTCGGTCCCGCCCGGACTTTGCCGCCGGGAACCGGATTCAGCAAGGGTCGTTTGGGACGCCCGCGGGTCCCTGAGACCGCCAGGAACCAGTTCCCTGCGACGAAGTTAGCGTTCGCCAAAAGGGCCTGAGGACCGCGGCAGGCGGTACAATTTCGGAGCTGGCGATGACGATCCTGAAATGGGCACTGATCTTCTTACTTGTCTCGATCGTAGCCGGCGTGCTCGGCTTCACCGGCATCTCGGCCGCCTCCGCCGACATCGCCCGCTTCCTGTTCTACGTGTTCGTCGCGATCTTCCTGGTGCTGCTGATCCTGGGGCTGACGATATTCAGGGCGTAGCGGGGCGCTGTCCACGCACACAGTCGTCATGCCCGGGCTTGCCGTCTTCGCTGAAGCTTCGCCGGCCCAACACCTATAGCCCGGCGAAGCCTCGGCGGAGCCGGGTCCCGGGCATCGACGTTGTTCTGTATCCGCGATTGCCCAAAAACGTGGATGGCCGGGACGAGCCCGGCCATGACGGAAGCAGCTACCCCAATTCCTCGATCTTCACCTTGTCCGGATAGAAGGCGAGATGGCCCGAAATCTCGGTCATCGCGGGAAAGGGGGCCTCATAGGTCCAGATCGCGTTGTCCAGTGTCTTGCCGTCCGCCTTGACGCTGTAATAGCTCGCATCCCCCTTGTAGGGGCAGTGGGTGACGCGGTCGGTGCGCTCTAGCAGCGCCATGTTGGCGTCCTGCCGCGGCACATATTGCACCGCCGGATATTTCGCCTCTTTCAGCGTCAGCGCTTTGGTGGTCTCGGCGATCACGATATCGCCGGCTGTGACGCGGACGCGCCGGGGATTTGGGGTGATGGTGATGGGGTGGTCGGGCCCTGGAAGCTTCATGATTTCACGCCTTTTTCGATCACTCTGCCGCGCGCGGCACTTTGTCGTGGCTTTATCCAGATCGGATCACCGATATAGTGCCGGAAGGCGTGACGTAGAAGGCCGTTCACGCTAAGTTTGGCCGCGCCGGAAGGTTGGCTTTGTAGAACCGGACCCCGGCAGCGATTCGACGACAAGACTGATTGCAGCCGAGACAGGAGCACGACCCGAATGCCAATGGACGCCCACGATATCGAGGCGATGATCAAGGCGGCGATCCCCGATGCCGAGGTGACCATCCGTGACCTCGCCGGGGACGGCGATCACTATGCCGCGACCGTGATCTCGGAGACCTTCCGCGGCAAGTCCCGCGTCCAGCAGCACCAGATCGTCTATCAGTCCCTCCGCGGCCAAATGGGCGGCGTGCTGCATGCGCTGGCGCTGCAAACCGGGGTGCCGGGCGCTTGATCTGATCGTGACGGGGGGATGACGATGGCTGCGGACAATCCGCGCGGCGCGATGTTTCGCGTCATCCTGCCAAACCAGCACAGCCGCGTCACCAATGCCGAGCTGTTCTTCGACCTGGTCTTCGTTTTCGCGATCACGCAGGTCTCGCACACACTGCTGCACCATTTCACGCCGCTCGGTGCCGTGCACGTCGCGGTGCTGTTTCTCGCGGTATGGTGGGTGTGGGTCTACACCGCCTGGGTCACCAACTGGCTCGATCCCGAGCTGACGCCGGTCCGGATCCTGCTCTTCCTGATGATGCTGGGCGGCCTCGTGCTGTCGACGACGATCCCGACCGCCTTCGAGGGGCGGGGCCTGTGGTTTGCGATCGCTTACGCAACGATGCAGGTCGGGCGCACCGCCTTCTGGATGTTTGCAACGCCGCGGCATCGAACTGCGGTCCGGCACAATGCGATCCGCATCCTGACGTGGCTCTCGGTCTCCGCGATCTTCTGGATCCTCGGCGGCCTCGCCCATGACGAGGCGCGGCTATGGTTCTGGATTGTGGCGCTGACGATCGAATATGTCTCGCCGGCGGTGCGCTTCTGGATCCCCAAGCTGGGCTTCTCGTCGGTCGAGGCCTGGGCCGTCGAAGGCGGCCACATGGCCGAGCGCTGCTCGCTGTTCGTCATCATCGCGCTTGGCGAGGCCGTTGTCGTCAACGGTGCGACGTTTGCCGAGCTTGACTGGACCGCTGACAACATTTCGGCCTTCGTCTCCGCGCTGGTCGGCAGCATCGCGATGTGGTGGGTCTATTTCCACAAGGGCGCCGAGGCCGGAGCCGAGCGCATCTCGAGATCCGCCGAATCCGGCCGCTTGGCGCGGCTCGCCTACACCTACCTGCATATGCCGATCGTCGCCGGCATCATCCTGACCGCGGTCTCCGACGAACTCGTGCTGAAGCATCCGGTGGGGCATTCAGATGTCAGGATCATCGTGAGCACGATCGGCGGGCCGCTGCTGTTCCTGGTCGGCACCATCCTGTTCAAGCACGCGATCCGCGGCTTCCTCCAGCTCTCGCACGGGATTGGCATCATCGCGCTCGCGGCACTGTGGTGGTTTGCCGCCGAACTGTCGCCGCTATGGCTGTCGGTCGCCGCGACGGTGATCATGATCGTTGTTGCGGTATGGGAGTCGGTTTCGCTGGGATCGACGCCGGAAGAAGCCGAGGAGCATTGAGCCGCCGCCGTTGGCGCCGGAGCGCTTACTCCGCCACCTCCAGCGCGTGCACCGAGAACATCTTCGCCGCATCCGTCCAGCTCTCGCGCACCCGCCAACCCGCGCCTTGCGCCAGCGTCGCGAAGCGCTCGATGCTGTATTTGTAACTGTTCTCGGTGTGGATGCTCTCGCCGGCGCGGAACGAAAAGCTGGTGCCGAGCAGGCGCACGGTCTGGCTCTTCTTGCTGATCAGGTGCATCTCGATGCGGTGCCGCTCGCGATTGTAGATCGCGCGATGGGTGAAGGCGGAAAGGTCGAAATTGCCGCCGAGCTCGCGGTTGATCCGCACCAGCACATTGAGATTGAAGCGAGCGGTGACGCCGGCGGCATCGTTATAGGCGTCGTGGAGCAGGCGCTCCTCCTTCTCGAGATCGGCGCCGATGATCATCTGCGCGCCGCGGCCCAGAATGGCGCGTGCGCTCTTCAGGAAGGCCTGCGCTTCATGCGGCTCGAAATTGCCGATGGTCGAGCCTGGGAAGAACCCGACCTTGGGCATGGTCGCCACCGCCTTGGGCAGCTCGAACGGCGTGGTGAAGTCGGCCGCCACCGGGTAGATGCCGAGTGACGGAAAATCCCGCTTCAGTCCGTTTGCCTGCGCCGTCAGGAAGTCGCCGGAGATGTCGACGGGCACATAGGCCGCGAACTTGCAGTGGTTGAGCAGCAGGCGGACCTTTGTGGTCGCGCCTGCGCCGAATTCGACGAGGGCCGCGTGCTCCGGAATGATTTTCGCGATCTCGCTGCCGCGCTCCTTCAGGATCGCTAGCTCCGTGCGAGTCGGGTAATATTCCGGCAGCCGCGTGATGGCCTCGAACAATTCAGATCCGGCCGCATCGTAGAAATATTTCGGCGACAGCTTTTTAGGCTGCTGCGACAGGTCCTCGATGGCCTCGCGGGCAAAGGCGGTGGTCTGTTCGTCGGGAAGATGGGCTTCGGCCAAGGCGCTAGCGTGCACATTCATGATACTCTCCTGAACGCGCTGTCCGGCGCGCATTTGTCGTCGGATGAGAATTTTACTCGTAGTCGGCGAGCCGCAGTCCCGTGAATTGCCAGCGGTGGTGCGGATAAAAGAAGTTGCGATAGGTGATACGGCTGTGCCCCTCCGGAGTTGCAAGCGAAGAGCCGCGCAGCACCAGCTGGTTGACCATGAACTTGCCGTTGTATTCGCCGAGCGCGCCTTCGATCGCGCGATAGCCGGGATAGGGCGAGTAGGATGATCGCGTCCACTGCCAGACGATGCCGAAGGCATCGTTGAGCTGGCCCGAGCGGGCCGCGACCTCCCATTCCATCTCGGTCGGCAGATGTTTTCCGGCCCAGCGCGCAAAGGCGTCAGCCTCGTAATAGCTGACGTGGCAGACGGGCGCGTCGGGATCGACCGGCTTGAGGCCGGCCGGCGTCATCACATGCCATTGGCCGTCGATCTCGCGCCAATGACCGGGGCAGTCCCAGCCCTCGTTGTTCACGGCCGCAAAACCGTCCATCAGCCACAGCGTTGCGGTCCGGTAGCCCCCGTCACGCATGAAGGCGAGCCATTCGCGATTGGTGACGAGATTGCGTGCGAGCTTGACCGGGCCGACGAGGGCGCGGTGTGCCGGCTTCTCGTTGTCGAAATGAAAACTATCATCGACGTGACCGACGGTGTGGATGCCTTCGTTCAGCGTCAGCCAATCCTCGCTGGCCGGCGTCGCGGCCGGGAAGCGCCAGTCCGGATCATAGGCCGGCGGGATCGGGTTCTGCGCGAAGGCGTGCAGGATGTCGGTGAACATCAATTCCTGATGCTGCTGCTCGTGATTGAGGCCGACCTCGACCAGCGGCGCGATCTCGCGAAGCTTGTCCTCGCCGGCGTCGCGGAAGAATTTCACGACGGCAGCGTCGACATGTTTTCGATAAGCGCCGACCTGATCGGCGCTCGGACGGGTGATGTCGCCGCGGTGATTGCGGGAATGGCGCGGACCGGCGCTGACGTAATAGGAATTGAACAGGAAGGCGAAGTCAGGGTGAAAGGGCCGGTAGCCCGCACAGTGCTCGCCGAGCACGAACTGCTCCCAGAACCACGTGGTGTGCGCTCTGTGCCATTTCGTCGGGCTCGCATCCGGCATGGACTGGATCTGCTGGTCCTCCGGCGACAGTGGCGCGGCCCGGCGCTCCGTCTCGTCGCGAACGGCGAGAAACGCGTCTTCCAGCCTCTGGGCAAGGCCGCCCAAATCGACCGACAGTGACGGAGCGGGGGCCGGAGCGGAGGCTTGTTTCGTCACGTTTTTCTCCAGACAGGACAAGAGAACGTTGTTGGTGTGGACGGGTTCCAAAACGCCGGGTTCGTCCTAGATAGGGGCTCCGTGACGGTATGAAAGTCCTCCCTGACGATGATATTCGTGGCATCATGCAATGGGCCGGTGCAGCCGAGAGCGGTCCACAAGAGGCAGCTCGCCGCCATTTTACTTTGGATGCACAACGGTTTGGGCTACATATATACCCAGGTATCGGGTTAGATCGGCGGAGCCAGCCCGAAGCAATTGGAGTGGGCTCCGCCCCATAAGGACACGGATATGAGCATCGAGGAATTCATCGCCAACGAAGTGAAGTCGAACGACGTGGTTCTGTTCATGAAGGGCACACCGCAATTTCCGCAGTGCGGGTTCTCCGGCCAGGTCGTCCAGATCCTCGACCACATCGGCGTCGGCTATAAGGGCCTCAACGTTCTCGAATCCGCCGAACTGCGCAACGGCATCAAGGACTATTCGAACTGGCCGACCATTCCGCAGCTCTATGTGAAGGGCGAGTTCGTCGGCGGCTGCGACATTGTCCGCGAGATGTTCCAAGCCGGTGAATTGCAGCAGCTCTTCTCCGAAAAGGGCGTCGCTGTCGCGGCCTGATACGTGACCCAGCTGACGCGCCGGATCGGCGGCGCGGAGCTCAAGGTCATCGTTGCTGACATCACCACGCTGAGCGTTGACGCCATCGTCAACGCGGCCAACACGTCGCTCCTGGGTGGGGGCGGCGTGGATGGCGCGATCCATCGGGCGGCCGGGCCCGAGCTTCTAGCCGCGTGCCGGAAGCTCGGAGGATGCCCGACCGGCGATGCCAAGATCACGAAGGGCTACCTTCTCCCTGCGCGTCATGTCATCCATGCAGTCGGTCCGGTCTGGCACGGCGGCACTCGCGGTGAGGCAGAGGCGCTGGGCTCCTGTTATCGCCGTGCGCTTGAGCTCTGCGGGGCCAATCAGCTGACCTCCGTGGCGTTCTCCGCGATTTCGACCGGGGTTTACGGCTTTCCAGCCGACCAGGCCGCGAAGATTGCGGTCCATGCGACCATTGAGGCCCTGCCGGCCGCGCCGTTGGTCGTCGATGTCATATTTTGCTGTTTCTCGGAAAAGAGCGCGGCTCTGCACGCGGACGCTTTGGCGCGGTACGGCGGCCCTTGTGCCTGATGACGTGGTCGGTACACTCCGCCGGGCCATGTTCCGGGGAGGGGATATGATTTCACAGTCTGGACTGCGCGCGCTTGTCTGCGCCGCGCTTGTATCGTTAGGTACGATGTCGTTCGCGCGGGCGGAGGGCACCTACGAGATTCCGGCCGGCGCGCATTTCAATCCGGACAAGCTCGCGAGGATCACCGAGTTCTTCAAGAACGAGGTCGCGACCGGCAAGATCGCAGGGGCAAACGTCCTCATCAAGCAACATGGCAAGCCCGTCTACCACGAAGTCTTCGGCTTGCAGGACGCCGTCAGCAAGGCGCCGATCACCGACAAGACGATCTTCCGCCTGTTCTCGATGAGCAAGGCGATCACTTCCGTCGTTGCAGTGAAGTTGATCGAGGAAGGTACGATCAAGCTCGACGATCCCGTCTCGAAATACATTCCCTCCTTCGCCAATGTGAAAGTCGGCGTCGAGAAGAAGGCCGAGGACGGCACCAAGTCGCTCGAGCTCGTGCCGCCCAACCGGCCGATGACGGTGCACGATTTGATGACGCACACCTCGGGCGTCACCTACGGCTTCTATGGCGACAGCCTGGTCCGCAAGGCCTATCGCGACGCCAACATCTATGCCGGCGATTTCGACCTCGCGGAGTTCGCCGAGCGCATCGCAAAACTGCCGCTGCACAACCAGCCGGGCGCGCTGTGGCAATACGGCCATTCCACCGACATCCTGGCGCGGGTCATGGAAGTCGCGGCCGGCAAGCCGCTCATCGAGATCGAACGGGAGAAGCTGCTCGACCCGCTCGGCATGGTCGACACCGGCTTCTTCGTCACCGATCCCGAGAAGCAGAAGCTGCTGGCGCAGCCGGTCCCGAACGACAGCGATTTCCGGGTCGGGCGGATCAACGATCCGACGGTCGTCAAGAAGATCCAGTTCGCCAGCGGCGGTATGGTCACGACCATGGCCGATTATGAGCGCTTTACGCAGATGCTGCTCCAGGGCGGCAATCTCGACGGCAAGACGATTCTCAAGCCCGAGACGTTCAAGCTGATGGTGACTGACCAGATCGGCCCCAAGTCGGGCGTCGATCGCGATTATTTTTATTTCCCCGGCGACGGTTTTGGTTTCGGTCTCGGACTTGCGGTGCGCACCGACCCCGGCAACGCAAAACCGCCGCCGCCCGGCGATCTCGGCGAATTGAAATGGGATGGCGCCTCCGGCTGCTATTTCGTGGTCGACCCCAAGCAGGACATGTTCTTCGTGCTGCTGGAGCAGACCCCGACCGAGCGCCAGCGCGTGCAGCGAACATTGAAGCAGCTGGTTTATGAAGCGATGGAGAATTGACATGTTCGGGCGCCGCGCATTGATCGCGGCGCTCGTCCTTCTCGCCGGCGGCATCGTTGCGAAGGCAGGTTCCGAGAGACCTGCGGTCCACACGCTCTCGCCCGCGGGGCTGGCGAAGGTTTCCGACTACATCCGCAACGAGGTGGCCACCGGCAAGATCCCCGGAGCCATCCTGCTGCTTCAGCAGCACGGCAAGCCGGTCTATTATCAGAATTTCGGCGTCCGCGACGTCGCGACCGAACTCTCGATGAGCGCGGACACGATCTTCCGCCTCTACTCGATGTCGAAGCCGGTTACCTCAGTCATGGCGATGATGCTGGTCGAGGAGGGCAAGCTGTCGCTCGACGATCCCGTCTCGAAATACATTCCGGCCTTCGCCGGCATGAAGGTCGGCATCGAGAAGAAGGCCGAGGACGGCAAAGTCGCCCTGGTGCTGGAGCCGCTGGAGCGACCCATCACGATCAAGGATCTGCTGCGCCACACCTCGGGGCTGCCTTACGGCTATTACGGCGGCGGCATGGTGCGCGAGCTCTATGCGAACGCCAATCTCTTCAACAGCGATCTGACCAACGCCGAATTCGCCGCCAAGATCGCCACGCTGCCGCTTGTCGAGCAGCCCGGCACGGTGTGGGATTACGGCTATTCCACCGACGTGCTCGGCTGCGTCGTCGAAATCATTGCGGGAAAGACGCTGCTGCAGTTCGAGAAGGAGCGGCTGCTCGATCCGCTCGGCATGACCGAGATGGCTTTCTTCGTCGCCGATCCCGCCAAATTCCCGCGCATCGCCGAGCCGATGCCGAAGGATCGCAACATCAATCCGACGACACAGGTCCGCGACATCAGGCGGCCTGCGACCTGGGAATCGGGCGGCGGCGGCATGGTCGGTACGATCGGCGACTACGCCCGCTTCGCCCAGATGCTGCTGAATGGCGGCACCTATGACGGCCGACGCTATCTCAAACCGGAGACCATTGCGCTGATGGCCTCGGATCATATCGGTCCGGAGACGAAGATCGCGCGCGACCAGAACTATTATCCGGGCGGGTCTTCCGGCTTCGGCCTCGGCTTCGCTGTGCGCACCTCGGTGCCTCCTGGAACAACGTGGCCGCTTGGCGAATATCGCTGGGACGGCGTCGGCGGCACGTTCTTCTTCATCGATCCCGAGGACGATCTGTTCGGGATCTTCATGGTGCAGACCCCGACGCAGCGCGGCCGGATTCAACTGGCGCTGAAGACGCTGATCTACCAGGCGATGGGGCGGTGATTACGCTCCGCGCACGATCTCGCGGATATATCCGATCGTCTCCTCGACCTGGCTCGCATTGACGTCGAGATGCGTGCAGGCGCGGATGCGGCCGTCCATCATCGCAAGCGTCACGCCGCGCTGGCGCAGCGCCGCGACCATCTTGTCGCCGGGAACGCCGGTACCATCGGGCTTGAAGAACACCAGGTTGGTTTCGGGCTCCTGCACCTCGATGCCTGCGATCTGCGACAGTCCGCGGGCGAGCGCGCGCGCGTTGGCGTGATCGTCGGCGAGCCGATCGACATGATGGTCGAGCGCGTAGATGCAAGCCGCCGCGCAGATTCCGGCCTGTCGCATCGAGCCGCCGAGGCGCTGCTTCCACTGCCAGACCGCATCGATGAAGGCGCGCGAGCCCGCGAGCACGCCTCCGATCGGCGCGCCCAAGCCCTTCGAAAAGTCGATCCAGGCCGAATCCCACCCCGCGGTCATGTCGCGCGGAGAGATGCCGCTCGCAACTGTGGCATTGAGCAGGCGCGCGCCGTCCATGTGGGTGACGAGGCCATGTTGTTTCGCGATCGCGACGATCTCGTCGAGCGCGGCCTTCTTCCAGACCGTACCGCCGCCGATATTGGCGGTCTGCTCGACGCTGACCACCGTCTGCGGCGGCTGGTAGCGGGTACGCGGATGCAGCGCTCTGCGAAAGGTCTCCGGCGTGAACTGGCCGTCGGGTCCCTTCAGCTGCGTGACCTGGAAGCCGCCGACCGCGGCATGCGCGCCGCCTTCACGCGCGATGATGTGGGCGCTCTCATGGGCGAGGATCTCGTCGCCGGGGCGGCAATGCACCAGCGTCGCGGTGACGTTGCACATCGTGCCTGACGGCATGTACACCGCGGCTTCCTTGCCGAGCAGCTCGGCCACGCGCTCGCACAGGGCGTTCACGGTCGGATCGTCGCCGACCTGCTCGTCGCCGACCCCCGCCCGCGCCATCGCCTCGCGCATCGCAGGTGTCGGCTTTGTCTGCGTATCCGAGAGCAGATTGATGCGCACCGGCGGCGCCTTGGGATCGATCGGGGGAGGGGTATAGAGCATGCGACGCCTCCTGAAGGTAAACGGCCACTGAAGTGTGGCTCTTTAAGCAAAAAAGGCCCCGGCGAACCGGGGCCTTTCGATATTCAGATCTTAGCGCGAATAGAATTCGACGACCAGATGCGGCTCCATCTGCACCGGGAACGGCACGTCGGAGAGGTGCGGGATGCGAATGTATTTCGCAGTCATCTTGCCATGGTCGACTTCGAGATAGTCGGGGGTGTCACGCTCGGAGAGCTGGCTGGCTTCGAGGACGTGGGCAAGCTGCTTGGATGATTCCTTGACCTCGATCACATCGCCGAGCTTGACCAGATAGCTCGAGATGTTGACCTTGCGGCCGTTCACCTTGACGTGGCCGTGGTTGATGAACTGGCGCGCGGCGAAGATCGTCGAGACGAACTTGGCGCGGTACACAACCGCGTCGAGACGGCGCTCGAGCAAGCCGATCAGGTTCTCGCCGGTGTCACCCTTGAGGCGGCTGGCCTCGACGTAGATGCTGTGGAACTGACGCTCGGAGATGTTGGCGTAATAGCCCTTCAGCTTCTGCTTGGCGCGGAGCTGCACGCCGAAGTCGGAGAGCTTGCCCTTGCGGCGTTGGCCGTGCTGGCCGGGGCCGTATTCGCGGCGGTTCACGGGGCTCTTCGGGCGGCCCCAGATGTTCTGGCCCATACGGCGATCGAGTTTGTACTTCGCCTCACTGCGCTTAGTCATCGCGTCCTCTTCAGGTACTTGGTTTGAGGAAACGCGCCCTCCTGTGTGACGGGCTAGCCCGGCACTGACAGGTCCGATCCCAAAGCTTAAGGGACAGGACCACGGGTCGCGAAACGCTTCGCGGGCCGAAATCGGCCCGCGAGCAAGCGGCTTTTAGGGGGATTTGGGGCTCGCTGTCAATGCGAATGGCCCGGAATCACGTTCCGACTGCCCGGATCGACTTCGACCCGGCCGCACGCAATTCGGCAGCGATTTCAGTGTTCAGGACCTGTTCCAGCCGGGTCAGGACGCGGGCGATCGGGGCGGCGTCGGTGACCCGATGATCCCAGCGGATCACGACATGGATGGTCTGGTCAGGCCCGACCACCCCATAGCTGACGATGAAGGGGCCGGGCGTGATCGGGTGAAGCTCGCCACCGCCATAGGCGGCCACCGAGCTCACCGCGAAGCTGCCGAACCAGTTGCCGCGCTGCCGGCCGAAATTCAGCCCGATCGCCCAGGACAGCCGCCGCAACGGCAGCGGCAGGCGGGTCGCCCGCATGATCTTGCGAAACATGGGAATTTCGTCGATCGGGGCGGTCTTTGCGTGCCGGATCTCGGCGTCGACCGCAGTCAGCGTCATGGCCTCGGGAGCCGCGATTCGCTGCGGGATCACGCATTCCTCGCCGCCCTCGATCCGGGCAATGGCCACCGACGCTACGCTCTTCGGCAGCTCGTAAAGCGACGGCCAGGGCCATTTGGCATAGACGGTACGCAGGACCGGCTCGTCCCTGGCGACGAGGGCAAAAGCCTTGACGAACATGGCCGCCCAGCCGGCTGGCGCCATCGCGCCCGCGCGGGCCTCCAGCAGGGGGCCGATATCGAGCGAACGGGAAAGCGACACGAAGGGCACGCCCATCGAGGCGTGCATGAGGTCGATAATCAGGCGACGCGGCAGCGAAATGGTCTTGGGCGTCCCGCGCATCGCTCTTTGGTTTCCCCTGATTAAAGTTTGTGCAGCGAGCGGGGTTCCCGCTCGCCGCCTGCTCTAGCACGAACCAACCCGCGTGGGACCGGTCGGTTCGCCGCATCAGGGCGCCGGCGAGGCCAGCGGCTTGGTCTTGTCGACGACGTAAACTCCAAGCACTTTCATAGCCTTGTCGCCGTGGGCTTTGGCGTCATGCACGACGCCCGCCGGGATCTGGTAGGAATCGCCGGCTTTCAGCCTCTTTTCCGGCTGCCCGTCGATGAGGAGATTGAGTTCACCTTCGAGCACGTAGCCGGTCTCGATGCCCGGATGGGTATGGCGTCCGGCCGCGCCGCCCGCCGGGACCTCCGCGATGGCCGTGATGGTGTTGTAGCCATCCGGAAACTCGACCTTCTGGAGCGGGGTGCGCTTGATGCCGGGCTGCTGGGCGAAGGCCGCAACAGCGAGGCCGGTGAAGGCGAGAGCGAGCAAAGTCTTTTTGAGCATGGTTTTTCCTCCCTGGAACGGCTGAGCCTAGCAGCGCCGCGGTTCCCGGCAAGACTCAATGGCTAGCGCTTGATCCCCTCGAACGCTGCCATGATGCCGCGCTGGAATAGCGACCAGTCGAAGCCGAGCGCGATCGCGCGGTAGCCGCGGTCGACCAGGGCGTTGGCCTGGTCCGCGGTACGGGCCACACCGCCGATCGGCACACCGCTTCTGAGGATGCCGGCCTCGGCCCGCGCCACCAGCTCCAGCAATTCCGGATCGTCCATCTGGCCGCGCTTGTTGATGGAGGTGGCGAGATCGCCGGGGCCGATCACAGCTACATCGATGCCGGGCGTGGCCATGATCTCGTCGATGCGGTTGACGGCGTCGACGTGCTCGATCGTGATCATGCAGATCATCTCGTCGTCGGCGCTGGCCATGTAGTCGGCATCGACTGGCCCCAGCGGAATGGCGCATGGAACGGACCCCAGAGCCGATCGCCGCGTGGAGGATAGCGCACGCTGCGCACCGCTTTCTCGGCCTCCGCGCTATTGGTGATCATCGGGAAATTGATGCCGAAGGCGCCGATGTCCATCGGTGCCTTCGCAAGCCATGGCTCGTTCGCCGCGATGCGCACCAGCGGCGTGCATGGGGTGCCGGTGGTGGCCGCGATCATCGCATGTGCTTCGGTCAGTCCAATCGGCCCGTGCTCGAGATCGACGATGATCCAGTCGAGAGAGCGCGCCATGATCTGCACGGTCTGCACGCTCGGGATCGTCGCGATCGCGCCGAAGGCAGGACGACCCTCGCGCCAGAGCTGGCGAAGACGGTTGAGCGGCGTGGTCGGGACGGACATGGGAAGAACCTGTAGGAAACGACGACGGCGGACCCTAGCAGCGGGGCGTCGAGGCGCAAGATCAGGCTGGAATGCGGCCGCCGAAGAACGGCGTCAGCATGGTCGAAAGGCCATGCACGCGGTTCGAGGTGAAGATCATTTCGGCGCCGGATTGCGCGATGCCACCGGTGTGCGGGCCGAGCAGATCCGAGACGCGGCGGGCGATCGCGGGCGCCGGATCAATCCAGTCGACCGGCCAGGGGGCGAGCTTTTTCAGCCGGTCGAGCAGCAGCGGGTAATGCGTGCAGGCGAGCACCACGGTGTCGGTGCGTGCGCCTGCGTCCCCGGCATCGCCCACGAAACACGGGGCGAGCTCGGCGAGGATGGCGTCGTCGCTGACGGGAGAGCCGCTGAGCTCGGATTCAGCCAGCGCGGCCAACTCGGGCGAGCCGACCAGTGTCACCTCGCAACCCTGCGCGAAATCGCGGATCAGCGCCTTGGTGTATTCGCGCTTCACGGTGCCCCTGGTGCCGAGCACCGACACGCGCCGGCTCCTCGACTGCGCGCAGGCTGGCTTGATCGCCGGCACCGTGCCGACGAAGGGCAGGGAATAAGCGGCGCGCAGATGCGATAGGACCAGCGTGGACGCCGTGTTGCAGGCGATCACGACGAGGTCAGGATCGTGCATGCCGATCAATTCCCCCATAAGCGGCACCACGCGGGCGATGATCTCGTCCTCGCTGTGGTGGCCATACGGGAAGAAGGCGTCGTCCGCGACGTAGACGTAATGCGCGTCGGAGCGCGCAGCCACGACCTCACGCAGGACCGTGAGGCCGCCAAGGCCGGAATCGAACACCAGAATCGTCGGAGAATGGGTCACGTGAACACTCTAGCCCGCCATCGTTACCATTCGGTTTTTGGGGCGGTTTTGCGGCAAGGGCACTTAGGGCTATTTTGGAGCGATTCAATTTCGCGACGGCCACATGTTCCCGGTATCAGCTGCCGTACGGCGGTGCGGATAGGGACAGGCCCGCAAAACTCCGGAGCACCGACATGATCAGAAATACCAGTCACGGCTGGGGCAGCATTTCCCGATGGCTGCACTGGAGTCTGGCGCTGATCATCATCGGCATGATCGGCTTCGGGTGGTGGATGAACCACATCCCGGCGCGTCCCGACCGCTTCTTCTACCGCTCGATCCACGCCGATATCGGCTATGTGATCCTGCTGCTCACCGTGCTGCGCCTGGTGTGGCGCCTCGTCAACCCGACGCCGATCATGCCGGCCGGGACCTCGCGCTGGCAGAAGGTCGCCGCCCATTTCAGCCACGGCGCGCTCTACCTCGCCGTCATCATCGTCACCATGCTCGGCTGGGCGCATTCCGGTGCGCACGCACCTGATTATTCGAACTTCTTCGGCCTGTTTCACGTGCCGCAATTCACGGCTCCCGACCGCGCGGCGGCTGGCGTCTATGAAGACCGCCACATCCTCTTTGCCTATGTGCTGCTCGCCTTGATCGCGATTCACGTGATCGCCGCTGTGTGGCACCATTTCATCCGCCGCGACCGCATTGTGGCGCGGATGGTGACGGACGAGGCGGGGTAGGGCGGACATGGGAGGAAGCATCGCGCCCGCGATTGCTTCGCTGCGCTCGCAATGACGGAGTAAGGTGTGGGGTCACGAAACATCCAATTGCGTCGCAGGAGGCCTCATGCTCACCGTCCATCATCTCGGCAAGTCGCAGTCCGAGCGTATCGTCTGGCTGTGCGAGGAGCTGGGGATTCCCTACGAGTTGAAGCGCTATGCGCGCGATCCCGTCACCATGCTGGCTCCGGCCGAGTACAAGGCGCTGCATCCGGCCGGCACGGCGCCGGTGATCACGGATGGCGAGCTGGTGCTCGCGGAATCCGGCGCCGTCGTCGATTACATCGTTGCAAAATATGGCAACGGCCGACTCGTGCTCGGTCCCACTGATCCCGCCTTCGCGCAGTTTCTATATTGGGTTCATTTCGCCAATGGCAGCCTGCAACCCGGTATGGGACGGATGATGATCCTGAACCGGCTCGATCTCGCCAAGGACAATCCGACCCTGCTCGCGATGAAGGGGCGTCTCGATCGGGCCTACGATCTTCTCGACGCAAGGCTTCGCGAGGCCGAATATCTTGCGGGCAGCGCCTTCACGACCGCCGACATCATGACAGTTTTCTCGCTGACCACGATGCGCTACTTCCAGCCCTATGACCTCCAGCGCTCTCCGAACGTGGTCAAATATCTCGGCCGCATCAGTGCGCGGGCGGGCTATCGGCGTGCGATGGAGAAGGGCGACCCGGGCATGGCGCTGCTCTTGGACTGAGCGGCGAGGCGGTCGCTCACGCGATCCTGTTCGTGGTGGCGGCCCTCTCTGTTGCCAGCTGCTTCTGCAGGCGCTCGATGTTTTGCAGCAGCCGCTGGCTAGTCAGCACCAGGAAGTAATAGCCGAACTGCGGGTCCTGGAAGTAGATCTCGAGCAGCCGGTCGTAGGTGATCGTCAGCACCTGGCCGTCCTCGATGCACTCGACCGTTCCGGTGCGCCGGTTGTCCGGCGTGAGGAAGCCGAGTTCGCCCATGAGCGTTCCGGGCAGGATCTCGATGTTGATCTCCTTGACCAGGAACTTGCCGGTGACGGTGAGGAACATCTCGTTAGCCGGATCGCGCAGCTTGAACAGCGTATCGCCGCGACGATATTTGCGCTCGGTCATGAACGGCTTGAGCCATTCGATCGACATGTCGCCTTCGGCTGCATGGCGCGCCTTCTTGACGAGCTTGAGCATCTGCCGCAGGCGCAAGGCGTTGATCGGTAGCAGCAGGAGATAGAGCAGGAAGGTCGACACGTTGGCGGAGAGCGCGCCGAAGACGGCGAAGAACGCGCAGCCGACCATGTTAGCGACGCGCAGCGGCACCATGGTCCGCATCAGAAGGGTAGCGACGAAGAAGCCGGCGCCGACCGCGGCGAACATATTGGCCAACGTGATGTTCTGGACGAAGATCTCCAGCATCCGATTGAAGATCGAGTCATAGGTGACGTTGTTCGGATCGAGGCCCATCTGGACCAGGATCTTCGCGATCCTGAGGTTATCCGTCGCCGCCTCGAGAATGCGGTCGAGGATCGACGAAATGTCTGTGCTGCCGGACGGCATGGTACTATCCCCGCGTAAGGCCTTCAGTCCCGGTCGGTATTCTCGACACCTATAGCCGAAATCGAACGACGACCGCTTGAATGAAGTTTTGGGCCGCCGTGCCGCAAGAGGCAAATTTTAGCCTGATCGGGCGTTTCGGCAATTGCCTGTTTGGCGGTGCATATGGCCGTGGCGCGCCCGCGATTCGGGGGCCAGTGGGTACGAGCCTCGGCGTGGTCGACCTCGGCGGCCGACCGGGCGAGGGGGACCAGGCGTGGGCGTGGGGCGATCCCCCCGCCTTAGGGCTTGGCGGGCGGCACGACCTCCTGCTCGACCAAGCCGAGGTGCCCCGGCAGTGAACCAGCGCGCAGCAGCATGGCGACGCTGTTTGCTTCCTCCAGGGTGAAATTGCCGGAGATCTGGCCCGAGCCGCCGGTGATGGGCTCGCGGATGATGGGGGCGGAGATCACCTTGCCGTCGAGCACGATGGCGAAGGGCTTTGCGATATTCTCTTCGGTGATGTGGGCAAAGCGCCGCGTGCCGCGGCCGTTGAAGCGGAACGAGGCGATCGGCTCTTTCGTGGCGCTCGCAAACCCCGGGCCCGCATAGCTGATGTCGTCGCCGTCGAGCACGCTGTCCTTGGCGACCAGATAAAGGCTCTTGTCCTTGAAGCCGGGCAGGACTTCCGTGCCTGCCGGTGGCGTGCCGGATTGCGCCTGCTCCGGCGGCACCGAGAGGTCGATCAGGCGGAAGCCGACCTTGACCCTGCGGGCGAAGACCGCGGTGACGCGCTCGGGCTCCATCACACCGGGCAGGAAGATGCGGATGCGGTCGGTCCCATCGGGCTGGACGCTGGCCAGCTGGACGCCGGCCTCCTTCAGACGCTGCTCGATCATGGCGATGGCATCTTCGACGAGTTCGTGCAACCGCGCGGCGGATGCCGCATTGGTCGGCACGAGCCTGACCAGTCCGCCGCCGTCGGTCACGGCGAGTGCATGCGACGGCAATCCTTCCGCGGCCGACGCGAGCTTGCGCGCGAGTTGCTCGCGGCCCTTGACGTCGGCAATCTTCAACTCGACGCCGCCGTCGCGGATCGCAAGACCGGAGAAGGCGATCTTGCCCTCGCGCAGGTTCTTGTAGACGTCGTCGCGCAAATCCGTGACTACGCTCTCGCGCAGGCCATCGGTGTCCACCTTGTAGACGATGCGTGACCCGCCGAGCTTCTCCATCTTGTCGCCGATGAAGGCCGAGATCTTGGCGCGCATCTTGTCGAGCTGGCCGTCCTCGGCGAGTGCCGCGCGGGGCAGGGCGATCACCGATGTCATGATCCCCGCTGTCACGGCGAGCGCGATGAACAGCCGGGTAGCGCAATCCCGCGGGGGCGTAGTCATGATCACCTCAGTCTTGCGGCAGGGCGCTGGCGAGGACGCCGGCATGTGAGTCCTATGCCAGTTCTTGGTCCCCGGATCGGGCGCGCAGGTTCAAAAGCCTCTCACCACAGCCCGAGGCCGTTAGGTCATGGACGAACGCCAAATCATCCATCATTCTGCCCGTGCTCGGCCGGCCCATCGGTCGAGGCCACGCCAAACCAAAATGTCAAAAGACAGGGGGCGCGGACATGCATCTGAGGGAGGACGGAATTCCATGGCGGGCATCCACGCGCTCGATCGGCTCATCGGCAGCGACTATCCGGACCTGGCGACGGACGCCGAGGTTCGAGCCTTCGAGCAGGTCCCTTACGCCGATCGCGTCGCGGCCGACAGCACCTATGACGCCATCAGGCTGGGTGCGGTCCGCAACCCCAACGGGCCGGCGATCCAGTTCCTGCAAAATGCCGATCCCGCCGACACGCCGGTCGTGGTCACGTACCGCGACTTCATCGCGCGCGTCACGCAGGCCGCCAACATGCTTCACGTGCTGGGCGTGGAGAAGGGCGACGTCGTCAGCTTCATGCTGCCGCTGGTGCCGGACGCCTTTGTAACGCTGTTCGGCGCGGAAGCCGCCGGCATCGCCAATCCCGTCAATCCGCTCCTGGAGCCGCACCAGATCGCGGAGATCCTCGAGGCCGCGAATACGAAAATCCTGGTGGCGCTCGGGCCGATGCCGGGCACCGACATCTGGCAGAAAGTCGAGCAGATCAGGCCGCAACTCAAGCAGCTCAAGGCGATCGTGCAGGTGTTCGGTGCTGGCGATCCGGCGAGAGGAATCTTTGCCTTCAACGACCTCATCAAGCCGCAGCCTTCGGACCGCCTTATCAGCGGACGCAAGATTCTCGGCAGCGACATCGCCGCCTATTTCCACACCGGCGGCACCACCGGCACGCCAAAGCTGGTGCGGCACACGCATGCCAACCAGGTCTATCAGGCCTGGGCGCTCAATCTGCTGCTGAAGTCGAAGCCGGGCGCCAACATGCTGTTCGGCATGCCGCTGTTTCACGTCGGGGGCTCCTTGACGCAGGTGCTGACGACGCTGTCGGCTGGCGGTTCGCTGGTCGTGCTGTCGCCGAGCGGATGGCGCAACCCGAGTGCGGTGAAGAACATCTGGCAACTGGTCGAGCGCTTCAAGCCGGAGGCGCTGTCGAGCGTCCCCACGGTACTCGCCGCGACGCTCGCGGTACCGCCTGGCAATGCGGACATCTCCAGCCTGAAATATGCAGCCGGTGGGGGCTCCGCGATCCCGGTCGCGGTGGGGTCTGCGATCCAGGACAAGCTCAAGCTGCCGGTCGTCGAGGTCTACGGCATGACCGAGACCTCGAGCGTGCACACGCTGGCCTATCGGTCGCGGCCGATCCGGCTCGGTTCGGTCGGCCTTCCCATGCCTTACGCGCGGGTCCGCATCGTCCAGCTCGATGCCGAGGGCAAGCTGATCCGCGACTGCGCGCCGGATGAGATCGGCGTCGTCATCATGGCCGGGCCCGGCGTGTTCGGCGGCTATCTCAACGACGAGCACAACAAGGGTGCCTTCGTCGACGAGGTCTGGGTCAATTCCGGCGATCTTGGCCGGCTCGATGCCGACGGCTATCTATGGATCACCGGCCGCGCCAAGGATCTCGTGATCCGCGGGGGCCACAACATCGATCCGGCGCCGATCGAGGAGATCATGTTCCGGCATGCCGCCGTCGGCTTTGCCGCCGTGGTCGGCCAACCCGACGCCTATGCCGGCGAGCTGCCGGTCGGTTACGTGCAGCTGAAGCCGGGCGCGACTGTCGAGCCGGGCGAGCTGGAGACATGGGTGCGCGAGCGTACGCCGGAGCGCGCCGCCGTTCCCGTACAGGTCATCCCGATCGATCCGATGCCGGTGACGGGCGTCGGCAAAGTGTTCAAGCCGCAGCTGCGCTGGGACGCAGCCCAGCGCGTGTTCACGAAGGTGCTGACGCCGCTCACTGAGCGCGGCATCGACTGCAGGGTCAGGGTCGGCGCCCACGGCAGCCACGGTTCGATCGCCACCGTGACGCTCGCGGGCCTGCCGGCGGATCAGCGCGAGGCGGTTGCGAGCGAGGTGCACGCACTGCTTGCACCGTTCGTGATGCGCCACGAGGTGGTGCAAATGTAACGGGCTCAACAGACGGCTTTGGCGTCAGCTCCAGAGCAGGGCGACGCTTCGCCGCATCATCCATACCCCGATAGAGCCCCTTATGTGACAAGTATCACATAGGAAGAATTGGTAATTAAGCCATGGTCCGAATAGTCTCGTGGAATTGCATCCGGGGGGACGCAAGTGATTCCGTTTCGGATATTTGTTTTGTTGATTTTGGCCATTGGCCTCGCCTGCGGACCAGCCCATGCGGACCGGCGGGTGGCGCTTGTCATCGGCAATTCCGCCTACAAGAGCGCGCCCAAGCTCGGCAATCCCGTCAACGATGCCACTCTGGTCGGCGGCATGTTCAAGAAGGCGGGCTTTGATTCCGTCGATGTCAGGCTGGATCTCAGCGCCAGCGAGATGCGGCGCATGTTGCGCGAGTTCGCCGGCAGGACCCGCGATGCCGATATGGCGGTGATCTATTACGCCGGCCACGGCATCGAGCTGGAAGGCACCAACTATCTCATTCCGATCGACGCGACGCTGGAGACGGATGGCGACGTACTCGACGAGACCATCCCGGTGGAGCGCGCGCTGTTCGCGGTAGAGCCGGCCAAACAGCTGCGCCTGATCATCCTGGATGCCTGCCGCGACAATCCGTTTTCCAAGACCATGAAGCGAACGCTGGCTTCGCGCGCGATCGGACGCGGACTCGCCAAGGTCGAGCCGACCAGCCCCAATACCATGATCGCCTTCGCGGCAAAGGCCGGTTCGACTGCGTCCGACGGCGATTCGAGGAACAGCCCGTTCGCCACCGCGCTGGTCGAGCACTTGCCCAAGCCGGGCCTAGATTTGCGCAAGGCGTTCGGATTCGTGCGCGACGACGTGCTGAGGAGCACCGGGAACAAGCAGGAGCCCTTCGTGTATGGCTCGCTGGGCGGCGATGACGTGCCGTTGGTTTCTGCCAAGCCGGCTGCAACCGGTCCGCAGGCAAATCCGCAGGATTCGATTCGCAGGGATTACGAGCTCGCGCTGCAGCTTGCCACGCGCGACGGTTGGGAAGCCTTCCTGGCGCAATATCCCGAAGGCTTCTATGCCAATCTGGCCAAGGGCCAGATGAACAAGATCGCTGCTGAAGAGACGCGCGCGTCGGCCGAGCAAAAAGCGAACGCGGCCGAGCAGCAGAAGGCAAGGCTCATTGCCGAACGCGCCCAGAAGGCCGAGCAGGACAAGGCGGCCGCGGCTGCCAAGGCCGCCGAAGAGGCCCGGGTCGCGGCGGAGAAGCAGAAGCAGATCGAGCAGGCAAGGGCGGACGCGGCCGAGCACCAGCGCAAACTGGCTGAGGCTGCCGCGGCAAAAGCACAAGCCGAGAAGCAGGCAGCGGAGAAGGCCAGGGCCGAGCTTGCCGCCAAGCAGGCCGCCGAGAAGGCGGAGCAGGCGGTAAAACCGGCGGCCGATCGGCAGATGCCTGAGGTCGAGCAGAAAGTTGCAGCCCTTGCGCCGGCGCCGGCATCCACATTGTCGGTGGCTGATCTGACGAAATCACTCCAGAGCGAACTGCGCCGCGTCGGCTGCCTGTCCGTCACTGCGGACGGCGACTGGAATTCAGCTTCGCAGCGCTCGCTGGCGCTGTTCAACAAATACGCCGGTACTCAGTTCGATGCCAAGCTCGCCAGCGCCGACGCGCTCGATGCCCTGAAAGCCAAGCCGGGACGCGTCTGCCCGCTCATTTGCAGTTTCGGCTCCAAGGCCGACGGCGATCAATGCGTGAAGATTACCTGCCGCGCCGGCTATCGCGTCGGTGATGACAACGAGTGCGAAAAGATTCAGGAGAAGAAGCCGGTCGCCACGCGTGAGGATTCGCGGAGGCGGGATACGGACCGGAAGGCAAGCGAATCTTCGCCGTCCAGGCCTGAGGCGAGTGGACAGATTATTTGCAGCTCGACGGGATGTCGCCCGGTGCAAAAGGGATGTCGGCTTGTCAGCGGGACGATCCCCGGCAGGGTTAGTTCGAATACAGCCACAGGCGGCAACTTCGAGGTCTGCAATTAGGGTGTCACAGGCAATCGCCCGTAAAAGGCTCGGCGTTTCATGATCGTCTTGCGATCTCTTTCACTGTTGATTTTCGGTCTTTGGCTGGGGTGCGGATCGGCCCAGGCCGACAAGCGCGTTGCGCTCGTCATTGGCAATTCCGCTTACAAGAACGCACCGCGGCTTGCGAACCCGGTGAATGACGCCGGGCTCGTGGGCAGCATGTTCAGGAACGCAGGCTTCGATACGGTCGAGGTCAGGCTGGATCTCAACGCCAGCGAAATGCGGCGATCGTTGCGCGAGTTCGCGGCCAGGACGCGCGATGCCGACATGGCAGTCATCTACTATGCGGGCCATGGCATCGAGCTGGACGGCAGCAACTATCTCGTTCCGACCGATGCGATGCTGGAAACTGACGGTGACGTCCTCGACGAGACGGTCGCGCTGGATCGCGCGCTGTACGCGGTCGAACCGGCCAAACAACTCCGTCTCGTCATCCTCGATGCGTGCCGCGACAACCCATTCGCCAAGACGATGAAGCGCACCCTGGCCTCGCGCGCGATTGGTGGCGGACTTGCCAAGGTCGAGCCGACCAGTCCGAACACGATGATCGCCTTTGCGGCCAAGGCGGGATCGACGGCGTCGGATGGCGACTCCCGCAACAGCCCGTTCGCGGTCGCGCTGACCGATCATCTCCCGAAGCCCGGGCTCGACTTGCGCAAGGCATTCGGGTTTGTCCGTGACGACGTCTTGAAGAAGACCGGCAACAAGCAGGAGCCGTATGTCTATGGCTCCCTGGGCGGCAGCGACGTGCCGCTGGTGCCGCTGAGGCCAGTCGCCGCAGCAGGTCCGCAGGCGAACCCGCAGGACAGTGTGCGCAAGGACTACGAGCTGGCGCTTCAGGCCGGCCTGCGCGAAGCCTGGGAAGCATTCCTCCAGACCTATCCGGACGGCTTTTACGCCAACCTCGCTCGTGTGCAGTTGAAGAAGATTGCCGCCGAGGAGGATCGCACGGTGGCGACCGAGAAGGCGCGTCTGGCCGAACAGGAGAAGGCGAGGCTCGCGACCGAACGAGCCCAGAAGGCCGAGCAGGAGAAAGCCGCCGCAGCTGCCAAAGCCGCGGAAGAGGCGAGGATCGCGGCCGAGAAAGCCAAGCAGATCGAGCAGGCCAAGGCGGAGGCGGCCGAACGAGATCGCAAGGCGGCGGAAGCTGCCGCGGCCAAGTCGCTCGCGGAGAAGCGGGCGCTCGAGAAAGCGGCGACGGAGGCCGCAACGAAGCAGGCAGCGGACAAGCAGGCGGCTGATGCCGAAAGCAGGAAGGTCGCCGCGCTGTCGCCGCCGCCAAGCTCCCCGCCGCCCGGCGATCTCGCGAAATCCGTTCAGAGCGAGCTGCGCCGCGTCGGCTGTCTTTCGGCCGCCGCTGACGGCGATTGGAACGCCGCATCGCAACGCTCGCTGACGCTGTTCAACAAATATGCCGGCACCCAACTCGACGCGAAGCTTGCAAGCGTCGACGCGCTCGATGCGCTGAAGGCGAAACCAGGACGCGTCTGTCCGCTCGTATGCAATTTCGGCTTCAAGGCCGACGGCGATCAATGCGCGAAGATCACCTGCCGCGCCGGCTATCACGTCGGCGATGACAATGAATGCGAGAAGGTGCCGGAGAAGAAGCCGGTGGTCACGCGCGAGGATTCGAAGAGGCGCGACCAGGACCGCAAGGAGGCGGAGTCCGCGGCTCCGAAGTCGCAGTCCTCTGGGCAGATGATCTGCAACAACGCCGGCTGCAGACCGGTCGCAAAGGGCTGTCACCTCGGGCCGGTGCCCAATGCGAACGCCAGCGCCAAGATCACCGGCGAGGTCTGCAACTGAGGGCCAGGCAGCGGTGATGTCCGGCCGGACCAGACACGTCTGCGGTTGAGGTGAGGGCAGGCGACACGAGGCTTGCGTGCCCCGCCGCAAGCGAGCATCATTCCCAAAAAAATGGGGAAAACCGATGCTTGAGCTCTCGCGCCGCAGTCACCTTCAGCAATTGTCGGCCGTGCTCGGATCCGCCGCGCTGCCTGGGTGGTCGAGATGCGCTAGGGCTTCGGAGGCAGACATTCCCCCCGAGGGCATCGGCAAGGGCATCAAGCACATCTCCTACAGCGACATCGGCGGACGGCCCGACAGCGTGCAGGTGATGTTCAACCGGCAGCATGTCTATGTCGGACATATGTTCAGCGACGGCGTGACGGTCCTGGACGCATCCGATCCGCGTGCGCTGAAGCCGGTCAATTTCTTCACCGCGGGACAATACACTCGCACCCACCATTTACAGGTGGCGGAAGACCTGCTGCTGCTTGCAAACGGCGCCAACATCGTCGCGATGCAGTCCTACGACAATATGCGCGGCTATTTCGAGAACACGCTGGTCGACAGCATCACCAAGGCCAAGAAATTCCGCTGTGGGCTGTCGATCCACGACATATCGAAACCGAACGAGATGCGCGAAATCGCATTCCTCGAAATGCCCGGCTTCGGCATCAATCGGCTGTGGTGGCCGGGCGGCCGCTATGCCTATGTATCGGCGCATCTCGACGGGTTCACCGACCACATCCTTTGCGTGGTCGATCTCAAGACCATCACCAAGCCGGAGATCGTCGCGAAATGGTGGCTGCCGGGCATGAACCGTGCGGCCGGCGAGCCGGCAAAGCCGAAGGGCAAGCGCTTTGCGCTCCATCACATGATCACGGCGGGTGATCGCGGCTATGCTGCCTGGCGCGATGGCGGCTTCACCATTCACGACATCAGCGATCCCGTGAATCCAAAGCTGCTGTCCCACATCAACTGGTCGCCGCCCTTCGCCGGCGGGACGCATACGCCGCTGCCGCTGCCCAAGCGACAGCTCGCAATCGTCGCCGACGAAGCGAACGCGGACAATTGCGCCAAGGGGCTGTTCCATACATTCGTTCTCGACGTGCGCGCGCCGGCAAATCCGGTGCCGATCGCGACCCTGCCCACCCCGCGCGACCGCGATTTCTGCACGAACGGCACCTTCGGTCCGCATAATCTGCACGAGAACCGCCCGGGCTCGTTCCAGAGCGAGGAGACGATCTTCGCAACCTACAACAATGCCGGCGTCAGGGTGTTCGACGTCAGGGACGCCTTCGCACCGAAGGAGATCGCGTATTGGGTGCCGCCGACACCGAAAAAGCTCATCGATCCGCGCCCGAACGTCGCGCTCGCGGCCAAAACCTGCGACGCCTATGTCCGGCCTGACGGGCTGATGTTCGTCTCCGACTGGAACGCCGGCATGCACGTGCTGCAATATCAGGGATGAGCGGTGTTGTAGGGTGGGCAAAGGCGCGAAGCGCCGTGCCCACCATTTGCAGCGGAGAAGTTTGTGGTGGGCACGCTTTCGCTTTGCCCACTCTGCGAGACCTGCACTACCCCGCCGGCATCCGCGTCTCCACCAACCGCGCCCAGAACGATGCGCCGTGGCCCAAAATGTTGTCGTTGAAGACGTAGGCCGGGTGGTGGCACTCGTTGCCGTCGCCCATGCCGACCAGGATCATCGCGCCGGGGCGCGCTTCCAGCATGAAGGAGAAGTCTTCGGCGCCCATCATGGGAATGAACTTGTCGTTGACGCGCTCGGCACCGACGATGTCGCGGGCGACGTCGGCGGCAAGGCCGGCCTCGCGCGCATGGTTCATCGTCACCGGATACATCCGCGTGTATTTGGTCTCCGCCGAGCCGCCATAGGCGCGCGCGATGCTCTCGGCGACTTCGCCGATGCGGCGCTCGACGAGATCGCGCACTTCAGGGTCGAGCGTGCGCACGGTGCCGCCGAGCTCGGCGACCTCGGGGATGATGTTGAAGGCCGTGCCGGAGTGGAATTGCGTGATCGAGATGACGGCTGATTTGAGCGGGTCGACGTTGCGGGACACGATCGACTGCAGCGCGTTGACGATCTGAGCGCCGATCAGCACGCTGTCGATGGACTTGTGCGGACCCGCGCCGGCATGGCCGCCCTTGCCGTGCACCGTGATCTGGATGTTGTCGGAGGAGGCGAGCATCGCGCCGGGTGTGGTCGCGAAATGGCCTTCGGGCAGGCCCGGCATGTTGTGCATGCCATAGACCTCCTGGATATTCCAACGCGTCATCAGCCCGTCCTCGACCATGGCTTTGCCGCCGCCGCCGCCTTCTTCCGCGGGCTGAAAGATCACCACGGCCGTGCCGTCGAAATTGCGCGTCTCGGCGAGGTATTTGGCGGCGCCGAGCAGCATCGCGGTGTGGCCGTCATGGCCGCAAGCGTGCATCTTGCCGGGGACCTTGGAGGCATAGGGTACGCCCGACGTCTCCATGATCGGCAGCGCATCCATGTCGGCGCGCAGGCCAATGGTCTTGCCCGAGGCGGACTTGCGGCCGCGGATCACGCCGACGACGCCGGTGCGGCCGATGCCCGTCACCACCTCGTCGCAGCCGAACTCGCGCAAGCGGTCGGCGACGATGCCGGCGGTGCGGTGGACGTCGTATTGCAGCTCCGGATTCTCGTGGAAGTCATGGCGCCAGGCGGCCATTTCGTCGGAGAGGGCGGCAACGCGGTTGACGATGGGCATGAGGGAGGTCCGCCTTGATTTGTAGCCCGGATGAGCGAAGCGAAATCCGGGATTTTTTGTGGGAAAAGTCCCGGGTGTCGCTGCGCTCACCCGGGCTACGAATGACGCTCAGCTTTCGCCGAACACGCGCTTGAAGATCGTGTCGACGTGCTTGAAGTGATAGCCGAGGTCGAACTGCTCGTCGATTTCGGCGTCGGTGAGATACTTCTTCACTTCAGCGTCCTTCTTCAGGAGCTGGAGGAAGTCGCCCTCGCCGCGCCAGACCGGCATGGCGTTGCGCTGCACGAGCTTGTAGGCGTCCTCGCGGCTTGCGCCCTTCTGCGTCAGCGCCAGCAGAACGCGCTGCGAATGCACGAGGCCGCCGAGGCGGTCGAGGTTCTTCTGCATGTTGGCGGGGTACACCAGCAGCTTGTCGATCAGGCCGGCGAGGCGGACCAGCGCGAAGTCCAGCGTCACGGTCGCGTCGGGGCCCATCATGCGTTCGGCAGAGGAGTGCGAGATATCGCGCTCGTGCCAGAGCACGACGTTCTCCAGCGCCGGGGTCACATAGGCGCGCACCATGCGCGACAGCCCGGTGAGGTTTTCCGAGAGCACCGGATTGCGCTTGTGCGGCATCGCGGACGAACCCTTCTGCCCTTCGGAGAAGAACTCCTCGGCTTCCAGCACTTCGGTGCGCTGCATTTGGCGGATCTCCACCGCGAAACGCTCGACCGAGGAAGCGATCACACCGAGCGTCGAGAAATACATCGCGTGGCGGTCGCGGGGGATGACCTGCGTCGAGATCGGCTCGGGGACGAGGCCCATGGCATTGGCAACATGCTGTTCGACGCGCGGGTCGATCTGGGCAAAAGTGCCGACCGCACCAGAGATGGCGCAGGTGGCGACTTCCTTCCGCGCCGCGATCAGGCGCTCCCTGGCGCGCGAGAATTCGGCATAGGCATAAGCGAGCTTGAGGCCGAAGGTCACGGGTTCGGCATGGATGCCGTGGCTGCGGCCGATGGTCGGCGTCATCTTGTGCTCGAGGGCGCGCTTCTTCAGCGCCGCCAGCACCTTGTCGAGGTCGGCGAGCAGCAGGTCAGCGGCGCGGGTGAGCTGGACGTTGAGGCAGGTGTCGAGCACGTCGGAGGAGGTCATGCCCTGATGCACGAAGCGCGCTTCGGGGCCGACGATCTCGGCGAGGTGGGTGAGGAAGGCGATGACGTCGTGCTTGGTCTCGCGCTCGATCTCGTCGATGCGGGCGACGTCGAAAGTGGCGTCCTTGGCCTTGCCCCAGACCGTTTTGGCGGCCTCCTTGGGAATCGTGCCGAGCTCGGCAAGGGCGTCCGCCGCATGCGCCTCGATCTCAAACCAGATCTTGAACCGGGTCTGCGGCTCCCAGATCGAGGCCATTTCCGGGCGGGTATAGCGGGGGATCATTGGACTGCTCCAGGAAGGTGGGCGGGCGACCCAGAAGGGGCGACCTGCCAAAATGCTTTTTACGCCGTGACTTAGCAGAGCGGGGAGAGCGAAACAAACGGCACCGGCAACGTAGCGGGGGATGATTGGGCTGGGTGGGGGGGATCGGCCGGCCGCGGCGCGCGATGAGCGGCACGTGCCCCGGGGCCGCAGATATTAACTGTCAATCACGGATCATTGACTGACAGATATTGAAATCTGTCAGCGAGACGTGTATATCCGTTCTCGGACGCTCCAATCGGGCGTCTGGCGGCATCCCGGGAGCCCGACGTCCCAAGCAGATGGGGGATTGAGGGTCGCAATTGAACAACAGGGACCGCCAATTGATTGGAGACTTACGACAATGACGACCGAAATCATCAATTTGACCGGGACGATTGGGCACTGGCTCAATTTACTGGTGGCGCGCCAGATCGCGGCGCAGGCTGCAAAACTGCCTCATTAAGGCGAGAGCTTTCCGAAACGACCGGCACGGGCGCTTCGGAAGCAGCTCTGTCACCGGGTAACTGAGCCCTCAACGGGAACATGGTGCTGGCATGAACGAAGCCGTTATCTTGACGCCGGAGCGGATCCTCGAAGTCACCGAGGACGTGCTGCGGCGTTACGGACTGGCCAAAGCCACCGTGGTCGACGTTGCCCGTGCGCTCGATGTGAGCCATGGCAGCGTCTATCGCCATTTCCCGAGCAAGGCTTCGCTGCGCGAAGCGGTTGCCAAACGCTGGCTTGACCGCATCGACGCGCCGCTGCTGGCGATCGCCAAGGAGCAGGGCCCGGCGCCTGACAGGCTCGACCGCTGGCTGCGCACGCTGTTCGCCGCCAAACGTTCGCGTGTGCTCGACGACCCCGAGATGTTCGACACTTATCTGACCCTGGCGCGCGAAGCCTGCGCGGCCGTCAAATGTCACAAGGACACCATGATCGACCAGATCGCGGCAATCCTGTCCGACGGCGTGACGCAGGGCGTGTTCGCCGTCGATGACGTCAAGACCACCGCGCGTGCGATCTTCGATGCCACAGTCCGCTTTCACCATCCGGCCCATGCCGACGAGTGGAAGGATGCCGATCTCTCGGCGCGTGTCGATGCGACGCTGGCGCTGGTATTGCGCGGGCTGAAGGCGTAGGCCGAATACTCCACGCGCTGTTCCAAAGCCGCTCGATCGCCCGCATGGGCGGCGCTTTTATCCGTCGACCTTGTGGGCGAGGGCACCATCGCGAAGCGAACGCGGATGGTGGGACTTTTTCCGCGCACGAAGAGCGGTACCCGCCAATGGCACGACCGGGGGGCTTTCCGGATACGCATTGACTTCAATTTCGACGAGGTCCTTCGCCCGCTTTCGAAGCCTGTAGAATGCAAGCTCCTGTTCGAGCATGGGGCAGTGGAATCGAATGGTTGCTGTGTCTGGCAAGCGGCAGAGTTCATCGATGAGCTCGCCGACAGTGATGAGCGCGGGATAGGTAGCTTCGCGGATAGCCTTACTCATGGCGGAACTCCTTCACTGCGGTACTAACTGGAGTTCGATGGCCTCCGTTCCAATCCGCATCGCAAGGCGGTCGAAATATACCTGGGAGACGCCCGCATGCGGAGGGCCCTGTGCGCCTGCCTTCCAAGGGGGGGCGGATATCTAGATTTTGGTCAGCCCACAACTGGCCGCCAGCCGCACGAGCTGCGCGTCCGTACGCGCGCCGGTCTTGGTCTTGATCAGATAGTGATAGTTCTGCACCGTCTTGACGCTCAGATTGAGATGCGCAGCGATCTGTTCGGTCGTGGCACCGCCGGCGAACTGGCGCAGGATCTCGATCTCGCGTTCTCCCAATTGATCCAGCGCCGAGCCCGCCGACAGACTGTCCTCGGCCAAGATGTGCGCGATGTCGTCGCTCATGGCGCGCTCGCCGCGGGCAACGCTGCGGATCGCGGACACGACTGCGGACGGCTCGCTACTCTTGGTGACGAAGCCGCTGGCGCCGGCACTGAAGGCTGCCTTCACCAGAACGGCTTCGTTGTGCATGGTAAAGACGAGGATGCGCGCCCGCGGACTGCGCGCGCGGATGTTGCGGATGGCTTCCAGTCCGCTCGCGCCGGGCATCGAGATATCAAGCACGACGACATCAGGATCGCGCGCCTTGAAGGCGCTGTAGGCATCCGCAGCGTTGTCGGCTTCCGCCACGACATGCAGATCACCCTGGCTTTCCAGCACGCGCCGATAGCCTTGCCGCACGATCGGATGGTCGTCGACCAGCAGCACGGAAATGCCCGTTGCCGTAATCTCGTTCATGCCGGCCTCATGCGGCGAGCGGGATGGTGGCGGCGACGCTGAGTCCGCCTCGGGCGGGCAGGATCGAGAATGATCCACCGGCCGCTGCGACGCGCTCGCGGATGCCGGTGAGGCCGAAGCCGGCCGACTGCTTGACGCGTGCCGCGTCGCCGCCGCCATCGTCGTCGACACGGATCAGCAATGCATCGTCGTCGCCCGCGCGCCGTTCCACGCTGAGCGAAATCTCGCGTGCCGCGCCGTGGCGCAACGCGTTGGTCAGGCATTCCTGCGCGACGCGATAGGCCGTGATAGCGGCCGGGCCGCTGATGTCGGTGAGGTCGCCCTTGAGATCGAGCTGGATCGTCGGCCGCGCCGAGCTCTGCGAGCGCCAGCTATCCACCAAATTCACGAGGCTCGCCTCCAGCCCAAGCTCGGCGGGCAGAGGATTGCGCAGGCGCTTCAGCGCGTCGCGCAGCGAGGCCATCAGATGATGCGTGGCCTGCGAGATCATCCGCGCGTCCTGCACGATGTCGTCGCGCTTATCTGCCTTCGTGCTCGCCGTTTCGATGGTGTTGGCGAAGGCGAGGATGGCCGAGAGATTTTGTCCGAACTCGTCGTGCAGCTCGCGGGCGAGCGCGCGGCGTTCGTCGTCGCGGATCTCGATCAGGCGCCGCGTCAGCGCCGCGCGCTGTTCGGTCGCCTCCTCCAGCCGGCCGCCGAGCTCGCCGACGGCGCTGCCGATCATCGCCAGCTCCATCGAGCGGAAGCGCGGCAGTTTCGTGCGATAATGGCCGCGGGCCATGCGCTGCAAGGCCGTGACGATCGTGCGCGCCGGCGCCAGCGCATGCGCGATCGCGAGCGAGGCCAGCAGCGCGATCGCCGCCGCCATCAAAAGCGCGACGTCGATCACGTTGAGGATGTACTCCCAGGCGAGCGAAATGGCGGCCGTTTCATCCGGCGTCGCGACCACCGTTCCGGCGGTCGCCGCGCGGGGACTGACGGGCCGTATCACTTCGGCATGGCTGCCGAGGAAGGTCGGCACGATCGACGCGAACCAGCGCGGCGGCGTCTTGCCCAGCCCCTCGCTCTGGCCGCAGAGCGGCTTTTCGAATGCGATGGCCGGTTGGAATTCGACGCAGACGCCGGGCGAGATCAGCTTCATCGTCTCCAGCGTGCGCCACTCCGGAACCGGCAGAAGCTGCTCGCGTGTTCTGCTGCTACGCAACAGGAATTCGTGCCAATACAGGGCCTGAAGCGCCTGGGCGACCCGCTGCGCCGAGGCCGCAGTTGCCCGGTCGACGCTGCGATAGGCGTCGAACGTGGCCCAGATCGTCGCCGCCCCAAGGCAGAGCGCGACGATGAGAAACAGACGGGCGACAAGCTGAAGCACAAGGCGCATGCGATCACCCCAAAGTTTGCTAAGGTCAGCCTAACAACGCCGCCGCGCCTTGCCAATTGCGAGGCACGGCAAGATGGTAGCTCGGGCAAATTTCCCATGCCGGATTGGGCATGGCTCTTTGGACCGGGCGCGGCGGCTTTGATCTAATGGGCGGAATTCACGGCCAGGAGCGGTGCAGCATGAGTTCGATGACGATTGGGCCGATCGCGGGGCCTGCTGCCGACCCATCCGAGCGCAGTGCGCTCCTGTTCTGGATGATCTTCACCGGGCTTTCGATCTTCGCCGTCGTGCTGCTGTGGCGGTTCGGCCTGATCCGCCTGATGCTGACCTCAGATCGGACCTACATTTCCAGCGTGATCGCGCTGCTCTATGTCCTCACCTGCGGTCACTGCTTCCTGCGCACGCGGGCCATTGCCCGCGAGGGCGCGGCTGCAAGGCGCTGCCGCGCGGTGCTTGCGGCCCCCGAGGGCGGCAGGGCGCTCGACGTCGGCGCTGCCGCGCTGCCGCGCGGGCTGGTGCGGGACCACATTGAGAGCCTCGTGACCAAGGCCGCGGCGCAGGACTACCGCCCCGTCGACCAGACGCTATTGCTGCGAACGCTCGCCGACCGGCTGCGCGGCTCCAACGGCTTCGGGGCCTTCGTCTCGGATACGCTGATGAAGCTCGGCCTGCTCGGCACCATCGTCGGCTTCATCATCATGCTGGCGCCGATCGCGGGACTGGATGCCGCCGACAAGGTCGCGATGCGATCCTCGATGGGACTAATGAGCGACGGCATGGCGGTCGCGATGTACACGACGCTGGCGGGCCTCGTCGGTTCGATCCTGGTCCGCATCCAGTATTACATGCTGGATGCCGCGACCCAGAAGGTGTTCTCGGATGCGGTGGTGCTGACCGAGACCTATGTGACGCCGGTGCTGGAACGTAAGGGCGCTGGAATCGCGACATGATGGATGATTTCGGTCTCTATCCGCGCGAGGAGCCGTTCGATCCCTTGGGCGTGATGCTGTTCAAGGCGCTCCAGGTGATCGCTTTCCTGTTCTTCCTCGCGCTGCTCGCGGTCTCGCCGGACGCCAAGGACGGCAAGATCGACTCCAAGGCCGAGTTCATGATCACGCTGGACTGGCCCGACAGCCATCCCGACGATCTCGACCTGTTCGTGCAGGATCCCGTGGGCAATATCGCCTGGTATCGCCACCGCGAGGCCGGCTTCCTCACGCTCGACCGCGACGATCGCGGCGGAGCCAACGACTTCATCATGGTCAACGGCAAAAAGATTGCCTCGCCGATCCGCGAAGAGATCGTCACGGTGCGGGGCATCGTTCCCGGCGAATACACCGTCAATGTCTCACATTTCGTGGCTACGACCGGCGAGCCTGTGACGGCCAATGTGAAGGTGCAAAAACTCAATCCGACGGCGCAGGTGATCTTCGATAACAAGTTCACGGTCGATCACACCGGCGACGAGAAGACCGCGGTGCGGTTCCGACTCGACGCCGAAGGCAAGGTCGTCAATGTGGACCAGCGGCCGAAATCGCTGCTGGAGACCTTTCGCAGCGGCTGGCGCAACGGCGCCGATCTCGACCCGAGCACCGGCGTGAGCAAGAACGCTGTGAGGGTGCGCCGTGACTAGCCTGCCAACGGTCATCCTCACGCTATCGATAGCCTACGCCGTCATCGGTGCGCTGCTGCTGGTCGTTCTGGTCTATGCGCGGCTGCATTGGTCGTTCAAGGCGGTCGCGGTGGTCGTGACCAGTGCGTTCTATGTCGTCAGCTTCACCGAGATGCGCGGGCTGCTCGGCTGGGCCAGCGCCGATCGGCTGCCGGCCTCGTTCAAGCTGCTGAAGGCCCGCATCGTCGAGCCGCATTCGCTGGAGGGCGATCCCGGCTCGATCTATCTCTGGGTCGAGCAGCTCGACGAGGACAATCGGCCGAGTGGCATCCCGCGCGCCTTTCGTGTGCCCTACAATGACAGGCTGGCCGACAAGACCCATGCGGCGGAGAACGAGATCGCGCTGGGACATCCGCAAGGCGGCCGGGCCGCCGATTTCGGCGGCGGCGATGGCAGCCTCATCGACATGGTCCGGGAATATGTGACGCCCAAGACCATCATGGAGACGAGCGGAGGCGATTCCTCGACCGGCGAATTCCTGGCACCACCGGCCGGCGCGCAGGGCGCCGTGTTCACGCCGTTGCCGCCGCCCCGGATGCCGCCGAAGGACGAGCAATAGGCTCTTCACCATCGCGACAGGGCAGTGCTGGCAAACCGCGCGCCGCTGGCGCATGTTCTTGACCTCCCTCAATTTAGCCTTATCGGCTCCCAATAAGGTTCGAGGGTGGAGGGTGCGTGCTTCTCGCTGTCTTCTCGGATATCCACGGCAACCGGCAGGCGTTCGAGGCGTGCCTGAAAGTCGCGCGGGCGCGTGGCGCCGAGCGCTTCATCCTGCTTGGCGACTTCGTCGGCTATGGCGCCGATCCGGAATGGGTGGTGGATACCGCGATGGAGCTGGTTGTCCAAGGCGCCGTCGCCGTGCGCGGCAATCATGACCAGGCGGTGAATTCCTCGGCCGAGACCATGAATGCCGAGGCGCAAATCGCGATCGAATGGACCCGCGGCCGGCTCGACACCGCGCAGCGGCGGTTCCTGGCGGAATTGCCGATGCTGGTGGAGGACGGCGATCGCCTGTTCGTGCATTCGGAAGCCTCCAGCCCCCGAAGCTGGCACTATGTCCGATCGACCGCCGACGCAGCCAAGAGCCTGATCGCGACGCCGGCTCATGTCACGTTCTGCGGCCACATCCACCGCCCGGCGATCTATTCGATGTCGGTGACGGCGAAGATGTCGGGACTCGTGCCCAAGACTGACGTCTCCGTACCGCTGCTGCGCGGCCGGCAATGGCTTGCGGTGCTCGGCTCGGTCGGCCAGCCGCGCGATGGCGATCCATCCGCGGCTTTCGCGCTGTTCGACACGGTCTCGTGCCAGATCACCTATTGCCGCGCGCCCTACGACGTCGAGACGGCCGCGAACCGGATCCGCGAGAACGGCCTGCCGCATTGGCTCGCCGACCGACTGTCGCAGGGGCGTTAGAGGCCGATGCCGAAACCCCTCGTCAAATCGGGCGCAGAGATCGACGGCTACACGATTGGCGAATGCGTCCATGCCGGCGGAATGGCGACGCTGTGGACCGTCACCCGTCCCGGCCTCGACGTGCCGCTGCTGATGAAAATTCCGCGGGTGTCGGAGGGCGAGGACCCCGCGGCGATCGTCTCCTTCGAGATGGAGATGATGATCCTGCCGCGGCTTGCGGGTCCGCACGTGCCCTCCTGTTTCGGCACCGGCGATTTCGCCCACCAGGCCTATGTCGTGATCGAGCGCATCTCCGGGACCACGCTCTACAAGCGGTTGCCCGACCTGCCGCTGCCGTATGACGAGGCGCGGCAGCTCGTCGCCAGGATCGCAACGGGGCTTGCTGATTTGCACCGGCAGAACGTGATCCATCACGACATCAAGCCGAGCAGCATCATGTTCCGCGAGAGCGGCGAGGCGGTGTTGATCGACTATGGCCTGTCGCATCACAACCATCTGCCGGACCTGTTGCAGGAGGAATTCCGCCTGCCTTACGGCACCGCGCCCTATATGGCGCCAGAACGGTTGTCAGGGGTGCGCGACGATCCGCGCAGCGATCTGTTCTCGCTGGGCGTGCTGCTCTATTTCTTCACGACCGGCGAGCGGCCGTTCGGCGAGGGCGAGACACTGCGTGCGATGCGGCGCCGGCTTTGGCGCGATCCGCACCCGCCGCGCGGCTTGCGCGCTGATTATCCGCCCTGGCTCCAGGAGGTGGTGCTGCGGTGCCTCGAGATCGAACCGGTGCGGCGCTATCCGACGGCGTCGCAGCTCGCCTTCGATCTGACCCATCCGGACCAGATCAGGCTCACCACACGCTCGGAGCGGATGAAGCGCGACCCGTTAAGCGTCGCTTGGCGGCGCCGCTTCAACCAGGGCGTCATGCAGCCGCGCGCGAAATCGGATGTCGCAGCCCAGATCGCATCAAGCCCGATCCTCGCGGTCGCGCTCGACACGGTGGAAGGCGCCCCCGAGCTGAACGAAGCGTTGCGCGTCACCACCGAGCGTATTCTCGCCACGCTGCCGTCGGCGCGGCTCGCCTGTCTCAACGTGCTGAGGCTCAACCGCATCGCGATTGACAGGACGCTGGATGAGCAGGGCTCCAACAAGCATATCGACCGGTTGGTGGCGCTCAGACACTGGGCCACGCCGCTCAAGCTCGATGAGAGCCGGCTCTCGGCTCACGTGCTGGAAGCCGTCGATCCCGCGGCGGCCATCCTGGAGTTTTGCGAGGTCAACCACGTCGACCACGTCATCATCGGCGCGCGGCAGGGCTCGTTCAGGCGCACGCTGCTCGGCAGCGTCTCGGCCAAGGTGGCCTCGGAAGCGGCCTGCACCGTCACCGTGGTACGGCCGCCGCGAATGGCTGCGGATGCGGGCGAGGAGGCCGGATAGGGCCGCGCTCTGGATCCTGGAGGCTCAGGCCGCGTGAGCGGTGTGGACGGAGCGCTTGCGACGGATCGGCCAGGAGAATTGCGGGCCGGGCTCGCAGTGATCCGCGCTGCCGCCGAAGAACTGGATGATCTCGCGGCACGGCTCGCAGTTGAACAGGTTACGCGACGCGGATGCCTTGGTCATTTCCTTGAGGCAGTTCGGGCAATGCGGCTTCATGAGCTTGGTCCAGAAAAGAATTCAATGCCGGCGCGGTGACCGGAGCGGGTGATCCAGGTCCATCTCGGGCCCGGTGTCGTCGCGCATCTCGCCTTCGGTGCGTTCGAGCCGACCGAAGAAAAAATTGAGGTCAGGATGTGGGCGCCGCGGGATGCGGCACCGGCGCTTCGGCTGACGTTTCACGAGCGCGATCTGCATGGGGTCAGGCCCGATACCAGTCGCGACGAGCGATGCGGGCCGAGCGTACCGAGACCTTCACCGGTCCGGCCGATGGACCAAACACAACAAACGCACAAAAACCAAGCCACAACGCCACGCCAGTCCAGACCAGGGTCGTCGTCATGATGTGCTCCCGCGAAAACAGGCAAGAATCACTTGCGGTGATTTGCGCGAATCAGGGAAGCCCGGAGGAGTACGGATCAAGTTGCAAATTTAGGCATTACGCGCCGCAACACCCGTAGAGGCCGCACGTCTGCGGAGTCGAGCGGGCCCTCAGATCGCCTCGCCGCGTGCACCCGCGGCGGCGTTGCGGATTGCGGCGATGTTGGTCTTATAGGCATCCTGCGTGCCGCCCCTGAACACGGACGTGCCGGCGACGAAGGCGTTGGCCCCGGCCGCAGCCAGGGGACCTGCGACGTCGGGCCCGACGCCGCCATCGACCTCGATATCGATCGGCCGGCCCGCTGTCATGGCGCGGATGTCGCGGATCTTGCCGATCGCGGAGGGGATGAAGGCCTGGCCGCCGAAGCCGGGATTGACCGACATCACCAGCACGAGGTCGACCAGGTCCAGGACGTATTCGAGCGCACTGATCGGCGTGCCCGGATTGAGCGAAACGCCGGCCTTCTTGCCGAGTGCGCGGATCGCCTGAAGCGAGCGGTGCAGATGGGGACCGGCCTCGGCATGCACGGTGATGTGGTCGCAGCCGGCTTTCGCGAAGGCCTCGAGATAGGGGTCACAGGGCGAGATCATCAGATGCGCGTCGAAGATCTTCTTGGTGTGCGGGCGCATCGCCTTAATGACGTCGGGGCCATACGAGATGTTGGGAACGAAGTGCCCGTCCATGACGTCGAGATGGATCCAGTCGGCTCCAGCGGCGTCCACGGCGCGCACCTCCTCGCCGAGCCTGGAGAAATCCGAGGCCAGGATCGAGGGCGCGATTGCCAGGGGGCGGGGAGCGAAGGCTTGGGTCATGGCGGTTTCCCGTGGCGGCCGTGGAAGATGGACTCGCCTAACATGGGCCTCTCAGCCGGGCAATGCAGGGGCGGCGTGCTTCCTGTGGGCGGAAATTTCTGCCGCGACCGGCATGAATTGCCGGTGTTCCGGGCCGTGCAAAGTGCGGTGAAAGCGGATTTCATTGAGCTTTTTGCGCTGGCACGGCGCTTGCTGACTTCACCTGAACAGAACATTGGCCGCGGCATGCCGCATCGGTTGGAGTTGTGCAATGTTGTTTGCTCTTGGGGCCGTATCGAGCGCACTCGACGCGATCCAGTCGCTGACGAATTCGAAATCGTCCTCGTCGACGCAGAAGACGGGAACCTCGCAAAAGCCCGCGACCAATCCGTTCGCGATCGAGAGCGGCAGCAACAGCACGACCGGCGCGGCCTCGTCGGTCAATGCGGGCAAGACCCCGCAGATCTCGCCGGAGACGATGAACGCGCTGTTCGCTGCGCAGAGCCAATCCTCGGACAGCACCGGCAGCGCCGCCAGCTCGACCTCGTCGAGTTCGACGTCCTCCTCCTCGACGCGCCGCGACGCCGCCTTGAAGGATCTGTTCTCGCAGATCGATGGGGACGGCGACGGCAAGATCACCAAGTCGGAATTCGAGAATGCGCTCGGCGCCGGCGGCACCAATCTCGCGCAGGCCGACGACGTTTTCTCGAAGCTGGATTCGAATACCGACGGCAGCGTCAGCCTCGACGAGATGTCGAAGGCGCTGAAGGGCGGCCATCACGGTCACCATCACGCGCAAGGCGCGGGCGATGCCTCCGGCAGCGGTTCGGGTTCCTCCTCGCGGTCCAGCGGCGGCTCGACCTCGACCTCGACGACCGGCGCCGACGGTTCGACCACCACCACTGTCACCTATGCCGACGGCTTCAAGATGTCGACGACGGTCCCGGGCGCCTCCAGCTCCCGTAATTCGGCGTACGATCTGTTCGCGCAGTTGATGCAGCGGCAGGGCGGGCAGGGACAAGGCGCCTCAGCGGCTGTCGGTTCATCGATGTCGATGAGCGTGTAACCTTGCTCACGGCTAGCCTGCATATTCGTGCGTGATGTCACGATAGACATACCGATCACGGATTTCGCGGTTGAAGAACGTACCCTTTGAGCGCACATTCTTGAGCGCGGCGGCGACCTCGGGCGGAACGTCCGCGTAGACATAGACGCGTCCGCTGACGAAAGTCACCGTCAGCTCGCGCCTATCGGGGGCGTAGCGGAAAAAGCGGATCACGGAAGACGGCATGGCGGTGCACCTTGTCGGCCAGGGTAACGCCGTGTCAGCCGTTTCGTTTCTATCCGAACCGGTCCTTCCACGCCGGCATTGCGCCGGCAAAGGGCAGGGCCGTCGCATTGTAGACGCCGCGAGCGATGGCGCGTGCGACCACGTTGGCGGCGATCGTTCCGAGCTCGGTAAGGCCGACCAGCGGCTCGATCGGCTTCTCGCCCGTTGCGGCGGCGAACAGCACGTCGCCGTCGGTCGGGGCATGCACCGGATAGATCGCACGGGCGAACCCGGTATGCGCGATCATCGCAAGCCGCTTGGCCTGGGGTTTGGTCAGCGTGGCATCGGTGACAACGACGCCGATCGTGGTGTTCTCGCGCGCGTTCGCGGCGGGTCCGCCCTTGATGCGCATCGCCAGCATGTCCGGTGTGAACGTGGACGGCAGGCCGCGCCCGCCGAACTCGCCGTTCTCCTCGAAGGGCGCAGCCCAGAACCAAGGCCCTTCGCCAACGGTTGTGCTGCCGACCGCGTTGACGACCATGATCGCGGCGACCTTGATACCATTGGCCAGGACCGCGGAGGCCGACCCCAGTCCACCCTTGAAGGTCGCGGTGGTGGCACCGAGGCCGGCGCCGACGCTGCCCAGTGCGAAATCGTCGCTGGCGGCCAACGCTGCGGCGTAGCCGAGGTCGCGATAGGGCGCGAAGCGTCCCCAGGCCTTGTCGCCGCCGTTGAGCAAGTCGAAAACGATTGCGCCAGGCACGATCGGAATCACCGCCTCGCGAATCCGCAAGCCGCGGCCTTGTTCGGCGAGCCAGGCCTGGATGCCGCCGCCGGCGTCGATTCCAAAGGCGGAGCCGCCGGACAGCGCGATGGCGTCAACGCGATCGACGGTGCTGGCGAGGTCGAGCAACGCGTCTTCGCGCGTGCCGGGTCCGCCGCCGCGAACATCGATGGCCGCAACCGCGGGGGCGTCGAAGATGATCGCGGTCGTGCCAGTGGCGATTTTCGCATCCTCGGCATGGCCGACGCGGACGCCGGCGATATCGGTGAGAAGGTTTTTCAAGGCGGCTCCGCAGGCTGAAAGGCGCTCGCTTCAGCGATATCGCAGGGATGCCGCAGGCTCAACCCGCGAGCGCGGTCCTCAGCATCTTGGCGAGCTCGGACTTACGGTAGGGCTTTGCCAGCAGCAGCACGCCGGAATCGAGCCGCCCGTGGTGGACGATGGCGTTCTCGGTGTAGCCCGAGGTGAACAGCGTCTTCAGGTCGGGGCGGCGGCGAGCCGCCTCGTCGGCGAGCTGGCGGCCGTTCATGTTGCCGGGCATGATGACGTCCGTGAATAGCAGGTCGATGTCCTTGTCGGCGTCGATGATGACGAGGGCCTCGGCCGCGTTGGCGGCTTCGAGGGCGGTATAGCCGAGGCTCTTGATCTGGGTCACGACATATTGGCGCACCAGCGCGTCGTCCTCGACGATCAGGATCTTCTCGTGGCCGCCGGTGACGGGCGCGTTCTGCAGCGCCTCGAATTCGGTCTCCTGCACGCCGCTCGAGCGCGGCAGGTAAATCTTCACGCTCGTGCCGTGGCCTTCCTCGCTGTAAATCTTGATGTGTCCGCCGGACTGCTTGACGAAGCCGAACACCATGCTGAGCCCGAGGCCGGTGCCCTTGCCGACCTCCTTCGTGGTGAAGAAGGGATCGAACACCCGGTCCATCAACTCCGGCGGGATTCCGGAGCCGGTATCGCTGACGGCGATCATGACGTAATTGCCGGCCACCACGTCGGGATTCATGCTGGCATAGCCGTCGTCGAGGAAGATGTTGCGCGTCTCCAGCACCAGCGTGCCGCCGTCGGGCATCGCATCGCGCGCGTTCAGCGCGAGGTTGAGGATCGCGGTGGAAAGCTGGCCCGGGTCGATCAGTGCCGGCCACGCATCCTCGGTGAGTTGCGGCATGATGGTGATCTGCTCGCCGAGCGTGGGATGCAGGAGCTTTGCGGCCTCGAGCGTCAATGCGTTGACGTCGATTTCGCGTGGTTGGAGCGGCTGCTTGCGGGCGAACGCGAGCAGATGCTTGGTCAGTTGCGCGCCGCGCTCGGCGGCGTCGTCGATCAGCTTGGTGATGGCGGCGAGCTCGGGACGGTCAGCGACCGCGTCCGCCAAAATTCCGATCGTGCCGGTGATGACGGTCAGCACATTGTTGAAGTCGTGCGCGACACCGCCGGTCAATTGACCAATCGAATCCATCTTCTGGACGTGCCTGAACTGCGCCTCGGCCGCCTGCTTCTCGGTGAGGTCGCGGCCGATGAAGAAGTGGCGCTTGACCGGCTCGGACCAGGTGCCCATCCAGTTCAGCGTGACCTCGTGACCGTCGTAGTGGTAGTAGCGCGCCTCGAAGCTGCGCTTGACCGCGCCACGCCGCGCCGCGCGCATCTCGTCGCGCGTCTTCTGGAGGTCATCGGGATGAATGAACTCGGTGGCGCTGTGCCCGATCATGTCTTCCGGATTCAAGCCGAGAATGGTCTTCACGCTCGGGCTGACCTGGATGAAATTGCCAAAACCGTCGGTGACCAGGATCAGATCCTGTGAGGTCTCGAAGATCCGCTGCCGCTCCTCGACCTCGCGGCGCAGTTTTTCTCGTGCCTGCTTCTCTTCCGTGATGTCGTGGGCGATCTTGGAAGCGCCGATGATCTGTCCGTTGGCTGATTTCAGCGGAGAAACATTGAGGACGACGTCGACCCGCCGGCCGTCCTTTCGGATCCGGACCGTCTCGTGCTGTGCGATCGTTTCGTTGCCGCCGACCCGGTTCAGGATACCCCTGACCTCGGCCTTGCGGTCCTCCGGGACGATGATGTCGATCGGCTGCCCGATGGCCTCCGCGGCGGCATAGCCGAACAGATGTTCGGCGGCCTTGTTCCAGCCCGTGATGACACCGTCGAGCGTCTTCGTGATGATGGCATCATTGGCGGATTCGACGACGGCGCCGTACAGGGCAAGGCGCTTGCCATAATAGTCGCGATCCAATGCCGACTGCTGGCGCAGCCTGCCGACGAGACCCAGCGTATGCGCCTGAAGGCGGACATTTTCGATCAGGAGCACCGCGAGCACGAAGGTCGCCGCGCAGAGGCCGTAGACACGACCGGCGTAGAAGCCGAGATCGAAGCGCGCCACGTTGACGATCGCCGACAGCGCGATGTCGAACAGCCATGCGCACATCACCACCATGAGCCAGACATCGATGACCGAATGCGGACGGCGGAACCACAGCGAGACCAGCGCGGCGAAGCTCAAGGACCAGACAAAGGACACCACGCCGATCATGATCTGCGTGTAACCGCCATCGCGCAGCAGGACCGGAAGCAGGTCGTGCTGCGCAGTGACGATCCAGGTCAAGACGATCATGATCGTGACGACGCCGACCACGCTGGCGTAGATCGCCTTGCTTGCCGAGCCCGTGATCCGGGCGCCGCCGTCGGCCTCCTTCAGCCAGGCGTAGGCCAGCACGCAGAGCGGAAAGCCGCCGTGCCAGATCATGTAGAGCCAGACCGTGGTCTGCTGGTTGGCCCCCAGCAGCCCGGTCGGCGAAAAAAGTCCGGGGAAGGTGAGGGCATGGACCACGGCCGCGGCGGCTGTGAAAAGATAGCCCGTCGCGAGCACGAGCAGCGCGCTGGTCCTGAGCACCGCAAACTGCGACAACAGCAGGACGGCGGTGACAATGTCCGCGACCACAAGGGCGGATTGATAGCTGGCGACGAAGGCTGGCACGGGCAGTAGCGGGATACCCGCGAAGGGCACGGCCACTGCGAACAGGATCGACGAGACGCCCACGATCGCCAATGCTGCGGTGCGGTCCTTCGGGGTAGCCGGCAACGTCGAAAGGAATGTGCTTCGATCGGTCGTCGCAGACACGTGCAGCTCGCGCAGATCGGTTTTGAGCATCTTCGCCAATCTCATTTGGCCCAATCAATTTCTGCCCATGGTAGCGGGTTCTGGGCACGCATCATGACAAAACCCACTGCGACTCAACCGAAGGTTACAGTTTACTTAATTATGGGGGGAACGCGCACCGGGGATCGGGTAAGATGCGCTTTACTGGATGGTGCAATAATGCTCTCCCGCAGCTGCGGGTTCCAGGTTTGAACCAGGCATTTTGATTTCAGGATCCGGGAGTTGTTCCCTATGCCCCGCGTTCTCATCATCGACGACCAGAAGGACGTCCGTGCGATGGTCGCGATCGTGCTGCGCGTCAACCGTTATGAGGTCGTTGAGGCCGACAGCGGCGCAGCCGGGGTGAAAGCCTTCACCGAGGTCGGCTTCGACGCGGCAATCGTGGACATTTTCCTCGGCGATACCAGTGGCGTCGAGGTCATCACGACCCTGCGCGAGCTTGCACCGAGCCTCCCGGTCGTTGCCGTGTCGGGGATGACGGCGCTGGACTTCATGGAACAATCGCCCCACCTCGCCAGCGTGGTCTGCCTGCAAAAGCCGTTTCGGCCGAACGATCTTCTTGAAGCGCTGAGGAAGGCCCAAGGCGCGGTGGACGGCGCGATACAAGCAGCAGTCTGATCCTGACGCAGGAAGAAACGCCCCGGGCGAGCCGGGGCGCGATGATGATTGGAGGAGGCCTTCAGGCCCCGGCAAGCGTGCTTAGGTGCCGTTGCCGCTGATCGCGGCGTAGCCGCCCTTGGCGTCCCATTTGTAGACGACGTAGTCGAGCTGCTTGATATCGCCCTTGGAGTCATACTCGATCGGCCCGATCACGGTATCCCACTTGCCGGCCTTGATGGCTGCCATGACCTTCTTGGCGTCGGTGGTGCCGGCCTTCTTGGCCGCCTCCGACCAAACCTGCATCGCTGCGTAGGTGTAGAGCGTGTAGCCCTCGGGGTCGATGTTCTTGGCCTTGAAGGCTTCGACGATCTTCTTCGCGGTCGGCTTGTTGCGCGGATCGGGGCCGAAGGTGAACAGCGTGCCTTCGCCGGCCGGGCCGGTGATGGAGGCGTATTCCTTGTCGGCGAGTGCGTCGCCGGCCATCAGCACGGTCTTCAGGCCCTGGTCGCGCATCTGGCGCAGGAGAAGGCCGCTCTCTTGATGGTAGCCCCCGACATAGACGAGATCGATGTTGTCGCGCTTCAGCCGCGAGACGATCGCGTTGAAGTCCTTGTCGCCCTTGTTGTAGGACTCGTACATCTTCTCGGTGACGCCGGCCTTGTTGAGCGCCTTCTTGGTCTCGTCCGCAAGACCCTTGCCGTAGGTGGTCTTGTCGTTGAGGATGGCGATGTTCTTGCCCTTGTAGTTCTTGGCGATGAACTGGGCGGCGACCAGGCCCTGCTGGTCGTCGCGGCCGCAGACGCGCGCCACGTTCCACAGTCCGCTATCGGTGAACTTCGGATTGGTGGAGGCGGGAGTAATCTGGAGCACGTTGCCGTCGGCATAGGCTTCCGACGCGGGGATCGACGAGGACGAGCAATAATGCCCGGCCACGAACGGAATTTTCGCGCCGGCGATCTTCTCGGCGATCGAGCGCGCCTGTTTCGGATCGCAGGCGTCGTCCTCGACGGACAACGCGAGCTTCTTGCCGTTGACGCCGCCGGCGGCGTTGATATCGGCTACGGCCATCTCGGCGCCGTTCTTCATCTGGCGGCCGAAGGCGGACTCGCCGCCGGTCATCGGACCTGCGACTGCGACGGTGACATCCTGCGCGAATGCCGCGCTCGACAGCGCGATCGATGCGCCGAATGCCAGACCGATGAGCTTCAGTGATTTCATGAGATACCTCGAGGGTGGTCGCCTGTGGAAGTTACCGGGCATGCCCGGTTCAAACCGGCGCCATTCTTGAATGAATTCGAGGAGAAGTCACCGGCAAAATACGGGCATTGGCAGAGATATCGCCAAATTCGGCCGCACGGGTTCGCCTTGGCGGCCTCAGCCGTGCCGGCCGCCTTCCAGGTAGGCGGCGCGAATCTCGGGGCGCTGCAACAACTCGGCACCGGTCCCGGCCAGGGTGATCAGGCCATTGACCATGACATAGCCGCGATGGGCGAGCTTGAGCGCGTGGTTGGCGTTCTGCTCGACGATCAGCACGGTCAGGCCGTCCTGCCGGTTCAGAGTGCGGATCGCATCGAAAATCTGGCGCGCGATCAGCGGCGCCAGACCGAGCGAGGGCTCATCAAGCAGGAGCAGGCGAGGGCGGCTCATCAAAGCGCGGCCGATGGCCAGCATCTGCTGCTCGCCGCCAGACAGGGTTCCCCCGCGCTGGCCGTAGCGTTCCTTCAGCCGCGGAAACAGCGTGAACACGCGTTGTAGCGTCACCTCGCGTTCGGCGTCGGTGCATTCGGTGGCGTCCGCCCCCATCTGGAGATTTTCCGCCACGCTCATGCGCGGGAAGATGCGGCGGCCTTCCGGCGATTGCGCGATGCGCAAATGCGCGATCTCGTGGGTGGGCACTTCGGTGATGTCGCGGCCTTCGTACAGGATCTGGCCGGCGCGGGCGCGGGGCTTGCCGAAGATCGTCATCATCAGCGTCGATTTGCCGGCGCCGTTGGCGCCGATCAGCGCCACGATCTCGCCGGCATTGATCTCGAGGTCAACGCCCTTCAGCGCCTCGATCTTGCCGTAGGCAGCGCGAAGGCCGTGGATCGCGAGCAGGGCAGTGGGCGACGTCACGACCCGCTCTCCATCACGGCCGCCGCCTCTTCCTCATCGGTGCCGAGATAGGCGGCGATCACCTTCGGATCGTCGCGAACCTCGCGCGGGGAGCCTTCAGAGATCTTCACACCGTGGTCCATCACCACGATATGGTCGGAGATCTCCATCACCACGGACATGTCGTGCTCGATCAGCAGGATCGAGGTGCCGAGCTCGTTCCGGATCGACAGCAGCAGCTCGCTCAGGGCGGCGCTCTCGCGCGCATTGAGGCCGGCGGCGGGTTCGTCCAGGCACAAGAGCGCGGGCTCGGTGCACATCGCGCGTGCGATCTCGAGTCGTCGCTGGTCGCCATAGGCAAAATTACCGGCAGCATCGTCGGCGCGATCGAGCAAATTGACGCGCTTGAGCCAGTCGGTGGCGAGATCAATCGCGCGCTTCTCGGCGTCGCGGTAGACGGGCGCGCCAATGAGCCCGAGCAAGGTGAAGCCGGAGGCGCGCATCAGCGCGTTGTGCTGCGCCACCATCAGGTTTTCCAGCGCCGTCATGCCGGGAAACAGGCGGATGTTCTGGAAGGTGCGGGCGACCTTGGCCTGCTTCGCGATGCGGAAATCGTTCAGCCGCTCCAGCGCGATCACCTTGCCGTCGTCATGGCCGAGGCGGATGGCGCCGCCGCTCGGCTTGTAGAACCCGGTGATGCAGTTGAAGACCGTTGTCTTGCCGGCACCGTTGGGTCCGATCAGCGCGGTGATCTTCTTCCGCTCGGCAGCAAACGACAGGTCCTGCACCGCGACGATGCCGCCGAAGCGCATGGTGAGCCGGTCGACCTCGAGAATCTGGTCGCGGCTCATCCGTGCCCCTCCTTGACGAGGTCGGATGAGATCGCGTGGGCCTTGGTCAGATACACGGTCGGCGCGCGATGGCCGATCAGGCCGCGCGGCCGCCAGATCATGATCAGCACCATGGCCATGCCGAACACCAGCATGCGATAGCTCTCGAGGCTCCGGAACAGTTCGAAACCGCCGATCATGGCGAGCGCTGCGAGCGCGACGCCAAGCTGCGAGCCCATGCCGCCAAGCACGACGATGGCGAGCACCAGCGCCGATTCCTGGAAGGTGAAGGATTCCGGGCTGATGAAGCCCTGGCGGGTCGCAAAGAACGCGCCGGCAAAGCCGCCGAACATCGCACCGGTCGCGAATGCCGTGAGCTTGGTGGTCGTGGTGTTGATGCCGAGCGCGCGGCAGGCGACCTCGTCCTCGCGCAGGGCTTCCCAGGCGCGGCCGATCGGCAGGCGGCGCAGCCGGATCGTCACCCAGTTGGTGAGCAGCGCGAGCGCCAGGATCAGGTAGAACAGGAAGACGATGCGGTGGGTCGGCGAATATTCGATGCCGAGCCTGGCTGCGAGGCCGTTGTCGCTATTGTCGAGCGGGATGCCGAAGAAAGAGGGGCGGGGAATGCTGGAGACGCCGTTGGGGCCGCCGGTCAGATCCTGCCAATTGATGATGACGAGGCGGATGATCTCGCCGAAGGCGAGCGTCACGATCGCGAGGTAGTCGCCGCGCAGGCGCAGCACGGGGAAGCCGAGCAGCACGCCCCAGAATGCGGCGAGGACGCCCGCTAGCGGCAGGCAGATCCAGAATGACCAGCCGAAATTGGTCGCAAGCAGCGCGTAGGAATAGGCGCCGACCGCATAGAAGGCGACATAGCCGAGATCGAGCAGGCCAGCCAGCCCGACCACGACATTCAACCCCCAGCCCAGCATCACATAGGTGAGCACGAGGATGGCGAGATCTAGGATGTAGCGCTGGTCATAGAAGATCACAGGCACCAGCAGGGTGAAGATCAGAAGCGCCGGTGCGAGATAGCGGCCGAGGAACGACATTCCGCTCTGCACCGCCGGCGGCACCAGCTTCTCGGCGCCGGTCGGACCGATCCATTGCTTGAGCAGCTCGAGCACGATCGAGCCGCCGAATACCGCGGCGACGAGGGAGGCGACCTCGCCGAAGCGCGTCCAATAGGTGAGCTGGCCGTCGGAACCGGCTTCGGTGCGGACGCCGACCATCAGCGAGAACAGCACCAGCGCGATCAGTGCGTTGACGCAGGCGGTCTTCAGGAGAGCGGGGATGCCCGATGCGGTTTTGGCCGTATTGATCGAGGGAGCTTTCACGCGCGCGACCGTCAGACTTTTTCGACTTCGGGGCGGCCGAGCAGGCCGGTCGGCATGAAGATCAGCACGACGATCAGGATCGAGAACGCGGCGACATCCTTGTATTCGACCGAGAAATAGGCCGACCAGAACGTCTCGATCAGCCCGATCGCGAGCCCCCCGAGCATGGCGCCGGGCAGCGAGCCGATGCCGCCGAGTACGGCCGCGGTGAACGCCTTGATGCCGGCGACGAAGCCCATGAAGAAATCGACCAGGCCGTAATAGAGCAGGTACATCAGGCCGGCCACTGCGGCGAGCGCAGCGCCGATCACGAAGGTCATGGAGATAGTGCGGTCGACGTTGACGCCGAGCAGCGCCGCCATGGTCTGGTCCTGCTCGCAGGCGCGCATGTCGCGCCCGAGCCTTGTGCGCGACACCAGCCAGGTGAAGATCGCCAGCAGCACGATGGTGGTGATGACCACCACGATCTGGATATTGGAGAGCTGGATGACGAAGCCATCGGCGCTCTCGTGCAGCGTATAGCCGCCGGTGATCACTGGCGGCACTGGCTTCACCCGCGCGCCTTGCGCCACCTGCGAATAGTTGGTCAGCACGAACGACATGCCGATCGCCGACAGCATCGGCGCGAGGCGGAAGGAGTGGCGCAGCGGACGGTAGGCGATGCGCTCGATGGTCCAGCCATACAGGGCGGTGATCGCCATCGAGACCAGGATCACGATCAAAAGGATCACCGGGACCGCAGTCAGGCCCGTCGAGACCAGGAGAAGGAAGGTGATCAGGGCGATGAAGCCGCCGATCATGAAGACATCGCCATGGGCGAAGTTGATCATCCCGACGATGCCGTAGACCATCGTGTAGCCGATCGCGATCAGCCCGTAGATCGAGCCGAGCACGAGGCCGTTGATGAGCTGCTGGGCGAAATAATCCATAGGCTGCCGTACCCAAATCTGACGCGGCTCAAAGGGAGCTCTTCGAGAGAGAGTGCTGGTTTCTTCTCGGGCCCCGGCAGCCCTTAAGCATTCTCGTTTTGTAACAGGAGGGAACTGGCGGCTGCAACCGGCCTCGCCTCCGCATCAAGGCTTTTACAGAGATCATTTGGCGCTCCGGTTCCCCCGCAATGGGCGGAACCGGCTCCGCCAGCGCCATCGGATGCCTGTCGGGAGGCAGTTAAGGTAAACAAAGGGTTTAAATTGCCGCCACAGTCTGATGCGAGTTAGCTCCCGGCAGAGCCTTTCATCGAAGGCGCGGGCCAAACGAAGCGGGAAGCGGCATGTTCGGAAACTGGCGGATCGGTTCGGTCAACGGCGCACTTCTGGCGGCCTATTTCATCCCGACCTGGACCCTCGTTGCCTTCAACATCATGGTGGCGCCGGTGCACGGCCTCTATGAGCGGCCGAGCGTCGCAGTCGCTCTTTTCCTCAGCGACCATCTCCAGATGGCGGGGATGGACACGGTGCGCGCCGCCTGGCTGCTGGCGCTGGGGCGCTTAACGGTGGTGGCGTTCTTTGCGATCTACCTTGCGCTGCTCTGCATCCCCCGTATCCGCAAGAACGGCGGCAGCGACGAAGCGCTCGGCATTGCGCTTGCGATCGGCAGCCTGATCTCGTTTGCGAGCATGATCATGGCCTCGAAGGTCGGCGAGATGGCCGCGCTGCGGCTGCACGCCACCGAACTTCTGCTCTTGCTCGGTGCCGCCATCGTGGTGGTGATCGAGCGGCCCGCGGCGGCGCCCAAGATCGCTCAGAAGCCCGTCGAGGCCACCCCGCCGCTAGGTCTTGAGCAGGCCGAGCTCCTGCACAATCGCTGAGGCTTCCTTGACGGCGTGGTTCGCCGCCGGCACGCCGCAATAGATCGCCTGCTGCAGCAGGATTTCCTTGATGTCGTTGGGCGTGAAGCCACCCTCAGCGAGGGCCGCGCGCACATGCAGGCGGAATTCATCCCATTGCCCAAGCGCAACCATGGTGCCGATCACCAGCACCCGCCGCGTGCGCTCGTCGAAATGCGGCCGCGTCCAGATCTCGCCCCAGGCGTAGCGCGTGATCATGTCCTGGAAATCGGTGTTGAATGCATTGCGACCCGCGATCGACTTGTCGACCCAGGCATTGCCCAGCACTTTTCGGCGCACGTTCATACCGGCATCGCGGCGTTTCTGGTCGTCCATGCTGTTTCCTCCTTCGTCATTGCGAGGAGCGAAGCGACGAAGCAATCCAGTCTCTCACGGCAGACGGATTTCTGGTTGCATCGCTGTGCTCCCAACGACGGTTGTGGCTAGCGTTGCGTCAAAAAGCCCACGACCGCGTCGGTGAATGCGTGCGGCTGCTCGACATTGGAAATGTGGGCGGCGTCAATGATGGTCATGCTCGCGCCGGGAATGCTTGAGCGGATCAATTCACCCGCCGAAATCGGCGTCGCCATGTCGTGGCGGCCGGCGATCACCAGTGTCGGGTTCTTGATGTTCGGCAGCAACGCGCGCTGGTCGAGCGTCGACAGCGCTTCGCAGCAGGCGAGATAGCCTTCGAGCGGCGAGGCCAGCAGCATCTCCTTCATCCTGGCGGTGATGTCGGGCGCGCGCTCGCGGAAATCCTGGGTGAGCCAGCCGGCGATGACGGCGTCGGCGACGGCGGCGATGCCGCCCTTCTTCACCGCGTCAATGCGCTCGAGCCATTTGGTCGGCTCGGCGTAGTAGCAGGAGGTGTTGGCGAGGATGAGCTTACCGAAGCGCTCCGGCGCGTTCGCGCCGAGCCATTGCCCAACCATGCCGCCCATCGACAGGCCGCACCAGTGCACTTTTTCGATATTGAGGTCGTCCAGGATGGCGAGCACGTCGCGGCCGAAGCGCTCCATGGTGTAGGGGCCGGGCGGAACGTTGGACTTGCCGTGGCCGCGGCGGTCGTAGCGGATGACGCGGAATATCTGCGTCAGTGCCTTCATCTGCGGCTCCCACATCTGCAGCGTGCAGCCGAGCGAGTTCGAGAGCATCAGCGTCGGCCCGCCGTCGCGGCCCTCGACGGAGACGTTGATCAGGCAACCGTCGGCATCGATCATGGGCATGCGGGCGTCTCCGTTTTATTTGCGCGCAGGACTGCTTTATTCGCGTTCGAGGCTGTCGAGCAGGCGGTCGATCAGGGCTTGGGAAGCGCCTAGATAGGCCATCGGCTCGAGCAACGCCGCAATTTTTTCCGGCGAAAGATGCGCAGTGACATGCGAATCGGCTGCGAGCACCTCGCGCAGATGCTTCTTCTCGGCGACCGCGCGCTTGCTCGCGGCCTCGATCAGATGATGCGCATCGCTCTTGCCGATCGTCTCGGCCAGCGCAAAGGTAACCGCTTCCGCCATGATCAGCCCGTGCGTCGCATCGAGATTGCTGCGCATGCGCGCGGCATCGACATCGAGACCCTCGGCGATGTCGACGATGGCGGCAAGCGCGCCGGAGGTGACCAGCATCAATTGCGGCAGCGTCGGCCATTCCGCGTGCCAGGGACCGGCGCTGCGTTCGTGGTCCTGCACCTGTGCGGCAAAAATCGTCGCTGCGAGCTGAGGCGCCATGGTCGCGCAGCCGAGCGCGCTTGCGGCTGCGACCGGGTTGCGCTTGTGCGGCATGGTCGAGGAGCCGCCGCGGCCTTCCCCGGCGGGCTCGAACGCCTCTGCGACGTCGGTCTGCATCAGCAGCGAGACGTCGCGCGCGATCTTGCCGCAGCTTCCGGCGAGAATCGCGAAGGCTGATGCGGCTTCCGCGATGCGGTCACGGTGGGTGTGCCAGGGGGCTTCTGGCAATGGCAGGTTCAGCTCCTGCGCCAGCCGTTCTGAAACGACGAGCCCCTTGTCGCCAAGTGCCGCAAGCGTGCCGGCCGCGCCGCCGAATTGCAGTGCGAGGCCCTCGCGGCGCAGCCGCCTGAGGCGGCAGCGGGCGCGGGCAAGGCTTGCGGCATATTCGGCGGCCTTCAGTCCGAACGGCATCGGCAGGGCGTGCTGGAGCCAGGTTCGCGCCACCATTGCCGTGTTGCGATGACTGCGCGCAAGTGCGGCAAAGCCCTTGATGGCGCGGCTGAGATCGGCGTCCAATGCATCGATGCCGGCGCGAAGCGTGAGCATGGTCGCGCTGTCGATGACGTCCTGGCTGGTCGCGCCCCAATGCACGTAGCGTGCGGCCTCGGCGTCGCCCTTGCCGACATTGGCGGTCAGAGTCTTGACCAAGGGGATCGCGAGATTGCCGGATCGAGTCGCGGCCTCGGCCAGCGCAGCCATGTCAAAGGTATCGGCCTTGCACGCGGCTTCGATCGGGCCCACCGCGGACGCGGGAATCACACCCGTGGCCGCCTCGGCTCGGGCGAGGGCTGCCTCGAAATCGAGCATATTCTGAAGGGTCGACCGGTCGTCGCAGACCGCGCGCATGGCCACGCTCGACAGCATCGGCGCGAGCAGGGGGGAGAGGGATGTGCTCATATTGTGCGGGACCTAACCACCATGACCCGCCTGTGCCAATCCCAAACCGGCGGCGCAAGCTTTTTGCAGTTGCGAATATGCATTGCACGTGACCGAGGGCCACCCTTTCTTTTGCCGCCTCCGTGCGGTACTTGAGCTGCATTATAGTTGCGCGATCCAAGTTCGGTATCCCGGGAGGCACCCAATGGCCATGACGATGAACGGCGAAGTCCAGCTTGCGGCGCCGCGCGAGGCCGTGTGGGCCAAGCTCAACAATGCCGAGGTGCTGAAGGCCTGCATCCCCGGCTGCGAGGAGCTGGAGAAGACCGACGATGGCGGCTTTCGCGCGACGGCGAAAATGAAGGTCGGTCCGGTGTCGGCGCGCTTCAAGGGCAAGGTCACGCTGTCCGATCTCGACCCGCCGAACGGCTACAAGATCTCCGGCGAAGGCGAGGGCGGGGTGGCCGGCTTTGCCAAGGGTGGCGCCGTGGTCAAGCTTGCGGAGAAGGACGGCGGCACGCTTTTGTCTTACGAGGTCGAGGCGCAGATCGGCGGCAAGTTGGCGCAGCTCGGCCAGCGTCTGATCAACGGCGCCGCCAAGAAACTGGCAGACGAATTTTTCGCGAACTTCGCCAAGGCGGTACAGGGCTGAAGGCCAATACCTCGAGCATTGCGCCTTTCGGCATATCGCGTTTTGTCATGGCGCCTTGCATTCCCGGTGATGTTGCCCCGGGGCATAATGGCCCATATGATGGGTTGGAATAATTATAAGAACCGCTTCGACGGGACCCGTCGGGGCGCTGATAGAGAGTGTTTATGGCAAAAATCTCCCTCATCGTGAACGGCAATCCTGTCACGGCCAATGTCGATCCCCGCACCCTGCTGGTGCAGTTCCTGCGCGAGAATCTGCGGCTCACCGGCACCCATGTCGGCTGCGACACCTCGCAGTGCGGCGCTTGCGTCGTGCATCTGGACGGCAAGGCCGTGAAGTCCTGCACCACGCTCGCCGTGATGGCCGATGGCCACGAGGTCAAGACGATCGAGGGCCTGGCCGCCGACGGCGCGCCGCTGCATCCGATGCAGGAGGCCTTCCGCGAACACCATGGCCTGCAGTGCGGCTTCTGCACGCCCGGCATGATCATGACCGCGATCGACATCGTCCATCGCAAGGGCAACGAGCTCGACGACCACACCATCCGCGAGGAGCTGGAAGGCAATCTCTGCCGCTGCACCGGCTACCAGAACATCGTCACCTCGATCTCCGCCGGCGCCAAGGCGATGGCGAAATCCGATCTCGCGTAAACCGCGCGCGCACTCTGCGATCAGGACATTCAGATGTACGATTTCAAATACCATCGCCCCGGGACCGTTCGGCAGGCCGCCAACCTCCTGGTGAAGAACGAAGATGCCAAGGTGATCGCCGGCGGCCACACGCTGATTCCCGTCATGAAGCAGCGCCTCGCCAGCCCGCCGCATCTGGTCGACCTCTCCCATATCGATGGGCTCAACACGATCGAGATGAAGGGCCGCGCGCTCGTGATCGGTGCCACCGCCAGGCATGCCGAGGTCGCAAGCTCCGCCATCGTCGGCGAGGCGATCCCGGCGCTCGCGAACCTGGCCGGCCAGATCGGCGATCCCGCCGTGCGCCACAAGGGCACGATCGGCGGCTCGCTCGCCAACAACGACCCGACAGCGGACTATCCGGCTGCCGTGCTTGCGCTCGGCGCCACCATCGTCACCAACAAGCGCCGCCTCAAGGCGGAGGAGTTTTTCCAGGGCCTGTTCACGACGGCGCTCGAAGCCGACGAGATCATCACCAAGGTGATGTTCCCGCTGCCGAAGAAGGCGGCCTATATCAAGTTCCGCAACCAGGCCTCGCGTTACGCGCTGGTCGGCGTGTTCGTGGCGCGGCGTCCCTCCGACGTGCGGGTCGCGGTCACCGGCGCCGGCTCCGAAGGCGTGTTCCGTGTCACCGCGTTCGAGGAAGCCCTGAAGAAGCGCTTCGCCGCGAAGGCGCTTGACGGCATCGAGGTGCCCGCGGACGGCCTCAACAGCGACATCCATGGCAGCGCCGAATACCGCGCGCACCTCATCGGCGTGCTGACGCGGCGCGCCCTCGACGCCGCCAACGCCAAGGAGTGAGTGATCCTCACGCCTCGGCCCAAACTTGTCCCCGGTGAGGGCGTAGCGAGACTGGCTTTTTTCATGACCTCAGCGGCCAATACGTCCGGTGCCAATACTTCAGTTGTATTGCCGGCATCGGTCGATTCGATGCTCGAACTCCTGACGTCGCGCGGCTATCTCGCCGAGCGATCGCTGGCCACGGTGACCTATCTGTCGCTGCGCATGGGCCGGCCGCTGTTTCTGGAAGGCGAAGCCGGCGTCGGCAAGACCGAGATCGCAAAAGTGCTGTCGGCGGCCTTGGGGCGGAAGCTGATCCGCCTGCAGTGTTACGAAGGCCTCGACGTTTCCTCGGCGGTCTACGAATGGAATAGCGCCGCGCAGATGATCGCGATCCGGATGGCGGAAGCCGCCGGCGACACCGATCGCGATCAGCTCTCCTCCGATATCTTCGCCGACCGCTACATGATCAAGCGGCCGCTGCTGCAGGCGCTGGAGCCCGACGTTGCGGGACCGCCGGTGCTCTTGATCGACGAGCTCGACCGCGCCGACGAGGCGTTCGAGGCATATCTGCTCGAAATCCTCAGCGACTTCCAGGTGACGATTCCCGAATTCGGCACCGTGAAGGCGCCGCATCCGCCGATCGTGATCATCACCTCCAACCGCACCCGCGAAATCCACGACGCGCTGAAGCGGCGCTGTCTCTATCACTGGGTCGATTATCCCGATGCCGATCGTGAGCTCGCGATTGTCAAGTCGCGCGTGCCGGGCATCTCCGCGAAACTGTCGCAGCAGGTCGTGCGCTTCGTCCAGGCGCTACGCAATCAGGATTTCTACAAATCGCCGGGCGTTGCCGAGACCATCGACTGGGCCACTGCGCTGTCGGAGCTCGACGCCCGCTCGCTGACCCCGCAAGTGGTCGGCGACACGCTGGGCGCGCTGCTCAAATACCAGGACGACATCACGCGGATGCAGGGCGACACCTTGCAGAAGGTGCTGAAGGAAGCGACGAGCGAGTAACTTGTCATTCCGGGCCGCGCGGGAGCGTGAACTCTGGTGCGCAATTGCGCACCTGAGAATCTCGCGCCACAATCTCTGGATTCCGGGTTCGTCGCTTCGCGAGCCCCGGAATGACGGAGCGAGGAAAGACCATGGCCATCAACCACCTTGCGCCTGAGCAGACCGAGCAGTTCGCCGACAACATCGTGGGCTTCGCCCGCGCGCTGCGTTCGGCCGGCATGCCGGTCGGGCCGGGTGCGGTCATCGATGCCATGAGCGCGCTTGAGGTGATCGACATCGGCCACCGCGCCGACGTCTTCACCACCCTGGAGGCGATCTTCGTCAAGCGCCACGAGCATGCGCTGATCTTCAAACAGGCCTTCAACCTGTTCTTCCGGGCGTCGGAAGAGTGGAAGCACATGCTGGATTCGGTGCCGCTGCCGGAGCAGGCCAAGAAGAAGCCGCAGGCCGGCTCCCGCCGCGTCCAGGAGGCGATGTCGCAGCCGCGCATGACGGAGACGCCGCAGCACCAGGAGCAGGATTTGCGCCTGTCGGTCTCCGACAAGGAAATCCTTCAGAAGAAGGATTTCGCTCAGATGAGCGCGGCCGAGATCACCGAAGCGCTCCGCGCTGTCGAGCGGATGCGGCTGCCGCAGGCCGAGCTATTGACGCGCCGGCACCGGCCCGATGCGCGCGGGCTTCGTCTCGATTTGCGCCGCACCTTACGCGCGTCCTTGCGCACCGGTGGCGACATCATCGACCTCCATCGCCTCGGGCGGATCGAGAAACCGGCGCCGATCGTCGCGCTGCTCGACATCTCGGGTTCGATGAGCGAGTACACCCGCCTGTTCCTGCATTTCCTGCATGCCATAGGGGACGCGCGAAAACGTGTCTCGGTGTTCCTGTTCGGCACTCGCCTCACCAACGTGACCCGGGCGCTGCGCCAGCGCGACCCCGACGAGGCGCTGGCGAGCTGCTCGGCCTCGGTCGAGGACTGGGCCGGCGGCACGCGGATCTCGGCCTCCCTGCACAATTTCAACAAATTGTGGGCGCGGCGCGTGCTGAGCCAGGGCGCCATCGTGCTGCTGATCTCCGACGGGCTGGAGCGGGAAGCCGATTCCAAGCTCGCCTTCGAGATGGACCGGCTGCACCGTTCCTGCCGGCGGCTGATCTGGCTCAACCCGCTGCTGCGGTTTGGCGGCTTCGAGGCCAAGGCCCAGGGCATCAAAATGATGCTGCCGCACGTTGACGAATTCCGTCCGGTACATAATTTGAGCTCGATCCAGGAGCTGATCACCACGCTCTCCCGGCCGCTGCCGCCGCATCACCGCAGCTTGATCCGCTCCGCAGCCTGAGAGGTAGCCATGCTCGATCGCGACGAGGATATTCTGAAGGCGGCGGAGGACTGGCAGAAGGCCGGCCGTGGCGTCGCGCTCGCCACCGTGGTCGAGACCTGGGGCTCGGCACCGCGTCCGGCGGGCTCGAGCCTAGTCATCAACGACGAGGGCACGTTCCTGGGGTCCGTCTCCGGCGGCTGCGTCGAGGGCGCCGTGGTCACGGAGGCCATGGATGTGATCCAGAGCGGCAAGCCCAGGATGCTGGAGTTTGGGGTTGCCGACGAGACTGCCTGGAATGTCGGGCTGTCCTGCGGCGGCACCATCCGCGTCTTCGTCGAGAAGGTCGGCTAGCCGTGAAGCTCGAGATCCTGCACGAACTCAATACCGAGCGCGCCGCGCGCCGCGCGGTGATTTTGGTCACCGACACCGAGAGTGGTGAGCAGCGCCTGGTGAAGGCCAAGGATTTTGCCAAGGATCCATTAGGCGCCGAGCTCGACAAGCAGCTTCGCATGGGCAAAAGCGCCAGCGTCGAAGCCGGCGGCAAGAAGCTTTTCCTCAACGTCTATGCGCCGACCGCAAAGCTCGTCATCGTCGGCGCCGTCCATATCAGCCAGGCCCTGGCACCGCTGGCGCGCTCGCTCGGCTACGACGTCACCGTGGTCGATCCGCGCACGGCCTTTGCGAGCCCCGAGCGCTTCCCCGACGTTCCACTGGTCGCGGAATGGCCCGACACGGCGCTGCCGCTGCTCAACGTCGACGCCTACACGGCCTTCGTCGCGGTAACGCACGATCCCAAGATCGACGATCCCGCGCTGCTGCACGCCTTCGAGCGCAACTGCTTCTATATCGGCGCGCTCGGATCGCGGAAGACGCACGCCAAGCGCGGCGACCGGCTGCGGGCGCAAGGCGCCAAGGAGGCTGACATCGCGCGCATCCACGCGCCGATCGGGCTTGCGATCGGCGCGGTCTCGCCGTCCGAGATCGCGGTCTCGATCATGGCCGAGATCACGGCGGTGCTTCGCCTGCCGCCCAAAGAAAAAGAAGAAGCCGCATGAAGTTCGGCCCGGCGAGTCCCAGGGATGCGATCGGCGGGGTGACCGTCCACACCCTGCGCCAGGGACCGCTGGTGCTGAAAAAGGGCACGACGATCGGCCCGGCCGAGGTCGAGGCGCTGGAGCGCGCCGGCATCAAGGACGTTGTGGTGGTGCGGATGGAGGAGGGCGATGTCTCCGAGGACATCGCTGCCGCCAGCATCGCGCTCGCGGTCGGCGGCGAGGGCATCCATGTCGAGCGCGCCTTCACCGGCCGGGCCAATCTGTTCGCCGCGCAGCCAGGCGTGCTGGTGATCGATCGCGCCGCGGTGGACCGCATCAACAATATTGACGAGGCCATTACCTTTGCCACGCTCTCCGCCTACAAGCCGGTGGTCGAGGGCGAGATGGTCGGCACCGTCAAGATCATCCCGTTCGGCGTCAAAGGAAACTTGCGTGATGCCGCGGTGAAGGCCGCGGGTCGCGACGTTCTGAAGATCGCGCCTTACGTCATCAATCGCGTCGGCGTGGTCTCGACGCTGCTGCCCGGCCTGTCCTCCAAGGTGATCGACAAGACGTTGCGGGTCACCGCCGAGCGGCTGGCGCCAGCCGGAGCCGGCATCATCGCGGAGCGGCGGGTTCCGCATGAGGAGCAGGCGCTGTCGGCTGCGATCAAGGAACTGCTGGGACTTGGCGCCGAGCTCGTGATCGTGTTCGGTGCATCCGCGATCGCCGACCGCCGCGACGTGATCCCTGCGGCCGTGACCGGCATCGGCGGCGAGATCGAGCATTTCGGCATGCCGGTGGATCCCGGCAACCTGCTGCTGATTGCCCGGGCCGGCGCCGTGCCGGTGCTGGGCGCGCCCGGCTGCGCGCGCTCGCCGGTCGAGAACGGCTTTGACTGGGTGCTGATGCGGCTGCTCGCGGGCATCAAGGTGACGCGGTCCGAGCTGATGGGCATGGGTGTTGGCGGCCTCCTGATGGAGATCGTCACGCGCCCGCAGCCGCGCGCAAAACCGGAGATCGAGGGCAACAACCAGGTCGCGGTCATCGTGCTCGCAGCAGGCCGCTCGACCCGGATGGGTGGGCCGAACAAGCTACTGGCCGAGCTCGATGGCAAGAAGCTGGTGCGAATAGCGACCGAGCAGGCGCTGGCCTCCAAGGCGTCCGAGGTGATCGTCGTCACCGGCCATCAGACCGAGCTGATCGAACAAGCCTTGCAGGGCCTGAAGGTGCGTTTTGTCAAAAATCCGGATTTTGCCGGCGGCATCGCAAGCTCGGTCAAGGCGGGCATCGCGGCCGTTCCCGAGGCGTCCGACGGCGCCGTGGTCTGCCTCGGCGACATGCCGCTGATCGACGCCGGCCTGATCGACCGTCTCATCGACGCGTTCGCACCGGACCGCGGCAATCTCATCGTCGTGCCCGTCAGCGAAGGTCGCCGCGGCAACCCTGTGCTGTGGTCGCGCCGCTTCTTCAAGGAGTTGATGACGCTCGACGGCGATGTCGGCGCGCGCCATCTGATCGCCAAGCACACCGAGGCCGTCGCCGAAGTGCCGGTCGACGGCGAGAGCGCCTTCCTCGACATCGACACGCCGCAGGCATTGGAAGCGGCACGGCGGGGATAGCGGTTCGTAGGGTAGGCAAAGGCGCGCAGCGCCGTGCCCACCATCCCTCGACACGGTGGTGTTTGATTGGTAGGCACGCGTCGCTTTGCCCACCTACCGCGCCGCCCAGGCCTCAATTCAACGCCCCGTTCACCATCTGGAAACAACCGCCGCTTACAGTCACCTTCACCTGCCTTGGGGGGAGGGGTTTTTCCATGGCTTCGAACGTCGTCGCGCGCCGTTGCGCGATGTTTTTCTTTGCGCTGTCCGTCTGCATCGCGGGCGCTCGCCATATCACGGATGCGCATGCCGCCGGTGCATTTGCGGTCGGCAAGTGCGGCGCTTACGGCCAGGCCTTTGATTATGGCGCCGAGCACGAAGCCCGTGCGGCGGCGCAGAAGCAGTGCAAGGGCGATTGCACGACCGTGACGATGAAGCGCGCCTGCGCCGCGATGTCGGTCGATCTTTCCAATCCCTGCGGCGCCTATGGCTATGCCGTCAAGCCGAAGATCTCGACCACGCTCAATGCCGCCACGCGCGAATGCTACAAATACGGCGGCAAGGAATGCGTGATCCGCGCCTGGGCCTGCGACGCCAAGGGTTGATTCCTGTTGCAGTCATTCCGATCGTGCGTAGCATCGAATCCGGAATGACAGTCGGGGAGTTGCATGCAGTTCGATACCAAGATCGCCATCGTGATTCGTACCGATCTTCAAGCCTGGCAGAAGCTCAACGTCGCGGCCTTCCTCACCAGCGGCATCGCCGCGGCCTTTCCGGAATGCATCGGCGAGCCCTATGAGGACGCGTCGGGCACGAAATATCACGCGCTGATCGGTCAGCCCATCCTGATCTATGGCGCCGACGGTCCCGCATTGACGCGCGCGCTCGATCGGGCCCTGACGCGCAACGTCAAGCCGGCGGTCTATACCGAGGACATGTTCAAGACCACTCATGATGCCGCCAACCGCGAGGTGGTGAGGGCAGTGGCGCGCACCGATCTCAATCTCGTCGGTCTCGCGATGCGCGCGGGGCGCAAGGTGATCGACAAGATCGTCGACGGGTTGAAGTTTCATAGTTGACGTGAACGCGCGCGGTCTTGCGCGCGCTTCCACCTGCGATGCCTCACCCCGGCGGCATGCCCGCGAATTTGGGCAGGTCAGGGTCAAGACGATCCCAGTGATGTCCGCGCGCGGCGAAAGTGACCGCCTGCGGCTTGTAGCGGGCGGGCTCGTCGAGGCTTGCGGCGCGGATCGTGAAGACGTCGGGCTGTGCCGCGAAGGTCATGTACACAGGCACGCCGCACTGTGTGCAGAAACCGCGCGTCTTCACGTTGCCGCTGTTGGCGACCATGTCCCAATGCTTTGCCTCGCCCGTCACCGTGACGCCGTCGCGTGCGAATGTCATGTACGAGCCGTGGGCGCTGCCGCTTTCGCGCTGGCAGTCCCGGCACTGGCAGTGATTGCTGAACAGCGGCTCACCGGCAATCGAATAGCGGATCGCGCCGCAGGCGCAGCCGCCGGTATAGGGCTTGGTCATGCGATTACTCCTTACTTGTCTTCGCCGCTGATCTCGTCGAGCTGGCGGACGACCTTCTTCCAGCCGCCGCTCATGCCCGTGTAGGCCGATTCGTTCCTGGGCAAGACGAAGCCCGCATGAACCAGACGGATCCGCGTGCCGTCCTCGACCGGGGTGAGGGACCACGTCACGACGGTGTCGAGCGGCGCGCCGTAGCCAATGTTGCGCTCATCGCCGCCCTTCCAGGCGTAGACGAGGCGGCGGTTCGGCATGACTTCCAGGACCCGGCAATGGATGACACCATCCCATGCGCCGCCCGGCGTGGTCTGGTAGGTGAAAGTGTTGCCTTCGACGGCCTCGAAACCGGTCGGCGGCATCAGCCAGCGCGCGATCAGCTGGGCGCTGGTCAGCGCCTTCCAGATCGTCTCCGGCGCATGAGGGAGCACCTCGTCGATGACGATGTCTTTTGTCTCGGCTTTCAATTCAACAGCACTCACGGGTCGATCTCCTTCAAGAGGTCACGCAGGTTCTGGAAGCGCTCGCGCCAGAACACGCCGTAATGGTCCATCCAGGAGACCAGCGGTTCGAGGCCTTGCGGCGCGGCACGGTAATAGACGTTGCGGCCCTCGGCACGCTCGGCGACGAGGCCGGCCTGCTTGAGGGACTTCAAATGTTGCGAGATCGCGCCTTGCGTCACGCCACTTCCCCGCGTGAGTTCAGCGACGCTGATCTCCGTGCTCTCGAACACGCGTTCGAAGACGGCGCGTCGCGTCGGGTCCGCGAGGGCGCGCATGACGGTGGTAACGGGATTTGGGGCGGCTTCGATCATAGAATTAGATTAGCCGTCGCTAATGAATTAGTCAATACTAATTTGTGGACCAGATTGGGTCCGCAGCGCTGTCTTGACTATGACTGACTGGTCAGTCATATCAGATAGATGACCAGGAAACAAGCCGCCACGCCGCCCGCAGCTCGCGCGAACGCGAAGGCCAATTCACACGCTGGCGAGGACGCGGTGCCCGCGTCGAGCCGTGCCACGCGCGCGGCGGAGCGGCGCGCGGCGATCGTGGATGCCGCGATGGAGGAATTCATCGCGCGGGGCTTTGCCGCGACGCGGCTCGACGACATCGCGAAGCGTGCGGGTGTCGCCAAGGGCACCATCTACCTGCACTTCAAGGACAAGGAATCGATGTTCGAGGAGCTGGTCCGGACGGTGATCGTGCCTGTCGTGACCCGGTTGACGGCATTGCCGCCACCGGCGGGCTCGGTGCGCGATCTGGTCGAGGCGTTTGCGAGTAACTTCCTGAAGGAGGTCATCGGCACCAGGCGCGGCGATCTCGTGCGCCTGATCGTGGCCGAGGGGCCGCGGTTTCCCTCCGTGGCCGACTTCTACTACCGCGAGGTCGTCTCGCGCGGCATCTCCGCCATGCGCGCCCTGATCGAGCTCGGCATCGCCCGCGGCGAGATCCGCCAGAAGAACCTGGCGCACTATCCGCAGATCCTGGTCGCACCCGCGATGATCGCGGTGATCTGGCAGAGCCTGTTTGCGCGGCACGCGCCGCTCGACGCGCAGGACATGCTGCGCGTTCATCTCGATTTGATTTTTGGCGAACGGAGCACGACATGAGGCCGTCGCAAGCAATTTCTGTACTCGCATTGATCGCGGTCCTCGCGACCGGGCTTGCCGGTTGTAAGGACAAGCGTGATCCCGGCTTCCAGGGCTGGGTCGAGGCTGACATGATCTTCGTTAGCCCAGACGAGGCGGGTCGCGTGACGAAGCTCAATGTCCGCGAGGGCGATCAGGTCAAGGTCGGCGATCACCTCTATTCCGTCGACGACGATCTCCAGCTTGCCGATCTCAATCAGAACAAGGCGACGCTGGCGAATGCGCAGCAAACCTACGATCGCGCGGCTTCGCTGAGCAAGACCGGCTCGGGCACGCAGGCCAATCTCGACTCGGCGGTCTCCGCCTTGCGCGTCGCCGAGGCACGGGTGGCGACCTCGGAGACGCGGATGGCGCGGCGCAAGGGCTTTGCGCCGGTCGCCGGTACCATCCAGCAGATCTATTTTCGCGAGGGCGAGATGGTGGCGGCGCAGCGGCCGGTGCTCTCGATCATGCCCCCCGGCAACATGAAGCTGCGCTTCTTCGTGCCGGAGACCGAGCTGCCGAAGCTTGCGATCGGCGATACGGTGCGGATCGCGTGCGACAATTGCGCCGCCGATCTCACCGCAAAGATCTATTTCATCGCAACCTCGGCCGAATACACGCCGCCTGTCATTTACAGCCTCGAGGAGCGCAACAAGCTCGTCTATCTGATCCAGGCGCGGCCTTCGCGTCCCGACGCCTTGCGCGTCGGACAGCCGATCGACGTCTATCTCAATCCAAAAACTCCGGTGGCGGACAAACGATGAGCGGCAATGGCATCGCGATCGACGTCAAGGGCCTGACCAAGTCGTTCGGCGGCCGGGAGGTCGTGCACGATCTGTCGATGCAGGTGAAGCGCGGCTCGATCTACGGCTTCCTCGGGCCGAACGGCTCCGGCAAGACGACGACCATCCGCATCCTCTGCGGCCTGCTCACGCCGGACAGCGGCGAGGGCACCTGCCTCGGCTACGACATCCTGAAGGACGCCGAAAAGATCAAGCGCCAGGTCGGCTACATGACCCAGCGGTTCAGCCTCTATCAGGACCTGTCGGTGCGCGAGAATCTCGAATTCGTCGCGCGGCTCTATGGCCTTGCCGACGCCCGCGGCGCCGCGCGCGACATGATCAAGCGGATCGGGCTCTCGGGGCGCGAGGAACAGCTCGCGGGCGAACTCTCCGGCGGCTGGAAGCAGCGGTTGGCGCTAGGTGCCTGCACATTGCCCAGTCCGAAACTGCTGCTGCTCGACGAGCCGACCGCCGGCGTCGATCCCAAAGCGCGGCGCGATTTCTGGAACGAGATTCATGCACTCGCGGCCGACGGTCTCACCGTGCTGGTCTCGACCCACTACATGGACGAGGCCGAGCGCTGTCACGAGATCGCTTATATCGCCTATGGCCATCTGCTCGTGCATGGCACCGTGGACGAGGTGATCGCGAAATCCGCGTTGACGACCTACACCGTGACGGGCGAGGACCTGAACGAGCTCACGGCTGCGCTCACCGGCAAGCCGGGAATCGACATGGTGGCGCCGTTCGGCACGTCGCTGCACGTCTCCGGCCGCGACGTCGCCGCGCTCGAGGCCAGCATCGCGCCGTGGCGCGAAAAAAGCGGACTGCATTGGCACAAATCATCGCCGTCACTGGAAGACGTGTTTATCGAATTGATGAGCCGTTCCAAGGACAATTTCCAATGAGCGCGGTCGATCATCCTGAACCCCAGCACGCGATCCGGGAGCGCTTCGGCTTCTGGAGGCGCTCCTATGCGATGCTGATCAAGGAGTTCATCCAGCTCAAGCGCGACCGCGTGTCATTTGCGATGATCGTGATGCTGCCTGTGATGCAGCTGCTCTTGTTCGGCTATGCCATCAACACCACGCCGCACAATCTGCCGAGCGCGGTGCTGCTTCAGGAGGATTCCGATCTCGCACGCTCGATCCTGAAGGCGCTGGAGAACACCGCCTATTTCCGCTTTCTCTACGAAGTCCACGACGTCGAAGATTTCGACAATCTCCTGAAATCCGGCAAGGTTCTGTTCGGCGTCGAGATCCCGCGCGGCTTCGAGCGGGCAGTGCGGCGCGGCGATAAGCCGGCGCTGCTGGTCGCGGCTGACGCCACCGATCCAGTGGCGGCGAGCGCGGCGATCGGCTCGCTCGGCATGGTCGTGCAGACCGCACTCAAGCACGATCTCTACATCAGAGATCCCCCGGAGATGCCGTTCGAGATCCGCGCGCACGCCCGCTACAACCCCGCCGCCGCGTCGAGCCTCAACATCGTGCCGGGCCTCGTCGGCACCATCCTGACCATGACCATGCTGATCTTCACCGCGCTCTCGGTCACGCGCGAGGTCGAGCGCGGCACGATGGAGAGCCTGCTGTCGATGCCGATCAAGCCGGTGGAGGTGATGTTCGGCAAGATCATTCCCTACGTGCTGGTCGGGTTCGTGCAGGCGTTCCTCATCATTGGCATCGGGGTCGGCCTGTTTGGCGTGCCGGTGCTCGGAAATCTGTTCCTGCTGGCGCTGCTCTCGACGCTCTTCATCACGACCAATCTGGCGATCGGGTACACGATCTCGACGCTGGTGCAGAACCAGCTCCAGGCGATGCAGATGTCGATGATGTTCTTCCTGCCGAGCATCTTGCTATCCGGCTTCATGTTCCCATTTGCCGGGATGCCGGCCTGGGCGCAATATGTCGGTGAGTGCCTGCCGCTGACGCATTATTTGCGCATCGTCCGCGCCATCATGCTGAAGGGTGCGAGCATGCAAAATTTGCGTTTCGACGCGTTGGCGCTGGCGGTCCTGATGCTGCTCGCCATGACCATCGCCGTGACGCGCTTCCGCCGCACGCTGGATTGAGGCAAGATGCCCCTGGAATCAAGGGGGCGGAATGGTCAGTTTTGCGAGCAGGAAGGCCCGGCAGCATGCCGTGATGTCCGAAGACTTCGAGCGCGAGCTGACGCGCGAGGTGCTGCGCACCGAGCTCGTGCGAGTGAGGGCGCTGATCACGACGGGCTGCGTCATCGTCGTGTTCCTCACCGCGATCTACCTCGTCAATTCCTCCGTGGTGCAGCGGGTCTGGCGGGGCACGGAGGGGCTTGCCGAGGTCTATGGTCTCCTGACCGGCTTCATCCTGTTCGAGGTCTGGGTTCACAGCCAGATCAGGCGAAACCTCAAGCTCGACCGCGATCTGCCGGTGATCCGGCGCTATATCGGCGCGCTGATCGAGACCTCGCTGCCGACCGTCATCCTGATCCTGCAGATCCGCAGCATGGGCGCGAGCCAGGCGCTCGGCTTCGTCGTGCCGCTGATCTATTTCATTTTCGTCATCCTCTCGACCCTGCGGCTCGACTTCTGGCTGTCCACCTTCACCGGCTTCGTCGCTGCGGGTGAGTTGCTCGCTGTGGCGCTGATCTTCGATCCCGCCAGCGGGAGCGGCGAGCCGCAGATCTATTTCCACGCGGTGCGAAGCACCATCATCCTGATCTGCGGCGTGCTTGCAGGCGCGGTCGGTGCGCAGCTCCGCCGCCAGTTCGCCGCAAGCATTGCCGCAGCGACCGCGCGAGACCGGGTGACCAACCTGTTCGGTCAGCACGTGTCGCCACAGGTGGTGGAGCGGCTGATGGCGGCGGGGACGAGCGTCGCCGGCGACCTCCGCCGCGTCGCCGTGATGTTCGTCGATTTCCGCGGCTTCACCGCCGGCGCGCAGTCGCGCACGCCGCAGGAGGTGGTCGACCGGCTCGACGGCGCCTTCGCCGTCCTGGTCGACATTCTCGACCGCGAGGGGGGCATCGTGAACAAGTTTTTGGGCGACGGCTTTCTGGCCCTGTTCGGCGCGCCGCTGGAGACCTCCGACGCCGCGCACCGCGCGGTCGCCGCGGGCCGCGAGATGCTGACCGCGATGGCGCGCATCAACGCGCAGACGAGCTGGCCGCTCAGAATCGGAATCGGCATCCATTTCGGCGAGGTCGTCGCCGGCAATATCGGCTCGCCCCGGCGCAAGGAATACACTGTCATCGGAGACACCGTGAACTTCGCCTCCCGGCTGGAGGCGCTGAACAAGGAGTTCGGCTCGCAGCTCTTGATCTCGGCGGCGGTCCGCGAGGCGCTGGGCGAGGACGGCGACGATGCGGTGTCGCTTGGGGAGGTCGAGGTGCGCGGCTATGAGCAGAAGGTGGCGGTGTTTCAACTGGGGTGAGGGCCGCCGCCTGCGCCTTCACTTGTGAGTCGCGTTTCGTTGAAGCGGCTCGCGTTTCGTTGAAGGCGCGTGATGAAATATCCTTGGTAGCTTTTGGGTCTTGCATGGTGGAAGCCGAAAATCTCAGCTTCCCTTTGTTACCCGGAGAAAGCCAATGACTCGATCGATCCTTGTTGCAGCCGCCCTGATCGCCGCTGTCACCCAAAGCCAGGCCGCATCGGCGCGGGACAGCGTGCCGCGCCGCGCCGCAACTCACGTGGCGGCCGACTGCGTCAGGGCTCCGGCAGCAGGCGCGTATGCCTCTGCGCCTTACGCACAGCCGCCTTGCCTGCCCAACACGGCGTCCGCGTACTAACTCGCGGCAGAGACGAAGCCGGGCCGGTGAAGTCCGCCAGCCCGGCGTCGCGAACGCTGATGGCGGACTGCGCGGGATCTCGCGCTGGAGGCCGAGTAGATTCGGCGCCGTATCGCAACGGCGCGGCCGGCGAAGATTTTGCGAAGATGGCCTACCCGCTGCTGCGCAACGCGTACGGCCTCGATCGACTGCTCTGGGGCAGCGACTGGCCGCACACGCAGTTCGAGAAGGCGCAAAGCTACGCGAAGAACCGGCGATTTATCGATGGGCTGATCGTCGATCAGAGTGAACGCGCGCAAGTGCTCGCATCGCCACGTTCGCTCTGCCGCTTTTGATCCGTCTTCCGCGATTGCTCCGATTGCACTCTATTTTGGGGCATGACGGGCGATGTCGCCGGCTTGTAGAGTGCCGGCGATGCAGCCGACCGAGGCTGCGCTTGCGTGAAGAGGAAGCGAAGATGCAGCGCCGCTACATCACCGTCGACGTGTTCACCGACCGCGCCTTCGGCGGCAACCAGCTCGCCGTGGTGCTGGATGCCGGCGGGCTCTCCACGCAGCAGATGCAGGCGATCGCGACCGAGTTCAACTATTCGGAGACGACCTTCGTACTGCCGCCGCGCGATAAGGCCAACGACGCCGAAGTGCGCATCTTCACGCCGGTGTTGGAGATCGCCTTTGCCGGTCATCCCAATGTCGGCACAGCCTTCGTGCTGGCGTCGCTGGCGAAGGAGCCGAAACCTCGCCTGCTGTTCGAGGAGAAGGCGGGGCTCGTGCCGGTCGAGATCGTGCGGGAGCAGGGCCGGGTGGTCAGAACGGAGCTGACCGCGCCGCAGCCGCTGGCGCGGTATGCGCCACTGTCACCTGCTGAAGCCGCGAGTTGCATCTCGCTCGGCGCGGATGACATCAAGACCGACAACCACGCAGCGCACGTCGTCACCGTCGGAAACGCGTTTCTCGTGCTGGAGCTGCATTCGCGCGAGGCGCTGAAGCGGGCCCGGCCGGATGCCGCGGCCTATGGCAAGATATTGCCACGCGATGGCGCCCGCTCGGTGTGGTTTTATACCCGTGACGTGCCCGCAGCGGAGGCGCCATGTGAGCGCCAGGCGCGCATGTTCATGCGCGGCGTCAGCGGCCTCACCGAGGATCCCGCGACCGGCAGCGCAACCGTCGCAGCCGCCGCGCTGTTCGCCGATCTCGATCCCAGGCGCGACGGCGAGTTGAGGCTCACGGTCGGCCAGGGCTTTGACATGGGCCGGCCCAGCATCCTGCAGACGCGCGTGCGCAAGCAGGACGGCAAGATCGTCTCCGCCCATGTCGGCGGCAGCTGCGTGCAGATGATGGAAGGGACGTTGAGGCTTGATGGGGAGGGTTAGCTCTCTATTCCATCGTCATGCCCGGGCTTGTCCCGCCTGCGCGGCCGAAGCCGCTTCGGCGACGCGAAGGCCCGGGCATCCACGTTCTTCGTGCTGTGTGGCAAGGCGTGGATGGCCGGGACAGGCCCGGCCATGACGGAGAGAGTCGTTCAGGCCTGCCGTCCCGCCAAATTCTTCACCGTTACCCCATCGCGCTCCTCGATGATCTCCGCGATCATCTGGCGGTGGCAATGGGTGTGGTCGCGCTCGTAGCAAAGCAGGCAGACGGGACCGGCTTTCTTCACCAGCGCCGAGAGCTCGTCCATCTGCTCCCTGGCCTCCGGCGTCTTCAGGTGCTTTGAGAAAACCTTCTCCAGTACATCGTATTGCCCGCTGCGGGCGGCGAGGCGGCCTTCCTTGGGCGTGCCGAGCGCTGCCAGATGGACATAGGCGATGCCGCGTTCATCGAGGCCTGCGGCGAGCTGCCTCTTGGAAAAGCCGGGCCGGCGCGATGACGTCACCGCGCGCACGTCGACGACGAGCTTGACGCCGGATTGCTCCAGCTCGTCGAGCACTGCCTTCGGCGGCGTCTGCTCATAGCCGATGGTGAAGAGCTTTTTTGCCTTTGCCATGAGACACCTTTAGCGAAATACCTCAGCTCACCCGTGCGATCAGTTCCATCGCGCCGGCTGGCGCGCGCACCTTGCCCTCGTGGATGACATAGGCGAACACGTCGCGCGGCTCCTTCTTCGGCTTGGCCTTGTCGACCTTCGGCAGGTCGTCGGGTTCGCTTCCCTCGGCCCAGTCCTGAAAGCGCTTGGCCCAGGCATCGAGCTGCTTCGGCGGATAGCAGGTCTTGATCTCGTCATTGCCCTTCTGCAGTCGCGCATAGACGAAATCGCCGGCGACGTCGGCGATCGCCGGATATTTGCCGTGCTCGGCGAACACGACGGGCGTCTCGAATTCGCGGATCAGCGCGACGAAATCCGACGTGCAGAAACTGTCGTGACGGACCTCGACGACGTGGCGCAGCGCGCGTCCCTCGAGCTTGCGCGGCAACAGCTCGAGGAATTTTCCGAAATCGGCGCCGTCGAATTTTTTGGTCGGCGCAAACTGCCACAGCACTGGCCCAAGATGATCGCCGAGTTCCAGCACGCCGGAATCATAGAAACGCTTGATGGAATCCCCGGCCTCGGCCAGCACGCGCCGGTTGGTGGCGAAGCGCGGCCCCTTCACCGAGAACACGAAACCATCAGGCACCTCGCTCGCCCATTTGCGAAAGCTCTCCGGTTTCTGCGAGCCGTAATAAGTCCCGTTGATCTCGATCGAGGTCAGCTTCGAGGCGGCGTAGGACAGCTCCTTGGCTTGCGTGAGCTTCTCCGGATAGAACACCCCGCGCCATGGCTCGAAGGTCCAGCCGCCGATGCCGATGAAGATGTTGCCGGATTTTTTGGACGCGGTTTTTGCTTTGGCCACGGGAGGATCTCGGATGCGGGAGGAGGGCCTCCATCCTAATCAAACCAGTTGTGATTGGCCAGTTGCGACGTCCCGTCTAAGCTCGCGATAGGATCTGCGAAAAAAGGAGAACAAGATGCGGATGCTGATGGTGGGAGCGGCGCTCGTCATGATGACATCTGCTGCCATGATATCTTCAGTTATGGCCGACGATGACGATGCCAAGGGTGCGCAGAAGCTCGCCACGCAGGGCCGCGACGATTATTGGCATTGCCTGGCGCGGGAATATTCGCGCGTCGGCAATCAGGGCCTGTCGGAACAGGATTTTGGCCGCTCCGTCGCCGGAGCCTGTCCGTCGGAGCGACAATACTACCGGGTGGCACTGCTCGATTATCTCACCACGCAATATCCGGATATTGATGCCGGCGCCCATCTCGCGACCGCGAACAGGGCGGTGGAGGCGGCGCAGAAGGACATCGTGACGGCCTTCGTCAAGCACAAGCCGCCGCAGAAATAGCCCATTGAACCGGTGCGTCCGACAAGCCCTTCCGGCAGCGCGCTCATCCATGGTATCACTGGGCGCATCTGGAACAGGGATGGGTTTCCATGTCGTCTGAGTCGGTGGGGGGCATTTTGGGCGCGATCGTCGCGGCGATCGTGCTTGCGATGGCCGTCGTCTTTGGGCCGATCGGCCAGTACGGCAAGCCGCCCAAACCTGCGAAGGCCGAGCCGGCCGGGGCTGCGGCGCCGGCGGCCCCTGCCGCGCCCGTGCCGCGAGGGCCGGTGATCAAGGAAGTCCCGAACCAGTAAGCGCGTGAAAAAGGCCTCTTCCGCCCCTTGTAAAGCGGCGTTACCGTTCCCATTTAGCTTCTAACGGCGACGTTGAGCGAAAAACTCCGGCGCTGGAACGACCTTGGAATAACAGGCTGCGCCGGATGTACGCGCGGCCCGCCGTTCCGGGGTCGTTGGCATTTTGGGCCCCTTTTGGGGCCGCCCCCCAGAGAAACCCTGGCTTGCTGGCGCAAGTTCTTGGCAGCACAGGACGCGGCGGATATACGCTGCCGTCATGAATGAAGCGATCAGACCGGGCTCCGACATCCCACAGAAGGCTTCGCCGGCGCCCGAATTGTCGGTCGTCGTCCCGACCTTCAACGAACGCGACAATGTCACGGTGCTGTACCGGCGGCTGGAGGCCGTGCTGGCCGGCATCGCCTGGGAGGTCGTGTTCGTCGACGATAATTCGCCTGATGGCACCTGGGACGTCGTGCGCGCGCTGGCCCAGCGCGATAGCCGCGTGCGCTGTGTCCGCCGTATCGGCCGCCGCGGCCTGTCGGGGGCCTGCATCGAGGGCATCCTAGCCTCCAGCGCGCCCTATGCGGCCGTGATCGACGCCGACCTCCAGCACGACGAGACGCAACTGCCGAAGATGCTGTCGCTGCTCGCGAGCGGGCAGGCCGAGCTCGTGGTCGGCAGCCGCTACATCGAGGGCTACAAGAGCGAAGGCTTCAACAAGCAGCGCGCCGGCGCCAGCGCGCTGGCAACGGAACTCGCCAGGAAAGCGCTGCGGGTCGAGATCGCCGATCCCATGAGCGGCTTCTTCATGGTTCGCCGCGACCGCTTCGAGCAGCTGGCGCCGAAACTTTCCGTGCACGGCTTCAAGATCCTGCTCGACCTCGTCGCAAGCGCTAACGGCACCTTGCGCGCCATCGAAATTCCCTACACGTTCGGCGAGCGCCAGCACGGCGAAAGCAAGCTCGATTCCATGGTCGCGCTGGATTTTCTCGGCCTCGTTCTGGCGAAGTTTACCAACGATGCTGTCTCGTTACGTTTCCTGCTGTTCGCGATGGTCGGCGGGATCGGCCTCGTGGTGCATCTCACCACCCTGTTCATATCGCTCGAGCTGTTCAAGGAGCCGTTCGCGGAAGCGCAGGCCTCCGGCGCCATCGTCGCGATGACCAGCAATTTCGTTCTCAACAACTTCCTCACCTATCGCGACCAGCGGCTGAAGGGCTTTGCGCTGCTGCGCGGCCTGATCGCGTTCTACATCGTGTGCAGCGTCGGCCTGCTGGCCAATGTCGGCGTCGCCTTCTCGGTCTACGACCAGGAGCCGATCTGGTGGCTTGCGGGTGCGGCCGGGGCGCTGATGGGCGTGGTGTGGAACTACGCGATGTCCGGACTGTTCGTCTGGCGCAAGAAATAGCTCACGATGGGCGGGGCTGATGCGCGGATCGTCCGCAATACCGCGCTGGTGATCCTTGCGCTGGTCGGCTTGCGGCTCGTCGCAGCCGCCTTCACGCCGATCACCTTCGACGAAGCCTATTACTGGATGTGGTCGCAGAACCTCGCCGGGGGGTACTACGACCACCCGCCGATGGTTGCCTACGTCATCCGCGCCGGCACCCTGATCGCCGGCGACACCGAGCTCGGCGTCCGGCTGGTCTCGATCCTGCTCGCGCTGCCGATGAGTTACGCGATCTATCGCTCCGCCGCGATCCTGATCGGCGGCGCGCGGGTGGCCGCGACCAGCGCCATCCTGCTCAATGTAACGCTGCTGGCCTCGGTCGGCACGCTGATTGTCACGCCCGATGCGCCGCTTCTGGTTGCCTCCAGCTTCGTGCTGTTCTTTCTCGCCAAGGTGCTGGAGAGCGGCCGCGGCATCTGGTGGCTCGCGGTCGGCGCAGCCGTCGGTGCGGCGCTCCTGTCCAAATACACCGCGATGTTCTTCGGGCTGGCGATCCTGATCTGGATCGCTGCCGTGCCGAAACTGCGGCACTGGTTTCTCTCGCCCTGGCCGTATCTGGGCGGTTTCGTTGCGCTCGCGTTGTTCTCGCCGGTGATCCTCTGGAATGCCGATCATCAATGGGTCTCGTTCGCAAAGCAGCTCGGGCGCGCCAGGATCGAGGATTTCCGTCCGGTCTTCATCGCCGAGCTGATTCCGACGCAGATCGCGTTCGCAACCCCGCTGGTGTTCATCCTCGGCGCGATGGGGCTGCACGCGCTGACCTGGCGCCGGGCCGGCGCACTCGCCTCGCGCGTGCTGATCGAGACGATGTTCTGGACCATCGTCGCCTATTTCGTCTGGCATTCGCTGCATGCCCGCGTCGAGGCCAACTGGTTCGCGCCGGTCTATCCGCCTTTCGTCATCGCGGCGGCCGCCGCCGCCAATCTGGTGCAGTGGAAGCCGCGGCAGCGTCGCCTGGTGGATTTCTGCCTGCGCTGGGCCGCACCCACCGGCATCGTGATGTTTGCCGCGCTGATCGTGCAGGCCAATACCGGCTGGCTGTCCGGCTATCGCCGCGATGCGACCGTGCGTAGCGTCGGCGTCGGCTGGCGCGAGCTCGCTGCCGAAATCGAAGCGGTGCGAGCTCGCAATGGCGCGACCTGCGTGCTTGCCCCGGACTACGGCACGACGGGCTGGCTCGCCTTCTATCTGCCGCGCGGCAGCTGCGTGGCGCAGCAAAACCAGCGCATCCGCTGGGCCAACATGCCCGAGCCGGATCCAAAGCTGCTTGCGGGCAAACTGATCTATGTCGACGAGCTGCGCTCTGACGGCCATCCCGCCGTCCACGATCTCTTTGCCAAGGTGACGCAGGTCGCGCAATTGCAGCGCAAGCGCGGCCCGCTCGTGATCGAGACTTACAGCATCGATCTGCTCGAAGGCGCCAAGGGCGACGTGCTGGACCGCTCGCCGCCGCCGGAAGCGCGGTAGCTCTCCTCGGAACGACGACGAAAGTTCAGTTGATCATCTCGGCCTTGGTCGAGGCCTGGTTCGGCCTGTCCTGGTCGCGCCAGAACCAGACGCTCACGACGCCGGAGCGGCCGCGGACCTGCGTGAGCAGGGGGCCCGACAGAACGCCGTGGGGAGCGCCCTGGAAATCGGCCGCATCCAGCAGCGTATCGCTGAGCGCGAGACGCGCGCCGTTTTTAGCAGCGACCTCCATCAACCGGCTCGCGACGTTGACGGTGTCGCCCGTCGCCGTGATGTGCTGATGGCTTTCGCCGAGGCGGGAGGCGACGATCGGGCCGAAATGCGCGCCGATCTTGAAGCCGAGCTGATCCCTGATCGCTGGCGGCAACCACGCGATCCAGCGCTCGACGCCGCGGTGCAGGTCGATCGCGCATTTCAGCGCGCGTGCGGCGTCGTCGGGCATCGCGCCGGGCAGGCCGAACAGGATCATGGCGCCGTCACCGAGAAAGCCGCTGATCATGCCGCCGCAATCGACCGCGGTCTTCTCGATCAGCGCGTGAAACGCCTTCAGAATGTCCTGGAGTTCACCCGGATCGATCCGCTCGCTCAGCGCCGTGAAGCCGGAGAGATCGATGAAGACCATTGCTGCGTCCTGCCGGACGGGTGTTGACAGGAAATTCGGATCCCGCGCCAGCCACTCCTGCACGGCCGGCGCCTGGAATTGCGCGAGCGACCGGCTCTTGGCGGCAAAATATTGCGTGCGGCGGCCTCCCGCCCACAATTGCACGCCGGCAAAGACCGCAACCGGCGGCACTGCCGCGGCGAGCGTGGTCGCGGCGTTCAACCAGACGCCATGCGTGAACGCAAACAGATTGAACCCGGCCCAGGCGATCATCACCGCGGCCGCGGCGACGATGCCGAGCGCGCTGCGCCGCCAGGCGAGCAGGCCCACCAGCAGCACCGGCAGCAGGATCGCGATGAGCGCGTCGGCGATGTGGACCTTGCGGTCGCGCACGATGCTGTCCCCGGCGACGAGATGGGTGATCGCGGTGGAGACCACTTCGACGCCGGGCATTAGAGAATCGAACGGTGTTGGGTAAAAATCACCGCCGCCGGCGACCGAGGCCCCGATCACGACGATCCGGTTCTCGATCGCCGCGCGACTTAACGTGCCGTCGAAGATGCTCTGTGCGCTGACGGTGCGGATGGTCCGGCGCGGGCCGTAATAGGTGATCGGTAGCGCGAAGTCGGCATCGGTGGGCACCGCGCGGTCGCCGAGCATCAGATGGTCCGGCGCGATCGTCAGCGACTTGTCGAGCGCGCGCGCCGCGACCCGCAACGGAAAGGACAGCTCGACCTTGTCGCTCGTCCGGAACAGCATCGGCACCGAGAGCGGCGAGCCCGATTGTCCGGTCGCAACATTGACGACGCCGACTTCGGCATGATCGGCGAACGCCGGCAAGGGCAGCAGGAAGCGCTCGGCCTGCGGCAGCGCGGCGAGGGGGCCTTGGCCGCTGGTCTCCACGGTCTCGCTGGCGGACGGGAAGATCGCTGCGGCGGCAAGGACGATGGGACCCGTAGCCAGCGTATTTGCCAGCGTAGCGTCGCCGATCGCAGCGCTGCGATCGACCAGCAGCAGGTCGATCGCGACGACCTTCGGCTTGAACTGCACGATGGTGTCGACGACGCGGGCGAGATCGGCGCGCGGCAGCGGATAGCTGCCGCCGCGCTTCACGACGGTGTCGTCGATCGCGACGATGGTGACGAGATCGGGCGGAACCCGCACGCCGCGGACCTGCGTCCGCCAATCCGTCAGCGTCGCCTCGAGGCGATCGAGAAACCGCAGATGACCGTTGGCGTGACCGGCATAGATGCCCGCGCCCCACAGTGCGGTGAGGACGAGTGCCACCAGGATCTGAACGCGTCGGCTACTCATGTGGTCGTGTTGCAATTTCTCTATCGTCCAAATGCTGTTCGCCGCGCCCAGGTGACCCGAACCATTGGCCAAGTCTTACTGACCAAGTCTTGCCATCAACGCGTCGACGCGCGGCTGGCCCCATGTCTTGACCGTCAACGGGCCTGTGGCTTCCACGTCGACGCCTTGGCCACGGTCTAATACCACGCTGCGCCCACCATTCCTTCGGCTCACGCCGACACGGCCGTCAGCCACGAAGACGGAGGTCTTGGCCTCTGCGACATCGACCGCCCATTTCGTGCCGCGCACCGCGGCGATCGCCTGCGGCGTCAGCACCTTGAAGGGATTGCCGCCGGGCTTCTTGGGCACCTCGACCAGCAGCGCTTTGCTGCTCAACTCCACCGAGTCTATATGTCCGTCGCGGTTAGCGTCCTTAAGTTCAAATCTGGCACCGCTTTCGGCAACGATCGTGATGCCGTTGTCGCAGCGCCAGGTCTGCGTACCGGCAGCAGATGGCGTCGCCGTGCAGCCCACATTGGCGGCAGGCTGGGCAATCGCGTGTCCGATCAACAGAAACGACCCCGCCAGAGCGAAAAACCCTGCGCGCACGAACTCTCTCATGCCAGCCTCCGTTTGCGTGCTCGGCACAGTTCAAGGCGATCTTGATACGGTACCGTATCACACGCAGAGGCTGCTGAAAAGTGCCGGTTGCCGGAGCTATTTTCTCGCTGCGGCCTTTTCCAGTGCGGTGCGATCAACTTTCGGTCAGGGCACCTGCTCGCGTGCGCGGTGTAGCTGCTGACAACCGCGCTGCGGCTGCGGAGCAGAGGGTGCTTGCGCACCAGCCTCGCGCAACGCTTCCCCGCTATCTTCCGGGTATTGAACACCACGAAAACGACTTGGTTGGATGGCCTTAGAGATGCGGCCGGAGACGGTCGCCGGCAACGCCAATCCCGCCGAGAATTATAGTTAACAGACGCCCTTAAGTCCGTAGTTCTGCGGGCTTTTTTCTCGAAATGGGACACCCGAACGGGTTGCCTCACATCCGCCCGAACTTAATCCGCATTTAACTAAAAGTGGCCTTAATGACGCTCCGACCCTCTGCGAGATGCTGTTCCCGGATCGTGACCAGCGGCGCTTCGAAGGGGGACCGAGTGACACCGTTCTGGACGCAAGGCGAATGAGTACGAGTATCGCTGCGCAAGGCATCGCGGCACGAAAGTCCAAAGGATTCTCGAGCAATTCCTATCGGAAGCCTTCCCGGAAAATGACCACCCAAAACGTGCTTGGCGCCGCCGTGATCGGCTGCGTCGTGCTTGGCGCCGGCTGGACCATCTACAGCAACATCTTTGCCGCCAGCGTCTATCCGACCGTCGGCAGCAGCGGCTACGACGAGCCCGTGATCAAGCGGGCGCCCAGGGTCGCGCTGCGCGAGGCCGGTGAGGCCGTCAAGGACGCCTTTGCGCTCTTGCCCGACCGCTTGCAGGTGGCAGCGCCGATCTCGCGCGAGATGTTCAACGATCGCTTTGCCGCGGCTGCGACCCAAGGCGTGACATCGAATGCGGCCAGCGCCGCGCCCGCAACCAAGGTCGCCGAAGCCAAGGACGCGCCGAAGCCGAGCGTGATCGCGAGGGTCGCGGAAGTCCTGAAGCCAGGTCCCGCCAAGATCGCTGACGCTGCGAAGTCCAAGCGCGGCGCTGACGCGCCGCTGCAGCTTGCCTCGGCAGATCCGGCCGAGATCGTGCCGGCGCCTGAGGCGAAGCCAAAATCGATCGCCGATCGCGCCAAGGCTGCGGTGATGTCGATTACCGGACCGCGCCAGTCGATGGTGGAAAAGCTCTGGGGCAAGCGCGAGCCGTCCGGTGGGCTGCTCGCCTATGCCTCGGCCGACGCCAGCGTGACCGCCTCCATCGCGCCGAGGGAGCAGAACCCCATGCTCGGCGGTTCGGCGCCCTATGAGCGTGACACCGCGGTCTACGACATCTCCGCTAAAACGGTTTACTTGCCCGACGGCACCAAGCTCGAGGCGCATTCCGGCCTCGGTTCCAACCTCGACGACCCGCGCTCCTCGCGCGTCCGCATGCGCGGTGTGACGCCGCCGCATATCTACACGCTGAAACCGCGCGAGGCGCTGTTTCACGGCGTGCCTGCGCTGCGCCTGACCCCGATTGGCGGTGAGAGCGCGATCTACGGCCGCGACGGCCTGCTCGCGCATACCTTCATGCTCGGGCCCAACGGCGATTCCAACGGCTGCGTGTCGTTCAAGGATTATTACGCGTTCCTCGACGCCTACCGCAACAAGGGCATCCGCAAGCTCGCGGTGCTGGCGCGCGTGGACTAGGCTCAGTCAATTCGAGATCACGCAAAGGGCCGCTTGCAGCGGCCCTTTTCTGTTTCGCTTCGCGCGTGCGTTTTAGCCCGGCCAGCACTGCCCGCCGCCGTCGATCCGCAGCACCTGACCGGAAACGAAGGCGCCCATGGGCCCTGCGAAGAATTCGACAACGCGCGCGACCTCGTCGACGGTTGCGATCCGGTCGAGCGTGCCGGTCTCGACCATTCTGTCGGGGTCGACTGCACGCGTTCCGAGGAAGCGGCCGGTGCGGGTATCTCCGGGCGCGATGCAGTTGACGGCGACGTCGTAGGGGCGGAGCTGGTCGGCCAGGCATCGCGTGTAATGGGTCACGCCGGCCTTCGAGACCGCATAGATCGAGCCTTGGGTACGTCCCTTGAAAGCGGCGACGGAGCCAAGCGTCACGATGCGGCCGCGTCGGCGCTCCATCATGCCGCGCGCGACCGCCTGGCATGTCAGGATGGTGGAGAGCAGATTGCGCTCCAGCACCGCGCGCACGTCGGCCTCCTTGATATTCACCGCATCGTTCGGATCGGGCTTGCCGCCGCCGGCCGCGATATCGCCCCCGGCATTGTGCACGAGAATGTCGATCGGGCCGAGTGCCGCTTCGGTCTCCGCGATGACGCGTGCGATGTCCTCGCCCTTGGTGAGATCGCCGAGCACGCGCTGGCTGCGAACGCCGAATTCGCGGCCGATCTCGACGGCGACCGCGGTGAGGGTGGTGCCCTCGCCATACTCGGCCGGCCCGTTCTCGCGCATGCCGTGGATAGCGACGTCAGCGCCGAGCGCGGCAAGCTTCTCTGCAAAAGCGCGGCCGAGCCCGCGTCCCGCGCCGGTCACCAGTGCAACTTTGCCTGCCAGAAGCTTGTTGGTGTCATGCGATGTCATGATCTTGTTCCTGTTGTGAATGTCAGTCTGCGGCGAGGTCGAGGCCGATCGCCAACGCCTGCACGAGGCACATCGGTGCGACAAGCGTACGCAGCGCGGGCTCAGGCATGTCCTGGATCTCGAACACGACGCTCGCGCCCTCGACGATCGGGCTCAAAAGGCTGTCGGTGATGGAAATCGTGGGCACGCCCCGCGCGACGAGTTCAGGAAACAAGCGCGCCGTATCCGGATAGTAATTTCGGAAGCTGATCGCGACCAGCGCGTCGTCTGATGTCGCCGCGTGCGACTGCTCGTGGATGCTGCCGCCAAGGCCGTCGAGCAGGACGACGCGCCGTCCGAGCTTGCGCAGCACGTAGGCGAGGTGGATCGCAACCGGGAACGAGCCGCCCAGGCCGAGCAGATAGATGTCACGTGCCTTGGCAAGGATCGCGGTTGCGGCGTCGAGTTCGCGCGCATGGACGGATTGGCTGAGCGTGACCAGCGATGATTGCGCTTCGGACACGAAACGCGACAAGACCGCGGCCGGCTGGCGGCCGAGCACTGACTTCTCCTGGCTCTTCATGCGGGCGAGGCGCGCCTTGTAGCTTGGCGCGACGCCGGCGACGAGACGGGAGCGGAACACCTGCTGCATCTCGGTGAAGCCGCCGAACCCGAGCGCATGCGCGAAGCGAACGATCGCCGACGGCGGCACCCCTGAGCGCTGCGCCACCTCCGCCACGGTGCCGAGTGCGACATCGGTCGGGTGATCGAGCACGAACTCCGCGATCTGCTGTAACCGGCCCGACAGTGCCCGGTGCCGCTGCGCGATCGCGCCGCGCAGTTCGTCATAAGTCATGGCGCCAGCCGCCTTGTTCATCGAGTCGGATCTCCGGATCGGCCGCCTGTTTAACGGCATTTCACCATTTGGATCAAAAATTCTACTTTACATAACATATGGAATGAATATTCTAATCCCACAAGAAGCAAAAGACTTCGGAAACGGGAGGACACGATGAGAGGGCGTCAGATCTCACGGCGAAGCGTTCTGAAGGGCAGCTTGATGGCGAGCGTCATCGGCGGCGCCGGCAGCTTCTTTGGGCCGTGGCGGCAGAATCATGCCTGGGCGCAAGGCGCGAAACCGATCAAGCTGGGCCTGACGTGCGATGCCAGCGGTCAATACGGCAACAGCGGCCAGGATGATTTCCGCGGCATCAAGATGGCGATCGACGAGATCAACGCCAAAGGTGGCGTACTCGGGCGCCAGGTCACGTTCATCACGGCGGACACCGAGACGACGCCAGCTACCGGCAGCCGCGTCGCGGAACGTTTCATCACCCGCGAGGACTGCACCATCCTGATCGGCGCGCTGCATTCGGGCGTCGCCAACGCCATCACACAGGTCGCTAGCAAATATGGTGTGATCTACATGAACACCAATTCCTCCGCGCCCAGCGAAGCCGGGGAGAACTGCTCGCGCGTGAAATTCGTATGGGACGGCAACGGCACCAATTTTTCCAAGGCGTCGGTCAAGAACGCGGTGGACTCCATCGGCAAGAACTGGATGCTGCTGACCAACGACTATGTCTGGGGTCACACGACGTCTGCCGCGACCAGGACGCAGGTCGAGAGCGCCGGTGGCAAGATCCTCGACAATCTGCTGGTGCCGCAGAACACGCGCGACTTTACTGCCTATCTGCTGAAGATCCAGCAGGCCAAGCCCGATGTTGTGGCGACCGCAGTTGGCGGCGACGATATCAAGGCATTGCGCGAGCAGGTGGCGCAGCTCAAGCTCGACGGCAAGCCGGCCTGGATCAACAACCAGCAGGACTGGCCCGATGTGTGGGGCGCGCCCGACAGCCTGTTCGGCGTGTTCGGCACCACCTGGTATCACAAGCTGCCGCTGCCAGGTGTCGCCGAATTCGTCAAGAAGTGGCAGGCCGCCAACAAGGACGGCCCGATCCCGGTGCCGGGCAACGTCTCCTACAACGGCTACATGTCCACGCGCGAACTGCTGCGTGCAATCGAGCGGGCAGGGTCGACCAACAACGTCAAGATCATCAAGGAGCTCGAGAACCTGAAGGTCTCGGCGACCGATCGCATGCAGCATTTCGACGCCTACATGGATCCGATGACGCACCAGATGCAGCAGACGATCTATCTGGCGCGGCGCAACGCCAAGCCGGTCGACAATACCGATCTGTTCGAGATCATCAGCTGGACGGAGCCGAAATCGGCCGCCGATGATGCGGCACCCGGCAAGTGCAAGCTCACCCCCTACGAGCAGGTGCCGACCGTCGACTCCTAGAGACGGTGCGTCACATCGCAGAACGAGCGGCGCGCATCTCGCGCGCCGCGCCTCCGGGACCGTCAGCCTCCCGGATGACACATGCCAGTTGCGAGAGCCAAAAACCTTGTTCGACCTTCTTCCGCATCTCCTCAACGGCCTGACGCTCGGCCTGTTGTTCGCGCTGATCGCACTCGGCTTCATGCTCATCGTCGGGCTGATGGAGCAGATCAACCTCGCGCACGGCTCCCTGTTCGCGCTCGGGGCTTATGTCGCCATGCAGCTCACGGGGCCGCGCCCTCCATTGCCGATGGAACTTGCGAAAGCGTGGCTCGCGCTGCCGCTCGGCTGGCGCTATGCGGCGACGTTGATCATTGCTCCCGTGATCGTGAGTCTGGTCGGCATGCTGATCGAGCTCTGCATGCGGCGCACTTACGGCAAGGATCCGCTCTACGGGCTGCTCCTGACCTTCGGCGCCGCGATGGTGATCGAAGAGATGATCCGCCTGGTGTGGGGCACGCGCGACTACGTGCTGCAGGTGCCGTCCGCCATCAACGGCGGCTTCCTGTTCGGCGACCTGATCTGGTCGACCTATCGCTTCTACGCAGCGGGCATCGCGGCCGGGGTCATCGGCCTGGTCTGGCTGTTGATCGAAAAGACCTCGTTCGGTGCGACGGTCAAGGCCGGCGCGCATGACAGCGAGATCGTTCGCGCGCTCGGCATCAACCTGTCGCGGTTGCGGATGCTGGTCTTCGTGTTCGGCACGATGCTGGCCGCGATCGCGGGCATCATCGTCGCGCCGATCTGGGGCATTCGCCCGCATATGGGCGTCGATGCGGTCATTCCTGCGTTCCTGGTGATCGTGCTCGGGGGCGTCGGCAGCTTTTGGGGTGCGGTCGTGGCGGGTCTTTTGGTCGGACTGTGTGTCGGCCTTGCCGGCGCCTACGCGTCCGAATGGTCGCTGTTGTCGATGTACATCTTGCTCGTGGCCGTCGTGACGTTCCGCGCGCGCGGCCTCTGGGGCAAAAAAAGCGTGCTCGAGGCCTAAAGGGAATGATTGTGGGACCAAAATCTTCACCGGACGCTGCGCGCCTCGTGACGCCGACGATGCTGGTGCTCTGGCTCGTGCTTGCAACGGTGCCGCTCTGGATCACGCGGATCGGGCTCTATCCCTATCTCGGGATCGAGATCCTGATCTGGTCGCTCTATGCGCTCGCATTCAACCTGGTGCTGGGCACCGCCGGACTTCCGTCGTTCGGTCATGGTGCCTATTTCGGCATCGGCGCCTACGCGTTCGGTCTCTGTCAGTTCGACATCGTCGCCAATCTCTGGATATGCCTGATTGCCGCGGCCGCGGCGGCAGGTCTCGGCGGCGTGCTGGTGGCGCTGTTCATCTCGCACAGGCGCGGCATCTATTATGCCTTCATGACGATTGCCTTCGGCCAGATCTTCTGGACGTTGGCGATAAAATCGCACCGGATCACCGGCGGCGAAGACGGCCTTCTCAAGATCAAACGGTTGCCGGCCGATTTCGGGCTTGTGTCGTTCGATCTCAACGACAATGTCGCGTTCTACTATTTCGTGCTCGCCGTCTTTGCGGTCGGCACCGCCGCATTGTGGAGGCTGGTGCACTCGCCCTATGGCCGCGTGGTCGCTGCGATCAGGCAGAGCGAAGTTCGCGCGAGCCATCTCGGCTATAATGTGTGGCTCTACAAAGTCGCGATCTTTGCGCTGTCGGCCGCCGTCTCGGGGTTTGCCGGCGGATTGTTCGCCATGGCGCAGCTCGCCGCATTCCCCGACGTCATGAGCCTGCATCAATCCGGCTACGTCGTGATGATGACGCTCGTCGGCGGTGGCCTCGTCAGCTTCTGGGGTCCGGTGATTGGCGTATTTCTCTTCCTCACCGCCCGAGACGTGATCGGTGCGCTGACCAATGCCTGGATGCTCTATTTTGGTCTGCTCTTCATCGCCATCGTGCTGTTTCGCCCCGAAGGCATTGCCGGCGCGATATCCGCTGCCGTGCAGCAGCACTCACTCGGCGCCTTACGGCAGCGCGGTACCTCGGCGATGCGGCTGCTGTTCGGGAGCGGGCGATGAACATGATCGAAGCCGCGGCCGTTCATGTCCGCTTCGGCGACCGCGTCGTGCTGGAGAGCGTCGATCTCGCGGTCGCGGAGGGCGAGTTTCACGGTGTGATGGGCCCGAACGGTGCCGGCAAAACCACGTTCTTCAATGTCCTCACCGGCCGGGTGAAACCGAATCGTGGTCGAGTCCTGCTCGCCGGCGAGGATGTCACGGGCCTCAGCCCGCACCGCATCGCCGCCAAGGGCATCGCCCGCTCGTTTCAGATCATGACACTGTTCGACGAATTCTCCGCGCGTGACAACGTCATGATGGGCTTGCCCGAGTTTCGCGCCCGTGGCCACGATATCGCGCGCGCAGCGGCGGGCGACAGCCGGTTTGCCGCGAAGTCTACCGAAGCGCTGGCGGCGGTCGGGCTTGCCGACAAGGGCGGCATCCGCGCCAAGGACCTGTCCTATGGCGACCGGCGCGCGCTGGAGATCGCGGTCGCCCTGGCGCAGGCGCCCCGGGTGTTGTGCCTGGACGAGCCGACCTCCGGCCTCGGCTCCGACGGGGTGCAGCGGCTCGCAGCCCTGATTGCTCGCCTGAAGGGGCGGCTGACCATCGTCGCCATCGAGCATGATATGGAGTTCCTGTTCTCGTTGGCTGACCGGATCTCGGTCATCCATTGGGGCCAGGTGGTGGCGCGCGGAACGCCACATGAACTGCAGCAGAACGAATGGGTGCGGCGCTCCAATCTCGGGAAGTTCGCATGATCCTCGAAGTGGACGCGGTCGATACCTTTTACGGTGAGACCCAGGCGCTGTTCGGCGCCTCGCTTGCCATCGAGCACGCCAAGGTGTTTGCGCTGCTCGGCCCTAACGGCGCCGGCAAGACGACGATGCTCCGCTCGATTCTCGGACTGACGTGTCCGCGCCGCGGCTCCGTTTGTTTCGACGGTCACGACGTCACGCGCGATCCGACCCACGAGATTGCGCGCGCCGGCATCGGCTGGGTACCCGACGACCGCCGGCTGTGTCCGACATTGACGGTTGCGCGCAACCTGTCGATCGCGCAAAAGCGCACGCGCTTTCGCCACTGGAGCGTCAAGGAGGCCGCTGCGATCTTCTCACCGCTCGAATATCTCATGGAGCGCGACTGCGAAAACCTGTCGGGCGGCGAAATGCAGATGGTGGCGATCGCCCGCGCGCTGGTCGGCTCGCCGGGACTGGTGCTGTTCGACGAGCCGAGCCAGGGACTGGCGCCGAAAATCGTCGGCGACGTGCTCGCGACGATCTTGCGCATGAAGGACGAGGGCATTGCCTCGCTGGTCGTGGAGCAGAACGCCGAGATCGCGCTGGCGGTCGCAGACCATGCCGCGGTGATCGATCGCGGCCGGATCGTCTGGACCGGGGAGGCCGCGGCCTTGCGCGATGACCGCGGGCTTCGTCAGTGCTTGCTGGGAGTACAATAAGTGGCCGCACCGCTGCTCGTTCTCGACGACGTTCGAAAGGTCTATACACGGGGCCGCGTGATCCGCCGACCGACATTCACGCTACAGGCAAACCTGTCGCTGGACGAACCTGATATCGTTGGTGTCGTCGGCCCGAATGGCGCCGGCAAGACGACCTTGTTCGAGATGATGACGGGCTCGAACGCCCCGACCTCCGGGCGCGTGCTGGTCGCGGGCACCGATATCCATGGTGTCAAATATCGCGAGCGCGACCGGCTCGCGATCCACTATCACCAATCCTATCAGGTCAGGCGCTTCCGGAAGCGCATTCCGTCCGCCTTCCTGGCGCCGTCGCCAACCCGGACGCCGCTGGTTCACCTGTTCGACGAACCGCAGTTCAACCTGCAGGATGGCTATATCGGCTTCATGCTCGATTTCTTCCGCAAGCTGCGCGACGAGGGTCGGCTGGTCGTGCTCTGCATGCATCCGACGGCGGCCTGGCACCTCGACATCCTTGCCGAGATCGCCGGGCGATTCCTCTTTGTGGCCGGCGGTGGGGTGACACGCATGGCCGATTTCGGCGCTCTGGTCGCCGAGCCACGCTTCCGCTCCTATCTTGGGCCGGAGATGACAAAGGCGGCGGACGCGATTTGTCACCGAGCCACTCCCATCCCGACCTAGCGCAGAAAAAAGCGACCACAGGAGAATCCGTTGGCCTATTCGAACACCCAGCTTTTCATTGGCGGCAAATGGCGACCGGCCCATTCGGGCAAGGTGATCGAGGTCCGCAATCCCGCGACTGAAGAGGTGATCGGCACCGTCGCCCATGCCGGACGGTCCGACCTCGACGAGGCACTCGCCGCAGCCAGCGCCGGCTTCAAGATCTGGCGAAACGTTGCTCCCTTCGAGCGCTGCCGCATCATGCGCAAGGCGGCCGCGATCATGCGCGAGCGCAATGACGAGATTGCGCCGCTGCTCACGATGGAACAGGGCAAGACTCTTGGCGAGGCCAAGATGGAGGTGATGGCTGCCGCCGACGTGATCGAGTGGTTTGCGGAGGAAGCCAAACGCGCCTATGGCCGCCTGATCCCTGCGCGTGGGCCGGGCATCTACCAGCTCGCGATCAAGGAGCCGGTCGGCCCGGTTGCGGCGTTCACGCCCTGGAACTTTCCGATCAATCAGGTCGTGCGCAAGCTCTCCGCCGCACTCGGCGCCGGCTGCTCGATCATCGTCAAGGCCCCGGAGGAGACGCCGGCCTCGCCCGCACAGCTGATCCGCGCGTTTGCGGACGCTGGCGTGCCCGATGGCGTCATCAACCTTGTATACGGTATTCCCTCGGAGATCTCGGAATATCTCATTCCGCATCCGGTGATCCGCAAGATCTCGTTCACGGGCTCGACCCATGTCGGCAAGCAGCTCAATGCGCTCGCGGGCCTGCACATGAAGCGTGCCACCATGGAGCTCGGCGGTCATGCGCCGGCGATCGTTTTCAAGGACGCCGACGTCGCATCGGCCGCGAAAATTCTGGCGGCGGCAAAATATCGCAATGCCGGGCAGGTTTGCATCTCGCCGACGCGAATGCTGGTCCAGGATGACGTGTTCCGTGAATTCGTCGACACATTTGTCGACAGCGCCAAGTCGTTCAAGGTCGGCAACGGCCTCGATCCCGAATCCAAAATGGGCTCGCTTGCCAATCCGCGCCGTGTCACCGCCATCGAAGGCATGGTGCAGGATGCCGTCGGCAAGGGTGCAAAACTCGAGACCGGCGGCAAACGCGTCGGCAACAAGGGCCATTTCTTCGAGCCGACCGTAGTGAGCGACGTGCCGAAGGATGCGCGCGCCATGAACGAGGAGCCGTTCGGCCCGCTCGCGCTGATTTCACGCTTCTCGTCGTTCGACGAGGTGGTCGAGGAGGCCAACCGCTTGCCGTTCGGGCTGGCGTCCTACGCCTTCACAAGCTCGGCAAAGACGGCGGCTGCGATCGGTTCGGCCGTCGAAGCCGGCATGATGTCGATCAACAGTTTTGGTCTGGCGCTGCCCGAAGTGCCGTTCGGCGGCATCAAGGATTCCGGCTACGGCTCGGAGGGCGGCACCGAGGCAATGGAGGGTTATTTCAACACCAAGTTCATCAGCCAGACGGGCGTGTGACCGGCCGGGGATGCGCAGCTAGCGTTTGACGAAAACCAGATTGCAGGCCCGCGCCTCGTTGCGCTTGCCGGTGCCGCGGGTGCGATCGAACTGCGCATCGACGGTAAAGGCGTAGGGCGAGCCGGGCGCGAGATTGTTCAGCGTGTACGCGCTCGCTCCCGTCGTGCCGCGCGCGCTCAAGGTGGTCTTGCCGTCCGCCGGGATCTGGCCGTCGATCTCGAGCCGGTTGATGTTGTTGCCCGGACCCTGCGCCTCGGCATGAAGCACGCCGTTCGTGACGGTGGCGACCAGAGGTCTGGTGAAGCCCTGCGCCTTGCCGGTGGCCAAGCAGTTCAACGTCACGTCCCAGCTGCCGTCAAAATCCTTGCTTCCGCCGCTCCGGCCGTTGCCTGACGGCGCGAGCGCCACCTTCTGCTTCAGCCCCTCGATCCGAGCTTTGGCGAGCGTGGCGAAGATGCAATTCGGGAATCTCGCGAGGTGATCCTCGAAAGCGCCCAGCGTGCCGATGCCGTCGGCAGCCTTCCAGTGTGCTTCTGCTGCTGCGCAAGGGTCAGCCCGGGGCGCGGCTTGTGGCGCCGCCGGCGCCACCGTGACCGACACCGGTCCGTTCAGGTAGAACTTGCCGATGATCGACAGCGACAGCTCCGGGAGTTGGGTCTTGCCGCTGGAATCGTAGACGTCGCTGCTGATGTCGCGAAAGACTTCGCCGATCTCCTGCGGCTCCTCGATGTGCTTCAGGAACGCCGTCGTATAGGGGCTGTTGCGGCCGCTGCCATCGGCCGCCGTCTGCCCGGACTGGGTTGAGAACGACACGATCGTGCCGCGCGGTGCTTCGACTTTCGACAGGCCCCGCCCGATCGAGGCGCCGCGCGTCATGCCGGCGGAGCGTTTCAAGGTTTCGGCCAGCGGATTGTCGCGGCAGGAATCGAGGATGAGGATGCGCAGGTTCTTGGCCTGCTGCAGGTCGTTCACGATGTCGTCCACCCGCACGAAGCGCTTCAAATCGGCTTCGTCGCTCAGCACGGCATCGACAGGCATCAGATAGTTCACGCCGTTGTACTGCATCGCATGGCCGCTGTAGTAGAACATGGCGACGTCGGCTTTGCTCGCGGCGCGCGCGAAGCGGATGGTGAGGTCCTGCATGTCAGCTTGGCGCAGGTCGATGCCCTGGAGCACCTCGAAGCCGCTGCGCTTGAGCGAGGCGGCGACGTCTTCGGCATCGTGCGACGGGTTGGGAAGCTGCGCCGTACTGGCATAGGCGCCATTGCCGATCACCAGGGCGACGCGGGTTTCCGCCGACGCCGGCGCAACGGAAAGCCAGCAGGCCAGGAGGGTAAGGCAAAGTCCGGCCGGGCAAAGTCTGGAAAGAGCACGCATGAATGCCTTCCAAAGGAAATGTCGAAAAATATTCCTCCAGATTAGCGCATGCCGCGCCGACATCAATGCCCTGCCGGAGCACCGCTCAGATTTCCCGGCCGTGACATCCTGTCACGCCGGGCTCGCCGCCATCGTCTTGCGGACGGCCATTTCGGTCGCAATCGCGTCCCGCACGGCCGGTCGCGCCTGCATGCGCGCGAGATAGGCCGACAACGATGGCCATTGCGCGACGTCGATTCCCGCGGGACGGAGCAACAGCAAAGCCCAGGTGAGATGGGCATCCGCGACGGTGAAGCTGTCGCCGACGAGGAATTCGCGGTCCATCAGATGCGCGGCAGGCATCGATAATGTCTGCGCTATCCTTGCACGCGGCTTGGCGAGCGAGGCGTCGTCCTTGTACCAGAAGGTTGGAAACAGGAACGCCTTGTGGATCTCGGCCCCGACGAAACTGAGCCATTCCTGGAGCCGATACCGGTCGGGATTTCCGAAGGCGGGTGCAAGGCCCGCCTGCGGCTTTAGGTCGGCGATGTATTGCAGCACCGCGGCGCTTTCGGTCAGCCGTTCGCCATTCTCCAGCACGAGGACCGGCACCGCGCCCTTTGGGGAAACGCCGAGGAAATCGCTGCCGTCGTCCACGACCTGCTTGGTCTGGAGATGGACCGGATGATAGCGGGCCTCGATGCCCGCTTCCATCAGCGCGATGCGGCTCGCAAGCGAGCAGGCCATCGGTGAGAAATAGAGTTGCAGCATCGCCTACGCTCCATCAGGTCAACGTCTCGGTTTGTGCGATGATCGCAAACCGGTCCGACAATTCGGCCAGGGCGACCTCGTGGATGATCCTTGCGGAGAGCGCTCCGCCGCGGCCGTCGGGAAGATCGCGTGTGGCGCAGGCATCGGCTGCGATCGTCGTGCGCAGGCCGACGTCGAGCGCGGCGCGGGCGGTCGAGCTGATGCACATATGGGTCATGAAACCGGCCAGCACGGTGTTCGTGCGTCCGGTTGCGGCCAGCCGGACTTGCAGGTCGGTGCCGGCAAAAGCGTTCGGCAGCGCTTTTTCGATCACGGCTTCGCTGGCGAGCGGCGCCACGTTCCTGACGATCGCGCCGCGCGCGGCCTCGCGGTCGAACAGGCTGCCGGCACGTCCCTTGTGCGCGATATGGAAGATCGCAGCGCCGCTCGCCCTCGCGCGGGCGAGCAGGCGCGCGGCGGCGGCGATTGCGGGCTCCGCGTCCGGCAAGGCGAGCGGCCCGGCGCAATATTCGTTCTGGATGTCGATTAGCACGAGGCAGGAATCGGCGAGCCTGGGCGGAGTGAGATCGGCGCCGGACAATTCAAGCAAGGTTTTTGGGGCGGTCATGCGGGTCGGGCCTTCCTAAGGCATATCGGAGGCGCCACAGTAGCGCGGCGGCGGCCTGCCAATGTGCAGGACTATTGCAGCATATGGCTGCAAATTTGCAGGAGCCCGTCGGGCCTGCTAGGCTCATCGCCATGAACTGGGACGATCTGCGCATCATCGCCGCGGTCAGGGACGAGGGCACCTATGCCGGCGCCAGCGCGCGGCTGCGCATCGACGAGACCACCGTCGGCCGCAGGCTCGCGCGCATCCAGCGCGATCTCGGCGTGCCGCTGTTCGATGCGGTGGACGGCCAGCGCCGGCCGACGCGGAGTTGCGAGGCGGTGCTGGCGCATGTCGAGGCGATGGCCGCACATGCCGCCGAGATCGGTCGCGTCGGCGAGAGTCTTGCAGGCCCGGTGGGACGCCTGCGTATCGCCTCCACCAACACGGTTGCCGAGGAGGTTCTGTCGCCGCGCGCGAGCGACTTCCTGCGCGCCAATTCCGGCCTGACGCTGCAATTCCTCACCTCGAGCGAGAACGTCAAGTTCTCGCGCTGGGAAGCCGATCTCGCTATCCGGCTGCGCAAGCCCGACAAGGGCGACTTCGCGATCTCCAGGCTCGGTGACGTCAAGCTCTATTATTTTGAGCCTGTCACGACCGAAGGCGAGCCGGTGCTGTGCGCCTATCCGGACGAACTCGGTGCCATTCCCGAGATGCAATTCCTGCGTATGAAGCAAGCCCACGCGCGCTGCGTTACCGACAACGTTCGCGTCATCCGTAACCTGATCCGCGCGCATCAGGCCGCCGGCGTGTTGCCGGAGCATGTCTGCGCGGACTTACTCGGCGATCGCCGCCTGCGCGCCACGCTGCTGCCTGGGCGCCGCGACGTCTGGCTGCTGGTGCAGAACCATCTCAAGCGCGATCCGGCGACGCGGCTCACCATCGAATGGATCCGCCGCTGCTTCAGCGATCTCGCGCGCGGTTGATTGCGACCCGTGAACGCGATCCGCGCGCGGCGCGACCAAGTTATGGGATTGCGTACGCGCGAGGGTTGCGTAATCTCGCGACGACTACGGGCTTGATCAGGGCAGGCGCATGACCACTCTTCAGGAAACCATCCACCCGCAGGCCAAAGCGCGGGAATGGAAGGCGATCGTCATCCTGATCCTCCTGATTCCGGTGCTGTGGTCGCCGCCGTTCCTGTTTCGCATCTTCCTGTTTCAGCCGTTCAACATCCCGTCCGCCTCGATGACGCCGACGCTGGTCGTCGGCGACTACGTCTTTGCTGCAAAATATGCCTATGGCTATGGCCGCTATTCGTTTCCCTTCGCGCCGTCGTGGATCTCCGGGCGTTTCCGGGCCACCGATCCCGAGTATGGTGACGTCGTCGTGTTCCGGATGCCAAAGGACACCGCGGTCGACTATGTCAAGCGCGTGGTCGGGCTGCCCGGTGATCGCATCCAGATGCGGCAGGGCCAACTCATCCTCAATGACCGCCCGGTGACGCGCGTCGCTCTGAAGCAGGCATTCGCCGGCTCCACCTGCGACGTGGATGACGGTGCGAAGGCCAAGCGCTGGCGCGAGACGCTGCCGAACGGCGCGTCCTACGTGACGCAGGACTGTGTCGACAACGGCTACTACGACAACACCGACGTCTACACCGTGCCGCCGGGCCATTTCTTCGTGCTCGGCGACAATCGCGACAACTCGAGTGACAGCCGCGTGATGTCGTCGATCGGATTCGTGCCGATGGACAATCTGGTCGGCAAGGTGACGCGGATATTCTGGTCGCTCGACCAGCACGGCGAACCGCACATGGAGCGGCTGGGGAAGGTGTGGTGAAGCCCCACTGTCATTCCGGGCTCCGCGCTGCGCGCCGCTCCGGGATAGGACCACCGAAGAAAAACAAAACCCCGGCATCGCTGCCGGGGTTTCGCATTTTGTCGTTTGCCAGGATGGCTGGATCAGAAATCCATGCCGCCCATGCCGCCGCCCGGGGGCATCGCGGGGCCGGAGCCGCCCTTCTTGGGCAGCTCGGCGACCATGGCTTCCGTCGTGATTAAGAGCGCCGCAACCGAGGCTGCGTTCTGGATCGCGGTACGGACCACCTTGGTCGGGTCGATGATGCCCTTCTTGACGAGGTCGACATATTCGCCGGTCTGGGAGTCGAAGCCGTAGGCGTACGACTTGTTCTCGAGGACCTTGCCGACGATCACCGAGCCGTCTTCGCCGGCGTTGATCGCGATCTGGCGAGCGGGCGCGGAGAGCGCCTTGCGCACGATCTCGACGCCGGTCTTCTGGTCGTCGTTCTTGGTGCGCAGGCCCTTGAGCTGCTCGGAGGCACGGAGCAGGGCGACGCCGCCGCCCGGGACGATGCCTTCTTCCACAGCCGCGCGGGTCGCATGCATCGCGTCATCAACGCGATCCTTGCGCTCCTTCACCTCGACCTCGGTCGCGCCGCCGACGCGGATCACCGCGACGCCGCCTGCGAGCTTGGCAAGACGCTCCTGGAGCTTCTCACGGTCGTAGTCCGAGGTGGTTTCCTCGATCTGCGCCTTGATCTGCGACACGCGCGCTTCGATGTCGGCCTTCTTGCCGGCGCCGTTGACGATCGTGGTGTTCTCCTTGTCGATCATCACCTTCTTGGCGCGACCGAGCATGTTGAGCGTGACGTTCTCGAGCTTGATGCCGAGATCTTCCGAGATCGCCTGGCCACCGGTCAGGATCGCGATGTCCTGCAGCATGGCCTTGCGGCGATCGCCGAAGCCCGGAGCCTTGACGGCCGCGACCTTCAGGCCGCCACGGAGACGGTTCACGACCAGGGTGGCAAGCGCTTCGCCTTCGACGTCCTCGGCGACGATGACCAGCGGCTTGCCGGTCTGCACCACGGCCTCGAGCAGCGGCAGCAGCTCGTTCAGCGAGGAGAGCTTCTTCTCGTTGATGAGGATGTAGGCGTCGTCCATCTCAACGCGCATCTTGTCGGCGTTGGTGACGAAGTAGGGCGAGATGTAGCCGCGGTCGAACTGCATGCCCTCGACGACGTCGAGCTCGGTCTCGAGCGACTTGGCTTCCTCGACGGTGATGACACCCTCGTTGCCGACCTTCTTCATGGCGTCGGCGAGGAACTTGCCGATCTCCGCGTCGCCGTTGGCCGAGATGGTGCCGACCTGGGCGATCTCGTCGTTCGAGGTCACCTTCTTGGAGTTCTTGACGAGGTCCGCAACGACGGCTTCGACCGCGAGATCGATACCGCGCTTCAGATCCATCGGGTTCATGCCGGCGGCAACCGACTTGGCGCCTTCGCGCACGATCGCCTGGGCCAGCACGGTCGCGGTGGTGGTGCCGTCGCCGGCCGCGTCAGCGGACTTGGAGGCGACTTCGCGCACCATCTGCGCGCCCATGTTCTCGAACTTGTCCTCGAGCTCGATCTCCTTGGCGACGGTGACGCCGTCCTTGGTGATGCGGGGAGCGCCGAACGACTTGTCGAGCACGACGTTGCGGCCCTTCGGACCGAGCGTGACCTTCACCGCGTTGGCGAGAATGTCGACGCCGCGAAGCATCTTGTCGCGCGCATCGACCGAGAATTTGACTTCTTTAGCTGCCATCTGGATTTTTTCCTTAGGTGTTTAACTGGATAAGAGAGGGGCTCTTAGGCCGCCTTCTTCTTGGAAGCGGGGACGTCGAGGACGCCCATGATGTCGCTTTCCTTCATGATCAGCAGGTCGACGTTGTCGATCTTGACCTCGGTGCCGGACCACTTACCGAACAGCACGCGGTCGCCGACCTTCAGGTCGATCGGGATCAGCTTGCCAGCTTCGTCGCGGCCACCCGGGCCGACGGCGACGATCTCGCCCTGCGAGGGCTTTTCCTTCGCCGTGTCGGGAATGATGATGCCGCCAGCGGTCTTCTCTTCTGCGTCGATGCGCTTGACCACGACGCGGTCGTGAAGCGGACGGAAATTCATGCAGTTCTCCTAAGCTTTTGCACGATTTGGGAATTTTGGGTTGTTAGCAGTCTGCGCCGGCGAGTGCCAGCGCAGGCACAACTGAGATAAGGCAGGATTTTGGCGGGAGCAAGGGCTTGTAGCAGAAAAATAGCACTCGGAGGCGCCGCCTGCCAAAATCTCTTTCCATCGTTAATCGCGCTCGGCGCAGTATTAGCACGGAGCTAGATCTGCTGCTAACGCATTGAATTTCAACAGCTTGTTAAACTTTTGGGCTTGAGATGGATTGTCAGTTTGCGTCACATTTCTCTTATGTGAGCGCATCAGCAGCGGGTGGCTCTTAAGGCGCACCGGAAAGCCACCCCTTGAATGCGCTCCTGCAAAGGAGGTTGGCATGGGCTTGCGGAGTGGAGCCGTTTCGGACGATTTCCGGAAACAGCTGCTGGGTTACGGAATGACGACGGCGCAGATTCTCTACCGGATGCCGGATCATCCCTCGCTGCTCCAGACTTACGTCTGGCAGGACTACGACATGTTTCCGAAATTTCCGGCGCTGAAGGATTTTCTGGCGTTCTGGCAGGAAAAGCTCGACGGACCGCTTCACTCGGTGACAGTGGCGCATTCCAAGCTGATCAAGCCGGCCGAGTTGCGCGCGGTGGACGGCGTACTCCGGCTGCATTGAAGGGCGGAGCTGTAGGGTGGGTTAGCGTCAGTGTAACCCCCCATGCCTCAACGCTTGCGCAAAGAAGTGGTGGGTACGTTAGCGCTAACCTACCCTGCGATTTCGCATTCTGTGCTAGCCTCTCCCCATAACAACAGGGGAGGCCGCCCATGGCCAAGAAAGCAAAATCGCGCAGCGCATCGCAAGCCGCGGTGAAGAAGCGTAGCGGGGCCAAACCCGCAGCACGATCCACGGCGCGCACGGCGGTGAAGGCAAAAGCCCCCACGACAACGGCAAAGTCATCCGTCAAGAAACCGGCGCGGCCCAAGCAGCGCATTGCGATCAGCCATCACCGCGAGGAAGACTTCAAAGCCGACGGTCTGCGTACCTACGCGAAATATCGCGACCTCGGCATCGCCGCCGCCAGCCACGGCCTCGCGCAGGCGCACGTGATCCGGCTGCAAGGCCCCTGCAATCCGGACGAAGTGTCGAAGCTGCACTTTCACGACGTCGAATTCCAGATGGTCTACGTGCTCAAGGGCTGGGTGAAGACCTATATGGACGGAGAGGGCGAGACGCTGATGAAAGAAGGTAGCGCCTGGACCCAGCCGCCAAAGATCAAGCACATGATCCTGGACTATTCGGACGACGTCGAGCTGCTGGAGGTGATCCTGCCGGCGGAGTTCAGGACCGTGGAGTTGAAGGCGTAGGCGAGGCGGAGATCAGCCGCCGTCGTTGCAATAGCGTTTCCACATCGCGCGATAGGCATCGTCCACCGCTTGCACGTATGAGATTGGGTTGCCGGCGGCGGCAGCCCTGATCTGTCCGGGCAGTTCGCCGCGCAACTTATCGAGCTCGCCGATCTGCAACCCACGGCTCGCTGCGATTTCGACATAGGCCTCATCGCTGTCCGCGACCCACTCCGGCAGGCCCAGCGCGGTGAGGATGGAGCCGGCAGCACGGCTCGGCAGGCTGTGACCGAGCTTCGCCACCACCGGCACGCCCATCTGCAAGGCTTCCCACGTGCTGACGCCGCCATTCTGCGGGAATGGGTCGAGGCCAATATCGACGCGATTGAACGTTGCCAGATGTTCGTCTCGCGACGTGGCTCCGAGCAGATCGACGCGTTCGGCCGGCAACTGGCAAGCGGCAAACCGCGCCAGCAGATTGTCGCGGACCAGCTGAGCGTCCAGTGCAGTATCCTTGATCAGCAGTCGCGAACCCGGCACCCGCTCGAGAATCCTAGACCAGACTTCCACCGCCTCGTTCGAAATCTTGCTGATGCGGTTGAAGACACCGAATGTGATGAAGCCGTTCGCGAGCGCCGGCGTCGGCGCCCGCGCAATCCCGGGTGGCAGCGGCGCCAGCGTCACAAAGCACGGCAGGTCAACGATGGTCTCCGCAAACAGATGCCGAACCGCGGCAGGAATCGCGACCGGGTCCGAGAATAGATAATCGATGGTTGGCAACCCGGTCCCGGTACCATGGCCCCAGCCATGCGCCTGAATAGGTGCCGGTTTGCGCGCAAACACACCGAGGCGGTTTCCGCTGGTGTGGCCGGACAGATCGATCAGGATATCGACGCCGTCGGCGCGGATCTGAGCGGCGAGGCGATCGTCGGACCATTGCGAGGCGTCGCGCCAGCGATCGGCGATCCCCTGAAACTCGCGGGTCGTCGCGTCCGTTTTCGGTGAACAGGCGTAGCACACGATCTCGAACTGTGCCCGATCATGGTGCTGCAGGACCGGCTTGAAAATGAACGCCGCTGAATGTGTGTGAAAATCCGACGAGACATAACCCAGCACCAGACGGCGATCCGGATCGCGGCTGTTCTCATGCGGTCCCGCCGCTGCCGAGGCGATCTTCGCGCCGATCTGCTCCCACCATACATGTCGCGCTTGCTGATGCTGCGCAACGCTGGCGTCGGCCATGAAATCGAGGGTGAATATCTTGCTGGAGATCGTGCTCTGATCAGGCTCGATGTCGAGAGCTCTGTCGAAACTGGCGAGGGCTTCGTCGACCCGGCCAAGTGCCGCGAGACATTGGCCGAGCAGGCTGTGGGCCTGAGAGAAGCCGGGATCGGCCGCGAGAGCCTTCTCGCAATCGGACAATGCTTCGGCAACTTGCCGGGTCAGGAGCAAGATACTGGCCCGCCAGAGCCATCCATTCGCGTCGTCGGGTGCGAGGGCGATTGCGCGATTGCAATCCGCCATGGCTTCGTCAAATCGCTGAAGCTCCCGCAATGCAACGGCGCGGCTCGACAGCGCCGAGGCGTAGTCAGGCTTGATCGATAGCGCGCGGTTTAAGCTTGCGATCGCTTCGTCATAGGCGCGCACACGGCAGAGCGCCCAACCCCGGCCGTTATGGGCTTCGGAAAGTCTTCCGTCGATTGCGAGCGCCTTGTCGTAGCTCTCGAGCGCTTCCTGGTAAAGTTCAAGGGCCGCGCTTGCGTTGCCGAGATTGGACAGGGCCAAGGCGTAGTTGGGTCGAAGGGCGAGGGCCTTCCGATAGCTCTCGCGGGCCTCATTGTGACGTTTCAGCCCGTTGAGCGCGACGCCCAGGCTCATATGGGCTTCGGCAGATCGCGGATCCAAGGCCACCGCTCGGCTCAGCAAAATTTGCGCCTGCCGATAGTTTTTGGATTCAGACTCCAAAGCGCCCAGCAAATGCAGCGCGATGAATTGGTCGGGCGCAAGCTCCAGGAGTTCGCGATAGGCCGTCTTTGCCTCGGGGAGAAGTCCCGCCTTGTGCAGCTGGAGGGCGCGCGCGAGCAACGGCCCTAGCTCGGCTTTTTGCCGTTTCTGAAGCCGGGCATTTTGAAATGCCCGCTGGCCTGCGCTGTTGCTCATGAATCAATTCCAGCCGAATCTCCTGAAGAGATTAACATGGAAGGATTGTCGCGATTGCGCTGCGCCCCATCGGAGCTGCGAGGGCGCCAGCCTCACACAAGCTTCACGTCAACACCCCCACCACTGCTCCCATCAGGCACGTCGTCAGCGTTCCCGACACGATCGACTTCAGCCCGAGCGCATTGATTTCCTCGCGCCGTTCCGGCGCCATCACGCCGAGACCGCCGATCATGATGCCGAGGCTGGCGAAATTGGCGAAGCCGCACATCGCATAGAGCATGATCAGGCGCGAGCGCGGATCGAGCGTGCCGGGCGGCAGCTTCGAGAAGTCGACATAGGCGATCAGCTCGTTCAGCACGGTTTTCGTGCCCATCAGGCTGCCGGCGGTGATCGCCTGATCCCACGGCAATCCCATGAGCCAGCACACCGGCGCCATCACGAGGCCGAGCAGGCGCTGCAACGAGATCGCAGCGCCGCCGACATCAGGCAGCAGGCCGAGGATCGCATTGACGAGATAGACCAGCGCCACCAGCACCAGCAGCATGGCGACGATGTTGATCAGCAGCTCGATCCCCGCGCCCGTCCCTTTCACGATCGCGTCCATCGTGCTGGAGACCTCCATCTCGGGAGCCTCCAGCGCGCCGCCGGTGCGCTTGTCGGATGTCTCCGGCACCATGATGAGGCTGACCAGGATCGCGGCCGGGGCACCCAGCACCGAGGCGATGACGAAATGGGCGGCTGCGTCGGGAATGAGGGGAGCAAGGAGCGTCGCATACAGCACCAGCACCGTGCCGGCGATGCCGGCCATGCCGCCGGTCATCACCAGGAACAACTCGCTGCGGGTCATTTGCGCGAGATAAGGCCGCACGAACAGCGGCGCCTCGACCATGCCGAGAAAGATGTTGGCGGCGGTCGAGAGTCCGACCGCGCCGCCGACGCCGAGCGTCCGCTCCAGCAGCCAGGCCATGCCGCGCACGACCGGCGGCAGCACGCGCCAATAGAACAAGAGCGTCGTCAGCACGCTCATGACCAGCACGATCGGCAGCGCCTGGAACGCCAGGACGAAATCGGCACCCGGTGCTTTCAGGTCGAAGGGCAGGGGACCGCCGCCGACATAGCCGAACACGAAGGAGGAGCCGGCGCGCGAGGCCGCCGAGATCGCGCCCACCGCGTCGTTGATGGCACCGAACGCGCGCGCGACGACGGGCACCTTCAGGAGAACGATCGCGGTGACGAAGGTGGCGACGAGGCCGATCGCCGCCTGGCGCAGCGAGGCCGCGCGGCGATTCTCGCTCAGGACCAAGGCGATCAACAGCAATGCGAAAACGCCGAGTGCCGATTGCAGCCGCAGCATGATGTCCCCAAACCCCGATGATTATGGCCACCCCTGCGTTGCAAACGCAATGCCGGGAGATTGTCGAAGCGTCTCGCTGTTGACAAGCAGGTCCGCGTCAGCCACGCGGAGCACGTCGACATCAGGAGCCGGATAGCCCGAGCGTGACCGAAGAGGCGATGCCAGACCAGCCCATATCGGGAAACCCGCCGGTCAGTGCCCGCGCGCTCCTCTCCCATCGCGCCTTTCTGTTCTTTCTGCTCTCGCGCAGCCTGTCGCGTTTCTCCAGCCAGATTGCGGCGGTCGCGATCGGCTGGCAGATCTACGATCTCACCGGCTCGGCCTTCGATCTCGGCATGGTCGGCCTCGTGCAATTCCTGCCCACGGCGCTGCTGGTGTTCATCGCCGGCCATGCCGCCGACCGCTACGAGCGCAAGCGCGTGGTCCAGCTCTGCCAACTCGTGGAAGCAGCGACCGCGCTCTATCTCGGCGTCATCACCTATCTCGGCTTGGTCAGCGAAGTTCAGATTTTCGTGGCCACCTTCGTGCTCGGCATTGCCGGCGCGTTCGAGAGCCCGACCACCGCGGCGCTGCTGCCGGCGATCGCGCCGCAGGGCTCGCTCCAGCGCGCCACCGCCGTCTCCAGCGGTGCGGCGCAGGTCGCGACCATTACCGGTCCGGCGCTAGGCGGTTTTGCCTACGCGGTTGCGCCGCATCTCGCCTACGCGGTGATGGTGCTGTTCTGGATCTTCGGGATGATCCTGACCGGCTTCATCCGCCCGCGCCCGCAGGCGATCGCCAAGGATATGGCGGGAGCCGACAATATCTTCGCCGGCGTCCGCTTCATCCGCGGCAATCCGGCGATCCTCGGCACCATCTCGCTCGATCTGTTCGCGGTGCTGTTCGGCGGCGTCACCGCGCTTCTGCCGATCTATGCCCGCGACATCCTCCAGACAGGTCCGATGGGACTCGGAATCCTCCGCGCCGCGCCCGCGGTCGGCGCGCTGCTGATGACCATGGTGCTGGCCCGTCACGCCTTTTCGCGGCATGTGGGCCTGCGCATGTTTCAGGCAGTGATCGTGTTCGGCGTCGCAACGATCGTGTTCGCGCTGTCGTCCTGGATGTGGCTCTCGGTGCTCGCGCTCGCCGTTCTCGGCGCGGCCGATACGATCAGCGTCGTGATCCGCTTCTCGCTGGTGCAGCTCGCGACGCCCGACGAGATGCGTGGCCGGGTCGGTGCGGTGAACTTCCTCTTCATCAACGCCTCCAACCAACTCGGCCAGTTCGAGAGCGGGGTGGCTGCCGCACTGTTCGGCGCGATGCCGGCAGCCGTGCTGGGCGGCGTCTGCACGGTTGCGGTGGCGCTGTTGTGGATGAAGCTGTTTCCGAGTCTGCGCCGGGTGGAGAGTTTGGAGTAGGAGCTCGCTCTCTCCCCGTCATTGCGAGGAGCCCGCGACAAATTGTGAAGTAATTTTGCGCTGGCGCGACGAAGCAATCCAGAATCTTGCCGCGGTGGTAGTCTGGATTGCTTCGCTGCGCTCGCAATGACGATTGTTGAAGCAGTGCGGAGATTTAGCCGACTTCACGTCCGCTTGCGGAGCGAGGCTGCAACCCCATGCCGCCTACTGTGCATGGGGTTGTTTTCGCGTTTTCTGATTCAGCCCCGTCCCACGAACGGCATCTTGGTTGCCATGACGGTCATGGTCAGCACGTTGGCATCGAGCGGCAGGCCGGCCATGTAGGCAACGGCATCGCCGACCGCCTTCGCGTCCATGCGCGGCTCCTGCTTCGACGTGCCGTCGGGCTGCAGCACGCCGGGACCGTTGACCATGCGGTCGGTCATGGGCGTTGCGGCATTGCCGATGTCGACTTGGCCGACCGCGATGTCGTACATGCGCCCGTCGAGGTTGGACGCCTTGGTGAGGCCGGTGATGGCGTGCTTGGTCGAGGTATAGGCCGCCGAGAATGGCCGCGGCGCATGCGCCGAGATCGAGCCGTTGTTGATGATGCGGCCGCCGCGCGGGGTCTGGTCCTTCATGATGCGGAAGGCGTGCTGGGTGCACAGGAACGGTCCGGTGAGGTTGGTGTTCACCACCGCCTGCCACTGCTCGAGGCTGAGATCCTCGAAATTCACCGGAGGGGCGCCCATGCCGGCATTGTTGAAGAGCACGTCGAGCCGGCCACAGGTGGCCTTCACCTTGTCGAACAGTGCCGCAATCGAGTCCGGCTTGGTCATGTCGGCGGTGACGCAGAGGCTTTTTCCCGCGGGGCCGAGCTTGGCCGTCTCCTCGAGCATCTCGGGCCGGCGCCCGACCAGCACCACGGTGAAGCCTGTGTTCATCAGCGCCAGTGACGCCGCGCGCCCGACTCCAGTGCCGGCGCCCGTCACCACTGCGATCTTTTTCGCTTCACTCATCGTTTCCTGCCTTTTCTCTTGATCTGTCAGGTTTTGGATTCTTTTTCGTTCTTGTAGGGCGGCCGCGGAATGTTCTGATGCGCGGCGCGCAAGGCCGCCGACCAGCGCGAGCGCAAATCGTGGAAATAGGGCTCGCCCGCCTCGATGCGGTGGTTGAGGTCGGCCTCGCAGGCGTCGGCGCGCACCACCAGAACGTCGATCGGCAGGCCGACGCCGAGATTCGAGCGCATGGTCGAATCCATCGAGATCAGCCCGGTCTTCAGCGCCTCGTAGAGTTCGACGTCGTAATGCATGGCGCGGTCGAGCACCGGCTTGCCGTATTTGTGCTCGCCGATCTGCAGATAGGGTGTGTCGGTGGTGCATTCGATGAAATTGCCGGCGGTGTAGACCATGAACAGGCGCATGCGCGCGCCGTTGATCTGGCCCCCGAACAGGAAGGACACGTCGAACGATACGTCCTCAGACCTCAGTGCGGGGCCCTCGGTCGCGTGCACGGCCCGGATCGCCCGGCCAATGCGCTGGGCGGCCTGGAACATGGTCGGCGCGTTCATCAGCGTCTCGATCTCACCGGTGTCGGGGTCTTCGAGGCCCTCGGTCAGCGTCGAGAGCACCGACTGGCTGATGGCGAGGTTGCCGGCGCTGGCAATCGCCATGATGCGGTCGCCGGGCTTGGAGAAGATGTGGAGCTTGCGGAAGGTCGAGACGTTGTCGAGGCCGGCATTGGTGCGGGTGTCGGCGATCATCACCAGACCGTCCCGAACCAGAATTCCGCAACAATAGGTCATTTCCTGTCCCCGAACGCGTTTGCGCGGATTACTAGCCAATTTCAAGGGCCGCTCCAACCCCCGATTGCCGCGGGGCGGCAGGGTGGAAACCGACCGTGGGTGAGGGGCGCGCGGGGCGCGGCTCAGCTCTGCCGCTGGGACTGCGATTGCGACTGGCCGCCACGGCCGGCCTGCTCGACCTTGACCGCCACCGACAGCGTCTCCGCGCCGCCGCCATAGCGGGTGCCGCGTACGGGGGCGGCGCCGAGATAATCGAGCCCGATCGCGACGCGGACATGGGCGTCGGTGGCGCAGATGCTGTTGGCGGGATCGAAGCCGACCCAGCCGAGACCGTCGACATAGGCCTCCGCCCAGGCATGGCCCGCGTCCTGATGCACCGTACCGTCGGAGCGCAGGAAATGGCCGGAGACGAAGCGCGCCGGCACGCCGCCGCTGCGGGCGCAGGCGATGAAGATGTGCGCGTAGTCCTGGCAGACGCCGCGCTTGAGCGTGAACGCTTCCGCCGCCGACGTGCCGCTGTTGGTGGGGTCCTCGTCGAAGGTCATGTGATCGCTGATTTGCGTCATCAGCGTGTGCAGGAAGCCCAGCGTGTCGCTCTCGGCCTCGCTACGCAGCTGGCGCGCGACCGCATTCATCGCCGGATTGACCGTGGTAAGGTCGGTGGCGCGCAAGAACATGCCGGCGGGAAAGCGCTCGTCGGCGCCGCGGAGAACGCCACCGGTGTCATGGGTCTCGATCAGGCCCTCGGCGGTGATCTTGATATCGCCGACCGGTCCGCAGGACAGCACATGGGTGACGTTGCCGAACGCATCCTCGTGGGTGTCGAGCTTGGTGTCGGTCGACACGTCGATCTGCCACTCCGCCACATATTGCCCGTCATGGCTGCCGGGCGTCATGCGCAGGATCTGGATCACGCTCGTGGCCTGCGGCTCGTAGCGATAGGTCGTGGTGTGCAGGATTCGCAGGCGCATGGTGGACCGTTGTTGTAGCGTCATCGATCCGGGCTAGCCCTGCGGGCGTCCCCGGAATGGCAGCAGTATCAGATCAAATACTGCTTCGTGATGATTTCGCCCAGCCTGGAATTGTCCAAGATGAATTCCTGAATGAATTCATGCACGCCATGCTGGAAAATGTCGTTCATATTGCTGTGTTCCAGCCGGTTGCGAATGCCGCGGGCATGGCGCTGGGCCGGACCCTGGCGGCCATAGGCGACGCCGATCTGATCGAGATTGCGCACCAGATTGCCGTAGCAGCTTGCGAGCGAACGCGGCAGCGAATCGTTGAGGATGAGCAAATCCGCGATCAGCCAGGGCTTCAGTGTCTCGCGATAGACCCAGTGATAGGCCGTCAGCGCCGAAACCGAACGCAGGATCGAGGTCCATTGGTAGAAATCCAGCGGGCCGCCGACATGCTCCTCCTCGGGCAGCAGCACATGGTATTTCACGTCGAGAATACGAGCGGTGTTGTCGGCGCGTTCGAGATGCAGGCCCATCCGCGAGAACCAGTAGGCGTCGTTGCGCAGCATGGTCCGGTAGGCCGAGCCGTCGAAGCGCAGCGAGGTCTCCTGCACGAAGCGCAGGAACTTTGCGAGATCCTCGCGCGTGGAGGTCCCTCTGCTCCAGACCTCCTGCAACTCGATCCAGGCCGAGTTGATGGTATCCCACATCTCGCTCGTCAGCGCTGTGCGCACCGAGCGCGAATTCAGCCGCGCGGCCTCGATGCAATTCCTGATCGAGGACGGATTATCCGCCGAGAACGAGAGATAATCCACGACGTTGCGCTCGTTGGCTTCTTCGTACTGCTGATAGAAGCTTGCGGCGACGCCGGCGGTCAAAAGCGCCGAGTCCCATTCGTTGGTCTTGCCGATATAGGCGGCGGGAAGCGCGGTGACGCGCAGCGTCGCATCGATGGTGCGCGCGAGATATTCGGCCCGTTCGACGTAGCGGGCGAGCCAATAGAGGTTTTCGGCGGTACGCGACAGCATCTCTCTACTCGTCCAGGATCCAGGTATCTTTGGTGCCGCCGCCCTGGCTCGAATTCACCACCAGGGAGCCTTCCTTCAGGGCAACGCGTGTCAACCCGCCGGGGACGATCGTGGTGCTCTTGCTGCCGGTGAGCACGAACGGCCGCAGGTCGACGTGGCGGGGCGCAAGGCCGGATGCCGTGCAGGTCGGGCAGGTCGAGAGCGCCAGCGTCGGCTGCGCAATGAAGCCCTCGGGCTCGCGTTTGAGCTTCTCGCGGAAGGCTTCAATCGTCGCCTTGGTCGCGGCAGGGCCGATCAGCATGCCGTAGCCGCCGGAGCCGTGCACCTCCTTCACGACGAGCTCGCTCAGATGGTCCAGCACATAGGCGAGATCCTTCGGCTCGCGGCAGCGCCAGGTCTGCACGTTCTTCAGGATCGGCTCCTCGCCGAGGTAGAATTTTACGATGTCCGGCATGTAGGAGTAGATCGCCTTGTCGTCGGCGATGCCGGTGCCGACCGCGTTGGCGAGCGTGATGTTGCCGGCCGCATAGGCCGACATCAGCCCGGGCACGCCGAGGGCGGAGTCGGGCCGGAAGGTGAGGGGATCGAGGTAGTCGTCGTCGACGCGGCGGTAGATCACGTCGACCCGTTTCACGCCCTCGGTCGTCCGCATGAACACTTCGTTGTTCTTGACGATGAGGTCACGGCCCTCGACCAGCTCGATACCGAGCTTGTCGGCGAGGAAGGAGTGCTCGTAATAGGCCGAGTTGTAGACGCCCGGCGTGAGCAACGCGACGGTCGGCTCGCCGGAGGCGCTTTGCGGCGCCACCGAGCGCAAGGCGGATAGCAGCTCGTCCGGATAGCGTTCGACCGGCGCCACCCTGTGGCGGGCGAACAGGTCCGGAAACAGCCGCATCATGATCTCGCGGTTTTCCAGCATGTAGGACACGCCCGAGGGCGTGCGTGCATTGTCCTCCAGCACGATGAAGTCCTCGGCATCGACCCGGACGATGTCGATGCCGGCGATGTGCACGTAGACGTCGTGCGGCACCTGCTGGCCGTTCATCTCGGGACGGAAGACCGGGTTCTGAAAGATGAGGTCGTCGGGCACGATCTCGGCACGGAGGATATCGCGGCCGTGATAGATGTCGCGCAGGAACATGTTGAGCGCGCGCACGCGCTGCTTCAGGCCCCTCTCCAGCAGCGCCCATTCCTTGCCGGACATGATCCGCGGGATCACGTCGAAGGGGATCAGGCGCTCCGTGGACTCGGAGTCGCCATAGACCGCGAAGGTAATGCCGATGCGGCGGAAGAGGAGCTCGGCCTCCTGGCGGCGATATTCGAGCGCCTCGGGAGGCGTCTCCTTGAGCCAGCGCGCCAGCTCCTGATAGGCGGGCCGAAGGTCCCCACCGGGAATGTTCATTTCATCAAACGCGACTGCCATAGATCCCGACTTGTCTCCGCAAGTGCGTTGCGCCATTCGACAGGTCGCGAGGCCCTGGTGAAGACCGCAACGTCCTGGCCATGCGGCAAGAGTGCATGACTTTCATGCGGTAGCAAGGGCCGGGCCAGCGCGATAAGCATGGGGAGAGGACATTTGCCGGGGATGGCCGGCGGCTTGCCTGAAAAAATGGCTGAGGACTGCTTATTTCGGCAGCAAAACCGCGTGACTTCAACGCGTTACCTCGGCAAAGTCGGGCCGATAGGTGAGGGACTTGAGGTAATGAGCGAGATCGTCACGGCGGGTATTCTGGTCATTGGGGACGAAATCCTGTCCGGCCGGACCAAGGACAAGAACATCGGCTTCATCGCCGAATACCTGACCAATATCGGCATCGACCTGAAGGAGGTCCGGGTCGTCTCCGACGACGAGTCCGACATCATTGCCGCGTTGGATGCACTGCGGCATCGCTACACCTATGTCTTCACCACAGGTGGCATCGGGCCGACCCATGACGACATCACCGCTGATAGCATCGCCAAGGCGTTCGGCGTCGGCATCGACCATCACCCGGAGGTGGTCGCCCGTTTCCGCGAGCGCTGGAGCGAGCAGGACCTCAACGAGGCCCGCCTGCGCATGGCCCGCATTCCTGATGGTGCCGAGCTGATCCAGAGCGCGACCATCCTCGCCCCCGGCTTCAAGATCGGCAATGTCATCGTGATGGCGGGCGTGCCCTCGATCATGCAGGCGATGATGGACATCGTCTCACCCAAGCTGAAATCGGGCGTGCGCATGCTCTCCGAATCGGTCCGCGCCAATGCGCGGGAAGGCGACATCGGCAGCCCGCTGCGGGCGATTGCCGCCCAACATCCCGACACCATCATCGGCAGCTATCCCTTCATGGATGAAGAGCAGAAGCCGAACACCAATCTGGTGGTGCGCTCGCGCGATGCGGACAAGCTCGCAGCCGCAATGGCGGCGGTGAAGGAAATGCTGGCCGGATTGAACATCACCCGCTAGCAACCTAGCTGCCGGCAGACGAAGCAGGAGACGACGATGGCTGGTGAAGCACCGGAACTAAGTCCGGAAGAACGGGCGGGCCGCCCCTTTCCGGTGTCGTGGGACCAGTTCCACCGGGATTGCCGGGCACTGACCTGGCGGCTCAATGAAGTTGGTCCGTTTCATGCGGTGATCGCGATCACCCGCGGCGGGCTTGTGCCGGCGGCGATCGTGGCGCGCGAGCTTGGCGTGCGCGTGATCGATACGGTCTGCATCGCCAGCTACGACCACGACAAGCAGGGCGATCTCAAAGTGCTGAAGGGCATTTCCGAAGACGTGATGACGCTTGGCGGCGGCACCGGCAAGGGGCTCCTGATCGTCGACGATCTCGTCGACACCGGCAAGACCGGCAAGCTGGTGCGCGCGATGCTCCCCGACGCGCATTTCGCAACCGTCTACGCCAAGCCGAAGGGACGTCCGCTGGTCGATACCTTCATCACCGAAGTCTCGCAGGACACCTGGATCTTCTTCCCCTGGGACACCGCGCTGTCCTATCACCCGCCGCTTCGCGACGGGGCGGCGTGATTATCGCCGTCATTGCGAGGAGCGAAGCAACGAAGCAATCCAGGCTACCTCCGAGGATGCATTTCTGGATTGCTTCGCTTCGCTCGCAATGACCGGTGGAGGCGACCATGCCCCTGCAAAACCGCGTCACGCCGACCGGCGAGATCATCGCGACACCGCACCGCGGCATGTTCACCGGCAACCGCGGCATCATTCATGATCCCGCGACGAAGACGCTGCTGAAAAAGCGATGGTCGTCGCCGGCCTGGATCACCTGCCTGTGCGAATTCCGCGGCTGGCGTCGGCCGGTGATGGCGCGGCGGAGCTGGACCGAGCTGTTCTTCCTCGACGAGGCCACGGCTTTTGCCGCCGGCCATCGGCCCTGCTTCTTCTGCCGCCGCGACGATGCCAAGCGATTTCGCGTTGCATGGGAGATGGGCAACGACGCCCGCGGCATCAGCGCCAAGGCGATGGATGCCGTACTGCATCGGGAGCGGCTCGATCGTGGCAAGAAACGGCTGCATGTGCTGTCGATGCCGCTCGCGGAATTGCCTGACGGCGCGATGGTGCAACAGGGCGATGACTGCTTCCTCCTCGCGCAGGGCAAGGCGCTGCTGTGGTCACCCGCGGGCTACGTCCTGCATCCGAGCGCCCTCGATCACCCGTTGCTGTTGACGCCGCCTTCCACGCTGCGCGCGATCATCGCTGGATATCAACCTGTGCTGCATCGGACCGCGCGCCGCTAGCGCAGCGGCTTGCCGTGCTCATCCACTGTGGTCCGCGCATCGCGCAGTGCCCATTCGCGGATCACTTGGCGGCAGCGCGTCAGCTCGGCTTCGCTCGCGGCATTCGCATCCTTCGACGCACGCTCCACGATTGCCTTGCAATTGAGAAGCACGGAACGATCCTCTGCGCGCGCCGACAGCGCGAACGCGGCAAGCGTTGCAATGGTGAACGCCAGACGGATCACATCCCTAACCCAGCTTCTCGCGTGCCAGCGCGGCACCCGCGCCGAGCGCCATCAGCTTGGCTTCGGCGATCTCGCGCCGCATCGGCGCCATGCCGCAATTGGTGGTGGCGATGATGTTGCTCTTGGGCACGAATTTCGACACCGCGTCGATCACCTGCACGACATCCTCCGCCGTCTCCACCGTGTCGCTGGCGACATCGATCACGCCGGCCTGCACGATCTTGGACTTGAGCAGCGCAAGCAGGTCAAGCGGCACCTTCGAGTTGCGGCACTCGATCGCGACCTGCTGGATCGGGCTGGCGTCGATCGCGGGAAATATCTGCTCGTACTGCCGCCATTGCGCGCCGAGCGTTTCCTTCCAGTCGGTGTTGGCCTTGATGCCGTAGCCGTAGCAAATATGCACGGCGGTGGCGCAGGTCAGGCCCTGCGCGGCGCGCTCCAGCGCCTTGATGCCCCAATCGTTGACCTCGTCCATATAGACGTTGAACGCGGGCTCGTCGAACTGCACGAGATCGACGCCGTCGGCCTGGAGCGCCTTGGCTTCCTCGTTCAGCAGTTCGGCGAACGCAAAGGCCATCTTGACGCGGTCGCCATAGTAGCGATCGGCAATGGTGTCGATGATGGTCATCGGGCCGGGCAGGGTGAATTTCAGCTTCTTCATCGTGTGCGCGCGGGCGACACGCGCCTCGTCGGCGTGGACGCGGCTCTTCAGCCGGAGCGGGGCGACGACCTGCGGCACCATCGCCTTGTAGCGATCCTTGCGGATACCCATCTCGACCTTGTGGGCGAAATCGATGCCCTCGATCTTCTCCAGGAAACCGTGGACGAAATGTTGCCGGGCCTGCTCGCCCTCAGTGACGATGTCGATCCCGGCGTCCTCCTGGACTTTAACGGCAAGCATCGTCGCATCGCGCTTGGCGCGGACGAGCTCGTCGCCTTGCGACTTCCAGGGCGCCCAGAGCATGTTGGGTTCGGCGAGCCATTCCGGCTTCGGCAAGGAGCCGGCGATCGTGGTTGGAAACAGCATGGCGGCCCTCTCGGCGGGTTATGATTGCGCCCCTTCCTGCCATGTCTTAACGTCGAGGTACAGAACAACAAAAGTCGCCTTGAAACCGGCGGCGCCGGACCGGAAACGCCATGATCGAATTCTTCTTCGACTGTTCCAGCCCCTGGACCTATCTCGCCTTCCACAACATCCAGCCGCTGGCCAGGGAGGTTGGCGCGGAGATCATCTGGCGGCCGATCCTGGTGGGCGGCATCTTCAATAAGGTCAACCCAAGTGTCTACGCGCAGCGTGAGACGCCGGTGCCGCTGAAGGCGCGCTACATGAAAAAGGACCTTGCCGACTGGTCGCGCTCGGCCGGTCTCGCGATCAAGATGCCGCCGACGGTATTTCCGGTGAACAGCGTGAAAGCGATGCGCGGCTGCATCTGGCTCGGGCAGGAATCGGTGCCTTTCGCCACGGCGGTGTTCGAGACCTATTGGGGCGAGGACAAGGACATCTCGCAGGATTCAGTGCTCGCGGAGATCTGCAGGAAGGTCGGCGTCGATGAGCAGAAATTCTTCGCGGGCATTTCGGGGCAGGGGATCAAGGATCAGCTCAAGGCCAACACCGAAGAAGTCGTCGCCCGCGGCGGCTTTGGCTCGCCGACGATCTTTCTCGGCAAGACCGACATGTATTTCGGCAATGACCGCCTGCCGTTGATCCGCGAGGCGCTGCTGCGCGGCAAGGCGAGCGCGGCCTGATGGTGCGGGCTGTCGTTTGCCGCGCGCTCGGCGCGCCCGAAAAATTGCAGCTCGAAGAGTTTCCGTCGCGCGAGCTGAAGCCGGGCGAAGTGCGCGTCGCGATCCGTGCCGCCGGCCTGAATTTTCCCGACGTGCTGATGGCGGCCGGCGAATACCAGCTCAAGCCGGAGCTGCCGTTCACGCCGGGCATGGAGGCGGCCGGCGACGTGACCGAGGTCGGCGCAGAGGCGAGTGGCGTCTTCCTCGGCGACAAGGTCATCGTCAAGATGCGACACGGTGCCTTCACGGATGAAGCCGTGGTGACACCGTCGCAGCTCACCCCGATGCCATCGACGTTCGACTATGCGGAAGCCGCGACCTATCTCGCCGGGCACGGCACCGCCTATCACGCGCTGATCGACCGCGGCCGGGTGGCGCCGGGCGAGGTGCTGCTGGTGCATGGCGCCGGCGGTGGCGTGGGCCTTGCTGCCGTGGAGATCGGCAAGATGCTGGGTGCCACCGTAATCGCGACGGCGTCCAGCGACGAAAAGCTCGCGATCGCCAAGGCGCGCGGCGCCGATCATCTCGTGCGCTACGACCGCGAGCCGTTTCGTGATGTTGTCAAACGTATTACCGACGGGCGCGGTGCCGACGTCGTGTTCGATCCCGTCGGCGGAGAAGTGTTCGAAAACTCGATGCGTTGCATCGCCTGGGGCGCACGGCTGCTGGTGATCGGCTTCACCGGCGGCATCGGCTCGGCGAAAACCAATCTCTTGCTGATCAAAGGCGCCAGCGTGCTCGGCGTGCGTGCCGGCGAGGCCGTGCGGAAAAATCCAGCGCTTGGCGAAGTGCGCCTGAGGGCGCTGCTCACATGGGCGGAAGAGGGCAAGCTGCGCCCTAACGTCTCGCATCGCCTGCCGCTGGAGGAGTTTGCGCCGGCGATGCGGTTGCTGATCGACCGCAAGGCGATCGGGCGTGTGGCGCTGGTGATGGACTAAGCGCCTACAAGGTCACTTGTACTCCCGCTCAGTCCACCACGGGAAATAATCCGGCATGTCGCTCGATACCTTGTTCTTGAACTGCGCGGGGCGCTTTTCCAGGAACGACACCACGCCTTCCTTCACGTCGTCGGAGCGGCCGCGGGCGTAGATGCCACGGCTGTCGACCTTGTGGGCTTCCATCGGGTCGTCAGCGCCCATCATGCGCCACATCATCTGCCGGATCAGCGCCACCGATACCGGCGCGGTCTTGGCCGCGAATTCCTTGGCGAGCGCCCGGGCGGTCGGCAGCAGATCATCGGGGGCCACGACCTTGCTGACGAGACGTCCTGCGAGGGCTTCCTGCGCCGGGAAGACGCGGCCCGAATAGCACCATTCCAGCGCCTGCGAGATGCCGACGATGCGCGGCAGGAACCAGCTCGAGGCCGCCTCCGGCACGATGCCGCGCTGGGAGAACACGAAGCCGAAGCGCGCGGCATCGGAGGCGATGCGGATGTCCATCGCGAGCTGCATGGTAACACCGATGCCGACCGCGGGACCGTTCACCGCGGCAATCACCGGTTTCAGGCATTTGAAGATGCGCAGTGTCACCTGGCCACCGCCGTCGCGCACCTGAGAATCACTGTAGTCGACCTTGCCGTCGGCGAAGCGCTTCACCGGTCCGCGACGCGCGTCGCGATCAAAGGTGTCCGCGCCCGACGAAAGATCGGCGCCCGCGCAAAACCCGCGACCGGCGCCTGTGACGATGATGGCGCGGACGTCGTCGTCCTTGTCGGCGGCGTCGAACGCGTCGATCAGCTCTCCTTGCATCTGCGCGTTGAAGGCGTTGAGCTTGTCGGGCCGGTTCAGCGTGATGGTGAGGATCTGCTCGGCGACCTCGTATTTGATCGTCTCATACGCCATGGTGGTTTCCTTCCCTGTCCTGAATTCTGTCTCGAAGAGACGTCATGCATAGCCGCCAGCGTCCGTCTTGCGCGGACTGGGCATGTGGCGGCCAGTAAGAGAACGCGGATGGCCAGTCTAAACAACAAGCCCGGCCATGACGGAGTGTATCTAATTCGCCGGCGGGCTCGGCCAGGGCTTCTGCGGCCCGCGCAGGCTCTCGAAAGCCTTGGCCATGCCAAGCACGCCGATATCGTCGAAGCGGCGGCCGACGATCTGCACGCCGATGGGAAAACCCTTGGCGTCGAAGCCGCCGTTGATGGAGATCGCCGGATTCTCCGACATATTCCATGGCACGGTATAGGCAATGTGTTCGAACGGCTTCATGGGATCGTTGGTCGGCGAGGCCCACTCCGCCGGATAATTCACGTTCGGCGCGGTCGGCGAGATCACATAGTCGAGCTCGCAGAACAGCTTTGATGCCGCAGCGCGGATTGCCATGGTCTGGTTGAAGCCCCTGATGACGTCGACGCCCGAGAGCTTCGCGCCGGACTCGCCCCACTTGAAAATGTAGGGCAGCACCTTTGCCTGTTCGGCCGGCGTCAGCTTCGACAGATCATCCCACATCCGTGCGCGCCAGAAGTTGTCGAGGCCGTCGAGCATCTCGCGCGTGAGGATGCCGTCGACCTCGGTGACGACGGCGCCTGCGGATTCGAACGCTTTCGCCGCCTTTACCGCGACCTCGCGCACCGGTTTCTCCAGCGCGAGGCCAACGCCGGGATCGAGCATCAATCCGATGCGCAGTTTGCGCGGGGATTTCTCCGGCCCCTTCCAGTTGAGGGGCTCCGCTGGAAGGCTCATGCCGTCGCGCCGGTCGGGTTTTGCGATCACGCTCATCATCAGCGCGCAATCGTCAACGGTGCGGGTCATGGGGCCGGCGACGCGGCCGACATAGGTGGGATCGATCGGCACGCGGCCAAAGCTCGGCTTCAATCCGACGAGGCCGCACCAGCCCGCGGGCAGGCGGACCGAGCCGCCGATATCGGTGCCGAGATGCAGCGGACCATAGCCAGCCGCCGCAGCGGCGCCCGCGCCGGCGCTGGAGCCGCCGGGGTTCTTGGAGAGGTCCCAGGGATTGCGGGCGAGCGCGTGGAAGGAGGACAGCCCCGAGGACAGCATACCGTAATCGGGCATGGTGGTCTTGGCAAAGATGATCGCGCCGGCTTCGCGCAGGCGCGCGGCGGGCGGTGCGTCCTTCTCGGCCGGCACGAGCTTGACGCTGGCCGCGCCCAGCGGCACCGGCACGCCTTTGGTCGCGATGTTGTCCTTCACCGTCACCGGCACGCCGTCGAGCGCTCCGGACGGCTCGCCCCCGGACCAGCGCGCGGTCGAGGCCTTCGCGGTCTCGCGCGCGCCGTCGGGATCGAATGCATAAAGCGCCTTGAGGTGCGGCTCCCACGCGGCGACGTGCGCGAGCACGTCTTCCAGCACCTCGCTCGGCGAGAACTGCTTGGCGCGATAGCCCGCGATCAGATCGACCGCAGAGAGATCGTGCAGCGAGGTGACTTCCTCTTCGACACCCTTTTTATGCATGGGCACCCGCCGGCATCCGGGTCTCGATGATCCGGGCGAACATGCTGGCACCGATCGGCAGGATCTTGTCGTCGAGCACGAAGCCGGGATTGTGCACGGGCACCGAGCCGTCGTGGCCGACCCAGAAATAGGCGCCGGGAATGGTTTGAAGCATGTCGGCAAAATCCTCGCTGCCCATCTTCGGCTGGGCGCGGGTGATCACGTTGGCGGGGTCGACGATGGTGCGCGCGACCTCCTCGACCACCTTGGACTGCTCGACCTGGTTGACCAGCACATCGAAGGTGTCGCGGATGTCGACGTCGATCACGCACTGATAGGCGCTCGCAATGCCGGCGCAGATCGTGCGAATGCGTTCGCTGATCAGGATGCGGACTTCTTTCGAGAAAGTGCGGATGGTGCCGCAAAGATGCGCTTCGCCGGGGATGACGTTGTACGCCGAACCGGCGTGAATCTGCGTGATCGAGACGACGGCGGCCTGCAGCGGCTCGACGTTGCGGCTGACGATGGTCTGGATCGCCTGCGCCAGCGTGGTCGCGATGATCACCGCGTCCTTGGAGCGTTCGGGCATCGCACCGTGCGCGCCGTAGCCAGTGATGCGGAGGTCGAAGAAGTCGGCGCTGGCCATCGCGGGGCCGGGCAGGATCGCGATCTCGCCGTGGTTGAGGTCGGGCGCGTTGTGCAGGCCGTAGAGTTCGTCGCAGGGAAATTTCTCGAACAGCCCGTCCTTGATCATCGCGCGGGCGCCGCCGAGACCTTCCTCGGCCGGCTGGAAGATCAGGTGCACTGTGCCGTCGAAGTTCCTGGTTTCGGCGAGGTAGCGCGCGGTGCCGAGCAGCATGGTGGTGTGGCCGTCATGGCCACAGCCGTGGAAGCGGCCGGGGATTTTCGAGCTCCATTTCAGATTGGTGTTCTCCTCCATCGGCAGCGCGTCCATGTCGGCGCGAAGCCCGATACGCTTGCCGCTCGAACCCTTGCCCTTGATGACTCCGATCACGCCGGTGCCGCCGAGACCGCGATGCACCTCGATGCCCCAGCTCTTCAGCTTGTCCGCGACGATTCCGGAGGTGCGCACTTCCTCGAAGCCGATTTCCGGATGGGCGTGAAGGTCGCGCCTGATAGCAGTGAGTTCGTCGGCATAGCCGTCGATGCGGTCGATCGTGGGCATGTGTTCTGTCCAGTTAGCGTGAGGAGGGAGTGAAAATCGGGCCGTTCGGCTTGATGCGGATGCCCGGCCGCAGGCGCGTCCATGGCAGCGTGGCTGTGTCCGCGGGCATCGCGCCGGGGGCGGCGCAGATCATCAGCTTTTCTGCGATCGGCTCGAAATCGGCGCGGAAGTGCACCGAGCTCTTGTTGACCAAAATCTTCTCTTCGGTCGGCTCGATGCCGACATAGCGGTACATTGCCTGATCGGCGAGCTGCGCCTTATGCGAGGATACGACGACCCGGACATCGCCAATGCGAAGGCAGGCCGACGGGCCCATCTCCATCTCGCGGCCGCCGTAGTAGGGCCCGGGGGCGATGAAACGGCCGTCGGAGAGTTGTTCAACGACGAAGGTCGCACGATAGGGCTCGTCGCCGGGAATGCCGGACTTGCCGCCGAGCGACAGCGTCACGGTGGCACCGGCGCCGGCTGCATGCGCGGCCTTGGCCGATTCCGGATCGTAGATCGCGCCGGTCGCGGCGCTGGCCTTGTTGCGGACCAGCGCGCGTAGCATGCCGGTGGTGTCGGAATCGCCGCCGGCGCCGGGATTGTCCTGGGTGTCGGCGATGATGATCGGCTTGCTGGCGCCCTTCGAGAGTTCCATCGCGTGGCGTACGCCGTCATCAGGTGACCAGATCTTGCCGTCGAAATCGTCCTCGTGGCTTTCGATCAGCTTCACGATCGCATCCGCCGCGCGGTCGCCATCGGCTTGCGTCTTGCCATAGGCGAACACGCTCGGCCCGCAATCGCGGAAATCGGCGGCGGGGAAGCCGGGCGCGAAGGACAGCGTCGGAACCGCGTCGTTCTCCAGCGCGGCAAGCTTTTCGTAGATGCCCTTGGTCGGCTGGTCGTTGGTGCACTGCCAGCTGATCGGAATCAGGAACGGCAATTGCCGGAAGGCCTTTGCGAAACGCTGCTTTGTCTTCAGAAGCAATGCGAGATGTTGCGCGCAGGCGCGGCCGGTCTCGGCCATGTCGATATGGGGATAGGTGCGGTAGGCGATCAGCGCGTCCGCATGCTCTATCATCTCGGGCGTGACGTTGGCGTGCAGGTCGAGGCTCGCGACAAGCGGAATGCCCTTGCCGATGACGCGGCGCACGCGCGCGAGAATCTCGCCTTCGCCGTCGTCGAGATGTTCCGTGACCATCGCGCCGTGCAGATCGAGATAGACGGCGTCGATCGGGCCGGCGGCGGCAATGCCATCGACCATGACCTTCACGATGCGCTCGAAGGCGTCCTTGGTGACATGCGCCGAAGGGCTCGCGCCGCAGGCAATCGTCGGAACGAGTTCCCAGCCATGGGCCTCGGCGCTGTCGACGAAACCGGCGAGGCCGACATTGATGCGGCGCATCACCTTCAACACGTCGGGACCTTGCGTCATCGCCGGCCAGCCGCCGCCGTGCTGGAAGTCCGCGAACGTCGCCTTCGTCGGAGCGAAGGTGTTGGTCTCGTGCAGGAAGCCGCCGACGGCGATACGTGTCATCAACTCAAGTCCAGCAATTGAAAGTGCGCGACGTTAGCCCTGTGCTTGCGGCGAGAGCAAGCCGGGAAGCAATCGCGCCGCGCATGGCGTCAAGCCGTTTTGGGAATGCTTGTCGCAACCGCCGTCATTGCGAGCGAAGCGAAGCAATCCAGAATCCCTCCGCGGGGACAGTCTGGATTGCTTCGCTGCGCTCGCAATGACGAGGCGAGAGACTAGGCGCTGGCCGCCGCGCCCTCGGCCACCGGCCGGAAGTTCGCAAAATCCCAGCCGCGGCCTGGCGCTGCCTCGAGCAAGGCTCTGGTGTACGCCTCCTTCGGATGCGTCAGCACTTCGGCGGCCGGACCCTGCTCGACGACGCGGCCGTGTTGCATCACCATGACCTCGTCGCAGATCTGTGCTGCGACGCGTAGATCGTGAGTGATGAACAGGATGGCGATGCCGAGCCGCTGCTGGATCTCGTCGAACAGTTCCAGCACCTGCGCCTGCACGGAGACGTCGAGGGCGGAGACCGCCTCGTCCGCGACCAGCACGTCGGGATCGAGTGCGAGCGCGCGGGCGATCGCAATGCGCTGACGCTGGCCGCCGGAGAACTGGTGCGGATAGCGCGCGACCGCATCGGCGGGCAGGCCGACCAGCTCGAGCAATTCGCGCGCACGCTTCGTTGCGTCGGCATGCGACACGCCGTAATTGATCGGGCCTTCCGCGATGCTTTCGCCGACGGTGACGCGCGGGTTGAGCGAGCGGTAGGGGTCCTGGAATACGATCTGGATCTTCTTCCGATGCGGCTGCAACAGCCGCCGCGAAATGTCCGAGATCTCGCGGCCGGAGAGGCGCACGCCGCCCGAAGTCGGGTCGATCAGGCGGACGATGCAGCGCGCCACGGTCGATTTGCCCGAACCGCTCTCGCCGACGATGCCGAGCGTGCGACCCTTGCGTAGCGTCAGCGTGACCTTGTCGGCAGCGACGACCTCGCGGCCTTTACCGAAGAACGCGCGCTCGCGGTAGACCTTCCCAAGCTCGTTGGCTTCCAGCACCACCGGTTCCTTGGTCTCAAGCCGTGCCGCGCGCGGCACCAGGCTCGGTACTGCGGAAAGCAGGTTGCGGGTGTACTCCATGGTCGGATTGCGCAGGATGGAATCCAGCGTTCCGGTCTCGACCAGTCGGCCCTGCCGCATCACGGCGACGCGGTCGGCGATCTCGGCGACCACGCCCATGTCGTGGGTGATGAACAGCACGGCGGTTCCGTGATCGCGCTGGAGGTCGCGGATCAGGGTCAAGATCTGCTTCTGCGTGGTGACGTCGAGCGCGGTGGTCGGTTCGTCCGCAATGAGCAGCTTCGGTTCGAGCACGAGCGCCATCGCGATCATGATGCGCTGGCGCTGACCGCCGGAGAGTCGGTGAGGGTAGGAGGCAAAGATACGCTCAACCTGGGGCAGGCGCACCTGCTCCATCATGTCGAGGATACGCTTCTTGCGCGCCTTCGCGTCGAGTTTGGTGTGCGCGCGCAGGACTTCGTCGATCTGACGGCCGACCGGCATCACCGGATTGAGTGCCGTCATCGGCTCCTGGAAGATCATCGCCATTCGGGTCGCGCGGAGCTGCCGCAGGCGGCGGTCGGTCGCGGTGAGAATCTCCTCGCCGACCAGCTTGACGCTGCCGCCGGTGGGAACGAGCGTGCCCTTCGGCAGCAGACCCATCGTGGTCAGGGAGGTCACCGACTTGCCTGAGCCGCTTTCGCCGACAAGGCACAGCGTCTCGCGCTCGTGCACCTGGATCGAGATGCCGTCGAGGATGTTTGCAGCATTCGGCTTCTTGCCGACGGACACGACGAGGTTGTTGATGTCGAGGATGGGGCTGGTCATCACTTGATCGGTCATCATTTGCCTTCCCGCTGCTTCATGCGCGGATCGAGTGCATCGCGGGCGGCGTCGCCGATCAAATTGATGCTGAGGATGGCGATCGAGAGCAGCAGGCCCGGCCAGAAGATCAGCGTCGGCTTGAGCTGGAAGTACTGACGGCCCTCGGCCATGATGTTGCCCCAGGTCGGCGTCTCCGGCGAGATGCCGGCGCCGAGGAAGGAGAGGATGGCCTCAGTAAGGATCGCGGACGCGCAGACGTAACTGCCCTGCACGATCAGAGGTGCGATCGTGTTCGGCATCAAATGCCGCCACATGATCTTTGGCAGGGATGTGCCGACCGAGATCGCCGCTTCAACATAGGGCTCTTCGCGCGCCGACAGCACGACCGAACGCACCAGGCGTGCCACGCGCGGAACTTCGGGGATCGTGATCGCGATCAGCACCGTCCAGAGGCTGGCGCCGGACAGCGACACCACGGCGATTGCCAGCAGGATGCTCGGCATTGCCATCAGGCCGTCCATGATCCGCATCATGACGGAATCGACCAGCTTGAAGAAGCCGGAGACGAGGCCGATCGCCAACCCAATGACGATCGACATGATCGCCGAGCCGATGCCGATCAGAAGCGAAATGCGTCCGCCATACATCACGCGCGACAGCAGGTCGCGGCCATAGGCGTCGGTGCCGAGCAGGAATTGCGCCGAAGAGGGCTTCAGCCGCTGCGAGGGCGCAAGCTGGATCGGATCATACGGCGCGATCAACGGCGCCAGGATCGAGATCAGCACAACCAACACCAGGCAGATGGTCGCCGCCGCGATGATCGGCGTCGAGGTCAGGAATCCGAGGCGCGGTCGCAGCGGCGACGTGATCGGGATGGAGGACTGCGGAAGGGTATCGACCGACATTTTTGTTGTTATCCTTAGCCCTAGTACCGGATCCGGGGATCGAGCAGCGTGTAGGCGACGTCGATCAGGAGATTGACGACGACATAGATCAGCGACGTCAGCAAGATCATCGCCTGGATCACCGGATAGTCGCGCGCCAGCACCGCATCCACCGTGAGGCGGCCGATGCCGGGGATGTTGAACACGCTCTCGGTGACGACGACCCCGGAGATCAAAAGCGCAAAGCCGGTGCCGATCACCGTGATCACGGGCACGGCCGCGTTGCGCAGCGCGTGCCGCATCATCACGGCGACTTCGTTGATGCCTTTTGCCCGCGCGGTGCGGACGTAGTCCTCCCCGAGCACGTCGAGCATCGCCGCGCGCGTCATGCGCGCGATCAACGCGATATAGATGAAGGACAGCGCACAGGTCGGCAGGATGATGCGCTCGAAGAACGGCCCAAACCCGTTCGAGATGCTGCGGAAGCCCTGCACCGGCACCCAGCGCAGGTCGATCGCGAAGACCTCGATCAGGATGTAGCCGACCACGAACACCGGCACCGAGAAGCCGAGCACGGACAGGCCCATCACGAAGCGGTCGATCCAGGTGCCGTGCTTCCACGCCGCGATCACACCTAGGGGAACCGCGACGATGACGGCGAGGATGATGGTCGACAGCGCGATCGAGATCGACGGCTCGACCCGCTGGCCGATCATCTTCATCACCGGAAGGTTGGAGATGAGTGACGTTCCGAGATCGCCATGCAGCAGCTTGTTCAGCCAGGTGATGAACTGCACGATCAGCGGCTCATTGAGGCCGAGCGAGGTGCGGATGCGCTCGAGCCGCTCCGGCGTGGCGTTGTCGCCGGCCAGAATCGCGGCGGGATCGCCCGGGGTGAGGCGGAGCAGGAGGAAGACGAACAGCGCCACCACGCCCATCACAGGCACGGCGGCGAGAATTCGGCGAAGGAGATATCCGAGCAAGTTGGATCCCGTCAGATGAGAGTCAAATCAGAGACAGCGGCTGGAGCCTGGGGTTCTGCCACCAGCCTAACATTTCAGCAATTCCCATGCCATCCGGGCCACCGTTTTTGCAGTGTTACTCCAGAGTCGCGAGCAGCCCCGCCATCAGCCGGCCGCGTTCGACCAGACTTTCAACCTCGATATACTCTTCGAGCGTGTGGCCGTTGCCGCCACGCACGCCCAGGCCGTCGAGAGTCGGGATGCCCATTGCGCCCGTGAAATTGCCGTCGGAGCCGCCGCCGGCGCTCGCATGCGGCAGTTCTGCGCCAAGCGACTTGGCGATCCCGCGCGCCCTTTCATACAGCGCCATGGTGCCGGCATCGGGCTCCCAAACCGGACGTGTCACGCCGCGCGTCACCTTGAAGGTGACATCATTGGTTGTACCGGAGAGCGCCAGCATCCTCTCGACGCCGCGATCGAGGTCAGCCTGGCGCTTGGCCATCGAAAGCGCTTCGCCGGTGGCGGTCGTGGCAACGCAATTGACCCATTGACCCCCATGCACGACGCCGACCGAAAACGTGCAGTCTTCGCCCGTCATCGCATCGATGGCGAGGATTTGCCGCGCCATCTCGCGAATCGCCGAGCGGCCCGCCGACAAGGTCGCGCCGGCGTGGCTGGGCCGGCCGGTCGCCTCGAGATTGAAGCGCGCGATGGCGTAACGTCCGGTGGTGACGCCGTTGTCGGCGCGGCCGGGCTCCGGCACCAGCACGTATCTGTTGCGCGCGGCTTCCGCCTCGATGATATCGCGCGTGGAGGGTGTGCCGACTTCCTCGTCGGGCGTGAACAGCACGGTGATCGGCAGTGGCGTCGTGAACGAGGCGCGGGCCAGTTGGCGGATGGCTTCCAGCGAAAGGTAATTGCCGCCCTTCATGTCGTAGATGCCGGGGCCGTAGCACTTGCTGCCCTCGCGGCGCCATTTCAGCTTCTCAATGGTGCCTGTGGGGTGGACCGTATCCATGTGTCCGGCGATCAGGATGCCCGGTTCGCCCTGCTTCGGATGCGGAAAGCGGGCGCGGATCACGCCGCCAAAGCCCTGGCGACCGGCGATGCGCTCGATCGTCGCACCCATGATCGCCATCTCCCGCGCTGCGATATCGAGCATGCGGTTCACGGCGCTCGCGTCCCAGGTCGGGCTTTCGCATTCCACCCAGCCGCGCAGACCCTGGAGCATCGCTTCGGAATCGAAGGGAAGATTGGCTGGATTCATCTCAATGTCTCTCCAATGTCTCTTGGGCTTTGGAACATGGAACGCGCATTGCATCGGCGCGGGGCAGGACAGGCGGAGAGTGTTGTAGAGCCAAACCGATCCTTGTGGAGCCCGTGTGCGCGCCGCTTGGGCTTGCAGCGAAACCGGATTGACGCGCTCGGCACCGTCTGCAAGTCTCGAAAAGATAAAGGCATTGCATGAGGTTAGTTCGCCTAAAGAACGAACCGGATGCTCAATCAATAACCTGCCTTTGAACAGTTTCACGTCAGGAGAACTTTTTATGTTTAAGTTGATGCGCCGGGGGCCTCGCGCGTTCGCCTCCAAACTTGCGCTGTCGGTCGTCGCGCTTTCGACCGCACTGGCCTCGCCGGTGCTTGCGGCCGGCAAGACCATCACGGCGGTGATGCATTCGGATCTGCGCATCATCGATCCGATCTTCACCACGGCCTACATCACGCGTGACCATGGCTACATGATCTACGACACGCTCGTGGCGCCCGATTCGAACTTCAAGATCCAGCCGCAGATGGCGGACTGGAAGATCTCCGACGACAAGCTCACCTACACGTTCACGCTGCGCGACGGCCTGAAGTGGCATGACGGTGCGCCGGTGACGGCGGAGGACTGCGTCGCCTCGCTCAAGCGCTGGGCCGCAGTCGATGGCATGGGCCAGAAACTGCTCGACTTCACCGCCAGCATCGAGCCGACCGATGCCAAGACCATCACGCTGAAGCTGAAGGAGCCCTACGGCCTCGTGCTCGACTCGATCGGCAAGCCGTCCTCCCGCGTTGCCTTCATGATGCCGAAGCGCCTCGCCGAGACGCCGCCTGACAAGCAGATCCCCGAGCAGATCGGTTCGGGGCCCTTCAAGTTCGTGCAGTCGGAATTCCAGCCGGGCGTGAAGGCGGTCTACGTCAAGAACACCGATTACGTGCCGCGCAAGGAGCCGTCGAGCTGGACCTCCGGCGGCAAGGTGGTGAAGGTCGACCGCGTCGAGTGGATCACCATGCCGGACTCGCAGACCGCGGTGAACGCGTTGCAGTCGGGCGACATCGACTTCGTGGAAAATCTGCCTTACGACATGCTCCCGTTACTGGAAGCGAACAAGGACATCACGATCGAGGTCTCGAACAAGTTCGGTTTCCAGACGCTCGGCCGGATGAACTTCCTTTATCCGCCGTTCGATAATGTCAAAGTGCGCCGTGCTGCCTTTCTGGCGATAAACCAGAAGGACGTTCTCGACGCGCTCGTCGGCAACGCCAAATATCAGAAGGTCTGTGGCGCCTTCTTCGTGTGCGATACGCCGTTCGCGACGGAGGCCGGTGCCGAGACCCTGGTGAAGGGCAACGGCATGGCCGAAGCCAAGAAGGCGCTCGCCGAATCCGGCTATGACGGCACCCCGATCGTGATCATGGCCCCCGGCGATGTCACGACGCTGAAGGCGCAGCCGATCGTTGCGGCTCAGTTGCTGCGCGAGGCCGGCTTCAAGGTCGACCTGCAAGCGACCGATTGGCAGACGGTGGTGAGCCGCCGCGCCAGTCAGAAGCCTCCGAAAGAGGGCGGCTGGAACATGTTCTTCACCAACTGGGTCGCGGCCGACGTCTCCAACCCGATCGCCAATCTCTCGATCGGCGGCCAAGGCAAGAAGGGCTGGTTCGGTTGGGCCGAGAACGCCAAGATCGAAAAGCTCAAGGACGACTTCGTTCGCGCCGCCTCGCTCGACGATCAGAAGAAGATCGCCGCTGACATCCAGAAGGAAGCCTATGAGCAGGTGATCTACATCCCGCTGGGGCAGTATCTCCTGCCGAGCGGCTGGCGCAAATCGCTGACCGGCGTGCTCGACGGTCCCGCGACCCCGCTGTTCTGGAACGTCGACAAGTCGGAGTAGGGCAAAGGCCCTTCCTTTCGTCCGGATCATCATGCGGCGCCGCTGTCATCAGCGGCGCCGCTCTTTTGCCAGTCTCGGTCCTTTGTTGACCTTACGCCGGCTGAGAAAGCGGATGCTTTCAACGTTCCGTCTGCGGTCATTGCTATTTGTTTCGATCCAGAACTAGATGTGTCGTGCTCGCGCATCATCTTCCTTCCTCCATTTGATTCCAGTGCCGATCGATTTTGCATTCCAGGCGATGGCCGAACGGTCCGATCGCGCGCCGGCACGATGGCGCCGGCCATTCCGGCGTTGGCTCGATGGCGTCGAGACGGGCTGGGCCGTGCCGCTTCTCGTCGCCTGCTTCGTCGGGATCTGGACGCTCTATCTGGCAGTCGCCTATGCCGGCGGCGGTCTGCACCCCGATACGCTGGAGGCCTGGACGCTGGGGCGGCATTTCGCGTGGGGCTATCCCAAGCATCCGCCATTGACCGGCTGGGTTGCCGCGAGCTGGAGCGCCATTTTTCCGCTCACTGACTGGTCGCTGCAATTGATGGCGATGGCCAACGCCGGGCTCGCGCTGGTCTTCGTCGATCGGATCGCGCGGCAATTCGTGAGGGGGCACAAGCGCGTCCTGGTGCTGTTGATCCTGATGCTGACGCCGGCCTATCAATTCCATGCCCAGCGCTTCAACGCCAATGCGGTGCTGCTGGCGGTCTGGCCGCTGGCGACCTGGTGCTTCCTGCGCGCATTCGAGACCCGAGCGGCGTCGTGGGCGGTTGCCGTGGGATGCACGACGGCACTGGCCATGGTCGGCAAATATTATTCGATCTTCCTTGTCGCGAGCTTCACGTTTGCCGCGCTGGCGCATCCGGCGCGACGCGCCTATTTCACTTCCGCCTCGCCCTGGATTTCGGTCGTCGTCGGGCTTGCGGCGCTGTCACCGCATCTTCATTGGCTCGCGACCACGGGGGCATCGACCTTCACCTACGCGCTGAACCATGCCAACGGCACTGCGGCGAGTTCTGCTGCTGATGTCAGGAACTTCCTTTTGGGCCTGTTGGCGGCCATGAGTGTGTCAGCCGTCAGCTGGGTATTGATCGCCGGCACGCGGCTGAAGCAGTTTCCGGACGATTTCGCGGCAATGAATCCGGGCCTGCGGCTCCTCTTTTACATTGCCGTCGGCACGATTGCGCTGCCGGTCCTGATCTCGCTCGTGATGGGCACCGATCTGCCGTCGCTATGGGCTTTGCAAGGGTTGTTTCTGTTCGCCATTCTCGTGGTCTGCGGCACAAATTATTCGATCGAGCGCTTTTACACCGTCAACCTCACCGTGGTCGTGGCCGGTGTCGCGCTCACGGCCGTCCTCGTCGCCGCGCCGACCCACGCGGTCTATCGCAACCATCACGGTTACGAGGAGGGGCGCAATTTCTACGCGCAGGCGGCGAGCCGATTGACACGCGAGTGGCGCGAACTGACGGACGAGCCGCTCGCCGCCGTCAGCGGCGACGATTCACCGGCCTTCGCGACAGCCTTCTACAGCCCGGACCACCCGCACCACGTGCGGCCGTTCGAGGATCAATATCCCGGGGGCTTGCCGCACAAGACGACGCTGGAGCGCGGCTGGGCCGCGCTCTGTTTTCGCGATCAGGATGACTGCAGCCGGTGGATGGACTCGGTGGCCGGGCGCGCCGGGCATTTCATCAGGCGGGAACTTATCATACAGGCGCAGCTATGGGGCCGGCCCGGTCTCACGCGGGAAGTGTTTGTGCTGATGGTGCCGCCCCGTGGAAGCGGCGCGGCACCCGAAGGCATTGCGGACGATTTCAGCGCCAGCAGGCGCGCAACGGAATAGGCGTCTTGCTCAGCAGTGGCTGTCGCGGACCCGCTCGAGCCCTTCACTCGCGAATGGCACGGTGACGGCGGTCTTTTCGGCGCTCGACGGCGTGCGTTCCGTCTCCGCCCGTTCCGCGGCGTCGTGGTCTTTACGGTGTTTCGGTTCCATTGAAGCGCCCTTTCAAATTGTTGCAGTACAACATCGAGAGCGCCACGGAGTTCCTCAGCCGATGGCGCGATGATGCGGCCTGAACAACCGTCCTCTCTCCACCACCAGCACGATCGCGAGCGCGGCGAGGGACGACACGAAGAAGCCGACCGAGAACGGCAGCAACGTGCCGTCGAAGCTTTGTCCGATGGCCATGCCGACGGCGATGCCGATCAGCGTGGTGATCGAGCCGTAGAGCGAGGACGCCGTGCCGGCGATGTGGCCCTGCGGCTCCATGGCGAGTGCAGTGAAGTTGGCGACCATCATGCCGAACGAGAACATCATCAGCGCCGAGAGCACCATGAACAGGGGAAGCGGCAACGCGGCGAGGCTTTCCGTCAGCAGCATCACTCCCGCCACCGCGGTGTAGAGCGTCAGCGCGCCGTGCGAGATCACGCGCATGCCGAGGGTCCCGACGAATCGCGCATTGAGAAAGCCGGCAATGGCGGTGCCGGCCGCGATCCCGGCGAAGGCGAGCGGAAAATAATGGCCGAGGTGATAGATGCCGACAAAAACTTGCTGAGCCAAAAATACGTAGGCGAACAGCGCGCCCATGACGCTACCGGCGGCGAGCGCATAGCCGAGGGTTTGGCGATGGGTCACGGTCTGCCAGTAGGCCGTGAGCACGTCGGCCGGCGCAAGCGACCTGCGTTCGCTCTCAGGCAGGGTCTCCGGAAGCCGCAGCACGGACCATGCAAGCGCGAGCAGCCCGTAGAGCATCAGCACGACGAAGATGCCGCGCCATTGCGTCACCAGCAGCACCGCCTGTCCGAACGAAGGGGCGATCACGGGGACGGCGATGAAGATCATCATCGCAAGCGACATCACGCTCGCCATGCGGCGGCCGACGTAACAGTCGCGCACGATCGAGGTCGCGATCACGCGAGTCGCCGAGGTACCGAAACCCTGCAGTGCGCGTGCCAGCAGCAGCGTCTCGAACGACGGCGCCGCAATCGCCAGCACGCTTGCCACCGCATAGACCGCCATCCCGCCGAGCAGCACCGGGCGGCGGCCAAAGCGATCCGACAGCGGGCCCATGACGAACTGCCCCGCGCCAAAGCCGATCAGGAAGGTCGACAGCACCAGCTGAAGATGGTTGGCGACGGGGATATTGAAGGCCGACCCGATATTGGGCAGTGCCGGGAGCATCATGTCCATCGCAAGCGGATTCAGCGCCATGATCGACGCGATCACGATGACGAATTCGGGGAAACCCATGGGACGGTGTCCCGAGGACACCCAGTCGTCGGCATTGACGTCGGACAAGAAGCTCACCTCTGATTTGAGGCCCTTATCTATCTTCAATGCTGCGTTGCACAAGCAACGTTTCGGGATGGCTGGCAGGCGGTGCAGGAGCAGACAGGAATTGATGAGGTATCAGCGCTCGCGGCCGCCGCGCGCGGCGGGATCCTCCGCGCAGCTTTCGTGGTGCGGGCAGCCGGGGTCGAACCGGCACAGCGCTTGCGCGCCGAGGGATTTTAAGTCCCTTGCGTCTACCAATTCCGCCATGCCCGCTTGATCCAACGAGATCAGCCACTTAAGTCCCTTGCCGGCGGTCTGGAATTGGCATTTGCAGGCCGGAGGGGTGGTTCTTCCTTAGGCGAGCCGGCGGCACAAGGCAAAGCCTCAATCCGGACATCTGTTGTTGCTTTAGGCATTCTCAATCGACGGGGACTATTCATCCGGCATGTCAGCTTTGATCCAATATCGCCTGCGCCCGTGCTGCGTGGTCGCCGCGCTGCTCGCGGCCGACTTCGCGCTGTCCGGCTGCGCCGGCATGAGCGAGACGGTCGCTCCGGCCTTTGCCGATCCCGCCAAGTACGAATTGTACGATTGCAAGCAGCTCGAAGGCGAGCGCAAGTCGATCGCCAACCGCACCGGCGATTTGCAGAGGCTGATGGACAAGGCACAGACCGGCGCGGGCGGCGCCGTGGTGTCGGAGCTTGCCTATCGCAACGACTACATCGCAGTACGCGGGCAGGCGCAGATGGCCGATGACGCTTGGCGCCGCAACAAGTGCCGGGAAACGCCCCCCGAGGCGACGCCGGCCGCCGCGGCGCCCGCAGCCAATCCTGGCCCGATCAAGCCTGGCCCGAAATCGACAAGAGCCGTGCGCTGAAACGTCCTGACATCAGCGCCTCGCGTCAGGGCCGCCAGCCGTAGATCCAGTCCTGCCGTGCCAGCATGCGTTCCGGGCCGAGGGCGCGGACCGCAAGATCGCGCGCGAACGCGAGCGGCCCACTGAAATGATAGATGCGGCCCTGCTGCCGCGCGGTCCGCTGCACCCGCCGCACGCGCGCCTGGCGCGTCCGGCCGTATTGTCTCAGCGCTGCCGTGATGCCCGCGGTGGTCTCGGCGATCTCAGGGCTCAAATGCTGCGCGAGCACTGCGGCGTCCTCGATCGCCATGCCGGCGCCCTGGGCCGCAAACGGCAGCATCGCATGCACGGCGTCGCCGAGCAGCGCGACCGGGCCTTTACTCCAGGGGCAGTCGTCGGGGACGCCGAACAGCGCCCATTTCCGCCAGCTGTCGACTGTGGCGAGCATCATGCGCGCCGGCGGCGGCCAGCGCGGCGCGGCGAAGGCGTCCAGCACTTCGCGGGGATCGCCGGGCGTGCTCCAGCCCGGCCTGTTCCAAGTGCCCGGCAGCACCGCGACCACGTTGATCTGGCGTCCGCCCGCGATCGGGTAGGCGACGAGATGGGCATTCGGGCCCATCCAGAGCTGGACCCGGCGCGCTGTGTAGTCCTTCGGCAGTTGCGTGGCATCGAGCGTACCGCGCCAGGCAATCAGCCCGGAGAAGCGCGGCTGCACCTCGGGGAATAGATGCTGGCGCACCGTCGACCAGATACCGTCGGCGCCGATCAGCGCACTGGCGAGATCGCTGCGCCGGATCGTGCCGCTGCGATGAACCACCGTCAGCCCCTTGGCGTGAGGCGCGACGTCTTCGAAGGTCGCGCCGAGTTTCAGGTCGATATGGGGATGGTCGGAAACTGCGCCGGCGAGGGCGGATTGCAGGTCGGCGCGGTGCACCACCCAATAGGGGGCGCCGGCGCGCTCGGCGGCGGCTTCTCCCAGCGGCATGCGCAAAAGCTCACCGCCGGCCCGCGCGCTCATGATCGAGACTGCCTCCGGGATCACGGCGCGCAACTTGAGGCGCTCGGTGAGCCCGAGCTCGACCAGCACGCGGCTGGCGTTCGGGGAGAGTTGCAGACCGGCGCCGACTTCCTCGAGCCGCTCGGCCTTTTCCAGCACGATGATGCGGAAGCCGCGGGCCGCGAGCGCAAGCGCAGCCGTCAGTCCACCGATGCCGGCACCGGCGATGACAATCGTTCGGGAGAGCGCCACCCCTGGCCGATGGAAGCGGTCAGGCCACCTTGTCCTTCAGGACGCATTCCGGCGGACGGGCTTCGCCCGCCTTCAGGTCGGCGGCGAAACGGTACAGAGTCGAGCAGTACGGGCAGATGATCTCGTTGTCGTTGCCGAGGTCGAGGAAGACGTGCGGATGATCGAACGGAGGGTTGGCGCCCACGCACATGAACTCTTGCGAGCCGATCTCGATGACGGGGACACCGGCATCGTTGTGGAAGTGCGGGACGACATGGTCGGACATCGTACTCATCCTGGAGTGGCAATGGCGGCAGACACAATCACGACTGCCGCGGCATTATTAAGGCGCCGCGGACCATACTGGTGGGTGGAGATGATTGCTAGTCCAGCGGAACCGAAAGCTCCGCAATGCCCCATGCTCATTTGCTCATGCAAATTCGACACAATCTTGCGGCCTGAGAGAAGCCCTTCTTTCGTCGGGGACGTTGTGTCGCAATTTTGGCATACTATGTCTGTGGACGAGCGTAATTGCGACGAAAGACAACCGTTAGGCGTCAACGATCTCAGGACCGTCCAGGCTCTCCGCATGAAGTGGTTGCGAATCAGCACAGCGTTGACCGGTATCGCGGCATGCGGCTTCATGCTCGCGCAGGTAGCACCGCACGCCCGCGAGGCCGGGGCGATTCTGGCCGCCCAGGACGATCCCGCCGCGCTCTCAGAGATCAAGCTCGACGCGCTGCTGCGGCACAACGACCGCCTGATTCAAGACAACATCGAGGTCGCGCTCGCATCGGGCGATGCCGATCTTGCCGACAGTTTTGTCGCACTGGCGCGCGACCGCAACATCGCGCTGCCTGACGACCTCCCGAGCCGTGTCGGTGACGCGGTCAAAGCCGAAAACTCCACCTCGCATTTCGCAAAACGGTTTGCCGCCGGTCTCGTTACCGGCAACGCGGATGATGTTGCGAGCTTGTCGGGAACCGTGGCCGGCGATCTCTTCGTCATCGGCGACATCAGGGACGTCGTCCGCGAGGGCAAGCACCTCGCCATGGGCGAGGAGACCGATCGCCTGGTGCTGGGCCTTGCGGCCGCGGGTCTCGCGGTCACGGCCGTGACCTACGTCTCCGTCGGCGGTGCCGCGCCGGTTCGCGCCGGGCTGACGCTGGTGAAGGACGCGCGCAAGGTCGGCCGGCTCGGCGAGGGACTAGCGGCATGGGCCGGCCGGTCCGCGCGCGAGGTCGTCGATACGCCGATGCTCCAGAACGCGGTTGCCTCCGGCTCGGTGCTGCGGCCGGGCCAGACCTTGAGCGCGATCAAGGCCGCGTTCCGCGCCGAGAAGGCCGGCGCGCTGGTTCGGCTCGGCAAGGATGTCACGCGCGTGGTCGAGAAGACCGGCACGCGCGGCGCGATGGATAGCTTGCGCATCGCTGAAGGTCCCAAGGACGTCGCACGCGCGGCGCGGCTCGCGGAAGCGCAGGGCGGCAAGACGCGCGCGATTCTGAAGCTGCTCGGCCGCGGCGCGCTGCTGCTGATCGGCGGGGCGTTCAATCTTGCACTCTGGCTGTTCGGTGCGGCGTTGACGCTGCTCGGCCTGTTGTCCTCGATCAAGGCGACGACGGAGCGCCTGACCCAGGCCTGGTGCGATCGCAGACGGGCGCGGCGACTTCGCCAGGCGCGGATCGCCGCCGAAGCCGTTCTGGCAAGCCCTGCCGTCACGGCCTAAGATACCTCTTCCCCTCAAGATTGCGGAACTGATGATGCCGAGCTTTCACAACGGCGCCGTTGAAATTGCCTATCTCGACGAAGGCGAGGGCGATCCGATCATCCTGGTGCACGGCTTTGCCTCCAGCAAGAACGTGAACTGGGTCTATCCGACCTGGGTCTCGGAGCTGCGCAAGAACGGCCGCCGTGTCATTGCGCTCGACAATCGCGGCCATGGCGAAAGCGCAAAGCTCTACGAGCCCGCGCAGTACTCCATCCCGACCATGGCCGCCGACGTGCTCGCGCTGATGGATCACCTCGCCATCCCGCAGGCCGATCTCATGGGCTATTCGATGGGCGGACGGATGACGGCCTGGCTCTCCCTCAACGAGCCGCAGCGCCTGCGTTCGGCAATCCTTGGCGGCATCGGCATCGGCGGCCTGATCGAGGGCACCGGGCCCGGCGAGAACGTCGCGAAGGCGCTGGAAGCGCCCTCGCTCGACGACGTCTCCGATCCCGTCGGACGCACGTTTCGTGCTTTTGCAGACCAAACCCGTTCCGACCGCATGGCGCTGGCCGCCTGCCTGCGCGGCACGCGCGATCTCATGACGAAGGACGAAGCCGCGCGCATCGACGTGCCCGTGCTGATCGCGGTCGGCAGCACCGACGACGTCGCGGGTTCGGCCAGCGCACTCGGTGCCATCATCCCGGGTTCGGAAGTGCTCGATATTCCCGGTCGCGATCACATGCGCGCAGTCGGCGACAAGGTCTACAAGACTGGCGTGCTCGATTTCCTCTCACGCCGCGCCTGAGGCGATGAGGCGGTTTCAGCTATCCTGAAATGTCTCGTTACAGTGGGCCATCCACTCCCTTCGGCAACCGTCCATTCCTGTACCTAGGGATCGGGGTTCGCTAAGGGCGCATATGAGACTCAGCTCGAAGCCACAGCTTTATCGAGGTCAATCGGATACTTGCAATTCCGATCCGTCCAACTGCGCACGGGCTCCGTCGGCGCGTCGCGCAGCCCGGTAACGGCCGGGCGACTGACCAATGTGCCGGTGAAACAACTTCGAAAACGCCGCTGCAGTCTCGTAACCGATCCGGTTGGCAATCCGTGCGATCGGTTCGTCGCTGGTTTCCAGCAGGAACGCCGCCTCCGCCATCCGGCGTTCGATCACATAACGTTGCATGGGCTGGCCCACGAGCCTAGTGAAGCGCGCCGAAAATGCCGAGCGGCCGAGCCCGACGCGACGGCCTAGGTCGCTCAGCGTCCAAAGCTGCTCCGGACTTTCGTGAATCAGCTTCAGCGCCGGTCCGATATGGGGGTCAGAAATGGCCCCGATCCAGCCGCCTTGCCCGGGACTGAGAGACGCGATCCAGCTTCGCAGCACCTCGACGAAGAGCACTTCCGTCAGTCGTGAAAGCGCGACGCCTTGGCCAGGACGCTCGAGCGCGGACTCGCTCATCATGCGGCGCAGGATGGCTTCAAGCCAACCACGGTCGGACGTCGGCTTCAGCAAGAGCACGGGTGGAAGCAACTCCAGCACGCTGCCAAACGTCGGCCGCGACACCGTGAAATTGCCGCAGAGCATGGTCGAGAGCGGCTTTGCACGGCTGCCGTGACGAACGAATCCGAGGCGTGGCGACGACCGTTCGATATCCACGATGCGCAAAGGCTCGGCCCGGCGATCCGAATAAAACACATGGGGCTCGCCACGTGTGATGACGACAAAATCGCCCCCGGTGATCTGGATTTCCTCTCCCTGTTCGAGCGCGAGGGTCGCTGAACCTTGGCTGAGATAGTGAAACAGGGCGTAGGGGCGCGCCGGCAACTCAAGATGCCAGGGATGGCCGAGCTCGAAGTGAAAGAGCAGCGTCCCGCCGAGACGAACCCGATCGAGCACCTGGGTGAGTATATCCATCCCCCGAGACTAGAACCGTGGACGATCGGACACAAGACACGGACGATTGGTCCCTATCGTCCGAGAGGTCCACGGAATACGTCATGCCACGGCGGGCCGACCGGACGTGCGGCAACCATTTCGCCAACGGCAGATGGAAGAACCGCGACCTTGCTGGAAACGCCTGTCCATTCCCCCGGACTACTTTCGTCCGACATGCCAACAGGAACAAACAATGCGAACTATTCTCCTCTCAGCCGCCACCGTCCTCCTGGCCGGAACGACGTTGGTCGGAGCCGTACATTCCGCCGAACTGCCCAAGGGGGCAGCGCACAACGTCGTGCTCGTGCACGGCGCCTTCGTAGACCAGACGAGCTGGCAGCCGGTTGCCGATATTCTCACCAAGAAAGGCTACAACGTCACGCTCGTCGAAAATCCACTCACTTCGCTCGCCGCCGACGTCGATGCGACCAAACAGGCGCTCGCGAAGCAAGCCGGCAGGACCGTTCTGGTCGGCCACTCATGGGGCGGCGTGGTGATCACGCAAGCCGGCAACGATCCCAAGGTTTCGGCGCTGGTTTATGTGTCCGCCTTTGCGCCGGAGGTCGGTGAATCCCTGGCGTCGCTGGCAAAGGCCGGTCCGCCGACCGAAGGCGGCAAGGCGATCCACCCCGATGCGAAGGGCAATCTGTACATCGATGCAAAGGTGTTTCCGTCAGCCGTCGCGGCTGACCTTCCTCCGGAGATCGCCGCGCACCTGGCCAACTCGCAGCTTCCGCTGAACCACGTTGCATTCGAAGCCCCGGTCGACGTTGCGGCCTGGCATGACAAGCCGACGTTCTACGTCATCAGCACGAAGGACAAAGTCCTCGCGCCCGAGGCCCAGAAGTCGTTCGCGGCCAGGATCCACGCCCAGACGACGGAAGTCACCGGCAGCCATGCCTCGCTCGTCGTCCATGCGAAGCAGGTCGCTGAGGTGATCGAAAAAGCCGCCCTCACGAGGTGACGGTGCCGCTCCCGGCGCTGTGGCGCCGGGAGCCCGCGCGCTCCCGCTCGACCATTTTAAGCCAGGCATCCGTAGAGTGCTGAAACGTCCTGACGACACTTCAGCTCACGGACGTGAACACCTCCAATCGCGGAACGCAACAAGTGTTGTCATGATGTGAGCGACGCATTGGAATGGACATTCCTGCATGTATAAGGCACTTCTTGTCACCCTCACTGCTGTGGCTCTTACCACCGTGTCTGCCGCGTCTGCTCCCGCCGTCAGCAGAGAGCCGCTGAATGCTGCGACGCTCAGCGCAATCAAATCGAAGTTCGGAAGGCTGATGAAATTGGCAAACAAGCATGATTTCAAGGCTCTGTATCGGATGTTCTGGCAATCGCCCTCGGCCCTTTTGGTGGCCAAGAGCGCGATCCCGTCCGAGGGAAACTGGGCCGGCTTTTGGGGTAACGCGGCGATTGATCAATAGCTGCATGATATCGGTAGTCCGGTCCGGTCGTACTCGAGCCAGATTTTTCGAAGCTCAGGGTTGTCGGCCTGACGCGCGACGTCGCCGAGTCCTATGTGCCGATGACCATCACCGTCTCTTATGCGGGGCAAGATGGAACAGCCAGGCCGTTTCTCATGATCAGCAACTGGCTTCGCGTCGGGAAGGACTGGAGGGTCGCTTCCGAAATCATTCTTCCGGTGCCGGCGGCACCGGCACAAAGAGCTAGCCGCGGAACGCCTCAGTTGTTGTACGGCACTGACCGTCTCGCACTTGGGTCCGTTTTCACGCAGCCGGCTGACTAGCGGCTGGTCGTGCTCATGCCACCGCCCCGCCGCGTGTGCCGATTTGCGGGGGCGATGAAGGGCTCCAAACACCCTTGAGAACGAATGCGCTGGTCTTACTGGATAAACGCGATCGCTGCTCGGACGAAACCAGGCACGATGGCGCTTCACCCCAATCTCACCGCGCTTTGCTGTCTTCCCCAAGGCGGCGCGCGAGCGCCATCAGCACCACGAAGGTCGCAACCCACACCATTCGCGCGCCGTAACGGTCGTGCGGACCGGAGATCACCGCGCAGACGAAAGCGTTGCCGAGCAGCGCCAGCGTCACGGTCGCCGCCAGCAACGTCAGGTCGTCGAGCCGGCGGATCGCGAGCGCATGGGCGAGCAGCGCGAGCAGCCCCAGCATCGAGGCGAGCGCGACGGGCACGTGCAGCCAGTTGATGGTGTCGAAATCGAGAGCCCAGTGCTGCTGGCGCGCCGCCCGCATCGGCGCGGCCTGTGAGGGGATATAGCGCTCGATAATGCCGCGGGTGTGCGGGATCCAGCCATTGGTGCCTTCGCCGGTCGCCACATGGAGCAATTGCCGTCCCAGCGCCCGCAACGCCGCGCCGGCCTGCCAGACAGGATAGTCGGCGAGCGAACCCACGACGATGGTGCCCATCTCGTCGTTCATGCCCTCGAAGCGGCCGAGCGTGTTGAACATGCTCTTGCCCCACAGGAATTCGTCGGCGGTCGCCGGCAATTGGTCGCGATAGGGGCAGAGCTTGAGTGTTTCGCGCGGGCAATGGTCATTGAGATAACGCGCGACGATGCCGTCCTGCATCATGCGACCGAAGGCGACGCCGGTGCCGCCCGGCGTCCAGGCCCATTTGCCCGACAAGGCATGGTTCGCAGACACCAGCATCAGGCCGCCGGCGACGATGGTGAGGCTCGCCTGCGCCAATCCGGCGATCGGAAGCCGGCGCCCCAGCCACGGCCGGATCACCCAGCCGGCGACGCAGAGACCGAGCAGCACGCCGAGCGTGGCGCTGTGGGTCGCGGCGGCAAAGGCGGTGAAAACGAACAGCGAGATCTTTTCGAGCGCCGAGGTCCGCTGCCCACCGATGACCAGCAGGAATAGCGACAGCACCGACAGGCCTGCAAAAATGTCGGTGAGCAGCATGCTCGCAAGCCAGGGCAGCGCAGTCGACAGGATCAGGAGCAGGCTGATCGCGACGAAACGGAACGTCTGCATCATCGAGAGCACGCGCAAGGTGAGCTGCAACAGCCACAGCGTGGTCAGCGACTGGACCGCGAGGTTGATCCAGAACCCTGAACTTTCGCCATAGTGCAGATAGATGCCGAAGACGGTGGAGCGGCTCGGGACGAGATAGCCCTCGTACCAGCGCGCCAGATAGCCTCCGGTATCCCATTGCAACAGCGGATAGCCGTTCCAGAATGCCGGCGCGATCAACAGGAGCGGCAGGGCGATGGCGGCGAGCCGCAGCCAGAGTGAGCCCGCGGCGCCCGCGCGCGCATGATCGGTGGTGATGGTCAAATCCGCTCCGTCCTCACTCGGACCATGCCCGCAATTACCGTTGAGGCGGAATTCACCAATAGTTTGACGCCGCCCGGCTTGAATTTGGCGAAACCCTGACCATTTTGAGCCGACCTTGCCGCCCGGGGTGTCGGAAGAAACTGTTGTGATTCAACGCGTTGGCATGCCCCCGCCGGACAACGCACTGTTCACTCTCAGGCAAGCCCGTCAGGACTTTGTCGCCTAGACTGTGTTATAGAACCAGTGAAACGAGCCAATTCGAAAGAGCAGATCTCATGGCAGTGCATCAGGTCAATCCGGGAGGAAAGCTTGCAACGCTTGATCCGATCTGGGATCGGATCCGCGGCGAAGCGGAGGACATCGTCCATCGCGAGCCGGAGCTTGCGACCTTCATCTATTCGACGGTGCTGCATCACAGCCGCCTGGAAGATGCGGTGATCCATCGAGTCGCCGACCGGCTCGATCATTCCGCGCTGTCGGGCGATCTCGTGCGCCAGACCTATGACGAGGCGCTGCGCGACGATCCCGATCTCGGCAACGCCTTCCGCGCCGATCTCGTCGCCGTCTACGATCGCGACCCCGCGACCTCGCGCTTCATCGATCCCTTGCTCTATTTCAAGGGCTTTCACGCCATCCAGACCCACCGCCTCGCGCATTGGCTCTATCTGAAGGGCCGCAAGGATTTTGCGTATTATCTGCAGAGCCGGGCGTCTGCGGTATTCCAGACCGACATCAATCCCGCCGCGCGCATCGGCCGCGGCATCTTCCTCGACCACGCCACCGGCTTCGTCTGCGGTGAGACTGCGCTGATCGAGGACGACGTCTCGATCCTGCATGGCGTTACGCTCGGCGGCACCGGCAAGGAGAACGAGGACCGCCATCCGAAAATCCGCCACGGCGTCCTGATCGGCGCCGGCGCGAAGATCCTCGGCAACATCGAGATTGGTCATTGCGCGCGCATCGCGGCGGGCTCGGTCGTGGTCAAACCGGTGCCGCACAACGTGACGGTCGCAGGCGTGCCTGCCAAGGTCGTCGGCGAAGCCGGCTGTGCCGAGCCGTCGCGCACCATGGATCAGATGATCAACGCCATGGGACTCTGAGATGGGCCTCTGAGGCGGGCCTTCGAGCTTGTCGGAAGGGGCGGATTTTCCGCCCCTTTCGTCCCAAAAATTCTTTGGCAATTCATGCTGGCGGTTGGTCGCGTCTCGTCCTAAAACCCGCGCCAACCCAGATTTCGATTGGAGACTTGCCGTGGACGTCAAGGAAGTTAGGAAGCTCGACGCGTATTTGAAGCGCGTATTCGGCAATCCCAAGATCCGCGTCGTGCCGCGGCCAAAGAAGGATGATTCCGCCGAGGTCTATATCGGCGAGGAATTCATCGGTGTGCTCTTCGTCGACGACGAGGACGATGATCGCTCGTTCCAATTCCAGATGGCGATCCTCGAGGACGACCTCGTCGACCAGGAATAGTTCGGCGATCGTCTCGCTCAACGGGGCCGCGCGGGCGCGGCTCCATGCCTTTGCTTTCTTGCAAGAACATATTTCTGCAAGGGTGATGTTCAGCTCAGGTCGTGCAGGTCTTTTCCGAGGGGAGGTGTCAGACGAAACGTCGAGAATACGACTTCTAGCCCCGCCCGTTCGGGTGTGCAGGCCATCGGTCCCACAAGGTAGGAGTTTGCTTTAGGAAACGCCGCCAGCCGCATGAGGGGCCAGGATTTGCCGTCGGCCGAAACCTGCAGACGAAGGACACCGTTGGCGATGGTCGCGCGGACCCAGAAGTCGCTGGCATTATGCTCATAGGGTGCTGTCGCCCAGTCTGATTGCCCGTTTGTCAGCACGCTCGCGAGCATAGCGCGGCCATCTGACAATTCGATTCCGGCTTTGACCCAATGATGCGCGTCGAGGCGCACCATGATGCCCGCCTGATCATAGAGCGCCCGGAAATCGCCCTGAACACGCAAATCTGCGGTGAATGCTTCGCCTGTCGGAAAGCCCAGGAAATGTCCGCTATCGCGATTGAAGCCGTAATGGGTTTCGCGCCAGAAATCCGTGGCCTTGTCCGTGAGGATCCGCAGGTCATCACCCTCTGCCGCCCATCGCTGCGGTTCATTTAGCCACACACCGTCACTTCTGCGGAGAATCATGACTAACCTCTGTCGCGGATGCCTGCCGGTTCGGTCCGTGAGTCGGACGAGCACGGCATCGTGCATTGAGATGAAAAGGCAATGTAGCCGAGATTGCTTCGCTTCGCTCGCAAGGACGAGCAACAGCTTCACCGCCGCCCCATCCTGACACCATACGCGCGAAGCTGACTTCGAAAAATACGAAGCATTACAGGAGCTTGGCTACTGTGCATGGGGTTGTTTTCGCAGTTTTTGTTTTGGAGGCGCAGGTCGCGCGGTCGCGTTCAGCCCTTCGGGCCGCGCAGCTGCGCCGTCAGTTTCTCCATCGCTTCCGCCGTATCGCGCCACTGCGACAGCCAGCTGCGCGGAAAGCGGAAGGTGAGGTCGGCGCCGCCGACGCGGCGTTCGGCGAGGCACATGCCGGGCGTCGCACCATCGCGCGTGCAGCGCGCGGTCAGCGCGGGACTTGCGGCAGAATAGAGATCCTCGGTGCCGTAAGGCGTGTCAGCGCGGAATATCCGCATCGTCAGCCCGTCCTGAGGCATTGCCGCGGCCTGGTCGAGATAGCGTGGATAAATCGTGGCGGTGCGCTGCTCGGGCGAGAGCGCATCGCGATGCGCGGCGATCGACAGGAAGATGCGGTCGATCGGCTGCATCGCCGCATCCACGCTATCGGCGGTGACGTGCTTCGGCGCGCCCGGCGGCTCCAGCGAAGGATACAGGAAGTCGAGATCGATCCGCTCCTGCGGTCCGGAGTGGCGCTGGATCTTCATGCGGATCGCGTTGGTCGGCAGGTTGAACAGCGTGCCGCCGACGCTCACCGGCAGCTTGTCTGGGGCGTTCGCGCCGCTCGGCCCCCAGGTCGGCCACAACAAATAGGCGACGAGCGCGACGGCGCACACCGCGGCAATGCCGCCGAGCACGATCGGGACGACGTGGGCCCGGGTGCGCACCCGGGGAGATTGAGGGGAAATTGCCGAAAACACCGTCATGAGCCGCGCGAATGAGCCGGAAGTCGGCCGATGGCCGACGAATCAGCGGCGAATATGCCACGTGGTGGCGATTTCGCGGAGCGTTGGCCGGCTGCAGGGAAGGGAGAGAGGCCTGCGTGGAACGGCTGGCGGCGTTAACCTTCCCTTAAGGATAATGTAGCGTTAACCGGCACTCTTTGTCACAGGAAGGTACCTCGCGTTGCGTAAGGGCGGACTGTTCCGATGACACCTGAAGCTCTCAACACATTCTTCTCGATCGGCATTGGTTTCGCGCTCGCGGGAGCGCTCGTGAGCGGATACCAGACGGTCGCACAGCGGCCGGCCGGCTTCGGTCTGTTGCAGGACGGCGTGGCGCCGAAGACCTTCGCGGCGGTTCCGTTCCTGGTGTTCGCGGCGCCTTTCATCATCATGCGCAATACTCTGCGCGGCAGGCAGGTGGAGAGCCGCCGCGTCGAATTCGTGATGATGGCGACCGTCATCGCCGGCTTCTGGAGCATGATGAGCGGCACCTTCTTCCTGATGACGCTCCGCGCGGCCGGCGTTCTGGTCTGATGCGCGCGCTATAGGGCTGCCTGCGCGGCGGCCCTTTGCGTCAAGGCCGCCGTTTCGCTATGGCTGGGGTTGACGCGACAGGAGACCCTCATGGCGATCTACGAGCTCGACGGGCAGGCGCCCGACCTTCCCGCCGACGGCAACTACTTCATCGCGGAGACCGCTACCGTGATCGGCCGCGTGCGCCTGAAGCCGGGCGCGAGCGTCTGGTTCGGCGCGGTGCTGCGCGGCGACAATGAGTGGATCGAGATCGGCGAGGGCGCCAACGTGCAGGACGGCTCGACCTGCCACACCGATCCCGGTTTTCCGCTTCAGATCGGCAGGAACTGTACAGTCGGGCATAACGTCATCCTGCACGGCTGCACCATCGAGGAGGGCGCACTCGTCGGCATGGGCTCAATCGTGATGAACGGCGCCAGGATCGGGCGCAACAGCATCGTCGGCGCCGGCTCCGTCATCACCGAGGGCAAGGAGTTTCCCGAACGGTCCCTGATCATCGGCTCGCCGGCGCGGGTGATCCGCATGCTCGACGATGCTCAGGTGCAGAAGATGGGGAGTGCTGCGAAGTTCTACGTCGCCAATGGACCGCGCTTCACAAAGGGCCTCAAGCGGATCGGGTGAACTCAGCTTCCTTCGGACTCGCGCGCTTCTATTGCGCTTGCGACCTTCTCGTGCCCCGCGGACCATAGGGCATGCTCATCGCTACCGTCCTGGTACGGATTGGCTTCCGCCGGAATGTTTTTACGCGCCGCGCGTTCGCCTTCTGCAAAAGCATCGCGATCGTTCATCGTGACTGCGCCTTTCTGTTTGCGGAGCAGAAGATCAGCTTGCGCGTGATCGTGCCCGCCTTCCCGGTTTCAAGCTGATGCGACGGCATTTGTTCCGGAACCGGTCCTTGCTGCGGCGGTTGATCGGCGAAGGAGAATTTCAATGGCCAGATTGCCTATAGCCCGTTCAATCAAGACCGTGATCGTGATCTTCGCCCTTGCCGCGGTGCCGGCCGCATCGTTCGCGCAAGCCACCGGCGGCTCCACAGGATCGGCCGGAGGTGTCGCCAATTCTCCGGCTCCCGCGCCAGGCACCAACAGTCTGGGGACCGCCCAATCGTCCGGTGCGAATGCACCCGGCGTCACCACTGGGACCGGCGCAGGTGGGTCCACCGACGCCGCCGTCAACGCCGAGAACCGGCTGCTCGACAAGAAGCTCAAGAGCATCTGTCGCGGCTGCTGACGCTCGCGGGGAAGTGAGACAGTGAGGCTGTCAGGAACGCCTCAAGCCGATTAGCTTGGTCCTGCTTTGGAGCGTGGAGGGTATCCACGCAGAGGATCGAGTGATGTTACGGAAGATGATGTTGACGGCGCTGGCGGTGGTGGCGGTTGGGTCGTCGATGCCGCAGGCGGCACAAGCGGGCGGTCACGGCGGCTGGGGTCATGGCGGCGGTGGCTGGGGCCATGGTGGCGGCTGGGGTCATGGCGGCCACTGGCATGGCGGTGGCTTCTGGCCAGGCGTCGCCATCGGTGCCGGTATCGCCGGCGCAGGTTACTACGGCGGGTATTACGGCTACGGCCAACCGTATTACGGCAATCCATATTACTATGGTACCGGATACGATGATGGCGGTTATGGCGGCTGCTACGTTGTGCGGAAGCGCGTCATGACGCCAGCGGGCTGGCGCATCCGCCCCGTGGATGTCTGCGAATAGGCGGCGGTACCCGTCAAAAAACAAGGCCGTTGACGCAATATACCGTCAACGACCTTGCCAGCCCCGGACATTGAAATCGGCTCACGCCATCCGGTAACGGCGAGCATCGCTTGGAATCACACGGGCGAATGTGATCCAGTTCACAAGTCCAAAAATTTAAGGGTGGCGGCGCCGGCTGCTCAGCCGCGCGAGCGCTTGCGTGCACTGGCATGGACACGATGCCGTGCAGGTTTCCTGCGGGTAACTGAGGGAGTCTCCGCCTCGCTCGCCCGGGCGCTGGCAAAGGATTGCCGCAGGCCATCGATGGACTCGTTGAGTGTCGTGACCTGCTCGGACAGACGCTTGGTGTCGGCCTGCTGGAATGCGAGCAAGCGCTTCACACTCTGGAGCTGGTCTTGCACGACCTGGAGCTGGTCAATCGATTCCTGCTGGGTTGCCTCCAGCCCCTTGGTCTTCTCGACCAGCTGCTCGGATGCCTGTGCGGTGCGAGCCTGCAGCTGCCGTGACGCCACCACCCGGTCGGTCTCAGGGGCCGCACCGGTATAGGCACGCCAGATCGCGATCGAGGTCACCCCCGCGATTAGGAGCAGGAGCGCGGCGGCGGTCAGCGCGATAGGCTGGGCGCCAAGGCGAAGGAGGGGATGGGACCGCGTGTCCTCTGCGAGATCGATCATCGCTGACAAAACCCAAATTGAAACTTGGTGAGTGGCGAAGACCGGCAACCTGAGGTTACCGGGGCGTCCCGAAAGCGTTACGTGTCGGCAAGGAATGGGACCAAAAAGAGGCTAAGAGCAAAAAAACCAACAATCAGGATGCCTTAGGGCATCCGTGCCCCCGTCAGAGGCAGAGATCAGGGGTGAAACAGCGAAAACGGACCGGAATAGGTCTTCGAGCGCGGCGCCGCGTAGGGCCCGAGCCGGGAGGTCTTCAGTCCCAGTCGCACCAGTGATTCTGCCAAGGTCACCGCGGCGGCGACGCCGTCGATCACGGGCAGGCTGTGCGTGGCGGCGAGTTCATTGGCGAGATCGGCCATGCCGGCGCAACCGAGCACGATGGCCTCTGCGCGATCGTCGCGGATCGCGGCCGTGATTTCCGTAGAGATTTTTGCGAGCGCATCGGTGTTGCGCTCCTCGAGCGCGAGCACCGGCACCTCGGCGGCGCGGACGCGCGCGCAGCGTTCGGCGAGGCCGTATTTCCGCAAATTATGCTCGATCGGCACGATGGAGACACCGAGCGTCGTCACCACGGCGAAGCGCGCGGCAATCAGGCTCGCCATGTGGAAGCCGGCCTCGCCAATGCCGATCACTGGTGCCCTTGCCGCAGCGCGCGCGGCGTCGAGGCCGGTGTCGTCGAAGCAGGCGATGACATGCGCATCCGCGCCGTCGCGGTCGGCCTCGCGGATGCAGCCGAGCATGCCCGGCACCGCGAACGCCTCGTCGTAAAATCCCTCGATCGAGACCGGGCCCATCGTGGGCTGGCGCGCATCGATCACGGTGTCGGGCAGGGCGACCGCGCGCGCGGCAGCGGCGATCTTCACCGTCATGGACGCAGTGGTGTTGGGATTGACGACGTGAAGCCGCATCGGATCAGACAAGCCCCTTCTCAGACAAGCCCTTTGCCGGCGTCCGAGCCTTTGGCCGCCTGTCGCTTGTTGAGCATGTGGATGGTGCCAAGCGCAAGCGCGATCACCGTGAACGAGACGGCCGAGATCACGGTGCCGAGCGCATAGATGTCGGGGTTCGTCACGGTGGTGGTGAGGCCCTGGAGATCGAGAGGCAGCGTGTTCACCGCCCCGATCGCCTGGCTGGAACGCGCGAGTTCGTCCCAGGACAGTGTGAAGCCGAACAGTCCAATGCCGATCACGGAGGGCAGGATGATCGGCAGCACGACATGACGGAACGCCTGCCACGGTGTCGCACCGAGATCGCGCGCGGCTTCCTCGAGCCTGGGATCGAAGCGATTGAAGATCGCGAACATGATGAGAAGGCCGAACGGCAGCGTCCAGGTCAGATGTGCACCGAGGCCCGAGGTGAGCAGACCCATCGAGGTCTCGAAACTCTCGTTCCAATGCGCCTTGATCAGATCGTCGATGATGCGGAATTCAAGCGAGATGCCGAGCGAGGTGATGATCGAGGGCACGATGAGGCTCGCGATCGCGGAGTAGAACAGGATGCTTTGCGCCTTGAACTTGCGGCGAAACGCCATGCCCGCTGCGACCGACAGCACGACGGTGACGATCATCACGATAATGCCAAGCAGCAGCGAACGGCGGAAGGCGGCGCCGAGATCGACGATGCCGGTGCCCTGGAACAATTTTGCGATCCAGAAAGTCGATACACCGTTCATCGGGAAGGTGAGGCCGCCCTGCGGTCCCTGGAACGACAGCACATAGATCGCGATCATCGGGCCGTAGAGGAACAGCGTGTAGGCCGCGAAGAAGATCGCGAGCACGTAGAAAGAGCGCGGGCGTCCTTCCTTCATGCTCTAGAGCTCCTTCTTGATGTCGACGATACGCGACATCATGGTGATGATCAGGAACGTGATGACGAGCAGGATCACGGCATTGGCCGCTGCTGCCGGGAATTGCAGCGCATTCACCCGCGTCTCGATGATCTTGCCGGCGGCCGCGATCTGCTGCCCGCCCATCACGCCGATGGTGATGAAGTCGCCCATCACGATGGTGATGACGAAGATCGAGCCGATCACGATGCCGGGTTTTGCCAGGGGAATGATGACGTTGACGAGCGTCTGGAAACCGGTCGCCCCGGCGTCATAGGCGGCCTCGATCAGCGATTTGTCGATGCGAACCATTGAGTTGAAGATCGGCACCACCATGAAGAAGGTGAAGAGGTGCACCAGCGCCAGCACCACGGAGAATTCGGAGAACAGCAGCCATTCAACGGGATGGTTGATCAGCCCCGTCTTCACCAAGCCTGAGTTGACAAGGCCATTGCGCCCGAGCAGCGGAATCCAGGCGATCATGCGGATCACGTTGGAGGTCCAGAACGGGATCGTGCAGAGCAGCGACAGTCCCATCTGCCAAGTTTTCGACTTGACGTGAAAGGCGAGGAAGTAGGCGGCCCAGAAGCCGATGAAGAGTGTGATGACCCACACGAGGAAACAAAGCTTTAGCGTCTTCAGATAAGTCTTGGCGATCGTGCAGAGATCGGGGAGCTGCGCGATGCAGCCCTCGAACGTGTCGGTGTAGCCGCGGCCCGAGAAGGCCGGCAGCAACTGGTATTCGTTGTAGTCCCAGAACGAGACGATGACGACGAAGACGAGCGGGATCAGGAAGAAGGCGAGGAACACCAGCATCATCGGCCCGGCCTGGAGCCAGGAGATGAAGGAGGGTGACAGCCGCGCCGCTTTGCTGCGGCGCGCCGTCTCCGATCCCCGGACCAGGTCCGGAGATGCCTGTTGCAAAATGTCCTCCGACGTGTCCATCAGATTACGCCGCGATGAACTCGTTCCACTTGCGGACCATGTAGTCGTTCTCGTCCATCACGGCGTTCCAGCACGCGACGCCGCCCATGCGGTCCTCGTAGGAGCCGCCGTCGCGCACGGCGCCAGCCTTCTCGAGCAGCGAGCCATCGGGCGCCTTGATGTCCTTCTCGGCCGCCTTGCCTTCCATCCAATAGGCCCACTCGTAAGGCTCCATATGCGCCTTCGCGGTGGAGAGCACGGCCGAGTAGTAGCCCTGGCGGTTGAGATAGGCGCCGGCATAGCCGGACAGGAACCAGTTGACGAACTCGTAGGCCCATTCGAGCTTCGCACCCGAGACGCCCTTGGAGACGCAGAAGCCGGAGGCCCAGGAGCGATAGCCTTCCTTGAGCGGCTGGAAGGTGCAGGCAATCCCCATCGAGCGGACCTTCGTCACCGCCGGCGACCACATCGACTGGATCACGGTCTCGCCCGAGGCCATCAGGTTGACGCTCTCGTTGAAGTCTTTCCAGAAGGCGCGGAACTGGCCCGCCTTCTTGGCCTCGGTCATCACCTTCATGGTGAGATCGATCTCTTCCTTGGTCATGTTGCCCTTGTCGGCATATTTGTACTTGCCGGTGGCTTCCACGACCATCGCGGCATCCATGATGCCGATCGAGGGGATGTTGAGGATCGAGGCCTTGCCCTTGAACTCGGGGTTGAGCAGCTCGGCCCACGAGCTGATCGGACGCTTGATGATATCGGGGCGAATGCCGAGCGTGTCGGCGTTGTAGACGGTCGGGATCAGCGTGACGAACTCGGTGGCAGACGTCGCGAACTTCTTGGAGTCCTTGCCTTCGAGATAGAGCACCTTCCAGGGTGCGGTGCCCTGGCCGCCGATCTTCTTGCCGCCGGGCGTGACGCCCTTGGTGAAGACCGGCGTGATGTTGTCGAATTCCTTGATCTTCCTCGCGTCGAGGGCAAGGATGTTGCCCGACGGCACGATCTTCTTTAGCGCGAAATATTCGGTGTCCAGCACGTCGAAGGAATTCGGCTGGGTCATCACGCGCTTGGTGACGTCGTCGGTGGTCGCGGTGATATATTCGATCTTGATGCCGGTGTCCTTCAGGCACTGCTTGGAGATTTCGTCACCCTCGTTCACTGCGGTGCCGAGATAGCGCAGCACCTTCGGCTCGGCCGACATTACATAGGGAAAGCCTGTGATGGCGCCGGAGCCCGCGGCAAGTCCGGCGAGACCCGCGGTGCTCTTCAGTAGCGTGCGGCGGCTAAGGCCCTTCTTCCTGGTCGTTTCGGTCATATCAGTCACTCCTCTGTTGCGCATTCCGGTGATTGATCGGCGCTATTGCAGACGTTGCGCCTTGGCGGGATCCCAGATGGCCAGCACGCGATCGCCCGGCCGGAACTGGTGGACGTCGAAGGCGGCCTCGGGAAGGTGGGAAAACAGGGCGGTCCCGTCGTCGAGCGTGAGCGAGACGGCGATGTAGGAGCCCTGGTACTCGGTCTGGGTCAGCAGCGCGGGCGCGCCGAAGGCGCCGTCAGTGAACGGCGCGATGCCGAGCTGATCGGCGCGCACGGCGATGAGTTTGCCTGCGTCGCTGAGGACGTTGTGACCGCCGATGAAGCGCGCCACGAATTCGGTGCGGGGGTGATGGAAGATGTCGCGGGCGCTTCCCTGCTGTTCGATCCTGCCCTGGTTCATCACCACGATGTGGTCGGCCAGCGCCATCGCCTCTTCCTGGCCGTGCGTGACCTGAACGAAGCTGATGCCGAGTTCGCGCTGTAGCCGCTTCAATTCGCCGCGCATCCTTACCCGCAGGAACGGATCGAGTGCCGAGAGCGGCTCGTCGAGCAACAGGATCTGCGGCTCGGTGATCAGCGCGCGGGCGAGTGCGACGCGCTGCTGCTGGCCGCCGGACAGCTGTGCGGGGAGGCGGGCCGCATAGGGCGTCATCGCCACCAGCTCGAGCAACTCGCCGGCGCGCTTGTGCCGCGTCGCCCGGTCGATGCCGCGCATTTTCAGGGCAAACGCCACGTTGTCGAGCACGGTGAGGTGCGGAAACAGCGCGTAGGACTGGAACATCATCGCCGTGCCGCGCTTGGCGGGTTCGAGATCCGTGACGTTCTGCGGACCCAGGATGATGTCGCCTTCGCTGACGGCCTCGTGGCCGGCGATCATGCGCAAGGTCGAGGTCTTGCCGCAGCCGGAGGGGCCGAGCAGGCAACAATAGGTGCCGGCCGGGATCTTCAAATTGACGGTGTCGACCGCCAGCGTCGTGTCGTAGCGCTTGGTGACGGCGACCAGTTCGAGGGCGGCGGGAGTGGCCATGGCGTGTCCGGGGCGAGGGCGATGCTGCGCCTCTCTCCGCAAGGTCCATGCCAATCGCGCTTGAATCGTTCTCGGCCGGCCGAATTCCAAAACAGTGCAGCGGAGTCAGATCGTTAGATCGAATCCCACGGGCTTGGGCGGTTCGCTGCCTTCGCAGTTGCGTGCACACAAAACAGGCGCGGATTGTATAAAGTTTCGCCTGTGATTGGATACAGCTGGTCGATTAGGATTCAACGCCCTCGTCGACGATCGAGTCCTCCCCCCCATGGCCGTCAAGTCCCGACCGAAATCCGACGCGCCAGATGCGAGCGATCGCGTCAGCCGCATCCGGGAAGGTGTGACTGCGGCGATCCTCGAGCATCGCCTGTTGCCCGGCACGAAACTCGGCGAGGACGAGATCGGCGAGATCTACGGAGCAAGCCGAACGCTGGTTCGCACCGCGCTGCAACAGCTCGCGCATGAAGGCATCGTCAACATCGAGAAGAACCGCGGCGCCTTCGTCGCGCGGCCGACGCCTGCGGACGCCCGCGAAGTGTTCGAGGCGCGCCGCCTGATCGAGCCGACAATCGTCGATCACGCCGTTGACGCGGTGTCGCCGGCCTGGATCGGGCGTCTCCAGCGGCATCTTGCCGAGGAGCGCGAGGCGGAGCTGCGTGGCGATGCGCGTGCTTCGGTCCGCCTCTCCGGCGACTTCCATCGACTCGTCGCCGAGATGAGTGGCCACAGCATCTATCTTGGTTTTCTCAAGGAGCTGATCGCGCGCTCCTCGCTGATCATCCTGCTCTACCGCCGGCACGACACGCCGGCCTGCGGCACCGATCATCACGCCGGAATCGTCTCCGCGATCCGCAAATGCGACAGGGAGGCCGCGCGCGCGCAGATGTTGTCGCATCTGAACGAGATCGAGGCCGAGCTGTTCCTGAAGGATCCCGCCGCCGACGAGTTGCGGCTCGCGGACGTGCTCGGGGTCTGACCTCCAGGAGGTGTCCGCACCCGGCTGGGCGCGGCGACGGCTATTGCGGCTCCAACCCGAGAGTCTTGATCGACTCGAGCCAGACCGGCCCTTCCTTTTCGTAGAGCGCAATCGAGGATGCGCGATCCATGGCCGGCTGGTCGACGCCGAAGGCATCGAGCAGCTTCTGCACGCGCTCCGTCTTGCCGCCTTCGACCATCAGCTTGGCGAGCATGTCGATCCGGTCTGCCGGTATCGCAGCGGGCGCCACCAGCGCGGTAAAACTGATGAGCTGGAAGACATTGCCCGTGACCCCTTGCTCAGCAAATGTCCTGGTCTCGGGCAGCTTCTTCATGCGCACCGGTGTCGGCACGGCAATCGGGCGGCCGATGCCGGTATCGAGCACCGGCAGCGCGGCCTGATAGCTGCCGACCGCCGCCTGGATCACCCCGGCGGCCAAATCCTGCCACATCGGCGCTTCGCCGCGGTAATGCACGATGGAAATGTCGAGACCGAATTGCCGGTTAAGCTCGGCGATCGCAATATGCGCGAACGAGCCGATGCCGTACGAGCCGGCCGTGACCTTGTTGCCACGTGCGTACGCGACGAACTCTTCGATCGTCTTTGCATTGGTGGCGGAATGGACCACCAACGGCAGATGCCCCGAAGGCGTCATCGCGACGATCGTGAAATCCTTGTCCGGATCATAGGCCAGCGATTTCAACAACAGCCGGTTACCGAGCAAGGTGGACGAGATCGTGTACATCAGCGTGTAGCCGTCGGCCGGGGAATCCTTCACCGACTGTGCCGCCAGCGCACCGCTGGCTCCGGTTTTGTTTTCGACAATGACCGGCTGGCCGAGCTTCTGCGAGATATAGTCGCCATAGGCGCGGGCGAAGGCATCGGTGATGCCGCCTGCCGGCGTGGAGACGACGATCTTGATTGCCCGGGTCGGCCACGCTTCGGCCCAAGCCGTTTCAGGGGCGGCCATCGTCAGGCATGCAATCGCGGCAGCCCAAATTCTCGCGGATGTCCGCACTTCGGCCTCCCCTTTTCCCTGTGTCATTGGGCAGCCGGCAGCCACCGCAACGAGGTTTCACACGGGCAAGGAGGATGGTCAAGAAATCAAAATATCGTTTCACTGTGTGAAATGGTCATCGCCGACCTGCAGGAGAACCCGGCGCAGCAAGCTTGGCACCGAGCGCCTCGGCAAGTGCGGAAGCGACCTTCTTCATCGGAGGTACGAAGCGCTGCACACCGTCCTCCAGACCGACCGCCTCGCGAAGCATCATCACGTTCATGCTGCCGAACAGGCGATTCCGCAAAACGACGGGTACGCCGATCGCCCACACTGCGCCCCCGAAGACGCGGCGGCTGTAGGTCTCGTCCATGACTGCGAACCCCGCGCTACGGATCGTGCGCAGCACTTTGGCAAGTCTGCCGGGATTGCGCGCCAGATCGTTCCAGGGCTCCGGACCAAGGGCCAGCCGTGCGGCAATGCGCTCCTGCTCGGCGGGTTCGCAGAAGGCGAGATAGGCGCGTCCCATCGAGGTGCCGAGGACGGGAAAGCGAAAACCCGGCGGGCGGCTGAACAGCAGCGATCCATCGACGCGCGTCGTGTGGGCGATGACCATGGACTCCTGATCGAGCACCGCGATGTCTGACGGCCAATGGATCTGCTTGCGGAATTTGTTCAGGATGGGTTCGGCGATGCCGCCAATCCAAGTCGGCTCATCATAGCCTGCGCTGAGCAGCAGCGCCCGTCCCGTCGGCGCGTAGCTGGCCGGCTCGGTACGACGTACCACATAACCTTCATGCTCCAGCGTCTCGAGCATGCGGACGATCGTTGACTTGTTCAGCCCCGTCGCCTTGTGCAGCGAGCCGACGGTCGACTGCCGTTCCTGATTGATCACCCGAAGGACTTCGAGGCCCCTGGACAACGCGATGACGGGACGGAACGACGTCATGCCAACTCCTTGTGATTGCCTGTACCGCTAGCCGATGAAGCAACATCCGGAGGGACAGGGCAGCGCGCTCGACGCCATCGCCACCGATTGCGGGAAGGTTGGCATGAGTCAAGCTCGCTGACGCGTTCATCTCGGTTTCGAGAAGGGCGGGATTCGCAGTCAATTCGATCGCTTGCTGTGCCCAGCGGCAATTTAGTTCCTGTGGTCAAGCTGGATTGTGCGCTCCCAGCCTCGTGTGGACGGTAGGGCGCTGCGACGTCACGTGACTATTCCTCGCGAGCCACACCGGCTATAGGATGGCGCTCTGTCATCGAACTGTCATGTTACCGTAAATGCTGAAGTCAGACGCAACGCCGGTTCGCAAGGCTCCGAGCGCGCGGGATGGAAATCCTGTTGCAAGGGAAAACAAGAGAACGCAAGTCGTTGCTGGCTTCTTCAGGCAGCGTGAGCCGGCCGAACTCGTCGCGGAACCTGTGATCGATCAGACGCCATTGCAAGACGCGGAACGGTCAACGGAACCACTGCGGTCGAGCGCTGCCGCGCATGGTGCCGGTGAGATCGAGCTCAAGCTTTTCGTCGATGCCGATCGCATGGCGCATTTCAAGGCCGCGCCTGTGATCGCGATGAACGCGCGCAACAAGGGCGCGCGCAAACATCTCAAGTCCGTCTATTACGACACGCCGGAGCGGACGTTGCGTCGCCACGGCTTGAGCTTGCGCGTTCGTCAGAGCGGCGCGCGCTTCGTGCAGACCGTGAAGACCGATGCGGTGGACGATCCGCTCCGCCGTGGTGAGTGGGAGATGAGGGTACCGTCGCTTGCGCCCGATCTCGGTTTGGCAATGCCGTTCATTCCCGAGAAGCTTCGCGGCAACCTGGAAGCGCAGCCGCTCGAATCGGTCTTCACCGCCGATGTCCATCGCCATGCGCGGCCGATCGAACTGCCGTCAGGCACGGTCGAGATCGCCTTCGACCAGGGTGAGTTGACGGCCGGCGACCGTTCACTGCCGGTGAGCGAGATCGAGCTGGAGCTCAAGAGCGGCAGCGCGAGCGCGGTCTACGAGATCGCGCTGCGGCTCGCGGAGCACGGCGACGTAAAGCCGTCCATTCGCTCCAAATCGGCACGCGGCTTCGATCTTGCCGCCGACAAGCCACCCTCGGCGCGGCGTCCGCGAAAACTTCGTCTCGATCCGTCGGTGACATTGGACGAGGCGTTCGCGACAATCCTGCGTTCCTGCTTCCTCCATTTGCTTCAGTCGCTGCCGGCGGCCGAGGATGGCCGCAATCCGGAAGGAATCCATCAGCTGCGCGTCTCGCTGCGCCGGCTTCGATCGGCGTTGGATCTGATGGGGTCGGTCGGCGCGCTCAGCAATCTCGATGCGCTGCGGTTGGAAGCCAGATGGCTGGCGCAAGAGCTCTCCGCCGCGCGCGACTGGGATGTGTTCCGGCTCGATACCTTGCCGAAGATCGCAACAGCCTGTCCGTCGGTCGCGGGCTTCGATGCACTGGGCCTGGCTGCGGCCGGGCGCCAGTCCGACGCCTATCGCAAGGCGCATGGCGCCCTCGAAGATCGCCGCTGCGCCATGTTCCTGCTCGGCCTCGGCAACTGGATCGAGGCGCGCGGCTGGCGCAACGACGTCGCCACCGAGGATCTCGGCCAGCTCGCCGAACCCGCGGCCGACTTCGCGGCACGCATCCTATCGGCGCAATACGCCAAGGTGCTCAAGCGCGGCCGCCGCTTCAAGTCGCTTTCCGCCGAACAGTTGCACCGCCTGCGGCTCGCGACCAAGCGGCTGCGCTATCTCAGCGAGTTTCTGCTGCCGCTGTTCGCAGACCGCAAATCCACGCGAAAATTCTCGCGAAGGCTCGCCGGCTTGCAGGAGCAGCTTGGCGCCGTCAACGACATGGCGGTTACGGCATCATTGCTGGACGGGCTTGATGCCGAGCCCGACGGCACCATCGCCGCGGCGGCGATCGCAGGCTGGCAGGCGCGCGCGTCGATCGGGGTGCAACCCGTCCTGCAAAGCACATGGCGCGATTTCACCGTCGCGCGCGTGCCCTGGTCGCGGCAGGCGCCGCAGAACTAAGCGAAGTACACCCTAAAAAAGTTGCGGCCAGCCATTGGGGGATGGCTGGCCGCGCGCGAACCGGTCTGGGACGGGGAGGGGTGGGGATGTGACCGGGTCGCGTATCTCTTTCGTTTGTCTCTACTGATCCCTTGCGCTGGCGGTGGAGACCGCCGGCTTGGTGTCGCCGAGCGAGACCCAGACATTGGGATCGCTCTGCGACTGGCGCTTGACGAAGCGGTAGCCGGTCTCCGTCCAGGCAACGACGTTCTCGTTCTGATTGTCGAGAACGAACTCGCCCTTGTCGGTCTTCACCGTCAGCACCGCGTGTCCTTCGCCCTTCTTGTCGCGCACGACGGTGATGAGCAGGGCCTCGCGCGGCCATCCGGCATCGATCAGCATCTTGCGCTTCAACAGCACGTAGTCCTCGCAGTCGCCGTAACCGTCCGACGGCAGCGACCACTTTTCGATCACGCCCCAGTGCTCCTGGTCGGTCAAAGGCTTGACGGTCTCGTTGACCCAGCGATTGACCTTGACGAGGTCGCGCCATGCAGCCTGCGACATCACGATGTCACGCGGTTGCGTCGGTGCGCCCTGGCACTGAGCGGCATTGTCCGCACAGAACTCGACCCAGCCGATCGGCGCACGCGTGGTGTCGCCGAGGCTTGCGTAGAGCAGACGGCCTTCGCCGGCCTGCGCTGCCGCGCTCATTCCGAAGAGCATGGCGGCGAGCGCCAATCCCTTCCCCTGTCCCCTGAAATCAAACATTGCGGCCCCCGTTTCTTGTTGGGACCACATTGCGCAGGCAGCTTTTGAGTTGCCGCTAAGTCAGTCAAGTCAAGTCGAGACGAATGCAAGTAAAACACGCGGCGAATTCGATCTATACTTGAGTCAAACTTGAATAAAATTCGATATGACTGCAATTGATTCAAATTTTATGGATTAACGCGGAAACGCTGGCGGAACCGTTGTTTGCACGCTCCCGCAGCCTCCGCGTTAACCCGCGCGAGCCTCGACGCCACCCATGAAAAAGGCGGCGTCCGCATCGCGGAGGCCGCCTTCAGTACTGGAAATGCAGTGGTTTTGGTGCCTTCGCGCTTTACCGCGCGGTAACGCTCTCTTCGAGAGTTTCAATTGGCTGGGAATGCATGAACTCGAGCGCGAAGCCATCTTCGAGGTTTCGGACCACGCGGCCCTGCACCCGGCCGAGCAGAACCGTCGATTTCAGCGGGGGGCGGTTCTCCGCGGCGATGGCGGCGCCCGACAGCGAGAGGTCGATGATGCGGCAGGTCATCTTGGTGCCGTCCTCGAGCGTCAGCACCGCGATCGGATTGCGCGGCACGATACGATCGTGGCGGCGGTCTTCCGGCAGATTGAGGATGTCGCGGTTGGCGAGCCAGGTCAGCTGTGCCGCAAGCTTGTCGCGCTTTCGCGGCGTGGCACCGACCGTCATGGCGAAGCCATTGTCGATGATGCGGGTGATCTTGCCCTCGACGCGCCCGATATGGTCGAGATAGGCGACCACGCGGTCGCCGACATTGCCGATGCCGGGGGCCAGCAGTGCCAGCCCGCCCGGCGACATGTTGATCACCTGGCAGGGGAATTCACGGCGGTCCGGCAGCATGTAGCGGCCGAGCAGGTGAACCTTCACCCGCTGGAAACGCCGACGTTCCTCGGCGGCCGGAAGAAATTTTTTGTGCGCCAACGCCATTTTCACAACCCGACCCCCCGCCTGGCGGAGTCCGGGACGACCCTAAGGTGCACAGGGTTAATGCCGCGTTAGGATCGGGCGCGGCGATGACGAACAGACACAATGCGTTCGAAAAGCCACATCAGGGGCGGGCAGGCCAGCACTGTCAGCGCGCCGAGGTCAAGCGCGACCGCGGCCGTGCCGGCCGATTTGGCGAGCCGGCCCGCCACCGCCGGTCCCAGCATCATCGCGGCATAGAAGAGAGTGTAGAACACGCCCATCCCGATCGCCCTGGTTTCCCGCACGAGCACGCGGGCGGTCAGGCTCATGATCGGCCCGGCCGGATGGCCGCCGATCAGGCCGATCAGGACGAGGATCGTGATCACGGCGTCGGACCGGGTCAGCCAGGCCAGCAGCCCGGCCACCACTAGGCTGGCCACGATAGCCAGCACGAACGGCCGCTTGAAGCGATCGGCGAGATAACCGCCTGCCGGCACCGAGATCACCGACAGCCACATCACGAGGCTGATCGCCGATCCCGCCGCGGCAATGCTCCAGCCGCGCTCGGCGAGCAGCGAGGGGCCGAACGAGAAGATCATGGCGAAGCCGACATTATAGAGGCCCCAGATCGCACCCGCGACGATCACCGCCAGAAGCGCGAGCGGATCAAGCCGTCCGGAGCCGGTCGCGCTGGCGGTTGCTCCCGGCGGTGATTGGTAGAACGTGATCAGCACAATGCCGATCGCGGTCAGCGCGCCGGCCACTAGGAACACGGCGCCCGCGCCATAGGCCGTGCCGATCGCCGGCAGCACCAGCAGCGAGATCGCAACGCCGGCCGGCCAGGAGTTGACGAAGATCGCCATCGCGGTGGCGATCTCCTTGCCCGCAAACCAGTCGGTGCCCATTTTGGTGAGCTGCACGGTCAGCAGCACGCCGCCGGCGCCGGAGGCGAGCCGGCCCGCCATCTGCCAGCCCCAGACGTCGGTGGTGGCCATGACGAGACTGCCCGCCGTCATCAGCAGCAGTGCCAGGATCGTGGTCGGCTTGTCGCCAAGCGTCCGGCCAATCGCGCCGCCCGGCAGCGCCAGCACGATGCCCGGTGTGAAATAGAGTCCGATCAGGATGCCGATATCGGCGAGTCCGACGCCGAAGCTCTGCTGCAGCAGCGGCGCGACCGCGGCCACGCTCTGGAACTGGAATGCGATGGTGAGGCGAACGACGAACAGGATCGCAAGTATGCCCCAGCGATTGCGCAACGCTTCATCTCCCCAAACCCTGTATCAAGCGTGCGGTGGGGAGACGCCGGAGTCAACCGGCCGTCTTCCTCGTCGCGCGCCCATAGAGAAGACATAGCAGCGCCAGCAGCACCGCGGCTGAGAGCCCGAGCGACCAGTGAATGCCGATCCCCGCACCGAACAGTCCGACCGTGATGCCGCTGAACGCCCGCATCCCGAGCCCCGCCATGTTGTAGAGGCCGACGACGCGACCGCGAATGTCGGACGGCGCGTTCAACTGCACCAGCGCCTGCGCCATGGTATTGAACGACAGCTCGAAGAAGCCTGCAAAGAACAACAGCACGATCGCGACCGGATAGATCCGCACCGAGGCGAAGCCGAGCAGCGCCACGCTCCACAGCATGGCGAGCATGATCGCGGTGCGCGGCGTGCCCTTGAGCCGCCCCCAGGATTCCAGCGCGATGCCGGCGAGCAGTGCGCCGGCGGCATCGGCGGCGAGCAGCACGCTGTAGGAGATTCCGGGATCGCCGTGGCCGAGATCGCCGGCAAAGCCTGGCATCTGGGCGTGATAGGCATTGCCGATCATGAAGGAGGTGAGGCCGGCAAGCCAAGTCATCGCCGTCAGCACCGGCTGCGTGCCGATGGCGCGGATGGTCAGCATGATGTCGGCAAGGCCGCGCACGGCGAAGCGCCGCACCGCGACACTCTTGTCCCGCACCGGCGCCCAGAACAGCCACAGCAGCATCGGCAGATAGAACAGCGTGTTGACGATAATGCCATGCGAGGTGCCGAGCGTCAGCATGATGATTCCGCCGACGGCAGGTCCGACCAGAATGCCGAGATAGCGCGCCATCGCATTCAGCCGCACCGCGCTCGGAAGATCAGCGGGACCGACGAGATCATAGAGCAGCAGCTGGTTCGGCGTCTGCCACAACACGCCGGCGCAGCCATGGATCACCAGCAGCAGCATGGCGTGCCACATCTGGATGGCGTCGGTGATGAAGAAGAAACCCCATCCGGCCGAGGCAACAATGAACAGCAGCATGCCGCACTGGATGATGCGGCGCGGATCGACCCGGTCGGCCAGTCCGCCAACCGCGACCGAGAACAGCAGGAACGGCAACCAGTGCGACAGCACGGCAAAACCCGCCAGCGCCGGCGAATGGAATTTCTGGAACACCACCCAATAGCTGATCACATGCTCGATATTGTCGGCCATCATCGCCAGCACGTAAGCGATGAACTGGAGCCGGTAGGGCACCGACCTCATCGCTGCGAACGAGCCGGACGCGACCACGGGATTTTGAGGGAGGGGGTTCAAGCGGGCACCTGGGGTGGGACTTTGGCGCCGTGCCTACACGTTCGCCGTCGAGCGCTCAAGGCACTTGGGTGTGTGGAGACCAGGGTCCCGTAGCCCGGATGAGCGAAGCGATATCCGGGAATGCTGGCCCCGCATGTCGCTTCGCTCATGCGGGTTACGAGACCGCGGCTTGGCACCAGCGCGCATCTCACATACGCTTCGCTTCAACCCGCACCAATCAATCATAACAGACGGGCAGCGAGGACACGCCATGGACCAGATCCGCGTCTGCACCCACGCAGGGCCGGGCAGCGAACCCGTCATTCGCACCGTGCCGTGGCCGAAGGTCGGCAAGAGGGCCGCGCTGATCAAGGTCGGCGCGTGCGGCGTCTGCGGCACGGACCTGCACATTCTGAAGGGGCATTGGCCGAAGCCGCTGCCGTGGCCGTTCACGCTCGGCCACGAGCTCGGCGGAATCATCGTCGAATGCGGCGACGAATTCACCGAGGACTTCATGAGCAAGCCGCTCAAGGTCGGATCAAAAGTGATGATCCCGCCGCTGATGCCCTGCGGCAGCTGCTATTACTGCATCCATTATCCCCTGACCGCCAACAAATGCCTGACGCCGGTCTATTACGGCCGCTATCTCGGCTTCGACAAGGCGCCTCACATGTGGGGCGGCTGGGCCGAATATGTCTATGTCGATCTCGACATGCTGCCGGGCACCAAGATCTACAAATTGCCTGACGACATGTCGCTGCGGTTGGGTGCGCTGTCGGAGCCGCTGACGTCCTGTATCCGCGCCTTCAATCGCGCCAGCCGCGCCGGCGGTTTTTCCTGGGGCGACACTGTGGTGATCCAGGGCTCGGGCCCGATCGGCATTCTCGCGGTCGCCGCCGCGCAGGAGATGGGAGCAGGGCGCGTGATCTGCGTCGGGGCGCCGGAGGAGCCGCGGCTCAAGCTCGCGCGCGAGTTCGGCGCCGAGGCGACGGTGAACATCGAGGAGATCAAATCGCCCGAGGCACGCATCGCGCGCGTGCGCGACATCGTCGGCGGCTTCGGCGCCGATCTGGTGATGGATTGCTCGGGCCATCCCTCCGCCGGCCCCGAAGGCATCGAGATGCTGCGCGACGGTGGCACTTATGTCGAGATGGGCCAGTTCACCGACGCCGGCTCGATCGAGACTTCATGGCACCGCATCTGCACCAAGGATATCAACGTGCTGGGCTCCTGGGGTTTTACCGCCAACGATCTGCCGCTCGGCGTCGACATGCTCCATCGCGCGGCGGGCAAATATCCCTGGCTGAAGATGCAGACAATCTATCCGTTCACGGAAGAAGGCGTCGCACAGGCGGTCAGGGATGCCATGGCGATGAAGACGGTGAAGTCGACCATCGTGCCGTGGCCGGAACTGGTGGAATAACCGATGTCGTCCATCCCCGGAGATCTCGCAGCGTTCCTGGTCGAAGCCAAGCGCCATACCTATGCGGGGATGGACGACGACGCCACCGCCGCTCCGCTGCTCAGAGGCTCAAAGCAGCTCGAGCATCGTGCGGCACCCTATGCCTATCGCGATATCTATTTCGGGATGGGGTTTTTCGTTGGCCAAGAAACCGTGTCCCGGGATGACCGCGTCGTTTGGTCGATGAGCTACAGCGGTGGCGTCCGTGCGGAGATCACGGATCGAGACATCTTCCTCGCAATCTACAAATTCCTGCGCCAGGCGTTGCTGGATGTCAGCGTCGAGTATCCGTTTCGGGGCCCGCATCTGTTCGAGCAGGCAGGCATGATTTATCGGAACGAGGTCGAGGGCGCGCTCGATCGTTTCCACGGTGTCGAGACGATTGCGCGGCAGGATGGCGTGCCGCTCTATGCGGTCCGTTACAGTGGCGGTTTGTTGCGATAAAGTCTCGCGAGCCCTGTAGCCCCGGACGGAGCCCAGCGTAATCCGGGATTCTCGCCTGGGGCTCCCCGTATTCCGCTACGCTCCATACGGGCTACGGGCCGGCGTTTTGAATGAAGGACGAGATGACAACCGAACCGATCCAACGCTCCCGCTCCCCCTTCCGCGCCATCCGTGCGATCGACTACACCGTCATTTTCGCGCGCGACATGGTGGCGATGCGGCGCTTCTACCAGGAGGTTCTCGCATTTCCGCTGCTGCGGGAGCTGTCGCCGGACTGGATCGAGTACGGCTTGGGCCCCAACACGCTGGCTCTTGCAAGGCCAAGCCGAACCGCGACTGACGCGCCGACGCCGGCGGGCAGTGCCGCGCTGCAACTGGCCTTCAAGGTGTCCGCGGCCGAAGTCGATGCGTGTGCCGACGAACTCGCACGCCACGGCGTGGCGCTGCTGTCACCACCGACGAACCAGTCGTTCGGGCATCGGACGCTGTTCTTCCGCGACCCCGACGGCAATCTTTTGGAGATCTATGCGGAGATCTGAACCAGGCAGCGGCGGGCCCGTACACGAAAAGTTCCATCGAAAATTCGCGAGTTATTCACGCCCGGGTGAAACTTAGGCCCGGGTTTCGGCTTTCAGTTCACGGGAGAGTTCATCGTGAAGCAGATCCTGAAGCCCCTGACCTACATCGCGGCCGCCATCTACTTCCTGGTGGATGCGGTCTTCATGGCCGTGGCGAGGCCAATCTCGCGCTGGATCGGGCGGCATCTCCAATTGAAGCGATTGCGGGGCTGGATCAGATCGCTGTCGCCTTATTGCTCGCTCGCCTTGTTTTCGGTACCCGTCATTATCCTGGAGCCGGTCAAGCCCGTGGCAGCCTATCTCGCCGCAACCGGTCAGATCGTGAGCGGGGCCGTGACGTTCATCATCGGCGAGCTGCTCAAGCTCGTGTTGGTCGAGCGCCTGTTCCATCTCACCCGTGACAAGCTGATGCGGATTCCGGCTTTTGCCTGGGCGTACGGCAAGTACTCCGAGGTGAAGGCGTGGCTGCAGGCAACCGACGCCTGGCGCGCCATCCGCGCACTGAGCCGCGCGGCCAGGGACACTCTTGTGCGGGCAAGAGCTAGACTGGTCGGCGGCTTCAGCAGCCTGGTGACCTCCAGGGATTAAGGCTGCAGGCATAGAGCTGCGCTGGGCGAGTTGCCATCTATGCGAGCTTGCGGTCCGCGGCGGTGGCCTTGTCGCCCGTGTTCGGCGTGCCGGTCGGCTCGATCAGCATGAGATGAACCTCCTCGCGCGCCACCGGGCGATGTTCGACACCTTTCGGCACCACGTAGAGTTCGCCCGGACCGAGCGTCACCGTCCGGTCCCGCAACTCGATATCCAGTCTGCCTTTCAGGACGAGAAAGAAATCGTCGGTGTCGTCATGCTTGTGCCAGGTGAATTCTCCCTTCACTTTCACCACCATCACGTCGCAATCGTTGAAGGTCGTGATCGTGCGTGGGGACCAGAAATCCCCAAATGTCGCGAGCTTGTCGGCAAGCGAGATTCCGTCGGCCATGTGTTCTCCCGTTCTTCCGTGCGGCTCGATTTGGGTCGAGCGATGCCAGCAGTTATTTGACATATCCCGACGATATGGCCCGCGCCCATTTCGGGTGGTCGTTGGCGAGGGCACGGGACGATGCGGCGTCCCAATCGTATTCGAGGGCCAAGAGTTCGGCCTGCCAGCCCCTTTGTCGCTTCGTGAGGATTGCATATCGCGCGTGCGGCGAGCGGTATTCCAGGTTTGCGGCAACGGGAATGTCTGCGAAGACCGGGCAACCAACGCTCCCTGGATTGAGAACCAGACAGTCATGAGGTCCGTGAACGACGGCCTGGCGGTGGCTATGACCACACAGCACCACGCGCGCCGTCGGCTCACTCGCGAGGCGCATTGCCAGCACGTCGCGGCGTGCCGGTACGAAGCGGCCGTCGTCGAGCGTTTCTTCCAGCAGGCATGTCGTATCGTTGTCGGGCGTGCCGTGGCAGGCCAGGATCCCATCGTCCAGCCGTATTTGGGAAGGCAGGCTGTGGAGTGCGAGACGTTGCTCCGCAGTCAATGCGTTGCGCGCAAACAGACCTGCCGACGAGAGCTTGTCGTCCGGAAACTCCTCAATCCAGCGATCATGGTTTCCGCGTACGGTCGGCAACGACAGCGCCTCAAGCGCTTCGAAAGTCTCTTTCGGCCACAACGGGCTGGTGACGCAATCGCCAAGGTTGACCGTACGATCGACGCCACGCGCCTTGATGTCGGCCAGCACCGCCTCGAGCGCGGCAAGGTTGCCGTGGATATCGGAAATGACTGCCAATCGCATCGTCGTGCTCCCTAGTCCAATCGGCCTGAGCTTAGCCCTGTTGTGCGTCTCCGGCAGCTTCAACCGCGCATAATTTAAGCGAGGTGGCCGTGAAAATCTGCAGCCTCGCCCCAAAATCCCGCTATATGCAGTAAAATGCCCCGAAAACGCTGGATGTAGTGGGTCGAGCTGGCCAGTAAGCTTATTCTCGGCATCACCAAAGCCATGCGTCATAGGCATGGTGATTTGCCCGCACTTGGCGTAAAGAGCGTCCAAATCAAATCACCACGCGTGCGGCTGGACCATTTGCCGCCTACGCAGCTTCAGGTCGCGCGGCTCGACGTTCCGCGCCTGGACCAACCAAGGTTTATCCCGTGTCTTTTCCGACCATGAGTCCGCCGCTCGCCCGAGCTTTGGCCGAGCGCAACTACGACCGTCCGACCCCCGTTCAGCTCGCCGTGCTCACGGACGAGGCCGCTGACCGCGATCTCTTGGTTTCGGCACAGACCGGCTCCGGCAAGACCCTGGCCTATGGGCTCGCCATGGCCAAGGACTTGTTGGGCGACGCCGAGCGGTTCGAGCGGGCGGGTGCACCGCTTGCCCTGATCGTGGCGCCGACCCGCGAGCTTGCCTTGCAGGTCCATCGCGAGCTGGCGTGGCTGTACGAGCATGCGAGCGGGCGCGTCGTCTCCTGCGTCGGCGGCATGGACCCCAGGCGCGAGCAGCGCGAGCTTGCGGCCGGCGCTCATATCGTCGTCGGCACGCCCGGCCGGTTGTGCGATCATTTGCGCCGCGGCCGTCTCGACATCTCGGAATTGAAGGTAGTCGTGCTCGACGAGGCCGACGAGATGCTCAATCTCGGCTTTCGCGAGGACATGGAGTTCATCCTCAAGACCACGCCGGACACGCGCCGCACCCTGATGTTCTCGGCGACGTTCCCGCGCGGCATCGTCGCGCTGGCCAAGCAGTATCAACAGCGGGCGTTCCGGATCGAGGTCGCCGGCGACGAAGGCGGTCACGCCGATATCGAGTACCGCGCGATCCGGATCGCGCCCGGCGATGCCGAGCACGCCGTCGTCAACGTGTTGCGCTTCTACGAGGCGCCGAGCGCGCTGGTGTTTTGCAGCACGCGCGATGGTGTCCGGCATTTGCAGGCGGCGCTGCTGGAGCGCGGCTTCTCCGTGGTCGCTTTGTCAGGCGAATTGACGCAGAACGAGCGAACCACGGCGCTGCAGTCGCTACGGGACGGACGCTCGCGCGTCTGCGTGGCGACCGACGTCGCCGCGCGCGGCATCGACCTGCCGAGCCTCGACCTCGTCATTCATGCCGACCTGCCCAACGACGCCGAGGTCATGCAGCATCGCTCCGGCCGCACCGGCCGCGCGGGCCGCAAAGGGACGAGCGTCATGCTGGTGCCGCCCGTGCGGCGGCGGCGTGCGGAAATGCTGCTCAATGTTTCGGGGATCGACGCGGTCTGGGGGACGGCGCCGCAGCCGGATGAGATCCGCAAGCTCGATCACGAGCGCATGAAGGACGTGCTGTTCACGGAGGAGACCACCGCCGACGATCTGGCGCTGGCGCAGGCGCTATTGGCCGAGCGGTCGGCCGAGGAGATCGCCGCGTCACTCGCACGGCTCTATCGCGCGCGGCTGCCGTCGCCCGAAGACATTATGGATCCCGGCGAGCGGAGCAGCCGGCCGCGCGAGGATCGCGGCCGCAATGACACGCGCGCACCGCGCGACGATATCCGCGCATCGCGTGGCGATGATCGGCCCGAAAGGGCGCGGCCCAAAGCGGGAAAATCGTCGTCGAAACATGGCATGGCGGATGGCACCGTCTGGTTCCGGGCCAACATCGGACGAAAAAAGAATGCGGAAGCGCGCTGGCTGTTGCCGATGATCTGCCGCCGCGGCGGCATCGACAAGAACGATATCGGCGCGATCAAGATCATGGACACCACGACCGAGTTCGAAATTTCCGAGCGGGTCGCGGAATCCTTCGCCGTGAAGATCAAGCGTCCGGACAAGGAAGACAATATCCGCCTCGAGCCGATGGCGGATGCGCCGCAGCGACAGGCGGCTTCGGAAGAGCGGCCCCACGCGCCGCGGCGCGAGATCGGCGACAGCGATCATCGTGAACGCCAGGGCGAACGCGCGCGCGAGCCGAACGGGTTCAAACCGCAAGGCAAACCTCACGGCAAGCCACACGGTAAACCGCACGAAAAGCCGTACGGCGAACGCACACCGAAATTCGACGATGCTCCTTCCTTCGCAAAGAAGAAAAAGCACAAGAACAAGCCGGGCCACGCTGAGCCCTCGGTCACGTCGTGGTCTGAGAAGGGCGCCGCCGGGAAGAAGCCGAAGACTAAAAAGAAGCATCGCGCCTGACGGCGGCCTACCGGCGTCGACGGGGAGGGGCGTTACGTCGCAGCGAGGTCGCGCAGCATGTAGGTCGCGCTGTCGCCGTAGGACGCGAGTTTCGCCCGCAGCTCCGCATCTGCCGTGACCGGCCGAAAGCCGAGACGCTCCCACAGCGGCCGCGTGGCGTAGACCGACACCAATGCGAGCGTCGCGATTCCTGACGCGCGCGCGAGCTGTTCGGTCGCAACGACATAGTCGCGCGCGACGCCGCCGCGAAAGTCGGGCAGCACCGCGATGTCATGCAAATAGAGGCAATCCGCACCGCCGGGCAATTGCTCGAGGAAGCCGTCGAGCGGCGGAATCCGGTGCTGGATCCAGGGATGCGCGAAACCATAGCCGACGATCCCGTCGTCCGCGACAAGCACGCGGCAGCCATCGGGATAGAGCCGCATCTTTTCCGCGAACACCTCAGGGCTTTCAGGCAGATCGGGATGGATCCGTGCTGCGATCTTGCTGATCGCCGGCAGATCGGGGGCGCGCGCGGGACGCCAATGCGGCTTGCTCATGTCGATCCGTCGTCCATCTCCATCATCCCAGTTTATTCCGATGCGACGAGGCTTGCAGCGAAAAATATCTTTGCCGCGATCTCAGGAATACGACGGCTCGCGCGGCGTCCTACCCATGCAAGCCCATTGCCTGACAGGAGAGACCATGACGTCATCGATCCGCCTCGCGCTCACGCTCGCAATATCGCTGGCGCTGCTTCCCGCTGCCTTCGCGGCACCGCCGACCAAGACCGGCAAGACCGACAAAGGGAACGTGCTTACCGACCCCAAGGGCATGTCGCTCTATACTTTCGACAAGGATGCTGACGGCAAGTCGGCCTGCAATGGTCCGTGTGCGACCAACTGGCCGGTGCTGAAGGCCGAGGCGAGCGATGCGGCCGCCGACGGCTACACCGTCATCACGCGCGACGATGGCTCGAAGCAGTGGGCCTACAAGGGCAAGCCGCTCTACACCTTTGCCAAGGACACCAAGCCCGGCGACGTCACCGGCGACGGCTTTCTGAACGGCGCCTGGCATCTGGCGATGCCGTGAGCAGGGTGCACTCCTAGCGCAGCCCCTCATAGACCATCAGCCCGCGTGCGATCTGCAGCTTGCGGATCGCGCGCGGCAGCAGTTTTTCCGGCTGGTGCAGATAGCGCCAGGAGGTGAGGGCGAACGGGCCCAGCGCGCCGCATTCGTCGTCGAACGGCGCGAGCACGCCCGTCACGCTCACCGGTGTATGCGGGCGGGCGTTGAACGGCAGCAGCAGCAGCTCGAGATGCGCCTTGCTGCCGTCCTCGCGCGCGGCGGTGACGCCGGCGATTGCCCCGAGGCTCTCGTCGGCGACGATGGTCGTGATCTCCTCGATCTCGCGGCGGCTAGCCTCGTTGAACAGCGCCGCAAAGCTCGCATCCTTGAGGTCGCGCCCTGCGAGGGCGCAGACGCGCGTGCCGGCGACGCGGAACGGAAAGCCGAGATGGGGCTCGCAGGAGAGCACGAAGATGTCACCGAGCAGGCCGCGCACGGCGGCCGGATCGATATCGGCCCGGTCAGGGGCCCGCGCGGTGCCCCGCTTGGTGTCCCAATATGCGAAGAACTCGCGGCTCGACGGATGTTTCATGGCTGAACGCTTACCCCGGGGCGCAACCTCGCGGGACAAACCTGTCCCGCTTCAGTGCAGCCGCGATCCCTGTGTTGTTGTGCAGGAGGGGCTTTGCAGCGTCCATGCCGCAGCGGCATTTTCGGTGCTCCTGGCGCTGCCTTTGCGTCGTTAACGTTAAATTAACTATGCGCTTTCCGTGCACCGCCCCGCTGCTATGGTGATCGCGGTCGCAAGCCTCGCCGCTTTTCTCCAGGTTCTCGGCGAGGCCTGTACACAGGCGTCAAACAGTTTGGTCACCGGCCGCGGGGAGGGGTGGGGATACTCCCGTCTCTCTGGGTACCGGAAGTCCGACACGGATAGGCAGGGCTTTCCCAGGGCCCTGCCTTTTCCTTTTGTGCACTTGCGCAGCGCGGGCAAAGGCGACTATCTCCAAGGCCTGTCGTGAAGCCTCTCGCTCCGATCGCGCCTGAAAGCGAAGCCGCCCTTGGAATTCCCGCCAAATTCTCCGCCGCAAGATCCTTCGTCGCAAGATGCTTCGCTGGGGGTGCCGGCCGTCGTTGAGGAGGCTCCGCGCGAGCCGATCCTGACGCTGCCGTTCGCGCTGACCGCCTATATCCTCCTGCTCGCGGTGATCCATCTGCGGGTGCTGCTGCCGCCGGAGCTCGAGAACTGGACCATCGACGTCTTCGGCTTCATCCCCAAGCGCTACGATTCCTCGCTGCTCAATCTGGAGATCCCCGGCGGAGCCGGCGCCAAGGTCTGGACCTTCGTCACCTATTCGCTTCTGCATGCCAATCTCACCCATCTCGGCTTCAACGTGCTGTGGCTGTTGCCGTTCGGCAGCGCGCTGGCGCGGCGCTTTGGCGCCATCAGGTTCTTCCTGTTCCTCGCGGTGACGGCGGCGGCCGGCGCGCTCGCCCATCTCGTCACCCATGAGCACGCGGTGGCGCCGATGATCGGCGCCTCGGCCTCGGTGTCCGGCGCGATGGCGGCGGCGATCCGCTTCGCCTTCGTTCGCGGCAGCTTCCTGTCGTTCAGCCGATCGGATGCCGATACCGCCGCAAGAGTTCCGGCGCTGCCGCTGTCGCGCGCGTTGCGCGACGGGCGGGTGCTCGGTTTTCTTGCGGTGTGGTTCGGCGTCAACATCGTCTTCGGCGTCGGCGCGATTGGCGTCGACAGCGAGACCACGAGCGTCGCCTGGCAGGCGCATATCGGCGGCTTCCTTGCCGGCCTGTTGCTGTTCGCGCTGTTCGATCCGGTGCCGCGCGTGCGAAGTGATGCTGCGGATGCGTCATCACGGGACATTTCAGACCGCATTTGAAGCGGCGCTTGCGGCGCCGCCCGAATTCATCCATCATTCCCGAGAAGAATGTTCCGAAGCGACAGGCCGCTAGCGGCGATGCTTCGCAAAGCGCCTGAACGTGAAACCGGCGCTGAAACTGTTAGTTGAAGACTCGAAGAACAAGTCCGGACCGCGAACAGCGGACGGTTGCGATTCAGGGAGGCGACAATGACGGTACGTTCGATTCTCAACACCAAGGGCCACCAGATCATGAGCGTCGAGCCCGACGCCAAGCTGGCTGCCGCGGTCAAACTGCTCGCCGACAAGAAGATCGGCGCGGTGCTGGTGATGAACCAGAGCCGGCTGGAAGGCATCCTGTCGGAGCGCGACATCGTCCGGGTGATCGGCGAGCGCGGCGCCGGCGCGCTGGAGGAGCCGGTCTCGCAGGTCATGACCCGCAAGGTGGTCACCTGCAAGGAGACCGACACGGTCGCCGAGCTCATGGAGATGATGACCACCGGCAAGTTCCGCCATCTGCCCGTGGTCGACAACGGCAAGGTGGTCGGCCTGATCTCGATCGGCGACATCGTCAAGCGTCGGGTGCAGGAATACGAGGCCGAGCAGGAAGCTCTGCGCGACTACATCAAGACTGCCTGATCAGTAGACCGCCTGATCAGGCCTGCTGGTCGGCTTTGGGCGCGGCGCCCTCGGGCGCAGGCGCCAGTTCGTGGATTGCCTCCTGGATGGACTCCAGCGCACGCTCGGCTGCGCGGGTGCCCAGCGCGATGAGGTCCTCGGAGCGGTGGAAATCGAACCAGCCGAATTGGCCGATCCGCGGTGTGATCAGCATGTCGGGCGGATCGCCGGCGAGGCGCGCCCGGGTGATACGGTCCTGCATGATGTTGAAAGCGTCGACCATCACCGAGGAGAGGCCGGGCCGGGCGCTGCCGCTGCCGAAGAACTCGCGCTTCACCGTCTTCTCAGGCGAGAAGAATCTCGGGAAGCGCCGCTTTGACGCCGGCTCTTCGGTCGCGGGGATCACCGGTTCAGGCGTCGCGCCGTGCGAATAGACCGTCGTCGAATAGGTGAAGATGTCGCTGGAAAGATTTGCGGCGATGACGATTTCCGCGCCGAGCGCGCGGGCGGCCGAGACCGGCACCGGGTTCACCAATGCGCCGTCGACCAGCCAGCGATCGCCGATCAGGACCGGAGAGAAGATGCCGGGCAGCGCGTAGGAGGCGCGCATCGCGTCGACCACGCGGCCGCGCGTCAGCCAGATCTCGTGGCCGGTGCGGACCTCGGTCGCGACGGCGGCGAACTTGACCGGGAGATCCTCGATCTGGCTCTGGCCGCAGGCAGCCTCGAGCCGGGTCGCCAGCTTCTCGCCGCCGATCAGGCCAGAGCCGTTGAGGCGGATGTCGAGATAGCCGAGGATGTTGCGCATGCCTTGCAGGCTGCGGCCCCATTCTTCCAGCGTATCGAGCCGGCCGGCTGCATAGAGGCCGCCGACCACTGCGCCGATCGAGGTGCCGACCACGACGTCAGGCACGATTCCGTTGGCGAGCAGGGTCCTGATAATGCCGATATGAGCAAAGCCGCGCGCCGCGCCGCCGCCGAGGGCAAGGCCAATGACCGGCCGGCGGATGCTGCCCAAGCCGACTTTCTCGCCGACCTTATCGCTGTTCGAACCCCGACCCTTCAATATGTCCAGCACCGAAACTCTCCTACGCCGGGACCCGCCATCAGACTAGGCACCGCAATCGCGCTCCGCCAGAACCAGGCCGAAGCATGGTTTATGCCGGTTTGGGAAGCGCGCGGGGCAGGAGTATGGCGAGGGACGGGTGCCCCTGGGGTAATCACGCAGGCGTCAGCCGGGTTCCAAAGAACCGTATTGGCCGTATTTCTCGGGGATCCAGAGGCTTGAATTTGCCGCGTTTTCGGTGAAAAGCAGGTGGCATGACTCTCGGGGGTGACGGCATCATCGGATGGCGGCGCAGCACATCGCTGCTGCCGGTGTTGGTCTTTGCTGCCTGTCTCTATACTCTTGGCCAAAATGCTGCGCAGGCGCAGCTTTTCTCCGATCGTCCGCCGCCGGTGCCGCCCGCTTCGGTGCCCGATCCCGGCGGTGCCGTCAGTCTGGCGCCGCCCTCCGGCCCGGGTGCCGGACCGCCGAGCCTGCCGCCGACCCTGTTGCAGCCGACCACGCCCAGCATGCCGCCGCCCGCGGTCACGACTGTGCCATCCGCCCCGCCGCTCAATGCGGCGGTGCCCGGACAGGGCGTGCTGTCGCTGACCGCGAAATATGGCAAGGACACCCCGCCGATCACCAGCGGCCTGGTCTGGCGCGTGTTTGCCGATCGTCCCGACGAGAACGGCACCTTCAAGCTGATTCGCGAAGATCGTAATGCCACGCCAAACATCGTGTTGCCGCCCGGCAATTACGTCGTGCATGTCGCCTTTGGCCTCGTCAGCGCGGTGCGCACTGTCAGCCTGAAAGCCGAGACCGATCGCGAGTCCTTCGTGCTGCCCGCCGGGGGCTTGCGCATCGAGGGCCGCGTCGGCACCAGTCGCATTCCGCAGAACCAGATCTCGTTCGCGATCTACAAGGGGAGCCAGTTCGAATCCGGCGAACGCGCCTCCCTGGTGCCGAACGTCGCCGCCGGCGACGTCGTGCTGCTGCCGGAGGGCACCTACTACATCATCTCGAATTACGGCGACGCCAATTCGGTGGTGCGCTCGGACATCCGCGTCCAGGCCAGCAAGCTCACCGACGTCACCATCACCCACCGCGCTGCCGTCATCACGCTCAAGCTCGTCAGCGACAGGGGCGGCGAGGCGCTCGCCAACACCGCCTGGTCGGTACTGACCCCGGGCGGCGACGTCATCAAGGAATCGATCGGCGCCTTTCCCCGCGTCGTGCTCTCCGAAGGCGAATACCGCGCCATCGCCAAGAACGAGGGCAAGGTCTACGAGCGCGGCTTCAATGTCGTCAACGGCGTCGACGGCGAAGTCGAGGTCGTCGCGCGGTAGTGCTTGAGCGGTGATGCCGCATGCGGCCCGACGCTAGTCTTCGTGCCTGGTGAACACTTCTCATTCAGCGCATGGATTCCCATATCTTATTACCGCCAGTCCCGTGTGCGAAAGCAGATGCTTTCCGCTGCTCCGCTTGCTGTTGCGATTGTTGGCGTTTCGATTTGAACAGCTCTGGCAGCGCTACCAAGCAGGACCGATCAACACCGGCACCGCCGGCTTATTCCAGCGGCGCCGCGACTTCCTCACAGCAGTGCAAGATACCTATTTCCGATAATCAATTTTATTCGCTTTCCATCCTGCCGCGTTATATGTCGGACATCACTCCAACGGGGGAGGCCGGAGCAGGCTCGTGCGTCTGCGAGACCGGCAAGGAGCAGGGGACCAAGCTCGTCGGCATGTTCGAAGTGATCCTCACCAGGCGTAAGCGGTTCGGCTGGCGGTGGCAGGTGTGCGACCAATCCGGCAAGAAATTTGCCGATGGCTTCGAGCGCACTCGGCCGTCCGCCAAATATCATGGCGAGCGCGCATTGTTCTTTCTGTTGTCGCAGGCCCATCTGCGCAACCGCTTGGCGACGTCCAGCGAGGACTAGTCGGGACTGCGCGTGCAGTCCGATAAGTCCCGTAGCCCGGGTGAGCGAAGCGATCCCGGGACAGTTCGTGGTCGGAATCCCGGATGTCGCTTCGCTCATCCGGGCTACAAGACCTTGCGTTGCCCGACGGGCAAAACACCCCAATTGTCGGTCAACTCCTGACCGCAAAAATATTCCGCTTTACCGAAATTCGGAAACGGCGTATCCACGCCCTCACTCCGGCCCAAGGAAGAGGGGCGTATCGCGATCGTCACGAACGCGGGCCGGACGGCGGTGGACGTTGGTCACATCGGCGCGATCGGCTTCGCAGGGCGGGCAACCGTGAGCGAAGGCCTCGCGCACACGACCGGTGTGATCGGCGTACGGCAAAATCGTGTGGTCCTGACGCCCGGGGTCTGTGCGTCAAGCGTTGCGGTGATGTGGGTTGCCCAACCGGGCGCACGCGTCAGCCATCCGCAAGGCGACGGGGGCAATAGTGCATCGCTCCCCGGGGAGAGCGCGACATAAGCCGTAAAGCCACTGCGCAGGGAAGGCCGGATGTTTTGGCTTCACCTGTATGCTGCTGTGCAATTTTGTTCACGACAATCTCGCACAGTGGACCGCGGGTGCCAGCCGGCACCCGGTCTTCCCTGCGCCCTCTTTCATTTGAGGGTAAGGCATCGAGGCAAAGCTCGGGCGAACAAGCCGCGAGGATGCGAAGGTGCGTCTGCGATCCGGAATGCGATGAAAGTGCGACGCTTCCACCCACAGACTCCGTCATTGCGAGCGCAGCGAACCAATCCAGAGTCTTTCCGCGTGGGCAGTCCGGATTGCCGCTGCGCTCGCAATGACGAGGATGATGGGAGTATACGCCGCCGAGATCGCAAAGCTGCTCGCCGATTTCGGCGAGCGAGATTCACGGACGGCGTAACTCGGACGGATAGCAGTCGTAGATCAGCGCCTTGAAGGCCGGCGTGATGCGGCTGCGCTCGTTCTGGGTCTGCTGCATCAGCAGGTAGACCATGTCGAGCTTGGGATCGACGCCGAAATAGGTGCCGCTGCCACTGTCCCATTTCAACTCGCCGAGCGAGCCCGGCGGCGGCGGTTTGGCGTTGCCGGGATCGGTCCGCACCGCGAGGCCATAGCCATAGCCGAAGCCGTCGCCCGGAAAATAGAAGTAATCGCGTCCGACGCCCGAGCCCGGCCCGACGTGATCGGTCGTCATGGCCTTGAAGGCAGCGGGGCTCAGATAGCGCTTGCCGTCGAACTCGCCGCCATTGAGCAGCATCTGCGCGAATCGCTGGTAGTCGGTGATGGTCGAGAGCAGCCCGCCGCCGCCGGACTGCCATTCGGGGTGATCGAGGCGCTCGCGCTCGGCGGCGAGCAGGATGTTGTCGTTCGGCAGCGGCCGCGCCATCCGCGCTAGCTCGTCCTCGGTCGCCAGCGCGAACTTGGTGCTGCTCATGCCGAGCGGATCGAAGATGCGCTGCTTGAGGAATTCGTACAGCGTCTGGCCCGAGATGATCTCGATGACGCTGCCGAGGACGTCAGTGGAATGACCGTAGCGCCACAGCGTTCCCGGTTGCCGTGCCAGCGGCAGCCTTGCGATGCGTTCGGCGAATTCCCTGTTGTTGAATTGACCTTCGAAGATATTGGCGGCCTTGTAGGCCTGCTCGACCCATTTGCCGCCGATGTAGTCGTAGCTGATGCCCGAGGTGTGCCGCAGCAGATCCTCGATGTTGACGGGACGGACCGGGGCCACGAGATCCAGATGCAACGTGCCGTCGGGATTGGTGACCTCGAGGCCCACCTTGGTGTCGGCGAAGAGGGGAACATATTTCGACACGGGGTCGGTGAGCGCGAGCTTGCCCTCGTCGATCAGCATCATCGCGCCAAGGCAGGTGATCGGCTTGGTCATCGAGTGGATGGCGAAGATCGTATCGGGCGTCATCGCGAGACCGGTCCTGGTGTCGCGCACGCCAATAGTCTTCAGATAGACCGGCTTGCCGTGCTGCTGGACCAGCACCACGGCGCCGGGCAGCCGGCCATTCGTCACCTCGTTGTCGAAATACGCTGTGATGCGGTCGAGCCCGTCGGACGACGGCGCGGGGACGTCGGCGGCGCGGCTTCGCGCCATCGTGCCGGCCAGCAGCGCGGCTCCGACCAGAAATTCACGACGCTTCATCCGGGCTTCCTCCCTCGCCGGGATCAAAGCCGCAAGACGTCGAAGGCGTCAACACGCCTTCGATTAAAATCGCGTCACGATTTCAGAAAGGACCGGTCGCGGACGGTCTTCGCTCGGCCTGGTCGGCTTGCCGATATGGACGAAGCCCGCGAGCTTCTCGTCCGGCTTGAGGCCGAGGCCATCCAGCACGTCGCGATCGAACGCGAACCAGCCGGTCAGCCAGCAGGCGCCGTAGCCGAGCGCCGCCGCGGCCGTGACGATGTTCATAACGCTGGCCCCGGCCGACAATTCCTGCTCGAAGACCGGCACCTTCGGATGCGGTTTGGTGAAGCTGACGATGCCGATCACCAGCGGCGCATCCGTGAGGCGTTTGCGCTCGGTCTCGACGTCGGCCGCCGGCGCGCCGGGATTCTTCCGGGCAAACACCTTCGCGATCACCTCGCCGGCGCGCTGGCGCGCATCGCCCTCGAAGATGATGAAGCGCCAGGGCGCGAGCTTGCCATGATCAGGCACGCGCGCGCCGATGGTGAGGATCGTCTCGAGCTCGGCCGGGGAGGGGCCAGGTCCGGACATCTCGCGCGGCTTGACCGAGCGGCGGGTCTTCAGGAGTTCGATGGCGTCGGGCACTGCGGTTTCCTCTTCGGCTGGTCGTCGGGCGTGCAGTCCCCACATAGGAATGCACGCCCGCAACCGAAAGCGAGTTTAGACCGATTTCAGATGTCAGGCCGCGCTGCGCGCTCGCTTCACATCCGGCGGGGTCGCTTCGTCGACGAGGGCGGCGATGGCTTCCACCGTCGTCGTCACTTGCTGCCCGTCGCTGCCGAGCCGGCGGATCGAGACCGACTGCGTCTCCGCCTCTTTCTTGCCGACCACGAGCAGTGCCGGAATCTTGGCGAGCGAATGCTCGCGGACCTTGTAGTTGATCTTTTCGTTGCGCAGGTCGATCTCGGCTCGAAGTCCCGCACGCCGGACCTGCTCCAGCACCTGCTTGGCATACTCGTCGGCTTCCGACGTGATGGTGGTGACCACCACCTGCACCGGCGACAGCCAGAGCGGGAAGTTGCCGGCATAGTGCTCGATCAGGATGCCGATGAAGCGCTCCATCGAACCGCAGATCGCGCGGTGCACCATGACCGGCGGCTTCTTGCCGCTGTCGTGGTCGATGTAGAACGCACCGAACCGTTCCGGTAGGTTGAAGTCGACCTGCGTGGTGCCGCACTGCCAGTCGCGGCCAATGGCGTCGCGCAGCACATATTCGAACTTCGGTCCGTAGAAGGCGCCTTCGCCCGGATTGATCTCGGTCTTGATGTGATTGTTCTGCGACTGGATCTCGCGCAGCACCGTCGCCATCACGCGCTCGGCGTGATCCCACATCGCGTCGGTGCCGACGCGTTTCTCCGGCCGGGTCGACAGCTTCACAGTGAGATCGCCGGTGAAGCCGAAATCGGCATAGGTCGACAGGATCAGCTCGTTGATCTTCAGGCACTCGTCGGCGAGCTGATCCTCCATGCAGAAGATGTGCGCGTCATCCTGGGTGAAGCCGCGCACGCGCATCAATCCGTGCATCGCGCCGGACGGCTCGTAGCGGTGCACCACGCCGAACTCGGCGAGCCGCAGCGGCAGGTCGCGGTAGCTCTTCAGGCCATGCTTGAAGATCTGCACGTGGCCTGGGCAGTTCATCGGCTTCAGCGCGAACCAGCGCTTGTCTTCGGCCTCCTCGCCGGCCGACTGCGCCGCGAACATGTTCTCGCGGTACCAGCCCCAATGGCCGGAGGTCTCCCACAGCGACTTGTCGAGGATCTGCGGGGCGTTGACCTCGCTGTAGTCGCCGGCCAGGCGCCGCCGCATATAGGCGATCAGCTGCTGGAAGATGGTCCAGCCCTTGGCGTGCCAGAACACGACGCCCGGGCCTTCCTCCTGGAAATGGAAGAGGTCGAGCTCGCGCCCGAGCTTGCGATGGTCGCGCTTTTCCGCTTCCTCGATCTGCTTCAGATAAGCGTCGAGGTCCTCCTGCTTGGCGAATGCCGTGCCGTAGATGCGGGTCAGCATCGGGTTGTTGCTGTCGCCCCGCCAATAGGCGCCGGCCACCTTCATCAGCTTGAAGGCGTTGCCGACCTTACCGGTCGATGTCATGTGCGGGCCGCGGCAGAGATCGAACCAGTCGCCCTGGTAATAGATCTTGATCGGCTCGTTGCCGGGAATGGCGTCGACCAGCTCGACCTTGAACGCTTCGCCCTTGTCGCGGAACACCTGTTTGGTCTTTTCGCGATCCCAAACCTCTTTCGTGAAAGGTTTGTCGCGCGCGATGAGCTCGCGCATCTTTTTCTCGATCGCGGCAAAGTCCTCCGGCGTGAACGGCTCGTTGCGGAAGAAATCGTAATAGAAGCCGTTCTCGATCACGGGGCCGATGGTGACCTGTGTGCCCGGCCACAGCGTCTGCACGGCTTCGGCCAGCACGTGGGCGCAGTCATGGCGGATCAGCTCGAGCGCGCGCGGATCGTCCCGGTTGATCAGCTCGATCCTGGCATCGGCTTCGATGGGATCGTCGAGGTCGGAGACCACGCCGTCGAGCGCCATCGCGACCGTACGCTTGGCCAGCGACGGCGAAATGCCCTTGGCGAGTTCGAGGCCGGTGATGCTCTTGGCGTATTCGCGCCGGGCGCCGTCCGGAAAGGTGAGCGTAATTTTTTCCGGTGGGGTCACGGGTCTCAAATTGCTGAGGCTGTACTGGAAGCCGGATTCGGATTTGGGCTGCTCGGACTTGGATTGGTCCTTGGATGGGTCCTTGGGCTGGTCGGTCATGGCATGTCTCCTGAGGCTCACTCCTGCGAACGAGCGCAGGTAAGCGGGAACGAGCGATATATCAGGCGAGTCGGCCTGCGCAATCCGGCATTTCCAAGAAACCGGCGCGCAAAAGCGGAGGCGCTGCACGAACTATTCCGGGCAACGCCCTTTAACTGGTCGCAAGGCGGCTCTACATGCGTTTGCATAGAAAATGCACGCGCCGGCCGTTTCGCGCCAACCGCCCTGATGCTCGGCAATCTCGTCACCGGCTGCTCAGTACTGGCGCCGGCGGGCATGCTGCCGGAATTGGCGACGGGGCTCGACGTCAGCATCCATGCGGCTGCGCTCCTGATCACCTTCGGGGCTGTCATCCTCTGCATCGGCTCGCCGCTGACGGCCTGGCTCACCAGCCGGATCGAGCGCCGGGCGTTACTCACCACGACGCTGGCGGTGCTCGCTTTTGGCAATCTGGCCTCGGCCTTTGCGCCCGACTATGCGAGCCTCCTCGTCATCCGCCTGGTGATGCTCGCGGTCGGCGCGCTTTACACGCCGCAGGCCGCCGGTACGGCGGCGTTGATCGTGCCGGTGGAGCGTCGCGGCAGCACGATTGCCTACATCTTTCTCGGCTGGTCGCTCGCTGCCGCCGTCGGCCTGCCGCTGATCACCTTCATCGCCAGCCGCTATGGCTGGCGCGCGGCCTATGGCGGAATCGGCGCGCTCGGTTGCGTCAGCTTCCTGCTGTTGCTGATGCGGCTGCCGGGGGGCTTGAAGGGGACGCCGGTGGATCTGAAGACCTGGAGCGCGGTCGGTCGCAACAGAACGATCCGGCTTCTGCTTGCGATCACGATGTTGCAGATGTCCGGGCAGTTCGTGGTGTTCACCTTCATGGGGCCGCTGCTCAACAAGCTGACCGGCGCAGGGCCCGATGCGATCGGCCTGGTGTTCGCTCTCTATGGCGTCTGCGGCTTCCTCGGCGTTGTCATCGCGACCCGCATCGTCGACACCTCGGGACCCTATCGCACCTCGCTGCTGTTCACCTGCCTGCTGCTTGCAGGAATCACGGGCTGGGCACTCGGCGCCGGCACGCTCGCGTTGATGGCGGGTGCGGTCGCGATCTGGGGCCTCGGTTTTGCCTCGACCAATTCGATGCAGCAGGTGCGGCTGGTCTCGGCCGCACCGTCGCTGGCATCGGCGACCGTCGCACTCAACACCTCCGTCCTTTATATCGGCCAGGCGGTCGGCTCTGCCGTCGGCGGACTGCTGTTCGCCCGCGAGCTCCTGCATACGCTCGGCTTCGTCGCAGTCGGTTTCGTGGTGGTGGCGCTGATCCTGGTCGTCCTGACCCGGCCCCGGCCGGCAACAGCCGCCCCGGCCTGAACGGAAGCGTGCCTGTGTGCGCAAGGTGCTTGGCAAACCGCGCGCCGGGAGGCTAGAAGGCCGGTCATGGGGACCAAAGAGGGTTGACTGAGATGAGGATGATTCTGGCGGTTGCCGCGGTGCTCTATTCAGCTTCCGCTTTCGCGCAAGCCGACAAGCCACCAATGATCGGAGACAAGCCGTTGGTGCAGGTCAAGCCCAAAGGGACCAAGGCGGGCACCAAGGAGGCTGCGGCCAAGCCGGCTGCCGCGCCGAAGGGCAAGCCACAATCCATCGCGGCGCGGCTGCAGGCTTGCCTGGACCTCGATGACGGCACCAAGGACCGGCTCAATTGCTACGACGCCGTGATCCCGCCGACGCCAAAGCCGAAGCCGGCCAAGGCCAAGGGCTACGCCGATTGCCGTTTCTTCAAGGAAGAGGACGAGCGGCTGGCCTGCTTCAACGGCTTTGCCGAAAGCATTCCGAAGCTGCCAAAGACCTGAGGCAGATCAGGGCCTGCGACAGTTACAGGCCCACCTAGCCAAAATACCGACGGCGCAATATCGCGGGCTTACCGGCTCGACGGGGATGGATTGGTGGAGGCCACGCGCGTGAGCGCGAGTGATGGCGTCGCCGACATCTTCACGAGGACGTCCTTGAGCGGGTCCCGCGTCCACGCTCGCGTCACATAGTCACGATGCGTGATGCCGTCCCCGGTTTCGACGAACACCACGCTGCCCGGACGCAAGGGGCCGTCCATGTCTTCGGAGACGGTTATGCCTTTCTGCCGCAGCGTGCTCATCAGTTCGCGGTCGCGCCGTGCGGTGTAGCGGGTGTAGGAGCTGACGAAGAAGCCGGAGCGGTGGCTCTCGATCCATGAGGCGAACTTGTCCATCTCGCCATAGACGGCGTCGAGCAACACGACGCCGCGGACACGGTCACCGATGCCACCAACCTCGAGGCTCCAGGCCGTCGGCAGGAAGCCGCCGCTGTAGCCGACGATCACGATCGGCATGTTGGCGAAGGCGCGGGCGCTGTTGGGATCGCCGGTGAGGCGGGCGAGATGGTTCGCCGACTCGTCGATGAAGCGCTTGAGGCCGCCAGCCTGCCAGAATTTTCCTGCGCTGGAATCGGCGGCATCGACTGCCATCTGCGGTGCGAGCAGGATGGCGTTGGCGCCGGAATCAGTGATCTGTTGCGGCACCAGCTGGCGGTCGCGCACGTCGCGCTCCAGCGTCGCGCCATTGCCGTGGAAGAACACCACGATCACGCCTGGCTTCCGCACGTCGAAATGTTCGGGCACGTGCATCAGGACGCGGTTATCGTTGTAAGTCTCGTCCTGCCAGAACACGCGCCCGGAATAGCTGCGGTGGCCGCGGCGGTCGCCCTTGGAGATGTTGAGGAATGGCGCGTCGGAGGCAGGGTTGTTGCCGAAATAGGGGAAGGCTGACGATTTCATGCTGACGAGCGTCGTCAGGTCCTCGCGTGGCGGACGCTGGTAGGGGGCCTGCGGCGCGAGCGAAGCAACCTTGTAAGGCGCCTGCTCCGGCTGCGGCTGCACGGCGCGCTTGGGTGAGAAGTCCGACATCTGCCGTTGCAGAAAACCCTCGCTCGCGGATGGGAAGCGCTCCCTGAACTGGGGGGCCGGGAATCGATCCTCGAACGTGTCGTTGCTTGCGACTTGCTGGTTTGTCTTCGCAACGACCTGGACGTTGGCTTGGACGTTGCCTTGGGCATTGGCCTGCGAGTTCGCCGCGAGTGCTGCCGGATTGGGTGCCTTGCCGCATTGAACCAGCGTCAGCGACAACGGCACCAAGGCTGAGATCAGAGCGGTCCGAAGCGCACGACCGCGTGCGCCGGACGTGGTCCGGTCGGCGCGGATGTCAGCTCTCGGTTTCGGAACGGCCCCGACCATTCACCCATGACCCCAAGTCATGACCACAAGTCCATCGGCAATCATTAAGGCAATTGAGCCGATGGGCGTTTAGGCGACGTTAAGTGTCCGGAGAAACTTCCCCACATCCGGAACGCTCAAAGGGACCACGCAATCGTGTCGTGATTGTGGGGGAGGGAGACGGGATGTCCCGGTGTTTACGACGCTTTATTGCCCGTTCGTGCATTGATGGTGCTGCAGTACCGATTTGGCCCCGCCTCATTTAACCCTTGTTAACCCTGCTTGAATTGACTGGACCGAGCTGCACGATGCTTCCCACGAGGCGTGACGCCTGAGGTTGAGGACGGCGATGACGGCATCAGATGCGGGTACTGCACCCTGGACCGGCCGGCTGACCGGAAGCGGGTCGGGGGTCTCCGTTCTGGTCGCAACCGCCATCGTCGTGGCCGACATGATCGGGGTCGGCGTCTTCACCAGCCTCGGCTTCCAGGTCAAGGACATTCCCTCGGGCTTCTCGATCCTCTTGCTTTGGACGGTCGGCGGCATCGTCGCGCTGTGCGGGGTGTTCTCCTACAGCGAGCTCGGCGCGATGTTTCCGCGCTCGAGCGGCGAATACAATTTCCTCGGCCGAGCCTATCATCCCGCCTTCGGCTTTCTCGCCGGCTGGGTGTCGGCGACGGTTGGCTTTGCAGCACCCGTCGCGCTCGCCGCGATGGCCTTCGGCGAATACGCCAAATCGGTGGTCCCCGATGTGCCGCCGATCCCGCTTGCCATCGCCGTGGTGTGGCTGGTCTCGCTCGTGCAACTGACCGGGGTCAGGCATTCCTCGACGTTCCAGTTGATCTCGACCATCCTGAAGGTCGTGCTGATCGTTGCCTTCCTGGTCGCCGGCTTCATCGTCGGCGCGCCGCAGCCGATCGCCTTCACGCCGCAGGCGGGTGATCTCGTGCATATCGTCAGCGCGCCTTTCGCGATCGGGCTCGTATTCGTGATGTATTCGTTCTCGGGCTGGAATGCCGCGACCTACATCATCGGCGAGATGAACATGCCGCAGCGGGACCTGCCGCGTGCGCTGCTCGCGGGCACGCTGATCGTGCTCGTGCTGTACGTCGCGCTGAATGCGGTGTTTCTGCATTCCACGCCGGTCGGCGCGCTCGCGGGACAGCTCGACGTCGCCAGCGTTGCCGGCAGCGCGATCTTCGGCAATCTCGGCGGCCGGATCGTCGGCGCGATGATCTGTTTCGGCCTGATCTCCTCGATCAGCGCGATGATGTGGATCGGCCCGCGCGTGATGATGACGATGGGGGAGGATATTCCGGCGCTGCGCGTGTTCTCGCGGAGATCGGTGCGCGGCGCGCCGGCCTATGCCATCCTGTTTCAGCTCGCCGTCGCCAATTTGCTGCTGTTCACGCGCAGCTTCGAGGCCGTGCTCGACTTCATCCAGTTCGCGCTGCTGTTCTGCTCGTTCTTCACGGTCGCCGGCGTGATCAAGCTGCGCATCACGGATCCCGATTTGCCGCGGCCCTATCGTGCCTGGGGATACCCGTTCACGCCGCTCGTGTTCCTGCTCGTGACCGCGTTCATGATGTACTATTTATTGACTGAGCGGCCGGTGCAATCGCTATCGGGGATGCTCGTCATGGTCTCGGGCCTGTTGATTTATGCTGTTTTCCGCAGGCGGCCGGTCGCCGCTGGCACGTCACACAATCGCGAATAGACATGTTTCGACCCATGAGAATTGCGGCCGTGGCTCTCGCCTTGCTGGCTGGGGCCGTCTCGTCCGCACGTGCTGCCGAGGCAACCTTCGACGACACCGCGCGCTTCCTCGCGGGCATGCAGCCTTCGGCGGATTCGCCGCTGGTGCCGCTCACAAAGGACTCGGGTTGGCAACGCCACGCGAGATTCTTCGACAGTGCCTTCGCCCAGCTCGAGGAGCGCCAGCTCGCGAAGATCCGCAACTGGGCCGACGTCAATTTGGCGGCGACCAAGCCGACCATGTTTTATTGGTTCAGCGGCCCCGACTTCCTCTACGCCAACGCCTTCTATCCCAAGGCCAGCACTTACGTGCTTGGCGCGCTGGAGCCGGTCGGTGCAGTGGCTGACCTGACGCGATTGCCGCGCAGTTCGGTCGGCGCCGCGCTCTATAATGTCGAGCGCTCGCTCGGCTCGATCCTGAGTTTTTCCTTCTTCATCACCAAGCAAATGAAGGTCGACCTGCACACCAACCAGGTCAACGGCACCTTGCCGATCCTCTACGTCTTCCTCGTCCGCTCCGGCAAGATCATCCGCAATGTCGAGATGGTCGCACTCGACGACAGGGGCGGCGTGCATGTCGGCAACGACAATCCAGGACCGAACGCGACGCGCGGCGCCCGCATCACCTTTGCGGGCCCCGACGGCGAGGCGCGCACGCTGTATTATTTCTCGACCGATCTCTCCAATTCAGGTGCACGCGCGGCAGGATTCCTGAAGTTCTGCGAGACGCTCGGACCCGGCAACAGCCTGATCAAGAGTGCGTCCTATCTGCTGCACTCCGGCAATTTCACCGTGGCGCGCGACTGGTTGCTCGCCAACAGCGCGACCATCGTCCAGGACGATTCCGGCATTCCGCTTTCGAGCTACAATTCGCGGCAATGGCGGTTCTTCCCATTCGGCCGCTATCTCGGACCGATCGGCGAATTTCCCGGCCGCTACCAGGAACGCTACGCCGCGCTGTTCACGCGCGCCCAGCCGATCGATTTCGGCGTCGGCTACCGCTGGCGGATGCACGAGTCGAACTTGCTGCTGGCGGTGAAGGTGCCGGGAAGCGAGACGGCGCCGGGGGCGGAGACCACCTCGTCCGCCGAGCCGTCGCCGAAACCGCTGCGTCCGAAGCGGCCACGTCCGCCTGAGCCGGTCCCGCCGCCACCCGGACGCTTTTTCTGGTCCCGCTAATTACCAGTGCACGCTCTGGCTCGGCACGATGAACGCCGTTGTGCTAGGCGGCGTGGCAAGACTCGTCTCCAGATACCAGCCGGAGCCGACCACGAGCAGCAGCAGGGCGATGATGGCGAGCATGTCGAGGGTTCTGGGATCGTGGCCTCGCGAACCGCCCCGGGAATCCGGTCCAAGTCTGACGTGAAAATGAGGGCTGATTTTCCAGCGCATTGTTGTTTCCTCCCGCGGGAGCATCACAGCAACGCGAGGAGAGAGTTTCGGTTCCACTCAAGGTAGCGACACCTGAGGCGCCGCATCATGCTCAGGATGCGTTGACGCCGCGCCAGCGGCCGTAGCGCCAGGGCAAGTACCAGCGCGCGCCCTGTGGTGCGGTGAGGGGCACGTTGTCGATGCCCGAGGTGCCGAAAGGGTTGCAACGGAGCAGGCGCGCGAGCGTCATCCAGCCGCCGGCCCACAGCCCGAACCGTTCGATTGCCTCGTCGCCATAGGTGGAGCAGGTCGGCAGGTGCCGGCAATTGTAGCCAACCAGCGGCGAGAGCGTGTGGCGGTAGAGCCAGATCAGCGCGCGGGCGAATCTGCGTGGAAGCCGGAGCGCGCCCGCGACGGGATTGGAACAGTGCTCGCAGGCTGATTGCTTCATGGGCGCTTTGCTGAGATCGTGGGCGAGGTTTTGCGCGGTTCCGGTGCAGGGAACTGTAAGCTGTTGTTTGTACGTCATATTTTGCGTGCTTTTTGGGAGCAGTGCAGCAAATGCCTATGGACGAGCTGTATTCCCCCGGATACCATTTTTGTGACGTCCATGTGAGACTCATTGGAATGTCGGAACGGGGCTTGGCTGAGTCGGCTCGCCGTAAGGCTTGGGCTAAGGCTTGGGACTTGGGGAAGGGACCAGTTTGAAACTTCTGAAGGCGCTCAATCTTCGCGGCTGGTTGCTGGTAGGAATCGCCGCTTGTGGAGTCGTGCTGGCTGGCGCCGTCGCGATGCTCGGGTCGTCTGCCCGGGCCGGTGCTGCCCTCGAAGAGCGCAAGCTGCCGATGAAGTTCAATTGGGTCGCCTGCGAACCGAATTGCCGCGGTTGGGTCAGTGCAGTCGGCATCATCACCGCCGATACGCCCCGGGACTTCGAAGAGTTTTCCCGCGGGCGCCAGCTCGGCGGCGCCACCGTGGTGCTGGATTCCAGCGGCGGTTCCGTCAACGACGCGATCACGCTCGGCCGGCGCTTCCGCAATCTCGGACTTCTGACCACGGTCGGCGTTAGCGTTCAGAACCGCGGCGGGCAGTCGGCCCGTCCGGCAGTCGCGCCGGAGGCCTATTGCGAATCCATGTGCGTGTTCCTGCTGTTGGCGGGCAAGAAGCGCTACGTGCCGGAAGCGGCCCATGTCCGGGTTCACCAGATCTGGATGGGCGATCGCGCCGACGATGCCAAGGCGGCGAGCTACAGCGCGCAGGACCTGATGATCGTGGAGCGCGACATCGGCCGGCTTGCCAAATACACGTTCGACATGGGCGGTGCCGGCGATCTGCTGTCGCTCGCGCTCAGCGTCCCGCCCTGGGAAGATCTGCATCAGCTCGATGCAGGCGAGCTCAAGCTGACCAATCTCGTGACGACGGATCTCGTGGCCGACGTGCTGCCGCATGTCGACATCTCCGCGCCGGCAATGGCGGAGCTTGCACCGAAGACCCAGGCGAGGTTCGGTGCGGAACCGGAACAGCCTGCGAAGTCGACCAAGACGGCGGAAGCCCTAGTGCCCACGGGCGGCGTGGCCACGCCGGTTGCGGCGTCGCAGAAGTAGCCTCGAATCTCTGATCTATTTCCGGGTCGAGCGACGAGCCCGGATCAGCCTCCGGAATCAGCCTTGCGCCGCAGCCGGCTGCTTCGCCTCGCCTCGATCTGGCCGATGGCATCGACCACGGCATCGAAGGTCAGGAGCGTCGAGGCGTGGCGCGCCTTGTAGTCGCGGACCGGCTCGAGGAACTTGATCTCTTCCCATTTGCCTTCAGGAGGCGCGCCGTTCTCCTTCAGCATCTTGCGAACAGTTTCGCGTAACTCACGGAGTTCGCTCGCAGTCGATCCGACGATCTGACTTGCCATGATGGAGGAAGAAGCTTGTCCCAGCGCGCAGGCCTTCACGTCATGGGCGAAGTCAGTGACCTTCTCGCCCTCCATCTTGAGGTCGACCTTGACCGTCGACCCGCACAGCTTGGAATGGGCGGTGGCAGTGGCATCGGGATCCGGCAACCGCCCGAGCCGCGGAATATTCCCGGCCAGTTCGATGATCCGCTTGTTATAAATGTCGTTCAGCATGTGATGGAGTCCAGCAGGACCGGCCTTGGCGTGCGCCGTCCACAGCCTTATATAGGGTCGGAACTGGCGAAAAACAGTCCAGCGCTGCAGCAGTGGTGTGATCCAGAACCCTGCTGCCGGCGTTACGGCTTGCAGACTTTTCGCCGAAACTGTTCTCTCAGGCGTCCGGCGGTTCGCCGCCCCGTCTGCCGGTGACACTCCGGCCGCAAGGCCGTCGAACGGAGTCGACATGGACGCTACCATCAAATCCATCCGCCCCAACAAGCCCTCCGATCGGCAGCCCGAGAGCCGTCCGGCGGAGCTTGATCCTTCCGAATTCCTCGCCGCCGCCGTCCGCGCCGACCAGCCGCGCCCGGCGCGCGCCGAGGCCGAGCAGGCGGTGAAGACACTGCTCGCCTATATCGGCGAGAATACCAACCGCGAGGGACTGCTCGACACGCCGCGCCGCGTGGTCGAGGCTTTCGACGAACTCTATCAGGGCTACCACCAGTGTCCGGCCGAGGTGCTCGATCGCACCTTCGGCGAGACCGCCGGCTATGACGACTTCGTCCTTGTGCGTGACATCGAGTTCACCTCGCAATGCGAGCATCACATGATGCCGTTCTACGGCAAGGCGCACATCGCCTATACGCCGGTGGAACGCGTGGTCGGCCTGTCGAAGCTTGCGCGCCTCACCGACATCTTCGCCCGCCGCCTCCAGACCCAGGAGCACATGACCGCGCAGATCGCGGCGGCGATCGACGAGATCCTCAAGCCGCGCGGCGTTGCCGTGCTGATCGAGGCCGAGCATACCTGCATGTCGGTGCGCGGCGTCGCCAAGCATGGTGCCTCCACCTTCACCAGCCGCTTCACCGGCATGTTCCGCGACAATCCGGCGGAACAGGCTCGTTTTCTGTCCCTGGTGCGAGGCCTGCAGCGCTGACCTCGCGAATAGACCGGCGAGGGCGTTGTGTCCGCTCACTCCCATGAAACCGAGGAAGGTCTCGCCTTCCTTCCGAGATTCGATGCGGCCGGGCTCGTCACGGTCGTCGCGACCGAATTTGCCACCGGCGACGTGCTGATGGTCGCGCACATGAATGACGAGGCGCTGCGCAAGACCATCGCGACCGGCGAAGCCTGGTACTTCAGCCGCTCGCGCAATGCCTTGTGGCGAAAAGGTGAGACCTCAGGTCAGACCCAGCGCGTGCTCGAGATCCGCACCGATTGCGATCAGGATGCGGTCTGGCTGCGCGTCGAGCAGATCGGCGCTGCGTGTCACACCGGCCGCCGGTCCTGCTTCTACCGCAAGGTCGAGGCCGAAGACGGCGGCGCCAGGCTCGTCTTTGTCGATGCGGACAGGCTGTTCGATCCGGACGCGGTGTACAAGAAGTAGTCCTGCCGTCATGCGGAGGGCGGCGCTGGCGGCCCGAATTTACCCCGCATTAACCATATCTGTCCCACAGTGAGACGACAGGGCGTCGAATTGCCGGCGCGCCTCAACGCCATGCGGGCGGGCACTTCATCATGTCGGTCGACAATTCCAGTGTCTCACAGGCGGCGGTCCTTGATCCGTCGCGGGCACGCGTCGCCAGTGCGATCAAGCAGGCCTCGAACGTAGGTGGCGTCAGCTTCCAGTACATGCTGACCACCGCCAAGATGGAATCGGATTTCGATCCCACGGCGGGGGCGACTACGTCATCCGCGCACGGGCTCTACCAGTTCATCGACCAGACCTGGCTTGGCACGGTGAAGGAAGCGGGCACCCAGCTCGGCTATGGCAACTATTCGGACGCCATCACCAGGACGTCGTCGGGCACCTACACCGTCGATGATCCCGCGATGAAGCGGTCGATCATGAAGCTGCGCGACGATCCGGAGGCCGCCTCCAGCATGGCGGCTGCGCTGACGCAGTCGAACAGCTTCAAGCTCACCGGCCTGCTCGGCCGCAGGCCGTCCGACAGCGAACTCTACATGGCGCATTTCATGGGCGTCGGCGGCGCCGCGAAACTGATCGCCAATGCCGAGGACAATCCGCAAGCGGTTGGCGCGCGGTTGTTTCCTAACGCGGCGTCCGCCAATCGCTCGATCTTCTACGCCAAGGACGGCCGCGCGCGCAGCATCTCCGAGGTCTATTCCGTGCTGGATGCACGCTACGCCGGCGCGGCAAATTCGAAAACCACCCGCAGCGCGATGGCGATGTATGGCGGCACGCCGTCGACCACGCAGGTCGCGAGCGCCAACGGCGTACAGCCTGCCGCGCCGCTGATCGACAATGCCGCGTATCTCCAGACCTTTCCGAACACACGCGCGGTGATGCCGGTCAGCGCGACAGCGCCAACGACGATCGCGGACAATGCGCCAATCACGCCGGTGTTTCGCTCGATCTATCAGCCCGGCGACACCACCCAGCCGGTCTCGACGACCGTGCAGAAATTGTGGGGCAACAATGCCTCGCTCACCTCGGTCGCACCCGCGACCTCGGTCCCATCGGCAACGCCCGACCTCCGGCCGCCCCAGCCGCTTGATCTCTTCAGCGATCGCAGCGGCACGTTCTCAAGCTAATACGCACTCCCGTATCTCGGACACGTCGCAGCGTGAACGCTGCTGCGCAGGGCCAGACGTGAACCGGCCGCCTTTGTTCCCTTAACAAAACGTCAATAAAACCAGCCAGTTATGGTGAACGCTTTGTTAAGCGTCGTGGTTTATTTTGTGTTGCAGGTGACAAGCCGTCACCGCTTCGTCTTCGTTGCGTAAGCCGGAAGCACCATGATCGTTCGGCAGTTCATCAATTGGATCAGGACGGCGCCCGCCGGCGAGCGGGCCGAGGCGACGCGGGCACTGGCCCGGGCCTGGTTGATCTCAGACCTTTCCCATGACGACCGTATTGCCGCTGAAGGCGCGCTTCTGATGCTGCTCGACGATCCCTCGCCGCTGGTGCGGCAGGCGATGGCCGAGGCGTTCGCGCGCAGTACCGAAGCGCCGGCGTCGATCGTGCGGGCGCTGTCGGCGGACCAGCCGACCGTCGCGCTGCCCGTGCTCGAACATTCTCCGCTGCTGATCGACGCCGATCTCGTCGACATCGTCGCGACCGGCAACGACGAGGTGCAGTGCGCGGTCGCGCGCCGCATCGCGCTGCCGGTATCGGTCTGCGCCGCCATTGCCGAAGTCGGCTGCGCGGCGGCAGCGCTCGAGCTGATCGAAAATCCTCATGCAGAGCTTGCGCCGTTCTCCTGGGATCGCATCGTCGAGCGTCACGGCCATCTTGCCGCGATCCGCGAGGCGATGCTGGTGCTGGAGGATCTGCCGTCTGCCACGCGCGCCGCGCTGGTGGCCAAACTCTCAGAGACGCTGGCTCAATTCGTCGTGGCCCGGAACTGGCTGAGTGCCGACCGCGCCGAGCGCATCGCGACCGAGGCGCGCGACCGCTCCACCATGAACATTGCGGCGCGCTCCCGCGGCGAAGACATGGAAGGGCTTGTTCGGCACCTGCGCATCACCGGCCAGCTCACCGCGGGTCTCATTCTGCGCGCGCTGCTGTCGAGCAATCTCGACCTGTTCGATGCGGCGCTGGCTGAGCTCGCCGAGCTGCCGCTGGCGCGCGTGTCCGCGCTGCTGCACGATCGCGGCGGCAACAGCCTGCACGCGCTGCTCCGCCGCGCCGGGCTTCCCGAGGCGACGTTTGCAGCCTTCCAGGTCGCGCTCGATGCCTGCCACGAGCAGGGCTTCGTCGACAGCGACGACAATGCAGCGAGGCTGCGCCGCCGCATGGTCGAGCGCGTACTCACTCATTGCGAGACCGACCGCGGCGCGACCGAGCCGCTGATGGTCCTGCTGCGCCGCTTCGCCACCGAATCTGCGCGCGAAGAGGCAAGGCTGTTCTGCGACGAGCTGGTCGCGGAGGAGACGGTTGATCCGGTGTATGACGATCTGATTGCTGCGTAACGAGACGCTGTAGGGCGGGGCAAAGGCGCATTGCGCCGTGCCCACCGTCTCTCCGCACAATTCATGTCGATTGGTGGGCAACGCTTCGCTTTGCCCACCCTACAACACCTCGCGAACGGCGAAGCTACCCCGCCGGCGCGATGCTCGGTGCCAGGATCACCTCGAGATGCTCGGGGCGATCGCGGTTGGCGTCGGCGAGATAGTCGTCGGCGACCTTGCGCAGGCGCCGGCTGAGTTCGGCGGAGACGCTGATGCTGTCGAGCTTGGTGTTCTCGTGCACGATGGCAAGGATGGCGTTGATGTGGTGCGTGAACAGCTCGGCCGGTACCTTTTCGAGATCGGGCGCGTGTTCGATGACGCGGCACAGGCTCTCGGCTACGCCCGCCGCCGCCGGATAGCCGAAAGTCGCGGCATCGCCCTTGATGTCATGCGCGGCGCGAAACAACTCGTCGCGCCTGTCCTTGCTGAAGCCGTCGTGCCGGATGGCGACGTAGGCGGCCGACAGCCGGTTGATCTCGGTCGCCATCCAGTCCTTGAACTCGCCAGCAAGGCCCGCGAGCGCCTGTTCGGCGCGGCCGATCGGATCGTCCATGTCTTTGTCTTCGACGCGGCGCAGGACCGACCGCAGCGGGTTGGGCTGCGTGATGATTTGATGCGTGGCGAAGGCCGTGATCTCGATGTCTCTTGCGCTGTTCTTCGCCATGATATCGGCCTCGATCGTGAGAGACGTTGCGCTAGATGGAGGAGCGGGCCTTGTCGAGCAGCGAGGGCTGCTGCAGCACCTCGTGCTTTTCGCCGACGCGGCGCTCGGGGCCCATATAGGCTGAGTTGATGTTGCGGCGGCGGTCCGGGCCGAAATAGGTCTTGGTCTTGATGAAGGGGCGGGGACTGGCGACCACGTTGAGGATGCGCTGGTAGAGCCCCTTGGCCGAGATCGGCTTGGCCAGAAATTCGGTGACGCCGGCATCGCGCGCCACCGTGACGCGGCGCTTCTCGGAATGGCCGGTCAGCATGATGATCGGCGCGTAGGGATTGCCCTTGGATTCCGGCTGCCGGATCATCTGCGCCAGCTCGAGCCCATCGAAGATCGGCATCGCCCAGTCGGTGATGACGATGTCGGGCACGTAATGGCTGTACATTTCCAGCGCCGTGGCGCCGTCCTCGGCCTCGTAGACTTCACGCGCGCCAAAGGAATGCAGCAGCGTGCGCAGGATGCGGCGCATGTGCGGATTGTCGTCGCAGACGAGGAAACGCAGCTTGTTGAAATCGATGCGGAACATGGAGCCCGGGCCGAAGTGGTCAACTTTCGTTAACCATATCTCGCCGGGGGTTAATGAAGGGTTGCGATCGGCAGTCCGGCGGGCGGCTCAGGAGCCGAACTGTTCGCGCAGAATGCGCTCTTCCAGGCTGTGACCGGGGTCGAACAGCATGCGCATCGAGATGGTCTTGTCGGACAGCACCTCGACGCGGCGAACATCGCGCACCTCGTCGTGGTCGGCGACCGCCGCCACGGGGCGCTTGTCGCCCTCCAGCACCTCAATCACGACATAAGCCGTGTTCGGCAGCAGCGCGCCGCGCCAGCGTCGTGGGCGGAAGGCGCTGATCGGCGTCAGCGCCAGCAGCGCGGCGTTGATCGGCAGGATCGGTCCTTGGGCGGACAGATTGTAGGCGGTCGAGCCGGCTGGCGTTGCCACCATGATGCCGTCGGCGATCAGCTCGGACATGCGCTCGCGCTCGTCGATCAGGATCCGCAGGCGCGCGGCCTGGTAGGTCTGCCGGAACAGGGCGACCTCGTTGATGGCGTGATGCAGGTGGACGCGGTCGTTGGCGTCGGTCGCGCGCATCAGCAAGGGGTGGATTTCGGATTCCTGCGCCGCCTCGAGGCGGGCTCGAAGATCGACCGTCGAGTACTCGTTCATCAGGAAGCCGACGGTGCCGCGGTGCATGCCGTAGATCGGCTTGCCCGTATGCATGTGCTGATGCAGCGTCTGGAGCATGAGCCCGTCGCCGCCGAGTGCGACGACGATGTCGGCGTCCTTCGGGTTGCAATTGCCGAAGTCCCTGGTGAGCTGGCCGAAGGCGGCTTGCGCCTCGCTGCTGGGGCTGGCGACGAAGGCGATCCGGTCGTATCGCGCTGGCTTGGTCATGGCTTCCGGGCAGGGCCGCTGGCTCGAGAAAGTTCCGCCGGGCTCGTCTAACGATCTCGACCCCGATTGTCGAGGATGACCACCCTTCACAGCAGTCCGGCAACTGCCCATTCCGATTTGAGGATGAAACCGGGTCGATTTGTGCCCCACCGGGCTCTTCAGGCGCCGCCGGAGCCATGATCCCCCAAACCGTCGCAATTCCGCGCTAGCCTTGCGGTCCGCACCGGTGGTCGTCGCCGGGCAGGGAGAACGACCATGAATATGAATATGCCGGTGCTCCGCCGTGCGACCCTGGTGCTGGCGGTATCGGCATTCGCGCTCGCAGGATTGGCGCGCGCCGACGATCCGCCGCAGCCGCGCGCCGAGGCGGCAGCGCCAGCCGGACAGAAGGGCGGGCGCGGCGGCGCACAAAGCGCGTCGCAGAATGCATCGCCATCCGCCGAGCCGCACCGTCTTCCGTCGGATTCGACCACGAAGCAGACACTCGATCTTCCCGGCCGCAGCCTCAATTTCGCAGCGACCGCTGGTTCGATCCGCGTGTTCGACGGCAAGGGTGAGCCGGTGGCCGACATCGCCTATACATCCTATGAGCTCGACGGCGCAGACCGTGCGACGCGTCCCGTGACGTTCCTGTTCAACGGCGGGCCCGGTGCGTCGTCGGCATGGCTCCAGTTCGGCGCGGCCGGGCCGTGGCGGCTGCCGCTCGATGGCGAAGCGCTGTCGCCGTCCGCCTCGCCCGAGGTGAAGCCGAACGCGGAGACCTGGCTCGATTTCACCGATCTCGTCTTCATCGACCCCGTCAGCACCGGCTACAGCCGCTTCGTCGCGACCGGCGAAGACGCGCGCAAGTCGTTCTACTCCGTCGACGGCGACGTCAATTCGATCGCGTTGGTGATCCGCCGCTGGCTCGAGAAGCACGAGCGGCTGACCTCGCCGAAATACGTCGCCGGCGAAAGCTATGGCGGCATTCGCGGGCCGAAGGTGGTGCGCCAGTTGCAGCTCCAGCACGGCGTCGGCGTCAGGGGATTGATCCTGGTGTCGCCGCTCCTGGACTTCCGCGAATTCACCGGCACCAGCCTCCTGCAATATGTCGCGACGCTGCCGAGCTATGTGGCGGTGGCGCGCGCGGCGAAAGGCCCGGTCAAGCGCGCCGATCTCGCCGACGTCGAGGCTTACGCGCGCGGCGAATTCCTGGCCGACCTCGTCAAGGGCGAGGCGGACAAGGAGGCCACCAATCGTCTTGCCGACAAGGTCGCCGAGCTCACCGGCATCGACCAGGCGGTGAGCCGTCGGCTTGCCGGCCGCTTCGACGTCGGCGAATTCCGCCGCGAATTCGACCGCAAGAACGGCAAGGTGACGGGGCGCTACGATGGCTCGGTACGCGGCCTTGATCCCTATCCGGATTCGAGCAGCTCGCGGTTCGGTGATCCCTCCGGCGATGCGCTGCAGGCGCCGCTGACGAGTGCGGCGGTTGACCTGCTGACACACAAGCTCAACTGGCGGCCCGATGGCTCCTACGAGGTGTTGAACGGCGCCGTCGAGGGTCATTGGGATTTCGGCCGCGGCATCAATCCGCCGCAATCAGTCTCCGAGCTGCGACAGATCCTTGCCACGGATGCGAAGCTGAACGTGCTGGTCGCGCACGGCCTGTTCGATCTCGCCACCCCCTATTTCGGATCGAAGCGGGTGCTCGACCAGTTGCCGGCCTTCGCAACGCAGCGGGTCAAGTTCGTGGTCTATCCCGGCGGCCACATGTTCTATTCGCGCGACGGCTCGCGGCAGGCCCTTCGAAGCGAGGTCGAGACGCTCATTCGGGAGTAGCCCGCCGCTTGCGCGGCTTGTATCGCCGCGCGATCTCGCGGGCTACGACGGCCGCAGGCTTGATATTGGCGCCCGCGATCCAGACGTCACTGACCTTGCCGCGCTTGTCGCGGACGCGGCGGACCGGCTCGCCGTGGCTGGAGTAGCCGGCGGCCCAGGCGAGCTTGCCGGTGTCGCGGCCGGTGACCTCGATCTCGGCGGCGTCCATGAACGGGTTGTTGAACTGGGGATTGGCGACCAGCACGCGGTTGCCGACCGGCACGAGGTCGTTCGCGCCCCAGATCGTCCACCAACGGCCGGTCCAGTCGCGCACGCGGCGGTCGGGTGCACCACGGGACTGGAAGACGCGCAGGATCTGCATCGCGCCGTCCATCCAGAACGGGGCCGCGCCGTCGATGGAGTTGCTGAGGATGCTGATCGCGAGCTCGCAAGCGGGGATGGAGCAGGTCCTGGAGATGTAACCTTGAAAGCCGCCGCCATGGCCCAACCAATCCCAGCCGTCGGTTTTGCCGGCGTTGACGCCGAGGCCGTAATAGGCCTCGAAGCTTTGCGGCACGCGCCAATGGTTTCGCGTCATCTCGCGGCGGCTTGCGACCGATAGCACGCTCTTTTTCGCATTGGGCGCGAGCTGCGCGTAGAAGCGGGCGGTATCGGCGGCGGTCGCGATGAAGCCGGCGGCGGAGGCCATCGCGTGCGCGGGATTGTCGCCGGGGATCACGCATCGCTCTCCGTACGGCAGCTTGCGAGTGTGGCCGCGCGCGAACGACGCGCCCTTGGGAAGCGGCGCGTCCGGCTCGGTCTCGCGCAGGCCCGCAGGTTCGATGATCTCGCGCTTGATCCAGACCGGGTAGGGCTCCTTCGTCACGGCCTCGATGACGAGACCGATCAGCCCAAAGCCGTGATTGGAATATTTGAAGCGTGTGCCCGGCTCGATTACGGTCGGCCGCTTCAATTCCGCGAGCAGCTCGTTCGCGTCGAGATAGGGACGGCTGTCGATGAACTGGCCGGAATCGGCGCCGTCGCGCGTCAGTCCCGCGCTGTGCGAGAGCACTTGCGCAATCGTCGTTTCGGCGACGCGCGGATGCAGGCCGGCGACATGTTGGCCGATGGAATCGTCGAGCCGGAGCTTGCGCTGCTCGCGCAGCTTCATGACGCCGGCCGAGGTGAAGCTCTTCGAGTGCGAGGCGATGCGGAAGCAATGGCGCGGGGTGAGCTTCTCGCCGGTGTCGAGATTGGCGAGGCCGAACGCATGCTCGGCAACCACCTCGCCGCGATGGACGAAGGCGACCATGACGCCCGGCTGCTGGATTGTGGTGTGCTGGAATTCGATCCAGGAGCCGATGTAGTCGATCGCGGATCGCAGCCACTTGTCCATTGCGCACCGATTTACCAGGAGAGTGTTTGATGCGAGAGGCTAACCGAGAACGCAGAACGGGCACAACCCTGAGGTTGTGCCCGTTCGTCCCATTCGGAGATGCGATGTTCTTAATAGACGAGGGTCGCTCCGGTCGGCTTGTCGAGCGCGGCGGCGAGCGAGCGATATTCGGAGCTGTCGGTGCCGGCGAGCGAGGCGAGCTTGTTCAGGTGATACTGCGCCTGCTCGCGGTTGCCCTGCTCGAGCTGCCAGAGGCCATAATACTGCCAGGTGCGGACGTGGTTCGGATCGTCCTTCAGCGCGAGCTCGTAATAGACCTTCGACGACTGGTAGTCGCCGAGCTTGCGATAGGAGTAGCCGATCAGATTGGCGACGTCGGCGACGTCGTCGCGCTTGAGCGACTTCAGCTGGCCGATCGCGCCGGTGTAGTCGTGATTGTCATAGATCGTGGTGTAGGCGGTGCGATAGGCAGCAAGGAATTTCGGATCGCTGACCGAGGAGCTCTTCTTCTTGCCCTTCTTGGTCGAGGTGTCGGATTTCGGTGGCGAGGAGGGCTCATCGCTGCCGGCGGCATAGGCGCTGGTCAGCACCGGAGCCGCTGCCAACGACACGGCGACAAGTCCCGGCACAAGAAGCATTGAGAGTTTGCGCATATAAGTTCTCCGGTATGGAACGTGGCGATCCTACACGATTGCCCAAAGACCGGAACACCCATCAGGCAAAAACATTCCCGGCATCCTGGCCTAGGGCGGATGACAAACTTGTCATCCAGATGAACGGGAGCCTGCTGTGGGCTTCAGATTGGGTTCAGTGCGAGCCTCCTAGGCTCCAACCTACGATCAAAGGGTTGGCGAGAGGGCGCCCGCCTCAAGATCCTTCCAGGAGGAGACCAACCATGTTGAAGACCATTTCCGCAGCCTTGCTCGCAGCCTCCGTGATCGCAGCCCCGGCCTTCGCAGCCGAGACCACCACGACCACGCCGGTGATCAAGGCAGACCAGAGCCAGACCAAGGTGTCGACCACCGCCGCGAAACCCGATGCCGGCCTCAAGGCCAACGCCAAGGCTTCGGATGTCAAGGCTTCGGACGTCAAGGCCGATGCCAAGGTGGACACCAAGTCGAAGGCGATGAACGCCAACGCCGCCGTCACACCGGACGAGCACAAGACCGTGCGCAAGCATCGCCACCACCACAAGCATCTGTCAGCGAAGAAGTCGCTGAAGACGCAGCCGGACGTCACCAAGCCGGCGACGATGGAGAAGCGCAGCTAACGACTGAGCCTGCGCGGCGGCGTCCTAGCATTGCGCCGGCCGCCGCGTGAGGAATTCAGGCCCGGCCCGTTCGTCACGCCTTGCGCGAAAGCTCGAGGTGCTGGCGGCGGGCCGCTATGACCATGCTGAAGCCCGCGAGCAACGTCCCAGATTTGGCGGCCGCAAACAAAACCTCGAAAACAACCCCATGCACAGTAGCGGGTCGTAGATAAATCAATGGTTTAAGGGGTGGCGCATTTGCGGATTTTACGAATCCGTTTGACTCGTCGGGCAAAACACCTGTAGACATGCATCATTGCAACCTTGGGGCTGGAACGTCTCCGAGACTGATCGAGCGGAGAGCGTAAGCGGTGCGGCGACTAGCGGAACGCGCAGTGAGCTTGGCGTTGATGCTGGCACTGCCGCTGGCGCTCACGGGATGTTTCGGCAGCGATGGTGACCGTCCAACCCTGATGGAGGGGACCCAGGCCGGAGGTCCACAACCGTTCCCGGATAATTTCCGTGGCGACACGCTGGCCTTGATGCGCAGCTATCTGAACAATCCCGTCGGCGTGCGTGACGCCAGCATGGCCGAGCCGGCGCAGCGCGAGGTCGGAGGCCGCCAGTTCTACGTCAGTTGCCTGCACTTCACCCCACGCGAGACCGACGGCAGCTACAAGGCCATGAGGGAGCGCGCCGTGATCTTCGTCAACGGCCGGGCGGACCGCGTCGTCGATCGCGCCAGCGAGCTGTGCGCGGGCGCGGTTTACGTACCCTTTCCGGAACTTGAAAAGATGACGCGGTAGCGCAAAGCCCACCTTCATCGCTTGGTGATAGACAAAGCCCGCCGGAGCTGCCGGATCACATTTCGGGGAGCTTTGAACGGGGTGGTTTCGCGTTGCGACTAATCGTTACGGAAGGTTTTGTTTCCGACGGAAAAACCGTCGGCACGCGCCTGTCGGACGGAACAAAATCGCACTGTTGCCGCTCCGTCACAGTAACGAACGATCAACGTTCCGGCATCGCCTCGAAGCAACCCAATTCACGCCACGTTGTTTCCTGAGTGTCGAATTGAAAGAACGGGGATAATTATGAAGAGGATTTTGCTGGGCGCGGTTGCCCTGCTTGCGCTGGCTGCGCCGGCTGCCGCAGCCGACATGCAGGCGCGCACCTACACCAAGGCTCCGGCCTACACGCCGCCGCAGGTGATCTACAACTGGACCGGCTTCTACATCGGTGGCCATGTCGGCGGCGCCTTTGCCGGCGACAGCAGCTTCCAGTCGAGCGACGCGCGCTTCCTCGGCGGTGTTCAGGGCGGCTTCGACTACCAGTTCGCGCCCAATTGGGTCATGGGTGTCGAGGCCCAGTATTCCTGGCTGCCGACCAACAATGGCGGCGCTACGTTCCCGCTGGGCACGCAGGTGACCTCCAATACCGACCAGCTCGGCTCGGTGACCGGTCGCATCGGCTACACCTGGGGACCGGCGCTGCTTTACGCGAAGGGCGGTTATGCCTGGCGCAATGGCGGTCTTGGCGTCAATGTCGCCGGCGTCCCGCAGCCCTTCACCGCCACCGGCAACAGCAAGGACGGCTATACCGTTGGCGCTGGCCTCGAATACATGTTCGCGCCGAACTGGTCGGCCAAGGCCGAGTACCAATATTACAACTTCGGCAACACGACGATCACCTCCGGTCCGGCTGACGTCGTCGGCGTCCGCGGCCGGGAGGACGAGCATACCGTCAAGGTCGGCGTGAATTACCGCTTCGGCTGGGGCGGTCCGGCAGCCTCGCGCTACTGACGCGCCACCAGCGACCCACGACCTGACAAAGGCCGGCTCTCGCCGGCCTTTCGTTTGCCCAGCCCTCGTTCGCAAGTCCTTTGTTTGCATCGCGTCAACCATCTGGCGCGTCATTTGCAGGCAAACGTTCTGGCGGGCGCTTTCTCGCGCGCGTCATGGAGCTCGGGTAAAGCAAAAATAATTTTTGCAGCTTACGGAACTCGCGCGCCGGAACGCGTTATATGACAATTACCGGGCTGGTGGGACGACGGACATGCGTATCTTGGTGTCGGCTGTGGTGCTCTCGTGCTTCGTCAGTTTGCCGTGCGCTGCCCAAACAATCCTCAAATCCGAGCCTCTGATGCTGGCACCCTACGAGGTGGCCTTCGTCAAGGACGCCTCGTGCTCCTCCGGTAAGGTGCTGAAGGTCACCGGCGCGATCCGTGGGCTGCATCGCCGGAAGGCCTGCGTGGCTCTGGCGGGCGAGCAGGCGTCACTGGCCACCGCGACCCCCTAAGCTTTTCCTGAGCTCTGGCTTCCCAGCTTCGATTCCTCTTTAGGAATTCAGCTCAAGCTCCATCCTCGCTTGGCGATCAGCCTCGGCCTTGTTCCGGGCCGGGTCCTCGCCCTGTGCGGCCCGGCACGGCTTGATCTCGTAATCGTTGTCGAGCACCCGGCGTGGCCCGGGACGGTTGTCATCCGCAGTTACGTCCACGACGAGGCCACTTCGCTGCGCGAGCCTCCAGACGTCGGACTCGTCAGGATAGGCCTTGCTGATCTGGGCATCGTTGCAGAACAGGGCGTAGGGCATTGTTCCCGCTCCTGGAAAGCGCATTAACGAATTTGACGGGGTAGGGGTTCCGCTCGCCGGTCGATCACGCGGCCGTGATCAGGGCCGCCGGGTCCTGAGTCCTTAACGAGTCCTGAATCCCGGAAAAAAGAATCCACGGGACTCATTTGGCGGAATCAGCGGATGTTTTCGGTCATGACGACGGACCTGAAAACCTCTTGCGGGCACATGCTGCTGCCCCTCACGCTGGCCCTGTTCGGCGCCTGCGCGGCCAATCTCTGGCTAGTGTGGTCCTGGCTTTAGGCCAGCGACGGGAGATCCGGCTTTACTTGTCAGCCGGTGGACGGGAGGAGGGCTCGCGGATGGCGGCCCGCAATTTGGTCAGGGTGGCCGCGCAATATTCCTCGCGCTCCCGCTCGAACCGCTCCTGATGCTTGCGGAAATTGGCGATGCGGGCCTGTATTTCGGTGCGGACGTCGTGGCTCGCCACCCGGGGCGACGGGAGAGGTAACGGCTGCGGCGGAGCGGCCTTAAGTGGCTCGGTCCCCATGATGGTGTTGACGGGGGCGATCTGCACCGACGCGGCCACTGTCGCCGTCGGGATCTCCGGTGGATGCAAGTCATCCTTTTTGCCGGTTACCGATTGGACGAAAGCCATTGTCTGCGCGATCAGCGCGTCGCGTTCCGCGATCCACTTCATGGTGCACCCCTGTTGGCGCCATTCCAGCAAAGCTGGCCGGCCGAATCAAGAAGGTGTTGGGTGGGGGATTGCATATTTTTCCCGGCCGCCCGACAGTGGGGAATGGATGCCAAAGCAGACCATTCAGCCGAAGCCGAGGGCTTGAGGCTCGTCCGCGCGTTCCTATCGCTGCCGCCCGACAAACGGGCGGAGGTGATCGCGTTCGCTGAGGAGTTGGCCCGCGCCAAACGCCGTCCGGAGGAGGGCGCCGACGTCTCGCCGGCGTGAGCCTAGCGCTCCCGCGGATTGAGGTTGGGCTCGAACGGCGCCCCGACCACCCGAACCGGCGTCGGCGTGGCCCCGTCTATTGCTACCGTTTCAGCCCGCTGCTTTGCCGGAGCCGGCCAGGGAGCCTGTTCGAACAGCGCAACAGCCCCGGCCAAGGCGCTACAGCACAGCGTCACCGTGGCCAGCAGAAACATGTTTCGATTTTCTTCCCTGATCCGCATGGGTCGACAACGGCAGACGCCCTTGACCGGTTCCGTCTGACCATGCCCGGATCGCTCCCCAAACTGCCGGCCGGACGCGATCAGGACATGGCCAGGACAAATCTTCAAAGACAAATCTTCAAAACCACGGATCGAGGTCGCCTCACGGCAGCGCAGATCGAGGTTGAGAAGCAAGCCGCCCATCAGCGCAAGCGCGACATGGTCAACCTTGCCGACGGCTTTGAGCGCGCAGCCGGCGAGATCAAGACGGTGGGCGCGGCGTCCACCGAGCTTGAAGCGTCGTCCTCGACGCTGGCCAAGTGCTTTCCACGGCCAAGATGCTGGCGAGCGACAGCAACCGGCTGGGTGGCACAAACTCCGGCGGCACGGCGCCCCGGCAAGCAGCTGATTTATTGCGGCAGCAAGAGGGACATCGCGATCGCGAACACGAAGCCTGTTGCGACGATCGCCGCGACAGCACCCGCGGTGATCTTGGCGATCTCTCGGCTGGTATAGGGACGCATGGGATGCGCATGCTACCTCATGTTGAACTCTGATCCAATCTGTGGTCAGTAGCCCGCGCCCGAAATGCGTGCGGCCAACGTCCATTCCCGAAGGTCGATCCATGAACGAGGATATCAGCGACGGCTGGACCGCGTCCGCGGCTGCTTGGATCGTCGAGCAGGGTGAAGACGGCGACTATGGTCGCCGCTTCGTGCTGGACGCGCCGATGCGAGCGCGGATCGAAGGGCGCGGCTTCCGCAATGCGCTCGACGTTGGCTGCGGGGAGGGGCGCTTCTGTCGCATCATGCAGCGCGCCGGCATCCGCACCACTGGCATCGACCCGACCGAAGCGCTGCTCGCGCGTGCCATGAAATTGGACCCGCAGGGCGACTACCGGCTTGGCCGAGCTGAAACAATGAAGATCGAAGCGCCATTTGATCTGGTCGGCAGCTATCTCAGCCTGGTCGACATGCCCCATCTCGGTGCAGCGATCGGGAAGATCGTGGCAGCGCTGCGGCCGGGCGGTACGCTGCTGATTGCCAATCTGACCAGCTTCAACACCGCGGGTCCGCCCGACGGCTGGACGCGTGACGGCGACGGCGCCTTGCGCTTCAACATCGATCATTACATGGAGGAGCGGTCGACTTGGGTGACATGGCGCGGCATCCGAATTCTGAACTGGCATCGTCCGCTCAGCACCTACATGACGGCGCTACTCGATCAGGGGCTCCTGTTGCGCCTTTTCGTCGAGCCGCAGCCCAGCGGCGGCGACCCCGACAGGAATGCCTTTCATCGCCGGGTGCCTTACTTCCCATCATGGAGTGGCAGAAACCGGTTTGAGGATGGGATGAGATTCGGATGGAACGCATGACCACAGTGTTCACAACGTAGTCTTAAGGTCCGGACGATGATCTCCAAGCGCCCACCCGTGCTCGCCCATGAGCGGTTCACCGCCGACCGCGAGAATTTTGTCGGCCCCGGCCTCGCCGCGCGGTTCGAGCGGATCGAGCGGACTAACCTGTGGGGTGCGGCCAGTTCGGTGTCGGGCCTCGGCTCGGAGGATCCCGCGACCGTCGCGGTCCGCGAGATGCTTCCTGCACTGCTGCAACGGCTCGGCGCGCGCTCGCTGCTCGATGCGCCCTGCGGCGACGCGGGGTGGATCGGCCGCCTGAAGCTGCATCTCGACTACACCGGCATCGACATCGTGCCGTCGCTGATCGCGGCCAATCGCAAGCGCGTGGCTGGCGGTGAGTTGTCAGGCCGGTTTCTCGTTGCCGACATCACGCGCGATGCACTGCCGCGCGCCGATGTGGTGCTGTGCCGGGACTGCTTGGTGCATTTGAGTTTCGACAACATCGTCCGCGCCGTCGCGAACTTTCGCGCCAGCGGCGCACGTTTCCTGCTGGTCACGACGTTTCCCGAATGGGACGACAATCGCGATTGCGAGGACGGCGACTGGCGGGCGCTGAACATGGAGAAGGCGCCGTTCGACTGGCCGGCGCCGCGCGAGCTGATCAACGAGCGTTGCGAGGAGGGCGATGGCGGCTGGCGCGACAAGAGCCTCGGGCTGTGGCGGCTGGATGAACTGCCCGATCGTGTCCTCACTGCCCCGGGGGATATGACGGATGCGGGCGGAACGTCCGTTGCGTGAGTGATTGCCGTCGCGCTATACTTTTGGTTGCATGATGCCGTCTCGCATTGCGGTGACGATGTTGGAGCACGCCATGAGACCGAGTGTTGTCGCCGTCGCCATGCTGGTCTGGTGCTGCGCGCCTGCGCTGGCGCAGCAGGACGGCGCTGCGCTCTACGCAAGCCACTGCGCGCAATGTCACGATGGCGGTGATGGCCAGAGCCGTGTGCCAGGCCACGGCGCCATGCAGGCGATGTCGTTCGATCATGTGCTGGGAACGCTGACTTCCGGCAGCATGGCGGCGATGGCGAAGGACCGCAGCGACTCGGAACGGCGCGCGATTGCAGCCTTCGTTACCGGCAAGGCCGCGGTGGGCGACAATGCAGTCGATGCGGAGGGACGCTGCACGCAGCAGGTCAATTTCTTTCCGCAACCGCTCGATGGTCCGCGCTGGAATGGCTGGGGCGTCGACGCTGCCAACAGCCGCTTCCAGTCGGCCGAAATGGCCGGCCTCACCGCGGAAGAGGTGCCGCGCCTGCGGTTGAAATGGGCTTATGCCTTTCCCGGCGCCTCGGTGTCGTTTGCGCCGCCGACCATCGTGGGCGGTCTGCTGTTTATCGGCGGCACTGACCGCAAGGTGCACGCGCTGGACGCGCGAAGCGGCTGCACGCGGTGGACGCTGCCGACCGATGCCGCGGTGCGCGCGGCGATCAGCTTCGGGCCGCTTCCCGGCACCGATCAGTTCGCGATCTTCTTCGGTGACCTGCGCGCCAATGCCTATGCGGTGAACGCACTGACTGGCGCGCTGATCTGGAAGACGAAGGTCGAGGAGCATCCGGCAGCGCGCATCACTGGCGCGCCGACGCTGCATTCCGGCGTGCTCTATATCCCGGTCTCCTCGCTGGAGGAGGCCGCCGGTTCGCAGGCCAGTTACGAATGCTGTACCTTCCGCGGCAGCGTGGTCGCGCGCGAGGCAGTGACCGGCAAGCCGGTGTGGCAGGCCTACACGATCCCCGAGGTGCCGCATCCGACCGGCAAGAATGCGAGAGGCACGCAGCTGTTCGGCCCGTCCGGCGCGGCGGTTTGGTCGGCACCGACGATTGATCCGAAACGCAACGCCGTCTACGTCGCGACTAGCAATTCCTATTCGAATCCACCCGCCGCAACCGCCGATGCGGTCCTCGCCTTCGAGCTTGCGACCGGTAAGCTGCTCTGGAAGCAGCAGGCGACCCCGAGCGACGCCTTTATCGTCGCGTGCTTCGGCGCGGACAAGACCAATTGTCCTGAAGATCACGGGCCCGACCACGATTTTGGCCAGTCGCCGATCCTCGTGACCTTGCGTGACGGCAGGCGCGTTCTTGCCATCGCGCAGAAGTCCGGCGTCGTGCACGCGCTCGATCCTGATGATGGCGGCAAGATCCTGTGGCAGACGCGGATCGGGAAGGGCGGTGCGCTCGGCGGCAGCGAGTGGGGCTCGGCCGCCGACCAGGATCGCATCTCTGTCGCGAACTCCGACGTGCGGTTCCTGCGCGATGGTACGCGGCGGCTCGATGCCACCCAAGGCGGCGGCCTGTTCGGCCTCGACCTCGCCAGTGGGAAAATTGCGATGGAAGTATCTCCTGTCGCCTGTGGCGATCGCCTCCAATGCAGCCCTGCGCTGTCGGCTGCCGTGAGCCTGATCCCCGGCGTCGTGTTTTCCGGCGGCGTCAGCGGCTTTCTGCGCGCCTACGCGACAGCCGACGGAAAGCTGTTGTGGGAATACGACACGGCGCGAGACTATACGACGGTGAACGGCGCCCCTGGTCATGGCGGCGCGATCGACGGCCCCGGGCCGATCATCGCCGGCGGAATGCTCTACACCAATTCCGGCTACGGCCAGTGGGGCGGCGTCGCCGGCAACGCACTGCTAGCGTTCGAGGTTGCGAAGGAGTGAGGGTCCGTCCTGGATTGCTCTGCGCTCCAGCCGAGCGACAGAACCTGTCAGCCAATTGAGGAGGAAGGAGCTTCGATGATCGATGCCCAATGCAGGTGCGGCGCTTCACGGCCTCGATGTCGGCTTCCGAGAGACCTTCGGCGATCATGCGCTCGCGATCCTCCGGACGCACCACAGCGCCGTGTCCTTGGGCGTCCAGCAGCGTGTAGGTCCACAAGGCCCGCCTGTCGTCCGCCCGCGCCTTGTCGGCGTTGAAACCAGGCGCGTTCTTGGCGGCGAACGCCACCAGGTCGAGCTTGGCCACGTGCTTCTCGACGACAGCGTGGAGCATTGTCTCGATTTGAGACCGTGATAGCTGATCGGTACCACCAGCAAGCATGGCAACATCATCCAAGAACACGTCGGGTGGCTACCCAGGTAAACCTGGTGCCGACGAAATACCACGTCCTTCGGCAAATGATCGAAGGCGTGCAGGCCGCGCCGACCGCCATGAACATGGACGTGGCCCAAGGCACTTACTTTCGCGGCATCAGGCTTGCGCTGGCCCAGTCCGAGCGCCGTTATGGCGGGATGAGGATCGAAGACGAAGGGCTGGTGGAGCGCCTGTTGCTCGCGAGAAACGATCCCCCGAAGCCGACTTTGCCGGCAGCCAGCCCTATCGTTGTTCGCACCGACGATGCACCGAGGCACGAAGCGCCGCCGGTCCCGCAATTCATTCCCATGGCTGATTTCCTGCAGTTCGCGGAGCGCGTGGCCCAGCAAAATGCCGCCGACAATCACTGGGATGAGAAAACGCAGCGGCAGGCCAGGAGCATCGCCGGTCTGTTCGTCAAATTCATGGTCCAGGATCAGCGCATCCAGGATCTGGGCCTGCTGCGCCAGGAGCACGTCGGCAAGTTCGTCGATTTCCTTCGTTTTGATATATACAAGCACTACGGCAAATCGGTGCGCGACGAGAGCCTGACGATCGAGCAACTTCGCGAAAAAGGGCGTTCTGTCGAGAAGGCCAAGCGCGGTATCGGCGGCGAAACCCTTAATCGGCATCTAACCTTCCTTGGTCAGATCCGCGACCACGCTATCGCGCGTGGCTCCAAGAGTCTGGAAGGCATCGACCTCACGAAACTGCGCGCGAAAAGCCGCGGTAAGAACAAGCGTGCCCGCGACGAGAGGACGAAGCTGCCCATCGATCGCGCCAGGGCGATCTTCCTGACGGCGCCGTTCAGCAACTGTGCCAGCTGGGACGAACTCGGGAAATGGGGCGAGGAGGGCGGCTCCCAGGTCTTCCACTGTGCGCTCTATTTCGTTCCGATCCTCATCTACTATACGGGCGCGAGGCGCGAGGAGCTTTGCGGTGCGATGGTGGACGATATCATCTTCGATCGCGAAGGCTGCAGGCCGTACATCCACATTGCGGCCAACGAGCAGCGGCGCATCAAGAACGCTCAGTCGAAACGCAATATTCCGATCCATCCGGAACTGATCCGATTGGGCTTCCTCGACTACGTCGGGAAGATCAAGGCGCTCGGATACAAGCTGCTCTTCCCGGACCTGTACTCTCCCAGCAGCCGTTCGCCGCTGGGCAACCGTTTCTACAAGCTGTTCAAGCCGATCCTCACGGCTGCCAAGATCACCGAAGAGGGGCTGGGTGCCCATGCCGTGCGTCATCTGTTCGGCGCGCAGCTGAAAAAGAAGCTGTTGACGAAGGAGGATCGCGCGGATCTCCTCGGGCACGGCGGCGACAGCGAAACCAGTGAACGCTATTGCGAGCCGCACGAGCTCGACACGTTGTTCGAGTTCATCATGAAGCTCGAGGTGATTACAAGCCATATCGAGTCGCGTGACATCAACCTTATTCCATGGGTTGAGAAGAAAGAAGTGGCGCCTTTTTCGCAGCCGTCTCGTGCAAAACGTTAGGATGGAAGCGTTGGCCTCGTTACCTGATTGGCCGCCGTGGCCCCGATACGTCATAATATTTGGCGATGCTCATCTTTGGATTTGTTGCGTTACTCTCGCACGCATCACTGAGGGCGCTGGGCGCTGAGATGTCGAGCAAATGCGAAACCGTTTCGTATTTGTCAGACGAGCAGAGGGGTCCGAAGGGATGTACCAAGGGTACATCGTATGTGAAGCTAAGCCGAATTAGCTGCCTCTCCACACAAATTAGCACCCCAGTCAGCGTTTTCTAGTTGCGATCCTGCGCTTGTCTTCCGCAAGATAAGGGGGAGGTCTAGCCTCGAATGCCAACCGCGTCCTTGGCCTTTCCGTTGAGCGTTGTACCACGGTGGCGTCGTTTCTGAGTCATGCTTCCGTTCGCGCATTTGCGATGATCTCGCAGTGCGCAGCTCATCTGTGAGGTCATTATGGCTTTCGATTACTCGGACATCCCTCCCAACGAAACACAGCAATTGCGGCTCATAGCGCAACGCGTCAAGAAGCTTCTGCCCACCATCATTCCGGCCATCATCCAGGTGGGTACGCATTTGGAAGAGGCCAAGTCGATGATCCCACACGGGCGCTTTGGCGCCTACTGCCTAGAGGAGATGGGTATCTCCGATAAATCAGCGCAGAACTATATGAACCTGGCTAAACTTGCACGCAGCCAAGATCCCGCCGAATTGGCGAAGTTAGCTGCGGGTGCAGCATACGAATTGGCCGCAAAGAGCACTCCCGAGACGGTGGTTTCTGAGGTTCTGTCCGACGTGCGTGCTGGACGTTCAGTTTCTGAGGGCGAGGTGAAAGAGCGTATTGCCAAAGCTAGGGGCCGTTTGCATGCGCGCCAGATCGATCAGATCGCTGAGTTGCTGATTGAAGCACTCGATCCTGACCGCGTCCGCGAAATCGAATCTTTTCTTCGCCTGGCGCACTCAGTGGCAATTTCGGCCCTTGCTGGCAGGCTGAGGGAAGCCCTGAACGTTAACGTCGCGCCTCCTTCCCGCGGCCTGAACTAGACTAGCGGCGCCGAAAGTACCCTAGCGGTTGCGGCGATGCTGATCTGCATTTAACGAAAGCAAGCCGATGCCCAGAACTCTGGAATCATAATCCTGGGGTCGGGGGTTCGAGTCCCTCTCCCGCTACCAATAAAACACGCACTTTTGGCTGCCCGCGTCTGGTCGCGCATCTTTCGTACCACGCTTCGTACCACATTTGGATCAGCCTTGTCGCGGAACCCGTTATGGGAGCTGCCAAGGCTTTGCTATTTTTGGTCAGTGCAGATCGGGTGTAATTGCGGATGACGCAGCTCGCGCCTGAAGCTACCCCTCCCACTTTGCGCAAAGGGGGCCAGTCGCTGGTTCTAAGCGGTACGGATGGCAAAGTAGCGGCAGGAGGCCTCGTCGCGGCTCTTGAAGCCGGACTATCGGGGGTTCGAATCCCTCGCTCTCCGCCATAATAAAACAGCTTCGAGAAAGTCCCGTAAAATCAGGCCTTACTGCACTCCAGAGGTCTCTGGTGTAGCCCAGGGTGTAGCGCCAAGGTGGCCCCAATTTGCCATGGCCGACGGCGAAAGACAACTTCGTCAAGCCCGACGCGCAAACCAAGCTGCTGATGTCGAGGCGGAAAACCAGCGGCGTACCCCCGTCCACGATGGTCAAAAGAGGATCGACGACGTGATCACGGAGGCAGAAGCAAAGACAATCGCGCGATGCGTCGGGAAACCGACGTTGAGTCCGCGGCCTCGATCGTTGCGCCGCTCTATTGGGCCCAGCGCGAAGATGCGACACGGTTCCGCTCGAAACGGCACGGCCTTCTTTCTGCGCACGCCCGAGGCTCTATTCGGGGTGACCGCGGCGCACGTCGTCGAGGGCCCGGTGGATGGCGCGAATCGTGCGCGCGACACGGAAGCGCGCCGTTGCGGCTCGGCGCCAAGAACGGGACGTGGGTCGAGCCGCCGTGGGACGCCCGCTGCGTCGACATCGATATCGACATCGCGACGTTCATGATCTCGCCGCGCGAGTTCGAGGCGCGCACCGCCCCCTATGTCGTCGAGTCTCATAGTCGGTGCGCTACCCCGGAGAATCGTCGCTGTGGTATTTGGCCGTGTCATGAGTCGATACCCACCATGGCAGGAGGTCGCCTGGAGCGCTGCGACAACGAGCTTGGCTGTCATTCGCGCAGTGGACGTGACTATCGACTTGTTATTAATCAGTGCTGCATCTCTCGCGCCCGGCCCTGGACGTTGTGGATCATCGGGATATCGCCGGATGCATCGATCTCTAGAGCGCGACAACATCCCAGTCGGGCCGCAGCGCTTGTCCCAATCTCGCTCTCAATATGTACTGGAGCGTCATAAGCGCCATCCTGCTTTAGAATTTGCGGCCTAGGCGTCCCAAAGCTGCCTCAAGGTCAGTCTCGGCCTGCACGAGAGCACTCAGGGCTTCATGCGGGAAAGGAGCCGATCTCGGAAGCCATACTGGTGTACTAGTGCGGCAGCTGCATGCAATGCGGCGATCACAACGGTCGTATTGGCTCCAATTCCATGCCAACCCTGGATGGCACGCAGAGTCGTCGGATAGTGCGCACCGAACTGCGGGACCGACCACGTCCCGAAGAGGGTGGCGCCCCTATAAGATGCATCGAGTGTTCCCAATAGCAACACCATGGCGAGGAGGAGGTAAAGGCTGCCGTGCGTGAGTTTGGCTGTGAGATGTTGTACTCCGCCACTGACTGACGGCAGAGTGCGACCGAATTGCATCCGCCAGACAACTCTTGTGGGCAGCACAACGAGGAGGATAGCTCCGACCACAATATGCACAGACCACATCGCCGCACGATCTGGTCTTGGAAACCAATCGGCAGTTTGCCCAATAACCCACAGTATCACAACGAATGCGACCGTGATCCAATGCAGCCAGATGGTGATCGGGTCATAACGCGCGACGTCATCAAGCAGGTGTTCTTCTCTTGACGTCATTGGCCTTACCTCGTCATACGCCAGTGTTTGCTCGGCAATCCGCTACGGCCGCGATCAGAACGTACGCAGATTGATGAAGCCCATCGACTAAAATCGCCGTTCAAACACTAAATCGGAATCTAGAAAACTTAGCCGCTGGTGTGCTGCATCGTGGAGAGCTGCATAGCCTTTCGGTAAGAATGCCATTGGCAGGGTATAGCGGCCTTCCATCTAACTAATGACCGCAGTGGCTTTGCGGATGGGATCGGCTCCATTCTGGCTGTCGAATGCAGCTGATGCCGGTCGCCCACATTATCACGCGCATTGGTGGCGATCACGGTCACCCTGACTCTGATCTTGCTCTTGCGAATCATCTAGGACAGGCGATGCGTGGCAGCATTCTGTCCGACGTTGGAGGAGATAGCAGCATTTGAGCAGGTGAGATGTGCTCAGGAGCCGAAGCGTCTGGACGCGCGATTACGCAAGCCACAAGGCAGGCAGCGTCGCCTGTACGATGCGGCAAACGGGGTGCGGCGCTTTGCAACAGCCGCACCGGCTTTGATGCTTTGCCTTGCCTTGCGGCGAGCGTTAGCGATGCCGAGGCCGCACATAAATGTTGCCTCCGGCGAACACGGGAGCTGCACCGCCGGCTCGGTCCAGGCCCATCCTGCCTGCAGGCGTCAATCCCCCGCCATTCAGCACATCCCGGTTGGGATACATCGATGCGAAGGCGGCGGGCTCCTGATCCGCGAAGGACCAAGCTGCAAATGAAGATGGCATTGTCGCCGTCGAGATCAGCGTCGCGGCGATCAGAGTGTTGAAAGCAGTCATATTCGTTCTCCGTTCTCTCACTCGTGCGGAGAGTTCGCAGCTTGCGCTGACGGCTGCTCTGTCGGGGGCGTTTCCACGGGAGTTTATTCTGCGCTACCGATGTAGGTAGGCCCGGCAATAATTCGGTGCTATCGCGGATCACTCTTCCGAGACGGTGAAATCGAGTGGGGGCTGCTGCGATCGCCGCGCGCGGATGCGGGAAACCGCATGCACAGTCGTGATTCCACTCACGCGATTGTGCCGGGTCGGAGCGCAACGTTTCCTTAGATAGAAGACCAGGTCACGGGAGCACGTGGGGCGTGAATCGTGATGCACTTCCGTCGGGGCCTGCGGTCCTGCGATGAAAGCTCCGCTGCGCGCCACGAACAGCCATCCCCTAACGAAATGCTGCAGCGGATCGATCAGTCGCGGCTGTCGCAAGATCCGCGCACACGGTTTGAAGAGCTTGCACGAATTGGAGGAAGTTCGATGCGTTGCGGCTTGGCCCTGGCTGTGCTGATGGGCCTGTTCACTTCTGCAAGTGCTACGACCGTCCACTACTCGCGAGCGCCTCATCGTTCGATTGTGTGCCATGGCAAAGGCGAGATCTTGTTCGGGCCGTCCGGTCGGGCATACGCCGAACGCGCGGGAACGTTGCGAAGGGGCCAACTGTCTGCAAACCTTCGTTCGACGGGCGGGTAACATGTCTTGCCTCAGTCCAGCCGTAGTCACTCGCCCCACTATGGCTCGGGCGTAAGAGCACCGGGTAGATTGATTCGGGCAGGCGCGCGTTGAGGGCGCAGTGTGAAACGGGCCCACCCACGAGGTAGGCGGCCAGCGTCACGACGAGAAGGGAAGTGCTCGTGTGCGGAATTTGATGTAGAGGCATGGCCGGTTTGCCGACCGCACGGGCGCTGTTCAAGCGACCGCCATGGACTGCCAGGATCGCGGTTGCGACAACAGCGGCTGGATTGCCCTAAATTGCCGGCGCCCACCGTTTGTGGTCCGGCACCGGGACGTCAAAGCCGTTTAAGGTGACCGAAACAAGGCAGTACAGGCCAACGAGGTAGATGAGTTCTGCGGCACCCTCCTCGCCGAAAACCCTCACGGCTCGCCGGTGGATGATCTCTGGAAGGACGGCGCCAGAGACCAAGGCGGAAGCAACCTCATGCGACCGCTTCCTCATCCGTGAGATTTCCTGGGCATTGCCCGGCCGCGATTGCCGCGATCTTGTCTTCTGATAGACCGGCCGCTTCCGCGATAGAGACATGGGCGTAAAGCTCGTACGCCGAACAAAAATGCGCTCCGGTGACAAGGATTGCAACTTCACGCACCAAACCTGGCAGCGTCGGCGAGAAGGACAGAACTTTGACAAGCTCCCAAATTGGTCCGCCGAACTTTGAGAAGCGCAGCCACGGATTCCACGGGCCAATCAAAATGCCCTGACCATTAATGGCTTCAAATCCCTTGAATTTCGTTTCGATCCCGCTCCGCATGTCGCGATAGAGCATCTTTTGTTCGGGAGTTGAGTTCAGAGGTTGAGAGAAGAGCCAGACGCATGCGAAGTTCCTTTCTTGGCAGCAGGATAGGGTGATCGCGACGGTCGCGCTCACAATGGCTGAGGCCGGCGGTGTAACAGGTGCCGCTCTATTGGAGCGGCTAAGCACGTCTGTTGGTAAGCAGTGAAACTTTCAATTGAGCGGGACACCGCTGACATTTTGATCCGACGGAGATGTCCTGCTCGGCACGCGGATTGCGACGACGCCGTGGTTAAGGGCCTGATGGCACGAATTGCATGCGTCGGTCAGGCCGGCGTAGGTCTTGGCGAATGCCGTGCCATCCTTGGCTTGGATCGCACCGTTGAGCTCCCTGAACGGCTGTTCCATGACGGAGGCAATCATCTGCGGAAGAGATGTCTGCTGGTCGGTTGGATGGGACCGCCCGAGCCGATCGAATGCGCCACGGAGCGCCCGAAGTTCGTAGGCCGCAAAATCCCAGTTTCCCTCCTGCTCGGCTCGCCAAAGTCGTTCGTGCCGCGGCTGGATCGTCTCGATCATCAGATCGCTGATGCTCGGCAAATATCGGATAGCGGCCGGCGAGGGCGCTTCAGGCCCGGCGGAGACGCTACGCGAGCTCACAAGAACGGTCGCCAAGAAGGCGGCCAGGGCAATTGCGACAATGGCAGCCAAGATCGGGCGGCGCCGGATGTGTGCTGCTCCTGGCTCGATCATGAGCGCACCGGAAGTGTGGGCCAGGCCTCGTCAGGGAGGTTAATAACAATGGGCATCGCGGTGCTGCGCACGACGATCCATCGAAACGGTTCCTGCTTCGAAGGATTGATCTCCATGTGCAGCAGGAGGGCGGGCACATGAATGAAATCGCCGGCCATCGCCTTCGCGACAGTTTCGCCTCTCTCGCCCCAGCGGATCTCGCAGATGCCCGAAAGGACGTAGGCAATCGTCTCTTGCTCTCCGTGATGATGAACACCGGTTTGTGATCCCGGTCCCACTTCAAACAGTCCACCCCAGATTGCCGAAGCGATATTGAGCTCCGGTGCGATCGCGGCGTGACGCTCGCATCCCGGCGTCTGCGCCGTTCCCCGATCGAATTGGGCGGGGCTGACGATGTTGATTGTCGCAGAAGTACTCATGGCGTCCCGACGTGATTTTGATGCTCACTTGGTGAGTTAGGTCGCCTCGATTAGAGAACCATTATATTCCAGTTTAATGATCCGGCTGGTAGTGGCATACGCAGCTGAGGTGCCAAGCTGATCAACTCCCCAGTGCCGGTCACCGCCGAAGCCGCGCCGAGCTCTTCGAGCATGCCAACTCTCGCTTTAGTAATGCTCAGCTGTCGAACCGATCTTGCCGCGAAATACGAAGTAGTTGATCGCCGTGTAGAGCAGCATCAGCGGGAAGACGAACAGGCCGGCGCCCCAGAACATGAAGGCGAGGCTCGCGTGAGGCGCCGCGGCCTCATCGATGGTGATGGCGAACGGGATCATGTAGGGCCAGAACGAGATCGCGAGCGTGCCGAACGCGGCCACGAAGATGAGTGCCACCATCGGAAACGGTAGTGCATCCTGACGAAGTCGGACGCTTGTAGCGAGCATGATGGCGGCCAGTGCGCCGGCTATCGGGAAGACAAACAGGGCAGGTCGGTCGAGCCAGCGCATCATTACCGGAAGGTCCTCCGCCAAGGCGTAGCCAAATACGATGGCCAGGAAGGCGAACAGGGCCACCGACAAATAGGGAATGAAACGATAAGACGCCTCGCGAACGTCGGCCTCACACTTCCGTACCAGCCAGCAAGCGCCCAGCAGTGCGTACCCAAGACAGAGCCCAACGCCGCACAACACCGAAAACGGACTTAGCCAGCCGGAGGCTCCACCGACATAGCGCGCGCCGACCATCGGAAGACCCTCAACCAGTGCGCCCACCATCAGGCCCTGCATGAATGCCGCGGCCAAGGAGCCACCCGCGAATGCAGCGTCCCAGATCCACCGCATCCGTGCTGCCTTACCACGAAACTCGAACGCGACGCCGCGCAGGATCAGTCCGGCCAGCATCAGCAAGACCGGCAAATAGAACGCCGAAATCAGTGTCGCATACGCAAGCGGGAACGCTCCCCACAACACGACGCCGGCGCTCACCAGCCAAGTCTCGTTGCCGTCCCAGATCGGCGCGACCGCGTTCACCATCGCGCGCCGTGGCGCCTCACCAGGGGTGATGCCGAACAGAATGCCGACGCCGAGATCAAAGCCGTCCAGCAATACGTAAAGCAGGATGCTGATCGCCAATACCGCGACCCAGAACATCACCATCGCTATTCTCCTGCGGTGAGCGGAAGGGCGGGATTGCCTTGAAGGTCGGCCGTCGACATCGGGCGATTGGGAATGCCCGAGGTCGCCATCCCGAGGCTGCCTGCGGGGCCTGTCCGCAGCAGGCGGTAGATGTAGTAAATGCCGAACACGAAGATGAAGGTATAAAGAGCGCAGTACACCAGGAGCGAAATCGCGGCCGTACGAGTCGTCAAAAAGGGTGTCATTGCATCAGCGGTGCGGAGCAGCCCGTAGATGGTCCAGGGCTGTCGTCCGACCTCCGCTGTGAACCAGCCGGTCAGCGTCGCGATGAAAGGCAGAGGAAAGCTCAGAAAGATCGACCAGAGCAGGAGCGGATTGCGGTGAATCCGGCGCATCCAGCACCGGTAGGAGCCGAGCCAGCCTAGCGCCAACATCAAGAGGCCGCAGCCTACCATGATGCGGAACGCGAAGAAGGGAATGAGTACCGGTGGCCGGTCCTGAGGCCGAAAGCTGGTCAGGCCGACTTCCCTGGCATCAAAGCTCATGCTGCCGATCACGCTGCCGAGAATCGGAATCTTGATTTCGTACCGATTGGTCTGCGAGGCCGCGTCAGGCACAGCGAACAGAACCTCGCCCGCGGGCTGCTCGTCGTGCCAACGGCCCTCGATCGCCGCGAACTTCGCCGGCTGGTCGTCATGCGCGTAATCGCCGACGAGATGGCCAAACAGCAGTTGAATGGGAAGCAGCACGGCAGCTAGACACAGGCCCATCCGAAGCATGATACGGGCTTCCGGGGTGTAGATCCGTCTCAGCACGTACCACGCTCCCGTGGCAGCCACGCAGAACGCGCCGGTGAGATAGGCGGCGAGCAACATGTGCGGGAAACGTACCCAAACCACTGGGCTGAAAATGATCTTGAACCAATCGACCGGAATAAAGACGCCGTTTTGCATGGCGTAGCCCACCGGCACCTGCATCCAGCTGTTGTTGACCATGATCCAGAAGGCTGAGAGCGTCGTGCCCAGGGCCACCATGGCAGTGCAGAACAGATAAAACCACGGCGGAACGCGCGACCGGCCGAACAGTAGAATTCCAAAGAAGCTCGCTCCTAGTGCGAAGGCGGTAAAACTCTCGTAGGAGAGTAGCGGCCCCTGAATCGGCCCCGAGATCCGGGAGAGCTCGCTCCAGTTGGTGCCAAACTGAAACGCCATCACAATTCCGGAGACCACGCCGAGACCGAAGGCAACGCCAAAGATCTTGAGCCAGAACTCAAAGAGCGCGCGGTAGGCGGGACGTCCGGTCGCGATGTGCAATGCCTCGAGAATCGTGAGCCACGCTGCAAGACCGATCGTGAACGATGGAAAGATAATGTGGAAGGAGATGGTGAAAGCGAACTGAAGGCGCGACAGAAGCAGCGCTGTGAGTCCCATTGCTGCCTCTCTCAGCGCCAAAGATTGGACCGGGCGAGGTCCACGACCTCGTCGCTGCGTCCGCTGATCACGGCCTTGATCATGTAAAGGGTAAAGCCCTTCGCCATCTCCAGCGTGATCGACGGCGGCATCGCGAGCTCGGTTCGGTTCACAACCGCATCGATGAGAACTGGCCCGTCGTGCGCGAGCGCCGCAGCGATTCCATCATGGACCTCGGCGGGGTCTTCGAGGCGAATGCCGCGAATCCCGACGGCTTCGGCCATCGCTGCGAAGTTCGGATTCTTGAGCTCGGTTCCATAGTCAAGAATTCCTGTCGACTTCTGCTCGAGCTCGATGAAGCCCAATGCACTGTTGTTGAGCACGACGACCTTCACCGGAAGGCGCTGCTGGGCGAGGGTAAGGAAATCTCCCATCAACATCGTGAAGCCGCCGTCGCCAGAGAGCGAGATCACTTGCCGGCCCGGACACGCCGCTTGCGCACCGAGCGCTTGCGCCATCGCGTTGGCCATGGAACCGTGCCAGAATGATCCGAGTAGCCGGCGCTTGCCGTTCATCTCGAGATAGCGGGCGGCCCACACTGTCGGCAGACCGACATCGCAGGTGAATACCGCATCTTCAGCTGCCTGGTCGCTGATCGCTTTCGCGACTTGCTGAGGGTGGATCAATCCGCCGCCCGGCCTGCCGACGGCAAGCTCGTCAAGCCCTTTGCGCGCCTTGGCGTAGTGTCGCTGGGCTTGCACGAGATGCGCAGCGTCGGTCTTTTGCGTGAGCAATGGCAGCAACGCCGCAAGCGTCTCGCTCACGCCGCCAACGACTCCGACATCGACCGAGGCCCGGCGGCCGATATTCTCGGGCTGCAAATCCACCTGCGCAATGCGCGCACCACCCGCCTCCGGATAGAACTGCCTGTAAGGAAAATCGGTCCCCAGCATCAACAGGACATCGCAATCGCGCATAGCGTAATAGCCGGAAGAAAAGCCGATCAGCCCTGTCATTCCAACGTCATAGGGATTACTCCATTCAACATGCTCCTTGCCGCGCAAGGCGTGCACCATTGGTGCTTGGAGCAGTTCACCGAGGGCGAGCAGCTCGTCATGGGCGCCCGCGCATCCTGAGCCGCACAAGATCGTCACGCGGCTTGCGTCGTTGAGCAATTTCGCCAGCCGATCGAGATCGGCGGGAGCGGGTGTGACGACCGGAACAGGTGGTAGCAACATTGCGCGCTTCGGCGGTGGCGCCACTGCAGCGACCTGCAAGGCGACGTCCCCCGGAATGACGAGGACTGACGCGCCGCGCTTCCCGACCGCCTCCCGGATCGCGGTCTCCAAGGCGCGCGGCATCTGGTGGGATCCGGAGACGAGCTCGCAGTAGTGGCTGCATTCCCGAAACAGCTCTTGCGGGTGCGTCTCCTGAAAGTACCCGCTGCCGATTTCCGGTGAGGGAATGTGTGCAGCGATCGCAAGAACGGGCACGCGCGAACGGTGGCAATCGAATAGTCCATTGATGAGGTGAAGATTGCCGGGTCCGCAGCTGCCCGCGCACACAGCGATTTCGCCCGTCAGATGCGCGTCGGCCCCGGCGGCAAAGGCCGCCACTTCCTCGTGCCTGACGTGAATCCAATCGATCTTTCCATGGCGGCGAATAGCGTCGGTGAGGCCGTTGAGGCTATCGCCGACCACGCCATAGATGCGTTTGATTCCCGCAGCCGCGAGGGTTTCCACGAACTGGTCGGCGACTGTTTTGGTCGGCATTAACGCCTCCTCTGGAAAAGTGAGGACGAGCCTGGAGGGCAGCCACCGCTGCTCGCAGAATCGCAAGTTCTGTCCAAGAAGGTAGCGATGCTGGCGCGCGGAGTTATTAAATTGGCTTTTAGGCGGACTAAATTCGAGTTTACAAGCTGTGCGGCGGCTTCACTTGGCTAGGCCACCACGGCCCACAGGTTTGCGACTGAGGCGTCGAGAGATTGCGCCGTTGTCCCCTGAGGCTTTAGACGCAGCGCGAAAGGCGTGGCGACGAGCTATGGCGCTATCCTGTGCAATGCGCGTTCGCAGCTGGCCACATTTTGCAAGCCGACGCGCAGAACGTCGGCTGTGCAATGCTATCAGTGCTCGTTAAGCCTCTGCTCGCAGCATCGAGTCAGTTGGTTCGGAAAAACCAGTCGGAGCTTCGCCGCAGTCAACAGCCCCGACAGATGGAATTAATCATCTTATCGACCTTCGCCTCTTCACGGTCGATGGTGGGATTGGTCCCCAGCAAAGGGCCATTCATGCGATGGCCGTTGCTCACGGCGTCCGACGACAGCGCTGTACCCGACGAGTTGGTCCCGGGTGTAGCTGCGCTGGAGCCGAAGACGCCGCCTGTCCTGAGCGTCTGATGCAAGCCCATTCCCCCACGGGCGAATGTCGGGTTGGTTATAAGACCGAGAAAGGGGGCGAGTAGGAGAACACAGATCTTCTTCATGACGAAAGTCCTTTCATACAGAGAAGTAGGAAAGGCGCCGCAAGCGCAGAGTAACGATTCGTTGTGTGTAGATTGACGGTCAACCGGGAGCTTGCTTCGCTTGGGCAGTAACTCACAGCGCGTTGAACGTCCGTGAGCGAATATTGCATTTCGAATCCCGGCATCGACTCCGACCTGTGTGGGTGAAAGCCAAATGGTTTGGCTTCACCCTTCATAGGAGTAGTTCGATGACCAAAATCAAGCTGTTGTCGGCCGGACTGATCGCGACCGCGATGCTTGCGACGCCCGCCATGGCTCGCGAGCACTACGTAGCCCAGCGGCATGTGGCGGCGGCTGCCTCCACGGCCGAGCATGACGTTGATGGGCGTGTGTGCGTTCCGGCCCCCCGCGTGGGCGCATTTGCGACGGCGCCGTGGACGGGCGACAATGTCCCTTGCGAGCCTCAGCCGTTTTGAGTCGATAAGCCGCGCGTGCCAACGTTGGCTTCCAAGCAGCATTGGGCTGATCCATCATTCGGTCAGCCCAATGCCGTCCGACACTGCTCTCCCGACGAGAAATAGGACTGGCAGGAGCATTCCAGATCGGTCGTTCGATCGGTTGCGACACGTTGGAGCAGACTTGCGGCCCGTGAGGCTGCGGGACCTTCGGCACAGGATCGAATCACCCGCACCCGATCGCTCAAGCCTCTCTCGACTCCGGGCGACTGCGCGGATCCGGACAACCGCGTGGAAACGTCATCATGATCCCTTCGTGGATCTCCGGGACGCGGTCATATTCCCGTCTCCAGAATGACAACCAGAACGCCCGAGACAGCGTGGGTACCGGAGAAATGAAGCGTCAGGCGATCGCCCCGCTCTGCAGCGTGCGATTACGAACGTCGCATTATCGGCCTCACTCGTGTTGCGTACAAAGCGCTCCGGCGAGCTTTACGGTCCCGCTCGCCCGCTGCCGTTGTCGAAGGAAGCTCTATGCCGCTTCCATCTGTTTATCGCGCTCCTCCGGGGCGGAATTCGATGCCGACCTGTCCGGTCTGAGGTTCCTCCTGGCAGCCCGCTTGACCTTTTCAAAGGCGCAGGTTTCGATTTGCCGGACGCGCTCGCTAGAGATCGACAGTTCGCACGCCAGGACCTCGAGCGTGGCAGGGCGGTCGTTTAGCCGGCGCGCCTCAAACACGCGTCGTTCGCGTGACGTAAGAGTATCCACTGCGGCGCGCAGCGCGCGTGCTTGCTGCTCAGATTCGTCGTGTTCGGCCAGGAGCGCCTCCGCCGTCGGCGATGGGTCGACCAGCCTCGACTGCCAGTCCACCGTCTCGCTATCTTCGCTAACCAGCCTGTTCAGCGACAGGTCGCCATTCAGGCGGCTGTCCATCTCCAGAACGTCGCGAGGCGAAACCTCCAGCCGCTTAGCGATGGCATTGGCCACCTCCGGTGTGAGGCTGGACGTCTCGCTGGCAAACTTCCTCATTTCGCGCCTGAGACTGAAGAACAGCTTCTTCTGGGCAGCCGTCGTTCCGATCTTGACCAGTGACCAAGATCGAAGAATGTAATCGTGGATCGTAGCTTTGATCCACCACAGCGCGTAGGTCGAGAAACGTGAGCCGCGACCCGCCTCGTAACGTGTTGCGGCCATCACCAGACCGAGATTGGCTTCTGAGATGATGTCAGCGAGCGGGAGGCCATATCCGCGATAGCGCTTCGCCACGCTCGCGGCGAGCCGAAGATGGCTGGTCACGAGGGCATCGGCAGCTGTTTGATCGCCCAACTCTTGCCAGCGGCGCGCAAGCTGCTGCTCTTGCTCCTGTTCAAGCATCTCGAAACGGCGGATGGCGCCAGCGTACCGTCCAAACGGGGATGACTCCGTCCAATTGATCGCCGTGGTTTCCAAACTGGTCTGCGCGACGACTACGTTGCAATCCTGCATGATGCAGCTCCGATGATTGAGCCCAGCATCTATGGATTAAGGAACAAGCTGCCGATGCGCTATTAAAAGGCAGTTCCGGTGTTTAAATTCCCTGTTAGCGCAGGGGCGTGACTGAGGGCGCGCTCGGCGCAGGTTAGTGGCGGGAATCTCAAGCGGCGGTGGAGCTTGACGCAACTTCCTGCGCCAGCGCGGGCCGGCCGCCGAACGTTTGCTGCAGGCGATCAAGATAGAGGTAGACCAAAGGAGTGGTGAACAGCGTCAGAAGGTGCGCCAGCGTTTGCCGTTCACGGCGAGATAGCGTGCGGTCCACCCGGCTGGCAGGCCGACATCGCAGGTAAAGTCGCATTCTCGGCCGCCTGTCACTGGCGGCCTCGGCGATCTGCTGGGGATTGATCGACCACGTCTTGTGATTCTATGGTCGACGATGGGCGCTGATGATTCTCTTCCCGATGATGTGACCACGCTGCAGGCGATGCTGCGGCTGCCGACGCAGTGGTTGACCGAGCGGAAGAGCGCGAGGATGGCGGGTTGGTTAGCGGTGCCGCTGTGGAGATTGCACATGCACTTCGCGGACTTAACGCTTTTTAAGGTCTCAGCTGCTGCCGGTTTGATGGACACCGAGATTAGGTGTTTCATGAAGCCGGAGGTGGGCCATGGCGCATGGCCCTCGCGCCAATGCCCGGCGTGTTTCTGACTATCCGGCGCTGGTCTCATTTTTCAAGGGGTCGGACACGCTTGGGCTAGAACGCCGAGCCGTTCGGCAATGACGACAAGTTGAGCCAAGGACTGGATGTTCATTTTTTCCATAATCGCGTGCCGATGCGCCTTGATTGTGCGCTCGGTGCTGCCCAGTTCGCGCGCGGCATGCTTGTTTGTTTTACCCCGCACGATGATCTCGAACACCTGCCGCTGGCGCGGGGTAAGGGTTGATAGCCGCGCCCGAAGCGCTTCCACTTCGCCGTTTAGCGCGCGGATGGTCTTGTGCCGCGCTATCGCGCTTTGGACTGCTGTCACTAGCTCCTCCGCCCTTACAGGCTTGGTGAAGAAGTCGTCTGCTCCGGCCTTCACTGCCTTCACGGTGATACTCGTGTCCGGGTAGCCGGTCAGAAAGATAATGGGCAGGGTCGAGCCGAGTTCGGTTAAGCGTCTCTGCAGTTCAAGCCCGCTCAGGCCCGGCATCCGGACATCCAGAAGGATACAACCTTTGCTTTCGTATGGCCGCTGATCCAGCAATTGCTGGGCTGATGCATAAGTGATGACCCGGTACCCGGCCGCTTCCAATAGTTGCTTGATGCTTGTCCGAAGCGACGCGTTGTCATCCACGACATAAACGATGCCGGGCAATTGGCTCTCCTAGGAAGAAAGTGCTTGTTCTTGCTATTGATCTTTTTAGCGCTTTCTCCACCAAGCATCATTGCCGGTCAGTCGCTCTTGAGGGGAATTAACGATGGCTCCTTCCTAAGCGCAATTAAATTCGCAGCTGAGGATCACTCTCTTTTAAGGTGTCACTATCCTGCTGCAAGTGCTTCGCAAGTGCGCATCTAATGCCCGAAAGGGCCGATCCCTAGCCATGCCGGTGATCTTGACCACCGAGGAGGAGCGCGACGTAGGGATGCGCGCGCCGTGGGATGAGGCGAAGTTGCAACGGCCGTGGGAGCTTGTCGCTCAGCCGCCTTGCTTTCGAAGACTCGCCGCTCCCGTTTTGTCAGCGCATCCAATGCCGCGCGAAGTGCGCCAGAGTTCCGGCCGCTTCGTCGTCCCCGGCCAGGATCATCTCGGCGGTGTGCGATAGGTGCGCCAGCATTGGCTGCCAATCCGTGTTTCGTCCTCCCGGTTGACGGCCCTCTTCAGCGACAAGTCGCCACTCAGTCGGCAATGCATCTCAATCACCTCGCGAGCGTGACGTCGATCAATTCAGGTACTACTTCAGCTTTCACCGGCTGTCTCGGTCGCTAGGTTGCTTATTCGTGCCCTAATGCGGAAGAACATCATCTTATTGCGCCGTCGTTCCGATCTTGGCCGGGGACCAGGATCGAAGAATGCAGTCGTGGATCGTAGCCTTTCCAAGCCGGTTTGCTCGACGACTACGTTGCAGTCCTGCATGATGCAGCTCCGATGATTGAGACCAGCATCTATGGATTGAACGAGCTACCGGTGCGCTATTAAAGGGCAGTTCCGGTGTTTGAATTCCCTGTTAGTTGAATCGGAAGTGTTCGATCAGCTAGAACCAAAGGCCGCGCTCCTTCAAGCGCGACCAAGTGCGCGATCGGCGCGCGCAGGTTCATCGCGGGAATCTCAAGGTGCGGTGGAGCTTGACGCAGCCTCCTGCGCCGGCACGGGCCGGCCGCGAAACGTTTGCTGCAGGCGATCAAGATAGAGGTAGACCACAGGCGTCGTGAACAACGTCAGCAGCTGGGACAGTATCAGCCCACCGACGATCGTATACCCGAGCGGCTGTCGTATCTCGGATCCGGTGCCGGTGCCGAGCATTAGCGGCACTCCGCCCAAAAGCGCTGCCATCGTCGTCATCAAAATAGGTCTGAAGCGGAGCACGCAGGCCTGGTAGATCGATTGCTCGGATGTCAACCCTTCATTGCGCTCCACCTCAAGGGCGAAGTCGACCAGCATGATGCCGTTCTTCTTGACGATGCCAATCAGCAGAATGATCCCAATGATCGCGATCACGCTAAGATCCATATGCACGACGATGAGGAGAAGCAACGCGCCGATGCCGGCTGAGGGCAGGGTGGAGAGGATAGTGATGGGATGAATAAAGCTTTCGTACAGCACGCCGAGGATGATGTAGATGACGATCAGCGCCGCGAGGACCAGCACTAGCTCGCCGGAAAGTGCCGCCTGGAATGCGTTCGCGTTGCCTTGGAACGTGGTGGCGAGCGAGAGCGGCTTGCCGCTCGTGCGCTCGAACTGCTGGATCGCGGCAACCGCGGTCCCGAGCGCCGCCCCAGGTTTCAGGTTAAACGAAATCGTGGTCGAGGGGAACATCCCCTGATGGTTAATGACGATCGGCGCGGCGGTGACGGTGCTTTTGGTGAGCGTGCTCAGCGGGACTTGTTGTCCGTTGGAGGAGTTGAGATAGATCTGCTGCAGCACAGTTGAGCTGGTTTGGAAGCGCGGAAGGACTTCCAATATCACGTGATACTGGTTGAGCGACGTGAAGATGGTGGAGACGATGCGCTGGCCAAAGGCGTCGTCGAGCGTATTGTCGATGGCCGAAGGGAGAATCCCGAAGCTTGAAGCGACCTCCCGGTTAACGGCAACATCAAGACGTGGCCCGGCGTTCTCCTGATCGGTCGTCACGTCGGCAATCTCTGGAATGCTCTTCAGCTTGTCCAGGAAGATGGCCGACCAGTGATTGAGCTCGTTCTGGTCGGAATCGGTCAAGGTATATTGAAACTGGGTTTTGGCCAGGCGCGCACCGACCGTGATGTCCTGAGCGGCTTGCATGTAAAGCGTGATGCCCTCCACTGAGGCGAGCCTGGTTCGGAGCCGGTTGATCACTCCGTCTGCACTGGCGTCGCGCTGCTCGCGCGGCTTGAGCGTAATGAAGACGCGTCCCTGATTTACCGTGGCCACCCCGCCACCAGCGCCGATCGCGGAGCCCACGGACAGGACCGCGGGATCCTCGACCACCTTAGCGATAACGGCGTGCATGCGCTGGCTCATTGCGGGGTAGGAGATATCTTGTGCGGCTTCGGCGACGCCGACGATCAGGCCGGTGTCCTGCTGCGGAAAGAAGCCTTTTGGAATGACGACGTACAGATAGCCGGTTACGGCGATGGCCAGGAACATCGTCATCAGTGTGACGAAGCGGTGGCGTAGCGCCAGCTTCAGTCCATGTTCATAGAGCGCAAGCAGCCCGTCAAAGGCGCGTTCGGACTGCCGGTAGAGCCATCCATGATTGCCCGTGTCATGCTTGAGCAGGCGTGAGCACATCATAGGGGTCAGCGTCAGCGAGATCACGAGCGAGAGGATCAGCGACACGCTTACCGTGATCGCGAATTCCTGGAACAGCTTTCCAACGTAGCCGCCCATCAGGAACAGCGGGATAAAGACTGCGATCAGCGACAGCGTGATCGATATGATCGTGAAACCGATTTCGCGCGAACCTCTCAGGGCCGCCTCCATCGGACTCAATCCGGCTTCAAGATGGCGAACGATGTTCTCGATCACCACGACCGCATCGTCCACCACAAAGCCGATCGCGATCGACAGTGCCATCAGCGAGAGATTATCCAGGCTGTATCCTAGCGCATAGAGGGCGGCGAAGGTGCCGATCAGCGATAGCGGTACGGTGATGGCGGGTATTACGGTGGCCCAGAAATTGCGCAGGAAGACGAAAATGACCATCACCACAAGTGCGACCGTCAAGAGCAGCGTGAACTGCACGTCGGAAACGGAGGCGCGGATCGTCTGAGTCCGGTCGGACAGAATATCGAGCTTGATGCCCGGCGGCAGCGCGGCCTGTAGCTGAGGCAGCTGGGACTTGATCAGGTCGACGGTCTGGATGACGTTGGCGCCGGGCTGGCGTTGAATGGCCAGGATGATCGCGGGTTGTTTGTTGACGAAAGCGCCGATCTGGTTGTTCTCGGATGCTTCGATGACGTTGCCGATGTCGCTGACGTGCACCGGTGCGCCATTCCGGTACGCGACGATCAGGTTCTTGTAGGCGTCGGGCTTGAGCAGCTGATCGTTGGTGCCCAGCGTGAAGGTCTGGTGCGGACTGTTCAGCGTGCCCTTAGGCTGATCAACATTGGCCTGCATCAGTACGTTGCGGACGTCTTCCAGGCCGATGCCGCGATTGGCAAGTGCCTGGGGATCGACCTGGACGCGGATCGCCGGCTTTTGCTGCCCGCCAATACCTATCAGGCCGACGCCCCCGATCTGCGAGAGTTTCGGCACCAGGATGTTTTCGGTAAAGGCGTCCACCGTCGTGAGCGGCAACGTGTTAGACGTCAAGCCGAGCACCAGGATCGGCGTGTCCGCAGGGTTTACCTTGCGGATGGTTGGAGGGTAGGGAATTCCTGTCGGCAAATATGGCGTCGCCGCGTTGATCGCGGCGAGAACGTCGGTCGCCGCACTGTCGATATCGCGGCTGAGGTCAAATTGCACGGTGAGCTGGGTATAGCCGAGTGCGTTCGCAGATGTCAGCTGGGTCAACCCGGGAATCTGCGAAAATTGCTGCTCGAGCGGCGTCGCGACGGAAGATGCCATGGTCTGCGGATCGGCTCCGGGCAACTTGGCCGTTACCGAAATGGTCGGGAAGTTGACGTTCGGCAGGGAGGCGACGGGAAGCAATCGGTAGGTGACCAGTCCGCCGAGCAACAGCCCAGCCATCAGCAGCACCGTGGCGATCGGCCGGTGGATGAACGTCGCGGATATGTTCATGGGATTTCCTGCTCGACGGAGTTCTGGAGATCTGCTTCCTGCGCTGCGCTGCCCTGGAGCTCCTGCACGCGGGTACCAGGCTGCAGCCTGTATTGCCCGTCCACCACAATCTTCTCGTTGGCCTGAAGCCCTGAATCGATCAGCGCGCTGCCATCGCTGATCTCGGCGACCCTCACTGGCCGCGTCGTCACGGTTTCGTCTGCGCCGATCATCCAGACGAAGGGCCCGTGTGGTCCCTGCTGAATGGCTGAGGCGGCAATGGTCAACCCGTTGTGGCGGGTTTCGAGAAAGAGCCGCGCATTGATGAGTTCGCCCGGCCAAAGCATCCGTTTCGCATTAGGAAAGCTCGCCCGTAGCTTGATCGTGCCGGTGGTCTGGACGATCTGGTTGTCCAGCAGATCGAGCTTGCCCTCGTCTAGCTGGGTCTTGTCATCCTGACTGTAGGCGAGCACCTTCAATGGTCCCTTGGCCATCTCCCGATTGATCTCCACAAAGTCGGTCTGGGGAAGCGAGAACAGCAATGAGATTGGCTGGATCTGGGTCACATCCACTAGGCCAGCTGTATCGGTCGGATGGATGATGTTGCCGATATCGACCTGGCGAAGGCCGGTCACGCCGTCGATTGGAGATGTCAGCTGCGTATAGCTCAAGTTCGTCTTCGCTTGCTCGATGACGCCCTCATCGGACTTCACCATCGCCTGAAGCTGGGCCAATTGGGCCTTCGTGGTATCGACGAGCTGCGTGCTTGCCCAACCGTTCTTGGCCAGCGGCACGTACCGGTTCAGATTGGCCTGTGCATTGTTGACTTGCGCCTGATCGCGATCGCGATTGGCGATCGCCTGATCGAGCTGCGCTTGATAAGGGCGCGGGTCGATCTCGGCGAGGAGATCGCCTTTTTTGACGGTCTGTCCCTGCGTGAAGGCGATCTTGATGAGCTGGCCGGTGATCTGGCTGCGCACGATGACGTTGTTATAGGCAATCACCGTGCCTACGCCACGCCGGTAGATCGGCACGTCGTGACGAACCACCGTTCCCGCCACGACCGGCACCGAGTCCGGCGCAACGCTTACCATGTTTGGTTTGGGCGGGCGGATTTGCCGAGCGGCCAATGCAGCTCCTCCGGCAACGACCACGCCAGCGAGAATAATGAGCCATAGTTTGCGCATGCAACGCTCCCCGAAGCAATCAGCAGCCTGATGAAGATGAAAAGGTGTTCGTGCCGGTAGCACCGGTCACCGTGGAGGCGATGGAGGCGGACGTGCATGACGTCGCGGTCGACATGTTAGTGCCGTACGCAACGCCCGAAGTGTTAGGTAGAGGTACCGTTGTCATCGGGCTTTCGCCGCTGGTATCGGCCTCCGTTGCACCCAGCGGGATCGTGCTGCCAACCACGCCCGCCGTCGAAGCCGCAGGCTGGGTTGAAGAGGCTGTGCTGCTTGATGTCGTGGCGCAGCTTGAATTCGGTGTCATGCCGCCGCCGTCGAAGGTCGATGACGAGGATGAAGCGCTGCTCGTTGCACCCGTAGAAGATGTCAGCGACGTGCCCATTGCGCCCGTCGAGCCAGTCGCATTGCAGGACGCGCCGACTGTCGGACCTAGACCGCCGGAATCGATTTCGGTTGCCCCAAGCGGGACGCCGGCGCCAGTAAAGCTGCTGCTCGTTCCGTTGGAGCCCAGTGTGCCCATCGGGGAAGTCGCACCCATTGCCGAGGGGCCGGTGGTCGTTTGCGCGTCGCTGGCTGCGCTGGCGCAAAGCAGCGCAAGCGCTGCCACGAACAATCGTCGCCGCATCGGCATCTCCTGATCATCGATTTGCAAAGCGCCGTCTGAACCAACGAAAGTTCCGTTGAACCGATAGGAGCGGTTCGACGCGTCGGCTTCCAGGCGCCTTAGGTACGAGTAGAAGTACGCGGCCGGCGGATTGGGGCCACTAAATTCTCTGCGGCAAAGTTAAACTTGAATTTAGGGCCGGCTATCGCCAAGCGCCTGGGCAGATCTGCTCGTACAGACGCGTCGCGATGCTCTCAGCTGACTTGCGGTGGAACGCGCTCGAAGACGATCTCCGCAACGCAACCCCGTCCGGTTGGCGCTGGCGACAGCCCGAACTGAACTCCGTGCAATTTTGCGATCGCAACCACCAGGCTCAGACCCAATCCAAGCCCAGGCTCTCCGCGGCTTTTGTCAGATCGATAGAAGCGTCTGGTGACGAGGTCACGCTCGCTCGGTGCGATTCCGCGCCCGGTGTCGCTGACGTGCACGATGCTCTTTTCTCCGATGCAGCAGAGCTTGAGCTCGATATGCCCGCATTCCGGCGTGAATTTCACGGCATTGTCGACGAGATTTGCAATGGCCTCGAACAGCAGGTCGCGATCGCCCTGAACCACCATCTTCTCTTTGGCTTCTACGACTAGCGTTACGCCTTTATCTTTGGCCATAGGCTCGTAGAGCTCTCCAACGTCGCGTACCAACTCCGCCAGGTCGACCTCCCGGAACCCCTCCAAACGCCGACTATGCTCGATTTCGGTGATGCGGAGCAGGGCAGTGACCATCGTTAATGATTGGTCGAGCCCGCCGATGGCGCGATCGACAGCCTCCTTCAGCTCGTCAAGAGTCTTCGCTTTGTGCCGTCCGCTCTCCAGGGTCATCCGCACATTCGTGAGCGGCGTTCGCAGGTCGTGAGCGATGTCGTCGCCCACTCCGGCAACACTACGCAGAAGCTCCTCCATTTCATCCAGCATTGCATTGATAAGCCGCGCCAGCTCGGTGAAGGGAGCCCCACCTTCTTCCGGCAAGCGTTCGCGCAATTCGCCCGCCACGATGCGTTGGATCTGCCGGTTGTATTGGTCGAGCCGTTGTTGCGTCCTGATGCTCAGGAATGCTCCAAACAGCGAACCAAGGCACAGCGCCGGAATAAGCCCCCATGCGACTGCTCGCTCTATCGTGCTGCCGATTTCAGACAGCTCGTCGGTGTTCCGGCCGATGAGGAGGATCGCTCCATCATCAAGCTTGCGTGCGACAACGCGCGCCAACTGTTGCTCGCGGCCGGCGGCGTCGATCCGCACCACTGAAAGCTGCTGTGGTGGGGTGTCTGGCTGTAGGTTGCGCGGCAGACTTTCAATGTTTCCGATCACACGGTTTCCATGTGCGTCGAAGAGGCCGCCGAGCTTCACCCGCCGCGGATCCCCGTCGAGGTGTTGCTGGAGGGCTTGGTGCCGCTGCTGTGGAGGAAGGCTGGAGAACGTATTTGCGCGATCGATAATCAGTCGATCGACACTCGCGGTCACGTATCTGGAAGTCGGCCAGTAGATGAAGGCTATGATCAGGAAGACGCAGATCGCGAACGCGCCGATTGCGACCATGGTCCCGCGAAGAATGGTCGATCGGAAGGCTCTCGTTCGAATAATCTTAGGAAGGGGCACGCAACATAAATCCTTCCCCTCGGATATTGAGGATCATCGGCGGCTGGCCGGCCGGATCGACCTTGCGGCGGAGCCGGCCCATATGCACGTCGACGAGATTGCTCTGCGGGACGAACTTGTAGTTCCAGACTTCTTCAAACAGCATCGCTCGGGTGAGCAGTTGGTCGACCCGGCGCATCATGTATTCGAGCAGCCGGAACTCGCGCGGCAAAAGATCAAGCGGGCGACCCCCGCGCGCAGCGGTACGCTCCAGCAGATCGACTTCAAGTGGTCCGACCCGCAGCACGGTGTCGCGGCTTTCACCAGGCCTTCGCAGCAGGGCCTCAATCCTCGCAATCAGCTCCAGGATCGCAAATGGTTTGGTCAGATAGTCGTCACCGCCGGCCCGCAACCCACGAATTCTGTCATCCACCGCTCCGAGGGCGCTCAAGACCAGAACGGGGGTGCGCACCTGCTCCTGCCTGGCAACCTCGATGATGGTCAAGCCGTCGATTCCGGGAAGCAGACGGTCGACGATCATGACATCGGCCCCGCCTGCGCGCGCTTTGTCGAGTCCCTCAATGCCCGTCGCCGCCCGGTCGACCTCATATCCACGGCCGGCGAGTTCAGCCGCGATCTGCTGGGCGGTCTCGTCGTGATCCTCGATCAGCAGCACCTTCGGCATTGCGACTTCCTTGGCACCACGGCCGCTCGCATGGCAGGAGCCTGCCCAATCGCCACAGACAAGGCTGACCGTCTGTTGCGAAATTGTACAATAACCACATAGCCCTAGCACGAAGCCGAGCTTCATTAAATCCAGTTTAGTTTTGTAAATTCGACTTTACGGCGCGCGCCTGCATGGACGAGGCCGCTCGTGTGTCGCAGGATGGTTTCAGGTCGGACTCGCCACTCTGGTGAGGGCAGACGTTGGCGAACTCACAAGCGCGCAATGACCTGTTCAGCTGGCGCGAAGTACCGCCAACACTTTTCGCGGCGTGAACGGCACCGAGCGCAGGCGTACGCCAGTAGCTTCGAACACGGCCCCGGCGATGGCCGAAGGGACGACGGCGCAGGTAGGCTCTCCGCCGCCCCAGGGGACCTCTTGCGGGCGATCGATCAGATCGATCACGATCTCTGGGATCTCAGGGAAGGTTAGAATGGGATAGCTGGCCCAATCAAGGCTGGTGACCATGGAGCGATCGAAGGTCACTTCCTCCTTTAGGATTCGGCTCACTGTCTGGACAACGCAGCCCTCGATCTGGTTGCGCAGCCCGTCAGGGTTGATGATCTGGCCGCAATCATGCGCCACGTAGAAGCGCTTCACCGCGAGGGCGCCAGTCTTGCGGTTGATTTCCACATCTGCGACGGCGCCGACATAGGTGCGCACCAGCTCGTATTTCACATAGGCAAGCCCGCGTCCCGTGACGACCTCGGCATTGCGATCCGGTTCTCGCCGCTCACGCCATTTGCTGAGCTTAGCCAGTCGCTCCAGCAGTTCCTTGCCGCGCGCGTCCTCGAGATGTTGAAGCCGAATGTCAAGCGGATCCGCGCCAATGCTCGCCGCGATCTCGTCAAGGAAGGATTCGTTGGCGAAGGTATTTTGCAGGCGTCCTGGCGAGCGGATCCAGGCAGGTCGCAGGGGTGTTGACTGCAACCGGTGAGCGGTCGTCGTGACGTTTGGAATGTCATACGGAATGGAGAGATCATTGAGCACGCCGCCAGGGCTGAGCTTGCCGAGACTGTTGAGCCCGGCAAGCTCAGCGCCGGTGAGCGGCACAAAGGTCGCCGATCCGTCAGGCACGAACAGCTCGGATTCCCACGCCGCCAGATTTCCCTGCGGATCGACCCCGGCTCGCATGTCGAGTAGCGTCGGCGGTCCCTTGGGATCCCAGCCGTGCTCGTCGGCGCGCATCCATTGCACCCTGACCGGCGTGCCGGCCGCACGCGCCAGCAGCGCCGCGTCGGCCGCGGCGTCCTCGTGCCCATTGCGGCCATAGCAGCCCGCGCCCTCGACATAGACGCAGCGAACGTCCGCGTCGGATAATGCCAGCATCGCAGCCAGTTGCTTGCGCAAATCGTGTGTCGCCTGCGAGGCGGTCCAGCAGGTGAGCTTGCCATCGGTAAAGGTCGCCACGGCACAGGACGGGCCGATCGAGCCGTGGGTGTGGATCGCGAAATCATAGGTCGACCGAAGCTTGCGTGGCGCGGCACCAAGGACCGCGCGCGAGCTGCCGAGGCGGCTGGTGACATCGTCATGCACGACGGGCGTATTGCGTACGTGCTCCCAGATCTTGCTCTGGTCCGGGAGGTCACTCCAGCTTGACCAGGTCACCTTCAGCTGTTCGGCGGCCTTGATTGCGCTCCATTCGCTTTTGGCGAGGACGCCAAGAAAGTTGCTGATGCGGACGATCTTCACAATTCCAGGTATGTCGGCGATTGAAGACTCGTCATAGGAGACGAGCGTCGCACCGAACCCCGATGGACGCACCACTCGGCCGTGCAGCATGCCGGGCACTGTGAAATCCTGCATGAAAGTGAAGCGGCCATCCACCTTGTCGGGAATATCCAGGCGGCGCACCGGCTTGCCGACGACGGTGTAATCGCCAGGCGCCTTCTGCGGCGCGTCCTTTTCGATGTCGAGAGCAAGGGCAGTCGGTTCAACGAGACTCCCAATCGGAAGCCCTTCGCCGCCTGCGGCAGTGACCACGCCGTTTCGGATCAAAAGCGTGGAAATGTCGCGATCCATCTGCGCGGCAGCGCGGCGCAGAAGGGCTCGACGCGCCGTGGCCGCAGCCCGGCGCAGCTGCATGCCCCCGTTCTGAATCGAAAAGCTTCCGCTGGTCGTGCCCTGGTCCGGCGTGAGCGCGGTGTCGCCTTCGATGATCGTGACCTGATTCATGGGGACGTCAAGCTCGTCCGCGACGATCTGGGTTAATGCGGTCCGCACCCCGGTGCCGAGATCGACCTTTCCGGAATAGACCGTCACTGTTCCATCGTGTGCGACAGCAAGGAAGCCGTCGACCCGAGCAGGCGACAGGGTTTTTTCGGCGGCGGGCGTGGCGGCGCGTGCCATCGGCAGACTGAAGGTCACAATGAGCGCGCCGCCTGCCTGCAACAGCTTGCGCCGATTGATCATCTCGTTCATGGGGCGTCTCCTTACGAGCTTGCCGCAGCGCGCATGACCGCGCGCAGAATCCGCAGATGCGTTCCGCAACGGCAAAGATTGCTCGCCAGTTCTGTCTTGATGTCTTGCTCGCTCGGCTTCGGATTGCGCGCCAAAAGGTCCGCCGATTGCATGATCATTCCGTTGATGCAGTAGCCGCACTGGACTGCCTGCTCTTCGATGAAGGCGCTTTGCAGCGGATGGGGATTGCTGGTCGTGCCGAGCCCTTCGAGCGTCACGACGCGGCCGGAGACTGCGGATAGCGGTGTAACGCAGGACCGAACTGCCCTTCCGTCGATGTGGACGGTGCAGGCGCCGCATTGGCCGAGGCCGCAGCCGAAGCGCGGTCCATGCAAACCAAGCTCATTTCTCAGCACGTAAAGCAGGGGTGTATCAGGATCGTCGACCGTTACTGAAGCGGCCTTACCGTTCACGTTCAAAGAAGTCGTTGCCATCGTATAATTCCTGCCTTGCGCTCCGCTCGCCAAGCTCTTGCCAGGTTGGGCGATGACGCCGTGATGAAAGAGCCACATCGAGCGGGTTAGTGACAGGAGCGAAGTAGGGAGGTGGCGCGCTCGCACCAAGCAAGAAATCTTGAGTATCAATTTGAGTTGAGCGCTCGGTAGCTCTGCGTCCGACTGGAGCCCCGCTCATTAAGCCTAAATCCAAATTTAATTGAGTGCGCCATCTGGTGCGCCGACTTCGAGAAATCGACCGCCTGGCATTTCGTCAATCCGGCTGGGCAACGGCTCATCCCTTACGGAGGTCAACATGGCTTTTTCCTCGCGCACAATCGTGCTGTCCACGATGCTGCTAACGGCTGCAGCTTCACCGTCGTGGGCACAGAATTCAACGAGCGCGAACCCTGGTACAGGCAGCGCCGGTCGCAGCGAGCAGCAATTCATGGTCGACAATGATCTGGCGATGAGTGACATGACGAGAGCGATGCTCGTCAAACCAACCGGTGACGTGGATCATGACTTTGCTGCCATGATGATTCCTCACCATCAAGGCGCGATTGATATGGCGCGCGCCGAGCTGAAATACGGTCACAACGAAGACCTTCGGCGGCTGGCGCAGAACATCATCGCGCAACAGCAGCACGAGATATCAATCATGCGCCGCGCCACCGGGGAAGCTTCGCAGGCAAGCGACAAGCCGTTGCCGCCATCGAGGCCAAAGCCCGATGCTGCGAATCGTCCAACCGCAATGAACGCGATGCACATGAAGTGAATTCGAGCAAATCCCGCTGTGGAGCAAAGGCGAGCAGCCTGCACAACGCGCCACTGAAGGGGATCGCCGGATCGGTAACCAAGAGAAATGACGGCTAAGCTAAAGGAGCTTTGCGATGAGCGAGAATACTCGCGATGAATTCCAACCTAACGGCAATGGTGTTCGACGGCGCGCGGTGCTGGTCGGCGCGGGGCTGGCAGCAACCGGGTTGGCGCTATCAGGCGGCGTTGCAGCAGCCGAGCCAGTAAAGCATGCATCGGTAGCCGAGCCGGTCAGCGGGCCCTATCCGAAACCTCCTGCCGGAAGAACCGCCGGGCCGATCCTGCCAGGGCGCGGCTCGGCGCTGGTCGGCAAGATCGCGGTGGTGACCGGTGCGGCCCGCGGAATTGGCCGTGCGATTGCCGTCGAATTCGCTGCCAACGGTGCTGATATCGTTGCCCTCGACATTGCAGGACCGGTCAGCCCGACTGCCGATGCAATTCCGGCCACGGAGGCTGAACTCGCCGGGACAGTATCGGAGATCGAGAAATATGGCCGGCGCGCCACCGCAGTCAAAGCGGACATTCGTGACATGAAGGCTTTGCGAGCAGTTGCCGAGAAAGTGGAGCGTGAACACGGAAAGATCGACATCGTTGTCGCCAATGCCGCCATTCAGGGGTGGAAACCGCTGATGGAAATGGACGACATGGACTGGCGCGACCAGATCGAGAATAATCTCAATGGGACTGCGAATACCGTTCGCGCCTTTGGACCCAAGCTGGTCGCCCGCAATCAGGGTCGCATCATTCTGCTCTCTTCGATGCAAGGCAGAATGGGCACGATGGATGGGGCAAGCTATTCCGCGTCAAAATGGGGCATCTTGGGGCTGATGAAATCGGCGGCCCTGGAGCTCGGTCGGCACAACGTCACCGTCAATGCAATCTTGCCGGGACTGGTCGGCACGCCTTTGACCTACAATGAGCAGCGGTTCCGGGCGGCAATTGCACAATCTAACCGCCAACCCCCGGCGCACCCGACCGCGCAGGAAACCTGGGACGCTCGTGCTCCGACTGTGCCGCTTCAGGTGGGATGGCTGCAGCCCGAAGACATCTCGCCGGTAGCGGTCTTCCTGGCATCCGACGCCGCTGCGCTGGTAACCGGCAGCGAATTTGCAGTTACCGGTGGAGACGCGGCCAAGGTCAGCTGATCGACACGCGCGAATACGCGTGCTGCTCGTGTGGTCGGGCGGCACGTGCCGAAGCGCTCCACAGTCTTCTGCACATCACCCGAATCTGTAGCGCGGTCGCGGTGGCGCGAAACAACTGCCAACGTGCACGTGCACATCAGCGCGTTTTCATTCGCCACCGAAAGCGAGGAAGCGCATCGAGCGCAGCGAATGCCGATTCGACGCGTCCCAAGCTATGACGGAAAGTTTAGTCACCTTAAGGTCTATTTAATGGTGCCGCCACGCGGTCTGCTTACCTCCGTTGCATCAATGATCGAGTGAAGTCTCCCCGCGGGAGAGTTGCTCATCCTGGCGACGAAAGGCCGACGATAATGGCGAAGATCGATGAAGTGAAGTCCGGCTCCCGCATCGAAATACAGTCGGAGAATGGCGCCTACCGGCCGACTGTTTCGCTCCGCAGCCGCCTTCGTGCATGCCGAAGTTTCCTGCTCACGCCAGGCTCCAGGCCCGAGCGTTTTGCCGGCACCCGGGCGTTCGGCGGCGATGCTATCATCATCGATCTCGAGTCGACCGTGGCTCCTGACGACAAGCGCCACGCGCAAGACGCGGGGCTGGCCTTCTTTCGTGAACCGGCCGCAGCCGATTTTATGCGCATCCTTCGCGTCAACAGTCCGCGCTCTGTGATCGGGCTCCGTGACCTGCTGGCCCTGCTCGACGCCGGCAGCCAGCCCGATGCGGTCATACTTCCCAAGTGTCAATCGGCGGACGAAATCCGTGTCGTGTCCGATATCCTGGATGGCTCCACGATCGGCATCATCCCCATGGTCGAGCTCGCCCGGGCGGTGTTCGTCGCCGAGCTTATGGCCGATGCCCATGAGCGTGTTTGCGGCCTGTTCCTGGGTGGCGGCGATCTCGCCGCCGACCTCGGCGTGGAAGGCACATGGGAAAACCTGCTGTATGCGCGATCCAGGTTCGTGGCGGCGGCGGCCAGCACCGGCATTGCCGCCATCGACGTGCCCTACTTCAAAGCTGACGAGGCCGGGCTCAGACAGGAAGCGATGGCGAGCCGCAAACTCGGCATGACAGGAAAGGCAGCACTTCACGCCGAGCAACTCGCCGTCATTAACACCGTCTTCACGCCCTCGCCGGACGCCGTGAGCCACGCACGTTCTGTCGTCGCTGCCTGCAATACCGCCGGCCGTAGCGCGCCGGTTCTAGCCGGCCATGTCTTGGAGCCGGCAATGTTACGCGAAGCCGAGCGCGTCCTGGCGATCGCGAGGAAGTCGCATGGCGTCTTGCAGAAACCTCACTGAGATTGTTCGCGAGATCACGCCGAGAATACGCCGCGCAAGACGAATTCGATTTCAATCCGACTGGCGACATGAACCCATGCTCAACACCATCTCAACGACTCTCGTGCCGGTCGCGTTCGTCATTTATCTCGGCTATCGCGCTGGAAGCCATAACGCCTTTGCGCGCACCGACCGAGCCCTGTTGACCCGGCTGGTTCTCACTTGGCTTTTGCCCCCATTGCTGCTTGCCGGAATTCTGCAGGCGCCGCGCACGGATCTGACCAACTACAGAATACCGCTGCTCTTCGTGGTGGGGCTTATGGTCCCATATCTCACGGTGCTACTCGGCTGCCGTTTCGTGCTGCGCTACGACCTGCGAACCTCCACGCTGAGGGCGAGCCTGCTCGCCTTCCCAGACATGGTGTTCATGGGAATTCCGATCCTCGGACAGTTGTTTGGACCCTCGAGCCTGTATCCTATTCTCATTGCCAATCTTGTCCCGTCCCTCCTCATTCTTCCCCTTACGACTGTGTTGCTCGAGGTTGGCTCGGAAAGGCAACAACGCGCCGGACCGCGAGCGTTCTTCAAAACGGTCGCCAAGGCATTACGCGAACCACGGGTCTGGGTGCCATTCATCGGCATTGTCCTCGTGCTTCTCGATCTGCGTATACCCGAATTCGTCATCAGCTCGCTGAATCTCGTCGGCAGCGCGACCACCGGGATTTCCCTGTTCGTCGCCGGTCTCATCATTGCCGAGGAAAGGGTTGAGCTGACGAGGGCGGTGGCCGTCGACGTTCTTATCAAGAATCTGGTGCATCCCGCCGCGATGCTGGCCGCCGTATTGGCCTTCGGAGTGAATGGCGTGCTCGCGCGGGAGGCTATCCTCCTGGCGGCGCTTCCTTCCGCCGTTATCACGACCATGTTTGCGGAAGAGCACGGTATTCTAGAGTCCGAGTCCTCCACCACAATCCTCGCGACGCGAGTGCTCGCCTTCGCCACTATCCCGATCATGATTGCGGCAACGCATCATTTGGCGGACGTGTGAAAACAGGTGCGTCATGATTGTAGTTGATGAGTTCGCCACGATCCGTCCGGATGACGCTTCCGACGAAATGGTCAAAGTCAGAAGCTTACTGGCTGCCAATCATCTCGGGCTGGATAGCCAGGTCGAGGCATTCGTTGTGTGCCGCCGTGACGGAAGGATCGTCGCGTGCGCCGGCCTAGATCACAACGTCATCAAGTGCGTCGCCGTGGCAGATGAGTTTCGCGGTGAGTCGCTCAGCCTGCGCCTCGGCAGCGAGGCGGTCAAACTGGCGGCCGAGTGCGGCCAGTTTCATCTGTTCTTGTACTCGCCCCCGCATAACCGGCCGTTTTTTCGCGGTTGGGGTTTCTATCCGTTGGTTGAGGTTCCCCAACTCGTGGTTCTGATGGAGAACAGCCCGATCGCGATCCATGCCTACTGCGACAGGCTGCGTCAACAGCGGCGGCCGGGACGCAAGATCGGCGGCATTGTCCTGAATGCGAATCCTTTTACGCTCGGCCACCAATACTTGGTGGAGCGGGCCGCTCGCGTTTGCGATTGGCTCCATGTATTCGTGGTCAGGGAAGACGCGTCGTTGTTCTCGTACGCCGATCGCTTTCGGCTCGTGGAGGCAGGCGTAAAGCATCTCGAAAGAGTCAGCCTGCATCCAGGCTCCGAGTACATCATTTCGCGCGCGACATTTCCTGGCTATTTTCTGAAAGACCGGGCGCTTGTCGATCATAGCTGGGCCGCAATCGATCTGCTGCTGTTTCGCGAATACATCGCGCCGGCGCTGGGCATCAGCCATCGCTACGTGGGTACAGAGCCGTTTGACACCGTTACCGAGACATACAACGCCGACATGAAGCATTGGCTGCAGTATGCAGCCTCCTCGGCCGCTTCAGTCACGGTGATCGAAATACCCCGGGCCTCCGTCCGCGATGTCCCCATTTCCGCATCCCAGGTCAGGCGATTGTTGGCGCGGGGGGAGTTCCCCGCCATGCAGGACCTGGTCCCCGCACCGACTTTGCAATTTCTTGAGCGGACATTTTCCGCATCCCGCAACGTCACTAAGGAGACCGAAAGACAATGAAAATCGTCAAGGAAGCTATTTCCGGCACTCTGGAATCCGGCGACGTGCTGGTCAGGGTTGCTCCAAGCGAAAACGGCACGCGCGATATCGTGCTCAGGAGCGAGGTAATCAAGCAATTCGGCAAGCAGATCAGGCTTGTCGTCGCCGACACGCTTGACAAACTTTCCGTCAGCGCTGGCTCTATCGTCATCGAGGACAAGGGCGCACTTGACTGCGTGATCCGGGCGCGTGTCCAGGCGGCGGCGTTGCGCGGCTGCAGCGTGGAAGAGCTGGACTGGCGGAGGCTCGCATGAAGCTGCGCCGCAGTATGCTCTTCGTCCCCGGTGACAACGCCGCAATGCTGAGCACATCCTTTGTCTACAGGCCGGATTCGATCATGTTCGACTTGGAGGACGCCGTGTCGCCACGCGAGAAGGACTCGGCGCGGCTTTTGGTGTTTCAGGCGCTGCAGCATCCAGCTTATCGCGACATCGAGACTGTCGTGCGGGTCAATTCGCTCGAGACCGGGTTCGGACTGAAGGATCTGGAGGTCGCCGTTAGGGGCGGGGCCGACGTGGTGCGTCTCCCCAAGACGGAGAATGCTCAGGCGATTGGTGAACTCGAAGCGCACGTGGTGCGGATTGAGCAGGCGTGCGGCCGCGCGGTCGGCGATACCAAGATCATGGCCGCAATCGAGTCGGCGAGCGGTGTAGTCAATGCTGTGTCGATCGCGACGGCATCGCCTCGCATGATCGCAATCGCACTGGCGGGCTTCGATTACCTCGTCGACATGCACACCAAGCGCAGCAACGGGTGGCAGCCTGAGTTGTTCTACGCCCGAGCCGCGGTGCTCCATGCCGCCCGCGCTGCGCGGATCGATGCCTTCGATGTGGTCTACGGCAACGTCAGCGATGACGATGGCTTCCTCCGCGAGGTCAGGATCGCGAAGCGGCTCGGGTTCAACGGCAAGTCGCTGATCCACCCTAAGCAGGTCGAGCTTCTGCACAAGGCCTATGCGCCGACTACAGACGAAGTGAGCCGTGCGAAACGCGTCATCGCGGCGGCGGACGAGGCCCACCGAAAAGGGCTTGGGGTCGTTTCGCTGGACGGCAAGATGATCGATCCGCCCGTCATCGAAGAGGCCGAGATGACCTTGCAGCTTGCCGATGCATCCTGAAGGAAACCACGATCATGAAAGACGATGCTATGACGACCGCCATCGCGTGCCTGGCAGCGCAGGAGTCCGCGTTACCCAAGCTGCAGCCGTTCACGAGCGCGAACGCCCAGACGCCGTTTCTCGCAACCAAGGAGACGAAGTGGCACCGAAAGATCTGCGGATCGCTCGAGGAGGCGATCCAGCGGTCAGGACTGCAGGATGGGATGACCATTTCGTTTCACCATGCGTTCCGCGAAGGCGACAAGGTGGTCAACACGGTTATCGATACGCTCGCCCGGCTCGGCTTCAAGAACCTGACGCTCGCCTCGAGTTCGCTCCTGAACTGCCACGATCCGCTGGTGGAGCACATTAAGACCGGAGTCATCACGCAGATCTATACCTCCGGCATGCGCGGCAAACTGGCCGAAGCCGTCTCGAACGGGTTGATGAGGAATCCCGTTCAGATCCATTCGCATGGTGGCAGGGTTCACCTCCTGCAAACCGGGGAGCTGAAGATTGACGTCGCATTCCTCGGCGTCGCCTGCTGTGACGAGTTCGGCAACGCCAATGGATCGCATGGCAAGCTGAGTTGCGGGTCACTCGGCTATGCCAAGGTCGACGCCGACTACGCGCGGCAGGTCCTTTTGCTCACTGAAGAGCTGGTCGACTTTCCGAACCGCCCGGTCAGCATCTCGCAGGATCGCGTCGACCTGATCGTCAAGCTCGATCAGGTCGGGGACCCCTCGCTGATCAGCGTCGGTGCTGCCCGGGTCACAAACAATCCGCGGGAGCTGCTGATCGCGCGTCGGGCAACGGATGTCATCGAGCATTCCGGGTATTTCATTGACGGTTTTTCGCTGCAGACCGGCTCCGGGGCGGCATCGACGGCCGCCACCCGTTTTCTCGAAGAGCGCATGAATTGCAAAGCCATCAAGGCGAGCTTCGCGCTCGGCGGCATCACGGGAGGCATTGCCGATCTTCACAAGAAGGGCCTGATCAAGGCTGTCGTCGACGTGCAGTCGTTCGATAAGGATGCGGCGGAATCGCTTCGTACGTCCAGCGCGCATCTTGAGATCTCTGCCAATGAATACGCCAATCCGACCTCCAAGGCGGCCTATGTGGATCGCGTCAATGTGGTGATCCTGAGCGCGTTGGAGATCGATGTCGACTTCAATGTCAACGTGATCACCGGCTCCGATGGCGTCATGCGCGGCGCTTCCGGCGGACATTGCGACGTCGCTGCTGCCGCGGATTTGACCATCGTGGTGGCGCCTCTGGTGCGTAGCCGCATTCCAACGGTGGTCCGCCGTGTGACGACACGGCTCACACCCGGCGAGTCGATCGATGTCTTGGTCACGGATCATGGGATTGCGGTGAACCCGACGCGTCCGGAAGTCGAGAAGCGGCTACGGGATGCTCGCCTGCCGATCATGACGATCGATGAGTTGCGCGAGAAGGCTGTCGCACTGACCGGCGAGCCGGAGCCGCTTGAATTCACTGAGCGCATTGTCGGCATCGTCCGTTACCGGGACGGCAGCGTGATCGATGTGGTTCGGCAGGTGAAAGGCTGACCATGCGCGCGCAGGTCCGGACGGTCAACGCGGCCGAGGTTGGTCTCGAGGAGATGCTGGCGGCCAGAGAGCAGCGGGCAACTCGCCAGGCCGCCGCCCTGGCGCGGTTTGGCAAGCCACTGGTATCCATGACCATGGTGATGCCAGGGCCGGTCAAGGACGGCCCCTTGCCGCGGCGAGTGCTCGACCTCGCCGTTCAGGAGATGGAGGCGGCGTGTCGCGCGAGGGGCTGGCGCATCTTGTCCCGAAAGGCCTTGTGGCAAAAGACCGGCCCCGAGGCGCTCTCCGTCATCGATGCGGACGCGCTGTCCCTAAAATTGGCGATGATCGAGCTGGAAGACCATCACCCGCTGGGCCGGCTCTGGGATCTCGACGTGATCGCGCCCGGACAAGCGCAGCTGTCGCGTCAAAGTTTGGGGGAGTCGCCGCGCCGGTGCCTGGCATGCGGCCGGCCGGCCCGCGTGTGCGGCCGCTCGCGCCGGCATCCGCTCGGGCAGCTCCTAACCACGATAGGTAGGATCGTTCATGAATATGATCTCCGCGCAGTCACTTAGTGCACCCTCCTATTCGGGCCGGCGCGGACGTGAGGCGTGCATCGGCGATGCCATTGCCGAATATGCCGATCAGGCGCTGCTCACGGAGCTTATGCTCACGCCAAAGCCCGGTTTGGTTGATCGCCGCAATTCCGGTGCTCACCGTGACATGAATATCGACACATTCCTGGCCAGCGCACGGGCCATTGCTCCCTGGTGGTCGCGGTTCGTGGCGATAGGTTATTCGAGCGCGCATGTCAGCGCGGGCGCCGCGTTGCCTCTGGTGCGTCCCACGGGCGTGCTGTGCGAGCAAGCGATGTTTCGGGCAACGAGCGGAGTCAACACGCATAAGGGGGCGATCTTTTCGCTCGGCCTGCTCTGCTTTTCGGCCGGCCGTCTCCAAGCCCGCGGTACAGAAGTGACCAGAGAGCGCTTGTGCGGCGAGGTTGCGTATATCTGCGTCGGTTTGGTCGATCGAGAGCTCAACCGCACCGCTCCGACGCTGACGGCAGGCGAGCGTGTCTTCCGACGTTTTGGATTCGCAGGCGCCAGGGGTGAAGCGGCCTCCGGCTTTGACACGGTGCGCACGGCCGCACTGCCGGTCTATGACCGCGTGCGGGAGGACGGTGTCGACGAAGGCACCGCGCTTTTGCATGTGCTGCTGCACCTGCTCGCGGTCAACAATGACACCAATCTTATATCACGCGGAGGTCTCGCCGGCCTTGACTATGTCCAGGCTTACGCCAGACGGCTTCTGCGAGACGAAGGCGTTCTAGCGCCCGGCGGGGTGGAGAAGATGGCGCTATTTGATGATGCACTGATCGCGCGTCACCTCAGCCCGGGCGGGACCGCAGATCTGCTGGCTCTGACCTGGTTCCTGGCTCAATTCCCGAAATGAAGTAAATTATTGCGCGAGGCGCCAGCGCTCTCGCTCTCCACGGCCGCTCTCGACTGCGTGGGCCATATGAACGAGGCGGTTCCGTTGACGTGCAGCTAGGCGAGGGGCGTTGGATCGAGCGCGACGTCCCCCTTTGTCGGTTAGGCCGCCCTATTGCGGGCCGGCGGTGACATGAATTCGGGCCCGACTGGATCGCGGACGGTGGCTTCGAGGATGCGATTGATCTCCGCTTTCGCCGCGGCATCGATACGCCATCCGCTTATCTGGTTAATCGGTTGCAACTGGTCTGGATGGCGGGCGTCCCATAGCGAGCTCGTAATTCCCTCGTCAAGCATCCAGCGGATCGCCAGGTGGATGACACGCTTGCCGAACCGTTTTTGGGCGAGCTCGTCAAGTCGTCCGACAGCGGCAAGATATTGTGCAAAACGAGGCTGCCCGAATTTTGGATCGCTGCCGCGAAGGTCATCGCCAGTAAACGCTACCTCAGCGCGCATCCGGCCGGACAGGAGGCCACGGCACAGCGCGCCATAACCGAAGGTCGCAATGTTGTTATCGCGACAGTAGGGCAAGATTTCTGCCTCGATGCCGCGCTCGAAGAGATTGTAAGGGGGCTGCACGACATGCAGTGGCGCAACCCGACGGAAGCGCTCCATCTGCATCACGGAAAAGTTGCTGACGCCGATTGCGCGAATCTTGCCCTGCCGCAGCAAACTGTCCATCGCCTCGGCAGTCTCTTCGATCTCCACAAGGGGATCCGGCCAGTGCACCTGGTACACGTCGATATAATCCGTCCGAAGCCGTCGCAAGGAGTCGGCGACCTCCTTCAGGATGCGTGCTCGGGAGGCGTTGCGGAACACGCGTCCCTGGCTCCACTCAAGACCAACCTTGGTTGCAATGACCACGCGTGCGCGCAGATCGCCTTCTGCGAGCGCCTGGCCAACGAGCTCCTCGGAGTGCCCAAATCCGTAGGCGGGAGCGGTGTCGATCACGTTGATGCCGCGTCTGATGGCGGTCCGGATCGTCGCGATCGATTCGGTCTCGTCGGTCCCGCCCCACATCCAACCCCCGATCGCCCACGTGCCAAGTGCTACGCGCGACACGTAGATGTTGGTGCCAGGAATGTTGACGTGTTCAATTTGCAGCTCACCTTTATCGGGTCGATCGAGCATGAAGCGCCTCCTGTTGTGTTGGGCTTCCGAGCTTTGTCGTTGCAGGAGGTTTCCCGGCCACGACGCTCAGTCCGGCCTCCTCTGCGGCCAGCAGGCCAAGCGCAGACCAATCCAGCTCCGAGTATCCGCGCGCTATTCCGGTGATGAAGCGGTCGCGAACGACGCTGAGAGTCGGCATCGGCACGCCTGCCTGCTCCGCTTCCTGGAGCACCAGCCGCATATCCTTGAGCGCGAGTGGGAAAACGAGGCCGCCGGTGCGGTATTGTTGTCCTGCGATCTTGCTGCCATAAACTTGAAGGAAGCGGCTTCCGAACATTGTGCCGGTCATAATGGCCAGCAGTTCCTCGGCATCGAGCCCGCGTTTGCGGGCGAGCGCACAAATCTCTCCCAAGATTTCCAGATTGGCCGCGATCATGGCGTTGCCGGCCAGCTTGATCAAGTTGGCCGTGGCCGGAGTGCTGCCTACCGTAAACGTATGCTGGCCGACCAGATCGAAGATCGGCTGACAGCGCGCGAGCTCCGGCGGCGTGCCGGCCGCAATGACAAACAGTTGACGAGCCTTCGCGGCATCAGGATTCCCGAACACGGGGGCTGCAACATAGCTCTGTCCATTCCGTGCATGTTCGCTTGCCAGTTGGGACGCTGTTGTCGGGCTGATCGTGCTCATCGAGAGATGGATTGCGCGCGGCATCAAGCCCATGAGCAGGCCGGCAAATCCAAGATCCTTCTGACCGAACGCGATCTGTTCAACGGCTGCATCGTCGGGCAGCATGCTAATTACCAGCTCGCACTCGAACAGGTCGCTAAAGTTTGTCGTCGGCCCAAGGCCGAGCGCGGCGAGGAGGCGTTTTTGCTCTGAGCGTCGGACAAAGGCGACCACTTCTTGACCGGCAGCGGCGAGATTTGCTGCCATCGCTGTCCCCATTCGTCCGAGACCGATAAAACCGATCCGGCCTGCGTGCGGCGCGCGTCGTCCGCCGGTCCCCGAATTCGCCTCTGTATTGGCCATCGACCGCTCTTTCCTAATGTTTGTTCGTGGACCGGATCGCCACGCCGTCGAGTGCATTCAGGGCCGACGTCGCGAATACCGAGTGTAGTGCCGGAGGCAAATCCGATTAAAAACGAGTTCAGGCGATCGAAGGCCGTTTGATCCTGCCGAGAGTAAGCGCGGCGCCCTGATCTTTGCTCTGCATCGCGTTCTCGCCGTCAGCCGCAGTATGGTGGCCAGAGATTGCGCGGACGACCATAGTAGAGATCGTAGCAGTCAAGTCCGTTGTCGAAGTTGGCACCGTACCTCGGCCAGACGCCGCCGAAACGGTGCACGTAATCATGGTGTAAACCCGAACCATAGGCACCAACATGATTGCCCAAGCCGATGCGGCCGCCGCCAAAGCCACCCATGTGGGTGCCACCGATTGCACCCACACGGACACCTCCACCGAAGCCGCCCATATGACCACCTCCAAAGCCGCCCATGTGGCCGCCACCACCACGTGCCTCTGCCGTCGCCGTAAGCAGGCTTGCCGCAAGTGCCGTCGTAGCCAGCATTGTCAACAGTCGTTTCATCACGTCGTTTCCTTGAATGGGCAAAGCACCAGATTTTCAGCGTTTCGAGATCAGATCGAATGTTTTCTCTCCGAAATCACCGCCGGTATCGGCTTCTCTGTCAGCAAGTGCGAACCGCGGCAGGCAGTTCAAAGGAACATCTTCTCACGCCGCTTCAAAACGACGAGAGGATCTCGATAGAACGAGGGATCACCGGACTCGTTAGCTTTCGGCTTTCTTAGCGCCGCACGCCTGCATGAGCGTCTGCCGATTTCACCGTGGCGCATCCGACGCAATGTCGATCGGCCGACGCACAGCCGGTCTACGCAAGCAACCGACTGACGAATCAGCGGCATGTCGAGAAGCGCTCGACGCCGCGCGTGGGCTCAACGATCCGACAAGCCGTTTTGTCCTTCCGCCGATTGAGGGGGGTGGTCGTCGCGGGCGGCTCACAACGCGTTGAATGGCCGCGAGCAAGTGTGCGTTTAGAACCCAGATATCTGCTCGCATCTCGTCTGAAGCGGCTCAAGCTCGTGGGCCGCTTGCATCCAGAGGAGAAGTTCGATGGCCAAAATCAAGATAATCGTGGGTGCATTGATCGCTACGGCGATGCTCGCAACCCCCGGCGCGGCTCGCGAGAGCAACATTGCTAAGCGGCACGTCACGCGTGAAGCCAATCCAAGCGCTTTCAATGCCTTCCCATCTATCGACAACCGGGCCGGCATTCCAACGTACCACGTCGACGCACCTGAGAGAGCCCCCGGGGGCGTTTGCGACTTCGGCGATAACCCGATGATATGCTGATAATGGCGTACTGCGGCATGGGGACGACTCTCAAGGTCGGTTAGGAGGTCACCGTTACAACCGGACGCTCGTTCAAAGGCGGACGAGTTGGTGAGAGGCGCCATCCAGCCAAACACGCATCGGATGCGTGCGCGGAAGAAGTGACATGACAATGTTGGCCAATGATGCAGCGGTCGAGATTGTCGCTCCTGGGCCGCGCACTGGTTGCCGCCAACACGCAATCGGCATTTCATCAAGTACAATCAGTCAAAGGTGACGAGGCTCGTCAAGCTCAGTTGAATTTTCTGATTGCGGTGGCAAGCGAAGCTCTCGTCAAAGCAATCGGTTTATAGGCAGAAACGTCGACGGTCCCACTCGAAAAGGGCAGTTGCTGCAGCATAGTCGAAAGCCTGCCCAGATCGCAGGAACGTATCAGCTATGGCCACAAGATGGGCACATTTCTCCCTTCTCCAGTTCCCTACTTGGAGCCAGTCACTGTGAAATCATTCCTTCTTTTGTCTGTCGGCCTCGCCGCGACGACCTTGGTCTCCTCACCAGCGGTTGGGCGAACCATTTCCGATGAGCAAATGATGAAGCTGGATCTCGGGGCCCGCGTCGAACAACGCTGCAACAGGCGCGCGATGGGTCTTGTTGGACGCGAGCACCTCGGCTTTCACCCGGACGAACTCGTTGCCTACGCTTACGGCGATTCTCGAAGCTCAGGCGCCGTCGTTGATGCGTCAGGAGCGGCGGTCCGGAGCGGCAACGTCTGGTATCACCTCGCCTATTCGTGCCAGACCTCAGCCGATGGCCTCAAGATCGAACGGTTCAAATACTCGCTCGGCGGTGCCATCCCAAAAGGCGATTGGGCCGAACATTACCTCGTTGCACCTTGAGCCTACGTTGTGAAACGCTGATCTCCAGACGCCCGTAGGAATGCGAGCTGCTTGGACGCGTGATGTCATCCGAGAGGGCAAGAAGCGCCACGAGCACGGAGAATGTATCAACCACACTGGCGCTTACGCAGCCTATCTGCTTGAAGGCAACTTCAGATACTGAAGCTCGGCTCGGCACGCGTTGCTGAATTCTCGCAGGGGATCCAGGGCACCCTTCTCCATCCCAGCTCTGATCTCGGCCAAATCCCTGTTCGGCTCGAGATAAGTTTCGACAATACTGCGGATGACGCTTTCGCCGCTCGCAATCACCGCTGCCGATGACAGGAAGCGCATCTTTCCAATTATCGCGAAAACACCCACGAAATCGCTGGGTTGAGGGCTGTTATGGTCCAATGCGTGGGCGAGGAGACGCAGGCGCAACAGCATCTCTTCTTCCGGAACCTCCACGCGGCGCTCGGCCAGTAGCTTCTGGGCGCGAGCGAAGATGCCTTGGTCCACGATCGGCTCGATCGCCGCAGCGCCCCGGACCCAAGCGTCATCCGGATTTTTGACCAGCTTCTGCCCCAAGCGTCTTGAGGTGCGATTGTAGACGGCTTGCCGATGTAGTTCTCGTTCCCGAGAATGGTGGGTATCATGCCGTCGGTCCAGGGCCGACCGTTGTGATTGGCGATGCCCGCATCGTTCAGTTGGCGACTGATGTCGCTGTAGGATTTCCGGCAGTTGACGAACTGATCGAAGATTTCCCGGATCACGGCGGCCTCTTCGGCTGAGCCGTGCTGGAGCCGAACGCGATCCGACTGCAGAGCCTTGAATTGTCCCTTTTCGAGAACGGCCTTCGGATGCTCGCTTTCGTCGACCATCAAGCGTCGCAGGCCGTACCCGACGGGAGCGCCAACACGGTATCCAAGGCTCGCGACCCGGCAGTGTCCGGCGTGCACCTTGACGGAGAGCTCCCGGACCCACTCGGCGGCCATGCCGCGCTTCAGGCTTTTCGCGATCCCGGAAACAAAGGTGCCGTCGTTCTTGAAGATCTCCGCGCAGTATTCGACTTGGACGCCGCTCCGCTTGCACAGGAATTCGTAGTAGGCACTCTCGTCGACATCCTGGAACCGGCCCCAGCGACTGACGTCGTAAACCAAGATATGGTCGAAGTCGGCTCGACCCGACTGAACATCTTCGATCAGCTCGATGAGACCAGGACGCCCCTTGATCCGAAGCCCGCTGCGGCCCTCGTCGCGATAGGTACGCACAATCGTGAGCGCGTTCGTCTCGGCATAGGCGGCGATGGCCGCCATCTGGTTCGCGATCGAGTAGCGCTGGAGCTCCCTCGACATTCGAACGTACTGCGCAGCACGGCCTGCCCGGGATCGCCTCGCCAAGCTTGTCCCTTTGGGAACAACGAGCCAATTACCCATGCACCCCTCCTGCCACTTCGGAGGTACCTGCGAGTGCAATTACACCTTCCACGGTCGGGATAGCAATGCCGAGCAGCCTGCAGGGCACCGGGGCGCGCCTCATGCCGGCACCGGAAGTTGGCATTGTGCACAGGGCCGCGGAACACGGAGACAAACCTCAGCCCTGCCGATTGCGAATCCCTGCTGCGTGCTAACCGCCCGGAACGAGAAGGCAGGCGAAAGGATTCGTCCGGCGGGAGTTGATCTGAATGCTGATGACGAAGGAAAGACGGCCGGCGATCAGAACACTGCGCGGATGGGCGCTCGGCGTGCTGCAGGAGGCGGGCGCCGTTCACGAATGCGAGGAGCATGGCTGGGCAAAGGAGCGGGCCGACCCTCACGCCCGGGAGCGCGCGTTGGACATCGCGAGGCAGGAGCCTCCAGACGGCTTGTCTCCAGACCAGGCTGTCGCCGAGGTCCGCGGAGTGCTGGATTCGGTCGGCGATACCTGCCCTGAATGCCCGCCCGACTGAAGCGCACCAACAACCCACGGCCCGACGCCGCTGTCGATGATCAAGGGATCAGGGGCGCCGCCGTGGTGCCAAGATGCTCAGCAGCAGCGCGTACCCGGCCAGCGTGCTTTCGCCGCTGCTCCGCGAACTCCGCTGCGTCAACCGACGAACGCACCTTGTAGCCAGCCGCCGTCAAGCGGGCGCACACCCGCGGAACTGCCGCAGCACTGGTGTCGTCAGATTCTGCCTCAAGGCCGATCAGTCCATTCAGATCGTCGATGAGGCGCAATCCTTCGCTTCGGAGCAGGATCGCCGGCGCTCGGCTCTCGCGGTCCTCGATCAGCAGTTCGAACATCAGTGCGAGGTCCATCATGGCTCCGAGCGTTGCAGGCCAGCCCGAGCCCACGCCGACGGATCGGAAGTAGATCAGCGATGGATGGGAAGCATGGCTCTGCAGGACGGTGGCGCACCAATCCCGTCCCCTGTAAAGCACGCGCCTGATCTCCTCCGGAGAGTTGAGGTCAGCATAACGCTCCAGCAGTCCGAGAGCCGAGGGCGGCTGACCCGCAGCCGTCGTAAGTTTAAGTATTCCGGCATCGCGGCGGGAAATGCCTTCTTGCACCTGGAGCAGGTATGTGACGGCCATCGTCAGGACCGAAAGGCCCGAAAGGCCGGCTAAGACGAGGGCCCAGCGGGCCGGACCGTGGGCCTCGATGCCGCTCAGTCCCACCGTACACAACGCGCTTCCGACGATGAACAGTGCCTCCTGGAAATCGGCTGGCGGCGCGAACCAATCGCCCAGCGCATGCGCGATCAGGCCGAAGCCCAGCCACAGAAGCACCATCCAGATCAGGAAGGAGCCCATGAGGATCGCCGGCGCAAAGCTGGTGGAGACCCCGCTCTTGCCGCGGCGGGCCCACTTCCAAATCGGGAGCATGATGGCGAGCAGCCGTCGCGCCACGCGGAGCGCGCCTCGGCTCTCACCGGGCACCACCACCGTATCGAATACATCGCGAAGGGCGAGGACGACCAGGACAATTCCTGCGATGATCTCGACCGTCTGTATAATCATGGAGCGCCGCCAAGCGAGATGTGCTCGAACTCGTCACAATTGGGCGCGTGGAGGATCAGCAATCCCGCCCAACAGGCCAGAACCGAGGTCAAGACCGATCCTGCGGAGATCGTTCTCCGGCTGTCCGCTCGTCGGTCCAAATGCATCGGCGCATTTTCAATTAACCAGCACCAACCCCACGGTGCCGCGGCCGTTCCTATGCGCAGCTGCTCGGAGCCACCCTGTGCTTGGCCAAAGCAATCCGTACTCAAGCTCTGCTGGGTTGCTGACTTTGTTGATCTCAGGCTGCAGTGGCCTCACCCGAGCATCAACTGAAGTCTCGATCAGATCCTGTGCAGGAGCTTCATCTCGGCCGCCAGCCGGAAACTTCGTTTTCCGGCGAGCGCCGTCGCCTCCCAAATCGCGCCGTTGGCCTCGCAGCTGCCCGAAAAGCCAATGCCCACTTCGTACCCGCCGAAGATCGCGTCGCGAGCCGCCGTGTGTTCCTGGTTGACGATTTCACCGCGCCAGCGGTTATCTGCAGAGGAGTAAGAGCCGAGATAGTAGAAGAAGGCGTCTCCGCCCAGCATGCGGCCGTCCTCCAGCAGCATCACACCGGTCAGTCCGCCGTCAATCCCATCGAGCGCGCGGATGCGCAGCCCGTAAAGGCCATTTGGGATGCCGCCGTTGCCGACCTTTCCTGGCGGCGGCAATGACTCCTCATCCAAGCTGGTCATCACGGAATGCATCACTTGATCAGGGAGCCGGACCGGAGAGGCGTCGAAGTGATAGGAATCGCCAACCGCACGGCCGCGCAGGATCAGCTCGTCATCGTCCGCACCATAGAGCTGCCGCACCTCGGGATTCATGGCATGGCGCCGTCCGGCTACGCGACCGACGATCACGCCATCGATCTCTTCGTAGCTTCCTACGTGCGCGAAAGCCGAGTTTCCCCCCAGCATGCGGCCACCGCGCACATGCATGACGCTACGGTTCAGCACGGGGCCAGCGCGATACTCGCATTTGTACAACCCGTCGAACAACACCCTGTCCCCGCTGCGCCTACGTATTTGTAGCCGGTCCGAGGGTAGGCGAAAAGGCACAGCAAGAGCAAGCCGCCGCCTTAAGGCTCGCCTTGATCATGACCCTCGCACATGGGATTCATCTGGCGAGGAGCGAATCCCCGAAGCAGGCAAGCAGGGCGGCCGGGCCGGGATATATCTGGACGCATCCAGCCTGCCTCAGCGAACTCTCGGTGAAGCCGCCGCACAGCACGCCGACGATCGCGATCTGCGCTTTCCTCGCCGCTTCGGCATCGTAGGGGTGTCACCGATCGCCACCGCATCGTGGCCCTCAACCTCAAGCTTGTTCAGTACCGCTTCGAAGATGTCGGGACCGGCTTCCATTCCTGGACGTCGTCCGACGAGGTCGTCACGTCGACCAGGTCGCCGATGCCCGCGATCTCGAGATACTTGGAAAGCTCATCCTTCTTGGCGGAGGAAGCGACGGCGATCCGGACGCCGGCATCCTTCACGCGCCGCAACAGGTCGGGGACTGCCGAGAATGGGCGAACCATCGGCAGATACTGGGACTTGAAGCGGTTGCTGCGCCATTCCTCCATCTCGTTGCCGTGGTCCCGCTGCGCTTCTTCGGACAGGAAGTGCGGAATGAGCTTATCGCCGCCCTTGCCAATCTGGCCTCTCGCCTGCTCGAAGCTGACATCGTGGCCGAATTTCACCATCGCTTAGCAATCGCGAGATATGACCAGCTGACGAATGTGCTCGCGGCTTCCCGCGCATGCCACATCAAGTGTACGCCTTGGAAAGATTGGGGAGCTCGGGGCGGAAAAGTTCATCGGCGGCAGCTATGTCTAACGCCTCGGATTGCTCGCGGGGTAGACATCGGCCAACGGACCGCAACTCCTCCGTATGATTGCGGCACGACAGCGCTTCACGTTCTGCCAAACAGTATTGAACTATGACCACAATCCTGCTTTTCATTGATTTTATTGAGGTTTTCGGTCCGGCGATCTGTTTTTGTGTGGCACTCTTGCGTGGCGCCGTAGCACTGAAATTAGCTTAGAGCAGCCGCGATTGCATCACCTTTATTCACGTCGAATGTGACATGAGCAGTCTCGGCGCGAAGGTCGATCTCAGGACACCTGATGGCCCTCCCGCTGCATCGAACCCGCGCGGCTGCCTAGGGAAGTTAGTGGCTTCCATCGACTATCAGATCGGCAGGCCAAACTGCGGCTCTGCCAAGCCCTCCCCTTGCAGCGAGGAGAGTGAGACGTCCAACAGCCGGACCAGCCTGGGAAGCGGCATCGCGTTTTGAAGCAGTGCGATGGACAGCGCTCGAGGTCGTCTCTGCTCGAGACCACCACGGAGACAGACCGCTGCGGGTGATGATCCCGAAGTCCTTGAACTTTATCTTCAGCGTGTCCGTCCGGCCCGGTGCGCCCTTGTCCTCGCAGTGGGGCTTAGACTGATCCCGGATACGCAATCAGCGGGCCCGTACTCGCCGAACAGGCCGAAAGGCTTGCCACGGAAGCCTCCGCAGGATCATATTCGCAGTTCTCCTGAGTTAGCCAGCGCGTCGAATCCCTTCAGCTAAATTCTCTGCACGGCTCCTGCGTCTCGAACCCGATGCCGCGCTCCATTCCCGCCTGTCCGGGTTGCAAGAAGCCGAAAGTTGCAATTGCAACGCGCCCTCGACGTCGCGCTGCTTCAAATGCGAATCCGCCGGCTGATTCCGCTCTGTGCCTCCGGCATCGCACCCTCTCCCCCGGCGTTCCTGGAGAGTGCTGCTTTCAGCATATTCTCAATTCTCATTTTCGATTTCTTCGAGGGGCTCACTGCTGGCACTCTTGATTCCCGGCCGAGTTCGTGGAGCGGCTCGCCCAAGTTTTGCGACCCGACCCCTAACCGGTAAAGCGCCATGCCGCAATGACAACCGAGATCAACGATCCGAGCCGCAGCGATGCGTAATAAACTTTGTCATCGTACTTGTCGAAAAAGCTCTGCTGATTGCCATTGTACTAGAGTGGCCGCCGTCGCCCGATCCGGCCGCCACCGTAACGAAAACCGGCTTTGCGAAATAGCGATACGTATAGCAACCCACGCCAATGATGACCGCACTCACGATCCGGATGATCGTTATCCTCAGTCACCGAGGCCACTGATTGACTGCGAGGCTCGTCATCGCATTCCAACTATCATCGAGCCATCCAGCCGATTGCTTGGGTGCGCCTCGGCGGCGTTGTACTCCGCCGGGTGCATTCGAGCAGCGCTATCGAGCCCATTGGCCGAGCTGAAGGCACGTCAAGAGACTGACGTAGCTAGGCGTGCCGCCGACACTTTCGTTGGCCGTGCAGCTTGCTCGGCTTGGCGTCGGGAATTTTGACCATTGGCTTGCAAGCGTCTGACGAGCCTGCTGTTCGTCGCTGATGCAGCTCTTTGTCGACTCTCGGACGGTTAGCCCTGCCGTGGCAGCAATGTCTAGCTTGCAGTTACGAGCGATATCGAACCTTGGCACCTGGTCGGCCACCGCAACAACCAATTGCGAACTCACGACGATCATTGAAATCGAAATAGGCATTGTCGCCTCCAATCTTGATGTTTTCACAGTAAAACGAGAAGAACTCACTGAGAGCTTGAGACGGCGATCGACACTCCTGCGCAAGTTACATCGCTAGGCTTTCCCGGCATTTTCCCGAAACTCGCGTGGCGTCACGCCGGCCATGCGGCGGAAGGCTCGGGCAAAGTGAGCTGGGTCCGTGTAACCGGCGGCAAAGGCTACATCGATGATCCTGGCGTCCGTCTTCCGCAGCAGCTCGGCGCCTTTCTCGAACCGGACCTGATCGAGCAAGCGCGAATATGTCAGGCCCGCGCGTGCAAGTTCGCGCTGTAGGCTTCTCACGCTTGTCCCGGTGATTTCCGCCATTTCTGCGATGCCGGGAACGCGCTCATCGAGGTAGGACGGAAGCATCAGCTTGAGCGCCGTCACGATATCGGTGCTGATCGGCTCAAATTCGCGCTGCGATGAGCCTGAATTCGCGGCGTTCGCCGGGTGAGGGGTGCGCAGCAGCGAAATGGGCACATCGATCCAAGAGGCTTTCTGACCGGAAAGAAAGCGGGTGTAAGGCCACCGGGCTTGAGTCTCCACGCCCGGCATGTAACGGGCTCCAAAGGAGATAGTCGCGGGCGTCCAGTGCGGCCCTGCGAATTGGCGAACACAGTAGACCGCCATGACGTTCTGGACCCATTGCGAGTGCTCGAGATGCAGCACTCCGTCCGTTCCGGAGTTCGTGCTGCAAACCCTCAAATGGTCATTATGACGTTCCAGCCAGTAACGGACGAAGGTGTCTTCGAACTGGACAAGCCGGCACCATTGCTTCAACGCAGCGAGCAATGTCGGCGCTTGGCGAATTGACGCTTGGAGCTGTTCGCTGAGATGGCCAAACTGCAGTCGTTGCACGGCACGAAACCCAAAATCCGCGAGGCCGTGTGATGCCTGTGCTGCGGTTACGAACTGGAGCGCAGGGATGAGCGGGAAATAGTCATTAGGCTTCTGCTCCGGATGAATAGGCAGGCCGAACCTGGCCAGCATCCGTTCAGTCGGGGCGCCGGTATCGTTCAAGACATCAACGAAAGGTGCAAGCAGGGCGCAGCGCGCCAGTACGATGGCCTTCATGGTCGTGCTGCCGGGACGTTCACGGTTTCCCGCTGTCCCGGCCCTCCCAAGGTGATGCAGCCGCGCGCCGGCTTCGTGATGCTACTTTAGAATGAGCGTAAGATCAACTTTCTCGCGCTGCACCGCGGCATACAGTCCAGTGCAACGTCATAGTGAGGGCCGACGAAGTCGACGTTTGGCGCGCGATGGCCATACGGCACGACGCTTTTCCCGTACACATTCATGAATCCGCCGGCAGAGCCGAGGCGCAGCGCCACGTCATGAAACGAGTCTGGACGCCGTCCCGATACGCCGTTCGGGGGGCCATCGCCGCTTCGCTGCGCGAAAGCGGTTCGACGCTGCCGCACACGGCGCGCCGGCTCGGCATCAGCACTCGCTCGCTTCAGCGCCGCCTCGCCGAAATGGGCACGAACTACGCTGAACTCGTGGCGGAAGTCCGGCTCGACACCGCGTGCCATCTGCTGGTGGAATCCGACGAACGCATCGCCGATATCGCTGCGCGTTTGGGTTTTGCAGGTGCCAGCAGCTTCAGCCGCAGTTTCGTGCGCTGGATGAAGATTCAGCCGGTTGCCTATCGACGCCAGCAGTCGGCCCAGCGGAGCGGCACGGAATAGCGTCCTACTGCCAAGCCGGCTGGCAAGCGCCTCTCTCGAAGTGATTAGCTGAGTCGCGTGATTGGCGCGAAATGGCAAGACGCCACTGCGTCGACGGATCATTGTGTAGGCGCCGATGACGAGTTTGATCCTCGTCAATGAACTAACGCGGGAGCGCGTAATGCGATCGGAAGGCAGCGAGAACGCCAGGCAGTTTCAAAGTTCGGTGCATGTCAATCGTCCGTCATCTACGCAGCAGATACTGCACGAGGCAAGCATGATGCGGCATTTGGAAGCGCCGCACGTCGGTCGGATGTGCTAAAATTTTCGTTAGAGTGTCTTCAAAGCGGTGCGACTAGAACAAAACCTTGGTCGGAGTTCGAGTTTTGTGCTAACAAGATACTCGTGGAGGTAGCCGAAGCATCACCCCTTCGAAGTCAACCTTTTGACTGCAAGCCTACACCTATAATTCCAGCGCCTGTTTTTTGATTCTGCGGACGCCATGCGGCGTTAACTGCAGCCGACGTCGCACGTCCTTTTTCATGCGCCCGATCTCTCGCTAGTCGAACCTTTCAATAAATCGTTCCGTGTCAGGGATAAATGTCATGCGTACCAGCAGATTGAGCCAGATCTTCGCAATGCTTGTCGTGACCACGCCGTTGTTCGGTGCCGAAGCGGCGCTCGCACAGCAGGCGGCCGCGCCACCTTCGATGAAGACAATCGGCGCGCCATCCACCGCAGCCAAACCGGAGATCGTGCCGTCGCTGTTCGTGCTCAATTCACGCGGCGCGACGTTGCAAGGCGACACACTCGTCTTAACCGGCGTCTCGCCCAGCTCGATCATCTTTGCCGACCGTCCGGTGCGCTCCGCCGGCCACCAGCCCACCGTCGATGTGATCGCGGAATGGGGATCGGGCGACGACAGCTTTGCCAAGAATCCGCCGAACGCCACCGTGTCCGCCCTCGGCAAGGATGGCTTGGTGAAGGATGCCGTCGTGGTGCTGAAGACACCGAAGCTCGAGGGCGACAAACTCACTTTCAATGTTCAGATCCTTGAGGGCGATCTTGCAAGCGCCGACGGCGGCGCTGCCGTCTTCATCGACATCATTGGGCGGCCGTTTACGCCGATGTCGTTTGCCGGCGTTGCACGTCGCTCCGCGTTTCGCGGCGCGATGTATGCCGGCGCTGTAGGAGCGGCCGCGTATGGCGCCACTTACGCCCCGTATGCCTACGCTCGCCCGGCCTGCGGCTACTATCCCTATCCGCCTTGCTACTGAGAGGTCCGCGAAAGCTCGAAATACTCTGCGACATGAGTGGGCATTTGCAGGTTCGTCGCTGTAGGGCTTGATCAACCATGAAGCTGCAGTGGATTCTCAGAACTCGATCGAACAACAAAGGAATATCGCGAATGTTGACGAAGCGAGATCTACTTCGCTCCGCCGCGGCGATTGCAGCTGGCGCCGCGATTGCCAGGCCAAGTCTCCTGATGGCGCAGAACTACCCTGGCATCATCGAGGCCAAGGACATCGCCGAAGAAGGCTTCATCTACGGCTTACCGCTCGTGATGTTTTATGCGGTCATGCAAGAATTTGCCGTGGACAAGAACTCCGGACAGTTCAAGGCACCGTTCAACGAAATCAACAACCAGCACCACGTCTCTACCCCGGAGGATACCGCCGTCATCACGCCGAACAGCGACACCCCTTACTCGTTGCTCTGGCTGGATTTACGTGCTGAACCAATGGTTATCTCGGTGCCGATGATCGCAAAAGACCGCTACTACGCGGTCCAGCTTATCGACGGCAACACCTACAATTTTGGCTACATCGGCACCCGCGCCACGGGGACCGAGCCGGGCGACTACCTGGTGGTTGGCTCCGACTGGAAGGGAGAAACGCCTAGCGGCATCAAGAAGGTCTTCGGATCGACAACGCCGTTCCCGCTCGCGCTTATACGCACTCAGCTCTTCGACCCGGGTGACATGCCGAACGTCGAGAAAATTCAGTCCGGCTACAAAGCACAGCCGCTTTCTGGCTTCCTTAAGCGTCCAGCCCCGCCCGCCGCGCCGACGATCGAATTCCTTCCTGCCACCACTGCGGGGATCAAGGATAACTTCTTCCAATATCTTGACGCGGCCCTGCAGTTCGTCCCTGAGACGCCGAGGGACCAAGCAATTCGCGCGAAACTTGCGAAGATTGGCATCGGTCCCGGGAAGACCTTCGCATTCAAGAAACTCTCGCTCGAACATAAAGCCGAAATCCTGGTCGGTATGAAGCAGGGTGACGACAAGGTCGACAAATGGCTGGCTGGTGGAAATAAAAACATCAACGGCTGGAACGTCGGTTCGTTCTTCGGCGATGAGGCGTTCTACAACGGCGATTGGGTGATGCGGGCCGGGTCTGCCAAAGGGGGTCTCTTGGGCAATGATGCCGTCGAAGCGATGTACCCCTATACCCGAACGGACGTGACCGGTGAGCCGCTCGATGGCAGCAAGCACAAGTACACCATCACCTTTGCACCCGGCGAGTTGCCGCCGGTGAACGCGTTTTGGTCCGTGACGATGTACGACGGCAAGAGCCAGCTCCTGGTCAAGAATCCGATCAAGCGCTACCTCATCAACTCTCCAATGTTACCGGCGATGAAGAAGGACGCAGACGGCTCGGTGACGCTGTACATCCAAAAGGACAGTCCCGGTGCGGACAAGGAAGCAAATTGGCTGCCGGCGCCGGATGACAAAATCTATCTCGTGATGCGCCTGTATTGGCCGAAGCCCACGCCGCCTTCGATCTTGCCACCGGGCAAAGGGACATGGCAGCCGCCCGGTATCAAGCAGGTCGCGTGAGGATCCGCGGAATGGGAGGAGTGATGTCAAGCGGCGAAAGTTGCGGGCGCCGAGGGCGGGGCTGCTCTCTTCATCGACATCGTCGGGTGGCCGTTACGCCGATGTCGTTCGCCCGGTTGCACGTCGTTCTGCGTTCTGCGGCGCGATGTATGCCGGCGCCGTGGGCGTCGCCGCATCTGGCTGCATCCTATTACCCGTACGGGCGACGGCGTGCGGCGACTATCCTTATCCGCCTTGAAACGTCGCAACACTGCGAAAGAACGCACTGATCTAAACCTTCGAACACGCAGGGAGACTTGCAAATGCTGGCGAAACGCGAACTGTTTTGGTCCGTCGCACTGGCTGCAGTTACTGCCGGAGCGCGGCGGGCTCTGAGCACACGATCAATCGTATCCATGATCTCGGCGCTCGCCGTGGCGGCCATCCTGGGTGCGCCAGCCATGGCCCAACAAGTCACCGGCACGCCGGGTTCGGCTGGCGCGACGAGCACCATCGACGGCAGGTATCTCCCGAACCCGCCGCCGCCCTTCCGGGGCGAGATCAATCCCAACGCCGTAGACTCGAAGCCTTATTGGCCAGCGATTACCGTGCCGCCCAAGGGCGCGCCGAACGTCTTGTTGATCATGACCGACGACGTCGGCTTTTCCGCGCCGTCCACTTTCGGCGGCGTGATCCCGACTCCGGCCCTGGACCGCATCGCCCAAACGGGTCTGCGCTACACGGCCTTCCACACCACGGCGCTCTGCTCGCCGACGCGGGCCGCGCTCCTTACCGGCCGCAATCATCACTCGGTGTCCACGGGTGTCGTCGTCGACCAGGCGACGGGCTACCCCGGCTACAACAGCGTCATCCCGCGCGACGCGGTCGCCATCGGCGAGATTCTGCGGCAGAACGGCTACGACACCTCGTGGTACGGCAAGGATCACAACATACCGCAGTGGGAGGGAAGCCAGGCCGGCCCCTTCCACAACTGGCCAACCGGGGCCATCAAAGGCTTCGACTACTATTATGGTTTCGCCGGCGACGACACCAGCCAGTGGCAGCCGAACAACCTGTTCCGCAACACCACACCGATCCAGCCCTTCCTTGGCAATCCCGGCTGGAATCTGATCACCGCCATGGCTGACGAGGCGATCGGGCGCATCAAGATGCTGAATGAGGTTCAGCCCGACCGGCCCTTCATGATCTACTACGCGCCCGGCGGCACGCACTCGCCGCACCATCCCACAAAAGAGTGGGTGGACAAGATCAGCAACATGAAGCTGTTCGACGAGGGCTGGAACAAGCTGCGTGAAACCATCTTCGCCAACCAGAAGAAGCTCGGCGTGATTCCGCAGAGCGCCCAGCTCACCGCCTGGCCGAAAGACCTTCCACAATGGGACACGCTTTCGCCCGAGGCGAAGAAGCTCTACATCCGGCAGGCCGACGTCTATGCGGCGTATCTCGCCTATACGGACAACGAGATCGGCCGCGTGATTCAGGCGATTGCGGACGCCGGCAAGCTTGACAATACGCTCGTCATCTACATCAGCGGCGACAACGGCTCTAGCCCCGAAGGCACCGTGCACGGCCTGTTCAACGAATTCGCCGTCGCGAATGCCGTGAACCCGACGGTCGAAATGAATATGAAGTTCTACGACGCCTGGGGCTCGGACCAGACCTACCCACACTACGCGGTGGGCTGGGCATGGGCCTGGGACACGCCGTATCAGTGGACCAAGGAGGTGGCCTCTCATTTCGGCGGCACCCGCAACGGCATGGCGATAGCCTGGCCCGCGCGGATCAAGGACGCCGGCGGCATCCGCAACCAGTTCCACCATGTGATCGACGTCGTACCGACGATCCTCGAAGCGGCCGGCCTCCCCCAGCCGGTAAACGTCAACGGAATCGCGCAGAAGCCGATTGAAGGCGTGAGCATGGCCTACACCTGGGACAAGGCGGACGCGAACGCGGCGGGCCAGCGGACGACGCAGTATTTCGAAATGTTTGGTTCGCGTGCGATCTATCACGATGGATGGATCGCCTCGGCACCTCCCGTCCACGCGCCCTGGGTCTTCACCCTCGACAAGCCGCCCGCGGATGTCATGAACGGCTTCCCGTGGGAACTCTACAACATCAGCGAGGACTGGACACAGTCCAACAACCTCGCCGCCAAGATGCCGGAGAAGCTCCGGGCCATGCAGCAACTGTTCGCGATGGAAGCGGCGAAGTACCAGGTCTTCCCGCTCGCGGACACACGCCTCGAGAGGTTTATCTCGCCGAAGCCGAGCTATACGCCAGGGCGGACTCTGTTCACCTATTCGGGCGAAGTGAGCAATGTGCCGTTCCCGGAGACCGGCTCTGCGCCGAGCCTGCTGAATCGGTCGTACACCATCACGGTCGAGGTCGAGATTCCAGAAGGCGGCGCCGAGGGTATGTTGATGACCGACGGCGGCCGTTTCGCCGGCTACGGCTTCTACCTGTTGAAGGGTCGACCCGTGTTCACCTGGAATCTGGTCGGCCTGGAGCGCGTCAAGTGGCAGGCCAAGGAGGCACTGGCGCCGGGCAAGCACACGCTGCAGTTCGACTGGAAAGTTGACAGCCCCGGCCTGGGCAAGGGCGGCACCGCGACTCTGAAAGTGGACGGCATGGTCGCGGACAGCCATCCAATGCCGCGCAGTCTGCCAATCACGCTCATGTGGGATGAGACCTTCAACGTCGGCCTCGATACCGGCACGTCGGTCGATGACCAGGACTATCAGGTGCCATTCAAGTTTACCGGCAGGATCAACAAGCTGACAGTCAAACTGGGACCGTCCGAGATAACGGTCGCAGAGAAGGAGAAGATCGAGAAAACAAGGCGGGACAAGCAATAGGGTTCGTCGGCGAAGCTGGCGGGCAGCCCATCGCAGGGCTGCCCGTCATCAATCGTAACCGGTACGAGTGAATGAAGGGGAATGCCATGAAGCGAATCCTGCCGATTCTGTTGACCTTCGCCGTCATTGCGCTGTCGACGGTCACAGCCCACGCCCAGTCAGGCAAGCCAAATATTCTCGTCATCATGACCGACGATCTGGGCACCTGGAATGTGGGTGCCTATCACCGCGGCATGATGGGCGGCACGACGCCCAATATCGACCGCATCGCCAAGCAAGGTGCGCTTTTCACCGACTACTACGCGCAACAATCGTGCACGGCAGGCCGCGCTGCTTTCATCACTGGCCAGACGCCGTTCCGCACGGGCCTCCTGAAGGTCGGCCTGCCGGCCTCCAAGCAGGGTCTTCAGGACAAGGATCCGACGATCGCCGACCTACTGAAGCCCCTGGGCTATGCGACCGGGCAGATCGGGAAAAACCATCTCGGCGATCGCAACGAATTCCTGCCGACGGTGCACGGCTTCGACGAATTCTACGGGATCCTTTACCATCTGAACGCGATGGAGGAGCCATATGAGAACGACTATCCCAAGGACCCATCGTTCCGAGCGAAATTCGGGCCGCGCAACATCGTGGAGAGCAAGGCGACGGACAACGACGATCCCACCATCGATCCGCGCTGGGGCCCGGCCGGGAAGCAGACCATCGTGGACGGCGGACCGCTGCCGCCGCATCCCGGGATGGACCCCGCGGCCAAGGTCAGCATGGAAACCGTGGAGCCCGAGCTGGTGCGCCGCTCGACCGATTTCATGGACCGCTCTGTGAAAAGCGGCAAGCCGTTCTTCCTGTGGCACAACAGCACGCGCATGCACGTGTGGACGCATCTTGCGGACAAATGGAACGGAAAAAGCGGTTATGGCCTTTTCGCTGACGGCATGATGGAGCTCGACTGGGAGGTCGGCGAACTCCTCAAGAAGCTCGACGAGCTGAATATCGCGGACAACACCATCGTGATCTTCACCAGCGATAACGGAGCGGAGATATTCACCTGGCCCGACGGTGGCAACCATCCATTCAGAGGCGAGAAAGGCACGACCTTCGAGGGCGGATTTCGCGTGCCGATGCTCGTGCGATGGCCCGGGGTCATTAAGCCGGACACGATAGTCAACGAGATCATGGCGCACGAAGACTGGATGCCGACTCTTCTCGCCGCCGCCGGTGCTCCGGACGCGAAGGAGAAACTGCTGAAGGGACTGAAGGCGGGTGATAAGACCTTCAAGAATCACCTCGATGGATACAATTTCCTGCCGTACTTCAAGGGGGATGTCGCGACAGCGCCAAGGCGCGAGGTCTTCTATTTTACCGACAGCGGCGAACTCAACGCCCTGCGCTATAACGATTGGAAGGTCAGCTTCAAGACGGTCGAAGGCAATCTCTTCAACGGCCATGAGGCAAGTACGAACGCGCCTCTCGTCACTAATCTGCGACAGGATCCGTGGGAGCGCTACCAGTCGCAGTCGATGGCGTACGGCAAGTGGTGGGGGGAGAAGATGTGGACCTTCCTCCCCGCGACCATCATCGTCGGCCAATTCCTGGAGTCGTTCAAGGAATACCCGCCGAGCGCGCCTCCCTCGAACTTTGGCGTGGACAAGGCACTGGCGGCACTGGAGCAAGGATCGCGGGGCGCTGGGAAATAACACAGGAGTAATCAGCTATCCTGGCGATGACGGGGTCGTCTGCACCCCAACCTCTCTCGTCTGAGGCATCATCGGAACCACGCGCGCGGGCGTCCGGGAGGCTCGCGCGCAGGCAAGCGATCGTTCGGAAAACGATGGTTATGAGAGTTCGCCCCCCAGCCACATACCAGCCGTATAGCGGGTAACGAATGGTGGCGCGCAAAAAGATCAAAGCCGGTCAAAACCGCAGGCTTTCAAAGCGCCGGTCCGGATCGAGCCCGGCCGAGATCTCGACGGAGATCCAAAGCGACGGTGCCCGCCGCTGGTGGAGGTCGGCGATGGGAGCAGCGCTGGCGACGGTTGCCGTGCTCGCCGGCGGGCTGGCCTTGCTGCCAATGACCGAGCGCGGATTCGTCCTCCCCAACGCTCTTCGCAGCAGCGGCGCGCCCGCTGCCTTGGACTTTGTCGGCAGCGAATCCTGCGCAGGGTGCCACCAGGCCGAAAACGCATTGTGGAAAGAATCCCAGCACAAGCATGCCATGCAGCATGCCACTCTCGCTTCCGTGCTCGGCAATTTCGATGATGCCAGTTTCGACTATTTCGGCGTCCATTCGCGCTTCTTCAAGAAGGATAGCAAACTCTTCGTCGAGACCGACGGTCCCGACGGCAAGCTCACGACCTTCGAAGTCAAGTACACCTTCGGCATTGATCCGCTCCAGCAATATCTGATCGAATTCCCGGATGGCCGCGTACAGGCGCTTTCAATCGCCTGGGACAGCCGACCGAAGGGCCAGGGCGGTCAACGCTGGTTTCATCTCTATCCTGATGAGGAGATCAAGCACGACGATGTACTGCACTGGACCAAGCTCAATCAAAACTGGAATTTCATGTGCGCGGAGTGTCATTCAACCGGCGTGCGGAAGAACTACGACGCGGCAACCGATCGCTTTGCTACCACCTGGAGGGAAATCAGCGTCGGCTGCGAGGCATGCCACGGCAAAGGCTCCCGCCACGTCAATTGGGCCCGCAGCCAGCGGAGCTGGTTTGGCAAAGATGATGATCCACTCAAAGGGTTGGCTGTTTTCTTGAACGAGCGCGACGGCGTCACTTGGAACTCCGATCCGAAGACCGGCAATCCGCAGCGCAGCGTCGCTCCTGCGATCACACGCAGGGAAGTTGAGACTTGCGGGCTTTGCCATGCACGACGCGGCGCGTTTTCTGAGGACTGGGTGCCCGGACACCCCTTGTCCGACACACATACCATCACCCCCCTTGCTCCCGGCCTGTATCATGCGGACGGGCAGATGCACGACGAGGTCTACAATTACGGTCCGTTCAAGCAGAGCAAGATGTTCGCGGCCGGCGTCACCTGCAGCGATTGCCACGAACCTCACGCCGCCAGGCTCCGCACCCCAGGGGACGGCGTGTGCGTGCAATGCCATGCCTCCGACAAGTATGAAGTTGCCTCACACAATCGCCACGAAGGCGTGACGCCGGCGGTCACCTGCGCGTCGTGCCATATGCCTGTCAGCACCTACATGGGAGTCGACAAACGGCACGATCACAGCCTTCGAATTCCGAGGCCTGATCTTTCCGCAAAGCTTGGCACCCCCAATGCCTGCAACACTTGTCACGCCGACAAATCCGCACAATGGGCGGCCGACGCGATCGAGCGCTGGCACGGGCCGTTGCGAAAAGGTTTCCAGAACTACGCCGAGGCATTCCAGGCTTCCTGGACCGACCGAACCGACGCGGCCCTGCTGCTGGCTGCGGTAGCGGGCGAGCCGACAGCGCCGGCAATCGCGCGTGCAAGCGCTCTTGGCGAACTTCGTTCGCGGGTCTCGCCCACGAACATCGAGCTCGCCCGGAAGGGTTTGGTTGATCCCGATCCAATGGTGCGGGTCGGGGCGCTTGACATGCTTGAAGGCGTGCCAGGCGAGCGCATCTGGCCCCTTGTCTCGCCTCTCCTCACTGATCCGAGCGGCGGCGTTCGTATTCGAGCGGTGTCGGTGTTGGCCGCCGTGCCTCCTGCCGACCGGCCCGCCTCTGACCGCGCCGCATTTGCACAGGCCGAGGCCGAGTTCGTTGCGGCGCAGCGCCTCAACGCGGACCGGCCCGAAGCCCGCTCGGCCCTCGGAAGCTTCTATGCGCGGCGCAGGCTCACAGCGGATGCAGAGAGCGAATACAAAGCAGCCCTGCGGCTCAGTCCCCAATATGCGCCTGCCGCGATCAACCTGGCGGACCTGTATCGGCAGCTTGGCCGGGATGGCGACGGAGAGGGCATCCTCAGAACAGCCATCTCCTCTTCACGCCAGGACGCCGGGTTACGCCATGCGCTCGGCCTCACTCTTATTCGGCAGAAGCGGCGGGACGACGCCCTCGACGAATTCCGCACAGCGACCGAGCTTGAACCTGACCAGTCGCACTACGCCTATGTCTACGCCGTGGCGCTGCATTCGTCAGGCCGCGTCGATGAATCGATTGAGGTTCTGAAGAAGAACCTGGCCCGGCATCCCGACGATCGCGACATTCTGCTTGCACTTGCGACCTTCAGCCGCGATGCCGGCAACGTCGCGGAAGCGCTCGACTACGCCGAACGGCTGTCGCGGATCACGTCGAACGATCGAGGCGCAGCCGCTCTTGTGGACGCCCTTCGCCGTCAACTCAACAAACCCAGCGCACAATAAGTGCCGGTGGCCTTGAACACCAATTGGATGAGGAAAGCAGCCATGGCGACCAGCCTATTCTCGAGGTATATAGGATACGCAAGCGCCGAGATGGGAATGAGCTAGGGTTTGGCGGGTGCGAGCCGCGCCGCAGCTTCCTGCTCTGGATGAAGATACGCCGCGGAGCGGCAGGGAACACCGTTCTCCTCCCTCCGATCACCTCGGAAAGATTGGCGCGAAATGGCAAGACGACGCTGCGTGGAGGGATCATTCTGTACGCAATGATGCGGAGTGGGTTTGATCCTCACTGAACGCACGCGAGCGCGTGATCGTATCTGCAAGTAGCTTTACGAGCCGGAGCGTCAATCGCGCGTCATTTCTGCGGATGATGATTGCACAGGGGAGACCACCATGCGGGCCGCGGCTGGAAGCTCATCGAACAAGCCGATTTTTCTTTTTGTGGCCTCCGGCACGGTCGCAGAGGTCCGCGCCTGTCCATGCTGACGGATACCCCAACCGTCACCCAACTCTCGCAGGTTATTTCGCAGGCAGCGGCGCCCGCGTTTCTGCTCGGCGCGCTTGCCGCGTTCATCGCCGTGCTGATATCCCGTTTAAACAGAATCATCGATCGAACGATTTTCCTGAACGGGATCCCGGACAACGATGCGGCAAGGAGCCGGCTCAAGGCCGATCTTCCGCGTCTGGTTCGACGTGCAACCATGCTGAATCGGGCAGTCTTCTGGGCGGTTGTCGGGAGTATCTTGATCAGCATCCTCATTGTCGTTGCGTTCGTGACGGCGTTCTTTCATCTTCGACATGAGCACGGGGTTGCCGTCCTCTTCATTGTTTCCCTCGGTGCTTTCACGACGTCGCTCGTTGACTTCGCCCGGGAGGTGAGGATTGCACTCAGTGAGTATGATCACCATGGGTGAGCCGATGCATTCACGTAGCTGCCGGGTCGCCGCCGCGTGCTGGCCGCGGATGATGGCTGAACCGAAGCTTGCTGTGTTGCTACCAAGGCGAATTCAGGCCACTGGTGCCCCTTTGCCACAGCGACTTCAGGTAGTATGTGCTCAACCCCTGTCGCCTTGGCAATCCAGGGCAAGGTGGACGTAGACTTCATCTCTTTTTCATTTGGGGCAGACAAATGACACGGGACACATTCGAACGAGAATCTTGCAAAGGAAAATTCCGGCCTTGGCTCATCCGCTCAGGTCTCAGCGCTGCCGTGGCGCTGCTTGGCTGCATGTCAGAGGCGGCCTACGCGGACGAAGACGGCGTTTCGTACTGGCTGCCCGGTCGGTTCAGCAGCCTTGCTGCAGTGCCGGGGGTGCCGGGTTGGTCCATGGCTGAGGTGTACTATCACACCACGGTATCAGCGTTCGGCGCCACAGCGGCGGCCAGGGAAGTTCGGGTCGGCAGATTTCCTGCGACAGTCAACGTCAACCTGGACCTGCACCTCAATGCGCAGGCCGATCTGCTGCTGCTCAATCCCACCTACACCTTCGCGACGCCGGTGCTGGGCGGACAACTGGCCCTTGGCATAATCGGCGTGTTCGGCCGGTCGAGCGCCGACCTGAGCGGCACGCTGACTACAGCAATTGGACCGTTCGGGACAACTCGGACGGGAAGCATCGGCGACTCCATCACGTCGGTCGGCGATCTCTATCCCCAGGCGACCCTGAAGTGGAATGCAGGCGTGCACAATTTCATGACCTATGTTACCGGAGACATTCCGGTCGGCGCCTATTCGCCAACCCGCCTCGCCAACCTCGGTATCGGCCATGGTGCAATCGATGGCGGCGGCGGTTACACCTATTTCAATCCGCAGACCGGCCACGAATTTTCAGCCGTCGCCGGACTTACCTACAACTTCAAGAACCCCGACACCCAATACCAGAACGGCATCGACTTTCACGTCGACTGGGGTGCCTCGCAGTTTCTCTCCAAGCAGGTCTTTGTTGGCCTCGTGGGCTACGCCTATCAGCAGATCACCGATGACTTCGGGCAACATCCGGTGCTCGGTGGTTTCCGCTCACGAGTTCTCGGCGTAGGTCCGCAGGTCGGATACTTGTTTCCCGTTGGAGATATGCAAGGCTATCTCAACCTAAAGGCATATGGCGAATTCGCCGCAGAAAACCGGCCCGCAGGATGGAACACGTGGCTCACGTTTTCGATCTCGCCGATGGCGCCCGCCAGCACTGTCGCGCCGACCCGGCGAATGGTGACCAAATAGAACTCAGGCGCCCCGTGTTATAGCAACGGGCTGGCCGGCTTGGCGTGAACGCAAATGGTGTCGACGGCGAGGAGATGACATCCATGTATAAGTTGCTTGCGTCAATATTGCTGGCTGCTTCAGCCGCTCTTTTCAGCCCATTCGTGCGGGCCCAACCGACGGCGACGCTGGTTGCAGCTGAAACGCCGCAGGAGATACTGGCAGCGCAGATCCGGATGCAGGGGTTTGCATGCGACAAGCCGCTTGGTGCGGTGAGAGATAAAAAGCGCTCCAGGCCGGACCACGCCGTCTGGATCCTGAAGTGCCGCAACGCGACGTATCGGATCGGGCGCGCCCCCGACATGGCTGCGAAGGTCGAACCTCTCCGATGATCGACCGGAATTCCTGAGACCGCCCGCGCTTCAAGTAACGTAATTGATCGGCCAGACTGGCCCGCATCATCGGCAATGTCGCTGCGCCAGCATAGATCCACGGCCGTCCTGCGCCAAGTGCCACATGCCGGCCCGGACATACATGGTCGTCGATCGATGCCACGATCACAGCTTTCGCGTGCCGAGGCCCGAGTTTTTTCCGGCCAACGGAACGCCAAATGCATGCAATGACTGCCATCGCGATAAGCCGGCACAATGGGCCGCCGCTGCCATCGACGGCTGGTTCAGTTCTCGCTCTCACGGGGGAGGCTTCGACGTCAAGGAACCAAGCCCAAAGACGATCGCGGGCAGCCTTCGGAGCAGGTCGCCCTCGTTTGCTCCAACGATCTCTAGTGCCTGATCGCGTAAAGCGGCGTTCGGATCGTCAGCTGGTAGGCTGGCTTGGGCGCCCAGGCAATTTCGGCGGTCACGCCGAACAGTCGGTTATCGTTGTCATCCATCCGGTCGAGATCGAACCTCACGATCGGCTGAGTAAAGGATTGGAAGGGTGTCACGTTCACAAGCTGTGCCCCGCCGAACGATTGGACGCCGACACGGCCGGTGAACTTCCAGTTGTTGTCCCATTGATGATAACCGCCGACATAGCCGATGACGTTCGGGTGGACTCGCGCGCGCGGCGAATCGACTTCAATCCGAGTGTACTGGACGCCAGCAAGGAATCCTTTGGTCTCGTCGTTATTCAGCGCGTAATCGAACTCCAAGATGTTGTTAAAGGAGGTAGTCGCAAGGGGCGTGTCCGGCACCGATCTTGTGTAAGTCGACTGCAGCGTCACCGTCGGGATCCATCCGCCATTTTGTTCATAGACGTCTGCCTGAACTCCCACATTCCAGCTGCTGACGGCGAACGTTGACCAGTCGGAGGTGGCGCTTTGTGTAGCGCTGGCGGTGACGCCGCTATACAAGGAGACCCGGTCGCTGACATCGACCGTCAAGGGAACATCTACCGCAATGCTCTGGCTCGTCGGTGACGACAGGAGAGGGAGGCTTTGAAGCGTTGGGGAGTTCGTGGGCCTTGAGAGCGTCTGCAGTGTAGCGAGTGCGCTGGACAACGACGGACTGCTGAAGCCGATCGACAGCGTGTTCGCTGGAATCTTCGCATAGTTCGTCCGCAGGTCCAGGTAGATATTCGGCAGCACTGCCGTATTTGCCGCCCCGTCGTCAACCTCGCCGTTGTCGCTGCCCTTGTCCTTGCTCAGGGCAACGCTGGACAGACAAAGTGACGCAACCCCGGCGAGCGTTAGGCCGCAGACGGAGCGAACGAGCTTGACTCCCCGGCCCAACTGCACGGTACGGACAATTTGCTTGAACCAGCGCGCTTGCAACGGAATAGCCCCAATCCGGCTCGAGTTCTCAACACGCTTACTAGAGAAGGAAGCTCTCCAAGCTCGCGTGCTTCCTGGAAGGCGATAGACCAATCACCCTGCTACCATTCGAGCGCCGGTCAGGCAGTACCCGTAGAGGCGCACATTCTGGACAAATCGAGGCCGGACGCGACTAGGGACATGCTTCGTTTCTTCTTAGATCATTCGCTTGCTGGTTAGGCGAGCTTTGCGGCCGAGACCGGGGGCCTGATTCGCCGGTCGCCAGATCTCCGGTTTGACCGAAGGGTACAGCCGGCCGGTGGGAGTGCCTGAGCTCATCACAAACGGCCTTTGATGTGGCTGCTGGCGCCAGTGCTCTCAGGCCTCGCTCGGTCCGGAGAAGATCGATGGCGATGGCGTCGTGCGCGGCACCGGGAGCGGCCGCTCGGTTGCTCCGGACCGGGACGCCGGGTTGCTCTTCGCCTCGTACCGCTTGGCGAGATCCAGCAACCGACGGCAGGTGAACGGATCGGCCTTCTGGGCGATGGCCCGAACCCGCTGGGCGAGACCCTGGTAGAATTCCTGCTCCATGACGCACCTCGCAACATCACTGCTCTCAGTTGAGTAGCCTACGGTCGCCAAGTCAAGACGAGCCGGTGCACCCGCACAACTTTGCGCGACGGATTTGAGATGGCAGTGGCGGCGGATATCGAGTGCCCAGCGCGGGGAAATCAGATGGCAGTGTTCTATCCTTTCCGGAGGGCTTGCCCGGCGTGCGGCAGGCCATTGAAGGCTGCTTCCGATGAAACCGTGGAGGGGAGGCTGCGGTACGCCTGCACCAATTGTGACGGCGACCCGCTGCCCGACCCGATCGCCCGCAAGTGGGCCGACGGCCCGCTCGCGCCACCGGAGCAATAGATTGCCGCTGGCGCGCCCGCCTCTGCCTTTGAAGTAGCAGGATGGCCGCAGGCGGGAGCTGCCCCAAACGCGCGTCCTGCTTGCCTTCTCTCTGAACGCGGTAAAGTGCGGGTCCTCGCCCGCCGGCGAAAGCTGACCGGTGCGCGAGGTGAAGAAGGCCGCCCTGTAGCAGGGCTGAGATCGAGGACTACGGGCCCCGGCGCTTTTGATGGTCGACTATCGCGATTTGAGCTTTCCTCTTTAGGTCGGCGTTAACGGCGTCTCGGGAGCGCAGCGTGCCTTAACCTGCCGTGAAGATCAGGGCGCAGATGTTGGTCGCTTTACGGGCGGCAGAGCCATGGCCAACGATATCATTACGCTCCGGGACGCGCTGCGCCACACCGCGGGTCGCTCCGCCGTGAGCGTGGGCCTGACCGTCGTCTTGACGTTGTCCCTGTGCCTCCTGCAGTTCGGACCCGATCCGGATGCGGTGGTGCGCGTCAGCTTCGTAACCAAATCGTCGCTCCTGATCAGCACGATAATTTCGGGGCTACTGACAGCAGCCCTGAGCTTCCGCTCCGCGCTGACGATGCGCGAGCTGGCGCTGACGCGCGCCGAACTGCAGCGGATTTCGGGCACCGACCAGTTGACCGGGCTGCTCAACCGAAGGGGCTTCGATCAGGCTGCCGAAGCGGCCTTGACGAAGGCACGCGGTGGGAACCTGCCAACCACCGTGCTGATGTGCGACATCGACCGCTTCAAGGCGATCAACGACCAGTTCGGTCATGACTTCGGAGACAAGGTGCTCATCTCGATCGCGGAGGTGTTGCGCTCCTTCGCCGAGCGAAGGCAAATGCTGGTGGCAAGGCATGGCGGCGAGGAATTTGCCGTTCTGATGACCGGGGTATCCAAGGAACGCGCTGCCCAATACGCCGAAGAGCTGCGGCAGGCCTGTGCCGCCGAAGCAGTCCTGCGGGAAGGCGCCTCGACCAACGTGACGATCAGCATCGGGCTCGCCGAATCCCACGCCGGAATGGATCTGGCCAAGGTCATGCGCTTGGCCGATCAGGCGCTCTATGCGGCCAAACACCGAGGTCGCAATCGCGTGGTCCGGGCGGACGTCCTAGCGGACTCGATCGCGGCGTAGCCCGAGGGGCGTGCCGGACCGATGGCGGCCTCGTTCAGCAGCATCAGCCGTTAAATTCGTCGACGTCCCCAGCCTGTAGCTCAGCGGAAGTAGGCGCTCTCCGGGCCGCGAAGACCGAGGTCCAGGAGGCGTGGGTCAGCGCTATCGGAAGCGTGCCAGGAGAGGGCGTGGAGATCGACCGAATCCAAGAGCGTCCCGTCTACGTCGAAAATTGCAGCTTTGGTCAATTCAGGATCCTCCCGAGCGTGAGCGATCGATCTTCGCGTACCATTCGGCGTAGGTTGTGTTTTTGGCCATGTGCTGGTTGAGATCGGGTGCGTCGTCTTCCTACCGGACGGGGCCTCTCTCACCGAGCTCGCGTTGTGCCTTGTCCACTGCCTTATGCACGGCGGCCTCCGCCTCGGGGTCTGCGTTCCGCTTGGCCTCGCGGACCGCCCTTCGGGCCTTCATCAGATGGCCGACGAGACCGGTCCGCTCCGCTTCACCGAGGCCAGGGTCGGCCATGCGCCACAACCTGCCACGGACGACGAAGTAGCGACCGTCGGGCGTCACCGGATGCTTCACGTTACATCAGGCCGACTTGCGCCGCGCCCCTGATGCCGGCTTCTTCGCCGCCGCTTCCTTAGCTGGTTTCTTACCGGCGATCGGCATCAGCATCTCCTTCTGAGCCGCCGCAGCTTTCTTCGTCTTCTTGGCAGGCTTTTTCGGAGCCTCGGTCTTGGCTGCTGCGCCGCCGACGCTCTTGCGTAGCGCGTCCATCAAATCGACGACGTTCTCGCCTTTCGGCCGATCCTTCGGCGTGATCGCCTTGCCGGCGCGCTTCTGGTTGATGAGCTCGATCAGCGCGGACTCGTAGTAGTCTTCGAACTTCTCCGGCTCGAAGCTGCCCCCTTTCTGGTTCACGATGTGCTTGGCGAGATCGAGCATGTCCTTCGTGACCTTCACATCCTGAATCTCGTCGAAATACTCCTGCTCGCTGCGCACTTCGTACGGATAGCGGAGCAGCGTGCCGACAAGACCCTTGTCCATCGGCTCCAGCGCGATGATGTGTTCGCGGTTGGTCAGCACGACCCGGCCGATGGCGACCGTGTCCATTTCGCGAATGGTCTCGCGGATCACGGCGAAGGCGTCGTGCCCCACCTTGCCGTCCGGACGGATGTAGTAGGGCCTAATCAGATAGCGCGGATCGATGTCGCTGCGAGCGACGAACTCGTCGATCTCGATGGTCCGGGTCGACTCCAGCGCGATCTCCTCGAGCTCCTCCTTGGAGACCTCGATGTACTGGCCCTTCTCAAGTTCGTGGCCTTCGATGTCCTCGTTGGGCACCTCGTCGCCGGTGTCAGCGTCCACCTTCAGGTACTTGATGCGATGGCCGGTCTGCCGGTTGAGCTGGTTGAAGGAGATCTTCTCGCTCTCCGACGTCGCCGGGTAGAGCGCTACGGGACAGGTGACCAACGAAAGACGCAAAAAGCCTTTCCAGTTCGCGCGGGGGCCATGGTACGCAACGCTCCAGGTACGGGGACTTGGACTCAAGACGGGGCAGCGCGGTTCCGACATTGCCCACACGTGTCCACCGCAAAATTGATGTCACGTCCGGTCAGGCGCGCGGCAGACATGGCGAGCAGCCTGACTATTCCGAACAAAATGAGAACATGCACCGGTGACCCAACCCATGGCATCCGGGCCGGCCAGCTTCGACTTGGAGGACGCCGCCGACGAGGCGATTGCGGCTTGTGGGGGCGACGCCCGGGAAGCTCTCAAGGCGCTCATCGTCGCGAATGGCTTCCTGGAGGCGCAGGTCGAAGAGCTGCGGGCTCTACCGGCTATTCGCGCGGCCGGTTCGACATACCGCGCGACCGAAAGGATTGGTACGACTGACATGCCCGCGGTGACCTACTATGTGGCTCTGCCGTTCCTCCCTTCGGATGACGGTGTCGCTGCCGGCAAGGCCGTCGAATGCTTCAATCCCAAGGCCGCCGTGATGAAAGCCGAGGCGCTTTTACGAAAGCCCGGCATTGTCGGCGCCGTGGCCTTCAGCCGCAGTGGGGATCCGGCTACAGGCGAATTCGGAGATGCAACCGTGATCCGCAAGTTCGGCGACGTGCCGGAAGACCTGAGCACCTTGTGAAGGGACGCGCGGAGATGTGCTGCGGAGCCCCGCAAGGCAACTACCTTCCGCTGAGCGAAAGGCTCATACGAGTGACGGTGTTGTCCCAGGCGCGCTCCTCTTCTGCGGGATAGTTGATCAGGACACAATGGATCAGCCGCCCTGAGAAGTTGCAGCGGTTGTACCAAACCTTGTCACCCTTGTAGCTCGATACTGCAAAGAACCGTGGTGTCACCCGCTTGTACTGAATGCGTGAAGGCGGATGCTTTTTCGCGAGAAAGGCTGCGGGGGAATCGTTCTCGACGTTAGACGCGGCCTGGATTGTGAGGTCGGCGCGCCCGTCGGCCGTTCGGAACCGTTGCCCGTAGCCGTCGGGTCGACCAGCTTCTTCCGTGAAGATCGAAGATGGAAAATCCATTGAGGTACCGGTCTGGGGAATGGTGTACTTGGTCCATCGCACCGGCTGCGCCGAGGCCGTCGCTGTCGAGACGACAAATGCCAATGCGAGAGCGCTCGTCGATTTCATCGCACTTCCCTCCGACTATCACGGAGCAAAAAGCCGGAAAGTCAATTACGTTCCAGACTCCTGATGCGGTGGATTGAAGCGCGCGAGCTACTCGCCTTCCTCGTGGGGACCATTCGGATCGAGCGGGCCACCGGCGGGCGAGAACCCACCTCGAAAGGCGACGGTAATCGCGCGTTCGGTTCTTTGGCCGCGTTGTGTCAGGCAGCGCGCAGCGGGGACGTCGGACGACGGAGCCGGCCGACCTCCTCCGCCAGGCACCTCGGACACCTGAACTGGATTTCGCGTTGCGCGGAAGCGGACTTTTGGATGTTCGCCGCCATAGGCCAGGCGCCGCATTGGGGACATTCCTCCAGCAGGGTCTCCGATTCTATCATCGCACCGCTCCTACCGCCCGCGATGCCAAAGGTTGGGGTCGTGCCGGAGCCGAAGCTCGTGGCCGAGAAGCTGCCGCTGCTCGCCGAGAACTCATCGAACGCGACTGTGTCGATCTCGACGGGGCCCGACCCGAGCGTCAGTGTCGGTGGCGAATGGATCAACGGCCCATCCGGCACGAAGCTGGCCGGCACCACCAGCCCGGGAAGGGCATGTTGTGGATTGGGCCCGTCCGGCGCCTGGAAATCGATCGGCTGCAGCGTCTGATCGACCGCTTCGCCCGGAGGCGTGCCGGATCCGGACGGCCCATGGTCCTTCGAGTAGTTGTCGAGCACGTCCTGCTGCCGGCTCTGCAGGTCCTCCATCCGCGAAGCGTTGTTGGCGACCTGCGCGAAGCTGACGGACGATCCGGTCTTGCTGAGGATGACCGTCTGCCCGGGATCGTCCACGATGATGTGGCGCGGCACCGCCTCCTTCGTGATGAGTTCGAAGGTGCCATGCTCGAAGCCCTTGTAGGTGATGGAGGCATCGTCGAACAACGCGAGATCGGGATCGGCGGCCCACGCTTCTTTCAGCGCCGTCAGGATCAACGGGACGAAAGACAGCGCTCCGGCCCATCCGAGTCTCGCGACAACCACCGACTCTACAGCGCGCCCGCCGCGGACGGACGACGGACTGCGTTGGTTCTGCGCCGGCCAAAGACCGGTGAAGACACGTGCGAGCGACATCTTGAACGCCTCGCATGCTGCCCGCTTCCGCCGAAGCGGCCGGACCCATAGATCGCGTGTGAGTCCACCCGCCGAGGTGTCCGGTTCTGCGCATCAGACTACGCTTTGTCGTCCCGAGACCCCTTCACGAAATGTTGACTGAGTGCGCGCAAATGCGCTCTTTTGTTGGCGCTGAGCGGTCGGGACCATCGTCCGTTGCGACTAAAGAGTGGCGGTCGCAACATGCGGTATGGTGCGCCGGGCGCGCTCTGGCATCATTCCGCCGAAGCGGGCTCTTCACGGACGGGAGCGGACGCATGCACGGACTAAGGACGGTCGCAGGACTTCTCTGCCTTTTGCTCGTTGCAGTGGCGTATCCGCCTGCGCCGCTTCGGGCGCAGGACGTCAAGCCAATCGGCAAGGTCGTGACCGTCGCTGGCAAGGCAGTGATCGAGCATATCGATGCCGCGGTTGTGCAGGCGAGACTGTCCGAGAACGGGGCCAGCGCGAAGGTCGGCGATCCAGTCTATCGGGGCGACGTCGTCAGGACGGGCGCCGACGGGCGCCTCGGTATCAATTTCGCCGATGGCAGCTCCTTCAGCCTGTCGAGTAACGCCAGCATGGAAATGAGCGAGTTCGTCTACGATCCGGACGGCAAGGACAATTCAACCCTGATCAGCCTGACCAGAGGCACCTTCACCTTCGTCGCCGGCAGCGTCGCCAAGACCGGGAGCATGAAGGTGGACACGCCGGTGGCGACGTTGGGGATCCGGGGCACCACGCCCCACATCGAGATTTCGGACGACGGCACGGTCAAGTTCGCCACCCTGATCGAGGAGGGCAAGGATGCCGTCATGAAGCGGAAGGCCGGTCCGACCGTTGCGCCTCCCCGGCAGCGGAGGGCCGACCGCGCTCTCGGCATCTGCCGGGGATGCTGAAGGTCTTCGGGACGGCGCCAGTTATGATCCTGCTGCTGGCCGCCCCCGCGTCGGCGCAGAAGCCGGAAGGTCAATTCCGGAACGTCGAGCTCTGCAACGCCGCCTCGTCCCCCGACCGGAGGATCGAGGCCTGCTCTGCCTTCATCGCAGCCGGCCGTGGCGGGCCACAGGCCCTGGCCATGGCCCACAACAACCGCGGCATCGCCTACGCGGCGAAGGTCGACTACGACCGCGCTGTCGCCGACTTCGAGGCGGCCATAGGCATCGATCCGACCTTCGCCAAACCCGTCAACAACCGCGGCGCGGCGAGACTGAGGACGGGCGACTACGACGCCGCGATGGAGGATTTCGACCGAGCCATCGCCCTCCAGCCGGCATACCCCGGCGCCTTCGTCAACCGCGCCGAGGGCTGGCTGAAGAAGGGCGATCTCGTACGCGCCGAAAGCGACTACACCGCCGCGACTCGTCTGAACGCCGACATGGAAGTGGCTTGGAGCGGCCTTTGCTGGATCCGGGCGAGCACGGGCGACCCGCAAGGCGCGGTGGAAGCCTGCGACAAGGCGATCGGGTCGGGCGCGCATACGGCTGCGACCTACGATTCCCGCGCGCTCGCCCACCTCAGGGCCGGACGGACCGATGCGGCCATCGCCGACTACGACGCCGCGCTGCGCATCGACCCCACGCTCGCCACCGCGCTGTACGGTCGCGGCCGGGCAAAGATCCGCCGCGGCGAGACGGCTTCGGGAGAAGCCGATGTCGCGGCCGCGAAAGCTGTCCGGGGCGACATCGGCGAGGAATTCGCGCGCTACGGCGTACCGTAGTCCGTCCTCAACGCGTGCCCGTCGGAGAAGGCCATCTCTCCCCTACCGAGAGAACCTGAGCTGCAGTAGTCGAGCAAGTTTTTTTATAGATTCTTTCCCTCCAGCGAGCGATACCCGAAAAATGCTAAACGGTTCTGCTTCCTACAAAACTGATAAGCAGACGTACGAAACAGAGCCAGATGGCGAACTCATCAGCTTTCGAGTCAAAACGGGGTCAGTTGATCGACTGATATCCCATCCTCCAAACTCTGGGGCGCTAAGCCCTCGCGAAGACGTTCATTTTTCGCCAGCCGTGGACGGCTCTAGAAATAAGCTACGGTAAGGAACTACGGTAGCTCGGCTAAATGGTCGTCCGTGAACAAGGTTCTAAGCGATTGATCAGGAGTCTTTTTTTCGGATTCGAGGCGGTTTGAGATTGCAGGGAATGGGAGGTTGAGGCCGCCCAACCCTGCAATTTCGTTTGTGGTTCCCTTTCCCTGCGGATCATGATTCTGTGGTGCACCGGAGGGGCCGATGCGACCGAAGAAGCACAGGACGACGGGATCGAACGATCTGTTCCGGGCGCGGCTGGACCAGATCATCAACATGAAGCACGAGCTGGTTCAGCTCGCCGGCAAGATCGATTGGGACTGGATCGACGGCGAGGTCGCGCCGCTCTACAGCGAGAATGGCCGGCCCGGAATCGAGACCCGGTTCATGATCGGCCTGCTGTTGCTCAAGCACACTTACGGGCTGTCCGATGAGGGCGTTTGCGAGCGCTGGGTTCACGACCCGTATTTCCAGTTCTTCACCGGCGAAGAGTTCTTTCAGCACGCCTTCCCGCACGAGCGCTCGGACCTGAGCCATTGGCGCAAGCGGCTCGGCGACAAGCTGGAGTCGTTGCTGGCCGAGAGCCTGCGGGTGGCGCACGAGGCCGGTGCGTTACGCGGCCAGGACCTCAAGCGCGTCACGGTCGATACCACGGTGCAGCCGAAGGCCATCACCTTTCCGACCGATGCCAAGCTGCTTCATGCGGCTATCAAGGGGCTCAACCGCCTGGCGAGAAGGCACGCCGTCAGGCTGCGGCAGTCCTATGTTCGCATTGCCAAGGCCGCTGCGATGATGGCGGGCCGCTACGCCCATGCCAAACAGTTCGGGCGGCATCAGCGGCAGTTGCGTATCCTGCGCAGCCGGCTCGGCCGGATCATCCGCGACATCCGTCGCAAGATCGAGCGCCAGCCAGCCCTCGAGGAGGCATTTGCCCTTCCGCTTGGCCGAGCCAGCCAGATCCGCTCCCAGCAGCAGCGCCAGCGCGGCTGGAAGCTATATTCCTTCCATGCCCCGGAGGTGGAATGCATCGGCAAAGGCAAGGCCGCCGCGCCTTACGAGTTCGGCGTGAAGGCCTCCATCGTCACCAACAACCGCCGGGCGCCCGGTGGCCTGTTCGTACTGCACGCCAGGTCGCTGCCCGATAATCCCTACGACGGTCATACCCTGCGGGACGTCATCGACCGCACCGAGGCGCTCACCGGATGTCCGATCGAGCGGGCCTATGTCGACAAGGGATATCGCGGCCACGACACGCAAAATCCCCGTCGCGTCTTCATTTCGGGCCAGAAGCGCGGCGTGTTCGGCGCCATCAAGCGCGAGCTCCGGCGCCGCTCCGCCATCGAGCCCATCATCGGACATCTGAAGGCCGAAGGTCACCTTGGCCGCTGCTATCTCAAAGGCCGCGCCGGCGACGCCGCCAACGTCGTGCTCTCAGCAGTGGGCCACAACTTCCGCCGTATCCTCGCCTGGCTCAGAGAACTCTTGTGCCTCTTCCTGGTCCGACTATGGCGCGTGCTGGCCGGTCCAGCCCCGCTCAATTCGGCTTCTTAACGGACGACTAAATGGCGATACGTGATGCCGCTATGGACATCCGCCTGCAAGGATTTGAACTTCTTTGTCCTGCTGGGCTCTTCCGACTTCGACGGGCATAGTGTCCTTTGGCACGCCTCGTGCCGCTCAACTGCGAATACTTTCTGCACACGCCGGTTTCGATTGGTAGCTTCTAAAATCTTCCTTGCAGTCGCTCTTAGTCGTGTTCGTGCTCGGAAGGTCGATCCCCCGCGGATTTAAGAGAGCTGCGAGCCTGCACGCAGGATGCAAGTTAGATTAAGATTTCAGAGCTCGCTGGGCGTCACCGATCTCGCAATTTCGCCGACGTGAACGGGCGCGGGAGCAGTTGGATCATCGCGGCCAACCGGGCTCAGGCCATGGTCCGCCAGCTCCGGCAGAAGATCGAGGCTGATCCGGAACGGCCACAATTTGTGCTCACCGAAACTGGCATTGGATACCGGTTGCGGGCGGCCGAATGATGCTGTTCGCGTTGGCAAGAGTCCGCGCCTGGCCGATTGTGTTGCAAAAGTCGAAAGTTGCAGGGCTCAAGATTTTTGCGAAAACACCAAGCCGCGAGCGATCGTCGATTCGTCTGACCTCAATCGCGTTGTTGGGATCAGGTGCGAACCTCTGGGCGGCACGGGGGTCGGATTAGTGCTGGCCTCCTATGATGGTTGTGCGGCCCTGCCGCCGGCTTACAGCTCAACTGCGGACTAGCCGTCTTGGCAGGGAATACCGAAGTTGTCACAAGCGAGAGCGAATGACTCTTTTGATTTTGTATCCTCGAAGCAGAAGCGAGTGCCGACCTCCGCCTGATCAATCCACCAATCGACGTTACTGCCTTTCGCGATGCGGGAGGCTTCGCCGCGTAACAGGTCCAGTTGTCTTCCCGCAGCACGAACGATCAGGCAATTTTTGTCTTTGGACATAATACTTTCTCCAATAGGTCGCGCTAAGCGCCGCGCACACGAAGGCCGCAGCGGGAGGTTAAGTCGCTGCGGCCCGCGCATGGTCAAATGAAGCCGGGTTAAAAGACCTGGTGAAATATGGAGCCAGCCCCGGGTGAGAGACCATCACTGTTGCCACTTGTTCCCGCTTTCAACTATGTGAATCGGAAGTTAATTGAGTGGCGCGGCGCGGGTTGCTGGCGATTCCGACCTTAGTGCCTTGGTTGAAAACATAGTAGCCTGATTTGCCGGAACGGGAACCGTCATTGTACGTTGAGGCGCAGTTTCATCGCTTGGAGTGGGACCATGGCGCCGCGCCGCAGGATCACGCAAACCTCGGCGCTGGAAATTCGACTTACCGAGGAAGCGAGGTGTTTTCGTGAGGAACCAACAGCTTCCACTTGGGGCGGAGCGCGAAGCCGTTCTTCGTAAGGCACGCCAAGCCGAAACCGGCTCACACACGACCGAGTGGCTGGCATCATCCGGCCTACAACCACCTAGGTAGCCCCGCTCAAAAATATGACCGCGAGTAGCTAGTTAAATTTAGGAACACTCGACCGCGGTTAACTCGTTGGCTACCTCGGGGAGTTGACGATCCGTAAATGATCCGCCTTGGTACCAAGTCCCCCGCTTATCCCAAGTCAATTTGGAAATTGCCAGCATTGCGATGGCCGATTGCTGCGGGTCTCCCTTGATAAACGCTCCGGCAAAAGTGCCCGCATATTCAAGTGCCAGAAGCTCACGCGGCACGATTGAGGCACCGACGGCCGCCAAAGCTATGTCAGCTTGCTGACATGTCTCCAAATGGTCGTGGGCCCGTAAGACCTGATGTATTTCGCGCTAAGCTTAGCGCTGGTTGCCGACATGCAGTGGCTGCCTATCAACTGCATCAGGCGAAATGATCTAGTTCGCTCAGCGCAATTCGCACCTCGCGGGCAAAATCAAACAAGCGACACAGCGAACGAGCCGAGGGCAGCCATGAAAAGGATAGCCACGCCGTGCTCGTGGTCTATCGGAAGGAAAGCGCTTGCAAACGCGACCATCACAAGGGCGGTGACGGTGATACTGCCATTACTGTCCAGAAGATAGCTCGGTTCAGCATCGCTGCTCGACGCATCAGTCGCGGAAGAACCACCTTCAGCCGGGATCTAACCGTGTCTTCTGCGGCGATCCCGTTCAGAAGGATCGTTCGATCGATGACCCTGTTCAGGCGGGAATCAGGACTGCAATGAAGGCAGCCAGCGCTCCCAGAAGAAACGCGGGCGCTGCCGATTGGGAGATGACGTGCGATAGCTGGCTGATCGTCGGTGTATCTGGGGAGATTGCACTCAGTCAGTTGTCTGCGAAGGACCATCCCACCGCTATGAAACCCGCTTTATGCCAGGCGACTGCCACGTTCCCTCACCGAAGCCATCAGAGATTTACAAAGAGAATGCCGACAACTGCGCCATGCTCGCGGAAGGAGAGCCCTCCAGGGATAGCCCGGCTTACAAGCGGTACCGTCGCATGGAAATGCGCGCGGCTTCCGCAGCCAGCGCGACGCCGAAGAGAGCGGTATTGGTCAACGGGGCGTCAGTTGGCGCGCGCATGATTTCATCCAGCGTATCGGCGCCCCGCGCGGCAGCCGGACCAAAAAGGAGGTTTGTGTCCCAGGATGACGCCGCGCTCAACGTGTCGAGGTCGCTTCGTGACGGCACCATTCGACTCGGCGGCATTGATCCTGACCAGGAGCCATACCGGACCGACTTTGCACGGGAGAAGCTCGAGGTCTTCGATCTGACCCGTCTTCGCGGAAGAGCTCACTCGCGGGCGTTCGACGAGGTGACATCGGTCATGAGCATGATCCAGGAGCGGCTTGTCGGCGAAGAGCAGATCGCGGATCGCAGATCGCCAGCGGGGATCTCAAGACGGTAGACTCTTGGCATTCCGGTTCAGGCGATTTGCTCGGCATCGGAAGTTAGCGAGTCGGCGATCTCGGGGCGGGCGATAGGGGGAATGGACCCTAGTAGGTCTTGCGGCAAATCGATGTGGTATGATCCCCTCGGCAGGTTCTATCGGCCAGAAGGATGCGCTCAACCGAAAACCGCCAGGCGCGAGAGGCGAGCGACAAGCGTCATCGAATGACAAGGCAATGGAGAGACCCGTCATGCGCGATAGCCAATCGAAGTCGGGAGACGACACGCTGATGCTTTCAGGAATGAACCGCCGCGCGCTGCTCCTAAGTGGCAGTTCCTTGATAACCGCAACTTCCCTGTCAGCGGCAGGTCTTGCGACCACGGTACGAGCCCAACAACAGATCGCGCCGCCGAAGCTGCAGATGACCACCGACATTCCGGCGGATATCACTACGCCGGATAGCGTGGATACTCGCCTCGGCACCCTCAAGTTCTTCGACGGCATCCCAGACAAGGAGACGACGCAAAAGGTCTATGACAACCTGGACTTCCAGCGCGGCGTAGATGTGTTTCTCAACACGATGCCCGGTGCTTCGCTCTACGCCATGCGCGAAGGCCTGAAGAGCATCGGGGTCAACAATCAGACCGTCGCGCTCTTCGAGACTTTGATGGACTCGAAGTCCTTGTTCCTGACGCCGAATACCGAGACTGTTTATCTGATCGGCTGGCTCGACCTGAAGGACGGCCCGATGGTCGTTGAGACGCCGCCGAATACACTCGGCTTTCTCAATGATTTTTGGTTCAGATACATCATTGATATGGGCAACGCCGGTCCCGACAAGGGGAAGGGCGGCAAGTTCCTCGTCTTGCCGCCAGGTTACAAGGAAAATATTCCGGAAGGTTACTTCGTCGCAAAATCGACCACCTACGGTGTGTGGCTGGGCTCACGCGGCTTCCTGATCGACGGAAGCCCAAAGCCTGCGGTCGAGAACTTCAAGAAGCACCTCCGCATCTATCCCTTGGCACAAGTCGAGAATCGACCCGAGACCAGGTTCATCAATGCCTCTGGCATGGCTTTCAACACAATTCACGCGAACAATTTCGAGTTTTACGAAGAGGTGAACCATATCGTGCAAGAGGAGCCGATCGAGGCACAGGACAAGGAGTTGCTCGGCCAGCTTGCTTCGATCGGCATCGTTAAGGGCAGGCCGTTCGCGCCAGATGGGCGAATGAAGAAAATCCTCACCGAGGCTGCCGCCGTCGCTAACGCCACGGCGCGGGCCATCTCATTCAATGGACGTGACCGCAACTTTTTCTTCTATCCGAGCAAGAACTGGTACAGCCCCGGTGCGGAAGGAAGCTATCTTTGGGAGCGCGACGGCGTACGCAGCCTCGACGGCAGAATCGGTATGTTCTACGTAGCCACGGGTGTAACCCCGGCAATGTTCGAGAAAATGGTCGGTGTCGGTTCGCAGTACGCCATTGCTTCGCTGGACGCTGATAAACACCCATTCGACGGTGCGAAAACGTACAAACTGCATCTGCCGCCCAACGTGCCAGCGAAGACTTTCTGGTCCGTGGTGCTCTACGACACTCAGACCCGATCTGAATTGCAGACCGACCAGCGCTTGCCCAGCAATGGAAGCCAGAACCCAGCCATGAAGAAAAACGCTGACAATTCCTACGATATCTATTTCAGCCCAAAAGCCCCGGCGGGTCAGGAAGGCAACTGGATACAGACAGTCCCCGGCAAAAGTTTCTTTCTCATAATGCGCCTTTACGGCCCACTCGAACCCTGGTTCGACAAAACGTGGCAACCCGATGATGTCGTGCCGGTAAAGTGAGGCCTCAACTCGGCACCGAAAAGCTCTAACAACGCTCGGCTACGCGACCTTGCTCGCGGTAGGGGTCCAACGGACCGAGCGCCTTATCCAACGCGGCGGGCAGTCCGCCCTTGCCGTCGAACTAGAGCCGCTCCAGCGCTGCTCGTGCGGTATCTTGCGACATCAACGCGGGATAGGGACATATGCCAGATAGAGTAAGCGAGACGCTTCATGAAGCGACTGCTACTGCAGCTCGGAGTAGTTCCTCTTCTGGTGGCGCTCCTGCCAAGTGGCGCTAACGCCGCGTGCTGAGTTGTAGCGTTGCGCTCTCGATCGACTGATCGTCGGCTCGTACGAGAACATGCAAAGCCCGCTTCGGACCCGACATGGCGGAGCGCCGTGAACTTCCTCAGGAATCATAACCCGCGTGGGCCACAGCTTTGGGCCTCACGACGCGGCGCGATGGCATGTGCCTTGTTCGCGCCTGCTCGGGGCTTCCGCACCCAGCGGATTCCTGCAACTATATCGGAGCGAGCGGAGACGCGTCGGTGAGCTATCTGGGCCGTGACAAACTCCTGGTTGTCGGATCGCAAAAGACGTATCGCTGCAGCCGGTATCTTTTCAGGGGCAAGTTGAAAGCTGGCTCGAGCTGTTCGCTTGGCCCGGCGGTCGGTCCAAAGCACCCAGTACGGCATCATGAGTAGATCCGAAAAACGACCCGTGGACGGCATCTCCGCTGTTGTACCGCCTCAAGCCGTGGCCGCTCTTCCAGTGAGATCGGCGCGCTCAGGTGTGCTCGCCTACCTCCTCTTAATGGCGGTCCAACTGTTCGGATCGGATTTCATCGTATGGAAGGGCTTGCCGGCCTTCAGAGAGCTGGTGCTTGCGCCGGGTCAGCAACCGACCAATACGCCGTACGATGAGGATCTGATCTTGCCCATTCTCCTGCTGATGCAGGCAGCGTACTGGTATCGCCTATTGAGGGTGGCCATTCCGTTCAAAAGCCGCCGGCCGGTCCTGAGCCACCTGTTCCTCTTCCTGGGTCGGCTCAACTTCATCTTCGGGAGCACTCTGTTCTCGATCGTGCTGTTTCGTCACCTTCCCGAACTCGGCTCGGACACAGATCTGGTGCTGATGGCCCGACGCGGCGTCCTGATGGTGATTTCGCTGTTCGCGCTGTTCTGCTTCACGCTCGAACTCGAGCGCCTGGGCGACGCGCTCGGCGGGAAGCGACAAGAGTAGCCGATTGCGGCAGGAGCTACATCCGCAAGGGCGGCCGGTCTCGCAACTGCTCGCCAGAACGGATGAGCAGCTGCTGCACGGCGCCACGTCCGGCCGCCGAATCCATGGCGTGGTGACGCTCGCCCTGAGTGCCTGGGCCAATCGTTGCCCGGAACATCTCAGGTCGCCGGACGTTCCTGATTCCCCCGCGTAAATCAAATGTTTGAGGCAGCCCCTGTGCGCATACTTGTCGTCGAGGACGACGAACTGATTCGGGAATTCGTCGTCGAGGCGTTGCGCGAGGAAGGATTCGAGGTTGTCGAGGCGGAGAACGGCGAACAGGGCGAGCAGCGGCGTGCGTTGTGCGAGGAAGGCGAACGGACAATTCTCGAACTAGTCGTCCGTGAACAAGGTTCTAAGCGATTGATCAGGAGTCTTTTTTTCGGATTCGAGGCGGTTTGAGATTGCAGGGAATGGGAGGTTGAGGCCGCCCAACCCTGCAATTTCGTTTGTGGTTCCCTTTCCCTGCGGATCATGATTCTGTGGTGCACCGGAGGGGCCGATGCGACCGAAGAAGCACAGGACGACGGGATCGAACGATCTGTTCCGGGCGCGGCTGGACCAGATCATCAACATGAAGCACGAGCTGGTTCAGCTCGCCGGCAAGATCGATTGGGACTGGATCGACGGCGAGGTCGCGCCGCTCTACAGCGAGAATGGCCGGCCCGGAATCGAGACCCGGTTCATGATCGGCCTGCTGTTGCTCAAGCACACTTACGGGCTGTCCGATGAGGGCGTTTGCGAGCGCTGGGTTCACGACCCGTATTTCCAGTTCTTCACCGGCGAAGAGTTCTTTCAGCACGCCTTCCCGCACGAGCGCTCGGACCTGAGCCATTGGCGCAAGCGGCTCGGCGACAAGCTGGAGTCGTTGCTGGCCGAGAGCCTGCGGGTGGCGCACGAGGCCGGTGCGTTACGCGGCCAGGACCTCAAGCGCGTCACGGTCGATACCACGGTGCAGCCGAAGGCCATCACCTTTCCGACCGATGCCAAGCTGCTTCATGCGGCTATCAAGGGGCTCAACCGCCTGGCGAGAAGGCACGCCGTCAGGCTGCGGCAGTCCTATGTTCGCATTGCCAAGGCCGCTGCGATGATGGCGGGCCGCTACGCCCATGCCAAACAGTTCGGGCGGCATCAGCGGCAGTTGCGTATCCTGCGCAGCCGGCTCGGCCGGATCATCCGCGACATCCGTCGCAAGATCGAGCGCCAGCCAGCCCTCGAGGAGGCATTTGCCCTTCCGCTTGGCCGAGCCAGCCAGATCCGCTCCCAGCAGCAGCGCCAGCGCGGCTGGAAGCTATATTCCTTCCATGCCCCGGAGGTGGAATGCATCGGCAAAGGCAAGGCCGCCGCGCCTTACGAGTTCGGCGTGAAGGCCTCCATCGTCACCAACAACCGCCGGGCGCCCGGTGGCCTGTTCGTACTGCACGCCAGGTCGCTGCCCGATAATCCCTACGACGGTCATACCCTGCGGGACGTCATCGACCGCACCGAGGCGCTCACCGGATGTCCGATCGAGCGGGCCTATGTCGACAAGGGATATCGCGGCCACGACACGCAAAATCCCCGTCGCGTCTTCATTTCGGGCCAGAAGCGCGGCGTGTTCGGCGCCATCAAGCGCGAGCTCCGGCGCCGCTCCGCCATCGAGCCCATCATCGGACATCTGAAGGCCGAAGGTCACCTTGGCCGCTGCTATCTCAAAGGCCGCGCCGGCGACGCCGCCAACGTCGTGCTCTCAGCAGTGGGCCACAACTTCCGCCGTATCCTCGCCTGGCTCAGAGAACTCTTGTGCCTCTTCCTGGTCCGACTATGGCGCGTGCTGGCCGGTCCAGCCCCGCTCAATTCGGCTTCTTAACGGACGACGAACTAAGACGTTCGATCTTTGAGAGCGCTTCCGGCACGTGCCGAGATCAGGGAGAGAACCGGAAAGACTAGGGCGCCTGGCGCCCTAGTTCATCCGCCGCTGTCGCTGGGCGTCCCGTCGAGCGTCTAAGCCGCGGTGCTCCCTTTGTTGTTCAGCATTGAGCATCCGTTGGGCTTGGCGCGCCAGATCCGCATAATTCTGCGCAACTTTTCTGAGGGAGTCTCTGGTCTGTGGGTCCTCGCAATTGTCGGCCTTGGTGCGAAACTCCTCCGCACGCATGAGCCAGTACTCAACGCCCATGGCCAATCCCCTTCAATTGGACCGTCACTAGTAATGGACGTTCAGACAAATTGGTTCCGGGGGTGCACGTAAACCGCGCGCTGCGCAGCTGTCACGACTCCGTGGACAGCATCGTCCTGAGGGAGCGCCGCGGCTCCAGCGCTGGCGGGCTCCGTGGGAAGGTGGCTTCCGTAGACTGCCAATGCCAAAGCCGCGACCCGGGGGACGATGCCGCGCTCGTTGGGCCTCTGCATTTCACGTAGCCCAAAGCCATGTTCCAACGGTGGTGGGCTAGGCGGTTCCGTGTCTGTGCAGGAGCGAGCTGGCTGAATCTTGGTAAAATCATGAGCGGAAGAATTTGGAACGACGAGTGGAGGAAGGCCTGGTGTCTTGCTGGCTCACTTTGAGAGGCAGCCGGCGGAGCGGCCCCGGCCTGTCCTTCTTCCAGCCGCCTGAGCCGGGGCGTGTCTCCGCTAGAAGGGCGTCCGGGCGCGCACTAATGCGGCTTAGCCCTTCTTTCGAAACTGCTGCGCACGCTCCTGAAAATTCGTGGAATGTGCATCTCGGGATCCTTGAGCTGACTGCGGCTCAATCTGCGGAGCGCAATCGCCTGGTCTAGCGCGCTGAGCGCGATCTAACAGTTCCTGGGTTTCCGGGCTGAATTGTTTGGGCATGAAGGCGCTCCATGCTGGCAGGCGGGAGCGCTATGGCGTCTCTCAGTCACCGACGCCTACGGCAAGGCCTGCGGTCGGTGATGAACAGGATGGCTTGGGCTCGTTTTACCGCTTCGGTTTCGCGATCGGCATGCCGGTACTCCACTGACCCGGCAAGGAGAACGCCCGTAACAACGGCGTATTCTCAAAAGGAAGGCCTCCGGGAGCGGCGGAGGCCTAGTCTGGGAGGTTGGAGCTTGAAAAAACTTGACCCACTGCGCCCCGTTCCTACAGCTGCGCATCAAGCTGCCGCTTCCGCGCTGATCGCTTAATCTGCGTTATAGGTGCGCGTGAGCACGAGTAGTGCGCTTCTTGGAGTGTGGCCATGTCGTGCCCTTAAGGAGCAATCACGAGAGGCTTCTATAGAGCCCATCCTGCTTGGATCGATCTCGCTTTCCTTCACGGCGACCGGCTCTACCGCCTCGCGTTTCGCCAGAGGGTTTGCGGCACGCGCCTGCTTCAGCCACTCATCCGCAAACAACAGCCACTGCTCCTTGGATGCAGCGACGTCAGTCTTGGCGGCCTGCTTGCGGCATTCCTCATACTCGCGACGGAACTTGGCTGCATCTCCAGACATGACGTCGAAACTGCCGCTAGACCGGGTTGTGATTGAATCCGAATGCTATCTTAAGTCTTTCAACGGTGCCGAGTTCCGGCCCCTAGCAGGAGGGCAATAATCTTCTGCTCCCGAACGGAGGCCGCTCGGGCGCGGCTTGTCGCGACTTCAGGAGAGCGGCCAACCATCATCCTGCTTGGTCTCGGGCGACATCCAGTCAGGTGATTCATAAGTCGCCATCGCGCGTGCGCGTCGGACCACTCTTCCAACGACTGAATTGGGAGGGCGGCGCGGGCCGATTGAGCTCGGCGCAACTCCGTTGATCTAGGTCAACTTGCCGCAGTGAACCTGCCGCAGCCTTTCCAGATCCGGGGGCAATTCAAAAGGGAGATAAGGGACCATGCTTCGTTGTATTCTCGTTGCTCTCGCAGCAGTCGTCTTGTTCACTGCAACCTTGCTCCCCGACGACGCCTATGCTCGCCGTGGAGGTGGCGGCGGCTTCCATGGTGGTGGCTTCCGTGGCGGTGGCATGCATGCCGGCCGGGTCCACGGCGGTGCAGGAAGATATCACGGCGGCGGTCGCTACGCCGGACGTGCTCATCCCTCCCACCCGATAGCAGGGCGTCCGGGCCGCCCGGGCTACCGCCCAGGCGCCGGCTATGCAGGTCGGTACCCCTATCGCGGATACGGGGCGGCTGCGGTTGGAGCCGCTGCGCTCGGCGCAGCCGCATACGGCAGTTACAACAACTGCTTCGATGCTTATGGCAACTATATCTGCAACCAGTATCCCTATTAATCGCGCGCGCGAAGGAGGCCAGCCGCTCGGAGAAGCTGCGCCTCCAAGTGCGCGGTCCGCCCCGGCCGCCTTAGTCAGCTTTGCTGCGTGGCGCAGGGGCGCGCGGATCGATTTGCTCGGGCCATGGCGGCTTCTGCCGAGCGGTTTGAAAGGAAGCTTCGCATCGTAAGGTGCTAAGCTTTTTTTGACCGCCCGACCGGCCCTACTGATGGCATCGTCGGCGCGATCCAATAGATCGCGCCTTGTTACCAGCCTCATGCGAGCGTCTCGGAACATCCGAACTTGACGCAGGTTAAGACTCAGAGGTTGTTCAATGGCTCACACAGTTCTCGTCGTTGATGATGACGCCGCCGTACTCGACGTGATCGCGAGCATGCTCGAAGACATTGGTTGCAACGTGGTATGCGCACACAACGGCGATGAAGCTCTGGAAACACTGACGTGCCAGCCAAACATTTCGATCTTAATCACCGACATCAACATGCCCGGCATGGATGGTCATGAACTGGCCGAGCGCGCGACGCGTATTCGTCCCGCGCTGAAAGTTCTTCAGCTATCGGGCCGCGAGCGGAGGCGTGATGGCTTCCCGATGCTTAGGAAGCCGTTCTCTGAAGAAGACCTAGCACGCGTGATGCAGCAGACTACCGGCGTTTGTTAACGCAACAGGGTCGCTAAGCAGCGTTCAAGCTCCTCGATTGTGAAGGGCTTTTGAAGGGCCGGACAATTCCGAAATCCTTCAGGCACGCCGCCCGCCCCATATCCGCTCGCAAAGGCAAACGGAACGCTTCTGCTTTGCAGTGCTTCCGCGATGGGGACAGAACTATGGTCGCCAAGCTGGATGTCGAGGATGGCGGCATCAACGCCCGGCGCTGAAGCGAGCAGAAGCCCTCCCTGCAAATCGTTAGCCTCCCCAGCGACGCTATGACCTAGCTCGACCAGCATGTCCGCTATCATCATGCGTATGAGCGCTTCATCCTCGATCAGAAGCACAGACGCCATAACGCTACCCCCCGCCCGTATTGTACCCGACTACCAAGCCCAAGCTATGCTGCCTTAACATGGCTGTCGGCTGACCTGGATGTCCAGTCCGGTCATTGCGAGTCAAAAACATTTGTGTGACGGTGCTTTCCCCGGGGCTGATCGATGCCCCTGAATAGTGAGATCAATGACCGTTTTCTCTGGCTTCGTATTCGCAATGGATGTTGACGGCAAAGCTACGTTCGCCTTCGAGGCCAAGAATTTCCCCGAAGCCTTTGAGTTATGCAAAGAAGATTGGGTTCGTGAGGACCTGATCACGATGACATCGAACGGCGTCCCGCTTTGCTCCTCGACGGCGAAGTTGACAGTTCGCAGAGCTGACGAAGCCGAGATCGTCATCTATCGAGACGCCGCCCTCAAAGCACAGACGGAAGACTTGATCCTGGCGTACCTTCTGGAATTAGATCAAGAGTAGTGCGCAATGGGGTCTGTGCCTAGAACCGCTACGTTCCTGAGAGCGGTAGGCGGATGTGAAAAACCGCGCCATTCCCGGCCTTGCCCTCTGTCCAAATCTGACCGCCATTGGCTTCCACTATAGTGCGGACGATGGACAATCCCATTCCCATGCCTTCGGGCTTCGTGGAGAAAAATGGCTCGAACACCAATTGGACTATATCTGCTGAAATGCCGGCTCCCGTGTCCGATACGATGATGTCAGCGGAATTTTCGACGCGCGTTGTACTGATGGTAATCTTGCGGTTGGAAGCAGGCACGGATGACATCGCGTCCATGGCGTTTAAAATCAGATTGATGATGACTTGCTGGAGTTGGGGTTGGTCAAAATTTACAAGCAACTCACCTGACGCAGTCTCGGTGGCCAAATCCGTCTCCCGCGAGGCTGCTAATCTCGATAAAAGTCCGACCGTATCTTGAACAATTTGATTAACATTTTCATCTTTGCGCGCGAACGGCGCCTTTTTTAGAAACCTCCGCACGCGCTTTAGGACCTCACTGGCGCGTTCATCATCTCGCCGAATATCGTTCAGGATTTCGCTTAGTTCCTCAACATTCGGAGGCGACGAATCAAGCAACGCTATCGCCGTCTCGCTGTTGGTTAAAATGGCCGCGAGTGGCTGGTTCAGCTCGTGCGCTATCGTTGCGGTAAGCTCGCCCGCCAGGTTGAAGCGATTCAAGTGGGCCAGCTCTGCAGTGCGTTTTGAAATCTGTAACTCCGCCGCGCGCGCCCGCCGCGTCAAGCCATCGATTTCGGACAGACGGCTGCGCAGTTCGCTCTGCATTTCCTTGTGCTGGTTAACATCCGCACACGAGCCAATGTATCCCAGAAAAGAACCGTCCGGCGCATAGCGCGCAATTCCGGTGTCATCAATCCAACGATATGTTTGATCATGGCGACGGAGCCGATATTCCATCCGAAAGTCCAGCCGCGCATCAAAGTGGTGGACGTATGTTTTCAGGCAGCGATCCAAATCCTCAGGATGAACGCCCTCCGCCCAACCGTCGCCAACCTCCTCGAGAATGTCGCGCCCGGTAAAATTCAACCACCGGCGGTTGAACCAAAGGCATCGTTTATCTATGCCCGAGACCCAGATCATCACGGGCGCTGCATCCATCACTTCGCAGAATCTCGCGTCCAATCCAGCCGAAGGCTCGACAGGGAAACTGGTTGGCTGTGAACTGTTCAATGGGACCGTCATTCGCAAAGCCCCCTTGCTCTATCGCATGGGCTGAGTTTGATTGGCGATAAATGGCTGGTCAAGTCCAGGGTGGTCAGCGCATCGCTGGACTACGCGGACGACGTGCTGCAGGGCTTCCACTTCGTGGTCGCGAGCATCCACGGCCGATTCAAACTCGACCGCAAGGCACAGACGCAGCGCCTGCTGCGTGCGATCTCCGATCCCCACACCACCATCATGGGCCATATGACCGGGCGGCAGCTGCAGCGGCGGCCGGGCTACGAAATCGACATCGAGAAGGTGACGTGCTGGTGGAAGGCCATGGTGTCGAAGGCGACGCCCACGCCGGCGCGTTCGTCAAGCACCGGTATCTCGCCCGCCGGCAGCCGCGCCTACCCAATCTCCGGCAGGTGCACCACATCCCGGCTGAGCTCTTTGCATCACTGTCGGATGCGGCTTCCAGGTCGCAAAGGGGGGACCTGGGCGAGAATATCACCACTGCCGGACTGGACCTCGAGCGGATGCCGCTCGGGGCCGTGATCGAGCTCGGACCAACGGCGCTCGTGGAACTGACCGGCCTCCGCACGCCCTGTATCCTCATCGACCGTTTCCGGGCCGGCCTAAAACGGCAGGTGCTGTCGTCGGCGGAAACGGGCCCTCCATTCGAATGCGGGGTGCTGGGCTGGTCAGGGTCGGCGGAGCGGTCGTGCCTGGGCATTCGGCTCCCGTCCTCGCCATTTCGCGCCTTGCCGGCTCTGTAGGACCACTTCAGGAGGCGTTCGCCCTAGCTCGTTCGCGCGCCTCACGCCGACGTTCGCGACGTTCGCGCCGCCGCTTGGCTCGGTCAGGGGGCTGCCGCAGCGGAGGAACCTGCGTCGCAGCGACTATCCGCGCCGGAGCCTCTTCGACCAAAGGCGCCTGGATCGGTTCGGTCGCAGTGGGGCGGGCTTCCATGAATTCGAGCACCGCCCGTCCCTTGGCAGTGATCTGCCATCCGCTGCCAATCCTGCGATCCCTGATCGGGCGTCACAAGGAGTACCTCGCGAAGTTGGTGTGCCCGAAAGGCATGGATGAAGAGGTACGGATCGCGTGAAGTTGCCGTTCTCCGCAACTGCTCGCCAGACCGGATTGAGCAACTGCAGCACGGCGCCACGCCCGGCCAGCGAATCCGCAGCTGGTAACACTTGCCCTGAGTGCCTGGAAAGATCGGACCGAAACATCAGAGGTCTCCTGGTCGTTCCTGAGTCCGCACGTGAATCAAACGTTTGAGGCACTGCCTGTGCGCATACTTGTCGTCGAGGACGATGAACCAATTCGAGAATTCGTCGTCGAGGCGTTGCGACGACCAAAGGCGATCTGGACCTTGCGCGGCTGGGCCATCTACGTGCTGCAGCAGGCCGATGCCATCCACAAATGCGAAGAGCACGCTGGGCGAAGGACCGCGCCGATCCGCATGCGCGGGGCACGCGCTGGATGTCGCGAGACATGAGCCACCGGACGGCATGTCCCCGGACGAAGCGGTTGCCGAGGTCAGCGCCGTGCTGGATCCGATCGGCGTACCAGCCCCGAGTGTCTGCCCAGCTGGATTATGCAAGTTAGGCCGAGTGATAGCACTTTGTGAGCTTGGCGCTGCAGCGGCACAGGGTGGCGATCTTCAGCGCCGCGCATGTAACACCCACCTCATTCAGGCGACTGGCCCAACATGAGAACGCCTGTTAGAGTTGCCCATGGCGAATTCCTCCCCATGGTTTGTGGCCATCGGCGCATCCGGAGCGGAAGGGATGTCGGACCTGCTGTCCCTGCTCCGATCCCTGCCGTTCCCGCTCCCCTCCGTCACTCTCGTCGTGCTTCACAGACCTTCGGACCGCTCCTCCAACCTGAAGACCGTGCTCGCACGTGGTTGCCCACACCCGGTCGTCGTTGCCGACGAAGGTCAAAGCTTCGAAGCAGGAACGGTCTACATCGGAGAGCCTGCCGCGCACCTGGTCTTGGCCGAACGCAGCTTCGGCGAACTTGTGCAGGATCCCGACCACGCTTACCGCAATCGTACGATCGACCTTCTTTTCCGTTCGGTGGCAGCATATGCAAAGCCGCGTGTCATCGGTGTAGTCCTCTCGGGTTCGCTGGATGACGGGTCGCGAGGACTGGCTTCGATCCACGCGGCAGGAGGCCTGACGATGGTCATCACCCCGGATTCGTGGGCACCTCCGGGCATGCCTGAAAACGCGATCGGCTACGATGGTCCGATTGACCTGATTGGTTCAGCAACACAGATAGCGGCCGCCATTTCGAAAGCCATCGCGCACTGAAGATGCTTTCGTCCCTAGAGTTCGATGATGATCCAGATCAACAATCTTCCCAACTCGACGCTGAAGATCCATTCCCATGAAACAACCAACTTCACCTTCCCCCAGCGCCGGCGAGGAAGGACGGAAGCCGCCCTCGCGCTCCGACGAAGCCCGCCGCGTCGTCGAGGAGTATGCGAAGGATCTGGCGGAGATCATCAAGCGACTTCGGGACGAGCCTTCGTTGACAGGGATCACCCGCACTATGGCACGGGGCGACGACTGGCTGATTTGCGCGTTTAAGCGTCTCATCTGATCTGTGCCGTAGCGAGCTCGCATTCAGTAATGGTTGCTGGATCGGCTGCGGCCCAACAGGCAACGACAACGCGTGCGATCTTATCTGAGGTATGGCGGATGCTGTGTGGCACACCGGGTGGTAGGTACAGGTAGGTGCCACGTGTAGCGCGAAAGCGTTCCGCCGACCATTCCAGTCTCATTTCGCCGGTCGTTTATTCTAGAGGATCGTTTCCCTTCGGCTCTTGCAAGAATTTAGGCACGCGGTCTCGCGGGGCGGGGCGTTCGGATGGGTCGCGGCCGAGCTTGGACTGCAGGTCGACCAGGTCGGTGAAGACGTCGGCCTGGCGACGCAACTCGTCGGCGATCATCGGCGGATGGCTTGCGATCGTGGAAATCACGGTGACCCGCACGCCCCGGCGCTGAACGGCCTCGACCAGGGAGCGGAAATCGCCGTCACCCGAGAACAGGACCATCTGGTCGATTTGCTCGGCGAGCTCCATGGCGTTCACGGCGAGCTCGATGTCCATGTTGCCCTTTACCTTGCGGCGTCCGGAGGCGTCGATGAACTCCTTGGTCGCCTTGGTGACGACCGTGTAGCCGTTGTAGTCGAGCCAGTCGATCAGCGGCCGGATCGAGGAGTACTCTTGATCCTCGATGATCGCGGTATAGTAGAACGCCCGAAGCAGCGTCCCGCGGCTCTGAAACTCCTTTAGCAGGCGCTTGTAATCGATGTCGAAGCCCAGAGTTTTCGCCGTCGCGTAGAGATTGGCTCCATCGATGAAGAGCGCGATCTTGTCGGTAGGTGAGTGGGACATCTGTCCAGGCTTTCGGTGGAGCAACTCGGGCTTGAAGCATCCCGGAAATTTGCGACGCGGATGTTTGGTCGCATTCTATATGGATGGCTACCGGAGATCGTCGAGTAGCGTCAAACATTTAAGCTTGAAATAAATATCAGGCCTGTGCGGGCGTGGAACTCTACCATTGCCCGAAAGTTCTCCCTGACAAATTTGTAATGTAGCCTCGATTTCCAAGTGCGTATTGAAGGTTTGCCTGATGAACGCCGGCGATTTTGCTCTCTTTGATCTGTCCATACAAAGACGCGGTCGTGGTTGGCGATGGTCCGTCACTGACCGGTCAGGCACCCCTTTGTTGACTGGCAGCGAGTGCAGCAGGACTGCAGCCCATTACAAGGCCACCAGGGCAATGTTCCAAATGTTATTGACGGCTCCGTACCGCGTCCGAATTTCTGCAGCAGCCTGGTCGCTCGCCTCGAAGATTGAGGCGCCACGCACCAACCTAGATCCAGGGAGAAGGCGTGGGTTGACATCGAGGGGCTAAAAGGCGACGCGCCGGTAACGAGCTGCGTGCCGGCAGAAGATGCCTATGAGGTCAAAGTTGATCAGAGGCCCGCGGCACGAGCAGCGGAAACGGCGCATCTGATCACTGCACTTTGCGCCCGAGGTCTCTCAGGAGTGAGTGGAGAAAATCACTCGCGTGGTCGTACCGCGCGCCCCCGCTCGCGATTTCACGGGCCCGCGGCTCCACTACACTACCGACGGTTTCTGGACCGAGTAGATCAGCTTTTTCAGACCATTGCTGCAGCAGGCGATCGGGAATGTATTCCGCAGACCCGAACAACGTCAAAAGGCAATCCTCGGCTTTGTGATCGTGATGAGCCTTCGCCCAGTACAAAGCGAATAGTCCACGAAAAGCATCACGGGAAACGGCTGGTTTTGCCATTGCAATGTCCCCGCAGAATTGAATTCTCAACGAAGAGGCCACCTAAAGGCGGTCTCAGGAGTTGATCTAAATAACACGTACTGAAACGCCTGCCGCAGCGTTGCCGTTGCTTCAGAACCCGGGTGTAAATAGATGCGAGATGAACGTGCCAGCCCCGGTCACAGGAGCATGCCAATATGATTCGCTTCTGCCAACTAAAATCTGACGAATGCCGGGAAGTTTTGGCAATCCCAAACCTATGTTAATTTATGTGACGTACGCGTCGAGCCGTTCGGCGAGCCAAGCATGATGATCTATCAGGTTACGTGCTCGACGAACTCGACAACGCCGTGAGTTTGGTGCGCGACGAAGGTCGAAGCAAGGAAGGCCGCAGCGATGGTGGACGAACACCCCGTGGAACTTTGGTGCGATGGTCGTCGCCTCGCCTGTTTGCAGCCGCAGCTGGACTTAGTCCGAGGCGCCGTCGAGGACGTCACGCACCTTCGCCGCCAGATCGCTGAAGCTGAATGGCTTCACGAGCAACTGCACGCCCTTGTCTAACCGGCCGTGGTGGATGATTGCGTTCCTCGCGTAACCGGTCGTGAACAGCACCTTCAAGGTTGGACGGACCGTCTTCGCCTGGGCGGCGACCTGTGCTCCTGTCAGGCCGCCTGGCAAAACAACGTCGGTGAAAAGGAGGTCGACCCGGGGCTGCCGCTCCAGGAGCCTTAAGGCCGAGGGTCCGTCGTGAGCCTCGATGACGCGGTAGCCGAGTTCGCGAAGAGTCTCGACCGAATATGCTCTCACCTCGTCGTCATCCTCGAGGACGAGGACGGTCTCTTCCTGTGCGGCTTCGGGACTTGGATTGGACTCGACTTGTTCGGCACCCGCCGCCTGCGTCGCGAGCCGCGGCAAGTACAGCTTCACCGTCGTTCCCTGTCCCACTTCCGAGTAGATCTTGACGTGACCGCCGGACTGCTTGACGAAGCCATACACTTGGCTGAGCCCCAGTCCGGTGCCCTTGCCGACAGCTTTGGTCGTGAAAAAGGGCTCGAAAGCCTGAGCGACCGTTTTCGAATCCATGCCGACGCCCATGTCCGTGACCGCGATGGCAACGTACTGGCCCGGCACGACTTCGGTGTGCGCGGCGACGTACGCCTCGTCGATGTGCGCATTGCTGGTCTCGATCGTCAGTCGACCGCCATTCGTCATCGCGTCGCGGGCGTTCACGGCTAGATTGATGACAGCCGCCTCCAATTCGGCTGGGTCGGCTTCGACTCGCCACACGCCTGCACCAAGGACAGTTTCCACGTCGATCGTTTCGCCGAGCGTACGATGGATCATGTCAGACAGTCCGTTGACAAGTGCGTTCACATCGAGGGGCTTGGGATCGAGCGGTTGCCGACGCGAAAATGCCAGGAGCCGTTGGGTTAGGGTGGCTGCCCGCTGCGCGCCCGTCATCGCGTTTCGCGCCGCCCGCTGCAACCGACCCGATTCAGCCGGAAGATTGCGTTGCAGGGTGTCCAGATTTCCCAGAATGATCTGCAGCAGATTGTTGAAATCGTGCGCCACGCCGCCCGTCAGTTGTCCTACGGCCTCCATCTTCTGCGACTGCCGCAAGGCCTCCTCGTTCTTGCGCAGCTGTTCGGTGCGCTCGGTCACTTGCCGCTCGAGCGTGGCGTTGAGCTCGACAAGTGCCTCTTGTGCCCGCTTCCGCTCCTCGATTTCGCGCTGCATGGCTTGGGAGAGGCGGACGTTGTCGATGGCGACGGCGGCTTCGGCGGCAAGCCCGGACAGACCCCGCTCGGAGCGTTCGTTGAACACGCCCGTTCGGGCGTGCCCGAAGAAAAGACCGCCAAGCACTTCACCAGTGCGGGATATGACCGATACAGCAAGGTAGCTCCGGACCGGTAGGTGGCCTTCAGGCATCCCTTTCCGGGGCGAGTTCCTCCCGTAACGCGGATCCTTGGTGATATCGTCCGAACGAACGATGCCTTGGCCCAGAAAGGTGGGCGCGAACACCTCCGTATTGCGCGGCATGGGGAATTTCGAGAATGCCTCGATCGGCGCTCCGGAGAGCGTGTAGAGCATATAGCTCTCGCCGGCGTTGTTGACGACGTTATAGAAGAACGCACCGAATTCCGCCCCCGTCAGTTCGACGCCGGCATCGGTGACGATCTGGACCAGCCGGTGAATGTCCGTTTGCGCGGCGAGTGCCGAACCGGCACGGTTGAGAACTTCGAGCGCGCGGCGCTCTTCGCGAAGGGCCTGCTCGGCGCCGCGTTGCGCCGTGCGGTCCCTCAAGATCTTGATGAATCCTACGACCTCGGATTTGTCTCGGATGGGACTGAGCTCACCGACGGCCCAGAAGCGGGAGCCACCCTTGCGAAGACGCCAGCCTTCTTCGCCGCCGCCCTTGCCCTTTGTCATCGCGTCGGCGATTTCGCGGCTAAGCTGGGCCTCTTGGTCCTCCTCCGCAAAGACGCGGCTCAAGGAGCGGCCGATCATCTCCTCTTCCGTCCAGTCAAGAATGTTGCAAGCGCCAATATTCCAAGTCGTCACCCGGCCACGCAGGTCGGTGGTGATGATGGCGGTATCCGTCGCGCCGTTGACGATTTGCTTCCACTGCCACGCGGCAATTTCCGGCTTCTGATCTTCGCTATTTCGCGTCATGAGCCTCCCAGCGGGCCGCGCTCTTCTGGCGCCGACACGTCGGACACGCCGACCGTCACTTGCTTGATTGATTGATTGCCCCCATTGGCATGGGGCAACGATCAACGAAGGTTCCAGTTCCTCAATAGCTTACCTTGGTACCTCTGCCCCTAGAGCCGGTTGCACCTGAATCGCTCGGGACAACGTAAAGCTCCAGAGCAGGAGGCGCGCGCCAAGAGGACGTCCACTCGGGACCGGAATATGGAGCCGCAGCGGCGCATTCGGCGTGCGTTGCGCGCCGCGCGAACATGGGAAGCCGCGGCCTGCCTGGCATGGTCGAGCGGGCGGCTGTTGAAAGTTTAAGGCTTCGAAGCTGGCCCGGTACAGTGGTCGATTACTTCGTCTTTGCTGCTGATCGGCGCCCCTGGAAGCGTATCGTTTTCCGTGCTCGCTGGGCTCGCTTTCCTGAACGAACTGCTGCTCCCCGTGTCGGCTTTACTCAAGCCACCACTGTTCCCATCTTCGAGGGACGCGGCCTCGTCATTGAGCTCGAAGAAGAACGTCGGCATGTCCGCAAATGCCATTGGCCGCTCCTAGTTTTCATTCGCGCCTGGAAAAATGCCGAGGACCTCGCCTTCTGCGTTCCGTACGGTGACAGTTCGCCCAGTCGTCTCGGCCATCCGCTTCCCCACCGCGCAGGCCTCCTCCGCATTTTCCAGATCGAGAGCGACCACCGATAGCTTTGTTGCGCCAGCTCCTATGACGGCGATATCGAAGGGTTTGCTATAAGCCATATGGCGCAACTCCTGCTGTTGGCGGGTAGCGCGATCCTTGCTTGCTGCAACCGTGATTTAAGGATGAGACACTTTGTACACAACTGAACACGGAACCTGGTCGCTCATCAATTGGCGATACGCGAGCGGACGGAGGCCCTTAGACTTCCGACATCACCATCCGTAGAAGTTCTTGGCGATGGCCAGTGTCTCAAGTTCGCTCGTCTCTAAAGCGATTTTTTGAACCAGCATCACATCCCCTTCGACCAGCTCACCAACCGGAACAAAGCACCATCCCATTCCTAGTCGACCGGATGCATCGACCTCGCGGACATTGGCCGATGTGCCATGACGGATGCGGTAGCGGGTACCCGTGTCGGACCCGACCACCTCGAAATAGCCCTTCCCGACGAACTGGGCGCGCTGCTGCGGAGTGAGCCAGCCGCGGAGCAGGCACAAGCCCTTTCTCCGCCTTTCCTCCTGACAGCTCCGGTAGAAAAGCCTACACGCCCGACGCCGAAAGAGGCTGAGGTAATGGAAATTGACCAAATCAATCTCGTTCATCTGAAAGGGTGACGAAGCCCAGTGGAAGATGCCGAGAAGCCAGCGCGTGTTCCTATGCACGATGCGCGCCGATTGCCGCCTTGGGACTCACGGTTCTGCATCCGCATCGAACGGCCCACGACCGCTGAGGTTGCTGGTCTCAGGGAGCGGAATGCGGCCGGAGGGATCCATCGCCTTCGAGGGGCATCCGCAAGGTGAACTTGGTTTCTGTGTCGGTCGAGTCGACGCCGATTGAACCTCCGTGCGCCTTCGCTATTTCAGACGCGATGTACAGACCAAGTCCCAATCCTTGAGAAGGGCCGTGCGCCTTTCCTCGGTAGAACGGCTGAAACAGGCGCGTCCGCGCCTCTTCCGGAATAGCCGCACCTCCATTCGCCACCGAGAGCTCAAACATTTCTGCTTTGGCGGTAGCTTGGACCCGCACTGGCTGATCCGGCGCGCCGTGGCTGATTGCGTTGCCGAGCAGGTTCGAGAACAACTGGGCGATACGGGCCGGATCGCAGAAGACCGGTGTCTCGACCTCGAAGCTGGTTTCGATGCGGCGCTCCGGATGGGCCGCCGTCAATTCGGCGACGACCTGGTCGAGCACGGGTTCAATCGCCGTAATTGACTTGGACAGCGAGATGCCTCCGCCAAGGCGGCCTCGTGCCAAATCCATGACGCTCTCGATCATCTTGGCCATTCGCCCGACGCTGCTCTGCATCATGGCCTCGAGCCGCAGCGCGTCTTCCGGCGTCTTGGCCTTGAGCATCAGCCGTGCACCGGCCGCAATGGATGCGAGAGGGTTGCGTAGGTCGTGGCCGAGCACGGCGATGAACTGCTCACGCAACTCCGCGTTTGCGCGCTCCTGCTGCAGACGCTCTTCCAGCGCCGACTTGAGCTCATCGCTTTCCTTCCGGGCGTCGATGAGCTCGCGCTCGTAGCGACGCCGGTCCGTGGCCCGCATGATTGTCAGGCGGGTGAACAGAAGCGCGTCCGCGTCGGTGCGCCGCTCACGGGCGTTCGCGATCGCCGGAAGCCGCGCCCCGCTCTTGGTGAGGAGATCGAGGGCGAACTCGTCGAAGAAGCCCTGCATGCGCAGCAGCGGCGCCACGTGGGTCTCCAGGAATATGCGTCCCGCCATGTTGAGCAGGTCGCTCAGTCGCATCCCAGGAAGGTCGTCCGACTGGTAGCCCATCCAGCCCGCCAGCGTTCGATTGGCACGATCGATGCGGCCGTCCGGACGAACGGAGAGGTACCCGCATGGCGCGTTTTCGTAGAGGTCTTCGAAATCGCTGTCGGCGGGGTAATTATTGTTCACTCAGACGAAATCTCGGATTGCGGCAACGACTTCGTCAGGCGCGCTCAGGTTGGGACAATGGCCGGTTGCCTTCAGAACCACCATTTTGCTGTTCGGGATGTTGCGCTGCACGTACGCGCCGACCTGCTGCCCGGCGATGATGTCTTCGCTGCACTGGAGGATCAGCGTGCGAGCGTTGACCTTGGCCAGGTCCGCGCGATTGTCGGAGAGGAACGTGACCCGGGCGAACTCCTTGGCGATCGCGGGATCGGTCCGGCAGAAGCTGTTGGTCAGTTCCTCGCCGAGTTCGGGACGGTCGGGATTGCCCATGATGGCAGGCGCCATCTGGGCCGACCACCCCATGTGGTTCTCTTCCAGGAAAGAAAGAAGCTCCTCGATCTGCTGGGAGCTGAAGCCGCCGACATAGTCGCCATCGTCGATGTAGCGCGCCGAAGGCCCCACAAGGATGAGGCTTTCGAACAACGAGGGGTCTTTGATCGCAGCCAAAACCCCGATCATGGCGCTGACGGAGTGCCCTACGAAGACCGCGCCCTTCAGCCCGAGCGTCTGACCGATCTCAACGAGGTCGTCGGCATAACCAGACAATTTGGAATACTTCTGACGGTCGTACGCGGTGAGGTCGGACCGGCCCGCTCCGACGTGATCGAACAGCACCGTGCTGAACTCGCCTTCGAATGCCGGGGCCACGAAGCGCCACATGTTCTGGTCGCACCCGAACCCATGAGCGAACATCATGGCCCGCTCGCCGCGGCCGCGGACTTGCACGTTGTTGCGAAATTCGACAGACACTTGGTACCCCTGAGCGCGAGACGGTTTTTATTATTTCGAGAAGCTTAGGGTGAACTGAACCTGGATGCATCCCTTTTCCGGCGCCCGGCAGCTATGACGTTCGGATGAGAAGATCCGACAAAGCCTGGACCAATTGCGCCGGCGCGAACGGCTTAGGCAGGAGGATGCTGCGGGGCACGCCATTGGAGGCCCATCGGTGGGCGCTATCGCCGGAGACGTACAGGATCCCGCAGCTTGGGTCGTTCTCGCGTGCGAGGCGAGCCAGCCCCCATCCGTCCATCCTGGCGCGGCCGAGATTGATGTCAGTGACCACAGCTCGCGGAAGGGGCGTTCTGATGAGCAAACGGGCGGCCTCTTCGCCCGATGCGGCGCTAACAACACCGTAACCGGCCTCGATCAAGGTCTCTTCCAGCATCTCGCGGAGAAGTGCTTCATCCTCAACCAGAAGAATGGTCGATCCATCTGCGGCGTTGTGGGAGTTGCTCAGGTGCATCCTCTCGCATCTCTCAACAAAATGGCACCGCACCCCATGACGCAGGTCACCCGTCTCAACGTTGAACAGGACGAAGCGTTCACTTTTTCTCGCCGGGTCGCGCTCAGCAAGGAATCAGTGAAAATGTTGGCGCAGATTTGGCGATGGTGCCAGCCGCAGTCAATTCGCCATTGGTTCGGCCAGAGACGCACCTTACGCAAGGCGGAACTTCCGTAAGGCTCCCGCCAGGCGCCCATCCGGTCCCGGTGCTATTGCCCCGTGCGGACGAGGTCGAGAAACCGATTCCAGGCGATCTTGGGAACGAGCCGCCGCTGGTCTCCGGGCATGCTGTCGTCCATCATCTTGTTCGCCAGGCGCTGCACTTCCTTGGAGGCCTTGCTGATATGACCGGCATCAAAGGGCGGATGCGGATCGTATTCGATGACCAGTTGGATGGCCTCGGCCCGCTCACGGCCCGCAATCTCGCCGGCCAGCCAGAGCGCCAGGTCGATGCCAGCCGAGACGCCCGCCGCCGTGACGACTTTCCCAGACCGGACGACGCGCTCATCGGGCCTGGGCTTCGCACCCATGATCCGCAGCACGCCCATCTTGTACCAGTGCGTCGTCGCCGGCTGCCCTTTCAGGATTCCCGCCGCGCCAAGGATCAAAGCTCCCGTGCAGACCGAAGCCGTCCACACCGAGGTTCGGTGCACCTTCCGCAGCCAATCGAGGACCTCGTCGTCGACCATCTGACCGGGGGTGGTCGAGCCTCCGGGAACGACGAGCACGTCGGGACAGATCGTCTCCGAGATCGAGTGGGTGGCTCCGAGTAGAAGCCCGCCGCCTTCCGCCACCACCGGTCCGACTTCCTTGCCGACGAACTGCACCTTCGCCCCGGGAATGCGCGACAGCACTTCCCAGGGCCCGACCGCATCGAGCGCCGTCACACCCTGATAGAGAAGGATTGCGATCTCAACAGAAGCTGCCATTCGAAAGTCTCCTTGAAGGGTCCGGCGCTGACCGGCGACAACCTCAACAGTGCAAGTCGGGCCAGCCTGCTTTCCGTTGCGGCCTGAAGCCGACGGCGAGGATCTCTGTCGACATCAGTCGATCGCCTCCACTCCTTCCTCCTTTAGCCGCTCGATCTGGTCCTTCATCTCCTTCAGCCGCTCGGCGGAATGTCCGGTCCATTGGCTGACCTCGCCGATAACGCGGAGTGGCTCGCGCGACCGTAGGACTGCGTGGGGTTTCCAGGGAATTTCCTGTCGGTCAAGTTGGGATCATCCACGATCTCCCCGGTCGGCTCGACGATGTAGATTCTCTCCGCGCCGTCGCCGTGTGCCAGCTCTGCGCCCCAAATGGCTGCTTCCAAAGTACCCGTGTGATAGAGCCAGGATGCCTGAGCCCGCCTTCCGTAATTGGAGCGAAAACCGGCAGCGATCAGGTCCCCCGGCTTCAAGTCGGCCCGGGTGCCGTGGTAGGAGAGTCTCGTTCCGCTCATTGAAAAAACCTCGAAAATGATCCTGGGCTCGCGCGCTCAGCAGCAGCGCCTGGCGTGAGTTTACGAAGCGAAAAGAGTTAAATTTTGGCCGGTCAGCGCTTACAGTTCGGTCGAGCTGAACCGCCGAATCAAAAGAGTTGAGAATGCAATATCGAGCCTGCATCGTTGATGCGAATGGTCGCGAGAACTCCCGCACGTTCGCCTGTGCCAACGACGAGGACGCCATCGTCTGGGCGAGGCAGATGCTGCACGGCAATTCAGTCGAGCTCTGGTGCGGTGAGCGACTGGTGAAGCGTTTGCCGGTTTCAGAGGACAGCCGCGCCGTAACGCATGAGGTGCATGAAGGTCGAATGGTGCCAAAAGCAAAAGAATGAGCTACCTGCGAAACCGCTATGGAGCCGCGATGCTAACCGTCTCCTCAATGATCCTCATTTCGTCGCCATCGCCGGCCAGGATTGCGCTGTAGTAGCCGCGGAAAGGCTGATCGCCCACTTTGGCCTGCCATTCTCCGACGTTAAGTCTGAACGATCCTTCTGTGCGAGATACGACGCGCCTGACGGAGTAGTCGTGCAGTCCTATTTTTAAGGCTTCTTGAAAACTTCGCCGTATGGCATCGCGACCCTGGAAGATTCCGCTAGGAGTAACTCTGATTGCATCCTCGGCGAATGCTGCCGCCATTGCGTCAACGTCGCCTCGGTTGTACGCGGATGCGAAATTCTTCTGAAAATTGGCGCTCGCACTTTCGGCGGATAGCTTCTCTTGGGCACCAAGTGACGGGGATATAGAGAGCATGAAGGCGACCGTGAACAAGGTTTTCAGCATCGATGGCTCCGTGTCGCTAGTTGCAGCTCAGGCCGACTTGAAAACCCTGATGCGATCGCCGGTCTGATAGTTGATCTTCTCGTAAGGTCGGGGTCAATGCGACCGGATGGGTGACGAGGCAGAGTCAAGAAGCCTTCGGTTCATACGGGGCTGTTGGTCATGCTACGTTTCCCGGGGGCTCCGCATCAAGACGAACTGAGGTCCACGGTTCCCTCCGGCCGCTGTCCGCGCGATCAAGTCCTGTAGCGGCCCACTGAACACGGCACCCATCGGCAAGGACATGGCTCAATGACTGCCAACGGAGCGCTCGTGACCGGTTGCATTTGGCGGCCCGGAGACCCGTGCGGTGCGGAAGGTTAACCTTTCGCCGAGGAAAGGTAGGGTCGCAGTCCAACATCCGATCCGTCCGGAACAGCGACGGTCCACCCGTCAATCCGCCATCTTGGGCGCATCGACAAAACCGCTGAAGTTAGGGAACTATCCGTCGCCTCCGACGTTAGGGCTTGTTCGGCGGTCCAGCGGGGGAGCTGCCCATATTCCTTTTCAAACAGTTGGCCGGTGTGGTGGGCCTTCGCTCCTCTCGCCCCGAGAGATGCTTTCATGTCCAATGTTGAGGATTTTCCGGTCTCTGCCCGTCGTCAGCCGACGGAGTTCGAGGCGCTGGTCGCGGCCGGTCGCGCCGCACTCGACGCCATTCCTGGGGCGGTATACCTCTGCGATGCAGAGGGACTTCTCGTCGCCTACAACAGTGAGGCGGTTGAGCTGTGGGGCCGGACGCCCGATATGGCCAAGGAGGAGCGCTTCTGCGGCTCCCATCAGCTTTATCACCTCGATGGAACGCCGCTCGCCCACAGCGACTGCCCCGTGGCCACGGCCGTTCAGACGGGAACGCCCGCGCGCAATGCCGAAGTCATCATGGCGCGACCTGATGGCTCGCGCTTCACGGCTTTAGTCAACATCCGAGCGTTGCGCGACCGCTCCGGCCGCATCCAAGGTGCGATCAACTGCTTCCAGGACATCACGGGACGCAAGCAGATCGAGGAGGAAGTCCGCCGGACGAAGCAGGACCTGGAGGACTTCTTCGAGAATGGAGCCGTAGGTCTCCATATCGTCAGCGGCGAGGGTATTGTTCTCCGAGCCAACAAAGCCGAACTGGACATGCTCGGATACAGACCCGAGGAGTACATTGGCCGCCATATCGCGGAGTTTCATGCCGACGCTCCGGTGATCGGTGACATCCTACAGCGCCTTTCATGCGGCGAACCGCTCGACCGCTATCCCGCGCGGCTGCGGGCGAGCGATGGGTCGGTGAAGCATGTGCTGATTACATCGAACAGCCGCTTCGTGGATGGTAAGTTCGTTAATACACGTTGCTTCACCATGGACGTCTCGAAACTGCATGCTGCCGAAGAGGCTCGACGAGGCAGTGAAGCCCGGCTCGCAGCGACCTATGAGGCTGCGAGCGTCGGCATCTCCGAGACAGACGAGAACGGGCGCTTCTTGCGCGTGAATGATTCCATATGCCGCATCACGGCGCGTTCGCGCGACCAATTGCTTGGAATGACCTTCCTGGATTACACCGATCCGGATGATCAGGCGGATGACGCTGAGCTATATGCGCGGCAAGTCCATGGCGATATCGAGAACTACACCACACGAAAGCGCGTATTGCGACCTGACGGCTCCATGCGCCACCTTGATATTTTCAGTTCGTCGGTGCGCGATGCGGATGGCCGCTTTCTTTACGCGTCCGTGTTGCCCAGGACGTCACCACCGCCAAACAGTTAGAGGATCGTTTGCGCGAGAGCGAGCAGCGCATGCGCGATCTCCTTGAGGCATTGCCCGCCGCAATCTACACGACCGACGCTGAGGGCCGTATCAATTTCTTCAATCGAGCGGCGGTCGAGATGGCGGGCAGAACCCCCCAGCCTGGCGACGAATGGTGTGTAACCTGGAAACTCTATTGGCCCGACGGTTCGCCCCTCCCACACAATGAATGTCCGATGGCTGTGGCTCTACGCGAAAACCGCCCCGTTCGTGGTGCTGAGGCTGTTGCCGAGCGGCCGGACGGCAGACGTGTGCCGTTCATTCCCTATCCCACGCCACTGCGCAACGCGGACGGAAAATTGGTCGGTGCCATCAACATGCTGGTCGACATCAGCGAGCGCAAGCAAGCAGAGAACGCCCAGAAGGTTCTCATCGACGAATTGAACCACCGCGTGAAAAACACGCTTGCCACAGTACAGTCTCTGGCGAGCCAGACTGCCCGCCATGCTGCTGATTTAGAAGAGTTTCTGCCGACCTTCACGGGAAGGTTGCTGGCGCTCGCCGGAGCGCATGATCTGCTTACCCAAAGAAACTGGCAAGGTGCCCCTTTCGAAAAGCTGGTCCACGATATCGTCGCTCCAGTGTCGGGCGGGCGCGTCGTGGCAGGCGGGCCGCACGTCGATCTCGACCCGCGGACGGCCTTGAGTATCACCATGGTACTCAACGAGCTTCTGACCAATGCTGCCAAATATGGCGCACTCTCCGCGCCGGGCGGGTCCGTGTCGCTCACCTGGAGCATCGGCGACGGCGAACAGTCGAAAGGCATGCTCGAATGCGAATGGCGCGAACGAGGGGGCCCCCCTGTTGTGCCTCCCAAGCGGCGAGGGTTCGGTACACGGCTGATGGAGCGCTGCATAGAACACGACCTTGCCGGAGAGTTCGAATTGGTGTTCGAGCCGGAAGGCACAAGCTGCAGCATTGCCTTTCCGGTTAGGGTCCCAGCATCCAATGGCTGACATGTCGGGCGCCAGGGTTCTTCTCGTCGAAGACGAAGGATTGGTGGCGCTCATGATCGAAGACATGCTCGAGGAACTGGGATTGAAGGTCGTTGCCTCGGCTGCCCATCTGAAAAAGGCCTGCCAACTTGCGACGACCGCATCCATCGATGTCGCGCTCCTTGATGTAAATCTGGCTGGAGAGCTTGTCTTCCCGGCAGCTCGGATCCTGCGCGCGCGGAGTATTCCGTTTCTCTTCAGTACGGGGTACGGCGGGCCTGCCCTCGAGGCGGAGTTCAGGAATGTCCCCGCGATCGGGAAGCCCTTCTCCGCCAACAATTGAGCGATAAATTGCGAACGCTTCTGTCGCCGCTCTAGCGCGAAGCATCCTCGTAAGGACAACGTCCACACCATTTCTTAAAATTTTTTGCTGCGAGGGTAAGCTTCGAGACCTCCATCAAATCCGGCCGTTCTTCAGATTCCAATCAACGACCGTCACTCAGGTTTTCGGCGTTGATGTGCAGGACGAAGAGAGTGTTTCGGAATTCGTCTGTAACTTCCATCGCCATTCCCGCCCAGGCCCCAGCTTTCCGTCAATGCCCTGCAACGTCTGACCGGCCATCACAGTCGCCTCTTTCCAGGCTGCATGACGGTCAATCTCGGTGTGTGTTCATGAGTAACATTGAAGTAGTAGCGCGGCATCACGAATGACCTCTGCTTATAAGGTACTTGCGTAACTTCTGGGCCTGTTCGCCGTTCCGCCTTCAGGTCCGATCCAACAGCTTGGCGATACACCCTTTGAGTTGATCTATTTGAAAAGGTTTGGTGAGGAGCGGTCGCTCCTGGAATCCGTCCGGGACTCCGTCGGCCCCATACCCGCTCGCGAAAACGAACGGGAGGCTGCGCCGAGTGAGGACTTGGGCAACGGCTCACTACTGGGGCGGCCAAGTAAGACGTCCAGCACAGCGAAGTCGAAGTCAGCGGTACTGGCGCGCTCTAGGGCGGAGACCAGATCACAGGCTTCGGCCACAACCGAATGACCTAGATGCCGTAATGGGCCCTGCTCCGAGGAAGGGGTCATGATGGTGGCTGTCCCCCGATAGATGATGAGACGGGGTCACGACTTGAGTCGGCCCCAAGCATCTAGAGACGGAGGACAGCCGTGGAGAACTATGCCGGAATCGACGTGTCATTGGAACTGTCGAGCGTGTGCGTTGTGGATGCCCAGGGTAAGATCCTGAGAGAGGCGAAGGTCGCAAGCGAACCCGACGCCTTAGTTGAGTTTTTTGAGACGCTCGGCTTTGCAGTGGAGCGGATCGGGCTGGAGGCTGGGCCGCTATCCCAATGGCTGCATGCGGGGCTGAGAAAAGCAGGATTCGAAACGGTTCTGCTGGAAACACGGCACGTAAAGGCCGCATTATCGGCGATGACGGTAAAGACTGATCGCAAGGATGCCCGCGGGATAGCCCAGTTGATCCGGATGGGCTGGTTCCAGCCGGTGCACGCAAAGTCGGTCGGTGCGCAGGAGATCCGGGCACTCCTGATCGCGCGCAAACAGCTTCTCGGGCGACTTATCGATGTGGAATTAAGTATCCGAGGGATTTTGCGTGGCTTCGGGCTGAAGGTTGGCCCGGTGACGCGGAGGAATTTCGAAGCGCGGATCCGAGAGTTGGTTACTGGTCAGGCGACATTAGAGCGCATTGCCGGTGCGATGCTTTCGGCGCGATCTGCCTTGAAGGCAGAGTACGGAAGGCTGCACAAGGCTGTGCTGGCAACTGTGCGTGACGATGCGGTCTGTCGCCGGCTTATGACCGTGCCGGGGGTTGGTCCCTTGGTGGCCATCACCTACAAATCGGCGATTGATGACCCTCATCGCATCGCGAAATCGAAGGCGGCAGGTGCGCTGTTCGGGCTCACGCCAAAGAAGTACCAATCGGGAGAAAAGGACGTCACGGGCGGAATCACGCTGGCCGGTGACGAGATGGTGCGCACGGTATTGTATGAAGCCGCCAACGTTTTGCTATCGCGCATCACGCGGTTCTCAAAACTTAAGCGCTGGGGGATGGACGTCGCCAAGCGGCGAGGCTCGAAGCGCGCAAAAGTTGCCTTGGCACGTAAGCTTGCAGTGATCCTGCATCGGATCTGGGTCGACGGCACAACTTACCGATGGGCTGAAACGGGCCCGATCGCAGCATAGAGCACGAGGAGAAGAGCCGGAATGCAACCGGGCTGAACAGAAGCCCAGTGCCCGAAGTCCCGTCGCCGGGACGGTGGATGCGGTGAAGCCGTTACACGCCCAGTGGCCGTCGTCCGACGAACCACGCGTATCTAGATAGGCTCACCGCTCCCTCTGACAGCATGATGTGGCGGCCAGGCGTTGACCACGGACAGAAGCATGAGCTCGGCGGCGCGACGTTCACCGGGAGGCTTGACATCATCGGGCCCATTACAGAAGGGCGTGAACCCATAAACATGGAGCGGACGGCGGACGTCCGCCTTGGTGCCGATAACGGACTCAAGTCGGACGTGGCCCCACGTCCGAAAAGGGGCCAGTTCCAGACTCTTGCACCGCAGCAAGCGAGACCATGATTTTCTGAGAAAACCAGCTGTGCTAACTTTGAAGGGCGGACTGAAGGAGGGACACGTGGCTCGTTTAGTAACGCGTCGTACCTTGGTTACGACTACCTGTTCGATTGCCATTGTCGCCGTGGTGAATGCCGAGACGTCGCGGCCATGGCGCGTCGGACTGGTTACCTCTGGGTCGGGCGACCGGATTATCGCATGGTTCAGGGAAGCTTTCAAAGCCAAGGGATATCGCGAGGGGAAGGACCTGGTAATCGAACTGCGAGAAGCGAAGGGTCACTACGCGCTGTTGCCAAATCTGGTTGAGGAGCTCGTTGCGCTGAAGCCAGATGTCATAATCGCTGAAGCAACACCCGCAATCGCAGCGGCACAACGAGTGACCTCGACGATTCCGATCGTCATGTCACCATCCACTGATCCCGTTGGCTCCGGCTTCATCAATAGTTTTGCCAAGCCCGGTGGCAAAATTACTGGCGTAGCGAACATGTTCGGTGACCTCACAGCCAAGACACTTGACATCGTTCGCCTTCTCTTTCCCAAAGTGCAGAAAATCGGTGTGCTCACCTCAAATAACCCGACGCATCCGGCGTTGGCCGAAGTGGCGGCGAGTGCAGCGGGTGCGATCGGTGTTGCAGCCCAACGGTACGTTGCGGTGAACCCCGAGGACCTCGACAAGGCATTCGCCGAGATGCAAGCGGCGAATTGCGAAATCGTTTACGTGCTGGCAGACCCACCGCGACGAACAATGCCCTCAATCGCGCTCAAGTATGGGCTGCCCACGGTCTATCAGGTCACGAACTACCCAGACATAGGTGGGTTGATGGCTTATGGGCCGGACATCGAGGCTCTATTTGTACTAGCGGCCGATTACGTGGATCGCATCCTAAAAGGTGCGAATCCAGCGGACTTGCCGGTTCAGCAACCGACGAAATTCCAGTTCGTGATCAACCTCCAAACGGCCAAAGCATTGCACTTGACTGTCCCAGAGCAAGTGCTCCTACTCGCGGACAGAGTGATCGAGTAGCGCTCGTGTTGAGACACCGAAAGTCTGCTTCGGGTCGATTTTGTTGCAAAAGTCGGTTGAGACAAGTCACGAACCGTGATTCCGTTGTGTTGACGCGAATCTCGGCGAGGTCGATCCATGATGGGCCGTCTGAAGAGTGACCAAGGTCAACTGTTCTACGAGTTTCGTCTTGGCGACGCGATACCCGAAGATCATCTGGTGCGGAAGATCGATGCTGCTCTCGATCTGTCCTGGCTTCGCGGTGAACTAGCATCTCACTATTCGTCGATGGGGCGCCCGTCGATTGATCCGGAACTGATGATCCGGATGCTGGTCGTGGGGTATGTCTTTGCGATCCGCTCGGAACGGCTGATCTGCCGTGAAGTGCAGGTGAACCTCGCCTATCGCTGGTTCTGCAAGCTTGGTATCGAGGACGCTGTCCCGGATCATTCGGCATTTTCGCGCGCCCGCAACGAGCGCTTCCGTGATGGAGATGTTCTCCGCCGCGTGTTCGAACGGATTGTCGAGACATGCATTGCCGCCGGTCTGGTTGGTGGCGAAGGATTTGCAGTCGATGCGAGCCTGATTGCGGCCGACGCGAACAAGCAGCGCTCGATCGCAGGTCAGGACTGGCGCAGGGATCGCGATCCGGCCAGGTCCAGCCGCGCGGTGAAGGAGTATTTGGCAACCCTCGACGATCCGGCGTGGGGCGCCGCCAGCGATGTCATCCCGAAGTTTGTCTCGCCATCCGATCCGGCAGCGCAGTGGACCGGCGCTCACAAGGGGCCGGCATTCTTCGCGTACTCCGACAACTATCTCATCGACGTGAAGTTCGGCGTCATCGTGGATGTCGAGGCCTCCCGCGCCATTCGCCAGGCCGAGGTCGGTGCAGCAAAAACCATGATCGAACGAACCGAGGAGCGCTTTGGTCTCAAGCCAGAGCGACTTGTCGGGGATACCGCTTACGGAGCGGCTCCGATGCTGAACTGGCTGGTCGAGGAGAAGGGCATCGCGCCGCATATCCCTGTGTTCGATAAGTCGAAGCGGGATGATGGCACCTTCTCGCGGAGCGACTTTCGATATGACCCAACCGGGGACGTTTACCACTGCCCGGGTGGTAAGCGGCTTGGGACGAGCGGTACCGTGCACGAGGGCAAGACCCTTCTGTATCGTGCCAGCAAGCTCGACTGCGATGTATGCCCGCTCAAACCGCAGTGCTGCCCAAAGGAACCATCACGCAAGATCCCGCGCGATATCCATGAGCATGCCCGAGACGTTGCCCGGTCGTTCGCTGGCACCGAGGGCTTCGAGCTCTCTCGGCGTCAGCGCAAGAAGATCGAGATGAGGTTCGCACACTTGAAGCGCATCCTGAAGCTTGGTCGGCTCCGATTGCGAGGCCCGCAAGGTGCCCAGGATGAGTTTGTTCTAGCCGCCATCGCTCAGAATCTGAGGCGGTTTGCATCGCTGGTCGCACGACCGCCGCCGGCTCAGGTTCTGCGCATCGCGTAGCGTAGCGTCAAAGTTGCGTAAAATGCGTCAGGGCCAGCGCTTCAAAGCGCGGCTCAACAAAAGGCCCAGCGGCCAAATCCATTGCAGCCAACTTTTGCAACAAAATCGGTCACAAGCGGTCCTCCAGTGGCTGCGCGCCGTAGGTCAGCTACGGGTCCCGAGCGGTCCTCCACCAGCAGCGCGGCAGGGGTCAGCTGCGGGCCAGGAGCGGACGTTGCCTGCGGGCAAAGAAAAAGAGGCCGCCCGCTGAGGCGGCCTTACTCGTCCCAAGTGAGCTTCCGGCAGTCTGTGCATTTGAATATGCGAGCTGTCTTGCCGGAGCGAGTGTCGAGATAGCTTTGAACCCGCAGCAATCGCCCGCCGCAATGTGGGCAGTTCTCGAATTGAGTTGGGCGCTGCGGAGCAGATTGGGGACCAAGGCGAAGCATCTGCAAATGATTAGCTCGTGGAGACAACCGACGACGCTAAAGGCGGCCGAGTGTTCCTACATTTAAGTAGGACACTTCCCGACATTTAAACTCAGGCTGTGGATGCAGCACCTTGGGCGCTTGGCTTTGAAGCAGCGCTATCGATGCTGCGATCTGCTCCTGAGACCGGCGGATCATCTCCGCCGACATTTGCTTCGTGCCAAATCGAGGGTGCTCGACCGGGTACGAGTCAAATTGCTGGTCTGTGTGCATGGCGGAGTCCCACCGGGCTTCCCTAGAGCTAGGTTAAAAACTCGATCTGAACAGCCCAAAATATGAAACTTAGGCAGTCTTACTCCGTGGATGGTAGGCGGGCTACTCGGCGGGCGCGGTCCCACACCTCAATGGAGACGCCATCCACGTACTGCTTGGCCTCGGCAATAGCGGCATCGTCATCCTCGCAACTGACGATCAGGGGGGCTCCCTGGATATGTCCCTCGTGGTCAACTCGATAAAGACGATACTCCGCCATGGTTTGAACTCGTGCGCGCTGCTCCGACGCGCGATCTTCTACTCAGAGTTCCCAGAAGTGCAACCTCATATGTTGCAAACTAGGCCACTCCAAAATCAACTTAGGCCACTAGGGGTGGAAACAGGCCGTACCCATACCTGCATGAGAACAATCTGGCAACTTCAGAACTGATCGTGAACGGGCTGAGCGGGCCTTAACCTCGGCTTGGGGTCACAAGCAGCCCTTCGGCATCCCGGCTGCTTATGTCCGATTGAGCACCGGGAGCGGACATCACCCCCGCCGGTCGGAAGGTCCGAGATGGGCCATGTGTGGACGTATATGGACCCCGCCCGATTGCAACGACTGGCTTGATCAGGATCGACGGCCACAACTGCTGACGTATATCCGGCTTCTTGATGCGGCTGGACAACGTCTCCGCCGCGAGCCTCGATGGTTTTCGCCCGCTTCCACCTCAACGGCCCCGAGACATCGGCGCAAGCCGTGCCGGTCCACACATCAGGTTCGGGAAGCGACGGGGTGACCGTTTCGCCATCTCCTGCCATTTGTTGCAATTGCCGGTGAGACCTCCTTTCCTTGATTGCCGCTTCGCTTCAGGCCGCCTTCACCGAAAGCGCCGGCTCATAAGCCGCGCCGCCTGTGAGCATAGCCCACCCGATCCGCGCGTTCTTGTTGGCAAGAGCCACGGCCGCGACATTGGGATGGCGCCGTTGCCGCATCTTGCCGAGCCAGAGGCTTCGCGGATCCTGCTTGCCATTAGCACGGCTTAAAGCGGCGCGAGCTCCGTGAATGATCAGCGTCCGCAGGTATCGATCGCCCCGTTTGCTGATGCCGAACAAGCGGGCCCGCCCTCCACTGGATCGCTGCTTGGGTACCAGACCAAGCCAAGCCGCGAACTGTCGGCCGTTCTTGAAACAGCTTCTATCGCCCACGGCGGCGACCAAGGCTGTTGCTGTCACAGGTCCGACGCCTTCGATTTTGCCGAGCCGCTGGCACTGCTCACTCGTACGGAAGATTTCCCTTATCCGCCGGTCATAGGCTGCAATGCGGGTATCAAGCTCGGACAACTCCTCTTGCAGTTCCCTCATGAGCGCTCGGAGCATCTCGCTGAGGTCGTCATTGATGTTTCCTACGATGACCGCGAGGCCACGCCGCAGCTGCGCGATGTCACGGGCAATGACAATCCCATGCTCGGACAGAAGACCGCGAATCTGATTGACGAGCCTGACTCGATCGGCGACCAGGCGCCGGCGAATGCGGTGGACGGCCTGTACCGCCAGCTGATCGGTTGATTTCGGTGGCACGAAGCGCATGGACGGACGACCGACCGCTTCGCAGATGGCTTCCGCATCGTTCTGGTCGTTTTTGTTCGACTTGACGTATGGTGTCACGAACTGAGGGCTGATTAGTCGGACCTGATGGCCAAGCTCCGTGAGCACGCGAGCCCAATAGTGTGCCCCGTTGGAAGCCTCCATGCCGACCAGGCAGGCCGGTAAATTGGCGAAAAAGCCGGCCACCGCATCGCGACGTAACCTCTTTCGCACAACGACTTTCCCGTGGTTGTCGACGCCGTGAACTTCGAAGACATACTTCGCCAGATCTAGACCTATCCGAACGACCTGCATAACATCCTCCTTCGCTGCAGTTGACGCTTGAGATTCCACCGCGGCAAGGGCGGGGTCCATACCATTGGCTCCGGGTTGGCAAGGAGAATCTTCACTTGCGGCGTTGGTCGGAGCAGCCATGTGTTCGGCCTTTTTGTGCGGTACTCATGACCGCTGGCCATAATGCCCTCCGCGGATCAGGTCCCGATCAAAAGCACGCATTCGAAGATGCCATGGCCCATGTGGGATGACTGCCATCAATTGTGCCATGGATGATCAGGGCATCGTCACGCTGACCATGGACATGCCGGGTCAGGCCGTCAACACGATGACCCAGGCGTTTCGTGATGCTTACCGCGAGGCAGTGGAGCGGATCGAGCAGGAACGCCAGAATATTGTCGGTGTCGTCCTCACCTCAAACAAGCCGACGTTCTTCGGGGGCGGAGATCTCAAGGGGCTTCTCGCCGCCGAGGACGCGGCGGCGCTCTTTGCCCGTGCCGAAGCCACCAAGGCGACGATGCGTCGGCTGGAGAAGTTGGGAAAGCCCGTGGTCGCGGCCATCAATGGTGCTGCGCTCGGCGGAGGTTTCGAGCTCGGCCTTGCCTGTCATGCGCGCTTCGCCATCAACGACGGAAGCGTTCAGCTCGGTCTTCCAGAGACCGGCCTCGGGCTCATTCCGGGGGCCGGAGGTATCGTGCGCCTCGTCCGCATGCTGGGGCTCGAGGCTGCGATGTCGCTGGTCCTCGACGGCGTAGTCTTCAGTCCGGAGCGCGCCCTCGAACTGAAGTTGTTGAACGGCGTGGCCCGGGACAAGGACGAGCTTCTCGCACAGGCGCGCCGCTGGATCTTGGACAATCCCGAAGCCAGCCAGCCCTGGGATCGCAACGGCTTTCGCATTCCAGGGTCGACGCCCAATGCCGCTGCGCCTCTGGCTTGGCTGCGAACCGCGCCCATGTTGCTGATGAAGAAGCACCGCTCGCGTTATCCTGCCCTGGAAGCCGCGATGTCCGCGGCGATCGAAGGGGCTGCGGTCGATTTTGACACGGCATGTCGGATCGAGAGCCGCTACCTCGCGAACGTCGCGATTGGTGGCGTGGCTAAGAACGTGATCCGGACGTTCTTCTTCCAGATGAACGACATCAAGGCCCGGAAGAGCCGGCCCGAGGGCGTTCCCGACGCCAGCTTCGAAAGAATCGGAGTGTTGGGAGCCGGACTGATGGGCCGTGGTATTGCCCAGGTCGCCGCGCAGCGGGGCATCTCGGTCGTCTTGAAAGACGTTAGCCGCGAGCAGGCCGAAAAAGCCAAATCGCAGATCGAGAGCGGGCTTCAGAAACAGGTCGAGAAAGGCCGGCTGTCCGCGGATCGCATGAGCGCTGCGCTTGCCTTGATCAAGCCGACCGAGAACCCGAGCGATCTGACGGGATCGGAATTGATCATCGAGGCGGTGTTTGAAGACCGTGACCTCAAGCGAAGCGTGACTCAGGAGGCTGAGCCATATTTGGCGCGCGGGGGCATCTTCGCTTCCAACACGTCGACGCTTCCGATCACGGGGCTCGCGCAAGCTTCGGCCAATCCGGCGAGCTACATTGGATTGCATTTCTTCTCTCCCGTCGATCGGATGCCGCTCGTCGAGATCATCAAGGGAGCGATGACATCGGCAGAGACTTTGGCCCGGGCCTACGACTTCGTGCGGCAGATCAACAAGACGCCGATCGTGGTGAACGACAGCCGCGGCTTCTTCACGAGCCGCGTGTTCGGAACCTTCACGCGCGAGGCAGGCGCGATGCTGGCGGAGGGCGTCGATCCTGCAGCAATCGAAAACGCGGCGATCTGGGCCGGAATGCCCGTAGGCCCTCTCGCCGTCATGGATGAAACCTCTCTTACGCTGGCTTGGACAGTTCGGCGCCAGACCGTTGCTGACCTACAGGCCGAGGGTAAGCCGGCGCCTGCCCATCCTCACTGGGCCGTTGTAGACAGGATGGTCAACGCTTTGAAGCGGCCCGGTCGAGCTGGTGGTGGCGGCTTCTATGAATATCCCGCCGGTGGCAAAAAACGAATCTGGCCTGGCTTGCGTGATCACTTTCCACCCAGCTCGACGCAAATTCCTCTCGAGGAGCTGTCTGACCGTTTTCTCTTTATCCAGGCCCTCGAAGCCGTGCGCTGTCTCGAGGAAAAAATCATCGAATCTTCCCGAGACGCAAATATCGGTGCGGTCCTAGGCGTGGGTTATCCGCGCTGGACCGGCGGGCCTCTTCAGTACATCGACATGATTGGATCCAGGGCTTTCGCTCTACGTGCCTCCGAGCTCGCTGCGAACTACGGCGACCGCTTTTCTCCGCCTCGCATGCTGGTGCGGATGGCTGAGGGTGACGACCGTTTCTGCGCCTGACGATTGGAGGCCTGCAGCGGAGAGCCTCGCGCCATAACAATCGTGGGTCCGGCCTGTCCAAAGGCCGGGAATATGCCGGTTGCGCTCGACGTCTTTTCCCCTTCTCGTCCGGCGGAGGCTGACAAAAGGCCTCGCCGAATGTTCGGCCGAATGGGCTTGCGGCCACCACGGCCAACATGTATCAATGGTACGACCAATAAAACGGGAGGCAGCTGCTCATGGCAAGGCGCGTCGTGGCCGCGGGACTGGGCTTGTTCCTGTGGAGCGGTCTGGCGGTTGGAGAGCCGTTGAAGATCGGTGTCTTGACCGACATGTCCGGAGTCATCGCCGATACGGTCGGTCGCGGCTCGGTTGTTGCCGCGGAACTGGCAGTCAGCGACGCGGGCGGCACCGTCCTTGGCCGACCGATTGAGATTGTCTCGGCCGACCATCAACTGAAGCCCGACGTTGGCCTGACCATCGCCCGACGGTGGTACGACGAGGAGGGTGTCGAGGCCATCGCCGACATTCCCGTATCCACCATCGCGCTCGGAATCCAGAATCTCGCCCATACGAAGGGAAAGATCGCCTTGATCTCGGGGGCCGGGACCCTCGATCTCTACGGCCAGTCGTGCTCGCCGACCGGATTCGTGTGGACATTCGACACCAGCGTGCTTCCGCGCGCTCCCGTTCTGAGCGCAGCCGAATCCGGCGTGAAGAAGTGGTTCGTGGTCGGCCCCGACTATTCCTTCGGACACCAGATGGAGCGGGCGGTCGCGGAGGTCGTGAAGGAGACCGGTGGACAACTGGTCGGCACGCGGCGCGCGGCGATCGGGACGTCGGATTATGCCTCGCTTCTTCTGGCTGCGCAGGAAGCGCGGCCGGACGCGATTGCCTCGTCCTTTGCCGGCCACGACGGGGTGCTTCTCATCGAGAACGCCGTCGAGTTCGGCCTGCTGCAGAAGGGAATGCGGATCGCGAGCCTCATGCTGTTCGAGTCCGACGTGCACAGCCTGGGGTTGGATCGCATGAAAGGCATCTATACGACGTCAGCGTTCTATTGGGATACGGACGACAACACCCGCAGTTTCGCAAGTCGGTTCGGGGAGAAGATGGGGCGACCGCCTTCCGCTCTGCAGGCGGGAGTCTATAGCTCGATCACGCACTACCTGAAGGCCGTCAAGGCGGCGGGCTCGACATCCGGACCTGAGGTAGCAAAGAAGATGCACGAGCTGCCGATTTCAGACCTCACGACACCTTCGGCCAGGATCCGAGCAGACGGCCGCGTCATGCGCGACATGTTCCTGCTCCAGGTCAAATCCCCGGAAGAATCAAAAGCCCCGTGGGACTACTTCAAGATCGTCCGTCGTATGAAAGCCGAAGAGTTGATGTCGGAGGCGCCCAATCCGGACTGCAAGCTTGCAACGCAGTAGCAGGTCGTTTTGCGGAATGATCACCAGACAGGCGGCCGAACAGTCGTGCGCTTCACCAGAAGCGCGCTCTCACGCCCCACGCAGAACATTGTTAGAGGAATGATGACTTCGCCACTAATTTTTATCGATGGAACAGCACGCGCGCGCGAAGAGGTGCTCACGAACGCGGCTCGCGCCGCCAGCGGGCTGCATGCTCGCGGAGTCTCCGAGGGGGATACTGTTGCGGTTCTGCTGCGCAACGACTTCGCCTTCGTCGAGGCGACACAGGCGGCCTCCCTGATCGGCGCCTATTGCGTGCCGATCAATTGGCACGGCCGGGCGCAGGAAATCGCTTACATCCTCAAGGACGCGAAGCCCAAAGTCCTGGTGGCTCATGCCGATCTGCTCGCGGCCGTCCGCGACGAGCTTAAGGAGGCCTTGGACGGCGTTCTCGTGCTGAGCGTACCGACGCCGCCCGAGCTCGTTCGGCAGTTCGGCATTCCATCAGGTGCCGAGAAGCCGAATGTATCGGACCGCAGCTGGCCGGTTTGGCTGGCGGAATTCGGGCCCTGGAGCAGCGCCCCGCCGCGCAGCCGCGCTACGCTGATCTACACGTCGGGCACGACGGGACACCCGAAAGGCGTGAAGCGCGAACCTGCGACGGCCGAGCAGGTCAAGGCCTATGGGGAGCTGATGCGGGCGGTCTACGGCATGGCACCTGGCGTGCGCGTGTTGATCGGTGGCCCGCTCTATCATGCGTCTCCGAACGCCTGTTTGCGTCAGGCCATCGCACAGGCCGATATCATCGCGTTCCAATCCAAGTTCGAGCCGGAAGAAACGCTGGCGCTCATCGAGCGGGAAAGGATCACGCATGCGGTCATGGTTCCCACCATGTTTGTCCGCCTGATGCGACTGCAGGAGGAGGTCCGCTGCCGATACGATGTGAGCTCGCTGCGATGGGTGATCCACACGGGCGCGCCATGTGCGCCGGAGATCAAGCAGGCGCTGATGGATTGGTGGGGGCCGGTCATTTACGAGACCTACGGCGGCACGGAGGTTGGAGCCGTCATGCTGAGCACGCCGGAAGATTGGCTGGCTCACCCCGGCAGCGTCGGACGGCTCACGCCAGGCGCCCGGATTGCGCTCTACGGCGACGATGGCAAGCCGGTTGCGCCGGGCGAGGTGGGCGAGATCTACGTTCGTCAGGACTCGCTGGCGGATTTCGTCTACCTCAACGACACGGCAAAGCGAAAATCGGTCGAGCGGGACGGGCTGATCAGCGTTGGCGACGTCGGCTATCTCAAGAACGACCGGCTGTATCTGTGCGATCGGCGGTCGGACATGGTGATCTCGGCCGGGGTCAACATCTATCCTGCCGAGATTGAATCGGCTTTGATTCAATGTCCCGGCGTCCGCGACTGTGCCGTGTTCGGCATTCCCGACGATGAGTTCGGCGAGTCGCTGGCTGCCGCAATCGAGCTCGAAGTGGGCTGTGAACTCACGACGGAGCAGGTGCGGGCCTATCTCGCCGAACGTATCGCCAAATACAAGGTGCCGCGGCGGATCGATTTCCATGCAGCACTTCCGCGCGAGGAAAGCGGGAAGATATTCAAGCGCCGGCTCAAGGATCCTTTCTGGAGCGATACGGGCAGGCGCATCTAGTTGAATCGTCAGGCTCTGGGAGACTCTGGACGATTTTTCTCTGCCTCATCTCACCACGGGCATCTTATCGCGGCAATCCAAGGCCGCGTTGGGCGATCAAGCTGCGCTGGATTTCATTGGTGCCGATGCTGATGACCCACATCAGCGAATGTCGAAGATTTTGTTCGATGCGCCCGTGCAGCACGGCGCCGGGGGCGCCCTCGCTGACCAAGGCCTCCAGCCCGAGCAGATCGAGTGCGGTCTCGCCGAAGCGCTCCATCAACTCGCCGGAATAAACCTTGCTAACGGCCGCTTCGTCGGGCGGCGTCTCGCCCCTGTCGACCAGCTCGGCGCAATGGACCATCATGCGCCGTCCGGCTTCGATTTCAGCCGCGAGCGTGCCAATCTTGGCGCGCACGACAGGATCGTGCCGCATCGGCTTACCCTGGCGTTCGGCGATACGGATGTGCCCGCACAGCAGTTCGAACATGCTTGCAACCTTGAGCACGATCCCGCCGCCGATGAAGCCGCGTTCGGTCGCCAAAGCCCCGGTCAGCACCTTCCAGCCTTCACCTTCGGCGCCAATCCGGTTTTCTGCCGGCACGCGCACGTCGTCATAGAAAATGTTGGCGAAAGTGCCGCCATACATCGTTTCGGAAGGACGGATCGTGATGCCGGGCGTCGTCATCGGAACGATGAACATGGTGATGCCTGCATGAGGCGGTGTCGCGTTCGGATCGGTACGGGTCGCGAGCAGCATGTACTCGCCCCAATAGGTCGTGGTCCAGATCTTCTGCCCATTGATCACATAATGGTCGCCGTCGCGAACCGCGCGGGTCTTGAGGGACGCCAGGTCGGAGCCGGCCTGCGGTTCGCTGTAGCCCATGCCGTAGATGGCTTCCCCTCGCAGGATTTCCGGAAGATAGCGGCGCTGCTGCTCTGGCGTGCCGTAGACCTGGAGCATCGCGGCCTGCACGGGCGCACCGACACGCGGCGCTCCGGCGCGCTCCATCTCCTCCATGAAGGCAAGCTGTTCGAACGCGCCACGCCCCTGACCGCTGAACCGCTTTGGCCAGTTGAGGCCAATCCAGCCGGTCTGGCCCAGCGCCCGAGCAAATTCGCGGTCATACTCCCGCTCATGGAAGGAGAGCTGTTCATGCCGCGCGCGACGCTCACCTGACCAATATTCGTCGAGCCAGGCGCGAACCTCGTTGCGGAAAGCATTTCCGGACGCCCCCAGATCATATTCGGGAAACGCACCGCTGTCGTGATCGAGAAAATGGCTCGCGAGTTGCTCGACCGGCTGGCGTTGGCTGCCATGGCGAAGCATACTGACATGGACCTGCCTGAAGTGTCGCGGGGCCTCATGCTCCTCGCTGTAGCCGATCGCGCCGAAGGCGTGCTGGGTCTCGAGCGATACCTGGCGAAGAGAACCCGCGGCGGTGGCCAGGGCTGCGGCTGCGAACCAGCGCCATTGCGCAGCCTCCAGGTCATATTGAGCGGCGGCATTCGCAATCGTCAGCTGAACCGCGCGCAAGGCGATGTGGCAGTTCGCGAGCTTATGCTGGATGGCCTGGAAGCGTCCGATAGGTTGTCCGAACTGCCGACGTTCGCCGGCATAGGCAACGGCCTGCTCGAACGCGCGCCGGGCTGCGCCGAACGCCCGCGCGGTCTCGCTCAGGGCGGCGACGGTGAGAAGGTCCCGGACCTCGGCATTCGTGAACGGCACCAGGACGATCGGAACTGCATCGATCCGAACTCGCCAGCTGCCAGCCTTTCCCATCACCGGGGTCGGTTCAGCGGCAACGCCTTCGCCGGCCTCGACGATAGCCAGCGCCGGGCCGTGCACGAATATGGCCAGATGGGTCACGATGTCGGCGGATTCGACGAATCCCAGCTCCGCAACCAGGCGATCCGCGTCCATTTTCGCCCAGCCTGCGGCTCCACCACGGTCGAAGCCTGCAAAGGACATCGCGATCACCGCGTCACCGCGATGGAGCTCATCTACGAGCGACGTCAAGGCACGGGCATCGTTGCGGCTTCGAAGCTGCATGAGGTTGATCAGGGCTGCATCCGCGAGCGGTGCACGGCACGCAATGCGGCCGGCCTCTTCCTGGACCAGCACAATCTCGCGCAAGCCGCCTTCGGCGGGAGAGGCTGCAATCTGGGTCAAGCCCTGAGCGGCCAGTTGCTTCCAGAGCCATGGGGTCGCCTGGGCGGACTTGTCCGAAACGTCCTCAAAAAATCCCCGGACCGCTTCCTTCAGGATCTGACGATCCTCGTCCGACGGCAACTCCCGCAGCATTCTGGCGGCTACCTTCTGCAGTTTGGTCCTACCATTCTACTTTTGTGAGAAGTCGCGGTCAACGCCAACGCGCTATGGCGGGAATCGTCAGCTTCGCCTATATGTCGCTGCAGCTTCGAACCATCCGGGTGGATATGAGCGCTTCACAATTGCCGGCGAAATCCAAGGTAGAGGCTGCGCCGATAGCGCAGTTCCAACGAATTAGATCGCCCCGCGCGTTCGACGAGATTGCCGCTCAGATCCGAACGGAGCTCTCCACCGGCAGACTAGCGGTCGGCAACCGTCTGCCATCCGAGCGGGCGCTGTCGGAGCAGTTTGGCGTCTCTCGCAATACCCTTCGTGAGGCTTTGCGCTCGCTCGAGCACGCCGGTCTGATCCGCCTGCAGAAGGGCGCCCGCGGCGGCGCTTTCATCAGCCAGCATAGCGGCGAGGCTATCGCGACCGGCCTGATGGACATGTACCACGTCGGTACCATTCAGCCGGCGCAATTGACCGAGGCCCGCATCTGGCTCGAATCCGTCGTGGTCCGGGAAGCGTGCCGGCGCGCAACGGCCGTGGACATCGACATGCTGAACCGCAATATCGACGAAGCGCAGGACGCGCGCCGCCGGGGCGACTTCGCAGGCCGCGCCGAGAGGCACATCGAGTTCCACAGAATGCTGGCGCGCCTCACCGACAATCCGATCATGGTCATCGTCATGAACGGGGTGCTCGACGTGCTCACTCATTTTGTGCAGCGGATCGGCGAGTACGACAACAGCTTCGTGCTGCCGTCACGCCGCCGCTTCATGGAACACTTCACTGCAGGCGACGCCGAAGCTGCCGTGGCCGAGATGGAAGCCTGCTTGAAGCGGCTGCAGCGCAGCTACATGTCGCGCATTCAGGCTGCCGAAGGGGTGTCAGCCACCAAAGCCGCTCCACGTGGCCGCCGGGCTCCCCCAGCTACCCAGCGGTAAATCCACTCACTGCGCAAACCGGCCTGTCGTCTTTCGAATAGCCTGCACGCATCCCCTGGACGGAATGCGCACACGGCTGGTCGACGACCACTCACGTCCGAATCGCCCGCTACGAACCCGAGCGGTCTCGTCTCCGCGGGCGGCGGATCGTTGACATGGCATCCGACCGTGCTAATGTGGCAATGGTTCAACCAATAGGTCGCAGGCAAATGGCTGCAAATCCGTCTCTCGGAGAAACGCTGGCGGTGTTGCTGGCGCGCGATATCGCCGATGGCGAGAAGGTCATCATCGGAACCAATTCCGACATCCAGCTTGCCGCCTGCAATCTCGCGCGCCGGCTGCAGGCGCCGCGCTTGTGGTGGATTTCCGGTCCCGGCGGAATGGTCAATCCGACGCGCGATCATCTGCTGTCGACTGCCGATTACGAGAACGTCGAGTCTGCGGAGTCCTGGATGGATCTGCCGGTCATGATCGACTTCATCGATTGGAAGGTCCACTTCTTTGATTTTGCCATCTTGTCAGCACTGCAGGTCGACCGCTTCGGCAACATCAACACTGTGGTGGTCGGTGATCAACGTAAGCCGCGCGTGCGCGGGCCGGGAACCGTCGGCATCAGCGCACTTTGCGGTCTCGCCAAGCGGTTCTACGTGTGCCTGACCCGTCACGACCGGAGCGCGTTCGTGCCGCGGGTCGATTTCCTGTGCGGACCCGGTCACATGGAGGGCGGCGACTCCCGTGAGCGCATGGGTCTGCCGCCTGGCGGTCCCAGACTGGTGCTATCGCCGCTTGGGGTCTTCGATTTCGCGCCCGACAGCAAGGCTATGCGCGTGAAGTCGATCAGTCCAGGCGTGTCGCTCGAGCAGATCCGCGACTCCACGGCCTTCGACATCGTCGTGAAGGGCACGCCTCCGGTGACGACCATGCCCACCGATCATGAGCTCGAGTTGCTGCGCAAACATGTCGACCGGCGTGGCGATCTCCGGCGCAAGTTTCCCTGATCACAACACGGATCTCCTCCAATCAGACCGACAGGCAAGCTGAAGTCCCATGACAAAGAGCAAGATCGTTTCCGTCGATGAGGCCGTAGCCGAGATCCCGGACGGAGCCAAAGTCGCCCTCGGAGGGTGGATATTCAATTCGCAGCCGATGGCGCTCGTGCGCGCGTTGATCCGCAAGGGTGCGCGCGACCTGCACCTGATCCCTGCGCCCGGCTCGATCGCGCCGGACATGCTGATCGGTGCGGGTTGTGCCGCATCCACCGTCTGCGTCTTCATCAGCTTCGAGCAGTTCGGTCTGGCGCCGAATTTCCGTCGTCACGCGGAGAGCGGCGCGCTCAAGGTCTACGATCTGGATGGACCGGGTATTGCCGGCGGACTGCGGGCGGGAATTTGCGATCTGCCTTACATGCCGGTGCCCGACCTTGGGACCGATCTGCCGAAGTTTGCGCCGGAGCATTACTGGCCGCTGCCGTCCAAGCCCGGCGAGCGCAAGATGCTCGCTGTCGCCGCCGTCAAGCCGGACGTCTGCCTGCTGCACGCCCAGCAGGCAGACGAGCATGGCAACGTCCAGCATTTGGGGCCGCCCTTCTTCGACGCGATGATCGCTCAGGCGTCCCGACGGGTGATCGTCTCGGTTGATCGCATCGTGTCGACCGACACGATCAGGCGCAGCAATCATCTGACCAAGCTGCCGAGCGCGATGGTCGATGCGATCGTGGAAGCGCCTTTCGGCGCGCATCCGACGACCTCACCCTCGCTGTACCGCTCCGACGAAGCGCATTTGAAGGAATATGTGAAGAGCAGCGCCGGCGCAGAGACCTTCAGCGTCTATCTGGACCGGTACGTTCGGAACGCCTCATCCAGCGCCTATCTCGACGCGATTGGCGGCAACCGGCTGGCGGCGCTTGCGGTCTCCGAAACCAATCTGAAATGAGCATCAATATGCCAGTCGGATCGGCCCGGCCGGGAATTCTCGACGGAATCCGCGTGCTCGACTTCACTGCCATGATGTCCGGCCCCTATTGCACGCGGCTGATGGCGGACCTCGGCGCCGAGGTGATCAAGGTGGAGCCGCCGGAGGGCGACCACATCCGGTTGCGTCCGCCGCTGCGGGATGGTCGGAGCGCTTATTTCGCGCAGCTCAATGCCGGCAAGAGCAGCATCGCTCTGGACCTCAAGCAGCCTGTGGCTCGCAAGCTGATCTACGAATTGGTGCCTCGGTGCGACGTGCTCGTGGAGAACTACCGCCCCGGCGTGATGCGGCGGCTCGCGCTGGACTACGAAACCCTCGCGAAGCTCAATCCCAAGCTCGTGTACTGCTCGATTTCGGGTTTCGGCCAGGAGGGATCCTGGTCCGGACGGAGTGCATATGCGCCGGTGCTGCACGCAACTTCGGGCTACGACATGGCAAACCTCGATTATCAGGAGGGCAATGTCGAGCGTCCGCTGAAGAACGGAATCTTTATCGCCGACGTTCTCGGTGGCTCGACGGCATTCGGAGCCATTCAAGCCGCGCTGTTTCGGACACTCAAGACGGGGCAAGGCGACCATGTCGACGTATCCCTGCTCGATGCCATGGTGAGCATGCTGGTCTACGAGTGCCAGGAAGCGCAATTCCCGGCCGAGCGCCGCCGGCCGCTCTATCGACCCACGCAGGCCAGCGACGGCTTCCTGCTCGTCGCTCCCGTGAGTCAGAACAACTTCGAGGCTTTGGCCCGCGGCGTCGGCCATTCGGAATGGATTAGCGATGCGCGCTTCGCAACCAGCAGCGCTCGCGAGCACCACTGGTCCGAATTGATGAACCTGCTCGACGATTGGGCGGCATCGCGAACGGCCGCGGAATGCGAGGCGATCCTCACCGACGCCGGTGTGCCATGCTCTCAATACCGGACCATCCGTGAGACCATGGCGCTGCCGCCCATCCAGGAGCGCGGCGTATTTGAGGAGATCAATGACGGGGCCGGGCCGTTGCGTATTCCCAATCCGGCGTTCCGGTTCGCGCACAGCGCGGCCAATGTCCGGAACAAGGTGCCTGCGCTCGGCGAGGATGGACCAAGGCTGTTGCAGAGCCTCTTGGGGCTGAGTCCGCAGGCGATTGCGGCGCTGCGCGAGAGCAAGGTTCTTCGCGGCGCGGAAGAGAGGACCGTCGCGGCGGCCGAGTAGCCGCCAGGGTCATCAGGAATGTCGAAGTCGTTGATCGCCTGCCGCTGGGCTTCCTTCCTGACCCCCTTGAGCACGGCGACATGAAAGAGGGGGGACCAGGGTTGAGCGCTGCGAATTTTCAAATCCCCGACGATATCGTGGCCGTGCTGACGGACCCCGCAGCCTATGGCACTCAGCGCATCTTCGACGCCTATCGCTGGCTGCGCGTCAATCAGCCGCTCGGAAAGGCCAGCCCGCGCGGCTTCAACCCTTTCTGGGTCGTCACGCGTCACGCGGACATTCAGACCGTCAGCCAGCAGAGCCAGCTGTTTCGCAGCAGTGATCGCCCGGTGGCGTTGCTGAGCAGCAAAGCCGAAGCCAGGATCGAGGCGGCAACGGGTGGCCACGGGCTGCTCCGCACCCTGGTGCAGATGGATGCGCCCGATCATCCCAAGTTCCGGGCATTGACGCAGAAATGGTTCACGCCGGGTAATTTGCGTTCGATCGAAGGCAAGATTCGCGACCTCGCGAGAAGCTATGCAGATCGCCTCGCGATGTCCCGCGGGCGTTGCGACTTCGTCTCTGAAATCGCACTCGGGTTTCCCCTTCGGGTCGTGATGACGATCCTGGGCATCGATCCGGTTCATGAGCCCAGGATGTTGCGCCTGACGCAAGAGTTCTTCGGCACCAAGGACCCGGACAACGCGCGCAAGGGTCAAAATGACGGCGCCGCGGCTCTGTCCGACGTGGTCTCGGAGTTCGGCGAGTTCTTCTCGTCCGTGGTTGCGGACCGGCGCGCCAATCCGTCCGATGATCTTGCAAGCGTCATAGCCAATGCGCAGATCGACGGCGCGCCGATTTCCGACCTGGATGCGCTCAGCTATTTCGTGACGATCGCCACCGCCGGCCACGACACGACATCGTCCTCGAGTGCGGGCGGGATGTGGGCGCTTTGCGAGCATCCGGAGCAGTTCGAGCGGTTGAAAGCCAATCCTGCCCTGATCCCCGGTTTCGTCGACGAGGCGATCCGCTGGACCACGCCGGTCAAGCATTTCATGCGCACCGCGGCCGAGGACACCGAGCTCGACGGCCGCTCCATCGGGCGCGGTGATTGGCTGATGCTGTGCTACGCCTCCGCCAATCGCGATGAGGCCGTCTTCCAGGATCCTGACGCGTTCCGGATCGATCGGTCGCCGAACCGGCACCTCGCCTTCGGCTACGGCGCCCATCTGTGTCTGGGACAGTATCTTGCCAAGCTCGAGATGCGGATCCTGTTCGAAGAATTGTTGCAGCGGATCTCATCGGTCGCGCTCGACGGCGCCGGAGCAATGACCGTTTCCTGGTTCGTCAACGGGCCCAAGCGGCTCCCGATCCGCTTTCAACTCCATTGATCGCTCGCCACACATCGTTTCCGCATGGTTTGACGGGGACTGCGCAATTGCAAGAGAGAAGACGAGCATGAAGATCACAGCCGCAGTCGCAGTTGCGCCGGACCGCCCGTTCGAGCTGATCAGCTGCGATCTGTCGGATGATCTTGCGCCCGGAGAGGTGCTGGTCCGCGTCGAGGCTTGCGGCATCTGCCATACCGATCTCGCGGTGAAACTGCAGCACATCCCCGTGCCGCTGCCCAAGATTCTCGGCCATGAGGGCGCGGGCGTGATCGAACGCGTCGGTCCGGGCGTGGTTGGCTTGAGCGAGGGAGACAGCGTCCTGATGAGCTTTGGCTCCTGCGGTGCGTGCGGACAGTGCCAGCTCGGCGCGCCCGGCTATTGTGATGAGTTCGGGATGATCAACCTGTTCGGTCAGCGGCGCGGCGGCTCGGGCCTCCGTTACCGGGGTGCCGAGCTTGGCGGCTACTTCTTTGCGCAATCGGCATTCGCGACCCATGCCATTGCAACGGCCCGGAACGTGGTGAAGATCGGAAAGGATCTGCCGCTCGCGCTGCTCGCGCCCTTGGGCTGCGGGATCCAGACCGGTGCAGGCGCAGTCCTCAACGTGCTGTCGCCTCGGCCGGGTGCGTCAATCGCGGTGTTTGGCGTCGGCGCAGTCGGGATGGCGGCGATCATGGCTGCTAAACTAACGGGATGCAGCACGATCGTTGCCGTCGACATCCGGGACGAACGGCTTGTCCGAGCGCGCGACGTCGGAGCAACCCACACAGTCGACGGCCGGACATCCGATCTTGCCAAGGCAGTCGCCGCGCTCGGCAGCGGCCGCGGCGTCGATCATTCGATCGACACCACGGGTGTGCCCGAGGTGGTCGCGGCCTCGATCGCGTGCCTGCGGCAGCGCGGGTCATCCGCTCAGGTCGCCGCACCGCCGCGCGGGACACGGTTTCCCGTGGAGGCGAGCGTCCTGGTTGGCGGAGGTCTGACGGTGCGGGGCGTCGTCGAGGGTGACGCCGTGCCCACGATCTTCCTGCCGCGACTTGTCGACTTCTTCCGCCAAGGGCGGCTGCCGCTCGACAAGATCGTCAGCTTCTATCCGTTCGACAAGATCAACCAGGCCGTCGAGGACATGGAAACCGGCGCAATCGTCAAGCCGGTGCTGCGGATGAACTGAACAGGAAACCAGGGGAGGACGCGATGCAAGATACGAATTTGGATCAGGCGATCGTTGACGACAAAACTTACGGTGCTCTCGACAGGCAGCATGTCCTGTTCTCGACCCTTCGCAAGGAGGATCCCGTGCATTGGACCGAACCTCCGGGCTTCCGTCCGTTCTGGACGGTCAGCAAGCATCAGGACGTCATCGAGATCGAACGGCAGAACGAGAGGTTCATCAACGCGCCGCGTACCAAGCTTTTGTCCATCGATTTCGAGACAAAGGTCCGGGAAGCGATGGCGGGCCGTCCAATGCTGGTTCGCGCGATCAATCACATGGATAATCCGGATCATGCCAAGTACAAGAAGATCACGCATGCCTGGTTTCAGCCGCGTGAAGTGCGTCATCTCGAAGACAGGATCGCTTTGATCGCACGGGCCAGTGTCGACCAGATGCTGGACAAGGGGACTGAGTGCGACTTCTACAAGGATGTCGCAGGGTGGTATCCGCTCAAGGTCATCATGCTTATCCTCGGAATTCCGGATGAACATGGCCAGCGACTGCTCGACATCACCCGAGCGTATTTCGGCGGCGGCGATGCGGAGATGCAGCGTGGCAATGACCTGATCGATGCCACCTTCGCCTATGTGAACTTCTTCAAGGAGGTGGCGCGGGAACGACGGCAGAATCCCACGGACGACCTCGCCAGCATCATTGCGACAGCCGAGGTCGACGGCAAGCCGATAGGCGAATTCGAGACCTCGTCCTATTACGTGGCGCTCGCCAGTGCCGGTCACGACACGACCAGCGCAACGCTCTCCGGCGGTCTGCTCGCCTTGATCGAGAATCCCGGAGAGATGCGGAAGCTGAAGGAAAATCCAGATCTCATTCCCGCAGCCGTCGAGGAAATGGTGCGCTGGGTATCTCCGGTGAAGCATTTCTTCCGGACCGCGACCGAGCCCTATACGTTGCGCGGCAAGACCATCAAACAAGGCGATAACCTGCTGATGGCCTATCCGTCTGCGAATCGGGATGAGGATGCCTTCGAGCGTCCCTTCGCATTTATCGCCGACCGGACGCCGAACCGCCACGTCGGCTTTGGTTTCGGCATCCACGCCTGTCTTGGAATGTATCTCGCGAAGGTCGAAATGATTGCCTTCATGCGCGAGCTGCTCTCGCGCGTCGATGGAATCGAACTTGCTGGCGAGCCGGCCTGGACCGAGACCACCTTCGTCGGCGGCTTGAAGCGGCTTCCAATCCGTTTCTCGCGACTCCATTAGAAGATGACCGATCTGCGCGCCCGGAAAGCGGGACCGGTAGGTGTGATGTGTGGAGCTGAGGGATGGATCTGACGCCGAGCGAAGCGCAGCAGATGCTGCGCCATAGCGCGCAACGGTTCATCGCTGAACATTGCGAGCCGATCGCACGTCGCCATGCGATGCAGGATCCCACGGGATTCAAGCGCGAGAACTGGGGCAAGTTTGCGGATCTGGGCTGGCTCGGGCTTCCGTTTCCGGAGGAGGTTGGCGGCTTCGGCGGAGGGCCCGTCGAGGTCGGGATCCTGATGGAGGAGTTCGGCCGGGGGCTTGCGACCGAGCCTTATCTCTCGACGGTGCTGCTGGCAGGGGCCCTGGTTGCCGAATGTGGCACGGAAGAGCAGCAGAAGGCGTTGCTGCCGGCCATCATCAACGGCGAGCGTCTGTTGTCGTTCGCTCACTACGAGTCGGACGCAAGGGCAGGTCTTTCCGAGGTCCAGACCCTGGCGCAGACTGACAATCATGGCTGGACGCTCCACGGACGCAAGATCGCCGTGCTCGACGCGGTCTCTGCGGACGTCCATATGGTGTCGGCGCGCTTGCCCGATGCTCAGGGTGCCGGACTTGCTCTCTTCCTGGTGCCGAAGGATGCCGCAGGAGTGACATTGCGCGATGCACCACGTCTCGGTGGGGGCCGCGTCGCGGAGCTGACATTCGACCACGCCCGGCTCGTGCCCGATGCGCGGCTCGGAGCCGGTGCGGACGTGTTGCCGACGATCCAGAGCGTCGTCAATCGGGCGATTGTTGCGCTCAGCGCAGAGGCCGCCGGCATGATGAGAAGCATGTTCGACACCACGCTTGACTATACAAAGGTGCGCAAGCAATTCGGTCGGCCGCTCGCGGCCAACCAGGTGATCCGTCACAGGCTGGCCGACATGTATGTTCAATGCGAGGAGGCCCGAGCGATGGCGGCGCGTGCGGCTCTTCTCGTGGGAGCCGATACCGATTCGATGCAGCGGTCGCTCGCCGCGTCCGGCGCCAAGGTGAAAATCGGCCGCTGTGCGCGCAATGTCGCGGAGCAGGCGGTGCAACTCCACGGCGCAATGGGCGTCACCGACGAACTCGATCTCGGCCTTTATTTCAAACGGCTGCTGGTTTTCGAAGCACTTTTCGGAAGCGTGGATTATCATCTGCGGCGTCACGCCGAGCTATTTGGCAACTCCCGGGCGGAATGAGATCAACCATGTCGCTATCGTTCACGCCCGAGGAATTGCGGTTCAGAGATGAGGTGCGAGCATTTATCGTGGCGCGTCTTTCTCCCGAGCTGCGGCGGGCCAGCTCTCTCAACGTGTCCTTCTTCTCAGATCCCGATATCGTCGCGCCATGGCAAAGGGCTTTGCATGAGCGAGGCTGGGTTGCACCCGGTTGGCCCCGGGAGCATGGTGGTCCGGGCTGGACGGCGACGCAGCGATGGATCTTCGAATCCGGGTGTGCCGCAGCAGGGGCGCCGCAGCTATCTCCCATGGGTATCAAGATGGTCGGACCGGTCTTGATGCGCTTCGGGACCTCGGAGCAAAAGAAGTTCTACCTGCCGCGCATCCTGAGCGGCGAAGATCGGTGGTGCCAGGGCTATTCGGAACCAGGCTCGGGATCGGACCTCGCCTCGCTGAAGACACGCGCCGTTCGCCGGGGCGACCATTACATCGTCAACGGCACCAAGATCTGGACAACGCATGCGCACTTCGCAAACCGCATGTTCGCGCTGGTCCGAACCAGCGACGAGCCGAGGCAACAGGACGGCATCAGCTTTCTGCTCATTGACATGGCATCCCCAGGCATCACCATCCGCCCGATCATGATGATCAGCGGGGACCATGACGTCAATCAGGTGTTCTTCGACGAGGTGGAAGTCCCCGTCACCAATCTCGTCGGCGAGGAAGGGCGGGGTTGGACCTGCGGCAAGTATCTGCTCGAATTCGAGCGAGGCGGCGGAGTCAACTCGCCGAAACTGAGATATGCGCTCGAGAAGGTGCGGGGATTGGCCAACTCCGGCCTATCCTACAAGGCGATATTGCTTCAGGAGATCGCAACCAAACTGTCGGAAATCGAGCTTGACGTCCAGACACTGGAGTTCCTCGAATTGCAGGTGTTGTCAGCCCTGCAAAGAGGCGAAAATCCGGGACCGGTGTCGTCTGTGCTCAAGCTGCGTGCGAGCGAGATTCACCAGGCCATCTCGCGCGTGGGAGTTGAAATGGTCGGACAAAATGCGCTGGTGGAGGAAACGCGCCGTCCTCTCCATGCCCTTAAGGACCGGCCGCTCATCCCGGAAGAAGTCCTAAGCGTGGTTCCTCGTCACCTCAACGGCCGCGCCAACACGATCTTCGGCGGGAGTTCCGAAATCCAGCGCGACATCATTGCCAAGCAGGTGCTCGGGCTTTGAGGAAATCACCGAATGAGATTGATGCGGCCGCGCCGGGGACGGTCCGGCAAGGCGTCGACGTCAAAGGCCGGGTGCGATCCCGGCCAGTTCTTCACGCGAGTCGAAAGCCGAGTCCGAAAGCGACCTCAGACCATAGCGGGGATCTGGCAAGCTTCCGCATATTCCCGCTTTAGCTTCAGAACCAGGTCCGCTACCGCCGGAATTTCGTCGATCAGATCGATCCCCTGACCCGCGCTCCACAGGTTCTTCCAGGGTTTCGCGCTCTCAGGCAGATGGTCGTGCCGCATGCCCTTGCCCTTCGGCTCGGGCAAGGCGTCCGGATCGAGGCCAGCAGCGCACAACGACGCGGTCAGCCAGTTCGCGGCCACGCCGGCAACCTTCTCCGTGTAAATCAGGTCTGCGGACGTCTGCGATACGATCATGCGCTTGTATTCGTCGGGCGCCAGCGATTCCCTGGTGGCGATGAACCTGGTCCCGAGATAGGCCAGGTCGGCGCCGAGCACTTCCGCCGCACGGATGGTGGCGCCGTCGGAAATGGCACCGGCCATGACGATCGTCCCGTTGAAGATCGAGCGCACTTTGCGGATCAATGCGAGGTGGCTGATCGTACCGGAGTGACCGCCACCCCCAGCGCCGATGCAGATGAGGCCGTCGACGCCGGCTGCGATGGCCCGCTCGGCGAAAGGGATGCTGGTGATGTCGTGGAAAACCTTTATTCCACGATCATGCGCCTGTTGAACAATGATCCTAGGATTGCCGCCGACGGTGATGACGATGTCAACGTCAACGTTCTGTTCGGCGCATAGATCGAGGTGGCTTCCGATCTGGTCCTCCGGCGTCCTTGCAGACAGGTTCACCGCAAGTGGACCGACTGGTCCCGGCGCCTGCGCGGCGTGTTCGCGCAAATCCGCGGATATCGTGCGCAGCCAGTCGGCGAACTCGTCGAACGAGCGGGCGTTCTGGCGTGGCAGGGCGCCAATCACGCCCGCCTTGCAGGCCTCGCGGACGAGATCAGGGCCGCTGACAAGGAACATCGGCGCGCAGACGGCGGGCAACGAAAGCGATCGCCGAAGCTTTGGATCGAGCGACATGAAGGTGCTCCTGGGCCGTTCGTCAGCCCGGATCCGGGGCGAACATCGGGATCATCGTCCCGTCCTCGGCCGGCTTGAAGATGACGTGGACGCGTTGCCCGATCCGCAGCGAATCGAAGTCGCAATCGACGATATTGCTCAACATCGTGACGCCTTCGTCGAGTCTCACATAGGCGATGGCATATGGGGTGGGGCCGGCACGGCGGGTGACGCTGACGCTGTAGATTTCACCCTTGCCGGTGACGTCGCTCCATTCGGTGTCGCCGAGACAATAGGGGCAAAGCGGCCGCGGATACCAATGCGGCTTGCGGCAGGAAACGCAGGTTTTCACGCGAAGCGATCCGCCTGCGGTCGCGGCAAAGAAGGACTCGGTTGCGGCGTCATGCACCGCCGAGCCGAGGGGGCGGTCCTGATACATCGTCATCATCTCATGCGCGCTCCATGATGAGGGTGGCACTGCCATGGCGCGAGCCGAGCAGGCCGCCGGTGCCCTGGGCCAGGGCAAGGCTGCAATTTGGAACCTGCACCTTGGGGTGGGCTTCGCCGCGCAGTTGGCGGACGGCCTCGATGACCTTGGTGATGCCGCCGCGATTGGCAGGATGGTTGTTGCAAAGTCCGCCGCCGTCGGTGTTGAACGGCAGCTTGCCGACTCCGGAAATCAGATTGCCGTCCGCGACAAAACGTCCGCCCTTGCCCTTCTCGCAAAACCTGAGATCTTCGATCTGCATCAGCACCGTGATGGTGAAGCTGCCGTAGATCGAGGCATATTGGACGTCGGACGGCTTGACCCCGGCTTCCTCGAACGCGCGAGGACCGGACCACGCTGCGCCCGAGAACGTCAGGTCGACCTGCCCGTTGAGCTGACCTTTGATCGCTTCGCCGGCACCGAGAACGTTAACGATGGGACGCTTGAGCGAACGCGCGATCTCGGGGCGAACGACGAGCAGGGCACCGCCGCCATCGCTGACGACGCAACAGTCGAGGCGGTGCAAGGGATCGGAGATCATCGGCGAGGCGAGGACATCGTCGACCGTGACCTGTTCGCGCAACATCGCATTCGGATTGTGCTGCGCGTGCGTGGCGGCCGCGACCTTGATCCACGCCAGCTGTTCGCTCGTCGTGCCGTACTCGTACATGTGACGGGCCGCCGCGAGCGCATACATATTGACCGTCACCGGGGCATAAGGCGCCTCCCAGGGCACATCGGGCGTTCCGGCGCCGACGAGCCTTGGCGCCACGCCGCTCGATCCCTCGCTCCGCGGCCGGCCCGCGAGCGTGATCAGGGCCACGTTGCACTTGCCCATCGCGATCGCCTGGGCGGCATGCGAGACGTGAACCAAATAGGCGGAGCCGCCGGTGTCGGTGCTGTCCACATGGCGCGGCCGGAGCCCCAGATAATCCGCCATGCTGTTCGCGCCGAGGCCCGGCGCGTCGCCCGCGCAGAAATAGCCATCAACATCCTCAAGGCGCAGGCCAGCGTCTTCCAGGGCTCCGCGCGCACATTCGGCGTGCAGCTGGGCGACCGTTTTGTCCGGTGCTTTTCGGGTGGGGTGCTCATAGGCGCCCGCGATGCAGGCTTTGCGTCGAATGCTCATCAGGTCTCTCGAGCTTATGTTCAGCCCGTGGCCGTGCATCTGCACTGTGCATTGTTGACCACGACAGGCCGGGTCTATATCATTGGTTCAACCAAAGACCAATAGGCTACATTTGTTTTTGGCGCGACCGGTGTCCCGAGGGGAGGGCTGTCCGCGATGGTTGATTATGCAAAGACGCGGGCCTGGCGCTCCGGCGACGTCCGCCATGTCTACACGGCAAGAGACACCATTCTCTACGCACTCGGTGTCGGTGCCGCGAGCGATCCATCGCACGAGCGGCAACTGCGCCTCGTATACGAAAAGGATCTGGTGACACTTCCGACCATGGCGACCGTTCTGGCGTCGCCGGGTGCCTGGATGAGGGACAATGCGGAGCTCGGCATCAATTTCGCGAAAATGGTGCATGGCGAGCAGTCCGTGAAGATGCACGCCGCACTTCCTCCAAGCGGAATTCTCATCGGCAAGAGTCGCGTCGCACGGCTTGTCGACAAGGGCGAGGGCAAGGGCGCCATCATGCATGTCGAGAAGGAACTATGGGACGAAGCGAACCAACGACTGGTGGCCGTCAGTGAGCAGGTGCTCTTCCTTCGCGGCGACGGCGGCTTCTCACAAGCCGCCGGCGGCGACGAACCCGCCGCCGCTCCGACGCCAGTCCCTGATCGTAGGCCGGACCGCGTCATCACGTTATCTACGCGCCCGGACCAGGCAGTGCTTTATCGCCTGTCGGGAGACCTCAATCCCCTGCACATAGACCCCGCGGTTGCCAGCAAGGCCGGCTTCCGGAGGCCCATCCTGCACGGGCTTGCGACTTATGGATTTGCCTGTCGCGGCTTGGTGGAGACCTTCTGCGACGGAGATCCCGCAGGGCTGAAGACGATCCGCGCCCGGATGTCCGCGCCGGTCTTTCCTGGAGACACGATCCAGCTCGAATGCTGGCGCCTCGCTGACCGCATCGCATTTCAGGCGCGTGTCGTCGAGCGCGACGCGCTGGTTCTCAGTCACGGCTGGGCAACGACCTGATTCGCGCGAAGCGGTGCGCACACAAGATGTTGGACTTCACTAGAAACTGAGGAATTGGGAATGACGAAAAACATGGTGTCCCTACAAGGCCGGACGATCGTCGTCACCGGCGCCGCACAGGGGATCGGCAAGGCAACGGCCGAATTGGCGATCGAACTCGGGGCGAACGTCGTCGCCGTCGATCTCAACGGCGAGGCGCTTGGGCCGGCCCTGGCGGCGTTGCCTGCGGCGCGGGTGATGAAGGTCGTCGGCAGCGTCACGGACGCGGAGTTGGCCGCGAGCACCGTCGCTGATGCCGTCGGGCGGTTCGGTTCGGTGAACGGACTGGTCAACAATGCCGGCATCATTCGTCCCGCCATGATCGAAAAGATGAGCATGCATCAATGGCGCGAGGTCATCGATGTTCATCTCACGGGCGCGTTCATCTGGCTGCAGGCGGTGGGACGCCACCTGGTGCAGCGCGCCAAGGACGGCGACGCCTCGGGAGGAGCCATCGTCAATATCTCGTCTGACGCGGGACGAAAGGGGTCGGTAGGCCAGATCAACTATGCCGCCGCCAAGGCCGGATTGCTCGGCATGACCATGACCGCGGCCCGGGAGTGGGGCAAATACAACATCCGGACCAATTCGATCTGCTTTGGCGTCGTCGAAACGCCGATGACCGAGGTCGTACGCGGCGAGAAATTCCGCGATGGCATGTTGGCGCAGATCCCGCTTGCACGCTGGGCGACAGCGGACGAAGTGGTGCGGACCGTCTGCTTCCTGCTCTCCGATGCGTCCTCGTACACGACGGGCCAGCACATCGGAGTCAACGGCGGCTTCCACATCAGTCTTTGACGCTACTCTGCGATCGGTGGTGCCGAATGCGAAGGCGAAACTTCCGGTGGGCGCGCACGAGACGCGACCCACTGGATCTCTTCTCCTAATCCGCCGTCATCGGCTCACCGGACAGACTCCAGCTGGTTCCATCGAAAACGGCGATGCGCAGCGTCTTGAACGCCGTGTAGTCTTCGGGTGTGGTGCTGATGGTGATACCTGGCAGCATCATCGGCATTCGCTCGCCGTGCAGGGATGTCGCCTTTCGAATCAGGTTCGCCCGGGTCAACTCGTCGCCGCAGGCCTTCAGAACGGCCCCGAGCGCGTTGACGTTCATGTAGGCGACGAGCACCGAGTAATCGTCTGGATTGACTGACGGCGCATGTTTCTTGAGAAAAGTCCTGTAGGCCTTGACCTCATCGTCGTCGGCCCAGGCCGGATCGCCCGGCTGCTTGAGAAACTGCGTGGTGACCAGTCCGCGCGAGGCGTCAAGGCCGGCGGGCTTCAGCACCGTCTCGACGGAGGCGGTCGAGCCACCGATGATGTGCAGCGGATGCCAGTCCAATTCATGAACCTTGCGGATCGACTGCGCCGCGGCCTTTGCCGCAGACTGCTCGATCAGCGTGTCGACGCCGGCAGACTTCAACTGAACGATTTGCGAGTCGATGGTCGGGTCGGAAACTTCATAGGAGGCTTGGGCAACGATCAGAGTCGCCTTCGCGCCGAGTCCCGCGCGCAACCCCTTGAGATAATCCTTCCCGAAATCGTCGTTCTGATAGAGAACGCCGATCTTCGCCTCCGGCCGGGCCTTGAGGATGTATTTGGCGATGACGCGGCCTTCGGTCTCGAAGTCGGGATAGAGCGGGACGGTCCAGGGAAATTGAGCGGGATCGTTGAAGCGGCGCCCTCCCGCCGTGATGAAGAGTTGCGGCACCTTCTTGGCGTTGAGATATTTTTGGATGGCGACGTTCGGCGCGGTCCCTATGGTGCCGACCTCGGCAAGCACGCCGATATCCTCGATGAGTTTTCGGGATTGCTCGACGGCTTTCGGCGCACTATAGGCGTTGTCGAGTTGAGTGAAGCTGATCTTGCGTCCGTTGATCCCGCCCCCCTCATTGACCATGTCGAAGTAGCCGACCACCGCCCGTCCGGCTCCTGCGCCGAACGCGGAGGCCGGGCCGCTGAGCGGCGTCGATTGACCCAGCTTGATCTCGGTGTCGCTGGCGCCCGGATCATAAGTCTTCTGGGCCTGCGCGGCCGAGAGGGACAGCAGAGTGGCCGCGAACAGAGAGCACGATGTCAGGACCGATGTACGGCTCAAGGGCGTTCCTCCACGTCTGTGTTTCTTGATTTGGCGGCTATCGAAGCAGTTCGCGCGCGATGACGAGGCGCTGGATCTGGTTCGTTCCCTCGAAGATCTGGGTCAACTTGGCGTCACGCATCATCCGCTCGACCGGATAATCCATGGTGTAGCCGTAGCCGCCGAAGACCTGGACCGCGTCGGTCGTGACCTTCATCGCCATGTCGCTGCTGAAGCACTTGGCCATGCTCGCGAGCAGGTTGAGGCGCTTCCAGTCGCCGGCGTCTCCGGCGCGGGCGCATTCGTAAACCAGCGCACGCGCCGCCTCGATCTGCATGGCCATGTCGGCCAGGATGAACTGGACGCCCTGGAATTCGGAGATGCTCTTTTTGAACTGCTTTCGTTCCTTGGCGTAGGCGAGGCTCGCTTCGAACGCGCCTTGCGCGAGGCCGACGCATTGGGCGCCGATCGTCGGCCGATTGAGGTCGAGCGCGCGCATCGAGGCCTTGAAGCCCTTGCCTTCCTCGCCGACGAGGTTCTCGGCGGGTACGCGGACGTTGTCCAGGAAGATCGGCGTATTTGGCGCCCCGCGGAAACCCATCTTGCGTTCGTGGCGTCCGAAGCTGATGCCGGGCATTTTCTTGGGCTCGAGAATGAACGCGCTGATGCCGTCCGAGCCGGGACTGTCGCTGGTGCGCGCCATCAGGACGATGTAGTCGGCGGCAACGCCGTAGCTGCACCACTGTTTCCTGCCGTTGATGACGTAGCTGTCGCCGTCCTTGCGAGCCCGCGTATTGAGGGCGGAGACGTCCGATCCCGCCTGCGGCTCGGAAATGGCGATGGCGGTGACGACGCCGCCCTCGGCAATGATCGGCAGGAATCGCTTGCGCTGCTCTTCCGAGCCGAAGTGCAGCAGCGGCATGATGAACATCGTGTTGAGGCCGGCAATCGAAGCGCAGGCCGGCGAGACTTTCGCGATCTCCTCGCGTGCGATGCACATCATGGTGAGATTGCCGTTGGGACCGCCATACTGCTCGGGCACCCAGAGCTGCATCAGCCCCATTTCACCGAAAATCTTGACGATCTCCTCGGGAAAGCGATCCGTCGCGTCGATCTCGGCGGCGATCGGGGCCACGTGCTTGGCGACAACTTTCTGAACGCTGTCGCGAAAGGCGACCTGCTCCTCGGTGAAGCTCATAATGGGGGCGCCCTCCATGCCTAGGTAAGATCAATGGTTGGACCAATATATCTTTGAGCTGCAGGACTGGCAAGTGGGTCGGGCGCCGAAAGGCGCCCGGCGTCTTCTCAGGCCCCCCGGCCGAGCTCTACCCGGCGACATCCGAGAGCGGCAAAATCAGCTGGACGGCCAGACCGGGCACGGCATCAAGCATCTGAAGGTGGATCGGATCCCGAGGCTCGGCAGTCCCCAACGAGACGTCGCGGAGGCATAAGAGCCCGAGCAGGGGCTGAGGTCTCCGAACGGCAGGTCGAGGAGATCGCGCCGGGCGCGATAGGCCGCACAACCAAGCGACGGGATCGCGATCGGCGTCACTCGTCCGGTGCGCCGGCGACGGGGGCGGCCTTTGCGATCGCGAGCAGGCACTTCAGGAAATGAGCACGATCTTCCTTGCGCAGGGGCGCCAGCATCAGGCTCTGCAGCTCGGCTGCCGCTGGAATGACCGCAAGCAATGCTTCCTCGCCCTTGGCGGTGATCTGGATCTGAATGGAACGGCGATCTTCCGGATTGCTCTTCTTTGAGACCAACCGCCGCACGGCCATGCGCTTGAGCATCTCGCTGAGAGTGTTCCGGTCACAACTGATGCGGTCGGCGAGAACGGACGACGTCATCGGACCCTGCTGATAGAGCGCCATGAGCACGCCGAACTGCCGCGGCGTGATGTCGCTCTGTCTGGTCAGGCTCTGATAGAGGCCGTCATACCGGGCCTCGAGCAGTCGCAACAGAAATCCGATGCCGCCTTCGAGTTGCCAGGTGCGCGCAAGCTCCCCCGCCGAATCCGTTTCCGTGCGTTTGCCTGCGCTCATGTGCTTCAACCTCGCTCCGATTCCTGACGGTCGCCTCGCGGGTAACAGCTTGGGTCGGCGAGCTCAACTCTACCGCAATGCGGCGTAACTGGCCGAATTAGAACCATTGCAAGAGGATTGGAATTATAGTACGTATACGTATCAATTAACAAGCTCGTGGCGGCAACCAGGGAGGTCACTTTGCATCTGCGCGAATTGCTGGCGATCCCTTATCTGCTCGAAGCGGAAGCTGTGGAGCGGGAGCCCGGACAATGGCTGATCCGGCTCGCTTATCCGGAACTGCCGGGCTGTGCGGCGGAAGGCGCGGTGGTCGAACACGCGCTCCGGGATCTCGAGCGGCGACGGATCGAAATCATCGTCGGCCTGGTCGAGCAGGGCCGGCAGCCGCCGATACCGCGCCAGCCGCTCGCAACAAGCGATCCACTCTGGACGGTACGCGATCTCGGTATGGCGGAGCGCGTGGCTCCGCTGCTCACCACGGCAAACCCATAACGACCTGAAGCCATCGATTCGAATGGAGAATTGTCATGCTCTCACATGAAGACAATGAGCGGTTGGTGAGAGTCGGGAAGGGCACGCCGCTTGGCGAACTCTTCCGTCTATACTGGATTCCGTTTCTGCCTTCGGCCGATCTGACCCCGGACGGACAGCCGCGGCGGATCCGGTTGCTCGGCGAGGATCTGGTCGCTTTCAGGGACTCCGAAGGGCGCGTGGGCCTGGTCGACCAGGCCTGCCCGCACCGAGGCGCTCCCCTGATCTTCGGCCGCAATGAGGATTGCGGGCTGCGATGCGTCTATCACGGCTGGAAGTTCGATGTGACGGGGGCCGTCACGGACATGCCCGCAGAGCCGGCGCGTAGCCGTCTCAAGGAGCGGGTGCGCATCAAGGCGTACCAATGCCGCGAGCGCAACGGCATGATCTGGACCTATATGGGCCCCGACCAGGCCGATCCGCCGCCGCTTCCGAACGTCGAATGGAATCTCGTGCCGCAGGAGCAGGTGCATGTCAGCCTCCGCGTCCAGGAGTGCAACTGGCTGCAGGCCGTGGAAGGCGAGATCGATTCGGCGCACGCGCCGTTGCTCCATGGCCGCCTGGACGCCCAGGGGACGACGAGTGCGTGGATCCAGAAGCGGGACCTTCGCCCGACATTCGAATGCATCAAGCAGGATTTCGGGATGAGCATCGCTGCGCGGCGCAACTACGACGCCAACACGCTCTACTGGCGCGTGAACCAGTTCATGCTGCCGTTCTACACGCTGGTCCCGCCATTGTCTCCGTTTCCGGATCTCAGCGGGCACGCCTGGGTGCCGATCGACGACGAGAACACGCTCTGCATCATGTTCTCATACCATCCTTCCGAGCCGCTCCGCCCCAAGACACGGCAGATCTTCGCGGAAGGGCACAATGGCCGCGAAAGCGGGCACGCCAGTCGCAACGCGCTCGTTCAGCATCCCGTGACGGTCCCCTATGCCGGCTACTGGACCAGGTACAATCCGCAGAACGGCTTCCAATTTGACTACGAGTCCCAGCGCACGACCTGGTTCTCGGGCTTGCCCGGACTGTGGGTACAGGACGGTGCCTGCCAGAGCGGCGTTTCACCGATCTTCGACCGGACAAAAGAAAATCTTTGCTCGAGCGATACCGGGATCGCGATGACGCGTCGCTTCATCCTCGAAGCGCTGGGCGCCTATCGCGATCATGGCACCAGGCCAAAGGGCGTGGCAGACCCCGACGTGTTCATGGTGCGAGCCGTATCCTTGCGGCTTCCGCCGGAAGATTCCTGGGTCGACGTCGGCGCGCCGTTCATGCAGGCCAAGCTCGGCGCCGATTTCGGATACGAGATGTGAACAGGACCTCCTCTCAACCGAAGAGGATGGCGCCATGACTGAGCGTGTCATCCCGGTTCGCGTCAAGCGGATCACCTACGAGGCCGAACGCATCAACTCCTACGAGTTGGTGCCGCCGAGCGGCGGCGAGCTCGATTCATTCACGGCCGGCAGTCACATCGATCTGCACCTGCCGGACAAGATGATCCGGAGCTATTCGCTGTTGAACGACCAGCGCGAGCGGAATCGCTACGTCATCGCGGTCAACAAGGACGCGGCCAGCCGGGGAGGGTCGAGCTTCCTCCACGACCATGTCGGGGTCGGCGATGTTTTGACGGTTTCGGCTCCCAAGAACAATTTTCCGCTCCGCGAAGATGCGGCGACATCCGTCCTGATCGCCGGGGGCATCGGCATCACGCCGTTGCTGTCGATGATCCGCCGGCTTGAATGTCTGGGACGCCCCTGGGACTTGTTCTATGCCGTGAGGACACGTGCTGCCGCGGCGTTTCTCGATGACATCGGAAGCCTGCGGCCCAACGTTCATCTCAACCTGCACGTCGACGTCGACGACGAGCGCTCGGGACGGATGTTCGACGTGGCGTCGATCGTCAAACAAGCGCCCGCGCAAGCTCATCTGTACTGCTGTGGCCCCGCCCCGATGCTGGAGGCGTTCGAGGCGGCCGCGGCCGACCGTCCCGAGGGTTGCGTGCACGTCGAGTATTTCCAGGCTAGGGAGGCCCCGGCTCTCGAGGGGGGCTTCGAGGTCAAGCTGGCCAGAAGCGACCGCACCGTCGCAGTGGAAGCGGGCAAAACCATTTTGGAGTCGCTCCTCGAGGCCGGCATCTCTCCCAACTACGCCTGCAGCGAAGGCGTCTGCGGCACCTGCGAGACGCGCGTGCTGGAAGGAACACCGGATCATCGCGACCAGTATCTGAGCGAGGAAGAGCAGGCCTCCAACAAGACGATCATGATCTGCTGCTCGGGCTCCAGGACGCGCACGCTCGTTTTGGACCTCTAGCGGAATGCAACGATAATCAAGGGATGAAACGCATGAGATTTGTATCGCGAATTGTCGGGGGCCTGATGATCGCCGCTATGTGTTCGCCGGCGCTGGCGGATTCTGCTCGCGTCATGAAGATCGGCATTCTCAACGATGCCTCCGGTCCGTATTCGGACAATGCCGGCGAGGGCTCGGTCACGGCGGCGAAGATGGCGGCCGAAGATTTCATGAAGGCCAATCCCGGCTTCAAGGTGGAGATCATTTCGGCCGATCACCAGAACAAGGCCGATATCGGCGCCGCGATCGCCCGGCGCTGGATGGACCAGGATGGGGTCGATGCCGTTGCGGATGTCCCCAATTCGGCGGTCGGGCTCGCCGTCAACGAGGTCGTGCGCGGCAGCAAGGTCGCGTTGATCGCATCCAGCGCGGCGTCGTCGGATCTGACCGGAAAATTCTGCTCGCCCAATACCGTCCAGTGGACGTTCGACACCTGGGCGTCGTCGCACACGATTGGCGAGTATCTCGTCGGTCGCGGCGGCAAGAAATGGTACTTCATCGCCACCGACAACGCGCTCGGAAAGTCGATGGTCCGCGATGGAACGTCCGTCATCACCGCCGGCGGTGGCAGCGTGTTCGGATCGGTGAACGTGCCGATCAACAGCCCGGACTATGCCTCGTTCATTCTCCAGGCCGACGCCTCCGGTGCGGACGTGATCGCGTTCGCAACCGCCGGCGGCGATACGGTCAATCTCATCAAGCAATCCGCCGAATTCGGCCTGAAGGAGAAGGGGCGGCAATTTGCGGCCCTGCTGGCGACGACCAACGACATCGAATCGAGCGGGCTTGCGACAGCGCAGGGCATGATCATCACCCAACCGTTCTACTGGGATCTCAATGATGCCAGCCGTGCCTGGTCGGCGAAGTTCAGCGAGCGCCAGCACGGCCACTCGCCCACCGCCTTTCATGCCGGTGTCTATTCGTCGGTCATGGCCTATCTGAACGCGGCAAACGAGGCCGGAACGAACGATGCGCAGGCCGTCATCCGCAAGATGAAGGAAAAGCCGATTGACGACGCGCTGTACGGTCGCGTCGTGGTCCGTCCGGACGGCCGCGCGATCCATAATATGTATATCCTCAAGGCCAAGGACCCCAAGACGTCAAAAGGCAAATGGGACCTGCTGGAAAACATCGGTGTTCTCTCCGGGCCCGAGGCGTTTCGGCCGCTCGATCAAGGCGGCTGCACACTGGTCGAGAGCGCAAAAGCGAATTGACCGACGCGACTCGCGACGTCGAATGACAGCAATTTATCGGATGACACCATGTTGAATCAGCTCGAAGCCGAATTCCCCGAACATACGCCCCGTCCTTCCGGCGCGCCGAACGCGCTGGATGGCATCAGGGTGATCGACTTCTCGCACTTCATCGCCGGACCGTTCGCGACGATGATACTCGCCGATATGGGAGCGGAGGTCATCAAGATCGAGGTGCCGGGCCGCGGCGATGATCTTCGCCGCTACCCACCCGTGGACAAGGAGCTCGGGCTCGGCGCCCCGTTTCTCTGGACCAATCGCAACAAGCGCAGTGTCGCGCTCGATCTCAAATCGGAGAGCGCGGTCGGGATCGTGCGCGAGTTGATTGCGACGGCGGACGTGATCGTCGAGAATTTCTCGACGGGCGTCATGGAGCGCTTCGGACTGGATTACCAAAGCTGCCGCAAGATCAGGCCGCAGATCATTTATTGCTCGGTCTCGGCCTACGGGCGCGACGGTCCGTATGCGGATCGGCTGGGTTTCGATCCGATCGCCCAGGTCGAAAGCGGCTTCGTATCGATGAACGGGTACGCCGATCGCGAGGGCGTGCGGGCCTTGTCGCCGGTCATGGATATCAGCACGGCGATGATGGCGAGCAATGCGATCCTCGGCGCCCTGGTCGCTCGCGAGCGCACCGGCCTTGGACAGGCGGTCGAGCTTTCGCTGTTCGACAGCGCCGTGCTGATGACCGGCTATGCCACGATGCAGCATCTGTTCACCGGCGCGAATCCTCAACGGGGTGGAAACACCAGTCCGGACACGTGTCCGTCCGGTGTGTTTCAGGCCAAGGACTGCGCGTTCTACATCAATTGCGGAAACGACAAGATATTTCAGCGTCTGATGTCGCAGGTCCTTGATCGCCAGGATCTGGCTTCGGCCGAGATCTATGCGACGGGGTCTGATCGGATCGGCCGTCGCGACGAGCTGTTTGCGCTTCTCGGCGAAGCATTTGCGCAGCAGCCGTGGGCGCACTGGCAGTCGCGGATGAGGGCGGCCGGCATTCCGCACGGACAGGTGCGAAGCGTGGGAGACGCGATCCGATCTCCGGAGGCCAGGGAACGCCGGATCGTCACACGCATTCCACACGACAGGGTGGGATGGGTTCCGAATGTCAGCCTGCCGATCCGCTATTCAGAGACGCCTATTGCCGATCCTGTCGCAGCTCCCGCGGTCGGGCAGCATACGGAGAGCGTGCTTCGCGAATTGCTTGGTTATGACGACAGGCGGATGGCAAGCCTGGCAGAAGCCGGAGCATTCGGTCCGAATGCGCCGCGAGGCAGCAAGGCCTGATGTCAAAGCCGGCCGAACAGCGGACGCTCAGGGGCCGCGTTGCCGTGGTCGGCATCGGCGAGACCGATTATTATCGCCACGGCACGTCGCCGGATCCCGAGTTCAAGCTCGCGTTGAAAGCCATTCTCGCCGCGTGCAAGGACGCAGGACTTGATCCGCGCGACATCGACGGCTTCTCGTCCTACAGCGACGATCGAAACGAAGCCTCGCGGCTGGCCGCAGCGCTCGGCACGCACCGGCTTCGCACGGCGACGATGCAATGGGGTGGTGGGGGAGGCGGCTGCTGCGCCGCCGTGGCCAACGCCGCGGCCTCCATCGTGGCCGGGCTGGCCGACTGCGTCGTGGTGTTTCGCGCATTGGCGCAGGGCCAATATGGCCGCTTCGGACAGGTCGGCGGCATCGAGACCATTTCCGGTGAAAAGGCCTATCTGATGCCGTATGGCGTCCTGGCTCCGCCGCAGCGTTTTGCGATGAAGGTGCAGCGCTATATGCACGAGCATGGCGTCAGCCAGGGAGCTTTGCGCGCGATCGCGCTCGCGTCGTATCACCACGCCCAGTTGAACCCGCGCGCCGTCATGCATGGCAAGCCTCTCGACATCGCAAAATACGATGCCTCGCGCTGGATCGTCGAACCGTTTCATCTCTACGATTGCTGCATGGAGAACGACGGCGCCGCCGCGCTCGTCGTTGTTGCGGAGGAGCGTGCGCGCGAGTTTCGGCAGAAGCCGGTCTTCGTGCTTGGCGCAGCCATGGGCGCAGGACACCGCAGCGGTGCCGTTCCCCACAATGCGCCGACCTACGCCAGCGCCGGCTTCAACACGGTTGCTCCTGACCTCTATCGCATGGCTGGGCTCGGGCCTTCCGATGTCGGGACGGTCCAAGCCTATGAAAACTTCACCGGAGGTGTCGTCATGGCGCTCGCCGAGCATGGTTTCTTCGAGCCTGAGCAGGCCAATGATTTTCTCACACTCGAAAATCTCACCGCGCCATCAGGACGGCTTCCCCTGAACACCAGCGGTGGCAATCTTGCCGAATGCTATATGCACGGCCTCGAGCTCGTGCTCGAGGCCGTGCGCCAGGTCCGCGGCACCTCGACCAACCAGGCTGAGCGGAATCACGCGGCCATGGTGATCGCCGGACCCATGGTCACGCCGGTGAGCAATCTGCTTCTTGGTTCGGAGGCGACCCTATGAGCAGCCCCGAGATGTCGATTTATCTAGCCGACGGTTTGCCGATCCCCGTGCCTGAACCCGACGGTCTGTCCGCGCCGTACTGGAACGGATTGCGGCAAAACCGTCTCGTGGTGCAGCGCTGCAGCCGTTGCAGCTCATGGCAGTTCGGCCCGGAATGGATTTGCAATTCCTGCCACGCCTTTGATCCAGACTGGACCGAGATTGAGGCGCGGGGCCGCATCTTCAGCTGGGAGCGCGTGTGGCACCCCTCGCATGCCTCTCTGCGCCAGCACGTGCCCTACGTCGCGGTGCTGGTGGAGATCCCCCATGCCGGATCGGTCCGGATGGTGGGCAATCTCCTGGGTGATCCGCTCCGACCAGTGAAGATAGGGGCCGTGGTCGAAGGATGCTTCGAACATCATTCTGATTCCAGGACACCCTATTCCCTGTTGCAGTGGCGGATGTCGTCGCCGGAGAATCGGGGCTAGATTGCGCGGAGTGCCGAGCAGATGGCGCGTCAAGGCATGCGCGTGGAGCGGTGCCACACGCTGATCGAGCGCCGTCCACCGCGCCCGAGAGCACGGCTGGCCGGATTGCTTCGCGAATGCCGGGCCGTCGTCCTCAACTGTTCCTTCGGCCGTCGCCGCTGGAGCTGCCGCCCGGTCACGGGCCAACGATGGTGGTGTGAGGATTGGCGGCACGATCAACCGGTGCTCGTCCACACGCCCCAGGCGGGAGGCAGCCTGCCCCCGAGCTGCCCGATCAAACGCGGCTGGAGAAACGCGAGAAACCCGTCATCGTCTGCAGGCGCGGTTCCACGTCGCGCAGATAGATCTCTGATCGGAGACAAGCGAGTTCGGCCGTAGTTTATGTCCTGCAGTCGAGGCCACTCCCGTGATGCGGCGGAAAAAGGGTAAGGCCGCTTGGGCTAGAAGCTCTCCTCCTTGTTCGGCCGGCGCTTGGTCAGAGGACCCATTGCGGCCTTTCGATCTTCAACCAGACAAATGAATCTGTCGATCTGCCGAACGTGCTCCTTAATTGGCGCTGCTACGTCTTTGATATCGGACTTGATCCAGGCTGCCCGACGTTTGCTGTAGTATTCTCTGTCGCCATTGATGTCGGCATCTCCAGCCATTGCGATCACCTCGGCTTGAGTCATGATACTTTTCGTGTTTGCGATAAATTGGTGACGGAATCCGATCCTACTCAGACTGATGAACTAAGACTGCTAAACCAATCCCCGCGACGCCCAAGGGGGAGCCGGACGGGTTTGAAGAAATCTGGAAGTCGAAGTGGAGCAGAGGCACTGCACCCAACCCACGGCGGCCTGCACTCAAGGCCTACGCAGCCGCCCTCAAGCGGGGATCTTCACCGGCCGACATTCTGGCTGGGGTGAAGGCGCGTTCCGGTGTCGAGAAGGAAGACACGCCATATGCGCCACAGCTCGCTACCTGGCTGAACCAGGAGCGTTGGAAGGACACAACCGGCGCCGCGGTGCTGAGCCCGGCGGATATTGAGGCGGCCGAAAGACGCCTCGCGGAATCGAAGCGCAAGCATGATGAGGACATGCGCCCGCTGGTAGAAGCGAAGAGCGCAGAACTGCGGGCGCAGCGTGACTGACTCTCAACTGCTCGAAGTCCTACTTGGCGAATACGCCAATCGTCGGGACACATCAAACAATGCAGAATGAGCAGAGGGCTAAGTGAGCGCCAGCACCACGTTGTGAACCAGGTCATATACGACATCGTCGGCCTGAGGTTGGCCGACAACCATGGTGGAGGGATGAGCGGCGATATTTCGCTTCCCAAGCTTCTCTTTGAGGTTTCGGGTAAGGTTGTCGTTGATGAGGTTGGCGTTCCTGCACAACTCGATGACTTCGAACTCCTTTAGTTCGTCGGTGAAGTCGTCGTAGCTGTTAATGACGATAGCCGCCTTCTTGGGCGATTTCTGGAATCTGATCGGGATCTCCGCGTTGATGGCGGACAGCCTGGCCGGATCTTTGAGTATCCAGTTCAAGAGGTGGTCGAAGGCGAGATTCCAGGTCATCACGATGCAGGCGCGGTACGCCTTGACGCGGTAGCAATCGATGGCCTCGGCTAAAAAGACCTTCTCCGCCGTATCGGGCACTTTGTCCGGCAATTCGCTGAGAAGTTTGCTCACGACCTGAATGCTGGGGTGGACACCATATTCCTTGTCCAATTCAGCCCTAGCCGCCCTAGCCAGTTTGTACTGTCCCCGCTCGGGCAGTAGCTCCTTGGCACCCCCCATCCTGGTGAGATAGGTGGCAAGCGCCGGAGGCTCATCGATATGAAGGCTATTGAAGCACGATCGGATGTCGGCCGGGGTAAAGAGATCGATACTTGCGTGGGTGTGAAGCCACCAGGCAAAGAGCTTGATCTTATCTTTTGGCGCCGTGCTGTCGAAGCCACTGACCTGGTCGACGAGGTCACGCAGCTCCATTGCTACCGCCGAGCTTATTTACGAAATCCAGGCCAATATGGTTGATTGCGTATCCCTTGTCGGACTTGTCGAAGTATTTGTTTTTGGCCTTCAGAACCCGCAGTGGTTGCGTAAAGTCCGGGATGTTGGTGGACCATCCCATCGACTTGAAGCACGTGAACATATAATCCGCGTTCACTGCATCGATACCCCGGCACTCCTTCAACCAAGCTGCCGCGATCATGTACTTGCTGACCTGCGTCTTTGAGTCTTTGCCCTGAGCGAAGGTCGTCAGAGAGGTCGGAGCGTGCATGTCCAGTGGCACGACGTTCGGACTCTTCGGCTGCGCCCGCTTTGCGCGCGGCTTTGCGGGCTGAGGACTGGAATCGACTTCCTCTTCGAGGTCGTCCACGACTTCCTCTGCTTGTCCTTCAATCTCCGTTGCCGGCTGATGCGTGAGAGTTTTTGCAGCGACACCGTTCACGCGCTGTTGCACGATGGTCGTACCTGGACCGCGGAGCGCGTTTTGAAGAACCTGATTGAAGGAGGCGAGATCGCCATCGGGAATTTCGGCATCCAGAACGACTAATCGGACGCGGGCTGGACCACCGGTTCTTACGCTCGAATTCTTTGCCATTATTAAGTTTCCAAACTAAAGGGGCGAATCACACGTTGTCACTTACCCATCGTGTATCCATGGGTTGTGAGTTCCGCGCAAGGTTGCGCTGCCTTTTGTTGGGGTTATCCGGGTTATTTGCACGGTTGACTCGACGTTCCTGTTTCGTTCTACTGGGCAAAATCCCAGGTTTGGTCATGCCCACACTCGAATATCTCCGCTTTGAAATCGAGCGCATGCGCTCGCAGGTCAGCCGCCAGCGCAAGGAAATCCTGCAGCTTCAGCGCGCCGGTTTATCAACGGCCTCGGCCGAGACTTTGCTTCAGCGGATGCTGGGCAAGGTTGACGACCTTTGCGCGGAGCGTGACCGGCAAGTGAGGGCGGCGAAGGAAGGCCCGACGTACGACTCCGGCAAACGGAAACGGAGCACCCCGGCAAATCGCAGAGCCTGATGGACAACCTTCGGCGTTTTCCGGCGCCGTGGGTGATGGTGGAGGAGGAGCAATGCTTCCGCGTGAAGGACGCGAACGGCTTCTCCATCTGCTCTGTCCCTCACCGCGAAGACCTTCACCGACGCCCTTACCAGTACGCCGAGCAATTCCTCACCCGTGACGAGGCGAGGCGGATCGCAAAGGCAATCGCCCGCTTGCCGGAGCTTTTGAAGAGGCCACAGTACTGAGGGCGTTGCTTTATTGCACCGCGTTCCCCAGCTGTTCGGCTGCCGTTCTCGTTGACGTTGAAAATACAACCTGGAATCTCGATTGCGGTTGTATGAGAGAACACCCGGGAACGCCGCTTCGGCTTCGCGGTTGGAGAGTCGCGAATAAGGTAGGTAGACTGCCCCGCCGTCGGCTCCCAACACCGGCGGCGGGCTTTTTGTGAGTTGCGTTAGTGGCAAAGCGTACCCGGGCACCGGCCAAGAAGCCGCAAGCTGCCATGCCGGGCTTTATCAGTCCCCAGCTTGCGACCCTGAAGATGAAGGCTCCTTCGGGGGCTCAGTGGATTCACGAAGTCAAATACGACGGCTACCGCATCCAGCTCCACATCGACGGCGATGACCGGAAGGCCTTCACCCGTAACGGCCACAACTGGGTCAACGGAGCTCCGCTCTGGTGAACATGCTCGCCTTGGGCTCCGATCGCTGGGTTCCTGATCCCGCGCCGGAACGTGTCGGTTGGCGCGTCTATACCTGGAAGCCGGATGAGGTCAAAAACAAGCGCGAAATCAAACTGAGCGTTCCGCCTATTGCGATCGAGATCCTTGAGAGAGTGGCGCGGTACTCGAAGCAACAGTTGGGCGCGGTCTCGACCTGGGCGTTTCCGCAGGATCGAAACAAGTACCTCGTGCGCGCTCTCGCCGCCAAACAACGTAACGATAATCGCGTACCGGCCCATCTGGACAAGGCGATTACCCCTTCTTCCCTCAATCATGCGCTTGATGCCTTGGCGGGCCGCAAACCGGGATGGCCGGATCTGCTTGCCGTCGTCGGGCTGCCTAACAGGATTGGTCCACATGATGAGCGTCGGTCTGTCACGAGTTTCTTTGAGAATTTCGGTGAAGGTGCATATGCATCCGCGCTCTTGGATCATCGCGTGAGCGGTGCAGACAAGATGTCGCGCGAGGTCGCTGCGATTACCCAGAGCGTCTACAGCGCCGCGGACCGCGTGGTGTTCAAGGCTGAAGGTATGTTGATGTGGATGGAGGCGGTGTTGCCGGCCTACGAAGCTGCAAAGAAGGATCCGCGTTTGGCGAAGGCAATTGAAATGCGAAAGGCTGCGTTGGCGCACGGGTTGCCGGAGGAGAAGACGAGAGGGGGATCCAAGGCACGGTCCGCGGGGGCGGTTGCCTCCGGTTAGGAGCGGGGCGAGTCCCTGGCGCTACTTCACTTTGCATTACCCGTTGATTTCCTATGCTGGGCCGATTGGTCTACGTCACGACGGATGTTCTGATAGTTGTTCCCGGACCGGCGCGGATCAATTCTCCTGCGGCTGTTGCGGGGCGGGGACGCTCAAGCAAGCCACCGCCCTCCCGCTCAAACGTTCGGTAATCGGCTCAGTTGCTGAAAGGGTTCGATTCAAAAAGCTATCCTGGCAAATGAGAACGTAGCGGTAGTACGTATCTATCACGACTTTGTCTTTTCATATGTCGCGCTGTCCACGCTTGGACTCTTGCCACTCTTCTGGCGCCCAGCCGCACTCCATACATAGGCCAATGTGTCCTTCTTGGGCGCTCTGCCACTCGCATCCGCACTCAGTCACGGGACAGGAAGTGACATGCTTCACCGGGTACTCGACATCGCAGATTACGCATCGCACACGATCCTCGCTGACTAGATAAGCTGTCGGCACATCGGTGACATAGGGCTCGGCATTGCCCAAACCTGCATCATAACCGCACTCGTGGCACACAAATCGCTTCTCGTTCCGTTCATGCCCCATCAGCCGTTTGAATTGATCATCCGTCAGTTCAGGGATTAGGTGCCAGAGCTCGTTGAAAAGTCCTGTTCGCTCGTTAAAGTCGCTATCGAATTGGAAGTCGACCCATTTGCCTAGCGCAGCGAAGTGGAGCCGATCTTCCATCCAGCGCCGGCCCGGATAAAGCTCGCTGTAATGCAATTGAAGAATGTCGATGATATCGAGCGGTTCGAGGCTCTTCCGGTAGATGCCAAGGTGGGAAATCTTGTTCCGCCCGCGTCGAATTTCGTCGTACTTGAATTGGAATTCTTTCGAAATCGTTGTTGAGCAAAACATGTTGTGAACGCGGATCAGCTCCGACGCATCAAGCGTTGGAAAATCCGTGAAATCCCAGACGTTCTGTTCACCCTCGGTGGGTCTCACGTCCGTGCGCTTCAATAAGAGAAAGGGGCTGACCTCGCAGATGCTCGCCTTCAATCCGATTTCTTGGCTCTGTTGGATCAGCGTGAATATGGCTTGGAGATCGCTCTGCGCGGCAGCGATATATTGCTTCCATCCCGCTGGGCTGTCGGCCTCATCTTCTTGCTGACTTTCAGTCGCCCATTCCCCATATTCCGCCCATTCCGTGATGATGTTTGCTGTATCCGCCCAAGCCTTAAAAAAGAGCCGAAGACTCACAAGGCGCAGCTCGTCTGCAGTGGGAATATTCGTTATCACGAGGCGGCGGCTTCTGTTTTGAGTACAGTTCGCGATATTATGGCACTTGGTCAGCGTGCGACAAGAAGCTCTTCCGCCCATGAAGTAAATCGGAGCGGGATTCGCTGGGCTAGATCGTAAGCCTCCCGTCGACCAGTGCTAGAACGATGCGGCCATTGGCGGCCGAGGGAAAGCTGCACTCGGCCGTTGGGCTCACGAGTGGCATCGATCGCCCACTCTTGTCCGATCCGCATAGCACGGCAGTCCGAGTATGCGTTGATGAGGCTCGGCTATCGCAGCATTCAGCCACCGCGATATTCGGTGCAGTTCGGCGTGGTTGTTGTTCTTATTATGTTCCAGTTCTGCTAAGGGTTAACGAGCCGGATTTCCTCGAAATCCACATGTTCAACCGCTACTGGCATGGCCAAGTTCAACAACCGTCCTTGACGGGCGACAAGCCTTAAGGTCCGCTTCCATAACGCAACAGCCGGATTCTCCGCATCGCGATCCCCTCACAGCCTGTAAAAGCGCATGTCTAACTACACGCTGAATTTTGCTCCGATTTCGCTTAGCGGCAAAACCACAATTTTTGTTGGTACGCAGCCTTACAGTAAGGAAGGTTTGCACGAACTTCGTCAGCAATACCGGAACAGTCACGTTTTTCGCCGTCGCGGCATGGATGACACCATAGTGGATATTCCTGTCGCGGCTGGCGCGGAGCCTCTGGGCAATTTGCAAGAGGAGGTGGATCTCAGCCAAGCGAAGGAACATTGGCCGCAGCTATTGTCCGCGGCATTGATGCGGGCTTTTGTTGGCGCCCGAGACATAGTCTCGGATTATCCGGTGACCGTGCTGGGTTCGACGATGCGCGGACTGCTTTTTCATCGGGACCTGCCGCCATGGATTGAGCGGCGAACATCGCTGCAATTCGATACCAGATCTCACTACTTGGCGGGCGGAAGGCGCGTTGTAGGCCTCGTTTGCGAAAGTAGAACGCGAAATCTCATCAATGGGACTTGCGCCCAGCTTCTAGAATTGGGTGTGCCCATTCTGGGCCGCTATGTTCAGGTGGAACGCGGCCAAAACGATAATCGCCTTGTGCCTCGGCGTACGCTGATCGGTCGTGTCACGGCAATTGAGGACGGCGTGTTGATTCTCGACGATCATGCCGATGGGTACGACCGCATCGCCGCCACGGAGGCGTTTCCTGAATCGCGAGCGGAAGCGTTTGACGATATCGTCGGGTTTCTACTCGGCGCCAAGGCACGGCCGGTGCTCGACGAGGCAGAGAACGCAGCACGTCAGTTGCACGCAGGCCCCGGTCGCAAGAGGCAGATCGAAGAAGCTCTCGGCTTCCTCCGCGGAAAAGCAAAGTTAGAGGCTGTTGCCGGCGTTGAGATACGCATCGGTGCACTGATCAGTACGTCGGATCGCGACTTTCCGCAGACCGAGACAATGCCGAAGCCTGTGTTGGTTTTTGATCCAAGCAGTGCGCGAAAGGACGATTGGAGCGAGCGGGGTCTGAAGGCCAGCGGTCCTTATGACCAGCGGACATTCTCTCCGAAGAAGCTCAATATCGCAGTCATCTGCCAAGCAAAGCATGAAGGGCAGGTTGACCGGTTTGTCGCCAAATTCCTAGACGGCATGCCAGATTCCGTTTCAGGGAAGAAGAGCCGATATAGTGATGGCTTCATTCGACGGTTCAATCTCGAAAAGCCAAGCGTCGCATTCTTCACAACGCCGACTGCATCAGCAAATGACTACGTCCATGCAAGCCATAAAGCCCTCCAACAAGCGGCGGACGAAGGTTTTAAATGGAATCTGGCTCTGGTCCAAGTCGAAGAAGAGTTCAAGAAGTATGACGGCGAAGACAATCCCTACTACGCGACTAAAGCTGTCTTGCTGAAACGAGATATTGCTGTGCAAAGCGTCCGCCTCGAAACGATGGGTTTGTCGGACGCAAACCTTATGTACGCGATGAACCATGTCAGCTTGGCGACGTATGCAAAGGTAGGCGGTATTCCATGGTTGCTCGCGGCCAAGCAGACCGTTGCTCATGAACTTGTGATTGGTTTGGGTTCCCATACGGTGAGCGGAAGCCGGATCGGTTCACACAAGCGATTTGTAGGTATCACTACCGTTTTCTCCAGCGATGGCAGCTACCTTCTTAGTGATAAGACGGCTGTAGTTCCGTTCGAAAAATACGCGGACGCGCTCTACGACACCTTAAAGCGGGCCATCACCCAGGTCAGGAAACAGGACAACTGGCGCAGCACGGACAAGGTGCGCTTGGTGTTTCACATGTTCAAGCCGCCGAAGGATACGGAAGCAGGTGCCGTCAAGCGCACAGTCGACGATCTCGGGCTTGAGAACGTTACATTCGCATTCGTGCACATCGCTCCCAGCAATCCATACATCGTGTTCGATAACGCTCAGCCTGGCCTTGGATATGGCGATCCAAAAAAGGGTGTTTTGGGACCATCGCGCGGTCTTCACATTAAGCTCGGTGATTACGAGTCACTTGTTGTTTTCTCAGGCGCTTCCGAATTGAAGCAGGCAAGTGATGGAATGCCTCGACCGTGCTTACTCAAGCTGCACCGGCACTCAACATTCAAGGATATGACCTATCTGTCGCGTCAAGCCTTCGAATTCTCGGGGCATTCCTGGCGAATGCTGGCTCCAGAGCCGTTTCCGATCACTATTCGATATTCTGACCTTATCGCCGAGCGTCTGGCCGGTCTCGCTGATGTGCCCAATTGGGATGCAGAAGCAGTTCAGTTTGGACAGATTGGTCGAACGCTATGGTTTTTGTGACCCTCCCGACGCTTCAAGATGTTCGGCGAGGTCTGCTGGCTGAGGTGAATTTGGCGAGAGGCCTGCCGTGTCATGTTGCGGCGTTCCGAGCTTGGATACTGGATCAGAGGAGCGGGTTGGAAGCTGCTGTCAGTGAAGCGGAGGCCTTTACGGGTCAGGCGCGCCATCCGGAACATGTGGCAGCTTTCGGATTTGGAGCTGCAGCTGGGCTGCTCAATGAGAGCCAGAGGAATGTCCTAGACAATGAGCTCGAGCATTTGAGGGGGCGCGCGTTCTTCGTAGCCGGCCGTCCGCGCCGTTTTGAAGTGGATGGAATTTCCTTGCTTGGCGTGGCCCTTGGCGCAAAGTCGGAGAAATCCGACGAAGCTCAGAGGTGGTGCAGGGATATCCTGAGCAAGTCGCTGGTCGAACTCGGGAGCGACTTATGGCACCAAGGCCTTGCCAGGCTGGCATTCGTTGTTCTGGGCGACAGCAATCTCACCGTGAAGCCAGCCGAGTTGGCTGTCGTTGCTGCGGCGAAGGGTCTTGGATCGTCTTCGCAGTTTATCGAGGAAGAGGCTTGGTCCGCAGCCGTTCAATCGTGCCCGTTGGACAACCAGTCAGGGCTTGATGCCGTTCGTTTGGCCGCTTTTGATGTCATTGCAGGCCGCCTTGGTCAGATTCGGCTGGCCTCGCCGACAAGAGCGGACCTAATTGCGCTTCTGGGGAATGTCTCGCGAGGTTTCAAGCGATGGCCGTATGAGGAAAAGCCGCGAACTGCAAAATCGGCGATCACCCGCTGGGAGGTCGAGAACGAATACCACGTTCAGAGCCTTCTTTGGGTAATTCTTGCACCGGTTTTCCCAGATGTAGATGACGAAGAGAATTTACCCTCGATTGGCCACGCGAATCCACGTGCTGACCTCGCCGTCCCGTCTTTGAGAACGTTGATTGAAGTGAAGTACATCCGCAAGCCAGGACAGGCCGGCTTCAAAGCGGTGATTGACGAGATTGCGTCGGATACGGGTCTGTATTTGAGTAAATCGAGCAATTTCGATACGATCGTTGCAGTGGTGTGGGATGACTGTGCGCAGACCGAGCAGCATTACGAGCTGCAAAGCGGCATCGAGCAACTGAACGGTATAACCGCCGCGATCATCCTATCGCGTCCCTCTCTTATGAAGCGGAAGAAGACCGGGATATAGCCGGGAACAGCTCTTACTCCGCCGCTTCCCCCTTCGTCTCGATCATCAGCATGTCCAGGCTCTCGATCTCTTGCATCGCCCGACCGGCGATACCCTGCAAGTCGCCGTAGAGACCCGCCGTCGAGTCCAGCACGCCACGGAGCTGCTCCTCGCGCTTGGCCCAGAGGCGGGTCATCATCTTCCGCTCGCGGTCAAGGTCCTGGTGCATGTCGGTGAAGCGTACGCGTCCGGTGACGGCCCTGGTTAGGTCAGCTTGAACGGATGGCTGACCGCGCTTATGCGGCCTGAGCGACGTTCTGAGGTCGCCAATTCCAGGGCATGAGTTCCTGGATGCGCTTGGCGGGATGATCCGGTAGGCGCGCCAGCACGTCGGCGAGCCAAGCCTGCGGGTCGATGTCATTGAGCTTGGCGGTGGCGATGAGGCTGTAGATGGCAGCCGCGCGCCGTCCGCCTTCATCGGACCCGGCGAAGGTCCAATTTTTTCGCCCCACGGCGACCGCCCGTAGCTCACGCTCAGCAGCATTGTTCGACATGCAAAGTCGTCCGTCATCAATGAAGCGGCTAAATGCATCCCAGCGGCTGAGGCAGTAATTGATCGCTTTGGTCGTGTCGTTGTTCCTCGAGAGCTTGGCGCGCTGCTCGCGCAACCACGCCTCCAGCTCGACGATCAGGGGGCGGCTACGCTCCTGGCGCACACGCAAACGCTCCTGCGCAGTGAGACCGTTGATCTCACGTTCGATGGCGAACAGAACATCGACGCGCTTGACCGCCTCGGCGGCGATCGGCGCCTTGCTGAGCCGCGCGAGATCAAAGAACTTGCGCCTGCCGTGCGCCCAGCACGCGGCCTCGATGATCGGGCCGCCCTTGCGATTGGCCTCGTAGAGCCTGCCAAAGCCGGCGTAGGCGTCGGCCTGCATCAGTCCGGCATAGCTCGCCAGATGCTGCTCCGGATGCGCCCCGCCACGGTCGGGCGAGAAGAAGAACACGGCCGCCGGCGGATCTGGGCCGGCAAACGGACGGTCGTCGCGCACATAGGTCCAGAGCCGGCCAGTCCGGGTCTTGCCCTTGGCCAGGACCGGCACCGTGGTGTCATCTGCGTGGATGCGCTCGGCTGCGAAGACGTGGCTCCGGATCGCATCGACCAAAGGCATCAGGGTTGCCGCGGAGGCACCTACCCAGTCCGCGAGCGTCGATACGTCGAGGTCGATGCCTTCACGCTGGTAGACATCGCTCTGACGATGAAGCGGCAGGTGCAGGCCATACTTGGCGAACAGGACATGGGCCAGCAGCTTGGACCCTGCACGCCCGCGCGCAATCGGATGCGAGGGGGCCGGCGGTTGGCTGATCGCTTCGCAGGCCCGGCAGACGAGCTTCTCGCGCACGTGCCGGATCACCTTCCACTGGCGCGGAACGAGCTCCAGCGTCTCGGTTACGTCCTCGCCAATCTTGCGCAATCGGCTGTCGCCACAGCATGGGCAGGTGGCCGGCACCGGATAGACAATGCGCTCCCGCGGCAAATGCTCCGGCAGCGACCGACGGGCTGGCTTGCGGCGCTCGAACGATGGCACCGCAATCTTCTCGGCTGCCATCTGCGCCGCGGTCTCAGCTTGAGCCGCGGTCTCCTCCAGGTCGGCGAGCTGTAGCTCGAGTTGGTCCAGCAATGCGCCTCGCTCGGAGGACTGTCCGAACTGCTCGTGCCGGAGCTTCTTGATCGTGAGCTTGAGCTTCTCGATCAGCAAGGTCCCCGCTTGGGCCTCGGCTTCCGCGGCCAACCGGGCCGCTCGCTCGGCGCGCAGCATCGCCTGCAGCGTGGTCACATCGTCGGGAAGAGAATCATCGGCGGCCATCGCCGACCAGAGAATCACAAGGCGCGGTCTCTGTCCGGACCGCTGATCATGCCACCGATTCAAATCCCAGCGATCAGCCAGCCGCCTGCGGTCGCCAGGTATGTTGCGGCATCCGCCAGTCGATGCCCTCCAGCAGGTAGCCAAGCTGGGCTGGGGTGATTGTCACCACGCCATCAGTCGACGATGGCCACAGGAAGCGGCCGCGCTTTGGCGTCGTCCAGCTCGCGCTCCTTGCGCAACACATCCGCCTGAGCCTTCTGCGCCACGGCCAGCTTCTCGGTGTTCGTCGCCAGCAACTGCTGCATGTCCGTCAGCTGCCGGTCGCGCGCGGTGATTTCGTCGGCCAGGGCAAGTCGCGCCTTCCTGGCCTCGGCCTCCGCGATGGAGAAGCGCTCCGCCTTCAGTTTCGTCGCCACCTGCTCGTCGATGGTCTCGCGCGCCTTGCTGAGCTCGCTCTGCGCCTCGCGCAGCTGAGCCTTACGGCGGCCGAAGTCCGCTTCCTTGGCCAGCTGCTGCTCAAAACGGCGGCGGGTGTCGGCGTGGAGGGGTCAACGAGCGCGTCGGTCACTGGGATCTGCGTCCGCCCTGCAATTTACTTGCAGCGGCTCGAGAGAGGCATCCGTTGCGAAGACGTGATAGCCCGATCGGACGCCATGAACTAAGCACCAGCTTGTGATATCTCAGCTTCGAAGTACTTCCACGACCTGATCTTCGTGTTGCTTTTCACGGCCCGCGCGCCGACCTTAATCAGGGACGACGTCACCATTTGATCTCCCAAGCGCTTTAGCCATTCGACGACGGGCCACAGGTTTTGGATGCCAGGTGAATCCCAATCGATAGCGGTGCCGAGTTGGACGGAAATCTCTACTATGGTTCTGGCTGCGTAGTTCCACGCGTCGAGATCCGGACGGTGGGGTTCCCAGTATTCCGGGAAGAAGACTACTGGTTGATTCAGTCTTGCTGGTTGATCCTTACCGATTACGGTGAACGTGGTTCCGGTAGCATCCGGAATCTCCTTCTGGTTGCTACCTGAACCTTCTTCCGGTACCGCGGGGGAGGAAGGACCGGGATTTGGGGTTTGTGTGGCTGCCGACACCACCTCGTTTCGGTCGATGAGAATGGTAATCACGTCAGAGGTGCGTTTGCGGTTAAGGTATCGCGGCCGACGTTCGATGAGCCCCTCCGATTCTAACGCCTTCAGCGCAGAATTCACTGCCCGTGAGGTGAAGCCCGTGCGCTCTGCAATGGTGTCTTGTTTCGGCCAGACATCGTTGTCGCCGCGTTGTTCATTATGGTGATCGCAGAGCTCCAAGAGGACCAACTTTTTAGTTGGACTGACGCTCTGTTTCCACGCCCACTCATATGCGCGCAAGCTCATTGGGAAGAGGCCTCGATCCACGCGAGGAACTTCTCACGAGCCGTGCTCGACGCCCCAAGCCAAGCCTCCTTCAGTGCTGAGAGGTCGGAAGAGTCGATTTCGGCGTCGGCCGACAACGACAAGGGTTCCGTCGCCTCCCGGCCTTTTGCCGTGGATGACGCGCGCATTTCCCTTCGCGCCTGCATCGCAGAAACCTGGGCTCCAGCTGCGGCCTGTTCGATGAGCCACTCCTGGGTCGCCGGCGGGAGGTGCGGCAGGGCGTCGAGCTCGGCCCCAGCATCGAGAGCAGTCCCGGCGACCCGCGTCAGCGTGGCGGAGCCGATACGGTCAGCTCGCTGAATCGCCCGCTGAATAGTACGCTGCGATCGCCCCGTCTCATTGGCGGTATCCTCCGAAAAAGACGCTCGCGCCAACATGGCGGCAGCGTGTCGCCGTCCTTGTCGGGCATTGGCGGCGGCCGCGCCTTTGGCCTGGCCATTGCCCTTCCCGTGCCGCAGTTCGTATAACTCGCGGCGGCGGGCCATGTATCGAGCTTCGTCGGCAGGGCCAAGGTTCGCCCTCGCCAGAACTGCCTCGACCTTCCACCACTCCGCATTGCTATCGTCGAGAGCAACCACGCGGCAAAGTATCTCGTGGTGTCCGAGATTCCTCGCCGCGTTGATCCGCTGCATCCCGCTAACGAGTACAAACTTGTCTGCGTCGGTCGGGTCCGGCCGGACGACGACCGGATGGATGAGGCCGCTCTCCGCAATCGAATCCATCAATTTCGAGACCGAGGCCTTGACCACGCCGCGTAGCCGGTTCCCCATTATGATGTCAGCCAGAGCCACATGCCGGAAGATGTCGAGCCCGGTGTTGTTCTCGGCGCCGAGTTCAAAGGGATTGGGCGGCAATGGCGTTCGCTGAGCCTCAGAAGAATCGTTCGATGCGTCGGTTTTGCGAAGGGACGGCGCCACGTCGGCAGCGCCCTGTGGGCGCTCGTGTTCTTCGTCAGGGCGATCAACGTGCCTTAATCTAGGAAAAGCGAAGGGCAGGGGGAGGGCAGCCATGCCAGGAGCCGTCGCCTGCTCTGGCACGTGCTGCGGGGTGTCCCCAGGCTCACTGATCTCGCTGATCGAATGCTGATCCAACCCGTCCTCCTGCCGTTTGGCACGGGCTCGATCTTCGCAGGTTCCCTTGCTGTTCGGCAAATTTCTCAGACGCAGCAAATTAGTTGACGAGCCCCGAGCGCTTCAGGTGCTGTCAACATTTGAGCGGCAAACGGACAAAAAGTTTTCCACTGCATTTGTGCAGGGAAGGGTAAAGCCGACCGTTCGGTGGGCATTTGAGCGTTTGGGAGAGCTGAGGGAGATGATGGCCGAGCAGGTCGATGGGGTCAAGACCGACTTTACGTTTTGCCGTGGTGCCCGAGTATCCATAGCCAAACTGGACCGAGCGCACACACTTATTCGCCAAGGTCGGGACGCCGGCTGAACCGAAGTTGTCGGCGCCGCCACCCTTGCGAAACTACGGATCGTCGCAGGATCTCTGAAGCAACGCTTGGGAAACCAGGCCACGTCGTTTGGAAAAGAGGCAGCGGTTAACGCGATTTAACGATGTTCTGTCGTCGAAGCTGTTTTTGGGTGAGCGCCGATTATCTTTGACGTGTCCGCCACGTTGGAGCGTGGTTGTGCAGCTTGGAGAGGCTGCCGGACCTCCGGACCCGGGGCCACTTCGTGGCGAAGGCGGTGAAGGCTTCTCCATCTAGACCTAGCCTTCTCCTCGGGACGCCTCGTGCACCCTTATGAAAATCACCTGAATCGACGCCCTCGGGACGTCAATTGACGCGTATCGTTGTCGTTGCGCGATGCGATTGGCGTCTCAATGGCCGAGCACAGGGAGACTAGTCCTCGGACTAGTCCTGCGAAATGAGAGTCCATGTCGGCGCCCAATCCACCTCGAAGCTTGGTCCTGATACCGCTGATGACGGTCCGGGTTCGGATACCTGTGACGAAGCTCAATTCGACGAGAAGGTCGCTGAACTCGGGCTGGAGCGGACCACCGCCTATGTTCGTGTAGCTCGAGCAAAGACGAGGGTTTCTGACGCAGCCACGAAAAAGCGAGAGTACCGAGCGGAGCGGAAAGCCAAAGGTTTCGAGCAATACGTTGTCGAAGTGCCAATGGACCAGGAAGCAAAGGACACGGTCTACGCCGTGGCGCAGGCGATCGTCACCGACCAGAAGGACAGCAAGAATCTGCGTTCGACCATCCTGTCCATCGTTTCGAGCGAGTCTTTGCTCGAACTCGCCCAGCTGCTCATCGCATCAGGGGTGGATGCCTCCTCAATCATCGAGCTGATCAAGCGGGGAGACTTAGCCAGGATCGCCGCGATCCACGCTACGCGTCCTATGCTTCTTGAAGACCTCTGCTGCGCGGCGAAGACCAATGACCAATTTATGTCGGTCCTAGAAAGTCTTCTCTGTCATGCTGACGACATATCGGACGGCTCAGCGAAGGGCTTGCTGGAGGCGGCTGCCGCGGCCTGGGGCCGCCCCGAGGTGCTCGGCTTCATCAAGGTTCGCCAGCTTGGCGGCCTCCGTGCTCGCCTGTTGGGTTGGCTCTTGGGAGACGCTCACTAGCCAATCGGAAGCGGCACCGGCCAAGTCATCTCCGAGCAGAATGTCTAGCGATCGACAGCAGCTCTTCGGCACGCGGAAGGGCTTGTCCTACGGCTTGTCCTCGCGTGGGGTTGTACTGGTTCGTTACATTTGCAAATATGGCGCGTGTGGTCTGTTGGCCATAACTCCGCTAGTTGATCGTGTGGACGGCATATCGGGGCCTTCTCTTTGGAAAATCTTCCGAAGATAGTTGAGCTCGGCGTTGTGAACGTCGGCGTCCGCGTACAACGACTTGGGGCGCCCGTCGGCACCGTCGCTCCAACGGTGTCCAGGCTGATTGACTAGATCATTGATCGCGAACGGGGCGTCGATGACCCTGATGCGACGCTTGGAACGTCGAGCCCGATCGAAGGTTGCGCGCCAGGATCTTCAACACGGCCTAGCAGTCGTCGGGCGGCGGTGTGGGTCATGAACTGGATCTCGCGGAGAGGCTTTCCGCCTGATCACCGACTTTCCGAACATCGCTCAGCATCCGATCGGAGTAGCGTTCGTAGGCGGTCAACTTGACAAAAGAGATATCGGGATTCGGTTTTCTGTAGACGCGCTCCCGAAGGAACGCGATCTCTGCCACGACGTCCTCTTCGCCAAGCTCGACGAACCAGCATTTCGGCCTATCGGGCGAGCCGGGATGCCATCTGTATCCTCGTTGCTTCAGCGCTTCTCGTGCGGCGAACGGAGTGTCGCCGGCCGATATGCGCGCGGTCGTCCGTCGCGCCGACGCGAGCAGCGTCGCGAACGCTGTCGAGCCGCTCCGCGGAAGCTTGCGTCGGAGGACCTCGACGCCGGCGTAGCAGTCGTCCGCGGCCCTGTGTGAATCGAAGTAGAAGCCGAAGCCGGCGGCGATCTGTCCTAGCTTCGCTCCTTCGAACCCCTCGGCGGACCAGTCGATCTCCTTGAGCGAGCAGGCCCAAGGCTTGTCTCTGAAGACGGGCCAAAGTCGCTCGCAGAAGGCTCTATCGAAAGCGCAGTTGTGCGCGACGACCACGGCGCACTCGCGTGCGGCGGCCTCGACGGTGGCGGCGTCGATCGACATGCCCTTCACGGCGGCGTCGGTAATGCCCGTAAGGCGCGACACGGCCTCGGGGATGGGAAAACCGGGATCGCGCAAGCCCGAGTAGGCTTGGCCGACCCAGACGATCTCGCCGTCGGCGCGGTAGCCGAACGGCACCATCGCGAGCTCAATGACGGTATCCTTGCCTGCGTCGAGCCCGGTCGTCTCCACGTCGACGAAAAGCCCCCGTCGAAAGAGGTCGGCTGGCACCGGAGCGGGGGCAGGCTCCGCCAGCCGCCTCAGAACCCGAAACCGGCCCGAGGATTCAAGCAAGGCAGCGATCTCCTCCAGGTCGCGGTCGCCCATGTCGATCGGAAAATGCAGGCTCATGACCGAATCCTCGACATTGCGAGGAGATCGGCGACGGCGAGGCCGTCGATGCGGCGCGCCTGCAGCAGGATCTTCACGATCTCTTCAAGTACGGGACGATGCGCAGTCAGCTTGGCGATACAGCTCTCGGCCGCCTTCTGAAGTTCTTCGTGCGCTGCCCGTCTGACTTCGGGATAGCTCATGAGCTCCTCGGTGTCGTCGAGCGATCCGAAGAACAGCAGCGGTACAGGACCGGCCAGCCCAAGCGAGCCGACCATGGCGGCGGCGGTGGTGGTCAGGAGGTGGATATCCGATCCCCTACGACCGCCCGAGCCGTGCGAATGTTCGGACAGCAGCAAGCTCTCCGCGGTGCGTCCTGCGATCAGAGTTTCCAGCCGAAGACGATAGTCCGAGTAGGTACCTGCGAACGGCGGAGACTTGGTGCGCACCGTGGCGCCGCGGCGCTGGCCGACGGCCGCGATGTTCGCGAATACGTTCTCCGGCGCGCCGAAATTAAGCACGTCCATGAGGATGTGACCGGCTTCGTGGATCGCGACTCGCCGTTGCGTATCGAAGTCGCGGTCCTCGTCGGGCGAGACCACGGCGCGCAGGTCCGACAGCGTCAGATCTCGCGAGGCATGGCGCGCGATGCGTAGCGCGTCCTTGACGATGCGTTCGACGTCGGCGCCGGTGCTGCCGAGCGACAACATGCAGATCTCCTGCAGGTCGTCGTGGACGAGCCGACCGCCGAGCCTGAAGCGATACATCTTTTCCAGATCGTTCAGGTCGGGCAGACCGATCCTAATGATGCGGTTGAGCCGGCCCGAGCGGAGAATCGCGGGATCGCATCTGCTGAGATCGTTGGACGCTCCCAGCAGTATCAGGCCCTCGCGATTCGACGTCGCGGCGCCTTCGCGGCCGCTCGAGATTCCATCAAGCTCGGAAATGAGACCGTTGACGCAAGCGGTAACGTAGTCGGCGTGAGAATGACGCAACTTGGATCTATCGGCGAAAGAATCGCATTCGTCGATGAAAACGAGAACGGGCCGGGGCTTTGCCCTGGCGGCGGCGAAAAAATTGGTCATTTCACGAAGGAAGTGGCCGAGGTGGCCTTCCCCTGCGCCCTGAAATTGGCTGTGCGAGCAAGACGCCACCTCGAGCTTGATGCCCTCTTCGGCGGCCGAGCGTTGCATGGCCAGGGGGAGCGTTGTCTTGCCCACGCCGGGCGGTCCCACCAGGCACGCCCCGGCATCGATCGCCGACCACGGCATACCCGCTTTCCACATTTTCAGATCCGTGAGTACCGATTTTGACCAGCTCACCGCCTCGTTCATTCCGTGCAGGTCGTCGAGCGAGATGGCCCGAACCGACGCCGGCGCCCGCTTCAGGGCAACGAGGCGCTTGAGCTGGGCGAGGCATTCCTCCGGCGACCGGTCGAACCTGATGCCGATCGAGAGATCGGTGGCGGTGAGTAAGCGTGCGGCATCCTCCTCCAGCAGGTCGCGACAAGGTTTGCCGGTGACCACGCGGATCGCCAGCGCGACGATGCGAGCATCGATGGGCGGCAACACCAGCCTGATCGGGTCCGCCTTCAGCACCACGGCCGGCAGATGCGATTCGGCGTCGGGCGAGATCGCGATGAAAGGAAGCCCCAGGCATATAGCGGAGAGTGCCTCCTTCTCGAAGTCGCTCGTACCCTTGGTCTTGGGAGGCTGGGTCATGGTCAGGCTGACCACGTCGAAATCCTCCCGCCGGCCCAAGTTACCGGTATCCATCACCCGCACGCCTTCCGGAAAGAGGACGTTCTGCCAGTTGCCGATCACGGCCTGCAGCAGCTCGCGCTCGGCGACGTCGATGGCGACCACCGGCGCCGCAAGCTTCAGCCGATCGAGCGCGTCTTTGCGACCGTCGAACAGGCGGGCGAGGAGGAGGCGCGCCGCGACCTTGGCAGCGGTCACCGGGTATGCGGGACCGGGCTTGGGCCTGTCGGGAAACGTCTCCACCTCCTCGCCGTCGAGCAGCTCGATGGCATGTCGGCGGCTGAGTTGCGAGAACGACAGCCGGTCCGAAGCCGTCGACGGCGCCCTTCTTCGGCCCTTGCCTCCATTCTTCGGAGGCGTGCCACTTCGTTTCATCGCCTTCACGAAAGCGGCACGCAGCCTGAATTGCGCAGCGTCCCGCCAGTCATCCCGATAGACCTCGAGCTCCAGCGGACCCATGCCCGCGACGTCTTTGGACGGCGTCGTGTCGTTGGAGGCGGCGACGCTGTCCGGCGCCACGGCGATCTTCGGCAGGGTAGGAGACATCGTCAGGTCATCACCTTGGGGTTCGGCTGAGGTTGAGGTCGGTGTTGTTCGCCGGCGATGGCCAACGACTTGCAGCCCGACGCCAGCGGTGTCCAAGTCACCGACGACGCGAACGGGGAAGCGCTGATCGCAAGCCCTGCTGAAGGTCAGACCTGCTGCCCCTTCCGAGGCGGCGTGGACCGCTTGAGGCACGACAGCATGTTCGCCACCAGCCACGAGATGGCGAGCTGCTCGCGTAGCCGGGCCGCGAGCGGCATCTGCCGAAGCTTGATGGAGAGCACGAGCGCTGCAGCCGGGTCGTCGAAGGCGCAGGCCAGCAGAACTGTCATCGCGAAGTCGACCTTGATGCCGATGGCGTCGGGCGACTTGCAGTCGATCACCATGGCGATGGCGGCCGCGGTGTCGCCGGCGATCGCGCGGCGCCACTCCGGGATCGTGGTGGTCGTACCGCGCACGAAGGCCGTCACCTCCGCCTTGAAGGCGTTGTCGAACTCTTCGGCGGGGACGGTCCGCCAGTAGCTCAGCACGCGGGGCCGGCCGGAGCCGTGGCGGCGGGCTGGATCGTGCCGTTCGTCGTCGTCGTAGTTCTTCAGGTCGACCTCCACCGATCGCGCAGCCAACTGCGCGTTCGTTGCGATTGATGATGTTGCGCGGATCATTCTGCTGAAGATCCACGGCGGGCCATGCCATGCCTCGCCGGGCCACGCCCCGGCACGGGGAGCTATTTGAGCACTTCCTCGACTTGGAAGCGGCCGAACTCGGGGGTGTAGTCGCCGAGGCCGTACAAGCCGGCCACGCGGTAGAACGCGACGATGTCTTCGTGGTCGAGCAGCGAGGGCAGGAACGTACCGTGGATGACGGCGCTCCAGCCGTCGAACATGGGCCGCGTCCTGACGGTGAGTGAACCGCTGCTACGGATCCTGACGGTCGTGCGATAACGGAACCGCTCGTCCTTCCACAACTCCGGCGCGGTCTTTGGCCCGTCGTAGTCCAGGAGGGCCGGGCCGTCGGCACGGAAGGCGGCCTTGGTGGTGTTGCCCATCTTCGTCGCCTTGGCACCGTCCACGCAGACGCTCTTGATCATGTTCGCCGGCAGGCAAGGGGCACCGTTGTGCAGGTACAGCGAACCGTGGAATTCCAACTCCGCCACCCTCAGATGGTCGGCTTCGGTCCTCTCGCGCTTGTCGGTCACGGCCGCGATCTGCCTGGCCAAGGGATCGAGAGGATCGCCCAGGCGCGAGTTGCGCATCAGCATGGGGCCGATGCCGACGAGGCGGAGGGAAATGTGCGCGATGCTCATTAGGCGATCTCCAGGGGCGAGCGGTAGTCGAAGAGGGCGGGAGGCGGCGGCGCCGCCGGGGTGGGCGGCGGCGGCTTGAAGGGTGACCGCGCGTACTTGCGGAAGCGCTCCATGCCGGTGACGCCGAGGTGACAGGGATGGCAGAGGGTCGTCAGGTCCTCTGCGGCTTCGCAGCAGGTGCGGTGGTGCACCTCCAGCCTCGCCTCCCGGCGCGAGGCGAAGCACAGCCGGCACCGGTGTCCGGAGGCCTCGAGCTCCGCCAGGCGGGCCGGGCTGGTTTGCCAGGCCGCGCTGCTGATGTAGCGTCCGTAGACCGAAGCGCGATCGGCGGATTCGGCAGGAGCCTCGGAGCAGGGGGTGGAGATGGGCATGTCGTCGGCGGAAGCGGGCTCCGCAGAGGTGATCACGTTCGGCTGGCCGTCGGCGTCGGGGAAGGTCATCAGGGTCCTCGTTCGTTGCGTTGACAGGACCCTAGCGCATTTGGCGCACAAGTGCACCAGGAATGCACAATAATGGTTAACGGAAGGCAAATTGCGTCGGCGCGCGTCTGGCTGGAGATCTCTCAGGCTGAACTTGCCCTCGCATCCAAGGTGGCGAAGCGAACGATCGCGCACATCGAGAATGGTGGTCGCATTCCCCATGACCGTACTCTCAAGGCACTCGTCGATTGTCTGCAGGAGATGGGTGTCGAGTTTCTGATGGACGAACACAACGCCGAGCGGGGCGTCGGCATCCGCGTGAGGGACGCCAAGCTGCATCCTTCAATCCAGGAAAGCCGCGACCAGGGGCCGTCGTGACCTTTGCGGGTTGAGGCGTTAAGCACGACGCCCAAGCCATGATCTCTCACCCCAGAAGAACACATCGCCGCGGATCAAGTCGGTCGAGACACCCAACGTGATCGGCTTTTGGTCGGATGCCGAGTCGAAGGTCAGCGCGTAGACAAATTCCTGCATCGTCAGGTGAACGTAAAGATCACCCCGTCAAAATTGCCGGCACCGACAGCGGGATCGCCATCTTGACGAAAGCGCCGAAAAGGCTGCAAGCCGTCGACGATTGCGGCCTCCTCGGTCTCGACCGGCAGCGCCTTGAAGAATCCCATTAACAGGCAGGAGCAAAATGGGATCGTGTACGTCGGGTAGACCAACACCAGCGACCACATCGAGTTTTGCAGACCGAGCACGGCGATGATCCGGGACAATGGCAGGAACAGCAAGGTTGGAGGGATCAGGTAGGTTAGGAAGATCATGATGCGGAGAGCTTCGCGCTGTTCTCCTCGTTCTTAGTGGCCCTTGCCCCTCGCAAGTCGTATTTTCTCGACTGCCGACCAGCCGTCAGCGGCCGGTGCTCGGCAACGAGTAGGCGATCAAGGAATCGCCGATCGGCGTCTCCATGAAATGATGACCGCCGGCCATGATGACGAGATATTCGCGGCCGCCGGCCTCATAGGTGATCGGCGTGGCCTGGCCGCCGGCAGGAAGCACGTCCTTCCAGACGGTTTTTCCGGTCTTGATGTCGATGGCACGGATCAGATTGTCAGTCGTCGCTGCGATGAAGATAAGTCCGCCGGCAGTCACGACCGCGCCGCCATTGTTAGGCGTGCCAATCGTGATCGGCAGCATCGACGGGATCCCGAACGGGCCGTTCGTCCGGGCTTCACCCAACGGACGATCCCACAACGTCTTGCCGGTCTTCAGATCGATGGCGCGAATTCCGCCATAGGGCGGCTGCTTGCACAACAACCCGGTGCCGGGTAGCCGCCAGCCGGCATTGACGTTGATCGCATAGGGGGAACCGAGCTGTGGATCGCCCGCGCCTTCCTGCCCCCCGATTTCGCCGCGCGCCTGGTCCCGCGGCGCCCAACCAAGACGATTGGCCTCGTCGCGCGGCACCAGCCGATTATAGTTCGGCATGTCGTTGTAATTGGCAATGATGATGTCGCGTACGGGATCGATGGCGATGCCGCCCCAATCGGAGCCGCCATTATAGCCTGGATATTCAATCCAGTGCGGGCTGGCGGTGGGGGGCGTGAAGATGCCCTTGTAGCTCGCCTGACGAAACTGGATACGGCAGATCATCTGGTCGATTGGCGACATACCCCACATATCCTGCTCTGTGAGATCGGCCTTTCGCAAGGTGTGATAAAGCGAGAATGGCTGGGTTTTGGCGCGCTGCGCAGGCTCCACGCCGCCTTGCGGCACCGGCCTCTCTTCGACGCCGACGAGCGGCTTGCCCGTGCGGCGGTCGAGCACGAAAATGTCGCCGCGCTTGCTCGGCAACACCAGCGCCGGCACCGGCGCGCCATTGTCCGTCGGGAAGTCGATCAGCGTCGCTTGAGAGCCGAGATCGTAGTCCCAGACATCATTGTGCACGGTCTGGAAATGCCAGGCGGGCTTGCCGGTCGTAACATCTAGCGCGACCAGCGATGTCGCGAACTCCTTCTCGCGATCCGAGCGGCTGCTGCTCCAGTAATCCACGGCGGAAACCCCAAGCGGCAGATAGACGAGTCCAAGCTCCTCGTCGCCGGAGGCGGTCGTCCACATATTGGGCGTGCCCCTGGTATAGGTTTGTCCAACCTGCGGCGGTGCGCTTGCATCCGGCTTGGCCATGTCCCAGGCCCAGCGCAATGCGCCGGTTTGTGCGTCGTATCCCTGGATCACACCCGAGGGCGCGTCCCGCTTTTGCCCGTCGAGCACTTCGTGCCCGATGACGATGACGCCGCGAACGATCGTCGGCGCCGAGGTAATCGCGAACATGCCGGGATCGTGCCGGCCGACGCCCGTCGCTGTGTCGACCTGTCCGTCATATCCGAATGCCTCGCAACGCTTGCCGGTCTTCGCATCGATTGCGATCAGGCGTGCGTCGAGCGTGCCTTCGATGATGCGGCTGGCACAGGCCGCGCCCTGATCGGCATTGGACAGTTCGTAATATGCAAGGCCTCTGCAAGCCGCGGTGTACGGAATGAACTCGTCCGGGACGCGCGGGTCAAATCGCCAGATCTGCTTGCCGGTCCTGGCGTCGACGGCGATAACGATGTTCTTGGGCGTGCAGACGTAGAGGTTATCCCCCACCTTCAGCGGCGTGTTCTCTGCGCCGTATGTGCCCTTTGTATTCTTGGTAGGCAAGTCGCCCGTGTGAAAGGTCCAGACCTTGGTGAGCTTGGCGACGTTCGTCGAGTTGATCTCGTCGAGCGGCGAATAGCGGCGCGCACTGTAGCTGCCGCCATAGGCAGACCAATCTGCGCCAGTCTTCAGAGGCGAAGGATCGGTCATCGCGACGGTCGGAGACGGCATTACGCGAGGAGCGGCGCTTGCCGGCCGAAAAGCCCCGGTCATCAACACAGTTGTGGCTACCAGCAGTACAAGCCCCGCGGCGATCGTGGCCGCAGCTTCATACTGGTGGCGAATGGGGCGAAGCTTCGGCGTGAGCGCCAGGACGGCGATCAGCAAAATGGCCGGCCCGACAGTCCGGGGCACCAGCGCCCAACCGTTGGCGCCAACTTCCCAGAACGCCCAGGCGAGGGTGAGCAGGAAGAGCAGAAGGTAAAGCCATGCGCCTTCAACGCGCCGGCGGGCCAACAGGAGACCCGAGACGATCAGGACGATTCCGCTGGGCAGATAATAGAAGGAGCCTCCCAACCAAAGCAGCCAAGCACCGCCGGCCCCGAGCACGAGGCCGATCAGAACCATGACTCCTCCGAGAGTGAATGCCGCCCAATCTGCTGCGCGATATCTCTGAGCCATGCCGGTTACTCGTCATCTGTTGATAACTTTGCTCCAGATCCAAGAGTGCGTCCGTCTCTTTGGTTCCCACATTTGCGGGTACGCTTCCGGACCGCGGAGCGCCGTTGGTCTCGGGGAGGCGATGAGCTCAAGCGACCCTCAGATGGACAGTTCGTTTCTGCTCCGCTATCCTAATTTCGGGGTCATACGCATTCTCAACGTGTGTGAATACGTCTCGCTGCCTATCATAAAGACCTGCGGCTCGCTCGGCGCAGTTGCCCTGTTGATGACATGACTCTGGGTCGCCGCCTATTCCATCCTGGTGGCGCCGAACTCAACGCTGAGATCGGAAGGCGACTGTCTCAGCGATAACCTTTGGCGGATCATCGTCGCTCGGCAAAGGCAAGACCTGTTCAGTGAATTGCCCCATCGGACCTGCCCGGACCATCAGGGCAAACAGCTGATGTCGGCGTTCGACATCCTCCCTGTCGCTGCGAGCGGCAATCAGGCGACGAGCGTCCGCAAGGACGAGATCCGCGTGGTGGGAGAGCGCCGAGAGCCGGCTGGCATCGCGCTCGCAGCTTGCGAGCTGGGTCATCACCTCGATCATTCGGATCGATATTGCAGGCTGGGCGCCTGCGCTTTGCCGGATCATATGGAACATCGTCCCGAGCAGTTGATCGTATTGCACATGCGGCACCACCAGCACCGGCTGGCTTCCTCTGATCGACACTCCTGATGGCAGATGCAGGGGTACGAGATCGCAGAGCGCCGCACCCAACCGATCCAGGACCGAGAGGGCGGTGTGGGGATCGTTGATGCCGGGCGAAAGCGCCCTCACCGCGACTTCAACGAGTTGGCGAACGGCGAAGCGCAGGTCGGAAGAAATGCTGCTTGTTGCGCCCAGCGCCGTCGCATTCCGGATAGCGGCTTCGGCACCGTCGACGGGAGGATTAACCAGAGCGATGGTCGCCCCCGGAAAAACATAGTCGCCGGGGCCGATCAACAGCCGAATGGTGGCTCTATGCTTGGCCGCCCAGGTGGCCAGGCCCTCTTCGTCCAGATGCTGCAGATAACCGCGCCGCAAATCCTTCAGGGGCAGGGAGCCGATCCAGTACTCGCCCGGCGGAGGCTTCGGCTGCGGATCCTGGACCGTTAGCTGGCGCATAGCGCTGCGGAGGTCTTCACTGACGAGTTCGACGACAGTTTCCACGTTGATCCGGCCGGCGACGTGACCAACGAAGTAGACGAGCATCGCCACACAAGCCAATGCCAGCAGAATTCCAACGCTCAACGATAGATGAGGGACGAAGCCCCCCTCGGGCTCTGTCCGGATGCTTCTCAGCACGACGAGAGCGTAACAGAAGGTGCCGAGCAACATCCCCAGCGTGAGTTGATTGCCGCGATCGCGAGTGAAATTGCGCAGCAGTCGCGGCCCCATCTGACCTGCAGCGAGAGACAACGCGGCAATAGTGATCGAGAACACGGTTCCAGCGACACCGATCGTCGCGCCGGCTACGGTGCCGAGCAGGGTGCGAGCGCCGGTCGCGCCGCCGTCGTACATCCAACTCTGTAGATTTGAGAGGTAGACTGTGTTGCTCTGGTCAATATGAACGAGGGTGAAGGCGCCGATCAGGCTGCAAAGCACCATGAGCATAGGCACCAGCCAGAATGTCTCGCCAAGGTCGGCCAGCAGTTTTTCAGCGCGGGCGAGCATATTTTGAGCCGTATAACCACATCGAACCTGGAACCAACAGCCGGGAGGTGGAGCGGTTCCGCCCAACCGCTCCACCTCAGAAGATTACCCGTTGCTGGGGTACTTGAATTCAGGCGCCGACTTCAACTGGTCGGCCGTCGTGTCCATGGTCGCGGTCCACTTGTTGGCCGCATGATCGAACTTCAGATTGATTGCCGAAGGCCGCACTGCAACGTAGTGGTCGCCAATGCCCAGGAACCCTCCCACCGAGAGGATATAGCCGTCGATGCCGTTCTCGTTTAGCGCGACGTCCTTGATCGTGCCAATGTCCTGTTTGGCGTTGTTGTACACCTGCAGACCCATCAACTGCGAGCTCAGGCCGTCCTTCGGCGGCACCGACGTGAAGGCTCCGCCCGGGCGATCCGAGGTTGCGTTAGCGCTGTTGCTGGATGAGTTTGAATTCGAAGACGACTTCTGCGCGTTAGCGCCGACCGTTTTCACCTCGGCGAACGTATTTGGACCAACGAACATTGTCACCGGATTTCCTGATCGATCCCTGGCCTCCACCAGGAACGACTGCGGCCGTACCTTGACGTCGGTGAAACCTGCCTGTTGCAGGTCGTTGACCATCTGTTGCCGAGTGCTCGCCTGACCAGGGTCGGACTGGACCGCGTCCGCCTTGTTGCCCCCCTTGTTTGCCACGCTGTTTTCAGCGCGTTGGTCAGCCGACTGATTGCGGCTCGAGTTCTGCACGGCGCTATGGTCCACGGGACCGGTAGCTTGCGGAGCGCTTTGCGCCATCGCAAGCGATGATGCGCCGACAAGAGCTGCCGCCGCCAAGAATGAGGTCGCTTTCATGTATGGATCTCCTTGCTCGAGTTCAAAAGTTGATGGCGTTCGTAACGGCCCGCGCCGGCAGAACGCCGTCTTGCTCAGGGACATGGATGCCGTATGCCGTCGTATCCCATGTAAGTCCCGGAGGTCGGGTCGTACGACTTGTATCGCTGGGAGCAGTAGGCGTTGTTCTCGGCAGCTTGCGCCCGGCTGTTGGCGACGGCGCTTCCAATCGCCGCACCTGCCACGAAGCCACCTAACGCTGGACCCCAGCCGCGGCTATATCGGTGCCGGTATCCGTCACGCCAGTGATGACGATGCCAACCATGGTGGGGGCCATGCCTCCATTGAACTTCCACCAGGCTTGCGTGGTTCTTGGCCATCCCGCTCGCGGCCAACATAGGTGCGGCTTGCGCAGTAGTCCCGACCGGAATCGCGAGCGCCAATACGGCGACGGCAACGTACCATCTGTTTGCTTTCATAAACTCATCTCCGCGGTTTTCATTACCTGAAGAAAATGCGCGAGCTGCGGTGCCGTTGCAGAGACAGTTGGTACGTATGTGTACCCGGCCGGGAGCACCTGCTTCCTGCAGCAGCGGCAAGGCTCCGGTCGAAGCACCACTGGCCCCGTGCGGCAGCGGACCAACTTATGCGGTCTGCAATCCGGCTCCGGGTTGATCACCGCGGCATCATCCATACGATAAGCAAGACTCGCGGGGCTTGCCGCCAAGGTCATTGGAGTCCCAATGCGAATAGCCATAATCGAAGACGAATACTTCATCGCCGACGATCTCGCGGTCGAGATCCGACGCAGCGGTCATCAACCAATTGGCCCGTTTGCAGAACTAAGCCCTGCTTTCCATGCAGCGGCTAACGCAGCTATCGATGCGGCGCTTCTTGACGTCGACCTGCACGGGCAGGCCTCGTTTGGATTCGCCGATCTCCTTTTGAACAGAAGGATCCCCTTTCTGATTTACACGGGATATAGCCGCGAAGTCATACCCAGCCGATTTGCCCGGTACGTGGTTGAAAAGCCGATTCCAATTCGTGATGTGGTTGATCGCTTGTGTCGCCATGCGCTTGTGCACGGCTCGCCGCGGGACTGGTATAGCGTAGGTCCGTAGACGCCGCGACAAGCGCCGGTATCGTTGCGGCAGCAACGCTACCGCGAGACTTGCTCCATGAGCTCAGCCGAAAATGCCTTGAGGCGCGCTCGCTTCTGATCTTCGGACAAAGCTGCGTTGTGTCGCACCAGAGGGCAGTAGAGGGTCAATACAAAATTGGTGATCTCTGCTGCCGACGCATTCGGATGAGCCATGCGTACGCTTTTGACAATGCTGTGTGTTGCACGATCGCCGCGCGCCGCAAGCATTGCGGAGAAGCTCTCCGTTTGAGCTCTTGTTTCCTTCATCGCAGCGTCGGTATCGCTCGGATGGTAAACGGGGCATTCGAGTGCGGCCGCTGGGGTAGCGTGACCGAGCACGAGTGCGGTGGCGAGGGCCAGCCAGGGAAGAAGGACGCAATCAGAACGAAAGTGCATTTGGGACTGCCTCGCTCATTGAAGCTAAGACGAAGATAAGTCGCATCCACTGATCAAAAAGACGTTGGGACCTGATGACTGTCCGGTCGTGAACCAACATTCCAATTCGCTTGGCGTCTGGCGCAGCGCGTACGCAGCCGCACCGACCACTGCCGGGCATAAAGGTTCTTATCGGAACGCCGAATGCCCAGAGCGATTGTCGCCGAGAGTCCGAGAGCACCTTCGAAGGTGGCAATTCCGAGTCGAACTTGTGCATACCTCAACTGTAACGAAGGCCGTAGGAGCTTGGCATGCTGAAGTGGGCGTTGATCTTCTTTGTGATATCGATCGTAGCCGGATTGCTCGGGTTCAGCGGAATCGCCGCTGGTGCATCCACCATCGCCAAGTGGCTATTTTTCGCAGCCGTTGCGATTTTTCTGGTGTTCGTGCTCCTCGCCTTCTTTGCGGGGGAGGTGATTCTTTAGCGCTGATCAACGGGCGCTCAGCACGTCCGGCCGTGGCTCTGATCGGTCAACACGCAACTACTTTGGAGCTAGAACGGTTGCCGATGTTGAGCCCATCTCGGCGTTCCACTTCAAGAAAAGTAATATGCAAGGGCCAAGACGACGTAAACTCCAATCAGCAGTACGCCCTCGAACCAGGTGGTCTCGGCGTCTCTGGTGATGGCATTCACGATGAACGCAGTGCCGGCGATAGAAAAGAGGTCGACGGGGTTTTGGAATACAAGGGTCATCGGCTTCCCGATCACCCAGGAGAAAATGACGAGAAGCGGAGCAACCACCAGCGCAATCTGAATGGCGGATCCAATGCAGAGCGTCATCACAAGGCCCATCCTGTCGCGCCGGGCGAACCAAACGGCTGCAAAAATGTCCGAGCTGGTGCCCACAAGAGCGAGCACGACGACGCCAAGAAAGAGTGGTGTCACACCCGTTGATTTGGCCGCTTCAGTCAGGGCGCCGGAAACAAATTCGCTCTGCAGGGCCGCCCCGCCGGTGCACGCCAGTAACACGATCAAGCATGTGGTTGCCGACCACTCCGGTTTAGCCGAAGCTTCCTCATTGGTCGCGAAGACATTCCGGTGGGTGATGAGGGTGAAGACAAGATTTCCGGAGTAGAGAATTAGCAGCACTACGGACACAGCCAGGCTAAGCAGCTCGTCGGAGGCACTAACGTTATTGACATGACGGATGCTGCGACCCGTGTAGTCGAACACTGCGGGTAGAATGAGAGCGATCACCGACAGAACGAGCATGCTCGACAACAACCCAGCGCGCGCTTGGGTGAAGCTTTGGCGCTCGCGATTAAACCCGCCGGCGACGATGGCTAGACCCAGCCCCAGCAAGCAGGTCGCCGCTATTGACCCGGTGATCTGGGCGTGGACCACCTCGACATGGCCGCGCGCGAGAACAAACAGTGCAAGAATGAGCTCGGCCAAGCTTCCGAGACTGACGGTCAGGAGACCGCCTACAGCGGGCCCGGTGTGGGAGGAGAGCTGGTCAGTTGCTACGCGAATCCATTCGGCGAGTACAGCTATTGCGAAAACACCGGATCCGAATATCCAGATCGGAGACAGGTGAAAGACATACTCCCCCATTGGGGTGAGCAGAACGAACAACAGCGGCGCAACGCGCGCGAAGGTACCGTACTGCCCAAGGATAGTCGTTGCACTGGAGACGTTGGAATTCGGCAAGCTGGCGACTGGCTCCTGGCTATCCCGCAAGGCTCGCTACGGATTCGGCGGGCGCAGATCGGGCAACACCCGGCGCCGGCTGAGCGTGGCTTCTGCAGGCAGAGCTCCTCGTCATTCCCGGGTAGCGTGCGATGACTAACGAGGAAAGACACGCAGCGTTCGCTGCGCCGGTCTGAATTCGGTACGCAACCGGACAAGGCGAGCACATTTTCGGCGCGCGGGCCCCTCAGCCTTTTAAGCCAAGGAACTCTGTACACATGGCGTAGCTATGACGCAGCTGAGTATGCACGACGACGGGGTACGGCATATACCACCAACGTCGGCCAGCAGCACACGCCCGGCGCATAGGCCAGTGATCGCGTAAGCAAGCTCGTCGCCGTTTTCAATCACTCCGCCGAGTGTTGGTTGCGTTGAGAGAAATCTCATGTGCAGATAAAATCACGCGATAGCAATTGCAGGACAATTGCTCGAGTTGCGACTGATCCAGAATCTCGACCTGAGCGCGGCCTCGCTTGATGATGCCTCGCGCTTCCATTTCGCCCATTGTCGAGGTGATACCTGCGCGCCGAACTCCAAGGGCCTGTGCCATGCACCGATGCGTGAGCGGGATTTCGCGGGAGAATAATTTATCCTCTGCAACGAGCAGCCACCGAGCCAATCGTTGTTGCAGGCTGTGACGCGAGTTACATGCAGCCAGCTGCGAGCTTTGGATCAGAATGGCCTGTACGTAGCGCAGCAACAGCTTTTGGATCTCGACATCCCCTCTCACCAGCTCGATCAAAGCATCGGCCTCGATGCGCAAGGCTCTCCCGGGAACCTGAACCATGCAACGGTGAGGGGAAACGCGCATGCCAAGGATCAGGGGGATGCCGATGAAATCCTTCGCTCCAACAGTCTGTATCTCGACGGGGAGGCAGTCTCCGGCCCTGGCGGTCAGCGAGGCCGCGCCATGTTCCAGAAAATAGGCATGCTGCAATGGTAGATTGCGCTCCTGGAGCATTTGTCTCGGTCTCAGTGTTACCTCGTCGCAGAGCTCGACCAGCCGGCGCCGTGATGAGTGGGGAAGGCGACGGACCAGGTCGTTATTTGCGTGGTGCGCGTGCGGCGTCTGATCGCGCTCTCGTGACCGTTGGAGAGATGGCGTCGGACTGTGCGTCGGCACGACGTTTTCGAGTTCGTTGCTCAACATTTCGCGTCTCCTTGGAACGGCTATTCACCAACATGTGGGGCGGGCGCGGGCCCCCTCACAGTCGGGCTGAAGGTGAAGGCTCGTCGGGAGAAACCTGACCTGGTCCTCAAGGCCTGGATCGTGAGCTTGCCTCTGGTGCGAGCAACGAATGAAGTTCGTCGGCCGAGGCATTTAATAGCATTGCCTGGATGTGCACGCGTGGATCTGCGGTGCGTTTCCCAATGGCCGGGTGCCCGATTGGTCGCTGCAGTTTCTCCTTGGCACGGCAGCGGACCGATTGCTTGACGGCCGGCCAGAACTTCGCGCATCGGAAACGATTATACGATCAATGGTAATGTTGGCATGACGGATCGCAGGAGCACTGAATGGGCGTAAGGAGCAGGATCACCCTCGCAATTGTCGTAGCTACGATCTCGACCTCCGTTCTATCGGGTCCCGCATGGGCAGAGACGGCGACGCAGGCTGCGACGGAACAGTCAGCGCAGTCCCAGCAATTCGCCAACACGGTCTACAATGGATACCGAGCCTCGCGACTGCTTGGGAGCGCGGTTTTCTCTCTGAAAGGTGAGTATTTGGGAGCCGTCCGGAACGTGATCTTGGCCGACGACGGGCAGATTGCTTCTGTGCTCGTCGAAGGCTTCAGAACGAAGGATGAGCCGGAGTTCATCTCCCGAATTCCCTTCGATCGGGTGCTGCGCCCGCTTCACGAAGGAGCTATCGTGGCCGACTTTTCCGATTTGAGGTCGCGAGAATACGGCCTCTTCGTTGACCCCGATCAGGCGCAAACAGAGCCGCACGAATTCTCGGTTTCGAAGGTCATTGGAGACTATGCGCGCCTGCAGGCAGGCCAAGGGTATGGCTATGTCTCCGATCTCGTTTTCGACAGCGGGGGAAAGCTCGCGGCCGTTGTGATATCCCGCGAGGCGTCCGCTGGCGGAGGGACCTATGCCTTCCCGTATCCGGGCCAAACGGGGCGATGGAGCCCGAAGCTAAGCTATTATGGTCTGCCTTACGTCACAGCAGAGCAAGCAAACAAAGCCGGACTGCGGCTCGACATGAAGGAGTTTCAGAACTCGTGAGCCACCAACGTCCGCCCAATGGTTCCCGGCGGTGTGTCTCGTCGGAGCGGCGCGTGGCTTCACAAGTGAACTGATGCAGTCACGTCTTTGAGCGCAGCGAAAGTTCTCCTCTCCCAAGCTTGCGTTCGAACGTGGCTGCATCAGACTGCTTTAATGCATGCGGGGTGGCAAAAGGTACCAAAAGGTGGGTGCTCCCGCGCGTCAGATTCGTGCGAGAACATCAGCGAAGGTCAATGCGAACATCGCGATCACGAAAACAAGCCCCGAGATCGCCGCGATCCGGACCAGCGGCTTCGCTGAGGCGAGCTCCATGAAGAGCAAGACGACGAGGGTCGATTTCACCCCCGCAATGATGATGCCGCTGGCTGTTGTCATTCGGCCCATGGGAACATAGGCGGCGACGAGGCTGAGCATGAGGAGTGCGAGGAGCGCTGCCCAGATCAAGAGGTTCCTCGCCCATAGGTGGCGCACAACACCACCTGATTCACCTTGCCTGTTCATGATGCACGCCCCGGCAAATAGATCAGCGGATAGAGGAAGATCCATACGATATCGACCAGATGCCAGTAGAGGGCTGTGACCTCGATCTCGGGATTGTCTTTGGCCGGAAGTTGGCGCCGGAGCAGTACCCAGAGCAGGCGGCTCACGAGAGCAATCCCGATGGAAAGGTGGATCGCGTGGACGCCCGTGACCAGCCAATAAAATCCGTAAAACAACTGCGCTCCGGGCTGAGACAATGCAAACCCGGCCCCCGGCACCAGCTGCTTGTCAATGTCTTCCTTGTACTCGAAGCCCTTGATGACGATGAACGCGAGGCCGAGCATCGCCGTGAGCATCAGGCACGCGAGGACGAGGCGTCGCAGCTGTGCAGACGCTTCGGACGCTTGCGAAGCTATCGCCATGGTGAGGCTGCTGGTCAACAGCACGGCGGTATTGATCGTGCCGTACCAGATATTTGTCTCCCTCCCGGCTGCAGCGAACGCCTGCGGATGCTCGATCCGACAAACCGTGTAAGTCAGCATCAGCGCCCCAAAGAACAGCGTCTCGCTGGACAGGAAGACCCATATGCCGAACTTGCCTGCCTCGCGCTGCCGGCCGAAATCCGACCAGGGTTCTCTCAGCAGTGCGCTTTCGTCGCTCATCGCGTTTCTCTTGCGTTTTGCATTTCGGGGGGATCGGTTCCAGCCGACATGCCTTCGGCGTGGTAGTCATACGGCCCGCGATCTACGCGGGGCTGCCTGTCAAAATTCTTCGGGGGAGGCGGAGAACCTGTGGCCCACTCCAGGCCTGTCGCACCCCAAGGATTCTTCGCGGCCTTTCCGCCGTAGAACAGGGACCAGGTGAGATATCCCAGAGGCAACAAGTAGGCCATGGCGAGGACCGCTGCTCCGGCAGACGACATGACATTGTAGATCTGAAACTCCGCCGGATAGGTATGATAGCGGCGTGGCATGCCGAGGTACCCGGCAAAGAATTGCGGCAGGAATGTCATGTTGAAGCCGGCATACATGAGGATGGCCGCGAACTTCGCCCAGCTCTCCGGATAGAGCTTGCCCGTGACCTTGGGCCACCAGAAGTGGAGCCCGGCAAAAAAGGCGGACACCGAGCCGCCCACCATGATGTAGTGGAAGTGCGCGACGACGAAGTAGGTGTCGGTGACATGGATGTCCACCGGAATTGAGGCGAGGAACAGCCCGGAGAGCCCGCCCGTCGTAAACAGACCAACGAAGCCAAGCGCATACAGCATCGGCGATTCGAAGCTGATCTGACCGCGATACAGCGAAGCGGTCCAGTTGAAAACCTTGATTGCCGACGGCACGGCGATGATGAAGGACAGGAAGGAGAACACGAGGCTGGCCAGGGCTGACTGTCCGGAGACGAACATGTGGTGGCCCCAGACGAAGAACCCGACGCCCGCAATCGCAAGCATGGCATAGACCATGAAGTCGTATCCGAAAATTCGCCGCCTCGCGAAGCATGGGATTATTTCTGACACGACGCCCATCGCCGGCAGGACCATGATGTAAACCGCCGGATGCGAGTAGAACCAGAACAGGTGCTGGAACAGGATCGGATCGCCGCCGCGAGCCGGATCGAAGATCGGCAAGCCCAGCACGCGCTCCGCGATCACGAGCAGGAGCGAGATGGCGAGCACCGGGGTGGCAAGCACCATGATCAGCGACGTCGCGTAGATCGCCCAGACGAACAGCGGCAGCCGGAACCAGGTCATGCCGGGAGCACGAAGCATGTGGGTGGTCGCGATGAAGTTCACTCCCGTGGCGATGCTGGCAAAGCCGACAACGAACACGCCCGCGGCCGCCGCGAAGACGTGGGTGTTGGAGAACATCGACGAATAAGGCGTATAGAACGTCCAGCCGGTGTCGACGCCTCCGGCAACGAGGGCATAAACGGTGAAAGCGCCGGCAGCGACGGTCAAATACCAGCTGAAAAGATTGAGACGCGGAAACGCGACATCGGGCGCGCCGATCATCAGCGGCAGCAGGAAATTGCCGAACGTATTCGGGATCGACGGCACCAGGAAGAACCAGACCATGATGATACCGTGGAACGAGAACAGCTTGTTGTAAGTGTCCGACGTCAACAGCCATCCGTTCGGCTGGAACAGCTCGAGCCGAACGGCGGTGATTGCGGCTCCTCCCATGAAAAAGAAGAACGTAATGGTGATCGCGTAGAGGATTGCAATGCGCTTGTGGTCGGTCGTGGCGAGCCAGGACGAGATCGTCGAGCCGTGGCGCAGATAATCGGGGCGCGGCGGCAGCGGCAGCTCTCCGGCGAGCAGGGCGTCAGTCATTTTGCTGCTCCTCCCCGAGCGAGCGGATATAGGCGGTCAGGCTCTGGATCTCTCCGTCGTCGAGCAACCCTTTGAAGCTCGGCATGATCGGCTCGAAGCCGGCCACGATGTCGCGCTTCGGCTGCAGGATCGAATCGCGGATGTAGGCATCGTCCGCGGAAACGGTGCGTCCATCCGCCAGCTGCACGGCGCGGCCGTAAAGACCCGCCAGGCGCGGCGCGTGGACGTTCGAGGAGCCGGCATGGCAGCCCGAGCATCCCCGCGATACGAACAGCCTGGCGCCCTCATGAGCAAGGTCGTCGCCCTCCGGCTGCTGCACCAGCCATTTGGCATAGTCATCCTGCCGCATGACCACGATCTTGCCGCGCATCATGGAATGGTTGGTGCCGCAATATTCAGCGCAGAGCAGTGGAAAGGTGCCGGTTTTGCTGGCCTGGAACCAGAGATCGGTGTCCCGTCCGGGCAGCACGTCCTTCTTGACCCGGAACGCGGGGACGAAGAAGGAATGGATCACGTCCTGCGAGCTCATCAGGAGATGGACTGGTTTATCCAGCGGCACGTGCAGGGCATTGATCTCACGCGCGCCGTTTGAATGCTGCGTCTTCCACATCCACTGCTTGGCGACGACGTGAATTTCCAGCGCGCCCGATGGCGCGGCAAGGCTGCTGAGGTCTGCAGACGATGCCCACCAGAACAGGAAGGCAAAGGTCAGCAACGTCGCGACCGTCCAACCGATTTCGAACTCGCGGCTGAGAATCTCAGGCATCGGGCCGCGCTTGGCAGCTGATCCGCGGCGGTATCGGACAGCAAACAGCAGGATGAGGCCGAACACGAGGACCACGGTCGCACCGGACAGGACGAGCAACAGATAGAAGATGTGGTCCACCGTGACGGCGTGCGTGCTCGCTTCCGGCAGCCTGAACAGCGAGTTCATGCCGACGCTCCGCGACCTCTGCTGCGGACCAGCATCAGTCCGATGAAGGCGGCCATGATGGCAACCGTGGAGGCCCCGACAATCTGCAGAATGACGGTGATCCTGCGGGTGTAGATGCCGTGCACCGCGTCAAATCCGTAGCAGAGCAGCGCGACGCGGCCGGAAAGTCCGCCGATCCGACCGTCACCGGCTTCCAACAGAGCGAGGCGAATATCTACGGGCTGCAGCGCGAGGCTGGACAGCGCGCGGACGACCCGTCCGTCGGGCGCGAGCGTGACGAAGGCTGCCGGATGCGCAATCGCATCATGCTTGTCGTCGGTTTCGGTATGGTATCCGATTGCACCGAGCAGCGCGGCAACAGTCTCCTGCGATCCTGTCAGGACCGATGTTCCCGTGCCCCCGATCTGGCCTTGGGTAAAGCGGCGGGCGTCGTCAATGGTGTCGCGCGGATCGATGCCGACAACGACGAGGCTGTAGTCGCGTCCTGCGATAAACCCGGTCTGCTGCAGCGCCGAGCTTGCGATCGTCAGCGCCGGCCCGCAAATCTGCTTGCAGGTGAAGTCCGCTGGAAGGAGCAGGGTCGGACGTCCGTCGATCGCATCGCGAAGGGTGACGATGTAACCGCCGACGGCCCTAAACTGCAGGGATAACGGAACGCGGGCGCCCTGAGGAGGATCGAACCCGATGCGCCCGATCTGCTCCTCCGTCAAACCGGCATGCGCGAGCCCCGGCCAGAGCGCAAGGGCCATGATGAAGATGGACCGCCTCATGGATTGCCTCCACTCGCACCTGGCGGAGGGGCGGGTGCGGGTCGAAGGGCGTCGTAGGTGTGCTGACCCCGTCCTGCGACCAGCTGCATCGCCTGATCGATCGGGATGCGGGCGATGTTGTGGTCGCGATCGACCCAGGCATAAGTGGTGAGCCTCGCGCGCTGGGCGGCCTCGAACCGGGTCAGGTCCTCCTCCGGCAAGGTCTGGAGCTCGGGCGAGGGAAACCGGTGTTCTGCGCGGGGCGTGAATGCGCCCGGCGCCTCGCTATGCAGGAACAGCAGAATTCCCCCAATCGCGGCGCCGGCGAAGAGCAAGAAGCCGCCGACGATGGCGAGAACGGCGCCGTTGTGAATGTCGGCTGGTTGTGGCAGCGCGCGGCTGCCCATCTCCTCATTCGGCATGGCACACCTCCGCGGATGCGATGCCCTGCCCAAAGAGGACCGAAGCAACCATCAAGGTGAGGAGTGCGCCGAGAGCTGTGAGCGCAACAGGAGCTTGCGGCGAAAATGCCGGCACCAGCAGCCAGGCGAAGTGCGTGACGGTGCCGAAGCACAGCAAGAGGCCGACGACGCGCAAGCCTGCAGGGCTGCGGCGCACGTCCTCCAACAGCAACATCGCAAGCGGAAGCACGGCTCCGGTGACGAATGCCACGAGCAGAATGTTCGTCCATACGTCCGTGCTGCGCTTCAGGAACCACTCGGCCTTGTGAGGTAGATCGCCATACCAGGCCACCACATATGTCATGTATTCGAGGTAGACGACGCCCAGCAGCGTTGCGATCAAAAGGCTGCCGATATCGCTCAGCGCTTTGCCATCGACGTTCGACGTTGCAAGCACGGCGACAACGGCCAGCGCGGCGAGCAGCTGCTGTATTGCAATCATGGAGGCGAAGGCGGTGGAAACGTAATGGGGTTCGACGGAGAGGAACCAATCGACCGCAACCATGCTGATGGTAAGCCCGAAGAACGCAAGTCCGAGCGCGGCCAGTAGCCGTCCACCTAGTCCAAGACCGAAAGTCACTCCGAGCACGGACCATCCGATCAATGCGATCACGGCACGCAGGACAAACCACGGCTGGCCGAGATACCAGCGCGCAATGTCGGGCTTGATCTGGCTGGCATCCGCGGCCCAGGGGTAGATGTCAGTCAGTCCGGCGAGAACGGGGATGAAGGTGATGGCGACGATGGGCACCATGACCGCGAGGGGTCGCAGCACCGGTCCGGCCGCAAAGCCCCAGCGGCCGCCGGTCAAGCGATGAATCAGCAGCAGCGTCATGCTGCCGATGGGGGCGCAGCTCCAGATCGCAAATCCCAAGAGCCAGCCCTGGAGCAGGCTCGGATAGGGGCCGAGTCTCCCAGCCGCGAGCACGAGGCCAGAAGCGAGCAAGATCACCACGAGGGCCGCTGCAATTCGCGGCGTCCAAATTGCTCTGAGGGCAGGGCGGCGGAGCACGGCGGTCACGGCAGCTTGCTCCTCAGCTCCGGGACGTCGGCGACGTCGGCGTGTTGCGACTGCTGCAGCGCGCGGATATAGGCGATGATGGCCCAGCGATCGCGCGGCTCGACGCGCGCGGCGTAGGAATACATCGCGCCGTAGCCATGAGTGATCACGTCGAAGAAGTGTTGAGCATCGGCCGAGCGGAGGCGCGCGGAATGGTAGGACGCGGGTGCGGGAAAGCCACGCTGCACGATCATGCCATCGCCGTGGCCGGAGAACCCGTGACACGGGGAGCAATAGATGTCGTAGCGCTCGCGGCCGCGAGCCAGCAGCGCCATGTCAACCGCGGGCGGCTTGGTGATCTGCTGCAGACGGTCGAGATCACCCTGTGCAACGACCCCTGGCGGTAAGGCCTGGGCTTCGGTGCCATCCTTGAACAGCCCAGCCTTCGAGAACGTCCCGTAGCGATTTTGCTGAGACATGGAATGATCGCCACAGCCGGCGAGCACCGATGACAACAACAACAGCCATGGCAGCGCGCGGGCGGTCATGGCGTGCTCAGCTCCGTGACCGAGACGGCGCCAGCGTCGCGGAGGACTGTCCTCAGCTCGTTCGGGTCGCCGTCAGAAGCGGCCAGCAGGAAGTAGCGATCCTGCGTTGCGCGTTCGAAGCCCGGAATCTCGAACATTGCATCGTGGAGACGAGGCAGGCGGCACGACCAAAGAAAGGTGATGACGCCGGCGAGCGCCGCCGCGAGGACACCGACCTCAAACGGCACCAGCAGGAACACCTGCCAGGAGTTCAGTGGCCGGCCGCCGCTGTTGATGGGATAGTCGATCACGGCGCTGTACCATTGCAGCGCGAAGGCGAATGCTGCAGCTCCGAGGCCGCCGGCGAGCATCGCACCGCGAATTGCGGATCGGCCCTGCCCAAGCTGTTCGGCGAGCCCCTCGATCGGATACGGCGCGAATGCTTCCAGTGCGGCGTGTCCCGCCGTACGCACGCGCTGCAGGGCCGCCTTCAGCGCTTCACCGTCCAGGAATTCCGCCACAAGCTTGGCCGTCATGCCGCGGCCTCCTGATGGGCGAGCTCGCGCACGTCGAACATTGATATGCTTGGGACGAGCCTCATGAAGATCAGGAACAGAAAGGCGAAAAGGCCGAGCGGCGCGACAAGAAAGCTCCAGTCCCAGAACGTGAAGTGAAACGTCCGCCACAGGGATGGCATGTAACCGTGCGAAAGCGTGTTCCAGACGATGAGGATGCGCTCGAGCCACATGCCTATGTTGATCGCGATAGCAACAGGAATCAGAATGAAGAGCGACCGTCGGGCGAAGGGCCACCATAGCAACTGCGGGATGAGGCAGTTGCAGGCCAGCAAGGCCCAGTACAGCGGCGCGTAGGTGCCAGTGAACTCGAAGCGAACCACCTCACGGTCGGCATGCTCACCGCCGTACCAGCCCATGAACCACTCCGTCGCATAAGAATAGAACATGACGATGGAGGCCATCAGCAGGATGCGGGCCATCACCTCGAAGTGGCGGCGGGTGATAATAGCCTGAAGGCTGAGGCCCCAGCGGATCGCCGCCGCCAGCACCACGACCATCGCGAATCCGGAGTACATTGCGCCGATGACGAAGTAGGGTGGGAAGATGCTCTCCTGCCAACCGGGCATCAGGCTCGCCGCGAAGTCGAGACCGACGATCGAGTGCACCGAGCAGACCAAAGGCACGCCGAGGGCGGCCATCGTGGTATGCAGTGTCTGCAACCGCGACCACTCGCGCGACGACCCGCGCCATCCCAGCGCAAATGCGCCGTAGAGCAGTTGGCCGGCACGGCGGGGCGTGCGGTCGCGCATGGTCGCAAGGTCGGGGATCAGGCTGACATACCAGAACAGAATGGAGAACAGCAGGTAGCTGACGATGGCCCAGAAGTCCCACACCAGGGCACTGCGCCATTGCGGCCAAAGCGCCATGGTGTTCGGATATGGCGCGAGCCAATAGGCGTAGATTGGTCGACCAAGGTGAACGATGGGCATCAGCCCGGCGATCGCAACCGCAAACAGCGTCATCGCTTCCGCGAAGCGATTGATCGAGGCGCGCCATCTTTGCCGTGTCAGCAGCAGCATCGCCGAAATCAGCGTGCCGGCATTACCGATGCCGATCCACCAGACGTAGTTGGCGATGGCGACTCCCCAGACGACCGTGGAGTTGATGCCCCAGATGCCGATGCCCTCGTAGAACAGCCACGCGATTGCAACGAACAGCCAGAGCACGAACGGCAGGGTGATAAGCAGGGCCAGCCACCATGTTTTGCCGAACCCGGTGAAGAGCGGATCTGCCACGGCCTGGGTAACTGCGGCGTCTCCTGCCCGCGCGGCCGAGATCCAGCGGTGCGCCGGGGGATGCTGGGGAAGGAGAACTTCGCTCATGTCCGCCCCTCCGGCTCCGAAGGTGCGGGATTGCGCACATCGGCAAGATAGGTGGTGCGCGGCCGCGTGCCGAGGTGGCCGAGCAAGGCATAGTGGCGCGGGTCGGCTTTCCTGTGGTTGATCTCTGCGTCAGCCTGGTTCAGGTCTCCGAAGCTGATGGCGCGGGTCGGGCACGCGTTCTGACAGGCTGTCTGCACCTCGTGTGGACCGAGCGGCCGGTTCTCGCGTTCCGAGGCGCGACGCGCGCCGCTGATGCGCTGGACACAGTAGGTGCATTTTTCCATCACGCCGCGGGCGCGTACGGTCACCTCCGGGTTCTTCTGGCCGCGATAGGATTCCGCGCCGAGATTGCCGTATTCCTCGCCGTCGGCATAACCGAAGAAGTTGAAGCGACGAACCTTGTAAGGGCAGTTCGCCTCGCAGAAGCGGGTGCCGATGCAGCGATTATAGACCTGCGCGTTGAGGCCCTCACTGTCGTGAACGGATGCGGCGACAGGACAGACAGGCTCGCACGGGGCGTGCTCGCAATGCATGCAGGGCACGGGTTGAAAGCCGATCTGCGGACCGTTCGCCGAGCCATGATCGTAGCCATCGACGCGCATCCAGTGCATATCGCGCCCCATCGCAACCTGCTCGGGACCCACCACAGGGACGTTGTTCTCGGCTTGGCAGGAGACCACGCAGGCATTGCAGCCGATGCAGACCGAGGTATCGATCACCATCGCCCAGGCATGCCCCTCGCCGGGCTTCACGCTGGGCGGCATCAGGCTGGGTGGATCCGGGTGGACTGGCCCTGGCAGCGGCTGGCCGAGCCGATACAGCGGATAGAGTTCGCGCACGTCTTCCGGCGACCGGACGATGTTCTGAGTCGTAAGGACCGGCTCGCGGCGCCCAGTCGGCTGGATCGAGACCTGCGGAAGGTGCCATCGGTTCCTGGATGTCCGGAGTGTATAGGCGTTGGCACCGACGCCATTGCCGATCGCGCCGGCCTTCTGCCGCCCCCCGCCGAGCGTGAGCGCGCCGACGCCCATGGCCATCCCGGGTTCAGTCAGAACGGGTAGCTCGATCGATCGGCCGTTCGCGGCGACTGTGACGACGTCGCCGGACGTGAGACCGAGGCGGGTTGCCTCATCCGGATGCAGCGCGAGCGCATTGCCCCAGACCTGCTTGCTGAGCGGTTTCGGACACTCCTGGAGCCAGGCGTTATTGGCGTATGAGCCATCCCAGAGGCAAGGATCAGCACGCAGAACCAGGCTGATCTCGTCATCACGCAGATCGTGAGGTTCGACGTCCGCGAGCGCCGGCAGAAGCGGAGCAGCCGTCGAAACAGCAGTGGCGCCAGTTCCTGCAATGATCCCTTCGTGCAGCACGCGCTGCCACCATGCCTCGAAATCCGCAGCGGCCGCGCTCCGCCAGGTCTGCCGCACCAATTCGTAAGCGCCCGCGTCTTCTGCGCCGCTCAGCCAGGCGAGAAGCTCGTGCTCGCTGAAGCTCTCGTACAGCGGTTTGATCAGAGGCTGTATGATGCTGGCCGTCCCGTCGCCGGCCCGTAGATCCGACCACGTTTCGAGACGATGTCTTTGCGGGACATGCCAGTTGGCGATAGCCGCGGTTTCGTCCGCGTACTCGCCCATATGAAGGCGAAAGGCCGCTTTCTGTGCGCGGGCCCCGAAGTGCAAATCGGATGGTGCGTCATAAGCGGGATTGACGCCGATCATGACCAGCTGACGCACGCGACCGGAGTCCAGATCGCCAGCGAGCTGTTCAAGCGTTCCCGCCTGCTTGCCGGATGGCGTGCGATCAATGGGACCGACGAGCCGAGCGGGCGCATCGAGCTGGGCATTGATCCAATGCACCAATGTGTGGACTTCCCTGGACATTGCCGGGCCGGCGATGACGAGCGCCTCGCCCTTGTGGGAGTTCAAGTCGGCCGTGATCTTCCGAAGGAGCAGACGCTCGCGCTCGGCAAGTTCGGTGACGCTTGCACTCGCGCCGAGTTCCCGCGCGAGGCTCGCTGCAAACCGCTCGATCGCCTCGGGACGAAGCGCCAGACGCTCGTCCGCTTTTGCTCCCGTGAGAGTGAGTGCGCTCTCAAGACAATAGAGACGCGAAAAGGCATTCGCGTCGCCGCGGCCGGTTGCGTAACCACGGCCAATGCGTATTTGATCGGGGCCATGCCCGAGCGGATCGGCATCGAGCGCGACGATCACCCGGGCCCTTGCGAAATCGGCAATGCTGTGCACAGGCCGGCCATAGGCGAGCTGTGCACCTTGGCGCGCGTTCTCGTCATCCGTTGGATCGTACGCGTGCCACGATGCGGCCGGGAACGCCTGAAGCAGTTCGTCGATCTGGCGCAGCAAAGTCGGGGAGGTGGTGCGCCCGGTCAACAAGCGCAGGCCTTTACCCTGGCTGCTGTGAGCGTCGGAAAGTTCGGTCACCAGCGCTCCGTTCAATCCTTCGCGCGGCGCAATCGCGCCATCGTGCAGGATCGTGCGCGAGCGGTCGGGATCGTATAGCGAAAGTACGGCTGCTTCAGCGAAAACGTCGGTGGCACCCAGGCTGCCCGGATGACGCGGGTTCCCCTCCAGCTTGATCGGCCTTCCATCAATCGAAGTCACGATTACGCCGCGACCGATCCCCGCCAACGCGAGCGTCGTCGCAAATTTCAGCGGTTCGCCGGGAATGATTCGCTCCGGCATCCTGACGTAGGGCAGGATCTGCTCGTCGGGCTTGCTACAAGCCGCGAGCCCACCCGCCATGCCGGTCGCCAGCAAACTGAGCGCCTGACGGCGATTGAGCTTGCTGCGCCCGGCAGGATTTGGTCGCGTCGGCAATTCCTTCAGCGGTGGCATATCGTGCAGTCCGTCAAATGACCCGTGTTGATGTGATAGCCTGCGGCAAGCTTGGGCCCGACCTCGGCCTGGTTCTTCGGCGTCTGCCAGTTCGGATCGAAAACCGCCTCGTGAGGACGCAGGTAAGGTTCAGGAGACCGGTGGCAATCGAGACACCATTGCATTGTCAGCGGCGCGGCCTGACGCATCAGCCGCATCCGTCCGACGTCGCCATGACAGGTCGTGCATCCGACGCCTTTGGCGACATGGACGGAATGGTCGAAATAGACATAGTCGGGAAGCCGGTGGACGCGTTCCCAGGCAATCGGCTGGTTCTTGGCAAGACTCTCGCGCACCGGCGCCAGCATCTGCGCATTCGTCCATATCTGCGAATGGCAGGTCATGCAGGTCTCTGTCGGCGGGATACCGGCAAAGCGCGCCTTCTCCACCGAGGTGTGGCAATAGCGGCAGTCCAGGCCGAGACCGGAAACGTGATGCTCGTGACTGAACGGCACCGGCTGATTCCGCGTGATGTTCTGGTTGGTCACGTAAGGGGATCGCATCACCTCATAGGACAACCCAACTGCAAGCACCGGCGCTGCTCCAATTGCCGCGATCATCACCGTCGCAATCGTGTTCGCGCCGGGACGGAAAAGCTGCATTCATTGGCCCCCTTCCGCGCCATCGCTCACGCGCGGATTCGGACCGGCACTGATTTAGCGGCCGGCGTCTTCGAATAAATGTCGTGGTGCGACAGCGGGATCAGGGGATTCATTTCCGGATAGTAGGCCCCGACGCAGCCATCCGGCAGTTTGAACGGGGTCACCTTAAGAGGACCCACCTCGCGCAGGATGCCATCCTCCGCGTCGCTGACGAGGGAAACCATTTGGCCCTCCTGAAGTCCGGCGCGTGCGATTTCGTCGGGATTCATCAGCAATACGTCCCGTGTACCCTCAATGCCTCGCATCCGATCGCTGTAGCCGTAAATCGTCGTATTGAACTGGTCGTTGCTGCGCATGGTCAGCAGCCGGAAGCGGCCGGGCGCATCGGAAAAGCCGGTCGAGGTGAGGGTTTCGGGCGCTGTAAACTCTGCCTTGCCGCTCTCGGTCTTCCAAATCCGTTCGCGGGCTGAATTGCCACGATAGAACCCGCCCGGCGTGAACATCCGCGCATTGAAGTCGTGGAATTCGTCCGGATAGGTCTCGGCGATCTCGTTACGGATGAGATCGTAGTTGCCGACCCATTCATCCCATTTCAGTTTGGGATTGGGGGGCAGGGTTGCCTTGGCCAGACCTGCGACGATCGCCACCTCGGATCTCAAGTGCTCGCTGGCGGGCTTGCGCAACCCGATCGAACCCTGGATGCAGCTGAACGTATCCTCCATGGTAACCGCCTGCTGGCCGCTTGCCTGCACATCTTCTTCGGTTCGACCAAGGCACGGCAGCAGATAGGCGGCCTTGCCATGCACCAGGTGGCTGCGGTTGAGCTTGGTGGCAATCTGGACCGTCAGCTCCAGCCCGCGCCAGGCCGCTTCCATCTTCGATCGCTCCGGAATGGCGCGGACAAAATTTCCGCCGAGGCCGACGAACGCTTTGACCTTGCCGGCGAGAACGCCCTCGCATGTCTCAACGGTGTTGATGCCCTTCTCGCGCGGCGGTTCGAACCCGAACTGCTTGGCGTATTTGTCGAGCGGAACCAGTTCGGGCTTTTCCGAGATGCCCACGGTGCGCTGACCCTGGACATTCGAGTGTCCACGCACGGGCGAGATGCCGGTGCCGTCTCTCCCGATGTTTCCCTTTAGAAGCAGCATGTTGACGAGCATCGCCACGTTTTGGAAGCCGTGTACGTGCTGGGTCAGGCCCATGCCGTAGATCCCGATCACGCGATCAGCCTCGACGTAGACCTGCGCGGCGCCCTCGATAACTGAACGGCTCAGACCGGATGCGATCTCGATCTCGTCCCAGGACGTCGCCCGGACCCTGGCTTCGAACTCTTCGAAGCCATGTGTGTGCTGCCCGACGAAGGGAGCGTCGATCACACGTTTGCCCTGCTGCTTGGCCGCGTCGTCCGCCGCGAAGACGTGCTTGCAGATTCCGACAATGACCGCGATGTCGCCCCCCACCTTCACTTGATGGTACTGGCTGCTGATTTGTGTGGCCTTGCCCGTCAGCATCTCTGTCGGATTCTGCGGATTGATGAAGACTTCGAGACCCTTTTCGCGGACGGGGTTGAACGTAATGATCTGGACGCCGCGCTTGGCAGCGTCCTGTAGGGGATGAAGGAAGCGTGGACTGTTCGACCCGGTATTTTGCCCGAAGAAGAACATCGCATCGCAGTTGCTGAGGTCGTCGAAGACCACGGTCCCAACGCCCGCCCCGATCAGCTTCTTGAGAGCGACTGAGGTCGTTTCGTGGCACATGTTGGAGCTGTCTGGCAGGTTGTTGGTGCCATAAGCCCGCGCGAACAGGGCATAGAGGTAGGAGGTTTCGAGGCTTGCGCGGCCCGATGAATAGAATACGACCGATTTCGGATCGAGCGCCCTCAATTGCGATCCGATGGCATGAAATGCCTCGTCCCAGGAGCAGGGAACGTACTTATCAGTGGTACTGTCGTAACGCAGTGGATGTGTCAGGCGTCCCTGCTGCTCGAGGTCATAATCGCTCCATGACAGCAACTCGGTCACGGTATGCTCGGCAAAGAAGTCCGGCGTACAGCGGCGCGACGTCAGCTCCCAAAGGGTCGCCTTGGCGCCGTTCTCGCAGAATTCGAAGGCATGATAATCCGCAGGTTTGGCCCATGAGCAGGAAACGCACATGAAGCCTTTCGGCTTGTTCTGCCGACGAAGGGTGTTCAAGGCCGCGGGCGAATCCCACTCCTTGCTGAAGATCCGCGCTATTCCTTTCAGGGACCCCCATCCGCCAGCTGGGCCGTCGTATTCAACCGTGTCTGGAGTGTGGTCACCAGCTTCGTTGGGTCGTGCCATGATCTTGCTTCTCTTCGGGAACCGGCCAGCCTGTGCGTCGGCAACGTATGTTCCCCGCGCGGGTTCCTGAGCAGCCGCTTCTCGGCGGGACGGCGGCTTGAGCGGCAAGCGCGTGAAAAAACCCAGCACCTGCAAGACCATCGACGGACGGGCGACACACGCATTCTCCACTCAGGAAATCTGTGCGCGGTGCCGTACCAAGGGAATGGTTTTGATCGCGCGATGTTGAACAGCGGGAGCGGGGCCCGACAATGGATGATGGCCAGGGAACGCGGTTCGATGGCTGAGGTTGCCAGAAGCCAACCTCGGAGCGGGATATGCAGGATCGTTGTACGCGCGACAAACCAGAGCTGGTGTGGCGCGGGCGTAGCCCGATTCCATCCTCACGCAAGGTCGCAGAGGAACGGCCGATAGCGCTCACGTACAACGGCTCGACTTACGCGGTGATGATGGCCTCTCCCGTTGACCTCGTGGATTTCGGCGTAGGCTTCAGCTTGAGCGAGGGCATTGTGGAGCATGGCGGGGACATCATCAGCATCGAAGTTGTCGAGCTCGAGCTCGGTTGCGAAGTGCGGATCTGGCTCGACGATTCCCATGGTGACCTCCTCGCCAACAGGCGGAGGGCGATGGTCGGGCCGGTCGGCTGCGGCCTGTGCGGAATTGAAAGCCTGGAACAGGCTTGCCCGCGGCCGACGCGCGTAGTCAGCGAGGGCGGGTTTCGCCCCTTCGACCTTCTGGAGGCGATGCGCTCCTTGCGACCGCTCCAACATCATAACCAGGCGACGGGCGCGATGCACGCTGCGGCCTTCTGGGACGGCCATGACATCCGATTGGTAAGGGAGGATGTCGGACGCCACAATGCACTGGACAAAGTCGCTGGTGCGGCGGCCAGAGCCGGCCTCGAAACGTCCCGGGGGGCTGTCCTCATAACCAGTCGGGTCTCCGTCGAACTGGTCCAGAAGACGGCCCGAATGGGCGTGCCGTTGCTCATCGCCGTGTCCGCGCCGACTTCGCTGGCGATCGAGACCGCTGAGCGTGCCGGCGTAACGCTCGTCGGGGTCGCGCGCGATGATGGCTACGAAATATTTAGCCACGCAGGCCGACTTAGCTTTGGAGAGGAAGAGTTGGATTCCGCAGCGTTGGCTGCTTCTGAATTGCTTTCCGCAAGGCCTTAATATCCAGCTCTTCCCAAAGAACTTCGTGTGCCTTCGTTCGGTCTCGTACCGACATCGCATCACTCCAACTTTTCGGGTCGGAACGTCCGAAGCCTTCCGGCGCTGTGATGATATTCCGTCCAACAAAACTGAAGGAGACAACGATGAAGACCACGCTCTTGGCGGCCCTTTTGCTCGCCGCAACCGTTTCCGGCCCGGCACTCGCGCAAAGTGGAACTGGCTCTACGGGTACCTCTCAGTCTGCCGCCACCTCCGGTCAGACTACGGCAGCACAGAAAATTCAGGATGATCTTAAGAAGGCAGGCTTCACCGACATCAAAGTCGTGGCCGAATCCTTCGTCGTTCAGGCCAAGACGAAGGATGGCAACCCCATGGTGATGACGATCGGTCCTCATGGCATGTCGGTGTTCGAAGCAATGAACACGACCACCACTGGATCTGGCTCAGCAAATAAATCTCAGGGCACCACCGGCCCCAGTTCTTCGAACAATGACGCCAACTCAAAGTAGGTTGTCGCACCTGCGGCGAACATTGCGGTTCACCAGAACGAGCCCGCAATGTTTGCCCGGTGATGCGAGCATCGATGAACAAAGCTGATGCGTACGGGAGCGTACGAACATCCAGGGCACGAGCAGGCAAGTTCTGAAACGTTCTGATTGTCTGATCGTTGCTCCAGCGTAACGCGCGACGCCCGTGAGAAAATCCAATGAACGTCAGCGAATTTGTTTGGCATCGGCTCTCGGAATGGGGTTTGAGCCGGGTGTATGGGTACCCAGGTGACGGCGTCGGAGGACTAGATGTCGCGCTCGAACGCGCGAAAGACAAGATCGAGTACGTGCAGGTCCGGCACGAAGAGATGGCGGCCTTCATGGCTTCCGCTCACGCGAAGTTCACGGGGCAGGTGGGCCTTTGCTGTGCGACTTCTGGGCCTGGCGCAATTCACCTTCTCAACGGACTGTACGACGCCAAGATGGACCACGTCCCGGTGGTTGCGCTCGTCGGCCAGCAGGCAAGGAGTGCAATCGGGGCGAGCTATCAGCAGGAAGTCGATTTGCAAGTCCTGTTTCAGGACGTCGCCGAATACGTCGCGCAGGCAAGCGTGCCTGAGCAGGTGCGTCACTTGATCGATCGGGCCGTACGCATTGCAGACAACAAGCGCGCCGTCACCTGCGTGATCCTGCCCAAGGACGTGCAAGAGTTGGACTACCAGGATCCGCCTCTCGCACATGGTGCGACCCACACCGGCATCGGCTATGCCGAGCCGGCAAAGCAGCCGCAAGACGATCGGGTACGCGCGGCCGCCGAGATACTGAACAACGGTAGTAAAGTTGCGATGCTGGTTGGCGCGGGGGCACTGGATGCCACCGATGAAGTCATCGCGGTTGCCGAGCGTCTCCAGGCGGGGGTGGCCAAAGCCCTGCTTGGAAAAGCGGTCCTCCCAGACGATCTCCCCTTTGTAACGGGCTCTATCGGACTGCTCGGCACAAAGCCCAGCTGGGACCTCATGAAGAACTGTGACACCTTTCTGATGGTCGGCTCGGCGTTTCCTTACAGCGAGTTCCTGCCGAAGCCCGGGTCGGCGCGCGGCGTTCAGATTGATATCGACGGCGCCCGGTTGAGCCTGCGCTATCCGATGGAGATCAACATCGTTGGAGACAGCTCTACAGCCTTACAGGCACTGCTGCCACATCTTCAGCAGAAGCAGCAAAATTCGTCGTGGCGACGGGGCATTGAGGAGGGCGTGCAGGAATGGTGGCAGACGCTCGAGGAGCGTGCCATGGATGCAGCAGAGCCTCTCAATCCGCAGCGCGTATTCTGGGAACTCTCGCCCCGCCTGCCTGAGAACGCAATCATAACCGCGGATTCGGGATCGGTCGCAAATTGGTATGCCCGCGATCTGAAAATGCGCCGGGGCATGAAAGCTTCGCTTTCCGGAGGTCTGGCTTCTCTCGGTGCCGGAACACCCTATGCCTTGGCGGGCAAGATGGCTTATCCGGACAGGACGGTGATCGCGTGCATGGGCGACGGCGCCATGCAAATGAATGGACTTAACGTCCTGATCACGATCTCGAAATATTGGCAGACGTGGTCAAATCCACACCTGATCGTCCTTGTTCTCAACAACCGCGATCTCAATCAAGTCACGTGGGAGGAGCGGATTCAGCTCGGGGCAGGAAAGACGCTATCGACCCAGAGCATCCCGGACTTTCCGTATCACCGCTACGCCGAGCTGATCGGCCTCAAAGGCATCTTTGTCGACGATCCGGAACGCCTGGGTGCCGCCTGGGATGAAGCGCTAACGGCGGATCGTCCTGTCGTGCTTGAGGCGTATACGGATCCAAACGTGCCGCCCCTGCCGCCCCACATCACCCTGAAGGACGCCAAAAACTTCATCAGCATGATTCCTTCCGAGCCGGAGCTTGGGAGCGTTCTGAAGAACAGCGCCAAGGAGTTGCTGACAACCGTGCTACCCGGGAAGGGATGATGGCCGAGTTCTCCATCGATGCAATGAAAGCGCGCGCCTTCCAAGTTCCAACCGACCGGCCCGAGGCGGACGGGACCATGAGTTGGAATTCCACGACTCTGGTCCTGGTAGAAATCGCCGCCGGCGCCAAGTCAGGGATCGGCTACACGTATTCTGATCGCAGCATTGCCGCGCTGATCGCAGGCAAGCTCGCCTCGGTCGTCCGCGGGAAGGATGCCCTGGCACCTCAGGCCGTCTGGAGGGCGATGCAGCGCGCGGTCCGCAACCTGGGTCGCGAAGGTCTGGCGGCGAATGCGCTCTCTGCCGTCGATGCAGCTCTTTACGATTTGAAGGCGCGGCTCTTGGATGTGCCATTGGTTCAGCTACTCGGAAGCTACCGTACGACTGTCCCGATCTATGGAAGCGGAGGCTTCACGACCTACTCCGACGGCGAGCTGGCCCAGCAGCTCGGCAGGTGGGTTGCCGATGATGGGTGCAAGGACGTCAAGATGAAAGTGGGCTCCGAGCCGGACCTCGATCCGCACCGCGTGCAGGTCGCATGCCGTGCGATTGGCGAGCGCGCCAATCTCTTCGTCGATGCAAACGGCGCCTATTCGGTGCAGCAGGCGCTTCAGCTTGCGGACGTATTCGGGCGGCACGGCGTCAAATGGATCGAGGAGCCGGTGTCCTCGGACAATCTCCAAGGTCTGCGCGCGGTTCGCGCCCGTGCCCCGGCGGGCATGGAGGTCGCTGCAGGCGAGTATGCCTATACGACCGACTATGTGCGCGAGATGCTCGAATCCGGCGCCGTCGACGTGCAGCAAGCGGATATTACACGGTGTGGCGGCGTGACGGGCTTCCTGCAGATAGCCTCGCTTTGCGAGGCGCACCACATCGACCTGTCAGGTCATTGCGCACCCGCTCTGCATCTTCACGCCGCCTGCGCGGCGCCGCGGCTGCGGCACCTGGAATGGTTTCACGACCACGTTCGCATCGAGCACATGCTCTTCGAGGGCGCGCCGACGCCACGTGATGGGGCGATCGAGCCCGACCTGGCGCGACCAGGGAATGGTTTGATATTCAAGGAAGCGGACGCTGCACGCTATGCGATCTAACCGAGCCGAAATCGAGAGAGCGCGCCGTGTCCCCCACGTCGCGCGAAGCGAACCAGAGCGCGCACGGGTGCAATCTTCGTTGACTCGTCCGGCCTCGCGTCTGAGATGGGGCGAGACAGAGACCGTCATGGCGGCGCGGCGGTTGAATCGAGCGGCGGGTACGCTGGCTGCATCGGTGCTTGCAGACAGTGCCGTTGAGCATTACCGGGGGTCGTTCAAGAACAAGGCGATGTTCACTCCGCTCGTCGTTGCCGGGCTGACACTGGCCATGAGCCTGCACGGCACGGCTGACATGCGTCCGGCCGCGCATAGAGCACGCGATACATCGTATCTGTTGGCAGCTGCCACTGGCCTGCTCGGAACCGGCTTTCACATCCACAACGTGACGAAGAAGGTGGGCGGGTTTAGCTGGCAAAACGCCTTCTACGGCGCCCCCCTTGGAGCTCCTATGGCTATTCTGCTTTCCGGGCTGTTGGGCTTTTGCTCGGAACGGTTGCGCGCCAATGGACGTCAACGACCTCACCGGGTGTTCAACTTTCCGGCGGGCGAGACGGTCGCTACCGTGACTGCGCTGGGCCTGCTCGGCACCACGGGAGAAGCAGGTCTGCTCCATTTTCGCGGTGCCTTTCACAACCCCTTCATGGCCGTTCCCGTCACTATCCCACCCATCGGGGCCGGTTTGCTCGCCGGTGCCGTGTTGAACGGCGGAGGGCGGACGCGCGGCCTCGCGCGATGGTGGATGCGATTGCTTGCCGCAATGGGTTTTATCGGCGTTGGCTTCCACGCGTATGGGATCTCACGAAATATGGGAGGCTGGCGCAACTGGAGCCAGAACATTCTCAATGGACCGCCCTTGCCGGCGCCCCCCAGTTTTTCAGGCCTTGCACTGGCGGGGCTCGCGGCGCTCGAACTGATGAGAGAGGCGCGGGATGCTTGATAGGAAGGCGGAGCGCCGCGCTGGGGAGTCTTACCCTGGCTACGACGTCCTTGCGAAATGGCGGAGCCCGTCCTGGAATGACAAGACCCGGGAGGTGGTGGCAGCTCGCCTGAGGGTAGCTGACGAGCCGCGCTTTTTCACCAGGGAAGAATTCGAAATCCTCGCCGCTGTCGCCGACCGCGTCGTACCGCAACCTTCATCAAGATCGCCCATTCCCGTTGCTGCGCTGCTTGACCGAAAGCTCGACGATGGTGTCATGGACGGTTATCGAACCGCCGGTCTGCCACGCGACGACGAAGCTTGGCGAACCGGGCTGAAAGCTCTCGATGCGGAGGCGCGGGCCCGCTACGTGAATCGCTTCACGGAAATCGATGACCCCGAGCAAGACGCTTTGCTGCGCTTCTGCGAAGCTGGGGAATTGAAATCACCCGAATGGGCGGGCATGCCGTCGAGAACCTTTTTCAAACACCGACTTCTGCGCGACATCGTTCTGGCGTATTACGCACACCCGATCTCCTGGAGCGAGATTGGCTGGGGCGGACCGGCCAGTCCGCGCGGCTACGTGCGCCTCGATTTCAACGATCGGGATCCGTGGGAGGCGGCCGAAGCAAAGCCGGGTCGCGAGGCTGACGCTCTGAGGGTCAATCGCAATGTCCGATGATCCCCGGCACACTCCCCGCGCACGGCACGGTCGCGCGCCCGACGTCTTCCGGCCCGGCGGCTGGGTGAGCATGAAAGGATATGCCGACCACGAAACGGTCGACTTCGTGATCGTCGGGACGGGCGCCGGCGGTGCGACACTCGCCTGCAAACTGGCCGAATACGGCTTCTCGGTGGTTGCCCTGGATGCCGGACCCTACTTTCGCCCTTTGGAGGATTTCGCCTCCGACGAGTCCGAGCAAACCAAGCTTTATTGGACCGATGATCGTATCGTCGATGGCGACAATCCCCTGCAGCTCGGAAGCAATAATAGCGGCAAGGCCGTTGGGGGCTCGACGGTGCATTTCGCAATGGTGTCGCTTCGGTTCCGGCCGGAATGGTTCAAAGCAAGGACCAAACTCGGATACGGTGCGGACTGGCCCATCGATTGGCGCGAGATGTGGGCTTACTATACGGAGGTCGAGCAGGCCCTCAAAATATCCGGACCTGTCAGCTATCCTTGGGGGCCGCCGCGTCCGCGCTATCCCTATCCCCATCCGCTCAACGCTGCAGCCCGCGCGCTCGCGCGCGGCTGTGAAGCCCTCGGTATTGCCTGGACGGAAACACCGCTTGCAACCCTCTCTGCGCCGCGTGGTCTCGCGCATCCCTGCGTCTATCGCGGCTTATGCGTGACCGGTTGCTCGACCAATGCTAAGCAAAGTGCCCTTGTGACCTGGATTCCGCGCGCTCTGTCTGCCGGCGCCGAGATTCGCGATCTCGCCATGGTCGGCCGGATCGAGACCGACGCGAATGGCCTCGCCGCCGGTGTCCATTATCACCGTCAAAACAAGTGGCACTTCCAAAAGGCACGCAACGTGGTGGTGGCTGGCTATGCGATCGAAACGCCGAGGCTCTTGCTGAATTCGGCAAACAACAAGTTTCCTGACGGCCTGGCAAACAGTACCGGGCTTGTTGGCAAGAACCTCATGGCACAGGCAAACCAGGCCGTGTGGGGCGAGATGGACGAAGAAGTTCGCTCGTACAAGGGACCTCCGTCCCTCGCAATCACCGAGCACTGGAATTACGAGGACGAAGGGAAGGACTTCTTTGGCGGTTACGCCTACATGAGCCAAGGCCCTTTGCCGCAGCTCTGGGCCAACACACAGGCAACGGCGCACGGTCTGTGGGGAGCACGGCTGGTCGAGGAGATGAAGCGCTACAATCACGTTGTCGGCTTGAAAATCGTGGGCGAGATGCTGCCCCAAGAAAACAACCGCGTCACTCTGGCGGACGAACTAGATCAGTACGGGCTCAGAATTCCGCGCGTGACCTATTCCTGGTGCGACAATGACAAGCGCCTGATCAATCATTCGATCGCCTTCATGAGCCGAGCTCTGGGCGCAATTGGCACCAGAAACATTTGGGTCCAGGAAGACGACACCTGTCACCTCAATGGAACGGCCCGGATGGGCGATCGACCGGACAGCAGCGTTGTCAACGCAGATTGCCGCAGCTGGGACATCCCCAATCTGTGGATCTGCGATGGCTCTGTTTTTCCCACCGTGGGCGGCGCGAATCCTTCCCTCACGATCCAGGCAATTGCATGCCGCACGGCAGACCGAATCCGTACCCTGTCCCGACTGGGAGAGATCAGATTGAACTAGGAGGATGAGGATGAGGCACAAGCGTCTCAATGACGGCCCGCAGCGAACCTTTGCGGTCGTCCTCGACAGCGGCGATGAGGCGATGGAAAGCCTCAAGTCGTTTGCGGCAGAGCAGCGGCTTTCTGCAGCGCAAGTGACCGGCATCGGAGCATTCAGCGGTCTGATGCTGAAATACTTCGATTGGGAAAGTAAATCTTACCTCGAGAACCGTGTGGACGAACAGGTAGAAGTTGCCTCGCTTGTCGGTGATGTCGCGGTTTCGCCTTCGGGCGAACCGTCCGTGCACATTCATCTTGTCGTCGGCCGGCGCGACGGTACGGCTCTCGCCGGCCATCTGGGATCGGGCTGGGTGCGTCCCACCCTCGAGGTGATCGTAACCGAAAGCCCCACGCATCTTCAGAAGGAGCGCGACCCAGTGACCGGGCTGGCGTTGATCAAGCTGGAGCGATGACAATGCAGAGTATCGGACGCACACTGTGGGCGATCCCAGAAGGCTATATCCCAAGCGACAGCCTAAGCGACGCCCATGATCTCGTGTCTCACGAAGCGGCTTGCTTCCTGAACGTTGGCGAGAACGACGCCGACGTTCAGATCACTCTGTTTTTTGAGAACAGAGATCCGGTCGGCCCCTACCGGGTGAAGGTGCCAGCTCGGCGGACGTTGCATCTGCGCTTCAACGACTTGACAGATCCGGCGCCCGTCCCACGCGACACGAGCTACGCCTCCCTGATTGAAGCAAGTGCGCCGCTCATCGTCCAGCATACCAGACTGGATTCGCGCCAACCCGGGATGGCGTTACTCTCGACCATTGCCTATCCGGCCGTGCCGCAGTGAAGAGGTGTCCCGATGCAAAGCGAAGAGAGCGGGCGTGAGGTACCGGGCCGGTCACGCCCAGTTGTCGTGATTACCGGCGCATCGGCCGGGGTTGGACGGGCCATCGCCCATCGTTTCGGCCGCGCCGGTTACGCCATCGGTTTAATCGCCCGAGATGCGGAGGCTCTCGAGGAGGTGCGGCGCGAGATCGAGGGCGTGGGCGGACGGGCGGTCGTGATGCCTCTCGACGTTGCGGACGCCGGCGCTGTCTTTGCGGCCGCAGATCGTATTGCGTCGACGCTCGGTCCGATCGATATATGGATCAATGATGCGATGGTGACGGTGTTTTCGCCGGTCTGGCGCATGACGCCGGATGAATTCCGCCGTGTCACTGAGGTGACCTATCTCGGGTTCGTGCATGGAACGATGGCGGCTCTGTGCCACATGCGGCCCGCCAACAGGGGCACGATCATCCAGATCGGATCGGCGCTGGCCTACCGCGGTATTCCACTCCAGTCGGCCTATTGCGGTGCCAAGCACGCCATTCGCGGCTTCACAGATTCGCTCCGAAGCGAGCTAAGGCACGAGCAGAGCAGGATCAACCTCGTGATGCTTCAGCTGCCGGCGGTGAATACACCGCAGTTCGATTGGGCAAGGGCGCATATGTCCCATTCCCCCCGTCCGGTGGCGCCCGTGGTCGAGCCCGAGGTGATCGCGAATGCCGTATATGATGCGGCTCAAAGGCCCGCCAGGGAATATTGGATCGGCTTCAGCACTCTCAAGGTCATTTTCGGCAACATGATCGTGCCAGGGCTGCTGGATCGGTATCTCGCCCAAACCTGTATCAGCGGCCAACAGACGGATCGCCCAATAGACAGAAGCCGGCCGGACAATCTCGACCGACCGCTGGATGGTCTCCATCGTACGAGGGGCAGCTTTGGTTCGGAAGCGACCAACAGGGCGTTCGTCGGGTCTGCGAGCATGCTGCGACTTGCTCCATTGGCGGCGCTGCTGGGGACGGTTGCGCTGGCTCTGACCGTACAGAGGGGCGCGTCTCGCAGCAGACGAAGAGCAGCCGAACCTCGACGTCAACGCAATGTGCGATTTGGATGAGTGCTTGCCGTGGCGGTGAAGTTCATCGAGGATTACGGCCTGATCGGAGACGGCCAGACGGCGGCTCTTGTTCACCGTGACGGCTCGATCGATTGGCTGTGTTGGCCGCGCTTCGATTCGGATGCGTGCTTTGCGGCGCTACTCGGTACGAGCTCGCACGGATGTTGGAAGCTCGCACCGGTCGATGCCATCACTTCATCCAGCCGTCGCTATCGAGACGATACCCTCGTGCTGGAGACAGACTTCGAGCTGACAACAGGCCACGTCCGGCTGATTGACTTCATGCCGGTTGAGAACGACGCCTCTGCCGTAATCCGGATTGTTCGGGGCCTTGCCGGGAAGGTCAGCCTGCGCAGCGAGCTGGATCTTCGCTTCGACTACGGATCCTTGAGACCCGCACTGGAAATCGGTCAGGAACGAGCCGTGGCGTTCGTAGGACCGGATCTTGTCGTTCTACATGCGCCAACGCAGCTTTCGCAGCAGGGCACGTGCATCTTTTCGAAAGTGGAGGTCGGTGAAGGCGAAGAAATCGCGTTCTGTCTTCGCTATGGCAGCGCAACTGCGGCGCCACCTCCGCCGATTGCGGCGGGCGCAGCGCTGCGATCGACGGAAGAATATTGGCGCAGCTGGGTCGCGAAGTTCGCAATCAAAACGCAATGGCCTGAGGCCGTCAGGCGCTCGCTCCTGACGCTCAAGGCGATGATCTATCGCTCTACAGGCGGAATCGTTGCCGCTCCGACCACTTCGCTTCCAGAGGCGCCCGCCGAGAACCTGAATTGGGATTACCGCTATTGCTGGTTGCGTGATGCGGCGTTCACCATAACCGTTCTGCTCGACGCGGGGTACCACGAGGAAGCCAAGGCATTTCGCGACTGGCTTCTCCGGGCCGCGGGTGGCGAACCCGAGAAGATCAGGATCATGTACCGGGTGGACGGCTCGCGCCGGTTGGAGGAGTGGATCGCATCCTGGCTACCCGGTTATGGAGGAGCTCCGCCGGTCCGAATTGGCAACGCTGCCGCGGCCCAACGGCAGCTCGACGTCTACGGCGAACTCCTGGATTCCGTGGCTGCGGCAGCGAAGGCAGGCATTGCCCCGACCGAACGTGAAGGCAATCTGGTTGCGGCCGTGATCGGTCACGTCGAGCGGGTCTGGAACGAGCCCGACCACGGTCTGTGGGAATCGAGAGGGAATCCGCAGCACTATACTTATTCAAAGGTCTCGGCCTGGGCCGCGATGGATCGGTTCGTCCGCCGTGGCGATCTCCACAGATCGGCAGACGGCGGCTTTGTTAGCCGAATGGATGGATTGCGAGACCGGATGCATCGCGAAATATGCGAGAAGGCGTTCGACTCTGAACGACAGACATTCGTGAAGTATTACGGATCTGATGAAGTGGATCCAAGTTTGCTCAATCTTCCGCTGGTGGGATTTTTGCCCGTCGCGGACCGGCGCATCGCCAAAACCATCGCAGCGATCGAGCGCGAGCTCGTGCAAGAGGGCTACGTTCACCGCAGGTTGTCGGGTGAAATTCGTGAGGGAGCGTTCCTTGCGTGCAGCGGGTGGCTTGCGGAATGTCAGCTTATGCAGGGCAGGCGGGCGGAAGCGGAGCGCACCTTTGACCACCTCTTGCGGGCTCGGAACGAACTGGGACTTCTGGCCGAGGAGTTCAACGTTCGTGATCGACGCCTTGCTGGTTACTTCCCGCAGGGATTAAGCCATTTGGCATTGGTCCGAGCGGCCCTTCGGTTCGAGCAGAGGGCCTCAAATCGGGGTGATGGACACGGACCATAGTCGTAGTCCCGAAAAAGGAACCGCCTATCGCCCGATGCGTATTCTTCGCAGACCGTGGACGGTTCCGATCCCGGGTGCGGGGAGCAGCAGCAATGCAGGACGGTCAGGCGACAGGGCTGGTTCCGAGATCGATTGAGCCTGAAGCCCGCGTTGGGCCCTGCGCTGCACGGAACAAGTTGCTGCGTTGCATCCCAAAAACGGAGCTGACAGTGCTCCAATCGATCGCGACCGATGTCGAGATCAAGCCGCGTCAGGTCCTTCATCATTGGCGCTTGCCGATGGAATATGTCTACTTTCTTGGCAGTGGTCTCGTATCGGTCTCGGCCAAGGTCGAGGCCGGGCGCTTCGTCGAGGCTTGGCTGGTGGGCTCCGAGGGAATGATCGGCGCCCCCTGCGTTTTGGCGCCGGAGGATCCGATGCCGCCGCACCGTCGCGTCGTTCAGGTGGGCGGAACGGCACTGCGAATTCCGACGCCGGCCTTTCTCGCCGCGCTTGACGATCTTGGGGCCCTCCGTGGAGTGATCCTCGCCTACATCAATCTTGTCTTGTTTCAAACGTCACAGGTGGGAGCCTGCAACTCGCTCCATTCCGTCAAGCAGCGACTTGCCCGCTGGCTTCTGGTCGCGGCAAACGCAATGGAGTCCGGAGAACTGCCGATCACGCATGCTGTTTTAGCTCAATTACTCGGGATTCGTCGGGCTAGTGTCAGCGAATGTCTCGAGGCGTTCGAACAGGCCGGCATCATCCGCAATACCCGAGCAGCGATAACTCTGGTCGACCGGGCCCAGCTGGAGCATTCCGCCTGTTCGTGCTCTGGATTGATACAGCGCGAGTACGATCGGCAGATCGGCCGTCGCTTGCGTGCGTGAGAATTGAATGTGGAATAGCCAATTCTCCAAGCGCTCCGGCCCGAGACGATCGTGGGAAACCACAAAGCTCGATTTGGACGAAGGCGATCTTCACAACGTTTCTTCTCCGAGAAGACGGAGGAGCCATGATACCAATTTGGCTAAGAGATATCGCGCTGGCTTGTCTGGGTGTCGGATTTGTCTGCGCGGTCATCATCGCGATCGACCTCACCCGCCATCCACAGCGTATGTGGATCATGAATGTCGTCTGGCCAGTGAACGGTCTGTTCGGCACCGTACTGACGTTGTGGCTGTACTACCGGTTCGGCCGGCTTGCGGCCCGGGATGCGACTGAGCAGAACAAGCACTCCGACAGCAAAGAGGAGACGCCGTTTCCTGTCATGGTCGCGAAAGGTGCCATGCACTGCGGAGCCGGATGTACACTCGGGGACATCATCGCCGAGAGCCTTGCGCTCGCGTTTCCGGTGATTGCGATCTGGGCGGGATGGAAGAGTCTGTTTTCAGAGAAGATGTTCGCGGTCTGGGTGGTGGATTACCTATTCGCCTTCGTGCTCGGCGTCGCGTTCCAGTACTTCACGATCAAGCCGATGCGCGACTTGTCTCCAGGCGCGGGCGTCGTTCAAGCCGTGAAAGCAGACACTCTCTCGCTGACTGCGTGGCAAATCGGTATGTATGGATTTATGGCGATCGCGCAGTTCGCGATCTTCAGGAATCTCTTCGGGGTGAGGCTGGAGCCGTCGATGCCGGAGTTCTGGTTCATGATGCAGATCGCGATGCTTGCGGGCTTTTTCACGAGCTACCCAGTGAATTGGTGGCTTATAGAGACCGGCGTGAAAGAACGCATGTAGGCAAGAGGGTGCTGCTTTGGCGACCCCGAACGCAATTAGTCGTCCGTTAAGAAGCCGAATTGAGCGGGGCTGGACCGGCCAGCACGCGCCATAGTCGGACCAGGAAGAGGCACAAGAGTTCTCTGAGCCAGGCGAGGATACGGCGGAAGTTGTGGCCCACTGCTGAGAGCACGACGTTGGCGGCGTCGCCGGCGCGGCCTTTGAGATAGCAGCGGCCAAGGTGACCTTCGGCCTTCAGATGTCCGATGATGGGCTCGATGGCGGAGCGGCGCCGGAGCTCGCGCTTGATGGCGCCGAACACGCCGCGCTTCTGGCCCGAAATGAAGACGCGACGGGGATTTTGCGTGTCGTGGCCGCGATATCCCTTGTCGACATAGGCCCGCTCGATCGGACATCCGGTGAGCGCCTCGGTGCGGTCGATGACGTCCCGCAGGGTATGACCGTCGTAGGGATTATCGGGCAGCGACCTGGCGTGCAGTACGAACAGGCCACCGGGCGCCCGGCGGTTGTTGGTGACGATGGAGGCCTTCACGCCGAACTCGTAAGGCGCGGCGGCCTTGCCTTTGCCGATGCATTCCACCTCCGGGGCATGGAAGGAATATAGCTTCCAGCCGCGCTGGCGCTGCTGCTGGGAGCGGATCTGGCTGGCTCGGCCAAGCGGAAGGGCAAATGCCTCCTCGAGGGCTGGCTGGCGCTCGATCTTGCGACGGATGTCGCGGATGATCCGGCCGAGCCGGCTGCGCAGGATACGCAACTGCCGCTGATGCCGCCCGAACTGTTTGGCATGGGCGTAGCGGCCCGCCATCATCGCAGCGGCCTTGGCAATGCGAACATAGGACTGCCGCAGCCTGACGGCGTGCCTTCTCGCCAGGCGGTTGAGCCCCTTGATAGCCGCATGAAGCAGCTTGGCATCGGTCGGAAAGGTGATGGCCTTCGGCTGCACCGTGGTATCGACCGTGACGCGCTTGAGGTCCTGGCCGCGTAACGCACCGGCCTCGTGCGCCACCCGCAGGCTCTCGGCCAGCAACGACTCCAGCTTGTCGCCGAGCCGCTTGCGCCAATGGCTCAGGTCCGAGCGCTCGTGCGGGAAGGCGTGCTGAAAGAACTCTTCGCCGGTGAAGAACTGGAAATACGGGTCGTGAACCCAGCGCTCGCAAACGCCCTCATCGGACAGCCCGTAAGTGTGCTTGAGCAACAGCAGGCCGATCATGAACCGGGTCTCGATTCCGGGCCGGCCATTCTCGCTGTAGAGCGGCGCGACCTCGCCGTCGATCCAGTCCCAATCGATCTTGCCGGCGAGCTGAACCAGCTCGTGCTTCATGTTGATGATCTGGTCCAGCCGCGCCCGGAACAGATCGTTCGATCCCGTCGTCCTGTGCTTCTTCGGTCGCATCGGCCCCTCCGGTGCACCACAGAATCATGATCCGCAGGGAAAGGGAACCACAAACGAAATTGCAGGGTTGGGCGGCCTCAACCTCCCATTCCCTGCAATCTCAAACCGCCTCGAATCCGAAAAAAAGACTCCTGATCAATCGCTTAGAACCTTGTTCACGGACGACCAATTAGCAACTCTCTTCGCTCGCGACGCTTGGACGAAATGGGGCGCCCGCGTTCAACAAGGAGAAGTATCATGGCGGCGCATGCAGGTGAGACAGCCCAAGAGACTGGAGACTTCAGGTGTGAGCGATGTCATCAGGCCACTCACGTCACAAAAGGACACAAAATTCCGAAATGTCCGCATTGTGGAAGCACGAGCTTCGATACTCGGCGGAACGAGCCGTAGGTGCAAACTCCACTGCGAAGCAGGACGTCAACACAGCCAGTCTTTCGAACGGCTGACGGACGTCCTGCAGCAATTCCGCCATGTTGCGGCTTCTCCAACGAAATACTCGTCGCCCGGCGCGCTTCTAAGTGCGCCGGGCACTTTGCTGCACGCGCAGCGCGTCACCATCGATGGTGCGCACGGATCACGCCGTGATGGTGGTGCCGATAGTGCCGCGGCGCCCAGCCGTAGCTATGACGCCAGGGTTGCGCGCGCCGGACCGTATACCCCCACGGCCTCGGCGCGGACCAGCCGTAGCTATAACGCCAGGGGCGCGGGCCCCAGGCGTATGGTCGCGGCCTCCAACCATAGCCGCCCCAGTAAGGTGTATAGGAGTAAGCCGGGTAATACCCACCGTAGCCGTATGGGTATGTGTAACCATAGTACGGCGGATATTCCTCATAATACGGGGTCGCAATGGCGGAGCCGATCAGCGCTCCTGCCAGCAGTCCCGCGCCGATTCCCCAGCCCCCGCGCCAGCGAACCTGCGTGAGACTATCCTGCACTGTCGACGTGTGCTCCGTCGGGCTCGCGGCTGCCGAGAGCGGTGTCAGGGGCGCGGCCTGGGTACTGCTGATAGGACATATCGCGACCAGGCCGGTGAGAGAAAGGGCAAGTGTGAGTCTCCGCATCTGTGGCTCCTGTAATTTCAGAATGCGGTCTCAACATCAGCCTGCAATCTTGGTTTCTAGAGTCAAGGGTTCGGGACACTATGTCGCGCCGATTGCTGGTCAGACACACGAGTGTACGACACCGTACCAACTCCATCGCCTCCGTACCTTTTCAGTAGTATTCCTGAACTAGGCAGCCTGTTTACTTTCGCGCTCCAGGAAGCCTTCGACGTAAATCATGCGGACAGCAACGAGCAGAACGGCGATCAAGGGCGTGGCAACGATCAGCCCGATCAGACCAAAGAGAGTGCCAAGGATCGTTTGGGAAAGTATCGTGAGTGCGGGTGGCAGCGAGACAGTTCGCTTCTGGATCCATGGTGCGATAACATTTCCTTCCAACAGCTGGATCGTCAAAAACAAGAGAGCGACCCAAGCGGCAAGGGCAGGAGACTGTGCCAGTGCCACAAGGATCGCCGGCACTGCGCCTGCAAGTGCCCCGATGTATGGCACGAAGTTCAGAAGGGCCGCCAGTAGGGCCAGTGATAGTGGCAAGGGCGAACCGATGAGGAGAAGGCCAAATCCGAGGAGCAGACCAACGATCAGCATGTCGACGAGTTGACCAAGAAACCAGAGCCTAAGTGTAGCACCGAGCTCTCCGGCAACTTCTCGGCCGCGAGGTCGCCAGGCCATTGGAAGCAAACGAAGCGAGCCTTCGAGGTACAATTGGGGCGACGCAGCGAGGAATATCGCTGTCGCCGCCGTCACGACGAGAGTGCCACCTATGCCGAGAACGGAGCCAACGACGCCGGTGACGTAGCCTGTCAGGCCGGTGCGCAGAGACTTTCCGGCGATCTGCAACTGTTGAGCCAAAATCGAACCCCACGAGCTGTTTTGCAGTTCGCTCCAGATCCGTGCCAGTTGGGTTCTCAGTTGCTGGCTGATCTCGTCGGCCTGGATGAAAATGGCGCTGCCGCGCCACCACAGCAGCGCACCGAGTGCGAGCCCTGTCACGAGAATGACGAAAATCAAAGACGTGTATGGCCCGAGGTGCGTTACCCGACGGACCGCGTTGCTGGCGCCCCGCAAAACGCAAGCGATTACCACGGCGCTGAACAAGAGCAACAGTATGTCGCGAAGCAGCCAGACCGAGAGCGCGAGAAATAGAGCGATTGCGCTTACACGAAGGGTGCGCTCGATATGCCTCACATGAACAGTCAACTTGTCTTCCAATCCGTCTCCTTTGTCGGAACAGTCCAGATTCCGAAGCTCGACAGTGAAGTTGCGCAGGCGAGACCACTCGGAACATCATCGCGGCGATCGCGTCGCGATGTATGTAATACTCTGTTGCGGCCTCAAATGTTCTTGTACGCAAGCGAATAATTCTCGTCCGAAGACCGCCGAAGCACCAGAGCGAGCTCGGGCATCGTGTTGCTGATCTCGTTCGTTTCTGAGGAGATGGCATGTACAGCGTTCTAATCTCCGGGGTTGGAATTGCCGGACCCACGCTTGCCTATTGGTTGAAAGCAGCCGGATTCCAGCCGACGCTCCTCGAGCGCGCCTCCGCTCTACGGAGCGGAGGCTATGTCATCGACTTTTGGGGGCTCGGCTACACCATCGCTGAACGGATGGGATTGATCCCGGAGATCAATCGCGACGGCTACTACGCCCAAGAATTTCGGATCGTAGATGAAGCTGGCCGTCGGCTGGCCGGCTTCGGTACCGACGTCTTCTCCGAGTTGACGAATGGACGATACGTTACTCTTCAGCGCAGTGACCTCTCGCGCATGCTATTCGAACGGGCCAGCGGCGTCGAAGCCATTTTCGGAGACGAGATCATTCTCGTCGAAGAGAAACCGGATTGCGTCGAAGTCCAACTGAAGCACGGCGGCAAGCGCAGGTTCGACCTTCTTGTCGGGGCAGACGGCCTGCATTCAGCCGTGCGCAATCTGGTCTTTGGACCACAGGCTCAGTTCGAGCGGCGTCTGGGATATACCGTGGCCGCCTTCGAAGCTCACGGCTATCGACCGCGCGACGAGGATGTGTATCTGATCTACGGTCAGCCGGGCCGCATGGTAGGCCGCTTCACGCTGCGTGACGATCGCACCTTGTTTCTCTTGGTATTTGCCGAGCATCACTCGGTTTTTCCGGAAAGGCCGAACTCGCAAAAGGCGCTCCTTCGTGAAATCTATGGCGGAGATGGCTGGGAATGCGATCAGATGCTCGCCGAACTGGAGCGCGCCGGTGAACTCTATTTCGACACCGTCAGTCAGATCAGGATGCCGAACTGGTCACGAGGTCGGGTGGCGCTCATTGGTGATGCCGCTTTCTGCGTCTCGCTCCTGGCAGGGCAGGGATCGGCGCTGGCGATGATTTCAGCTTATGTATTGGCCGGTGAACTCGCCATGTCCGATGGACGATATTTGGAGGCGTTTGCGAGATACGAGGCGCGGCTGAAGAGCTATATAGGCCGGAAACAGCGGGGTGCGGAGCGCTTTGCCGGGGCCCTGGCGCCGAGAACGCGTGTGGGACTGCTCTTCCGCAACGTCGTGGTCAGAAGTTTCTCGATACCGGGACTGGCGAGGCTCGCAATTGGGCGGGACATCGCCGACGAACTGGAGCTTCCTGACTACCACTGGGCGGGGACCATGAATCAACAGACAACCACTAAGGGCGTCCAATGGCGGTGACGTGGAGGCTCGGTGGGCGCGGATTGTCGCCATGCCTCTTGGCAGGAACCGCCTTTCGGAACCAGAGTTCATATCGGTGTCTGTGCGCAATAGTGGTCAAATGCCCTCGGTCCTGACTTACGGCACGCGAAAAGCCCTGATCGGCAGCAGCATCAAGCCGTTTGCTGAAGAGCGGAAGGTCAGCCTTCTCGTACTTTGCGCGCTCGCCTTGGTGATTGGCGTCATGACCGGACTTGGCGCCGTCGGCTTTCGCGCGCTGATCGGCCTCGTGCACAACTTGTCTTTCAATGGCAGGCTGAGTGTCGCTTACGACGCAAACGTCAGTGAGGGCCCCAGTCCTTTCGGCGACTTTGTTCTTCTTGCGCCTGTGATCGGCGGTCTCATCGTCGTCTTTCTCGTCCGGCGGTTTGCTCCAGAAGCAAAGGGACATGGCGTACCCGAAGTGATGGACGCCATATTCTACAAGCGCGGCAAAATTCGGGGTTCGGTAGCTTTGATAAAGGCGCTGGCGTCCGCAATATCGATCGGAAGCGGCGCCGCCGTCGGGCGCGAAGGCCCTATCATTCAGATAGGCTCAGCCCTTGGCTCAGCCTTTGCTCAATTCATCGGGCTCTCGACCCGGCAGAGGATCACGCTGCTGTCCGCGGGCGCGGGCGCAGGCATTGCCGCAACCTTTAATACTCCGCTGGGCGGCGTGCTGTTTGCTCTGGAAATTCTTCTGCCGGAAGTTTCAAACCGGACATTCCTTCCAGTCGTCGTGGCCACGGGGGCTGCGACGACGATCGGGCGCATCCTGATCGGTCCGGACCCGGCCTTTTCGGTTCCGGATATGCAATTCAGCATGGTTGCATCCTTCAATGCGCAGGAAGCTCTCGCATTCATCCTGCTCGGCCTGCTGTCTGGAGCGGCAGCTTGGGCTTTCATCCGTCTGCTCGTCTTCATGGAAGATGGCTTTCCGAAGCTCTCTGGAAACGAGTACGTTCAGAACATCATTGGCATGTCGTCGATCGGCTTGACGATGGTGGTGCTCACCCACGCCTTTGGTCACTCCTACGTCGATGGCGTTGGCTATTCCGTCATCCAGGAGATACTGGACCACAAGATGACGGCGGCGGGGTTACTGGCGCTGCTGTTCGTGCTGAAGTTGGCGGCAACGACGGTCAGTCTCGGCTGCGGGGCGTCGGGCGGGATATTCTCGCCATCGCTTTACCTTGGCGCCACGCTGGGGGCCGCCTTTGCCAGTGCAACCAATTCAATCTTGCCTCATTCAGGGCTAACGCCATCTTCGGCCGCGATTGTTGGAATGGCGGCCATTGTCGGTGCAGGTACGGGCGGCGTCATGACGGCGATCGTGATGGTCTTCGAGATGACCCGCGATTACGCAATCATCGTTCCGGTTATCGTTGCGGTGGCGTTGGCGGCAGGCGTCAGGCGTGCACTCGTCAACGAGACGATCTACACGGTCAAGCTGCGCCACCGCGGTCACCGCATTCCAAAAGAGCGGCATATCAACCTCTATCTGGTGAAGCAGGCCCAGGACATCATGGAAAGGCGCTTTATCGTCGCCGGAGTAGGAACGACACTAAAGCAGCCCATGGCTGCGGAAGATATCGATGATGCACTTCCTATCGTGGTTGAGCGCGAAGGCCGGATTGTCGGGCTGATCCCACCACGTTCCGGATTATGGGCGGAGTCGCAATCGAATCCAGCTCTCATGGTCGAGCAATTCGTCGAGCGGCGGATGGTCATTTGCCGCGATCAGGACCTTTTGAGCTTGGTGTTTGCCAGGTTGAAGCGCCATCGGGCCGGCGCGGCAATTGTTGTCCGCTCTGCCTCGCGCCCGCGCGTGAACGATATCGTTGGCGTCCTCACCAAACGCGTGATCGCCGATGCCGTCATCGACAGCTATGAGGATTGATCCGTGCAAAAATGAGACGCTTGTCGCCTGTGCATGAAGGGTCATTGGAGACGAGACCTATTGTCCGACAGTCCGCTTTGCCACCCAGCCCAGAGTCGAGCCTTGAATGATGATGCTGAACAGGACGACCGCATAGGTTGAGGCGAGCATGGCGGCCTTGGCCGGGCTATCCGGCATTGATAGGGCGAGTGCAACCGAAATCCCGCCTCGAACGCCCGCCCAGGTGAGAAAGGGCGCGTTGCGTAGGGAAAGCAGCTGAGTCCATCCGAACAAAAACGGTTGGACTGAAACAGAGACAAACCGGGCAAAGAGAACGAGTGGAATCGACACTGCTGCCAGGCCAAGGCTGCGAAGATCAAAGCGCAGTATCAAGGTCTCGAGCCCGATAAGCAGAAAAAGGACCGAGTTGAGGATTTCGTCGATGAGGCTCCAGAGTGCGAAGAGATATCCTTGTGTCCGTTCGCTCATCGCATATCGCGGTCCTCGGTCGCCGATGAGGAGGCCTGCGGCGACCATGGAGAGCGGTCCGCTGACGTGCAGATGTAACGCAAGTGCGTATGTTCCGGTGACGAGCGCGAGAGAGATCAGTACCTCTATGGCGTAGTCGTCGATGAGCCGCATCGCGCGATACGCGACATAGCCAGTCAACAAGCCCAGCGCTATTCCACCACCAGCTTCGCGAACGAGCAACTCAGTGACATCGGCAGCCGAAACTTGAGCGCCGTCTCCGGTGCTCGCAAAGCGAAGCATGATCGTGAACAGAACAATCCCGACGCCGTCGTTGAACAATGCCTCGCCTTCCGTCTCGATCTGCAGCTCCTTCGGCACTTTGGTGTTGCGAAGTGTACTCAGGACAGCAACGGGGTCAGTCGGGCTGATCAATGCGCCGAACACGAATGCCCAAGCCAACGATACGGGTAAGTTCACAAGGCCGCAGATGAACCAGAACATCAGGCCTACGAGGACGGTTGAAATTGAGGTGCCGAGAACGGCCAGAATAAATACCGGAAAGGCGCGGCTTCTGAGTGTGTCCAGATCTACGTGCAACGCGCCGGCGAACAGCAGAAATGCAAGCATTCCGTTGACGACGACTTCGGTAAAGTCGATCTGTCGGAGTCCGTCGGCAAGTTGGTTTAGCAGATGAGCCGTCGGAACCGCTGCATCCAGACCGATCATCAGCAGCGACGTCAGGACACTCATCAAGAGAAGACCTACGCTGCGGGAGAGCGGCAGGAACTTGTGATTGAGCCAGCCGAAGGCGGCAGACAATGTGAGCAGAACGGCAGCAATATCCATCAGCGAAAGCACGGCAGGCTCCCTTGTGCTCTGGCGAGAGTGCCTGTTCACTCCCTTCCGTTAAGGCCGCTGTTCGCTCTAGCCGGTGAGGGTAGTGCGTTCGAGATAGCGACTTTTGAGACGTGAATAAGCAAAAAGCAACTTCGGCAGTTCCTGCGGGACATCTAAGCGGATTGGAATAAGCCTCAATTCCAAGCACCCAGCGGCGGGGGCAGCTATCCATTTTCTGCACCTGCGGCGAAAGATCGCGACGACGATTGTCAGTATCGTCGTTCACTCCGCATTCATTGGACCGACTTAGAAGCGCGGAGGGGGCGTACGACAAGGAAAAACTATGAAGAAAATCGCCTATGGATTTGCGGCCGCTGCTTTGCTTGCGGGCACTCAGTTCTTGATTCCTGCCAATGCGATGATGGCGCCACCGGTCGGCGCAGCGGCAACATCCGAGACGATGCAGGCCGGCTATCACTATCATCATCATCGGAGGGTCTGCACCGTGCGAACCATAGTCACTCGCGGCTATCATGGTCGGCGTATCGTCAAGCACGTGCGTGTCTGCCGATAGGCGCAAACTTGGAGGGCCGTCGATCGAGGCGGCCCTCACCTTGCATAAGAGCAATCGTCGCGCAGTGAGATGGGTGCGCCGCACTTTACATCGGAAGCTGACGCTCAAGAGTCCGGGAAAATCGACGTGCCGCGATCTCCAGCGCCGCGACACAAAGAGCCGTGAACAACATACCGAGGACCAGGAGCACCACGACTGTATCCATGATCGAGCCAGTTCCTGCAAAAGATCGGGACGATGAATCCGACTTCGTCATTCCTCGATGTCGGTTGCCAAACGCCTATTGCCGTCAGGCAATCGCGTACGCCGAGAACAGGAGACAGGTGAGATAGATGCAAGCGAGGCAAATGCCCGCGGTTCTCGCCGTGCGGGCATCTAGCCGCGAGCTCGTCCGAGTGGCGAGCCCGGGCAGTTTCTCATACTGTGCAAAGAGCTGGCGACCGGGACGTCCTCGGAAAAGTACATTTCTCATGTATGCCTCCAAACAACCATGATCCGTCCAATACGTGCGGAATGCAGAAGCCGGAAAGAACGGTGTTCCGGCCGGCGATTCGCGTTGGTTCTCTCGTCCGCTTCATGGAAGATAATGGACGGCGTCCCATCGGGCAGTCAGGAGATGAGCGGGGCTTGTCGGGATAATCCTGACGTCCGCATGCCACGCAGGGCCGTTTGGCCCACCTACTTCCCGCTCAAACTTGATCCGCACTCTTTCCCGAATGGCTCAACCAGCCAAGGGCCACGCCGTAGCGCACGATGTCGGCACGCGTGAAGAGTCCGAGCTTTTCGACCGCCCTGGCCTTGTAAGTTTCGACGGTCTTGATGCTGATGCTTAGCTGATTGGCAATTTCCTTGTTGCTGAAGCCTTGTGCGATGAATCTGAGAACCTCACTCTCGCGCGGTGTCAGCTCGCCGGCTGTGGAAGCGCCGGAAGACGAGTGGGCGCCCTGCGCGGATGGAAGTGCTTTCTCCGCTATTGCTGGATCCAGATACAAACCACCTCCAGCGATTGCGCGAACTGCGCGCTCGAGCTCGTCGGCCGCAGAGCGCTTCAGCAGATAGCCGCGAGCTCCCGCTTGCAGCATCGGTTGAACGTAGGCGTGATCCTCGTGCACGGTCAGCGCCAGAAGACGAACTTGAGGAAGCTGCGTCGCCAGGGTGCGAGCAACTTCGAGGCCACTGATACCGGGCAGTGAAATGTCCAGGATGGCAATATCCGGTGTGGCCTGGCGAATGATGTCTAGGGCGGCCTGTCCATCCGTTGCTTCCCCGACGATCTCAATGTCCTGCACGTCCTGAAGCAACGCCTTCATTCCGGCCAGAACAAGCGGATGATCGTCAGTCAACGTGATCCGGATCGGGCACATAGCCCATCTCCTCTATTGGCACCGGTATTCTCATGAAAAGAGAGGTGCCGTGGCCGGGTTCAGATTCGATCGCCAAAGATCCACCTAGCAGCGTGAGGCGCTCCTCGATGACGGACAGGCCCAATTTTGCGTGGCGGCTCTCACCCTGCGAGAGTTCCTGAAAGTCGAAGCCGTTCCCGTCGTCTTCGACCACGATCCTAAGCTCAGCTGTGCGTCGGTCGATGACCACGCTGACGTTTCGAGCTTGCGCGTGTTTGACCACGTTGTTCACGGCCTCCTGGACGGCGCGGTAAACCGCGATTTCGACGTCCTGGCCGAGACGATCTCTTCTGCCCAGAGGCTGAAAATCGACGCTGATCCCGAACCGGCGCTGGATCTCTGCACAGAATGCCTCCAGCGCCTTGTAAAGGCCCAGGTCGTCAAGGGCAGTCGGGCGCAGGTCAGAGGCGATTTGATGGATATCGCGCCCAATCCCTCTCGCGAGTCCTTGCAGCCAATTGAGCCTCTCCAATCCGAGCTTGCGTTTCGGGCTCGTGCCAAGAAGCGGCTCCAGGTTCTTCAGACCGAGAAGTAGACCTGTGACCGTCTGGCCGATCTGATCGTGAAGCTCTCTTGCGATTCTACGGCGTTCATTTTCTTCCGCTTCGGAAAGACGTCGAAGCAGTTGCTGTCGCTCCAGCTCAGCTCGCTTGGTCTCGTCGATATCCAGAATGACGCCATATACTACGTCTAGGTTGTTTTCGTCGAGTCGAGACAGCCGTCCGCTGGCCCGTAACCACCTGCTACGAGGGGCCGCTGTGCGGAAATCAGCAATCGCGACGTTTCCCGTACGGCAACTCAGCAACGAAGCCTCAAACTTTTGCTGGTCGGCGGGATCAATGCTGCTCAGCATCCGGTCGATCGGAACGCTCGTATCGCCTTCGGAGCGCGCCCCCTCGATCTGGAGCAATTCTCGTGCGCGGGGCGATACAAGCGCTTCTCTCGTCGAAAAATCACAGCTGAACACGCCGAGATCTGCGGCATCGATCGTCAGCCTCCGTCGCTCTTCACTCGCGCTGAGTGCCAATGCTGCCTGCGCCTCTTGCTCGCGCCGGCGAAGCGAAATGTCGCGTATGGTGTACCACGCCAAAGTCAGAGCCAAGACGAAGCTCAAGACCCCACCCCCCGCAAGGAAAATGGCTGAGCGCTGGACGGGACCATTCAGTTCCTGGGTCGGTATTCCGAAATGGACCGACCATCCGCTGGTTCCGGGGATGGCTTTGTAGATCGAGTCGACTTGTTCGCCGGCAGGCGTGGTTTTGACGTAGCTTCCTTCTGGCGCTGAGGCTATCGCCTGGCGGACCGTGGCGCTGGCAGATTGTCCGAGTTCGGATTGTTCACCGAAGGTGCGGGCGACGATGTTCCCCTTGGCATCGACCACGAAACCCACCCAGCCGGCCGGGGCTCCTGCGCTCTTCAAAATCTGGCTTATTGCATCAGGCACCAGGGCCACCGTGAGTACAAACTTCAATTGCCCATCGCGCTCTACGGGGGCCCTGACGGCCACCACGCGTTTGCCGGTGATGGGACCACGTGGCCCAATTCCGCCGATTGCTGGCTTTCTCGTTTTCAGAATTTGTTCGAAGTTCTCTCGGTCGGCGGTGGCGCGCATCCCATCTCCGAGCGGACGGCTGACATCAAGCACCTGATTTCCGTCGGGATCGACGAGCTGAATCGTCTGCCAAAGAGGACGTGCTTCGTTGACACGCGTCGCTTCGCGATAGAACGCGTCAAGGTCCGGCTTGTCGAGTGTTGCGGAAGCCGCAACGGTTTCGGCGATCTCGAGCTGGAGGCTGATCTCGGAGGCAAGCCGGTTGACGACGCTATCGAGCGTCTCCACGGCGGCAGCCTGAGAGCCCCTGCGCTGCTGCTGCGCGTTCAGGAAAACGACCCAACCCGCAAAAAGCGCAAGAGGCATCGCTGCCGCGATGAAGACGAGGATCAAGGGGCGGCGGGCTGCGCGCCGGGAGATTGAGGTGGGCGCCTCCTTGCGGGTGGGTATCAAATGAGACAGTAAAACGCCCACGTGCTGGCACTTCCTCGATGTTTCTGGTTCTTGTCAGGTTTTTCCCGACACTTCTATCGGTCACCCTGACTCCCAGGATCGCTCGATCCATCCCATCGTACAGGCAATCATTGTAGCGGTCTAGAATTGGGCTTGACATGGAACATTCTTCATCGCCGCTGCGGTTGATCGAAAACGAATTCAACCCGAAGCGGCTTGGTTTGGACGAGCCCTTCTGCGGTACTAGCCGCAACGAACTCGTCTCCCGACTGTCGGCTTCATCGCAGTGCCGTTTGCTCAAAAGCTGCGAGACGGTGCCTTTGAACAAAGGACAAATTCTCTACGATCGCGGCACGCCTCTTCGCCATGCCTACTTCATCGAGTCCGGCGGGTGTTCTGTCACGACCCGTGCGGGCGACTGCCTGCCGGTCGAGATCCATACGCTCGGGATGAAGGATTTTGTCGGCGTGCCGTTGGTCCTGGGCATGCACGTTTCACCGCACCGCTGCAGCGTGAGAGTGCCGGGCCAAGCGCTTCGGATCCAGTCCGATCAGCTGATTTCTTTGATCAAGAAGGACGTCGAGCTTGAAAAGATGCTTTTAGGCTATGTTCAGGCGATCCTGATTCACAGTTCGCAACTATCAGCCTGCAATTCCAGGCACACGCTGCACCAGCGCCTCGCACGGTGGCTCCTGGTTGCCAGCGACAGGCTCGGGTCTCGCGAGGTACCTTTCACGCATAGTTACATAGCCAATGCTCTCGCGGTCCGGCGCGCCGGCGTTACGGTCGCTCTCGGGAGTATGATGCGCGACGGAGTGATTGGATGTCGCAGGGCGGGGATCGTCGTCATGGACGAGGCCAGGCTGAAAGCGATGTCTTGCGATTGTCAGGGGATCATCCTGTCGGCGCACAACCGTCCTTGTGCGGTGCCGCCCCTCCGCATTGCATATTCGTGAACGCGATTCACTACTGCCGTTAAGTCGGCTGTACGGCAGTCAATAGAGTCCAGTTATTCTTGAAGCGATAGAGGCGGAGATGTCATCGCAAGAAAGCCGGATCCGAACCGATACCGAAGTTCTGGTGGGAGCCTTGGAAGAGGCCCAAAGGCTTCTTGCCGCTTACGAGAACCCTTGCTGCAATCGCACCAGGGACGACATTATCGCTATGGTCGAGTTCATCATATGCAGCCCTTCCGTGACACGTGCAATGCTTCATCAAAAGATGCGCAGCCGCCTCAAGCTGGTCGGATAAGTCTCGTGCGGGAGCGTACATTCGCATTCAGGAAAACGAAACTTGCGAGCGTGCGATGAGTTGACGATGATCCAACAGAAGTAGGAGCAATCGTCATGAAGATATCACTTTGCATTCTTGCCTCCGCGATGCTGCTGGCTACGCCGGTCATGGCGCAGTCGTCCCAGAACAACGCGACGACCGCGGCGCCCAACGTGCAGTCGGCTGCCTCGACCGCCTCCATGCACAAGGAAGGTGAATGGCGTGCATCGAAACTCGTTGGCGTGAACGTCTATAACAACAGCAACGAGAAGATCGGCGACATCAATGATCTGATCCTGGATTCCAGCGGGCGGGTTGCCAACGTGGTGATCGGAGTGGGAGGATTCCTTGGAATGGGCGAGCACAACGTCGCCGTAACGTTCGATCAGCTCAAATTCGCCAAAGAACCGGTGAAGACCGTGTCCAACGATGGCGCTGGAAAGACCGGCAATGCCGGTTCGACGAGCACGACGGGAAGCGCATCAACGTCGGCCCAGCGAAGCGATAATTGGTATCCGGATCACGTGGTGCTGAACGCCAACAAGGATCAGCTGAAGAAGATGCCCGAATTCAAGTACTGAGCCGATTTCGGTCCCTATTTCCAGCCTGCTTATCGGCGGTGTCATCTGAGATGACGCCGCCTTTTCCAGTTGCATTTGATCCGGTCGGCTTAGATTTGTAGTGGCAGGAAAAGCAGTCTTGAATTTCCGCATTGAATCGATCAGCTTGCGTGCCGCTGGCTGAGGTCGACGATGTCTGATGAAGCACTGCCGGAAGAGGTAGAGGAGCTTGTCCGACGCTACATTCGCTCTGTGGCGCAGCTCGAAGCCCTTCTGTTCTTCCACAAGCGGCCCGGCGAGCGCTTCGACGTGGAATCGCTCGCTGCACGCCTTTACGCGGGCAAGATCGAGATGGCCGATGCTCTAGCGTCCCTGAGGAAGGATGGCTTCCTCGACGGCGAGGTAGGGATCTATGCGTTTGCGCCGCGCCCCGAATTGCGGCCAGTGGTCGATAGCTTGGCCTTGGCGTATTCGCGGCATTTGATCCCGATCACACATATCATCCACAACAGCCCACACCGCATCCAGGCATTTTCAGATGCCTTCAGGATTCGAAAGGATTAGTCATGGCTGCGGTGATTTACACACTTTGCGCGATCACGAGCGGCTTTTGTGCATGGCTGCTCATTCGGGCATATATCGGTAACAGGTCGAAGTTGCTCCTATGGAGCGCCGTCTGCTTCGCGGGTCTGACTTTCGAAAATGCTGCTCTCTGGATCGATAAGATCGTATTTCCTCAAGTTGACCTTTCCGCCGTGCGTCTGTCGATCGGCCTGTTCGCCATGACGGTCCTGCTTATCGGCATGATCTGGGAGGCCGACTGATGGACCATTTGAATCCCGTTCTTTCAGGTGCGACGGCATTCGCATCGCTCCTGGCGAGCATATATTTCTTGAAGTTTTGGCGTAAGACGGGCGACACCTTTTTCCTGCTCTTTGCGGCTGCGTTTGTGATCGACGCCGTTGCGAGATTTGTCCTGGCTGTGGTGCAAGTGACGAATGCGAGCGAGCCCGTGTTCTTCATTCCTCGGCTGATCACGTTCAGCCTGATCGCGCTCTCCATCGCCGGAAAGAACGCCCTTCCGAAGAAGCAGAAATGAGGCTCGCACTCCGTGATGCTGGTCTCAGGCGCCAATTGGCGGTCGGCGTCGCAGCGACCGCTGCCCACGATCCGCGGCCGCCGAACGAATTGGTACAGTTGCGTACCATGAAACGCCAATCTGTCCTGTCGCCGCTTGCTCAACGGCGGCCGTGGAAAGATACTGCGCGGGGGATTCCATGATCAGCTCATCGAGCCGAACGGCACTGAATGTGTTTCCGCAAGCGTACTGCCCGTCTTGCGAGCAAAGGACGCCGCATCGGCATGAACGACTGGCTATCCGGGGAGCGCAAGTGGCACGCGCAGTTTGTCTCAGCTGCAACGCTGAGCGCGGTGACCTCGAGCGGGGGAAGCAGCTCGTCGATCCAAGCTAAGGACTTCGATGCACCTCGACAGCTCCGCACGACCGGAGACTTGAGCGATCCTCCACGGAGGGGCGGGACAAAGCCGGAGTGATGCCGATATCGTATAAGCAGTTCTTCCGCTATGGCGTTTTCGGCTTGGCGGTAGCCGCAATCGTTGCCTTCGGGATCTCTCCGTTTACCGGTGGAATCGTACAGCAATGGTCGCGGAGCGATGTCGAGGCCAGATCCAAGCTGGTTTTCAACGCCATTGGGCCGCTGCTTAGCCGGGATGTCGAGGACCAGGCTTGGGGCCACCTGGCCGACCTCTTCAAGAGAGTGGCACTCGACAAGAAGATTCTCGCGGTTGGATTTTGTGATCCGGCAGGGTCGTTGATCGCGCCGACGCCTGAGATGCCGACGACCTTCTCGTGCGAAAAGTCTGCGAAGTTGGAAGGCGAAAGTTTCACAAGCATAACCAGCGGCGGACGCCGGATTCTCGTCGCTGCCTTCCCGGTCCAAAGCAGCCGTGGGCGCTCTTATCTCGTCATTCTAACCGACCTCAGCTTCGCGGCGGCGAGATCAAGCCAGGTGCTGTCGTATTTCTTGGCTGCGCTCGCCAGCGTCGTTCTGGTCCTCACCGTCGGCACGATCATTTTCGCCGTACTGATGATGCGAGGATGGATGGACGCCTTGCGACGTGCGGTCGACGAGGTGCGCCGAGGTGCTCAGGGAGAACCGTTGGAGCTGAGCGGCGGGTCTATCGATCGCGAAATTCATAAGCTGTTGCGCAGTGCCGACCAGGTTCCGCTTACGAGCCAGATCGAATGGACGTCAAAATCGCTTCAAGAGGTGTTGCACGGCGTTCTACCAGGGGCCGAAGTTCTCGTCGTCTCCAATCGGGAGCCCTACATCCACAACGCGATGGAGGCGGGAAGGGTGGTGCAGCGGCCAGCGAGCGGCTTGGTCTCGGCGCTGGAGCCAATCATGCGCGCCTGCGGCGGCACGTGGATCGCCCACGGCAGCGGCAGCGCCGATCGGGAGGCGGTCGACGAGAACGATAGAATCCGGGTGTCCGAGGTCGCTCCGGCGTACACGCTCCGACGCATCTGGATCTCCGAGGAAGAGCAGGACGGCTACTACTACGGTTTCGCGAATGAAGGGCTTTGGCCGTTGTGCCACATCGTTTTCGTGCGCCCGACATTCAGATTGACCGATTGGCAGATGTATCGGCAGATCAACCAGCGCTTTGCCGACGCCGTCGTTGCTGAGGCGCATACCGAGGACCCCGTCGTGCTGGTCCAAGATTATCACTTCGCGCTTGCGCCGAGAATGATCCGTGAGCGCTTGCCGAAGGCGACGATCATCACCTTCTGGCACATCCCATGGCCGAATGCTGAGACCTTCGGCATATGCCCTTGGAGGGCGGAGATCATCGAAGGAATGCTCGGCAGCACGATTGTCGGATTCCATACTCAGTTCCACTGCAACAATTTCATCGAGGGCGTCGATCGTTTCGTAGAAAGCAGGATCGATCGCGAAGTGCAGACGGTCAGCTTAGGTGGACATGAAACGAGGGTACGCGCGTATCCGATCTCCATCGAATGGCCGCCGAGCGAGCTGGAAAAGCTGCCGCCTCCGGCGCATTGCCGATCCGATGTGGTCGCCCAATTCGGCCTTGCGGAGGGAACGCGGCTGATCGTTGGTGTCGAACGTTTTGATTACACCAAGGGCATTCTCGATCGCATGCGCGCCGTCGACGCGCTACTTTCACGTAATTTAGCCTGGAGAGATCGGCTTGTATTCGTTCAGGTCGCAGCCCCGACACGAAGCAAGCTCAGCTCATATTCGAAGCTCCAAGCCGAAGCCGAGGAGCTCGCCGCCGAAATAAATGGGAGCTACCCGGGTCGCCAACCCGTAATTCACCTGATCGCGCGGCATTACGAGCCCGCGGAGGTCTTCCGCCTGTTCAGGGCAGCCAATGCCTGCGTCGTCAGCAGCCTACATGACGGAATGAACCTGGTGGCAAAGGAGTTCGTCAGCTCGCGGGAGGACAATGCCGGTGTCCTGATCTTATCGAGCTTCACCGGCGCGTCGCGAGAACTATCCGAAGCGCTCATCGTCAACCCTTATGACACGGAAGAAATGGCATCAGCGATTGAGCTTGCGCTGACGATGCCAATTCAGGAACAGGCCGAGCGCATGAAGCTCATGCGGCAGCAGGTGAAGGAGCATAACGTCTACCGTTGGGCGGGCGCGATGCTGGTCGACGCCGCCAGAAGTCGTACCCGGGAGCGGGTTCTTGGGCTGGCCGCCAAGGCTCGTCTCAGCCCTAAACCGATCTGAAAGAGCGAGACGTCCTGATTGCTGGAGCAGCGTCGTTCATCACTCCTTGACCAACGGACATTTCGAGTCCGAGAGCTTTCCGAATGCTCGGTCCCCAGGCATCGTTTCTATCAGCTTATAGTAGTCCCATGGACGTTTTGACGTGGCGGGCGTCTTGACCTGCATGATGTACATTTCATGTTCCATCAACCCATCGCGGCGTATTGTGCCGCTGGGTGTGAACATGTCGTCGATCTTAGCTTTGTGCAATTCTGCCATCACCTTGTCGGGGTTGGTGGTTCTGGCAGCTTTGACCGCATTGAGATAGGTCAGCGTGGCTGAATAATAGGCCGCCTGGGTCATGGTCGGCTCGCGCTTCGTCTTCTCGAAAAAGCGCTTCGCAAAAGCCCGCGTCTTGTCGTTGAGATCCCAGTACCAGCCAGTCGTAAGATAGAGGCCCTGGGCGGTCTCCAGCCCGAGGCCATGGATGTCGGTCAGGAACGCAAGCAGGGCGGCGGGCTTCATTTTTCGTGTGACACCGAACTGATTCGCGGTCTTGAGCGAATTCGTAAAATCGCCCCCGGCGTTCGCGAGGCCCAGAACTTCGGCTCCCGAGCTCTGCGCCTGAAGGACATACGAAGAGAAATCGGACGTCGCGAGGGGCGCGCGAACGGCGCCGATGACCTTGCCGCCCCCAGCTGTCACCACGTCGGCGGCCGCGTCCTGAAGCTGGGTGCCGAAGGCATAGTCGGCTGTCAGGAAGAACCACGATTTTCCTCCATGCTTCAGAATTGTCGTGGCGGTCCCGTTACCGAGCGCCGTTGTGTCATAGGCGTAATGCACGGTGTAGGGCGTGCAATCCTTGCCGGTGAGTGAGGCGCCGGCGGCGCCAATGGCGAAGAACGGGGTCTTCTTCTCCCTCGCGATCGCGGACATGGCAATGCTGACGCCCGTATTGGAGCCGCCAAGCACCATGGTCACTCCGTCACGATCTGCCCACTCGCGAAACTTCTCGGACCCGAGGTCCGGCTTATTCTGGTGATCAGATACGAGAAATTCGACCTTGTTACCAAGGACAGAACCGCCAAAATCGGCGATGGCCATTTTTGCAGCCTCGACGCCGCCTGGCCCGATGATGTCGGCATAGACGCCGGACATGTCGTCGATATCACCGATTACGACCTTGTTGGGATCAGCATGGGCGGACGACGCGACGAGGCAGGCACAGACCGCTGATGCAGCCACATGAGTAGTTCGCACGGTTTTCATCGATCTATCCTCCGTTAGAGTTTCGTCTCAATAAATCGGAATCCGCGGGCGACATGGAGTGATCGAGTAGCAGCGCAAGTTCGGCCCGAGCGGGCCATCGCCGTTGTCTTCCTTCAGGGTTCGTGCGCACGCTCAAGGCGTCTCCCTACTTTATGGCGCCGCCGGTGATGCCGGCGATGAAACGATCGAGGAAGAAGTTGTAGGCGATCGCCACCGGAATGCTGGCGATCAGCGCGCCGGCCATGATCTCGCCCCAGTAGAAGATGTCGCCGCGAATGAGGTCGGTCGCCACGCCAAGCGTGATCGGCTTCTGGTCAGACGAGGAAATGAATGTCAGCGCGTAGACGAATTCCTGCAGGGTCAAGGTGAATGTGAATATCACAACCGTCAAAATCGCCGGCAGCGACAGCGGGATCGCCATCTTGATGAAGGCGCCAAACAAACTGCAGCCGTCGACAATCGCAGCTTCCTCGATCTCACGCGGGATGGCCTTGAAGAATCCCATCAACAGCCAGGTGCAGAACGGGATCGTGAAGGTCGGATAGACCAGCACCAGCGACCACATGGAGTTCTGCAGGCCCAGATCGGCTACGACGCGCGACAAGGGAAGGAACAAGAGTGTCGGCGGGACCAGATACGTCAGAAAGATACCAATCCCGAGGGCCTCGCCGCTGCGGCCGGTCAATCGCGCCAGGCTATAGGCGGCGGGCAGCGCGGTGACAAGCGTAATCACGACGACGCAAACGCCGATGACTAGCGAGTTCCACAGCCACCGCGTGAACAACGTCTCTTCGAACAGGTAACGAAAGTGCTCAAGCGTGGGCGGTTCATTAAACCAGAACGGGATATTTGCGATGTTGTAGAGATCGGCATCGGATTTGAAGGCGGTGATCACCATCCAATAAAAGGGAAAGCCGGCAAGGATGACGAAAAAAGCGACCGCGCCGTAGAACGAGGTCTCCTTGAGAGCCTTGACGAGGACGCGTGGCATATCAGATCTCCCGCCGCCGGATAAAACGCAGCATTGCGACAACAACGACGAGCAACACCGGCAGCATGAACAGCGAGATGGCGGCGCCATGCGAAACGTCACCGGAGACGATCCCGGTCTGGAAACCCGCAAAGCCCAGCACCGATGTTGCGCCCACAGGGCCGCCCATCGTCATCAGAAAGACAATCGACAGATCCGTGAATGTAAACACGATACCGAAAATCAAGCCAATAGTTACGATCGGCAGGATCATCGGCATGATGATCTGATAATTGCGGCGCCAGAAGCCGGCGCCATCAACGGTCGCTGCGTCGATAACGTCCTGCGGTACCGCCGTGATGCCAGCGAGAAAGATCACGATGGCAAACGGGAAGAAGCGCCACGCGTTGATGACGATCACGCACAGCATCGCCAGGTAAGGATTGCCAAGCCAATTCGGAGCGTCGGACCGCGTGACGACACCGAGCGCGATCAGCGTCCAGTTGATGACGCTGTAAAGTGAATCGAACATCCACTGCCAGGCAACGGTGGCGAGTGCGATCGGTACCGCCCAAGGCAGGATTATCAGCGCACGGACAAGCCTGCGGCCTGGGAAGGGCCGCAGCAGCAGCAGCGCGCCAAACTTGCCGAGGATGAGGCCGAGAAGCTGCGATCCGAACGTGAAGATGAAGGTGTTGGACAAGGTTTGCAAGAAAGCTGGATCCTCGATGATTTGCTCGAAATTTGCCAAACCAACGAAACGCCACGATGGATCGTAGATCGTGTAGGCGCTGACCGAGTAATACACTGCCATTAGAAACGGGACGCCGACCAGCAGCAGCACAAAAAGAATCGCCGGTGCGGCGAACATCGTGCCGAGAACATCGCGGCGGTCCAGAATGAACCGGAAGCGCGAGGCTTGTTTCGGGACCGTATCGGCTATGGCGACCATCGGTGAAATCCGTTCAACGGCGACTGATTCGTTTTCCATCCTTGTCGAAATGGCGCAGCGCGCTATTGCGCACGGCGAACGGATGCCACTCGCCCGGCCGGATGCTTTCTGCGGCAACATGCGCTGGCGGCAACTTCGCTGTGATCACCTGGTTCGGATCGAAACCTTCCATTGCGCCGTAAACGATCCTCTCGGACCCGAGATATTCGGAGCGATCGACGCGGAACGAAAATTCGGTGAACGCGCGATCATCGATCATGTCCCTGGGTAGAACGTTTTCGGGGCGAAAGCCGAGATAGCCACCTTTGTGCGCGACGATGTTCATCGGAGGTGTGCCGACAAAGGTCGCGACAAAACGGTCGGCCGGATCGTCGTAGATTTCTGCTGGCGTACCCACCTGACGTATCTGTCCGTGGTCGATGACGGCGATACGATCGCCCATGCTCATCGCCTCGACCTGGTCGTGAGTCACATAAATGGTGGTGATTCCAATACGCTGCTGGAACTGCTTTATCTCCAGGCGGGCTGAGGCGCGTAGTTTGGCATCGAGGTTGGAGAGGGGCTCGTCGAGCAGCAGCGCGGTCGGCTCGCGAACGAGCGCGCGCGCGAGCGCCACACGCTGGCGTTCACCGCCGGAGAGCTGCCGTGGCCGCCTGCCGAGCAGATGCTCAATGCCCAGCAATTGCGACGCCCACACAACCTTTTTCTCGATCTCCGAGCCGGGAACGCCCTGCGTGCGAAGCGGAAAGGCGATATTGTTGCGCACCGTGTAGTGCGGATAGAGACCGTAGCTCTGGAACATCATCGCGACGCCGCGAGCGCGGGGCGGCGTATCGTTGACGACGGTTCCACCGATCAAAAGGTCACCGCTCGTTTGCTGCTCCAGCCCGCAAATGATGCGCAGGAATGTCGTCTTGCCGCAGCCCGATGGGCCAAGCAGCACCATGAACTCTCCGTCCGGCACGGCGAGAGATATGCCATTGACGGCAGGAACCTCATCAAATGTTTTGACTATATCTCTGCACAACACCGTAGCCATTGAACCTCCCAAAAAGGTCGATCTCGAGAATGCAATTGGCTAAACTCCGCCATCGGCGGAAGTTGTTTAGCTTCCCGCCAACGCCGCCGACGCCCGGACCAAGTCCGAACACATGGTCCGGGGCGGTGACGATCAGGTCTTGCCAGCCCACTTTTGGAAGATCGCCTCGCATTGCTGCGCGGCTTGTTTGACCGAATCTTCGGCGCCTAATTGGCCCGTCGCGGCCTTCGCCATCATATCGTTGATGATGAAGGCGTAGTATATCTCGTCCGTCGCTGGCGTGGCCGGCCCAGGATAGCCGGGGATAGCAGACCAGCGATCCGAGTCCTGCAGTAGTTTCAGCTTGTCGTGCGGTTGCGATGTTGCGTCGTCCGAAAGGATCGGCATCGGTTTGGGCACGAGATTGGCGAAACACGGATTGTTATACCCTTCACTCGCCTTGAAAGCCTCGGGCCAGTGCTGGGAATAGTATTTGAGAAACTCGATCGCCACTTCCTTGTTCTTGGCGAATTTCCAAATGCCGTAGAATTCAGAAGCGGCACCCATGATCTGGCGCACTGGGCCCTTCGGCGGATCTATAACGTATATGTCGTCAGCCAGCTTCTTGTTGAGCTTCTGCGCCGTCCGATAGGCCGAGATTGGATTGACGATATACGAAGCGACCCCTGAATCGACGTACTGGTTGTTGCTGGAGTCGTTCCACGATAGGACGTCCGTCGTCATTGCCTCCTTGTAAAGAGCGGCGGCGGCCTTGACGGCTTCGACCGCCTCCTTGCTCTCGAGTACGATTTTTTTGCCGGTCTCGTCCTGAACGGCGGCGCCGTAGCTCCACAGCAGGCCGCGCCAAGTCGTGCTTGGATCATTGCTGTGCCCGAGCGAAATGCCTATCGGATGGCCTTTCGCCTTCAGCTTGGCTCCGCCGATCCGAAGATTGTCCCAGGTGTCGGGCAACATCCCGATCTCGTCCCACAGGCTCTTTCGGTACATGCCGGGGAAGTTGATGTAGAAATCGGGGAAGGCGGACCAAGTGCCGTCATCTGCGTTGTAGCCGAGTTGCTTGCCGATGACGGATACCGCGCCGTACTGTTTCTCTGTTTTCTTCACGAGATCGGAGACGTCGATAAAAAACTTGCGGTATAGATGCGCCCCACCGGCACCGTTGAATCCGAAAAGATCATGTCCCGATCCGGCCGACGCCTCGGCGGCGGCGCGTGCAGGAATGTTCTGCACGGGGATGTGGTCGACCGTGACCGTGATGCCGTTCTTTCCGCCCCAACTCTTTGCGAAATCGTCAAACCACTTGTCATATTCTGGGACGAAGTGACTCCATTGCACAATCGACAACGTCTTGGTGTCGGCCAGCGCCTGGGACAAAAATGGCGCGGATATTAAGGGCGCGGCACCGGTGGCGGCTAACGCGAGGCTCGTTTCCCTCAGCAACCGGCGTCGCGTAACAAGTGGAAGATGGAATTTGCTCATCTTGGGCTCCTACTACTGCCCCGGTTGCTTTCGCAGCGGTGGATGAGGCGGGCCCAGTCGAAGAGAGGGTCTGTCTCGGCGCGCGCGTTTTGAGGTCAAACAGAAGGTTCGTAAGTCGTTCCTTGTGACTTTCGGCTTGGTTCCATGAGAGCTACGAAGACAGGCATGCGCTCTTCGCAATGCTCCCCACGAATATCTTGCCGTGGGGCCGCCGATTTTGTTTTCTTACCCGGCGTACTTAAAAAGATGTGCGCCACGGGCTGCACCTCACTTGGCAAAACGAGAGTCGAGAGCGACTAAGGTTTGCTGGAATCGCATCGCTCGGATCGTGAGCCGTCGCGCAGATCGGTACGGTGATGTACCAAGAATAATCTGCATTCGGTTTCGCGCGATCCGCGACAAGGGTAGTGTTTGGGGGTGGTACTTCGCGTTCAGGCTATTGCTGAGAGTTACACGATGAATCAGGCGGGCTGCTATTCGGCGACCATGACCTACCTCATCGACCTGGTTTCGGTTGCGCGCCATCCCGGGTTCTATCGGTACTGCTGGACAAGCATCGCAAGGCAAAGCGTGATGGATCACCGGAGAAGCCGGGGCGCTCCAGGATGGCCCATTCGAGGCAGCGGACAGTGATGCTCGTCGTTTCAAGCCCACCCGAACATAGCGGCAGCCTCGCTCGAGGTCTTCGCCGCCATTGGCTTGTGTTTATGTTGTACGATATGTAATCACGATTAATCGGTCCAGGTGTTTAGTTGTAGGCACGCCGCCTCTGATGAGTCCATGGCATTCGAGATGATCAAGTGCTGGCTCGTCGGATGCCCAGCAGTGCGCCGGAAATGCTATGCACTAGCGGGATCTTATCACTTTCGACACGAGGGTGGGGCCTGAAAGTAGTCAGTACTAAAGCGCACTGGTCACCCTTTTAGGGCAAGCCGATCGGCCCCACTCGCCGGCTCGGGTGCTATTGCTCTCTTAAGTGAAGGAAGGCGAACATGAAGATCCTGATTGGAGCTGCCTTGCTGGTGGCTGCAGGCATCCTCATATTCATTGGGATTCCCAATCCTACCGGCGGGCGGCGGAAGATGTTGCGCCTCGAAGTTGTGCTGGCCTTAATTTTGTCGTTCATTGGACTGGGCGCTGCAGCTCTATTTTCAGGGTTGCTAACCGGTTAGTACATTTCCGAAGATGAGGGTCCTCCGGGGCAGTAATTGGGCCCAGACGAAGTCCTAAATTGTCTCAGGTGACGATTGAATGGGCGTGCCGCCCGGTAGTTTCTCAAGGTCCTTCCGGAGAGCGCCTAAGCTTTTGCTCTCCTCCCTTTGTCAGCCTGAAGCGAACGCGTCGAGCATCCTTCGATTCACCAGCCCAAGCTTGGCTGAGCGATTGACCAATTCAACAGCTGAGTGGTGTCATGTCCAGCGCGTCACCGTGCTCCAGGAAGGCCGGTGCTGGTCTCCGTCACGCCGGAGGATATTAAGGGCAACGCCGCTGTGCAGGAGGCCTATCTCGGCGGCGTGCACGGAGAGATCGCCGCATGAGCCTGATCGAGGTCAACGGCCTGAACAGCTGCGCCGGTACCGCTCCTGAGGCTGAAAAGATTCCGAGCGCCTGCGAGCACACCCGGAATGAACCGCCACCCGAGAGGGCGGATGATGCAGCCCTGCCGACTGAACTCTCCACGGTCAATTCCCACCCAGCCGTGTTCCGTCGTCCGAGGTTGAAATGCCGCCCATGCCATGTATAACCCGCCTCGGGTGTTCGCTGTATTGGCAGCGACAGGGAAGCGATGGTCGGGCCGCCACGCGGAGACCCCGCGCCCGTGAATCACAATCCTCCGTTTGACGATCTGCCGATAGCCCAGCGGCTGGCCGAACAGGCCCTCAACACTCTTCAACGCTTCCTGCACGTCGAGGCCGTCAGCGGTACGGTCCTGCTCGTTGCCGCCGCCGCTGCACTAATTTGGGCGAATTCCCCGGTGGCTCACAGCTACCACGATTTCTGGCATCTGCCGGTGACGATCGGCCTGGGGGAGCTGGTCTTCTCGCGCTCATTGCATTTCTGGTCAACGACGTGCTGATGACCGTCTTCTTCCTGGTCGTGGGCATGGAGATTCGGCGCGAGATTCACGAAGGCGCGCTGAGCAGGCTTGACCAGGCCATGCTGCCGCTGATCGCGGCGGTTGGTGGGGTCGTCCTGCCCGCAGTGATCTATCTGAGCCTCAACGCAGGTCCGGATCGAGGGCAGGGCTGGGCCGTGCCAACGGCGACGGACATCGCCTTCGCGGTCGGAGTGCTCGGCCTGCTCGGACGAAGAATTCCGGTCAATCTGCGGGTCTTCCTCCTTGCTCTGGCGATCATCGACGACATCATCGCCGTGCTGATCATCGCGCTGTTCTACACCGCAGGCCTTCATCCTGGCGGCTTCGTCGTGGCGGCGATCGGTATTGTCGCCGTCTTGTGCTTTCAGCGGATCGGGGTCGGGTCTGCGCTATTCTACGTCCTGCCTGGTTCTTTGGTTTGGATCGGATTCATGGCGGCGGGGGTCCATCCAACCCTTGCGGGTGTTGCGCTTGGGCTGATGACTCCGGCGCGGGCGATCCCTCTGCGGGAGTCCCCGCTGGACATGCTCTCTCGCGCTCTCAAGCAGTTGCGAAGCAGCGATGCGGTCAAGGCCAAGGATCCGCACAGGTTGGCGCAGCCGCTGCGTGACCTTCGGGTGGCTCATCGTGAGATATTGCCGCCGGTCTCTCGGGTGCAGACGGCGCTGCATCCGTGGGTCGCTTACGGCATCATGCCCATCTTCGCGTTGGCGAATGCCGGGGTCGCGCTGACGGACGTCGAACTGCCCGCCGGCGGGCATTTGGTGATGCTGGGTATTGCGCTCGCCTTGGTCGCCGGCAAGCCGTTCGGCGTCGTCGGCGCGACTTGGGCGGCGGTACGCTTCGGCTGGTGCCAGTTGGCGCCCGGAGTTTCCTGGGCTGGGGTTTGCCTGGTCGGGCTGCTGGCCGGGATCGGTTTCACCATGTCGATCTTCATCTCGATGCTTGCCTTCTCTGATGAAGGACTGCTGACGGCCGCTAAATTGGGCGTCCTTCTCGGCTCGCTTATCGCCGCCATGCTCGGCCTGGGTTGCGGCTTCAGCCAAGTCCGGCGCTTGTGAGGGTCTGACCCGTGCCTTTTAGAGCCCCGCATGTCTCGTTCGTGTCGTTTGCCGTCGAGGTCCAATCCTCCGGAGTGACCCAGGTGATGATCGTCGAGACGGACCTGCACCTGAATCCACGGCATCCCGCCTACGACCGCTTGGCCGTGACGCAACTGATCGCAGCGGCAGAGGCGTACACCAGCGCCAATGTGGAAGGTCCTTCTTCCATTCGGCTCATTTCGACCCGCAGCGGGGAAATCTAGCGGTTATCATCCAGCCGCGATGCCTACGTGAGGCGGACTGAGGCGGTGGGAGGCAATCAGAGTATGCGAAAGCCGGGGAAGGCTCGTGCGGCGCCGTAAGGCCTGGACAAAGCAGGATGAAGCTAAGCTCCTTGAGATGCGAGCGGCTGGAGCGTCGTGGGAGGCGATCGCCGCATCGCTAGACCGCACCAAAATGTCAGTCGAGGTTCGCGCGGCGGAGATCAAGCGCCGCGGTGCTGGTACGCATCGTAAACCGGAGTCGGGATGACCGAGACGAAGTATTTGAGTGCGGAAGGGGTGGTGTCGCTCCGGCGGCCCGGAAGGATAGGTGGCGAATATGAAACATGTGCCGTCGTTGTTGGGCGTCGTTGTTCTGTTTTGCATCGTCTTCTTCTTGACGAGAGCGTCTCTTTCGACGCCTCAACTGGCAGCTGGCATTTGCATCGCTCTCCTCGTCTATGCCGCCACTATGGTTTGGCATATCCGCAACATCCTTCGGTGATCGAGAGAGGCGGCAAGGCGCCGAGCAGCCGATGACCCAGGTCTCGGACCCTCGGAGATGCCGGCGCTCAGGCCGCTAGTCGCACCGGCAATCGCGCCAACGCGCGGATGCCAAGCCGCTTATGCCACTTGGTGTCTTCGAGCCGACGGGCAAGCCGCAAGTCGGGAAAGCGATCCAAGATGCGCTGAATTCCGATCGACGCCTCTGCACGCGCGAGCTGGAAGCCGAGGCAAAAGTGCAAGCCGGTACCGAACGAAAGGTGCGGATTGGGGTGGCGCGTGATGTCGAACGTGTGGGGCTGTTCGAACCTTGCCGGGTCGCAGTTCGCTGCGGCAAGGAATGCCGCAAACATCTCGCCGCGCCGGAACTGGCGTCCTTGCCAGATCAAATCCCGGGTTGCGAAACGGGGTTTGGTCATCTGCACGGGGGAGACGTAACGAAGACATTCCTCGATGCATGTGGGCATCAGGCCCGGGTCTTGGCGCAACCGGCTCAACTGGTCCCTGTTCGTGAGCAGCGCGTAGAGACCGCCCGATATGAGATGCGTGGTGGTTTCCTGTCCCGCACCGAAGAGCAGGAACATCATGGAGACGATTTCGTCCTCGCTGAGCGTCTGGCCTTCGATCTCCGCCTCGCGCAGCGCAGCGATCAGCCCCTCCCGTCGCGCCCCGCCACCGGGCCTCGAAACGCGTCGAAGGTACCGCACGACGCTGATCACACCCGGAATGGCGCGGATCACCGCAAAGACATTCGCAGTATCCTTCAGCCCTCCCAACCAGTTCTTGAACCGGTCGTGATCCTTCTCCGGCAACCCTAGCATCGCGCAGATTATCGAAAGGGGCAGATCTCGGCAGAACTCGGTCATGAGATCGGCCTCGGGCTTGCCGTCCAGCTTGTCGAGCAGGCGATCGGCCATCTCAACGATCGTCGGCTTGAGAGCTGCGATCGTGCGCCTCTGGAAGGCGTCATCGACGAGGGCACGCAAGCGCCGGTGCTCCGGATCGTCGTGGCCGAGCATGTTCGACGCAAGAAGGCCGAGCGTCCTCGGCAGAACTTTCAATATCCGCTCCTGCGTCCTGCTTCCGGCGTTGGCGGGATCCCGCGCGAAGTCCTGGCTGTTTTTCAACAGTTCTGCGCAGCTCTCATGGCTTGCCGCGAGCCAGGTGCGGCCGACGATCGGCAATCTCAAGCGCACCACCGGGCCTTCGGTTCGCATGCGGTCGAGCGTCGTAAAAGGGTTCGCGTGAAACTCCGGGGACAAGATGTCGAACCGTCGCTCGTCGAACATGTCTGCTTCCGCGCTTCTGTTTGTTGTGGTTGGAAATTGAGCGGTGCTCCGTCCTGAACGCCGCGCGTGCGGGCGGTGCGACTAGCCGCTCTGCCGAGGGGTTGAATCCTTGGAGAGACACACTGAAAAGAATCTGCGTTCAGTGAAAGTACCGGAACTGCACAATGTAGACCGCCGCTCCGGCGAAGTATCCGAGAAGCGCGAGTACGCTGATTTTTCGCATGTACCAAATGAACTGGATCTTCTCGATTCCCATCGCGGCAACGCCCGCAGCGGAGCCGATGATCAGTATCGATCCGCCCGTGCCGGCGCAGTAGGCGATGAATTCCCAAAGGAAACTGTCCGGTGGATACTGGCCCATTCCATACATGCCCATCGATGCTGCGACCAATGGAACGTTGTCGACGATGGCGCTGAGCAGCCCCAACGCAAGCACGATTGCGTCGGTGCGGCCGATGCTTTGATCCAGCCAGGCTGCAAGGGCGGCTAGAATATGGGTGTGCTCCAGCGTGGCAACGGCCAGCAAGATACCAAGGAAGAAGACGATTGAGCTGAGGTCGATCTGGGTAAGAGCGTGCGCCACAGTCAACGGCCTTCTCTCCAGCGGTTGCTTCCGGCGATGAATGACCTCTCCGACGAGCCACAATGTTCCCAAGCCGAAGAGGATGCCCATGAAAGGCGGCAGGTGCGTAACGGTTTTGAACGCTGGCACCAGGACCAGGATGGCAACCCCGAGGGTGAACATGACGTTTCGTTCGAAGGCGGGCGTGAACGCATCGTCGCTGCCATCGATCTCAGGAGTCGCGAAAGTTCGCCCGCGCAACCGGTAATTCACGATGAGCAGCGGGATCAGCATGTTCGTGAGGGACGCGAGGAATAGCGTCTTGACTATGGCGAGAGCGGTGATCTGGCCGCCGATCCACAGCATGGTCGTGGTGACGTCCCCAATGGGGGACCACGCGCCGCCTGCGTTGGCAGCGATCACGATCATCGCGACGAACAACAGCCGATCGCTTTGCTTGTCCAGCAGCTTCCTGATCAGCGAAACCATGACGATGGTGGTGGTGAGATTATCCAACACGGCGCTCAGAAAAAACGTCACGGAGCAGATGAGCCACAGCAGGGTCGTCAATTTCTTCGTGTTGATTTGCGAGGTGATGATCTCGAATCCGTCGTGGGCGTCGATGACCTCGACAATGGTCATGGCGCCCATCAGGAAAAATATGATTCCTGCCGTCGAGCCGATCGTCTCGCGGAGCTGATCGACGATCGCTTCGGGGTCAGTCGCCCCCACGGCATAGATCGTCCAGAGCAGGCCGGCGCCAAAAAGGGCGGAAGCGGACTTCTCTATCTGGATCGGATGCTCAAGCGCTATAGCGGCATAAACCACGACGAAAACGACGACTAGTGCAACCAGCAAAACGAGCCTCCGATCCGAATCTCCCCGCGATCATGCCCGAACCGGGGTGCGCTAAGAAGCCTCATGTGCTGAAAGGCCGCGCTCTGGTACTCTCCGTTGAAGGAGAGAGCATGACACCTCCGAAGCAAAATGGGCCGACGTTGTGGGGCTCCCGCGCAAACGGGCCTGTGGGGTGGATCGTCAGCGTCGTCTCGATACTTATGCTGGTCGCGGCGCTGTACTTGTACGCGGTCAGCTAGGCCCACCAAGCCATGGCCACGCAAGGCGCTATTTGCCGAATAATCCTGAGACGACGGCCGCAGCGCCGAGCGCCACAAACGTTAGGATCAAGGGCGGATATAGAACGAGCGCCGCTCCAAATCGCAAAAACCGTGGGGGCTCGCCCGCTCTATTCGGACGACCTATGACGATCAGGATCGCTGCGATCGCGAGCATCGCAGCTCCAGTCCACACATTCATTTCCGTGTCTCCTCCGTCTGCCGCCAGCAGACAGCTTCGTTTGTGGCAGCGCAAGCGAGCCGTTCGTCGTACGGCAGAGATGCTGTGCTCGTTCAACGGCTCGAAGCAGGCGAAGGTCACGGAGCCAGGTTTCAAAGTCGTTTGTCTGCTACGTTTCGGCCACTACGGACCTAAGAAGCGCTGCTTCTCGCCCTATCTTTCGAATAACTTCTCTGGCTTCTTCCCGACAGTTGAAACCAATCCCCAACTAGGCCGTCTAACAAAGATGGACAGAGACGAAGAGAAAAGGAAAATCAAGGAGCAGCTTGCCACATGCCGGCGGTTGGCTGCGGAGTTCATGGATGGGGTCACTGCTCAAAATTTGGAGCAACTCGCCGCTGAGCTGGAAGGGAGGCTTGAAGAGTTAGCGCGAGCTGGTCCGGGAGGTCGTCCAAGAGCAGATTGAGGACCAACAGGCGATTGCCGAAAGCTTAGGTTCTTCGGGTGTTCAACAATGTGGGCTTACAAAAGCTGCGCGTCAGAAGCATGTTCTCAGGTTGTTGGCCATGGATGCTCACCATCAAAGTTTGTACGGTACGGACCATGGTCAAGCGCGGCTGCCGCGGAAGGCGTATCGCCAAAAGGGGGTGCGCATCTGCCGATAAAGGACCGGCCGCCGCAATAGCCCCGTTGCGCGGCGGCTATTGACTGAGCAATCTCCAGCAGCATGGAGCGAGAAACGTGGATTATCTCACAGGCCGCTTCGGCCTGGTCGCTTGAGGTTTACCGCCAGGCGATCGACGCGCCGCGACCTCCAAGGCCACGAGGCCGAAGGCGGAGAGAGCGATTAGAAAGACGAGTAGCAGCAGGCTGCCGTACATTCAGATGACTCCTGCCGAGCTGCTCTTGTGAGGAGCGCTTGGTTAGACAATGCGCGGGGTTGACGTTGCGGGTAGAGTGAAGTTGTCGATCAAGCAATTGCACATGCGAACAGAAGCAGGCAGGTGAGTGTACACGCAAGGCCCATACCTGCAGCCCGAGACTTGCCGGCATCTACACGCGAAGTTTCTCGCTCTACGACCGGGTAGTTTCTGATGCTGCGCAAAAAGTTGCCGGCCGGGCCCCTCAAAAACATACGTTTCGAATGTCCACGATCACTTCAGGCCCAACGGAATATAGTGATTGGCAGCTCGCCAGGCAGTCGGGAGATCGCTTGTCGCCCGTCGGGAAAATCCTGACTATCAACACACCCGTTCGGGCGGGAAGGTTTGGTCGTGAATGTGGCTCTGTGTCAAAACCTCAACTGGCAGCGGGCATCCGCATTGCTCTACTTGCCTATGCCGCGACCGTGGCTTGGCTCATTCGTAATGTCCTTCGGTGATGAGGCTAGGGAACCACGGAGTCTCCGCGAGCCTAGTGCAACACTGCCGGTGGATGTGCGTCAACACGAAGCGGTTGGTGCGCTGCACGATGGATTGTCCGAGGGAACGTCTGCCAAGGACGGGCGCTCGAACGCCGCACAAAATTACGTCAGCATGAAAAAGCCGCTCTTCAGGGCGGCTTTTTCATGAGCATAGGAGGAAAGACAAATGCATCTAACGGCTCCTATCGATCGTGACACGGAAAGGTCGCGCAAGAGGGCGCTTTGGTTGCGTCAACTAGCCGAAGGGACGGGTCACCCGCAGTTCGCTGAAAAGCTCAAGGATCTCACTGAAGAATACGACGGACTTGCCGAACAACTAGAGCAAGAGGACCAGTAGGGCCATCTCGCGACCGCCTTCTGGGAATGCTCGCTACCGAGTCGAATACGGCGCCGCGAATACCTCTACTGCGCGTCTTTGAAATTGAGCTAAAAGACCAGGCGATGCTTGAATCCCTTTCGACGGGTTACGAAGAGGGCAAAGAGAAATACATTGGTTTTCTGGCCGCGTTGTCGCTCAAACGGCACTTCCTAAGTGTTGCGCTCCAAAAGCCATCCGACTGTCATTATGAAGCAAGTGCCCGCATCCTGCTCTGTGAAATTGAGATCCCCGATTTTCCCGAGCCGCTCCAGCCGACTTTGTCCGCAGCGATGTCCCGCTTTACACCCCGCAAGAGGGTGACACTGAGTGGAAGCCTCACCCCTCACTACTGGTCGGATGCGGATCGCATGGACGTCGTCGGCAACATCTTTCTGGCTCTTGTGGACCGCAAGCTTCGGCGGGAGGATGTCCTGGTTCGCATGAAGGAGTTCAAGAAGCAGCACAACGATATGTTCTCGTATAAGGACTATGGCAGCGCCCGGGCGCCGCTGTCGCTCGATGCGGCCATTTTCGCTGAGGGGAATACGAGGCGGGGAGAGACTATCAAGACAGGGCTGTGGTCGCCGGAGTCGATCTACTCGTGACCTTTTCGTTCGCGCCCGCGGTCAGAAACCGCGTCTCGCTCGTCATTGCTCTTGCCGCCGCATCTGGCGGCGGCCCGATCGAGGACACCACCGACCACATGCAGAAATCCGACATGGAAGACGCCCACCGCGACTATCTATCGCCGGCAATGTCGAGATCACCGGCGAGACGACGAAATCGCGCGCATGGCGGAAAAAGCGCAACGCCCTCACGGTGGCTGTCTGCCGCGAAGCAGGAAATCGACGATGAGCACGCGTTGCGATCACGTGACAACATGGCTCGTCCAAGCTGTTATTTTGGACTGGCAGGATTAACGAGAGGTGTGCGGCATGGTCCGGCTGTCGGGCTTTGACAAGGCAGACCTTCGGCCCCCGCGCTGGTTAGGTGCGGACCCCATGCTCGGGGCCGACTTGATCGATACCTCTCGGCCGCGGCACTCCCGGCGCTCTAATCCGCAATTGGATCGGCTGCCGGGAGCATTGGGGGCTGGAAAGCCAGCCGTGCCATGTTGGCTCTAAAGCGACAAGTGGCTACCGGTAGTGCGATCCACCCGTGCTTGCCCATCTCGACCAGCGCTCATGTATGCTGCTGATGCAATAGCCGCCTTTGAGCAGTTCAGGCCGTGCGTTGGCGCGGAAACTTAATGGCCGTGTCTTGCGGACAGCGACCGCCAGCCCTGTACGATGCTTTGGGCCACTCCCGTGGTTTGCGTCTCATGCTGGGCGGCGGGCAAAGTGCGCGTCGAGCACGGTTCCAAGATGCTGGTGCAGAGCAAGCCAGGAATGAGGCGGCGGCCGCGCACTCCGGATCGCGCGGGTGAGTTCCAGAACTTCGTTGTCGACGACCTTTCCGTCTAGGTCGACAGAACGGACCTCGCCGAAGCGCCGGATCCATCGTTCTAGGCATTTGGTTAGTTTTTAGGCGCATCCTCTCGCTATTAGATCCAAGTCGCTTTCTCTGGTCCCTCAAGAACGGTCAATATGATGACCTTGAGGGAGCAGGCTGACGGGCGATCGCCGATGACGACGTCGGCAGCGAGCGTCACGCACCCTGATCATCATCAGGACAATGCACCAAAACAATATTCGTACGCAGCGCTCACGGTCGCCGGGTCAGGCAGGTAACTAACCGTCGCGTCAAGCGAGGCGTTCATGCCAACGCATCGGAAGGTGTTCTTATCAAACATACCATCGGGAGGATTGCTGCGGGTAGTACCGGTCATTTCAAAGCTAGATGCAGTGCGGGTTCTTTGAAAACGCAATCACGTTGTTCGCGCCGGACCAGCAGGCCGTGTAATCGTAGCTGCCTTCCTTCGGCGGATCTGCTGCCAACGCAGAACCACCAAACGCGAGCCCTAGCAGTGCTATGAAACAGAAGACCTCCAATGTCTGGCCCATATGCTCGTCTCCGATCAGCGAGGGGTTGAACAATCGACCGTTGCAGGTTCACCCGGTCAATTAACCAGCACGCCTTACCTTGTTACGCGTTGAAATTGACCTCCGCTCGTGGTCCGAAGGCGAAGCTCAATTGAGCGCGTGTCATGGCGGCTGTCAGGGACAAACCGCACGCCGGTCCAACTTGGCATCCACCGTTGCTTTTGACCCAAAGCTGACTTCCGAAAGGTTTTGACTAAGATGCGCCGCGACCCTCAGCGAACAAGGGCAGCCTGAGGCCATGGCCTCACGACACGAGCGTCTCGGCGCTCAATTGCACTGCTCGGCCTTTAGCCGTAGGCTACCAAGTGACCCAGACCGGCGGGAAGCGATGGTTGTTGAGACGCGCTATGTGACGAGCGGCGAGGTCTTCGTCGCTTACCAAATATCCGGACAGGACGGTCCGGATTTGCTCATGACTCCGGGTTTTGTGTCCCATCTGGAGCTGTCGTGGGAGAATCCCAACGCCGCGCGTTTTCTTAACGACCTTGCCTCGTTCTCGCGACTGATCCGATTCGACAAACGCGGCACGGGTCTCAGCGATCGTGGCGTCGGCGTCCCGCACCTCGATGAAAGGATCGATGATGTCCGCGCCGTGCTCGACGCCGCGGGTTCTAAGAGGGCCTACTTGTTCGGTGTCTCGGAAGGCGGGCCGATGTCGATCTTGTTCGCGGCGACCTATCCTGAACGGGTCGCCGGTCTCATCCTGTTCGGCACGTATGCGCGAACGGTTGGTGCCTCAGTTCCGTTTGACGATTTTGTGGGATTGGAGCGCAATATCCGGTCCAATTGGGGTACCGGCAAAAGTCTGCCAAGTTTCTCCCCGTCAGCTGGCGCAGTTCCCGGGGCCATGGAGCGATTCGCCAAGTTCGAGCGCTCGGCGGCCAGCCCGTCTGATGTTATCAACCTGATGCGTATGAACCGCGAGATCGACGTAACGGCCATCCTACCCTCGATTCGGGTTCCTACACTAGTCATGCATCGGCGCGACGATGTGCGCATTCGTGCACTCGCCGGGCGCGAGCTTGGAGAAAGAATTCCTCACGCGCGCTACATCGAACTCCCGGGTGACGATCACCTCGCATGGGCAGGAGATCAGGATCGAGTTGTCGAGGAGATCAGACAATTCATGGGGGTTTCCGCTACTGCCGTCGAGTTTGATCGCGTACTCTCGACTGTGCTGTTCACCGATATCGTTGATTCGACAAGGAGAGCAGCGTTGGTGGGCGACAGGCAATGGCGTTCAATTCTGGAAGCGCATCATGCGGCAGTGCGTTCGGAACTAGAGCGGCATCGCGGACGGGAAGTTAAAACTACAGGCGACGGATTTCTGGCCCTGTTCGACGGCCCGGCGCGCGCTGTCCGCTGCGCCCAGAGGATCGTCAGCGCGGTGCGGCCGCTCGATCTCGAAGTACGGGCCGGCGTCCATACCGGTGAGGTTGAAATGATGGGCGACGATGTGGGTGGCATCGCTGTGCATATCGCAGCACGGGTAGCTCAGCATGCGAAAGCGAGCGAAGTTCTCGCTTCGAGCACGGTAAGAGATCTAGTCGCAGGTGCTGGCCTCAAGTTCGTTGATCAGGGACCGGCCGAGCTTAAGGGTCTTGCCGAGCCGATGCGCCTATTTGCAGCCATCACCTGAATTAGTTCTAGGGCGCCGATTGCGCTCTAAGCTGAGACGCTCACCCGATGTCCACTTGTGGCCCGTTTGAGCCATGCCCGCCTATCCTGAGAATCTCCGTTAACCGGGGTAGACCGGAAGTCGCGCATGATCCGGCCGACCGACGCGAATGACCCCAACGAGACATTTTGGGAGCCGACAGTAATTGCGTTTTCAGGCCGTTGGAGTGGAAATCGCCTGGCTTCTGAGCGCCGATAGCTGTTCCGTGTCATAGCGAGCGCGCAACTCTGCAATTGTTGTTGGATCCGCACCGCCTCGTGCCACCGTCTCGGAGAGCTCCTCGAAATAGCGCTCGTGACCGGGCGGAGACACTGTCATGAGCACGCGGGCGATGGTGTCGGACGCGTTAGCGATGTTGTGTGGCACGCCCGGCGGCAAGAAAAGGTAAGTGCCGGGGGTCGCGCGCACGCGTTCGTCGCCGACCTGCCAGTCGCACTCGCCCTCCAGTACATAGAACGTCTCTTCCTGCACGCGGTGGACATGCAGCCCGGTGGAGAAGCCGGGCGGGATTGTCCACTCGAACATCGAGGTGTGCCGGGTATCGCTGCCGGTGACTAGAAATCCCATCGGCTGGCCGGCAAGTTTGACGGATTTGCCTTCCCCGGGGCGTCGGATGATCGGCTGTGGGTTCATGATGGCTCTCCAGATTGGAGGTCAGAAAGCTTGAATCTGCCGGTGGGCCATCCAAAGGTCGTGAAACATCTCCGAAATTGTTGCAAAATATCACCGAAATGACCGAGCAACCCGCGCCAGCAACGTACAGATTCGGCTCTTTTTCCCTCGATGCCGAGACCGGCGCGCTGCTTTGCGAGGGTGTCCCAAGCTTGCTCGGCCAGCGCGGCACAGCGCTGCTGCGTCTTCTGCTGGAGCGTGCCGCAGTTCCCGTCAGCAAGGACGCGCTGATCGATGCTGCTTGGCCCGGGCTCGTCGTCGAGGACAGCAACCTCACTGTGCAGATTGCGGCGCTTCGCCGCGCACTCGAGCCAAGCGGCGGACGCTGGATCGAGACACTGCCACGTCGCGGCTATCGCTATATTGGCCCACCGGTGACCCGCGTCGAAGCGAATGCAGCCGACGACGCTCAACTAACCGCGCTTTCAGTGCCAGAAAAGCCTTCGATCGCGGTGCTGCCGTTCGAGCAATCGGGCGAAGCCGCCTGGTTCGCCGACGGCATCGTCGACGACATCATCACCGGACTGTCGCGCATCAGGTGGCTATTCGTGATCGCCCGCAACTCGAGCTTTGTTTGGCGTGATCGTCTCGCTGACATCAAGCAAGTCGGCCGCGATCTCGGGGTGCGTTATGTTTTGCAGGGCAGCGTGCGTCGCGCCGACGATCGCGTACGCATCAACGCGCAGCTCGCCGACGCCACAAGTGGTGCTCAGATCTGGGCCGAACGCTACGACCGCACTGTCGGCAACCTGTTCGCTCTGCAGGACGAGATCGCGCTCGCCGTGGTCGGCGCCATCGAGCCAAGCCTGCGCCGCGTCGAGGTTGAGCGCATCCTCCGCAAACGGCCTGACAGTCTCGACGCCTACGAGCTTGTACTGCGTGCGCAACCGGATGTTGATTCAGGCATGCCCGATCGCGCTGCGGTCGCTCTTACGCAACTGTCGCGCGCGCTTGCTCTCGAACCCACCTACGGCCTCGCACATGGACTGGCCGCGATGAGCCATCATAATCGCTTTTTGCGCGCCGGGCTGAAGGAAGAGGACCGCCTCGCATCGGTGCGGCACGCGCGCCTTGCAATCGAGCATGGCCGCGACGATGCGCTGGCGCTTACCTTTGCCGGGTTCTCGCTCGGCATGGACGCGCACGACCGTCAGGCAGCTTTCGCTGCCTTCGAAGCGGCGCTTGCCTTAAGTCCATCGACCGCGCTTGCCTGGATCCTCGGCAGCGTCGTCGCCGGATGGGCGGGCGAGGCGGAGCGTGCGATCGATTGGAGCGAGCGCGGCATGCGCTTGAGTCCGTTCGATCCTTGGGCATTCGCGGCTTACGACGCCCAGGCGCTCGGTCATTTCCAACGCGATCACTACGCCGAGGCGGCCCGCGCCGCTTACAAGTCCAACCTCGCCAATCCCGCCCACAGCATCACCTGGGTGCAACTCGCCGCGTCGCTTGCCGCGCTCGGACGTATGGAAGAGGCGAAGGCCGCGGCAGCTTGCGTGCTGGAATTGCAGCCTGGCTTTCGCATCAGCGGACAATTCGCCGGCGTGGATTGCGCGCCTGAATTGGCATCGAAACTAGGCAAAGCTCTCCGCGCATCTGGACTGCCAGAATGATCTGCCGACACTCAAACAGGTCGGCCACGGGCCGATTTTGTTGCAAAAGTTGGCTGCAATGGATTTGGCCGCTGGGCCTTTTGTTGAGCCGCGCTTTGAAGCGCTGGCCCTGACGCATTTTACGCAACTTTGACGCTACGCTACGCGATGCGCAGAACCTGAGCCGGCGGCGGTCGTGCGACCAGCGATGCAAACCGCCTCAGATTCTGAGCGATGGCGGCTAGAACAAACTCATCCTGGGCACCTTGCGGGCCTCGCAATCGGAGCCGACCAAGCTTCAGGATGCGCTTCAAGTGTGCGAACCTCATCTCGATCTTCTTGCGCTGACGCCGAGAGAGCTCGAAGCCCTCGGTGCCAGCGAACGACCGGGCAACGTCTCGGGCATGCTCATGGATATCGCGCGGGATCTTGCGTGATGGTTCCTTTGGGCAGCACTGCGGTTTGAGCGGGCATACATCGCAGTCGAGCTTGCTGGCACGATACAGAAGGGTCTTGCCCTCGTGCACGGTACCGCTCGTCCCAAGCCGCTTACCACCCGGGCAGTGGTAAACGTCCCCGGTTGGGTCATATCGAAAGTCGCTCCGCGAGAAGGTGCCATCATCCCGCTTCGACTTATCGAACACAGGGATATGCGGCGCGATGCCCTTCTCCTCGACCAGCCAGTTCAGCATCGGAGCCGCTCCGTAAGCGGTATCCCCGACAAGTCGCTCTGGCTTGAGACCAAAGCGCTCCTCGGTTCGTTCGATCATGGTTTTTGCTGCACCGACCTCGGCCTGGCGAATGGCGCGGGAGGCCTCGACATCCACGATGACGCCGAACTTCACGTCGATGAGATAGTTGTCGGAGTACGCGAAGAATGCCGGCCCCTTGTGAGCGCCGGTCCACTGCGCTGCCGGATCGGATGGCGAGACAAACTTCGGGATGACATCGCTGGCGGCGCCCCACGCCGGATCGTCGAGGGTTGCCAAATTCCTTCACCGCGCGGCTGGACCTGGCCGGATCGCGATCCCTGCGCCAGTCCTGACCTGCGATCGAGCGCTGCTTGTTCGCGTCGGCCGCAATCAGGCTCGCATCGACTGCAAATCCTTCGCCACCAACCAGACCGGCGGCAATGCATGTCTCGACAATCCGTTCGAACACGCGGCGGAGAACATCTCCATCACGGAAGCGCTCGTTGCGGGCGCGCGAAAATGCCGAATGATCCGGGACAGCGTCCTCGATACCAAGCTTGCAGAACCAGCGATAGGCGAGGTTCACCTGCACTTCACGGCAGATCAGCCGTTCCGAGCGGATCGCAAAGACATACCCCACGACCAGCATCCGGATCATCAGTTCCGGATCAACCGACGGGCGCCCCATCGACGAATAGTGAGATGCTAGTTCACCGCGAAGCCAGGACAGATCGAGAGCAGCATCGATCTTCCGCACCAGATGATCTTCGGGTATCGCGTCGCCAAGACGAAACTCGTAGAACAGTTGACCTTGGTCACTCTTCAGACGGCCCATCATGGATCGACCTCGCCGAGATTCGCGTCAACACAACGGAATCACGGTTCGTGACTTGTCTCAACCGACTTTTGCAACAAAATCGGCCCAAAGCCGAAGACCACCTCATTCGCCTTGATGTCCGCTGTCACTGGTAAACCCGACACTGGGCTGCGCTTGCTTCGTCAGCCGCTTTGACCAGTGGCTGACGTGCAGATCATTCCCGTTTCTCAAAGTGGCTGGGTAGTGCTGAGGGCTTAGGCTCCACGCCAGACGCGAAACACGCCTTCGCGAAAGCCGCCCACGAAATGATCTGACAGGTCCTCTGGCAAAATTTGGCTGGGGTCATCGAATTAGCCGCTCACCATCGTGGCCAGCTCGTGCGCCGAAGCATGCTCCGCCCATCCGCGACCTAACTCCAGACCACGTTGCCGCTCAGCTTCTGCGGGCTATTCCGCGTTGACCGGCCCCGGCGAGGCTGACCCCGCCGGGACCTTCGCTCTCGCCAATCGTCGGAAGCTTGGGGCTTGAAAGACTGGCAAGGCGCACCTTAGACAAACAGACCGTCCGTCTTTGGCTAGGGCACTATGTGCCAATGCCGGTGGATACTCGCGCCCAGTGAAAGGGGTACATCAGTTATCTTTCACCTGCGCCTCCTTGACTCAATGTTCTATCTTTGTTCTAGTATCGGAAATCCAGGTTTGCCGATGCCCACACTCGAATATCTCCGCTCGGAAATCGAGCGCATGCGCTCGCAGGTAAGCCGCCAGCGCAAGGAACTCCTCCAGCTTCAACGCGCCGGGCGATCGACCGCCTCGGCCGAGACCCTGCTTCAGCGGATGCTGGCCAAGGTTGACGACCTTTGCGCCGAACGTGATCGGCAGGTGCGGGCTGCAAAGGAAGGCCCGACCTGTGCCTCCGGCAAGCCGATAAGGGGCACTCCGGCAAACCGAAGGATGTGATGGATAACCTTCGGCGGTTTCCACCACCGTGGACCACCCTGGAGGACGACGAACATTGCTTCCAAATGTTCGATTCGACCGGCTAGTTGGCCCGTTGAAACCTTGGCGTGGGAACCAAGAATCTCTGCTCATCGGGGCTGACGGGAGGTGATCGCCGGAGCAATAAAGCGACGCGATTGCCCCACAGCGGCGCTGGCAAGCTCCTTGTGCTTTTTCGCCCGCGACGAGCCCTCGTTTCAAACATTAGTGCTGTGCCGTGCACCGGTCTGATGCGAAATGTGATCCGACTGCCGCGCCTGAGCGTTGGAGGTTTCGAAACCACGCTTACAAGGTTAGGTCAATGTCAGAACGCGATAGCGCTCACCATGACGCCGCCATTCAGTATTTGGCCTGGGCTGTCGAAGAGATCGAAATATCAGGTAACGAAGAAGCCGCTCGCCACGCTAGGGCTGCGTTGAAGGCGCTTAAAGAAGGCTACGCCATCGTGCAAAGGCGATCTCGCGTCTGCCGGAGCTTTTGAAAAGGCCCCAGTATGAGGCGTTCGGCTGGAAGAACGCTCTATCACATCGCGTTCCCTAGTCGTTCAGCGGCCGTTCTCGTTGACGTTGAAAATACAACCTGGAATCGCGATTGCGGTTGTATGTGAGAACGCGGGGGGAACGTCGCATTGGCCTCGCGGTTGGAGAGTCGTGAATAACGTAGGTAGACTGCCCCGCCGTCGGCTCCCAACACCGACGGCGGGCTTTTTGTGAGTTGCGTGAGTGGCAAAGCGTACTAAGGCACCGGCCAAGAAGCCGCGAGCTTCCATGCCGGGCTTTATCAGTCCCCAGCTTGCGACCCTGAAGATGAAGGCGCCTTCGGGGGCGCAATGGATTCACGAATTCAAATACGACGGCTACCGCATCCAGCTCCACATCGACGGCGACGACCGAAAGGCCTTTACCCGCAACGGCCACAACTGGGTCAACAGGTTCTCGATCATTTCCGGCGCCTTCGACATCAACGAGCAAGCCATCGTTGATGGTGAGGTAGTCGTCATCCATGAAGAGCGCACCAACTTCTCCGAACTTCAAGCGGACCTCGGTAGAGGCGACCAGGACCGCCTGGTTTTCTTCGCCTTCGATCTCCTGTGGCTGGACGGCGTAGACCTCCGGAAACATGCGCAGCTTGCCCGCAAGGAGTTGCTGAAGCAGCTGATAGATGAGAACGGGCTGGAGGCACCGATCTTCTACAGCGAGCACCACGAGGGTGACGGGCAGGCGCTGTTCGAGGCGGCCAGCAAGCTAAATTACGAGGGCATCGTTTCTAAGCGAGTGGATGCGCCGTACCGGTCGGACCGGGTCGAGGCCTGGCAGAAAATCAAGACGGTGCAGCGCGAAAAATTCCCTGTTGTTGGTTTCGTCAAGGACCCGTCCGGCGTCGCGGCCCTCTACCTCGGCAAGCAGGAAGGAAAGGAGCTGCGCTACATAGGCAAGGTCGGGACCGGCTGGAGCCGGACGAAATCGGCGGAGATCCGCAAGGCTCTCGATACCATCGTCAGCCCGAAGCAAAAGCTCACGAAACCTGTGAGGAAACCGAAGGCCACCTGGGTCAAGCCAAAGTTCTACGCAGACATCGAGTATCGGGACATCACCTCCGAAGGCCTGCTGCGCGCCAGCTCTTTCAAGGGGCTCAGCAAGGGAACGCGGCGTTCCTGACGGCGTTTTGTTCACCAGTGAGTGGAGTACCGGCATGCCGGATCGCGTAACCCGAGCGGTAAAAGAAGCCCAGGCCATCCTGGCTCGCTATGTCGAGCCTGGGCCGAGGGACGCCGAAAACACGATCAATGACCTGCTGGCCGTTCTCGACGATGAGCGGCTTGTCCAGGCGATGGAGGAGGACGATGAGCGACAATCTCACCAAACGGGACCAGCGCGACCGTAGCAAAATCAACATGCACGAAGACTACGAGGTCAAGTATTGGACCAAGGAGCTTGGTGTTTCCAAAGACGAGTTGCAGAAGGCCGTCGACAAGGTAGGCAATTCGGCCGCCGCGGTTCGCAAAGAACTGGCGGCGTAACCGAGGCGCGCGGTATGCTTGCGATCTCTGGAGCAAGGCCCGCGCGCTTTTTGATGCCATGATCAATCCCAACTGTCCCATCTGCTTTGGCTTAGGCTTTGTCTGTGAGAACCACCCGGACCGGGCCTGGAGCGAAGAGCTTGGCTGCCAATGCGGTGCCGGTGATCCGTGCGCCTGCAACAGGTCGCCGGACATAGACGCGGGAATCGAAGAGCCGGATGCCAGCCATATCATTTCAGACGCAGACTCGAAGAAGCGTCGCCACTGATCCTGTCACCGCCACGGCTTCGAAGCGCGCCGCTTCAATGCCTTGAGCATTGCCTGTTTGTCCCTGACGAATTCCGCAACCTGCTCTTGTTCGCTGGCGGTCAGCAGGTGCGTCATTTTCTGGCCCAGCATGATTAGCTCGCCATTGGTGGCACCCGGCGGTGGGTTACTGATAGTCCAGGCGATCAGCGCGAGCTGGCGTTTGGTCGGCTTGCTGAGCGCTGCGCTGGTCACGGGCAATCGTCCGCATGGATGGTCGGCGTTGATCTCGACATGGTGCCCGCAGCGGTGGCGGCAATAGATCAGGACGCCGCGAACGCCATCTCGCGCATTTCTCCGAGTGATCTTTTGCGGGTAGGGCGATGGCAAAACGCGCGTTCGACCATTTCCAGAATCTGCTAACAGTGTGCAGCTTGTGGCGAGGCGCCAAAGTAAGCCTTCTCATGATGTTGGTATAGGCGGGTCGCGCTGACGGCCACCGGTCTCCCGACCCGGCGATGCGCCTGCTGCCCTTGGCAATATGTGCCGGTGCTCGCTCGCGACAACCTCGCAGCCTTGTGGCACGATTTGCAGATCCGATGGCGTCTCCTCGCAAGCTTCGAGGGCTCCCCATCGGCCCCGTGCTGAACGCAATTACTCGGAGTGTCTAGCTGCGGCGGACGCGGTAAAAGGTGGGACTGTCTCGACTGCGCTACTCACGACGCCACGGGATCCGGGCTCACTTACAATGGCTCTTCCTGCTGTGGTTCGCGCCCGCCGAACGAGTAGCCCCACGTAGCCCGAAAGCGCGTTTTATGCAGGATGAAGCGAATTCACCGGGCTACAAAATCAAGCCAGAGTGCTGATTTCATTGGTGCCGGCTGAGGGGATTGAACCCCCGACCTTCGGTTTACAAAACCGCTGCTCTACCGCTGAGCTAAGCCGGCGACGCCTGGAGAAGCGGGGCAAGGCCGGCCTATGCCGGGGCCGTCCGCCCGTGCGCGCCGCAATACCAGACTTGACCGGAAAGTGCCAGAACCCGCGTCCTCGACGCAGACATGAATCAGGCGGCCCGAAGGCCGCCTGATCTGTCGCGTTCGGTTCAAACCGCCTTACTGGCAGATGTGGCGACGGCCGTCTTGGCCCTTGAACCAGGTGCCGGGCGTGCAGACGAAGCCGTTGCGCTGGGCGTAGGTGCGGGTGTCCCAGCCGCGGTTGTCCCAAGAATTATTCCACGAATTATCCCAGCCATTGTCGTAGGCGTAGGCGTCGTTGGTGGCACGGAACGGGGCGGTTGCGATCGCGCCCGCAGTCCCGATGGCCGCGCCGGCCACGCCAGCGGCTGCTCCGACTGCGCCGGCGGCGACGTCGGTCGGCCAGAAGCCGGTGCGGCTCCTGTTCCAGTCGTTATTCCAATCGCCGTTGTTGGTCTGGCGATAGGACACGCGACGATGCCGATAGCCGCTATCGGTGTACGGATTTCCCGGTCCGACGTTCTGGCAGTTGGCGTTGGGGAATTGCGCCGCGCAGCGGCCGGGATTGGTGATCACGGCCTGCGCCATGGCAGAGCCCGTCACCAAGGTCGCCGCAATCGCCGTGGCTCCGAGAAGTTTGATGTTCATGATTGTTTGGCTCCCGTTTTGTTGACGGGGGCTAAATGCCGAGGGCGCCGGACGTTCCGCCGAAACCGGCGGATTTTTGTCAGCAACAGTCAAACGGAAGTGAGCACGCGCCTTGGTTCCGGACTGCTGGATCCGGCGGCGTTAATGCTTCACTAGTTCGCTTTAGAGGATTTGAGCGGCGCGGAATCCTTACACATTAGGCTTACCGGCAATTGGTGAGAGGGCCTTAACCCTCTCTGCGTCGCCATGGGGTAGGTTGTCGCCGGATAAATGGGATCCCCTTATGCGCGTTGCGGCGCTCGCTGCCTTTCTGATCGGACTGCCCGCGACGGCGTTTGCCGGCGGCGGCTTCGATATCGTCGTTCCCGGCCGGCCGGGCGTGCCCATCATCATCAACAACATCGACGCGTCCTATGCCGTGATCGAGGGGACCTGGGGCTTGGGGAAGAACGTCCAGGTGCAGCCCACGATCTATGGCGGACGCTATGTCGCCGAGCGCCAGCCCACGGACGTCGGCCACTACTACCCGACGCTGGGCCTGCGGCCCGGCTATGGCCGGCTCGAGGTCGAACCGCCCGCGAACCGCAAATTGCCCAAGCCGCCCGATAGCTATCACCAGAGCTGGGGCGCCCAATCGGCGCCGCTGCCGCCGCAGATGGACGTGCCCGTCAATCCGCCGCCGGTGATCCTCGCGCCTGAGATCAACGACTATCCGCGGCGTCCTCGGCCGCGGCCGCGTGCAGAGATGCCCGGCAAGCCGCCGGGTTAAGAAACGACAAATCCAAAAAACGGAAATCAACAGGAGAGAGTAATGCGTCAGATGATTTCGGGACTGGTCGCGGCGGCTGCCGTGATGTTCATCGGGGCCGCGCCCGCTGCGGCCTGCGGCTTCGATCCGTGCCAGCCGGTCGCGCCGGTCTATTCCGGCTGTAACACCGGCTGCGGCGGTTATGGGGCCGGCTACGGCTACGGCGCCTATGAGCGTCTCGCCGAGCCCACCACGCAATATTATCACGTCAACCAGGGTCCGACCTACACCGGCCCGGGCGCCTTCGCGCCGTATCCGACCTACCGTGAGGACGCGGTGGTTGCGCCCGCCAATTACGGCTACGGCCGTGGCTATGGCTATGGGCACGGCTATGGCTATCGCGCCGCTGCGGTCGAAGCCCCGGCCGCCTATCCCTACCGCCGTCCGTATTACCGTCCGTATCGCTACGGCTACGGCCCGCGCGCCGGCTATCTGCCGCGCACGCATTACGGCTACGGTCCCCGCTACGGCTACGCTCCGCGCCATGCGCCGTATTACGGCGGCCACCGCGTGCTGCGTCGCTATTACTGATCGCTTGATCGTTTGAGCCAACGAAACGCCCGTCCGTGATGCGGACGGGCGTTTTGCTTTGTTACCGCTTCATCAGCCCGAGCCGGCTGGCGCCGACATAGAGCGAGAGCACGGCGGCATTCGAGACGTTGAGGCTCTTGATCTCTCCGGGCATGTCGAGCCGCGCCACGACGCTGCAGGTCTCGCGTGTCAATTGCCGCAGGCCCTTGCCTTCCGCGCCCAGCACCAGCGCGAGCGGCTCGCGCAGGGTGACCTCGGAGAGATCTGCGCTGCCTTCACTGTCCAGCCCGACGGTCTGGAAGCCGAGCTCGTTCAGCGTGGTCAATGCGCGGGCGAGATTTTGCACCGTCACCATCGGGACCACCTCCAGCGCGCCGGAGGCGGCCTTGGCCAGCACGCCGGTCGCTTCCGGACTGTGGCGCGCGGTGGTGACGATCGCCTTCACGGCAAACGCCGCCGCCGAGCGCAGGATGGCGCCGACATTGTGCGGGTCGGTGATCTGGTCGAGCACCAGCACGATGCCGTCCTGCTCCAGATCCTCGATGTCGGGCGAGGGCAGGGGATCGGCCTCGGCCAGCAGGCCCTGGTGCACGGCGTCGGGCGACAGCAGCCGGTCGATCTCCTGGGGCCGGACGATCTCGGGCGTGACCGGGATCGCGATGTTCTCGTCCGCCAGACGCCTTGCGGCGTTCTCGGTCAGCGTCAGCTTACGGATCTGCCGCTGGGGGTTGGCGAGCGCCATGGAGACGGTGTGCCAGCCATAGAGGATGACAGGCCCGTCGGCGTCCGAATCGCGATCGCGGCGGGCCGGGCGACCGGCCGACTTTCCGGGCCTGTTGAAGGGCTTAGACCCGCCGCGGGGGCCCCTCGGGTTGAATTTTCGATCCTTCATGGGCTCGCTTGTGTCACGGGTCCCGGAATATGGCAATTTGGGTGGTGTCGGGGGCCATTTTAGCTGTTCGCCTCGGTTGACTTTACCCCATCGCTTCGCCGATAACCGCGCCCGGTCGCGCCCCCATCCGGGCTGTCGCGGCCTTCACGTTCCATGGCCGTCTTCGGTCGCCGGCAAGGTCCGGCCCGATTGTGCTGCCGTCGAGCGGGGGAGTGTCCCGAGTGGCAAAGGGAGCTGACTGTAAATCAGCCGCCTTATGGCTTCGCAGGTTCGAGTCCTGCCTCCCCCACCAGCCTTCGCTCGCTTCGCGAGCTACGGCTCGGCAAGCCGGCACCGATGGTCATGGCGCGAAGTGAGCGAAGGCTGTCGCGCCGCAGCCCGGAGGGCGCAGGCGGACTGGGTAAGCGCGCAAGTCACCCCATCATCTCCCGCACCATCGGCACTACCTTCCGCCCATAGAGCTCGATGCTCTTCATCAGCTTGCCATGCGGCAGCGGGCCCGCCGAATACTTCAGCTGAAACCGCGAAATGCCGAGCGCCTTTGCCGTCTTGGCGATCTTGCGCGCGACCGTCTCGGGCGAGCCGACATAGAGCGAGCCGTGCTCGGCCTCGTTCACGAACTCGTCGCGGCCCATCGGTGGCCAGCCGCGTTCCTTGCCGATGCGGTCGCGCATCGCCTTGTAGTCGGGCCACAGCTCCTCGCGCGCCTGTTCGTCGGTCTCGGCGACATAGCCTGGCGAGTGCACGCCGATCGGCTGTGCCGGGCGGCCGAACTCCCTGAATGCGCGATGATAGAGCTCGACGAAGGGCGCGAAGCGCGCGGGATCGCCGCCGATGATCGCGAGCATCAAGGGCAGATCGTAATGCGCCGCGCGCACCACCGATTGCGGACTGCCGCCCACGCCGATCCAGGTCTTGAGCGTGCCGTTCTCGACCGGGGGATAGACCAGCTGCCCCTTCAGCGGCGGACGCAGCTTGCCTTCCCAGGTCACCGGCTTCTGCGACAGCAGCGCTGCGAACAGATCGAGCTTCTCCTCGAACAGTTCTTCGTACTTGCGCAAATCAAAGCCAAACAGCGGGAAGGATTCGGTGAACGAGCCGCGGCCGAGGATCACCTCCGCACGTCCGTTCGAGAGCGCGTCCAGCGTGGCAAAGCGCTGGAAGACGCGGATTGGATCGTCCGAGCTCAGCACCGTCACGGCCGAGCCGAGATGGATCCGCCTGGTCCGCGACGCGATGGCGGCCAGCACGGTCTCAGGGGAGGAGATCGCGAAGTCGGCGCGGTGATGCTCGCCGAGGCCGATGAAGTCGAGGCCGAGCTCGTCGGCGAGCACCGCCTCGTCGACGACGTTGCGGATCACCTGTGCGTGCGGAAGCATCGCGCCGGAGGCGTCCCTGGTGACGTCGCCAAAGGTGTCCAGTCCGAATTCGAGCGTTGCGGTCATTGATGAGGTCTCTGCGGGCGCGGCTTTCGCGCCTGTCACTGGGGAGGGGATTGCCTTGGTTGGAGCTAAGCAGCCGGGTCTGATGCACAATGCTGCTTCGAGAAACCCATTGTTTCCCTTTTTCATGGTGTCGGGGGGGCCCGCCGCCCGCGGCTTCAGTCGGACCTGGCGAACATGTCGACCAGGGTGTCGCGCAGCCAGCGCTGCGCCGGTACGGTGTCGTTGCGCTGGTGCCAGAACAGGCTGACGATGCGCGGCGGCGCCTTGAGCGGAAGCGGCATCGCGTGCAGGAACGGCGCGTGCCGGGATTGCGAGCGCAAATCGCTCGGCAGCACGGCGATCAGGTCGGACTGGCGCACGATTTCGTAGGCGGCGCTATAGTGATTGACGGTCGCGACCACGTTGCGCGACAGCCCGCGCGAGGCGAGGAAGAGGTCGTAGGACGGCAAGGTCTTGCCGGCGAGGCTCACATCGACATGCCCCGCGTTGAGGAAGCTGCGCGTGCTCAGCCGCTTCATCGCGGCGAGCGGATGGCTGCGCCGCATGAAGCAGGCGTAGTCGACGGTCCACAGCGAGCGCGAGCGGATGGCGGCCGGCTGCTGCGCCTCGTTGACATAGACGCTGAGGACGCAATCAACGCGATTGTCCTCGAGCTGGTCGGCGATCTCCAAAATGGTGTTGGGAACGGTGTGGATTCGCGCCTTGGGCGCGACCTTGCCGAAATGGTTCAGCAGGTTCGGCATCACCAGCGAGGCGACGTAATCCGACATCGACAGGCTGAACTCGGTCTGAGCACGGTGCGCATCGAACACCTGCTCGTCGAGCGCGCCGCGGACGGTTTCGAGCGCTTCGCCGATCGGCTCCCACAGCACCACGGCGCGCTGGGTCGGACGGATGCCGGTGCCGGACCTGACGAACAGGGGATCGCCGAGCGCGTCCCGCAGGCGTGCGAGCGCATTGCTGACCGCCGGCTGCGTCATCAGAAGCGCGTTGGCGGCGCGCGTGACGCTGCCCTCGGTCATCAGGGCCTCGAACACTTTCAGCAGGTTGAGGTCGAGCGAGCGAAACGACAGAACATTCACCCCAGTGATGTACTAGATCATGATTATAAATTATGACGATAATATCTCCTTGTCTATGGTTCCCCCGGGAGCGAGCGGAGTGCCGGGCCGCCAGACAGAGGGGGACTTTCATGTCGATGATCTCGGCGCGGATCGAGCGCCTTCCATTCGCACGCTTCCACAAGCATCTACTGCTGATGGGCGGGCTCGGCTACATGTTCGACGCGATGGACGCAGCCGTGCTGGCGTTCATCCTGCCGGTGCTGCGCACGACCTGGAATCTGTCGAGCGTCCAGATCGGCGTGCTCGGCAGCAGCACCTATATCGGCTTCCTGTTCGGCGCGCTGCTGGCGGGCACGCTGGGTGACCTGATCGGCCGTCGCGCGGTGATGATGTCGGCGCTGGCACTCTATTGCGTCGCATCCATCGTCAGCGCTGCGGTGAACGACTGGTCGTCCTTCTTCGCCGCCCGCGTCGTCGCGGGCATGGGCACCGGCGCGGAGAGCGCGATCATTGCGCCCTATCTGGCGGAATTCGTCGCACGGCGTTACCGCGGCAGCTTTACCGGCGCGCTGGCCGGATTCTTCTCCTTCGGTTTCGTCGCGGCGGCCTTGCTCGGCTATTTCATCGTGCCCGCCTCTGAGAACGGCTGGCGCATCGTTCTGGTGATCACCGCGGTGCCGGTCGTCATGCTGCTGTGGTGGCGCAGGGCGCTGCCGGAATCGCCGCGCTGGCTGGAAAGCCGGGGCCGGGAGAAGGAAGCCGCAGCCGTGCTGGACAGGATCGAGGCCGGATTTGCGAGCCAAGGCCATGTCCTGCCGCAACCGGTCGTCGAAATCACGGCGCCTGCCGTGACTGGTGGGACGCTGCTTGCCAATTTCGCCGCGCTCCTCGCCGGCCGCCAGGCGCGCATCACCATTATGACCTGGATCATGTGGCTTACGATCACGTTCAGCTACTATTCCTTCTTCGTCTGGATCCCCGGCCTTCTGGTCCAGAACGGCATGAGCATCACCAAGAGCTTCGCCTATTCGATCGCGATCTATTGCGCGCAAATTCCCGGCTATTTCAGCGCTGCGTACTTCAACGAGCGCATCGGCCGGCAGGCGACGATCGCCTCCTACATGGTGCTCGGCGGCGCCAGCGCGCTTGGACTTGCATTCGCGCAGAGCGATCAGCACATCATGGTCGCCGGAATCTTGCTGTCCTTCTTCATGAACGGCACCTATGCGGGGGTCTATGCCTATACCGCCGAGGTATTTCCGACGGCCGTCAGAACCACCGGCGCCGGGCTCGCCTCCGCGATCGGCCGCATCGGTGCGATCGTCTCGCCGATCCTGGTCGGCTATCTCTATCCCAATTTCGGCTTCGCCGGCGTGTTCGGCCTCACCACGAGCGTGCTGCTGTTAGGCGCGCTCACCGTGGTGCTGATGGGCGTGCCGACACGCGGCCGTTCGCTGGAAGAGATCGCGGCAGGCGAAGTCGCATGAGGGAGACGAAACACCGATCCGATCCGCTGCTCTGCGCGGTGGCGGCCGCGCAGGGCAGGGCGGATCAGCCGGATGCCCTGTACTCGGCGCTGGACGACGCCCTGAAGTCGGCGATCGGGCACAAGCTGTTCACGATCCTGACCTATGACGCCGACACGAGGGAAGCCGCGCGGGTGTATTCCAATCTGCCCGGAGCTTACCCCGCGGGCGGCCGCAAGCACCTGGCGCCGGGGCCGTGGACCGAGGCCGTGCTCGACCGCGGCGAGGCCTATATCGGCCGCACCCGGGACGATCTGCGCGAGGTGTTTTCCGATCACGAGCTGATCGCTTCGCTCGGCTGCGAGAGCGTGCTCAACATGCCCGTGCGCTGGCGCGGGCGCACGCTCGGCTCGCTCAATCTGCTCCATGAGGCAGGCTGGTACGGCGAGGACGATGTCGCTGCGTGTCTCCCATTCGCCCAGCTCGCCTTGCCCGCGCTGCTCATCCAGTCCTGATAAGACAGGAAGTCGTCATGTCCCGTGTGCTCTTCAAGAACGCCGCTCTGCTCGATCCGCTTCAGCCGGACCTCCTGGAGGGACATCACGTACTGGTCGAGGACTGTCTGATCAAGGAGGTCTCCGATCGGCCGCTCCAGGTGGAAACCGACCGCACCGTCGATCTGAAGGGCAAGACGCTGATGCCCGGCCTGATCGACCTGCATGTGCATGCGATCGCCGTCGAACTCAATCTGGCGCAGCAGGTGCACATGCCGAACGTGCTGGTGACGCTGCGCTCGACGCTGCTGCTGCGCGGCATGCTGCGGCGGGGCTTCACCACCGTGCGCGACGCCGGCGGCGCCGGCCACGCACTGAAGCAGGCGATCGAGACCGGTCTCACCGACGGTCCGCGGCTGTTCGTCTCGGGGCGTGCGCTCAGCCAGACCGGCGGCCACGGCGACATGCGGGCCCGCTCGGACTACCTCGCCGGCGATGCACCGTGCCCCTGCTGCGTGCGTGTCGGCGCGCTGGCGCGCGTTGCCGATGGTGTCGACGGCGTGCGCAGGGCGGCGCGCGAGGAACTGCAGATGGGCGCCGACCAGATCAAGATCATGGCCTCCGGCGGCGTCGCTTCACCGACCGATCCGGTCGGCGCCTTCGGCTACTCCGAGGACGAGATACGCGCCATCGTCGAAGAGGCGCGCGGGCGTCAGACCTATGTGCTCGCCCACGCCTACACCGCTGCCGCGATCGAACGCGCGGTGCGCTGCGGGGTGCGCACCATCGAGCACGGCAATTTGGTCGATGCTCCGACCGCGCAGCTGATGGCCGAGAAGGGCGCCTATGTGGTGCCGACGCTCGTCACCTACGAGGCGCTGGCCAACGAGGGCGCCCAATATGGGCTGCCGCCCGAAAGCGTGGCCAAGATCGCCGATGTCCGCGACGCCGGCCTGCGTTCGCTGACGATCTACCGCGACGCCGGCGTAAAGATCGGGTTCGGCAGCGACCTGCTCGGACCGTCGCAGCGTCTGCAGAGCGACGAATTCCGCATCCGCGCCGAGATTCTCGGTCCGCGCGCCGTCATCGCCAGCGCGACATTGGTCGGTGCCGAGGTCCTCGGCATGGAGGGCAAGCTCGGCCGCATCATGCCCGAAGCCATTGCGGACCTGCTGGTGGTCGATGGCAATCCGCTCCGCGACGTGGCCTGCCTGCTCGGCCAGGGCGAGCACATCCCGATGGTGATGAAGGCAGGCAAGGTCCAGTTCGACCGGCTGGGGGCGCGTAGCTAATCCTATTTCGAGATACGCACGACCATCTTGCCAAGCGCCCCGCGCGTCTGCATCGTCCTGAACGCTTCCCGGAAGTCATCCAGCGCGAAGATGCGACCGACCACAGGCTTCAGCTGGCCGTCGACCAACCAGGCCGTCAGCTCCGACATCAGGCGCTTCTGCACCTCGGGCTCGCGGATTGGAAGCTGCGCGAGGTCGACGCCGAGCAGGGCGCCGCCCTTCAACAGTGGCAGGTTGAACGGCAATGCAGGGATCGCGCCGGCGGCAAAACCGACCACGAGATGACGGCCGCGCCAGGCGATGGAGCGAAAGGCCTGCACCGAGATCTCGCCGCCGACGGGGTCGAAGATCACGTCGGCGCCGTGTCCTTCGGTCAATTCCTTCAGCGTGTCGCGCCAGTTGGTCTGCGTGTAGTCAACCACGGCATCGGCGCCGTGCTGTCGCGCGAACGCGCGCTTGTCTGGTGTCGATGCCGCTGCGATCACACGGGCGCCGAGCAGCCTGCCAATCTGGACAGCCGCGATTCCCGTGCCGCCCGCTGCGCCCAACACCAGAAGCTGTTCGCCTGCGCCGAGCGACGCGCGCGCACTCAGCGCATAGAGGGCGGTCAGGTAATTGGCACGAAACGAAGCGGCGACCTCCGTCGCGACGCCGTCCGGCAGGGGATAGAGCGCTTCGGGGGTGACGACGATCTCTTCGGCAAGCGCGCCCGAGCGCGTCATCCCCATTACGCGCATCCCGGGTTGATAGCCGCCTGGTGCGCCGGGGGCTTCGTCCACGATGCCTGCGAATTCGGTTCCGGGAATGAAGGGCAGGGGATCCTTGGTCTGATAGCGCCCCTCCATCTTCAAACCGTCCACAAATCCGATTCCTGCAGCCTCTACCCGGACACGCAGCTTTCCGGGCCCGATGCGTGGAGACGGAACGTCCTTCAGGGCGATTTGATCGATCGACGCGTATTGCTCGACGACGACGGCTTTCATGTCGGACCTCTGTTGTCCAGTTATGCTGGCACGTCTCGACACCAGCCTCTTGTGTCTTACCGCCACATTCCGCGCATCCGCGCCCCGATGTCGACCTTCGGCCCTTGCGCCGCCGTGCGGGCCGCGCCTGCCCTAGCCTTCGGCCAGGCGGTGCGCTCGAACAGATAGACCAGCGGCTCCGGGATGAAGCGGGTGCGCGAGGCGTAGACGTGGCGGTCGCCCTTGGCGGCCTGGCCATGGGTGAAGAAGCGCTGCGGCACCACGAGGTGCAGATCGTCCTTGGCGCGCGTCATCGCGACATAGAGCAGGCGGCGTTCCTCCTCGAGCTCGGCGCTGGTGCCGGCGCCGAGATCCGACGGCATGCAGCCGTCGACGACATTGAGCACGAATACCGATTTCCACTCCTGGCCCTTGGCGGAGTGGATGGTGGAGAGGATCAGATAGTCCTCGTCGCGCAAGGGCGGCCCGGATTTGTCGCTGGTCGCATCCGGCGGGTCGAGCGTGAGCTCGGTCAGGAATTTCTCGCGCGAGGCATAGCCACTCGCGATCTGCTCGAGCTGCATCAGGTCGGCGCGGCGCGTCTCCGAATCCTCGTGGAGGCGATCGAGATGCGGTTCGTACCAGAGCCGCACGCGTTCGAGATCGGCCGGCCATTCCGAATAGCGCAGATTTTCGATGGTGCGGACGAAGTCGGTCCAGTCCGCGCCGGTGCGCGGCGGCACCGGGAGCTGGCCGAGCGCGGCGAGCGGATCGGAGCTCTCCGCCATTTGATCGAGCACGCGCTGCGCCGTCGCGGGTCCGATGCCCGGCAACAGATGCAGGATGCGAAAGCCGGCGACGCGGTCGCGCGGATTCTCGGCGAAGCGCAGCAGCGCCAGCACGTCCTTGACATGCGCGGCGTCGAGAAACTTGAGGCCGCCGAACTTGACGAAGGGAATGTTGCGGCGGGTCAGCTCGATTTCGAGCGGGCCCGAATGCGAGGAGGTCCGGAACAGCACTGCCTGGTGCTTCAGGAGCGCGCCTTGCTCGCGGTTGGCCAGCACTTCCTCGACGATGTAACGGGCCTGGTCGGTCTCATCGTGCACGGTGACGAGCTGCGGCTTTTGCGCGGAGCTGCGGTCGGTCCAGAGGTTTTTTGTGAAGCGCTCGCGCGCCAGGCCGATGACGCCGTTCGCCGCCGCCAGCACGGGTTGCGTCGAGCGGTAATTGCGGTCGAGCGTGATCATCTCGGCGCGGGGCGAGAAGCTCTGCGGAAAATCCAGAATGTTGCGGACCGTGGCGGCGCGGAACGAATAGATCGACTGCGCGTCGTCACCGACGACGGTGAGGCCGCGTCCGTCCGGCTTCAGCGCCAGCAGGACCGAGGATTGCAGGCGGTTGGTGTCCTGATATTCGTCGACCAAGACGTGATCGAAGCGGCCGCCGATTTCTTCCGCGATCAGCGCATCGCTCATCATCTGCGACCAGTAGAGCAGCAGGTCGTCGTAATCCAGCACGTGCTGGGCCTGCTTGGCCTCGACATAGGCCGCGAACAGGCCCTTCAGCTCGGCCGCCCAGCCTGCGCACCAGGGATAGTGCGCCCCCAACACCTTCTCGATCTCCATCTCGGCATTGACGCAGCGCGAGTAGATCGACAGGCAGGTGCCTTTGGCGGGAAAGCGGCACTCCGTCTTCGACAATCCGCGCTCGTGCCGGACCAGATTCATCAGGTCGGCGGAATCCTCGCGGTCGTGGATGGTGAAGGCAGGATCGACGCCGATCCGCTCGGCATATTCGCGCAGCAACCGTGCGCCGATGCCGTGGAACGTGCCGGCCCAGGTGAGCGCGTCGCGCATGATCGCGGCATTGTTCTCGCCGAGCACTTTTCGGGCGATGCGCTCGACCCGGCCGGCCATCTCGGCCGCGGCGCGGCGCGAGAACGTCATCAAGAGGATACGGCGCGGATCGCTGCCCGCGACGATCAAATGCGCGACGCGGTGGGCCAGCGTGTTGGTCTTGCCGGAGCCCGCACCGGCGATGACGAGCAGGGGCGCGCCCACGGTCGCACCATCGGCCACGCCATGCTCCACGGCGCGGCGTTGCTCCGCATTGAGCGTGTCCAGATATGTCGCCACGAATCGCCCCGGTGAAACAGCCAGAGTCGGCGATCCCGCTGCGAATCGCAATGCGTCTGGACGGGACCGATGTTAAGACCTAGGGACAAGACGGCCCAAGGTTCCATTCCGAAAAGCGCCACCCGGCATGACCGAGCTCAAATCCGACCAGTTCGAGATGCGACGGCTGGAATCGCTCAGCAACACCATCTTTGGCGTCGCCATGACGCTGCTCGCCTACGACCTGCCCAGGGCCGCGGTCTTCACCAGCGCGCCCGACTGGAACGATCTCGCCCGGGTCTATTCCGGCAAGCTCGCGGGTCTTGCGCTCAGCTTCATCATCGCCGGCGTGTTCTGGATCAGCCATCACCGGCGGCTGGCGCGCCAGCCCGTCGGCAGCCGCGGCGCGGTGATCCTCAATTTGTTCTTCCTGCTGTCGATCGTGCTGCTGCCGGTGACCAACGGCCTCTACACCAACTACGCCACGAGCAGTGCGGTCGCCGTGCTCTACGGCCTGCACCTGACTGCAATCGCCGGCCTCAATGCCTGGCTGTGGTGGAGGATCCTGGGCGGCTGGCGCCAGGAGATCATGGCCGCGTTGTTTCCGCTGCTGGTGTTTATCCCGGGCACGGTCGTTGCGGCGTTCGCGCCGCAAGTCGCGCCGTTCGTGTGGTTCATCGCCTTCGGCGGGCTGCTGATCCAGCGCTTCTATGTCGGGCCCACCGGGACGGACAATTAGGCCTGCCGTTCATTCGCCGGAGGGCGTCGCGCCGAACCCGTCGGCCGGCACGTAAAGCTTGACCGGGCGGATTTCGTAGACCGCTGAGGGATTGACCTGGCGCAGCGTCCGCGCCGCCGCGATCGCCGCCTCTTCCGTGTCGTACTCGACGAGGTGGAAGCCCAGAAGCTGCTCCTTGGTCTCGGCAAATGGGCCGTCCAGCACGACCCCCGCGCCGGGGCCGCGCAAGGTGCGGGCCTTTCGGGTCTCATCCAGGCGGGCGGCCGGGCCAAAATGCCCGCTTGCCCGGAGGGGAGCCTGAACCTCGATGACCTTTGCCACGACCGCGGCGTCCTTCTCGGGCGTCCAGGACAAGATCTCGTCTTCCACGTGATAGGCCAGGATGGCGTAAAGCATCGTCACCTCGTTGATTTTCGCTGCGCGCGTCCAAAGGACGTATCACCACCGTCGCAGCCGACAATGGGGCTGCGGAAAATATTGCGTCGCGGGGTGCGGCGACGAAACCTTCCCGAAACCCGATTGCGGCCGAAAGGTGTGAACGCCGCGCGAAATCGGCGCGACTGATTGCCACCAAGAGCACTTCGGAGGCGGCCATGTCGACCATCAAGATCATCTGCGACGCGCGTCGGACGGGAAAGTCGGAGCTTGCGGATCTGCACGACCAGAGCGGCCACCATCGCTATTACGGCAGCTCGGCCGAGAGCGGCGGCGAGCGCATCGTTGAAAGCCGGCGCGGCAAGCGCCCGCGCGCAATGAACGTTTGCGGCTTCTAGGCCCAATGCTTGCGAAACAGCCTGCGACCATGAACGTCGTGCAGATATCGATCGCCGCGATGCCGTTCCTGCTCTCGCTCGCGAGCAGGTCCGGCAAGGCGATGGCGCCAAGCCTGCTGGCGGGCAACTTCACCGTGCTTCTCGGCAGCGAGCCGCCGCGGGCGGCCATGGCCTGATGCGTCGGGCTGTTGATCGCAGCGGTTGCGGTGCGGGAGCGGACTCGCACGACCTGACCGCGTGTCACATCCCGCTCAGCACCTGCTTGATCAGGGTTTCCCGCAACCGGGCGATTTCGCCGCTCGCCTCCATCTGCTCGATCATCCTTCCGACCTTCGGCACGAGATCGCGATGCCGTTCATGCAGATGGTGGTAGATGCTGATGCGCTCGAGGGGTGGTGAGAGCGGATGGATCCTGGCCTGGAGATTGAGCTTCCTCACCGCAGCCAACCCGCTGAAGAGGTCGGTGACCATCACGTCGATGCGGTCGGCGTCGAGCATCTTGACCATGTTGTCGAGGCTTGTCGTCGCCGTGACCCGGGCCATGCCGCGCGTACCGGCTTCCGACGAGCCGACGCCGCGTACGATGCCGATGCTGTAGTCCCTAATTGAATTCCAGCCGGCGACGTCGAACTGCAGTTTCGTGGTGAAGACAGTAGGCTCGATGTAATTGATCGCAGGTGTCACCTGGATCAGCGTCGGATAGTCGCGAGAGAGCGTTCCAATCCGCTGGACCTCGCCGTCGACCTCGCCGGTGCTCGACAGCGCGAGCGCGCGCTTGCCGGGGACATCCTCGAATTCGAGCTTGATGTTCAGCCGGGCATAGACCGCGCGGAGCATCTCGCCGCCGACATATTGATCGGGGATATCGGCGATGCGTGCCAGCCGGATGACCTCTTGCGCCTGCGACGGGCCTGCTGCGAGCAGCAACAGGCAGACCACGACTATCCGCCTCATGACGCATCTCCCTGGCCATGCCTCTTCGGCGTGCCCTGCTACCATCGGATTCCGGTGCCGCGCGATCTACCGGAGATGGCCGCTGCGGTGGTCCGCAACGTTGACAGCGCGTTCCCGCTGTGCGGGCGGCTCCGGACTTTCACCGATGTCATTCTAGCACGCGAGGTGGTAGTTTGCCTGGGAATCCTGCTGCTGGGCGCAAGATATGACCCCGTCGAGCTCAAGCCGCCAAGGGCCGACAGGATCGTCGGCCGACAGGATCGCCACGTGTATCGCGTGCTGAGGCAGCGCCTCAACCGTTCACCTGCTCTGCGATCGGTAAGCTGAGCAGGTGCCGCCATTTTCGAGGACATGGTGCATGGGCGACGCAGGTGACGATGATATCAAGCGTGGCCGCGCCATTGCGCCGGCGGCTGCGAAGCAGGATTTGACCGGCATCGGCGCCCCGCTCGCGCCTCCGATGTTCGCGGCGCTCCTGTCGCGGATCTTCAACTGGTCGCGCAGCGGCGTCGGGCCTCGGCTGCTTGCCGCCGTGCTGCTGTTCTCATCGGTCGTGACGCTGACCCTGACCGCGCTCCAGCTCTATCTGGATTACAATCGTGAGGTCGGACTGATTGAGACGCGGCTCGACGAGATCGGCCGCAGCACGACGGGCAGCCTCGGAGAGAGCCTGTGGAATCTCGACCAGAACCAGCTCAAGCTCCAGCTCGATGGCATTCTGCGGCTGCCTGACATCCGTGCGGCGGAAGTCCGCGAGATCGCCGATCGGCCCAATCCGATCCGCGTGGAAGTCGGCGAGCGAAACACTCGTTCGATCATGACCCGGGAGTTTCCGCTGAGCACGATGGTGCAGGGGACCTCGCGTGCCATCGGCACGCTCCGGGTCGAGGCGACGCTGACCGACGTCTATCAGCAATTGTTGAACAGGGCCCTCGTCATTCTGGCAAGCCAGGCGGCAAAGACGTTCCTCGTCTCGTTGTTCATCATCTACATGTTTCATCTGCTGGTGACCCGGCATCTCGTCGCGATCGCCGAGTACGTCGGCAAGTACAGCCTCGGCCGGCCGCCGCCGCCGCTGCGCCTGGAGCGCCGGCCGCCTGACGAGGCCGACGAGCTGGACAAGGTGGTCGTTGCTTTCAACGCCATGTGCGCCAACCTCGAACATGCCTATGGCGAGCTGCGCGAGGCCAATGGGAATCTCGAGCGTGACCTGAAGATCCGGCGGCATGCCGAGGAGAACGCCCGCGCGAGCGAGCAGCGCTTCCGTGACTATGCCGAGACCGCATCCGATTGGTTCTGGGAGACCGGCCCGGATCACGTGTTCACCTACATTTCAGAGCGGGCCGATGCTTTCGGCATGGACCACACGGCGCTGATCGGGAGGCGCCGTTCAGATGCGGCCTTCGACCGCGATGCCGAGCCGCAGAAATGGCGCGGTCACCTGGCGACGCTCGATCGCCACGAGCCGTTCCGGAAGTTCGAGTATCGCGGCCGCGATGCGGCTGGGCGCGCGCGCCATTTCAGCGTCAACGGCCAGCCGGTGTTCGGCGCCGACGGGCGCTTCATGGGGTATCGTGGGTCGGCCACCGATCTGACCGAGCAGCACGAGACGGAGGAGCGGCTTCGCCAGTCGCAGAAGATGGATGCGATCGGTCAGCTCACCGGTGGCGTCGCGCATGACTTCAACAACGTGCTCACTGTCATCACCGGCACCATCGAGATCATCCGGGAGGGACTGGCGGACAAGCCCGACCTCGCCGCGATCGCCCAGCTCATCGACGATGCGGCGGCGCGAGGCGCGGAGATCACCTCGCAGCTCTTGACCTTTGCGCGTCGCCAGCCGCTGGAACCGCGCGAGATCGACGTCAACGGCCTCGTGCTCGAGACGGCGAAGCTGTTGAAGCCGATCCTGGGCGGAAACGTCGAAATCGTGACCCGCCTCGCGGACGACGCCTGGCCGGCGATGGCCGATCCGTCGCAGCTGTCGTCGGCGATCATCAATCTCGCCGTCAATGCGCGCGATGCGATGCCTGGCGGCGGCACGCTGACGCTCGAGACCGCGAACCGCGAATTCGATGGCGCGGATGGTGCCGGTGACGGCGACGCCACGCGCGGCGCCTTCATCATGGTCGCGGTGGCGGACACCGGCCATGGCATCCCCGCCGACATCCGCGACCGCGTGTTCGAGCCGTTCTTTACCACCAAAGGGGTCGGTCGCGGTACCGGACTCGGCCTCAGCATGGTCTACGGCTTCGCCAAGCAGAGCGGCGGCAGCGTTGCGATCGAGAGTGAGGAAGGCCGCGGCACCGTGATTCGGCTGTTTCTGCCGCGATCTGCGGGCGGAGCGCAGGCCAAGACCGGCTCGCTCCAGGCGCCCGCGGCGGCACGCGGGCACGAGACGATTCTCGTCGTCGAGGACGATCCGCTGGTGCAGGGCTATGTCATCGCCCAGCTCGGCAGCCTCGGCTATCGCATCCTCGCAGCCGGCGACGGCGCAACCGCGCTTGCGCTGGTGCAGCAGGGCGCCCAATTCGATCTGCTGTTCACCGACATCATCATGCCCGGCGGCATGAACGGGCAGGAACTGGCCGAGGCCGTGTGGCGCCTCCGCCCGGGGATGAGGGTGCTCTATACGTCCGGCTATACCGACAACGCCCTCGACGGTCATCTCGATCCCGGCGTTGCGTTGCTGAGGAAGCCGTACCGGAAGGCGGACCTGTCATCGAGGATCCGCGAGGTGCTCGCCGGCGAGCCGCTCGCCTGAGCAGCCGGCGCGCGATGCCAACGAAAAAGGCGCGGCGGGGGAAGGCCCCCGTCGCGCCCGATTTCTTGCTCGCTGGTCCAGGGCTGAGAGCGCCCCGATGCCAAGCCTCTATTCAAGGCTTAGCGGGCGATCCCAGCGAGGTGACAGCGCTTGGTAAAAGACACTGGATCACCTCCTTTCGTTGGTTGCGGAAGATTTCAATATAGGCGGCAATTCCGCCATTGTTAAGGGGAGGCGGGTCCGGAGGAACCAGCGGCTGTTCGCAAGGCCGGGAAAGCGCTGGAAGCCCCATCTGGGCAGTTGATCTTGGGCAGTTGAGACCGCCGCCCGGCCGTGTTAGGGAGCCCCTGTCGCGGGTGTAGCTCAATGGTAGAGCAGCAGCCTTCCAAGCTGAATACGAGGGTTCGATTCCCTTCACCCGCTCCAGCAAAATCAATGACTTAGCACGCATTTTCTTTGAAGATTAAAACTCAGGGTGCCCCACAGGGTGCCCCGCCAGGAAAGTAATCACGCTGCGTCGTCCACAATAATAATGTGTCACTCCGCGTCATCTTCGACAGCCGCGCCGCCTTCAGTCGGCGTTTCCGCTTCCAGGTCGCACACGTAGCCGCCCGACTTGTCCAGGCGATGTGCGACGCGCGTCACGATCCATTCGCCGTCCACGCCATCACGGAATCCGATCATGGTCAGCGGACTTTCAGCTGCTGCATCCGGTCGTCCAGGCATCGTCAGCGACAGCGTGGATTTCTTGCGGTCGCGCTTCGCCAGTTCGGCCTTCGCTGCGGCAAGTGCCATGTCCTGCGTCGGGAAATAGCGCTTCAACCTGGTGACGGGTTCGCCGCTGCCTACCTTCACTTCGTGGCGCTTGGCCTGCTTCACCTTGTGGTAATAGGCCACGACGGTGCCGGAACTCTCGCGTGCCGTCTCGATAACGCGGAAGCGCGAAACGTCGTCGTTCGACGTTATCGACAAGCTGGCCAGCGCCTGGCCGCCTACGGACTTCGATTCGCCGCGCTTGGCCAGCACCAGCTTGCCGTTCGCTGGCTTCACGATGGCGTCGTAGTTCTTCCCGATGCGCACCAGCAGGTTCAAGTCGCTTTCGTCGGACTGGTCGATGTGCGGCAGCACGATCGATTTCAGCGACGCGGCCACGGCCGGTTCCATGCCGTGTTCTTTGGCGATCTTCGAAACCATGTCGCCCAGTTTTGTGTTCGATGGCCAGCTGCGCGTCTTCTGGCTCTGCAGGTTCGCTTTGCCCTTAGGCGTCTTATCGAAGATCGCCCCGCGAGCCCTGATGACCATTTGCGACGGCCAGCCGCTGTATTCGATTTCGTCCACTACGAACATGCCCATTGGCTGCGCTTCGCCGTCGTAGCCAAGCGACACTTGCAGTTCCGCGCCTTTTGGCGGGCGCTGGATCGGCTCGCCGCTGTCGTCCAGCACGATTTCCAGCATGTCGGACGTGATGCCGGTTTCGTCCGTCAGGTTCATGGAAATGAAGCGCGAAGCGATGGCTGCCGTGATGTCGGAATCGTTCGCCACGACTTTGAACGCGGCCATTAATCCCATAGCTTCAGCCCTGGTTTGACGGTCGGCGTTTCCAGCGTCGGCAGTTCGATGTTCAGGCCAGGCGGCAGGCCAGGGCCGTGATCGGCCAGGCCAGGGTTCGCGGCCAGCACCTGTTCGACGGTTCGGTTATCCTGCGCGCCGTAGAATTTCCAGGCGATGTAATCGACGGTTTCGCCCGCCTTCGTGGTGTAGGTAGCCATCAGCCGATCTTCGTCAGTACGGATTGCGCGCTGGTGCGGACGCTTACGGCCAGCACGTTCACGCGATTAATATCGATCATGGCGTTGCGCACTGCGCTTGCAGCCGTCTGGTCGGCGATGTTCGCTAGCTTCAGCACGCCAGATGCAGCACCAGCAGCGCGCGACACTTCGCCGCCCACATTCACCAGGCTGTTCATGGCGCTTGGAATGCTTGTAATCGACTTCACGCCAGACAGCATGCGCAAAGCATCGCTCCCGCCGTTCTGCAGGCGCTTGGCAGCATTCAGGCCGTTGCGCACGGCAGCGTTGATGCTGGATGCCTGCGCGCCGATTGCGCCAGCCATGCCGGTGATGGTTGACACTGCACTGGTCAGGCTGGACACAAGGCTGGTCGTTCCTTTCGCTGCTGACGAAGCCGCCTGCGTTGCGCTGGACAGTGTGCTGGGAACAGGAATTGCGCTTGTGACTACCTCGATTGCATTTCCAAAATCTTCGCCGTCGTCCTGGTAGCGACGCAGGCTTAAGGTGAATTCCTGCTTCAGCGCGACGCCCTGCGGTCCGAAGATTGTCCCGCGCTCTTCGACTTCTTCGATTACCCACTGGCCCAGCATGTTGCCGCGCCCGTCGATCAGCGTTTGCGGCTCCAACTGCATGGCCATGTCGCGCAGTTCGTTAACCTGCTCGGTGCCGCTGAAGAATTCAGGATAGATCACGCCAGGTAGCGAAATCGTGTCCGCGCCGTAACCAGTCGCCTGCAGCGCGTCGTCCTTGCCGAAGCGCTCATTGCTGGCCCACTTGTATGCTGTCCTGCGCTGCAGTTCCTGGTAAGCGGCAGTGGTGATGCCGAAGCCGAAGGAACCCAGGCGCATCATGATGTCGCTCATGGTTTAATGGTCCGTAAGTGATCCACGCTGCTGCACTGCCGCGTCGCGCTTAATCATGTCGGCGATGCGTCGCGCCAGCGCTTCCTGCGACTCGCCAGGCTGTTGCGTGATGTTGAATTCGTTGTTGATCGCAGGCGCAGCAGCAGCGCCAGCCACAGCGCCGCGTAGCGCTGGCAGCTGGCCGTGCGACTTCAGGTATTCTGTTTCATTGGCAATTCGTTCTGCCTGCGCCTGGTTCGTTATGTTGCCCAGGCCGATAGCGCTGCCCACGCCCTCGATTCCGCGCGCGGTGCCAGATTCGATCTTCTGCCACCACTTCATGGCATTCCAGTTTGCATCGTCCTGCTTCTGGTCGATGGCCTTGCCGCCGATACCGAACTTGCCTGCGGCATAGTCCGCGATGTTGGCGACAGCCAGCACCGCCAGGGCGCGCTTAGCCATAGCAGCCAGTGCACTACCCGTCGTGGTCGCAGCAACGCCCTGCGCTGTGATCGCTGCAGTCTGCGCGGTGGTGGCAGTGGTAGCTGCCACAGCTGCTGCAGCCGTGCGCAGCTGCAGCGATGCATACAGCGACATGCCACCAGCGGCTACGGTCATGATTGGACCCAGCACAACCAGCGCAGCGCCAAGGCCGGTGATGCCGACAGCAGCCACCTTCACCAGCGTGCCGTGCTTGTCCGCGAACTCGTTAAAAGTCTTCAGCGCATCCGCGCCCTTTTCAAGCGCGGCGGTGTACAGCGGCAGAATTTCGTTGCCCATCCGCAGTTTGGCATCGGCCAGCTTTGCTTCGGCTTCCAGTTCTTTGCCGCTGGCGCTGTTACGGCCTTCCTTGTCCAACTGGTCGATGTTCTGCGCGCCTTTGTTGCGCGCCGACGCGCGGTGGATGTTTTCGCGCTGTCGATACATTTCAGCCAGGAACGAACCGCCGACGCTGTTCGACACAATCATGCCGATGGTGTCGATGACTTGTTTTTCGTCGGTAATGCCTTTTTTCGCCAGCTGAGGTAGCAGAACCTTTTCCATCCATTCGAACGGATTGGCGCGGAACAGGTCAGAACCCAGCAGCGCGCCTGGCTCCATGCTCGATACTTGGCCTGCCTTGTCGTGCTTCACTTTCGTTTTGTCGCCGATCAGTCCGAAGCGCTCCAGGTTCACCACGGAACGTTTCTTGGCGACGCCCTGATACAGCGACTTGTAAAGCGAATTCAGGCCGGTGCCTGCGCGGTCGCCGCCCATTTCCTGCACCAGGTGTTCGAACGTGTAGAACAGCGCTTCGCTGTCCATGCTCTTGCCAGCCAGGCCGCCAGTGGCCAGCATGTGCCGCCACTCTGTCGCGCTGACGCGGCCACCAGTGGCGCTGATTACCTGCTGGATGATGTTGGCCTGTTTGGTAAACTCGGCTTCCGACTTCAGGCCGCCGCGTGTCTCGATCACTTTCAGCATGTCCATGAACTGCTGGCTTTGCTGCTCGCCGCGCTCGGTGCCGAATACAGCCTTGTTCGCAAACTTCATTTTGGACAGCAGCGGCGCGACCATTTCGGCGTGGTGCAAGTCAGCAAACACGCTCAGGCCGTCACGCATCAGTTCCAGGTTTTCAAGCTGGCTGGTGCCGAACGTCTTCATGTCCTTGGCGAACTTGAACGCCTGCGCGTTCGTTTTCGCGCCCATGCCAAGTGCGGCGACGCGCGCCTGTTCGGTCTGGTAGTGCTTTGCTTCCTTCACTCCTGGCACGGTGGACGCAATCAGTGCGCCGCCTGCGACGGTTACGCCGACGCCTGCATTGCGGACTGTGCCAGCGCGCGCATTGATGCGGTCGTGCTTGGCTTGCGCGTCAGCCAGGCGCTTCTGCGCGGCGCGCAACTGGTCCACGGTCTTGATGGTTTCGGCGTACTTGGAGCGCAGCCCGTCCACGTTCTTGCCCATGCGCCCGAACGTGTCGATGCTGTTGCCCAGCAGACGCTGGCGCTTGTCCAGGTCGCGGATGGTGTCGCCCAGCCCGCGCAGCATCGACGTGGTGGAGCCGACAGCGGCACGCAGTGTGCTGCTGACGGTCCCGCCGATGGTGATCGTAGTGTTTAAACGCTTATTGGCCATTCAATTTCGCAAGGCGCTTCAGATAGTCCATAAACCGCGAAGTCGGCATGGCCAAAATTTCTGCTTCTGCCCAGCCGGTATGTGACGCCAGCGTCAGAATCCCGTCCAGACAGAAGTCTTCGCTTAGTCGAAAAAACCTTCGTATGCCGCCTGCAGCCGCGCGTAATCTTTCATCGGCAGGCGGTCCAGGTCAGTCGGCGCAATCTCGCACAGGTTCTGGAACATCGCCGCTTCACGCTCGCCCATGTCTTCGGACGACTTGAACGCTGTGCGCTGGTCCTTCACGGTCGGTTCGCGCATGCGCATAACCTTGATTTTCGTGCCGCCCAGGTCGAAGTCGCGGGACAGGGTGATGTCTGCAAAGCCGTCGCCATACTTCACGTTTTTGTTTTGATTTGCCATTTCTCGCCTGTGAATTTAATTGCGGGCCGTCGTGTTCGGCCCGCTTGTGGGTTACATGCCCAGGTTCGCGCGCTGGGTCGCCATCACGTCCACGCCGTCAACGATGTGGATCATGTTGATTACGTCGATTTCCTGCACCACAGTGTCGCCGTGCTGCAGGCGGTAGTAGTTCAGGTTCATGCTGACCTTGATTTCAGGCTTCGTGCCAGCTTCGACGGTGCCCTGGTCAATCTCGGTGATCTGGCCGCGCAGTACGTGGGTCACTGGCGTTTCGGTGCCGTCGTAGCTTTCCAGGTTTTCGCGCAGAGTCAGCGGCACGAATTGGCCTTCAGCCAGCCCGAACAGGGACAGCACGTCCTTGCTGAACTGGATCATGGAGAAATCCGCGTCCATGGCTTCCATGCCCATGCCCAGCTTGACAGGCATGTTCATGCCGCCGCCCCGGAATTCTTCGGTCTTCTTCGTCAGCTTCGGCGGGGTAACGCTGTTGACCTGGCCAGCATAGCCTTGGCCGTCAACGAACAGGTTAAAATTCTTGCGAACGTCGCGTGCAGTCATGGTTAGAAGACCTCTTTAATGTAATCGTTCACAAGGTGGGAACGGAAGGTGATGTGTTCAGCCGGGTACACAGGCGTGAAATCGAAATCGAAATACACGTGACCGTTTGCGATGTTCTCTGCCGTGTTCAGGTCTGCATCTGCCCAGCACTTACCGCCAAGGATCGCGCCCAGGGCGACCAGTTGGCGCAGGTATGCGTTCACGCCTTCCACGACTTCGATCACGTAGTTTTTCGTGATGCCACGATCCACGGCCCAGCGGTGTGCGCGCAGAATGCTGTCGTTGATGATGTCGGCGCTGCGCACGACGCACAGGAACTGCCACTTAGGATCATCGGACAGCGTGCGGTTGCCCCACAGGCGGTAGCCGTCTTCGCGCACGATAGTTGCCACGTTCGCTTCGTTCAGCAGGTTGGCGCGGCTGTTCGGGTCGTCCAGCGCGAAGTCGATTGCGCGGGCCGTGCCGACGATGCCGTTGAACAGCTGGTTGGACGGACTCCACCAGAAGCCCAGTTCGTTGTCGATGCGGGCCTGGATGCCTGCAGCACCAGCGCTTGCGTACTGGTTGACCAGTGCGCCGTCTTCGGACTTCACCACTTGCGGGTCGATCACATACACGCGCTTGCTGCCGAAGTCGCCAGCGTAGGCGATGGCGGCGGCGTCGGTGGTATTCGGGCCGTCCGCGAAGATCACGGCGCGCAGGCGCTCTGCGATGCCGATCATTTCGGCCACAACGGCATTGCCAGCAGTGCCGATGGTCGCGGTGATGGTCGCGCCAGTGCCAGCGCCTGCGCCGGTCAGGGTAAAGGTCGGCGCTGCAGTGTAGCCGCTGCCGCTGTGCGTGATTTCGCGCTTGGAGATTGCGCCGCCAGTGATGGTGATGCGTGCCTGCGCGCCGCTGCCGCCAGTGCCGCCAGTGGCGTTGATGATGTAGACGCCATCCGTGTAGCCGCTACCGTTTGCGCCAGCCAGGGCGATCACGCCGCCAGTCACGCGCTGATGCGTGAAGCCTGGTGCGATCAGGATGCGCGGCTGCTGGCCGGTGATGGCCTTCGCAGCCAGCAGCGCCTGCATGCCCAGGTATTGGCCGGTGTTGCTGTCCACGCCGCCGATGACGTTCGCCAAGGTTTCGGGGTCGGTCGCTTCTTTCTCGACGCGGATCACAACGACCACAGCGCCAGCCTGGTCAAAAATCGAATCCATGGCGGCGGGCAGGGTGCCAAGTCCGTTGCCGGTAGTGTCCAGCTTTGCTGCCAGGGTGCGCGAGTTGGCAACCAGGACAGGGGTATCCAGAGGGAATGCGGTTGCGTCGGCGTCGGGCGCGGTGCCGACAATGCCGATGACGCTGGACCGAACCGTGCTAATCGGGCGCGAACCGCCGTCGATGTTCACGACTTCGACGCCGTGCAGGAAAGTTTCGCTCATAAGTGGGGTTGTCCTGGTAAAAAATCGGAATTCTCAGCCCGCAGTTTGAAGGCGAAACGCTGCTGGTTCCTCTGGTGGGTTTTCCAATAAAAAAGCCGCCCAGGACTGCGGCGGCAAGGCGAGCGGAAATCGTGGCGTCAGGTCTTGATGATCTTGTTCAGCACCAGCGTCGGCTGCAGGTTCGGATGTGCGCTGCCAGTGCCATTGTTCTGCGTCGTGATGCCCGTTGCAGCGCTGCCAGCGGTGATGCCTGTGGCGCGCGACTGGATGGAAATTCCAGTGGCCGAAGCGCTAAGCGCCGATCCGCCGCCGCTGAAACCGCCGCCTGCAGCGATAAGCGATCCACCAGCCGGTCCAAGTGCAGTGAAACTGTGCGTGTGCCCAGGGTCTGTGACGGTGTGCGTGTGGCCTGGGTCGGTGATTCCGTGCGTGTGTCCAGTGTCCGTTACTGCGTGGTTATGTGCAGGCATCTGCGCCGTGGTGAGCGTGTGCGTTTGCGCGCCGCCTACTGCTCCAAGCGTCGCGCCATCGATTCCTGCACCTGCCGTCGTGACGCGGCCAGCAGCGACGCCGCCCATGTCGTCCCTCCCAGCGGCGACACGCCCGCGATAGTCGGGCAGGCTGAAATGCGTTCCGTCAACCGCGCCGAACGTCGTGCCGATCCTGGCAAACAGATTCGGGTAAGCGCTGCGCAGCAGAGATTGCCCGTAACACATCAGCCAACCATCCGGCGCGACCGTCCCCGCGTAGTCCAGCACAGCACCAGTCATGCCGGACCACATGTCCAGTACGCGGCTCACTATGCTTTGATGATCTTGTTGAACACGATGCCAGGCTGGACGTTCGGGTGCGCACCATCAGAACCCTGCGACACGTTGTTGATCGACATGCCGGTTACTTTGCTGGCGTTGTTGATCGTGATGCCTGTGGTGTTCGAATTGATTGTGGCGCCGCCTGTGGCGTTCAGGGCGAAGCCGCCGCCGCCCGTGCTGCTGCCGCCGCCATTGATCGCGGCATTACTGCTGTGCGTGTGTCCAGGGTCAGTCAGCGTATTGGTGTGCGTGTGACCAGGATCGGTGAGCGTGTTCGCGTGCGTGTGCGAAGGCATTTGCGCTGCGGTCAATTGGTGCGTCTGCGCGCCGCCAACTGCGCCAAGGGTCACGCCGTCGATGCCGCCGCCTGCGGTCGTCACACGGTTGGCCGCCGTGCCGCCCATGTTGTCCTTGCCGATGCTGGATCGGCCACGGCAATCTGGAAGCGTGAAATGCGTTCCATCGGCTGCGCCGTAAGTCGTGCCGATTGCATCAAATAAATTCGGGTAGTCGGTTCGCAGCAGAGACTGCCCGTAACACATCAGCCAACCAGTTGGCGCAGTAGTCCCTGCGAAGTCCAAAACGGTGCCGGTCATACCGGCCCACATATCAAGTACGCGGCTCATACACTCCCTTGTTTGAGGATGGCGGAAACATCAGGGTTCGCCGCCAGGAATGCCTGCAGCTTCGCCACAGGGTCGTTGTCGTTTGCTGGTGTCGGCTTCGTGACCAACGTCCAGGCAGTGCCATTCCAGTGCGGCACTTTGCCTTCAGGGATATCCTGCGGCGGCGGCACAAGCGTGCAGCGTGCGGGTACATGCCATACGCCTGGCTCCAGCGGGCTTTCGTCGGCCTGTGTTTCACCCATCAGCAAGCCGGAATGACTGAACTGGTATGCTCTCTTTGAAGTCATTTCACTAATTCCTTAGAACTTGATGCACGCAAGCAGCGCGACGTTGCGTGGACGCGTTTCGGTGCCGCCAGTTGCCGATACAGGTGCCGCAGCGACGTAGTCGTAGTTAGGGAATCGCACGTTACCTGGCGGGATTTCATACGGATCAGTGCCCCCAGTAGACGCGCCTGTGCCAGTAGGTGCCTGGTGGGTGTGCGATTTAAAATCGTCGGCCTGCGCGCTGCCAATGGCGCGGCCCGCATCAACGCCGCGCCCATCATCCAGCCCGCGCAGGAATTCGCCGCGAAGATCGGGCAGGTTGAACGTACTGAAGCCATCGCCAGTGCCGAACGTCGTGCCGATTGCTGCGAACAGGTCTGCATAGGCGGTACGGCTCACGGCGGCGCCATTTGCCTTCATCCAGCCAGTTGGTGCAGTGCCGCGCGCGAAGTGCGCTACCTGACCAGCTGGGGCCATCTGGCGGGTTTCGGCCTTGTTGAACACATCCAGGTTCGTTCGTGCCACGGCTTTGTCTGGCACGTCGGACAGGTTCAAGTCGCGTGCAAGAGGGAACGGCACGCTGCCGAGCGGTTCATTTTGCACCACACGGATAACAGAACCAGCAGGGCGAGCCTGGCCAAGAACAATCTTTGTGTCTGGATCGGTGCCATCTTCAAGCCAGCCGTCAACGCCTGCTTCATGCCCGATGCGGATGCCCTCAATGTAGACTGCCGCCCCTCGCGTCGTCGCCACGGCAAGCGTCACAACAGTTTGCGACGCGGCCAGCGTCTGCTTTTCCTCGATTACGTCCACAACTACGTTGGTTGTGTCTGGATCAGACCATTCAGTGTCTCCGTCCGCGTTAGATGCCTTTCGCAGAATCTGGTGTGTGGTCCCGCCAGGGAAAAGCGACGCCGGATTGATGTTGTTGATGATCCAGGTTTGCGTGGCAACGGCCACGTTCGGATCAACTTGCAGCGTGATGACATCGGCATTCGCTACCTTGAACTGCAGGCGCACGACCATGTCCGAAAACGCGCCTTCTTCGTCGGTTGGCTTGTAGGTATCGGGAATGTTCGAAACCGCGAACAGCCCGCCGTCCTGGTCGAAGATGCCGCATTCACGCACGGTGAAGCCGCCAACATCGGCAGGAACGACCAGTTCCGCAGTGAACAGCAGCGGGTCGTCCGGGTCTTGATAGACACGGTTCACCGCGTGCCGATACAGTTCACGCACAAGCCCTGTCTGACCTGGCGTCGGCGTTGTTGGATTGCCGTTGCCATCACCTACCGCCATGTGCGTCAGGTTGATTGGTGTGCCAGTGGCTTCAGCGGATGCGATGCGGCCAAGGCCGTAGCTGGTGTGGATGGTCTTGAATGTCATTATAAAAGATCGCCGGTTTGCAATTTGCTATGTCACAGGACGATGTACGAAAAACTAAATTGATAGTTTGTCGCGCTGGTCGTGCTGGGGGCCAGATGGAATGACGCTTTGTCGGTCGATGCATTGCCATTGATGTGGCCCATCGACATGGCGTTGCCGAAGATGCCGCCAAACGTCCCTGAAAGCTGAGTTGATGCGGTCAGGTTCGACGGCACGGGAAGCGTTAGATCTAATGCGGTTGCCGTATTTGCGGCGGTCGCCGTGATATCGATGCTGCCGTGTACAGTGACCACGTTGCCGTTGCGCGTCCAATATGCCGCGTATGGCGTCGCTGCTGCTGCGTTGGCGCCAAGCGTTGCAGTAGGCGTGTAAGTGCCGTTGCCAGACACGCTATCTGGAACCCATCCAGTGCCGGTAATGTAACGATAGGAAGATGGACTGCCAGCTGCCGGGTTGTTGACAATATATCGGTCGCCAGTTGACCACGGACCAGAAGCCGGTGGCGGCGATGCGCCGTGCACAACTGAACGGCCAGCGCTAACGTCGTTCAAGTTTCCGAAGCCGTCGATACGGAAAATATTTCCAGCTGCCGGAATCTTGGCGAGGTCAGCGCCAGGCAGTCGGAATTCGTTACGCGTCGAAAGATTGTCGCTGACGGCGATCCATTGCGTATTCGCGTTGTAGTAAATCGCGTCTACGATGAACAGGTTATTGTTAGTATTCGCTCCGACGAGGTTAAACCCGTTGGTGTTGGCGAGCGTGTGCAACTCCAGACAATGAATGTGGTACGTGTTTTGGACGTTGTGCGCCGTGCCTACCGATTCAGAATAGACGTTGAAGGCGCAGAAAGTCTGGTACGTAATGTTGAATACGTTATTTTCCCACTCCAGGTTGCCAGACTTGGAGTAGATGCCGTAGGTGCTGTACCAAAGAGTATTGATGTTGAAAATGTTGGTGCCGACGTGGAAGCCATCAGAAATATCACCGTTGATAGAACGAATGAACCCCTGGACGAAGAAGATATTTACTTTCAACTGGCCGATGTACTGCCCAGCGGCGGCGCTGAAGCCCAGTCCATAACCATAGCGCGTATCGGTGCCGCCATAGTTGAAGTTAAAGCCGGTCAGGGCGTAGAGGTTGATTACCTGCCCTTCTACAAGTGCGTTTGTGTAGCCGATTGTCAGCAAATTAGCCAATGCGTTCGACGCGGCTTTCAGCGTCGTGCGTGGCGCGTCGATGTCGCACAGAATAGGCGTCAGCGCACCAGGCGTAACAAGGCAGGTGCCTGGCGGCAGGCGAAGAACTTTGTATTGACCGTTGACGAGCGTGTTGCAGTAGGCAATCGCCAGATTCAGCGCGGCGGTGTCGTTGGTCGTGCCGTCAGCAGTAACGCCGAAGTCAGCACCATCCACAACTTCGCGCAGCTTGGCCTGCACGGTGCGAGCAACTGCACCAGTGCCTGCCTGGATGAACCCAGTGAACACTTTAATGATATACGAGGCAATCGCGGCCAGGCCAGCAAGGGCCCATTCTCCAGTCTTCTTAAATGCCCACGTTTCAGTTCCGTCCAGCGACGCTGGCGCTTCCTGGTTGTCGGGGTTCAGTGCTTCAGTCCGGTTCATCAGCGCCTGCGCCTGCAGGTTCATCGGGCCACCTGGGCCGCCCAGCGCTTGCGTAGTGGTCGGCAGCTCAGGGACATTATCCCAGCCAGGTGTGGGGTTCAGGTTCGGCATTTAGTTAAACACTCCATCAAGATTTTGCGAGCCGTCCAGTTGCCAGTCGCCGTCAAGAAGCAGCGGCGATCCGGCGTGCGGCTCATATGTCACTGTGATTTCGCTGCCTGTCATCGACACGCCAGCGGTGATTAATTGCGACTTCGTGGTGATCGTCGGAATAACCGTTTCAAGGTGCGAACGCAGGTTCTTCGTGGAATCGACCACCGAGAGAACGTTTGCCAGGTCGCCGTCGCTGATGCCGACTTGATCCACGTCCAGGTGCAGCAGGAACGTGTATTCAGGTCCAGGCGGCGACTGGTTGAACCACTCCTGCACCTGCGCGCCGAAACCCAGCGATCCCAGCGCGCGCTTCACTGCGCCAATGGTGCCTTTGCGCTGGTGGACGAAAACGGAATCGCGGATCGTTTGGCGCTTCTGTTCATCGGTCCAGCCAGACTGCCAAGCGTCAACGGAAAATTGATGCGCAAGCCACGGCAGCAGGACAGCAGGGCATGCGCCTGGGTCTTTCGATTCGCGCACCAGAACAGGAACATCAGAAATGCGCGAAGTCGCGCCTTCCATGGCGCGTTCCTGCACCGTTGCGTTCGATGGCAGCAGGGTGTCACTCACCAATGCCACCATTCGTCAGCGTGATGGCTGTGCAGCGCGCCGCTTCGTTCCAGTCCGCAACGATATCGGCAGTTGGCTGTGTCAGTGTCACGTTCTGCACGCCATCCTGGTGCAGCGCGTGATAGATTGCGGACAGCGTGATGTCACGGCCCAGGCGCATACTGGATTCGGTGTAAGCCTCGATTGCCGCCTGCGCTGCCGCCATGACCACGCTTGCGTCAGGGCCGCTGTATGTCTTGATGGTTGCAACGACGGTGTACGGCAAGATGACGGCAGCCTGCACGGTCACGTTATCGGTCATCGGGCGCACGTCGTCGCCCAGGGCCGCAGTAACAGCGGCCAGAAGTTCCGCTGATGCAACGCCATCATCCACACGGGACAGGACGGCGACGCTGACAGCGCCAGGCGTCGGGCTTGTCGCTGCAGCATCCAGCACATCAGCATCAGCACTCAGAGCGTGGAACAAGTAAGCGCCTTCCGGCCCGGCCGTGCTGAAGCCTTCGAATGCCAGCTGCACGCGACGGCGCAGCGCTTCGTCGCTTTCATAGGTAGGTGGCACAGGCGGGATTGCATCGGGGTTGCCAGCATCCAGCAGCAGGCGCTGCACGTTGTAGTTCGCAGCGATGTTGTCCAGGTCTGCGTCAATTGCGTAGGCCAGCGTCGTGGCTTTGATGGATTCGTTGACGCGTTGTCGCAGCAGGAATTCGCGATAGGCCGCCACTTCCAGCACTTTGTGCGCAGGGTCTGATTCGACCATGGCGGAAAACGACGGATCGCGCGCCACCAGGTCAGCCACCATCGCCGCCAGGATAGTTTCAAAATCCAGCGGTTCTACAGCATCAGGGAAGGGCAGCTGCGACAGGTCAACAGCGGTGAAATTACTTGCCATTAGCTTTTCTTGATAACGATGCCATCCAACGTCACCACGCTGCCGTCAGGCAGATAGTCGCCAGTCACGTCCAGTTCGACGCTGCCAGGCGATGCGGTGACGACATTGATTTTCTTCACGCGAAAGCGCGGCTCCCATTTCGTGATTGCCGTCACGCCCGCAGCGATGATTTTTGTAATGGTTTCGCGGTTAATGGGCGCATCGATCAGGCGCGGCAGTTCGCTGCCGTAGTCGCGACGCATCACGCGCGTGCCAATCGGCGTGCGCAAGATATCGGCGACGCTCTGGCGCATGTGGTCCAGGCCGCCAAGTCGCTTGCCATTCGATACGTTCATTCCGTCCATGCTGCCATTGTCGGCGGCATGGACGGAATGTTCCTCTGGTGGGTTTTCCTTACGCCTGCGCCGCCGTGGTCGGTGCCGTCGCGCCCTGGGCGGTGTGGTGGTGCGTCTTCAGTCCGATGGCGTCTGCAACCACGTCGGCCCCAGTTACGGTGACGTTGCCGCCGTCAATCGCTGCGCCGCCGTGGCCAGTAATCAGGCCGTCCACGGTCAGCGCCTGCGTGCAATGAACCAGTGGCGTGACCAATTCCACCTTCGTTTCGGCGTTCACGGTGGCGGTCTTGCAGTTCACGATTACCTTGCCGTCGCCCGCCACGGTAACGGTCAGCGTGTTGCTGACGCTGTCGTATTCCACCGTGCTGCCATCGGGGTACACGGTGGTTTCCTTATCCTTGCTGGTTGCTGGCGCTGGGTGGTCATCCTGATAGATCGCAGGCCCGATGATGGCCTGGCTGGTGTCGCCATAAGGTGCGAACACCAGGCGCTGTTCGCCAGGGCGAGGGGCGGACCAGGTACGGGTCGCGCCAGCGCGGCTTTCGCCCCACGGCAGCCAGTCGGTCGTCAGGCCGCCAACTTTCATTTTCACGCGGGCGTTCGCTTCGTCCAGTTGGCCCACGACGCCGACGCGGATCATATTCGCCAGCAGGCGTTCGATTTCCGCGCTCATGGTGGCGAAACCTGCGTGTAGTCGTCTTCGTGGCCAGTGCCGATGTCAGGGGAAATGCCAGTCCATACGGTCGTCGGGATTACGCCATCATTCGTCCACACGCTTTCGCCCAGGTGAACGACTTGCCGCCATTCGACGCACCACACTTCGTATTTGTCCAGTTCCGGCTTGAAGTCGCTGCGGTATGCGTGGATCGCTTCAGGTGGCCCCATGCGCGTGACGATGCGGCGCAAGTCCTTGTGAATGAACTGCGCCAACGCTGCGGCTAGCACGCGAGCCGACAGCTTCGCCTGTGGCGTGCGGAAGCCAAGGATCAGGTCGGCTTCGAATCGGCAGCGGACGGCCAGTTGGTCGGTTCCAGGGTCAACGTCGGGCGCATCTTCGAATTCCGGCATGTCCAGCAGGCAGGCTGGCGTCGGTACAGCGTCGCGGTCTTCGCGGTAGAATTCGACGGTTTGCAGGTCGGGGAATTGCGCCTGGATGGCGTCCGCGATGCGCGTGTGGAATTCCTCGATTGAAATTGCGGTGTCTGCGTTCATGCTTCGCCCAGCTTGTATTTCACGCGGGCCGTAAGATCGCGCTGAAAGTTCTTCCAGAAAATCTCTTCGGTCTGCACAAAAATTTGGTCTTCGATCACCACTTGCGCGCGGTCGCTGACGGCCAGTTGCTGTTCGATGATGTGCAGGCGGCCTTTGCCTTCACGCTTGAAGATGGTTTTTCGGTTCTTGAATTTGCTTTTTGCGACAAATCCGCCTTTGAATTCCTGGCCGCGAAAACTCACGCCATCGCCGCCACGCTTCGGTGTTCCCTTGAACCAGCTTACTGGCATGTCGTTGATGCCGAACCACAGCTGCATGCCGTCGCCACCAGAAACGCGCAGCTTCAGCGACTTCAGGCGCTTGCGCAGCATGTTGATGGCACGCAGGGCCAGTTCGTCTTTCAGCTTGCGGGCCGCCATGGTGCGCAGTGCAGTTGCAGTGCGAGCCAGGGCGCGGTGCAGTGCGAACTTCACCTGCTTTTCGGTTGCGCCCAGGTCCATCACCAGCTGGTCCATGCCGGTGGCGTCGATTTCGAAGTGCAGCAGGCTCATTTACGCCCGTGACAATTCCAGCTGCGCCATTCCGTCGCCCAGCGGCTGCGGGCGCGTCATGATATCGTAGGTTACGGTGCCGCCGTTCTTCGGCAGCGTTGCAACCAGACTGTCGCCTCGCTTGATGCCAGTACAGCGATTAAGCGGCAGTTGGAAAGTCGGCACAGTCGTGTCTTCCACGAATTCGCCCTTGCGCGCTTCCAAGTACGGGTCTTCCAGGATTCCGGTCACGTCACGCGTCCCGCCAGCCTGGAACTGGACGACGGCGGGCACGGCGAAATCGCCCGTGTCCATGAATTCGTCCAGGTTATCCCAGGCTGGCGAGGTCACGTTTTACGCGCCTTTTTTGCCGGTGATGGTCACGCCGAAGGTAACAGCAGGGGTGCTGCCGCCCAGGGTGTTCACGACTTTGACGAACTGCTTCAGGCCGTCAACGTTGCGCAACTTCGACTGGAAGGATGCGCCACCAGCGGTGGTGATCTGGTCGAATGCAATGCCGCTGTCGGTGTAGGTGCCGCCGCTGGTGTCGCAGTGGGTCAGCTTCACGTCGGAGGTTTGCGCCGCGCCTTCCATGGCGGACGAATTCAGTTCGAACAGGACTTCGCCAGTGAAGGCGGAAAGGTCAACGGCGGCGCTGGTGTCAGTCGCTGTGATGCGCTTGGACGGTGCCACAACGGCCTGGCTCAGATTTGCGATAACTTGCATGGTGTTTTATTCCTCAGTGGGATTTTGAAATTACTTCTTTGCCTTGGCCTTCGGCTTGTCTTCGCCGTCAACTTCGTCTGCCTCGACTTCCGCAGGCGCTTCGTCGGCTACAGTCGCCAGTTCGGCCTTGCCGCGCAGGATCAGGCCCTTTGCGTGATCTTCAGGCGCTTCAATGATGCTGCCAGCCTTGGCAATCTTGCCGTCCACGACAATGGCGGCGGTCAGTTTGATGTTTGCGGTTTTCATTTGGTTGAAATTCCTTCGTTCGCTTCAAAAAAGGGCGACGCTTGGCCGCCCTTTCTGGTTCACGTCAGCCGCTAGGCTTACGAAACGGTGTCGCTGCCGTAGCAGATGGATTCCAGGCGACGCAGCGCGAAGTCAACATCCTGGAACACAACGATACGAGTGCCGCCCGACTTCGACAGGCTGGACGTATCCACGATCATGTCCAGGCCGCCCCACATCGCAATCAGGAAGTCCGCGAAGTTGCCGAAGAACATATCGCCAGCGTTCACCTGGTTGGTCACTTCGGTGCGGTAGCCGTTGACGGTGTTGCCCGGTTCCCAAATGGTGGTTTCGGTGCCGCTGCCAAACTTCGGCGTGGTCTTCATCCAGCCGCGCAGGCGGGAGTGCATCAGGTAGGCCATGCTGCCGATGTCCGCGTTGTCGGCGGCAATCTCGGTTTCCATGGCAACCAGTTCCGCGAAGGTCGGCTTCTGCGCGGTGGCGAAGTCAACGGCGTTCATGCCGTTGTAGTTCTTCAGACCACGCGGCTGGTACTGGGTGCCAGTGCCGTAAATGGCGGCGATGTCAATTGCCTCGCCCACGGCGTCGGACAGGTCCTTGCGCACCAGGGCTTCAGCATCAGGCGAAGACTGGCTCAGCAGCTTGCGGGTGATGTCGATGTAGGCCGCAACGGTCTTCGGGGTGATGGTGATCTGGCCGAAGTCCATGCCGGTTTCGGTCGCGTCCTGACCTTCACCCAGCCAGTAAGCCTTCGCGCGGTCGGTCTTCTTCGGGATGTCCATGGAGCCAATCAGGCCGGACATCACGGTGGCCAGGCGCATCATCACCGAACGGTTCTTCAGCTGGTCGATCCACGAAGTGGAAACGGTGTGCGGGACCAGGTGCGCGCCGGACTGGCCAGTGCCAGGGACACCGCCAGCATTGAACACGCGGGAGGTTGCGCCCAGCACGTCGGCAGGGATCAGGATGCCCTGCGCGGTCTTGCCGGTGGCGCGCTGTGCGTTTTCGGAGCATTCGAATTCGAAGGCTGCGGCTTCGCGGTCAGCGCGGGTCGCGTTCGGATGCAGAGCACGGGCGGCGCGCAGGAAGCTGAAGCGCGACACGTCTTCGGCGGACATGCCGATTTCAGCAGTGCGGTTCTGCTCGTTCAGCGGCTTGTTGGTGCGCTGGTTGAAGCGCTCCAGCAGGGCGTCCTGCATGTCCTTTTCGGACTTGTTGTCACGCACCATCTGCGCGGCCAGGTCGCGGGCGTCGAACTTGTCGCCCAGTGCCAGGATGGCATTGGTGCGTGCGCGTTCAGCGTCAGCGCCCATGTTGCGCGAATGAGTATCCGCGCCTGCGGCTTCGATGATTTCGGACGCGCCGACATCCTTGCCGTTTTCGTCCTGCGCAACGCGGCACATGTTGCCCTGGGCGTCGCGGAAGTAGCGATATTTCATAAGTTTTTGTTCCTCGGTAGTTGCCCGCGTTGCTGCGGAATCGTTGATGCTGGTCGCATCATCCGGTGTTTCTTTCGGCTGTTCCTCTGGTGGGTTTTCCAGCGAACGGCCAATGCCCACCGTCGGGTCGGCAGGCACGCTGACAGGCGAAATTTCGAACGGCTCCCAGTCGATGACGCGGAACACGTCCACGTCTTCGCGTTCCTCGATCAGCTTCAGGCCGTGGACCATGTAGCCAACGCTGACTTTCGACACGATGCCGTCTGCGATGTCCTGCAGAAGCTGTTCGCCAGCCGCCGACTTACTCAGGCGGATGACGGCGCGGCCAACCCCGTTTTCAATGCGCGCCGATTCAACGACGCCCCGCTGGTCGTCCCAGTTGTGATTCCAAAGGACAGCAGCCCCGTCCTGCAGGCGATCCATGCGGACTTCGCCAGGTGCGTGGCCCAGGATTTCGATGCCGAACCAGCGGCGGTATTCCAGTTCACTGGAAAACGACAGTTCAACAGTGCGCGCTTCGATATCGACGGCGCCCACGCTTGCCTGGCGCTGCTGAGGCTTCTTCGCTAGTTCTGCCATGCGTTGCACGGCCTTGCTGGCCGCGCCTTCCTGCGCGTCTCGCGTCATCAGGTGTCGGATATTCATTCGGTTGCTTTCGGTTGCGGTTTTGCTGCTGGCGCTGGTGGCTTCGGTTGGATGCCAAAGCCCATCTTCACCAGGTCCATTGCTTCTTCTTTGCTGAACCCTTCAGCCTCCAGCGCGTCCACCTGGGCGCGCATGTCGCGGGCCGTTTCGATCCACACTGTTTGTGGGTCGCTGCCTTGCTCGCGGATGATTTCGCCTGGCGACTTCAGGAAATTGTTTTTCGACTCCACAGCGGCGTCGACGTCGGCGCGCGGGTCGATCCACTGCCAGCGGCGCGGCTGCCAAGAAACCTCGCTGTACTGGTCAATCTTCGACGCCTGCAGCGGCTTGTTTTTGTAGGCGATGCGACCAGCCACCAGCGAGTAAGCCAGCCAGGCTTCGAAGACTGGCTGCACCAGTTCTTCGGTCAGCCATTCCTGCAGTTCTTTCCAGTATTCGCGGCTGTCCAGCGTGCCCTGGCGGATGCTGCTAAAGTTCACGCCTTCCAGGTCGGCGGCCAGTTCGTTGTACGGAACGCCCCAGCCCGCAGCGATGCCGCGCAGGGTGTGCTTCGTAAACGGCAGGAACTCGCCAGACGATGCCGCAGGTGCGAACGTTTCGATGTGCGCACCACGCGGCAAGATGCCGAACGTGCCAGGGTCTGCGTCGATTTCTGGCGGGTTTTCTTCGTCGTAATCAGGGCCGTCAGTGTCCTTGTCGAACGCAATCCAGCCCATCTTCGACGCGCTGATGCGCTGGCCGATCACGGCGGCTTCTTCGTAGCCCTGCAGATTGCGCAGGCGCAGCAGGCCAGTGGCCATCCACGGCAGGCCGCGCTTCTGACCTTCCATCTCATCCACGAAGCCGTGAATGATCTGGTCGGCAGGAATGCGCACGTGCGCGGTGCCGCCATAGACGAACTGCTGCTCGCTTTCGTCCGTGGTCGTGAAGTAGTAGGCCACTGGCCGCCCGAAGCGGTTGAACTCGATGCCAGCGCGGACGAAGTTACTTCCGCCGTTCAGGCGCTGAACATCCAGGGTGACAGGGCATCGCTGGGCGTCGATTGTCTGCAGCGCAAAACCCCACGGCCCAGCGTCGGCGCCGTAGATCTTCCGCACGAAGAATTCGCCGTCTTTCGCGGCAGATTGAACGCAGCCAGCCTGCACAGCGCGCCAGCTTTTCTTGCCGGTGACGGTGCAGTTCTTGCGGTGGCCCCATTCGCACCATGCGTATTCAATTGCCTCGTTGGCTTCTTTGTCCAGCTTTCCGCGCGCGCTCCTGGACTGCGCCTGCAGCATCACGCCAGAGGGGCCGACGATATTCTGACGGCACATGCGCATGAACGCGCGTGCATGGTCGTTGTTGGCCACCATTTCGCGGGACCGCGCCACCAGAGCAACCTGGTTGCGTGACACGATGTCGTCAGCGGTCAGCGGCGTGCTGCCCCAGCTTTTCGTCAGGCGGTCGGATTGCGCCGATGCGAACATGCGAGTTGCTGCACGCGTTGCGGCGCGCGCCGCCTGGCGCAGTCCGCGTTCTGGTCGGTTGTCGGCCAGTGGCGCGGCTGCAGATACAGCAGCCGCTGGCGCACTGCGTTTAAACAGGTTGAAAATCATTTGAGCCTTACGCGGACTTCGCGCCCGAATACGTTGCCGCCACGTGCAGCGGCATCTTCAGCGCGCACGCGGGCCAGGTAGGTTTGTTCAAGCAGCAGCAAGTCCTTCAGCGGCGTGCGCCACAGTTCGCGCGGGCCGTTCGGCGTGCTGATAAGGTATCGCTGCTGGTCCTGCGTCGCGCGTTTCTCGATAACCGCGCGGATGTTCTCCAGGACGATGCGGTTATGGCTGCGCATGTCGCCGCCAGCAGGCAGCTGCGCAACGTCGGCAAGAATTTCTACGGTGCCCGCGTCAACCTCGATCACGACGCCATCGGCAGACACGCGGGCGCTGTAGACGTAAAGACCTGGCGTCCATGCTGCAGTAGTGTCGGCAGATGCTTCCAGCTTGTGCTGAACGCCGTCAGCAACGCCTGCAAGGTCGATGACGGACGGACCACGCAGCGACAAAGACAACTGCCAGCCCGTCGCCGGGTAGCATGTCAGTGTCACCAGCTTGGAAAATGTCAGGCCAGCACTAATTTTTGCTGGAAGAATGTCGTTCACGTATGCCCATCACCAGTTATTCACGAAATTGCGTCGCTTCGTCGCCTTCGCAGGCGCAGACTGACGCACCTGTGCAGTTTGAACGACACGCTTCCGTTGTTCCTCTGGTGGGTTTTCCTGCTGCTTTTCAGCTGGTTTTTCGGGCGTTTTTGCTGGTTTTTCGGCGGTTTCTTCCGGTTTTTGCAGCCATTTTTCGCGCGGAATAAGGACTTTCAGGCGCTCCGCGATCTTCTTCAGATTGGGCTGCGTGATCTTCAGTGCCGCGTATGCGTAGACGCGGCAGTCAAGTGCCTCATTTCGCGCCTTTGGTGCCTTGTGCCACTCGCGCACTGGCTGGCCCTTCACGTAGCGAGTAATCAGCTTTTCTGCCGTGATCTGCTTGTAAAATTCTTCGTCGCGATCCGCAGGGATATGACAGTAACCAGGACCAGGCTTTGCCTGCGCCAGGCGGCGCATCACCATCAGCTTGGCTTCGTCAGTGCCGACAATGAACAGGTCAACCTTCCTGCGCTGCTTGCCGGACTGTCGGCGCTGCGGTGCCTGCACAATCGGAATGCCCCAGCCGCCCATGCCCTTGCCAGCAAACAGGCGGCGTCCAGTCTTGCCCTTGGCGTATTCGTAGGCGCGCTGCGTGTGGCCAGCGGTGCCGCCAGTGTCCAGCACGGCGGAACTGATAGACAGTAGCGCGCCGCTTTCGTGGCGGAATTCTTCTGCCAACAAGTCGTCTAGGTCGTCCCACACGTCCTGCTGCATGGTATCGCCCCACAGCACGCGATAATCAACGCTCCACGATTCCTCACCGACGCCCCAGGCGACAATCTCCGCTTCCAGACGGTCGTTCTGCATGTCGATGCCAGCGGTGATGTACGCGCCACCAGCTGGCACTTGCACTTCGTCCTGCACCCAGTCTTCCAGCTGCGCGCGGCCCTGCAGCGTGGTCGGGTCTGCCTTCTCTCCAGTTTCTTCGAACGTTTCCGCCAGGCTGACGTTCTGGAACGACTGGATGTCGCCCACGGCGATTTTGTCCAGGTACGACTGCACGATGTCGCGCAGGCGGCGGAACGTTGAAAGCATTTCAGGCGCGTGGAACGACGCGTGGCCCTTGAACGGTTTTGCGGCCTTCCATCCGTGCCCCAGCTTTTCTGCGTTGCGGATTGCCGCGATGCGCTGGCCGTCATCCCACAGGCAGCCGCAATGCTCGCAGGAATACATCGCCGTTTCCGGCTGATGCTCCTGGCCCACGTCCTGTTCCCATTCCTTGATTTCCGTCGAACGGCGGCCTTCCCAGCGGACGTTCGCCCACTTGAAATATTGCGGTTCGTCGCAGTCAGGGCAGCCGACATAATAGCGGCGCTGGTCGCCTTCTTCGAATCCGGTTTCGATGCGCGATGCGCCTTTGACGGTCGGCGTGCTGCTGCGTGTGTTCAGCGCCTGGTCGCCAAACGTGGCGGCGCGCTGCGACAGCAGTTCGACGGGATCGCCTTCAGGTGTTGCGTCCATGCCGTCCACTTCGTCGGCCTGCGTGATAGGCGCGGAACGGCCCCGCAGGGTCTTTGGCGAACCGGCCCAGCTGAACATAAGCCAGCCGCCGACATACGAAATGATGCGGCTGTTGTTGACGCCTTCGCGCCCGCGCTGCTTCGCCATCTTGTCGGCAATGGCAGGGTTCGCGTCCAGCATCGGGCGCAGCTTCGTTTCTAGGAATGTCTGCACGTCGCCCTGGGTCGGCTGCACCAGGATTTGGGAACGTGGTTCGTGCGCGATGAAATACCCGGTGATGCACTGCTGCACGGTCGTCTTGCCCAGCTGCGCGCCGGTCATGTAGTCGATGCGGCGGATGCCAGGGATTTTGATCGCGTCCAGCATGCCGCGCTGATACGGCGCGTTGTCGAAGTCGATAGGGCCGGGGATCGCATTGCCGACTGGGATGCGCACGTTTTCCATCGCCCATTCGGATGGCAACATGTCCTTCGGCGGGATCAGGTTCACGGCGGCGCGGCGGATGGCGGCCAGTACGGCTTCCGCGTTACGGAAGGCTTCGGCAATTATAGTCATGTTCGGCGGTTGAATAATCGGCGCATGGCGTAACTGCGCGCCAGGCTAAAGGCAGTGAAGCAAGCCGCGATGCCCAGGTGTTGGCCCGCGCTGGCAACGATGCCGAACGCGGGCAGGATGACGGCCTGCGCCGCCACGGCCACCAGGTAGCCGATGGCGGTGTTGGCAATGGCTTCGATTAAGCTGCTGCGGCGTGATTGCATACGGCGTTGTCGTTGGCGGGCTGCGGCATGGCGTCAGCGATGCGTTGCTGCGAGTCAGCGAAGTGATGCGCGGCCATTTCGCAGCCGATGAAATTACGGCCCAGCTTCACGGACGCAATGCCGGTGCTGCCAGTGCCCATGAAGGCATCAAACACGACAGCGCCAGGTCGTGTGCTGGCCGTGATGATGTGTTCCAGCATGGCAGCTGGCTTCTCGCATGGATGCTTGCCAGCGTATGGCTGCACAGGCGCGAATGTCCACAGGTCTGTGTGTGGCGTCTCGGCGGTGACTGCGAAGGGGCGGCGCAAATATTCAAGCGCGGCGGCGGAGCGGTCGAAGTCCGCCTGCAGCGCGTCGAACTGGGCGCGCACGTCCGCGTAATCCATGGGAAGACTGTCAGCCGCATCACCATGCTGGCGCATGACGGCGCGCATTGATTCGTAGTGCGTAGCGGTCGGCAGTTGCCACTGGGATGATCCAAAGTACCTGGACGATGCCATGCCGCTTGGCGCGAAGCCCATCAGCTTGTTCACTTCGTGCTTGTCCAAGCCGGAACGCTGCAGTTCGCCGTCCATGTAGGCGCGAAGCGGCGCGAAGGTCTTGGCCTTCAGTTTGTCCAGTTCGCCGCGATAACCAGGCTGGCCTTTTGGTTCGAACAGTTCAGCGCCACGATGTTCCGCAAACAGAACTGCCTCCCATGGCTGCAGATATGTACGCAGGTCTTCCTTGCGCTGTTTCCTGTGCCACCCGCTTTCCTTGTACCAGCGGATGCTGTTCAGCACGTCGAACCGCTGCGCGATCAGCGTTTCTACGCGCGTTGCCATCTGCGGGCTGGCGAACAGGTAAATGCTGCCGTTCGGCTTCAGGATGCGCTGGAATTCCTGCAGCACAGTGTCCAGCCAGGCTAGGAATTGCTGCGGCTTGGCCCACTGGTTGTCCCAGGGTTCGTCTTTCACCTTGAAGTAAGGCGGGTCGGTCAGGATTAGGTCAACGCTGTTGTCCGCCATGCCGCGCATGGTGTGAAGGCAGTCGCCAAGGTGTAGTTCGAGCCGGCTCATAAACGCTTCCATGTAGTGAAAGCGTCATCTTGAACGGCGCTGGCTCGCTGTTCCTCTGGTGGGTTTGCCGTTAGTCGTCGCCCTCGCTGTCATCGTCTTCGTCTTCCAGGGTCAAGTCGGCTTCGGCAGCGGCCTGCAGCGCCAGCGTCAATTCCTTGCGCAGCTTGTCCTTGAAAATTGTTTCATCGGTTTCGCCCAGCAACTGGATTACGCAGCGCTGCGGCACGTTCATGACGTTGGCGCGGATTTGCGCGAAGACTTTGGCCTGGGCGCGTTCGAAATCGCGGACGGGCGCAACCTCGCCTTTCTTCTTCGCCAGTTCCAGTTCAGCGGTCAACATCTTGGCCTGGGCCGTCCGCTTTTCGATGGCGGCCAGGTCGTCCGGTGCGCCGGCGTTGGCGTCGGCGGTGGCCCGCTCGATGCGCCATCGTATTACATCTGCCAGGTCGAAAACCCATTCAACGCCACGGCTGCCGCGCTGCCCCACTGGCATGCCGTCTTTTACCCAGCGGTCAATGGTTGGAAGGGAAACGCCTTGTGCTTCGGCAAGCCCGCTTCGGTTCAGTTTCAGGCCCATGCTTTATTGCTTTTAGTAATGATAAATTGAGTTTTTAGAACCCACGCAGATATGGAAAGGCGCGGAGCTTATGCCCCCGCTAAGGGTGGGGGGCCTCGGAAGGACCCGTTGTTGCAAACAAACAACAAAAATGCGCCATCATGGTGCGTCTCCCTCGTCTGCCGCGATGTGCGAACGCGTCGTGCGATTGACGATGTGCCACACGTGTGTGCGCCCGACTTGCGGGTACTTCGCTCGCAGTTGAGCCAACGACATCAGCCCATGGTCATAGTCCCAGCGGATAGCTGCCACGATGGCATCAGGTATGCTGGTCGGCCTGCCTGCCCATCCAGTACGGCGTGGCCGTGGTGCGGGCTGCATGTCCGCCAGCGTTGGCATGGTCAGGTAGTCAGCCAGCATCATTGCCCCTTGCGATCAGCACGCACCACGCCCTGGCAGCTGCGCAGCTGGTCCGCTACGCTGTCGGCTTCGTCGGCGAGTTGAACAAGAATTCCCGCATCCTCTGTCCGAAGGTTGAGGGACGCGGCTTCATCACGCTTGCTGGCGCTGGTGCCAGCTGGGGCGGTTGTGCCCCTGGTGCGCTGGCATGTGGTGAACTTGTCGCGCAGCCCGACAGCGCCAGCGCGCAGGTCAGCAATAGTGCGGTTTGAAATAGCTTCACGTTCGGCAATCTCCTGTTGGTGCTGTTGGTCAATGGCCGCCATGTCGGCGACGTGCTGCTGTTCCAGGCCGCGATAGCGCAGCTGCTCGGCGGCCAGCGCCTTACTGTTGTCCGCATCGTGCTGTGCAATGACGCGCTTGTAATGCTCTGCGGTCACATCAGCGCCGAAGCTATAGGCCGCCCACAACGCCGACAGGACAGCAGCCACGGCCAGCACATAAGGCAAAAGACGAAGCCACCATGGCTTCGTCGCTGTTTCGATTGTGTCCAGCACGCTCATTGAATGCGCCCCTTGACATGGATAGGCGATACCAGCACGCGGCCTGCGGGTATGAAGTAGGCCGCCAGGTCAAAAGACTTGTCTGCCAGCCAGCACCATGCATTCAGCAGCGGGGCTTTCGGCGTTGCCGCTCCCACGCGTTCGTCGCTCACATCAGCGAACCAGGCAGGAACGCCAAACAGCGTACCCTCATGCGTCAGGCCCACGGCCAGCGCGCGGGCTTTGGTGATGTACAAATAATCTCGAATCATTGCGCCCCCATACATTTATCAAATCGCTGCTTCTGACGTACCCACACGCCCCAGCAGCGCCTATTCGGCTGGCCATTAACCAGCGTGCTGCAGTCATACCCAGCAGCGAACCTGTACCGCAGCAGCGACTTGCAAGCCGCCGCATACTTCCCATCCATCAGATAACCGCGCATGCTCGATTGCCGCCAGTTGCCGATGCCATACTGCCCGGTGAAGTCCAGGTACGTGTCGTATTCCTCCTGGTACAACTCCACACCAGGCAGCGACGCCCTGAACTTCGCTTCGTCTTTCGATGCGAGATTTCGGGCCAGCTGCACAGCACGCGCCCTGGTGATCGTGTCGCCCATCTGTACACGGCTGCCGTCTTCATACGTGGTCGAACCATACCCAATCGTCGGCACATCGCCCTGCGTCGGGATTTCAGCCTTCGGCGCAAACCCTTCGCTGGCCTGCCACGTTGCAAATGCTGCCGCGCTGATGGACAGCACAGCAACAGCAATCCGCTGCTTACTCATGATGCGCGCCTTCGGCGTGCAACAGCCTCATGCGCTCATTGTGTTCTTCCTGCTGCCTGAGATCCTCGCGCAGCTTGAAAAACACATTCACTACCAGGCCAATGATGGCCACCAGGATGCCGATAACTATCCCGGCTTCACTTGTCGCCAACCAGCCCAGCACACTGGATGCTGACCCGGCATAAGTGACCTTGGACCCAATCGCAGCAACTGCTGCGTCTACTGTTTCGTGCTGTCGTTCCATTTATGCGGCGGCCTCATTGTTGACCTCCGCATTATCGTTCGATGCCACAGGGCAAACCTCTGGTGGGTTTTCCTTCGCCAGGTTGCGCACATGCCGCTCCGACACGCCGATAATCGCCGCCACGTTCACGGGCCGCATCCCAGCGCGCACCATGGACAGAATCGACTGGTCACGAAATGCGCGATGAATGTTTGCGCACGAAGCCGGGTACATAATTTCCCCGCCGAACGCTTCGCACATCTTCACCGCGTCAATGTAGCCCAGCGTCTTAACCAGGAAGTGGTCCAGGCCCAGCCGCTTCACGGTCGGAACGTACATCACCAACGTGGAATTCTTCGCGCCGGGGTAACGTTTATCGCGACTGTACGACCTCGGAAGCTTGCCAATCAGCAATAACGCTTTGTCACGCCCGATAACGTCAGCTATCTCCTGAACACTGGCAGGCAATTCCATGTTGGCATCCGTGAAATGTGAATGCCGAATTGTAATATAGGCGCGTGGAAATAAGTAGATTCAGGAAATGTTTTCTGTGTGTTGTTGCTGACCAACAGCATGACCACTGACAAGCACAACACCATTTTCTATAAAAGGTACGACCTATGTCTGGTGGTAGTGGTGGTTATCTCGTGTGTGCTACTACCACCACTACTTGATAGCATGCCTTTTTCTTTTAAAACCTTGTCATAGATAGTAGTTGGTCATCAATATAATAAAATCATAGACTTACAGATGACCATCTAATTTCATCGCTGACTAAGTTGGTCATTGGTAGGGCAATAAAAAAACCGCCCGAAAGCGGTTTGCTCGATCAGCGAAGACCAACTATGAAGTGGTCGCGGTCCTGCGGCACCTTCCGATCCTTGAGTGCCCAATTGACGATGTGGTGATCTTTGATGTTGTCGCTGCCGCCGATTGCTTTGGTAATCTCTTGAACAGTGAACGTCCCCTGATATTGAGACAGGAAATAGTCCACCCGCGATGCAAGCGGAATGTTTGGATGAAGTGGGTTTTCGTGTTCATCTTCTTCATCATTTGCAGCGCCTGAATGAACTTCCTTCGCCGGAATAGCGAAAACTGTCTGCCCATTGCTTCGCGACGGCTCGCCAACGATCTCGCGCAACCATACGCCAGCCTGGCGGGATGCGGCGATGTCCGCAGTGCGGCCCAGCGCCTTCAGGATCACGCTGGATGATACTTTGCGACCAGCGAACTGCGTCAGTCCGTCGATGAACCACTGCGGCGCATCCACGCTGCTGCCTGCACTGGCTGGTAGTGATGGCTTCTGCACTGCTACAGCATGTGCACTTCCGGTAGCTACTGGCGACAGCTTTTCGTCGATGTAGCACAGTGTCAGTAGCGTATTGTAGGGCACATGGTCAGTGCCATGCGTAGCGATGAAGTCATGCGCAGCCTTTTCTGCGCGCTTGAAAGTAGCAATATCCATAGTTTGTAGCAGTCCTATAGTGGTTGTAAGTGCATATGCACTGCTACAATTATACACTACTACTACTGCTACATGCACTGCTACAAAAGAAAACCCGCACACGGCGGGTTCTGGTCACATCATCAACGCATCAAACGGCGTCGGCGTTCGGCCTTTCAGTTTCACCAACTGGCGCTTCAGCCGCTGCTTCGCCGTCATCTTGGCTCTGATGTGCGGGTAGTCTTCCGACTTGCGTAGTCGCTTGCGGTATCGCTGCTGCACTTCCGTCCTGGTCAGCGCCTCAAGCTTGCATGGCGCATCACGCCCTGGTCCCGCATAGAACACGGGAACGATGCCGCCTGGTCCCTCTGTGCGCTGCCACTTGCCGACGTGCGCCCACCCACACGCGCGCAGGTCTTGAATCCAGTGTTGCACAGTTGCCTTCGGTGCGTCGATGCGGTCGGCCATGTCCTTCAGTGTGCCAGGCATGGCCTGCAGGGCAATCTGCGTGCGGTCGTGGCGGTAGACTTTGGTCACGCTGCGCCTACAGATTTCAGTGTCTGGCGGATCGTTTCCAGCGCGCCTGACAGCGTGCGCACCTGGTCCCGCAGTTCTTCTGGCTCTAGATAGTTGGGGCCGCCGTCTGCGTCCATTGTGCGCGCCTGGCCTGGCTTGCCGTAGGTGGACAGAATGGGCAGTAGGTGAAGCATTTCGTTCAAAGTGAACGTGAAGAACTTTTCATCAACGCCAGTCCGGTAACGCTCCAAACGATCATCCTTGACCTGCTGGCAAACTCGCTTGATCCACTCCAGAACTTCCGACTGCGTGGCCTGATGTATGGCTTCTTCCGCTTCCGCCTTCGCGTACTCCTTCCAGTCAGGCTCCTGGCCGTCGTTGCTGAACACTGGCGCGGCGTGATTCCACAGCATGGGCGCACCGTTCGCCTGGTCCACAGCCTTGCGCCATTCCACCACAGCATCCATTACATGGTCGCGGCGGATTACATCGTGGCCGCTCAGTTCGCACACGGAGCCGATAGCGCACAGCTGTGCGGTCGCCTTGAAGCCTGCCTCGTTCAGCGCCTGCACCTGGCGTCGTTGCGCCTCCACAGCATCCACCAGCGCCAGCACGTCGGCCACGTCCAGCATGTATTCATCGCCGCCAGGGGAAACGATGCGCGATATGTTCGTGGATCGCGGCAGATAATTTGCGGTTGCTCCCAAGTAATCCCGCACACGCCCCGCAGCCTCTTTCAGTTTGGTATCCATAAATCCTTTCGGTTGTTGAAGTGATTTCATTGCCGTTTCATGCAGGTATAGCCGCGTTCGGTCTTCACTGGCGTGCCGCCACACTTGCGGCATTCGTCGTTTTCCTTGCCTTGGTTGATGCCCGAAGCGATGGCAATCAGCATAATCGTGACGAACAGCGCGACAAGCGCGACACCGATCATTTTTTCGCCATCGTGGCTCATTTCGCACCCTCCTGCGCCCGCACCATCCTGCAATACAGCCGCACAGCCAGCGCCAGCACCACGCACACCACGACGACAGCCACCAGCGGCATCATGCTGCACCCGCTGCGGCCAGTGCCTTGTCGATGTCCTGGATATCCGCAGTGGCCTCGGATTCGCGGAACCCGGTCCCGTCATCGGTGAAGTGTTCAATGCTTTCGCGGGCTGCTTTAAGCGCTTCCACCAACTGTCGCGTCTGGTCGCGCAGCTTCGCCAGTTCAGCATCCTGCTGCCGCAATTCCTCTGCGCCATCCATCCAGTTCTGTTGCGCCGTCTGCATGTCTTCGCGCATGCGTGCGAGTTCGTCCCGCAGCGCGTTGTTGTCGGCCACCAGGTCGTCATGCGCATTGACCGCCGAAATAATTTCATCGGCAGCATCCCCGTCGCCTTTTTTGAAAACCATCGCGACGTATTCGTTAGGCGGCTCCAACGTTGCCAGCATCTTCATGCCGCCAGAAGCATACGCTATGCAGAGTTTCATAAATCCCTTTCATTGCGCGCTAGCCCCATGCCGACGCCTTCAACGATAAAGCCGCGTCGTGCGCGGCGTGGGGTGGTGCTGGGTTGTAGCTGATTAGGCGGCAGCAGCGTGCGCCAGTAGCGCGGCCATCAGTCGGTAACTGCCGGTCAGGTCAAGGAACTTCATTGCTGCGCCCTGGGCCTTGTAAGGCTGGTCACGTTCCAGTTGTTCGGCGGTGGAGCTGGTGCATTCCCAAGCACGGGCGGAATCCAGGCCCATTGCTTTGCATGTGTCGAAGCCAGCCTGGCGCGCATCCGGTGGAATCGGCTTGCCCATTGCGTTAAACGGATTCAGCGCCGGTTCGGTCGGCTGATTGATGTGTTCGGCCATGATGCCCTTTCGTTGATGCGCCCCGAAGGGCGCGGGTTGGTTTAGGCGGCGGTCAGGTAGGTGTTGCCACCTTCGCGCTTCACGCGCTTGCCCATGGACAGGACGGCTTCCGGCGATGCCTTATAAGTCTTGCCCATGTAGTTTTGGCGCAGCAGCTTGGATGCGCAGATAACGCCGACGTTCAGGATTTCGCCGCACTCGCTTTCCAGACCAACAGCGCGGGTCAGATTGGTTTTGCCGCAGCAGTCGCAAACCGGATAGTCGGTATTTCCCAGCACTTTGTATTTCGCGCCCTTGATGAATTCTGCTTTAGCCATGATGTCTTGCCCTTTCATTCCCGCCGCGCCAATCGCTGCGTCCATGAACAACATTCTACCGCAGGTTTATATGCGTGTGTAAACAATTTGCGCGATTTGTTGCGAAAACACAAAACCCGCCGAAGCGGGTTGTTGTTACAGCAGCGGCAGCTGTTCGCCCCACATGTCAGGCCACCAGAACGCGCCCTTGCGTGAGTTTTCCAGCCAGTGGATCACGCGCAAATTCCAGTGCACATGCAGGCCGCTGACAGTGCCGCCGATCTTCGGCACGATGTGGTCCACCACGTGCAGTTCGCCGGTTTCCTTCGTCAACCTGCGCGCTTCGGCGTACAAGGCTGCAATGGCCTTCATGTCGGCCCATGGTGGCGTGGCGCGTTTTGTCTGCGCGCGGTGGATGATGCCTTCCTTACCTTTCGGTCGCACCAGGCCGCGCTTTATCTGCGGCACGAACAGCGGCCCCGCATGGAAGCCGCCAACCAGCGCCAGCGATGCGTTCACGCGCCCACCACGTCAGGCTGTTTAAACATGTCCAGCACGGACTGTTCGCCAGGTGGCGGGTTCTTTGGTCGAAGGTCGCCAGGGCCAGCGCAGCAGTTTGTAGTCGCGTGGGGCAGCCAGGATGGCGGCGGCGTGTCAGTTTCCTGGTGAGGCCCACCAGAACTGAGAATAGGGTTTTGCAGCTTGAACGCATGGCCGATAACTGTCGTCTCTTTTCCATTCAGGTAAGCAAATGGACCAGACTGGTTCTGCCAGACATACACCTTACCCACTTCATAGAAGTTCTTCACTTCGAAGCCCTCCTATCCACCTCCCGCCGCTGCTCAGCCGCCAGGCGTCGTTCGCGCCTTGCCTGCTGCTCCTCGATTGCAGCCAGACCTTCGGCAGCATCGCGGGCCATGGTGTCCACGAATTCCGTCAATGGCTTGCGCTGCGCATCCAGGCCCGCACGGTAGGCGTCGGCCCGCAGTTCTTCGATGAAGTCCAGCAGCATCGTGGCGCGCTTCGGCGTGTCCAGCGTGGACGATGCCCAGCCTTGCGCCAGACTCCAAAACATTTGCCTGTCATTGTCGTTCAGTTTCATGCTGCCCTTTCGGTGGTGGTTGAAATAATTTCCTGCATCCTGCGTTCGATACCTTCGCGCAGTCGCTTGCCTAGTTCGTCGTTTCTGCCGATGCGTTCCAGTCGCTGCTCGGCGGCCAGCAAATCGGTACGCTGCAGCGCCAGCAGTTCGTGCGCCGCGTCGTCTGTCCACATCCGCTGCACAGTGTTGCGCAGCTGGTTCATCGCTTCGTCGCCGCGTCGCTTGCCAACCAGGTTGATGAACGCCTGGCGCTCGCTGGTCGGCATGCGCAGCACGGTGCGCGCTTCGCATTCGTGCCGCCATTCCTCGCTGCTGCCGTCAACGGTGCGTCCGTCGTGCGTCGTGAAAGTCGTCATCAGAATGGCCTGTCAGGGTCGTTGATAGGGTGCTGCGCTGAAGATGCCGCTGCACGTGCGCGGTTCTTTGGCTGGCTCGGCAGCATGAAGTAACGGCCCTTGGCCTTCGGCTTCGCATCCTTGCCGGTCAGCTTCTTCAGCACCTTGCTGGCGTGCGTGGCCTGGCCCTTGTTCGGCTTGTCGTATCCGATTGCCATCAGCACTTCGCTGGCCGTCATTTCGAAGCCGTGCAGCGCTGGCTTGTCCCAGTCGAACGATGCCAGAATAATTTCCTCTACCGGGTCCACGGCTTCATGTTCTTTATTCAGCTTGCCCAGCGCGTCGTTTTCTTCTTCGGTCAGGTGGTACTGTTCGCCGCGACGGAATTGCACCAGAAGTTCGGCCCATACCTGTTGCATGTCGATGTCGTGGCGGTAGTCGATCCATGTAACTGGAATGGTCCACCAGCGGCGGTTGCCGGTGTCATCCACCAGGTATTTGTCATCATTGACCGAAGCGCAGAACACAGTGCGGCGTTGGTATTCCGATTCCAGTCGGTCGTATGGCTTGCGCAGCTTGTCCATCGCCAGCGGGATGAACGATTTCAGGCGCGCAATGTCCGACTTGCGGAACGTCGCATCCAGTTCGCCCAGTTCGACAATCCAATTACTCAGCACTGCGGTTTTGCTGTCCTTATCGGACGGGTCCAGCGTTGCGCCCACCAGCACCAGGCGCATGTCAGCTGGTGCCAGTCGGCGGAACCACGTCGTTTTCCCGATACCTTGCGGACCAGTGAACACTAGGCATCCATGACCTTCGAATCCGACAGGCTGAAACACTGATGCCACAGCCGACAGCAGCCAGCGGTACATCAGCTTGTCCTTCAGCGCGTTGTCGCCATCGGTGCGCACGGTATCCAGCAGCTGCTGGATGCGCGGCACGCCATCCCATGCGCGGCTTTCGATCCAGTCGCACACTGGGTTATAGGCGTTGCGGTCGGCAATCAGCTTCAGGTAATCGGCCAGGTTCGATTGCGGCATGCGGTTGCGCACGGCCATGCTGGTAAGTTCTGCCAGCGCGCAGTTCGCGGCGTTGTCGATGGTGTACATGCAGCCGGGCAGCTTCACTTCCACGGCCTTGCGGATTTGGTTGTAACGCGCCGTGATGCCATATTGCGACAGCATGAATTCCAGGTTTTCGCGCACGTTCAGCGGCTGGCCTTTTTCCGACAGCAGCGGATACCCAAACGGATTTATCGGCGCGTCCAGCGGATACAGCGGCTCATTGTCGTTCGCTGCTTTCTTCGGCAGCGCGGCTTCGATCTGCTTTCGGATGGCGTCAAGTCCGTCCATCTGGTGCATGTCGTTGAAGTCTGTCGGTTTGCCGGATACGTCGGAAAACTTCGGCAGCGCCAGCAGACCAGCAGCAGCCTGGGCCGCCTGGCCGCCGTTCACGCGCCCGCTGTTCGGCTTCGTTTGATCTTCGTGCCAGCAGTCGTCATCGCCCAGGATGATGATGATTGCCTGCGGGTAGAGGTTGCGCATTGCCACGGCAACGGGACGCATGTTGTTGTCGTCAAACGCGACGACGGCAACGTGTCCGGTAGCCATGTGCGCACTGGCACACGTCGCATAGCCGCTGCCCACCAGGATGACGGGCTGCAGGCCGGAAGGCTTGCCGCCGATCATGTGGAAAGCGCCCATCTTCTGGCCGCCTGGCAGGTAGTCGCGGTCACGGCCCTGCATCATCGGGCTGGCCTGCTCGAAGATCGCCTGCAGGCTGACCAGTGTGCCATCGATCAGGCGCAGCGGCAGCAGCAGGCAGTTCGGTATGCCGCGATACGTGCCGACGCGCAGCCCGAACGAACGCACGCCTTTGCGCTCCAGGTAGACGTGTTCCGCGCCGTCGATTTCTTCGGAAGCATCCCAAATGGCGGCAGCCTTGTGTGCCGCATCAGCACGGCGTTTTTCGGCTTCGGCTTTCGCGACGGCTTCGCGCTCGTCACGCTCCCGCTGGCGTCGGTCGATTTCGTCCTGGCTAATCGGCGTGCGGTCCTGCGTGCTGAACTTGAACCCGAACGCCTGCGCCTCAGCAATCAGGCTGCCAATGGTAACGGCGCCCTTGACGTTGCCGCCAGCCTTGGCAGAACGCCAGGTGGAACGCGCATCCGGTTCGTTGTACCCATCGCCTGTGCGGCTCCAGTCGTGCCACAGGTCGAAGCCATCCGGCCCTAGTTCGTGCTGGATAGCGAACGCCATGCGATACCACGCATCGCGGTCGCTGGCGTTGATGTAGGACAGTGCATCCCTGATTTCTTCGCGCGTCAGGTCGCTGAAGTCGTGGCGAGGTTGTGCTGTCATTCTATGCCTGCTGGGCTGCCAGTTTCATTTTCAGCAGTTCCAGCGTTTCGGCGGGAATGACGCGCGTCGTTTTCTCGCCTTGGCACAGCCAAATGCGAACGGTGATCGGCTCGCGGTTCAGCAAACGTGCAACGTCACGCGTCTTCAGTTTGTGCTCGCGCATGATGTTGCGCAATTCTTCGTTCCGGTCGTCCATGAATATCAATTTAAAATGTTGTTTGGAAATTCAATTGTACATCAGAAAGTATGCAGCCGCATACTTAGATGTAAATTATTCCCGATCACTGCGCATCACTTCGGTTGCGAAGTTATGTGCCATCCGAAGCAGAAACTGCACGCATAAGCGCGAATCGGTTTGCGTCTGCCGTCTGGCTCGCGCTGTATCTGGTCGATGGCCGTAGTAGCGAATTGTTCATCGGGATAGCGATGCTTCACGCACACATGCTGACCGTTGCGCAGACGCCACGACAGCACGCGCCCGCCAGCAGTTTTGTCAGCAGTCGTTCCAGCTTCCTTTGCAAGTCGCTTCATCGCACGCTTGCGCCAGTCGTTACTGCGGCCAGCACTGCAGTGCATGATGCGGTCGCGCCGCTTAGCGAATTCAGCGGGCTTCACGATGCGCCCCATGGGCAGTAGACCGGCGTGTGGCCCGTTCCGCCGCAAAGCGTGCATTGCTGCTGACCTTTGGCGATTGCTACGGCTTCAGCTGCGGACCTTGCGACGCCAGCACGGGCGCCCAATCGATTCATGGCGCGCAGGAAGGCCAGCTGCTTCGGCGTCACGCGCGATTTGTCCTTGTATTCGATGAAGTGCGCCACGCCGATCACCTGGCCCACCATGTCGGGCGTGATCGTTTCGCTGGTGACGCCGAAAGTGTCGGTGAACCCTGGCGGCAGGCCGGTGTCGAACGGGCGAGGATTCTTAATCAGCATGTCGCCGTTCGGAAGCCGGATGCATTCGCTGCCAGTCCACGCCTTGCCGACGTTGGCCCGACTGTTGAAGATGCCAGGCTGGGCCAGTGCGTTCCTGCCAGCGTTTTGAATTGCATGTTCCGACATATCCGCCCCAGTAAAAGAAAAGCCCAGCTTGAACCTGCTGGGCTGTTCGTTCCTCTGGTGGGTTTGCCGCTATGTGGTGGGCAGCGTGTAGTCGCCGTCATAGCGCGGATAAAGGTGGATCAATCCATCGTGTTGTTCCTGTGCCATTCGGTAATAGCTTTGCGGCCACCATGGCTCTGGTTCGTAGATTTCGCATTCGTCTGGCCTGATGCCATACAGCCGCATCAACTCCATTGCGCCGATGTAATGGTACTGCCCATCCGTCTTGCTCACCACTACGCCAGGGTGCACGACATATTTCGGCTGCTGCTTCATGCCTTCACCTCATCTGGCGGGTTGCCATCAGCCATCAGCATGCTGCCGCGCCAGTGCAGCTGTTCGCGGCGCAGCATGTCGTTCGTCTGGATGCCAGCCTGCTCCATCCACTTGCGCAGCGCGTAGCCTTCCAGCGACGTTTCGGCCTTCAGCGTGATGACGCCGCATGTGTCCATGGTTGCAATCATACCAGGACCTCTGGCACTTCATTCCCGAACTTGCTTGCCACGTAGGCGCGCATAGCGGCAATAAGCAGCGTTTCCCCGGTGGCATCTGCATCATAGTAGTAGGCTCCGATATATTCTTCGTCAGCGCTGTACATGCCACCATCACAGAACGCGCGCCACACGCCCTCCAGCTTCATGGTGGCGATGTTTTCGTGCTCGATAACCGGCCCGCCTTGCGCCCAGTTGGTGGACGGTCGGAAGCTGTCAAGCCAGCGCCAGATGTTACTGGCTGGGTTGACTGTGTATTCCGGTTTGTGCGGCTGAATGGTTCGTATCGTGTAGCCTTTCGCTCGCGCCACCCAGTAATCCAGCAGCACGCCTTCCAGTTCGCTGACTTTCTTCATACAGCCCCCGGTGTCACAATCGGTTCTTCGGCCAGGCCGCGCCAGTAGTTCACCTGGTAGTCAGACTTATAGCCCTTTGGGAATCGTCGCGCAGATTCGTCAGGGGTCAGTCCGTAACCGCCCCAGTAAGAACCATTCCACCATTGGCAGCCGTGGCAATGCAGCACAAGCGTGTCGTTTTCTATGTCGGTGGTTTCATACGCGCCATGGTGTTCCGGCAGCACGTCAGGCGTGAACCACTGCGTGCGCGGAATAGCATCATTAATCTGCTGAGCGACTTCGGCGAACGATACGCCGCGGGAATAGCGCCAGTGCTTCGCGTGTTCGGGGTTAGCCGTCAGGTACAGCGTATCGTGGCTCATGGCCTTTTGGCCGTCCCATTCGTCCACGATGAACTGTAGTCCAAGATGCCTTGCAATGCGCTCCTTCCAGTGCGTCTTCCCGCAGCCCTGCGGCCCGTACACGATGACGGATTTATTCATGATGTCCTTTCGTTATTTCGATCAGGTCGGCCAGCAGTTCTTTGCCTTCATTCGTCAGCCAGCCAGGTACGCTGCCGCCATGCTCAGTGAAGCCCATGTTGTCGGCCCAGTAGTAGAAGAACCAGCGTGCGCGCTCATTGCCGAACAGCGCCAGGCCATCAGACTGCCACTTATTCCACCAGGCTGTGCTTGCATCGCGGTCGCGATATGACGGCGCTTCGGTTTGTTTGCGGTCGATGTGCGCAAGCCCATCGCGGACATACGAAAGGCTTTCGCTGGATGCTCCACAGCCGCAGAATTCCAGGACGCCGCACTGGATTAGGTCGGCGGCTGTGTCGTAGTGGCATCCGTCCGAAAACTCGTAGTCGCCATGTTCGGTTTTGTATTTGTCGATGAACATCACGCACCACCCGCCAGTTCCTGCTGCGCCGCCTGGTTCGCCTTCTCGCGCGCTTTCTGTTCGGCCTTCTCGCGCAGTTCGGTGATGCTGCCGTGCTGGTTCATCAGTTCCCACACGATGGTCGCTGGCAGCAGCACAGTGTCACCTTCCTTCGGTTCGTTCAGCAGGAACATGCGCGTTTCGGCTGGCAGCTTCGCGTGCAGCAGGTCCAGCGCCTGCACGACAGGCAGCACGTTCGCAGCTGGTGGCGTCCACGGCTTCAGCGCCTTGGCAGTGACTTTCTTGCCGCCGTTATCGGCCTTCGCCTTCACCAGCTTGTCAGCTGCTGCCTGGCCATGCGCACGCACCTGGTTGATAGCTTCCGTCGCCGCTACACTGCCATCCTTCACCAGCTGCTGCACCTGGTGCGGCGCGCTCGCCAGTATCAGCATCTGGTCCACGTGCTGGCGGGTCTTGCCAACACGGCGGGCGATGTCGTCAGGCGTAAGACCGAATGCCGATAGCCGCGCATAACCAGCCGCGATTTCCAGCGGGCGCAGCTTGCGGTTATCCTGGCTGGTCATGATGCGCACAGTGCGATCCAGGTCGTTGCCCACGAACGGTTCGATACGAATCCATTCGATAGGGTCGCCTTCAGCAATCAGTTCCTGGTAGGCCGCATTACGGCGGTGGCCGTCCACCACGTCCACTCCCATGAAGCCATCGGACGGCAGCGCGACTTCCAGCGCAGGAACCTTGCCGCCTTTCTTGATGTGTGCCTTCAGGGCCTGATGGTCTGCGATGTAGTCGGGGTCCGTCGCGTCGCGCAGGTTGAACCCGTCCACGATGCGAATTGCGGACGGCAGGATGGCCATGCCGTTGTCGGTGCGCTTGATGATCTTCGCATCGATCAGCATGCGCCAGGTGATTTTGCTCATTGCATTTGCTCCATTTGAAAGTCTTTAAAATCGGCATCGCCTTCCATGCGTTGCGTGCCGTCCTTGCGATACCAGCAGTATTTGCTGCCAATCCTGTGCGGCCACTCGCGGCGCGTCATGTGTACGTAGCCGCTGCAGCTGCACGATGTCTTGCGGGTGTTGCGTGCGTTCATCCAGGTGTCAATGCGCCACGACTTTGCGCCGCACGAATTACATACAGGTACGCGCAGGTATTCATCGGGCTTCATCTTGAATACTCGCCGCGCCTCGCACGTGCGGCAGCGGACGTGATAGCGGCTCATAAAAATGAGAAATCGAACTTGATTCGCTCTGCGCTGATGACCTTGTTCACAGACCAGTCGTGCTTGGCGATGCGCTGCACGTGGTTGCCAGGATGATGCGCATACTTATCGCCCAGCGCGCGCTTCACGATTTCAATGCGGCGGGCATTGCGTGCAGCCATTGCGGCGGCGGTTTCTTCGGTCATTTGTTTGCGAGTGTGCAGCATGGTGATCCCCTGAAGTGGATTGCGCCCCATGCTGGCGGCGCTGGTCGAAGTTATTCCGGCTGCTCTACTGCCAGTCGGGTGTACTCTGCAGCCAGCCTGCGATGCTCGCCCGCCTTCTGGATTTGATCCGCCGCTGCCTCGCTGTACTTGACGGCGGATTTTTCGTTTTGTTCTGCGAACAGGGTGCAGGTTTCAGCCTGGCGCAGCAGGTGTTCTTTGATTTGCTTCATGATTAGGCCGCCAGCTTGCTGTAAGCCTTGCGTGCGCGCACCTCGCCTGCCTTGCGGTCAAAGTGCGCTTTCAGGTTCGCGCCGTAGCTGATTTTCTTGGCGCGCTTCTTTGCTGGCGTCGCAGCGACGGCGAACAGATTGCAGCCCAGGAAGTCACGGATTTTTTCGGCGGCGTTCAGAGATTTCATAGTATGTCTTTCAGGAAAATGTTTTTGGGAAATCCTGCATCGAATTCAATGCAGTAACGCAATTCTAACCCGGCCAAAAATATTTGCGCAAGTAAATCAGCAAATTATTTGCGACGACGCCCGCCCATGACTTTGCCAGCCCACACAATCGGATTCTTATACCCGCGCTTGCGGCCCAGGTCGGCAAGTGCGTTCAGGTCTTTGCACGCGGCTTGCTCTGCCAGTAACCGAACGCGTGTTGCGCGCTTGTCTTCAGCGGTGGCTTCCTTCAGTTCGCCGTCAGCGACTTCCAGCGGCTTGTATTCTTTACGCAACAACTTGCCGCAATCGCACTTATCTGGAATGGGCCGCTTCCACTGGCGGAAACATCCATCGCACGTCACTGGCGGCGGTGGTGCGTTGTCATTCGCGGCCTTCACTTTAGCGCGGCCATGCCAGTATTCGAACCAGTCGCGCTCGTCTTCTGGGAAGCCGTGCCGATTACTGTTGCCTGCGTGGTCCAGCAGCCTGCCAGTTTCACCTGGTCGCAGCCCACGCCCCCAGCGCTGCAGCACTTGCGACAGCGACGTGGACGGCGCGCAGTCGATGACGACTTTCACCTGCACGTCGCGCTGGGCCACGGATGCGATGTCGAAGCCTTCCGCGAAAAGCCCTTTGTTCCACAGGACTTTAATCTGGCCATCTGCATACGCCTGGATGACGCGGCGGCGCTCGGCCTTGTCGGTGTTGCCGTCCAGGTGTGCCGATGGAATTCCTGCGGCGTTGAACTGGTCGGCCATGTACTGGCTGAAAGCGAGGGACGGCGCGAACGCGATGCCCAGCAGTCCGTCGCCGTGCTGGCGGTAGTGCGTTATGCAGTCGCCCAGAAGCTTCGGCTTATCCACTTTTGCTTCGATGTCTCCCGCGATATACTCGCCCATTCGTTTGCCAACGCCGGTGACATCCATGCCGCCATTCGGGACCCACATACGATAGTCGGACAGAAAGCCTTGCTGCATCAGCCATGCTGGTGTCGGGCCTGGTATCAGTTCGTCGAAGTGTTCGGACAGGCCGCCGCCGTCCAGACGCCAGGGTGTGGCGGACAGGCCGATTACAAGCGTGCCGCTGTCGGTTAACCACTTGATGACGGCAGCCCATCCTGCTGCGCCGCCGTGGTGGCATTCGTCAATGATTGCGATGCGTGGCGCGCGCAGTTTTTGCAGTCGGCCTTTCAGCGTGTCGATGCTGCAGATTTGTACCAGCATGCGATTATCCATCGGCATGCCTGCTGCAATGAAGCCATGCTGGATGCGGAACTTCGCAAAAGTCTTACTTGTCCCGTCCAGCAGTTCGACGCGGTGGCAAATGAACCAGGTGTCTGCACCTCTCGCGGCGGCTTGACCTGCCATGTAAGAGGCCATGACGGTTTTGCCGCTGCCAGTTGGTGACTGCAGCAGTACGCGGCGATTACGTTTCAGCGCGGCGCGTGTTCGGCTTACCAAATCTTCCTGGTCTTCGCGTAGTTGTATCTGCATAATTCTGGCTGTTGGGAAATCACCAATTATAACGCGCAACTAATTCGTGCGAGCAACGTCTATCTGATTTGGGGAGTGCGTGAAATGCCCCAGGCGAGGAAGGACAGGCCCGGATATGTGGTGGCGAAGCTTTTGCTGGACATGTCGCGGCTCATAGCAACTGCGTTCCTTGACTCCGAGTACCCTGCATCCGATGCGGACGCGTTACTGCTGTGCGCGGCTATCTACATAGGTCAATGCGAACGGCGCCCGATGACTGCGGGCAAGCTCGCCGAGTTCATCGGCATGCCGCGTCCAACAGTGACGCGTAAACTCTCCAACTTGGAAGCGCGCGGACTGGTCATAGCCAATAGTCGTAAGCAGTGGTGCATATCGACACATAATCCAAAAGTGACTGCGCGAATTGCCGCGCTCAATAATGCGCCTTTGCAACTTATCCACGGGTCGTCAGCGATGTTGTCCAAAATGGACAGGTCTAAGATTGCGTCGAAACCGCGACAGGAAATAGACAGAAATCAATCGCGGTGATTTGCAAGTAAGCAACAGTGCAACGAAGCACGCATCATTCACGCGAAATAATTTTGCATCGATAAACGTAACCGCACGCAACGGTTGTGCTATCATGCAATCTTTCCAAACATCATTAAGAGGCAGGCGAAAAGTGAATCCGGGTATCTATGACGACATCCCGAACGCCGATTATCACGGCGGTGAGGGCATCAGTAATTCAGGTTTGCGCATCGTGCGCGAAGACACGCCGCTGCATTACTACGCGCTGCGCACGGCTGCGAACGACAACGAGCGCGAACCGACGCCAGCGCAGGCACTGGGGACGGCGTTTCACGCGCTGATTCTGGAGCCAGAACTTTTTTACAAAGAATACTGCCTGGGCATTCGCAAGTCGGATTATCCCGATGCTGTGGATGGCAGCGAACAGCTGAAGGCGATGATTGCCAAGCTGAACGAAGGCCGCCTGCCGAAGCTGTCTACCACTGGCGCAAAATCTGAACTGGTGGACCGCATCATGGAAGTTCAGAAGTTGGCCGACGAAGGCACGCGCATGTCACGCGAAGAACTGGAGGGCCTGAAGGGCGCGGAATTGAAGGCGATACTTGAAGGTGCGAACGCTGGCCGCCAGGGCTTACTGTCCACCAGCGGCACAATTGAGCAGATGGCTACGCTGCTGCGCGCTGAAGGCGTCCAGTTCACGCTGTGGACAGAACTGAAGGACGAATGGCTGCAGAACAACGGCCACCGCAACGTGCTGGAGCCGGAACAGTGGGACCAGCTGATGAACATGCGCGACGCTGTTATGGCACACCCGATTGCGCGCGCCGTATTACTGAAGCCAGGCAAGGCAGAACGGTCTGTGTACTGGGTTGACCCTGAAACTGGCGAACTGTGCCGCTGCCGTCCCGACTGGTGGACAGACGACGACATTGTGCTGGATGTGAAATCAACGGAAGACGCCAGCCTGGAGGGCTTCAGCAAGTCGATTGCGAATTTCGGGTACGACACACAAGACGCGTTTTATCACGATGGATGCGAAGCCGTCGGCCGCCCTCTGCGCGCGTTCCTGTTCCTGGCTTGCGAAAAGACCGCGCGTGTTGTCGATGGTAAGCCGCTCGGCGTCGCGGTGTATTGCCTGGACGAAGCGGGCCGCGAACTGGGTCGCGCAAAAAATCGTGCAGCCCTTGCCACCTACGCGGAATGCAAACGCACCAAAATTTGGCCAGGCTACAGCGAGAAGGTGCAAACCATCAGCCTCCCGCAGTGGCACATGAACCGCAACGCCCACCTGGTCGAAGGCGTCGCATGAAGGGCCGCGTTGACTGGTGCGGCGTCGGCTTCTTTGCGATCTGCCTTGCGTCTGCCGCCGTCACGGTGACGACGCTCTACAAACTCATTTTCTAAACCGAAAGCATCACGACACATGACAATCTTTACTATCGAAGAAGCGCAACGGGAAGGCGCGCGCCTGGTTATCGGCCTGGACGGCATCAGCGGCGGCGGCAAGACGCGCACGGCTGTCGAACTCGCATATGGCCTGGCGAACTACAACGCCAAAAAAGTCGGCTTCATGTGCACGGAAAATAAGCGCGGCCGTCTGTATTCCGACTGCCTGATTGATCCGAAGACCGGCGAAGTGCAGCGTTTCCTGATTGGCGATCTGACTGCGCCGTTCTCGCCGCAGCGCTACATTGATGGCATCCAGGCGTTCGAAAAAGCCGGTGTCGAAGTGCTGGTGATCGACAGCGTTTCGCACGAATGGGAAGGCATCGGCGGCTGCGAAGACATCGCCCAGGCTGGCAATCCGAAGAACCCGAACTGGGCGCGGGCAAAGGGCGAGCACAAGCGCTTCATGAACGCGCTGCTGCAGTCGCCCATGCACATCATCGTGTGCACTCGCGCACGCGAGAAAGTGAAGCTGGTCAAGGATGCCCAGGGCAAGACTCAATACGAACCGCAGGGCGTCCAGCCGATCTGCGAAAAGAATTTCGTGTTCGAACTGACGGCGAGCCTGCGCATGTGGGACGGCGGACGCGCACAGGAAGCGCTGAAGGTGCCCGAAGAACTGATGCCGATCCTGGGCCGTGGCCAGGGTTACATCACTGCCGCCGACGGCGCGGCACTGCGTGCCTGGGTCGATGGTGCAAAGCAGCTGGACAACGAAGTGGAGCGCGCCCGCAGCAACCTGAACTTGGTTTGCGAACAGGGCATGGACGCGCTGGTGAACGCATGGAAGGCGCTGCCTGCCGCGATCCGCAAGGCAATCAGCCCTGACGGCAAGTGCCCTGAAGTGTTCAAGTCCAGTGCTGCTGCCTTCGACAAGCAGCGCACCAGCGACGACCAGGCCGCAGTGAACGACTTGAACGCAGAACTGGCAGGGCAGGCCGCCTAAGATGACCGCAGCAGCACAGAAATATTTGACCAGCAAGGAAGCCGCAGAACTGCTTCGCACGAAGGTGGGCACGCTCGCGAACAAGCGCGTGAAGGGCGAAGGCCCGCCGTTCGTGAAGTTCGGTTCGAAAGTCCTGTACGAAGCCGAAGCGCTGACTGCATGGCTGAAGGCTTCCAATGACCACGCGAACGACAACGAAAAATGAACCATACCCCAGCACTTTCCGTCCAGGTGGGCGGCACTCACTATAAAGACTGCGCCATTCAGCCAATCCAGTATATCGAGGCAAACCGCCTGGACTTCCTGGAAGGCTGCGTGGTCAAGCGCCTGACGCGCCACGACAAGCCGACAGGAAAGGGCCGCCAGGATATCGAGAAGGCGATTCACGAACTGCAGCTGCTGCTGGAAATGCGGTATTCGCTGCCGAAGCAGCCACTGCAATACTGCGATTGCACTGCCAGGACTGGCTGCCAGCGCCAGGATGGTCGCGACTGCCGCAGCGTACCGAAGGCCGCTACCATGGAACACGCGGGCGAAATGCACCGTGGCTGACCTGTACGACCAGGCATCAGAAACTGAAGCGCTGGCGCTGTCTGCAGCGCTTCAGGCCCAGCAACGTAAGGCAGCAGCATCAGTGCAGCCAGAGGCGACAGGCGAATGCCTGAACCCGCTGTGCGGCGAAGAACTGGAACCGCCGAAATTGTTCTGCGGTCCCGATTGCGCGCGTGAACACGCACGGCGCAGCAAGTAATTTCAACCACACGAAAGACACGACACAACATGAAAATGATTGGACTGGCCCGTCTGGGCCGCGATGCTGAACTGCGCTACCTGCCAGACGGCACTGCTGTTGCAAACCTTTCCCTGTCGTACATCTGCGGCCAGAAGAAACAAGGCGATCAGTACCCGCCCAGCCAGTGGATTGACGCCAGCCTCTGGGGCAAGCAAGCCGAAGCGCTCGCGCAGTACCTGGTGAAAAGCAGCGTGCACTGCTTCTGCCTTTCGGATGTTCGCCTGGAAGAATACGAAGGCCGCAACGGCAAGGGCGTCAAGATGGTTGCCCGCGTCGATAACGTCGAACTTGGCCCGCGCGTCGGCGGCAATGACCAGGGCAGCGCACCAGCGCCAGCACAGCGCCCTGCAGCCGCACCAGCTGCACGTCCAGCACCACGTCCTGCGCCGAACTTCAGCGACATGGACGACGACATACCCTTTTGATGGTCGCAGCTTCCGTCGCCTTATGCATCATCCGGAAAGTGACTGCTGGTTTGAAGTATTCAGCCAGCAGGAACTGGAAGGAATGCTGGACAGCGGCGAGTGCAGCGACGTGACAGGCATCCCGCACCACGAAGAAGCGTTCAAGGCAACAAAATAGCAAGCCGCGCAGCAGGGCATCTGCTGCAACTACTCTATGGAAATTTCCTAATATGCGATCCTTTAGCCTCAACGACGAAGTTAAACTGTCCATCAGCGGCGAGCGCGGCCACATCATCGGCATGGCGACCTATGCCGAACACGTTGACCAGTTCCAGGTGCACTACGTGGACGCCCATGGCGCTGCGCGCACTGACTGGTTCACGTCCGGCCAGCTGGCCTTCGCTGATTAATTACTGTCGCATCGCCACAACACAACCCGCTTCGGCGGGTTTTTCTTCGCCGCAATGCGTTTAAACGCAGTAAAATTGCAGCACGTTTAAACAACATGAAAGGCAACTATGAACCGCGAAACTTGGCTAAACCAGCTGGCCGAACTGATGGCCCCACGCTTCGAAGAAATGGGCAAGCCGATTCCAAAATTCCGCGTCGCTGTCGGCTGGACCAGCGCAGGCAAGACTTCCAAGGTTGGCGGCGAGTGCTGGCACAGCAACAACAGCGCTGACAATGTTTTTGAAATCCTTTGCGCGCCGATTGTGGACGACAGCATGGAAGTCGCCGCGATCCTGGCGCACGAACTCAGTCACGCAGCCGCAGGGTTCAAGCACGGCCACAAGGGCGACTTCGCAAAGCTGATGGCGGCCCTGGGCCTGTCGCGCCCGTTTACCAGTTCGATTGCTGGGCCACGGTTCAAAGAATGGGTGCAGCCCTTCCTGGACAAGTTGGGCAACATCCCGCACGCGCGCATCATGCTGAAGCCGGAACGCACGCCGCGCGAAGTGGCGGAAGACGCGGGCGACGAAGGCGTGGACGAGGACGAGGGCGGCAGCAGCAACCAGAAGAAGAAGCAAACCACGCGCATGCTGAAGGCGACGTGCGACAAAGAAGTGGACGGACAGCCATGCGGCTACACCGTGCGCCTGTCGAAGAAGTGGGCGCAGCAGCTGGGCGCGTGCTGCCCGGAGCATGGTGCCATGGAAGTGGAAGGCGCGGACGACGCGCCAGGCGATGACGACGCCGACGCCTGAAACAAAAAACCCGCCAGGCGGCGGGTTCGTTGTCTTGCTGGCGGGAGTTGAACCCGCTTCCTCGGTGGCGCGTCGTTACTGACTACCGCGCATGTCGCCGTGCTCTATCCTGGTGAGCTACAAGCAAAGTTTTGCGCCCAGTCCTATCTGGAAAGTGGCGCTGTTGGAGTGGTGCAGCGCGGTTCGTCATCCGCTTGGCATCGCGACACATGCTGACGAGGCTAATCGCGCATAAATGCCGCACCACACGGCTGGCGACTACCATGCTTGTCTGGCTACTGGACCGGCATTATCCGGTTCGCTGCGCACCAGGGCAGTAATCGCCATGCGTGTGGCGACTGGTTGAGCCAGTCAGGCTTGTGGTGGGCCGGGTCGCAACCGGCTAAGTTTCCAGCATGCTGGGCTAGTCCTTTTGGGATGCACACCACACGGCTGGCGACTAGGCGGCGTTTGTTCATTTAAGCGCCGCTGACAGTTCAGCACCATTGACGCCCTAGATGCCATGCGTGTGGTTTGTGGTGCCGCGCCACCAGTTCGCGGTTTGCCGTGGAAAATCTTTCACCACATCGAGAGACACTAGCGCACTGTGCGCACAGCTAGCCACTTAAGGCCCACTAATGCCCGTCGATGTGGTGCCTGTCTTTCCAGGCTGTCACCTACTTATTCCATGTCCCTGGCATTGGTTCGCCGTTCTTTACGCCGCATGGTAGGGGTCAGGATCGCTAGACCGTTCGCGCCTGAATACTCTGCATTTCTGCATCGGCCTGTATAAATCGTTTGTTCTTGGTCGGGTCGGCTGGACTTGAACCAGCGACTTCCTGCTCCCAAAGCAGGCCACTTGCCACTAGCGTACAACCCGGTGTTGCCGTCTTTCCGGCTGTCATGCCGCTGTTACACCGCTGCAATCGCGTCGCTTACTTTTGCATTCAGCGAAACCAGATTATGCCATCACGCAGCTAACTTGTGTTGTTGTTTCTTCACAACGTTGCGTTCAAACCACTTTTCCCACTTCTTCATGGCTTCGCGCATCTGTGGCAAATAGTCGGCGTGGTCATACACGCGGCTGCCGGTGTCGCCCTTCGCGTGTTGCTGGATCAAGTCACGCGTGAACCTGTCCACGCCTGCGCCGTCGCCCATGCGTGACTTCCACGTGCGGCGCAGGTCACGTGCCTGGAACGGCGCGCAGCACGTCAACGACGCGATGTGATGCGACACGGCCAGGAATCCCATTCGGTCGGCCTTCGACCCTGTGCGCGCTGGGAACAGCGGGCCGTCGCCGTGCCAGCGCTTCAGGCGCTTGAAAATCTCGTTCGCCTGGGCGGGCAGGGGAATGAAGTGCGGTTTCTTCCGGCCCTTCGTCTTGTGTGCTGGGATGGTCCACAGCGCGCGCTTCGTATCGACTTCGCAGCCGTCCACCTTGATGGTTTCCTGCACGCGCTGGCCGCACAACATCACCAGGCGCGCGCAGTCGCCCGATCCTTCATCCGTCAGCGCTTCCCACACGGCAGCCATTTCTTCGGGCGACAGGTTGCGGCTGCGTTCCTTGCTCGCGCGCTTATCCTTCGGCACGGCCATGACGGGGTTCACAACAATGCCCCAGTCGTAGGTAACGTCCTGCGTGTAGTCGTTCGTGGACTTCATGGCCCAGCCGAACGCTGAAGACATATAGGTGCGCTGGATGTCCGCCGTGCGCAGTGCACCGCGCTTGGCTGCTGCCGTCAGCGGCACGCGAATATCCGATGGCGTCACATCGCCTGCCAGCTTGCTGCGGCCCAGCTGGTCGGCTGCGTTGAACTTGCCCGTCAGCAGAACGTTTTCGACGTGGCCAGCCGAACCGGCATCGCGCGCCTTCAGGTGCGCAACGTATTTCGTGAACAGGTTTTCGATGGTCGGCGCTTCGCCTTTGAATTCAATTGCAGCCTTCGGCTTCGGTGACGACTTCACCAGCGGCCTGATGTCGTCGCCGAACTTCGTCCTGGCGTCGGCCAGTGTCATGTCCGGGTATCGCCCCAGCTGCTTTTTGCCGCGCTCGCCCGCCTTCTTCCAGTGCGCAAACCAGATGGCGTTCACGCCCGCGCTGGTCCTGCGGATGCGCAGCCGCAGGCTTCCTTCGCCCTTGTTCCGGTTGCCGTCGTTCAGCACGGTTTCGCCCTGGCAGTCGCGTATCGCGGCATCAATTTGGGTTTTCGTCAGCACGCCTTTGCCCCTCGTTTATTGGTGTTCAGGGTGCCCTACAGGGTGCCCCAGGCGGCCAAGTGACCGCCCTTTGAAGTCATTGCAGTTTCGTCCGCGCGCGTCAATTTCACCTTGTGAATCAACGGCATGCGGTTGTTTGCAGTGATGGGCAATTATAGCCGATTATAGGGCGCAAGCAGCCTTCCAAGCTGAATACGAGGGTTCGATTCCCTTCACCCGCTCCAATTATTTCAATAACTTAGCGCGTTAAGGCCTTTCCATTCTGACAAGCCGCGCATTCTCATTCTGACAAACGTTCACTTTCCTTTCGCTTGTTTTGCACGCCGCTTGATGCATTTCATTTGCGCATCTTGCTTTGCCTGATCGTCGTCGTGCAGATAGTGCGCCATAGCTGCCGTCGACGACCACTGACCCTTCTTCATTAGCTGCGTTTCCGTGAGCCCGGATGTGCCTTGCTTCGGTCGTGCCGCGGTGGCGGCCGAAAGAGGTAAAAGTTAGCTCGGGCCGTAAACCTGCAGCCAAGATAATCTTCTTCGTGATGCGTTGGACTTGAGTCAGCGTCTCGCCCTTGCCAAACCAGGGTAGACTGCTCCCATCACGTCGCAACATCAGACCTCCTGTCGGACGCAGCTCCTTGATCGCGTCGAGCTCTGCCATTAGCAGCGGGTAAAGTGCCTTCCCCTTGGCGTTGAATAGGGGGTCCCAAGATCCAGTGCTGGTCTTGTAGTTGATGACGTAGACGTGGCTCGGGGGGCGGTAGTGATCAGCCGTGGAACCAATGAAAATGTGGGCCTCGCGTTGAAGCAACTCCCAGCCGATCAGTGCACTGGTGGCAAGCGACGGATAACCCATTTCGATCGCTTTCGTCCGGAAAGCTGCAAGCTCCGCAAAGGTCGCGTGCGACGTTTCGCGCGAACTGGACTGCAGGCCCATCTTTTCGAAGGGATTCCGAGGCGGGAGCAAGCCCGGATGTGCTCGGGAAATGGCGTTCCATGCGCTACGTGCGGTCTTCATCGCGTGATTGACCGTCGTACGGCGTTCGATCTTTTCGCCTTTCACTTCTTTGAAGAGCAGTCTTTCGAAGAGCTGATCGACGAAAGCGGTGGCAATACTTGCGACCCGGCGCGTCCCCAGTCGTCGGCCATCTTGCAAGATGTACTCACCGATTATTTTGATGCCAGTCTCATGAACCCGGCACTGACCGGGGCTCAAAGGCTGAAGTCGCTTAGCTGTCTTCTGGGGACCACGTTTGACGGTAGAGATGAAACATCCAATCTACCGTGCCGATGACCACGCCAGTGCCAATCGGATTTTGCGTCCTCGCCGCCCATGCGCCAGCTATCTGAAGCTCGACCTGAACAGCACATCCTGCAAGAACTCATCCTGCAGGATGCGGTGTACATACTGCCAGCAAGAGATGTTAGCGGCAGACGTAGCTGCCGTTAACCAGAACGCGGACACAGGCGGTGCCCACCGCAGCCGCACCAACTGCCGCGCCGCCTACGACCGCACGCCTGGTGGTGCGCCGTGCAACGCCGGCCACTGACACGGGTGTCAAGGGGCGTCCGACCCGTGCTTCTGCCCGGCCTAGCGAGAGCGACAGGCCTTCGTCGGCCGACCAGTCGATGGAGCCGGACACTCCGAGGGCGATCACGGCACCTGCGAGTGATAATCTTGTGAGCATGCCACGCTTCATGATGGTCTCCGTCCTGTGAGAGTGAATTTGGATCGCTCCATGGTTCGCTGCTCGGACCATTGATCAAGGTCAAGGAATCGCAAGAAAACGGTGCAGCTGGTAAGCGCGGGCGACACGCGAAGACGCTTCCAGCAGAATGGGGGCGGGAGCGACAGCTTCTCCGACTCTTTACTTCTGCACGCAGAGCGGTCTCAGCGTCTCGTCGCTGCTGCGCGCTTTCGCGTATTCCATCAACGCCATCCGGGCTACCTCGCAACGCTCTGCGCTTGAAAACTCTTGTGTCGATATGACGGCGCCATTCGCGACGCCAAGCCAGCTGATGACGACCAGAACATAGGTCATGGTATCCTCCCCCTAGGCGTCGATCTCCTGAGCGCAGATTGGCGCGAGAGGCGGCGGCTCAATGAGCGCCGCCCATCGCGCCATCATCAAGCTCTATTGGCAAACATACATGATGCCATCACCGCCCTTCACCAAAACGAGCCTGGGACGCATCCGGTGCAATTGCGCGCCGCATAGTCGGCCAGCCGCTATAGCCGTAACTCCACGATCCGCCGAAGTAATAGGCTCGCACCGCGTACCAGGGCAAACCGTCATTCGTGTAGTAGTGACCGCGATAATAAGGAGTGACGTACAATCGGGCGGCCGCTTGGGCGTTGTCGAGTCGCAGCGAGATCCCGCCTCGGTCGGTCAAGCCAATGAACAGCGTCGTGCCGCATACGAGCGCGGCGACGGCAATCTTCCTTGCGCTTATCGACTTCATGGACGTTCTCAAAAAATGAACTTCAACGCCACAACAGGGCGGCGATTTGCGTTAGATCAAGGGAATCAAACAAATCGAATCTGCTTCTCCTTCGAATTCGCCGGATCAGTTCGGATCAAATAATGCGAATCTGGAGGATAGCGCTCCAGCCTGACAAGTGCGGCCCGCCATCGGAAAGCTCGCTGTCACGGTGGCAGCGCCGGCTCTCTCTGCACTGGAGCCAAGTATGCAATTGTGCGAGTGCTTTTCGCCAGAATGCTTCAGGCAGTCGGGGACGAGCTCGGAGACGGCATCGCGGTTCGGGATCTGCTCTTCATCATCTCTGCCGATCGGTTCGTAGGATCCTGTTGCGCAGCGACCAATTTGCTGAACGCAAAGAAGAATCTGGCGACGATACCCTCGTCCGATCCGCGCTCATCACGAAGCGCCTCTGCCGCCATAAGCGACCAGCTTCTTGCCTCAGCCATCCAGACGGTGCGGTTTGCCGCATCCTCGCTTGCGAGCTGCCGACAAAGTGCTGCGCGCGAACTCAGCTCGAATTGACTCATCATCGTCCCTCCCTGCCAGAAGCTCGATGTACGCGGTGAGAACTCTGCGTTGCGTGCCACATCTCTGCAATTGACCTTCCGGTCATTGTACCAAGGGGCATGTCACAGCCACTGACCAAGCCGCGCGATACTACGCGAGGCGGTGTTGCGAAAATTCAGTTTGTTGATCTGGCTCAAGCGACGCCGCATTCGAACGCGGTGAACATTAGCCTGCTGCAGCGTGCGTGCGCTTACCAGTGAAGCGCCACCGATGCATCAGCAAGTGCTTCACCAGGGGCGCGCCGCGGCGGAAGCAACGGCGGCTCGATTTAGGCAGCCATGCCCATGCAGGTCGCATTTCTTCGCCAATCCTGCCGCCGTGGCCCGTTGCTTGCCAGACGAAGGTCTGCGGCGGCAATGGCGCCGACAATGCCCATCTCGCGATATCTGGTCTATGTCGGCGGTGCGTTGCTCGCGATGCTCTTCGTTGTGGACGCCCTGGTGCAGGATCGGCCCGCCATCCAAGGTGGAGCTGCGCGCTCCGCCACCATCCGCATCCATTCCGATTGGAAATTGCCCGAGCGGGTCGTTCTCGACACTAGCCTGCCCACGATTGTCGCAACCGACATCGCCAAGGTCGAGCTTGGTGCCCTGCCGGGCGCCGACCTCCCACAGGCGCGCGCTCGCGCGGCCTTTGCTCAGCTAGAAGCAGCCGATGCCGAACGACCGCCAGCGCGTCCGTCGACAAAGGCTGATGCGAAGCCGCAGCGTCAGAACAAAAGTGCGAGGAGGCACATCGAAAAACATATCCGGCTCGTCGCGCGGCCGCCGCAGTACGGCTGGTTTGGCAACCAGGTTTGGTGAGCGTCTCCGATCATCGCATCTTCGGCGTGGGGCGCCCGCCATCGATACTTTCAACGAGTGCACGTTGAGGCATTGCCCAATCAGATGTCCTTCAGGATCGGGAGTAACCGACATGAGTGAGACGTCATGGTCTGAACGAATCGATCGTCGCGGGGCTCTTTCATTGCTCGGATGGGCCGCTGTATTCGGATTGGCGACATCCGGCACGGTTCTGTTAGGAACAGAAGCGCCGGCGCAGACGATCGGCATGCAGCGACGCCAGGAGAGGCGGGGAGCCCGCCACGAGCGACGTCAGGAACGGCGCACGGGCCGGACTGAACGCCGCCAGGAAAGGCGTACAGGGCGCACGGAGCGCCGTGAAGAGCGGCGCAACTAGGACGTCAACATGCTCTCACCGATCATCGTTCGCCGGCAGATGTCTGCTTGATCGCGATCCGGAAGCTGGCCGATGCCGCAGACCTGGTACGTCACATTCGAGGTGCACAAGCGTGGGACCTTGCCGAAGCGGCGAAGTCCACGGGAGACACGCACATTCGAGAGCGAAGCCGAGGCGCGGGCTTTCGCGCGAGAGAAGTTCAATGAGGGATTGATCGTGTTTGCAGGCACGCTCAATCCCTTTTTGCCGCGACGGCGGATTCCCTCGAGCGACATCCCGTCCTGGATAGAGCAAGACCGAGGCGACGAGGTTGCCGGCCCCGATGCCAAGCGCGAACCAGAGAAATAGGCAGCATGGCTTGGTGCTTCATGCCGATGTGGGGCCGAAATGTCTTGGGTGTTGCCATTATGGCACGTGGAGTTTTTGCGGTCGCCCGTAGAGTTTCAGCTGGAAGTTGGGGGATGATTGCAGTGCAACAAGCCGCCGTTCGAGCAATCAAAAGCGGCCGGCAAGGAGAGAGCATGATGAAAAGACTTCTACTAGCAACCGTTGGTCTGGTGGCGCTGTGCACGGCGGGGACCGCCATGGCTGCCGATATGGCCGTAAAGGCGCCGCCACCGGCACCGATCGTTCCGATCTACAATTGGACCGGGTTCTACATCGGCGGCAATGGTGGCTGGGCGCAGAACCACAATTGCGTAGATTTCCTTGACGCAGCCGGCGTCGCAGTCGCTTCCGGTTGCCGCGATCGTTCCGGTGGTGTCATCGGTGGCCAGCTCGGTTATCGCTGGCAGGCCAGCCAGTGGGTGTTTGGTCTGGAAGCTCAGGGCGACTGGGCGGATCTCAGCAATCAGCGCGTGATCGGTGCCACGTTGCTCTCAGCTCGCACCAAGACCAGCGCCATCGGCCTCTTCACCGGCCAGATCGGCTACGCCTGGAATGCGTCACTGTTCTACGTGAAGGGCGGCGCGGCCGTGACCGACAACCGCTTGAGCATTCTTGATACGGCCTCCGGCACTGAACTTGCCGCGCAAAGCGCGACCCGCTGGGGTGCTGCCGTGGGTGTGGGTTGGGAGTATAGCTTCGCACCGAATTGGTCAGCCGGTATTGAGTATGACCATCTGTTCATGGGGCACCGCAATAATTCGTTCACTGCCCCTGCTGTTACTGCCGCCTTTGTGAACGACCGGATCAGGCAGGACGTGGACATGCTCACTCTGCGCGTGAACTACCGCTTCGGCAACTACGGTAGCCCGGTCGTCGCGAGGTACTGAGCTCTCCCGGTCTGATGTCTTCAGGGGGCCGGCAGTCATGTCGGTCCTCATTTTTGTGGTCTCATCGTGGAAGCCAGTCAGCGTCTGACAGCGCGATTGACCGGACCGCCGCGGTTGGTCGAAGTGCCGGACCGCATTGCTTCTCGTGCGGCAGCGCGCGCGAAGGGACGCACTCCCGGGACGACGCCCGGTCTTGCGACGCAATGCGCGGGCTAGTCCACATATCGGCAGTATACGGCCGCGTCGGCGCTTTCAGGGCTCGCGAAGACGAGCCCGGGCACCAAGAGCGCGTGCTCAGGAAAATCCGAGGCAGATCTACCAGCCGGAATAGTAGCTCCGCCTCGCATAGTAGCCGCCATAACCGCCATAGCTACCGTAGGCGCTGTAGGCACTGGGCGGACAATATTCATAGCCGTATCCTCCGCCATAAGAGGAGTATCCGCCGCCGTAGGAGGGATATGCACCATAGTAGCCGGAACTCGCGATCGCGCCGCCGACCACAGCGCCCGCGACCACTGCACCGGAGCCCCAGCCGCGGTAGCCTCCATATCCGTAACCTCTGTAGCCATATCCGACGCCGCGATATCCCAAACCGCGATAGCCCAATCCCGCTCCGCGGTAGCCTCCGCCCCATCCGCCGCGATAACCCCAGCCTGCGTAGCGCACCTTCACCAGATCACTATCGAGCGTGGCTCTCATGGCGCCGACGTTGGTCGGCAAGGGCGCTGCTTCGCTTCCGGCTACAAAAATCATGGTGGTCGCGACAGTAAGAATTGCTGCAAATGCTCCTTTGATGAACTTCATCATATCCTCCACTGGTTTAAATCTCGACTGACCGGCGAGAGAAGAATTCCGTCACGCCGGCGGCACGGCCGTGCACGTGAAATGTTTGCGGTCGTTACCGGCTTGGCCTTGATTTGAATCAACGAGCGAGCTTGGAGGCCGTGAGCGGCTCCGGCCGGTCACGGGTCCGCTTGCCCGAGGCGCGGCACCAGATGGATCGTCCTTAGGTCGCAGAGCGCAGCGGGCTTGAAGAACCTGCGAATATCGCGAACATTAATCGCAACGGCTTGATTTGCATCGTCGACGATACCATGGCGGAGAGACCTGATGATCACAGTTCCGGAACTGGTGTCGCAAGCTCTGGGCGCGTTTCTGACAATGGAAACCAAGGACCGGTTCGGTGCCTCCCATGCCGGTCTGACCGAACTGCTTCCGTTCGCGGCCAAGCTCACCATGGAGTGCATCGGCAACAGCGATGCTCTCTATCATAACATCGAGCATACGTTGCTCGTGACCCTTGCCGGGCACGATATCCTGACGGGGCGCGCGCTGCTCCGGCCCACCACGGCAAACGACTATGCGAATTTCATTCTGGCGTGCCTTGCCCATGACATCGGATACGTCCGCGGCGTCGTTCAGGGCGATGAGGACGATCTGTTCATCGCGGACGTCACCGGCAACACGGTTCGTCTGCCGCGAGGATCGTCCGATGCGGCCCTCGCGCCATACCATGTCGATCGGTCGAAACTGTTCGTGCTGGAACGGCTGGATTCCGTTGAACAGCTGGATGCCGACCGGGTCGCCCGGGCGATCGAATATACCCGGTTTCCTTACACGATGTCTTCGAATGACAGCCTCATCGAAGAGGAGGGATTGCTGTTGCGGGCCGCCGATCTCATCGGTCAGCTCGGCGATCCCAACTATCTGAAGAAGTCGAACGCGCTGTTCTACGAGTTCGAGGAGATCGGTCTCAACAAAACCCTGGGCTACGCGACGCCGGCGGATATCGTCTACAAATATCCTCAATTCTATTGGGGCAACGTCGCTCCTCAGATCCAGCAGGCGATACGTTATCTCAATGTGACCTCGCGCGGCCGGCAGTGGATCGCGAGTCTGTACGGCAACGTGTTTCGGGCCGAGCGTGAGCTGAACCTGTCCGGACCGCAGCTGTAGGAGAGCCTGGACGCTTGATCTGGATCAAGCGCATGGCGTGAGAGCGAGGGCCAATTCGCCACAGCATGCGCGGCATGACTGAAGGCGCGACCGTGAAAACACTCCGCCAGATCTTCTCCGAAGACGAGATCATCCAGCTGGTCATCCGGCTCGGACTGCTGGCGCTCCTGCTCGTCTGGGCCTTGCTCCTGGTTCGTCCATTTGTGCCCATATTGGCCTGGAGCGTCGTGCTTGCGGCTGCGCTGAATCCGGTATTCCGGCGCCTGAGTTCTATCCTCGGTGGACGGCCGAAGCTTGCGGCGACGATCCTCACGCTCGTCAATCTCGCTGTGGTGATCGGACCCGCGACCTGGCTGGGCATGGGCGCAATCGACGGGATCACCGATCTCGCCGCCCAGATGACCGCTGGTGAACTGCATGTTCCGTCCGCGCCGCAATCTCTTAAGGAGTGGCCCATCGTCGGGCCTCAGCTGTTCGATCTCTGGGACCAGGCAACGACCAATCTCCGCTCGCTGTTGCGCGCTGTGGTGCCCTACCTGAAGCCATTCGCGGCCACCTTGCTCGGGTTTGCCGGCAATGCCGGTGTGGGGACGGTCAAGTTTCTGCTGTCGGTGGCCGTGGCGGGGGTGCTGTTACCGTATGGACCTGAGCTCGTGGCTGCGGGGCGCAGCTTTCTGTCGCGCATCGTGCCGGACCAGAGCGAGCACTTTCTGGACCTGGCGGGGGCTACGATCCGCGCGGTCGCTCAAGGCGTGATCGGCGTTGCTATCATCCAAGCCTTGCTGGCGGGAATAGGTTTCAAGCTCGCAGGCATCGCCGCCGCGGGACTGCTGGCATTCCTGGTGCTGTTGCTGTCGATCGTGCAGATCGGCGGTACCATCGTCATCCTGCCGGTCATCATCTGGATCTGGGCCGACAAGGAGTTTCCGATCGCGCTCCTGCTGACGGTGTTTCTCGTGATCGTGTCGGTGCTCGACAATATCCTGAAACCGCTCGTCATGGGCCGCGGCCTGACCACCCCGGCGCTGGTCATTCTAATTGGAGTGATCGGCGGAACTCTCTTTCACGGGATCATCGGCCTCTTCATCGGACCGATCATTCTGTCCGTTGTCTGGGAGCTGACAGTCGCGTGGATCCGGGCTGAACGTGCTGCGCCCGCACAGCTGGCGATCGAGCGTTGACCTCCATGCGCTCAATAGAAGCTCTCGGGTGAAGATACCACGACCGGTCGGAGATGGTGGTGGAAATGCCTGGCTCGCCCGCTGACGTCGCTCGGACCGTCAGGGTCGATGCGGGGCCTCGGCATGCTGCAACATTTGCCGTGTGAGTGCCATGGACACCATCCTTGTCGTCAATGCCGGATCCTCTGATCTCCGATTCCATGTCTACTCTGTCGAAGGAGAAGGCAGGCTACGGCAACGGCTCAAGGGGCAGATGAACGGCATCGGGCGCTGCCCGCGCCTGCGGGCGAGCAGGGCCGGCAGCGGTCCGCTCGCCAATCGCGCTTATCCGACCGAAGCAGTGCCGGATGTTGCGGCTGCGATGGACATCATCAGCGCCTGGTTGCAGGACGAGCTTCATATAAATCCGATTGCAGTCGGGCACCGCGTCATTCACGGCGGTACAGAGCATGACCATCCCGTCCTGATCGATCACGAAGTCCTGGCCCGTCTGGAGCGGTTGACCGCGTCGGCGCCTTTTGATCTGCCGCGAAATCTGGCGCCAATCCGTTCGATCCTGGCGAATTTCCTGGCGCCCCCGCAGGTCGCCTGCTTCGACACTGCATTTCACCGAACGCATCCTGCGGTCGCCGACCATTATGCGGTCCCTCGTACGCCCTATGCCGAGGGCGTGCGGCGCTACGGATTGCATGGTCTCGCTTACGAATATATTGCGAAGGCCTTGCCCAAGATTGCGCCGGAAATCGCGATGGGGCGGGTGATCGTCGCGCGTCTCGGGAGCGGAGCATCGATGTGCGCGCTCAGCGGTGGACGGAGCGTAGAGAGCACAATGGGCTTCACCGCGCTTGACGAATTGCCGATGGGAGCGGGGCCGTCGCAGATTGATCAGGGAGTCATGCTCAGCGGTGATATGCGTCAGCTTGAGGCAAGTGAGGATCCCAACGCGAAGTTCGCCATCGACCGTTTCGTCTATCGGATCGGTCTCAACGCGGGCATGCTCGCTGCTGCGTTGCAGGGCCTTGACGCGTTCGTCTTCGCGGCAGAGGTCGGCGAAAACTCCGCATCGCTCCGTTCGCGCGTGGCGGAGCAACTCGCATGGCTCGGTGTCGAGCTCGATGCGAAAGAGAACGCGCTGCAATCGCAGCTGATATCGTCTCCAGCGAGCCGCATCCCGGTCTACGTCGTGCCCTCCGACGAGGATATTATGATCGCCAGGCACACGCTGGCGCTGCTGATGAATGGTAACTCGGGGATGCCAAGCTAAGCGTCATGATCGGCGTTCTTGATGGCCGCGGTGTGGGCAAAGGGCGTACACGCCCGCGGCACGTTGATCTGCATCAAACACCCGCGTCATACCGCGGGCCGGATGGCAGTGCTGACCAACCAAACCCCGGCAGCGTCGGAGGGAGTTCGCGATGGCCGTCCAATTTCTGCTCGGCACTTTTATCAGCGTGATCAACATCATGATTCACGCGCTGGTGACCGTTGCAGCGATCGACATCGCGCGCACAGCGGGGTTGAAGCATACGACGCAGCCCCGATCGCACCTGATGGCGGCGATGGTTACGATAGCTGTCATTTTAATGGTTGCACACACGCTCGAGGTACTTGTCTGGGCGCTGGCTTACGCTCTGGTTGGTGCGGCACCCGAGGGGAGCGAGTTGCTGTATTTCACCTTCGTGAACTACACCACGCTGGGCTACGGGGACGTCACGCCGGTGCAGGCGTGGCGGCTGACAGGGCCGATGACCGCCATGAACGGCATTCTGATGTTCGGCTGGTCGACCGCGGTCCTGTTCGAGGTGCTGCGCAAGACCCTTGAACATCTCTCGGCAATCGCGGCGTCCGGTTTCAATTCTGGAGATCATCAAGAGCTGCGAGCTGATGCCGGTCCAGGAGCATGATCTGGCGCTGGGTATTGCCGATGAAGCCGAGGATGCCCAGGTCGTGAAGGCGGGACAGGGCGCGGGACACGGTCTCCAGGGTCAATCCGAGGTAGTCCGCGATATCGCGCCGCGACATTGGCAGGGCTAGGATCCCTGCGGCCGTTAGCCGCGTGTCCATCTCGAGCAGGAACGCCGCCACCCGCTCCAGCGAGGTCTTGCGGCCGAGCAGCAGCATGTGGTCTTCCGCATGCTGAAGGTTGTTGGTGGTCATGCTGAGCAGGTTTCGGGCAACCATGGCATCGCCTTCTGCGACGAGTTCGAGGCTCTGCCGCTTGACCAGACGCACGGTCGTGTCGACGATCGCTTCCGTTGTGAATCTATGCTCGCTGCCGTTTTCGAGCCCGAAGATGTCGCCAACCAGGTGGAATGCGCCGATCTGGCGACGCCCGTCTGAGAGGAGCTTGTAGCTTCGCACGGCGCCTGATTTGACCTGATAGACGTATTCGGCCGGCTCTTTCTCGCCGTAGATTTCGGTGCCTTTTTTATAGGTAAATTCGTTTAAACTGATGATCGGATTTGAACTGGTATTCAGGCCGAGCTCGCGGAGTGAATGATGCCGCGAGGAAGCGTCGGCAGCGTTGCGAACCAGCATGGTCAACTCCCGAACTGGTGCTGACGCGATAACCGCGAACAGCCTATCTCCATCACCGGGAATACGGAGCCGCCGATAAATCACCCTTCCCGCGAAGGTTGTTTAAGCCAAAAGCGGGCTTTGCAACCATTGTCTGTAAGTGCATTGTACCAAAGTACAGGGACGGCGATGGTGCGCTGGATGAGAAATCTGTCAGGGCGTCTGTCGGATTGCGCGGCGCAGGCTTATGTCGCGCGTTCCGGCTGAGGTCGTGCCACTGCGGGCGGGCTGCTTTCATTGATGTTGACCGCGGGGTGCGAGGCACCTTGAATTGATTCTAAGGCTTGCGCGAGCAGTTGGGAATTCTGCTTGCCAGAACAGGTCGGGAGAAAACATTGTCTGGCTTCGTCTATGTGGTCGATGACGACCCGTCGTTTCGCACTGCCATCCAGCGTCGGCTCAAGCTTGCGGGCTATGAGGTTGTGACCTACGCATCGGCGCAGCAACTGCTCGAGGATCCTCCGGGCTCCGAACATCCGGGCTGCATCCTGCTCGACGTGCAGATCCCCGGCCTGAGCGGCCCCGAGTTGCAAGCGTGCCTCGCCCAACGACCTTCGCCGTTGCCGATCATATTCCTGACGGGGCATGCCGATACCGCAACGACTGTTCGCGCGATCAAGGCTGGCGCGGAAGATTTTCTGACCAAACCAGTATCTTCGGAACAGTTGATCGACGCGATCGAGCGCGCACTGGTTCGACAAGAGGTGGTGCGCGGCCAACAGAGCCAACTGGATTCGTTTCGTTCTCGTTTGACGTCTCTGACGCGGCGCGAACGACAGGTGTTCGACCTGATCGTACGCGGTAAAATCAACAAGCAGATCGCCTATGAGCTTGGAACGACCGAACGCACGGTGAAGGCGCACCGCCACCAAGTGATGACAAAGATGGAGGTACTATCGTTTGCCGAACTGGTGTCCGCTGCCGAGCGGCTCGGCCTTCTGGATTCGGCAAAGGTGTGACGCAGGCCGGTTTTCGTGCGCTTCGTCAGGTCTGCGGCTCAGACCTGTACGATGGGACAATACGAAATGTTATTGACATAATTCGCCCTGGGCCGCCTACATACCGGCGTCATTAGCCGTCGGATTAGCGCAGGAACCTTTGCCGCGTAGCGTCGTTGCGACGCGAGTGCCAGGTTTCCAATCAGAAAGACGGGGTCCATTGTTTGCACGTAAGCCGATTTACGTCGTGGATGATGATTTATCAATGCGCCGAAGCCTAGAGCGGCTGCTTCGAAAGCACGGCTTTGATGCGGTTGCTTTTGATTCCGCGGGTGCGTTGCTTCGTCATGGCTGCATCGAAGAGGCGTGCTGCATCGTTCTGGATATCAATCTGAATGGAGAATCGGGTATCTCACTCCGCCGCAGGCTCGCCAGCGAGGGTGCCACGGTCCCCGTCATCTACATTACCGGCAACGACTGCCAGGCGAATCAGCTTGCGGCGATTCAGTCTGGGTGCGCCGCCTATCTGGCCAAGCCCTTCGCAGCAAGCGAACTCATCGACTCCATTGAACGCGCCTGCGCCGAGCATGGCTGAAGCCGCCGCTGCTCACTCCTCGATGTCCTGCTCAAGAGTCTGTGCGGGCGCGCCTTTGTGAGCCGGGCCGAACTGTGCCAGTGGCAACGATGTCGTCAGAGACAGAAGGTTGGAGTCGGTGAGTTCGAGCACGAGGACCTTGCCACGATCCATGTCGTCGATGAACTTGGGATCCGCGGCGTCGGCTGCAATGCAGGCATTGGTCAGGCACCAGGTGTAGGGCAATGACTGGGCGTTGGCCCCATCGATCGTCAGCTTGGCGGGCCTCCGCAGATACATGCCGACGGGAGCAAACACTTGCAGTCGCGCAATGGGGTCGCCGTCACGCTCGATCAGGTCCACGCGGATTGCCATCTGGCCTGTAGCAAACCGGCCCGTGATTGAAGTCCGGCACAGCGTCGGCGTTCCTCCGGGCTTCACGCAAAGCTTTTTCCAGTCGCCATAGGCGATGTCCTTGGCTTCGCGCTGCCCGCGAGATGCGATTTCGGCGGACTTTACCTCCGGAGCCGGCTTTGGCGCGGCTTCATTCTGCGCCGAAGCTGGTCCGGCAAGGGCCGCGGCGAACAATATCGACAAGCAGACGAGCGCACGCCCAGTCGAAAGTCTTGAAGTTGCTTCAATCATGTTCTGCCTCTGCGGCTATTTCTGCGCGTCAAGAAATCGCTCAACGAGCGGTGACCACATCGGGATCGTGTCGGGCGAGCCGATGAAGAAATGTCCTTCGCTGCCGAAGGGCGGCATCAGATGATATTCGGCCCTGCCGCCAGCCCCGGTGAAGGCCTCATGCATACGCTTCGACAGGGCAGGGCCGAAGAACGTGTCGTTTTCGATATAGATCCACAGCATTGGCACCCGGGAGATCCGGCCGAAATCGGCAGTCGCTTCGACGAGCTTGTCCGGCGCGCAATTGTTATTGGGTTTGCCGTCGACGCGACCGCCGCGTCCAGCCGCGAAGGTGATGATTGCTTTCACCTGCGGCGGGTTTGCGCTCGAGAGCGCAATGGAAGCCCAGCCGCCGGCGGACTGGCCGATCACCACGACGTCCGTTGGCAGAACTCGCTTCTCGGCCACCATGTAGTCGATGATCCAGAGATCGACCTGCGCCACCGCACGTCCGGCGTCGTGGAAGTTCGGATTGGTGCATTTTCCGACCTTGGAGAAGAAGGGGCCATAGAGACCGTGCTCGGGAATGTCGATGGCGGCCGCGCCGTAGCCGGTGCCGACTGGTGCGACCACGAGATAGCCGCGCTTGGCAAACCACTTGGCGGCGTCGCGGAACTCCACCAGCGGGAAGAAGCTGCGGTCAACGGGTTTGAGCGAGACACCATGGTTCATGATCGCCAGCGGGAAGGGACCATCACCGACCGGCCGCACAACGTACGCGAACATCGGCAGCGGTAGCGGCAGCGCCCAGATCTCCTCCTGGATGCGGGCGTTCTCTTCGGCGCGTGCAGGAGCAAGAAGGCACGCCAAGATGCCCAACGCTGTCGATATCCCTTTTAGGTCCAAAACGTGCCGGAGATTCACTTGCGCCTCCTTCAACCGGCAAAAGTGCTGGCCACGATGATCGGGCCGAGCACGGTCAGGACAACGTTGCCGACGGCGTAAGGCACGGCGACCCCGAGCACGGGCGTCTGGCTTTCCGCAACCTCACAAGCCCCGGTCACGGCGGCATCGACCGTCATGGCGCCCGCCAGCGCTCCGCAAATGATGACCGGGTTCATGCGGAGTACGCGATGGGCAAAGAGGGTGGTCACGATCAGCGGCACCAGCGTGACGACCAGGCCCATGCCGACCAGCAGCATGCCGTGTGACTGGATCGCGACCCAGGCCGCGTGGCCGTTGCCGAGCCCGATCGCGGCGATAAAGCCGCCAAGGCCGAGATCGCTCAGCGTCTGCTGCGCTGCAGGCGGCATTGCGCCGATGGTCGGCCGCCGCGACCGCAGCCAGCCGCAGAAGAGCCCCGCAATCAGGGCGCCGCCGCCACCTCCCAACGTCAGGGGCACTGAGCCGATCTTGACGCTCGCGAGACCGGCGAGCAGACCTACGGCAAGAAATGCGATGTCGGTACGGTCTTCGGAGCTCAGGATCTGCCCAACCTGCGAGGCCGCGCGCTCGATGTTGCGGGTGCTGCCGACCAGCGTCATGACGTCACCGACATAGACGCGGGTATCGGCGCTCAGGGGGACCTCGCGTCCCATCCGCGTCAAGGTGCGCAGGAACACGCCGCGCGCGGCGTCGCCGACGCGGTCGGCCACGTCCTTGACGGAGCGGCCGTGGAGCTTGCGATTGTCAACGAGGACGTCGACCACATTGCCTGGAAGAGCCTTCAGGATCTCGTCGGCGTCGATTTCAGTGCCAACAATCGGCTTTGCGGCGACAATGGCCGCCGTGCGACCTGCGATGACGACGTCATCGCTCGCTTCAAGCACCGTGTCGCGATGCGGTTCGACGTCAGCTCCCCCGCGTACGATCCGCTCGATCATGCTCCGGCTGCCGATCTCGTCCTCGACGGCGCCGACGGTCCGTCCCGCCGCGGTCGACACTCGATAGGCGCGGGCCTGGAATTTTCGATAATGCAGATTCTCAGTTTGTGGCGGGTTGCCACCCGAAAGCTCCGCCTCGAGCTTTGCAGCTTCCGCTTTCAGATCGATCCGCATCAATTTTGGTGCGACAAACGGCACGTACAGGAGCGTGAGGATATAGCCGAGCACGTAGGTGACGGCGTAGCCGGCCGCGATATTAGCGTCCTGCTGCTGCAGCAACTCTTTGGGCAGTCCGAGCTGGGCTAGTGCGCCAGACGCGGTGCCGATGACCGACGACTGTGTCAGGGCTCCCGCAGCAAGACCGGAAGCGGTGCCGGGACCGAGCGCGAACACATGGGCAAACATGAGAACGATGATGAGACCGGTACCACCAAGGACGAGCGCGAGCGCGACCTGAGCCAGCGTCCGGATGCTCAGCGAGGCAAAGAATTCGGGTCCGGACCGGTAGCCGATCGTGAACACGAACAGGCTGAAGAGAATGACCCTCAACAGGGAGGGGAACGTGAAGGTGCCGAGCTGCCCGATGAGAACGGCAACGATGAGCGTGCAGGCCGTGGTGCCGATTGAAAAGCCGCGGATCCGGACTCGGCCAAGAATGGTGCCCAGCGCGACCGACAGCAGCAGGAAGATTTCCGGAGCGGCGGAGATGATCCATCTGACCGTGCTCATGGGCGTGCCCTCCAGCGATTTGCGCTAAATCTGGTTCGTCAAACCCGGCGATGCTTGATTCAGATCAACCCCTGCCGGGGGGTAAGCCGCTCCCTCTTGAGCCTCACGATTTGACGTTGAGACATGAGCACGATGGATACCGCCGCTGCTTCGTCGATACGCCGCGACGAAACGGTGCCGATTGCGCTGCTGCTTGCCTTCGCGGGCGGCTATATCGACGCCTATACGTGGATCATCCACGGCGTGATGGCCAATGCCCAGACCGCAAATCTTGTGCTGTTGTGGGTCTATGGCTCGACCGGCAACTGGGCGAAAGCGCTGCATTTCGTCCCGCCGATCCTTGCATTCGCCGCCGGTATCCTGGTCGCCGCATGGCTGCGACGGGTAACCGGAGCGCGCGCCAGTGCGATCGGTACGCTGATCGAAATCCTGCTGCTGGTCACTATCGGCATTCTGCACAACCGCCTGCCGGATCTCGCGGGAACGCTTGGCATTTCCTTCGTCGCCGCCGTGCAGAGCGCCGTCTTCACGAGGGTCGAGGGCGTGGTCTACAGCTCGGTCATGATCACGGGCAACATGCGGCAGGCGATTGAAGGGCTGTTCGCTGCGGCCTCCGGCAATGGGACGCTCCGTCCCCCCGGCATTTTCGCTACTTTATGCGTCACCTTCGGTCTCGGAGCGGCTGTGGGCGGCTTCGCGACCAAGCAAATCCCGAATCTGGCGCTCGGTCTCCCCGTGATCGCACTGCTCGTCGTGCTGTTGCTCTGCGAAGTCTCAAGCGAGGAAGGCAGGCTCTGATGTCTTCCGGACGGAAATGGCGCTGGCTCTTCCTGTTTCCGCCCGCAACCTGGCTGACGCAGTACCAAGGCGCCTGGCTGCGTTCGGACGCCATCGCCGGCATTACGCTTGCCGCTTACGCCATTCCGGTGTCGCTGGCGTATGCCACGCTGGCGGGCCTGCCGCCCCAGATCGGCATCTACGGCTACATGCTCGGCGGCATCGGCTATGCGCTGTTGGGCTCGTCGCGTCAGCTGGCAATCGGTCCGACATCCGCGATCTCGCTGATGATTGCGGCCAGCGTGGGGAGGCTGGCCGGCGGAGACGCGGCCAGATATGCCGAGATCGCGAGCCTGGCCGCATGCGCAGTGGCGCTGCTTTGTCTGATCGCTTGGTTGTTCAAGCTCAGCGTCTTGGTCCGTCTGGTGAGCGACAGCATTCTGGTCGGTTTCAAGGCCGGCGCGGGCCTCACGATCATCATGAGCCAGTTGCCGAGCCTGTTCGGCGTCGCCGGAGGCGGTCACAATTTCTTCGATCGCGCCATCAAGCTCGCCGGCCAGCTCGGCGGCATCAATTGGCTGGTGCTGGCGATCGGAGCCATCGCCCTCTTGTCCTTGCTTGTGGGAGAGCGATGGCTGCGGGGAAAGCCGGTCGGGCTCACGATCATGGCGCTATCGATCATGCTGGCGACACTGCTTGGCTTTCCGTCGCTTGGCGTGCCGGTGACCGGCAAAATTCCCGAGGGATTACCGGCGATCGGATTACCCAGCTTTGGTCTATTGGAGCCGGATGACCTCTTCCCCTTGGCCGCGGGATGCGTCCTGTTGGCCTATATCGAAGGTGTGTCCGCCGCGCGCAGCTTTGCAGCCAAGCATGGCTATGCCCTTGATGTCCGGCAGGAGTTTTTGGGGCTCGGCGCGGCCAACCTCGTCACCGCGTTTGGCCACGGCTACCCAGTGGCCGGCGGGCTGTCGCAATCTGCGGTCAACGACAATGCAGGGGCGCGGACGCCACTGGCGCTGATGATTTGTTCGGTGACGCTGGCGCTGTGCCTGCTGTTCTTCACGGGAGCCCTGACGAATCTGCCCAAGGCGGTGCTGGCGGCGATCGTCTTTGCTGCGGTCTACAGACTGGTGGATATCCGCGCGCTGTTGCGGATGTGGCAAGTCAGCCGCATCGACTTTTACGCTGCGGCGATTGCGCTGGTGTCCGTGTTGCTCCTGGGGATCTTGCAAGGCGTCCTGCTGGCCGCGATTGCGTCGATTGTCCTGCTCCTGGCGCGGGCCTCACGTCCGAATGTCGCTTTCCTCGGCCAGCTTCCGGGCACCGGCCGTTACTCCGACGATGCGAGGCACGAAGGCGTTGAGCCATTGGTCGGCATCATCGCCTTTCGACCGGAAGCCTCGCTGCTTTACATCAATGCTGAAACCATCCTGGACACGGTTTCGGATGCCTTGCTGAAGGCAGCCGATATCAAGCTGGTGGTCTGCGATCTCTCCGCTTCACCCTACATCGATTTGGCAGGGGCCCGCATGTTGCACGACCTTTACGACAAACTCGCCTCGGCGCATATCGCCTTCTGCATCGTCGGCGCGCACGCACAATTGCGCGATCTGCTGCGGGCGGAGGGATTGGCGGAAAAGACCGACAGTGCGGCTTGGCTCCGCTCGGTCGACAGCGTGCTCGGTGAGAACAAGCAATCGTCTGATCCGATATCGCTATTGCCCACCCAGCTCTGATCCGATCTCCCGCCCGAAGTCGGTCGCGCGCAGCCACTTCTGGGGATATTGCATCGCGAGGTACATCGCACCTTCTCCAAGATGCGCGTCCGTTGACTTGGATCAATAGACCGACGTGAGCGGGCATCACGATCCCGGCTGAGACATCGCAAAAAGATCCGGAGAAAGACATGTCCAAGGACGCCAAGGCTGCAGAAAAGCGCATCGATCAGTTCATTTCCGGGCCCGGCGGCCGGGCGGACGACTGGCGCGATCTGGTTGAAGCGGCCAAGGTATGGGCGCGCGGGGGCGACCGCGCCAAGTATGATGCGGCGCTGGCCGATCTCTCCGTCATAGAGGAGTTTCACGGCTATCCCGGGCTGCAATTGATGGCGGCGCTGCGGGAGGCCGCCTCAGGGGGGGATGCGGCGGGTTCACTGAGCCTTGCGACGCGCATCACGCAGGCCCTGATGACGAGATCCTTCCGCCAGCATGCCGGCGATTGGAATCCCGAGGACGACGGCAGTGGCGATGCGCCCGAGCTTGTGTCCTCGACTTTCGGCTCACATGCAGCCCGACGGCCCTATTTCGAAACGCTGGTCGTCACCGGCGTCTCCTCCGACAAATGGCCAGCACTTGCCGCCGAATGGCGCAAGCTGCGGCGCCCGGTCGATTCTTTCGTCTATGAGCCGGTGATCGTCGGCAGCCTCGAAGACGCCTTCTGCGCGACGATGCTCAACCCCAATATCGCCGCCGTCGTCATCAACGAAGGGTTCGGCCTGCGCTCGCGTCACGATGCGCCGATACTCCGCACCGTGACCGCCGCCGCGGGCATCAATGACGAGGCGGACGCGTCCGCGCTCCGGCTAGCGCACGTCATCAAGCGGGTACGTCCCGAGCTCGACATCTATCTGATGTCGAATCGCGACGTGGAGACAATGGCTGGGAACCCCGAGGCCAATGTGGTTCGGCGGATATTCTACTCCATCGAAGAGCTCCTCGAGCTCCATCTCTCCATCCTCGAAGGGATCCAGGATCGCTTCGACACACCGTTCTTCGACAATCTCAAGAAATACGCGCAACGCCCGATCGGGACGTTCCATGCGCTGCCGATCGCTCGCGGCAAATCTGTCTTCAGGTCGGACTGGATCCGCGACATGGGCGAATTCTACGGCCTGAACCTGTTCCTGGCCGAAAGCAGCGCGACCACCGGCGGCCTCGACAGCCTGCTGGAGCCGACAGGCACCATCAAGAGAGCTCAAGACAAGGCGGCACGCGCGCTCGGCGCCGATCGCGTGTTCTTCGTGACCAACGGCACCTCGACATCCAACAAGATGGCGGTGCAGGCGCTGCTCGGGCCGGGCGACATCGCGATCGTGGATCGTAATTGCCACAAGTCGCACCATTACGGCATGGTTCTGGCCGGCGCCCAACCGATCTATGTCGAAGCGTTCCCGATGACCGAGTATTCGATGTACGGCGCGGTGCCGCTGCAGACCATCAAGCAGGCCCTGCTGAATGCGAGGGCCGATGGCCGGCTGGACCGCGTCAAGATGCTGGACCTGACCAACTGCACCTTTGACGGCCACATCTACAACACCCGCCGGGTGATGGAGGAATGCCTCGCGATCAAGCCCGATCTGATCTTCCTGTGGGATGAGGCCTGGTTCGGCTTTGCACGCTTCTCGCCGTTCCTGCGGCGGCGGACAGCGATGGGCGCCGCGAACGAGATCGAGGCCTGGATGCACGACTCGAAATCGGTCGCGGCTTACGAGAAGCAGCAGGCCTACCTCGGCAAGAACCCGTCGGACGAGGTGCTGCTCAAGACCCGACTGATCCCGGACCCGCGCCAGATACGCTTGCGGGTCTACCAGACCAACTCGACCCATAAGTCGATGTCGGCGATCCGGCAGGGTTCGATGCTGTCGGTCAAGGACGTCGAGTTCCACACCGTCGAGCAGCAGTTCAAGGAGGCGGTGTTTACGCACGCGTCGACCAGCCCCAACCAGCAACTTATCGCGAGCCTCGATGTCTCGCGGCGCCAGATGGAGCTTGAGGGCTACGGTCTCGTCGCCAACGCGATCGAAATTGCGTTCGCGATCCGCAAGGCGGTCAATAACAATCCACTGATCTCCAAATACTTCCGGATTCTCGGTGCGGACGCGATGGTGCCGGCGCAGTACCGCCAGAGCGGGTTTACCGACTATCTGGCCGCCGGCACGAACTGGGCGAACGTCGTGAAGAGCCTGGACGACGACGAGTTCTGCCTCGACCCGACCCGGATGACGTTGGTCTGCGGCACCGCCGGCTACGACGGTACGCAGTTCAAGGGAATCCTGGCCAACGAGTACAACATCCAGATCAACAAGACATCGCGAAACTCGGTGTTGTTCCAGTCCAACATCAACAATACCCGCAGCGACGTCGCGCATCTGGTGAGGGTGTTGGCCGAAATCGCGGGCGAGGTCGATCGCGGACTGGTTCAGGGTGGCGCCAATGCGAAGAAGACCTTCGATGCGCGGGTGAAGAGCCTGATGACTGATGTGCCCGATCTGCCGAACTTCTCGCACTTCCACGACAGTTTCCGTGGCGATGCCGGCACCAAGACCAACGAGGGTGACATCCGTAGCGGCTTCTACTCGGCCTATGACGCGGCGGGATGCGAATATATCCGGCTCGGCGATTCCGAGATCGACCGTCGCCTCAAGGCCGGTCCCGACCTCGTCTCTGCCAGTTTCGTGATCCCGTATCCGCCGGGCTTCCCGATCATGGTGCCGGGGCAGGTCATCACCCAGGAAACCATCGACTTCATGCGCAAGCTCGATGTGAAGGAAATCCACGGCTACGACGCCAAGGAAGGGCTGAAGCTCGTACGTGCCGAAGCCCTGGCGAAGATTGGCCGGCCCAAGCCCGGCGCCGCGCCGAAGCTGAAGGCTGCATCGTAATAAAAGGGGACGGACATGCAGAGCTTTTTCACGTTCTTGCAGCAGAACCCGTTTCTGTTGCTGTTCTTCGTCGTTGGCCTCGCCGTCTGGATCGGCCGGGCCAGCATTAAGGGTTACGGCCTCGGCATGGTCGCCGGCGCCATCGTGGTGGGCGCTGGCTTATCTGTGTGGGCGTCGATCTATGGCGTGAAGCTCGAATTGAACAACTTTGCCAAGAGCCTGTTCTACTACCTGTTTATGTATGGCGTCGGCCTGCGTGTCGGCCCGTCCTTTATCAACAGCCTGAAGGGGGATGGGCTCAAATTCTGCATCCTGGCCCTCGTGTCGAGCGTGCTCGGTCTGGCGCTTGTCGTCATATGTGCAAAGCTTTTCGCACTGCCGATCGGAGCTGCCGGTGGCATGCTGGCGGGGTCGCAGACCATGTCGGCCGCGATCGGTTCGGCCGAGCAGGCCATCACCTCCGGCGTTGTCAAGCTGCCTGAAGGCATGAAGCCCGAGGACGCGTCTGGCATGATCGCGCTGTCCTACGGCATCACCTACATCTGGGGCACCGTGGGCATCATCCTGATCTGCAAGTACCTGCCGCGCTGGTGGGGCGTCGACGCCAAGGCGGCAGCCAAGCAGTACGAGCAGGAGTTCGGCGTCAAGGACCTCGAGGGTGGCGGCCTGACCGGTTACCGGCAGTTCGGCCTCCGTGCCTACCGGCTCGACAATCCGGCCCAGGTCGGCATGAGCATTGCCAAATTCCGCACGATGAACCCCGAATACCGCATCGTCAACGTGCTGCGGCGCGGAGAACCCCAGGGCGCCGATCCCGAACTCGTTCTGCAAAAGGGCGACGTCGTCGCGCTCGGCGGCGCGACTGAACATCTGACCGACAAGATGGGCCTGATTGGTCCCGAGGTTGCCGATGCCAAGGCGCTCGGCATTCCCATGGATCAGGCGGACATCCTCGTCACCAACAAGGAGATGGCCGGACGGACCTTTGAATCCTTCCGAGACACGGCCATTGCCGGCCAGTTGCAGGTCACCAAGGTAGAGCGTGGCGGCGTGCAGATCCCCGCCGGTCTCAAGACCGAGTTGCAGCGGATGGACATCGTCTCGGTGGTTGGCATCAAGTCGGCCGTCAACGAGCTCGGCGAGATGTGGGGACGCATTGCGCGGACCAACACCTCGACCGATCTGTTGACGCTCGCCTCCGGCATGATCATCGGTTTCCTGATCGGCATGATCGAATTTCCGGCCTTCGGTGCCAAGATAGGCCTCGGCAATGCCGGTGGATTGTTGCTGTCCGGCGTGATCGTCTCGTCGCTGGTTTCCCGGCTGCGCTTCTTCGGCAACACGCCGAACGCGGCGCGCAATGTGCTCGAGGATCTCGGTCTCGTGGTCTTCGTCGCCATCGTCGGCATCAATGCCGGCGCCGGACTACTGGCGCAGCTGACCGGGGCCGTGGCGTTGAAGATCTTCGTTGCCGGCTTCATTGCCTGCACGATTCCGCCGTTCATCGTCTGGGCGATCGGCTTCCACGTCTTCAAGATCAACCCGGCCGTGCTGATGGGCGGCGTCGCCGGTGCGCGGTCTCACTCCGGGCCGTGCCGTGAGGCCGCGGTGGAAATCCAGAGCTCCGTGCCCTGGATCGGCTTCCCGGTCGGCTACGCAGTATCAGGCATTCTGCTCACCGTGTTCGGCTACTTCGCAATGATCCTGGCTCAATAGCTCGGCGTCACAACCAGAGGAAATAAAACTCATGAGAAAAGTCGCTATCTATGCCGCCCTGGTCGCCTCGCTGGCATGCGTCGCCGGATTCAGCACGCCATCGCGGGCAGAGACCGGCCAAGTTGCCGTTGTCTTCACCAAGGGTGGCTTCATCGTTGGCGTCGGTGGGGGCGAGGGCGTTCTGCTGTATCGCGGCCACAAATACCCCTTCACCGTCTCGGGCATGAGCGTCGGCTTCACCATCGGCGCTTCGACCACCAAACTGGTCGGTCGTGCCCTCAACCTGAGGGGGCCGGAGTCGCTCGAAGGCTCCTACGCTGTCGGCGGTGCGGGCGGTGCCATCGCCGCCGGCGCAGGTGCCGTTCAGCTGCAAAACGGCAACGGCGTGATTCTGCAGCTTAGCGGGCCGAAGGTCGGTGCCGAGCTGTCAGCCGCTGTGGGGGGCGTGACGATAGCTTTGAAGCGGTAGAGCCGCAGTCGCGCCGCTTCGGCGGTCGCGGCGCTCTAGCTGAATGGCGCTGCTTTTCTCATGCACGTAAGTCGGGAAGCGGCCGCAAATCAGTGCCAGGTCGGGTGCAACCGCGTTCCGCGAGGCATCGTCGAAGCGGATCACGGCACCCATATCGAGGGAGGACATGCCATGTTTCGTTATCTTCTCGCTCTGGCTGCGGCCTTCGTTCTTCTCACAGCCACGCTCATTCCAGATGACGCCTACGCCCGCCGGGGCGGCGGTGGTGGCTATCGCGGAGGTGGAGGGGGCATGCGCGCCGGAGGTTTTCATGGCGGTGGCTATCGTGGCGGCGCCGTTCACGCGGGGCGGATCCATGGCGGAGGCGGACGCCATTACGCAGGAGGTCCGCGGCCGAGCCATCCGATCGCCGGTCGTCCGGGTCGTCCTGGTTACCCCGTTGCGGGCCGTCCCGGCCGCCCCGTCGCCGGCTATCCCGGCGGCTATCCGCGATATGGCTACCGAGGCGCGGTTTACGGAGCTGCTGCCGTCGGTGCGGCCGCGGCGGGCGCCTACGGGTACTACAATAACAACTACAACAATGGTTGTTATCAGGACACGTACGGCAATTGGGTTTGCCCCAACCAGTACCCCTATTAAAGGAAAGTGCTGCTGACGGGTCCAGCGGACCCTCAGCAGCATGGTCAGGTGATCGGGCCGAGCCGGGAGCGCGGCGTCAATATCGCTCGCTAACGAAGTTCATTCCACGCAGGCCGGCCTGGTCATTGTAGCGTCCTTTGTCGGAACGCTTCGGCAGCCTCACCTTGTCCTTCTTGATCCGCTTGTGCGGGATAGCCTCCAGGATGTGCGCGATACAGTTCAGCCGCGCCCGCCGCTTGTCGTTGGAGCGAATGATGTACCAAGGCGCGTCCTTCGTGCTCGTCTTCTTGAGCATCAGGTCGCGCGCGCGCGAATAATCATACCAGCGCTTGAAGGATTCCAGGTCCATCGGACTCAACTTCCATTGCCGCACCGGATCGTCGATGCGGGCGTTGAAGCGGCGCTCCTGCTCCTCCATCCCGACCTCGAGCCAGATCTTGATCAGAATGATGCCACCGTCGATGACGTACTTTTCCATCTGCGGGCAGAGCGCGAGGAAACGATCGTGCTCGGCGGGCGAGCAGAATCCCATGACATATTCGACGCCGGCGCGATTGTACCAGCTCCGGTCGAAGATCACGATCTCGCCCCCGGCCGGAAACTGCTTCATGTAGCGCTGGAAGAAAAGCTGCGTCTTTTCGCGATCCGATGGCGCCGGCAGCGCCACCACCCGGAATACGCGCGGGCTGACCTTTTCTGTGATCGCCTTGATCGTGCCGCCCTTGCCGGCAGCGTCGCGGCCCTCAAACAAGACGATCACTCGAAGCCTATTTTCCTTCACATAATCCTGGAGATGGCAAAGCTCGATCTGGAGCTTTTCGAGCTCCTTCTCGTAGTCCTTGCGCTTCATCCGCTCTGAGGCTTCATCCTTTGCCATGCCGCTCCGCCTTCTCTTAGCTCGGCCGAAACGTGATCAATCGCCCCAGGAAATGATGACGCCGATGTCGCCGGGCACGCCGCCGGGAAAATCGATGACCTGATAGCCGATGCGATAGCCGCGAGGCTTGAGGTATTCGGCCCAGAGCTCGAAGATCTCTTTTGGAATTCCCGTCAGCGTTTTCTCCCAGCCAGCCTCCATTTGGTTGATCGCGCGGCCCCTGTCGGTGCACAGGGTGTTCGGGAAGCGATAGACCTGCACTTCGGTCAGGCCGTTGCGAACCGCGCGCTGGATGATGGTCGAGGCGAGCTTGATTTTCTCCTCCTCGGATTTGCCGGACGGTTTGCTCAGCCGTTCGATCAAGTCGCGTTTCTCGGCTTCGGCCGCGGCGGCGAGGCGAACATATTCCTCGGCCTTTCTGGCTTCCTCGAGCGCAGCTTCCTTGCGAATTTGCAGTGCGTTGGGAATGAGCTCATCGATGCCGGGCATGATTGGTGCGTTCCTGGCTTGCTGTGGGATCGGAGTCAGGGCTAAGCTAGGTTTCGCGCCGTTCGGACCTTTGATTCATATCAAGCAATTTTCTCACCTGCGCGGCCACGGTAACGAACCGGCGCGAAAACCGCCCTGATCCCTTCCGTGGAGGCGACCATTGAGCGAGCAACTTCATCCGATGGCTCCGCATCATCTGCCGTTCTATCTCGCGCCGGGAAGTGGCACGGACGTGTTGATGGTGGTGATGGGGATCTTCCTGATCGGCACCGTACTCTGGGTTGGCACGCTCTATTGGAAGCTGCACAGCCTGCCGGAACGAATGGCCCACAAGTCGCAGAAGCTTCAGTTCGAGATCGTGGCCGTGCTGGGCATCATCTCGCTCTTTACGCACATGCACATTTTCTGGGTGGCCGGCCTTCTGCTAGCGATGATCGACTTGCCAGATTTCGGCACGCCGCTACGGAGTATCGCAGGCTCGGTCGAGAGGATCGCCGACGCCGCGCCCGGCGAGGGTCGCGAGCCAGAACTCCCCAGCTTGCCGCCGGTTGAAAAGCCGATCGTCAAGGGAAAGGAACACAGCCATGTTTGAGCTCATGTTCTGCTCCCTCCTGACCATCCTGCCGGACTACCTCTACCGCCGCTATGCTCAGGGCAAACGTTTCGGCAAGGAGATCACCTTCTTTTCCATCTGGTATGAATTGCGATGGGGCATTACCGGCTGCCTGATGCTGACGATTTCGCTGGTCACGATGATCTTCTACTTTCACCCGTCAACGACCTCGGCCGCGCTCTATTTTCGGACGGTCCCCATCCTTCCTGAAGGCTCCGGCCGCGTCGCGGAAGTCAATGTCGGCTACAGCGAGGCGGTGAAGAAGGGCGACGTGCTGTTCAGGCTGGACAGTTCAAAGCAGAAGGCAGCTTTGGAGACGGCCACGCGCAAGATCACCGAGGTGGACGCCGCGATGACAAGCGCCGAAAACGACGTGGTCAAGGCCGAAGCGCAGATCCAGGAAGCGAAGGCCAGCCTTCAGCAGGCGAAGGACGAGCTGGACGTCAAGACGGAGTTGCAGCGCCGCAACCCCGGTATCGTACCGCAACGCGATATCGAGAAACTGCAGGTCGTGGTCAGCCAGCGGCAGGCTGGCGTGGACGCGGCCACCGCGTCCAAGACGTCATCGACGTTGCGGCTTTCAACGCTCTTGCCAGCCGAAAAGGCGAGCGCCCAGGCGGTCCTGGCTGAAGCGCAGGTCGATCTCGACAAGACCTTCGTTCGCGCCGGCGTCGACGGGCGGGTCGAACAGTTCCTCGTTCGGACTGGCGATCTCGTTGCCCAGATCATGCGACCAGCCGGCGTGTTGATACCGGCGGATGCCGGCAGGGGTAGGCTGCAGGCCGGGTTTGGACAGATTGAAGCGGGGGTGGTGAAGGTAGGGATGGTCGCAGAAGCGACCTGCATCTCCAAGCCATGGGTCATCATTCCGCTCATTGTCACCGATGTGCAGGATTACATCGCCGCCGGCCAGGTCCAGGCTGGCCAGGAATTGATTGAAGCTCAGAATGCACGTAAGCCGGGTTCGATCCTCGCCTTCTTGGAGCCGCTTTACAAGAGCGGCCTCGAAGGCGTGACGCCGGGCAGCAGTTGCATCGTCAATGCCTACACCAGCAATCATGAGGAGATCTCAGCCAAGGAGACCAGTACCAGCCGCGCCATTGCCTTGCATGTCGTGGACGGTGTCGGGCTGGTGCATGCGCTGCTGCTGCGCATCCAGGCGCTGCTGCTGCCGATCAAGACGCTCGTGCTCAGCGGGCACTGACTGGGTTCGATCTCGGCTTGAATCGCACTCCGGTTCAGCAATAGGCCGCAGTTGAGCCGGGCGGGGCGTCAATGAGCCCGTGCGGCCGCCGGACGTCCGATTCACTGTGAGCGCCACATGGTCCCTACAAAGATGCCGATCTGGCTTCGATCCTTCATTGTAGCCAGCGCTGTCGTGCTCGTGGTTGGAGCTGGCCTGTTCGGCTACCGGTGGTACTCTCGCCCCACGACGCTGACCATCGCCGTTGGATCGCTGGACGGTGAGGCCGCGCGTCTGGTCTCGGCACTGGCCAGCCGGCTTGCCGTGGTGAACGCCCCGGTCCGGCTCAGGCTGGTGGAAACGACCAATGCGGTTGATGCTGCCGAGCAGTTTGCGGCGGAAAAGGTCGAGCTTGCTGTCGTCCGCGGCGACGTCGGCGACCTGTCGCAGGCGCAGGCCATCGTGGTTCTCGCCCACGCCGTTGTCCTGCTGGTTGCGCCGCCGGGCTCTTCCATTACCGAAATCGCTGGTCTGAAGCGCACCAGCGTCGGCGTGATCGGCGGCGAGATGAATCGCAAGGTCGTCGACGTCCTCAGCGACGAGTACGGCCTTGGACGCGCCAACGTGACATTCCGCAATCTCCAACCGGCAGACGCGCGGCGGGCACTCGATGCCAAGGAGGTACGGGCGATTCTGATCGTCGTTCCTCTTGCCGAAAAGTATCTGGCCCTCTTGCGCGGCCTCTTTCTGCAGACGCCGAAGACCGCGCCGGTCCTCCTTCCCGTCGAGGCGGCTGGTGCCATCGCGGAAAAGCAGCGCGCCTATGAAAGCTTCGATGTCCCGAAGGGCACGCTGCGCGGTTCGCCGCCTGTCCCGAGCGAGGATCTCACCACGCTGCGGGTTTCGTTCTATGTGGTCGCACAAAAGCAGCTCAGCGCAGAGGTGGCGGGCAGCCTGGCCGACGCGCTGATGAAGGCGCGCAGGGACCTGCTCGGCGAATTGCCGATCCTCTCGCAAATGACCGCGCCGAGCACGGATTCGGACGCCTTCCTCCCGGTTCATCCTGGCGCCGCAGCATTCTACAACGGAACGCAGCAGAGCTTTCTGGACGAATGGGGAAACGCGATCTTCCTCGCGCCCATGATTTTCGGCGGCCTCATCTCCGTATTGGCGGCGGCTTGGAAATTCCTTCAGGTGCGTGATCCCTCTAAAGACGAACGGGGCCTGGACTTGCTGTATGCGCTGGGCGCGCGGATACGCAGGACGGAGGCGGAGGCCGAACTGTCCGATATCGAGGTCGAGATCGACCGGGTGCTCCAGGGCCAGCGCGCCAAGGCCGCTGCAGGAGACGAGAATGCGCTCGATGTCACGACATTGAATGTCGCTGCGCATCGTCTTCAAAGCTTGATTCACGACCGTCGGATCCTGCTGTCCGCGCACGGACATGAGCAAGCGCTCGGTCAGCCAGTTGACCGCACCTGACGGTGGTCACTCCAGATCAAGTCGAATCACGGCCGAACCCAAGCTCAGCTACCTTGATCTTGATCAAGCCCTCCGCCGCCAGCCCCGCTTCCTTCAGCAATCGCGTCATGCGAAAGGTGCGGGACATTCGGGGGATTGCGGACGGGCAATGAAGCGCCGTGAGTTCATGGCCTTGGTCGGGGCCGCAGCTGCTTGTCCGGTTTTCGCGCGCGCTCAGGACGGGGCACCGCGGCCGATGCCGTCGGTCGGCGTGCTGACCGGCAATTTGGTGGGCGATGGCGGCGCTCAGATGCGCGTCGATGCCTTTCAGCAGGGTCTCGCCGATCTCGGCTGGATCGCCAATCAGAACTACCGACTCGATGTGCGCTGGCCGGGCCCCAATCCGACATGGCAGGAACGTGAGGCTCGCGAACTTGTTGCCGCCGGACCCCACGTGCTGTTTGCGACCAGCACGGCGACGACACGGGCGTTGCGGGCTGCAACGCAGGTCATTCCGATCATCTTCGCCGGGCTCTCGGACCCGGTCGGGACAGGCCTCGTCGTCGATCTGGCAAGGCCGACCAGCAATGTTACCGGTTTTTCGCTCTACGAGCACGCCATGAGCGGGAAGTGGCTGAGCCTGTTGAAGGACTTGGTGCCCAGCATGAGCAATGCGGTGCTTCTGTACAATCCCGAGACCGCGCCATATGCGCCGCTTTATCTTCAGGCCGCGCACCAGGTGGAAAGTCGCCTGCGAATGACGGTTACCGGCGTCGCCGTCCGCAGCAGCGCCGAGATCGCGGGGGTCATCGACACGGCGGCGCGGAATGGCAGCGGGATCGTCGTGCTGCCGGATGGCGGTTTCTTCAGTACTCAGAGCGCCATCGCAATCCCGTTGCTGGCCCAGCGCCGCGTGCCGGCGATCTTCGCCGTCCGCTTCTATGCTGTGAATGGCGGGCTGATGTCTTACGGTGCCGACCTGACGCAGCAGTTTCGCGATGGCGCGGGCTATGTTGCTCGTATCCTCCGCGGGGCCGATATCCGCAGTCTCCCGGTGCAATTCGCCACGAGGTTCGATCTCGTCATCAACATGAGAGCCGTTCACGCCCTCGGACTGGCGATCCTGGAACGTTTGCTGATGGAGGCCGAGCTGATCGACTAGCTCGTTCGGCGCGCTGTGGGAGACGAGACACCGTTTCTTTGATCTCGATCAACAGATGCCAGGTCTCGGATCAGGATGATCGCCGGGACATGTGTATGGAGGATCTGATGTTTTGCTGCGGCAGGACCTTGATGGCGCTTGCGCTCGTGATCGCGATTCCGCTGGCGGCGGCGGCGCAGACCGCAGATAAGGCGCCGGCCTCCAGCCCGCAGCAGGCAAATGCCCCCGGGCAAGCCGCAGAAATTCTGAAACCGGAGCAGCTCGAAGCTCTGGTCGCGCCGATTGCGCTCTACCCCGACGAGTTGCTTGCCAACGTGCTGGCGGCATCCACCTATCCTCTGGAGGTCGTTCAGGCCGATCGCTGGCTGAAAGAGCGCAAGACTCTGAAGGGTGATGCCCTGAAGACAGAAGTGGAGAAGCAGCCGTGGGATGACAGCATCAAGGCGCTGGCCTCGACTGCTGAGGTCCTGGCCATGATGAGCGACAAGCTCGACTGGACGAAGGCGCTGGGCGACGCCGTGCTCGCGCAGCAACCGGATGTGATGGATGCGGTCCAGCGGCTGCGGACCAAGGCTTATGACAACAAGAAGCTGGTGACCACCACGCAGCAGAAGGTGAGCGTGAAGACCGAGGAAAGCAGGCAGGTGGTCGTGATCGAGCCGGCGGTTCCCGATACGATGTATGTGCCGTACTACGAGCCTGCGACAGTCTACGGCGCGTGGCCCTACACCGAGTATCCACCATATTACTTCGGCTACCCGTCCTACATCGGCGCAGGCGTCGTCGCGGCGGGTCTCGCCTTCGGCACGGCCTGGGCCATCGGTCGCTGGGGCAATTATTGGGGCGGCGGCTGCAACTGGGGCAACCGCAACGTCTATATCAATCACCGCACCACCAACATCGGAACTGGCTGGCAGCATAATCCGTCGCATCGCCAAGGGGTACGCTACAACAACGCCAACGTTCAGCAGCGCTTCGGCAATAGCAATCTGAAGGCCGGCGCCGCCGACCGCATGGATTTCCGCGGCCGCGACGGACAGCAAGTCTTGAAGCCGGGACAGGATCGGCCTGGTGGCGCAGATCGCGCTGGGCCTGGCGACCGAGGTGGCGACCGTCAAGGCGCCGGGGATCGCGCCAAGGCGGGAGGCAATCGCGCCAAAGGCGGTGGCGATCGCGCGGCCAAGGGCGGTGGTGCTAAGAATGCCGGCGCAAAGAGTGCTGGCCCTAAAGCGGGCGGCGCCAAGGGTGGGGGCGCCAAAGCCGCGAACCGCGGTGGTAGCGGAAGCGTGCTGAACGTGTCGTCGGGCCGCTCGGCGGCCGCAGCATCGGCGCGTGGTCATGCGAGCATGGCGAGCATGGGACCGCGCGGTGGCGGCGGCGGAGGTGCGAGCTTCGCCGGCCGAGGCGGCGGCGGAGGCTTCCAGGGTGGCGGAGGCCGTGGTGGTGGTGGTGGCGGCGGACGGCGTTCCGATATCGCGCTGAAGCATGACGTCGTTCTGCTCGGCCATCTCGCAAGCGGTCTTGGTTATTACCGCTTCAGCTATATCGGCAGCGACAAGGCCTATGTCGGCGTCATTGCGCAAGAAGTCGAGGACGTGAAGCCGGTAGCCGTCACCCGCGGAGCCGACGGCTATCTCCGTGTCTATTACGAAAAGCTCGGTCTGAAATTCCGTACCTATCGCGACTGGCTCGAGAGCGGCGCGCGGATTCCTGGCGAGGTGACCCCATGATGGGATTGAAGTCGCTTCGTCTCGCCATCTTGCCGGCCATTATTGCGCTGGGGCTCCTGAGCTCGCCATCCCTTGCGCAGCAGTCCTATCCGACACCGGAGGATGCGGCAGCGGCGCTCGCTGCCGCCGTGAAAAGCGGGCCGGACCGGGCCATCCTGAAAGTCCTCGGCAGCGCTGCCGAGGACATCGTTTCCTCCGGCGACGAGGTCGCCGACGTCGACATCCGGAAACGCTTCACCTCGATGTATGATGCGAAGCATGCGATCAAGGCGGAAGGTAACAGGAAGGCAGTGCTGATGTTGGGTCCGGACGACTTTCCGTTCCCGATTCCGCTCGTCAACACCAGGACCGGCTGGGAATTCGATACCGCCGAAGGCCGCATTGAGGTCCTGTATCGCCGCATCGGCCGCAATGAACTCGACGCGATCCAGACCAGTCTCGCCTTTGTCGATGCCGAGAACGAATACGCCGACAAGGATCGCGGTGAGGGTACTGGCGTGTACGCGCAGTGCATCGTCAGCAGTGCCGGCAAGAAGGACGGGTTGTTCTGGCGCGACGACAACGACCCGAGCCCGCTCGGTGCATTGGCGGCGCAGGCTTCGGCCGAAGGCTACAAGGCCGAGGAGGGGCCGGCGCCCTATCATGGCTACTATTTCCGCATCCTGAAGGGACAGGGATCGAACACGCCAGGCGGCGCGCTGAACTATGTCGTCAACGGCAAGATGATCGGAGGTTTCGCACTGGTCGCCTGGCCGGCCGAGTACGGCAATTCCGGCGTCATGACCTTCCTGGTCAACCATGCGGGCGTTGTCTACCAGAAGGATCTTGGGCCTCGGACGAAGGTCCTCGTTTCCCGCATCAGCGCGTTCGATCCGGACCAGACCTGGAAGAAGCTGGATGGTGCAAAACCCTGAGCGACGCACGCAGATCTTGCGTGGGCTTCTTTGGCGTTTGGCACGCCTCGTGCTGCTCGCACTCCTTATCCCGACGACCCCGTCGTTTGCACAGGCATCCGCGCAGGTCCGGATCAAGATCGTAAAGGCGGGGCTGCTCGTGGGCGGTGGCGCTGGGAGCGGCGTGCTGACCTATCGCGGCCGCCATCATCCGTTCCGCATCAGCGGGGTAAGCCTAGGTCTTACCGTCGGCGCTACCGTTGGGTGGCTCGAGGGCTGGGCTTCAGGCATTCGAGAGGTCAGCGATTTTGCCGGCGCATACAGCTCGGTCGGTGGCGGGGCCGCCCTGATCGGCGGCATCAATGGCGCTCAGCTGCGCAACGACAAAGGGGTCACGATGGTGCTGCAGGGACCAAAAGCCGGGGTGGAATTCGCCGCTAATCTCAGCACAATCATGATCTCTCTGAAGTGAGCGCGCGCGAAAGGCGGAACGATCGTGACGGTCCCGTACCGTCATTGCACTGAAGCGGGCGCGGAGACGGGCAGTTCCAGCTCGAAAACGGAGCCCCTGACGTCCGATTTGACCAGCCTCAGCTTTCCACCGCACCTTCCGACCAGGTTGGAGGAGATGGCCAGCCCCAATCCCATACCGCCTTGTTTCGTCGTGAAGAACGGATCGAAGATGCGCTCTTGATGACGCGGTGTGATGCCGGTGCCGGAGTCTTCTACGGACAAGCGGACCGTTGCGCCACCATCAAGGCTGGTTTTCATACGGAGCTGTCGTTGATCGGCGGGGACAGAACTCATTGCGTCAAGCGCGTTTTTGCAGAGGTTCAGGACAACCTGCTGAAGCTCAGTGCCGCCCAGAGCGACTGGGGGAATGTTGCCCTGAAACTCCGTAATTACTGATACGCCATTGGCAAGAAGATCGTGCCTCAACAGTCTCAGCGCAAGCTCGGCGACATCCTCGACGTTTGCTGAAGCGCCGCCCTGCGCCGTTTTGATTGTCATCTCGCGAATGTTCGATATGATGTCAGCGGCGCGGCTGCTGTCCGCTTCGATGTCAGACAGGATGTTCTCGAGGTCCTCCAGTTCAAGGGGGGCAGCTCGCAGGTGACTTAGGCCTGTCGCAGCATTGAGCGAGATGGCCCCCAATGGCGATCTTAGCTCGTGGGCGATCGCCCCGGTGACCGCGTCGATGCTGAGAAGCCGGTTCGCTCGTTCGCGTCGTTGCAGGGCAATGACGCTGGCAAGGCGCGAATAGATAAACATCGTTTCGATGAGCAATACGGTCAGCAACATGCAACTGCCGACGAGAACGAAACCGCGTGCTGCGTACCAACCGATGGTGAACCGAACCGAGCTGCCGATGATTGCTACCAGAAAATTCGGCAAGTAGGCGAGCAAAGTCACCATCAGCCAAAGGTCAAGAATGGTGCGCATGCGTGCAAACAAAACGGTGAGAGCAGTCAGATTCCATAGCAGAAGCATCAGGTTGACCTGATTGCCGAGAGGGGTCTGGTGCCTGACGTCGTTCACGTAGAAATTAGGAAGCCATTCGGCTTTCGCGTTCACGATCCACGTCAGTCCTGCCACGGCGGCGCCGATGCACCCGACAACTATTATGATCGCGGCTGTTGCAGGTTTGCCTGGTCTGCCGCCGGCGGAATGATCCTTCGTGAACCCGTAGCCGAAAATCGCCGCGGGGAACGTTGCGTGCCATAGCACGTAAAGCCAAGCGGGGCTGTTCAGTGCATCCCCAATGACACCCGCGGAAGCGTATCCGTTCGGAAAGGCGAGCGTTTGCAAGAATGCGAATGATCCGCTGAAAACGTATCCGCTTGCCAGTGCGAGAAGTGCCCGTTGAGGCTGGATCGAAAATTGAGCAAATAGCAGGGCTGCCGTGATGAACTCGGCCAAGGCCAACGCGGTCTGCAACACTGGAACGAAACCATTAATCTGGCCCAATTGGATCCGGGCGAACGGCGCGATGACCGCTGCAAGGACGATGAGCAAGACGGCGACACCCACCGCCCAGGCCTTTTGACGAGGGGTTGCGGGGATGTTCGCGATGATCAGTGGGAATTCTTGCCGATCATCGTAACCGGGCTCGGCGGCTGCGTTGGCTGATCGCTGGCTCGCTAGCGCAATGCCCGGCCCTGATGCTGTCGCACCGCCGACAAGTCCCATGAACTTGCGCTGGCTCATGCCGCCTCCGGGCCACGAGACAGCATCTTACTCGTCCTCACGCCCGTTGAAAGCCCGTAAGGGCAGACCAGGTTGAAGACCCTCCGACGAACGATCTGAAGCTTTGCGCCGCGTATACACCGGAATCCTGCAAGGACTGTGCGAAGCTTGCTAAAGCTTTCCCCAACCTTAATCCACAATAGTGTCGCGCCGGTTCACCGCGCCGGGATAATCATCCGGATCGTTGCTCGCCGGTTGAGCCCGGCAACACACCGGAAATTCGCCATGCGGGGCAATGTGCTGGTGTCGTGTTTGCTGAGTGTAGATTTGAACCTCGATCGATGATTTCGCGGTCTGGATTTCGCCGGCGGCTGCGAGGGCGAGCAAATTGTACGTCGAGCCCAGGCTATTCTGACCGCGGTTGTCGCGAGCTATGCGCCGCGCGCTAGCGACGCAGAAAACAATCTGCCAGGACGTCGATTGCCTGTCGCATGGCGGCCGCGCAATTCTTCTCCGTGTGCTTGCGCTATGAAGCTGACCAGCACGCTGGACAAGTCGTAAAACTACTCTGGAGAGAGGAAGAATGCGCTATCGCACCGCGTCGAATTATCGGCGTGTTGGTGCATCACTTGAGTAAGCTCCCGACCACTCCCTTGCGGCGGACCTACTCCAGGTGCCTTGCGCGCAGATCTTGAAGGTCCTTTTTCAATGCCGCCAGATCCAGCCCGCGAGGAAAAGTGAGGCGTCCAGATCGGATCACGAGCCGGACGTACGGATAGCGTTCCTCGGCAAGCATCGGCAAACTGATTTTGTATTTGTGCCAATCTTCAACGATGTGTGCCTGTTGCTCGACGTTGTATGAGTCCCAGGAGTCGCCGGGCGTGTACTCGTAGCCGGCACCGATTGTCTGCGCCCAGAAGGAGCGCGCCATCGTCCAGTTCGAATCGTTGAACGCCTGCCACACATGGGTCATTTCGTGCACGAAGAGGTCGCAAATTCGACCGAAGTTGTCGCACAGGAGGCCGAAGGTGGGGCTAGGTGATGCCAGGTTACTGAACGCGACATTGCCAAGATTGATGGCATACCGCATGCTCGGCACCATGGGATTGCTTCCTCTAAAGAACGGTCCATCGTTCGTCCACGGTCTTCCGCCTGCTCCCAGGCCATTGGTAATCGCGATCGTCTCCCACGGCGGCAGGGTCGGGCCAAAGACGTTGCGCGCGAAATCCCGTTCGCTGACGTCCAGCACGCGGGCGAAGTCGGGTCGGCTTCCTTCACATGCCGGTGGGATCGGGGCCACTGGTGTGGGCGCAACCGGTGGAATGGGCGCAATCGGCGGGGGAGGCGGCGTACCTGGCGGTAGATAGATGAAGCCGCCTTTCCATCCACCTTTCCCGCCGGTCGTACCGGAAGAAAACGCAAAATTCTGGCGGTCGGGCGATATCGCGCGGCAGCCTACATACTCGGCTAGGTACCAGTTCACCTGCCTTGTGGCTTGTTGGAAATCGCGCTGTTTGACGAGCTTTATGCCCGGAAAATTGAACTCGATGAGGTCCCATGGATCGATGCCGATCCGCTTGGCGAGGGATATCCAGGTCTCGCCTGCCGCCACCGCATGTCGCGTTCCCGCTGGCGGTACGTAGCTTTCGACGACAGGCTTCAAGGGTCTTTCCTGGTTCGGCAATGTAAGGACCTCCCTTGCTGAGTCCTGCAGAACTACTCTTGCCACCAATATTCATTGGTCGCCGTTACCTTGAGGCGGTTCGATGGTTCCATTCATTCGGACCGCGAACAGGTAGGCTAGGGAGGAGCCTCATTCGTAGCTTGGAGGCGTGGACAATCGAACCAGCATTCCCCGCTTTAGCGTCGGCCTTTTGACCTCGAGCCTAGCAGGTCATGCGTGCCGCTGACGCTCACGGTTCCGGAGCACTCGAAACCGCCGAAAATTCCGCAGGAGCCGGTGACCGTGACGCGCAGATCTTTGCGCTGGTACATGTCGACCGAAACGCCCACGCGCGAAAAGTCGTTCGCGCTGTTCGGCAATATCAAGTCGATGTGTTCGGCCGCCCAACGCGGCAGATGTGAGTTGCTCTTCCAGAACAGCTCATTGCCGGCGTGGTGCATGAAGTTCGGCCCGACCGTAAGGGCACCGTCCACGCCCTCGAACACGAAGCCTGTTTCGTCGATGTGCACGTTCACCCGGTCGGGTGCTACTGCGAAATGCAGCGAGGTGATGTCCTGGGGCTGCGGGTCTTTGCCGAATTGCGAGCTGTAGGCATCGCTCCATTGTCCGCGGTCCCGCCCGAGCCCGAAGCCGTGCCGGCCCGGGAGATCCCGCGTTGAGAGTGGCTTGTCGGACAGCTTTGGGCGCCAGATCTCCCGAAACCCCTTGCCGATCGTTGCCGCCATCGACAGATCGAGAGCCCAATGCGACGCCTTTTCCGGGCTTTGCCCTTCGGCGAATGCGTCGAATCCGTCCGTCGTCTTGGCAATGCGCAGCTTCTTGATCAGCTCTTCCCAGTCCTTGGGCAGGAAGGTGACGCCGTCGAGCGTGGTCGTCGCGGCAGCGACACCATACTTCTCGAGTTGGTGTCGGATGTAGGGCTTCTCGTCATAAAGGCGCACATTCGGGTTGGCGCCGGCAAAGTAATTCTTCAAATCGATCTGCGGTCGCAGCATGGTCAATCGCGCCGCGATCTTCCGGTAAGTGTCGGTCGTCGTCGGATCGGTCGTCGTCATGGCGCGCCCTCCGTGGCAATCCTCACCTCAGATTGGTCTCGCCCGAACGGGTTCGGGTTCAATGTCTGCTCGTTCTATGAAGTTGCCGAAGGCCCCATGCCAATTCCGGCAAGAGTCAAACCCCTATTCCCCCAGCACCGATGCAGTTTGAACCCGCCAACTGGAATCGGCGACCACTATGCAGGGGGTACTTTAAGCGGCGAGGACGATCAGATGTCACTGCGAGGCAGGGTATTGGATATACTCAATGGGCCGGCGGTCGCACGCATTCGTTTCCGATTTCCGATCCGCGGCAGCCACGTGACGATTGCGCCGCAAACGTTCCATCACGTCGCCCGCGCGATCCGGTTGGGGCGGGTCACCGTCAGGGCTCCGACGGATCTCGCGGCAGGCGTTGCCGCACAATATAACGATGTGGCGAGAACCAGGGCGGACGGCACAGCGGTCGCTGCGAACACGCTGGAGGTCGTGTCGGCGGCGGGGCGGATGGACGGAGCCTATATCGTCCATGAGAGCCTGCATGCAGCCTACGATCTGTTGCGTACCGGCCTCGACGCCAATGCCGAAGAGGCGTCCGCATACGTCTGCACGGCGCTCTATTGCCGCATGACCGGCCTCCCGCGGCCGCGCTGGGCCAACGGCCCGATTTACGCCAATGCCGCTGAGGTCGCCAAAACGTTACTGTCGCAATACCAAAAGGGTGATCCTGGCATTCCCTGGGTCGGCGAGAGTGAATGGCGGATGCTGCGCGCCGGCGTGGGCCTTCATCCGGTCTATACCAGCGGACCCGGTGGTATTCTCACCGGATGGCTGCTCGGCCAGCAGTACACCCACGATGGCTGAGTGATGGGCACCTCGCCTGTTGGGAGGTAGCAGATCTTCTGGTTCCTTCCGCCACTCCTTCCACGGTGCCCGGCGCACATGAGCGCGTCAGGCGATTAGCAAGCCCAACTTGCCGACCATCGCAAGCGAGCGTTGAACGCTTTCTCGCGTTGATAGCAGCAGCGGCTCGGCGGGCTTCCTGGCACGATCCTTCTGATCTACCTGGATGGTCGGGCCAAATTTCTCAGTCATTTCGGCCGTGATCTGGTCGATGGTCCGCGTACCATCGAGCAATTGCAGGAAATCCCTGGTTCGGTCGTCCTCCAACTGCACGGTTTGGTGGAGGAGATTGGTGACGAGCGGACCTGTTTGCGCTTGTTTTCGCGCGAGCAGGCTCGCCTGCGGATGCTCGGTCGCTTCCGTCAATAAGAAGGGACGCGACAGCAGGAACGAGACCTCGCCGCTGCAAGCCAGGATAAACATCGCCTCGGTTAACGCCTTTTGGTCATCATCTGCCTGCCCGCCGCCAAGCAGCGCTCGCGCCCCATCGAGCAATTCGTCAAATGACAGCGCGCGAGGCCAGGCGCGGCCGAGGCATAGGTGCGCCGCCTTCAAGAGCGAATTGGTCACCGTGATCCTGCTACCGTCCTCATTTTCGAATTCCACCGCTGAATCGTCCGTTACGCAGGCGTCCGGATCAACCGGGCTCGTCGTGCTCAGCAAATAGAACCGGGTGACGAAATCGAGGTCGGTCTGGCGGGAGAGCGAGACGTTGTCGTGGCAGAGCAAGGTACGGCGAAAGCCGTTACCGTCGATGAAGTCCTGATACTGATCGCGTGCCATGAACTCGGTTTCCGGGAAGCGTTGCAACGTCGCGCGTACCTCCTCGGAATAGCCCGCCAGATTGCGTCGCGAGAAATCGGCGTCGCTTAGATATTGCAAGCCATGAGAGCCTGCAAACTCGACAACCTCGTGCAGCAGGAAGGCCTCAGCGCCTTCGTCGAGATCGTCATGAAACAACAGCTCGTCGGGCGCCTTGAGGACGCGGTTGTACTGATCGCGCATGATCGCGCCGTGAACCGAGTTGGCTTTCGATCCCTCGCTCAAGAACTTTAAGATTGCGCGGGCCTGTCCTACTTTTTCTTTCATGCCGGTGAGGCGGCGGGTGTGATACCGCATCATGTCGCGGACCATGTCGCGCATATGTGAGAACGGGTGCGCATTGTAACTGACGTAGCAGACCCCCTGCGGCGCGAGGTTCTGTTTGAAGATCATCATAATCTTCTCGCGCACTGTCGGCGGGACCCAGGAATACACGCCGTGAGCGATGATGTAGTCGAACTCCCCGAAGATTGCGTCGACATTCATGATGTCGCAGTGGAGAAGCTTGATGTTCTCCAGGCCCAATGTAGCGACATTTTGCCGGCCGCGCTCGATCGTCACGCCGCTCAGGTCGACGCCGACGAATTCGCTGTTCGGGTATTGAAAGGCCATCGGCAACAGGTTGCCGCCGACGCCGCAGCCAAGCTCCAGCACCCGGCAACGCTCGACCGGCGCCGGCTGCATGCCGTAAACGGCGGCCATGGTAGCAAGATGGTTGGGATGAGTAAGCCCATAAACATGGCCCGGGTAGTAGACCTCGTCGTATGGCGTTGGACCGATGTTTGGGTGACGATGCTCGGTTTGAATGTTCATCGTGCTCAATTCCACGAATATGCGAACTTGTTGTTGTCGATCGAGACACGTGCTTCCTTCACCTCTTCCTTGGCGAGCGACTTGCTGAGGAATTCGCGCGACAGCTCGGGGAGCAGGGTGTTGGTGATGATGTTGTCAATCATTCGCCCACCAGAGTCGGGGTCGTTGCAGCGCGACACAATGTGCTCGACGACCGCGTCGTCATAACCGAAGGTCGCGTTATGATTGTCACGAAGGCGCCTTCCGATGCGGTCGAGTTGCAAACGCACGATCCCGGACAGCATCTCGTCCGATAGCGGGAAGTACGGTATCGAGACGATGCGTCCGAGCAGCGCCGCTGGGAACACCTTGAGCAACTCCGGCCTTAGCATCCTGGCGAGCTCTTCCGGCTCATCGCGATACTTTGGATCGCGTGATAGGCCCATGATCATATCGGTGCCGACGTTGGTGGTAAGGATGATCAAAGTGTTCTTGAAGTCGATCCGTCGCCCGTTGCCGTCCTCCATGGTTCCTTTGTCGAATACCTGAAAGAAAATCTCATGGACGTCGGGATGAGCTTTCTCCACCTCGTCGAGCAGAATGACGCTATAGGGCTTGCGCCGGACGGCCTCGGTGAGGCGCCCACCTTCGCCATAGCCGACATACCCGGGAGGTGCGCCTTTCAAGGTCGAGACGGTGTGCGCTTCCTGGAACTCTGACATGTTGATCGTAATCATGTTTTGCTCGCCGCCATAAAGAGTCTCGGCAAGCGCCAGGGCGGTTTCGGTCTTGCCCACACCGGATGGGCCAGCCAACATGAATACGCCGATCGGTTTCGACGGGTTGTCCAGCTTAGCGCGGCTGGTCTCAATTCGCTTGGCGATCATTGTCAGCCCATGGGACTGGCCGACGACGCGGCGGTTGAGGATCTCCGGTAGCTTCAGCACGGTTTCGATCTCGTCACGCATCATCCGGCCGACCGGGATGCCGGTCCAATCAGAGACAACGGACGCCACCGACTGCTGGTCTACATGGGCATAGACCATTCGCTTTTCCGGATTGATGGTCTCAAGTGTGTCGAACTTGCCGCGCAGCTCCGCGCGCCTGGCAGCCGGATCTTCGCCTTCCTTGGGCCTGGACAGGATTTCACGAATGCTGCGGATGTCCTTGATGAGCTCCTGCTCGACCGCCCAATCGCCATCGAGGTTCGTCAGCTTGTCTTTCAGTGCGGCGATGTCGTTGTCGATCGCGACAATGCGCTCGTTGTCCTCTATCCCAAGGTCGCCGTCGCTGACGAGCGCAGATCTCTCAGCTTCACGAGCGGCAATCGCCACGCGTGCATCCTCGATCAAGGCCGGCGTCGCGCTCTGGCTGATGGCTACGCGTGCCGAGGCTGTATCAAGCAGGCTAACCGCCTTGTCCGGCAACTGCCGTGAAGGAATGTATCGGTGGGACAGGTTGACTGCTGCGACGATCGCAGCATCCGAAATGCGAACGCCATGGTGCTTTTCCATCGGACCGAGAAGTCCGCGAAGCATGATGCAGCAGGTCTCCACATCAGGTTCATCGATCTGGATTGGCTGGAAGCGCCGGGTGAGCGCGGGATCCTTCTCGATGTACTGGCGATATTCCGCCCATGTGGTGGCGGCGATCGTACGCAGCGTGCCACGGGCGAGGGGAGGTTTCAGGAGATTGGCCGCATCGCCGGTACCGGCGGCGCCGCCGGCGCCGATGAGTGTGTGGGCCTCATCGATGAACAAGATGATGGGAGTAGGTGAGCTCTGGACCTCGTCGATCACCGACCGCAAGCGCTGCTCGAACTCGCCCTTCATGGAGGCGCCGGCTTGCATCAGGCCGATGTCGAGTGTGCAGAGCCTTACACCGCGCAGCGGTGGCGGCACGTCGCCGGCGGCAATGCGCTGCGCGAAGCCTTCGACAACTGCGGTCTTGCCGACGCCAGCCTCGCCGGTGAGAATTGGATTGTTCTGCCGCCGACGCATCAACACGTCGATCAGTTGGCGGATTTCTTCGTCCCGGCCAAGGATCGGATCCATTTCGCCCGATTTAGCCTTGGCAGTAAGGTCCTGGGAGAACCGGTCGAGCGGCGTCGTGCCCTTCGGACCAGCTTGGGCCGCGCCCTGCGTGCCGGCGCCAACCAGGCCCGATCCGTCCATCGGCCGCATGGTCTCCTCATCGGAGCCGGTCCAGACAGCGCGGCGTTCCGCCGCCAGTGCGTCGACGTTGACCTTGGCAAATTCCCGCGAGAGGTTGTTCAGCGCGCGACGAATATCGTTCGATTTCAGGCCGGCAACGAGCAGATGACCGGTGCGGATCTGGGTCTCGCCAAAGAAGAGCGTGGCATAGTGCCAGCCGCGATCGAGCAGATCGATGACCGAATTCGCGACGCCCGGCATGTCGGTCTCGTTCTTAGAAAAGCCGCTGATCACGCCGGCCAGGTCCGACAATAAGCGCGCGCGGTCGAGCTTGTAGTGATCGACCGAGAGGCTGAGATCGTTGCCCTCCTGCTGCAGAATATGAAACAGCCAGTGCGCAAGCTCGACGTTGCGATTGCCGGCGCTCTTTGCGTGGCGCAGGGCCTGTATGAAGGCATCATAGCCGGCCCGGTTCAGCTTGCCCGTTACAGCTTCAATGCTGATGTCGGTCACGGCGGCTCCTCCTGCTCAACTTCTCCGCGGATGCTTGTCATCATGCGGAATTGGCTTCAAATTCCATAGCATTAGGCGATCAGCACTATCGATAGGTTCAAATCGCCGTGGCATTGGCTGCGGCGCTCCGGCGGGATCTCAATCGCTCCCCGAGCTGAAAGCGGGCATCGCGGCGATATTCTTCTGTGGAGGCCCAGTTCGGCGAGACCCAAGAAGTCCATCCAAGTCGACCACTTTGTCCGAGCCTGACCGGTACAACCTCTCCGGCAGGAATCGCGAGCTCTACTTCCCATTCCAATTCGTCGCCGACATAGAAGAAAACGGCGTCGGCCAGTGGCTCCGACAGGTTGGGTGTTTCGGTCGGCAGGAATTGTTCGTACTGAGCAAATGTTCTGACAAAGACCCGAACTCTGATCTTGTCCTCGACGCTGAACACGCGCGAGCCCAGAAGGGCGTCCTGACCGAGCCTCGCATGCGTTCCGCCGAGCCGGCTGCAGTGACTTGGGTCGAACGAGAGCCAAGTGCCGACGAATTCGTCGATCTCGACTTTGACCTCGAACAGTCCTTGCAGGAATCGCGTCAACCGTGATGCACACTTCGCCCTTGGCGCGACCAGCCCAGCGAAGCTGAGCTTCGCCATGTCCGGAACGGTATCGCGATCGGCGAAAACATCGGTGCCCAAGCCGGCGAAGGAGCCGACATAGGCAATGAAGCGATCGTCCGCCGGGCGGTCGTGCTGCGCGATCGGGCGCGCGTCGGCCCAGGCACGAAAGAAGAGTTGCAGGAAGCGCCCGTTAAACAGATCGAGAAAGCGCGGGAAAGCGTCATCCCGCATCAGCCACCAGCTGAGGCTTTCGTCGGTGGTGGCAATGGGCAGGGCGCCCTGCGGGCCCAGGAGGCCGAGAAATTTGACGAGGATCCTGAGCCGGCCACTCTGGTCGTCCACCGCCGCGAGGTTCGAGGCGGGAAACTCCAGATAAGGCACTTGGCCGAGGTCGACATATTCGTCGCGGCGGGCGGCACTGTCACCGATCCGCGGTCGATCCGGGTTGGCGCGCTCGAACTGGCGTAACGTATGGAAAAAATCGAAACGCCAGGGCTCGGCCTTCATCTGGTCGATCAGCGTCATAGCGGTCTCCGCGTGCCCATGCGCGGCGGCCATCGCATGATCTCGCCGCGCTCCGGCGTCGAGATGACCGTCTGGGTGAAGGTGTTGAAGCCGGAATAGTCGGCGAAGAAGCGTTCCAGGATCGCCCCGAGCAAGAACACGCCGCTGCCCTCAAATGCCTTCTCGTCGAGCGTGACGATAATCTCCAAGCCACGTGCTGCGCCGCTGCCGGTGCGCTCACGCACGCGTCGCACGATGGGGCGGCTTTCTATGCTGCGCACGCCGCGGATCTTGCGTTCCGTGGCGTCGTCGAATTGGTCGGCGAACAAGGACAGCATCTCGCGCAGCGCTCCGGCGTTCTTGCCGCCACCGCGCTCGACGAGCCCAAGATAGTTGAGGCTGAGCATGTTGATGAGCCGCCAGCTGACAACGCCGCTGTTGACGATTTCGCTGCGGCTGCGCAATTGGGCCACCACCGGCTCGCGCGGCGGCGTCGGACCGGCGACGCACATCAGATCAAGAGATGTGTCGTCCAGTAAACGAAAATCGGCGCCGCCCTGGCCGACCGGCAAGTGCTCCGTGAGATGGCGATTGGAGCAGAGAGCCCGAACGCTCAGTTCCGCGACAGAGCCTTTTCCGCTCAATTCACCGGGCTCGAGCAGCGACAGGAACATGTCCGTCCCGGTGTAGTCTGAGGAGGCGCCGTATGTCTTTTCTTCCACTGTGCGGCGCCGCGGCAAGCGGCGCACAGTGAAATAAAGCCTGTCGACCGACCCGCCGCTCCGGTCGACGGCGGCCGAATATAGCGGGCGCACGGGCCGCTTATCCTTCTCTGCCGGAAGGTGTGCGTAGACTTCGAGCACCTGGTGCGGTTCGTATTCCAGATAGCGGCTGCGATCTGGCACCACATGGTACTCGTGCGTATTCGACTTGACCGGAATACGATCACTCGTCTTCTCGAACAGATTGATCGCCGGCGCGGTATAGAGCCTGAACGTCTCGGGGCGCACCGAGGCGGCCAATCGTGAACTGTGTTCATCGAATGCGAAGACAATATCGATCGATTTGCTGCGCAGCCGTGACATCACCCCGCGAAGCCCGGTGAGGGTAATGCCGAGGAACTTGCGTGGAAACATGAAATATTCACGCAGCAATTCCGAGCCACGAAAGATCCGGTTATCGTTAGGGAATAGAGACTCATTCTCGTCGAAACCAATTTGCTGCACGCTGTCATGGGGGGCACGAGTCACCACCGGATCGCCGAAGTCGTCGAGATGTCGGAAGTAGACCCCCGTGCAATTCGAGATCAACTGCTCGTAAAGCGCGATGGCGTCGGATTCGGCACCGGACAGGTAGATCGGAAGCTCGCTCACGCGGCAGCCTGCGAACCACGTTTCCGGCTTGGTCCGAGCCTCCGCGTCCGGCGGCTCGTCGTCGAGCCGGGCCGCACTACGATGGGTCAACGATAGCCTCAGCCCCGCGATGACGTCACTGCCGATCGGGATACCGAGCGCCTGCAGAGCGCCCGCCGTCGAGAAATACTCGGCGCTTGTGACGTCAAATGGCCAGAGCACGATGTCGCGGCAAAGTCGAAACCGGCAGGAAAGACTTCGCTCTCTCTCGCGATAGGTCGCGTCGAAATAGGCGCCGCGCGCGATCTTCCTGCCGTCACGCAGCGCCGGGTCGGCATAGGGTGGCCGTGCGGTCACCAGCATGGCCGAAGGTGTCGGCGCAAGATAGTTCGGCACCAGTTGCTCGAGCAGGTTTGCAGTGAATTCCGGGAACTCGTGCTTGAGCTTGAGCTGAACGCGGGCGGCAAGAAAGGCAGCGCCTTCCAGCAGTCCCGTGATCATCGGGTCCGAGCGGTCTCGGATCAGGCCGCCGAGGCGCTCTGCGATGCCTGGATATTCTTCGGCGAAATCTCCCGCCTGCTCGTACAGCAATGACAGTTCACGATTGTAGAAATCGAGGAATTCGCGATTCATGCTAAAGTCGATTGATCTGGATGTCGCCGCTGTCGAGATCGACGTCGGCGACAAATTCCACGGGGACGTTGAGCGGCTCAGCTTTGAGGTCGGCGTGAACGATGAAGCGCAGCTTCAGCTGCTCAGGGCCGACCGAGCCGTCGCGACGAACCCGAATCGTCTTGCGATCGAGTCTGGGCTCGTAGGTCGCTAGCGTCTCGCGCAACGCGTCGGTGAGTTCGTCGTCCGTAACCTCGTCGATCGAGCGGTGGGCGATATCGGGGAAGCCGTAGTTCAAGATCGATCTCCGGACGCAATCCCGGTCGCTCAGATCCAAAGTCGATTCCAGAGCAATGGTATTGAGAAGGGCTTCAAGGTCATGAGAGATTTCCCGCCGCAACAGCGTTTCCGAGATCGGAAAGCGGCCGGCGCTACGCCGTCCGGCAATGACCCGTTCACCGAATTCATCGCGCAAATTGAGCTTCTTGCGCGCATCGCGAGCTTCATGAGCCAAGCGAAAGGCCAGCATTAGCGGGGGAGAGAGACGATCCCTCTTTGGAGTAATGGTCATTTACCTTCCCCAAGATGCCGGGCCCGCTATGCCCTTTCGCGGAGCATCAGCTGGTCTCCAGAATGGTTGTCGCCTCGGCAGGCGGTCGTGCTCGTAACCGCTCCCGCCGAGACGTCAACGCAATCGCACCGTGCGGCGCCGGCTCAGCTAATCGCAACCAACGCCAAGCAGAAGCCGACGATCAGGCCCATTCCTTGTTGGCGGGAACGTCCCAGCCAAACACCGGCGCCGCTCCAGCGCCGCCTTTTTCCGTCTGGGTCTTGTACGTCATCTTGACCTTGGCGAAATTCAGACTCACGTTTTCAGTGAGGCGATCTTCGCCGTGCGATCCGCCCGTCGATACACTCGTGACCAGAATGTGCTTCATCTCGATCTTGAGATACTCCAGCGGATTTTCACCCGCCTTGCGCACCGTGAGGATCGCCGTATCAATGTGCTTGCCGTTCGCACAGACTTTGAAAAGCTCCGGCGTGGCCTTGTCGACGAAGTGCGTGAAGTGCAGGTCCTGGATACTGACCTTGCCGGCACCGCCGCCCGAACCGCTGTGGAAAGTGCCTGACTGGCTCTCGCCGAACGACCAGCTCAAAATATCGATTTCGTCCTTGTGCTTGTCGTCCAGCGACTCGCCCTTAATCGGATCGAGTTTCAGGAAAATGTCAACAGCCATAGCATAGTCCTTTCAAATTTCTGCATGTTACGGTTGCGATGCTGCGGCGTCAGGAGCCGGGGCCGGGAAGGCGCGAAACCAGACTGAGGCCGACGTCCATCGCCTCCAACTGAAAGTGTGGACGAAGAAAGAAGCGCGCGTTGTAATATCCCGGGTTCTCCTCGTTTGCTATGACCTCTACCTTCGCAGCGGCCAGCGGCTTGCGCGCCTTCTGAGCTTCTGACGACAGGGCTGGATTGGCATCAACGTACTCGTTGATCCAGGTCTGCAGCCAGACCGTCAGCTCATCCTTCTCCTTCATGGATCCGATCTTGTCGCGAACCATGCACTTCAGATAGTGCGCAAAGCGAGACACAGCGAACATGTAGGGCAGTCGTGACGACAGGTTATCAGAGGCGGTGGCATCCACGCCTTTCTCGCCGAAATACTTCTTCGGCTTGTAGAGCGACTGAGCGCCGATGAACGCCGCCTTGTCGGTGTTCTTGCGATGGATCAGCGGGATGAGGCCCGCCTTCGCAAGTTCGTGCTCACGGCGATCGCTGATTGCGATCTCGGTCGGGCATTTCAGGTCGACGCCGCCGTCATCGGTCGGGAACGTGTGCGTCGGCAGGTTGATAACTTCACCGCCGGACTGCACACCGCGGATGCGCGTGCACCAGCCAAACTCCTTGAAGGCGCGGTTGATGTTGACGGCCATTGCGTAGGCGGCGTTGATCCAGCCGTATTTGTCGCCGGTGTGTCCGTCCGTCTCCTCTTCGAAGGCGAACTCTTCCACGGGCTCCGATTTCGCGCCGTAGGGGAGGCGGCCGAGCGCGCGCGGCATGCACAGGCCGAGATAGCGCGAGTCGTCCTGATCGCGCAGTCCCTTCCATGCGGCATATTCCGGCGTATCGAACACCTTGCCGATGTCCCGAGGGTTGGACAGCTCGGTCCAAGAGTCCATTCCCATCAGCGTCGGCTCGGCGCCGCTGAAGAAGGGGGCGTGTGCGGCGCCGGCGATCTTGCTGAGATCGCGGAGCAGTTGCACATCGGTGGGGAGGTGACTGAAATAATAGTCGCCGATCAGGCAGCCGAAAGGCTCGCCACCCAGCTGGCCGAATTCATACTCATAGATCTGCTTGAAAAGGGGGCTCTGGTCCCAGCGGGCATCGGGATAAAGCCGCAGATTTCGATACAGCTCGTTCTTTGAGACGTTCATCACCCGGATTTTCAGGTTGGCGTCGGTCTCGGAATTGAAGACGAGGTAGTGGAGACCGCGCCACGCACTTTCGATTGCCTGGAACTCAGGTGTATGAAGAATCTCGTTCATTTGCGCGGTCAGCTTCTGGTCGATCCGCGCGATCATCTCCTCGATGGTGTCGAGGACGTCCGACTTTATGACGCTTGTGTCCTTCAACGCCTCTTGAACGAGCGTGGATACGGCGTTTTCGACTTCGGTCGCTGCACGTTCAGTGCGCGGTTTGAAGCTTTGCTTTAGCAGGCTGGCAAACTCATCAGCTTCGACGGTTTTGACTTGGGTAGGGCTCTCTGTGTGAACAGCTTCTTTTGCCATGGTCCCCATTCCTTCCTTAGCTCTCGGTGCCAGGTTCGCTCGACTGGCTTGTCGCGCGTTCCCGCAGCGCTGCCATCAGTTGAGGATCGGCGAGAAGTTTTTTCAGCTGGTCCTCGGCGGCCACCTTGCCGTCCATGTAGCGCAGCAGGTTGGCGAGTTGTTCGCGTGCCTCGAGCAGCTTGGCGGTGGCCGGCACCTGGCGGGCGACTGCCACCGGAGTGAAGTCTGCCATCTTGTTGAAGCGCAAGTTGACCGAGATCTTTTCGTCGGAACCATCGCTGAGGCGATTGGCGACGCGCGCCGTCACGCCGGGCTGGATTGCGGCCATGCGGTTGTCGAAATTGTCCATATCGAACTCGAGGAACTTACGCTCCTCGACCTTCGACTTCTCGATGCCGGGGTTATTGCCGGAGAGGTCGGAGAGGACGCCCATGACGAACGGCAGCTCGATCAGCCGCTCGGCGTCGTAAGGATCCTCGTATGTTATGTGCACGCGTGGTGCGCGGTTTCGTCGAATGAATTTTTGACCGCTGTCAGTAGCCATGGTTCCCCTCCCTGCGAAATCGCATCAGAAGCCAAATTGCACGACGCAGATTGACTAAGGCGTCTCAACTTGCGGTCGGCAAAACATTCTTATGTCCAGTTAGTGCCTTCGAGAGAAAGGTGGTTCAATACGATTTGTCGATTGTCTTGAGAGCGCCCTCAGGAAGGACATCATTCAGAAGGCTGAGGAAATCCCGCTGTGCGAGGTCGCGCGCGCGATCGACCAAAAAGGGGATCGGGCTGGACGGCTCCGCGGTTCGGAAAAACGACGCCACCTTCGTCAGCAGAACCAAGGCCTGCGCTCTATTTTCCACCGAAAAAACAATATCTTGGGCGCTCTCATCGGTCGTTGATGAGAGCGGGGTCGCGAGCTCCGCCATCCGTTCGATCGGCAGGTCGAAGACTTTGTCCCGCCCGATGTTGATGGCAGCGCTCTCCACGTGGGACGGCACCAGCATCCGCATCACTTCAATAAATGATTTGCCGACCATCTCCTGCGCTTGACGTACCAGCAGCAGCGCCGGGTTGGATGGTTCCATTCGGGCAAAATAGGCGGCCGCTGCGCCGAGCGCTGCGGACGCCTGTGCAGATGAAGCAAACATCGTGGTTGCGTCCAACGGCACCTGCGTATCGACGGGACCGGCATCTTCCGCAGTTGCGGCAATCGCCACCGGGTCACGCAACGCGACAAGACCCGCAAGCCAGGCAGCCATGCCGTCAACCAAGCCGGAGAGCCTGTCGAGGCTGATAGGTTGCCCCGAATTCATCTTCTCACGCCAGGTCGCCTTGATACCTGCGATTTCAGCAGCGACCGCGGAGCACCGCGCGCTGATTGCCTTGAGAGTATCGAGATCCGTCTCGCTGACGATGCGCTCGATGGTCGCGAGATCGAGCCCGTCGGCGTCGGCATCGCCGGCGGGAATTTCGCCTTGCGCGATTTGATAGGCACGGTAGTTGAGGTTGCCGTGTCTGCGGTTCTCGATCAGGGGGAGGAACTGGAGCGGGTTGATCACGGTCGGAAACACGTCGATTGCTTCGACCGTGACGGCCCGAAGCGCGTAGTCGCCGTTCTCGCCCCTCGGATGTACCGCTTCCCACTGCTCGCGCAGCAGCAAGTTGGTCGCCCTCAGGCAGTTAAGAAAGCCGTCGAGATCGCGGTTGAGGATTGAAAACTTCGCGAGCAGCAGGTTTAGGCGCAGATCGCGGGTACGCGCCAGGAGGGGCTGTGCAGCGGCAAATTGGCCGGCAAAATCGACTGCCTTTGGATCGAAGCGTCCACGCTCCCCATTGGCATTGACGACCTCGAAGAACGACATTGGCAGCAGGGATTCCGCACCTGCGAAGAAGTTCAGATATTGGACGTCTCCGATGGCGTCGAGATCCGGCCCGCAGGGATCGTCAGCGGTAATGGGCAGCGTCAGGGAGGCGACATCAAGCATGCGAGGATCGTCCATCTGCTCGGTCACGGCCCCGCTGCCGAGCCGTGACGACTAAGGGATCGCGCGGGGCGCATGATCCGATTCTATACCTATGGGTCAGATGCCTGCTGATCTTGGTTCATTCCCGAAGATCATGCCATTTTCCCGTGAACCGGCAAGCTCTTGGAGCCGACTACTTGATGGCCAGGGTGGTTCTTTGGACGGCTGTCGTGAAACGTCAGGAGGCCAGCCCCGGGGCGGACTTGCCGGCACTGCCAGTTGGCGGGGCAGGATTTCCGCGGATCTTGCATACGTCTGATCAGCTCTTTGCAGCGGGTCATTCGATCGAAGGAGGGAGTTTAAGCCCACATGGGCCAGCTTACTCAGGATACCCGCCTCTGCGAACTCAAGACGCCTCTTGGCAAAGACGTTCTGGTTTTTGCCGGATTCGAGGGCTCGGAGGGTCTCAGCGAACTGTTCGAGTATCGCATAGAGTGTCTCAGTGAGGATGCCGACCTCGACTTCGACCGAGCCATCGGTCAGCAATGCACGCTGACCATAAAGCTGCATGAAAAGGAGCGCGAGTTCAGTGGCATTCTGACGGAGGCCCAGTGGCTCGGGGTAAGGAACGACTATTTCAGCTACCGGATCGTGCTGAGGCCCTGGTTTTGGCTGTTGTCGCGGACCACCGATTGCCGGATCTTTCAGGACAAGAAAGCGCCCGACATCATCAAGGAGGTGTTCAACGAACGCGGCTTCACCGATTATGAATCCAAACTGACCGAAGAAGGGTCCTGTCCGAAGCTCGAATATTGCGTTCAGTACCGCGAGACTGACATGAATTTCGTGTGCCGGCTGATGGAACAGCACGGCATCTACTACTTCTTCAAGCACGAGGGCGGCAAACATACGCTGGTGTTGGCGGACTCCAAATCGTCGCATAGCCCGATCAACGGTCTTGCTACGATTCCCTATATCCCGCTAACGGGGGCCGATCGTCGAGGCGAGCAGCATATCTACGAATGGGTCTCGGAGCGCCGGTTTCGAACCGGCAAGATCGAGCTCAACGACTACAACTATCAAAAGCCCAACGCGCAGATGATCAGCGACGCCAAGGGCTCCGAGCACTACACCCGGTCGGAGATGGAGTTCTACGACTATCCAGGGAAGTTCAAGGAAAAATCCGACGGCGAGCGCTACGCGAAGATCCAGCTCCAGGCCGAGCAGGCAATGGACCGAAGGCGCCGTGGCAATGGCGACGCCGTCAACCTGTTCCCCGGTGGGTTAACGAAGCTTGAAAAGCACTCCAAGGATTCGCAGAACGTGGAATATCTCGTGGTGCGAGCCACGCACTCGTTCTCGATCGAATCTTATCGCACCGGAGGTCCGAGCGACGCCGGGCAACACGTCTATTTCGGCAGCTACGAGTTTCTGCCGAGCGATCGGCCGTTTCGAGCGCCAATGACGACGCCGAAGCCAAGGATCAATGGCATCCAGACTGCCAAGGTAGTGACCAAAGACGACAATTCGAGCGAGGAAATCGACGTCGAGTCGCTCGGCGAAATCTATGTCCGTTTTTTCTGGGATCGCAAGAAGAAGCGGTCGTGCCGGTTGCGGGTGGCCCAGGTTTGGTCCGGCAAGCGCTGGGGCGGTCAGATCATTCCGCGTGTCGGACAGGAAGTCGTTGTCGAATTCCTGGAAGGGGATCCGGACCGGCCCCTGGTGATTGGCACCGTGTACAACGACGAATACAAGCTGCCTTACGATCTGCCGTCGAAAAAGACGATTGGCGGCTTGAAGTCGGACTCCACCAAAGGTGGGGGCGGCTTCAACGAGTGGAGCTTCGAGGACAAGAAGGGGTCCGAGAAGATCACGGTGCATGCCGAGAAGGACCATGACGTGACGGTCCGGGACACCGAGACACGGACCATCGGCGAAGCTGCATTCGGCGGCGATACCCGCAAGACCACGCTCAAGAAAGGCAATGACAAACTCGATATCGAATTGGGCGGTCAACACATCACGCTGGCCATGGACCAGACTGTCAATGCAGGCATCAGCATCACGCTGACGGCGAATGCCAACATCACACTGCAGGTGGGTCCCAGCCAGATTATCCTGACCCCGGGAGGCATCATCATTAACGCGCCGACGATCGCAATGACAGCGCAGGCCGGCATGGCGCTTGCTGCCGGCGGTCCGCTGGTCGCTCACGGCACTCCAACTCTTGTCGGCTGACGATCATGGGGCAGGTTCGATTCGGAACGGTACAGGATCTGTTTCAGGCCTATCCGTTGGCGCGCTATGATGTCGGCAGAGCCGACGCTGACAAGCCTTCGCTGGATTTCCTTCAGGAGGCCGCCGACGCGTGCAATTGGCACGCGGCCGTGTCTTATTGTGCATACCTACTTCCAAGGCGTGTGGCAATTGGCTGGGGATGTCGCTCTCTGCGACGGATGTTCGATCATTTCGATGCCAGCGATAGCAGGTCGCTCAATATTGTGGAGACCTGGGTCCGGCAACCGGACGAGCAGTCCCGGAACAAGGCGCTGGCTGTCGGCAATGCCAACGATCCTGAGCAGCCGGCAACGTGGCTGGCGCTGGCGGCCGGCTGGTCCGGCGGAAGCGTGGTTCCCCCGGAATTTGCGCCCGTGGAAGCCAAGCCAGATCAGGCCGCACGGGCGGTGCGTACAGCACTGCTGATTGGCCTCTGCCGGCTCCCCCGTGACTTCCGGGACCAGATAATGACGTCGTGCCTGGAGGATGGTATTCAATTGGCACGCGGCGAACCGCGCCCTCCGCGCTAACGAGACGATGTGATGGTGCTTCGCTTTAATATCGAGAACGAACCGAATCTTCCGGACGGCGGACCTGTGACGTTTACGGTCACCGGCAGGCGTTCGGTCGATATTGGCCGGGACCGTCACCTCGACTGGACGCTGCCGGATCCGGCGCGGACTATTTCCGGAAAGCATTGCGAGGTGCACTTTCGCGACGGTGGCTATTGGCTGCACGACGTCTCGACCAACGGCACCTTTCTCAATGGTGCCGACCAGCGCATGCGGGGGCCGCACCGCTTGCGCGACGGCGATCGGCTCACGATCGGCCACTACATCATCGGAGTTTCGCTGGAGGATGAGGCTGGCGGGCGTATCCCAAATCAAGCGGCGCAACTGCACGAACCCTCGGTCCAGCAGCATGCGGATTACGGAGAGCTTTGGACGGCCGATCGTGACGTTCCGCCGCCGATCGATCCGCAACTGTTGAAGAAGCCACGCGAGGCGGCGCGGCCCGTCAATCCGGGGTTCCTTGATTGGGCAGCGAGCGTGCCGGCGCCGGGTGTAGACCCATTTCGATGGTCATCGCCGACGTCTCCGTCCCAACCGTCCGTGCAGGACGATGACATGAACTGGGCAGCCGGTCCGGTCACCGCGCCGAAACCGCAAGTCGAGCGCCCGCAAGCCATGCCGACTCCACGCCGGCCGTCGGTTTGGATCGATGATGAACCAGCCGCTGCCCAGCCGCCAGCATCGCCATCGCAGCCGCAGGTCGAGACGGCGCAAGCAGCAGACGAGCGACCTGTCGCGGCCAAGCCAGTCGGTGGTACCGAGTTCGCGCGACTGGTGGCGCGCGCTGCGGGATTGCCGGAGAATTTCTTTTCCAGCAAGTCCGATGCCGAACTCGCCGAACAGCTCGGCATCATCTTGCGTATGACCGTGGACAATCTGATGGCGCTGCTGCAAGCGCGAACCCAAGCCAAGCAGCTGACCCGTAGCACCAGCCAGACCACCGTCCAAGCTCTCGAAAATAATCCGCTGAAATTCTCGCCGACCTCGGAGGAAGCGATGCGCATTCTCTTTGGGCCGCCGACACGCAGCTATCTCGATGCACAGCGCGCCTTTGCACAGGGCTTCAGTGATCTCAAGTCACATCAGTTGAGAACCTATATGGCGATGCAGCACGCTGTCCATGAGCTGATTGCGGGCATAGATCCGACGCTGATGGCGCGCGAGCTCGAGCTTCAGCGTGGCGCAAGCTCCTGGCTCGGCACGAACAAGGGCAAACTCTGGGACGAGTTCTTGACGCGCTGGAAAGCGCATCTTGGCCGCGACAACAACGCCCCGATCGAAACCTTTATGTTGCTTTTCTCGAACTATTACGACCGCGGTGATAAGCCCGGCTCAAAGTAAACTCTCGGCGACCACGAGGTTGCCTACAATTTCTAAGTGGATATAGGAATGTCTTGGTACAGCAAGGTCTTCTGGTCGGAAGGTTTGTTTCTGCGGCCGCATCATCTGCAGCAGAACGACCGCTACATCGAACACTTGCTGGAAAAGCGCGTTCGCTACACGACACCATACCCTTGGGGCTTTGCCGAGCTAGAGATCGATAGGGATCTTACCGAACAGAGCAAATTCGCGGTGCGCAGTGCGTCCGGCCTCATGCCGGACGGTACGCCGTTCGATATCCCTGCGGACAGCCCAATACCCGAATCGATCGAGGTGCCGGAGACGGCTGCAGGCCAGATCGTCTGGCTGATGATGCCGGTCGCGGCGCCAAACACCCGCGAGGTCGACGAGGACCGCACCGACAGCGCCAGTCGTTATGTTCGCACTTCGGAAACCTTCATCGACTCGACCTCGGCGCTCCGCATCGAGGAAGAGATCGACATCGCTTATCCGCGCCTGTCTTTCGAACTGCGCAAGACGAGCAAGCCCGGATACATGGGCCTGGGCATCGCGCGCATTCTGGAGGTGCGCGACAAGAACATCCTGTTCGACGACAAGTTCGTGCCGCCGATGCTGGTCTGCGCCGCGCATCCGATCATCGATGGCTGGCTCAACCGCATCATCGGCTGGGTTGAGACTAAACTCGACGAGTTGGCGCGTTACGCCGTCGATCCGTCATCCGGCGGTGGGTTGCAGAGCGTCGACTATCTGGTCCTGCAAGTGCTGAACCGTACCATTCCCGTGCTGACTCATTTCCAGCGCTCCGGCAGCGTTCACCCGGAGCGCCTGTACGAGGAATTGCTGAGGTTCGCGGGTGAACTTGCGACGTTTTCCACGGCGGAACGGCGGGCGCGCAACTATCCGGCGTACAATCACGACGATCTCGAGAACGTCTTCACACCCTTGGTGAGCGACATCCAGGACTTCTTGAGCGCGCGGCTGGGTCGGCGGGCGATCCGCCTGGAGATCATCGAGCGCGCACAGAATGCGTTCGTATCGCCGATCCGCGATCGAGCGCTATTCCGAAATGCGACCCTGGTGCTGGAAGTTGCCGCACGGCGGCCGCTTGTGGAGATCCAGAACGATTTCCCGCACCTGTTCAAGGTCGGGCCGAACACAAAGATGAACGAGATCGTGCACGCAAACCTGCCGGGCCTCACGTTGGCGCATTTGCCGACGCCGCCGCCGCATATCCGGGCCATCACGGATCACGTCTATTTCTATCTCGACCGCAAGTCACCGCTGTGGCCCGAGTTCAGTACGGCTGCGTCGATCGGAATGCATTTTTCCGGCGACTGGCCCGAGCTTGAGCTGTATCTTTGGGCTATCCTGGAAGACAGGCCATGAGCGACAAGGACAAGCCGGTCAATCCTTTCGGGCGGGGCGAACGGACGATCATCCGTCCCAACCCCGGCGGGAAGTTGCCGCCGGCGCCGATCTCTCAACCTCCGCCGGGTGGGGGGCCCGCAGCACGCCCAGCCTATTCGCCATCACCCGTACCCTCTCCCGGCACGCCGGCCCCACCACCATCCTTTTCGCCCGTTCCACAGGGCTCGAACTACGCCTCCGCGCCGGCCAGCCATCCAGCCGAGGAATGGATTTCGACACCCGCGCAAGGCCAGGTGCCGCAACCCTTGATGCCGCCAGGGCCGCCGTTGCGCGTTGACGATCTGGTCGCGCCAAATGCCAATCCGGTGATGCGCGCTGCGGGCCCGTTGCTGCAACTGCTCGGTCGGTTGCGTGTGGCGCTCATGCGAGCGTCATTCGCCAGCCTGATGGAGCAGGTCGCAGACGCGATCAAATTCTTTGAGAAGGACATCCGTTCAGCGGGCATTTCCGAGCACCAGGCCAACACAGCAAAATACATCCTGTGTGCGACTGCTGACGATATCGTGCAGCACATCCCAACCGAAGAGCGTCACGTCTGGACGCAATATTCGATGCTGAGCCGGTTCTTCGGCGAGCGTGTCGGCGGCGTCCGTTTCTTTGAGATCCTCGACCATTTGAAGGTTGATCCACTGGTCAACTATCCGGTCCTCGAACTTCAGCACGCCTGCCTTGCGCTTGGTTTTCAGGGCATCCACCGGACGTCAGGGGGCGGACTTGCGAACCTGCAACTGATCCAGCGCAACCTCTATGAATTGCTGCGCCGGGTTAGACCGAAAACGATGAGCGACCTGTCGCCCAACTGGCGCGGGCAGGCGCTGGCGGGGCGCCGGCAGCGTCTGCGTGTTCCGGTCTGGCTCGTGGCAGCCGTGGTCGCCGCGCTGCTGACCGGGTCCTATTTCGTTCTGCGGACGCTCCTCGCTGGACGGGCAGAGAATGCTGCTGAGGTGGCGCTCGCGCTCCATCCGGCCGGTCCGATCGAACTCAAGCGTCAGGTCGTTGCACCACCCCCACCGCCGCCGCCTCCGCCGCCGCCGGATCGCATTACCCAGTTGCAACGCATCCGCAATGCGCTCGCGAAGGAGAACACCGCCTGCGCCATGACGGCGGACCAGACCCCCAGCTTCATCGTGATCAGGGTCTGCGACCTGGCCTTGTTTGCATCGGGCCAAGCGACCATCCTCGACGGCTTTAAGCCGATCGCTCTCCGCGTCGCAGCAACCCTCGACAAGGAGCCGGGACGGATCCGGGTCGTCGGCCATACTGACAGTTCGCCGATCCGCACAGTCCGCTTCCCGACCAATTTCGAGTTGTCGGTCGAGCGCGCCAAGGCGGTTGCTGCGGCACTGAAACCTGGCTTGAACGATGGTTCGCGCGTCGACGTCGAGGGCAAAGGAGCAGATGCGCCGATTGCCAGCAACACAACGCCCGAGGGACGTGCCAAGAACCGGCGCGTCGAGATCTTTATCGAACGCAGCGAATAGGCACACACCGCCGGATCAGGTGGTTTTGCGACGGGTACGGTTAGATGCTTGGCAAGGACATTCTTCGCATCGTTCTCTACGGGGTCGGGCTCAGCTCGCTCGGAGCGGTGATCTATTTCGCCGGTCCCTTCATCGCATTCGGCGATTGGCGGCCGCTGGAGAACCATATCGTCCGGCAGATCGCTATTCTGCTGCTCACCACGGCCGTGGCAGGCATCGTTGGCCTCAATCTGTTCAAGCGGCGCAAGGGTGCCAAGGAGATTGCCGATGGTATCGCTGGTGCAGACCAGCCCGTCAGCGATGAACCAGTGCTCAAGGAGCGCATGAAGGATGCGCTCGCGACGCTGAAGACCGCCAGCGGCAACAAGTCGGGCTATCTCTACGATCTCCCCTGGTACGTCATCATCGGTCCGCCCGGCGCCGGCAAGACCACGGCGCTTGTCAATTCCGGGCTCAAATTTCCGCTCGCGCGCGGGGCAACGCCCGCGGCGATCGCAGGGGTCGGCGGTACCCGCTACTGCGATTGGTGGTTTACAGAGGAGGCGGTGCTGATCGATACCGCCGGCCGCTACACCACCCAGGACTCCAACAGCAAGGCCGACAAGGACAGCTGGCTGGCGTTCCTGGATATCCTGAAGAAAAGCCGGTCGCGCCAACCGATCAACGGCGTTCTTGTCGCCATCAGTATCGAAGACATCCTGACGCTGCCGAAGCAGGAGCTCGCACTTCATGCCGATGCCATCAGGATGCGCCTGCTCGAGCTGCATCAGAGACTCAAGGTCAGCTTCCCAGTCTACGCGCTATTTACCAAAGCGGATCTCGTTGCCGGCTTCACCGAGTATTTCGCCTATCTCGGGGAGGCCGGCCGCCGTCAAGTCTGGGGTGCCACGTTCCAGACCGCCGACAAGACCCAGAATCTGGTTGGGCAGATCCCGTTCGAGTTCGACCGTCTGCTGGAGCGCCTGAGCGAAGAGACGCTCGACCGTCTGCAGGACGAGCCGACGCCCCAGCACCGCGTGCAATTGTTCGGTTTTCCGGCACAGATGGCGCGGCTCAAGCCTCAGATCCACGATTTCCTCAACCTGATCTTCGAGCCGACGCGCTATCACGTGAACGCGAACCTGCGCGGATTCTACTTTACTTCGGGTACGCAGCAGGGCACGCCGATCGATCAATTGATCGGGTCGCTGGCGCGCACGTTCGGCGCTGAGGAAGTCGGTTCCGGATCCTATTCGGGCACGGGCAAGAGCTTCTTCCTTGCCGATCTGATTTCCAAGGTCATCATCGGCGAGGCCGACTGGGTCTCGACTGACCGTGCCGCGGTGCGCCGCGCGCTGGTCCTGAAGACCGCAGCCCTGTCATTGATCGGTCTGGTCTCGATCGGGCTGATCGCAGCTTGGCTGGTGAGCTACAAGCGGAACGCCGATTTGATCGAGCAAAGCCTGCAGGCGGATAGCGAGTATGCAACCGCCGGCGCGGCACTTATCAAGCAGACGTTGATTGCCGATCATGATCTCGACAAGGTGCTGCCGCTACTCTACCGGCTTCGCAACGCCCCGGCGGGCTACGGATCGCGCGGCGAATCGGTGCCTCTGTCGGCTCGCTACGGGCTCAGTCAGCGCGCCCGGCTGCTGTCGCCCTCGAAAGCGGCCTATCACACCGCGCTTGAACGCATGTTCCGACCGCGCCTGCTGTATCGCCTGGAAGAGCAGCTCAATGCGCGCATGAACGAGCCTGCCTTCGTCTATGAGGCGCTCAAGGTCTATCTGATGATCGGTGGCCTGCAGTCGCCGGATCGCGAGTTGATCCGCTCCTGGATGCAACGTGACTGGGCGGATAATCTCTATCCTGGCGCCACCAACGCAGAAGGGCGGCGTCTGCTCGACGAGAACCTCGTGGCAATGTTCGACCTCGAGACCGAACAGCCGCCCTTGGTCGAACTCGACGGCCGGTTGATCAAGCAGGCCCAGAACTCCTTGGCGCGCCTGAGCGTGTCGCAACGAGCGTACGAGTTTCTGAAATCGGAGGCTCGCGCGTCGATCGCCGGCGACTGGATCGCCAGCCGCCATGGCGGACCCGACATGGGTGTCGTGTTCGAAACCACGACCGGGCAGCCTTTGGACGCCGTGCGGGTACCTGAGTTCTTCACGTATAACGGCTTCCATCAGAAGTTCGTCGCCCGGCTGTCCGGATTGTCTGAGCGGATGAAGCGGGAGCGATGGGTTTTGGGGGATGCCGGCCAGCAGTCGGCCATCAACCAGCAGTACGACAATCTGGCCGGCGATCTGCTCAGCATCTATTCAAACGATTTCGTGACGACCTGGCGAACGGCGCTCGGGAGCCTGCGCCTGAAGAAGCTGCTCGCCGACAAACCGAAATATGAGGTGCTTCGGGCGCTTTCGGCGCCGACCTCGCCGATGCGGCAAATTCTGGAGTCGGTGCGCGACGAGACGGTGCTGACCAAGGAACGGGCGAAGAGCGCTTCGGCGCCAGCTGCCGCATCGGCGCCAGCACTCTTCACGAATGCTCAGGATGGACCGCCTGGCACGATGATCGAAGCACAGTTCAAGCCTTACCACGCAGCGCTCGAAGGCGAGAGCACCCGCCGGCCAATCGACTCGACCGTCGCGAACCTGAACGACATCGCGCAGAACCTGACGCTGATCATCGAGAATCCCCAACTGACCGCACAAGCCACAGCTGCGCTCCAGAACCAGGTCGCAGCGCTCCGCAACAACGCCTCGCGCATGCCGTCGCCATTCTCCGATATGTTGCGAGCAGCAGCCGCGGAGTTCGAAGGTAGCATCGCGGCTTCAACCGCCGGACAAATCCTGCAAACGTTGCGCGATCAGGTCACGCCGGTCTGCCAACAGACCGTGACTAACCGCTACCCGTTTATCCGCGGCAGCGGCCAGGAAGTTCCGCTCGCGGATTTTGCCAAATTGTTCAGTCCGAATGGCGTTATGGACAGGTTCTTCACCCAGTACCTGGCACCTTATGCCGACACGTCGCGGTCGGACTGGGCTTGGCGAAAGGAGAGCCCCGTTGGTCGGTCGTTCTCGCCCGAGACGCTCAAACAATTCCAGAACGCGGCTTATATCCGGGATGCGTTCTTCCAGACGGGCGGCGGTGTGCCCGCCGTTTCATTCGCGATCCGACCCCCTGGGGCACCGGGACCAGGCGTGACAGTTAAGACCGAGATCGGTGGCACCACAATTGCGAGCCCAACCATTCCCGGATCGGCCCCTCCGTCCTTGTTCGGCGGGCCGCAACCTACGCCACCGCCACCGCCACCGCCGCAGACCAACTCGCCGACTACTATCCTATGGCCGGGCCCAGCGCCGCGAACGGCAATTTCAGTCAGTAACGATACCGGCCCGCCATCCGTGCTTGAGCGCATTGGTCCCTGGTCGTTGTTTCGGATGTTGGAGGCGGGCTCGTTAGTGGTGAAAGCGGAAACCGCCAGCGCGAGTTTCATCGTCGCCGGGCGCGAGCTCAACTATCAAATTTCGACCGGATCGTTGCGCAACCCGCTGAACCTGTCAGTGCTGCGCGAGTTTCGTTGCCCGACCGGGATATGACCATGCGTTGCGGGATATTCGGCAAAATCGGTGCGAAGCGCGATTTCATCGCGATCGCGACCCCGCGCAGCTTCCTGGAAGCCTGGGAGCCGTGGGTACAGGCTGCGCTGTCAGCAAGTCGCCACCAGCTTGGCCCAGGATGGCAACAGGCCTTTCTGACCGCGCCGGTCTGGCGGTTTTGGCTCGGCGCCGCGATCTGCGGCACGACAGTGGCGGGTGCGATCATGCCCTCGCTCGATGGGGTGGGGCGATACTATCCCTTGACCCTGCATGCGGTGACCGGCGAGGCCGCCTCGCTGCCGCCGCCGAGCATTGATCCGCAGGACGAATGGTTCGGGCAAGTGGAGGCGTTCCTGCTTTCGACCCTGGATCGGGCCGCAACCTTCGAGCAGATCTCCGATGCATTGGATCGGCTTTCGGTGCCACGACTGCAGGAGACCATCACCGGCGATCCGCCGGTCACGTCGCTTGGTACTGCGGCAATGGGGAGGGCTTCGGCGGTCGAAGCCTTCGCGGCGTCGTTTGCAGCACTTTGCGCTGCCAACCCACAGGTCTACGCCGCGGCTAGCTTCTGGTGGACCGCCGGAGGGGAAGGCTTCCCGCCAATGGCGCTGAGTTGTCGCGGATTGCCAGATCCGTTTCACTACGTCACGCTGCTGACCGGTGATCTCGGACCCGCGGCATCCGGGAATGGATGACGCGCGATGGTGCATATTCCGTCCTTGTTCGATGTTGGCAGCGTCACCCATGCCGGACGCGTGCGGGAGCGGAACGAGGATTCATGTTTGGTACGAACCGACGTTGGTCTGTGGGCGGTCGCCGACGGCATGGGGGGGCACGAGGCCGGTGATCTCGCCAGTCGCATCGTAGTGCAGTCGCTCGACGCTATCGCTACACCAGAATCAGCCGCAGACCTGCTGGCGGAATGCGAGGAGCGGCTTTTCAGCGCAAACCAGCAGATACTGGCGCTTAGTCATGAACGACAGGGTGCCACCGTCGGGACCACAGCGGCGGTTCTGCTCGTTCGCGATAACTACTATGCCTGCATATGGGCGGGTGACAGCCGGGTCTACCTTATTAGTCGCGGCGCAATTCGCCAGGTCTCGCATGATCACAGCGAACTGGAGGAGCTGATCGCAAAAGGTGCGCTGTCGCGCGAAGACGTGAATGATTGGCCGAGCAATGCCATTACGCGTGCCGTCGGTGTCGCCGATGATCCGGAATTCGAGGTGGTGACAGGCCCGGCCGAGCCAGAAGATATCTTCGTGATCTGCAGCGATGGCCTGACCAGGCACGTGCAGGACGACGAGATCCTGCAGCACGCGGCTACGCGACGCGCCCAGGCGGCTTGCGATGATATGCTCGCGCTGGCTCTTGATCGTGGCGGGCTTGACAATTTGACGATTGTGATCGTGCGACTACTGACGCCACGATCTCAGGGGACGACAAGATCTCCGCTCAATCGGGAGCCGCAACCATGAGTCCGAGCGATCCGTTCCGATCGTCCTATCACGGCGTGCCGCCCGGCACCCGTCTCAATGGCATTTACGAGGTCGAAGCGGTGATCGGCGCGGGCGGCATGGGTGAGGTCTACAAATGCCGTGAGATCCAGACTGGATCGCCTATTGCGGTGAAAATGCTACTGCCCGACGTGGTTGATAACGAGGCCGCGCTCGCGCTGTTCCGTCGAGAGGCCGCGGCACTCCACAATCTTCCGCACGACGCGATCGTTCGCTACTTCCTGTTTACCGTCGAGCCGGTGCTGCAGCGACCTTATCTCGCGATGGAGTTCGTGAATGGCCGCTCGCTCTCGAACATGCTCGATGATGGGCCGTTGACCTTCGAGGCGCTGATCAGGCTGAGGCAGCGTGTCGCATTGGGACTGGAGGCCGCACATGAGCACGGCATCATCCATCGCGACGTGTCTCCGGACAACATCATCATTCCGCTCGACGACGTCAGTCGGGCCAAGATCATCGACTTCGGCATCGCTCGGTCGACCCAAATGGGCGACAAAACCATCATCGGCTCGGGCTTCGCCGGCAAGGACAACTACGCATCGCCGGAGCAAGTAGGGTTGTACGGCAATGACGTGACTGCGAAATCCGATGTCTACAGCCTCGGTCTTGTGCTGTTCCATGCGCTGACCGGACAGAAACTCGACATGGGCGGCAGCCAATTTCAACTGGTTGAGAAGCGCCGGCGTGTGCCCGATCTCGGTGGTGTGGATATGCGCATCCGACCTTTGCTGGAGCGGATGCTGCAGCCTGATCCGGCATTGCGCCCCACTATGGGGGAGGTCGCCAGCTGGACGCCAACCGGTTCCGCCCAGACGCCGGCCGCGCCGTTATATGGCTTCGATCCGCTGCGGCGGCCGGAAAGCGCGTCGCCGGCGCCGCAGGACAGGATGCCGGAGATCGCGCGGAGTCCGCGCCGCCTCTGGCTGGGGGCGGGCGCCGCGGCATTGTTGCTGCTGGTCGGCGGTGGTGGATATGCCTTCTACAAGCTGGTTTGGTCAGCGCCAGGCACCGCGGTCTTGTCGCCACCCCCGAAACTCGCCGGAGCAATGGCGCCGCCGAAGGTCGAGCCCGCTGGACCACAGCCCGGACGCCAAGAGCCGGAGAAGTTGCCCGCGCAGCCGACGGCGACGCAGTCTCCGGCACTCGATGGGCCAGGGCGCGCCGAGCGCATCCGCAAATACGTGGCCCAATATTCCGGCGGTGACTGCTTCTTCGTGTTGCCGATTGCCGTGAGCCCAAATGCCGCTGTCATCGAAGGGTTCGGTGCCTCGACCGTCCCATTCGACACGTTCGACAAAGCGTTTCGGCGTGAGCAGGGTTTCGAGGCTTCGATCGGCGTCAGGCAAGTGACCCAGGCGCAATGCCCAGCCGTCAAGTTCTTGAGTCAGGTCGGGAGCGATCAGGCGCGAATGCCACGCATCACCTTGTCAGCGACAGAGCTGAAGGGCGGTGAAACCCTCAATGGGACCATCGAGAACTTTGCCAACCGCGTGGTGGAGCTCCTGATGGTATCTGATCGCGGCGAAGTTCAGAGCCTGTCTTATCTTCTGAAGCCGGGCATCGACTCACTTTCGTTTACGCTCCCGACAGCGCGCGCGAGCGGTCCGCAACTGCTATTGGTCGTGGCGGTCCCGCAGGTTCTCGACTCGTTGCGCCAGCCGCGACCGATCGCCGCCGACACGTTCTTCCTGCAGGCGCTAAGCGAGGCTCAGCGCAATAAGATGACTGTCATCGCGGCCGTGCGCTACGTGCTGCTCACCAATTGACCGGCACGCTCAGAATGTTCCGATCACCAGGATTTTCAGGTCGGCATCCGGCTTGAAGTCGCTTGCCGTATATTCAAGCGTGTTTCCAGTAGCGGACGATGCCTTTAGCCGCCCAGGACAGAAGCTCACCAAGCGGTCGCTGCCGCCTGGGTCGATAGTCAGCTTGAATGACCGGATCGGCCCAGCCCAATTCGCGCCGGTCTTGAGCACGTACGATATGCGCCGCTCCTGGAGATTTGCGCCGTTGGTCTGGTTATTGCCCGTGCGCTTGTCGAGCTCGGCAAGGAACGTATCCTGGATGCAGTATTCTTTCCGGTAACGCGCAACTTCCTGACCGAGTGCGCTGCTGCGGCGCAGGCTCGAGCGCAGAATGGTGTCAGGACTGGAGCCGACGCTCGGCCGGTACTGGTGTTCGACCGTGACGCTGCGCACGGGCGGAAACAACTGCTGGCGCACAGCCGAGGTCTTGACGGTCCACCCCGGCGCATATTGCTGGCGACCGTTGTCGCTCATTCCGGCAGGCATCAGAAGTCCGTCGTCCACAAGCCGGGTCCGGGTCGCCGCGGGCAGGTCGGTCACCCGGATCTCGCGGCCACCAATCGGCAGCAGCGGCAACTTGAGTTCGCGGAGCAGGGCACTGACATCCCTGTTGCCAACCATGGCGCGCTGATCGACCGTCAGCGGCGCCGGGTTGCCATCGACCTTGGTCTCGAATTCGACGAAGTTGATCGGATCACTTGACGGCAATGCAACATTCTCAGCCTCCGACAGGTCGATGTCGGGCAGCGGAAAGGCAACATTAAGCGTGACCGGCTTGGCGGTGAGGTTCGCGAATTGGTAGCGAACGCTGATTCTGTCGAGCGTGATACGAAGGTTCTCGCTCTCCATGGCCACGTCATTGGTGCGTACGAACTGGAGCCCACCGATCGACAATTCCGCAGCCGAGTCGTTGGCGCGTGCCGGCCAGCCTGTCGCAACGAGCAGCGCGACCATCAGGGCCGGTATAAGGAACGACAGTCGGGCGGAGGGTTCGTTCGGCAAGCTAGTCTGTATGCGGCGTCGCAGCATTTGCCGGCTCCATCCGATGCGGGTCAATCGATCGGTTGATAAAGATCGCCCCATTCGGGCTTCCAGACCCCGTCTGGATCGCACACCACGAGCGCGAGCTTGACGTCGTTAGCCAGCCGGATCGCGCCGCGAAAAGCATCCTGAGCCGGCAATTGCGCGCTGACTTGGTCGGTGGTCAGCCGCCCTTGGCTCGCGGCGGCAGGCAGCACGATCGCTCCGGAGGCACCGTCACTGTCGCGTTTCAGGAGCAGCGTGACCGCGTCGGGCTGGACTTCGTTCACTTGCTCAAATCTATTCCGGGCCATGGTTTTCCTCGGCAAGCTGAAGAAATTTCGGACTATCACCGTCCAGTGATAGAATTGAACGCGATTGAGATTGCTCACCACTAATTGACGCGCGGCATCAACGGCATCTCGGATTAGTCGATCCGACGCGGCGATCGGTTCGGGGTACATTGAGGCGAATATGCTTCGTCCAAAACATTGGGTCTGGGTCTTCATCGTTAGCGCGGGCATTTTCGGAACCAAGGCGCACGCCGACGATACTGTCGTACGCAGCTTTACCGGCGGTTCGGCTGCTTCCATGGTCGGCATAGTCCCGGCCAGCGAGGACGTGGAACTCGCGGGACCGCAAGCACTCAGCGCCGACGGGCAGGGCAACCTGTTTTTGCTCGATCAGATCAACGGTCGCATCATCCAGTTTGACCCGAAACAGCCAAACTCCGATCCCGACGTCCTCAAGATGCCGAAAGACGTCCAGCCGACCGATCTCGTCGTCCATGACGACGACATAATGGTTTGGGACGGTGGCGTACGGACGCTGAAGGCGGCGCCGGGGCAATCCACGCGCGGACTCGGCGGTGACGTGATCCAGCTTGAGGAGGTCTCGAGCCGTGGGGCAGACGACCAGGTTGCCGTCTCCGCTTTCGCCCAGATGGGATCGCAGGCACCCGGCAGCGCGGCGGACCTGCTCGATCAGAACACCCGCGCGGCCATCATCAGGACGACCCGGCAGCCTGACCGGCAATACGTGGCTTCTCGAAGCAAGGGCTCGGTGATCGCCGACATCATTCCGGACAAGGGCAATGCCAGCGTCCGGGTCGAGATCCAGACCATGGTCACCAACGAAACCATCGGCCAACTCGGCCTGCGCGTGCGCAACCAGCTCGGCACGGTGGAGTTTCTCGAGATCGACAACAGCGACCGCTTCTACGTGCTGGCCGAGGACGTTCCGCCATCAGGAAAGAACGCCTCCACGTTCGTCGCACGCTATGCGGCGAACGGGCGTCTCGAGGGAATCTATGAGCTTCCTCTGGAAAATACGCCGCTGACCAGACGGTTTGTCACGGTGTCGGGCAGTGGCGATGTCTATTTCCTGCGAACCAAGCCGGACGGTATCGAAGTGATTGGCGTCGGGTTCCGACCTCTGACAAATGCCTCGATTATCGACGTGCGGCCGTCGCGAACGACGACGGCGCCGGCACCACAATCCGGCGTCAAATTTGACGCTTCGGCCGCCGTGAGGCCGTCCAATCGCCAGCAGGCGATCGAGACCGCGTTTGCGTTCGAGGGTATCCAGTGGAAGCTGACGCAGGCGAACTACGGCAACGATCCCGACAGCCAATGCAGCGGCTTCAGCCGTGTTCGTCGGCCGTGGTATCTGCAGGGAAAAGTGAACCAGGAGGTGCGCGGCGTACCGTATTGCTGGGGCTGCCACGGTTCGCTCGCGAACTTCCGGCAGCGGATCGAGAGCGGAACGCTGGCTGGCAATGTGTGCACCCGCAATGCGCCACGGCCCGATGTGGCGGGCGTCGACTGTTCGGCATTCGTCAGCGCCGCGTGGGGGCTCTCCGTCCACTATACGACTGCAGCCATCCCCGCGATCGCTGCGCCTGTGGCAAATCCTTGGGACCTGAGGCCCGGCGATGCGCTGAACAAGCCAGGCTCGCATGTGATGCTGTTCCTGCGGTTCACGCCTGATCGCAAGGCCGAGGTGATGGAATCCTCGACCGGTGGCTGCAACGGCCGCGTCTGTCGCAACGTCTATCCATTGGCGAGCTTGCTCGCGCGCGGCTATGTTCCGGTCCGCTTTCGAGCGTTCGCGGATGATCAGACGACGGTTTCAGCGGGCGCCTATCAGGAGCAGACTGAACAACCGCCGGCGGGCCGCAAAACGGCAGGCAAAAGGCGCTGAACCCAGTGTGTCGCCAGAGCTACAAAATGGGTAGGCATGATGTCGAGGTGGATCACGATGCGGATGCCCAGAGGACTTGACTGCGGGATCGGGCGGCTGTGCGCCACCATCGGGCTCGCCGCGTTGATCGGACTGACAATCCCGCGGGCGCATGCGGCAGGAGATTTGTCGCTCAGCAATCCAGATGGGGCGGCGGTGCGTGCGCTCGTGATCGGGATCGACGACTACCAGCACGTGCGCAAATTGAAGGGTGCGGTCGCTGACGCTACGGACATCGTGACCAGCCTTAAATCCATGGGGGTTGGCGACGTCGTCGAACTGACTAACGCGCAGGCCGACAGGGCAGGCGTCCTGCGCGAGATCAGTGCACTGGTGGAGCGGACCAAGAACAACGACCTCATCTTTCTGTCGATCGCCGGCCATGGCACCCAGGAGCCGGAGCGCGTCAAGGGCGCGGAGCCGGACGGGATGGAGAACGTGTTCCTGCTGCCAGGCTTTGAAACCACGCCAACCGGGTCCGTTGAGCGGGTTCTGGGCAGCGAGTTCAACCATTTCATACGGCAGTTCGAGCTGCGCGGAGCGAGGGTGATCTTCGTGGCTGACACCTGCCACGGTGGCGGTATGGTGCGCGACATCGATCCGCGTGCCGCTGAGATGAGCTTCCGGCAGGTCCCGCGCTACACGTTGCTGGTCGACGAACTGAAGCCGGTGTCGGACAGCAACGATCCGAAGTCTGAACTTGACCTTGACCACACGGCGTTTCTGGCCGCGGTGGACCGCTACACCAAAGCGCCGGAAGTCCGCATCCCTGGCATCGATGGCCTACGCGGGGCTCTCAGCTATGCGGTCGCGCGTGCGGTGGAAGGTAGCGCGGACATCAATCACGATGGGAAGGTGACGCTTAAGGAGCTTTTCAGCAACGTTCGGCAGGTGGTCTATCAGCTCTCGGACCAGCGCCAGAATATCGTGACTGTATCATCGCCAGCTCAGACGCCGGATACCGACGTCGCCTTCGGATTGACGCGCGGTGTCGTGCTGATTCAGGGGCCGGCCGCGAGAGCGGCCTCGGGTCAGGCCGGAGCCGGGGTGCCCGTCGATGGACAGGCGCCCGCACCGTCGGCTGTCACGGCCAAGGCTCCAACCATTCCGACCCTTGCGGGGGCGGCCAAGGAACTTCCGATCGCCGGCGCGCCGGGGCCTCTACGCCTCGTTGCACCAATCCGGCTGGCGGCGCTGGACGGCAAGACTAGCTATTTTGTAAGCGTGAAGCCAAAAGATGTTTCCGTGCAGGCTGTTCAACCGACGGACAATCCCGACCTGATCTGGGATCCTGTGTCGCACGACGTGATCGCTTGGGGTGATGTGGTCGCCTACGGGATGGACGTTGCCAGCCTGCCGACGGTGATTGATAGGACTGCGGCAATTCGTGAACTCAAGCGCATTGCGACACGGTCGCCGCAGGTGATGCGTATTTGGCCAGACGATCGCCAACAACGTGCTGGCCAGACCATCGAAGTTGACTTGTCTGATGTGGCATCAAGGGCGGTGCTGCTGTTCAATGTGTCCGGCGATGGCACCATCCAATTGTTGTATCCGGTGGGTGCTGATGCGGCGTTGGCCAGATCGGCGAGTTTGCGCCTACCGCTCAGGGTCGGCGAGCCGTTCGGTGCGGAACAGATCGTTGCGGTGACTTCGCAGCAACGCATGGTCGAGCTTGAGACAGCCCTAGTGCAGTTCAACCGGCGTCGCGCCTCGGGGCAGGTGATCAAGAGTCTCGAGCGTTACTTGCCCGCGGACGCGCGAATCGCCTCGATCGGCTTCTTCAGTGCTCCCTGACTCTTAGGGGAGCACGCCATGCCGTCATCGCAGTCGATCCGCCGCAAGCGAGCATGGTTCGCATTCCTGCTGCTACAGGCGGGCAGCGGACCTGCGTCCGCAGCACCGTTGCCGACGGGGGCGTTGCATATCGGCACGACGTACGTACCTTGGATTTGGCCCGCACAAGCGGTGCGCAGGCAGACCAATACCGCGAGTGTGTCCCTTCAGATCCTGCCGAGTCAGACCGTCAACGTCGGCGCCAAGGTCTCGTTCGGCGTCACCGCCAGGAGGCCTGGATATCTCATTCTGGTTGACGTCGACGCGGAAGGGCGGATGTCCCAGATCTTTCCGACCCCCGAGCTATTGGCGCAGTCGAACGAACGCGACATTAATCTCGTCAAGCCGGGTGTCGAATTTGTCGTCCCTGCTCCGGCGGCGCGGCAGCGTGGTTTTGAATATGTCGTCGCACCGCCGACGGGGTCCGCAGTGATGATCGCCATCCTGAGCGAGCTGCGCGTGCAATTGCTCGATTTGCCGGACATGCCTCGCAAGCTGGAAGGTCAGGCGGACGCGTTGAGCTATCTATCGGCCTGGACCAGTGAGCTGCGCGTGCCGGACAACAGCAGCGGAAAGCTTGTGACGAACAATTGGTCGTTCGACGTCAAATCCTATTCCATCAAGTGAGTCCTGTGAGGCTTGGGGCTATAGCTTGCTCAGTCGGCTGAAGAAGCCACCGCGGGCGATCATGTAATGAATGTCCTTTGGAAAGGGAAAAGCACTGCGAATGTTGGAAATCGCGTGCTGGAGGAATTCCCCGTCCAGCGGCGCAGGCTTATGCCGCGGTTGGTCCGCGACCTGCGGTATCATGAAGCGATCCACGAAAGCCGCGTCAAGATCGTTGACCCTGACCATCTGTCCAAATGCCGGGAACAAGTCGTAATGACCCAAGCTTACGTTGAGATTCTTGAGGGCAGGGCGCTGAGGCTGGGTTTGATTGCCATCGGCCGTCGCCAGCCCGCGCCCGATCAGGTCCAGCTTCACCGATTGCGGGAGAGTTGACGGACCATACACGATCTCGAGGGCGTGGCCGCTCTGCCCAGATAGCCACTGGTACCAAAAGGTCGCATCGTCGGGCCGCGCATTGGCACCGTAAAGGCAATCAAATCCCCAACAAGCCGTCAGCTTCCCCTGATACTTTCCGAGGCTCCCGACGAGATTGCGCATGCCGTTACCACCGCCGGAGTGGCATGCGATGATGAGCTTGCCGATCTGGAGCTGAGGAATGGACGTCGAGGAGATACCCAGGAACCTGGCCAGAGCTCCAAGGATCTCCTCGAGATAGCGTTCACCCCAGTTCGCGGTGGCCAGGTCGGACACGCTGTAGTTTCCGGCAAAGGTGTTGCCCACAGCATATTCGTAGCCCAGGAAGGGCGCGATGAGCACCACGTCCTTGCCGGAATCCCGGACCTGTTCGCGCAGCCGCGCTGGATCGTTGTGGAAAAGGAATTCATGGTTTTTGACGTAGAAGCCGTGAAGCCAGATCACGACATCGAACTTGGTGGCGGCTGTTGGGTGCTTTGGCGGAAGATAAACCGCCGTTGGTTTCATGCCGGGCGCCTGCCGCTTCGTGAAGAGCGTCACCCCAGGAAAGGCGTTGGCGTCCTTTTGCTCAAGCTCACACGCAACCACGCAGGCCGCTCCGATTCGGCCACATCAGGCTTGGGACTCTGACGTTAGCTCGGCCACTTGCCATGCTTGCGATCCTAAATCCACCGGGCCTGATGGCTCCGACGCGCCGTGACAACTCGGCGCCCTGCCAGCGCGCAGTTGTGTAGGAGCGGTGAGGCTAATGGCATACCTCGACATTGGCCTCGTTGCCTGGCCCGCCACCGCCGCGATATTCGAGATGGCAGCCGCGCTGGACCGGACGGCAGCTGCTGGCGTTGCATATGATCTGAGGACTGGCCGTCGCATGGCCCACCGCAGCGCCATAGCCGCCTGCGCTCGCCTGCGCCCGCTGACGCAATGGCCGATCCTGCCGCTGACTGTCATTGCTCTTGGCGGCATTGACGGGCCTGGCGCGCTGTTTCTCGCATTCATTGTCGTCGTTGAGGAACGAGCCCCTTGCACAGGAGATTCTGCTGCAGTGGTCGCCGTCAGCCTTGTAGCCATGATCACAGATCAGGGGACAGACCCGGGACGGCTTGAGCTTGATTGCGTCAAGTGCGTCGAGACTTGCGAGCTTGGCGTCAAATTTGGTTCCGGCGTGCTGGTTGAAGAGAGCCAAGGAGCGCTGGGAGGCCGCATTCCATCGGCCATCTACGCTACCGGTGAAGCAGCCGACGCGGTTCAATTCGCTTTGTACGGATTTGGTGATATCGGCTTTTGCGATATCGGTCTGGCGCGGCTCGGCGCTGAGTGCGGCAAGCTTTGGCGGCGTATTGTCGTCAGCCAGCGCAGCGACTGTAGGATTGTCCGCGAAGGCACTCCCAACAGCCGGCTTATTCCCGGAGAGAGCCGCAACGATTGTAGATTCGGACGCAATTCGTTTCCGTTCTGCCTCGGTGGCCTGCTCCTGCGCGGCCTGCTTCGCCTTCTCGGCGGCAATTCGGGCGTCTTCCGCAGCCTTCAGATCCGCGGCCGCCTTCTCTTGGTCGGCATGCTGGGCGCCCTGCGACATCAGCCGAGTTTTCTGCTGTTCCGCCTGCTGCGCCTTCGCTGTTGCCGCGACGCGTGCGTCCTCAGCATCGAGCTGATTAAGCTGCAGCTTGGCAAGATTTGCGTAGTATCCGTCCGGATGCTGGTTCAGGAACGCGTCCAGAGCGGGCTTGTTGCGTAGTTGCAAGGCCAATTCGTAATCACGACGAATTTCTGCCTGGGGGTTGGCTGCTTGCACCGGCTCATCAGCCTTGGCAGCGGGAACAAGTGCAACGTCTTCGCCGCCCAGCGAGCCGTAGACATAGGGCTCCTGTCGGTTGCCGGTGGCTTGCAAGACATCATCGCGGACGAAGCCGAAGGCCCTACGCAAGTCGAGCCCCGGCTTTGCGATGTACTTTACGAGAGCCGTCGCATACGGACTATTCTTGCTGTTGCCATCGAGTGCGGTTAGTCCGGCTTTCGCGGCAAACGCGATCAGCGTGTTGGAGACGGCGGGTTCGACCCTGGCCAGCCCGCGGCTGATTGATCGAGAGGCAACTGTACGCTTCATCGAATCGGCAAACGGATTGTTGCGGCACGCGTCGACGATCACCACGCGCAACTGTCTCGCAGGCTCGATTGCCAGCAGGACGCGGTCGAGTGAGAATGCTTCGTCATAAATATCAGTGTCACGTTCGAGTCTGGCGTCGGTCGGGATCAGATAGTTTGTCCCGTCGATCTCGATGCCGTGGCCAGCATAGTACACCAGGGCTATGTCCGCATTGCGCGCCTGATCGGCGAATTCTCTCAGGGCCCGCCGCATATCGGTCGCGGCGAGGTTGAGCCTTGAGTCAACCACATCGAAACCTGCGCCCTTCAAGGTTTCAGTGATGGCGGCAGCGTCGTTGGCCGGGTTTGGGAGCAGAGGGGCATTCTGATAGTTGGCATTGCCAACCACCAAAGCCACGCGCTTTGTCGCCCAGGCTGGCTGGGCTGCCAGTAACAGCGAAGCGGCAAGAAGAAGCAAAACTCGAAGGTGCCTGTATAACCTCATGGCGAACACCCAACCTATGCTCATCGAATGGTAACGTCGCGAAGATGGCCGCGTAAGGCATGATTACTGAATTCACACGCCACTGGCCGCTGGCCTATCTCCGTACAGTACCAGTTTCGAGCCCGATCCATTCCTATGTGTTGTCTGGCACTGCGCTCGCGTTCAAACGGCACGGAAGAAATCGCGGGCCGGCGCTGTGTGCCGTTTCATGTGGATGATGGGCACCCGCCAGTATCGATGTCTCGCGCTGGCGAATTAAGCTTTTGAAATTATAGGATTATTGCACTTAAGGCGTGTTCGCGGCAGTGCAGCAGAGCCTCTGGCTTGGTTCAAACGAAGATTCCGCGGTCGGCAGATCGAGGGGACGTGAAGTCCAGGACGCCGGCTTGCGGGTCAATCTCTCGGTTACAGCTTGCGCGGAGGTCAGGAGCCCGTCAGTTCGGCTTTCCATGTTCCCCGGTGCTCGATCTTCAGGTTCCTGCCGGACGCTCGCCCCGGAAACTGCTCCTTTGCAATGCGGGAACCAGTCTCCGAGTCGCGAAGGCGGGCCTTGGTCTACCAGTCGATCGCGTCGGTGGCCGCTACCGGAAGTCGTCAGTGCGCAAGTCGCCAGCCGACTTAATCAGAAAGCCCTGAATATAAGCCGCTCTATTTCGAACGATAGCGTACGGAGATACAATCGCAATTCCGAACTTTGGAGAAGTTGATGCCCATTCCGTTGAGGATTTACATCACGCCATTTGCCGAGAGAGGGAGCGTTGAGCCCGGGCAATGGAGCAGCGAGACAGCCAAGAAGGCGCTCGACGTGGTCAATACGATCTGGTCAAAGGCCAAGATCGCGTTCGTGATCAGCGATTGCTTGATGGAGAAGCCGCTCGACATGGCAAAGAGCGCGCGCAGCAATGACCAGCGATTGCTGGGTGTTCTTGCCTCTCGGCACGATCCGGACAATGCCGTCCACGTCTACCTCGTCAATTCGATTGAAAATCTGGCCGCCGGTGGAAGCTCATACCCCAATAGCCAACCGGAGCCGGCAAGCTTCGTCCAATGGTATGGCAATGACCACGCCAATGGACGCGCCTGGGCTCACGAGCTCGGCCATCTAATGAGCCTCGATCACGTCGAGATCGACTATTCCAATGAGAAGCAGGCGGCGCGGCGTGTCAAGAACCTCATGACGATAGGATTGAGCGTCGGTTCTGACCTGACGGGCCAGCAGATTGATGCAGCCAAGGGTTCAAAGCTGGTCAAGCGATTTGGCGGATAAGTCCGCAGCCGGCCGCAGAATTTGTCAGCTCCGTCGTTCTGCACGTTGCGCGCCTTCGCCAGGTTCCTATTCGCGAGATCCTCGTCGCTCCAATCCAGGCGTTGGGCGCAAGAGTCCATGATTGCGATCACGCTGGTTACCACTTCTCCCGCTTTGGGAAAAGCCATCCGCAATTAATATGCAAATGACCCCAACGATGAGATCACCAACGACCATATCAAGTGCTTCCGGGATATTGCAGCTGCGCTAGACGACGCTTACCGTTTCGCTCTATTTTTGATGGGCGATCAGGTAGACGCAGAACAAGCCGGCAAACGTACTATCCAGATGCGCTGCCGATTTAACGTGGTTGGGTAGCGGCCCTCCAAGTCTAGGGCGATCGCGCGAAGTCGTCGTGCTGTACGAATTCCAGGGCCCGTCCTATCGCGACTCTCTTATATCGTAGCTGCTCCGATCGCGACAGTGATGTCGCGTATTGCACAAGGGCATACTCCTTCGGTGCCAGATCGAAATGGGAGCAAGATCACAACCTTCGTTGCAGCTGTCGATTTGAACTTCTCTTTTCCTGCCTGCACTAAAACAAGGTGGTCCTGCGGCCGTCCGGACGATCACCGACGAGTTCCTATTTGTCGATTGCAGGTCGAAGAGAATGTTCCACAAAACCGGTCCGGGCAAGGTTGACGTCGATCTGGATTTTTCGGGAGTGGGGGTTTTGCACGCGCGGCTTTGGAATTTCGATTTCGATGACTTTGCCGGCTACCAGTTTCGGGGCTTGAAGACAGAGCACTTCGAATTTCTCAAGAACAAGGTGGTTCCCCTGGTGGAGCACGACGCTGGTCAGATCTGGATGACGGGATCCGCGAGCCGGATCGGTACGGCTGATTGGAATATGACGACATCAGCCAACCGCGTCATTACGGTCGCGCGGTCTCTGTCAGAGATGGGCATCCGCCCGGAGCAAATGCAGACGCACGCCATCGGCAATACGCAGACGGCAAATCACAGGCTGGACGAAGACAACGATAGATCAGTGGTCCTTTGGGTTCTGCCTAAGGTCTATTTCGAACCGATCATAAAGCCAGACTTGCCCCGACCCGTTCCGCCGAAGCCAAAGGTCAGTCGAAATTTCAAGATAGCCATGCTGCTTGAGGTCGACGGTTCGATCTCGTTTGCAGCGAGAGCGGCCATCAAGCGCATCGTGAAGGGCAGGGCCGGAGCCGGGATTGCGTTTGCCAGCGCGTTGTTCTCCATATGGGACACGGAAAACAATTTGAAGTGCACCTACGTCTATGCCGCGGTCGGCCTAGGCTTCGGCTTGACCCTTCCGAAGACCGGCGGCAGATCGGGGACTCTGCATGGCCCCTGGAATTCGTTTACGACCGAAAAGCCCATCTCCTGTTCGCAGTTCGGCAAGTCAATGCGCTTTACGACTATCGGGATAGGGGACTTAAGCAAGAACTGGATCTTGCTGGAAACGCCCAGAGGAGTGAAGGACGTCTACTTGAGCATCAGCACGGGCACCACCATCGGCGGCGGCGCGTCGACCTACCCAGCCCATTTGAGCGCTTTCGTCCCGCTAGAGCGACCGAAGCCGTTTGGCGGGCCTTGAGTGAATCGGCTCATCATAACCTTTAGCCGGCGTCGGCGAGGGGAGCTCCGGGTTGACCCGCCGTGGTGATCTCAATGGGTCAAAAAAACGCCCAAAATGTCAGAACAGCCTTTGAAGACACTACAGTATTTCGAGACTTCCAAGCTGAATACGAGGGTTCGATTCCCTTCACCCGCTCCATCCCAACAATTGATGCATCTTGATTGACCGACTTTGACCGTCAAGTCGGTCCCGGCGACGGCTGGAGCTTGGAGCGGGCGGCCTTGCGATAACCGGGTGCGTTTCGGGTCGGCAGAGCGGCTCTATTCCTGTTTGCCGTCCTTCTCCTCGCGCTGCTTCCGGGCACGATCGACTGCGCCGCCCTGGGGCTGCCCGCTGACCTTCACGCCGGGGAGATGATCGACCTTGTTGTTGGCGGTATCTTCGGCACGCTGCAATTCACGATCGATGATGTCGCGTGATCCTTCGGCCGGGTCCTTGTCGAATGGGCTCTTGGTATCGGTGCTCATGATTGATCCTGCTCGTCGGCGCGCGTTGATTTGCCGAGGCAAGCTCGGCTCGGGCCCATCGTTCCTGTCGAGGCGGCAGCTTTTGTGCAGGCTCTTTACTCCCTGTGGTCGCGGATTTCGGGGGCGACCTGTCCGTAGTTCAGCAGGGCCACGAGGGTCGTTCCGCCCAGAATATTGCCGAGGAGTGTCGGTACGAAGAAGTCCGAGGCATATTGCGAGAGCGACGCCAGGCCGCTCTGCACCAGGAAGGCGCACTCGACCGAGCCCGCGATGATGTGCGCGAACTGGCCGAGCGCGACCACATAGGTCATCACGACGACGAGGTGCGGGCGCGATCCCTTCACGGCAGGCAGTAGCCACGCCATCAAGGCGATCAGCCAGCCGGCAAAGATCGCCCGGACAAGGGTCGTCGCGAACGTACCCTCGATGGTGTGGCGGCTGAGATCGACGAAGGCGCCCACGATGCGGGGTTCGAAGATGCTGGTGTGCGCGAGCACGGATCCAACGGCCCAGGTTCCTGCGATGTTGGAGGCGAGGACCAGGCCCCAAAGCTTGATCACGCTCCCAAGCGTGCCGAGATCCCTGTTGTGCAACAGCGGCAGCATCGGCGTCAGGGTGTTCTCGGTGAAGAGCTGCTGCCGTCCCAGCACCACGACCAGGAAACCGACCGTGTAGCCGAGCGGAGCCACCAGCCGTCGGGTGGCCTCATCGGAAATCAGCGCGTGAAACTCGCCCTGGACAATCAGGGACAATCCCATCGAAAGGCCGGCGGCGAGGCCGGACAGCACGATGGCCCACCATCGCCGTTCCAGTTCCTGCTCACCCTCGGCGCGGATTGTCTCATGGATCAGCGCTGCGCTAGGCCGGCTCTGGGATTCGATCTGTTTCGTCTGGCGCCGCGAGACGCCGTCGAGCTTTGAGGCTGGATTGAAGGAGGCGCCGTCGCCAGGCTGGTCCACTCCGCGGTCTCCTGAAGGGCAGGTTCATCTCAATGCCGGGATCAAGGCTCGGAGCGGCAAGGGGTTCCTGGTAAGTGCTCGCACGCCGCAGCATTGTTGAGGCACAGCGGCGCCGTGGTCGACCATCAGGAACCTTCGTGGAAAGCGGGTGTTTTCTACCGGGGCGGGGTGGCGATCTGACGAGAGGCCAACCGTGCAAGACAATTTGCGTGTGCGCTCGACCGCGCAGATCGCGGGCCATCCGATTCATCCGATGCTGGTGCCGATACCGATCGCTTGTTTCATCGGAGCGCTGTTGACCGATATTGCCTATGTCGTCAGTGCCGAGATCATGTGGGCGGATTTTTCCGCCTGGCTTCTGGTCGTCGGCGTCATCTTCGGCGTACTGGCGGCGATCGCGGGCCTGACCGATTTTCTCGGCAACCGTCTGGTGCGGGCGCAACCGCCGGCCTGGCCGCATCTGATCGGCAACGCGGTGGCGTTGGTCCTGGCGATCGTCAATGCGTTGATCCATACGCGCGATGCCTGGACCTCGGTGTGGCCGACCGGGCTCATTCTTTCAGCCATCACCGTATTGATCCTGTCGGTCACCGGCTGGCTCGGCTGGGCCATGGTGTATCGCCACGGTGTAGGAGTTGCGCGATGAACTCCGCAATCGTTCGGGTGCTGTTGTGTGCCTCGCTGCTGTGTCTCGCCGGCTGCAATGACGGCAGTGGCGATCCGAAGGCGCAAACCGGCGCCAACCCGACGCTGCCCGACATCCAGCAATACCTGCTGCCGCCGATGCACATCGCCCGTATCGTCGGCTGGAAAAAGGACGAGACCCCGGCCGTCGCGCAGGGCTTGCAGGCCAAGGCCTTCGCGACCGGCTTGCAGCACCCCCGATTCCTCTACGTGCTGCCCAACGGCGACGTGCTGGTGGTGGAATCCAAGGCGCCGAAGGGCGCTCCGATCAAGCGGCCCAAGGAAATCGTGATGGGATACATCGAGTCCTGGGCGACATCAGGCGGCGACACCGGCGCGAGCAACCGCATCACGCTGCTGCGCGACAGCAACGGCGACGGCGTGCCGGACGTGCAGAGCGTCTTCCTCGACCATCTCAACTCGCCGTTCGGCGTCGCGCTGGTCGGCAACGATCTCTATGTCGCCAACACCGATGCGATCGTCAGATATCCCTACACGGAGGGTGATACGAAGATCACCGCGCCGGGCACGGTGCTGACGCCGCTGCCGGGCGGACCGATCGATCATCACTGGACCAAGAGCCTGGTCGCGAGCCCCGACGGTTCAAAGCTCTATGCCGGCGTCGGCTCCAACAGCAACATCACCGAGAACGGCATGGAGGCCGAGCACAATCGCGCCGCGATCCTCGAGATCGACCGTGCCAGCGGCCGCTGGCGCATCTTCGCGAGCGGCTTGCGCAATCCCAACGGCCTCAGCTTCGAGCCGCAGACCGGGACGCTGTGGACGGTGGTGAACGAGCGCGACGAACTCGGTCCCGATCTCGTGCCGGACTACATGACGTCGGTGAGGGACGGCGGCTTCTATGGCTGGCCCTACAGCTATTACGGCCAGCACGTCGATCCTCGCGTCAAGCCGGAGCGTCCTGATCTCGTCGCCAAGGCGATCGTGCCGGACTATGCGCTGAGCTCGCATGTCGCGCCGCTCGGCATGGCCTTCAACACAAGCGCGAGTTTGCCGGCGGCCTATCGCGGCGGCGCCTTCGTCGGCGAGCACGGCAGTTGGAACAGGCAGGTCTTGAACGGCTACAAGGTGGTGTTCGTGCCATTCACGGATGGCAGGCCGAGCGGTCCGCCGCAGGACGTCGTCACCGGCTTCCTCAACAGCGACAACCAGGCGCGCGGGCGGCCCGTCGGCGTCGCCATCGACAAGACCGGCGCGCTGCTGGTCGCCGATGACAGCGGCAACACGGTGTGGCGCGTGACGGCGGCGCACCCGCAGCTCACGCAGCGATAGATAGATCTCGAGGAGTTACACCATGGGCCTTGCTCAATACACGATCGTGCCGGTGCAGGACGAATGGGGCGTGCTGCATGACGGCGACGTCAAGAACAGATACTCCACCAAGGAAGCGGCCTTCGAATCGGCGGTGGCTGCCGCCTCGCTGGCGCTTCGCGAGGGACACGAAGTCCATGTCAGCGTGCCCGGCCGGGAAGCCGGCGAGAACGCGCTGGGAATTTGATGGGACACTCCGAGCAGAACACTTCAGGAGGCTGCGATGACCAAGCCCCGGGAGCCGAACGGCATTGAACCCTCCCGCTCTGAAGACGACATTCAGCGAGACCAGCTCGGGCCGCGCGGCGTGCCGGGTGCGCCGGATCCGGCCAAGATGACACCCCAACGCGACAAGAAAACGCCGAAGCACGTCGATCCCGGCCATACAGCCTGACGGCTGCCCCGCGGCTTTTCTGTTCGGCCGGTAAGTCGCCGCCCGGCCGTCGACTTACGCCGCCGCAACGATATCCGTCTTGGCAAAGTCGTCGCCGACATAAAGAAGTGCGCAGCCATGCTCCTTGGCGACATCGTAGGCGAAGCAGTCACCAAAGTTGAGACCGGCAGGACGAATGCCTTTGCCCCAACGCGAGTAGATTTGCGCCACGCGTTCGGCCGAAGCTTGGGTCACCGAGATCACGTTCAAACCGAGATCGTTAATCAGCTTGTTCATCTCTTCGTCGACGCCCCGCCGTGCCGCGACGATCAGGCTTTCTGCAACGGAGGCCGCCGAGATCAGGATTTCGTCGGCGGTGTCCAGTGCGGTGATGCAAGCATCGGCTTGCGGTTCGTCGAGCACGATCGCCATCAGTGCGGAGGTATCGACTGCGATCATTCCGGCAGTCCGTCATCGCCGAAAAGAAAGTCCTGACTGCGCGCGGCGCTCGGTCCGGGAATAGCTTTGGCCCCGCCGGTCCTTCGCGCCGCATCAAGCGCGGTCCGGCGGGTGGCGCGGTCCGGCGGAAGCTTGACCGGGACGAGCCGCACCGCGGGATGCCCATGTCGCGTCAGGATCACCTCGTCGCCGGCCTCTGCGCGGCGGACAAGATCGGTCAATTGTCCTTTTGCGTCGGTAACGGAGACCCGCATCTCATTGTCCTTCCTCAATTTTCATAAAATGGACCATGCAATGGTCCAATGTCAACCACCTCCCACCCCGCCATCGCCGGACGCGATCTCGCGGTTGATCTCGGCATGAGCCTGCCGGCGGTGTTCGCCGGGACGTGGGCTCTCGCGCGCAAATAACATCATGTTAGGTTTGTCGAATAACTGGGTAATTGTGTTAGCCCGGCGAAAGCTTATCGTCGCCACCAAGCAGACACCCATCGGCAATGACAAGCGCTCGCGAAACTCCGCAGAGCGGCCGGAGAGTGCTGCCCAATTTTGAGCGAAGCCCGTCAACGGGACGTCAGCAAAACCCAAGGGAGGAATCTTGAGATGACCGCGATCCATCAGATGAGTCAGTCCAGGAAAGCCGCTGCCAGCGGCTGGATCGGGTCGGCTCTCGAATATTATGACTTCTTCATCTACGCGACCGCCGCGTCACTGATCTTCCCGCAAATCTTCTTCCCGTCGGAGAATCCCACCGTCGCGATCGTCGCCTCGTTGGCGACCTATGGCGTCGGGTATGTGGCCCGGCCGATTGGCGCGTTTGTCCTCGGGCACTGGGGCGACACCCATGGCCGCAAGACGGTTCTCATCGTCTGCATGTTCTTGATGGGCATCTCGACGATGGCCGTGGGTATCCTGCCGACCTACCAGCAGGTTGGCATCCTGGCGCCAATCCTGCTCGTCATTCTGCGCCTCGTGCAGGGATTTGCCGTGGCCGGCGAAATCTCGGGCGCAAGCTCGATGATCCTGGAGCACGCGCCGTTCGGCCGGCGGGGCTTCTATGCCAGCTTCGCCCTTCAGGGGGTGCAGGCCGGACAGATCCTCGCCGCAGCAATCTTCCTGCCGTTGGCGGCCTATATGCCGACCGAGGCCTTCAACAGCTGGGGCTGGCGGATTCCCTTCCTGCTCAGCTTCTTCGTCATCGTCGCGGGCTACATCATTCGTCGCGAAGTCGACGAGACCCCTGCTTTTGCCCGCGAGGGCGAGCGGGGAGAAACGCCGCGCGCGCCCATCGTTCAGGCGATCAAGCTGAGTTGGCGCGACATGCTCAGGGTCATCTGCATGGCGCTGATGAATGTCATTCCTGTCGTTGCGACCATCTTCGGCGCGGCCTATGCGGTGCAGCCGGCCTACGGCATCGGTTTTGCCAAGGACGTCTATCTCTGGATCCCCGTGCTCGGAAACATGCTGGCCGTGTTCGTCATTCCCTTCGTCGGCAATCTCTCCGACAAGGTCGGCCGCAAGCCCCCGATCATCGTCGGCGCGCTTCTCTCTGGCTTGCTCGCCTTTGGCTACCTCTATGCCATCAGCATCAGGAATGTGCCGCTGGCAATATTGGTGTCGCTCTTGATGTGGGGCGTAGTCTATCAGGGCTACAACGCGATCTTCCCGAGCTTTTACCCGGAGCTGTTTCCGACCCGCACCCGCGTCTCGGCGATGGCGATATCGCAGAACATCGGAACCACCATCACCGCATTGCTGCCCGCCCTGTTTGCGACCGTCGCGCCTCCCGGCTCGACCAACATTCCCCTGACGGTGGGGGCGATTGCCTTCGCTATCACGGTGATCGCCGCGCTGGCCGCCCTGACCGCGCGGGAAACCTATCGGATCAGGATCGACGATCTCGGCAATCCCAATGCCGTTCCGATGCCGCGGGCCGACTATGAGCGGCAGCGTGCGGAGGCGGCGAGCGGTGCGGCCGCAATTCCGATCTGACGGTTACGCAAGGAAGCCATGCCGCTGCGATCGAGGACGTTGCAGCGGCAGGGTTCGAGGCGTTACCTAACTGCCTGCTCGATTCCGCGCGCGAGCGCGATCATCATGAGGTTGCAGAATGAACCCCGTCGTCATTGCCGTCGCAATCACCGGCTCCGTTCCGCGCAAGAAGGACAATCCCGCGGTCCCGATTCTGCCGCCCGAGCAGATCGAGTCGACGCACCAGGCCTTCGAAGCCGGTGCCACGCTCGCCCATATCCATGTTCGCAACGATGACGAGACGCCGTCCTCCGATCCCGAGCGTTTCGCCCTGGTGCAGGCGGGGATCAAGAAGCACTGTCCTGACATGATCGTTCAGTTCTCGACCGGAGGGCGGGGCCGCGATCCCTCGGCGCGCGGATCGTCGCTCTACCTGAAGCCGGACATGGCCTCGCTCTCCACCGGTTCTGTGAACTTTCCGACCATCGTCTACGAGAACAGCGCCGCGCTGGTGGAGACCCTCGCCACCGGGATGAAGGCGAATGGCATCCGGCCGGAAATCGAGATCTTCGATTTGTCGCATCTGCATGGCGCCCGCCGCCTGATCGAGGCGGGGCTGATCGACCAGCGTCCGCACGTGCAGTTCGTCATGGGCGTCAAGAACGCCATGCCCGCGGACGAGCATGTCCTCGACATCTTGCTGGGAGAGCTCAGGCGGCTGATCCCGGAGGCGACATGGACGGCAGCGGGGATCGGACGCCACCAGGCCGAGGTCATGGGCTGGGCGCTCGCGCGGGGCGCCGATGCGGTCCGCACCGGCCTCGAGGACAATATCAGGATCGACAAGGCGCGCCTCGCGGCCAGCAACGCGGAACTCGTGGCCGTCGCCGGTGAGGCTGTCGCGCGTCACGGCCGGCGCGTGGCGACTGCGGCCGAGGCGCGATCCCTGCTCGGGCTCGCGGGGTAGGGCGCTCCTGCCGCCACCTGACATGCTCCCGGCCGCCTGCTGCCATTCGACGGCCGGCGTTTCCCTGCGCTAAGTCCGGGGGTAAGACAGGTGTCACAGGCGTGATCGGCGCCTGCCGGGCAGGCGACGATTGGAATGCGGTTCTTGAAATCTGACAGCAGGCTCATCGGGGTCCTGCTGGTGCTTGCGGTCTCCCAGCTTGTCGGGTGGGGTACGATAGGTCTTCCCGCCATCGTCGGACGCGATCTCGCGGCCGATCTCGGCATGAGCCTGCCGGCGGTGTTCGCCGGGACGTCCGTCCTCTATGTGTCGATGGGGCTATGCGCGCCCTGGCTCGCCAGGTCGTTTGCGCGGCACGGCGCACGAAAGGTCATGATCTCAGGCACGGTCCTCACCGTGCCGGGCTTCATCCTGCTGTCCCTCGCGCGCGAGCCGATGCTGTATTTCGCGGCCTGGATCGTCCTTGGCATCGCCGGCAGCGCCACGCTTTCGACCGGCGCCTATATCATGCTGAACGAGGTCGCCGGGCGGCAGGCCAAGAATGCCATCGGCGCGCTGATGCTGGTGACGGGCCTTTCGAGCAGCATCTTCTGGCCGACGACGTCGTTCCTCAGCGGTTTGCTCGGCTGGCGCGGGACGTGCCTCGTCTATGCAGCCATGATGGTCGTCATCAACCTTCCGCTCTATGCATTCTTTGCACCGCGCCGGAAAATCGTCGGTGATCGTGGCGGCGAGCCGGTGAAATCTTCGCCGCCGCCTGCGATTCCCAGGAGCACCTTCAGCCTCGTCGTTGCCGCGATCACGCTGAATGCCTTCGTCAATTTTGGCATCGGCGCCATCATGATCGAGTTGCTCCGGGCGGAGGGGCTTCCCCCGGCGCAGGCGCTTGCGTTTGGCTCGATGCTGGGCGTGATCCAGGTCAGCGCCCGCGGACTCGATTTTCTCGGCGGAGGGCGGTGGGATGGAATCACGACCGGGCTCGTCGCCGGCACGGCGCTGCCGATCGCCATGCTGCTGCTGATGACGAGCGAGGGCGCGACCTGGGCGGTTGCGGCCTTCATCCTGCTCTACGGCGCCGGCAGCGGCGCGATGGCGGTGGCGCGGGCAACGATCCCGCTCGTGTTCTACGATCAGACCGAGTTCGCCAAGGCGATGTCGATGATCGCGTTGCCGCTCAATCTCGCCTCCGCGGTCTCGCCGCCGCTCCTTGTCGGCCTGCTCACCCAGTTCGGCAGCCGCGGCGCGCTCGGTCTCACCTTCGTCTGCTCCTGCGCCACGGTGCTGATCCTGGTCCTGCTCGGCCGCCGCCGGCCGCAGGTGGCTGCAGCGGCTGCAACCTGAGAATATTCGCCATGCGGAAATTCACCGCGCGGTGACCTGCGCCGGGCGGGCTGGGGGATGGCCGTATGCCCACAGTGCAGTGCTCGGACCGCCAAAATAGTGTATCCGCAGGGAGCGCGTCCCGCGATCTCGCCGCCGCGCCAAGATCCAGTTCCCGGAGGAATTCGACATGTCGGCCCTGCCGCTCTCAGGCATCAAGATCCTTGACCTCACCCGCGTGCTTGCCGGGCCCCTGTCGGCCCAGATGCTGGGCGATTTGGGCGCGGAGGTGATCAAGATCGAGCGGCCGGGCACCGGTGACGACGCGCGCGCCTTCGGCCCGCCTTATCTGACCGACCCCGACGGCAAAGCCAACAACAACAATTCATTCTACCTCTGCGCCAACCGCAACAAGAAGTCGGTCACGGTCAACATCGCCAAGCCCGAGGGGCAGGCGATTATCCGCGAGCTCGCCAAGGATGTCGACGTCTTCATGGAGAACTACAAGGTCGGCGATCTCAAGCGCTACGGCCTCGACTACGAGACCATCAAGGCGATCAATCCCGGCATTATCTACTGCTCGGTGACCGGCTTCGGCCAGACCGGCCCCTATGCGCCGCGCGCCGGCTACGACGCCATCCTGCAGGCGATGGGCGGCCTGATGAGCGTCACCGGCCATATCGACGGCGAGCCCGGCGAGGGCCCGATGAAGGTCGGCCCGTCGATCGTCGACTACATGACCGGCATGAACACCTCGATCGGGATTCTCTCGGCGCTCTATCATCGCGACGCCAATGATGGCGTGGGGCAGCATATCGACGTCTGCCTGTTCGACACCGTCATCGCGTCGTTGTCGCACTGGCTGCAGATCTACCTCGTCAACGGCAAGACGCCGCCGCGCCGCGGCACTTGGGGCAATGGCGGCATGCCGGCCGGCGTGTTCCGCTGCACCGACGGCGAGCTGATGCTGGTGGTCGGCAATGACGGCCAGTTCCAGCGCACCTGCGCCGTGCTCGGCGCGCCCGAACTCGCGAGCGACAAGCGTTTCGTCAGGAACAACGACCGCGTCGTGCACGGCAAGGAGATCATGGCGATCTTCGCCGGCCTGTTCCTGAAGCAGCCGGTGGCCTATTGGCTGGACAGATTGGAGGAGGCCGGCGTGCCCTCCGGCCCGATCAACAATTTCGAGCAGGTGTTTTCCGATCCGCACGTCCAGTCGCGCGGCATGCGGGTGAAGGTCGATCATCCCTTCCAGCCCGATCTCTCGCTGATCCGCAACGCGCTGACGCTCTCGGAAACCCCGATCAAGGATTACCGCGCCCCGCCGCTGCTCGGTGAGCACACCCAGGAGGTGCTCGCCGGCAAGCTCCGCTACGATGCCGGCAAGATCGAGACGCTGAAGCAGCAGGGGATTATCTAGCTTCGGCGAAGCGGCGCGCGCGGTTTGGCCTGATCGCCACTGGATAAAAACGGACGTCAACATGACGCTCCTGCGGCCTTGCGCGAACCTTGCGGGCAATCCCCAGATAATTCCGGTCCGTACTCACACAGGCTTCCGCTCTGCGCGCGACTCAGATTCGATCGGTCCACTCAGTCCGGGAGGGAACGCATGTCCTACACGATCGGGTTTCAGGCCAAGAACCAGAAGGCAATTCTGGCGACCGAGGCGGCAACGGCCAACCAGGCCGTCGCGATCATTGCCGCGTTGCGGCAAAGCGCCGACGAAATAAAGTTCATCCGCTCGCCGCAGGAAGGCGACATGGGCATCGAGATGCTGCTGCTGCTCGCCAAGGAAGAGGCCGAGGAGATGCCGCAGCACGCCTAGGCGGCTCGGCGACCAAACTTCGATCAGAAGCGAAGCATGACGGCTGCAACATGCTGTAGCAAGCCGTCATCTCGCTTGGACCGAAGGTGGCCGCCCATGAATCTCGAAATGAAACGCGAAGCGCTCCGCGTCGAACCGATCTCGACTTTCCTCGATCGTCGGCAGGCGCCGGTCTCGCCGGTCACGCGCGCCGGCAACATGATCTTCGTCGCCGGCCTGCCGCCATTCGACCCCGAGACGGGCGAGATCGCGGACGTGCCGATCGAACGGCAGAGCGAGCTGATCATGGAGCAGATGAAGCTGTGCCTTGAGACGGCGGGCGCGAGCCTCGACAACGTCATGAAGTGCAACGTCTACTGCACCTCGACCAAGCACTTCGCCGCGTTCAACAACGTCTATGCGCGCTATTTCCCGCACGATCCGCCGGCGCGGATCTTCGTCTGTACGCCGGAATGGTTCGGCCCCTTCGACGTCGAGATCGACTGCATCGCGATGATGTGAAGGTTAGCGCGCCGCCACTTTTGACGGCGCCTTCGCCTCCGTCCGTCCCGCCGTCAGCGCCATCGTCGCCACGCTGACGACGCGCGCGACCACGTCCTCGACATCGTCGAGGTCGCATTTGCCCTCCGACAGTTTCGTCAGCCGCTCGCTCTCGCGGATGGTGTGGTGCGCCATGGCGAGCGCGAAGTTCAGGCCCCAGTAAATATCGACGTCGCTGCGGTCGGGCAGGGACCTTCGCATCGCGCCGGCGAATTTGCGCAAATGGTCGATCTCGCGATTCTTGATGCGGCGGATCGGCGGCACGGATTCGATCGAAGCGCGGATCATGAAGCGCGCCGCGCTCGAGCGCTGGTTCTCGGGACCGAGGCAGCCGCGCAGCGTCGGGCCGACCAAGGCATGCAGGATTACCTCGATCGGCGCGCGGCCGCCGCCTTGTTCTTCCGCCGCCTTCAATTCGCGCAGACGCTCGCGATTGGTGGCGATCGAGCGTGTCACGAACAGCTCCGCGATCAACTCGTCCTTCGAGCCGAAATGATAGTTCACCGCCGCGAGGTTGACATTGGCCTCAGCGACGATGTCGCGCAACGTCACGTCGCCGAACCCGCGATCGGCATAGAGCCGTTCGGCAGCGGCGAGAATGGCAGTCCGGGTATGATCGCTGGCCATGGGAGCCCCTCGGGGAGGGAGTTGCAATTCAAACAGTTGTATGAAACTATCGTTTGAAGACCGGGAAAGTCAATCCGCAATCGGGACTCGTTCGCAAACGCGCGAATGGGTTCCGGAGCATCCGCAAGCCGCGCATTCGCACTTGCGGGTCGCACAATGCGGGTGGACAGTCCGGCGCAAAACAAGTTCGCCAAACGAGTTGGCAAAGACGAGGAGCGTCCCATGGATTTCGATCTGTCGCCGAAGCAGAAGGAATGGCTCGACCGCGTGCAGTCCTTCATGGCCAAGCACGTGCGCCCGGCGGTGCCGGTCTATGATGAGCAGGATCGCAGCGGCGAACGCTGGAAGGTGATCCCGGTGCTCGAGGATCTCAAGAAGAAGGCGAAAGCCGAAGGCCTCTGGAACATGTTCATGCCGCCCAACGAGCATGAGGACGACGAATTCCGCGGCGCGGGACTGACCAATCTCGAATACGCGCTGCTCTCCGAGCAGATGGGCCACATCTCCTGGGCTTCGGAAGTCTTCAATTGTTCCGCGCCCGACACCGGCAACATGGAAGTGTTCATGCGCTACGGCTCCAAGGAGCAGAAGCGCAAATGGCTGCGTCCGCTGATGGACGGCGAAATCCGCTCCGCCTTTCTCATGACGGAGCCGGCCGTGGCCTCGTCCGATGCCACCAACATCGAAACCAGCATCGTGAAGGACGGCGACCATTACGTCATCAACGGCCGCAAATGGTGGTCGTCCGGCGTCGGCGATCCCCGCTGCAAGATCGCGATCCTGATGGGCAAGACGGACTTCAAAGCGGCCAAACACCAGCAGCAGTCGCAGATCCTGGTTCCGCTCGACACCCCCGGCATCAGGGTCGAGAAGATGTTGCCCGTGTTCGGCTTCGACGACGCGCCGCACGGCCACGCCCAGGTGCTGCTCGAGAACGTGCGGGTGCCGAAGGAGAACATCCTGCTCGGCGAAGGCCGCGGCTTCGAGATCGCGCAGGGCCGTCTCGGTCCCGGCCGCATCCATCACTGCATGCGCACCATCGGCAAGGCCGAGGAGGCGCTGGAGAAAATGGTGAAGCGGCTCACCTCGCGCACCGCCTTCGGCAAGCGGATCGTCGAGCATTCGGTGTGGGAGCAGCGCATCGGCGAGGCCCGCACCAACATCGAGATGACGCGGCTGTTGTGCCTCAAGGCCGCCGACATGATGGACAAGGTCGGCAACAAGACCGCTCAGGCCGAGATCGCCATGATCAAGGTCGCAGCCCCCAACATGGCGCTGAAGATCATCGACGAGGCGATTCAGGCGTTCGGCGGTGCAGGCGTCTCGGACGAAGCCGGCCTCGCCAAGGACTATGCCCACATCCGCACGCTCCGTCTCGCCGACGGCCCGGACGAGGTGCACAATCGCGCCATTGCCAGGCTCGAGGTTCGGAAGTATGCAAACTCTTCCAGTCATTAAGCGGGAGAGCACGCTGGCGCTCCCGATTTGAAGAAACGACAGGGCATGATCCGTGATCGGATGACCGCTTGACGCAAGTGCGCTGGGGGTTACCGATTAGGATCATGTTCGGACTGAAGAGGGAGCGTCATCGTGGCTGACGGCGTCAGGAAAGACGAAGAGTTCTCGGGCACCAAACCGGTCGAGGAGCGTCATCGCATCGACGAGATGCGGCTCGAAGCCTGGCTGCGCGAGAACGTCGAGGGTTATGAGGGACCGCTGGTCGTGCTCCAGTTCAAGGGCGGCCAGTCCAACCCGACCTATCGGCTCGACACGCCGAACCGCTCCTATGTGATGCGCCGAAAACCGTTCGGCAAATTGTTGCCGTCGGCGCACGCGGTCGATCGCGAATATCGCGTGATCGCGGCGCTGGGAAAGCAGGGCTTTCCGGTCGCGAAGGCCTATGCGCTGTGCCAGGACGACAGCATCATCGGTTCGGCCTTCTACATCATGTCGATGGAAGACGGCCGGGTGTTCTGGGATCCGACGCTGCCGAGCCAGACGCGGGATGATCGTCGAAAGATCTTCACCAGCAAGATCGAGACGCTGGCAAAACTCCACATGTTCGATCCCGTCGCGATCGGTCTTGGCGACTTCGGCAAACCCGGCAACTACTTTGCCCGGCAGATCGACCGCTGGACCAAGCAGTACCGCGCGTCCGAGACCCAGACCATTCCGGAGTTCGAGAAGGTCGCCGAATGGTTGCCGAAGACCGTGCCGGAGCAGGCGCGCGTCTCGATCGTCCACGGCGACTATCGCCTCGACAACATGATTTTCCACGCGACGGAACCACGCGTGCAGGCCGTGCTGGATTGGGAATTGTCGACGCTCGGCGATCCCATGGCCGACTTCACCTATCTGCTGATGCAGTGGGTCATGCCCGGCCTGGACGGCGCCGATCTCAGGGCGCTCAACATCCCGAGCGTGGAGGAGGCCGCGCAGATCTATTGCAACGTCACCAAGATGACGGTGCCTGACCTCAACTGGTATTTCGCCTACAACCTGTTCCGTCTCGCCGGCATCACGCAAGGCATCGCCGGCCGGGTCCGCGACGGCACCGCGGCGAATGCCAAGGCGCTGGAGTCAGCCAAGCGCACCGTTCCGCTGTCGAAGGCGTCTTGGGAGTACGCGCAGAAGGCGGGCGCGGTTTAAGGAATCCGAAGGCGCGGCTGACGGCCGCGCCTTTGCTTGCGTTCCTCTCGTGTCTGGACACGGGACAGAATGACGAGAGAGATGCCCGCATGATCGATCACACCACCCTCATCACCTACATCCTCATCGTCCTCGGCTTCGTCTTCATTCCCGGACCGGCGACACTCCTCACCATGGCGCGCGCCGCGAGCTCGGGGACCAGGGTCGGCATCGCGACGGGCGCGGGAATTGCGGCCGGTGACGTGGTCCACACCACCATGGCGATCGTCGGCCTCTCTGCGATCATCGCAACGTCGGCGCTCCTGTTCAGCGTCGTCAAATACGCGGGCGCGGGCTTTCTGATCTATCTCGGCATTCGCGCCATGCTCGACAAGACGCCGCTCGAGGTGAATGGCGGCGCGCCCGCGATCAGCGCAGTACGGGCATTCCGGCAGGCCGTGCTGACCGAGGTGCTGAATCCGAAGACCGCGCTGTTCTTCCTCGCGTTCCTGCCGCAGTTCGTCCGGCCCGAGCATGGTTCGACGACGCTGCAGCTCGCGCTGCTCGGCGCTGTGTTCGTGTTGCTCGGCCTCCTTAGCACGGTGGTGTTCGCCGTCGGCGCCGGCCGTCTCGGCAATTTGCTACGCCGCCATCCAGCCGTCGTGAAATGGCAGGGCAAGGTGGTCGGGACCATCTACTGCGCCGTCGGCGTGCGGCTGGCTTTGCAGGAGCGATGAGGCGCACCGCTCATTCTAGCCCGGATGAGCGCAGCGATATCCGGGACAGCGGCCCCGCATGTCGCCGCTATGCTCATGCGGACTACGGGTGTCTCCAGACGCTCGTCATTGCGAGCGAAGCGAAGCAATCCAGAATCTTCGCACGGTGGCAGTCTGGATTGCTTCGTCGCAAGAGCTCCTCGCAATGACGCGGAAACACCTCACCCCTTCACGCAATGCGCGATCAGCTTCTCCACGAAGCCTGCGCATTTCTCCAGCTCCGCCATTTCCACGAACTCGTCCGGCGTGTGCGCCTGCGCGATCGAGCCGGGGCCGATCACCACTGACGGGATATCGGCCATGCTGGCGAACAGGCTCGCCTCGGTACCGAAGGCGACCTTGGCGTGGTCGTTGCGCCCCGCGAGGCTCTTGGCCAGCGTGACGATGGTGGCGTCGGCGGCGGTGTCGAGGGCGGGATAATCGAGGATCTCTTCGAAGTCGATGCCGCACTCCGGGTGTCGCGCCCTCATCGCCGGCTCGATCTCGGTCTTGGCCCAGGCGACGATCGCATCCGTCACCTCCCTGGATTCGGTTATGCCGATGCCGCGGCATTCGAAATCCACCGTGCAGGTATCGGGCACGATGTTGAGCGCGGCGCCGCCATGCACGATGCTGGTGAGCAGCGTCGAGTGCGGGACATCGTAGAGGCTGTTCGTTGCTTTCGTGCTTGCGAGTTGCAACGCGCGGCGGCGGATTTCGACGATCAGCTCGGCGGCGTATTCGATCGCGTTGACGCCCTCGGGCGCGATCGAGGAGTGGCGGGCGAGGCCCTGGAACGTGGCGCGCACGCCGTGCTTGCCCTTGTGGCCGATGATGACCTTCATCTCGGTCGGCTCGCCGATGAAGGCGCCGAGCGGCTTGATCCGTTTCTTCGCGACCTCGCGCAGCATCGGCCGCACGCCGACGCAACCGATCTCCTCGTCATAGGAGATGGCGAGATGAATCGGCGTTGCAAGCTTCGCCTCCAGCATCTCCGGCACCATGGCAAGGCACACCGCGACGAATCCCTTCATGTCGGTGGTGCCGCGGCCGTAAAGCTTGCCGTCGCGCTCGATCAGCTTGAAGGGATCGTGGCTCCAGTCCTGGCCGACCACAGGCACCACGTCGGTATGTCCCGACAGCACCAGGCCGGGGCGGTCCTCGGGTCCAATGGTGACCCATAGCGCGGCTTTCTGTCCGGTCTCGTCGACGATGCGCTCACTCTTGACGCCGTGTGCGGCGAGGTAGCTCTCGATATGCGCGATCAGGGGCAGGTTGGAGCGATCGCTGATCGTGTCGAAGCCGACGAGGTCGGCGAGCAGCTTGCGAATACGGTCGGGTCTTGAGCTTGGCATTGTCACGTTCTTGTCAGGGGGATGGAAGCTGAAGTGCTTGCACGAACCATACCAACGTCGCCTCTGGTAGAGCAAATCAACACAGACCGGTAGCCCGGGTGAGCGAAGCGATACCCGGGGCAGCTCGTGGTCGGAATCCCGGATGTCGCTTCGCTCATCCGGGCTACAAGCCCTTGCGTTGAGCGACGGGCAAAACACCCCAATTGCCGGTCAACCCGCGCCGTCGAAAATATTCCACTTTACCGAAATTCGGAAATCACGTATGTGTCGCCGCAACCCGGCCCAAGGAAGAGGGGCGTATCGCGATCGTCACGAACGCGGGCCGGACAGCGGCGGACGCTGGGCCACACCGGCGCGAATGGTTTCGCAGGGCGGGCAACCGTGAGCGAAGGCGTCGCGCACACGACCGGTGCTGACAGCGTACGGCAAAACCGTGTCGTCCTGACGCCCGGGGTCTGTGCGTCAAGTCTTGTGGTGATGTGGCGGCCCGACCGGGTTCGCGCATCAGCCATCCATGAGGCGACGGGGGCAATAGTGCATCGCTCCCCGGGGAGAGCACGGCATAAGCCGTAAAACCGCTGCGCAGGGAAGGCCGGACGTTTTGGCTTCACCTGTATGCCGCTGTGCAGATTTTTTACTGCAACTTCGCACAGTGGACCGCGGGTGCCAGCCGGCGCCCGGTCTTCCCTGCGCCCTCTTTCATTCGAGGGTGAGGCGACCAAGCAAAGCTCGGGCGAACAAGCCGCGAGAGGGCGAAGGTGTGTCTGCGAACGGGAATGCGAATGGAAGCGCGACCCTGCCACCCACAGACTCCGTCATTGCGAGCACAGCGAAGCAATCCAGGCTGACGCCGCGGAAAGACTCTGGATTGCTTCGCTGTGCTCGCAATGACGATGCTGAAGCAGTTGCGCGCCAAAACTTCTGTCTCGTGCCCCGGACGCAGCGCAGCAGCGTGAGAAAGCTGCAGCGCGTCCGGGACGCGAGAGTGCGTGAACTAAACCGGCTTCCCCGTATACGGCATCGACGCCGTCAGTCCGCCGTCCACCGGGAAGGCCTGGCCATTGACGTACGACGCCTCGTCGCTGGCCAAGAACAGTCCCATCGCGGCGAGCTCGTGCGGCTGGCCGGGGCGCTTGAGCGGATTGAGCTGGCCGATCTTGTCGGCGGTGCCGCGCTCCTTGGCGCGGTCGAAGATCGGCTTGGTCATGCCGGTCTCGATCAGGCCCGGGCACACCGCGTTGATGCGCACACCGGTACCGGTGAGCGAATAGGCGGTGGTCTGCACCAGGGAGATGACGCCGGCCTTGCTCGCGGCATAGGGATGTCCGCTGGCGCCGGCCTTGAGGCCCGCGACGGACGCGGTGAGCACGATCGCGCCGGACTGCTGCTTCACCATGTGCGGCATGGCATGCTTCACCGCGAGAAACGGCCCGATCAGGTTGATGCGCAAGACTTCCTGCCATTGCTCGACGGTCTGCTCGCCGAGCGGAACGAGTCCGCCGGAGACGCCGGCATTGGCCCAGATCACGTCGAGCCGGCCGTGCGTCTTCACCGCCTTGTCGATCACGGCCATGACGTCCTTTTCGGAGCCCGCATCCGCCATCATGGCTTCCGCGACACCGCCGGCCTTCTTCACCTCCTCGACCGTCTCCTTCACCGCCTCGCTGCGATCGACCGCGATCAGCTTGGCGCCTTCCCTGGTGAACAGCAGCGCGGCCGCGCGGCCGATGCCGCTGCCGGCACCGGTGATGATGACGGATTTGCCTTGCAGACGGCCCATGCGGTTTCTCCCTTTGGTTCGCGCGCGACGCTTGCCGCGCGACGGAATTTCAAACAAGATTTCAAACGGTAAAGTGTCTTGAGACACGTTCGCTACTGACGTACAGCGACATCAGACGGGATGGAAGGGTTTCGATGGCAGGTGCAGACAAACCCAAAGTGGTCACGACACGCTGGTGGTGGGTCCGTCACGCGCCCGTGCGCAATGACGGTGGCAACATCTACGGTCAGTCCGATCTCGCCTGCGACACCAGCGATACCTACGTCTTCAATGCTGTTGCCAAGGTGCTGCCACGCAAGGCGGTCTGGTATTCGAGCAATCTGATGCGCACCCATCAGACCGCCGAAGCGATCTGGGCGGCCGGATTCCCGAGGCCTGCATCGATGAAATGGGAGGCGGACCTCGCCGAACAGAATCTCGGTCGCTGGCAGGGCATGAACCGCGCCGAGTTCATCGCCAGCCGTCCCGTCGGCTCGAGCTGGTTTGCCGACATCAACGAGCCTGCACCCGGCGGCGAAAGCTTCATGGACCTCTACAACCGCACCCGCCGCACCATCGAGCGGATCAACAATGAGGCCGCCGGGCAGGACGTGATCGCGGTCGCACATGGCGGCACCATCAAGGCGGCGCTGGGGCTGGCGCTCGACAATCAGCCGGAGCGAGGGCTCGCGTTCGATATCGACAATTGCTCGGTGACGCGGCTCGACTATTTCGCAAGCCCCGAACGCAATGTCTGGCGGCTGCCGATGGTGAACCAGCAGCCGTGGATCGCGGACGATGCGCATGCGGCGATGCATCAACCCGCGGGACCGGAAGTCAAGAAGCTCGCCTGAGCAATTGCCCGGTGGCGCGGACGCGGCGTAAGCTTCAAGCAATCAAAACGTACTCTGGGAGAGAAACATGACCTTGTTCGACATGAAGGGGAAAGTCGCCGTCATCACTGGTTCGACGCGCGGCATTGGGCTTGCGATCGCCGAGCGCATGGCCGAGCACGGCGCCAAGGTGGTGATCTCCTCGCGCAAGGCCGACGTTTGCGACCAGGTCGCCAAGAGCATCAACGACAAGTTCGGCAAGGGCACGGCGGTTGCGATCGCCGCCAACATCTCGTCGAAGGAAAATCTGCAGAACCTCATCGACGAGAGCAACCGCGCCTTCGGCAAGATCGACGTGCTGGTCTGCAACGCCGCGTCGAACCCGTATTACGGTCCGCTCGCCGGCATCTCCGACGATCAGTTCAGAAAGATCCTGGACAACAACATCGTGGCCAACAACTGGCTGATCTCGATGGTGGTGCCGCAGATGATCGAGCGCAAGGATGGCTCGATCATCATCGTCTCCTCGATTGGCGGCCTGAAAGGCTCGACCATCCTCGGTGCCTACGCGATCTCGAAGGCCGCTGACATGCAGCTCGCGCGCAATTTGGCCTGCGAATACGGCCCGCACAACATCCGCGTGAACTGCATCGCGCCTGGCCTGATCAAGACCGATTTCGCGAAAGCGTTGTGGGACAATCCGGAGAATTTGAAAGCCTCGACTGCGCGTTCGCCGCTGCTGCGCATCGGGATCCCCGACGAGATCGCGGGCGCCGCGGTGTTCCTGGGCTCGAAGGCCGGCGACTTCATGACAGGCCAGACCATGGTGATCGACGGCGGCGCGACGATCAGTTGAGGCCCCAATAGGTGTCATCGCCCGCGAAGGCGGGCGATCCAGTACTCCGCGGCCTTTCGTTGGAGAGCTCGCTCTCACCACATCCGCCCCGGAGTACTGGGCGGGTTCAAACGGTCGTCGCAACACCAGGAGTTTGGAGGTTGCGATGAACGTTGTAAGGCGCAGATCGGCGCGGTCAGGACGAGCCCCATTGCCGTCGCCGGGACGGCCCTCTATTGCCGGGCGCGATGAACAGAATAAATTTTGGCGGGCGATTGCCGCTGGGTTAAGCAGCGAAGATGCTGCACTCGAAGCCGGATTGTCACAACCTGTCGGAAGCAGATTATTCCGAAAGGCGGGCGGCATCCCACCAGCGATGTTCAGATCTTCGGCAAAGGCTCTCTCCGGGCGGTATCTCTCGTTGAATGAGCGCGAGGAGATCGCACTTCTCAAGGTGCAGGGCCATTCCATACAGGAGATTGGACGTCGCCTGGGGCGGGCTGCTTCCACAGTCTCCCGTGAACTGCGGCGCAACGCGGCCACTCGCGGCGGCGGGTTGGGGTATCGGGCAATAACTGCCCAATGGCATGCGGATCGATCCGCCCGCCGGCCTAAGCCGACCAAGCTTGCGCTCAATGCAACCTTGCGCACTTATGTGGAGGAAAGACTTGCTGGCGGCGTCGTAGCCCCGACCGGCGCTCCCGTTCCTGGTCCCGCCGTTCCGTGGAAGGGGCGGCGGCATGGCCAGCGCAAGGATCGGCGATGGGCCAAAGCCTGGAGCCCTGAGCAGATTGCCCGACGCTTGCCGATCGACTTCCCGGACGACAAGACGATGCGCATCAGCCACGAAGCTACCTATCAAGCCCTCTTCGTTCAGGGCCGTGGCGCGCTACGCCGCGAGCTGACGGCCTGCTTGCGAACAGGGCGTGTGTTACGGATGCCCAGAGCGCGCGTACGCAGGCGAGGCAAGGGCTTTGTCTCGCCGGAGATCATGATCAGTGAGCGCCCTGCTGAAGCTGCCGATCGAGCAGTGCCGGGACATTGGGAGGGGGACCTTATCCTCGGTCTTGGCAGCTCGGCCATCGGCACGCTGGTCGAGCGCACGACGCGCTTTACGATGCTCTTGCACCTTCCACGGTTGGCGGGGCATGGCGAAGCTCCGCGCGCGAAGAACGGGCCAGCCCTTGCGGGACATGGGGCCGAAGCCGTGCGCGACGCGATCACGCGCACCATGATCACTTTGCCCGAAGAGCTGCGCCGTTCGCTAACATGGGATCAGGGAGCCGAAATGGCTAAGCACGATCGTCTCAAGATCGATGCGGGTATCCAGGTCTACTTCTGCGACCCGCAAAGCCCATGGCAGCGCGGCACTAACGAGAACACCAACGGGCTGCTGCGGCAGTACTTCCCGAAAGGCACGGACCTGAGCATCCACAGCGCCGAGGAGATATCCGCTGTGGCAGCGGCCCTCAATGCCCGACCGCGGAAGACACTAGGCTGGAAAACGCCGGCAGAGGCGCTTGACGATCTTCTGTTATGAGTGAAAGTAACTGGTGTTGCGACGACCGTTTGAATCCCCCCTGGATGCCCCGGTCAAGCCGGGGCATGACAGCGAAAATGTGATGCAGCGCCGCGCATAGCGGCGCCGCTTCAATCCACCGCCGCGTACACCAGATCCCGCACCAGCGTCCGCGTAAAATCGCGCTGTCCCGGGCCCTGGCTCATGAATACGACGAACAGATCCTCCTTCGGATCGATCCAGAAGAACGTCCCCGCAATGCCGCTCCAGAAAAACTGGCCAACGCTGCCGGGGAAGGGCGCGATGCCGGCTTCGCGCCGCACCGCGAAGCCGAGGCCGAAACCATGGCCAGGCGACAGCAGCGTGCCATTGGTCTGCACATTCGGGCCGAGATGATCGGAGGCCATCAGCTCCAGCGTCTTGCGGCCGATGATCCTGTTGCCGTCGACCGTGCCGCCATTGCGCAGCATCAGCGCGAAGCGAGCATAGTCCATGGTGGTGGAGACGAGGCCGCCGCCGCCGGACTCCATGATTGGCTGCTCGAGCATGTTGAACAGCGCGACCTTGTCGCCGGTCCAGGGATCGGCCGCGAACGGTTCGGCGAGCCTGTTGGCATTGGCCTCCGCTGTCGAGAAACCGGTCTCGGCCATCTGCAACGGCGCGAGAATGCGCTCGGTGAGGTACGTGCCGAGCGACTTGCCGCTGACGACCTCGATAATGCGCCCGAGGATGTCGGTCGAGCGACTGTAGTTGAACTCGTCGCCGGGATGGCAGACCAGCGGGAAGCTCGCCACCAGGGCGGCGTGCTCGGCATTGGTGATCTTGCGGCTACGCACCCGCGAGTTTTGATAGATCTTGTGCACGGGGCCGTCGCCCTGGTGCTCGTAGGTCAGGCCGGAGGTGTGGCGGAGCAGGTCCTGCACCGTCATCGGGCGCTTCGGCGGAACCAGTTCCAGCTTGCCGCCGCTGACCACGCCGACCTTCTGGTCGGCGAACTCCGGGATGAATTTCGCGATGGGGTCGGCAAGAATCAGGTGCCCATCTTCGACCAGCGTCATGATGCCGACCGACACGATCGGCTTGGTCATCGAGAAGATGCGAAAGATCGAATCTTGCGCCATCGGCGCCGCGCCCGTCGGGCTCTGCCTGCCGAGCGCCTCGAACCAGCCGACCTGGCCGTGCCGTGCCGCCAGCACGGTGACGCCCGGAATGGTTCCCTTGTCGATCTCGCGCTTGAAGGCGTCCGACATGGCCTGGAGGCGAGGGCGCGACAGCCCGAGCGTCTCGGGGCGGGATTCCGGCAGAGGCGGAGTCTTCGGTGCGATCGAGGGCCAAGGGGCGGCTGTCGCGGACGCTTGGGCAGTAGACGCTTGGGCAGTCATGGGCACTCCCGGTGCTTATTATTGTTCGGAGCGGACTGTGGCCCAGAAGGCGCGGCACAAACAAGCGAAGCCAGCGCGCTTCACCCTTGCAATCCGGTCTTGCAATCCGGCCGCCCCCTGTGCTTCAAAGCGGCCTGATCCGGGCGGCAACGCAGGGTCCGTAGGAGTGTAGCTCAATTGGTAGAGCACCGGTCTCCAAAACCGGGGGTCGCAGGTTCGAGCCCTGCCACTCCTGCCAGCGAAATCAAACACTTAGCTAGAACGTGGGCGATCAGCCATCGGCCGGATATTGCTGCCGGACGGCGTGAATCCTAGCCGCTGACCTGCCGTTTCCAGATCGCCTCTGCAAGGGCGATCTCGGCCACGGAATCTGCGCCGGAAGCCACGGCGTCCTCTGCTCCACGATATCGGCGACGAATGCCTCGGCCTGACGCCGAAACGCCCAACTCTTGCCGCGCGACAATTCAGTGGGTTGTCCTTGCTGATGGAGAACGACCTCTGCCTCCTGCTCGGCAAAGGCGGGGGCAATTCGATGGTGAGCGCGCCCAGCTCGAACGCGTTGGGCTGCGACCTTGGGACGGCGCATTGCAGGCGGCAGATAAACCCTTGATCGGCCTGATCTCTGGTCCGTCGCCCGTGGAGGCCGTTTTGCCCACGCCGGCCCTCGCTATCTTGACCTTTGGCCCCATCCGCAGTAGATACCGCGCACTCGCAGCCGGCCCGTTAGACGCGGATCTCCGGCGCGGCTTTGAAATCCCCGAACAATCGAGTCCGGTTTCCGGCTCATCCTTCGAGACAGAGGGCTGGGCCAACGGCGGCTGTTCGGATCCCTGAAATTCATTCGCGTCTGTCGACGGACGTTGGACATCAAACGATGGCAGTCAGCCCGTTCAAGTTCTTGCAGGAAGTCCGCTCGGAGACCGCCAAGGTCACCTGGCCGACCCGCCGCGAGACCACGATCACCACCATCATGGTGTTCGTGATGGTCGCCGTGGCCTCGATCTTCTTCTTCGCCGCCGACCAGATCATCCGCGTCCTCATCACCTTCCTTCTGGGCATTCACTGATGGCAACAGCAACGGCTCAATTGTCTGACAAGCGCTGGTACATCGTCCACGCCTATTCGAACTTCGAGAAGAAGGTCGCCGAATCGATCCGCGAGCAGGCCAAGCAGCGCGGGCTCGAGGAGCTGTTCGAGCTGGTGTTGGTCCCGACCGAAAAGGTCACGGAAGTGCGCCGCGGCCGCAAGATCGACGCCGAGCGCAAGTTCTTCCCGGGCTACGTGCTGGTGAAGATGAAGCTGACCGACGAGGCGTTTCATCTGATCAAGAACACGCCGAAGGTGACCGGCTTCCTCGGCGCGGAAAACAAGCCGATGCCGATCTCGGAAGCCGAGGCCATGCGCATTCTGCACCAGGTGCAGGAGGGCGTGGAGCGGCCGAAGGCGTCGGTGTCGTTCGAAATCGGCGAGAACGTGCGCGTGGCCGACGGCCCGTTTGCCTCGTTCTCGGGTGTGGTCGAGGAAATCGACGAGGCGCGCTCGCGCGTGAAGGTCGCGGTGTCGATCTTCGGCCGCGCCACGCCGGTCGAACTGGAATTCGGTCAGGTCGAGAAGGTCTGATCGGGTAGGCGTGAGGCTTCGGTCTCGCGCAACAAGAGGCCGTGGGAGGGAGAGGGCGGTTGCCAGCCGCATCCGACCCAGACCACGAACCTGAAACCGCCGGCCCAGGCCGGCCCAACAGGAGTGATACATGGCAAAGAAAGTGACCGGATACCTGAAGCTTCAGGTCCCGGCCGGTGCGGCGAATCCTTCGCCCCCGATCGGTCCCGCGCTCGGTCAGCGCGGTCTCAACATCATGGAGTTCTGCAAGGCGTTCAACGCCCAGACCCAGAAGGAAGAGAAAAACACCCCGATTCCCGTCGTGATTACGATCTACGCCGATCGTTCCTTCACGTTCGAGATGAAGACGCCGCCGATGTCCTTCTTCCTCAAGCAGGCTGCCAAGATCCAGTCCGGCTCCAAGGCGCCGGGCCGTGACAAGGCGGGTGCGGTGACCAAAGCGCAGGTGCGCGAGATCGCCGAGAAGAAGATGAAGGATCTCAATTGCGATTCCATCGAAGCGGCCATGAAGATGGTCGAGGGCTCTGCCCGCTCGATGGGTCTGGAAGTGGCAGGGTAAGCGGTCATGGCAATCGGAAAACGTTTGAACAAAGCCCGCGAAGGTATTGATCGCGAAAAGCTTTACCCGCTCGCAGACGCCATCAAGATGGTCAAGGAACGCGCGAAAGCGAAGTTCGACGAGACCATCGAGGTCGCGATCAATCTCGGCGTCGATCCGCGTCACGCCGACCAGATGGTCCGCGGCGTTGTGACCCTGCCGAACGGCACCGGCCGTACGCTCCGCGTCGGCGTGTTCGCCCGCGGCGCCAAGGCCGACGAGGCCAAGGCTGCCGGAGCCGACGTCGTCGGCGCCGAGGACCTGGTCGAGAAGGTGCAGAACGGCACGATCGATTTCGATCGTTGTATTGCGACCCCCGACATGATGCCGCTGGTCGGTCGTCTCGGTAAGGTGCTGGGCCCGCGCGGCCTGATGCCGAACCCGAAGATCGGCACCGTGACCATGGACGTCACCGGCGCCGTGAAGGGCGCCAAGGGCGGCTCGGTCGAGTTCCGCGTCGAGAAGGCCGGCATCCTGCAGGCTGGCGTCGGCAAGGCCTCGTTCACCGAGGAAAAACTGGTCGAAAACATCAAGGCCTTGGCTGACGCTGTGTCCAAGGCCAAGCCGGCCGGTTCCAAGGGCACCTACATCCAGCGCGTTGCGGTGTCCTCGTCGATGGGCCCCGGCGTGAAGGTCGAGCCGGGCACCATTCTCGGCTAAGGTTTGCAAATGACATGAGGCGAGGGGCGGAATTGGGCAACCGATTCCGCCCCTCGTCGTTTGTGACGGCGTTCACCGGAAACAAGAACAATGACTGACAAGGTCCTGATCTACTCGCGCTTTCCCAAGACGATGATGGCGCGCTTCGCCGAGCGGTTCGAGCTGCTCGACACCGGCGGCAAGCCGGCGCGGGAGATGTTTTCGGCCGACGCGCTCGGCGATATCCGTGCAGTGCTCACCGCCGGCGGCACGCCGCTGGGCGCGGAGGCGATGGACCTGTTTCCCAAGCTCGGTGCCATCGTCTGCTACGGCACCGGCTATGACGGTGTTGACCTGAAGGCCGCTGCTGCCCGCAATATTGCGGTCGGACATAGCCCGGGTGCCAATGCGGCCTCCGTCGCCGACATCGCGATGACCCTGATGCTCGCGGCGACGCGGCGAATCCTGGTGGCCGACCAGTACGTCCGAAGCGGCGATTGGGCCGCGTCAAAGCCCTCGCCGAAGATGCGCCCGCAGGCGGGGATGCCGGGCCGCCGCATCGGCGTCTACGGCATGGGCGAGATCGGCCGCAAGATCGCAGCGCGCTGCGCGTCCTTCGAGAGCGAGATCGGCTATTTCAGCCGCAGCAGGTACGATCTGCCCTATCAATATTTCCCGACCTTGGAGGCGCTGGCCGACTGGTGCAGCGTGCTGATGATCGCGGTCCGGGCAGGAGCCGAGACCCAGCATGCCGTCAGCGCCGATATCCTCAGGCGCCTCGGGGCGGACGGCTATGTCGTCAACATCTCCCGCGGCTCGGTGATCGATGAGAAAGCCCTGGTGCTGGCGCTTACCGAGAAGACCATCGCCGGAGCCGGTCTCGATGTCTATGACAAGGAACCGCACGCTCCTGACGCGCTGACGGCACTGCCCAACGTCGTGTTCTCCCCCCATATTGGCGGCCACACCCTGGAATCGCACGTCGCCATGCAGAACTGCGTGCTGGCGAACCTGACCGCGTTTTTCGAGGGCAAGAAGTTGCCTTACGCGGTCAAATGAGCGGAAACCGGCCCTTTTCGGCCATGGTTAAGCGCGAGCGGCAACGGATTGGAACTGGTGTGAATTTTGCTCTTGGCAAGCAGGCCCCGAGCGGTTAAAGAACCGCTTCCGGACGTGCCGGCCTCGGCTGGCGCGTTCGTGCACGCATTCCGAAAACAAGCGATGGAGATCATTCCTTTTCAGGGCGTCCGTGAGGATTTGCTGGAAAGGGAGGGAAAACCGTCGGGTGTGGGGTGCGGGCAGAGGTCGGGCGGTTCGCCGGCTGACCTTGTCCTGTCCAAGACTGCAGGCGCCCGCGGGGAATTCCGATTTCTCAACGGCTCAATCGCATGGCCTGCATAGACGGGTGAAGACCGGATTTCACGTCGTGACCGCCTTAGGGTCGGTTGCGGAATGGGTTTGGTTCGGACCTCGACACGCCGTGGGCTCTAACGGGCTCTCGGAGGGCAGGCTTTGAATTGTCGTCTTGCCCGGCGTGTCCGATGGGTTTGGCCCTGAGGTTCAGGTTTGGGCGGGACGATGGGTGCAACCCGGCGGTCCCGCTTTCGCGATGACCGCCAACCGGAAAGAGCTTGCTGTGGAACGAGCGGCAAAAAAGGAAGCGGTCGAACAGCTCAATGGGGTCTTCAAGACCACGAGCGTCGCGGTCGTTGCCCAATATTCCGGCCTGACCGTTGCCCAGATGCAGAAGCTGCGCTCGCAGATGAAGCAGGCTGGCGCCTCGGTGAAGGTCTCGAAGAACCGTCTCGCCAAAATTGCTCTTGAAGGCACTGACGTCGTTGCCATCGGCCCCATGCTGAAGGGACCGACCGTGATCGCCACTTCGGACGATCCGGTAGCGGCGCCAAAGGTCGCCGTCGAATTCGCCAAGGCGAACGAAAAGTTCGTCATCATTGGCGGCTCGATGGGAACGACCGTCCTGAATGTCGACGGCGTGAAGGCACTTGCCTCGCTGCCGTCGCTTGACGAACTGCGCGCCAAGATCGTCGGCCTGCTTGTGGCCCCGGCGACCAAGATCGCTCAGCTCGCCAACGCGCCCGCGGGCAAGCTCGCGCGTGTCATTCAGGCTTATGCCTCAAAGAGCGAAGCGGCCTGACGCCCTTCGCAAAACTCAAACCCGAACCAGACTTACATTCAAGGAAACTGAACAATGGCTGACCTGCAGAAGATCGTTGACGACCTCTCGAGCCTCACCGTGCTCGAAGCTGCCGAACTCGCGAAGCTCCTCGAAGAGAAGTGGGGCGTTTCGGCTGCCGCGGCTGTCGCCGTGGCCGGCCCGGCTGGTGGTGGCGCTGCCGCCGCTCCGGCCGAAGAGAAGACCGAGTTCACGGTCGTTCTTGCCGCCGCCGGCGACAAGAAGATCGAGGTCATCAAGGAAGTCCGCGCCATCACCGGCCTGGGCCTGAAGGAAGCAAAGGACCTCGTCGAGGGCGCGCCGAAGCCTGTCAAGGAAGGCGTGAACAAGGACGAAGCCGAGAAGCTCAAGGCCCAGCTCGAGAAGGCTGGCGCGAAGGTCGAGCTCAAGTAAGCAGCGCTTACTGACACGAGATCCCGGTGAGCATCATCGCAACCGGGGTCTCGGTCCGCTCTCCGAAAGGGCGGGCCAGATGCAAAAGGCGTGCGACGGAACGACCCGACGCAGGCCGAACACGAAAAAGTGTGGGGATTTGAGGGTTTGTCCCTCGAATCTGCACTAATGTCGCCCCATATCGGGTCGGCAGCACGAAAGCGCGGTGGGCAGGGATGCCGCATTCCCTGTAAGCCGTTGGGAGAGCAAGCTATTTCGGGCTTTTGCAGTCCGTGAAGAGGTTGGTTGTGACGGGCGGGCGCGCTCCTGCGCCCCGCGCGTCGTTTTGCGTTTTGAAGGTCTGAAGAACAGATTCAGGACATTCCTCCCTGAAACTGAGTCTCCGGCCCCCAAGACGGGTTCGAAAAATTCAACCCGGGGAGCGGCGGTCGCCGCGTTCCGGAGGGCGCGCCCAAATCGGGCGACGAAAATGAGAGGCCACGATGGCGCAGCAGACATTCACCGGTCGCAAACGCGTTCGCAAGTTCTTCGGACACATCAAGGAAGTGGCCGAGATGCCGAACCTCATCGAGGTTCAGAAGGCGTCCTATGACCAGTTCCTGATGGTCGACGAGCCCCAGGGCGGTCGATCGGACGAGGGCTTGCAGGCGGTGTTCCGCTCGGTGTTCCCGATCTCCGACTTCTCGGGCACCTCGATGCTGGAATTCGTCCGCTACGAGTTCGAGCCGCCGAAATACGACGTCGACGAGTGCCGCCAGCGCGGCATGACCTTCGCGGCCCCCCTCAAGGTGACGCTACGCCTCATCGTGTTCGATATCGACGAGGAAACCGGCGCGAAGTCGGTCAAGGACATCAAGGAGCAGGACGTCTACATGGGCGACATCCCGCTCATGACGATGAACGGCACCTTCATCGTCAACGGCACCGAGCGCGTCATCGTCTCGCAGATGCACCGTTCGCCGGGCGTGTTCTTCGACCACGACAAGGGCAAGACCCATTCGTCGGGCAAGCTGCTGTTCGCCGCTCGCGTGATCCCATATCGCGGCTCCTGGCTCGACATCGAGTTCGACGCCAAGGACATCGTCTATGCGCGTATCGACCGTCGCCGCAAGCTTCCGGTGACGTCGCTGATGTTCGCGCTTGGTCTCGACGGCGAGGCGATCCTCAGCACCTTCTACAAGAAGATCCAGTACAAGCGGATCAAGGAAGGCTGGCGCGTTCCGTTCGACGCCAATCGTTTCCGCGGCTACTCGACCATCAACGACCTGATCGACGCCGATACCGGCAAGGTCGTGCTCGAAGCCGGCAAGAAGCTCACCGTGCGCGGTGCGCGTCAGATGCAGGAGAAGGGGCTGAAGGCGCTGCGCCTCTCGGATGCTGAGCTCGTTGGCAACTACATCGCTGAGGACCTCGTCAATCCCAAGACCGGCGAGATCCACGCGGAAGCCGGTGAAGAGATCACCGACAAGTCGATCAAGGTTCTCAACGAGCACGGCTACAAGGAGCTGCCGCTGCTCGACATCGACCACGTCAATGTCGGCGCCTACATCCGCAACACCCTCGCGGCCGACAAGAACATGACGCGCGAGGACGCGCTGTTCGACATCTACCGCGTGATGCGTCCCGGCGAGCCGCCGACGCTGGATTCGGCGCAGGCAATGTTCCAGTCACTGTTCTTCGACGCCGAGCGCTACGACCTCTCGGCGGTCGGTCGCGTCAAGATGAACATGCGCCTCGACCTCGATGCGCCCGACACCCAACGCACGCTCCGCAAGGAAGACATCCTCTCCGTCATCAAGACGCTGGTGGATTTGCGCGACGGCAAGGGCGAGATCGACGACATCGACCATCTCGGCAACCGCCGTGTGCGTTCGGTCGGCGAGCTCATGGAGAACCAGTACCGCATCGGCTTGCTCCGCATGGAGCGCGCGATCAAGGAGCGCATGTCTTCGGTCGACATCGACACGGTCATGCCGCAGGACCTGATCAACGCCAAGCCGGCGGCCGCCGCCGTGCGCGAGTTCTTCGGCTCCTCGCAGCTCTCGCAGTTCATGGACCAGACCAACCCGCTGTCGGAGATCACCCACAAGCGCCGCCTGTCGGCACTTGGACCGGGCGGTCTGACCCGCGAGCGCGCCGGCTTCGAGGTCCGCGACGTGCATCCGACGCATTACGGCCGCATCTGCCCGATCGAGACGCCGGAAGGTCCGAACATCGGCCTGATCAACTCGCTCGCGACCTTCGCGCGCGTGAACAAGTACGGCTTCGTCGAGACGCCTTACCGCAAGGTCAAGGACGGCCGCGTCACCGACGAGGTCGTGTACCTCTCGGCGATGGAAGAGGGCCGCTACACGGTCGCGCAGGCCAACGTGCCGCTCGATCCGAAGGGCCGCTTCACCGAAGATCTCGTGGTCTGCCGTCACGCCGGCGAAGTCTTGCCGGTCACCCCGGACAAGGTCGACTACATGGACGTGTCGCCGAAGCAGCTCGTTTCGGTCGCGGCCGCGCTGATCCCGTTCCTCGAGAACGACGACGCCAACCGCGCGCTGATGGGCTCGAACATGCAGCGCCAGGCGGTGCCGCTGGTTCGCGCCGAAGCGCCGTTCGTCGGCACCGGCATGGAAGGCGTGGTTGCGCGTGACTCGGGTGCTGCGATCGCGGCGCGCCGTTCGGGCGTGATCGACCAGATCGACGCCACCCGCGTCGTGATCCGCGCCACGGAAGATCTCGATCCGACCAAGTCGGGCGTCGATATCTACCGGCTGATGAAGTACCAGCGCTCCAACCAGTCGACCTGCATCAACCAGCGTCCGCTGGTGAAGGTCGGCGACATCGTCAAGAAGGGCGACATCATCGCCGACGGTCCGTCGACCGATCTCGGCGAGCTCGCGCTCGGCCGGAACGTGCTCGTCGCGTTCATGCCGTGGAACGGCTACAACTTCGAAGACTCGATCCTGCTCTCCGAGCGGATCGTGAAGGAAGACGTGTTTACCTCAATTCATATCGAAGAATTCGAGGTAATGGCCCGCGACACCAAGCTCGGACCCGAGGAAATCACCCGCGACATTCCGAACGTCTCGGAAGAAGCGCTGAAGAACCTCGACGAAGCCGGCATCGTGTACATCGGCGCGGAAGTACGCGCCGGTGACATCCTGGTCGGCAAGATCACGCCGAAGGGCGAAAGCCCGATGACGCCGGAAGAAAAGCTCCTGCGCGCCATCTTCGGCGAGAAGGCTTCCGACGTCCGCGACACCTCGCTGCGCGTTCCTCCGGGCGTGCAGGGCACCATCGTCGAAGTGCGCGTGTTCAACCGGCACGGCGTCGACAAGGACGAGCGTGCGCTGGCGATCGAGCGGGAAGAGATCGAGCGTCTGGCCAAGGACCGCGACGACGAGCAGGCGATCCTGGACCGCAACGTCTACAACCGTCTTGCCGAGCTGCTCGAAGGACGGCAGGGCATCGCCGGTCCGAAGGGCTTCAAGAAGGACACCAAGATCACCCGTGCGGTGCTCGAGGAGTACCCGAAGTCGCAGTGGTGGCTGTTCGCTTCGCCGAACGACAAGCTGATGGCCGAGATCGAGGCCATGCGGAAGCAGTACGACGAGTCGAAGAAGGGGCTGGAACAGCGCTTCCTCGACAAGGTCGAAAAGCTTCAGCGCGGTGACGAATTGCCGCCCGGCGTGATGAAGATGGTCAAGGTCTTCGTCGCGGTGAAGCGCAAGATCCAGCCCGGCGACAAGATGGCCGGCCGCCACGGCAACAAGGGCGTGGTGTCGAAGATCGTGCCGATCGAGGACATGCCGTTCCTCGAAGACGGTACGCATGCCGACATCGTGCTCAATCCGCTCGGCGTGCCATCGCGCATGAACGTCGGACAGATCCTCGAGACCCATCTCGGCTGGGCCTGTGCCGGCCTCGGCAAGCGTATCGGCCAGACGGTCGATGCCTATTTGTCGAAGCAGGACATCCGGCCGCTGAAGGAAACCTTGAAGAAGGTCTACGGCGAGGACGAGACGATCAAGTCGCTCAACGACAACGAATTGATCGAGCTCGGCCACAATCTGAGCCGCGGCGTTCCGATCGCGACGCCGGTGTTCGACGGCGCCAAGGAAGCCGACATCGAGGAGATGCTGAAGCTTGCCGGTCTGGACGCTTCGGGCCAGTCGACCGTCTATGACGGCCGCACCGGCGACGCCTTCGACCGCAAGGTGACGGTGGGCTACATCTACATGCTCAAGCTGCACCATCTCGTCGACGACAAGATCCACGCGCGTTCGATCGGTCCGTACTCGCTCGTTACCCAGCAGCCGCTGGGCGGCAAGGCGCAGTTCGGCGGTCAGCGCTTCGGCGAAATGGAAGTGTGGGCGCTCGAGGCTTACGGCGCGGCGTACACGCTCCAGGAGATGCTGACCGTGAAGTCGGACGACGTCGCCGGCCGTACCAAGGTGTACGAGGCGATCGTGCGTGGCGACGACACCTTCGAGGCCGGTATTCCGGAATCGTTCAACGTGCTGGTCAAGGAAATGCGCTCGCTCGGCCTCAACGTCGACTTGCACAATTCCAAGGTCGGACCGGGGACGGCGGAAGCGGCCGAGTAATACGACCCTCATGCCCGGCCTGAATGGCCGGGCATCGGCGCCCAGTCCTCGAATCGAGGGCAGGGCGCCCCGCATAGTGATTTTCGAATTTGCTGCCGGAGGCGACCGGCACGCGAGGAGAAGACGATGAACCAAGAAATTATGAATCTCTTTAATCCGACGACGCCGGCTCAGGTCTTCGACCAGATCCGGATCTCGATCGCGAGCCCCGAGAAGATTCTGTCCTGGTCGTACGGCGAGATCAAGAAGCCGGAAACCATCAACTACCGTACCTTCAAGCCCGAGCGCGACGGCCTATTCTGCGCCCGCATCTTCGGGCCGATCAAGGACTACGAGTGCTTGTGCGGCAAGTACAAGCGCATGAAGTACAAGGGCATCATCTGCGAGAAGTGCTCGGTCGAGGTCACGCTGTCGCGCGTCCGGCGCGAGCGCATGGGCCATATCGAGCTCGCGGCCCCCGTCGCCCACATCTGGTTCCTGAAGTCGCTGCCCTCGCGCATCGGCCTCCTGCTCGACATGACGTTGAAGGATCTCGAGCGGATCCTCTATTTCGAATATTACGTCGTGCTCGAGCCGGGCCTCACCGCGCTGAAGGACCGTCAGCTCTTGTCGGAAGACGAGTATCTGAAGGCGCAGGACGAATACGGCCAGGATTCCTTCACCGCCATGATCGGCGCGGAAGCGATTCGCGAGCTGCTCAAGGGCATGGACCTCGAGAAGCTCGAGCTGACCTTGCGTGCGGAGATGCAGGAGACCGACTCCGACATCAAGCACAAGAAGCTCGCCAAGCGCCTGAAGATCGTGGAAGCGTTCCGCCACTCCGGCAACAAGCCGGAATGGATGATCATGACGGTGGTTCCGGTGATTCCGCCGGACCTGCGTCCGCTGGTGCCGCTGGATGGCGGCCGCTTCGCGACCTCGGACCTCAACGATCTCTACCGCCGCGTCATCAACCGCAACAACCGCCTGAAGCGGCTGATGGAGCTGCGCGCGCCGGACATCATCATCCGCAACGAGAAGCGCATGCTTCAGGAGGCTGTCGACGCGCTGTTCGACAACGGCCGCCGTGGCCGCGTCATCACCGGTGCCAACAAGCGTCCGCTGAAGTCGCTCGCCGACATGCTCAAGGGCAAGCAGGGCCGGTTCCGTCAGAACCTGCTCGGCAAGCGCGTCGACTATTCGGGCCGTTCGGTGATCGTGGTCGGTCCCGAGCTGCGCCTGCATCAGTGCGGTCTGCCGAAGAAGATGGCGCTCGAACTGTTCAAGCCGTTCATCTACTCGCGGCTTGACGCCAAGGGCCTGTCCACCACCGTGAAGCAGGCCAAGAAGCTGGTCGAGAAGGAGCGGCCCGAGGTCTGGGACATCCTGGACGAGGTCATCCGCGAGCATCCCGTGCTGCTCAACCGCGCACCGACGCTGCATCGCCTCGGCATCCAGGCGTTCGAGCCCGTGCTGATCGAGGGCAAGGCGATCCAGCTCCACCCGCTGGTCTGCGCCGCGTTCAACGCCGACTTCGACGGCGACCAGATGGCCGTGCACGTTCCGCTGTCGCTGGAAGCGCAGCTGGAAGCGCGCGTCCTGATGATGTCGACCAACAACATCCTGCATCCGGCGAACGGCCAGCCGATCATCGTGCCGTCGCAGGACATCGTGCTCGGTCTCTACTACGTCTCCATCATGCGCGAAGGCCTGCCCGGCGAGGGCAAGATCTTCGGCGAGATGGCGGAGCTCGAGCACGCGCTGCACGCGAAGGTCATCCACCTCCACACCAAGATCAAGTACCGGTGGGAAGGCATCGACGAGACCGGCAAGATCTCCAGGCGCTGGATCGAGACCACCGCCGGCCGCGTCATGCTGGGCAATTTGCTGCCGAAGAACCCGCGCGTTCCGTACGAGATCATCAACAAGCTGATGACCAAGCGCGAGATCTCCGGCGTCATCGACCAGGTCTACCGCCACTGCGGCCAGAAGGAGACGGTGATCTTCTGCGACCGCATCATGGCGCTCGGCTTCTACAACGCGTTCAAGGCCGGCATCTCGTTCGGCAAGGACGACATGGTCGTGCCGCACTCCAAGTGGAAGATCGTCGACGCTACCCGTACGCTGGCGAAGGATTTCGAGCAGCAGTACAACGACGGTCTGATTACCCATGGCGAGAAGTACAACAAGGTCGTCGACGCCTGGTCGAAGGCCACGGAAGAAATCGCCAAGGCGATGATGAAGGAGATCTCCTCGACCAAGAAGACGGCGAGTGGGGCGGATGCCGACATCAACTCGATCTACATGATGGCTCACTCCGGTGCCCGCGGTTCGCCGGCCCAGATGCGCCAGCTCGCCGGCATGCGCGGCCTGATGGCCAAGCCGTCGGGCGAGATCATCGAGACGCCGATCATCTCGAACTTCAAGGAAGGCCTCTCGGTGCTCGAGTACTTCAACTCGACCCACGGCGCCCGCAAGGGCCTCGCGGACACCGCGTTGAAGACCGCGAACTCCGGCTATCTGACCCGTCGTCTCGTCGACGTCGCGCAGGATTGCATCATCACGCAGGACGATTGCGGCACCAAGCTCGGCATCAAGATGCGCGCCATCGTCGATGCCGGCACCGTGGTCGCTTCGCTCGGCTCGCGCATCCTCGGACGCACGGCCTGCGAAGACGTGCGTGACAGCACGGGCAAGGTGATCTTCAAGCGCGGTACGCTGATGGAAGAGAGCCATCTGGATGCCATCCATCAGGGCGGCGTCCAGGAGGTGAAGATCCGCTCGGCGCTGACCTGCGAGCTCGTCAACGGCATCTGCGGCAAGTGCTACGGCCGCGATCTCGCTCGCGGCACGCCGGTCAACCACGGCGAAGCGGTCGGGGTCATCGCGGCCCAGTCGATCGGCGAGCCGGGCACCCAGCTCACCATGCGCACCTTCCACATCGGCGGTGCGGCGCAGCTGAACGAGCAATCTTTCGTCGAATCCAACTTCGACGGCAAGATCGTGATCAGGAACAAGGCCATCGCCCGCAATAGCGAAGGCCACCTGGTCGCGATGGTTCGCAACATGGTGATCGCGATCGTCGATGCCGACGGCACCGAGCGTGCGACGCACCGTATTCAGTACGGTTCGCGCCTGCACGTCGACGAGGGCGACATGGTCAAGCGTGGCCAGCGTATCGTGGAATGGGATCCCTACACCCGTCCGCTCCTCACCGAGGTCGAAGGTACTATCGGCTTCGAGGATCTGGTCGAGGGACAGTCGATCTCGGAAACGCTCGACGAGGCCACCGGTATTGCCAAGCGCGTGGTCATCGACTGGCGCTCGATGCGCGGCGGCGGGGACCTGCGTCCCGCCATCGTGATCAAGGGCAAGGACGGCAAGGTGCTCAAGCTCGCCCGTGGTGGCGATGCCCGCTACATGCTGTCGGTCGATGCCATTCTGTCGGTCGATGTCGGCGCCAAGGTCCAGGCGGGCGACATTCTCGCCCGTGTCTCGACCGAAAGCGCCAAGACGCGCGACATCACCGGCGGTCTGCCGCGGGTGGCGGAACTGTTCGAGGCTCGGCGTCCGAAGGATGCGGCGATCATCGCCGAAATCGCGGGCACCATCCGGTTTGGGCGCGACTATAAGAACAAGCGTCGCATCTCGATCGAGCCGATGGACAAGACCGAAGAGGCGCGCGAGTACCTGATCCCGAAGGGCAAGCACATCCACCTTCAGGACGGCGACGTCGTCGAAAAGGGCGACTTCATCGTGGAAGGCAATCCGGCGCCGCACGACATTTTGGCGGTCAAGGGCATCGAGGAACTCGCGGCCTATCTGGTCAACGAGATCCAGGAGGTCTATCGGCTCCAGGGCGTGCTCATCAACGATAAGCACATCGAGGTGATCGTCCGTCAGATGCTCCAGAAGGTGGAAGTCACCGACCAGGGCGACACGGACATGATCTCGGGCGAGCAGATCGACAAGATCGAGTTCGACCAGATCAACGCGAAGGCCAAGGAAGAGGGCAAGAAGATCGCCACGGGGACTCCGGTTCTGCTCGGCATCACCAAGGCGAGCCTTCAGACCCGCTCCTTCTTCTCGGCGGCCTCGTTCCAGGAGACCACCCGAGTCCTCACGGAAGCGGCGGTCAACGGCAAGGTCGATCCGCTCGAAGGCCTCAAGGAGAACGTCATCGTCGGCCGGCTGATTCCGGCAGGCACCGGCGCCTCCATGGCGAAGATCCGCGAAGTCGCTGTGAAGCGCGACAAGATGATCCTCGACGAGCGCGAGAAGCAGGCGGCGGTCGTGCCGCCGGCGCCGGAAGTGGAGCCGATGGCGCTGCCACCTGCGGAATGATCGGTCATCCGTAGGAATACCGAGGACACTGAAAAGGCCGGCGAAAGCCGGCCTTTTTGCTGCTTTGTTTCCCTGTTGCGGTGCAGGATCAACCTTTGTTCATCTTTCCTTCAGGCGCAAAAGCGCTTCTGCTAGGAGAGCTTAGACCGGTGGTCCCGTGAAGGGGGCGGGCCGGAGACCACGGAATTCTCATGCTTGATCTCGCAATCGTAGGCGGCGGCCCCGGCGGGCTGATGAGCGCTTGGTATCTGAAGCGCAAGCTTGGCGACCTCTGCCGCGTCACCATCTACGAGGCATCCGACCGGCTCGGCGGCAAGATCGTCACGCGCAAATTCGATTCCGCGCCCGCGATGTACGAAGCCGGCGTTGCCGAGATCTACGACTACTCGATGACCGGGCCGGATCCGTTGCGCGAGTTGATCCAGCATTTCGGCCTGCAGACCATTCCGATGGATGCCGAGCAGGTGCAGTTCGGCGGTGAGCTCCTCAACGACGTCGCGGGCATGCGCCGCAAATACGGTGCCAAGACCGCAGCCGCAATCGAGGCGTTCCGTAAGCGCTGCGCCGAGGCGATGACGCCGATCGAGTACTACGAGGGTGTCGGCGCGCACGACAACGAGAATCCCTGGGCCTACAAGACCGCCGAACAGGTGCTCGACGAGGAGGTCGAGGACGAGACCGCAAAGCGATTCTTCAAGGTGATGGCGCGCTCGGACCTCGCGACCGAGAGCCACAACACCAACGGGCTCAACGCGCTCAAGAACTACCTGATGGATGTCGACGGCTATATCGGCCTCTATTCCATCCAGAACGGCAACGAGCAGCTCATCGAGTGCCTCCAGTCGGAGGTCAATGCCGACATCCAGCTCAATCACCGAATCCTCACGGTCGGCAAGGCGCCGACCGGCCGCTATCAACTCAAGATGATGAACGGCAAGGGGCCGGAGACGCGCGACTTCGACCTTGTGCTGGTCTGTCTGCCGCATTCCTGGCTTGGGACCGTCGGCTGGGAAGGCGAACAGCTCCGCAAGTCGATGGTCAAGCACGTCGCGTACTTCGACCGTCCTGCGCACTATTTGCGTGTCTCGATCCTGTTCGACACGCCGTTCTGGGGCGACAAGATCGCCGGCGCCTGGTTCATGTCGGAAGCCTTTGGCGGTTGCTGCGTCTATAACGAGGGCGCCCGCCATGATGTGGGCAAGCACGGCGTGCTGAACTGGCTGATTCCGGGCTCCGATGCGCTGGCCTTTGCGAATCTCTCCGACCGGGAGCTGATCGATGCCGCGCTGAAATCGCTTCCGGCATCGCTCGGCGATGCACGCGCGCATTTCATGGAAGGCAAGATCCACCGCTGGCTGTCCTCGGTGAACGCGATTCCGGGCGGCTTGCCCGTGCGCGACGTCATGACCAACCACCGGCCCGAGCCGAAGGAACATCCCGGAATCGTGGTGGTCGGCGACTATCTGTTCGACTCGACGCTGAACGGCCTGCTCGATTCCTCGGACGCGGCGACCGACATCATCTTGACCGAGATGATGCGCTTGCGCCGCGAGCGTTCGCAGGACGACAAGCCGCTCTCGGACAAGATCGATCGTGCCTATTTTGACAATTATCGCGGCCAGGGCCCCTACAGCGAGGTGTGGCAACACTTCACGGATCCCGACTATCTCACAAAACTGATCGGCATCGTCTGGGGCAAGGCCAAAGGCACGAAGCTCTTGATCGCGGGCTCGGCCAGCGGCGAGCTTGTCGGCGCGCTACGTGATCGCGGCATCGATGCCTTCGGTATCGAGAACAACCGCACCATTCACGCCAGAACGCCGAAGGCGCTGAGGAAGTACAACAAGCTCGGTTCGATCACCGACATGCCGTTCAAGGACGGTGCGTTCGACTTCGTGTTCGAGACCAGCCTCTGCCATGTTTCCCCGAAGCAGGTGGTCCGTGCGATCAGGGAGCTGAACCGTGTGGTCAAGACCGGGCTCGTGTTCGGCTCGATCACCTCGGACATGGCGCCGGCACTGATCGACCGCTACGACCTTCTGCGCGGCGTCAAGAAGCTCGGCACCTGGTGGGAATGGTCCGAACTGTTCTTCGGCAACGGCTTCGAGCTGTCGATGCACCGCAAGGACTGCACCGACGCGCTCTGGGAGACCACGCTCGCCGCCAACAAGGGCCCGGGCCAGTGGTACGCCGACGCCGATTCCTTGCGCTATTCCTTTTTCGACAAGGTCGAGGATGAGGAAGACGACTAGCCGCCTGAAGCGGGCGCCTTCGCCAATTGTTTTGCCGAATTCATCTTGATCGCATAGAATCGATGCAGTAGCGGTTGGCGCTATTTCCTGCTTTCTCTGCGGTCATGCCGGCCGTCAGCATCGGTTGGTTTCATGGCGTCCAAGCCCCTCCCGCCCGACAAACAGAAGCTCGCCGCGGAAGAGGCGGCCGAGCTCGACGACAAGCTTGTCCCTACCGCCAAGCCGGACCTTGAAGACGACGAGGACGATGAAGACGAGGAGGATGGCGGGCTGGAGCTCGATGACGACGATGAGGACGAGGACCTCGTCGTCTTTACCGCGCGCGAGGCCGCCGGCGCGCTCGCGACCATCCTGGGTTTCGTCAAACCCTTCCTGTTCAACTACAAGCAGATGCTGTCCTTCGTGGCGTTCGGCGTCTTCGTCGAGACGCTCTTCAACGTCATCATGCCGCTCAGCCTGAAGTACCTGATCGACGACGCGCTCGGCGAGGAGGATTTTCAGGCGCTGTACAAGATCCTCGGCGTGCTCGCGGTCGCGGGCATATTCACCTCGATCGTCGCGGTCTGGTACGAGCGCTGGGATGCGCGGCTCGCGGCGTGCATCATTTCCGACGTCCGCAAACGGCTGTTCGAGCACGTCCAGGACCTGCCGGCGGCCTATTTCGGCCGCACCAAGCGGGGCGAGATACTGTCGCGCTTCTCAGTCGACCTCGCGGCCTTCGAGGGTTCGGTCAAGACCTTCGCCAACAGCGCGGCATTGCCGTTCCTGGAGCTGATCGCGGGCATCATCCTGATGGTGTTCCTGAACTGGCAGCTCGCGGCGGTTGCGCTGCTGGTGTTCCCGATCACGCTGATCGGTCCCCGCATGCTGACGCCGAAGGCTGTCCAGGCGAATTACGAGCAGAAGCTCAATGAATCTGCGCTGCTCGGCATGGTGCAGGAGAACGTGGCGGCGCAGGCCGTGATCAAGGCGTTCAGCCTGCAACGCCGGATGTTCGGCTTCTTCAAATTCCGCAACGACGAGACGCGAAACAGGATGGCCTCGGCGGCGTTCCTGTCGACCATGGTGGAGCGGACGGTCACCATCTCGGTGCTGCTCTTGCATCTCGTCGTGCTCGCGATCGGCGCATATCTGGCGACGAAGGGGCAGATTACCATCGGCACCTTCGTCACCTTCGAGAGTGCGTTCTGGGAGGTGTCCTACAACATCGCCCATGTGATGCATTTCATCCCCGTGTCGATCTCCGCGGCAGCCGCGATCCGTCATATGCAGGAGTTGCTCGACGAGCCCACGCGCAGCGCCGATCGTGCCGGCGCGCCCGATCTGCCCCGCATCACCAACGACATCACCTTCGATCACGTGACGTTCCAGTACGAAGGCAGCCAGACGCCGGTGCTGGACAATCTCAGCCTCAAGCTCAATGTCGGCAAGCGCATTGCCATCGTCGGTCCGTCCGGCTCCGGCAAGAGCACGCTGCTGAATCTGATCCTGCGGCTCTATGTGCCGGACGAGGGGCGCGTCACCATCGACGGCGTCGACGTCCGCAAGGTGACGCTGGACTCCCTGCGCCGGAGCATGGCGGTGGTGTTCCAGGAGAATATGCTGTTCAACATGTCGATCCGGGAGAACATTCGGCTCGGCAAGGAGGGCGCGACCGATGAGGAGGTCGAGGAGGCGGCCAAGAAAGCCGAGATCCACCGTTACATCATGAGCCTGCCGCAACGATACGACACGCCGGTGGGCGAGCGCGGCGATACCTTGTCGGGCGGCCAGCGCCAGCGCATCGCGATCGCGCGCGCGGTCATCCGTAATCCTTCCGTGCTGCTGCTCGACGAAGCCACTTCGGCGCTCGACCAGACCACGGAAGCTGCGATCAACCGCACGCTGCTGAAGGTCGCCAAGGGCCGCACCATGATCTGGTCGACCCACCGCCTGACCTCGGTGGTCGAGATGGACGAGATCATCGTGATTTCAGGGGGCAGGGCGATCGAGCGCGGCTCGCATGCCGAGCTGCTCGCCAAGAACGGCACCTATCGCAAGCTGTGGAACGACCAGATCCACCAACCGCATGGCGCGCCGGCTCACGTCGACGAGGACAACGACGAAGACGACGAGGATGAAGACGACCTCGACGAGGACGATGAGGAGGAGTGACCGAGGAAGTTCGGCTCCAGATCGAAGGCTGCTCCAAGCGGCCGCAATAGTCCCTGAACCGACCAGGCAATGAAGCGTGCCCAGCGCTGCGCCGTCCAATAAGGGCTTGTCGCAATGGAGACTGAGCGGAAATCGAAGGCCTTCGCGGCCGACCAATCGTCGCACTCGCGCTTGACCGGGTCTGCGTAGAAGGCGGCGATCTTGCTTGTATCCATCCCGTCGGAGGCCAGCCACTGCGGGATATAGACGTTGCAGAGCCGCTCGACGTCGGTGAAGACCTTGTCGCACCCGGTGCCGGCGGCCGGGCAGGAGGTCGAGAAGGCATCGCCCACCAGCACGAGACCCGGCTGGCCGCTGGCATCGTTCACATAGAGATCGACCGGACGGATTTTCAGCTCACTGGGAATGTCGAATGGTCCGGTGATGTGCTTGAGCCGTGGCAGCGCAGCGTTCAACGTCTCGGCCGGCGCGCGGCGCAGCTCACGCAGCCAGGGATCGTCGAAGCTGCGATAGACGAACAGATTGGCGCGCATCCGCGTCCCGATCGGAAAAAGCGTGAGGTAGGGGATGCGGTCGCTCGGCCGTTCCGAGAAATAGGTCAGCGCAGGGAAGTCGAACGAGTCCCGTCCCGCGGGCACCACGTCGAACCCGATCGAAATCGAATGGCAGGCACTGACGACTTTTCGGGCGATTCCCAGCTGGTGGCGCAGGCCGACATTGAGTCCGTTGGCGAGCACGACCAGCCGGGCGGAGACCATCGCGTCGTTGGAGAGAGTGACCTTCTGCCGCTCCGCACTCGTCTCGACCGAGACAGCCTTGGCGCAGATGCGCTCGACGCCGGCAGGAATTTCGTCGCGGACAGCGTTGACGAGGGAATCGTAGAGGATGTTGAACTGCCGGCTCGGCGCCTTGTCGAGAAGGCGGCCGAAGCGCGCGATCCAGTTCTCACCCACAAAGGTCGCGCGGTGCAACACCGATTCGGCGATTCCCGTCTGCAGGAATCGCCCGACCTGCACGTGACCGCTGAGTTTTTCGACCCGAAAGTCCGCCGAATAGCTCTCATGCGGATCGATCAGGATGGTCGAAATGCCGCTACGGCCGAGCATCGCGGCGGCGGTCGAGCCGGACAATCCCCCGCCGATAATGGCAATGTCGGTGTACCGCATGGCGCTAATCTCTGCCCAAGGCGGCACATTGGCGCTCCAACAGGAAAGAAAGCCTTAGCCAATGGTTATAAAAGTATATTTAACCCGGGTATAAATAGGTTTCGAGGTGGCGCGACGCGCTCTTCGTTTCCATCTCACGAAGGCGCAGCGAGCGGCCCAAGAAGCGATTTCGGCAGGTGCGGGAAGCGCTTCTGACTGACGTTTCGCCTTGACTTGACCGACTCCCACTTATAGAACCCCCTCACTTAACGACAGGCGGTGAGCATCGCCAACGTCGGAACGGGCCACCTGTTTGATCCCCTGGGATCACCAAGACAGGCACCAACCTCGACGAATGCCGCTCAAACGCTGTCGATCATAGCTAGGCAATGCCAGTGCGATTTTAGTTCTCTTGAGCATGTTCTCTCGAGATCGAATTCGGATGCATGACCTCGGTTCGCGGGCCGCAGCTTCAAGCTGACCGGTTCAACTACTGCGGTCCTCTGTGGCGTCGAAGCGCTTTCCGCCCGTTGATGGGTGGTTGGCGCGATTTCGCTTTGTGCGGATTGTTCCGCGGAAGGCGGCCTCGTCGGGCGGGTAGCTCGAAAGAATTTGCGGACCCGGTGACGGGCCGCGGCAGAACACAAAGGGTAATGCCAGGATGCCGACGATCAACCAGCTGATCGCTCAACCGCGGGAAGTGCAGAAGTCGCGCAAGAAGGTGCCGGCGCTGCAGCAGTCGCCGCAGAAGCGCGGTGTTTGCACGCGCGTTTACACCACGACCCCGAAGAAGCCGAACTCGGCGCTTCGTAAGGTTGCCAAGGTGCGCCTGACCAACGGCTTCGAGGTGATCGGCTACATCCCCGGTGAGGGCCATAACCTCCAGGAGCACTCGGTGGTCATGATCCGCGGCGGTCGCGTCAAGGACTTGCCCGGCGTGCGCTACCACATCCTCCGCGGCGTTCTGGATACCCAGGGCGTCAAGAACCGTAAGCAGCGCCGTTCGAAGTACGGCGCCAAGCGTCCGAAGTAAGCGGGAACCAGGTCCATGTCTCGTCGCCATTCTGCCGAAAAGCGCGAAGTCCTTCCCGATCCGAAGTTCGGGAATATCATCGTCACGAAGTTCATGAATTCGGTGATGTACGCCGGAAAGAAGTCGGTCGCCGAAGGCATCGTCTACGGCGCGTTCGGCCTCATCGAAAGCAAGACCAAGCAGAACCCGCTCGGCGTGTTCGAGCAGGCACTCGAGAACGTCATGCCGACGATCGAAGTGCGCTCCCGCCGCGTCGGCGGCGCGACCTATCAGGTTCCGGTCGAAGTTCGCTCGGTGCGCCGTCAGGCGCTGGGCATTCGCTGGCTGATCTCGGCTGCGCGCGATCGCAACGAGAAGACGATGACCGAGCGGCTCTCTGCGGAGCTCCTGGATGCGTCGAACAACCGGGGTAACGCCGTCAAGAAGCGCGAAGACGTGCACCGGATGGCGGAAGCCAACCGCGCCTTCTCGCACTATCGCTGGTAACGGCGACACACGGAATCTAAGGAACACTCCATGCCCCGCGTTCATGCCATAGAGAATTACCGCAACTTCGGTATCATGGCGCATATCGATGCCGGCAAGACCACGACCACCGAGCGCATCCTCTATTACACCGGCAAGAGCCACAAAATCGGCGAAGTGCACGAAGGTGCCGCGACGATGGACTGGATGGAGCAGGAGCAGGAGCGCGGCATTACGATTACGTCGGCCGCGACCACCGCGTTCTGGGAAGGCAAGCGTCTCAACATCATCGACACTCCCGGCCACGTCGACTTCACCATCGAAGTCGAGCGCAGCCTGCGCGTGCTCGACGGCGCCGTGTGCGTGCTCGACTCGAACCAGGGCGTCGAGCCCCAGACCGAGACGGTCTGGCGCCAGGGCGACAAGTACAAAGTTCCGCGCATCGTCTTCGCCAACAAGATGGATAAGACCGGCGCTGACTTCTACAAGTGCATGCAGGACATCGTCGACCGCCTCGGCGCAAAGCCGATCGCGATCCAGCTTCCGATCGGCTCCGAGAACAACTTCAAGGGCCTGGTCGACCTCGTTCGCATGAAGGGCGTGGTCTGGGAAGAAGAGAAGCTCGACGCCAAGTTCGTGGACATCGATATTCCCGAGGACATGGTCGAGAAGGCCAAGGAATATCGCGAGAAGTTGTTGGAAGCCGCCGTCGAGCTCGACGACGAAGTTCTCGCCGCTTACCTCGACGGCAAGGAGCCCGATGAGCCGACGTTGAAGCGCTTGATCCGCAAGGCCGTGCTGACTGGCGCGTTCTTCCCGGTATTGTGCGGCTCGGCGTTCAAGAACAAGGGCGTGCAGCCTCTGCTCGACGCGGTCGTGGATTATCTGCCGTCGCCGGTTGACGTGCCCGCCATCAAGGGCGTCGATGAAGACGGCAACGAGGTCGTTCGCCTGCCGGACGACAAGGAGCCGCTGGCTCTGTTGGCCTTCAAGATCATGGACGACCCGTTCGTCGGCACCATCACCTTCTGCCGCATCTATTCCGGCACGCTGCTGTCGGGCACCGGCGTCATCAATTCGACGCGCGACCGCAAGGAGCGCATCGGCCGCATGTTGCTGATGCATGCGAACAACCGCGAAGACATCAAGGAAGCCTATGCCGGCGACATCGTCGCACTGGCTGGCCTGAAGGAGGCGCGCACCGGTGACACGCTGTGCGATCCCGACAAGGCGGTGATCCTCGAAAAGATGGAATTCCCCGAGCCCGTCATCGAGATCGCGATCGAGCCCAAGTCCAAGGCCGACCAGGAAAAGCTGGGCGTGGCGCTGGCGAAGCTCGCCGCGGAGGATCCGTCCTTCCGCGTGTCGACCGATCAGGAGTCCGGCCAGACCATCCTCAAGGGCATGGGCGAGCTCCATCTCGACATCAAGGTCGACATTCTCCGCCGCACCTACAAGGTCGATGCCAACATCGGCGCGCCGCAGGTGGCGTTCCGTGAGCGCGTCACCAAGAGGTCCGAAGTCAAGTACACCCACAAGAAGCAGACCGGCGGTACCGGACAGTTCGCGGAAGTGTCGATCATCGTGGAGCCGAACGAGCCCGGCAAGGGCTACGAGTTCGAGTCCAAGGTCGTCGGCGGTGCGGTGCCGAAGGAATACATCCCCGGCGTCGAGAAGGGCATCAACAGCGTGCTGAGTTCCGGCGTGGTCGCGGGCTTCCCCGTGGTCGACGTCAAGGTTCAGCTCGTCGACGGCAAGTATCACGACGTTGATTCGTCGGCGCTCGCCTTCGAAATCGCATCGCGTGCTGCATTCCGCGAAGCCTTGCAGAAGGGCAAGTCCGTCCTGCTCGAGCCGATCATGAAGGTCGAAGTGGTGACCCCGGAAGATTACACCGGCTCCGTCATCGGCGACCTGAATTCGCGGCGCGGTCAGATCCAGGGTCAGGACATGCGCGGCAACGCCAACGTCATCAACGCGATGGTGCCGCTCATGAACATGTTCGGTTACGTGAATAACCTGCGCTCGATGAGCCAGGGTCGCGCAACCTTCACCATGCAGTTCGACCACTACGCAGAAGCGCCGGCCAACGTGTCGGCAGAAGTCCAGAAGAAGTTTGCCTGATTGTCGTCGGTCTCGAACTGACGATTGAACGGAGAGTCAAATGGCCAAAGCAAAGTTTGAACGTAACAAGCCGCACTGCAACATCGGCACCATCGGTCACGTCGACCATGGCAAGACGTCGCTGACCGCGGCGATCACCAAGGTCCTCGCCGAAGCCGGCGGCGCGACGTTCACCGCGTACGACCAGATCGACAAGGCGCCGGAAGAGAAGGCGCGCGGCATCACGATCTCGACGGCGCACGTCGAATACGAGACCAAGAACCGCCACTACGCGCACGTCGACTGCCCCGGCCACGCCGACTACGTGAAGAACATGATCACCGGCGCCGCCCAGATGGACGGTGCGATCCTGGTCGTGTCGGCCGCCGACGGTCCGATGCCGCAGACCCGCGAGCACATCCTGCTCGCCCGCCAGGTCGGCGTTCCCGCGCTCGTCGTGTTCCTCAACAAGTGCGACATGGTCGACGATCCGGAACTGCTCGAGCTCGTCGAGCTCGAGGTCCGCGAGCTGCTCTCGAAGTACGAATTCCCGGGCGACACCATCCCGATCATCAAGGGCTCGGCGCTTGCCGCCCTCGAAGATTCCGATAAGACGCTCGGCCATGACGCCATCCTCGAGCTGATGAAGCAGGTCGACGCTTACATTCCGCAGCCGGAGCGTCCGGTCGATCTGCCGTTCCTGATGCCGGTTGAAGACGTGTTCTCGATCTCGGGCCGCGGCACCGTCGTGACCGGCCGTGTCGAGCGCGGTATCGTCAAGGTCGGCGAGGAAATCGAGATCGTCGGTCTGCGCGCCACGCAGAAGACCACGGTCACCGGTGTCGAAATGTTCCGCAAGCTGCTCGATCAAGGCCAGGCCGGCGACAACATCGGTGCGCTGCTTCGCGGTACCAAGCGCGAGGACGTCGAGCGCGGCCAGGTGCTGTGCAAGCCGGGTTCGGTCAAGCCGCACACCAAGTTCAAGGCTGAGGCCTACATCCTCACCAAGGAAGAGGGCGGCCGCCACACTCCCTTCTTCACCAACTACCGTCCGCAGTTCTACTTCCGCACCACCGACGTGACCGGTGTCGTGCATCTGCCGGAAGGCACCGAGATGGTGATGCCGGGCGACAACATCGCGATGGAAGTGCACCTGATCGTGCCGATCGCGATGGAAGAGAAGCTCCGCTTCGCGATCCGCGAAGGTGGCCGCACCGTCGGCGCCGGCGTCGTCGCCTCGATCATCGAGTAATTACGAGAATAGGGATCGGCGAATAGCGAATGTGACATTCGCTATTCGCTATTCGCCACCCCATTGAAGAAAGACCACGGCAATGAACGGCCAAAACATTCGCATCCGTCTCAAGGCGTTCGACCATCGTATCCTCGATACGTCGACCCGCGAGATCGTGAACACGGCGAAGCGCACCGGCGCGCAGGTCCGCGGACCCATTCCGCTGCCCACCCGCATCGAGAAGTTCACCGTCAACCGTTCGCCGCACGTCGACAAGAAGAGCCGCGAGCAGTTCGAGATGCGCACTCACAAGCGCCTGCTCGACATCGTCGATCCGACCCCGCAGACCGTCGATGCTTTGATGAAGCTCGACTTGGCCGCCGGTGTCGACGTCGAGATCAAGCTCTAAGATTTTTGGATCACGTTCGCCACTAGCGGACAGAAAGAACAGGAAGCACGCCGATGCGCTCCGGAGTGATCGCACAAAAGGTCGGGATGACGCGGGTCTTTACAGAGGCCGGCGAACATATCCCCGTGACCGTGCTGAAGCTCGGCAATTGCCAGGTCGTAGGCCACCGCACCGAAGAGAAAAACGGTTATGTCGCGCTCCAGCTTGGTTCTGGCAGCCGCAAGACCGTGTACATGCCCAAGGCGGAGCGCGGCCAGTTCGCGGTCGCCAAGGTCGAGCCGAAGCGGCAGGTCGAGGAATTCCGCGTCTCCGCGGATCAGATGATCCCCGTCGGTGCAGAGATCCTGGCCGACCACTTTGTCGTCGGTCAGTTCGTCGACGTCACCGGTACTTCGGTCGGTAAGGGTTTTGCCGGCGGTATGAAGCGCTGGAACTTCGGCGGTCTGCGCGCCACCCACGGCGTGTCGGTCTCTCACCGTTCAATCGGTTCGACCGGTGGCCGTCAGGACCCGGGCAAGACCTGGAAGAACAAGAAGATGCCCGGTCACATGGGCGTTGACCGCATCACCACGCTCAACCTTCGGGTCGTTCAGCTCGATGTCGAGCGCGGTCTGATCCTCGTCGAAGGCGCCGTTCCGGGTTCCAAGGGCGGCTGGATCCGCGTGCGCGACGCCGTCAAGAAGCCGCTGCCTAAGGAAGCTCCGAAGCCCGGCAAGTTCAAGGTTGCTGGCGAAGCGGACGCTGCTCCGGCTGCGCAGGAGGCGTGAGATGGAATTGAAGGTCACGACCCTCGAAGGTAAGGAAGCCGGCTCGGTCCAGCTTTCCGATACCATTTTCGGCCTCGAGCCGCGCCAGGACATCATTGCACGTTGCGTGCAGTGGCAGCTCAACAAGCGCCAGGCCGGTACGCACAAAGCCAAGGGCCGCGCCGAGATCTGGCGCACCGGCAAGAAGATGTACAAGCAGAAGGGTACCGGTGGTGCTCGTCACGGCTCGGCCCGGGTGCCGCAGTTCCGCGGAGGTGGCCGTGCCTTCGGTCCGGTGGTGCGTTCGCACGCCACCGACCTGCCGAAGAAGGTCCGTGCGCTCGCCCTCAAGCATGCGCTCTCGGCCAAGGCCAAGGACGGCGATCTCATCGTGATCGACAAGGCCGCGCTGGAAGCTGCCAAGACCAAGGCGCTGCTCGGTCATTTCTCCGGTCTGGGTTTGACCAACGCGCTGATCATCGACGGCGCCGAGCTCAACAACGGCTTCGCCGCTGCGGCCCGCAACATCCCGAACATGGACGTGCTGCCGATCCAGGGCATCAACGTCTATGACATCCTGCGCCGTCGGAAGCTTGTTCTGACCAAGGCCGCCATCGATGCGCTGGAGGCGCGCTTCAAATGACGAAGAACATCGAGCCTCGCCACTACGACGTGATCCTGTCGCCGGTCGTGACCGAAAAGGCCACGATCGCCTCGGAGCACAACAAGGTGCTGTTCAAGGTGGCCGCGAAGGCGACCAAGCCGCAGATCAAGGAAGCGATCGAGAAGCTGTTCGACGTCAAGGTCAAGAGTGTCAACACGCTGGTCCGCAAGGGCAAGACCAAGATCTTCCGCGGCAATCTCGGCTCGCAGTCGAACTCCAAGCGCGCGATCGTGACTCTCGAAGAGGGTCACCGGATCGACGTGACCACCGGTCTGTAAGGTCGTACGACGATGGCACTGAAGACATTCAATCCCACGACGCCGGGCCAGCGCCAGCTGGTCATGGTCGATCGTTCGGCCCTCTACAAGGGCAAGCCGGTCAAGGCGCTCACCGAAGGCAAGCACTCCTCCGGCGGCCGTAACAACACCGGTCGCATCACCGTGCGCTTCCGCGGCGGTGGTCATAAGCGAACGTTGCGTACCGTCGATTTCAAGCGCGACAAGGTCGATGCGCCCGCGACGGTCGAGCGGCTGGAGTACGATCCGAACCGCACCGCATTCATCGCGTTGGTCAAGTACGAAGACGGCACCCAGGCCTATATCCTGGCGCCGCAGCGTTTGGCCGTCGGTGATTCCGTCGTCGCCGGCAACTATGTCGACGTGAAGCCGGGCAATGTCATGCCGCTCGGCAACATGCCGGTCGGCACGATCATCCACAACATCGAGGTCAAGATCGGGAAGGGCGGCCAGCTCGCCCGTTCCGCGGGCACCTATGCCCAGCTCGTCGGTCGCGACCAGGACTACGTGATCATCCGCCTGAACTCGGGCGAACAGCGCCTGGTGCACGGCCGTTGCCGCGGCACGATCGGCGCGGTGTCGAACCCGGATCACATGAACACGTCGATCGGCAAGGCCGGCCGCAACCGTTGGCTGGGCCGCAAGCCGCACAACCGCGGCGTTTCGATGAACCCGATCGACCATCCGCACGGCGGTGGTGAAGGTCGTACCTCGGGCGGCCGCCACCCGGTTACTCCGTGGGGCAAGCCGACCAAGGGCAAGAAGACCCGCTCCAACAAGTCGACCAACAAATTCATTCTCCTAAGCCGCCACAAGCGGAAGAAGTAAGGAACGCCGGACATGGTTCGTTCAGTCTGGAAAGGCCCGTTCGTCGAGGGTTCTCTGCTCAAGAAGGCAGATGCCGCGCGCTCGTCCGGCCGTCACGACGTCATCAAGATCTGGAGCCGTCGCTCGACGATCCTGCCGCAATTCGTCGGCCTGACCTTCGGCGTCTACAACGGTCAGAAGCACGTGCCGGTGGCCGTCAACGAGGAAATGGTCGGTCACAAGTTCGGCGAGTTCTCGCCGACCCGCACCTTCCATGGCCACTCCGGGGACAAGAAAGCCAAGAAGGCTTGAGGATTAAACGATGAGCAAACCTAAGCGCGAACGGAGCCTCGCCGAGAACGAGGCCAAGGCGGTCGCCCGGATGCTGCGGGTGAGCCCGCAGAAGCTCAACCTGGTCGCCCAGCTCATTCGCGGCCGGAAGGCGGCTGCTGCGCTCGCCGACCTGCAGTTTTCGCGCAAGCGGATCGCGGTTGACGTGAAGAAGTGCCTGGAATCGGCTATTGCCAACGCCGAGAACAACCACGACCTCGACGTCGACGATCTCGTCGTGGCGCAGGCCTTCGTCGGCAACGGCCTCGTGATGAAGCGCTTTGCCGCCCGCGGCCGTGGCCGCTCGGGCCGTGTCTACAAACCATTTTCACAGCTGACGATCATCGTTCGTCAGGTCGAAGCCGCAGCAGCGGCTTAAGGGACGCAGGAGAACACGATGGGTCAAAAGATCAATCCGATCGGTCTGCGTCTCGGCATCAACCGGACCTGGGATTCCCGCTGGTACGCCGGCAAGCAGGAATACGGCAAGCTGCTGCACGAGGACGTCAAGATTCGTGAGATCCTGCACAAGGAGCTCAAGCAGGCAGCCGTTGCCCGCATCGTGATCGAGCGTCCGCACAAGAAGTGCCGCGTCACCATCCACTCGGCTCGTCCGGGCGTGGTGATCGGCAAGAAGGGCGCCGACATCGACAAGCTGCGCAAGAAGGTCGCGGACATCACGGCGTCCGACGTCGTCATCAACATCGTCGAAATCCGCAAGCCGGAGCTCGATGCGACGCTGGTGGCCGAGTCGATCGCACAGCAACTGGAGCGCCGCGTGGCGTTCCGCCGCGCCATGAAGCGCGCCGTCCAGTCGGCGATGCGTCTCGGCGCGGAAGGCATCCGGATCAACTGTTCGGGACGTCTGGGCGGCGCGGAAATCGCGCGCATGGAGTGGTACCGCGAAGGTCGCGTGCCGCTGCACACGCTGCGCGCAGACATCGACTACGGGGTTGCGACCGCGTTCACGACCTTCGGCACCTGCGGTGTCAAGGTCTGGATCTTCAAGGGCGAGATCCTCGAGCACGATCCGATGGCCCAGGACAAGAGAATGGCCGAAGGTGAGACTGGTGGCGGCGGCGATCGCGGCGGCCGGCAGCGCCGGGACAACGCTGCAGCCTGACGCCAGCACAGAGAATTTGAGGGCTTGAAGCCATGATGCAACCTAAGAAAACGAAGTTCCGGAAGGCGCATAAGGGCCGTATCCACGGCGTTGCGTCTTCGGGCGCGACGTTGGCGTTCGGCCAGTTCGGTCTGAAGGCGACCGAGCCTGAGCGCGTCACCGCGCGCCAGATCGAAGCCGCTCGCCGCGCGCTGACCCGCCACATGAAGCGCGCCGGCCGCGTCTGGATCCGCATATTCCCCGACGTTCCCGTGTCGAAGAAGCCTGCCGAAGTCCGCATGGGTTCCGGCAAGGGCGCGCCGGAATTGTGGGTCGCGCGCGTCAAGCCGGGCCGGGTGCTGTTCGAGATCGACGGCGTCAACACCCAGACGGCGCGTGAAGCGCTGACCCTGGCGGCAGCCAAGCTGCCGATCAAGACGCGCTTCGTCGAGCGCATTGCGGAGTAATGGCCATGGCCCAGATGAAAATCGAAGACATCCGCGCGTTGAGCCCCGATCAGCAGGACGACGCCATCCTGAACCTGAAGAAGGAGCGCTTCAACCTGCGCTTCCAGCGCGCCACCGGGCAGCTCGAGAACACCTCGCGCCTGCGCGAAGCCCGCCGTGACATCGCCCGGATCAAGACCGTCGCCGCGCAGACGCGCGCGAAGAAGAAGTAAGAGGCTTACGAAGATGCCGAAACGTACTTTGCAGGGCGTGGTCGTCAGCGACAAGCAAGCCAAGACCATCGTGGTGCGCGTCGATCGCCGCTTTACGCACCCGATCTACAAGAAGACGATCCGCCGTTCGAAGAACTACCACGCGCACGACGAGAGCAACGAGTTCAAGCCGGGCGACATGGTGTGGATCGAGGAATCGAAGCCGATTTCGAAGTTGAAGCGCTGGGTCGTGATCCGGGGCGAACACAAGAAAAGCGCCTGATCTGTTGGCTTTAGCCGACTGACTTCAGGTTAATGTTGAGCGCCGGCTGGGCTGGCGCAAAGAGAAGAGGACGAGGTGCATCAATGATTCAGATGCAGACCAACCTCGACGTGGCCGATAATTCTGGCGCACGCCGTGTCATGTGTATCAAGGTGCTCGGGGGCTCCAAGCGCCGCTACGCCACGATCGGCGACATCATCGTTGTCTCGATCAAGGAAGCTATTCCGCGCGGCAAGGTGAAGAAGGGCGACGTGATGAAGGCCGTCGTGGTGCGCGTCCGCAAGGACATTCGCCGCGCCGACGGTTCGGTCATCCGCTTCGACCGCAACGCCGCCGTTCTGATCAACAATCAGTCCGAGCCGGTCGGTACCCGTATCTTCGGGCCCGTGCCGCGCGAGCTGCGCGCCAAGAACCACATGAAGATCATCTCGCTCGCGCCGGAGGTGCTGTGATGGCTGCGAAGATCCGCAAGGGCGACAAGGTCGTCGTGCTGACCGGCCGCGACAAGGGCCGCACCGGCGAGGTGTTCGAAGTGCGTCCCGACGCCGGTACGGCGCTGGTGCGCGGCATCAACATGGTCAAGCGTCACCAGAAGCAGACGCAGGCCCAGGAGGGCGGCATCATCTCGAAAGAGTCGCCGATCCAACTGTCCAACATCGCGTATGTCGGCAAGGACGGGAAGCCGACCCGCGTCGGATTCAAGATTCTGGCGGACGGCAAGAAGGTCCGCATCGCCAAGAGCTCGGGAGCTGAGATCGATGGCTGAGGCCGCTTACACACCGCGCCTGCGCGCGGAATACGACGCGAAGATCCGGACGGAAATGACCGAGAAGTTCGGTTATGAGAACGTCATGCAGGTTCCGCGCCTGGACAAGGTCGTGCTGAACATGGGCGTTGGCGATTCCGTCAACGACCGCAAGAAGGCCGAGAACGCCGCTGCGGAATTGACCCAGATCGCCGGCCAGAAGGCGATCGTGACCTATTCGCGGATCGCGATCGCGACCTTCAAGTTGCGTGAGAACCAGCCGATCGGCTGCAAGGTCACGCTGCGCAAGGCCCGTATGTACGAGTTCATCGATCGTCTGGTGACGGTCGCGCTGCCCCGCGTCCGCGACTTCCGCGGCTTGAACCCGAAGAGCTTCGATGGCCGCGGCAACTACTCGCTCGGCCTCAAGGAACACATCATTTTCCCCGAGATCGACTTCGACAAGGTCACGGAATCCCGCGGTATGGACATCACCGTCTGCACCACGGCCAAGACCGACGACGAGGCGAGGGCCTTGTTGACCGCATTCAATTTCCCGTTCCGGCAGTGAGACGCTGACCTAAAGCCTCTCAAACGCGGATACCCAGGAGCCAAGCATGGCAAAGAAGAGTTCAATCGAGAAGAACAACCGGCGCAAGCGGATGACGAAGAACGCCGCCCCGAAGCGCGAGCGGTTGAAGGCGATCATCGCCGACAAGACGTTGCCGATGGAGGAGCGGTTCGCTGCGACCCTGAAGCTGGCGGAAATGCCGCGCAACTCGTCGGCGACCCGCATCCGTCTGCGTTGCGAGCTGTCGGGCCGTTCGCGCTCGAACTATCGCTTGACCAAACTGTCCCGCATCGCAATGCGGGACCTTGGCTCCAAGGGCATGGTCCCGGGCCTCGTGAAGTCCAGCTGGTAAGGAGGGTCGTTTAGATGTCTACGCACGATCCAATCAGCGATCTGATCACCCGCATCCGTAACGCGCAGATGCGCTCCAAGAACAAGGTCTCCACGCCTGGCTCGAAGATGCGCGAGAACGTGCTCGAGGTGCTGAAGAGCGAAGGCTACATCCGCGGTTACGCGACGCTCGAGCATTCCTCGGGCCGCAGCGAGATCGAGATCGAGCTGAAGTATTTCGACGGCGAGCCCGTTATCCGTGAGATCGAGCGTGTCTCCAAGCCCGGACGTCGCGTGTACGCCTCGGTGAAGAACCTGCCGCGGGTCAATAACGGACTCGGCATTTCGGTGTTGTCGACGCCGAAGGGAATCATGGCTGACCACAGTGCGCGTGAAGCGAACGTGGGCGGCGAAGTTCTCTTCACGGTGTTCTGAGAAGGATTTTTGATCCATGTCACGTGTTGGCAAAAGACCGGTAGCGGTGCCGTCGGGTGTGACCGCGACCGTCGACGGGCAGACCGTCAAGATGAAGGGGCCGAAGGGCCAGCTTCAGTTCGTCGTCCATAACGACGTCGAGGTGAAGCTCGACAACGGCCAGGTCAAGGTGAACCCGCGGGTTGAGACCAACCGCGCGCGGGCCCTGTACGGGACCGCTCGCGCCCAGGTCGCGAATCTGGTCGAGGGTGTCACCAAGGGTTTCGAGAAGAAGCTCGAAATCACCGGCGTCGGTTACCGCGCGGCGCTGCAGGGCAAGAACCTGCAGCTCGCGCTCGGCTACAGCCACGATGTGGTCTACGCGATCCCGGAAGGGATCACGATCACCGTGCCGAAGCCGACCGAGATCACGGTGACGGGCAGCGACATTCAGCGCGTCGGCCAGGTCGCCGCCGAGATTCGCTCCTATCGTCCGCCGGAGCCCTACAAGGGCAAGGGCGTGAAGTATGTTGGCGAGTTCATCTTCCGCAAGGAAGGCAAGAAGAAGTAACGGAGCCGGTCATGTCGAAAGCCAAGGTTACGAATGCCCGGCGCAAGCGCAGTGTACGTCTGAAGCTGCGCCGCTCGGGTGGCGGCCGTCCGCGCCTGTCGGTGTTCCGCTCGTCCAAGCACATCTACGCCCAGGTCATCGACGACCTGAAGGGCGAAACGCTGGCCTCTGCCTCGTCGCTCGAGAAGTCGATGCGCGATGGCGGCAGGACCGGCGCCGACATCGATGCGGCGAAGGCGGTCGGCAAGCTGCTGGCCGAGCGCGCCGCCGAGAAGGGTGTCAAGGAAGTCGTGTTCGATCGCGGCAGCTATCTCTATCACGGGCGCGTCAAGGCTCTTGCCGACGCGGCGCGTGAAAGCGGGCTGAGCTTCTAACAGAATTTGAGGATTGAGGCGTAAGCCTCTGAAGGACTGGAAAAACCATGGCAGAACGCGAACAACGTGGTGGACGCGATCAACGCGGCGGCGGACGTGAACGCAGGGAAGAGCGCGACAGCGAGTTCGTTGACAAGCTCGTCCACATCAATCGCGTCGCCAAGGTCGTCAAGGGCGGCAAGCGCTTCGGTTTCGCAGCGCTGGTCGTGATCGGCGACCAGAAGGGCCGCGCCGGCTTCGGTCACGGCAAGGCGCGCGAAGTGCCCGAGGCGATCCGCAAGGCAACCGAATCCGCCAAGCGCAACCTGACCCGCGTGTCGTTGCGCGAGGGCCGCACGCTGCATCACGACATCGCCGGCCGTCATGGCGCGGGCCGTGTTTACCTGCGCGCAGCTCCGGCCGGTACCGGCATCATCGCCGGCGGTCCGATGCGCGCCGTGTTCGAGACGCTCGGCGTCCAGGACGTGGTTGCGAAGTCGATCGGCTCGTCGAACCCGTACAACATGGTTCGCGCGACCTTCGATGCGCTGAAGCATCAGGATTCGCCGCGCTCGGTCGCTGCCCGCCGCAACATCAAGGTGTCCACCCTCCAGTCCCGCCGTATCGGTGGTGACGCCGAGGCGGTTGCCGAATAACGGAAGCTTTTCGGAGTAGACGCCTATGGCCAAGAGTGCCGTTACGACCGCAAAGACGATCAAGCTCGAGCAGACCGGCAGCGCGATCCGCCGCCATCACTCGCAGCGTTCGACGCTGATCGGGCTCAAGCTCAACAAGATCGGCCGCATCAGCGAACTGCCGGACACCCCGGCGGTCCGCGGCATGATCTTGAAAGTTCACCATCTCGTTCGCATTGTCGACGAGAAGTAAGCAAAGGCGCACGATCCCGAAGCGGGACCCGTTTTCGGTGAAGGTCATGCGCAAGAAACAAGGAGCAGGGCGATGAAGCTCAGCGATATCGCCGACAATGCCGGCTCGCGCAAGAAGCGTATGCGCGTCGGCCGCGGCATTGGTTCGGGCAAGGGCAAGCAGGCCGGCCGCGGTGGCAAGGGCCAGACCGCGCGTTCGGGCGTGCGCATCAAGGGTTTCGAAGGCGGCCAGATGCCCTTGCATCGCCGTCTGCCCAAGCGCGGCTTCAACAACATCTTCCGCGTGGAGTTCGCCGAGATCAATCTCGACCGGCTCCAGGATGCGGTCGATGCCAAGAAGATCGACGCCGGCAGCGTCGTGAACGTCGAATCCCTGGTCAAGGCCGGCGTGCTGCGCCGCGCCAAGGGTGGCCTGCGGCTGCTCGGCCGCGGCGAGTTCAAGGCCAAGCTCAACATCGAAGTGCACGGCGCCTCGAAGACCGCGATCGCGGCAGTCGAGAAGGCCGGCGGCTCGGTGAAGATCCTCGCGCCTGCCAAGGAAGAAGGCGAGGCGGCGTAACAACTGCGTCATCGGCCCGCGGCTCGCGGGCCTTTACGCACGCGGGACGATGGACTTATCGAAGCCGTAGCCCCAGATAATGTCCGGTGTCCGGTATAATGTAGCCCGGCCGCGGGCATAACGGCGCAATAAGCGGCGGGAGAAAGTCCAAGATGGCCTCTGCAGCGGAACAACTGGCAGCCAATCTCAATTTCGGTGCGTTTGCCAAGGCCGACGAACTGAAGAAGCGCATCTGGTTCACCCTGGGCGCGCTGCTCGTTTATCGGCTCGGGACCTACATCCCGTTGCCCGGCATCGATCCCAACATCTGGGAGCAGGTGTTCCGCTCCCAGGCGGGCGGCATCCTCGGCATGTTCAACATGTTCGCCGGCGGCGGCATTCACCGCATGGCGATCTTTGCGCTGAACATCATGCCGTACATCTCGGCGTCCATCATCATCCAGCTCCTGACCACCGTCTCGCCGCAGCTCGAGGCGCTGAAGAAGGAAGGCGAGTCCGGCCGCAAGCTGCTCAACCAGTACACCCGTTATCTCACGGTGATCCTGGCCGCGTTCCAGTCCTACGGCATTGCGGTGGGCCTCGAAGGCGCCGGCAACGTCGTCAGCGACCCCGGCATGTTCTTCCGCCTGTCCACGGCGATCACGCTGACCGGCGGCACCATGTTCCTGATGTGGCTGGGCGAGCAGATCACGTCGCGCGGCATCGGCAACGGCATCTCCCTGATCATTCTCTCCGGCATCGTCGCCGAGCTGCCCGCGGCGCTCGCCAACATGCTCGAGCTCGGCCGTCAGGGTGCGATGTCGACCGGCCTGATTCTGGTGGTCATCATCATGGCGGTGGCCGTGATCGCCTTCATCGTGTTCGTGGAGCGCGCCCAGCGCCGGCTCTTGATCCAGTATCCGAAGCGCCAGGTCGGCAACAAGATGTTCGAGGGGCAGTCCTCGCATCTGCCGCTCAAGCTCAACACCTCGGGCGTGATCCCGCCGATCTTCGCGTCCTCGCTGTTGCTGCTGCCGACCACGGTTGCGAACTTCAACGCGGGCAGCGGGCCGGAATGGTTCCAGTGGATCAACACCCAGCTCGGCCACGGCCGTCCGCTGTTCCTGATCATGTATCTGGCGCTGATCGTGTTCTTCGCCTTCTTCTACACCGCGATCGTGTTCAATCCGACCGAGACCGCGGACAATCTGAAGAAGCACGGCGGCTTCATTCCGGGTATCCGCCCCGGCGAGCGTACCGCGGAATATATCGACTACGTGCTGTCGCGGATCACCGTGCTCGGCGCGGTGTATCTGGCGATCGTCTGCTTGATTCCGGAAATCCTGATCTCCTACGCGTCGGTGCCGTTCTACTTTGGCGGCACTTCGCTGCTGATCGTCGTCAGCGTCACCATGGATACGGTGGCGCAGGTGCAGGGCTATCTCCTGGCACATCAGTACGAAGGCCTGATCCGGAAGTCGAAGCTGCGCGGCCGCCGCCGTTAAGCGCGGCGTCCCTCGGGCGGCGCGATTGCGCCGCCGATTCGCCGCGCGTGCAATGCGCGCGGACGGCGAGCCGGCCATTCGGTCGCCTCGGCAGAGTCGCTCTTCCTGTCGTGCAAGCATTGATCTCAAAGGCTTCTTGGCGTCCGGCCATTTGCTCCCCTATGATATGGGTAGCGGTGCGGCGCTGATTATGATTTGCACTGTAACTGGACTTCAAAACACGGGCGCGCGACGTATCGCGCACCAATCGGGGGGCGTACGCCGATGAGAATTATACTTCTGGGGCCACCGGGATCGGGCAAGGGCACCCAGGCGCAGCTGCTGGTGCAGCGCTATGGCATCGTCCAGCTCTCGACCGGCGAGATGTTGCGTGCAGCGGTGGCGGCCGGAACGCCGGTCGGGCTCAAGGCTAAGGAGATCATGGCCAGCGGCGGTCTCGTGCCAGACGATGTCGTGGTGGGGATCATCTCCGATCGGATCGATCAGCCGGATGCCAAAAACGGTTTCATCCTTGACGGTTTCCCGCGGACCGTGCCGCAGGCCGAGGCGCTGGATGAGCTGCTCAAGCACAAGCACCTCAAGCTCGATGCCGTGATCGAGCTCCGCGTCAACGAAAGCGCGCTCCTGAATCGCGTCGAGACTCGCGTCGCCCAGATGCGCGAGCGCGGGGAAGAGGTCCGGCTCGATGACACCCCGGAGGTCCTGACCAAGCGACTCGCCAGCTACCGCAGCCAGACGGAACCGCTGATTCACTACTATTCCGAGCGGCGCAAGCTCTCGACCATCGACGGCATGATGGCCATCGATGAGGTCACCCGCGCCATCCATCGCCAGCTCCTGGCGCTCGGGGCGGTCGAGCCCAAGACGCATGGCAAGACGCACGCCCGGAGTGCGACAAAGGCGGCCCCGGCCAGAAAGGCCAAGGCGGCGAAGAAATCGGCCAAAAAGCCTGCGAAAGCGGCCAAAAAGGCTGCCAAATCCAGGAAGGCGGCCAAGAAGGCTACGACGGCAGGCAGGAGAATCGTCAAGAAAGCCGCCAAGAAGGCGGGGAAGAAGAAGGCAGCCAAAAAGACCGCCAGGAAGGCTGTCAAGAAAGGTGCCAAAAAGGCCGCAAAAAAGGTCACGAAAAGGCGAGCTAAGCGCTAGCAGCGGTTGACGAAAGCCCCCTGAATCCCCTAATAAGCCCCGCATCCAAGTCGGATAGTTTCAAACGATGCCGGGCCCCAGGAAGACCAGGGGTGGGCGTCGTGTTCGCGTTTGTGAACACCTGCCCGAGAAACCAAGCACTTAAAGCCCGATTCCTGACGAGGGATTGGCGACAGGAGAGAAGGCCGTGGCCCGTATTGCCGGCGTGAACATCCCGACCAACAAGCGCGTGCTGATCGCGCTCCAGTACATCCATGGCATCGGTCAGAAGATCGCCGGTGAGATTCTGGAGAAGGTGAAGATCCCGGTGGATCGTCGCGTCAATCAGCTCAGCGACGCCGAAGTGCTCCAGATCCGCGAAGTGATCGACCGCGACTATATGGTCGAGGGCGATTTGCGTCGTGAGGTCGGCATCAACATCAAGCGTCTGATGGACCTCGGCTGCTATCGCGGCCTGCGCCATCGTCGCGGTCTGCCGGTGCGTGGCCAGCGTACCCACACCAACGCGCGTACGCGCAAGGGTCCGGCCAAGGCCATCGCCGGCAAGAAGAAGTAAGTTTTCGCATCCAATCACGGCGTGTGGCGACCCGGGGATGACCCGTTCGCCACGCGCCTTTCGTTCCACAGGTGTAGCCGCTGGCATTACGGCGGCGTTGAGATCTTCAGGAAAGGTAGTCTATGGGCAAGGAAGCCACCCGCGTTCGTCGTCGTGAGCGCAAGAACATCGCCTCCGGCGTCGCGCACGTGAACTCGTCGTTCAACAACACGACCATCACCATCACCGACGCGCAGGGCAACACGATTGCCTGGTCCTCCGCCGGCACGATGGGCTTCAAGGGCTCGCGCAAGTCGACCCCGTATGCCGCACAGGTTGCCGCCGAGGACGTGTCGAAGAAGGCGCAGGAGCACGGCATGCGCACGCTGGAAGTCGAAGTCGCCGGTCCCGGTTCGGGCCGCGAATCGGCGCTCCGGGCGCTGCAGGCCGCGGGCTTCACCGTCACCTCGATCCGCGACGTGACCACGATCCCGCACAACGGTTGCCGTCCCCGTAAGCGTCGGCGCGTTTGATACCAGATTGCGGGCGCATTGGCGCCCGCGATGATTTTTTGCAAAGCCGTGGAAATGATCTGCGGCCTTTCTCCAACGCCAGTGCCTGCAACAGCAGTCTGACTGGCCTGTATGGGTGAAACAGTGACGATCCAGAAAAATTGGCAAGAACTGATTCGGCCGAACAAGCTGCAGGTACAGCCCGGCAGCGATCCGACCCGTTTCGCGACCATCGTCGCCGAACCGCTCGAGCGCGGCTTCGGCCAGACGCTCGGCAACGCGCTACGCCGCATCCTGCTGTCCTCGCTCCAGGGCGCGGCAGTGCAGTCGGTGCACATCGACGGCGTGCTGCACGAGTTCTCCTCGATCGCGGGCGTCCGTGAGGACGTCACCGACATCGTGCTCAACATCAAGGACATCTCGATCAAGATGCAGGGCGAAGGCCCCAAGCGCATGGTCGTCAAGAAGTCCGGACCGGGCGTCGTCACCGCCGGCGACATCCAGACCGTGGGCGACGTCGTCGTGCTCAATCCCGACCTGCAGATCTGCACGCTCGATGAGGGCGCCGAGATCCGCATGGAGTTCACGGTCGCAACCGGCAAGGGCTACGTTCCCGCCGAGCGCAACCGCCCCGAGGACGCACCGATCGGCCTGATCCCGGTCGACAGCCTGTACTCGCCGGTCCGCAAGGTCTCCTACAAGGTCGAGAACACCCGCGAGGGCCAGATCCTCGACTACGACAAGCTGACCATGACGATCGAGACCAACGGCGCACTGACGCCGGATGATTCCGTGGCCTACGCGGCGCGCATCCTGCAGGATCAGCTCAACGTGTTCGTCAACTTCGAAGAGCCGCGCAAGGAAGTCGCCCAGGAGATCATCCCGGACCTCGCCTTCAACCCGGCCTTCCTCAAGAAGGTGGACGAGCTCGAGCTGTCGGTGCGCTCGGCCAATTGCTTGAAGAACGACAACATCGTCTACATCGGCGACCTCGTGCAGAAGAGCGAAGCGGAAATGCTCCGCACTCCGAACTTCGGCCGCAAGTCTCTGAACGAGATCAAGGAAGTGCTGGCCCAAATGGGTCTGCACCTCGGCATGGAAGTGCCGGGCTGGCCGCCGGAGAACATCGACGAGCTCGCCAAGCGCTTCGAGGATCACTACTGATCCGAGCGACAACAGGCTGAGGCGCGAATTCATCGCGCCTTAGCGGGCGAACGCAGGCAGCCCACCTGAGCAACTGGTCCGACGAACCGTCGCGACGAATGAAATTCAAGGAATAGATAAATGCGTCACGGCAAGGTTCATCGCAAGCTCAACCGCACCGCTGAGCATCGCCGCGCGATGTTCGCCAACATGTGCGCCGCGCTGATCAAGCACGAGCAGATCGTCACCACGCTGCCGAAGGCGAAGGAATTGCGTCCGATCGTCGAGAAGCTGATTACCCTCGGCAAGAAGGGCGGGCTGGCCATGCGCCGTCAGGCCATCTCGGAGATGCGTGACAAGGATCAGGTCAGGAAGCTGTTCGACACGCTCGCGCCCCGCTACAAGGATCGCCAGGGTGGCTACACCCGCATCATCAAGGCCGGCTTCCGCTACGGCGACAACGCCCCGATGGCCGTGATCGAGTTTGTCGATCGTGATGTCGATGCCAAGGGCCTGGATTCCGGTCCGGTGCAGGAAAAGGAAGCCGAGGCGGCGTAAGCCGACCGGCAGAGAGTTTTCAGAAAGCGGCGCCTTCGGGCGCCGCTTTTTTATTGGCCGTCCTGTTGGTTACGTCCCGCTCCTCACGCGTCGGTGAGTGCCGATTGCTATCGTGCCGGCAGCGCCCAATATCTCCGCAAGCATCAACGGAGATCACGCATGAACATCGACCTATCCGGAAAGACCGCTCTCGTCACCGGCTCGACTGCCGGCATCGGCCATGCCATCGCCAAGGGCCTTGCCGGCTCGGGTGCGAGCGTCGTGATCAACGGACGCGGCCAGGACAAGGTCGATGCGGCCGTGCGCAAGCTGGAAGGGGCGGGCGGAAAGGTCCGCGGCATCGCCGCCGACGTCTCGACCGCGGCGGGCTGCAAGGCGCTGGCCGCGGCGCTGCCAGACGTCGACATCCTCATCAACAATGCCGGCATCTTCGAGCCGAGGGACTTTTTCGACATTCCGGACGAGGACTGGAGCCGCTTTTTCGAGGTCAACGTGATGAGCGGCGTGCGTCTCTCGCGTGCGTATATGAAAGGCATGCTCAAGCGCAACTGGGGCCGAATCGTCTTCATCTCCTCGGAGTCCGGGCTCAACATTCCCGTCGAGATGATCCACTACGGCATGAGCAAGACGGCGCAGCTCTCGGTCGCGCGGGGCCTGGCGCAGCTCACACGGGGCACCGGCGTCACCGTCAATTCCGTGCTGCCGGGCCCGACAATGTCGGAGGGCGTCGAGACGTTCGTGAAGGATCTTGCCAAGCAGAACGGCCAGTCGGTCGATGAGGCCGCGGCCAATTTCGTCAAACAACATCGCCCAAGCTCGCTGCTCCAGCGCTTCGCCAGCGTCGATGAGATCGCCAACATGGTGGTTTATGCGGCTTCGAAGGAAGCGTCCGCGACCAACGGTGCGGCGCTGCGCGCGGAGGGCGGCATCGTCAACACGATTGCCTAGAGCATGATCCGGAAAAGTGTGACGCGGTTTTCCGAAAAGATCATGCTCAAAACAAAAGGATCAACTCATGCCGGCCTATGTGATTTCGGAGGTCGAGGCGCGCGATCAAGCCACGATGGAAGCCTATCGCGAGCTGGCCGCGGCAACCATCGCTCAATATGGCGGCCGCTATCTCGTGCGTGGTGGCGCCACTGAGGTGGTGGAGGGCGGCCCGCGGCCCAAGACCATCATCATCGTGGAGTTCCCATCGATGGCGCGGGCGCAGGAATGGTACGCGTCGGCGGAATATGCCGAAGCGCTGAAGCTGCGGCAGGCGGCGCTGGAGCGACGGTTGATGTTCGTCGAGGGCGTGGTTCCAGTCTAGCTGGTCTGCTCGATAGCCCCTTCAATTCGCGGCGGGACCGGCTAAACCTCGATTTTATGCTCTGGCCCCTGTCGACCCGCCACAAACGCCTGTTCAGGCTGACATCCGCGCGATGGCAGCGGCGGGCGATCTTCGTGCTCGGTGGGATCGGGGTTGGCGCCGCGGCGGTGGCGCTGGCGCAACTCGCCGATCTCGCCCAGCACGCCTTCACGCTGCTGTTGGCCAAGTCGCGCTACGCCGTGCTCGCGGTGACACCTCTCGGCTTCATGCTCTCGGCGTATCTGACCATCCGGCTGTTCCCGAATGCACAGGGCAGCGGCATTCCCCAAGCGATCGCTGCGCGGCATCTGACCGACCAGGCGGCGCGCGAGAGCCTGGTCTCGATCCGAATCGCGATCGGAAAGGTGATCCTCACCTTGTTCGGCCTGCTGTGCGGCGGCTCCGTCGGCCGGGAAGGACCGAGCGTTCAAGTCGGCGCTTCCATCATGTTCGCGCTCGGCCGCGTCTCGCCACGCCGCCAGCCCGGATTAATCCTGGCCGGCGCGGCCGCCGGCGTCGCGGCCGCCTTCAACACACCGCTGGCGGGGATCGTCTTCGGCATCGAGGAGATGAGCCGTGCTTTCGAGACGCGCACCAGCAGTCTCATTATCGCGGCGGTGATAGCGGCCGGCCTGACCTCGCTCGCGCTGATGGGCAACTACGCCTATTTCGGCAGCAGTGCGACGGCGCTGGCCCCCGGCGTCGACTGGCTGGCGGTTCCGGTGTGCGGCGTGGTCGGCGGTTTGGCTGGCGGCATCTTCAGCCGTATCGTCATCGTGATGGCGCGCGGCTTCGCCCATCCGCTAGGGCGTTCGGTCAAGGGCCACCCCTTGTGGTTTGCGCTCGTGTGCGGCTTCGCAGTCGCGATCTGCGGCATTGTCTCCGGCGATACGATCTATGGCACAGGCTACCAGCAGGTAAAGACGGCCCTGGAGCAGGGCGCACCACTGCCGCAGGACTTCGGCATCCTCAAGCTTCTCGCCACCACCTTCGCGGCAATCAGTGGCATACCCGGCGGAATTTTTTCGCCGTCACTCGCCGTTGGAGCCGGCCTCGGCAGCAATATCGCGTCCTTCTTCCACGACGCTCCGCTCGGTGCGATCATGTTGCTCGGCATGGTCTCCTATTTTGCCGGTGTGGTGCAGGCGCCGATCACCGCTTTCGTCATCGTGACCGAGATGACCGACAACCACGCCATGGTGGTGCCGTTGATGGCCGCCGCCCTGATTGCACATGCCACATCGCGGATGATCTGCGAGGAAGGGATCTACCACGCGCTCGCGAAGGGCTTTATCGAGCGGGCGACGCGTCCGCCTCAGACGAATGCGGCGCCCTCTTGAGCCTTCGGCCTACCACCCCTCCAGCACGATCTTACCGCGCGACTTGCCGCTCTCCAAGAGCGCGTGCGCGCGCTTGAGATTGGTCGCGCTGATTGTGCCAAAGGTCTGGTCGAGCGTCGTGCGCAAGACGCCCTTGTCGATGAGGTCGGCGACATCGTTGAGCAGATGATGCTGCGCGATCATGTCGGCGGTCTGGAACGAGGAGCGCGTGAACATCGATTCCCAATGCACCGAGATTGCCTTGCCCTTGAACGCGCTCACAGTGAATTCCGGGGGATCGTCGATCAGGCCGAACTTGCCCTGCGGCGCCATGAAGTCGGCAATGCTCTTGTAGTGCTGGTCGGTGAAGGTGAGGCTCGCCACCAGCGCGACCGGCGGCAGCTTGAGCTTCTCGATCTGCTCCTTCATCGGTTGGCCGTGGTCGATCACCGCATGGGCGCCGAGATCGAGGCACCATTTTTGCGACTCCGGCCGCGTCGCGGTCGCGACCACCGTCAGCCCGGTGAGGCGGCGGGCGAGCTGGATCAGGATCGAGCCGACACCGCCGGCGCCGCCGGTGATCAAGAGCGTGCGCGGATCGACAATCTTGCCGGGCACCGCACCAAGCCGATCGAACAACAGCTCCCAGGCGGTGATGGAGGTGAGGGGAAGAGCCGCGGCCTGCGCGAACGACAGGCTCTTCGGCTTGTTGCCGACGATGCGCTCGTCGACAAGGTGGAATTCTGAATTGGTGCCCTGGCGCAGGATCGAGCCGGCGTAAAATACCTCGTCGCCCGGCTTGAACAGCGTGACGTCGGGACCGACGGCGTCGACCACGCCGGCCGCGTCATAGCCCAGAATCTTCGTCTCGCCCTCGGGCGGAGCGGCGCGCTTGCGCACCTTGTAGTCGACCGGGTTGGCCGAGATCGCCTTTACGGCGACACGGATATCACGGCCCTTGGGTTCGGGCTTGGCGGTCTCGAAATCGAACAGCGCGTCCTGATCCTCGATCGGAAGCGATTTCTTGTAGCCGACGGCCTTCATGGCTTGTCTCCTTCGATAGTGTTGCAGGTGCTGGGTCCCGGGTTCGCGTTTTTTGCGCGCCCCCGGGACGACAGGCGAGACCTAGAACGCGAACTGCGTCCGCATCGCGACCGCATCGAACTTCGAGCCGACATCGGCGGTCGAGACCGGCGAGGCCTGCCTCGATACCGTGCCATGCAGATAGTCCAGCATGAAACGGACGTTGCCGTTGACGTACCAGTTCAGCGCCGCGGTGTAGACGGTCTGCCGGCCGCCCGCGATGCCGGTGGCGGTCCCGAGCTGATCGTTGAGGTCGATCGTGGAGAAGCGTCCCGCGACTTCCCACGCGCCCCAGCCGCCGCCCTCGAGCGAGAACGGGTGCGCCGGCTTGACGCCGCCATAGGCCGCATTCGCCGCATTGTAGCTGCGACCCTCGCCCGTCAGCACGTAACCGGCCTGCGCGTAGCCGCCCTGGAATTTGAGGCTCGGCGCACCCAGCGGCGGCAGGCCGGTATTGGCGCTGCGATCGATGTTGTACCAGAAATACTCGCCTTGCAGGATCAATGGCCCATAGGTGGCGGCCGCTTCGACGCTGTAGACCTGCGCGCCGGAGGCATTGGCGATTGCGCCGGTCGTGGCCAGTGCCGTCGGATCGATGCGCAGTTCCGGACGATCGTTAAGCGTCACCGTCTGCGCACCCGTCACCATGTTGCGCGACGGCTGGATCAGCCATTCGGCATTGCCGCCAAGATGCAGCGAGTAATCCTTGCCGCTGACGGCCTGGCCCGCAACGCGGGCGACGGCGCCATACTGCTCGGAGGCACCGTTCGGTGCTGCGCTCGACGCCGAATGGATCGCGCCGGTCGAGGGCCCCGTGACATAGCCGCCGATCCAGAGCTGGTCGTTGTACCAGCGCGTGCCGACAGCCGAGCGGAAGTCGCCCGCGGCGATGCTGGTGGCGACGATGCCGGCCGAGGCGCGCTCCATGAACATGATGTCGTTGGAGCTCGTGGCTTCATCGAGAGTGTAGGGCAGGTCCATGATGCCGCCTTCGATGGCCATCTTACCGCCGAACGGTTTCAGGCCGGTATAGCTGAGATAGGCGTTCTCGACGCCGGAGACGCCGCCGCCGGGCAGCGAACCCGGAGCTGCGCCGCCAAACCCATCGGAGGAGCCGCCGAAGTCGTAGACCAGCGCGAAATTCCAGTCGTTGAAGAACTTGCCGGCGAGACCGATGCGCGCGCGGCGGACATTCTCGCCGCTATCGAGTTTCTGCGGCACGGTTGCGGCCGTGTTGGGCCGATAGTCGTAGCCGCCGACGTCCCAATGCACGCGACCTGTGATCCCGACGCAGTTTACCCCATCGGCAGTGCAGATGGTCGGCCGGTTGTTCGGCATCGTCACGACAACGCCGGAGGCAGGCGCCGGTCCCTTGAGCGGGATCGCCGCGTTGGCGTTGGCGACGACGGCCTTCGCTTCGGACCGCGCCTCAGCTTTCGCCTCAAGCCTGGCCTTCGCCGTGGCCGCGGTATTCGCTGCGGTCTGGCTCTGGAGCTTGTCGAGCTTCTGCTCCAGCATTTTCAACTGCTGCTTCAGGAGCGCGATCTCCTGCTCGCTGCTGCTGGCCGATTGGGCCTGGGCATGCGGGGCCGCCAGTGCGGCGGCGAGACCAATCGCCGTGGCTGCAATTCTTGTCCTGCTCACGTCATGACTCCATCGTTTGACGAACTTCCCCAAAGTCGCTGGCGGAGAGCCTAGGTGTGATCGATGACTACCCCGCGACGCCGCGTCCGGTTGTGCGGTTCCCACTGGTGTAAATTCGCCGCAACCGAATCCGCGTTGCACCACCATGCAAGATGACGCACATCATGCCAATCGGCAGCCCCGGCAAATTGCCATTTCGCACGCAGAGCTTGCAGGCTGGACACACCAAAAAGGGGGTCGAATAGGCCGCCGGGCGCCCTTCTATTGGGGGGCGAACGCGCCTATATTCCGGCGTCTTTTCCAAGAGGTAGGAATGTTTCGATCGACCTGGACCGCCGTCGTCACGGCACTGTGCATAGCCTTTTCGGCCAACTTCAATCCGGCCGCCGCGCAAGACCGCCGCGTGCCGTCCTCGCCCGCCGAACTGCGGCTGTCCTATGCGCCGATCGTGCAGCGGGTGCAGCCGGCGGTCGTCAACGTCTATGCTGCCAAGGTGGTGCAGAACCGCAACCCCCTGCTCGACGACCCGATCTTCCGCCGCTTCTTCGGCGTGCCCGGCCAGCAGCAGGAGCAGGTGCAGCGCTCGCTTGGTTCGGGCGTGATCGTCGATGCGTCCGGGCTCGTCGTCACCAACGTCCACGTCATTGAAGGCGCCGACCAGGTCAAGGTGTCGCTGTCGGACAAGCGCGAGTTCGAGGCCGAGATCGTGCTGAAGGACTCTCGCAGCGATCTCGCGGTGCTGCGTCTGAAGGACACCAAGGAGAAGTTTCCGGCACTCGAATTCACCAATTCAGACGAGCTGATGGTCGGCGACGTCGTGATGGCGATCGGCAATCCCTTCGGCGTGGGCCAGACCGTCACCCACGGCATCATCTCGGCCTTGGCGCGCACGCAGGTCGGCATCACCGACTACCAGTTCTTCATCCAGACCGACGCGGCGATCAATCCCGGCAATTCCGGCGGCGCGCTGGTCGACATGAACGGCAGGCTCGCGGGCATCAACACCGCGATCTATTCGCGCTCCGGCGGCTCGCAGGGCATCGGCTTCGCGATCCCCGCCAACATGGTGCGCGTCGTCGTCGCCTCCGCCAAGGGCGGCGGCAAAGCGGTGAAGCGGCCCTGGTTAGGGGCGAAATTGCAGGCGGTGACGCCGGAGATCGCCGAGAGCCTCGGGCTGCGTTCGCCGACCGGTGCGCTGGTCGCAAGCGTCGTTCCGAACGGACCGGCGGCCAAGGCCGGGCTGAAATCCTCCGACCTGATCGTCTCGATCGACGGCCAGACGGTGGATGATCCCAACGCCTTCGACTATCGCTTCGCCACACGGCCGCTCGGCGGCACGGCGCAGATCGACGTGCAGCGCGGCGGCAAGCCGGTCAAGCTGACGGTGGCGCTGGACGCCGCGCCCGATACCGGCCGCAACGAGCTCGTCATCACCGCGCGCTCGCCTCTCCAAGGTGCGAAGGTCTCGACCATCACCCCCGCGCTCGCCGACGAGCTGCATCTGGACGCCGATACCGAAGGCGTCGTGGTCACCGATCTCGGGGGCGACAGCGCGGCGGCGAATGTCGGCTTCCAGAAGGGCGACGTTATCCTGGCGGTCAACAACCAAAAGATCAGCAAGACCAGCGACCTCGAAAAAGCGGCGGCCGAGCGCCAGCGGATCTGGCGCATCACGCTGGTGCGCGGCGGCCAGCAGATCAACGTCACGCTGGGCGGATGAGTCCGAAACGACCACAGGGGACGCCAACTCTCTTCGCCGCGGCGGGGCTCGATCACGAGGCTCCGCATCCGCTGCCGGATCGGCTGCGGCCGCGCGCGCTCTCGGAGGTCGTCGGCCAGGATCACATCCTGGGTCCCGACGGCGCGCTGACGCGCATGCTGGAGACGCGCACGCTAGGCTCGCTGGTGTTCTGGGGCCCGCCCGGCACCGGCAAGACCACGGTCGCGCGGCTGCTCGCGGACGCCACGGATTTGCATTTCGAGCAGATCTCCGCGGTGTTCTCCGGCGTCGCCGATTTGAAGAAGGCCTTTGAGGCCGCGCGTGCACGCCGCGAGATGGGCAAGGGCACGCTGCTGTTCGTCGACGAGGTGCATCGCTTCAACCGCGCCCAGCAGGATTCCTTTCTGCCCGTCATGGAAGACGGCACGGTGGTGATGGTCGGCGCCACCACCGAAAATCCGTCCTTCGAGCTCAACGCGGCGCTTCTGTCCCGCGCGCGTGTGCTGGTGTTTCGCTCGCTCGACGCGGCCGCGATCGAAAAGCTGTTTGCGCATGCCGAGGAGGTCGAGGGCCGCAAGCTGCCGCTCGACGAGGAAGCGCGCGCCGTGCTGGTGCGCATGGCCGATGGCGACGGCCGCGCGTCGCTGACGCTCGTCGAGGAAGTCTGGCGCGCCGCGCGCAAGGACGAGATTTTCGACGCCGCGCAATTGCAGGAGATATTGCAGCGCCGCGCGCCGATCTACGACAAGTCGGCAGACGGCCATTACAATTTGATCTCGGCGCTGCATAAGTCAGTGCGGGGCTCCGATCCCGATGCCGCGCTGTATTATCTCGCGCGCATGCTCGATGCCGGCGAGGATCCGCTGTTTCTGGCCCGCCGCGTCGTGCGCATGGCGGTCGAGGATATCGGGCTTGCCGATCCGCAGGCGCTCGTCATCGCCAACGCAGCCAAGGACGCTTTCGACTTCCTCGGTCATCCCGAGGGCGAGCTCGCGATCGCGCAGGCGGTGGTCTATCTCGCCACCGCGCCAAAATCGAACGCCGTCTACACCGCCTTCGGCAAGGCAATGCAGGTCGCAAAGCAGGCCGGCTCGCTGCTGCCGCCGAAACATATCCTCAACTCGCCGACCAAGCTGATGAAGTCGGAAGGCTACGGCGCATCTTACGAATACGACCACGACACGCCCGACGCCTTCTCCGGCCAGGATTATTTCCCGGAAGCCCTGGGCCGCCAGACCTTCTACGACCCGCCCGATCGCGGGTTCGAGCGGGAGATCAGGAAGCGGCTGGATTATTGGGCCAAGTTGCGCAAGGAGCGGGGTGGCTGAAGCCAAAATCGCCATTTCGCCGTGACGTGAGGCCGGTTTTGAGCTAGGCAGGCACCATGAGCCGCCGCATCAAAAGAACCGATCCAAAGCCCCGTTCGCGCGACGAGCGCAAGGAGGCGCGCCCGTTCAAGGCGCGCAGCGCGAAGCCTGCTGGGCTGCGGCCGGGCGGCAAGCCGGGCGCGAAGGCGCCGCGCTTTGCGAGCGAGCGCGTCGAGCGGCGCGCGCCCAAAGCTGAACCAGAAAAGGCTGCACCGGCAAAGCCCGTCGAGGCATTGCTGCCGACCAAGGTGCAGACCGTCAAGGTGACGGCCGACGAGAACAACATGCGCGTCGATCGCTTCCTTGAAGCGCACTTTCCCGGCCTGTCGTTCTCCCACATTCAGCGCGTCGTTCGCAAAGGCGAGCTGCGCGTCGACGGCAAGCGCGTCGACAGCAAGGATCGGCTGGAGGAGGGCCAGAGCGTCCGGATTCCGCCGCTGAAGCTCGACATGCCGAAGGCACCCAATCCGCAGTCGGAGGCGGCGCAAAAGACACTTGCGGCGCTGAAGGAGATGACGATTTACGAGGACGACGACGTTCTCGTGCTGAACAAGCCGGCCGGACTTGCCGTGCAGGGCGGTTCGGGCATGACCCGACACATCGACCAGATGCTGGAGGTGATGCGCGATTCGAAGGGCCAGAAGCCGCGCCTCGTGCACCGCATCGACAGGGAGACGTCGGGCTGTCTCCTGGTCGCCAAGACCCGCTTTGCCGCCTCGCATCTGACCGGCGCGTTCCGGTCGCGTTCGGCGCGAAAAACCTATTGGGCGCTGGTGCCCGGGCTACCGAAGCCGAAGCAGGGCCGCATCTCGACATTCCTTGCCAAGGAGGAGAGCGAGGACGACACCATCATGCGCATCGCCCAGCATGGCGACGAGGGCGCAAGCCACGCTGTCACGTACTATGCGGTGGTCGAGACCGCCGGCAACAAGCTGACCTGGGTGTCGCTGAAGCCGGTGACGGGGCGCACCCACCAGCTGCGCGCCCACATGGAACATATCGGCCACCCCATCGTCGGCGATCCCAAATATTTCAACATCGAGAACTGGCAACTGCCGGGCGGCCTGCAAAACCGGCTGCACCTGCTGGCGCGCCGCATTGTCATCCCGCATCCCCGCGGCGGCTTCATTGATGCGACCGCGCCGCTGCCGCAGCACATGCAGCAGTCATGGAACCTGCTCGGGCTCGATGCGAGCCGGTTTGATCCGATCGAGAACGCGCCGGAAGAGTAATTGAGTTTGCAATCGGGTTGCTTCGCTGCGCTCCGAATAATGAAGCCCGCTCAATTCCGAAACTGCTCTAGAAACGTCCGCAGGCTATCGTGCGGGCTCTCGACATCCGTGATCAACCAGCCCTCGGGCCCGCTGACCAGGATGAAGTTCAGAGTCACCGGCCGGCCGCGGTTGTCGAAATTCGCCGCGACATAGGTCTTGTCGTATTGCCTGCGAATGACCGCGATCGCGACCGGGCCGAGCTTCCAGCTCGGGCTCTGCACCAGGAAATCGTAGGGCTCGACCCGCGGCGCGGACCACACCTTGCGCAAAGAGGGGGCGAAGAATTGCCGGGCGGTGGCGCCATCCTGCGGCAGGCCTTTTGAGAGCTCCGGCGCGCCCTGGCCGTAATGAGCGTAGACGTTGCGGACCACCGATTCCGGAGTCCGAAAGCCGCCCTGCGCCGCGGCCGGCCAAAACCCGGCGACCAGAGCCACAATGCCCGCAAGTTCCCTCATACCTGCCGCTCGCTTTATCGGTCGTCGCTCTTACCTTACAAGCCTAGCATTGAGTGATCAGGGCCGAAAACCAGATGCGCGAATTGTTCGATGAAGCTGCGGGGCGATTCCCGCTTGATCCGCAGGAGTTGGTCCGCCAGGCCTCGCGCGTGCCGCTGCGCAAGCGCTTCTACAAGGAGGTGGGGGTCGCTGAGGCTGAGGGCGGCTTTGCCATCACGCTTGACGGCAAGGCGATCCGCACGCCGTCCGGCCGCCAGGTGATCATCCCTGCGCGCGTGCTAGCCGACGCAGTGGCTGCCGAGTGGGCGGATCAGAAAGAGACGATCAATCCCATGACGATGCCGCTGACGCGGATCGCCAATAGCGTGGTCGAGGGCGTCGTCGACTGCGTCGATCTCGTCAGCGACGACCTCGCAAAGTATCTCCAGTCCGATCTGCTGTTCTATCGCGCCGGCCATCCCGAGGGGCTCGTCGCCCGCGAGGCCGCGCATTGGGACCCCGTGTTGTTCTGGGCCGCGGAGACGCTGGGAGCGCATTTCATCCTGTCGGAAGGCGTCATGCCTGTGACGCAGCCGGAGGCGGCCGTCCAGGCCGCGCGTGCGGCGCTGCCGGGGGATGCCTGGTCGGTCGCCGCCCTCCACGTGATCACCACCCTGACCGGCTCGGCCCTGCTGGCGCTGGCGCTGGCCCATGGCGTGCGCGATGCCGGCCAGGTCTGGGCGGCGGCTTATGTCGATGAGGACTGGAACGACGAGAAATGGGGCGTGGACGAGGAAGCGGCCGGCCGCCGCGCCGCCCGCCTCAGGGACTTTCAGGCCGCCGTGACGGTTTTGGCCGCTGTGAACCCGCCGGCGGCCAAAGGTCCTTAACGAGAGGTTTACGAGGGCGGCCTTAGGGTAGGGCCTACGCTCCCCGGGCCCCTCGCCATGCCGACGCCGATAAGCTCGATCGTTCCCGTCAGTGCCGCCAGCCCTGTTGCTGACGCGGTGACGCCCGATCTTGTGCTGCAGGCCGGCAGCATCGTCGACGCAAGAGTCGTCAGCGTGCTCGCCGATAATCTGGTGCGGATCGCGATCGCCAACCTGTCGATGGATGTGATGTCCGAGGTGGCGCTGGCACCAGGCCAGAATCTCCAGCTTGCGGTGTCGCAGAACGGCGGCACCATCCGGCTCGCCGTCATGGGTGGGGGAGGCGAGGCGACCGCCGATCAGGTCACGCTGACGCCGGCTGCGGCCTCGCTGGTTGACAGCCCCCCGATTGCTCCGTCGGCGAGCGCGGGACGCAACGTGCTGACGCCATCGGAGCAGGTCGCCGTTACCGCAGCTTCGGTCGAGGCGGTCACAAAGCAGGGCAGCCAGGCGCCGCTGTTCGCCAATCTGGCCGCGGTCGTCACCGGTAGCGATCTTCCGGCGGGGCTGAAGCAGGCGATGCTGGGCGTGCTGGCGCAGCAGACGCCGCTCAACACCGGGCTCGATGGCGGCGACATTGAATCCGCATTCCAAAAATCCGGCCTATTCCTCGAAGCCTCGCTCGCCGAGGGCGCGACGCCGTCCTCCGGCACGATGCCAGACCTGAAGGCGGCATTGCTGGTGCTGCGCCAAACGCTGACGACGCTCGAGGCGATTGCGCCACAGGCGCAAGGTGCCGCCCTTCCGGCTGGTACCGTGGCGACACCGCAGCTCACTGCCGCGGAGACGCAGGCCGCATTGCCGGCAACCGAACCCGAGATCGCCCAATCACCGCAAATGCCGCGCAGCGTCAATATCGCAGCCTCTGTGTTGGCGGACATCGCTGGCGGTGCTCCGCAGGCCGCGGTGCCGCGGGCCATGACCGCAGGCCTTGCCGCGACCCTCCTGCAAGAGATCACGCAAGGTCTGCCGCGAATGACGGGAAACGTGCCGGGCTCGAACAAGGCCGTACCCGACGGACATATTTTCGAAGCCGCCGCGCGCGCGACGCCACCACCGGTTCGCGGCGCGCTGCCGTCGCCGCAATTCATTGCCTCGCCGTCACTCGTACCGGATACGCCGCTCGCTGCGACCGTGCATCGCCTGCTCGATGACACCGATGCCGCTCTCGCGCGCCAGACGTTGCTCCAGGTTGCTTCGCTCCCCGATCGCACCGACGCCAGCGGTCACAAGATTGATCCGAGCGTGCCGCAGTGGAATTTCGAGATTCCATTCGCAACGCCGCAGGGCACGGCAATGGCGCAGTTCGAGATCTCGCGCGACGGCGGCAATGAATCCGCCGATCCCGCCAGGCGCGCCTGGCGCGCGCGCTTCACGCTGAATGTCGAGCCGGCCGGCCCCGTGCACGCTTTGATTACGCTCAACGGTGACAAGACCTTCGTGCTGCGGATGTGGGCGGAGCGGCCGACGACCGCACAGCAGCTTCGCGCCGGAATCGGCGAGCTCAACCAGGCACTGACCAGGGCCGAGCTCAAGCCCGGCGACATCCTGGTCCGCGATGGCACGCCGCCACAGCCCGCACCGGCCCGCGCCGGCCACTTTCTGGATCGCGCTACATGAGCGACCCGTCGAAGCTTGCGATTGCGCTGCATTACGAGAGGGGCAGCAACGCGCCGGTCGTCGTCGCCAAGGGCAAGGGCACGATCGGCGAAAAAATCGTCGAGATCGCCAAGGCCAACGACATCCCGATCGAGGAGAACGAGATCCTGGCCGGTGCGCTCTCCAAGGTCGAACTCGGCGAGGAGATCCCGCCGGACCTCTACAAGGCCGTCGCCGAGGTGCTGGTGTTCGTGCTGCGGCTGTCGGGCAGGCGGTAGCTGTCATCGTTTCACCACTTAGCGGCTGCATGGTCGCGGCCATCTTCATCGCGTAACGGACATCGCCAGTGCTTACCCGCCGTTCCACTCTCGGCCTTCTCGCCGCAACCGCGATCCTGCCATCGCGTGCATTCGCTCACGTCGCGCCACCGCGAAATGAAATCCGTGACAGCCTCGCAAAGCGCTTCACTGACCTCGGCACGGCGGGGACGTTCGTCGGCTACAAGGTCGAGGACTATCTGGTCGTCGCCAGCGACAAGGAACGTTCGGGCGAGGCGAAGCTGCCGGCTTCGACCTTCAAGATTCCGAACTCGTTGATTGCGCTCGAAACCGGCGTGGTCACTGACCCCGACAAGGACGTATTTCCCTGGGACGGCGTGAAGCGTCCGATCGAGGCCTGGAACAAGGACCACACGCTGCGCAGCGCGATTCTCGTCAGCGCGGTGCCGGTCTATCAGGAGATCGCGCGCCGGATCGGGCAAGAACGCATGCAAAAGTACGTCGATCTGTTCGACTATGGCAATCGCGACATCGGCGGCGGCATCGACCAGTTCTGGCTCACCGGCGCCTTGCGCATCGATCCGGTCGAGCAGGTCGATTTCATCGACCGGCTGCGCCGCCGCGCACTGCCGATCTCGAAACGCAGCCAGGATCTCGTCGCTGACATCCTGCCGGTGACCAAGGTCGGCGATAGCGTCATTCGCGCCAAGTCCGGGCTGCTTGGCGCTGAGCGCGGCGAGCCATCGCTTGGCTGGATGGTGGGCTGGGCCGAGAAGGGCGAAGCGCACACCGTGTTCGCGCTCAACATGGACTGCAAGGAGCCGCGCCTGGTCGGAGAGCGCATGCCGCTGACGCAAGCCTGCCTTGCCGAGATCGGCGCTATCTAGCGATACCGCGCTGGCGCCGCTCGACTAGCATCCCCCGGGTCAAGAAAAACCGGGAGGAGAAGATGAACTCAACGCCACTCTGGCTGCCGTCGCTCACGCTTGCCGCCGCAGGCGGCTGGCTCGCCGCCACGATGTTTGCCGGTCCCGCCACCAGCAGGGAGCCGCGCTTTCCTCAGCTCACCATGGACCAGCTCGACGCCAAGCAGAAGCCCCTCGGCGAGCAGATCATGAAGGTCTCGAGCGTCGGCATCGGCGGTCCCTACAATCCGATGATCCGCAGCCCGGTGCTCGGCCAGCGCCTGTTCGACCTATTCCACTATCTGCGCTGGGAGACCTCGGTCCCGACAAAACTCAACGAGTTCGCGATCCTGATCATCGGGCGGCAATGGCGCTCGCAGGTGGAGTGGTACGCCCATGCGCCGCTCGCGGCGAAAGCGGGCCTGTCGCCCGACATCGTCGCGGAGCTGAAGGCCAATAAGCGGCCTGCGAACATGGCCGAGGACGAGGCCGTCGTCTACGACTTCGTCACCGAGCTCACCGCGACGAAGAAGGTCGGCGACGAAACCTTCGCGCGCGCGAAGAAGGTCTTCAACGACCAGCAGATCGTCGACCTCACCGCGGTCGCCGGCAATTACGTGATGGTCGCGATGTTGCTCGCAATGGCCGAAGAGACCGTGCCGCCGGACAAGCAGGAGCCGTTCAAGCCGGGCGAGCCGTAGCCTTCGTCATTGCGAGGAGCGAAGCGACGAAGCAATCCAGAATGCCTCGGCGGAAAGATTCTGGATTGCTTCGCTGCGCTCGCAATGACGGAACATGTCGCGCTGGCCTAACCCAGCTTGAACAGCGCCTGCAAAAACTCCTCAACGGCCTTGCGCGACTCGGCGGCAGTCGTTGGATTGCCGCCGACATGCGGATTGAGCTCGACGCAAGCGTCCTGGTAGGTGAACGGCGCTTTCGTATCGGCGTTCATCAGGACGCCGCCGTCGCCTTCGCGGATCTGGCAGTTGCGCACGGTCTGCGCACCCGTGGACACGGTGACCGTATTGACGCCGAGCAGCCCACTGTCAAAGCCGTGCGCGCTGTCGGGGTATTCGGTCAGCACCACGTCGCGGCCGGCCGTCTTGAGCCGCTCGACGAAAGCCTTGCAGCTCTTCACGGGATTGTAGTCGTCGGGCGTGCCGCGGAAAATGCGGATCGGGCGCGCGGCGATGTCCGTGTCGTTCTGATAGGTCGTGGAGCAGTCGGGATAGAAGGGAATGTAAGCGGCGAACTGGACGCCGGACTTGTTCCAGAGCTTGTGGAAGCGGTTGAGGCTCGCATAAAGCGTCGCCTGTCCGCCGCGTGAGAAGCCCATCAGCACGATGCGATCAGGATCGACGCGGGAATGTTTTGCGAGGATCTCCAGCGAGCGGTAGATGTCGATGACGAGGTTGAGCCGGCCGAGCAGGGCCTGGTTCGGCCCCACCACCGTCAGCCCGCGGCCGGTAAAGCCGTCGATCACGAGGGTCGAGATGCCCATGGCGTTGAACGCGTGCACCCAGGCTTCGGTCGTTGCGCCGACGCCGCTCGAGCCGTGCATCAGCACCACGACCGGAAGTTTTCCGCTGCCTTGCGCCACGCGCAGTTCGCCGGCGACTGTCACCGGCTTTCCGGCCGCGGCGTCGCCGCTGAGGAATTGCTGGTCGGAGAGGGTGAGCGAGGGGATCGGATAGATCTCGGCGCGGGTGGCGACTTCCCTGGGAAGCGATTGTGCGTTGGCGCCCATGCCGACGAACAGCGTTGAAATGCAGAGCGCCATGGCGACGCGGAATGCCGTCGGCATCGGATCCTCCCCCGTGATTTTCAGTGAGTAGAACAACAGGGCCGCGCGCTGTCAAATTGACGCAAGCCGGCGGTTCGCCTCAGGCGGTGTCAGGCTTCTTCACCGTCAGTGCCTGGTCGATCGCAAAACCGCCAATCTCGCTCATCGCCTGCGAGATCACGTCGCCCTTGCGGGCAAAGCCGGCAGAGAGGACATCGAACTGGGTGCGCGCCAGCCGCAGCACCTCGATTGGCACGGAGATGACGGTCTCGTTGAAATTGTCGATCGAGGCGTGCAGCGTCTCCAGCTCGCGTGTGAGCTGGCCGATATGGCTCTCGGCGTGCTGCATCAGGCCGAGCAGCTTGCCGCGCTCGGCGTCGAATGCCGCGCGCTCGGCCGCCGCGGCCGCGGTGATTTCGGCAAGCTGGCTGCGCAGCCCGTCGATTTGCTTGACCATGGCGTCGGACGCCATCTCACCGGCCTCGCGCAGCTCGCTGTTGCGCGTGTTCTCTTCGTGCTCCCGGTGATAGAGGCGTTCCGCCGACATCGCCCGTTGCGCCAGCGACTCGATCAGCGCGGCGGCGCGCAGCAGCATTTCGCCGTTCCGCCCCGACACCATGCTGGCCATGCGCCGCAGGAAGTCGGTGGTTTCGGACGATGGGTTCGGCGGCAGGGGAACGACCGTCGCGGACATGGGGGTGATGCTTGCAGCCGGAAATGATGACCGCCGCCGTACCGACTGAGCTCACGCAACATTCGGCGCCTGATCGCAAGCCTGGAGCAAGCCTGAATCGCCGCGCCCGGTCAACCGGGCCAGGGCCAGATTTGCAACTGCGTCACGTATCCTTCTGCCGGCCGATCCGGCCGAGATGGGTGAAGCCGAACCCGGCCGAATATTTCAGGCCGTAGCCCAGTGCCCGATCGATGCCGATATGGGCGAGCCAGATCAAGGCGATGGACAGGGTGAGTGGCGAGGCGAGGCCGAAGCCGAGCGTCAGCAGCGCGACCGGCGCCATGTAGCTGTGGGCGGCGTTGTAGACCATCGCGCCGAGTTTGGCGTCGGCAAGATAGGCGAGGAAGCTCAGATCGGGGACAAGGAAGAGCAGGGCAAAGACTGCCCAAGAGCCGTCCCAGGTCCAGTAGAGCATCACCATCCCCACAAACAGCGTCAGGCCCTCCAGCCGCAGCAGGATGTTGACGCCGCCCGTCGCCGCGCCGGTCTCCGCCGCTCCTTCGGTCATGCTCGTCTCCCAGGCAAAACTTTGAAATTCCTTGCGCTTTCCCGCTGCGGCAAGGCAGCCCTGCGAGACCGAAAGCCGCTTCCCGGCCCGCAAAATGCCGTGTTAGAACCCCCGGCAATCGCATTTAGGCTAAGAACTGGCGGGAGCAAATGAAGAATATCCTGGACGCCCTTGAAGACCGTCGCGCCGGCGCAAAGCTCGGCGGCGGCGAGAAGCGCATCGAGGCGCAGCACGCCCGCGGCAAGCTGACCGCACGTGAGCGCATCGAGCTCTTGCTCGACAAGGGATCGTTCGAGGAATTCGACATGTTCGTCGAGCACCGCTCCACCGAGTTCGGCATGGAGAAGAGCAAGGTGCCCGGCGACGGCGTCGTCACCGGCTGGGGCACCGTCAACGGCCGCAAGACGTTTGTCTTCGCCAAGGATTTCACGGTGTTCGGCGGCTCGCTGTCGGAAACGCACGCGCTGAAAATCACAAAGCTCCAGGACATGGCGATGAAGGCGCGTGCGCCCATCATCGGCCTGTATGACGCTGGCGGCGCCCGCATCCAGGAGGGTGTCGCCGCGCTCGCCGGCTATTCCTACGTGTTCCGCCGCAACGTGCTCGCCTCCGGCGTGATCCCGCAGATCTCTGTCATCATGGGTCCCTGCGCTGGCGGCGACGTCTATTCGCCGGCGATGACCGACTTCATCTTCATGGTGAAGAACACCAGCTACATGTTCGTCACCGGCCCCGACGTGGTGAAGACCGTCACCAACGAGGTCGTCACGGCGGAAGAGCTCGGCGGTGCCTCGGTGCACGCCACGCGCTCCTCGATCGCCGACGGCGCCTTCGAGAACGACGTCGAGACGCTCTTGCAGATGCGGCGCCTGATCGACTTCCTGCCGTCCAACAACACCGACGGCGTGCCGGAATGGCCGAGCTTCGACGACATCGGCCGCGTCGACATGTCGCTCGACACTCTGATCCCCGACAATCCGAACAAGCCCTACGACATGAAGGAGCTGATCCTGAAGGTCGTGGACGAGGGCGACTTCTTCGAGATCGCGGATGCTTTCGCCAAGAACATCGTCACCGGCTTCGGCCGCATCGCGGGCCGCACCGTCGGCTTCGTCGCCAACCAGCCGATGGTGCTCGCCGGCGTGCTCGACTCCGACGCTTCGCGCAAGGCGGCACGCTTCGTTCGTTTTTGCGATGCCTTCAACATCCCGATCGTCACCTTCGTCGACGTGCCGGGCTTCCTGCCGGGCACCGCGCAGGAATATGGCGGCCTGATCAAGCACGGCGCCAAACTGCTGTTTGCGTACTCGCAGTGCACCGTGCCGCTGGTCACCATCATCACCCGCAAGGCCTATGGCGGCGCCTTCGACGTCATGGCTTCCAAGGAGATCGGCGCCGACATGAACTATGCCTGGCCGACCGCCCAGATCGCGGTGATGGGCGCCAAGGGCGCGGTCGAGATCATCTTCCGCGCCGACATCGGCGACCCCGACAAGATCGCCGCGCGTACCAAGGAATACGAAGACCGTTTCCTCTCCCCCTTCATCGCCGCCGAGCGCGGCTACATCGACGACGTCATCATGCCGCACTCGACCCGCAAGCGGATCGCGCGGGCGCTGTCGATGCTGAAGGACAAGAAAGTGGAAACGCCGGCGAAGAAGCACGACAATTTGCCGTTGTGACGCCTCGTAGCCCGGATGAGTGAAGCGACATCCGGGTTCTTCGTCAAGCTTCCCGCATGTCGCTTTGCTCATGCGGGCTACCGATTCTGTTTCTGAGTTGGCATCCTCGATCCAAATCCAATGACCGAAGACGATCCGACCGACGAGATTTCAGACATCGAAGCGCGGATCGAGGCTTTGGCCGAGATCGCCGAACGATGTCGGAAGTACATCCTGGCATCCAAGCTCGCGATCGGTGGCGGTGCTGCGCTGTTGCTGATCACGATCCTCGGCTTGCTCGGAATGGGCCAGACCGCCGCGCTCGGATCGATCGCTCTGGTGCTCGGCGGGATCGTCTCGCTCGGTTCGAACGTCAGCACGCTGCGGCAGACGGAGAGCGCGATCGGGGATGCGGAGGCGCTTCGGTCTCAACTGATCAGCCGCATTGACCTTCGCGTGGTCGCCGATGCGCCGATGAAGCTGGTGTGACGCGGCGCTCGCAGGCCAATGTCACGCCGCAGCCCTGCGCGACAGCACCTGCAGCTCCTCGCGGCATTCGGCTGCGAACGCCTGAAGCTGCTCCGCGGTTTGCCGGTCGAGGATCGCCTTAGCCAGTCTTTCAGCGCGGGCAAGCTGGTCTCTGAGATATGCGATGCGGGCCATGTGTCACCTTCCGCAGGGATGATTTGATGGCCGTGACCCTACGGCCATCGCCGGATTCATTATGTGAGGCACGTCACATCTGACGCGGGCGCCGCGTCAGCGGGTCGCGTCCGCCGCAGCGAAATGCGCCATCTGGTCGGCGTGGGCCTTGGCGAAGGCCGGGCGGGCGGTGGCGCGCGCGACGTAGGCGCGGCAGGCGGGACTGTCCGCGAGCCCATCGAACTGATCGATGATGCGCAGCACGTCTGACATCAGGATGTCGGCGACGGAGAACTTGCCTGCCAGCCATTCGCGGCTGGCCAGCACCGCCTCCATGTGCTTGAGGCGGAGTTTTAGGAAGTCGTCGACAAATTTCCACGCGGCCGTATCGCTCGGATGACCCATGAACTTCGACATCGTCCAGGGCAGGCTCGCCATCTCCACCGAATTGAGCGCGGCGAACAGCCATTCCGTGGCTTGGTTGCGGCCGCGCGGATCTGATGGCATCAGCTTCGCGCTGAGGCCGCCGAGATGCAGCAGGATCGCGCCGCTCTCGAAGATCGAGAGATCGCCGTCGGTCAGCCACGGCACCTGCCCGAACGGCTGGTGCGCAAGATGCTCGGCGCCGCGCCCGTCGAACGGCGCGCTCGCGACGCGATAGGGCAATGCGGCCTCTTCGAGCGCCCAGCGCACCCGAAGGTCGCGCACGAAACCGCGCGGGGGCGGGGGAACCCAGTCGAAGGTGGTGAGCGTGAGGTCGGGCATGTGGTGTCTCCGTCTGCTGTTCAGGCATAGGACGGGTGAGAGATGCGCGTTCCGACACCGGTGCCGTCCTTTTTTGTCGTCGCCGACGTCATCGGCTAGTCTCACCCCAAACAACAGGAGGAAAATCCGATGCCATCAGCCTTCTTCGTCGTCCGCGCCGTCGTCACCGATGCCGGCAAGCGCGCCGCCTTCGACAGGTGGTACGAGACCGAACATCTGCCCGACGCGATGAAGGCCTTCGGCGTGAGCAAGGCCTGGCGGTTCTGGAGCCTCGACGATCCCTCACTGCATCAGGCGATGTATCAGTTCGCGAGCGAGGCTGCGCTGCACGCCATGCTGAAGGGCGAAGCGCTGACGCAACTGGTGGCCGATTTCAACCGCGATTGGCCCGACGTGACGCGCACGCGCGAGTTGCTGGTGCTGGCGCAGGAGTTTGGCAAGTAGCGCCCGGCGGCGGGCTGTCACACGGAGTCGCAGCGAAGCTGAACGCGCGATTCAGCTTCGGTTCATGTCGTCACCACGACACTCGCCTCTGCATCACTGGCACGACCATCCAAGAGGAAAGAAGTCATGGAGCGCCGGAACTTTTTAAAATTTGCAATCGGTGTCGCGGCCGGAGCTGCCGCGTTCACGACCGCCGCAAAGGCTGCGCCGCTGGCGCCGCAGCCGCTCGGTGACCCCCGCATGCCGCAAGGCAATCCCGACGCTCATCCCGCAGTCACCAGCAGCGAAGAAGCCGCGCAGTTGAAGCCGGAGCAGGTGCACTGGCACGGCCGCCATCGCCATTGGGGTTGGCGCCGCCGTCACTGGGGCTGGCATCGCCGGCGATGGCACCGCCGCCATTGGTAAGCTTCGCGCACCAGGCTTGAACGGGGACCGCGATCGCGGTCCCCGTTCTGATTCGAAACATCCCGGTGCGACGTCAGGCGCTCAAAAAGAAAATGGCCGCGCAGGCTTTCGCCGCGCGGCCATTTCGCAATGCGAAAAAAAGAGATCAGAACGGGCGGCAGCGGCCGGCGTACCAGCGGAAGCCGTAGGGGCACACGCGGGCGCGCGGCACGACCACGACAGGGGCCGGCGCAACCACGATCGGACCCGGGCGGACAACGACCGGACCGCGCATCGGGCGGCAGCCGCCATAGGCGCCGCGGTACCAGCCGGGGCCGCAACCGCCGGCGGCGCTCGCCGCCTCGCTGAAACCAACGACCGCGCTGGCGAGCATCACGGCGGCAAACAGGTATTTCATTTGATCTTCCTTCTCGTCCTTGGGTGTAGGTTTTGGGGGCAGGTAGGAGGGCTTGGCGCTTTTCGGCGCACCATGAATCAAAAGACACGATTCGACACGTAAAATCGCAACATGCCGACACGACGCCAGCCAAATCTGCCAATCATGACCTGAATGCGGCATGAACATTCCCCGCACGCGGCTCCGGACGACAGCAATGACGCTAGCGGCCGAGAAAGCCCAGGACTAGCTCCCTGTACTTCTCAGGCGCCTCGAGGAAGACGAGATGGCCGGTGTCCGGGATCACCTCGGCCCGCGCATTCGGCATCTTCGCCGCGAGTGCCTTCGCCAGCTCGGCGTTCTCTCCCATTTTCGCGCGCAGCGCCTCCGGCGCGTTCGGCCGGCCCGGAGCGTTGTGGTCGTCGGCGCCCATGATGAATAGCGTCGGCTCGGTGATCAGTGCGATCTCGTGCGCCACCGGCTCACGATAGATCATCTGGCCGGAACTGACGAAGGCACGCAGCCAGCGCGGATAATCCGGGCTGCCCTTGATGTTGAAGCGGGCGTCGATGAACGGCGTGATCGCGTCCGGCGGCAGCTTGATCGCATAGTTGGTCTGAAGCTGCTTGCGATAGCCATCGGCCGTGAGCTTGTCCTCGGTCTCGATGATCTTCTCGGTCGGCGTCGGCGGTACATAGAGGCGGTAATCTTCCAGCCCGATCGGGGCCGTCAGAACAAGGTGGGCGACGCGGTCGGGAAAGGCGCGGGCGATGCGGACGCCCAGCATGCCGCCGAGCGAATGGGCGACGATCTCGGCCTTGTCGATGTTGAGGTGATCGAGCAGCGCGATGGTGTTGCGCGCCAGATTGTCGAAATGCAATTCGCCGATCGGCTTGGAAGATTTGCCGAAGCCGATCTGGTCCGGCACCACAACGCGGAAGCCGGCCTCGCTCAGCATCTTGATAACAGGCGCCCAGTAGCTCGACGGGAAATTGCGCCCGTGCAGCAGCACGACGGTGCGGCCGTTCGGCTGCGCAGGCGGCACGTCCATATAGGCCATGCTGAGCTGCTCGCTGTCATTGATCAGAGGCAGCAGGTGCACGGGATAGGGATAGGCAAAGCCTTCGAGCGCGATGCCGTAGGGTTCGCGCGGGGCGGTGTCGGCGGCGTGGGATGTAAGAGGAGCGGCGAGAAGAGCCGTGCAAAGCACGGCCGGGAGGAGGCGGATCATTGAAGGCTCTGAGTCATGTTGGCGCTAGGAGACACATTCTCCGTCATGCCCGGGCTTGGCCCGCCTGCGCGGCCGAAGCCGCTTCGGCGAGGCGAAGGCCCGGGCATCCACGTGGTGCCACGCAAACTGCACTAAAGACGTGGATGGCCGGGTCAAGCCCGGCCATGACGACGAGAGACGCTTACACGCGCTTGTGTTCAGTCCTTCGCAGTCCCGAACAACGCGGCAAACTGCTTCTCGCCGGTGCGCGTAAAATTCACCACGCGGCTGCCGGGCGTGGCGTCGCGGGCAGCCCATTTCAGCTCGGCGAAACGCTGCATCATGGCGGCGCCCAGCGTGCCCGCGAGATGGTGACGCCGCTCGCTCCAGTCGAGGCAGGCCTTGCAGACCGGCCGGCGGGGATGGGCGAGCATGTCGGGCGAGATCTGCAAATGCTTCGCCAGGAACCGCTCGCCCTCGGCCGTCAGCTCGATCTCTTGCTTCTTCTGCCTGACCAGGTTTTGCGCGCGGAGGGTGTCGAGCATCTGCACGCCGAGATCGCCGGCGAGATGGTCGTAGCAGATCCGGGCACGCCGCAGCGCCGGATCCTTCGGCCCGGTGCGCACGCGCATATGGCCGGTCCGCGCGGCGAGGCCCGCAAGCCCCTCCAGCACCCCGGCGACATCGTCGTCGGTGAGGCGGTAGTAGCGGTGGCGGCCCTGCTTCTCCGGCTCGATCAGGCCACCGGCCTCGAGCTTGGAAAGATGCGAGCTCGCGGTCTGCGGCGTGATGCCGGCCTCCTGCGCCAGCTCGCTCGCGGTGAGCGCGCGGCCGTTCATCAGCGCCGTGAGCATGTTGGCGCGTGCGGGATCGCCGACGAGCGAGGCGATCATGGCGATGTCGGGACCTGATTTCATGCTTCGATGGTAGCCGAAGCATTGCGGTCGGGCAAGCGCGTAGCGTGGGGTTGTTCGTCATTGCGAGGCGCGAAGCGACGACGCAATCCAGGCTGCCTCCGCAGAGGGATTCCTGGATTGCTTCGCTGCGCTCGCAATGGCGGTGTGGAACCAGAGGAGCCCATCATGTCCGTCACCGTCTTCATCCGCTACCAGCTCGATCCCTTCAAGCGCGCGCAGTTCGAGGAGTATTCGAAGCGCTGGCTCACCATCATCCCGAAATGCGGCGGCGATCTGATCGGCTATTTCATGCCGCACGAGGGCACCAACAACATCGCGTTTGCGCTGATTACCTTCGAGAGTCTGGCTGCGTATGAGGCCTATCGCGCCCGGCTGCGTCAGGATACGGAAGGCATGGCCAACTTCCACTTCGCCGAGGAGCACAAATTCATCCTCGCGGAAGAGCGCACGTTTCTGCGCCAAGTGGTTTTGTAAGTGCTATCGTAGGCCATCAACGACAGGAGAGACGCCCATGATCGCCGTGATCTTCGAGGTCTGGCCGAAGCCGGAACACCGCCAGGATTATTTCGACCTCGCGGCCGACCTCAAGCCGATCCTGCAAACCATCGACGGCTTCATCTCGGTCGAGCGTTTCGAAAGCCTGACCGAGAAGGGCAAGATCTTATCGGTGTCGTTCTGGCGGGACGAGGCGGCCGTGCAAGCCTGGCGCAACACGATGGAGCATCGCCGCACCCAGGCCAAGGGCCGCGCGAAAATCTTCGCCGATTATCACTTGCGTATCGCCAGCGTCATCCGTGACTACAGCATGAATGATCGCGAGCAGGCGCCGAAGGACAGCCGCGCGGTGCACGACGCGCACTAGCGCTCGTGGCGGCACGTCCCCATCTCTGCGCGGCCAACAAGGGAGAGAAACATGCACGTGACAACTGCTGACAAGCGCGCGGCCTTCAGGAAGCTGCACGAGAGCGGCTGCTTCATCCTGCCCAATCCGGTCGACGTCGGCAGCGCGAAAGCGTTGCAGCATCTCGGTTTCAAGGCACTCGCGTCGTCGAGTGCGGGCTTTGCCTGGACCATCGGCAAAGCCGACAACCACGTCACCGTCGAGGACGTCTGTCAGCATCTGGCGGCATTGAGCACGTCGGTCGACATCCCCGTGAACGCTGATTTCGAGGGCGGCTTTGCGGTCGAGCCGGACAAGGTCGCGGAGAATGTCGAGCGCTGTGTGCGCACCGGCGTTGCCGGCCTGTCGATCGAGGATTCCACCGGCGACAAGGACAAGCCGATCTACGAGCGCGCGCTCGCAGTCGAGCGCATCAAGGCATCGCGCAAGGCGATCGGCGATAGCGGCGTGCTGCTGGTCGGCCGCTGCGAGGCCTATCTGTGGGGCGTGACCGACCTCAAGTTGGTCATCGACCGGCTGACGGCCTACGCAGATGCTGGCGCCGATTGCCTTTACGCGCCGGGCCTGAAGAGCCGCGAGGACATCGCCGCGGTGGTGAAGGCTGTTGCACCCAAACCGTTCAACCTGTTGATCGGCGGCTCCGGGCTGTCATTGCAGGAAGCTGCCGATCTTGGCGTGCGCCGGATCAGCGTCGGCGGTTCACTCGCTCGCGCCGCCTGGGGCGGCTTCATGCGGGCCGCGAAGGAAATGGCGGAGAAGGGGACCTTCGCGGAGCTGGCGGGCGGCTATCCCGGCGGCGAGCTCAACAAGATGTTCAGCTAAGACAAACGAAAGCGGCAGGATGTGAATCCCGCCGCTGTCGCATATTGTTGCAATTCGTTACTTCGCGCCGTCAGCGGGTGCCGGCGTATCCGGGGCCGCCTTGCTCGGCGCGGCGCCCGTGGTCACGCCCGGTCCGGTGTTGGTGCGCGGCGTCACGTCGCGCATGCCGGGAGGTGCGGCCGGATTGGTAGCCGGTGCCTGCTGCGCTGTCTGCGTCGCCGGCGTGGTGCTGGCCTGGTTGCTGGTGCCGGTGTTGTTCAGGCCGTAGAATACGGCACCCAGCACCAAGGCGATTGCCACTGCGAACAGGGCTACTTTGCCGCTGGAGGCGGGGCCTTCGCCAAGCTCCGGGTCGACCTGAAGCTGGGCATCCCGTCGCGCCGCATTGCGATACTCATCATCGGCGAGATTCGGGCGGTACGGATCGTTGATAAAACGGTCGTCAGCCATCGATTGGTTCTCCTCGATCATTGCGGCGGGACAACCCGTGGATGCGAGATTCTGTTCCGCCCTCCTTAATGCTTTCGTCGCATGTTGCGCCCGCGGCGGGAATCGGGAACCTGTTCGCTGGGGAACCTGACGCGTAAGCTCCGCTGACGGAAGGGAACAAAGCGATGTGGAGCTTGCCGCCGAGCGATTATAGCGTGCTGCATCTGTTGTCGCTGGTTGCGGTCGCGGCGCAAGGCATGACCGCCGCGCTCGCTGCCGGCCGCCGCAGCATGGATTGGCTCGGCGTCTGCTTCCTCGGCTGCATCACGGCGCTCGGCGGCGGCACCTTGCGCGATCTCTTCCTGGGGCATTATCCGTTGGCCTGGGTGCAGAACCCCATCTACCTCGCACTGGCCGGAGGCGCCGCCTTCCTCACCATCCTGATGGCGCGCCTGGTGCACCGGCTGAAACTGGCCTTCATCGTGCTCGATGCCATCGGCCTCGTCGTCTTCACCATGACCGGCTGCGACATCGCCTGGCAGATGGATGCCACGCTGCCGATCGTCATCGTCTCCGGCATGGTGACCGGTTGCGCCGGCGGCGTGTTGCGCGACGTGCTCTGCAACGACGTGCCGCTGCTGTTCCGCTCCGAGCTCTACGCCAGCGTCTCGGTGGTGACGGGATTGTTCTATGCCACCGCGTTCGGTCTTAAGCTGAACGCCGAGCTCTGGACCATTTTGACATTCGTCCTCGGCATCAGCTTCCGCCTGCTCGCGGTGCGCTACAAATGGGAGATGCCGAAATTCGTCTTCACGGAAGAGGAGGAGCGGGAGCCTTGAGCTACGGCTCCTGCTTCCGCGCCCTCGCCACCTGCGCCGGCGTCACCAGCGGCGCGGCGTTGCCCCAGGAATTGCGGATGTAGTTCGTCACCGCCGCGATCTCTGCGTCGGACAGCTGGTTGGAATAGGCCGGCATCTCCCCGGTGTTGGGCGCGCGCGGGGTCGTCACGGTGTGGGCGCCGTCGAGGATGATGCGCAAGGTCGAGGACGGATTGACCGATTGCAGCAGCGCGTTGGCGGGCAGCGGCGGATAGATGCGCGGTGCGCCGGATCCGTCGGCCTCGTGGCAGGCGATGCAGAACTTGGCGTAGATGGCCTGGCCGGCCTTCATCTCGGCATCGTCAGGCGGCGTCACGATCGTCTCACGCCGTGCCGGCGGCAGGTTCTTCAGGTAAACCGCGATCGCGCGCACATCGGCATCGCTCATCTTCGAAGTCGAATTGACGACCACCTCCGCCATCAGCCCGCTGGCATGGCTCCTGGCGTTGCGCCCGCTCTGAAGATATTCCGTGATGTCTTCGACACTCCACGATTTCAGCCCGGTGCGGGCGGCGCCATCGAGCCGTGGCGCGTACCAGCCGCCCACCTCGTTGCCCGCGAGGGCCTGCGCCTGCTTGTCCGCGCCAAAATAGTTCTTCGGCGTATGGCAGGCGCCGCAATGACCGAGCCCGGTGACGAGATAGCCGCCCCGATTCCACGCCGCGCTCTGGCTCTGGTCCGGTTCGAACAGGCCGGGTTTGAAATAGACCATGTTCCAGATCCGCATCAGGCCGCGATAGCCAAACGGCCAGCGTAGTTCCGGCGGCTTGTTGCGGCTGGTGACGGCCGCGAGCGTTCCGAGATAGGCCCGGATCGCCAGCGTGTCGTCCTTCGTCATCCGCGTGAAATAGGGGTAGGGGAACGCCGGGTAATAGTTGGAGCCGTCTGGGGCGACACCGGTGCGCACGGCGCGAGTGAAATCGGTGTCGGTCCAGGCGCCGATGCCGGTGTCGCGGTCCGGCGTCAGGTTCGGGGCATAGATCGCGCCGAATGGTGTGTCGATGCGCTTTCCGCCCGCGAACGGTTTGGCGGGATCGGCGGTGTGGCAGCCGGCACAGTCGCCGGCCTCCACCAGCGACTTGCCGTAGGCGATCAGCTCCGGTGACGGCTCGGCGGCGCCGGCCGCGCTCGCAACCGCACTGCACAACGCCAGGCCCACGAGAGCCAGGCCAGTGAGAATCGTCCGCATCGAAAGCCTCTCCTGCGACCCATCGACGCCGTCCCGGATGACGGGCGTCAATTCGTTGCGCGACGGCGGGGGTATGGTGACACAAAATGAAAATCGCGGATGCCAATGCAGCCACGAAATTGCGATTTTTACCCGGCGCTCCCTTTGGTCCAGAATTGTGATGCGGAGCGTGAAATATCCGACATAGAGTGGCGGAAATGGTCGGCGCGCCCTAGCTAAAAACAACGGGCAGGCAACGGCTTAAGCAGCCAAGCGCTCAAAAGGGCGGAAGAGGACATAATGGGCATCAACCAGGGTCCGATCAGTCTCGATCAGAAATACACCCAGGACACCGGACATATTTTCACGACGGGCATTCAGGCCCTGGTCCGGCTGCCGATGGCCCAGATCCGGCGCGACCGTGCCGCGGGATTGAACACCGCCGGCTTCATCTCCGGCTATCGCGGCTCGCCGCTCGGCGGCTATGACCAGCAGCTCTTCGCCGCGCGCAAGCATCTCGAGCAGTACAACATCAAGTTCCAGCCCGGCGTGAACGAGGATCTGGCCGCGACCGCGGTCTGGGGCTCGCAGCAGCTCAACCTCTCGCCGGGCGCCAAGTATGACGGCGTGGTCGGCATCTGGTACGGCAAGGGCCCCGGCGTCGATCGCTGCGGCGACGTCTTCCGCCACGGCAATGCCGCGGGCTCCGCCAAGAACGGCGGCGTCTTGTGTCTCGCCGGCGACGACCACGGCGCAAAATCCTCGACGGTCCCGCATCAATCCGACCACGCCTTCATGTCGGCGCTGATGCCCTATCTCTACCCGTCGAGCGTACACGAGATGATCGAGATGGGTCTTCTGGGTATCGCGATGTCGCGCTACTCGGGCTGCTGGGTCGGCATGAAGGTGATCACGGAGACGGTGGAGACCACCGCCGAGATCGACCTCACCGACGAGATGACGCCGTTCGTGATCCCGACCGATTTCGAGATGCCCGAAGGCGGCCTCAATCTGCGCTGGCCCGACGACCGCTTCGCCCAGGACCGCCGCCTGCAGGACTACAAGGGCTTTGCCGCGATCGCCTTTGCACGCGCCAACAAGGTCAATCGCGTCACCATGGACTCGCCCAACGCCCGCTACGGCATCATGGCGTCCGGCAAGAGCTACGAGGATATCCGTCAGGCGCTGCGCGAGCTCGGGATCACGCCCGAGGTCGCCGCCAAGATCGGACTTCGATTGTACAAGATCGGCATGCCGTGGCCTCTGGAGCCGGAAGGCGTCAGGCAATTCGCTGTAGGACTCGAGGAAATCTTCATCATCGAAGAGCGCCGCGAGATCGTCGAGAACCAAGTGAAGCAGGAGCTGTTCAACTGGCGCGACGATGTCCGTCCCCGCATTATCGGCAAGATGGACGATCACGACAAGCGCTTCCTTCCCTTTGCCGAAGAACTCAGCGTCGCCTCGCTGGCGAGCTCGCTGACCGAGCGGCTGCTTCGACTTGATCTCAATCCCGAAATTGCAACGATGCTGCGCGCCAAGGCCGATTGGTTCAACGGCCGCCAGGCGTCGCAAATGCAGGCGACCGCGCCTGTCGCCCGCACCCCGTATTTCTGCTCCGGCTGCCCGCACAACACCTCGACCAAGGTGCCCGAAGGCAGTCGCGCCTTTGCCGGCATCGGGTGCCACTTCATGGCACTGTGGATGGATCGCTCCACCGAGACCTTCACCCACATGGGCGGCGAGGGTGTGCCGTGGGTCGGCGTTGCCCCCTTCACAAAGGAAGAGCACGTCTTCGCCAATCTCGGCGACGGCACGTATTTCCACTCCGGCAGCCTCGCGATCCGCCAGGCGATCGCCTCCGGCGCCAACATCACCTATAAGATCCTCTACAACGACGCGACCGCGATGACCGGCGGCCAGCATGTCGACGGGGAATTGTCGCCGCAGCAGATCACCTTCCAGCTACACAGCGAAGGCATCCGCGAGATCTATCTGGTCTCAGAAAATCCCGACGCCTATCCGGCGAACGAGATCGCGCCCGGCGTCAAGACCGCGCATCGTGACGAACTCGACGCGGTCCAGAAGACCCTGCGGAAGGTCAAGGGCGCGTCCGCGATCGTGTTCGTGCAGACTTGCGCCGCCGAGAAGCGGCGCCGCCGCAAGCGCGGCACGATGGAGGATCCGGCGCGCCGTGTGCTGATCAATCCTGCAGTGTGTGAAGGCTGCGGCGATTGCTCGGTGCAATCGAACTGCATTTCGGTCGAGCCGCTCGAGACCGAGTTCGGCCGCAAGCGCGCCATCAACCAGTCGACCTGCAACAAGGATTATTCCTGCGTCAAAGGCTTTTGCCCGTCCTTCGTCACCGTCGATGGCGGCAAGATGCGCAAGCGCGCGCCGGCGGGCGTCGGCGATATCGGCGATCTGCCTGAGCCGGCATCGCGCCCCAACCTGGACAAGCCCTACAACATCGCTGTCGGCGGCGTCGGCGGGACCGGCGTGCTGACGATCGGCGCGCTGCTCGGCATGGCCGCCCATATCGAGGGCAAGGCCTCGATGATCCTCGATATGTCGGGCCTGGCGCAAAAGGGTGGGGCGGTGCTGAGCCACGTCCGCCTGTCCGATCATCCGGCCGAGGTGACCTGCTCGCGCATCGTCACGGGCACGGCGGATGTCGTGCTCGCCGCCGATGAGGTGGTCGCGGTTGCCAAGGACACCATCTCACTCTGCGACAGCAGCCGCACCCGCGGCATCATCAACAGCCACGTCATTCCCACCGCCGACTTCGTCCTCAACCGCGATTTCAACTTCCAGACCCGCAAGCTGAACGGGTTGCTGGAAACCGCGCTGCACAAGGACTCGGTATTTTTCGACTTCACCAAGCCGGCCGAACAGCTGCTCGGCGACAGCATCGCCACCAACATGATGATGATGGGCTACGCCTATCAGAAGGGCCTCTTGCCGTTGTCAGCGGAGTCGATCGAGCAGGCGATCGAGGTCAACGGCGTCTCGATCAAGATGAACAAGGAAGCCTTCCGCCTCGGCCGCCTCGCGGTCGCCGATCCCGCACGGCTTGCCGGCATGCTGAAGGGAACGGATGAGGTCGTTGCGCCCAAGTCACTGGACGCAATGACGCTCGACGAGGTCATCGAGCATCGCACCAGGCATCTCACGGCGTACCAGAACGGCCGCCTCGCGAAACGCTACCGCAAGCTGGTCGATCAGGTCAGCGACGTCGCCAGGCAGGGCGGCTATGACGAGGCGCTGACCCGCGCCGTTGCGGTCAACTACGCCAAGCTGCTGGCCTACAAGGACGAATACGAGGTCGCGCGCCTCTACACCGATGGCGCCTTCGAAAAGCAGCTCCGCGACCAGTTCGAAGGCGACTTCAAGTTCAACTTCAACCTGGCCCCGCCCATTCTGAGCAGGGGCGTCGATGCGCTCGGCCGCCCGAAGAAGCGCGCCTTCGGCCCGTGGATGCTTCCGGTGTTCCGCGTGCTGGCAAAATTCAAGTTCCTGCGCGGCACGCCGCTCGACATCTTCGGTCGCAGTGCCGACCGCAAGCTCGAGCGCGATCTGATCGCCGGCTACGAGAAGGACGTCGCCACCGTGCTCGGCCTGCTGTCGCCGCTGACGATCGATACCGCGGTGGAGCTGCTCTCGCTGCCCGACCGCATCCGCGGCTACGGCCCGGTGAAGGAGAAGGCCGTAGCAGACGCCAAGGCCCGCTACGCCCAGCTCGCCGCCGACCTCGCGAACCCGCCGCCGGCGCCGAGGCAGATCGCGGCGGAGTAGAATTTTCGTGGGGTGGACTCGCTAATCCACCCTGCAAATTCCTGTTTGAAATCAACCACCGTTCTACTGTGCATGGGGTTGTTTCCGCGAAAAAACATTTTTCGATAAAACGAAATCACTTGTGCCGTCGGGCAAAACAGCTTTAGGGTTCTGCCCGTCGTTCCCATCATTGCGAGCGCAGCGAAGCAATTCCAGAGTGCGTCCGCGGAAAGATTCCTGGATTGCTTCGCTGCGCTCGCAACGACGACTGCGGCAGCAGGGCCTTCCACCGCACCTCGGATGATGCGGCGGCCATTTGCGCCAGCCCGCTGCCCTCTCGCCCGACGGAATATTTCCGCGCTTGCCAACAGGGCGGCAGCGGTTCAGAAAAAACCGGAAGTGAGAAACGCCAGCGGAGACCTTATTTGACCATCAAGGGCAAGGCCTACATTGCCGGGATCTACGAACACCCGACCCGGCACGCGCCGGACAAATCCACCGCGCAACTCCATGCCGAGGTCGCCAAGGGCGCGATCGAGGATGCCGGGCTCAGCAAGGACGATGTCGACGGCTATTTCTGCGCGGGCGACGCCCCGGGCGGCGCCTGGCCGATGGTTGATTATCTCGGGCTGAACACCAAAAAACTCCGCCATGTCGATTCCACCGAGACCGGCGGCTGTTCCTACATCATCCATCTCGGCCATGCCGCTGAAGCGATCGCCGCGGGCAAGTGCTCGATCGCGCTGATCACGCTGGCCGGCAAGCCGCGCACCGGGGCGATGCCGCCGCGCGCGGCGGGCGCCGAGGCCGATTTCGAGACGGCTTACGGCGCGACCACGCACAATGCCTATGGCATGTGTGCCATGCGCCACATGCACGACTATGGCACCACCAGCGAGCAGCTCGCCTGGATCAAGGTCGCGGCCTCGCACCATGCGCAATACAATCCGCATGCGATGCTCAAGGACGTCGTGACCGTCGAGGACGTCCTGAACTCGCCGATGATCTCTGATCCCTTGCATCGCATGGATTGCTGCGTGGTCTCCGACGGCGGCGGCGCGCTGATCGTGACCACGCCTGAAATCGCCAAGAGCCTGAAGAAGCCTTTGGTCAAGCTGATCGGACATGGCGAGGCGATGAAGGGCCCGCGCGGCGGCAAGGATCTCGACCTCACATACTCCGCCGGCATCTGGTCCGGCCCGCGTGCCTTCGAGGAAGCCGGCATCACGCCGAAGGACATCAAATACGCCTCGATCTACGACAGCTTCACCATCACCGTCCTGATGCAGCTCGAAGACCTCGGCTTCTGCAAGAAAGGTGAGGGCGGCAAGTTCGTCGCCGACGGCAATCTGATCTCGGGCGTCGGCAAGCTGCCGTTCAACACCGATGGCGGTGGCCTCTGCAGCAACCATCCCGTCAATCGCGGCGGCATGACCAAGATCCTCGAGGCCGTGCGGCAACTGCGCGGCGAGGCGCATCCGAAGGTGCAGGTCAAGAATTGCGATCTCGCCATCGCCCACGGCACCGGCGGGCTTTTGGGTGTTCGCCACGCCGCCTCGACGGCCATTCTGGAGCGCGTGTGATGAGCGAAGCCAAGAAATATCCGGCCCCGGTGACGAACCCTGAGACAGCCGCGTTCTGGGATGCGGCCAAAGAGGGCAGGTTCATGATCAAGCGCTGCACCGCGTGCGGCGAGGCGCACTATTTCCCGCGTGCGATCTGCCCGTTCTGCTACTCCGACAAGACGGTGTGGGAGGAGTCTTCGGGCGAGGGTACGATCTACACCTACAGCTTGATGCGGAAGTCGCCGACCGGCCCTTACGCGATCGGCTACGTCACGCTGAAGGAAGGCCCATCGCTCCAGACCAATTTCGTCGATTGCGATTTGACGACGTTGAAGATCGGCCAGAAGGTGAAGGTGGTGTTCAAGCCGACCGACGGCGCGCCATTGCCGTTCTTTACGCCGGCGTAGTCGCTTTCTTCCCTTCTCCCCTTGCGGGAGAAGGTGGCGCGAAGCGCCGGATGAGGGGTCTCTCTCCACCGAGAGATTGTTCGATGCGGAGCGAACCCCTCACCCAAACGAGTTTGTTGCGAGCACCTTGGAGCCCTCTCCCGCAAGGGGAGAGGGCGCATCAATGGGCGCCGCCATTCGCTGAAACTGCCGGGAGGAAACAACAAAAATGTCCGCCAGATACAACGAACTCAAAGGCCTCAAAAACCTCGGCCAGAAATATGCCTACACCGACCGCGAAGTGATGCTCTATGCCTACGGCATTGGGCTGGGCGCCGATCCGATGGACGAGAACGAGCTCGCCTTCGTCAACGAGGGCACGCTGACGCCGCGACCGCTCAAGGTGGTGCCGACTTTTGCATCCGTCGCCGCGTGGGGCGCGGGGCCTGGCGAGATGAACCTCAACCGCGTGATGGTGGTGGACGGCGAGCGCGACATCACCTTCCACCAGCCACTGCCGGTCGCCGCGCACATCACCGCCGATTCCTCCGTGGTCGAAGTCTACGACAAGGGCAAGGACAAGGGCGTGGTCATCAGCCATCAGACCGTGCTCAAGAACGAGAAGGGCGAGAAGCTGGCAACTCTGGTCGCCTCCCGCTTCGCCCGCGGCGACGGCGGCTTTGGCGGGCCGAACCTGACCCAGCCGGATCCGCACAAGAGCCCGTCCCGCGCACCCGACACGACCATCGACATCGTGACGCGTCCCGACCAGGCGCTGGTCTATCGTCTCTGCGGCGATCGCAACCCGCTGCACTCCGACCCTGAGTTCGCGAAGAAGGCCGGCTTCCCACGTCCGATCCTGCACGGCATGTGCACGTACGGCATCACCTGCCGCGGCGTGCTCCAGACCTATGCCGATTACGACGCTTCCGCCTTCCGCCAGCACGTCGCGCGGTTCTCCTCGCCGGTCTATCCCGGCGAGACCGTGACCATGGACCTCTGGAAGGACGGCAGCGTGATCTCGTTCGAAGCCAAGGTAAAGTCGCGCGGCGTCACTGTGATCAAGAACGGCAAGACGGTGCTGGGGTGATGATGCCGCTCGACGCGCTCTGAGTTATTTCGTCATGCCCGGGCTTGTCCCGGGCATCCACGTTCTTCGCGCGGTTGGCGATCAAGTTCGTGGATGGCCGGGACAAGCCCGGCCATGACGGAGCAAAAGAACAAAACAGGGAGAGCCACCATGGGACTACTCGACGGCAAGGTTGCGCTGATCACCGGCGCGGGCGGGGGGCTCGGTGAGGCCTACGCAAAGCTGTTCGCGCGGGAAGGGGCCTCCGTCGTCGTCAACGACCTCGGTGGGCCCCGTGACGGCTCCGGCGCCGACACATCGATGGCCCAGCTCGTGGTGGATGCGATCAAGGCCGAAGGCGGCAAGGCGGTCGCCAACGGCGCCGACATCTCCACCATGGAAGGCGGCCAGTCGGTGTTCGACGACGCCATCAAGCATTTCGGCCGCGCCGACATCCTCGTCAACAATGCCGGCATTCTGCGCGACCAGACCTTCGCCAAGGCGTCTGAGTCCGACTGGGACAAGGTCATCAAGGTGCATCTGAAGGGCACCTTTTGTTGCACCATGCCGGTATTTCGCTGGATGCGGGAAAACGGCGGCGGCGTCATCGTCAACACCTCGTCGACCTCGGGCCTGATCGGCAATTTCGGCCAGAGCAATTACGGCGCGGCCAAGGGCGGCATCTGGGGCCTGTCCAACGTGCTGGCAATCGAGGGCCGCAAATACAACATCCGGATCTGGACGCTTGCGCCGGGCGCGCTGACCCGCATGACCGCAGACCTGCCCCGCTATAAGGAGAACCCCGGCGCGGCGCTGGGTCCGGACGGCATCGCGCCGGCCGTGCTATACATGGTCAGCGACTTGTCCGGTGACCAGACCGGCAAGGTGCTGGGCGTGTCCGGGCCCCGCGGCGTGCGCGAAATGCGGATGATGGAAATGGACGGCTGGAAGCCGCCGCACACGGGCTGGAAGGCCCAGGACATCGCCGATCATGCCAAGGAGATCTTCTTCTCCGAAGAGCAGATCAAGATGGGGGCGCGGCGGTTTTAGCCATCGACAGAGAGAAACAAGGACAACGATGAAACTTACCGCCGACGCCAAGGGCACCTTCGCAATCGCGCCGACGCCGTTCCACGATGACGGCCGGATCGACGAGCGCTCGATCGACCGCCTGACCGATTTCTACGAGGAGGTCGGCTGCGACGGCGTCACTGTGCTGGGCATCCTCGGTGAGGCCCCGAAGCTCGATGCCGCCGAGGCCGAACAGGTGGCGGTACGCTTCGTCAAGCGCGCCAAGAAGATGCAGGTGATCGTCGGCGTCTCCGCGCCGGGCTTTGCCACCATGCGCTCGCTGGCGAAGGCCTCGATGGATGCGGGCGCGGCCGGCGTCATGATCGCGCCGCCGCCGTCGTTGCGGACCGACGACCAGATCGTCGGCTATTACAAGCAGGCGGCCGAGGCCATCGGCCCCGACGTGCCCTGGGTGCTCCAGGACTTTCCGCTGACCTTGTCGGTGGTGTTCACCCCGGCCGTGATCCGCAAGATCGTCACCGACAATCCGAACTGCGTGATGCTCAAGCACGAGGACTGGCCGGGGCTGGAAAAGATCTCGACGCTGCGCAATTTCCAGAAGGACGGCTCGCTGCGGCCGCTTTCGATCCTCTGCGGCAATGGCGGGCTCTTTCTGGACTTCGAGATGGAGCGCGGCGCCGACGGCGCCATGACCGGCTATGCCTTCCCCGAACTCCTGATCGACGTCGTGCGGCTTTCGAAGGAAGGCAAGCGCGACGCCGCCCATGATCTGTTCGACGCGCATCTGCCGCTGATCCGCTACGAGCAGCAGCCCGGCGCGGGCCTTGCCGTGCGCAAATACGTGCTGCAGAAGCGCGGCATCATTGCCTCCAGCGCCCAGCGCAAGCCCGGCGCCACCATCACCCCGATGGCGAAGGCGGAGGTCGATTACCTGCTGTCGCGCGTCGCCCGCGTCGACAAGCGCGCCAATCTCGGCCCGCAATCCAGCGCCGCAGGTTAGTCGAATGGCCGAGGCATCAGCATCACGCCCTGCGTCGACGATCCTCCTGCTGCGCGACGGCGTGACGGTCGACGGCAAGAGCCGCGACGAAATCGAAGTCTTCATGATGGTTCGCCATCATCAGATCGAGTTCAATTCGGGCGCGCTGGTGTTTCCTGGTGGCAGCGTCGATGCCGGCGATCAGGAGATCGTCAAGCGCTCCGACCTGTATTCGGGCGGCGAGGGGCTGAGTGAAGCGGACCGCGGATTTCGAATCGCCGCGATCCGCGAGACCTTTGAGGAAAGCGGCATCCTGCTGGCGCGGTCGAAGGATTCGGACACGCCTGTTGACGCCAGGCGCGCCGGCGAAATCGCCGATGCGCATCGCGTCGCGCTCAACGAGCACAAGGTCAGCTTCCTGAGCATTCTGGCCGATAACGGGCTCCAGCTCGCGCTCGATACGCTCGTGCCTTACGCGCACTGGATCACGCCCGAGGGGATGCCAAAACGTTTCGACACATGGTTCTTCCTTGCGGCCGCGCCGCCCGACCAACTCGGCGCACATGACGGCCGGGAATCGACCGACTCGATCTGGGTCTCGCCACGCGAGGCGGTGGAGGGCGGCGAGAGCGGCCGCTTCAAGCTGCCGTTCCCGACCACGCGCAATCTGATCCGGCTCGCCAAGCAGGGCCGCGTGAGCGCCGCGCTCGAGCACGCCCGCGGCATGTCCGTCGTGACGGTGATGCCTGTTATGACCAAGACCGAAACCGGCCGTCAGCTCCGCATTCCCCGCGAGGCCGGCTATGACGGTGAGGTGTTCGAGGTCGGGGCCATCGGCTAGGACACTTCGATACAAAGCGAAGTATCGGCGAGGGCAGACGCGCTAGGTTCCGTCCCTGACAACGGGATCGAGCGCGCGACATGGACAACCGACCGGGCAATCGGGAGAACAACAACATCGCCGTCGAGCTGGCGCTGCTGCTGGCGCTCGCAACGCTCTGGGGCGGCTCCTACACCTTCATCAAGCTCGGCGTCGCCACCATTCCTCCGATCACGCTGATCGCGGCGCGCACCACGATTGCGGGCCTGCTGCTGCTCGCGATCATGTGGGCGCGGGGCATCAGGCTGCCGACGGATGTCGCGACCTGGCAACGCTTCGCCTTCCAGGCCGTGCTCAATAGCGTGATCCCCTGGACATTGATCGCCTGGGGCGAGCGCCACGTCGATGCCGCGCTTGCGACCATCCTCAACTCGGCCGGCCCGATCTTCACCTTCCTGCTCACGGCGGTCGTGACGCGTCACGAGGCGACGACACCGCGAAAGCTGGTCGGGGTGGTCGCCGGCATGGCCGGCATCCTGCTGATCGTCGGCGTCGATGCCTTCCATAATGTTGGAAGCGGCCTCGTCGCGGAGGCCGCGATCGTTGCCGCCACCATCTGCTACGCCTGCGCCGCGATCTTCGGTCGCGGCTTCAAGGGCCTCGATCCCATGGCGCCCGCGGCCGGCTCGTTGCTGGCGGGGGCGGCGGCGCTGCTCCCGGCCTCGCTCATCGTCGAGCAGCCCTGGACGCTGTCGCCCTCGCTGAGTTCCGTGCTGGCGCTGCTCGCGCTGGCGACCTTCTCGACGGCCGCGGCCTTCGTGATCTATTTCCGCCTGATCCAGACCCTGGGCTCGGTCGGCACCACCGCGCAGGCCTATCTCCGCGTGCCGATCGGAGTTGCCATCAGCGTCGCCTTCCTCGGCGAGAGCCTGAGCCGGACCGCCTGGATCGGTCTTGCCTGCGTCGTCCTCGGCGTCGCCGCCATGACTATCCCGGCGCGGCGGCCGGCCGACGTCAAAACGTCATAAAACCGGGGCCAAGGAGGCCGGCAGGGCTTCAACATTAAGGATATTCGGCGGCCAGACGCATGTTCCCCCGGGACTGCAATACGTCGTATATTGGAGCTCCAATGGCCCGGTCCACACATCACCAATGTCCGCCGAATTGACGCCGACCCCTGAGAAAAAGCGAACTTTCTCGCTCTCCATCGGCCAGCTCACGTTCGGCAGCTTCCTTCTGGTGCTGGCGGTGATCATCGTCACCTCGACCGCGAGCGTGATTGCGATCCGGCACATCGACACGACCTTCGCCGAGCTGCAGCGGCTGCAGAGCGTCGGCGACCTCGCCGAGGACATCGACCGCCGCATGAACGAGCTGCGGCTCGCCGCGCGCGACTTCGTCACCGACCCTGGCGCCGGCATCCAGTTCAAGCAGGTGGGCGAGGCGGCATCGACGCTCAGTGACATCCTGAAGAAGACCCGCATCGAGCTCGTGCCCGAGCAGCAGGATATGATCGACGGCGTCAGCGAGCGGCTTGCGACCTATCGCAGCGGCCTGGAGCGGATCTCGACCTTGATCGACCGCCGCGCCCAGCTGCTTGCCGGGCTGCCGCCGCTCCGCGACCAGTTCGACGCAGCTGTCTCCGGCACTGCGGACCGAGAGCTGGCGTCCCGCCTGTCGGAAGCGCAGAGCCGGATCGCGCTTGGGTTGCTTGCGCGCAACCCGTCCGCGGCCGAGCAGGCGGCGCAGAGCATGCGGGCGATGGGCGTCACTGATCCCAAGCTCAGATCGGCGGTCAACGAGTACGCCGAGGCGATCATCGCGGTCGCGGTCCGTGAACGGCAGATCGCCGACATCGACCGCGAGGTGCTGGGAACCGAGGGTCGGCTGATCGGCCGCGTCACCGAATTGCTGCGCGAGGTCAGCGCCCGGCGCGGTCACGTGCTGTCGCGCGACTTTGCCCGCACGCTGACGGAGGCGCGCTGGCAGAGCATCGTGCTCGGTACCGTCGGTGTGCTGATCGGCATTCTCGCGGCCGGCTTCGTGGTGCGGCGGACGGTCCGTCCGCTCGCCCAGATCGCGCGGTCGATCCGCGCGCTCGCAGCCGGCGAGAAGAACACCTCGATCCCGTCCGCCGACCTCGACAACGAGATCGGCGACATCGCGCGGGCGGCCGAAGTGTTCCGCCGTGCGCTGGAGGAAGCCGACACGGCACGCGAGGCGGCGGTGCGCGCACTGACCGAGCAACGCCTTGCCGAAGAGAGCTACCGGAAACTGTTCGAGGGCTCGGTCGACGGCATCTATGTCACGACGCCGGCCGGCGACCTCCTCAACGCCAATCCGGCGCTGGCGCGGATGATGGGCTATGACAGCCCCAAAGACCTCATCGACAGCATCAACGACATCGCCCACACCATCTACGTCAATCCCGAGGCTCGCGTCGAATATCAGCGGCTGATGGCACGCGACGGCATGGTGCGCGAGTTCGAATACCAGGTGCGCCAGCGCGGCGGCGACATCCTGTGGCTGTCCGACAGTGCCACCGGCGTCCGCGACGAGGCGGGCAACATCGTCCGCTATGAGGGCACGCTGCGCGACATTACCGACCAGAAGCGCGCGGAAGACGCCATTGCCGAAGGACGGCGCCTGCTCCAGCAGGTCATCGACACCGTGCCAGCGGTCATCAACGTCAAGGACCGCGACCTGCGCTACGTGCTGATGAACCGTTACATGGCCGGCATCTTCGGAATCGAGCCCGGCGATGCGCTCGGCCGCACCACGGCCGACCTGATGTCGCGCTACGGCGCGGCCAAGTCCGACGAGAGCGACAAGCGCGTGCTGACGCTGCGAAAGGGCCTCGGCTTCTACGAAGAGGAGTACATTGATTCTTCCGGCCACATGCGGCAATGGCTCGTCAACAAGCTGCCGTTGCTCGATGCCGAAGGCGAGATCGAGCGGATCGTCACCGTGGCGCTCGACATCGGCGAGCGCAAGCGCGGCGAGCAGGAGATGCGGAAAGCCAAGGAATCCGCCGAGACCGCGCTGCGCAATCTGCGCGAGACCCAGGCCTCGCTGATCGAGGCGGAGAAGCTGGCGGCGCTCGGGCGCCTCGTCGCCGGCGTCGCGCACGAGGTCAACAATCCCGTCGGCATCAGCCTCACGGTCGCCTCCGCGCTGGAGCGCAAGACCGCGATGTTTACCGCCGAAGTCGAACGCGGCGAGCTGCGCCGCTCCACGCTCAACGACTTTCTCCATACCAGCCGCGACGCGTCCTCGCAGCTCGTCGCCAATCTCAATCGCGCCGCGGAGCTGATCCAGTCGTTCAAGCAGGTCGCCGCCGACCGCAACTATTCGGACCAGCGCAGCTTCGATCTCGGTGACCTCACCGAGCAGGTGGTGATGAGTCTGCGGCCCGGCCTTCGCAAGCACAATCTGACGCTCAATGTCGAGTGCCAGCCTGATCTGACCATGAACAGCTATCCCGGACCCTACGGCCAGGTGCTGACCAATCTGTTTCTCAACGCGGTGGCGCACGCCTTCCCGGACGGCCGGCCGGGGACCATCGACATCCAGGTGCGCGAGTCCGGCAAGGACAATGTCGAGATCATCTTCTCCGACAATGGCTGCGGCATGTCGCTCGACGTCCGCCGCCGTGCCTTCGATCCGTTCTTCACGACGCGGCGCGATCAGGGCGGCACCGGCCTCGGGCTGCACATCGTCTACAGCATCGTCACGAACAGGCTCGGCGGACGGCTCGATCTGGATTCCGAACCGGGCAGCGGCACACGTATCCAGATCATCCTGCCGCGCGTGGCGCCGCTCGAGCAGGCCGCGGAATAGCTCACGCGTTTTCGAGCGAAGTGGATGCCGGTCCGCGTGACGAAAATGCGTCGAAACAACAATTGAGAGCTTCAGTTCTGATTTAATCAGAACCGAAGCTCTAGTCGGCCTCTGCAAGCTTATGCAGCGTCGCGCCGAAAATCTGGCTGGCCTTTCCGACCAGCGCGGTGCCCGTCATGTCCCCGCGCGTCTCCGTGAACGTGCCGCTGAGGCCGATGCCGACCGCGGCAGGCCCGCCGAACAGCGGATTGTCGTCACCCCGCGGCGAGGTGTGAGGCTGGACCAGCACCTCGCCCTTGAAGGTGTTGTCCTTCACCGTGTAGCTGCCGGTGTAATAGAGATAGGCGTCGCCGCCAAGAATCTTGCCGTCGCGAAAAAGAATCACGCCGCTGCCCTTGCCGACCCGACCATCGAGCAGGTTCACGTGAATCGAATAGAGGCCGTTCTTCATAACGTCCCGAGGCCGGCCGCCATCGCCCAATGGCGTAACCGGTGGTGCATTTATGCCAAAGGGCATGCGGCCACGCAACGCGGCAGTTTGGCCGCCGACCTTGCGAGCCTGCCCGTGAGCCGTAATTGTCCCGGCTTGTCTATGACACCGCCATGACGGTCTGATCATGAAGCGAGGCCAGTCGTTGCGAATCAAGTTGGCCCGCGAAATGCATAACCATTGTTGCACTGGCCGCGGGGTGCTGGAGCAAGACAAACGTGAGCAACTGGATCGATTCCGGCGGCGAGAAGCCGCGTCTGTACAGTGTGCGTCCCACGATTTGCGAAACACGACAACGGCGGATCGGCGGCGCAGCACGCTGGCGAACCGTGGCGAACCTAGCATGCGTCCTGGCCCTGATCGCACTCGCGGCCCCCTTCGGCCACGCGCGCGACCGCGGCCAGTTCGTCAACACCAATGCCGAATTGAAGGCCTGGTTCGACGGACTGCGAAGCGGCAAGGGGCCTTGTTGCTCCGATGCCGACGGCTCGGCGCTCTCGGACGCCGACTGGGACAGCAAGGACGGGCACTATCGGGTCCGCGTCCCGCGTTATGGCTACGTGATCGACGGCCGACCGCAGGAGCTCGTCTGGGTCGAGGTGCCCGAGGAGGCCGTGATCTCGGAGCCGAGCCGGGTGGGGCGCACCATGGTCTGGCCGATCTATGGCTACATGGGCGTCGCCGTCCGCTGCTTCATGCCCGGCAGCATGACTTGAGGCACGCCGGGCGGCAACGTCGCCCGGTGAGCGGCGCGCGCCGTGTCAGGTATATTTCTTGTCGCGCTCGAGCAGCTCGATGGAGATGCCTTCGGGGCCGCGGATGAAGCAGATGCGCACGCCGGGGCGGATCGTGGTCGGTTCGCGCGTGAAAGTGACGCCCTTGGCCTTGAGCTCGGCGGCGACGGCGTCGATGTCCTTCACCGTGAGACCGAAATGGTCGAGGCCTTGATGCGGGTGCGGCGGCGGCGGGTTGACCGCATTGTCGCCCTCGAGGGGCGCAATGAAGATCCTTGCGCCGCCGAGATTCACGTCGATCCGTCCGGGCGCTTGCACGATCTCGCCACCGAGGATGTCCCGCAACCAGGCCGCCGTGGCCTCCGGATCGGGGCTGCGCAGATGGACGTGATCCCAAGTGACGACTGGCATTTCGTGTTCTCCCGACGGATATTGATGTTGCAGCGCATGTTAGCGGGCTCGGCCCGTGACCGCCACCGCTCTTGCCGACTCGGCAGCTGCGCGGGAACCTTAGTTCGCCTTCCGGATTAAGTAAGCAGTGGCCGAATCCGTTGTCGAAACGTGCTTCCGCTGCGATCGGTGAGGCAACCATGAGCGCTGGGTTTGACCGCATCGGGTTAGGGCGTTTCGCCGGGACCGGCGAACGACTGGCGCGGGCGGTGACGATCGCGAGCGTTTCATTTGGGCGAGGCCTGCTGTGGCTGTTGGCGGCCATCATCGTCGGTTGCGGCATCTGGATGCTGCTCCCCGTCTCCAGAGGCAACAGTGCCGAACCGGTGAGGTCTGACGTGGCAGCCGTCGAGACGGCGGCTTCGCGCGATGCGGTCGCCGTGTCGCCGGCCTCCGAAGCTCAGATTCCGACAATGGCAGAACTCGGCCGGATCAGGATTTCATCTCAGACCTGGCGCCGCGGCGGCCTTGGATCGAAGGCGCTGGTGACGCTCACGCTGCGCAACGACAACGACTATGCCGTAAAGGATGTCGAGATCGTCTGCGCTTTTGCGCGGCGTGATGGCAGTCATCTCACCGACCGCACCCGCGTTCTGGCGGATCCGGTCAGCATGAAGAGCCGCAAGACTTTTGCGCGCATTCCTGTCGGCTTCGTCAACGTGAATGCCGATCAGGCGAAGTGTTCGCTTGTGGCAGCACGCCGGACCTAAGGCCGGCAGTGCCGGGTAGCGGAAAAGTTACTGTCCTGGGGGTTGGCCGAAAAACTTGGTGTCGCCATTTGAACCGAACGGCTGGGCCAGGAACTAATTAAATGATCGCCTGTTAAGGCGGAGAGCCCACGCGGGGATGCGGCGGGCGGAGCGTGGCCAATGCCCATCTTTCGGTATTTCTTCTTTGTCGGTGGAGCCTTGCTCGCACTGCTGTTCGCGGCGAACTACGTTCTGCCGACTTCGCCTGTGACGCAGTCTATCGCAACCGCAAGCAACGAACAGCCGTTGATTCGGATCCGGTCCGATCGCCACCTGCCGGAGCGTGTCGTACTCGACACCAGTCAGCCGACGCTTGCCGCCCCTGCGGCGAAGATCGCCGCCGTCGCGGCTCCCCAGCCGCCCGTGGAGAGCATGTCACCCGCTTTGGCCGAGATATCAGCCAAGGCGCGGGTCCGCGAGACGTTCGCCCAATTCACGCCGGCCGCGAAGGCCGATACCGCTGCGGTCAAGAAGACCGAGGCCAAGACGCAAATTCAGCCGCAAGTTCAGGCGCAGGCCCAGCCTCCTCAGACCCCGGCGCAGCAGCCCAAGCGCAAGGTCGCCAGAACGCATCCGGTGCCGCAGCAAGGGCGGCCGATGATGGTGATGGCGCAGCAGCCGCATTTCGGCTTCTTCAACAGCACCTGGTGAGGGCGGGTCTGACCCGTCTCGAATCGAGGCCGGAAGGGCTTTTTATTGGCCGGCCTCTCTGCTAATTCGAACCCATCCGAACGTCGCCCGGCCTGCTGGCTCGCCAGCAGCTATCTGGGGCGTCTCGGTTACGGTCCAAGATCTGGGCCAGGGCGCTCGTAGCTCAGCTGGATAGAGCATCGGATTTCGATTCCGAGGGTCGGGAGTTCGAATCTCTCCGAGCGCGCCACTTGCAGGGCCAGAGTTTTCTCGGATCTGGCGCGAGGCCGTGAGCCGCCTCTATTTGCCTTGGATCTTCAGCCCGTTGGGACCGACATTGATTTGCAGGCCATCGGGCTGCTTCTTCGTCTGGTAGAGATTGTAGCCGAGCACGGCCGCCGTGACGACCAGAGCACCGATGATCAGAAACAATACGTTGCGGCTAATAGACATTTTCTTCCTGAACCACTTGGTTGACGGCGAGAAAAACCCCGCGCGTAGGGCGCGCGGGGTGCTTCAGTGCGCTGCCGGCGCACCGCTCGGATAATGCAGCTCGAGGGAACTGGTTCCCTTTGGGCGCGCGCCGCACCGGAAAAGACTTGAGCCGTGTCTGGTCAGCCAGCCGTCGGACCGGCTTGCCGGCCCCGTGCCAGCGTGTCGGACGGCGCTTCGTGGAAGGTCGCGCGGTAAGCTGCGGCAAACTCCCCCAAATGGTGAAAGCCTTGGGCGCGCGCGCATGTGGCGACGTTGGCACCCCCGCCTTTGAGAAGGCGAGACCGCGTCGGCCACAATTTTTTCAGGCGAATGTATTGATGCAGGCTCATGCCACGCACCTTGCTGACGGCGCCGCCGAGCGTCCGGATCGAGACGCCAAACTCGCCGGCGAGATCGGCGGTATAGATCGGAGCAGTCGGATGTGCTGCGACGTAATCGTCGATCCGCTGCACGAGTTTGATCGACCGCTCGCCCTGGACGGAGGCACTCCGGTCCGAGAGCGAATCAATGCGAAACAGATCGTCGAGCGCGAGCAGCAGGCCTTCCTGGAGATGGGCGGCGACCTCGGTCGTTTCGAACAGGGCCGGCTGCACCGACGCGGTTCGCAGAATGTCGAGCAGGAGCTGCCGAATGTGGAGCAAAGCGGGGCGGTTCGCGACATAGGCCCGCAAGTCGTCCGCCTGATCGAACCAGCCCCGGTCGCTCATGCCGGGTGAGAAGATGATCATCGCATGATGATTGGTCCGGCGCTCGACGAAATGGCATTCATCGCTGCCGCGGAGCGCGATGAAGAAGCGCGTGTCCAGATCCATGCCCTTGGAATTGACCTGAAGGTCGTCCGTCATGGGCAGGATCACCATCCCCCCGGGCATCCGATAGGCGGCGTCGAGGATGCGCGCGAACGAGCGCATCATGACGATGCGGCAGCCGGGCAGGGAGACGACAGCACGAGCCGCCGCGAAATTCCGGACGTCGAGCGGAATGCTTCTCGCATCCTCCATCGACTCGATCGGCCGAAACGCATCGACGTCGGCAAAGCCGATCAATTGAAGCGCCGAGGATGGGGCGAGGGCGTCGAACAACATGCGTGCGACCGGCTGCTGCAATATGACAATCAAATGAACGTCGGAACATCGCCATCAATGGCGAAACATCGCGCTTCAGTAAACCGGATTCCGGGCCGTAGTATTGCGGACATCATGGCATGAAGCTTGGCGGATCGGTGTCGTCGTCAACGATCTCGAGTCATCGGCTGGCCGGAGGCGAGGTCGATGAAATGCAGCCGCGTGCAGGCGGGACAGGCGAAGGAGGCGAAGCTCTGTGCCTCCTGTCTCAGTTGCTTCTCCAGATGTGTCTGCACATTCATGCCCGTCTGGGGACATCGAAAAACGATCAAATCGACCATCGTCGGAGAATGACGGCGTGGCGGATTGCGTCTTTGATCTAGATCAGTTTTGGAATGACTCCAGACCAACATCCTTGATCTCGCAAAAGCGAAGGGGCCCCGAAGGGCCCCTTTAGAATCACCAGCGGCGATAGCGTGGTCCGTAATAGCGAGGGCCACCGTAAAAGCGCGGTGCATATCGGGGACCGTAATAGGGCCGCGGGGCGTAGTATCCATAGTAGTTCGGGCGCCAGAAGCAGCGTCCCCAGGCGTCACAGACCATGCGGACCTGCTCGACGTCGGAGACCTGCGGCATCGCAGGAGCAGGCGCGATGGGCATGGCAGACGCCGCCGATGATGCGACCAACGCACCCAACAGGGACGCGGCGACGAGGCCAATTCTAAGCTTCATGATGTCTTTCTCCGCTTACGCAATACAGGGATATCGAAGTTTGTTCTGATCAAATTGTGGCGGGACCGAAATGTAATGCTGATGAACAGGTCTTCAGCCCAGCCCGCCGCAGGCCTGACCTTTAGCTCCGCCAGACTATCCCAGGTTCGCGCTCTTGACCAATGCAACGCTTGCGTTGCGCTCCGCAGGACATCGCCGCCATCCTTGATCCCGCGCAATTCGTCGGTGCAGCTTCGTCCCTAAGCTTGGCGTGGTGGCCAGCTTTCGAGCATTTCGATGAGCTGGCTAGCGAGGTGGCTTTGGAGCTGTGCAATGGACCAAATGAGAATCGACAAGGGTGACTGGCTGGTCGTGTGCGACGGGCGCAAGGCGCTTATTCTGGAAAACCTCGGCGACGAGATGTTTCCGAACCTCCACACCAGGGAGGTGCACGAACAGCCCAATCCCTCGACCGGTGCGCAAGGGACCGACGCGCCGGGCAGGCTCCACGGCGCGGCCGGTAGCACGCGCAGCTCGGTGGAGCAGACTGATTGGCACGACGAGGCCGAGCGCGCCTTCCTGCGCGGCCTGGCCGGACGGCTCGATGCCGCCGTCAGCTCAGGCGAGAACCTCGGCCTTGACCATGGTGGCCTCGCCGCGTGCGCTTGGGATGATTCGCGCCGATTGTTCGGATGTGGTGCGCAAGGCACTCCAGGGCGAGGTCGGCAAGGACCTCGTCAAACTGCCGGTCTACGAGATCGAGAAGCAATTACTGCTGTCCGCGCCGCCAAATAGCGGCCCCCGCAGAGGACCCGCCTGCACCCCTCAGAAGCAGGGGTGCCGACGGCGGTCCTGGCCGACATAGGCGGCTGCGCTCTGGTAGCAATGGTTGGTCGACGAGCCGTCGTAAAAGGCGAACGTCCCGGGCGTGATGCCGGGCCCGTAATTGTGCAGATAGCTGATCGGGTAGGGCAGCGGGTTCGTGTAGTGGCGATGGTACCGGTGGTATCCCCGCGCCTCTGCGAGGCCAGGGGCAAGGATTGCGGCCGACAGGACAGCAACCGCGGCTACAAGCTTCTTCAACTTGCTCATCTCGAATCTCCGGAACCCGCACGAATAGGTCAGCCGTTTATAGCCAGTTCGGGCGGCCGGAACACCCGTCTGCAGCCCGGAAATCGACGCCAATCCCGCAGATTCCGGGGTGGGTGTGACAGAATTGCCGGTTCTGTGGTCCGGACTTGCCCATTTTTGGCCTTTTCGAGATGCTTAACGAATTCCCCACACAAGTATGACCAAAGAGAATTAGCTCAAGACTCCTGTTGCCGGCTTCTCGGGGTTCATAGACCGGTCCATTCCTGAAGGCTTTCGCCGTCACCTCGCCATGCGCATCACGCTTCTGAGCCTGCTGTTGCTCTCGGTCGTCGCCGCCACGCCGGCGCGGGCCGAGCTGCATATTACCCGCGACCACGGCGGCTATGTCGAGGAGTACAAGGCCAAGTACAAGCGCGTCCGCGAGAAGGGCGAACGCGTCATCATCGACGGCATCTGCAACTCGGCCTGCACCCTGGTGCTCGGCATCGTGCCGATGAACAAGATCTGCGTGACGCCGCGCGCCAGCCTCGGCTTCCACCAGGCTTACTACGACAAGGCCTTCACTTTCGGCATCAAGGTCACCAGCGCGGAGGGGACGTCCGACCTGATGGCCTACTACCCCGACACGGTGAAGGACTGGATTCGCCGCAATGGCGGGCTCACCACCGACATGAAAAAGATCAAGAACGGCGTCGAGCTCTGGAAGATCATCGATCCCTGTCCGGACGAATGGTGAGCCGCTGAGCCGTCCGGTCCGTCGCAGCGCAGCATCGCCCGGACGAAATTGGCCGAAATTCGCATTGCCGCATCGGCCCCCTGTGAGGCAATGAGGTCGGCAATGAACCACAATCAAGAAGCCCTGGCCGCCCGCGCCGCGCCGATCCTGTTCGTCCTGCTCTGGAGCACGGGCTTCATCGGCACCAAATACGTCGTCAACAATGCCGATCCCTTGACCTACCTCGCCATCCGCATGGCGTTCGTGGTCGGTCTGATGGCGATCATCGTCGCGATCGCGCGACCGAAATGGCCGGATCGTATCGGCATCGCGCACAGCGCAGTCGCGGGCATTCTCGTCCATGGCTTCTATCTCGGCGGCACCGCAATCGCGATCGCTCACTCGATTCCGGCCGGGCTGTCCGCGCTCATTCCGGGCCTTCAGCCGATCCTGACCTCGACCATCGCCAACCGCTGGCTCGGGGAGAAGGTGACGCCGGTGCAATGGGCGGGGCTCGTGCTTGGCCTCGGCGGCGTGGTGCTGATCCTGCACGGCCGTCCCATGACCGGCGAAGCCGGGCTCGGCTGGCTCGCCTCGGTGGTCTCGCTGATCAGCATCACGCTCGGCACGCTCTATCAGCGCCGCTACTGCAACCACATCGACTGGCGCGCCGGCAATCTCGTGCAGTACGTGTCCGTCACGATCTTCTTCGCGATCGGCGCGTTCCTGTTCGAGGACCGCGTGGTGCACTGGACGCGCGAGTTCATGCTCGCGCTGGCCTGGCTCGCCGTGGCGCTCTCGATCGGGTCGATCGGGCTGCTGTACTGGCTGATCCGCCACGCCGCCGCCACGTCTGTTGCAAGCCTGTTCTATCTGGTGCCCGCCGTGACGGCGCTGATGGCTTATCTGCTGTTCGGAGAAAAGCTCGATGCGCTGGCGATCGCGGGCATGGTGATGTGCGCGGCCGCGGTGTTCGTGGTCAACCGACGCTTCTAGGGCCGGCGGGCCAAGCCGCTCGAATACATCCCTGACGTGCGCGGCGCGTTCGTGCTAGGGTCGGCGCATTTCAGTGCCCCTTTCACAGGTGATTTTCCATGAAGAAGGCGAGACGCGCATTGCTTGGCAGGTCCCTGAAGCCAGTCCGGATTGCCTGCATTAATTATGCAGAGGAGATGATGAGCGAGCAGGTGATGGCGCGGCTCACGGCCGCGCTGCAGAAATGCTATGACGAGCACTTCCTGCCGGTCTGGGGCTACCCCGTCGATCTCGACGTTACCCGCAAGCCGAAGCCCACTGACTGGCAGTTGGTCTATTTCGACGATGCGACCCACAAGAATTTCCTCGGGCGGCATGAATTGACGCATCGGGGACAGCCGATCTCGAAGATCTTCCTCAAGGCGCTGTCCAAGGACGATCCGGTCAGTCTGGCAGCCTCGCATGAGCTGTTCGAGATGGTGCTCGACCCTATGGCCAATCTGTGGGCCGACAAGACCCGGCACACCCAATACGCCTACGAGGTCTGCGACGCAGTGGAAGAGGACGCCTTCGTCGTCAACGATCTCCCGATGTCGAACTTCGTTTATCCGTCCTGGTTCGAACCCTTCAAGCATCCCCGCGGCACGAAGTTCGACCACATGGGATTGCTCAAGGAGCCGTTCTCGATGACCGAGGGCGGCTACGTCATCAAAAAGGTGAACGGCAGGAGATTGATCAAGCAGTTCGGCTCGCCCGAGAAGCGCCGGCGCTTCAACGCCGAGGACCGGCGCGGCCATCGCAGCGAATTTCGCGATCCGCAAGGCGAGCATCACCCGGGCCGGCGCGCAGCCAAGCGGTGAGGGTAGGGTATCGCTGGAGCCGTCTCCGGGCGCGTCCGCCCCCGGAGACTTGAGCGTTGCGATCAGCGCTTGGCCTTCGTGGCCTTCTTTTTCGACTTGGCAGCTTTCTTGGTGGCCTTCTTTGCTGTTTTCTTGGCCGCCTTCTTCGACGACTTCTTTGCAGCTTTCTTCGAAGTCTTCTTGGTGGCCTTCGAAGTTTTCTTCGGAGCCTTCTTGGCTTTCTTCTTGGACGCCTTCTTCGGCGCTACCTTCTTCGCAGCCTTCTTGGCGGCTTTCCTGACCTGCTTCACCGCAGTGACAGCGGCGTCCTTGGTCGCTTCCACGGCGGTGGTGATCGTGTCCATCGCCTGTTCGGTGATCGGCTTGTCGTCGTCCATATCGTCCCCCACGGTTTGCATGGAGCGGTGACGATAGCGCGTTTCATAATTGTGTCAAAGCAACGCTCAACCTTTGCGGATCTTTGCGTAGGCGGTGAGCGCGCGCTCTCGTCCCTTGGCATGATCGACGATCGGATGCGGATAGCTCTTGCCGAGCGTGACGCCGGCGCTCGCAAGCTCGATCGGTGTCGCCTGCCAGGGCTGATGGATCAGCTCGGGTGGCACATCCTTCAACTCGGGCACCCAGCGTCGCACATAGGCTCCATCCGGGTCGAACCTCTCGCCCTGGAGCACCGGATTGAACACGCGGAAATAAGGCGCCGCGTCGGCGCCGCAGCCGGCGACCCACTGCCAGTTGGCGGGATTGCTGCCGGCATCCGCATCGACCAGCGTGTCCCAGAACCAGCTTTCGCCGTCGCGCCAGTCGATCAGGAGGTGCTTGACCAGGAACGAGGCGACGACCATTCGCACCCGGTTGTGCATCACGCCAGTGTGCCAGAGCTCGCGCAGGCCGGCGTCGACGATGGGATAGCCGGTGCGGCCGCGCTGCCAGGCGGAGAGCGCCTTGGCGTCGGGCTTCCATGGGAAGCCGTCGAAATTCGCTTGCAGGTTTTCGGTTGCAAGATTGGGGTGGTCGTGCAGCAGGTGCCGGCAGAACTCACGCCAGCCGAGCTCGCTCAGGAACTTGTCGACGCCGGGTCCGATCGCGGGATTTTCCGCCGCGGCGAACCGCGCGGCGTGCCAGACCTGGCGCGGGCTGAGCTCGCCGAACCTCAAATGCGGTGACAGGCGTGAGGTGCCCTCTCGGTCCGGGCGGTCGCGATCGCCGACATAGCCTTGTGCGGTGTGCTTGAGGAAGTCGCGCAGGCGAGCGCGGGCGGAAGCTTCGCCCGGGGTCCATGTCTCGCGCAGGCCGCCGGCCCAATCTGGCTTGCCAGGCTCGAGCTTCCAGGTCTCCAGCGTGTCACTGGCGACCGTCGGCGCAGGACGCAGGTCCTTCGGCGCCGGCAGGGGCTTTGGCGGATCGCCGAGCGCCAGCACGCGCCGCCAGAATGGCGTGAACACGCGCAAGCCGCGGCCTTCCTTGTTGCGGATTACCGCGGGCGGAACGAGCAGGTCGCCGGGGAAACATTGCGAGTCCACGCCGATCTTTGCCAGCGCGGATTCGAGCTGCCGCTCAATCGCCTGATGCGGCGCCTGTGCGATCCCGTTCCAGTGGACCGTGCGGGCTCCGCTCTCACGCGCCACCTCCGCGATCACCCTGGCTGCCGGCCCCTTGCGCAGGATCAGCGATCCGCCGCGGGTGGCAATGTCCGCGCCGAGCGCCCGCAGTGACTGCGCCAGCCACCAACGCGCCGCGGCGCCCGGCGCTCGCCCGGCCGCATCGTCCAGCACATAGAGGCAGATCACCGGCGCGCCGGTCTTCGCAGCGTTCTTGGCGGCAGCGCGGAGGGCGGGGTGGTCGGACAGGCGGAGGTCGTCGCGAAACCAGACGATGCTGGACGGAGCGCTTGGCGTAGTCCTTAGCGTAGTTCTGGGCGTGGTCAGGGCGTCCTCGTTAACGATTTGGCAAGCATGTCGCGGGGGCGGCGATTGGAACCGCCGTTAATGTGACCGTAAGCCGCTTGCACGAATATGCAGGAATTACAGGAGTCATTCCCTTCATGTCTAATCGTGCAACGGCGAAGTTTCTGCCGCAATTCAAACTTGGCACCAAGGCGCTCCTGTGCGCGGTGTTGCTGATCGCCATGAATACGGCGCTCGTGGTTGGCGCCGGCTATTGGTCGCTCAGCTCCGCTTTCAACGATCGCGCGCTCCGCGACATCGAGGTTAGCCTGCGGACGCTGGCCCTGGCCTTTGCCGAAATCGTTCCCGATGCGAAGATCACGATGCGGGATGGCGCGGTGGCGCGCGCCGAGATTCCCAAGATGCCGGACTTTAGGGATCACGCCATCGTCGATCGCGCGGTGTCCTATGTCGGCGGCAACGCGACCCTGTTCGTGTTCGACGATGCGAGCGGGCAGTTCGTGCGGCGGTCGACCAACGTGAAGAAGGAAAATGGCGACCGCGCCGTCGGGACCCAGCTTGCCGCCGATCATCCGGCGCAGGCGCTGCTGCGTCGTGGGGAGGCCTACAAGGGCCCGGCCACCCTGTTCGGCAAGTCCTTCATGACCGCCTATTTCCCGATCGCCGACGCCAGCGGCAAGGTCGCCGGCATCCTCTATGTCGGCATCCCGATGGCCCAATTCGAGAGCATGCTGGCCCACACCATCGAAAGCATGGCGATCGCCGCCGGGCTCGCGGCGCTGCTGGTGCTGGTTCTGACCTTGCTGGTCGTCCGCCGCGTCACCAAGCCGCTCACCTCAGTGACGCGCTCGCTGACCGCGCTCGCCGAAGGCCAGAGCGACGTCGAGATCGATTGCGAGAATCGCGCCGACGAGCTCGGCGAGATCGCCCGCACGGTCGCGGTGTTCAGGAGCAATTCGCAGGAGCGGGCGCGGATGCGCAGCGAGCAGGCGGCCGCTTCGGCTGCGGCCGCCGAGCAGCGCAAATCCGAGCTGCGCAATTTCGTCGAGGAGTTCCGGGGCGGTGTCGGCGGCATTCTCGACAAGGTGCTGACATCGTCAGGCGAATTCGAGCGGACGGCGCGGCAGCTCACCGACACTGCGCGCTCCACCGCCGATCGGTCGGCGCGGTCGGCCGGAGCTTCCGAAAGCGCCTCCGAGCACGTGCGTTCGGCGGCGTCGGCCTCGGACGAGCTGTCTCAATCGATCTCCGAAATCACCCGGCGGGTGCAGGAATCGAACGTCATTTCCGCTGAGGCCGTGCGGCAGGCCGAGGCGACCGATCAGCGCATCGCGCAGCTCTCCGAGGCGGGCGCGCGCATCGGCGATGTCGTCAAGCTGATCACCTCGATCGCCGAGCAGACCAACCTGCTGGCACTGAACGCGACCATCGAGGCCGCGCGCGCGGGCGATGCCGGCCGCGGTTTTGCGGTGGTGGCCCAGGAGGTCAAGACGCTCGCCGGCCAGACTGCCAAGGCGACCGACGAGATCTCGAACCAGATCGCCAGCATGCAGCTTGCGACCGAGGAATCGGTTGTCGCCATCAAGGCGATCAGCCAGACCATCGAGCGCATCAGCGGCATCGCGGGCTCGATCTCGGCGGCGGTCGAGCAGCAGAAGAGCGCGACCCAAAACATCGTCGCCAGCGTTCGCGCGGCGGTATCGGGCACGGCCGATGTCGCCGTCAACGTCCGTCAGGCCGCCGAGGGTGCGAACGAGACCGGTGAGACGTCCAGCCGGATGTTTGCTTCCGCTCAGGCGTTGTCGGGCGAGAGCCTGCATCTGAAGGCCGAGGTCGAGGGCTTCCTCGAACGCGTGCGCGCGGCGTAAGAGCTAACATCGTCGTCCCGGGCGGCGCTGACGCATCGCCCGGAATGACAGTTCCGTTATTTCGGCTGCGGCACGATCCGGATGTAGGGCTTCGGCTCCTTCCAGCCTTGCGGGTAGATCGTCTTGGCCTCGTCGTTGGAGACCGAGCCCGCGATGATGACGTCGTCACCCTGCGACCAGTCGGCCGGGGTCGCGACGCGGTGCTTGGCGGTGAGCTGGAGCGAGTCGATCACGCGGAGGATCTCCTGGAAGTTCCGACCCGTCGTCATCGGATAGACCAGCACCAGCTTGATCTTCTTGTCCGGCCCGATGATGAAGACGTTGCGGACCGTCTGGTTGTCGGCGGCCGTGCGGGTGAGGGGATCGCCCGAAATCGCGGCCGGCAGCATGCCGTAGAGCTTGGAGACGTTGTAATCGGTGTCGCCGATCATCGGATAGTTCGGGGCCGCGCCTTGCGTCTCCTTGATGTCCTCCGACCATTTGGAATGGCGGTCGACCGGATCAACCGAGAGGCCCATCAGCTTGACGCCGCGCTTGTCGAATTCCGGCTTCAGCTTGGCCAGCGCGCCGAGCTCGGTCGTGCAAACCGGTGTGAAGTCCTTCGGGTGCGAGAACAGCAGCGCCCAGCTATTGCCGATCCAGTCGTGGAACTTGATCTTCCCTTCGGTGGTCTCGGCTTCGAAGTCGGGGGCGGTGGTGCCAATCGGAAGTGTCATGGTTCTACCTCATGTTATTGAATTTACTTGCGAATTCATCTTTGACCGTCGCGGCCATTATAGGGTCTCCGCGATCCCAAGTGAACGCTAACTGAACCGCTTCAAGTAAAATGTGAATTCCTTCTTTGAAGGCCTGATTTCCTAGCACCTTTTTGTTACAGCCGCGCCCGCGGCGAAACATCTCCACCGGGGCTATACGGGCGTGATTGCCCCGAGAAAGCCTTTTATGACTTCCATCACGCTCGCCCGGCGCTCGCCAGAACCAAAATGGTCCTGACAGCGACCAATTGGCAACTATCTCAAAGAGTCGCGATCCCGGTGCCGAATCATTAACCACCCCTTTACGCCGGCATGAAAATGCTGGCCGATCAGAAGAAATCTGGAAGTGAACTATGTCTGCCGCTGCGCATAAGTCTGTTGAGTCACCGTCCCTCGAACCATCCTGCCGCGATACCTCGACCCATGCACTGACCATCGTGCGCGACGGCGTGATCACGGGCGAAGGCCCGACCACCAAGGGAAGGGTGCACTTCTCCCGCTCGCTCGATGCCGATGACACCGCCTGGTGCGCCCGCATCCTCACCGCCACGGCCGTCAACGACCAGCCGGTCAGCCGCACTGAGGCCGAAGTGCTGTTCGAGATCAACGAAGCCGCCACCGAGCGCACCGATGGCGGCCGGTTCGACGACCTGCTCGCCAAGGCGGTAGCTCATTATGCGGCGAGCGCCTCCGGCCTGAAGGTGCCGCCGCGCAGCGTGGCGCTGTCGGCCGAGTCCGACATCGAGAGCTGGGCGCCGTCCTATGCCTCCAAGGTCAACAGCGAAATGCTGGAGTGGATCGCCGGCCAGATGCGCGGCAAGCGCCAGAACAACCGTCGCCTGATGGCGATGGTGGCGACCTTCCTGGGCGCCACCGCGCTGCCTCTGGCGGGCCAATTGCCGAACGTGTTCGACATCGGCATGTAAGATTTTGGGCATGTAAAATTCTGCGCCTTTCACGAAGGACGCATTTGAACGGCGGGGTTATTTCCCCGCCGTTTTTTGTTTGCCGGCGTCCGGCTCCAGCCCGAGCGTGCGGCCGGGGAAGCCGGCCGTGTCGAAATAGCGCTGGCTGCCGACGCGCTGGAAGTTCAGCACGGTCTGCAGGCCGTTCTCGGACTTCTTCGACTTCTCGACCCCCTTGTAGGCCTTCGGCACGATGCCGTTGGACAACGCCTCCGACATCACGCGGCCGACGAGACCGCCGTTCTGAGAAGCGCGCAGACCGAGGAGCTGAGCGGCCGTCATGCCGACGTCGGCATTGCTGACCGGGATCTCGCTGACATACCCGGCTTTGAAGTCCGGACCGATCGCGGCCATGAAGTTCATGGTGTCGCCCCGGCTGAAGCTGCCATGCATGCCCTGGCCCTGGCGCAGCACGGTGTCGGCGACCTGCACCGAGCAGTTGGTCGGCGCCTCGCCGCAATCGCTGGCATAGGAGCGGAAGTTGACCACGATCGCCGGCGTCGGCGTCGCCGCCTTGCCGCGCAGGTTGATGCTCGACAGCGGCAGCGTGCCGGGGAAGCGGCCGAGCGAGTCATCGACGAACAGGCCGGAGACGTAATCCTGCTCAAGCAGCAGCTTGACGGTCTTGGCCGCCAGCTTCTTGTCTTTGGTCGGCAAATAGATCAGGTCAGAGCCGCCATTGGTGGCGACGACGAGATCGGGCTTTTCCGGATCCTTGCCGAGCACGCCGTTGCCGGCCTTGGGATGCTTGTTGCCCTCGACCTTGGCGTTCTTGTCGTTGGGATCGAACAGCGGCAGGTCGAGCGCCTTCGCCAGATCGAGCGCCAGAAAACCCATCGGCAAAAAGTCCTTCGGCGTGTCGTCATAACTGACCTTGGCCGAGAGGCTGGTCTTGCTTTCCTTGGAGATGGTCGAGAAGCCGTGGTCGGCCTGGACCATGATGTTGGTGGTGGCGGCAAGGCCGAGCTCGTCCAGCGCCTTGCGGAGCTGGGCGAGGTTGTTGTCGGCATTCTTGATGCCGGCCATCGAGGTCGGCCCGTTGATGCCGGGCATGATCTGGTTGAGGCTGTCGCCGGTGTTGTGCTGACTGCCATCGGGGTCGCGCGACCAGAACACCAGCACGAACGGCTTGTTGCGCGCCTTGAACATCGGCAGCACGACCTTGGCCGCGACGTCGGCGAAATAGGCCTGCTGCGCGACGTTGGCCGCCGTGGTGCCGGGCGTCTTGGCATCGCCCGCCTTGGAGTTGTCGCCGCGCGGCGGCGTGGCGAGGGGCAGGCCGGCCTTGGTGAGAGCGGCCTTGACCTCGTCCGACAGCGCCACGCCGTTCTTGCCGCCGGTCGCATCGTCGAACACGACCGAATGCAGGCCGGCCTTTTCGGGCTTGTCGGTGTGGTCGAACTGATAGGTCGGACCATGCTTGCCGAGCGCGGCGGTGCTGTAGCCCTTGTCGCGGGCCAATTTCAGGATCGTGTCCTCGTTGAGGTAGTCGCCCTTGAAATGCTCGTCGATGTCGCCAAGCACGGCGTCGTTCTCGATGAAGGGGACCACGGTGTCGCCGGCGGGTACCGAGGTGTAGTTGGTCCAGATCGTATTGGAGAACACGCCGGTATCGCCGAGATAATGGCCGGTCGACATCGCCGAGCCGTTGGCCATGGTGAAGGTCGGGAACAGCGAATGCGAATTCTTGAAGTTGACGCCCTTGTCGCGGATTTCGGCCATTGCGGGGGCGGTCTCAGGCGTGACCTTCAGCGCCCGCAGACCGTCCGGAATGAACAGGATCAGGTTACCGGGCGTGTTGTTCTCTGCGGAGGCAGGTCCGGTCGAAAATCCTGCGGACAACACTGTCAGTCCGGCTGACAGCAACACCAGCGAACGGCGCATCAAAATCTCTCCCTGCGAGGCGGCTTGGCCGCCAACCGCGGCCCCCGGCTTCATTTAGTTTCGCTGCATGACGGTTTTGTTACAAGAGCGGAGCGCCATGTAAAGAAGGACAGGGGCCCCGCTCTGCGCGGCGTCCGGCGGCACGAGATCGCGGTGTCGGCACGCGCTGCTTCAGCATCGTTATTGCGAGCGCAGCGAAGCAATCCAGAATCTTTCCCCGGCGGCAGACTGGATTGCTTCGCTGCGCTCGCAATGACGGAGTGAGTGGCTGGCAGCGTCGCGCTTCGATTCGCATTCCGAGTGGCAGACACACCTTCGCCCTCTCGCGGCGCATTTCGCCCGAGCTTTGCTTGGTCGCCTCACCCTCAAAATGAAAGAGGGCGCAGGGAAGACCGGGTGCCGGCTGGCACCCGCGGTCCACTGTGCGAGATTGTCGTAAGAACAATGCACAGCGGCATACAGGTGAAGCCCAACATCCGGCCTTCCCTGCGCAGTGGCTTTACGGCTTATGTCGTGCTCTCCCCGGGGAGCGATGCACTATTGCCCCCGTCGCCTTGCGGATGGCTGATGCGTGTGCCCGGTTGGGCAACCCACATCACCGCAACGCTTGACGCACAGACCCCGGGCGTCAGGACCACACGATTTTGCCGTACGCCGATCGCACCGGTCGTGTGCGCGACGCCTTCGCTCACGGTTAGCCGCCCTGCGAAGCCATTCGCGCCGATGTGACTAACGTCCACCGCCGTCCGGCCCGCGTTCGTGACGATCGCGATACGCCCCTCTTCCTTGGGCCGGGTTGAGAAATTCCTAACAAAAATCCGAATTCTAATAAAGAGAAATATTTTGTCGCCGTTGCGTCGACCCCGGACTTGGGTGTTTCGCCAGAAATGACGCAAGGGATTGTGGCCGAGCGGTCAATCCGGTGCCGTCGGCACCGGCGTATTCTGAGCGACCGCCTTGGCCGGCGCGGCCGTCGTGGAATTGCGGCCGCCATTGGCCAGGTTGCGGCGAAGCGATGGCGGCGCCGCCCGCAGGGCAAAGATGATCGCGATCTGGGTCCGGTTCTGAAGGCGGTATTTGCGCATGATGTTGCCGATATGCGCCCGCACCGTGTTCTCCGAGATCTTGAGCTCGTACGCGATGTTCTTGTTCTGCATTCCGCGTGCGATCAGCATCATCAGGTCCCGCTCGCGCGGCGTTGGTGTGATCGAATGTTTCGGATCCCGACTCATAACTGCTCCTTCGTGGCCTTTGGTCGATGCGAACACCCCAGAATGTTCTCACTCCGTCTTGAGTGCCTCGATCGGGCTGAGCTTGGATGCCTTGTGGGCGGGATAAAAGCCGAAGATCAGGCCGGTCGCGATCGAGAAGGCGAGGGCAAGGCCGATCGCCTGACCGTCGATCGAGGTGATCCATCCTGCCATGCGAGCGACCGTCATCGAGAGCGTGACGCCGGCACCGACGCCGATCGCGCCGCCGAGCAGGCAGAGCACGAGGGCCTCGCAGAGAAACTGAAGACGGATGTCCCGCATCCGCCCGCCAAGCGCGCGGCGGATTCCGATCTCGCGCGTGCGCTCGGTGACCGAAACGATCATGACGTTCATGATGCTGATGCCGCCAACGAGCAGCGAGACCGAGGCGATGGCGACGAGCAGGAGCGCGACGGTGCGGATCGCTCCCTGCTGCGCTTCCATGGCGGCGGCCGGATCCTGGACCTTGAAGTCGTCCTCCTGGCCAGCGGGAATACGGTGGCGCTGCCGCAGCAGGTTTTCGATCTCCGTTCGCGCCCCCGCCATCTGTCCGTCCGCGGCCACCTTGGCGATGATATAGGCGACCGAATCCCGGTTGATGTTGCTTGCGCTGCCGAGGAAGCGCAGCTTGGCCGTGGTGAGCGGCACGAAGGCGACGTCGTCCTGCGCCGGTCCCTTGCGATCGAGAACGCCGACCACTTCGAGCGGCACCTTCATGATCCTGATCTGTGCGCCGATCGGGTCTTCGCCGGGCGCGAACAGCTCATGCGCCACCGTGCTGCCGAGGATCACGACCTTGCCGGCTGCTGCCTCCTCGCTGCCGGAAAAATAGCGGCCGGTCGCAAGCTGCCAGTCGCGCACCATGAAGTGCCCGGTCGTCGTCCCGTTGATGGTCGTGTTCCAGTTCTTGCTCTCGTGAATGACCTGGGCCGTTCCTGCAATCGAACCGGCCGCTGCCTGGATCTCGGGGATCTGCTCGAGGATCGCCTGCACGTCGCTCTCGGTCATGGTCAGCTTGCTGCCATCCTTGAGACGCACGCCGCCCTGGTAGACCGCGCCGGGGTTGATCATCAGCACGTTGGCGCCGATTGACCGGATCTGCTCCTGTAGGCGAAGCTGCGCGCCGGATCCGATCGCAAACACCGTCACGATCGAGGCGACGCCGATCACGATGCCGAGCATGGTGAGGATGCTGCGCAACGGATTCAGGCGCAAGGCGTGCAAAGCGATCTGAAAGCCCTGGAGCATGGTCATGGCGCAGCGTTCCGTTTCGGCAGGATCGGGACCAGCGTTTCGTCCGCGACGAGCTCGCCGTCGTGCAGGCGGATCGTGCGCCGGCACTGGGTCGCGATGCCGGGGTCATGCGTGATCATCACGATGGTCTGGCCGGTCCGGTTCAGCGCGGCGAACAGGGCCAGTATCTCGGCGCCGGTACGGCTATCGAGCGCGCCAGTCGGCTCGTCGGCGAGCACGATCAGCGGGGAGGCGATCAGGGCGCGCGCGATCGCGACGCGCTGCTGCTCACCGCCCGAAAGCTGTCGCGGGAAGTGGTGGGCCCGGTGCACCATGCCGACGGCCTCCAGGCTCTGCTCGGCGCGGGCCAGACGCTCCTTGCGGCTGATGCCGCAATAGACCAGCGGCAGCGCGACGTTCTCAATCGCATTGTGGCGAGCGAGCAGATTGTAGGACTGGAACACGAAGCCGATGCTGCGGGCGCGCAGGGACGACCGGTGGTTTTCCGAGAGATCGGCGACGTCGGCTCCCTCGAGATAGAGCGCGCCCTCGCTCGGCAGGTCGAGCAGCCCGATCATGTTCATCAGCGTCGATTTTCCGGAGCCCGAGGGTCCCATCACGGCGACGATCTCGCCTCGTTCGATGTCGAAGCTGACATTGCGCACCGCAGTCACCGCTACTCCGTCGGCGCGATAGGTCCTGGAGACCGACTGCAGGCTGATGAGGGGCGGGAGGGCCGTCATGATCCGAACCTTATGCCGAGAAATTCCATGCCGGCCGGCCGGATGGCCTGACCCACGGCGACCTGGCTGCCCTCGACGAGGTCTCCGCTCCTGAGTGCGACCTGTTCGGTGCCGGCCGCGCCGACGGTCACCGGAATACGCCGGAGTGAGCCGCTGGCGGTGCGCGCCCACACGGCGCTGCGCGCCGCGGCGTCCGGCCGCGTGCCCGAGGGCTGGAAGCGCAATGCAGCAAGCGGCACTTTCAGCACGTCGTCCTGCCGCTCGATCACGATCTTTACCAGGGCGGTCATGCCGGGCAGCAACGCGCCGTCGAGATTGGAGGTGGCCAGGACGACGGTGTAGGTCACGACGTGCTGCTGGTTCTGCGGTGCCTTGCGCACCTGCCGCACCACCGCCTCGAAGCGACGGTCCGGGTAGGCATCCACCGTGAAATGCGCGCGCTGGTCGGGGGCGATGCGTCCGATATCGGCTTCGTCGACCTGCGCGTGGATTTCCATGTCCTCCAGTCGATGCGCGACCACGAACGTGGTGCGCGATTCCAGTCCGACCGCGAGCGTCTGGCCCTCGTTGACGAACCTGCCGACGACGACGCCATCGATCGGCGAGCGGATCACGGTGCGGTCGAGATCGGCCTGGGCCGCAGCGAGAACGGCCGCCTTTTCCGGCACGGCCATGCGTGCCTGCTGCAATTCCGCCTCGATCCGGCGGACGTCGGCCTGCGCCCCATCCACCGCATAGGAGTTGAGGGACATCAGAACCTCGGCCTCGCGTTCCTGGGCCAGACGTGCGGTGAACTCCGTCTGCGCGTCGTCGACCGTCGTCGTGGCCACCACGTTTTGCGACTGGAGCGCTTGCTTCCGCTGCAAGGTCTTTTGCGCCGAGCTCTTGACCGCCTGGGCGCTCTCGAGCTTGGCAGCGAGCACGTCCCGGCTACCCCTTGCGTTTTGCAGATCGATCCTGGTGCGATCGAGCTTGGCCCGTGCGACGTCGACCAGAGAATTGGCAACGGCCAGAGAGGCCCGGGCTTCGTCGACCTTGGCCGCAAAGCTGCGCGGATCGATCAGGGCGAGCGGCTGATCCTTGCTGACCGTGTCGTTGAAATCGACATAGACCCGGGCGAGCTGCCCGGACAGCTGGGAACCCACCTCGATCGTCTTGACCGGCTGCAGGGCTCCGGTGACGGTGATGGTCTGCTCGATGCTGCCGCGCTGGATTGAGGCGAAGCGGAATACGGGGGCGTCCGATCCGAAGCTCCGTGCTTCCAGCCCCACGGGTCTGAGCAGCCGTTGGCTCGATGCGTAGGCGAGGGCCGCCTTCTGCGCCGCGGCCCCGGCCGCGTCGGTGATGACGGCCGGCCCCGCGGCGTAGACCGCGGCGAGGCCACATGCAGTGCCGAGCAAGGCAATAACTGGCACAAATCGCATATCAAAAACCCGCCTCTTGAAATGGCATCGTTGGCGGCAAAGGCAGAGATCGCGCTATGGTTGTAAACCCGCTATGGTTGTAAATCTTGAAAAACGCAGGCGATCGTCAGTGTGTCGCCGCTGCCGGGGCGACGGTCGGGTGCGCTTGATGATCCAGAAGTAAAGTCCGCGGGTGCTATTTTTCACGACTTGCCCGAAATGCATACGGAGCGTATCGATATGACGCGCGCGGTATCGAACTCGACAAGCTGACTGAACGTCTCGTCTGCTCTGGCCGAAGCGGCCAGCGCCCGGCGTTCAAGTCGGCACGTGGGTGGCGACGCCATGACGCACTCGGCGATACCGAAGTTCCCACGCCAGATCGTCGCGTTTCCGGTCGTCGCATTCCCAATCGCAGCATTGCCGATTTCGCGCCTCGCCATGATGCCGCAGGTCGCGAGGGCGCATCCCCGCAATCACGAAACCCGATGTGTGAACACCTTCACTCGTATTGAACGGGTGTTGGGCCTAAGACGTCGAAGCGGCGGATCGGAGCGACTCGCTCGATCCCCGCGAATTCATCCAAGCACCTTGATCTCGCTTGCAAGAAGAATGGATGGCTCGTTGCTTGTTCATCGAGCCCCAATCCGGGAGCGCGTTTCCATGAGTTCAGGCCAAGCCACAGTTTATGTCATTGACGACGAGATCCAGATTCGAACCGCGATAGGAAGTCTCTGTGAGGAGACCGGGCATCAGGTGAAATTGTTTGCGTCGACCGACGAGTTTCTCGGGGAGACTATTTCCGGCGGGCCTTCATGCCTTGTGCTCGACGTCCGCTTTCCCGGCACGGCGCCGACCGGCCTCGAGCTTCAGCGCCGGCTCGCCGAGACGGGCGTGCTTATCCCGATCGTCTTCATCAGCGGCCATTCCGACGTCCGCGTCTCGGTCGAGGCCATGAAGCGCGGCGCAGTCGAGTTTCTTCCAAAACCCTTTCGCGAACAGGAGATCCTCGACGCGATCAGGCACGGCATCGAGCGCGACCGCAGGCGGCTCGAACGCGAAGATAGCGTGCGCGAAGCGCGCCAGCGCGTCGAGACGCTGACGGCGAGGGAGCGGGAGATCATGCTGTTGATGGCCGAAGGTCTCGTCGCCAAGCAGATCGCGGCGAGGCTCGGGGTGAGCGAAGTGACGGCCAAGGTCCATCGCACCAGGATGATGCGAAAGCTGGAGCTTCGCTCGCCGATCGAGGTGGTGCGGTTGGTCGACAGCATGGGACGCGAAGAAGAGACGACACGAACCGGCACGGGACAACCGTACAGCTAGTGCCGCAGGCACCAAGGCGCCGCGCAACGTCTAGTCCGTACCGATTAGCATGAACTGCAGTCTGTCGCACGCAGCACGATCGGTTCAAAGTCGGTCCTGCGATGTCGGCCTCCTCCAAGACGGCATCCGAACCCAGTCAGAGATCTTAGCCAGAAAGGATATTCCATGCGCAAATTGTTTTTTGCTTCCGTTGCCGTGCTCGCCCTCTCCTCCGCCGCGCAGGCCGCCAACACTGCGACCACGGTGCAAGTGGGCGTCGTGAATGGTTCCAGCGTCTCGCAGCAGGGCCTCACCAACGACAGCTCGTCAACCAGCCAGCTCGGCATCATCAACAGCGCGACCACGATGCAGGGCACCAGCGCGGCCTCCCTCAACAACGGCAGCACGGTCAACCAGGTCGGCGTGCAGAACTCGGCGACGACCGGCCAGGTGGCGTTCGGCAACAACGGCAGCGCGATTACCCAGAACTCGTTCGGGCCTGCCGCGCTTCAGAACAACGCCGCCGCCGTCGGACAACTCAGCGTGTTCGGCGTCAACAGCAGCACCGTCTCGCAGACGGCGCACTAAGCCAGCCCCGTTTGGCCGGACGCGTCATCTGCGGCGCGTCCGCGCCATCCTTGAAAGCACCGCCTCGGGCGGGACGACTCGGTGAGAGCTTGTCCGCCGACTTTCGCGGAGGAAATGTCATGCATCAAAAATATCTCGTTGCCACGATCGTCGCGTTCGGCTTGCTGACCGCTGTCGATGCCCAGGCCGGCAACTCGGCCACCGTGCTGCAATTCGGCACCACCAACAACTCCTTCATCTCGCAGAGTGGCGGCACCAACAACAGCGCCACCACGATGCAGTTCGGCGCCACCAATACTGCGACCACCCTGCAGACGGGCTCGCTCCTGACCGTCAACACCTCAGTGATCGGGCAGGGCGGCACCACCGCGACGGCGTCCAACACCGCGTTACTCGGCCAGGCCGGTGGCTCCAATTCGAGCCTGATCGGCCAGATCGGCGCGAACAACGCGGCGGCCGTCGGACAGCTCGGAATCCTGAACGGCTCGGCGATTTTGCAGCAGACTCCTTGATCGCAAATCCATTTTCAGTCGCGAGGCATGTCATGAGACATTTTTCCGGCGCCGCCTGCGGCGCGTTTCTCACCTTGTGTTGCATAGGCGCCGGATCGGCCGGTGCCCAGACCGCCGACATCAAGACCATCGTGTCGCTCGGCGGCCCGCCGGTCGTGCTGAACCAGAACAGTCAACTCAACATGGCCGGCGTGTTCATGATAGGCGGCAGCACCAGCGCGACCGTCACTCAAAACGGCACGAACAACGCGACCGGAATCCTGCAATTCGGCGGGACGACGTCGGCATCGGTCGGGCAGGCGGGCGTGAACAATGTCGCGTTTGTCGGCCAGGCCGGCCAGTCGACCAGCAGTTTCCTGTCCCAGTTCGGTGCGTTCAACTCGGCGACTGTTGTCCAGAATAGCCATTGAGTTTGGCGCGACCTCAGCGTCGTCAGAAATGCAATGGGGGCAAGGCAATGATATGCGGTAGACTGCTCCTGGCATTGGCGGCATTGCTCGCCGCCGTCAGCGTCGCGTCCGAGGCATCCGCCGGATCCGTCCAGCGCGGCGTGACGAACCGCAACGTGAGCATCGAAACGATCGTGCAATTCGGCAACGACGTCCAGCCGGTCACGATCGAGGAGAACAGCAGCATCAATATTGCGCGTGTCATCCAGATCGGTGGCACGGGAACGGTCGATGCGACGATCATCCAGAACGGCACGCGAAATTATGTCGATGTGATCCAGGTGGGTGGCACCACCAATTTGGCGATCGGTCAGTCGGGCGTGAGCAACATCGCCGATATCACTCAGGTCGGCAATTCCACCAATGCCCTCCTGCTCCAGATCGGCGATATGAACACGGGAACGGTGCGACAATTCGGGCGCTTCAACTGGCTGTCGATATTTCAGTTCAGCCGGTGATCAGAAGGTGAGGTGCAACATGAGGTTCATCGTACTTGCAGCAGGAATGAGCATCATGACGGCGATGACAGCCGGGCCGGCCGGAGCTGGCGAGTCAGGTGACGGCCATACCACAATGGTTCAGGACGAGAATGGCACATCCGTCATCACCCAGAGCGGCGATCCGGCGCAGGCTGAGGTCAAGATCGAGAAGGAGCCTGGGCGCACGATGGTCTATCGTCGCAGCGGCGGCAACACCGCCATTGTGACGCAGAGCACCGGAAATCCACAGGACATGCTGGACTGGCTACGCAAGCAGCAGGGCCGCTGACGCACGAAGGCCCATCGTCCGTGATGGACGATGGGCTCATCGTGAGCGGGCGTTACCAGCTGCGATAGACGCCGGTCAGGGTGCCGTTGTTGTTGCCCTCCGGGCCGACATCGCCCTGCGTCGAGCTCGGCGCGGGATGGTTGGTGCCGTTGAGCGCACTGTAAGGTCCGGCCACATCAGGATAGTACGCGCGTGGCTGAACCGGTTGGTAAGCGGGGGCGGTGCGATCCCAACCCGCGCGGGATCCGTTCCAATCATAGCCCTGGGCCGAGGCGGCCGTCGTGCCCGCGACGAGGGAAGCCGTGATCAGGCAGAGGAGTTTCGATTTGTTCTGCATTGGAGATGCTCCTTGCTGGTGTCGGGAGCCAACGACCGCAGTGCGGGAGCGTTCCGGGTGTTGTCGGCCGAAGCGATCAACTCCGATCAACTGGTTATGAAGTCCGTTTCCCGGGAACACGAGCGACATCAGCCGGAATCCCGGGCGTCTTGCCGCAGCTTGTTCCCTGTTCATCCCGTGCCTTAACCAATAATTAATTATACGTTTGCGGGTGGGCGACAGCCCGGCCTAGCGTGCGGTGGGGAGCCGCTATTCGCGAAGCCAAACGAGTTGGTGCGTATCATGATGTCGAGATCATTTGGGGCGTTGCTCGCCTCGCTCAGCGCAGCCGCGCTGCTCCTTGCCCCCAGCGTCGGTTTTGCCAGGCCCGGTGGCACCGTCGCGCATGCCGCCACGCCTTCCGGTCCGGCGGCGCGTCCGCCGATTGCGCCGGGCGCCAGGTTCCGTGGCCGCAACACGCCCTGGGTCTACTGGCCGGGCGGCGGCGGGTTCTACTATGACAATGCTGGCTACGGCCAGCCTTTCGCCGAGACCGCCCAACCCGTCTCCAGCGACGTGCGCTACACCTATACGTACGACGTTCCCTGGGACTGGACGCATCGCTTCCCGCCCAACGTGGTGCCGTCAGACCGGCCCTACGTGCCGAGCTGTCCGACGGAGCAGGTCACTGTGCCCGGCCGCGGCGGCGGCGAGCACACCGTCAACATCATGCGCTGCTACTGAGCAGCGAGTTCGGCTCAGCTAGCCCAGCTCAAAACTGGTCACGCCGAAGACGCGGTCGGTCCGCAGCGGCGCGATCGGCCCCGTGTACATCCGCGCCGTCTCGAACACCGGCTTCAGCCCGAGTGATTCCACAAGCGCAATCGCCTCGCGATTGACGGCGGGGACGTCGAGGAAGATCTCGCCGCCGTTTGCGCTTTCCAGCAAGGCCTGCACGATCGCTTCCGCCGCCGCGCGGTCGTCGGCGACGAGCGGGCCGATCTTGCGGCCGATCCGGCACGGCCGGATCACGCCCCATGCAGCGAGCTTGCCGTCGCGCAGCAGCGCGCGCCCGACATGTCCTGATGTGCCGATCCAGGCACGCAGGAAGGCACTGCGCGGAGCCGGAAAAACCGTTGCATCGTCGGCTTCAACGAGCGCGAGCGGGATCGTGTCGAGCGCAACGACATCGGCGGGCGGCCTCGATGGCGCGGCGACGAAGCCGCCATAGCGGACATTGGCGTGAGCAAGCTGGAAGCCGGACTTTCTGTAATTGTCCTGCTGTGCCACGACGCCGTCGAGGCCGATCACGCGAGCGCCCGCATGCGCGATCGCCGCGTTCCACATGCGCAGGCCGTGGCCTCTGTCGCGAAAACCCGATCGCACGATGTAGAAGCCGAGAAACGCGAAGCGATCGTCGTAGTTGACGCAGGAGACGGTCGCGACCGGCTCGCCGTCGATCTCGCCGACGAAGAAGCCCTTCGCGTCCGGGATCGCGAAACAGGCGGCGTCGGAGAGGCCCGGATTCCAGCCCTCGGCCGCGGCCCAGTCGACGGCGATGGCGATCTCCTCGGGGCGCAAATTGCGGATCTCCAAATCGCTCATCTTTCAAGTCGCCTTCGACGGTGGACCTTCCGGCCGGTCCGGCGGTAGAAGGCCTCATGATAGGCCGGGCCCACGGCTCGCCTCCACGATATCACAAAGGATGATCGCTCATGGCAGCAGAGATGGCAGCAGAGAAGGTCGCACTCGTGACCGCCGGCGGCAGCGGCATGGGGGCAGGGGCTGCGCGCCGGCTCGCAGCCGACGGCTTTCGCATCGCCATCCTGTCTTCTTCCGGCAAGGGCGAGGCGCTGGCAGCCGAGCTCGGTGGGTTAGGGATCACCGGTTCCAACAAGTCGAACGACGATCTGAAGCGGCTTGTGGACGGGGCGCTTGCCCGATGGGGACGCATCGACGTGCTCGTCAACAGCGCGGGCCATGGGCCCCGGGCGGCGATCACCGAGATCACCGACGAGCAGTGGCACACCGGCCTCGACACCTATCTGCTCAACGTGATCCGTCCGACCCGGCTGGTGATGCCGATCATGCAGACGCAGAAGGGCGGCGCCATCATCAACATCTCGACCGCCTGGGCGTTCGAGCCGAGCGCGATGTTTCCGACCTCTGCGGTGTTCCGCGCTGGCCTCGCCGCCTTCACGAAGATCTTCACCGACACCCATGCCGCCGACAACATCCGGATGAACAATGTGCTGCCGGGCTGGATCGACAGCCTGCCGCAGCTGGATGCACGCCGCGACAGCGTGCCGATGCGGCGCTACGGCAAGGTCGAGGAGATCGCCGCGACGATCTCGTTCCTGGCGTCCGATGGCGCGGCCTATATCACGGGACAGAACATCCGCGTCGACGGCGGACTGACGCGTTCGGTCTGAGACGCGGAGCGTCGGATCGCGCGCGGGTTGTCGCGATGCGACAGTGGTGTGCGTCGCGCGTCACGGAGGAGGGATGACGCGTGGCCCTCCAGTCACACCCGTCACGCGTTCGCGTGCCGCACGGCTCACGCTACGTCACAGTCCCTATGAACTTCGCCGCAGCCCAAGACGGCGAGGGACCGGCAGCCTATGCCCAATCTGCGCCGGACAACTTCCGCCCGCGCATTCGAAACGCGAGATCAATCGCGCGGGGCAAGGAGACTGGAATGAAGAAGTTTTTGCTGGCGGTTGCCGCGGTTGTTTTGGGCTCCGCATCCGTGCAGGCGGCCGACCTCGCGGCGCACTACACCAAGGCGCCGATGATGGCGACGGCCTACAGCTGGACCGGCTTTTACGTCGGCGGCAATGTCGGCGGGCAATGGGGCAGCGCCGATCCGGCCACCTCGACCGCGTTCGATCCCGCCGGCTATTTCGCGGACACCAGTGTTACCGCGATTGCTGCAGTCGGCGCCCAGCGTGTCAACAGCTCCAGCGTCACCGGCGGTCTTACCGCCGGCTATAACTGGCAACTCAACAACGCCGTGCTCGGCCTGGAAGGCGATATCAACTATTTCGGCTTCAAGGGCAGTGCGACGGGTTCGGCGCTCTATCCGTGCTGCGCACCGACCGGCTTCACCGTGTCGTCGTCGGTCTCGGCCGACTGGCTCGCCACCATCCGCGGCCGCATCGGTTTCCTCGCTGCTCCGACCTGGCTGCTCTACGCCACCGGCGGTGCGGCGATCGCCGAGGTGAAGGGCATTTTCAACTTCGTGGACACGTTCGCTGCGGCGACTGAGTCGGCCGCGTTCCGCGACACACGCTTGGGCTGGACCGCAGGTGTCGGCACCGAATATGCCTTCGGCGGTGGCTGGTCGCTCAAGGCGGAATATCTCTACGTCGACCTCGGACGCAGCACCGTGACCAGCACCAATCTGCTTGGCGGCGCGTTTCCGACCAACGTCTTCACCCACTCGGTCGATCTCAAATCGAACATCGTGCGCGTCGGCGTGAACTATAAGTTCGGCGGACCCGTCGTTGCCAGGTACTGAGCATTCCCGTTCCGACCTGGCGTGGAAAGCCCGGCTTAGCCGGGGCTTTCTGTTTTTCGCTAGGCGGACTCAGTGCGATGCCACCAGATGCGCCAATGCTGGCAGGATCCTGTAGCGCGCGATCTCGTGCGGATATTCGCCCCGATTGGCGAGCAGGACGATCCCGATCCGCTGCGCCGGCACCAGGCCGATATAGCCAGAGGCGTTGTTGAGCCCACCCGGCTTGTCGACGACGGTGACGCCCGGCAGACGCACCGTCTCCCAGGCCATTCCCTGCCCAAACTTGTCGTCGACGCGGAAAATCTCGTGCTGCGTCATCCGCAGGGCCTCGCGCAAGTGAGGCTCGGTCGACCGCCCATCGACGCAGGCCGCAACGAATGCGGCGAGATCCCGCGGCGAAGAAAACATCTGGCCGGTGCCGGGGAAATCAAAATAACTCTGCTGGTTGCCGATGGGGCCGATTGCCATGCCCTGATCCGAGTAGCCCTGGACCGCGAGCTGCATCCAGGCGTCGTCCATGACGGCACGGCTGTCCTCGCCGCGTTCGGGCACGGAGGTCGCATCCATGCCGATCGGCTTGAGGATGTGTTGTTCAAACAGGGTTGCGATCGGAGCGCCGTAACAGCGCTCGAGCACGAGTTGAAGCAGCACGTAGCCGGCGTGGCTGTAGACGCGCTGCTTGCCGGGCGCTTCGCCGGCTTGCGGTCTCCAGCTGTTGAACATGTCGATGAGCTGCGCGCGGGAAAACGTGTCGCTCGGCCACGGCGGATGATCGGTCGGCAGCAGCATGCCTGAGGTGTGCGTGACGAGTTCGCCGACAGTGATGCGGCGAACATAGTCGCCGGTGAGCTCCGGCTGATATTTCGCCAGACGATCGTCGAGCCGCAGTTCGCCGCGGAGGGTGCCGAGCGCAACCAGCGTCGCCTCAAACGGCTTGCGTAGGGAACCGAGGTTGAACAGCGTGTCCGGCGTGACCGGCCTTCGCGTGGCGCTGTCGGCAAAGCCGTAATTGAAGTACTCGACATGGCTGCCGGCATAAAGTGCAGCGGCGAGACCGCCCGGCTGGTCCGGCGTCGCGGTCGGCGTCAGTTCGTTCGCAACGATGTCGCGCATCTGCGCGATCATGTCGGAATCCGCGGCGGCCCCGCGCGGCCATGCAAGCGCAAGGGGAACGAGCGCGGCCCGGGCGAGCGCCCGTCGGGTGAGATACGATGAGGTGACAACAGACGACACGGCTCTGGCGCAAGATTCGATGCGCCCCCAGTCTCTTGTAGTGGGAAGGGCCGATCCTCCCTATTCACGATTGCGCGTGGTGGGTTCCGCGCGAATGGTCCGTTAGCCCGGATGGAGCGAAGCGCAACCCGGAAAGTGCCGCAGCCGAGCGAGCGGCCCCGATTACGCTTCCCTTCATCCAGGCTACCAGTCGGCAAAATTAACTTAGCTAATTGGCTAACAATTGTTGACGCGAGATCATGGCAGCCCTATAGTTAGCCCCATGGCTAACCAACTATCCCGGCTCGATCAGGTTTTCGCGGCCCTTGCCGATCCCACCCGGCGGGCGATCGTGATGCGGCTCTGCGCCGGCGAGGCGTCGGTCGGCGAACTCGCCGATCCCTTCGCGATGGCGCTGCCGAGCTTCATGAAGCACATCCATGTGCTGGAGACGAGCGGTCTCGTCCTGTCGGAGAAATCCGGCCGCGTGCGCACCTGCCGCCTCAGTCCTGACGCGCTCCTCACTGCGGAGGACTGGTTCCAGCACCAGCGTGCGATCTGGGAGGCGCGGCTCGATCGCTTCGAAACCTATGTAATGAAGCTGAAGAAAGAGCGGGCGGCTGCCAAACGGGCGACCAAGACAAGTAACAAGCCGATCGACAAGACAACCAGACGGAAAGGTTCCTGACGATGACGAATTCTGCCAATCCCGCTCTGTCGCAATGGTCGCTCGACCGTGAGATCGTGATGTCGCGCGTGATCGACGCGCCGCGCGATCTGGTGTTCGAAGCGTGGTCCGACCCGAAGCATCTGCCGCAATGGTTCGGCCCGAAGGGCTTCAAGCTCGAGACCTTCGAGATCGACGTGCGGGTCGGCGGCGTCTGGCGCTTCAACATGATCGGCCCGGACGGCACGGTCTACCCGAACCGCATGCGCTTTCGCCGCATCGAACGGCCGTCGCTGATGGAGATGGATCACGGTACCGACCAGGACGAGGATCCCGGAATGTTCCGTTTCACCGTCACCTTCGCCGAGCAGAGCAACGGCAAGACGGTTCTGATGATGCGGCAGCTGGCGTCGAGCGCGGCGCAGCGCGACGGCATGATCAACTTCGGTGCCGTCGAATACGGCTACCAGACACTCGACAAGCTCGCGGCCTATGTGAGTGGGATGAAGAGGTAGGGCGAGCAGCCACTTCCTCTCTCATGCGGAGGAGGCCGCGGAGCGGCCGCCTCGAAGCACGAGGACCATTGGTGAAGCCTTCATTCTTCAAGGCGCGCGCCCCTCGGGATGAGGGGCGCTTCATTCCTTCGCGTCGTCCGTGACGATGTCGCCGAGTTTCTGCCAGCGCTGGCCGTCGAACTGCACCATCTGGAACTGCTTGTTGACGCGGTAGTCCGTCGGCGTCGTCGTCACCGAGATGCCCGGCAGCGTCAGGTCGAGTGCGATGTTGTTCAGGCTGGCGGCCTGGCGCATCACGTTCTCGCGCGTGAGATCGTCGCCGCATTGCTTCAGCACCTGCACCAGCAGCTGCGCGGTGATATAGCCGTAGACGTTCAGGTTCGAATCCTTGTCGCCCTCCGGGTAGTACTTGGCCATGAAGGCGAGATATCGCTTCATGCCGGGATCGTCCTTCCATTCGGGATCGGCTGAATCCTTGACATAACCGACGCTGACGACGCCCTTGGCGTTGTCGAGTCCGGCAGGTTTCAGCACCGCGCTGACCGAGGAGGCGTTGATGTCGATGATGTGCAGCGGCTTCCAGCCGATCTCGGCCACCTTCTTGATCGCCTGCGCGGCCTGTTTCGGCGTGGTGGCGCTGAACAGCACATCGGCACCGGCATCCTTCAACCGCAGGATCTGCGAGTCGATGGTCGGCTCGGTGATCTCGTAGGACGTCTCGGCGACGATCATCTTCGCTTTGTCACCGAGACCTGCCTTGAAGCCGGCGAGGTAATCCTTGCCGAGATCGTCGTTCTGATAGAGCACGCCGATCCTGGCGTTCGGATGGTTCTTCAGAAGATATTGCGCGTAGATCCGGCCCTCGACGAGGTAGGACGGATTGAAGCCCATGGTCCAGGGGAAGTTCTTCGGATCGGTGAAACGCGCCGCGCCCGTTGCCGCGAAGAGCTGCGGGACCTTCTTGGCGTTGAGATATTTTTGCACGGCGACATTGGGCGCCGTGCCAATGATCTGGAAGGTCAGCAGCACCTCGTCGCTTTCGACAAGCTTGCGGGTCTGCTCAACCGTCTTCGGAGGCGAATAGGCATCGTCATACTGGATCAGATTGACCTTGCGGCCGTTGACGCCGCCCTGGTCGTTGATCATCTTCATGTAGGCGGCCTGGGTCTTGCCGATGACGGCATAGGCCGAGGCCGGCCCGCTGAGCGGGACGGTCTGGCCGACCTTGATCTCGGTGTCGGATGCGCCGGGATCGTATTTCTTCTGGGCCTGTGCCGCCGGGATCGATAGCGCGAGAAGGATCGCGACTGCCGCGACACGTTTGAGAAGTACGTTTTTCATTTCCATTCCCTGTTCGTGACTGTCACTCGCCCTTGAGGCCGGCCTCGCGGATCAGCCCGGTCCACTTTCTTGTTTCGTTGTCGATGAACTGGCCGAATTCGGCCGCGGTGCCCGCGCGCACTTCGAGGCCCTGGGCCGTCAGCTTGTCCTTGATCGCCGGCTCGGCCAGCGCGCGCAAGACTTCGGCCTGCAGCTTGTCGACGATCGCCCGCGGCGTCGTCGAAGGCGCCATGAAGCCGTACCAGCCGGCCGCGGCCACGTTGGGAAAACCCTGCTCGCGCAGGGTCGGCGCCTGCGGGTAAAGCGCGCTGCGTTCGGCCGAGGCGACGCCGAGCACGATGAACTTGCCGCTCTGGATGTAGGGCAGTGCGGTCGGCAGCGCCGTCAGCGTGGCATCGACGCGGCCGGCGAGCAGCTCGGTGTAGGACGCCGCATCGCCACGGAAGGGAATGTTGAGCCCCTTGACACCGGCATCCCTGAACAGGAGTTCGCCGGCAAGATGCGGCTGCGATCCGGCGCCGGGCGAGGCGAAGGTCAGGCCATCCGGCTTCGATTTGCCGTAGGCGATCAATTGGGGGAGCGTCTTGAACGGCGCGTCCGCGCTGATGATCAGGAACAGTGGCGCGATCACAGCCATGGCGACGGGCTGCAGATCCTTGCGCTCATAGGTCAGCTTGCCGAACAGCGCTTCGGCGGTCGCATAGGGGGCCGCGACATAGAGGAGGGTATAGCCGTCGCCCGGCGCATGCGCGACCGTGTCGTTGGCGATGCGCGTGCCGGCGCCCGGCTTGTTCTCGACGATGAATTGCTGGTGCAGGTTGCGGCCGAACTCTTCGGCCAGCAGCCGCAGCGAGATGTCGTTGGAGCCGCCGGGCCCGTAAGGCGAGATCAGCCGCACCATACGCGACGGCCAGGCGTCCTCAGCGCGTGCGGCGAATGGAAGTCCGGATATCGAAAGAGCGAGGGTGCCCAAAAATGTTCGCCGTGTGATGGTCATGGTGGCCTCCCGATGGTGGAGCGCCGATTGTCTTGTTCATCGCCTGGCGCTCTTCTTGTTCTGCTTTTGTGTTTCGGTCGCCGGTGCCGCCCCAATCATGGTGCGGATGCTGTCGGCAAGAGCGGCAATGCGCGGGCCGATCTCGCCCTCCAGCTGGCCGGGCTGGAGCCGGAATGCGGGGATGCCGCAATTGATCGAAAAGGCCTGCTTCGCCTCACGCGCATGAAACAGCGGCGCGGCGACGGCATGGATCGAGGCGATGTACTCGCCGAAGCAGGTGCAGAAGCCGCGGCTGATGCATTGTGCGAGGCCGGCGCGGTATGTCTCGCGGAAGGCCAACCACAGCTCGGTATCCTCGCTTGCAATGCGCTCTTCGAGCAGCGCGGCATCGGCCTGCGGCAAGGTCGCCGCCGCGGCACGGCCCATCGCCGTCATCACCACGGAAATGGGCATGCCGATGTCGGGGACGTGCGGGCCGACGTCGCCGGAGCGCGCAGTCTCGACATAGATCATGGAGGTCGCATCGAGCAGGCCGATCGAGACCGTGCCGCGCACGCTTTGCGCGAGCTCCTGCATCATGGGCCGCGCGACCTGGCGGAACTGCATGTCGGCGAGCAGCGGATGCGCCATGCGAAGGGCGCGCGCGCCGACGCGATATTTGGCGCGTTCGGAATCGTAGCGGAGGTAGCCGAGCTCGGCGAGCGTATGCGTCAGCCGCGCCACCGTTGGACGCGGAATCCCGGTCAGCGTCGACAGCTCCATGTTGCCGAGCTGCGTCGCTCCCGCCTTGAACGCTTCGAGCACCACGAGACCCTTTGCCAGCGTCGTCGCGAACGCGGCGTCGTCGATGCTGTCCGCCAGCACGGCGGCAGCGGACGAGGAGGCGCGGATCGGTTTGGACGCGGTTTTGGCCATCCAGGATTAATGAACCCGGTCGGGGCGGTTGTCCAATAGATTCATAAAATTGTATTTTGTGTCCACTATCCGGACACGCGGCGGCGTTGCCCGTGCGGATAAAATGTGCGCGACGAGCTCCGCCGCACACAGATTCTCGTCGTGATTCCGTGGGTTGTTGTGACAGGATTATTACGACTGAATGTCATATCGATTACAGCGGAGCGATTCATGTTGCAGTGGCAGGCGCGGACAAATCCCCTCGCGTGGTGGTGGGGGTCCCTGACGCTGGTCAGTGCTGCCAACATTCTCGCCTGGTTCATGCTGTACCGCGCGTTCTATCCCACGTCCGCCGGCAGCATCAGTGGCGGCTCCGACATCGGACTGATGTTCCTGCTCTGCGCCGGCTATGTCTTCGGCTGCGCCTTCCGCTCGTTCCTGCCGCGCGCCGACGTGCAGCGCATCTGTCTGTTCGACACCTGGCTCTCCAGCGTCTTCGTCGGCCGCACGGTCGCGACCGTGGCCGAACTGTGCTTCGCGGCGCAATGGGCGGTCATCCTGCATCAACTCGGGACCATGACGGGCGCCGAGACGGTTGTGAACATCGCGTGGGTGATCGTGCCCATCATCATCATCGCGGAGTGCTTCTCCTGGTATGCGGTGGTGACGACAAACTTCCTTTTCAACGCGATCGAGAACTCGCTGTGGGCGGTGACATTCTTCCTCGCGGGCATCGCGCTGTGCCGGCTGATGCCGGAATTCCAGGGGCCGGTGCGCTGGGCGCTGATTGCCGGCATCGTCGGCATCGCCTGCTTCCTGGCCTTCCTCGTCACCGTCGACGTGCCGATGTATCTCAGCCGCTGGCGGGCAGGGTATGAAGAGGGCAACCGGTTGCTCGGCTTCCTCGAAGGCCTGCATGACGTCTCGACGCGCTGGGTCGTGACCCACGACATCGCGCACTGGAAGGGCGAGCTGACCTGGATGTTCCTGTATTTCACCGCCGCCGTGTGGTCGAGCCTTGCGCTTTGTGCGCTCTACGCGATGGAAGGCTATCTCACGCGCTATCTGGCTTGAGCAATCAGGCCTCGCCGAGATCGACCTCCGTCAAGATGCCCTGGCGCAGCGCCAGCCGGACCAGCTCGATGTCGGATCCGACGCCGAGCTTGTCCTTGATCAGGGAATGCAGGTTCGCCACCGTCTTCGGGCTGACATGGAGCGTCTCGGCGATCTCCTCTGTCGTATTCTCGGCGAGCAGCAGCCGCAGCACCTCGAACTCGCGCGGCGTGAGGACGTCGGCGGCAGAGCTTTCCCCAGCCAGCCGGCTCAGCGCGAGCTCATGGTCGATGTCGGGGCTGATCGCAATCTTGCCGGCAAGCACGTCCATCACGGCGCGCACCAGCGTCTCCGGCGGACTGGTCTTCGTGACGTAGCCCCTGGCGCCGGCGCGGATCGCCTGCACGGCAAAGCCGGCATTCTCGTGCATGGTGAAGACGAGGATCCTCGCGCCCTTGTCCCACTGCCTGATGCGCCTGACCGCCTCGATGCCGCCGATGCCGGGCATGCTCAGATCCATGATGACGAGGTCGGGCGCCTCCGATTTGTAGAGACGATAGGCCTCGGCGCCGTCGGCGGCTTCGGCGATGACGCGAAGTCCCGGCTGCTTCTGGAGCACGGAGCGATAGCCCTCGCGGACGACGGAATGGTCGTCGACCAGCAGAATGGTCGCGCCGGCCGCGCTCATGCGGCGTGCTCCAGCGGCGGCCGATCGGCGGCTGCGAGCGGAATGACGACGCGCAGTGCGGAGCCGCCGTTCGGCTTGGCCTCGAAGCTCAATTGGCCGCGCAAGGCCGCGACGCGCTCGCGCATGCCGAGCAGGCCCATTCCGGATTTCGCGACGGGATCGGTCGCGCGTCCGTCATCGTCGATCGCAAGCGCGATCTCGCTCGCCCCCATCGTCAATTCCAGGCTGACCCGCGTGGCGACGGCATGCTTGGCGGCATTGGTGAGCGCCTCCTGCACGATCCGGTAGAGGCTGGCGCTGATCGTGGCCGGCAGGGTCTCGAATGCGCCGTCGAACCGGATCGAGAAGCGCGTCTCGCCGCGGCTGCGCCCGTTCCAGCCCGCGACCAGGCCTTCGAGGCTGGCGACGAGCCCGAGCTCCTCGACATCCGGCGGCCGCAGCCGGAACAGTGTGCCGCGCAACGTCTCCATCATGCCGGTTGCGGTCCGCGCGATGCCGTCGCATTCGCCAAGCAAGGAAGGGCAGTCCTGCGCGGCGGTCTGGCGGGCGGAGGAGGCGAGCGCCCGGATGGCGGCGAGCGACTGGCCGAACTCGTCATGCAGCTCGCGCGCGAGATGGCGGCGCTCCTCGTCCTGGAGCGCGATCAGCTTCCGCGTCAGCTCGCTGCGTTCGGCAAGTGCGGTCTCGAGGCTTTCGGCGAGATGGTTGAAGCCGTCGCGGATCGCGGAGAGCTCGGCAAGGTCGAACGGCGGCAGCCGCGTGGTGAGGTCGTTGGCGGCAATCCGCTCCAGGCCGGTGCGGATCATGCGGGTGGGGCGCAGCGCGCGTGCCAGCGCGGCGTAGACCAGGGCGCAGAGCAGCGGCAGCGCGATCGCCAGCGCCAGCATCAGGCGGCCGGCCTCGTGCCAGGCCTCCGCCGTCTGCACGGCCGGCTCGACCGAGACCACGGCGTCGCCAAGCTTCGCTCCGCGCACGATCACAGGCCGTGCCGCTTCGCGGCCGGGGTCGAACAGGCTGCGATAGAAGGCCGTGAAGGCTTGCGGCGGTGGGTTTGCCGGGGCGGGCGCGCCGCTGCAGAAGCGCTGGAGGATGTCGCCGCTCGTGCCGCGGAATGCCAGGCACAGGCCGGGCGTCATCACATAGGCCGAAACGGGGTCGAGGTTGGGAAAGTCCGAGCGCGGGCTGGCGACCCACTGGATCTTGCCCTGCTGTAGCTCCAGCGTCTTGGCGACGATGGCGGCGATGTCGTCGAGGCGCGCATGCGCCGCGCGGTCGGCCGTAATCAGGAAATAGGCGGAGATAACGGCGAAGCAGGCGGCCGATATCGCGGCCACGCGCAACGTCAGACGGACTTTGAGATCGAACCTCGGGCGGTTCCACATCGGCGGGCACCTGGTGCGAACGGGTTGTCGCGCCCGCATTAAACGGCAGAACGCACCTAGCGCAAAGCCGTCAGGCGTGAGTGCGGTGCACCGTCGTGAAATTTTCCCGGTCATCGCCGGGACCGGCGCTGCTGCGAGCCCTGATTACGCCGTCCAGATTGTGCGCCGCTCCGTCATACGAGGCACATTTATGCACCTGCGCCGGTTGATCCTCTCAGTCTGTCTCCTTGTCGTCCTTCCGGCGGCTTATGCGCTCGGTGCCGAGACTGCCGTCGGCGTCGCCATGGACGATTTCAGTTATACCGATACGTCAGCGGAGCCTGCCAACCAGACCGCCGCCCACGAGCGACGGCTGGCGGCCTTCATGGCCGCGCTCCGGCAAGATATCGGCGGAGACCGGCGCTACCGGCTCGTGCCCTCGGCCCAGGACGGCGCGGCGTTCAAGGTGATCGGCGGCATCCAGAAGACGAGCACACTGGTGCAATGGGCCAAGGTCGCCGTGATCGACGTTGGCGCCAGGAAGGTCGTGATGGACAAGCTCTACACCTTCCGCGGCGACAATGATGAATCATGGGAGCGTGCCGAGATCTTCGTGTCCCGCGAGATCATGGCCGCGCTCGGCGCACCCGCGCCGATCGCGCTGGCGGTGTTCGAATTCGAGCTCGAGGACAAGACCGCGGCGCCGGCCGCCGGTCTCGCGGCCGCAGATGCATCCTATCTGGCCGAAGTGACCGGCAGTGTGCGCGATGCCCTTGGCCAATCCGGCCGCTACCGCCTCGTCGATGTCGGCAGCGCGAACGAGGAGGCGGTAAAGGCACGCGCTTTACGCGACTGCGGCGGCTGCGAAGCGGCGATGGCGCAAGGGCTCGGTGCGGATCAGTCTCTGATCGGGGTGGTGCGGCGGGTCAGCCGCACCGAATACACGCTCGGCTTCCAGGTGCGCGATGCCAGGACCGGCGCGGTGCTGGCACGCGGCGACAGCGGCCTGCGCCTGGGCGCGGACTATTCCTGGAAACGGGGCGCCGTGCGGCTGGTCAGCGACCGGCTGATCGAGAACCAATAGCAGCGCTCATCGATCAGAACGTCAATTGCACCTTCATCGACTGCGAGCGGTCGCTGGCGAGCTCGAACGCTGCGACCGCGTTCTCGAACGGCATGGTCGCCGTGATCAGCGGCTTGACGTCGATCAGGCCTTCGCCCATCAGCCGCACCGCCAGCTCGAATTCGGGATCGAAGCGGAAGGTGCCGCGCAGCTGCAATTCCTTGGCGACGATGGAGTTGATCGGCAGCGTCATTTCGCCGCCCAGGCCGAGCTGCACCAACGTGGCACCCGGCCTGAGCACGTCGAGCGCGGTGCGGAGTGCGGCCTGGTTGCCCGAGGCTTCGAACAGCGTGTCGAACACACCCTTGCCGGTGCGCCACGGATCGAGCGCCGCGGCGTCGGCCGCGACATTGATGGCATGACTGGCCCCGAGCTTCCTGGCGACCGCAAGCGGCGCCTCCGCGACGTCGGTGACCACGATCTCGGCCGCGCCGCCGAAGCGCGAGACCAGGATCATCAGCGCGCCGATCGGGCCGCAGCCGGTGATCAGCACGCGCTTGCCGAGCAGGGGCCCGGCCTGCTTGCCGGCATGCAGGCACACCGCGAGCGGCTCGGCGACCGCGGCTTCCGCCAGCGACAGCTTGTCGGCGATCGCAACGGCCTGCGCCGCATCGACCGTGATGAATTCGCGAAAGCCGCCCTGCACATGGGGAAAGCGCATCGCGCTGCCGAGAAAGCGCATGTCGAGGCACTGGTTGCGCATACCCTCCTGGCAATGCAGGCACCGGCCGCACGGCTTGCTCGGATTGACCGCGACCCGAGTGCCCGGCTTCACGTTCGTGACGCCGTCACCGATGGCCGCGACCACGCCCGCGATCTCGTGCCCCAGCGCCATCGGCTGCTGGATGCGCACGACACCGAAGCCACCGTGATGATAGTAGTGCAGATCGGAGCCGCAGATGCCGCCGTTCGCGATCTTGACGCGGACTTCGCCCGGACCGGGCGCTGCATCTGGATAGCTATCGATCCGCAGATCTTTCGGTGCGTGAATGACGACGGCGTGCATGGTTGGCTCCCTCAGCGTTTCGCGGCTCACATCGCGGCGATCATGCCGCCATCGACATAGATGATCTGGCCGTTGACATAGGTCGAGGCCTCCGACGCCAGGAAGATCGCAACGCCCACCAGCTCGTCCGGTCGGCCCCAGCGCTTGGAGGGAACGCGGCCCATCAGCCAGTTGTTGAAATCAGTGTTGTTGACCAGCGCCTCGTTCATGTCGGTCAGCATATAGCCGGGGCCGATCGCGTTGGCCTGGATGCCGTGCTGGGCCCATTCCACCGCCATCGAGCGGGTCAGGTTCTTGATGCCGCCCTTGGCGGCGGTGTAAGGCGCAATCGTGGGACGCGCGAGCTCGCTGCCGAGCGAGCCGATATTGATGATCTTGCCGTGCTTGCGCGGGATCATGCGCTTGGCCGCTTCGCGGCCGATGACGAAGGCGCTGGTGAGGTTGGTCTCGATCACCTTGCGCCACTCGTCGGTGGTGAACTCCACCAGCGGCTTGCGGTGCTGGATGCCGGCATTGTTGACGAGGATGTCGACCGCGATGCCCTTTTTGTCGAAGTCGTTGAAGGCGGCGACGATCGCAGGCTCGTCGGTGACATTGAACGGGGCGCCTTCCGCCTGATGTCCGGCGGCACGAAACTCGGCGACGGCCTGCTCGACACGCTTGGGATCGACGCCGTTGATGATCAGCTTGGCGCCGGCCTTGGCCATGCCCTCGGCAATGGCGCGGCCGAGGCCGCGGGAGGAGCCGGTCACGAGCGCGGTGCGGCCGGAAAGATCGAAGAGGGCGGTGCTCATCTCAAGAATCCTCAGACGTTGGAACGGCGCACGGTCAGATCGGAGCGGTCGAAGACGGCAGGCAGAAGGTCGACGCCGAGGCCGGGGCCTTCCATTGGATAGACAAAACCATCCTTGATCGTGGGCATGGTGGTCACGAGCTCATTGTACCATCCCTTGTAGAAGGCGCGCACGGATTCCTGGATCAATGTGTTGGGCTGGCTGAACGACATGTGGATGGCAGCGATGAAGCCGATCGGGCCGATGCAGTCGTGCGGTGCGAAGGGCCGGTGATAGGTCTCGGCCATCGCCGCGATCTTGCGGCCCTCGGTGAGGCCGCCGGTCCAGCACAGATCCGCCATCACCACATGCATAGCGTCGCGGTCGAGCATGTCCTTGTAGGGGAAGCGCGAGCCCAGCGTCTCGCTGGCGCAGACCCAGACGTCGGTGCAGCGGGCATATTCGGCCAGCGCCTGCGGCGAGTTCATACGGATCGGGTCTTCGTACCAGGTCGGCTTGTAGGGCTCGAGCGCGCGCGCGATCTGTTTTGCGGTTGGCAGGTTCCACAGCGAGTGAAGCTCGACCATGATCTCCATCTTGTCGCCGACCGTCTTTCGGATCTTCTCGAACGGCTCGATCGCCTGCTTCATCTGCGCGGCGGAGATGTAGAGACCCTTGTTCTCCTGCGCCGCCGGATCGAACGGCCAGATCTTCATCGCGGAGATGCCGCTCTCCAGCAGGTTTTCGGCAAGCGCGTCGGCGCGGTGCATGAAGCCGTCGAGGTCTTCGTAGGGACTTTTGGCAGCGCCAAGATTCCAGTTCGCGACCGGGCTGATATTGGTGGAGCGGACATATTGGGTGCCGGCGCAGGTGTTGTAGATGCGCTGCTTGTCGCGGCAGAGGCCGCCGAGCATCTGGTGGACCGGCTGATTGCAGACCTTGCCGAACAGGTCCCACAGCGCAATGTCGATTGCCGAAGCCGCGCGATATTCGACGCCGGTGGACGACTGCGCCATCGGCAGGTTCAGCATGTCGCGATGGATCGCCTCGATGTGCAGCGGATTGCGGCCGAGCAGGCGGCCGGCAAAGGTGTCGTGGATCTGCGCCTCGACTGCGCCGGCGCCATAAAAGGTTTCACCGAGGCCGATCATGCCCGTGTCGGTGTGGACGCGCACCCAGATGACGTTGGAGAATTCTTCGGTGCGCAGCGTCTCTATCGACGTGATCTTCACGGCAATACTCCTCCCGTCGCAGGCGCGCGCAGCGCCGTCTTGTTGTCATTCCGCACCGCAACATGGTGCGGGCGCATGCGAAGTCTTACGCCCGCTTGTAATATATCACAACATGTTTTAGGGATATCACCAACAAGGCGGCCGCCCTGCAACGACGGCGCGGGCTGAGGGAGAGACGACATGGCAACGCGCAAGCGCGCGCTCGAGGTGGTGAGGAACGACGACGGCGAGGGCAAGCCCTCCCGGCGCAATCGTCTCAACTTCTTCGAGCTGGCCTATCAGAGGATCGAAGAGCTGCTCGTCCATTGCGAGCTCAAGCCCGGCCAATTCATGACGATGCTGGAATTGCAGCACATCACCGGCTTCGGCCGTACGCCGGTTCATCACGCCGTCAATCGTCTCTCCGCCGATACGTTGATCATCATCCGACCGCGCCACGGTCTGCGCATTGCGCCGATCGATCTGGCACGCGAGCGCATGCTGCTGGCCTTGCGCCGCGACATGGAGCGCTTCGTGATCCGGCTTGCGGCCGATCGCGCCAGCCTCTCGCACCGCAATCAGGCGCTGCATATTGAGCGCCTTTTGCGCGAGCGCCGCGCCACTCTGACCCTCGACGAGTTCAACAGTATTGACCGCCGCATCGACGCGCTGGTGCTGGAGGCGGCAGGCGAGCCGTTTCTGGTGCACACGCTACGGCCGTTACACACGCTGTACCGGCGCATCGGCTACATCCACCACCGGTTCATGCCGGGACAGGCCGAACTGTCAGGCACGATCGATCGTCACCTCGCCATTCTCGCCGCGGTCGCCGGCCGCCGCGTCGAGGACGCGGTGAAGGCGAGCGATGCACTGATCGACTACATGGGCGAGATGTTCACCGGCATGGAGGTCGGGATCGACCCGCGCCTGCTCGATTGCAGCATCGAGCCGCTGCTTGGCACGTAAGAAAGTTTTGAAGAGAGGACCAAAGATGTCGACGATGGCGATGCCACAACCGACCGCGAGCGAAGCCGCGGTCCGCTACCTCATCACGAACTACAGTCCCAAGGGCAACAAGGTCGGCTGGCTGATGATGGCCTCGATCCTGGTCGAAGCCTGGGATCTCTATTCGATCGCCTTCGTGCTGATCTTCATCAAGGAGCAGTTCAATCCCGATCCCCTGATGCTGGGCCTGGCCGCGGCCGGTACGCAAGGCGGCGCCCTGATCGGTGCGCTGCTCGGCGGCTGGCTCTCCGACAAGATCGGCCGCCGCGTCATGTTCCTGGTGACGATGGTGCTGTTCATCGTGCTGGCGCTGGCGCAGGCCTTCGTGCCCAATGTGTTCTGGCTCGTCGTGATCCGCTTCTTGCTCGGCGTTCCGCTCGGTTCGGACATCTCGACCGGCTACACCTACATCATGGAATCCATGGCCAAGGGTGAGCGCGAAGTCATGGGCAACCGCTGGCAATTCATGTTCGCGGTCGGTGAGGTCCTGACGATCGGCGTCATCGTGATCTTCCTGCTGCTCGACATCAACCACGAAACGCTATGGCGGGTGACGCTCGGCCTCGGCGCGCTGCCGGCGCTGATCATCCTGATCATGCGGCACGACGTGCCGGAGACGGCGGTCTGGCTGGTGCAGAAGGGACGCTACCGCGAGGCCAAGCAGGTCGCGCGCGAGATGTTCAACGACGACCTCGCCATGCTGCCGGACCATGACGTGGAGGTGCCCAAGGTGTCCACCCGCGACTTCCTCGCCGACCTCAAGAAGGATCCGATCCGCTGGCGCGCCACGATCTACGGCTGGATCGCCTGCTTCGCGCAGGCCAGCGAGTTCTCGACCTTCGCGTTCTACCTGCCGGTGCTCTTCGTGATGGTCGGCGTGTCGAGCGTGCTCGGCATCAATCTGGTGACGATGGCGCTGTTCTCCTTCGCTGCCGTGTCGGGCTGGGTCGGTCCGCTGCTGACCCCGAAAATCGGCCACCGCGGCATCTCGATCGCGGGCTTCTCGATCGTGCTGGTCTCGCTGCTGGTCGCGGCCTTCGCGCTCTACACCGACAACAAGATCCTGCTGCCGTTCGCGGCTGCCGCGATGCTGTGGGGCCATTATTGGGATGCCTCCAACTGCATGACGATCCCGACCATGGTCGCCAAGCCGAAATATCGCGGCACCGCCAGCGGCTTCGCCTACATGTTCGTGAAGCTGCCGTCGTTCCTCGCGATCTTCCTGTTCCCGTCGTTGTTCGCGGCGATTGGGCAGGCGAATGCCACGCTGTTCGTCGCGATCTTCCCGCTGATCGGATTGCTTGCCGCAATCTTCATCCTGCCGGAAGTCTACGGCTACGAGAACGACTGATCTCGCAAGTTACCTGATCGCGGCCGCCAAGGCCGCGATCAGGGCCGGCGGCGTCACGAGCAGTCCGAGCTTGAGGAACGGCCAGGCGCCGACTTCGATCTTCTCCCGCCGCAGCGCCACCAGCCACAGGATGGTGGCGAGCGAACCGGTCACCGACAGATTGGGACCGAGATCGACGCCGATCAGGATGGCGCTCACGACCGGCGCGGGCAAGTGATCGCTGGCGGCGACCGAGCCGGCAACGAGACCGACGGGAAGATTATTGGCGATGTTGTCGGCGACCGCGGTGGCGATGCCGACGCTCCAGGCCGCCTTCGTCACGGATTGTCCGACAGCTTCATGCAGCAGCGCGCTGAGCTGCCCGATCACGCCGGTCTTGATTAGCGCTTCCACCATCACGAACAATCCGCCGACCAGCGGCAGCACGCTCCAGGAGACGCCGCGCAGCACGGGGAGCGGCGATTGCCGGTTGAGCAGCAGCACGATTGCGGCTGTCACCACGCCGCAAACGAAGGTCGGCAGGCCCAATTGCTTGTCCAACGCGGAGGCCGTGACCAGCACGACGCCGATCGCCACGATGCCGATGGCCGTCAGCTTGCCGCCGCGGCCGAGCTTGGGATGCGGCACTCTGCGCGCGATCGTCTCTTCCTTCAGGGCGCGGTGCTGGGTCAGGCGCAGCACGACATAAGTCAGCAGGATCGAGGCCGCCGAGGGCAGGGCGAACAGCCGCAGCCATTCGGTGAGCGCAGGCATGTGGGCGCCGAACACGACGAGATTGGCGGGGTTGGAGATCGGCAGCACGAAGCTCGCGGCATTGGCGATGAAGGCGCAGACGAAGAGATAAGGCAGCGGCTTGGCGCCGGCCGCACGCGTCGCGGCATAGACGGCGGGGGTCAGCACGATCGCGGTGGCGTCGTTCGAGAGCAGGACGGTGACGAGCGTGCCGACAATGTAGATCAGCAGGAACAGCCGCTGCGGCGAGCCGCCGGCATGTTCCACGGCGAGCGCTGCGAGATAGTCGAACAGGCCTTCGAGCCGCGCCAGCTCGGCGATCAGCATCATGCCGATCAGGAAAAGATAGACATCCACGCCTTTCTCGATGCCGGTGAGCGCATCCCGCCAGGGCAGCAGACCGAACAGCACGAGCGCACTGGCGCCGATGATGGCCCAGATCGCCTCCGGCAGGCGAAAGGGCCGGATGATGACGCCTGCGGTCGCGACGACGATGATGCTCCAGGCCCAGATGGCGTTAGACGGCACGTTCGATCCTTGAGATGTGTCGGTTCATTCGGCAGCGATAGCGGAAGCCGATGTCGATGTCTTCCCCCCGCGAGCGCGGACGGCTATCTGCGATTGCCGCGTCTCGGCCCGAGTTTCAGTCCACAATGTTGTTCAAAAGCCCGTTGGGTTGGAGCGGCGCGATAGCGCCGTCATTGCGAGGAGCGCAGCGACGAAGCAATCCAGACTGTTTCCGCGGAAAGATTTTGGATTGTTTCGCTGCGCTCGCAACTACGGAGTTTGTGGCAGCTTCGTGCGACCATAACACTCATCGCGCCATCGACGGCTTTGCCGTGATTGCCTTGCGCAAGATGCGCGACAGCGCTTCGACCGAATACGGCTTCTGGATCAGCTCGAAACCGCGATCGGCGTTCTCGGCGAGAACGTTGCTGTAACCAGAGGTGAGCACGACGGGCAGGCCCGGATAGCGTTCGCGGATGATGCCGGCGAGCTCGACGCCGTTCATGCCGGGCATGATGACGTCGGAGAAAACGAGATCGACGGCGAACTCGTTCTCGCCGAGAATGGCGAGCGCCGCATTGGCGTTGGCGGCGCGGCGGACGACATAGCCGAGGTCTTCCAGCAGCTCGGTGGAGAACCGGCCGACCTCGTCGTCGTCTTCCACCACGAGCACGCGATAGCCGCGCCCGGTGGCCGCGGCCTCATAGGTCAGCGCCGCGGCTTCCTGATCTGTCGCGGGGCTGTGCGCCCGCGGCAGATAGATGGTGAAGGTCGCGCCTTCACCATGGGTGCTCGTCACGGCGATGTCGCCCTCGGACTGCTTTGCGAAGCCGAAGGCCTGGCTCAAGCCGAGGCCGGTGCCCTTGCCGACCTCCTTGGTGGTAAAGAACGGCTCAAAGATGGCTTCGATGTTTTCGGGCGCGATGCCGCTGCCAGTGTCGGCAACGGAGATCGCGACATAGTCGCCGCCGCGCGCCGGTTGCGTGCGGAGGTCGGGGATTCCCTGAACTTTCCGGACCGCAATGGTGAGACGGCCTTCGCCGTCCATGGCGTCGCGGGCGTTGATGGCGAGGTTGATCAGCGCGGTCTCGAATTGCGCGATATCGGCGACCGTGAAGCAGTCGCCATCGTGAACCTCCACCGCAATTTCGATGCGGCCACCGACCAGCGGCCGGACCAGCTGCGCGACCCCTTCAACCTGGCTGCCGACGTTGAAGATCTGCGGTTTCAGCGGCTGCCGGCGCGCAAACGCCAGCAGCTGGGCGGTCAGCTTGGAGGCGCGCTCGACGGTGTCCGAGATAGCATCGACATAACGGCGACGGCGCTCCTCCGGCAGCTCGCGGCGGCGCAGGAAATCGGTGGCCGAGCGGATGATGGTGAGCAGATTGTTGAAGTCGTGCGCGACGCCGCCAGTGAGCTGGCCGATCGCCTCCATCTTCTGCGATTGCCGCAACGCTTCCTCGCCGCGGCGGCGCTCGGTGATGTCGACAGCCTCGGGCACCGCGCCGGTGATGTTGCCGTGGCGGTCGAGCACCGGGCGCATGCCGAACTCGAAATCGCGCTCGCCGATGGGAAGGCGCAGGCGCATCTCCAGCCGCACGGCTTCGCGCTTGAGCACGGTGTCGAAGGCCTCGCGCACCCGCGCGCTCATGCCGTCCGTCGTGCTGAACCAGGGCGTCTGCCACAAGGGCTTTCCGATCACGTCCGCAGGGCTCGCCTTGATGGCGTCGAGCACGGTCGTGTTGGCGTAAAGCAGCTCGCCCCTGAGATTGACGAGGCCCTGATATTGGTTGCTGGTCTCCAGGATCGCGCGCAGCCGCGCCTCGTTGGATTCGAGCTCGGCGGTGCGCTCGGCGATGCGTTCTTCCAGCGTCTCGTTGAGCTGCCGGAGCTCGATCTCGGCCTGCTTGGCCACGGTGATGTCATGGGCAACGCCGATAAAGCCGATATGCCTGCCGGTCGGGTCCCAGCGCGGCTGCGATTCCGAACGCAGCCAGCGCCATTCGCCGGCGGCGTTCTTGTAGCGGGCTTCCAGCACGAACGGTTTGAGTGATGCTTCGCCCTGAACGGATTGCTGTAGCACGTGGGGCAGGTCGTCCGGATGCAGCACCTTGCGCCAGTCGAAGGCAATGGCCTGGTCGTAGGGCAGGCCGACGAAATCGACATAGGCCTGGTTGGCGAAGGACCGTGTGCGGTCGAGTTTGGTGACCCAGATCGGCACCGGGGCGCTGTCGGCGATCAGCCGGAAGCGCTCTTCGCTCTCGCGCAGGGTCTCACGCACCAGCATCTGGTCGGTGACGTCGATATGGGCGCCGACGAGGCGAAGGGCGCGGCCGCCACCGTCCCGCTCGATCTTGGCGACGACGCGGATCCAGCGGGTCTCGCCGTCGCTGGGGCGGATGATGCGGTATTCTGCGGTATAGTCCTCACTGGTGCCGGACAGCGCTTCGATGAAGTGCTTCACCGTAGCGTCCCGGTCGCCGGGATGAATGCGATTGATCCAGTCCTCGTGCGACTCGTCGGCAGCTTCCGGCGGCAGGCCGTGAAGCATCAGATATTCCGGCGAACGGCGGTTCTTGAAGCCTTCGCGGAAATCGACTTCGAGACCGCCGACCTTGCCGATGCGCTGGATGCGCGCAAGTTCGGCTTCGCGCTCCTGGAGCGCGCGATAGGCGTTGTCGCGCTCGCGCGCAACATCTTCCAGGTGCTGGCGCAGCTTTTCGGCGGCGATGGTCTCGGGCAAAGGATCGTTCAAGGCGTTGGCCGTTGTGATGCGAGAGCGCACGTGGCGGACCGATATTCACACAGACGTAGCGCGATGGCCATTGCTCAGAGGGAATATGGAAAGAAAGGCGTCGCCGGATGCAGTATGGTGGGCATGAGCGAACGCCAAGTCTGGCTATTTGTTCCGAACATTGGAACGATGAGCCCGCCGCGCGCGTATCCGCGAGGCGCCACAACTGTCATTCCCAAAAGCTCCCTTTCCGAAGAGGCTAAATCTTGAAGCTTTTTGTCTGCCAGGCCTGCGGCAACGTCCTCTATTTCGAGAACCGCACCTGTGAACGCTGCGGCCATCGGGTCGCGTTCCTGCCGGAGAAGGAGACGATGTCGGCGATCGAGCCCGACGGAGAGGTCTGGGCCACGCTCGCCGACAAGGGCAGCGGACGCATGCCGTGCCGTAATGCCGAATATGATTCCTGCAACTGGCTGACGGATGCAGGTGATACCACCGGCTATTGCCGCGCCTGCCGGCATAACGGCGTCGTGCCGGATCTGTCGGATCAGGCGCAACTCGCCGGCTGGCGCGAGCTGGAGATGGCGAAGCACCGGCTGTTCTATTCCCTGATCCGCTGGAAGCTGCCGCTCCAGACCCGGCAGGACAATCCCGAACATGGCCTGATCTTCAATTTCCTCGCCGACGATCCGCAGAGCGGGCAGAAGGTCCTGACCGGCCACGACAACGGCCTGATCACGATCGCGCTGACCGAGGCCGACGACATCGAGCGCGAGCGGCGCAGGCTGGAGATGGGCGAGCCCTACCGGACGCTGCTCGGGCATTTCCGCCACGAGGTCGGGCACTATTTCTGGGACGTGCTGGTGCGCGACGGCGGCATGCTGGACGAATGCCGCGCCGTGTTCGGCGACGATTCCGCCGATTACGGTCAGGCCTTGCAGCGCCACTATGCCGAAGGCGCCCCGCCGGACTGGCAGCAGAACTACGTTTCTGCCTACGCGACCACGCATCCCTGGGAAGATTTCGCCGAGACCTGGGCGCACTATCTTCACATCGTCGACACTCTGGAGATGGCTAGCGAGTTCGGCATGGAGGTGCGGCCCAAGGTGGACCGCGACGGGGAGTTGACGGCGCGCATCCGCTTCAACCCGTACGAAGCGAGGGACGTCGAGGCCATCGTCAACGCATGGCTGCCCTTCACCTTCGCCATGAACAGCGTCAACCGCGCCATGGGCATGCGCGATCTCTATCCGTTCATCCTCTCGCCGGTCGTTGTCGACAAGCTCGGCTTCATTCACGGCCTGGTCCGGAACGTGGGCAAGGCCGGGAAGCCGTAGGCCGTCCGGGGCCTGTCAGGCCCGTTTCGGTCTTGCTTCGGTCTTGCGCTGGTACGCCAGAGGGGCCGGATTTTGACCGTTGCCTCCAGCCTATTTTGATGTACCACGGGAGCCACACGGCCCCTCCCATAGGCTCCAACGGCCAGGGAAGGGTCCCGCCCAAGGTCGAGACTCAAGAAAAGCATGTTCAAACGCATTCTGATCGCCAATCGCGGCGAAATCGCCTGCCGGGTCATCAAGACCGCTCGCCGCATGGGAGTTCAGACGGTCGCGGTCTATTCCGAGGCCGACCGCGACGCTCTCCATGTCGAGATGGCCGACGAGGCCGTGCTGATCGGCCCGCCGGCTGCGGCCGAGAGTTATCTGGTGATCGAGAAGATCGTGGAGGCCTGCCGCAAGACCGGCGCCGAGGCCGTGCATCCCGGTTACGGCTTCCTGTCCGAGCGCGAGGCGTTTCCGCGCGCGCTGGAGGCGGCCGGCATCGTCTTCATCGGCCCCAACCCGGGCGCGATCGCGGCGATGGGCGACAAGATCGAATCCAAAAGGGCTGCCGCGAAGGCAAAAGTCTCGACCGTGCCCGGCTATCTCGGCGTCATCGAGGACGCTACGCACGCGGTCAAGATCGCTGACGAGATCGGCTATCCCGTGATGATCAAGGCCTCCGCCGGCGGCGGCGGCAAGGGCATGCGCATCGCGCATTCGACCTCCGAGGTCGCCGAAGGGTTCAACCTCGCCAAGGCGGAGGCCAAGGCCTCGTTCGGTGACGACCGGGTCTTCATCGAGAAGTTCATCGTAGATCCCCGCCATATCGAGATCCAGCTGCTCGGCGACAAGCACGGCAACGTGATCTATCTCGGCGAGCGCGAATGCTCGATCCAGCGCCGCAACCAGAAGGTCATCGAGGAAGCGCCGTCGCCGCTGCTCGACGAAGCCACCCGCCGTAAGATGGGCGAGCAGGCGGTCGCACTCGCCAAGGCGGTGAATTACGACTCCGCCGGCACCGTCGAATTCGTCGCGGGGCAGGACAAGAGCTTCTACTTCCTGGAGATGAACACGCGCCTCCAGGTCGAGCATCCTGTCACCGAGCTGGTCACCGGCGTCGACCTCGTCGAGCAGATGCTCCGCGTCGCCGCCGGCGAGAAGCTCGCCATTGCGCAGAAGGACGTCACGCTGACCGGCTGGGCAGTGGAGTCGCGCCTCTACGCGGAGGACCCGTTCCGCAACTTCCTGCCCTCGATCGGGCGCCTGGTGAAATACCGTCCGCCGGCGGAAGCGAGCCAGGACGGCATCACCGTGCGCAACGACACCGGCGTGCAGGAGGGCGGCGAGATCTCGATCCATTACGATCCGATGATCGCCAAGCTCGTCACCCACGCGCCGTCGCGCGCCGCCGCGATCGAGGCGCAGGCCACTGCGCTGGACTCGTTCTATGTGGACGGTATCCGCCACAACATCCCGTTCCTGTCGGCGCTGATGCATCATCCGCGCTGGCGCGAAGGCCGGCTCTCCACCGGCTTCATCGCCGAGGAATTCCCCAAGGGCTTTGCCGTGCGCGTGCCTGAAGGCGAGGTCGCACGGCGGCTCGCTGCGGTCGGCGCCGCCATCGATCACGTGCTCGGCGAGCGCAAGCGGCAGATCTCGGGGCAGATGGGCGGCCGCATCGTGCAGCGCGAGCGTCGCCGTGCGGTCTGGCTCGACCGCCAGGAGATCCTGCTGGAGATCGCGCGCGAGGGCGAGGCGGTCGCGGTGCGTTTCGTCAATGCTGACGGCAAGACCGGCAATGCGCATCTGTTGCAGTCGCCGTGGAAGCCGGGCGATCCTGTCTGGCAGGGCACCATCGACGGGCATGTCGTCGCGGTGCAGGTGCGCCCGATCGCGAACGGTATCCGCCTCGCGCATCAGGGCGTCGAGGTGCCGGTCTATGTCTGGACCGAAGCGGAAGCTGCCTCGGCGCGGCTGATGCCGGTGACCACGGCTGCCGACACCGGCAAGAAGCTGCTTTGTCCGATGCCCGGTCTCGTGGTCTCGATCGCGGTGACCGAAGGGCAGGAGGTCAAGGCCGGCGAGACGCTCGCGGTGGTCGAAGCCATGAAGATGCAGAACGTTCTGCGCGCCGAGCAGGACGGCACGGTGAAGAAGATCCACGCCAGCGCCGGCGCGACGCTCGCGGTGGATGCGCTGATTTTGGAGTTTGCGTAACGTCATTGCGAGGAGCCACCGGGTCCGCGCGAAGCGCGGCCCGATGACAGGCTCCGCGACGAAGCAATCCAGTCTGTCTCTGCGGATGCATTTCTGGATTGCTTCGCTTCGCTCGCAATGACGGAGTATGCTGCGGCCTCCGTGACCTAACCGAGACATCACCATGGCCTTTCGTTCCCGCCGCGAAAAACTGCGATCGATCCTGTCGGGCGGGACGTGCGTCCATCCCGGCTCGGTCTACGACGCTATCTCGATCCGCATCGCCGAGGATCTCGGTTTCCCGCTCGGCATGTTCGGCGGCTCGGTGGCTTCGCTCGCGGTGCTCGGCGACCCCGACATCACGCTGATCACGCTCACGGAACTTGCCGAGCAGATGCGGCGGATGTCGCGTGCTGCAGCGCTTCCGGTGTTGGTCGATGCCGATCACGGCTATGGCAACGCGCTCAACGTGCGTCGCACGGTGCAGGAGCTGGAAACGGCGGGCGCCGCCGGCCTCACCATCGAGGACACGCTGCTGCCGGCTGGCTTCGGCGAAGCGAAGACGCAGCTGATCTCGCTCGAGGAGGGCGTCGGCAAGATGAAGGCGGCACTCGACGGCCGCGGCGACCCCTCGCTCGTCATCATGGGCCGCACCGGTGCGGCCTCGATCACCTCGATCGAGGATGCGATCCGCCGCGCCAGAGCTTATGAGGCTACCGGCGTCGACGCGCTGTTCTTCACCGGCATCAAGTCGCGCGCCGAGCTCGAGGCCATCGTGTCTGCGACGCGCCTGCCGATCGTGCTCGGCGGCGCGCCGGAGGAGTTGAACGTGCTCGAATACCTCGCTGGCCAGCGCGTGCGCATCGCGCTTCAGGGCCACGCGCCGATCGCGGCCGCAACGCAGGCCGTCTACGAGACGCAGAAGGCGCTACGCGACGGCACTGCGCCGAAGAATCTCAAAGGTCTCCCATCGTCGGACTTGACCAGCCGCGTCACGCGGGAGGCCGACGTCAAGGCGCGGAGCGCCGATGTCCTCGGACTGAAACAATGAGCCGGGCGATCCTCCAGGTCATGATCCGCGGCCGCGTGCAGGGGGTAGGCTACCGGGCCTGGCTCGAGTATCAGGCGACGACGTGCGGTCTCGAAGGCTGGGTCCGCAACCGCCGTGACGGCAGCGTCGAAGCGCTGTTCGCGGGGCCGCCGAAGCACGTCGCGGACATGGTTGCGCTGTGCCGCCACGGCCCGCCGTCCTCGCGCGTCGACAGCGTCACCAGCGAGACGGCCGACGTCGATGAACTGAACTTGCGCCGAGCAGGCGAGGCGTTTTCGGTGTTGCCGACGGTGTAGCTAAAGAATCACCGCGGCAGCTTGGCGATCGCTTCGCTCAATTCGTGGATCTCGTAGGGCTTGCGCAGGATCGGGAAATCGCCGCGCACGCCTGCGGCGACTTCGCTGTAGCCGGTGGCGAGCAGAATCGGCAGGCCGGGGCGGATCTGGCGGAGGTGATGGGCGAGGCTGAGCCCGTCCATCTTGCCGGGCATGACGATATCCGAGAACACGAAGTCGACGCCGTTCTTCTCGATCTCGCTCAAGGCGGCTTCGGCGTCCGCGACCCGGCGCACCTGATAGCCGAGCTGCTCCAGAAGGCCGATGCTGACGGCGGCGACGTCCGGATTGTCCTCGACCAGCAGCACCGTGCCGCTGCCTTGGAACGCCGGTTCTCCCGCCGCCTCACGCGATGGCTCGTCTTCTCCGCGCGGCAGCAGGATGGTGAAGGTCGTGCCCTTGCCGAGCGCGCTCGCGACCCGGACCGTGCCGCCGGCCTGATGGGCGAAGCCGTGCACCTGGGAGAGACCGAGGCCAGTGCCTTTTCCGATCGCCTTGGTCGTGAAGAACGGCTCGAAGATCTTGTCGAGAACGTCGGAGGGAATGCCGAGGCCGGTATCGGTGACGTCGATCGCGATGAATTCGCCCACGAGGGGGTCCTCGTCGAGCACGAGATTGCGCGCTGCGATCGTCACCGTGCCTCCGTCGGGCATCGCGTCGCGGGCATTGATGACAAGGTTGAGCAGCGCGGTCTCGAGCTCGGAAACGTCGGTCCTGATCGGCCAGACGTCGTCGCTGACGTCGAAAGCCAGGCGCACGGAGCTGCCGACGCCGGCATCGAGTACCTCGCGGATCGCCGCGATGCGGTCGGCGAAGTCGATCGCCTGCGGATTGACGCTCTGCCGCCGCGCGAAGGTGAGGAGCTGGTTGGTTAGCGCGGCGCCGCGCCTGGTAGCGGTCTCGATGGCCGAGATCGCGCGCTGAAGCTTGGCTTCGTCGTCGGCCCCTCGTTTCAGCATGTGGAGGCTGCCGCTGATGATCATCAGGAGGTTGTTGAAATCGTGGGCGACCCCGCCGGTGAGCTGGCCGAGCGCGTCGAATTTCTGGGATTCGGCGAGCTGCTTCTGCATCGCCTCGAGCTTGAGCTGGGTATTGCGCCGCTCGGTGATGTCGCGCGTGATCTTGGCGAAGCCGACCAGCTCGCCGGCCTCGTAGATCGGATCGATCACGACGCTGGCCCAGAAGAAGGTGCCGTCCTTGCGGACGCGCCAGCCTTCCTCCTCGTAGCGGCCCTTTTCCCGCGCGATGCCGAGCGCACGGGCGGGCTTGCCGTTGGCGCGGTCCGTCTCGGTGTAGAACCGGGAAAAGTGTTGGCCGAGGATCTCCCCGGGTGAATAGCCCTTGATGCGCTCGCCGCCAATGTTCCAGCTGGTGATTCTCCCGGTGGGATCCAGCATGTAGAGTGCGTAGTCCGCAACTCCTTCAACTAACAGGCGGAAACTGCGTTCGCTTTCGAACAAATCCCTCTGCTGACTAGACTTCTCGACCATTCGCGGACCCTGCCTCAACGGGGGCAAACGCAGTAGGTGGCGGATTGTTCCCGGAGGTTGGAACATTTTTAGGCAACATTGCGCGTCCGTATGCAGGACGCAAGCCAGCAGACGCTCGCCCGCATTCGAGCCGGAAAGCCGTGCGCGTCAGACCGCCGCCACGCTACGGAACGTCGCCGCCACCGCACGCAGCGCCGCCAGCTTTGCGGGATCGCTGACCTTCGAATGGAGCATCACCTTTGAGCTGCCGAGTTTCGGCAGCTTGTGGGCGGGGCCGACGTCGACCAGGCCTGCCGGCGCGATCCGTCGCGCCAGCGGCGCGATTGCAAGTCCGGCGAGCGCGGCTGCAACCACGGCGGTGACGCCGCCGCCGACGAAGCGCTCACGCCATTTCAGGCCGGCCTTGTCGAGCGCGCGCACAGCGATGGCGCGGACGCCGCAGGGCGGGGCGAGCGTCGCGAGCGGCAAAGGCTGCCCCTTTGGCACGGTGAAGCGTCGTGACGCGAACCAGCCGAATTCGTCCTCGGCCAGCGTCTCTCCGCCGCGCCGGCTGCCTTCCTGGCGCACGATCACCGCATCCAGTCGGCCCGCATCATAGGCCTCCTGCATCTCGCGCGAGAAGCCGATGATGACGGCAAGCGTGAGGTTCGACGACATCGCATGCAGGCGTTCGAGCAGGGGTACCAGCTCCGGCCCCGCAGCATGGTCGGAGATGCCGAGCGAGAGCGACTGCGCGACTGAGGCCTCGCCCGATAGCGCGCGGTCATGCGCCGCGATCAGCGCGCGGGCGCGCTCCAGGAACGTCGCGCCGTCTGCCGTGAGCCGGACCGCGCGCGGCGAGCGCTCGACGAGACGTTTTCCCAGCAGCGTCTCCAGCCGTTGCAGCTTGAGGCTGACAGCCGCCTGGGTCGTGCCGAGCGCTTCGGCGGTCCGCGTAAAATTCTGGAGGTCGGCGACCAGCAGGAAGGCCTGGACGGTGGCGATGTCGAGCGTTGCTGTCATTACGATGTCTTATCACTGGTATCAACAGAGATAAGATACCAAAATGTCGGTGGCGGGTCTAGCTTCTCATGAACGCCGCGCAACACCTGCGCGACATCCGAGGAGAACGACCATGCCGCTGATCACCGTGTCCTACACCACCCCGCGCCAGTCGCCGCCGCTGAAGGCCGACATCGCGAGCGCCGTATCCGAGCTCACCGCAAAAATCCTGCACAAGGACCCTGAGGTCACGGCCATTATCGTGAAGTCGGTGGAGGCGAGCGACTGGTTCGCTGGCGGCAAGTCGCTCGCAGAGCAAAAGCTCGCGAGCTACTGGATCGACATTCACGTCAGCGAAGGCACCAACACCAAGGACGAGAAGGCCGCCTATCTCGCCGCGATGTTCCAGCGCATGGCCGGGATCCTGGGCCCGCTGCATCACGAGACCTATCTGCATGTCGACGAGGTCAAGGGCGACGCCTATGGCTTTGGCGGCCTGACCCAGGAGCGGCGCTACATCGCCGGCAAGCTCGAGGTTTCGCCGGAGAAGGCGTGAGGAGGGAGGCCGCGGGTGAATAACCGCACCCGCGGCCTGAACCGTTGCCAGGGATCGTCAGCTCGCTATGCGAAACTGAACTTCGTCCTTGTTCAGGAAACAGGTCTTGTCGAACAGCTTCAGGTCGAGCGGGTTCGGCAGCCTGACATCGTCCAGGTCAGGGCAGGGTTTGAGCGAGGAATCATAGGAACGGTCGATCTGCGAGATGAAGACGACGATCAATCCCTTGTCGTGCGCGAATGATTTCAACGCGCGCACCTGAACGGTGAGGTCGGGATTTTCCCGCCGCTGGTCCAGCAGCTGCAGATAGTCGATCACCACGACCGTGCCGCGCGGTGCTGCGGCCATCTGCTTGACGACGTAGTCGGCACTGATGGCGTCGGAGCAATCGACCTCGAAGAGTTTTTCGAACTCCGCCAGATCCACGCCGATCGCCCGAAAGCGATCCAGAACGTCTTTCTCGGTGTATTCGAGCGAGAAGAACGCGGCGCGGTGGCCCGACCGCATCGCCTCTACGGCAAGCCCGAGGCTCATCAGGGTCTTGCCCTGGCCGGGACGCGCGCCCACCAGCACCAGGTCACCCGGTTGGAATTGCGGGAAAAGCCGGTTGGCCGGCGTCGCTGTGGCCGCTTTCGCCGCGAGCAGGCTCCATGCGGAAAAGCCTTGCGTCGCAGCGACGCGGTCGAGCGCATCGTGCAGCGGGATGCCTACCTCGCGGGACAAGCGCTTCGCTTTTCGTTTCAGATGATAAATGGGTGCAGACAGTCTCATCGCAAAAACCTCCCATTGCGAGCTGAAGCGCAACCCCTCCTTATGCCTTGGCGCTCGAACAGTCGGTCCGATGATCAATTCGCCCGGCATGACATCTGCTTTCCCGGCGGAGGGGGGAGGCGTGGGCGACACCGGAATCGAGGGTAGCTGATTCCGGGTTTGCCGAGAATGAGGGAGACCGAAGTTAGGCCGCTGCTTCCGGCATCAGCGCCTGGGTCGGCCCGAACAGCTCCTCGAATGCTTGCCGAAGCGCCACGTCGACATCGCTCATCGTCAGGAGCTGGCCGAGATCGACCAGCGAGGTGACGCCGTAGCGGGGATCGGCGACGCCGCAGGGCACGATGCCGGCGAAATGTGACAGCTCCGGCTCGACATTGATGGCAATGCCGTGAAACGAGACCCAGCGCTTCAGCCGGACGCCGATCGCGGCGATCTTGTCCTCGTGCTCGGGTCCCTTGTCGGGCCGCTTGACCCAGACGCCGACCCGGTCCTCGCGCCGCTCGCCACGGATGTTGAAGGCGGCGAGCGTCTGCACAATCAGCTCCTCCAGGCTCGCGACATAGGCCCGGACATCCGGCCGGCGGCGCTTCAGGTCAAGCATGACATAGGCCACGCGCTGGCCGGGCCCGTGATAGGTGAGCTGGCCGCCGCGCCCGGTGGCAAAGGTCGGGAATCGGGCATCGAGCAGGTCGGTGGTCTTGCCCGAGGTGCCGGACGTGTAGAGCGGGGGGTGCTCCAGCAGCCAGACCAGCTCCGGGGCTGCACCGGCCGCGATCGCCGCGACGCGCGCCTCCATTTCGGCGACCGCCTCCGGATAGGGCACCGGCGCGTCCGAAATCCGCCATTCCACCGGCTCGCCGGTGGAAGCGGAAAACGGCGTCAAATCGAGCTCTTGGCGGGGGTGTTGGGGCGAATTAACCATTGGCTAACCATAACCGGGTGATGATCCCAGGAGCAAATACCAGTCCCTAGTCCTAGTCCCAAGTTGCGGTGGTGCTGAAGTGCCTACTCTCGACAAAGTCACCGTGGACCTCATGGTCGTCCTCGGGACGACGACCATGCCGATCCATCAGGTATTGCGTCTTTCCCGCGGCGCCATCATCGAGCTGGACGCAACCGAGGCCGACGAGGTCAAGGTTCTGGCCAATAATTTGCCGGTCGCCTCCGGGGTCGTGCTGGTCGACCGCAACCGCATCGCGGTCGAGGTCAAGCAGATGCTGCCACGTGTCCCGGGCACACGGTAGCGGCCCGGCAGGCGTCGCGGCCCGGGCACGCGTCGCGGCCTGGGCGCGCAGTAGCGGCCGGGCAGGCGGAAAAGGCCGATCCCGGCGCAAGGAGCCGGAACTTTCCTGCCAAGCTTGTGGAATTCAGGGCCTTTGGAGGCTTGTACCCCTCTGACGGATTTGTTAGATCGGCGCCGTTGATCCGGTTGGCCTTCAAGCCTCAAGCCGGCATCCCCAAAGCGCTCGTGGCGGAATTGGTAGACGCGCTGCCTTGAGGTGGCAGTGAGTAAAATCGTGGGGGTTCGAGTCCCTCCGAGCGCACCAAGCAAACAGACACGCGAAAGATTGTTTCGCGATTTTCGGTGCCCGCCCTGTTCGCGCTGCGGACCCTGCAACGGGGCCTCCCCAAGTCTTCGATGTTCGATCTCGCGGCCGAGGGTTCGCTCCCTCGGCGCGATCGGGCATGAAGTTGCCTGGCGAAGTTCGCTATGCCCTCACGTCCGGGTTCCCTTAGTTTGCCTGCGGTCGAGACTCCGGCTCGATCTGCGTGGCGGCGGGCTTAAACACCCTCGCCGGATGGCTGAAGATCTCGAATTCGTCGCCCCGCGCTATGCCGACAAGCGTGATCCCGCTGGCTTCGGCCGTTCGGACTGCGAGCGCGGTCGGTGCAGACATGGCAACGACGACGCCGGCGCCGATCGCGGCGGTTTTTTGCACCATCTCGACCGAAATCCGGCTGGTGAGAATGACGGCGCCAGCGCGGCCGGATGCTCCTTCCGTCGCGAGAGCGCCGGCAAGCTTGTCGAGGGCGTTGTGGCGCCCCACGTCCTCGCGCACCGTCATGGTCTTGCCGACTGGCTCGAAAAAACCCGCGGCGTGAGCGGCGCGTGTCTTGTAGTTGAGGATCTGTGACTCGCTGAGGGTTGCGACGGCCGTGCTGATCTGCTCCGCCGTGAGGTTCGCTGGCTGCTCGACGCACTGAACGATCCGCCCGGCTTCCCGCAAGCTGTCGATGCCGCACAGGCCGCAACCCGTCGGCCCGACCAGATGTCGCCGGCGCTCCTTCAGGCGGCGCCCGGCGTTCGTTCGCAGCCATAGCCGCAGTTCGATGCCGTCGCGACCGGGAACGACCGTGAGCTCCTCGATCTCGCCGATGTCCCCGATGATCCCTTCGGTCAGGCTGAATCCCACAGCAAGATCGGTCAGATCGGCGGGAGTTGCCATCACAACGGCGACGGTCGTTCCGTCGTAGACGAGTGCCACGGGACATTCCTCCGCCAGCATCCGCTCATCCCGCGTTCCGCTCGACGTCAGCCGGGGCATTCTCACGGATGCCGTGGGCATGGATGCGCGATCGTGTGCGCCGGATCGAGAGCCGTGCATGGGTGTTCGTCCTACGTCGATTCATCGACGCACGAACCGGAGCAAGGTTCCGAACGCTTGGAACTTGCCATCCCATCTCGGGTTTTGCGTGCAGGGCTTGCGATTGAAGGAAACGCCATGCGGCAAAAGGCAAAGGTCGAGAACTATGATGCGCCGGCAGGCGGCTGGGGCTCGCTCAAAGCCGTTGCCAGTATCCTGACACAGGAAGAGGTCGCCATTCTCGGCAGCGAGATCCTGCTCAAGCAGAACAAGCCGGACGGATTCATGTGCGTGAGCTGCTCCTGGGCCAAGCCGGCCAAGCCGCGTCCGTTCGAGTTCTGCGAAAACGGCGCCAAGGCGACCGCCTGGGAGATTACGCGCAAGACCGTGACACCGGAGTTCTTTGCGCAACATACGCTGGCTGAACTACGAACTTGGTCCGATCATCAGTTGGAGGAGCAGGGGCGCCTGACGACGCCGATGCGTTACGACAGGGCAAGCGACAAATATCTGCCGGTCGACTGGGAGGAGGCCTTTGCGGCTATCGGCGCCGAGCTGAACCGGCTCGATCCCCGTTCGGTCGTGATGTACACGTCTGGACGTGCCTCGCTCGAAACCAGCTACATGTACCAATTATTCGGCCGCATGTACGGCACCAACAATTTCCCCGACAGCTCGAACATGTGCCACGAAACCACGTCGGTGGCGCTGCCGGAGGTGATCGGAGTTCCGGTCGGGACCGTTCTGCTGGAGGATTTCGAGACTACCGGTTGCATCTTCTTCTTCGGCCACAACACGACCACCAATGCGCCGCGCATGCTGCATCCGCTCCAGGAGGCGGCGCAGCGCGGCGTGCCGATCATATCTTTCAATCCGCTGCGCGAGCGCGGCCTGGAGCGTTTCGTCAATCCGCAAAATCCGGTCCAGATGATCGCCGGCGGCACGCGCATCAGCTCGCAATATTATCAGGTGCGGGTCGGCGGTGATGCTGCGGCGATCGTCGGGATTTGCAAATGGGTGATCGAGGCGGACGACCTCGCGCGCAAGAATGAAGCTGCGCGCGTGGTGGATGTCGAATTCATCCAGCAGCACACGGCCGGCTTCGAGGAGTTCGCCGCATTCTGCCGTACACAGGATTGGGACGAGATCGAACGGGCCTCGGGGCTTTCGCGCGGTGCGCTGCGCGAAGCCGCGAACACCTATATGGAAGCCAAGGCTGTGATCGCCAATTACGGCATGGGCATCACCCAGCACAAGCACGGCGTCGAGACGAACAAGATGATCGTCAACCTGCTGCTGCTTCGCGGCAATATCGGCAAGCCGGGCGCGGGCATTTTGCCGATCCGGGGCCACTCCAACGTGCAGGGCCAGCGCACCGTCGGCATCTCCGAGAAGACCAAGCTGGTGCCGCTCGACAAGCTTGCGGAGCTTTTCGGTTTCGAGCCGCCGCGGTGGGAGGGACTGTCCACCGTCGACGCCTGCCAGGGTATTCTGAAAGGCGACGTTCGCGGCTTCGTCGGCCTCGGCGGCAATTTCCTGCGCGCCGTTCCGGAGCGGTCCCTGATGGAGCCCGCCTGGTCCGGCCTGCGCCTGTCGGTGCAGATCGCGACCAAGCTCAACCGGACCCACCTCGTGCCGGGCGAGGGCACTTATCTGCTGCCGTGCCTCGGCCGGATCGAGATCGACCGGCAGGCCAGCGGCGCACAAGCGGTGTCGATGGAGGATTCCACCACCTGCATTCACGGATCGCGCGGCCAGCGCAAGCCGGTGGCCGACCATCTCCTGTCGGAGCCGGCGATCGTCGCCGCCCTGGCAAAGGCAACGTTGAAGCCCAACCCCAAGATCGATTGGGACGCCTGGGTCGCCGACTATTCGCGGGTTCGGGACGCCATCGAGCGCACCTATCCCGACCAGTTCAAGGACTTCAATGCGCGCATGTTCGAACCCGGCGGTTTTGCGCGGCCACTCGCGGCGCGCGAGCGGAAGTGGAAGACCCCGAACGGCAAGGCCAACTTCACCGTTCCGAAGTCGGCCTTCGCGCCGCCGCGCGAGACCGACGGCGTCTATGAGCTGATGACACTGCGCGCGGACGGGCAGTTCAATACGACGATCTACGCCGAAGGCGATCGCTTTCGCGGCATCGAGGGCGGCCGCTACGTCGTGTTCATGAATCCCGCCGACATGGAGGGAGACGGGTTGAAAGCAGGAGATACCGTCACGCTGGTGACGGAGGCGGGCGACGGTGTCGAACGCAGCCTGAGCGAACTCCAAATCGTCCCCTATGGCATCCCGCGCAGGAGCATTGCGGCTTATTATCCGGAGTGCAACGTGCTCATTCCGCTCTGGCATTACGCGGAGGGCAGCAAGGTCCCTGCGGCAAAATCCATTCCGGTGCGTCTGTTCAAGGACATCCTTCCAGAGATCGTCGAGGCCGGAGAGGCTCGGATCTCGGCGTCGTGAACGCCGTCGATCACGCCCACAGGAGTGAAGGACGATGAGAGACAGCGCGTCGGACGTGACCGACATCAGCGACGCCGTTCACTTGTGCATCGACATGCAGAACATCTTCGCTCCGGGTGGCCTTTGGGAGACGCCATGGATGGCGCGAGTGTTGCCGACGATCGCCTCGATCGTTTCGCGCCATCAGGCCAGAACGATCTTCACGCGATTCATCACGCCGGAAGATCCGGAAGATCGTCCCGGACAGTGGCAGCGCTATTTTCGTCGCTGGCGCGAAGCGACCCGCAAACATCTGCCGCCATCCGGCCTCGAACTCGTGCCGGCTCTGAGCCGCTTCGTTCCGCCGGCTGCCGTCATCGACAAGCCGGCCTACTCCGCGTTCAGCAATCCTGGCCTCGCGAGCCTGCTGATCGACAAGAACGTCGGCACGGTCGTCATCACCGGGGCGGAGACGGACGTCTGCGTGCTCTCGACGGTCCTGAGCGCCGTCGATCTCGGCTTCAGGGTCGTCATCGTCGAGGATGCGCTGTGCAGCTCGTCCGACGTCGGCCATGATGCGCTGATGACGATGTATCGCACCCGCTTTCACGGCCAGGTCGATCTGATGACCGCCGAGGAATTGGCGGAGTTCTGGCGCGAGTAGGGCACGACCCGCTCAATTGACATTGTCGCCGAGCATGTTGCGGAAGGCGGCGGCGACGGCGGCAATGCCGCTGGCGCCGTGCATCAGCGCGATCTCGCCCTGTTGCTCATGGCGGATGGCGTGGGCCATCACACGCAGGCGCAGATCGCCGCCGCTATGCCACATCTGGTCGGCCATCTTGACTGCGCCTGCGTGATGCTTGCTCATCGTTTCGACGAAGACCGTGTCGAATTGGTTCGCCGGCGCGGCCTTGACCTGCCGCATCTCGGCCTGTGTCAGGAAGCCCGGCATGGCGGCACGTTCGTCCGAGCTGCAATCGGGTATCTCGGTGTCGAACCAGCTCAGCCACCACGTCTCGAAAATCCGGTTCTCGCCGGTCTGGCTTGCGACCATCAGCATCGCCAGCTTTCGCAGATGCGGGTCCTGCGCGCGCTCCGCGGCGATCCGCGCCAGCGCGATGCCCTGGGCGTGATGCGCAGTCATGTGACGGATGTAAGTCTGGTCCGCGTCCCTGTCGCGGCCCGCCCACTGCGGCTCGTAACCATGGCTGCCGAACAAGGCAGCCGCGCCGAGCAGTGCGATCAAAGCCAGCGCGCCGGTGATCCAGGCATTGGTGAAGCGAACGTCGCGCGCGGGTGCTGCTCCCCCCGTCCAGCGCAGCCGGGCAAACAGGGGGTACATCACGGCCGAGGAGCCGTGGACGAGCAGGCCGATCCAGTAGGGCTGCTGCAGCGTGAACAGCGGTTGCCAAAACGGAAACAGGGGCACCAGCACGAACCATTCCATGCTTGACGAGAACACGGCCCAGGGCAGCGCGAGCAGCAGGATCGTGAGCGGCCGCAGGTCAGCGGTCCAGCGCCCGAGCACACCGAAGAACACCAGCGCCCAGGAGAAGTCCGCCCATTGGTGGAAGGCGATCCCGGCAAGGATCGCGCTCCACGACGGCTCTGCGCTGATCGCCCAATCGCGCGCGGGAATGGCGGCGACCGTCATCCAGTCGACCGCGGCATCGCGTCCGATGCGCGCGGCGAAGAGCTGGCTGACGATGGTCGAGAAGGTGCTGCTGATCAGGCCGAGTTCGGCAGCGGCGACCCAGCGCGAGCGTCGCCGTGAGGCGCCTTCATCACCGGTGCGAATTGACTTGGAAATGGCTGACGGCGCGGCAGCGTTCACGTCAGCTGATTGAGTTTCTTCAACGGATTGAGCTCGCTCGGCTTGCTCTGTTCGTCCCGGCCGCGCTCCGCTTGCTCCTTGCCTTCCTCATGGAGATTCTGATCGCCGACGATCTCGCCGACGGCCTGTTTCGCCTTGCCGGCGATCCGCTGACCGAGGCCCTTGGTCTTGCTCATGATCCGCCTCCTGGCTCACGCCGCCACCCCGGCGCTTGAAGGGGGTGAGCGCCGGGGCTGCGGTTTCGTCTATTCAGCCTCCGGCAGGGGGGACGTCGGAGGCGTTGATGAGACTCTCTGACGCGCGGATGGTTCCTCGGCCGTCACCGTGGCTCGAGTTCGATGATCACGCCTTCATTGCCGCGGAGCAGGATGGAGGCGTCCGGCAGCGGCTCGGACGGCAGGTCGAGATGCGTCGACATCAGCAGGCGGCCGCGACCTTGCCAATGCAATTTCCGCGGCTCGGCGGCAATGTTGAGCGCGACCAGAATTTCCTTGCCGCCATCCGTCCGCCTGTAGGCAAGAACGTCGTTCTGCGCGCGTAGGGGCTCGTAGCCGCCGTGGCGCAGGCACGCGCGCTCGCGCCGCAGTCGCATCAGCGCGCGAAACAGCGCCAGGATCGAACGTGGGTCGCGCTGCTGCGCGGCCACGTTGGCCGCGCCGTCGCGCGGCTCGAGCGGCAGCCATGGATCGCCGGTTGTAAAGCCGCCGTTGCTGCTGTCATCCCATCGCATCGGCGCGCGTTCGGGATCGCGGCAAAGGCCATACCCCGGCACGAGCTTCTCAAAGGGATCGTGGACGCGGTCGGGCGGAATGGGAACGCGCTTGCGGCCGATCTCGTCGCCCATGAAGAAGAAGGGCGTTCCCCGCAGCGTCATCAGCAGCATCGCCAGCACGCGCATTTGCGGCTCGCCGATTTGGCTCGCGATCCGTTGCTTGTCGTGACCACCGATCACCCAGACCGGCCATGCATGATCCGGGATGGCGTTGAAATACGCGTCGATCGTTGCTTGCAGGGACAGCGCGTCCCATTGCGAGTCCAGCAGTGCGAAATTGAGGGGCAGATGCAGGCGCGGTCGGTCGTTGCCGTAGAAGTGGCCGATGCGGTCGGTCTTGCCTTGGACTTCACCGCACAACATCCGCCCTGGATAGCCGTCGATCACCTCGCGAATGAATTCGATGCAATCCATCGTCTCCGGCCGGTCGTCGGTAAAGACGGGCGTTTGGCGCTGCGGCGGCGGCTTGCCTTTCGCTTGCGGGTTATGCGGATTGTCGCGCAGCAGCGCGTCCTTGATCAGGACCGCGCTGGCATCGACGCGAAAGCCGTCGACGCCGCGATCGAGCCAGAAGCGCATGACGTCGGCGATCGCGGCGCGCAGTTGCGGGTTGCGCCAGTTCAGATCGGGCTGCTCGACCAGGAAGGAGTGATAGTAATATTGCCGCCGCGCCTCGCACCATTCCCAGCCGCTGCCGCCGAAGCGGCTCAGCCAGTTGTTGGGCGGGCCGCCGTTCTCGGCTGCGTCGGCCCAGATGTACCAATCGGCCTTCGCGCTGTTCCGTGAGCTGCTGCTCTCGATGAACCATGCGTGATCGTTCGCGGTATGATTGGGCACGAGATCGAGGATCACGCGGATATCCGCCGCGTGCAGGGCCTTGAGCAGGCGGTCGAACGCCTCGAGGCTGCCGAACGCAGGATCGATCGAGCAGTAGTCGGAGATGTCGTAGCCGAGGTCGCGAAACGGGCTCTTGTAGACCGGCGTCAGCCACACCGCGTCGACGCCGAGCCATTTCAGATAGTCGATGCGGGATGTCAGGCCGGCGAGATCACCCTTGCCGTCGCCGTCCGAGTCCTGGAACGAGATCAGTGCGATTTCGTAGATGACGGCGGATTCCCACCACGCACCTTCGTTACGGGACGCTTCGCTCATTGTCTTGCATCACCTCGTCGCGCGTTCTCAGGTCCGTTCCGTCGCGGCGTGCGCTGCGATCTGCTTGGCCGCGGTTCGGGCGCTCTCGATGCCCTTGGGAAAGCCGCTGCGGTTCGGATACAGCTTGCGCCGTGCGTCGCGCTGCGGCCGCTGCGGCTTGGTGTCCTGCGCGGCGCGGTAATCGAGCATCGCGATGCCGCCGACCATCAGCAGCGCCAGCGCGATATTGCCCTTTTTGGGATTGTCCGCGGTCAGCCCCGAGAGCAGCGCGGCGGCATCGAGGCCGTCGCCGCCGACGCGGGCCCACAGGCCGGCGTTCTTCTCGACCGAGAGCGTCATGACCCCGGCCAGGATCTCGCGCAGGCCGAAGGTGCGGACCAGCGTCTCATGGCCCTCCATGCCCAGCGTTTCCGTGACGCGCCGCGGCGCGAAGAATTCCACGACGCCGAGACCGATGCTGAACCAGCCGAGCGCACGGGCGAGCTGGTCTTCGGGCCGCTTCAGGCTCGGGCCGCCCTCGACGATTTTCGGGTCGCCCTTGGTGCGAACGATGTTGGAGAAATGAAACATGGGTCTTGCTCCTCAGGGCTTCAGCACGACCTTGACGCAGGAGTCGCGCTTGTCGCGAAACACCTGGTACATCTCGGGGCCTTGGCTAAGCGGGACGGTGTGGGTGATGACGAAGGACGGATCGATCTGACCTTCCTCGATGCGATGGAGCAGGTCGTCCGTCCAGCGGTTGACGTGGGTCTGGCCGGTGCGCATCGTCAGGCCCTTGTTCATGAAGGCGCCCATCGGCAGCATGTCGGAGAATCCGCTGTACACGCCTGCCACCGAAATGATGCCGCCGGGCCGGCAGACATAGATCATCTCGCGCAGCACATGGGGCCGGTCGCTCTCCACCATGACCATCTGCTTGGCGCGGTCGAGCAGCGTGTCGGGCAGGGAAGCCATCACATGCGACTCCATCCCGACGCAATCGATACATTTTTCGGGGCCTCTGCCGTCGGTGAGCTCCTCGAGCCGCTCCAGGACGCTTTCTTTTTCGAAGTTGATGGTGGTGGCGCCGCCGGCTTCGGCCATGCTGAGCCGTTCGGGCAGGCAATCGATCGCGATCACCTGGTTGGCGCCGAGCAGGATGGCGCTGCGGATCGCCATCTGCCCCACGGGACCGCAGCCCCAGATCGCGACCGTGTCGGTCGGCTCGATGTCGCATTGCACGGCGGCCTGCCAGCCGGTCGGGAAGATGTCGCTGAGAAACAGCAACTGCTCGTCGGGAATGCCCGCGGGCACCTTGATGTGCGTGGCGTCAGCGAACGGCACGCGCAAATATTCGGCCTGGCCGCCGGGATAGCCGCCGGTCAGGTGCGTATAGCCGAACAGGCCGGCGCCCGAATGACCGAACGCTTTTTCAGCGAGATGACTCTTGCGATTGGTGGTTTCGCAAACCGAGAAATTGCCACGCTTGCACTGGTCGCATTCGCCGCAAATGATTGTGAAGGGCACGACGATGCGGTCGCCCTTCTTCAGCTTGCCGTCGACGCCCGAGCCGACCTCGACCACTTCGCCCATGGTCTCGTGGCCCATGATGTCCCCGGGCAGCATGCCCGGAATGTAATTGTGAAAGAGGTGCAGGTCCGAGCCGCAGATGGCGCAGCTCGTGACTTTGATGATGGCATCCCGCGCGTCCTGAATTTCCGGATCGGTAACGGTGTCGCAGCGTATGTCTTCCTTGCCGTGCCAAACCAGCGCCTTCATCTCTTTTCTCCCGAGCTACGAGGCAACCAAGTCGAACAACGAACGATGGTTGCTATTCCACAGTGCAAAATCTTTGCGCCGCACCAGCGTGCGTCCCCGATAGGAACGAGCGCGCATTGCGGTGATTGGAGCGTCATCAATCCCCCTCGAGGATTAGCGAAGGATACGCTCATGCCCGCCAATCAACTCGCCGTCGTCACCGGCGCCTCCACCGGCATCGGGCTGGAACTCGCCAGATGCTGTGCCCAAGCAGGTTTCAACCTTGTCATTGCGGCGGACGAGCCCGAGATCGAGAGGGTGGCCGTCGATCTGCGCAGGCTCGGCAGCAGCGTCGAACCGGTGCAGGCCGATCTCGCCACCACCGAAGGCGTCGACAAGCTCTGCGCCGCGGTCGGCGACCGGCCGATCGACGCGCTGCTGGCCAATGCCGGCGTTGGTCTTGGCAAGGCCTTTCTCGACCAGGATTTTGCCAGGATCAAGCACCTCGTCGACACCAACATCACCGGCACGCTGTATCTCATCCATCGCGCCGGCAACGCGATGCTTCGCCGCAATTCGGGGCGCATCCTGATCACGGGCTCGATCGCGGGATTCACGCCGGGCAGTTTTCAGGCGGTCTACAACGCCAGCAAGGCGTTTCTTGATTCATTCTCATTCGCGCTCCGCGAGGAGTTGCGCGACAGCGGCGTCACCGTCACCTGCCTAATGCCTGGCGCCACGGAAACGGAGTTCTTCCGCCGCGCCGACATGATGGATACCAAGGTCGGCACCGAGCCGAAGGACAGTGCCTACGACGTCGCGAAGGCCGGCTTCGACGCCATGTTGCGCGGGGAGTCCGACATCGTGACCGGAATGAAGAACAAGATCCAGACCACGATCGCCAATGTCACGCCGAACGAGATGCTGGCCAAGCAGCATCGCAAGATGGCGGAGCCGGGCACGGCGAAGTCGTAGAACGATACCGTCGCAATCTAAGCTAACCGGTGCGGCGCGGACCGATAAGGAGGACGCCGATTCACATAGCCTAATGCGCAAAGCTCCCCGCGCCGTCAGACTGGTTCGGCTGGAAAAAGGGGGCTGTGATGCCGATGGATCGCGTCGAACAGGCCTTTGTCGCAACGGCAATCACGGGTTTTCTCGTCATGATGGCGGCGATCGTCTGGATGATGATGGGTTGATGACCGGGAGGGCTGCTGATTTGCGGATCGCGTTGCCCTATGCTGCGGTGCTTCTGTGTCTGGCGGTGACCGCCTGGCTCGCTTTCGCGCATCTGTTCTGATCGTCGTCAGGCTCGGCCGTGCGGATCGGCGATCAGCGCCGCCAGCCTCTGTGCCATCGCAGGCATATCGATCGGTTTCTCCAGGATCGGCACGTCGTGGAATTCCGGACTGATCGTGACCTTGTCGTATCCGGTCGTGAAGAGGAAGGGGACGTTCCGTGCCTTCAGTTCGCGCGCGACCGGAAAGATCATCTCGCTGCGGATGTTCACGTCGAGCACGGCGGCATCCAGAACACTGCCGTCGTGCAGGATACGGAGTGCGTCGTTGAGATCGCCCACCGGGCCCGCGATGTCTGCGCCGAGCGCGCGACATGCTCTGCCAATGTCGTCGGCGAGAAAATATTCGTCCTCGACAATGAAGATGCGTCGCCCGCTGAGCGCCGACTCTGGACCTGACGATCGAGGCGACATCGCCATGGTGCCTTCCAGCCCTTCGTTGCCGGTTCATAGGAACATAGGGCGGTGACCCGCCTTGGTACAAACGAATACAACCGATAGTGGGTTCCATGAGCAACCGCGACATCATCGTCATAGGTGGCTCGGCCGGCGCGACCGCGCCGCTGAAGCAGATCCTGGGCCGGCTGCCGCCGGATCTGCCCGCGGCGGTGTTCATCGTGCTGCACATCCCGGCGCAGGGCATCGGCATTCTCTCGACGGTGGCCAGCAGCGCCGGTCCGCTCCCGGTCCGGCAGGCCGAAAACGGCATGAAGATCGAGCCAGGCCGGGTTTATCTGGCCGCACCGGACCACCATCTGCTGCTGTCCGAGGATCGCGTATTCCTCGGGCGCGGCCCGCGCGAGAACATGGTCCGGCCGGCCATCGATGCCTTGTTTCGCTCGGCCGCCATCAACTACGGCCCGCGTGTGATCGGTGTGCTGCTCAGCGGCCTGTTGTCCGACGGTTCGGCCGGTCTCAACGCCATCAAGCGTTGCGGCGGGATTTCGGTGGTTCAGGACCCCTCGGATGCCATCGCCGATGAAATGCCAAGGAGCGCCCTCGAGGCGACCATCATCGATCTTTGCGTTCCCGGCGCCGGAATGGGCGACGTGCTGTCTGATCTCGCCAGGGAGGCTGCCGGCGCCGCACTGCCGATCCCGCCGGAGATCCGGCTCGAGGTCGAGATCGCGGCCGGCGAACGGATCGGCAGTGACCGTCTCGTCTCGATGGCCGATCCGGTTGCGCTGACCTGTCCGGCCTGCGGGGGCGTCCTGTCCGAGATGAAGGAATCGCACCCGATGCGCTTCCGTTGCCAGGTCGGTCACGCCTTCGCCGCCGACGTCCTCGCAAAAGAGCAGGAGGGGCAAGTGGATGAAGCCCTGCGGGTCGCACTGCGCATCATCGAGGAGCGGGCCGAGCTGGTGCAGCGCATGGCCGCCGACGGACGGCGCAACGGCCGGCCGGCGGTGGCCGAGATGTACCAGGCGCGCGCTGCCGAATATCGCGAATATGCCGACATGATCCGGCGCGTTGTGCTAAAGTCGCTCGATCCTCCCATTCGCAAGCGGGAGGCTTGAGGGTCGCGATGGCCATTTCCCTCGCCGAATGGACCGAGCAACTCGATACCGAGCGCCGCCATCTGATCAAGGCCGATCGGGATATCGAGGAGGGTTCGCGGCGCATCCTCGATCAGGAGGCGCGCATCCGCGAGCTCAGTGCCGGCGGCCACGACGCGGGCCAGGCGGAACGGTTGGTCGAGGCGCTGAAGCAGACCCTCACGGAATGGCTGCGCCATCGCGTCCTGATCGAGCAGCGGATCGCCTATCTTCGGCAGCAAGTCGGTCCGGAGTGATCTGGGGGCGTTGGCAGGCCACCCAAGCTCAATGCCTAATGCCCAATGCTCGCTGTACGGAACGCAGCGTGACGTTTCCGCCTTGCACCTGTTGGGATAATATCAATTCTGCTATTTGCGGCGAGCGGGCGTCCTCTGGTTCCCGTCAATGAATGAGAGCTACCGAGACCATGCATGAAATCGGCGACCAGTCGGTCGAAAGAGAGCGCCAGACCAGGTCTCCGCTGATCATCGGGGTGGGCGCCGCGCCGACAGCTCTGGATAGCGTCGAGCGGTTCTTTTCCAGGCTGACCGTAAGCGCCGACCAGGCCGTCGTGCTCGCATTCCAGCATCATGAGGCCCTCGACGAGCCGCGGCTGCGCCAGATCGTGCGAAATTCCCACGGTGGCAAGATTTCCGACGTCGGCAACGGCCAGACCATCGAGGGTGGCACGATTTATCTGTGCCCGCCGGCGATGATCACGACGATCCAGGACGGTCGCTTCGGCGTCCGCCCGGCCGAGCAGGCGCCCGGCGAGCGGGCGACGATCGACAGCTTCCTGGTGTCGCTGGCGGAAGAACGCGCCGAGCAATCGATCGGCGTGATCCTGTCCGGCATCGGCGGCGATGGCACGTTGGGTACCGCGACACTGAAGGACCACGGCGGCCTTGCCATCGCCGAAAAAGGCGCGAGCGACGACGCGGATCATCTGAAGGACGCCGATACGCCGGCGGCGATCGCCGACTACGTGCTGACCGCCGAAGACATCGCCGAGCACATCCAGGTCTATGCCCGTCATCTGCGGCGGCTGGAGGAGAAGCAGGGGTTCGATGAGGTGCTGGCCGCTGCAGCGACCTCGCTGTCGCGCATCGCCGACATCCTGCGCAGCAAGACCGGCAATGATTTCCACGGCTACAAGCAGAACACCTTCCTGCGTCGCGTGCAGCGGCGGATGCAGGTGGTCCAGATCGGCGACATTTCCGCTTACGTCGATTTCCTGCGCAACGACCAGGACGAGGCGCAGCACCTCTTCAACGACCTCTTGATCGGCGTCACCGAATTCTTCCGCGACAAGCGTGAATTCGAGGTGCTGGAGAACCAGACCGTCCCGAAGCTCTTCGAAGGCAAGGACGCGAGCCAGCAGGTTCGCGTCTGGGTGCTCGGCTGCGCAACCGGCGAGGAGGCCTATTCGATCGCTATCCTCCTGCGCGAGTACATGGCCAAAATGGACTCGCCACCGCAGGTTCAGATCTTCGCGACCGACATCGACGGACGGGCGCTGGCGGCTGCGCGCGTCGGCCGCTATCGCACCAAGATCGAAGCGGAGATGACCGGCGAGCGCCTGGCGCGCTGGTTCGTGCGCGAAGGTGACACCTATTGCGTGGTCAAGGAGCTGCGCGAGATGTGCATCTTCTCGCAGCACAACGTGATCAAGGACGCACCGTTCTCCAAGCTCGATCTCGTCTCCTGCCGCAACCTGCTGATCTACCTCAATGCCGAATTGCAGAACCGGGTGATCCCGTTATTTCACTTCGCCCTTCTGCCGGATCGGTTCCTGTTCCTCGGCAATTCCGAGAACGTCACGCGGCATCCAAAACTGTTCGTACCGGTCGACCGCCGCGCCCGCATCTTCAAGAAGCTCGAGACCGGAACCCGGCTGCCGCCGGAATTTCCGATCACGACCGCCGCGGGGAGGGCAAACCTCGAGATAGCGCCGGCGCGCTCCTTCCGCCCTGATATCGGGCTGGAGCGTCGCGCGCAGCGGATCGCGGAGCGCTATGCGCCCGCCTATGTCATCGCCGACAGCAACTTTCAGGTCCTGCACTTTTCCGGGCGCACCGGACGCTACATCGAGCCGACGGCAGGCGCCGCCACGCTCGATCTGCTCCAACTCGTCCACCGCGATCTCCGCCTGGACCTGCGGGCGGTGCTCAGCCGCGCGGCGGAGACCAACGAGCCCGCCCATGCCGAACAGGTGCAGCTCGGCGCCAACGGCCAGCACATTCCCGTCGACATCACGGTGGAGCCGATCCAGGAGAGCGGCAGCGGCGATCGCAATTTTGTCGTCCTGTTCAAGGACGGCCCGGTGCGCGCCATCGATGCCGGCGCAGGCAAGCCCAATGCGTTGGTGCAGACCGAGCATGTCGACCGTATCGAAGGCGAGCTGCGGGCGACGCGGGAGCGCCTTCAGGCGACCATCGAAGAGCTCGAAAGCACCAATGAGGAGCTGAAGTCCTCGAACGAGGAATACCAGTCCCTCAACGAGGAGCTCCAGTCCGCGAACGAAGAACTCGAAACCTCGCGCGAGGAATTGCAGTCGGTCAACGAGGAGCTGACCACCGTCAACGGCGAGCTTGCTCACCGCGTCCAGGAATTGACGCGCGCCACCAGTGACCTCCGGAATTTCCTGGAGAGCACGCAGATCGCGACCGTATTCCTCGACAACGAGTTGCGCGTGATGAACTTCACGCCGGCGATCACACAAATTCTGCATCTCGTAGAAACCGATATTAGCCGGCCCATCGCGCACATCAAGGCGCGCGTCCCGATCGAGGACCTCTATGACGACGTTCGCAGCGTGCTGCGGACGCTTGCCAGCGCCGAGCGCGAGCTGAGGGCGCCGGACAGCGGCACGCGCTACATCGTGCGAATCCTGCCCTATCGCAGCATCGAAAACTTCATCGCCGGGGTCGTGATCACCTTCGTTGACATCACCGCCATGACCCGCGCCGAGGAGCGGCAGCGCCTGCTGCTGGCCGAGCTCCAGCATCGGGTCCGCAACACGCTCGGCGTGGTGCGCTCGATCGCCCGTCGCACGGCCGATACGAGCTCGACGGTCGAGGAGTTTGCCTCTCATCTCGACGGCCGGCTCAACGCTTTCGCCCGTACCCAGGCGCTGGTGACCCGCGATCCCGAAGGCGGCGTCGATCTCGAATACCTCGCCGTCGAGGAGATGCTGGCCTATAATGCCAGGGAGGGCGAGCAGGTACGTGTCAGCGGTCCCCCGGTGCGTTTTCAGTCGAAGGCAGCGGAAACCTTTGCCCTTGCCATTCACGAGCTCGCGACCAACGCACTCAAATACGGCGCCCTGAGCCGGCCGACCGGTCGCATCGAGATTTCCTGGCGCCTCGAGCAGGGCACCGACCCGGCGGAGCTGGTGTTCGAGTGGCGGGAGCGCGGTGGGCCGCCGGTTGCGCCGCCGCCGCACAAAGGATTTGGGACCGAGCTTCTGGAGCGCACACTCGCGTTCGAGTTCAAGGGGCAGACCAGGTTGGCATTCAGTCCCAAGGGATTGGAATGCACGATCACCATTCCCCTCAGCAAGCGGGCGTTTCATACACCGGCGGTGGCCAGCTGATGCCCTTGTCGACGCTAGATCGCAGCCAGGTGGACCCGGTCATTCGCCGGCTGAACGTGCTGAGGCCCTTGTCGACGGAGGCCCGCACCTCGCTCGAATACGCGATGCTCGAGGGAATCCAGCGCGCAGGAGCGGGCGAGGATCTGATCTCGGAGGGCGATCCGGTCGACAGCGTGCGCCTCGTGCTGTCCGGCTGGCTCTGCCGCTACAAGACGCTGGAGGACGGCCGGAGACAGATCGTCAATTTTCTCTTTCCCGGCGAAAGTTGCGACGCGCACGCGTTCCTGCTCTCGGTGATGGATCATTCCATCGCGGCGATGACGCCGGTCGTCTACACCGAAATCAAGCGCGCGCGGTTCGAGAGTCTGGTGGCGGGGGACCGTGGGCTCGCGGAAGCGTTCTGGTGCGAGACGCTCGTCAACAACGCGATCCAGCGCGAATGGGCCATCAACCTCGGCCGCCGGGTGGCCTTTGAACGCGTGGCCCATCTGTTCTGCGAGATCATCGAGCGGCTGCGTCCTGTCGGCATGGTCGAGGGCAATTCCTGCGTGATGCCGGTGACGCAAATGGATCTTGCGGACGCCACCGGCCTGTCGGTGGTCCATCTCAATCGCACGGTTCAGGAGTTGCGTGCTTCCGGTCTGATCGTGCTGCGCGATCGCACGCTGACCATCACCGATCTCGATGCGCTCAAGGATGCGGCGCTGTTCTCCCCGAGCTATCTGCAACTCTATCGACGGAGCTAAGCGTTTGCTCGCTTCGGGAACGGTCGTACTTGATCCAGGTTAGTGTTCGCGGATGTTTTTTGAGCGGATGGCTGGTTTTGAGTAATTGACGTAACTTACGTAAAGGCAGTTTCGTCCCGAATCCTGTATTGTCGTTCCATGAACGACGTCCTGCTTGCCCGCGCTGAGCGCGCGATCGAAGCAAGCCGCGCCCTCCGGGCGCAGCGCAGAGCGGTCGCGGACCAGCTTGATGACGCCACGCGCGAGGTGCGCCGGGTGGTGATGGAAAGCGCGATGTTACGCTCCGAGCTCAAGGCCCTTCGCGATAACCGGCAAGAGCAGGATCTCCGGCACGGCGTGTCGCCGGAATAGGAGCCGGCGACACCAAACATGCAGCACGCGCCGGGGGCGTGCCCCGCTCAACGCCGCTTCGCTGCTTTGGATCGCCTGTTGTATGGCGAGCGGTTGACGGGCCTGAGCGAAATGCCTTCGCGCTGCGCCTTGCTGCGAATGGCCGCGACCGGGCGCTGCAGCTTGATGCTCATGACGCCCGTGGGCGTGTTTCCTTTTGCGAGCTGCTTCAGCTTGCTCACGTCCGCAGGTGTCCACCGTTCGCGCGCCCTGCGCTTGTACGCGGGATTTGCCTTGCGCGGGCCTTTGCGGCCGATCGGTGAGCCCGGCCGTTTCCATGCTGCTTTCGCCATGATGATCCTCCTTCAAGTCCTTCATCAATAAGCGAATCAGCATTTCGGTTCCGGCGCAGTCGAAGCAGCGCCGGCGTGCGAAGGGAATGCATCCGTCGCTCCTCGGCCCCTTCGTTTCGCACCAGCAAAATCACGCACCGTTAACTTATTGAAATGCCGGAACCTGCGGTTGCGGCCGAAGCTGCCAACACTGCCGGGCTGGGCCGCCCCAACCGGCATGAACTTTGGCCCCGGCGCCCGACCTCCCGCCGGGGCCAATTCCTCCGATCAAAAGGGCTTTGTGAAAGTACAATGACCGCGAAACGCAACCGCAGGAAACAGACCCAATCGCTCCAGGAGCGGTTGGCGGCATTCGCCCAAACGGCTCGCGAGCGCGCGCGCAGCCTGCCGCCCGGCAAGGAGCGCGACATGCTGCTTCAGCGCGCCAAGCAGAACGAGGTGACCTCGAACCTGACGGACTGGCTGAGCGAACCCGTGTACCCGAGACGGGGAGGGTGACGATGCGGAGCATCAAGCACTACCGCGCGTTCCAGATCGATCCGGACGGGCATGTGTTTGGATGCATCAACCTGGTCTGCGACGATGATGAGCAGGCCAAGCGCGAGGCCGCCTCGCTCGTGCTGGTGCACCGCATCGAACTGTGGCGGCTGGACCAGCGCATCAGTTCGATGTGCCGCCGGAAGTTGTCCGCCAGTAGAGCAGCGACACGAGAGCGAGAAGGAACCGCGCGCTGCGCCCCGGGTTGGTCGAACTGTACCGACCTCGCGAGGAGCCAGCATGACGGAAGCCGACATTCGCAAGGGGATGCCGCCCGTCAAGCTCTCGCGCGAGGCCTTCGAGCACCGCTACAGGAGCCGGTTCGTCGATCCCGCCTTTGCACCGCTCCAGCGCGAGCTCGACGCCATCGTCGGCGCAGCCTGGGATGCCTACAGCAATTCACGCAAGGCCCCGCTGACGCGAAAGGCGGGCGCGGGATTCTCCGATCCCGATTACGACATCGCCATCGACTGGCTCGATGCGCGCGCGAAGATCCTGGCAGCGCAGCGACGCCATGACGACGCGGACGAGACGCCGCGCATCCTCATCATCAACGGCTCGGCCCGCAGCGAGCACACCTGTCCCGGCGAGATGTCCAAGACCTGGCGCCTGGTCGAACTCGCCGAGCCGGTCTTTGCCGAGCTTGGATTTGCCGTCGACATCCTCGATCTGTCGCGCCTGGCTTCGGAGTTCGGCAGGACGATCCATCCCTGCAAATCCTGCGTCGGAACAGCGATGCCGCTCTGCCACTGGCCGTGCAGCTGCTATCCAAACTACTCGCTGGGACAGACCGACGACTGGATGAACGATATCTATCCGCTGTGGGTCGCCGCCCACGGCATCCTGATCGTGACGCCGGTGAACTGGTATCACGTGCCCGCCGGATTGAAGGCGATGATGGATCGCATGGTCTGCGCCGATGGCGGCAATCCCGATCCGACCTCGACCCACGGCAAGAAGGCTGCCGAAGCCAAGGCGCTGGAGCTGAAGGGCTGGTCCTATCCGCGCCATCTCGCCGGCCGCCATTTCGGCCTCGTCGTTCACGGCGATGCGGTCGGTGCCGAGGGGGCGCGCCGGGCCTTGTCGGATTGGCTGACCGACATGCAGCTGATCTCGGCGGGCCGCTTCGCCGAGCTCGATGGCTATGTCGGCTACATGGAGCCATACGCCACCTCGCACCGCGACCTCGATGACGACAGGGCATTCCAGACGGAGGTGCAGAACGTCGCGCGCGCACTCGGCAACGCGGTCCGCCTGGCGCGGAGCGGACAGCTTCGCGAGCCCGGTGCGGGCCTGTCGGATCCAAACCCCAAATGACGGCGAATGATCAGCCGTATGATTGCCTGATCGTCGGCGGCGGCCCGGCCGGGCTGATGGCTGCGATCTACCTCGCGCGATTTCGGCGCCGCGTCTGTGTCGTGGACGCAGGCGCGAGCCGGGCGGCGCTGATCCCGCGCAGTCACAATGTGCCGGGCTTCGTCCACGGCCTCTCCGGCACTGACCTGCTCGCGCGCATGTCCGCGCAACTGGGCGAGCTCGCGGTCACGCGCGTTGATGCCGAGGTCACCGGCTTGCGACGACACGATCACGGTTTTCAGGCGATCTGGAACGGCGGCGCGCATACGGCCGCCACCGTCATCCTTGCCTGCGGCATCGTCGACGCCCATCCGCCGTTCGACGAATGGCGCGCGGCCGTCGCGGACGGGCTGTTGCGCTACTGTCCCGTTTGCGACGCCTTCGAGGCGATCGACCGTCGCATCGGCATCGTCGGTCCGCTTCACCGCGCCGCCGGCAAGGCGCTCTTCATGCGCGGCTACTCGCGCGACGTGACGCTGCTGGCAACGGGCGAGGATGACGGGAAGCCCGCGGCAGCGGAGCTCAATGAAGCCGGTGTCGAGATCGTCGTCGCGCCCGGCCTGCGCCTGAGGCGGCGAGACGACGGCGTTGAAGCCGTCTTCGCCGATGGCCGGACGGCGCAATTCGAGATGGTCTACCCGGTGATGGGTGCGGAAGTGCGCTCGCATCTCGCGATGACGCTTGGGGCCGAACACACCGCAGACGGCCATCTGAAAGTCGACGACCATCAGCGCAGCTCGGTCGACGGGCTCTACGGCATCGGCGACGTCGTCACCGACCTGCACCAGATATCGGTCGCGTTCGGCCACGCCGCGCTCGCCGCCTGCACGATCCACAACAGCCTGCCGCGGCGGCTGGCATGAGGAACGGGGTATCGGACATTGGCAACAGAATCATCCTCGAAGACCGCGGTCTATGCGGCGCTCTTCGGCAATGTCCTGGTCGCGGTCACGAAGATCGGCGCCGCCGCGTGGACGGGAAGTTCGGCCATGACGAGCGAAGCGGTGCATTCGCTCGTCGATACGACCAATGAGATCCTGCTGCTCTACGGCTACCGGCGCGCGAGCCGCTCGCCCGACGAATCCCATCCGCTCGGCTATGGGCGCGAGCTGTATTTCTGGAGCTTCATCGTTGCGCTGCTGATCTTCGCCCTGGGCGCCGGTGTCTCGCTGTATCAGGGCATTCTGCATGTCGCCGCACCCGAGTCGATCGAAAGTCCGATCGTCAGCTTCGTGGTGCTCGGGCTGTCGTTCCTGTTTGAAGGCGGTTCCTGGCTGGTTGCCCTGCGGCGCTTCAGCTCCGACGGCCAGCGGTTCGGGTATTACCAGGCTTTCGTTCGCAGCAAGGATCCTCCGGCATTCATGGTGCTGCTCGAGGACAGCGCGGCGCTGGTCGGCATCGCCATTGCCGCGGCGGCCACTGCCGCGGCCGTATGGCTGCGCCAGCCGGTCTGGGACGGGATCGGTTCGATCATGATCGGGATATTGCTGGCGATCGTGTCGATCGGTCTCGCGCGCGAGAGCAAGAGCCTGCTGATCGGCGAGCCCGCCGATCCGGAGCTTGCGCGATCCGTCCTCGATATCGCAAGGCGGTCGCCCGGCGTGCTCAGGGCCAACGGCCTGCTGACGGTGCAGCTGTCGCCGGTCGAGGTCGTTGCGGCCCTCAGCATCGAATTTGCGGATGACAAGCGCGCCGACGACATCGAGCGATGCGTCGTTTCGATCGAGACCGAGATACGCAAACGTCATCCGAGCGTGGCGGCGCTGTTCATCAAACCGCAGACCGATGCTCGCTATCGGGCGGTGCGCGCGAGGCGGTACGGCTAGCTTCGCGAAGTTCCCCCGAGGTCGCAATCGGCACGACGGCAGGAACGATCACAACATCCCGCTGGTTGACCGGTGCGGGTCGGCGGCATGGACGAGTGCGTCGCCATGTGCCGCTCCTGCGCGCAATCCTGCCGTGCGATGGCGGCCTGAGGACAAGCCCATGCTGGAAGAGAAACTCACGGAAGCCATCGTCGAGGAGCTGAAGCGGCAGGCGGCGAACCGGCCGCAATCGCTGAAGGTCGAACGGGCGCACGACGCGAAAGCCTCGGAGGAGCTGATCGTCAACGGCAAGATCGACTTGGCCGCGCTGGTCATGGTGATCGCCGGATCGGTCGCCGGCGGGCCTTAGGTCCGGCCGTCAACGGCGCCCTCAGCCATATTCCTCGCCGATGCCGTATTCCCGGTAGATCTCCAGCGGATCGAGGTCGGGAAAAAGCCGGCATTTGGCCTGGGCGAGATGCAGGGTCACCGCCGCCGGCTCCTTGCCGTTCGCGAGCATCTTGCGGATGTCGTCCATATGCGCGCTCGGCTGGTGCTTGGTGTCGAGCTGCTCCAGCGCGACCAGCGCAGTCGCCAGCGCCTCGGTCAGAACCCAGTCGTCGTGGCCGGTGATTCCCTTCTTCGGCATCGGCAGACCCCACATGTGGCGACCCCAGTCTATCGGGACTTCCGCCAAATCTCCAAGGAGCCGTTGCAGCCAACAGGCGCGCGGACGGCTCGACGGCCGGGGCTCCGGCTTGCATTATGGCCGGGCGTGGCTAAAAGGCGGCATCGCCGGGGCAATAGTATCTTTGTTGAAACAAAGTTGGCGTAGACGGGGCTGCATGGCATTCAGGCCGGCTGTTCCGGTCTGGGCTCCTGATCCCCGCATTTGCAACACGGTCGGTTGCGCCACCCTTCAAGGCTTAAGCCCGCATGGTCTTTTTAAGCTTCGTCTATCGCTTCGTGACCAACTTCGCATTCATGGCGATGGTCTATTTCAGCCTGAATTTCATGGAGAAGTACCAGAACCGGGCGATTATCGCGATCCTGGTGCTGGTCTATACCGGCATGCGCGCAGCTTCGACGCTGCGGGCGTTCTACTTTTACCAGAAGATCGAGAAGCTGGAAGCCGAGACCAAGCGCCTTCAGGCTCCGCTCAATGACGGCACTGGCGGAACGAGTGTGCGCAAGCAGGTCGTGGTTGACGTCGCCCGGCTGCGGCGCGACGGCGAGGTCAAGTCCTATATGGACCTGTTCTTCCTGGCGCTGATCGTATTGCTCTGCGTCGCCAACATCATGCGACAGTAAGCTCTACTGCGCGCGCTTCTTCAGGCTTGCCACACGGGTCGGGCGCGGCGCTGTGCTCTTGGGCGCGGCGCTCTTGGGGGCAGTGCTCTTGGCTGCAGTGCCCTCGGTCTCTGCGGCGTGGTTCGGTGTGCCATGAGCAGCGCGCGCGGTGCGGCGAGCGTGCCACTTGCCGGCTTTGACCTTGGCCGCAGGAGGCGTCTCGGCCGCCATTGCCAGGCGCGTCGCGGCGCGCCGCGACAAGGTCGTCGACAGCAGCACCTCGACCGAGCCTTCCGGGATCGCAAAGAGATCGCGGCCAGGCACGGGCAGGGTGGCCGCGACATTGGCGAGCGCCATGGTCTTGCGCGGCAGCAGCGGTTGGTGCGCGGCCTGTGCGTTGAGGTCGGCCAGCGAGGGTGCCGGAAGCGTCTTGGTCTGCGCGAACACGAAGTTCGGCACGGCCGGCCAGCGCGCGATCGGTGTGGTCTCGGTCGGCGGATGCAGCAGCCATTCCACCGGCGTTGTCGGCGTCGCCAGCTGCTCGGCGGTCGCGGGCACCACGTGCACGATGCGATAGCCGCGCGCCTTGAGGTCGCGGATGATCTTCGGCAGCGCCGCCACCGTGCGGGCCTGGATGTCGTGCAGCAGCAGGATGCCCTTGCCCTTGGCCTCAAGCCGCTGGATTGCGAGCTGATAGACGCGATCGGGCGACACATGGCGCCAGTCGTCCGCCGGGAAATCGGCGCTCCAGACCTGGATGCCGCGCGAGATCAGAACGTTCTCGACGCCGTCGGCGCGCATCAGGCCGGGAATGCGGAAGAACGGCGCGAGCTTGGACGGATCGGTCATTGCGGCCGATGTCCACTCGATGCCGCCATTGATCTGCGCCTCGGCCTTGTCGAGCGGCATCCGGTCCATTGTGAGCGGATGCGTCATGCTGTGGGTGCCGACGGTATGGCCCGCTGCGACCAGCTTGCGCACGCCTTCCGGGTTCGCCTTGGCCTGTTCGCCAATGATGAAGAAGGTCGCCTTGATGCACTCGTCGGCGAGGATCTGCAGCACCTGGTTGGAATATTTCGGCAACGGACCGTCGTCGAAGGTCAGGACGACTTCATGGTCCTTCAGCGGCAGCGTCTCGCGGTACTGCATGGTGCCGATGCGGGGATGCTCGTGCGGATCGACCACGAGCGTGCGGGAGGTCCCGAGCGCGTCCGGATGGCCGGGGCAGTCGGCCGCAATGGCCGGCGAGCCGATGGTCAGGACACCAAGGAATCCGCCAAGAAAGCTGCCAAGGCAAAGGACGATCCACGATCGCGTCCGAGCAACAACGCTACTTCCGATCATGAACCAGGTCTGCCCTCTTACGCGATTGCCGCCATAGTAGGTCGGAGACATCAGCAAACGGTTCAGGCGCAAGAACCCCGACCCAGAACCCTGCCGCGACAAGTCCCCTTGATACTTGCATGGCGTAGCATGAACAGACTGTTAATAGGGCCCAAATCACCCCATTTTGCACCGGCGTGACATTCCGGCATCAATGCGCGTCGGCACTCTTCTGTGATGCACCCGCCGGCACGACGTGAACCACCCGATAGCGGTTCTCCCTCAGATACCGCAGGAAGGCCGGCATGATCGCAGCCGTACGCGCCTTGGGATCGTGGAACAGGATGATACCCTTGCCGGCGGCGGCGAGCCGCTCGGTGACGAGCTTCATTTCCTGCTCCGGCGTCATCTCGTTCCAGTCGCTGGCCCACAGGTCGGCCCCGAACACCACGATGCCGCGGGACTGGAGCAGGTCAAGCTCGGCTGGCGTCGCCTCGAAATAGGGGAAGCGGAAGAACGGGGTCGCGGGCGTCGTTGTCGAGGTGCCGTGCAGAGCCAGCTCGACGGCCGCGATGCCGCGGTCGATTTCGCTCTTCGCTTTGTCGAACGGAATGCGCGCCATGAACGGGTGCGAGAAGGTGTGGTGACCGATGCTGTGGCCCTCGCGCGCGATGCGCTTGACCATGTCAGGGTGTTCGGAGGCGTGCAGGCCGATCAGGAAGAAGGTCGCGCGCACGCATTCCTGCGCCAGTGCCACCAATACCTTCGACGTCGTCGGCGGATGCGGGCCGTCATCGAAGGTCAGCACGACCTCGTGATCGGCAAGCTCCAGCGTCTGCGGAAAGCTCTTCAGGCCCACGCGCGGCGCGGTCTTGGCGTCGACGCTCAGAATGCGGGAGGTGCCGAGCGCGTCCTTGCGCGGGCACTCGGCGGCTTCACTCGAGGCGATGCCGGTGAGGGCGGCGAGGGCTGCGCCTGCCGACATCGAGGTCCACCTCAGTCGAAGCATCTTTGTCATTGCGCTCAGAGTTGCCTTGTGGGTATTGCCTGAACCGTCAGCTCAGACCACTCGTTCCAACCTGTCGAACGGCGAGGCGCGCCATGGATGAACATCTGGACGGTGCCGCATCTGCCGCGGAATCGGTACTCGACCACGTGCCGATGCGCAATGAAGACGGCGAAATTCGTCACGAATTCGTCGCGGAAATTACCCATGCGATCGAGGCCGGCGACAGCGCCGCGCTGCGCGCCTGCGTTGCCGAGCTGCACGAGGCCGATCTCGGCGACCTCATTGGGGCTCTCGAGCCCGACGATCGGGTCCGCCTGGTTGAGCTGACGGGGCGCGATTTCGACTTCTCCGCGCTGAACGAGCTCGACGAGGGCGTGCGCGAGGAGATCCTCGAGGAACTGCCGCCGCAGACGGTCGCGGAAGGTGTGCGCGAGCTCGAATCCGACGACGCGGTCGAGCTGCTGGAAACGCTCGATCAGGCCGATCAGGAGGAGATCCTCGAGAAGCTGCCGCTCAAGGAGCGCGTCGTGCTCGAGCGCAGCCTGCTTTATCCGGAGAACTCCGCCGGCCGCCGGATGCAGACCGAGTTCATCGCCGTGCCGCAGGATTTCACCGTGGGGCAGGCGATCGACTACATGCGCGAGACGCCGGATCTGCCAGACCGCTTCTACGAGATCTACGTCGTCGACAAGGAGCAGCACTGGCAGGGCGCGGTCTCGCTCGACGTGCTGCTGCGCGCCCGCCGCCCGGTGGCGCTTGCCGAGCTGACCGACGAGGATCGCCGCCGCGTCTCCGTCCTGGAGGACCAGGAGGAGGTGGCGCGCATGTTCGGCAAGTACAATCTCGTCGCAGCCCCGGTGCTCGACACCCAGGACCGCCTCGTCGGCGTCATCACCGTCGACGACGTCGTCGACGTCATCGAGGAAGAGGCGGACGAGGACCTCAAGGCGCTCGGCGGCGTCAACAGCGACGAAGAGCTGTCCGACACCGTGTTCACCATTGCACGCGCGCGGTTCAACTGGCTGCTGGTCAATCTCGCCACCGCCTTTCTGGCGTCCTCCGTGCTCGGCCTGTTCGAGGGCCAGCTCGAGAAGATGGTGGCGCTCGCCGTGCTGGCGCCGATCGTCGCAAGCCAGGGCGGCAATGCCGCCACCCAGACCATGACGGTCGCGGTGCGGGCGCTGGCGACGCGCGAGCTCGGCTCCTCCAATGCCTGGCGCGTGGTGGTGCGCGAGGGCCTGGTCGGCCTCGTCAACGGTCTCGCCTTTGCCGTGATCACGGGCGTCGCTGCGGTGGCCTGGTTCAGGATCCCGGGCCTCGGCCTGGTCATCGGGCTCGCCATCATCGTGAACCTCTTCGCCGGCGCACTCGGAGGAATCCTGATTCCGATGGCGCTCGAACGGGTCAGGGCCGATCCGGCCGTCGCCTCCGGCACGTTCGTGACAACCGTCACTGACGTCGTCGGCTTCTTCTCCTTCCTCGGCATCGCGACGTTGTGGTTCGGGTTGAGGTAGGGCTACAGGCACTCTCGTCTCCCCGGCGCGCTGCAACGCCCTTGGCGTTGCTGCGCAACCGGGACCCAGAAGCGGCACAGTATTGCAGCGACATGGGCCCCGGCTCTGCAGCGCACCGCTGAAGAAGCGCTGCGCTGCGTCCGGGGCACGAGACCGTATACGCAGCCATCATCTTTAATCCGAACTTAAGCGAGCTGCCGCATCATCGCCTTGCTTGGGGGAATGAGCATGCGTGTGCGGTTGAAGGCGGACGGACGGATTGTCGAGTTGCGGGATGGGCGGGAGTTTCCGGTCCAGCCGTTTCCAATCCAGCCCGTACCTAACGCAGCGCCGCCCGACACCAGCTCGCTCGCCGTGCGCGATTTGCGCCGCCGTGCCTGCCTGACCCAGATGGAGTTCGCGGCCAAGCTCGGCGTTCCCGTCGAGACCATCCGCAATTGGGAGCAGGGCAAGCGGGCCCCGCGGGGACCCGCCCGCGCGCTGCTCGCTGTGATCGCGCATGCGCCTGACACCGTATTCCAGGCGCTTGCCAAAGCCTGAGCTCGAGGCCTGACCTCAAGGCCTGACGTCAAGGCCTGACGTCAAGGCCTGGCACGAACCTCCCGTTAGCATTGCGCGCAAGATCCGACCCGGCGGCCGGTGTCGCCCGTTGGCAGTGTTGCCAGCCGGGTTCATAATGACGCCTGGATCATGATTTGGGGCGACCGCGACAGAGAGGATTCCTCATGCTGTTCGTCGAGACCAATGGCGCAAGGATACCGGCGATCGGGCTGGGGACCTGGGAGCTGAGCGGGCGCATGTGCACCCGTGTGGTCGAGCAGGCGCTGCGGCTCGGCTATCGCCACATCGATACCGCACAGGTCTACGAGAATGAGCGCGAGGTCGGCGACGGCTTGCGCGCCTCCGGCGTGCGCCGCGACGACATCTTCCTGACGACAAAGGTCTGGACCAATCATTTCGCGCCCCACGATCTCGAGCGCTCGGTCAAGGAGAGCCTGGCGCGCATGCGACTTCCCTCCGTCGATCTCCTGCTGCTGCACTGGCCCAATTCGCACGTGCCGCTGGAGGAGACGCTGGGCGCGCTGTCGCATGCCAAGCGCATGGGCCTGACCCGCCACATCGGCGTTTCCAATTTCACCGTGGCGCTGATCGAGCAGGCGGTGGCGTTGTCGCCGGAGCCGCTGGCCTGCAACCAGGTCGAATACCACCCTTATCTCGACCAGGCGAAGGTGAGGGCGGCCTGCGATCAGCACGGGCTCGCGCTGGTCGCCTACAGCCCGATCGCCAAGGGGCGGATCAAGACCGACCGGACGCTCGCCGAGATCGGGCGTCTGCATCACAAGACGCCGGCGCAGGTCTGCCTGCGCTGGCTGGTGCAACAGAATGTCGCTGCGATCCCGCGCACCTCGCGCGTCGAACGCCTGTCGGAAAACATCGAGATCTTCGATTTCGAGCTTTCGGACGACGAGATGGCCCAGATCGCCGCGCTGGCCAGTCCCAGGGGCCGCCTGACCGATTTCGCCTTCGCGCCAAAATGGGATTGAGAGGGGCCTGCCGTATGCTAGGACCAGCTTGGCAACCTGAAGTCAGGCGATGGAACTGCGGAAGATCATACGGACGGACATTGCAGCGTCGGCGATCGCCCATCTGACGCTGGTCGCGCTGATCATCGTGATCAGCGAAGTCCATCCGTTTCACGCCAGCCCGCCCGAATCGGTTTCCGTCAGCATCGTGACGCCGGAGCAGGTGAAGCAGGAGGAGGCCAAAGCCGAGGAGAAGACCGGGGAAAAACTCAAGGCGAAGCCGCCGGAGCCGACCCCTGACCTGAAACTGCCGAAGTTCGATTTGAACGATAAGGACAAGGCGGCGGCCGCGCCGAAGCCCGAGGCGAAGCAGCAGGCTGCGGCACAGTCCTCGAAGCAGCAGGCCTCGCCTGAACCGCCGCAGCAGAAACAGCCGCAGCCACAGCCTTCACAGACGCCGCAGCAGCGCGAGGCAAATGCGCAGCCGCAACCGCAGCCTCCACAGCCACAGCCTCAGCCATCGCAGTCGCCGCCGCCTCAGGCGACGCCGCAGCCCCCGGCGCCACAGCTACTGCCACAAGCGATGCAGCACCCGGAGGCCGCGCCGCCGCCGTCCTATCAGGCGCCGGAGCCCGACGTCACTGTCAAATACGGCGTCATGCTGGGCCTGCCGCCGGAATTGCCGACGGAGCTGCCGAAAGACGCCCCCAAAGACGATGGCGGCGATGCCAAGGATTCAATCGCGGCGAAGCTGCCGGTCGAAATCATCGCCGAGCTGCGTCGTCATTTGCGAAGCTGCGCCAAGCTGCCGGCTGGGGTCGCGCCGACCGACAACGTCAACATCAAGCTGCGCACCGTGCTCGCGACCGACGGCACGCTGGCGCGCGAGCCGATCCTGATCGAAGCCCCGCCGTCCGCAAAGGGCGTCGCGCTCGTGAAGTCCGCCATGAGCGCGCTTCAGGCCTGCCAGCCCTACAAGATGTTGCCGGCCGACAAATACGGGGAATGGAAGGTGATGGACCTGCTGTTCAGCCCGCGGGATTTCGGCGGCTAAACTCTCGCTTGGGCTACGGCCTTGCTTTGTCGCCCTGCTGTCAATCCATCTTCGCAAATATATTCCACTTTGCCGAAATTCGGACACGGCGTATGTGTTGGCCATCCCGGCTCATCCTTGAGGGGCGATCTTGTGGTCGTCATGTTCGCGAGCCGGCTTGCGGTGGACGCGGCAGCGTTCGGGTGCGAGAGGCCAAGGGCAGGGCGGATTGCTCTCTGTGAGCCCAAGGCTTCGTGCCGACGAGCGGCGCTGCAAAGCTTCGTCACGGCGCCGCCTGTCAAACCGCCACAGACGAGACGCCGGCAGCGAATACAACCTCAGCCTGAGTCGGGCGGCGAAATTGAAGCGCAGCCGCCGCGCGTGCACGGCGATTGCCGCGTCGGCGGGAGCATCAAAATGCAAAGATAATCAATGCCACCAGCAAGACGTTGAACATGCCCAACGTGAGTACGGCGATATCGAAAACGCGGATCAAGCTGATCATGGTGTCCTCCGATACACGCCAGCCGGGTGCTATGATGCCTCCGCTACGACCGGGTGTCTATGCAGTTTGTGCCTGCTCGGCGACCATCGCCACAATGTCGGCCACCCGCGTTGGGTCCAGAACGCCGTGTGTGGGAGCGCGGGCGCGCTTGGGAAAAGTGGTGAAAATTCCGCCTTCGTCAACTCGCGCGGCATTGTTGACCGATGCGCTGTTGAGTTGCAACCATTTGTCCAAAACTTCACTCGCCCTGTGGAGACAGGCGAGACCGTTGAAACTATCGTAGTTGCAGTCGGGCATCGTGCTACCGACCAAGGCAGCTCTACCTGGCTGCTGAAGCTACCCTATGCTTATTCTCTGTCCAACTCTGCTCGCCACAGTCGCACTTGAGCGACGGATAAGCCGAGATCGCCGCTAATCCTTACAAGTCAGCCGGAGCACACGCTGGGGACACCACCATCTCGACCCAACACCTTGTGCACCGCGCGCTAGTGCCCACGATCTCGCAAGCTGGGTCGGCCGACACAATGTCGCGGCAGCACTTCGGGCACGTATATCCCGCGATGTTTGGCGTGAAGTCATACTCCGGACCAACATAGGCGCAGATCATGTGGTGGAATACTGGAAACAACATCAGCGCGGAGGAGCCGCAAGCCGGGCAACCCGTTTGGTTCGCTTCGATCTGCATGCTGCACCTCGCTCCCTCTCACAGCTCGTCGAGCCCGAATAGTTTCACCAGCATGGAAGCAATGCGCGCGCTGAGTTGTGTGTAGTGCATGTGAACGTCGACGGCCGAGTTCAGCGCCGGGGGATGCGCGCCTGGGCTGAACTGAATTCGCGCGATTTGCGAGGCGGTACGCTCGCGCGCCGCCGATGAGCCCGCTCCGGGGTACACGTCTGACACCGGCAGAATTTCCACGATCTCGCCCAGAATTCGCCGGTTGCCGAACAGGACAAAGACTTCGTTACCGACTTTCGGGTCGGACAGGCGTTCGTTGGGAACGTACCAGTCGACGAAGACATCGGTGGGGTCGAGAATTTCTGCGATCGGAGTGCCCGCCACCAGTGACTGGCCGGCACGCGCTGGATTGTTCGCGACGATGCCAGCTATGGGTGAAAAGACTCTTCCGTCGGCAAAGCTGCTTTCAACCTTTTCGAGGCGATCAGAAAGTTGCCGGCTGAATTTCGTCGAGAGCGGCCAATTGAGTGCTGGCCTCGGCGGCTTCCGCCTCCTGCGAGACCACGGCTTTGTTCGCCAGGGCGCGCTCCCGCGACATGTCAATGCGGTAATTCAGGCTCGCGGCCGATGAGGTTGCGATAAGTTGGACAGCTTCCTCAGCAAGCTGCAGATGTGAGCGCGCCGCGTCGAGAGATTCGCGCGCAACCCGGGCTTTGACACGCAGTTCCGCTTTGCGGCCGGCGATGTCCGCGAGCGAGCGCATATAAGTAGCGACGATTTCATCGTGCTGCGGAGACCGCACCCTTCCGATTTCTTCGCCGGCCTTGACCGATCCACCTCTCACCACGGTGATGCTGTTGATCTGCACGATGTAGGGCAGTGAAACCAAATATCTTGGCGAGGACACGCTGCCCGGGCCGCCGAGATAGAGAATTGGCCTCCCGAAATAGACGACAAAGAATGCGAGTATGCCGAATACGATTGTCGCATAGGCGGCGCGGACGGTCCGTCCGGCCGCGCGCCGACGGCTCTCGATAGGATCGGGAATATGCGGATCGAGTCGCGTCAGGGCCACCGTCATTTGGCCACCTCTTTTGTCCGATCTCCGAATAGTGCACGGCGAACGCGCGGTGGCACGAAATCATCGTTCCGCGACGAGGCAAAGATGATTTCCGAAGAGTAGGAAAAAAACCGCGCGCACTTCAGATAGACGCCCTGGTACAAGGGAAAGATCAGCGCCATCTTCCAGCCAAAGTTTCCGACGGATCGTTGGAATAGGGCGAACACAAGTGCCATATTGAATACCGAGATCCAGAGCAGCAGCAGCAGGTAGATCGCCGAGAGAAACAACACGGCATCCGGGCCGAACAACAGCACAATGTAGGCCAAGTAGAACGGCAGGCTGAGCGTCGGAACGAGATCGAAGACGATGAAGTCCAGCCTTTGGATCGTGTCCGGTAAACGCTCTAGCGGATGGCGAAAACTCAGCTCGCCATACATCATGAAACGGATGCGCAGAGCATCGCGATCCCAGCGCGCGCGCTGGCGCAACAGACTGATGCCGCTTGCGGGGCCGGCTGTTTCCGCCCAGGCGTCGGACACGAACCGAATGACATAGCCGAGCCTGCGGAGCCGTAAGGTGTACTCCATATCTTCGCCAGGGCCGACGTCGAGCCCGCCCTGCTGCGTGAAGATATCCCGCCGATACATGGAACAGGCGCCGGACAGACACGCGATCGCATCCACCACGTCGAGGATCGACCGCCCCGCAGTGATCGACATCAGGTATTCGACGCTTTGAAGTCCTGTCCATATCGAATCGCGCTCATTGCTGATCGCGATGTTGCAACTTGCGCCGGCGACGAGCGGATCGCCGAACGCAGCCGCGAGGCGCTCAACCGCGTTCGGTTCGAAGACAGTGTCGGCATCTACGGTCAGAAGAAGATCGCCGCGGGCAAACCGTGCTGCAGCGTTGATGGCAGCGCTGCGGCCGCAGCGGGTCCCATGGCAGATGACCATATCAACCAGCCCCTGCGCTCTCGCCCGCTCCGCGACCGCGCGTGTTTGGTCGGTGGAGCCGTCGTCGACGACGATGATTTCGACAGGTCGCAGGGTTTGCCGGCGCAGCGAGCTGATCGAAGGAGCAAGCCCGGAGCCGCCGTTGAAGGTCGGGATAATCACGCTTACCGTCGCCTCGCAAACCGTCCCACTGGCGCTTCGCCGCTTCGAGCTGAACAGAGCAAGAGACACCAGCGATAAGGTGTAGCGGGGTATGTCGAATATCAGCAGCGAGAAGGCGAGCAGAAACAAACTCGTTCCGGCGAGCACTTCTACCATTTCGGACATGCCGGCCACCTCCGCTGCGAAAGGACCATTCCGAGCATCCGATCAAACAAGGCGCGCAAGGCAATTATCAGATGGGAAAATGAAGACCATCGCGTTGATGGTCGAGTGGTAAATTGCGTAAACATTTGCTTTGTGTGTCTGCGCTATTCACCTCCAGCATCGGCTTGGCCAATTGACGATGGAAGCGTGCTCTCGAGTTTTGATTTTGTTGGCCTGCTGGCATCAGCATTGCGGTTTCATGCTGTTGCCGGGTCGATAAATCCGACAAGGTGACCGGTCCGGCCAACCTTTCAGGCGCAAGACGGCCTCAGTCTGGAGGGCTGAGGCCGGGGGCCGTTGATGTACCGTTGGGGTCGGTACTCTTCTATTTTAATCATGGCGAGACCACTTTGCGGTATTGTCCTGAAGGACAAGCAATCAGCACGTTGTTCCTCTCACACATCTGCGGACCGCCCGACGGGTATGACGGACCGTCGTCCGTGCTACGCACACGCCGTTGATACGTGTCCTACCGACGCCGCAGGCAGCAGCAACTTCCGTAACGAGGCTTTCGGGCTGTGCAATCGGGGCAGGTGTCATCGCCTGAGCCGATACTGCGAAGCAGAAGGCGAATGTGGCAATTCCGAGCGACTTGATCATATCGAGCTCCCTGGAAGCGCCCAACCGCCCGGCCGGCGCGGCCGAGCGATGGACGCGACTCTCTCAAGTTGATGCCCGCGCCTGTAAGAGAATTGAGATAGATCAAAGCGACTTTAGGGAGTTCCATGCGGCAATCGCTGCACATAGCAGATCGAGACGCCGGCTTAGGACTATGACCGCAGACTTCCCTGTGCCCTCTTGGGACAAGAGGGTGAAGTGGCCAGACTCGGGCAAAATGCGCCGCGAAGGTGCGAAGCTATGGTCGCAACTCGAGATGCGAGCTGGAAAAGTGGCGCTGCCGCCTCATGCTCCGTCATTGCGAGCGCAGCGAAGCAATCCAGTCTGCCGCCGCGGAGGGATTCTGGATTGCTTCGCTGCGCTCGCAATGACGATGTGGAGAGAGGGTGCGCCACATTCGCTCTTGTGGACGCACCGCTACTCAGCGGTGCACTGCAGAGCCGCAACACGAGCGCGTCAGGGACCGCGCCGCGTCTCCTCGCCATTCACCACCTCCGGCGCCATCGCTTCCCACGCGCTCGAGGCGAATTGCCGCCGCCAAGTCACGATTACCACGGTTGCCGTGGTTACGAACAACACCCAGGGGCTGACGAACCAGCCGAGATAGCCGAGTGCGAAGAAGAAGGCGCGCTGGCCGCGGTTGAAATGGCGGCCGGCGGATTCGAACAGGCGCGAGGTGCGGATCACATGAGCTTCGGCCTCCGGCGTATCACGCTGCGAGGCTGCCGGCATGCCGCCGAACAGGATCGCGACATAGTTGAACAGGCGGTACGACCAGGCGAATTTGAAGAAGGCATAGACGCAGATCAGGACGAGGCCGACGCATTTCAGCTCCCACATCGCCGGCGAGGTACTGAGATCGATCGGCAGCTTGCTCAAGATCGTGATCGCGTCGTTGGTCGCGTGCAGCAGCGCCAGCGCGCCGCCGAGCGCGATCAGGCTGGTGGAGGCGAAGAAGGCGGTGCCGTTCTGCAACGAGGCCATGATCTGCATGTCGACCATGCGCGCGTCGCGGTCGAGCAGCCGGCGCACCCACACCTCGCGGTAGCGGTTCATGCGCGCCGACAGGCTGTCGCGGCCATAGGCCGAATGCTCCAGCGTCAGGGCGTAGACCAGCCATTCGATGATGAAGAAGCCGACGGCTGTGATGTCGACCCAATGCCTGCTCATGTCAGTCTCCTGGAGAGGATCGCAACGCTTGCCACGCATGGCGAGGTGCAGCAACGATTGATTGGCGGCAGGCGATGGCGTTAAAAGCGGCTCTCTTCAAGGCGTATCGAGAAGGACTGATGACATGGCTGCGCTGAAACTCGCAATCGGCAACAAGAATTACTCGTCATGGTCGATGCGGCCCTGGCTCGCGCTCCGCGCCAACGACATTCCGTTCGTGGAGACCCTCATCCCGCTCTACACCGACAATCCCGCGGACAAGGAGCAGATCATCTCGTTCAGCCGCGCCGGCAAGGTGCCGGTGCTGGTCGATGGCGACATCACGGTGTGGGATTCGCTCAGCATCATCGAATACATCGCCGAGCGCTATCCGGAAGTGAAGTTGTGGCCGGACGAGGCCGCCGCGCGCGCCCATGCCCGTTCGGTGTGCGCCGAGATGCATTCCGGCTTCATGGCCCTTCGCAACGAATGCGGCATGAACCTGCACCGCCCGGTGCGCCCCGTGACGCTGTCGGCGGACGCCGAGGCCAATATCGCGCGCGTGCAGGAGATCTGGCGCGAATGCCGGGCCCGGTATGGCGCCAATGGACCGTTCCTGTTCGGGCGCTTCGGCGCGGCGGATGCGATGTATGCTCCGGTCGTGCACCGCTTTCGCACCTACGCGATTGAGGTCACGCCGGAGACCAAGGCCTACATGGACACAATGCTGGCGCTTCCGGCGTTCCAGGAATGGACCCGGGACGCGCTCGCCGAAACGCTGGTCATCGAAAAGTTCGAGAACGTGTAATCTGCGGTGATCGGCCTCGCTCGACGTCGAGCAAGCCGGCGGCGCTCCATGCCAGGATGGTCGGCAGGGAGAGGGACCTCACGGCCCAGGAACCGCCCAAGGTGGTGGATCACGCCAGCCCCGACGGCCGTTTGCCCCATACCCCCCGGAAGAACCGGTTCCAGCGGTATCGTCGGCTGACGGCATCACTCTGAAATAACTGCAAAATTCGCACGTTTGCCATGTCGCATACTGCTGGCCAAAAACGCTCGTCGCATGCTATACAGCGGCCGGGTTTCCGGCCGGCCGACGCAGTGGGACCACGGGCGTGGCAGGCGTTGTTTGAGTGATGGAGAGGGTGTTGAAGCACAAATTCCCTATTGGCGCGCGCGTATTGTTCACCGCCAGCAATGTCGCACGCCCCGCTGCCAGCGGCTCGTATGAGGTCATCCGCCTCCTGCCGACCGATGGTGACGACTGTCAGTACCGGATCAAGAGCTCGACCGAAGCCTTCGAACGCGTCGCCAAGGAAAGCCAGCTCGCGCTGTCCTGAAGGCCGACGCTATCCGCGCATTGGCGCGTCCCCGGGAATTTGTATTCTGCCGCCGTCAAAAGGCCCGCTTCACCTTCAAAAGGTGGGCCGGGGGCAGTTGCCGACTCTCGGTACTCGCTTTGACCATTCGCTCTCTGCTCGCGTGAGGGGACGTCGCGCATGAACTGGGCATGGGCCTCGTCGTTTGACCAAATCTGGAGCTCGCCGGCCCTTCCAATGTGGATGATGCTGGCGGCTGCCGGCTTCTTCGGACTGATTCTCCTGGTCACGCTGCTGCGCGCCGAACGATCGGTCGCCAACGGCGCGCTGACCGTCATTGCGCTGCTCGCCATTGCCATCGCGCTGGCTGCTGTTGTGCGCGTCGATGGACCGGCGGGGCAGACCACGCCGACCGAGGCGCGCGCACAGGCGGCGATGACCGCGAGCCTGCCGGCGCTGTCCTGTCTCGACGATCTCGCGGGCGATGCCGTGGCCATGGGCTGCGAGAAGGCGCTGTTCGGCGCGCCTGACGCGGCGGCTGCGGCCGTCTCCACGACCGCGGCCAGGATCGACCGGCTGACGGCGCTCGGCGATGCCGCGACCGCCGAGAAGAGCCTGACGCCCGACATCAAGGTGCTGCGCAAGTCGCTGGAGCGTGATCGCTACGGCCTGGTCGCGCATGTGCTGGTCGCGCGCGATGGCTGCACGCAGTTTGACTGCGCGGCCTTCCGCTCGCTGACCGACCAGCAGCGGGTCGCCGCCAACATGGATTCCCATCTCTACGACACGCTGGTCGCGCGCTACGCCCCGACCTGGAATGCGCCTGCAGCAGCGCAATCGTTGCCGGCCACTGCCGCACTTGCGGGGCTGCCGCCGTCGATGCCGACGGGCAAGCCGACCAATGCGGAGTTCCCGAGTGCCTCGTCGACGCCGCCGGTCAGCATCATGAATCCCGAGCCGCCGACGCGTCAGGCGGCGCCCACCGCAAACGCGGCGGCTCCGCGCGCCCCCGCAGCGGCCTCGGCGCAGGCCGCAGCTCCCGCCGCGAAGAAGCCGCCTGCGCCGAAGGCTGCGCGGGCGCCGGCGGCAGCACCGGTTCCGCTCACGCCGCCGGCCGCGGCTGCCCCGGCTGCGGATAACGAGTAGATCGGCATTCCAAATGCGTGGCTGTCCGGCTAATGCTGGGGCATGCCACTACATCTGATCAAGCTCGCCGTCGGCTGCGAATCCGTCAAGGAATTGAAGGAGTGGACCGCCGAACGGATGCAGACCGCCAAGAAGAAGGGGCTGCCGCAACATCACATCCACATCACCCGCATGGTGCCCAAGCGCGACGCCGAGATCCTGTCGGGCGGGTCGCTCTATTGGGTGATCAAGGGCGAGGTCGCCGCGCGCGAAAAGATCATCGGCATCGAGCCGTTCCGCGACAAGGACGGCATCGGGCGCTGCCGGATCGTTATGCAGCCGAAGGTGATCCCGGTGTCGCCGCGGCCGATGCGCCCGTTCCAGGGCTGGCGCTATCTTGCCGACGATTCGGTGCCGCCCGATCTCGGCAGGTCCGCCGCCGGCTCGATCGCGGCGATGCCTGAGCCGATGCGGCGCGAGCTGCGCGATCTCGGGCTGCTCTAAACCGCGATATTGTCGATCAGCCGGGTGGTGCCGAGCTTGGCCGCGACCAGGATGCGCAACGGTCCGTCGTTGCGCGAGCTGACCTGTGCCAGGGTCGCTGCATGGCGCACTTCGAAATAGTCGAGCTCAAAGCCGGCCGCCGTGATCATCGCGGCACCGCGCGCCATTGCGGGCGCGACCGCTTCGCCGGCGCGAATGCGCCCGGCGCTCTCCTTCATGGCGCGGTATAGCGTGGTTGCGGTCTGCCGCTCCTGTGGCGACAAATAGACGTTGCGCGAGGACATCGCGAGCCCATCGCGCTCGCGCACGGTGCGGGAGCCGATCACCTTGACGCCGAGCTCGAGGTCGCGAGCCATCTGCGCCACCACCCGCAACTGCTGAAATCCTTCTCGCCGAAGATCGCGACATCCGGCCGGCACTGGGTGAACAGCTTGCCGACGACAGTGGCGACGCCGGCGAAGAAATGCGGGCGGAAGCGGTCTTCGAGGCCAGCCAGCGCCGGTCCCTCCGGCACGATGCGGGTGGCAAAGCCCTCCGGGTACATGGCCTCGGCGCCGGGATGCCAGACGATATCGACGTCCTCGGCGGCTAGCTTGGCGAGATCGGCCTTCCAGGTTCGCGGATAGGCGCCAAAATCCTCGGTCGGCGCGAACTGGGTCGGGTTGACGAAGATCGACACCACGACGCGGCTCGCGCGCCGCCTGGCGAGGCGTACCAGCGACACATGGCCGTCATGGAGCGCTCCCATGGTCGGGACCAGCGCGATCGTCGCCTTTCGCTTGCGAAGATTGTCGACGGCGCGTCGCAAGGCGGGGACCGTGCGGGCGATCAAGGGGCTGCGTGACATCAGAACTCGACGCGATCGGGAATCGACGGGCGCGTTCCGGCGCCCGGCAGGCTAACCTTAACAAGCGGCGACCATGGACGCCATGCATCCGGATGCGGCACAGCATCCCGCGCAAAGCCGCGCAAGCGTCGCGGCATTGTGGGCTGGATCACAGACGCGAAGCGGCGCCGCGATTCATGATGAAGGTCAGCGCGCCGCGATTTGTCTTGCCTGTCACGCATTTCACTTGACCGCAGACGCGGCCAACTCGAAGATATTCGTTAGGGGTGTTGAGGATCGCGATGCTTGTGCAAGCTAGCCAAGGCCAGTCCGGCTCGGCGCATGTGGTCGTGCTCGGCAACGAGAAAGGCGGCTCCGGCAAGTCGACCACCGCCCTGCACATCGCAGTCGCGCTTCTCAAAGCCGGCCAGCGCGTCGCCACCATCGACCTCGACTGCCGTCAGCAGAGCTTTACTCACTACATCAACAACCGTTCCGCCTGGGCGCGCCGAACCAAGCTCGACCTCGAACTGCCGTTGCATCGCTGCATCAAGCTTGGCGAAACGATGCAGGTTGCCGAGAACGAGAATTCGGAGTTCCTTCAGTTCATGGAGGCGGTCTCGGCGGTCGAGAGCAGCTTCGACTTCATCGTCATCGATACGCCCGGCACCGACAGCTACCTGATGCGGCTTGCGCACTCGATGGCCGACACGCTGGTGACCCCGATCAATGACAGCTTCCTCGATTTCGATGTGCTCGGCACTGTCGATCCCGCCAATTACGCGGTGACAGGCGAGAGCCACTACGCGGAGATGGTGCGGGATGTCAGGCGCAAGCGCCGCCAGCTCGACGGTGCGACCACCGACTGGATCGTGGTGCGCAACCGCCTGTCGATGCTCGGCTCCCGCAACAAGCAGCTCGTTGCCGATGGGTTGAAGGATTTGTCGCTGCGGCTCGGCTTCCGCTACGTCGACGGCTTCGCCGAACGGGTCGTCTATCGCGAGTTCTTCCCGCGCGGTCTGACCGCGCTGGACGAGATCGACGAGGCCACGCTCGGCATGCGGCCAAATCTCGGCCATCTCACCGCACGGGAGGAGGTGACGAGCCTGCTCCGCCAGCTCAAGCTTCCGCTCGACGAGCGCGGACGTCGCCGCGCGGCCAATCGCGCCGAGTGGTTCAACCAGGTCGACAAGCCGCTCGAGGTCCACGACATCCTCGGCGCTTGAGGCGGCGGTACATCGCTACTTCCAGTCGATCAAGAGGCCGGTCTCCCCGGGGAACCGAGCCCGCGCTCAACCGTTTTCACCCCGTGTTTACTGCAAAACGGAACCGATCGAGACAGGTTGCGTCGGATGGTGACGTGCACCCTGACGTAGCCGTGTGAGAGCGAGATGCCCAAGAAACGTGTGCGCCGCACAATGAAAGGGCTGCCGGTTCACAATATTTGGCCTTCCTGTCACGCGGCTGTGACATATATTAGGGAATAGGCGACCAGGGGCCGAAGAGCTCCGGAAGAACACGATTTTCAACAGGGATTCAGGCCGCAAGAGCCTGAGGCTGAGGACGAAAATGAAGCGTGGAATTGCCGTTCTGGTTTCGGTCAGTGCCCTCTGTGGCGTCGCCTATTTCACGGCGAGCAAGTGGGCAATCAGGCACGAGACCATCACCTTCTACGATGCCTCGCGCGACAACCGTGCGGTGCCCGTCGATATCGCGATCCGTCGTGACAAGGAAATGCAGGCCAATGCCGGCATGATCACGATGCCGGTCGCCGTGATCAACCACGGCAACACCGTCAAGAACACCGAGTACGGCTTCCTCGCCAACATTTTCGCCGCGCGCGGCTACCTCGTCGTCAGCCCGCAGCATGATTTGCCGACCGATCCACCGATGGTGACCAAGCCCGGCGAGATCTATGTCGGCCGGCTGCCGCAGATCCTGCGCGGCGTCGCCAACATCCATCTCGCCATGCAGGAGATGAAGAAGGTTCAGCCCAACGCCGACTACGAAAAGGTGACGATGGTCGGCCACTCCATGGGCGGCGACATCACGATGTATTTCGCCAAGCAGTATCCGGATGAGGTCAAGAAGGTCGTCACACTCGACAATCTTCGCGTGCCCTTCGTCACCGCCGGGAAGTTCAAGATCCTGTCGTTCCGCTCCACCGATCCGCAGTTCAAGGCCGATGCGGGTGTGATCCCGACCGACGAAGAATGCGAGAAGGCCGGCATCCAGGTGGTGAAGACCGAATTCCAGCACAACGACATGCGCGACACCGGTCCGGATGCTGCCAAGAACTCGATCCAGGGCATGCTCGACAAGTTCCTGAGCGCGACCGACAGTGAAGTGGCGCCGGTCGACACGCAATCGTCCCCGCCCAAGATTCTAGAGCCCGGGCCGGTCGCTTTGATGGCGCCCGCCAAGAGCTGACGCCTTCCTCGTCGTCGATACCGATTTCAAAGCCTCCGCCGGCTGCCGCCTGCGGGGGCTTTGCGCATTGACCGGGCTGCATGTGCTGACCACATTAGCCGCTCACGCAAGGGTCAAGGAAATGTCCGGCGAACCCATCAAACCGCGCGGCCGCGATGCCGTCTCGGCGCAACCAAGCGACGCTGTGCCGCAGGCGGGGACCTCGACCTCGGAGGACATCGCCGCCTTCGTCGCCAACGCGCGCGCGCTGTCACCGCATGCGCCCGGTGCAAAAGGGCGGCTGATCTTCGCGCTGGATGCGACGATGAGCCGGCAGCCGACCTGGGACATGGCTTGCGCGCTTCAGGCCGACATGTTCCGTGAGACCGCCGCGCTCGGCAGTCTCGACATCCGGCTCGTCTACTATCGCGGCTTCAACGAGTGCCGCGCCACGGGATGGATCTCCGACAGCGCCAGGCTGGCGGCGCTGATGAGCAAGATCGATTGCCGTGGCGGCGACACCCAGATCGGCAAGGTGCTGAGCGAGGCGCGGCGCGAGGCCGTCGCAACCGGCGTGCGCGCCGTCGTCTTCGTCGGCGACGCCATGGAGGAGAACGTCGACCAGCTCTGCGCCAAGGCAGGCGAGCTCGGCATGCTCAAAGTGCCTGTGTTCGTCTTTCAGGAAGGCCATGACGCGGTGGCCGAGAAGGCCTTTCGCGAGATCGCGCGCCTGACCGGCGGCGCTTGGTGCCGGTTCGATCCGGGCGCGGCGGCGCAGTTGCGCGAGCTGTTGCGCGCAGCCGCCGCCTACGCGGCCGGCGGACGCGAGGCGCTGTTGCAATTGGCGAAGACCGCCAGTGGCGCGGCCAGGCTGATCGGCCAGATGAAGTAGCGCTGGCGCGCGGTCGGCGGGGGCGCAAGGACTCGATGCTTTTTGGCGGTAGGCCGACTATATTCCGGCCATGACCCTGATCGCCGGCGCTATCGCCATTATCACCCTTTATTTGCTGCTCCAGATGTTCCGTTCGGCCAATCCGGCCGTGCTGGCACGCGCGATCAGGTTCGGTGGCGGCGTGGTGGCGCTGGCTGTCGCAGCGTTCACGGGCTTGAAGGGCGAACTGGTGGTGGCGATCCCGCTCGGGATATTCGGCGCCGGGCTCTTGGGCTGGACACCGATGGCAAACGCCGGCTTCGGCAATATCGGCGGGCTGTTCGGCGGGGGCGCGACGCGCCCGGCCGGTCAGGCCTCGCGCGTGCGCTCGCAATTCCTGGATATGCGGCTCGATCACGATTCCGGCCAGCTCGGAGGCCAGATCGTCGCCGGGCCTCACGCCGGGCGCGATCTCGATGAGTTCGATCTCGCGGCCCTGCTGGCAATGGTCCCGGCGTTCGACGCCGAGAGCGTGGCCCTACTTGAAAGCTATCTGGACCGCCGGTTTCCCGCTTGGCGTCAGAACGCGCAGGGCGATGCGGCAGGGGGGCAGCGCCGCACGGTGGCGAGCGGTAAAATGACGACGGAGGAGGCCTATCAGATCCTTGGCCTGCAGCCGGGGGCGGGGCGTGACGACATCAGCCGGGCTCACAAGTCCCTGATGAAGAAACTGCATCCCGACCAGGGGGGCTCGACGTATCTCGCTGCCCGTGTAAACGAGGCCAAGGATACTCTGCTTCGCACGCATAACGGCTAACTCCGGCACCACGCTACAAACGCTCGTCCCGTGTGAGCTCTGCTTGCTCTGTTTGCCGTCGCCCCGATGCCCGCCATTGTCGGCGTGGTCGATCCCTTGCGTAAAGTTTTAACCGTAAATCCTTGACGAGAGGTTGTCGTGGAACAGCCTCGTCGGTCACCGCATCCCGAAAATGAAAATGCCCGCGCAAGGCGCGGGCATTTTCATAGGAGCGGTGCGAAAGTTCAGTTGCGGACGGTCATGCAGGAGATATCGGCGCGCTTCAGGGTGCGGCAGACGGCTTCGGCCTGGTCGCGGTCGAGCCCGGCGAAGCGGGCGCGGTAGAGCTTGCGATTATCTTTCGCGACGACCGGCTCGGTGAACGGGTCGGCCTTGCTGAGCAGGCCGCGAGCCGAGCTGCGCGCCGCGTCGATGCGCTGCTGGGCTTCGTTCTCGCTCTCGAGCGCGCCGACCTGAACGATCCAGCCGCTGTGGGTAGCGACCGGCTTCGTGGTGGCGCTCATCTGGATCGGCTGCAGCGCCGGGTCGGCTGATGCGAGCTTCGCAGCAGCCGGGGCGGGTGCGGCGGCGGTGGCGGCCGGCAAGACGCCGAGGATGCCGTTGCCGGTGCCGAAGCCCGCCGGCTGCCGCGGCAGCTCGGCACGGGTGATCTCGGCCCTCGGAGCTTCCGGTTGGCTGGCCTCGGGCTTGTTGATGAGGTCTGCGCGGGCGACGACGGCACCGGAGGTTTCGGCGACTTCGGAGCGGGATGCGATCGTGCTCGTGACCTGCGGTGCGATCTGAGCCGGGGCGGCGGAGGCGACCTTCACCGCGCCGGCCTTGACCTGGACGGTCTTGACCCGGACCGGCTTCATCGGTTCGGACGAACCGGGGATGATCGAGAGCGGCTGGCTCGAGATCACGCCATTGGTGAGCGGCGCAGGCTCGATCTTGGATTCTATCGGCCGAACTTCAGGCCTATTGGCTTCAGATCTGGGCTGAGCCGGCGGCACCGCGGCAGCCGCAGCCGCAAGCGTCGAAAGGCGCGCGGCGAGACGCGACGGGGCTGCTTCGGGAGCAGGGGCAGCCGACGCCTGGACCTGCGGAGCGGAACGGGCCGGGGTGTCCGATGTATCGGCGACTTCGGCAGCGGCGTCGGAGCCGTTGCGTTCGGTGACCGCGGCGACGGTGTGGGTGGTCGCGGCCTTATCGAGGTTCTCCGCGAGCAGGTTACGCATGATGGCGTCGCGCGAGCCGCCGCTACGGCCGCCCAGCACCACGCCGATCAGGTGGCGGTTGCCGCGGCGCATCGAGGTCACGAGATTGAAGCCGGAGGCGCGAGTATAGCCGGTCTTGATGCCGTCCACGCCCTCCACATTCCCGAGCAGATGATTGTGGTTCCGGATCGACTGTCCGCGCCAGTTGAACGTCGAGGTCGCGAAATAGCGATAGTAGCGCGGGAAGCGCTCCTGGATGGCGCGGCCGAGCGTGGCCTGGTCGCGCGCGGTCGTGACCTGCTCGTCGTTGGGAAGACCGTTGGCGTTGCGGTAAACCGTCCTGGACATGCCGAGCGAACGCGCCTTGCGCGTCATCATCTGGGCGAAGTCGTCCTCGTCGCCGCCAATCGCTTCCGCGATCACAACGGCTGCGTCGTTGGCGGAGCGGGTGACGAGACCTTTGATCGCGTCCTCGACGCGGATCGTCTGGCCGGCACGCAGGTTCAGCTTGGTGGGATCCTGATCGGCGGCGTGCTGCGACACCGGCATCTCGGTGTCGAGCTTCATCTTCCCGGACTCGAGGCGCTCGAACAGGAGATAGAGCGTCATGATCTTGGTCAGCGAGGCCGGATGGCGGATCCCGTCGGGACTCGTGGCCTGAAGCACGGAGCCGGAGTTGCCGTCGACGATGATCGACGCGAATTTCGGGCTGGAACTCTCGGACACATCGCGCTGCACGCGGTGTTGCGCGTAGTGACGCCGGTGGCGCCGCGCCTCGGCAGCATCGGTGGTGAAGATGACTGCACTCGTGACCGCAAGAAGCCCAAAAACGCCAACCCGCGCCAAGCGCGAGGAAGACAAGTTTTTACGAAGCATGAAACCCCGTCCCCGTTTCTGACTTGATCACCGGCTCGTGAGGCGAAATTGTGCCCAAGGGACCCGGGATCATTACCTGCTCAGGCTGTCCTCCGCAGATGTTCGCCGCGGGGGACGTTGGACCTGAGCCGCTGTTCTGGCTAAGGTGATGTTCTCCAACGGCTTTTGGCCGCTTGTGGAAGTTGAACACGTCCAGGGAATCAAGGTAGGGGGCCGCGGTTTCCAAAAGCTTAAGGAACCATTGCGGGAAACCCCGGGAATCTCGGCAAATTTGCCCGCAATTTTGTGCGACGCACAAAATTCTTGACTTTTTTGTGCGTTGCACTAATCGTGAGCAGAGTCAGGGAGCCGGGGCTTCCGACAGGCTAGGGAAAAGGATTCCGAATGTTCAAGGTTGAAGACTTTCAGGGCTACGGGAAAGAGCACTTCGAGCAGTACGTCGCCTCCGCGACGTCGATGCAGCACGGCCTTCAGGCGATCGCCAGCGCTTATGGCGACTACACCAAGAAGTCGTTCGAAGACACCAAGTCCTTCGTCGAGAAGCTTTCCGGCGTGAAGTCGCTGGACAAGGCCGTCGAAGCGCAGACCGAATTCGCCCGTTCCGCCTACGAGTCCTTCGTCGCGGAATCGCAGAAGATCGCCGGCCTTTACAGCGACCTCGCCAAGCAGGCGTTCAAGCCGGTCGAGACCATCGTGTCGAAGTTCACCCCGGCCGCCAGCTAACGTTTCCTGACGTCCTGGAATCAAAGGCCCGGCTGCAGTAGCCGGGCTTTTTTTGTTTGTCTCGAAGTGTAGGTCTCAGCGCGCCATCGCAGCTTCCACACCGTGCCGGTTTCCTTGAACATCGAGACGTCTGATCTGCCTTCGTCATCAGATAGAACTTGTCGGTGCGGCTCGCGCAATACTGCAGCACGCGGGAGGTCGGGTCGCTCCGGTGTTCACCTGCACCGTATGGATCCTGATGTTCGCCGCCTTGGCGTTATCGCACAGCTTCTTCTGCCGCGCGTCGATCTGCGAGGCGTGACGATCCCCGGAAATCTGTGCCTTTGCCCGTTTTCGCGTCACGCCATTGTTTTCGCGTCACGCCATTGAGGGTAAATTGGTCCGTAGATAACCGGAGATAGCCCGCGCGAAACCGCCGCAGCCGCGTTGCTGGCCGGGTTCCTGGTGAACATCTTCTAAACCGGCGGGGCGGAAGCTTTTGTCAAATCAGTCCGGATTGATTAACCTTGGTGAGGATCGCCCGGACCGGGAATCGGACCGCCATGGCCGCATCGGCCGAGCTGCCGCACGCTTGCGGCGAGCCGGGGGCAGGCCCATATTCGGTGAGGCCGATCCGGTTTGGACCGGACCGGCTGGAAGCGGCGATCCAAAAAGGCGGTGCGCCTGTGCGAAGCTCCGAAGGCCGGGGCTGCGCGGCGAACCGTCATACGCTTCCGTGGGGAATTTGAACGCCTGAGCCATGCCGCAACTGTCTTCCAGACCAGATCCCTCCGCGGCCGTCGCCGCCCACGCTGCCCTGATGAGCAACGACGAGAACCGTTCCGGCGGTCCTTCCGCGCCAAACACGTCCGTCATCACCAAGGTCAAGCCGAAGACCAAACGGCCGAACCTGTACCGTGTGCTGATCCTGAACGACGATTACACGCCGATGGAATTCGTCGTTCATGTGCTGGAGAAATTCTTCCAGAAGGACGCCGAGGCCGCAACCAAGATCATGCTGCACGTTCATCATCACGGGATCGGGGAGTGCGGCGTGTTCACCTACGAGATCGCCGAGACCAAGGTGACGCAGGTGATGGATTTCGCTCGCAAGCACCAGCATCCGCTGCAATGCGTGATGGAAAAGAAGTAAGACACGTTACGGCGCATTCGAAGCCGGTTCTTGTGCATGTCGCAGTGTGATTGCCGCGTGATGTCTGCGCGCGATGTTCGTTGCAGAGGGCAAAACTACGGAATTTCGGACCGGTGCTGATCGTGCCCAAACCGGAACGGGTTTTGCATCAAAAAATACCGTAGCTGTGCAGCCGCCTGAGTCGCGGAACCGGTCTTTCGCCGCGATCTTGTATAACTATATGTGACAAAGGTTGTTGTTGCCTGACCGGGCGATGGCGATCATGATGGTGGGGGCCATAGAGGACGCGAATGCCGACTTTTTCCCAAAGCCTTGAACAATCCCTGCATCGTGCACTGGCGATCGCAAACGAGCGTCATCACCAATACGCGACGCTCGAGCATCTTTTGCTCTCCCTGATCGACGACTCCGATGCAGCCGCCGTCATGCGCGCCTGTAGCGTCGACCTCGACAAGCTCCGTACGAGCCTCGTCAATTATCTTGAGACCGAATTCGAGAACCTGGTGACGGACGGCGCCGATGACGCCAAGCCGACCGCAGGCTTCCAGCGCGTGATCCAGCGCGCGGTGATCCACGTGCAGTCGTCCGGTCGCGAAGAGGTGACCGGCGCCAACGTGCTGATCGCGATCTTTGCCGAGCGCGAGAGTCATGCCGCGTATTTCCTGCAGGAGCAGGACATGACGCGCTACGACGCCGTCAATTATATCAGCCACGGCATTGCCAAGCGGCCGGGCGTCTCCGAGGCGCGGCCGGTGCGCGGTGTCGACGAGGAGACCGAGACCAAGGGCAGCGAGGACGCCAAGAAGAAGGGCGAGGCGCTCGAGACCTATTGCGTCAACCTCAACAAGAAGGCGCGCGACGGCAAGATCGATCCGGTGATCGGACGCAATTCCGAGATCAACCGCGCGATCCAGGTGCTGTGTCGCCGGCAGAAGAACAATCCGCTGTTCGTGGGCGAGGCCGGCGTCGGCAAGACCGCGATCGCGGAGGGCCTGGCCAAGCGCATCGTCGACAGCGAGGTGCCGGAGGTGCTGGCGGCTGCGACCGTGTTCTCGCTCGACATGGGCACGCTGCTCGCCGGTACGCGCTATCGCGGCGACTTCGAGGAACGCCTGAAGCAGGTGCTGAAAGAGCTCGAGGCGCATCCCAACGCCATCCTGTTCATCGACGAGATCCACACCGTGATCGGTGCGGGCGCGACCTCGGGCGGTGCGATGGATGCCTCCAATCTGCTCAAGCCCGCGCTGGCTTCCGGCACCATCCGCTGCATGGGCTCGACCACCTACAAGGAATATCGCCAGCACTTCGAGAAGGACCGCGCGCTGGTGCGGCGCTTCCAGAAGATCGACGTCAACGAGCCGACGGTCGAGGACGCGATCGCGATCCTCAAGGGCCTCAAGCCGTACTTCGAAGACTACCATCGGCTGAAATACACCAATGAGGCGATCGAGGCTGCGGTGCAGCTCTCTTCGCGCTACATCCACGACCGCAAGCTGCCGGACAAGGCGATCGACGTGATCGACGAATCCGGCGCGGCGCAGATGCTGGTCGCCGAGAACAAGCGCAAGAAGACCATCGGCATCAAGGAGATCGAGACCACGATCGCCTCGATGGCGCGGATCCCGCCGAAGAGCGTGTCGAAGGACGATGCCGAGGTGCTCAAGCATCTTGAGCAGACCCTGAAGCGCACGGTGTTCGGTCAGGACAAGGCGATCGAGTCGCTCGCCGCTTCGATCAAGCTGGCGCGTGCCGGCCTGCGCGAGCCGGAGAAGCCGATCGGCTGCTACCTGTTTTCGGGTCCGACCGGCGTCGGCAAGACCGAGGTCGCGAAACAGCTGGCGGCGTCGCTCGGCGTAGAGCTGTTGCGCTTCGACATGTCCGAATACATGGAGCGGCACACCGTGTCGCGCCTGATCGGCGCGCCTCCCGGCTATGTCGGTTTCGATCAGGGCGGCCTGCTCACCGACGGTGTCGACCAGCATCCGCATTGCGTGGTGCTGCTCGACGAGATCGAGAAGGCGCATCCCGATCTCTATAACGTGCTGCTCCAGATCATGGATCACGGCCGGCTCACCGACCACAACGGCAAGCAGGTCAACTTCCGCAACGTGATCCTGATCATGACCACGAACGCGGGCGCGTCCGATCTCGCCAAGCAGGCGTTCGGCTTCACGCGCTCGAAGCGGGAAGGCGACGACCACGAGGCGATCAACCGGCAGTTCGCGCCGGAATTCCGCAACCGTCTCGATGCCGTCGTGTCGTTCGGCCATCTCAGCGTTGAGGTGATCGGTACGGTGGTCGAGAAGTTCGTGCTTCAGCTCGAAGCGCAACTCGGCGATCGCGACGTCACCATCGAGCTGTCCGATCCCGCCAAGACCTGGCTGGTGAAGCATGGTTACGACGAGCAGATGGGCGCACGTCCCATGGCTCGCGTGATCCAGGAGCACATCAAGAAGCCGCTGGCCGACGAGGTGCTGTTCGGCAAGCTCAAGGGTGGCGGCCATGTCCGCGTCGTTCTGGTCAAGGACGAGGCCGACGAGACCAAGGACAAGATCGGCTTCGAGTTCGTCGAGGGTCCGGTCACGCCGAAGCAGGAGAAGCTCCCGGGTGCCCGCAAGCGCCCGCCGGGCAAGTCCAAGCCCGGTGGCCCCGGCGGCTCGAAGGGGCCGACCAAGAGCCCGCTGGTCAAGGCTTGATCTGCGCGCGATGAATTGAAAAGGCCGGCTGAGAAGCCGGCCTTTCTCGTTGGCAGCCAAATATAAGCAAGAAGATCCGGTATGACCAACACGCCTTCTGCAAACTCGTCGTCAGCTTCCTCCATCCCCGCCGACGATCCCGGCCGCGCCCTGACGGTCGCCGATCCCGACGGTGCTGACGTGCCGCATATCTCTGTGGCCGGCGGCACCTACACGGTCCTGGTGTCGGGCGCGCAGACCGCAGGACGCTATTGCCTGGTCGACATGCTGGTGCCCGCCGGCGGCGGGCCCCCGCCGCACCGCCACGACTTCGAGGAAATGTTCACGCTGCTCGAAGGCGAACTTGAATTCACCTTTCGCGGTAAGTCCCATACCGTAAGTTCGGGGTCGACCGTCAACGTCCCGGCCAACGCGCCGCACGCGTTCAAGAACGTGTCCGGCAAGACGGCCCGTATGCTCTGCATGTGCGCGCCAGCGGGACAGGACGAATTCTTCCTGGCGGTTGGCTTTCCCGTCGAAGGCCGCACATCGCCACCGCCGAAGGCGACCCCGGAAGAGATGGCCGAGAAAGGCAAGCTGATCGCAGCACTGCTGCCGAAATATCGCACCGAGATGGTGAAGATGTGAGGCGCGGCGGACGCAGCCGAAATCGGCCTTCCCAAATGGTCGCGCGCTATTCGCCGCGCAGGCGCTGGTCGTCCTGCACGCGAACATGCTCGGCGCCGCGCGCACCCGCGGACGACAGCCGCAACATGCTCAGCGCTGCGCCGCAGAGCGCGAAGCCGACGCCGGTCAGCAACGCGATCCTGGTTCCCTCGATCGGATAGCGGCCGAGGAAGAGTGCCACCAGCGCTGCGCCGGTGGTCTGCCCAAGCAGCCGCGCCGTCCCCAGCATGCCGCTGGCGCCGCCGGCACGCTCGCGCGGGGCGGCCGCGATCATGGTGCGGTTATTGGGGGTCTGGAACAGGCCGAAGCCGGCGCCGGCCAGCGCCATCCGCCAGACCACGTCGAGCGGCGTGGGCGCAGCCGGCAGCAAGGCGAGCGCAGCGAGGCCGCAGGCGAACAGAGTAAGGCCGATGCCGCCGAGCAGGCCGGCCGGATAATGCTCCACCAGGCGGCCGGCGAGGGGGGCTGCGAACGCCACCGCGATCGGCCACGGCGTGATCAAGAGGCCCATATGCACGGCCGAATAGCCGAAGCGGCTCTGGAGATAGAAGGGGATCGCGACGAAGGCCAGCATCTGCCCGCAGAACGAGGCCATCGAGGTCGCAATCGACAATGCGAACACGGGGATGCGCAACAGGTCGATCGGCAGCAGCGGCGAGGCCATGTGGGTCTCGCGGTAGATCAGCAGGGCGCCGGCGACGAGCGCGATGGCGAACTGCACGAGGCAGGTGATCGCGGCTTCGCCATGACCGACGCTATCGACGGCCGCGATGCCGACGCCGAAGGTGATCGCGGACAGCCCCGCGCTCTGCCAGTCGAAGGAATGGCTCGCAGGCCTGGTGTGCGGCAGGCTGCGCAGGCCCAGCACCAATGTCACCACGCCGAGCGGAACGTTGATGGCGAACAGCCAGGGCCAGCTGCCGAACGCCAGGATACCGGCGGCGAGCGTCGGGCCGACCGCGGCTGAGAAGGCGACGACGAGAGCGTTGAGCCCGATGCCGCGGCCGAGCTGGCTGCGTGGGTAAGTGAAACGCACCAGCGCTGCGTTGACGCTCATGATGCCGGCCGCGCCGAACCCCTGCACGATGCGTGCAATCGTGAGGAGCGGCAGCGTGTGCGCCAGCGCGCAGAGTGCGGAGGCAAATGTGAACAGCACCAGGCCGACCAGATAGACGCGGCGATAGCCGACGATCTCGCCGAGCGAAGCCAGCGGCAGCAGCGAGATCGTGATCGCGAGCTGGTAGCCGTTGACGATCCAGATCGAGAACGCCGGGCTGGCGTCGAGGTCGGCCGCGATCGTCGGCAGCGCGACGTTGGCGATGGCGCTGTCGACCACCGCCATGATAATGCCGAGCGCAATGGTCAGGACCGCCTGGCCACGCTGCGGCTGCGGCAGGCCGTCGGCGTGCTCCATGGAGGCTGGCAACATGATGGCGGCGTGCTTGATTCGAGCCGTGGTTCGTCTCCGGATTAGGAAATTGCGAGATGCATCGCAACCCGGCAGGATACGGGCGGTTCCTGCGCCGGGAGCGGGTCTCCCGGCACCGCGGGCATGGGTCGGCACGGCCTCGCGGCTCACCAGCGGGAGGTCGACTTCCCGAACACATAGAGCGCGCCGAGCCCAACCGTCACCGCGGTCGAGACGATCAGGATGGTGCGCTCCCAATCGATCCGCTCCGCTCGGCGCGGTTGAGATTGAGAGCGGTGAACAGGGCCTTCATGGCAAATCGGCGCATCGGCTGCCTCGCGTGAGCGCACGATGCCACTGTCGGCGCGGGCCGGCTTGATGCAGCTCAAGCCGGACTGCGCCGGCGTGCCGGTCTCTACACCGCCGGCGGATTGCGGTCGGTGAAAGTTGTGCGCTGGTGCCAGTAAGGATAGGGCAGCGTCACCTTGCTCGCCGCATCGAGCTTGGCGATCTGGTCCTTGGTCAATGACCAGCCGACCGCGCCGAGATTTTCGCGCAGCTGCGTCTCGTTGCGCGCGCCGATGATCAGCGTCGAGACGGTCGGACGCTGCAGCAGCCAGTTCAGCGCGATCTGCGAGACGCTCTTGCCCGTTTCCCTGGCGACCTCGTCGATCGCATCGACGACGCGATAGACGTGCTCGTCCGGCACGGGCGGGCCGAACTCGGCCGTCTTGGGCAAGCGGCTTACGTCAGGCTTTGGCTGGCCGCGGCGGATCTTTCCGGTGAGGCGTCCCCATCCGAGCGGCGACCAGACCACCGCGCCGAGGCCCTGGTCGAGACCGAGCGGCATCAGCTCCCATTCGTAGTCGCGCCCGATCAGTGAATAATAGGTCTGGTTGGCGACGTAACGCGGGAAGCCGTGCTTGTCGGCAACGCCAAGCGATTTCATCAGGTGCCAGCCCGAAAAGTTCGACACGCCCACGTAGCGGATCTTGCCGGCGCGCACGAGCACGTCGAGGGTGCTAAGCACCTCTTCAGGCGGGCTGAAGGCGTCGAAGCCGTGAAGCTGGAACAGGTCGATGTAATCGGTGCCGAGCCGGCTCAGCGAAGCATTGATGGCTGTAAGCAGATGCTGCCGCGACGACCCGATGTCGTTGGGGCCGTCGCCGAAGCGGAACGTCGCCTTGGTCGAAACCAAAACCTTGTCGCGGCGGCCCTTGATGGCTTCGCCGAGAACGCGCTCGGACTCGCCGAGCGAATAGACGTTCGCGGTGTCGAACATCGACACGCCGGCATCGAGGCAGATATCCAGAAGGCGCCGGGCTTCGGTCGCGTCGGTGGTGCCCCACGCAGCGAGGCGGCCCACGCCGCCGAAGGTGCCGGTCCCAAGACTCAAGGCGGGCACCATGAGGCCCGAGCGGCCCAAGCGTCGGTATTCCATCGATTTGCTCCTCGGCTGGCCGCTGATTGATCTCCGCGACCTCTGTGCCGGATCGTAATGCAAGGCTGCGCCGTGTCCTACCTCGCGCTCACATACCGGCCTTGCTTGGAAACGGCCTAGTCGTGCAGACGCATGTCATCGAATGCCGCGTCAGTCACGCGCGGGCTGGCCGTCGTCGCCGGAAGCCGAGCCGCGCCCCTCGTTACTGGTGATTGAAGGCAGGTGGCCTCGCTCTCGCGCGCCGGCCGCGGCAGGAGCGTCAGGCTCCAGCCCACCGCAACAAGCACCGCGAGCCGGATCGCGATCACGGCGAGCAAGACTTCCGATCCGCTTATCGTGGCGTTGGTTCTCATGTGCAGAGCCTGATCCCGGCTGCAGCACCTGACAATCTGGAATTCACGAGCACGGCCTTCGCCTGAAGCGAAGGCTCGGGCCATTGGCTGCCCGGACGTCAATGCCGCGACTGGCTCTGCCGGAAGTCGCGCGGTGACATCCCGAAATGCTCGCGGAAGACGCGGCCGAAATGCGAGAGGTCGTTGAAGCCCCAGGCGAAGGCGATCTCGCTGATGTGGCGGTGAGCGAGCACGGGGGAGGCGAGGTCGCGCCTGCATTGAGCGAGGCGCTCACCGAGGACGTAGCGCTGGAACGAGGTGTCCTCGTCAGCGAGGAGATCGTTGACATAGCGGGACGAGATGCCGAGCGCCGCTGCGGTCTCGGACAGCGAGAGGTCGGGATCGGCAAGATGAGCCCGGATATGCGCCTTCAATCGGTAGAGCAGGGCGGAGCGATGCGTCGAGGACGGCAGCGGCGTCTTGCCCAGCCGCTCGCCCAGTGCCATCGCCAGGACATCGACGGCCTGTTCCGACAGAGCGGCGGCGTGGTGCGGATCGATCTGATCCGCGCTCTGGCAGAGCCGGTAGATGAAATCGTAGGCGATCCTCTGCAGTGGCGAGTCCGGCCCGAAAGAGGTGGCAGTAAGAGTTTCGGTCGCGCCGAGCCGGCGCTGCAGCATCTCGCGCGGCACCTTGAAGATGGTCTGCGTGAAGATGCCGTCGAATTTCAGCTCGTAGGGACGGGTGGTGTCATAGAGCGCAAACTCTCCCGGACTGACCACGGCCTCGCGGCCGTCCTGCACCACGCCGCCGGCGCCGCGATTGCCGAGCGCGATCAGGATGAAGTCCTGATCCGAGCGCGCGATGCGCGACGGCGTGCGCAACACGTGTTGACGGTCGGAGCAGACCTCGGAGCATTCCGCCTTGCCCAGTGGCGCCCGGGTGACCGTGCCGCGAAAGGCGCTGCCAAGATCGGACCTGCAGTCGAGCCCGACGAAGACGTCGCAAACGATATCCTGCCAGAGCGCAAGCCGGCGGTGGCCTGGGCTGTCGTCCGTGGTGAACTGGATTGGCATCTGCAGAGCCTCCCTTTCACATCCCGCAAAATCGCGTGTCGGCGCTGGTCCCGACTGACGAAGGCAAATCCCGTACCGGGTCGGTGAATCCCGTCCGGTCGAGTTTTTGTTCCGCCGCGGTCGAGCGCCCGCCGCCCGGCTTGGTCAAATAGACTGCATCGGACCTGGCTTCCGATCAACCGGCAAGGGAGGCGGGAATGGGCATCGAACATCCGAAATACAAGGTCGCGGTGGTGCAGGCGGCGCCCGCCTGGCTCGATCTCGACGCCTCGATCGACAAGTCGATCGCCCTGATCAGGGACGCCGCCGAGAAGGGCGCCAAGCTGATCGCTTTTCCGGAAGCCTTCATCCCCGGCTACCCCTGGCACATCTGGATGGATTCGCCGGCCTGGGCGATCGGTCGTGGCTTCGTGCAGCGCTATTTCGACAATTCGCTGTCCTATGACAGTCTGCAGGCCGAGCGGCTGCGCGACGCCGTGCGCAAGGCCAAGCTCACTGCCGTGCTCGGTCTGTCCGAGCGCGACGGCGGCAGTCTCTATCTGGCGCAATGGCTGATCGGGCCCGATGGCGAGACCATTGCAAAGCGCCGCAAGTTGCGGCCGACCCATGCCGAGCGCACGGTCTATGGCGAGGGCGACGGCAGCGATCTCGCCGTGCACGCGCGGTCCGACATCGGCCGCATCGGCGCCCTGTGCTGCTGGGAGCATCTCCAGCCGCTGTCGAAATACGCCATGTATGCCCAGAATGAGCAGGTCCATGTCGCGGCCTGGCCGAGCTTTTCGCTCTACGATCCTTTCGCGCCGGCGCTCGGCGCCGAGGTGAACAACGCCGCCTCGCGCGTCTATGCGGTCGAGGGCTCCTGCTTCGTGCTCGCGCCTTGCGCGACGGTCTCGCAAGCCATGATCGACGAGCTCTGTGATCGGCCGGACAAGCACGCGCTGCTGCATGCCGGCGGCGGCTTCGCTGCGATCTACGGCCCCGATGGCAGCCAGATCGGCGATAAGCTCGCGCCGGACCAGGAGGGCCTCTTGATCGCCGAGATCGATCTTGGCGCCATCGGCGTCGCCAAGAACGCCGCTGATCCAGCCGGGCACTATTCGCGCCCCGACGTGACCCGGCTCCTGCTCAACAAGAAGCGATACCAGCGCGTCGAGCAGTTTGCGCTGCCGGTCGACACCGTCGAGCCCACGGACATTGCCGCGGCGGCGAGCTGATCGCCGCAATCGAGGGAGGCACGATCATGGAATCCGCAATTCCTCTGCATCTCGAGACGCCGCGCACGCGCCACAAGCGCGTGCCGGACGATTACCAGCCGCCATACCCGTCCTTCGTGGCGCGCTATAAGCCTTCCGTGAACCGGGTCGTGATGGCCTATTTCGGCCTTCAGTATCGCGGCACGGCGGCAGCTGCTGCAACGGACGCTCTCGCCGAAATCGCGGCGCGGTTTGCCGCGGAAGGCGGTCCTTCGCATTGGGACCGGGCGCAATATGTTGATCAGGCAGGCTACGAGAACGTCGTCTCGGTGGCCTATTGGGACGACATTGCGCGGTTCGACAAATGGTTTGCATCGGCGCGCGAGGCCTGGACCGGAGCGCAGCCCGAGGGCATCGGCACGTTCATCGAGGTGCTGCGCCCCACGGTGGCGCGGCACGAGACGCTGTTTTCCTCGCTCGGCCGGCCCGAGGGCGTCGCCGCAATCTCCGGCGGCATGAGCGGCGAGGTGCAGGAGCACGCCTATTGGGGCGGCATGCGCGACCGCATCCCGCTGTCACAGACCGATCCGATGTCGCCGGGCGGCAATCCCGAGCTGATCCGCGACGGCGCGCGGCTGCGCGTGAAGGCGCACGACAATCTCTGTCTGATCCGATCAGGCCAGGATTGGAGCGATACCGAGACCTCGGAACGAAAGCTCTATCTCGACGACGTCGAACCGGTGTTGCGCGAGGGCATGGATTTCTTGCGCGATGACGGCCTTGGCATCGGCTGTTACGCCAACCGTTACATGCGCGTGCTTGCAGCCGGCGGGGACGCGAGTGAAAAGTCCTACGGTCAAAGCTGGTGGAAGAGCCTGGCGGCGCTGGAGCGGTGGGCGGAATCGCATCCGACCCACGTCAGGATATTCGGCGCCGCGATGAAGTACCTGTCGACGCTCGGCCCCTCGGCAAAACTGCGGCTCTACCACGAGGTCACCGTGGCTGCTGCCGACGAGCAGTTCTTCGAGTACCTGAACTGTCACGCCAAGACCGGCATGCTGGCGGCGGTGGAGACCGTCGCCGCTTGATAGAGTTAGATCACGCAATGGCCGAGCAGCTCGGGATGCGTGGCGCAGATGTGATGCGCGCCGGCGTCCCGCAGCTCGGTCTCGCTGCCGTAGCCATAGAGCACGCCGATCGCGGTCATGCCGTTGGTGCGGGCGCCGACCACGTCATGGCTGCGGTCGCCGATCATGATCGCGCTGGCGGGATCGACCCTGGCTTCGTCGAGCGCGTAGCGCAGCAGGTCGCGCTTGTCGACGCGCGTGCCGTCGAGTTCGGAGCCGAACACCCGCTCGAAATACGGTTTCAGGCCAAAATGCTCGACGATACGGGTGGCGTAGACCGCGGGCTTGCTGGTCGCCACGAACATGCGCGGTGTTGTCGCGGCAAGCGTTGTCAGCGTGTCCACGATACCGGCATAGGCTTCGTTCTCGAACAGGCCGACGTCGCTGAAGCGCTCGCGATAGAGCAGCAGCGCCCGGTCGGCGAGTTCCGCGCTGCCCGTGAGCTTTTGCAGGCTGGCATGCAGCGGCGGCCCGATGCACCAGGTCAGCTCGTCCTCGCTCGGAACCGCAACGTTGAGCCGCTCCAGGGCGTACTGGATCGAGCGCGTGATCCCGGGCTTCGGGTCGGTCAGCGTGCCGTCGAGATCGAAATAAATGGTCACCATATTGTCGCGCCTGTGTTGATACCGCCGCCTGTTGCCAGACCTAAACGAGGCCGGGGGCCAAGGCAAACGCGCAACCATTGTCACGCCGAAAATCGCCTTCCCGATACCGCGTATCCCTTAAAGCTCGCTATTCGCGGGAGGGAAGCGTAGAGTCGCGCCATCACCGCCTTTCCATTGGCATCGACCGGTGACTGAGGGTCACCAGCGCTCCCGCCGACTGAGCAGGAGCGTGCATGACTCGATTTCGTCTGGTCGACTGGATCCGCCGGAGAGCGCTTCTCGTCGCATTGATGCTTGGCACATTGATACTTGGCACACTGTCGCAAGGCGCTGTCGCGGCAGGACCGGACTGCCGGGCGATCGAAAGCACGAGCGGACGTCTCGCCTGCTACGATGCTGCGTTTCCTCCGAAGGAAAAAAAGCCCGCTGCTGCGGAAGGCGATGGGTCCCGTGCTGCCTACAAGGACCCGTTCGTGGCGGAAGAGGCCAGAACCGCGGCGAAGCTGAAGAACATCTGCCGCGGCTGTTGAGGGTTGCTCGTTCGCCGCGCTCGTCGATCAACGAGTCCGGACGAGGGATCGAGACGATTTTTTCAGGAGAGGCCGGATGAGCGAGCGACTTGAAACCCTGAAGAAGGCCCGTGAGCGCATGATCGAGGACAGGGACGCGCATGCGAAAGTGCTGGCCGCCCCCTTTGTGCGCGACACGGCCGAGCGAGCGCGCAACAAGTTTATCGAGATCCAGGCGCTGATTGATGCCCTCGACCGCGCCATCCGGGGCGAAATCCCGGTTGCGGTCAAAAACTAAGGCGGTAGGCAGCGAGACCAGCGGAGCGCCGCTACCGCTCCCTCATTGCTGTCTCGTCCATTCAACGATGGCGGTCGCCTCCGCGCCTGCCCGGGTTTCCCAGGCGGTGATCGCGCCCGTTGCTGCCTTCCGCAGCTCCGTGACAACGGACGCAGGCGCCGGCTCGGCGATATGGACGCCATTGTCGCGCATGCGCGCATAGTTCTCGATGGTGCGGTGGCTCAATAGCGCCAGCTGGCTCTGCTCAGTCTCGGCCGCCGCCGCCAGCACCTCGCGCTGCATCGGTTCGGACAGTTCGGCAAAGGCGTCGCTGCGGACGAAGGCGATCGAGATTGGCATCGCGTAGTTGATGGCCGTGAAATGCGGCAGGAAGTCCCACAATTTGCGTCCCGCGCCGCCGTCGCCGGAGGTGAGGAAGGCATTCAGCCGGTGTTCCCTCAGTCCGGCGAGCGCCGCATCCATCGGCAGGAATTGCGCGTTCGCGCCGGCTGCGCGCATGACCTCGGTGGAATTGGCATCGTAGGTTCGCAGATTCAGTTTCGGCAGGTCGTCAGCACCGTCGAGCGACTGCTCCGACCAGAGGCCCGTGGCCGGCCAGATCGTCACATAGAGCAGCTTGAGGCCGCGCGCAGCCAGCGCCTTCTCATAGAGCGGTCGCGCCCGCAGATTGGTGGCCCGGGCGAGATCCACCGATTGCACGAGAAAAGGCAGGGTGGACAATCCGAGCACAGGGTCGAGGCTCGAGAGCGCGCCCGCGAAGGCATCGCCGCCCGCGATCCGGCCGTCCAGCGCCGCGCGCGGCATCTCGCCCGAGTTGATCTTGAGCTGGTTGTCGAAGGCGTTAGTCACGGTCACGAAGCCGTGGGTACGGTCGGAGACGCGGCTGGCGAAAGTCGCCAGCCCAATCCCGGAGATGTTATTCTCAGGGTATTCCGTGGTCATCCGCCAATTGACTTGAGACGCGACTTGAGACGTCACCTGCGCGGCGGCTGGCGCGACGCTCAGGATGAGCGCTGCGAGGCCAAGGATCGCGCGGATCCGTTTGGCGGGGTAACGCATTGGGAGAAGCAGGTCAGGCAGCATGATATTGGCGACCCGTCGAACCATGGCACGATGCCACAACATTGTTGATCACACTGTCGCATGCCGCGCCGAGGCGCGCCACCGCCGTGCCTGCGCGCGATGGGTGCAGATTGCGATGTGCATCATCTCCGCGCTGCTTGTCTCGTCGACCCAGGCCGCGGCATGGGACAGTTCGCCCGCCAAGACCGACGTTGCCATCCCCAGCGTCGAAGAACTCGCTGTGCAGCCGGAGAAGCCCGGTGCGCGGGAGAGCGACACGCGGGAGTCGATCTGCCTGATCATCGAGGCCGCGGCGCGCGATGCCAATCTTCCGCTGGAGTTCTTCGCCCGCGTGATCTGGCAGGAAAGCCGCTTCCAGACCGATGCGGTCGGGCCGGTGACGCGCAGCGGCGAGCGGGCGCAGGGGATCGCGCAATTCATGCCGGGCACCGCGAGCGAGCGCGGGCTGCTCAATCCCTTCAATCCGGTGCAGGCGCTGCCGAAGTCGGCGGAATTCCTGAACGAGCTGCGCAACCAGTTCGGCAATCTCGGGCTGGCGGCGGCCGCCTACAATGCCGGGCCGCGCCGGGTGCAGGAATGGCTCGCCGGCACCGGCGGCATGCCCGAGCAGACCCGCAATTACGTTCTTGCGATCACCGGCACGAGCGTCGATGCGTGGGCCAAGGCAGGCGCGACCGGCAAGGGGCCGCCCAGCGTGCCGCCGACGAGCTGCCGCGATCTGATGGCGCTTTTGAAGCGCGCGCCGAATGCCTTCGTCGCCGAGCTCGAGCAGCATGTGGAGCTTGCGGCTGCAAAGGTCTGGGGCGTGCAGCTCGCCGCGGGCTTTGACCGCAACCGCGCGCTGGCGATGTACTCCCGCGCGGTCACGCGGCTGAGCGCCGTGATCGGCGAACGTGATCCGAGCCTGCTCAGCTCGGTGATGCGCAGCCGCGGCACGCGCGCCTTCTACCAGGTGCGCATCGGCGCCGATACGCGGAGCGAGGCGGATGAACTCTGCGGTCGCATTCGCAAGGCCGGCGGGGCGTGCTTCGTGCTGAAGAATCGCGGTGTGAGCGGGTAGGGCATCTGTCCCAGCGTGCATGCCAGCCCCGCCGTGCGCTTTCTTGACGCGAGGCGCCGCATTGCCCGTTATGCGGGCACGATTCCTCATCCGGCCAAGACTCCCCGTGGCGCTTCCTCCGCTCGATTCACCTCAATGGCGAAGTCCCTGGCGCGCCTTTGCGTGGGGGCTGCGCTCGATCACGCAGACCATCCTCACGCTCGTGCTGTTCGTGACCTATCTCGGCATCGGCGCGCTCGCCCACGACACACATTTCAGCCTGCTCTGGGCGCTCTGCTCGACGCTGTTCGTCTGGGCAGGTCCGGCGCAGATCATCCTGATCACCACGCTTGGCTCCGGCGCGACGATCGTCCAGTCCGCGATCGCGGTCACCGTCAGTGCGATCCGGCTGTTTCCGATGGTGGTCTCGGTGCTGCCGTTGATGCGCACGCCGACGACGAAACGGCGCGAGCTGTTTTTCGCGGCGCATCTCACCGCGGTGACACTGTGGGTCGAATGCCATCGCTTCCTGCCGCAGGTACCGCGTGAACGCCGGATCGCCTTCGTCAACGGACTTGGCTTCGGTCTTGTCTCGGTTTGTCTCACCGCCAACACGGTCGGCTATTTCCTTGCCGCGAATCTGACCCAGACGCTTGGCGCGGCGATCCTTTTGCTGACGCCGCTGTCCTTCCTGTTCTCGACCGCACGCAACAGCCGCGAGGTCGCCGATGTCGTCGCCCTCGCGCTGGGCATATTGCTGTATCCGCTGGCCGCGAAGATGAACTCCGGCCTCGACATCCTCGTCAGCGGCCTCGGGCTGGCACGATTGCCTATGGCGTGCATTGGTGGCGGGAGGTGCGCGCATGAGCTTTGCGCAGCTCATCGGCGACTGGCACGCGCTGGCGGTGCTGTTCGTCGCCGGCGTTGTTCCCAACCAGATATGGCGCATGCTGGGCCTGTGGTTCGGCGGCGGCATCGACGAGGGCTCCGAGCTTCTGGTCTGGGTACGGGCGGTCGCCACGGCGATCCTGGCCGGCGTCATCGCCCAGATCGTGGTCGAGCCCCCCGGGGCGCTTGCGAGCGTGCCGGACGCCCTGCGCTACGGTGCGGTCGGCGCCGGCCTCGTCGTCTTCCTGCTGGCCCGCCGCTCGATCTTCGCGGGCGTGGTCGCGGGCGAAGTCTTCATGCTGGCCGGCAAGTGGTGGTTGGGCTAAAACCGCCGGCGAACAGCAGGGAATTGGACATATGGTTCGCGAAAACCAGCTCCGCGAGGGTGAAGTCTCCATCGAGCTGCCGCCGACGCAAGATGCCGGCCTCGTCTTCATCGGCCGCATCCGCACGCCCTGGAGCTCGCGGATGGAGACCCCGCGGCAGGGCCGGACAGACGGCCCGATATGTCGGCTCGAGATCTTCGAGCCGTTCGTGCCGGCGATCAAGGGCGTCGATTTCTACAGCAATCTCGAAGTGCTTTACTGGCTCGACAAGTCGCGCCGCGACATCGTCCTGCAAAGCCCTAAGAACAACGAGAAGACCCGCGGCACGTTTTCGCTGCGCTCGCCGGTGCGCCCTAATCCGATCGGCACGTCGATCGTGAAGCTGGTCGGCATCGAAGGCAACGCGATTCTGGTGCGCGGGCTCGATTGCCTCGACAACACGCCGCTGATCGACATCAAACCAGATCGTTGCGAGTTCACGCCGCTGGCCGCCCCGCAGCCGGGAGATTTTCAGACGGAGTGAAGTGTCTCCTCCGTCATTTCGAGGAGCTCTTGCGACGAAGCAATCCAGACTGTAGCCGCGGAGGCAGTCTGGATTGCTTCGCTGCGCTCGGAATGACGAGTGGAGAGCGTCAGCCCGCCTTCAACGCCGCGATCAGCTTGGTCGCGTTCTCTTCCAGCACCTTGACGTCTTCCTTGCGGCTGGCGGGCGGAAGCATCGCCACGCCGTCGTGGCGCGGCATCACGTGCATGTGGAGATGAAACACCACCTGTCCGCCGGCCGCCTCGTTGAACTGCTGCACGGTGATGCCGTCGGCCTTGAACGCCGTCATCGCTGCGGCAGCGATTTTGTGTGCGCCGCGGGCGACGTGGGCGTAGTCGTCCGGCTTGATGTCGAGGATGTTGCGGGCAGGAGCTTTTGGAATCACCAGCGTGTGGCCCGGTACCCGCGGCATGATGTCGAGAAAGGCGAGCACGTGCTCATCCTCGTAAACCTTGTGGCAGGGGAATTCACCGCGGAGGATCTTCGCGAAGATGTTGTCGGGGTCGTAGGCGGTCATGGCGGCGGCTCCCTGGAATTTTGCGCTTACTGTCACCAGCCGCAACGAACCGTCAAGGCGCCTCGTCGGCGCCTTTGCGGAACGGGCCGAGCTCGGCCAGCTCCCGTCCGGCTTCTGCAACATAGGCGCGCTCGCGCTTGAGGTAATCGTCGATGGCGCGGCGCAAGCCCGGATCAGCGATGAAGTGAGCGGAGTGGGTGGTCCGCGGCAGGTAGCCGCGTGCGATCTTGTGCTCGCCCTGCGCGCCGGCTTCGACATTCGCCAAACCGCGTTTGATGGCGAAGTCGATCGCCTGGTAATAGCAGACCTCGAAATGCAGGAAGGGATGATGCTCGACCGCACCCCAGTTGCGGCCGAACAGCGTGTCCGAGCCGATGAAGTTGATCGCGCCCGCGATCCAGCGATCGTTGCGGCGTGCCATGACCAGCAGCACGTCCTGGCTCATGGTTTCGCCGATCAGCGAGAAGAATTCCCGCGTCAGATAAGGCCGGCCCCATTTGCGCGAGCCGGTCTCCATGTAGAACGTGAAAAACGCATCCCAGGCCTCCTCGGTGATCTCCTTGCCCGTGAGGCAGTGGATGGTGACCCCGGCAGCCAGCGCATCGCGCCGTTCGCGCTTGATCGATTTGCGGTGCCGGGAGTTCAGCGTCGCCAGGAAATCGTCGAAACTCGCAAAGCCTTCGTTGTGCCAATGGAACTGCTGGTCGGTGCGCTGGAGGAAGCCGTGCTCGGCGAGCAGCTTCCACTCCGCCTCGCGGGCGAAAGTGACGTGCACCGAGGAAGCCTTGCTGACACCGCACAGCGCCACCAACCCGCTCGCCAGCGCTACCATGATGTGCTCGCGGTCAACGCCGTCGCGGACCAGCAGCCGCGGTCCCGTCGCCGGCGTGAACGGAACCGAAACCTGCAGCTTCGGATAGTACCGCCCGCCGGCGCGCTCATAGGCATCGGCCCAGCCGCGGTCGAAGACATATTCGCCTTGCGAGTGCGATTTCAGATAGCAGGGCACGACGGCGGCGACGCGACCGTCGACCTTGGCCACGAGATGCCGCGGTCCCCAGCCGGTGCGGATCGTGGCCGAACCCGATTTCTCAACGGCCGATAAAAACGCGTGGGAGACGAAGGGGTTATAGCCGGGCTTTGAGAGGCCGAGGGAATCCCCTGGAAGTCCGGATGAGGTTCCCTTGCCATGCCCATTACAAGACTTGCCGCCGGGATTGGCGCAGGCGTCCCAGTCGTCCGGCGATACTTCGCCAATGGAAGGTACGGCCTCAAGGGTGATTTCGGATGGTGCCATCGTGCCCAAGATCGTGCATTGCAGCAGCGACTTCAAGAGTGGGAAACATCAAGCCTAGGGTACGAAGCCCTCGAAGATCATCTGATCCGCATATTGCGCGACCCGCGTCCGCTGCTCGGTCGTACGCACGGTCCAGCCCAGTAGAGCGCAGCCGAACACATTGCGGGCGATCCAGGGGGCGGGGGCGGGCAGGTCGTCGACCCTAAAGGCGACGAACTGCGGCTGGGTCTGAAAGCCATGGCGCAGGTACAGCATGCTGTCGCGCTGCTGCTGCGTCAGGTGAGCCCAGTAGTCGTCCTGATAGCTCCGTTGCGCGACGATGCCGCGGGGGCGGGATGGCAGCAGCTCGCGCAGCGCCAGCACCTGGTCCGGGTCGAACGACATGCCGACCGCTGGGCCATCATAGGACGCGAGCACCTCGGCCATCCGCTTCACCAGCTTGCGGTCGCGGTCAAAACGGCTCTTAACCTCGATCACCAGCGGCACGCGGCCGCCAACAAGGGCGCAGAGGTCGCTGAGCGACATCATCCGCTCGGCCGTGTCCTTGAACGTGAGCGCCTTCAGTTCAGTGGCGGTTTTCTCGACCAGCGGGCCGGTGGCCTCGGTCAGGCGGCCGAGCGCATGGTCGTGATGCACCATGGCCTCGCCGTCGGCGGAGAGCTGGATGTCGACCTCGATGGAGAAATTGCCCGCAATTGCAGCCTGCACCGCGCCCGGCATGTTCTCGACGATGCCGCGGGAAATGTCGTGCAGGCCACGATGGGCGACCGGGCGGGCTGTCAGCCAATCAGGAGCGCGCATTCGCCTCAGGCGACCTCAAACACGCCTTCGACCTCGACCGCCGCATCCGCGGGCAGGGAGGCGACGCCGACAGTGGTGCGGGCATGACGGCCCTTGTCACCGAAGGCGGCGACCATCAGGTCGGAGGCGCCGTTGAGGACCTTCGGCCCGTCCAGGAAGTCCGGCGCGGAGTTGATGAAGCCGCCGAGGCGCACCACGCGCACGACCTTGTCGAGGTCGCCCAGCGCCGCCTTGACCTGGGCCAGCAGATTGACGGCGCAGCCGCGGGCGGCCGCGGCGCCGTCTTCGATGGTCACGCCGGCGCCGAGCTTGCCCTTGGCGATCAGCTTGCCGGCGGGATCGAAGCAAACCTGGCCGGAGACGAACAGCAGATTACCGGTGCGCACGAACGGCACGTAGTTTGCCACGGGGGTGGGGGCCTCGTGCAGCTTGATGCCCTGTTCCGCCAGCTTCTGCTCGACCGTGCCCGCCATGTCCGACCTCGTTGTCCAAAAATCCATCCGCCCCGGCGCATCCCTTGCAGGCCGGGCGGGCCCTGTTTCGCCCATCGTGCCGCCACATGCAAGCAACCGTCGGGGTGGCATTTTGTTGAGGCAGGGCAGGAGGTTCAATGCAAAGGCCGCAACTTTACGTGAAACGGCCTCAGTTGCGACGCAATGGAACGGTCATTAAAATGTCGAATCTGCGCTTTCCTCAGGAACCAGACATGCTGCACCTTTTCCGGACTTCGCTCGGTGTGACGGCGCTCGCGGCGGCCGCTCTCGGCCCCGGAGGTGGGGCGTTGGCCGCGAACGGTCCGTTTCTCGCGCATCAGGCGCTCTATGATCTGAGCCTGGTGAAATCGCGCTCGAATTCGATCAACAGCGCGCGCGGCCGCATCCTCTACAATTTCACCGGAAGTTCGTGCGAGGGCTACACCTCCGAATTCCGCCAGGTTTCCGAGCTCGACAGCGGCGAGGGCAAGGTCACGCTCAGCGACCTCCGCTCCAATTCCTGGGAGGACGCCGGCGGCAAAAGCTACCGCTTCAAGATCGAGACGCGGATGAACGAGGCGGATGCCGGCCGGGTCGACGGCTCGGCTGAGCGCGACGGCGACCACATCAACGTCAAGCTGAAGCTGCCGGCCCCGAAGAGCTTTACGCTCGACGGCAAGATCGTATTCCCGACCGAACAGATCCAGCGCATCATTGCCGCCGCCAAGGACGGCAAGTCGCTGCTCGAACTCTCCGTCTATGACGGCTCCGACGATGGCCAAAAGGTCTACAACACGCTGACCGTGATCGGCCAGCCGATCCCCGCCGAACGCGAAGGCTCGCCCGATCCCTCGACGTCCGACGAGCACATGAAGTCCCTCAAGCGCTGGCCCGTCACCGTCAGCTATTTCGATCGTGAGGCCCAGCAGAAGGAAGGCGAGCAGACGCCGGTCTATGCGATGGCGTTCGAGCTCTACGAGAACGGCGTCTCGCGCCAGCTTGTGCTCGATTACAACGATTTTGTGATTTCGGGCGCGATGGGCAAGTTCGACGCGAAGGACAGCAAGCCCTGCAATTGAGGGCTGGCCTGCAACGCGGTCTCTGGCTACGCTCCTCCCAACCACAAACATCCGGGAGGCTCGTCATGCCCAAGCTCGATCATCTCCGTCCCAGCGGCCTGCATCACAATCCCGCCTATTCGCATGTCGTCACCGCCACGGGGGCGCGGACGATTTACATCTCCGGCCAGGTGTCGGTGGATGAGGAGGGGCGGATCGTCGGCGAGGGCGACATCGCCGCGCAGACCACGCAGGTGATGCAGAATCTCGGGCACGCGCTGAAAGCAGCCGGCGCGAGCTACGCCAATATCGTGAAGATCACGACCTTCGTCGTGAACTACAAGCCGGAGCTGCGCCCGATCATCGGCAAGGCCCGCTCGGCCTTCTTCGAAGGCATGGAGCCGCCGGCGAGCACGCTGGTCGGCGTCTCGGCGCTCGCCGCGCCGGAATGGATGATCGAGATCGAGGCGGTGGCTGTCGCGGATTGAGATCTTTCGCTACAAGTGTGTTGCGTTGGACATCTCTCGCAGAAGAACCATCGCGTCGTCAGCCCTGTCTGCCGGCACAAACAAATGATCGTGGTGGAACGCCGAAACGGCGTTCACGCTGATGCCGGCTGCGGCGAGACGTGCCGTGATCGCCGCCAGGAAGCCGACCGCATCGAGTGCGGAGTGAACCGTCAGGGTGATCAGGCACGATGCAAATGCGTGGCGTAGTCCTGCCGCTTCGGCCTCTTCGCGCAGGAGCACCAGCGTCGTTCCTTCCTGCTCGCAAAACGTCAGCAGTGGACTGAGCGCTGCGGGAACTGGCTCGTTCGTCGGGATCGTGCAGAACACGAAGATGCCCGGCCGCATCTCCGGCTTCATGTGTCTCAGCAGTGCGTGGAGGTCGCATTCGCCTGTCATCACTCCTGCGCCTTTTCCGGCCCCTCATACGCGATGCCGCGGATCACTGCGGCGCTGCCGAATTTCTTGCGCAAGCTGTCCACCGCGCGCTCGGCATGGGCGGCGCGGCGGTCGAGCATGTCGGTGTCGTCGGCGACTGAACCCTCGCGCAGGGCGCTGACGCCGGCGCCCATCAGGCGGAAGGCGGTGCCGTCGATCTCTTTCGCCAGCATCTCGCGGCAGATCGAGAAGATCTTCGCGGCAAGCTGCGTCGGGGCCGTGATCGACTGCGAGCGGGTGCGCTGGCGGAAATCGGCGGTCTTCAGCTTCAACGTGACGGTCAGTCCGGCGAGCTCGCTGCTCTTAAGGCGAGACGACGTCTTTTCGCACAGCCGCCACAAAATCTTCTCCAGCGTCGCGAAGTCCCGGATGTCGGTCTCGAACGTCGTCTCGCTCGAAATCGTCTTGGCGCCCCGATCGGGCTCGACGCGGCGGTCGTCGATGCCGCGCGCGAGTCGCCACAGCCTGCGGCCGTCACTCGGAAACTGCCGCATCACCTCGATCTCGTCGGCCTTCTGCAGGTCCGCGATGATGCGGAAGCCGCGTTGCACCAGACGCTCCTGCGTCGCGGGTCCAACGCCGAAAATGAAACCGACCGGCTTCTCCGCCAGCATCAGGCGCGCTTCGTCCTGGTCGAGCGCAGCAAACCCGCGCGGCTTGTCCAGGTCGGAGGCGATCTTCGCCAGGAACTTGTTGCAGGAGAGGCCGACCGAGACGCTGATGCCGATGTCGCGCTCGATGTTGCGTGCGAACCGCGCCAGCACCTTGGCCGGGATCATGCCGTGCACCCGCTCGGTGCCGGAGAGATCGAGGAACGCCTCGTCGATCGAAAGCGGCTCGACCAGCGGCGTCAGCGCTTGCATGGCCTGGCGCACCTCGCGCCCGACCCGGACATATTTCGCCATGTTCGGCGGGATCACGGCTGCATGCGGGCAGGCTTCCAACGCCTTGTACATCGGCATGGCCGACCGCACGCCGTAGGTGCGGGCGATGTAGCAGGCGGCCGACACCACGCCGCGCTTGCCCCCGCCGATGATCACGGGCTTGTCGGCGATGTCGGGATTGTCGCGCTTCTCGACGGTCGCGTAGAAGGCGTCGCAGTCGATATGGGCGATGGTCAGGCTTGCGAGCGCGCGGTGGCGGGCGAGGCGGGGGGAACCGCAGGCGGAACAGCGCCGCACGCCCATATCCAGATCGGCCGAACAATCCCGGCAGAAGCAGCGGGGCCCGGCCGTCTCCAAGGAGGTCACGGCACGTCGCGCTCCCAATTGGGGTCGCCGAGCGCGTCGCCGAGAACCTGCCGCGCTGCGGCAACGTTGGTCGGATGCAGTTCCGCCGTGCTGGCAAAAGCCTTCACGGTGGCGTCGTCGCGCATCACGAAATCGAGCACGCTCAGCAGGAAATTGGGGTCCGAGGCGGCATTGCGCAGCATCTCCGGGCCGACCCCTGTCTCGGCCAGGAACAGGCCCAGCCGCTCGGGTTCGCCCGCGACGAAAGACAGCGCCTGAAGCGCAACGATTTCAGCGACTTCGCGCGGGTTGTGAACAGGCTTTTTCACGTGGCCGGTTTGCCTTTCCGTTAACTTTCGGTGTCTACTTTGGGGCCACCATGCCCGAGTCTCGTTTCCAAGTCTCTTGCCCAGTCCCTTACCCAAGTCTTGCGACCCCCGACAAGCAACTGGAAACCACATCGCAGAAAGTCGGCCCTCGGGTTTAACGAAACTCAAGCGAATTCGAGGCTAGTTTGAATCCAGTTTTCGAAGCGCCGGCGACCGGCGCCTGAGGCGTCACATGCATCGGTCTGCGGACCAATCAGGAGGGCGGGATGGCTAAGACCGTCCTGATCGTGGAAGACAACGAGCTCAACATGAAGCTCTTCCGCGACCTGTTGGAGGCGCACGGCTACCAGACCACCGGCACCAGCAACGGCTACGAGGCGCTCGACCTCGTTCGCAAGATGCGGCCCGACCTCGTGCTGATGGATATCCAATTGCCGCAGGTCTCGGGCCTGGAGGTGACGCGCTGGATCAAGGACGATCCGGAGCTGCGCAGCATTCCCGTCGTCGCCGTCACGGCGTTCGCGATGAAGGGCGACGAAGAGCGCATCCGCGAGGGCGGCTGCGAGGCCTATTTGTCCAAGCCGATCTCGGTCGGCAAATTCATTGAGACGGTCCGACGTTTCATCGGATAGGAAGTGAGTTCACAGTGTCCGCGCGTATTCTCGTCGTCGATGACGTCCCTGCCAACGTCAAGCTGCTCGAAGCCCGCCTGTCCGCCGAATATTTCGACGTGATGACCGCCGCGAACGGCACCGAGGCGCTGGCGATCTGCGCCCGCGCCGAATGCGACATCATCCTGCTCGACGTCATGATGCCGGACATGGACGGTTTCGAGGTCTGCCGCCGGCTCAAGACCGATCCGGCCACGCATCACATTCCCGTCGTGATGGTCACCGCGCTCGACAGCCCGTCCGACCGCAACCGCGGGCTGGAAGCGGGCGCCGACGATTTCCTGACAAAACCCGTCTCCGATGTCGTGCTGATCGCGCGCGTGCGCTCGCTGACCCGGCTGAAGATGATGACGGACGAGCTGCGCATGCGCGCCATTACCTCGCTCGAGATCGGCATGCAGGCGCCCGAGCGCAGTGCGATCTCCGACACCGGCAAGGGCGGCCGTATCCTGCTGGTCGACGACCGCCAGTCCTCCTATGAGCGGCTGGCGACGATCCTCGCCGCCGAGCACACCATCGACGTCGAGCCGAACCCGACGGAGGCGCTGTTCCACGCCGCCGAGGGCAATTACGATCTGCTGATCGTCTCGCTCGACCTCAACAATTTCGACGGCCTGCGGCTGTGCAGCCAGGCGCGCTCGCTGGAGCGAACGCGGCATGTGCCGATCCTGGCGATCGCCGACCCCGAGAACGCGACGCGGCTGCTGCGCGGGCTCGAGATCGGCGTCAACGACTATCTGCTGCGTCCCATCGACAAGATCGAGCTGCTGGCGCGCGCCCGCACCCAGATCCGCCGCCGCCGCTACACCGACCATTTGCGCGACAACGTGCAGAATTCGATCGAGATGGCGATCACCGACGCGCTCACGGGGCTCCACAATCGCCGCTACATGGAGAGCCATCTCGCGACGCTGGCCGAGCAGGCCGCAACGCGCGGCAAGCCGCTGGCGCTGATGATCCTGGACATCGACTACTTCAAATCGATCAACGACAATTACGGCCACGACGCCGGCGACGACGTGCTGCGCGAATTCGCCGTGCGGGTGCGCAAGTCGATCCGCGGCATCGACCTTGCCTGTCGCTACGGCGGCGAGGAATTCGTCATCGTGATGCCGGAGACCGATCTCCACGTCGCGGGCATGGTCGCCGAGCGCCTGCGCCGCTCGATCGCCGGCGAGCCCTTTGCGATCCACAAGGGCACCAAGCGCATCGAGGTCACGATCTCGATCGGCCTGACCACGCTGGAGCAGAAGGGCGAGGCGGTTGGCGACGTGCTCAAGCGCGCCGATACCGCCCTGTACCGCGCCAAGCACGACGGCCGCAATCGCGTGGTGTCGCACGCGGCGTGAGGCCGCTGGCACACGCCCGCGTAAAAAAACGCGAAAACAACCCCATGCACAGTAGCCGACACTAGTCGGATCAATGGCTTACGTCGGCTGCAAAACGGCTGATGCGCACAGCATTGCCGTTTGACTCGTCGGGCAAAACAGGAGCATCCTGCTAGCATCCAACATCCACAAACTCTGCTGTCATCCCGCTAGCGAGGAATCCGGCACGCCACGGCGAACAAGCGGGCGTCCACCCTTCAGGTCAGGGAGGATAGGGCTCCGACCATTCTGCCTTGGCCAGGGCCGCGCCCGTGCTGGACTTCGCGATGACCTCATAAGTGTACAGGCCGGAATTGCAGGGGCCCCAGGTTCGCAAGCTCTCCGGCTTCACGATGTTGTCTGAAGGAAATGGGATCTCCTGGCCGCCCATCTCGTAGTTCTTCTCTCTGCGAAACTTGACGACGATCGTGCGCGTGCCGGGCGGAACACTCTTCATCTTGATTTCGGGATTGGGAAAGACGGTGGTGCAGGGCCGCGGAGGTCCAAATGTGAATTGGATCTTCATCTCGTCGGCCGTGGCCGGGGTGCAGATGATCAGAAATGAAATTGGCAGCAACGACGAAAATCTAATCATGGGCACGCCTCAAAAAGAAACCAGTGTATCGGCAGGGCCGCCTGATGCCAAGTTTACTCCATGTCTCGCCCTCGCAGCGCTAGGCCTCGTCCACTCCCTTCAGGACGTCACAGAAAAGGCCCGCCGTAGCGGGCCCTGTGGGGATGGAGAAAGTCCGGGTCACTTCTGATCGACGTTGCTGGTCCCCGAACCGGGCGTACCGATCGGCAAGCCGTTCGCCGCATGACCGACGCCAACGCCCGGCGCACTGACGGCTCCTGGAGTTTGGTCCTGTGGAAGCGTCTTGATCCCCGTTCTTGCCTGCTCCGCGGGGCTCATCTGGCCCTTGTTGTCGCTGTTGGCGCCATTGGTGGCCGTGATACCGGACCTGTCGGTCCCGTTTGGCGTGCCCGCCTGTGCTCCTGACGCGGTGTTGCCCGCGCCGGTGGTGGTCGGTGTGCTCGCAGTATTCCCGTTCGGCGTCGGGGGCTGAACGTTCGGGTTGGTTGGAGAGTTGTTGGTGTGAGCGCCGGTTGAGGTTCCGTTTGTGCCCATGCCGGATGGCGCCGAGGGGCCTCCATTGGCGGCGCCAGACGTGCCAGTGCCTGCGCCTGAGCTGGCGGATGATCCGGACGCGCCGCCGCTCGCAGCTGCGCCACCCGCGCCTCCGCCGGCACCGCCGCCACCACCTCCGCCGCCGCCTTGTGCGAAGACGGGAGCGGCAACAGCGAAGGACAGTGCGGCTGTAAGAAGAAGCGATTTTCGATTCATGACCTTCTCCGGTGTAAAGAAGGTCAACTACGCCGAAATGACGATGGTTCCTCTCAGTCCAATCGCTTCAAGAGATCGAAGGGTGAAGCACGGCAAACGGACCTTGCGGTGCGTGCTTTCCGATCCGGACTTCTTGCGGCGAGCGGCGGGTTCTGATGTTGCAGCTGCTTCAGGGATGCCGGGCCGGCCGCTTGCCTCGCTTCACCGTAGTCTGATCTCCCACCGTCACCCCCGCATTCCGCAGCAGCACCGTCGCCGCTTCCTTCGCGGCGCGGGCCATTGCGGGGTCGTCGCGGACGAGGTCCTGCGCGATCGAGCCGTCGACCAGCAGCACGAGCTGCGTTGCGAGCGCCTCCGCGTTCGCAACGCCGAGCTCGTTGAGGCGGTCGCGAAACCAGATGCGGCGGCTTTCCTTGAAGGCGATTGCGATCTTCTTCACGGCGCGGTCGGCCGGGCCAAGCTCGGCGACCGCATTCACGAACGGGCAGCCGCGAAAGTCTTTTGCGGCGAAGCGGCGCTCCAGCGAATCGAAGGTGGCGAGGATCTGCTCGGCCGCCGGCTTGTCCGAGGGGCGGGGCTGCACGAAGCGGCGCTCCAGGTAGGCGGCGATCAGCGCGTCCTTGGAGGGGAAGTGGTTGTAGAGCGTGCGCTTGGAGATGCCGATCTCGGCCGCGATGGTGTCGACGCCGATGGCGCGAATGCCCTGAAGATAGAACAGTTTGTCGGCGGTCTCGAGAATCCGCTCTTTCATCGTCTGTGGGGCGGGCGGGGGAGCCATGCGGCGGTGAATGTCCTGTTTGCTTGACTGCGCACGCTATTCATAGCCTAAGTACACAGGTCTGTGTAACCAAAATCAACTGATATTGCAGACGACGGCGCTCGCGCCGCGCCGATGAGGGAGACAAAAATGCCCCTGTTGCAGGTCCTGCGCCCGACATTGCCCATCCTGATCGGCGCCTCGATCATGCTGACGCTGAGCATGGGGCTGCGACAGAGCCTCGGCATCTTCATGCAGCCGCTGACCCACGACATCCATCTGTCGATCTCCGATTTCACGCTGGCGCTGGCCGTGCAGAACCTCGCCTGGGGCTTTCTCCAGCCGCTCGCCGGGGCAATGACCACGCGCTACGGCTTCCGTCCGATCATGATCGCAGGCTCGTTCATGTACATCGCGGGCCTGGTGCTGATGGCAACCGCGAACGGTCTCGTCGCCATCATGATCGGCGCCGGCGTGCTGATCGGCACCTCGCTCGCCTGCACCGCGGCGGCAATCGCGATGTCGGTGGCGGCGCGCGCGGTGCCCGCGACGGTGCGTTCCACCGTGCTCGGCATCGTCTCCGGCGCGGGCTCGCTCGGCGCGCTGCTGTCAGCGCCGATCGGGCAGATGCTCAACGAGGGCTTTGGCTGGCGCATTGGGCTGGCCGGCTTCGTGGTGATGTCGGTGCTGATGATCCCGGCGGCCTGGTATGCCGGGCGCGTCGACGCGGTCCCGCTGCCGAAGCCCGCGACTGACGAGATCGTCGATGCCACGGCGATGATTGCAGCGAAGACCGCCTTCGGCAATGCGTCCTTCGTGGTGATGACCTGCGCCTATCTCGTCTGCGGCATGCAGCTCGTGTTCCTCACCACGCACCTGCCGTCCTATCTCGCGATCTGCGGCCTCGATCCGATGCTGAGCGCGCAGACGCTCGGGATGATCGGCGGCTTCAACGTGCTCGGCTCGCTGTTCTTCGGCTGGGCCGGCCAGCGCTGGAACAAGCTGGCGCTGCTCGGCGGCATCTACGTCCTGCGCTCGCTGGCGCTGGCCTGGTACTTCATGTTGCCGGCGACGCCTGCCTCGACCTTGCTGTTCGGCGCAATCATGGGCTTCCTGTGGATGGGTGTCGGACCGCTGGTCGCGGGCGCGGTTGCCGAGATGTTCGGCCTGCGCTGGCAGGCGATGATCCAGGGCCTCGCCTTCATGAGCCACCAGATCGGCAGCTTCCTCGGTGCCTACGGAGGCGGGCTGCTCTACGACGCGCTCGGCTCGTACACGATGGCCTGGCGCATCGGCGTCGCGCTGGGGCTGGCCGGCGGCATCATCCAGGTCGCGTTTGCGCTGATCCGGCCGTCGCAGCCGCCGGCGCCGGTGTTGCGGACGGCGTAGGCGAGGCGTCCAGCGGCTTGAGCGAACTTCGTGGAGCGCGGCATCATCAAACGGAGTGGTACCGCTGCCCCGATCAGTGCCCAGCGCCGCGCCCAATTTGGGACTTCCGTAATTGGTGCGAAGCGGACCTTCACGGTAATGCCCGCTGGGCGCCGCTTGAACCCATTGCTGACTCTCGAGAGAAGCTGAGCAAAACCAATGAGCGACATCCTCCGCCTCCGATGCGGGCGGCAGGCGTTGTTCGCTGCAAGGCTCATCAATCAAAACTGCCTGAACTTCGCTGGACGGTGTCCAGCGAAGCTCAATGCTGGTATGGGTCGGAAGATCGATCCGACAGCATCCACGAGGGTCGCCGATCAATTCAGCTGACACTCACGATTGGAAAATTCCGGCGCGTCGTCTGGCGTTATAGGCCACCTCGCGCTTCCCAGTAAGTGGGTGTCCCATAATACCGGTGGGTTCGCGTTTCCCAATCTCGATCCTGCCAGGAGTCATCGCTGAACTCCGGCGCATCCCTGAGCTGTTGCTCTGTGATATTGGTTCGGAAGCCCTCGATCGACGTATCATACGTCAGAGCGCTCCATGGAATGGGGTAGTGGCTGTGACCCAAGCCAACAAATCCGCCGAAGCTCATGACTGCATAAGCTACGCGGCCTGACACCTTGTCGATGATGAGGTGATCAATCTCACCGATATTCTTTCCATCTGCTCCATACACCTCGGTTCCCTGAATGTCTTCGCTCGAGATGCAGTGATGATCCGGGTGGGCCGTTGCGCGGGCCATGACTTTGTCTCCCTCACAGGTGATTTTGGCGGCTTAACTTGGCAGCTACGAGGACGTTCCTGCGTTGAGCGCCGCAGCGCCAAATCGACGCGATTGGTCCGTAGCTGACCTACGGAGCGCGGCCAGTCGAGGACCGCTAGTGGGCCCAAAGCGGACTCCAGCGCATCGCGCTGCCCCTGAGGGAGTAGCGAAGCCTCGAATAGCCTTGGAGCAACTTATGGGCGCACTTTCGTGACCGAGCCCGTTAACATAGTTAAATTGATTTGCTGGTTTTTCCCGATAGTTTTTTGCGCAGGGGAGAACATTCATGCGAAGCTCTCGCGCAATCCTTTATGCCCAACGACTTAGCGAACTCACCTCTCAGCTCTCAGAATTGGAATATATTCGAGGTCTAGTCGAAGAAGCAGAGCGAAGCGCCCGCAGTGTGCCTCCATTACGCTTGACACATCCTGCTTCGCGCCGCCTTCGAACTCGTGAACCAGGCGCCCTGTCTGTCCGCTTCCGTCGCCGCGCGCCACCAAGCTGGAATGCAGGCCCTATCAGCCCCTGACAACGACAACCAAGTCAATCGGACTTTGCTGGAGCCATTCCCCGACGGATGGTGGGCTTCCTCCTAAAACCTCTCCAAGCGCTCGCCTTCACTCCTGCTGAGAAGGAGGGGACGAGAAGCGCCAGCAATGAGAAGCGACTTCGCACATTGATACGCATCGCCGGCCGAGGGTCTAACCGTAGGCGTCGGTGGCTGAGAGACAATTCCGCGCTCCCGCCTGCATGTTAGGAGCGCAAAATGGCCGAAGAATTCAGCGCCGAGACACGTGCCTGCTCGAGCGAGCCAACGAACCATCGCTCAAAGTCGTCACTTAGCCACGGAACATCGCCCACTCGTCCCTGAGTGCGAACTAAATCTCCGACACAGGCTGCTCAACATAGTCGCCCTGCATACTGATGACCGGAGATTGCCGGGTCCGCGCACCTGACGACGCTTGAGGGCTTCGGTCCGCTGCCCCTGAGGAAGTTCCGAAAAGTGCGAAGCCGGACGAAACTTATTGTCGCACTTTGTGACCGGACTTATTAACATGGTTCAATTGATTTAATAATATTTAAGGTATTTAATCTCTGCGCCAGCTCCGGAGAGACCCCATGCCCGACGAAGACGATGACCGCCGCGAATTTCTGAAGACCTGCGGAAAGTTCGCGGTGGTGACACCTCCAGCCATAACGCTGCTGCTCTCCACCTCCCTCACGTCCGATGCAATTGCTAAATCGGGTGCGAGCGCGGTCCATCACCACGGCAACAATGGCTGGGGTAACGGCGGCGGCGATGGTAGTCCCAACGGCAAGGACGACAGAGGCCGCTGAACATTTGTAGGCGGAACGGCAGTTTGGAACGACTCGTCAGTTACCAAGTTTTCCCAATGCCCATCCCCAAGTGGGTGATTCAGTCGGGCCCCAGCTCTTCCCCCATTGCCCCCCGGGAGCTGGGGCCCATTTTGTTGCGCCTTCCGGCGCCGGTTTCGGAGCTTCGACAACATTCAGTCATGAAGCAACAAGGAGGGATCCGCATGCCGATCCAAGTCGTGATGGACAGTACCGGCGACAGCCGTCACTTTTTCGACGCCAACGATGCACGAGAAGTAGCCAAGGCGGAGCAGCGATTCCGCGAGCTGAGGAACGTCGGCTTCACCGCCGCGGTCCGGACCGGTTCAAATCAGGTGTCGCAGATCCGATCGTTCGACCCCACTGCGGAAGAAACTCTCTTCTTCCCCAGGCTGGTCGGCGGCTGAATCGCTGAGCCGTGTGGCTGTTCAGGCCGTCCCGGCCGGGTGAACGCTCACGGATGAGGGCTGCAAAGGCGCTGTTCATTAGACACGGCGCCGAGAGCACTCCCGAAGGACGCGCGCTGCTGCTGCTGCGGCATTGCCTCTCGCCCCTCCAGCGGCGGCAATTCACGCAAACAGGCTATTTCGATGTGGTCGGCGGCGATACGGGCAACCGCTATAGGATCTATGCGGGAGCGGCTGCGAATGTCTGCGAGATCGGCGAAAACGGTCGCCCAAAGATCGGCTTGTGCTTCCTGCCCGTTGGCGATCTTCCGATTGGCGACGTCATGCTGGCCCAGAAGATCGCGCTCGAAACGTGCGAGGCCAGCGCGCTCGCAGTAGCCCGAAAGTTCACTCCCAGCGGTTTCTTGTTCAGCCGGTCCCGCCCGCTTCGCTAGCCGCGGTGTTGCGTCAGTCAAGTTTGGGCGTCGGTGACGTCTCCCATTGGCCCATCTGCGACCTCGAAGGCCTTCAGGTCTGCGGCCGATGTTGGCGGTAAACCGGACATCTGGCGGGCGGCCGCTTAATGAGTACACGCCCTTCTGTAATGGGCCCGATGATGTCAAGCCTCCCGGTGAACGTCGCGCCGCCGAGCTCATGCTTCTGTCCGTGGTCAACGCCTGGCCGCCACATCATGCTGTCAGAGGGAGCGGTGAGCCTATCTAGATACGCGTGGTTCGTCGGACGACGGCCACTGGGCGTGTAACGGCTTCACCGCATCCACCGTCCCGGCGACGGGACTTCGGGCACTGGGCTTCTGTTCAGCCCGGTTGCATTCCGGCTCTTCTCCTCGTGCTCTATGCTGCGATCGGGCCCGTTTCAGCCCATCGGTAAGTTGTGCCGTCGACCCAGATCCGATGCAGGATCACTGCAAGCTTACGTGCCAAGGCAACTTTTGCGCGCTTCGAGCCTCGCCGCTTGGCGACGTCCATCCCCCAGCGCTTAAGTTTTGAGAACCGCGTGATGCGCGATAGCAAAACGTTGGCGGCTTCATACAATACCGTGCGCACCATCTCGTCACCGGCCAGCGTGATTCCGCCCGTGACGTCCTTTTCTCCCGATTGGTACTTCTTTGGCGTGAGCCCGAACAGCGCACCTGCCGCCTTCGATTTCGCGATGCGATGAGGGTCATCAATCGCCGATTTGTAGGTGATGGCCACCAAGGGACCAACCCCCGGCACGGTCATAAGCCGGCGACAGACCGCATCGTCACGCACAGTTGCCAGCACAGCCTTGTGCAGCCTTCCGTACTCTGCCTTCAAGGCAGATCGCGCCGAAAGCATCGCACCGGCAATGCGCTCTAATGTCGCCTGACCAGTAACCAACTCTCGGATCCGCGCTTCGAAATTCCTCCGCGTCACCGGGCCAACCTTCAGCCCGAAGCCACGCAAAATCCCTCGGATACTTAATTCCACATCGATAAGTCGCCCGAGAAGCTGTTTGCGCGCGATCAGGAGTGCCCGGATCTCCTGCGCACCGACCGACTTTGCGTGCACCGGCTGGAACCAGCCCATCCGGATCAACTGGGCTATCCCGCGGGCATCCTTGCGATCAGTCTTTACCGTCATCGCCGATAATGCGGCCTTTACGTGCCGTGTTTCCAGCAGAACCGTTTCGAATCCTGCTTTTCTCAGCCCCGCATGCAGCCATTGGGATAGCGGCCCAGCCTCCAGCCCGATCCGCTCCACTGCAAAGCCGAGCGTCTCAAAAAACTCAACTAAGGCGTCGGGTTCGCTTGCGACCTTCGCCTCTCTCAGGATCTTACCCTGGGCATCCACAACGCACACGCTCGACAGTTCCAATGACACGTCGATTCCGGCATAGTTCTCCACGGCTGTCCTCCGTCTCTAGATGCTTGGGGCCGACTCAAGTCGTGACCCCGTCTCATCATCTATCGGGGGACAGCCACCATCATGACCCCTTCCTCGGAGCAGGGCCCATTACGGCATCTGGCAGGGCGGAAGCGCATGCTTCGTCTCCATCGCGGCGGATAATCCAGCGGGCATCCGAGCTGCTGGTGATCGCCGGCCGGTCGCGCGCATCAATGGGCGTGCGTCTCTCAGGGACGAATGTGGATAATCGTATTCCCCTTGCGTCGCTTGGTCGGATTTAACGCGGCGACGGCATCATCGAGGGTCGAGACGTTGCCGATGTTCGTCCGCAGTCGTCCGTCCCGCACCCGCCGTACGATCTCACTCAGTTGGGCTCGATCGGACTCGACGACGAAGTCGACCGCCAGGCCATCGGAGGGCCGCGTCTCGGCCGGCCCCACGATCGTCACCAATGTTCCTCCGGCTCGGATCAGTGCTGCGGATCGCTTCTGGATGTCACCGCCGATGACATCGAAGACCAGATCGACCTTGCCCACGTCCTTCAGGGTATCGTTGTCGAGGTCGACGAACTCCTTCGCGCCGAAGTCGAGCACCGTCTGACGGTCGGCGGCGCGTCCAGAGCCGATGACGTAGGCGCCGGCCTCTCGTGCGAGTTGCGTCACCATCGATCCGACTGCGCCGGCCGCGCCGTGTGCGAGGACGCTTTGCCCCGCCTGAAGGCGGCCGTGTTGGAACAGCCCTTGCCACGCCGTCAGGCCCGAGATCGGCAGACTCGCACCTACCGTAAAGTCGACGTCGCCCGGCAGCGGTGCAAGGTTGCGTGCCTCGATCGCCACATACTCGGCCAGCGTGCCGTCGCGATACCAGTCCGCGAGGCCGAACACCCGCTGTCCGACTGATAGTCCCGTTGTGCCATATCCGAGGGCGGAGACCACTCCGGCCAGCTCGTGCCCAGGGATCGACGGTGTTCGGTCACGTTCGAGGCGATCGGTCCAGGTCGAGGGCCACGCCAGCTCAGTCGGTACAAATCCCGACGCATGAACCTGAACGACGACGTCGTTTATCGCTGCCTGCGGCTCGGGCCGGTCCATGAGCTTCATCCCGGCCCTTCCTGCGGCCTGGTCCGTTACAACGATCGCCTTCATGGGAATTATCTCCTCGGTCATTTGTCTCTTGGGCGAATAATGCAAAGAGCGTGGACGCACCGGCATCCACAGAATGTCAGGCTGTGTGGAACTCGTGTCTTCGTGTCCGCAATCTCCGCTCTCCGCATTGACCGGGGCTCCCACTCATCCTGATGGATAGGGATCGCTCCGGTCGCCGGTCGTCAGCGAATAGATGCGTTGCGCCCGGCTATAAAACAGGACCAAGAATGCCGATTTTGGCTGTACCAAGCGCGAGGGCCGCCTCCCGATACAACCCGATTGTGCCAAACGGCTCCACTGGCTGCCGAGATTTGCTCGGTGATCGAGAGCGCCTTGAGACGGCGAACAGGAATCGAGGTTGCGGACGGTTCAGTCTTTCGCGCGCAGCCCCGCTTCGATGCGCTGGATCAGTTGCTCCCGCAGCGCAGGCACCACGTTTCCGAGGACGACGAAGGTGCGGACGATAGGCAAATACGGCTCCATTGCCGCCGTCAACTCCGCCAGAGACATGCCGGCCAGCCGCGCATATTCGGATTGCGCCGCCGCATTGGTCGCGCGCGGCCGCTCCGGATTGTCGGCTATTTTCGGGCCGAGCTCGGACAGGATGACATGCAAGAACCCAAGATCGAGGGCGGCGGGCCCGCGCATCGCGAAGGTCCAGTCGACGAGCTTGGGGCCTTCCGCAGTCATGATCACGTTGCCGGGGCTAAGGTCGCAATGGCAAAGCCCGCCGCCGGTCGACAGGCGATCGATCAGGGTGAGGATGTCAGTGGCGACGTGCTTCGGGACCTTGCCGTCGTCGTGCCGCAACTCGCTCTCCATATACGCGCGCATGGAGGGGAGCTCCGGCGGTGGCGACGTCTTGTGAAGAGACATGGCCAGAGCCGCGATGATCGCGCCCGCCTGTTCGAACGTCACCGCGCCGGTGCGGAGAGATGCCGCAGGGTCGGTCCGTCGAGGCGCTCCAGCACGATGCCGAAGCGCCCGTCCAGCGTCACCTCTCCCAACACCGCCGGCACGGGGACGCCGGCGGCGTGCACGGCGCGGATCATGCGTACCTCGTGTCGGCCGAGCAGATGAGAGACGCCGGCCTTAAACAGCTTCACGACCTGACCGGGCGCCCAGGCGTAGGCCTCGGAGAAGGCGCCTTCACCGATCTTTTCCCCCAGCGATCCCTGCATGTCCGTTCTCCGCCGCGCAGATGAAACACCGGCGGCGAGAAAAAAGGAACCCTTCCCGTCGCGGGGGCAGCCGGACATTATCATCGCGTTTCAACCTGCAGAGACCTTCGATCGCAGTCGCAGCCTCGGGGCCGTGATCGGCCACTTGTGACGTATAGCGGTCAGACGAAGTCGGGGATAAAACAGCGTTCAGGAAACTGGATCCAAAACCCATGGCTTTTTGGACAGCGGGCGCGGTTGGGTTGTTGATCGCCTATCTCCTTGGCTCGGTCCCCACGGGCCATCTGGCGGGGAAGCTGCTCAGGGGCATCGACATCCGAAGGCATGGCTCCAAGTCCACCGGGGCAACGAATGTCTTGCGCACTCTCGGCAAGGGGGCTGCCTTGTTCGTGCTCGTCGGCGATGTGCTGAAGGGCGTGGGTGCCATCATCGTCGCGCGTTCGTTCTGCCCTTGGCTGTACGCGGAAATATCCCCGCCGCCGACAGCGTCTGATCTGCATGTCTGGGTGCCATGGGCTGTTTGTCTGGCTGGACTTGCTGTGCTGTTGGGACATAGCCGATCGATCTGGCTGAACTTCACGGGCGGCAAGTCGGCTGCCGCGGGGCTCGGTGTGTTGCTGGCGATGTCTTGGCCCGTCGGATTGGGGGCTGCAGCCGTCTTTGGCCTCGTGCTGGCTATGACCAGGATCGTTTCCTTGAGCTCGATGCTCGCGGCTTTGACGTCAATCGTTCTTGTCTGCGCGGTCGAGCACCCATTGCCGTATCGGTTGCTGGTGATCGGAGGCGGCCTCTACGTGATCATCCGCCATCGTGCCAACATCCAAAGGCTTTTGGCGGGAACGGAGCCGCGTCTGGTTCGAAATGGCCAGGGTACGAAAGCGGAAGTGCAGGTTTAGCAGACGACTTATTTGCCGCGCTTATTGAGGTGCAGCAACGCTCAGTTGTCGAACGGCGCTGAGCGATATCAATTCACAATAGCGAACCCAACGGAGGGAACATGGCCTTCAGATCAGCGAGCTTTGTCCTCAACGCTGGAACATGGGAGGCCAAGGTAGGAGACCGTCCGTTTCACGGTTATTACTCATCCATACTGACCAGCGAAAATGGACAACTGAGGATTATCGAAGAAACGGTTGCAGTCGCAGCGCCCTGATCGTCTCGGTGATCAGCCGAAGCGGGAGCGCATAGCGGAGGCGACAGTTCCAGAAGCACGCTTCCTCGCGCTCTCGTGCCCCGGCGCAGCGCGGCGCTTCTTTAGCGGTGCGTTGCAGAGCCGGGGCCCAGTCGCTGGTTGTATTGTGTGGCTTTCTGGGTCCCGGTTCTGCGCAGCAACGCTTGCGCGTTGCAGCGCGCCCGGGACACGCGAGCGCCCAAGACGGGCCAGAAAAAGCCCATTCAAGCTCCGTGACGTCCGCGAACTTACGACAGGAGAGCTAAGTTCAACTGCGCCAGAAAGCCGGCGGACGGGATGGACTAACGCGTGCGTCCTGACCGCTTGAGATCGGCGACCTTAAACCTGTTGCCGGCGGCCAGACTGCTGCACAACCAGTGAGCCTTGTTTCGGTTGTCGCCCAGGAACGTCCTGGTTTCGACGCAGTCCAGGTAGGATTTGTGGGTGATGGTGTCTCGGCAGGTCGGCGAGAAAGGTCCGTAGTCTATGTTGCCGCCCGACACGCTGCATCCAACCCAGGGATCTTTGCCGCTTGGGAAGCTTGATGCACAGCCACCGTTGCAGCTGCTGGCGACTTTCTCCAGGCTGGCAATCCTCCCCATCACAGAACCCGGCGCATACGAAGGCGTTCGCGCGACTGACGTTTGAGCTGTTGAGGCAGTCCGACGCGGCGCAATTGTGTTTGCTCCTCGCTCCGACACGTGCGGCCTTGCCACCTGTTTCGGCGCGTCGACCGTGACGGGAGGAATCGTGGCGGCGGAGCCGGTTGGGATTTGCGACGCTGCCGGCGCGCACAGCAAGACGGTCGACAAGACAGCGATGGTTGAAGGCACGACAAGGCTTGATGCGAATCTCATGACCATGTCCTTCCAAATCCGGACGGAAATTTCCGCCCGGCAAGTGCACGGTAACATACATTCGGGAGCGAGCAACCGAGGGTTGAAAAAAATCTGGCCATGACTCGCTGTGCCCAGCTCGCAGCGTAGCGTCACGTCCACGGGGCGCTGCTGCGTATCCGGACACGAGAGAGGGGCCAAAATAAAACGGGACCCGAAAGGGCCCCGCAAAAGTCTTCTACGTTCCGCGATCTTACTTGATCTTGGCTTCGCGGAATTCGACGTGCTTGCGCGCCACGGGGTCGTACTTCTTCTTGACCAGCTTGTCGGTCATGGTGCGCGAATTCTTCTTGGCGACGTAGTAGAAGCCAGTGTCGGCCGAGGACACGAGCTTGACCTTGATGGTGACCGCTTTGGCCATGTTCAGAACCTCAGGAATGAAGGGAATCTGGAGCCGGCCAAATGGCCCGCGTTGGCCGGCAACCTAGCCAGAAACCGCCTGATGTCAAGATTTTAGGGCTCGAAAAGCACCCAGATCAGGCCGATTACGCCTCGAAGAACCGGTTTTTGGGCCGAGGCAGGCCCAGATTCTCTCTCAAAGTGGGCCCTTCGTACTCTTTCCGGAAAATCCCGCGGCGCTGCAGCTCCGGGACCACCTTGTCGACGAAATCGTCGACGCCGGCAGGCAGGAACGGGAACATGATGTTGAAGCCGTCGGAGCCGCACCCGACCAGCCATTCCTCCATCTGGTCGGCGATGGTTTTGGCCGTGCCGACGAAGGATAGCCCGCCATAGCCGCCGACGCGTTGGGCGAGCTGGCGCACCGTGAGCTTGTCGCGGGCCGCGAGGTCGACCATGCGCTGGCGACCGCTCTTGCTGGCATTGGTCTCCGGGATTTCCGGCAATTGCCCATCCGGATCGAAGCCGGAGGCATCCGTGCCGAGGATGACCGAGAGCGAGGCGATGGCGCTGTCGTAATGCACGCGGCTGTCGAGCAGCGCGCGTTTCTCCTTGGCCTCGTCGACGCTGTCGCCGACCACGACGAAGGCGCCGGGCAGGATCTTGAGGTGTTCAGGATCGCGGCCGACCTTCTCCATGCGGCCCTTGATATCGGCATAGAGTTTCTGGCTGTCGGCAAGGCTGCCGCCGCCGGTGAAGACGGCTTCCGCGGTCTCGGCGGCGAGCTGCCTGCCGTCCTCGGAGGCGCCGGCCTGCACGATCACCGGCCAGCCCTGGACCGGGCGGGCGATGTTGAGGGGACCGCGCACCTTCAGATATTTGCCGTGATGGTCGAGCACATGCATCTTGGCGGGATCGACGAACACGCCGCTTTCGACGTCGCGCACGAAGGCGTCGTCGGCAAAGGAATCCCACAGGCCCGTGACGACGTCGTAGAACTCGCGGGCGCGCTTGTAGCGCTCGGCGTGCTCCATGTGGTCGTCGAGGCCGAAATTCAGCGCCGCATCCGGGTTCGAGGTGGTGACGATGTTCCAGCCCGCCCGCCCGCCGCTGAGATGGTCGAGCGAGGCGAAGCGCCGTGCGACGTGATAGGGCTCGTCGAACGTGGTCGAGCCCGTCGCGATCAGGCCGATCCGCTCGGTGACGGCCGAGAGCGCCGACAACAGCGTGAAGGGTTCGAACGAGGTGACCGTGTGGCTGCGCTTGAGCGCATTGACCGGCATGTTCAGCACGGCGAGGTGATCGGCCATGAAGAAGGCGTCGAACTTGCCGGCCTCGAGCTTCTGGATCAGCGTCTTGATGTGGCCGAAGTTGAAATTGGCGTCCGGCCAAGCCCCGGGATAGCGCCAGGCACCGGTGTGGATGCTGATCGGGCGCATGAACGCGCCAAGCTTGAGTTGCCGTTGTGCCATCGCCCGGTGTCCGTTCTTGGTGTCGTTCCCGAAGACATAGGCACGCCGCGGAACTCCGCCATCGGGGGAGGTAGGAAGATTATTTTGTTTTTCGCGACGCCCTGAGCACATTCGCGTCATTCCGGGCCGCGCCCGGAATGACGGAGGAGTCCCATCGAACCGATCCACGGCTCACTCCGACCAAGCCATGACTTTCGCTCCCGAGGAGACCTTCGATGGCAGGTGCAATGACCGTGGACGGGCGCATCGTCCGCATCGACCGGCCCATGCCCTGGGTCGGGCGGCTGCTGTCATTGCCGCTGCTGGCGGCGAGCTTCTATCTGCTGTGGAATGTCGCGCTCGGCCTGCGGCAGGATTTCTCCGGTTTTGGGCGGCTCGCCGATGATCTCATGCCGGTGCTGGTGTTCACGGGACTCGGGCTGCTCGTCGGCATCCCCGGAATCATCCTGCTCACCTTTCGCACCTTCGTCGTGCTGAACGAGACGCTGCGCCAGATCGTCATCACCAGGCAGTTCGGCCCGCTGAATTTTCGCAAGCATCGCGATCTCGCCGATTATCATTTCATCAGCATGACCGACGAGGACGATCCGGAGCTGACGACATACGATGTCAATCTCTGCGGCAACAAAGGGACCGAGCCGATCACGCTGATGAGCTTCACCAAGCGCGAGGAAGCCAGTCGCTTCGCCAGCGAGCTCGGGCGAGTGCTGAACCTTCCCGCGCGCGACTATGTCGGCACCGAGCCCGACGCGGACAATGCGGACGTCACGAACTGATCAGCTCAAAATATCCTTCTGCATCTTGCCGCCGTAGAAATGGAAGAACGGCACCGGCGCATCGTGGCGGAGCGGGCCGGTGGCGAGGCGCGCGTCGAGCTCGTTGAGCACATTGCGTGTCATCGGATGCAGATCGGCGAGCGGCTTCGAGCCGAGCTCGACCCAGACCAGTTCGACAAGCTCTGCATCGGCATGGATCACGCCGTCGACGCGATGGGTGATCGCGGAGGCGTCCGCCGTGAAGAAGCGCGTGTCGAACCGCTTGACGCGGCCGGGCGGGGTGATCGCGCGCGCGATCAGGAACAGGCTGGAGGGATCCGGCAACAGGCCCGCATCCGCGAACGGCTTCCAGGCGCCTTCGAGTTTTGCCTTGCCCTCGGCCTTGCGTCCCAAGCAGAGACCGGTCTCCTCGCAGGCTTCGCGGATCGCGGCGATGGCCAGCGATTTTGCGCGCGAGGCCGGCGTCTTCGGGCTGCCCTTGGCGAGATTGGCTTCCAGCTCGGCGGTGATCGGCGCCGCGCATGGTACGCGATAATCGTCCTTGTCGACGCGGCCGCCGGGAAAAACGAACTTTCCGGGCATGAACACCACCTTGTCGTGGCGCTTGCCGACCAGAACTTTTGGAATGGCTCCGCTGCGGTCGACCAGGATCAGTGTCGCGGCATCCCTAGGGCGGAAATAGGGATAATGATCGGCTTCCTTGCCCTCGTGGATCTTTGCCTTGTCGGCTGCCTGCGACGTATCCGTCATGTCCTCACCCAAACCAATTCTTGTTTATTTTGCTTACACCGGCGGAATACCATCCGTCGGGTTCTCGTCAAACCCGTGCATGCGCAGAGCCCATTGCAATCCGACCACGGCTCCCTTCACCGGCTGCAGCAGTGCCAGCGAGGCGACGAAGGTGAAGGGCAGATAGGCCGCGAAGCTGATCCAGACCGGCGTCGTATAGTTGGTCTCGATCCACAGAATAGTCGGCACCACGATGTGCCCGACAATGACGATGACGAGATAGGCTGGCAAATCGTCTGCCCGATGCGGCGTGACATCGAGGCCGCAGACGGAGCAGTTATCCGAGGTCTTCAGGAAGGCGCGGAACAGCTTTCCCTCGCCGCAGCGCGGGCAGCGGCCGCGAAAGCCGCGCCTCATCGCAGCAAAGACGTCGCGCTTCTCGACGAGGCCGGTGTCGCGGGTCCAGATCTTCGGCGCCGTGCTCGTCGTCACCATGCCTTGCCCTTCTGGCCCTTGCCCTTGCTTTTTCCCTTGGCCGTTTTCCCCTTGCCGGGCTTCTTCGGCTTGTCCGGCTTGCGCTTCTTGTCGGGACTGCGCCCGGGGTGCGCCTTGAACGAGGGGCGGCGTTGCGGACCGGAGGACCTGCGGCCCCGCGGTGCGGTCTCGCCGGACGAGGACAGCAGCTCGAAGCGCAACGCGCCTGCGATCGGAGCCGCCTCGATCAGGCGGACGTCGACGACATCACCGAGCTGATGCATGGTGCCGCTGCGGGTGCCGACCAGGGCGTGGCGGCCCTCGTCATAGTTGAAATATTCCGTGCCGAGGGATCGGATCGGGATCAGGCCGTCGGCGCCGGTCTCAGCGAGCTTGACGAACAGGCCGGCGCGCGTGACGCCGGAGACGCGGCCCTGGAAGCTCGAACCGATGCGGTCGGCGAGGTGATGGGCGATCAGGCGGTCGACGGTCTCGCGCTCCGCTTTCATCGCGCGCCGCTCGGTCACTGAGATATGAGCTGCGACCTCGCTCAACGTTTCCGGCGTCTCGGTGTCGGGCAGCGCGCCTTCGCCGAGGCCGAGCGCGCGAACCAGCGCACGGTGCACGACAAGGTCGGCGTAGCGGCGGATCGGCGAGGTGAAATGCGCATAGCGGCGCAAATTCAGGCCGAAATGACCGTAATTCTCCGAGGAGTATTCGGCCTGTGCCTGGGCGCGCAGCACGACCTCGCTGACCAGCGGAAAGTGGTCGTGGCCTTCGAGCTGCGCCAGCACGCGGTTGAACAGAGCGGGGCGCAGCGCGCCGCCTTTCGCGAACGGAACGTCCAGCGTCGCCAGGAATTCCGCGAGCGCGTGGACCTTTTCCAGGGTCGGCTCGTCATGCACCCGGTAGATCAGCGGCAGCGACTTCTTCTCGAGCATCTCGGCTGCCGCGACATTGGCGAGGATCATGAACTCCTCGATCAGCTTGTGCGCGTCGAGCCTGTCGGGCACGACGACGCGGTCGACCGTGCCGTCGGGCTTGAGCAGGATCTTGCGCTCGGGCAGATCGAGATTGAGCGGATCGCGCTCGTCGCGCGCGCGCTTGACGCAGGCATAGGCGGTATAAAGCGGCCTCAGGATCGGATCGAGCAGGGGGCCGGTGGTGTCGTCCGGCCGGCCGTCGATCGCGGCCTGCGCCTGGGCATAGTTCAGCTTGGCCGCGGAGCGCATCAGGATGCGGTGGAAGCTGTGCGACCGTTTCCGCCCGTCCGGCGCGATGATCATCCGCACCGCGAGCGCGCCGCGCGGCTCGCCCGGCACCAGCGAGCACAGATCGTTGGAGATGCGCTCGGGCAGCATCGGCACGACGCGGTCGGGGAAATAGACCGAGTTGCCGCGATCGAGCGCGTCGCGGTCGAGCGCGGTGCCCGGCCGCACGTAGAAGCTCACATCGGCGATGGCGACATCGACGATGAAGCCGCCCTTGTTGTTGGGATCGGGATCCGGCTGCGCGTGTACCGCGTCGTCGTGATCCTTGGCATCCGGCGGATCGATGGTGACCAGCGGCACATCGCGCCAGTCCTCGCGCCCCTTCAAATTGGCCGGCTCCGCCGCTTCGGCTTCGCGCTCTGCCGCGGGACGGAATTGTAGCGGGATGTCGTGCGCGTAGATCGCGATCAGGCTGATCGCCTTCTCCGACTTGACCGAGCCGAGCTTCTCCTTGACGCGGCCTGACGCCAGCCCAAAGCCGCGCGAGCGGATGATGTCGACGCTGACGAGATCGCCGTCCTGCGCGCCGTGCGTCTCAGTCGGGGCGATGTTCAGCTCGCGGTCGGCGGACTTCTTGTCGACCGGGATGATCCGTCCGCCGCCTTCGGGCAGGCTGCGGAAGACGCCGAGGATGCGGCTCTTGGTCTTGTCGAAAACCTTGATGATGTGGCCGCGATAGGCCGGGCCTTCGGTCTCGTCGGATCGCTCGACCCGCAGCAGCGCGCGATCGCCAACGCCGGCCGCGGTGCCGGGCTTCGGCCGGCGCGGCATCGTGATGAGGATCTTTGGCGGCTCGCCGCTTTCGACCTCGTCCCATTCAGTGGGGGAGGCGACCAGCTCGCCGTCGGCGTCGCGGCCGGTAATGTCGGCGACCAGCGTCGGCGGGAGGCTGTCCGGCTCTGAAATCGTATGGCGCTTTTTCTTGACGAGCCCGTCGTCGGCGAGCTCGCGCAGCATGCGCTTGAGCTCGATGCGGTCGGCGTTCTTCAGGCCGAACTCGCGTGCAATTTCGCGGGTTCCGACCTTTCCGGGATTTGCCTTGATGAAGGCGACGATGGCTGCCCTGTCGGGAAAGCCACGGTCATTCTTGCGTTTCACTTAGCCTCTATTTGGTGCCGGCACTTTTCTTGGCCGGAGCTTTGGCGCCAGCTGCCTTGGTCGGTGACGTTTTGGCCGTCGACGACACGGCTGCGCGCGCCTTGCTGGTGGATTCGGATTTGGGTTTGGCCGCCTTCTTCGCGGCCGGCTTTTTGGTTTTTGGTGCGGCGTCATCGCCGTCGGCGGCCTTCGCCGCAGCCTTCTTGGCCTTGGCCGGCTTCGCCGCCTTCTTCGGCTTCTTGCCGCCGCCCTTGGCCGCACGCTCGTCGATCAGCGCGATTGCCTGCGGCAGCGTGATGGCGTCTTTCTCGATGTCGCTCGGGATCGTGGCATTGACGCCACCCGCGGTGACATAGGCACCGTAGCGGCCGCCCTTTACCGTGACGGTGCCGAGGGTGGGATGATCGCCGATCGCCCTGCCGGGATCAGCGCCGAAGCGGCGGCTCGGGCCCTTGGCGATCTTCTCCGCGATCAGCGTCACCGCGCGGTTGATGCCGATGTCGAACACCTCATCGCCGGCCTCGAGGCTGGCATAAGTCTTCTCGTGCTTCACGAACGGCCCGAAGCGGCCGAGACCCGCGGTGATCGGCTCACCGGTTTCCGGATGCTTGCCGATCTCGCGCGGCAGCGACAGCAGCTTGAGCGCAAGCTCGAGCTCGACATCTCCAGGGGACATCCCCTTCGGAATGCCTGCGCGCTTCGGCTTCTCGCCCTCCGCATAATCCTTCTGCTCGCCGAGCTGGATGTAGGGGCCGAACCGCCCGGCCTTGACCCAGACATCGCGGCCCGTATCCGGGTCCTGGCCGAGCGAACGATCGGCCGTTGCCTCGCCGTCGGCGGCGAGCTGACGGGTGTAGCGGCATTCCGGATAGTTCGAGCAACCGACGAAGGCGCCGAACTTGCCGGCCTTGAGATTGAGCCGTCCGTTGCCGCAGCTCGGGCATTGCCTGATGTCGCCGCCATCGGTGCGGGCCGGATAGATGTGCTGTCCGAGCATGTCGTCGAGCACGTCGAGCACCTGGGCGACGCGCAGATCCTTGATCTCGTCGACCGCGCCGATGAAACCGGTCCAGAAATCCTTGAGCACCTGCTGCCAGGAGATCTCGTTGTTGGAGATGCGGTCGAGCTGCTCTTCCAGATTGGCGGTGAAGTCGTATTCGACGTAGCGGGCAAAGAAGCTTTCGAGGAACGCGACTACGACGCGGCCCTTGTCCTCGCCGTGCAGGCGCTTCTTCTCGAGCTTGACGTAGCCGCGGTCCTTCAGCACCTGAAGGATCGAGGCATAGGTCGAGGGCCGGCCGATGCCGAGCTCTTCCATGCGCTTGACTAGCGAGGCCTCGGAGAAGCGCGGCGGCGGCTCGGTGAAGTGCTGGGTGACGGCGAGCGACTGCCGCTTCAGCGCATCGTTGGGGCTCATCGCGGGCAGGCGGCGGGAGTCCTCGTCCTCCTCGTCGTCGCGGCCTTCCTGGTAAAGTGCGAGGAAGCCGTCGAACTTGACGACCTGGCCGGTGGCGCGCAGGTCCAGCGTGCGGCCGCCGACCTTCGCCGTGATGTCGACCGTGGTGCGTTCCAGCTCGGCCGATTCCATCTGGCTCGCGATGGTGCGCTTCCAGATCAGTTCATAGAGTCTCGCCTGATCGGACTCGAGCTTGCGGCTCATGCTGTCGGGACGGCGCGACATGTCGGTCGGCCGGATCGCTTCGTGGGCTTCCTGGGCGTTCTTGGCCTTGGCCTGGTACTGACGCGGCGCGTCCGGCACATAGGCGTTGCCGTAATCCTCGCCGATCACCTTGCGGGCCTGGGTGATCGCGGACGGGTCGATCTGCACGCCGTCGGTACGCATATAAGTAATGAGTCCGGTGGTCTCGCCGCCGATGTCGATGCCTTCATAGAGCCGCTGCGCGATGCGCATGGTGTGCGCCGGCGCAAAGCCGTATTTGCGGCTGGCTTCCTGCTGCAGCGTCGAGGTGGTGAAGGGGGCCTGCGGATTGCGGCGGGCCGGCTTGGCATCGACCGCGGTCACCGCGTAGGCGGCTGCTTCCAGCGCCTTCTTGAAGTCTTCGGCTTCCGCGCCGGTGCCGATGTCGAGGCGCTGGATCTTCTTGCCGTCGGCGCCGACGAGACGGGCCTCGAAGGCGTCGCCGCGCGGCGTCAGCAGGGTCGCGATCAGCGACCAGTATTCGCGCGCAACGAACTTTTCGATCTCGAGCTCGCGGTCGCAGACCAGACGCAGCGCCACCGACTGCACGCGGCCCGCCGAGCGGGCGCCCGGCAGCTTGCGCCACAGCACGGGGGAGAGGGTGAAGCCGACCAGATAGTCCAGCGCGCGGCGCGCCATATAGGCGTCGACCAGCGCACCGTCGATCTGGCGCGGATTCTTCATCGCGTCCGTCACCGCCTGCTTGGTGATGGCGTTGAACACCACGCGCTCGATCTTGTGGTCCTTGATCGCGCGCTTCTCTTTCAGGACCTCCAGCACGTGCCAGGAGATGGCCTCGCCCTCGCGATCAGGGTCGGTGGCGAGAATCAGGCGATCGGCGTTCTTGAGGGACTTGGCAATGTCGTTGAGCCGGCCGGCCGCCTTGGGGTCGACCTCCCAGATCATCTTGAAATTGGCGTCGGGATCGACGGAGCCGTTCTTTGCCGGCAAGTCGCGGACATGGCCAAACGAGGCCAGAACCTCGTAGGACGAGCCCAAATACTTGTTGATCGTCTTGGCTTTCGCCGGCGACTCCACAATGACGATATTCATGTAGTTCCAGTAACTTATGGGGAAATTTGGGGCCGAATTCGATGAGATTCGGGTCGGCCCTTTCGTCCCGAACATGGGTGGTGAGGCCGTCGCTGTCAAATCGAGGGCTGTTGAGAGCCCTCCCGATGGGAAAAGTTTCATATCGAGAAAGTTGCAAAATACCACCTTTGAGTTGCGGTCGATGTCGGCGTAATGTTGCCGCGGGGCATGGATTCGGGTGGGGGCTGGTGACTAAGCCAGGAAAGAAACGGGCGGGCGCCGCATCGCGCGCGGGGGGAGGCTTGCGTCACGAGGAACCGGGGGAGGGCGGCGTCGAGGAGGCGGTCGCCTTCATCGCCGAGCAGGTCGGGGCCCTGCGCAAGCTTGCCGAACGGCACAGGCTCGACGTGCTGCATTATCTCCTGGGAATGACCAAGCTCGAGGCGGACGAGCATCTGCGGCTGCGGAGCAAGCGCAGGCTGTCGTGAAGGGGGCGATGTACTGCTCCAACGACGGTGCGGTTAGCCGTTGCGGCTTGCCATTTTGGCCAATCGCAGGCCGAGATATGCGGCCGTGCCGAGGTCGCTCTCCGGCAACGAGCCGTCAATCAAATGCGTCGCCAGGCCAAGCTGGCTGCCCAAACGATTGCGGCCGCTCGGATCCTCGCCACCGGGAATATCCAGTCCGCACCAGAGCATGCCATGCTGCGCGGCCAGAATGGAAAAGTAGGACAGTGTGTGGAGTTGATCGCCGCTTGCGCAGGCGCCCGTGGTGAACCCGGCTGCGATCTTGTTGGCCCAGCGCTGCTGGCTCCATCGATCACTTGAAGCATCGGCAAACGCTTTGAATTGAGCGGCTGGCCCGCCCATATAGGTCGGGCTGCCAAACGCAACTGCGTCGGCGCCATCGATCGTCTCCAGTAAGCTCTCATTCTGAAAGCGGCCTGACACGATGTCGCCGCCGGTGATGCGACACAGCGTGACCTGCGCTTTGCCATCTGCTCCGCGCGCAACCGCATGCGCCAGCTTCTCGGTGGTGCCCGAGATGGAAAAATAGGTGATGGCGAGCAGGGGCATGGTGGTGCCAGTTTGGTGGGACCTCGCCATCTTTGACGCTGTCGATGGCTTGTACAAGTCCGCCACGCCATATTGCGAGTTGGGACGCTCGGGTACATGCCGACCCGCCTTCGATGAAAGTGGGTCAACCTGCGGAGCAATCGCGGGCTGTCGTAGCCGCGAAGACCGAGCGGAATCGGTCGCCAGGACGACGTTGAAGAGACAGCGCACCGCTATCCCGCTGACCGTCGCCGCGGCGCAGGCCGCGGCTTCAGCGAGGTGTCCGTGAGGCTGAGCAATCGCCCGTCCTCCGCGCGCAGTTCGAGCTTCTTCACCGGTCGGCCTTTCTCGCGATCGACCAGGATGGTCGCGATCTCCGACGGGCGATCGTCGAATTCCTCGCTCCATTGGCGCAGCGCTACCAACACCGGAAAGACGCCGCGGCCCTTCGGCGTCAGCACATATTCCTCGTAAGGGCTGCCGTCGGAGGCGGGGGCCGTGGTCAGGATGCCGTGATCGACCAGCGCGCGCAGCCGCGTCGACAAGATGTTCTTGGCCATGCCGAGCTTGCTCTGAAACTCACCGAAGCGGCGCAGCCCAAACAGCGCCTCGCGGATGATCAGCAGGGACCACCGGTCGCCGATCGCCTCCAGCGATCGCGCGATCGGGCAGGCGTCCCCCTCGAAGCTCGTCCGTTTCACCATGATCTGGTCCTTTCGCGATCGCACGGTCCTGTCACCGTTCACGCGCTCTTGTGGTTGCATCTTAAAACCAGGTGGCTTAGATGGCAATCGTAGTTTTATGATGAAACCACTGGAGGCGAACGTGAGACTGAAGAACAAGACGGCCCTGATCACCGGCGGCAATAGCGGCATTGGACTGGCAACGGCAAAGCTGTTCGTGGCCGAGGGCGCCAAGGTGGTGATCACCGGGCGCAACAAGGAGACGCTCGAGGCGGCCGCGAAGGAGCTCGGGCCGAACGCGCTCGCGCTCGCCGCCGACGCCACCGACATTGCCGCGACCGAATCTGCGATCAAGAAGGGCGCCGAAAAGTTCGGCAAGTTCGACATCCTGTTCGCCAATGCCGGCATCGCCGGCGGTACGCCGCTGGGGTCGGCCACGCTGGAGGTCTTCGAGAAGGTCATCAGCACCAATCTGACCGGCGTGTTCTTCACCGTTCAGTCCGCGCTGCCTTATCTCAACGACAATGCTTCCATCGTCCTCAACGGCTCGGTGATCTCCGTGCTCGGCATTCCCGGCTATTCGGCCTATGGCGCCGCCAAGGCCGGCGTGCGGGCGATGGCGCGGATCATGGCCTCGGAGCTCTCGCCGCGCGGCATTCGCGTCAACGTGGTCGCGCCCGGTGCGATCCGCACGCCGATCTGGGGACCCGCGACCGCGACGCCCGAAGCCGAGAAGGCGTTCGAGAAGCGGATCGCGCTGACGACGCCGCTGGGGCGCATTGGTGAAACAGATCACGTCGCCAAGACTGTGCTGTTCCTCGCCTCCGACGATTCCGCGCATGTGCAGGGCCAGGAAATCTTCGTCGATGGCGGCGCGGTTGCCTCTCCGAGCGGCGCGCCGATCTATCGCGGCTGATCAATCTTGGTGCAAATCGGTCGGCGCAGCGGCGAGCGGTTGCGCCGGCCGGTTCCCACGTCTCGCGAGCTGTATTTTCTGAACCTTGCGGGAGGCATTGAACCTTCGCTTGCGCTGCCAAGACACTTTTACGGGCAGGGGGTCACGAAGACTCATTTCAAGGGAGCCCGATATGCCAAAGGCAGCTCGTATTATTTCCCCGATTTCAGCACCGCGTATTTACACCGAAAACTCCGCCGTTCCTGCCAAGCGTTCCGACACCTCCGAGTTCGTCGGGGTCGCTCTTTTCTCCGGCATCGGCCTGTTCGTTTCCCTCGTCGCCGTCATCCTGGGCATTCAGGGCGCCTGGTTTTAGCTTCGCCGATCGCGCACCGGTCGATCAGCCGCCGCAAGCGATGTTGCGGCGGCTGATGATGTGCGCGTTGTCAGGCCGCGCGGAGGGCGGTCGCCGCCTCGAGCGCGCTTGCGAGCGACTTCTCGCGATGCTCCGGCCCGACCTGGATTCCGTCGGCGCTGATGAATTCGGGATGATGAATCCCCATGAAACCGAACACGCCACGCAGATAGCTTTCGAGGTGCTCCAGCGACGCGGCGGGCGAGCCCGCGCCGTAATAGCCCCCGCGCGAAACCGCGAAGATTACGCGCTTGCCGCCGGCAAGGCCCTGCGGGCCGTTGGCCCCATAGCTGAACGTCTTCCCCGCCACCAGGACCCGGTCGATCCAGGCCTTGAGCTGGCTCGGAATGGTGAAATTGTACATGGGCGCGCCGATCACGACGATGTCGGCGGCAAGAAACTCGTCCAGCGCGGCCTTGCTGGCGGCGAGATCGGGGCCGAGCTCCGCCGGCGCAGGCGCGCCTTGCGCGGCCGCCAGATGCGAGCCGGAGAGATGGGCGAGCGGGCTCTGCGTCAGGTCGCGATAGACGATGTCGAGCGATGGCGTCGCCTGCCTGAGACGGTCGACGATGGCGGCGGAGACTTGCCGGGAAACGGAGTGGGGGCCGAGCACGCTGGAGTCGATGTGGAGGAGTTTCATTCGGGATCACCCTGGTATAAGTTTGTAACCAGAGCTACATGAGTGACTATCGAAATCCCGCAAGAACGCACCTTTTTGAGCCATGGGCACATCCCTGAAACCTGCGCACATCGATTTGCCCGCCTCACCAAGGCCGGATCCCAACCATGCGGACTGCCGCGGCGTCGCCTCGATCCTCGCGCGCGTCGGCGACAAATGGAGCGTGTTCGTCATCATGATGCTAAGTGACGGGCCCAAGCGCTTTAACGAGCTCAAGCGCATGATCAATGGCATTTCGCAGCGGATGCTGACCTTGACGCTGCGCGGGCTCGAGCGTGACGGCCTGGTCACACGCACGATCTTCCCGACCATTCCGCCGCGGGTGGATTACGAGCTGACCGATCTCGGCCGGGGACTGCAGCAGCCGGTAAAGGCACTCGGCGAATGGGCGATCACGCATCAGCAGCAGATCGCCGCGGCGCGTACGCGCTTCGACGAGCGGACCACTCCTTAAAGCAGCGAGACCGCCGTGGCGTTCGAGCCGGCCGGCGAGCTCGAGTTCCAAGAGCACGGTACGCACGATGGCCGGCGAGGCGCCGGACATCCGCACGAGATCGTCAATCGTGACAGGGGCAGGGCCGAGCAGGCCGGTGATCTGGTCGCGGTCGTGCCCTTGAGGATCGCTCTCGAACGGCTCGCTGTCGGGCTCGCGCGCGGTACGCATCAGCGGCCGCTCCATGATCGGTGCGACCGCGTTGACGACGTCGGCGGCTTCGGTGACGAGCGTCGCGCCCTGCTTGATCAGATCGTTGGTGCCGGCGGCGCGCGGGTCGAGCGGCGAGCCCGGCACGGCGAACACTTCGCGACCCTGTTCGGCGGCCATGCGCGCGGTGATCAGCGAGCCCGAGCGGTGCGCCGCCTCCACCACGACCACGCCGAGCGCGGCGCCCGAGATCAGCCGGTTGCGGCGGGGGAAGTCGCGGGCGCGCGGCTCGTGGCCGAGCGGCATCTCGGAGATCGTGCTACCCTTGCGGTCGAGGATCGAGGCCAGCAAATCGCCATGCTCCGGCGGATAGATGCAGTCATGGCCGCCGGCGAGCACGGCGATGGTGCCGCTCTCGACGCTGGCGCGGTGTGCGGCCTGGTCGACCCCGCGGGCAAGGCCGGAGATGACGACGAAGCCGGCTTCGCCGAGTTCGCGGGCGAGCTGACCGGCGAATTTCAAGCCTGCACCGGAGGCATTGCGCGAACCGACGATCGCAATCATCGGCCGCATCAGCGTTGCATGGTCGCCGCGCACGGCGAGCAGCGGCGGCGCATCGTCGAGTGTTGCCAGGCGTGCCGGATAACCGTCCTCGCCGGGCGCGAGCCAGGTGATGCCGAACTTGCGGCTCGCGGCGAGCTCGGCTTTCGCCTCGTCGGCGCTACAGATGCGCGCCGATCGCTGCGCACCGCCGCGGCGTGCCAGATCCGGCAGCCGCTCCAGCGCCGCGCGCGCCGTGCCGAAATGCTCGACCAGCGACCGGAACGTGCGCGGCCCGACATTGTCGGACCGGATCAGCCGCAGGCGGTCGATCCTGTCGGCTTCGGTCAGCTCTACACTTGGATTGATGGCGTCCACGGCGGCTCCTTGCAGGGACAGCATGGAACAACCTGAAGGCGTGGGCAACAGCGACGTGCGCTTGCGCGACCTTGCCCCGATGCTAAAAGCGATCCCAATAAGAAGGGTATTGCCATGATCTCACTCGCCGACCTTCAGCGCCGCATCGAAGCGGGCGAGCTTTCGCCCGAGGCCGCCATCGCGCAATCGCATGCAGCCATCGAGGCGCGGGAGAAGGAGGTCCACGCCTTCGTCCGTTACGACAGCTCGGCGAAGGCGCAAGGCGCCGGGCCGCTGCGCGGCATCGCGGTCGGGATCAAGGACATCATCGACACCGCCGATTTTCCGACCGAGATGGGATCATCGATCTATCGCGGCTGGCAGCCGCGCGCGGACGCGCCTGTGGTGATGATGCTGAAGCGGGCGGGCGCCACCATCATCGGCAAGACCACGACCACGGCATTCGCCTCGCGCGATCCGACCCCGACGCTCAATCCGCATAACCTCGGGCATACGCCGGGCGGCTCGTCCTCGGGCTCGGCCGCGGCCGTCGGTGCCGGCATGATCCCGCTGGCGCTGGGTACCCAGACCGGCGGCTCGGTGATCCGGCCCGCCGCCTATTGCGGCACCGCCGCGATTAAGCCGTCGTTCCGCATGCTGCCGACGGTCGGCGTCAAATGCTATTCGTGGGCGCTCGACACCGTCGGTCTGTTCGGCGCCCGCGCGGAAGATCTCGCGCGCGGACTGCTGGCAATAACCGGCCGCACCGAATTCGCCGGCATCGTCCCGGCGAAGGCGCCGCGCATCGGCGTTATCAGGCAGGAGTTTGCCGGCGCCGTGGAGCCGGCCGCCGAGGAGGGGCTGCAGGCCGCGATCAAGGCGGCGACGCGGGCTGGCGCCAGCGTGCAGACCATCGATCTGCCGCAGGCGGTGCAGGAGGCCTGGCGCATCCACCCGATCATCCAGGACTTCGAGGCGCATCGCGCGCTCGCCTGGGAATTTTCCGAACGCCACGATGAGATCGCGCCGATGCTGCGCGCCAGTCTCGATGCGACGGTCGGTCTCACACCCAAGGACTATGACGACGCGCGCCGGATCAGCCGCCGCGGACGCCGCGAGATCGGCGAATTGTTCGAGCGGTTCGACGTGCTGCTGACCTATTCGGCGCCGGGCACGCCGCCGGCCAAGGAGCTCGCGAGCACCGGCGACCCCCGCTACAACAGGCTCTGGACGCTGATGGGCAACCCTTGCGTCAACGTGCCCGTGCTGAAAGCCAATGGCCTCCCGATCGGCGTGCAGGTGATCGCGCGCTTCGGCAACGACGCCCATGCGCTGGCGACGGCGTGGTTCCTGGAGCAGGCGCTGGCGAAATCAGGCTAGCGCAGGTTCGAGAGCGACGATGCGCTGGCCGGATGCGGCCGGCGCTGCGCTGTGATCTGGACCTTGCTTGAGCCAGCGCCCGGCAGCCTCGCGGCCGTTCCGGTGCAGCGCGCGAATGAAGCCGCGGCCGAGATCGGTCGATGAGCGCTGCGCCAGGCCGTCGACGAAATCTTCCGCGGCGATCCTGGAGAGCCGCAACGACGATGCGGCCTGCGATTGCGCCCATTCGATCGCGGCGATCTCGGCATTGAGGGCGGCGTTGGCCGCGATCTGATCCAGCCTGCGGTCGATCGCGGCGAGTGTGATCGGCACGTAGCTGTCGCGCGCCGGCGTGACCTGGACCAGCAGGATTTCGGCGTTCGTCGTGTCCTGCACGAGCCGCAGCAGGGGGGGATTGCCGCCGAGGCCGCCGTCCCAATAAGCCTCGCCGTCGATCTCGACCGCGCAATGAACCAGCGGTGGACAGGTCGAGGCCAGCGCGACGTCGGCGGTGATCACGTCGTTGCGGAAGATCTGCTGCTGCCCGTCGCGGATCCGGGTCGCCGCGATCAGAAGCTTCGGGCAGCGCGGGTCGCGCAAGGCGGAAAAATTGATGTCGCGCGACAGCGCCTGCCGCAGCGGATCGAGATCGAACGGATCGAACTGGCCGGAGCGCAGCGTCGGGCCGAACGCGACCGAGCTTCCCGCCGGCGAGAAGCCGCCGATCAGCATCAGCGATCGGAACGAGGCTTCGTGCATCAGCCGGATCCAGAACCGGTTCAGCCGCGCGCGGGCGCCTTCACGGCCGCCCTCGGCGAAACCGGACGCGAGCAACAGCGCGTTGATGGCGCCGGCACTGGCGCCGCTGATGGTGTCGATCGCGATCGATGGCTCTTCCAGCAGCCGCTCCAGCACGCCCCAGGTGAAAGCAGCGAAGGTGCCGCCGCCCTGAAGCGCCAGCGACAATTTTCGCGGCGGCCATTGCCGCGGGGTCCGATCGTGCGTGACGGGCGCTGCAGTTAGGATTTCGGCTGGTTTCCCCGCTTCCACGATCGGATCGGGCTCGCGCGGTGGAGGTGGGACGGAAGTAGGCGCTGGAGCGACAAGCGGCGAGGGCGCACTAGACCAGATGTCCGTCGTCGAGAGTAGCCGGCTTGCCGCGGTGCAGGCAGCACCTCGCAAATCGCCATCGTCTTGCGCGCTGACAATCTTTTCGCTCATTCTGAGCAACCGCGTAGAGCCATGCCCACGTCAGGGCCAAGCCAGGAACCCGTTCGTCCATACAGCCGTGATTCGGCTGCAAGTTGCGAACACCATTTGAGATATAATGCAGAAGGGGTGCCGCGGTATCCGTGGATTCCCGGCTTATGCCTTCTCGCCGATCCGGCTTTCCTTGCCCGATTGCAGCCGCTTGATGTTCTCGCGATGGGCGTAGAACAGCAGCAGCGTCAGCACCGCGGCCATCGCTGCTAGTGCGAGATGGCCGAACCACCACAGGAACAGCGGCGTGATAAAGGACGCCACCAGCGCAGAGAGCGAGGAATAGCGGGTGGTGAAGGCGGTCGCGAGCCATAGCAGGCAGAACACCAGCGCGGCCGGCCAGAACAGCCCGAGCAGAATGCCGATATAGACGGCGACACCCTTGCCGCCTTTGAATTGAAGCCAGACCGGGAAGAGATGGCCGAGGAAGGCGCCGAGCCCGGCCAGCATCGCGGCGTTGGGACCGGCGATGTAGCCGGCGATCACCACCGCCACGGTGCCCTTGAGCGCGTCGAACAGCAGGGTCGCGGCGGCAAGGCCCTTGCGCCCCGTGCGCAGCACGTTCGTGGCGCCGATGCTGCCGGAGCCGATCGACCGCAGATCCTGCGTGCCGCCGAGCCTGGTCAGGATCAGCCCGAACGGAATCGAGCCGAGCAGGTAGCCGATGACGAAAGCGACCGGCAGAAACAGTTCAAGCGCCATGTCTGCAAATTCCCTGGCTGCAGCTCCGCACGTCAGACATGCTCGTACACTGTCCGTCCGCCGACAATGGTGCGCACCACGCGGCCTGTAAAGCGGGCCTCGTCGAACGGCGTGTTCTTGCAGGGCGATTTGAGGTCGGCGGGATCGACCACCCAGGGCACATCGGGGTCGATCACGATGACGTCGGCGGGGCTGCCCGTGCGCAGGGTTCCGCCAGGCAATCCCAAAATCTCGGCCGGCCGGGTCGACATCGCCCGGATCAGCGTCTTGAGGTCCAATTCGTCATTGTGCACGAGGCGCAGGCCCGCCGGGAGCATGGTCTCCAGCCCGATGGCGCCGGGGGCTGCTTCTGCGAAAGGCAGGCGCTTGACCTCGACGTCCTGCGGGTTGTGGTCGGACATGATGACGTCGACGAGGCCGGAGGCGACGGCGGCGACCAGCGCGCGGCGGTCGTCCTCGGTGCGCAGCGGCGGCGACAGCTTCAGGAACGAACGGTAAGGGCCGATGTCGTTCTCGTTCAGCGCAAGGTGGTTGATCGAGGCTGAGGCCGTCACGGCAAGGCCGGCGTCGCGGGCGCGCTTGAGCACGTCGAGCGACTCGATGCAGGTTAGCGACGCCGCGTGATAGCGGCCGCCGGTGAGCGCGACCAGGCGCATGTCGCGCTCCAGCATCACGGCTTCCGCCGCGTTCGGGATGCCCATCAGGCCGAGCCGCGAGGCGAACTCGCCCTCGTTCATCACGCCTTCGCCGACGAGATCGCGATCCTCGGTGTAGTGCACGATCAACGCGTCGAAATCGCGCGCGTAGGTCAAGGCGCGGCGCATCACCTGCGCATTGCTCACGCTCTTGTCGCAGTCGCTGAAGGCGATCGCGCCTGCTGCCTTGAGGAGGCCGAACTCGGTCATCTCCTCGCCGTGCATTCCCTTGGTCAGCGCCGCCATCGGCTGGATGTTGACGATCGCGGTGTCACGGGCGCGACGCATCACGAAGTCGACGGTCGCCGAGTTGTCGATCACCGGCAAGGTATCGGGCTGGCAGATGATGGTGGTGATGCCGCCGGTCGCAGCCGCCTGGCTCGCGGACGCAAAGGTCTCGCGATGGCTGAAGCCGGGCTCGCCGACGAAGGCGCGCATGTCGATCAGGCCGGGGGCGACGATCTTGCCGGCGCAGTTGACGACGTCGGTGCCCTCGGGGACGCCGGCAGCGCCAATGCCGCGGCGGGTCTCCCGGATGATGCCGTCGGCAATCAGGACATCGCCGGGGCCATCGAAATCCCTGCTGGGGTCGACGAGGCGGGCATTGGCAAGCAGGATGGGTCGGCGGTCGGTCAACATGAGCATCACGCGTTCGGCAGGTTGCGGGCGAGCGCTTCCAGCACCGCCATGCGCACGGCCACGCCCATCTCCACCTGTTCGCGGATCAGGGACTGCGCGCCGTCCGCGACCGCGGTGTCGATTTCGACGCCGCGGTTCATGGGGCCGGGATGCATAACAAGGGCGTCTGGCTTGGCGTAGGCGAGCTTCTTCTGGTCCAGCCCGAAATAATGGAAATACTCGGAGGTCGACGGCACGAAGGAGCCGTTCATGCGCTCGCGCTGGAGCCGCAACATCATAACGATGTCGGCGCCGTTGAGCCCCTCGCGCATGTCGCGCGCGACCTCGACGCCCATCCGCTCGATGCCGGGCGGCAGCAGTGTGGAGGGGCCGACGACGCGGACGCGGGCGCCCATCGCGTTGAGCAGGATGATGTTGGAGCGGGCCACGCGCGAATGCAGCACGTCGCCGCAGATCGCGACCACGAGGCCCTCGAGCCGGCCCTTGTTGCGGCGAATGGTCAGCGCGTCGAGCAGCGCCTGTGTCGGATGCTCATGCGCGCCGTCGCCGGCATTGATCACGGAACCGTCGACCTTGCGGGCCAGCAGTTCCACCGCGCCGGAGGCGTGATGGCGCACCACCAGGATATCCGGGTGCATGGCGTTGAGCGTCATGGCGGTGTCGACCAGCGTCTCGCCCTTTTTGATGGACGAGGAGGACACCGACATGTTCATGACGTCGGCGCCCAGCCGTTTGCCGGCGAGCTCGAACGACGATTGGGTCCGGGTGGAAGCCTCGAAGAAGAGGTTCACCTGCGTCCGTCCACGCAGGACGGTGCGCTTCTTGTCAACCTGGCGGTTGAGCTCGACATATTCTTCGGACAGGTCGAGGAGGCCGGTGATGTCGGCCGCGGAAAGGCCCTCGATGCCCAGCAAATGCCGGTGGCCGAGGACGAAGGTCGATTTCGATGTCATTAAAGCGAGAGCTATAGGCGGGGATGGCCGGGGGGGCAAGGGAGAAAGCCCGGGCGGGGAGTTATCCCCCGATCTGTCGGTCTTATCGCTGGCGTGAGCTGTCCCGGTCTTCTCCGTCATGCCCGGGCAGAAGCGCGAAGCGCGTCTTCGCGCTAGACGTCCCGGGCATCCACGTTCTTAAGGTGCTGTCGCAGAAAAGGCGTGGATGGCCGGGACAAGCCCGGCCATGACGAAGGGGAGATTTCCGCTGAAAACAACTCTAACAGCGCTCTTGGTCGCGGCTTTTGTTTCCGCGGCCCACGCCCAATCGCTTCCCGGCGGTTTCCTCTATTTGCACGACATCGAGCCCAGCATCATCCAGGACATCCGCTACGCCACCTCGAACAATTTCGTCGGCCGTCCGCTCGCCGGCTACGGGGCCGGCGAGTGCGTGGTGAAGCGGGAGGTTGGGCTGCGGCTGAAGGCGGTCCAGCAGGAACTGGCGGCGCAAAATCTCTCGCTGAAAATGTTCGACTGCTACCGGCCGGCGCGGGCCTCGCTCGACATGGTCAGGTGGTCGCAGAACGGCCACGAGACGGCCGCCGAGCGGCGCTACAATCCCAAAATTCCCAAGACCGAGCTGTTCCGCCTCGGCTACATCGCAAGCCGCTCGCAGCATTCGACGGGCGCAGCGCTCGATCTCACGCTGGTCGATCTCAACGCCGACAATTCAGGCAAATACGACCCGTCAAAGTCCTACGCTGATTGCACGGCGCCGGTCGAGGCGCGATTGCCGGAGGGCAGCGTCGACATGGGCACGGGCTATGACTGCACCGACGTGAAAGGGCACACCGCCGCACCGACGATCAGTCCGGATCAGCGCGCCTGGCGCAAGCGCCTGGTGGCTGCGATGGCGAAGCAAGGCTTTGTGAACTATTCGAAGGAGTGGTGGCATTTTTCCCTGCCGGGGGCGGGTGGGGCGGCCTATGATTTCCCGATCCAGCCGCGGCGGAACTGATTCCGCGCCGAGGACACGAGATGACCCAGCCCAGCTTCGCGACCCACGAGGTCTTCAACCAGTCGCCGCCGTTCGAGGACGTCGATCTGTTCGCCGTGGACCAGCCGCTGGTCGCGGCGGTCAGGGCCAATGGCGGTGCAGCGGCGGAACCGGAGCTCTCGGAGTTCGGCAAGCATTGGGGCTCGGCTGCGATGGCCGATCGGGGGCGCGTCGCGAACGAGAACACGCCGAAGCTGCGCACCTTCGATGCCAAGGGCAATCGGCGCGACCAGGTCGAGTTTCATCCGGCCTATCACGAGCTGATGGCTCACAGCGCCCGTGCCGGCGTGCACAATTCGACTTGGACTGCGGATGGAAGACCCGCGGGCGATGCCGCGGAGGTCGTGCGCGCGGCAAAATTCTACATGGCCTCGCAGGTCGAGACCGGCCATCTCTGCCCGATCACGATGACGCGCGCCTCCGTGGCGGCGCTGGCGACGCAGCCTGATCTGCTCGCCAAGGTCATGCCGGTGCTGTCGACGAAAAGCTACGATCCCACCTTCGCGTCGTGGTGGGAGAAGCGCGGTATGACGCTCGGCATGGGCATGACCGAGAAGCAGGGCGGTACCGACGTGCGCGCCAACATGACGCGCGCGGTGCGCGACGGAGGCGCCTACCGTATCACCGGGCACAAATGGTTCATGTCGGCGCCGATGTGCGACGCCTTCCTGGTGCTGGCGCAGGCGGACCAGGGACTGACCTGTTTCTTCATGCCGCGCTTCGCGCCGGATGGTTCGGTGAACGCGATCCAGTTCCAGCGGCTGAAGGACAAGCTCGGCAACCGCTCCAATGCGTCATCCGAGGTCGAGTTCGTCGGTGCCTATGCGGAAGCCGTCGGCGGCGAGGGCAAGGGCATCCGCACCATCATCCAGATGGTGCAACTGACGCGGCAGGATTGCGCGATCGCCTCGGTCGGCCTGATGCGCTCGGGGCTCGCGCACGCGCTGCATCACGCCCGGCACCGCAGCGTGTTTCAGAAGCGTCTCGCCGATCAGCCGCTGATGCAGGCGGTACTCTCGGACATGGCGCTGCATGTGGAGGCGAGCACGGCTGTGGTGATGCGGCTCTGCCGCGCCTTCGATCGGACGCCGCACGATCCGGCGGAGGCCGCCTACATGCGGCTGCTGACGCCTGCGATCAAATACTGGACCTGCAAGAGCGCGCCGCCGTTTCTCTACGAAGCCATGGAATGCCTCGGCGGCAACGGCTACGTCGAGGACGGCATTCTGGCGAGGCACTACCGGGAGGCGCCGGTCAACGCGATCTGGGAAGGCTCGGGCAACGTCATGTGCCTCGACGTGCTGCGCGCGCTCTCGCGCGAGCCGGAGGCGGCGATGGCGGTGCTGCAAGCGCTTGCTGCCGAGACCAAAGGTCTGCCGGGGGCAGACGATGCCGTCTCGTTCATCGGCAAGGCTTTCCGGCGCGCCGATGGCGAGCGCGTCGCGCGCCTTGCGGTCGAGAACCTGGCGCTGCTTGCGGCCGCCGCCGCGCTCAACGGCGTGTCACCGCGTCAAGCAGAACTGTTCGCCACCACGCGCCTCGCCACGAACCACGCCAGCATGTACGGCGCGGTCGAGCTCGAGAGCGGCGACGTGTGCACGCTGCTGGAGCGGGCGCTGCCGTGAGCCTGCCAAACGAAAGCCTCCTGATGGACTCCCTCAATCCCGATCTGCCGCCGCTCACCGAGACGCCGGCGCCGCCGCGAGTCTGGAAGTTCTGGGGCACGGCGCTGTGGGGCATCGCTATCTTCGCAGCCATGTTCGTCGGGCAGATCGGGGCCATCGTCTATCTGGTCTGGGTCGCCCGCGACCCAATCGACCTCGCATCGATGCAGCACATCGGTCGCGAGCCGGCGTCGCTCGCGTTTTCGGTCACGATGGGCCTGCCGGCGACGATGGCCGCGGTGTGGCTGGCCATCCGCATCAAGAAAGCCTCCTTCGTCGACTATCTCGCGTTCTATTGGCCGTCCTGGAAGCAACTCCTGTTCGGCGCCGTCGGGCTGATCCTGATCGTGGTCGCCTGGGAGACGATGTCGCGGAGTCTGGGCCGCGAGGCGACGCCTGGCTTCATGACCGACCTGTTGAAATCCGGCCGCGACAAGGGCGCGGCATTGATGCTGCTGTTCGCCTTCAGCGTGGCAGCGCCGATGTCCGAAGAGGTCCTCGCCCGCGGCTTTCTGTTTCGCGGCTGGGCGGCGAGCTTTCTGCGCGTGCCCGGCGCCATCATCCTGTCGTCGCTGGTGTGGACGGTCGTGCATCTGCAATACGACCTGTACTTCCTCGCCGAGGTCTTCTCCATCGGCCTGTGGTTCGGATACATGCGCTACCGCAGCAGCTCGCTTTGGCTCACGATCGTGCTGCACGCGCTGAACAATCTGACGGCAGTGGTGCTGACGATGTGGCTGGGGAGTTAGGTCACCAGCGCGATCGCGATCGGCATGGTGATCGCCGCCAAAATCGTCTGCAGCGTGATGATCTGCGCCAGCAGCGGTGCATCGCCGCCCATCTGGCGGGCCAGCACATAGGCGCTGGTCGAGGTCGGCACCGCGGCGCAGATCGCGACGATCGCGAGGCTGTCGCCGGACAGTCCGAACCAGACGGCGAGCACCAGCGCGATCACGGGCATCAGTACCAGCTTGAACACCACGCCGATGGCGGCGCCCACGCTGGGGCGGAGCAGGCCTTCAAGATGCAGTCCGGCGCCGGTGACGAGCAGGCCGATGGCGAGCGAGGAGCGGCCGAGTGCGTCCGCCACGTCATGCCAGATCTTCGGCAACGGCAGGTGGATGACGTTGACGACGAGCCCGATCACGCAGGCCCAGATCAGGGGATTGCGGACAACCGTCATGACAACGGTGCGCGCGGATTGCTTCTTCGGCGCTGCGTAGTGGGCGAGCACCGCGACGCTGAGGACGTTGACCAGCGGAATGATCGCCACCATCGCGACGGAGGCGAGCGCCAGCCCGACCTCGCCGAACATATTGGCAGAGACGGACAGCGCCACATAGGTCTGCCAGCGGATCGCGCCCTGGAAGATCGAGGTGAAGGCGGGGCCGTCGATATCGAGCCGCGACAGGGCGGGGCGGAGCGCGAGGCAGAGCAGCGACATCGCGAGCGCCGACAGCAGCAGCGCACCGCCGACCCCTGCGACCGGGACCTTGGACAGGTCGGCCTTCACAAGCGTCTGGATCAGCAGCATCGGAAACAGCACGAAATAGGTCAGCCGCTCAAGCCCGTTCCATTGCGTATCGAGCCGCATCAGGGTGCGCTTCAGCACCACGCCGAGCACGATCAGGATAAAGACGGGGAGGAGCGCCGCGATCACGACGGCCATGGATCAGTCAGGCCCCGGGGCTGCGCGCAGATTGGCGAGGCGGTCGAGCGCGCCTTGCAGGATGAAGATCGCGGCGTGCTCGTCGATCACTTCGGCGCGCTTGGCGCGGCTGACATCCATGCCGATCAGCTCGCGCTCGACCGCGGCGGTCGACAGGCGCTCGTCCCAGAGGCCGATGGGCAGCGCGGTCAGGCCGGCGAGGTTTCGGGCAAACGCCCGGGTCGATTGCGCGCGCGGGCCCTCGCTGCCGTCCATGTTGATGGGCAGGCCGAGCACGAAGCCGACGGCCTTGCGTTCACTGGCGATCGCGAGCAGCCGGGCGGCATCCTGCTTGAACGCCTTGCGCTGGATCGTTTCGACGCCGGTAGCCAACCGGCGGTCCGGATTGGAGACGGCAACGCCAATTGTCTTGGTGCCGAGATCAAGGCCGACCAACCCGCCGCGTTCGGGCCAGTGGGTTGCAGCATCGACGAGAGGCAGGATAAGAGCCGGCATGGTGTTAGCGCATATCACGCGTCGCGCTACGGAGTGAACCCGGAACATGGATGCGCTGACATTATTCGGCTTGTTCGCCGTGACAACGATGCTGGTCGCTTACGCCCTGGAAGACCGCAGCCACTGGTTCGTGCTGATGTTCGCAATGGCCTGCGTGCTCGGTTCGGCTTACGGCTTCCTGCAAGGGGCCTGGCCGTTTGGCGTGGTCGAGGCGATCTGGGCCGTCGTGGCGCTGCGGCGCTGGCGTCTCAGGCCGGAGAGACAGGCCGGGCGAGGGCGTCTGCGGACGGCAGGGTCCTCGCCCGGGTATCGGATCAACGGATCGCGATCGGGTTGATCATTGCCTGCACGCCGCCGGTCCAGCGCGGCTGGCCCAGCACGAACAGGAATTCGTAGCCCTTGTCCCTGGCAAGCGCGGCCGTATCCATGTTCTCGAGAATGTAGGTCCCGTTCATCGCGAGCAGGATCTGGTGCACCTCGAACACGTTCTTGGACTCGAACGGCAGCACCTCGAGCGCCCAGGTGTCGGCGCCGATCGCGACGACGCCCTTGCTGGTCAGGTATTTTGCCCCTTCGACGCCCAGACCGGGCTCGCCGGCCGAATAACGCTTGTCGTCCTTGCCGATCAGGCTGAGCCAGCCGGTGTGGAAGATGACGACGTCGCCCTGGCGGATCTCAACGCCCTGCTTCTTGGCGACTTCGTCGATCTCCTTGACGTTGAAGGCGGTGCCTTCCTTCACGATATCGGCGTTGTAATAGGCGGCCATATCGAGCAGCACGCCGCGAGTGACGATCGGCGGCACCTTCTCGATGCCGAGCTTCTTCAACCCGGTGGGATCGGCGAAGTCGGCGAGCTTGTTGCCATTGTAGTAGACGTGCTCGACGCCGAGATGGCCGAGGCCGTCGAGCTGGCTGCCGATGCCGACCCAGGTGTCCAGGATGTCGTCGTTATAGGTCGCCTTGTTCGGCCCGAGACCGGCGATGCCTGCCTGTCCCGGCTGCACCACGGTGATCTTGAAGCTGCGCGGCGGATAGGCCGGCGTGCTGGACGTAACGGGGATGCCGAGTGCGTAGGTCTTTCCGGTCTTCACCAGAGATGCAGCCTTCAGCACGAGTTCAGGCGTCATGTAGTTGGCGGCACCGATCTCGTCGTTCGGTCCCCATTTCGACTTGGTCCAGTCTTGTGCGCTTGCTGTTTCGATCGTCGCAGACAACGCGGCGACACAGCACAACACGAGTGTATTGCGCATCGATAGTCCTCCCGATGTTTTTGCCGATGTTTGGCTTCGTTATGATTTCGCGCTGGCCAGTCGCTCATCCTAACGTAGAAAAGCCGTCGGCTTCAAAACTTTTCGCGGTGACATGCTGCGGCGGCTGAACGCAGCGCTCCGTGCGCAGCGTCGATTGAATCAAGTACGACAGATTTGTGACAGTGAATTTCGCGCGGTGGAACGCGCTGGCATCTCAGGCCGCGATGAATTCGTCGTCTTGTTTCAGGCAGGCGGCAAACCCGTTCAGTGCACTGGTTTGATGTCCGGCACGACGCTGGATGAAGAGCGTCTCGACCTGCGCGTGCGAATGGCTCAGCGCGTGGATCGAGACGCTGCCGTTGATCGCACTGCGTTCGACCACGGCGCGCGGCAGCAGTGTCACGCCCATGTCGGCGGCGACACAGCCGATCATGCCGTCGAGCGTGCCGAGTTCGAAGCGTGCGGCTGACGGCCAGCCGAACTCGACAAAGATCTGTTCCAGCCGCTGCCGGTAGGTGCAGCCCGTGCGGAACGTCAGTGCGGTCGGGCCCGAGTCCGGCGTGCCGGCGCGCAGCTCGGCGAGCGTGGCCCAGCGCCGCGCACTGACCAGCACCAGCTCTTCGCGGAACGCGCTTGTCGCGGTGAGATCGGCATGCACGATCGGGCCTGCGACGAAGGCGCCGTCGAGCGTGCCTTCGAGCACGCAGGCGACGAGGTCGGCCGTGGGTGCGGTGCGCAGGCTCAGCCGGACGGCGGGAAAGCGGCGATGAAAATCGGCCAACAGCGGCGGCAGCCGCACCGCCGCGGTCGTTTCCATCGAGCCGATCGCGAGCGGTCCCTTGGGCTCGCCGTCGTCGCAGGCCGCGAGTACGGCCTCGCGCGCTAGTGCGGACATCCGTTGCGCGTAGGGCAAAAGGCGCTTGCCCGCGCCGGTCAGGGTCATGCCGCGGCTATGGCGTTCGAACAGCGGCGTGCCGATCTCGGCTTCCAGTGCCTTCACGCGCTGGGTGACGTTCGACTGCACCGTGTTGAGCTCTTCGGCAGCACGGGTGATGCCCCCGGTCCGGGCGACGGCAGCGAAGGTCTGGATGTCGCTGAGTTCCATAATATCGTTTCTCTTTTGAGATGGTAGCGTTCGTTAGAATTCAATTTTAGAGAATGGTATTCTGGACTAATGTTTGTGTCGAGAGCGGAGGAGCCATGCCGATCACCACGCCGCTGACCCAGCTCCTGGGGATCAAACATCCGATCCTGCTGGCTCCAATGGACACGATCGCCGGCAGCCGGCTGACACGGGCTGTCAGCGAGGCCGGCGGCTTCGGGATCCTGGGTGGTGGCTACGGCGATCAGGAACGGCTCGAGGCCGAGACCAGGCAACTGAGGGGCTTTGCTTCGTTCGGTATCGGCTTCATCACGTGGAGCCTGGCAAGACAGCCAAGACTTCTCGACATCGCACTCGACGCCAATCCGCAAGCGATCATGCTGTCATTCGGCGATCCCGCACCATTTGCAGCGCGCATCAGGGCGTGCGGGGCGCGCTTGATCTGCCAGGTGCAGAGCGAGGACATGGCGAAGCAGGCGCTCGATGCCGGTGCGGACATCCTGATCGCGCAGGGTACCGAAGCCGGCGGTCACGGCGCATTGCGCACAACCGTCGATATCGTACCTGCGATCGTCGATCTCACGGCCGGCCGCGTGCCGGTGGTTGCCGCCGGCGGAATTGCCGATGGTCGCGGGCTCGCCGCGATGATGATGCTGGGCGCCTCCGGCGTGCTGATCGGCACGCGCTTCTATGCGAGCGTGGAGGCCAATGGCGCGGAGGAAGCCAAGCAGCGCATTCGCGACGCTGATCCCAATGACACGGTGCGCGGCGTCATCGTCGACTGGTCGCGCAGCCTGTTCTGGCCGGCCCCGTTCACCGCGCGAACGCTGGTCAATGATCATATCAGGCGCTGGACCGGCCGCGAGGTCGAGCTGATGCAGCGCGCCGCCGAGGTGACCGTCGAATATGCCGCGGCAAGGGCCGCTGGCAATTTCGAGGTCGCCGCGGTCTTTGCCGGCGAGGCCGTCGGCCTGATCAATGATATTCCGTCCGCCGCCGAAATCGTCGAACGGATCGCGACCGAGGCCGAGAAACTGCTAACCAGCCGGCGTAATTCCAGCGTGTCCGCCTAAACTGCGAGAGAACAACCATGTGGCCGAACCGTCGATTGATCGATCTCTTCAAGACCGAATCCCCGATCGTGCTGGCGCCGATGGCCGGCGTGATGGACGCGGAGCTGGTGATCGCCGTTGCGCAAGGCGGAGGCCTGGGCTCGCTGCCGAGCGCGATGCTGTCGCCGGAGAAAGCGCGCGAGCAGGTCAACATCATCCGGCAGCGCGTCTCCACGCCGGTCAACATGAACTTCTTCTGCCACACACCGGTCGAGCTCACGGCCGAGGCGGAGACGCGCTGGAAGCAGCGCCTCGCGGGCTACTACCGCGAGCATGGCCTCGATCCCGCCGCACCCATCAATGCCGCGAACCGCGCGCCGTTCGACGCCGGCTTCTGCGAGGTCGTGGAGGAGCTGAAGCCCGAGATCGTCAGCTTCCACTTCGGCCTGCCGGAGGCCGCGCTGCTCAAGCGGGTCAAGGCGGCCGGCTGTCTGGTCATCTCTTCGGCGACGACGGTGAGGGAAGCGGTCTGGCTCGAGCAGCACGGCGCTGACGCGGTGATCGCACAAGGCGCGGAAGCTGGCGGACATCGCGGCATGTTCCTGACCGACAAGATCTCGGAGCAGCCCGGCACCTTTGCGCTGGTGCCGCAGGTGGTCGACGCGGTGAAGGTCCCAGTGATTGCGGCCGGCGGCGTTGCGGATGGCCGCGGCATTGCAGCCGCCTTCGCGCTCGGCGCGGCCGGCGTGCAGATCGGAAGTGCCTATCTGCGCTGCCCGGAATCCAAGGTCAGTGCGGCGGCCCGTGCGGCGCTCGCCGAGGGACAGGATGATTCCACCGTCATTACCAATGTCATGACCGGGCGGCCGGCGCGCGGCGTTCAGAACCGCCTGATGCGCGAGGCCGGCCCGATTTCGACGGACGCGCCGCCATTTCCCCACGCCGCAACGGCGCTGGGACCGCTCAAGGCTGCGGCCGAGAAGCAGGGCAGGGTGGATTTCACCAATCTCTGGGCCGGGCAGGCGATCGGCCTGGGCCGCGAGGTCCCGGCAGCTGAACTGACCCGCGATCTCGCCAAATCGGCGCTTGCCCGGATGAAGGCGTTGGCCGGATAGGTCCCTAAAGCGCGATGAGCTTCGGGCGAAGCCTGATCGTGCTTTTGGTTCTTGTTTGCGCATGATCTTTTCGGAAAACCGCTTCATACTTTTCCGGATCATGCGCTGGCGCCGGTTGCGGCGCAAAAGCGGCCTCTGCTATACGGCACATAGGTTTTGCCGTGAGAGGCCTTATATAATGTCCGTCGACGCCGCTACCGTCCGCCGCATCGCGCATCTGGCGCGCATTGCGGTTTCCGAGGGCGAGGTTCCGCATCTGCAGGGCGAGCTCAACGCCATGCTCGCCTTTGTCGAGCAGCTCTCGGAGGTCAATGTCGAGGGCGTGGAGCCCATGACCTCGGTCACCCCGATGCAGATGAAAAAGCGGCAGGATTTGGTCAATGACGGCGAGATCGCCGACGATATCGTTGCCAACGCGCCCGCGATCGAAGGCCACTTCTTTTTGGTGCCGAAGGTCGTCGAGTAACTTTTAGGACGTGGTCCGATGTGCATGCTTTGCGACGACGAGAAGGCCTATCAGGCTTACATGAACTATCTCGACAAGATGGAGCGGCAGGGCAAGGCTGCCGACCCCAACGTCGCCGTCAATGCCGTGCTCGACGAGATCGAGGCGGCTGCGAAAGCGGCCGCCAAGAAAGACGACCCGGCCAACGACAAATCCCTGTCTCCGTTCTTCTGCAGCCCGATCAATAAATGACCGATTTGACATCGCTGACGCTCGCGGAGGCCCGCAAGGGCCTCGCGGCAAAGACTTTCACGTCCCTCGAGCTGACCGACGCGCATCTGAACGCGATCGAAGCCGCGCGCGTGCTCAATGCTTTCGTCATGGAGACGCCCGACCGCGCGCGCGACATGGCGAAGGCCGTCGACGAGAAGATCGCCAAGGGTGACGCGGGGCCGCTCGCCGGCATTCCGCTCGGGATCAAGGACCTGTTCGCGACCAAGGGCGTGCGCACCACGGCGTGCTCGAAAATCCTCGGCAACTTCGTGCCGACTTACGAGTCCACGATCACCTCGCAGCTGTGGCGCGATGGCGCGGTGATGCTGGGCAAGCTCAACAATGATGAGTTCGCGATGGGCTCGTCGAACGAGACCTCGTGCTTCGGCCCGGTCGGCAATCCCTGGCGGCGTGATGGCTCCAACACGACGCTGGTGCCGGGCGGCTCGTCTGGCGGCTCGGCCTCCGCCGTGGCGGCTCTGCTCTGCATGGGCGCGACCGCGACCGACACCGGCGGCTCGATCCGCCAGCCGGCGGCGTTCACCGCGACCGTCGGCATCAAGCCGACCTATGGCCGCTGCTCGCGCTGGGGCATCGTCGCCTTTGCCTCCTCGCTGGACCAGGCTGGTCCGATCGCGCGCAGCACGCGCGATGCCGCGATGCTGCTGCGCTCGATGGCTGGCCACGATCCCAAGGACACGACCTCGGTCGACATAGCCGTGCCGGACTACGAGGCCGCGATCGGCAAGTCCGTGAAGGGCATGAAGATCGGCATTCCCAAGGAATACCGTCTCGACGGCATGCCGGCCGAGATCGAAAAGCTTTGGGAAGCGGGCGCGGCCTGGCTGAAAGCGGCCGGGGCCGAGCTCGTTGAAGTGTCACTGCCGCACACCAAATACGCGTTGCCGGCCTATTACATCGTGGCGCCGGCGGAGGCGTCCTCCAACCTCGCGCGCTATGACGGCGTGCGCTTCGGCCTGCGCGAGCAGGGCCGGAACGTCAACGAACTCTACGAGAACACCCGTGCAGAAGGTTTTGGCGCTGAGGTGAAGCGCCGCGTCATGATCGGCACCTACGTGCTCTCGGCCGGCTATTACGACGCCTATTATTTGCGCGCCCAGAAGGTGCGCACGCTGATCAAGAAGGACTTTGAGGATTGCTTCGCCAAGGGCGTCGACGCGATCCTGACGCCGGCGACGCCGTCGGCGGCCTTCGGCATCGGCGAGAAAGGCGGCGCGGACCCCGTCGAGATGTACCTCAACGACATCTTCACGGTGACCGTGAACATGGCGGGCCTGCCGGGCATCGCTGTGCCCGCCGGCAAGGATGCGCAGGGCCTGCCGCTCGGCCTGCAGCTGATCGGCCGTCCCTTCGACGAGGAGACGCTGTTCTCGCTCGGCGAGGTGATCGAGCAGGCCGCCGGCCGCTTCACGCCGGCGAAATGGTGGTGAAGATGGCGGCGTATATCGCCAGCCTCGACGGCGCCGCGCCGCCGCCGGACCTCAGCGCTCCACTTGCCGCACTATGGTGGGCCGCCAAGGGCGACTGGGACGAGGCGCACAAGATCGTCCAGGACGAGAGCGGCCGCGCGGCCGCCTGGGTGCACGCCTATCTGCACCGGGTCGAGGGCGACCTCGGCAACGCCGGCTATTGGTACCGCCAGGCCGGCCAGCCCGTGGCAACGGATTCATTACAGGCAGAGTGGGAGCGGATCGCTGCCACGCTGCTCGGGAGCAAGCCATGAACGAACCTGCCGCACCCCACAAACTTCTCAAGGGCTCAACCGGTGACTGGGAGATGGTCATCGGCCTGGAGGTCCACGCTCAGGTGACGTCGAACGCGAAGCTGTTCTCCGGCGCCTCCACCGCATTCGGCGGCGAGCCGAACTCGCATGTGTCGCTGGTCGACGCGGCGATGCCGGGCATGCTGCCTGTGATCAATGAGGAATGCGTCAGACAAGCTGTCCGGACCGGCCTCGGGCTGAACGCGCAGATCAATCTGCGCTCGGTGTTCGATCGCAAGAACTATTTCTATCCAGACTCGCCGCAGGGCTACCAGATCAGCCAGTACAAGTCGCCGATCGTCGGCGAAGGCGAGGTCGTGGTCGAACTGGACGGCGGCAAGACCGCCACCATCGGCATCGAGCGGCTGCATCTGGAACAGGACGCCGGCAAATTGCTGCACGATCAGTCGCCGACCATGTCCTATGTCGATCTCAACCGCTGCGGCGTAGCGCTGATGGAGATCGTGTCGAAACCCGACATCCGCGATGCCGAGCAGGCCAAGGCCTATGTGACCAAGCTGCGCTCGATCCTGCGCTATCTCGGCACCTGCGACGGCGACATGGAGAAGGGATCCTTGCGCGCCGACGTCAACGTCTCCGTGCGCAAGCCCGGCGCGCCGCTGGGCACCCGCTGCGAGATCAAGAACATGAACTCGATCAATTTCATCGGCCAGGCGATCGAGTACGAGGCCCGGCGCCAGATCGAAATCCTCGAGGACGGCGGCGCGATCGACCAGGAGACCCGGCTCTACGACCCCAACAAGGGCGAGACGCGGTCGATGCGGTCCAAGGAAGAGGCGCACGACTATCGCTACTTCCCCGATCCCGACCTGCTGCCGCTGGAGTTTTCGCAAAGCTTCGTCGACGAGTTGAAGGCTGAGCTGCCCGAGCTGCCGGACCAGAAGAAGACGCGCTTCGTCGCGGATCTCGGCCTGTCGGCCTACGACGCCAGCGTGCTGGTCGCCGAGCGCGAGAGTGCCGTGTTCTACGAGACCGTGTTGGAGAAACTCGCCAACCGCGCGCGCGACGGCAAGGTCGCCGCGAACTGGGTGATCAACGAGCTGTTCGGTCGTCTCAACAAGGAAGGCCGGGATATTACGGACTCTCCGGTCGATGCCGCACAGCTCTCAGGGATCATCGACCTGATCGGCGAGGGTACGATCTCCGGCAAGATCGCCAAGGATCTGTTCGAGATCGTCTGGCAGGAGGGCGGCGATCCCCGCGCATTGGTCGAAAGCCGCGGCATGAAGCAGGTCACGGATCTTTCGGCGATCGAAAAGGTTGTCGACGACATCATCGCGGCCAATCCCGACAAGGCGGCGCAGGTCAAGGACAAGCCGCAGTCACTCGGCTGGTTCGTCGGCCAGGTGATGAAGGCATCCGGCGGCAAGGCCAACCCGCAGAGCGTCAACGAGCTGCTCAAGTCCAAGCTCGGCATCTGACCTCGCGCGTTCGAACGAGGTGACGGACAGGCGTCGTCACCTCGCTTTCGGTTCGCGATGCGACGCTCGCGCACATCCTCTGCGACGAACTTCATCCCGATCGAACGCGATACGCCGACCGAATCGCCGTCACGCGATTCGCGCAAAACGGCGACTTGCACGCGCTCTGACGAGCGCCCGCGCCGTTAATCATGAAAATATTTTCGTTGCCAAAAGTCGCGACTCAGAGTCCGCGAAGCGCCTTCGCGAGGCGCTCGCGCGATCGGCAGGATGCATCATTGCAACGATCGCGCGCGATGCACGCGTGCAAGAAAATACTTGCTGCATAGTGTTTTTCTACAATCGCATCTTTTGCAAACGTCGATGCAGCGGGCACTCTCTGCGATCGCAAGCACACCTCATGCAGTCCGTTTGCATCGCGTTCGCCAGCGCAGGCGCGTTTCGCCGTCAACACTTCTTTAAGCGAGACGCTGTTTTTTTCGTTGTGTTGGTGTATTCGGGATGAGTGTGCACTCGATCCCCGACTGCATGCAGCGATTAAGCCATCTCACACATCGGAGGGCAACATGGCCAAGAAAGCTAAGAAGGCAAAGAAGGCGAAGAAGGCGAAGAGCGCAGTGAAGAAGACTGCGAAGAAGACCCGCAAGGTCGCCAAGAAGAAGTAACTTCGCTTTTTGAAGTTGCCGGCTCCTAGAGAGCCGGCACGTCATCAGCGCCTCTCAAAAGGTTCTGGTCGACGATAGAGGGTGTCGGCGAGACATCAGGTCAACGGTCGGATCGTTCTCTTCGCGGGTTCGCTCGCTAAGCCCGGTCCGGCAGAAGAAACAAGTTTTCTTCGTTCGGTGCGGCTCTCCGTAAGGGGCTCCGCAATTTCACAGGCGGCCTTCGGCCAACGTGGAATCTGGTCCTGACGTGTTCGCCGACGCCCTCGTTCTCATGAGGCCGGGGTATTGCCGGCATTCCCATATCCCGACATTGTTGATCTGACCGCGATGTGGCCGTTCTGCCCTTGAGCAGTCAGGGTTGTCGCATATGACGTCAGCGGCGCCTGAGCGAGCACCTCGTCCTTCGAGAGGACCGCTTAGCGGTCCCCTCCGGATGAGGCTCGGCTGCATCCATCTACGTTGATGCTGCCGCATCCTCATCCCTCATCCTGAGGGCCCGCCGCAGGCGGGCGTCTCGAAGGATGGCCGCAGTCGAGCTTCCAGCCATATACTTCTTCATATGCGCGCCCTGCTTGAGCAGGGAGGCTGCAGCGCAATTGCAGGCAGTTCGCGCACCTCTTCTCCATTCGCGGTGTCATCGCCCGGCTCCGACCGGGCGATCCAGTACCCCGCAGCTTCTCGTGGGACCATTGCTGTCTCTGGAATACGGTGACGACAGCAGGCGGGGACACCACAGGACGCGCGTCACCGTGCGCAATGGTTATCGTTCTCCCAAAATCCCAAGGTAAACCGAATCTGACGAATTGCAGAAGTCCCTGCAAAATAGGGATTTCTTGCATTTGTCGTGCGCGCCTGGCGCGGGCGCGTTTACGTCTGCTTCATCGCGATACTTAAACTGCCATTCAAATTTGCCCGCCATCATTACCTCCAACAAGCCGGCAAACGGCACGGGCAAAAAGCCTCGGGGATGAGTTGAACAGTTGATCGGACGGGAGCCGCGCTCGGGGGACGAGACGGCATAAGAAAAAAGGGGATGCGTTATGTTTCAGGGTACTTTCGATCTGGAGACCGCGACGCCGATCGACGCAGGCGCGCTGTCGGACGTGCTGTTCGAGCGCGGCCTCTATTGGGCGAGCGGACGCGCCGGCCTCGTCGATCTCGTCGCCGCGCACAAATGGTTCAACCTCGCCGCGCTCAAGGGCCGCAAGGACGCCGTGACGCTGCGCCAGGAAGTCGCCGGGCAGATGTCGGATGCCGATATCTCAGCCGCCCAGCGCGAGGCGAGGGCCTGGGTCTCCGCCCACTGAGCGGTGAATCACGTCCCGGCGGTCGTTTCGCAGGCGAACCTGATTTTCGCTAATCGGTTCCCTCGTGGTCCGCCATCCGGATTCGGAGCGGCGTGAGCGATCCCGACGAGATGACTGGGCGCAGATCAGAGGCGGCGGATTCAGATCGCGCCCTTGCACTATGATCTGGGATACTTCGACCCGGAGCAGAAAACCCTGCAACCTCTCGACAACCCGTTCGGCACGAGGCCGTCACCCATGTCTTAGGTACGTTCCGTTACCCATGTCTTCGGGCCGGACAGCTGCGGAGTGGCGGAGAGGGAGGGATTCGAACCCTCGATACAGCTTGAGACCGTATGACGCTTTAGCAAAGCGTTGCCTTCAGCCACTCGGCCACCTCTCCGGTGCGAGCCTTATGCATCTAATTACTTGGGCTGGTCAATTTGGAAGCGTGTGTTTTTGCTCGAATATTCCCAGCGAATTCCGAAACCAGGCGGTTTGCTCTCGGGCCGAGAACGTAACGCCGCGATAACGGACGCCAAGCTGGAGGTTCTGGCGCTTGTATTAAGAGTGGTTCTGGCGCGGACAAAGGCTCCCTTCATCCATATAAACGATTGATTTTGCTTTCAAATTGGATCAGATGGCCCGCGTGTGGGACGACTGCCTTCGTCGCCGACCGCCTCTATCAAGTGATTCATTTGCAAGCGATTGATTTGATTGTCTCTTTCCGCGATTCGCCACAAACTAGAGCGGTGATTGCCCCTCGGATCGGCCGACGGGGTCCCGTGTCAGGGCTGCGGGAAGGACGCTCTCACAATTAGTCGGGATAACTCGCTCGCCGGCCGAGGATCTGCCCCGTCGCGCCAGGCGTCGCCGCAACCAGGGAGGGCCTTGACTGGCGATTTCTCTTTCCGTGGAAACGGCCTTGGAAATCAAAGCAGGGACGATCTGGCACGCTGTTTCATTCTTCAACTGTCAGGACTCCGCCGCTACGGATCTCATCTTACAATAGTCAGGACGTAGAGCATCCAGCTGGGTAGCTCACTGCGAGATATCGATAGGCAATATCCCGATCGCTTCGAGACGTACGCGTTTTCAATCGGTCCTGACGACAACAGCGATCTCCGCAAGCGGCTCGAAGAGTCATTTCATCGCTTTGTCGATTGCGAGACAAGCTCGACGGTGAAGTCCTGCAAGCGATCGACGATGCGCAGATCGATATTTTGTCGATCTTGCAGCCGCTTGATGGTCAGGCCAGCCAGTTCCCGAAGGACTGGCGCACGGCGAGTCCCTGGTTGATTCCACGATTCGGGCGCCCCAGACCCACAGCGAGGCGTCTCCACGAATGTGAGGGGCTGGTGCCGGAACTTTTGATGGCAGATTAAACCCGTCGAAAAAGATCAGCAGCTTCAAAGTGTTACAAAGTCGCCCTGATCACATCTGCGTGTTATTTGTGCAACACCCGTTGGAAAACACGCTCGATCGGCCGGTTCTGAAGCGTTCTGTTGTTGTGTGTGCAAGGGGGTTCGGTAATTGTGACTGAGCGACGGAGGGGGGCATCCCGAGGTCGTCCCGTCTTAGGTGGTTCGCTTAAGTAGACCATCGATACGAGGATGCGTTGATTTCCAACGTCTTTTCGCGGGTAGCTCAAACGGCTTTGTACGAGGAATTGTACGGAGCTTCAACTTGGAGGTTTCACATGAAGTTCAAGGGCCTTTTGCTCGGTTCCACGGCAGCACTGCTGGCCGTTGGGGGAGCACAAGCGGCTGATCTTCCCGTAAAGGCCAAAGCGGTCGAGTACGTGAAGATTTGTTCGCTCTACGGCGCGGGATTCTACTACATCCCGGGCACTGACACCTGCATCAAGCTCGGCGGTTATCTGCGCGCTGAAGTCGCGCTGGGCACCAACGGCGACTTCGCGGCGAACATGACGGGCGTCGGTGCGGCGCACAACCGCTACAGCAATTACTACACCATCCGTTCCCGTGAAGACCTCAACATCGACACGCGCACCGCGACCGAGTACGGCGTCGTCCGCACCTTCTTCGATGGCGTGTTCTCGTGGACCACGGGCGGCTACACCGGCGCTGGTACGACCGCGACCAACGGGGCGACCGCGTATGATGGAAGCAACCCCGCAGGTTCGGGCGCGGGCCAGGTCTCTGGTGGCTCGCTGGGCGTATACTATGCCTTCATCCAGTTCGCTGGCTTCACGATGGGTAAGGCCGTATCGCAGTTCGACGCGCCCTGGACCAACTACCCGGCCAACAACTTCGACAGCCTCGTCGGCGGCGGCGGCACGGTCACTGGTGTGAACCAGTTCACCTACACGGCTGACTTCGGCCAGGGTATCACGGCGTCGTTCTCGGCGCAGGATCAGGTCGCCTATATGCAGGCGGGCAACGTTAACCTCGGAATTCCTGGCACCACTGCGCTTGGTTCGGGGGCGACGGCAGCCGGCATTCTCGGCGGTGCGTACGGAGCCAGCAACATCGGCGGCTCGCGCTCGCCCGACCTGATTGCCATGGTCCGCGTTGACCAGGCTTGGGGTCTGTTCCAGGCTTCGGTCGCGGCGCATGATAACCATGCCGGTTATTACGGCGCGTTTGAAACTTCGGGTCATCCGGAAGACAAGTGGGGCTGGGCTGCTCAACTTGCCTTGTCGATCAAGAACATCCCGACCGGCGCCGGTGACACCCTCAACGTGCAGGCGGTCTATACGGACGGTGCAACCCGATACAACTTCCAGCCGACGTCCAGCGCTGGAACTTGGTCTGCTTTCGGCAGCACTGGTCTGGCCGGCGCTTATCAGAGCATCGGTATTGCGAGCGCTCCCGATACGGTGTTCGTGACCGGCGGCAGCCAGGAGACGATCAAAACCTGGGGCATGCGTGGCGGTTTCACGCACAACTGGGATCCCTACTGGAACTCCTCGGTCTATGGTGCCTACGCTCACGTGAGCTACTCGGGTGCTGCGGCAGGTGCAGTTTGCGCGAACTTCTTCGCAAACATCGCCACTGTGGCGGGCACGACCTGTAATCCGGACTTCAACATTGCTCAGCTGGGCTTCGTAACCCGCTGGACGCCGGTGAAGAACCTGACCTTCTCGGGCGACTTCAACTGGACGCGTCTCGATCAGAAGTACTCGGGCGCTTTGGTTATCCCCGCTGCTGGTCTGCCGGCTGTTGCCAAGCCGCCGGGCACTTACGAGTTCAAGGATCAGGACAGCTTCACGCTGCTGCTCCGCGCTCAGCGCAACTGGTAAGTTCGGTTTAAAAACCTAACCTCCAAGAGCCCTCGGCGGGAAACTGCCGGGGGCTTCTTGTATTGTTGATAGATGGTGGAAGTTATGGCTCTCGATCAGGTCCATCACCCGCAGCGACCAGAGGTGGTTGAACAAATCGTACGGGTGGTTCGATCCCTCGACTTCTTGATTTCCGAGGTTCAAGCCAAATGGGCAAGCGCGCTGAGCCTTACGGTGCCGCAATGGAACATGTTCGTCATTGTTGCAGAAGCCCATGAGCACGGTGGTCTGCCAGTGAAATCCGTTGCTGAAGCAATGCGGGTGAACTCCTCGTTTGTCGTCAACCAATCGAGACCGTTGGAACAGCTCGGTCTAATCCGTCGGAAAAATTCGAGCACCGATAAGCGATTGGTGTATCTTTCCGTGACCCCGAAGGGACTGAAGGAGCTGGGTGCTCTCGACGAGAGCAGAAGCGCCATCCGCGCCGCCATCAAAAAGGAAATGGGGGAGGCGGCGACGTTGCACACCATAGAGCTTTTGCAGCAGCTTGAGCGCTGTTTTGCGCGCTGCCGGTTGCGGTTGCAGATCGACGAATAGGACAAGAACGGACGGTCGCAATGATCATCTTTCCATTCGGGTTCTATGTCTTGGAAGGCAAGTTGCCGGTCTATCTCGGTAATGACTTAGAAGCGCAGAGAGCCATGCAGGCTTGGCTGGAAGCGAACCCTGATTGTGTCCAGTTGCGCCTGGACGTCATAGGGCCTGAGCAGCTTTTGACGAGATTCCTGGGTTTCGATGTACGCGGCCGGTCTGCCGCAATGGACCATGGGCCGCTTTTGTTCGAAACGACCTGCTGTGAAAAGGAAAAGATCACAGTGCGGCGCCTGTACCATGACTATGATGCGGCGCTCCGTGGTCATGCCGAACTGATTGAGATCAGCCGAAAAAGATTGCACTGACAGTTAGCCATGCAAAACGGAATCGCAGGGATTCCAATCTGCACGTTGTCTACAATCTAAACGGACGTATAGGTCTTAGACAAGCTCCCGTGGAGGACCTTCGTCGTGACCACTGCGCCGTTAATGACTTATCTCCGCGTTTCTACCGTAAGCGTAGCGCCGCGGCCCTTTAGATTGTCTGTGCGCGATCTTGGGAGCACCGTTAGAAGAGTCATCTTCTGCAAGGGTGCTCACAATGGACGACCATTCGGACGACATAAGACGACCATTGACACAGCGTATCGAAGTGTACGCCGGCGCAGGCCGTAAGCAGTGGCCGGATGATTTGAAGGCCCGGATTGTCGCGGAAAGCCTTGAGCCGGGCGCGGTTGTAACAGATATCGCACGCCGGCATGGCTGCCGGCCACAGCAGGTGCATGACTGGCGGCGCCGGGCGCGTTTAGGTCAACTGGTGCTGCCAGCTGCGGCGGGTGCACTGTCGTTTGTGCCGTTGGTGTCGGAATCGTCGCGTGCCGCGCCCTCCGGATCGCCGGAAGCAGCCGTTGTGACGGTTGAGCTCCAGGGGGCACGAGTTGAGGTGCGAGGGACGCCTGGACTTGCCGTGCTGAGTGATGTGTTTGTTGCGTTGCGCCGGACACGTTCATGCTGACGGCTCCCGCTGGCCTCATGATTTACGTTGCGACCCGACCTGTAGACTTCAGGAAGGGCGCGGATGGTCTGGCGCTGTTGGCGAAGGAGACGCTGGGCCACGATCCGATGAAGGGGGTGGCGGTGGTCTTCCGTGCGAAGCGCGCTGATCGGGTGAAGATCGTGGTCTGGGATGGTAGTGGCCTCGTGCTGTATTGGAAGCGGCTTGAGGGCAGCGCCTTCCAGTGGCCGCCGGTCGTTGACGGCGTCATGCGAATGAACGCGGCGCAGTTGTCCGCGCTTCTGGCCGGCATGGATTGGACACGCATGCATGCGCCTCGAATCCCGCAGCCGAAAGCGCTTGCGTAGGACATAAAATCTTCGCTGCATCGGGGCGCGAAGCATGGCAGACTCGGGCCAATGAGTGATTTGCCTGATGAACTGCCGAGCGATCCAGCCGAGTTGCGCGTCTTTGCCGCGGCTCTGCTGGATCGCTGCGCCAGGCTCGAGCGGTTGCTCAAGCTTGCAAAAGACGCGCAGTTCGGTCGATCGTCGGAAAAGCTTGACGGTGATCAGCTCCAGCTTGTTCTGGAGGATATCGATCAGGCTGTCGCGGCTCTCGAAGCAGCCGAGGACCGCGCCAATCCCAAAACACGCGAGAAGAGAGCTGCCGAGCGCAGGGCCAATCGTGGCAAGCTGCCGGAGCATTTGCCGCGCATCATCGAGACCCTGATGCCCGCTGCAACCTGCTGCCCGTGCTGCGCAGGCGACCTTTTTGAGATCGGTCACGATGAGAGCCAGAGGCTGGACGTCGTACCGGCGCAGTATCGCGTTATCGTCACCCGCCGCCCCAAACTGGCCTGCCGCGCCTGTCACGGCGTCGTCCTCCAGCATGCTGCTCCCGAGCGATTGATCAGGGGAGGACTGCCGACCGAGCGGCTCGTCGCGCATGTGATCGATGCCAAGTATCATTGGCATTTGCCGCTTTACTGCCAGACGCAGATGCTGGCGACGCACGGTATCGCCATCGACCGTTCCACGCTCGCCTTCTGGGTCGGCTACGCCGCCCAGGAATTGAAGCCCTTGTGGCATCGCCTGCGCGAGCTTCTACTCGCCTCTCCGAAGCTCTGTGTCGATGAGACCCCGGCGCCGGTGCTGGATCCCGGGCGCGGCAGGACCAAAACCGGCTACTTCTGGGCGCTGTCGCGCGATGACAGGCCTTGGGCCGGGCCTGATCCGCCCGGCGTGGTCTATGCCTATGCACCAGGCCGCGGCGCCGTTCATGGCTTGCGACTGCTCGAAGGCTATCGCGGCATCATCCACTGCGACGGCTATCAGGCTTACAAGACCATGATGCGAGAGACGCGTGCGGACGCCTTGTCCGGGACGCTCGCATTCTGCTGGTCGCATCTCCGGCGCCAGTTTGTGAAGATCGAGCGCGAGGCTTCGCCGGCGCCGGCGCCGGTTGCCCGCGAGGCCCTCGAGCGCATCGCCCAGCTCTACGCGGTCGAGAAAGCCCGCCGTGGCCGATCTGACGCCGAGCGCCGCGCGGGCCGGCAGGCGCATGCCCGGCCGTTGGCTGCAGCCTTGAAGCAGTGGTTTGAGGCGAAGCTTGGTCACCTCGCGCAGAAGAGTGAGACGGCGAAAGCTTTACGCTATGCACTGCGTCATTGGGACGGCTTGACGCTCTACCTTGATGACGGGCGCATCGAAATGGACACCAACGCAGTGGAGCGTGCGATGCGGCCGATCAAGCTCAATGCCAAGAACGCCCTGTTCGCCGGGTGTGACGAGGGTGCTGAGAATTGGGCATTGCTGGCGTCGCTCATTGAGACCTGTAAGCTCAACGGCGTCAGCGCCGAGTATTGGCTTGCCGACGTTCTCGCAAAGCTCGTCAATGGCTGGCCGGCGGCACGGCTGGACGAACTGCTTCCCTGGGCATCCACCTATACGATGCATGCACAAGATCCGAGGCTTGCGGCATGAGCCTCAGCACGACCGCGGTCCGGATCAAGGTGACTCTCAAGGACGTGAAACCGGAGGTGATGCGATGCCTTGTCGTGCCGCTCACGCTGCGCCTTGATCGGCTGCATCTGACGCTTCAGGCGGCGTTTGGCTGGACGAATAGCCATCTCTTCGAGTTTTTGGCTGGCGAAGGACGTTGGGGTATCCCTGATCCCGATGGAGATTTTGGCCCTCAGCCCATCGATGCTCGCAAGACGCGGCTCTCCAATATCGTTCACGAGACCGGCGCGAAGACGATCCATTATCTCTACGACTTCGGCGACAGCTGGGATCACGTGATCAAGCTCGAAAAGTGGTTCGACAACACGACAACGGAGGGACTTCCCCTCTTGCTCGAGGCCGCCGGCCGTTGTCCTCCGGAAGATGTCGGCGGTGCGTCAGGCTATACCGAATACCTCGACGCCATCCGCGACCCCACCCATCCGGAGCACGAACAAATGCGCCTCTGGGGCCCTGAGCAGTTTGATCCCAACGTCGTCGACCGGAAGGCGCTCGAGGCCGCCGTCAACGCATTGTCGGAAATATGGAAGCCGCGCCGGCGCACCACGCGTTCAAAATAGACGTCAAGCACCAATCAAATGGGCCTCAGAGCGACGCTTACTTTCTACCTCTGCTCAAAGCCGCTCCGGCTTGGGCATTGAGGCCCAGCGGCAGACCCTGGCTCACTTCGCGTCCTCCGAGGGATACGAAGTCGCCCGCGAGTTCGTTGAGGTGGAGACGGGCAAAGGCTCGGATGCTCTGGACCGGAGGCCGCAGCTCAAGGCCGCGCTGGCTGCTGCACGGAAGCTCAGGTGCCACGTAGGAGTTGCGAAGCTCGACCGGCTCAGCCGTGATGTACACTTCATCTCCGGGCTAATGGCCCACAAGGTCCCTTTCGTGGTCGCTGAGCTTGGGCCCGACGTTGACCCATTCGTCCTGCACCTGTTCGCCGCCCTGGCCGAGAAGGAGCGTGCGCTGATCTCCACCCGCACACGGCAAGCCCTATCGGCCGCGAAGGCCCGCGGGGTTACACTGGGCAACCCTAAGCTCCACGTGGCCCGCAAGGGAGCTGTGGAAGCCGTAAAGGCCGAGGCCGACCGCTACGCTGCGAATGTGCTTCCCATCATCCGCGAGACACAGAAGGCGGGCGCGAGCACGCTCAGGCAGATAGCGGACGCGCTGAATGCGCGGGGTGTCCCCACGGCCCGAGGTGGCCAATGGCACGCCCAATCAGTCGCGAACATCCTTGAGCGGGCATAGAATGGGGCGGCCACGATGTTACTGGTTGGAACACTATTGGTGCTGCTCTCCACACTCCTCACTGCGTTCCAGGTCTCAAAGGGTCCCGGCGTGCTCCTCATCGTCGGCCTGTGGCTGATCTACCGCAGCGGTTGAGACCTGCCCGGCGCCCACGGGACACCACGTGAAACTTTGGGCCCCCTTTCCGGTAAGGGATCCTAATCTGGCATCATGCCCCGCCCCGGGTTCAAACTTCCTCGGGTTGAAGGGCGGCGGCGGCGGAGCTTAGGACTGCGGTGCCTCGCCCCTACGGTTGCGCCGAGCATAACGAAGGGCATTCGACCTTCAATCCACACACCGTCACGGTCATCGCTGGGATCGGGCTCATTTGTTGGGCGATGGGGGCAAGCAGATGGTCAAGGCGGCCATCGTGACCACCGTGTTCGCATTGGCCGCCGCAGGGCTATTCTCGCTGTTTTGAGCCCCTGGATCGGCCGCCTTCAGACTTACGGCTGCGGTGTCTCTTTGGGGGCCACAGGGAGTCGCCTCTCCCGGATAGGGCTACGGGGGTGTAGGCGCTCAGACGCCAAAGCGCCTCCACAGACTTCGCTGAGTCTCAACGTGATACACAAGGTTCTCCTTGGGACTCTCCCGAGGAAAGCCCAGGAGAGTCACTTGTGAGTCCGCTCGGCGGGGCTCTAACCCCACTGGGCCGCGCGGAAAACGCATCCAGAGTCGTTTCTGGTCGTTTGGGGACCTATGAGGCGGGCCGGGGCTCCCGGTTGCCAAACGCCCAATCCGCGATGTGATAATAATGCAACGCTGGAACCGAGCCACCGGCTCTCCTGCGTCAACATTCGTTCCACGATATGGTGTGGTGGCTCGCGGCTGTGTGGTGTGTGATGGGGAGGAGGAGTGGGGAATATACCACTATGAATATCATCCATAAGGGGAGGCTCCACTCTCTTAGAAGTCGAGAGGCTCTGGCCGTGATATGCCCAGCTTGGGGACCGCTCCCGTTCTGGCGCGGAACTTCTTCTTGAGGATGTCCACAGCCACCGCCTCCTTGCTCCGTGGGACGATAATGCTGTCATGGACTGGATAGCTCGGGGTGCCGCCAGCCATCAGCTCCTGCATAGTCCCAATAATGACTTCACTCTCAACAAACTGGAGGTCGCTCCAGTCCCGAACACGGCCCCCAATCTCTTCGCCCCATCGCTCAAGGATAGGGTGCCGCTGTAGGACGCGCTCCCTGATCCGTTTCATGGGGTAGGCCTTGGGATCGAAGGTGTCCGGCGAGATATCCTTGTGCTCCAGACGGTCCAAAAGGTTCTCCTTGATCTCCTTGGTCCACCGCGTTCGCAGTTGCCCGCCGCCGAAAGACATGTTGATCCAGCACTTCGCGACTTCCCGATCCAGATCGGTGTCACCAAGGATGCCGCCGTAGGCGTCTGTGTCGGTGTCGAGTTGCTGGCCACACCATGAATAGAAGATGGTGAGATAGGCGGAGGAGATATCGACCTCGACCACAGCCTCGTCGTCGATAATCATCTTCCGTCGCTCCTTGCCGCCGATGCGCTGGTAGCAGGTGCCGTCTTGTGGGTAGGACCAAAGCCGTCCGCCCTTATTCCACCGGAAGTCGGGGTCATCCGCGCGGTGAAACAGCCGAACCCAGCCAAGGTGCCTGATCTCGCGATTTGGGTGCGCGAGCGTGTGATGTGCGGCGAAAGAGTTGAGCGCGGCGACTTGTGCCCGAAGCCGCTGCGCATGTTCCGTGTCAGGCGTCTTCTGGTAGGGCGACGTTAGCCGCACCAACTCGGAAGGCATCACCACCTCAAACCGGAAGTGCTCCCCCACGGTGTCCGGTGTCACACCATGCGAGGCACACGCCGCCAACAGAGCCGGTGTCGCCCTGTAGCGGGTGAGCTTGCCCGAAGCGGGGCCGACGCTTTTCAATCCGTTATACCACCCCGGATATCCTGGCTTGTGCTCAACCAGGCCCGCCTCAGCAAACGCGAGGCGCACAGCCTCGAACATGCGCCATGTGATACCAGGAGCGCCTTCACGCCCACGGGTGTAGTCGCTCTTTTTCAAGGAGCACATGAGCCACCCCTCGCTCCGATCACGGTGGACCGTGTCGAGCAGATCAGCGATGAACGCACCCACAGCGTTCGCGTGATCTACCATGGTCTTCTTGCGTGCATACGCCGCGCCTTTCGCGGCTTGCGGCCTCGGATAGCGCGCGGCAAGCTCGCCCATCAGTGCAGAGGCCTGTTGACTGATCGGTGTCGCACGTAGGGTTGCCAAGGGTGCCTTGTTGAGCGGCGCGCGCTCCTCCTTGGGGGTCTTCGGATCCCAGCCTGAACGTGTCGCGGCCTCGGGATCCCACTCTTCGGATGTGTCCGTCATTGTGGTCGTGTCTGCTCTGCTGCTCATCCCGAATCGCAGTTCTTTTGTCGTATTGTGTGAACTCAATGCCCTCTCGGTCGTGCTCGCCACGTGTACGCCCCCTGCGAGAGACGCGTGACGGCCCTTCCGGGCAAACATTATCAATCCAGCTTGTATCGAGGGAACTTCTTGATTGCTTCCGCGAGATCCTCGGGCGTCGGTGTGGTGTACTTCCTCCCCGTCGTTGGAGGTACATGCCCCGTAATGGCGTCGCTGTACCGCTCATCAATGCCGACGCGAGCTGCTATCGTTTTGAAAGTGTGGCGCCACGCGTGGTTTGGGCTGATCTCTGGTCGTTTACGCCCAAAGACCGCACCCACATGCCCACCTGTGACCTCATTCGCTCCGCTTGATTCTGTCGGGGTCGATTTTCCACTCGCTTGTCGGACCGTTCGTTGGGTTCATAGAACAGCGGAGCGCCGTTTGCTCTGTGCACGAACTCAATCAAACCCTGTTCAATGAGGTGCTCATGGAGGGGGATCGTGCGCGCCTTGCGCGTCTTCATCTTGCCGGCCGAGGGCGTCAATCTTGCGAACCAAAAACCATCTCGCTGCTGTATGTCGGCGGCTCGTAATTGCGTGATTTCGCCTGCACGCGCACCTGAATAGGCGCAAATCCATGGCACCCAGCGGCGGGCTCGCTCGCTATAGGATTTAGTGTCAGACGAGAGGAGGGCGGCCGATAGGATCGTCTTGATCTCCGCTCTCTCGAACGCTTTGCCCTCTCGCTCAACATTTTTTCGAGGAACGCTGATGTGGACCTCGGTAAAAGGATTGCTCTCGATCAATCTCTCTTTCAGGCCCCAAGTGAACACCGTTTTCAGCGCTGTCCGCCACGCACCTGCAACGGTTCCTGCTGAGCGTTCTTCGTTGATGAGACCTGTCATCCAAGCCTTTGCCTTTTCATAGGTAATACGCCGTACGTCGGGGAAGTGGCGATTGGCCTCCTTGAACACTGTAGCCCAACGGTAAACCGTGCCTTCAGCCGGCTGGACCGCTTTCCTCCAAGCGTCGAAAAGCTCCAGCGCCTTAACTGGCGTAACGGCGCTCACCTCTTCCAGCGCAGGAAAGACGGACGAGTGCTTATCGGGGCTAAAGTCGCCTCGCGCGAGCGCCTCCAACCGCTGAAGTGCCGGCAGAAGGTTGTTACCCACTGCGTCAACAAAGAGTGCGTCTGCATCCGGTGTGAGCTTTAGACCTTGTCCAAGTAAGAACGCTGCTGTTTCGGCCTCAAGCGCGATAGCGGGGCGTATTTCCTCCTTCACCTCGGGCGAGAACTGCCAATCACAGTCGGGGTCGTTTGCCGGTCGCTCTTCGTATTCGTCGGGGGCGTGAGGTCGGATGACTTCCCAGACCAAAGTCTCCGCGAGGGCTCGCCAATGTCCGGGCGTCCTTAGGTCTCGTTCGTGCCTCGACAGAAACCAGGAATACCATTGGCCAGCCAGCGCATAGGCTTGTTGCCGTGTAAGCGGCTGCGGACCCTTTGCCTTTGCAGCCTTCAGGCTCGCAATGCGTATCTCAATTTCTGCCAGCCACTCGCCGAACCGCGCGCGGGCCTCGTGATCCGACACCCCGGCCGAAAGATAGAACTTCTCTTCCCAGGCATTTCCGAACCGCGCCGCGTAGGCCTTCCTGACGCCCTCGGGGATCGCCTTTCGGGCCGTGTAAGCCCCGGTAGAAGTCCTTGTTAGCCGGGTCATTTGAAACGCCATTCTGTACGGTGCCTTGTAGATAGGCGCATCCAAATGGCGTTGGCAATCAGTAAGTTACTGATCTTTCTACCTTTGGCTCCCCGACATTTCGGATCGCTTAAGTCCCTCGCGTTCAGCGGGTGTGTCCGAAGGCGCGAAGCGACTAAGCGGTGAATTTAAGGGACAAGGGAACCAACCTTAGGGTGTCTTCACCCAGCGGATCCGGAACCTTCCCTATGGCAAACTTGGAGGTTTAACATGAAGTTGGTTAAGAGCCTTTTGCTCGGTTCCGCGGCGGGTCTGCTCGCTGTTGGCGGAGCGCAGGCAGCCGATCTCCCCGTGAAGGCCAAAGCGGTCGAATACGTGAAGATCTGCTCCCTGTACGGTGCGGGTTTCTACTACATCCCCGGCACCGACACCTGCATCAAGCTGGGTGGTTATCTGCGCGCTGAAGTCGCGCTGAACACCAACTCGGACTTCAGCGGTCAGCTCACGTCGAACAACGGCGCGCGCAACCGTCTGACGAACTACTACACCATGCGCGCTCGTGAAGATCTCAACATCGACACGCGCACCGCGACCGAGTACGGCGTCGTCCGTACCTTCTTCGACGGCGTGTTCTCCTGGACCACCGGCAACTACGCCGGCACCGGCAGCGCGACCGGCACCACTGCCTACAGCAGCACGCTGGCGCTCAACACCTCCGGCGCCGCCCCGGCGCTCGTTGGTTCGGCCGTCAACGGCACCGACGGCGCGACCTCCGGCGGTTCGCTCGGCGTGTACTACGCCTTCATCCAGTTCGCTGGCTTCACCATGGGTAAGGCCGTGTCGCAGTTCGACGCGCCCTGGACCAACTATCCCGGCAACAACTTCGACAGCCTCGTCGGCGGTTCCGGCACGGTCACTGGTGTCAACCAGTTCACCTACACCGCTGACTTCGGTCAGGGCGTGACGGCGTCGTTCTCGGCTGAAGATGCGACGGCCTATTACCAGGCCGGCAACCTGAACATGACTGGCGCGACTGCGGCTGGCATGATCGGCGGTTCGTATGGCTCCAACGCCATCGGCGGTTCGCGTTCGCCGAACCTCGTCGGTATGGTCCGTGTCGACCAGGCTTGGGGTCTGTTCCAGGCGTCGGTCGCTGCGCATGACAACCACGTTGCCTACTACGGCGCCACCGAGCCGACTGGCCATCCCGACGACAAGTGGGGTTGGGCTGCTCAGCTCGCTCTGTCGATCAAGAACATCCCGACTGGCGCGGGTGACGTGATCAACATCCAGGGCGTCTACACCGACGGCGCATCCCGCTACAACTTCCAGAACCTGGCGGGCGGCAGCTACTCGATGTTCGGCAGCTCCGGCGTTGCCTACCAGAGCGTCGGCTTCGCCATCGCTCCGGACACCGTGTTCGTGACCGGCAGCGGTCAGGAAACCGTCAAGACCTGGGGCTTCCGCGGTGCCTACACCCATAACTGGGATCCATACTGGAACACCGCGATCTACGGTGCTTACGCTCAGGCGCAGTACGGCACTCTTGCTAAGACCACCCTCTGCGGCGCTGGCGGTGCTGGCGGCGTGTTCGGCGGCCTGGCGGGCGTGACGGGTTGTAATCCTGACTTCGCCATCGGCCAGGTCGGTGTCATCACCCGCTGGACCCCGGTCAAGAACCTGACGTTCTCGGCCGACCTCTCCTGGACCCATCTGGACCAGAAGTACGCTGGTACGGTTGCTTACGCTGGTGCCGGCACGACGGCCAAGCCGGCCGCCGTGTACGAGCTGAAGGATCAGGACACGCTCGTTCTGCTCCTCCGCGCTCAGCGCAACTGGTAAGTTCGGTCTAACGACCTGACAGAGAGCCCCGGCGGGAAACCGCCGGGGCTCTTTTTTGCACCAGGCGGACCACGGATCTCCGACATGTTCTGGAGAACGAGTGGAGTGTGGAATGATGAGTAGCTTTGGGTGATCAAGAGCGGGGTTCGGATCGCGCGATCAAGACCACTTCAGCCGCCGCGGCAAGAGGCGGAGGCGCCGGCAGGTCCTTGAGATTCATGGCCACCACGGCGTCCAACGTGGTCTGCCCGTCTAGACCGCAACCAGCGCGAGTCGAGCGGCATAGAGCGGGTTAGGCCGCGTCGACGACGTCGGAGTTTAGGCGTGGTGCGACAGCCGTAGAAGCGCCGGCCGATAGGGGGCTTGCGGATCGTCGTCCTCATTCGAGGGAATTGTGCAGGAGCCGAATTCCCGTCTGATCCGCTCGATCTCGGCGATGCGCTCGTGCAGCCGCTGCAGATGCTCCGGGGATTTCGCCCGCCAGAATCGAAATGTGTCGGCGGTGAGCGGGAGGAACGCGGTGCCGAACAGCGTCGGCTCCGGAACGACGGTTCGCCCGAGCAGCAGGAACCGCCCGGCACCGGAGACGACGAGGGTCGCGTAGCCGCGGTTTCCGATCCTCTTGATGCCATTCAGCGACCATTCGGCGAGCTTGCTGAAATAGGGCTCCTCCCGCCAGCGATCGGGGCAATGGTCATCGACGGTAACGTTGACCGCGTCCTGGCTGAAATGCACGATGATGCCCGATTTCGCCGGAAACCAGTCGTCATCCAGATGGCCCTGCAGCCAGGCGCAGACGAAGGAACGGCACATCTGCGGACGGCGCTCGTAGATGGTGCATCCAGTGCCCGTCTGCCAATGCCTGCACCGCTGGTTCACCGGCTTGTCGACGGCCGCCACTTCGAGGATATCGCAGCAGGCATTGCACGAGCCGCATTGCCGGGCTGGCTGGGCTGTCCTCGTCGGGCTGGTTCCGCGAAAACCCTGCCCGTCGCGGACCAGCAGCTTCTGCTTTTCCAGCGCATTCAACGCACGTTCGATTTTGAGACGAGATAGTCCCGTGGCGTCGATCACACCCTTCATCGTCGTCGCGCCCGCCTCTACTGCACGGGCGACGCTCAACATTGCCTGATCCATGTTTGTAGTTCTTTTCTTCTCTTATTGCGGCGCGCCCGATCCGCCCTGCACGATCTTCTCGTTCAGCTTCTCACCGTACGGTCTGGAGCACTCCGGCCCATGTTGATGGCCCCGCCTCAAACGCCGGGAGCTGACCGCGTTACCCCCTCGCGCGGATACCTTGTTATCGGATCGCCGCAAGCGAGTCTCATAGGCACGCCGCTATTCCACGCTGCCGGCGCCACGGCGCAAATCAGCCTCGATCTGCAACCGGGTGCCGCCGCCGAAGCGGGCGCGGTAGACCTGAAGGTTCTCCATGATCCGCTGCACATAGTTGCGCGTCTCGGAGAACGGGATCAGCTCGACCCAGTCGACCGCGTCGACCTTGGGGTCACGCGGATCGCCGTAGCGGTCGATCCACTTCTTCACACTGCCGCGGCCGGCATTGTAAGCGGCGAAGGTCATGATGTAGGAGCCGCGATAGTCTTCGAGCAGTCCACCGAGCTCGGCCGAGCCGAGCGTGGCGTTGTAGGCCGAATCGTTCTTCAGACGCCCCAGATCGTAGGTCCCGCCGTGCCGCTTGCAGACATAGCGCGCAGCGTCCGGCGTCACCTGCATCAGCCCATAGGCCTGCGCCGGCGAGACGACCGAGGGATTGAAGGCGCTCTCCTGCCGCGCGATGGCGTAGATGATGCTGCGCTCGACCTCGGGTCCGATCGGCGTGAATTGCGGAATGCCGTTGACGGGATAGGCATAGAAATCGAACGGCAGCCCGCGATTGAGCGCGGCCTTGCCGAGCAGCAGCATGCCGCGCGCGTCGCTGTGGCGCTGGGTGAGCTCGCCGAGGCCGGCTAGCGCTTCGGGATCGCCGTTCTCGCCCATGTCGGCGAGCAACGGTATCACCATCTCGCGCTCGTCGAGCTCGTAGAGCAGCTGCGCGGCGCGCACGATCTCCAGCCGTTCGGCACCGCGGCTGCGCGGCTGAGCGTTGAGCTCGATCTGCGGCAGGCCGAGCTTGGCGCGTGCGAGCTGGCCGTAATAGCTGGTGGATTGCTCGGCGGCCCGCGCGTAGGCGTTGCGCGCCTCCTGCTGGCGGCCTGCAGCTTCGGCGGCGCGGCCCTGCCAATAGCCGGCGCGCGCCAGCGTGGTCGGATTGACGCTGCCGATCCCGATGCGGGCAAAGTGCTGGGTGGCGGCCGCGGGATCGTTGAGGAAGCGCAGCGCGATCCAGCCGGCGGTGAACTCTTGCTCGGTCTTGTAGATGTCGCGCGAGGGCAGGGCCGCATCGCGCGCGATCAGATAGGCGCTGCGGAATTCCTCGGTGTCGATCATCTTGCGCGCCAGGAGGCGCCGTTCGATCCACCATTCGTCGAGATTGTAGAGCCGGCCCGGATCCTTCGGTGCCGACAGCATGAGCTGGGCGGCTTCCGCAAATTTCTCCTCGCGGCGCAGCAGCTGGATCTTGCTGAAGATGAAGCCCGGATCGCCGTGCAGCTCGCGCGGCACGGCTTCGAGCAGCGCACGAGCGTTCGGCGCTTTCTTGAGGGAGGCGATGCGGGCTTTGGCGAGTGCGACATAGCCGGCCCCGAGGCGCTTTGCAGCCCGCAATGCGGCCTCGTTCTCGCTGCCGTAGAGCAGCGTATCCATCCGCGCCTTCTGATCGCCGGGCGTCAGCAGCGCGCCGAACTGGTCGAGTGCGTTGTTTTCGGTCTCTTCCGACATCGGGTCGCTGCGCCAGGCATCGCGCACCAGACGTTCGGCGTTGGCACGGTCGCCGCGCGCCAGCATCGCCTTGGCGACCGTGAAGCGGCCCTTGGCGGACACGGGGGATTCGTTCTCGAACCACGACCACGCGACCTGGTCGTCGCGCCTGTCGTCCCACATCGCGGCCTCCAGGCGCCGGCGCAGGAAGGTCTGCGAGGGCCAGCTCGGATTGGCGGACAGGAAGGCGCGGTAGCGCTCCACAGTCGCGCCATTGTCCTCGCTGCGAAGGATGATCCATTCCGCGAGTTTTCGCGCGACCGGATCCGAGATCGTGGCCGCGGCACTGGTGGCGTCGCCCGCCTTGCGCTTGCGCACGAGCTCGATCACGGTCTCCAGCGTGTCCTTGTCGGCTTGCGGCGTCGAGGAGGTCGCAGCAACCGCAGCCGGTGTGACCGGCTTGCGCGGGGCGGCATGCTGGCGGGTCGCCGGAGCCAGGACAGGAGCCGCGACGGGCTTGGCGGAGGCCGGGGCGGTCGGTCTGACGATGGCCGTTGCTGCCGGTGCGGGTGCGGTCTTCGGGACCGAGCCGCCAGCGGCCGGCTGAGGTTTCGGCGCGACAGCCGCAGGCTTCAGCTTGTCCTTTGCAGGTTCCTTGCCTGCGTTCTTGCCAGCATCCTTGCCAGCGTCCTTGGCAGGCTTCTTCGCGGCATCCTTGGCGGGTGGACTGGTCGCGCCCTTGCTTGCGCCCTTGGCGGCGTCCTTCGAAATGTCCTTGCCGGTTCCCTTGGACGCCCCCTTCGTGGTGTCCTTGGCGGCTGGCTTTGCGATTTCCTTCGCGGTTTCCTTGGCGGTCTCCGCGGTTGTCTCATTGGATTTGGCCCAGGCGGCGCAGCCGGCCGACAGCCCTGCCATCAGGCACACGACCAGACCGGTGGATCGCCATGCGGCGCGCGGAAAGGAGATCACGGCGTTTCGTCGCCCCGAATCAGTCAATTGGCTCAAGACCTAGCTGTACAAGATCTGGCTATATTTGATTGAATATACGGACAAATACCAACAGCCGCTTACCTTTGCCGGGTTTGCACCACCACCGCGGCAAAATCGCGGCCTAAACCCGTGCGTCACACGGAAGCGGGTCTTTTACCGGCGGGATAGACCCGATATGAATGCGGCTTGCTCGAGATCGCCGCGTACGGAGGAAGTCCATGGCAGCCAAGACGAAATTCCGGGGATCGTTCACCGCCTTGGTCACGCCGTTCAAGAACGGCTCGCTGGACGAGGCGGCGTTCCGCTCCCTGGTCAACTGGCAGATTTCGGAGGGCACCAACGGCCTGGTCCCGGTCGGCACCACCGGCGAGAGCCCGACGCTGAGCCATGACGAGCACAAGAAGGTCGTCGAATGGTGCATCGAGGAAGCGAAAGGCCGCGTGCCTGTCGTCGCCGGCGCCGGCTCCAACTCGACCAAGGAGGCGATCGAGCTCGCCCAGCACGCTGAAAAGGCGGGCGCCAACGCGGTTCTGGTCGTGACGCCCTACTACAACAAGCCGACCCAGGAAGGCATGTACCAGCACTTCAAGGCGATCAACGACGCGATCGGGATTCCGATCATCATCTACAACATCCCGCCGCGTTCCGTGATCGACATGTCGGTCGACACCATGGCGCGGCTGTGGGAGCTGAAGAACATCGCCGGCGTCAAGGACGCCACCGCCAGCATGGTTCGCGTCTCGCAGCAGCGCGCGGCAATGGGCGAGGACTTCAACCAGCTCTCGGGCGAGGATGCGACCATCCTGGGTTACATGGCCCATGGCGGCCATGGCTGCATCTCGGTGACCTCGAACGTCGCGCCGCGGCTGTGCTCGGAGTTCCAGGCCGCCTGGGCGAAGGGCGATCATGCCACCGCGCTGAAGCTGCACGACAAGCTGATGCCGCTGCACAACAACCTCTTCATCGAGAGCAATCCGGCGCCGATCAAGTACGCGCTGTCGCTGCTCGGCAAGCTGGACGAGACGCTGCGGCTGCCGATGGTGCCGGTCACCGAGCCGACCCGCGTTGCCGTGCGCAGCGCAATGGTTCATGCCGGCCTCATCAACTGACGCGCTGGCCGATCGGGGAGCTTTCATGGCGATCGAGGAAAGAGGCACGCGGATGCTCACGGAGTTCCGCGAATTCGCCATGAAGGGCAACGTCGTTGACCTCGCGGTCGGCGTCATCATCGGTGCGGCCTTCGGCGCCATCGTGACGTCGCTGGTCGGCGACGTGATCATGCCCATCATCGGCGCAGTTACCGGCGGCCTCGACTTCTCGAACTACTTCACGCCGCTTTCGAGCAAGGTCACCGCCGCAAATCTCGCGGACGCGAAAAAGCAGGGTGCCGTCTTGGCTTGGGGCAACTTCCTCACGCTGACGATCAACTTCATCATCATTGCCTTCGTGCTGTTCCTGGTGATCCGTGCCATGAACAAGTTGAAGCGCAAGGACGAGGCGGAGCCTGCCGCTCCGCCGAAGCCGTCGGCCGAGGTCGAGCTGCTGACCGAGATCCGCGATCTCCTCAAGAAGTCTTGACGCGCGCGCTTCATCCAAACTGTTAGCGTCCTCGCGCATCTCGATCAGGTTTGTCCCCCATGGCCGACAAGAATGAACGTCCGATCAAGGTCATGGCGGAAAATCGCAAGGCCCGCTTCAACTATGCGATCGAGGATACGATCGAGGTCGGCATTGCCCTGACCGGCACCGAGGTCAAGTCGATCCGCAACGGCAAGAGCACGATCGCGGAATCCTACGCCGATTCCAAGGACGGCGAGATCTGGCTGATCAACGCCACCATTCCGGAATATCTTCAGGGCAACCGCTTCAATCACGAGCCCAAGCGGCCGCGAAAACTGCTGCTGCATCGCAAGCAGATCAACAAGCTGATGGGAGCGGTCGACCGCGAAGGCATGACGCTGATCCCGCTCAAGCTTTACTTCAACGAGCGTGGTCGCGCGAAATTGCAGCTCGCGGTTGCAAAAGGCAAGAAGCTGCACGACAAGCGCGAGTCCGAGAAGAAGCGCGACTGGAGCCGGGAGAAGGGCCGCCTGATGCGGGCGAGGGGATAGCGGGATGACTCAGAGAAACCTGCTCGAGGTTGATTGGACCCGGATTCCCGCCCCCGCGGATGACGGCGGCGCCGCGCACCTGAAAGGCATGACGCTGCCGCCGGTCAGCCTGCTCGCCACTGACGACACGTCAGTCGCGCTGTCGGCGCTGCGTGGCCGGACCGTGGTGTTCGCCTATCCGCGCACCGGCGAGCCCGGCAAGATCGCGCTGGTCGACGATTGGGACATCATCCCGGGCGCGCGCGGCTGCACGCCGCAGACTTGCGCGTTTCGCGATCTGTTCGCCGAGCTGAAGGCCGCCGGCGCCGCGCAGGTGTTCGGCCTCTCGACCCAGAGCAACGCGTACCAGACCGAGATGGCCTCGCGGCTGCATCTGCCGTTCCCGGTGCTCTCGGACGAGAAGCTGGCGCTCACGCGCGCCCTGAATTTGCCGACCATGGAGGTTGCGGGCCTGACGCTGATCAAGCGCCTTGCGCTGATCGTCGACGACGCCAGGATCACGCATGTGTTCTATCCGGTGTTTCCGCCCGACCGGAACGCCGGCGATGTGCTGGACTGGCTGAAGGCCAATCCGGCCAAAGGCTTGTCTAGGGATTAGTCGAGGTCGGCCTTCACCTTCGCGAACACGGAGCGGAACATGTCCGGCGTCAGCACGCGGGTGTTCGTGTTGTAGCGGGAGCAGTGATAGCTGTCGTAGAGCCTGAATGCGCCGGCCTGATGCACGGCGCCGTGGCCGAAGGGGGCTTGCGATCCCTTCAGGTTCAGCGGCTTGAGCACGGTGTCGTGCGCAATGCGCCCGAGGGCGACGATCGCGCGCAGGTTCGGCATCGTTGCGAGATTCGCGGCGAGAAACTGCCGGCAGGTGTTGATCTCGACCGGCAGCGGCTTGTTCTGGGGCGGCACGCAATGCACCGCATTGGCGATCCGGCAGTCGACCAGCTTCAGGCCGTCGTCGGGACGCGCCCGATATTGGCCCTTGGCGAATCCGTATTCGAGCAGCGTGGTGTAGAGCAGGTCGCCGGCATAATCGCCGGTGAAGGGACGGCCGGTGCGGTTGGCGCCCTGCATCCCCGGCGCAAGGCCGACGATCAGCAGGCGCGCCTTGATGTCGCCGAAAGGCGCAACCGGTGCATTGTGCCACAATGGCTCGCGCGCGCGGTTCGCCTCGCGAAAGGCGACCAGGCGCGGACAGAGCGGACAGTCACGGTCGGGGACGAGGCTGAGAGGCTGGCGGCTTGACCGGGCCGCCTCACTCCTCGAAGTCGTCATCGCCCCTCGCCGGCGCCATCGTGGTTGCGCGCTGGAGGAACTGCGGAGCGTGGTGGCGCGCCTCGCGGTCGCCGCGGTCACGCGGGGCGGGGCGTTCGGACGGGTCGCGACCGAGCTTGGACTGCAGCTCGACGAGGTCGGTGAAGACGTCGGCCTGCCGGCGCAGCTCGTCGGCGATCATCGGCGGCTGGCTGGCGATCGTGGAAATCACGGTGACCCGCACGCCGCGGCGCTGAACGGCCTCGACCAGAGAGCGGAAGTCGCCGTCGCCCGAGAACAGCACCATCTGGTCGATGTGCTCGGCGAGCTCCATGGCGTTCACGGCGAGCTCGATGTCCATGTTGCCCTTGACCTTGCGGCGGCCGGAGGCGTCGATGAACTCCTTGGTCGCCTTGGTGACGACGGTGTAGCCGTTGTAGTCGAGCCAGTCGATCAGCGGCCGGATCGAGGAGTACTCCTGATCCTCGATGATCGCGGTGTAGTAGAACGCCCTAAGTAGCGTCCCGCGGCTCTGAAACTCCTTCAGCAGGCGCTTGTAATCGATGTCGAAGCCCAGAGTTTTTGCCGTCGCGTAGAGATTGGCTCCATCGATGAAGAGCGCGATCTTGTCGGTAGAGGAAGGTGACATTCAGTTTGCTCGCGTAGAGTTCGTGATTGATCGTTTATTGTTGGCGCGGCGACAGCAAGCCGCGCGCTTCTAAAGTCCCGCCGAAACCCGTCGAAACCGCAAATCCGGAGAAGTCGGGGCAATCAAGGTATAGTTATGGCCAACTTGCACATACCCGGCGCCGCCCTCGCCGGCGGCCCGGGTAACCACCCATCCCAGCGCCAATGTGGGGGTAGCAGAGCCGTTTGGCGAGGCCAAATCACAAATTGGCCTTGCGAAACCCTCCCGGTCCCTATAACTACCGGCATTCATCCACATATTTCGTCCCACCCACAACGGAGCGACAGTCGATGGCTCGCGTCACCGTAGAAGATTGTATCGACAAGGTCGACAACCGGTTTGACCTGGTCCTGCTGGCCGCCCACCGCGCCCGCATGATTTCGTCTGGTTCACAACTAACGGTTGACCGTGATAACGACAAGAACCCTGTTGTGTCTTTGCGCGAAATTGCTGAGACCACCATTTCGCCGGAGGACCTCCGCGAGGAGCTGGTGCACTCGCTGCAGAAGTTCGTCGAGGTCGACGAGCCCGAGCCTGACACTGTGCCGCTGATCGGTTCCGCCGGTGCAAGCGTGGATGCAGACGATACCGAAGTCGCCGTTGAGCGCATGACGGAAGAAGAGCTCCTGAAGGGTCTCGAAGGCCTCGCGCCGCCCGAGGAGCAACCCGAGGAAGACGAGTAAATCGTCCCGTCGCGCTCATCGACTTCTTTGTGATCTGATCAAAGGCCCGAACCGTTGTTCGGGCCTTTGCTTTTGTTGGCGTTTTCGTGGTTACCATAGCGTCGTCGGTTCGCGCCTGTCCCTGTCACTGAATTGATCGGACACGCGCGCGATCGGAGCTAAGATGTATACAACGGGCTCTGTCGTGGTCCGTTTGAAGGCAGGACGGCATGGTATATCGACGCCGCACACCAACGCAGATGCAGGCCGCAACCGAATCGGTTGCCGTGGCCCCGACTGCGCCGGTGGCGCGCCCGGCGAAGCCTCGCGCACGCATGATGCGTCAATATGACCTCGTCGAGCGCGTCAGGTCCTACAATCCCAACACCGACGAAGATCTGCTGAACCGCGCCTATGTCTACGCCATGAAGGCGCACGGCTCGCAGACCCGCGCCTCGGGCGACCCGTACTTCTCCCATCCGCTCGAAGTGGCGGCGATTCTCACCGACCTGAAACTCGACGACGCCACCATCGTGGCTGCGCTGCTCCACGACACGATCGAGGACACCGAAGCGACGCGGGCCGAGATCGACCAGATCTTCGGGCCCGAGATCGGCGCGCTGGTCGAAGGGCTGACCAAGCTGAAGCGGCTGGAGCTGGTGTCGCGGGAGGCCAAACAGGCCGAGAATCTGCGCAAATTGTTGCTGGCCATTGCCGACGACGTCCGCGTGCTCCTGGTGAAGCTCGCCGATCGCCTGCACAACATGCGCACGCTGGACTTCGTGCCGACGGAATCGCGACGGCGCATTGCCGAGGAGACGCTCGATATCTATGCGCCGCTGGCCGGGCGCATGGGCATGCAGGAAATGCGCGAGGAGCTGGAGGACCTGTCGTTCCGGACCCTCGACCCGGAAGCCTATTCGGTGGTGATGCAGCGGCTCGATGCGCTGGCGGAGCGCAACCGCAATCTGATCGGCGAAATCGAGGACCAGCTCTCCAACAATCTGCGCCACCGGGGCTTGGGCGCGCGGGTCTATGGCCGCCGCAAGAAGCCATTCTCGATCTGGACCAAGATGGAGCGGAAGTCGGTCGGCTTCGAGCAATTGTCCGACATCTTCGGCTTCCGCGTCGTCGTCAACGACATCGAGGCCTGCTATCGCGCGCTCGGCATCGTCCACACGAACTGGCCGGTCGTGCCCGGGCGGTTCAAGGACTACATCTCGACGCCGAAGCAGAACGACTATCGCTCGATCCACACCACCGTGATCGGCCCCGGCAACCAGCGCGTCGAGTTGCAAATCCGCACCGAGGCGATGGACCAGATCGCCGAGCGCGGCATCGCCGCGCACGTGTTCTACAAGGAAGGCGTGGGCTCGCCGACCGAATTCCTCAAGCGCGAGTCCAATGCGTTCGCCTGGTTGCGCCACACCATCGGCATCCTCTCGGAGAGCGCCAACCCCGAGGAATTCCTCGAGCACACCAAGCTCGAGCTGTTCCACGACCAGGTGTTCTGCTTCACCCCAAAGGGCAAGCTGATCGCGCTGCCGCGCCATGCCAACGTGATCGACTTCGCCTATGCCGTGCATACCGACGTCGGCAACAGCGCGGTGGGCTGCAAGATCAACGGCCAGTTTGCGCCGCTGTCCTCGGAGCTCCAGAATGGCGACGAGGTCGAGGTGCTGACCTCCGAAGCGCAAGCGGCGCCGCCGTCCGCCTGGGAAACGCTCGCGGTCACCGGCAAGGCGCGCGCCGCAATCCGCCGCGCCACCAGGACTGCGGTGCGCGATCAATATGTCGGTCTCGGCCGGCGCATCGTCGAGCGCCTGTTCGAGCGCGCCAAGATCGAATATGCCGACGACAAGCTCAAGGGCGCGCTGCCGCGGCTGGCACGAACCTCGATCGAGGACGTCATGGCGGCTGTGGGACGCGGCGAGATCAAGGCCTCCCACGTCGCGCGTGCGATGTATCCCGACTACAAGGAGGAGCGCATCGCGCGCTACGGCGTCAAGAAGGGGCTTGCCGGCAAGCTCAAGGAGAAGTCGTTCGAACCGCCGCGCACCCCGGTCGCGATTCCGATCCGCGGCATCAATTCCGACCTGCCGGTGAAGTTTGCGCCGAATGGCGGCGCAGTGCCCGGCGACCGCATCGTCGGCATCGTCACGCCGGGCGAGGGCATCACCATCTACCCAATCCAGGCGCCGGCCCTGAAGGATTTCGAAGAAGAGCCGGAGCGCTGGCTCGACGTGCGCTGGGACATCGAGGACTCCGCGCCGCAGCGCTTCCCGGCCCGCATCAAGGTCGAGAATGTCAACGAACCCGGCGCGCTGGCGCAGATCGCGACCGTGATCGCCGAGCACGACGGCAACATCGACAACATCAGCATGCAGCGCCGCTCACCGGACTTCACGGAGACGACGATCGATCTCGAAGTCTACGATCTCAAGCATTTGAGCGCGATCCTGGCCCAGCTGCGCGCGAAGGCGGTCGTCGCCCGCGCCGAACGTGTTAATGGATAGACGCCTTCCGTCATGGTCCATTCCTATGATTCCGTGAGTCCTGAAATGCCTGCACCTCCGCTCCGCCTCGGCGTCAATGTCGACCATGTCGCGACCCTGCGTAACGCGCGCAGCGGCCGCAATCCCGATCCGGTGCGCGCGGCGCTGCTAGCGATCGAGGCCGGCGCCGACGGCATCACCGCTCATTTGCGCGAGGATCGCCGGCACATCCGCGACGAGGACATGGCGCGGCTGAAAGCCGAGATCTCCAAGCCGCTTAATTTCGAGATGGCGGCGACCGAGGACATGATGCGTATTTCGCTCGCCACCAGGCCGCATGCGGTGTGCCTCGTGCCGGAGCGGCGCCAGGAGGTGACGACCGAAGGCGGGCTCGACGTCGTCGGCCAGCACAATGCGCTGGCGCCTTATATCGCGCGGCTGAACGATGCCGGCATCCGGGTGTCGCTGTTCATCGCGGCCGATCCCGCCCAGATCGAGACGGCGGCGCGGCTGCGCGCACCCGTGATCGAGATCCACACCGGCGCCTGGTGCGACGCCGTCGTCGAGGGTCACGCCGACAAGGCCGAGGCCGAATGGCGGCGGATCGTGGCAGGGGCGAAGCTGGCGAAAGAAGCAGGGCTGGAGGTTCACGCCGGACACGGGCTGGACTACGCGACAGCGGAGACGATCGCCGGCTTGCCGGACATCATGGAACTCAACATCGGCTACTACATGATCGGCGAAGCCCTGTTCGTCGGTCTCGCCGAGACGGTTCGCAGCATGCGCGCGGCGATGGACCGCGGCCGGAGCCGGGCATGATCATCGGCATCGGCTCCGATCTGATCGACATCACCCGGGTCGGCAAGGTGATCGACCGCCATGGCGAGCGCTTCCTCGACCGCATCTTCACCGCGGCCGAGCGGGCCAAGGCGGAGCGGCGCGCCAAGAACGAGAAGATGGTGGTGGCAACCTACGCCAAGCGCTTCGCCGCCAAGGAGGCCTGCTCCAAGGCACTCGGCACCGGCATCAGGCGCGGCGTGTGGTGGCGCGACATGGGGGTGGTCAACCTGCCGGGAGGGCGGCCAACCATGCAATTGACGGGCGGGGCGCTGGCCCGGCTCCAGGCCCTGACGCCCGAAGGGTTCGCGGCGCAGATCGACCTGTCGATCACCGATGACTGGCCGCTGGCACAGGCCTTCGTCATCATTTCGGCCGTGCCGCTGGCCAAACCCTGACGGTGCTCCGATAATTTTATAATTCGCATTCAAAATCAAGCGCTTATGCAGTTTTGACGCGATCCTTGATTGCGTGGCCTCCGACAACCGTCTAAAAGTCCGCGGACGCAAATCAGGCTGGGCGAATTCGGCTTTACGCCGGAATTGGCCCTCATTATCAGAATCAGGACAATCTCCTTGGGCCGCGAGCGATGGGCTGTTCGCGGGAGGAGGGCGCGCTGTGACCGCCCGCCGGAATTGAGAGAGCAATGAGCGTGACTTCAGGAACGAAAACTGAGAGCGGCATCGGCGAAACGATCCGGGTCGTGATCCACGCTCTCCTGATCGCTCTGGTGATCCGCACCTTCCTGTTTCAGCCGTTCAACATCCCATCCGGCTCGATGAAGGCGACACTGCTGGTCGGCGACTATCTGTTCGTCTCGAAATATTCCTACGGCTACAGCCATTACTCGATCCCGTTCTCGCCGCCGCTGTTCTCGGGGCGGATCTGGGGCTCGGACCCGAACCGCGGCGACATCGTCGTATTCCGCCTGCCGAAGGACGATTCCACCGACTACATCAAGCGCGTGATCGGCCTGCCCGGCGACCGCATCCAGATGCGGGACGGGCTGCTCTACATCAACGACACGCCGGTCGAGCGGCAGCGCATGAGCGAATTTGTCGGCGAGGACCCCTGCGGCGCCGAAGGCAGCGGCGTCTCCCGGGTGAAGCGCTGGAAGGAAACGCTCCCGAATGGCGTGTCCTACGAGACGCTGGACTGCGCCGACAACGGCTACGTCGACAACACCAACGTCTACACCGTGCCGACCGGCCACTTCTTCATGATGGGCGACAACCGCGACAACTCCACCGACAGTCGCTTCCTCGGCCAGGTCGGCTACGTGCCGCAGGAGAATTTGATCGGGCGCGCCCAGATGATCTTCTTCTCGATCGCCGAAGGCGAGCATGCCTGGATGTTCTGGCGCTGGCCCTGGGCGGTGCGCTGGAATCGCTTCTTCAAAATCGTCCGATGAAAGACGAAGCCAAGGACATCGCGATCCTACCGACGGAGGCGCAAGCGGGCCCCGACGGCGAAGCTGCGACCAAGACTCTTGATACCAAGACCCTTGAGGTCAAGACGCCTGAGATCAAGACGCCCGCAAAGAAGAAGCGGGTGCGGAGCAGCAAGGTCAGGGGCTCGGATGCGAATGCGGGGCTCGAGGCACGCATCGGCTACAGCTTTGCCGATCCGAACCTCTTGATGCAGGGCGTCACGCATGTCTCCGCGCTGAAGTCCGGGCGCAAGCGCGGCGACAGCTATCAGCGACTGGAATTCCTCGGCGACCATGTGCTCGGGCTCGTCGTCTCCGACATGCTCTATCACGCCTTCCCGAACGCCGACGAAGGCGAGCTGTCCAAGCGACTTGCCGAACTGGTGCGCAAGGAGAGCTGCGCCGATGTCGCCAAGTCGCTCGGTCTGCTCGACGACATCAAGCTCGGCTCGGTCGGCTCCAGCGCCGACGCGCGCCTGCGCAAGAGCGTGCTCGGCGACATCTGCGAGGCCGTGATCGGCGCCGTGTTCCTAGACGGCGGCTACGCGGCAGCGGCCGATTTCGTCAAGCGCAACTGGACCGAGCGCATGCACAAGCCGCGACGTCCCTTGCGCGATCCCAAGACCGTTCTCCAGGAATGGGCACAGGGCAAGGGATTGCCGACGCCGGTTTATCGCGAGGTCGAGCGCACCGGCCCGCATCACGATCCGCAATTCCGCGTCGCGGTCGACCTGCCGGGGCTGGCACCGGCGGAAGGCATCGGCGGCAGCAAGCGCGCGGCAGAGAAAGTGGCAGCTTCAGTGATGATCGAACGTGAAGGCGTTGGCGGCGGCAATGACGGTTGAAGCAAGCGGCGAGGCGCCCACTGCCACGCGCTGCGGCTTCGTCGCGCTGATCGGCGCGCCGAATGTCGGCAAATCCACGCTGGTCAATGCGCTGGTCGGGGCCAAGGTCACGATCGTCTCGCGTAAGGTGCAGACCACGCGCGCGCTGATCCGCGGCATCGTGATCGAGAACAACGCGCAGATCATCCTGGTCGATACGCCCGGAATCTTCCTGCCCAAGCGCCGGCTCGACCGCGCCATGGTCTCGACCGCCTGGAGCGGCGCGCATGACGCCGACCTCGTCTGCGTGCTGCTGGATGCCAAGGCCGGCATCGACGAGGAAGCGGAGGCAATCCTCACCAAGGTCGCCAGCGTCAAGCACGAGAAGATTTTGGTCATCAACAAAGTCGACCTGGTCCAGCGCGAGAAGCTGCTGGCGCTGGCGCAGGCTGCCAACGAGCGCATGGCCTTCGCAAAGACGTTCATGATCGCGGCGATCTCCGGCGACGGCGTCGATGACCTCAGGCGTACACTGTCCGAGATCGTACCGCCGGGGCCGTTCCTCTATCCCGAAGACCAGATGTCGGACGCGCCGATGCGGCAGCTCGCGGCCGAGATCACGCGCGAGAAGATCTTTCGCAAACTGCACCAGGAACTGCCCTACCAGTCCACCGTCGAGACCGACAAGTGGGAAGAACGCAAGGACAAGTCGGTGCGCATCGAGCAGACGATTTTCGTCGAGCGCGAAAGCCAGCGCAAGATCGTGCTCGGCGCCGGTGGCGCCACCATCAAGTCGATCGGCGCGGACTCGCGCAAGGAGATCGGCGAGATCCTGGGCGTGCCGGTGCACCTGTTCCTGTTCGTCAAGGTGCGCGAGAACTGGAGCGACGATCCCGATCGCTACCGCGAGATGGGCCTGGAATTTCCCAAAGAATAACCAAGAAAAGATCGGTCGACGATGAGCGTACCCAGCAACGTACGGCGCTTCGAAGCGTTGCTCTATGCATCGTTGATGCTGGATGCCTTGTCGGTGGCGGTGCAGGACCGCACGCCGACTGCCGAGATGACCGAACAGATGATCATGACGTCGTCGCTGCTCGCCGGCGGCATGATCCTGCTGCTGGTGTATTTCGTCCGGCTGGCCGCGCACGGGCGCAAGAACTGGCCGCGCTGGGTGCTGGCGGCAGCGCTCGTGCTGTCGGTGATCTCGCTCGGCCAGATCATCGGCGAGAAAGGCATGGAACTCGACAGCGCCATCGAGATCGTCTCCTGCGTGCTGACCGCGATGGGATTGTATTTCTCGTTCCGCGGCGACGCGCAGGGCTGGTTCAACGCGTGAGGCCGTGTCGGGTGGATTGGCGGCGCGCAATTCACCTTCCAGGCGTGCCCCCGCGATTGGCCGATTAGGCCTTCGGCCAATCCGCCCTACGATTGAAGACCGGAATCCGCTAGACTTCACCGATGGAATGGACCGACGAAGGCATCGTGCTGGGGGTGCGGCGGCATGGCGAGAGCAGCGCCATCGTCGAGTTGCTAACCCGTGCCCACGGCCGCCATCTCGGTCTCGTCCGCGGCGGCGCCGGCTCTCGGATGCGTCCGTTGCTGCAGCCCGGCAACAGCCTCCGCGTGGTATGGCGGGCGCGGCTCGACGAGCATCTCGGCACCTATGCCATCGAGGGCCTCAAGCTGCGGGCGGCGACGCTGCTGGGATCATCCCACGGCGTCTACGGCATCACCCATCTCGCCTCGATCGCGCGGTTGCTGCCGGAGCGCGATCCGCACGAAAACCTCCTGGCGCTGCTCGAACATTCGCTGGACGATTTCGACGACATCGGCAGCGCGGCCGTGCACGTGATCCATTTCGAACTGGCAATGCTCACCGAACTCGGCTTCGGGATGGCGCTGGAAAACTGCGCGGTGACAGGAGAGACCACCGACCTGATCTACGTCTCGCCCAAATCCGGCGGCGCGGTGTCCCGCGGGGCGGGCGAGCCGTGGCGCGACCGCCTGTTGCGGCTGCCGCCGTTCCTGCGCCAAAGCGAGGTGCAGGGCGACCTCACCGATCAGGATCTCCAGGACGGCTTTCGACTGACCGGCCTGTTCCTGCTGCGCCACGTGCTGGAACCACGCGGGCTAGGCCATTCCGATGCGCGGGCAGGCTTCATCAACGCGCTGACGCGACAGCAGGCAAAGGCCGCCATTCCCGCGCCATGAGCTTGGCGCGGCTCTGCGTTGCCTCAGTGGACCAGCCCTTGCTGGAACAAAACTCGGTTCCCCGGACTTGCCATTTTGGGTTCCAACCGGGGATAGCCTCATGCTGATCAAGGGACTTGTGATATCGGCAGCGCTGATTGCGCTGGCGCCGGACGCCCTCGCGGGTGAGCAGCCGGGCGTCTTTCGCCGTGCTTCCTGTACCGTCGTCAGATTCTATGTGGCTAAATATTCCGCTGCAGCCGCAGAGGCATGGGCACGGTCCAAAGGCGCGACGGAGGCCGAGATCGACACCGCGCGGCGGTGCCTGACCAATGCCCCGGCCACCACGCAGGCTAAAGCCGCGCCACCCACCCAGACCTTCACCGCAGGCTGGGCCGGCCAGTAGGCCGCCACAGGGAACCAATCGATCCTTGCCCGATTCGCTTCCACGGTTTAACCGGGCGGCATGGGAAAACGATTGATTCCGCCGGAGGAACCGGCCGAAATTCACGAGGTGCCGCTGCGTGAGGCGTTGGAAGAGCGCTATCTCGCCTACGCGCTCTCCACCATCATGCACCGCGCGCTGCCGGATGCGCGCGACGGCCTGAAGCCGGTACACCGGCGCATCCTGTATGGCATGCGGCTGCTCCGGCTCGACCCGGGCACGGCATTCAAGAAGTCCGCCAAAATCGTCGGCGACGTGATGGGCTCGTTCCATCCGCATGGCGACCAGGCGATCTACGACGCCATGGTGCGCCTGGCGCAGGACTTCTCCTCGCGCTACCCGCTGGTCGACGGCCAGGGCAATTTCGGCAATATCGACGGCGATAATCCCGCCGCCTATCGCTACACCGAAGCGCGCATGACCGACGTCGCGCGGCTTCTGCTCGACGGAATCGATGAGGACGGGGTCGAATTCCGCCCCAATTACGACGGCCAGTCGAAAGAGCCGATCGTGCTGCCCGGCGGCTTCCCGAATCTGCTCGCCAATGGCGCGCAAGGTATCGCAGTCGGCATGGCGACCTCGATCCCGCCGCACAACGCCGCCGAGCTCTGCGACGCCGCGCTGCATCTGATCGAGAAGCCCGACGCGAAGTCGAAGGCCTTGCTGAAATGGGTCAAGGGTCCGGACTTTCCAACCGGCGGCATCTGCGTCGATTCCAAGCAGGCGATCGCTGAAGCCTACACCACCGGTCGCGGTTCGTTTCGCGTCCGCTCCCGATGGGAGCAGGAAGAGGGCGCGCGCGGCACCTGGGTCGTCGTCGTCACCGAGATACCCTTTCTGGTGCAGAAGTCCCGGCTGATCGAGAAGATCGCCGAGCTGCTGGACCAGAAGAAGCTGCCGCTGGTCGGCGATATCAGGGACGAGTCGGCCGAAGACGTTCGCATCGTGATCGAGCCGAAATCGAAGAACGTCGATCCCGCGCTGATGATGGAATCGCTGTTCCGGCTGACCGAGCTCGAAAACAAGATTCCGCTGAACCTCAACGTGCTGATCAAGGGCCGCATTCCCAAAGTCGTGGGGCTCGCGGAGTGCTTGCGCGAATGGCTCGACCATCTGCGCGACGTGCTGATCCGTCGCACCAACCATCGCAAGGCCGAGATCGAGCGCCGGCTGGAGATCCTCGGCGGCTTGCTGATTGCCTATCTGAACATCGACGAGGTGATCAGGATCATCCGCAATGAGGACGAGCCGAAGCCGGCGCTGATCAAGGCGTTCAAGCTCACCGAGGTGCAGGCCGAAGCCATCCTCAACATGCGGCTCCGAAGCCTGCGCAAGCTCGAGGAGATGGAGATCCGTGGCGAGGACAAGGATCTTCGCAAGGAGCTGAAGGGCATCGAGGGACTGCTGGCGTCCGAACCCGAGCAGTGGAAGAAAGTCGGCGAGCAGGTCGGCAAGGTTCGCGACATGTTCGGACCGAAGACCCCGCTCGGCAAGCGCCGCACCACCTTTGCCGACGCGCCAGAGCATGATCTCGCTGCGATCGAGGAGGCACTGGTCGAGCGCGAGCCGGTGACGGTGGTGGTCTCCGACAAGGGCTGGATCCGCACTCTCAAGGGCCATGTCGAGGATCTCTCGGGGCTGGCCTTCAAGCAGGACGACAAGCTCGGATTCGCGTTCTTCGCGGAAACGACCTCGAAGCTGCTGCTGTTCGCCACCAACGGAAAATTCTACTCGCTCGATGTCGCAAAACTTCCGGGCGGCCGCGGTCATGGCGAGCCGATCCGCCAGTTCATCGATCTCGAGCCGGAGGCCGCGCCGGTCACGCTGTTCGTCAACAAGGGCGGACGCAGATTCCTGGTCGCGAGCCACGAGGGCCAAGGGTTCGTCGTCAGCGAGGACGATTGCGTCGGCACCACCAAGAAGGGCAAGCAGGTCCTCAACGTCGACATGCCGAACGAGGCGCGCACAGTCACCGAGGTGATCGGCGACACCGTCGCGGTCATCGGCGAGAACCGCAAGATGCTGGTGTTCCCGCTCGACCAGGTGCCGGAGATGGCGCGTGGCCGCGGTGTGCGTCTGCAGAAGTACAAGGACGGCGGCCTCTCCGACATTGCAGTGTTCGACGCCAAGACGGGCCTGACCTGGAAGGACTCCGCCGGCCGCGAATTCTCCGCGACCATGAAGGAGCTCGCCGAGTGGAAAGGCTCTCGCGCGGACGCCGGCCGTCTGCCGCCGAAGGGATTCCCGAAGTCGAACAAGTTCGGCAGGGGGATCGGGTAGTCGGGCGACAGTCTGGTTCCGCCGGTGCGCGCGGTCTGATACCGTCCGCCATCCCGGTGTTGTGGAACGTTGAGAAGTAGCGCGATGTACGATGTCATTGTTGTCGGCGGCGGCTCGGCCGGCGCTGCTGTTGCGGCGCGGCTCTCGGAAGATCCCGCACGGCGCGTCCTGCTGCTGGAGGCGGGTCTGGACTGGCGCGCCGACGAGGCGCCCTGGGAGGTGATGACGCCAAATCCCATCCCGATCATCCACAAGCGCGAGTACCAGGAGAAGTGGCAATGGCCGGATCTTCTGACGCGCCGTGTGGCCGGCCAGGAGCCGCGCTTCTACTGGCGCGGCAAGGGGCTCGGCGGCTCGTCGATGATGAACGGCCAGATCGCCATCCGCGGCGTCGCTGCTGCGTTCGACGAGTGGGCCGTCAATGGCTGCACCGGCTGGTCGGCCCACGACGTGATGCCGTTGTTCTCGGTGATCGAGGATGATCTGGAATTCGGCGACGCCGCCGGCCACGGCCGCGGTGGACCGCTGCCGGTCTATCGGGCGCCGCCGGAAAAATGGGGGCCGATCGACCGCGGCTTGCGCGATGCGGCGTTGGCGAGCGGCTATCCCTGGTGCGCCGACGTCAACGGCCCTGACGGCGAGGGCGTCGCCTGCTATCCCATCAACAGCCGCGACAGCCGCCGCATCACGACCAATGAGGGTTATCTGGAGCCCGCGCGGGGCCGCGCCAATCTGGAAATTCGCGGGCATGCGCTGGTCGACCGCGTGCTGATCAGCGACGGCCGGGCAACCGGCCTCCGCGTTCACATCGAGGGGCAGGGGACCAGCGAGATCAGCGCGCGCCAGATCGTGCTGTGCGCCGGCGCCATCCACAGTCCAGCGATCCTGCTGCGCTCGGGCATCGGTCCTGCGGAGGAGCTGAAGGCGATGGGGATCGCGGTCGAGCGCAACCTGCCGGTCGGCAAGCACTTCTTCGATCATCCGCTGTTCCGTGCCACGATCCAGCTCCACCAAGACCTGCGGCCGACCGATCCGGACACCCGCCACACCAATTGCTGCGTGACCTATTCGTCGGGCCTCGCCGAGGGCGGCAAGCGCGACATGATCCTGATCGCCTTCAATCACCGCGGCATCGGCGTGCCGGGCGCGATCGGCGCCGGGCTGTTCAACGCGTATTCGCGTGGAACGCTCAAGCTGGCCTCGACCGATCCCACGATTGATCCCGTCGTCGAGGAAAACATGCTGGCCGATCCCCGCGACATGCTGCGCATGAAGGATGCGGTGAAGCGGCTCGCCGTGATCACCTCCCAGCCGGCGCTATCAGGCATCGCCGACTGGATCCGGCTCGCGGACACCGATCTGACGCTGCCGCAAGCCGCGGCCTTGCCGGAGCATGAACTGGATGCGCTGCTGCGCCGTGAGACCGGCGATATCCAGCACGCCGCCGGCAGTTGTCGTATGACCGGCTTTGAGAGCGCCGACGGCGTGGTCAACCCTGACGGCACCGTGAAGGGCATCTCCGGCCTGCGCATCGCCGACGCCTCGATCATGCCATCGGATTGCCGGGCCAACACGCATTTCACGACCGTGGTGATTGGCGAGGCGATCGCGCGGATGATGATGCGTTAGGTTCAATCGTCGTCCGCCATGGCGGTCTGATGAAACCGCGCGCAGACGAAAACCTACCGCTCGACGGCCAGGCCGAACAGCGGTCGGAGATGTGTCCCCAGAATGTTGCCGACGAAAGCCGCCACCAGCCAGCACCAGCCATGCAGGCTGCCCGATGCGATCCCGCTGAAATAAGCGCCGATATTGCAGCCATAGGCGAGCCGGGCGCCATAGCCGAGAAGCAGGCCGCCGATGATGGCGGCGAGGAGCGAGGATGCGGAGATGCGCCATGTCGGATGGAATTTGCCGGCGAGGCCTGCGGCCAGCAACGCTCCCAGGATGATGCCGAAATCCATGACGGAGGTGATGTCGGCGAAGACGCTTTGGTGCAGCGAGGTCGCGCGAGCACCCTGCCAATAGGGCCATGACGCGACGTCGACGCCGAGGCTCATCAGGATCTTCGATCCCCAGAGCGCGAAAGCGGAGGTGATGCCCCAGGGACGTCCCGCAAGATACAGCGTGGCGAAATTTCCGATCGCGAGCAGGATCGCGCCCCACAGCAGCGGCCATGGCCCCTGCATGAAGCGGCGCGCGCCGCGGAGCTTCGTCCGCGCTCCCGGCTCGAGTTCGCCGTGGCGGCCGATCTCGGCCCTGAGGGTGATGAGATAAATTGCAGCCATAACAGCCCAGCAGAGCACGAGCGCCGGCAGCCATCCGAGCCGTTCGATCAACGAGACGGCGCCGATGTACGGCAGCGCGCTCCACCACGGCAGATGCAATGCACCGAGCGTCGATCCGGCGATGAAGGCCGCCAGTGTCACCAGCATGCGGGTGTTGCCGCCGCCGGCGGTATAAAGCGTTCCCGACGCGCAGCCGCCGCCAAGCTGCATTCCAAGGCCGAACAGGAATGCCCCGGTGAGCATGCCCACGCCCACCGCGCCGAGCTCGCCACGCACGGCGACGCCGAACAGCGTGCCTTGCGCCAGGGCCGGGAAGAAGAGGGCGGTTGCCAGCGCAAGCATGACCATTTGGGCGCGAAGGCCGGCGCCTCGTCGTGCGACAATGAAGACGCGCCAAGCCGAGGTGAACCCGAACAGCGCATGGTACAGCGTCAGGCCAAGTGCGCCTCCGAGAAGAAACAACAATCCCTGTTGCCACGAAATCGTGCCTGACAAGGCCGCTGCGCCCGCCAGAAGAATTGCCGCCGCGACAGCGACGACCGTGAGATTGGCGCCGTGCCGGTCATTGTCAGGGGCAAGCAGCCGCGCATCGATAGATAGATCGGTCATGGCTCATCCAAAAGCGGATTTCTTCGGCAGTGAGAGCTAACCGGGGCGAATTCTCCCCGTTCCAATCTTCCCACCTTGGAACTGATGCGATAGCGCTAGCCTGTCATGCCCAGGCTCGACCGGGGCATTCAGTACGCCGCGGCCTCTCCTCTCAAATCTCGACTGTCTTGGGCTACCGGGTCGCCCGGTCAAGCCGGGCGACGACAGCGAGAGTGGGCAAGATTAGTCGTCGCGCCGATGCACGTTTCAAACGGCGGACGAGAGTTCGCGATCTCGCGGCGCGTTCCGCCCGAGTCTTGCGTCGTCGCATCGCCCTCATTGAGACAAGGGCGCAGGGAAGGCCGGGCGCCGGCTGGCACCCGCAGGTCCGTGCGCGATAGAAATGCACACGGGGTGGACCACAGGTTCGCCGGATCGCCCGGCCTTCCCTGCACGATGGTTTTAACGTGTCCTTCGTGCTCTCCCCGGGGAGCGATGCACTATTGCCCCCGTCGCCTTGCGGATAACTGATGCACGTGCCCGGGCGGGCCGCCACATCACCGCAGGACTTGACGCACAGACCCCGGGCGTCAGGACCACACGACTTGTTCGTCCGCGCACGTCCTCGCTGGGACTTCGAGTGCTGGCGTGTGCTCACACCCGAAGCCATGCGAAGACGCTTTCGGCATCGTGTCGCAGGCACGAAGGCCATTGCTCACAGCCAAAGCCGCCCTGCAATGCCTATCGTGCCCGAAGCCGTCGCGTCCATCGCTGCCCAGCCCGCGGTTCGTGACGATCGCGATCCGCCCCTTGTCTCGGGCCAGGGTGTGCCGCTTATACGTCAAATCCGAATTTCGGTAAAGTGGAATATTTTTGCCGGGTGCACTTGACTAGCCAAGGCGGCACACTTTCTCGCAGTGTTTCGCCCTTTGGCGCACCGCGCTCCAGGGAGGCGTCTGGAGCTATCGCCAGAAGCAACATTGTTCCGAAATTGTGATGCGATGTCTTTTGGCCATGCCATTTCGTGAGTATGATGCAACTGAAGAGTCCCACACCTAGCGGGGACACGTTCAGGGAGAGTCGCCATGGCTGTAGCAGGGACAGCTCGGTGGACGTGGATTTGGCCAGGGCTCGCGTGGGGCGTCCTGTTGATCAGTTTCGTTCTCGGCAAAGGCGGGGTCATCGACGCCGCCGCCGGAGCGGCTCTGTTCGGCACGGTCTTCGCCGCCGTGTATCACGCCGAGGTGGTCGCTCACCGCGTCGGCGAGCCGTTCGGCACGCTGATCCTGGCATTGGCCGTGACGGTGATCGAGACGGCGCTCATCGTCTCGGTGATGATCGGCGCGCCTGCCGAGAAGGCCGGGCTGGCCCGCGACACGGTTTTCGCGGCAGTCATGATCGTCTGTAACGGCATCGTAGGTGCTTGTCTGCTGTGGGGCGGCGTGCGCCACCATGAACAGGGCTTCCAGGCGCAAGGCGCCAGTGCCGCTCTCGCCGTGCTGGTGGCTCTCACCAGCCTCACGATGGTGCTTCCGAACCTTGCAGCCCAAGAGCTCGGTCCGCTGTACAACACCTCGCAGCTCATCTTTGCCGCGCTTGCGTCCTTGATTCTGTACCTCGCGTTCGTCTTCGTTCAGACGGTCAGACACCGTGACTATTTCCTGGCCGCGAAAGGTGCCGCGGCCGACGAGCATTCGCCTCCTCCGGACAACGGAACGACCAGCCTGAGCGCCGCTCTCCTCGTCGTCTCCCTTGTGGCCGTCGTGGGGCTTGCGAAAGTCCTGACCCCCAGCGTGGAGCGCGCCATCGATTATCTCCAGGTCCCTAAGGCAGTCGTCGGCACGATCATCGCCGCACTCGTTCTTCTTCCGGAGGCAGTGGCGGCCATCAAGGCGGCGCAAAGCGACCGGCTTCAGACCAGTCTCAACCTCGCCCTCGGCTCGGCGCTCGCGACCATCGGCCTGACCATTCCCGCCGTCGCGGCTGTCTCGATCGTCATGGGATATCGGCTCGAACTCGGGTTGGACATAAAGGATTTGGGGCTGCTCATGCTCACGCTGCTGTTGAGTGTCATCACACTCGGCACCGGGCGGACCACGGTGCTGCAGGGCGTCGTGCATCTGGTCATCTTCGCCGCGTTTCTGTTTTTCGCGGTAGTGCCGTGAGCTCGCGGAACGACGCCGCCAGGCCGAAGGATCAAATTCGATAGGATTCGAGGAGCGCTCGATGATCCGACATCTTACGCGATTTGGCATCTTAACGCTCCTTGTCGTCGGCTTGCAGGGCTGCGGGGAAAAGAAGAAGGAGGCGAGCGAACAACCGGTCCGCGGTCTGCGCGCCTACAAGGTGGCCGCGACGGCGGAAAGCCGCGTTCGGCGCTTCCCGAGCGTTCTGCAGCCGGCCGACGTCAGCAGCCTCTCCTTCGAGATCGGGGGCCAGCTGAAGGCCGTCGTCCTCACCGTCGGCCAGAAGGTGCAACTCGGCGACGTTCTTGCCGAAATCGATCCGAGATCGCTGCAGAGCCAGGTGGACCAGGCCAGCGCGGGCGTGCAGCAGGCGCAGGCGCAGCTCGACAACGCCCAGTCCGATTTCCAGCGCAAGGAAGAACTCCTCAAGCGCGGCGTCGCGACCCAGGCGGCTTTCGAGCAGTCTAACGCCACCTTGCTCAGCTCGAGAGCCCAGTTCGACCAGGCGCGCCGCCAGCTCGAATTGGCCGATCAGAACCTTGACCGCAGCAAGCTGCTGGCTCCCTTCGCCGGGACCATCGCTCGCGTGGAGGTCAAATCCTTCGCGCAGGTCGCTGCGGGGCAGCCGGTCGCTACCCTCTACAGCGACGACAGCTTCGAAATGTCCTTTCTGGTGCCGGCCGCGACCTTCCAGAGCCTGAAGGTCGGGCAGAAGGTGGCCATCAAGGTCGCTGATAAGCCCGATCTTCCGCTCAAGGGCGAGATCAGGGAGCTCGGGTCCAAAGCCGAGCAGGTATCGGCGTTCCCGGTTGTGGTCAGGCTGGACAACAATGCCCCTGGTCTGAACGCCGGTATGTCGGTCGAGGTCGCGATCGAAGAACCGTTGGTCGTGGGCCGCAGCGGGTTTCTCGTTCCGCTCACCGTGCTGGTGCCCGAAGGCGGAAAGGTCCTGCAGAACACCGGTACGGTGTTTCGCTACGACGAGGCAAGTTCGACGGTGAAGAAGAGCACCGTCACCGTTGGCGGAATCCGGGACAATCGTCTCGTCGTGGTGGAGGGCGTCAAGCTTGGGGACGTCCTGGCCTCGGCAGGGGTGTCCTACCTCTCGGACGGACAAAAGGTGAAGCTGCTTCCGTTCGAGGAGGCGGGGCCGTGAATCTTCTCACCCGGTTCGGTCTGGCGCGGTCCCGATTCACGGTCATGGCCATGATCGGTCTGCTGATTGCCGGCATCGGGCTCTATCCGAACTTCCCTAAACGCGAAGACCCGGTCATCGTCATCCGGACAGCGGTTGTGTCGGCCCTTTTTCCGGGCATGGCGCCCGAGCGAATGGAGAATCTGGTCGCCGTTCCCGTCGAGCGAAAAGTACGCGAGCTCGCTGAGGTCAAGGACATCCGAACGCTTGCCGGCGAAGGATCCCTGACCATCTATGTCGACCTGAAGGACGAAATCGCGAACGTCAACGCCACCTGGCAGCGACTGCGCGACAAGATGGCCGACGCCAAGATCGAGCTGCCCGATGGGGTGGTCGGACCGTTCGTCAACAGCGACTTCGGCGATGTCGCAATCGCGACCATCGCCATCACAGGGGAAGGCTTTTCCCCCCGCGAACTGAAGGACGCGGCCGAGGACTTTCGGAAGAAGCTCTACCAGATCGCGGGAATCTCCAAGGTCGAGCTTCACGGCGTGCAGGACGAACGGGTTTGGCTCGAGCTCGATACCCGAAAGATGGCCGCGATCGGCGTTCAGGTCAACGCGTTGATCAAGGATCTCCAGGGACAGAATGTCGTGCTGCCGTCCGGCAACATCAACGCCGACGGCACGCGCCTTCTGCTCGAGACCTCCGGCGATTTTCCAAACGTGCGGGCGATCGAGACCATGCTCACGCGGGTCGGGACCACCGACAGCCTGGTTCGGCTTGCCGATATCGTCACGGTCCGCCGAGACTACGTCTCACCGAAGGTCAAGCCGATCTATTTCAATGGTCGTCCCGCCGTGGTCCTCAGCGTCATTATGCAGCCGGACCAGGACGTCACGCAGCTTGGAGTCAAGCTCCGTGCGGCCGCAGGCGACTATGAGGAGCGCCTTCCGATCGGCTACGCCGTCTCTTTCGCGACATACCAGGCCGATCAGGTCAGCGCCTCCGTCAATTCCGCCCTGTCGAGTGTGGCCCAGACTTTCGTCGTCGTGGCAGTGCTGGTGATCGTTTTTCTGGGCCTGCGGGCGGGCACTATCGCGGCGATGATCGTTCCCTTCGCCGTGATGTTTTCGTTGATCGGCATGCGGGCGCTGGGGATCGCGCTGGAGCAGGTCTCGATCGCGGCGATCATCATCGCGCTCGGTCTCCTGGTCGACAATGGCGTCGTCATCGTCGAGGACATCGTCAGCCGGATCGGCCGCGGAGTGCCTCCCGAGGAGGCCGGTCTTGCCTCCGGAGAGCAGTATGCGCTGCCGCTCCTGATCTCCTCGATCACCACCATCGCAGCGTTCTTGCCGCTCATGCTGCTATCGGGCGCGTCTGGCGAGTATGCGTTTTCGCTGGCGGCCGTGGTGGCGCTCACGCTCGGCGGCTCCTGGATCACGGCGATGTACATTCTTCCCGCCCTGACCGTGTGGCTGATCGGCCGGGGGGCCGGATCTGCTGAGGAGGATGCGGCGCCGTCTCGCCTGCAGCGGCTCTATGCCTCCGCGCTCGGCTCGGCCTTGCGCTTCTCTCCTATCGTCCTGGCCGGTTGCATTGCGCTCGTCGTAATTGCGCTTACTCAATTCCCGCGCATCCCGAAGGAGATGTTTCCGCTCAGCGAACGTAGCCAATTCCTGATCTACATGAATATGCCTGACGGGACCGACATCTCGCAAACGGAAGATCGCGCGCGCGAGATCGAACGGTGGCTCGGGGACAGAACGGCCAATCCGGAGATCTCCAGCGAAATCCTCTACGTGGGTGACGGCGGGCCGAGATTCTATCTCACTCTGACCCCAGTCCCGCCGGATCCGGCGTCCGCGTTCTTCCTTGTCAACACGACGGACTACCAGGCTGCGGTGCGTGCGGCCGATCGTGCCTGGAAATACCTTTATGCCAATCACCCAGAAGCAAGCTTCAAGATCAAGCGGCTGGCGATGGGAGCCGTCGAATCGGGCGTCGTGGAGCTGGAGATATCGGGCCCGGACGGTGACCGGCTGCTCGCTTTCAGCGAACGGGTTCGATCCCTGTTGCAGGCGGCGCCGAACGTCCGTGAGAACGATGACGACTGGGGCAACAAGATCGTCAAGGTGGTCGTCGAGATCGACCAGGACCGTGCGCGCCAGCTTGGAGTCACCTCTGAGGAAGTCACTCGGCTCCTGAACACGTATTTCACCGGCACCGCGGTGTCGATCTACCGGGAAGGCGATAACTCGATCCCGATCGTGCTGCGCGCCGGCGCGTACACCTCGCAGAGCCTGGAAGGCCTCACCAGCGCCACCTTCGCAAAGAGCGGCGGCCTCATCTCGCTGGCGCAGGTCGCGAGGCTGAAGCCGGGGTTCGATTTCGCGCGGATCCGCCGCAAGAACCAGGAACGAACGATCACGGTGACCGCCCGCAGCACCTCCCTGACGGCCGGGCAGCTTTTGGAAACGATTCAGCCCAGGCTCAACGAGATGGACATGACTGGGGGATATCACGTGACCGTCGGCGGCGAGATCCAGAAAAGCGCGGAGACAAACCAGAAGCTCGCCGCGGGCTTTCCGATCGCACTTGCCGTGATGGTGCTGGCGATCATCCTGCAGTTCAACTCCTTCCGGCGCACGCTTCTGACGTTCATGAGCATACCGCTCATCCTGATTGGGATTCCGTTCGGCCTGCTGGCGGCCGGACAACCGCTCTCGTTCTTCGGCACCCTCGGCATCATCAGCCTGTCGGGCATCATCATCAACAACGCCATCGTTCTGATCGATCAGATCGATATCGAGCGAGAGACGCTTCCGCTGCGGGAAGCCATCGTAGCTGCGTCGGGAAAGCGTCTTCGTCCGATCCTCCTGACGTCGGCCACTACGGTCCTTGGGCTCGCACCCATGGCCATCTCCGGCGGCGCGTTGTGGCAACCCATGGCGGTGCTCATGATGTCCGGGCTTGCTGTCGCCTCGCTCCTGACCCTGTTCTTCGTTCCGGCTGGATATTTCGTGCTTTTTGGGATTCCTTCTCCCGGAGGCAAGAAAGCCGTTTTCAAATTCAGTGCCGGTCCTAGCTCACGTTCCGGTTGACGCAGCCGAACTCGGTTTGGCCCATTTTGCGACCTCATGGAGGCAGCCTTTAAGCCGATGCTTGGAGGCTAAATCAGCCCCGCCAGCCGCAGCGCCACACCCGCAGCGCAGCTGCCGGCGAGCACCGTCAACATCCCCAGCTTGAACCGAAAGATCGCGGTTGCGGCTGCGATCGACAGCACGAGCGCGGGGAGATCGACGCTCGTCAGCACCGGCATGTCGAAGTCCAGCGGAAACGCATGCACCGGCACGGTGTCGCGGAACAGCGTGTGCAGCGCGAACCAGATCGAGAGATTGAGGATCACGCCGACGACGGCGGCGGTGATAGCGCTCAGCGCGCCCGCAAGCCCGGTGTTGCCGCGCAGCCGTTCGATGTAGGGAGCACCGACAAAGATCCAGAGGAAGCATGGCGTGAAGGTGACCCAGGTCGCGAGCAATCCGCCGAGCGTGGCCGCAAGCATCGGCGACAGGCCGCTGGCGTCGCGGTAGGCGGCCATGAAGCCCACGAACTGGAGCACCATGATCAGCGGACCCGGCGTGGTCTCGGCCATGCCGAGGCCGTCGAGCATCTCGTGCGGCTTGAGCCAGTGATAGTGCTCGACCGCCTGCTGGGCGACATAGGCCAGCACTGCGTAGGCGCCGCCGAAGGTGACCATCGCCATTTTCGAGAAGAACAGCGCGATGTGACTGAAGACATTGGCCTGCCCGAGCACAAGCACGAGCGCGATCACCGGCACCAGCCAGAGCGCAAGCCACAGCGCGCCGACGCGAATGGTGCGGGCGGTGTTGGGTCGGACATGATCGGGCACGGCGTCGCCCAGCATGCTGTCGATCAAGGCGCTGCTGCCGCCGTGACCATGACCGGCCGGCGCGAACTCCGGAAGGCCGCTTCTCGCGCCGGCATAGCCGATGATGCCTGAGGCGATGATGATGATGGGGAAGGGGACGGCAAAGAAGAAGATCGCGACGAAGGCCATCGCGGCGAGCGCGATCATGATGCGGTTCTTCAGCGCGCGCTTGCCGACGCGCACCACGGCCTCGACGACGATGGCGAGCACGGCGGCTTTCAAGCCGAAGAACAGCGCCTCGACGAAGCTGACATTGCCGTAGGCGGCGTAGACGTAGCTGAGGCCCATGATGGCGATGATGCCGGGCAGGATGAACAGTCCGCCCGCCATCAGCCCGCCGGCAGTGCGATGCATCAGCCAGCCGATATAGGTTGCGAGCTGCTGCGCCTCCGGGCCCGGCAAGAGCATGCAGTAGTTCAGCGCATGGAGGAAGCGGCCTTCCGAGATCCACTTCTTTTCCTCGACCAGGATGCGGTGCATCACCGCGATCTGGCCCGCGGGCCCGCCAAAACTCAGGCAGGCGACACGGAGCCAGACGCGAAAGGCTTCACTGAAGCTGACGCCGTGACCGGCATCAGCTCCGGTTTCGATCGTACGCGTATCCATCAAGCCTTTGCCTTGTTGGTCGGCCAGTTATGGGTCTCAGACGTCGCGTCGCGGCACCAGCGATAGAACGCGTCGTAGAGCAGCATACCGGCCTCGAGCTGTTCGAGGTCGTCATCATACATCCGCGACAGCCCGAGCGAAGCCGCGAGCAGACCGGGAGCCTCCGGCGCAAGGTCGGGCCGCCCGGTGTCGGCGCCGCGCACCAGCGTTGCGAGCCGGAGCAGCGCCGGCGCGGCAATCCCGAACTCCTCGATCATCACGTCGAAGGTGCAGAGCTCGCCACGGTGGCTCCAGAACACGTTCTCGATGTCGAACGGGGCTGCCTTGAAGCGTTCGCCGACGGCGACCACTTCGGACGGTGCCACGAACAGGAACACCGCATTGGGATCGACGAAGCGTCGGATCAGCCAGGGGCAGGCAATGCGGTCGACCTTGGGCCGCGCCCGCGTCACCCAGACGGTGCGTCCCTTGGCGTCGGGCGGCGGCAGCTTGCGGGTATCGAGCAGCGGCAGCTTTGCGTCCTTCCAGCCCTCGAATCCGCCTTCCAGCGTCTCGGCCTGGACCCCAAGCTGCCTAAGCCAGGCCGCCGTGCCCTGCGCCAGCTTTGCGCCGCGCAGGCAGGAGACGATGGCGGTGCGGCCGGCGAATTCGGCACCCCATTCCGGAACATTGTCGTGGCTGAGCTTGATCGAACCTGGGATCAACCGCCGGTCGGCGGCAAAATCCTCGTCGGTGCGCACGTCGATCAGGGCAGGGGCGTTTGCCGTGCCGATCAACCGTGCCAGCTTGTCAGATGATATCGTCGTGTAGGAAGACATGATGCGCCCTCGTGAAAAACAACGGGACGCGATACTTGGGCATGTCGCCTCGTGGGGAGATCGCTCAAATCCCCATGGCGTTCATTACACCGAAACGGCACCTACCTGTCAATCGGCTCATTCCGGCGATTTTGCCCAGAAAACTCGCAGGTCTATATAGGGGTTAACGGCCCGGGCCTTTCGGAGACTTTGCGATGCATTCCCATTCCGTCGAACAATGGACCCATGACCACGCCTTCCTGGGCGAGAAGCACGACGAGAACGAGCGACGCACCTGGCTCGTCGTCATCCTGACGCTGGTCATGATGGTCGGCGAGATCGTCGCCGGCTCGCTGTTCGGCTCGATGGCACTGCTCGCCGACGGCTGGCACATGGGCACGCATGCGGCAGCGCTAGGGATTGCCGCGTTCGCGTATCGCTTTGCACGGCGGCACCTGGGGAGCTCGCATTTCAGCTTCGGCACCGGCAAATTCGGCGATCTTGCCGCCTTCGCCAGCGCGATCATCCTCGGCCTGATCGCGGTCGAGATCGCCTATGAGAGCGTGCTGCGGCTGATCAATCCGGTGCCGATCGTCTATGGCGAGGCGATCCTGGTCGCCGCCCTCGGCCTGTGCGTCAACCTCGCCAGTGCCTGGCTGCTCCGCGACAACCATGGTCATCACCATCATGGCCATGCGCATGATGATCACGATGATCATGACCATGATCACCACCACCACGACAACAATCTCCGTGCTGCCTATGTCCACGTCATGGCGGACGCAGCGACCTCGGTGCTGGCGATCGCCGCGCTCGTCGTCGCCATGTATTCGGGATGGGCCTGGGCCGATCCGGCGGTCGGCCTGATCGGCAGCGCCGTGATCGCGAGCTGGGCGTTCGGCCTGATCAAGACATCGGGCGCGGTGCTGCTTGACGTGCGCGCCGACGAGAAGCTCGAGCGTGTGATCCGGGCGCGCATGGAGATCGGCGACGACCGCGTCACGGATTTGCATCTCTGGCAGGTCGGCCCCGGCCATTGCGCCGTGCTGGTGTCGGTGGTGTCGGACCAGCCGAAGCAGCCGGCGGTCTACAAGAAGCGGCTCGCCGGACTGAAGGGGCTCAGCCACGTCACCGTCGAGGTCGAGACCTGCCCGCACTGAAGCGGTCTGCGGGAATTCTGCGAACGGACCAGGGTTGATCCTCGGTCACAGCCGACAAGACAGCCGACCTGGCTGCAAGGGAGGAACGAATGATGCCAAAGATCAAAAAGATCAAGCTCGCCGTCGTTGTCGCTGCACTCGTTCTGTCCGGTCATGCGGTGCTCGCGCAGTCCGAAAAGACCGGTGTCGAAAAACTCTACGTGCTCAATTGCGGCGAGGGCACCGCCGGCGACATCTCGCGCTGGACGCCCGGTCTCAATGAGGGCAAGACGATGGACTTCGTCGACAGCTGCTATCTCGTGAAGCACGCCAAGGGCTGGTTCCTGTGGGATACCGGCATCGCCGACGCAGTCGCCGCGATGCCGAATGGCCTTGCGCCCGCCGATCCCAAAGCCGTGACCTGGCGCCGGCCGAAGACGCTTGCCGCGCAGCTCGAACAGCTCGGCCTCAAGCCCGGTGACGTCAAGATGATGGCCGTCTCGCACACCCATCCCGACCATACCGGCAATGTCGAGCTGTTCCCGCAGGCCATGCTCTATGTGCAGAAGGCCGAGTATGACTGGCCCGGCGCCAACAACGAGCCGCGCTTCAAGCCGTCGCATCCGGTCGAGCTGCTTGCGGGCGACAAGGACGTGTTCGGCGACGGCAGCGTGACCATCCTGTCGACGCCCGGCCATACGCCGGGACACCAATCGCTGCTGGTGAAGCTGCCGAAGACCGGCGCCGTCGTGCTGTCGGGCGATGCGGTGCACTTCAAAGACAATTGGGACAACCGCCGTGTGCCGAGCATGAACGCCAACAAGGACCAGAGCGCGGCCTCGATGCAGAAGATCGCCGACACGCTCGGCAAGGAGAAGGCGCAACTCTGGATCAACCACGACAAGATCCAGCGCGACAGCCAGAAGATGTCGCCCGAGTTTTACGACTAGCTTCCCGCGACGCCCCTGTTGCCACTACAGTGGCAGCAGGGGCGTGCTAGCGCCCTCAGCAAGCTCCGCAACGGGAGACGATTGTGGGTGAGTGGGCCGGGGTTGCGATCGCGCTGGCGTCGAGCAGCCTTGGCGGCACTGCCGCGGCGATCACCCGCTATCTGGTCGGCGGCGCCGATCCGATCCTGCTCGCGATCCTGCGCTGGGGGATCGGCTTTCTCTGCCTGCTGCCGTGCGCGCTTCTGCTCGGCGTGCGCTGGCCGCAGCGGTCCGACTGGCCGGCCGTGGCGCTGCTCGGCATCTGCTTTTTCGGCGTGTTCTTCATCCTCTACAACATCGCGGTGTCCTACACGACCGCCGCGCGCGCCAGTCTCGCGCTGGCGACGCTGCCGCTCCACACCATGGTGGTCGGCGCCATCCTCGGCGTCGAGCGGCTGACGGCGCGCAAGATCACCGGCGTCGGCATCGCGGTGCTCGGCGTGGCGGCGGCACTGGCCGCGGGCCTGGCGCAAAGCCCGCCCGAGGCCTGGCGCGGCGAGCTGATCATGACCGGTGCCGTGTTCTGCATGGCGTTCTACAACGTGCTGTCGCGCCCGCTGATGCAGCGCTCCAGCCCGCTCGGCTTTCTCACGGTCGGCATGGGAGCAGGCGCCGCCGTGCTGGTGCTTGCGGGTATCGTGAAGGGCAGCTTTGCAGCGCTGGGGCAGTTCACGACGGCGCAGTGGATTGCCGGCATCTATCTCGGCATCGGCGGCGGTGCGCTCGCCTTCATCCTCTGGGTCATGGCGCTGGCGCGCGCGACGCCGACCCGGGTCGCCAATACGATGACGGTCAATCCGATCGCCGCCACCTTGCTCGCCGCGCTGCTGATCGGCGAGCCGATCACGCCAAATCTGCTGATCGGGCTGGTCGCCGTGTTCGCCGGCATCTGGATCGCGACCGGCGAAACGAAGCCGGCCTAGGTGCGCGGTGCCGTGACCGGCGGCGGGCTCGCTTCCGGCGCCTTCTTCGGTTTCAGCGAGCCGGCGTAGAAGGAGATCAGCCAGACCAGGATGACGGCGAGGAGATAGACACCCCAGGCCTGCGGCGGCGTAGTCGCCCAGCGCAGGAGGCCTTTGAATGTGCGGGGTGGGCGCGTGTCTTCGGTCATGCTGCGCTTGTGCGCGAAAGCTCCGGCCCGGTCAATCCGGCCGCGGTTGCGCGCGGATCATGAACAGCGCGGCCAGCGCCGAGAGGCTGAGCGCGGAGGAGACGATCAGCACCTTGGCGCCCATGACGTCGATGAGCAGGCCAAAGGCCAGCGGCGCCACGGCCTGCGCCATCCGTGCCGGCGCGCCGATGATGCCGAGGCGATAGCCGAAATCCTTGGGGCCGAAGATCGACAGCGGCAGCGTGCCGCGCGCGATGGTCAGGATGCCGTTGCCGGAGCCGTGGAATAGCGCAAACGCACTGGCCGCGGCGCCGCCGAAGATCGCCACGACCACCGCGCCGATCGGGTGAGTGAGGCAGGCGAGCCGCGTCGACCACAGCGGATGAAAGCGGCTGAGGAAGCCTGCCTCCAGAACCCGTGCGGCCACTTGCGCGGGGCCGATCAGCGCACCGGCCGCGATCGCCTCGACCGGCGTCGCGCCGGTTGCCTCCAGGATGCGCGGGAAATGCGCGGCCATCGCGCCGGTGACGGTCCAGACCGCGGCAAAGATGAAGGCGAGCAGCACCATGGTGCGGTCGAGCGGCAGATGCGGCTTCGCCGCTGTCGCCGCTGCTTGCTTGGCGCCCTTGATCGTCGGCAGCAGGAAGAAATTGAGCGGCAGGCCGATCAGGATATTGGCAGCGGCCCAGGCGAAGCAGGTGTCGCGCCAGCCAAAATGCGACAGGCCCCAGGCGGTGAGCGGCCAGCCGACGGTCGATGCAAAGCCCGCCATCAGCGTGATGCCGGTGATCGGCCTGCGCGCCTCGGTGCCGTAGATGCGCCCGAGCGCGGCGAAGGCGGCGTCGTAGAGACCCATCGCCATGCCGATGCCGAGCACGAGCCAGGCCATTGCCATCACCGCCACCGATTGCGAGAGGCCGAGCAGAACGAGGCCGGCGGCGATCGTCAGGTTCGACACCGAGAGGACCTGCCGGCCGCCGACCAGATCGATCTGTCGCCCGATGCGCGGCCCGAGCAGCGCCGAAATCACCAGCGAGGCCGAGAACGCGCCAAACACCCAGTTGGAGGAGATACCGAGATCGCGCGCCATGGGATCGGCGAGCAGCGCCGGCAGATAGTAGCTCGAGGCCCAGGCCAGGGTCTGCGTGGTACCGAGCGCCAGGATGATCGGAAGCTGGCGCTGGCTCATATCCCCGTATTTCTGATCGGCGGTGTCATCATTCGCATTTGCCGCCCGAGGCGGGAGCGCGTCAACAGCGTCCGCGACATATGCGACCTGCCGCGGGCGGGAGCCTTGGCCGTGAGCGGAGCTTTGGCGACGCAAGCTCCGCGCGCCGCCTTTCGCTCGTCACGAATGCACGCCATAATGGCGCATGCAATTGACCTCTCGCCTTGCGCTGATGAACTGGTTGGCCGGCCAGGGGCTCACCGGCCTGCCCGAACCCGAACTGCTGCGCGGCTTCTGCGAGCGCTGCCGCGCCGAGGGGCTGGAACTCTCGCGTGGCCTTGTCGTCATCGATACGCTGCACCCGATCTACGAGGGTCGCGCCTTCCGCTGGAGCGATACACCGACCAACGAGAGCGACGTCGTCGAATACGGCTCGACGGCCGAGGGCGACGCGGCCAACAATTGGCGCCGGTCGGTTTTCTATCATTTGCTCGAGCACGGTCACGACGAGATGGTGATCGACCTCGCCGACGCGCCCTCGCTCGATTTTTCGCAAATCGGCGAGCTCGCCGAAACCGGTCATCGCCATTTCCTGGCCTTTGTGCACCGCTTCGGGGAGACCGGAGCGCTGGGGCAGATGGACTGCCTCTACTCCTCCTGGACAACGCGACGCGACAGCGGCTTCGCCGACGCCGAACTCGCCGCGCTGCGCGATCTCGTGCCGGTGCTGGGGCTCGCGATCAAGTCGGCGCAGCAGGTCGACATCGCGCGCACGCTCGGCCGCGTCTATCTCGGCCGCGATGCGTCAGAGCAGGTCTTGAGCGGACGTATCTCGCGCGGCGTCACCGAGCGCATCAACGCCGTGCTGTGGTATTCGGATCTGCGCGGCTCGACCGGAATCAGCGAGAGCATCGGCCCCGACGAGATCATCCCGTTCCTCAACGACTATGCGCAGGCCGTGATCGACGCGATCCACGACGCCGGCGGCGACGTGCTGAAGCTGATCGGCGACGGCGTGCTTGCGATGTTCACCGGTGAAGACATGGCGCATGCCCGGCGCGCGGCGCTGCGCGCCGAGCATCTGTTCCGCAAGAACGTCGCTGCGCTGAACCTGAGGCGGGGCGCGGAGGGCCGTCCCACCACGTCCGCCTATATCGGCCTGCATGTCGGCGAGGTCTTCTACGGCAATATTGGCAGCGAGGACCGGCTCGACTTCACCGTGGTCGGTCCGACCGTGAACGAGGTCAGCCGCATCGCCTCGATGAGCCGTTCGGTCGATCGCGAGCTGCTGGCATCGGCAGAATTCTACAAGGGCCTCGACGCCGCCGGCCGCCGCTATCTCGTCTCCACAGGCCGCTACGCGCTGCGTGGCATCGGCCGTGCGCAGGATCTCTACACGCTTGATCCGGAGGTGGACGCGAGCGAGCCGGTGACAGGCAGCTACGAGCGGTATCTGGCGAACTAGGCTGGCTGCTTCAACATACTCCGTCATTGCGAGGAGCTCTTGCGACCAAGCAATCCAGACTGTCTCCGCGGACGGATTCTGGATTGCTTCGCTTCGCTCGCAATGACGGTGCAGCTAACACCGCGCCACCGCCTCATCGCCCACCATGTCCGGCTGCCGGTCCAGCGCCACCGCGGGCGAGAGCCAAATGACCAGCGCCTGCACGCCGAACACGGCGGCGGCGAGATAGAGGCACGCTTCGGCGCTCCACAGGCCGCCGACGATCGCACCCAGCGCCGAGCCGACCGGACGGGCGCCATAGCTCATGATGTTGATGGCGGAGACGCGGCCGAGCAGGCGAGGCGGCGTCACCGACTGGCGCAGCGTCGTGGTCGAGATCACCCACAGGATCGGCCCGACGCCGAGCAGAAAGAAGCTCAAGGCCGCAAGCCAGGGCGAGGGGACCAGCACCGTCAGCGCCATCACCACCGCCGCGACGAAGCCGGTAACGGGGCCGAGGCCGACGACCGTGCCGAACGCGATGCGCTTCATCACCCGCGTCGCGAACAGCGCGCCGATCACCATGCCGACACCGTACATCGTCAGCACGGTGCCGACGCCGACCGCGTTTAGGCCGAGGTGACGTACGGCATAGGGCACGAACACCGCGATCTGCAGGAACCATCCGGTGTTGAAGATGAACTGGGTGATGAACACCGACCGCAGCAGCGGATGATGAAACACGAAGGCCGCGCCTTCGCGGATGTCCTGAAACGGATGCCGCCGTGGCGCCGGCGTGCGGGCGGGCTCGTAGATGCCGGAGAGCAGCACGACGGCGATCGCGGACAGCGCGGCCGCAAAGCCGAAGGCCGGGCTCGCGCCCCACCACCCGACCAGCGCGCCGCCGAGCGCAGGGCCGCTGGCGAAGGCGATGGTGCGTGCGAGCTCGATCCGCGCATTGGCCGCCGGTAGCAGGTCCGAACTCACCAGCGAGGGCACCAGCGCAGGCGCGGCCACGCTGTAGACGACGGTGCCGCACACGGCGGCAAAGCCGAGCAGCGCCAGCAGCGGCAGATTGAGCGCGCCGAGCGCGAGCAGCAGCACGATCGCTGCAAGGGCCGCGGCCCGCAGCGCCTCGGCGCCCGCCATCAGCGAACGGCGGGAGATGCGGTCGGCCAGCAGGCCGGCGGGGATGGCGAAGAGGACGAAGGGCAGGGTCAGCGCGGTCTGGAGCAGGCCGGTCTGGCCTTCTGCCACGCCGAGCGTCAGCACCGCGACGATGGGGGCCGCGGCCAGCGCGATCTGTTCGGCCGACTGCGCCGCCAAATTGGACCAGGCGAGGCGGTTGAATGTCTCGGGGAGGCGCGGGGGAATTGACATGGCTCGTTTCCTGCAAAGTCGGGTTGGCGCCAGTATCCGCCTCGGGAGGCTCCCAAACCCACCCGCTTCCCGACAGGGGCGACACATAGCGACCGCCGAGGGACCGACGCGGCTAGATGCAGTTGCAAATGAGTTGCAATAAGGCTCGACTTCGGTATTCTCGCCGCATGGATGCTCGCTCTCCCGATCTGACCCGAGATGCTGCCGGCTGGCGCAATGACGCGCCGATGACAAAGAGCCTGGCCGAGGTGAATGCCTCGGTCGCCCTCCCCATCGCGGGGGTGTGGTGGCGGCGCCTGCTCGCCTTCGTCGGCCCGGGCTATCTGGTCTCGGTCGGCTACATGGACCCCGGCAATTGGGCGACGGATCTCGCCGGTGGGTCCAAGTTCGGCTACACGCTGCTCTCCGTCATCCTGCTCTCGAATTTGATGGCGATCCTGCTGCAATCGCTGGCGGCACGGCTCGGCATCGTCACCGACCGCGACCTCGCGCAGGCCTGCCGCGGGACCTATTCGCCGGCCGTGAACTTTCTACTCTGGCTTGCCTGCGAGGCGGCGATCATCGCCTGCGATCTCGCCGAGGTCATCGGCACCGCGATCGCGCTCAAGCTGCTGTTCGGCATTCCCCTGATTGGCGGCGCGCTGATCGCCGCGCTGGATGCCTTTTTGCTGCTCATCCTGATGAATCGGGGCTTCCGTTTCCTCGAAGCCTTCGTCATCGCGCTGCTCGTCGTGATCGCAGTCTGCTTCACCGTCCAGCTTGCCGCGGCAGCCCCGCCGGTCGCCGAGATGCTGAGGGGATTTGTGCCGAAGACCGAGATCTTCACCAACCCCGAAATGCTCTACATCGCGATCGGCATCATCGGCGCCACCGTGATGCCGCATAATCTCTATCTGCACTCCTCGATCGTGCAGACGCGCGCCTATGAGCGCAACGACGAAGGCCGGCGCGAGGCGATCAAATGGGCGACGACGGATTCGACCATCGCCCTGATGCTGGCGCTGTTCATCAATGCCGCGATCCTCGTGGTGGCTGCTGCAACCTTCCACAAGAGCGGCCATTCCGACGTCGCCGAGATCGGCCAGGCCTTCGAGCTGCTGTCTCCGTTGCTCGGCCTCGGCATCGCCTCGACGCTGTTCGCAGTGGCGCTGCTCGCCTCGGGCCTGAATTCAACGGTGACGGCGACGCTCGCCGGCCAGATCGTGATGGAGGGCTTTCTCGACCTGCGCCTGCCGAGCTGGGCGCGGCGGTTGCTGACCCGCGGCATCGCGATCATTCCCGTGATCGTCGTCACCGCGATCTATGGCGAGCGCGGCACGGCTGATCTGCTGGTATTCAGCCAGGTCGTGTTGTCGATGCAATTGCCCTTCGCCGTCATCCCGCTGGTCCGCTTCGTCTCCGACCGCCGCAAGATGGGCAAGTTCGTCATACCGGTATGGGTCGCGGCGATCGCGTGGATCGTCGCCGGCATCATCGTGGTTTTGAACTTGAAGCTGCTCGCGGACACGCTGTTCGGGTGACCACACCACGGCTGTCGTCGTCCGGCTTGACCGGACGACCCAGTATTCCAGAGACAGTAGTGACTGAGCCGAGGCGCCGCGGCGTACTGGATGCCCCGCTTTCGCGGGGCATGACGGAGAGCTAATCCTGCGGCTCGGACGTCGCATCGCCTTGCGCGTCGATGCGCAGCCAACCTGACGGCGCGAGGCGCTGTTGCGGCAGGAAGCGGGCCTTGTAGTCCATCTTCTTGGAGCCCTCGATCCAGTAGCCGAGATAGACGTAAGGCAATCCCTGCCGCCGGGCGCGGGCAATGTGGTCGAGGATCATGAAGGTGCCCATCGAGCGGCTGACTTCGCCCGGCTCGAAGAACGAATAGACCATCGACAGGCCGTCGCTGAGCACGTCGGTCAGCGCCACCGCGATCAACTCCTCGCCGCGGCCGGTGATGCCGCTGTCGGGACCGCGCTTGCGGTACTCGATGATACGGGTCTCGACGTGGCTGTCCTCGACCATCATGGCGTAGTCGAGCACGGTCATGTCGGCCATGCCGCCATGGCGGTGACGGGAATCGAGATAGGCGCGGAACACCGAATATTGCTCGGAGGTCGGCACCGCGCTGCGCTGCTCGCCGATGATGTCGGCGTTGCGCGCGATGACTTTGCGGAAGTTGCGGGAGGGGCGGAACTCGTTGGCGATCACCCGGACCGAGACGCAGGCGCGACACTGGTCGCAGGCGGGACGGTAGGCGATCGACTGGCTGCGACGAAAGCCGCCATGGGTCAGGAGGTCGTTGAGGTCACCGGCGCGCTCACCTACGAGGTGCGTAAACACCTTGCGCTCGTGCCGGCCCGGCAGATAGGGGCAGGGGGAGGGCGCCGTGAGGTAAAATTGTGGGGTGTCGCGCGAGTGCTGGGTCAAGGGACGTCGTGGGCCTCCAAAATGTGCATCAGCATCGCGCTACGAAAGCCCCCGGTCAATCGGTCTACTCGGCAGGTCAGATCGGACAGCATAGCGGGTCCAGGTTGATAGGTTCTTGATCCAGGTTGGTTGATCAGTAGGTCCTTGATCGAAAGGTCGCTGATCAGTAGGTCCTGGCGCCCTGGGGCACCGGCGCACGAACGGAATTGTTGATCACGACCGTTCCCAACAAGAAATCCTGCAGCAAGCGCCTGCGGCCGTTGAAGAGGCCGACCAGGACGACGAAAGGCGACAGGAACGAGACGGTCACCCAGAACAGCACGGCGTGAGTGGCCCCGAGCACGAAATAGCCGGGCGCGCCGTACCAGGTGCGCAACTCAAGATCCATCACGCGCATGCCGATGGTCGCGGACGACGGACCGCCGATGCAGGCGCCGTAATAGACGATGGCCCAGATCACGGAGGCCGGCCAGGCCAGCCAGAACAGCGCCCAGCCGATGCCGAGCGTGACCACGCCGAACACCGCGATGAAGAGGTAGCCGAGGATCACCGGCACCGAGATCACAACCATGTCGATCAGGAAGGCGAAGACCCGCCGCGTCGCAACGCCGCGGAACAGTTCCGGGTGCAGATAGGGATCGTAGGCATGTGGCTGCGCCCCACCGTCATTGCGCCAGGCATTGCCCGAGTCCGAATACGACATGACCATTCTCCCGAGGGAAACTCCCGTGGCAGGACTCCCGTGGAAGGACATGGGAACAGGCCGTCCGCGTGCCAAGGGCGCCGAGATTAACAAGCCGAAATATTCCGGCGATTCGGGGGCGGCGGAGGCGGGAGGAAAGGACGCGGCGCCACACCCTCAGTGTCGTCCTGGCGAAAGCCAGGACCCATTACCCCAGGGACAAGCTTGGCGAAAACTGGAAGTTAGTACGTTCGCCGGTATCGATACCGCGTGCTCTCGCTAGATCACCCGGTATGGGTCCTGGCTTTCGCCAGGACGACGATTAGAGACAGGGGCGCTCGGCCTTCGCCGGGACGACCTTGGGGCCTACCCCTGCGTCCGCAGCTTCTCCGCCGCCTTCGGTGCGAAATAACTCAGCACACCGTCGGCGCCGGCGCGCTTGAAGGCGAGCAGGCTCTCCATCATGGCGCGGTCGCCGTCGAGCCAGCCGTTGTTGGCGGCGGCCGCGATCATCGCGTATTCGCCGGACACCTGATAGGCGAAGGTCGGCATCGCGAACGTGTCCTTCACGCGACGGACGACGTCGAGATAGGGCATGCCGGGCTTGACCATCACCATGTCGGCGCCCTCGGCGATGTCGAGCTCGACCTCGCGGAGCGCCTCGTCGGTGTTGGCGCTGTCCATCTGGTAAGTGCGCTTGTCACCGGTGAGCGTCTTGGCCGAGCCGATGGCGTCGCGGAACGGGCCGTAAAAGGCGGAGGCGTATTTTGCGGCATAGGCCATGATCTGCACGTCGAGCAGGCCGGTGCGATCCAGGCCCTCGCGGATCGCGGCAACGCGGCCGTCCATCATGTCGGAGGGCGCGATGATGTCGCAGCCGGCTTCGGCCTGCACCAAGGCCTGACGCACGAGCACAGCGACCGTCTCGTCGTTCAGGATCTTGCCGTCGGAGATCAGGCCGTCATGGCCGTGGCTGGTGAAGGGATCGAGCGCGACGTCGCAGAGAATGCCGATCTCCGGGAATTCCTTCTTGATCGCGCGCACCGCCTGGCAGACCAGATTGTTCGGGTTGGTGGCTTCCGAGCCCTCCTCGTCGCGCAGGGACGGATCGGTGTAGGGAAACAACGCGAGGCACGGGATGGTGAGCTTCATCGCCCGCTCGGCGTCGCGCACGGCCTGGTCGACACTGAGACGCTCGACACCCGGCATCGAGGCGATCTGCTCGCGCTTGTTGTTGCCGTCGATCAGAAACAGCGGCCAGATCAGATCGTCCGTCGTGAGCACGTTCTCGCGCACCATGCGCCGGGCCCATTCGGCCTTGCGGTTGCGGCGCGGGCGGACGGTCAGATCGAGGGCAGGGAAGGCCCCAGTGCCATCCCGGCGCGAGACCTCGCGCAACTCGATCGGACGTCCGTATTTGATCGCCATTACTTTTCCTCCGGCTGGAATTATTCTTATACCAGCTCGCATGGTTCCCGTCACCGCGGGTTGACCTGTCGCAAAAGATGGCAGCCGATTGATTTTGCGGGGCAAAGCAGCCAGAAGGGGGCATGTCCGAGATCTCCACCCGCGATGCGGCCCGCGACAGCACCAGGGATGCCGTCCGAGACAATGCCAGAGACAGCGCCATGTCGGTGGCGGCGATCTCGTCGGAGCGGGCTGAATCCGACGACAATGTCTGGACGCGCCGGCTCGTGCTGTTCCTGCGGGTGATGGCGCTGCTCTCGATCCTCAAGGGCCTCTATCATTGGGCGCAGGTGACGGGCTTCGTGGGCGGCGAGGACGAGGCCTTCGAGAACCAGTCGATGGCCTGGCAGGCCTCGACCATTTACTTCGCCGTGATCGAACTCGTTGCCGCGGTCGGGCTGTGGCTGGCGACGCCTTGGGGCGCCGTGGTGTGGCTGACGACCGTGGTGTCGATGGCGGTGATCGAGCTGATGTTCCCGGGCATCTACGGCGGCAGCCTGGTCGTGGTCGGCGTCGAAGCCTTCATGCTGGCGGCCTATCTCGCGCTCGCCTGGATGGCCGCACGCGAACGACCGCCATAGCAAACTCTCTTGCCCCGACTCTGCGCTCGGCTTCGCTGTGCTGGTCCGGGACACGAGATTGTCGCGCTTGGTTGACGGTTGGTTGCGTAAAATTCGACGTAAGTTTTCGCTAACCAGCGTGTTCCGCCACAGCTCTTACGCGGCCGTTTCGAAACGGGGCGGGGCTGTTCTGGAATGCGACAATCGGGGCGGACGGAGGGTGAACAGGACCTTGCGAGAGTCAACAGATTGTTGCGAAAAGTGCTTGTGGGACAGGCTTAATCCGCAATTCACTGTCTTAAATTCATGATCTCTTTATTCTCTTATTTAAGCCGATCTTCAAACGAGCCCCTTAAGTTGCACCTATCAGACGGGACACAAGTTTCGTCGAATGAGTGTCGATAAAAACGACAACAGGGGAAGTGTCATGATGAAAGCCGTCGCAACTGCGGCAGATACCGCAGAGCGCGTCTCCGGCCAGCAGGGTTCGGTGCAGACGCTCTATCTGGAAGCTTTGACTCTGGTGGAGCGGCTGCATCGCCGGCTGCTCGACGTCATCAAGGACGAGTTCGATCGCCGCGGCCGTGCGGACATCAACTCGGTGCAGGCGCTGCTGCTCTACAACATCGGCGACAAGGAGCTGACCGCGGGCGAACTGCGCACGCGCGGTTATTACCTCGGCTCCAACGTTTCCTACAATCTGAAGAAGCTCGTCGAGCTCGGCTTCCTCGACCATCAGCGCTCGCGCGTCGATCGCCGCTCGGTGCGCATCCGCCTGACGCCGCAGGGCCAGGAAATCCGCCGCATCGTCGACTCGCTCTACCAGAAGCACGTCAAGACGGTCGAACAGGTCGGCGGCATCTCGGGCGAGGAGTTCTCGACCCTGAACAAATCGCTGCACCGCCTCGAGCGGTTCTGGACCGACCAGATCCTGTATCGTCTCTGAGTTCTTTTCGACGGGACAAGGCCAAGCCGGCCCGCAACAAGACCGGCAAGCCTCCCGAACGTGCCTGAGCTTCCCCAAGCGCGCCGGCCCGGCTGTGTCCGGACCGGTGCGTTTTTCCATTTCGCGGTTGCGAAAAAAATCCCCGACACCAGGGAACGAGTTCCCGGTTCGATGCTTATCTCCTCCGGATCGGAGGCTGACGATGCTGGTCGAGCGTGGCGTGGGGGTGATGAACGTGGAACTCGTGAGCGAGGCCTACGCCATCGCCGCGAACTATCTTCGCCGCTCCGGCGCGATCCGGGACACCCTCGTCACCGACGAGCGCCTGCTCAAGATCGTCATCAAGCTGCTCCAGCACGGCGAATTCAACAAGATCAGGCTGGCCAACAAGGCCATTGTCAGGTTCGAGGCGCAGTCCGAGGCCAAAGCGGTTGCCTGATCTCAACTCCCAAACGCGGCAAGAACCAGAGGGTGCCATGGAAGCTGCCATCGACCGGATCATGCATACCTACGATTTGCTCGCCAACCGCACGTCTGCGGCGAGCGCGGAGGCGCGGGAAAAGGTCACGAACTACATCACCACCTTGATGGAAGCCGGGGAGAAGGACACCCACAGGTTGACGGTTTGCGGCCTGACCTATCTGCGGCAGCTTGACGGCAGCGTGGATCCCGTGAAGGCGGGGTATACCGGGCTGTAGAGGCCGGCCGCTCGCACCCGCGCGGCCTTTCGAGGCCAAAGCGGACCTTTACTGGACATGGACGCCGGATACCACCCCGTCGTCCAAATCCTCCGATCCCACCATATCTTGCATAAATCACAGGTCCGACCCGCAAACCCTTGGCCTGTTGCGGGCGATGTGGTAGATCGCGCTCGCCGCTTCCGATCGCCACACCAGACCCGTCCGTAGCCCGCCAAAAGGCTGCGGCGGTGGAGATATTCGCAAGATGACCTTCGCCAAAACCGCCTCCGCGCCCGATTCGTTTTTCACCGCCTCGCTCGAGCAGGCTGACCCGGAAATCGCAGCCGCCATCAAGGGCGAGCTCGGCCGCCAGCGCCACGAGGTCGAGCTAATCGCCTCCGAGAACATCGTCAGCCGTGCCGTGCTGGAAGCGCAGGGTTCGGTGATGACCAACAAATACGCGGAAGGCTATCCGGGCGCGCGCTACTACGGCGGTTGTGAGTGGGTCGACGTCGCCGAGAACCTCGCGATCGATCGTGCCAAGAAGCTGTTCGGCGCCAACTTCGCCAACGTGCAGCCGAACTCCGGCAGCCAGATGAACCAGGCGGTGTTTCTGGCGCTGCTTCAGCCCGGCGACACCTTCATGGGCCTCGATCTCGCGGCCGGCGGCCATCTCACCCACGGCTCCCCGGTCAACATGAGCGGCAAGTGGTTCAAGGCCGCGCACTACACCGTGCGCCGCGAGGACCAGATCATCGACATGGACGCGGTCGCCAAGCAGGCCGAGGAGGTCAAGCCGAAGCTGATCGTGGCCGGCGGCTCGGCTTATTCGCGCGCCTGGGACTTCAAGCGCTTCCGCGAGATCGCGGACAGCGTCGGCGCGTATCTCCTGGTCGACATGGCGCACTTCGCCGGTCTCGTCGCCGGCGGCGTGCATGCCTCGCCCGTGCCTCACGCGCACATCACCACCACCACGACCCACAAGTCGCTGCGCGGTCCGCGTGGCGGCCTGATGCTGTGGAATGATGAGGCGCTGACCAAGAAATTCAACTCGGCGATCTTCCCGGGCCTGCAGGGCGGCCCCCTGATGCATGTCATCGCGGCCAAGGCGGTCGCCTTCGCCGAGGCGCTGCGGCCGGACTTCAAGGTCTATGCCAAGAACGTCGTCGAGAACGCCAAGGCTCTGGCGGAGGCGATGAAGGGCCACGGGTTCGACATTGTCTCGGGCGGCACCGATAATCATCTGATGCTGGTTGACCTCCGGCCGAAGGGCCTGAAGGGCAACGCCTCGGAGAAGGCGCTGGTTCGCGCCGCCATCACTTGCAACAAGAACGGCATTCCGTTCGATCCCGAGTCACCGTTCGTCACCTCCGGTATTCGTCTGGGCACGCCGGCTGCGACCACGCGCGGCTTTGGTGTCGCTGAATTCCAGCAGGTCGGCGGCATGATCGCCGAAGTCCTCAACGCGATCGCGCAGTCCGACGACGGCAAGGCGCCGCTGGTGGAAGCCGCGATCAAGGAACGGGTCAAGGTGCTCACCGACCGTTTCCCGATCTATCAGTAAGGCTCAAGAAAACCGGTCAAGGTCAACGGATGCGCTGCCCGAACTGCAACAGTCTCGATACGCAGGTGAAGGACTCGCGTCCGACCGAGGACTCTTCCGTGATACGCAGGCGGCGCGTGTGCGTCGCCTGCAATTTCCGCTTCACCACCTTCGAGCGCGTGCAGCTGCGCGAGCTCACGGTGATCAAGCGCAACGGCCGCCGCGTGCCGTTCGACCGCGACAAGCTGATGCGCTCGGTGTCGATCAGCTTGCGCAAGCGGCAGGTCGAGCCGGAACGGGTGGAGAAGATGGTCTCCACCATCGTGCGCGAGCTCGAGACCGGGGGCGAGGCTGAAATCTCCTCGGAGGTGATCGGCGAGACCGTGATGGAGCATCTGCGCACGCTCGACGACGTCGCCTATGTCCGCTTCGCCTCGGTCTACCGCAATTTCCGCGAGGCCAAGGATTTCGCCGACGTGCTCGGCGAGCTCTCCGGCGAGGAGGAAGCGCGGCTCGCCGCGATCCGCAAATGATCTTCCGCATCCTGGAGGATCAATTCGCGCAGAAGGCGCGCGAGTCCAGGGATGCCGACCGGCGCTTCATGGAGCTTGCGCTGGCGCTCGGCCGGCGCGGGCAGGGAAGTACCTGGCCCAATCCCGCCGTCGGCGCCGCCATCGTCAAGGACGGCGTGATCGTCGGCCGCGGTTGGACCCAACCTGGCGGACGGCCGCATGGCGAGCCTGAAGCGCTGCGGCGCGCAGGCGAGGCCGCGCGAGGCGCCACGCTCTACGTCACGCTGGAGCCGTGCTCGCATTTCGGCAAGTCGCCACCGTGCGCGGACGCCGTGATCGCCGCCGGCATCAAACGCGTGGTGGCCGCGATCGAGGATCCCAATCCGGAAGTCGCCGGTCAGGGCCACGCACGCCTGCGCGCCGCCGGCATCATGGTGGATGTGGGTCTGTGCGCGCGCGAAGCCGCCTTCGATCACGCCGGGCATTTCCGTCGCATCAGGGATCGCCGCCCGCATGTGATCCTGAAGCTCGCGGTCTCGCCCGACGGCAAGATCGGCGCGGCCGGCGGCAAGCCGGTCGCGATCACCGGCGAGGCGGCGCGCAACCGGGTGCATCTCCTCCGCGCGCAAAGCGACGCCATCCTAGTCGGCATCGGCACCGTGCTGGCGGACGATCCGCAGCTCGACTGCCGCCTGCCGGGCATGGCGGTGCGCTCGCCGGTGCGGGTGGTGCTCGACCAGAATCTGCGTATTCCCGGCGCAAGCAGGCTCGTGGGCTCCGCGCGCGAGTTTCCGCTATGGGTGGTGGGTTCTGAACTCGCGGAGGCCGCGGCCGCCACGCGGCTCGGTGCGGCCGGTGCGCAGGTGATCCGCGTGCCGCCCGGCAATGCCTCGGGACTCGATCTTGCGGCCGTGCTGCATGCATTGGCCGGCAAGGGCATCACGCGGCTGATGGTCGAGGGCGGCAGCCGCGTCGCGGCGTCCTTCGCCGCCGCGGACCTCGTTGACGAGATCTGGCTGTTCCACGGCGCGGAAGCGGTGGGCGCCGACGGGGTGGATGCGCTCGCTGCATTGCCCCTGTCGAAAATCACGCAGTCGCAGGCCTACAAGGTTCATGCTAGCGAGACCTTCGATCAGGATACTCTCACCATCTACGAGCGCGCGTGATGTTCACCGGCATTGTCACCGATATCGGCGAGATCGTCGGCTTCACGCCGACGGCGCAGGGCCAGTTGCACCGGCTGCGCATCGCCTGCCGCTACGAGCAGACCACCATTGCGGACGGCGCCTCGATCGCCTGCAACGGCGTCTGCCTGACGGTGGTTGCTTCCGGCGTCGAAGGCGGCAAGGACTCTGCTCAAAGGACCTGGTTCGACGTCGATGCCGCGGCCGAGACGTTGGCGCTGACGACCGCAAAGCATTGGAGGGTCGGCACCAGGCTCAATCTCGAGCGTGCGCTCAAGATCGGCGACGAGCTTGGCGGGCATATCGTCGCCGGCCATGCCGATGGCATCGCGACCCTCGTCAGCCGCGAGGACCTGCCCGACATGGCGCGGTTCGAGCTCTCCACGACGCGGGAGCTGGCGCGGTTCATCGCGACCAAGGGCTCGATCACGCTCGACGGCGTCTCGCTGACGGTTAATACGGTGAAGGACGTGACCTTTTCGGTGCTGATCATCCCGCACACCCTGACGGTCACGACGATCGGCGGCTGGAAGGCGGGAGATGAGGTCAATATCGAGGTCGATCTGATGGCCCGCTACGCGGCGCGGCTGACGGAAATGAAGTGACGGCGTCTTTAAACTTGGCTTACCCGCTGGTGGCGACTACATAGCGCCAACCCCTGTGGAACGGATTTGACGATGGCAGACGCGCGGCGCGCACCCCTGAAGGACCAGACCGACGTTTCCGGCGCACGCGCGCTGATCGTCGAGGCGCGGTTCTATGACGATCTCCAGGACGCGATGCTCGAAGGCGCGGTGGCCGAGCTGAAGGCGGCCGGTCTGACCCACGACGTCATCACGGTTCCCGGTGCACTGGAGATTCCTGCGGCGATCGCCATCGCGGTTGACGCCGCGGCGACCAATGGCAAGCCCTATGATGCCGCCATCGCGCTCGGCTGCGTGATCCGTGGCGACACCATCCATTTCGAGATCGTCTCGCAGGAATCCTCGCGCGCGCTGATGGACCTGGCGGTGGCGCGAAAGCTGCCGCTCGGCAACGGCATCCTCACCGTCAACACCGAGGCGCAGGCCTGGGCGCGGGCGCGCGCCAGCGAGCTGAACAAGGGCGGCGATGCCGCGCGGGCCGCGATTGCGATGCTGCGCATAAAGCGCCGGCTGGCGCGGGCTTGATCATGGCCGATAACAACAAGAAGCCGCCGGCCGGCACGGAGAAGAAGGCGAACCGGCGCGGTGCGGCGCGGCTCGCAGCCGTGCAGGCGCTGTACCAGATGGATATCGGCGGTGCCGGCATCAACGACATTTTTGCGGAGTTCGAGAGCCACTGGCTCGGCAACGAGGTCGAGGGCGACACATATCTCCCGGCGGAAGCGGCGTTCTTCCGCGACGTCGTCTCCGGCGTCGTGCGCGACCAGAAGAAACTCGATCCGCTGATCGACGAGGCGCTGTCGAAGGGCTGGCCATTGAAGCGCATCGAAGCGATCCTGCGCGCGGTGCTGCGGGCAGGGGCCTACGAATTGGAACACCGCAAGGACGTGCCGGGCCGCGTCGTCGTGTCCGAATATGTCGACGTCGCCAATGCCTTCGTCGACCGCGAGGAGACCGGCATGGTCAACGCGGTGCTCGACCAGATCGGCCGCCAGTTTCGCGGTGACGAGTTCGGGCGGGGGTGAATTGAGGCGCAGGGCGGTGAATTGATGCAATGTGGCTGCCCCATATTCCGCCGTCATCACCCGCGAAGGCGGGTGATCCAGTACGCCGCGGCCTATCGATGTCACACGATCGTCTCTGGAATACTGGATCGCCCGGTCAAGCCCGGCGATGACAGCGAAGTGTGTGGCTGACGCTGATGACAAACCCGCACAATCCCTCCGCCGAAGACTCCCTCATCGCGCGCTATTTCAAGCCGCTGGCGACTGATCCCGGCGCCTTGGGGCTGGTGGACGATGCCGCCATCCTGCAGGCGCTCGGCAGCGACATCGTCGTCACCACCGACGCGGTGGTCGAGGGCGTGCATTATCTTGCCACCGATCCGCCCGATACCATCGCGCGCAAGGCGCTGCGGGTGAACCTGTCCGATCTCGCCGCCAAGGGGGCCGTGCCGGCCGGCTTCGTGCTGACATTGGCGCTGCGCAGCAAGGAAGACGCTTGGCTCAGGCCGTTCGCGGACGCGCTCGGCGAGGATGCGAAAACCTTCGTCTGTCCGCTGCTCGGCGGCGACACGGTGTCGACGCCGGGGCCGCAAATGATCTCGATTACCGCCTTTGGCCGCGTGCCGCAGGGGCGGATGGTCGGCCGCACCGGCGCCCAACCGGGCGACCGTATCCTGGTGACGGGGACGATCGGCGACGCCGCGCTTGGCCTTGACGTGCTCAAGGGCGGCGCGGTCGCGAATGCGCTGGCCTCCGATCCGCACGCGCGCGAGACGCTGATCTCGCGCTATCGCGTGCCGCAGCCGCGCAATGCTCTCGCGCAGTCCGTGCGTGACCATGCGACGGCTGCGATGGATGTCTCCGACGGCCTTGCTGGAGATCTGACCAAGCTCTGTGCGGCATCAGGCGTCTCGGCCACGATCGACGTGACGAGCGTGCCGCTCTCGGCCGCTGCCGCCGGCCTGATCGCAGGCAAGGTCGTTTCCGTCGAGACGCTGCTGGCCGGAGGGGACGATTACGAGGTGCTGTGCACCGCTCCGCCAGCGCAAGCCAACGCGCTGATTGCCTTGGGGCGTGCGGCAGGCCTTGCCGTCACGGCCATCGGCACGATCGTCGCGGGCCATGAGCGGCCGCGCTTCCTGGACGGGCAGGGCCAGGAGCTGGTCTTGAAGCGGCTCTCCTACAGCCACTTCTAGGAATTGCTCCAAACCGGCGTCCCGGCTGCCAAGACAGGCTAAATACCCGCCGAGATCGGCTTTTCGGCCTTATCTGGCGTTGCACCCTCAATTTGATTTTGGCAAGGTCGTGACCGACTAAGGCCGCGCCTTCGGGCAAGGAGCGGCCCTCTTCAAAATCAAGGCGCCGCACCGCACGACGGAAAACAAAAGGCGCCGGGGGTACGTTCATCAAGGATCTGAGGCAAAAAATCACATGACAGCATTATGGTTGATTGTGCTCTGCGGAGTGCTTTCCGTCGTCTACGCGATCTGGGCGACGTCTTCGGTGTTGAGCGCGGATGCGGGGTCTCCGCGCATGCAGGAAATCGCGGCAGCGGTGCGCGAAGGCGCCCAGGCCTACCTGCGGCGTCAATACACCACGATCGGGATGGTCGGCATCGTCATCTTCGTGCTGCTTGCCTATTTCCTGGGACTCTACGTCGCGATCGGTTTTGCCATCGGCGCGATCCTGTCGGGGGCGGCCGGCTTCATCGGCATGAACGTCTCGGTCCGCGCCAATGTGCGCACCGCCCAGGCGGCGACCACGTCGCTCGCGGGTGGCCTCGAGCTCGCCTTCAAGGCGGGCGCCATCACCGGCATGCTGGTGGCGGGTCTCGCGCTGCTTGGCGTGACCCTCTATTTCGGCTTCCTGGTCCATTCGCTGAAGCTTGCGCCTGACAGCCGCGTCGTCATCGACGCCATGGTGGCGCTCGGCTTCGGCGCCTCGCTGATCTCGATCTTCGCTCGTCTCGGCGGCGGCATCTTCACCAAGGGTGCGGACGTCGGCGGCGACCTCGTCGGCAAGGTCGAGGCCGGCATCCCCGAGGACGATCCGCGCAACCCGGCCACCATCGCCGACAACGTGGGCGACAATGTCGGCGACTGCGCCGGCATGGCCGCCGACCTGTTCGAAACCTATGCGGTGACCGCGGTCGCCACCATGGTCCTGGCGGCGATCTTCTTCGCCAAGACGCCGATCCTCGCCGACATGATGACGTTGCCGCTCGCCATCGGCGGCATCTGCATCATCACCTCGATCATCGGCACCTTCTTCGTGAAGCTCGGGCCGAGCCAGTCGATCATGGGCGCGCTTTACAAGGGTCTGATCGCAACCGGCGTCCTCTCGCTGGTCGGCATCGCCGGTGTGATCCATTACCTGATCGGCTTCGGCAAGCTCGCCGGCGTCGACTATACCGGCATGGCGCTGTTCGAGTGCGGCGTGGTCGGCCTTGCCGTCACCGCGCTGATCATCTGGATCACCGAATACTACACCGGCACCGACTATCGTCCGGTGAAGTCGATCGCCCAGGCCTCGGTGACCGGCCACGGCACCAACGTGATCCAGGGCCTCGCCATCTCGATGGAAGCGACCGCGCTGCCCGCGATCGTCATCATCGCCGGCATCCTGGTCACCCACAGCCTCGCCGGCCTGTTCGGCATCGCGATCGCGACCGCCACGATGCTGGCGCTCGCCGGCATGGTCGTCGCGCTCGACGCGTTCGGTCCGGTGACCGACAACGCCGGCGGTATTGCCGAGATGGCGGGCCTGCCGAAGGAGGTTCGCAAGTCGACCGACGCGCTCGATGCAGTCGGCAACACCACCAAGGCGGTGACCAAGGGCTACGCGATCGGCTCCGCCGGTCTCGGCGCCCTGGTGCTGTTCGCGGCCTACAACGAGGATCTCAAGTTCTTCATTGCGGACTCCGCGCACCACGCCTACTTCGCCGGCGTCAAACCGGACTTCTCGCTCAACAATCCCTACGTCGTGGTAGGCCTGTTGTTCGGCGGTCTCTTGCCGTATCTGTTCGGCGCGATGGGCATGACCGCCGTGGGCCGCGCGGCGAGCGCGATCGTCGAGGAGGTCCGCCGACAATTCCGCGAGAAGCCGGGCATTATGCAAGGCACCGACAAGCCGGATTACGGCAAGGCGGTCGACCTTCTGACCAAAGCGGCGATCAAGGAAATGATCATCCCCTCGCTGCTTCCGGTGCTGTCACCGATCTTCGTCTACTTCGTGATCTATGCGATCGCGGGGGGCGGGGCGGCCGGCAAGTCGGCGGCGTTCTCGGCGGTGGGCGCGATGCTGCTCGGCGTGATCGTGACGGGCCTGTTCGTCGCGATCTCGATGACCTCGGGCGGGGGCGCCTGGGACAACGCCAAGAAGTACATCGAAGACGGTCATTTCGGCGGCAAGGGCAGTGACGCCCACAAGGCGGCCGTGACCGGCGACACCGTCGGCGATCCCTACAAGGACACGGCCGGCCCGGCGGTGAACCCGATGATCAAGATCACCAACATCGTGGCGTTGCTGCTGCTGGCAGTCCTGGCGCACTGAGGTAGACGTTGCTGAACGAAGACCCCGCGGCGCAGGCCTGCGGGGTCTTTCTTTGCGTGTGTGCTGCCGGAGGCCGGCGCATCATCTGAACATGAAACCCGCCCGGCGGGACGCGGAACGCAACAATCCGGTCATCAGAGCGATCCATCGATGCCGAGGGCGTAAGCCGCCCGAAAATGTGCACCCTACGCGTGCGCACATTTAGGGTTGCTTAACCGGCCGAGTTCTAGAAATACGAGAGACTGTCAGCGGCATCTTAGGGAGCTCCGCAGCACGCGTGTGGTGCTCCGCGCGCGGCGCGCTCTCGACATGCTCAGGGGTTCGCTGCCCGCCGTCCGGGAGAGGGAGGTTCCGTTGCCTGCACGGCCTGTGAACGAGATTGAGCGGGCATTGATGGCGCATCCGGGCGTGGCGGATGCTTTCCTCAGCGCCGAGCCTGGCCACGGCGGTCAGTCCGAGGTCGCTTTCGTCGCAATTGACCCCGATCATCTGAGCGCCGGCAAGGCGAAGCATCTCCAGGCCGAGTCGGATCGCAGAGTTGCGCAATGGCGTCGCGCTTTCGATCAAGCATATCGCCATGACGCCGACGGTGTTGTGCCGTCATTCGTCGGTTGGACCAGCAACTTCACCAACAGGCCCATTCCCGAACCCGATATGGTCGATTGGCTCGATCATACGATCCTGCAAATTCGTGCTCTTGGCGCAAGGCGGGTGTTGGAGATCGGGTGCGGCGTCGGCTTGCTCGTCGAAAAGCTCGCGCCCGGCTGTGACGTATATTGCGGGACCGACCTCTCGCCGGTGGCCGTTCAGCGGCTGCGTGCGTTCGTGCAGTCGAAGCCCGAGCTTCGGCATGTCGAGTTTCTAGAGCGGGAAGCCGCCGATTTGAGCGGCTTGCCGCTGAATTCGTTCGATGCAGTGGTGCTCAATTCGGTCGTGCAATACTTTCCCGGCATCGAATACCTGCACTTAGTCTTGGAGCAAGCCGCAGGCCTGGTGGCTCCTGGGGGGCACATCTTCGTCGGCGACGTTCGTAACCTCGAGCTCCTGCCGGTCTTCCATCGCGAAGTTCAATCCGCGAAAGTTTCGGGAGCCACGGATGCCGCGCTCGCGCGAAAGATCTTCCTGTCGATCGCCCAGGAGCGCGAGTTGGTGATCGACCCCCGCTACTTTCAGGGTATTTTCGGATCCATCCCGCGGATATCGGGTGCGGAAATCCTGCTCAAGCGCGGATCAAGCTACGAACTGACCCGCTATCGCTACGACGTGGTGCTGCGTGTCGATCGCGAAGCTGCTTCAGCTGACAGCGAGAACAGCAGCCTCGTGCCGGACATGAAGCAAGGGGAAAGTGAGGGCAGGCCGCTGGCGACCGATCCGATGGCCGCCGCGTTCCTTCAGCATCTCGGCATGGAGCTCGGGGACGTGTTGCAGGCCCAGTTTCCGGAGGCGAAATTGCCGGCGGCCGTGATCGCGCTCAACCAGCGAGATTTTGCCGAGATCGTACAGGCCTCGTCGAACGCGCCGGGCGATCGCGGCGACAATGAATTGGTCGAGGCGTCGGTATGACCGCCCATAATCTGGCGCTGCATTTCGAAGAGACCGTTGCGTCCTCGCCGGACGCCGTCGCCCTGTTGTGCGAAGGCGACAGCTTTGCCTTTTCGGAGCTCAACCGGTTGGCAAACCGGTTGGCGCGTTGGTTGACATCGCGGGGCGTCAACAAGGGCGCCGTGGTGTGCCTTGAATTGCCGAAAATCGCCGAGGCCTATGCGCTCGCGATCGCCTGCATCAAGATCGGAGCACCCTATGCCTTCCTCGATCCTGCGGCCCCCGAGGAACGTGCCCGGCTGATGCTGGAGCGATGCCGGCCCGCGCTGATCGTCAGCGTGCGCGAGGGAGCTGGGCCGCGGACATTGATCGGCGATGCAATTGCCCGGGCTGCCTTGCATCATGCCCTGTCGCAGCTTGAAGACGACAATCTGCCGCTGACTTCCCTGATCACCGGGGCCGATCCGGCCTATGTCATGTTCACCTCGGGATCGACGGGCGAACCGAAGGGCGTGGTCATCCCCCATCAAGGGGTGCTTCACCTGATCGCCTGGGCGAAGAGCGATCTTGGAATTGGACCCGGTGACCGGCTGACGAATGTCAACCCGATCTATTTCGACAATTCGGTCTTCGACATCTATGCCGGCTTCCTGAACGGAGCGGCGGTCGTCGCGCTGGACGCGCAGAAGGGGCGGCCCCCCGCAGAGCTGGTGTCGGAGATCACCAAGCATCAGTGCACGTTCTTCTTCGCCGTGCCGACCCTCTTCATGTTCCTGGACTCCATGCACCTTCTGAGCCCGGATTGGCTGCCGAGCGTCAGCCGATTCATGTTCGGCGGTGAGGGGTTTCCGCTGGCCCGGCTTCGTCGGTTCCACGACGCGTTTGCCGGCAAGGCGAAGCTGATCAATTGCTACGGCCCGACCGAGACGAGCTGCATTTGCAGCGGTTTCGAGATCGTCGAATCCGTTTTTGAGACCAAGGACGGGTTGGCGCCACTGGGGCGGCTCAATCCCAATTTCAGCTACCGGATCCTGGACGAAGAGATGAAGCCGGCGCTTGCGGGCACTGCCGGCGAGTTGTGGCTGGGAGGCCCTGGGGTAGGGCTCGGCTACATCAACAACCCGCAAGAGACCGCCCGCCGTTTCTGTCAGGACCCTCTGATCGACGGCTATCGGTCGATCCTCTATCGGAGCGGCGACCTCGTGGAGGCCGACCTTGAAACCGGCATCCTGCGTTTCCGCGGTCGCGCGGATAATCAGGTCAAGCTTCGGGGGTATCGGGTCGAGCTGGAGGAGATCGACCACGCGCTGATGGCGTGCAGGGGAATAACCCGTGCGCTCGCCGTGGTGCAGCACGACGCCAGTGGCGCCAGTCGGCTGCTGGCCGCGTATTCGGGTGCAAGAATGGCGGAAAGCGATCTGCGCCAGCACTGCACTGCGCACCTTCCCGCCTACATGGTGCCGGGCCGGTTCATCTGGATGGAAGACATTCCCGTCAATGCCAATGGCAAGGCAGACCGGCGCTCGGTAGCGTCACTGCTCGGCGAAGCTGTTACAAGGGCCTCGTAGATGCAACAGCTCGTAGTGATCGCGCGCGTTGTCCGATGAGTGTTGAAAGCCAGCCCTACGGCTACGCGCCATCGGGTCTTCCTGCGAAGCCGTCGTGGCGGTTGATCCCCAAGATCGATCGGGACCCGAGGCTCGTGGCGGGGGTCCAGGACATCGGTGGCCGCGTGCTGCTCTGCTGCGCGGTCGGACTGCTCGCGGTTTTGTTTCGGCAGATAGGTATCGATTTTTCAGCGGCGGGACTCGCGCTGGTGTGCGCCTATGCCGGCCGGTACCGGCGCGTCCTGATCCTGCTCGCAACCTTGTTGCTGCTCTATCGCAGCGGCTTCCTGATCGACCGCGGTTTTCTCGAACGGCTGACGATCGACGAAGGCGTCGGCGACCGGATCCATCAGCCGCTGCTGGAAGCGGTCATGCTGGTCGTCGTGTTTGCGCTGTTCGCGGGCCTGCTGATCATGCAGGGGCCAGGGACGGTGGTCTTCCGCCGCCCGACGCTCAGCCTGTTGCTGGCGTTCCTGGCACTCGTCGCGCTGACGCAGGCCACGATGATGGCCGGCCTGCCGCGTGTTCTGCTGTGGTCGTTTCTGATGACGTTCCAGCCCTATTTGTGGTTTCTTGCCTATGGTTTGGCCGATGCGGGCAGGAAGCGATCTCCGGTGTGGCGGCACCTGAGCGTTTTCCACCCCTTCTGGGGATCGTCGCTGACGCCGTTCGGGAAGGGGCTGTCTTATCTCGACCGCTTCGAGGCCAAGACACCCGAGGAGCTTGCAGTGACGCAGCTCAAGGGCGTCAAGCTTGCGGTCTGGATCCTTGTGCTCGCCATCGTCAGAGTCTGTCTCGTCGAGATCGTCCACGGACGTTTGCAGCTTCCAATGTTCGACGACAACCTGCTGCAATATCTCGCGCGCCATCCCTGGCCGCGTTTCGTCGGATGGGCGAGCCTCGTCAGCTTCTTCGTCGAGGACTTGCTGAGCATGACCGTGTTCGGCGGCGTCATCATCGCCACGGCGCGACTTGCCGGCTTTCGCCTGCTGCGCAACACCTACCGGCCTCTGGAGTCAACGACGCTCGCGGAATTCTGGAATCGCTACTATTTCTATTACAAAGAACTGCTCGTCGACCATTTCTTCTACCCCACCTTTGTTCGCTGCCTCCGCGGCCATCGCCGGCTTCGCATGTTCTTCGCCACCTTTGCCGCGGCCTGTGTCGGCAACCTGCTGTTTCACTTCATCCGCGATATTCATTTCGTCGGCGAAATGGGCCTTTGGCGTGCCGTGGTCGGTCAGCAATCGCACGCGTTCTACACGTTTGTCCTGGCCATCAGCGTCGGGCTCTCGCAGATGCGCCGCGCCCCACAACTGGCGCCGCGAGGATGGCTGCGTGGCCGCTTGCTGCCTTGCCTGTGGGTGTCGAGCTTCTTTTGTCTCATTCACGTCTTCGATGCGCCGCTCGACCGCGAGCATTCGCTCGGGCAACGCGCCGAATTCCTGTTCTATCTCCTGGGAGTCTCGACATGACCACGAATGAAGTCAGATCGCAGATGCGACGCTACATCGTGCAGCGGCTGCTGATGAAGGGCGACAGCGCGCCGCTTGGTGACGATGATCTGCTGTTCACCAGCGGCCGCCTCGATTCGCTCGACGCGGTCGAGCTGATCATGAGCATTGAGACCGACCACGGGATCAACTTCTCCGACATCGGCTTCGATTTGACGCGCCTGGACTCGATTTCGGCGATTGCCGCTTTGGTGGGACAGCCGTCGGCCGAGCTTGCGTAGCAACCGATGTGTCGCCACGCGCTCACCGCGAAAGCGCGGCCCGGCGCTGCATGTTGGGCCGCGTCCGCGGATGCGAAAGCTACTGCACGTCCATCTGCAGCCCTTCCTTCTGGATGATGCCGGCGAACTTCTTCGTCTCGGCGTCCACGAAGGCGGCAAACTGGTCGGGCGTGCCGTAGTCGGCGCGGGCCCCCATGGCCAGGATGTTCTTCTTGATGTCGTCGCGCTCGAGCATCGCCTTCACTTGAAGGTTGAGCGCTTCGAGAACGGCGGGCTGCACACCCTTCGGCAGGAACACGGAGAACCACGACGAGACGTCGAAAGCCGCAAGCTCCGGCGCGCTCTCGCGCATGGTCGGCAGGTTCGGCGCGAGGTCGCTGCGCTCCGTCGTGGTGACGCAGACGCCGGTGAGGGTGCCGTTCTGTACCTGCGGCAGGCTCGGATAGAGGTTGTCGAACAGGATCTGGATGTCGCCGGCGAGCGCCGCCTGGAGCGCGGGACCGGCGCCGCGGAACGGGATGTGTGTCATCTTCAGCCCGGTGAGCTGCAGGAACCAGGCGCCGGTGAGGTGAGGGCTCTGGCCGACGCCGGAGGAGGCGTAGCTGAGCTTGTCCGGATTGGCCTTGAGATAGGCGACCAGCTCGGCGATCGACTTGATGCCGGTCTTGGGATGCGCCGAGACGATGTTCGGGATCCGGATCATGTTGGAGACCGGCTGGAGCTGGTCCGGCTTGTAGGTGAGGTTCTTGAAAATGCTGTAGGCGATCGCGTTCGGGCCGGGATTGCCGATCAGGATGGTGTGGCCGTCCGGCTTGGCGCGGACCACCTCGGCCGTGCCGATCGTACCGCCGCCGCCGGACCGGTTTTCCACCACGGCCGATTGGCCCCAGGCGGCCTGCAGATGCGCCGCCAGAAGCCGACCCATCACGTCGGTCGAACCGCCGGCGGCAGCCGGCACGACGAGGCGGACGTTTTCGGTCGGCTTCCAGTCCGCCAAGCTCGATCGCGGCAGGATCGCTGCGGCCGAGATAGCGGCAGCGCCAGTGAGCACGCGACGGCGGGACAGCAATTGATTGGGCACGAATCCACTCCCTGCATCTTATTTTGCAGGAGCGTATGGAAGCGTATGCGCAACGGCAAGCCGCACGAAGCCGCAGGCTGAAGGCTCAGTTAAAGCTGAGCAGCTTGAAGATCGGCGTGAGGTAGCTCATCTCCTGGCCCGAGGTCGGCGTCGTCCGGCTGATGAAATCGAAGATCTTGCCGTCCTGGAGACCGTAATTCGCAAGCCGGCGCACACGCCGGTTCTTGTCGAAATAGACCGCGATGACGCGCTGATCGACCACCCTCTGGTTCATGAAGGCGACAATGCGCTCGGAGCGCTGGGAGATGTAATAGAACACCTCGCCGTCGAGGGTTGCGACGGTGGAGGGGGTGCCCATCACGATCAGCACCTGGTCCTGGCTCGCACCGATCGGGATCTGCTCCAGTGCGCCGGGCGGCAGGATGTAACCCTTCTGGAACTGCTCGCCGGTGCAGCCCGCAAGCGCGGCGCCAACCAGGGCCGCGGCCGCGAACAGGCGCAAGCCGCGCCAACGTGCATGAAGGCCGCGCGGCTTGTCTGCACGCAGGCTGGTCTGGTTCGTTATCGTCATAGCGGAACTGATTCCGTCCCCTTGCGTCGCGCGAGGCGCTGAAGTACCGGGCGGAGGCTCTGAATGCAACACGCGCGCGCCCGCTTGCGGAAACCACAATGCTTTGGCCGTTCAATCACTTCAGGAAACCCCGCCTAGCCTCGCCGGGCACCATTGAAGCCATCTATGGCATGATCGTGACGCAGGCGCGAGAACCCATGTTTTACCGCGACTTGGGCGTGCCGGATACCGTTAACGGGCGTTTCGATCTGTTGCTGCTGCACCTCTGGCTGCTGCTGCGCCGCCTGCGCACGGTCCAGAGCGCCACCGAGCTGTCGCAGGCGCTGTTCGACCGTTTCTGCGAGGACATGGACGACAATCTGCGCGAGATGGGGATAGGCGACCAGACCGTGCCGAAGCGGATGCGGGCCTTCGGCGAGGCGTTTTACGGCCGGGTCCAGGCCTACGATCAGGCCATGGAAGGCGGCGGCGAGGCGCTGGCATCCGCGATCTGCAAGAATATCTTGAATGGGGCCGGCATGGACCAGGCGCAGCAGCTCGCAGCCTATGCCAGGGCGGCCGAGGCCAACCTCGCCCAGACCGGCGAGGCCGCACTGCTGGGTGCGTCCTTCAAGTTTCCTCCAGCGCTTCCTGAGGATGTGACGCCATGACCCGACCGATACCAGCATCCGGGCCCGATCCCTGGCGGGTGCCCGTCATCGTTGCACAGATCCCGGATACCGGCCTGCATCGCAAGCTCGAGGCCTCGGCCGCCGAGCGGCAGGCCATGGCTGAGACGGCAGGCTTGCGCGAGGTTATCTCGGTCCAGGCCGATTTCGATGTCGTGCCGAAAAGCGGCAACCGGATCCAGGTCACGGGGCACGTTCGCGCCCGGATCGGCCAGACCTGTGTGGTCACGCTTGACCCGATGGAGAGCGACATCGACGAGGAGGTGGACCTGATATTCGCCCCCGAGGCCGAGGTCCGCCGCCTGGCCGACCTGATGGAGGAGGGGCACGACGATCAGGAGCAGGTCGCCGACCCGCCGGAGGCGATCGTCAATGGCATCATCGACCTTGGGAGGCTTGCCACCGATGCCCTGTTCCTGGCGGTCGATCCCTATCCGCGCAAGCCGGGGGTCGTGTTTGAGCCCGAGGTTATCGCCCCCGATCCGGAGGACCACCCCTTTGCGGTCCTGAAGGCACTTCAGGACGGGAAGAAAGACAAATAGGTGCCACCTTCTCCAGAGGACCGCTTCGGGACGGGGCGAGATGTTTGCGGCGGTGGTTTGAAAAGCTCGATTATCCGTTTGATTTTGATGTACTTCTTGTGAATTAGTCCGTCCGCAGCCCGATGCTCCCGAATGCAAAAGGCTGGGGGCAAGAGGTTGTTTCGGGATAACAAAACGCTATTGTCGCGCCCCGGTCCGGGTGCGGCGTGGCGCTTGACCGACCGCCATGTTCGTGGCGAACCCATTTGCGGCCCCGCTCGTTCAAGACCGCACCAGACCCAGGTTTCCAGGACTTTTATGCCAAGCAAGGTTCGCATCGCGCTTGACGCCATGGGGGGCGACGCCGGCGCCGCGGTGGTCATCCCAGGCGCCGCCATCTCGCTCCAAAGGCATCGCGAGATCGAATTCCTGCTGATCGGGGACCGCGCCAAGATCGAACCCGAGCTCGACCGCCACCCCGCGCTGAAGGCGGCCTCGAAGATCATCCACACCGATGTCGCGGTCAGCGGCGAGGAAAAGCCGAGCCAGGCGCTGCGGCGCGGCCGCAGGACCTCGTCCATGTGGCTTGCCATCGATGCGGTGAAAAAGGGCGAGGCGGATGTTGCGGTCTCCGCCGGGAATACCGGGGCGCTGATGGCGATGTCGCGCTTCCACCTGCGCACGCTGCCGGGCATCGACCGTCCGGCCATTGCCGGCATGTGGCCGACCAGGCGCGGCGATTCCGTCGTCCTCGACCTCGGCGCCAGCATCGGCGGCGATACGCATCATCTGGTGTCGCTCGCCATCATGGGCGCGGCGATGGCCAGCGTGTTGTTCAACAAAAAGCGTCCCACGGTCGGCCTGCTCAATATCGGGGTCGAGGAGATCAAGGGGCATGAGGAGATTCGCGAGGCCGGCGAAATCCTGCGCGCCAGGAACCTGCCCGAGCTCGACTATCTCGGGTTCGTGGAGGGCGACGGCATCGGCAAGGGGGTGGCGGATGTCATCGTCACCGAGGGCTACAGCGGCAACATCGCGCTGAAGGCCGCGGAGGGAACCGCGCGGCAGATGGCGGAATTGCTCCGGGACGAGATGAAGCGGGGCTGGCTGTCAAAGCTCGGCTATCTCTTTGCGCGCAACGCCTTCCAGGCCCTGCGCAACAAGATGGATCCGAACAAATCCAACGGCGGCGTGTTGCTGGGGTTGAACGGGATCGTGGTCAAGAGCCATGGCGGAATCGCTGCCGAAGGCTTTGCCTATGCGATCGATGTTGGCTATGAGATGGTCAAATTCGATCTCCTCAACAAGATCAATCAGATGCTCAATCGCGAAGGTGGTGCACTCAGTTCCGTGCAGGCCGCGCAGGAGGCTGTTTCGTGACTCAAATTCGTTCGGTCGTGCTGGGCTGCGGCTCTTATTTGCCGGAGCAGGTGGTGACCAACGCGCAATTGGCGGCGCGCATTGACACGTCCGACGAGTGGATCGTGCAACGCACCGGCATTCGCGAGCGGCATATCGCGGCCGAGGGCGAGTTCACCTCGCATCTGGCGCTGAAGGCGGCGCAGGCTGCGCTCGCGGACGCTGGCGTGGACGCGCAGTCGATCGACCTGATCGTGCTCGCGACCTCGACGCCTGACAACACCTTCCCCGCAAGCGCGGTCGCCGTGCAGCACGGGCTCGGCATCAACCATGGCGCGGCCTTCGACCTTCAGGCGGTGTGCTCGGGCTTCGTGTTCGGGCTCGCCACCGCCGATAATTTCCTGCGCACCGGCGCCTTCAAGCGCGCGCTGGTGATCGGCGCGGAAACCTTCTCGCGCATCCTCGACTGGACCGATCGCGGCACCTGCGTGCTGTTCGGCGACGGTGCCGGCGCGGTGGTGCTGGAGGCGCAGGAGCAGCCGGGCAATGCCGCGACCGACCGCGGGATCGTGACCACGCATCTGCGCTCCGACGGCCGTCACAAGGCGAAGCTGTTCGTCGACGGCGGCCCGTCCTCGACCCAGACTGTCGGCCATCTGCGCATGGAGGGCCGCGAGGTCTTCAAGCACGCGGTCGGCATGATCACCGACGTGATCGTCGACGCCTTCAAGGCGACCGGGCTCAATGCCGACAGCATCGACTGGTTCGTGCCGCACCAGGCCAACAAGCGAATCATCGATGCGTCCGCGCACAAGCTCCATATCGCGCCGGAGAAGGTGGTGCTGACGGTGGACCTTCACGGCAACACCTCGGCGGCCTCGATCCCGCTGGCGCTGTCGGTGGCGCGCAAGGACGGCCGCATCAAGCGCGGCGACCTGGTTCTGCTCGAAGCCATGGGCGGCGGCTTCACCTGGGGCTCCGCGCTGGTGCGCTGGTAAGCCACACTCGGTAAAATTTTGCCCGAATCAGCGCGGATTATCGATGCGCCTGCATTGATGAGCGCTGTTGACCGCTGTATCGTAAGCTCATAATTTCAGACAACAATTGTTCGCCGTGATGTGGGGCAGGGCGATGACCGATCAAAGTAAAACCGTAACGCGTGTCGATCTGTGCGAAGCCGTCTACCAGAAGGTGGGGCTGTCGCGCACGGAATCGTCTGCCTTCGTGGAACTCGTGCTGAAGGAGATCACCGATTGCCTTGAGAAGGGCGAGACGGTGAAGCTGTCCTCGTTCGGCTCCTTCATGGTCCGCAAGAAGGGTCAGCGCATCGGTCGCAACCCGAAGACCGGCACCGAGGTGCCGATCTCGCCGCGCCGGGTCATGGTGTTCAAGCCGTCGGCGATCCTGAAGCAGCGGATCAACGCCCAGCACCGCACCAATGGCGACGCCAGCAAGGCGCAACCCGAGGCGTAATCCGCCCTCTGGATAAGGATTTGGCATTTGGACAAGGCGCCGGATGCGTTCCGAACCATCAGCGAAGTAGCGCAGGAACTCGACATTCCGCAGCACGTGCTGCGGTTCTGGGAGACCCGATTCTCCCAGATCAAGCCGATGAAGCGCAGCGGCGGCCGCCGCTATTACCGCCCCGACGACGTCGACCTGCTCAAGGGCATCCGCCGTCTGCTCTACGGGGAGGGCTACACCATCCGCGGGGTGCAGCGGATCCTGAAAGAGCACGGCGTCAAATCGGTGCAGGGCCTCGCCGACAGCGCGGCCGCGGTCTCGTTCGGCGCCATCGAGGACGCCGTCGGCGCCAGCCTGATGGAGCCCGAGGAGGAGACCGGCGTCCGCGGCGCCCGCGACAGCGACGATGACGACTACCAGGGCGAGGAGGAGGGCATCGACTTCCGCTTCTCCGAGACCGATGACGAGGAAATCCTCACCACCTTCCGCAAGGGCGGCACCCCCGCCGCGCCCGCAGGCCCCAGCGCCATCGACCGGGAGCGCCTCGGACGGGTGCTCGCCGAGCTCATCGCCTGCCGCGAAATGCTGGATCAGGCATTGAAGGACGCCTGACGCCGGACTCCGTCGGCTTTGGGCCAGTTCCGAGGCCTTTCGGCGGAGACAGCAAAATGGTGTCACCTCGCCTTGCGCAAAGCGGCGATCCTAGCTAATGGAACGACGTTCGGAGCGTGGCGCAGCCCGGTTAGCGCACTAGTCTGGGAGACTAGGGGTCGGAGGTTCAAATCCTCTCGCTCCGACCAAAACTTAGCCGGATTTCAGGGCGTCCGGATTTTCTCAAGGGTAACGGATAGGGTAACGGGCTTATGTCGCCGGGATGTGAATAGCCCGGATAACCAACGACAGCTTGCCCGCGTGTACGTGGGGCGTACCACCATCGCGCGTTGATTCGCCCGGAGCCAGGCACATGGGCACCTCGGATCGTAGATCGCTGACCTTTGAACAAGCCGAGGGTTTGGCACCTCTCCCGGCGCAGCTCGACCGCAAGGAACTTAGTCGAGAACTTCGGGCGAAGCTTTGGGCCTGCATTCATGCAAGGCTTGATCGAGCCTACACCGACATTCTCCATTATCGTGGAAACTGGTCCAGAATTCTGAAGGATCTGCATGTCGACCACCACCACGTTCGCATCGACAAATTCAATCCGAACGGGATCGTCACCAAGATCGGTGACTTGTTCGAAAAAGCCGAATGCCACAAGGTGTACGGTTGGCTTTAGGCTGTTCTTCGGCACCCAAATTGTCCGCCTGATCTCGGTCCAGCAGTTCAGTTGGTATTAGAGAACTGCCGCGCGGCTTACCGCATTGAAGACGGTGTGTTCTGGCCGACTGCCTCAACAGAGGAAGCCGACGCGCTTATCCAGGCGAACGCAGCATTATCTGCTTCGCAATTCGGTGGCGCAAAAACTCACTTAAAAAATGCTGCTTCGAAACTCACCGAAGGAGATTACCCAGCAAGCGTTCGTGAAAGTATCAGCGCAGCGGAGTCAGTTGCGCGGTACGCATACGACGAAGGCCGCCTGATTGACACATGCGCGCGAGCGCGGCGAGTTCTACGATGGCGTTGCGTGAAGGTCAGGCGGCTTGCTGATCGGCGGACTTGCCGGCTTGGTGCAGGAGCTTCCATTCCCAGGGCAGCAGTTCGCGCAGCCGCGACGCGGGAAGATCGGCGATCCGGGCGAGGACGTCGGCGAGCCAGGCCTTTGGATCGACGTCGTTGAGGCGGCAGGTCGTGATCATCGTCAGCATGATCGCGGCACGGTCGGCGCCACGTTGGCTACCAGCGAAGGTCCAGTTGCGCCTTCCCAAGGCAATGCCTCTCAATGCACGCTCAGCGCAATTGTTGGTCAAGCAGATCCGGCCATCGTCGAGGAAGCGGACGAAGTCGTCCCAGCGCTTGAGCATGTAGTTCATGGGCTTCAGGACCTCGGCGGAGCGCGAGAGGCTTTCTCGCTCGCGGAGCAGCCAGTCATGCATGTCGTCGAGCAGCGGCTTGCTCCGCTCCTGGCGCACGGCACGCCGCTCGTCGGCACTACGGCCGTTGATGGCGCGCTCGATCTCGAACAACGCATCCAGACGCCTGACCGCCTCCAGCGCGATCGGGGAGACCGGTTTGCCCTTGCGGCCTTCCCGGGCGGCTTTCTCGATGTCAGCCAGTTCGAAGAATCCCCGCCGCGCATGGGCCAGGCAAAACGCCGGCGTGATCGGCATTGTTTTCCTTTTTGGGTCGAACAACGGCTCGAAGCCGCCATAGCAATCCGCCTGCAGAATGCCGGCGAAGGCGGCCAGATGCTTCTGAGGATGTTCGCCCCGTCGGTTGCCCGAGGCATAATAGACCGCCGCCGGCGGCGCAGGCCCGGCGAACGGCCGGTCATCCCGCACATAGGTCCAGATCCGGCCGGTCGTGCACTTGCCCTTCGCCAGGATGCGGATAGTGGTGTCGTCGCCATGAAGGCGCTCGGCCGCGAGCACATGACGCTCGATCAGCTGGAACAGCGGCATGACGGCGAAGGTTCCGTGGCCGACCTGGTCGGCCAGCGTCGACAGCGGCAGGTCGATCCGCTCAGCCTTGAAGCGCACGCTCTGGCGATTGAGCGGGATATGCATGCCGAACTTGTCGAACAGCATTGTCGCCAGCAATTGCGGACCGATGAAGCCGCGCGGCGTGGCATGGAACGGTGCCGGCGGCTGGCTGATCTTCTCGCAATCGCGGCAGGTGAACTTCTCGCGTATCGTCTCGATCACCTTGAAGCGACGCGGGATCTCCTCCAGCGTCTTGGTCACATCCTCTCCGACCTTCGCCAGCCGAGATCCACCGCAGCAGGCGCAGCTCGTTGGAGCCTCAATGACGACGCGCTCGTGTTCGATGTCGTCCGGCCATGGCTGGCGAACCGGCCGCTTGCGCATGAAGGGGCGAACGTTCTGCGTCTTCGCTGCTGCGGCCTGCGCGGCAAGCTCATTCTCGGTCGCCGTGGTGGCGAGTTCTTCGAGCTCCAATTCCAACTGCTCGAGTAAACGCGCCGTGCGCTCGGAGCGCTGCCCGTGCAGTTCGCGTTTGAGCTTCTCGATCCGTAGCTCAAGATGAGCGATCAGCACCTCGCTGTCCGATAGCTCCGCCCGCGCGTTGGCGGCATCCGCGACTGCCACATCGCGTTCAGCCTGCAACGCCTCGCGCTCGGCCAGCAGAGCAAGGTAGGCTCTCGTGAGATCCGAAGGAAGGTCGTCCGGCTTCGATGTCATGACGCCATTGAATCAGATCGAGCATCAGATTCAAACCCAAAACGATTATCCGACCCGCGTCGGCCGCTGGGTTTCTTGCGGATTGCGCCAATCGATCCCGGACAGCAGATAGCTCAACTGCGCCAGCGAGATCGTTACCGCTTCACCGGCAACCGATGGCCAGATAAACTTTCCTCTCTCGAGTTTTTTTGTGAACAAGCAGGCTCCCTGACCATCGTGCCAGATCACCTTCACAAGATCGCTGCGGCGACCGCGGAAGACAAACAAATGACCGCTGAGCGGTTCTTTGTGCAGCACCTCCTGCACTTGGAGGGCCAGCGACGGAAAGCCTCTGCGCATATCCGTGTAGCCTGTCGCCAGCCACACTCGCACATTCCCTGGTACAGCAATCATCGGCGTCCAAGCACATCGAGGACCCGCGCCAGCGCCTCCGGATCGACGTGCGCATCCACCCGGATGCACCGTCGGTTGCCGAGATCGATCTCTATCAATCCAGTACGTGCGGCTGCCGCCGAGCGAACTCGGCCATCAACCGTAGGCAAAAGCTTCGCAGTTTCTTCAGTCGAAGCCGCTACGGCGGCGATCTGCACCGGCGTAAAAGATGGTGCAACTTGTTCCGATGTCCGTGCTTGTCGACGCCAGGTAAACACCAGGCTGGCCGCTACTCCGTTGCGCCGCGCAACCTCAGTTACCTTCGCGCCCGGTGCCAACGTCTCCTCGACAATCCGTGCCTTGTCGTCCTGCGACCAACGCCGCCGCCGCTCCAGCCCGCCTAAAACCTCGACCCGCATCGCCTGATGACCTTAAAGCTAGACTTAAGGTCACACGCTTCGCGAATTACCAACCCTCACGCAAGACGGCCCCCATCGGAGGCGTACGTTGCGCGCGTGCTCGAACCTACTGGCGATCTTTCGAAGGCATTGTCGGGATTAGAACAGAGGATTGCTCTCCATCCGGCGCTTAAAAAGGCGTTCCTATCACTCTATGGATATACGAGCGATGAGAAGGGCATCCGACATGCGCTCTTAAGTGAGGCTGAAGCGGACGTTGATGAAGCTGACGCGATCTTCTTTATCGGAGCATGCGCATCGTTCCTCACCTATCTGATTTCCAAGTCGCACACCAGGCGGTAGGGCAATCGGAGTAATCGACGACGTCCGTAAGTGGCTAAACGACGTACCGCTATGGAAGGAACTCGGGACGATACCTGATCGGACGAAGGCGCTTGAGGAAAAGGTTGCCGCATTGGAGGCGGCCCTAAACGGCAAACGGCCAGGCGACGTATGCCCTTCTGCGGTGCCCAAGGCGGTTCCGATGGCGACGATTTACGCAACTCTGGAAGCCCTCGAAAAGAAGGGGTTCGAATCCATGAAAAAGTGCTGCAATTAGCGTAACGCAGCGTAACGGAGCACTAGTCAGCAGAACTAAGGCGCTGCAATCCAGCGCGCGAGGGCGCTGCGATTCGGTGCGAACGAGCGCGCGGATTAATGGACGGCTTCGAGGGCTTCGAGCGGATTGAAGAACGGCTTCGGTTGGCCGCAATACAATTCTTGCCTGCGCTTGAACTTAGCAGCAACAATGAAGACACATTAGTACGGGCTTTGATCTGGGGATCATGCTGTCGGGAATGAGGGTATCAGATGGTCACGTATCGTCTATCGAAACCCCGAATTGTAAAGCAACCATCGGTAGAACTGGCGACGACGAAGTTTCACTGCCCGTGTGTTGGGCTTGCGCCCTTAGCTCCTGGCTTGAAGCCACTCGCGGGGTCAGTTGGTCATATAGCTCAATCATCCAAATGTTTCAGATGTACTGCAATGGAAATGCGCTCGATCTTGCGTACTTTGGTGAGATTGCAAACAGCCTCTCGATCAACATGGATTACGAGGAAATCGACAGAGCCGACCTCACGTTCGACTATGTATACGAAAAGATGTTTCCTCTGGCGGGGCGTCCGGGAACCATCTCTACATAGTAATGGAAGGGAAAAACCCAGCTCATGTAGTCGTCGCTTATGGGATTCAGCGGGACAACACCGACTACATCGCGATTATGGATCCGCTTCGGGGTGTGCTCGCTGCTCCTACCCTTTCTACCTTCAGAAACAAGGCCACTGGCTTCTTGATAGGCTGGCCCAGGCGATAACGATTGTGAAGCCTACGTCGGGCGGCGCAGCGATTTCTTTCTATTTGTTGCGTTGTAGCCCCGCCCTTACCATTTACCACCGTCGCCGTACCCCGGGCAGTTGGGCGCGGTCTCTCTTGTGCTCTATTTTCTCTCTCTTTTTCCTGTCTACACATTAGTGTCCTGTCCATTTCAATTCACTTCCAAGTTGACTCATGTCGTTGGTTCACTGGTTCACCTATAGGGATAACCAAAGTGAAATCAAAACGATTGGAGCCTTCAACCATAGAAGTCGCGCTGGAGCTTGAACGGATCGCTGCTGTGTTGCGGAATAGCCAAGCCATTGCGGACCAATCTCGGAAGCAAATAGCTGAGATGGAAATGAGCGCTTCACCTTGGCAAAGGATCAAACAAGACGGGTATCGAGGATTTGCCGATTCAGATTTGATCAATGCCTTCGAGAAGATATGTGTTGCGTCGCAGGCCATAGGTCTTCTGATCTTAAGGGAGGGAGAGCTAGAAGGCTTTTGCAGGAGCTTTTCCCGCAAACAAGGCCGAATGGTTAGCGTCAGTCTTACAGCTGGACCTTGAACAAGACGAAAGACTGGTCGAGGCTCGAATCTTTGCGACTAGCATGCTGAGCGTCGTCGCTCGAGTAATTGATGGGCTCCCTCGACTCAAACCTGGATCAGCCACTCTGTAGTTTGATGCCGGGGCGAGGGCGGCGGGCGTGCCGGTCGAGCTGCATCTGCTCCGCGAACAGCCGCACAATTACGCGCTGATGCCGACGCCGGAGGGCGACGCGCGCGTGCGATCATTCTGCGGGCGGTGGCTTAAGGGGAAGGTGTGATCGTTGTCACAAAGCGTGCCGCCGCAATGGGGCTGGCGCTGTCGATGCCCGCGCGGAAGGACGATGCGGCCTCCGGGGCGTTTCCTCGTTCGTCGTCTTGGTGTCGGTAGTTTCGCGGGGCCTTAGGCGTGGCCCTTGACCTCGTAGCGACCCGGAACGCATTTGTAGCGATCGAGCCGCCAGTTGGCGTGGTAGATCGGATGCTCGCCCATCCATTTCGCCAATGGAGCCTGTGCGCCGATCGCACACTGCATCATCGACATCTCGGGCGTCATGTTGCTGTCGGTCACGATTTCCTCGATGCAACTGCCTGAGCTGGCTGCACTCAGCCGGCAGAGCACGGCAACGACGGTCACGAACATTCCAGTCACCTCATCGGTAGTTTCTGACCACGAAGAGGATGCAAGCGGAGTGCCAGAGCCTGTGACGCAAACGACACGCTGGCCTGGCCGACTCGACCCAGCGTCCGGATTCCATTTAGCGATTCGGATTGTAAAAAAATTGCCCCTAAACCGAAGCCGGGCAAATACCGGGAACCGGGTCAGTAACAACCGCAGGGATGTCGAATGCTGGGAGCAGCGCCGCGCCGGTGGCGCTTCACAGGCCGCGCGCAGCCGGTAGGCTCGCAGCACCGTGGCCACTCGCCAAAAGAGCGGGGCCGCCACAAGGGATATGGAAACGCGAGGGCAGACCATGAAGGCACGACCGACCGGCGTGATTCCGCCGATGACGACGCCGTTCCGGAAGGATGGCGAGATCGACTACACTCTTGTGGCGCCACAGGTCGACTGGATGATCGGCGCCGGCGCGCATGGCGTCGCGGCCGGCGGCTCGACCGGCGAGGGGCACACGCTCGATCACGAGGAATATCGCGACCTGATGGAGGCGACGGTCGCGGCGGTGAAGGGGCGCATTCCCGTGATCGCCGGGATCATCGTCGATTCCACGCGCGATGCGATCCGCCGCGGCAAGCTGGTGCGCGACATGAATGTCGCGGCCCTCCAGGTCACGCCGGTGCATTATCTGTTCAAGCCGGACGACGAGGCGATGGTGGCGCATTTCCGCGCCATGGCGGACGAGACCGGCATGCCCATCATCATCTACAACGTGGTGCCGTGGTCCTATCTTTCGCCGGCGCTGCTGACGCGGATCATGACCGAGGTGCCGCTGGTGGTCGGCGTCAAGCAGAGCGCGGGCGACCTGAAGCTGTTCGCGGACCTCATGATGATGGCGCCGGACAAGCTGATCTACAGCGCGGTCGATGCCCTGATGTATCCGTCCTACACATTGGGGGCCCATGGCTCGATCGCCGCGATCCTGACCGCCGCGCCGCATGCCTCCGTCGCGCTGTGGGATGCGGTGAAGGCGGGTGATCATCCGCGCGCGCTCGATCTGCACAAGAAGCTGCTGACGCTGTGGAACGCTGTCATCGCCGACAATCTGCCGGCCTGCACGCGCCATGCGCAGACGCTGCAGGGCCTGCCCATGACTTATCCGCGCGCGCCGATGCCGGAGGCCTCAAGCGCGCAGCAGGCGGCGATCCGCAAGGCGCTGGACGGCCTCGGCGCGTTGAACGGGCGGCGGGTCGAGGCGGCCGAATAGTCCGCGCCCCGAAATAACTGATGAGCACGGCAGCGCCGATCCGCTTTTACCTGCGGATGCGGCGCTGCTACATTTTGCGCGCGCTCCGATGCGTGGCGTAGCCATGAAGAAACATACCGACAGGGGAGGGGCCGAAAGTCCCATGAATGATTTTGCAGGAAAGATCGCCGTCATCACTGGCGGCGGTACGGGAATGGGACGCGAGCTCGCGCGGCAGCTCGTCGCCGAGGGCTGCAATGTCGCGATGTGCGACGTCTCGGAAGCCGCGATGGCCGAGACCAAGCGGCTGTGCGAGGTCGAGAAGCTGCCGCAGGGCTTGCGCGTCACGACGCATGTCGCCGACGTCTCGATCGAGGATCATCTCAAGCGATTCCGCGACGAGCTCGCCGAGCAGCAGAAGACCGACCGGATCCACCTTCTGTTCAACAACGCCGGCATCGGCGGCGGCGGCAGCCTGTTCACCAACACGCGCGAGCAGTGGGAGCGCACCTTCAACATCTGCTGGGGCGGCGTCTATCTCGGCGTCCGCACCTTCCTGCCGATGCTGGTCGCGGCCGACGAGGCCCACATCGTCAACACCGCGAGCGTCAACGGCTTCTGGGCCTCCATCGGCATGAACCAGTCGCACACCGCCTACAGCGCGGCGAAGTTCGCCGTGAAGGGATTTACCGAAGCGCTCATCAACGACCTCCGCCTGCACGCGCCGCATGTCAAATGCTCGGTGGTGATGCCCGGCCATATCGGCACCTCGATCGTCTCCAATTCGCGCAAGGTGCAGAGCGCCGACGGCTCGGAGCGGCTCAACGCCGACGAGATCGCGCTGACCCGCAAGCGCATGGTCGCGGCCGGCGTGCCGGATGCCGACAAGATGTCGGACGAGGACATCCAGGCGGCGTTCGCCGAGCGCGCCCGCAGCTTCCTCGAGGATGCGCCGACGACGGCGGCTCAGGCCGCCAGGATCATCCTCGACGGGGTCAAGGCGGAGCAATGGCGCATTCTCGTGGGTGAGGATGCAAAGCGCCTTGACGAGCGCGTTCGTGCTACGCCGGAGCAGGCCTACGACCGCGCCTTCTACGAAAGTTTCACGCAGGAGGTCGGCTGGCGGCTCGGCTGACGCAGGCGACGAGCGCGCGCCGATATAGGTATGATGCGCATCATGGCAAGAGGCGCGCAGGCAATTTCACGTGCCACCTCTTGCCAGTTCGCTGCCGGCGTTTCTTGGCCGTGTCGGCCACTCCTGACGCATTGGAATGTCACGCATGCGACACGTCCCTGCGTTCAAGCGATGGTGATCTCGAACGGCTCTCATTGGGCGCGCCGCAGCTTGGTCAGGGAACCAAAATAGTTTATTCAGTCACGTGTAAGGCGATGACCAGAGCGTAGCTCCCGATGATACCCGCATGCCTCTCCGACGACTGGATCCTTTGCCCGGAGCGAGAGGACATCTCCGCTGAGTTCACGCGGCTCCTCACCGCGGCCCAGGACGGCGGCGCCACGATCGCCGAATGCCTGATGATCGCGCGGCAGCTGAAGCGGGGCGACGACCAGTCCTGGCATCGCGAGTGGAAGAAGCTGGCGCAGGCCAATCGCCATCGTGCCGAGGCCGCGTTCGCGGAAGGTCACAGGGCGACCGCGCAGCGCAATTGGCTCCGCGCCATGAATTACTACAGCGCGGCCGCAATGCCGCTCGATCAGGCGGACGAGCGCCGCTGGGTCGCGGTCCTCGCGATGCAGGATTGCGCCCGCCGCTTCCTCGCCGCGCGCGACCCTGCCGGGGAAGTCGTGACGATACCCTGGCTCGACGGACATTCGTTGCAGGGCTATTTCCTGCCCGCGCACGCGCCGTTGGGACGCGTGCGAGCCCCGACCGTGATCTGCATCGGCGAGCCCGGCCATCGCAAGGAAGAGTTTCTGTTCAAGCTCGCGCCGCACGCGCGCGAGCGCGGCTTTTCGCTGCTGGCGCTGGACCTCTTCGGCGACCAGCGGGACGATTATCTCGACGCGCTGTTGCGGCGCCGGGATCTCGAGAGTGCGATTCCGTGCGTCATGGACTATCTGGAGACGTGCAGCGAGGTCGATTTCGAACGCGTCGCGATCGTCGCCGATGGCTGGGGCTCTTCCTTCGTGGCGCGCGCGGTGCTGCAGGAGCCGCGGCTTGCCGCCGCCGTCTGCGATGGCGGCCTGTGGGACCTGCACGAGCGGGCCTTCTTTGCCAGCCGATTCGCGATGAGCGACGTCAGCATCGTTCCGGTGCCGCATGCTCCGCTGATGGCCTCCAGCGCCGACTGTCCGGTGCTGATCACGCTCGGCGAGGACGGCTGGCTCAAGGCCGATCGGGCGCGTCAGATCGTCCAGACCTCCCGGCTCGGCAGTTCGGATGTCATGTTGAAGGTGTTCACCGCGGCCGAAACTGGCGCGGCGCAGGCCCATGCGGACAATCCGAGCCTTGCCAATGAATACATCTTCGATTGGCTGGAATCGCGGCTCGGCGCCGCGGGGCGCATCTGAGGACGTCGCCTCAGAAGTCGAGGGTCAGGCGGACGCAGGCCTTTTCGAGACGGGTCTTCAACATCGCGAGCTTGGTGGTGAATTCCGTCAGCTCTTTCTCGTCGAACTCCTGGAAGACGAATTCCTTGATCGTCTTGTACTGCTCGTTGAGGCTCGCCAGGTGCTTTTGCGTCTTCTCGGTCAGTGATAGTCGGACCACCCTTGCGTCGGTCGGTGAGGGGCGCCGGCGCAACAGGCCCTTCTTCTCGAGCAGCTTGGACTGGGTGGTGACGAACGACGGATCGACGTGGAGCAGTTTCGAGACGACGTTGACCGGAATGCCGTCGTCCTTGTCGAGGTCGGAGATCGCCATCAGGATCAGCCATTGCGGGCCGCTGATGCCGAGCGTTCTCGCCCAGAACTGACGCAGCTCCTCCAGATACATGTTGATCGACGATATCTCCCAGGTGAAGCGCCTGATGATATCCAGATTGCCGATGGTGCGGAGGCGCGCCCCTTCTTTCCTCGTCGCTGACACAGCGTCACTCCCGTGATCTGATTTGTATGCGGCCGGTGTCGTGCAAGCCATAGTCCACGCAAGCCTGCTCTGACGCAAGTGCAGACCAGGGTAATTTTGTCAGTAAAACTACAAAGATGATCAGCTCACGGAATCGGTTCGCAATGGTGTTGCGAACGGGGCACAGGTTTAGCAAAACCAACAAAGCTGACTAAATAAGGTATTTTGATTACCGAAAGGCGCAGGCATATTGCTTCGTGGCGGTGGGGGGTACTCGATCGTCCCGTTGCAGGTGGTTTGCTCACGTCCCTCGCGTCGAAAGAGGGTGTGTCCGAAGCGCAAAGCGGCCGAGCGGATTTCAAAGACGGGGATCTTGGGGGGCCTCACGGTCCGGTCTTCGTAAAATGAGCAACTTGGAGGTTTTAATATGAAAGTGGTGAAGAGCCTTTTGCTCGGCACTGCGGCGGGTCTGATCGCCGTCGGTGCAGCTCAGGCGGCTGATCTTCCGGTCAAGGCCAAGGCGGTCGAGTATGTGAAGGTCTGCTCGCTCTACGGCGCGGGTTTCTATTACATCCCGGGCAGCGACACCTGCATCAAGCTGGGCGGCTATCTGCGTGCCGAAGTGGCGCTCAATGCCGGCGGCAATTACAGCGCCCAGTACAACAACGTCTTCGCGGCCAACAACCGCCTGACCAACTATTACTCGATGCGCGCTCGTGAAGATCTCAACATCGACACCCGCACCGCAACCGAATACGGCGTGGTCCGCACCTATTTCGATGCGGTCTTCACCTGGACGACCGGCAACTATGTCGGCGCCGGTTCGGGAACGGGTGCGACCCAGTACAGCGGTACGCTCGGCCTCAACGCCGCAGGCACGAGCCTGATCGGCTCCAGCGGCGGCGCCGTCAACGGCACCGACGGCACGATCTCGGGCGGCGCGCTCGGCGTCTACTACGCCTTCATCCAGTTCGCCGGCTTCACCATGGGTAAGGCCGTATCGCAGTTCGACGCGCCCTGGATCAACTATCCCGGCAACAACTTCGACCAGCTCGTCGGCGGCAGCGGCACCACCAACGGTGTTGCCCAGTTCACCTACACTGCCGATCTCGGCCAGGGCGTGACGGCGATCGTCTCGGCCCAGGACCAGACGCAGGTGTTCCAGACCGCGCTCTGGAATACGGCCGGCATGTCCACCGCCGGCGTCCTCGGCGGTGCCTACGGCTCCAACGATCTCGGCGGCACCCGCTCCCCCGATCTCGTCGGCACGCTCCGCGTCGACCAGGCCTGGGGCCTGTTCCAGGCCTCGGTCGCTGCGCACGACAACCACGTCGGCTATTACGGCGCGAGCGAAGTTACCGGTCATCCTGAAGACAAGTGGGGCTGGGCCGTCCAGCTGGCGCTGTCGATCAAGAACATCCCGACCGGTGCAGGCGACGTGATCAACATCTCGGGCGTCTACACCGACGGCGCGAGCCGCTACAACTTCCAGGAGCTGGCAGCGACCAGCTACTCGATGTTCGGCGGTTCGGGCGGCGCGTATCAGAGCATCGGCTTCGCCGGCGTGTCTGACGCGGTGTTCGCACCCGGCAGCGGCCTCGAGCTGACCAAGACCTACGGCTTCCGTGGGGCCTACACTCACAACTGGAGCCCGTACTGGAATTCGGCGCTTTATGGTGCGTGGGCTGCCGTCAACTACAGCGGCACCGCCAAGGGCATGATCTGCGGCAGCGCCGCGTTCGCGACCCTGACCGGCACCTGCAACCCGGACTTCAACATCGGCCAGATCGGTGTCATCACCCGCTGGACCCCGATCAAGAACCTGACCTTCTCGGCTGACTTCACCTACAGCCATCTTGACCAGAAGTACTCGGGCGTGATCACGACGCCGGCGCTCACCAGCGTTGCCAAGCCCGCGGCGACCTATGAGCTAAAGGACCAGGACACCTACAGCCTGTTGGTTCGCGCCCAGCGCAACTGGTAAGCCTTGGTCCTCGGACTTGGGTCTTCACACCTGGGTCTTCGGATAGAACGCAGCCCCGGCGGGACACCGCCGGGGCTTTTTTATGAGATGAGCTTTTTTTACGAAGATGGCCTTCGGAAAATCCGGCGCGTGCGGGCGGCGAAGACGTGCCATGCGAATCGATGGGCCCAAATTTATTTACTTACCTGAGCTACTAAGCTATATTACTTCCAGCCGATGACGAAAGTTGCGGCTCTGACTTGATGCTAAACCTCCAGAAACCTCCGGCAATGCCCTGCCGGAGGTTTTTCGTTTTGGGCATGGCTCCAGGACTCGCCTCCAGGACTTGGCTCTAGCCGCGCATGACGCGCGCGCGGGAATTCGGCCGGTAGGCGAGGCGGCTGTGGCCGGCGCAATAGGACTGGCCGTCGGGTGCGGAGTTGCCGCAGAAGCAGAAATCGTCGGCGCCAGGTGTCGAGATCGGCCAGCGGCAGCGGTTCTCGGCAAGCTCGAGTAGCGAGCAGCGATTGGCGGCGTCGATCGGACCGGTGACCATCGGCGCGCCGGTCTCGCCGTAGATCGTGGCGAGCATCTCATATTGCAGCCGCGGCACGGTCCGCGGCGCGCGCGCCGCCGCCAGGCCCCTGTCGTGAACCTTGCGATCGTCGATGGTTCGGCCGCGCGTGAGATTGAGGCGAGACAGCTTGCCGATCACGGCGTTGCGGCTGACGCCAATGTCGGCGGCGATCTCGCGGCAGGAGAGCCCGGCCTCGAAATGCTGCCTCAGAAGTTCGATGCGTTCGTCGGTCCAGGTGGGTGAGAGAACAGGCATGTGTAACGGTCCCAGGTTGCAGATGTCGGCCATCCGCCTCTCGAGATCCGTCCGCCTCACGTTCGGCGCGCGCTCACGTCCTGCCATTGTCGCGAATCGACAAAAGCCCGTCCTTGATGGCGAGACGGATGCCTTCCTCGATCAAGGTACGTGCGACGCCGGGAACGCTGGTGCCGTGGGTGCCCTGTCTCACCAGCTTCTCCAGATAGGTGATGGTCGAGAGCGCCAGGGTTACGGGAATGCGGTCAGTCTCGGCTTTTTCGGTGGCCATGGCCGAACGCTAGCCTCTTACTCGGGTACATAAAAGTTACGATTAAGACTCTATTTAGGTTTGGAGGCAGAAGTCAAATGCAGGCTGCGGCGCCTGGTCAGCCCGTTGGAATCGCGAGGGAAATTTAGGCATGGCAAGGCACGCCGCGCGGCAGGCCGGCGGCGGCGTGGCTTCGACCGGTCAGGAGTGGGCCGGTCGGCTCAGCCGTGCACGATCGTCTTTTCGATCATGCAATGGATGCCCTTGGAGCCGTTGACGGTCTGGGTCACCCGCAGATCGGCCGCCAGGCTGCACAGCGTATAGGCGTCCTCGCGCGACAAATTGCGCCTCTCGCCGAGCAGCACGATCATGTCGCGCAGCGCCCGCACCACGCACTGGTCCAGATCGGGGTCCATCGCCATGGTCATGTAATGCGTCGCCGTCTCGCCACGGGGATAATCGAGCCTGAGGTCCTTGCGCAGCGTCAGGCGAAAGCGGCCCTGAAGCGCGGTCTCGATCGCGGTGACGCAAACCTCGCCGTCGCCCTGCACGCCATGGCCGTCACCGCAGGAGAACAGCGCGCCCGGGACGAACACCGGCAGATACAGCGTCGCCCCGGCGCCAAGCTCCTTGTTGTCGAGATTGCCGCCCATGGCGCGAGGAACGAGCGAGGAGATGCGGCCCCAGGCCGGCGGCGGCGAAACGCCCATCACGCCGAAGAACGGCTTGAGCGGCAGGTCCAGCCCCCACGGCATGCGGGCGACCATCCGGGAACGGTCGAGCGGGATGTTCAGAATGCGCGTCTCGTGGAAATCGTCGGGCAGGGTGCCGGACAGCGGCTTGATCATGTTCCAGCCCCAATCCTGCCGGAGCTGGACGTCGAGGATCTCGACCGCGAGCACGTCGCCGGGCTCGGCGCCCTCGAGCGCGATCGGGCCGGTGAGGATGTGGCCGGGCAGCATGCGCTCGTTCTGGGCATGAACCTCGTGCATCTCGGGCGGAATGTGAAATTTGCTGCGGTCGGGCAGCATGTCCGGACCGCCACTGATGGTGTCGACCGTGACCTCGTCACCGCTCGCGATGGTGAGGACGGGCTTGAGCGCAGCCTCGAAGAACCCCCAATGGCAGGTCTCGGGGCTGGAATGCAGGTGGTGATGGGTCATGTGGCGTCCGTCCGTTTCACAGGCCCGGGCTTGACCAGGCAATCGATCCTCTTCCAAGAAGCTTTTCTGAAGATCGACGGGCGGGTCAAGCCCGCGCGCAACAGGCACGATCATTCCAGCGAGGCTCCCCTGCTTTTTGTCCTGTCCAAGACCCTCGGCGCAGCGGTGCTGCCGATCAACTTGATGATCGAGCTCGGAATCGTCTCGGTCGTCCTGATGGCGACGCGCTTTGCCGCCTTCGGCCGCAAGCTCGCCGCGGCCACGCTGATCCTGCTGGCGCTCGCCGCGTTTTCGCCGCTCGGCAACCTCTTGCTCTATCCGCTGGAGTCGCGTTTTCCGCCGTGGGATCCGTCGCGCGGTGCGCCCGATGGCATCATCGTGCTCGGCGGCTCGATCGACACCGATCTGTCGGCGGCGCACCGCACGCCGGTCGTCGCGCACGCGGCCGATCGCCTGTTTGCGCCGGCCGAGCTCGCGCGCCGCTATCCGAACACGCGCATTGTCTTCACCGGGGGCACCGCGAACCTGGTTTCGACGGACTCCCGGGAGGCCGACTACTCCGCGCCCATCCTGGAGAATCTGGGCATCGCGAAGCAGCGCCTGATCCTCGAGCGGGACTCCCGCAACACCTACGAGAATGCCATCTTCACCAAACAATTGGTGGCGCCGAAGGCGGGCGAACGCTGGCTCCTGGTCACGTCGGCCTTTCACATGCCGCGTTCGATGGGAATCTTTCGCAAGGCGGGATTCGACGTCGAAGCCTATCCCGTGGACTGGCGAATGGGCGGGCGTGACGATCTCTTCTCTTTCACCAATGTCGGCACGGACGGGCTCGGCCGAACCGAGGTCGCCGTGCGCGAATGGATCGGGCTCGTCGCCTACCGCCTGATGGGCCGGACTGGCGAGTTGCTCCCGGGACCGACGAAGGACTAGAACCGTTCAAGAAGCAATAACAGCACCGGCTCACGGTCGCCGGCCCCGGAGGACGCCATGCAACAGCAGAGTGCAGACAGCATCGATCTTGCCGGCCTCGTCGCCGATCTCAACAGCCTGTTGCGGCTGAAGACCACGGTGATCGGCATGAAGCTGTTCACGCGGACCGCGGACATGGAGGCAATTCCGAAAGTCCGGCGGCCGAACGCGGTCCACACCACCGACCAGATCGTCAGCATGGCCGCGCGTCTGGGCTGGACCGTGGGCATCACGGCCGACGATCTCGTCGGCGCACAATGCCGCGCGGTGATCGGCCTTGCACCGCAGGACGAGAAATGGCTCGCCGGCGAAAACTATGTCGGGGTCTGGCACGGCACCGCGGAGGACGCACGCAAGCGCCAGGAGGCGCTGGATGTGGTTCCGTTCGGGCAATATCAGGCGCTCGCGGTCAGTCCGCTGGCGAGCGGCCGGCTCGATCCGCCCGACATCTGTCTCGTCTATGCGACGCCGGGGCAGATGATCATCCTGATCAACGGGCTGCAATACACCGGCTACAAGAAGTTCGAATGGGGCGTGGTCGGCGAGACCGCTTGCGCCGATTCCTGGGGCAGGGCGCTCAAGAGCGGTGAGCCCAGCCTGTCCTTGCCATGCTACGCCGAACGGCGCTATGGCGGCGTGCCGGACGAGGAGATGCTGATGGCCCTGAAGCCGGAACATCTCGCCAAGGCGGTTGTGGGCATGAAGGCGCTGGCGAAGAACGGCCTGCGTTATCCGATCCCGCCCTATGGTATTCAAAGCGACGTCCGTGCCGGCATGGGCGTGAGCTACGCGAAGAAGTAAAGCAAAGGCGGATCATGAGCTCTGCGAAATTCGACATCGTCGTTTATGGCGCGACCGGTTTTACCGGCCAGCTCGTCGCCGAATACCTGACCCAGCGTTACAAGAGCGACCACGCGCTCAAATGGGCGATGGCAGGCCGCAGCCTCGGCAAGCTGAAATCGGTCCGCGATGCGATCGGCGCGCCCGGGAATACGGCGTTGATTGTCGCGGATGCGTCGGATGCGGCTTCGCTGAAGGCGATGGCGGAGCAGACCATGTCGGTGATCACCACCGTCGGCCCGTATCAGCTCTATGGTGAAGAACTGCTCGCCGCCTGCGTGGCCACGGGCACGGATTATTTCGACCTCTGCGGCGAGCCGATCTGGATGCGCCAGATGATCGACAAGTACGAGGCGGCTGCAAAAGAGAGCGGCGCGCGGATCGTGTTTTCCTGCGGCTACGATTCCGTGCCGTTCGAGCTCGGTACGTTCTTCGTCCAGGAAGAGGCCAAACGTGTCTTCGGCGCGCCGGCCCCGCGGGTGAAAGGGCGTGTGCGCGACATGCGGGGCACGCTCTCGGGCGGCACCGCCGCCAGCGCTAAGGCGACCTTCGATGCGGTGGCCAAGGATCTCAGCCTTGTCGCCATTCTCAACGATCATTTTGCGCTGACGCCCGGCTTCACCGGCCCGAAGCAGCCGAAAGGCAACAGGGCCGCCTTCGAGGAGGATCTGCAATCCTGGGCCGCGCCGTTCACGATGGCGCTGATCAACACGCGCAACGTTCACCGCTCCAACATGCTGATGGGATTCCCCTACGGCCAGGACTTCGTCTACGACGAGATGGTCCTGACCGGTCCCGGCGAGAAGGGCGAGGCCAACGCCAAGCTCGTGATGGCTGCCAATGCGGGCAAGACCGGCCCCGACGCACCGAAGCCGGGCGAGGGGCCGTCGAAGGAAGAGCGTGAAAACGGTCTGTTCGATCTGCTCTATGTCGCGATCGCACCCGATGGCCGCATGGTTCGCGCCGGCGTCACCGGCGACCGCGATCCCGGCTACGGCTCGACCTCGAAGATGATCTCCGAATGCGCCATCTGCATGCTGCGGGACACGACTGACGTCGCAGCCGGCTTCTGGACCCCGGGCGCGGCGATGCAGCACAAGCTGATCAAGCGGCTGGTCGAGAATGCCGGGCTGACGTTCGCGGTGGAGAAGTAGAGGCGGTCACTTGCCGCAATCACGGTGTCATCGTCCGGCTCGACCGGACGATCCAGTATTCCAGAGACGGCACCGATTGAATCGAGAGGCCGCGGCGTACTGGATGCCCGCCCCGGTGCGCAAGTGCGCACAAGGCGGGCATGACAGCGTTCGTGCCACTACACCGCCCGCGCGTCGTAGGCGTACATGAACTCCATGCTTTTCGCGCCCAGCGGCAGCAGCCATTTCATCATCTGATTGCGAATCCACGCGCCGGTGGCGCTGAACTCGCGCTTGTTGTTGCCGTTACGGCGGGCCATGGCGACGATCTTTTCCGTGCGCGGGCGCCGTTCGGCCTCGAAGGCCTGGAAGGTGGCGCCGAGCTCCCGGCCTTGCTGCATCAACCGGGCGAGGCGCATCGCATCCTCCAGCGCGAGCGAGGCGCCCTGGCCGGCATGGGGGCTGGTCGCATGGGCGGCATCGCCGATCAGCAGCGAGCGCTTGCGCGACCAGGTCGGCAGGGTGGCGACGTCGAGCGTGTCGGTGACCACGATGTTCTCGGCTGCCTCGATGATGCCAGGGATCGGATCGTGCCAGCCGCGGTGGAAGCTGCGCAGGTGCTGCTTCAGCGTTGCATGGTCGAGCGCGCGAAACATCGCCGCGTCCATGCCGTGCGCGGGTTGCGTGCTCCACCACATCACGCCGTCGTTCGGATCGGGGCTGCAATAGCCGTAGCCAAAGAAGCCGCTCTGTCCGAACGTGGTTTCAACGTGCCGGCCGATCGGCCGGCCATCCAGGACGGCGTGCGGCACGAAGCCGCCGAAGCCGATCAGTCCGGTATCGAACGGCTGCGGCCCGTCCGGGACGACTTGGCGCCGCGTCACCGAGTGCACGCCGTCGGCGCCGATCACGAAGTCGCCTTCGGCCGTGGTACCGTCGGCGAAGTAGGCGATGATCGGCTGGTCGGCGCGATCCTCGATCTTGATCAGGCGCTTCTCGAAATAAAGTGAAACGCATGCGCACCAGGCCTTGTCGATCAGCATCTCGTTCAGCGTGGCGCGGCAGACATTGACCGCGGGCTGGCCGAAGCGCCGCGCCATGTCGCGATTGATCGAGCCGAGCCTCTCTCCGGCTTGCGAATAGAAGTCGAACGATTCCGCGATCGAGCCGCGGCTGATCAGCTCATTGGAAAGGCCAATCTCGTCCATGACTTGCATGCCGTTCGGCGCGATCTGAAGGCCGCCGCCGATGCCTTTCGAATAGGGCCAGCCTTCGTAGATCGCGGACTCGATGCCGGCGCGGCGCAGCAGGACCGCCGCGACGGGGCCGGCGATGCCGGCGCCGATGATCAGGGCCTTGCGAGGACGATAGGACATGGCTTGCTCCCGACGTTTCCGTGGTGCTAGGAGAATTACAGTCGCTAAATCTCTTAGTGACTAAGATATATATCGACTAAGATACGAGGTTTGCCTTGTCAAGGACGAAGGCGCGCGCCGCGCTGCTGCAGGAGCTCGAGGAGGCGATGCGCAGGTCGTCCGCGCAGGGCGTGCTTTATGGCCAGACCGTTGCGAACGTTGCCGGAATCGCCAATTCCGACCTCGAATGCATGGACATCCTGTACCTCGAAGGCCGCGTCACCGCCGGCCGGCTCGCCGAAGTCACGGGGCTCACGACCGGCGCCATCACCGGCGTGGTCGACCGGCTCGAAAAGGCGGGCCTGGTCCGTCGTGAGCGCGACGATGCCGATCGTCGCAAGGTCTTCATTGCCGTCGTGCCGGAGGCGATCGAAAGGCTCGGCCAGTTCTACGTGCCGATGCAGCAGGCGATGGAGAAGGTTTTTGGCGGCTATTCCGACCAGGAATTGCGCCTGCTGCTGCGCTTCGCCAATGAGGGCTACAAGGGCGTGCTCGCGGCGACCGCGGCGCTGAAGGGCCTGCTCGACACGCCGCCGGAGAAACGCCCCGATCTCAAGCTGAAGAAGCTTCGTCGCCAGACCTAGCCTTGTAGATCTGTGCAGCCGCGATCATGCCCCACATCGCGCCCAGCATCATCCAGAAGTGCCGCCAGTGGTCGGTGTCGATCACGAAGCTTTCGCCGACGGTGCCGACGAAGGCGGAGAACACCGCCAGATAAGCGCGCTGCCAGGGCACGGGCACGAAGATGTGCCTGACACCCATGATGACGGTCGTGAAGACCAGCGCGGGATAGCAGATGCCTGACAGCCAGCCGCCGGACATGAAGGCGTTGAGATAGGAGTTGTGGGTGTCCTCGGGGAAGAAGCGGTGGAATTGCAGAGGGCCGATGCCGAACGGCAGGTCGAGCGCCATCTCCGCTCCCAGGATGTGCCGCCCGAACCGGCCGAAGCGGCCTTCGTCATAGCTCTGATCGAAGCTCGCGCGCTGCTTGAACATCTCGGCGGTGGAATCGAACGACATCAACACCGCGATCAGCGCAAGGCCCAGCACCGCGGCCAGGATCGCCATGACGATGATACGCGAGCGTTGCGCGTTGGTGCGGCTGGTCAGCACCATCAGCGCCAGCATGAAGGCGGATGTCAGCACCAGCCCGCCCCAGGCGGCGCGGGAGAAAGCGAGCAGGATCGCCAGCGACATGATGCCGAAGGCGATGACGTTGCGAAACGCCTTGCCGAACTTGTCGGAGACGACGCTCTGCAGCGAGAACAGTGCCGGCAGGATCAGGAAGGCGCCGAGCACGTTCGGATCCTTGAAGGTGCCGCGCGCGCGTCCGTACAGCGTGAGGAGGTCGTCGCCGCCGGGAACCAGGTGGAAGTAGCCGGCGACCGCCGACAGCGAGGCGACCATCGCGCCGATCACGAGCCCGCGGCGGAGCATATCGAGCCGGGCGGCGGTGTCCTCCGACGTGACCATGGCGAAGAACACGACTGTGACCGCCATGTACCAGGAGGTCGCAATCCAGCTCACCACCTCGGACTGCTCGAACAGCGGGATCGCGCTGATCGTATAGCCGATATTGAGCAGGACCAGCATCAGCACCAGCGGCATCAAAGCGAGCCGCAGACGCAGTCCGGTGGCGAAGAAGGTGACGGTGGCCAGCAGCGTCACGATCTCGTAGGGGCTCGGCTCGATGAACACGATCGCGCCGGAGGCGCCGACCAGCCATACCAGCGCGCGCTGGAGCGCCAACACGCCGGGCGCAGCCCGAACCGCTGCATTCATCTCCCCGGCTGTTGCCGCATACGCCATCACACGCTCATACGTTTACGCAACTGGTACGCCACAAATACCGCTGTCATCGCCCGGCTTGACCGGGCGATCCAGTACTCCGCGGCGTCTATTGCGGAAGCGGCCGGCGCCGCGGAGTACCGGATGCCCCGCCCCAGTGCGCAACAGCGCACAAGGAGGGGCATGACGGAAAAATTCAACTCAATACGCGTTCTCGTTCTTGGTCAGCAGCGAGATCGGCGTCTTCAGCAGAATGACGAGATCGAACAGCACCGACCAGTTCTCGATGTAATAGAGGTCGAACTCGACGCGCTTCTGGATCTTCTCTTCGTTGTCGATCTCACCGCGCCAGCCGTTGATCTGGGCCCAGCCGGTGATGCCGGGCTTGACCCGGTGGCGGGCGAAATAGCCGTCGACGGCTTCGTCGAACCGGCGGCTCTGCAGCTTGCCCTGTACCGCATGCGGACGTGGGCCGACCAAAGAGAGATCGCCGGAGAAGACCACGTTGAAGAGCTGCGGCAGCTCGTCGAGGCTGGTCTTGCGGATGAAGCGGCCGACGCGGGTGACGCGCGAGTCGTTCTTGGTCACGACCTTCGAGGCCGTCGGATCAGCCTGATGATGGTACATTGAGCGGAACTTGTAGACGTCGATGCGCTCGTTGTTGAAGCCGAAGCGCTTTTGGCGGAATAGCACGGGTCCGGGGCTGTCGAGCTTCACGGCCAGCGCCACCAATCCCATCACCGGCAAGGCCACGAGCAGCGCGAGGGTACCGACCACGCGGTCGAACAGCCATTTCATCACCAGGTCCCAGTCGGTGATCGGCGCCTCGAACACGTCCAGCGTCGGTACCTCGCCGATATAGGAATAGGAGCGGGGGCGGAAGCGTAGCTTGTTGGTGTGTGCGGAGAGGCGGATGTCCACCGGCAGCACCCAGAGCTTCTTCAGCATCTCCAAGATGCGCGTCTCGGCGGAGATCGGTAGCGCGAACAGCACGAGATCGACGCGGGTGCGGCGGGCGAATTCGACGATGTCGTCGACCTTGCCGAGCTTGCGCGCGCCGGCACAGGTGTCGAGCGCGCGGCTGTCGTTGCGGTCGTCGAACACGCCGAGCACATGGATGTCGGAATCCTCCTGCTGCTTCAGCGCCTCGACCAATTGTTCGCCGTTGCGGTCGGAGCCGACGATGATGGTGCGGCGGTCGAGCCGGCCCTCGCGCCCCCAGGCGCGCACTAGCGAGCGCAGCACCAGACGCTCGCAGAGGAGCGCGGCGAGCCCGAGGACGTAAAAGGCGGCAAGCCAGAGCCGCGATATTTCGCTGCCGAACTTGGCGAAGAAGGAGATGCCGATGAACAACAGGAAGACGAACGACCAGGACGAGATCATCCGCGTCATCTGCCGGAGCTGACCGCGGAACAACTGCACCTGATAGATGTCGGCGGCCTGGAAGCAGACCACGGCGGAGACCGCGACGGCGATGATCTGCGCGGGATAGATCCAGCTGAAGGAGCCGGCGTGCGGCATGACATAGCCGAGATAGAGTACGATGCCGACGAGGCTCAGCAGCGCGAAATCGGCGAGGCGCACGAAGCCGGTGATCACGATCGGCGAATAGGCGCGGGCGACCTTCTGGTTGACGACGTCGAGCGCGGCGGCCGAGAGCCGTTGACGCCGCTCCACAAAGGGCCAGTCAGCCGGCTTCGCCGCGGCGCTGGTCGCGGCATCGAGCATCGAGCGTGCGTTGAGCGGTTCCACGGGCGTCCACGTCCATTCAAAAAACCCGCGGGCCGCGTCCTTGCGTCCCGGGCGAGTATCCCCTGGCGCTTGGGTTATCGGACAAATCGGAAGATTCTCTAAAGCGGGTCTTAAGAATGGTTAGTGATTGGTAAATGCGTCGCGATAGCCCGCGAGCACGCCCTCGACCATCGCCTGCTGCGAGAAATGCGCGGAGATGCGCTCGCGAAGCGACAAGGCGCGCTGCGCTGTTCCCAGCGGATTGTCGAGCGCGGCCGCGATCGCCTCCGCCATGGCTTCCGCGTTGCTCGGCGCAAACAGCGCCGGGTTCTCCGCGCCGAAAATCTCGAGAATGCCGCCGATCTTGGACGCAATCATCGGTATCCCGGCGGCACCGGCCTCGATCACGACATAGGGCATGGAATCGCCACGCGAGGGAACGACCAGCAGCCGCCCCTTGGAAAAGCCGTAGCGTGCCTTGACGTGACCGATGAAGCGGATGGCGCTGGAGAGGCCGAGCCTCTCGACTTGCGCTTTGAGCGCCGCGGTCTCCTCGCCGTCACCGCCGAGCGTCAGCGTGACCTTCTTACCGCCCTCGTGCAGGCGCGCCACCGCGTCGACCAGCAGATCGGCGCCCTTGATGTGCCTGAACTCACCGACATAAGCGAGGTCGGTGGCGTCGTCGGCCATGACGACAGGTTCGAATTCCTCCGGCGTCACGCCGTTGAAGACGCAATGCACCACGCCCTTCGGCTTGCCGACGATGCGCTGATAGGTGTCGCGGGCAAACGCGCTTTCGAACAGGAACAGGTCGGTCGCATCCATCAGCGCACGCTCGAGCCGCGCGTAAAACTCGCCCTTGAGGGTGTTGAGGGGATAATGCAACGAGCCGCCATGCGGGGTGTAGATGCGGATGGTGTCGTCGGATCGCCGCCGCATCCGGATGAAAGCGCCGGCCTTGGCGCCGTGGCCATGCATGACGTCGGGCTTGAGCGTGGCGATCAGGCGCCGCAAGCGAAACCAGACCAGGACATCGTCAGGCGACGGTTCGCGGCGGATCGCCATCCGGTGCACGCCGAGCTTCAGCCGCGGTGCGAGCTCGGCAAGGGCCTTGTCGGCGCGCTCACCGCCGGTGAGACTGTCGGCGAGAATTCCGACGTGATGGCCACGATCGACCTGGCCGTTGGCGACGTCGAGGATGTGGCGGAAGATGCCGCCGACCGGAGCGCGCACGGCGTGCAGGATGCGAAGCGGCTGGTCGGGAGAGGGGGGCATGATCAAAACCAGCGCTCGACGGCGAATGCTCGAACAATCTGACGAAATATCGAGACGGATTAAGAGGCCTCGTGGTTAACAAACGGTGACGGACGCACCTGCGCGAGCCGCCCGACGCTGCGATTAACCCAGCGGCAACCTTAATGGAGTGTAATCGCCCTGGTTGAGGTAGGTTCGTGGCGTTGCGCCTGCGGGAGTGTTCGATGCGTTTAGCGTTCTGGCGTGCCGGCAAGGACAAGGCGGTGGTCAAGCGGGCTGTCTCGAAGGCAGCAGCCAAGCGGGCTGAACTCGAGCCCAGCATTGAAGCAAAGCCTGCGCCCGTTGCTCCGCGGTCGGCGCCAGTCGAATCCGGCGACATCGACCTGCACGCGCTCGGCGCGGCATTGGCGCGCAAGCGCGGCTGGATCATCGTTCCGACGGTGCTGGCGCTCGTCGCATCCATCGCAATCGTCAATCTCATCACGCCGCGCTACAAGTCTGAATCCCGTATCCTGATCGACGGCCGTGAGAACGTGTTTCTGCGGCCCAATAGCGATCGCGCCGAGGAACGGCAGGCGCTCGACGCCGAAGCCGTCACCAGCCAGGTGCAGCTCGTGCTGTCGCGCGATCTCGCGCGCGAGATCATCAAGAAGAACAAGCTTGCGGAGCGGCCCGAGTTCGATCCGGTGCTGCAAGGCGTTTCGCCGCTGAAGTCTCTTGCGGCGCTGGTCGGCATCGGCCGCGATCCGTTCTCGATGACGCCGGAAGAGCGGGTGCTGGACGCCTATTACGAGCGCCTCCAGGCCTACGCCGTCGACAAGTCACGCGTCATCGTGATCGAATTCCAGTCTGCCGATCCCGATCTCGCCGTGCGCGTCGCCAATTCGATCGCCGACGGCTATCTCGTGCTCCAGCAGGATGCGCGCCAGGACCAGGCCCGAAACGCCAGCCAGTGGTATGCCGGCAGGATCGATGAGCTGCGACGGAATGTCTCCGAGGCCGAAGCGAAGGCCGAGGACTTCCGCTCCAAGTCGAGCCTGTTCGTCGGCACCAACAACACGACGCTATCGAACCAGCAGATGGGCGAGGTCAACACCCAGCTCAACAATGCGCGCGCGCTCAAGGCCGATGCCGAGTCCAAGGCGCGCCTGATCCGCGAGATGATCCAGAGCGGCAAACCGATCGAATCGTCGGAAATTTTGAACTCGGAATCGATGCGCACGCCTTCGCAGCAGCGCGTGGCGTTGCGGGCCCAGCTGGCCGAGCAATCGTCGACGTTGCTCGGCAACCATCCGCGCATCAAGGAGTTGAAGGCGCAGCTCGCCGACCTCGACACCCAGATCCGCGACGAGGCCGCCAAGCTCGCCCGCACGCTCGAAAACGATGCGCGTGCCGCCAGCGGGCGCGTTCAGGAATTGTCGGCGAGCCTCGAGCAGCTCAAGAAGCAGGCGACGGCCACCAACGGCCAGGACGTGCAGCTCCGCGCCCTCGAGCGTGAGGCCAAGGCGCAGCGCGACCTGCTCGAAACCTATCTCGCGAAGTACCGTGAGGCCAACACCCGCGAGACCATCGACACCGCGCCGACGGATGGCCGCATCATCTCGCGCGCCGTCGTCTCGAACACGCCGGCCTACCCGAAGAAGCTGCCGATCGTGCTGATCGCGACGATCGCGACACTGCTGCTCTCGTCGGGCGTCGTCGTCACCGGAGAGTTGTTGCGCCAGACCGCGCCCCGTGCGGTGGCGGTGTTCACGCCAACGCTCATGCGGGCGTCGGCTCGCCAGGAACAAATCGTCCAACCGGTGGTCGTCGAGCCCTTCGCCGATCCGGTCGTCGACCCGGTCATGGCAGAACCCGCGCCGCTGCAGCCGGAGATGACGGCCGATGCCGATGTCGCCGAATTCGCGGAGATCGAGCATCTGGCCGACAGCCTGCGCGCCGCCGGAGCCATGGCGAAGAAGGTCACGGTGCTCGGCACTGCGAGCGGCGAAGCCATCACGCTGTCGACGCTGACATTGGCCCGGCACCTGGCGCGCGATGCGCGGGTCGTCGTGGTCGATCTCGCCGCGTCCTCGCCGACCATGGCCGCCGTGTCCGTCGATGCCTCGGCACCCGGCCTCGCCGAACTGATGCAGGGCGAGGCGTCGTTCGCGCAGATCATCACCCGGGACAAGCTCTCGCGGCTGCATCTGGTCATGGCAGGCCGCCCCGGCTTCGATCGCAGCCTGTTGCAGTCGCCCCGCGTGACGCTCGCGATCGACGCGCTGCTGCGCGCCTACGACCACGTGCTGCTCGATGCCGGCAGTGCCTCCGACCTTCCGGCGGAGCTCCTGACGGCGAATGCCCGCGCCGTCGTCGTGCCCGACGCGTCGATGGCGCCGGATGCGCGCGCACTGATGTGCGAGCAGCTCAGCGCCGTCGGATTCAATGAAGTGACGATGCTGAACAGACCGGTGCAGCCGTCGGATGCGAGGGACGCGCCGCGCGTCGTGGCGGCGTAGGCGTTTCTTACCCTCTCCCCCTGTGGGAGAGGGTGGCTCGCCGCGATAGCGGCGAGACGGGTGAGGGGTCTCTCTCCGCGCGTGCCTCTCGCATTTTGACTTGCTGATACAACCCCTCATCCGGCGCTTCGCGCCACCTTCTCCCACAAGGGGAGAAGGTGGGCAGTCGTGCAATGGCGAGAGCTACCCGAACGCTCGCCGCAGCCGCTGCGCCAGGTCGAACAACATCTGGTTCTGTTTCACCAGCCGCTTGCCGTGGCTCAGCGAGGACATCGCCATGGCCGCGAGCTTTCCGCGTGACGTCAGCGGAACGAAACTGTCGAAGATGTCCTGGTCGTCCTTGCAGAACATCCGCTTGTACTCGTCCGAGCCGATGCCGAGGTCGAGCGAGCGGTAGCCGCGCTCGGCGCAGCGGTCGATGATGTAGCGCATCAGGATCAGCCCGGGGCTGTAGCGGGCGTGCTCGGACATCGTGTAGGTGTTGAACATCATCGAGAAGCGCTGGCCGTCGGCGACGCCAGCGAAGATTGCGATCACCTCGTCGTCGCATTCGAGCGCGTGGATGTCGATGACGCGGCCGTCGCCGCGTGGTGCAAGGCAGGCGCCGCGGACGAATTGCTCGACGCCGGGCTCTGCGAAGACGTTGGGCAGCTTCTGTTCGGCCATCCGAGCCGGCTTGATACGGAAGAACCAGTCGAGCAGGCGGGTGATGTCCGCATCGGTGGTCGCCAAATGATAGCGATAGCCGGCGAGCGCCTGGAGCTTCTTCTCCTTGCTCTTGAGGCGGCGGCGGAAGGAGTTGCTGATCCGCGATGCCGGCGGACCGCCCGGTTCCATCGTGAGCAGCGGGCAGCCGTTGATCGCGCTTTGGCGTGGCAAATGCGCGAACGGGTTCTGCTGGTCGTTCCAGTGCAGCGGCTGCTGCGTCAGTGCGAGCACGTCGGCATGTTCGTTGAGCGGCGCAAGCAGCGCGTCGAGATCACCGCTGGCGACCTGCGCTGCAAATTCGGCGTTCCACAAGCCCATGTTGAAGGTCGTATGCTTGCCGCCCATGAAGCAGGCGGTGCGCACGCCGTGGCTTTGGCGCAGCGAGAGCGGCAGCAGCAGCAGCGGCCGATGCTCGGAGTCGCGGGCAATGACGATAAAGGGGCGGGCGCGTTCCTGCTCGCCGACCAGACGCTGCCAGGGACTGAGCAGATCAAATCGCTGATAGGGCGTGAAGAGATGACCGGGCTGCTCGAAGGCGCGCCAGACGGCCTCGGCCGCGCCGAGATCGGTCACGATATCGACATGCGCGATGCGGCCCGCTTTCGACTGCGCTGGCAATTCTGCCGTCCGGCTTTGCATCGCCGCAGCCATGGTCATTCGCGAACCTGTCGAGAAATCAAAAATATGCGTAATTCGGCCTGTGGCCGACCTTTGCAAAGAAATGTCAACAAAGGGTAATGACTATAAGAGGGGACCGGCCGCCGACGGGCGCGAGGTGGGACATTGGCATCCGACGACAGATGGCTGGAACGGCTGCGACTTGAGCTGACCTGGTTCACGGGCCAGGCTGCGCTGCGCAGTCGTGGAGCCGGCGCCATCCTGCGCTTTGCGCATGTGCGGTCGCGCCGGCGCGGCGGGTTTCAGCCGCTGCGCGAGAACGAGATCACGCCGCATTTCCTCGATCGCGCCATTCGCGCGCTGAAGCGGTGGAACTATGATTTCGTCGGCATGGACGAGGTCTGCCGGCGCGCGGTGACGCTGTCGAAACAGCGGCGCTTCGTGGCACTCACCTTCGACGGCGCCGGCAAGGATCTGATCGACTTTGCCTATCCGGTGCTGGCGCGCCACGCCGTGCCCTTCACGATCTATGTGCCCACGGCGTTTCCCGACGGCGTCGGTGAGGCCTGGTGGCTCGGACTTGAACAGGTGATCGCGCGCGAGAGCCGTGTCAGTCTCTTGATGGGCGAGAAGGAGCAGCGCTTCACTGTGACTGGCAACGCGGAGAAGCAGGCGCTGTTTTCGTTCCTCGAGGCCTGGCTGCGCTCGCTGCCGCCGGCGGATGTGTCGGCTGCGATCGCAGACCTCTGCACGCGCTACCGGGTCGACCTTGCCGCGCTCTCACGCGAGGCATCGATGAATTGGGAGGATCTGGCAAGGCTTTCGGCCGATCCGCTGGTGACAATCGGCAGTGCGACCGTGAACTATCCCGTTCTCGCCAACATGAAGGATGCGGCCGCGCTGCGCGAGATGACGATGGGCAAGGCAGTCGCGGAAGCGGCCTTCGATCGCGACATCCGGCATCTCGCCTTTCCGTTCGGTGATCGCGCCTCGTTCCGGCGCAGCCATGTCATCATGGCGGAGGAGGCCGGTTTTGCCAGCGCGGTGACGACGATCCCGGGCGTGGTGGACGCGGAGGGACGCACCAATCTGCGCGCGCTGCCGCGCATTTCCTGGGATGGCCGGGTGCGCTCGCTGCGCATGATGCGGGTGCTGGTGTCGGGGGTCGCTTTTGCGCCGGTGAAGCCGACCGGGACTGCTGCGACCTAGAAGCGCTACGAACTGGAAGCGCTACGAACTCGACTTGGCCCGATCGGGCCGCTGCATCCAGCTCACGATCGGCATCGCCGGCAGCACCCAGCCCATGCCGACCACCACGTAGTAGATCGCCTGCCGCCAGCCGGATTCGGCGATCCACGGCATCTGCGCCAGCGCCATGCCGAGCAGTGCCCAGACGGTGGCGAGCACCAGGAGCAGGATGGTGCCGAGGAACTTGCGGGTGCGGATCGTCATGACGGAATATCGCGGCTTTCGCGTAACTTGCGCTGCGGGAGCGGGGGACTATAAGGGGCACGCAGTCCGGTTCAAGCTCTGGTTTTGCCTCGAATGACGACGAATTCCGCCCCGTCCGAGCCGTATCGCGCCGTGCGCTGGTGGCTGATCTCAGTGGCTGCGCTGATCGCGCTGATGGTGCTGGTCGGGGGCGCGACGCGGCTGACGGAATCCGGGCTCTCGATCGTCGAATGGAAGCCGGTCACGGGCAGCGTGCCACCACTTTCGGAAGCGCAGTGGACGGCGGCCTTCGAGGCCTACAAGACGATCCCGCAATATCGCGAGCTCAACGCCGGCATGAGCCTGTCCGAGTTCAAGCAGATCTTCTGGTGGGAATGGAGCCACCGGCTGCTCGGCCGTTTCATCGGCGTCGCCTATCTGTTGCCGTTCCTGTTCTTCCTCTGGCGCGGCGGCCTGTCCGGTGAGTTGAAGCGGCGGCTGTGGCTGTTGTTCGCGCTCGGCGGCCTCCAGGGCGCGGTCGGCTGGTGGATGGTGGCCTCGGGGCTGTCCGAACGCGTCGAGGTGTCGCAATATCGGCTGGCGACACATCTTATGCTCGCGCTCGTGATCTTCGCCGGCATCGTCTGGACGGTGCGGCGGCTCGCCGGGCGTCCGCAGATCGCAGCATCGTCGCGGCTGCGCTTTACCAGCGCCTTGCTCCTCGCGGTGACCTTTATCCAGATCTATTTTGGTGCTCTGGTTGCGGGCCTGCGCGCCGGCCGCGCCTACAACACCTGGCCGCAGATCGACGGCGCGTTCATTCCCTCAGGGGAGCGGCTGTGGTTCGAGACGCCGTGGTGGCGCAACATGTTCGACAATGTGCTGACGGTGCAGTTCGAGCACCGGATGACGGCCTATGCGCTGTTCGCGCTGGCGGCGTTGCACGCGTTCGACGCCGTGCGTTCACGCGCGGGTTCGGCGGCAAGCGGCGCGCTTTTGCTGCTGGGCGCGGTCAGCCTGCAAGCATTGCTCGGCATCCTCACGCTGCTCAACCAGGTGCCGATCGATCTCGCGCTCGCGCATCAGGCAGTCGCCATCGTGGTGCTGACGCTTGCGGTGATGCAGACAGAGCGGCTCGCGACGCGTGGCGCAACCGAAGCGCAGCCGCGCGCCGTTCCCGTCGGTCAGGCCGGCTGATCGGATCTGCTCTTCAGCAATAGCCGTAGATGCCGCACGAGTAGGGCAGGCGCCAGAAATAATCGACCTGCTTCCCGCCGTAATACGCGCCCTGGTAATCGTAGTCCCAGGGGCGGCCGTAATAGCCCGGCAGCGTGTGGGAGCCCGGGAGCAGTGGCGTACCCGGCAAATTGCGGATGTAGCTGCCGATGCCGTAGGCCGGCGAGATCAGCGCATCCGGATCGGTCTCGACATAGACCTGCGGCGGCTCCTGCGGCGGAGCGGCCGCCCGCCGCTTTGGCGTGGCCGGCAGATCGGCGGCGAACGCAGCTGAGACTGTCAACATCGCCGCAAGGGCAGGCACCATCCAGCGCAGCATCGTCGGCTCCGAATCAAAGGGGGCGATCCAGTGACGATGTATGCGGCAGATATGGTTAATGACTGTTAACTGGAGCCGGACTCCCGGGGCACATCAAAGCGCCCCGGAATGTCCAGGACAGCTACGTGCCCAGTGCCTGTTCCAGATCGGCGATCAAATCTTCCTTGTCCTCGATGCCGATCGAGAGCCGCACCACGTCGGGGCCGGCGCCGGACTTGACCTTGGCGGCGTCGTCGAGCTGGCTGTGCGTGGTCGAGGCCGGATGGATGACCAGCGAGCGGGTGTCGCCGACATTGGCCAGATGCGAGAACAGCTGCAACTTCGACACCAGGCTGACGCCGGCATCGTAGCCGCCCTTCAGGCTGAAGGTGAACACGGCGCCGGCACCCTTCGGCGCGTATTTGCGCGCGAGCTGGTTGTACTTGTCGCATGCAAGGCCCGCATAGTTCACCGCGGCCACCGCCGGATGGCCGGCGAGGAATTCGGCGACCGCTTTCGCATTGTCGCAGTGCTTCTGCATGCGCAGCGGCAATGTCTCGATGCCGGTGAGGATCATGAAGGCGTTGAACGGCGACAGCGCGGGTCCGAGGTCGCGCAGGCCGAGCACGCGGCAGGCGATCGCGAAGGCGAAATTGCCAAACGTCTCCTGGAGCCGGATGCCGTGATATTCGGGCCGCGGCTCCGATAGCATCGGATATTTGCCGCCTGTCGACCAGTCGAAAGTGCCGGCATCGACGATGATGCCGCCGATCGAATTGCCGTGGCCGCCGAGAAATTTCGTCAGCGAGTGCACGACGATGTCGGCGCCGTGGTCGATCGGGCGGATCAGATAGGGCGAGGCCAGCGTATTGTCGACGATCAGCGGGACGCCCGCCTTGCGCGCCACCGTCGAGATCGCCTCGATGTCGGTGATGCTGCCGGCGGGATTGGCGATGGACTCGATGAAGATCGCTTTCGTGCGCGGCGTGACCGCGCGTTCGAAGCTCGCGATGTCGTCGGGATCGGCCCACACCACGTTCCAGCCGAAGCTCTTGAACGCGTGGGTGAACTGGTTGATGGAGCCGCCATAGAGCTTTCGCGCGGCGATGAACTCGTCGCCGGGCTGGAGCAATTGCTGCAACACCACGACCTGCGCGGCATGGCCCGAGGCCACCGCCAGCGCGGCCGTGCCGCCTTCGAGCGCCGCGACGCGCTCTTCCAGCACGGCGTTGGTGGGATTGCCGATGCGGGTATAGATGTTGCCGAACGCCTGCAGGCCGAACAGAGAGGCGGCGTGGTCGGCATCGTTGAAGACGAACGACGTCGTTTGATATATCGGAGTCGCGCGCGCACCGGTGGTGGGATCGGGCTGTGCACCGGCATGCACGGCGAGGGTCGAAAATCCCGGAAGGCGATCGCTCATTGAGGGCGTCCTGTTCTCGTGGTCTGAAATCGCGCGGCATGCTGATTGGCGCCGCGGCTGCCGTCAAGGCGCGGCTTCACATCGGAACGATCGTGCTACGCATTGTCGCGTTCGCGAATGAAACCTTCGCAATTGCGTCAGCTTTGCTCGGTCTTGTTTTTGGCGGCGCGGTCCGATGCCGCAGTGTCGCCGCCGCCGACACTCATCCGATTGAGGGATAGCCGCATGCCCTGCGTCGGTACCGGAGCGCGTTTGGAGCTCAGCGTGCGCGAATTGACGCCCATCCACGAGATCTCCGACGACAGGCGGCCATATTCGATCTTGGGGCAGCGGTTCATCACCACCTTGATACCGACCGATTCCGCCTTCAGCGCCGCCGCATCGTCGCGCGCCCCCAACTGCATCCAGATCACCATCGGCAGCGGATCGAGCGTGAGGGCTTCCTCGACCACCGGCATGATGTGGCTGGAGTTGCGGAAAATGTCGATCATGTCGACCGGACGGCCGATGTCGGACAGCGAGGCGACGAAGGGTTTTCCGAGCAGCTCCTTGCCGACATGGCCGGGATTAACCGGAATCATGTCGTAGCCGCGCTGGGCCAGATATTTGAACGCGAAATAACTCGGCCGCACGTTGGCAGGCGAAGCGCCGACCATCGCGATCGACTTCACGTTGTTGAGGATGCCCCGGATGTAATTGTCGGGATAGGCGTCGTGGTTCATTGGCTCATCTTTTCGGGCTCATCTTTCGCCGTCATTGCGAGGAGCGAAGCGACGAAGCAATCCAGTCTGTCTCCGAGGAGGGATTCTGGATTGCTTCGCTTCGCTCGCAATGACGAATTACTCATCCCGCCATGTCGGCGTGCGCTTCTCGATGAAGGCGCCGATGCCTTCCTCGGCGTCGCGCGCCATCATGTTTTCGGTCATCACCTCTGCCGCATAGCGATAGGCGTCCGCAAGACTCATCTCGGCCTGGCGGTAGAACGCCTCCTTGCCGAGCTTGACGGTATAGGCGGATTTCAGCGCGACCTGTTCGGCGAGCGCAATGGCGGCGGCGAGCTCGGTGCCGGGCGCAACGACACGATTGACAAGTCCGATCTCGCGGGCGCGTGCGGCCGAGATCGGCTCGCCCGTCAGCAGCATCTCCATCGCCTGCTTGCGCGGCACGTTGCGCGACAGCGCCACCATTGGCGTCGAGCAGAACAGGCCGATGTCGACGCCCGGGGTGGCGAAGTGTGCTGCTTCCGAGGCGATCGCGAGATCGCAGCTTGCCACGAGCTGGCAGCCGGCGGCAGTGGCGATGCCCTGAACGGATGCGACCACGGGCTTGGGCAGGTGCACGATCGCCTGCATCATCGCACTGCAGGCGGTCATCATCTCGGCGAAGAAGGCACGGCCGCGATCCGGGTCGCCGCGACGCGCGGTCAGCTCCTTCATGTCGTGGCCGGCGGAGAAGGCGGGACCGTTGGCTGCGATTACGACGCCGCGGACGGACTTGTCGTCGCGGATCTCGTTGAGCTCGGCATGCAGGCTTGCGATCATCGCCGCCGACAGGCTGTTGCGGGCGGCCGGGCGGTTCAGGGTCAGGACCGCGATAGGGCCGACGGTCTCGCGCAGCAGGATCGGCAGTTGCGGGGAGGGGGCGCGGGCGGCCTGGACGGACATCAAAGCGTTTCCGGTTGGATTATTGCGATTGGATGACGCAGATAACTTAATGTAACAGGGGACGTGAAGCGAGGGTGAGGGGCAGCATGGCGTTAGCGAAAATGAGCGTGGCGGAGCTCGAGCAGTTCCTCCGCAATGAGTTTCCCCAGGCCTTCAGCGGCGACGACATCACGATCGAGAGCGCGGACGGTCAGGCCTGCCTTTTGCGTCAGCGCTATAGCGAAAAGATGCTGCGGCCGGGTGGAACCGTGTCCGGCCCGACCCTGATGGCGCTCGCCGATTTCGCGATGTACGTGGTGCTGTTGTCCGCGATCGGGCCGATCGGGCTCGCGGTGACCACCAATCTCAACATTAACTTCCTGCGCAAGGGCCAGCCCGGGCAGGACGTGCTGGCGGAGGCGCGGCTGCTCAAGCTCGGCAAGCGCCTCGCAGTCGGTGAGGTGAAGCTATTGTCCGGCACCTCGCCCGATCCGATTGCGCATGTCACCTCGACCTATTCCATTCCAAACGTTTGAACTTTTTACGGGTATCTTAATACCATATTTCCAAGCCGTTGATATTTAACAAGTAAATTCCGCCTTTGGGCATTGACCGCGGCGCCTCTGTTCTCTAGAAAACCGCCAGTCCGGTGCGGTGTTCGCGCCGATGCTCCCCGTTCACGGAAACTCTGACATGAAAACCTTTTCGGCAAAGCCGGCTGAGGTGACGAAGAAGTGGGTACTGATCGACGCCAAGGGTCTGGTCGTCGGCCGTCTCGCCACCATCGTCGCCATGCGCCTGCGCGGCAAGCACCTCCCGACCTACACCCCGCACGTTGATTGCGGCGACAACATCATCATCATCAACGCGCAGCATGCGGTTCTCACCGGCCGCAAGCGCGAGCAGAAGACCTATTACAAGCACACCGGCTATGTCGGCCACGTCAAGGAGCGCACCGCGCGCCAGATCCTCGAGGGCAAGCATCCCGAGCGCGTGCTCGAGAAGGCCGTCGAGCGCATGATCCCGCGTGGCCCGCTCGGTCGCGTCCAGATGGGCAACCTCCGCGTCTATGGCGGCGCCGATCATCCGCACGAGGCCCAGACGCCCGAGAAGATCGACATCGCCAAGTTGAACCGCAAGAACACGAGGGCCGCATAACATGGCCGAATCCATCCAGTCGCTCGACCAGCTCTCGCAGCTCAAGACGGCGGCCGCGCCCGACGCGCCCAAGCACGAGAAGAAAGTCGACAAGTTCAACCGCGCCTATGCCACCGGCAAGCGCAAGGACGCGGTCGCCCGCGTCTGGATCAAGCCAGGCGCCGGCAAGGTCACGGTCAACGCGCGCGAGGTCGAGGTCTATTTCGCCCGTCCCGTGCTGCGCATGATGATCGAGCAGCCGTTCTCCGTGGCCGCGCGGTCCGGCCAGTATGACGTGATCTGCACCGTCGCCGGCGGTGGTCTGTCCGGCCAGGCCGGTGCCGTCCGTCACGGCATCTCCAAGGCACTGACCTATTTCGAGCCGGAGCTGCGCACCGTGCTCAAAAAGGGCGGCTTCCTCACCCGCGACTCCCGCGTGGTCGAGCGCAAGAAGTACGGCAAGGCCAAGGCCCGCCGGTCCTTCCAGTTCTCGAAGCGTTAATCGCATCGGTCGCATTCGTCGCGAAAGCGGCTTCAATGAGATGCAAAAGGGCGCTGATTTCAGCGCCCTTTTTGCTGTTCGTTTGTATGCAAATTGATGGCGTGTTTCCTGAAAACTTGGGCTCGCATGAAAACCTGAATGGAACCCGCGGGACATAGCGTCGCTTTTGGAAGGGCGCGCAAATCGGTTGATCCGATCGCGTAACTGCTATGTCTAGAAGGGGGCCGACATGATGTCGCTCGATAGCATCACGCTCTATTTGGTCGCCACCATGGTCGCCGCACTGCTCGGCGCCATGATGGTGTTTTTCGGAAGGCAGGAGAATAGCGCTGCGCTGAAATGGTGGGGCACCGCCTATCTCCTCGGCGCCGCATCGGTCGCGCTCTGGACGGCGGCGGGCGACAGATTGGGGCCGCATCTTTACCTTGCGCTGAACGCGGTCGGCTTCGTCGCGTGCGGCATGGTGTGGAATGCGGCGCGCGTCTTCCACGGCCGCAAGCCGAATTGGCCGGGTCTCCTGGTCGGCGCGCTCGCCTGGGTCGCTGCCGCCACGTTGCTCGATCCCGCCGCGTCCATGCTGCGCATGATCGTCGGCGCCGGCATCGTGTCGGTCTATGCGGCGTTGACCGCCAGCGAGCTCTGGGTCGAGCGACGCAAGAGCCTGCAACGGCGCTGGCCGGCCTTCGTGGTGCCGGTGATGCACGGCTGCGTCTTGATGCTGCCGATCGTGCTCGGCAGCTTCCTGCGTCCGCACGATGCGGGTTTCGCCAGCAGCATCTGGGTCACCGTGTTCGCGGTCGAGCTCGTGCTTTATGCCGTCGGCACCGTGTTCGTGATCTTCATGCTGGTGTCCGAGCGCACCGTCACCGCGCACCGGACCGCCGCCTCCACCGATCCGCTGACCGGCATGCTCAACCGCCGCGGCTTCTCGGAAGCCTGCGGGCGCGTGATCGAGCGCGAGGCAAAGGCCGGACGTCCCGTGACCGTGATGATCTTCGATATCGATCATTTCAAGTCGATCAACGACCGGTTCGGCCATCCCGCCGGCGACGAGATGCTGAAACTGTTCTCGACCGTCGTCGTCAGCAATCTGCGCATCAGCGACATGTCGGGTCGCATCGGCGGCGAGGAGTTCGCCGCCCTCCTGCCGTGTTCGCTCGAGGAGGGCGTGCTGGTCGCTGAGCGCGTGCGCGAGGCCTTCGAGACCTCCGGCGTCGTCGTCGACGAGGGCCCGGTCGACACCACCGTCAGCATCGGCGTCGCCGGCGGTCCGGCCGGCACCGAGCTCGAAGTGCTGCTGGCCTCGGCCGACACCGCGCTCTACCAGGCCAAGCGCGGCGGCCGAAACCGCGTCGAGTCGGCGGAGGAGCTGCCACTGTCGCTGGAGAACTGGCGCCGCCAGAGCGCCGCGCGGATCGGCGTGCCCAACACGCAGTCCAAAGCGCAGCCGGCGACCGCCTAGGCAAAGGAGGCCTCGCGGTAATCCCCTGTTTACCATTCGATCCCTACCATTGCGGTCATGGAATCGATCCGTCGACAGAACCCGCAGACCGCCTTGATGTCGCTCGAAGCCGCGGCGACTTCGGCACGCGGCGGCTTCGCGTGCCTGTTCTCGACCGCGGACGAATACGAGAGCGCGCTGATCACCGAGCGCCGCGCCCAGGGGCGCTACACGCAAGGCCGCAATTACTGGCCGCTCGCGCTGTTCGCCGGTTGTGCGCTGATGGTGGTGGGCACCGTTCTGCTGCTCGCCTGAGTGATCTGCATTCTTGGACCGGGCAGGGCGCCGTTTCGGCGCCTTTTTCTTTGTCGCGGGCTGCGGTAGACACGCCCATCGAACAAAATGGGTGGAAACAGATGATCACCGAGATCGCGCAAATCGACGTCAAGCCGGGCAGCGAGAAGGATTTTGAGGCCGCCGTTGCCAAGGCGAAGGCCGCTTTCGGCCGCTCCAAGGGTTTTCACGGTTTCGAGCTGCACAAGTCGATCGAGAAGCCGCAGCGCTATCGTCTGATGGTGAAGTGGGAGACGCTCGAGAACCACACCGTCGATTTTCGCGGCTCCGAGAATTTCACCGAATGGCGCGGCCTCGTCGGCCAGTATTTTGCGGCACCGCCTGAGGTGGAGCACACCGAAACCGTGCTCATCACCTGAGGCGGCTCAGGCCGCCTCCGCCAGAGGCGGCGCTTCATACGTCTTGAAATGGTCGATCACGACTTTGGCGATGGCGACCAGTGGCAGCGCCAGCGCCAGGCCCCAGATCCCGAACACGACGCCGAGCAGGATCTGGAACGCGAACAGCGTGGCCGGCGGAATGTCCAGTGCCTGCCGCTGCAGCAGGGGCGTCAGCACGTAGCTCTCCATGGCGTGGACGCCCATGAAGAGGAGAAACGCCGACAGCGCCGGAATCCATCCTGAGGCGAGGCTCGCCAGCACGACCACGACGCCGGCTATGATGGCGCCGACGGTCGGAATGAAGCCGAGCAGTCCCGCCTGAATCCCGAGAATGAAGGAGCCCGGGATGCCGATGATGAGAAGCCCGATCCAGGTTACCGCGCCGACCGCGAGCATGACGATCATCTGTGCGATCAGCCATCGTTCAAGTGTCTCGCTGACGCGGTCGATGATGACGGCCGTGCGCGCGCGATGTTTTGCAGGCGCGATGAACAGCAATCCCTCGCGATAGACGCTGGGTTGGGCGGCGAAGGCGACTCCCAGAAACAGCACGATGAAGATGTTTCCCACGCCGTGGATGGTGCCAAGCAGCAGCTTGAACGTCTGGCTCACGATCGCCCCGCCGCTGGAGGCAAGGGCGCCTGCGCCGGGTATTGCCCCGCGCGACGCCGTGCCGGCCGACGGCGTCGGCTCCGGTTGCGCGTCGGGAGACGAACCGGGTCCGGAGCTCCCGAAATCGAAGAAGCTGGTGTCGATGCCGTGATTGTCCAGGAATGATTTGACGTTGCCGATCTGGGATTTGATGGTTTTGCTGAGTCCCGCCGCCTGATCGGCGATGGTGGCGCCGCCGAGATATGCGATGCCCGCGAGCATCAGCGCGAGGGCCAAGCAGACGATCGCGAGCCGCAGCGTATGCGGAAGACGCGCGTGCCGGCCAAGCGCGTTGGTCAGCGCGTTGAGCCCAAGGCCCAGCAGCACCCCGGCGAAGATCAGGAGCAGGGTGGTCGCGAAGTACCAGGAGAACGCGAGCAGCACGGCGAACAGCACCACACCGATGCCGCCGACCGAAATGCCCCAAGCCAGATCAAAACGGGTCGGGGGTCGTTCATTCGGGAATGTGATCACGCAATGGCCTTTAGGTGGAACGGGGGGCACTCTTTCGACAAACACGCTTTTGATCAAGACCGCGTCAACGCGCTGGTTTGACGCTGCCGTATGAACGGTGCAGACCGACGAGGAGAGAACAGGTGGGGCGCGCTTGAGTTTCATCAGCAAATGGGTGGGTCTGCTCGGGCTTCTGGCCGTGCTCGTGATTGGCGACCAGATCCGGATCAATCGGCCCGGTCACAAATATCGCCTCGGGGTCGAGGTGACGACGCCTGACGGGATCAAGACCGGGTCGGGCATTCTGTCCGTCGTGCCCGATCGCGGCTATAGCCGGGGCGGCCGCACCACGATGCGCGGCGAGGCCGTGTTCGTCGACCTCGGCCGGGGAAAGAATGTGGTGGCATTGCTCGCGCATCAGCAGGGCGCGAAGCTCGATCTCGACGACATCAACTATGTCGCGCTCCGCGCTTATGGCGCTGCGCGAGGCAACCGCGTCTCGTTCAACGAGCTCAACCGGCAGACCGGCGTCGTCGCGGTGCAGGGCGACCTAATGCCCACGCTGGTGAGCTTTGGCGATCCCCTGGACCCTACGACCGCGCGCCTTGTCGCCGGCGACCATGTGGAGGCGGTGCTGGGCGACGGTTACGCACTCCGTGGCCTTACCGCCGAAATAGTGCCCAACGGGCTTTGGCCGATCGATTTCGGTGGCGCGCTCGGGGAGCCCGTGACGCGCGGAATCGAGACGAAACTGCCCTGGTTGGCTGCGCCGGGCGACCCGGCGGCGACCGCGCTGAAGACCGCCGGCCTGCCCCTTGGCGGCGCGATCGTGGCCGGGAGGCATTTGCGCGAAAATAGCATTGCCGTCCCGCGTACCCTTCTGTTGAATTTGTTCCACCCCAGGGGCATGTTTGGAGAATCGTCTTCGGCGAGAGGTCTGAACGGGAGATGAGAAAGCCGGTCGTCGGCGTGATCGGGAACGCCCATCGCGTTGAGAATCGATTTCAGGTCCAGATGGTCGGCGAGCGTAATCTGCGCGCCGTGGCCGAGGTTTCCGGCGGTCTGCCGGTGATGTTCGCGGGCTCGCCCGACATCACGGATATCGGCGCGCTGCTCGATACCGTCGACGGAATCGTGCTCACCGGCGCCCGCGCCAACGTCCATCCGACCCGTTTCAACGTCGATCCGTGTGAGGCGCACGAGCCCTACGACATCCACCGCGACGAGGTGGCGCTGGCGCTCTCGGTCGCCTGCGTTGCCCGCGGTATCCCGCTGTTCGGCATCTGCAGGGGCCTCCAGGAGATGAACGTCGCCTTCGGCGGCTCGCTGCATCCCGAGATCCGCGAAATCCCGGGCCGCATGAACCATCGCATGCCAAGGCTTGAGAATGGTGAGATCCATCCCGACCCGACAGTGGTGTTCGCCGATCGTCACGACGTCGATCTGACACCGGGCGGCGCGTTCGCGGAATTGCTCGGCTGTGACAAGATCAGGGTCAATTCGCTGCACGGCCAGGGCATCCTCGATCCCGGCAAGCGCGTGCTGATCGAGGGCATTGCCGAGGACGGCACCATCGAGGCGATCCGCATCGCGGAAGCCAAGACCTTTGCGCTCGGCGTGCAATGGCACGCCGAATACGACCCGCAGCACAATCCGATCAACCGAAAACTGTTCGAGGCGTTCGGTCAGGCCATGGTGGCGAAGCAGCGCGCGGCGGCGTAGCTGCGGGGCTGCGCCGAGGCCTATAAGGCTATCGATCGTTGCGACCGGCGGCGGAGGATTGGCGATTTTCGCAAACAGGCACGAGAACTAGTCTCCAGGATGGATTTCGCGGCGCTGAATGCATCCTGCGAATTACCAACAGCGCTCGCGATCTCTCGGGCGCAATAAACCAGATATCAAGAATTGATGCGCGCCAGTTTTCTCGATTCCGATTCGTTCTTTGAGAACGAAATGGAGTCAGACGCAGAACGAAACTCGATGACCACAAAAAAGGCGCCCCGAGGGGCGCCTTTCGTGCGTCGTGGTCGTTCGGGCCGCCTAGCCCGAATAGTACATCTCGAACTCGACCGGGTGCGGGGTCATTTCGAAGCGGGCGACTTCGGTCATCTTCAGCTCGATATAGGCGTCGATGAAATCGTCGTCGAACACGCCGCCGTTCTTCAGGAAGCCGCGGTCCTTGTCGAGGTTTTCGAGCGCCTCGCGCAAGCTGCCGCACACCGTCGGGATCTGCTTCAGCTCTTCCTTCGGCAGATCGTAGAGGTCCTTGTCCATCGCCGGACCCGGATCGATCTTGTTCTTGATGCCGTCGAGGCCAGCCATCAGCATCGCGGCGAAACCGAGATAGGGATTGGCGAGCGGATCGGGGAAGCGCACCTCGACACGCTTGGCCTTCGGCGAAGCAGTGTAGGGGATCCGGCAGGAGGCCGAGCGGTTGCGCGCGGAATAGGCGAGCAGCACGGGAGCCTCATAGCCCGGGACCAGACGCTTGTAGGAGTTGGTCGACGGATTGGTGAAGGCGTTGATCGCCTTGGCGTGCTTGATGATGCCGCCGATGTAGTGGAGGCAGGTCTCCGACAGGTCGGCGTATTTGTTGCCGGCGAACACCGGCTTGCCGTCCTTCCAGATCGACTGGTGCACGTGCATGCCCGAGCCGTTGTCGCCGAAGACCGGCTTCGGCATGAAGGTGGCGGTCTTGCCGTAGATGTGCGCGACCTGGTGGATGCAGTATTTGTAGATCTGCATGTGGTCGGCCATCAGCGTCAGCGTGTCGAACTTCATGCCGAGCTCGTGCTGGGCGGAGGCGACTTCGTGATGGTGCTTCTCGACCTTCACACCCATCTTGGCCATGGCGCCGAGCATCTCCGAGCGCATGTCCTGCACGGAATCCTGCGGCGGCACCGGGAAGTAGCCGCCCTTGGTGCGGACACGATGGCCGAGATTGCCGCCTTCATATTCGGTGTCGGAGTTGGTCGGCAGCTCCGAGGAGTCGAGGCGGAAGCCGGTGCTGTAGGGATTGGCGGAGAAGCGCACGTCGTCGAACACGAAGAATTCGGCTTCGGGGCCGACGAAGACGGTGTCGCCAACGCCCATCGACTTCACCATCGCCTCGGCCTTCTTGGCGATGCCGCGGGGATCGCGGTTGTAGGGCTCGCCGGTGGTCGGCTCGAGCACGTCGCAGGTGATGACCATGGTGGTCTCGGCGAAGAACGGATCGATCGTCGCGGTCACCGGATCGGGCATCAGGCACATGTCGGACTCGTTGATCGCCTTCCAGCCGGCGATCGATGAGCCGTCGAACATCGTGCCTTCGGCGAAAATGTCCTCATCGATCATGCTGATGTCGAAGGTGACGTGCTGCCACTTGCCGCGCGGATCGGTGAAGCGCAGGTCGACGTATTTGACGTCGTTGTCCTTGATCGATTTCAGGACGTCTTTGGCGGTCTTCATGCATACCCCTTTTGGCTCTGCGGGTCGGTTTCCAAACTTCGAGCGACCGTGTTCACGCTTCTTGAGGCGCGCGAGGCACAAACAAAACGAGGCCGCCGAAGCAGCCTATTTCTTGTCAGAATGTCGCAAAATGCGGGATAGCACCCGGCTCAGATAGCGTCCAGCCCGGATTCGCCGGTTCGGATGCGGATCGCCTCTTCGATGTTGGAGACGAAAATCTTGCCGTCGCCGATGCGCCCGGTTTGCGCGGCGCGGCGGATTGCGTCGATGGCGCGCTCGACCAGATCGTCGCCGATCACGATCTCGATCTTCACCTTGGGCAGGAAGTCGACGATGTATTCTGCGCCGCGGTACAGCTCGGCGTGACCCTTCTGCCGGCCGAAGCCCTTGGCTTCGGTGACGGTGATGCCCTGAAGGCCGACTTCCTGAAGCGCTTCCTTCACCTCGTCGAGCTTGAATGGCTTGATGATGGCTTCGATTTTCTTCACTGCGCGCCTCCCGGCCTTTCGAACAATAGCAACGTCTTCGTCAGGATGCGCTTTTCTTAACGCATGATCTTGTCTTCGCTATGCCGGGATCCCTGACCAATCCGGCAACAACGGCCGGCCACACCCTGATAAATGCCAGTGAGCACGACGAACCGAAGCGACTTCCGCGAAAGCAGGGTCTATGCCAAGTTGCAAATGCCCTGATTACTGGAGCGTTATCAGCCCTTTAACGTGCAGCTCTGATAGGTGGGCGCCGACCCGCACAAAATACCGCAGACTATGAAATAGGCAAACGGTTCAATATCTGTGCAGATCGTCGTTCCGCCGGATGGCCCGGTGCGGAACGTGCCTCTTGAAAAGGCTTTTGGACAGGGAAGTGGCATGGAAGTTCTGACCAACGCCGAAATGCAGCGCGCCGACCAGCTCAGCATTGCGGCAGGCACCCCCGGCTTCAAGCTGATGCTCAGCGCCGGTCAGGCGGTCGCCGAGGCCGCCCACGCGCTGGTGGAGGAGGGGCCAATCCTGATCGTGGCCGGCCCGGGCAACAACGGCGGGGACGGTTTTGTCGCAGCCGCCGAGCTCGCCGCGCAAGGCCGCGAGGTCTCGGTGATCCTGATGTGCGAGCGGGACCAGCTCCAGGGCGATGCGGCCTCGGCCGCGCGGGGTTGGAAACACCCGGTGCTCCCGTTCAACCCGCAGGCGATCGGGCGACCGGCGCTAATCATCGATGCGCTGTTCGGCGCGGGCCTCAGCCGTCCCGTCGAGGGCGAGGCGCGTGAGATGATCGAGGCGATCAACGCCAATGGTGCGCCGGTGCTCGCGGTCGACCTGCCGAGCGGCATCAACGGCACCAGCGCGGCCGTGCTGGGCGTGGCCGTGAACGCCGCCGAGACCGTCACCTTCTTCCGCAAGAAGCCGGCGCATCTGCTGCTGCCGGGGCGCATGCATTGCGGTCACGTCCGCGTCGCCGACATCGGCATCGAGGCGCAGGTGCTGGACGAGATCGCGCCGCAGATTTTTGAGAACGATCCGGACTTCTGGGGCTCGGCCTTTCCGGTGCCGCGCATCGACGGCCATAAATACGCGCGAGGTCATGTGCTGGCGGTCTCGGGCGATGCGGCGGCGACCGGTGCGGCGCGGCTCGCCGCGCGCGGGGCGCTGCGCGCCGGCGCGGGCCTGGTGACTCTGGCCACGCCGCGTGATGCGCTGGCGATCAATGCGGCTGCGCTCACCGCGGTGATGGTTCACCCCGTCGATACCGCCATCGAGTTCGGCGAGCTGCTCGGCGACAAGCGTTACAACACCTGCATCATCGGCCCTGGCGCGGGCGTCGGCGAGCGCACCTGCGATCTCGTCCACACGGCGCTTACCTCCCAGCGGCGCCTGGTGCTCGACGCGGATGCGCTGACGAGCTTTGCCGCCAATCCCGAGCGCCTGTTCGAATCGATCAAGACGTCGCAGGACAAGGCGGTGGTGCTGACGCCGCACGAGGGCGAGTTCCCGCGGCTGTTCTCCGACCTCAGCAACAAACATCCTGGGCGCTCGAAGATCGAGCGCGTGCGCGCCGCCGCCGAGCGCTCCGGCGCGGTCGTGCTGCTGAAGGGCGCGGATACCACGATTGCCGCGCCCGACGGCCGCGCCACCATCGCCGCCAACGCTCCGCCCTGGCTCGCCACCGCGGGTGCCGGCGACGTCCTCGCCGGCATCATCGCAGGCCTCCTTGCGCAGGGCGTCCCGGCGTTCGAAGCCGCCAGCATCGCGGTGTGGATGCATGGCGAAGCGGCGAGCGAGGCGGGGCCGGGCCTGATCGCGGAGGATCTCACCGAGACGCTGCCCGCCGTGCACCGACGGATCTATCATGCGCTGGGGATCGAGTACTAATGCTCAGGCCGCTCGCGCTCACCGATATGGGCGCGGCGGCGCAGGTTCACCGGGCTGCATTCGACCATGCGATGCCCTGGCTTGCTGGGCTGCATACGCCGGATGAGGACCGCTGGTTCTACCGCGAGCATGTCTTGGCGACGTGCCGCGTGTGGGGACGCTTCGATGCCGATGTACTGAGCGGAATCATCGCTGTCCGTGACGGCTGGGTCGAGCAGCTTTACGTGCTTCCTGCTGTTCAAGGGCGCGGCGTCGGCACCGAACTCCTCGATATCGCCAAGCAGGCCAGCGAACAGCTGGAGCTCTGGACCTTCCAGCGCAACGCGTTGGCGCGCCGCTTCTATGAAGCGCGCGGGTTCACGCTGATCGAGCAGACCAACGGGACCCGAAACGAGGAGAAAGAACCGGACGCTCGCTATCTTTGGACGCGTGGCCGATAGCTCACTCCACCTCGTACCAGCGCACCAGCCGCGGCGCGGCCCAGTCGGTGACGACGGATTCGATCAGCCACCGCCCGGGAGAGGCCGCAGCGAATGCGATGCGCTGGGTCTGGCCGGGTTCGATCGCGAGCGTGTCGAGCCAATAGGGCTTCCAGCCGTCGTCGAGCTTGTCGAGCAGGCGGAAATGGTGGCCGTGGAGATGGAAGACGGTTGCGACGGGGGCGGGGTTCTTGAGGGCCAACACGACGGTGCGGCCGGCCTTGGTGCGAAAGGCGGGGGCGGAGGACGTCGAGAAATTTGCGGCCCGTACCCACCCGGCGTCGGCTGCCCCGAGAGCGACATCGAATCGCACGGCGCCCCTCAGATCGAGCCGGTCGGGCAGGTCATTCGGAGGGAGTGGCAAGAGCGGCAACGGCGGCGCGCGCCGGTCAAGCTTGCCGGAGACCGTCAGGCGGCCGACCTGGCGCGCCTCCTTGCCGTCATGCAGCAGGAATGGGGCCGATGTGGCCGCATCCACGAAGGCGTCGGCGCGTGCGCCGGGAGCCAGCACCAGCGCGCCGTTGCGAGCCGGGAACGGCTCAGCCGGCTGTCCGTCCAGGGCCACCACGTGGACCTCGTGACTTTCCAATTTGATCGCCAGAACAGAACGTTGCGAGCCGTTGATAAAGCGCAGCCGCAGCCGCTCATTTGCTGAAGCTGAAAGTTCGAATGAAGTCGTTCCGTTGATTGTATAGAGCGGGGATGTGTCCTTCGGGTCCCGGCCCGGGGCAAGTGCGGTCCCATCCGGCCGCAGCCGCCACTCCTCGATCAAGAGGACCACGTCGCGATCGGCGGCGACCGTGTTGGTCTCGGTGGCGATGATCGGAAGCGGGCGCGCGGGCTGCTTCAGGCCGTCCTCGAACAGCCGGAAGTCGGCCAACAGGGTTCCCGCGGTTGGCACTGAAATGATTGATGTTTCCGTCGCGTCCGGGGCCGTCGGTGCGCGACCCCGAAGCGGGTCGGCCGCGGCCGGGCCATTGAGGCCGTACCAAACTGGTGCAAGCGGCACAGGCAGGTCGTTGCGGAAGACCACCTCGCAGCGGTCGCCACGTTTGAGGCGGACATCCCCGAGATGGCTGACGGCGGCCAGCTCCCAGATGGGTGTAGCCGGCTGCCCCGACCTCAGAGCCAGCGTTGCCGGCCTTGCCTGAAGCGCGAGTTGGGCGGTCACGGCCGAGACTGCGCCGCCCGCCGTCAGCCCGGCCGCAGAGGCGCCAAATCCGGCCAAAACCTCGCGCCTCGTCAGGTCGAAGATCCGCGTTTTCATGGGCCGATCCGGACCACGCCGTGCTGGATAAGTCCAGCCGTCGTGCCTAGGTGAAGCCTGCCTCTATCGGGCCATTTTTTTGCTGCGAACAGGCGGGCACATGCTATAAGCCCGCCGCCCGCGGCATCGCGGCCGGTCTTGATGCAAATTTACGCGGGCGTGGCGGAACTGGTAGACGCGCTGGATTTAGGTTCCAGTGACGAAAGTTGTGGGGGTTCGAGTCCCTCCGCCCGCACCAAGCGCTTTCAGCGTTTGCACGGATTACGCGATCTGCTCCCGCGCGGATGTTTGTCCGCCGGAAGTCGGTCCGATGAACCACCGGCGTTGAGGCGTTCGCCTCGCGCCGGATCGATTAATGACAGCGTCCCGACGCATGCGCGCCGGGACCGAACGAGAAGAAGATTGGACACCATGCAGGTCACAGAAACCCTCTCGGAAGGTTTGAAGCGCGAGTTTAAGATCAGCGTTCCCGCGTCTGATCTCGACGCCAAGGCCGGTGCCAAGCTCGTCGACCTCAAGGACAAGGTTCGCATCAACGGCTTCCGTCCCGGCAAGGTGCCGGTCACGCACCTCAAGAAGGTCTATGGCCGCTCGGTGATGGCCGAGACCATCGACCAGACCATCCGCGACACCAACACTCAGCTGTTCTCCGAGCGCGGCTTCCGCCTGGCGACCGAACCGAAGATCACCATGCCGACCGAGCAGGCCGAGGTCGAGGAGCTGCTCAACGGCAAAACCGATCTGACCTACACGGTTGCGATCGAGGTGGTGCCGTCGATTGCGCTCGCCGACTTCAAGACCTTCGAGGTCGAAAAGCCCGTGGCCGAAGTCACCGACGCCGACGTCGACGAGGCGATCAAGCGCATCGCCGATTCGAACCGTGGCTATGCCGCGAAGGGCGAGGGCGCCAAGGCCGAATCGGGTGATCGCGTCACCGTCGCCTTTAAGGGCACCATCAACGGCGAAGCCTTCGAAGGCGGCGCCGGCGAGGGCATCCAGGTGGTGATCGGATCCAACACCTTCATCCCCGGCTTCGAAGAGCAGCTCATCGGCATCGCCGCCAACGAGACCCGCACGCTGAAGGTGGCGTTCCCCAAGAACTACATGAACGACAAGCTTGCCGGCCAGCCGGCCGAGTTCGAGACCACCGCGACGCTGATCGAGGCGCCGCAGGATCTCGCGATCGACGACGAGTTCGCGAAGACGCTCGGCCTGGAATCGCTGGACAAGCTGAAGGAAGCGGCGCGCGAGCGGCTGGTGGCCGAGTTCGCGACCGCGACCCGCCAGCGCGTCAAGCGCGCGCTGCTCGACCGCCTCGACGAGGCCCATCGCTTCGAGGCTCCGCCCTCGCTGGTCGACGAGGAGTTCAATCTGATGTGGAACTCGGTGAAGGCCGAGATGGACTCCGCCGGCAAGACCTTCGCCGACGAAGACACCACTGAAGACGCCGCCAAGGAAGAGTACCGCAAGATCGCCGATCGTCGCGTGCGGCTCGGCCTCGTGCTCTCGGAGATCGGCGAGAAGAACAAGATCTCCGTGACCGATGACGAGGTCGGCCGCGCCGTGATCGAGCGGGCGCGCTCGATGCCGGGCCGCGAGAAGGAGGTCTGGGACTATTACCGCAGCAACGCCCAAGCGTTGGCCCAGCTTCGTGCACCGATCTATGAGGACAAGGTCGTCGACTTCATCCTCGAGCTTGCCAAGGTGACCGAGAAGAAGGTCTCGCGCGACGATCTCTACAAGGACGACGAGGCGGAAAAGACCGCGGCCTGAGGGCTCCAGAAGAGCCTTTAGGAGAGCCTCCAGGATAGCCTTGCATTAAGGATGATCAGCGAAGAGGTCGAGCTAGCCAGGTGCCCGGCTGGGCCTCTTTGTACGAATCAGCTTCAACTGCCTCACGGATTAAGCCTTAATTCGCTCCGCACTTGTCAGGCGCGAATTGGGCTATATCTGTCGCTACGCCCTCTCCTTCTGCCAAGTGCCTCTACCAAGTTCTTCTGCCAAGTTCCTGCATCACGGGACGTCCATCGGCCTTCCGGCAGATCCAGCCCCGACTGGCAGCCGGGCCTGGCGATGTCCGCCTCTTCAAAACCCTAGGTGACTCATGCGCGATCCGGTTGAAACCTACATGAACCTCGTGCCCATGGTGGTCGAGCAGACCAACCGTGGCGAGCGCGCCTACGACATTTTCTCGCGCCTTCTGAAAGAGCGCATCATCTTCCTGACCGGGCCGGTCGAGGACGGCATGTCGACGCTGATCGTCGCGCAGCTGTTGTTCCTTGAGGCGGAAAATCCGAAGAAGGAAATCTCGATGTACATCAACTCGCCGGGCGGCGTGGTGACGTCGGGCCTCGCGATCTACGACACCATGCAGTTCATTCGTCCGCCGGTCTCGACGCTGTGCACCGGCCAGGCCGCCTCGATGGGCTCGCTGCTGCTCTGCGCCGGCGAGAAGGACATGCGCTTCTCGCTGCCGAACGCGCGCATCATGGTGCATCAGCCCTCCGGCGGCTTCCAGGGCCAGGCCACCGACATCATGCTGCACGCCCAGGAAATCCTGAACCTGAAGAAGCGGCTCAACGAGATCTACGTGAAGCACACCGGCCAGACCTACAAGGCGATCGAGGACGCGCTGGAACGCGACAAGTTCCTGACCGCGAGCGACGCCAAGGAGTTCGGCCTGGTCGACAGGGTGATCGACAAGCGCGCCGAGGAAACCGCGTCGCCGAAGACCCCGTAGCACTACTGTGCCGGCAATCCCTCTGGGACCGCGGGCACCATCAGGGAGCGTTCACGTTAAGGACACGTGCGCGCGTCGCAAAACGCACTTTTGCGCCCTGCGACAGGCAGAAAGTTCCGCTTTCGTGCTTGTTTTTCGTGGCAATCCAGCAACGCCGGGGTGATTTCGATCACTTCGCCCGTGCCAAGACCGGAAATCACGGTATTGTCACGGGTAGCCGGCGACCCCCGATTAGCGAATTCTTGATAGTCGGGTGCCAGCATGGTTCGCTATGACTGATCGGCTATGATCGCGGGGAATCGAATGACCGCGATTCGCACGGCATGTAACGCGTAGGGTCTTTTTTGGTACGGAATTTGCTCTATTTGAAAGACTGTACCGGCTGTCGTGCCGGAATAGGGCGATCGAGCGGACGGGATCGAACCGCGGACGGAGACATGAATGAGTAAGGTCGGCACGAGCGACTCCAAGAACACGCTGTATTGCTCGTTCTGCGGCAAGAGCCAGCACGAAGTGCGCAAACTGATCGCGGGTCCCACGGTCTTCATTTGCGACGAGTGCGTTGAGCTCTGCATGGACATCATTCGCGAGGAGAACAAATCCTCGCTGGTGAAGTCGCGCGACGGGATTCCGACGCCGAAGGAAATCTGCAAGGTGCTGGACGATTACGTGATCGGCCAGAACCATGCGAAGAAGGTCCTCTCGGTCGCGGTGCACAATCACTACAAGCGCCTCAACCACCAGACCAAGCACAACGACGTCGAGCTTGCGAAGTCGAACATCCTGCTGATCGGTCCGACCGGCTCGGGCAAGACCCTGCTCGCGCAGACGCTCGCCCGCATCCTGGACGTGCCGTTCACGATGGCGGATGCGACGACGCTGACCGAAGCCGGCTATGTCGGCGAGGACGTCGAGAACATCATCCTGAAGCTGCTCCAGGCCGCCGACTACAATGTCGAGCGTGCCCAGCGCGGCATCGTCTACATCGACGAAATCGACAAGATCAGCCGCAAGTCCGACAATCCTTCGATCACGCGCGACGTGTCGGGTGAGGGCGTGCAGCAGGCGCTGCTCAAGATCATGGAAGGCACGGTGGCTTCGGTCCCGCCGCAGGGCGGCCGCAAGCATCCGCAGCAGGAGTTCCTGCAGGTGGACACCACCAATATCCTGTTCATCTGCGGTGGTGCGTTCTCGGGCCTCGAAAAGATCATCTCGGCACGCGGACGTTCGACCTCGATCGGTTTCGCCGCTCAGGTGCTCGCACCGGAAGACCGCCGCACCGGCGAAATCTTCCGTCATGTCGAGCCTGAGGATCTCCTGAAGTACGGCCTGATCCCGGAATTCGTCGGCCGTCTGCCCGTCGTGGCGACGCTGGAGGATCTGGACGAGGCTTCGCTCAAGAAGATCCTGGTCGAGCCGAAGAACGCGCTGGTGAAGCAGTACCAGCGGCTGTTCGAGATGGAGAACATCGAGCTGACCTTCGCCGACGAGGCGCTTGGCGCGGTTGCCCGCAGGGCGATCGAGCGCAAGACCGGTGCGCGGGGGCTGCGTTCAATCCTCGAGGCGATCCTGCTCGAGACCATGTTCGACCTGCCGGGCCTCGAAGGTGTGGAAGAAGTCGTGATTTCCCGCGAAGTCGTGGAAGGAACGGCGCGTCCGCTCTACATCTACGCCGATCGGTCCGATCGCGCCGTCGAGAACGCCAGCGCCTGATTTCGGCGCTGGAACGCTCCAATCGTCTCCTCAAGCAGGGGCTGCGGAAAGTATCTCCGCAGCCGGTGTTGCGTCGCTTATTTGCGTGCGTAAGCGCCTGATGGCGCGCGTCTTTCAATGACTTGACACCCCCCGGGTCGATAGCCACCTAATGTCGGCGGCGAGTAAAAATTCTCTTCAAGATTCGCCTCAGTTCCGATTCGGCAAGCCGGTCCAACCTCAAAAGGACCGATCGGTATTGCGGGTCACCTCGGCACCTTGTGGCGGTTGCGCATGAGCATGGCGGGCTGCGTGCAAGGGGGCAAAGCAAAAGGAAAAGGCCATGACCAATCCAAAACCCAGGCCAACCATCGTCCATGGCGAAACGCACGCCTATCCCGTGCTGCCCCTGCGCGACATCGTCGTCTTCCCGCACATGATCGTTCCGCTCTTCGTCGGCCGCGAGAAGTCGATCCGCGCGCTCGAAGAGGTGATGAAGAACGACGCGCTGATCATGCTCGCGACCCAGAAGAACGCGTCCGACGATGATCCGGCACCCGATTCCATTTACGAGACCGGTACGCTTGCCAGCGTGCTCCAGCTCTTGAAGCTTCCCGACGGCACTGTGAAGGTGCTGGTCGAAGGGCTCGAGCGGGCGCGCGTGCAGAAGTACACCGATCGCGCCGACTATTACGAAGCGACCGCGATTGCGCTCGCCGATACCGATGCGAAGTCGGTCGAGGCGGAGGCCATGGCGCGCTCCGTCGTGTCCGACTTCGAGAGCTACGTGAAGCTCAACAAGAAGATCTCGGCCGAGGTCGTCGGCGTCGTGCAGGCGATCACCGATTTTGCCAAGCTCGCCGACACCGTCGCCTCGCATCTCGCCGTCAAGATCGCGGATCGCCAGGGCATCCTGGAGACGCTGTCGGTCACGCAGCGCCTGGAGAAGGTGCTGGGCCTGATGGAGAGCGAGATCTCGGTGCTCCAGGTCGAGAAGCGCATCCGCTCGCGCGTCAAGCGCCAGATGGAGAAGACCCAGCGCGAGTACTATCTCAACGAGCAGATGAAGGCGATCCAGAAGGAGCTCGGCGACGACGACGGTCGCGACGAGCTCGCCGATCTCGAAGAGAAGATCTCCAAGACCAAGCTCTCCAAGGAAGCGCGCGAGAAGGCGCAGCATGAATTGAAGAAGCTGCGCCAGATGTCGCCGATGTCCGCGGAAGCGACCGTCGTGCGCAACTATCTGGATTGGCTGCTGTCGATTCCGTGGAACAAGAAGTCCAAGGTGAAGAAGGATCTGGAAGCCGCGCAGGCGGTTCTGGATGCGGATCACTACGGGCTGGAGAAGGTCAAGGACCGCATCGTCGAGTATCTCGCCGTACAGTCGCGCGCCAACAAGCTGACGGGCCCGATCCTGTGCCTCGTCGGCCCTCCCGGCGTCGGCAAGACCTCGCTCGGCAAGTCGATCGCGAAGGCGACGGGGCGCGAATTCGTGCGCGTCTCGCTCGGTGGCGTGCGCGACGAGGCCGAGATCCGCGGGCACCGCCGCACCTATATCGGCTCGATGCCCGGCAAGATCATCCAGTCGATGCGGAAGGCGAAGTCGTCCAATCCGCTGTTCCTGCTGGACGAGATCGACAAGATGGGCGCCGATTTCCGCGGCGATCCGTCCTCGGCGCTGCTCGAGGTCCTCGACCCCGAGCAGAACGCGACCTTCAACGACCACTATCTCGAGGTCGACTACGATCTGTCCAACGTGATGTTCATCACGACCGCGAATACGCTCAATATTCCGGGACCACTGATGGACCGCATGGAGATCATCCGGATCGCGGGCTACACCGAGAACGAGAAGGTCGAGATCGCGCGCAAGCACTTGATCCCGACCGCGGTGTCCAAGCACGGCCTGGACTCCAAGGAGTTCTCGATCGACGACGACGCGCTGCTGCTTCTGATCCGCCGCTACACCCGCGAAGCGGGCGTGCGCAATTTGGAGCGTGAGCTCTCCACACTCGCCCGCAAGGCGGTGAAGGAGCTGATGATCTCCAAGAAGAAGTCGGTCAAGATCACCGAGAAGACTCTCGAAGAGCTTCTGGGCGTGCCGAAGTACCGCTACGGTGAGATCGAGAGCGAGCCGCAGGTCGGCATCGTCACCGGCCTTGCCTGGACCGATGTCGGCGGCGAGTTGCTGACGATCGAAGGCGTCATGATGCCCGGCAAGGGCAAGATGACGGTCACGGGCAATCTGCGTGACGTGATGAAGGAATCGATCTCGGCGGCGGCGTCCTATGTCCGCTCGCGCGCGATCGTCTACGGCATCGAGCCGCCGCTGTTCGACCGGCGCGACATCCACGTGCACGTGCCGGAAGGCGCGACGCCGAAGGACGGTCCGTCGGCGGGCGTGGCGATGGCCACCGCGATCATCTCGGTCATGACCGGCATCCCGGTCCGCCACGATGTCGCGATGACCGGCGAAATCACGCTGCGCGGCCGCGTGCTGCCGATCGGCGGCCTGAAGGAGAAGCTGCTGGCTGCTGCCCGCGGCGGCATCAAGACGGTGCTGATTCCTGAGGACAACGCCAAGGATCTCACGGAGATTTCCGATGCGATCAAGGGCGGCATGGAGATCATCCCGGTCTCGCGCCTCGACGACGTCGTCGCCAAGGCGCTGGTCAAGAAGCCAGTGCCGATCGTCTGGGAAGAGGACACCAAGGTGACGGTGAAGCCGGACGGCGACGAAGCCGCCGGCGGCCTGACCGCTCACTGAGATCGCAGCTCGAAAAAGATGATAAAACGGCGCCTTCGGGCGCCGTTTTTTTGTGGGGCATTTTGTTTTGGGCAGCGGATGACGACAATGCACATCGACGGGCAATGCCATTGCGGCGAGATTACCTTTGAAGCCGAGATCGACCCGGAGACGGTGTCGGTCTGCCACTGCACCGATTGCCAGACACTGACCGGCTCGCCCTTCCGGGTGACGGCCGTCTGTTCGGGCGCCGAAGTCCGCCTGACTGCCGGCACGCCCAGGATCTACGGCAAGCGCGGCGACAACGGCCGGATGCGCTTCCAGCACTTTTGCGCCGACTGCGGTTCCCCGCTGTTCACGAGCGGCGACGGCGACCAGGAGGACGATTGGGGCATCCGCTGGGGCAGCATCCGCCAGCGCGACAAATTGCGGCCCGTCAGGCAGATCTGGTGCCAGTCGGCGGCGGTGTGGATCGACGCGGTGCCGCTGCTGCCGGGCCGGCCACAGGATTGAGGCCCTGGAATTGGCGTTCCGCGCTTGCCCGTTCGGGGCCGGTAGGGATAAAGAAGCGGCGAGGGGCGGTTAGCTCAGCTGGTTAGAGCATCTCGTTTACACCGAGAGGGTCGGGAGTTCGAATCTCTCACCGCCCACCAGCCTTTGCTCGCTTCGCGAGCTTCGGCTCGGCGAGCCAGCCTCACACGTTATTGGCGCGAAGCGAACGAAGGCTGCCGCGCCGAAGCCGATAGGCGCAGGCGGGCGATATCGAGCCACAGAGGCCCTGATGCAACAACCAAGCGGACACGAGCAGAACGCCGATCAGATCGCCTACTGGAATGGCCCCAGCGGGCAGCGCTGGGCCGATCGCCATGCGGCGCAGGAGAGCCTGCTGGGACCCATTGCCGACGTGCTGATCGCCCGCGCCAGGCCGAAGCCGGGCGAGCGCGTCCTCGACATCGGCTGTGGCTCCGGTGCGACGACGTTCGCGTTCGCGAAGGCTGTCGCGCCTGATGGCTTTGCGCTCGGGCTCGACGTCTCCGAGCCGATGCTGTCGCAGGCGCGCGCGTTTGCGCCAAAAGGCCTGCCGCTCGATTTCGTGCTGGCCGATGCGACGGTGCATCCGTTCGAGCCGGCGAGCTTTGACCTGTTGGCCTCGCGGTTCGGCGTGATGTTCTTCGCCGATCCCATCGCGTCTTTCACCAATCTCCGCCGCGCGCTGAAGCCGACGGGACGGTTGGCGTTTGCCTGCTGGCGCGAGCCGAAGGAAAATCCGTGGATGATGGCGCCGCTTATGGCGGTCTACAAGCACGTTCCCAAGATGCCGCCGGTCGGGCCGGAGGAGCCGGGCCCGTTCGCCTTCGCCTCCGAAGAGCGCGTGACGCGCATCCTGAAAGGCGCGGGCTTCATCGACGTCGCGATGGAGCCGCACAATCTCGCGATGGACGTCGCGATTGGCGGCGGGCTCGATGCCGCGGTCGAAGGCTCGCTCCAGATCGGCCCGGCGAGCCGCGCGCTGCAAGGGCATCCGCCGGAGACCTATGCCGCGGCAAAAGCCTCGATCCGCGAGACGCTCGCGCCGTTCCTGAAGGGTCAGAGCGTGGCGCTCCAGGGCGCGATCTGGATCGTGACGGCGAAGGCGGCGTAGGCGTCGCTCTGTCCCCATCATTGCGAGCGCAGCAAAGCAATCCAGACCGTTCTCCGCGGAGGCAGTCTGGATTGCTTCGTCGCTTCGCTCCTCGCAATGACGATGGGGACGCAGCAACGCAACTACCTCACACCACGTCATCCGGCGCCAGCGCGCAGCCATTGTCCGGATGCGTCTCGATCTGAAGCGTGGTGTGGCCGATGCGGTGGGAGCGCTTCAGCATCTGCGCCGTCTCCATCAGGAAGGCATCGCCGGCGCCGGTGGGCATGACAAGGTGGCAGGTCAGCGCCGTCTCGGTGGTCGAGATCGGCCAGACGTGGAGATCGTGGATCGCAGTGACACCGGGCCGCTCCAGCAGAAGGATCTTGATCGCGGCAATGTCGGTGCCCCTGGGCGCCGCCGCCATCGACATGTCGATGGAGCCACGGAGCAGGCTGGTGGTGCTCCAGAGGATGGTGGCGCAGATGACGAGGCTGGTGACGGGATCGAGCCAGAGCCAGCCGGTCCAGATGATCAGCGCCGCCGAGATGACGACGCCGAGCGAGACCGCGGCGTCGGCCGCCATGTGCAGATAGGCGCCTTCGATGTTGATGTCGTCCTTGCGACCGCGCGCGAACAACATGGCGGTAAAACCGTTGATGAGGATGCCGATGCCGGCGACCACCATCACGGTGATGCCGGCGACCGGCTCCGGCTCCCGCAGGCGCAAAATCGCTTCCCAGCCGATCGCGCCGGTTGCGACCAGCAGGAACACCGCGTTCGCCAGCGCCGCCAGGATGGTGGAGGCGCGCAGGCCATAGGTGAAGCGGCCGCTGGGCGCGCGCCGCGCCGCGATCGACGCGCACCAGGCCACGACCAGGCCGAGCACGTCGCTAAGATTATGGCCGGCATCCGCAAGCAGAGCCGTGGAGTTGCCGATATAGCCGTAGACGGCCTCCGCCGCGACCAGCGCGGTGTTGAGTGAGATGCCGATTGCGAACGCCTTGCCGAAACTGGCGGGCGCATGGGCATGGGCGTGGCCACCATGATCGTGATCATGGCCGTGGCTATGATCATCGTGATGATGGCCGTGATGGTCGTGGCTGCCCACCTCTATCGCTCCCTGGACGCTGCCAAATCAGGCGCCATTGTAGGCGTTTCGGCAGCCCCGTCACGGCGGAACAGCACGTAGAGCGCCGGCAGCACCAGCAGCGTCAGCACGGTTGAGGAGATGATACCGCCGATCACCACGGTCGCAAGCGGCCGCTGCACCTCGGCGCCGGCCCCGGTGGCAAGAGCCATCGGCACGAAGCCGAGGGACGCGACCAGCGCCGTCATCAGCACCGGACGCAGGCGTGTCAGCGCGCCCTCGCGCACCGCGTCGGTAACGGGTTGGCCCTCGCTGCGCAGCCGCTCGATGAAGGCGATGATGACGAGCCCGTTGAGGACAGCGACGCCCGACAGTGCGATGAAGCCGACGCCGGCGCTGATGGACAGCGGAATACCGCGCAGCAGCAGCGCCATGACGCCGCCGGTCAGTGCCAGCGGCACGCCGGAGAACACGAGCGCCGCATCAGCCGCCGATCCCATGCCCATGAACAGCAGCAGGAAGACCAGCAGCAGCGCCAACGGCACCACGAGCGTCAGCCGCTTGGTGGCGGAGACCAATTGCTCGAACTGTCCGCCCCAGCCGATCCAGTAGCCCGGCGGCAGCTTGACCTTCTCCGCGACGGCTGCCTCGGCCTCGGTGACGAAGGAGCCGAGATCGCGCGCGCGGACATTGGCGGTGACCACAATGCGCCGCTTGCCGTTCTCGCGGCTGATCTGGTTCGGGCCAGGCGTCGCTTCGACGGTTGCGACCGACGACAGCGGCACATAGCGCATCTGGGCAAGGGGAGGGGCGGGCAATGCGGTCCGGATTGGCGCGCCGATTGCTGCTTCCTCACCCGGCGGCAGCGGGATCGGGATCGCCCGGATGACCTCGAGATCGCCGCGCAGATGTTCCGGCAGGCGCACGACGATGTCGAAGCGGCGGTCGCCCTCGAACAGCTTGCCGGCCGACTTGCCGCCGACCGCGATCTCGACGATGCCCTGCACCTCGCTGATGCTGAGCCCATACCGGGCGAGCGCCTGGCGGTCGAGGCGGACGGTGAGGATCGGCAGGCCCGAGACCTGCTCGATCTTGACGTCGCTGGCGCCGCGGATGCCGCGGATCGCGGCTTCGACCTGTTTTGCCGCGCCTTGCAGGATCTCGAGGTCGTCGCCGAAGATCTTGACGCCGACGTCGCTTCGCACGCCGGAGATCAACTCGTTGACGCGGAACTGGATCGGCTGGGAGATCTCATAGGCGCTGCCGGGGATGTCGTCAGCGGCACGGGCGATGGCCTCGATCACCTCGGCCTTGGAGCTGCCAGGGTCGGGCCATCCGGCGCGCGGCTTCAGCATGATGTAGCCGTCGGTCTGTGCCGGCGACATCGGGTCGGTTGCGATCTCGGCGGTGCCGATGCGGGTGAAGAACTCCTTCACCTCCGGAATCTGCTTGACGCGCTTTTCCAGCGCCTTTTGCAGGTCCAGCGACTGGGTCAGGCTGGTGCCGGGAATCCGGATCGAGGCCAGCGCGACGTCGCCTTCGTCCAGGCTCGGGATGAACTCGCCGCCCATGCGCGCGGCGGCAACGCAGCTTGCGACCACGATGATGGCGGCCATGATTGCGACGCCGAGGCGATGGTCGATCGCCAGCCGGAGCACGGGGAGATAGGCGCGCTTCGCCAGCCGCATGAACAGGTTTTCGTGTTCGGACACCTTGCCGGTGACGAAGATGGCAACCGCCGCCGGCACGAAGGTGATGGAGAACAGCACCGCGGCGCCCAGGGCCATCAGCACCGTCAGGGCCATCGGCGTGAACATCTTGCCCTCGACGCCGGTCAGCGTCAGCACCGGCAGGTAGACCACTGCGATGATCAGCGTTCCGAACAGGCTCGGCTTGATCACCTCGCTCGACCCACTCCGGATCGCGCGCAGCCGTTCGGAGATCGTGAGCAGGCCGCCTTTCTCGCGCTGGACCTCGGCCAGCATGCGCAGGCAGTTCTCGACGATGATCACGGCGCCGTCGACGATGATGCCGAAATCGATTGCACCCAGGCTCATCAGGTTCGCGCTGACCTTGGCCTCGACCATGCCGGTGACCGTCATGGCCATGGACAGCGGAATGACGCAAGCCACCACCAGCGCGGCGCGGATGTTGCCGAGGATCAGGAACAGCACGGCCACGACCAGGGCCGCGCCTTCCAGCAGATTGCTCTCGACGGTGCGGATGGTGGCTTCGACCAGATCGGTGCGGTCGTAGACGGTCCGCGTCACGACGCCGTCGGGCAGCGATTTGGCGATATCCTCCAGCCGGGCCGCGACACGGCGCGCCACGGTGCGGCTGTTCTCGCCGATCAAAAGCATGGCGGTGCCGAGCACGGTTTCCTCGCCATCGCGCGTTGCGGCTCCCGTGCGCAAATCGCGGCCTTCGGTGACGGTCGCGATATCCCTGATCCTGACGGGATTGCCGCCGCGCGAGCCGATGACGATGTCCCTGATTTCGCCGACATTGCCGACCTGGCCCGGCGAGCGAACCAGATATTGCTCGCCGTTGCGCTCGATATAGCCGGCGCCGACATCGGCATTGTTGGCGGCGAGCGCCGTCATGACGTCGCGAAAGCCGAGCCGGTAGGCCATCAGCTTGCCGGGATCGGGGAGCACATGGAATTGCCGCTCGAAGCCGCCGATGGTGTTGACCTCGATCACCCCCGGCACGTTGCGAAGCTGCGGCTTGATGATCCAGTCCTGCACGGTCCGCAAGTCGGTCAGCGAATAGTCGTGGCCGCCTTGCGTCTTCGCGCCCGCCTTGGCCTCGACGGTGTACATGAAGATTTCGCCGAGCCCGGTCGAGACCGGTCCCATCGCGACCTCGACGCCGGCCGGAAGCTGGTCCTTCACCTGCTGGATCCGTTCGCCGACGAGCTGGCGGGCAAAATAGATGTCGGTGCCGTCCTTGAAGACGACGGTCACCTGACTCAGGCCGTAGCGCGACAGCGAGCGCGTGTAGTCGAGCTTGGGCAGCCCGCCCATCGCGGTCTCGACCGGGAAGGTGATGCGCTGCTCGGTTTCCAGCGGCGAATAGCCGGGGGCGCGGGTGTTGATCTGGACCTGGACGTTGGTGATGTCAGGCACGGCGTCGATCGGAAGGCGTTGGAAATTCCACGCTCCGAAAGCGACGGCGCCGAGCGCGAGCAGCAGGACCAGCCAGCGCTGCTGCAGCGAGACCGCGATGAGACGCTCAATCATGCTCGGCCTCGCCCTTGCCCATCTCCGCCTTCACGACGAAGCTGTTTTCCGCGACGTAATGCTCGCCGGCCGATAGACCGGCCTTGATCTCGACATGGCGCGGGTCGGAATCGCCAAGCTCCACCGGGCGCGCCTCGATCTTGTCGCCGTCCTCACGAACGAACACGATAGTCCTGTTCTCCAGCGTCTGGATCGCGCTTTTGCGCACCGCGACCGCGACGTTGCGGGCGGCGAGGATCAGCCGTGCCGTGACAAACAGGCCGGGACGCAAGCGCCCGTCCGGATTTGGCAGCACCACGCGCGCCAGCGCCGTCTGGGTCTCGCTCGAGCCGATCGGGGCCATGTAGGCGATCGTGCCCTTGATCTCGCCGCGGCCGTCGTCGGGATCGATCAGCACCTCGTCGTTGAGACGAACGCGCCGCAGATCCTGGCGATAGATCGACAGATCGACCCAGATAGTGGAGAGGTCGGCGACGACGAAGGCCGGCTTCTGCTCGGAGGCGTATTCGCCGAGCGAAATCTGCCGCTCGATGACGGTGCCGGCAAGCGGCGCCTTGAGCTCGTAGACGGTGAGACTCTGGTTGCTCTCGATCGCGGCGAGCAGATCGTCCTTGCCGACCTCGTCGCCGATGCGCTTCTGGATCGATTTGGCGACGCCCGGAAAGCGCGGCGTCACCTGCACCACGGCTTCCTGGTTGGCGCGCAGGATGCCGTTGAAGGCGAGCGTGTCGGTCAGCGTGACGCTCGCGGCTTCCGCCAGCGTCACGCCTGCGGCGGCGAGCTTGACGTCGGAGATGCGGATCCGGTCGGCGCCGTGCTCGTCCTGCTCGACATGGTCGTTCGGCTTCTCCGGCTTCTTGTCCGCGGCGTGTTCGGCATGCTCGACCCTGGCCGGGCCGAGCAGGGAAAAGCCGTAAGCGCCAAGTGCGACGCCAAGTGCGGCGGCAACGAATGCGACGAGGATGGTGGAGGACGTCTTCATCGTGCGCTCTCCCGCGCCAGCGTAAAGGGATTGCCGACGAGCCCTTCGATGGTCGCCACCCCCGCGTGGAAATTCTGCAGCGCCTCCTGCTCGCGCAGCCGCGCCTGGGTGACGCTGGCCTGGGCATCGAGCACTTCGAGCAGGCTGAAGCGGCCCTGGCCGTAGCCTTGCGCGATGGCGTCCGAGGCTTCGGTGGCCTTGGGAATGGCGCTCTCGCGCAGCACCGCGAGCTCGCGCAGCGAGCCCTGGAGCGAGTCGTAGGCGCGGCCGGCGACCACGATCAGCGTGTTGCGGTTGGCCTCGCGCTCGGCCTTGGTCTTGGCGAGGCTTTCCTGGGCCGAAAGGATATTGCCCTGGTTCTGGTCGAACACGGGGATCGGCACCGAGACGGTGAGGCGCGCCGCGTCGTCGTTGGTCTCGTTGAAATGGCGCCAGCCGGCGGCGATCCGCACGTCGGGATAGGGCCGCAGCCGCGCCAGCAACAGCTCGGCGTTGCGCTGGGCATAGATCGCGGTCCAGCGCACCAGCTGCGGATTGGCATCGATCGCGGCGACGACCGACTGGAATGTCGGGGGCCGTCCCATGGTGTCGAGCCGGCCGGAGACCTCGCCGAATTTCGGTGCCGCGTCGCCCATCAGGACCGCAAGCTCGCGCCGGGCGCTGGCCAGCGTCGCCTTGAAGCGCTCGCGGTCGGCCTTCACCAGTGCGGACGCCACCTCCGCACGGCCGGTCTCGGCCGGCGAGGAGGCGCCGGCCTCGACGCGTCGGCGCAAAAGCGGCGTCAGCCGGTCGATGGCGGTGATCTGCTCGTCGAGGATCTGGATGCGCCGCTGTGCGCCGAGCACGCTGAGGAAGGCGATCGCGGTCTCCGACAGCACCTCCAGCCTGACGGCTTTGCGCTGGATCGCGGCGACCTCGATGCCGGCGACGCCAGCTGCAATCCGCGCGTCGCGCTTGCCGAACAGCTCGAAGGCCTGGCTGATCTGGAGCGTGGTCTCGGCCGATCGTGTGCCGCGATAGATGCCGGACCCGAACGAATTGTCCTGTTCGTAGGTCAGTTCCGGATTGAGAAGCGCACCTGCCTGGATGCGCTGGCCCGTGGCGATGCCGACATCGCGCTCCGCCGCGGTCAGCCGCGGGCTCGCGGCTAGCGCGCGCGAAAGCGCGCTCCGCATCGTCAGAGTCTGGGCGTGAGATGGCGCAAGCGCCGATCCGGCAATCAGACACGCTGCCGCGCACGCCAGGCGCGCGGCCATTCCCCTGAAAAACATGAAACCGACCTGTGAGGATGAACCGAATGGACGCTCGTGGCGCCCGACCAATCCGTTCAGGCCATATGTTTGGGAGGCGGGGAGTCGGTGTCGGGAACAATGCCGGCGAGCCGGGGTGCGCGTTGCGGGCGCGATGCGGACACGAGCCCGATCGATCCGGCCGGTGGCGTCGGCTGCGCCACCGTCACCGAGAAGCAGCCATGGCAATGATGCCCGCCGATGGCCTTGTGGTCGTTGTGATCCGCCGAGCCGTCAAGCACCGCGCTGATCTCCGAGCTGCCACCGGGCGTGGTGACGTCGATGTCGTGCAGGCCATGCAGCGCTCCCGCGAGCAGGTAGACGACCGCGATCAGCACAGACAGCAGCCCGCGCCAGTTGCGCGGCCGGCATGATCCTGAGGGCTGGCGGTTCGCGAGCACGACGTCACTCTGGTTGCGGTCTGCGCCCGGCCTAGCATGGCGTTGGGAACAGTGTCGACCCGCAACATTGTTACGTTCCGGGAACAATTGCCGCAGCGCTCGCGAAGACGGCAGCTCTTCTCATTGGTGTGTGATCTAGCTCAGCCGAGCATCGGCTGCCGCTCCGCGTGCCACGTTCGGCATATCGCCGCCTTCGACCGTGACGACGGCGCGGCAGCCCGCTTCCATGGCCCGTTCCAGCCATTTGATGGCTTCATCGATCCACTGGTCGTGGTGCTCGGGATCGGCGATCGCCTTTTCCCGGAATGCATCTGCCTGATGAAGGCACGCGGTTCTGCGATCCACGCGGCTCTCCCGATCCGGAGTTCCCGCCCCGAGCGCATCCTTGATGATCCGAGAGCCGGCGTCGTTAACATAGGACAGGAACCGGCGCACAAAAAGAAAGCCCCAGCCGGGACTTACCGGCTGAGGCTTTCGTGCTCACAAACTTCATCCTTGGGACTTGGACAGATAATCCGCATCGCGCGGGTTCGTTCCCGCGGGCTCGGTCCAATTTGGAACGTTCCTTGTTCATTGTGATTAGCGACGAGGAGAAATTGAGGAGGACGGACCATGGACGGATTGATTTATCTCATCGGCTTGATCGTGGTGGTCATGGCGATCTTGTCGTTCTTCGGCTTGCGCTGAGAGAGCGGCGATGACCATGGAAACTCTCATACGGGAAGACATCGTGGAAGGCGGCGGCGTCGCTGCCGATGAAAGGCGCATCATCCAGTGGAGCTCGGTGATCGCAGGCGCTTTGGCTGCCGGAGCAATGTCGTTCATCCTGGTCGGCTTTGGAGTCGCCGTCGGCCTGGGCGTCAGTTCAGCCTCGCCGACATGGCGCGATGCATCGGCGGCGCTGGCTTTGCTGTCGGGGCTGTATCTGATCATCCAGGCGATTATCAGCTTCGGCTTCGGCGGCTATATCGCCGGCCGGACGACGCGACCAGCCCCGGCGGTCACAACGATCGAAGACGAGGGCGAACGGCGGGACGGGCTGCATGGCCTGATGTCCTGGGCGCTCGCCGTGCTGCTTGGTGCCGCTCTGCTCGCGATGCTCGGCGCAGCTGCGATTGACCGCTCGCCGATGCGCAGTTCGGCGAGCAGTACCTCCGCCGCCGAGCCTCTGTTGAGCTACGAGCTGGATAAGCTGTTTCGCGCAGCGCGGCGGCCCCCCAACACCGACCTCAGGGAACCTCGTGCCGAAGCGGGACGCATCCTGATGACGTCGTCGAGCCACAGCGGCGTCAGCACCGATGACCGGGCCTACCTCGTGCAGCAGGTGGCCGCGTTGACGGGACTTGCAGCACCCGACTCGGAGCGACGGGTCGACACGCTGATCGCGGATTCAAGGACGGCCATCAATCGGGGGCGGCGTAACTCCATCATCGTCGCCTTCTCCGTTGCGGCAGCAACCCTGATCGGCGCTGCGGTGGCCTGGGCTGCGGCTGTTGCCGGTGGCCGGCATCGCGACGGCGCGCCGCTCCCGAACTGGATGGCGAGCTCCAACCGCTTCCATCGCTCTCCGCGTGCGATGCGGGTGCCGTAACGTGCAGGACGATGGCCGGGAGCGATCCCGGCCATATTGCCTTTTGACGAGAGGCCTAAGCCTTCTCCTCCCAGATCATAGCGAGATGGACGATCGTCTGCACCGCCTTCTCCATGTCCTGCCGGCTGACCCATTCGAGCCGGGAGTGAAATGCGTGCTCGCCGGCGAAGATGTTGGGGCAGGGCAGTCCCATGAAGGACAGGCGGGAGCCGTCGGTGCCGCCGCGGATCGCGGTGCGCATCGGGCGCAGGCCGGCGCGGCGGATCGCTTCGATGGCGTATTCAAGAATGTGCGGGTGGCGATCGATCACCTGCTTCATGTTGCGGTACTGCTCCCGCACCTCGAATGTGTAAGTCGAGCGCGGAAAATCCTTCATCACGTCCTTGACGATGTTCTCGAGCAGGATCTCCTTCTCCTTCAGCCCTTCCTCGGTGAAGTCGCGCACAATGAAGGAGAGCGTAGCCTGCTCCAGCGCACCCTCGATCCCGATCGGATGCAGAAAACCCTGCTTGCCTGATGTCGTCTCGGGCGAGCAGCCTTCCCGGGGCAGGCGCTCGACGATGGCGGCGGCGATCTTGATGGCGTGCTCCATCTTGCCCTTGGCATAGCCGGGATGGGCGCTGACGCCGTTGATGGTGATGGTGGCGCCGTCCGCCGAGAAGGTCTCGTCCTCGACGCTACCCGCGCTCTCGCCGTCCATGGTGTAGCCGAAATCAGCGCCGAGCTTCTTGATGTCGACATTGTCGACGCCGCGGCCGATCTCCTCGTCCGGCGTGAACAGGATCTTGATGGTGCCGTGCTTCACTTGCGGGTTGTTGATGAAGAAATGCGCGGCATCCATGATCTCAGCCACGCCGGCCTTGTTGTCGGCACCGAGCAGCGTGGTGCCGTCGGTGGTGATGATGTCGCTGCCGATCTGGTTCTTCAGCGCCGGATGCTCGGCGAAGCGGATCACCTGGCTGGTATCGCCCGGCAGCGTGATGTCGCCGCCGCGATAGTTCTTCACCATCTGCGGCTTGACGTCGTTGCCGGTGACGTCGGGCGAAGTGTCCATGTGCGAGCAGAAGCAGATCACGGGCACCTTCTTGGTCGTGTTCGCCGGGATCGTTCCATAGACGTAGCCGTAATCATCGAGATGAGCGTCCTCGACGCCCATCTCCCTGAGCTCGGCGGCGAGCACACGGCCGAGATCTTTCTGTTTCTCGGTCGATGGCGAGGCCGGGGATTCCGGATCGGATTGGGTGTCGATGGTGACGTAGCGCAGGAAGCGCTCGGTCACGGTATGCGAAAAGGTGAGGGAGGACATTTCTGGTCAAACCGCCGGGTCAGGGGAGAGAGGCGGTATACCAGAAAAGCAGGGTGCGGTGAGGCCGGAGGAGGCTGATCAAGCTTAACGAAACGTGAGTGGTCAGATCGCCTCTTTTAGTTCCTTGACGGGGCGGAAGGCGACCTTCTTGGTGGCTTTGATGTGGATCGGCTCGCCCGTGGCGGGATTGCGGCCGGTGCGGGCGGCGCGCTTGCGGACCTGAAGGATGCCAAGGCCGACGATGCGGACGCGGTCGCCCTTCTTCAGGTGCTTGGTGATGAGTTCGACCATGTCGGTCAGAACGGCCTCGGCGCGCTTCTTCGACAGGTCCTGGCTCTCCGCAATGTCGGCGGCGAGGTGCTTGAGCGTGATGGTGGCGGGCGCGGCAGGCTTCTTCGTGGAATCCTTCTTAGCCATATCTGGCCTCCTCAATCACAGGGGCCCCGGAAAAGGCGGTAAAGGGTGGGGATCCCTCCAAGTCCTGCAAGGCCTAGACGATTCGGGCTTCGGCTGACTATGGCGCAAGTTCTCGACGGATGCCGGCGATCGCCGTCACAGCAGCGAAAGGCGTGTAGAAGTTTGTTCTAAGGCTATGAAGGAATTGCCAAAATGGCGCGAGAGACGGGGCTCGAACCCGCGACCTCCGGCGTGACAGGCCGGCGCTCTAACCAACTGAGCTACTCCCGCGTGGTTCGCTGACAGCGCGCGGAACGAGGGGGGACTTAAAGGCGGGGCTGGGTGAAGTCAAGGATGTTGCGCTTCGTCGGCACATCCCGGCTAAGCATTGCTCTGGAAAACGAAAAAGGCCGCCATGCGGCGGCCTCTGTCAGCCCGGAGCGGGGCGGTGTCAGCGGATCTCCGACGTCCCGGCGCTGGTTACCACGACCGGCTTGCCGGCCTTGATCACATGGGCGGACTGGGCGGTCTGGCTGTAATCGGCATTTGTGCGGGCTGCGATCCCGAAGCCGGCCACTGTAATTCCGGCCACCAGCGCCACCACCACGATCTTCAGGTGGGTCGCACGATCAGCAGAGTGGATAGAGTGGTTCATCTGAGCCTCCCGACGGGCTTTGCCGCCGTCTATGGCTCGTCTTGTAAAGACCGTCTGTTTCCGGATGGTTTCGCGGGTTCCGCAAAATGGTTTCATTAATGCGCCCGGTTGGTTTCGCCGGGCTTGCGGCCTGTACCGGCGTCAGGCGGCCGCCCGGCCGATATCGTCCCGGATCGAGCGCGCCGCCCAGACGAACAGGAGTGCCCCCAGCGTGGTCGTGACCGCCGCCGAGAGCAGGGAATAGCGCACCGCGTCGGCGCCGTAAGCGCCCTTCAGGGCATCGTTGACCACGCCCACGGCGAGCGGGCCGAGGCCCTGGCCGAAGCAGGTGGCAGTGAGCGCGATCAGGGCGGAGGCCAGCGCCCGCATGCTCGGCTTGGCGACCGTCTGCGCGATCGCGAAGATCGGTCCGAGATGGAAGCCGACCAGGAACGAGGTCAGCGCCAGCGTGGCCACCATCAGCGCAAAGTCCTGCGTCAGCATGCACAGCGCGAACACCGGGCCGGCAAGGCCCGAGGTGATGGCGGGCGCCCACAGCTTCCAGCGGTCGTCGCGGCGGCTGATCTGCGCCACCACGAAGCCGCCGAGCAGGGTGCCGGCCATGCCGGCGAGACCCTTGAAGGTGCCGGCATAGGTGCCGATCTCCGCGCTCGACAGATGGTGCACACGCGCCAGGAACGGCGGGATCCACGCCGCGGTCGCATAGTTCGTGTAAGTGGTGAGACAGAAGCCGATCAGCACGATGATGAAGCTTCGCTGCGAGGCCAGGAAGCGCAGCGTCGGCCCGAGCGGCTCGGGCACGAAATTCTCCTGCATGGCGCCGCGCTTCGGCTCGGAGATCGTCAGCCACAGGACAACAGCAAGCAGGATGCCGGGCAGGCCCGCAACGTAGAACGCCATCCGCCAGCCATAGTGCTGGTTGACGTACCCGCCCACGAAATAGCCGAGGAATACGCCGAGATAGGTGCCGACGGCGTAGATGCCGAGCGCGCGCGGACGCTCGTTCTTGGCGAAGAGGTCGGCCACGATCGATTGCGAGGCGGGCGAGCCTGCGGATTCGCCGATGCCGACGCCGATCCTCGCCAGCGCCAACGAGGTGACGCTCGAAGCGGCGCCGCACAACGCCGTCATCGCGCTCCAGAACGCGAAGGCGGCGGCGACGATGTTGCGCCGGTTGAGCCGGTCGGCGACGCGCGCGATGGGGATGCCGAGCAGGGAGTAGAACAGCGCGAAGCCGAAGCCCGCGAGCAGGCCCATCATGGTATCGCTGAGCTGAAACTCCTTCTTGATCGGCTCGATCAGCACGTTGAAGATCGTGCGGTCGAGGAAGTTCAGCGCGTAGATGATCGTAAGCAGGCCTAGCACGTAATAGCGCCGCGCCGAGGGTTTTGCCGTCGCGGCCGTTTGCACCGACATTTGTGACGTCACATCGACCATCGCTTCCCCCAATTAGTCTTTGTTATCGTTGTCGGTCCAGCCCTGATTGGGGCTGGCAGGTCAGCCTTCGCGGATGTAATTCCCCGCTTCGAATTCGACGGGAGGCGCGCTTGCATCGAACGAGATTCCGATCGGATCGCGGCCTGCTTCCATCGCCTCGAGCTGGTCGCTCAGCATGCGTCGGATCATGAGGATGCCGCGGTCGCTCTGGCCGAAATGCTCCTCGGAATGGATGGTCTGCGGTCCTTGGCCGACCTGGGCTTCGTAATCGCCCGGAAATCGCTGATGTTCTTCCTCGGTCATGTCCCACCAGAATTTGCCGTTGAATTTCGAGCGCATGCGACCGATGTCGCCGGCGTTCTTGACGCGGCCGGCGACGTAGATGCGGAACGAGGTGTCGTCGATCGGCAGCGTCCAGCCGATCGACTCGACGCGGGCGAATTGCGCCACGCGCGGGTTTGGCACGACGCGCAAGGTGGGGAGCGCCGCCTCGGTGACGCGGTAAAACACCTTGCCGTCATCCTGCTTGCGGATCGAGCGCACGGCGATCCCGCGCGGCGTCTTGTCGAACGTCACCTCCGGCATCGATGCCATCATGTTGGTGAATTGCGGACCCGAGAACGAGCCGTGCAGCACCGGCACGTGGTAGGGATCGACCACGTTCTCGAAATGCTGGAGCCAGTTGCAGGGGATGATCGCGGGACCACCGCCGCCGATCGAGGAATCGTCGGCGTCGACGAACTCGCCGTCCATGGTCTCCAAGCACTCATAGGCCGGCAGCACCGGGCGTTTCTCGGCCGGGCCCATATAGGCGAAGATCAGCCCGTAGCGCTCCTCGACCGGATACCAGGGCTGGCGCACCTTGTCCTTGAACTGGCCGCCATCGGGCTCGCAGGGCTGCTCCAGGCAATGGCCCTCGGTGTCGAACTTCCAGCCGTGATAGCAGCAGCGGATGCCGTCCTCCTCGACCTTGCCATAATAGAGCGTGGTGCCGCGGTGGCAGCAGCGGGCGTGCAGCAGGCCGGCGCGGCCGTGCTTGTCGCGGAACAGCACTAGATCCTCGCCGAGCGCGCGGACCTTCTTCGGAGTGTCGGTTGCGTCTCTGATGAGCCCGACCGGATGCCAGTAGCGGCGGAGCAGTTCGCCCATCGGCGTGCCGCGCATGACCGACGTGAGCTCGGTGCGGGTGTGCGCGGGCTTCATCGCATAGGCCGTGCCGAGATCGCGATCCCGCTGGGTGATGGTCATGCTGGTCCTCCCGCAGTCGGCCGTACCGGCCGGGCTTTTTTGATGCCTTGTACCAAGTGAAGATTAGATCGATGACAATGTCAACGATTTCCAAATGCCTCTTGATCGCATTCGGATCAGGCTGGGGAGGTCGCGCTACCAAGACTTGGCACGCCGCGGCTTTCTTGGCAGAGGTGGACCATGAGCCAGACATCAGGCAGGGACGGGCGCACATCGTCCGATGCGGACGAAAGTCAGTCGCTGGCGCCGATCACCGTCATGCTGTCGTCGCGGCTGATGGTGCTGGCCAATTTGCTCAAGCGCGGCGCCCTCCTGCGCTACAAGCGTCTCGCCGGATTGTCATCGGTCGAGTTCGGCCTGGTCGCCTCGCTTGGCCGGCGGCCGCCGATGAGCGTGGCGCGGCTCGCGGAAGCCGTCGGCCAGGACAAGGGGCAGATCAGCCGCGCGCTTGCGGAACTCGTGTCGCGCAAGCTGATCGCGAAATCGGCGAACCCGAAGGACAGCCGCGAGGTGCTGGTCTCGCTGACCGCAACGGGCCTCGCGGCGCATGATGCGATCGTCGCCGGTGCGCAGGAGCGCAATCGGCGTTTGCGCGAACATTTGAGCGAAGCCGAGTTCGAGACGCTGCTGCAGCAGGTCGATCAATTGACGGCAATCGCCGCCGAGATGCTCGAGAGCGAGAAGATTTCGCGCTGACGTTTCGGCGATCCGGGAACATGTTGGATCGCTTCCAAGACCCTTTCCAAGACTCTTTCTAAGACTCCTTCTAAGAGGCTTTCAATTAGGGAATTCGCGCGCGCTGCCCTAAGCGTCACCGCAAGCGCATGCCGTCATGGGCCGACAGCATGTGCCATCAGAACACGCAGTTTTGGGGTTGCGCGTGAACAGTCTTGGAATGCTGCGATCGGCCATGTTGGCGACCGCATCCGCTTGGGTTTTGCTGCCGCAGGCATCGCTTGCACAATCTCCTGCGCAGATGATTGGCGCGCAGAACATTCCGTCGGTGACCGTCGCCGCGCCGAAGCGCGCCGACGAGCCATCTCCGTGCAGCGCCGTGCGCCGCGATCGTCCCAGCAGACCGCCAACCGAAACAGGCCGCAGCCGCCGCGCAATGTCGGTTTCGTCGAGACCCCGCTCGGCCCGGTGCACGGCTACGTCGCCGGCCGCAGCTCGTCCGGCACCAAGACCAACACGCCGATCATGGAGACGCCGCAGGCGGTGTCGGTGATCGGCGCGGAGCAGATTCGCGACCAGAAGGCGAACAAGCTCGACGAGGTCCTGCGCTATACTGCTGGAGTCCGCGCCGGGACCTTCGGCGCGGACACGCGCAACGACTGGTGGCTGATCCGCGGCTTTAAGTCCGACGACGTCGGACTGTTTCTCGACGGCATGCAGCTGTTCTACACCTCCTATGCGAGCTGGAAGCTCCAGACGCCCAACATGGAGCGCGTCGAGGTGCTGCGCGGTCCATCGGCCGTGCTCTATGGCGGATCGAGCCCGAGCGGCATCGTCAACGTCATCAGCAAGATGCCGCCGGCGGAGCCCGTCCGTTTCATCGAGACCGGCGTCAACAATTTCGGCAACGCCTATGTCGGCTTCGATGTTGGCGGTCCGGTCGCAACGAGCCACGAGAACGGCAAGCTGTTCTACCGCGTCGTCGGTCAGGTCCAGAACGGCCCCACGCAGGTCAATTTCACGCCGGACAACAACTACTTCATCGCGCCGTCGGTGACCTGGAAGCCGGACGCCGACACGAGGTTCACGGTACTGGCTTCAGCTTCCCGGCAGGAAACCCGTGGCATCAACTTCCTGCCCTATGAGGGCACGTGATCAACGCTCGGTTCGGCAAGATCCCGACCAGCTTTTTCGCTGGCGATCCCAGCGTCGACAAGTTCACGCGCGAGCAGGAGATGCTGGGCTATCAGTTCGAGCGCAATCTCACCGACGATTTGACGTTCCGGCAGAATGCGCGCTTTGCCCATGTCGATGTGACCTATCGCGGCTATGTCGGCAATAATTGGGCTGACATCAACACGGCCAGTCTCGGTCGCTATAATTGGTATGCGAAGAACACCGCCAACCAGGCCAATCTCGACAATCAGCTGGAGTACCGCTTCAACACCGGCGCGGTGCGGCATACGATGCTGTTCGGGGTCGATTTGAAGGGCTACCAGATCGACGATTATCAGGCTTTCAACTTCGGCACCGTCCCTTCGATCAACGTCTTCAATCCCGCCTACGGGTTTGACATTCCGTTGACGGGCGCACCGTTCCGCAACTTCCAGATCACGCAGAAGCAGGCCGGCACCTATCTTCAGGACCAGATGAAGCTCGGCAACTTCACGCTGGTGCTGAGCGGCCGCAACGATTGGGTCGAGACGACGCAGGCTGCCCGTGATACCGGCGCCACGCTTGCCAGCCGCGACGACAGCAGGTTCAGCGGGCGCGCCGGGCTGATCTACAATTTCGACAACGGCATCGCGCCCTATGTGTCCTACGCCACGAGCTACAATCCGATCATCGGCCTCAACGCGCAAAACCAGCTGTTCCTGCCGGAGACCGGCCAACAGACGGAAATCGGCGTGAAGGTCGCGCCGCGGGGATTTGACGGCTACTTCACCGCTTCGGTGTTCGACTTGAAACGTCAGCATGTGGCAACGACCGATCCGGTTTTCACGACCTTGCAGAACCAGACCGGCGAGGTGACCTCGCGCGGCATCGAGATCGAAGCGGTGGCGAACGCCACGCGTGAGCTGAAGCTGATCGGCTCGTTCACGGCCTACCGTTTGTTCAACAGCAGGGATCTGGACCCGGCGCTGGTCGGCAAGACCCCGACCAACACGCCTGAGCTCCTGGTGTCCGGCTGGGCGGACTACACCTTCAAGGACGGGCCACTCGCGGGGTTCGGCTTCGGCGGCGGTCTCCGCTATATCGGTTCGTCGTGGGCGGATACCGCCAATACCCTCGAGGTTCCCGCGGTCGTGCTCGGCGATCTCGCGCTCCACTACGAATGGCAGAACTGGCGCACCGCGCTGAACGTGGTCAATTTGACCGACAAGATCTACGTCGCGAGCTGCGCGGCGGCGTCATCCTGCTTCTACGGCGACCGCCGGCGCGTCACCGCCAGCGTCTCCTACAAATGGTGAGGCAAATGACGAGAACAGGCGAGGGAAGGCCATCGTGAGAGCCTGACCGGCCCGTCGCCGGCTTCCACCACGAGATCGATGAGCTCGCGGGTCATGCCCCCCGGCCCGAAGCTCATGCGAGCGCGGCGCGCGACGACCCAGCCACGTCGCCGCCGCGCTCGCCACCCATTTTCCGCTGGGGCGAAGTGGGCCTCCTGCCCGACACATTCGCCAGACGAGCCCAGGTCCGATCGTGATGCATGGCTCCCGGGTCGCTCGCCCGATAATGGGCGCGCTTGGCCTCGTTATAATCTGGACTTTGCAGCGTCGCGGCCTAGATAAAGTGAGCCTTCCCAACCACGGACGTCACGGCCCAGCGCGTGTGGACTGATCGGGGCGCCCTTGCTGGGGCTGTCGATCTGCTCCATACCAGCCGCGGGGTGATTCCGGGATTTCCACCGTTCTGAGGGCGACAAAGGGCCTAAAAAGAGCGTGTCTTGCGCCCATTGGTGCACTGCGCTAAGGCTCAGAACAATTCCAAACTGGACGAATCCGTGGCTGTCCCGAGGCTGCGGGAAAAAGGGCTCGTCAATGAGCGGCATTCTGCAGAACTATCTTCCACTCGTCGTCTTCATAGGGGTAGCGGGCCTCATTGGCCTGGTGCTGCTGATCGCGCCGTTCATCGTGGCGTTCCAGCAGCCGGACCCGGAAAAGCTGTCGGCGTATGAGTGCGGTTTCAACGCCTTCGACGACGCCCGCATGAAGTTCGACGTCCGCTTCTATCTCGTCGCCATCCTCTTCATCATCTTCGACCTCGAGGTGGCGTTCCTGTTTCCCTGGGCGGTGGCGTTCGGCAAGCTTGGCGCGACCGGCTTCTGGTCCATGGTGGTGTTCCTCGCCGTGCTGACGGTCGGGTTCGCCTATGAATGGAAGAAAGGCGCACTGGAATGGGATTGACCCCTACGTCGTCCGCCGGTCCGGTTCTCGCGCCGGCCCCCAAGGGCATCCTGGACCCGTCGACCGGCAAGCCGGTCGGGGCCAATGATCCGTTCTTCCTCGAGGTCAATTCGGAACTGTCCGACAAGGGCTTCTTCGTGGCCGCGACCGACGACCTCATCACCTGGGCGCGCACCGGCTCGCTGATGTGGATGACCTTCGGTCTCGCCTGCTGCGCAGTCGAAATGATGCAGGTCTCGATGCCGCGCTACGACGTCGAGCGCTTCGGCTTCGCGCCGCGCGCTTCACCGCGTCAGTCGGACGTGATGATCGTCGCGGGGACCCTGACCAACAAGATGGCGCCTGCGTTGCGCAAGGTCTACGACCAGATGCCCGAGCCGCGCTACGTCATCTCGATGGGCTCCTGCGCCAACGGCGGCGGCTATTATCACTATTCCTACTCGGTCGTGCGCGGTTGTGACCGCATCGTGCCGATCGACATCTATGTGCCGGGCTGCCCGCCCACGGCGGAAGCGCTGCTCTACGGCGTGCTGCTGCTGCAGAAGAAGATCCGCCGCACCGGCACAATCGAACGCTAAGGTTTTACGTCATGGACGACGCCAAGCTCGACGCCCTGGGGCAGACGATCGTTAGCGCGCTTCCGGGCGCCGCCATCGGTCATTCGGTGGCCTTCAACCAACTCACGGTGGATGTCGAGGTCAGCAAAATCGTCGAGGTGGTCAAGTACCTGCGCGATGACCCGAACTGCCGCTTCATCAACTTCACCGACATCACGGCCGCGGATTATCCGTCGCGCGAAAAACGCTTCGACGTGATCTATCACTTCCTGTCACCGACCCTGAACGCGCGGATCCGGCTCAAGGCCCAGGCGGACGAGACCACGCAGGTGCCGTCGCTGATCGAGGTGTTTCCCGGGGCCGACTGGTTCGAGCGCGAAGCCTACGACCTCTATGGCGTGATCTTCGTCGGCCATCCCGACATGCGCCGCCTCCTGACCGATTACGGCTTCGAGGGTCATCCGCTGCGCAAGGATTTCCCGACCACCGGCTTCCTCGAGGTCCGCTACGACGACCAGGAGAAGCGGGTGGTGTACGAGCCGGTCAGGCTCAACCAGGAATTCCGCAAGTTCGACTTTTTGTCCCCGTGGGAGGGCGCCGACTATCCGGTCCTTCCGGGCGATGAAAAAGCGGGGCCGAAGGTCTGATCATGAACGAGCAACCCGAAGTCCTTCGCAACTTCACCATCAACTTCGGTCCGCAGCATCCGGCGGCGCACGGCGTGCTGCGCCTGGTGCTGGAGCTTGACGGCGAAGTCGTCGCCCGCGTCGACCCGCATATCGGCCTGCTTCACCGCGGCACCGAAAAGCTGATCGAGCAGAAGACCTATCTGCAGGCGATCCCTTATTTCGACCGCCTCGACTACGTCGCGCCGATGAACCAGGAGCACGCCTTCTGCATGGCTGCAGAAAAGCTGCTCGGCATCGAGGTGCCGCGCCGCGCGCAGCTGATCCGCGTGCTCTATTGCGAGATCGGCCGCATCCTGTCGCATTTGCTCAACGTCACCACGCAGGCGATGGACGTCGGCGCGCTGACCCCGCCGCTGTGGGGCTTTGAAGAGCGCGAAAAGCTGATGGTGTTCTACGAGCGCGCCTCCGGCAGTCGCATGCACGCAGCCTATTTCCGCCTCGGCGGCGTGCATCAGGACCTGCCGCAGAAGCTAGTCGACGACATCGACGCCTGGTGCGATCCGTTCCTGAAAGTGGTCGAGGATCTCGACCGGCTGCTCACCGCCAACCGCATCTTCAAGCAGCGCAACGTCGACATCGGCGTCGTGTCGCTGAAGGAAGCCTGGGAGTGGGGCTTCTCCGGCGTGATGGTGCGCGGTTCGGGCGCGGCCTGGGATCTGCGCAAGTCGCAGCCCTATGAATGCTACGCCGAGATGGATTTCGATATCCCGATCGGCAAGAACGGCGACTGCTATGACCGCTATCTGATCCGCATGGAAGAGATGCGCCAGTCCGTGCGCATCATGAAGCAGTGCATCCAGAAGCTGAACGCGGCCGACGGGAAGGGTCCCGTCGTCGTCGAGGACAACAAGGTCGCGCCGCCGCGCCGTGGCGAGATGAAGCGCTCGATGGAAGCGCTGATCCACCACTTCAAGCTCTACACCGAAGGCGTCCACGTGCCCGCCGGCGAGGTCTATGCGGCGGTCGAGGCGCCGAAGGGCGAGTTCGGCGTCTTTCTGATCTCGGACGGCACCAACAAGCCCTACAAGTGCAAGATCCGCGCGCCCGGCTTTGCGCATCTGCAGGCGATGGACCACATCTGCCGCGGTCATCTGCTCGCCGACGTCTCGGCGATCCTCGGCTCGCTCGACATCGTGTTCGGAGAGGTCGATCGGTGATGGCGCAGGCGCCGATCCAGTTTGACCGCGCCTCGGGGGCCCTTGAAGGGGCCAACCTGTGGGAGCGGACGGCTGCCTTGGCGCTGGTGACGGGATCGAAGATCTCGTCGCACTTCTCGCATATGGGCTACATCGCCTGCGCCAATCTGCTGCGCAAGACGCTGCCCGAGCGCAATATCGCGATCAAGCTCAATCCCGACGCCGTGTTCGAATTTCCCTACGGCGATGGCTATTGGAGCAAGCTGCTCAACCGCTCCTACAATTACGAGGACGAGCTGGAGCTGTTGTTCGCCGATTCCATCGACGTCGACTACACGCTGCTCGATTGCGGCGCGAATTACGGCTATTGGTCGGTGCTGGTGTCGAGCAAGCCGTTCGGCTCGCACAAGGCGATCGCGATCGAGCCGTCGGGGCAGAACTATCCGAAGCTTGACAACAACGCCCGCATTAACGCCAGCCGCTTCGAGACCATGAAATGCGCGATCGGCGCGGCCCGTGGCACCGCGCGTCTGTCAGGCACCAAGCACGAGGCCTTTAGCATCGCCGGCGATGCGTCGGCGGGCGGCGAGGATGTGCCGGTCATTGCGCTGGATAATCTGATCGACGACGGCAAGGTCGCAGGCACCGGCAAGTACCTGATCAAGCTCGACGTCGAGGGCGTCGAGATCGAGGCGATCAAGGGCGGCGCCCGGCTGCTCCAGGCCGACAGCGTCATCATGTGCGAGGAGCACGGCAGCGACCGTTCGCACGCGGTCTCGCGCTACATCCTCGAACACACCCCGCTGAAGCTGATCGTCTACGATCCCAGCACCCGACGTATGGAAACGGTGACCGAGCTGTCGATCCTCGACCGCATCAAGGTCTCCACCCACGTCGGCTACAATGTTTTCGGCACCGCAAGCGCATTCTGGCAGGACAGGATCAATGCCCTGAATGCGAAAACAGCGCGCCGCGTGCAGTGAGAGATTGAAGAGATGTCCGTTCGCCGATTAGCACCGAAGGAAGTCCAGCCCGCGAGCTTTGCGTTCACGGAGGAGAACCTCGCGTTCGCCAAGCAGCAGATCGCGAAATATCCGGCCGGACGCCAGGCTTCGGCCGTCATCGCCATCCTCTGGCGGGCGCAGGAGCAGCACGACGGCTGGGTCTCGGAAGCCGCGATCCGCGTCATCGCCGACATGCTCGACATGCCCTATATCCGCGTGCTCGAGGTCGCCACCTTCTACACGATGTTCCAGCTCGCCCCGGTCGGCAAGAAGGCCCACGTCCAGGTCTGCGGCACCACGCCGTGCCGCCTGCGCGGCGCCGAGGATCTGATCCACGTCTGCGAGCACCGCATTCATCACGAGCCCTTCCATCTCTCCAAGGACGGCAATTTCAGCTGGGAGGAGGTGGAGTGCCTCGGTGCCTGCGTGAATGCGCCGATGGTGCTGATCGGCAAGGACACATATGAGGATCTGACCAAGGAAAGCTTCGGCAAAGTGCTCGATGGCTTTGCCTCGGGCAACCCGCCCAAGCCCGGTCCGCAGAACGGCCGCCAGTTCTCGGCGCCGACCGGTGGGCCGACAACGCTGAAGGAAATCACCTGATGCGTGATCTCTCACCGCCAGTTGAAGGGAGCAGTGTTGTGAAGAAGTGGGGCTTCGTCGCAATGCATTCCACCGTGGCGGCCACCTTCATTTTCCTGCTTCAGCGCTTCGCACTGAACGCGTCGCTGGAATCCAGTCTGCTCTGGGCGCTGACCTTCGCCGTCTGCGCCGCCGGGCTTGCCTACAAGCAAGCCAACCGTTGATCGGAAAGCACTGACATGCTCGAGGACAAGGACCGCATCTTCAAGAACCTCTACGGCCTCCACGATTGGGGCCTCGAGGGCGCGCGGCGCCGCGGCGCCTGGGATGGTACGAAGAACATCATCGACAAGGGCCGTGACTGGATCATCAACGAGATGAAGGCGTCGGGGCTGCGCGGCCGCGGTGGCGCCGGCTTCCCGACCGGCCTGAAATGGTCGTTCATGCCGAAGGAATCGACCGACGGAAGGCCGAGCTATCTCGTCGTCAATGCCGACGAATCCGAGCCCGGCACCTGCAAGGATCGCGAGATCATGCGGCACGATCCGCATCTCCTGATCGAGGGCTGCCTGATCGCGAGCTGCGCGATGAACGCGCATGCCTGCTACATCTATGTCCGCGGCGAGTTCATCCGCGAGCGCGAGCATCTCCAGGCGGCGATCGACCAGGCCTATGAGGCCAAGCTGGTCGGCAAGGACAACGTCAACGGCTGGCCGTTCGACATCTACGTCGCCCACGGCGCCGGCGCCTATATCTGCGGCGAGGAAACCGCGCTGCTCGAGAGCCTCGAAGGCAAGAAGGGCCAGCCGCGCCTGAAGCCGCCGTTCCCGGCCAATGTCGGCCTGTACGGCTGCCCGACCACCGTCAACAATGTCGAGTCGATCGCGGTTGCGCCCGACATCCTGCGCCGTGGCGCGGCATGGTTCGCCGGCATCGGTCGTCCGAACAATGTCGGCACCAAGCTGTTCTGCATCTCCGGCCATGTCGAGCGGCCCTGCAACGTCGAAGAGGCCATGGGCATTCCGTTCCGTGAGCTGATCGAGAAGCATTGCGGCGGCATCCGCGGTGGTTGGGACAACCTCAAGGCCGTGATCCCCGGCGGCTCCTCCGTGCGCATGGTGCCGGCCGAGCAGATCATCGACACGCCGATGGATTTCGACAGCTTGAGCAAGCTGCGCTCGGGTCTCGGCACCGCGGCCGTGATCGTGATGGACAAGTCGACCGATTTGATCCGCGCCATCGCCCGCATCTCCTATTTCTACAAGCATGAGAGCTGCGGCCAGTGCACGCCGTGCCGCGAAGGCACCGGCTGGATGTGGCGCGTCTTGACCCGCATGGCCGAAGGCCGCGCCCACAAGCGCGAGATCGACATGCTGCTGGAAGTCACCAAGCAGGTCGAAGGTCACACCATCTGCGCGCTCGGCGATGCGGCGGCGTGGCCGATCCAGGGCCTGATCGCGCATTTCCGTCATGAGATCGAAGCGCGCATCGACCAATATTCGCACAAGTCCGACATCGACGATATCGGCGTCCGCGATCCCATGAACATGGTCGCGGCGGAGTAGAGAGAATGACCAAGCTCATCATCGACGGTAAAGAGATCGATGTCCCCGCCGAATACACGCTGCTCCAGGCGTGCGAAGCGGCCGGCGCCGAGATTCCGCGCTTCTGCTATCACGAGCGGCTGTCGATCGCCGGCAATTGCCGGATGTGCCTCGTCGAGGTGAAGGGCGGCCCGAAGCCGGTCGCGAGCTGCGCCTGGGGCGTGCGCGATTGCCGTCCGGGTCCCAAGGGCGAGCCGCCGGAGATCTCCACCCGTTCGCCGATGGTGAAGAAGGCGCGCGAAGGCGTGATGGAATTCCTTCTGATCAACCATCCGCTGGATTGCCCGATCTGCGATCAGGGCGGCGAGTGCGACCTCCAGGACCAGGCGATGGGCTACGGTGTCGACACCAGCCGCTTCGCCGAGAACAAGCGCGCGGTCGAGGACAAATATCTCGGCGCGCTGGTCAAGACCTCGATGAACCGCTGCATCCAGTGCACCCGCTGCGTCCGCTTCTCGGCGGAAGTGGCCGGCGCCCCCGAAATGGGTGCGACCGGCCGCGGCGAGGACATGGAGATCACGACCTATCTCGAGCACGCGCTGACCTCGGAATTGCAAGGCAATCTCGTCGACATCTGCCCGGTCGGCGCGCTGACCTCGAAGCCCTATGCTTTCGCCGCGCGCCCGTGGGAGCTCGGCAAGACCCAGTCGATCGACGTGATGGACGGCGTGGGATCCGCGATCCGCGTCGACACCCGCGGCCGCGAAGTGATGCGTATCCTGCCGCGCATCAACGAGGCCGTGAACGAGGAGTGGATCTCCGACAAGACCCGTCACGTCGTCGACGGCCTGCGCACCCAGCGCCTCGACCGGCCCTATATCCGCGAAGCCGGCAAGCTGCGCGCGGCGAGCTGGCCCGAGGCCTTTGCCGCGATCGCCGCGAAAGCGGCCCGCACCGACGGCAAGCGCATCGGCGCGATCGCGGGCGACCTCGCCGGCGTCGAAGAGATGTTCGCGCTGAAGGACTTGCTGGCCCAATACGGCTCGGCCAATCTGGCGGTGCAGGGCGGCGACGCCTTCGATCCCGCGCTCGGCCGCGGCTCCTACATCTTCAATCCGACGCTCGCCGGCGTCGAGCAGGCCGATGCGCTGCTCATCATCGGCGCCAATCCGCGGAAAGAGGCGGCCGTGTTCAACGCCCGCATCCGCAAGCGCTGGCGCGCCGGCGGCTTCAAGGTCGGCGTGATCGGCGCCAAGCCCGACCTCACTTACGACTATGATCACCTCGGCGCGGGCACCGACACGCTCGGTGAGCTCGCGGCCGGCAAGCACTCCTTCATGGACGTGCTGAAGAACGCCAAGAACCCCATCATCCTGGTCGGCGCGGGCGCCGCCTCGCGCCACGACGGCGCCGCCATTCTCGCAGCCGCGGCCAAGCTCGCGCTCGACGTCGGCGCGCTCAAGGACGGCTGGAACGGCTTTGGCGTGCTGCACGAGAGCGCCTCGCGCGTCGGCGCGCTCGACATCGGCTTTGTCGCCGGTCAGGGCGGGCTGAATGCGGCGCAGATGACGACGTTCGGGACGCTCGATCTGCTGTTTCTGCTCGGCGCCGACGAGATCAAGCCGTCGGACGGCACCTTCGTCGTCTATATCGGCACCCACGGCGACCGCGGCGCCCATCGCGCCGACGTGATCCTGCCGGCCGCCGCCTATACCGAGAAGTCCGCGATCTACGTCAACACCGAAGGCCGCGTGCAAATGACCGGACGGGCCGCATTCCCGCCGGGCGAGGCCCGCGAGGACTGGGCGATTATCCGCGCGCTGTCGGAGGCGCTCGGCAAGAAGCTCGGCTATGACTCGCTTTCGGCCCTGCGCCAGGCGATCTTCAAGGCAGTGCCGCATCTGAACCGTCTCGACCAGATCGAGCCCGGCTCGGCCGACCAGATCAGGAAGCTCGCGGGGAAGGGCGGCTCGACGGAGAAGGCCCCGTTCAAGCCGCTTGTCGAGGACTTCTATTTGACCAACCCAATCGCGCGTGCGTCCGCCGTGATGGCGGAATGTTCGCGGCTTGCCTCCGGGCAGATGCTGACCGCAGCGGAGTGAGCCGATGGAATTCTTCGAAAGCGCATTCTGGACCGGGTTCCTCTGGCCGCTGATCATCATGATCGCGCAGAGCGTCCTGGTGCTGGTCGTTCTGCTGGTGGCGATCGCCTACATCCTGCTCGCCGACCGCAAGATCTGGGCGGCGGTGCAGATCCGCCGCGGCCCGAACGTGGTTGGTCCCTGGGGCCTGCTGCAATCCTTCGCCGACCTCCTGAAGTTCGTGCTGAAGGAGCCGATCATCCCGTCCGGCGCCAACAAGGGCGTGTTTCTTCTTGCTCCCTTGATCTCGTGCGTGCTCGCGCTCGCGGCCTGGGCGGTGATCCCTACCAATCTCGGCTGGGTGATCTCCGACATCAACGTCGGCGTTCTCTTCATCTTCGCGATCTCGTCGCTGTCGATCTACGGCATCATCATGGCCGGCTGGTCGTCGAACTCGAAATATCCGTTCCTCGCGGCGCTGCGCTCGGCGGCGCAGATGGTGTCCTACGAGGTCTCGATCGGCTTCGTCATCATCACGGTGCTGCTCTGCGCCGGCACGCTGAACCTCTCGGCCGTGGTCGAGGCGCAGCATGTCCGGGGCCTCGCCAGCCTGATCGGGCTGCCGCAGCTCACCATCCTGAACTGGTACGTCTGGCCGCTATTCCCGATGTTCGTGATCTTCTACGTCTCGGCCCTGGCTGAAACCAACCGTCCGCCGTTCGATCTCGTCGAAGCGGAATCCGAGCTCGTCGCCGGCTTCATGGTCGAGTACGGCTCGACACCGTATCTTCTGTTCATGCTCGGCGAGTATGTCGCGATTGCCACGATGTGCGCGATGGCAACGATCCTGTTCCTCGGAGGCTGGCTGCCGCCGGTGGACCTGCCGCCCTTCAACTGGGTGCCGGGGATCATCTGGTTCTCGCTGAAACTGTTCTTCATGTTCTTCCTGTTCGCGATGGCCAAGGCGATCGTGCCGCGCTACCGCTACGATCAACTGATGCGCCTCGGCTGGAAAGTGTTCCTGCCGTTGTCGCTGGCGATGGTGATCGTGGTGGCCGGTGTGCTGCACTTCGCCGACATCGCGCCGAAGTGAGGGCCGTCATGGGTATCAACATCAACGCCACTGCACGCTCGCTCCTGCTGTCGGAATTCGTCTCGGCGTTCTTCCTCGCCATGCGCTATTTCTTCCAGCCGAAGCCGACGCTGAACTATCCCTTCGAGAAGGGCCCGATCTCGCCGCGCTTCCGCGGCGAGCATGCGCTGCGCCGCTATCCGAACGGCGAAGAGCGATGCATCGCCTGCAAGCTGTGCGAAGCGGTCTGCCCGGCCCAGGCCATCACCATCGAGGCCGGCCCGCGCCGCAACGACGGCACCCGCCGCACCGTGCGCTACGACATCGACATGGTGAAGTGCATCTATTGCGGCCTCTGCCAGGAAGCCTGTCCGGTCGATGCCATCGTCGAAGGTCCGAACTTCGAGTTCGCGACCGAGACCCGCGAGGAACTGTTCTATGACAAGGCCAAGCTGCTCGCCAATGGCGACCGCTGGGAACGCGAGATCGCGAAAGCGATCGAACTCGACGCGCCGTACCGGTGAGATGAGAGCATGATCCTTCCCGCGCTGTTCTTCTATCTGTTCGCCGGCGTCTGTGTCGCCTCGGCGGTGATGGTGATTGTCTCGCGCAATCCCGTGCACTCGGTGCTGTACCTGATCCTGGCCTTCGTCAACGCCTCCGGTCTGTTCGTGTTGATGGGCGCCGAATTCCTCGCGATGATCCTGATCGTCGTCTATGTCGGTGCGGTCGCGGTCCTGTTCCTGTTCGTGATCATGATGCTCGACGTCGACTTCCTCGAACTGCGCGAGGGCTTCATCGAATACCTGCCGGTCGGCCTCGTGATCGGCGGCATCTTCCTGTTCGAGCTGCTGCTCACGGTCGGCTTCTGGGTCATCAACCCCGGCGTCGCCAAGACGATCACGGCGGCGATCCCGACCAACGTCTCCAATACCGAGGCGCTCGGCCTGGTGCTCTATACCAAGTACATCCACTACTTCCAGCTCTCGGGCATGGTGCTGCTGGTCGCGATGATCGGCGCCATCGTGCTGACGCTGCGGCACAAGGCGAGCGTCAAGCGGCAGGACATCAACATTCAGAACGCGCGCACGCCCGAAATAGCGATGGCGATACGCAAGGTGGCGCCGGGGCAGGGGCTCCAGGACTCTGACGCGGCGGAGTGGGTGAAATGACGATCGGGCTCGGACACTATCTTGCGGTCGGCGCGATCCTGTTCACGCTCGGGATCCTCGGCATCTTCCTGAACCGCAAGAACATCATCGTCATCCTGATGTCGATCGAGCTGATCCTGCTCGCGGTCAACGTCAACCTCGTGGCGTTCTCGACCTTCCTCGGCGACATCGTCGGGCAGGTCTTCGCGCTCCTGGTGCTCACCGTCGCGGCCGCTGAAGCCGCGATCGGTCTCGCCATCCTGGTGGTCTATTTCCGCAACCGCGGCTCGATCGCGGTTGAGGACGTCAATCTGATGAAGGGCTGATCGCATGATCCGGAAAAGTGGACACCGGTTTTCCGACCAGATCATGCGGAAAGAGTAAATCATGGTCCAGGCAATCGTCTTCCTGCCTCTGCTGGGCGCCATTCTGGCTGGCCTGATCGCGCTGTTCGGCGCGCATGCCCGCAACCCCTCGGGCGACACGGTCGAGCATCACGATGATCACGGTCATGGCGCGCACGCCCATGCGTCGGACACGATCAACGAGGATGCGTCGGTCGTCCACGAGACTCATCACGAACCCGGAGATGGCCACGACGACCACCACGTCTCCGAGCCGCCCGCGGCGGGCTCGCGCGCTGCCGAGCTGATCACCACGGCGTTGCTGTTCGTGTCGGCGGCGCTGTCCTGGATGACGCTGGTCGATGTCGGCTTCATGCACCACGACATGCGCATTCCGCTGCTGCCGTGGATCCTCTCCGGCGATCTCCAGGTCTACTGGACGCTGCGGGTCGACACGCTCACCGCCGTGATGCTGGTGGTCGTGACCACCGTGTCCTCGCTCGTGCACCTCTATTCCATCGGCTACATGGACGAGGATCCGAACCGGCCGCGCTTCTTCGGCTATCTCTCGCTGTTCACCTTCGCCATGCTGATGCTGGTGACCGCCGACAACCTCGTGCAGCTGTTCTTCGGCTGGGAAGGCGTGGGTCTGGCAAGCTACCTCCTGATCGGTTTCTGGTACCAGAAGCCGTCGGCGAACGCCGCCGCCATCAAGGCCTTCGTGGTCAACCGTGTCGGCGATTTCGGCTTCGCGCTCGGCATCTTCGCGATCTTCCTGCTGGCCGGCTCGACCGATTTCGAGACCATCTTCCACGCTGCGCCCGGCTTGACCGGCAAGACCATCGACTTCCTCGGCTGGCACGCCGACGCGCTGACCCTGACCTGCCTGCTGCTGTTCATGGGCGCGATGGGCAAATCGGCGCAGTTCCTGCTGCACACCTGGCTGCCGGACGCGATGGAAGGCCCGACCCCGGTGTCGGCGCTGATCCACGCCGCGACCATGGTCACCGCCGGCGTCTTCATGGTGGCGCGCCTGTCGCCGCTGTTCGAACTCGCGCCGAACGCGCAGGCCGTCGTGATGTTCTTCGGCGCCACTACGGCGTTCTTCGCGGCGACCATTGGCCTGGTCCAGAACGACATCAAGCGCATCGTCGCTTACTCGACCTGTTCGCAGCTCGGCTACATGTTCGTGGCGATGGGAGCAGGGGCCTATTCGGTAGGCATGTTCCATTTGTTCACGCACGCCTTCTTCAAGGCGCTGTTGTTCTTGGGCTCCGGCTCGGTGATCTATGCGATGCATCACGAGCAGGACATCCGCAACATGGGCGGCCTCTGGCGCAAGATCCCCTACACCTACGCGGTGATGGTGGTCGGCACGCTCGCGCTCACGGGATTCCCGCTGACCGCGGGCTATTTCTCCAAGGACGCGATCATCGAGTCCGCCTACGCCTCGCACAATCCGTTCGCGATGTACGGCTTCCTGATGACGGTCGTCGCGGCCGGCCTGACCTCGTTCTACTCGTGGCGCCTCATCTTCAAGACCTTCCACGGCGAGCCGCATGACGAGCACCACTACGAGGCCGCGCATGAAGCGCCGATCTGGATGCTGATCCCGATCGGTGTGCTTGCGGTCGGCTCTATCCTGGCCGGCTTCCCGTTCAAGGAGCTGTTCGCCGGTCACGGCATCGAGGAGTTCTTCCGCGAGTCCGTGAAGATGAACCCGCATATCATCGAGGAGATGCACCAGATTCCCGAGACCATCGCCTTCCTGCCGACGGTGATGATGGTGCTGGGCTTCCTGGTGTCATACCTGTTCTACATCCGCCGGCCTTATCTGCCGGTCGAGCTCGCGAACACGCAGCCAATGCTGTACAAGTTCCTGCTCAACAAATGGTACTTCGACGAGCTCTACGACATCATCTTCGTCCGTCCGGCGAAGTGGATTGGCTATCAGCTCTGGAAGAAGGGTGACGGCTTCATCATCGACGGTCTCGGCCCCGATGGCGTCTCAGCCCGCGTGCTGGACGTCACCCGCAACGTCGTGAAGATCCAGACCGGCTATCTCTACCACTACGCGTTCGCCATGCTGATCGGTGCCGCCGGCCTGATCACCTGGTTCATGTTCGGCTTTGGAGGCCAGTAAATGACGACCTGGCCAATTCTATCCGTCACGACGTTCCTGCCGCTGGTCGGCGCGCTGATCGTCTATCTCAGCCGTGGCGACGACGAGGCGGCCCGGCGCAACTCGCGCTGGATCGCGCTGTGGACCACGCTGATCACCTTCGCTGTGTCGGTGATCCTGGTCATGCGGTTCGATGCGTCGAGCGCCGACTTCCAGTTCGTCGAGAAGGCGAACTGGCTTGCCACCGGCATCACCTACCACATGGGCGTGGACGGCATCTCGTTGCCGCTGGTGATCCTGACCACCGCCATCATGCCGTTCTGCATCATCGCGAGCTGGAAGGCGATCACCAACCGCGTCCGCGAATACATGATGGCGTTCCTGATCCTGGAAACGCTGATGATCGGCACCTTCTCGGCGCTCGATCTCGTGCTCTTCTACCTGTTCTTTGAAGGCGGCCTGATCCCGATGTTCCTGATCATCGGCGTCTGGGGCGGTCCGCGCCGGGTCTATGCATCTTTCAAGTTCTTCCTCTACACGCTGCTCGGCTCGGTGCTGATGCTGCTCGCGATCATGGCGCTGTACTGGAACGGCGGCACCACCGACATCCCGACCCTGATGCACACCGCCGTGCCGCGCTCGCTGCAGACCTGGGCGTGGCTCGCCTTCTTCGCCTCGTTCGCGGTGAAGATGCCGATGTGGCCGGTGCACACCTGGCTCCCCGACGCCCACGTCGAGGCGCCGACCGCAGGCTCGGTGGTCCTGGCCGCGATCCTTCTGAAGATGGGCGGCTACGGCTTCCTGCGCTTCTCGCTGCCGATGTTCCCGCTGGCTTCGCACGACTTCGCGCCGCTGGTCTTCACGCTTTCGGCCATCGCCATCATCTACACCTCGCTGGTGGCGCTGATGCAGGAGGACATGAAGAAGCTGATTGCGTACTCCTCGGTGGCGCATATGGGCTTCGTCACCATGGGCATTTTCGCCGGTACCATGCAGGGTGTCGCCGGCGGCGTGTTCCAGATGATCTCGCACGGCATCGTCTCCGGCGCGCTGTTCCTCTGCGTCGGCATCGTCTACGACCGCATGCACACCCGTGAGATCGCGGCCTATGGCGGCCTCGTCAACCGGATGCCGCTCTACGCGCTGACCTTCATGGTCTTCACCATGGCCAATGTCGGCCTGCCCGGCACCTCCGGCTTCGTCGGCGAGTTCATGACGCTGCTCGGTACCTTCAAGGTCTCGATCCCGACCGCGTTCTTCGCCACCTTCGGCGTGATCCTGTCGGCCTGCTACGCGCTGTGGCTCTACCGCAAGGTCGTGTTCGGGGCGCTGGTCAAGCCGTCGCTGGCGAGCATGAAGGATCTCACCTTCCGGGAGGGCTTGACGCTGTTCCCGCTGATCGCGCTGACGATCCTGTTCGGCATCTATCCGAAGCCGGTGCTCGACATGTCGGCGGCCTCGGTCCAGCAACTCGTCAACAATTACAACACCGCTGTGACGGCCGTGAAGGCCGCCGCACTGCTCCAGTGAGCGGGCAGGTCAGGATATCGCCATGAGCTTTGAGACTGCAGGTTATCAACTGGCGCCGGTGCTGCCCGAGCTCGTGCTCGCGGTCGGGGCGATGGCACTCCTGATGCTCGGCGCCTATCGCGGGCAGGAGACCACCAAGACGGTCACGACGCTTGCGGTGCTGCTCCTGATCGTTGTCGGCGTGCTCGAATACATGCTGCCCGCGGGCAAGCACGTGACCTTCGGCGGCAGCTTCATCGTCGATGATTTTGCCCGCTTCATGAAGATCCTGGCCCTGATCGGCTCGGCGGTGACGCTGGTGCTGTCGACCGAGTTCCTGTCGGATCCGTCGCGCCGCATCTTCGAATATGCGATCCTGGTGCTGCTCTCGACGCTCGGCATGATGGTGCTGATCTCGGCCGGCGATCTGATCTCGCTTTATCTCGGCCTCGAATTGATGTCGCTGGCGCTCTACGTTGTCGCGGCCTCGCACCGCGACAACGCCAAGTCGACCGAAGCCGGCCTGAAGTACTTCGTGCTCGGCGCGCTGTCCTCGGGCATGCTGCTCTACGGCTCCTCGCTGATCTACGGCTTCACGGGCACGGTGGCCTTCACCGGCATCGCGGCGGCCGCGACGATCTCGAATGTCGGCCTGGTGTTCGGCCTGGTGTTCCTGCTCGCCGGCCTCTGCTTCAAGGTCTCGGCGGTGCCGTTCCACATGTGGACACCCGACGTCTACGAGGGCGCACCGACCCCGGTCACCGCGTTCTTTGCATCGGCGCCGAAAGTGGCCGCGCTTGCGGTCTTCACCCGCGTCACGCTGACCGCATTTCCGGGCATCGTCTCGCAGTGGCAGCAGATCCTGGTGTTCGTGTCGATCGCCTCGATGGCGCTGGGCTCGTTCGCCGCGATCGGCCAGAGCAACATCAAGCGCCTGATGGCCTATTCCTCGATCGGCCATATGGGCTTTGCCCTGGTCGGACTTGCCGCAGGCACGGTCGAGGGCGCGCAGGGCGTCTTGATGTACATCGTGATCTATGTCGCGATGACGCTGGGCTCCTTCGCCATCATCCTGGCGATGAAGCGGAACGGCCAGCCGGTGGAGCAGATCAGCGATTTCGCAGGTCTCTCTCGGACCAATCCGCTGCTCGCCTTCATGTTCGCGATGCTGCTGTTCTCGCTCGCCGGCATCCCGCCGCTCGCCGGCTTCTTCGCCAAATGGTACGTCTTCGTCGCCGCCATCAAGGCGAACCTGTTCACGCTCGCCGTGATCGGCGTGCTCTCCAGCGTGGTCGGCGCCTACTACTATCTCAGCATCGTCAAGACGATGTATTTCGACGAGCCGGCCGGGCAGGTCGATCCGGTGCGCGTCGAAGTCAAGACGGTGCTGGCGGTCGCGGGCCTGTTCAACATTCTGTTCGCCCTGTTCGCGGGCCCGGTGGTGAGCGTCGCCTCCGCCGCCGCCAAGTCGCTGTTCTAGGATGGCATTCGCGCTCGGTCCTCGTGCGGCGTCGGCGGGCTACAAGCTCGCAGCTTTCGAACGGACCGGCTCGACCAATACCGAGGCGATCGAGCACGCGAGGGGCGGCGAACGCGGCCCGATGTGGTTCGTGACGTTGGAGCAGACCGCCGGCCGCGGCCGCCGCCAGCGCCCCTGGATCGCACCAAAGGGCAACCTTGCAGCCAGCGTCCTCGAAGTCCTGGACGTTGCCCCTTCCGTCGCCGCGACGATCGGCTTTGCGGCCGGGCTGGCCGAGGAGGCCGCCCTGGAGAAGGTCAGCCTGGAGGCTGCACTGCGCCTCGGCGAGGGCCGTCCCCGCTACGCCCTGAAATGGCCGAACGACGTGCTGGCCGGCGGCAAGAAGCTGGTCGGCATCGGCCTGGAGGCCGAAGCCATCGGCGACCGTCTTGCCATCGTCGTCGGCATCGGCACCAACGTCGTCGCCGCGCCCGAGGGTACGCCGACGCCTGCGGTGTCGCTGGCCGCGCTCGGCGTCCAGATCAGCGCGGAGGAACTGTTCTCGGCGCTCTCCGATGCCTGGGTGGAATTCCGCGGTATCTGGGACAATGGCCGTGGCTTTGCCGAAATTCGCAAATTGTGGCTGGAGCGCGCCGCCGGCCTCGGCGAGCGGGTCGCGATCCACACGGGAGTGATGACGCTGGACGGCATTTTTGACACGATCGACGACACCGGCTGCCTGATCGTCCGCACCGCGGAGGGCCGGCGCGTGCCGGTCGCCGCGGGCGAGGTGTTCTTCGGCACGGCCGCCTCCGTGGGAGCTGCGTGATGGCGAAGCCGGAAGAACTGGTATTTGCACCGCTCGGCGGGGTCGGCGAGATCGGCATGAATTTGTCGATCTACGGCCTCGGCAACCGCCAGCAGCGCGCCTGGCTGGCGATCGATCTCGGCGTCTCCTTCGGCGACGAGGAGCATCTGCCGGGCATCGACCTGATCATGCCCGACGTCAGCTTCCTGGAGAAGGAACGCAAGAATCTGATGGGGCTGGTGCTGACCCACGCCCATGAGGATCATTTCGGCGCCATCATCGACCTTTGGCCGAAGCTGAAATGTCCGATCTACGCGACGCAGTTCAGCGCCGCGCTGTTCGAGGCCAAGTGCGCCGCCGAGCGCAATGCGCCCAAGATCCCGGTGACGGTGGTGCCGTCGGGCGGGCGCGTCGATATCGGCCCGTTCAACGTCGAGTTCATCCCGGTCGCCCATTCGATTCCGGAGTCGCATGCGCTCGCGATTCACACCGAAGTCGGCACGGTGCTGCACACCGGCGACTGGAAGATCGATCCGACCCCGATCATCGGCCGCCCGACCGACGAAAAGCGGCTGCGGGAGCTCGGCGATGCGGGCCTGCTCGCCCTGATCGGTGATTCCACCAACGCCGTGCGCGACGGCCGCTCACCCTCGGAAGCCGAGGTTGCGAGCTCCATCACCGAGCTCGTCAAGGCCGCCAAGGGCCGCGTCGCGGTCACGACCTTTGCCTCCAATGTCGCGCGCCTCAAGGCCGTCGCCATCGCTGCGAAGGCCGCCGACCGTGAGGTCGTCGTGGTCGGCCGCGCCATGGAACGCGTGGTGCAGGTCGCGCGCGAGACCGGCTATCTCGACGGCGTGCAGAGTTTCCGCTCCGCCGAGGTCTACGGTCATCTGCCGCAGGACAAGGTGCTGGCGCTCTGCACCGGCAGCCAGGGCGAGCCGCGTGCCGCGCTGGCGCGCATCGCCAATGACGACCATCCCGAGATCACGCTCAACCGTGGCGACAGCGTCATCTTCTCCTCGCGCACCATTCCCGGCAACGAGAAGGCGGTCGGGGCCATCATCAATGGCCTGGTCTTGCAGGGCGTGGAGGTCATCACCGACCGCGACCAGCTGGTCCATGTCTCCGGTCATCCCCGCCGCGACGAATTGCGCGACATGATCGCCTGGACCAGGCCGCAGCTCCTGATCCCCGTCCATGGCGAGGCCCTGCACCTGAATGAGCACGCCAAGCTCGCGCGTGCCGCCGGCGTGCCGCGCGTGCTGGTCTGCCGCAACGGCGATCTCGTCAAGCTCGGCCCCGGCGATCCCGGCATCATTGGGCAAGTGCCTGCGGGCCGTCTCTACAAGGACGGCACGATTCTGGAGGACTCCAAGTCCCGCGCGGTGGGCGAGCGGCGCCGCATGGCCTTCTCCGGCTGCGCCTTTGTCGCCATCGCCATGACGGAGCAGGGCGAGCTTGCCGACGATCCCGCGGTCGAACTCGTCGGTATCCCCGAGAAGAACAAAGCGGGCGAGCCCTTCGACGACCTCGTCTTCGACGCCGTGGTCTCCACCGTCGAGGGCCTGCCGAAGGCGCGCCGTCGCGACCCGGATGCGCTGGCGGAGTCGGTGCGACGCGCTGTCCGCTCCGTGATCAACGAACATTGGGGCAAAAAGCCCCCCTGTCTGGTACATGTGCTGACAGTGTAACGGGAGAGAAACATGCTGGGCCGGCTCAACCATGTCGCGATCGCGACCAAGGACGCCGTCAAGGCCGCCAAAATCTATGGCACCGCATTCGGGGCCCAGATCTCGGAGGCCGTCGCGCTGCCCGAGCATGGCGTCACCACGGTGTTCGCGACGCTGCCCAACACCAAGATCGAGTTCATCGAGCCGCTCGGCGAGGCCTCGCCGATCGCAAAGTTCCTGGACCGCAACGCCGACGGCGGCATCCACCACGTCTGCTACGAGGTGGTCGACATCATCGCCTCGCGCGACACGCTGGTGAAGGAGGGGGCAAGGGTGCTCGGCGACGGCGTGCCGAAGATCGGCGCCCACGGCAAGCCGGTGCTGTTCCTGCACCCGAAGGATTTTTCCGGCGCGCTGGTCGAAATCGAGCAGGCATAGGCCGAAGCCATGGCCATCCAGATATCAACCGCGATCGCGATCTACTTCGTCATCTGGTGGGTCGCGCTGTTCCTGACGCTGCCGTTTGGCGTGCGCAGCCAGCACGAGGACGGCGTCGGAGTGCCGGGCAGCGACCCCGGCGCGCCGATCCTGACGCGGATGGGGGGCAAGCTGATCTGGACCACCATCATCTCGGCGGTCATCTACGGGATCGCCATGGTCGCCTATCACGCCGGCTATTTGTCGATCGAGCGCCTGTCGAAATTGATGGGCATGCCGTTTTAATTTCGTGGTTGGCTTGGTTGGGGGAAGAATGACTTTTCAGAGGATCGTCGTCGCGCTTCTGGTGCTGATCGTCGCCGGTCTCGGCGCCATCGGCTATTTCGAGTGGAAGATGGCCGTGCAGGTGCGCACCCTGAAGGCGTTCGTCGAGGGCTATGTCTTCAACGAGGCCGTGATCGCCTGCGAGCAGGCCAAGAGCTCGACCCCATTCAAATGGAACGGCGGCAAGAGCACCGCGGTGATCGGCCTGAACTCGGTCAAAACAGACAAATACACCGTCAGCGCCAGCTACACGCTGGTGGCGGACAGCGTCTATTGTGATTACGATCCGATCAAAAGAAAGGCCGAGATCGGCTCGAGCTTCCTGGAGCGGGAGTAACGATTCGGCCATGCCAAGCATGGGATGGGATCGTCATGGCGCAGGGGCAGGGGGACTACCGGATTTTGCATGAGGCGGCGTTGCGGGACTATCTCGCGGGCGTTGCGGATCTCGCCGCGACCCTCGGCGGCGAGCCGGCCTCCTGGTCGATCACCGAAGTCGGCGACGGCAATCTCAATCTCGTTTTCATCGTCAAGGGCGGCCGCGGCGGCATCGCCGTGAAGCAGGCGCTGCCCTATGTCCGCCTCGTCGGCGAGAGCTGGCCGCTGCCGTTGTCCCGGGCTCATTACGAATATCTCGCTTTGTCGCGGCAGGCCGAGCTCGCGCCCGGCCTCGTGCCGGCGCTGCTGCATCACAACGAGGCCGTGGCGCTGACGGTGATGGAGCTGCTCGAGCCCCACATCATCATGCGCAAGGGGATGGTTGCGGGCTCGCAGTATCCGCGCTTTGTCGATGACATCACCACCTTCATGGCGCGGACATTGTTCTTCACCTCCGACCTCGCGGTGTCGGCGGCCGAGAAGAAGCAGGCCATCGCAGCTTTCGCCGGCAACCATGCGCTGTGCAAGATCACCGAGGATCTGATCTTCACCGATCCTTACCGCGTCGCCGAGCAGAACCGCTGGACTGCGCCGTATCTCGATGCGCTCGCCGCAGAGCTTCGCGAGGATATGGACCTCCACGTCGCGATCTCCCGGTTGAAGCTGAAGTTCATGGCGAGCCCCGAGGCGCTGCTCCACGGCGACCTGCACACCGGCTCGATCATGGTCACGGGCGGCGAGACGCGGGTGATCGACCCCGAATTCGCGTTCTACGGCCCGATGGGTTTCGATGTCGGCGCCGTGCTGGCCAACCTCCTGATGGCCTATTTTGCCTCCGCCGGGCATGAGCGCACGCCGGGCGAACGGCGTGCTTTCGAGGCCTGGGTGCTGGAGACGGTGGAAACGGTCTGGAACGATTTTGCGCGAAAGTTCCTCGAGCTCTGGCGCGCTGGCGCCGCAGGCGATGCCTATCCCGCCTCACTGTTCGCCGGCGAGACAGGCGCGGCACGGCTGGAAGCCGAGCGGCAAGCCTACATGCAGCGGCTGTTCGCGGACACGGTCGGCTTCGCCGCGGCCAAAACCATCCGCCGCATCTTCGGCCTCGCCCACAATATCGACTTCGAGCTGATCGAGGATCCGCGCCGGCGCGCGATCAGCGAAGCACGCGCCGTCAGGCTGGCAAGGGCGATGATGCTCGAGGTGGGGGCGTTTCCGACCATCGCGGATGTCACCGCTGCAGCGCGAAAATTGCGCGACTGGCAGCCGGAGTTCTAGCGAGCTTCTGCGCAAATCGGTCGGGCCCGCGCGCGACGCTCGCATACGTCAACCCCTTCAAGACGCTTGCGCTCGACGTGCCGTGGATGGTCAACTCTCGGACCAGAGCACGCTGCTTGTCGGAGGGACCATGATGTTCAGGATAGTGGCGATCGTCGCGGGTTTGGGGCTGGCACTGGCGGCCTCGGCGGAGGCCCAGACGCCGCGCAAGGGCGGAACCATCCGCATGACCGCGCCTTATGGCTCGAGCTTCACCAGCCTGGACATTCTTACCACGCAACGCGCCCAGGACGAGATCTACGCCAAGGCCCTGCACCGGTCGCTCTACATCTGGAATTCCACGGAAGGCAAGCCTGTTCTGGAGCTCGCCAAGGAGGACGTCGTCTCGGGCGGAGGTCTCGTCCACACCTTCAAGCTGCGCGACGACGCCTATTTCCACAACGGCCGCAAGATGACGGCCGACGACATCATCTGGACCTACAACCGCATCATGGACGGGACCAAGGCTTATCCCGGTGCGCGCTATGTCCGCGTGATCGAGGGCGCGGCGGCGGTCGAGAAGGGCCAGGCCAAGGAGATCTCCGGCCTGAAGAAAGTCGACGACTTTACCATCGAGATGAAGCTGACCGAGAAGGTCGATCCAGGTTTCTACTTCTGGAACGCGATCACGTCGATCTATCCCGCCGACGAGGCCGCCAAGGAGAGCTTTCTCCAGAAGCCGATCGGCCTTGGACCCTTCAAATTCGTCGAGCACGTGCCGGGATCGCGCATCGTGCTGGAGCGATGGGACCGGTTCTACAAGCCCGGCAAGCCCTACGCTGACAAGATCATCGTGTCGGTCATGGGCGAGGCCGCGGCACGCGATGTCGCCTTCCGCAACAAGGAGATCGACACCTCGGTGCTGGGACCGGCGCAATATGTCGCCTATCAGAACGACGCCGACCTCAAGGGCACGGTCGTGGAAGTCGCCGAGGTCTTCACCCGCTACATGGGGATGAATCCCGCGTTCAAGCCGTTCGCCGACAAGCGGGTCCGGCAGGCGATCAACTACGCGATCGACACCGACCTGATCATCAACAAGCTGGTCAAGGGCAAGGCCTACCGGGCCACCAGCTGGCTGCCGCTCACCTCTACCGCCTACGACAAGGCCATGAAGCCCTACGCCTTCGATCCCGCCAAGGCCAAGCAGCTGCTCGCCGACGCCGGCTATCCCTCAGGCTTCGAATTCGAATGGACCACCAGCCAGAACGAGAGCTGGGGTCTGCCGATCGTCTCGGCCGTGATCCCGATGCTGGACAGGGTGGGCATCAAGGCCAAGGTCAAGCAGGTCGAGACCGCGGTGCTGGCGGAGGTGGTTCGCAGCGGCGACTACCAGGCCTTTGTCTATTCGCAGGCGACCGGACCCGATCCGCAGGCCGCCCTCAAATGCTTCCACTCATCGACACCGCAGTCGGCCTGCAACTACATGAACTTCAAGAATGCCGAGTTCGACAAGCTGATCGACGAGGCCGGGCAGTCCGATGACGCTGCAAAGCGTACCCAGCTGCTGCAGAAGGCCAATGCTGTTCTCTACGAAGAGGCGCCGGTCTGGTTCTTCAACTACAACAAGGCGGTCATGGCCGTGCAGCCGTGGCTCAGGGGGGTTCAGCTGAATGCGACCGAACTGACCCATCAGAACGTCGAAGACCTCTGGGTCGACGAGACCTCGCCCGCGAAGTGACACGCGCTCTCGCGCTCCCTCCGTCGCCATGAACGACGGAGGGAGAGAGGAAAAGTGCCGATGCTCTCCTTCCTGTTCCGCCGCCTGCTGCAGACCATTCCGACCGTGCTCGCAGTGGTGGCTCTGGTGTTCGTGCTGTTCAGCGTCGTTCCCGGCAGCATCGTCTCGTCGATGAGCGACGATGCCGATCCGCAGGTCGAGCTGCGCATGAAGAAGCAGCTCGGGCTCGACGATCCCGTCTATGTCCGCTTCGGCGCCTACATCGCCAAGCTTGCGACGGGTGATTTCGGAACGTCGTTCCGGACGCGCGAGCCTGTGACGTTCATGATCGCCAAGCGGATATGGCCGACGCTCCAGCTCATCTTCACCGCCATGGCGTTTTCCGTCGTGATCGGTGTTCCCCTGGGTTTCATCGCCGCGCTGAAGCCGGGGGGTATCGTCGACACGCTGGCCATGGTCGTGGCGGTATCAGGCCTTTCGATCGCCAAATTCTGGCTCGGACTGGTGCTGATGTACTTGTTCGCGTTGAAGCTCGGCTGGCTGCCGAGTTTCGGCTATGGCGATGGCGGACTGAAATATCTGATCCTCCCGGCCGTGACGCTCGGCGTCTCGCCGATGGCGCTGTTCGCGCGGACGACACGCGCCGCGGTCCTCGAGATCATGACCGCGGATTTCGTCCGCACCGCGCGCTCCAAGGGCATGAGCGAGACCCGAGTCGTGAAGTGGCATGTGATGCGCAACGCGCTTGTCATCATTCTCACCACCGTCGGCCTGCAGTTCGGCGGGCTGATGGGGCAGGCGGTCGTGGTCGAGAAACTGTACTCCTGGCCGGGCATCGGCTCGCTGCTGGTCGACAGTGTCCTGCAGCGCGACATTCCGGCCGTCCAGGGCTCCATTCTTGTCGTGGTGCTGTCCTTTCTCGCTATCAATCTGCTGATCGACGTGCTCTACGGCGTGATCGATCCCAGGATCAGATACGCATGAAGCTCCGCGCCAATCTCATCATCGGTGGCGCGCTGTTCGCGCTTGCGATCCTGGTCGGCCTGCTCGCGCCATGGCTGGCGCATACCGATCCTGTCCTGGACGCCAATCTGCTCAACGCCGAAGAGCCTCCGAGCTGGACCTGGTGGTTCGGCACCGACGACCAGGGCCGCGACATCTATTCCCGCGTCGTCTATGGCGCGCGGGTTTCGCTGACGGTCGGCATCGTCTCGCAGCTCATCAACAGCGTCATCGGCGTCGCGTTGGGCCTGAGCGCCGGCTATTGGGGCGGCTGGTGGGACGACGTCGTCAACGGCCTGACCAATCTCATGCTCGCGATCCCCTCGCTGATCTTCGCGCTGGCCATCATGGCGGTGCTTGGTCCCGGCCTGACCAGCCTGCTGATCGCACTCGGCTTGACCAACTGGTCCTTCACGTGCCGGATCGCGCGGGCCTCGGCGCTGTCGCTGAGGAGCCAGGGCTATGTGCAGGCCGCGACCGTGCTCGGCTACGGCGATCTGCGCATCATGATCACGCAGCTACTGCCGAACATGCTGGGGCCGATCGTCGTCATCGGCACGCTCGGCATGGGCAGCGCTGTGCTGTCGGAAGCCGCATTGTCGTTCCTCGGCCTCGGCGTCCGCCCGCCGTTTCCGAGCTGGGGCAGCATGTTGTCGGATGCCCGCGACCAGATCACGACCGCGCCGTGGCTCTCGGTGTTTCCCGGTCTTGCGATCTTCCTGACGGTGCTCGGCCTCAATCTGCTCGGCGACGGCCTGCGCGACATTCTCGATCCGCAATCGCGGAGCCGGCGCACATGACCCGCACGCCGCTGATCGAAGTCGAGGATTTGCGTATCGATCTCGACGATGGATCGCGGCGCGTTGCGGCGGCCGAGGGCATTTCATTCCGCATCGATCGCGGCGAGACGTTCGGCCTCGTCGGCGAATCCGGCTGCGGCAAAAGCATCACGGCGCTGGCCTTGATCGGCCTGTTGCGGCAGCCGTTGTCGATCGGCGGCGGTGTCATCCGGTTTGAGGGACGGGAGATCCAGCACCTTTCAGCCGGCAGGCAACGGGATCTGCGCGGCAATCGCATCGCCATGATCTTCCAGGAGCCGATGACGGCGCTCAACCCGGTCTCGCCGGTGGGCCGGCAGATCGCCGAGATGTTCGTGCTGCACAAGGGCAAGAGCTGGCGGGAAGCCGATAGACTGGCGGTCGAGGCGCTGGCGAGCGTGCGCGTTCCCGCCCCGGAGCGGCGCGTGAAGGATTACCCGCACCAGCTGTCCGGCGGCATGCGCCAGCGCGTGATGATCGCCATCGCGCTCGCTTGCGGTCCGGATCTCCTGATCGCCGACGAGCCGACCACGGCGCTCGACGTGACCGTGCAAGCCGAAATCATCGAGCTGATGCGGAATCTGTGTGCCGAGCGGGGAACCGCAATCCTGATGATCAGCCACGATCTGGGGCTGGTCGCCAATGTCTGCCGCCGCGTGGCCGTGATGTATGCCGGCCGCATCGTCGAGGAGCGCGGCTCGGTCGATATTTTCCGGGCACCCTCGCACCCCTATACGCGAGGCCTGGTTGCCTCGCTGCCGCGGCTCGGCAGTCGCGCAGCCCTTGGCCGCAGCCGCCTGACGGAGATCGCGGGCGTGGTTCCGGCCATCACGAATTTCCCCAACGGCTGCCGGTTCAATCCGCGTTGCGCGCAGGCGACCGATATTTGCCGGACCACCCCGCCGGAAGCGGATTTGCTGGACGCCGGCGGCCTGGTCAGGTGTCACCACCATGCATGAGCCGCAAGCTAGTTTGGTTGAAACACGGCCGGACGACGATGTCATTCTCAGCGTCAGAGATCTCGCGGTCCATTTTCCGCTCGGAGGCGGCCTGCTCGGGCGCGGCCGGCGGCTGCTCCGTGCCGTCGACGGCGTCGATCTCACCCTGAAGCGGGGCGAATGCCTCGGCCTCGTCGGCGAGTCCGGCTCCGGCAAGTCGACGGTCGCATTGTCGATCCTTGGCCTCGTGACCCCGACGCGCGGCCGCATCGTGCTGGACGGACAGGACGTGACCAACCGACCATCCGGCGATCGGAAGGCGCTGGCCCGCATCGTGCAGATCGTGTTTCAGGATCCCTACGCCTCGCTCAATCCGCGCCAGACCGTTCGCCGCACGCTGGAAGATCCCCTGCGCGTGCATGGCGTCACGGCCAAGAGCGAGATCGAGGACCGCGTCGCGAAGATGCTGCGGCATGTGGGCCTGCGGCCGGAGCAGGCCGACCGCTACCCGCATGAATTCTCAGGCGGCCAGCGCCAGCGCATCGGCATTGCGCGTGCGCTGATCCTCAATCCGAAGATCGTCATCTGCGATGAACCGGTCTCGGCGCTCGACGTCTCGATCCGCGCCCAGATCATCAATCTGCTGCTGGAATTGAAGGAAACGCTCGGCCTCTCCTACATCATGATCAGCCACGATCTCGGCGTCGTCGAACACATGAGCGACAAGGTCGCCGTGATGTATCTCGGCCGCATCGTCGAGAACGGCCACTGGCGCGAGATCTTCGAACGGCCCGCGCACCCCTATACGCAAGCCCTGATCGCCGCCATCCCCGATCCCTTGCGCCATGCACCGCTGGCAACGACAGGCGGCGACCTTCCCAATCCGCTCAATCCGCCGAACGGATGCGCCTTCAGCCCGCGGTGCCGTTATGCGGAAGCTGTGTGTCGGAGCGAGCCGGGGCCTGTGCTGGAGACGCGAGCCGACGGGCACGCGGTGAGGTGTTGGCGGAGTGAAGAGATTGGTGCAGCGAGCGTCGCTCTATCTCCGTTACCCTCCGTGCCGGTCGAGCCTATCGTCTGCCACCAACCAGACGAGGGCGGCGATTCGCTATCGAGTTCTCCGCCGGCAGCGCACGCAGCCACGCGCGAAAACTGACGATCTCCGGGCAATCCGCGGTGCCTTCAGGCGCAACCAGCCAATCGCCCAAACCCGATCCCTCATCGATCCGGTCGCAGCGATAGCCGGGATGGTGGCCGAGGCCGCGGGCGAGCAGCAGGTCGACCTTGCCCTCGACCAATTCGTGCAGGCCGGCCGGATGCAGCACCCGCAAGCCGATCTCCGCATGCGTGCTGCGAAACGCCGCGAGGTCGAGGCGGCGGAGGTCGAAGCCGCCATGGATGCCCAATTGCAGCAGCACCGCACCTGCCGGTTTCAATTGCGAGGTCGCCTCCGCAATGTGGCGAAAGCCTTCGGAGACCCCAGGCAGATAGGTCTGACCGGCGACGGTGAGGACGAGCTGCTTATGCAGCCGCTCGAAGAGCTGCACGCCGAGGCGCGCCTCCAGCGCCTTCACCTGCTGCCCCACGGCGGCGGGCGTCACGTGCAGCTCGTGCGCGGCCAGTTTGAAGCTGAGATGCCGCGCGGCGGCCTCGAAGGCGCGCAGCGCGTTGAGTGGGGGAAGGGCGTAGGTCATCGGGCTCCATTTTGACACTGATGGGCTGTGGCCTTGCAATAGATTTTCTTGCGCTGAACCGCAGCAATGATGCTTTGCGGAGCGGTGATGGCGCCGGATACGGTCCGACCCGCAATCCGGAGAAACCTCGTGCCCCCAGCTCACCTCGTCAGCCACAATCCCGCAACAGTCCATGCGCCTGCCGGCGGCTACTGCATGGGACTTGAATTGACGCAGTATCGCCGCCTGTTGTTCATCAGCGGCCAGGTGCCGGAGAGACTCGACGGCACCGTGCCCGAAGGTTTCGAGGCGCAGTGCGAGCAGGCCTGGAGCAATTTGATCAAGGTGCTTGCTGCCGCCGGCCTTGGCATCGCGCATCTGGTCAAGGTCACCACGTTCCTGACTGACCGCAATCAACTCGTGACCAACCGCTCCATTCGTCGCGCGATGCTGGGCGAACACCAGCCTGCGCTGACGGTCGTGATCGTCGAGACCGTCGACAGCAAATGGCTGCTGGAGATCGAGGCGATCGCCGCGGAGTGAACCAGCCGACTTTGCAATGAGCCAATCATATCGGGTGTCCCATGGCTGAGATCATCCATCCGTTTTACGAAGCGCATCGCGGTGCCATGCAGGCCGCCATGCGCGAGCGGCTCGATTTGGCCGAAGCGATGTTGTGTGAGCGCGCGCAAGTTTCCAAGATCGACGAGATCAGGCGCGAGGTGATGGACGAATTCGAAATCGTGCTCACCCAAATGCCCTATGTCGGCGGCGCGGCAAGCCGCATGAGCGATTTCTTCATGCGTCTGATGGGTTTTATGGCCATCAGCCGGGTGTTGCGGCGCCACGGCGTGCCGGTGCCCGTGATCGGCGAGATCGAGCGCGAAACCTACAAGGCGCAATTGCTCACCGCGCCTGAAGCGGAGCGTCTCGCCTCAGGGCGTCAATTCATGTCGCCGAAGAACCAGGCCTTGCTGCGCGAGCAGGCGGCAAGAAGCGCGACTGAAAGCCATCAGACCGAATTTCCGGAAGATTTCGTCTACGATTTCGTCGAGCCTGATACGGGTGACAGTTTTGAGTTCGGCATCAACTACAAGGCTTGCGGCTTCTGCAAACTCGCGGCGCGCCATGGCGACAAGGACATTTTGCCGAACATCTGCGGGCTCGATTTCGTTGCCTACGCAGCGCGAGGCATCCGGCTGGAAAGGACACAGACGTTAGCGGGCGGTGCGAGCCACTGCAATTTCCGGTTCTCGCGGCTTGCGCCGGATGAGAAAGCGGAGAGCTAAGCCGCGTTCTCATGCTCCGCGATCGAGGTGAGGCTGGATTGCCCCTGCTGTCACGTCGTCATTGCGAGCGCAGCGAAGCAATCCAGAATCTTTCCGCGGCGGCAGCCTGGATTGCTTCGCTGCGCTCGCAATGACGGAGTTTGGGGAGCGACCCTGAGCCCATCCGCGCCCGCTGCCACGATGACATCCTGCTCCTGTTTTGCCCGACGAGTCAAATGCCGCCACGGTCGCAGCTACACAATTTCGGGTTTTTGTAAGTCGTTGAATTCCCTCACAGTCTCTACTGTGCATGGGGTTGTTTTCGCGCTTTTTGTTTTGAGGGGCGGCTATTCCACCGCTTTCTCCCTCAGCCGCTGCGCATAAACATTGATCACCAGCGCTGCCAGCAGGATCAGGCCGCGGATCAGGATCTTCAGGAAGCTGTCGATGTTGACGTGGTCGAGGCCGTTGTTGAGAACACCGAGAACGAAGAGACCGACGATGGTGTTGCCGATGCCGCCGCGACCGCCGAACAGGCTGGTGCCGCCGACGACGACGGCGGCGATGGAGTCGAGCAGATAGGTATCAAACTCGTTCTGCTGCGCGCTGCCGAAATGAGCGACACCGAGCATGCCGCCGATACCGGAGCACACCGCCGAGATCACCATGACGGCGCCGAGGATGAGCTTGACGTTCAGCCCGGAATATTCCGCCGCCTCGCGGTTGCCACCGACCATGTAGACGTAGCGGCCGAAGCGCGTGTAGGTCAGCACCAGATGTCCCAAGAGCAGCATGATCGCGGCGACGATGACGATCCATGGGATGCCGCCGATCGAACCGGAGCCGAGCGTGGTGATCACGCCGGGCACCTTGTAGGCGATCTGGCCGCGCACCAGCAGCGCCGAGATGCCGGCCGCGATCTGCATCATCGCCAGGGTCATGATGAAGGAGGGGATGCCGATCACGGTCAGTCCCAGCGCATTGACGAGGCCGAGAAACGCGCAGAGCAAGATGGCGAGCAGGATCGCCGCGGCCCCGGGCAGGGGAATGTTGGGAATGTTGACGTAGGATTCCTGGAGCGTGAAGTAGGCGACCGCGATGCCCGTGACGTTGGCGATGCTGGCGATCGAGAGGTCGATCTCCGCGCAGAGGATCACGAAGGTGAGGCCGACGGCGATGATGCCTGTGACGGAGACCTGCGTCAGGATGTTGCCGAGATTGTCCAGCGTCGCGAACGACGGACTGGCCAGCGCGAAGAAGCCGGACAGGAAGATCAGCGTCAGGAACGGGGCGATGTTGCGCATCTGCGACCGCAGGAGCGGCGCTAAGCCGCGCGTCCGCTGCCCCGCCGCCAAAGCCGTGTCACTGCTTGCCATGGTGCTTCTCCGTCACGCCGCTTCCAGCAGGCGGTCCTTGCTGACCGGCTCGTTCTTGAATTCGCGCACCAATGCGCCGCGCTTGAGCACCAGGATGCGGTCGGCCAGCGACAGCACCGTTTCCGGCTCGGTCGACAGCACGATGATCGCGAGCCCCCTGGCGCGGAGATCACGGACGATGTTGATGACGTCGTTCTTGGCGCCGACATCCATGCCGCGGGTGGGCTCGCACAACACCAGGAGTTTTGGCGGATAGGTCAGCCATTTCGCCAGAGCGACTTTTTGCTGATTGCCGCCGGAGAGCATGCCGAGATCGAGGCCGACAACCGGCGGCCTGATCTGGAGCTGTTCGACCTGGCGCTTTGCGATGTCGCGCTCCTGCGCCGGCTTGAGCAGCAGCGCCGAGATGCGATCGAGGATGCTGATCGAGATGTTCTTGTAAACCGGCTCCTGGTGAAACAGCATCGCGCGCCGGCTCTCCGGCACCAGCGCCACCCCGGCGCGCCGTGCCGCCGCCGTGCTCGCGAAGGTCTTGGGCTTGCCCTCGACAGCGAGCGTGCCGCCGTCCGGCTTCAGCTTGCCGAACAAGATGCGCGACAGCTCCTGCTGGCCGCAGCCCATGAAGCCGTAGATGCCGAGCACTTCGCCGGCGCGCGCCTCGAAGGAGATGTCCTTCAGGCTGCGGGCCAGCGACAGCTGGTCGACCCTTAGGACAACCGAGCTGTCGCTCGGTTGGGGCAGCATCAAATCGTCGCTGTAGCTGTGCTCGAGCGCTTCGCCGCCGCGGCCGATCATGGCCTCGATCAGCGCGCCCTTGTTGGTCGCGGCACTTGCCGTCTCCGCGACCTTCCGCCCGTTGCGGAACACGGTGACCGTGTCGGACACGCGCAAGATGTCCTCGATGAAATGCGAGATGAAGACGATCGCCGTGCCTTCTTCGCGCAGGCCCCGCAGGGTCGCGAACAATCGCTCGACCTCGGGCGGAGAGAGGGCGGACGTCGGCTCGTCCAGGATGACGATGCGCGCGCCGGAGAACAGCACGCGCGCGATCTCGATCAGCTGCTGCAGCCCGATCGGGAGGTCGCCGAGCCTGCTCATCGGATCGACGTCGATGCCGAAGCGGGCGAGCTGCTCGCCGGCCTCCCGCGCCATCCGCCGCCATTGCACGAGGCCGAGCCGGTTGGTCGGCTGGTTGCCCAGAAACACGTTCTCCGCAACCGTGAGGTCGGGCGCGACCGACAGCTCCTGGTGCACCATGGCGATGCCGGCGCTGTGAGCGTCGCGGGCCGAGCGGAAATGCGTCTCCTGTCCGTCGATCAGGAAGCGACCCGAGAATTCGGTGTGCACGCCGGCGATGATCTTCATCAGCGTGCTTTTTCCTGCGCCGTTCTCGCCAACGAGACCATGGATCTCGCCGGGTGAGAGCGCGAAGTCGACACCACGAAGCGCCTCGACGCCGCCGAAGCTCTTCGTGATGCCCTGCAGTTCCAGAATGGGCGAACGATCCTCTCGCATGGAGGCTCAGATCAGGAAGTGATCCTGCATCCACTGCATGCCGGCGGCGTTGGCCTTGGTCACGACCGGACCGTCGGTGACGACGTTCTTCGGGATGCCCTGTCCGCTCTTTTCGCCCCCGACCACGGCGGAGACGCCCGCAATGATGGCGCCGCCATGAATGCGGCAGGACGGATTGCGCACGGTGGCGAACATGCGGCCTTCGCTGACGGCCTGGATCGCCGGCGGCATCGCATCCACACCGCCGATCAGGATGTTGGTGCGGCCCCGCGCCTTCATGATGTTGGCGGCGGCGAGCGCCATGTCGTCATTGTGGAAGAACGCCGCGTCGATCTGCGGATACTTCGTCAGGTAGGTTTCCCAGAGACGCGCGGTCTTCGACACATCCCAGTCGGCCGGCTGGGTGTCGAGCACCTCGATCCCAGGGAATTGCTTCACGACGTTGTTGAAGCCCTTGGCGCGGCCCTGCGCGCCGGTGTGGCCGAGGGCTCCTTGCGTCATGATGATCTTGCCCTTGCCGCCCATGGCGTTGCACAGCGCCTGCGTCACCGAGGCGCCCATGAACTCGTTATCGGGGGCGAGGAAGGAGTGGACGTTGATCTGGTCGAGCGGCGCAATCAGCGTGTCCATGTCGATCACGGGCGTGCCGGCGTCGATCATCTTCTGCACCGGCTGGGTGAGCGTGCCGATGCCAAAAGCCTGGATCGCGACGAAGTCCCATTTCTGCGAGGCCATGTTGTCGATCGCCGTGCGCTGCTTCACGGCATCGAGCTGGCCGTCGAACCAGGTGACCTCGACATTGAACAGCTTGCCCCAGAATTCCGCGGCCTGCTTGCCCTGCGCGCACCAGGTCGCCTGGAGGCCCGCGTTGGAGAACGCCGCCTTCAGCGGCTTCTCGCTTCGTCCGACTTCGGCTGCAAGGGCGGGGTTTATGCCCATGCTGCCGAGGATGGCAGTCGCGGCGCCGGCGGTTGCTGCCGCCTGAAGAAGATCGCGCCTCGTCGTCGAGAAATCTTTCGTCCCGGACATCGCTCGCTCCCATACAATTCTATCTCGGCGCGTCATTGATTGCGCGACCGATGTTCGAAAGTGTCTCACAAGAGTTGGTGCCACTCAATCCGCAATCAACGGCGGGGTCGCCGCGAGCGCGTGTTGGTGCAGCGCAAAGCGTCAGGCCTGTACGGCGGCGAACGCGTCGATCTCGATGAGCAATCGGTCCCATGCCTGCGCCATGCCCGGCGACCATTCATCGCGGAGAAGATCGCGCAGCGTATCCCTGATGACGGCGAAGAAGGCGATGAACAGCTCGCGCGGCGTGCCGTAGCCATCGTGCGATACGACCTCGCATGTGATCAGCCGGAATTGCCCGCGGCGATCACCGGCGAAGTCGAGAATCGCCTCGATCGTGAGTGCGAGCATCGATCCCATCACGATCTCGCTGCCTAGCGTGCGGAACATCGCCCGGGTTTCGGGATGCTGCTCGAACAGCCGCTGATAGACGAGTGGCGTGAGATCGATGCAGCGCGAGGCTGCAAGTTCAAAGCTCTGTTCGATCGGATTGGGAGAAGGATTCATCGGTGCTTTAGCCCCGCAGACAAAAAAAGAGCGGGGCCCTAGCCCCGCTCGAAAATTGTGTCGACCCTATTATCCCCGATTCTAAGATTTGATCTTGATTGGCGGGGCGACGCTGCATTTTGCGCGTCAGGGGCTCCTCCCGAGACTTGGACCACCAGACTTCGACCTCGCGGCCAGCCTGAGCAAAAGGATGCTAGATCAACTTTTCTCACTTGTCATCATTTTCGGCAACGAATGTTCAAAATTCGAGCAATTGACGAAATGATCGGGCGGCCGGCCGCGTAAGTGTATGACAAATATAAGAAATCTGTGGATGGGCCAGGGCTCGACTGCCTCAAATTCCGGAGGTCCCCTCCCTTGGGCCGGCCGGACCACAGTTTCCGGGGAATCTGCGCTGGACCAAGAAGGCGGCGGAACCGGGCTCGACTTGGCCATCCACCGGTGTTTAGTTAGTAGACGAACAAACGGTTCAGTGGATGCGCGCACGGCTGCAAAAATTCCTACCTCTGGTCCTGCTTGCCCTAGTGATGCAGGTGCTGGCGCCGATTGCCGCCTGTCTGGCGGCCGGCCGGGCCGTGGCCGATCCGCTGTCCGCCGCCGTCATCTGCCACAGCGCAGGCGAGCAAGGCGGGCTGAACGATCCGGCGGGTACGCCGGTCGCACATGCCGGTGCGTGTGCCCTCTGTTGCCTGGCGCAGGTGGGCGCGTCGCTCGATTCGCCGCCGCACGCCGCACTCTTCGTTCCCTTGCGCCACGCCCAGCGCGTGGTGTGGCGCGCGGCGGAGGCATTCGCCGGCGCGGCCCATAAGGGCACAAACGCCCAGGCGCGCGCCCCGCCTCAATTTTCCTGACGACTCTCGTGATCGCCGCGGTCCGCCGCAGGCGATTGATGCTGTCGAATGGCCGGAGAGAAAGCCCGGCGTCAGGAATGCCCCATGTTACGTTGTCATGCCCGCCGTGGCGTGAGCGTCGTTGCCATTCAGGCCGCGCTGCTTGCGTCGTCGAGCGGAGCCTTTGCCCAAGACAGCAGCGCAGTGCTGCCGCCGATCACCGTTGAGGCGCCTCAGCAGAAGCGTGCGTCGGCGGTCCGACCGCCACGCAATTCTGCGCGATCGGCGCGCGTCACGCGAAGCCTGCGAACGACCCCATCACCGCAGCAAACCGCGAGCGAACAGAGTACAGGGGCTCCGGGTGCCCTGACGGTTCTGACGGCGCAACAAGCGCTGGCAGAGATTAACCAGACGCCGGGCGGCGTGGCGCTCGTGTCGGCCGAGGCGTACAGGAACTCGACGCCGTCCAACACGATCAAGGATGTTCTGGATTACGTGCCCGGCGTGTACGCCCAGCCCAAATGGGGCGACGACACCCGCCTTTCGATTCGTGGGTCCGGCCTGTCGCGCAATTTTCATCTGCGCGGTGTGCAGCTCTATATGGACGGCATTCCGATCAACACTGCGGATGGCTATGGCGATTTCCAGGAGATCGATCCGAGCGCCTACAAACATGTTGAAGTCTTCAAGGGCGGCAACGCGCTTCAGTTCGGCGCCAATTCGCTGGGAGGCGCGATCAACTTCGTGACCCCGACCGGCCGCGACTCGTTTCCGAATGGTGTGTCCTTCGATGTCGGAGGATTCGGCTACAAACGACTTCAGGCGAACGCAGGAGGCGTCAACGGTCCGTGGGACGGCTTCGTGACCGCTTCCACGCAGGCCGCAGACGGATTTCGCGATCACAGCTTCGGCTCGAGCAACCGCTTGAGCGGTAATGTAGGCTATCAGTTCTCGCCGGATGTCGAGACACGGTTCTACCTCAATGCCAACGAGGTGCGGCAGCGAATTCCGGGTACCGTGACCAAGACGTCCGCTTTGACCGATCCGGAAGCTGCTGCACCCGCGAATGTTGCGATGGATCAGCAGCGCAATATCGATACTGTCAGGCTCGCCAACAAAACCACCGTTCGTTTCGATGACACCAAAGTCGAATTCGGCGCCTTTGGCGTCGATCGCCATTTGATGCATCCGATCTTCCAGTGGCTGGACTACCGTTACAAGGACTACGGCGGATTCGCGAAGATCACGGATGACCGCACCATTGGCGGCTTCCGCAACAAGTTGGTCGCAGGCGTCAATGTGCTGAACGGCAGCATTGACAACCAGCAGTTCGCCAACATTGGCGGGCAGAAGGGCGCACTGCTTTCTTCCTCGATCGATCGGTCGGAGAATATTTCCGCCTATGTCGAGGACAGCTTCTACGTCCTTCCAAATCTTGCGCTGATCGGCGGCACGCAATTTCTGTACGCGACCCGCAATCGGCAGGATCGCTTCATCAGCGACGGGGATCAATCGGGGGCAACGCGCTTTAATCTCTGGTCGCCGAAAGGCGGTGTGTTGTGGCAAATTGATCCGGCCTGGCAAGCCTTCGCCAATGTCTCGCGGAGTGCCGAGGTGCCGAGCTTCGGCGAAAGCGCGATTGGTCTCGGCATTCCGACGATCCCGTTCACCAGCATCCGCCCGCAGATTGCGACCACGTACGAAATCGGGACTCGCATGAAGCGATCTGATTATGCCTGGGAACTGACGGCCTACCGGGCCAACATTCGCGACGAATTGCAATGCCTCTATAGTACTTTCGGCAATTGCAATGTGACCAATGCCGACCGCACCTTTCATCAAGGCATCGAGGCCGGCGCGAGCGCAGCAATCCTTCGTGACATCTTCGTCAATGGCCCGGCGCCGGACAAGGTCTGGCTGAATGTCGCCTATTCCTTCAACGACTTCCGCTTCGACAAAGATCCGACCTTCGGAAACAATCGATTGCCGGGAGCTCCAACTCACTACCTGCGGGCGGAGCTTCTCTACAAGCACCCTTCCGGGTTCTATGTTGGACCCAACGTCGAATGGGTGCCACAGGCCTACTTCGTCGACAGCATGAACACGCTGACGACAGAGCCTTACGCCCTGTTGGGATTGAAAGCCGGCTTCGACAATGGTGGCCCGATGTCTGCCTACATCGAGGGGCGTAATCTCACCAACAAGACCTACACAGCCAGCGCGAGCATCATCGATCGAGCGACGGCGACGTCAGCATTGTTTGAGCCGGGCACGGGACGGGCAGTGTACGCTGGAATGAGGTATCGATGGTGACGTGCAAATGGGCGCTTGGGTCTATATTCGGCCCGCGGCAGGCCGGCATTCGAATGCCGATGCTGACGGTGGCGGAAGGTCGTCGTGGAAGAATGCAGGGCCATCCGTGGCCGGATCAATCGAGAAAGAGGCAATCAACATGAAGACTATCGGACGAGCTCTGCTTACAATTTCGCTATTGCTGACCGGCTATGCCGTCGCACGGGCCGACGACGTCAAGGCGGGCGATCTTGTCATCTCGCAACCGTGGAGCCGGGCGACGCCGGGCGGCGCCAAGGTCGCCGGCGGCTATCTCACCATCGAGAACAAGGGCACAGTGGCCGACAAGCTGGTCAGCGTTTCCGCGGATATCGCGGGGAAGGCCGAGGTTCACGAGATGGCGATGGAGAACGGCGTGATGAAGATGCGCCTGCTCGACAAGGGCCTGGTGATCGATCCCGGCAAGACGGTGAAGTTCGCCCCCGGCAGCTACCACCTGATGCTCCAGGAGCTGAAGGGCCCCTTCAAGCAGGGCGACAAGGTCCCCGTGACGCTTCAGTTCGAGAAGGCCGGCAAGGTCGTCGTCTCCCTCGATGTCCAGGGCGTCGGCGCCCAGGCGCCCGGCGATAGCGGACACATGATGAAGAAAATGCCGGATCATTCGGGAATGAAGATGTGATGAAACAGATCAAGCCTTCCATGACAATGCATCGAATCCTTGCGAGTTTGATCGCCGCGCTCGCAGCGTCGCCCGCGGCGGCGCATATCACGCTAGAGACCAAACAGGCGGCGGTCGGCTCCTACTACAAGGCCGTCTTCGCCGTGCCGCACGGCTGCAAGGGCTCGCCCACGGTGAAGATCCGGGTGCAGATTCCGGAAGGCGTGATCGCGGTGAAACCGATGCCGAAGGCGGGCTGGACCGTCGATATCGTCGAGGGCAAATACGCCAATGAGTACGACTACCACGGCAACAAGCTTTCCTCCGGCGTCAAGGAGGTGGCCTGGTCCGGCGGCAAGCTGCCGGACCACAATTACGATGAGTTCGTCATCAGCAGCTTCCTCACCACGAGCCTGAAGCCGAATACGACGCTGTATTTCCCCGTCGTCCAGGAATGCGAGACGGGCGTCAGCCGCTGGATCGAGATCCCCGCGGATGGGACCGGGCATTCGCACGAGGACAAGTCACCGGCGCCTGGCCTGAAACTCCTGCCAAAACCCTGATGCGCCTGCTCGCCGCGTTCGCGACGCTGCTCCTCTTTGTCGGTTTAGCGACCGGCGCCTCGGCGCACGCGGCGCTCGTCGCGGTCGAGCCGGCGAGCGGCAGCATGCTCGCGAGCGCGCCGAAGGCCGTGGAGCTGCACTTCAACGAGGCGGTCACGCCGGGCGCGATCCGGCTGATCGACGGCGCGGGCAGGGCGCGGGATGATGTGCGCGTCAACGCATCGGGCGAGACCATCTCGGTCGCGATGCCGATGAACATGCCGCAGGGCACGGCGGTCGTCAGCTATCGCGTGATCTCGCAGGACGGCCATCCCGTCACGGGATCGGTGATCTTCTCTATCGGCATGCCGACGGGGACGCAACCTCCCGCAAACGCCGATCGCGGATTGAACGTGCTGATCTGGCTGGCGCGGGTCGGTCTCTATCTTGGCCTGTTCGTCGGCGTCGGCGGCGTTTTCTTTGCACGCTGGGTTGCGTGGTCGATGACCGGCATAACTGTTCCGTGCGTGGCGCTTGCCATCGGCGTCCCGAGCGCGGTGGCGTCCCTTGGTGTGTTGGGGCTGGATCTCCTCGGGCTACCGTTGTCGGCTCTCGCGACGATGGCTCCCTGGAAAGTGGCATTCGGGACCAGCGCGGGCCCCGCCTTGCTCGTGGCCGTCGCTGCAATGCTGTTCGCATTGCTGGCGCTAGGCAGCGCGTGGTGCGCGCGCGCTCTGGCCATTATTGCCTTCGTCGGCGTCGGCTTGTCGCTGGCAATGACCGGGCACGCCGCTACGGCACCGCCCGAACTGTTGACCCGGCCGGCAATCTTTGTCCATGGTCTTGGTGTTGCCTTCTGGATTGGAGCCCTCGCACCGCTGGTCGCCCTGTTATCGAAGCGGCCCGCCGTGGCATTGCCTATCGTGAACCGCTTTTCTCGCCTCGCCGCGCCGGTCGTTGGTGTTCTCGCATTGACCGGCCTCGCGCTCGCCATCGTCCAGCTTGAGAATCCGTCTGCATTGGTCGAGACCCGCTACGGGCTCATCCTCTCGATCAAGCTCGCGCTGGTCCTCGTGCTGTTGGCGCTTGCCGCGCTCAACCGCTTCCGCCTGACCCCGGCGCTGGCGGGAGATCACAAGGCTGCGCCGGCCCTGAAGCGCTCGATCGTGATCGAATGCGCCATCGCGCTCGGCATCTTCGCCGTGGTCGCCGGCTGGCGCTTCACGCCGCCGCCGCGGACGATCGTTCCGGAGACCCCGCTGGCGATCCACATCCATACGGAGAGGGCGATGTTTCAGATCCTGGTCTCGCCGGGTAAGGCGGGTATCGACGATTTCGTCCTGCAGCTCATGACTGGCGAGGGGGCGGTGCTGGAGGCCAAGGAGGTGACGCTGACGCTGAGTCTGCCCGAACGCGGCATCGAGCCGATGGAGCGGAACGCCTCGCTCGGGCCGGACAGCTACTGGCACGTGCGCAAGGTCGAGCTGCCCTTTGCGGGCCGCTGGCATGTGCGGATCGACGCGCTGGTGAGCGATTTCGAGAAGATCACGCTGGAGGACGAGCTTGAGGTGGCGGCGCCCTGAATCGGGCTCTTCGGCACATCACGTCGAATCTGAAGTCGACGGAAAAATGACAGGAATTCCGCTGTGTTAGCGGGTTTTCCTCATTCCCGGTCTTGTGTTTTGGCTCCCAATCCGGTTTCACTGCAAGTCATCACTGATTCCTCGAGTATTGCCATGCGGTTGTCGCGGTTCTTTCTGCCCATTCTGAAGGAAAATCCGAAAGAGGCGGAGATCGTCTCGCATCGGCTGATGCTGCGTGCCGGCATGATCCGGCAGGAGGCCGCCGGCATCTATGCCTGGCTGCCGCTCGGCTTCCGCGTGCTCAAGAAGATCGAGCAGATCGTGCGCGAGGAGCAGGACCGCTCTGGCGCGCTGGAACTGTTGATGCCGACGCTGCAGCTTGCCGACCTCTGGCGCGAGAGCGGCCGCTACGATGCCTATGGCCCCGAGATGCTGCGCATCGCCGACCGGCACAAGCGTGAGCTGCTGTATGGCCCGACCAACGAGGAAATGATCACCGAGATCTTCCGCGCCTATGTGAAGTCCTACAAGAGCCTGCCGCTGAATCTCTATCATATTCAATGGAAATTCCGCGACGAGCAGCGTCCGCGCTTCGGCGTGATGCGCGGCCGCGAGTTCCTGATGAAGGACGCCTATTCATTCGACCTCAACGAGGCCGCGGCGCGCGTCGCCTACAACAAGATGTTCGTCGCGTATTTGCGCACCTTCGCGCGGATGGGGCTGAAGGCGATCCCGATGCGCGCCGAGACCGGCCCGATCGGCGGCGATCTCAGTCATGAGTTCATTGTGCTGGCCGAGACCGGCGAATCCGGCGTGTTCATCAATCGCGACGTGCTGGACCTGCCGGTGCCGGGCGAGGACGTCGACTATGAGAGCGATTTGACGCCGATCATCAAGCAATGGACGTCGGTCTATGCGGCGACGGAAGACGTTCACGACGCCGCGCGCTTCGAGCAGGAAGTGCCCGCGGACAAGCGGGTGAACACCCGCGGTATCGAGGTCGGGCAGATCTTCTATTTCGGCACGAAGTATTCCGAGGCGATGAAGGCGCTGGTGGCAGGCCCCGACGGTGTCGACGTGCCGATCCACGGCGGCTCCTACGGCGTCGGCGTCTCGCGCCTGCTCGGCGCCATTATCGAGGCCTGCCATGACGATGCCGGCATCAAATGGCCGGAGGCCGTTGCCCCGTTCCGCGTGTCGATTCTCAACCTCAAGCAGGGCGATGCCGCGGTCGATGCGGCCTGCGAGAAGCTCTATGCGGAGCTGTCCGCCAAGTGCGTCGACGTGCTCTACGACGACACCGACCAGCGCGCCGGAGCCAAATTCGCCGCCGCCGACCTGATCGGCATTCCGTGGCAGATCATGATCGGGCCGAAAGGGCTCGCCGACGGCAAGGTCGAGCTCAAGCGGCGAAGTGACGGCGCCCGCGAGATCATGTCGCCTGCGGACGCGGTCGCAAGACTTGTGGGCTGATAAGGCTGGTCGGCTGAATATTGTTCATCGCCCGAGATCGCGGCCGCCAATCCGGCCACATTTGACCCCGAATCATGGGACTATCGAGCGATGGATGAGACCATGACCGAAACTGTTCAAACCGCGCCTTTTGCGCCATTCGAGTGGATGCTGTCGGGGCGTTACCTACGGGCGCGCCGCAAGGAGGGATTCATCTCGGTCATCGCTGGGTTCTCCTTCCTCGGCATCATGCTGGGCGTGGCGACACTGATTATCGTCATGGCCGTCATGAACGGCTTCCGCAAGGAGCTGCTCGACAAGATCCTCGGGCTCAACGGCCACATCCTGGTCCAGCCGCTGGAATCGCCGCTGACCGACTGGAAGGACGTCGCCGACCGCCTCAGTCAGGTCCAGGGCATTCGGCTCGCCGCGCCCGTGGTGGACGGCCAGGCGCTGGCGTCATCGCCGTGGAACGCCTCCGGCGTCCTGGTGCGCGGCATCCGCTCCGACGACCTCAACAACCTCACCTCGATCGCCAAGAACATCAAGCAGGGCTCGCTCGAGGGTTTTGATGACGGGCAGGGGGTCGCGATCGGCCGGCGCCTCGCTGACCAGCTGTCGCTGCACGCCGGCGACAGCATCACGCTGGTGGCGCCTAAGGGCGCAGTCACGCCAATGGGCACGACACCGCGCATCAAGCCGTACAAGATCGCCGCGGTGTTCGAGATCGGCATGTCCGAGTATGATCTCGGCTTCGTGTTCATGCCGCTCGCGGAGGCGCAGGCCTATTTCAACCGCAGCAACGACGTCACCTCGATCGAGGTCTTCACCACCAATCCGGATCAGATCGTCGCGTTCCGCCAGGCCGTGACGGAGGCGGCGGGCCGGCCGGTGTTTCTGGTGGACTGGCGGCAGCGCAACTCGACCTTCTTCAACGCGCTCCAGGTCGAACGCAACGTGATGTTCCTGATCCTCACCATGATCGTGCTGGTCGCCGCGCTCAACATCGTTTCCGGCCTGATCATGCTGGTGAAGGACAAGGGCAGCGACATCGCGATCCTGCGGACCATGGGGGCCTCGCAAGGCTCGATCATGCGCATCTTCCTGATCACGGGCGCCTCGATCGGCGTGGTCGGTACGATGGTCGGCTTCATCGTCGGGCTGGTGATCTGCCTGAACATCGAATCGATCAGGCAATTCCTGTCCTGGCTGACCAGCACCGAACTGTTTTCGCCAGAGCTATATTTCCTGTCGAAGCTGCCCGCCGAGATCGACATCGGCGAGACCTCGGCCGTCGTGATCATGGCGCTGACGCTGTCGTTCCTGGCGACGCTGTATCCGTCCTGGCGCGCCGCGCGCCTCGATCCCGTCGAAGCGCTGCGGTACGAGTGAGGGGCTGATGGAGCAGCAGGGGGCGGAAGATGTACCGGTCATTTATCTCCACGAGATAAAGCGACAGTACTTGCAGGGCGAGGTGCCGCTGACGATCCTCGACGGCGCCAAGCTCGCGCTGTGGGCGGGCCAGTCCGTCGCGCTGGTGGCGCCGTCAGGCTCGGGCAAGTCGACGCTGCTGCACATTGCGGGTCTGTTGGAAGCGCCCGATTCCGGCGAGGTCTACGTCAATGGCGCGCCGACCTCGCAACTGCCCGACATCGAGCGCACCCAGCTTCGCCGCACCGATATCGGCTTCGTCTACCAGTCCCACCGGCTGTTGCCGGAGTTCTCGGCGCTGGAGAACGTCATGCTGCCGCAGATGATCCGCGGCCTCAAGAAATCCGAGAGCGTCAAGCGCGCCAAGGAGATCCTTGGCTATCTCGGCCTCGGCGAGCGCATCACGCACCGTCCGTCCGAGCTGTCGGGCGGCGAGCAGCAGCGCGTTGCAATCGCGCGCGCGGTGGCCAATGCTCCGCGGGTGCTGTTTGCGGACGAGCCGACCGGCAATCTCGATCCGCACACCGCTGACCACGTCTTCCAGGCCCTGATGCAGCTCGTCAAGGCGACCAAGGTCTCGATGCTGATCGCGACCCACAACATGGAGCTCGCCGGCCGGATGGACCGCCGCGTGTCGCTGTCGAACGGCCAGGTGGTCGAGCTCGAGTAAAAACCGCGAAAACAACCCCATGCACAGTAGCCAAGTGCTTGGGCGCACTGACGAAAAAAATGGTGCTCCCGGGAGGTTCAAGGCCGGATCACCGTCAATTTGAACGGCCCGCCATTGGCTGCGGCATGGGCTACCGCCTCATTGGCGTGGTCGAGGTCGAAGGCCGTGGCCTCGTACTCCTCCAGCCTCAGCAGTCCCGCGCGCACCAGCGCGATCAGGCGGCTTGCCGCATCCGGCGGATACATCCAGACGCCGTGGATGCTGATGCAGTTGCGCATGATCCAGGGGTAGGGCAGCTCGAGGCCAGCGCCGCCGGCCATGCCGACGCCACCCATCAGCACGACGCGGCCATTGGGGCGCACCGTCATGATCGCCGCGCGCACCACATTCGTGCTCACCGAGGGCGGCATGATGTCGAGCACGCAGTCGATCGGCCCGGGCGCCGCACGCTTCATGCTCTCGCGGTCGTGATCCTCGTTGCCGGAGAGTTTGACCGGCTTCACGCGATCGCCGAAACGGCGGACGAGGTCGGCCAAGATCTTGTCGTTGCGGCCGGGCGCGACCACGCAGGCCGCGCCCATCGCGAGCGCGACGGAGACGGCTGCGCTGCCGAAATTGCCGGTGGCCCCGCTCACCAGCACGGTCTCGCCGGGCTGAAGGCTGGCGGCGAGAAAGCCGCCATAGGGCACCAGCAGCGTCCCCAGCGCGCACCATCGCGTGGCGTCCTCCGACGCGATCGTGCCAAGCCGTTTGACGTTCTCCGTCGGCACCCGCATCTGCTCGGCGAACGAGCCATGGCGAAAATGCTGTTGCAGGCGCATGGCGCCGGCACCGGGGGCAGTGAGTCCTTGCAGGGCAATGTCGGGCGCTGCGGCGTCGTCGCGCGAGCGCACCGTCGGGTCGCAGAACACCCAGTCGCCAACGCTGAGCTTGGTTGCGTCCGGGCCGATGGCGCGCACCCGGCCGATGCCGCCTGGCCCCGGGATGATCGGCAGGTCGAGGGCATAGTTGCGTGCCCCGCTGAAGACCTCGTTCATGTAGGACAGCACCCGCGTTGCGATGACGTCCACGATGACCTCGCCCGTGCCGAGCACAGGGTCCGCGGCTTCCTCAATCGCAAGCGGCGATCCAAATGATTTCAATACGGCAGCTTTCATGATCTCACCTCAAAGTGGGTTGAAGCCCATATGCGCCGCCTTTCCAGGCCCAGGAAGGCCTGGTATTATCCTAGTATTCCCCAAGCCCTCCATCGAGGCACGTCACCATGGCCGACCCACGCCGCGTCGAATTCGGCGACTTCCTCAGGTCCCGCCGCGAAAAGCTGTCGCCGAAGACGGTCGGGCTTCCCGCGGGCCGGCGGCGTCGCACGGCGGGCCTGCGCCGCGAAGAGGTGGCGCAGCTCGCCGGCATCGGCGTCGACTGGTACATCCGCCTCGAGCAGGGCCGCACCGTCAGCCCCTCGGTCACCACCGTGGATGCGCTGGCGCGAGCGTTGCGCCTCAGCAAGACCGAGCACGCCCATCTCAAGGCACTTGCGCGCGACGGCGATAGGCGCGCGTTCACGCGCGAGATCGTGCCGCCCCCCGTTCGGCGGATGATCGAGAGCCTGGCGCAGCCGGCCTATGTCACGGGGCGGCGCTGGGACGTGCTGGCCTGGAACGCGGCGGCCGAGGAGATCTTCGGGTTCGGACAATTGCCCGAGCAGGACCGCAACACGCTGCTGCTGGTCATGACGAACAAGCAGACGCGAAAATTCTACGGTGCCGGCTGGGCTGACATCGCCAAGAGCATGGTCGCGATGTTTCGCGCCACTCACGACGTCTGGGCCGGCGATCCCGCCTTTACGGAATTGCTGACGCGGCTGCGCCAGGGCAGTCCGGAATTCGTCAAATGGTGGGAGGCGCACGAGATCCGCAGCACTGCCGCGGGCCTCAAGATCATGAACCATCCGACCAAGGGCGTGCTCCGGTTCGAGCACACGAGCTTTCAGGCCAATGACGATCCGGCGCTGAAGCTCGTGATCTACACGCCGGTGTAGATTGCGGAAACATGGGGTCGAAGCTCGTCACGTATGACGGTCGATGATCTGAAGGAGCCGATCGCAGGACGCCTCGATCCTCTTGTGGGGAGATGTGGCGACGCCCAGCAACAGGCCGGATCGCGCCGAGGCCGCGGACGCATGCCATAGCGACAGGGGCGTGGGCGCCAACCCAAACGATGCTGCTTCCCTCGCGATCGCGACGTCGGAGGTTCCGTCCGGCAGTCTCAGGACCGCGGCCAATCCGGCGATCGCAACGTCCTTCGCAACGTCCTTGGCGCGTGCCTTCAAATATTTCAGCAGCGCATCGCCTTGCGCGGCATAGGCCCGCTTCGTGCGTCGAAGATGCCGCAGATAGTGGCCGTCGCGGATGAATTCGGCGGTTGCGAGCTGTACGGAGGGCCCGGGCGCCGGAGCGAGGCATGCCGCTACCTCGGCAAAACGGGATGCCAGAGAGGCGGGTGCAACGACGAAGCCCAGCCGCAAGGCAGGAGTCAGGGTCTTGCTGAACGACCCGATGTGAATCACGCGCCCGAAACGATCGAGAGAGGCGAGCGCCGGTGTGGCCCGCCCTCTCAGCTGAAGCTCGCTCAGATAGTCGTCCTCGATCACCCACACCCCTTCCTGGGCTGCCCAGTCGAGAAGACATGAACGTCTTGCCAGCGACAAGGTGGAGCCAAGCGGTGCCTGCTGTCCTGGCGTCACGACCACCAACGCAGCATCAGGAGCGTGTTTCAGGCCGTAACGGACGTCAATGCCGTCTACATCAACCGGGATCGGCCTGATCGACAACCTTGCAAGCTCAAGGCCGTGTCTTGTGAAGGGGAAGCCCGGGTCCTCCATCCAGACCTTCTTCTGCTCGAGGCCGAGAACCCGCAGTGCCAGTCCGAGGCCGCTGCTGAAGCCGCCGGTGATGATGATCTGCGACGGTGCACATTCGATCCCCCGCGCCAGCGCGAGATATGCCGCAATGTCGCGCCTCAATTCCAGCTCGCCGCGGGGATCCCGATAAATGGCCGGTGCGCTGGTTTCCGCGCGCACCGCCCGCGTGCGCATCCTCGAGAAGAGCTTGGCGGGAAAGGTCTCGTGAGCGGGCACACCCATTTGGAAAACGGCCGGTCCCGCAGTGAGCTCCTGGTACATCTCCATGAACGAGCCGGGGTGGGGAGCGGCTTCCTGCCGAGGGGTAAAGGCGGGTCGATCCGCAACACGCGTTCCGGTCGCGCGCGACGCGACGATCAGTTGCGCAGAGGAAAGTTTTTCGTAGGCCGATCGCACGGTGCCGCGCGCCACGCCCAGCTGAGCCGCCAAATCCTGCCATGAGGGCAGACGAGCTCCCGGAGCCAGCACGCCGCTCTCGATGGCAGCTCCGATACCTCTGCGGATTTGTTCCGCCAATGGCGTCTTCGCAGATCGATCGAGCTCCAGCTGCAGCGGTTTGACCATGCCCCCGTGGTACACGATTTTCGTCCATTCTTGGTGCTTTTTTGTAGACCAGGGCGGGGCCATTTATCGGGCAGGGAAGTACATGGCGGAAGTACATGGCGACAGCCGCCGAACAGAACCGATCATGGAGTATGAAAATGGCTAAGCGTCTCGACTACGACCGCATTGCACCCGCAGGCATGAAAGCGCTCGGCGGCGTTTACGGCTATGTCATGCAGAGCAATCTTCCTGCAACGCTCGTCACTCTGGTTTATCTGCGCATTTCGCAGATCAACAATTGCGCCTACTGCCTCGACATGCACACGCGCGATCTGCTGAAGAGCGGACAGAAGATCGAAAAGATCGCGCTGGTGCAGGCCTGGGCGGAAGGCGGTCATCTCTTCGACGAGCGGGAGCGTGCCGCCCTCGCATGGGCTGAAACGGTGACCCGTGTGGCCGACACCGGCATCCCGGATCAAGCTTACGAGGCTGCCCGCGCCGTCTTCGAGGAGCGCGAGCTCGTCGATCTCACCATCGCGATCGGCCTGATGAATGCGTACAATCGCATGGCAATCAGCTTCCGAAATACGCCACAGGCCGCGAAAGAGATGGCAGCCTGACCCCGGTGCCGGACGGCAAGAGGGTAAACACATGCCATCGACTGCGACGGCATGTCCTGAGATATCGGCGATTCAAGGCAGGAGCTTGAAATGACCATCGCAATTTCCGGCGTGAAGATTCCCGACAGCAAGATCGCACGGGAGGCCGCCGAGCTGGTGCGCCAGTACGAAAACGACATGTTGTTCAACCACTCGGTCCGCGTCTTTGTGTTCGGCGCGATCAAGGGACATCGGCAAAATCTGAAATTCGATTCCGAGCTGCTCTACATCGCGGCGCTGTTCCATGATCTCGGGCTTGTCGACCATTACCATACACAGACCAAGCGATTTGAAGTTGATGGCGCCGATGCCGCCCGCGAATTTCTGAGGGGGCACGGCATCGACGAGCCAAAAGCCGATCTGGTTTGGGAGGCGATCGCGTTACATACGACGCCCGGAATTCCACAATACATGCGGCCGGAAATCGCTCTCACGAATGCGGGTGTGTTGGTCGACGTCGTGGGGATTGGCTATGACGAGTACTCGCCAGAGCAGCGCGACCAGGTGACCACCGCATTTCCGCGCGGTGATTTCAAGAACGAATTCCTTCAGGTACAAACCTGCTCGGCCTTGAAGAAGCCGCAGACCACGTTCGGGACTGTCAATTTCGATTACATCGAAGATCACGACCCCACATTTCACAAGCCGAACGCATGCACGCGCATCCGCAACACTCCCTGGCGGAGCTGACCTTCGGCGCGATGTTCGAGTTTCGCCACGTTGACTCATGGCGACGGTGCGGCCGGGGGCGTTACGCTGGCGTTCGGCTGCTGAATGGCCGGCCACGGGCTCTTCGGAGCCGGCGTCGCCGCCGCGCATGACGCCGCAAGCTGCGGCCACACTGACGTCAGGCCCGTCAAGTCGATGTCGAATTTCGTGATGTCCGCCTTGTCGTCGGGTAACAGCGTGGTTTCGCGGACATGGAGGGAGCGGGACGCCAGTATCGCCTTGAGCATGTCCGGATCGATGCTGCCACGCCAGACTTCGTATTTTCCGGTCCGCAACGCAGACCCTCCGGCCGCGTTGTCCGGAGCGGCGTCCGCCGTCACCAGGATGGTGGTCTTGCCGACGGCCGTCTCGTCGATCTCGCGCGCGAATGTCAACGGCACGCGCTTTCCGCTTTCGCAGGACAGACGCCATTCCATAGGCCGGAACGAAGCGCCGTTCTCCTTCAGCATCGCGAACTTGCGGGCGAAGGGGCGCGCTTCCTTTTCCAGTTTCCACGCCGTTTCGGCAAGCGAACGCGTGTCGATGCCGAAACGATAGAGCTCGGCGCGCGTCAGCAGGTGCAGGTTTTCGAACTTCACCGTCCGGATCAGATCGTCTAGCTCGCGGCTGATCCCCATCGCCGCGATGAACGCAGCGCGATCGCGATCGGCCCTGGCCATCCGGCGCTGCCTGTATTCCGCGACCGCCGCCGGAGGCGGATGCCCGTGAAAGGCAAGGACCAGCCTGGAATTATGGACCGCCAGCGCGGCGTCGGGGGCGACCTCGCGCGATGTCGCTCCGAGAAACAGGTAGCCGCAGGCCGAGTTGCACATCGCATGGTAAGTGGTGAGTTCGGCTTCCACCTCGCCGCCGGTATTTTTTATTTTCAGGCACGCGGCGTCCACCTGCGTGCCCGCGGCGCACGCCGTCGCGATGGTCCGGCCAACCCGACCGATCGCCTTGCGGCTGCGCGACAACCGCCCGATGACATAGGACTGCTCCACGTTTCCGCCCGGTGAATAGAGGTAGATCGGACGCTGCGTGTCCTTGACGCCGGCAAGGAAGCGGCGAATGCGCGGCGCAGCGTCCTGGTCGATATCGCCCTCGATGGCGATCCAGCGGTCGCAGCCCGGTCCGCAGGCGTCTGGTGGTCCCTTGGCAAGATAGATCGTCAGCCTGGATGCAAATCCAGTCTTCTCGGCCGGCGTCCCTTCGGCGTGCAATGCGCCAGGAAGCATCAGCGAGGCCAGGACAAGCAGACTACGGGCGAGCATGAAACGACGGGGACCACCCGCAGTGAAAAGCAGAGATCGATGTTACACGATGATCCGCGCAGCCACAACTTGCGGTGGCGCATCCGCACGGGTCTGTCCGCGACGGCTGGATTGGCAATCTGGCGGCGATGTGGGAGCAGGCAGAACAGCATCTCCCGAGGGGACGGTGACGACAGGAACCTAAATGCCATCATGCGGTTATCGCGCAGACAATTTGCGCGACCCGGCTGCATCACTCAGAAAGTCAGGCGGGCTACCTGTGGTCGAAGCGAACAGCAGCGGGACGATCAAGCAGTAGCTCCTCGTGGAGCTAGGAACGTGGCAGGGGAAGACCAATGACGACAGCGACCGGGATCCGCTCGGCCGATCGCAATTCCGTCTTAGCCACACTCGGCGACTTCATCCGAGAGATCAGCAATCCCGACGATCTCGCCTATGCTGCGGCGGAACTGCTCGGCCGCAGCCTGAACGTCAGCCGGGCGGGCTATGGCACGGTCGACACCTCAGCCGAGACCATCACCATTGTCCGCGACTGGAACGCACCGGGCATCCTGAGCCTCGCAGGCGTGCTGCGCTTCCGCGACTATGGCAGCTACATCGAAGATCTCAAGCGGGGCGAGACCGTCATCTGTGCCGATGCTGAAAAAGACCCTCGCGTCGGCGATCGTGCCGAGGCTCTCGAGGCGATCTCTGCGCGTGCGCTCGTCAACATGCCGATCTCGGAGGCCGATGGGGTCGTGGCGCTGCTGTATTTGAACAATGCCGGGCCGCGCGAATGGAGCCCCGAAGAGCTGGAGCTCATTCGCGATGTTGCCGAGCGTACGCGCACGGCCGTTGAGCGTCGCCGTGCTGAGACGGCCGTGCGGGAGAACGAAGCCCGGCTGCTTTTCCTGGACGCACTCAACAAGGAGACGGCCAGGACCCGCGATGCCGACGGCGTGATGGCGGTGACGACCAGGATGCTTGGCGAGCATCTCGAGGTATCGAGCTGTGCCTATGCCGATATGGATCCCGACCAGGACGGCTTCACCATACGCGGGGATTGGGCGGCGCCGGGCGCGGTGCATATCCTTGGTCACTACAGCCTGGCTGACTTCGGGAAGAAGGCGGTGCGAGAGCTCGGCGCCGGCAGGCCCCTGATCATCAATGACAATTTGAAGGAGCTTGCGCCTGAGGAAGCCGCCACTTTCCAGAACATCGGGATCGGTTCGACGATTTGCATGCCCTTGGTCAAAGAAGGGCAACTCACCGCCTTGATGGCGATCCATCACCGGGGCCCGCACCAGTGGACGCCGCGCGAACTCGCCTTGCTCACCGAAGTGACCGAACGGTCGTGGGCCCACATCGAGCGCGTCCGATCGGAACAGGCGGCGCGGGAGGCCGCCGAACGACTGACGCTTGCAAACAAGGCGGCTGGTATCGGCACCTGGGACTACGACCCGGTCAACAACGTTCTTCGATGGGATAGCCGCTGCAAGGAGGTGTTCGGTTTATCGCCGGACGCCGAAGTCAGCTATGAAGGGTCGTTCCTGAAGGGCCTTCATCCCGAAGACAGGCAGCGCGCCCACGAGGCCGTCTCCGCGGCGCTGACGCCGCACGCGCCGGCAAACTACAACATGGAATACCGGACCATTGGCATCGAGGATGGGGTCGAACGCTGGATCGCCGCGACCGGTCAAGCCATCTTTGCCAACGGCCAAGCTGTTCGGTTCATCGGAACGGTTCTGGATATCACCGCGCAAAAGAAAACCGAGCGTCATCTCAGAATACTCAATGATACCGGGGCCTCGGTCTCTCGCGAACGCGACCTCGACAAGATCGTCCAGATCGTGACGGATGCCGGCGTCGGACTCACCGGTGCTCAATTCGGCGCCTTTTTCTACAACGTTCTGGCGCCGGATGGCGGCAGCTACATGCTGTATTCGCTGTCTGGTGCGCCGCGATCCGCGTTTGAAAACTTTCCGATCCCGCGTAACACAGCCGTCTTTGGCCCGACCTTCGAGGGCTCCGGCGTGGTGAGGTCCGACGATATCCTGCGGGACCCCCGCTATGGCAAGAACGCGCCGCGGAAAGGCATGCCCGAGGGCCATCTTCCGGTCCGATCCTACCTGGCGGTCCCTGTGATCTCGCGCACCGGCGAAGTTTTCGGCGGACTTTTCTTCGGTCACGCCGAGACGGGTAAATTCCAAGCCGAGCAGGAGTCCGCGTTGCTTGGTATTGCGGGCCATGCCGCCACCGCTATCGACAACGCCCAGCTCTTGACCCGGCTCGAGGCGCTCAACGCCGGATTGGAGCAACGTGTTGCCGACGAAATTGCCGAGCGCATGAAGGCCGAAGAGCAATTGCGGCAATCCCAGAAGATGGAAGCCGTCGGGCAGTTGACCGGCGGCATTGCCCACGACTTCAACAATATGCTGGCCGTGATTCTCGGCAGCCTGAATCTTGCCAAGCGGCGGCTCGGCAGGGGAGAGGTCAGCATAGACCGCTTCATCGAGGGCGCCATCGACGGTGCAAATCGCGCAGCCACGTTGACGCAGAGGCTGCTCGCGTTCTCGCGCCAACAGCCGCTCGCGCCTGAGGTCGTGGACATCAACAAGATGGTCGGCGGGATGAGCGAGTTGCTCGAGCGCTCGCTGGGCGAGCTGATCCGCCTCGAGACGGTGCTGGCGGCTGGCCTCTGGCGGGTCAAGGCAGACCCGGCCCAGCTGGAAAGCGCGATGATCAACCTCGCGGTCAATGCGCGCGATGCCATGCCGAAGGGCGGCAGGCTGACAGTAGAAACCAGCAACGTCTCGATAGACCGAAAATATGCTCGCGAGTATGCACTCGCACCCGGGCAGTACGTTCTCGTGGCCGTGACGGACAACGGCACGGGAATTCCGGCCGACGTGCTGGGCAAGGTGTTCGATCCGTTTTTCACGACCAAGGTCGTGGGCAGGGGCACCGGTCTCGGCCTCAGTCAGGTCTACGGTTTCGTGCGGCAGTCGGGCGGCCATGTCAAAATTTACTCGGAAGTCGATGTTGGCACGACCGTGAAGATCTACCTTCCACGCTTCGCCGGCGAGGAGGCGGGCTCAGCTCTGTCACAGGAAGAAATACCCGCCGGTGCAAGCCATCAGAACGAAACCATTCTCGTCGTGGAAGACGACGAGCGCGTCCGCAACATTTCGTCCGAAAGCCTGCGCGAACTTGGCTACAACGTCATCGAGGCAGCCAGCGCCAAAGAGGCGATCAGGACGATCGAAAATGGTTTCGTTCCAGATCTGCTGTTCACGGATGTCGTCATGCCCGACATGACCGGCGCCGAGCTGGCGGCCGAGCTGTCGAAACGATACCCGGCGCTGAAAGTGCTGTTCACCACCGGCTACACGCGCAATGCAATCGTTCACAATGGCGTGCTCGATGCCGGCAAGCATCTGCTTCCCAAGCCCTTCGCTATCGAAGACCTGGCTGCCAAAGTCCGCACCTTGCTCGACGAGATCTGAACGCGTTTTGGAAACGATCTCTTCCGTTTGCAAGCTGCCTTCACAAGGGCTATGTCCCGGCTTTCGGAAGAGCATGACATGACAATCTCGGATGACAACGACCTCGCGCGCCTGAAGGAGATCGGGCGCATTGTCGCCAATACCCTGGAGGCAATGGGAAAGGCGCTCGAGCCGGGCATGTCCACCTCGGAGCTCGACCAGATCGGGCGAACGCTGCTGGAGGCCGCCGGTGCACGTTCGGCTCCGGAGCTGGCCTACGACTTTCCGGGCGCAACCTGCATCAGCGTGAACGAGGAGATCGCTCATGGCATCCCCGGCGATCGGCGGATCGCGCGCGGGGACCTCGTGAACATCGACGTGTCAGCCGAGAAGAACGGCTTCTTTGCGGATACGGGAGCCTCATTCGCCGTTCCACCCGCAACCCGCGCGGTCGAACGTCTTTGCAGGGACGGCCGGCGGGCGATGTGGACGGGCCTGCAGCAGGTCGGAGCCGGCAAACCGATTGCCGGTATCGGTCAGGCCATCGGGACCTTTGCGCGGAAGAACGGTTACAGCCTGGTCAGGAACCTTGCCAGTCACGGCGTCGGCCTGTCGCTCCACCAGGAGCCGACGGAGATCGCAACGTGGCCCGACCGCTCCGAACGCCGCATCATGAGCGAAGGCCTCGTGTTCACCGTCGAGCCGTTCCTGTCCCTTGGCGCGGAATGGGCAGAGGATGGCGATGATCCATGGACGCTCTACAGCAGCCCCGAGGCGCCGACCGTTCAATACGAGCACACCGTGATCGCCACGCGAAGCGGACCGTTGATCGTTACGATGGCTGGTTAAGGAGGCTCCTCAAGCCACCGGATCTCGGGCAGCATCCGAACGGGTTCGATCATCCAGAGCCAGCGGCGGCGCCGGTCTCGCCGACCAGATTGCCGAGCGTGGCGTCGGAAGCTCAACGCAAGGCGGGCCGCATATCGAAGTCCCGATTTAATTGACGCGCCGCGAGTGGCGAGGGGGCTTCTTCTGCGCAAAATACGGGTTCGCCACGCACGTCGCTGACCGACCGAGGGCTAAAAATCTGCACTGCTCGAGAGAGGTGTAGCGGCAATCGAAATAGCCGACGGGACCGTAGATCTGCATGCAGACCGGATAGCTCGGATCGTAGGTCTGCGCGTGCGCAGGCGCGCCGGCGAGCAGCAGGCCGATCGCGAGGAGCGCGAAGCGAGCGCGACGCATCTCAGCGCGGCAAATAGTAACCGGGCGAATAACCCGGCACCTGCGCGCGCGGCCTGTTCTGATACGCGTAGGGATCGTCGCTCTGGCCTGCGAAATACGGGTTCGCGATGCAGGTGAGCGCGCGGCCCGACGAACTCGCCTGGCACTGCGCGTAAGTGTCGAACGTGCAATTGCTCAGCCCCGGCCATTCATCGCCGGTGAGGCAGAAGGCATGGTGGGTCCCGAACGCGCGCGCAGGCACGCTTGCGCTAAGCGTGAAACCAAATGTGGCGAGGGCGAGCGAAAATGTGGCGACAATGGGGAGAGCAATTCGTCTGCGCATTCGATTCTCCAATCACGCGAACGTGCGCGCGACGTTGTTACGCGCGCATGCTGCGTATGTCGTGTAGTCGACAATGGAACTCATGAAAACTCTTGTTTCAAAGGGTTTCCCGCGCGCGCTGGTAAATCTTCATTAATGAAGCGCGATCCTTTGGCGCGAACTGTGGCGTCGAGGTTACAGCAATTCTGTCGAGCGCTGCTATGACGACGCTACGGCCCGGGGGCCTAACGACGAAACTGGAACGGGAATCAAATGAACAAGAATCTGTTGCTTGCTGCTGTGAGCCTTGTCGCGCTCGGCGCGACCGCACCGGCGGTGGCTGCTGACCTCGCTGCGCGGCCTTACACCAAGGCGCCGGCGATGGTCGCCGCGATCTACGACTGGAGCGGCTTCTACATCGGCGTCAACGGCGGCGGCGGTTCCGCCCATTCGACTTGGGATCTCGTCGGCGGTGGCCGCGAGGGTTCGCACGATGCGACCGGCGGCACGGTCGGCGGCCAGATCGGCTACCGCATGCAGTCGGGCCAGTGGGTGTTCGGTATCGAAGGTCAGGGCAACTGGGCTGACTTCTCGGGCGACAACGTCAGCGCGCTGTTCGCGACGCGCAACCGCTCCAAGATCGACTCGTTCGGTCTGATCACCGGTCAGATCGGCTACGCCTGGAACAACGTCCTCCTTTACGCCAAGGGCGGTGCGGCTGTCGCCGGCAGCAAGTATGAAGTCTCGACCCTTGGCGGGGCGCTGCTGTCCTCGAACGATCAGACCCGTTGGGGTGGCACGATCGGTGCCGGCCTCGAGTACGGTTTCGCCCCGAACTGGTCGGTTGGCGTCGAGTACAACCACATCTTCCTGCAGGACAAGAACGTCACGTTCGCAGGCCTGGTTGGCACCGATCGCATCCGCCAGGACGTCGACATGGGCCTCGTTCGCTTGAACTACAAGTTCGGCGGCCCGAGCCTCGGCCGTTACTGAGTAAAAGACTGCTATCGATCGCTCGACTTCGAGCGGTTGGCGAAAGCCCCGGCCATCGGCCGGGGCTTTTTTGTTGCTTAAATTCAGCGGGTTAACCATTCTGTTTGGAGATGGTCGAGATGGCTTGACTCCCGAGAACGAAATGAGAACAATGTTCTTCATACGTTCTCACCATGGAGTAAGCCATGTTCAGGATTTTCGTTGAAGAGGCCGCCGCGTTGGCGTCGATCGCGCTGTTTGTCGGGATGATTGCGATCTGGGCCCAGGTGCTCCCGCAGCTCTAGGCGCGGGCCTAGGTTGGGGAAAAGCAGGACGACGCGGCCGATCGGCCGCTCCGGCGTGGACTCTGGCACCATGACGCCCCACCATTATGAGGCGAGTCGGCCGGGCGAGTGCAGGATGCCTCCGGTGCCGGTGACCGCTCCATCTCATCTGCAAGAGGCCGTCACGCGACCATGCCGAGCGCCGGATTTGTCCACCTTCACGTTCACTCGGCCTATTCGCTGCTCAAGGGCTCGATCAAGATCGCCAAGCTCGCCGAGCTAGCGAAGAAAGACCATCAGCCGGCGCTGGCGTTGACCGACACCGACAACATGTTCGGTGCGCTGGAGTTCTCCGACAAGATGGCGGGCTCCGGTATCCAGCCGATCGTGGGCTGCGAGATCGCGATCGAGTTCGGCGACCAGGATCCCAATGCGCGCAACGTGCTGCTGCCCTCGCGCGTGGTGCTGCTGGCCGCGCAGGAGCGCGGCTATCGCAGCCTGATGCGGCTGAACTCGCGCGCGTTCCTGGAGACGCCCGACACTCATGCTCCCCACATCAAGTTCGACTGGCTCGAAGGCGAGACCGAAGGTCTGATCGCGCTGACGGGCGGTCCGGACGGACCGATCTCGCTGGCGCTTGCCGGCGGTTATACCGAGCTCGCGGCGGCGCGCTGCGAGCGTCTGGCCAGCCTGTTCGGAGACCGTCTCTACATCGAATTGCAGCGCCACAACATCGAGAAGGAGCGGCGGGTCGAAAGCAGCCTGATTGACATCGCCTACACCAAGGGCCTGCCGCTGGTTGCGACCAACGAGCCGTATTTCGCCACGACCGACGATTATGAAGCCCATGACGCGCTGCTCTGCATCGCCGGCGGGCGGCTGATCGCGGAGACCGAGCGCGAGCAGCTCACGCCCGATCACCGCTTCAAGACCCGCGCCGAGATGGCGGTGCTGTTCGCCGACATTCCGGAGGCGCTGGCCTCGACGGTGGAGATCGCCGAGCGCTGCTCGTTCCGGCCGATGACGCGCAAGCCGATCCTGCCGTTCTTCACGGTCGGCGCTGCCGCAAGCTCCGATGCCGCCGCAGTCGAGGCGGCCGAATTGAAGCGGCAGGCGGAGGAGGGGCTCGCCAACCGCCTGCGCGTGCACGGCCTCTCGCAAGGCACGACGGAAGAAGATTACAACGCGCGGCTTGCGTTCGAGCTCGACGTCATCATGCGCATGAAATACGCGGGCTACTTTCTGATCGTCTCCGACTTCATCAAATGGGCAAAGGGCCAGGGCATTCCGGTCGGGCCGGGCCGCGGCTCCGGCGCAGGCTCGCTGGTGGCGTGGGCGCTGACCATCACCGACCTCGACCCGATCAAGTTCGGCCTGCTGTTCGAGCGCTTCCTTAATCCGGAACGCGTCTCGATGCCGGACTTCGACATCGACTTCTGCCAGGATCGCCGCGGCGAGGTGATCAGGTACGTCCAGGAGCGCTACGGTCGCGACCAGGTCGCGCAGATCATCACCTTCGGGACGCTGCAGGCGCGCGGCGTGCTGCGCGACGTCGGCCGCGTGCTGCAGATGCCCTATGGCCAGGTCGACAAGCTCACAAAACTCGTGCCGCAGAATCCGGCCGCGCCGGTGACGCTGGCCGCCGCGATCGAGAGCGAGCCAAAACTCCAGGCGTTCCGCGACGAGGATCCGGTGGTGGCGCGCGCCTTCGACATCGCGCAGCGCCTCGAAGGCCTGACCCGTCACGCCTCGACGCACGCGGCCGGCATCGTGATCGGCGATCGCCCGCTGAGCGAACTCGTGCCGATGTATCGCGATCCCAAATCCGACATGCCGGTGACCCAGTTCAACATGAAATGGGTCGAGCCCGCGGGCCTCGTGAAGTTCGACTTCCTCGGCCTGAAAACGCTGACCGTACTCGACGTCGCGTGCAAACTGCTCAAGCCGCGCAACATCCACGTCGATCTCGCGACGCTGCCGATCGACGATGCCGAAAGCTACCAGATGCTGGCGCGCGGCGAGGTGGTCGGCGTGTTCCAGGTTGAAAGCCAGGGCATGCGGCGCGCGCTGGTCGACATGCGCCCCGACCGTTTCGAGGACATCATCGCGCTGGTCGCGCTCTATCGACCGGGTCCGATGGCGAACATCCCGACCTATTGCGCGCGCAAGCACGGCGACGAGGAGCCGGAATATCTCCACCCCGTGCTGGAGCCGATTCTCAAGGAGACCTTCGGCGTCATCATCTACCAGGAACAGGTGATGCAGATCGCGCAGGTGATGTCGGGCTATTCGCTTGGCGACGCCGACCTGCTGCGCCGCGCCATGGGCAAGAAGATCCGCGCCGAGATGGAGAAGCAGCGCGAGATCTTCGTCGCAGGCGCAGTGAAGAACGGCGTGCCGAAGGGGCAGGCCGATACCATCTTCGAGCTGCTGGCGAAATTCGCCGACTACGGCTTCAACAAGAGCCACGCGGCGGCCTATGCGCTGGTGTCCTACCACACCGCCTACATGAAGGCGCATTACCCGGTGGAGTTCATCGCCGCGTCGATGACGCTTGATCTCAACAATACCGACAAGCTGTCCGAATTCCGCGCCGAGGCGCAGCGCCTCGGCATCAAGGTCGAGCCGCCCAATGTCAACCGTTCCGGCGCGACTTTCGAAGTCGGCGACAAGACCATCTACTACGCGCTCGCGGCGCTGAAGGGCGTCGGTATTGCGGCCGTCGAGCAGATCATCGCGGAGCGGACCAAAAACGGCATGTTCACCTCGCTCGCCGACTTTGCCGCGCGGGTGTCGCCGCGCGCGATCAACAAGCGCATCATCGAAAGCCTCGCCGCCGCGGGCGCCTTCGACACGCTGGAGCCGAACAGGGCGCGGGTCTTCGCCGGCGCCGACTCGATTCTCGCCGCATGCCAGCGGGCGAACGAAGCTGCAACCATCGGCCAGAACGACATGTTCGGCAGCTCGGCCGACGCGCCGACCATCATGCTGCCGCAGATCGAGCCCTGGTTGCCGGCCGAGCGGCTGCGCCGCGAATATGACGCGATCGGCTTCTTCCTGTCGGGACATCCGCTCGACGATTACGCCACCGTGCTGAAGCGGCTGCGCGTGCAGTCCTGGGCCGAGTTCTCCCGCGCGGTGAAGACCGGCGCCACCGCCGGCAAGGTCGCGGCCACCGTGGTGTCGCGCATGGAGCGGCGGACCAAGACCGGCAACAAGATGGGCATCATGGGGCTCTCTGATCCCACGGGTCACTTTGAGGCGGTGCTGTTCTCCGAAGGCCTCGCGCAATATCGCGACGTCCTGGAACCGGGCGCCGCGGTGCTGCTCCAGCTCGGCGCCGAGCTCCAGGGCGAGGACGTCCGCGCGCGCGTGCTGCACGCCGAGCCGCTGGACGAGGCCGCGGCCAAGACGCAGAAGGGCCTGCGCATCTTCGTGCGCGACACCAAGCCGCTGGAATCGATCGCCAAGCGTCTCGCCGGCCCCGACATGGCGAACGGCGCCGCGCCGAAGGTCGGCAGTCCGGGCATCGCGCCCCGCTCCAACGGCGACGGCGAGGTCTCGCTGGTCATGATGCTCGACCTCGAAACCGAGGTCGAGATGAAGCTGCCCGGCCGCTTCAAGGTCTCGCCGCAGATCGCCGGCGCCATCAAGGCGGTCGCCGGTGTGGTGGACGTGCAGCAGCTCTAGCAACGCGCACGGTGTTGCAGGCGGCTGTATGTCTTGCGCGGGACATGCGGCGGCCCTGTTGCAACCTTTCGCTGTTTTCGGTTAGCATGCACTCGGGGAAAATTTGGGGGCGTGATGCTATTGCGTGGGCTGGTATTGCTCGTGGCTGCGGCACTGCTGTGCGGCTGTGAGACGGCGAGGAGCGGGCTTGGATATTCGGAGACGGTACGAAAGCTGGGTCCGCCGAAAGCCGGGCAGGCCCGTGTCGTCGTGTTTCGCGAGAAAGGCTTCGGCGGCATCGGCGATCCGGACTGGGAATTTTCCCTCGACGGTACGCCGATCAAGGGCCTGAAGACCGGGACATATGTCTATGTCGATCGCCCGGCAGGCCAGCACCAGTTCGTAGCAGAGGAGGCGGCGCTCGGCGTCACGCGCGTGGACTTTTCGGCTCAGTCCGGCCAGACCGTGTTCTTCGTAGCGCGCTTCAGTCAGCTTAAGAGCGCCATGATCGCGAATGCGAGCACGGGGGTGCTGGGCTGGGGTCTCACGCTTGCGATGACGTCCGGCTATAAAAATCAGGGGCCGCTGGATTTCCTGCCCTTGGATGAATCGGCCGCCAGGACGACGATCGCAGAGCTTCGGTTGGCAGAATAGCCTCCGCGCGAAATTCGAGCTCCGCCCGCACCGTCATTTGTGGTGTCGTCACAGCGTTGCGGCTATGATCGCCGTGAGGCCGTTCGTCCATCGCGCCGGGAGGGAACGTGACATGTGCGACAAGTGCTATGAATCCCCACATGAGAGGATCGCGCCGTCGCGACGATCCGCGATGTTGTTGGGTGCCTCGGCGCTCGGCCTCGCCCTGACCGGCAGAGCCTTCGCCAAAGAGACCAAGGCGCCGCCCAAGCCGCAGAACGTGCTGTCGCCCGACGCATCATTGAAGCGCCTGACGGAAGGCAATGCCCGCTATGTCGACGGCGTGTCGCGGCGGCACGATTTCAAGCACGAGCGCGAGGCGTTGGTCGGCGGACAGAATCCGTTCGCGGCCGTACTGAGCTGTGCCGATTCGCGCATCGCGCCGGAATATGCCTTCGACACTGGCCGCGGCGATCTGTTCGTTTGCCGCGTCGCCGGAAATTTTGCCGGCACCGAAACCATCGCCAGCATGGAATACGCGGTGGCCGTGCTGAATGCGCCGCTGATCCTCGTGCTCGGCCATGACGCTTGCGGCGCGGTCGATGCGACGCTGAAGGCGATCAAGGACAACAAGCCGCCGCCGGGCCATATTCCATCGCTGGTCGATGCGATCACGCCTGCAGCGAAGGCTGCGATGCAGCAGGGTGGGGACGTCCTCGACAAGGCGATCCGGCAGAACGTCATCGACAACGTCGCGAAGCTGAAGTCGGCAGCGCCGATCCTCAATGCGGCCGTGGAGCAGGGCAAGCTGAAGGTCGTCGGCGGCATCTATCGGCTCACGACGGGAACGGTCGACCTGATCGCGCAGGTCTGACGAGACGAACCGGCTCGCGCCGGTTCGTTGTCGCGAGGCTGACGCAGGCGCCCTGGCGTTGGTGCCGGGCGCCATGCCGCCGCCTCAATCCAAGCCTTCGTTATTTGGAAGCCTTTCGTTCAAGTGTCATTCAGCTCGCCACGCGTCTGATGCGTGGCGGCATCTCAACAACAAAAACGGGCAAGCAAGTCATGCGTGGGACGCTCCGAGCCTTCATTTGCCTTCTCCTGCCAATCGCGGTCCTTGCCGCGGGCGCGCCGGATCCGGCGCGTGCACAGCAGCAGGAAAAGCGTATGGCGCTCGTGGTCGGCAACGGCGCCTATGCCAAGTCGCCGCTGGCGACGACGGCAAACGATGCCGGCCTGATCGCGCAGACGCTGCAGGCGGCGGGCTTCGACGTCGTCGGCGCCCGCGATCTCGACGGCGACACGCTGCGCAAGAGCTTTCGCGATTTCATCCAGAAGGCGCAGGCCTCCGGACCGGGCACCGTCGCGATGGTCTACCTCGCCGGCTATGGCGTGCAACTTGCCGGTGAGAACTACTTCATCCCGGTCGATTCCAACATCACCCGCGACACCGACATTCCGACCGAAGGCCTGCGCATCGGCGACTATCTCCGCCAGCTCGCCTCCGTTCCGCTCAAGGCCAACATCGTCGTGCTCGACGCTGCGCGGGCGCAGCCCTTCGTGGAGGGCGGCCAGCAGATCGCGAGCGGACTTGCGCTGGTCGAGCCCGACGCCAACATGCTGATCGCGTTCAACGCCGCGCCCGGCACGGTGGCGCCCGAGGAGCCTGGACCTTACGGCATCTATGCGCAGTCGCTGGCGGAGATGATCCGCACCGGCGGCCTACCGCTGCCTGAGGTGTTCGACCGCGTTCGCCTGCGCGTCAACGAGGCCAGCAAGGGCGCGCAAGTGCCCTGGAACGAGCAGAAGATATCGGCGCAATTCTCGTTCTTCGAGCGCGGACCTGACGCGCCGCCGCCTGAGGCCGCACCCGACCAAGTCGCCGCGATGCGCAACAAGCCGATCCGCGATCTCGGCGTGCAGGATGCCTATGCCGCCGCGCTCACGCGCGACACGCTGCCGGCCTACGAAGAGTTTCTCTCCGCCTATCCCGGCGACCCGCTGTCGAAGCGCGTGATGGTGATCGTCGCGGCGCGCCGCGAGGCCATCACCTGGCGGCGGACCTATCGGACCGACACGCCGGAGGCCTATTGGTCGTATCTGCGTCGCTATCCGCGCGGTCCGCATGCGGCGGATGCGCGCCGGCGCTTGGCGATTCTCACCGCGCCGGCCGAGCCGCCGCCGAGCTTCGCGATGATCGACTACGACGTGCCGCCACCGCCGCCGGAGGAGGTGGTCTATGTCGAGCGTCCCGTGCTGTATTTCAGCGATCCGGATTTTGGCTTTGCGCCGCCACCGCCGCCGCCGGTCTATTATCTGCCACCGCCGCCGCCGGATTTCGTCGTGCTGTCGCCGCCGATGCCGGTGGTCGGCCTGTTCGTGCTGCCGCAGCCGATGTTCGTGCCAATTCCTGTGTTCGTCAGGCCGCCGGTCTATGTCGCACCGCCCCCGAACAACATCATCTATCAGAACATCCATAACAGGACGGTCATCAACACGGTGATCAACCAGCCGCCGGCACCGCCGGCGGGTGCGGGTGCGGGTGCCGGAGCGGGCAATCTCGCGCCAGCCATTGCCGGGCGCACCAATCCGGCTGGTCCCGCCATGCCGCAGGCGGTCGTGCAGCGCGCCGCCCTGATTCAGCAGGGCAAGGCGCCGATGCCGCCGAGCGCGACGATGCAGCCGACGGCGAGGCCAGGAATGCCTCCGGCCAGGCCGGCCAATGCCGCACCGACCGGTACGCCACCTACGACTCCACCTGCCAGTCCGCTTGCCACGCCACCGGCCAAGCTGCCCCAAGCCAACACCCTGCCGGTTCCCGGCACCCATGGCGGTCCACCTGTACCGCCAGCGGGAGCCGGGCCACTGCCGGGCGGCAGACCCGGGCTGCCCACGGCCACTGCTCCCGGCACACCGCCGCCGACCCATCCGGGAGGGCCTGCGGGAGCGCCGACGACTGCTGCTCCCGGCACCACGCCGCCGGGTCATCCCGGTGCGCCGACCGCCGCCGCGCCGGCGACTGCGCCCACGGCGACAAACCCGGCCGCTGTGCCCGGCCAACCGCCGAAGCCGCCGGTGGCCCAGGCCCCGCCCGGGACCGGGACCGGGCCTGGGGACCATGGCAAGTCCGCGACCCGCGAGCCGGCTGGTTCGCCGCCTGCTGCCCGCACGCCTCCTGGCGCAGTTGGACGACCGGTCACGCCGCCGCCCTCGGCGGCGCGGGAGCCGATCAGGCCGCAGCATCAGCCGACCGCAGCTCCCGCCCAGGCTGCCCGGCCGTCGGCGCCACCACCGCGGTCTCAGGCCGTGGCGCGGCCGGCGCCTCCGCCTCCGCCGCGTGTTGCGCCGCCGCCACCGCCACGGGCGGCTCCACCCGTGGCGGTTGCTCGACCGGCGCCGCCGCCAATGGCGCGGCCCGCGCCGCCGCCGCCGGTCGCCCGGCCGGCGCCACCTCCGCCGCCCCGGATGGCCGTCGCGCCACCGCCGCCGCCGCGCCCGGCAGCACCTCCACCGCGTCCTCCGGCTCCGCCGCCGGCGGCAAAGAAGTGCCCGCCGAACCAGCCCAGATGCTAGGCAGGGGCTAGGCCGGAGCGATCTTTACGGAAGGGGGCCTCTTGCGGGCGAAAGCCGCCCCGAAAGGCCCTTATTTCCTTGCTTCTGGCCGAAATCGCGCTATACACCGCGCCATCTCACACGGAAGCATGGCTCACAAGGCCGTCCGGTGGCAGCCGGGGCGACAACGCTCTGTCCTGCTCACACGCTTCCGGAGGAACCAACCGGAGAATTAGAACGATGGCACTACCCGATTTCACTATGCGTCAGCTCCTCGAAGCCGGCGTGCACTTTGGTCACCAGTCTCACCGCTGGAATCCGAAAATGGCGCCGTTCATTTTCGGCGCCCGCAACAACATCCACATCGTCGACCTCGCGCAGACCGTGCCGTTGCTGCACAACGCCTTGCAGGCGGTCAGCGACACCGTCGCCAAGGGCGGCCGCATCCTGTTCGTCGGCACCAAGCGCCAGGCGCAGGACGGCGTTGCCGACGCGGCCAAGCGCTGCGCTCAGTACTTCGTCAATTCGCGCTGGCTCGGCGGCACGCTGACCAACTGGAAGACGATCTCGGGCTCGATCAAGCGCCTGCGTCATCTCGACGACGTGCTCGCCGGCGGCGATGCCTCCTCCTACACCAAGAAGGAGCGCCTGACCCTTCAGCGCGAGCGCGACAAGCTCGACCGCTCGCTCGGCGGCATCAAGGACATGGGCGGTCTGCCCGACCTGATCTTCGTGATCGACACCAACAAGGAAGACATCGCGATCCAGGAAGCCCAGCGGCTCAACATTCCGGTCGCGGCGATCGTCGACACCAATTCGGATCCGAAGGGCATCACTTATGTGGTGCCGGGAAATGACGACGCCGGCCGCGCGATTGCGCTCTATTGCGATCTGATCGCGCGCGCAGCGATTGACGGCATTTCACGCGCGCAGGGCGATTCCGGAATCGACGTCGGTGCTTCGGTTCGGCCGGTCGCAGAAGAGCTGCCCGCCACGAGCGGCTTCCAAGGCCTTGCCGGCCCGCGCGGGACGTCCGACGACCTCAAGAAGCTCCCGGGCGTGTCGGGCGCGATCGAGAAGAAGTTCAACGATCTCGGCATCTTCCACTTCTGGCAGCTGGCTGAGCTCGATCACGATACCGCGCACAAGATCGGCGAAGAAGTCGGCCTGCCGAGCCGCGCGGACGCCTGGGTGGCCAAGGCCAAGGCGCTGACCGCGGAAGCGGAATAGTCAAAAAGAGCGATGGGTTGGCCGGACAAGCTCCGGCCACCATTTCAGTTGACGCGAATTCCTGAGATGGACCGCGGCGAGGCGATCTGGCCGCGCCGCGGCAAACCGGCAGGCAAAAAGGATTTTGAACGATGGCAACGATCACAGCTGCGATGGTCAAGGACCTGCGCGAGTCGACCGGCGCAGGCATGATGGACTGCAAGGCCGCGCTGACCGAAAACGACGGCAACATGGAAGCGGCGCAGGATTGGCTGCGCAAGAAGGGCCTGTCGAAGGCCGCCAAGAAGTCGGGCCGCGTCGCCGCCGAGGGTCTGATCGGCGCGCTCACCAAGGGCAACAAGGGCGTCGTGGTCGAAGTCAATTCCGAGACTGACTTCGTCGCGCGCAACGGCCAGTTCCAGGGCCTCGTCAAGATGATCGCCCAGGTCGCATTCAACACCGGCGCCGATGTCGACAAGATCAAGGCCGCCAAGGTCGGCGACGTCACGATCGAAACTGCGATCAATGACGCAATCGCCACCATCGGCGAGAACATGACGCTGCGCCGCGCAGCTTCGCTCGAGGTCAGCCAGGGCGTGGTGTCGAGCTACGTCCATGGCGCGGTGGTCGAGGGCGCCGGCAAGATGGGCGTGATCGTGGCACTGGAATCCCCCGGCAAGGCCGACGAGCTCGCAACGCTTGGCCGCCAGATCGCGATGCATGTCGCGGCCGCCAACCCGCTGGCGCTGGATCCGTCCGGTCTCGATCCGGCGGTCGTCAAGCGCGAGAAGGACGTGCTCGCCGACAAATATCGCCAGCAGGGCAAGCCCGAGAACGTGATCGAGAAGATCGTCGAGTCCGGCCTGAAGACCTATTACAAGGAAGTTTGCCTGCTCGAGCAGGCCTTCATCCACGACACCGGGAAGTCGGTGGCGCAGGCGGTGAAGGAAGCCGAAGGCAAGGTCGGCGGCGCGGTGAAAATCGCGGGCTTTGTGCGCTATGCTCTCGGTGAGGGAATCGAGAAGCAGGAAAGCGACTTCGCGGCCGAGGTCGCGGCGGCCAGCGGCAAGAAGTAAGCGCCGGAACGTTCCTTCCGGCGTGCCGCCGGAAGCGGCGCCCGGACAAGGAAAGTGCTCATGACTGATCCGGTCTATCGTCGCGTCGTGATCAAGCTGTCCGGCGAATATCTCGCCGGACCGCAGGGTTTTGGCATCGATCAACCGACCATCGACCGGGTCGCCGACGATCTGATCGCCGCTCGCCACCTCGGCACCGAAGTCGCCGTCGTCATCGGCGGGGGCAATCTCTTTCGCGGCGTCGAGGTCTCCTCGCGCGGCGTGTCGCGCCCGACCGGTGATACCATGGGCATGCTCGCGACGATGATGAACTGCCTCGCGCTCGAGGCCACGATCGAGCGCAAGGGCACGCCTGCGCGCACGCTGTCGGCCTTCGTCATGCCCGAGATTTCCGAGCTGTTCACCCGCACCGCGGCACATAAATACCTCGCCGAGGGCCGGATCGTGCTGCTCGGCGGCGGAACCGGTAATCCGTTCTTCACCACGGACACGACCGCGGTGCTGCGCGCAGCCGAGATCGGCGCCCAGGCGGTTCTGAAGGCGACCAATGTCGACGGTGTCTACTCGGCCGACCCGAAGAAAGACCCGACGGCGACGCGATTCGACCGTCTGACGCATTCGCAGGCGATCGAGGGCGGCTACAAGGTGATGGATGCGACCGCCTTCGCGCTTGCCCGCGAGACGTCGCTGCCTATCATCGTGTTCTCGATCGCGGAGCCGGGCTCGATCGGTGCTGTACTGCGTGGCGGCGGCCACGGAACCATTGTCGCCGGCTGACGGCTTGTCGTTGCACCCTCAGAGAAGGGGTGCGGAGAGGTCGCCGGGATTTTGAAGGAGAAACGTGATGGCCACGGACAATTTCGATCTCAACGAAGTCAAGCGCCGCATGCAGGGCGCGATCCAGTCGCTCAAGCACGAGCTTGGCGGCCTGCGCACCGGTCGCGCCTCCGCCTCGATGCTCGATCCGGTGCAGGTCGACGCCTATGGCAGCCACATGCCGCTGAACCAGCTCGCCACCGTCAGCGTGCCGGAGCCGCGCCTGATTTCGGTGCAGGTCTGGGACAAGTCGATGGTCAAGGCGGTGGAGAAGGCGATCGTCGATTCCAATCTCGGCCTGTCGCCGGCGACTGAAGGGCAGGTTCTGCGCCTGCGCATCCCCGAACTCAATGAGGAGCGTCGCAAGGAGCTCGTCAAGGTCGCGCACAAATACGCGGAAGCCGCCAAGGTCGCTGCGCGCCACGTCCGCCGCGACGGTCTCGACGTTCTCAAGAAGCTCGAGAAGAATCACGAGATGTCCGAGGACGATCAGAAGCGCCACGCCGACGAGGTGCAGAAGGCGACCGACGGCACGATCTCCGAGATCGACCAGTTGCTGGCCGCCAAGGAAAAAGAAATCCTCACCGTCTAAAGCACGATGGATCGCGCTCTAGGTTATTGTTCGCGCATGATTTACGGAAAACCGCTTCGCACTTTGCGCTAACGCGGCCCTTCGGGTCCGGATCATGCTTTAAGGCAGCCTCATGTCCAACGCCGCCGCGCCCGCAACGGAAGGACCAGAACGGTCCGATGCGCCTGCGCATGTCGCCATCATCATGGATGGCAACGGACGTTGGGCGGCCGCGCGCGGCTTGCCACGGGCGGAGGGCCATCGCCGCGGCGTGGAGGCCCTGCGTCGCGTGGTTCGGGCGTCGCATGAACTTGGCATCCGCTATCTCACCATCTTCTCCTTCAGCTCGGAAAACTGGTCGCGTCCGGCGAGCGAGATCGGCGATCTGTTCGGCCTGTTGCGCCGCTTCATCCGCAACGATCTGGCGAGCTTGCATCGCGACGGCGTCAAGGTACGCATCATCGGCGAGCGGGATGGGCTGGAGGGCGACATCTGCGCACTTCTCAATGAGGCGGAGGAACTGACGCGCGATAACACGCGCCTCACGCTCGTCGTCGCATTCAATTACGGCTCCCGGCAGGAGATCGCGAAGGCGGCGCAGAAGCTCGCGCGCGAAGTCGCCGAGGGCCGGCGCAATCCTGACACGATCGATGCCGAGACACTGGGGGCGCATCTCGACGCGCCCGACATTCCCGATCCCGATCTCATCATCCGCACCAGTGGCGAGCAGCGCCTGTCCAACTTCCTGATGTGGCAGGCCGCCTATAGCGAGCTTGTCTTCGTGCCGATTCACTGGCCCGATTTCGACAAGGCGGCGCTGGAAGGCGCAATCGCCGAATTCGCCAGGCGCGAGCGCCGTTTCGGCGGCCTGGTCGCGAAAACCGCCTCGTGAGCGAGCCCAACTCCGCACCGGCCGGCTCTCAGCCTGCCCCGAGCAATCTCGTGATGCGAATCCTCGCGGCGCTGGTGCTGGCGCCGCTCGCCATTGCGCTCGCTTATGCCGGCGGCTGGCTGTGGGCGCTTCTCGTCACCCTGGTGTCGATCGGACTGTTCGCGGAATGGCTGATGGTGGTTGGCGCAGGCTCGACCGCGCTGACCGGGGCGGGGACGATCGTCATCGCCACGATGGGCTTGTGCGTTGCCTTCGGCGCGCTGAAGACCGCAATCATCACCGGCCTGATTGGCGGGGCGGTCGTGACGGTGATCGCGCGGGGCAAGTTCGTCTGGGCGGCCTCCGGATTTGCCTATGCGTCGGCGGCGCTACTCGCCTCGATCCTGCTGCGGAAGGATTTCGTGAACGGCTTCGCCGCGCTGATGTTCGTGCTGCTCGTGGTGTGGGCGACCGATATCGGCGGCTATTTCGCCGGCCGCGGCATCGGCGGACCGAAGCTGTGGCCGCGCGTGAGCCCGAAGAAGACCTGGTCAGGGGCGCTCGGCGGCTTTGCCGCGAGCCTTTTGGTCGCGGTCGCCTTTGCCGCTTGCGGGGTTGGAAAGATAGTTCCATTGCTGCTCGTCAGCGCGGTCCTCTCAATCGTGTCGGCCTGCGGCGATCTGTTCGAATCCGCGGTCAAGCGGCGCTTCGACGTCAAGGATTCCAGTCACTTAATTCCTGGCCACGGCGGGCTATTGGACCGTCTGGACGGTTTTGTCGCCGCCATTCTGGTGGCATGGATTATCGGCTTCCTCCGCCATGGTGTGCATAGCGCCGGAAGCGGTCTTATGGTTTGGTGAAGATATGAGCGCGGTTCCATTGCGTAACAACAAGGCTGCGGCATCGAGCGTCCGCAGCGTCACGGTTCTCGGCGCCACCGGCTCGATCGGCGACAGCACGATGGATCTGCTGCGCGCCTCTCCCGAGCGCTACCGTGTCGAGGCGCTAACGGCGAACAGCAATGTCGAGGCGCTGGCAAAGCTCGCGAAGGAGTTTTCCGCGCGCTTCGTTGCGATCGCCGACACCTCCAAGTTTGCCGAACTCAAGGCTGCGCTCGCGGGCACCGGCACCGAATGCGGCGCCGGTGAAAGCGCGGTGATCGAGGCCGGCGCGCGTCCGGCTGATTGGGTGATGGCCGCCGTGAGTGGCGCGGCCGGGCTGAAGCCGGCACTGGCGGCGGTCGATCGCGGCGCGCATGTCGCGCTCGCCAACAAGGAATGTCTCGTCTGCGCTGGTAATTTCTTCATGCAGCGCGCGGCGAAAGCGGGCGCCTGCATCCTGCCTGCGGATTCCGAGCACAATGCGCTGTTCCAGGCGCTCGCCTCGGGCAATCGCGACGAGCTCGTCCGTGTCATCATCACGGCCTCCGGCGGCCCCTTCCGCACCTGGAAGCCTGCCGACATCGAGCAGGCGACACTCGCGCAAGCCCTGAAGCATCCGAACTGGAGCATGGGCCAGAAGATCACGATCGATTCCGCCTCGATGATGAACAAGGGGCTCGAGGTGATCGAGGCCTCCTATCTGTTCGCGCTCTCGCCCGACGAGATCGACGTCCTCGTTCATCCGCAGTCGATCATCCACGGCATGGTTGAGTTCTCCGATTGCTCGGTCGTGGCCCAGCTCGGCTCACCCGACATGCGCACGCCGATCGCGCATTGCCTCGGCTGGCCCGACCGTATCAAGGGTCCGGCCGCCAAGCTCGATCTGGCCAAGATCGGCCAGTTGACCTTCGAGGCGCCAGATTTCGAGCGCTTCCCCGGGCTGCGCCTGGCCTTCGATTCTCTCCGGACCGGGAAGGGGGCGACCACGGTCTACAACGCCGCCAACGAGGTCGCGGTCGCCGCCTTCATCGCCGGCAAGATCCGGTTCGGGGCGATTGCCAGGCTGGTGGAGGAGACGCTGGATGACTGGGTCCGCAGCGGGAACCAGGCGCCGCTGACGTCAGCGGACGATGCAATCGCTGTTGACCATGTTGCGCGAAATAGGGCTGCCGCCCTATTGCCTCAAATTGCCTTAAAGGCATCCTAGATGGTTCGGGGCCAGCGCCTTGCGGCACTGGATGAGGGAATTCGATGATCGACTTTTTCGTCCATAGTTTCAATACGTTGAGCCATGGGCTCCTTGGGTACGCGGTTCCCTTCCTGTTCGTCCTGACCATCGTCGTGTTCTTCCATGAGCTCGGCCATTTCCTGGTCGCGCGCTGGGCAGGCGTTCGCGTGTTAACTTTTTCGCTCGGTTTCGGACCTGAGCTGGTCGGTTTCAACGACCGCCATGGCACCCGGTGGAAGATCTCGGCGATCCCGCTCGGCGGCTACGTCAAGTTCTTCGGCGACGAGAGCGAGGCTTCGACGCCGTCGTCCGAGAAGCTCGCGGCCATGACGGCCGAGGAGCGCGCCGGCAGCTTCCATCACAAGAAGGTCGGCCCGCGCGCCGCCATCGTTGCCGCCGGACCGATCGCCAATTTCATCCTGGGCGCGCTGATCTTCGCCGGCATGGCGCTGTATTACGGCAAGCCGAGCACGATTGCGCGCGTCGACGGTGTCGTCGCCGATGGCGCTGCGGCGGCAGCCGGCTTCAAGATCGGCGACGTCGTCGTCCAGATCGACGGCAAGCCGATCGAAAGCTTTGCCGACATGCAGCGCATGGTTGCGATGAATGCTGGTTCGCCGCTTGCCTTCCAGGTCAAGCGCGACGGTTCCATCGTGTCGCTGACCGCGACGCCGGCGCTGCTCGAGCGCAAGGATCCCTTCGGCAACAGCCACCGTCTCGGCGTGCTCGGCGTCGAACACAAGTCTCAGGCCGGGGAGGCCTCGACGTCGCCGGTCGGCGTCGGCGAAGCGCTCAAGATTGGGGTGGAGCAGGTCTGGTTCATCATCACCAGCACCTTCAAGTTCCTGGGCTCGTTGTTCGTCGGGAACGGCAATCCGAACGAGGTCAGCGGCGTGCTCGGCATTGCCAAGATGTCAGGGCAGGCGGCCAGCGCCGGGTTCCAGTTCGTGATCAACCTCTGCGCGGTGCTGTCGGTGTCGATCGGCCTGCTGAATCTGTTCCCGATCCCACTGCTCGATGGCGGTCACCTTATGTTCTATGCGGCGGAGGTCGCCCGTGGTCGGCCCCTGTCCGAGCGGACCCAGGAGATGGGGTTCCGAATCGGGCTTGGCTTGGTGCTGATGTTGATGGTGTTTGCGACCTATAACGACATCCTGCGAATGGCCGCATCCTGATAGGGGCTTTTTTGTGGCGTTGCCCGGGCGTTGCTCTTGGGCAACGTCTTGGAATGAAAATGAAATTACGGCGCGCTCGACCGTTTGCGGCGTCGGTGAAATTGTCTACAAGCGGCTTGAACTTGGGGAATCTCCAGACCGGCGTTGGGGTTGGGTCTGGTACGGAATGATAAGGGCGCGTTGCGCAATGAAGTTTGGACTGCGACTCCGGGGGGGCTTGCTCGCAACCCTGATCATGTTCGGCGCGCCGGTGCTTGCCCCGGTTGGGGCTGCCTTTGTGTCTTCGTCTGCGCTTGCTCAGACCGTGCAGTCGATTTCCGTCGAAGGAAATCGCCGGGTCGAGGTGGAGACGATCCGCTCCTACTTCAAGCCGGGTCCCGGCGGTCGCCTGGATCAGGGTGCCATCGACGACGGCCTCAAGGCGTTGATCGAGACCGGCCTGTTCCAGGACGTCAGGATCAACCGCGGGGCCGGTGGCCAGATCGTCGTCTCCGTGGTGGAAAACCCGGTGATCGGCCGCATTGCCTTCGAGGGCAACAAGAAGATCAAGGACGAGCAGCTCACCGGTGAAGTCCAGTCCAAGGCGCGCGGCACCTTCTCCCGCGCCATGGTGCAGTCCGACACCCTGCGAATCGCAGAAATCTATCGCCGCTCCGGCCGTTACGACGTTCGCGTCACGCCTGAAATCATCGAGCAGCCGAACAACCGCGTCGATCTCGTCTTCACGGTCGAGGAGGGCGCCAAGACCGGCGTCAAGTCGATCGAGTTCGTCGGCAACAACGCGTACTCGTCCTACCGCCTGCGCGACGTCATCAAGACGCACGAATCCAACCTGCTGAGCTTCCTCGCCAGCAGCGACATCTACGATCCCGATCGGGTCGAGGCCGACCGCGACCTGATCCGCCGCTTCTATCTCAAGAACGGTTTCGCCGACGTCCAGGTCGTCGCCGCGCTCACCGAATACGATCCGGAAAAGAAGGGTTTCAACGTTACCTTCAAGATCGAGGAGGGCTCGCAATACCGGGTCGGCTCGATCGACTTCCGCTCCAGCATTCCGAACTTCGATCCCACCTCGATGCGCAACTATTCGCGCGTCAATGTCGGCTCGCTCTACAACGTCGAATCGGTCGAGAAGTCGGTCGAGGAGATGCAGATCGAGGCCTCGCGTCGCGGTTACGCCTTCGCCGTGGTTCGTCCCGGCGGCGACCGCAATTTCGAGGCGCACACCGTGTCGGTCGTGTTCAACATCGACGAGGGTCCGCGCACCTATATCGAGCGCATCAACCTTCGCGGCAACACCCGCACGCGCGACTACGTGATTCGTCGCGAGTTCGACGTCTCCGAGGGCGATGCCTACAACCGCGCGCTGGTCGACCGTGCCGAGCGCCGCTTGAAGAACCTCGACTATTTCAAGAGCGTGAAGATCACGACGGAGCCCGGCTCGTCGAGCGACCGCGTGATCCTGCTGGTGGACATGGAAGAGAAATCGACCGGCGACTTCTCGGTCTCGGGCGGTTATTCCACCACCGACGGCGCGCTGGCCGAAGTCTCGGTCTCCGAACGCAATTTGCTCGGCCGCGGCCTGTTCGCCAAGGCGGCGGTGACCTACGGCCAGTATGCCCGCGGCTACTCGCTGTCGTTCGTCGAACCCTATCTGCTCGACTACCGGGTCGCGCTGGGTCTCGACCTCTATCAGCGTGAGCAGAGGTCCAACAGCTACATCTCCTACGGCACCAAGACGCTCGGCTTCTCGCCGCGCCTCGGTTTCTCCCTGCGTGAAGATCTGTCGCTGCAGGTGCGCTACTCGATCTACCGGCAGGAAATCACGCTGCCGTCGTACCTCGCGAACTGTAACAACAACCAGTTCCTTGCCGACGGTGTCACTCCGAATCCGGCATTCAATCCAAGCCCGGCTTTCTCCGCGGCGAGTGGTATTCCTCTGGCTCCCTCGACCAACGGCCTCGGCTGCTACAGCGACGGCGAGGCCTCGCTGCCGGTCCGCAAGGAGCTTGCCAACGGCAAGACCCTGACCTCGGCGCTCGGCTACACGCTGACCTACAACACGCTCGACAACAACAAGAACCCCACCGACGGTCTGCTGGTCGATTTCCGGCAGGACTTCGCCGGCGTCGGCGGCGACGTCTCCTATCTGAAGACTGTGGTTGACGCGAAGTACTACACTCCGCTGGTCTCCGATATCGTCGGTCTCGTTCGCCTCCAGGGCGGCATGCTGAACAAGATGGGCAGCGATCTACGCATGCTCGATCATTTCCAGATGGGCCCGAACCTCGTCCGCGGCTTTGCCCCGAACGGCATCGGACCGCGCGATTTGAACCCCTTCGGTACGCAGGACGCGCTTGGCGGCACCAAGTATTGGGGTGCTTCGCTCGAATTGCAGATGCCGTTCTGGTTCCTGCCGAAGGAAGTGGGTCTGAAGGGCGCCGTCTACGCCGACGCCGGCGGACTGTTCGACTATCAGGGACCGACGACGTGGTCGGTGACCAACGAACTGACCACGACCAAGAATTCGAGCTGCACGCCGTCGACCGTCAATCCCGCTTCGGCTGGAACCTGCACCGGCCTGGTGTATGACAATGGCAATGCGGTCCGGTCGTCGGTCGGCGTCGGCTTGATCTGGGCCTCGCCGTTCGGTCCGCTGCGCTTCGACTACGCGGTGCCGCTGACCAAGGGCAAGAACGACCGTACGCAGGAGTTCCGGTTCGGCGGCGGCACCTCGTTCTAATTCGAACAGCACGGCACGATCCGGACCACCGGAGCCGGTTTCCGAAAGGGATCGTGCCAATCCAGGAGATGAGGCATGATGCGGCTTGGCCGCTTCATGCCGAAGCCGGACCGCGACGGGGTGGAATGGCGCAGCCGACCTTCTTCACACAGCCGCCCGCCTCAGCGCTGGCTGACATCGCCACGCTGACCAAGGCGGAGCTGGTCGATCCCGCCAGGGGCGGCCAAATCATCAGGGGTCTTGCTTCGCTCGACGAAGCCGGCCCGATGCACCTGACGTTCTTCGACAATCTCAAATATGCCGATGAGCTCAAGGCGACCAAGGCCGGTGCTTGCCTGGTGAGCCCACGCTTCGAGGCGCGGGTGCCCGCGCATGTCGCCGTGCTGCGGGCGCCACAGCCGTTCCGCGCCTTCGTCAGGTTCGCGCGGGAGTGGCATGGCGACGCCCTCCGGCCGCAATCCTGGACCGGCAACGACGGTATCGCGCCGTCGGCCGTCATCGATCCCACCGCCAGGCTCGAGGATGGTGTGATCGTCGATCCCTTAGCCGTGATCGGCCCTGACGTGGAGATCGGCTGCGGCACGGTGATAGGTGTGGGGGCCGTGATCGGCCCCGGCGTCAAGATCGGCCGGGATTGCAATGTCGGCGCACGCACCGCCATCCAGTGCGCGCTGATCGGCAACGACGTGCTGATCCACCCCGGCTGCTCGATCGGCCAGGACGGCTACGGCTTCATCTTCTTCGGCCCCGAGGGCCATCTGAAGGTGCCCCAGACCGGGCGCGTGCTGATCCAAAACAATGTGGAAGTCGGTGCCGGCACCACGATTGATCGCGGGTCCTTGCGCGACACGGTAATTGGGGAGGGGACCAAAATCGACAATCAGGTCCAGATCGGCCACAATGTGACCATCGGCCGGCACTGCCTGCTGGCAGCCCAGATCGGTCTTGCCGGCAGCCTCACCCTCGGCGACAACGTGGCGCTTGGAGCGAAGGTGGGCATCAACAATCACGTCAAGATCGGGGATGGAGCTCAGGTGACTGCCATGAGCGGCGTCAAGGACGACGTTCCTCCCAACGGACGTTGGGGTGGTTTTTTCGCCAAGCCGACCAGGCAGTGGTTCAAGGAAATTTTGGCTGTCGAGCGCTTGGCGCGCGACAGCAAGGCCGATCCGAAGCAGGAGGAACGGGAGTGACGGACGAAGCACCGGTCAGGTTCGAGCTTGTGGACATCAACATGATCCTGCAAACGCTCCCGCACCGTTTTCCGATGCTGCTGATCGATCGCGTGATCAACATCCGCACCGATTACAGCGGCATCGGCATCAAGAATGTCACCTTCAACGAACCGCCGTTCCAGGGCCACTTTCCCGATCGCCCGGTCTATCCCGGCGTCATGATGATCGAAGCGATGGCGCAGACCGCGGGTGTGATCGGCATCAAGTCGGTCGAAGGCACCGAGAAGCCGCGCGCGGTCTATTTCCTCACCATCGACAAGTGCAAGTTCCGCAAGCCTGTGCTGCCCGGCGATACCATCGAATACCACATGCGCTCGATCGGCCGCCGCAAGGCCATGTGGTGGTTTCACGGCGACGCCAAGGTCAACGGCCAGGTGGTTGCGGAGGCCGACGTCGGCGCCATGCTGACCGACTGAGCGGGATCAACTTCTCTGGATGCGCTCGCGCGCAGGACACGCGTACCGGCCGCCGCTGACCTCGCGCTTGATGTTCTGGTTGAAGAACTGTCCCATGGACGGTGCGCCCAGCAGGCGCTCGACCGTGTCGACCGGTACGCCGCAATAGCGGTCATAAACGCCTTCAACGGCCACGACGAGGGCCTGCTGCGCACGGTCGTAACAGACCCGCTGAAGCACCGTGCTGCGGCTGATGTCGCGGCACTCGAACGTCGCGAGGTCGATGGGGCGGTGTTCGGCGGTCTCGATCGTCTCGGAGACGATCGGCGCGGCGGCGAGCTGTGCGAGGAGAAGTGCCAGGGCCCTGACCACGATACCTGAAGCTCCGCGTGAACTTGTTGATGACCCGGGAAGGCTGCCTCATCCGGCACTTGAAACACGGAGAGATCATACGTCACTGGACAGATCGGGCATAGTCGCGCTAACCAGCGGAAAACCGAGCGACTTCAACACCTAATCAGACCTTCTTGATGAGTCAGATTGCTTGATGAGTAAGATTGACCCCACCGCACGGATCGCGGACGGCGCCGTGATCGGCGAGGGCACCGAGATCGGCCCCTTCTGCATCATCGGCCCGCATGTCGCGATCGGCAATAACTGCAAGCTGATCGGACAGGTCACCGTCATCGGCCACACCTCGATCGGAGATGGCTGCGTGATCTCGCCGTTCGCGGTGCTGGGCGGGGCGCCCCAGGATCTCAGCTACAAGGGCGAGCCCACGAAGCTTGAGATCGGCTCGGGCTGCACCATCCGCGAAGGTGCGACCATGAATGTCGGCACCATCAAGGGCGGTGGCCTGACGCGCGTCGGCAACGACGGCTATTTCATGAACAACAGTCATGTCGGGCATGACTGCATGGTCGGCAACAACGTGATCTTCGCAACCTCGGCGACGCTCGGCGGCCATTGCGAGATCGGTGACGCCGTCTATATCGGCGGCCTGTCCGCAGTGCATCAGTTCACCCGCATCGGCCCCTATGTGATGGTTGGCGGTGTCTGCGGCGTGCGCGACGACGTCATCCCGTATGGGCTGGTCAACGGCCAATATGCGGTGCTCGAAGGCCTCAACCTGATCGGCATGAAGCGGCGCAAGTTCACCAAGCAGCGGCTTGTGACCGTGCGCGCGTTCTACCAGAAACTCTTCCATGGCCCCGCTACCTTTGCCGAACGCCTGGAGGCGGCGCGGCCGCTCGCCGGTGGAGATCCGGCGATCGGCGAAATCCTCGACTTCATCGGCAAGGGCAAGCGCCCGCTCTGTCTTCCCGCCATCGCGAAGTGATGATGGAATGGCCCCGGGCATGACATCGGCGGCTTCGGAAATTTCATCGCCGGTCGGCGTCGTCGCTGGCGGCGGCGCGATGCCGTTCGCGGTTGCCGACTCGCTCGCCGCCCGCGGCATCACGCCGGTGTTGTTTCCGCTTCGGGGAGCCTGCGATCCCGCGCGGGTGGAGAAATTCCGTCATCGCTGGATCTCGGTCGGCCAGCTCGGCCGCGCCATGCGGCTGTTTCGCGAGGAGGGCTGCCGCGACCTGATTTTCATCGGCACGCTGGTGCGACCTTCGCTCTCGGAGGTCCGGGTCGACTTCACGACGCTTCGGCTGCTCGGCAATGTCATCCGCGCCTTCCGCGGCGGCGACGATCATTTGTTGTCCGGCGTCGGGCGCATTCTCGAGCAGGGCGGCTTTCGCATGGTCGGCATCAAGGATGTCGCGCCCGATCTGCTGATGCCCGAGGGCTGCATCAGCCGCGCCTGGCCGAGCGACACCGGCAAGACCGACATCGAGCGCGGACGCGCGGTGCTGACCGCCCTCGGTCCGTTCGACATCGGCCAGGCCGCGGTCGTGATCGACGGCCATGTGGTGGCGGTCGAGGATATCGAGGGCACCGATGCACTGCTCGCGCGCGTGGCACGGCTGCGCGAAGAGGGCCGCATCCGCGCCGCCACCGGGCGGGGCGTGCTGGTGAAGGTCCCAAAGAGCGGGCAGGATCTGCGCTTCGACCTGCCGACGATCGGCCCGCGCACCCTCGAGGGCGTCGCCGCCGCAGGGCTGGCCGGGATCGCCGTCGTTGCCGGCAACACCATCGCCGCCGAGCCGCAGGCAATGATCGCACTCGCCGACGCAAAATATCTCTTCGTCATCGGCCTGCCGGCGTGATGCAGGGTCGCGATCCCAAGCGCAAGATCTTCCTGATCGCCACGGAGGAATCCGGCGATCGGCTCGGCAGCGCCCTGATGAAGGTGCTGCGCCAGCGCCTCGGCGACGGCGTGCAGTTCGTGGGCGTCGGCGGCCACACCATGGCGCGCCAGGGGCTCGAGACGCTGTTTCCGATCGAGCAGCTCTCGATCGTCGGCTTCGCCGCGGTCGTGCAGCAATTGCCGAAGATCCTGCGGCTGATCCGCGAGACCGCGGAGGCCGTGACCGAAGCCGCGCCGGACGCGCTCGTCATCATCGACAGTCCCGACTTCACCCACCGTGTCGCCCGCCGCGTGCGGACGCGCAATCCGGCGATCCCGATCGTCGACTACGTCTCGCCACAGCTCTGGGCCTGGCGGCCGGGACGGGCGCGGACCATGCTCGGCTATGTCGACCATGTGCTCGGCCTGTTGCCATTCGAGCCGGAGGAATATCGCAAGCTCGGTGGGCCGCCATGCAGCTATGTCGGCCATCCCCTGATCGAGCAATTGCCCTCGCTGCGGCCGAACGCGGAGGAGCAGGCGCGCCGCGACGGCGAGCCGCCGGTCTTGCTGGTGTTGCCCGGCAGCCGCCGCAGCGAGATCAGGCACCATCTCGACGTGTTCGGCGCGACGCTCGGCCGATTGCGGACGGACGGCCGCCCGTTCGAATTGATGCTGCCGACCATGCCGCATCTCGAAACCACCATCCGCGAAGGCATCGCGAACTGGCTGGTCAAGCCTCAAATCGTGGTCGGCGAGAACGAGAAGCGCGCTGCCTTCCGCATCGCGCGCGCGGCACTGGCAAAATCCGGCACGGTGACGCTGGAGCTCGCGCTATCGGGCATTCCGATGGTGACGGCCTATCGCGTCGGCGCGATCGAAGCCTTCATCCTGCGCCGCGCGATCCGCGTCTCCTCGGTGATCCTCGCCAATCTCGTGATCGGCAAGGATGTCATCCCGGAGTTCCTGCAGGAAGACTGCACGCCGGAGAAGCTGGCACCCGCGCTCGCGGAGCTTCTGACCGATTCATCGCTGCGCCGGCAGCAGGTGGAAGCATTCGCCCAGCTCGATGCGATCATGTCGACCGGCAACAGATCGCCGAGCGTGCTCGCAGCCGACATCGTGCTGGCGACGATACGCAAGGGTAGGCGGGCAGGCTTGGACGTGTACTCATAAACGTTGGCTTACCAGCGCAAAGCGGAAGTCTCCCACCTAGAGCGCGATCGGCGGCTTGTGACCCAGAGCAGACCTCGCGTCGATTTGCATCTCTCATCGTCTCGGTAAGACTGCCAACATCCTCGGTCCACCAAACAACCACGGCAAACCGGGATGTCAGGTGCATGTCAGGATCTGCGCGCAATATCTTGTGCGCTCGCCTAGGTGCGGCCTCCTGATTGGATTTACCTAAAGGGACGCATGCGTCTTGCTCTAAAAATGTTCAGATTTCTTGTCGCGATCTTGCTTCTTGGGATTTTAGGGTTCGCTGGCTGGCTGACCTTCAGCCCACCCAATGGACTAGTGTCCGCCTCGGCTTATGCGGCAAAAATGGTTTGCTCGAATGTGTTCATTGCCGAACGTGATGCGGATGCGGTGATCAAAACCGACCTCGCGTTAACACATCCACGCATTGTCGAACGTCTGAAGATCAACGTCGACACCGCCAACCAGCGTGTCGAGGCGGCATATCGAGGCCTGTTCGCCAAACGCTACGCCCAATATGAGGAAGGACGTGGTTGTACGCTGGTGTCTAAGGACGAAATCCCCGACCGTGCCGAGCCGCCCTCACTGCCCGGAAAGCCTAGTGCGCTCTGGCCGGTCGGCGAGAGTGCTCAATTGTCTGACGACAAACACTTACTGGCGACGCTGAACGATCCGGCTCTCCAGGGGCCGGGCATGCGCGCGATCGTCGTGGTCCAGGACGGGCGCATCATCGGAGAAACCTACGGCGAAGGCTTCAACGCTTCGACGCCCCTCCAGGGCTGGTCGATGACGAAGACCGTGAACGCCGCCTTGGCCGGCATGGCGATCAGGGACGGAAAGCTTTCGCTGGACCGAAAAAATCTGTTTCCGCAGTGGACTGGCGACGCGCGCGCGGACATCTCGGTGGCCGATTTGATGGCCATGACAAGCGGATTGAAATGGAGCGAGGACGGTGACTCTCCCGACCCCGACGGGTTAGAAAATCTCGCACATGATGCGGCGGCTTTCGCGCGGGACCGTCCGCTTGTCGCCCCGCCTGGAACGCAGTTCAACTATTCCGGGGGTTCGTCTGTCCTGTTGGCCCGGGTCTGGCAGAACGCGGTTGGAGCGGACGCGCGAGCGTATCCGCAGGAGCGATTGTTCAAGCCTTTGGGCATGACCAGCGCTGTTCTTGAGGCTGACCCTTCAGGCACATTCCTTGGCGAAGCCTTTCTCTTCGCCAATGCGCATGATTGGGCGCGCTTCGGCGAATTCCTGCGCATGAACGGAGAGTGGAACGGTGCTCAGCTTTTGCCGCCGGGCTTTGTCGATTACATGCGCTCGCCTGTGCCAGCGTCCGATGAGGGACATGGCCCGGTCTACGGTCGCGGACAGCTTTGGTTGGGGCCGGGCCAGGGATTCCGACTCCCTACCGACACGTTCATGTTGCAAGGGCACCTGCGCCAGGTGATTGCGATCATCCCCTCGCGTAAACTGGTGATCCTGCGTATGGGTCTCACGCGGGAAGATATCGGGTACAGCGTCGCGAAACTACTGTACGCGATTGTGGCGGCGCGCCAATCGAATGAATGAGCGATTACTTCCGCTTGTGGCCCAACTCGGACCCAGGGAGAGTTACGCCAACGCGACTGCTATCAGATACGGAGCGGACCTCTACGAGGCAGCTCGGGTTTGTGAGTACACGCTCTAGCCGAGACCAGCGTCGACCTGAAAACACTGCCGCGTGATGCGCTGGCTGTCGTCCGAGGCGAGGAAAAGCGCCATGTTGGCGATGTCGTCGGGCGTCACCCCGTCGGGAATGGCCTGACGCGTGCGCAGCTCGGCGATCACCTGGTCGTCCGGGTACCACAGCCGGCGCTGACGCTCCGTGATCACCATCCCCGGCGCTATCGCGTTGACGCGGATGCGGTCGGGCCCGAGCGACCGGGCCAGGGAGTTGGTGAAGCCGACGATCGCGGCCTTTGCCGCGGCGTAGACAGGCAGCCCCGGGGCGCCGCGCATCCAGGCAATCGACGACATGTTGATGATCGAACCGCTGCCGCGCGCCTGCATCTGCGGCACCACCGCTTGCGCGGCAAAGAAGACGTGCTTGAGGTTGACGCCGATCATCCAGTCGAATTCGGCCGGCGTCACCTCGGCCAGCACCTGACGCTGATCATTGGCGGCGTTGTTGACGAGGACCGCGGCATCGCCAAGCGATCCCCGGGCCTGCGCCATGGCGCCGCGCAAGGCGTCGATGTCGAGGAGATCGCACGGCACGAACAAGGGTACGGTCCCGGCCGCGGCCTTCACTTCGGCGACCAGCGCCCGGCCGGCTGCTTCATCGAGATCCAGGAACGCGACGCGCGCCCCTTGCGCCGCGAACGCCCGCACGAAGGCGGCACCGATGCCGCTGGCGCCACCGGTGATCAACACCACGCGGTCCCTAAGGCCGGCATAGCTCGTTCTTGTCATGCGATCAGTCGCTCCGTCTCGGGGTCGAACAGGCAGATGCGACGCGTGTCGAGCGCGAACGGGGCGGCGGCGCCCGGTGTGGGGCGGATGTCCGGCGTGATGCGCGCCAGAGCAGGCTCGCCGCCAAGCCGCAGCAGCACGATCGTTTCGGCTCCCGTCGGCTCGACCATCTCCACCGGCGCGTTGACGACGACGGGCGGATCGGCGGAGAACACGCGGCTGCCCTCGGCGAGGCATTCCGGCCTGATCCCGACCACCACGTCACGGCCGACGAAAGGGGCCGCCGCGTCGTATTGACCAAGGCGGAGGCGGACCTCGTCCGGCCGTCCCGCGCCGATCACGACCACCGGCCCGCCGGCATCGGCCTCCAGCCGTGCCGGCATCGTGTTCATCGGCGGCGAGCCCATGAAGCGGGCCACGAACAGATTGGCGGGATAGCGATACACGGTATCCGGGTCGGCAAACTGCTGCACCACGCCGCGATGCATCACGGCAATGCGCGTCGCCATCGTCATCGCCTCGATCTGATCGTGTGTGACATAGACGATGGTGGCGCCGATGCGCTGGTGCAGCCGCTTGATCTCCATCCGCATCTCGACGCGCAGCTTGGCGTCGAGATTGGAGAGCGGCTCGTCGAACAGGAAGAGCAGGGGATCGCGCACCAGCGCCCGGCCCATCGCCACACGCTGGCGCTGGCCGCCGGAGAGCTGCGAGGGCTTGCGGCCGAGCAGCGGCTCGATCTGGAGCAGCCTGGCCACATTCGCCAGCGCCTTTTCCTGCTCGGCCTTCGGGACGTGACGGCATTCCATGCCGAAGGTGATGTTCTGGCGCACCGTCATCGACGGATAGAGCGCGTAGGACTGGAACACCATCGCGATGTCGCGGTCCTTCGGCGGAATGTCGTTGACGATACGTCCGCCGATTTCCACGGTGCCTGCGCTCGGGAGGTCGAGCCCGGCGATGATGTTGAGCAGCGTGGACTTGCCGCAGCCGGATGGGCCAACGAGCACGGTGAATTCACCGCTCTCGATATCGAGATCGATGCCCTTCAGCACCTCCAGATTGGCGTAGCGCTTGGACAGGGAGCGAATGCTTAGGGCTGCCATGACAATCCGATCATTTCACGGCCCCGGCGGTGAGGCCGCGCACGAAATACTTGCCGCCGATCAGATAGATCAGCAGGGTCGGCAGGGCGGCGATCATCACCGCCGCGCTCTGCACGCCATGCTGCGGGATGTCCGCGACTGCTGCGGATAGCGCGATCAGCGCGGCGGTGACGGGCTGTTGCTGACCAGTCGTAAATGTCACGCCGTAGAGAAATTCGTTCCAGATATGCGTGAACTGCCAGATCACGGTGACGACCAGAATAGGCGGCGAGAGCGGCAGGATGATGCGCCAGAAAATACGAAAGAACCCTGCGCCATCGATGCGCGCAGCTCTTATCAAATCCTGCGGGATGGCAGTGTAGTAGTTTCGGCAGAACAAGAGGGTAAAGGAGAGTCCCTGGATCGTGTGGATCACGACCAGGCCCGTTAGCGTGTTCATCAGGCCCGTATCGCGCAACACGATGGTCCAGGGAAGCAAGCGCATCTGCTGGGGAAGGAAGAGGCCGAGGGTCACGATGCCGTAGATCCAGTTATCGCCGCGAAAACGCCAGAGCGACACAGCGTAACCGGCGACAGCACCGAGCAGGGTCGAGAAAATCGTCGCGGGAATCGTGACGAGCGCGGAGTTCAGCATGTACGGCCGGATGCCGGCGCAGGTCTCGGCGACGCAGAAACCGCTCCAGGCCGCGGCGTAGTTGCTCCATGCCCATTGCTTCGGCCAGCCGATCATCGACGCTTGCGCGATCTCCTCGTTGGTGCGGAGCGAGTTCAGCACGACAACAACCAATGGCGCGAGCCATGCTGCAGCGATCAGCGAGACGACGAGATAGATCAGAATCCGGCTTGGCGCGATGGTTCGCTCACGCATGGATCGCCCGCCGCCGCTGGACATAACGCCACGCTGCATAGGGCAGCAAAACCGCAAGAAGAATGAGCAACATGAGCACTGCCGCCGCCGCTCCGCGTCCGAGCAGGCTGCGCTGGAACATCAGGTCATAGACGACGAGGGCCGGCAGCTGGGTGGCGATCCCGGGTCCGCCATTGGTGAGCGCGCGGACGAGGTCGAAGGTCGAAATCGCGAACTGCAGCTGGATGACGATGACGGTGATGGTGATCGGCCAAAGGGTCGGCAGGATGACACGCCGGTACATTCGGATCGGTCCGGCGCCGTCGATCTGCGCGGCCTTGATCAGGTCGGCGTCGACGGAGCGAAGGCCGGCGAGGAACAGCGCCATGGCGAAACCGGACGATTGCCAGATCGCAGCAATGACAATGGTCCAAATGGCCATGTCGCGGTCGATCAGCCAGTCGAACCGGAAGGAGGTCCAGCCGAGGTCGCGGACCAGCTTCTGGATCCCGAGGCCGGGATTGAGCAGCCAACTCCAGACCGTGCCGGTGACCACGAATGACACCGCCAGAGGATAGAGGAAGATGGACCGCAGCAGGTTCTCGCCGCGAATGCGCTGATCGAGCAGGATCGCAAGGATGAGACCGGTCGCCAGGCTCAGCAACACGAAGGCGCTGCCAAACAGCAGCAGATTGTCCAAGGCAATCTGCCAGTTCCGCGATGCGGCGACCGCAGAATAGTTGCGCAAGCCGACCCAGCCCGAGACCGGGACCAAAGTGGACGGCGTGAACGATATCCAGATCGTCCACAGCGTAAACGCAATGAGATGCGCGGCGGACAACAGCAGCGGCACCCAGATCGTCAGATACTCAGGCAGCCGGCGTACCCAGCCAGAGGCCGCCGGCCGGCCCGGTGTTGTCGAGACGGCGATCGTCAACGTGAGCTCTCGACGGCTTCGGCGAGGCGTATGGCCGCTTGCTCCGGCTTGATCGTCTTGTTCTTCACGTACTCCGTGATCACGTCGATCATCGCTGCGGTCATGCCGTTTTCCTGCGCCATGTTGTGCGCAAGGCTGAGGACGGCCTGATTGCTGGCAATCGCGTCTTTCAGGGCTGCTGCGGTCCGCCGTTGCCCGTCCGACCAGCCTTCGCCGGAGAGATCGACATCGGTGCGCACGGGGATCGATCCCGTGATCTGCGAATACATAGTCTGGATCGCCGGATCCATGACGAGCTGGGCCATCAGCGTCTGGCCGGCCTGCAGGTCGGGCTCCTTGCGCTGCCAGAATATGAAGGCATCGGCATTCAACAGGAAGACCGGCTTGCTATTGTCGCTCGGGCCCGGGGCGATGATGAAGTCCTCGAACTTGAAGCCGGCGTTGCGCAAGACGCCCTGCGCCCACCCGCCCATGATCATCATCCCCATGTCGCCGTCGACAAAGCGCTTCAAGTTGGTCGAAAAGTGCTGGGCGCCGACGTTGGGGTCCATCCAGTCGGCAATCTTGCGCACCTGTACGAAGGCAGCCTTTATCTCGGGGCCCTCCAGGGCCTTCTTGTCGAGATTCATGATGGCTGCGCGGTATGCGGTGGGGCTGATGCCCGCCAAAGCGGCCTCGAATTTCTGGCCGTCGTCCGGGCGGGTGCCACCATTGGCGATGGGATAGGGGACGCCGCCTGCTTTCATCTTCTCGGCGAGGTCGTTGAACTCAGCCCATGTGACGGGGACCTTGTCGGCCTTGGCCTTGTCCATCGCGCGTTTGGAGAGAAACAGCATGTTGGTGCTGTAGATCTGCAACGGCAGTGCAATCCACTTGCCCCCGGGCTTGTGCAATTTTGCAAGGTCCGGCGCGACAACCTTTTCGTATCCGGCGGCAGCGACAACGGCATCGAGATCGACGGTTGGGGCAATCTTCGACCAGGCCGCGATCTCGGGACCTTTGAGCTGCGAGCAGGCCGGCGGATCGCCGGCCATGATCTGGGCCCGCAGCTTGTTCATCATCTCGGTGGTGAAGCCGGGGACGGGCGAGTGCTGCCAGACCCCGCCTTTCTCCTCGAATTTCTTACCGAGCGCCGTGATGGCCGCCCCATCGCTTCCTGCAGACCATTGCGAGATCGCAGTCAGACGCGGCTTGATCGCGCCTTGCGCGCGGGCAAATGCCGGCAGCGCGAGCACAGCCGCGGATCCGGCGAGCAGTTGGCGCCTTGTTGTCGTGATCGGCATGGCAAGTTCCTCCCGGTGTGAACTCTTTCGCGCGAGAGCCGCGCGGCATCAGGTATCTCAGGCGGCCTCGGCCGACGCGGCCGGCATGCCGCCGCGGCAAGCGAGGCAGAAAGCGGCGAATGCCAGCGCCGCCCGCGGATCGTTGCCATTCGACGGCGGCACGAAAGCGAGCGACACTTGCGCGTGCTTGCGGCCGCCCAACAGGCAGGCGTCGATCCCCTCGACGAGCGCGTTGCGATCGTCCTCGGTGAGGAGCGACGGCCAGCCGCTGATCGCGACGCCCTTGCATGGCTTCACGTTCAGCGTATTGCCGATCGCAAGGCCAAGCCGGAACAGCCGCCGGCGCAATTCCTGCCGCACGCGCGACGAGAGCGGCATCGCGGTCACCCACTCGCTGCCGAGCTCAAGCAACTCGGCTTCCGCGACGCCAAGAAGCTCGGCCAAAGCGGGAAGCGACGTATAAGCCTCGACGCAGCCATGATGACCGCAGCGGCAAATTGGTCCGTCGGCTCCGAACACCATGTGGCCGAGCTCGACCGGCTGGAGGACATCGTCCTCGACCGCGTCATCCATCCAGGTGCCCGCGACGCCCTGACCGACGAAGACGAAGAGATGCGCGCCGCTGAATGGATAATGCTCCGTGCGGCAACGGTGAAAGATGGCGTGCGCGACGACCGAATTGGTGAACTCGACCCGCACGCCGGGAAGCGTCTCGCCGAACATCTCGCTGATCCGCCCGACATCGCAGGGAATGATCGGATTGCCTGACGCGCCCAGCCGGCCGAGACCCGGAATCGAGACGCCGATCTGTGCGAGGGGGATACGTCGACGCCGCGTCCACTCGCGCAGCAATGTCATCGCTTCGCGAAACGCCCGGCCGACCGTCGCGACGGTCGGCGTCTTCGGCAGCGGCACATGCCCGGTGTAGTGCAGTTCGCCCGACAGGCCCCCGACCCCGACGCTGAGCCGCTGAGTGGTCAGCTCGAACGCCGCGAGCGCCACCGCCTTATCGAGCGACACGAGACCCGTGGGGCCACCGACATAAGGGGCAGGGCGCCGCACTTCCTCGATCAGGCCTTCGGCCTTCAGATCGAACAGGATGCGCGACAGGCTCGCTTCCGACAGGCGCACGGCCTTGGCCAGCGGCGGGCGAAAAGACCCGCCTGACTGAAGCAGGTGAGTCAAAATGGCAGCGCGCGTCTGCCGCCGACTTCTCGGCTGCTCCGGCATTTCCATCCCTGTCGTCATTCTTACTTAGAGTAAGAATTTGCGCGCGAAGCGTTGCGACGTCAAGCGTCGGCCGAGATATTGCGCCGACTTGTTGTTGTGCACGGCAGCAGGGTTGTGTCCGTGCAAAACAAAACGGCGCCATCCGGAGATGGCGCCGCTTCGAAAGCCGTGATGGGCTCGATCTTACTTCCGGTTGTTGATCGCAACGTAGTCGCGGCGGGTGACGCCGGTGTAGAGCTGGCGCGGACGGCCGATCTTCTGCTGCGGATCCTCGATCATCTCGCTCCACTGGCTGATCCAGCCGACGGTGCGGGCGACCGCGAACAGCACGGTGAACATCGAGACCGGGAAGCCCATCGCCTTCAGCGTGATGCCCGAATAGAAGTCGACGTTCGGGTAGAGCTTGCGGTCGATGAAGTACTGGTCGCTGAGCGCGATCTTCTCGAGCTCGAGCGCCACCTTCAGCATCGGATCGTCGCCATGGCCGGTCTCCTTGAGCACGGCGTGACACATCTTCTGCATGATCTTGGCGCGCGGATCGTAGTTCTTGTAGACGCGGTGACCGAAGCCCATCAGGCGGACTTCAGAGTTCTTGTCCTTCACCTTGGCGATGAACTCGGGGATCTTGTCGACCGAGCCGATCTCGGCGAGCATCGCGAGCGCTGCTTCGTTGGCGCCGCCATGGGCCGGGCCCCACAGGCAGGCGATGCCGGCCGCGATGCAGGCGAACGGGTTGGCGCCGGAGGAGCCGGCGATACGCACGGTCGAGGTCGAGGCGTTCTGCTCGTGGTCGGCGTGCAGGATGAAGATCTTGTCCAGCGCGTCAGCCAGCACCGGGTTGATCTTGTAGTCCTCGCACGGCACGGCAAAGCACATGTGCAGGAAGTTCTCGGCGAACTTCAGCGAGTTTTTCGGATACACGAAGGGCTGGCCGACCGTGTATTTGTAGGCCATCGCAGCCAGCGTCGGGATCTTGGCGATCATGCGCATGGAGGCGATCATGCGCTGCTTCGGATCGTTGATGTCGGTTGAGTCGTGATAGAACGCGGCGAGCGCGCCGACAGCCGCTACCATGATCGCCATCGGATGGGCGTCGCGGCGGAAGCCCTGGAAGAAGCGGGCCATCTGCTCGTGCACCATCGTGTGATGGATCACGCGGTCGTCGAAATCCTTCTTCTGCGCGGCGGTCGGAAGCTCCCCGAACAGCAGCAGATAGCAGGTCTCGAGGAAGTCGCCATTCTCGGCGAGCTGTTCGATCGGATAGCCGCGGTATTCCAGCACGCCCGCGTCACCGTCGATATAGGTGATCTTGGACTGGCAGCTCGCGGTCGAGGTAAAGCCCGGATCGTAGGTGAACAGGCCGGACTGGCCGTAGAGCTTGCCGATATCGATGACGTCGGGCCCGACGCTGCCGCTGTGGATCGGAAGATCGAAATTCTTGTTTCCGACCGTCAGTGTGGCGGTCTTATTGCTTGGTTTGGCGTCCATCAGAGGTCCCCGATGTATGGTGAAACGGGCCGGACCCGGAGGCCCCGATGAGATATCGCGGGGCAGGCCGGATGTTCCAGAAGGTACGGGTGAGATGGGTATATTATTGCTGTGTGCGCTGCAAGATGGCGCCACGCATGGTCGACTTACGTCGTAGGCTGGCCCTCAGCTAGTCCTTAGCCTGATCCTTAAGCCGGCCCTGGCTTTCCTGGCGTCCCAGGACGTCCAAAACCTCGAATATGCCGGGCGACGTCGTCCGACCGGTCAGCGCGGCCCGCAGCGGCTGGGCGACCGCGCCGAGCTTGAGACTATTTTCCTCGGCAAAGGCGCGCAGCGCGGCTTCCGCATTGGCCGCGCTCCACGTCTCGACTTTCTCCAGCGCGGAATGAAGCTGGCCGATCAGCTTGCGGTTCTCAGGCGTCAGCAGCGCCGCCGCCTTCGGGTCAAGCTCCAGCGGCCGGTCCGCGAAAATGAAATAGGCGCTGTCGATCAGCTCGATCAGCGTCTTGGCGCGCTCCTTCAGGGCCGGCATGGCCTTCAGGAGCTGCGCGCGCGTGGTGTCGTTTAACTTGGCCTTAAGCTCGTCGCGGCTGGGCACGACGTGGTCGAGCACGTCCTCGAACATCTTCACGAGTGATTGATCGTCGGCATTGCGGATGTAGTGGCCGTTGAGGTTTTCCAGCTTGGCAAAATCGAAGCGCGCTGCTGCGCGGCCGACGCTGGGAAGATCGAACGCCGCGATCATCTCCTCCGTCGAGAAGATTTCCTGGTCGCCATGGCTCCAGCCGAGCCGGACGAGATAGTTGCGGAGCGCGGACGGGAGGTACCCCATGGCGCGGTAGGCATCGACGCCAAGCGCGCCGTGCCTCTTGGAGAGCTTTGAGCCGTCCGGGCCATGAATCAGGGGGATGTGGGACATGCTCGGCAGCGTCCAGCCCATCGCGTCGTAGATCTGCTTTTGGCGGGCCGCGTTGATCAAATGGTCGTCGCCGCGGATGACGTGGGTGACGCCGATGTCGTGATCGTCGACCACCACAGCGAGCATGTAGGTCGGGTTGCCATCGCCGCGCAGCAGGACGAGGTCATCCAGATTCTCGTTCTGCCAGACCACGCGGCCCTGGACCTGGTCCTCGATCACGGTCTCGCCGGTCTGGGGCGCACGGAGCCGGATGGTGGGCTTTACGTCGGTCGGGGCCGTCGCCGGATCGCGGTCGCGCCACAGGCCGTCATAGAGGCGCGTGCGCCCCTGTGCGCGCGCCTTCTCGCGCATCGCGGTGAGCTCCTCGGCGGTGGCGTAGCAGCGATAGGCCTTGCCGTCGGCGAGCAGCTGCTCGGCGACCTCGCGGTGGCGGGCGGCGCGGCTGAACTGGTAGATGACGTCGCCATCCCAGCCGAGCTCCAGCCATTTCAGGCCGTCGAGGATGGCGCCGATCGCGGCCTCGGTGGAGCGCTCCCGGTCGGTGTCCTCGATCCGGAGCAGCATCTTGCCGCCGTGCTTCTTCGCATAGAGCCAGTTGAACAGCGCCGTGCGCGCGCCCCCGATATGGAGGAAGCCGGTCGGCGAAGGAGCGAAACGGGTGACGACGGGAGAGGTCATTCTTGGCAGGGCCTATGCATTGGAGGCGCTGGTATATAACAGGACCGGAGCATAACTAAAGCCCGGCAGCGGACCGCCAGGGGTTGCTTGAGACCTTGCTTAAGCCCTTGGCTCAGCCAAGGGAATTTGGCAGAAGGGCCGCTGATTTCCCTACAGGATTTTCGTAATGACAGAACCGGTGGCGAACGAGGTTGGGCGCGATTTCATTCGTGACATCATCCAGGCCGACCTCGAGGAGGCCAAATACAAGGAGATCGTGACCCGGTTCCCGCCGGAGCCGAACGGTTATCTCCATATCGGCCACGCCAAGTCGATCGCGCTCAATTTCGGCATCGCCCAAGAGTTTCCGGGCCGTTGCCATCTGCGCTTCGACGACACCAATCCGGTCAAGGAAGAGCAGGAATATATCGATTCCATCCAGGCCGACGTGCGCTGGCTCGGCTTCGACTGGGGCAAGAACCTGTTCTTCGCTTCGGACTATTTCGACCGCCTCTACGAATGGGCGGAGCAGCTGATCCGCGACGGGCTCGCCTATGTCGATGACCAGACCCAGGAGCAGATTCGTCTTGCGCGCGGCACGCTGACCGAGCCCGGCAAGAACTCGCCGTTCCGCGATCGCACCGTGGATGAAAACCTCGACCTGTTCCGTCGCATGAAGGCGGGCGAATTCCCGAACGGCGCGCGCGTGCTGCGGGCCAAGATCGACATGGGTGCGGGCAACATCAATCTGCGCGACCCCGTGCTGTACCGCATCCTGCATGCGCACCATCCGCGCACCGGGACCAAATGGAGCATCTATCCAAGCTACGACTATGCCCACGGCCAATCGGACGCCATCGAAGGCATCACGCACTCGATCTGCACGCTGGAGTTCGAGGACCATCGGCCGCTCTACGACTGGTTCATCGAGAAGCTGCCGGTGCCCTCGAAGCCGCACCAGTACGAATTCGCGCGGCTGAACCTGACCTACACGCTGCTGTCCAAGCGTGTGCTGACCCAGCTCGTCCGCGAGGGCCATGTCGCGGGCTGGGACGACCCGCGCATGCCCACCATGGCGGGCATGCGCCGCCGCGGCGTGCCGCCGGCCGCGCTTCGCGAATTCGTCAAGCGCATCGGCGTTGCGAAAGCCAATAGCGTGGTCGACGTCGGCATGCTGGAATTCTGCATCCGCGAGGAATTGAACCGCACGTCGCAGCGGCGCATGGCGGTGCTTAAGCCGCTCAAGATCGTGATCGAGAATTATCCCGAGGGGCAGACCGAGGAGCTCGAGGCGATCAACCATCCGGATGATCCCTCCGCCGGCACCCGCAAGATCACGTTCGGCCGTGAGCTCTATATCGAGCAGGACGACTTCATGGAGAACCCGCCGAAAAAGTTCTTCCGTCTGTCGCCGGGCAACGAGGTGCGGCTGCGCTACGCCTATTTCGTCAAGTGCACCGGCGTGATCAAGAACGATGCCGGCGAGGTGGTGGAGCTGCGCTGCACCTACGATCCCGCGACCAAGGGCGGCAACGCGCCCGATGGCCGCAAGGTCAAGGCCACCATGCACTGGCTGCCGGCGGCGACATCCGTGCCCGCGGAAATCCGCATCTACAATCAGCTGTTTGCCAAACCGAGCCCGGACGCCTCGAACTTCGCCGCCGACCTCAATCCGCAGTCACTGGAAATTCTCGCTAATGCCCGCGTCGAGGCATCGGTCGCGGAAAGCAATTCGACCGAGCCGATGCAGTTCGAGCGCCAGGGCTATTTCGTGCGCGACAAGGACTCGACGTCCGACAGACCGGTATTTTCCAGGACTATCGGTCTGCGCGACACGTTCGCGAAGGAAGTTGCCAAAGGCTGAAAAGAGCTGCGAGACCACAATGAGCAACGAAGCCGACGCTATCGTTTCCGGCATCATCGCGAAATGGCGCGCCGGCTTCGCCACGCTCGATGCGGCCGCGCTCTCATCGCTCTATGCGAGGAATGCCTTCTTCTTCGGCTCCAACCCAAAGCTCTACCGGGGCAGGGCCGGCGTCGCAGACTATTTCAACGGCCTGCCGCGCTGGCGCAAGCCGAGCGCGGTGTTTTCCGAGGTGACGGCGGCGCAGGCAGGTCCTGATCTGATCAATATGGCCGCGACCATCTCGTTCGATCTCGCCGGCGAACGCCCCGATTTCTCGGTCAAGATGAGCTGGGTCATCATGCGCGAGGACGGCGAGTGGAAGATCGTCAATCACCATGCTTCGTCGCAGGCGCCGCTGATCTGACGAGCGGGCACACGGCTTCGTCATTCTCGTGAGAGAACGAACGTGCTCCCCGCGCGTTGGGGTGGGTCCAACAAGGAACCCACCATGCAGAACATCGCAGAGCATATGGAAGTGATCGGCGCCGACGGCGTCCACATCGGCACCGTCGACAAGGTCGAAGGCAATCGCATCAAGCTGACCAAGAAGGACAGCGGCGAGGGCAGCCACAAGGGCCATCATCACTTCATCGACAAGGGCCTCGTCGCCGATATCGAGGGCAACAAGGTCAGGCTGTCGGCCAAGGCGGATGTGGCCGTGACGATGGAAGAGGAAAAGTAGCGGCCGCGCCCCTTCGTTCCTGATCCGTACCGCTATCCGCCCACCTGCACGTTCCGGTAGCTTCTGGCTTCGTTGCGTATCATCGAGTGCAGGGAATGGCGGAGCCGGGCCGGCCGGTACGATCGCAGGGGATCGCGGGGACGTGGCCCGCGGGCCGCGCCGCGTCCGCGGGCGGCCTCGCGCCTGCAGGCCTCGACCTCTGGACATCGCTGGCCGAGACCCTCCGCGCCTGGCTGCGCGCCGAGGCGGGCGCCGGGCGGCTGTTGCCGTGGGTGCCCGTCGCGTTTGGCTGCGGCATCGCGCTTTATTTCTCTGCCGATCATGAGCCGGTGCTGTGGGTCGTTGCCACGACCGCCATCGCGCTCCTGCTTGGCGCGGCTCTGTTGCGGCGGAGCCGGCTGTTCGCCCCGGCCATCATGATCGCGGCGGTCGCGGCCGGCTTTGCCGTCGCAACCTGGAAGACGGCGCGCATCGCCCACCCGGTGCTGGCAAGGGCGCTCTATTCGGTGTCGTTGTCGGGCTTCGTCGAGGCTCGCGACATCCGCGAGCGTACCGATCGTTTCGTGCTGCGCGTCACGGCGATGGAGGCGCAGCGCAGCGACGTCAGGCTCGAGCGCGTGCGCCTGTCGGTCCGCAAGGGCACCGCGCCGGAGGTCGGTAGCTTCGTTCAGCTGAAGGCACGGCTGATGCCGACGCTAATGGGACGTCCAGTAACTTCCGGAGAAGTCCGAAAGAGCCTTTGAACAACGGGCGTTCTCTAATTCTTTGTCTAGACAGGTCCGACGCGTTCCAGCAGAATCCGGTTCCTATTTGTGGGTAGGCCTGTGGGTTGCCGGGGAATGACCAATGACGCGGCTGCTTAACCGCCTCTCTCCAAAATTCATTGAGAACGTGGACAAGCCCGGCCGTTACGCCGATGGTGGCGGCCTCTAAAGATTAAAGCAATAGGAACGCAACACACTATGCATACCGGCAAAATCAAAATGTGGGATTCCGATCGCGGATTCGGGTTCATCAGGCGCGATGACGGCGGCCCGGATGCGTTCGCGCACATTAAGCATCTTGCTGGAGTGTTCCAGCCGGAATCTGGGCAGGCGGTGGCATTCGACCTGGTCATCGACGAACGCAACGGCCGCGAGCGCGCGAACGCGGTCATGTTGGTCTAATGGCAGACCTTCGGGACGCCCCCGGGGGGTACATGTCAAATATCGCGACGATTTAGGGGCTCCACCCGCAGGGGTGGCACCGGGAGATTTTTTGGTCCCGTGGAAAATTCGCAGGAAATCAAAGAACCAGGAAAACACGATAAAACAGGCATTTTTCTAAAAGAGAGCGAGACGTGAAGAAATCAAAAAATGCTAAAAGTGGGCTACGGAAATCAAAGCGCGGCGGCGCTCGACCTGGTGCTGGTCGGCCCGTTGGAAGCCGCACCAAACCGGACCTATACCCCAAATGTTGCGCCGCTCTTGCGGATGCCCTGGACGGCCAAAACCAATCGCAATTCGTCGCCGCGATGATGTGTCTAGGAGCCTCGCCAGATGCAACGCGGGAGGCGCTCCAGCTATCTCGGGACGAATTCACCGCGAAATGGGGTGGGTTCGTAATGGACGTTTCCCAGCGCCTTCAGGGTGCAACGGATAAGCGCGATGCCAGCCGGTAACTGTCTTGTTGTCGTCACTGGCCCGCCTCGAAGCGGCTCGAATCTCAGATCACCCCACCCGGCAGTTGCTTCAGCGCTGCTGCCGCGCACGACGTGGGGGACTTCTGATGATATATCTCTTGCTATTCCCGTGCTTGTTATTGGCCATGGCCCTTGCCGTTGCGCTGTATGCCAGTGCGACGATCGCCCGACCAATGCACGACAGAATGGATCGAGATTCGATTCTGGCCGCAGCGAGAACCGGATCGCAACTCCGCTGGGATAAACCAAGCGACGACTTTCGCTCAGTCGTCGGTTTCTCATAATTCGCGTGTCGGAATGTTCCTGCTTGAACCGCGGCGATCTGGTGATGCTGACAGAGGACGGCGTGCGCTGGATGGTGCCCAATCCAAAGCTTCACGCGCGCTGGAGACATCGCCGCGGCATCATCGAAAGCAATTCTAGGGGCGGCTGGCATCGCGTGCGTTGGGACGGTAACAAATCGGCTACAGAGGTGATACCGGCCAAGTTCCTGCTACTAAAACCGCTGCAGGCGCCACGAGAGACGTCCAATGAAAGTTTTGGGACAAACTGTGGGCTGAATCCAAAGAAAAATCGCGCGAAAGTTGGCTAGCACATCAAAGCGGCCCCGACTTGGGGGCCGCCAACCCGAGCGATACGGGTTTTCCTACAGCAGTCGGGGGGGCTACCTGTCTTGCTGGAGGCATCGAATATGACGATCGTTCGGCCCTATCGTTCCAAGCCGGAAGGCGTTCCTTTGGGGGTAACCCCCACGTTTCAGAGTCGAACCGCGGAAGCTCGCCTCAATGTGAACAGGCCCACCTTGGGTCTGACGGATTGGCATTGCAGAGCAAGGGGAGTGCCAGTCCGCGCGCGAGGCGATCTCGTCAGTGCTTTCGCTCCAGGTCTCTGAGGAGCACATGGAGGAAGTCGCTGGCATGGTCATAACGTGCGTTGCCATCGGTGATCTGGCGGGTTCGTGGGGCTATTGCGCCCCCAATGGTTTCGGGACCGAGTAGCTCGGCGCAATCCGACCACTGCTCAAGTAAACTGTCCGGAATATCTTCGGTTGATCCGAACAGCTTCAAGAGACCATGTTCGCCATCGTGCTTTTTGTCGTAATGGGCCTTTGCTGCGTAGAAAGCAAACAAGCTCCGGAAGGCATCACGGGATACGGCTGGTTTCGCCATCGCAATGTTCCCCAAAATATTTTTAAGCAAGCTGCTTTTCGATGAGGACGTCTCCGCTGCCGGTCACTCCAGAATCCAATTTGCAAAAAGCCAGCAGACACGACCCAAGAACCAAATCCACGTTCCCGTCACGAGAAACAAACCAGATAGAAGGACGGACTCGAGCAAGCGATCGGGGCCGGGGCTCACTTCGCGGGGGACGTGGGACGCTACAGGAACAGTTTCCGACATGGGCAAAACCTCGAGTACGCAAAGGTTTTGTCTCGGGAAAATGTGGCAAACTTCACGCCCGGGCGATAACCTAAGTTAAACGACTTGTCATTTTCTGAGCCCGACTGATGCTCGCGTGGGCTTCTATCGGCGCTATGGAGCTTTGTCCTGCTCAGGTTGCGCGAGTGCCTTCGCCTGTTCCTCACCGGCGAGCCTTTCAAAATCCGCGTCCCGTTCTTTGGTTACGTAAGGACCGTGAAGTACGTCTCGACGCCATTCTACGAACATTCTCAAGGCAAGAAAAAACCCTGAGATCAGAAACAGTCCCGTAAGGATATCGAGGATCATTCCAAGCCCTGATGTGTTTTGGGCCTCGATCGCTTCACACCCTTAGCCTTCAGGCGCTCTCGACCGGCGGGCAGGATGGATTCGGCGCTCTGTTGTTCTCTCGGAGCCCTGATGAGGCGGATCACGAGCCCGAGTGTACCGACGGCAATGAGGATGGTGCCGGCAACAATGAGCCAATGACCGAGTTCGAGCGCTTTTAGCAGCTCAGCAAAATTGCTCATTGCTCGCCCCTGTCCAGCTTCTCCTGCTCAGAGCGAGCAAACGCCTTGGCCAGTTCTTCGACTGCGGCCCTGTCACTCACTTCGGCCCGCAGCCGCCGACTCGGCAAGTCGTCGAAATAGAAATATAGGGACGGCCGTCCATCTGGGAAGCGGACTTCGAAGCTGCCGCACTGCGGGACCACCTCGTGGCGGATGATGCGGATGCGGCTCACGCGAATGCTTCCTTGACGCGCGCAATCGATGGATGGCTGCGGTTCTTCACCTTGACCCAATGCTTTTGCCGCCCGCTTAGGGTGAGCATAACGGCAATTAGGAGGCACCGACCGCGGCGGTAGCCAGCGGCGTCTCGGATCCCGGTCGACGCGCTATTGGATCTTCGAGACGCCGCTGTAAGAACAGGGCCGCAGGAGGGATGCATCCTCCTGCGGCCCTCTATTTTTCCCGGGAAAATTCACTGTTACATCTGTTCCGAAGCGGAACATTGAAGCCTGTTGCGTGAGCGCAACGTCTTGCCGTGACGCGGAAGGGGCCGCCGGCCCCTTTTCGTTGTGATCAGCTTCTGGCAAGCTGGGACGTTTCATTTTTTAGGAGAGACGTTCGTGGCGATAGGTACTGTAAAGTGGTTCAACGCGACCAAAGGTTACGGCTTCATCCAGCCCGACAATGGCGGCAAGGATATTTTCGTTCACATCTCGGCCGTCGAAAGGGCGGGACTGAGCACGCTCAACGAGGGTGCGAGGGTGAGCTACGAGGAAATGAGCAACAAGGGCAAAACGTCCGCTGAAAATCTGAGGGTCGGCTAGCCCATATGGAGCGAAGGCGCTTCAAAAGCGTAAGGCACTAGTGAGCCCCGCTTAGTACTCTCAAAAATCAAGGTGCGGGGTTCGCGCTGGCCGGCGACTCTGCTAACCCAATCCAGTGATCGGTGCCCGCCGATCGCCAACAATCTCAATCATCAAACTCCGCCGGCTCCCAAGCCGGCGGGTTTTTCGGCGCTTCGAGACAAGCCCGCTGCAGGCCCATCAGCCGCTCGTCAGGTCGGTTTGTCCCGGCGTGTGGAGTTGAAGTCCCGGACAGCGAGCTCTAGCTCAAGTTCAGTGATCCTTTCGAATATGCGGGCAGCAATCGCCTCTGATTCATCGATGGTCAACGATCGGATACCCCGCAAGGTAAGCTCGTCTCTGAGGAGTTTCGCCACAATCAAATGAACGGCCATGATCCAAAATCCCGAAAGCCATGATCAAATCGCAACTTTAGGGTGAGCACAACGGCAATTAGGAGGCACCGACCGCGGCAGTAGCAGCGGCGTCTCGAGGATCCGATGCGCGTCGACCGGGATCCGGGAAAAATCGGCCCCAACTTCGACGGGGGTGGAAGCTGAGGCCGAGGCGCCGGACCGCTCGAGGCTTTCGCACGGGCCAGGAATTAAACATGCGCCCCCAACAGCGTTGGAGCGATCCGTGCAGTGGGCTTACCTCTGATTTTCCAATTAGTGTGCCTAATCCTGGCCGGATGGGGCAACGGGAACGCCCGGCGGGTCGGCTTACTCAGCTAACCTCGTCGCGCACTCCATTCAAAGATCAGCTTCGGTTCTTCTCCCTCCGACGCGCTATAGACACCCCACGTCGGGAAAATCATGGTTGGGCCCGATGAGGGTTGCGTCCGCTGCCCGTCGCTGAGTTTGAACGTGTGATCGCTCAAGTTGTCGAACACGCGGATAAATGCCTCGCCGTTGGCATCGAGAAGCAGTGCGCCACGATCGAGATCTTCGTCATTGCCGCTGGACAGGTCATCGAGCTTCAGTACCGCATTGGAAAAACTGATGACCTCGCGGCCGGATGATGTTCCGGGATGATGGAGATGAACGGATTGAAGTGATCCCTTCGCCGGAAAGATTATGGCTGCGCGCTCGGCAGTTCCCGTGCCGACAACGATTCCAGACTCGCCGTTCTCTCGCTGAAAAAAATCGCCGGGCAACAGGGCATTCAATACAGCCGGACGCGCGGGAATTGAAAGTCTCATTCCAATATCTCCTCCGTGTCGCGGTTTAGGAGAGTGCGTAAAAGGTTTCTTGAGAGGCTGGCGTATCACCGCTTGCCGCTCAACGCGCGTATGCTGACGTCATTGCTCATCAAGACCGCCCTAACGCTCCGGCCGTCACCAAATCGGTAGGAACCAACGGAGGGGGTCACCATTGTCTACTTGCTCTTAAGGCGATCTGTTGTCACGGGGCAAAACCATGGATATGCAAACCGGTGGCATTGCAGTCGGCATCCGTTTCAAGCTCAACAAGCTCGGAAGAATCCGCTGCCCAAAACTGGCTGGCAAGGTTGGCGTGGTTGTCGATGTAAGCGCCCGTAGCACAGGTGTCACCGTTCTGTTCGAAGGGGCTCAGCGCCCAACCGTTGTGCACAGGGATTACATTAGCCCAACAAACTGATCAGACGGTCGCTCGGTCGCATTGCTCTGTGGTCATCCTAACGGGGTACTCAATAAAAGGGTTCGCCACGGTCCGTCGCGTCTTAATTTGCGCCGTATGCGGTCGCACCGCGAGTTCGTACCCGGTTCTTCCATTTTCCCTGCTGCAATAGGTTTTTGATTTCCACTACGGTCACCTCGGAAGGGGGGGCAGTTGCTCATGGAAGTATTTCGCGCTGAGAAGATCTGCGTTCTCGAGGACAACTCAAACAGAAGCTGCCGAACCTGCGGCAAGAAGATGAAGCTTGTACGAACGGTGGTGGACGCTGAGAGCGGAGGCATCACTCACATGTTCGAATGCGTATGCGGCAAGCGCTTCTGGGACGACTGAGGCGTACCTCCGGGCCGCTGCACGGAAGCGCGATTGCCACAAAATCAAAGGCCGCCGCTTCACGCTGGCGGGCGGCCTTTCGTCACGCCCTCCGAAGGTGTCATAGATCCTTGGCATAGATCGTGCACCAACTGGTTCGCATCCGGGATTTTGCTAATTCCTCCCGGGGCTGACCTTTTATTCGAGGGCAATTCCATGTCGTTTAGGCAAATTGTTGCCGCCCATGTTCGCTTGAAGAACAGGCAAGCGTTGGAGGAAATGCGTATTCACCGGCGCCGCCTATTAGCTGATGTCCAAAGGAGGACGGGTGTCGATCAAACCGAATCCGTTTTGGCTCTCCAGGAGGACGTCAAACTGATCGAAGCAGGGCTAGGTCAGATCGGACAGGATTGATCTGGCGCCTGTAACGTGAGTGTCGCCGGGCTGGCATTTCATCCCGAACAAAGATTTTGACCGGCAAGGGGCCGCTGAGGCGGCCCCTTCGTTGCTGGGCGTTACTTAGGACTCTCCGAATGGGTGCCTCTTTCGGGCAGCCAACTTTCTCGGCTAGCTGGCCTAGGATGCAGCCCTCCGGGCCGCAAGCGCCAGCCCCTTGTCAGGTCTGGAGCGCAGGCGGCCTCGCCATTTGTCACAGAGTTGGCGGGGCCGCCGGGCGTGTACTATAAATTCGTCGCGTCCGCTTTGCTCTTAGAAGACGACTTTGAAGCCGACATGGCTGCGTGCCTGCCGCGGATCTCACTAAGCCCCAACCGACTGCAGCAGTGTTGAAGTAAAGAAAACCAGAGAAGTTGTTTGGGATGTTTTGGCACTCCGGAACCTGCTGCGCAGGTTCTGAGTGAGGTCGAGCAGCGCCGGATTCCTTTTCACCAAGCGTTTGGCCTCGTTGACGGCGAATATTGCGCCGACGGCGAGCCGGCCGCGCATGCTGAGCGGGATGAAACTGTCAAAAATCGGCTCGTGATCCTGGCAGAACAGCAGCTTGTAGTCGTAAGAGCCGGGGCCGAGGTCGAAGGCGCGATAGTTCTGATCTGCAAAATGATCGATGATCTCGCGTATGAGGATCAGGCCCGGGCTGAATTTCGCATTCTGCGACATGGTATAGGTGTTGAACATCATGGAAAAGCGGTGGCCGTCGGAGACACCGGCGAAGATCGCGATCACTTCCTCGTCGCATTCGAGCGCATGGATCTCGATCGCGCGGCCGCCGTTGGCGAGCCGAGTTATGCAGGCAACACGGATGAATTCCTGCACGCCCGGTTCAGCGAACACGCTTGGCTGCTTCTGCTGCGCCATTCGTTGCTGCTTGACCTGGAAGAACCAGTCGAGCAGGCGGGTGATGTCAACGTCATCAGACGCGATGTGATAGCGATAGCCCGCAAGCGGCTGCAACCTGCGCTCCTTGCGCTGCAGCCGGCGGCGCAGGGAGTAGCTAATCAGGCTCACCGGTGTAGCTCCGGGCTCGATCGTGCGCACGGGGCAGTGGACGGTCGAGGGCTGATGAGGCAGTAGCCTCAGCGGGTTTTGCAGATCGCCCCAGTAGGTCGGCTGGCAGCGCAGCATGAGCACGTCGGCTTCGTCGCGCGCGGCGAGCATCGCCATCAATGAATTGAGATCACGTTCGATTGCGGCCGCCGCGAATTCGCGGTCCCACAGGCCCATGTTGAAGGTTGAATGGTTGCCACCCATGAAGGTCGCGCAGCGCACCCCGAGGGCCGTTTGTAACACGAGCGGCAGCAACCCAAGCGGCCGGCCATCGTCGTCACGGGCGATCACGAGGAACGGGGAACGCCCCGCGCGCTGCCCGACTTGTCGCTGCCAAGCGGCGAGGAAATCGAACCGCTGATAGGGCGTGGCAGAATGGTTCGGGCTCTCAAGACTGCGCCAGACCGCTTCGGCAGCAGCGAGGTCGTGGACGATCTCGACCGAAGCGACGCGCCTTGATCGCGCGCAAACATTGGCTTGGGTCGTCCGGCTTTCGCTCGCGATCGGGATCCTGCGGGGGCCGTCCCATAACTCCACGGCCATCCCGGAGCTGGCGAGGTGTCTGGCGCGTTCCTTTGCAGCTTCGTCATGTTGCGACGATAGGTGCGCGCGGTTGATGATGTGGCCTTCGTCGTCGAGGATGAATACCCTGTAGTTATGGTGTACCGATGCACGCCATTTGCTCATTGAGCCCACCCAGAAGTCGCCCCTCAGCGCCAGTCAGCGGCTCGCCTATATTGTTGCAGAAATCTCTGTTGAGGGCGGAAAAGCAGAGCTACCCCGATCGGGAAAAAGTGGAAAATGGAACTCGGCTTCAGCTCGCCGCTGCGTGATTTAGCGGCGCAAGCCGCTCGTTACTCAGAGCCTCATCCAACCGATGAAGAAGGGCGGGAGAGGAGGATCCAAAGACCACTCTGGATGGGCCAAGATAGGTGCGTCAGAACATTTTGGGAATCAGGAACAAACGGCAATGCAGCCCGTTTTCATTGTGCTCCGGCTTCAAGCCCCCCTGTAAATCGGAGTATTTGACCCCCGGCTCCTGCGCCGCCAGACGCAGGGGCCGTTTTTATTTCGACGGAAGCTCGTCCGGATTTGGTCCGGCGGAGAGCCGATCCCAGCTCAGGATATGGGGGTGGGGCCGCTCCGCCAGCTCGGGCGGCGAGCCAGCGCCGATTCAAATGCCGTCCTGATGTCTTGGTTCCACTCGGGAGCATCTATAGCCGAATTTCCGAACGGGCGGTCTCACGCTACCGTAGCGCTCCAAATCACGGAGATCCCGCCAGAGCGGCGCCGCGCCCGCTTCCTTCTTTGTTCTGCTTCCACTAGCGATTATTAGCTTTCACTAGCTCGAGGTATGGGAGCGAGAACGTTGATTACGCTCGACGTGTCCCCCACCGAAAGGGCCGGTTCGGCTCTTTTTTGGGTCTCCCGTGCCTTGATCCACACGGCAAACGAGCGGGTCGGGAGCCGGTATTCACCGCGCGCCCCCGGATTGTGCAGGATGATCTTCCGATCTCGGAGCGCACTCAATGCGTTATTCACGATGGATTGTTTGACGCCAGAACTAGCGATAATCGTTGCTCTACTCACCCAGTCGTCCATGTGATCAGCCATCGCAATCAGAACGCGCCGGTAGTCTTCAGAGCCGATCTGGTCGATGTAAAGGTCAGCAAAATACTTTCGCCCGAGTTGGTTCAGTGCACCGTGCTCGCTGAAAGTTCCTGATATTACGTCCGCTACACTGATCTTGTCGTCCGTATCCGTCGCAAAGGAACAGTGTGCGAACTCCTGCAAAAAGTGCGGATAGCCCTCTGACAAGTTAGCGATCAATCGCTTGGCGCTTTCCTCAATTTCAATGTCAGACTCGCTGTTCTTGTTTGCTTGCTCGATGCCGCGATCAATGACCATCATGCGCTCGGAGAATTCGAGCGGTTTAAGCTCCAGGATGTTGAATATTCTCAAACTGGACTCGTGCGAGTCCTTAAGTTTTTGCATGAGGTCAGGGAGGCCGCTTAGGCCAATACACACTTGCTCGCAGCGCCGTCGCGATAACCTCTCAGTCAGCAGCTTGCACAGCTGCCCCAGGTGAGCCTCACTGGGCGGACGATCAGCCTCATCGATCAGGATGAGTACTCCTTCAACCGCTCCTTCTGATTCTTCGATCAGGCTGACGAGAACGTCGGTGAGCTCATCGAGCCTCTTGCTGTTTGTGCTAAGCGGCTGAGGGCGGTCAAACTTCACGCCTGAAATTTGAAATCGGCTTAGGAAATCCCACGCCTTCTTACAGCTTTCTACGAGCGGCTGTCTGCTTGCAATCTGGCGCTTTAGCTCAGCTAAAATGGCGTCGACAATATCGTCGTACCCCATCGCGGCATGAAGGTCGATGTTCACGACGACAAAGCTAAGCTTGTTCGTTCCGTCATAGGTGATATCTCCTCTTGCAAGGTAGTCCACCCACAAGCAGAGCGACGATTTGCCTATTCCTCTCTCACCTTCAATGATGAAGTGCTGGGGGTTTCCATCACGCGCCTGCAGCAGGGATTGTTCAACCACCTCGATCTCTTCGATGCGGCCGACAAACATCCCCGGCGAAATGACACTACCAGGTCGAAACGGATTCAGCTTTGGCACAGGCGCCCCATTAACTTCGTCAAGAATGGGATAGCCAACCGCAACCGTAGGGCGAGCGCAAGCGGATTGTGCTTACAGACCGGGTGAATTGACACCATTGAGCCCTTGACCTCTGCTTTCGAAGCTAGTCGGGCCGACGTCGCGCCACCGTTACGTTTTAGATGGCTCCAATCTTCACGCAGATCGCGTGAGCGATAATGAATACTGGGAGCGCGATGAGGAACCATACAATGGCGTCCGAGTCGCTATCCGGCGCAAACTCGCGGTTCGCGTCGGTCTCGCGGGTATGACGTACTACGACTGAAAGGGCTTGGCTCGGTCGGGAGCGCTTGGCTGCGCGGCGCAATAGCTGTTTGACAGTTGCTTCGCGCTTTTGCGCGATCTCCGCGCGTTCTTCTAGGTCAGACATCAGCCCGCACCAATCACTGCTTCTCCGCGGGCGGCATAGCCGGTGGTGGCGGTGCTGCCTGTGGGGTTTCCGCTGCAGGCTCCGCGGCAATGCAGTCACCCGCCCAGATCTTGGTGCCTCGGACTGTGCCGACTAGCTTGCAGCCCATCGGCGCTTGCGGCTTTAGCTGCACAGGCAGCGGCTTTTTAGCGGCTTTCGGGGGAGACTGAGCAAGGGCGGCCGTGGTCGCAAAGAGCAGCGCGATAACTCCGAGCATTAGCTTCATGGTCTTTCCCCCTGTGAATGTCGCGCGCGGCTATTTCCCCTTGGCCTTCAGCCCGATCTCGACCAAACGGCGGATTGCCTCCGGACGGCCCGGAAGGTCTGGCTGCGCGCGCCGCCAATCATCAATGCGCTGTATGGCGTCGTCCGACCAGCGCTCACCGACCTGGAGGCCCGGGCCGGTCGCGGGTCTGCCACGCGATTTTTTGGTAACTTTTTTTGTTGCCGTTTTCATGATCCCATGTTACCAAAAAATCAAGCCAAGGGGAAGTGGCACCTTTCCCTTGGCTCTAACCAGCAACACATGGAGTAGAGCCATGACATTACAGGCTGCATTAACACTTACCACGCGACGCCAATTTTCCAAGCGGCTTGCGGCGGCTACGGCCGGCGCTGGGGCGGCTGCGGTTGCCGTACCCGCGGCGGCGTCGTCTATGGTTTCCGTCCTCCCCGTCACCGCAGACTCTCCCGGCACCCCGGACGCCCAGCTGATTGAGCTAGGACGCCGGTTCGTCGAGATATCGCGGATTCGGGATGCGGCCAGTGAGGAGATCGTCCGCCTCATGGCGATCGGTGCTGACGAAGGGGCGGCCGAAGACGCGTTTGAGGATGCCATGGATCAACTGCGAGCGATCTTCTCTCGGATGATCTCGATGCGACCGACAACTATCGAGGGAATGCGGGCGGTGGCCTCAGCGGTCTTCCATTTCGAATGGAATGGCAAGGTCGAGTACGCCGAAGGCGGCATCGAAGGCGCCGCGGTCGCTGTGCTGGTTGCTGGGCTGCTCGATAAGCCGCTACCGGATTGCTTGCCTGATTGGGCGGCAGCCTGGATCTGAAGAAACGCCGTTCCGGAGAGTCTGCGAGAGCCCGCCGAGCCTATCGGCGGGCTTTTTGCCAGCTGGGATCAGGCCACAGGTGGAAGCGGCGTCGGGGGCTCAGGAAGTCTGAAGGTGAGGGGGAATGTTGCGGAACAGAGTTTGTCCATCGCCGACTTCTCTTCCTCAATCCGCCCGGCAATAAACTGCCGCTCGAGGTGTGACAGTTCGGTTTTGAGCAATCGGCGGTAGCGGGCAATATTGTTCCGGTGCGCGCGCAATCTGGCAAGTCTCTCATCAATCATTGGCTGCCGTCCTTTTAAGGGTCTCTCGTTAAGTCCTTTCTCCAAGGGGGGTAGGATGCCCCCGGAGCAAAAAATTAGTTCGACACCGACAGCTGTCAAGCGGCTCATTAGGGGCTCACTTTGTCGCGCAGCTGGGCCGTCTGCCTTTCCGCGATGGTCAATGCTGGAGCTTCGCCTTGTGCAGAAGCTTAGTCTGCATTTCCATCTGCAAGGCGAGCTGTTTGCGCTCGTGCTTAAGTTTCGCTTGCTGCTCTAAAGTGTTGTGACCATCACGATCCAGAACACTGATCAGAAAAACTTGGTCCTCGATGTGCCGCTGGCGCTTACGGATGTCATCCAACAGCTCTTCGAGCTCGTTTCGGAGGTCTAAATCCATCGCAATGCTCCTTAACCAATATCGCTGAAACAAAGCATCATGAACCACGCAAGTTTAACCGAGGCTTAGCCCGTCGGCTTCGGCCGGCGGCTTTTCTTTGCCCACATCGTGCGAACACATAAGCAAATGCCGCAGCAGTGACACTGCTGCGGCATCGCGCACGGTCAAATGAACCGGGTAAAAAAATCACGTAAAATATGGAGCCAGCCCCGGCTTCATCACGCTAAGCGAAATGCGGGCGGGCATGCAAATTGATTCGAATTGTTCCTTAACGTGTGTCAGGCGCTTTGAGTGAAGGCACCGCCGGGGCTGGGCGTGGCGGGCCTTCTCCCCAAGCACAAGGCCGCGTATGTCCCCCACGGCCCCGTCCCGCCGGAGAGCCTGCGCCGATTGCGTTAATGCCCGGTTGCGGGCAGCCGGATTCACGCTGGCGGGCCGCTGGGTTGCCGATTTGGCACACTTCACGATTTTCGCCCCGCCCAATGGTCGGTCTGTCAGAAAATCGACAGACAGTGTCGGGAAGAGGCGAGTACGGTAGAGGCGGCTGATGGGCGTATTCGCGTTATTTGCTATGTCGGAAAGTGCAGTACGCTTCTACCGTTTAGCTGAGGTGTGCAGGGAAAAGGCCGCCGAAGCCCGTTACTCCATCGATGCGGAGCCGTGGCTTAAACTTGCTCAGGACTGGCTCGAATTAGCACGAGCCTGCCAGCAAGAGCACGACGGCGAGAAGCCTACGAGCCGCGCTGCATCCGATGAACGGCTACCAGAAGATCTGGACGCTCGAGCACTTCCACCAGCTTGTCCAAGATGATGCGCTCGTTATTCCGGGGCCTCGGTTCTAAGTATTCCTCGAGAATGCGCTGGGCATCACTAACAGCCTGAAGAGCTAGCTGTTCATCGGTCATCTGTTAGCCTCCGGTGGCTGTCCAGAACGGAAGAACTTACGTGTAAAATGGTTCCAGATCCATTAATTACCGGTTGATGATGGATGCTCGCGCCTGTGGGATGATCCACAGCAATGCTCCTTGGGCAATGCAATCGAAACGTCGTCCCAGCTGGGACAATGGGCCCAGTTTGTGGGTTTAATTGGGGATCAGCCCAGCTTAAGATAAATAATGCGTCTGAAATCAATATCTTAGACGGTATACGCGCGGCTGATGCCGCCACTCGCGCCGGTGCGGCCCGGCAGCTACGACTTTTCGCGTGACATGTTCTTCCAGGGCATCGGCGCCTCCGGCTTCGCGATGGGCGCCATCACGGTGGCGTCGCCGCCTGAGACCGGCGGCTTACGGCTGCGTTACGCGGCCTTCATGCAAGGCCTGCGCGATGCGATCGATGCCCGCATCCGGGCGACGCTCGACGGCGACAATCGGGCGATCGCGACCGCGCTGCTCACCGGGCGGCGCGATGCGATCACCACGCCCGTCAACGATGCGATGTTCATCTCCGGCCTCGGCCACGTGCTCTCGATCTCCGGTTTATCACATGGCCGTCGTTGCCGGCGTCGTGTTCTTCGCGGTGCGCGCGCTGCTCGCTCTGATCCCCGGACTGGCAGCCGGCTTCGCCATCAAGAAATGGTCGGCCGCCGCCGCGCTGGTCGCCGCTGCGTTCTACCTGCTGCTGTCGGGCGCGGAGGTCGCCACGCAAAGGTCGTTCTTCATGACGGCGGTGGTGCTGATCGCGGTGATGGTCGATCGCCGCGCCATCACCTTCCGCACGCTTGCTGTGGCTGCGCTGATCGTGCTGGCGGTCGCGCCGGAAGCGCTGGTGCATCCGAGTTTTCAGATGTCGTTTGCGGCAACGCTCGGCTTGGTCGCACTGGTGCAAATCGGCATGCCCAATTTGTTTGCCTCGCCGGACAATTCGGCGACTGCGCGCATTGCGATGTGGGGTGGGCGCGAGATTGCGATGCTGTTCATGGCTTCGCTGATTGCGGGACTTGCGACCACGCCCTATGCCGCCTTTCATTTCCACCGTGTCACGCCGTTCGGCGTGCTCGCCAATCTCGGCGCGATGCCCGTGGTCTCTGCGCTGGTGATGCCGGCGGGGCTGTTGGGGCTGCTTGCTGCGCCGTTCGGGCTGGACAGCGTGTTCTGGTGGCTGATGGGGATTGGCATCGAGTGGATGGTCGCGGTCTCGCGCTGGGTCGCGGCCTTGCCGGGCGCGGTGGGCCGCATCCCGGCGTTCGGGATCGCGCCGCTGATCGCGGCGAGCCTGGGAATCATTGTGCTCGGCTTGTTGCGCACGCCGCTGCGCTGGTCCGGCGCCCTGGTGCTGCTGGCAGCGATCCTCTGGGGACTGTCGGCGCGGCAGCCCGACATCCTGATTGCCGGGGATGGCGCGAGCGTCGCGGTGCGGGGCAGGGACGGATATCTGCACCTGATCAGGACGAACAAGGACGGCTTTCTGCTCAAGGAATGGCTCGCTGCCGACGCCGATCCGCGCGAGGCGGGCAGAGCCTCGCTTGCCGATGGCGTGTCCTGCGACGAATCCGGCTGCGTGACGCCACTGGCCGACGGGAGGCTGGTCGCGCTGGCACTGCGCGTCGACGCTCTCGCAGACGATTGCAGTCGGGCCGCCCTGGTGGTGACGACTCGTCCCGCGCCGCCCGATTGCGCGGCGATGGTGGTCGATCGGCAGCGGCTCGCCAGCCAGAGCGCGCTGGCGCTGACGCAGCGTGGTGACGGTTTTGTGGTTCAGGCAGTGAGGGCGAGAGGCACGAGCCGCCCCTGGTTGCCGGCCGGCGCCGGCGAGGGTGATTTCGACGGCAGCCTCGCGCCAAAGTCGACCGCGCCTCGCATCAAGGACGCAACGCCGGCGGACACCGACCTGCAAGCCGACGATTGATCTGATGGTGCGGAGCAACGCAGTGGTTCGGTGCGTCCGTTCGGATTCGCGGGGCGCAAACCACACCATCTCGCCGGCCACGGCCGGCGATGGCGATTCAATCCTGACCTCCGACCTCGTAGCCGGAGGGCGGCTCTGTCAGCCGATCGGCAGGTGCGTGACGGTCGGCTGCCTGTCGGCGGTGATCTGCGCCTTGTGCTCGCGCTCGGTGACCGACTGAGTCACCGGCAGTTGCAGCACCGTCGCGCGCTGGCCTTCGACGAGCTGCGTCACCAGCACGTATTTGCCGTCGGGGAATTCGATCGCATCATGATGGCGGTCGGGAACGTGCGGATCGATCTTGCCGAACTTGCCGACGCGGGAATTGATGGTGCGCGTCCAGATCCAGCGATTGTCGTAGCGGACGTCGTCGGCGAAGGCGAGCTCCGTCCCCGGCAGCAGGCAGACGGCGACGGACGGATCGGCTGCAGAGGCGAAGCCGCGCGTCGAGGTGCCGCGGAAGCTTGTCGTGACGATCGTCTCGCCGACTTCGGCGGGGCGCGACGCGACGGCATGTAGGCTGTAGTCACACATCGGGTGCTCCTCATGCTGGGATAGCAACCCGCGTCTCTTATCGAGGCGCAGGCCTCTATCAGAGTGGAAGCACGAACGCTGTGCTTGGTTGTGGGCAAATCTGCGGCTGGCTTCCGCAAGCCGCGATCACATTATCTTTCCCGAATTCAATAGGAACAAAGCTCGCCGCGATGCATTCGGGAGGCGCGTACGCGAACATTGCCAACTTGGCTGCAACGGCCGAACTTGACCGCTGGTCGCTGTTTCCTCGAACAACCGAGCCGCGAAGCGGTGCTGCTTGAAGCGGTGCTGCTTCGTCGGCGTGGCGAGGAGCCAGCGTTGGAGGAGGGGCCGGATAGTCTGTGCAGAACCAGAAAGGCTATCCAGCCGGAGCGGACGATGATCCGCTCCAATCTCTGACCGGCGATGCCGATCGGAAGCGCGCGAGGCGCCAAGCACCTCCGGCATGAAGTGCTTCCGATATGAAGTACTGCCGATAGAAAGGACTCCCGGTATCAGTACTTCCGGTAAAGCCCGATCAGCTTGCCCTGAATCTTCACCCGGTTGGGCGGCAGGATGCGGACCTCATAGGCCGCGTTGGCGGGCTCGAGCGCGATCGAGGCGCCGCGACGGCGGAAGCGCTTCAGCGTCGCTTCCTCGTCGTCGATCAGCGCCACCACGATGTCGCCGGTATCGGCGCTCTCGTTGCGCTGGATCAGGGCCATGTCGCCGTCGAGAATGCCGGCTTCGACCATCGAGTCGCCGCGCACTTCCAGCGCGTAATGCTCGCCCGAGCCGAGCATGTCAGGCGGTACGCTGATAGTATGGCTGCGGGTCTGCAACGCCTCGATCGGCGTGCCGGCCGCGATGCGGCCCATCACCGGCACCGCGACGGGACGTTCGCCCTCGTCAGCGGGCAGGCTCGCGCTCGCACGCACCTTGCCGAGATTGCCCTCGATGACGCTCGGCGTGAAGCCGCGGCGGCTGCCAGCGGCTGCCTGGAGCTCCGGCAGCTTGATGACTTCAATCGCACGGGCGCGGTTGGGCAGGCGTCGGATGAAGCCACGCTCCTCGAGCGCCGTGATCAGGCGATGGATGCCCGACTTCGAGCGCAGATCGAGCGCATCCTTCATCTCGTCGAAGGAGGGCGGCACGCCGCTTTCCTTCAGACGTTCACTGATGAACCGCAGAAGCTCGTATTGTTTGCGCGTTAACATCTCGACCAAAGTCCCCCGGTTGATGTCGTCCGATTCCGAGACGCTGAATTCGGCCATAAGCCGCTGCATGCTCGAAACAAATCATGAACAGACACTATATGTTCGATACATGTTCCGCAACTGCTTAATTTACCGTGAACAGAGCAAAGTGCGCGGAACGCGCGTTGCGGGGGCGCTCAGACGGGGAGCCGCAACACTTCGCAAGCCGTGCCGGCTTCGGCCTTCGGCGCGAATGGTGCGCGGACGAGAAGTACCTGTGCTGCAGCGAGATTCGCAAGCAGCGAAGAGTCCTGATGATTGACGGGAACAACGACGCGTGTGCCATCGTCACGCTCCTCAAGATGCGCGCGCAGATAGTCCTCGCGCTGGTCGTTGGCGCCGACGTCGCGGCCGAGCACGGCGCGTTCACGGCGATGGTGAATCACTGAACGGCCCGACAGGGCGCGAATCAGCGGCACCATGAACAGGAAAGCGCACACGTAGGACGATACGGGATTGCCCGGCAGGCCGATCACACCCATTGCGCCGAGTCGCCCGTGCATCATCGGCTTGCCTGGCCGCATCGCGATCTTCCAGAACGCCATCGCGATGCCTTCGTCCCGCAGTGCCTGCTGGACCAGATCGTGGTCGCCGACCGATGCGCCGCCGGTCGTGATCAGGACGTCGGCGCCGCTCTCGCGGGCGCGGCGGATGCCGGCGGTGGTGGCCTCGAGCGTGTCGGCGGCAATACCGAGGTCGATGGTCTCGGCGCCCTCGCTGCGGGCGAGCGCGTGCAGGGCGTAGCCGTTGGAATAGACGATCTGGCCGTGGCCGGGCGTGGTGCCCGGCATCACCAGCTCGTCGCCGGTGGCGAGAATCGCGACCTTCGGACGCCTGACAACGGCAAGGTGCGGATGATTCATCCCGGCGGCGAGCGCGAGGTCTCGCTCGGTCAAACGGCTTCCCTTGCGCAGGAGCACGTCGCCCTCGCGGAAATCAACGCCGGCGGGGCGGATGTGCCGGCCGGCGATTGCGGCTTCCTTGATCGTGATCCGCTTGCCGGCGGCGATCGTGTCCTCCTGGATCACGACGGCGTCCGCGCCAAAGGGAACGACGCCGCCGGTGAAGATCCGCACGGCCTCGCCGGCTCCGACCGTCCCCTCGAACGGTCGGCCCGCTGCGACTTCGCCGATGACGGTGAGCTCCGAATCGATCGTCGCGGCATCGGCCGCGCGCACCGCGTAGCCGTCCATCGCCGACATCGCCTGCGGCGGCTGCGTGCGCCGCGCCACGACGTCACGCGCGAGCACGCGATGGTAGGCCTCGTCGAGGGAAATCATTTCTTCCGGCAGCGGCTCTGCACCCGCCAGCACCGCGGCAAGCGCGTCAGAAACCGGCATCAAGGCCACGGCGAAAACTCCTGCTCGGCACGTTCGGGCGAATGTTCCGCACGTCTTCTAGCCGAGCGCAGGCGCAGAGGCAAAAGCGGCTGAGCAGGCACAGTCATCCCGCCCCTTCACATTGTTCCGGAAGGCAGGATCAAGCGCGTCGCGGCATGATCCGAAGGAGGTCACAGATCGGCAGGAGAGTGGTCATGGAAGCGACGAAAATCATGGCAAGGCGAGAACGCGCCATGGCCTGAATCGATCAGCTCCCTGCCTGCCCGGGAGTTACGTCGGGCGCCTTGGATCCCTGATCCTTGTCGGGCAGCGGGTCGGCTTGGGATTTCAGGTCGGCGGCCTTGCTCACAAGCTTGGCGGAAAGGTCCGAATCTGAAGTTGTCCTCGCGAATTCAAGAAGAAGAGAGGCCTGCTTGGTGAGGTAGGTTTTGCCCAGCACGATGATGCATCCGTCCGTAGAAGTCCCAACGGACTCTAAGAGTCCGGAAGGCGGTATTCCGTTCCCGGAACTCTGTATAAAAATGTACAAAGTGATCCGGTTCCTCAATTTTTCAAAATTGGTCCCTCGGGCCGTGCCGTCGTGGGTTTCGCGACAACGGACCGTCGTCAAATGCCCAATGCCTTCAATGCGTTCCCGACGTCACGCGGCGAGGTCACATGCACCGCCGTCAAGCCGCGCGCGCGTGCTCCCTCGATGTTTTCGGCAAGATCGTCGAAGAACACGATGCGCCCGGCGGGCACGCCGATCGCCGCAACGACGTGGTCGAAGGCCTCCGCATCCGGTTTGCGCAGGCCGATGCTGGACGACAAATACAGCTCGCGGAAATGGCCGAGGAGGTCGGCATATTCCCTCGAGAAATGGTCCACGTGCGGCCGGTTGGTGTTGGAGAAAGCATAGAGCGGCATCTGTTTCGCTGCGCGCGGCAGCAGCTCGGCGATGTCAGGCATTTCGCCGGCGAAAATCGCGTTCCAGCCTTCCAGGAACTGCGCATCCGAAATGCCGATTCCGAGCGAGGCTCGCAATGAGGCGAAATAGTCCTCATCGCTGATCTTCCCCATCTCGTGCAACCGATAGGCTTCGCTGTCCCGCACATAGCGCGCGACGATGGCTTCGGGCTTGCAGCCGGCATGTCCCGCCCAGCAGGCGATCGCCTTGGAGAAATCGATATCGAGCACGACGCGGCCGAGATCGAACAGGAGCGCATCCGCGCTGCCGGGAGAGAGCGATGTCACCTGCGTCCTTTCACTCAGTATCGATACGGCTCGTGGTCGAACAGCGGAAACGCGCTGAACACACTCGGCGCGTTGGTTGCGGTCGCCTGCTGCAGGCAGGATTTGTTGACCTCGGCGAACGAGGTCGCACCCAAGAGGCCGAGGCAGCGCAGCACTTCGTCCTCGAGCAGTTCCAGCATGCGCGCCACGCCGGCTTCGCCGGCCGCCGCCAGCGCCCAGCATTGCAGCCGGCCGATGCCGACGAGGTCGGCGCCCGCCGCGATCGCCTTGACGATGTCGGTGCCGCGACAGACACCGCCATCGACCATGATCTTGGCGCGGCCGTTCACGGCGTCGACGATCTCGGGCAGCACGTGCATGGCGCCGCGACCGTGATCGAGCTGACGGCCGCCATGGTTGGAGACGTAGATCCATTCGACGCCGTGATCGATCGCGATCAGCGCGTCCTCCGGCGTCGCGATGCCCTTGAGGATCAGCGGGATCTTGAACTTGTCCTTGATCATCTTCACCGTCCGCCACTCCAGACCCTTCTGGTAATCGCCCCCGGTGGCGCGCAAGCGGCTCTCGCGAACGTAGCGCTTGGCGATGTCACGTTCGCGGCGGCTGTAGTGGGCGGTGTCGACGGTCAGGCAGAAGGCGGCGTAGGCGTTCTTCTCGGCCCGGCTGACGACGTCGGCGACGAAGGCGTCATCGCCGCGCACATAGAGCTGGTAGAGCCGCAGCGCGTCGGACGCAGCTTCGGCGGTCTTTTCTAGGCCGGGCTCGGACACCGAACTGAGCATGTGCGCCGCACCGAAAGTGCCGCAGGCGCGTGCCACGCTCGCCGCACCATCCGGATCGAAGATCTCGAGCGCGCCGACCGGGGCGAGGACCACGGGCAGGCGCATCTTGCGGCCGAACTGTTCGACCGAACCTGTAACCTTGCGAACATCGCGCAGCACGCGCGGGCGGAAGGCGATCTCGTCCAGCGCCATGCGGTTGCGACGCATCGTGGTCTCGGTCTCGGCCGCGCCGACGATATAGTCCCATGCATTCTGGTTGAGGTTGGCGCGGGCTTTCCGGATGAATTCATGCAGATTCTGGAACGGCTCGGTGCTGGCGCCGAGCTCGACGTTCCTTTCCGGTTGGATGCGGGGTGCTTCGTTCATTGTTATCCTCCCGAGAATTTGAAGCCTTCCCTGATCGCCTAACCCGTCCGGGGCGCCAAAACCATCCTAAAATGGCATGGCTGCGAGGCGCGGGCCGGCCGGCCGACCCCCGCTGCGCACGAACCGGTCCTGCAACGTTGCCGAAAGTTTAGGTCCGGACCAACCGATTTTTTCGGTGTACCCGCCGGCGTGGCATCCCGGCCTTGAAGAAACCAGAATGGTATTGTGAGAAGCAGGCTGGATCGCCATTTGCATGGCGGCTCCCAGCCCACCGAACCGCGAAGCAAAAAGGCCAGCCTATCCATGCGGAAAACCCTGCTGTTTCCACTGGGCGCGCTCACCGGAGCGTGTCTGACCCTTTTGGTAGCCAGTCCGCACGGCGGCGTTTGGGCGGCACGGGCGGCAGCGAGCGCGGATGACGCCTATTCCAAGCTCAATCTGTTCGGCGAAGTGTTCGAGCGGGTGAAGGCGAGCTATGTCGAGAAGCCTGACAATGCCAAACTGATCGAAGGCGCGATCACCGGCATGGTGACCTCGCTCGATCCGCACTCGCGCTACATGAACGACAAGGCCTGGACCGAGATGCAGGAGACCACCTCCGGCGAGTTCGGCGGGCTCGGCATCGAGGTCACGATGGAGGAGGGGCTGGTCAAGGTCGTCTCGCCGATCGACGACACGCCGGCATCCAAGGCCGGCATCATGTCGGGCGACCTCATCAGCAAGATCGACGGCGATGCCGTGCAGGGCATGACGCTCGAGCAGGCCGTCAACAAGATGAAGGGGCCGGTCGAGACCCAGACCAAGCTCACGATCGTGCGCAAGGGCGCCGACGCCCCGCTCGACGTCGCGATCAAGCGCGAGATCATCCATGTGCGTCCCGTGCGCTTCCACGTCGAGAACGGGGATATCGGCTATATCCGCGTCACCTCGTTCAACGAGCAGACCACCGATGGCCTGAAGAAGGCGATCGCATCGATCACCAAGGAGGTTCCGCCGGAGAAGCTGGTGGGCTACGTGATGGACCTGCGCAACAATCCGGGCGGATTGCTCGACCAGGCCGTGTCGGTGTCGAGCGCGTTCCTGCAGCGTGGCGAGGTCGTCTCGACCCGCGGCCGCAATCCGGAAGAGACCCAGCGCTTTACCGCCCATGGTGGCGACCTCACCAAGGGCAAGCCGCTGGTGGTTCTCGTCAACGGCGGCTCCGCCTCAGCCTCGGAGATCGTGGCCGGCGCGCTGCATGACCACAAGCGCGCGACGCTGATCGGCACGCGCTCGTTCGGCAAGGGCTCGGTGCAGACCATCATTCCGCTCGGCACCGGCAACGGCGCGCTGGCGCTGACCACGGCGCGCTACTACACGCCCTCGGGCCGCTCGATCCAGGCCCAGGGCATCGCGCCCGACATCGAGATCCTCCAAGACGTGCCGCCCGAGCTGAAGGGCCGGATGGACACCATGGCGGAGTCCCAGATGCGCGGTCATCTCCAGGCAGCCGACGGCACCGAGCAGACCGGATCGCAGTCCTATGTCCCACCGGAAGCGAAAGACGACAAGGCCCTGCATACGGCCTACGACTTCCTGCACGGCCAAACCGCGAATGCGGTCGCCGCCAAGCCGGCGTCGAAGGCTGCGGTGCCGAACTAGGCGCTCGCGACGGTAAGGTGTTGATCGCCCGGGAGCGGATAGCCGTTCCCGGGCGAACTTGTTTCGGGACGCTGTGTCAGCTCGGGTTCATGGCCGCGAAGGTGGCCTCGTAGCAGCCATCGCGCTCGGCCCAGCGGCGGGCGCGGTCGCGCTCGACCAGACCTCGCCGCCGGGATGAACCCGCAACTCCAGCAATTGCATGACCTCCGCGACACCTGCGTCGTGTGTATCGAGGAGAGCTTCTGGGAATGCCGCTGCGCCGACCACGAGGTCCGAACTAGCTTGCCTCGCGGCGGCGGCCTTCGTTGCCGCCGCGTCGGGCGAGACGGCTGCGATGAGCTGCGAACAGCTCCAGCACCTTGTCGGCGGGCTTTGCGGCGCTGAACAGATAGCCCTGCATCTCGGAGCAGCCGAGCGCGCGCAGCAACCGCTGCTGCTCCTCGGTCTCGACGCCCTCGGCCGTGGTGGTCATGCGGCGGGCAGCCGCGAGATTGACGACCGCCTGCACGATGCTGGCGGAGCCGTCGGGGCCGGCGATGTCGTTGACGAAGCAGCGGTCGATCTTGATCTTGTCGAACGGGAAGCGGTGCAGATAGCTTAGCGAGGAGTAGCCGGTGCCGAAATCGTCCAGCGCGATGCGGACGCCGATCGCGCGGAGTTGATGCAGGATCGCAAGCGCCGTGTCGTCGTCGCGGATCAGCACCGCCTCGGTGATTTCGAGCTCGAGCCGGCTCGCCGACAAATTGGAGGCGGCAAGCGCCGCCATGATCTTCAGCGCCAGCGTGCCGCTCTTGAATTGCACCGGCGAGACGTTGACGGCGAGGCGGATGTCGTCAGGCCAGTTCGCCGCGTCCCGGCAGGCGGTCGCCAGCACCCATTCGCCGATCTCGTTGATCAGGCCGGTGTCCTCGGCGATCGGAATGAACTCCGCCGGCGAGACCATGCCGCGCTCGGGATGGCGCCAGCGCACCAGCGCCTCGCAGCCGGTGATGCGGTCGTCCTTCAGGCTGAGGCAGGGCTGGTAATACACCTCGAGGCCGCCTTCGAGCCCGCCTTGAGCGATGGCGTGGCGCAGGTCGATCTCGAGCTGCCGCCGCTCGTGGATCTTGGCGTCCATCTCCGACTCGAAAAAGCGATAGGTGCGGCGCCCCGCGGCTTTGGCGGCGTACATCGCCATGTCCGCGTTCTTCAGGATCTGGTCCAGCGCCGTTCCATGTTGCGGCGCCAGCGCGATGCCGATGCTGGCGTCGGTGGCAAGATGATGCCCCATGCAGTCGAACGGCGCCCGGATGGCCTCAAACACCCGCGCGATGAGCTCGCTGACCTGATCCGGCGATGTCACCGCGCTCTGGACGATGGCAAATTCGTCGCCGCCGAGGCGTGCCACGAAGTCCGTCGGACCCGCACAGCGGTGGAGGCTCTGCGCGACCGACTTCAGGAGCTCGTCGCCGACGAGATGCCCGAGCGCGTCGTTGACGCCCTTGAACTCGTCGATGTCGATGTAGTGCACCGCGAGTTGTTCGCCGCCGGCGACGAGATCGAGTTCCTGACGCAGATGCTCGTGGAACATGGTGCGGTTGGGCAGGTCGGTCAGTGCGTCGTAATGAGCGAGATGGGTGATGCGCTCCTCGATACGCCGGCGCTCCGTGATGTCCTCATGCGTCGCCACCCAGCCGCCATCCGTGAGCGGTTCGTTCACGATCTGGATCGAGCGACCGTCGGAGGTCTCGACCACCATGGAATTGCGCACGTGGACGTCGCGCAGGACCCGTGCGACATACTGGTCCGCATCGCCGGTGAACGAGCCGGTGGCTTTGCGGTGTGCAATGATGTCGTGAAAGCTGCAGCCGGGTCTCACGATGTCGGCCGACAGCCCGTACATCTCGATGTAGCGCTGATTGCAGATCACGAGCTGCTGCGAGGCGTCGAACAGCAGCAGGCCCTGGGTCATGTTGTTGACGGCGCGGTCGAGACGCTGCTTTTCCAGCGTCAGCCGTTCCCGCGAAAGACGATGCTGCTCCAGGAGCTTGCGAACGATCGCGATCAACACGCCCGCGATGGCGAGCGTGGAAGAGGCCGCGACCGAGATCAGGATGCCGATCTGCTCGCGCCAGTCCGTCAGGGCCGTCGCGCGCGTCGTGGTGGCCATCATCAGGATCGGGAAGTGAGGCAGGCATGTGAGGAAATCAGCCGGTCCTCGCCGTCGACGGGGCTCATGAAGCGGCCGGTAAAATGGTCGAGCCCGAAAACCCTTTGATGCGCGAACGGACCGTTCTTGAAATTCCGTCCCATCAATTCACTGGAATGGGGATAACGGGCGAGCATCGTGCCGTCCCGGTGCAGCATCGAGACCGTCGTGCTTTCGCCGAGCACGGCTGACTCGAAGAATTTTTCCAAGTTTGCCGGCTCGATGCCGCGTCCGACCACACCCATGAATTCGCCGTTCGGTCCGACGACCTTGCGCACGATCAGGATGGTCCATGCGCCGGAGATGCGACTGTAGAGTGGCTCGATCAGGACGTCGGGAGCGTCGGGATCGTACCGGAAGGTCTGGAAATAGGCGCGATCGGCAACGTTCACGTTCGGGGCCGGCCATGCCGCCGACGAATTGATCAAATTGCCTTCGGCATCGATGATATTGACGCCGCCCATGTAGGGCAGTGCCTCGATCTTCGAACGCAGCATCCGGTGGAGGTCCTGGCCGGCGAGGCGCTTGCGATAGTCCGCCGCACTGGTGATGCCGCTTGCGCGGACGTAGTCGACGAAATCCTTCTGGATGACCGCGAAATCCTGCAATTGCTGGTCGAAATGATGGGCCAGCATCAGCACGGTGTTTTCCAGCTCGCGCCCGGAGCTGCGCAGCGCACGTTCGCGGAAATTCTGCGCCATCAGCGTCGCGCCGACGGCGATCGCAGCGATCAACAGCGTGCCGCCCACCACCAGCCAGCGGATCGGTCCGCTGCGCACGAAGGCTTGGTCAAAAAGGCGACTGCCGAATCCCGTCATCATGATCGATCGTTGTCGTGCACACGCCAGGGTCAATTCTTGGCCCCGGAAACATCCGTTGGTTTACGGGAACGGAGTGGAGGCGAAGTTAGCAAGCTGGGTTAATGGGCCGTGAAGGGACCCTCGCAAAAGCAATCAATATGCGATCGAGTATGGGCTGATTGCGCTCGCGATCGTCGCCGTGGTGGACGGCCTGGGCAGCAAGCTCAATTCAAAATTCGGGTCGATCAGCGCGTCGTTGAAGTAGCAGCCGCAATCAGACGCGGTAATGGCCGGACTTGCCGCCGAGCTTCTCGACCAGATGGATGCCTTCGATGCGCACGCCGCGCTCCACCGCCTTGATCATGTCGTAGATGGTGAGGCAGGCGACCGAGACGGCGGTGAGCGCTTCCATCTCGACGCCGGTCGGGCCCGTGACCTTCACGCTGGCGCGGATGAGGCAGCCCGGCAGCGTTGCGTCTGGCTCGATCTCGACCGTCACCTTCGACAGCGCGAGCGGATGGCAGAGCGGGATCAGCTCCGCGGTGCGCTTGGCGGCCATGATGCCGGCGATGCGGGCGGTGCCGAGCACGTCGCCCTTCTTGGCGTTGCCGGACACGATCAGGTCAAGCGTCGCCCTGGTCATGACGACGCGTCCTTCCGCGACCGCGAGCCGTTCGCTGGCGGGCTTGTCCGACACGTCGACCATCCGCGCCTCGCCGGAGGCGCCGATATGGGTGAGAGCAGGGCCGGTCTTGGTGTTAGACTGGGTCTTGGACTCGGACTTGGCTGGTTTCGTCGCGGTCGGCTTGCGGGCCATGTCAGCGCGTGCCCGTCGCGCGCGCCGTCGTCTCGCGCGCCAGCAATGTGCGCGTCGCAGCGGTAACGTCGGCTTGCCGCATCAGGCTCTCGCCGACCAGGAAGGTCGACATGCCGACGCGCTCGAGCCGGGCGAGATCGGCGGGCGTGAAGATGCCGCTCTCGCCGACCATCAGCCGGTCGCGGGGGATCAGCGGTGCCAATGTTTCGCTGGTCGCAAGGGTAGTTTCGAAGGTGCGTAAATTGCGATTGTTGACGCCGATCATCGGCGAACGCAGCTTCAGCGCGCGGTCAAGCTCGGCGCGGTCGTGGATCTCGATCAGCACGTCCATGCCGTGGGCGATGGCGGCATCCTCGAGCTCTTTTGCCGCGGCATCATCGAGCGCCGCCATGATGATCAGGATGCAGTCGGCGCCGTGCGCCCGGGCCTCCGCCACCTGATAGATGTCGAACATGAAATCCTTGCGCAGCACCGGCAGTGACGTTGCCGCGCGGGCCGCCACCATGAAGTCGAGATGGCCCTGGAACGAGGGCGTGTCCGTCAGCACGGACAGGCAAGCAGCGCCGCCGGCCTCATAGGCCCTGGCCAACAGCGGCGGATCGAAATCGGCGCGGATCAGGCCCTTTGACGGCGACGCCTTCTTGACCTCCGCGATCAGCGCGTAGTCGCCATTGGCGTGCTTGGCCTTGATCGCGCGCAGGAAGCCGCGCGGTGCTGCTTGCGCCTTGGCCTTCGCCTCTACCGCCGACAGCGGCTGCGCGCGCTTGGCCGCAGCGATTTCTTCGCGCTTGTAGGCTTCGATCTTGGTCAAGATGTCCGACATGTCAGGCTCAGCCGTTCGAGACCGCGATCAAATGTTTCAGCCGCGCGCTCGCCGCGCCGCTGTCGAGCGATTTTGCGCCGATCACGACACCTTCCTTGAGATCCCTGGCACGCCCCGCCACGACCAATGCGGCAGCGGCGTTGATCAACGCGACGTCACGATAGGGGCTCGGCTTGCCGTCGAGCACGCCCTGCAAGGCGATAGCGTTGGCGTCGGCGTCGCCGCCTTTGAGCGCACCGGCCTCGCAGCACGGCAGGCCCGCGTCCTCCGGCGTCACCTCGAAATTCCGGATCTCGCCGTTGTGGAGCGCGGAGACGAAGGTCGGGCCGGTGAGGGTGATTTCGTCGAGGCCATCGGAACCGTGCACGACCCAGGCGGATTCAGAGCCGAGGTTCTTGAGCACTTGCGCCAGCGGCTGCACCCATTGCCGGGAGAACACGCCGACCATCTGCCGCTTCACGCCCGCCGGATTGGACAAGGGGCCGAGCAGGTTGAAGATCGTGCGGGTCGCAAGCTCCACCCGGGTCGGGCCGACGTTCTTCATGGCGGGATGATGGGCGGGGGCGAACATGAAGCCGATGCCGCATTCGCGTATGCAGCGGCCGACCTGCTCCGGCCTCAGATCGATTTTCACCCCGAGCGAAGCCAGCACGTCGGCGGCGCCGGAGCGCGACGACAGTGCGCGGTTGCCGTGCTTGGCCACCGGCAGACCGGCGCCCGAAACGATGAAGGAGGCGCAGGTCGAGACATTGACCGAGCCGGAGCCGTCGCCGCCGGTGCCGACAATGTCGACGGCGTCCGCGGGCGCATCGACCGTGAGCATCTTGGAGCGCATTGCCGCGACCGCGCCGGTGATCTCGTCCACGGTCTCGCCGCGCACCCGCAGCGCCATCAGCAGGCCGCCCATTTGCGAGGGCGTAGCCTCGCCGGACATCACGGCGTCGAAGGCGGAAGCCGCTTCGTCACGCGACAGGCTGGCGCCGGTCGCCACTTTTCCAATGATCGATTTCAGGTCGTCCATCGCGTGCTTTCAACTCACTGGTTCGCGCCGGTCACCTGCGCGAAGGCGGCCTGATTAATTGTGGTCCCGATGTCGGTTTCGAGCTTGTTGACGTAGGAAGCGACCTGCTCCTCGGTCTGCGCACGGTCGAGACTGTCCTTCAGCTTCTTGACCGCCTCGGAAGCGGCATCGACCGTGGGATCGATGATCTCGGTAACGCGGAACACGATCACCTCGGTGCCGCCGGTCACTGCCGTCTGCGCGACGCCGTCCTTGGCGACGCGGAAGGCGGCCGACACGACGGCCGCGGGCACGCTGGCGGGCGAGTCGTCCCGCTTGAAGCCGGTGGCGGTCTCGACCTTGGCGCCGATCGCGGCTGCTTCGTCGGCGAGCTTGCCGCCAGATTCGAGCTTCTGCACCATCTCGGTCGCCTTGGCCTTCAGCTTGGTCGCGATCTGGTCCTGGCGCCAGCGCACCTCGACCTGGTCGCGAACCTCGTCGAGATTGCGGTCGCGCGAGGGCGTGATGGCAAGCACGTCGTACCAGACATAGCCGCCCTTGAAAGAGATCGAGTCATTGTCGACGCCGACATCGGTGTTAAAGGCCTGCGACACCACGTCGAGGCCCTGCGGAATGCCGGAGACCGGCTGGCCGCTTGGCGCGCGGCCGGAACGGTCGACGGCGTCGATGGTCACGGCGGTGAGGCCGAGCTTCTGCGCCGCGTCGATCACGCTGGCACCGCCGCCGCGCTCGTCTTCCATCTTGTCGCGGAGATCGGCGACCTTGACGCGCGCACGCTCGGTGGCGATCTCGCGCTTGATGTCGGCGGCAACGCTCGTGTAGTTCGCCTCAGTGCCCGGCTCGATCTTTTCGACCTTGACGATCGACGTGCCGAGACGGCCCTGGATCGGCTGGCTGATTTGACCGGCGGGAAGCGCGAAGACAGCGTCTCCAACGGCGGGATCGAGCGAGGATTTGGTCACGAGCCCGAGATCGACGTCAGACGCGCTCAGTCCGCGCTCCTTGCCGAGGTCCTCGAACGACGTCCCGCTGGTGAGCCGCTCGCGTGCGGCCTGTGCCTCGGCGGCGTTGGGGAATACGATCTGCTGGATCTGGCGCTTCTCCGGCGTGCCGAGCCGGTCCTTGCGCTGGTCGAATGCTTTCTTGGCGTCCTCGTCCGACACCTCGCTCCACTTGCCGATCTCCTCCGGCGAGACCACGACGAACGCGATCTTGCGATATTCGGGCGCGCGGAACTGGACCTTGTGATCCTCGAAATAGGCGGCGAGCGCCTCCGGCGATGGCGCGTCGATGGTGCCTGCCTGAGCTGCGTCGAGCCTGACGAATTCAATGGTGCGCTGCTCGTTCTGGAAGCGCGTCAGCACGTCGAGCATCGCCTTCGGCGGCTCGAGGCCGGCACCGATCGTGCCGGTGATCTGCCGACGCAGTGAGACCTTGCGCTGCTCCGAAACGTAGCGCTGCTCGGTATAGCCGAAATTGCGGATCACGGACTGAAAGCGGTTCGAATCGAAGTTGCCGCCGACGCCCTTGAAGTTCGGGTCGTTCATGATGAGCTGGCGGATCTGGTCGTCGGACTGGCCGAGCCCGAGCCGGCGCGCCTCTTCGTCGAGGGCGGCTTCCGCGATCGTCTGCTGCAGCACCTGACGGTCGAGGCCGAAGGCGCGCGCCTGTTCCGGCGACAGCGGCCGGCCGAATTGGCGACTGATCTGCTGGAGGCGATCGGTATAGATCTGGCGGAACTCGTTCAATGAAATCTCGGTGCCGCCGACCTTGGCCACGGTGGACTGCCCAAAGCCCTTGAAGATGTCGGCAATGCCCCAAACGCCGAAACTGATGATCAGCACGCCCATCACAATGGCCATAATGGTCTTGCCGAGCCAGTTTGATGAGGCCTTGCGCATTCCTCGAAGCATTTGGTCCAACTTGTTTGGCAGGAGGGGAACGGAAGCGCGTCTTAATGCAGATTCCGCAAAAGCGCGTCACCAAATTGATCAATCATCATAAAGTGGTGGCTTTCCCCCCGCAACCTCGGGTCTAGCAGGCTTTCGATCCCTGCGGTTAAAAGCCCCTGGTCTCTGGAACTGCCACGGGACCTCTGCTAGCGCATGAACAAACCAAATTTTGCTGGAATTTGACATGACCGATGCCATCCGCCCCCTGATCGCCGGCAACTGGAAAATGAACGGCCTCAAGACCTCGACTGCCGAATTCGACGCCATGCTCAATGGCGCGGCAGAGGTGGCCGGCAAAGCCGAGCTGCTGGTTTGCCCGCCGGCGACCCTGATCGCTGCCTTTGCCGAGAAGGCACGCGGCAAGAAGGTCGCGGTGGGGGCCCAGGATTGCCACCCCAAGGCCTCGGGCGCCCATACCGGCGACATCGCCGCCGAAATGCTGGCGGATTCGGGTGCGACCGCAATCATCGTCGGCCATTCCGAGCGCCGCGCCGACCATGGCGAGGGCGATGCCCTGATCCGGCAGAAGGCTGAGGCCGCCTGGCGCGCCGGAGTGACGGCGATCGTCTGTATCGGAGAGACGCAGGGCCAGCGCGATGCGGGCCAGACCGTGGATATCCTGCGCGGCCAGCTCACCGGCTCGCTGCCGGATGGCTCGACCGCCGCCAATCTGGTCGTGGCCTATGAGCCGGTCTGGGCGATCGGCACCGGCCTGACCCCGACGTCTCGGGATGTCGAGCAGATTCATGGCTTTATCCGGGAATTCCTGACCTCCAGGTTCAAGGCCGACGGCGCCGGGATGCGCATTCTCTATGGCGGTTCGGTCAAGCCCTCGAACGCGGCCGAGCTGATGGCCGTGAAGAACGTCAATGGCGCGCTGGTCGGCGGGGCCAGTCTGAAGGCGGCCGATTTCCTTGCGATTGCGCAGGGCTGCCCTAATTAGGCAGGGCCGTCCCTGGCTGGTTCAAACCACTCGTCCGGGGCTGATCGGGGGTGGCAATGCCCCGTCCGATCGTGTAACACCGCGCAACTTCAGGAAAACCCCGCGAAGCACGATTGGCCGCCGTCTCGGCGCTGTCGGCTTGTGACGGAAGGACACTATGCAGACCGTTGTCATCGTCATTCACCTCATGATCGTCACCGTTATGATCGGCGCCGTCCTGCTCCAGAAGTCAGAAGGCGGGGGCCTCGGCATGGGAGGCGGCGCAGGCTTCATGTCGAGCCGCGGCACGGCGAACCTTCTGACGCGGACCACCGCGATTCTGGCCGTCGGCTTCTTCCTCACCAGCCTGTTCCTGTCCTGGTATGCCGGCTACGACCGCAAGCCGTCGTCGATCATCGGTGCGCCGGCGTCGCAGACACAGCCGGCCGGTGGCGGACCGATCGCGCCGCCGACCTCGGGTGGCATCCTGGATTCGCTGAAGAAGGCCGACGAGCAGCAGCAGGCTCCGGCACCGAGCGGCCCGCAGGTACCGCGTTCGCAATAAAACAGGGGGCCATGCAGGGCGGCTTCTACCGTCCTGGATCAACAATCCCTATCAAGGCTCTGTCACCACTCTCAGTTCTGGCTCACCCACAGCCCCGCAAAATGTTTGGGGCGGAATACGAATCGCTTTGGCGAATCGAATTCGAGGGATTAGAGGTTAAGCCCCATGGCGCGGTACATATTCATCACCGGCGGCGTGGTTTCTTCGCTCGGCAAGGGTCTGGCTTCAGCGGCACTCGGTGCCCTGTTGCAAGCTCGGGGCTACAAGGTCCGCCTCCGCAAGCTTGACCCCTATCTCAATCTCGATCCCGGAACGATGTCGCCGTATCAGCACGGCGAAGTGTTCGTGACCGATGACGGCGCGGAGACCGACCTCGATCTCGGTCACTATGAGCGCTTCACCGGGCGGCCGGCGACCAAGGCCGACAACATCACGACCGGGCGGATTTATCAGGACATCATCTCCAAGGAGCGGCGCGGCGATTATCTCGGCGCGACCATCCAGGTGGTTCCGCATGTCACCAACGCCATCAAGGATTTCGTCCTCGACGGCAACGACGATTACGACTTCGTGCTGGTCGAGATCGGTGGCACCGTCGGCGACATCGAGGGCCTGCCGTTCTTCGAGGCGATCCGCCAGCTCAAGAACGAGTTGCCGCGCGATCACGCCATCTACATTCATTTGACGCTGCTGCCTTACATCCCGAGCGCCGGTGAGCTGAAGACAAAGCCGACGCAGCACTCCGTCAAGGAGCTGCGCTCGATCGGCATCCAGCCGGACATCCTGCTCTGCCGTACCGATCGCGAGATCCCGAAGGAGGAACGGCGCAAGCTCGGGCTGTTCTGTAACGTGCGCGAGAGCGCCGTCATCGAGGCGCGCGACGCCGACAGCATCTACGCTGTCCCTCAGGCTTACCATGCGGCAGGCCTCGACGACGAAGTGCTTGCCGCCTTCGGCATCGGCTCGCGGATTCCGCCGGAGCTGCGGAGCTGGCAGCAGATCAACGAGCGCATCCGCAATCCCGAGGGCAACGTCACCATCGCCATCGTCGGTAAGTATACCGGCATGAAGGATGCGTATAAGTCGCTGATCGAGGCGCTCTCCCATGGCGGCATCGCCAACAAGGTGAAGGTCAATCTCGACTGGATCGAAAGCGAGATCTTCGAGAAGGAGGATCCCGCGCCGTTCCTCGAGCACGTCAACGGCATTCTGGTGCCCGGCGGCTTCGGCCAGCGCGGCGCCGAAGGCAAGATCCGCGCGGCGCAGTTCGCGCGCGAGCGCGACGTGCCGTATTTCGGGATCTGCTTCGGCATGCAGATGGCGGTGATCGAGGCAGCTCGGAATCTCGTCGGGATCGAGGAGGCCAACTCCACCGAGTTCGGCCCGACCAAGGAGCCCTTGGTCGGCCTGATGACGGAATGGCTGCGCGGCAACGAGCTCGAGAAGCGCACCAACGCCGGCGATCTCGGCGGCACGATGCGCTTGGGCGCCTATCCCGCGGCGCTCAATCGCGGCAGCCGCGTTTCGGAAGTCTATGGCGGCGCGACCGAGATTTCCGAGCGCCACCGCCATCGCTACGAGGTCAACACCGCCTATAAGGATCGCCTCGAGCAGCACGGGCTGAAATTCTCGGGCCTGTCGCCCGACGGCGTGCTGCCGGAGATCGTCGAGTACGAGGATCACCCCTGGTTCATCGGCGTCCAGTTCCATCCGGAACTGAAGTCGCGACCGTTCGAGCCGCATCCGCTGTTCGCGTCGTTCATTCGCGCGGCAATGGTTCAGAGCCGCCTGGTGTAATCGCTCAGCGCGTGGCGGTGCAGTCACCTGCAAGATGCATCGGCTCCGGCGCGGCCGGCATTGACGTATCAGGCGCAAGCGATCCCGTGACGAGCTTCATCTGCGGCCGTCGCGTCAGCTTGTAGACGGCGGCCGGCGGCACGTTGAGCAGGGCACGATCCACCAGCTTTGCGCGCAAGCCCAGCCGGTCGAGCACGGGCCGCGGGATCGGACAACTCATGCCGTAGGTGAACTGGTAGAAGGCGCCGCCGGGGCGGACATGACTGAACGCGCCACCGACGATCGAGACCACCTTGCGCGTCGACATGTTGAGCAGCGGCAGGCCGCTCACGACCGCGCCGACGGGCGCGCCGTCATAGAGGCGCTCCGTTGCGAGCCGCCCTGCATCCATCCACAAGACGCGCGCGTTCGGAAAACGCATCTGGAGCACCTTCATGAAGTCGGAGCCGTATTCGATCAGCGTGAGGTCCTGCTGGCGCACGCCGCGTTTGAGCAGCTTGTAGGTGAACGCGCCGGTGCCGGGGCCGAGCTCGAGAACAGGGCCGGTCGATGCGGTGATCTCGCGGGTGATGAGATCGGCCAGCGCCGCGCCTGACGGCGCGATCGCGCCGACGCGGCGCGGGGCTGACATCCATGACAGGAAGAACGAGAGGAAATCGTTGGGCATGCGCACTCCGGCATCTTGGTTGCGCCTCGCAGGTCAGAGGTGAGGCGGCCGAACAATCGTTTGAGTGCATTGCGACAGCATTGCGTGCCGCCTGTCGATTGCGTCAATTCTCCCGGACGGGCGGCAGTGACATCCTGAAGCACGCGCCGCCGATCGCTGTGTCCGCGACCGAGATGTGGCCGCCATGCAGGAGCACGATCTCGCGCACCATGTTGAGACCGAGGCCGGCACCGCGATCCAGCGGTGTCAGCCGGTAGAACGGTTCGAATATCTGTTCGCGCTGATCGGCCGGAATGCCGGCGCCTTCGTCCGTGACCTCGATGCTCGCGGGCCTGCTGACACGAATGCCTATGGTGCCGCGGCGCGGGCCGTGCTGGATCGCATTCTGCACAAGGTTGGTCAGCGCGCGCTCCAGCGCCGCCGCATCGCCGATCGTTTCGACCGGCGTGGAGGGGGCGTCGAGCGCCAACTCGTAGCCGGCGGCAATGGCCAGCGGCGCAAGATCTGCGGCCGCGCTTTGCGCGATTGCGACGAGGTCAACGCGCGTGAAGGGATGGCCGCAGCGGTCGAGCCTTTGAATGTCCAGCAGCTGCTCGGCAAGCGTTGCCAGCCGCGCGGAATCCTCCAGCAACCGGGTCTTGTCCGGCCCCGCTGGAAGCGACTCCAGCCGCGTGTTCAGGATCGCGATCGGTGTGCGCAACTCGTGTGCGGCATCGGCGACGAAGCGCTTGTGGCGGGCATAGCCCTGGTCTAGCCGCGCCAGCGCGTCGTTGACCGCGGTCACGAGCGGCACGACTTCCAGCGGAATCCGGTCCAGCGACAGCCGCGCGCCGCGTTGATGGATGTCGATGCGCCGCGCCTGGTCCGCCGTCGCATCGAGCGCCTCGAAGGCGCGCCGCACGATCATCGGCGTGGCGATGAACGTCGCCGTTCCCATGAGGAGCAGGCCAGGCAGGGCGATGCCGAGCAGTGCAAGCGATGTCATGATCAACGCCTTGGCGCCCGTGAGCTTGCCTTGCGTCGCCGTGATGATTTGCACATTGCCGGCGTCGGTATCGACCCGCTTCAGCCGCGCCGGGGGCTTGCGCGGATCGTCCTCGAACAGCTGCCAGCCGAGCCGGGCCTGGCTGATCTGGTCGAGGCCGCTGCCGATGGCGGCGAATTCGGCCGGCACGGCGCCTTCGCTTAGCGAATGTCCCTGCCTGTCGCGGACCAGGAACCAGAGATCGGGGGTCTCGCTGCGCAATTGTTTCAGCTCGGTCGTCGGCCGCAGGACCAGGTCGCCTTGCGCGTCGCGTCCGAGCGCGCGCTGGACGATATCGATCACGCGATCTTCGTCGCGCCCGGCGATCACGAATCCCGACGCGCTCAATGCCCCGACGACGACGGCAACGAGCGCCGTGAGCAGCACCGCCTGGAGCGACAGCAGGCGCCAGCTCAGCCGCGAGCGCAGGCAATAGGGTTCGTGGTGCTTGCTCATAGCAGCTTCTTCAAGAGATAGCCGACGCCGCGGATGCCGTGGATCTCCACGCGCGCATCGGCTTCCGAGAGTTTGCGGCGCAGGCGCGACACGTGCGTATCGAGCGCATTCGACTGGATCTCGTCGTCGAAACTGTAGACGGCTTCTTCCAGCGCGGAGCGCAGCACGGTCCGGCCCATGCGGCGGACCAGGGCTTCCAGCACGAGGAGCTCGCGTCGCGGCAGCTCGAGCGGAGCCCCGTCGCTTGCCTCGCGATGGCCGAAATCGAAGGCGAGGCGGCCGGCGTGCATGATGTCGGGATGCAGCCCGGCGGGCCGGCGCAGCACGGCGCGCAGCCGCGCCAGCAATTCCTCTACCGCAAACGGCTTTGACAGATAATCATCCGCCCCGCAGTCCAGTCCGGCGACCCGGTCGGCGAGTTCGCCGCGCGCCGTCAACACGATGATCGGCACGCCGTCGGCGCGCGCCCGCAGTTTCGGGATCAGGGTGAGACCGTCGCCATCGGGAAGCTGGCGATCGAGCAGGACGGCGGCGTGGACGTCGGCAGAAATGGCCTCTTCCGCCTCCGCGAGCGTGGGGGCGTGGTCCACCACCATGTCGTAGCGCTTCAGCGCCGACGCCAGCGCGTCGGCCATTTCGACCTCGTCCTCGACGAGCAAAATCCGCATGATCCGCACCTCAACCTCAATCGCGCCATTCTAGCGGCCGTATCATTGCGGCAGCATTGCGGGAACCCGCTCTCGATGAAGCGGCTTGAGCGGGCTCTAGCCATGCACGGAACGCTACCGGGGCGGCTGAGCGGGCCTCAAGACACCGTCGGGGCGGGCCGTTATAACCGCCGGACCTGATCAGGGAGGAATATGAATGATCTACGAAATGCGCATCTATCGCTGCGTGCCCGGCCGCCTGCCGGCACTGCTCAAGCGGTTCGAGACCGTCACGCTGAAGGTGTGGGAAAAGCACGGCATCAAGCAGGCCGGGTTCTTCACGACCGTGATCGGTGAATCCAACCAGGAGCTGACCTATTTCCTGGCCTGGGAGTCGCTCGCCGAGCGCGAGAAGAAGTGGGCCGCCTTCATGACCGATCCGGACTGGATGAAAGGGCGCGCCGAGAGCGAGGCGGACGGCCAGATCGTCGGCAACATCGTCAGCCAGATCCTGGCGCCGACCGCCTTCTCGTCGGTGAAGTAGAGGCGGCCGGCGCGAGGGCGTCGCGGAGAGCCTGGGCGCACCCTGATATTCTGGGAGCCCAGGCCGAATGGGGTTGATCCGCCCTTCATCGCGGCTATGGTCGCGCCGGAACGAGGGATTTGCCTTGAGCTCTTCGACGTCAGCGGCGCCGGTCGTCACCATTGGCAAGGTCAAATTCGGCAATGATCTGCCGATCTCGATCATTGCCGGGCCGTGTCAGCTCGAAAGCCGCCAGCATGCGCTGGAGGTGGCCTCCGCGCTGAAGGAGATCGCCGCGCGGCTGCAGATCGGCCTCGTCTACAAGACCTCATTCGACAAGGCCAATCGCACCAGCGCGTCGGCCGCGCGTGGCCTCGGACTTGCACAATCGCTGCCGATCTTCGCCGAAATCCGATCGTCGCTCGGCCTGCCGGTCCTGACCGACGTGCATGACGCCGGGCAGTGTGCCGAGGTGGCGCAGGCGGTGGACGTGTTGCAGATTCCCGCCTTCCTATGTCGCCAGACCGATCTGCTGCTGGCGGCGGCCGCAACCGGCAAGGTCGTCAACGTCAAGAAGGGTCAGTTTCTTGCGCCCTGGGACATGGCCAACGTCGTGTCCAAGATCACGAGCGCGAACAATCCCAACGTGCTCGTCACCGAACGCGGCGCGTCCTTCGGCTACAACACCCTGGTCTCCGACATGCGCGCGCTGCCGATCCTGGCGCGCACCACCGGCGCCCCCGTGATCTTCGACGCGACTCATTCGGTGCAACAGCCGGGCGGGAAGGGGACGTCTTCCGGAGGCGAGCGCGAATTCGTGCCGGTGCTCGCACGCGCAGCCGTCGCCGTCGGTGTTGCCGGTATCTTCATCGAGACCCATCCCGATCCTGACAGCGCGCCGTCCGACGGACCCAACATGGTGCCGCTGCGCGAGTTCGAAGGGCTGATCCGAAGGCTGATGGCGTTCGACGCGCTCGCCAAGGATTCGACCAAAGCCGACCCGCGCTGATGCAGCAAGGCGAGGCGCGGGCGCACGATCACGGCCTGCCGGCCGCGCTTTACGTCATCTCCGGTGCAAGCTTCGCCGCGGCGCTCTCCGCGCGCGCGCTCGATCCGGTGCTGCCGCACGTCGCGGAGGACTTTGGCGTCAGCATCGCGACCGCTGCCGGTTTTGCCGCGGTGTTCGCCTTCACCTTCTCGATCATCCAGCCGATCGTCGGCGCCGCCGCCGATCTGTTCGGCAAGACGCGGCTGATGATCGGCTGCCTCGCGCTGCTCGGCCTTGCCAACATCCTGGGGGCGCTCTCGAGCTCATTCTCGGTTCTGTTCGCGACCCGTATCCTCGCCGGTATCGGCTCCGGCGGCGTGTTTCCGGTGGCGCTCAGCCTGACCAGCGATCTCGTCGGTCCGGAGAAGCGCCAGGTCGCGATCAGCCGCACGCTCGCCGGCGCGATGGCGGGCAATCTCCTCGGCGCCTCGGCCTCCGGCCTGATCGGCGATTTCCTCGGCTGGCGCGGCGTGCTGGCGGTGCTCGGCGCGCTGGTGATCGTTGCCTCGATCGCGGTCGCCGCCGGTTTTCGTGGCGCCAAGGTCAAGCATCCGCCGAAGACGAGCCTGTCGGCGCTGAAGGCGGGCTATCGCACCATCTTCACCAACCCGAACGCCTATGTCTGTTATGCGGCGGTGTTCATCGAAGGCTGCTGCGTGCTCGGCCTGTTTCCCTACATCGCTTCGTTCCTGTTCGAGCTCGGTCAGACCTCGCTCTCGATCGCGGGCATCGTCATCGCGGGCTTTGCGGTCGGCGGCTTGTTCTACACGCTGACGGTGTCGCGCCTGCTGCCATGGCTGGGCATGAAGGGAATGATGATCGCGGGCATGACGCTGGTGGCTTCGCAGCTCGTTGCCGTCGGCTTCGGCCTGCGCTGGGAAGTGCAGGCGTTCAATCTCATCGTGATGGGATGGGGCTTCTACATCGCCCATGGCTGCCTTCAGATGTTTGCCAGCGAACTCTCGGTCGAGGCGCGCGCCACCGCGCTGTCGCTGCATTCGTTCTTCTTCTTCATGGGGCAGACGGTGGGGCCGCTCGCCTATGGCCTTGGCCTGCAGCATGGCGGCAAGATGCCAACTCTGCTCGTGAGCGCCGCGATCATGGTCGCGCTGGGCTTCGCCTGTGCGCGGCTGTTGAAACAGCGGGCGCCATCGGATGCAGTCGCCTAAAAGATGTCTAGCGCCTGACGCGGCGTATCGTCATTTAGAACCTCCTCTCCTCAGTTTTTGCTTCATCTGGGAAAGCATCTTGGGGCCCCCGGCCGATAGTCTCTCGGCAATCGCACCAAGCTCCGGATCAGCATTACGATATTTGCTGCCCCATAAGCCAAGCTCGGCGAGGACAGGCAGCAGATCAATGCCCGCCTCCGTAAGGCGATAAATCGCCTTCAGTTTATGCGTGGGGTCGTCATGACGGGTAAGGACGCCGCCTTCTTGCAGCGTTTGAAGCCGCTCCGCAAGCGTCCGCGATGATATCGATTCATCGGACTGCAGAAATTCCCGGAAGTGCTGTTTCCCCGCGAAAACGATGTCACGCACAATCAGCAGCGTCCAGCGATCGCCGAGCAACTCCAGCGACAGACTGATTGGGCAACCTGATCGCTGTCTTCCCGACATCCGTAGTTCCCTTTGTAAATCGATTTACTATTGACATCATTCGAGGCTGGCGTCAATGCTTCCAAATGTAAACCAATCACAAAGTCTCAATGCTGGAGGAGTGGTGGAAAATGCCCGCAGATATCCATCAGGTTGCAAGCGGCGGCTTTTACATATTTCAGAAGGTGACAGAGCTCCTGGGCAGGAAACTGCGCAAAGACGTGACTTATCGATCTGTCCCGCTCGATGACGCCCGCAGCAGCATGATCGCAAACGGGATATCAGCCAGCTTCACGGAAGCGTTGATCGAAACCCCAGCGAGCTTCAATCGCGAAGAGCGATGGGCACTCGACACGCCAACTTCAGAAAACACAACTCGAACGACCTTCAAACAATGGGCTGCTGAATCGTTCGCAGCTTCGATCCTTGCATTATTCGAGAGAATAGACCGATGCGAAAACTTATCCTTCAGATGCAGGTGTCAGCCGATGGCTTTGTCGGCTCCTACGGAACGGTAAATTGGCAGCTATGGGGTTGGGGTGACAACAACTTTTGGGATGATGAACTGAAGCGCGATTTCAATGCTCACTTCGAGCGCATCGACACGATTCTTCTCAGTCGGAAGATGCTGAATGAAGGGTATCTACGGCATTGGGAGAACGCAGCGAACCGCTACCCAACTGAGCCATTCTACGCGTTCGCTAAGCGTATCACAGAAATGAGCAAAATGGTGCCGACGAATAAGCCAACGGAGCGGGCGTGGGAACGAACCACGCTTGTCAGCGGAGATTTGCACGAGGTGGTCGGCGCCTTAAAGAGCCAACGAGGGCGCGACATTGGCGTGTTCGGTGGCGCGGGGTTTGCCGCGGCGCTGATCGAACAAGGTCTCGTTGACGAGTTTCAATTCTACGTCAACCCGGCGTATTGGGTGACGGCGTCAGGATCTTCGCGGCGTCGGGGTTCAGGAAGCTAAAATTACTCGAGGCCAAGGCTTATTCGAGCGGCGTGGTTGTTAGCCGCTATACCTCGTCCCCCGAGCGAGCAAATCTTCGCGGTCGAGACGCGCGGTGAGTCAGAAACGGTCTCTTCAAGCTCAGCCCCGGCCGCGATAGGGCGCGACGCCCTGCTCGGGCACCCACAATCCCTTCGGCGCGCGGCCCGTCTGCCAGAACACGTCGATTGGAATGCCGCCGCGCGGATACCAATAGCCCCCGATGCGCAGGAACTTCGGCTTGATCTCGCTCGCGATGCGCTTGCCGATCATCACGGTGCAGTCCTCGTGGAAGGCGCCGTGATTGCGGAAGCTCGCGATGTAGAGCTTGAGCGACTTCGACTCCAGCAACCATTGGCCGGGGGCGTAGTCGATCATCAGATGTGCGAAATCCGGTTGTCCCGTGACCGGGCAGAGCGAGGTGAATTCCGGCACGGTGAAGCGTACCAGATAGTCCGTGCCCTTTTGCGGGTTCGGCACGCGGTCGAGCTGCGCTTCTTCCGGTGTGTGCGGCCATTCGACCGCGCGGCCCAGCTGAAGGGATTTCTTCGCCATTGTCGTCACATCCTGTTCCGCGTGCCGGGATGGACGCAAATGCCGCTGTCGTCAACCGGCGGCGACCGTCTGGATCATGACGATCCGGTCGTTGCCGGATTCGCAGCCCCAGAGCTCGCCCGGCCTCCCGTCGAGCTGGCGCACATTGGCGTTAGCCTTGTCGCTGGCGAACACGTTGAAGCGCTCGGTGGCGGGATCGAAGCGGACGATGGCGTTGGCGGAGAAATCGGTCAGCCAGACTTTGTCCTTGTCATCGACATAGACCGCGTAGGTGCGGGGACGCTCGCCGGGCAGCTTCCAGGTCTTCCAGGAGGCTTCCGCGGGATCGTGCACCGAGACGTGGCCACTGTTCCACTCGCTGACCCAGATCCGGCTTTTCGAATCCGACCAAACCCGTCGCGAACCTTGGCTCGGCGTCGGCGGCTCGACCACACTGGCGCTGCCCGTCGCCGGATCGATCCTGGCAATATAGCTGCCGGCAAGCGAGGCATACCAGACGTCGCCCTTGGGCGTGACGGTGATTCCGTAGGGGCCGACGCCCTTGGGCGCCCTGAACACGTCCATCCCGCCCGCGTTCGGCTTGAGGCGGCCGTAATAGCCGGACTGGCCGGTGAACCAATAGGTGCCGTCCTTGTCGAACACGCCGGTGTTGAGATTGGCGTAGGCGAACTTCTCGGGCAGGCGGAACAGGGTGACCTTGAGGTCGGAAGGATCGACGCGGGCGATCGCATTCTGGCCGCCCTCGGTGATCCAGGGCGCGCCGTCGGGGCCGATGGTCACGCCGTGCGGGGCGGCGCCCTGGCCGAGGCTGACCGTCTTATGGCTGCCATCCTTCGGATCGAGCCTGCCGAGCAGGCCCTTGCCCTGGGCCGTAAACCAGACCGTGCCATCGGGAGCGGGAGCGAGGTCGTGCAGACCGATGCCGGAGCTAATGGGGTAGTATTTTGTCCGGAACGGGCCTTCCTGCGCAAAACTCGGGCGGGTCGCGAGGAGGGCGATGCTCGAGGCAAGAAACTGGCGGCGATTCATGGCGTTACCCCGACTGTTTCAGATTGAGGTTTTGCGCGCAGACCAGATGCGGTCAACCTTAGTCCGAGCCGCTTCACGCGTCAGTCGAAGCCCACCCTCCAAGCGTTCACATTTGCTTGCGGTCCGTGTAAGACCCGCGGCACCGATCAGCCCTAACGAACGGAAGTGCACATCATGACCGCCATCATCGACATCATCGGCCGCGAAATTCTCGATAGCCGTGGCAATCCCACCGTCGAGGTCGACGTCGTGCTGGAAGATGGCGCGCTTGGCCGTGCTGCCGTGCCGTCCGGCGCCTCCACCGGCGCCCATGAGGCGGTGGAACTACGCGACGGTGACAAGACTCGCTATCTCGGCAAGGGCGTCACCAAGGCGGTCGGCGCCGTCAACGGCGAAATCTTCGAGGCCCTGAGCGGCCTCGATGTCGAGCAGCAGGCCCAGCTCGACCAGATCATGATCGACCTCGACGGTACGCCGAACAAGAGCCGGCTGGGCGCCAACGCCATCCTCGGCGTGTCGCTCGCCTGCGCCAAGGCGGCCGCGAACTCGCTCGACATGCCGCTCTATCGTTACGTTGGCGGCACCTCGGCGCGGCTGCTGCCGGTGCCGATGATGAACATCATCAATGGCGGCATGCACGCCGACAATCCGATCGACTTCCAGGAGTTCATGATCCTACCGGTTGGCGCGTCCTCCTTTGCCGAGGGCTTGCGCTATGGCGCGGAGGTCTTCCACACCCTGAAGTCCGAATTGAAGAAGGCCGGCCACAACACCAATGTCGGCGATGAGGGCGGCTTTGCCCCGAACCTGCCGTCGGCGGACGCCGCGCTCGAATTCGTCATGAACGCGATCGGCAAGGCCGGCTACAAGGCGGGCTCCGACATCGTCATTGGCCTCGACTGCGCCTCGACCGAGTTCTTCAAGGACGGCAAATACGTCTACGAGGGCGAGGGCAAGACCCGCTCGATCTCCGAGCAGGCCAAGTACCTTGCTGATCTCGTCTCGCGCTATCCGATCGTGACCATCGAGGACGGCATGTCGGAAGACGACATGGACGGCTGGAAGGAGCTGACCGACCTCGTCGGCAAGAAGTGCCAGCTCGTCGGTGACGATCTCTTCGTCACCAACGTCAAGCGCCTCGCCGAAGGCATCAATGCCGGACGGGCCAATTCGATCCTGATCAAGGTCAACCAGATCGGCACGCTGACCGAGACGCTCGCCGCCGTCGAGATGGCGCACAAGGCCGGCTACACCTCGGTGATGTCGCACCGCTCCGGCGAGACCGAGGATTCTACCATCGCCGACCTCGCGGTCGCCACCAATTGCGGTCAGATCAAGACCGGCTCCCTTGCGCGCTCCGATCGCACCGCCAAATACAACCAGCTCCTGCGCATCGAGCAGCAGCTCGGCAAGCAGGCGCTCTACGGCGGCAAGGCGGCACTGAAGGCGCTGGCATAAGCCAGCGGTCGGACAAGAACAGGGGAGGATCGACATGAGCGACGGCAAGAACGGCCTGCAACTGCGTTCGCTGATCAAGAAGAGCGGTGAGCTCGAAATCTCGCTGCTCGACGTGCCGACCCCCGAACCCGCCGCGGACGAGGTTGTCGTCCGCGTCGAGGCCGCGCCGATCAACCCGTCCGACCTCGGGCTCTTGATCGGCGCGGCCGACATGAGCACGGCAAAGGCTTCGGGCACCAAAGAAGCTCCCGTCATCACCGCGAAAGTGCCGGAAGGCGCGATGCGGGCGATGGCAGGCCGGCTCGACGAATCCATGCCGGTCGGTAACGAAGGCGCGGGAGTCGTGATCAGGACCGGCTCCTCGGATGCCGCGAAGGCGCTGATGGGCAAGACCGTCGCCATGATCGGCGGCGCGATGTACACGCAGTATCGCACGTTGAAAGTGCGCGAGTGCCTGCCGCTGCCGGAAGGCACCACGCCGGCCGAAGGAGCCTCCTGCTTCGTCAATCCGCTGACCGCGCTCGGCATGACCGAGACCATGCGGCGCGAGGGTCACAAGGCGCTGGTGCACACTGCGGCCGCATCCAATCTCGGGCAGATGCTGAACAAGATCTGCATCAAGGACGGCATCCCGCTGGTCAACATTGTGCGCAGCAAGGAGCAGGCCGACATCCTGCACAAGATCGGCGCCAAATATGTCGTCGATTCCACCGCACCGAGCTTCCTCGGCGATCTCACCAATGCGCTGGTCGAGACCGGCGCCACCATCGCCTTCGACGCCATCGGTGGCGGGAAGCTCGCCGGCGACATCCTCAACTGCATGGAAGTCGCGATCAACAAGACCGCGAAGGAATACAGCCGCTACGGCTCCAACGTGCACAAGCAGGTCTATGTCTATGGCGCGCTCGATGTCCGCCCGATTGAGCTGCCGCGCGGCTTCGGCATGGCCTGGGGCGTCGGCGGCTGGCTGCTGTTTCCGTTCCTGATGAAGATCGGGCAGGCGGACGGGGCCAGGCTGCGCCAGCGCGTCGTCGACGAACTGAAGACCACGTTTGCCAGCCACTACACCAAGGTGGTGTCGCTTTCCGAGGCGCTCGATCCCGCCAACATCGCGGTGTACGCCAAACGCGCCACTGGCGAAAAATTCCTCATCAACCCGAACAAATAATCGGGACGTGCGACGGCACGTCACCGAAAGAAGGTCTTGCCTTCTGAGCGAAGCCGGGGATTATTCCGCCGCCATTTGCACGCGGGAAAACCGCGGGGCGCTCAGAAGGGGACCTCATGACCGATCTTAATCGCCGCCATTTGCTTGCAGGCGCCGCCACCTTCGGTGCGGCTGCCGTGACCGGCTTTGGGCCGACCGCCGCCAATGCCTCAGTACCGCAAGCCGGCACGCAGGCGCCGGGCTTCTACCGCTACAAGGTCGGCAGCTACGAGTGCACCTCCATCAATGACGGTGCGCGCACTTTCCCGATGCCGGACAAGTTCGTCGTCAACGCGCCGAAGGAGGAAGCGCTGGCCGCTGGCGAGGCGGCCTACATGCCGAAGGGCATGGTCACGGTGCCGTTCAACCCGCAGCTCATCAACACCGGCTCCAAGCTCGTGCTGATCGATACCGGCAACGGTGTCGCCAATCTCGAGCCCAGCAAGGGCGCGGTCGGCCGCACGCTGCAGAACCTCCAGGCCGCCGGCGTCGACCCCAAGAGCATCGACGTCGTGCTGCTCTCGCATCTGCATCCCGACCACACCAACGGCATTCGTCTCGCCGACGGCGCGCTTGCCTTCCCCAATGCGGAGATCATGGTGCCAGGCAAGGACTGGGAGTTCTGGACCAGCGAGGACAACGCCGCCAAGGCCGAGTCCAACGCGATGATGAAGAACTACTTCGCCAACGTGAAGAAGACCTTTGCCGGCCTCGAATCCAAGGTGACGAAGTACGAGTGGGGCAAGGAGGTCGCACCGGGCATCACCTCGATCGCGACGCCCGGTCACACCCCGGGGCACACCTCGTTCGCGGTCGCCTCAGGCGATTCCAAGGTGCTGATCCAGTCCGACGTCACCAACATCCCGGAGTTCTTCCTGCGCAATCCGGACTGGCATGTGGTGTTCGACACCGATGCAGCGCTGGCGCAGGAAACCCGCCACAAATTCTACGACATGGCGGCGGCCGAGAAGGCGACCGTGATCGGCTTCCACTTCACCTTCCCCTCGGTCGGCCATGTCGAGAAGGACGGCGCCAAATATCGTCTAATCCCGTCGGCGTGGAATCCGACCATCTGAGCCGATTTGCAGATTTGTACCAGGGATCGGGCCGCCACTTGGCGGCCTGATTGTTTGGGCAACCGTTCAGAAACCCAGCGTTTCCAAATCCGACCAGTCCATGCACTTGCATCTATCGGTCGAGATCGCTTAAGTGCCGACCCGGCACTCCCGCTGAAGATTTCGAGGACACTCTATGGCCTACAATATCGTCACGATCGCCGGCAGCCTGCGTAAGGACAGCTTTTCGCTCAAGATCGCCAATGCGCTCGCCAAGCTCGCGCCGGCCTCGCTCAAGCTCGAGGTCATCACGCCGGCCGGCATCTCGTTCTTCAACCAGGACCTCGAGGGAGCGCCGCCGGCGGATTGGCTGTCTTTCCGCGAAAAAATCCAGAAATCGGACGGCGTCATCTTCGTCACGCCGGAATACAATCGCGCGATCCCGGGGGTGCTGAAGAACGCCATCGACGTCGCCTCGCGGCCCTATGGCAAGAGCTCGTTCAACGACAAGCCGGTCGGCATCATCGCGAACTCGCCGGGCCCGCTCGGCGGCGTCAGTGCCGCCAAGACGCTCCAGAACATCCTGCCGGGCATTTCCGGCCCGATCATGCAGCAGCCGGAGGCCTATCTGAACGGGGTGGGTGACGCGTTCGATGCCGACGGCAACCTGACCAAGGAGTCCTTGAAGCCGGTGCTCCAGGCCTATATCGACGCGTTTGCGGTGCACGTCGCGAAGCATCACGGCTGAGGCCGCGAACCCCGGGTCTCCGTCATGGCCGGGCAAAAGCGCGAAGCGCGTCTTCGCGCTAGATGTCCCGGCCATCCACGTCTTTGCCAAATTGACGAAGAACGTGGATGCCCGGCACAAGGCCGAGCATGACGGCTGAGCCAGGCATTGGAACGCCAAGCGGGCGGGCAATTAGCACGCCCTTAACCAACCTGTCCCATCTTCCCAGGATGGTCTCCCGCGCGCGCCTGAAATCGATCCTGACCGGTCTTGCCCTCTATGCGATGGCGGCCGCCATCGTCGGCTATTTCGGCGTCAACGCCTATACCGGCAAATACGGCCTCAACGCCCGCCAGGAGCTCGACCAGGAGATCGTGGCGCTGACCAGCGAACTGGCGCAGCTCAAGCGCGAGCGCGCCAGGAGCGAGCAGCGCGTTTCGCTGCTGCGCTCCGCGAAGATCGACCCCGACATGCTGGACGAGCGGGCGCGCTTCCAGCTCGACTACGTCAATCCGCGCGATCTCGTCCGGACGATCCCGGCGAACTGACACGCGAGCGGCACAAGCGCCATTTGCGGGGTTTGCGGTCTGCCGCTGACTCCATCGAGCCAGCGCGATTGCGATATGCAAGCAGCCCGTTGCTTCCTGCGGCTGACGTGAGCGGGTCTGCGATCGGTATTCCACACACGATGCGGGAGTCGGGGAGCTAAATGTTGCCCGATCCGCGTCACAGATTTTGCAATATTACGATCGCGTTGCAGTGCGGCATAATGAAAGGCGTGCCATGCCGCCGCGGTGCTTTCCAAGGGCGTTTGACTTGGGTTAGACAGGGCTGAAGTTTTCTCTGACCCGGAATTCCCATGGCCGCACCCAAGAAAGCCGCCGCGAGTACTGCACAGGACAAGACCGACGGCGGTTCGCCCCCGGAATTCACCAGAGAGCAGGAGCTCAAGGCGCTCCGCGACATGCTCCTGATCCGGCGGTTCGAGGAAAAGGCCGGCCAGCTCTACGGCATGGGCGCGATCGGCGGCTTCTGCCACCTTTATATCGGCCAGGAGGCCGTGGTGGTCGGGATGCAGATGGCCCTGAAGCCGGGCGATCAGGTCATCACCGGCTATCGCGATCACGGCCATATGCTCGCCACCGGCATGGAGGCCAAAGGCGTCATGGCCGAGCTCACCGGCCGTCGCGGCGGCTATTCCAAGGGCAAGGGCGGCTCGATGCATATGTTCAGCAAGGAGAAGCACTTTTACGGCGGCCACGGCATCGTCGGCGCACAGGTCTCGCTCGGCACCGGGCTCGCTTTCGCCAATCACTATCGCGACAACGACAATGTCAGCGTCACCTATTTCGGCGACGGCGCGGCCAACCAGGGCCAGGTCTATGAGAGCTTCAACATGGCGGAGCTCTGGAAGCTGCCGGTGATCTACGTCATCGAGAACAACCGCTACGCCATGGGCACTTCGGTCTCGCGCGCCTCGGCGCAGCAGGATTTCTCCAAGCGCGGCGCCTCCTTCAACATTCCCGGCCAGCAGGTCGACGGCATGGACGTCCGCGCCGTGAAGGCCGCCGGCGACGAGGCGGCGGCCTGGTGCCGCGCCGGCAAGGGACCCTTCATCCTGGAGATGCAGACCTACCGTTACCGCGGCCACTCGATGTCCGATCCCGCAAAGTACAGAACGCGCGAGGAGGTCGAAAAAGTCCGCCACGACCAGGATCCGATCGAGCAGGTGCGCAACCGCCTGTTGGCCGCCAAGGTCAGCGAGCAGGATCTGAAGGCGATCGACGCCGAGGTGCGCGACATCGTCAACGCGTCCGCCGATTTCGCCCAGCATGATCCCGAGCCGGATGCCGCCGAGCTCTGGACCGATATTTACCGCTGAACGCGCGCAAGCTTTCTTTTGGAGCCGATATGCCAATTCAAGTGCTGATGCCCGCGTTGTCGCCCACGATGGAGAAGGGCAACCTCTCCAAATGGCTGAAAAAGGAGGGTGAGACGATCAAGTCCGGCGACGTCATCGCCGAGATCGAGACCGACAAGGCGACCATGGAGGTCGAGGCGACCGATGAAGGTACGCTCGGCAAGATCCTGATCCCCGAGGGCACCGCCGACGTGGCCGTGAACACACCGATCGCGACAATTCTGGCCGATGGCGAAAGTGCCGCCGATCTCGCCAAGGCGCCCGCGCCTGCCCAGCAGCAGAAGGCTGCCGAATCCGTAGCCCCTGCCGCCGCGAAGACCGAGGCTCCAGCTCCCAAGGCTGCGCCGGCGCCGCAGGCCGTCGCAGAACCCGACCCGGAAGTGCCCGCCGGCACCGAGATGGTGACGCAGACCATCCGCGAAGCCCTGCGCGATGCTATGGCCGAAGAGATGCGCCGCGACGCCGACGTCTTCGTGATGGGCGAAGAGGTTGCCGAATACCAAGGCGCCTACAAGGTGACGCAAGGGCTGCTTCAGGAATTCGGCGCCAAGCGCGTCATCGACACGCCAATCACGGAGCACGGCTTTGCCGGCATCGGCGTCGGCGCCGCGATGACCGGGTTGAAGCCGATTGTCGAGTTCATGACCTTCAACTTCGCTATGCAGGCGATCGACCAGATCATCAACTCCGCGGCCAAGACGCTCTATATGTCCGGCGGCCAGATGGGCTGCTCCATCGTATTCCGCGGGCCCAACGGCGCCGCTTCCCGCGTGGCCGCCCAGCACAGCCAGGATTATTCGTCCTGGTATTCCAACGTCCCGGGCCTCAAGGTCGTCGCGCCGTTCTCGGCCGCTGATTACAAGGGCCTGCTCAAGGCTGCGATCCGCGATCCCAATCCGGTGATCTTCCTCGAGAACGAGATGCTCTACGGCCACACTGGCGAGGTGCCGAAGCTCGACGATTTCGTGATTCCGATCGGCAAGGCGCGCATCGTGCGCTCCGGCAGCCATGTCACGATCATCTCGTGGTCGAACGGCATGAGCTACGCGCTGAAGGCCGCCGACGAACTCGCCAAGGACGGCATCGAGGCCGAAGTGATCGACCTGCGCACGCTGCGTCCGATGGACACCGACACCATCGTCAACTCCGTCAAAAAGACGGGACGTGCCGTCACGGTGGAAGAGGGCTGGGCCCAGAGCGGTGTCGGCGCCGAGATCGCCGCGCGGATCATGGAGCATGCCTTCGACTATCTGGATGCGCCTGTAACCCGGGTCTCCGGCAAGGACGTGCCGATGCCGTATGCCGCGAACCTGGAAAAGCTCGCGCTGCCTTCGGCTGCCGAAGTGGTCGAGGCCGCCAAAGCCGTCTGCTACAGGTAGACCATGGCGGGTCCGAAGGAGCAGCCATTGCCACCCGACGTCCTCGTCCGCGACGACGCGGTCGAGATCCTGCGCGTGTTCGTGCTGGACGGCGGGCTGTCGATGGCGTTCCAGCGGGCCTTCGACGAGCCCGACATGTGGGGCCTGCTGCTCGTCGATCTCGCCCGTCACGCCGCGCGCGCCTATGCGCGCGAGAGCGAATACACCGAGGAGGACGCGCTGAACCGGATCATCGAGATGTTCCAGGCCGAGATCGAGCGTCCCACCGACACCGGCACCACGACGCCGCGCGGGAAGGGGCACTGACCGTGGCGATCGAATCCTATCATTTCGATTTCATGCTGGAGGCGATCCGCGAGGCGGAAGCCTCGATTGCGCAAGGCGGCCTGCCGATCGGCGCCGTGCTGACCCGCGACAACAAGGTCATCGCCCGCGGCCACAACAACCGGGTGCAGGAGAACAACCCGATCCTGCACGGCGAGATGAGTTGCCTGCGCGAGGCGGGTGCGATTTCGTTCCACGATACCGTCATGTACACCACGCTGTCGCCATGCGCGATGTGTGCCGGTGCGCTCTCACTGTTCAAGGTCAAGCTTGTGGTTATTGGAGAGTCCGTCACCTTCGAGGGCTCCAAGGACATTCTCGACAAGTTCGGCATCTCCTGGATCGACCTTGCCGACGACCGCTCCATCACCATGATGAAGAATTGGCGTTCCATCCCTGCCAATGAGCGCCTGTGGCAGGGCGACATCGGCAACTAACCTGGTCTGTTCGTCTTCGGTCCGGAGACGGATTTTTGCAAAGTTCTTCTTGAGGTCAGCATGCCCATCAACATCCTGATGCCCGCTCTTTCGCCGACGATGGAGAAGGGCAACCTCGCCAAGTGGCTGAAGAAGGAAGGCGACAAGGTCAAATCCGGCGACATCATCGCCGAGATCGAGACCGACAAGGCGACCATGGAGGTCGAGGCCATCGACGAGGGCACGATCGCCAGGATTCTGGTGCCAGAGGGCACGCAGGACGTGCCTGTCAACGACGTGATCGCGGTGCTGGCCGGCGAGGGCGAGGACGTGAAAGCGGCAGGTGCCGCCAAGCCCAGTGCCTCCGCCGCGCCTCCGAAAGCTGCTGAAGCCCCTGCTGCTGCATCGGCTCCTGCGCCTGCTGCGCCCAAGGCCGCGCCGGCGCCCGCCGCAGCACCTGCACCGCAGGCCGCAGCACCGGCTGCGCAGAGCAACGGCCATGCCGGCCGCGTGTTCTCCTCGCCGCTGGCGCGCCGGCTCGCCAAGGAAGCCGGCGTCGATGTTGCGATGGTGACTGGCACCGGCCCGCATGGCCGCGTGGTGGCACGCGACGTCGAGCAGGCCAAGTCCGGCAAAGGCCTGAAGGCTCCCGCGGCGACGCCGTCAGGCGCACCCTCGACCGCGCCGACCATGTCGGACAAGCAGATCCTGTCGCTGTTCGAACCCGGCTCCTACGAGGTCATCCCGCATGACGGCATGCGCCGCACGATTGCGCAGCGTCTAACCGCGTCGATCCAGAACGTCCCGCACTTCTATCTCACGATCGACTGCGACATCGGCAAGCTGCTCGCCGCGCGCGAGGAGATCAATACGGCTGCTCCCAAGGACAAGGAGAAGAAGCCGCTCTACAAGATCTCGGTCAACGACTTCGTCATCAAGGCGATGGCGGTCGCGCTGCAGAAGATCCCGAATTGCAATGTGAGCTGGACCGAATCCGGCATGGTCAAGCACCACCATTCGGACGTCGGTGTTGCGGTGGCAATGCCCGGCGGCCTGATCACGCCGATTATCCGCAAGGCGGAGACCAAGACGCTATCGACCATCTCCAACGAGATGAAGGATTTTGCGACACGCGCCCGCTCGCGCAAGCTGAAGCCCGAAGAATATCAGGGCGGCACGACGGCCGTCTCGAATCTCGGCATGTTCGGCATCAGCCACTTCACCGCCGTGATCAATCCGCCGCATGCCACCATCCTCGCAGTCGGCACCAGCGAGGAGCGGCCTGTGGTCCGTGGCGGCAAGATCGAGATCGCGAACATGATGAGCGTGACCCTGTCCTGCGATCACCGCGCCATCGACGGCGCGCTCGGCGCCGAACTGATCGGCGCCTTCAAGCAGCTGATCGAAAATCCCGTCATGATGATGGTCTGACGCGCGGTAGAGGGGGCAACGTTGCATGTCCGTACCCGCTGGCCATGGATGTCGCTGCTGCTTGGAGCAGTCGTCGCGCTCAACCCGATTGGGCTCGATCTTCTTTACTCCGCGTTCTTTGCCAGTGAACAACTGGCACGGAACATCGCCCAGCCGGTCGTGCTGATTGCCTTGGCCGTAATGGCTTTGGCGACGATGCTCGAATGGCTGGTGAGGTCTTTTCTGATCAAGCGCCGCGCCCGCGGCGCCTCTTGAGTTGAATGGGAGCCGCCATGGCCGACACATCCTTCGACATCATCATCATCGGCTCCGGTCCGGGCGGTTATGTCACCGCAATCCGCGCCGCCCAGCTCGGCTTCAAGGTCGCGATCGTCGAGAAATCCTATCTCGGCGGCATCTGCCTGAACTGGGGCTGCATCCCGACCAAGGCGCTGCTGCGCTCGGCCGAGATCTACCACTACATGCAGCACGCCAAGGATTACGGCCTGTCGGCCGACAACGTCTCGTTCGACCCGAAGGCGGTGGTGCAGCGCTCGCGCGGTGTCTCGAAGCGGCTGAACGATGGCGTTGGCTTCCTGATGAAGAAGAACAAGGTCAGCGTGATCTGGGGCGCGGCCTCGATCGATGCGCCCGGCAAAGTTACCGTGAAGAAGTCGGACGTCGGGGGCCCCAAGGGTGCGCTGGGCGAGGGGACGTATCAGGCCAAGCACATCATCATCGCGACCGGCGCGCGGCCGCGGGTGCTGCCGGGCCTCGAACCCGACAAGAAGCTGATCTGGACTTATTTCGAGGCGATGGTGCCGGAGCGGATGCCGAAATCGCTGCTGGTCGTCGGCTCCGGCGCGATCGGCATCGAGTTCGCCTCCTTCTTCCACACCATGGGCTCGGACGTCACCGTGGTCGAAGTGCTGCCGCAGATCCTGCCGGTGGAGGACGCCGAGATCGCCGGCCTGGCCCGCAAGCGTTTCGAGAAGCAGGGCATCAAGATCCTGTCCTCGACCAAGGTGACCAAGCTCGAGAAGAAGGCCGACAGCGTCGTCGCTACCATTGACGACGGCAAGGGCAAGCCTGTGACGACCGAGTTCGAGCGTGTGATCTCGGCGGTCGGCGTCGTCGGCAACATCGAGAACCTTGGACTCGAGAAGCTCGGCGTGAAAACGGATCGCGGCGTCATCGTGATCGACGGCTACGGCAAGACCAACATCCCCGGCATCTATGCCATCGGCGATGTCGCGGGGCCGCCGATGCTGGCTCACAAGGCCGAACATGAAGGCGTGATCTGCGTCGAGGCGATCAAGGGCCTGCATCCGCACGCCATGGACAAGAACCTGATCCCGGGCTGCACCTATTGTCAGCCGCAGGTGGCCTCCGTCGGCCTCACCGAAGCCAAGGCCAAGGAGAACGGCCGCGAGATCCGCGTCGGCCGCTTCCCCTTCGTCGGCAACGGCAAGGCCATCGCGCTCGGCGAGGACCAGGGCTTGGTCAAGGTGATCTTCGACAAGAAGACCGGCCAGCTGCTTGGCGCCCACATGATCGGCGCGGAGGTCACCGAGCTGATCCAGGGCTACGTCGTCGCCATGAACCTTGAGACCACGGAAGAGGAGCTGATGCACACGGTGTTCCCGCATCCGACCCTGTCGGAGATGATGAAGGAAGCCGTGCTGGATGCGTATGGACGGGTGCTGAATATTTGACGGGCGCGCATCGCCGCCCACCACCGTCATTGCGAGCGAAGCGAAGCAATCCAGACTGCCTCCGCGGAAAGACTCTGGATTGCTCCGCTGCGCTCGCAATGACGAGCGGAGGGATCTGTTTGCAAAACAAGAAGGAAATCACCCCATGCAAGACAACGACAACCTCACCATCGAACGCCCGACCTTCGTCACCCATCTCGAATGCGCGATGGAGGGCGATCATTACGCCGCCGACCAGGTCCACAACCTCTCCAAGGCCGGCAAGCCGCTGCTGGTGCGCTACGACCTTGCCGGTGTGAAGACGGCGCTGACGAAAGACGCGCTCGCCCAGCGCCCCGCCGACATGTGGCGCTACCGCGAGCTTTTGCCGGTGCGTAAATGTCAGGACATCGTCTCGCTCGGCGAGGTCACGACGCCGCTGATCCGGCTGCCCAAGCTCGGTGCAAAACTCGGCGGCGGCGAGATCATCGTCAAGGACGAGGGGCGCTTGCCGAGCGGCTCGTTCAAGGCGCGCGGCCTCGTGATGGCGGTGTCGATGGGCAAGGCGCTCGGCATCAAGCATATGGCGATGCCGACCAACGGCAATGCCGGCGCGGCGCTCGCGGCTTATGCGACCTCCTGCGGCATCAAGACCACGATCTTCTGCCCGGCCGATACGCCGGAGGTGAACGTCAGCGAGATCGAGCTGCAGGGCGCCACCGTCTACCGCGTCAACGGCTATATCGACGATTGCGGCAAGATCGTCGGCGAGGGCAAGGCGAAAGTCGGCTGGTTCGACACCTCGACCTTGAAGGAGCCGTACCGCATCGAAGGCAAGAAGACGATGGGGCTCGAACTCGCCGAGCAGCTCGGCTGGGACGTGCCCGACGTGATCTTCTATCCGACCGGCGGCGGCACCGGCCTGATCGGCATGTGGAAGGCGTTCGACGAACTAGAGAAGATCGGCTTCATCGGCAGCAAGCGCCCGCGCATGGTCGCGGTGCAAGCCTCCGGCTGCGCGCCCATGGTGCGCGCCTATGAGGCCGGCACCGAGCATGCGACGCGCTGGGAGGATGCTCACACCATCGCGTCAGGCATTCGCGTGCCGCAGGCGATCGGCGACTTTCTCATTTTGCGCGCGGTGCGGCAGAGCAACGGTTTTGCCATTGCCGTCGACGACGACAAGATCTCGTCGGCGCTCAGCGAGGTCGCGCGCGAGGAGGGGCTGTTGCTCTGCCCCGAAGGTGCTGCCACCTACGCCGCCTACAAGGACAGCCTCGCCGACGGCCGCGTCAGCAAGTCCGACCGCGTGATGCTGTTCAACTGCGCCACCGGCCTGAAATACCCGCTGCCGCCGGTCACCCGCACGCTCGATCGCCACAAGCCGATCGACTATTCGCAGTTCTAGCGCGGCATTTCGTCCCTTCACGAACGATCCCTCTTCCCGTACGCGGGAAGAGACAAAAACAACAATGACATTGCTGGGAGAAGACAATGAAGGCCGCCTGGGCTGCGCTGATTGCTATTCTCGCTGTTGCAGGCGCCGCGCGCGCCGACGACTATCCCTCGCGTCCCATCACCATCATCGTTCCCTTCGCCGCCGGCGGTCCGTCGGATGCGATGGCGCGAGTGCTTGTCGAGCGGATGCGGACATCGCTTGGGCAGCCGCTGGTGATCGAGAACGTCACCGGCGCGGGCGGCTCGATCGGCGTCGGCCGCGCCGTGCATTCGGCCCCCGACGGCTACACGATCTCGTTCGGCCATCTCGGCACCCACGTCGCCAACGGCGCCGTCTACAAGCTCAATTACGACCTGGTCGCGGACCTGGAGCCGGTGGTGCTGCTGCCGAGCAATCCGATGATCGTCGTCAGCAAGAACGCGGTGCCCGCGACCTCGCTGAAGGAGCTGCTGGACTGGCTGAAGTCGCGACCGTCGCCGCCGACCGCCGGCACCGCCGGCGCGGGCTCGGGTAGCCACATCGCCGGGCTCTATTTCGAGAGCGTCAGCGGCATCAAGCTGCAATACGTACCGTATCGCGGCACCGCGCCCGCCCTGAACGATCTCATTGCCGGCCAGATCGACATCATCGTCGACCAGACCTCGAACTCCATCAACCAGGTCCGCGCCGGCACCATTCGCGCCTACGCCATCACCGATGACAGGCGCCTGTCGTCGGCGCCCGACATCCCGACGGCGGAGGAGGCGGGCCTGAAGGGCTTCAACATGACGCTCTGGTCCGGCATGTGGGTGCCGAAGGGCACGCCAAAGGCGATCGTCGCCAAGCTCAATGCCGCTGCCGTGGAAGCGCTGAACGATCCCGGCGTGAAGAAGCAGCTCGAAAGTCAGGGGCTTGAGATGACACCCCAGGATCAGCTCACGCCCGAGGCCCTGGGCGCCCGCCAGAAGGCGGAGATCGCGAAGTGGTGGCCAATGATCAAGGCGGCGAACATCAAGGTGGAGTGAGCGCCGTGTCGCCAGGGCTCGGCGCCAGCGTATCACGTCTCGGTTTGATCGGAGCCGGACAGGGCCATCCGCAGACATTCAAGCAGAGCGGGCGTGGAGAACGGCTTCGCCAGAAAGCAGATAGCGCCCGCTTTCAGCGCGCGGTCGCGCACGGCATCGTCGGGAAAAGCCGTCATGAAAATGAAGGGCGTGTGGTGACCAAGGCTGCGCATGTGCGTCAAGAGCTCAAGGCCGCCCATCAACGACATCTGCACATCCGCGATCACGCAGGACGTCGTCTTCAGTTCGGCCGATTGAAGAAATTCGTCAGCGGAGCGAAAGATGTTGACCGTGTATCCCCGCGACGTCAGCAGATTATTGGTCGCAAGGCGGACTGATCGATCATCGTCGATGACGGAAATGGCCGAGGGGATTGACAAGATGATCGCTCCTGATCGGGGAGCCGCCGATCACGGTGCCGCACTTGACGAAAGTGAGCCCTTGAAGCGAGCTTGAAAAGCATACTTAGGTTTGCACCTTTCCGCCCGGGCGTGAGATTCCGAGCGCCTCCACCATTCTGACGAGATCGGCCAACGACTTGGCGCCCATTTTCCGCATGATCTGCCCGCGGTAGATCTTGACGGTAATCTCAGCCAATCCGAGCTCGGCAGCGACTTGCTTGTTCATCAGGCCGGACGCCACCAGGGCGAGGATGTCGCGCTGGCGCGCGCTCAAACCCTCGAATCGGGACCGCACTCCCGCGACCGACTCCTCGGCATTGCGTCGCTTGCGATCCCGTTCGATCGCGGCCTGAACCGCATCCAGCATGTCCTGGTCGCGCACCGGCTTGGTCAGAAAATCGATGGCGCCGCTCTTCATGGCCCTGACGGTCATCGGAATATCACCATGACCGGTGATGAAGATAATGGGCGTGTGAATGTTCGCCTTCGCTAGGTCCGACTGCAGGTCAAAGCCGCTTGAGCCCGGCAGGCGGATGTCGAGCACAAGGCAGCTGGGGACCGCCGGTGGCTTGGCTTCCATGATCTCCGCCGCGGAGCCGAAAGCCTCGACCTTGAGGCCGACGGATTGAAAGAGGTTGGTGAGCGCACGGCGCATCGATGGATCGTCGTCGACGATCAAGACGATCGGATCGTCGGAACTCGTCTGCACCGTCGCCACCTTGGGAAGGTCGGTCACGACGTGTCCTCGATCGGCAAGGGCAGGGCAATCTGGAATGTTGCTCCGCTTCCGTCATTGGGGAAGGCCGAGAGCCGGCCCGCATGAGCCTCGATGATCGATCGGCAGATCGACAGTCCCATCCCCAGGCCGCTCGGCTTTGTCGTGAAGAAAGGTGTGAAGATGCGCTCCGTCGCGCCGTCGCCGAGGCCGACCCCGCTGTCTGTCACGATCAGGAGCATGCGGCCTTCGCCGTGCTCGCTCGCCTGGCTGGAGCGGATCGCAAGCTCGCGCGGACGGTCCACATTGGCGTGCATGGCTTCAATCCCGTTCATGACCAGGTTGATCAGCACCTGCTGCAGCTGGATCCGGTCGCCGCAAACGCTGGGTAGAGCGGACGCCAGCTCCATTCGTACCGACACGGCATGGGTGGCAAGCTCGCGGCGGACGAGCGCCACCGTCTCCCTGACGAGCTGGTTCATGTCGACCGGAGCCATCTCGATCTCGGTCTTCTTCGCAAGCGTTCTGATCCGGCGGATCACCTCGCTGGCGCGATTGGCGTCCTCGACGATCCATTCCACGGAACGGCGTGCGGCATTCAGTTGGGCTGGTTCGCGGCCGAGCCATCCGATACAGGCATCCGCATTGGAGATCACGGCGGCCAAGGGCTGATTGATCTCGTGGGCGATCGAGGCCGTGAGTTCGCCGAGCATCGTGACACGCGTCACGTGAGCTAGTTCGGCTTGCGCCTTGCGCAGCGCTTCTTCGGCCTGCTCGGCGCGGATGGCCGCCGTCACGTCGCTGCTGACGCCACGATAACCGAGAAAGTTGCCGTTCGCGTCGTGCAAGGGCTTGCCGCTGGTGCGCACGTAGATCGGAGATCCGTTGCGATCCTTGCTTCGGTAGACCAGGTCGCGAAACGGAAGGTGGGCATCGAGCGTCGCGCGATGCCGCTCCCACTTCTCGGGCTCGAGCTCGGCATCGGGTGGAATGTCCCAACGGGCGAGGCCGATCACGCCCGTGGGCACGGGACCGGCCGTGTCGGCATGTTCCGAAATCCGTGTGATACGGTGGTCCGGCCCGCTCTCCCAAAACCAGTCCGAGGCGGTTTCGGCATAGTCGCGAAATCGCTGCTCGGACAGCTTGAGCTCGTCAAAGGCTTTTTGCAGCGCTTGTCTGGCGGCAAACTGCTCGGTGACATCGACGTGGGTGCCGATGATTTCCGTGACATCGCCGTCCCCGCCGACGACGGGATGCCCCTCCGTATGGACGTGTCGTACGGAACCGTCCGGACGCAAAATCCGAAAATCAACTTCGAAAGGCTGCTTTTGCCGGATTGCCTGACGTTCCACATCGACGATCCGGCGAAAGTCTTCGGCGAGGATCCGTTGTTGGAAAGCCTGCGCCGACAGATCGATCTGGTCCGGGTTGAATCCGAACAGGCGATAGAGTTCGGCCGATCGGTAGGCAAACTCCTGACTGCGCACGTTCCAGGCCCAGCTGCTCGTGTGGCTGAGGCGCTGGGCTTCGGTCAGATAGGCTTCGCTGCGACGCAGCCGCTGTTCGGTTTCCTTTGCCGTAGTGACGTCAGTGACCGCTCCGACAAACTCGATGTGGCCGGATCCATGTCTCACCACGCGTGCCACGGAATGGTGATATTTGATGGTTCCATCGGGCATCAGCAGGCGATACTCATGGTCGAAATCGCCGACCTCACGGAAGGCCCGATCAAGGGTCTTGCTGACCGCATTGCGATCTTCCGGATGAATGCGCTGGAAAACGAAATCGAGCGTCGGTTTGACCTGCGGGTCACATTGGAAGATGCGAAAGGTCTCCCTGGACCAGACGGCCTCGCGGGTTGCCAGGCTCAGGCCGAAGCTGCCGGTGCGGCTCAACTCCTGCGCTTGGGCAAGGTAGGCCTCGCTCTGCCGCAGCGCATCCTCCGCCTCCTTGCGCTGGGTGATGTTTTCGCAGGCGACCAGCACGATCGGCGTGCCGTCGCCGCGTCGCATGGCCTTGGCGTTCTCACGGACCCAGAGAACCGAGCCGTCCTTCCGGATCTTGCGAATCTCCCAGGTGTGCGACTGGTCCACGGTTTCCAGGCACAGCCCGACACAGCGACGGACGAAATCGCGGTCCTCTTCGAAAAAGACGTTCAGCACAGATTGGCCGGTCAACTCGGCCGCCGTGTAGCCCAGTTGCGCGGCGCCAAATGTATTTACGTTGAGCACCGTTCCGGCCGGATCGACCATGAAATACATGACCGGATTGTGCTCGAACACTTGTCGCCATTGCTTCACGGCGTCGCGCAGGTCGGCATTGTCCTGCCGCCAGCCATCCCCAGTCGCGGGCTCGCCTTTCCCCGCATTGCCGAGAGATCGAAGCGCCGCAAGTCCGCCGAGCAGGAATTGCGCGGCCGAATTCCCTAGTTTTGCGATCTGGCCAGGCATCATCGCAAGCGTCCCGGCCCGCGTGGGGCAGGGAGAGTAGAGCACTTTGCGACAGCAGGGGCAATTCCCTGATCAAAGCAGGATTCCGCATCGAAAGTTCGCGGGCTCCGTGCAGCTTGCCAGCGTTGCGCCGTCTCGTTGCGAGCGGACGAAACTCCGGTAAATCACCGGACAAACCTATGTATAGGTCGCGCAATCCTAGTCATACGCTGCATTTACCTCCGTACAATTGAGCGGCCCGTCACATGGGGACTAGTCTCACCGGCAATCCAGTGGTGTCGATCGCAACGCTTGAACAGTTGAGTAGCGCGGGGTCGTGCACTCAAGAGGCCAGCTTCGCCTCCGCCGGCGCTGACTTGCCGATGATCTGGTCACGATTGAGAAGCCGCATTTCGTTGACGAACGTGATGATTGTGCATCAGCGCCCGTGGGGATCCTCGACCGTCAGAGGCGCCCATCAGAGGCCAGGAGGAGAGGATCATGTGCGATAAGCCCGAACACTCCGAGCGCCCTTCCGCCGCAAAAAGCTGCGCCGTCTGCAGCGGGAAGTTCGGCCTGATCCGGTATTATTCCTGGCGAGCGCCGCTTTGCTCCCGGAAATGTCTCGATCGCTTCAGAGCGCGCCGCGAACGCGATCGCCGATGGCTGTTTCGGTCTCAGGCGGCGTAAGCACCAGTCACCGGATCCGCTGCGTTCGGCAATTCTGTATCGGGAGGCTGCGCGTTGAACCGTTGTTGCAAGCTCCTCTTGGCGATCACGCTGCCGCTTTCGTTGATGACTGGAGCGGAGGCGGACGAGGCTGGACAGGATGGCGCACATCGTCATCCGCCTCGGGATCTGCTCCTCCACGAGCAGTTCTATTCGAGTTGGCACATGCCGGACAATCCGGTGCTGACTTGCTGCAACAACGCCGACTGCTACCCGACCGAGATACGGCGGGTCGAGGGGAGCATCTACGCGCTGCGCCGGGAAGACGGGAAATACATCCTCATTCCGCCTCAGAAGGTCGAGCGAAACAGGGATAATCCCGACGGCCGCAACCATCTTTGCGCGCCGCCGCCGTCCGCCTCTCTCGTCGACACGGTCTACTGCTTTGCGCTCGGAGGTGCCACATGAGGTTCATATTGGTGAACGGCAGGACCCCTTTTCGCAAAACGTCCTGCCTCTGGTGCTGCGAGGAGATCAGCGGCGGCTATCTGCGCGATGCGAAGACGCTGCTGCCCTACTGCGGCTACGAGTGTTACGCGCTTCATGGCGAAGCTGCGCCGCTGATCGAGGGGCGCACACGAGCGGCGTCTTGAGCGGATAGGGGGGCGAAACGGGCGGTGGATTTGCCGTCCGGGCGAGAGGACATCGCGATGAGATTCATGTTCGTCAATCAGGAAGGGCCTCGCCACGGCGGTACCTGCAGCGCGTGCGCGCAGCCGCTGGGCGCGAGTTACGTCCGCCATGTGCCCGCTGAGCGGCGGTACTGCGACTATGATTGCTACCGTCGATATCAGCAGACGGCGGTGGAAATGCTCTGGCCTTACCGCAGTTCGCTCGAAGCGATCACGGTGTCGAGCTGGAACTGGATACTGCAGACGGGCGCGCTCTCGCGCTCGCTGACGGAAGCATTTCTGCGCGCGTACGAACCCTCTGACCACGGAAGGAGGTGACGGCTCGCCAAACGATGCGGACCCGCGCAGAGAGGTCGGTCGCAGTCACTGCATCCAGCTTCACGCCGCGTCCAGCCCCGGCGTCGCGAAGCTAGGGCGCGGCGGCTGCGGCCGATGCCGTCGGCATCGCGCCCCTGTTCGGCGTCGTAACGCGCTGCTCGGACTTCCCCGCGACGACGCTGCTGGCCTCAAACCTCGCACGATAGACCAGCACGTTCTCGATCACGCGCTGGACGTAGTTGCGCGTCTCCGACAGCGGGATGCGCTCGACCCAGTCGACCGGATCGACCTTGGGATCCCTGGGGTCGCCGCGCGCCTGCACCCATTCGCGCACGCGGCCCCGGCCGGCATTGTAGCCGGCGAAGGTCATGATCTGGTTGCCGCGATATTCCGACATGAGCGCACTGAGCTCGGCCGCGCCCATCTGCGTGTTGTAGACGGGATCGGAGACCATCTTGTCCCAGTCATAGGTCAGGCCGAAGCGCTTTGCGGTGTCGCGGCCCGCTTCCGGCGTCACCTGCATCAGCCCGACTGCGTTGGCGGCCGATTTGTCGCGCTGGTCGAACGAGCTTTCGGTGCGCGCCACCGAATAGATCACGCTGGGATCGATCGCGGGCGCCACCTGCTTATGTTCAGGGATGCCGATGGTCGGGAAGGCGTAGTGATCGAGCGCGAGCCCGCGCGCCAGCGCCGACTTGCCGACCTCCAGCATCACGCGCGCATCGTTGCGCCGGCCGGCGAGCTCGCCGAGCGCTTCGAGTGCGGCGACGTCGGTGCTCTCCTTGGCAAAATCCTCGGCGAAGTAAAACACCATGTCGCGCTCACCGACGCCGTAGAGCATGTCGGCGGCGCGCACGCGCTCGTCCGCGGGCGGCGCGTCGACTGCTGCCAGCACGGGCGAGGGCGCACGCAGCTCGATGCGGTCGAGACCGAGCCTGGCGCGGGCGAGCTGGCCGTAATAGGCGGTCGGATAGCGCGCCGCCGCCTGATAGCTCAGGCGCGCATCGGCCGGTGCGTTCATTGCCTCGGCCGCGCGGCCGCGCCAATAATGCGCGCGCGACAGCGCGATCGGATTGGCGGAGCCTTCGTCGATCGCGGCGAAATGCGTCATCGCCGCCTTGGGATCATCGAGATAGCGCAGCGCGATCCAGCCGCACATGAAGTGATAGTCGGCGCGATAGACCTCCATCGCGGGCACGGCTGCCGAGCGCACCAAATCATAGGCGGTTTTGAACTTGCCCTGGTCGAGCAGCTTTCGCGCGAGCAGGCGGCGCTCGCGCCACCAGGCGTCGGTGTCTTGCGCCGCCATCGTATCGGGCGCGGCGGCCAGGATCACCTCGGCCGCGTCGTCGATGCGGTCATTCTGGAGATGCCATTGCGCGCGGCACAGCACATAGCCGAGGTCGCGGCGCGCCTCGGCCGAAATGTCCTCCAGGTAATCCTTGGCCTTGCTGGCCTTGCCGGTGACTGCGGCGCAGGCCTTGACGATCGCGAGCGCATCCTCGCCGAGCCGCTTGGCTGCGCGCCGCGCCCCCGCATAGTCCTTGGCGCCGAGCCGCTTGTCCATGCGGGCGCGATGATCCTCGGCGGTCAGGAGATCGCGGAACGCTTGGTAGGAATCCTCCTCACTGCGCTCGGACAATTCGTCCGTGCGCCAGGCATCGCGCACGAGACGCGCGGCCCTGTCGCTGTCGCCCTCGGTCATCAGCACGCGGGCGAGCGCGAACTTGCCCTTGGCGCTGGTCGGCCGGTCCATCGTGAATTTGTGCACGGTCGCCGCGTTGGCCTTCTCCTGCCACAGCCGCGCCTCGGCGCGGCGGCGGAGCAGCGCGCTGCTCGGCCAGTCCGGATTGGCGGCGAGGAAGGCGGCGTAGCGCTTGAAGTTCGCCGTGCTTTCGGAATGGCGCAGCATAAACCAGTCGGCGAGTTTCTGTCCGGCCGGGTCGGCAATGCGGTCGCGCGCCGCGCTGGCGTCCTCGGTCTTGCCCTTCCGCGCGAGATCGATGGCATCCTTCAGCGCGGCGAGATCGCGAGTCAGCGGCGGGGCTGCCGGCTTGTCCGAGGGCGCGTCGTCCTGCTTCTTCGACTTGCGCTTGGCCTCGGCATGCTTGCCGTGCCGCGCCTTGCCGGCGGAGGCGTGGCGCTGCTTGCCGGTTTTCGCCTCATGCGTCTTCTTCGGCGCGGACGATTTGTGACCGCTCTTCGCTGCCAGCTCTGTAGGGATGAAGGCCAAAGCGGCCACGGCAACGACACACGCGAGCGAGCGTAGGCACTGGTTCATTCCGTGGTCCCCCTGCGAAACCAGTACAAACCAAAGTCCGCGACGAGATGCGGCTCGAGAATCAAAACGGCGTCAAAATGGTGACACGACGTCGTTTCGCATCCTGAAGCTGTTCCAACAATGCGGCGAAATACGGATGGAGCCAGGGAACCTGTGCAACGGCGGGGCGAGCGGGTCTCTTAACCTTCATTAACGAGTACGGCTCGCGCGACGGTTGCGGCGGTTCAGGACGCCTCGAAGCGGCCAAATTGCGCGTATTCCCGGCGGCAAATCCGTTGTATTGGGTTCCAAAGCCTTTCCCCTTCAGCCCATTGTCCCGCGCCCATGCCGATTTTCAACCAGTCGATCCGGCGCAAGATCGTCGGGATTGCGCTCGGCCTCATCATCCTGATGGTCGTCACCGCGATCCTGTCGATGGTGATGTCCAGCCGCGTCGGCCATCTTCTGGATGAGCTGACCGCGCGGTATATTCCGGCTTACGGCCACCTGGCGCGGTCCAATGTGCGTTCGCTGGAGCGGGCGCTGGCGATGCGGCGCATGGTGATCGCCAAAATGCAAACGCCGCCGGACGAGGAGGGCTTTGCGGCGCGGCTGAAGATCTTCAGGGAAACGGACGCCCAGGTCGAGCAGGAGGCCGAAGCCGCGCGAAAGCTGATCAACGCGATCATCGACGATGAGAGCACACCGTCGGACAACGCGGCACTCGCCCGGATCGAGACGCGCATCGAGAATGCAGTCAAGGAGCTTCGCCGCGAACTCGACGAGGAGGACGCCAAGCTGCTCCGGCTGCTCGATGCCAAGGACTTTGCGGCCACGCGCGACGTGCTCGTCCATGTGGACGCGCTCCGCGATCTCTTCACCCAGCGGATCGATGCGATCCGCGCCGAGATGCTCTCGCAGGTGTTCGTGAGCACCGCGCAGGTGATCCGCCATCAGCGCCTGGCGATCATCGTCTCGGGCATCGTGACCATCCTCGCGGCGATCGTCGGACTTGCCTTTGCGATCATGGTCTCCACCGGGATCACGCGACCGGTCCGGCTCTTGCTGGCCGGCACCCGCGAAGTCGAGGCGGGCCGCTTCGACAAGACCATCAGTGTCTCGACGCAGGACGAGATTGGCGAACTCGCCTCCGCCTTCAATCGCATGGTCGAGCAATTGCGCCAGAACGAGCGCATCCGCGAGACCTTTGGCCGCTACATCGATCCCAAGGTGGTGCAGGGGCTGATTGACCGGCCGGAGGTCGCCGTCGACGGCCAGCGCCGGGTGATGACCATCATGTTCTGCGACATGAGCGGCTTCACCGCGATGAGCGAGGGCATGACCCCGCGCGGCTTGGTCAAGGTGATGAACCACTATTTTACCGTCATGTCCGGTCCGATCAGGAGCAACCGCGGCATCATCGACAAATATATCGGCGACGCCATCATGGCCTATTGGGGCCCTCCCTTCATCGAGGAGGAAGAGCCGGCGCTGCTCGCAGGCCTTGCTGCGATCGAAATGGCCGATCAGGTGCCCGCGCTGCAGAAGCAATTGCCGGATCTGCTCGGCATCCGCGCCATGCCCGGGCTTTGCGATCTGCGGATCGGCATCGCCACCGGCGAGGTCCTGACCGGCAGCATCGGCTCCGAGCTGATGATGAGCTTCACCGTGATGGGCGACGCCGTGAACCTCGCCTCACGACTGGAGGCCGTCAACAAGACCTATGGCACCCGTATCCTGATCTCGCAGGCGACGGCGGACGCGATCGGCTCGCACCTCGGATTGCGCGAGGTCGACCGTCTTGCGGTCGCCGGCCAGAGCGCGCCGCAAACGATCTTCGAGGTGATGGGCCGGGCAGGCGCACTCACGGCCGCGCATGAGAGCCTGCGTTCTCACTACGCCGAAGGCCTCGCCGCCTATCGCGCCCGCCGCTTCGACGAGGCCCGCGCCGGCTTCAACGCGGCACTTGAAGCCGTCCCAGGCGACGGCCCCTCGCGGGCAATGCTTGCTCGTATCACGCGGTTCGAGGCCCATCCGCCGGACGAGGGCTGGGACGGCGCCTGGCGGTTGGAGCAGAAATAGTCGGCCGCGCGGGAAAAATTGATTCTACTCGATAACGATGTTCGCAGTGACCTATTTCCCGGGCTTAGGTTTGGTGTCCTTGAGGCGTTTGATGGGGACACGCCGATGACAGAACTTGAGAACAGGCTCGAACGGTTCGAGACGCTCACCGCCGAATGCGAGCTGATCGCCAGGCTCGCCACCGACAGCACCAAGCGTGAGTTTTATCTGAAGCTCTCGGAGCGGTATCGCCAGCTGGCGGTGGACATGCGGCAGGCCATAGCGAGCCAAGCTGCGGCCTGACGCCGGCAATCCGTTCTTAACACTTGGCGCGCATCCTCAATGCAGATGCGGGGACGCCTGCGGCGATTTTCCGCAGTGGAAATGCCGGCGCCCGCTGCGGTGCAGCGCGCCTCGCGAGATTGTTTTGTCGTGCCTCACAGGGCGATCCCATGCGCCTCCTTGCGGTCATCATGTTTGGACTCATGACGGCAGCCTGCAACCAGGAGCAGGAGATCACCGGCTCGACCCCGGTGTGCGCGATGCGGAACTTTACCTCCTTCAATCCCCGCGACATGACCCAGTGCGTTGCCGCCTGCAAGGCGTGCGACCACGGCAACACGGTCACCTGCAGCACGTCGTGCACGCTCAAGGGCGCCCGCTGAGCGGCTCCGCCCCTGGTTCGGGGCCGACGGTGTCTCGACGGTGTTTTGGCACCGGAACGATTCACATGGATCGATCATTGAAGGGATGGCAGGACGCGGAGTCCTTTGGAATGGGTATGCTCGATCCCGGTCGGTTCCTGGTCTCATGCTCTCACTGCGCAGCCTGGCCGATGGCCGCCAATGTAAGACGTTCGAGCTGGTCGGCTTCGCCGAACGAGGTCCGCTTCGTTTGCCCGCGCTGCCGCCGCGAGGAGACCGCGATCATCTCCGCCTCCGGCGAGTTGACGCCGATCCGGCGCGTCGACGTCCCGCCGCGCGACGTCACCGCGGCCTGGGCTCAGGCCCAGCGCCCAAGAGGGCGAGCGTAGCCCGCCGTTTAAGGAGAAGAGGCCGAGCGCAGCCAGCTGAGGGCAAGAGGGCTCGCGTCACCATCCGTCGGGACCTCTGATGAGGCAGTTGGAACTGCCGCGGGAGGTGATCCAAGCAGGTGCAAATGTGCTAGGATCGTCGGCATGAGTTCATCCATGCCCCGTCCAATCCTGCCGCCCCTCGGCGACCGTTTCCGCCTTAACCCGGTCGCGGTGCGCCTTGCGCCGCTGTTCGGCTTCGCGCTGCTGATCGTGTCATGCGCGCTGGGAAGCTTTGCATTGGCCTGTGCCACGCCGTTTGCGGCTTGCGCGGTTGTCGCCGCCGCCATGCTGCCGCTGCGTCCGGCGCTGCTCGTGGTCACGGGCGCCTGGCTGGTGAACCAGGGCATCGGCTTCGGCGCGCTGCACTATCCGATCGACCCCAGCACTATCGCCTGGGGCTTCGTCATCGGCGCTGCTGCGCTGCTATCGACCGCAGCAGCATCGACGGTCCTCCGTAGGCTGCCGCAAGGCCGCACGCCGCTGATGCTTGCGATTGCATTCGTTGCCGCCTACGCGGTCTATGAGTTCGCGCTGCTTGCCGCGACGCCGGTCCTGGGCGGCGAGGGCGCCTTCACCGCCGCCATCGTGACCCGGATCGGGCTGACCAGCGCCATCTGGCTCGCCGGCCTCGTCGCCGCCTGTGAGATCGTCCGTCTGGCCGATCCGTTCGGGCGCGCGATGCGGAACGCCTGAGCGCCAACCAAGGCACTGAAGTCCGGTCATGCCGATAACCGGACCTTTGCCCAGCGCTGCAAGGCGACCGCTGTCCAAACCGTCTCGACAAACCCGAACGGCCAGGCGCCCTGGAGAAAGCCATAGACCCCGCTGAGCGCGCAGGCTGCCGCGAAGGCCAGCACGAAATGCGGTCCGCGCGGCTCGAGCGCGTAAAACAGCAGCATCGCACTGACCGACAGCAGTCCGAAGATTGTGATTGCGTGCATCAGCCGGCCGGAGGCTTCGGCTTCTTGGCGACACCGAGGGTGTGGAAGACGGCGGGCCCCATCACCGGCCACAGCGCGGCCGTCGCGGTCAGAACGGTCGCGGCGCACATTGCAGCCAGCACGGACGATCGGATTTTCAAGCCGCGTCCGCGATCGACAGACGATCCAGACCCAGGCGCAGACCACGACGGCGATGGACAGTTTCGTCATCAGCCCGTGCGCATGGTCGAGCACCGCGATCAGGCTGCCCACGCTGGCGAGCACGACAGCGGGTAGGGTGAACGGCAGCACACAGCACGCCGTGCAGGCTGCCGCGACAACCGCGGTTGCGACCGCCGTGCCGGCGGCCTTGCCGCCGCCTGGTTCGACCCTTGGTTCGGTCTGGGTTCCGCAGCCGCATCCTGGCGACGTCTCGGACGAAAGGCTGCAGGACGGTCCTATAACGCTCATGTGATTCTCCTCATGCTTGTGCGCCACGGACCGGATCGCTACGCCCTCAAGCCACTTGAGGTTCAAGCGAAAAGTGAGAGCTCCATGAGAATTGGCGTCCTCGCCAAGACGGCCGGCGTTTCGGTTCCCACCATCCGCTACTACGAGAGCATCGGTCTTCTGACGCCGCCGGCGCGCCAGGGCGGCCAGCGCATCTACGGCAGCGACGCTCTCGGGACGCTCAGCCTTGTCAGGCATTGCCGTGAGCTCGACTTCTCCATCGACGAGACGCGCGACATCCTCGCATCGGTTCAGCGGCGCTTGCCCTGCAGCGATACGAAGACATTTGCAGAGAAGCATCTCGGATCGATCAGGAAGAAAATTGCGGAGTTGCGGACACTGGAAGCGACCATGGTCGCGCTGGTCAGCGGCTGTGAGACGACGTGCAGCGGCAGTGCTGCGCCGGACTGCGTGATCCTGCAGCCAGGATGCGGGCCCGCCTGATCCCGGATAGCGCCTTGAAGTGCACGATGCCGTTGCGGTTGCCTGTCGGGCAAAACACTTGATCATTTCCCGACATGTCCGTGTCAAGCCGGGGCATCCAAAATATTCCGCTTTACCGAAATTCGGAAATGGCGTATGTGTCGCGCATCCCGGCTCATCCTTGAGGGCGATCTTGTGGTCGTCATGTTCGCGAGCCGGGCTTGCGGTGGACGCGGCAGCGTTCGGGTGCGAGAGGCCAAGGGCAGGGCGGATTGCTCTCCGTGAGCCCAAGGCTGCGTTCCGACGAGCGGCGCTGCTAGGCTTCGTCTCGTCTGTAAGTTTTCGGCTCCACGACAGGGCTGGAAAAACTGCGGCGAAATGGCGAGCCGTGCGTACGGCAAAACCGTGTGGTCCTGGCCGTCGTTGCTACGGTCAAGCTCTTGCGGATGCGGCATCTGCGTCAACCGGCGCGGTGCCGGTGACTTCTGCAAGGGCGAGGGAGGCCAGAGAGAATTCGGCTCCCGGGAGAGCACGGCATAAGCCGTCCAACCATCGCGCAGGGAAGGCCGAGTGATTGGCTACACCTGTATGCTGCTGTGCGGTTCTCTCTGCGTGTGCTTTTCGCGCAGCGGACCGCGGGTGCCAGCCGGCACCCGGCCTTCCCTGCGCCCTCTTGGATAAAGGGGCGGAATGACCAAGCAAAGCTCGGGCGAAATATGCCGCGAGGACGCGAAGCGTGTCTGCAATCAAAATGCGAGCTGGAAGAGTGCCGCTGCCGCCTCATAGTCCGTCATTGCTGCGCTCGCAAAGACGATGTGGAGAGAGTGTGCACAACACTTCGATCTGTGGCCTGGACGCAGCGCCCTTGCGGCGCGTCCGGACAGGCGGGGAGATGATGAAGCGCCGACTCACCTTGGCTGCGCCTCGTCGTCGCGCCGAAGTTGCAACGCAGGCACGCACCGGAAACTTGAAGTTGTGGGATTGTCCTCCCGCCGGGGGTATCGCAGTAAGCTCGATCGTGTCCTTACGGCCACGATTGTGCCGTCCGTGCAACACTCGTCACGGATTTAACCATCTTCTCTGTCCGTTCGCATCGACGCCGCTTTTTGGCCACACCCGAACATGAATAAATTCACTCGAATATTTTAGCGGCAGCGGTGATCCTGGAAGACGACGGAAATCCCCAAGGTCGATTCAAAAGGTCGATTCAAATCTTGGCTCTGATTTTTCGGGTCTGAAAGGGTTGGCCGGGGAAACTGGTTTGCGATGGACGCGAAGAGCAACATCAAGCAGAGGCTGCCGAGCCGTCACGTGACGGAAGGTCCTGCGCGCGCGCCCCATCGCTCCTACCTCTACGCCATGGGTCTGACCACCGACCAGATCCACCAGCCCTTCGTCGGCGTCGCCTCGTGCTGGAACGAGGCCGCGCCCTGCAACATCTCCCTGATGCGCCAGGCGCAGGCGGTGAAGAAGGGCGTCGCAGCCGCCGGCGGCACGCCGCGCGAGTTCTGCACCATCACCGTGACCGACGGCATCGCGATGGGGCATGACGGCATGCGCTCCTCGCTGCCGTCGCGCGAATGCATCGCCGATTCCGTCGAACTGACGATCCGCGGCCACGCCTATGACGCTCTCGTTGGCCTGGCCGGCTGCGACAAGTCGCTGCCGGGCATGATGATGGCGATGGTCCGTCTCAACGTGCCCTCGATCTTCATCTATGGCGGCTCGATCCTGCCCGGCAATTTCCGGGGCCAGCAGGTGACCGTGCAGGACATGTTCGAAGCCGTCGGCAAGCACTCGGTCGGCGCAATGTCGGACGAGGACCTCGACGAGATCGAGCGCGTGGCGTGCCCCTCGGCGGGTGCCTGCGGCGCGCAGTTCACCGCCAACACGATGGCGACCGTCTCCGAGGCGATCGGGCTGGCCTTGCCGTACTCGGCCGGTGCTCCGGCACCCTATGAAATTCGCGACGCCTTCTGCATGACCGCGGGCGAGCAGGTCATGGAGCTGATCGCCCAAAACATCCGGCCACGCGACATCGTCACCCTCAAGGCGCTGGAGAATGCCGCCGCCGTGGTCGCCGCGTCCGGTGGCTCGACTAATGCTGCACTGCACCTGCCGGCAATCGCGCACGAGTGCGGCATCAAGTTCGACCTGTTCGACGTCGCCGAAATCTTCAAAAAGACACCGTACGTCGCGGATTTGAAGCCAGGCGGCCGTTATGTCGCCAAAGACATGTTTGAAGTAGGTGGCATACCGCTTCTGATGAAGACGCTGCTCGACAACGGATTTCTCCACGGTGACTGCATGACCGTCACCGGTCGAACGATCGCCGAAAACCTCAAAAGCGTGAAGTGGAATCCGCACCAGGACGTGGTGCACCCGGCAGACAAGCCCATCACCGTCACCGGCGGTGTGGTCGGTCTGAAGGGCAATCTGGCGCCAGAAGGTGCGATCGTGAAAGTCGCGGGAATGTCCAACCTCAGGTTCACCGGTCCGGCCAGGTGCTTCGACCGTGAGGAGGATGCTTTCGAGGCCGTCCAGAAGCGCACCTACCGCGAAGGCGAAGTCATCGTGATCCGCTACGAGGGGCCGAAGGGCGGTCCCGGCATGCGGGAAATGCTCCAGACCACCGCGGCGCTGACCGGCCAGGGCATGGGCGGCAAGATCGCGCTCATCACCGACGGCCGCTTCTCCGGCGCCACCCGCGGCTTCTGCATCGGCCATGTCGGGCCGGAAGCCGCCATCGGCGGCCCGATCGGGTTGCTGGAGGACGGCGATATCATCGAAATCGACGCGGTCGCCGGTACCCTTAACGTAAAATTGAGCGACCAGGAGCTTGCCCAACGCAAGACCAAATGGACCGCTCGCGCGACTAACCACACGACGGGCGCGCTCTGGAAATATGCTCAGCAGGTTGGACCAGCGGTCGGTGGGGCAGTGACCCATCCGGGCGGCGCGCACGAGAAACAGTGCTATGCGGACATCTAGGCGTACCATCGTTGCGTTTGTGTTGGGGGCTGCCGCGCTGGCCGCGCCGGCTCTCGCCTTTGACGGCGCACCCGTCAGCCAGAAGGATGCGACCATCCCGGTGGTCACGACCTTGCCGGGCGCAGCAGGCAAGGTGCGCAATGTACCGCCAGTCGTGCCCCAGGAAACCTCGCTCAGCGCCCTGCAATATGCCGCGGAGGGTGGCCACCCCATCGCGCAGTGGAAGCTCGGCCGCATGTACGCCAATGGCGACGGCGTCGCCCAGGACGATGTGCGTGCGTTCGAGTATTTCACCCGCATCGCCAACGCGCACGCCGAAGACAGCCCGTCCGCGCCGCAGGCGCAGATCGTCGCCAACGCCTTTGTGGCGCTCGGCCGCTATTATCTCAGCGGCATCCCGAATTCGAAGGTCAAGCCGGACCAGGAGCGGGCGCGGGAGATGTTTTCCTATGCCGCGTCCTATTTCGGCAATGCGGATGCGCAATACGATCTCGCCCGCCTGTACCTGAAGACGCCGGACGCTTCGCGCGAGGATTTCCGCTACGGCGCGCGCTGGCTTGGACTCGCCGCGCAGAAGGGCCAGCACGAGGCCCAGGCGCTGCTCGGCCAGATGCTGTTCAACGGCGACCGCCTGCCGCGGCAGGCCGCCCGCGGCCTGATGTGGCTGACGCTGGCGCGCGACAGCGCAGGCAGCGACGAGACCTGGATCAAGGAAAACTACAACCGCGCCTTCGCAAAGGCCTCCGACGACGATCGCGCCATGTGCCTGCAGATGCTGGAGCAATGGGTGCAGGGTCGACGGGAGTGATGGGTTGAGGCGGCCTCACGCCGCCTCAAGATCGAGATCCGCCCACACCGGCACGTGGTCCGACGGCTTCTCCCAGCTGCGCACATAGCTGTCGATGCCGACATTGGCGAGCCGGTCGCTGGCCTGTGGCGACAGCAGAAGGTGGTCGATCCGCAGGCCGTGGTTCTTCTGCCAGGCGCCGGCCTGGTAGTCCCAGAACGTGTAGAGCCCGGGCTCGTCGGTGACGGCCCGAAGCGCATCGGTCAGGCCGAGGCCGAGCAGGGACTGAAAACTTTCCCGCGTCTCGGCCTTGAACAGGGCGTCCTCGGTCCAGGCGGCGGGATTATGGACGTCCCGGGCATGCGGGATGACGTTGAAGTCGCCTGCGAGGATCAGCGGCTCCTCGGTCTTGAGGCGCTCCTTCGAATACTCAAGAAGCCGCGACATCCATTTGAGCTTGTAGGGATATTTCTCGGTCCCGACCGGGTTGCCATTGGGCAGATAGAGGCAGGCGATGCGCAGCACGCCGGACTTGAGCGTCACCACGCCTTCGAGGAAGCGGGCATGCGCATCCTCGTCGTCGCCGGCCAGCCCCGACTTGGTCTCGTCGAACCGGAGCTTGGAGAGCAGGGCGACACCGTTGAACGTCTTCTGCCCGTGGGTGACCACGTTGTAGCCGAGCGCCTCGATCTCCAGCCGCGGGAAGGCGTCGTCGACGCATTTGATCTCCTGGAGGCAGACGATGTCCGGCTGGCACTCCTTCAGCCAGGTCAGGAGGAGATCGATGCGCTGCCGGACCGAGTTCACGTTCCAGGTGGCTATTCTGATGGGCATCTTGGCGGCTCCGGGCAGGGGCCATGGTTAGAACAAAATGCAAACGCGCCCGTCAAGGACGCTGCGAAATCTCCCACAAAATTAACCCGGCTTAAGTCGGGCCCGGGCCATTGATCGTGAAAAGGTTTTTCGAATGGGACGGCCGAACAAAGCCATGAAGCGAACCGAGCCCCGCGACGGGTTGATCGGCGCGTTCCTGTACTGGCTCGGCGGCTACGAGATCGAGGACGGCCTGACCGCCGGTCTCAGCGAGCGCGAGCTGAGCCGCATCCGTGCCAAGCAGATCGACGCGGTGATACGCCTGATCCCGGTGACGATGGCCGTCACTATGCTCAACGTCGCGGTGGTGCTGATTTTGTTCTGGGGTCGTGGCTGGAACGACTTTCTCGCGATCTGGGGCATGACCCTCGCGACCGCCGCCTCGCTCGCGGTGCGCGCGTGGCGGCGCTCCCACCAAAGCCCGCCTCAGGAAGCCTCACCCCGCGCCGCGCGGCAGATGTTGCGGCAGGCGTTCTTCCTCGCCGCAATCTGGGGCACGCTGCCGGTCGCGCTCTTCAGCCGAATCGAGCCGACCAGCCAGCTCATTCTCGCCTGCCTGATGGTCGGCATGATGTCCGGCGGTGCCTTCACGCTCTCGACCTTCCCGCGCGCGGGCCTCGTCTATCTCGCGACGACCACGATCGCCTGCGCCGGGGCGTTGCTGTTATGCGGCGCCGGGCCTTACCTCGTGACCGCGGTGTTCCTGCTGCTGTTCGCGTTCTTCATGGCGCGCAACATCGTCTCGCAAGGCAATCTGTTCCTTGGCAATCTCAAGGCCCAGCTTGAGCTCGAGCGCAAGACCGAGATCATCTCACTATTGCTGAAAGATTTTCAGGAGAACGCCAGCGACTGGCTGTGGCAGACCGACGCCGAAGGGCATTTGGTCGACGTGCCCGAGCGCTTCGCCGCGGTCGCACAGCTGCCACTGGCCTTGCTGAAGGGCTCGCATTTCGCCGACGTGCTCGACATGCTGTGCCCCGAAGACAAGAGCGCGGCCTACAATGTCGTCGGCCTGATGGAGCACGCCGAACCGCTGCACGAGATGAACCTCAAGGTCGTCGCCGGCGGCGAGGCGCGGCTGTGGTCGCTCACCGCGAAGCCGGCCTACGACCGCGACGGTCAATTCCTCGGCTATCGCGGCTTCGGCCGCGACGTGACCGAGCGCTGGCGCGCGGAAAAGGCCGAGGCCGAGAGCCGCGCCAAATCGGATTTCCTCGCGGTGATGAGCCACGAGATCCGCACGCCGATGAACGGCGTGCTCGGGCTTGCCAGCATGCTGCTGGAGACAAAACTCGATCCGGAGCAGCACGAGGCCGTCACCACGATCCGCGAGTCCGGCGACAATCTCCAGCGCATCCTCAACGACATCCTGGACCTCTCCAAGCTCGAGGCTGGACGCTTCGCGTTCGAGGTGATCGACTTCGCGCCGCAGGCGCTGGTAGAGACATTGGCGACCGTCGTGCGCGCGAGTGCCAAGAGCAAGGGGCTCGCGGTCAAGGTCAAGCTCGATCCGAACCTGCCGCCGACGCTGCGCGGCGATGTCGCGCGTATCCGCCAGGTCCTGCTCAACCTCGCATCCAACGCGGTGAAGTTCACCGACCAAGGCGAAGTCACGATCGCAGCCGTCTGTCAGGCCCGCCGCGATCTGCTCGCCACCGTCGAATGGAGCGTGACCGACAGCGGTATCGGCATCGCCCCCGAGAAGCTTGGCCAGCTCTTCTCCGACTTCGCGCAGGCCGACGCCTCGATCAGCCGCCGCTTCGGCGGGACCGGGCTTGGGCTTGCGATCTCCCGGCGCATCATCGAACAGATGGGCGGCACCATCGGCGTCACCTCGACGCCGGGCGAGGGCTCGACATTCAGCTTCACGCTGGTGCTGCCCTGGAGCCAGGAGCAGGCATCCGACTACATTGCCGACCGCGACGAAGCCGACTACCTCAAGGCGCGTATCGCGAGTCTCGACCGACCGCTGAGGGTGCTGGTCGCCGAGGACGACGCCGTCAACCGCATGGTCGTGAGCAAGATGTTAGGGGCCTTCGACGTCGAGCTGCGCGTCGTCACCGACGGCGTCGAGGCCGTCGCGGCGGCCTCGGAGGAAGACTACGATCTCGTGCTGATGGACGTGCGGATGCCCGACATGGACGGCCTTGCCGCAACCCGGGCGATCCGTGCGCAAGGTGGCCGATTCGAATCCTTGCCGATCATCGCGCTCACCGCCAATGCCTTCCCCGAGGACGTCAAGATCTGCCGCGAGGCCGGCATGTCGGACTTCCTGGCCAAGCCGCTACGCAAACCCGCGCTGCTGGCGGCGCTGCTGCGCGCGCTCGATGGACATGTGATGGCGGGAGACGCACCACTTCAGCCGGAGCTCATGTCGGTCGACGTGGAGTGGACGGACGAGGAAAGGCAGATGACCGGCGCCTAGCCGGCGACGTCAGATCGAGAAGCTGGTCCCGCAGCCGCAGGACGCCGTGGCGTTCGGATTGTTGACGCGGAACGAGGCGCCGATCAGATCGTCGACGAAATCGACCTGCGACCCCGCCAGGAACGGCTGCGAGGCGGAATCGACCAGCACCACCGCATTGTCCTGCTCGATCACGAGATCGTCGTCAGTGCGGGCACGGTCAATGTCGAACTTGTACTGGAAGCCGGAACAGCCTCCGCCCTCGACCGAGATCCGCAGCATCGCGCCAGACCCTTCGCCCTTGAGGATCTCCCCAATCCGGCGTGCGGCCTTGTCACTGATGGTCACGTCAGTCGTCATCGTTCGTCTCCGATAGGCCCGCGGTCACACCAAGGTCACCTGAAGGTCACGTGCCCTATTCAGTTGGTATCCCGCGTCCGGCATAGTTAAGTGCCACCATACGCAGAATCAAATGGATAGAGACTAAATTCGCCGTGTCCGTCGGAATGGCTGCCCCCCACGCGCCCTATGCCTGCGATCCCGAGCGCAGTCGCGGCCGATTGGTCGCGGAACCGCCAAGCCGGACCCGCAGCCCGTTTCGACGGGATTGCGACCGGGTGATCCATTCCACCGCGTTCCGCCGGCTGAAATACAAGACCCAGGTGTTCGTCTTCCACGAGGGCGACCACTACCGCACCCGGCTGACCCATTCGCTGGAGGTGGCGCAGATCGCCCGCGCGCTGGCCCGGCAGCTCGGGCTGGACGAGGACCTCACGGAAACCCTGGCGCTCGCCCACGATCTCGGCCATCCGCCGTTCGGGCACGCCGGCGAGCGGGCGCTGGACGCCTGCCTGAAGGATTTTGGCGGCTTCGATCACAACGCCCAGACGCTCCGCGTCGTTGCGGCCCTGGAACAGCGCTATCCCGAATTCGACGGGCTCAACCTGACCTGGGAAGCGCTGGAGGGCATCGTCAAGCACAACGGCCCGCTGACCGATCGCAGCGGTGCGCCGGCCGGGCGTTATCGCGAGCGCGGCGTTCCCGTCGGCATCGCCGACTACATCAAGATCTATGATCTCGAATTGTGGAGTTTCGCCTCGCTGGAGGCACAGGTCGCCGCGATCGCGGACGACATCGCCTATGATGCCCACGATATCGACGACGGTCTGCGCGCCGGCCTGTTTCACCTCGACGACCTCAAGGTGATGCCGCTGACCGCGGAGATCATCGCCGAGACTTCTGCGCATTACCCCGATCTCGAAGACGTCAGGCGCGGCGCCGAGCTGGTGCGCGAGCTGATCTCACACTTGATCGGTGCCGTGTTCGCCGAGGCCCAGATAAACCTTGCCGTCGTGAAACCGCAATCCGCACAGGACGTGCGCCAGCAGAGCCGGGCATTGATCGCATTCCCCGCCGCGGTCGCCGAGGAGGAGGCCGCCATCAAGCGCTTTCTCTATCAGCACATGTACCGCCACAAGCGGGTCATGCGGGTGATGGGCGAGGCGGAACAGATCCTGTTCGACCTGTTCGCAAAATACCTCACCTCGCCCGGCGAGCTGCCGCCGGAATGGCTGGTCGGGGCGGAGGCGGACAATGAGGGCGACCGGGCCCGCCGGATCGGGAATTTCATTGCCGGAATGACCGACCGTTTCGCCCTGACCGAGCACCAGCGGCTCTTTGACTCGACCCCGGATTTGCGTTAGGCGGCGCCCATGCCCGACACATCCTCAGCACTGCACCTGTTCGCCGACGTGCTCGCACGCGTGCACGCGGTCTGCCGCGCGCTCGCGGCGGAAGCCAACTGGCCCGAGGGCATCGATTTCTCGCGCGTGGTGGTCGAGCCGCCGCGCGATGCTTCCCATGGCGACATGGCGACCAACGCAGCCATGGTGCTTGCGAAAGAGGCAAAGGCAAAGCCGCGCGACCTCGCCGAGCAGATCGCCGAACGGCTGCGCGCGGACCCGTTGATCGCCAAGGTCGACGTCGCAGGTCCAGGCTTCATCAACCTGACGCTGGAGCCGGCCGCATGGGCCGAGGCGCTACGGACCGTGCTGCGCGAGGGCGCCGATTACGGCCGCGTCCGCGGCGGCTCCAAGGTCAACGTCGAATATGTCTCCGCCAACCCCACCGGACCGATGCATGTCGGCCATTGCCGCGGCGCCGTGTTCGGCGATGCGCTGGCGAGCCTGCTTGAATTCGCAGGCCGTGACGTCACGCGCGAATATTACATCAACGACGCCGGCGCGCAGGTCGACGTGCTCGCCCGCTCCGCGTTCCTCCGGTATCGCGAGGCGCTCGGCGAAGACATCGGCGCGATGCCGGAAGGCCTCTATCCCGGCGACTATCTGAAGCCGGTCGGGCAGGCGCTGGCGCAGGAGCACGGCGACAAGCTCCTCGCCGTGAGCGAGGGCGCGTGGCTACCGACGGTGCGCGCCAAGGCGATCGCGATGATGATGGACGAGATCAAGGATGATCTCGCCGCGCTCAACATTCGCCACGACGTGTTCTTCTCCGAGCGCTCGCTACAGAACGCCGGCAACAACAAGGTCGCCGAGACCATCGATTTCCTGCGCGCCAAGGGCGACGTCTACCAGGGCCGTCTGCCGCCCCCAAAGGGGGCTCCGACCGAGGATTGGGAAGATCGCGAGCAGTTGCTGTTCAAGGCGACCGCCTATGGCGACGACGTCGATCGCCCGCTGATCAAGTCGGATAATTCCTACACCTACTTCGCCGCCGACATCGCCTACCACAAGAACAAGTTCGATCGTGGTTTCGCGGAGATGATCGACGTCTGGGGCGCCGACCATGGCGGCTACATCAAGCGCATGCAGGCGGCGGTGAAGGCGACCACCTCCGGCAAGGGGGCGCTCGACGTCAAGATCGTCCAGCTGGTGAAGTTGCTGCGCAACGGCGAGCCGGTGAAAATGTCCAAGCGGAGCGGGGACTTCGTCACCTTGCGTGAGGTGGTGGATGAAGTCGGCCAGGACGCCGTCCGCTTCATGATGCTCTACCGCAAGAACGACGCGGTGCTCGACTTCGACCTCGCCAAGGTCATGGAACAGTCGCGCGACAACCCGGTGTTCTACGTGCAGTACGGCCACGCCCGCGGCCACTCGATCTTCCGCAACGCCCGGGCCGAGGTGTTCCCGGAACTCCCGGAGGAAACGGAAAAGCGCATCGCCTGGCTGGGTGAGTCGGCGCTGGAACGGCTGTCGGACCCGGCTGAACTCGACCTTCTTAAGCGGCTCGCAATATTTCCGCGCATGCTGGAAGCGGCCGCAACCGCCCACGAGCCCCACCGAATTGCCTTCTATCTCTATGATTTAGCCAGCGAATTTCATGCACTTTGGACGAAGGGGCGCGATTTGCCCTATTTACGCTTCATTATCAATAATGATGCAGATCTAACGAAGGCGCGGCTGGCCATGGTCGAGGGCGTCGTCTCTGTCCTGGCATCGGGCCTCGCCATCCTCGGCGTCCATGCTCCGGACGAGATGCGGTAGTTTGGGGCGAACTACTTAAGGGATTTCGGGGGTAACCGGCAGAAGCCGGATCGCTTAGACTTGGTTGAAAGCCTTGTGGGTCGAAAGCCGCGCCTTGGTCGAGGGGCGCGCGGCTTTCCCGAAGGGACGCATCATCACGATGGCCGAACGATATCAGGACAGACCGTTTCCTTCCGATGACTATCGCGGTGGCGATCAGCATGGGAGGGCGGAGAGCGGTGATCCCTTGGCCGAACTTGCTCGCCTGATCGGGCAGACCGATCCGTTCGCAGCGCAAGGGCGGCCGGGCGTGCACCCGCCTGCAGCACCTGCGCCTGCCCAGAGCTATCAGGACGACGACTATCGCCAGGACGATGGCCAGCAGGACTATGCCGAGCAGGCCCCGCCGCCGCCCGGGCCACCCTCATGGATGCGGCGCGCCAATGTGCAGCCGCAGACGGTGCCAGCTGAGCCTGCCTATCCCGCTTCCGTAAACCCGGTTCATCCACTGCATCGTTATTCAGCCCAGCCGACTGCGCCCGAGCCTGAACCTGATTATCGTCAGCCGCAGGCCTATCCGGATCAGGCCTATCAAGCTCGCACCCATCAGGGGCAGGCCTATCAGGATCAGGCATATCAGCAGCCCGATCAGGCTTACCAGGAGCAAGCCCACCAGCAGCCCGATCCGGCGCGCTACGACGAGGCGCTCTACGGACGGCTGGAGGCGGGCGAGCAGGACTATCAGCGCGATCCCGCCTATCCCGACGATCCTTACGCGTTCCAGAGCGACTATCCCGAGGCCGATCTCGACGAGCCGAAGAAGCAGCGCGGCGGCATGATGACCGTCGCGGCGATCCTGGCCCTTGCCGTGGTCGGGACCGGCGCTGCGTTCGCTTACAAGACCTATGTGGGCTCGCCCCGCAGCGGCGAGCCGCCGATCATCAAGGCCGACAACACGCCGACCAAAATCGTGCCGGCGCCGTCGGACTCCTCAGCCAAGGTACCGGACCGCATGGTCACCGGAGATGGAGCCGAGAAGATCGTGCCGCGCGAGGAGGCGCCTGTCGACGTCAACGCCAAGGCGGGAGGTCCCCGCGTGGTGTTCCCGGCGCTGAACCAGAACGCGAACCCGCCGCCAGTCGCGAGCGTGTCGCCGTCCAGCATTCCGCTGTCGAGTGCGGGCCCGAATCCGAGCAACGGCACGCTGCCGAACAATTCGCCGCGCGCGATCAGGACCGTGGCCGTGAAGGGCGATCAGACCGACGCCACCGCGTCGCAAGCGGCCACGGCCGCGAAGCCGACAGCTCTCCCGAAGCCCGTTGCGGCACCAGTTGCACCACGCACGCCGCCGACCTCGGCCAATGCCAGTGCCAATCAGCCGCTCTCGCTGGCGCCGCAATCGGCGCCGGCCGCGGAGCCACCGCAGCGGATGGCTGCGACCAATCCGACGCAAATTGCGCCCGCGAGCAGCGGTGGCGGCGGCTACGTCGTGCAGGTCTCCTCGCAGCAGACCGAGGATAGCGCCCACGCCTCGTACCGGGTGCTTCAGAGCAAGTACGGCAGCGTGCTTGGCTCCCGCGCACCCGTGGTCAAGCGGGTCGACCTGACCGACAAGGGCAAGGGAATCGTCTACCGCGCCTTCGCTGGGCCGTACGGATCGCTCGAAGAGGCGAACCAGGCCTGCAACAGTTTGAAATCCGCTGGCCTGTCTGCCTGCTTCGTCCAGAGGAATTAACGGCCGTTTCCTTGACCCTCTCGCGGGTCAGGGTTAATCGGCCGTATGAGCACGCGGGCCTTCATTACCGGCGTTTCCGGAACGGAACTAACCGCCGCCGAGCGGGAGTTTATCCGCAGCGAACGCCCGTGGGGCTTCATCCTCTTCAAGCGCAATGTCGAGACGCCGGCTCAAGTTGCTGCACTCGTTGCGGAATTGCGGGCGGTTGCGGGTTTCGCTGATGCCCCTGTCCTGATCGATCAGGAGGGTGGGCGGGTGCAGCGCCTGGCGCCGCCGCATTGGCCGGTCTATCCGCCGGGCGCTATTTTCGCAGGCCTCTACGATACTGATTCGGCGCTCGGGCTGACCGCGGCGCGCCTCAGCGCCCGGCTGATCGCGTGCGATCTCGCAGATCTCGGCATTACCGTGGATTGCTTGCCGCTGGCCGACGTGCCGGTGGCTGGCGCCAACGCCGTCATCGGGAACAGGGCTTACGGCACCGAACCGGGAAAGGTCGCCGCGATCGCCCGCGCGGTCACCGAGGGCCTGGCACAGGGTGGCGTGTTGCCGGTGCTCAAGCACATCCCCGGCCATGGCCGAGCTACGGCCGATACCCATTTCAATCTGCCGACGGTCGACACGTCGCGCGACGAACTGGATCGCACCGACTTCGCGGCATTCAAGCCTTTGGCGGATTTGCCGATGGCCATGACTGCACATATTGTGTTTAGCGCGGTCGACCCCGCCCATCCGGCGACGACATCTGCGACAATGATCGCTGAGGTGATTCGCGGCGCAATCGGGTTCCATGGTTTGTTAATGAGTGATGACGTGTCGATGAACGCGCTGTCGGGCAACATCGCCGAACGGACCCGCGCCATTTTTGCGGCCGGCTGCGACATGGCCCTGCATTGCAACGGCAACATCGAGGAAATGCGTGAGGTCGCCGGCCAGACACCCGAACTGGCGGGCAGGGCGCTGGAGCGGGCGAACGCCGCGCTCGCTGCGCGTAAAGGACCGCAACCGTTCGATCGCGCGGCCGCGCGCGCCGAACTGGAGGCATTGATCGCACGGGCAAACACGGCATCGGCATGACCGCAGAAATCCTATCGTTTGAAACCGGGCGGCCCGCAGAGCTCGCCGAGGGTGAGCCGGCGTTGGTGGTGGACGTCGAGGGTTATGAAGGTCCGCTCGACCTGCTGCTCGCACTGGCGCGGCAGCAGAAGGTAGATCTCGCCAAGATCTCGATCCTGGCGCTCGCCGACCAATATCTCCACTTCATCGAAGCCGCGCGAAAGATCCGCCTCGAGCTCGCCGCCGACTATCTCGTGATGGCGGCATGGCTCGCCTTCTTGAAATCGCGTCTGCTGCTGCCGGAGCCGCCGAGTGCGGAAGGCCCGAGCGCGGAGCAGATGGCGACGGCGCTCGCCAACCGCCTGCGCCGGCTGGAGGCGATTCGTGAAGCCGCCAACCGGCTGATGAACCGGCAGCAATTGCTGCGCGACATCTTCCCGCGCGGCGAGCCCGAGCAGATCGCCGAGATCAAGCATCCGAAATACACGGCAACGCTCTATGACCTGCTCACCGCCTATGCCGCGCAGCGCCAGTCGCGCGTGCTGGCAAGCGTGCATCTGGCCAAGCGCACGGTGTGGTCGCTTGCCGAGGCGCGCGCCACGCTGGAGCGGCTCGTCGGAAGCATCAGCGAGCAAGACGATTGGGGCGTTCTCGACGATTTTCTGCTTCAGCATGTCGCCGATCCGACGCAGCGCGCGACGGTGCTCGCCTCGAGTTTCGCGGCTGCGCTCGAGCTGGTGCGCGAAGGTCAGCTCGAGCTGAATCAGAAAGAGGCGTTTGCGCCCATCTATTTCCGGAAGGGGCGCCCCAAGCCGGTCATGGACGCAGCTCCTGCGCCCGATGCGCCGGTCGCTTAAGTGCAACAAGGAGAATCTGCCATGGCAAGCCTGGCTGAAGTGCGGGTAGAAGAGGCCGAGCCGATGGAGAACGAGTCCCAGGCACGTCCCGAAGAATTGCGGCTGCTGGAAGCGCTGCTGTTCGCTTCGAATGAACCGCTGGACACCGCGACGCTGGCCAAGCGCATGCCCGAGGGCGTCGACGTGAAGGCCGCGCTCGAGCAGTTGCAGGCCGACTACTCCCTGCGCGGCGTGAATCTCGTGCGGGTCGCTAACAAATGGACCTTCCGCACCGCGGGCGATCTCGCCTGGCTGATGACCCGCGAGAGCACCGAAACCCGCCGCCTGTCGCGCGCCGCGATCGAGGTGCTGGCGATCATCGCCTATCACCAGCCGGTGACGCGCGCCGAGATCGAGGAGATCCGCGGCGTCGTCACCTCGAAGGGCACGCTGGACGTGCTGCTGGAAACCGGCTGGATCAAGCCGCGCGGTCGTCGCAAGACGCCGGGCCGTCCCTTGACCTTCGGAACCACCGAGGACTTCCTGTCGCAGTTTACTCTGGAACAGCTCGGCGATTTGCCGGGCCTGGAGGAGCTGAAGGGCACGGGCCTGCTGGATTCGCGCCTGCCGACCGGATTCAGCGTGCCGACGCCGTCGGATGACCCGACTTTGCGGGAAGACGAGGATCCGCTGGAGCCGGGCGAGGACCTTGATCTGGCGCTGGCGCCCGCGGTCGAGCCCGAGACGCCGCCGGAAGGCGGCCATGAGGGGGGCGAGGGTGGCAGCGAGGACTGACGTCCCGGCCTTTTACCGGCCGCCTGCGACCAGTTAACACTAGCAAAATTACGTAGCGCCAACAGCGAATTGGCGCTGCCTTGGTCCTTGTTTTTGACACCTGCCAAGCCTAGGTTTCGGTGAAGATCGGCCGGTCCCCGGCCATGCGCGTTTGGAGGGTTGCAGGATGGGTTCACTCAGCATTTGGCACTGGGTCCTGGTGATCGCAGTGGTCCTGCTGCTGTTCGGTCGCGGCAAGATCTCGGATCTGATGGGCGACGTGGCGCAGGGCATCAAGGCGTTCAAGAAGGGCATGCAGGACGACGACAAGGTCGCCGACAAGCCCGAGCCGGCCAAGTCCATCGAGCACAACAATGCCGCGCCGACCGCGGCACGGTCGGACGTCGGCAGCAAGGCCGTCTGAGCCAGAGAGCACGCGAGACGCGGGTAGCGGACCCGATCCTGCGCGCGAGGGATTGGGCCGGCTGCGGCTGGCGTGAACGGAAGACCTCATGTTCGACATCGGGTGGAGTGAACTGGTCCTGATCGGGGTCGTGGCCCTGATCGCCATCGGCCCGAAAGAGCTGCCGGGCGTGCTGCGCATGGTCGGGCAGTGGATGGGCAAGGCGCGCAAGATGGCCGCCGAATTCCAGGGCCAATTCCAGGAAGCGATGCGCGAGGCCGAAATGGCCGACCTCAAGAAGAGCTTCGACGAGGTCAAGGAAGCGGCTTCCGGCTTCGCCGGCAACAATTTGATGACCTCGCTCCAGAAAGACGTCAGCGACGCGCTCCGCGTCGATGCGCTGGACAAGCCCGCCGAGACCTCGATCTCCACCGCTGTCGAACCGTCGGCGACTTCAAGCGAAGCGCTGACGACGCCCACCACGCCGGAAGCGCCGACGCCGGAGACCTTCGTGGAAGCCGAGGCACATGCGGCCGTGAACGAGCCGCTCGCCATCACCCGTGAGGTCGAGCAGGCGCAGGTCGCTCAAGGTTCGGTCACGCAAGATTCGGTCACCCAGGACACTGCGCCGGCCGAGGCGATTAAGGGCGCCAAAGCGTCATGAGCGCCGCCGATATCGAGGCCAGCAAAGCTCCCCTGATGGACCATTTGATCGAGCTGCGTTCGCGGCTGATCAAAGCGCTGCTCGGCTTCGGCATTGCCTTCATCTTCTGCTTCTTCTTCGCCAAGCAGATCTACAACGTGCTGGTCTGGCCGTTCGTGTGGATCGCGGGTCCCGAGAACTCGAAATTCATCTACACCGCGCTGCTGGAATATTTCATCACCCAGCTCAAGCTCGCGCTGTTCGGCGCCGGCTTCATCTCGTTCCCGATCGTCGCGACACAAATCTATAAGTTCGTCGCTCCCGGACTCTACAAGCACGAGAAGCAGGCCTTCCTGCCGTATCTGGTCGCGACCCCGTTCTTCTTCGTGCTGGGCGCAGCACTGGTCTATTTCGTCGTGCTGCCCATGCTGGTCCGCTTCTCGCTCGGCATGCAGCAGGCCGGCAGTGACGAGACCGCGCAGATCCAGCTGCTGCCCAAGGTCGGCGAATATCTGTCGCTGATGATGTCGCTGATCTTCGCCTTCGGCATCGCCTTCCAGCTTCCGGTGATCCTGACGCTGCTGGGGCGCATCGGCATCGTCACGTCTAAAATGCTGCGCGAGAAGCGCCGCTATTTCATCGTCGTTGCCTTCGTCATCGCGGCCGTTCTGACCCCGCCCGATGTGCTCAGCCAGTGCTCGCTCGCGATTCCCTTGCTCGCGCTCTACGAGGGCTCGATCATCGCGGTGGGAATTGTGGAGAAGAAGGCTGCAGCTTCGCAAGCCTCTAGCGGCACCGACGTATCGACGCCGGCCAATCCGGCAGAGTAGGGCGCCCCATACTCCGGTGTCATTCCCCGCGAAAGCGGGGAATCCAGTACGCCGCGGCCTATCGGGGAATCAGTGATGTTTCTGGAATACTGGATCGCCCGCTTTCGCGGGCGATGACAGCCGTGCTAGGGGAAGCAGCCATTTGCATAAATGCAAATCCAGGATTTGCAGGGTTGCAACAAGCCCCAGGACCACGGCCATGCACGACATCAAATCGATCCGCGACAACCCGCAAGCCTTCGACGCCGGCCTCGCACGACGCGGCCTGAAGCCGATGTCGGCGTCGCTGCTTGCGATCGACGAGACCCGGCGTGCGGCGATCCTGGCTTCCGAGCAGGCGCAGGCGCGGCGCAATGCGGCCTCAAAGGAAATCGGCGATGCCAAGAAGACGAAGGACGAGGCGCGCGCGGCGAAGCTGATGGCGGAGGTCGCCGAGCTCAAGACCACCATGCCGGAGCTCGAGGCGACCGCGAAGGCTGCCGACGAGGAGCTCGCCAAGGAGCTGGCGGCGATCCCCAATCTGCCGCTCGGCGAGGTCCCCGATGGTGTCGACGAGCACGGCAATGTGCAGCGCCATGTCTTCGGCAACAGGCGCAACTACGCGTTCGTGCCAAAACCCCATGACGATCTCGGCGCCGCGCTCGGTGACATGGATTTCGAGACCGCAGCGAAGCTCTCCGGCGCGCGCTTCGTCGTATTGAAGAAGGGACTGGCGCGGCTCGAACGCGCGCTCGGCCAGTTCATGCTGAATCTACACGTTGACGAGCACGGCTATACCGAGATCAATCCGCCGCTGCTCGTGCGCAACGAGATCATGTTCGGCACCGGACAATTGCCGAAGTTCGAGGACGACCAGTTCTGGGCGATCAAGGGCGAATTGCTCGCCGCGCCCGACCATGAGCGGCTCCGGACCGAGCGTCTCGGGATCATTCCGACCGCGGAGGTGGCGCTCACCAATCTCGTCCGAGAATCCATCCTCGACGAAAAGCAGCTGCCGATGCGGCTGACTGCGCTGACGCCGTGTTTTCGCGCGGAGGCGGGCGCCGCAGGGCGCGACACCCGCGGCATGATCCGGCAGCACCAGTTCACCAAGGTCGAACTGGTCTCGATCACGACGCCGGAGACGAGCAAGGACGAGCACGAGCGCATGCTCGCCTGTGCCGAGGAAGTGCTGCGACGGCTCGAGCTGCATTACCGCGTGATGACGCTGTGCACCGGGGATATGGGTTTCTCGTCGCAAAAAACCTATGACATCGAGGTCTGGATGCCGGGTCAGGGCGACGGCGGGGCATTCCGCGAGATCTCAAGCTGCTCGGTTTGCGGCGATTTCCAGGCCCGCCGGATGGACGCGCGCTCGCGCGGCCCCGATGGCAAGCCGCGGTTCGTGCACACGCTCAACGGCTCCGGCACAGCGCTAGGCCGCGCGTTGATCGCCGTGATGGAGACCTATCAGCAAGAGGACGGCTCGATTGCGGTCCCCAGCGTGCTCCAGCCCTATATGGGCGGGCTGAAGGTGGTCGCACGCGACTAGGCGTGCCGCCAATCTGAAACGGAGAAACGTTTGGTTGCGAAGATCGGGCGGCCGGTTATCCTGCCGGCCACCCGACAACGCGAACCGATCGTTCATGGCCTTGCACCGCGATATCTTCTGGGTCGGCAGACAATGGGCGGTGACGGGTGCCGGTATCCAGGCCGTCGATCAGCGGCTGCGTGGCGTGCTCGACATCGCGATCACGCGGCTCTGGGACGACGATCTGGTCCAGAGCCGGCGGGCCAAGCCCGGTGTGAATGCAGCCGATTTCGACCAGGCGCTAACGCTGGCACGTGACCGCTTTCCACAGGCGCCGGTGCCTGACCCATTCGTCGCGCAGCTGGAGGCGCTCGGCGTGATTGAGGCGCCGATGGTGAGCCCGGTCGTGCCGGCGATGAGATTGCACGCGGAGGGCCGGCTTGCGCGCTTTCTGCCGCAATGGCGAGTTCGCCGATAACCGCCAAGCCGGCGACCAGGTGCCGCCCGGTCGGCCGGTTTGCCTGATCGGCCCCGGCCGGATAAGACGGCTCAGACCCGCTTCAGGAATCGACCTTCCCATGCGCATTCTCTGCACCAATGACGACGGCATCCACGCCCCCGGCCTCAAGGTCCTGGAGGAGATCGCGCGCGCATTGTCCGATGACGTCTGGGTGGTCGCGCCTGAGCTCGACCAGTCCGGCGTGTCGCATTCGCTGTCGCTCAACGATCCGCTGCGCCTGCGCGAGGTCGGTCCGCGGCATTTCGCGGTGCGCGGCACGCCGACCGACTGCGTCATCATGGGCGCGCGCCACATCCTCGGCGCCAAGCTGCCCGATGTCGTGCTGTCCGGCGTCAACAAGGGCCGCAACGTCGCCGAGGACGTGGTCTATTCCGGCACCATCGCCGGTGCGCTGGAGGGCACCATCCTGGGGCTGCCGTCCTTCGCCCTGTCGCAGGAGTTCAGCGTGGAGACCCGCGACCGGCCGCTGTGGGACACGGCCCGCAAATTCGGGCCCGACATCCTGCGCAAGGTGATCGCCGCCGGCATCCCGAAGGACACCGTCATCAACGTCAACTTCCCGGCCTGCGCGCCGGAGGATGTGCTGGGCATCCGCGTGACGCGGCAAGGCAAGCGCAATCTCGGCTTCCTTAGGATCGACGAGCGCAGGGACGGCCGTGGCAATCCGTATTTCTGGATCGGCTTCGAGCGCACCGCGATGATGGATACGCCGGCCGACGGCACCGATCTCGCGGCGCTCCGCGAACGCTACGTCTCCGTCACGCCGCTCAGGCTCGACCGGACCAACGAGGCGTTTTCCGAGGCGCTGAGTGCGACGCTGAAGTAAGTCCGACGCTGAAGTAATCCGACCTGGAATGGGGCCTAGCCGCCGCGAAGCGCGGCTTCGATGGTCTTGCCGAGGGCGTCGAGCTGAAATGGCTTCTGAAGCGCCGGCCGATCGCGGTACTGCTCGGGCAGGCCCGAGTAACCGTATCCGGTGGCGAAGATGAACGGGCAGCCCTTCGCCTTGATGACATCGGCGACCGGCGAGATGACCTTGCCGTTGACGTTGACGTCGAGAATGGCGATGTCGAACTCGGTTGCCTGGGCGAGCCGCATGGCTTCGGTGATGTCGCCCGCCTCGGCTGCGATCTTGTAGCCAAGCTCTTCGAGCATGTCCGCGACCATCATCCTGATCATCACCTCGTCTTCGACGAGGAATACAGAGCGGCCAGTAAGCCCCGTCGCGGTCATGGTCGAGTCCTTGCCCATTGCCAAAAACGTTCGCAGATAACATGAATCGACGCAATGCGCGTTTCGACGAACGGATGCCTGAAAATGGCCATCGCGGCTCGCCCGTTGCAAGCCAATTTATGGTCAACTACGCCATCCGAAGCCTATCATGGGTTCCCTGAGCCGGAACAGGAATCTCGCGCCCAGGTTGGGCGTCCCGGACCGCAAACACAGCACAAGCAGGCAATGACCCCCCATCAGCACCCGCCGGAAAAGATGATGTTTCAGCTCACGCTGAGGCGTCGGGGCATCAGCGACCAGGCGGTCCTGAGGGCCATGGAGGAGGTGCCGCGCGATCAATTCGTCGACGACGCCGATCGGGACGGCGCATATCGCGACAGCGCGCTCCCGATCGCCTGCGGGCAGACCATCAGCCAGCCCTTTGTCGTCGCCTACATGACCGAGCAGCTCCAGCTTCAGAAGAAGCACCGCGTCCTCGAGATCGGCGCCGGCTCGGGCTACCAGGCGGCGGTGCTGTCGCGGCTCGCCGGCCAGGTGTTGACGGTCGAGCGCTACCGCAAGCTTGCGGATGCCGCACGTATCAGGCTTGAAAAACTCAACTATCACAACGTCGAGGTGATGCTGGGCGACGGACTCAATCTGCCCCCCAATATTGGCCCGTTCGATCGCATCATCGTCACGGCCGCGATGGAGCAGCTCCCGGAGAACCTGGTCGAGCGGCTGGAGGTGGGTGGCATCCTGATCGCGCCCGTCGGCCCGCATCAGGGGGTGCAGACGCTGATCCGGCTGAGCCGGACCGAAGCCGGGATCGAGCGCAAGGAACTCGTCGAGGTCCGCTTCGTGCCGGCGCTGCCCGGCGTGGCGCGGGAGCTGTAGAATTCCGGATTGGCTGCGCTGCCAACATCTTATTGGGGAGGGTTAAGCCGTTATTTACTCGGCGCGTGTTTACTTAAAACACCAGTTCTGTTGCGTACGAGTGAGTAACCATGTCCGTTGCCGCCGAGTTGCTTTACTCGCGCCGTGTGCCGCAGGTCGCGGTGCTGGCGCTGATCTCCTTCAGCTTCGCAGGGTGCAGCGCCGACATGTCGTCGCGCATGTCCCAGTCGAACTTCTCCAATCCCTTCGCGCAGGAATCGACCGGTTCGGTGCAGCAGGCCCCGCCGCCGCAGCGTGAGTTGCCGCAATATTCGCGGCCGCAGACGCAGTCCGGTTATTATCAGTCGCAGCCTTTGCCGCCGGCGGTATCCACGCCGCAATCCTACCCCGTTGCAGCAGGCGGTGTGTCCGGAGGCGGACGCGGCGTGAGCTCCTACGCACCCCCGGCGCAGCCGCATCTCGAGACCACGGCCACCGTGCCGCCACGCTCGGTTGCAGCCGCCCAGCCGATCGGCGGAACCAAGATCATCGTCGGCACCAGCGATACGCTCGACCTGCTTGCCAAACGCTATCGCGTCACGCCGCAGGCGATCCTCGCCGCCAACGGCTATAAGGGGCCGCGCGCGCTCTCGCCCGGCCAGCAACTGATCATTCCGCACCAAGCTACGGCGGCTGCGCCCGCGCCGCTCATGGCTCCCGTTGCCGCTGCCCCAGCGCCCGCTGCGAAGCCGGTTGCGGCCGTTGCCGCGCCGTCAAGCACGCACTTCGTGAACCACGGCGACACGCTCGCCAGCATTGCCCGCAACAACCATATCTCGGCGGCCGAATTGGCCCGCGCCAACGGCCTCGATCCCTCTGCAAAACTCAAGCTCGGCGCCAGGCTGGCCGTGCCCGGGGCCAAGACCGCCGCTGTCGCAGCACCGCTTGCCGCGGCTCCGGTCGGAGCCGCTCCCGTCGCGGGGACGCTGCAGCCGGTTGCTGCCGCGCCTGCGCCCGCCACCAAGATGGCCGCCGTCGCCGCGCCGGTGCAGAGCGCGCGCCTGGCCCAGGCCACCGCCAACGTCGAAGACAAGGCCGCGGACACTCCCGCGAAAGCTGCGGAGACCACCAGCGCGCTGCCGACTTTCCGCTGGCCGGTGCGCGGCAAGGTGGTCACGAGCTACGGCGCCAAGACCAATGGCAAATCCAACGACGGCATCAATCTCGCGGTGCCCGAGGGCACGCCGGTCAAGGCGGCCGAAGACGGTGTCGTTGCCTATTCCGGCAACGAGCTGAAAGGTTACGGCAATCTGGTCCTGGTTCGGCACTCCAACGGCTACGTCACCGCATATGCCCATGCGAGTGAGCTGATGGTGAAGCGCGGCGATACCATCAAGCGCGGCCAGGTCATTGCCAAGTCGGGTCAATCCGGCGAGGTGGCGTCGCCGCAGCTCCACTTCGAGATCCGCAAGGGATCGAGCCCGGTTGATCCGCTTCAATTCCTGAACGGGGCGTGATGAGGCCTACATTGTCTCCCAACTGAAGCTGTCGTCGCCCGGCTTAACCGGGCGACCCAGTACGCCGCGGCCTCTCGATCGATCACAACCGTCTCTGGAATACTGGATCTCCCGCTTTCGCGGGCGATGACAGTTTTGGGTTGGGCTATGACTGTGGCTACGTCGCCGCCAGCTTGACGCCGAGCCGTCCCGCAAGCTCCTGGACGAACTGCCAGGCGACACGGCCCGAGCGCGAGCCGCGCGTCGTCGACCATTCAAGTGCCTCGCGTTCCAGGGCGTCATCGTCGATCTTCACGCCGAAATGGCTGCAATAGCCCCGCACCATGGCGAGATATTCGTCCTGGCTGCACCGGTGGAAGCCGAGCCAGAGACCGAAGCGATCCGACAGCGAGACCTTCTCCTCGACGGCTTCGCCGGGATTGATCGCGGTCGAGCGCTCGTTCTCGATCATCTCGCGCGCCAGCAGATGGCGGCGGTTGGAGGTGGCGTAGAGGATGACGTTCTCCGGCCGCCCCTCGATGCCGCCTTCGAGCACCGCCTTGAGCGATTTGTAGGACGCATCATTGCCGTCGAACGAGAGGTCGTCACAGAACACGATGAAACGGAAGGACGAGGCACGAAGCTGCTCCATGAGGGAGGGCAGGCTCTCAATGTCCTCGCGATGAATCTCGATCAGCTTCAGTCTGTCGGCCGGTTTGCGCTCCGCGTTGATGCTGGCATGCGCCGCCTTCACAAGCGACGACTTGCCCATGCCGCGCGCGCCCCAGAGCAGCGCGTTGTTGGCGGGCAATCCGTTGGCGAAACGCTCGGTGTTCTCCATCAGGATGTCGCGCATCCGGTCGACGCCCTTGAGCAGGAACATTTCGACGCGGCTGACCCGCGGCACCGCCGCAAGGCGGCCGTCCGGGTGCCAGACGAAAGCATCCGCCTGCTTGAACGACTCGCGTTCGGCGGCGGGCTTGCCTTGCGCGGAGAGGTGCGCCGCAATCGTCTCCAGCGCGCGAACGATGCGCTGCTGGGAGACGTTTTGGTTCGTCTTGGACGTCGTCTTGGAAATCGTCTTGGAAGCCGCCTTGAGGGCCACCTTGGGACGTTTTGCCGCGACGCGGGCTGCCTTCGCGGCAGGGGTGCGAGGGCCTTTGCCGGCCGGGCTTTTGCTTGGTTTTTGGGGCATGTCCGAAGTTCCTGAGAATGCAGCCTTATCGGGCCTGTGCGCGCGCCGCAAGGTGGCTAAAAGGGCGGTCTGGCAGCGTTGCAATTGGGGCAATGGCCGCTATAGTCCGCGCGAATTTGACCGAACCGATCGCCATTTGGGCCTGACCGGTTTTCCCCCGTTCTCACGAGGATCGTCCGAATGCTGATTACCCCTGCGTATGCCCAGGCTGCGGGCGCCGGCGACACCAGCGGCATGCTGATGTCTCTGCTGCCGTTCGCCCTGATCTTCGTGATCATGTACTTCCTGATTCTGCGTCCGCAGCAGAAGAAGGTCCGTGACCACGCCGACCTGGTGAAGAACATCCGCCGCGGCGACACCGTCGTGACCTCGGGCGGTCTCGTCGGCAAGGTCACCAAGGTCGTCGACGACGACCAGATCGAGTTCGAGATCGCCGATGGCGTGCGCGTGCGGCAGATGCGCTCGATGGTCTCCGGCGTGCGCGCCAAGGGCGAGCCGGCCAAGGAATCCAAGGAAAGCGCCAAGGAAGACGCCGCGTCGAAGTGAGTGCTTCCGCGAGTCTCTCAAGTTTTCCTGCAAATCTCCTGATCTGACAGGTCCAGTCGATGTTGTATTTCACGCGGTGGAAGGCGCTCGGGATTATCCTGACGGCGCTGATCGTGTGCCTCTGCGCGGTCCCGAACTTCTTCCCCGAAGCGCAGGTCAAGACCTGGCCCGCCTGGGCGCAGCGTCGGCTCGTGCTCGGCCTCGATCTTCAAGGCGGCTCCTATCTGCTGCTCGAGGTCGACGGCAACTATGTGAAGAAGGAGCGGCTCGACCAGGTCCGCGACGACGTTCGCCGGACGCTGCGCGATGCCAAGATCGGCTTCACCGGCGGCGTCACCGTGCGCAACGACGCGGCCGAGGTTAGGATCACCAAGGAATCGGACCTGCAGCCTGCGCTCGCCAAGCTGCGCGAGCTGTCCCAGCCGCTGGGCGGACTGGTCGGATCCAGCGGTCAGCGCGACCTGGATGTGACTGACGCCGGCGGTGGCGTGATCCGCCTTACCATCCCGCAGGCCGCGATGCTCGACCGCATGCGCAAGACCATCGAGCAGTCGATCCAGATCGTCGAACGCCGCGTCAACGAGCTCGGCACCGTCGAGCCCGTCATCCAGCGCCAGGGCAACGATCGCATTTTGGTGCAGGTCCCCGGCCTCCAGGACCCGACCCGGCTGAAGGAATTGCTGGGCAAGACCGCGAAGATGGAATTCCGCATGGTCGATACGTCGGTGCCGCCCGATCAGGCGCAGCAAGGACGTTTGCCGCCGGAATCCGAGCTTCTGATGAGCGCGTCACCGCCGCCCACACCCTATGTGGTCAAGAAGCAGGTGCTGGTCGCCGGCGGCGACCTGACCGATGCCCAAGCGAGCTTCGACCAGCGCACCAGCGAACCCGTCGTGAGTTTCAAGTTCAATACGTCGGGCGCGCGCAAGTTCTCGCAGGCCACGCAAGAGAACGTCGGGCTGCCTTTTGCGATCGTGCTCGACAACAAGGTCATCTCGGCTCCCGTGATCCGCGAGCCCATCACAGGCGGACAAGGCCAGATCTCGGGCAGTTTCACGGTGCAATCGGCCAACGATCTCGCGATCCTGCTGCGCGCCGGCGCGCTGCCGGCACCGCTCACGGTGGTCGAGGAGCGCACCGTCGGTCCGGGCCTCGGCCAGGACTCGATCGAAAAGGGCGAGCTCGCCGCCTATGTCGGCTCGATCCTGGTCATCATCTTCATGCTCTTGACCTACCGGCTGTTCGGCGTGTTCGCCAACATCGCGGTGGCCATCAACGTCGCCATGATCTTCGGCCTGTTGTCGCTTCTCAACGCCACGCTGACGCTGCCCGGCATCGCGGGCATCGTGCTCACCGTCGGTATCGCGGTCGATTCCAACGTGCTGATCTACGAGCGCATCCGCGAGGAGTTGCGTGGCGGCCGCAACGCGATCTCGGCGATCGACGCCGGCTTCAAGCGGGCGCTTGCGACCATCCTCGATTCCAACATCACCACTTTTATTGCCGCCGCGGTGCTGTTCTACATCGGTACCGGTCCGGTGCGCGGCTTCGCCGTGACGCTCGGAATCGGCATCATCACCACGGTGTTCACCGCTTTCACCCTGACCCGGCTGATCGTGGCCTGGTGGGTGCGGTGGAAGCGGCCGCAGAGCGTGCCGATCTAGGAGCCTGATCGTGAATCACACTGTTCTCATCGGGCTCGGCGTCCTCATTGCCATTCTCACCGTGGTTGCGGCATTCGGCTGGCTGCCGTCGCTGCGCATCGTCCCCGACGATACCCATTTCGACTTCACGCGTTTTCGCCGGATCAGCTTCCCGATCTCGGCGGCGTTGTCGATCGTCGCGATCACGCTGTTCTTCACCCATGGACTGAATTTCGGCATCGACTTCCGCGGCGGCACCCTACTGGAGGTGCAGGCCAAGTCCGGCACCGCCGATATTGCGGCGATGCGTACGACGTTGGATGCCCTGCGTCTGGGCGAAGTCCAGTTGCAGCAATTCGGCGGCCCCGCCGATGTCCTGATCCGTGTCGCGGAGCAGCCGGGCGGCGACGCCGCCCAGCAGGAGGCCGTGCAGAAGGTCCGCACCGCGCTTGGCGATTCCGTCGACTATCGCCGCGTCGAGGTGGTGGGACCGCGCGTATCGGGCGAATTGCTCGCCTACGGCATGCTCGGCCTGATGCTGGCGATCGTCTCGATCCTGATCTACCTCTGGTTCCGATTCGAGTGGCAGTTCGCGCTTGGCGCCATGATCGCCAACGTGCACGACATCGTGCTCACGATCGGGTTCATGTCGATCAGTCAGGTCGATTTCGACCTGACCAGCATCGCGGCGCTTCTGACGATTTTGGGCTATTCGCTCAACGACACCGTCGTCATCTACGACCGCATCCGTGAAATGCTGCGGCGCTACAAGAAGATGCCGATGCCGCAGCTCCTCAACGAATCAATCAACTCGACGCTGTCGCGCTCGATCATCACCCATTTCACTGTGACGCTGGCGCTGCTGGCCCTGCTGCTGTTCGGCGGCCATGCCATCCACAGCTTCACCGCGGTCATGATGTTCGGCGTGGTGCTGGTCGGCACCTATACCTCGATCTTCATTGCGGCCCCGATCCTGATCTATCTCGGCGTCGGCGAGCATCGCGAGGATGCGGTCGATAAGGCTACGCCGGCGAAGAAAAGCAAGGCATGATCCGAACCGCATGCCCTCGCAGGAGTTTGGGAGGGCAGTAAGCTCATTCGGACGAAGCTCATGGCCGGCGATCCCAACGCACCGCATTTCCCCCGCTCGGCGCCGATCGAAGCCTATGGCAAGGGCGGCTTTGCCTTTGCCGGCATGTCGCATCGGGGATCGCTGCTTTGCCTGCCCGACGCGATCTGGGCCTGGGACATAACGGACCCTGCAAAGATCGACCGCTATTCGCTGGATCGAGTCTTCAAGTCTGCCAACAGCATCGACACGCTCCTGGTCGGCACCGGAACCGGGGTCTGGCTGCCGCCGCCGGAACTGCGCCAGGCGCTCAAAGCGGCGAGGGTGGTGCTGGATGCGATGCAGACCGGTCCCGCCGTGCGTACCTACAACATCATGATGGGCGAACGGCGGCGCGTCGCGGCCGCGCTGATCGCCGTGCCATGAGTGGCTCCGCGCCGCCGCCGGATTCTGTTGCGTTCTGTGCTGACCTCGTGCGCAGCCACGACTTTCGGCACTATGCCGCGACCCTGTTCGCGCCCGCTGCCGAGCGCCGCGGGCTGCTGGCGCTCTATGCCTTCAATGTCGAGATCGTCCGCGTCCGCGATCAGGTGAGCCAGCCCTTGCCCGGTGAAATCCGCCTGCAATGGTGGACCGACATGCTGTCGGGCCAAGTCCATGGCAGTGCCGAGGGCAATCCGGTGGCGGCGGAGCTGCTCCGCGCAATCCGTGATTTCGACCTGCCGGTCGAGCCGCTGTCGCTGCTCGCCGACGAGCATCAATTCGATCTCTACAACGACCCAATGCCAACAATGGCGGCGCTGGAGGGCTACCTCGCGGCGACCTCATCGGCGCTGTTCGATCTCGCCGCCCGGATCATGGGACCACCGTCGGCGGCGGCCGAGCATCTCGCCCGCCATGCCGGGCTGGCGCAGGGCATCGTACAGGTCATCGCCAATCTGCCGCGCGATGCGGCGCGCCGGCAATTGTTCCTGCCGCAGCAGGTGCTGGCGAGCCACGATTGCGACGTGGAAGACGTGTTCGCCGGAAAGGAGACGCCAAACTTGCGCGCCGCGCTGGGCCAACTCTCGGGCGAGGCGCAGCAACATTTGACGACGGCCTTGTCGCTGCTGGTGGAGGTGCCGGCATCAGTGCGTCCAGCGTTCCTTCCGCTCGGACAAGCGCGGGCCGACCTCAAGCGCCTGTCGCAACCCGGGCGCAATCCATTTACGCCGCAACCGTCATCGCGGCTGCGTACGCTGTGGACGCTGTGGCGGGCTTCACGTTCGCGGGAATTTACCAAATAGCGGTTGGCTTATCGCCGGAGCCGGGCAAATGCTCTATGCTGTCCTATGGCTGAGTTGTCCCAAACCATATCTTCCGATCTGGGCGGCCTTCCGGTCGTACCGGCCGACATCCATGCCGCCGCCGAGACGATCCGCGGCGCCGTCGTCGAGACGCCCTGTAGCTACAGCCGCACGCTGAGCAATATCTGCGGCTGCGACATCTGGCTGAAATTCGAGAACCTCCAGTTCACGTCCTCGTTCAAGGAGCGCGGCGCGCTCAACCGCCTCAAGGCGCTGACGCCGGAGGAGCGCGCGCGGGGCGTCGTCGCGATGTCGGCGGGTAACCACGCGCAGGGCGTCGCCTATCACGCCAAGCGGCTCGGCATTCCCGCCACTATCGTCATGCCGGTCGGCACGCCCATGGTGAAGGTCGAGAACACCAGGCATCACGGCGCCGAGGTGGTGGTGACGGGCGCCACGCTGGAGGAGGCGGCCGCGTATGCGCGCAGCCACGGCGAAGTCCATGGCATGATCTTCGTCCATCCCTATGACGATCCGCTTGTCATCGCAGGGCAGGGCACGGTCGGGCTGGAAATTCTCGAGGCCGTGCCGGAGCTCGATACGCTGGTCGTCCCGATCGGCGGCGGTGGCCTGATCAGCGGGATCGCCATTGCCGCGAAATCGATCAAGCCGTCGCTGCGGATCCTCGGCGTCGAGCCCTGGCTCTACCCCTCGATGTACAATGCCATCCATGACGGCAATTTGCCGGCACGTGGCGACACACTCGCGGAAGGCATCGCGGTGAAGTCGCCCGGCAACATCACGACCGAAATCGTCCGCCGCCTTGTCGACGACATTGCGCTCGTCAACGAAGCCGAGCTCGAGCGCGCGGTGGCGACCCTGATCTCGATCGAGAAGACGGTCGTCGAAGGCGCCGGTGCCGCTGGCCTCGCCGCGCTGATGTCCGACCCGTCCCGTTTCGCCGGTCAGAAGGTCGGGCTGGTGCTGAGCGGGGGCAATATTGACACACGTCTGATCGCATCGGTCCTGACCCGCGAGTTGGCGCGCGAGGGGCGGCTCACCCAATTGTCGCTCGACATTCCCGACAGGCCCGGCCAATTGGCTGCGGTCGCGGCACTGCTGGCCGAGGCCGGCGCCAACATCATCGAGGTCTCGCACCAGCGCACGTTCTCGGATCTTCCGGCCAAGGCGACGTTGCTGCAATTGGTGATTGAAACCCGCGACAGCGCCCATCTCGACGAGGTCATGGCGAAGCTTGGCGCATCCGGATTGAGTGCGCGCTGTACCTGAGCGTGCATGATCGCCGCTATCGCCGCGTCAAACCCGCCAAATGGACGATCAGCCGATCGATCTCCGCGTCCGTATTGTAGTAGTGCGGGGAGGCGCGCACCACCGGCGGCAGCGAGCGGATTTCGGCATCGATGCGCGTGCTCGACGGATCTGAGGCACCGATCGTGATGCCGGCTGCGGCCGCGTCGCTGACGACCGCTTCCGCCTCGTACCCTTCCACCGTGAAGCTGACGATGGCTCCCGGAGCGCGTCCGAGGTCGCGAACTCTGATGCCGCGAATGGATGCAAGGCCGCCCCGGAGGCGGTCCGCCAGCATGCGGCAACGCCGCTCGATCGGGCCGATCCCGATATCGAGGGCATAATCGACAGCCGCGCCGAGCCCAAGCCGGGCTGCGTAGTTGTTCTCCCAGGTCTCAAAACGGCGCGCATCGTCACGCAGCCGAAAAGCGTCCCGGGAGACCCAGGGTGCGGCGAAGTGATCGATCATTGGCGGTTCGAGCCGCTGCAGCATTTTTCGGCCGACGTAGAGAAAGCCGGTGCCGCGCGGGCCGCGGAGGAATTTACGCCCGGTCCCCGACAACATGTCACAGCCGATGGCCTCGACGTCGACCACCATCTGTCCGACTGCCTGGCAGGCGTCGAGCAGATAGGGGATGCCGTGCGCCCGCGCTATCTTGCCGACGGCTGCAGCCGGATTGACCAGCCCGCCATTGGTCGGAACCCAGGTGATCGCAATCAGCTTCACGCGCTCATCGATCATGCGTTCGAGCGCGTCGACGTCGAGCTCGCCGCTGGCATCGCTCGGCACGACGTCGATCGCGACGCCTGTTCGGTTGGCGACCTGAAGAAAGGCGACATAGTTGGCCGCGTACTCCGCCTCGGCGGTCAGGATCCGGTCGCCCTTGCTGAATGGAAGCGCGTAGAAAGCCATCTGCCAGGCAACCGTCGCGTTCTCCATGAGGGCGATCTCATCGGGCGCGGCGTTCAGGAGGCGGGCGACCGAGCCGTAAACGGATACAAGTCGGCGCGCCTCGCGGTCGGCGGCAGCATAGCCTCCGATCTCGCTCTCCAGATCGATGTGTTCCTTCATCGCCGCAACAACCGGCGCCGGCATCAGCGCTGCGCCCGCGTTGTGGAGATAGGCGAGCCGAGAGGCAGCCGGCGTGTCGCGACGAATTCGGTCGATATCCATCATCCATGCCTCCGCGTCTCGCGATCCTCGTGCATGGATTAAACGCGTCGAGGGATGCGAACAAGATGGCCAAGCTTGGTCTCAGATGCAAAGGCCGAGCAGCTTGATGTGGCAGCCGCTGGATTTTGGCTTGCTGGCGGGCGCAGCCTCGCGCTTCACCGCAACCAGCGGCTCCCCGTCTTTCTTGCCTTTGCCTTTGCCCTTCGGCTCGTAGTCGCCGGCGATCACCATTGCCCAATAGGTGCGCTTGCCGCTAGCGTTTTTCGCGCTCGCGATCCCGACGCGGGAAGCGTTGTGCAGCAGCAGATTCTTGCGGTGTCCCGACGAGTCGATCCACTGTCCGAGGGTCTTCTCGAAATTGTCGTAGCCGTAGGCGATGTTCTCGGCGGCGCGGCCTGCGCCGGCCGGTGCGACCCGGCGGTTGAACGGGCCGAGGGCGTCGTGACTGAGGTCGTCCTTCGTCGCCATCGCGCGCGCCTGGTCCATGGCGATGCGGTCGAGGGTCGAATCGCGGACGACGCGGACCTCACCATGCTTGAGGCGGAAGCTCGAGATCAGCTCGGCGGGGGACTCGGCCATTGCGGACGTGGTGGCGAGCAGCAGAAGGCTAGCGATCAGGCCGCCAACCACGCGATGCATCATGTACCCCCGAGTGCCCATGACCCCGCCAAGTCCCCCCACCAAGTTCGAATTATCGGATCGCTTCTCTATCGCCAATGTGGACGCTTCAAGGCGTGATCCACGTTAGCTCGCCGGCAGGTCGGCCTCGAAATTGAAGCGGTCGCGCAGGTTCTTGCGCTGCTCCAGGATGTCCTTGAGGAAAGCACGGTCCTGGTCGTTCTTCATCATCGGCTCGATCAGGTCGAGCTGGTTCATGGCGACCAGTTGCAGGATCTCCGTGCGCGGCTTGCCGTCCGGATTGCGTGGCAGTGCGTGCACGACCTGGATGTGTTCCGGCGGCTTTGGCCCCTTGGCAACGGTGAGCTCGTTGCGCAATTGGCCTTCGAGCGCGGCCTGATCGGCTTCGACGAAGGCATAGAGGCCGACACCGGAGCGGCGGTCGGCAAAGGCGACGATGGCGGTGTCGCGCACGGCGGGGTTCTTGCGGATCAATTCTGCCAGCACCGGCGCGTCGTTGACGAGCCTTCGGCCGCCGCCTTCACGGTCGGTGAAGTTGAACAGGCCGCGGGTGATTGCCCGATAGACCTTCTTGCCGGTGGCGAGCCAGAGGCTGGCGGCGAACGACTTCTTCGCCAGGATCTTGCGCTCGCGCGGCGTCAGCGCCTCGGGCGCGTAGGATCGCTTGTGCTTGAGCAGATGCCGGAGATCTTCATAGGCCAGGATCCGGTAAAGCCGGCCGCGACGGTCGAAGCAGGCGGCGAGCTGGAAGTCGGTCACATAGGCGCGACCGTCGCGGCCGACCAGCCAGTTCTGTTCCTTGGCAAGATCGTTGTGGCAGATTCCGGCGCGGCGCAGCCGTCGCAGCGCGGCCTTCGCCGAGCGAAAATAGGCGAGGTCGCCATGCGGTTTCGCCAGATGCAGCGCGACACCATCGACGAAGCTGCGCACCAGCGCGCGGCGTCCGGCCCACAGCAGCTCCGGGCCGACATCGAGTCCCTTAGCGAGTGCCAGCGCATGCTTCTCGCGGGCGAACAGGTGGCGCGCCAAAAGGAATGACCACCACGGCACCTCGTCGAGGCGGCGCAGCACCGCGTCGACCTCGCCGTCATCGTCGCGGAATCGGCCGCGCTCGACGGTCGAGAACACGTCGCGCTTGAGCAGCACGCCCTCGGTCCAGCGCGCCGAGAGTGTTGCGGCGTCGTCTTTGGGAAGGTTCATCGAAAACTCACGCCGCGGCGGCAATGCGCAGGTGATCGGCGATCCAGCGATCGAGATCGGCGAGCGCCAGCGCGCTCATCGCCTGCTTTTTGGCCACCGTCTTCTCGTTCCCGCGCAGCCGGCTTCCGTCGGGCTTCTTCGTCGGTGCGCTGGCGAGCGGCGGGAACAGGCCGAAATTGATGTTCATCGGCTGGAACGAGCGCGTGCCGGGCTCGATGGTCTCGATATGGCCGCCGGTGATGTGGCCGAGCAGGGATCCGAGCGCAGTCGTGACCGGCGGACTCGCAAGCGTCTCGCCGCGCACCTCCGCTGCCGCATAGAGACCGGCAATCAGGCCGACGCTGGCGGATTCCACATAGCCCTCGCAGCCCGTCATCTGGCCGGCAAAGCGCAGCCGCGGCTGCGCGCGCAGGCGCAATTGGCCGTCGAGCAGCTTTGGCGAGTTGAGAAAGGTGTTGCGATGCAGGCCGCCGAGGCGAGCAAATTCGGCCTTCTCCAGCCCCGGAATGGTGCGGAAGATGCGCTGCTGCTCGCCGTATTTCAGTTTCGTCTGGAAGCCGACGATGTTGTAGAGCGTGCCGAGCTTGTTGTCCTGGCGCAGCTGCACGATCGCGTAGGCCTTGGTGGTGGGATCGTGCGGATTGGTGAGGCCGACCGGCTTCATCGGTCCATGGCGGAGAGTCTCGGGGCCGCGTTCCGCCATGACCTCGATTGGCAGACAGCCGTCGAAATAGGGCGTGTTGGTCTCCCATTCCTTGAACTCGGTCTTCTCGCCGGCGACCAGCGCTGCGACGAAGCCGTCATACTGCTCCTTTGTCATCGGGCAGTTGATGTAGTCGGCGCCGGTGCCGCCGGGACCGACCTTGTCGTAGCGTGACTGAAACCAGGCCACCGACATGTCGATGGATTCGCGATGCACGATCGGCGCGATCGCGTCGAAGAAGGCGAGGGCGTTCTCGTCGGTCAACTCGCGGATCGCATCGGCCAGCGGCGCCGAAGTGAGGGGGCCGGTCGCAACGATGACGTTGCTCCACTCGGCCGGCGGCAGGCCTGCGACCTCACCGCGGGCGATCTCGATCAGCGGATGATCGTTCAGCGCCTTGGTGACGGCCGCCGAGAAGCCGTCGCGGTCCACCGCCAGCGCGCCGCCGGCGGGTACCTGGTTGGCGTCGGCTGCGCGCATGATCAGCGAATCGAGGCGGCGCATCTCGGCATGCAGCAGGCCGACGGCGTTGTTGGCGGCATCGTCCGAGCGGAACGAATTGGAGCAGACGAGCTCGGCAAGCCCATCGGTGCGGTGTGCCTCGGTCATGCGGGTCGGCCGCATCTCGTGCAGCACCACGGGCACGCCGGATTTGGCCACCTGCCAGGCGGCTTCGGAGCCGGCAAGGCCTGCGCCGATCACGTGCACGGTATTTGATTGGGGTCCTGTCATGGGGCGGACAGGTAGCGCTTTTCGGCGATCAGTGGAATCGCCGAGATCGAGTTTTCTGCCTCCGGATGCGACAACGCCCGCACGAGGCGGGCGCTATCGGTCCGTCCGGTTCAGGGCTGAACGATATCAGCCCTGATACTGACCGGCGGCAACGCGCGGGATGTCCGAGCGATCGAGGCCGATATCGGAAAGCTCGCGATCGCTGAGCTGGGACAGCTCGGCAACATTGCGCTGATAGTCCCGGAAAGCTTGGATCATGCGGATGAGCGAGAGCAGCATTGGTAATCTCCTGTAGTTCGATTCAGCTCTTGCCCGAGCCTCATCGTTGAAATGAATATAGGTGAGAGTGGTGCAGTGCGAAAGTTCCGATGCTGCGATGCAGCTAAGCGCTGAATGCATGGCGCTGGTAACGGACGATTAACCCGAAAGCACTCCCGCCCAAAGCGTAGGCGGAACAGGGAGCACAGGTCTGAAGTCCCGTGAATTCACGGATTTGCTATGGGCTAGTCGGTTCCGTTCGGAGCGCAATAAGTCGCTTTGCTCTTGTCCGCAAGCGGATCGACTAGCTTCTATAACCAAGTCTCACATGCGAGAATCGCATGATTCTAATGAACTTATACTCATTACTTGGCGCGTGCGTACACTTTTGCCAACTCTCGCCAGCGATTCGCCTGGTTGCAGCGGATCCACATGACGAAGGGCGGCGAGTCAGGACTATCCCGCTTGGTTAGCCACAACCGTCCCCGCTCGCAGTGCACACACGCTGAACGTGTGGCGTTGATTACAAGCGTGTAATGAAAATCAGAAATTTTGCATGCAGCTCTGCGCGCCGCGCAACATCACGCAATTCTCGCGGGGAATTCATTGCGTCAAGTTGCCGCACCCGGAGGAAGGTGATGTCGCAGATTCCGGCAATGTCGCTGGCTCTGGCCCAAGAACAAGAGAAGGAAGGTAACGTCATGACGAAGTTACTCGGGGTTATCGCAATTGCCGCCGTTGCGTTCGCCGTCACGCCGGCCCAGGCCGCCAAGCACGCCGCCGGCGGCTGCAGCTCGGCCAATCTGGAGAAGACAGAGACCGCGATCGAAAACATGGCCGATGGTGACGGCAAGTTCGTCGCGCAGAAGGAGATCGCGGCCGCGCAGGACTCGCTGCTCAACGGCAAAATGGGTGCGTGCGGCGCGCATCTGAACAAAGCGATGCACGCCACCATGGGCAGATAGGAACTTCAGGAACGCATTAGGAGAGGGCCGGTCGCCGAGCGATCGGCCCTACGCTTTTGTCCTGCAAGCATCTCATCTAAGGGGCGCGCGCGAGCTGGGTGGCGAAATAGGCGACGGTCTTCGAGTAGACCTCGCTCTTGTTCCACTGCTGCAGCACCGCGAAATTCGGACTGCCCGGCTGCCAATCCTTACCCTTCTGCCAGCCATAACCGGCAAGATAGTTCGCGGTGGAGGCGAGCACGTCAGGGGCGTTGTGCAGGAGATCGCGCTTACCATTGCCGTCGAAATCGACGGCGTATTTCATCCATGACGACGGCATGAACTGGGTCTGTCCGAGCTCGCCGGCCCAGGCGCCCTTCATGTCGGCCGGTGCGAGGTCGCCGCGCTGGACAATGCGGAGCGCATCCAACAGCTCGGCGCGAAACTGCTCGGAGCGCCGGCAGTCATAGGCCAGCGTCGCCAATGAGCGGATGGTCGCGAACTTGCCGGTATTGACGCCGAAATCGGTCTCGAGACCCCAGATCGCGACCAGCACCTCGCCAGGCACGCCGTAGGTCTGCTCGATACGCGACAGCACCGAGCCGTATTGCTTCATCATGTTGGAGCCGCGCGTCAGGCGCGGCGGCACCATGCGGCCGGAAAACTCCTCGAAGGTCTGGCTGAAGGCCTTCTGCGAGCGGTCGCGGTTGAGCACGTTCTGATCGAGCGTCACACCGGCGAGCCCGGCGGAAATGGCCTGTTGCGAGACGCCCTTGGCCGCGGCGTCCGTTTTGAAGTCTGCAAGCCACGCGTCGAAATTGCCTGAACCGCAGGCAACAGCGGCGAGCGCTGGCTGAGCGGATAGGATGGACGCGGTGATGGCTAAGGCTGCGAGGGCGAGACGAGAAATCGTCGGGGTCATTCGAGCAAATAAATTCCGTGAAGTGATCTGAACGGCGCGCGCAATCTCGATGGAAACCGCGGCCAAAGCAAGGCGTATGACAGTGCGCGATCCTGCCCGCACCGGGGCAGGATCGCATGTCACGATATCGTCAGGCGTCGGTCCGATTGCGCCAGGGGAAGAGGTTGGCGGGGAAGTCGGCGGCCGGCTTGCGTGCACGATGCGGCGGAGGCGGCACCGGACGCGCGCCCGGATCGGCCGCGATCACCTTGCGGTAGAGATGCCAGGTGGCATGGCCGAGCACGGGGACCACCACGGCAAGGCCGAGGAAGGCCGGAATGGTGCCCAGCGCCAGCAGGACGGCCACGATCAGGCCCCAGGCCGCCATCGGCACCGGGTTCTTCGCGACGACGCGCAGTGACGTCACCATGGCCTCGAACGCGCCGGCATGGCGGTCAAGCATCAGCGGGAACGACACGGCGCTGATGCACAGCGCGGCAAGGGCGAACAGGAAGCCGGTGCCGCAGCCGACCACGATCAGCCACCAGCCTTGCCGGCTCGTGAGCACGCGCGTCAGAAAATCCGAGATCCCGGATGCGCCTTCATAGCCGAAAGCGGCGACATAAATTGCCTGCGCGGTCGCAACCCAGGTCACGAACAGGGCCAGCAGCAGCGCGCCGAGACCGAGCATGGCGCCGAACGAGGGCGAACGCAGCACCTCCATGGCATCCCAGGCGCTGGCCTCCTCATGGCGCTCGCGCCGGCTGGAGAGCTCGTAGAGACCGAGAGCGGCGAACGGGCCGATTAGCGCGAAGCCTGCGGCCAGCGGGAACAACAACGGCAACACTGAATAACCCATCACCACGCGGGCGAGCACGAGGCCCAGCACAGGATAGATCACGCAGAGGATGATGGCGTGGCTCGGCACCGCCTTGAAATCGTCCCAGCCGCGCTTGAGCGCATCCTGCAGATCGGAGAGTTGGATGGTTCGGATCACCGGTCCAGCCGCTTCGGCGGTCTGGGCCATGGACGGGACATTGCCCGGGTAGAGTGTGGCCATGGTCGCTAGCTCCCTTGCCATGCGGCCGCATCTGGCGCCAGCAACGGCGCAAGCGGCCGCTATTCTGAGTTTCGCGATCCCCAACCAGACGCGAATTCCGGATAGCATCGCGAACTGAACGTCAACCGTACGCCCATTTGCGAGTCCTGTCCCTCACGCTTGGGTGAGATTCGATGCCGCGGTGCAATCTCTACAGTGTCATTCGGTCGTTATTTCGCCGCAGATAAGCTGATGCTGCGTGCTTGTTCGCGGAACTTTGGCGGGCGCAACGACGCAACTTGGTCTATAAGTGCCACTCAAGGCCCTTCCAGCGGGTCCTTTTCGGGGAGCAGACATGAGCATTTTCGGGAAAATTATGGGCGCGATCTTCGGTAGCCAGCCAGCTTCCGCCGCGCCCGCAGGCAGCGCACCGTCGGGCAGCGCGCCCGCAGGGGCCGCGCCGAGCGGATCCGCGGCGACGGTGGACGTTGCCTCGATCGTCGACGCGGCGGCCGCTGCGCACAAGGGCGAAAAGCTGGAATGGCGCACCTCGATCGTCGATCTGATGAAGGCGCTCGACATCGATTCCAGCCTCGCTGCGCGCAAGGACCTCGCCAAGGAGCTCGGCTACAGCGGCGACACTAACGATTCCGCGACCATGAACGTCTGGCTGCACAAGCAGGTGATGTCCAAGCTCGCCGCCAATGGCGGCAAGCTGCCGCCGGAGATCAAGCACTGACCGATCGCCCGGTCGCAATCCAAGGGCTCGCGATCGCGCGGGCCCTTTTGCATTCAGGCGACGAGATCCGCATCTTCCGGATGCCTGTCGAGATAATCGACGACGAAACCGCAACCGGCAATCACCTTCCTGCCGTCGCGCCGGATCAATTCCAGCGCGCCCTTGACCAGCTCGGAGCCGATGCCGCGGCCGCGCAGCGCGCGCGGCGTCTCGGTGTGGGTGATGATCACCGCCGCCGGCGTCAGCCGGTAATTGGCGAAGGCGATTTCGCTGCCGACATCGAGCTCGAAGCGGCTTCTGTCATTGTTATCCCGTACCGACGGCGCCATGCAAAAATCCTTCCGACATGCTGCTTGCCTCTGATCTAGGCGCCTCAACCGGTCCTTGCCAAGGTGCGAGCAAGAGTGGTTGCCGCAGGGGAGATATCCGGAAACTGCGTGTCCCGCTCAGCCTGGAATTGAATCCGGGCTTGCCGACGGCGCAGGAGTCGTTATGGAAGCTCGGGGCGTTGTAGCCCCCCGCCGCTTCTCGCAACGCCGGCGTTGGATCTCTTCCTAGGCCTGATCGCCCGGATGCTTCAATCGGTCGCCTTGGCGAGCCTGGAATCCTCCGGCTGCGCCTGCGGGCGCAGGCATCCCTGGCAGATGACGAGGGAACGGTTGACCCTGGCGTCCCGTTCCTCCTCGATGCCATCCTTCGCCTGCCACCATTCCTTTGAATAGGGCTGAAGCGCGGCTTGCGACCTGTTGCGCTCGGATCGGGCCGCGCGCGCTGGTTCTGAAGCAGCGCGCGGGTGATTGGGATTTTCGCCGGCGCCGTCCCAGGCATAGCGCGCGGGCTTGAAGGCGGGATCGGAGGCGAGGTGCGCTTGTGGGCCCACGGCACATCCGGCAAGCGCCAGCGATAACAGGAGGAGGGCGGGCGCTTTGACCATGATGCGGCACTCTTTACGCGAGAACTGAACGAGGTTGCGCCGATCATGTTTAAAATTTCCTGAACGGTTGGATGGGCTGCGCTGCGCCCGGCAACCTTGCAGGGGTCCTGGCGATGGCGATAAATGGGCGTAATGAGCGGGCGGCTCGCGTGCCGTCCGCCGCCGAAGAGGAAGCCCGATGCAGCCCCTGCGCATGTCCCGCCGCGTCATGAATCTCGCTCACATGCTGACCCAGAACGCGCGGCGGCATGGGGCGCGTCCCGGTTTCGTCTGGGGCGACAGATCCTGGACATGGCGCGAGATCGACGCGCAGGTCTCGGCGCTGGCAGCCGCTCTCGCGGCGCGGGGCATCGCGAAGGGCGACCGCATCCTCGTCCATTCCAAGAACGGCGACGAGATGTTCTTTTCGATGTTCGCCGCGTTTCGGCTTGGCGCGGTCTGGGTACCCACCAATTTCCGCCTGATGCCGGACGAGGTCGCCTATCTCGCGCAGGCCTCCGGCGCGAAGGCGTTTCTGTGCCATGTCGATTTTCCCGAGCACGCCGCGGCCGTAAGCGGTGGCGCGCTGGAATTCACCTGGAGCATCGACGGTCGGGCGCCGTTTGCCGAGACGTCGGTTGCGGATGCCGTCGCGTCGCGCGCCGGCACGGTGGTCGAGAACGTCGCAGTCGAGCACGACGATCCCTGCTGGTTCTTCTTTACATCGGGCACCACCGGCCGCTCCAAGGCTGCGGTGCTCACCCACGGTCAGATGGGTTTTGTCGTCACCAACCATCTCGCCGATCTCACGCCCGGCGTCACCGAAGCAGATGCCTCCCTGGTGGTGGCGCCGCTGTCGCATGGCGCCGGCGTGCATCAGCTGGTGCAGACCGCGCGCGGCGTGTGCACCGTGCTGCTGCCGACGGAGAAATTCGACATTGACGAGGCGTTCCGCCTGATCGAGGCGCATCGCGTCAGCAATCTCTTCGTGGTGCCGACCATTCTGAAGATGATGGTCGAGCATCCCGCCGCCGACAAATACGATCATTCCTCGCTGCGCCATGTGATCTATGCGGGTGCGCCGATGTATCGCGAGGACCAGAAGGCTGCGCTGAGGAAGCTCGGCAAGGTGATCGTGCAGTATTTCGGCCTCGGCGAGGTGACCGGCAACATCACCGTGCTGCCGGCAGCGCTGCATGACCCCGAGGACGGGCCGCACGCGAAGATCGGCACCTGTGGCTTCGAGCGTACCGGCATGCAGGTCTCGATCCAGGACGACGAGGGCCGTGAACTCGGCGCCAACCAGAGCGGCGAGATCTGCGTAATCGGCCCCGCGGTGCTGGCCGGCTACTATGACACTCCCGAAGCCAATGCGAAGGCGTTCCGCAACGGCTGGTTCCGCACTGGCGATCTCGGCCACATGGACGAGGAGGGGTTCGTCTACATCACGGGACGAGCCTCCGACATGTACATTTCCGGCGGCTCCAACATCTATCCGCGCGAAATCGAGGAGAAGATTCTGACCCATCCTTGCGTCGGCGAGGTCGCGGTGCTCGGCGTACCCGATGCGACCTGGGGCGAGGTCGGCGTTGCCGTCTGCGTCGCCCGCGAGGGCGCGAAGCCGGTGAGCGAAGCGGAGATGGCGGCATTCCTCAGCCCCAAGGTGCCGCGCTACAAGATGCCGAAGCGGTTCTTCTTCTGGGAGGCCTTGCCGAAATCCGGCTACGGCAAAATTCCCAAACGGATGGTTCGCGACGAGCTCGAGGCTCGCGGGCTGCTCGAGCTCGACAAGACACGGGCAGGCTGAGCGAAGGTCATGCGCAGCATCAAGCAGCCCGGCGCGCCGATCGCCGAACGCATCCAATGGGCGGAGGCGAGGGGACGCGCTTTCTCCTTCACGCTTCAAGCAGGTCTGCCGCTGCTGGAAGCCGCGCGCCGCGGTTTTGCCGCGGAGGGATTTGCCGGCGGCGTGCTCAGCTTCGAGCGCGGCGCGCTCGGGCCGTTCGGCTATGTCATGCCGGCGCTGTCGAAGACCAGCGAGAACGCCGCGTTTTATAGCGACACATTCCGGCCAAGCGGCGTGACGCGCACCAGGCTCGGCAGCATGACGCTGGGCATGCGCGATGGCGCCCCGTTCTTTCATTGCCATGGGCTGTGGACGGAGGCCGATGGCCGCGCCGGTGGTGGCCACATGCTGCCGGACGCGACCGATGTCGCCGAGCCGTTCGAGGTCGAGGCCTTCGGCATCGATGGTGCGATGTTCGCCGCAGAGCCAGATCCCGAGACCAATTTCAAGCTGTTCGGGCCCGTGGCGGCTGCGAGCACCGGCGCACGCACGACCAGCCGCGCTTTCGCGCTGCGGCTGCGCCCCAATCAGGATTTCGCGGGCTGTCTCGAAGACTTCTGCCGCGCGCAAGGCATCGCGCGCGCGAGGATCCATGGCGGTGTCGGCTCGACCATTGGGGCGCGCTTCACCCATGGCGGCGTGACTGAGCCCTTCGCGACCGAGCTTGCGGTAACCGGCGGCGCGATTGCGGCCGGCTCCTCCGGCGCCCTCGAAGCCGCACTCGATGTCGCCCTGATCGACTACACTGGCGGCATAGCGGAGGGCCGTCTGATCCGTGGCGACAATCCCGTGCTGATGACCATGGAGCTGGTGCTCGAGGTGTTGGGCTAGTATCGGCGAGCGATCATCAGCGGGTGCGCAGCTTGGCGATGGCCAAGTATGTGGAGTCACTGATCCCCGAACTGGATCCCTGAAACAGGTTGAGCAGGGGGGATTGACCCTGGCCGGTGCTCTGGCTGTTTCTGATGTCATACATGGCGGAGAAACGGCTCAACAGCTTTGTCACCTTCGCGGGATCGGACAGATCCTTGATCTTCATGAATCTGTCTACGAACTTGGCCTGCTGATCGATCGGCATCGCCGCCATCGAGTCAGGCAAATCGAAAGTGGTCCTGAACACCTCCGAAAGAGCCTTGTCGGCAAGGATGTCGTATGCGGACGTGATGTCCCCCGCCTTTCGCTGGAAATAGAGCGCAAGGCGCACGCCGGGATTGGCATCGCCCTGCTGCTGCTCCAGGCTTTGCTCGACATAGTTCGCTTGTGTTTCCCGAAACTGATCCCGCTTTTGCGGACCCATCATCGGAAGACGCGCGACGTTGCCTTTACTGTCGAAATTGAACGACGCCACGATTTCGGCAAAGCGAGGATCGCTCTCGGTGTTCGCGAAGCTCTTTGGATCGTTCAGGTCGGAGCTGAAGATCTTCTTGAGAAATTCGGTGCTGACCTTCCTGGGATCCAGACCCTTGGCCAAGAGAATGAAATCGACCATCGGCCTGTTTGCGAGAAGATCGGAAACACTGTCGATGCCGGCGATGGCCTGCTGATATTCCGACGCATCCTTCGTGGCCTGTGCCCGAACTGCGGCCTGCTGCTGGGGAGTCGCCGTGCTGGCGCTCTTCACCGCTCCAATGACGTAGTCCTTGGCGATCTGGAGGACTTCAGCCGAGTCCTGAGCCACCAAGGGGGTGGTCAGATTGCCTTTTGCGTCGAAGTTGAAGGCGCGTGCCAGCTCCAAATATCGATTGTCCTTGAGGGTATAGACGTAGCTTTTGGGGTCGTTGATGTCGCTTTCGAGCACGGCCTTGACAGTCGCCGGCGAGACGTTCGCGGGCTCGAGGCCGACAGCTCCCAGCGCAAATTCATACACGCCCGGTGTCGATACGAACGCCTCGACTGAATTGATCTTGAGGATGGCAGTTCTAAATTGCCTGATTGCAAAAGCTTCGTTCAACGGGCTCGCCGCCGAATAGACGGCGGACTTGCTGTCGTCGAACTTCTGTTTCGTGATCGTGACATTTGCAGCAGTCTGCGCCGACACACCTGACGGAAGCGACCCGTCGGAGGAAAATTCGAACGCACCGGCCAGGTCGACGAACCCGCCAATCGTCTCTATCTGCTCGCTAAGGCTAGAAATGCTGCTCGCATATGACTCCAAATGATGCTTTTCGACCAGAATCTGGACGTTCAACTGGGTCACGTTCGCGCCCGGTTGCGATAGTTGGGCGGTGTAGTCGGCGATCCTTGAATTGGCCGCGGTGACATCCGATCGGGCCTGAGCAAGGTCGGCGTTGAGGCCACTTAGCTGAGAAGCGAAAGTGGTGTTGACGTAGCTGTTGGGATCGGATGGATCGCTGCGCAAGACCTGGCTTATGGTGTCACGCGACCACTTGCTTTGATCGATCCCGTACGCCGAATAGACATAGTTGCGAAGACGGTCGTTGTTCAGGAGCTGGTCTGCACTGCTGATGTTACCGATTTCGGCGCTGTAGTAATTCGAATCGCCGGCAAGTGCATCGACCTGGCTTTTCCTGGTCGCCGTGTACAGACCAATCATCTCGTCGGTCTGGTTCTCCGATTGCGCCACCGGCGTGGCACTGCCATTGAAGGAAAACGCGGCGGCGAACTCACGGTAACGCTTGTCGACCAGCTTGTTGACAAAGCTGTTTGCGTCGGAGAGGTCGCTCTCCAGCACCTTTTTCATGAAGGCCTTGGCGTAGGCCATGTCTTCCAGGCCATACGCCTTCGTTGCATAATGATAAAGGCGATAGTCTTTCATGAAGTCGTCGACGGACTTCACCTTGCCGATGTGGGCTTTGTAATAGGCGGCCTCTCGCGCTACGTCCTGTTGCTGTTCGACCCGCGTCAGGGACTGCTTGAGATTGCGCGTGATGTAGCTGTAACTGAGATACGTTGATACCATCGCGCACTCCTACGGTCCCGGACGTCCGTCAATCATTGCGGGGTCGCGAGGTGGGCTGGCCTCATGCCGGCAAACTGTCTCAGAGCCAGGTTCTCCAAGGCCATTTCGGACCGCGATCCCAGATTCAAGTTTGCCCTCGCGAGGCATATCGGGTTTTGTTGCTGCATGTTTCTCAGATACAGCTTTCGTGAGGGTTGCGTTCCGGATATGTCCCGATCAAGAGATCGATCGGAATGGCTCTCGTCCCGAACGCGACGCAGCGCCATAGCGCGTCGAAGACGCGCGTAAACGCGCTTACGGCGGTGTGGCGTTGAGCCGGGATCCAGAAGCCGTGCATTCTGCCGCAGGATGGGTCACGGCTCTGCGGCGCATCGCCGGAGGGGCGCTGCGCCGCGTCCGGGGCACGAGAGCCCGAAGTCATCTGGCATTGCTATTCACGTGATACGCGCGGTTTCGCATTCTCGCGGCCTGTGCGGCCCGAGCTTTGCGGCATTCTTTGCCCCCAAAATGCCGAGGGCGCAGGGAAGGCCGGGTGCCGGCTGGCACCCACGGTCCACTGTGCGAAGGTTGCGCTACGAGAGGCTGCACAGCGGCATACAGGTGAAGCCCAACACACGGCCTTCCCTGCGCAGTGGTTTTACGGCTTATGTCGTGATCTCCCCGGGGAGCGATGCACTATTGCCCCCGTCGCCTTGCGGATGGCTGACGCTGCGGCCCGGTCGGCCCGCACGCATCACCGCAAGACTTGGCGCACAGACCCCGGGCGCCAGGACCACACGATTTTGCCGTACGCAGGGCTGCACCGGTCGTGTGCGCGACACTTTCGCTCACGGTTGCCCGCCCTGCGAAGCCTTCGCGCCGGTGTGGCCCACGTCCACCACGTCCCATCCCGCGTTCGTGACGATCGCGATCCGCCCCTCGGCCGGGTTGGGATGGCTCTTTATATGATAATCCGAAATGCGGATAAAGAGAAATATTTTTAAGCGCCGTGATTGACCCGCTTATTGGTGTTTTGCCCGCCGGGGCGGCAAGGGGTTGTGGGGCGCGCGCGGGCCCCGCCGCAACGCGGCCACGAACGGGTCTCCCCGCGGCCGCAAAATGCGCTACCATGATTCCAGCGCGCTTCAAGTCGCGCATGATCAACGACACGTATGAGGAAACGAGATGAGGGTGACGATTGGACGGCGCACGGTCCTGGCCGCGGTGCTGATTGCCGCGGGCGCGGTGGCTTTGACGGCGGCGTTTGGCCCGGTTTCGACATCGGCCTGGGCCCACGGGCCGACCCGTCAGAAGGTGCGCGAATCCATCGAGATCAACGCCGCCCCGGCTAAGGTGTGGGCCGCAATGGGCAATTTCCAGGACATGAGCTGGCTGCCACCTGTCACCAAGACCGAGGGCGAGAAGGGCAACGAGATCGGTGCGACGCGAAAGCTGACGCTGACGGGAGGCGCGACCGTCGACGAGGAGCTCTACAAGTTTGACGCCGCCGCGATGAGCTATTCCTACCGGATCACCAATGTGGACGTGAAGGTGCTGCCGGTCACCAATTATTCCTCGACATTGACGGTGACGCCGAGCGCTGACGGCAAGGGCTCGACGCTGGAATGGGCCGGCGCGTTCTATCGTGGCTTTCCCAACAACGAGCCGCCGCCGGAGCTGAGTGACGAGGCCGCGGTCAAGGCGGTGAAGGGGCTGTACCAGGCGGGCCTCGAGGCACTCAAGAAGAAGATCGAGAGCGGAAGCTGACGGTGCGGGCGCTGGTCCTGGCGGCGCTCGCCGCCAGCTTTTGCCTGGCCGGCATCGCGCATGTGTTCGCCGAAGAGGCATTCGTCACCAACCAGCTCAGCGACGATCTGATGGTCGTGGACCTCGCCACGGCGCGCAGCGTCGCGACCATCCCGATCGGCGGCAAGCCGGCCGGCGTCGCCGTCAGCGCGGACGGACGTTTTGCCTATGTCACGAGCCCGGATGCCAAAGCCGTGACGGTGGTGGACGCAGCAACGCGGCAGGTTGCGGCGCGGATCGAGGTCGGCGGCGGGCCGCTCGGCATTGCCGTCGCGCCGGATGGCCGCACCGTCTATGTCGCGGACTGGTATGCGGCGGCGGTGCGGGTGATCGACGCGGCCTCGCGCAGCGTCATGGCCAGCATTGCGGTCGGCGCCTCGCCATCGGGGCTCGCGGTAACGCCGGATGGCAAGCTGCTGCTCTCGGCCGACCGCGACGACGACAGTGTGTCGGTGGTCGACACCGCGACGCGCCAGCGCACGACGACCATCAAGGTCGGCACCCGTCCGTTCGGCGTCACCATCGATGCCGAGGGCAAGCGCGCCTACACGGCCAATGTCGGCTCCAACGACGTCTCCGTGATCGACATCGCCACTGGGGCCGAGACCGGCCGCGTGCAGGTCGGGATGCGCCCTTATGCGGTGGCGCTGGCGCAGGGCCGCGGCTTCGTCACCGATCAGTATGGCGGCACTGTCAGCGTGTTCGATCTGGTGACCTTGAAGCCGCTCAAGCGCATCAATGTCGGCGATTATCCCGAAGGCATTGCCGCGGCTGCCGACGGCAAGCGCATTATCGTCGCCTGCTGGGAAAGCAACACGCTCGATATCATCGATGCGGTCGAGCTGAAGCTGATCGGCGAGGTCAAGACCGGCGACGGCCCGCGCGCGTTTGGGGCATTCTTGCGCAGGACGGAGTAGGGGCGTGTAGCCCGCGTGAGCGGAGCGACATGCGGGACGGGGCTCTCCTCATCCACCGGCGTTCCCGGATATCGCTTCGCTCATCCGGGCTACGGCACCGGGGCACAGCGTCCATACAATCTCATCCATCTGATCAAACATGTGATCCGGCGCCATCGCCCGCAGCGCCGCCGGCGCCGCATAACCCCAGCCCACCGCTCCGCAGGCAATTCCCACTGTCCGCGCCGCCTCGATGTCGCGCACTTCGTCGCCGATCGAGATGACCTTGCCCGGCTCCACGCCGGCGCGGCGGATGACCCGTCGGAACTTCGCGGGCTTGCCGAAAAGCGAGGCCGCGCAATCGAAATGGGCGAACAGCGTCGCGCAATCGCCGAGCTTCTCGCGCGCATTGGCTTCGCTGTCCGACGTCACCATCGCGAGCTGCACGCCACTCTCCGCCAGCGTCCGCAGCATTGTCTCGACCCCCGCAAACAGCGAAATCTCCGCTGCAGCCTCCGCCTTCAGTCGCCGCGCATGCCGCGCGATCGCCGGCAGCTTCCACAGCGGCACCTCGAGCCGGCTCAGAATCTCCCGCGAAGAAGCATGCCGCAGCCCCTCGATATCCTCGTCCGCGACGCGGCGGAAGCCGAAGCGATCGGCGACGTCGTTGATGGTGCGCAGGAACCACGGAAAGCTGTCGGCCAGCGTGCCGTCGAGATCAAAGATGGCGAGGGAGTAGGGCATGGAGACGAAGCTACACCGCTAGGCTTTCCACACGGTTTCCTCGGTCCATCCGAGTTGGTCGAATTCGGTGGCCCTGAGCGGCGCCTCTCCCTCGGCGAAGAACTCGTCAAGCTGAGGCGGCGCGACGCTCGTTTCGGACAGCATGGCGTGCGCTTGTCCGCGGTGATGAATTTGATGCTGGAACAGATGCATGAGCAGTCGGTCGCGGCGTTCGGCCTGGACCCGCGTGTCGCGGTTGATCCGCACAATGCCGTTGAGAATCTCGGGCGTCAGTGCATCGCACATGGCGATCAAGCGCTTGTCGATCGCGGCTTGCGCAGGCTTCAGCGCAGCAAGGGAAAGGTGCGGCACGTCGTTCTTCCAAGCTGCCGGTCCCAACCATCCGCCCTCCAGTGCATCGACATAGAAGAGGTCGATGACATGGATGTGGTTCAGCGTGCGTTGCAGGCTCGGAAAGAAGCCGGTCCGCTCGGCTTCGAAGTCGGCCTGAGACAGCGCCGCGCAAGCGGTGAGCAGCCGGTGGTTTGCCCAAGCATTATTGTGGGCGAACGCACGATAGGTTTGCACAAGTCCGGCAGGCAAACTCAGTCTCCCTCAGACAATGTGTCGGCCGCTCCCGCGGCGTAACCTACTCGGCCGCCTCGCTCGCCGCGCGTCTCCGCTTCGGCTTCCGAGCCTTCGCCAGCACCGGCGCCAGGAACTTCCCCGTATAGCTCCGCGGCGCTTTTGCGATGTCCTCTGGCGGGCCCCAGGCGACGATCTCGCCGCCGCCATCGCCGCCTTCGGGGCCGAGGTCGATGACCCAGTCGGCGGTCTTGATCACTTCGAGATTGTGCTCGATGACGACGACCGTGTTGCCCTGCGCGACCAGCTCGTGCAGCACCTCCAACAGCTTCTTGACGTCGTGGAAATGCAACCCGGTGGTCGGCTCGTCCAGGATGTAGAGCGTGCGGCCGGTGGCGCGCTTTGACAGCTCTTTTGCGAGCTTGACGCGCTGGGCTTCGCCGCCCGAGAGCGTCGTGGCCTGCTGGCCGACATGGATGTAGTCGAGGCCGACGCGATGCAGCGTCTGGAACGTCTCGCGTACACGTGGGACCGCCTTGAAGAACTCGGCCGCTTCCTCGACGGTCATGTCGAGCACGTCGGCGATGCTCTTGCCCTTGAATAGGACCTCCAGCGTCTCGCGGTTGTAGCGCTTGCCCTTGCAGACGTCGCAGGTGACGTAGACGTCGGGCAAGAAGTGCATCTCGATCTTGATGACGCCGTCGCCCTGGCAGGCCTCGCAGCGGCCGCCCTTGACGTTGAAGGAGAACCGGCCGGGCTCGTAGCCGCGCGCTTTCGACTCGGGCAGGCCGGCGAACCATTCGCGGATCGGCGTGAAGGCACCGGTATAGGTCGCGGGGTTGGAGCGCGGCGTGCGACCGATCGGCGACTGGTCGATGTCGATGATCTTGTCGATGTGCTCGAGGCCCTCGATGCGGTCGTGCGGCGCGGCGCCTTCGCTGGCATTGTTCAGCTTGCGGGCGATCGCCTTGTAGAGCGTGTCGATCAGCAGCGTCGACTTGCCGCCGCCGGAGACGCCGGTGACGCAGGTGAACAGGCCGAGCGGAATTTCGGCCGTAACGTTCTTGAGGTTATTGCCGCGCGCGTTGACCACCTTGATGGTGCGGCGATGGTTCGGCGGGCGCCGCTCGGGCACCTCGACCTCGAGCTCGCCGGTGAGATATTTGCCCGTCAGCGAGTTGGGGTTGCGCATGATCTCGGCGGGCGTGCCTTCGGCGATGATGTTGCCGCCATGCATGCCGGCGCCGGGGCCGATGTCGAGCACGTGGTCGGCGAGCAGGATCGCGTCCTCGTCGTGCTCGACCACGATCACGGTGTTGCCGAGGTCACGAAGTCTCTTGAGCGTGTCGAGCAGGCGCGCGTTGTCGCGCTGGTGCAAGCCGATCGAGGGCTCGTCGAGCACGTAGAGCACGCCTGTCAGGCCCGAGCCGATCTGCGAAGCGAGCCGGATGCGCTGGCTCTCGCCGCCGGACAGCGTGCCGGAGGAGCGGGAGAGTGTGAGGTAGTTGAGGCCGACATCGAGCAGGAAGGTAAGGCGCTCGCGGATCTCCTTGAGGATGCGGCCGGCGATCTCGTTCTGCTGAGTGTTCAGCGCCTCCGGCACGGTCTCGAACCACGCGCCGGCGCCCTTCACCGACATCTCGGAGATGTCGCCGATATGCTTGCCGCCGATCTTGACGCAGAGCGCCTCGGGCTTGAGCCGAAAACCGTGGCACGCCTCGCAGGGTACGTCGTGGAAATACTTCGCCAGCTCCTCGCGCGCCCACTCGCTCTCGGTCTCGCGATAGCGGCGGTTGATGTTGGTGATGACGCCCTCGAACGGCTTCTTGGTGTCGTAGGAGCGGACGCCGTCCTCGTAGGAGAACTTGATCTCGTCCTCGCCGGAGCCATGGAGGATCGCGTTCTGCGTCTTCTTGGGCAGATCCTTCCATTTGGTGGTCAGCGTGAACTTGTAGTGCTTGCCGAGCGCAGTCAGCGTCTGAATGTAATAGGGCGACGAAGACTTGGCCCAGGGCGCGATCGCGCCCTTGCCAATGGCGAGCTCCTTGTCGGGAATGACGAGGTCTTCGTCGACATGCTGCTCGACGCCGAGGCCGCCGCACGCGGGACAGGCGCCATAGGGGTTGTTGAACGAGAACAGCCGGGGCTCGATCTCGGGGATGGTGAAGCCGGACACCGGGCAGGCGAACTTTTCCGAGAACAGCATGCGCTCGGGTCCGCTCTTGTCGTGGATCTTTGCGGTCTTCTTCCTCTCTTCCGCGGATGCTGCCGCAGCCGGCGCATCCGCGAATTCGATGACGGCGAGGCCCTCGGCAAGTTTCAGCGCGGTCTCGAAACTTTCGGCGAGGCGCTGGCCGATGTCGGGGCGCACCACGATGCGATCGACGACGACGTCGATGTCGTGCGGGAATTTCTTGTCGAGAACAGGGGCTTCGGCGAGCTCGTGGAAGGCGCCGTCGATCTTGACGCGCTGAAAGCCCTTCTTGAGCCATTCGGCAAGCTCTTTGCGGTACTCGCCCTTGCGGCCGCGCACGACCGGCGCGAGCAGATAGAGGCGCGAGCCCTCGGGCAGCGCCAGCACGCGATCGACCATCTGCGAGACGATCTGGCTCTCGATCGGCAGGCCGGTGGCGGGCGAATAGGGCACGCCGACGCGCGCCCACAGCAGGCGCATGTAATCGTAGATTTCGGTCACCGTGCCGACGGTGGAGCGCGGGTTCTTCGACGTCGTCTTCTGCTCGATCGAGATCGCCGGCGACAGGCCGTCGATCTGGTCGACGTCGGGCTTCTGCATCATCTCCAGGAACTGGCGGGCGTAGGCAGACAGCGATTCGACGTAGCGGCGCTGGCCTTCGGCGTAGATGGTGTCGAACGCGAGCGAGGATTTGCCGGAGCCCGACAGCCCCGTGAACACCACCAGCTTGTCGCGGGGAATCTCGACATCGACGTTCTTGAGATTGTGCTCGCGCGCGCCACGGATGGTAATTGCGCGCAGGTTTGATCCCACGTTCTGCTGTTGGCGCTTCGCCTTGATCACTTCATCCATCCGGGTTGCCCTCAAGGAATCCCAAAGGCGCGCGATCGCGCCAACAAAAAAGGCGCGCTTCGCCCGGAACCGGGATCGGCGCCGATGGGGTTGTCAGCGAACGTAGGAAGAACGGAGACGGATTTCCAGTGGGACTTGCGAATCGTCAACGGATTGTTGGCGCACTGGCGGCATCTGGCAGGAGCAGGGTGGAACTGCGCGGCAACGTGCCCGACAAAACAAAAAGGCCGGCACAAGGCCGGCCTTTCGTAACGCGGATGGCGTTGGGGCTAAGTACTGAACTCAGTACTTGGCGACCACCGGGCCCCCGAAGTGATAGTTCACGCCGACCTGCACGGTGTGAAACTCGAGCGTGCCGGAGGGCAGGGCGCCCGAGAAGTAGGTCTCGCCGCCGAGGCTGCGAAAGAGGTACTCGCCCTTGACCGACCACTGCGGAGCGAAGAACGCTTCGACGCCCGCACCGACGGTCCAGCCGGAGTGCCACTTGCTGTCGGAAACGGTCACGCCGAGCGCGCTGACGCTGAGCTTGTTGTCGATCCAGGCGTAACCACCGGTGCCGTAGAACAGGACGTTGTTGACGGCGTAGCCGATGCGGCCGCGCACGGTTCCCATCGCATCGGTTTTGGAGCTGAGGGTGGTGCTGACGAGGCCGAAGCCGGGGACGGCAACGGGGCCGGTGACCGACGCGCTGACATCAGCCCAGGAACCATCGGCCTCGACGCCGAACACGACATTGCCGGTCTGCCAGTTGTAGCCGGCAGTACCGCCGACGAAGCCGCCCTTCATCTTCGGGTCGGTCGAGGAATTTTCCCAAGCGCCGCCACCGACGATACCGAGGTAGAAGCCGGTCCAGTTGTAGACCGAAGCCATGGCCACCGGGGCCTTGGTGTAGGGGCGCGCCGCGAGATCAGCGGCCGAAGCCGGGGCAGCGAGAGCGAACAAACAGGCCGAAGCCAACAAAACCTTTTTCATTTTCAACTAATCCCAGTCCCAGTTTCTGATTGTGCCTTCCACGATAGGGAGGGCATCGGACTCACTTGCCCAACTGATGCCGTACTTACACCAGTGAAGCCGCAAGTTGTGTCACTCAAAAGCAACAACGATCGGAACGGTTATTGACCGATTAATATCGGAGGACTGCACAGCAAAAGGCCGGCGCAAGGCCGGCCTTCGAAGTGCGATATGTCCAGCGCGATCAGTACCTTGCGATGGCCGGACCGCCCCAGCGATAGTTCAAGCGGACCAGGCCCATGTCTACGTCCTGGCGAATCCGGTCGCTGCCGAATACCGCACCCGCAGGCGTTGTGAAGCCGATCGTGCGATCGCCAAGGAAGATGTGGTCGTACTCAAAGCCCAGCGACCAGTTCGGGGCGAAGCCGAATTCCAGACCGGCCCCGACCGTGCCACCCCAGCGAGTCTCCCGGGCCGAAGCCAGCAGCGCGCCCGCGCCGGGCGTACCCGCAGCAGCGTAGATGTCGTACTTGTCACCGACGACGGCGGCGCCGCCCTTCACGTAAAGCAGCACGTTGTTCCAGGCGTAACCGACCTGACCGGTGATGAGACCGAAAGCGTCGATGCGGGAACGGTTGCGATCACCCGTCACCAAAGCGGTACCAGGGAAGAGGGTGCTCACGTTGTCGCCCCGGAAATCAGCCCAGTTGCCCTGGCCTTCCAGACCGAACACCCAATTGGCGGACTGCCAGCGATAGCCGATCTGGCCGCCGACGGTGCCCCCTGTTGCATTGTGACAGCCTTCGCCGACGAGAACGCCGGTCGCGGGCGTGACGAAGTCCCAGCACTTGTGGCTGGAGCCACCGCCGCCGTTGATGCCGATGTAGAAGCCGCTCCAGTCGTAGATGGCGGCAACCGCCGGCGGCGGGGCTTTGGTGTAGGGACGCGCGGCCATGTCCGCCGCGCTTGCGGGAGCCGACAAGCCCATCGCCACTGCACCGATTGCACAAATAAGAAGCTTATTCATTGCCAGTCTCCCCAGGTTTCGTCCGCTTCTTATTTCCCCGAAGCGGCTGATCAGGCGCGAGGGCCCATATGAACTAAGTCCGAGGCAACCGTAGCTCTACGGAGCGGCAGAGTCCGTCTCCCAAATGCAACAAGACCGCGGCAGTGCGAGTACCCATAACTTGCTGAACGGAACCTACAAAGGTTCCAATCGACCTGTGCCTTTCCGCAACACATGTGGCCGATCGATCCCACGCCTTCAGATCTGTCTTCGCCAAGAACAAATCTGGAACGAACCGGAGGTCGATGCTATATGTGGGGATAACCGGAAGGGTGACGGCCTGATCGTCGTCCGCAAGTGTTCGGCGAGCGTATAGGGTCGCCTCAACAGGCACGGCGGAACGCGGGAGCGGACCGGCCTTCTTGAATTCAGTGGCATTCGGAGCGGAGAGCGGAGATGGCGGGAAGCGTCAACAAGGTCATTCTGGTTGGAAATCTCGGCAAGGATCCTGAAATCCGCCGCACCCAGGACGGGCGGCCGATCGCCAATCTGAGCGTCGCGACCTCGGAGACGTGGCGCGACAAGGCGACTGGCGAGCGCAAGGAAAAGACCGAGTGGCACCGCGTCGTGATCTTCAATGAAGGGCTCTGCAAGGTCGCCGAACAGTATCTGAAGAAGGGCGCCAAGATTTACGTCGAGGGTGCGCTCCAGACCCGCAAATGGACCGACCAGAGCGGTGTCGAAAAGTACTCGACCGAAGTCGTGCTGCAGGGGTTCAACTCGACCTTGACGATGCTGGACGGTCGTAGCGGCGGTGGCGGAGGCGGCAGCTTCGGCGACGAGCCGGGCGGCGATTTCGGCTCCTCCGGTCCGGTCAGCAGCGCGCCGCGGCGCCCTGTTGCCGCCGGCGGCGGTGGCCGCAACAGCGACATGGACGACGATATCCCGTTCTGAGCGATTCCGCTCCAAGAACGCGGCGCCTGATGCGGACGCCCGGCCGGATGGGCGGCGCTTCTCATCTCATGTCAGAACATCCCACTAATCGACAGGACGGGCTCGGCATTTCCGGGCCCGCTTCATGTTTGGGTGAGCTCGGATTGCGGCTTGGCAAACGCGCCGACGCGGCAAGCTCACCGCGCGGTTTTCCACGCGTGAGCGGCGATTTTGCAAGGCCGATGCGAGTGCTGTCCGAGACACCGCTCGCAAGGGCTTAAGTTGTTGGAAAAATAGGCGGAAAAAGCGCTTCCCAGAACGCCGCGAGGGTGGTTATCAGAGGCTCGATGCGCTATATGATTCCCAGATAAAACCTCACCGGATTTCCCCTTGGCTGACGACGACGACAAGCCCGGCGACCAGCCGGCGCAACCCTCGGATATTCGCCCCGTCTCCATCTTCGAGGAGATGAAGAAGTCCTATCTCGACTACGCCATGAGCGTGATCGTGGCGCGGGCGCTGCCTGACGCCCGCGATGGCCTGAAGCCGGTGCATCGCCGCATCCTGTACTCGATGAACGAGCAGGGGCACACGCCGGACAAGAAGTACGTCAAGTCCGCCCGCGTGGTCGGTGACGTCATCGGTAAATATCATCCGCATGGCGACCAGTCGATCTACGACGCCATGGTCCGGATGGCGCAGGATTTCTCCATGCGCGTGCCGCTGATCGACGGCCAGGGCAATTTCGGCTCGGTCGACGGCGATCCCCCGGCTGCCTATCGTTATACCGAAGCCCGATTGACGAAGGCGGCGCTGGCTCTGCTAACCGACATCGACAAGGACACGGTCGACTTCCAGCCGAACTACGACAACAACGAGACCGAACCGTCGGTCTTGCCAGCCAAGTTCCCGAACCTTCTCGTCAACGGCGCCGGCGGCATCGCGGTCGGCATGGCGACCAACATCCCGCCGCACAATCTCGGCGAGGTCATCGACGCCTGCGTCGCGCTGATCGACAACCCCGCGCTCACCATCGACGAGCTCATCAACATCGTGCCGGGACCGGACTTCCCGACCGGCGGCGTCATCCTCGGACGGCAGGGCATCCGCGCCGCCTATCACCTCGGCCGCGGCTCGGTCATGATGCGCGGCAAGGTCGCGATCGAGACCATCCGCAAGGAGCGCGAGGCGATCATCATCACCGAGATTCCCTACCAGGTGAACAAGGCGACGATGGTCGAGCGCATCGCCGAGCTGGTCAAGGAAAAGAAGATCGAAGGCATCGGGGACCTGCGCGATGAATCCGATCGCGACGGCTACCGCGTCGTCATCGAATTGAAGCGCGACGCCGTGCCGGATGTGGTGCTCAATCAGCTCTACAGGTTCACGCCGCTGCAGACGAGCTTCGGCGTCAACATGGTGGCGCTCGACAGCGGCCGTCCACGGGTCATGCACCTGAAGGACCTGCTGGCGATCTTCGTCGACTTCCGCGAGCGGGTCGTCACGCGGCGCACCAAGTTCCTGCTCGCCAAGGCCCGAGATCGCGCCCATGTTTTGGTCGGTCTCGCCATCGCAGTCGCCAATATCGACGAGATGATCCGCGTCATCCGGACCTCGCCCGACCCGACCACCGCCCGCGACACCCTGATGTCGCGCGACTGGCCGGCCCGGGACGTCGAGGACATGCTGACGCTGATCGACGATCCGCGCCACCGCATCAGCGAGAACGGCACGATCCGGCTGTCGATGGAGCAGGCGAGGGCCATTCTCGATCTGCGCCTGCAACGCCTCACCGCACTCGGCCGCGACGAAATCCGCGAGGAGCTCGACAAGCTCGCCGGCGAGATCGCCGACTATCTCGACATCCTGCGCTCGCGCGACCGCGTGCTGGGCATCATCAAGTCCGAGCTCGCCGAAGTGAAGGCCGAGTTCGCAACCCCGCGCCGCACCGTCATCATCGAGCAGGAAGGTGAGGTCGAGGACGAGGACCTGATCCAGCGCGAGGACATGGTCGTCACCGTCTCGCACGCCGGCTACGTCAAGCGCGTGCCGCTGTCGGCCTACCGGGCCCAGCGCCGCGGCGGCAAGGGCCGCGCCGGCATGCAGACCCGCGATGAGGATTTTGTCAGCCGGCTGTTCGTGGCGTCCACGCATACTCCGATGCTGTTCTTCTCCTCGCGCGGACAGGTCTACAAGATCAAAGTCTGGCGCCTGCCGATGGCCGCGCCGAATGCGCGCGGCAAGGCGCTGATCAACATCCTGCCGCTGGAGCAGGGCGAGCGCATCACCACCATCATGCCGCTGCCGGAGGACGAGTCCACCTGGGGCAATCTCGACGTGATGTTCGCCACGACAGGCGGCAACGTCCGGCGCAACAAGCTGTCCGACTTCGTCGATGTCCGCCGCTCCGGCATCATCGCGATGAAGCTCGACGACAACGAAGCGATCGTCGACGTGCAGATCTGCACCGAGCACGACGACGTGCTTTTGACCGGCGCCGGCGGCCAGTGCATCCGCTTCCCCGTGACCGACGTGCGCGTGTTCACCGGCCGCACCTCGATGGGCGTGCGCGGCATTGCGCTTGCCGAGGGCGACAAGGTGATCTCGCTGGCGATCCTGCGCCACGTCGAGACGACGTCCGACGAGCGCTCGGCGTACCTGAAGATGCGTCGTGCGGTCGCCGGCGAAGCTGCGGCCGAGGAGCCGGCGGCGGACGCCGAGGCCGAGGAGACCTCCGGCAGCTTCCAACTCGCCCAGGAGCGTTACGTCGAGATGTCAGCGCAGGAGCAGGTCGTGCTGACCGTGTCCGTCAACGGTTACGGCAAGCGGACGTCGTCCTACGAGTACCGCACCACGGGCCGCGGCGGCAAAGGCATCGTCGCCATGAGCGTCAACAACCGCAACGGCAACCTCGTAGCGTCGTTCCCCGTGGAGGATGCTGATCAAATCATGCTGGTTACCGACAAGGGCCAGCTGATCCGCTGCCCGGTCGAAGGCATCCGCGTCGCCGGCCGCTCGACCCAGGGCGTGATCGTGTTCGACACCGCGGAGGACGAACACGTCGTCTCGGTCGAGCACATCACGGAAGAGGCCGAGAGCGGAAACGGGGCGAATGGGGAGTCGAACGGGGAGTGATGCGTCACCCCCTAGCCCGGATGGAGCGCAAGCGAAATCCGGGTTCTTCATTCGGACGGCTGTCCCGGATTGAGTTGTGCTCGATCCGGATACTTCACTGACCAGCTAAATCTCCAGCTCCGTGCCGAATTCCACCACCTGCTTGGTCGGTACGCCGAAGAACGCGGCGGAGCGTTCGGCGTTGCGTTGCAGGAAGGCGAACACGGTTTCGCGCCAGACCCACATGCCCGGCACGTCCTCGCGCGGGATGATGGTCTCGCGGCCGACGTAATAGGTGATGTCGGAGAGATCGATGCCGGGCAGCTTGCCGTGGCGGCAGGCGAAGGTCAGCCCTTCGTAAATCGTCGGGTTCTGCATGAAGCCGTAATGCAGAACGACGCGGGTAATGCCGGGAATGATCTCGATCACCTCGATGCGGTCTTCGTCGGCGATGTGAGGAAGCTCCTCGATCAGCACGGTGACCAGGACGATGCGCTCGTGCAGCACGTGGTTGTGCTTGACGAACTGGGTCAGTGCCAGCGGCACGCCGCGCGGCGCCGAGGCCAGGAACACGGCGGTGCCGGGGAGTCTGGCGCTGCACTGGTTGACCGCGGTCTCGATCAGATCCTCCTCGGGCTGGCGCAGCTTCGCGCGTGCGGCTTCGACGAGCTTCACGCCGCTGCGCCAGGTCAGCATCAGGAAGGCGACGAAGCCCGCCAGCATCAGCGGAAACCAGCCGCCCTCGAACAGCTTGATCGAATTGGCCGAGAAGAAGATCAAATCGATCACGAAGAAGAAGCCGTTCACGGCAACCACGAGCCACGGTGAATAGCCCCACTGGATCGCGACCAGGGCGGCGAGCAGCGTGGTGATCGCCATCAATAGCGACACCGCGATGCCGTAGGCGCCGGCCAGCGCCTCCGAGCTGCCGAAACTCAGCACGGCGCCGAGCGTTGCGGCGGCGAGCAGCCAGTTCACCAACGGCACGTAGATCTGACCGATCGCGTCGCTCGTGGTGTGACGGATCTGCATGCGCGGCAGGAAGCCGAGCTGGATCGACTGCTGCGTCAACGAGAACACGCCGGAGATGATGGCTTGCGAGGCGATCACGGTCGCGACCGCCGAGAACGCGACCAGCGGATAATGCAGGGCGTCAGGGCAGAGCTGGAAGAACGGATTTTCGATCATGGTGGGATCGGTGATCAGCAGCGCGGCCTGGCCGAAATAGTTCAGCACGAGCGCAGGCAGGCAGATCGCGAACCAGGCCAGCCGGATCGGCAGGCGGCCGAAATGCCCCATGTCGGCGTACATGGCTTCGCCGCCGGTCACCGCGAGGAAGGCGGCCCCCAGGATCGCGAAGGAGACATGAAAATCCTGATGGATCAGGAAGTCGAACGCATAGAGCGGGCTGAGCGCCGCCAGCACCGCCGGCGCCTTGACGATGCCGTGGATGCCGAGCGCTGCCAGCACGAAGAACCAGGCCAGCATCACCGGTCCGAAGATGCGGCCGATGAAGCCGGTGCCCTGCTTCTGCATCATGAACAGTCCGATCAGGATGACGACGGTCACGGGCACAACCGCCGGCGCGAGCGAGGGTGCGTCGACCTTCAGACCTTCGATGGCTGAGAGCACGGAGATGGCCGGCGTGATCGCGCCGTCCCCGTACAGTAGCGCGGCGCCGACGAGGCCGACGACCAGCAAATGCGCGCGCCAGGTACCGGGTTGAGCGTTGCGGGCATGCAGCAAGGCCAGCAGCGCGACGATGCCGCCTTCGCCGCGGTTATCCGCACGCAGAATCAACAGCGCATATTTCAGTGAGATGATCAGCAACAGCGCCCAGAGGATCAGCGAGGCGACGCCCAGAACGGCATCGTTCGTCAAAGTGCCGCCATGGGCGGCGGCCTTGGCGGCTTCCTTCAGGGCGTAGAGGGGGCTGGTGCCGATATCGCCATAGACCACCCCGAGGGCGCCCATCGTCATGGCAATCGGCAGTGGATCAGGTTGATGGCCGGAGGCGACTGCAGGCGTACTGGACAATGGCGACCCCCCGATGGGATCGCGCCCGACGGGTCATTCCGACGGGCGCGAGCATCAGGCAGTGTGCGACGGGACGTCGCAAATATCCATGGGGTATATCTTTGGGGTTTATCTTGAGAGTTAGCTGACGCGAAACTGACAGACCCCCACTACGGAGTACGGTTGGCAGTCACAAGGCGAGCCTCGCGGATGTTGGCTTTGGTGCCGGCCTGGCGGAGGCAGGACGCTTCGAAATTCGGCCAGGCCTGCTGCGAGCAGTCCTTGCCGACGGTGCGGATATCGAGCCGGTCGCTCTTGGCAAGCGGCTGCGGCACGCTCGCCTCGACGGTGGGGGCGAAGCCGGGCAGGAGCGTGAGGGTGGCAGCAACACACGCAGAAATGGCGATCGCCGAAAGAGCCTTGATCATGACAGTCCCCTGTGATGCGGCCGCTACGCCCAGTGTGCGGCCCGTCGTTCGTTGGCTGGATTAGTAACCATGGCCAGTTTCCGGACGTCTTCGCGAACGCGGGAAATGGTTTCGTTCGCGCTCCGTTTTGTGTCGTGGCCGCCCTCAGGACGAAACAATTCGGCGCATTCCGACACGCTTCTGCGGAAAAACCGCCAGGGAACCTGACCGGCTTGCCGGGCCGGGCAGGGCGCGGTAGGACGTGGCCATGCCGCGCATTGCCTTCTATCCAGGTTCCTTCGACCCCATCACCAACGGCCATCTGGACGTGGTCCGGCACAGCGTGTCGCTGTGCGACAGGCTTGTTGTCGCGATCGGGGTGCACCCCGGCAAGAAGCCTCTGTTCTCGGCCGAGGAGCGGCTGAAGATGCTCCATGACGTCTGCGGGCCGGTGGCCGCCCAGGCCGGCTGCGTGCTCGAGGCCGTGACGTTTGACGATCTGTCGGTGACCTCGGCGCGCAAGCACGGTGCCACGATCATGATTCGGGGCCTGCGCGACGGCACCGACCTCGACTACGAGATGCAGCTCGCCGGCATGAACGAGGCCATGGCGCCCGAGGTGCATACGATCTTCCTGCCGGCCTCTCCCATGGTCCGCCCGATCACCGCCACTTTGGTGCGCCAGATCGCTGCCATGGGCGGGGATGTCTCGGCCTTCGTTCCGCCGCTGGTTGCGGCCCAGCTCAAGGCAAAATTCGCCTGATAACGGCGCGTTTCCTTTCTCATCTCTGATCCGGAGTTGTCATGATCCGAATTCTCGCAGTTCTTACCGCGGTTCTGTTCGCGGTGCCGGCCTTCGCGCAAGCCTTGCCGGCCGGCCTCGACAAGGCCAACGCCATCGTCATCGACTCCACCAAGGGCCGCATCGTCGTCAAGCTCCGGCCGGACCTTGCGCCCCAGCACGCCGAGCGCATCAAGCAGCTCGCGCGCGAGGGTTTTTACAACAACGTGCCGTTCCACCGCGTCATGGATGGCTTCATGGCGCAGACCGGCGACGGTCAGAACTTCAATGGCACCGGCGGCTCGAAATATCCGAACCTGAAGCAGGAATTCTCGAAGGTGCATTTTGCGCGCGGCATCGTCGGCATGGCCCGGCGCGGCGACAGCGTCGACACCGCCAATTCGCAGTTCTTCATCATGTTTGCCGACGGCGGCAGCCTCGACAACCAGTACACCGTGATCGGCGAGGTCGTGCAGGGCATGGACGTCGTCGACAAGCTGAAGAAGGCGCCTCCCGGATCGAGCGGCGGCACCGTCACCGACCCCGACAAGATGGTGAAGGTGCAGGTCGCTTCCGACATCAAGTAGGAGCGGCGATGGCGCGCTGCGGTGGCAAGCTCCTGCTGGTTGCCGCGGTGCTGCTGCTCGGCGTCCCGGGCGCGGTCGCCGAGGACGCACAGGTCAACACCATCCAGGACATCTTCCGGCATTTGCGCACCTGCTGGAAGCCGCCGCCCGCCGCCAGGGCCCGCCCGATCGACATCACCGTCGTGGTGAGCTTCAACCGGGCTGGAAACATTCTGGGCCATCCGAGGATTACCTATGAATCCGCGGAGGCTTCCGACAATGACCGGCTGCAATACCGGGTCGCGGTGATGGAGGCATTGCAACGCTGCACGCCGATGCCATTTACCGATGCGATGGCCGGCGCCGCTGCGGGGCGTCCGTTCGCGATCCAGTTTCGCAACCGCAAATCTTCACCTGACAGGACTTCACCCCCAACCCAAGAGAGACGAGCATGAGCGCCACCGAAAACACACTGATCCTCGAGACCACGCAGGGCCCCGTCACCATCGAGATGCGGCCTGATCTGGCGCCCGGCCACGTCGCGCGCATCAAGGAACTCGTGCGCGAAGGCTTCTACGACGGCATCGTGTTTCATCGCGTGATCGACGGCTTCATGGCGCAGACCGGCTGCCCCCAGGGCACCGGCACCGGCGGCTCCGGCCAGAAGCTGAAGGCCGAGTTCAACAAGGAGCCGCATGTGCGCGGCACCACCTCGATGGCGCGCGCCGCCAGCCCGGATTCCGGCGATAGCCAGTTCTTCATCTGCTTCGACGATGCCCGCTTCCTCGACAACCAGTACACGGTGTGGGGCAAGGTCACCGAGGGCATGGAGAACGTCGACAAGATCAAGCGTGGCGAGCCCGTGCAGAACCCCGACAAGATCGTCAAGGCGCGGATGGCGGCTGACGCGGCGTAGGCGTTCAATCCTCATGGTGAGGAGGCGCGTGGCGCCGTCTCGAACCATGAAGGCCGAGCTGCAGCAGCGGGGCCTTCATCCGTCGAGACGCGCGTTCCGCACCCCTCAGGATGAGGAGTGACTGTGCGGCCCTGAGTCCGAGATGCGCACCGACCTCTTCGATTTCGACCTGCCCGCCGAGCGCATCGCATTGCGCCCGGCGAGCCCGCGCGACTCCGCGAAGATGCTGGTCGTCGATCGCGGCACGCTGCGCGACCAAATCATCACCGACCTGCCGCAATGGCTGAAGCCGGGCGACCAGCTCATCGTCAACGACACCAAGGTGATCGCGGCGCAATTGAAAGGCCGTCGCATCGGCCGCGAGACCGAGCCGAAGATCGAGGCAACGCTGATCAAGCGCCTCGACGGCTCGCGCTGGCAGGCGTTGGTGAAGCCTGCCAAGAAACTCATCGCCGGCGACCGCATCCGCTTCGGCAATGAGGGCAAGGTCTGCCTGCTCGGCCATCTCGACGCCGAGGTCGAGGCGAAGGGCGGGGAAGGCGAGGTGACGCTGTCATTTTCGTTTCACGGCCCGACGCTGGATCAAGCCATCGCCGATCTCGGCAGCCCGCCGCTGCCGCCCTACATCGCCTCGAAACGCACGCCTGATGATCAGGATCTCGCCGACTACCAGACCATGTTCGCTGTGAACGAAGGCGCCGTTGCCGCGCCGACAGCAGGCCTGCATTTCACCCCGGCGCTGGAGCAGGCGATGCACGCGCGCGGCGTCGGCATCAATCGCGTCACGCTGCATGTCGGGGCAGGGACCTTCCTGCCGGTGAAGGTGGACGACACCGAAGGCCACAAGATGCATGCCGAGTGGGGCACGCTGTCGGCCGAGACGGCGGAGCGGCTCAACACTGCGCGCAAGAACGGCGGCCGTATCATCGCGGTTGGCACCACGTCGTTGCGCCTGCTCGAAAGCGCAGCCAGCGAGGACGGCACCATTGAGCCGTTCGCCGCCGAGACGTCGATCTTCATCACCCCCGGCTATCGCTTCCGCGCCGTCGATGTTCTGCTGACCAATTTCCATTTGCCGAAGTCGACACTGTTCATGCTGGTGTCGGCGTTCTCCGGCCTGGAGGCGATGCAGCAGGCCTATGCACACGCGATCGCGACCGGCTACCGGTTCTATTCGTACGGGGATGCCTGTTTGCTGTTTCCGGCGCGGGAGTGACGCGGGCGGCGTTCTCGTGCTATATTGCTCATACGTTTTGCATGGATCGAGTGGCCGATGAACATCCGTTCCGCGAAAGTAGATGAGCTTGCCCAGCGCCTCGCCCGCCTGACGGGGGAAGATATCGAGACGGCGCTCGAACGCGCCATCGAGGAGCGCTTGTCTCGCGTGGCATCGCCGGCGGTCGATAGGAGGGCCGCCCTGACGTCGTTCTTCGAGCGAACCGCTGGCTTGCCCGTTCTCGATTCTCGGCCTGCAGACGAAATCCTCGGCTATGACCGTTTCGGGCTGCCGTCCTGATGGTGCTGGATACGTCTGCGATCGTCGCGACCGTCACCAACGAGCCAGATGGGCAGCGCTATCGGAAAGCCATGCTGGATGCTGCCAGCCTGTCGATGTCAGCAGTAGCAATCCTGGAAACCAAGATCGTTCTCTCTGCTCGCTTCGGAGCATCGGCCGTGAAGTTCTTCGACGAATTGCTGGAGACTGCCGGGATTGTCGTAGTGCCGTTCGACGCAGACATGGCGAAAGGCGCGTTCGAGGCATTTCAACGCTTCGGCAAGGGTCGGGGGACATCCGGCGCAGCTCAACATCGTCGATTGTGCGGTCTACGCTTGGCGAAAGCGCGTTCGCAACCGCTGCTCTTCAAGGGAGCCCACTTTGCTAAGACAGACATTCTCCCCGCGTTGACCTGACCGCGCTGTTTGCCATTGTAGGGTGGGCAAAGCGAAGCGTGCCGACCAACTTTCTTGATGCGAAGTGGTGGGCACGGCGCTTGCGCGCCTTTGCCCACCTTACGCATCTTCCGTTACGCCATCATCCGCTGCGGCAGGAGCTCCGCGATCTGCACCGCGTTGAGTGCAGCGCCCTTGAGCAGCTGGTCCGCCGCCACGAACATCGAGATCGAATGTCCGGAGGGGTCGCTGAGGTCCTTGCGGATGCGGCCGACCAGGACGTCGTCCTGGCCCGAGGCATCGATCGGCATCGGGAAGTAGTTCCTGGCACGGTCGTCGACGACCTTGACGCCGGGCGCTCGTGCCATGATGACGCGGACCTGGTCCTCGCTGATCGGCTTCTCGCATTCGAAGGTGATGGCCTCGCAATGAGCCCGCAGCACCGGCACGCGCACGCAGGTGACGCCGATCGCGATGTTGTCGTCCTCGAAGATCTTGCGGGTTTCGTTGATGACCTTGGTCTCTTCGTCGTTGTAGCCGGTGTCAGGGTCGATCGCCGTGTTGTGGCTGAAGAGGTTGAAGGCGTAGGGATGCGGCATCACCTTCGGCGTATAAACCTGCCCGTTGAGATTGGCGCGGGTGGACTCGACCAGCTCGTCCATGGCGGCAGCGCCGGCGCCGGAGGCCGCCTGGTAGGTCGAGATGATCACGCGCTTGATGCGGTTGCTCTGGTGGATCGGCCACAGCGGGACCAGCGCCGTGATGGCGGCGCAGTTCGGGTTGGCGATGATGCCCTTGTGGTCGCGGATGCGGTTCGCGTTGATCTCGGGGATCACCAGCGGCACGTTCGGGTCCATGCGGAAGGCGGAGGAGTTGTCGACGACGACGGCGCCGGCCTTGACCGCGATCGGCGCGAACTTCTTGGAGATGCTGCCGCCGGCGGAGAACAGGGCGATGTCAACGCCCTCGAAGGCGCGTTCGGTCAGCTCCTCGATGATGACGTCTTGCCCATGGAACGACACCGTCTTGCCGGCCGAGCGGGCGCTCGCCAGCGCCTTGAGCTTGCCGACGCGAAAGCCGCGCTTGTCCATGGTGGCGATGAATTCGGCGCCCACCGCACCGGTGACGCCGACAATCGCGACGACGGGATCGTTACTCACTTTGTCCTCCATTGAATTGCGATCTAAACAACAAAAAAGCCCCGGACCATCATGGGCGGGGCTTCGGTAGAGTGGATTGCGTTCTAGTCGACGACTACACGCGCACGCCTCCCCGGGCCCCGAAGGCCGTGGTGGTTTTAGTCGTGCGTTTGGTGGTCGCGAACATGGCGGGAGCTTATGCGGGAGAGTCCTGCCCCCGTCAATGGCTTTTCGGCGGGATTGGGGCTGCCGCTATTTGGTCCGGGCGCCCGGCGGTTCGAGGATGACCTCCTTGAGGTTGTCGCCACTGATGACGACGATCGCGAAATTCAGCCGGCCGCGTTCGCGCACCAGTCCGCCGCTGATGGCTTTGCCGGAGGCCGCGCGCTCGGCGACGTGGACGGCATCCGCAAGTCGGTGCTTGATGGCACCGAGCGCTGCGAGATTGCTGCGATCGTCGAGGTCGAGCTCGGCGAGAGGGAGGGCGGCTTCCCCGCCGACGAGCTCGCCGGTCGCGGCATTGATGGTGTGGCGCCAGATCCGGTCGTTGTGCAGGGTCTTCACCCGGTAGACCGGCACGCCTGAGGCTCCGTCGAAACTCACATCCGCCGTGGTGGCACCGACGTGGCGGGCTTCCGCAATCGCCATGGCCTGGTTGATCGAGATCGACGAGCTGCGGAAGCGCTCGATCTCGCGGCTGACCGCTTGGCGGTCGACCTCGGCGTCACCATCTGTGTCGCTGTGAAGGGTGGTCGGCGTGCCCGTGCTCACGATCGCCCGCGCCGGCGCTGCGAGGAGGAGTGCGGACAGGGCGATCGCGAGCAGTCCCGAGATCCGTCGTTTGGCCGTCGTCATGCTCGAACCCTCGGCCAGCGAGTATGCCGGATGATCGTCAAGAATTTGCGGCCGACCTTGGGCATCGGTCGGCCGCTGAGCGTCGCGACGGGCTGTACCGCCGCGACGATCGAAGCGGTGCGGACCTCTTGGGGCTGGTGAAAAAGCGATCCGCATCGCCCTATAATTAAACAATACCGTATCGTTTTGTTTCGGTCAACGGCGCGGCCACGAGATCTCCTGGAAAGATCGTAAGCTCACGGAATTGTCAGCGCGATGGGCGCCGCCGCTGCGTGCCCTTGGCGGCACTCTGGCTGCCGTCCGCTGATCCCAGCGCGCCTGCCAGGAACAGCTTGATCGCAGCGCGCATGCGCTTTTCCGCCGCCTTCATCTCCGGCGGCGTTCCAAACGTCGCCAGACGATGGTTATGACCGACGACGACGTCGAGAAACACTTCCGCCGCGATGGTGGTGTCGTCGACGTCGAGCGCGCCTTGCGCCACCAGATGGTCGAAGAAGCGTGCCGTGGTGGCGACGGCCTTGAGCCAGCCTTCCTTCTTGCCGAGCTTGGCGATGTCGGGAAAGTTGATGGCCTGCGACGTCATCATGCGGCTGAAGGCGACGGCATCGGGTCCGCAGGTGAATGTCAGCATCTCGCGCCCGATCTCGACCAGCCGTTGCTCGACCGAGATATCCGAGGCGCTGCCGAGCTGCGTCTCGGCTGCCGCGGACAGCGGTGCCAGCCATCGCGCGATCTCGCGTCTCAGCACGGCTGCAAACAGGCCGCGCTTGTCGCCGTAACGGGCATAGACGGTGGGCTTGCTCACTCGCGCGGCTTCCGCGACCGCATCGAGCGAGGTCGCGTCAAAGCCGCGATCCAGGAATAGGCGGGTGGCGACCTCGATCAGCCGCTGATCGCGCTCGATCGCGGCGCTTTTCGTCGGCCGGCCGCCGCGCGATTTCGGCACCTCGCGCCGCGGCGCCGCCGGTCTTGTCCTGGTCGCAGTCAATCCCATGCCCAATGATTCCTGCGCGGTCGTGACATCAGTCATTGCTCTATAACGCGCGGCAACGAGTGCGTCATGGCTAATCTGGCCGAATGACCGCATCGTCAACCGTCTCGGCACGGCCCCGTTCCTCACCGAGCGCTCACGGAAGCGTCGAAGTCCAGGCCTCGCCCGAAGCCGCCTTCTCGTATCCGTACTGATACAGCGCTCGCATATAAGCGGTGTCGAACCCTTCCGAGGGGGCGGCCGGATAATCGCGCGCGATATAGGAGAGATGGAAGCCCAGGCGGTTGCGCTTCGCAAAATCATAGGTCGAGAAGATGATCGACCGGGTCTGCGACTGGGTGATCGACGACAGGCTGCGGGAGGCAACGTCGATGGTGCTGTTGGAGACGAGCTCGAAATTGCGTTCGATCTTCTTGTTGACGAGGATGTAGATGTCCAGCTTCGCGGGGCCGGGCAGGCGACTGCCCTGGAAAAGCAGGGCTTCCGGCAGTGTCAGCACCGGGGCCGTCACGCCGCCGTCGACATGCATCTCCTGAAATCTGCGGCCCTCGCCTTCGGCGTCGATCATGATCGGCGGAAACACCAGCGGGATGCTGGCGGAGGCCGCCATCACGTCGCGAAACAGCTTGAGCGCCTCGGACGTGCCGACCGCGGCGATCTTGCCCATGTCCCAGATCGCGGTGCGCTGGGTGTCGAGATCGGTCGTCACCACCAGCAGCCTTCGGCCCTTGGCGTTTTCACGAGCGACTTGCGCCATGATTTCGGGGCCGACATAGCGGGCGACGAGCTCGCGCAGCCGCGTGTTGCCGAACAGGCCGGACCCGAACAGCACGCGCATGATGCTGGGATCACTCAAGAGGCTCTCCGCGACACCGCTGGTGTAGACCTCCTTCAACGTGTCGTCATATCGCGAGCCGAGAAACGCAAAGGGCGCAATCAGGCCGCCGGTGCTCACGCCCGAGACCACCGAGAAGGTGGGACGGGTTTTGGCCGCGGTCCAGCCGTTGAGCACACCGACGCCGTAGGCGCCATCTGCGCCGCCGCCTGACAGCGCCAGGTAGGACTTCGTCGCGGTGCTGGTGTCCTTCTCGAAATTGAATTTCGTGATGGGTTCGTCGGCGTAGCGCCGCAGGCCATCAATATCGAGCACGCGCGATGTGCTGGCTTCGGTGGCCGTATAGGGCGTGCGGGGCAGGGAGGTGCAGGCGCCGAGCGCCAAGCTGCACGTCAGGACCAGCAATCCGAACAGGCGGGCGCCGGTCCACCTCGTCCAGCCATGCGAACGGCCGGCTGGGTCAGTCGAACTTGAAGGGAGGGGCATTGCGGTGGCTGGCGATCACGCATCTACCGCCGCCGGCAACATCGCCGCGGCATCTCGTCCAGCCCAAGGTAAAACTACACTGTATCGTTTTGTTTAACAAGCGTCGCAGGCGCACAATTCCGTGTCCCCCAATATTTGCACCCATTGTCCCAGTCTGATGCATAAGCCGGCCGAGGCATCGCCCGAGCGGGTTGATCGGCCTGCTCCGACACGCAATAAGCACCGTCATGAATCGTCCTGACACCGGTCTGCCCAATCATTTCGAACTGCTCGCCACCGATGGCGCCGCGCGCACCGGGCGCCTGACCACGCCGCACGGCGTGGTGCGCACGCCCGCCTTCATGCCGGTCGGTACCGCCGGCGCGATGAAGGGCATGCACTGGCGCGAGGTGCGTGAGGCCGGTGCCGACATCGTGCTCGGCAACACCTATCATCTGATGCTGCGTCCCGGCGCCCAGCGGATCGCGGCGCTTGGCGGCTTGCAGACATTCACCGGCTGGAACGGGCCGATGCTGACGGATTCCGGCGGCTTCCAGGTGATGTCGCTGGCGGATCTGCGCAAGGTCAGCGAGCAGGCCGTGACCTTCCGTTCGCATATCGACGGCGCCAAGGTCGAGCTGTCGCCGGAGCGCTCGATCGAGGTGCAGCGTTTGCTCGGCTCCGATATCGCTATGCAGATGGACGAATGCGTGCGACTGCCCGCCGAGCGCGCCGACATCGACCGCGCGATGAAATTGTCGCTGCGCTGGGCCGAGCGAAGCAAGCGCGCCTTCGAGAGCGCGCCCGACGGCTACATGCTGTTCGGCATCGTGCAGGGCGGCGACATACCCCAGCTTCGCCATGCCAGCGCGCAAGGCCTCATCGAGATCGGTTTCCATGGTTATGCCATTGGCGGCCTCGCCGTCGGTGAGCCGCAGGCGGTGATGCTGGCGATGATCGACGAGACAGCGCCGCTGCTGCCGAGAGAGCGGCCGCGCTACCTGATGGGCGTCGGCACACCCGACGACATCCTCGAGGCGGTCAAGCGCGGCATCGACATGTTCGACTGCGTGATGCCGACGCGCAATGGCCGGCATGGCGTTGCCTTCACACGCTTCGGCCAGGTGAATTTGCGCAACGCGCGCCACGCCGACGATCCCCGTCCGCTCGACGAAGAGAGCTCCTGGCCGTCGGCGCGCAGCTACGCGCGCGCCTATTTGCACCATCTCGTCAAGGCGGGCGAGACGCTGGGTGCGATGCTGCTGTCCGAGATCAATATCGCTTATTACCAGTTCCTGATGCAGGGCATCAGGGACGCGATCGCACAGGGAACGTTCGAGGAGTTCTATCGGCGTACGCGCGAAGACTGGGGGAGGGGCGACATCGCCCCGCGCTAGGTCAAGTGCAAAACGTCAGTTGCAGACGAGGCGCTGCTTGACGGAGTGCTTGGTCACGAAGCCGTAGCCGCAATTGTCGCAGGTCCAGAGATAGCTGATCACGTGTTCCGACAAATACGCAGAACCTTCGGCGGCGATCATGGAGTCGGCGCAGACGGGACAGGCCGGCAACTCACTGCAACGCGGAGCGCGGTTCGGTGCGACGGTCGACAACACTTCAGCGACTGCTGACATCGTGGTGACCTCCCAGCTTGAGACCTAAGTCTAACATAAGCAGAATCAGTTGACGAGGTCGCAACACAAATGCGTTGGTTTTCTGATAATTATTGCTCACGCGATTTTGCGATGCAGCGTATTTAACATGTAACGCAATCTCGCTTGCGTGTCGCCGCAGGCTGTCTAGAAGCACAATCGTCGCCACAGGGAGTTCAGCATGGACGCATCGTCCACCACGGGTGCAGCGCACCAACCCGGCCGCGGCCGGATCTATGACTCGATCGTCGATGCTTTTGGCGACACGCCGATCGTGCGCTTGCGCCGGCTGCCGGGCATGCATGGCGTGAACGCGACCATTTTGGCAAAGCTTGAATATTTCAATCCCGCCGCAAGCGTGAAGGATCGCATCGGCGCGGCCATGATCATCGCCATGGAGAAGGCCGGAATCGTCAAGCCCGACACCGTGCTGATCGAACCGACCTCCGGCAATACCGGCATCGCGCTGGCCTTCGTCGCGGCGTCGCGCGGCTATAGGCTCAAGCTGGTCATGCCGGAGTCGATGTCGATCGAACGCCGCAAGATGCTGGCCTTTCTGGGCGCGGAGCTGGTGCTGACACCGGCCGCGCAAGGCATGAAGGGCGCGATCGCGACGGCCGAAGAGCTGTTGAAGACGACGCCGAATTCGGTGATGCCGCAGCAGTTCAAGAATCTCGCCAATCCCGAGGTGCACCGCCGCACCACCGCGGAGGAGATCTGGAATGACACCGCCGGCAACATCGACTTCTTCGTCGCCGGCGTCGGCACCGGGGGCACCGTCACCGGCGTCGGCCAGGTGCTGAAGCCGCGCAAGCCCTCGCTGCGCGTGGTTGCGGTCGAGCCGGAGGAGAGCCCGGTGCTGTCGGGTGGCCAGCACACGCCGCACAAGATCCAGGGCATCGGTGCGGGCTTCGTCCCTGACATTCTCGATCGCTCGGTGATCGACGAGATCGTCAAGGTCAACTCGACGACGGCGATCGAGACCTCGCGGGCACTGGCGCGGCATGAGGGCATTCCGGGCGGCATCTCCTCGGGCGCCGCGATTGCCGCGGCCGTCGAGATCGGCAAGCGACCCGAAGCTGCGGGAAAGACCATCCTGGCTATAGTGCCGTCCTTCTCCGAGCGGTATCTTTCGACGGCTCTGTTTGAGGGAATCTAGGACATGGCGGATCAACCACCGAGGCGGCCGCGGACGTTGGGCGACGCCAGGACGGAGGCCGAGGCGGCGTTCAAGAAGGTGACGGCGAAGGTCGCTGCGGCGCCGCCAAAGCAGAACGTGGCGCCGGGGGTCAAGGAGCAGGTCACGCTGCGGATCGACCAGGACGTGCTGGAGCATTTCCAGTCCGGCGGGCCCGGCTGGCAGGACCGCATCAACGAGGCGCTGCGAAAGGCCGCGGGGAAGTAGACGCCAAAGCTTTGGTTATTCGCAACGAAAAAGCCCGGCGCGAGCCGGGCTTTTGTATCTGCGATTGGCCTCGCCTCAGCGGCGGAACATGCCGCCCATCATGCCGCCGACGACACCGCCGACGAAGGCTGCGCCGGCAGGATCGCCGCCGCTGCTGCGATGGGGAGCCGGTGCGGGCGCGCTGCTGGCCGCGGGGGCGGCGGCCCGGCGGGCTGCCTTCTGGCTGTTGTCGCTCGCGGTCGGCGGGCCGGCCACGACTTCCGAAAGCAGAGCCTTGTGCTGGAGCTTGTTCAGGTAGCCAGACGCGGGATAGCCGCGCGCCGCCTGCCAGCGCTTGAGCACCGACCGGGTCTCGTCGCCGAAGATGCCTGTCTGTTTGTTGTCGAAGCCGAGCCCGCCCAGGCGACGCTGAACGTCGCGGCGCTGGTTCTTGTCGAGTCCGATTTGGTCCTCGGTAAGCTGGGTGGCCTCTTCGGTGAAGGTCGCGGGATCGACGCCAGCGGTGAGGGTGCGCGTCGCGGTCGAGGGGCCGCTCTTGATGGCCGCGAGGCGTGCCAGCGCAAGCGCCTTGAACTGACCGTTCGGATAGGCGGAGAGGTAAGCGTTGAGCTCTTCCGACTTATTGCTCTCCTTGACCGAACGCCAGTATTCGAGCTCGACACCGTCCGAGCTGCCGCCCGTCGCCATTGGCACGCTGCCAGCAGCCGTCGGTGCCGCATTGGCGACCTGCGTCGTCGGAGCCTGGTTGAGATAGACCGCGCCGGTCAAATTGGTGTGGCCCCAGGGCAGTTGACCCTTGTGGGTCTCCTCGTTGACCTGGGCGCGGACCGACGTCATCGCCTGCTGGATCTCGACACCAGGCTTGGTGATGTTGTCGATGAGCGCACGGGTGAACGGGCTGTTGTTGCCCTCCTGGCCGTCGAGCGCGGTCTGGCCCGGGCCGGTGGCGAACGCGATCAGCGTGCCTTCGCCGGATTTCATCTCGGCTAGACCGCTCTGCACGTTGACGCTGCGGGTCGCGGAGTTCGACTTGATCTTGGCGGCGAACGGATTGTCGCGGCAGGCGTCAAGGAAGACCAGCTTGACCTTGGCGTCGCCCATGGTCTGCTCGAGGGTCAGATCGATGTTGATGGCGGCACCGAGCTTGACGTCCATCTCCGACTTGATGTCGGCGTCGACAGGCAGAAGATAATTGGAGCCGCCGACCGCGATGCCGTGACCGGCATAATAGAACACTGCGACGTCGGAGCCCTGCGCCTTGCGGCCGAAGTCCAGCAGCTTCTCCGTCATCTGGTCGCGCGAGAGGTTCGAACCTTCGATCACCTCGAAGCCGACATTGCGCAGCGTTGCCGCCATCGCCTTGGCGTCGATCGGCGGGTTCGGCAATTGTGCGACGTTCTTGTAGGTGCCGTTGCCGACGACGAAAGCAACGCGGCGGTCGGCCTTCGCGGCACTGATCGACAGTGCCATGCACATCAGCGACGCGAGGAGGGTGAGAGTGCGCATCTGGAATCCCCAACAGAATCGAAATTGCAGGCAGCAACGAATTGGCAACGAACTTACATGAAGTGCCCGCCTCGGCGCCACCAAAACGGCAGTTCGTCGCGTTCAACCCGCTGCTGTGTGGCAGAATGTGCACGATGGAATATCCTTCCAACGTGATCTAAATCACACGGCCACTTGGTTTTGTCGCGCGAGGCGGCGCGAGGTTCAGCGTGCGGGAGCAGGATCCGCCGGAGCTGGCTTTAGATTCAGGAGATTGCCGAACAGGATCAGCGCGGCGCCGACCACCGTCCAGGTGTCAAGCCGCTCCGAATACAGCAGCCAGCCAGCGGTCGCGGTCAATGGAACTCGCAGGAAGTCCATGGGAACGACGATGGTCGCATCCGCATAGCGCATCGCGCTGGCGAGGCAGTAGTGCGAAAACGTGCCGCAGACGCCGATCACGCCGACCCATGCCCAGACATAGGCGGAGGGCCACGTCCAGACGAACAGCGTCGGAATGAAGCCTGCGACCGATTGCACCACCAGCATCCAGAACAGGATCGACAGTGCGCTTTCGGTACGGGTCAGCGATTTGACGAGCACCATGGACACGCCAAAGCCCATCGCGGCGCCGAGTGCGATGAGTTGACCGAGATTGATTTCGCCGGTGGCGGGTCGGACGATGACGATCACACCGAAAAGGCCAAGCGCGATGGCGGCGATCTTCCACGGCGTCATGCGCTCGGAGAGGAGGCTCGCTGCGAGCAGCGCCGTCCAGATTGGCATGGTGAACTCGATAGCCACCACTTGGCCGATCGGGATCAGCGTCAGCGCGAAGAACCAGCCGAGCTGCGCAACATAGTGCACCAAATTGCGCCCGATGTGCTGCGGCAGGCGCGACGTCCTGAGCACTTTGAAGCCGCCGGCCCGATAGATGATCGGCGAAAGCAAAAAGAATCCTAGCAGCGAACGCACTTCCATGATCTGAAATACATTCAGCTCGCGCGTGGTCTCGCGCCCGGCGACCGCCATGACCAGCATCAGCGACAGCCAGCCAGCCATCCACAGGGCAGCCATCGTTTTGGACGGTGTCGTGTTCATCGGCGCGGGTGTGAGAGGCGAGGGTCTTGAGGGAAGGCCGGTATCGGCGACATCCTCGCCGTTTGCAACGGTCAAATCTGCCGGTGCAGCGATGCAGGGCGCCGTGCTAAGGCATCAGTGAACAACGAGAACAATCGGGAGATCTTCGCTCATGCACATCTTGCAGCCGGCCGAGTGGAAAAAACCGCGCGGCTTTTCCCATGGTGTCGTGGTCGAGGGGCCGGGCCGCTGGGTGGTGCTGGCCGGGCAGACCGGCGGCGACGAGACTGGCAATTACGCGCCTGACATGGCAGCGCAGGTCGGGACCGCGCTGAAGCGGATCATCAAGCTCCTGGGCGAGGCCGGCGCCGGCCCCGAGCATATCGTCCGCCTGACCTGGTACCTGACCAGCCGCAGCGAATATGAGGCAGCCGGGGCCGGCATCGGCGCGGCCTGGAAGGAAACGCTGGGGCGCAATTTCCCGCCCTCGACCTTGCTCTACATCGGCGGCCTCGTGGACGACCGGGCCAAGGTCGAGATCGAGGTCACGGCGTTCGTGCCGGGCACATAAAAAATCGACCGGGCGAGATCGCCGGGTCGATTGTCAATCTATTCGTATCGGCTTAGCGCGACAGCGAGATGTTGGCGCCGCGGAACTGGCTGTCGGCGCGCATCGTGACGTTCTGCTTGTTGCCGGACGTCTTCAGCGAAATGTTGGCGTTGAAGCCGGCAGTGGAGGCGAGCAGCTCATAGTTTCCGCCGGCGCCGCGACCCGAAAGGGAGCCGCTGATATTGCGGCTGGCCTCGGACCAGCTGCCCGCGATGGCGCTGCCTTCAGCCCTGACGTTGGCGCCGAGGTTGAACTTGTAGGCGTCGCTGGCGCAGGTCAGAGACAACTCCATGGTCGGTCCGATCGGAGCGTATTTCGCCCGGCAGCGGATCCGTTCGGTCGAGCCGTCATCCAGGGTGACCGTGCCTGAGCCGCTCCAGCTGCCGGCCAGCGGGGCGAACGGGCCGGACTGGGCCTTGCTCTCGGAGTTGGCAATTCCGGCGGCAAACATAACGGCGGCCGCGATCAGCAGCCGCCGGCCCACACCGCCCGTCACGATTTTTCTATTGGCGCGATGCTTCCCACCGCCCGCTGCACGGTATGCCTGCAGATGCTCCATTCCACTTCCCCGATCCGGCGTTGCCGCTGAGTTGACCGTTGGCATATGCACCATTGATCGAAACTTTCACAAGTCCCCCGCTGCCGATGGTGCCGGAAACGTTAGCGCCGGGCGCGGTGATCTTGCCGTCGGCAACCGTCAGCAAGGAGCTCGCGGTCGGCTCGCAGGTGCCGCTCTTGGTGACGATGGTGACGTGCCAGTTGCCGTCATAGGGGGTCTGGGCAAAGGCGGGCGCGGCGAGGGTGGTAACTGAGGCGGCACAGAACGCCGCAATGCGAGCAAAACGCATAAAATCCGTCCTTGAATTTGTCTGATATGCTGACCCTTATTCGGGCCAAATGTGACGGAAATTTGGTGCAGTGCCAAATCGAAAATTGTTCCTGTGGGAACAATGGTTTATTTGGGTTTCAGGCTGGGATTCTTGAAGCAAAATCAATGCCCCGTCACGTTAAGAGTAAACGTCAGGAGATCGACTCAGGAAAAGGGCCTCAGGAAAGACTTGGCGCTGAAGTCGCGAACTGCTCGTCTTGAGTCTTGGACGGCAGCGCCTTGTGGACCTTGGCATAGTCGATCACGTCGGCCAGCAATTTGAGCCCGAGCGGGGCCAGCGCGCGCTCCCACAGTTCCCGCGCCGTCTCGCCCTTCTTGACGAAGCACCACTCCTGGGCCGCGATGGCGCCAGCGTCCATGCGATCGGCGAGGTGATAGATCGTGCCGCCGGCGATCGGATCGCCTTCCTTGATGGTCCATTCCACGGCCGCCTTGCCGCGGTGACGCGGCAGCAGCGAGGGATGATAGCCGATCCCGCCCAGCTTCGCTGCCTCAAGCGCGTCCTTGCCGATCCGGGCGTGGCTGTGCGCGGTGACGATCAGATCGGTGTCGGGGGCGATCTCGGAGGCCACCACCAGTTTGGGATTGGCCTGGACCACGACGTCGATGCCCGCCGCCTTGGCTGTTGCGGCGAGACGATCCTCGGCGTCGGCCACCACGACGCGCACGATCGAGACACCATGCTCCCGGAGCATGTTCAGGGTGGTCACGCCGAAATGGCGGGAGCCGACAAGAGTAATGCGCATGGGTGTCCGATCCGTCTCGCAACTGCGTCATCTCCCGATAACACGTCCGGACGTCCTGTCACCACCCGCGCTGGGTTTGCGCCGGTTATCAACAACGCGCCGGGCGAGGCTGCGCGATGAATTCCGCGATTGCGGTGTCGGCCGGTCCGGTGCTTCCATGCGCATGGCATCGGCTCGGAGTGAACGCATGCGGAGCGCGTGGTTTGTCCTTCTCGCGGCCCTGGTTGCAATCACTTCGGCGCGCGCTGGCGGACCGCCCTATCCCGTGGTTCCGCCCGAGGTCGGGGTGGCGCCCTTCATCGGCCCGACCTGGGACACCTATCGCTGCGCGGAAGGGCCGGTCACCAATTTTTATCACGGCGCCTATTACGGCTAAGGAGCCGCCGGCGCTCTATCGCGGCTACGCGTACCGGCCGCATTACCGCTACAGCGCCTACCGCAGGCTGCCGCGCAAATATTTCTGCGTCACAGACTAGCGTTGCCGCGCCGCCACGGTGGTGCGGCGAGTGCCGACGGCCGGTTCCTGTGTTTCGTTTTTAACAGAGAGACCCAGGATTTGCCGTTAGAACGTGGACCGACCGGGGCTGGCGACATTTCAACCCGCATCCGTTTTCGAACCCGGATTTGGCCGCTGGCGTGATCGCCAGCGGCTTTTTCATGCTCGGCCATCACGAAATCATCTGACGGTAACGTGATCTCAACCAGCTTGGCGTATCGACGAATCCGTCGCGGATTTGTATTGCGTACCGCGACACCGAGATTGTCGCGCCGGCGCGGGTGCGCCGTGCGGGCTTTTTCGCCGGGACTTATTTCATGCCGAGCGCGATTGAGCAGATCGTCGACGTCTATGTCCGGCTGAAGAACCGGCGCGGCCTCGACGAGCTGATGATGCACAGGCAACGGCTTGCAGTCGATCTGAAGAGCAGGTCCGGCTACGACTTCAGCCTGCCGATCGGGCAGATCGACGAGGAGATCGCGATCATCGAAGCCGGCCTCAGCCGGCTCAAATCGGGCGATATCGCCGCGACGGACGACGGCCGGCCAGTTTGACGTTCAGTCGCGCCGGCCACCGTCGATGACGGTGAACAACGGCCGCGCCTGGGTCGGCTCGACCAGCAATTCCTCCACCAGTGCGGTCGCCGCATCGACATATTTGCGCGTCGGCTTGTCGAGGGGACGCGTGGCTTCGTCGTCGAGCGCGACCTTGGCGGCCTCGACCAGCTTGCGCATTCGCGCCGCGTGGTCATCGCCCGCCGTCAGCGTCGCGCGGGCCAGCGAGCGCAGCACGAACAGCTCGCCCTCGAGGCGGAGCAGACGGTCGTTCAGCCTGGAGAGGACGGCGTTGAGGTCGGCCATGGCGCGCGTTCGCTGCGGAAGATGCATCCTGCTCTAGCGGCGATCGGTGAACGGAGTCCAAACGGCATCGGCGCAATTGCGGCGATCTCCCTCAAGTCTCGCTCCGCGCCAGATAGTCGCGTGCGAAGGCGAGATACCAGTCGAGACAGGCGGGATTGGCCATCGCCTCGCGGTTGATGACCTTCTCGACGGGCTGGCCGAGCAGCAGCTTCTTGATCGGCAGCTCCTGCTTCTTGCCCGAGAGCGTGCGGGGAATTTCGGCGACCGCAAAAATCTCGTTGGGCAGGAATCGGCGCGAGAGGCCGGCCTCGATCGCCTTGTTGATCTTCGCCTGCATCGCGCCGTCGAAGGCGACGCCTTCGCGCAGCACCACGAACAGGGGCATGTAGCTGTCACGGTCGAGATATTCGAGATCGACGACGAGGGAATCCAGCACCTCCGGCAAGGCCTCGATCGCGGAATAGAGTTCGCTCGTGCCCATGCGCAGGCCATGCCGGTTGATGGTGGCATCGCTGCGGCCATAGATGATGCAGGAGCCGTCCGGGTCGACCTTGAGCCAGTCGCCATGCCGCCACACCGGCCCACGGCCGGTGCCGTCGAAATTGTCCGGATAGGTCTCGAAATAGCTCGCGCGATAGCGCGCACCGCCCCTGTCGTTCCAGAAATAGAGCGGCATCGACGGCATCGGCTCGGTGCAGACGAGCTCGCCGACCTCGCCGATGACGGCGCGGCCCTGTTCGTCAAAGGCTTCCACGGCAGCACCCAGCAGACGGCACTGCATCGCGCCCGGCGTCTGCGGCAGTTCGCGATTGCCGCCAATGAACGCGCCGGCGAAATCGGTGCCGCCGGAGATATTGGCCCACCAGATATCGGCCTGCGCCTTGCTGCCGTTGGTCTTCGACAAGCCAGCGAAGCGGTTGTTGAACCAGGCTTGGGTGTCGGCGCTCAGCGGAGAGCCGGTCGAGCCGAGACATCGAAGCTGTGAGAGATCACCGGCGGCGACGAGGTCGACCTCGGCCTTGGCGCAGTTGGCGAAGAACGCGGCGCCCGCGCCGAAGAAGGTCGCTTTCGACTGCGCGACGAAGCGCCACAGCGTGGTCCAGTCTGGTTTGTCCTTGGCGCCGCCGGGGCTGCCGTCGAAGATGCAGCAGGTGGTGCCGCTGAGCAGGCCGCCGACCTGGCTGTTCCACATGATCCAGCCCGTCGAAGAGTACCAGTGATAGCGCTCGCCGAACGAGTTCTCGTGGTAGGAGCAGCCAAGATCGTTGTGCAGGCCGAGCAGCGCCAGCACCACGATGATGATACCGCCATGGCCGTGCACGATTGGCTTCGGCAGGCCGGTGGTACCGCTGGAATAGACGATCCAGAGCGGATGATCGAACGGCAGCCAGGCCGGCTCGAACGCGTCGATCTCCGCGCCGGTTGTTGCGATAATTTCGGAGAGCAGGGCGTCGGCCGCTGCGGGCGCGGCGGCCTCGCTGTGCAGGATGACGTGCTCGACCGTCGGCAGCGACCGCCGCAGCTCGGCGAGGACGTCTTTGCGATCGTGCCGGCGGCCGGCATAGGTGACGGCGTCGCAGGCAATCAGTACTTTCGGTTCGATCTGCTTGAAGCGGTCGATCACGGCGGGCGCGGCCATGTCGGGCGCGCACAGGCTCCAGATCGCGCCGATGCTGGCGCTCGCCAGGAATGCGATGATGGTCTCGGGGATGTTGGGCAGATAGGCGGCGACGCGGTCGCCGGGCTTGATGCCTTTTTCTTTCAGATGTAGCGCGAGCGCAGCCGCCTTGCGCCGCAGCTCCGGCCAGCTCGTCTCGCAAAGCCTGCCGTCCTCGCCACAGCTGACGATTGCGGGCAGGCCGGCGGCGTCAGCCGCGTCCACGTGGCGGAACACCTGCCGGGCATAGTTGACCTGCGCGCCGGGAAACCAGACCGCGCCGGGCATCTTGCGCTCGGTGATCACGGCGGCAAACGGCGTCGGCGATTGCAGATCGTAATAGTCCCAGATGGCGTGCCAGAACCCGTCGAGATCGCGCACCGACCATTGCCGCATCTCCTCGTAGCTGTCGAAGTTGAGGCCGCGCTTCTCGGCGAGCCAGGTGCGGTAAAGGGCGATCTGGGGAACGAAGGGTGAGGTCATTGCGTGTCGGCTTCAGTTGCGGGGCGGAGAGTTTAACCGTTGCCGCAGAGTAGCAGAAGCCGCAGTTCGGGCAGGGGGCGTTGACGGGAGTAGCTGGTCTGGGTCCGGTGGAAGCAGTCTACCCGCCGGCTCCGGCCCAACGCCTTCCGAACACGGGTGGCTTGGTTTTCACCGCTTCCCAGCCGAAGAAATGATGTTTGCCGGACCATGTGTGCACCACGCCGCTGCAGATGCTGCACTTGAAGGTGCCGGAATGCGCTTCGGCGTGCTCCTCCCTTGTCGCCGTGTAGTTCATGCTGCAACCCGCGCAGGTGAATTCTTCGATCGTCCAGATGGTATTGGCCATTGCACCGAAGTGGTTTGAGGGACCTCGATGGAAGCGTAGGTGCACGCCTTTGCATCGACGTAAACCGGTCGGCCGAAATCCGGTTAATCACCGTTAGCCAAGCCGGCATTACGTCGCGCACCTTGCCGGCGCTCGCCCACGGCGCCGCCGCAAGATCAATCGCCGGTCCGGATGCTTCGCATGTCCCGGTCGATGCACATCTGAACGCGCCTGATGGCGAGCAACGGCAGCCTGCCTTGCACGCGCCCGGTGCGGGCCCTGTCGCCGACGGCATAGGCGTAGCGCCAATAGCCCGGTGCGCCGTTTGGCTTCAGCGAAAAGCGGATGCCGCGGTGAATTCCCGCGTGTGCGACGGGCTCTCTGGGGCGGCGTGCCATCGTCTCGGAATGCAGAATGGCCCGATGCGTTCCTAATCGCCGGCTCGTGCCGGCCCGGTCGTCTTGACGCCGGGTGCGCGGCTGGCAATAACGCGGGGCCGCGCAAGTGCCGGAACCCGCGTCAATGCCGCAAGGAAAGCCGTGCCCGTGAAAAGTCTGCGTCAGCTCCTGACGGGCGAGGACATCATCCAGCTCGTGATCCGCGTCGGCCTGCTCGGCCTGCTGATCATCTGGACCTTGCTGATCATCCGCCCCTTCGTGCCGATCCTTGCCTGGAGCGGCGTGCTCGCGGTCGCGTTCTACCCGGCCTTCAGCTGGGTCGCCAAGATCCTCGGCGGCCGGCCCAAGACCGCAGCGGCGATCCTGACCCTGATCACGCTCGGCATCGTCATCGGTCCTGCGACCTGGCTCGGTATCAGCGCAGTGGACGGAGTGCGCGAGCTGGCGCACCAGCTCGGCACCGGCGACCTCGCGCTTCAATCGGCGCCGGAGCAGCTCAAGTCGTGGCCGGTCGTTGGCCCCTGGTTATTCGACCTCTGGGAGCAGGCCTACAACAACATCCGCGCAGTGCTGCGCGAGGTGGCGCCGTATCTCCAGCCGCTGGCGGGACCGCTCTTGTCGCTCGCGGGCGATGCCGGCGTCGGCACGCTCCAGTTCCTGGTCTCGGTGTTCGTGGCCGGCTTCCTGTTTCCGCACGGGCCGCGGCTGGTTGCGGCCGGCCGCGGTTTCCTGTTTCGCATCGTGCCCGAACAGAGCGAGCATTTCCTGGGGCTCGCGGGCGCGACCATCCGCGCCGTGGCGCAAGGCGTGATCGGCGTCGCGATCGTGCAGGCATTGCTCGCCGGCATCGGCTTCAAGCTTGCCGCGGTGCCGAGCGCCGGCCTGCTCGCCTTCATTGTGCTGCTGCTCTCGATCGTGCAGATCGGCGCCTTCCTGGTGCTGCTGCCGGTGATCATCTGGATCTGGACCGCCAAGGACGTCACCACCGCGCTCTTGCTCACCGTGTTTCTCGTCCTCGTCGGCTTCCTCGACACCATGTTGAAGCCGCTGGTGATGGGGCGCGGCCTGACCACGCCGACCATCGTCATCTTCGTCGGCGTGATCGGTGGCACGCTCGCCCACGGTATCGTCGGCCTGTTCATCGGCCCGATCATCCTGTCGGTGGCCTGGGAGATGATGATGGCCTGGATCAGGACGGAGGACCGGGCAGAGGCGGGGTCAAGGGCGGGGACAGCGACGGGCGAGGGCTGACTTGTCTATCCGACTAGACAAGTTACCATGGGCTCGATTCTATTTTCGATTACGGCGAACATGGCGAAGTCTTCCAAACTGGTTGCCGCCAAGCGCGGCAAGGTATTGTTGGTCAGACGCCGGTCGGACGGCCTGTGGATGTTCCCGGGAGGCCGCAAGCGCGCGCGCGAGTCCGACAAGGACTGCCTGCGGCGGGAGATCAAGGAAGAGCTGCCCAAGCTGAAGCTCGGCCGGATCAGCCTCTGGAAGGAAGTGACGGCTAGGAATAAGCGCTCCGGCCGCAAGATGAGCGATGCGATCTTTATTGCCAAGGGCGCCAAGGGCAGGCTCGCGATCGGGGACAAGAACGAGATCGACCGCGCCGTCTGGCAGAAGCCGCGCGGCATCCGCCTGACGCCGACCTCGCGCTACATCCGCGACCGCCTGTTTCCGCGGAAGCGCGGGTGAGCTAGTCCTCCTCGTCCTCCGACGAGTGCTGTATCCGTCCGGTCTGGGCCCGCGAAAAATTGCCGCGCACTTGCGGCGCGGACACCCTGGCCATTTCGGCTTCGCGCTGCTCCTTGCGAGCCTTGCGCGCGCGCTTCATGGCCTGCTTGACCTGAGGGTTCGGTGAATCCTCCGCGAAGAACAGCACCACCTCGCAGCTCGGACATTGCCTGGAATAGCCGTCCTGCAACCGTCCCGCGCGGTCGCGGAATACGGTCTTGCAGCGCGTGCACTGAATCTGGACGAAACTCATGCGCGGTCGATCGACAATGACTGATGAAAATGGATCGTCAGGTGATCCCAAATGTCTGAAGAAAGCTTGAACGCGTCGGCGACACCAAGCCGCTCGATCAGGCGCTATTGCTTGGCCGCCATCGTGTCCAGGCAATGGTTGAGATAGACGGTGCGATCCCTGGGCAGCACCTTCTCGAGATCCGCCTTCAGCGCGCATTCGCGCTGCCGCATCTGCTCGGCCCGCCGCTTCTCGGCCGCCTCGCGATATTCGGGAGCAACCTTGTTGGGATCGACGAGAGCCTGCGAGCGGGCGGGAGCCGTCACGGCGAGTGCAATGGCGGTGATGATCATGAACTGTTTCAAATGAGCCTCCGTAAAAGGCTCATCCTAGCGCTCGGGCGGCGAGGGCTCAAACGGCAAGTTCGCCGAGACGCCCGGAAGCCCAGTTGATTCAACTACCTGAAGTTGGGACTCGTGACGTCCGTCACTTCGGGACGTGGTCGATCTTGTGGCCGAGATGCCCGGTGTCGTGATCGCGCCGCAACTGGCTCAGCGATGTCTCGTTCAACTGATGCAAGACCTCGCTGAGTTCAGTCGTATCCGGATAACCGGCAGCAAAACCCTTGCCGTAGATCTTGCGCAACGTACCGACCAGCGTGTTGCCGTGCTTCTTGCTGATCGCGCCATCCTTGTCGCGGTGGCGATGATCCAGGCCCGTGTCCTTCATGGCTTTCTCCCTGAGCGGCGTCTGCGCGCCTGGAGAGAGCGTGCTCCCAAACGAGTTGATTGGCAACGGCACGGCGCGCGGCAGTTGAGCCTCGTCAAGATGTGGAAAGATCGAAGGCCGTGTGAAGCAGTTCACAAGCGATGGTCGAGATCGCTGCTACGAAGGCCTCATTGCTTGACCGATTGATATTTTGAAAACGCCCCAGCGCTCCACCAGGCGCTGGGGTTTTCACGTCGATCACCGCCACGGCCAGAGCGCGCGGCGCGCGATCGGTCGGGTGCTTTTCGAATGATGCCGAAGGCTGGTGCCGAAGGCGGGCGACTACGCGGCTTGCTCCTCGAACGAGGTGTAGACCTGGCCACCTGGACCGATCACCTGAACGCCCCAGCACCCGTCGGCGATGAGCTCCTTGGCCTTCTTGAGGGCGGCGGCGAGTGACAGCCGCTTGAGGCTGACGATTCCTGCCGTGTCGAAACCGCTGATTTCAAACATGCCGCTCCTCCCTGTTTTGTCGAATCCTACACTTTTTGAGCGGGTTGTCTCGCGGCTTTTGGGACAGGGGCCCGGCGCACGAGCAGGCGATGGCCAAAATCGCGAAAACAACCCCATGCACAGTAGCTAAGTCCCGCTGGCGCAACGCTTTCTTTTTGGCACATGGCGGTCCTGCATCCGGCGGAGACGCCGGGTTGACGCGTCGGGCAAAACAGGGGTCGTCTGCCAACTTCGGAAAATCCGCTTCGGACCAGGGCGGCTTCCCGGGATCGGGAGGAGCTCGCGCACCGGCCTGCCTGTCATGACCCTCGCACGACCCCGTAGTCGGCCGGGGGTGGCGGGGTCTGCAGCAGGCCGCGGCCGCTAACGTGGAATTAAGCTGAAAAGCCCACAATTTTAGACAGTTGTAGATGGGTGCTGCGTAAGGGAGCTGTCGCGAGGACGTTCCGGCGACGGCTTCCTGTTGCTCGCTCATTTGGGGTCAATGCCATGACCGCGACTTTCGAAACGCAAGGCCTTGTCGAACAGCTCGACCCTGCAGCACTGGCTGCGGCCATCGCCGCCGGCGAACCCGCAAGTTTGGACGCTCCGGAACCGATCAAGCGATCCAGCCGGACGTCCGTCATGGCGCTGTCGGTGTGTGCCCTGGCCATCAACGGCGCCGCGGCGATCTACACATGGCCGTCCGGCCTGCCATCGCTGAATCTGAGCAGCCTGGCTGATCTGCTCCCGCGCCAAGAGGCTTCAGCGCCAAAGCCGGATCCGGTTGTCGCGGCCTTGAAGGATATTCAGTCGACCCAGCAGCAACACACGGCTTCGCTGCAGGAGAGCAATCAGGCCTTGCAACAAAACGCGGCTGTGCTGCAGGCGGATTCGATGGTGCTGCTTTCGCTGCGGCAGAGCATCACGGACGAACGGGTGGATGTGAAGAAGGTATCTTCGCAGCTGTCCACGCTGATTGCGAAGATCGACTCGCTGCAAAATGCCATGATGTCGGACGTCACGTCCTCGGTTCGAAGAGCGCATGCGCGCTATGGACTGTCCGCAGCGATGCGCAAGCGGATGGTTCGGCAGTCGAAATCTGCAGGTCCCGTTTCAGTTGGAGGAGCGCCGTTGAGCGTGCCTGCCACAGTTTCGGGCCCGGAGAGCTGAAGATAGGGTCAGGCAGGTGATCTGAGACTTTGTCCGCGCTCACTTGGCGGGCTCACGTGAGCGCGGCTTTTTACCCGACTTGGAACTACGGAATGCTGGTGACAGTGCTCTCCGGCACTGTCACCGCGAATCCTAAGAAGCGATGATCAGGGGCCCGCCGGTTTGCCCTGAGGGTCTTTCAATAGTAGCGGCGCCTCGGACGGCGCTCGTAATAATCATCGCCGTAATAGCCTTGCCGGCCCTGTTGAAACTGCGGCGGAACCGTTCCGGTCGGGTAACACTGGCCGTCGCGGGTATCGATATCGGCACCGTTTCCGCAAGGAACGGGATAATGGCCATAGCCTCTACCGCCACCATTGTACTGCCGTGCGGCCTGTTCTTGCGGCGGCAAGTAGCCGTTGGGGTAGCACATGCCGTCGCGGGCGCTGACGTCCCAGCCGTGGCCGCACGGCGGTGGGTGCACAGGGACACGGTATTGAACCTGATGAACCTCACCGAGCTGTAGAGCCAGCAAGGTTGCGACAACTGCACCGATCATCGGACTTCTCCCAATCGCACTATGCCTACGCCTGAGCGGCTGAATGATCGCTGAACGGGTTCACGCCGGCGATCTTAACCTCACTTTAGGAAATCGTTGTTCGGCGGCGTGCCGTTGGGTATAAAGGGAGCCGCCGTTAGCGTCAGTTGCGTCCGTGTGTCATGATTACCTATAAGCAGTACCATATCCAGCAAGTCGAGCACGGGCCCAAGCGCTGGGTTGCTCGCATCACGCGGACAGACGGCCAAAACATCCGCACGATAATGCCAGCGACCGAGCTACCCTACCTCGACACGAAGCCGACAACGTCCCCCGAGGAAGCCGAGGCGCTTGCCAAGGAAGGCATCGACTTCGGCGGCGTGGTTTAGGCCGTCGTCGGGGTCGACTGCCATTCGTTCGCGAACTCGCCGGTGGCTTCATCCGCCTCCGCAGCCGGCTTTTCACCCGAAAACTATTGTGGCTCGGTTGGCTTGTCTCGCTCATGGCTCTCGGCTTCGGCGGCCGCGCACGCATCCATGCCATGGCATTTGCTCAGATAGTACCGGGCGCCTGCGAAGACCGAGCAAACAATCACCACGGAAACCAGCAGGAAGATCATCCACCGTCGGTTCAACATTCCCATGACCTTCTGCACCCTCCATCCGACGCAGCCCGTTCGCCTGAGCGGCCCAGCCAGGCGAGGCGAAGGGTCGATAAGCTCAAATCAGACCTTGCGCTTCGGATTCAGTCTAGCCTCACGCTCCAGCCGCTCGGACTTCAGGCGTTTGAGGTTTTCCTGAAACTCCGGAGTGGCTTGGCTGTCCGCTATTGTCTGTCTCGATCCTATCGGATTGAGGGTCCTTCGATCGGCTTCGTCCGCGACTTGTTGCGCGGCCGACCGTTTGGGTTTGATCATCTGCTTTTTGCCTTCAGGCGAGATTGACCAGGCGGGCGCCGGTCAATTCATTTTCGATTTGGCCGGTCGCGTCGAACATTCTGGAATTCCTCGGGTCCCTTGACGAGCCGCCGCTTGCGGCTGGCCTGGTCATCCGGGCTCGCTTTGTTGTCTTTGAGCTTGTCGATCGCATTACCCGCCATTTCCCGAGCCCGCTCGGACGAGGCCTTGGCGATAGACGTAACCGCGAGGGCGGGGGCGGGTTTGCCCAAGCCAATATCAACCAGCCGACGGATGGATTCAGAGCGAGCCGGAGTGTCTTCCTGCCCCGACGCCCATGCGTCGATCTGAGCGACAGTCGCCTCCGGCCAGCGCGTGCCGATCTGGACGCCTTGACCAGTAGCGGGGCGGCCGCGATGCTTTTTGGCACGAATCTTTTTTTCTGGTTTCATTTTATTTGGTACCAAAAAATCATGCCGAAGGGAAGCGCGAACTTCCGACGGCTGTGCCTGTTTAGTGCACTGGCACCGCAATCCCCACGCAACATCACGATCACAGATTGAACTCAGGCGGCCCCCGTAGAGGAAGCGCCAGTTGTACAGCAAAAGGTCGGGAAGCATTTGCTTGGACGAAGGCCTGCAAGGCCGGCGTGATCTCGCTATTCGTGACACGCTCGGCAAGCTCATCTGCGATCTCGCTGGTGGCATCGCGAGACCAGCCCTCGATGGCGTTGAAGGCGACGATACGGACGGGATATGCGTACTGCCCGGAGAGTAGGTCGCGGATGATGGTCTCGACGTCGGTATCCTGCTCGTCGGCCTCGCGCCAGGAGCAGCCGGCGCGCGCGCCGAAGTCTTCCAGTACCAGGTAAATCTCCCGGTCGAGCCGATCCAGCGGCACAATCGACGGCGCATGACGCATGACGCAACTCCTACTCAAGAGGAGCAATCGTTCGACTGTCCGTTCGTTCCGCCCGGAACTCAGGCAGATAGGCAAATGAAAGAGGCGGACGTTTGAGAAGCGGCCTTACTTCTTTGGCAGAAGTCCCAAGACGAACCATTGAGCCGGAAACAGTGGAAACAGCAGCGCTCCCCAGATGAACCAAATGCGCCTAGACCGGCCTCTCTGTGCCGCGAAATTGGCGGTCACGCGCCCACACCACATCATCAGGGTGACAATGACCAAGCCAAACATGATTGAGGCAAGCATGGAGTGGCTCCTGCCGATGGTCCGTTGGCTATCATATAGGATTGGCCTGTCGCCGGGGAGAGAGCCCAAATCAAGATTACGCGCTTAAGGCGGGGATGACCGGCCCCGCGTTACTTTACTTGTTCTCTGGCTCCGGTGACGAGGCGGAGCCCGGCGTGCGGGACGTCGGCACCGTCTGAGAGAGCGGCAACTGAGGCGGCCTATTTGGGGCGGAATGGCTTTGGGCACACCAGCTTTCCGGAAGAGTCTCGTCGGCAAGCGCCGACATCAAAGCGCCGCTCATTTGCGGCGGCAGGACGCGTCGGCAGCGGCAATTCCAGCTGCCGACACAGTGCCGACATGGAGCTTTCTGTCGAAGTTGCGTTTGGGATTACTGCTTCATTGTGTTGGTGAGCGCGCTGGGGCTCGAACCCAGGACCCCGTGATTAAAAGTCATATCCTACTCGCGGACAGAGCCGGACTAATCATAGCATCCGGCTCCGAAAAACCCCTTCAAACATTGTAAATCGCGCGATTGTCCGATATTGTCCGGGACATAGGGTAACACTTGCAGACGGCCCAAAACCGTTACCCCATGTTACCCGGAGCGGACCCAGATGGCTAAGCCACTCACGCCGATCACAGTCAAAAACGCCAAGCCCGGCAGCGAGCGCCGCGAGATGCGCGACTTCGGTTGTCAGGGGCTGTATCTCGTCATCCAGCCGAGCGGCGCGAAGTCATGGGCGTTCCGCTACCGGTTTGCCGGGAAGCCCAAGAAGCTCACGATCGGCCCCGCTTACATCAGCGATGGGAAGGGTGACGAGCCAGAGCACGCCGAACTCGACCAGCCGAACACGTTGGCCGGCGCAAGGGAGCTGGCCATCGCGGCGGCTCGACAGGTCGCGAAGGGGGTTGATCCGGCCGGCCACAAGTTCCGCGAGCGGGCTGCGGCTCGCCTGCGCGCTGAGAACGCTGAATTGTTGGAAGGCGATACGGTCGAGGCCGTCGCGCGCCTATTCATTGAGAAGTACGCCAAGGCCAAGACCAAGAGTTGGGATCAAACAGCGCGGCTGATCGGGCTGAAGGCCGACCCCGAGGACGAAACCAAGCTGGTCAAGACCGAGACCGGCGGCGAAGTGCTGAGTCGGTGGGGTAGCCGCACGGTGCATGAGATCACGCGCCGCGAGGTCCACACCCTCCTGGATGCGATTATCGCCCGTAAGGCGCCCGTCACGGCCAACCGTGTGTTGGCGGCGATTCGCAAGATGTTCAACTGGGCCGTATCGCGCGACATTATCGAGGTGTCCCCATGCGCCGGGGTGTCGGCGCCGACTGCGGAGGCTTCGCGCGATCGAATCCTTACTGACGAGGAATTGCGGCTCGTCTGGCGAGGTGCCACCGCGATTGGCTGGCCGTTCGGGCAAATGGTGCAAGAACTGATCCTGACGCTTCAGCGCCGGGATGAGGTCTCCGGTATGTCCCGCCACGAGTTGAAGCCGAAGGATCTGAATTGGATCATTCCAAAAGAGCGCACCAAGAACGGGGTTGAGCATGAGGTACCGCTTTCCAATGCAGCGTGGACCCTGCTCGAAGGATTACCCAAGATCGGCAAGGCCGGACTTGTGTTCACGGTTACCGGCGAAAGGCCGGTGTCCGGGTTTAGCAAGGCCAAGGAGCGGCTGGATCATGAGATATTGAAGATACAGCGCGCCGACGCGGTCCAGCGCGGCGAAAATCCCAACGAGGTCGAGCCTCTGCCTCATTGGACGCTGCATGACCTTCGCAGGACGGGTGCCAGCGGCATGGCACGGCTGGGCGTCCAGTTGCCGGTCATTGAGAAGATCCTCAACCACGTGTCTGGCAGCTTCCGCGGTGTTGCGGGCGTGTACCAGCGGCACAGCTTCGCGGACGAAAAGCGCAAGGCGCTGGAAACGTGGGCGAGCTTTGTGCAATCGGTCGTTTCCCGCAAGCAGCCTGACAACGTTATTCCGATGAGGGCTCAACAATGAACGAGCAGTTTGTCCCGCCGGGCTATGTCAGACTAGAGGATTTTGATACCAGCGGCAGCGAGACACCGCTGCGGCAGCGCTTCGCGAGCGGCGAACTGGTTGCTGCCGTTTGGGACAGGCAAACTGGTGAGGTAGTCGATTTGAATTCGACCAACTTCCTGGCGGACTGGACCGACAACATGATCAAGGAGAGGCGGCTCGAAAAGAAGGTGCCGCACCCAAGGGACCGGCATCGGACTGAGACCATACATCTACCCGTGCTTGTGAAGCGGCTTGCCGCAACGAATTCCCAACCCGCTCCGGTGCCCTCATACGTTTCACCATTTCTTGAGATGATGCTCACAGCAACGGTACAGTTCGGAATTACGAAGGACAAAGCCCCTCCGAAAAAGGAGGAGCTGGTCGAGTATTTCAAAAAGCAACGACTTCCTGACGGCTCCTCGCTCTCAAACAGCTTGGCTGAAGCAATGGCAACGTTTGTTCGACCCCCGGAAGCAATGAAGGGCGGCAACAAGAGGATGGGAGGGGCCAACCCTTAGACCCCAGTGCTCCGACCCCTTCCGAGGTATCGAAGCATGCCGCCCATAGCGCATTCAACCGCTCACAGGTCATTACCCGACATGGAGCAGACGTTATGGACAAGTCTACCCCCGCTGAGGCCCTGCTACCGGCCTCGAAGGTATGCGCGCGATACACCCGATCGGCAAAGACACTTGATCGCTGGCTGAAGGACGACACCCTCGGGTTTCCCCGTCCGGTCGTCATTCGCAATCGTCGTTACTTCCGTGAGGCCGAGCTAATCGACTGGGAACGTGCGCAGGCGGGAAAGAAGGCCGCCTGATCGATGAGCAGCACAACCGCTCCCGTCCGCGGAGGACGGGCATCTCGCCAAAAGGGCAACCGCGCCGAGCGCGCAATCGTGAAATACTTACAAGAACGCGGCTTCGCTGCCGAGCGCGTGCCTCTCAGTGGCTCAGCCGGTGGCTCCTACCTTGGCGACCTCACCGTTCCGGTTCTCAATGTTGACCGGGTTGTGGAAGTCAAATGCCGCGCGAAGGGCTTCCGCCAGCTCTATGACTGGCTGATCGATCGCGACATCCTAATCGTTCGCGCCGACCGCAGCGAGCCCCTGGTGGTTCTGCCGTTGCGGTTGGCGGCAGAGATCGCGTCTGCGGCCGACAAGAACAAGCTGCGGATTGAACGAGTCATTATTTGCGCCACTGGCGGTGACGCATGAACCAGGCTGGTGCTTATCAGGCTAGCCCGACAAAAAGGACTCGGGCGACAAAGGCGGAGATGCAGGAACGAAGGTCGGCGCTCTACGACATCGTTACTGCTATGAGGCCGATGACAGTGCGTCAGGTCTTCTACCAAGCTACCGTCCGCGACATCGTCGAGAAGAGTGAGGCCGGGTATACCAAGGTCCAGACCGACCTCGTGCAGATGCGCAAGGCTGGCGAATTGCCATACGACTGGCTGGCGGACAACACGCGATGGCAGCGCCGGCCGCGGACATTTGGGGGCGTTCAACAGGCGCTCGACGACACCGCGAGACTCTATCGCAAGTCGCTCTGGGCCGACGCCGGCTCCTACGTCGAGATCTGGCTGGAGAAGGACGCACTGTCCGGGGTGATCCTGCCGGTGACGTCCATGTACGACGTTCCCTTGATGGTATCTCGCGGCTACGCCAGCCTGTCGTTCCTGCACAGTTCGGCGGAATATATCGCTGCCGTCGACTTGCCCACGTACATCTATCATCTTGGTGATTTCGATCCGTCCGGGGTGAACGCCGGGGAAAAGATCGAGCAGACCCTGCGCGAGATGGCACCAGCTGCCGATATTCAGTTCCAGCGCATTGGCGTCACTTCGGAACAGATCGCTGAGTGGAGTTTGCCGACAAGACCGACCAAGCAGTCGGACACCAGGTCGAAGAACTTCGGCGACATATCGGTGGAACTCGACGCCATTGAGCCGGACATGCTCCGGGCTTTGGTGGAGGCCGCGATCCAGCGTCACCTGCCGCGCCGGCAATTCGAAATTCTGAAGGCGGCTGAAGAAAGCGAGCAATTGTTACTGCGATCATTGGTCGACGGGTTGGAGGTGGCGCGATGAGGCACGTCACCTTGGACATTCAAGCAGCGATAGCAATCGAATCCGATGACATCACCGCAGCAATGCGAGATGCCCGTCGCAACGTCGCCATTGCCAAGTTGAGCCAGTTCGAAACCGAGTGCCTCATGCTTGGCGGCATGATCCAGCGAAATCCGCGTCGCAAACAAGAGGTGGTTGACTGTCTCTATGACATAGCAACCGCCAACAATCTCCTGAGCGACCACGGAGGCGGGCTGGTCGAAGAACTCATTGCCGCTGGGTTGGGCTTCGGCGCATGAACATCCGCACAGAGCTTTCAGAGAAAATGAGCAACCATGAACTGGACGCACTGACGGCAGTTCAGGACCGGTTCGGCGCCGGCTTCAACCGAACCAACACCAACGATCTGATGGCGGCAAGTTTTGCGCCGTTAAAAGAAATCATTCCCGGCTACGTGTATGGCGGCTTCACCATCCTGGCGGGCCGGCAGAAGCTCGGTAAGACATGGTTGGCAATCGACTGGGCCGTGGCCGTTGCGACGGGCGGCGTTGCAATGGGCTGCCTCGATTGCGTGAGAGGCGATGCCCTGTACGTCGACCTGGAGAATGGTCCGCGGCGAATCCAAGCTCGGATCAAGGCACTGTTCCCGGAAGGCGAATCTCTGCCTGATATGTCGCGGCTCGAATGGGTGACTGATGCCCCTCAACTCAACGCCGGTTTCATCGAACGCCTGGAGCTTTGGCGAACCTCAGTGAGGCAGCCCCGTTTCGTCGTGGTCGACGTACTGCAGCGGATTAAGCCGCCCGGCAACAAGAACCAGAACGCGTATGAATCCGACTACTCGACTTGGGCCCCGTTGCAGAAGTGGGCCACGAAACATGGCGTGGCCGTGCTCGGTCTCCACCATCTCAAGAAGGGCGGAGCTGACGATCCCCTCGAATCGCTGTCCGGTTCGAACGGTTTGGCTGCATGCGCTGACACCACCATCGTCCTCAATCAGGATCAGAACGGCAAGACGCTCTATGTCCGAGGCCGCGACATCGAGGAGAAAGAGACTGCCGTTATCTTCGTTACCGGCAGATGGTCAGTCGTCGGTAACGCCTCAGACGTCCGCCGATCGGGTGAGAGGGCCGTTATCATGGCCGCGCTGACCGATAACGCGGGACCGATGACACCGGCTGAACTGACCGCAGCAACAGGCAAACCAGCAGCGAATATCCGCCAATTGCTGTTCAAAATGGCCAAAGCGGGGGATGTCTTCAAGGTCGGAGGAGGCCGTTACTGGGTCTCTGCCACACACCCCAGTAACAGCGATAACGCCGATAACGCAGAGCACTGAATGTCACCTCCGTTATCAGTGTTATCGGGGTTTGTGTCTTGAGGGAAAGCCGCCCAACTCAATGCCAAAACGGCCATAAAAAATCAGGCTGCACTTGACGGTTTGACCTGGTGCCTGACGCATTCGAGCGGCGGCCTTTGATATACAATCATGTGCTCGTGTCGGTAATTGTCCTTATCTGTCCGTATTTTAATTGCAGTCGAACAGGTGCATAATGCTGGCAGGGTATCAGGCGGGTAACGATACTGTCAGTTTGTTAGGAGCCGGATAGATGGCAGATGCCAACCAGTCGAACGGACGAAGCGGTGAGGTTGTCGGGCTTGATGGCCGGACCTGGCAGGCGCGACGCATCCGCGCGCTGTCAGCCATGTACACAGCGGCCCTAGGGGGCTCACTGGATGCCCTTACGCTGGAGGGAGTCCAGCGTGCAGCCGAGCTTCAGGTCACCGCTGAGTGGCTCCGCACGCGATCCCTGAAGGGTGAGGCGGTGTCTGCCAACGATCTCGTCAAGGCGGAGAACCTGGCCGATCGTGCGCGCCGTGCCTTGCGCATTGGCAACCGTCCTGCGCTGACGGTGCGCCCGATCCGCGAACGATTGGCAGCTGCGAGCGCATGACGCCAACCTCCCTCGACTTCTTCAGCCGGCTCAAGTGGCTTGATGGTCGTCCGCTGATGGACACGATTGAGCCCTACCGACGTCGGCTGTTCACGCTCGCCCTTGACACTCGCCGTGACGATGGTGCGCCGCTCTACAATCTCGTGCTGGCTGGCAGGGGCAAGAAGAACTGGAAGTCTGCCGACCTTGTGCTGACCGGCCTGTACTCGCTCCTGATCAAGGAAAGCCCGCAGGGCAGTGACGGGTTCATTCTCGGCAACGATGAGGACCAGGCCAATCAGGACCTGAGCCTCGCCAAGAAGCTGGTTGCGGTGAACGCGGAGGAGATCGGCGGCGAGGTCGAAGTCCTCTCCACCGAGATCAAGCGCACGGATGGGCGCGGCTCGCTCAAGATCCTGCCTGCCCGGAACGTATCAGGCCAGCATGGTAAAACCGCGCTGTTCATCGGCTATGACGAAATTCACGGCTATCGGACGTGGGATCTTTTCGAAGCTCTCGCACCCGATCCCACGCGCACGGATGTACTGCAGTGGGTTACTTCATACGACAGCATCTTCAACACGCCCGGTAATCCGCTCTACGATCTGAAGCAGCGCGGCATTGTCGGCGACGATCCGGGAATGCTGTTCTCCTGGTACAGCGGCGACATCTGCACCGATCCGGACTTTGCCGGCCTTCCTCCAGAACAGCGGGCCAACCCCTCTATGGCCTCCTGGCCTGATGGGGTGCGATATCTGGAGCAGCAAAAGCGCAGATTGCCAGCGCACAAGTACCGTCGCTTGCATTTGAACATGCCTGGGGCGCCGAGTGGTGCGTTCCTCGATCCCGACAGCGTGCTTGCAGCGATTGTCACCGGCCGCAAGCGGCTTGGGTACGACCAGCGCCATACCTATTACGCCTTTATAGACATGAGCGGCGGCTCCAGCGACGACGCCACGCTCGGCATTGCTCACCAAGAGGGCGGAAAGTCGGTCGTGGATGTGGTCGAGAGTCAGGCCGGCGCGCCGCCATTCAACCCGCGGCAGGCGGTTATCAAGTTCGCGAACGAGTTGCGCGCTTACAAGATCCGCTCCGTCACGGGCGACAACTACGCGGGCAACACCTTCAAGGTCGATTTTGAGGAGCTTGGCATCGGGTACACGTCCTGTCGGCTGCCAAAAACCGAGCTTTACGAGCAGATGGAGCCTCGTCTCAACGCGGGCGAGATCGAATTGCCCGACCTTCCGAAATTGCAAGAACAGGCCTTGGGCTTGGTGGTGCGCGGGACGCGCGTGGACCATTTGCCGGGCGAGCATGACGACTGGATTAACGCCGCGGCCGGCGCTGCCTGGTGCGCGGCAACACGTTCTCAAATCAACACCGGCCTGATTGGCCGATACAGCTGGGGCTGAAAAATGAGTGGAATGAGCGGGATCATAATCGATGGACTCTGGGTGCCGCCGGACACCGCAATGCGCATTAAGCACGCCGGCTTCCGACCACACGAGGATATCGTCTCGGATGTGGATGTAACAATGCCAAAACACCAGGTTAGGGCACCCTCAATGGCAAACCGATTTCTTTCTCCCGATCCGTCGCGATGGACCGGCCCGACGCACCTTGGAAGCGGGCCATATTCATCCTCAAAGCGGGTTTCAAAATTCGTCTTCGACGGCCCGACCGGATCATCGGTCGCGAAGCTGCGCACCGCATACGTTGGCGCTATCGATGCCGTCAATACGCTGAGGACCAAGCGCCAAGAAACCGATAAGTCAAAGCGGTTCACACCTCTCGGCACCTCCGAGCACGTCGCCGAACACGCGATGACGGACAACATTCCGGCCTTGCGGCGCGCACGGGCTACCGCGGAGAAGATCAAGGCTGAAATCGCCGATACACGGTCAAAGCTGACGCTGGCAAAGCCGACTGACGAACAGCGCCGCGATCATGAGGAGATCCGCGCGGCGATGCGCAGCATGACAGCAGACCAGCGCGCGAAATTCATCGACGGCAACAGGCAAAACCCGCTCGTGGTCGGCGCCATCGCACACGCGAGCATCCCGGAGCTGATCGGCATGAGCCAGCACCATCACAAAATGATCGTGGATGATCAGATGCAGCAAGAGCACGGCGAGACGCTTGCCGAGCTTGCCGACCTGGAGGAGGTGGTTGGTGTGGTCGATCGCCTCACCAATCTGGCGCGTGACGAGATGCGGGAAATCATCGGCGTTTCCAAGGACGTGTTCGAGTCCGTGGCGAGGGTCGGCGAAGCTGGGGACGGCGAACTGCCATTCCGGGTTGAGGAGCGGCAGATCGGTGGCGAGACCAAGGAGATTTGCCGGATCTACGATTTTGCAGCGAAGCAGTGGCGTGACGCCTCCGCTGATGAGATCCAGAAGGTTGCTGCGTAATGGGGTGGCTTCAGGATCTATTCGGCCAAGGGCCGCGTTACGTCACGATTGCAACGACTGGTGCTCATACGACGGGCGACACCGCAGGCCCGGACACGAAGTCCGAGGACGTCGCATGCATGGACCATAAGTGGTGCCTGATCGATGATGTACTGGAGGGCCACGACGCTATCAAGCGTGGACGTGAACGCTTTTTGCCGAGGTTTGAAAAGGAATCTGACAAGAAATATAAGCGCCGGCTTCATGATGCGCCTTGGCGTCCGATCGTTCCTGATGCGCTCGAAGGCATCACGTCGCGGCCGTTTACGTCGCCAGTGACGCTGAGCGACACCGCTCCCGCGCAACTTAAAACGTTTGCCGAGGATGTTGACGGGCAGGGCAACAGTCTCAACGTGTTTGCGCGCAACGTCTTTGATGCCTCTGTCAGTCATGGCGTCGCGGTGTTCTTTGTGGACCACACACGCGGCGTTGCACGGAAAGATGGCAAGGTCAAAACCCTCGCCGACGAAAAAGCGGAAGGCGCCCGGCCGTACTGGGTGCAGATCCCCGTTCGCGATTTGATCGATGTCCGAACTCAATTCATAAAAGGTCGCGAAGTCGTAACGCACGCCCGCTGGTGGGAATTCCCGCAGGTCGCGGACGGCTTCGCGCAATCCTGCATTCCCCAGGTCAAGGTCGTCGAGATCAAGGACGGCGGCGGCGTGTGGTGGACGATCTGGCAGAAACAGGGTGAGAAGAATTTCGCGCAAGTTGACGGCGGCCAGATTTCAGAAATGACCGAGGTGCCGCTGGTCCGTGTCTTCACCGGCAAGAAGAAGGGCGCGATTGCCTGCAAACCCTGGTCCTATGAACTCTGCCACGTCGCACTTGAGTATTATCGCGCGCTGGCTCGTCAGAATGAAATCGAGAATATGTCGGGTTGGCCCATGTTGGCGGGCCAAGGCGTCGCCAAAAGCACAGACGAGCTTGAACTCGGTCCTGATACCGTCTTGTTTGCTCCGCCGACAGACGCGACAGGTACCGCAAAATGGGAAGTTCTCGGTCCTGATGCCGCGCTTGTGGAGCAGATCGCCAAGGGTCCGGAACGCGTCTACGACGTTTTCTCCAAGCTCGCAATGCAGCCGACCATTCCGAAGGCTGGCGTTACCGCAACGGCGTCAGGCGTCGATAACTCTCGCGCCCATAGCGCAATCGAGGCGTGGGCCGGCAATCTCAAGAATGGGCTGGATGAGGGCTTAGCCTTCACCGCGAAGTGGCTCGGCATTGCAGATACGGCAACGGCGAACGTCAGCACGGACTTTGCGGCACTTACCGGCAGCACCGACGAGGCCAAGATCATCGGCGACGCGCAAAAGCGCAACGTCATCTCAGCGAAGACCGAACGCTTCGAACTGAAGCGCCGCGGCATCCTCGGTCCTGATTTCAGGGAAGAGGACGAAGAACAGCGCCTCGCCGAGGAACAGTCCAACGAAACACTCACGCCAGAGGTCCAGATTGACCCGGCGACGGGACAGGTAATTCCGTTCGAGCGAGTTGCAGAAGGAATCAACTAAGTGTCAGATCCGACGTTAGGCTTTAGTGTTGATACGAGCGGGCTTGAAAAGGGCAATCAGGCCCTTGACCAGACGCTCGACAAATCCAAGAAGGTCGAGGATCAGGCGAACAAGACGTCTGACGCGCTCGGCAAGATGGGCAGCAAGTCCGGTGACGGGCTTAGCAAAACTGCGCAGTCTGCAGACCAACTTGCCGCGTCGCTGGTTAAGGCGTCGAGCGAAGCACAAAAGCATCTCAACGTCAGCCAGTCTCTTGATACGATCGTCGCCAAGACTGGCGCCAGCTACACGCAGGCCAATGCTGCCCTAACGGCTGCGATTTCCGGCCATAAGAATGCGGCGGATGCAACCAGCAGCCACGGCAGGGCGCTGGATGCGCTGGCAGGAGCAGCCGGCGGAGTTGTCCCGCCGATCAACAGCATTGCGCAGGCGGCAGCGGCTAGCGGTTCGTCACTCGGCGGACTTACGAGCGCGATCTCCGGTGGCACCCTCGCCATCGGTGGTATCGCAGCCGCAGCGGTAAGCGCTGCTATTGAGCTTGCCAAGACTGGCGACGAACTGAACCGTCAGAAGGAGCGCTTTTCTGCGATCACCGGCAGCGCAAAGGCCGGCGCTGAATCGCTCGACCTCATCAAGCGAACTGCGAATACTACTGGCGTCGAGTTCTCCTCCCTTGCCGCCGCCACCGAAAGGGCGGTCCAAGGCATTGGGAAAATGAACACGAGCTGGCCGGTTATCAAGGTTGATACCGATGACGCTAAGCGCGTTGAGGACGTTCTCGGGACGCTCGCCAAGGTCATGCAGTCGACCGGCGCGAATGCGCGGGAGGAAGGGCAGGTTTTTGGGGCTCTTGGGGATAGCATTCAAAAAACCGGCGGACTGACGGCGGACACATTCCAGAGAATCCGAGATGCGCTGCCGCAAGTCGCTCGCGCTATCGCGTCCGCTTTCGGTGTAACCGACCTCAACGCGTTCCAGAAGGTGCTAGCGACGCACCCGAAGTCATTCCAGGACCTCGAAGACGCTATCAAACGGATCAAGCCCGCGATTGATGCTGCTTTCGATCCGAACAAGCCGAAGACGTTCGAGCAAGGAATCCGCGGTCTCAGCATCCAGTGGAATCAGTTTCTGGAGGACCTTGCCAAGACCGGCGCATTTGATGTTGCAAAGGACGCGCTTGCTGCGATGGGCAAGACGCTGAAGTCCGACCTACAGGACGCGCTTGCCTTAGTCTCGGCCCTGAATTCCGTTTCCAGCGCTGCGGCCAACGCTGCTTCCAACATCGCAAGCGTTGCTGCGGGTAAAGGTCAGGGCGGCTCCGACAACACCCAGTATGATGCTATGGGGAATGTCACGTCCAGCGCGGGCGGACCTTCGGCAGATTCCGCCTACAGCTTCGATAACTCAGACTATCTTGCCGGCCTTGCCGGCTACGCTACTGGCGGCAGTTTCACCGTTGGCGGCTCTGGCGGCACGGACAGCCAGCTCATCCAGTTCATGGCCACGCCCGGCGAGAAGGTCTCCATTGATACTCCGGGTGCGTCTTCCGCTGGCCAGACCCTCGGCTCTCTCATGCCGTCTGACAGCACAAATCCAGCCGCTGGATCAAATGTCATTTCGGCCGGCTTCGCCGATGATCTCAAGACACAGACCGCGGCGCTGTCCGACCGCATCAACGCCTCAACCAGTTCGATCACAAGTGCAGTAAACGCCTCTGCAGCAACTATCACGGCGTCGCTGAAGACTGTCACGGGGCCATCTGCCAGCCCATCGTCGTCAATCGCCGCAACTAGCTCCGCGGGCGGCGTCACGCCCCTGTCACCCTCTATTAGCGGCGGCGGCGGTGGCGCGGCTGGTGGCGGGTTGAGCGTCGAGCCTGAGAACAGCAGCTTCAGCACGCGGCAGAAGCCCAAGACTGACACGTCGCAAAATGCCGCTCCAACTATCTCGGCGCAGCAGGCGCTTGCTCTTGCTCAGCTTGGGTCCGGCGTGTCGCGCGGGCAGGCCGCTGGTGTTAGGGGTTATCAGGGCGAGGTCCCGGTTATTGGCGATACGTTCAAGAATCCGCTAAATCCTCTGGATGCCAGGCCTCAAATCAACCCGCCGTCCACCGTTCCGGTAAATCCGCAATCCATGGCGCCGGTTCAGACTGCGCCATCTGTGCCGCCAGCGCAATCAACCTATTACAACGACCATCCCTATCCCGCGCCTCCGATTGCAGATCCATTTGCAGCCGCCAAGCAATATATGGGCGGCCCGTCCTCGCCGGTCTTCCCGCCAATCCCGCCGATTGGAAACCCGATGGGAGATTTTGACCCGGGCAGTGCGTTCAAGATTGGCAAAGGCAGCGACGATGGCGTCAAGCAGCAGACAGACCAGTTAAAGAACGCGCAGAGCCAGGGCTCCAAGACAGTCGCCGATGCCGTCAAGCAGGATCAGGAGTCTCAGAAGGCGGTCGGTGACAAGACCACCTCGTCACTCGGCGACATCTCCAAATTCTCCTTCGACCAACTGAAAAGCCTCGACACCGTCCAGCAGTCCACCGAGGACGGCACCGACGCCACGAAGGCGGACACAGAAGCAACCACGTCCGGGTTTGACGACACAAAATCCGGCTTGGGTGACATTCAGACCGCGGCGACTCAGACGACTGAAGGCGTAGGCCAGGCAACGGATGCCGTCTCCACCGGCTCCAGCAACATTGTGGACGCGCTCGGCAATGCAGCGTCGTCAATCGCCGAGGCCGTATCCAGCGCTGTCAGCAGCGCCTCGAATGCCACCAGCTCCGGCGCGTCCGGGTTCGGCTCGGATATCTCGTCAGGGTCGGACTCATTCGATTCAGGTTCGGCCAGCGGGTTCGATTTCGCTGGGGCAGTTGCAGACGGCACGTTGCCGGCCTTCGCTTCTGGCGGTCAGTTCACAGTCAGCGGCTCCGGCGGCACGGACACCGAGCATATCGAGTTCATGGCTACGCCGGGCGAGGTTGTCACCGTAACGCCTCCGGGTGGACAGGCCCCGCACAATCCAGCCATGGGCGCGGGCCCTTCAACCAAGGGCAGCATCGCTGCCTATGCGACCGGCGGCCAGTTCACGGTCGGGCTGGCCACTGAAGGGGATGGTTTCAATCCGGTTGGCTCAAAGACACTTGGCTCAACCCTTGGCGCAACTGGCAATCCCGGAGCAACAGCGGATCTCATCTCTGCGCATTTCGCTGAAGCACTCAAGGAGCAGACTGCAAGCCTGAAGGACGCAATCAGCGCGAACAAGACCGCGGTCGTCAGCGCGATAACTTCCTCGACCTCGCAGACTATTGCAGAGCTTAAGCTGATAGAGGGCAAGGTCACCGCAAGCTCCGTCACATCAAGTGCGTCGTCAAGCGGCTCCGGGGCTGGCACTGGTGGCGGCAAGACCTCGTCAGGTGGCATGACGCCTTACATATCCGACATGATCCAAAGGTACGGCCTGCCGCAGAACCCCGCAATCGGGGCGCTGTTGCAGGGACCGGGATATGTAGCCAGCTATCCCGGCGCGAACCCAGCAGACGCATGGCGGGCACGACAGCAAATGGCCGGATTTGCTGAAGGCGGAAGTTTCACTGTCGGAGGAAGCGGCGGCACTGATACGCAGGTCGTGAAATTCAAGGCGACGCCGGGAGAGATTGTCTCCATCACGCCTCCAGGGAATGCGTCACAAGGCGACAACTCCATCGCTCCCCTGATCCCGCTGCACAACGACAATATCCCCGGCGCGAGCTTTGCGCCAACCCTGAGCATGACGCCGCAAGCGTCTTCTGCGGTTGTCGGCCGCGTCGTTCCACATGGCGACCCATCAGCCAACCCGGCTCAGGGGGCTCGGAACGTCAACATCTATGTGCAGCAAGGGGTTCAGGCTGACCAGTTCATCCGCTCACGCGCTGAAATGCAGAGGGCGATGCGATGATGATACCGAAACAGGATGTTACGCTCTACATTTTCAGTCGCGCGTTAGCCGAGGCGGCGAAGGAATTAGAACTGCCGGCGGGCAGGGCCGGCTTGGCCTTGATCGCAGAGGGGTTGCGCCTCGCATTCGATCTCACCGAGGCGGACGCTTACGCGCTCGCTTCGGTTTGCATGAACCATTCGTCCGATCTTGTGCTGCGGGCTGCCGCTCAACATGCACAGCGGGAAGGCGCCATCATTACCTATGCAGAAGCAGGACGAGCATGAACGAGTTTCAAGGATCAATCCGGTACTATTCCGAAAAGGGTTTCGGCTTCATCCGGCGAGATGATCGGAGCGCCGACGTCTTCTTTCATGTCAGCCAGTTCATGGCGGATATTCAGCCAGAGGCTGGGATGCGCGTGAGCTTCGACATCTCGGACAGTCAGCGAACCGGGAGGCAGCAGGCTGTTGGGCTGCAGATTCTCTAGAATCATCACTCAGCCGTTAAATCCGTCTCCTTCGGCCTTAATGCCGTGGCGGTAGAGCAGAATCTTTGTGAGGTGGTTCGTGCGGCTTACCGCTCGGTTGTCCAAAACGGCCAGATCCAAGCTTCCATGATAAGGGCTCAAATAAAATTGCAGTTCGGATGCTGCGAGTAAGGGTTGAACCTGTTTGTCCCAGGCGTCAAAAACCGACGCGTCCGCCCTCAGATGGTTGTCGTCAGTGGCTTTTTTCCAGAGCGCAAATAGTTCTGGGTAGTTCACAGCCATTGCTGGATCGGTCGGCGTACTCGCCAACATCTGGTCATAGGTAGACAAGGTTTCTACTCCGGTGAGGTCTAAAGATGGGAGCTTACTTCACGGCCTCAATGTTCGTCCAAAAACAATCAAGCGCGCCCCTGGGGCGAACACAGACCAAGCCGCTGAATATGGACGTATCAGTGAGATAGACATGATCTCCCTCATTGAAGAGGGAGCACTCGCCCGACATGACACCGACGAGAAGCGCCTTCCGAAAGGCCTCCTTATCTCCGTCGACGGTATAGCCGGTTAGTTTGCTCCGAATGTCCTTCGATTTGCACCCATAGGAGCTGTTCCGGATGACGTGGTCATCTGCAAAAGCCACTCCTGTGAACCAGGCCAGCCCAATGACGGCGGCTGCCAGCCAGCGTGAAACGTACTTGCCCATAACTATGCTCCCCAGTGCGGAAAGTGCTCAGCGTTTCGCAACCAGAGAGGGACCGCAAGCTTTATTTGCCCTTGGAGCGCAGCCCGATCTCGACTAGCCGGCGGATGGCCGTAGCTAGCGCCGGCTCGTCATCTTGATTGCTGGCCCACGTTCGGACTTCTTTCTGCAGATCTCTAGACATTCGAACGCCAACCATCGGGTCCTTGCCCGTGGCCGGTCGTCCACGCCCCTTTTTAGGATTATCCCTTATTGACTTCTTCATATTTTGGGATTATCACAAAATCAGGCCGGACGGAAGCGCCAACTTCCAATCCGGCCCTAACTCAAACCAAGGCGGTAACCATGGCCCGAGCTGATTCAAATCATAGCACAAAACTGTCCTGTCTGTTCCGGGACCCGTTCGTCGCGGCAGCCTTCCGCCGTGCCGAGGACGAAGGCCTGACTGGCGAACCCGTCATGGTGGACCAGCCGCGCACGCTGGACGGCGGCGCCGCCGTTCGCCCCGAACTTGAACTGGCCTGAGGGGTGCACGACGATGAAAATCACCGAGGAGTTTGGCAGCGAGATCGAGAAGATCAAAGCTCAGCAATCGCACGAAAACGCATTCCGGCGGCTTAAGAAGGATGGCAGCACGGCCAGAGCGAACGTCAAACGGCGACTGATGGTGATTGCCGAGGAGCGCCTGATCCCGCGCGCTGAAGTGTTGAAGGCCTGCCGATCGGATCTCGACATGAGAGATTTTTGCGTCAATCATGCCATCAGCTTTGACTGGGTTTTCCTCGGTAACCTCAAGGGCCTGCTTCGCACTGTGCGAGAGGCCAGAGTTACAACGCCCGAGGCTGAGCTGGCGCAGTCGCAGGAGGTGGCAACCCTCTTTCGGCGATTGACGCCCCGCGACCGGAGCCGGCTTCTCAATGGGCTACGGAACATGACCAGCGCGCCGAAACGGGGGCCAGCAGCATGAGCGAGATTGACACCTTTGGCGTTCAGGAGGTTTTCGTTGAGGCACTGGCCAGAGTGGAGCGGATAGGCCCAAACCGCCGGCTCGTGTTTGTGATTTCTGCGCCCAATGGCGACGGCACACGCGACCAGCAAGCCGTTCTGAAGGTTACGATGTCTGCCGAGGCGTCGCTTCAAGCCGCACTGGCAATGCTCAACGAGGCCGGCGAAATGCCGGCCGCGCTTGAAAACGCCTCAACCGGCTGGGCGAACTAGCAGGCCCACAACTTCAAAACGCCCGCTGGGTTCACGCCCGGCGGGCGTTCAACATTTCGTTACCCTTGGCGTTACCCGTGAACGAACTCCGGCTTAACGTCCAAGCTAATTTGTTGCCTAAGTCTTTGATTTTGCTGGTGAGCGCGCTGGGGCTCGAACCCAGGACCCCGTGATTAAAAGTCACGTGCTCTACCGGCTGAGCTACGCGCTCCCATGGCCGCTGATGGCTTCACAGAAATAGCCATCGTCTTCGGTCATTTGGAAAAGCATGTCTTGCCGCCACATCGACGCAAGCGTTGCGGAAAAACCGGCTGTTTCCGGATCATGCTTTCGGCCCGCGCTGTGTAGGGGGATGGGGCGCGGAGGTCAATAGCTCGGGTGGTTGCCGAACTTGAAGGCAACAGCGGGAATTCGCTCGCCGTTTCCAATGCTTGAGCCGGGATTTTCAACCCGAACGGCGGCCGTCATCCACGCCGAAGAAGCCGCGATGTCCGCCCACGGGACGGATGCCAAGTTCGGAGCCCCGTCAGTTCGCTTCCCGCCGGACCTCGCTCGGCACCGGCACTTGCTGCGGCGTGCCGGCGGGGGTCGGCAGCGCGACCGGGCGCAGGCCGATCAGCTCGGCGGTGCGGATCGCGCTGTCGCGCCAGAACTGGAACGAGTTGATGCGGCTGAGCTCGAGGATGGCGATGGCGACCGCAGCCAGGAACGGCAGGCTTTGGAGCACCAGGACGCCGGCGAAGATGTAGATCTCCGTGATCTGGCGGTAGCTGTTGGAGGCCACCAGCACGCCGGCACCGATCAGGAGCAGGGCGCCGATCACGGCCTCCCAGAACGCCTGGAACTCGATCGACATCCTCGACAGGCCGCCCTTGGAGGTGCGCGCGAACGCGATGTGCTCGGTGATCAGTCCTTGCGCCACCGCGCGCGACACCGTCCACTGCACGCTCATCGCCGCGATCATCGCGCCCAGCATCTGGCCGGGCTTGATCGCGACGCGCGCGCGGTACATCGACAAGAAGTGTACGAGCGAGACGATGAAGGCGCCGATGATCGGCAGCGTCAGGATCTTGTCGGGGATGGCGATGTCGGCGAAGGCGACGATCGGCACCCAGACGAGGTTGAGCAGCGCCACGACGACGCCGAGGCTTTCGGCACCCAGCCAGTTCAGCCAGCCGAGGCCATATTCGCGCTTCTGGTCGGGCGTCAGCCGGCTCCGTCCGGGCAGGAAGTTCCGCCAGTGCTTTTTGACGATCTGGAGGCCGCCATAGGCCCAGCGGTGACGCTGCTTCTTGAAGGCCTCATAGGTGTCGGGGAGCAGGCCCTGGCCGTAGCGGTGGTTGGTGTAGTGCGTGGTCCAGCCGAGCTGCTGGATCGAAAGGCCGAGATCGGAGTCCTCGCAGATCGTGTCGGACGACCAGCCGCCGGCCATGTCCATCGCGGCGCGGCGGATCAGGCACATCGTGCCGTGCACGATGATGGCGTTGGTCTCGTTGCGCTGGACCATGCCGATGTCGAAGAAGCCGGCATATTCGCCGTTCATGATGTAGTGCATGATCGACAGGTCGCCGTCGCGATGTTCCTGCGGCGCCTGCACCAGGCCGACGCTGGGATCGGCGAACGCCGGCACGAGGTCCTTCAGCCAGTCGGGATCGACGACGTAATCGGCATCGAGGATGCCGATGATCTCGGCGTCGACGGCGGTGCGGTCCATCGCGATGCGCAGCGCACCGGCCTTGAAGCCCTGCACCTTCTCGGCGTTGATGAACTTGAAGCGTTCACCGAGCGCGCGGCAATGATCCTGGATCGGCTGCCAGAAGGCAGGGTCCGGCGTGTTGTTGATGATGACGACGCATTCGTAGTTCGGATAGTTCAGCCGCGACAGCGCATCGAGCGTCTGCTTGAGCATCTCGACCGGTTCGAAATAGGCGGGGATGTGGATCGAGACCTTCGGGCAATAATTCTCGGGCACGTCCTCGACCGGCTTACCTTTCGTGAGCAGCCGCTGCGGCGGCCGGCCGAATGCGACGGCCGCGATCTCGTCGATGCGCGCCATCGCGATCAGCACGAGGGGAACAAGCAGGATCATGCCGAGCGTGAGCGCGAAGGCCGAGCCGAAGATGAAATAGTGCCCGTTCCAGAACGCGAACACGGTGGCAGCCCAGGCGCCGACGCCGTTGGCGGTGGCCGACAGCAGGAACGCCTGCTTCGCCGTCGGCTGCTGCAGCCGCAGGATCGGCAGCGACAGCAGGATACCGACGAGGAGCGCCACACCCATCAGCTTCCAATAATCGGGATTTTGCACCGGGCCGGTCCAGGCAAATTTCGGCTCGCGGCTGGCGTTGAGGATGCCCCAGTACGGACCGACGCCGCCTTCGAAGTATTTCCAGGGCTGATCGATGGCCTCGACGATGTTGTATTCCATGCCGATGGCGTCGGCGCGGCTGACGAAGTTGCGCAAGGTCAGTGCTTGCTGGAACGGACCGGGGTCGGCGTTGCGTAAATTGTAACCCGCGCTCGGCCAGCCGAATTCGGCGATCACGATGCGCTTGCCGGGGAACAGGTTGCGTAACAGATTGTAGCGGTCGACGGCCTGGTCGACCGCCTGATCCGAGCGGAAGTTTTCCCAATAAGGCAGCACGTGGGCGGCGATGAAGTCGACGTTGGAGCCGAGGTCGGGATTGTCGCGCCAGATGTTCCAGATCTCACCGGTCGTGACGGGTACGCGGACCGAGCCCTTGACCTTCTTGATCATCTCGATGAGGTCTTCGACCTTCTGCTCGCCGCGGTAGATCACCTCGTTGCCGACAACGACGCCGTTGACGTTGCTGTTCTTGCGCGCGAGCTCGATGGCGGCCTTGATCTCGCGCTCGTTGCGATCCTTGTCCTTGTCGATCCACGCGCCGACGGTGACCTTGAGGCCGAACTCCGCCGCGATCGGCGGCACCAGTTCCACGCCGCCCGTGGACGAATAAAGGCGGATCGCGCGCGTCATCGTCGACAGCGTCTTCAGGTCGGCGCGGATTTTCTCCACCGTCGGAATGTTGTCGATATCAGGATGAGCCGAGCCCTCGAACGGGGCGTAGGAGACGCTGGGCAGCAGGCCCTTGAAGTCGGGCGCGGGTTCCTTGTCGCGCGAGACCCCCCAGAGGCCGGCGTGGAGCGCGGACACAAGCAACAGAACGGCGGCGACAACCCGCATCGCGGCTAAACCAAAAGGGGCTGAGGGGGCAGGGAAGCGGATCCGACCCCGAGATCCGACCAAGTCCGCGGCAAATGGAGCATACCTCTGCCGCGCGGTTTCACAACTGTCATCGCCTCATGACCGAATGAGGGCATGCACATTTCGAAATTCGCAGCAGTGCCAATTGCTTCTATCGCCGATCGTTCCTGAACGGAGGCTGAAACAATCGCGGCTATTTCGGGGGCGCCGGTGACGGGCTTGCCGCCGGCGAGGGGCTCGCGGCCGGCTGCGGCTGCGCATTGCCCGATGCGGGCGCGGCCGGCTGCGAGGCCGCGGCCGCCGCCTGCTGTGGCTGCGACGCCGGGTTGATCCAGCAAGCGTGCACACGGCTGTCCAGGGTCTCGGCGACCTTGGGATCGATCTGGCCGCCGAAGCGGGTCAGGCAGCGGAAGGCGGCCTGGATGTGGCCGCCGGGGCAGCCGAAACGGTCATAGAGGTCGAGATGGCGGAATGCGGTATCGAGGTCGTCCCGCCACATCAGCCGCACCACGCGGCGGCCGAGCCAGACGCATTCGGGGTTGCCGGCCGGGCCGCTGATGACCTGGGCTGCTTCGGCGAATTCGTCGGTGCGGCGCTGATTCTGGGCGGCATCCTTGGCCGTGTCGGCGGGCTGGGCGGCTGCCTTGCTCTGGTCGGGGGCGGGCGTGCCGCTCTGGGCGGAGGCCGCGCCGATACCCATCAGGATGACAAGGGAAGAAACGGCCAAGGTGGCGGCGAACTGCCGCAGGACCGCATTTCGTAACTCGAACACCCGTTGCCGCATGAATTCCCCAATATATCACTGACCGTCCGCGTCAGGACCTTCGCGGACGCGCCCGGTGATGGCGTCCAAATGGGTCTCCAATGCGGTGGAAAAGTCCTCCCGAGTCCATGGCCTGAATCTGGAATTTTGTCCAGCAAAGTCACGATCCTAGGCCTCGGTCGAACGGCCGCAGGTAAATTCCTCAGGGGAGGGATGGATCCATAACGGAGTCACCCCCTTGGCAGACGGCGTGCTAGCAGGTAATCGACGGCCCTTCGCGGAGGACGGAACCGATTTCTCTTCGTACGCCACTGGCGCTTCTGCTCGTTTCATTGGGTGCGATCGCTGCCGTGTGGTGGTGGCTTGCCACGCCGATCTCGCTCGCGCGCGCCCCGATCGATCCCGCCGACAAGGTCCAATGCGTCTCCTACGCGCCGTTCCGCGGCGAGCAGTCGCCGCTGAACGCATGGACTCATATCGAGGCCGATCAGATCGAGCAGGACCTGCGCCAGCTCAAGGAGATCACCGACTGCGTCCGCACCTATTCGATGGAGAACGGGCTCGACCAGGTGCCGGCGATCGCGGCCCGGATCGGCGGGCTGAAGGTGCTCCAGGGCATCTGGCTCTCCAGCAACCGCACCAAGAATTTCGAGCAGGCCGCGCTCGCCATTCGCCTTTCCAAGGATTTCCCCGGGATCATCACCAGCATCATCGTCGGCAACGAAGTGCTGCTGCGCGGCGAGATGACGACCGCGGACCTCGTCTCCATCATCCGCTCGGTGAAGGCGCAGGTCAGCGTGCCCGTCACCTATGCCGATGTCTGGGAGTTCTGGCTCAGGAATCGCGAGATCTATGACGCCGTCGACTTCGTCACGATCCACATCCTGCCCTATTGGGAAGACAATCCGGTGCGGGCCAAGTTCGCCGCCTCCCATGTCGAACAGATCCGCGAGCGCATGGCGGTCGCATTTCCCGGCAAGGAGATTTTGATCGGCGAAACCGGCTGGCCGAGCGAAGGGCGCATGCGAGATGGCGCGCTGCCGTCGCGCACCAACCAGGCGCGCGTGGTCTCGGAGATCCTGAGTCTGGCGAAAGCGCAAAAATTCCGCGTCAATCTGATCGAGTCCTACGACCAGCCGTGGAAGCGCAAACTGGAAGGCACCGTCGGCGGCTATTGGGGCCTCTATGACTCGGTGCGCCGTGGCCTGAAATATCCGCCGGGCGAGCCGATCAGCAATTTCCCGTACTGGAAATGGTACATGGCCGCCGGCATGGGCCTCTCCGTGCTGGTGTTCGCGGTCGCGGGCCTGACGTTGCGGCGCAGACCGTGGACGCCGCGCTTCTCGTCCTGGCTCGGCGTGGCGATCTCGGCAACCTCGGCCGGCATTCTGCTCGGGATCGGCGCCGACAAGATGTACTACGAGAGCTACGGCATCGGCGGCTGGCTGCTGTGGGGCGCGCTGCTCGCGGCTGGCATCCTGTCGCCGATCTTCTGCGCGCAGGCGATGGTGATCGGCCGCAGCCTTCCGACCTTCCTCGATCTGCTTGGTCCGCGCGAGGGCCGGAAATGGTCGAAGCTCACCGCCGTGCTCGGCTTGACGCTGGCAGTGACGGCGGTCATCGCGGCGCAGACCGCGCTCGGATTCGTGTTCGACCCGCGCTACAAGGATTTCCCTTACGCCGCGCTGACGATGGCGGTTGTGCCGTTTGCGCTGTTGATGCTGAACCGGCCGCAGATCGGCCAGCGTCCGATCGCGGAATCGGTCTTCGCCGGCGTGCTGACGCTGTCGGCGGCCTATGTGCTGTTCAACGAGGGCCGCGACAATTGGCAGTCGCTGTGGACCTGCGCGATCTATCTCTTGTTCGCGCTCACGCTGTGGCGGGCGCGGGCCGAGCAAATCCAAGAATGAGCAGGCCGATCGCCAGGCCCGACAGCACGACATTGTAGAGCACGATGCCAAGGCCCGCGGCGATGATGCCGGCGGTGAGCAGCACGATGGACGGCCGCATCAGGTTCAGCGTTGCCACCACCAGCGCGACGATGCCGAACACCGAATTCTTGAACAGCACGGTCGAGACCGAGCGCGCCTTGCAGACCAGGGTCTGAAGCCCGGCGTCGCAGGCGAGACCGACCTGCGAGTTTTCGATTCCGAGATAGCGCAGATAGAGCGCATAGCCGACGCTGGCGAAGCCGACGACGATCAGGAACTGCACCTGGTAGGGCGTGAGGCGGAAGGGCTTTTTTGTCATGGCGGCAATATGGTCGGGATGGTGGAACGGGGCAACAGGGGAGGCGCAAGTTTCTCGCGACCTGCGTGAGATCCTTCACCCATTACGCTGATGAATTGCCGCGAGGTAAGCTACCTTCTGAAGAACGAAGACAGCGTTGATCCCGCCGACGCCGTCTCCGGCTTCGGCTGTGCGGCCGGCTGCGCCGCAGAAGCAGGCGCGGGCTCCTCGCGCTTCGATGAGCGTTTTGAGGAATAGCTGCGGCGACGCTTGTCGGGCTTGGCGGCCGGCGCGGGCGCTGGGGCGGTCTCGGCTTGCGGCACCGAGTCCTGGGGCTTGTCGGAGTTCTTCTCCTGAACCCTGTCTTGGGTCTTGTCTTGGGTCTTGTCTTGCCCCTTGTCCTGCTTCTTCTCTTGGCCGCCGCGCATTGACAGCCGCTGGCCGTCGAACACGGTGGTCTCGCAGTGGCGGTCGTTCTCGGCGAGGCCGGCGCAGAGTTTTGCTGCAGCCGCTGCATTGATCAGCGGACCGGCGCCGAGGCGGAGCTGCATGCCAAGGCCGGTGTTGCCTTCCTTGATCATGATGATCGGCCGCAGCGCTGCGATTTCGGGATTGGATTTGGTGACCCCGCGCCACAGCGCGCGCAGGCCATCGAGCGAGTTGGCGCCACCGAGATCAATCGCAAAGCGCGTCTGCTGGACCGCGATCGCGGGAGCCTCGCTTTCGACAGCGTCCGGCGGCTTGGCAGGTGCCGCGGCGACTTCGATCGGAGCGGGCGCCGGTTCTGGCTTCGTCTCGGCAGCCTTCTCGGTCGCCTTCTCTGCGGTTTCGGGCTGAACCAGTTTCGGGGCGGCCGGATCGGGGGGCGCCATGATCGATTTGGATGGGACCAACGGAAGCATCGGCAGTGCCGAATTCGTCGCCGGCAACTGCGCGACCAGCGAGGCCGCGGCCGCGCTCTGCGGCGGCGGACTCCACGGCTCCTTTGCGGCCTCGGCGCGCGGCTTGTCGTTGGCCGGAGCCGGTGTCGAGGCGACCTGCGCGATGCCGGGCGCCGGCGGGCCGATCAAGGCCGGCGCGTCCTGCGGCTTCGCAACGGACGCCTGCGGCGGCGTTGTCGTCTGCTTGGCGATGGCGCCGGTCACGGAATCGAGCCCTTGCTCCAGCACGGTGACGCGCGAATAGAGCCGGTCGCGATCGGTGTTCAGCGTCTCGATGGCGGAGGCGAGCCGGCGGGCCTCGTTCTGGCTCTCCTTGGTCAGGATCTGGAGCCGGTCGGCCTGGCGCGCGAGATCGGCGGATGCGACCTGGTCGCGCCGCCAGCCGAGCTGGGCCTGGTTGGCGAACACGGCAAGCACCACGGCGCCGACGGCCGCCACGCCCCATGAGCCCAGCTGCCACATCATGCCGCGATCGAACGAACTCTCCTCGGCCACAAGTCCGGAGAACAGCCCGCCGGTCTCCTTGGCGCCGAAGGCATCCGCCAGTGGGTCGGAATCCTTTGCCATGAACGTTAAGTGCCCAACCCCTGTCCGGCTTCCCCGAATCAATCAGGGAACATTAACAGGAAAAGCGTGTCGCACTTGAACTCCGGGCGTTTGCGGGGGTAGCAAGGCGATAGCTGATGAGGGCGGCCCGTCGCCCGCTGGCGCCGATTGATTCGGCCGATTGACAGGATTGCGATGACCGCCCGTTCCAGCCTCACGATCGTGCTCGCCGCCGGCGAAGGCACGCGTATGCGCTCACACCTGCCGAAAGTGCTGCATCCTGTCGCGCACCAGAGCCTGCTCGCCCACGTGCTCGCCGCGGCGCCCAAGGGAGCCGGCACCTCGCTCGCAGTCGTGATCGGACCCGACCATCAGGCGGTGGCGGACGAAGCAAGGCGCATCCGTCCCGACGCGCTCACCTTCGTGCAACAGGAACGGCTCGGCACCGCACATGCGGTGCTGGCGGCGCGTGATGCCATTGCGCGGGGCGTGGATGATCTGCTGATTGCGTTCGGCGACACGCCGCTGATCTCGGCCGAGACCTTTGCGCGGCTGCGCGCGCCGCTGGCCAAAGGCGCCGCAATTGCCGCACTCGGCTTCCGCGCCGCCGATCCCACCGGCTATGGCCGCTTCATCGTCGAGGGCGACCGCCTGGTCGCGATCCGCGAGCAGGCCGATGCCAGCGCCGAGGAGCGCAAGATCGACCTGTGCAATGCCGGGGTTATGGCGATCGACGGCCGCCGCGCGCTCGCGATCCTCGACAAGATCGGCAATGCGAATTCCAAGGGCGAATATTATCTGACCGACGCGGTCGGCATTATCAGCGAACAGGGATGGGATGCCGTGGTGATCGAAACCAGCGAGGACGAAGTGCGCGGCATCAACACCAAGGCGCAGCTCGCCGAGGCTGAAGGCGTGATGCAGGCGCGGTTGCGGAAAGTGGCGATGGAGTCCGGCGTCACGCTGATCGCGCCCGAAACCGTCTATCTCGCCGCGGATACCGTATTCGGCAAGGACGTGACGATCGAGCCCTTCGTGGTGATCGGCCCCGGCGTTTCGATCGGCGACGGCACGGTGGTCCATTCCTTCTCGCATATCGTCGAGACCAAGCTCGGCAAGAAGGTCTCGATCGGCCCCTATGCGCGGCTGCGGCCCGGCACCTCGCTCGGCGACGGCGCGCGCATCGGCAATTTTGTGGAGACCAAGGCCGCGACGCTGGAGGCCGGCGTCAAGGTCAACCATCTCTCCTACATCGGCGACGCCACCATCGGCGCCAATTCCAACATCGGCGCCGGCACCATCACCTGCAACTACGATGGGTTCAAGAAGCACAAGACGATCATCGGGCAGGGCGCCTTCGTCGGCACCAACTCCTCGCTGGTCGCACCGGTGACAATCGGCAACGGCGCCTATATCGGCTCGGGCTCCGTGATCACGCGCGACGTGCCCGACGACGCCATGGCGCTGGAGCGCAGCCCGCAGACCATCCGCGAAGGTGGTGCGGCGCGCTATCGCGAGATGAAGACGCGAGGGAATAAGCCGGCGAAATGAGCGCCGCTATTCGTCGTCGGCGAATTCGGAGAAGATCGCGCGCGTCAGGCGCCAGCCGCGCGGCTTGGCACGCTTCGCCGGCTCGCCGGCGACGTGCTTGATGAAGACGGGCTTGCTTTCCTTGCCGCGCTGGGGCGGCGGCCAATGCGCGAGGTGCGTGCCGGTGGTCTCGCTGGCGCGCACCGCCATCGATGACAGGCCTTTGCGGTTGGATGAGCCTTTCATGGCCTCTCTCCTTGGTACGCAAGGGTTGGCCAAATTTGTTGACAACAAGTTAACGCGCGCGGTTTAAGGCCCAGCCAGTTCGACGCAGGCGAGGCTCGGTCGCCGTCGGTGCTGTCTCAATCAGCAATAATTATTGAGTATCTGGTTCCTTAGGAACTTCGCTAAAAACCGAGCGGGTCGTTTAGGCGATTTTTCGACGATTTGGGGGATATTGATCCGCATGTGCGGGATTGTCGGCATTCTCGGGCGCCAGCCGGTTGCAGAGCAATTGGTGGATTCGCTCAAACGTCTTGAATATCGCGGCTATGATTCCGCGGGCGTCGCCACGCTCGAGGGCAAGCATCTCGAGCGCCGCCGCGCCGAGGGCAAGCTGAAGAATCTGGAGAAGCGGCTGGAGGCCGAGCCGCTCAAGGGCACGACCGGAATCGGTCACACCCGCTGGGCCACCCACGGAAAGCCGACCGTGAACAATGCGCACCCGCACGCGACCGAGCGTGTCGCCGTCGTTCACAACGGCATCATCGAGAATTTCCGCGAGCTGCGCGAGGAGCTCGAAAAGAAAGGCACGGTGTTCCACACCCAGACCGACACCGAGATCGTGCTGCATCTCGTCGACGACCTGCTCACGCGCGGCAACAAGCCGGTGGAAGCGGTGAAATTGACGCTGGCGCGGCTGCGCGGCGCGTTCGCACTCGGCTTCATCTTCGCGGGCGAGGACGATTTGATGATCGGCGCGCGCAACGGTCCGCCGCTCGCGATCGGCTATGGTGACGGCGAGATGTATCTCGGCTCCGACGCCATCGCGCTCGGGCCGTTCACCGACACGATCAGCTATCTCGAGGACGGCGACTGGGTCGTGCTGACCCATACAAGCGCTTCGATCTTCGACAAGGACGGCCATGCCGTCCAGCGCGAGAAGACCAAGCACGCGGCCTCGACCTCGCTGGTCGACAAGGCCAATTACCGCCACTTCATGGCCAAGGAGATCCACGAGCAGCCGGAAGTGGTCGGCCACACGCTGGCACGCTATGTCGACATGGCGACCGAGCGGGTCTCGCTGCCGGTCAAGCTGCCGTTCGACTTCAAGAACATCCAGCGCATCAACATCACGGCTTGCGGCACTGCGAGCTACGCCGGCTTCGTCGCAAAATACTGGTTCGAGCGTTTCGCGCGCGTGCCGGTCGAGGTCGATGTCGCCTCCGAATTCCGCTACCGCGAGGCGCCCTTGCGCAAGGGTGATCTCGCCATCTTCATCTCGCAGTCGGGCGAGACCGCCGACACCTTGGCCGCGCTGCGCTACGCCAAGGCCCAAGGCGTGCACACGGTGGCCGTGGTCAACGTGCCGACCTCGACGATCGCGCGCGAAAGCGAGACCGTGCTACCAACGCTGGCCGGCCCAGAGATCGGCGTCGCCTCGACCAAGGCGTTCACCTGCCAGCTCATGGTGCTGGCAAATCTTGCGATCGCGGCCGGCAAGGCCCGCGGCGAACTGACCGACGAGGACGAGACCAAGCTCGTTCACGGGCTCGTCGAAATCCCGCGTTTGATGTCGGATGCGCTCACCACCGAGCTCCAGATCGAGAAGCTCGCGCGCGAGATCGCGAAATCTCGCGACGTGCTCTATCTCGGTCGCGGCACCAGCTTCCCGCTCGCCCTTGAAGGGGCGTTGAAGCTGAAGGAAATCTCCTACATCCACGCCGAGGGCTATGCCGCCGGCGAGCTCAAGCACGGCCCGATCGCGCTGATCGACGAGACCATGCCTGTCGTCGTCATCGCGCCCTACGACCGGGTGTTCGAAAAGACCGTCTCCAACATGCAGGAGGTCGCCGCTCGCGGCGGCAAGATCATCCTGATGACCGACGCCAAAGGCGCGCAGGAGGCAACCGTCGAGTCCCTCGTCACCATCGTCATGCCCGATATGGCGGCGGCGTTCACGCCGATGGTCTATGCGGTCCCGGTTCAGCTGCTCGCCTATCATACGGCGGTCATCATGGGGACCGATGTCGACCAGCCGCGCAATCTCGCGAAATCCGTGACGGTGGAATAGGCAGAAGGGTCGAGTGCGGGACGCTTCGTGGTCTTCCAAAACCTGCTAGAAGACCCTAGCTTGGACGAAGCGACTGACTTGGAACCCGAATGAACCCCCGTGACGACGCGCCTGCGCCTCTTGATGCCGTGCCCGAGCCGCATACCGGCCTGATCGGCCGCTTCCGTAACTATTTCCTCACCGGCCTCATCGTGACGGGGCCGATTGCGATCACGCTGTATCTGGTCTGGTGGTTCGTCACCTGGGTCGATGGCGTGGTGCGGCCGTTCGTGCCGCTGGCCTATCGGCCCGAGACTTATCTGCCCTATGTCATTCCCGGCTGGGGGCTGATCGTCGCATTCTTCACGTTGACGCTGGTCGGCTTCCTCGCGGCCAATTTGATCGGCCGGACACTGGTCGATGTCGGCGAGACCTTCCTCGGCCGCATCCCGGCGGTACGCGCCATCTACCGCGGCCTGAAGCAGGTGTTCGAGACGCTGTTCTCGGGCAAGGGCTCGAGCTTCCGCAAGGTCGGCCTGGTTGAGTTTCCCTCGCCGGGCATGTGGTCGATCGTGCTGATCTCGCAAGCGCCGAACGAGGACGTCTCCCGCAGCCTGCCGGGTCAGGAGGAGCACGTCTCGGTGTTCCTGCCGTGCTCGCCGAACCCGACGACCGGCTTCTTCTTCTATGTGCCCAAGAGCAAGATCGTCGAGGTCGACATGAGCACCGAGGATGCCGCGACGCTGATCATGTCGGCCGGCGTCGTGCAGCCGGGCTCAGCGCCCGATTCGAAGAAGGCAGCGGCGCTGGCGGGCATGGCGAATGCCGCGCGTATTGCCAACGCCTCGGCGGCGGTGCAGCCCCAGCCTGCGAAGGTGGAGTAGGGCCATTCCCCTGCGGGATGGCCGCCGTTCACGCGGGCGTCTCGTCCTCTGCTAGTCTCCGATTGAACTGAGCGCGTTGCTCGGGCTTCGATCTGGAGTGCACGATGTCCAAAACTATTGCGATCCTCGCGCCCGGTGCCATGGGCAGTGCCGTGGCCCGCCGTCTCGGCGAGCACGGTGCGCGTGTGCTGACGTCGTTGAGAGGGCGGAGCGAAGCGACGCGCAAACGCGCCACGGATGCCGGCATGATCGGCGCCGAGGACGACGCGATCGCGGACGCCGACATCATCCTGTCGATCGTGCCGCCGGGCGAAGCCGTGGCGCTCGCCGAGCGGCTGGCCGGGCTGATCGTCCGGCGCGAGAAGAAGCCGGTCGTGGTCGATTGCAATGCCGTCAACGTCGATACCGTGATGAGGATCGAGGAGATCATCGGCTCGGCACAGGCGCCGTTCGTCGATGCCGGCATCATCGGGTTCCCGCCCCAGCCCGGTGGCAAGAGCCCGGCCTTCTACATGTCGGGCGAGCACGCCAAGGATGTCGCCGTGCTGAAGGATTTCGGGCTCGACGTGCGGATCGTCGAAGGGCCGGTCGGTGCCGCGTCCGCGCTGAAAATGTCCTATGCCGGGATCGTCAAGGGCCTCGCCGGGATCGGCGCGGCGATGGTGGTCGCGGCAACGAAAGCGGGGGCTGCGGATGCGCTGCGCGACGAACTCGCACTCAGCCAGCCCGCGGTTCTGGCCCGGCTCGAAGTCGCGCTGCCGGACATGATTCCGAAAGCCTATCGCTGGGTCGCGGAGATGCGGGAGATTTCCGGCTTCCTCGGCCCCGATCATCCGGCGAGCCAGGTTTACGAAGGCTTTGCGCGCTGGTTCGACCACCTCGCCGAGGATGCGAAAGGCGAGGCGGCGGATACCGACCTGATGAAGGCATTCGCCGCGCGCATCGCGCAGAAGAAATCCTGATCGTCCGGTCTCACGTCACCGCCATCATCATGTGCCGTGCAGCGAATCCAGAAACCCCTGGATGTCTCGATCGCGTCTCAAGCGCACGACCGGAACGTCAGCGCCATACTGCATACGCTCGGCCTCGATGAGAGGCGCGCGCTCGGTGTCGTAGCGCCACGCCTCGCGCATCAATTTCCAGTCGAACTGCTCGGGGCACCCCTCCGGGAGATCAGGCCGGGCCTTGTCGCGATCGAAGGCGGATCGCAGGAGAATGCGCCACTGGCAGAGCCAGCGCGGGCGGTCGATGACGACCAGCGTATCGGCGCGCGCGAGCGTGAGATCGAAGGCAAGTCCCGAGAAGCTGCCGTCGACAACCCATGCGTCGCCCGCGATCGCGTCAGTAACCCGTGCTCGGAAGTTCGGTTTGTCGGATGGCTTCCATCCCGGCCGCCAGTAGAGCACGTCGAGATGCACCACCGGCAGCGCGAGCTTTTGCCCGAGATTTCGGGAGAGGCTCGTCTTTCCGCTACCCTGACAGCCTACAACGATGATCCGGCGCATCGTCGTAGGGTTCCATAAAGTCGGGCGAAGGGAAAGAGGAGGCCTCCGAACGCGCGTTATTACCTGGCATGTAATTGAGCTCATCTGCAGCCTGGCTACTGTCCGGTCATTCACCCGACAGGAAGCATTCCATCAAGCCTCCTGTCGCGTGTGTGTCGGTGCATGAGGAGAGAGCTATGCAAGTCGTGTTTACGAAGAAGGAACCGCCGCAATGGCTGCTCGACATGTGGCGGGAGATCGACAACAAGACCTTCGGACCAGGCTTCGACTGTTTTACGGAAGATGCCGTTTGCAACCTCGGCGTCGCCGATTGGAAGGGGCGCGAGGCGATCCGCGGCAATCTGAAGGCCTTCATCGACACCGGATTCACCGCGCTCCATCACATCACCGAATATTGGGACGCGGGCTCGCTGAAGGTGTTTCGGGGTGTCGTGGACATGACACCCGATGATCCCTCAATGAAGACGGTTCATCCCACGATGACGCACTTCTTCTACATGGACGAGAGGAACGACACCAAGGTACGGCACTGGGTCGGTGCCGTGGGGCCGGTCGCCTTCGGTTGATCGCCACGAACCTGCTACCATCGGCGGTGGTGCCTCGGACAACCCGACGTACCGCCGCCGATGCGCGTTGACGATGCCGCACATCGACAGGAAGGATCAGTCGGCCATGAAAGCGACGGCCAGTGCCCTCAAGACGCGCGCCAGTTCCGCGGGCGCGCTGCTGCGTCAATGGCGGGACATTCGCGGCAAGACGCAGCTCGACCTGTCCTTCGACGCCGGCGTCTCGCAGAAGCACATCAGCTTCGTCGAGAGCGGCCGCAGCGTTCCGAGCCGCCAGATGCTGCTCGACCTTGCGCAAGCCCTCGACGTGCCCTTGCGCGAACGCAACGAGCTGCTGCTGGCCGCCGGCTATGCGCCGTCCTATTCCGAGCCCGCGCTCGAGGCGCCCGGCATGACGAGCATCAACCGTGCCCTGCAACGCATGCTGCGTCAGCACGAGCCGTTTCCCGCCATCGTCATGGACCGGTACTGGAACGTGCTGATGACCAATGAGGCCGCGCCGCTTCTGTTCAATTGCTTCATCGACATGTCCGCACGGCCGGCGCCACGAAACCTGCTGCATCTTATGTTCGATCCGGAGGGCATGCGCCCTTTTATCGCGAACTGGCCGCAGACCGCACGCGGGCTGCTGGCGCGGGTGTATCGCGAGGCAGTCGGACACGTGGTTGACATCAGGACGAAGGCGTTGCTGGAGGAGCTGTCGCAATACCCCGGGGTGAAGCCGGAATGGCGTGCGCCGTCGGCATCCGATGCGATGCCGATGATCCCGTTGTCCTTCGTCAAGGACGGTGTGACGCTGGACTACTTCTCCCTGATCACGACGGTTGGAACGCCGCAGACGGTGACGGCGGAGGAGCTGCGGCTCGAGTGCATGTTCCCCGCCAACGAGGGGACCGAAGCCGAGCACGGCAGGTTCTTGCGCGCGCACGCCGGTTGAGGAGACGTCGCGAGGCTCATCTGTTATTGTTTCTGCGAAAGCGGTCACTCCGCAATGGGAGTTCGAATGAGAGTGCTTGTGATCGGCGCGGGAGCGCTCGGAGGCTACTACGGAGCGCGCCTGGTCCGAGCCGGCGGCGACGTGAACTTTCTGGTGCGGGCCGGGCGTGCGGAGCAATTGCGGCGGAATGGATTGCAGGTCGTGAGCCCGCAGGGCGATTTCGCCGTGCAGCCGAAGATCATCCTGGCCAACGACCTCAAGGAAACGTTCGACGTCGTGCTCGTCGGGGTGAAATCCTACTCGCTCGACGATGCGATGGCCCAGTTTGCCCCGGCCGTTGGCGCCCACACGATGATTTTGCCGATCCTCAACGGGCTGAAACATGTCGACGCCCTGACGGCGCGGTTCGGCGCCGCTCAGGTTCTCGGCGGGCTCGCGAACGTCAGTGCCGGGCTCGATGCGGATGGTCGCGTCGTTCAGTTCATGGCCAATCAGACCATCGTCTTCGGCGAAATCGGGGGGTCGTTGAGCGAGCGTGTGCTCGCCCTGGAGACGCTGCTGCACGTGCCCGGTATCGACGTGCGCGCCAGCGAAGCGATCATGCAGGACATGTGGGAGAAATTCGTCCAGCTCTCGACGCTCGCCGGCATCACCTGCCTGATGCGTGCAAGCATCGGAGACATTCTGGCCGTTCCGAACGGCGAGCAATCCATCTTCCGCCTGTTTGCCGAATGCTGCGCCGTCGCCACGGCCTCGGGTTTTGAGCCGCGAGCGCCTTTCATCGAGTTTGACCGGAAGCTGTTCACGACCCCGGATTCCCCGCTCAAGGCCTCGATGCTGCGTGATATCGAGCGCGGCTCGGTCACCGAGGCGGAGCATATCCTCGGCGATATGGCCAACCGGGCTCGTGCACTCGGCATCGACACGCCCCTGCTGGATCTCGCCCGGGCGCATGTGGCGGCTTATGAGATTGGGCGGCAACGAGCGGCCAGCTAACCCGCTCCGATCAGCGGGATCGCTTCATCCCGCTCATACAGATACAGCAGGCAGCGCAGTGCCTCGCCGCGCTCGCCCTTGAGTTTTGGATCGTCCTTCAGGATGCGCAGCGCCTCGTCGCGGGCCTGCGTGATGAGCTGGCCGTGCACCTCCGAGCGGGCGATGCGGTAGCCGGGCAGGCCGCTCTGGCGCACGCCGAGCACATCGCCTTCGCCGCGCAGCTTCAGATCTTCCTCGGCGATCCGAAAGCCGTCGGTGGTCTCGCGGATCACCTTCAGCCGTGCTTTCGACATCTCGCCGAGCGGCTCGGAGTAGAGCAGCAGACAGGTCGAGGCCTCCGAGCCGCGCCCGATGCGGCCGCGCAATTGATGAAGCTGGGCGAGGCCAAAGCGTTCGGCGTTCTCGATCACCATGATGGTCGCCGCCGGCACGTCGACACCGACCTCGACCACGGTGGTCGCGACCAGCAGACCGATCTCGTGGGCGGCGAACTGGCCCATGACGCGGTCCTTCTCGGTGCCCTTCATCTGGCCGTGGACGAGGCCGACACGGTCGCCGAAACGCTTTTGCAGGGTTTCGAAGCGCTTGGTCGCATTGGTCAGGTGCTCGGTACCCTCGGCCTCGGATTCCTCGACCAGCGGGCAGATCCAGTAGACCAGCTTGCCGGATTCGAGCGCGCGGCCGATGCTGTCGGTGACCTCGCCGAGGCGGCTCATCGATATGGTGCGAGTTTCGATCGGCTGGCGGCCGGCCGGCTTCTCCCTGAGCTCGCTGATGTCCATGTCGCCGAAATAGGTCAGCCCCAGCGTGCGCGGAATCGGCGTGGCGCTCAGCACCAGCACGTCGACGGCCTCGCCCTTTGCCGTCAGCGCCAGCCGCTCGCGCACGCCAAAACGATGCTGCTCGTCGACGACGGCGAGGGCGAGATCGCTAAAGATCACGTCGTCCTGGATCAGCGCATGGGTGCCGACGAGCAGGTCGATCTCGCCGGCTTCGAGTTGTGCCAGCAGGTCACGCCGCTCCTTGCCCTTTTCGCGGCCGGTGAGGATCGCGACCCGCATGCCCGCGCGCTCGGCGAGCGGCGCGATGGTCTTGATATGCTGACGAGCCAGAATTTCGGTCGGCGCCATCAAGGCGGCCTGCTTGCCGACCTCAGTGACGGCAGCGGCGGCCAGCAGCGCGACCACGGTCTTGCCGGAGCCGACGTCGCCCTGGAGCAGGCGCAACATGCGCACCGGCTGTTGTAGATCATTGGCGATGGCGGCTGCTGCGTCGCGCTGGGAGGTTGTCAGCGCATAGGGCAGGGCATCGATGATTTTGTTGCGGAGGTGCCCGTCGCCGGCGTTGCGCGCACCGGCCGGGCGTCGCAATTGGGCGCGGATCAGGGCAAGCGCAAGTTGCCCGGCCAGGAGTTCGTCGAAGGCGAGGCGCGACCAGAACGGCTGGTCGGGCAGAATGTCGGTGAGCTCGACCGGCTGGTGCACGCGGGTGAGCGCCTCGGCGATCGGTGGGAAGCCGCAGCGGCGCAGCACCTCCGGGCTGATCCATTCCGGCAGCGCCGGTAGCTTCTGCAGCGCCTGCGCGACCGCGCGGCGCAGCGAGCCGAGCGCAAGGCCTTCGGTCAAGGGATAGACGGGATCGATGCCGGAGAGTTTGGAAATCGCCTCCTCGTCCAGCACCCGGTCGGGATGCACGATCTGCGGGATGGCGTCGTACATCTGGAGCGTGCCGGAGACGAAGCGCTTCTCGCCGATCGGCAGCAGCTTCTCGACATAGCCGGGCTTTGCGCGGAAGAACGTCAGCACGACGTCGCCGGTGTCGTCGCTGGCGTAGACGAGGTAGGGCGCGCGCGCATTGCGCGGCGGGGGCGGGCGGTGGCGGTCGACCGTGACCTCCAGCGTCACCATGGTTCCCTGCACGGCGTCGCGGATCTTCGGCCGGGCGCGACGGTCGATCACCTGGCTGGGCAAATGCAGCAACAGATCGAGCAGCCGCGGCGTCTCATTGCGGCTGAGCAGATATTGCAGCAGCTTGTCCTGCTTCGGACCGACGCCGGAGAGGCTGGTCACGGGGGCAAACAGCGGGTTGAGCAGGCTGGGGCGCATCAGGCGAATCTAGGACCGTTTTCGCTCGTCAGCCCGGCTTTATGCCCGGCATCCACGTGTTTTTTCGTGCCCCTGCGGGGCAGCGGGCCATGACAAATCGAGGGCTGACAGGGCCCGCCCGAGTGGCTATATCACCCCGGCCCGGCACGTCCGGGCTTTTGGCGTTTGACTGGATTTGAGACATGACGGGAACGACACGATCGAGCAACGGGCTGGACGACCGCCGCAAGCGGCTTCTGTTCCGCTGCTGGCACCGCGGCACGCGCGAGATGGACCTGATCCTCGGCCGGTTCGCGGATGCCGAGATCGGCAATCTGTCCGATGACGAGCTGACGCAGCTCGAGACCCTGCTCGAAGAGGCCGATCCCGACCTCTATGCCGCCATCACCGGCGACAAGGTGCTTGCCGCCGACGTCATCGGCCCGCTGTTTGCGCGCATCAAGGGGTTTCCGATCGCGGACCGCGACGTATGAAGCAGGGGATGAAATCGCCGGCCGAGCTGCTCACGCCCGGCCGCGCGCTCACGCTTGCCAATGTTGCCGAGGGTGCAGAGGGCCTCGTCATCTCTGATCTCGCGCGCGCCATCGCGGCGCGGCCGAAGAAGCCGGCTGTCAGCCTCGCGGTGATCTGTCGCGACGGGCCGCGGATGCAGCAGCTCGAACGTGCCCTGCAATTCTTCGCGCCCGATTTGCCCGTGCTGACCTTCCCGGCCTGGGACTGCCAGCCCTATGACCGCGTCTCGCCGCATGGTGGCGTCCTCGCGCAGCGCCTGACGACGCTGGCGCGGCTGGCGTCACTGACCGGTAGCGACAAGCCGCTGATCGTGCTGACCACGGTGAACGCCGTGGTACAGCGCGTGCCGGCGCGCGAGCTCGTCGCGGCGCAGGCGCTGTCGGTCGCGCCCGGCAACGTCGTGCCGATGGATACCATCATCGCCTGGCTCGAGCACAACGGCTACAACCGCTCCTCGACCGTGCGCGAGCCCGGCGAATACGCGGTGCGCGGCGGCATTCTGGACCTGTTTCCGGCCGGCCTGGACCAGCCCGTCCGTTTCGATTTCTTCGGCGACAGCCTGGAATCGATCCGCACCTTCGATGCCGAGACCCAGCGCACGCTGCTCGACATGCGCGCGCTCGATCTCGTGCCGATCTCCGAATTCCAGCTCGTCACCGAGACCATCCGCCGCTTTCGCATGGGCTATGTCGCCGAGTTCGGCGCGCCCGAGCGCGACGATGCGCTCTACGAGGCCGTCAGCGAGGGCCGCCGCCATCCCGGCATGGAGCATTGGCTGCCGCTGTTCCAGGACCGGATGGACACGCTGTTCGACTATCTGCAAGGAGCTTGCGTCGCGATCGAGCCGCAGGCCGAGGACGCCATCCGCGAGCGTTTCAAGCAGATCCTCGATTATTACCAGGCCCGCCGCGACGCCATGGAGCATCCGGGCGGCGGTGCCATCTACAAGCCGCTGCCGCCTGACAGGCTCTACCTGACCGAGGAGGAGTGGGGCAAGCGTGAGAGCGGGATGCCGTTGGTGCGGCTGACCCAGTTTTCGGTGCCCGCTGATGGTACCAGCGTGGTCGATGCCGGCGCGCGCAAGGGACGAGACTTCGCCCCGGAGCGCAACGATAACAAGATCAATGTCTTCGAAGCCGTCGTCGCACATGTGCATGGGCTACTGACAAACCGCAAGAAGGTGGTCATCGCGCTCTGGACGGAGGGCTCGCGCGACCGCATGACCTCGATGCTGCGCGATCACAAGCTCACCCCCGTGACCAGCGTCAACAGCTGGCGCACGGTGCAGGCGACCCCGCGCAACGAGACCATGCTGGCCGTGCTCGGCCTCGAAAGCGGATTCGAGACCGACGAGATCGCTGTCATCAGCGAGCAGGATATCCTTGGCGATCGCCTGGTCCGACCGCGCAAGGCGAGCCGCAAGCTCGACAATTTCATCTCGGAGGTGACGAGCCTCGCCGCCGGCGATATCGTGGTCCATGTCGATCACGGCATCGGCCGCTTCATCGGCCTGCAGACGCTGGACGTCGCCGGCGCGCCCCATGACTGCCTCGAGCTGCATTATGCCGCCGAGACCAAGCTGTTCCTGCCAGTCGAGAACATCGAGCTGCTGTCGCGCTATGGCTCCGACCAGACCACGGTCGAACTTGATCGTCTCGGCGGTTCGGGCTGGCAGACGCGCAAGGCCAAGCTCAAGAACCGCATCCGTGAGATCGCGGGCGAGCTGATCAAGATCGCCGCCGAGCGCCACCTCCATGAGGCGCCGAGGCTGCCGGTGCAGCCGGGCCTCTACGACGAGTTCTGCGCGCGCTTCCCCTATGACGAGACCGAGGATCAGCTTGGTGCGATCGAGTCCACGCTGAAGGACCTCGAGCTCGGCCGTCCCATGGACCGGCTGATCTGCGGCGACGTCGGCTTCGGCAAGACCGAGGTGGCGCTGCGCGCCGCCTTCGCGGTGGCGCTCGAAGGCAAGCAGGTCGCGGTCGTGGTGCCGACCACGCTGCTCGCCCGTCAGCATCACAAGACGTTCACCGACCGTTTCAAGGGTTTCCCGGTCCAGGTCGCCCAGGCCTCCCGGCTGGTGCCCGCCAAGCAGCTCAATCTGGTCAAGAAGGGCCTCGCCGACGGCTCGGTCGACATCGTCGTCGGCACCCATGCGCTGCTCAGCAAGTCGATCAAGTTCCGGGATCTCGGCCTGCTGATCGTCGACGAGGAGCAGCATTTCGGCGTGACCCACAAGGAGCGGCTGAAGCAGCTCCGCGCCGAGGTGCACGTGCTGACGCTGTCGGCCACGCCGATTCCACGCACACTTCAATTGGCGCTCACCGGCGTGCGCGAGCTCTCGATCATTGCCTCGCCCCCGGTCGACCGCCTCGCGGTCCGCACCTTCGTCGCCCCGCACGACCCCTTGATGATCCGCGAGGCGCTGCTGCGCGAGCGCTATCGCGGCGGCCAGGCGTTCTACGTGGTGCCGCGCATCGACGACCTCGCCGAGGTCAGGGATTTCCTCGACAAGAACGTGCCGGAGATGAAGGTTGCGGTTGCGCACGGGCAGATGCCGCCCGCCGTGATCGAGGATATCATGACGGCGTTCTACGACGGCAAGTTCGATATCCTGCTGTCGACCACGATCGTGGAATCCGGCCTCGACATCCCCAACGCCAACACGCTGATCGTGCATCGCGCCGACATGTTCGGCCTTGCCCAACTGTATCAGCTCCGCGGCCGCGTCGGCCGGTCCAAGCTGCGGGCCTATGCGCTGTTCACGCTGCCGGCGCAGCAGAAGATCACGGCGCAGGCCGAGCGCCGGCTCACCGTGCTGCAATCGCTGGAGACGCTGGGCGCGGGCTTCCAGCTCGCCTCGCACGATCTCGACATCCGCGGCGCGGGCAATATCCTGGGCGAGCAGCAGTCCGGCCATATCAAGGAGGTCGGCTTCGAGCTCTATCAATCGATGCTGGAGGAGGCGATCGTCAACCTCAAGGCTGGCGTGTCCGAGCCCGCGGCCGACCGCTGGTCGCCGACGATCACCATCGGCATGCCCGTGCTGATTCCGGAGGATTATGTCGGCGATCTCTCGGTGCGGCTGTCACTCTACCGCCGGCTCGCCGACCTCGACAGCGAGGAGGAGATCGAGAACTTCGGCGCCGAGATGCGCGACCGGTTCGGCGTGTTGCCGGACGAGGTGCGCTATTTGTTCAAGGTCGCCGCGATCAAGGCGTTCTGCCGCCAAGCCAATGTCGGCAAGATCGACGCCGGTCCGAAGGGCGCCGTCATCGCCTTCCGCGACAATTCCTTCGCCCATCCCGACCGGCTGGTGAGCTTCATCCGCAGCCACGGCCAGGCCGCGAAGGTGCGGCCCGACATGAAGGTGGTGTTCCTGCAGGACTGGGAGACGCCGGAAGAGCGTCTTGCCGGCACCACCGAGATCATGCGCCAGCTGGCGCAGCTCGCGCAGAGCAAGAAGGCGGCGTAGAGGTTTCCGGAGGCGGCGCGAAACGACGCGCCGCACTCGGATCCCCGAACAGCGACATATGATCACTTGCGCAATGATCGAACAGTTGCTAGGTTCAATCTATCGAGTTTCGGCCGAACGACTTGGCCTCGCCGCTGAAAAGCGCGCCTGACTGACGACCCTCCCTCCAGATCTCGACGACACCCACCGCGCTTCTGAGCGCGGCTAAACGTTTATCTATCTTAAAGGACGATCCCCATGACGACGGGAACTGTGAAGTGGTTTAACAGCCAAAAGGGCTTCGGATTCATTCAGCCGGACGAGGGCAGCCAGGATGTCTTCGTTCACATCAGCGCCGTTGAACGCGCCGGCATGAATACCCTCAACGAAGGGCAGAAGGTTTCTTTTGAAATCGTTGCAGATCGCAAGACCGGCAAGTCTGCTGCTGAAGATCTGCGCGCCGCATAGGCTGCCGCAATCCCAATGACGTTGCTTTGACCACGGATGTACTGGCAGAGCTTCGGATTTTGACCCGCGACCGTTTACCGGCCGCGGGTTTTTTGCGCCAGCGGCCGGCCCTCGCGAATGAGAATGCGAACGGTGCGTTTCGCGTAAAGCTTCCACATGTGAGCAGTCGAGCTCCGACGGCAGCGAGCGCTCGCGGATGATTACGACGCCGCCCGCGATGCCTCGGCCGACAGCCGCCCAAGCAGCGACCTTGCCGTATCCGAGGGCGACAGCGAATCCACCGAAACGACGGGATCGCTGCGCATCTCGTGCTTGCCGTTCGACGTGTGCCGCATCACCGCGGAGAGGCGGCGGGCGATCATGTGGGCGGTGCGGAAGTCGGTCTCCGCGAACACGACGACGACCGAGCCGTCCTTCTGCGCCACGCCAAAATCCATCTGCCGCATCAGCCGGCTGAGAATGCGCGCGGCATCGAGCTGGGCTCGGGAATTGCCGGGATCGAAGGCGAAGCGTGCGACCGAGAGGCCGCCGCCGCGGGCCAGCGTCTGCTCGACCGCCTTGGCAAAATCACGCGCAAAAGCTTCCGCCGTGAGCAGGCCGCTGCGCGGGTCGAGCCAGCCGCCGGCATCGATCGAGCGCAGCGTACGGCTCAGCTGGGCTTCCATGGCGTGCTGGCGGATCAGGGGCAGCGCGTTGGCGGCGACCTTCGCCGACTCACCGGGGATCAGTTCAAGATTGGGTAGGTCGTAAGTCTGCGTCAACTGATGCGCAGTGACGACCACGGGCAGGCTGCGGAAGCGGGTGTCCTCGGCGAGCACCGTGAGAAAGGCATCGGTCACGCGGGGGGTAAAACCTTCAGCGAGCACGACGCCGTCGAGGTCGCGGGTGTTGAGATGCTTGGCCGCTGCCTCGATCGAGAGCGCCCCGATGACGCCGACGCGCTCGCCGAGCGCGACGGAAAGCGCGGGGTAAGCCGCGCCGCGGCCGATCAGAAGCACCGTGGCATCGCGAACGGGATCAGCCTCCGGCAGCGCGACTTTGACCTCGGGCAGCCGGCGCAGCACCGTGGCGTGAAGGGTACGAATCCGTAGAGCGGCGCGAAGCCGCGCGATCAGGCGTTCGGAATGGCCGGCGCGCGAGGAAGAGAAGGGCAGGACGTTGTGCGGGAGCGCGCCCGCCGCATCCAATGCCACGAAGGGAAGGTAAGGGGATTGCTCTGCGATCTTGCTGGCGAGCGGCGCCAGATGCGGCTCGTGCCCGGCATGCATCGCGGCGAGAACCGCGGCCGGCTGTACCTCTTCGACCGCGCGCGCAGCGCCGGCCCAGCCGGTGTCGATCACGGGAAAGAATCGCGCCTCGTCCAGCGCCGCAAGGAAGGTCGGCCGCTCGCCATTGGACACAAACAGGATCGGGCCGGCCTGGGACATCGAGAAACTCTGGTCACGCAACAGGTGCTGCGCAATCTAGTCCGGCCGCCTTAATGCAGCGTCAATGGAACGGTCGAAACTCCGCTTAGACCGGCCCGGAACGGTCGCGAAAAGCTTCGACCATCAGGGGGTTAAGCCCGAGTTCGCTGAGCGCCTCGCGGGCGCGGGCATTGTCCTGAGCCCGGCCCGCGAGCCGGTGACCGGAGAGCCGGTCAGGCAGCGCGGTCAGCAGGGCGCCCTGGCCGAGCCGGCGCGCCCATTCCTGCAGGTCGTTGGAGAGGAAGCGGTAGCCGCCGACGGCCATGATCCCGGAGGGCGGCGCGGTGATACAGATCGCGCCGCTGGGACGGTCGAGCCGCGCGGCGTAGCCGGTATCGACATAGTCGCGTGGCGGTTGCGCGATCAGGGTGTCGCCGACCGGCGGCGGCGGGGCGTAGGCCGCGATCGGCACCATCGGGCCGCGCAGCCCGAGCGTGCCCTTCGGCGTCAGCAGAATCTCGCCGGCGATCGACGAACCCGACTGCTCGCGCGGCGCGCCGTGCGGTCCCGGCATCACCGGCACCGGCATGCCGTCCTCGCCACGCCGGGCGCCGAACAATCCGGCCTCGCCGAACAGATAGACGTCCGTGAAAGGCGCATGCGGCGCAATCCATGCCTCGCTCGCCGACACCTGCTCGGGGGCGCGCCACAGGCCGATGACGTTGCGCAAGCTCGGCATCCGCGCCGCCAGCTCGGAATCGCCGAGCCGCTGGGCGAACTGTGCCGGTGCGATCAGCACGTCGCATTCGTGCGCATTGATCTGCTGCTCCAGCACGTCGTTCTCGAAGGGGTGATGCAGCGCCAGCGTGCCGCCGCACAGCAGCCACACCGCGAGCGAGGAGGCGAGCCCTGCGAACGACATCGGCGTGAACGCCGCCATCACGGTTGCGCCTTGCCTGATGTCGGCTTCCAGCGACATCGCGAGCCCCCCGGCGATCAGGCTGAAATGCGGCCGCGGCACCGGACGAAAGCCTTCCGCGGTGACGTCGAAGGAGATCATCGCCGCCTTGCGGCCATCCTGAATCACGGCGCGCGCTGTGCCGGGCGGACGGGCCTGCACGTCGTCGAGCGAGGCCATGCCTTCGGGCAGGTTGGTGCCGAAGCCGCAGACATGGCGAATCGAGAAGGCTTCCGCGGCCGCGTGCATGGCGAGATCGGCATAGCTGACGCCGTCGACCGTGCTCATGGTGACGATGGCGCGCGCCGCGGTACGATTGAGAGCGGCGGTCAGTTCGGCATGGCGCCAGAGCAGCGGCAGCACGGCGACGACAAGACCGGCGCGATGGGCGGCGAGAACGGTGAGCACGAACTCGACCGTATTCGGCAGTTGGATGGCGATGACGGAATTGGCCGGCAGGCCTGATTCGACGAAATAGGCGGACAGCGCCTCGATGGCGGTGTCAGCCTCGGCATAGCTCATCCGCCGCGGCTCGTGCCCGGTCACGCGGAACTTGTTCAGGGGGTCGAGCAGAGCGGTCGCGTGCGGCTGCCGCATCAGCGTGCGCTGAAACAGTGTGTCGAGCGTCGGCGATACGGCTGGCTGGTTCACGGCGTCACTTTGCTTGATGAGCTTGCGGCTGCCCCTTCGACCACCAGGTCTCCGGCAAATAGCCGGACAGCGAGGTGGCCTCTGGCCGTTCTATCCGATTCCAGCGCGCGATCCATTGCTCGGATACGTTAAACAGGGGGATTGTATAGAAACCGGAGATCAAAGCGCGGTCGAGCGCCCGCACCGCGGATACGAAATCCGTGTGTTCACGGGCTTCCAGCAGTGCGGCGATCATCGCATCGACCGCGGGATCCCGGGCCCCCATGTAGTTGCGGGTGCCCGGACTGTCGGCGGCAGCGCTCCCCCAGTAGAAATATTGCTCGTTGCCGGGCGACAGGGACTGGTCCCAGCGGTTCTGGATCATGTCGAATTCGTAGGCGAGCCGGCGCTGGTCGAACTGCACGGGATCGACCGATCGCACGCTGGGCTCGATGCCGGCGCGCCTGAGGTCGCGCTGAAAGGCAAACGCGACGCGTTCCTGGTCGCGGGTCGTGACCAGGATCTCGAAGGTGAAGGGCGCCTTGGTCGCACGGTTGCGCAGCACGGTGCCGTCGAGATCGTAGCCGGCCTCCGACAACAGCTTCAGCGCCGCGCGCAGCGTGGTCCGGTCGCGGCCCGAACCGTCGGTCACCGGCAGGCGGTAGCTGCCGTCCATGATGTCAGGCGGGATCTGCGCGGCGAACGGCTTGAGCAACTCGCGCTCGCGCGCATCCGCAGGCTTGCCATATGCTGAGAGGTCCGAGCCGGCAAAATAGCCGGCGACGCGCGAGTAGAGGTTGAAGAAGTAGTTGCGGTTCACCAGCTCGAAATCGAACAGCAGCGTCAAGGCCTGGCGCACGCGGATGTCGGCGAATATGGGACGCCTCGTGTTGAACACCAGAAATTCGGAAGGTTGCGGCACGCCCGGCTTGAAGGTGTCGCGGATCACGTCGCCATTCTTCGCCGCGGGAAAGTCGTAGCCGTCGTGCCAGCGCAGCGGCTCGTGCTCGATGCGGAAATCATAGAGGCCGCGCTTGAAAGCTTCGAACTGGCCGTTGGCCTCGCGAAAATAGTCGAGCCTGATCTCGTCGAAATTGTAGAGCCCGCGATTGATGGCGAGGTCACGGCCCCAATAGTCGGGATTGCGGGTGAGCGTCACGCTGGCACCGGGCCTCACGGCGGTGACGCGATAGGGGCCGGAGCCGACCGGGCCCGTCAGCGTCGTCTCCTCGAAAGCCGCGACGTCGACCGCATGTTTCGGCAGGATCGGCATCAGGCCGAGGATCAGCGGCAGTTCGCGGTCATTGGCTCCCGCAAGGTCGAAGCGGACGGTGAGGGGATCCGGCGCCTCGGCCCTTGCCACCTTGCCGTAATATTGCCGGTGGTTTGGGCGGCCGTGGTCGCGCAGCAACTGCCAGGAGAACAGCACGTCCTCGGCGCGGACCGGCTTGCCGTCGGAGAAGCGCGCGCGGGGATCGATGTGGAACGTGACAAAGCTCCGCTCGTCATCGGTCTCGACCGATCTGGCGAGCAGTCCGTAGAGCGTGAACGGCTCGTCATTGCCGCGCGCGAGCAGACTCTCGACCACGTAGTTCCGGACCGGCTGAACGGCCAGTCCCTTGACGATGAAGGGATTGAGGCTGTCGAAGGTGCCGAGAACGCCCCAGGTCAGCCGGCCGCCCTTGGGGGCGTCAGGGTTGACGTAAGGCATGTGGATGAAATCGGCTGGCATCGCCGCCTTGCCGTGCATGGCGATGGCGTGGGCTTCCTCGGCCCCTGCGCCGCTGGCCGGGAGCCCAAAGGCGAACGGCAGCCCCAAGGCGAAAGCCAGGACACAGAGGCGGACGCAAAGACCTTCAGGACGGCCCTCGAGAAGGCGCTGGAACATGAACATCTGGACACGTTGATTCGAGGACCGCAGGCCTGAATCCTATCACAGGGATTTTCCCGGGGGCGCACGCCGGCGCGCGGTCAAAGGCGCTTGTCGGCATTGATCTTTTCGTCGGCCACGTTAAGAAGGCACGCAATCGCGCAAGAGCGCCGAGCCCGTCACTTATCTGCCTCATTTGACGGGGAGAGAGCCGCGCCCAACGCGGCCAGGCTCGGTGCGTCGAAGCGGTTCGGGCACTTCCCGTTCAGAAAGGGTTTTCCGCAATGAATTTCCGTTACTTGGCCGCGTCCGTCCGGCCGCGCGGGCGACTTCTCGCCTTGTTGACGGCGACGGCGTTGGCCGTCCCGTTTGCCGCCGAGGCCCAGGCTCCCGCGCCAGCTCCGGGCACGCCCGCGCCGAAGGCGACCCCGAAGGCCGCTCCGAAGGCTGCCCCCAAGGCTCCGGCGCCGGCCGCTCAGGCACCGGCCCAGCCGGCACCCGCCCAGGGCGCTCCGGCGCAGGGCGCTCCAGCGCAGCAGGGCGCGGCCCAGCCGGCCGATCAGCAAATCCAGCTGATCTACGCCCCCTGGACCAAGTTCTGCCTCAAGGGCCAGGACGCCAATGCCAAGCAGGTCTGCTTCACCGGCAAGGACGGCCGTATCGAGTCGGGCCAGCCGGTCATCGCGGCCGTCATCATCGAGCCAGAAGGCGAGCCGAAAAAGATCCTGCGCGTGACGCTGCCGCTCGGCATGCAGTTGGTGCACGGCACCCGCATCATCGTGGACAACAATCCGCCGTTGCAGAGCCCGTATGTGATCTGCTTCCAGAACGGCTGCATGTCCGACTACGAAGCCACGCCCGAGTTCATCAACAACATGAAGAAGGGCCAGAACCTCGTTGTTCAGGCGATCAATGCCAACGGCGCACCGCTGACGCTGCCGCTGCCGCTCGCCGGCGAATTCCAGAAGGCCTATGACGGCCCGCCGACCGATCCGAAGGTGTTCGAGGAAACCCAGAGGAAGCTGCAGGAAGAGCTCCAGAAGAAGGCTGAAGAGCTGCAGAAGAAGCAGCAGCAAGCGCCTGGCGCCGCTCCGGCCGGACAGAAGTAATCAGGGATCAATCCCGCACATGAAAAAGGCGCTCGGTTCGAGCGCCTTTTTTGCTGGCCAGTTGATGGCTTCGAAACTCAGTTCAGCGAAGGATTGCGCGGGCGATAGCCGGTCTTGTCCTTGACGAAGATCTCGGCGACCTGGGAATGCCGGACCGGCTCGCCGGAATCGTCCGGCACGAGATTCTGCTCGGAGACATAGGCGACGTATTCCGACTCCGAGTTCTCCGCGAGCAGGTGATAGAACGGCTGGTCCTTGTGGGGCCGCACCTCCTCGGGGATCGACAGCCACCACTCTTCGGTGTTGTTGAATTCCGGATCGATGTCGAAGATCACGCCCCGGAACGAGAAGATCCGGTGGCGCACGACCTGTCCGATCTGGAATTTGGCGGTCCGCGCTTTAATCATTCCCCGTCGATAGACCAGGATTGTGGCCGATGCTAGTGCCCTGATCTGGAATTAACCCGCGGTTGCGGGGCAGATAGGCCCCCAATCTTCAGAAAACACTTCATCAATGGTCGATATCCTCAATCTGGCTCTACCATATTTCGGCTTGATCTTCGTTGGATTCGCCTGTGGCAAGGTCAAATCCCTGCCGGAATCGGGCCTCGCCTGGATGAACTTCTTCCTGCTCTATGTGTCGCTGCCGGCGCTGCTGTTTGCGATCATGTCGAAGACGCCGTTTTCGGAATTGAACAACCCGCCGTTCCTGGTCGCGACCACCCTGTCGACCGTTGCGGCGTTCACACTCGCGCTGGTCGTCGGCAAGGTTTTGGGCGGGCTGACGCTGCGCGAGGCGACGCTCGCCGGGCTCTCCGGCGGCTACGGCAATATCGGCTACATGGGACCGGGGCTGGCGCTCGCCGTGCTCGGGCCGAAGGCCTCCGCGCCGACTGCGCTGATCTTCTGCTGCGACAGCATCTTCCTGTTCACGATCGTGCCGTTGCTGATCGAGCTCTCCGACCGCGATCATCCCTCGATCGTGCATGCCTTCGGCGTCGTGCTGAAGCAGATCGTGCTCAACCCGCTGATCATGTCGGCCTGCTTTGGCGCGGCCTTCGCATCGCTGCATATCGAGATGCCCGTCGCACTCGATCGCACCATCACCTTCCTCCAGAACGCAGCCGCTCCGACCGCGCTGTTCGTGCTCGGCGTGACCGTGGCGCTCCGCCCGTTCGATCGGGTCCCGTGGGAAGTGCCGGGCGTGATCGCGATCAAGCTCCTGATCCATCCGCTTGCAGCTTTCGGCCTGATGCTGGCGCTCGGCCCGTTTGCGCAGCCCTGGGCCGCGACCGCCGTGCTGATGGCCTCGCTGCCGCCGGCGCTAAACGTGTTCGTCATCGCCCGGCAGAACGACGCCTGGATCGAGTCTGCCTCCGTCGCGGTGCTGCTCGGGACGTTTGCGTCCGCGGTCACGCTGACCAGCGTGATGTGGGCGATCCAGACTGGCCGGCTGGCGTTTCCTTGAGCGGCGGTTACTTCCGCCAAGTCGGCGTGAGCCCCTCGCGCATCGCAAAACGCCGGAGCGGGCCGATCGCGCCGAGCAGGTGCATGCCGACCGCGCGGACGGGCTGGAGTGGCAGGAAATCGTTGAGCAGCGAGCGGTTGGCGATGTCGATCGCAAAGGTCCGGCTCAGGATGTCCGGACGCCGCGCCCGGTCATAACGCTTGAGCACGTCTGCTGCGCCGGGATCTTGGCCTGATGCGATGGCCTCGCCTGCAAGCCTCGCAATGTCGGCGGCATCGCGGAGGCCGAGATTGAGACCCTGGGCGCCGATCGGGGGAACCACATGGGCGGCTTCGCCGACCAGCGCAATGCGGTCGCCGCCGAAGGATTTGGGACGTTCGATCGCCAGCGGGAACAGATGGCGGCCCGGCTCCACCGTCATGCGCCCGAGGATCGAATGCGACTGCTTCTCGATCGCGGCGGACAATTCCTCATCGCTCAGGCCGCGAAGCCGCTCGGCGTCCGCAGGCGCCGAGACCCAGACGACGCTGGAACGATCGCCGGGCAGGGGCACGAACACGCAAGGACCATGCGGGGTGTGGAACTCGGTCGAGACGTTGCGGTGGGGCCGCGCGTGCCCGACGTTGAAAGTCAGTGCCGTCTGGGTCAGCTCGCGCCGCGTCACCGCGATGCCGGAGGCTTCGCGGCACAGCGAATGCCGGCCGTCGGCCCCGACCACGAGGCGGGCCGAGAGAAATTGCGCAGCGGCCGTGCGGATCGCGACGTCATCGGCTTCGATGACGACAGTTTCGGCCTCGTCGTCGAAACGGACGACATCGGGCAGTTCGGCCGCGCGCGCTTCCAGCGCCAGCATCAGCGAGCGGTTGTCGATGTTGTAGCCGAAGGCATCGAGGCCGATTTCGTGGCAGGAGAACCGGACCTCCGGCGCACGAAACAGCCGGCCGGTGTCGTCGACGAGCCGCATGATTTCGAGCGCGGCCGCCTTGTCCTTGCAGCGCGGCCAGACGTCGAGGCTCTCCAGCAGATCGACGGAGGCACCGAGTAGCGCCGTGGTTCGATTGTCGGCATAAGGCATGCGACGCGCCACCAGCGCGGTCCGTGCGCCCGCCTGCGCCAATGCGATGGCGGCGCTCAGTCCCGCCGGTCCGCCGCCGATCACGGCCGCGTCAAAGAGTGTCGATGCATCTGTCATGGAACGACATTGGACATGCCCCGCGGCAAATTCAAGCCCACTCATATTTCCCTGATTTTATGACGAATTGTGCGACCAGGCGCCGCAATGGCTTATGTGCAAACCGGTGTCATTCTGATAGCAGAAGTCATGGACAGCCAAGAGGATTCCCTGAAGCCCAGGCCCGCGATCCGCGCCGCTGCCTTCTCGGTGCACATCTTCACCGCGTTCGGTGCGGCGATCGCGCTGCTGGCGATGCTTGAGGCCGTGCGTGAGCACTGGGCGGCGATGTTTCAATGGCTGGGCGTCGCCCTCATCATCGACGCGATCGATGGGCCGATCGCGCGCCGGCTCAACGTCAAGGACGTGCAGCCGAACTGGTCGGGCGACGTGCTCGACCTCGTGGTCGATTTCGTCACTTACGTCTTCGTGCCGGCCTATGCGATCGTGGCCAGCGGCTTGCTGCTGCCGGTCGCAGCTCCCCTGCTCGGCGTCGCCATCATCGTCACCAGCGCATTATATTTCGCCGATCTGCGCATGAAAGCGGACGACAATCATTTCCGCGGTTTTCCGGCGCTGTGGAATGCGGCGGCGTTCTATCTGTTTCTGCTGCACTGGCCGCCGCTGCTCTCGACGCTGCTAGTAGCGGCCCTGGTGGTGCTGACCTTCGTGCCGTTCCACGTGCTGCATCCGGTGCGCGTCGTGCGGCTGCGCTGGCTGACGATGTCGCTGATCGCCATCTGGGCTCTGCTCTCCTTCTACACGCTGCAGATGGACTTTCGCGTCGGCACCGGTGTGACTGTCGCGCTCTGCGCGATCGCGCTCTGGATCAGCTTCAGCGACGCATTGATACGGCTGACAAGATCCTTCGCATGATGCACCTGTTGACCAGCCCCGAAGCCTGGGCCGCGCTCCTCACCTTGACCGCGCTCGAGATCGTGCTCGGCATCGACAACGTCATCTTCCTGTCGGTGATCGTCTCGCGCATTCCCGAGAAGCAGGCGCACCGCGCCCGCCAGATCGGGCTCGCGCTGGCGCTGATCTTCCGCATCATCCTGCTCAGCCTCCTGGTCTGGCTGATCGGCCTGACCGCGCCGGTGTTTTCGTTTTCCGGTTACGGCTTCTCCTGGCGCGACCTCATCCTGATCGGCGGCGGTCTGTTCCTGATTGCGAAGGCGACGCACGAGATTCATGGCGAGGTCGAAGCCGATGACGGCGAGGGCGGCGAGAAGTCACCTCGTAACGCTTTCTTCTGGGTCATCGTCCAGATCGTGATCATCGACATCGTGTTCTCGCTGGACTCGATCATCACGGCGATCGGCATGGCGCAGGACCTCGAAATCATGATCGCGGCCGTCGTGATCGCCTGTCTCATCATGTACATTTCGGCCGGACCGGTGTCGCGGTTCGTCGCGGAGCATCCGACCACGAAAATGCTGGCTCTGGCCTTCCTGGTGCTGATCGGCGTCGCGCTGGTTGCGGACGGATTCCAATTCCACATCCCGCGCGGCTACATCTATTTCGCGATTGCGTTCTCGGCAGCGGTCGAGTTTTTCAACGTGCTAGCGAAACGCAACCGCAGGAAGACCGGCAAGCCGTCGGTCTAGGCGTTCCAGCCCGCGTCGAGTTGACAAGGCGGGCGCGATGTCTTTCGCTGGCCCGCGAGAAAAGGAGGTCAGGTGATGACCAAAGCCGTCCGTGTGCACAAGGTCGGAGGCCCCGAAGCCCTGGTCTATGAGAGCGTCGATGTTCCGGCGCCCGGGCCCGGCGAGGTGCGCATCGTCCAGCATGCCGTCGGCCTGAACTTCATCGACGTCTATTACCGCACCGGCCTCTACAAGGCGCCGGGGCTGCCCTTCATCGCCGGCAACGAGGCCTCGGGCGAGGTCGTCGCGGTCGGGCCGGGCGTGACGAATTTCCATCCCGGCGACCGCGTCGCCTACTACCACAATCTCGGCGCCTATACCGGCGAGCGCAACATCCCCTGGGAGCGGCTGGTCAAGCTGCCCGACCACATCACCCACGAGCAGGGCGCCGTGCTGATGCTGAAGGGGCTGACGGTGTGGTATCTCCTGCACAAGACCTTCAAGGTCGAGCCGCATCATCGCGTGCTGATCCACGCCGCGGCCGGCGGCATCGGCCTGCTTGCCTGCCAATGGGCGAGGGCAATGGGTGCCCACGTCATCGGCACCGTCGGCTCGCGCGAGAAGGCTGCGCTTGCCGAGGCCAATGGCTGCGACCATGTGATCCTCTACAACGAGGAAGACTTCGTTGCGCGCGTCAAACAGATCAGCCGCAACGAGGGCTGCGACGTGGTTTATGACGGTGTCGGCAAGGCGACGTTCCCAGGCTCGCTCTCCTGCCTGAAGCCGCGCGGGATGTTCGTCTCCTTCGGTAATGCCTCAGGCCCGGTGCCGCCGTTCTCGATCGCCGAGCTCAACACCCACGGCTCGCTGTTTGCGACCCGGCCCAAGCTCAACGACTATATCGGAACGCGCAAGGAGTTGCTGGAAGGCGCTGACACGCTGTTCGCCGCCGTCATTAACGGCAAGCTGCACGTGCCGATCAACCATGCCTACGCGCTCAAAGACGCCGCCAAGGCGCATATCGATCTCGAGAGTCGCAAGACCACGGGCGCGTCGATCTTGAAGCCGTAGAGAACGTCTTGCCGAAGTCGTCATGCCCGGGCTTGTCCCGGGCATCCACGTTCTTCGTGCCGCGCCTCAAGGCGTACATGGCCGGGACAAGCCCGGCCATGACGGAGAGAGCGAGCCGTCTACGCCACTCGCCGTGCCGCGCCGGCTCTGGTCAAGATACCGTCGAGACAATCGATCATCTCGGCGATCTCGGCCCGCGTGACGTTCAGCGCCGGCATGAAGCGCAACGTGTCGACCTGCGGCGCGTTGAGGAGGACGCCGGCCTCGAACGCCTGCGCGACGATGCCGGGCGCGATCGGCAGCTTGAGGTCGAGCGCGAGCAGGAGCCCGCGACCTCGCACTTCGCCGAGCCCATGCCGCGCCGAGACCTTCTGCAGCTCGCTTTCGAGCAGCAGCCCGGTTTCGGTCGCCGTCTTCAGGAACTCCGGCTTGCTGACCTCGTCGAGCACCGCTAGCCCCGCCGCGCACATGATCGGGTTGCCGTTGAACGTGCCGCCCTGGTCGCCGTGCTCGAAGCAGGCCGCGCGTTCGATCGCGAGCAGCGCCGCGAGCGGCACGCCGCCGCCGATGCCCTTGCCGAGCGTCATGATGTCGGGCGCGATGCCTGTGTGCTCGTAGTGGAAGAGCTTGCCGGTCCGGCCCATCCCGGTCTGGATCTCGTCGAAGATCAGGAGGAGGCCGTGCGCGTCGGTGAGAGCGCGCAACTCCTGCAAGAACTGATCGGTCGCCGGCCATACGCCTGATTCCCCCTGGATCGGCTCGATCATCACGGCGACGGTGTTGTCGTTGATCAGCTTTTTGACCGAGGCGATGTTGTTGAGCTTCGCCTTCTTGAAGCCTGCGACCTTTGGCTCGAACAGCGGCTCAAAGGCCTTCTTGCCCGAGGCCGACATCGTCGCCAAGGTGCGGCCGTGAAAGCCGCCTTCGAAGCTGATGATCTCGAACGCGCCACCTCGATGCAGGCTGCCATATTTGCGCGCGAGCTTGATAGCGCCCTCGTTGGCTTCCGCGCCGGAATTGGCAAAGAACACCTGGTCGAACGCGCTGTTTGCAACCAGCGCCTGCGCGAGCTTCAGGCTTGGTTCGTTGTAGAAGGCGGGGCTTGGCGTCAGCAGCCGCTTGGCCTGCGCAGCAAGCGCGTTGGCGATCGCGGGCGGGGAGTGGCCGAGGCAGTTGACCGCCCAGCCCTGTACGAAATCGAGATAGCGCTTGCGGCTGTCGTCCCAGAGGTAGGAGCCGGCGCCGCGGACGAACACGGCCTTGGGCCGAGCGGTGATGTCCATCAACGCGTCATACGGATGGGTGGCGGTGGTCATGTCGAACTCCTCTGGAGGCGGGTGGAAAAGGGGGCGCGAAAAGCAAGAAGGCCGCACCTTGCGGGTGCGGCCTTCTCGAAAACCTACGCTGAATTCAGTGCTTCAGCGGCGTCGTCGGACATGGCGCACCCTCTCATCGTCGCGGAAGCGACGGCGGAGCATTTCGGTGCGCTGATGGGTCCGAGCGTTGATCATGGGGCGCGGCAATACATGCGAATGGCCGGGCTTGTCAAGCGCCGCCTTGCAGACCACACGCCCAGCGTGCATGGGGCAGGAGAGAGATGCGCGCCGGGAAACCATTACGTCTCTAGCGCGTTTGTGATCAGCGAACGCGAATTGGCTCGAACCGAACGCCTGACGGTTCGGACCAAGAGGGGCGGGACCAACCAGATAGTTTTAAGCCTTGTCCGACACGCCTTATTCGATCGACCTCGACAGCATTCGCGGCGCGTTTCCGCCGGGCATCGAGGCGCCGCCGCTGTTACTGGATTTTGCCGGCTGGCTGAAGGGACGGCCCTGGGGCAGCGTCGGCTGCTTCTCGCTGCAGGGCCAGTTTTCGGATCAGGCGCCTATTGTTGACGGCAGTCCCTTGCGCGACAGGTTTTCGCTGTTCATGCGGCTGCCGGATGGCTCGGCTGTTGGCGGCTGGTACGGCGCGGGTCTTGACCGCGACAATCCGCCGATCGTGGGGCTTGGCTCCGAGGGCGATTACGAGCTGCTGGCGCCGAGCCTCGATGGCCTGCTCGCGAAACTGACGTCGCAACAATTCGACAACGCTTGGAGCGATCTGAAGCCGCACGACGAAGTCGAATGTCAGACGGTCGAGCTCGCGCAATGGCTCACCGGACGGCTGGGCAGGGATATGGCGGCGTCCGATGACGATCCGTCGGAGCTGCCCGACTTTCGCGGCTTCATGGAAAGATGGAGCCGGGGTCGCGAAGACTATTGGGCCAATCATCGCCTGATGGCCGAGCTCGGCTGGCGCCTGGCCGCGCATCTCCCCAAGGGCAAGAACGCCTGGGACAAGACGCATTTCGAGGTCGCGATCGTCGGCAAGCAGTACGAGGCGCGCGTCCTGTCGCGCGGGCCGCAGCCGTTCGAGGAAGCCGCCTCGATCGAATCCCTGCTGCGCGATCTGCGTGAGGAGATGCGCCGCGCACAGCCCGAGCTCGGGCTGTGGTACGCCATGAAATTCGATCTCTATGCCGACGGCCGCGTCATGCCGAACTTCGAATATGATGTGCGCCCGACCATCGAGGGCGAGCCCGCGAAGCTGTCGGAGGCGCAAGCCGATCTTGCCCGCGCCCCGCGCCCGGAGCGCTGGGTGCCGAAATGGCTGGCGGAATCTTGAAGCTGGGCATCCAGCGATGCCGCCGCCCAGCCGGCGCCGAAATCTTCCGCTGTCGCGTCATCATGACCTCGCGGGAACGGCACCTTCGATCCCCCTTGACTTAGAGCGCGCTCGAAGGGGTATCTGTACGTGCGTCAGTACGAGAACGGGCACACATGAAGATCGGCGACCTCGCAAAACGGACCGGCCTGTCGACACACACGCTGCGCTACTATGAGCGCATCGGGCTGCTGCCATACGCCGACCGGGATCGCTCCGGCCAGCGCGACTTTGACGCATCGATCCTCACATGGATCGAATTTCTCGGTCGGCTCAAGACCACGGGAATGCCGATCCGGGGCATGTTGCGTTATGCGGCGCTTCGGGATGAAGGCGAAGCCACCGGGCCAGCCCGGCGGCAGATGCTGGAAGTCCACCGGGAACAGGTGCGCACGCAAATTGCCGAACTCCAGGAATGCCTGCTCGTCCTTGATACCAAGATCGCCGGCTATGCCAGCGACGAACAGAGGACGAAGGAAAATGACGCACGCCCAAACACAAGACGAAAGCCGCGTCGATCGCGGCCAGCGGGCCCTGTCGCGCATTGACGGCAGTGCCGGCGAAAAGGTCGTCGCCTCACTCGCCGACATAGCTCCGGATTTCGCACGATACGTGATCGAGTTTCCGTTCGGCGACATTTACTGCCGCCCGGACCTCGGCCTGCGCGATCGAGAGATCGCCACGATCGCCGCGCTGACGGCGCTCGGAAATGCCGCGCCTCAGCTCAAGGTGCATCTCGAGGCGGGTCTGAACGTCGGCCTGTCTCGCGACGAGATCGTGGAGATCATGATGCAGATGGCCGTCTATGCGGGCTTCCCGGCGGCGCTGAACGGGCTGTTCGCAGCCAAGGAAGTGTTCGCCGCACGCGACGAACAGCAGGCGTCGGGAGAAGCGACATGACCTCGTAGTTCGGGCACGCCCAGCCTGAACGCCGGCTGGTGGAAAATGCCTAAGGCGCGCCGGTCTTGCCGGCGTGCCGCGACCGGAATCTCAGAATCCCGCGACGCTGCCGTGGAGGTCGTACTGGTCCGCGCGCTCGATCTTGGCGGTGACGATCTCGCCGACGCGCAAGGGGCGGCGGCTCGACAGGTAGACGGCGCCGTCGATCTCGGGCGCATCAGCCTTGGAGCGGCCCCTTGCGACGGTCGGGCCGACCTCGTCGATGATGATCTGCTGGCGCGTGCCGACCTTGCGCTTCAGCCTGCGCGCAGAGATTTTCTGCTGGCGCGCCATCAGTGCATTGTAGCGCTCCTGCTTGATCTCTTCCGGCACGGGGTTCTCGATCGCATTCGCCGTGGCGCCGGCGACCGGCTCGTACTTGAAGCAGCCGAGCCGATCGATCTCGGCTTCGTCCAGCCAGTCGAGGAGATAGGCAAAGTCCGCATCGGTCTCGCCGGGGAAGCCGACGATGAAGGTCGAGCGCAAAGCGAGATCAGGACATTGCTCGCGCCAGCGCTTGATGCGCGCCAGCGTCTTGTCCTGCGCCGCCGGGCGCTTCATGGCCTTCAGTACTTCGGGGCTCGCATGCTGGAACGGGATGTCGAGATAGGGCAGCACCTTGCCCTCGTTCATCAGCGCGATGACCTCGTCGACATGCGGGTAGGGGTAGACATATTGCAGCCGGACCCAGGCGCCGAGCTCGCCGAGCTCGCGCGCGAGGTCGATGAATTTGGCGCGGACCTGGCGATCCTTCCACGGGCTCTCGGCGTATTTCAGATCGACGCCATAGGCCGAAGTGTCCTGCGAGATCACCAGCAGCTCTTTCACGCCGGCGTCGACCAGGCGCTCGGCCTCGCGCAGCACGTCGTTGGCCGGTCGCGAGACCAGGTCGCCGCGCAGCTTCGGGATGATGCAGAAGGTGCAGCGGTTGTTGCAGCCCTCGGAGATTTTCAGATAGGCGTAGTGCCGCGGCGTCAGCTTGATGCCTTGCGGCGGCACCAGATCGAGATGCGGATTGTGGGCGGGCGGCAGCGCGCGATGCACGGCGTCCAGCACGCTCTCATATTGCTGCGGGCCGGTGATGGAGAGCACGCCGGGATAGGCCTGCTCGATCTGCTCGGGTTCCGCCCCCATGCAACCGGTCACGATCACCTTGCCGTTCTCGGCCATGGCCTCGCCGATCGCCGAGAGCGATTCCTGCTTGGCGCTGTCGAGGAAGCCGCAGGTGTTGACGATGACGATGTCGGCCCCGTCATGCTTGCGGGCGAGCTCGTAGCCCTCGGCGCGCAGATGCGTGATGATGCGCTCGGAATCCACCAAAGCCTTGGGGCACCCGAGCGACACGAAGCTGACCTTCGGCGCAGCCGTCTGATCCATATCCAAATCTGCCTGATTGACAGGGTTGAGCTAGTCCCAATTGCCCATAATTACAACCCTTTGCATGGCTCGCGGGCATGCTATGGATGAATCACTGGTGGTGAGTGAGCAATGAGCGCCGAACAGTCGCCCAAAATCGTGATCGTCGACGAAAGCCCGATCCGGGCTGCGATCCTCGAAGAAGGGTTGCGGGAGGCCGGATTTACGCAGATCGTCCATATCCGCGAGATGCAGAGCCTGCTCGCCCGGATTTATGCGGTCGATCCCGACATCATCCTGATCGATCTGGAAAACCCCAGCCGCGACGTGCTGGAAGCGATGTTCCAGGTCAGCCGCGCCGTGAAGCGGCCGATCGCGATGTTCGTCGACCAGAGCGATTCATCCTCGATCCAGGCCTCGGTCGAGGCGGGGGTCTCCGCCTATATCGTGGACGGGCTGAGGAAGGAGCGCATCAAGCCGATCCTCGACCTCTGCGTGTCGCGCTTCAATGCCTTCGCAAAACTCCAGGAGGAACTGGAGCGTACCAAGTCGCAGCTCGAGGATCGCAAGGTCATCGAGAAGGCCAAGGGCATCCTGATGAAGGTGAAAGGCCTCACCGAGGACGAGGCCTATGTGCTGCTGCGCTCCACTGCGATGCGCGAGAAGAAGAAAATCGGCGAGATCGCCCAGTCGATCATCACCGCGTCGGAGATGCTGAAATGACCGCTCCCCTCCGCATCGGGTTCATTCCGCTGGTCGATGCCGCAGCGCTGATCGTTGCCGTCGACAAGGGATTTGCCGCGGCTGAAGGGCTCGAGGTCGAACTGGTCCGCGAGGTCTCCTGGTCCAACGTCCGCGACAAGCTCAATATCGGCTTGTTCGACGCCGCGCATCTGCTCGCTCCCGTCGCGATTGCGTCCTCGCTCGGGCTCGGCCACGTCAAGGTGCCGATCGCGGCGCCCTTCAATCTCGGCATCAACGGCAACGCGATCACGGTCTCGCCGGCGCTTCATACCGCGCTGATGGAGGAGATCGACGGCGACCGCTTCGATCCGCTCGCCACGGCAAAAGCGTTGGCGCGCGTGGTCACCAAGCGGCGCAAGGCTGGGGCCGATCCGTTGACCTTCGGCATGACCTTCCCGTTCTCGACCCACAATTATCAATTGCGGTTCTGGATGGCGGCGGCCGGCGTCGATCCCGACGAGGACGTGCGGCTGGTCGTGCTGCCGCCGCCCTATATGGTCGACAGTCTTGCCAATGGGCATGTCGATGCGTTCTGCGTCGGTGCGCCCTGGAATTCGATCGCGGTCGATCTCGGGATCGGCCACATCCTGCATTTCGTCTCCGACATCCTGGCCCATGCGGCGGAGAAGGTGCTGGCGCTCCGCCAGGTCTGGGCCGACAAGAATCCCGACGTGGTAGCCAGCCTGGTGCGCGCGGCGGTGAAAGCCGCCGAGTTCATCGAGCATCCCGAAAACCGGACCGAAGCGGCGCAGATCCTGGCGCAGCCGGAGCGGATCGGCGTCGATGCCGAAGTCATCCAGCGCACCCTCACGGGGCGCCTCAAGATTTCGCCGGACGGCACCTTTCGCGAGAGCGGCAGCTACCTCCTGGTGGGACGCGAGGAAGCAGGGCGCCCCGATCCGGTCCAGGCCGCCTGGCTCTATGCGCAGATGGTGCGCTGGGGGCAGACGACGCTGACGCCCGACGGCGTCAAGACGGCGATGGCCGTGTTCAGGCCCGATCTCTACGACGGCGCCCTCGGGCGCCGGCCGCCCGCCCAAGCCCCCGCGGCATTCGGCGCATTCGCCGGCCCCGCCTTCGATCCCGCCAATATTCGGGGGCATCTCGAGGCCTTCGAGGTGGGCCGCTGGAAGGTGTGATTCGGGTCTGCATCGTTTTTGAGCGCTGGAGATCCGAGTCTAAATTTTAGGCCGACTGCTCGAATTTCATAAGAGTTCCGGAGCCCAGAGTTCCCCGGCGCGCTCTTAATTACCTGATACCTCACACATTTTCATTTCATCGAAGCTGGCACGCAACTTGAATGTTGCAGTGCGGCCAGCCTGTCACAGATGCCTGCTGCGCCAGTCCCCAGCAACGAAGCTGTTCGGACCGCTGGGTGCGCAGCCGGCTCTCGAGCCAGCCGAGCTCCTCGCGGGTCGTGCACTTTCCGTCGATACCACCCAGGTGGCCGCAGGAGCTTCGTTACTGACCATGAAACTCGACACCGTCTCAGTCGACTTTACCGACGACCAGAAACGCTACCTTGAAGGCTTCACGACCGGTCTGCAGATCAGTCGCGTCGGTCGCGGTCTCGGCGGCGGCGCCGGCAAGGCGAACGCCGAGCCGACCGGTCCCGATGCCGTGCACATCAAGGCGCAGGACAAGGTGATCGCCGCGGGCAAGAAGCTCGCCGACCAGGAGAAGGTCAAGCGCGACGAGCATCCCTTCGATGCCTATCCGCGTCTCCGCCAGCAGGCGCTCGATAATACGCCGCCAAGCCCGGCGGACAATTTCCGCTGGCGCTATTACGGCATCTTCTACGTCGCGCCGACGCAGGACTCCTACATGTGCCGTCTGCGCATTCCGAACGGCATCATGAAGCACTGGCAACTGTCCGGCCTTGCCGACCTCGCCGATGAAACCTGCGGGCCCTACAGCCACGTCACGACGCGTGCCAATCTCCAGCTTCGCGAGATCCCGCCGAAGAACGCCGTGAAGCTGATCGAGGGCATACAGGATCTCGGCCTGTGCTCGCGCGGCTCCGGCGCCGACAACATCCGCAACGTGACGGGAACGCCGACGGCGGGCATCGATCCGCAGGAGCTGATCGACACGCGGCCTTATGCGCGCGAGTGGCACTACCACATCCTGAACGATCGCTCGTTGTATGGCTTGCCGCGCAAGTTCAACGTCGCCTTCGACGGCGCCGGCAAGATCGCGGTGCTCGAGGAGACCAACGACATCGCCTTCACGGCGTATGAGGTGAAGGATGGGTTCGGCGTCGAACCCGGGATCTGGTTCCGCCTCGGCCTCGGCGGCATCACCGGCCACAAGGACTTTGCGAAATATTCCGGCATCGTCGTCAAGCCTGAAGACGCTACCGCCGTTGCCGACGCCATCGTGCGCGTCTTCATCGAGCACGGCGACCGCACCAACCGCAACAAGGCGCGGTTGAAATACGTGCTCGACGCCATGGGCCATGACGGCTTTCTCAAGCTGGTCGAAGAGCGGCTGAAGACGCCGTTCACGCGCGTGACGGAAGAGGCGTTTGCGCCGCGGCCGGCCGCGGACCGCATGGCGCATATCGGCGTGCACAAGCAGAAGCAGGACGGCTTGAACTGGATCGGCGTGTCGCTGACGCTCGGCAAGATCAGCTGCGATCAGATGCGGGGTCTCGCCAAGGTGGCGCTGGACCTCGGTGACGGCGAGATCCGTCTGACCGTCTGGCAGAACCTGCTGATATCAGGGGTGCGTGACGAGAATGTCGAGCTTGCCGTTGCGGCGATCAAGCAGATCGGGCTCGCGGCCGAGGCCTCGCACATCCGCGCCGGCCTGATCGCCTGCACCGGCAATGCCGGTTGCCGCTTTGCCGCCTCCAACACCAAGCGTCACGCCGCCGAGATCGGCGAATGGTGCGAGCCGCGCGTCGAGATGGACAAGCCGGTCAACATCCACGTCACCGGCTGCCACCATTCCTGTGCCCAGCACTACATCAGCGACATCGGTCTGATCGGGGCGCGCGTGCCTGTCAACGAGGAGGACACGGTGGAGGGCTATCATCTCTTCACCGGCGGCGGGTTCGGTCCTGACGCCGACGTCGGTCAGGAGGTCTATCACGACCTCAAGGCCGAGGACGCGCCGAAGACGGTCGAAGGGCTGCTCAAGGCCTATATCGCCCATCGCTCGTCTCCTGACGAAACCTTCCTGTCCTTTGCGCGCCGCCACGACGGCGAGACGCTGCGCAAGCTTGCCGATGCCGAGGTGTCCTCATGAACCAGATCAGCCCTCCACCCAAACTCGACATTATTCCCACGAGCGCCCCGTTCTCCGACGCGCAACGCTCCTGGCTGAACGGCTTCTTTGCCGGGCTGCTGTCGCCTGAGGCGGCCACGCCGCTGTCGGCGGAGCAGGGCGCCGCGGTCATGCAGGCTGGTGACGGTGACGACGGTGAAGCGCCGTGGCACGACCAGACCATGCCGATCGCCGATCGGATGAAGCTCGCCGAAGGCCGTCCCGTGCGGCGCAAGATGATGGCGGCGATGGCGCAGCAGGATTGCGGGCAGTGCGGCTACAATTGCCACGACTATTCGGAGGCGATCGCGAGCCGCAGTGAAGCGCGCCTCAACCTCTGCGTCCCCGGTGGCAAGGAAACCGCACGGATGCTGAAGTCGTTGCACGAAGAGCTGGACAAGGCGCCGGCGGCAAAGCCGGCTGACAAGCAAGACGCGGTGGCGGCCCCCGCCGTGACCGTGACGATCGCCGAGCCCGGCCGCTCGCGGGACAACCCCGTTGCGGCGACCTTCCTGTCGCGCCGTCTTCTCAACAAGGGAAAGTCCGAGAAGGAAACCTATCACGTCGAGTTCGATCTCTCCGAGAGCAAACTCGACTACGTCGTCGGTGACAGTTTTGGCGTGTTCGCGCGGAACGAGCTCGGCCTTGTCGACCAGGTCATCGCGTTGCTCGGTGCCTCCCACACCACGAAGGTCAACGGCAAGACGCTGCGCGAGGTGCTGATCGACGACGTCTCGTTGTCGCCGGCGCCCGACACGCTATTCGAACTGCTCTCCTTCATCACCGGCGGCGCGCAGCGCGAGAAGGCGCGGGCGCTGGCACAGGGCGAGGATCCCGATGGCGATGCCGCAACGCTCGACGTCATGGCGGCGCTGCAGAAGTTCTCGGGCACGCGGCCGCATCCCGAAGCCTTCGTGGAGGCGCTCGAGCCGCTGCAGCCGCGGCTCTATTCGATCTCGTCCTCGCACAATGCGACGCCTGGAAAGCTGTCGCTGACGGTCGATTCCGTGCGCTACGTGATCGGCAAACGCAAGCGCATCGGCGTTGCCTCGACCTTCCTCGGCGAGCGCATCGCTGAGGGCGAGAAGCTCAAGGTCTATGTGCAGAAGGCGCACAATTTCGGCCTGCCGCAGGATCCGAAGACGCCGATCATCATGATCGGCCCCGGCACCGGCATTGCGCCGTTCCGCGCCTTCCTGTTCGACCGCAAGGCGACCGGTGCGCCTGGCAAGAACTGGCTGTTCTTCGGCCATCAGCGCAGCGATTGCGACTTCTTCTACCAGGAGGAGCTCAACGCGATGAAGACCTCGGGCCTGCTCACGCGTATGTCGCTGGCCTGGTCGCGCGACGGCGAGAAGAAGTTCTATGTGCAGGACCGCATGCGCGAGGTCGGCCGCGAGGTGTGGACGTGGCTCGCCGAGGGGGCGCATTTCTACATCTGCGGCGATGCCAAACGCATGGCCAAGGACGTCGAGCGTGCACTGGTCGATATCGTCGCCCAATTCGGGGCGCGTTCGACCGACGAAGCCGTCAGTTTTGTCGCAGAACTCAAGAAGACGGGCCGCTTCCAGGCTGACGTCTACTAGATGTCATCCTACGGTCATCCGAGCCGGTTCCAACTGGCTCGGATTTGAGCGAATAAGATTCTCGGAAGTGGCGGGCGAGGAGAATTTGCTCCTGCGATGCGGGGTTTTCAGAGAACCCGCATCGCTATTTCCGCCGGTCTCTTGCCCGCCACCCCGGTTGATCCTTCATAATCGTCCGAATGGGGCGTTGGAGATCGACCATGCGCGAACTATCGGCGGAAGCCAGGCTGCACTTCTACGCGCGCTCGCTCTCGCGGCGGACCGGTGCGAGCGTGCATCATGCCGCAATGTACAGCGCCTTCGCCGTCATCGCCGCGATCGTGTTCGGCACGCTGTCGGTACACCCGTTCTGATCACGCTCCGCGCTTGAACGGCGCGACCTCGATCCCTGCATCCTTCAAAGCCTGCCGCAGACCGCGCGCGATGTCGACGGCGCCCGGCGTATCGCCGTGGATGCAGACCGTGTCGGTGCGCATCTTGATGACCTTGCCGGTGACCGAGACCACCGCGCCGTCCTGCACCATGCGCACCACGCGGTCGGCGATGGCCTTGGCGTCATGCAGCACTGCACCGGGCTTCTTGCGCGAGACGAGATTGCCGTCGTCCTCATAGGCGCGGTCGGCGAACACCTCGTGCACCATCGGCAGATTGGCGGCTTCGCCGGCCTTCACCAGCTTGGAATTGGCGAGCACGACGAAAATCAGGCTCGGGTCGACCGCCTTGATGCCGGCGGCGATCGCCTTCGCCGTCATGTCGTCCTCGCAGGCGACGTTGGAGAGCGCGCCATGCGCCTTCACATGCGTTACCTTGTGGCCGGCCGCGGTCGCGATCGCCTGCAGCGCGCCGATCTGGTAGGCGACGAGGTTCTCGATCTCGGAGGCCTTCAGGCCCGCGATCGGATGGCGGCCGAAGCCGTGCAGGTCGCGATAGCCAGGATGCGCGCCGACCGAGACGCCGCGCGCCTTCGCCAGCTCGACCGTTCGGCGCATGATGTCGGGGTCGCCCGCGTGGAAGCCGCAGGCGACGTTGACCGAGCTCGCCAGCTCGATCATGGCGGCATCATTGCCCATCTCCCAAGCGCCAAAACCTTCGCCGAGATCGCAATTCAGATCGATCGTCTTCATGGGTTGCTCTCCGTCTCTGGTCGTCTTGTCGTTTACGGCTCGGCCGCGACCTGCCAGGTCCCGGCGTCGACGGCACTGACAGCATAGCCCGCGACGTTGGCATCGCTGAGCGCTTCGATGTTGAGCGCCACGGTGTCGGCAGAACGCAGGCGATCGGGCAGGTTGCGGATCAGCTGCGCAAATTTCTTCGCCTCGTCCTGCGCCTCGGCCATGCTGACCGCCTTGAAGCGGAACGCCGTTCCCGCTGAGGTCTGCGCGAGACGGCCGACGTCGGCCGTGATCACGGTCGCGATCTTCGGGTAGCCGCCGGAGGTGCCGCGATCCATCATCAGCGCGATCGGCGCGCCGTTGCCGGGCACCTGGATGCTGCCGTTGACCGTGCCGTCGGAGACGATGTTGTGGCCGTGCAGATGCTTGATCGCGGGACCTTCCAGCCGGTAGCCCATGCGATCGGAGGTCGCCGAGATCTTCCACTCGCTGTCGAGGAACAGCGCCTTGTTGGCGTCGTCGAACTCGTCGTCCTGCGGACCCAGCAGGACGCGGATCGGACCGCTCGACGGCTTCGGCAGTTCGATGCGCTGTTCCGGTGCACCGCTTGCGGCATCGACGCTGAATTCGTCGTCGGCCTGCAGCGGGCGCGGGTAGGGGCTGCCGAGACCGGCACGGGCGTTGACTGCGAGACTGCCGAACACCGGCTCGCCCTTGATCCCGCCTTCGATCGCCAGATAGGTGAACGCACCGCCGCGAGCAAAACCCAGCGTCAGCGTCTCGCCGTCTTTCAGCGTCACCGATGTGTCCGTGGCGACCGGACTGCCGGCGATGTCCGCATTGCGCGGCGCGCCTGAGATCGCGACGCGCACGGCACCGTCGCGCGCGGTGAACGCGGCGCCGAACGGGCCGACCTCGACAGCGGCTGCGAACGGTTCGTTGCCGACAAGCGTGTTCGCCGCCGCGAGCGACAGGCGGTCCATCGCTCCGCTGACCGTCAGGCCATAGCGTTGCGCGCCATGGCGTCCGCCGTCCTGGACCGAGCTTGCCGGCCCGATGCTGGCGATCACGAGCCGGCTCATGCCACCACCTGCTCGGCAATGATCTCGCCGGCCTCGGCAGCGCGGTCCTGTTCCTCGAATGTCTTGTGGTCGATCGCGAAAAACGTCACGCGATCGCCGGGTTCGGTGAGGAAGGTCGGATTGCGGTGGAGCTGATAGGTCCGCACCGGCGTGCGGCCGAGCAGGTGCCAGCCGCTCGGGGCCGCCAGGCACTGGATTCCGGCCTGGATGCCGCCGATCGAGATCGTGCCGGCAGGCGTCAGCAGCCGTGGATTCTGCCGCCGCGACATCTGCAGGGATTTGTCGAGGCCGCTGAGATAGGACCAGCCCGGCGTGAAGCCGATCATGGCAACCTTGTAGTCGCCGGCGACGTGGCGCGCGACGATGTCGTCGGGTGTGGTGTTCAGCGCCTTCGCGACGTCCTCGAGGTCGATGCCGTGCTCGCCGCCATAGGCGACGGGAATTCGCCATCGGCGGGCCTTGGTGGCCGCCGGCAGCGGCTGGCTGGCGAGCGCGAGCAGCTTTTCGCCAAGTTCATCGAAGCCGATCTTGCCGGGATCGTAATGCACCAGCAGCGAGCGATAGGTCGGCACGGACTCGGTGATGCCATCGATCGGACTCGCTGCGAGCGCCTTGTCGAGCGCCAGCACGCGCTGGTTGGCGTCGTCGTCGATGGTACGGCTGAACTCGACCGTGACGGCGCTGTCGCCACTGGGCAGCAGGCGGGGCGGGGGAAGCGTCGCGGACATGGGCTGTCGAAATCGGGCTTCTGGAGATACGCGGGCTCGGCCTTGAGCTCCGCTCGTCCCTGCTTCGCGTAAATGCGCCCGCAAGTCCAATAAATTAATGCAGGGGGAGGCGATAAACCCTTGTTATCGCGACGCATAACAGCGCTGCGGCCCTGCATGATTGGTAGCTTGTTGGCCCTTGACGCAAGGCCCGCACCCCGCAAGATGCGCGTTCTTTCCCGCCCATCCGGAGCTCGTCTGTTTCCATGTCGCTATCCCCCGAAGCCCGCAAGACCCTCGCCGGCATCACCACTGCCACCATCACCACGGTCCTGCTGAAGAAGGGCCTGCGCAACATCTGGATGCGCGGCGCGCGTCCGCTGCGTCCGGGTCTGCCGCGCCTGGTGGGACCGGCCTTCACGCTGCGCTTCGTGCCGGCGCGGGAGGATCTGGCGACGCCGGAGTCATGGTCGTCGCCGATCTCGACCCGCACCGCGATCGAGGCGATGCCGGAGGGCTGCATCGCCGTGGTCGACGCCATGGGCATCACCGACGCCGGCATCTTTGGCGACATCCTATGCGCGCGCATGATGAAGCGCGGCGTCACCGCACTCGTCACCGACGGTGTCGTGCGTGACGTCGAGGGCGTGCTCGGCACCAACCTGCCGGTCTGGTGCGACGGCTTTGCCGCGCCGCCGTCGGTTGCCGGCCTGACCTTCGTCGGCTGGGGCGAGCCGATCGGCTGCGGCGGCGTTGCGGTGTTCCCGAACGACATCGTTGTTGCCGACCAGGACGGCTGCGTGCTGATCCCGCAGGCGATGCTCGAACAAGTGCTCAACGAGGGTGTCGAGCAGGAGCGGATGGAAGCCTGGATCGTCAACGAGGTGAACAATGGCGCGGTGCTCCCGGGCCTCTATCCCATGAACGCCGAGACCAAGGCGCGCTACGCAGCAAGCAAGAAGTAATCGGGAAAGAAGCGAGGTAATCCCAATGGAGATCACTGTTGCAGGCACGCGGCTGACCCGCCGCGCGCCCAAGGAAAATTTCACCGGCACCGTCTGGCAGGACCCGGTGATCATGGCGCCCGCGCCGGCACGGCTGAACTGCTCGCGTGTCTCGTTCGAGCCTGGCGCACGCACCAATTGGCATCATCATCCGCTCGGGCAGACCCTCTACGTCATCTCCGGTGTCGGCCGCGTTCAGACCAAAGGCGGGCCCGTCAGGGAGATCCGTCCCGGCGACACCGTCTGGATTCCGCCGGGTGAGGTGCACTGGCACGGCGGATCGCCGACCAACGGCATGTGCCATATCGCCATGCAAGAAGCGCTCGACGGCGTCTACTCGACGTGGCTGGAGCCGGTGAGCGACGCGGAGTATGGGGCCGCGTTGGGCTAGCTCTCGTGCCCCGGACAAGACGCATCGCCCCGCGGCGATGCGTCGCCGATGCGGGGCCCAAAACTTTTGACGGCATCAGGACTGCTGAGTCCCGGCTCTGCGCAGCAACGCTTCACGTCGCTGCTTGTCCGGGGCACGACACCTTACATCCGCTCGGCGGTCCACGTTCCCGTGCACATGCTGCCGCGCCACGTGCCGGAGCCGGAGGTGCCGCTGAGGCGGCCGAAGCCGACGGCGCGCTTGATGCCGGTGCTCAAGGTGACATTGATGCTGCCGGCATCCGCGACGCGGCCCGACGCCGTCACCATTGCGCTGCTCGAGGCGATCTGACCGTTGTTGATGCCGATGGCGACGGTCGAGCCGTTGCCGCAGGTCTCGCTCGATGACGAGATGCGGACATTCCATGCGCCGTCGAATGTGCTGGCGCTGGCCTGCGCGGCCGGCAACGCGATGACTATGATTGTGGCGAAGAGAGCCTTGCGAAATCCGTTCATGACACGCCCCTAGGGTTGATCATGCGGGGATCGTGTCACGGACGCGGAACCGGCGATGTGAGGGCTGTCACGCGCGCGACGGGCTCTGTGATGTCGCGCACATCCCGGAAATCGAGGGGCAAAAGCAAAAGGGCCCGCATTGCGGGCCCTTTGTCTCGGTCAGAGTGTCGCGGGAAGTCAGTTCACCCGCGTCCAGGTCTGGCCGCCGCAGAACATGCCGCCGAAGGCGCAGCCCTGCACGCGCAGGCGATCGGTGCCCTTCAGCGCGATGGTTGAATCGTAGGTCGAGCCGGAGTTCGGATCGAGGATCCGGCCGGACCATTTTGGGTCCTTGTTCTGGTCCTTGCCGGGCTTCATATTGATCAGAACCTGCTCGCCATTCTGGTTCGATTTCGAATCGACCGAGTAGCCGCAGAGATTGCTGCCGCATTGCTCGATGCGGACCTTGCCTTCCTTCTCCTCGGTGAGCCAGACGCCGAGCGGTGAATTGAGGTCGCGCGTGGCCGCGGTTGCGGGAGCCGGCGGCGCGACGGCGGCCGACTGAACGGGAGCAGGCGCCGGGACGGGAGGCGGAGATGGCGCCGGCGGCGCGACTGCGACCATCGGGGCGGGCGGTGGAGGCGGGGCGGGCGGTACTGCGGCCACGGTCGGGGCAGCACTTGGGGCCGGCTGAGGCGGCGGCACAAGCGCCTCTTCGGCCGGAGCCTTGTTAGCCGTGGTGGCCGGAGGCGCTGGCGGGGCAGGAGGCGCCACGGCCACGGGGGCTTGGACGGGAGCTTGGACAGGGGCCTGCTCGGCCGCCGGCGGCGCCGTGACAGGTGTTGGGGCCGGCGCCGGATTGGCAGGCGGCTGCGGATCAGCCTTGGCCTGTTGCGGTGCCTGCGGGTCCGCTTTGGGAGCCCCCTTGGCATCGTTCTTGGCTTTCTTCGCCTTGCCATGGCCGGTGTTGTCGTAGACGCCGGGGATTTGCACCGTGCCGCGGTCGGGATCAATGCGGATGGTGCGCCCGCCATAGTCGAAGGTGTACTGCGCCTGCGCAGCGGTGCTCGCCAAAAGGAATGCGGCCGTGGCCAACAGCTTCCTCATTTCGCATCTCCTGAAACAGGTGGTCCCCGCACCGACGCTTACGCCCCGGTTCGATCGCAAAAAGTGATCTAGATCACTGTCACCGTATGAGTCGTGGCTTCTGCGTTTGGGGTTCAATAACACCGGAGCCGGTCCAAAGTTTGGCCGGCACAAGCGACAGGAGGACGCGGCCCTAATCGAACCAGGCGGCGTAGATCTTCTTGTAGCTGCCGTCCTGCATCGAAATATGCAGCCATTGATCGACGAAGGCCTTCAGCGCCATGTCGCGCTGGAGCCAATAGGCCTTCTCGGAAAAATCGAACGGCTTGTCGGGATGCACCGCGCAGAGCACGCCTTGATGCTGCTTCTGCTGGTAGCGCGTCTCCGAGGCGTCGGTCATCATCAGGTCGGCATTGCCCTTGGCGATCTCGTCGAAGATCACGGTATTGTCCGGGAAGACGGTGATGTCGGCGTCCTTGATGTTGGCACGCGCGAAGCGCTCGTTGGTGCCGCCGGGATTGACGATCACGCGGGTGCCCTTCTTGTCGATGTCGGTGATGCTCTGGTATTTGCCGACATCGGCACAGCGCGCGATCGGCGTCTTGCCCTCGCGCATGATCGGCGTGGAGAAGAAGCCCTTCTTCTGCCGGTCGAGCGTGACCGAGACGCCGCCCATGGCGATGTCGAACTGATCGGCCTCGAAATCCTTCATCAGCTTCGGCCAAGCCGTCGGCACGAATTCGACCTTGACGCCGAGCGCCTTGCCGAGTGCCTCCGCCATGTCGACATCGAAGCCACTGAATTGCTGCGTCGTCTTGTCGAGATAGGTGAAGGGCTTGTAGTCGCCGGTCATGCCGACGCGCAAAGTGCCGCGCTTGACTATCTCGTCGAGGCGGGACGGCGCCGTCTGCTGTGCGTGGGCCGAAAGGTTTGCCAGCAGGACCACGGCCAAAGTCGCCAGAATTCGAATGGTCATTCGAACGATCATCTCTTTTCCACCCATGTCCAAGCTGTCATTGTGCAGCTCTCGAGGCCTGTCTTGAGGCCTGGATTTAGACCAGATGCCCGTCTCTGGCGAGGCGGAATTGAAGGGAATTTTGAAGTGACGATCTCAATGTATGACGCCTCGGTCGGACTCTTCGTGCCGTATCTGCGCAACCTCTCCGCACTGCTCGACAAGGGCGTTGCCTATGCCGAGGCCCGGAAGTTCAACCCGGCCGTCCTGCTCGGCATGCGCATGGCGCCCGACATGTACGATCTGGCGCAACAGATCGGCGAGGCCTGTCGCCACGCCACGGTCGCCGCGGCCTTGCTCGCCGACCGCGAGCCGGTGGCGCTGCCGGTGCTGGAGCACGACATGGCCGGGCTCCAGGCCCGCATCGCGACGTCAATCGAGTTCATCGAAAGCCTGCCGCGCGCAGAGATCAATGCTGCGGCGGAGCGGAATGTCTTCTTCAGGCTGAAGAACGGGACCGAGTTGCCCTTCACCGGGCGGACGCTGCTGCTGACCTTCAGCGTTCCGCAGTTCTTCTTTCACGTCACGACCGCCTACGACCTGTTGCGGCACGCAGGCGTCGAGCTCGTGAAGAAGGATTATCTCGGACGACGATAAGCCGAACCGGCATCCACTTCGCGCGAGAGCGCGCTAGGCTTCGCCCTTGCGCTCGTAATCGGCGAGCGAGCTGCGGCCGGCGATCTCGCTGCGCAGCTCTTCGAAGCGCCGATGCGCCTCGTCCTCATGCGCGTCGACGAAATGCACCGCGGCTTCGCCGGTCATCGGGCCGCTGACCACGGGCACGGACTGCTCGCCGATGGTCTCGTGGACGTAGAACTGGCCGTCATCGCCGCGATGGACCGTCCATTTCAGACGGATCGCCACCATCGGCCCGGGGCCGACCTTGCTGTAGCCGTCGGCGTCGGCGTGCTCCGGCACCAGCGGCTGCTCCTCGACCACCGGATGCTCGTCGACCATCGGGTGCTCGTCCGCGACCCCATGCTCACCAGCAACCACCATTTCAGTCACGGTGACAGTCTCGGTCTCGCGCACAGTCTCGGTCTCGCGCACGACGAGGACGGGTTCAGGATGCTCCAGGATGCTGGCGATGGTCGCCAACGCGTGGTCGGTCGGGTCGATCTCTGACAAGGGTCCATCCTCCAGCTCGACGCGGCCGGCAAGTCTGTCCCACTGCCGCCGCGGCCGGACCTATTACGCGGGTTTGATTAAGGCTGAGTGAGGGCTCGATCTGCACCAAAATGGGACTCATTCTGGCGTTCCGAAGGCGGCGGGTTGATCGCCCGCCCAAGAGAACCGCCTAGCCCGGAGATGCGCTCAGCCCAGGACATCCTGATTGATGATGTTCTGCCGGATAGGATCGCCGTCCAGCACACTCAGGATGTTGCGCGCGGTCTGCTCGCTCATCCGGCTCACCGCCTCGACCGTCACGCCGGCGACGTGCGGCGCCATGATGACGTTGGGCAGCGCGAACAGCGCGTTGCTGACCGGTGGCGGCTCCGCCTCGAACACGTCGATGCCGGCACCGGCGAGCTTGCCCGAGACCAGCGCGTCGTACAGCGCCGCCTCCTTCACGATGCCGCCGCGTGCGGTGTTGATGAGGTAGGATTTCGGCTTCATCCGGCCGATCCGCGCCGCGTCGAACAGACCGACGGTCTCCGGCGTCTTCGGGCAGTGGATGGTGACGAAATCGGCGTGAGGCAGCGCGGCATCGAGGTCGGCGACCGGCTCGCAGCCTGCTGCCTTGATCTCTGCGGCTGCCTTGTAGGGATCATAGACCTGCACATTCATGTCCATCGCCAGGCAGCGCTTGGCGGTGCGGGTGCCGATGCGGCCGAAGCCGATGATGAGGACGGTCTTGCCGTAGAGATCGAACGGCAGCATGCCGAGACGGTCCGCCCATTTGCCGTCTTTCACGCAGGCGTGCATCTCCTGCGCGCGTTTTGCCAGTGTCAGCATCATGAACAGCGCCTGTTCGGCGACCGAGGGCGAGTTCGCGCTGCCGGCGACCATCAGCGGCACCTTGCGGCGGGAGAGGGCGGGGACGTCGACGGCGTCGTAACCGACGCCGATCCGGGTCACCACCTTCATGTCCTTCGAGGCTTCGAGCTCGGTCTCGCCGAAAGCGGTGGCGCCGAGCGCCACGCCATGGACCGGCGCGTGGCTCTTCAGCAAGGCCTCGAAATCCCTGGCGGAGATCAGGTTCGGAAACTCGATGAGCTCGATATCATCTCGCTGGGTGAGGAGGGCGCGCGCCCCTTGCGACAAAGTTTGCGTGACAAAGATTTTCTTCTTGTTGGTCGACATCGTCCCTACCTGCGCGAGTTTCTTGGCCGGCCGTCACAAGACGGCGCCGGTCGCCTCGTTTAGCAGGTGCATATTGTTGAGGTCCATCGCCAAACGTATGGGTGCTCCGTCCTTGGCGCCCGCATTGGGATCGACACGGCCGCAGACGGGCGTGCCTTCCAGTCCGAAATAGACCAGCGTCTCCATTCCCATCGGCTCGGTGACATCAAGCACGGTGTCGAAGGTCTCGACACCCGGCTCGAGATGCGCATGCGATTCCGTGAGATGTTCGGGACGGATGCCGAGCAACAGGTTTTCAGATCGGGGCAGCGCGCTGTAACGGGCGGCGCGGGCCGGCGGCAACGGGAATGAGATGCGATCCGTCAGGCGGACGTTGAGCTTGCCGCCAACGTCCTCGAGACGGCACGGAATGAAGTTCATCGCCGGCGAGCCAATGAAGCCCGCGACGAAGCGCGTCGCCGGCTTGTGGTAGAGCTCGTTCGGGGTGCCGATCTGCTCGATCCGACCCTTGTTCATCACCACGACGCGATCAGCCAGCGTCATCGCCTCGACCTGGTCGTGGGTGACGTAGACCGTCGTGGTGCGCACTTTCTGGTGCACCTTCTTGATCTCGATCCGCATCTGCACGCGCAGCTTGGCGTCGAGATTGGACAGCGGTTCGTCGAACAGGAAGACCTTTGGGTTGCGCACGATGGCCCGCCCCATGGCGACGCGCTGGCGCTGGCCGCCGGAGAGCTGCTTCGGCTTGCGGTCGATCAGGTCGGTGATGTCGAGGAGGCGGGCGGCTTCCGTCACCCGCGCCTTGATCTCGGCCTTGGGATAGTGCTTGAGCCGCAGCCCGAACGACATGTTCTCCGCGACCGTCATATGCGGGTAGAGCGCGTAGTTCTGGAACACCATCGCGATGTCGCGATCCTTCGGCGGCACGTCGTTGACGACGTCCCCGCCGATCATGATGTCGCCGTCGGTGATGTCCTCGAGTCCCGCGATCATCCGCAAGGTCGTCGACTTGCCGCAGCCGGAGGGGCCGACGAGCACGATGAACTCATGGTCTGAGATGTCGAGATCGATGCCGCGCACCGCCTCGACGTCGTCGTACCGCTTGACCACCTTCCGCAACGCAACCTCAGCCATAAGACATCAACCCTTTGTCGCGCCGGCGGTCAGGCCGGCAATGTAATAGTCCATCAGGAAGGCGTAGATGACCAGCGGCGGGGCAGCGCCAAGCAGCGCGCCGGTCATGATCTGCCCCCAGTTGAAGACGTCGCCCTTGATCAGCGTGGTGGTGATGCCGACCGGCAGCACGAGCTGGTCGATGGATGTCGTGAACACCAGCGGATAGAGGAACTGCGCCCAGGACACGGTGAAGGCGAAGATGGTCGCTGCGATCAGGCCAGGGAGGGCAACCGGAATGAAAATCCGCGTCAGGGTCTGGAGCCAGGAGGCGCCGTCGATGAGAGCCGCCTCGTCCAGCTCCTTCGGGATCGAGGCGAAATAACCGATCATGATCCAGGTGCAGAACGGCACGGTCAGCGTCGGATAGATGAACACCAGCACGTACCAGCGGTTGAGAAGGGTGATGCCGGTGACGTCCTGGACCACCGCGAGCATCTTGAACAAGGGAATGAACAGGAGGCTGTCCGGGATCAGATAGGTGAGAAAGACCCCGGTCGCGAGCGTCGCCGAGCCCCAGAACTTCATCCGCGCCAATGCAAACGCCGCCGGAATGCTGATCAGCATCGTCACGATCACGACCACGATCGAGATCATCGACGAATTCCAGAAGAATCGCAGGAACTGGTTCGAGGTCAATAGCTCCACATAGTTCGACAGCGTCGGATGAAATACCCACCACGGATTGGTGGCGGCCGAGATCTCCGCGCTGCTCTTGAGCGAGGTGATCAGCATGTAGATCGGCGGGATCAGGAAGAAGATCGCAAACAGCACCAGGAAAAAGTAGGACCAGCGCAGCGCCCAGGTGCGGTCGCGGCTCATGCTTCGAAGCTTGACCTTGCGTGTCGGTCCGGCCTTGTCGATTGCGAGCGTGCTCATCAGGCTTCGTTCCCACGTTTGTTGACATCGCGCAGGATGAAGACCGCTGCGACGGCGAGGATCGGCACCATGAACAGCGAGACGCAGGCGCCGAGCGGAATGTCGCTGCTCTGGATGCCGACCTGGAACGCCCAGGTGGCGAACAAATGCGTCCGGTCCAGCGGACCGCCGGAGGTGAGGATGCGCACGATGTCGAAATTGGCGAAAGTGACGATCAGCGAGAACAGCGTGGTGATGGCGATGATGTTGCGCATCATCGGCAGGGTGATGTGCCAGATCTTCTGCCACCAATTGGCGCCGTCGATCGCTGCGGCTTCGTAGAGCTGGTCGGGTACGGATTTCAAGGCGGCCAGGTACATGATCAGGAAGAACGGCGCGCCGTACCAGACGTTGACGAGGATGACGGAGAAACGCGCCCAGAAGGTGTCACCGAGCCACGGGATCGGACCGATGCCGAAGAACGACAGCGTATAGTTGAAGGCGCTGTAGGAGGGATCGAACAGCCACAGCCATGCCAGCGTGCTCATCGCCGGTGGGATCACCCAAGGCACCAGCAGCATGCCGCGCCATTTACGTTGCTTCTTGCCGGGAATGTTGTGGACGAAATGCGCGACGATGAAGCCGATCAGCGCCTTGAAGACCACGGCGGTAATCGCAAAAATGCAGGACTGTCTCACCACCATCCAGAACGTTTCGCGCTTGAACAGGAAGGTGAAGTTGCTGAGACCGACGAACTTCGTCATCGCCTTGTTCAGCGTCGCCAGGTAGACCGAATAGAAGGCGGGATAGAGCACGAGCAGGGCGATCAGGAGGATCAGCGGCAGCGTCAGGAAGAACGCGACGGTCGATTTCCGTCCCATTGCATTGCGCAGGCTCGCCCGTTTGCGCGGGCTCGCAGCTCGAGCGGGACGGCCTTGCTCAACGACGACATCGGCCATGACGTTAGCCTCTTTTGCAGGACACGCAGCAGGACATGTAGGACGGCGAAGCCGGCGCAGCCGTCGGCTTCATTCGGCAAGCGGATCGAGCGAGTGTGCCTCGGCGGCTCACGCGCGAAGCGTGAACCGCCATGGCACATACCCGGCTCAGGTTCGCATGAAGCCTTCGCACTCGCCTTCGGCCCAGGCGAGCGCGGTTTCCAACTTCTCTCCTTGCGCAAAGCGCAGCGCCATCTTGGTCAGCGTCGCCTGGAAGTAGATCTGCTGGGCGATCTTCGGCGGCGCCGGAGACGCGGCGATCGACATCGTCTGCTGCTTGTAGGGATCCGGATAGTGGAAGAGCGTGCCCTTCGGCGGCCCTTCCTCGGCCCAGGTCTTGAACTTCGTCATGTTCGCGTAGGCCGGCAGATCGTACCCGCCGCTCGCCGCGACGAACTTCTCGATCGCCGCCGGCGAGGACAGGTGAACAAGCAAGCTCTTGGCCGCTTCCTTGTTTTTGCCAAAGGCCCAGACGCCCCAGAAGTACGGCAGGAAGGGCGCAAAACGTCCCTTCGGACCGGACGGGAAGCCGTGCGTCCAGCACTGTTCGGCGACTTGCGGTGCGTCGCGCTTGGCGACCGCCCAGGCACTCGGCGGATTCAGGATCATCGCCCCGCGGCCCGAGATCAGCCATTTGTTGTTGGAGGCATCGTCCCAGGACGGCGCGTCGGTGGGCAGGACGGCGATCAGCTTCTTGTAGAATTCGAGCGCCTGCCGCACTGCATCGGTCTTGACGGTGATATCGCCCTTGGCGTTGACGAGCTCGGCGCCGAACGACTGGAAGATCGCGCCGGCGGTGTCGACGCTGTCGGTGGTCTCGCCGAGACCGATGCCGAAGGGGAAGCCGGCCTTGTGGCAGGCCTCGGCCGCCTTCAGGAACGTCTCCATGGTCCAGTTGTCTGCTTTCGGCGGGGCGCCGACTGGATACATCTCCTGCACGTCGATGCCGGCGTGTTTCTTCATGAGATCTATGCGGGAGCAGGGGCCCTTGATCTGGCTTCCCGGCGTCGCGGGCACTGCGAGCCATTTGCCGCCCGACCGCCCGAGATATTTGACGGTGTCGTTCACCTCGCCGTTCTGCTTGATGAGCGGCTCCATGACGTCGTTGAGCGGTTCGAGATTCTCGGAATAGGCGTGCGGCCACCAGCTCGGCATCTGGAGAATGTCGTGACCGGACTTGGCCTGGGCTTCGGCCGCTGCCGTCAGCTCGATCTTCTTGTTGTTGCTGGTGATGTAGTCGATCGAGACTTCGACCTTCTCCTTCTCGCCCCATTCCTTGACGAGCGCGGTGGAGGCATCGTTGGCGCCGGGCACCCAGTGGTCCCAGAAGCCGATCGAGAGCTTGCCGGCGGCGTAAGCGCCTCGGACATAGGGCGCCGTGATCAGCGCCGCGGAGGACATTGCAGTGGCAGCCACAAATTGACGTCGCGTCAGTGTCTTGCGTGACATCTCGTTTCCTCGCTTGGGTGTTTTATTGTTCTGGCGTTCCTCTGAACTCTTCCGAGTTCTGCTTTTGATTTTCTTTTCGAAAGTTTCTCGTTCGACGTTTCTTGTTGATGCCGTCGGCTTCGAAGGCAAATTGGTAGCGCGATCAGATCATGATTGATTGCGTCTGTCGAGAAAACCGAACGGCTTGCGCCTAGAACTAACGTTGTGTCCGGGAACGCGGCAGCGCCCTCGACCTCATGCGCGGACCATGAACCACGGCCGGTTGTTTTGCGACGCACACTTGGCGCTGGCGCGCCCGACCGACATGTGCGCAATTACGCCGCAGTTTCCAAGGAGCCTGCATAAGCACCTCGCGGCAAACACTTTTCGGGCGTGCATAGCATTTGTCGGGGCCTAGACCTCGAAGCGGTGAAAACGATAGAGTTGCAGCTGGCGGGTGGTTCTCATCCCCAAGAGCCTAATCAGATCGAGATGGAGACCAGAATGATCAACCCGGCGCCGCCCGCGCGGCTTTACCTGCGACGATGGTTCGCGCTGGGGTCCGTTTTCGTGTTGCTGCTCGGCGCAGCCGCGGTGGCGAACGCTCAAGGCCTGGTCAAAGGGGTTCAGGAAGGAGCGGCGGCCGGGAACAAGGCGGCGGGTCCGGTCGGCGGTGTGCTCGGCGGCGCGATCGGCGGTGTGGTCGGTGTGTTCACCGGCGTGCTCGGCGTTGGCAATAATGGCAATCAGGCGCCTGCCGCCAGAGATCCGAGCAAGGATGCAAGCAAGGATGCGCTCAAGGACGCCAAGCAGGGCGCCGGCAAGGACAAAGATGCCAAGAGCGCCAAGGCGGGCAAGGGCGCCAAGGCGAGCAAGGAGGCGAAGAACGCGCCGCAGGACAAGGATGTCACGGTCCTCACCCAGATCGGCGCGCCGCAATTGACCGCCGACCAGATCGTCACCAACAGCGACTCCTATATCGAGCGGATCAAGACCGAACTGAACCTCACGCCCGAGCAGGAGAAGCACTGGTACGGCTTCTCGAGCGCCATGCACTACCTCGGGCATAACGGTGCCGAGCGGCTCAACCTGCGGGTTGCGCGCGCCAAGCGGGATCCTCCCGACGACATCGTCGAGCAGATGCGCAACGAGGCCCAATTCCTGATCGACCGCGCTGCCGACCAGCGCAATGTCGCCGACGCCGCCGAGCCCCTCTATTCGAGCCTCGATGACAAACAAAAGCAGGTGTTCGTGCAGGAGATGGTGCGGCTCAGCCACGAACGAGGATTGGATTGATCAAGTGGAATCGGATCGGGCGCGTCGAATTAACGGACCCCGCCACGAATTCGTGAATGCTCTTCGCAATTCGGTTATGATTAGCTTGGGAAGCTGATGGGCGGGGTTGATATGGCGGACGGACTCTCCGTTTTCCTGGTCGAAGACGAGACGTTGATCCGGATGATGATGACGGACATGGTGGAGGAACTCGGCCACCACGTCATCGCGGAAGCGGATAATGTTCGGGACGCCAGCGCTTTCGCCATGACCGCGCAGTACGATCTTGCGATCCTCGACATCAATCTCAAGGGCCTCTACGTCGATCCGGTCGCCGATCTGATCGAGCGTCGCGGGAAGCCGTTTTTGTTCGCCACGGGCTACGGTCCGGAGCTGCTGCCGTCCTTGCTCAGGCGCCGGCCGATCCTGCGCAAGCCGATTTCGATCGATCAGCTCAAGGCGATGATCGATTCGATGTTTCCGGAAGCGGCAGCGAAGACGCCGAACTGAGACCAAAATGAAAATGGCCGCCCATCAGGGGCGGCCATTTCGCGACGGAATTCGTCGCGGCTTCACATCAGGCCGGCGCCGAGATCGATGCCGCGCGCCATCAGGCCGAACGAGGCGACCAGGCCCGTGCAGCAAAACAGCAAGATGGTCTTGAACGAAGAAAACGAAGAATCAGCCAAACGCGTTTCGCTGGTGGCCGGCATCGCGGCGATCGAAATCATGCTCATGTTCATTCCCCCCTTTGTTGCCCCTGAATTGGATCAGGTGGGGAACTCCTAGAGCAAAAAGTTTGACGCGAGCTTTCGAGGGATCGTTAATGAAATCGCAATCGATACCGCATTTTCGGGCACTGGAGTGCGATCACGCGTTTCAGTGGCGCCCGTTCTTCAGCACCGTGGCGATGGTGTGGGCCGTCATGGCGGCGCGGTCCGAAGCGCGCTGGGCTGCGAGGCGGTCACGCGCCTTTTCCTCGATCAAGAGCTCGATCAGGGCCAGCCGCTTGCCCTCGTCGTCCGCCTCGAGCAGCAGGCGGTGATAGCGGTGATAGTCGAAACCCAGATCCTGCTTACGCATGTCACGCCCCCGCAACTACGCCACGCACAAGCTAGGATTGTTTCTCATCCGGGACGTGCGCGCAAGCACGATCCCGCGTCGCGCGCGCGTGCCGCGCAATCAGCTGTGCATGACTGGAACCCGCGGACGGAGGCGCGCGCCGTTTAAGGCTGGTTGTGCTCCGCGAACATCGTCAGGCCGAGGAAACTCGCATCAGGTTTCGTGACCAGTCTGGTCGGGATGTCGCGCAGATAGTCCTGGAAGCGTCCCTTGGCTTCGAAGCGCGCCTGGAATGCGGAGGCTGCGAGGAAGTCAGGAAAGCGCGGCACGATTCCGCCGGCGATATAAACGCCGCCGCGTGCGCCGAAGGTCACCGCGAGATTGCCCGCGACCGAGCCGAGGATGGCGCAAAACATCTCCAGCGTCTTGCGGCTGAGCTCGCAACTGCCTTCCAGGGCGGCCTTCGTGATGGCGGCAGCATCGCGATGCGGCACCTGAGCGCCTTCCACCTCGGCCAGCGCCTCGTACAGGCTTTGCAGGCCCGAACCGGACAACGCGCCACGCTCGATGGAGACATGGCCGAGGCGTCGGCGCATGCACGCGATCACGCGTTCCTCGCGCTCGTCCTCCGCCGGCAGGGTCGCGTGGCCTGCCTCGGTGACGACGGCCAGCCGTGAGCCGTGGCGCTCGACGAGGCAGGACACGCCAAAGCCGGTTCCAGGGCCAACCACCAGCAACGGCTCTCCGGGAAGGCCATCCTGTCCGCCGAGCGGGATCAGGTCGGCGGGCTGCAGGGCGGGCAGGGACCAGGCCACCACCTCGAAATCGTTAAGAACATGGACGCTGTCGAAGCCGAGGGCCGGCTGAAGCTCGTTGCCGTCGATGACCCATGGGCTGTTGGTCATGACGCAGCGGTTGTTGGTCACCGGTCCTGCGACGGCCAGCACGGCCCTTGGGGGCGGTTGGCCGTGGCAGCGACGCGCGAGAACATCGGCAATGGCTTCCCGGACGGTCGGGAAGTCTGCCACTTTGACGTAGTCGATCGGTCCGGTCTGATCGCCCTGACTGAGCGCGAAGCGCGCATTGGTGCCGCCGATATCGGCGAGAAGAATCTGTCCTGTCTTGCCGATGGTCATGTGCGTATGGCTGCCGCAGCCTTTCCGGCTGCGGGAACCGCTTCCTCCGCTCTATCCGATCGCAAGACGCGAACGGCTGTCAGAATCCGTCCCCGGGTGGATCTAGTCAACACGCATCAGCCCAAACCGTTGCATCCCGGGACCGACGGGGCGCATTCGCGCAGATCGCCGCACCTTCTCGTTGGTTGCGAAGCAGCCCGGGAAGATCGACACTGCAGACGTGCCTTCGGCGCCGCTCGCGCGGATGGCCTGGAATGGACCTTGCGATGAAGATTTCCGACCGCGACGTGCTGCTGGTCATCGACGTGCAGAACGATTTTTGCACGGGCGGGGCGCTCGCCGTGCCCGGCGGCGAGAAGGTCGTCCCCGCCATCAATCGGATCGCCCAAAAATTCGCCAATGTGGTGCTGACCCAGGACTGGCATCCCCGCGATCATGTCTCCTTTGCGCCGAACCATGCGGGCAAACAGCCGTTCCAGACCATCGTGCTCGACTACGGCGTCCAGGTGCTGTGGCCGAGCCATTGCGTGCAGGGCACCGCAGGCGCCGAATTTCATCGCGATCTCGACGTCACCCGCGCAAATCTGGTGGTGCGGAAGGGATTTCGGCGCGGCATCGATTCCTATTCGGCGCTGTTCGAGAACGACAGGACAACGCCGACCGGCCTGCTCGGATATTTGCGCGAACGCGAGTTGAACACCGTCTTCGTCGCCGGCCTCGCGTTCGACTTCTGCGTTCGCTTCTCGGCGGACGATGCCCGCAAGGCCGGGTTCGAGGTCGCCGTCATCGAGGACGCCTGCCGCGGCATCGATCTCGACGGCTCGGTGGCCGCGACCCATCAGAGTTTTCGCGAGCGCGGTATTTCGCTCGTCAGCTTCGAGGCCTTCCTGTGAGGACCGTGGGATAGCCATGGCGGAGAAGACCGGCAAACAGCTGCGCGCATCGGAGCCGGTCCCGGATGACCCGCTGCTGTGGCCGTTCGCTGCGGCGCGGATTGCCATGGACGCCTGCTTTGGATGGCTCGAGCGCGGCCCGTCGGAGCTGGCCGACAGCAGCCTGCCTTGGACCACGCCCAACTCCGTCGCGCTGGAGCTTGCGACCATGCGCCTGCGTAATTGCGCGCGGACGGGGGCCGGCCAGCCGGCACTGGTCTGCGCGCCCTATGCGCTGCACCGGGCCCTGATCGCCGACTTCGCGCCCGGCCACAGCGTTGTGCAGTCCCTGCAAAATGGCGGCATCGACCGGGTCTATCTCACCGACTGGCGCTCGGCCGCACCCGACATGCGCTATCTCTCGATCGACAGCTATCTCGGTGATCTCAACGTCGCCATCGACGAAATCGGCGCGCCGGTCGATCTCGTCGGCCTGTGCCAGGGTGGCTGGCTCTCGCTGCTCTATGCGGCGCGCTTTCCCGCCAAGGTGCGGCGGCTGGTACTGGCTGGCGCGCCCGTCGACCTCTCCATTGACTCCAGGCTGTCGCAGCTCGCCCGCAACGCGCCGGAGATGGTCTACGACCAGCTCGTCGCCCGCGGCGGCGGCAATGTCAGCGGCGAAGAGATGCTGCGGGTCTGGTCGAAGGCACCGAGCCGCGACGACATCGCGACGGCGCTGCAGAGCGACCTCTCCGGCGAGGACGGTGCGGCGCTGCTGGCGCGCTTCGAGCGCTGGAATGCCGAGCCCCTCAATCTGCCCGGCACCTATTATCTCGAGATCGTCAACTGGATTTTCCGGGAGAACCGGATCGCGCGCGGCCAGTTCACGGCACTCGGCCGCGGGATTGATCTGAAGGACGTGAAGGCGCCGGTCTTCCTTTTGGCCGGACTCGATGACGACGTCGTGCCGGCTGCGCAGGCGCTCGCCACCGCCGGCTTGCTCGGCACACCGCCGGCCTTCATTGCGGCGGCCTCCCAGCCCAGCAACCATCTTGGCCTGTTCATGGGCGCGCGGACCCACGCCCATGACTGGCCCCGGATCGCCGAGTGGCTGCGCGACGATCTGCCCGGCATGCTGGCGCGCAGAGCCTGAGACTGCCTCAAGGGCACGGCCGGGCAGCGAAGCTGCAAATCCGTTATGCATGCCGTTGAATGACCTGCACGGGGCCATGTCGATGGGTTAAATGGAGTCCAGAGCTGGCGGAGGCCGGTCGCGACGAGACAAAGGGACTTTGCTCGATGAGTTTCCACTCGATCTATGCCCACGGATTTGCGCGCGTGGCGGCCTGCGTCACCACCTCTCATGTGGCTGATCCGACGGCCAACGCAGCTGCGGTTCTGGCGGCGGCGAAGGACTGCCACGCGCAGTCGGTGGCAGTTGCCGTGTTTCCCGAACTCTGCCTGTCCGGCTATGCAATCGAAGATCTCGTGAAGCAGGATCCGCTGCTCGATGCGGTCGAGCGCGGGCTTGTGGCCGTCGTCGAGGCATCCTCGTCCCTGATGACCGTCCTGATCGTTGGCGCGCCGCTGCGCTTTGGCAATCGGATCTACAATTGCGCGGTCCTCATCCATCGCGGCAAGATCCTCGGCGTGGTGCCCAAGAGCTACCTGCCGACCTATCGCGAATTCTACGAGGGGCGGCATTTCGCCTCCGGCGCCGGCATCGTCGGAGAGATGGTCGCCTTTGGCGGGCTGCATGCCCCGTTCGGCGTCGACCTCCTGTTCGCAGCCGAGGACGTTCCGGGCCTGACCATCGGTGTCGAGATCTGCGAGGACATGTGGATCCCGGTGACGCCGGCCTCCGAGCTCGCGCTCGCGGGTGCGAGCGTGCTGATCAATCTCTCGGGCAGCCCGATCACGATCGGCCGCGCCCGCTCGCGCGCGCTCTTGTGCCAATCGACTTCAGCCCGCTGCCTCGCGGCTTACGTCTATTCCGCCGCAGGGGCAGGGGAATCGACCACGGATTTGGCCTGGGACGGCCAGACCTCGATCTACGAGAACGGCGTGCTGCTGGCCGAGGGCGAGCGGTTCCGGCAGGACGGCCAGATCACGCTGGCCGACGTCGATCTCGACCTGCTCAGGCAGGAACGCGCGCTGATGGGTACGTTCGATGACAATCGCCGGCAGCGCGAAGCCTTCTTCCGAAAAGTCGGCTTCGCCTTGAAGCCCCCGGCCGCCGATATCGGCTTCCTGCGCAAGGTCGAGCGCTTTCCGTTCGTGCCGAGCGACGAGAGCCTGCTCGAGCAGGACTGCTATGAGGCCTACAACATTCAGGTCGCGGGCCTTGTCCAGCGCATGCGTGCGACCGGTACCAAGCGCGTCGTTATCGGCGTCTCTGGCGGACTCGATTCTACCCACGCCTTGATCGTCGCCGCCAAGGCCGTCGACCTTCTTGGCCTGCCGCGAGAGAACATTCTCGCCTACACCATGCCGGGCTTTGCCACCGGCAGCGACAGCAAGACCAATGCGCTGGGGCTAATGACGGCGCTGCAGACGAGTTGGCAGGAACTCGACATTCGCACCACGGCGACGCAGATGCTGAAGGACATCGGCCATCCCTTCGGCAAGGGCGAGAAGGTCTACGACGTCACATTCGAGAACGTGCAGGCGGGCCTGCGCACGGACTATCTGTTCCGGCTCGCCAACCATCATGGTGGCCTCGTGATCGGCACCGGCGATCTTTCCGAGCTCGCACTGGGCTGGTGCACCTACGGCGTCGGCGATCAGATGGCGCACTATAACGTCAATGCCGGAGTGCCGAAGACGCTGATCCAGCATCTGATCCGCTGGGTGATTGCTTCCAAGCAGTTCAGCGACGACGTCAACCAAACGCTTGGATCGATCCTGTCGGCCGAAATCTCGCCGGAGCTGGTTCCGGCTGAGCCGGGCGAGAAGCCGCAGAGCACGGAAGCTTCGGTCGGCCCCTACGAGCTCCAGGATTTCAACCTGTTCTACACGCTGCGGTTCGGCATGCGGCCGTCCAAGATCGCCTTTATGGCGCTGCAGGCCTGGAAAGACGTTGCCCAGGGCGAGTGGCCGCCGGCATTTCCGACCGACAAGCGCAAGGCCTACGATCTCAAGGAAATACGCCGCTGGCTGGAGGTGTTCTTGCGCCGCTTCTTCGCTTTCAGCCAGTTCAAGCGCTCGGCGATGCCGAACGGACCCAAGGTTTCGGCCGGCGGCTCGTTGTCGCCGCGCGGCGACTGGCGTGCGCCGTCGGATTCGAGCGCTGCGGCGTGGCTTGAAGATCTCGAGCGGAATGTGCCGGTTTGAACGGGAGATGAGCGATGTCGGCCGGCGATGGGCCCGAGCAGGGCGGCAACCCACAGAAGGTCCTCAACGGCCTCTACATCTTTGAGATCGAGATGCGCGACGGCAAGCGCGGCCAGGCCAAAGGCGTCGTCGTGCTCTGCGATGGCCGCATCATGGGCGGCGACAGCTATTTCTACTACACCGGCAGCTACACCTTCCGGAACGGGAAATGGCGCGGCGACATGACCGTCAATCAGCACACCGAGGCCGTCGGCAAGCCGCTCGCGTTCGGCGGCAGGGAAGTGACCTGCGGCTTTTCCGGCGACTATTCCGCCGAAGGCGCCGAAGTCGAAGGCATGGCGCTGGTTGGCAAGACCAGCGTGACATTCACGGCGCGGCTCACGCTGAAGGACCCGATGTGAGACCCGCGTGATCAGCCCTCGTTCCTGATCAGGAACCTTCGCACCCACAGAACGTTCGCGTCTGTCGTTGCGAATTTTCCAGGAGAGGGACCATGCGCAAGCACTTGATGTTATCGACCGCGGCTATCGGACTGATGCTTGCTTCCGGCTTCGCCTACGCCCAGGCGCCCGGTGAGCGAAGGGACGAGCCGAGACGGACCGAGGAGCCGGCGAAAGGTGCCGGGCCGCAACGCGGCGGCGCCCAAGAACGGGTTCAAGAGCGCGCGCAGGGCGCCCAGGAGCGATTGCAGGGTGCGGGCCGCGAGGAGAAGGGCGGCGCTGCCAAGCAGGACGCGAGTGACGACAAGCGCCAGCCGGCCAGTTCTGCCGAGCGCAGCCAGCCGAAGTCGAAGGATCAGGCCCAGGAATCTCGTGAGCCTTCGCGCGATCGCAACCGTGAGGCGGAGAGCCCGAAACCGGGACGCGACGGCAAGAACAGCGCCGAGACGAAGCAGGACAAGTCCGCGCCGCAGAAATCAACGGCCGAGTCCGAGAAGTCCAAGTCCGGCACGTCTGGCCAGCAGAACGAGCGCACGGGAGCTGCGGCCAACCAGAACGAGCGCAACCAGACCCAGCCGCCGCGCAACGCGGCCGAGCAGCAGCAGCCGGCGCAACAGAACAACCGACCGGCCACAGCGACCGACACGAACCGGACGGCCCCGACCAACAATGCGCAGACCGCGCCTGCCACTTCAGGCACGCAGACCAATCAAGCCAATCAGACGCCCCAGACCAACACGCAGGCCAATCAGCAGACCCAGGTGACGTCCGAGAAGCAGGTGCGGATCTCCGAAACGGTGAGCCGCGCACGCCTGGCGGAGCCGGAGCGTAATCTGAACATCTCGATCCGGGTCGGTGAAACCATTCCCTCGCGCGTGCGCCTCCACAGGCTTCCGCCCGAGATCGTCGCGATCGAGCCCGAGTATCGGGACTACGAATATTTTTCGACGGGCGACGACGTCGTCATTGTGGAGCCGCGGACGCATCGCATCGTCAGCCAGGTGCCCCGCGATCCCTCACGAGCCCGCGCCCAGATGAGCGGCGGCACCTCATCGAGCATGGCGGCCGCCGGGGGCAGCAATGTGAACTGCCAGATCATGCGGCGTGACGCCTCGGGTAATGTGGCCCAGGCAGAACCCTCGACCGTGGGCTCGACCGCGCGAACGGACTCCCTGAGCGTGACTGTCCAGATGCCCGGCGGCGGCTCATCCGCGCCGATCGCCCTCGGCGCTCCCGCGGGCAACATCGTGGTCGCGACGCAAGGGCAGGGCGACTGCACGGTGACGATCGAGCCGCAGACACGCTAGCGCCGTGTCGGCATAACGACGCCAAAACGACTTCGCGCCGCACGGCTGATCAAACCGGCGGCGCGAAATCACGTTCAAACTAGAAAGTCCCGAGGTCCGGAGTGCCTAGGAGTCCGGACCTCGTAACCTTGCCCCAGCCTTTGATCCCCCCGCCCCATGTGGTCCCCCAACCCCGTGGTGCGCGATCAGAGGGTGATGCCCTTGGAAGGCCGCCGATCGATGTACCGCGATGTACGCGACATCGGAATAGGATTCCATTCCGGATCACTACGGATTTCATCGCGCTTGAATTTTCGCGGCGCATGCGCCTGCACGCGCGGTTGCCTGAAACCAATGCAAGCGCGCGAGCGCATGTGGCCCTCATCATGCCGGCACCGGCGACCACCATCGTCGTGACCACGCTGCCGGTCTCCGTGATCGCCGACCGGCTCGATCCCGAACTGCAATAATTCCGTCATGGCCGGGCTTGTCCCGGCCATCCACGACCTTTCCGCATCAAGAACGTGGATGCCCGGGACAAGCCCGGGCATGACGGCGCAGATCCGCCGGTGCCCACGCGCCGGGAGCAGGGGAGCCCTGTCCGGCCCAAGTTCCCGTTGCGCGCGTTCCCCCCGTGCGCTATCCGGCCGGAAAGGCCTGAGGCGGCTTCGAAATTTTGCCGCGCCCGGCCAGCCAAACCCGAGGACGGAAACCGCCATGCCAGCCTATCGCTCCCGCACCACCACCCACGGCCGCAACATGGCGGGCGCCCGCGGCCTCTGGCGCGCGACCGGCATGAAGGACGGCGATTTCGGCAAGCCGATCATCGCGGTCGTCAACTCCTTCACCCAGTTCGTGCCCGGCCACGTCCATCTCAAGGACCTCGGCCAGCTCGTCGCCCGCGAGATCGAGCAGGCCGGCGGCGTGGCGAAAGAGTTCAACACCATCGCGGTCGACGACGGCATCGCCATGGGCCATGACGGCATGCTCTACAGCCTGCCGTCGCGCGAGCTGATCGCCGACAGCGTCGAGTACATGGTCAATGCCCATTGCGCCGACGGCATGGTCTGCATCTCCAACTGCGACAAGATCACCCCCGGCATGCTGATGGCGGCGCTGCGGCTCAACATCCCTGCCGTGTTCGTCTCGGGCGGACCGATGGAGGCAGGCAAGGTCACCCTGCAGGGCAAGACCAAGGCGGTCGACCTGATCGATGCCATGGTCGCAGCCGCCGATTCCAAGGTCAGCGACGAGGACGTCAAGGTGATCGAGCGCTCGGCGTGCCCGACCTGCGGCTCGTGCTCGGGCATGTTCACGGCCAATTCGATGAACTGCCTCACGGAAGCCCTTGGCCTTGCGCTCCCCGGCAACGGCACGGTGGTCGCAACCCACGCCGATCGCAAACGCCTGTTCGTCGAGGCCGGCCACACCATCGTCGATATCGTGCGCCGCCACTACGAGCAGGACGACGCTAGCGTGCTGCCGCGCAATGTCGCGAACTTCAAGGCGTTCGAGAACGCGATGACGCTGGACATCGCGATGGGCGGCTCGACCAACACGGTGCTGCATCTGCTCGCGGCCGCCCACGAAGGCGAGGTCGAGTTCACCATGCGCGACATCGACCGGCTATCGCGCCGCGTGCCTGTCCTTTGCAAGGTCGCGCCGTCGGTCGCCGACGTGCATGTCGAGGACGTGCATCGCGCCGGCGGCATCATGGGCATCCTGGGCGAGCTCGACCGCGCCGGCCTGATTGACACGTCGGTCTCGACCGTGCACGCGCCGAACATGGGCGACGCGCTGGAGCGCTGGGACATCAAGCGCTCCAGGAGCGAGTCTGTCCGCACCTTCTTCCGGGCGTCGCCCGGCGGCATCCCGACCCAGGTCGCCTTCAGCCAGGAGCGCCGCTACGACGAGCTCGATACCGACCGCGAGAAGGGCGTGGTCCGCAACCTCGAGCACGCCTTCAGCAAGGACGGCGGCCTCGCCGTGCTCTACGGCAATCTCGCGCAGGACGGCTGCATTGTGAAGACCGCCGGCGTCGACGCCTCGATCCTGATATTCTCCGGCCCCGCCCGCGTATTCGAAAGCCAGGACGCCGCCGTGGAAGGCATTCTGGGCGGCAAGGTCGTTGCCGGCGAGGTCGTGGTGATCATCTATGAAGGCCCGCGCGGCGGTCCCGGCATGCAGGAGATGCTGTATCCGACCAGCTATCTGAAATCGATGGGCCTCGGCAAAGCCTGCGCGCTCGTCACCGACGGACGCTTCTCGGGCGGCTCGTCGGGCCTGTCGATCGGCCATCTGTCGCCGGAAGCGGCCGAAGGCGGCAACATCGGTCTGGTCAGGACCGGCGATCGCATCGCCATCGACATCCCGAACCGCAGCATCACGCTGGAGGTCTCCGACGAGGAGCTCGCCAGGCGCCGCGCCGCGGAAGAGGCGAAGGGCGATGCCGCATGGCAGGCGATCGGCCGCAAGCGCAACGTCTCGACCGCGCTTCAGGCCTACGCCGCGCTCACCACCAGCGCCGCGCGCGGCGCGGTGCGCGAGGTGAAGCGGCGCCCGAAGTAAGTGCGTCACGTGCGGGTGTGATCGCAAGCATCACGCATCGCGCATGGTCAACAAGTTCTGAACGGCGGGCGCGAGCCGGCCGTTTGCATTAAGGATGCCCCGATGAACTTCGGCAGCTCAGAATTTTGCGGCGTATACTGCCATCGATCTTCGCAAATCCGTTTCGGGCAATTGGGGCACCACAATAATGTCTCGCACTCTCGCTGTCGTTTTCTCAACAGTCGTCGCTGCGATTTCAATGACCGGCGCGGCTTCCGCCGGCTGCTACAATTGCTACACGCCGCCGCCGTGCACGACCTGCTACCAGCAGCAATACGTGCAGCCGCAATACCGCACCGTCGACGAGACCGTGATGGTGTCGCCCGGCTCCGTCGTGGCGCACCGCGCACCGGCGCAGTACCGCACCGTGATGGTGCCGCAGACCGTGATGGTGGCGCCGCCGAGCGTCCAGTACGAGCGCATCCCGCCGCAATACGCCACGCGCCAGCGCGTCGAGATGGTCCAGCCGGGCTATTCCTATTACGCCCCGGTGCAGATGAACTGTGCCTCCTGCGGGTACTGAGCCAAGCTAGCTTACGAGGAATTCAAGCGGCGCTCCCAACGGGGGCGCCGCTTTTCTTTGCAGCCAGCAAACGAGGCCCGGAAACGGAGGCGACTCCAAACCGGGCCTCGCAACCGGCGACGCCCTGGGAGATGTCGCCAGTGTCCGGGATCGCCGAGAGGGCATAGGGTAAGGGAACAGGCTGACGCTCGCCTGACAGATCCGATGTCGGGGAAGGGGCGGGCGCCAACTTCGCGTTGCCATGCGCCGTCGACTGCGTTAAGCGACAGCAATTCCGAACTTGGAAGGGTGGCCGAGTGGTTTAAGGCACCGGTCTTGAAATGTTGTTTCGGACGTATCAGGCGGTAACGGATCGTACTAAAGCGTCTCATTTCATTGGCGTTTGCCGGCCGCAGGCTGCATCTACATGCCGCCCAATACTGACCTGTACCACGGTGTTGGGTGCCAAGTTCGGTGCCAACCTGCTTCGATTGCTGTGTCACCGAAAAATCTCAGGTGACCATCTCCGGCCCCGCTTCTCAACCGGTTTCAGATCGCCTGTGCTGTCGACCCGCGCGGTCTCTTCATGGCCACATCTTGCGCAGCGAAACTGAATTTGGGGCGACTGGCTTGGCCAGCTCGTGCGGATGAAGTTGGCGGGCATCGGCCAAGCATGGCAGTTCGGGCAATCACGCAGGACATGATCTGGAGCGAGCACAGTCGTCTCCAACAGGCTGGAACACCTCCGGTGATTGCCAACGGTGTAATTTTCGTATCGTTCCGATAAAAACGGCCCCTGCGTCGGGGAGGCGCAGGGGCGCCCACCGAGGGCGGCCTTTTACTTTACAATGACATTTTCAATTCTCCCGCAACGTATGCACCTGTAGACGTAGACAGCGGGCAGCTTTGAAATCTCCGGCAGCATCGCGAGATAATCTAAGGGCCGCCGACATCTTATGCAGATGAGGGTTGGTGCACCCTCCGTGTCATCGCCGCGCGCCATAGTCTGCCAAAAGTGAGGACCGTAGTCCCATCGGCTGGCGCTTACATCTCCGGGTGACTACCGGCGCACATCGGACGCAAAAGAAAACCCACGGAGCCGGCAGGAGTTTTGACGATGATATTGGCGGTCGGCGGGCACCGATCGCAAGAATCGCTTTTAGCAACGTCTTGCCCGCCAGCGTGAACCGGCCGCCTGATGCGAGTGCCACGGGCACGACAGGCAGTAGCTCGCGCCGCTGCGCTGAGCTTCAGGAACGTAGCGCGTCAATCGCGTGGGCAATCAGGATTGCAACGCTGACCGCGATTACGATTACTAGCAGCCAAGTGATCACGTTCGTCTCCAGCCATGGAGTTGAACGCGATCAACCGCGCACAGTCAAAAACAACCCGCCCGAAAAGTTAATTCGGCGACTGGGGTGAGGTTTCAAGGCAACTGTTGCGTCCGCTGTCGGTCCTATCGGCGGAATGCGAGTAGGAGGAGAACACCAACAACGCACGCCGCGAGCAAAAGTAGCAAAGTACCCACGGCACCCCCGAATCATTAGGGATTTGCACGGGAACTTACATCATGGCGCGCGAGCCCAGCCTCCGAAGGGGCTTGTCGCGGGTTTTTTCCACGAAAGAATGGCCCGGTGAACCGGCGATCACCGGAAAAAGCGGCCTCAGGAAGAACCCGAGGCCTAAAAGGCGATTGCTCAGTCGATGGCACGAAGCTGTGCCCAAGACCGGCAGGCTCTCAAGTGCTCGCTGGATTAGTAGGCTTCTACGCGGTCACGCGGCGATCCATCCGGCTGTGCCCAACCGCGCGACTTCGAAGGCCACACCGGCCGACAGGATGTTGTGGCGGCTCCCACGTTTTCCCTGAAAACGCAAGCAAGGCAGGACTGGCAGCATCGCTGCGGCTCCTATGCCGGCTGCCGCAGCTCGTGAGAGGAAGCTGCGCCGCGACGAAATGCCAGACAAAGTTATGCTATTCTCAGAATCAACCTGAGCCATGAATCACCTCGTGGTTTGGGCCAGGCCCGTCGCGCGTGTCTTCAGCACCGCGGCGGGCCGCTTGTCTTTCAAGCTTGGAAACGGTATTACAGGAACATGAAAGAGGCAACACCTAAAAAAAAACACGGCGGGCCGCGGCCCGGATCGGGGCGCCCGGCAACGGGCAAAGATCCTGTTCTGACGGCCCGCGTGCCACGGGGCCTAATCGATGAGCTGGAGAAATGGGCCGAGGAAAGCGGCATGACCCGATCCGAAGCCCTTCGCATATTCATCGAGAATGGGGTGCTAAAGAAGCCGCGCCGGCCGACCGAGATCGTGAAGGCGAAGAGTGTGAAGTGATTGGTTGAGGCCTAAAACACATCGGGGGGCTTGGAATGATCCTCGATATCCTTACGGTTCTGTTTTTAGTTTCAGGGTTCCTTCTTGTTTTGAGAATGTTCGTCGAATGGCGTCGAGACGTACTTCACGGTCCTTACGTAACTAAAGAACGGGACGCGGATTTTGAAAGGCTCGCCGGTGAGGAACAGGCGAAGGCACTCGCGCAAGCTGAGCAGGACAAAGCTCCATAGCGCCGATAGAAGCCCACGCGAGCATCAGTCGGGCTCAGAAAATGACAAGTCGTTTAACTTAGGTTATCGCCCGGGCGTGAAGTTTGCCACATTTTCCCGAGACAAAACCTTTGCGTACTCGAGGTTTTGCCCATGTCGGAAACTGTTCCTGTAGCGTCCCACGTCCCCCGCGAAGTGAGCCCCGGCCCCGATCGCTTGCTCGAGTCCGTCCTTCTATCTGGTTTGTTTCTCGTGACGGGAACGTGGATTTGGTTCTTGGGTCGTGTCTGCTGGCTTTTTGCAAATTGGATTCTGGAGTGACCGGCAGCGGAGACGTCCTCATCGAAAAGCAGCTTGCTTAAAAATATTTTGGGGAACATTGCGATGGCGAAACCAGCCGTATCCCGTGATGCCTTCCGGAGCTTGTTTGCTTTCTACGCAGCAAAGGCCCATCACGACAAAAAGCACGATGGCGAACATGGTCTCTTGAAGCTGTTCGGATCAACCGAAGATATTCCGGACAGTTTACTTGAGCAGTGGTCGGATTGCGCCGAGCTACTCGGTCCCGAAACCATTGGGGGCGCAATAGCCCCACGAACCCGCCAGATCACCGATGGCAACGCACGTTATGACCATGCCAGCGACTTCCTCCATGTGCTCCTCAGAGACCTGGAGCGAAAGCACTGACGAGATCGCCTCGCGCGCGGACTGGCACTCCTCTTGCTCTGCAATGCCCAATCCGTCAGACCCAAGGTGGGCCTGTTTCATATTGAGGCGAGCCGATGCAACCGATGCCCCGTTTCGACGCGACCGCACCAACCAAGCTCCATGCGCTGATCTCCGACCTGCGATGGCGCGTTCAACTCCTCGATGCTGATATTGAGGAGGAGGAGCGCAAGTCGCGTGTTTTCAACCCCGCCAGCCACTCATACCCGATGCTGGCTCTGACCTTGCGAGAACGTCGCGACAACCTGCAGACGACCGTCGCCACCCTGCAAAAGCAACTGGAGACTATCCTCCCAGCGGCATCGGAGCGCGCCGCCTGATGCCAGGGTCGCGTCGAGGCACCGACCTGCTCGGCGTGGCATTCCTTGCTACGGCTGGCGTTGTCACGACCGCCTGGATCGGTGGCCTGATCTGGGGCGGAGCAGCATTGGTGATCTGGCTGATAGCCTAGAAATAGTGGGCGAGTTGCGCGGCTTTAATGACGCCGCAGACGATCATTCCCCAAAGCGCGAAGTTGATCTGCAGAGCTGCTGCCATGACCATCTGCCTCCCCATCCGCGCTGGGCCGCTCAGAAGGCGCGCTCAGCCAGCCAAAATTTGATGCTGCATCGCATTCTTGTCACGGCCCAAACGTAGACTGATTCGACCGTTGCGGCGGCTCCGGGAAAATACCGACAACAGCGCTTACTCAGGGGCCTTCCGCGGTCAGCCCACAGTTTGTCCCAAAACTTTCATTGGACGTCTCTCGTGACGCCTGCAGCGGTCTTAGTAGCAGGAACTTGGCCGGTATCGCCTCTGTAGCCGATTTGTTACCGTCCCAACGCACGCGATGCCAGTCGCCCCTAGAATTGCTTTCGATGATGCCGCGGCGATGTCTCCAGCGCGCGTGAAGCTTTGGATTAGCCGCCATCCAGCGCACGCCGTCCTCTGTCAGCATCACCAGATCGCCGCGGCTCAAGCAGGAAGATCCCGACACGCTTAGGAGAAACTGGCGACTGAGCGAGAGTCGTCCTTTGGTTTATCTTCCCGGAGGTGCAATCCGGTTCTCGCGGCGGCCAGAATCGAATCTCGATCCATTCTGTCGTGCATTGGTCGGGCGATCGTCGCACTGGCATACAGCGCAACGGCAAGGGCCATGGCCAATAACAAGCACGGGAATAGCAAGAGATATATCATCAGAAGTCCCCCACGTCGTGCGCGGCAGCAGCGCTGAAGCAACTGCCGGGTGGGGTGATCTGAGATTCGAGCCGCTTCGAGGCGGGCCAGTGACGACAACAAGAAAATTACCAGCAACCCGCTACATCGGCTCTCTGGTTACTGGGATCAATTGATCTGCGCGCATTAGGAAGGTGTCGAGGTTAGAGCGAAGCCACTCTTTCCGGTCGCGGCCGTTTATATTCCTGCCAACGTGCACTCATTGTCGCGTCAGCGCCACACTCCCGCATGTTCCGTGGCGGAACACTATCTTGGGAGTCAACGTGCCCGCCAAATTCTGGAAGTCTTCCTGTCAGCCGGGGCTGGAAGTGATCATTCCGTAGCAGTCAATTTTCCCGGAAAATAAAGGCCGCAGGAGACTCAGAAAGATCCTGCGGCCCCTTTTCATCTCAGCGGCGCATCTAGCAAGGAGCGGAGAAAGCGGAGTGACGACAGCTATAACGAACTTGCTTGCTCGAAAGGAAAAGCTCCTCAAGCAACTTGAAGAGGCCGAAGATGCCGATCAGCGAAGCTATATCCAACGTCAACTTGAACAGGTGGATACTGCGCTGGAGTTCCTGGGCGTGCCGGAACAGACGAGCGAATAAGGACGGTCTCTCGTGCCGCTATACGCCGCCAGCGCACACTGCAAAATGGCGATGTCGCATAACGACGAACCGGCCGACGCGTTCGTTGGCTTATTGCTTTAGATCAGATGACGGGTTTTGGTAATTTTCTCGATGTCCGTCAGAGCTTTGGAGATCTTCGCTCGAAGCCGCTCCTGGTGCTCTTTGTTTCTTGGCTCGTTCAGATAAGCTATTTCGACAATAATATTGTTCAGCTTCGTGGAAACCTGGCGATCATCCGAATACTGATTGCGCAGTGCCGTCAATTGCTGGCGCACCTGAAGCAAGTCGAGCGGCTGGGATTTCTTCGCACTCACCTCGAGCGTCTCGGATCAGGAACAAAGCCGCCGCGCCGAATATATTGGCCCGACGGCTTTGCCATGGTGGGTCCGGACCTGGGGAAATGTCCGGCGCGATCACCCTAGCTCCTGGCGCGCACCTCGCAACCGAACTCGCGGGTTAAGCTTGATGCGCGCGCTGCGGGTTAATTCTGGAACTGAGATGACCACGCTATCGCGGCTTTGACGTTCCGGTACTCGATCATTCAAGTGGATGGTGCAGACTTAAAAGTCGCGTGCAAGAGCGGAGCTCCATGCGCAACCGAGTCATAAAGCCGGGCCGCACGGCCATATTGGACCACACTCCGAAGGGATGCCCTCTTTCGGGCCGTCATCATTTTCGGCGGTCGAGTGTAGGATGGAGCGGCCTCCGGGCTTCAAAGCCCCCATCCCCTGCTAGTCCGGAAGCGCAGCGGCGGCCGTGAACATGGTTTCGCCTCGCTAGCTGGCTAAAGACCCGGGGACAGTTCAGGGGTGAGTTCATAAAAAAGACGATGTGACGTGCAGCTACATGCTCATCAACGCAGCTGCGCGGATCGCTTTCAGGCGGGTGACATTGCGTTTGATACAGAGCATACGGAGCACCTAAATGGATTTCACGCTGGACGACAAACTCGCGGAAGGCCAGTTCGCGAGCTTGGAGGAGCAGCTTTCGAACCTGGCGCGCGAAGTGGAAGTCAATCCTTCGGACCCGCCGGCCAGCATGAAGACGTTGGGCGCTCCGCCGACAACAATTCATGGATTGGCGGATTGGCGCTACTTGGCCTGCGTCGGTTCTCTGTTGGCGGCATCCATTGGTGTCGCTGCCTGGTGGTGGTCGTCCTCTGGTCATACGGAGACGATGGCCCCCTCAGACCCAGCACCTCTGACAAAGGCCGCGCCGAAAGACGCCGCACCGGCTAATCTCGCGCCGACTGCGGTCGCCCTGTCGTCCGACTTCGTGCAGCAGCTCCAACCGATGGCGCGCGATCTTGCTGCCTTGAGGCAAGCGGTCGAACAGCTCGAGGTGAGGCAAGAACAATTGGTCCGCGACAATGAAAATGTTGCGAGCCAACTCAAGGCGAGCCAGGCAGAAATGGCACGCAACAACAATATCATCGACCAGATCAAGGCGACCCAGATACAGATGGCGCGCGAAAGCGAGACGGTCACCGAGCGGCTCAACGCAAGCCAGGACCAACTGGCCCGCGTCACCGCCAACGCTTCAGAGCCAAAGGTGATGCCTGAAGAGCCAAAGGCGAGCCCCGAAGAGCCACAAGTGATGCCCGAAATACCAGTGCCGCGTCCGCGGCGGTCGACCAATGTCGCCCAGACGCACAAGCCCACGCCAACTCCAGGCGCGGCCGCAAGCCAAAAACCGCAATCGTCATCGGCATGGCCATGGTCAGTGCGCTAATAGCCGCCAAGCCGCTGTCCGGACGGCTGGCGGCCCCGCCAACTCTGTGACAAATGGCGAGGCCGCCTGCGCTCCAGACCTGACAAGGGGCGAATGGGCGAACTTCTGAAGCAGTTTGATGGCCGCCCGACAAACGCTTCAAAACAAAATGACGCTACCGTCAATTTGACCCCCAGGAATTTCCCCGGGTCTCTTTTGAACAGGCGAGGTCGACATGGAAAAATATCACATCGCCCTAACCGAGGACGAAGCGGCACTCTTGGCGCAAATTGACCTTCGCGATCAACTGCCGCCCGGGACAGACGGCCACGCCGTTTATCAAAGCAACCGCAAGCCGATCGTAGCGCTGCTGCGCTCGCTCACCGAGCGCGGCGCAATTCCGGAGCACAGAATTCGATACTTCACTGATCCGGACTACAAGACGGGCCAAACCAAGGGATCACGCCAAGAACTTTTCGAGCGGCACAATGAGGGAGATGAAGTATACGAGCATCCAAACTTTAAACAGTACCTGCGTTATTTCTTATTTGGACCCGAGTTGTCGGACAGCGCCATTCTCGAATTCGAGAAAGAGATCAGCAAGCCGGAATGGATCAGCGGCAGCGACGGAATCGATCTTGGTAAGAAGGCAATCAAGATTGCTCGCGCCCATCACATCCAAAAGCACAAGGCGGCGGATAATTTCTTCAAGCTCGCGCTAGATATGGGTATCAGCTTTTCGCAGGCCGACACGATTCAGGGGATAGTCCGCCGCTCGTCTTTGAAATGACGGCGTCCATTTGATCCATCTTCAATAAGTCGATCATTGTCAGGCAGTGTCGTGCGTAATCGGGATCGACAAACTGACATCGCGCATACGTTTGCTGATATGCCTTGATCGCCTCTTCGAAATCAAATTCCTTCTCCACCCGTCACTCCTACGTAAAAAATAGCTGATACTTTTTAGGTTTCTTCTCTCCGCCGCTACATGTCGCGATGCCAATCGACATAGCCAGACTGACGGCGCCGTCGATGCGGTTGGTCGCCTTGTCCTTCGCGAACATGCGGTGCCCTGTTCGATTTGATTCATAAATGACTCCGGCCAGACACATTGTTTGTGCCGGGTTCTTCTCGATAACGATCCGCTCCTCGATCACCGCGGCTTCGAGCTTGTTGATGGAGTCCGGCATCCATAGATAGATGTCTTCGGCGCCCGTTTCGCTCTTCCCCTTGGTCTCTGAGATGATCCGCTTCTGAAATCCCTGCGGATGAACGACACACGGCAGCGACAATCCGCGCTCAGCCATTTGTTCGCGAAGGTTCTCGAGGCCGTACTGATCGCAGCCAATCGAGACAGGCTGATATTTCGCGCAAATCGTGCCGAGCGCGTCCGCGACCCAGCCGTAGCCGATACGCCGGCCGGGCACCGCTTCCATGTATTTGTTGTCAACCCAGAGCGGATACGGCGCGCGATCGGCCTTGGCGCGTTCGTGAAGGGTATCCTTCGGGGTCCAAAACCAGGTTCGCGACGCGAACCGCCACTTGTCGACCGTCTTATCGAGCAGCCAAGTCAGCGTGAACGCTGTTAAGTCGTTTGCCCGGGAAAGATCGAGGCCACCAAAACAGGGGTAGCCTCGCTCGGTCAGTGCATCCGCGTCGACCTCGCCGAACACTATCTCCAGCGCGCCGCGCGAAAAGGCCGCTGTCACGCTGTCTGTCCATTCGCAGAAATGAAGGCGCCGGACCATCGCCTCCTTTGATGGCATGCCCTTCGCCTCATTGACTTGCTCGCGGATGAATTGGGGTTGGATGGTGACACCGAGAGTCGGGTTTGCCTTGGGCCAGCACGCCTCATCCTCGAAGGGGTCGTCGCCTTCGTCCAACGCACAGACATAAGCGAACCACGCGTCGTTCTCCGCCTCTCCGTGGGCCACACGTATTGAGTATTCATGCTCGCTAAAGCAGACCGATTTCCGGTCAAAGCCCGAGTTGGTGATCTCGAAGATTAGCGCGTCCTGGTTACCTTTGGTGCCGGCGCGCAGCATCTCAATGACTTCGTTATCGGGATGCTCGTGGATCTCATCCACCAAGGCACAGTAAGGACGGATACCCGATTTGCCACGCTTGTCAGAGCTGATCGGCTTGTAAAATGAGGATCGGGCGGTATCGGTCAATTGCCACACAGGATTCACACCGGACGGTAGCAGCCGCTTATTGAGCTGCGGCGAGCGCTGCCACATCGCGACAGCATCACGGAAGAGGATAGCGGCCTGGTCCTTGTCGGTGGCAGCCGAGTACACCTCCGCGCGCAGCTTGCCCAACGCCGTCAGCATGTAGTGACCGATACCGGCGGCCAGTGGCGACTTGCCGGATCCCTTGCCCGCCTCGATGTAGGCGCGCCGGAATCGCCTGAGGCCGTCCGAACGCTTCCAACCGAAGAGGGAGCCGACGATGAACGCCTGCCAAGGTTGGAGGACGAACGGCACGGCGCGACTGGTCACGGCGCCGTCGTCCCCGGTGTCCTCGATCTCGACCGTAAGGATATCCTTGAAATACGCCACCACGCGCTTGACGGCGGCAGGATCCCACACCAGACCGCGCGCTTCACCCGTCTCCAGATCTTGCAGATGACGTTTACAAGCCGCGCGGACGTGCGGCCCGGCAACGATCTTGCCGGCGCCAACAGCCACCGCATACGCCGTTGCTGGATCAGGACGCGAAGTAGTTTTCCGCGGGGTCGTCGTCTTCAGTGCCATCTGCTTTCACTCGCGCCCGTGCGCTTGGGGTCATTCCGAATTCGGCCAACCAGGCGCGTATGCGCCGATCAGCATCATTCCTCTGGGCCACCGCAGGGTGGACCCGATGCATTTGGTCGCCGGCTGCGGTCGACGTGGCGTAGTATTCAGATCCGAAGGCTTTGAGCTCAGCTCGAGCGGCCAAAAAGTCCGCATAGGCTTCGCAGAGCATCTCAAGCGCTACGCCGTCGATCTCGGTGAGGACGCCCATTCGGTCGAGGAGGCCGGTAACGTACCCCCAGGTTTCCCGCGCTCGGTCAGACATATGTGCAGGCGCGGATGGACGTGAACGCGCCACCTTCGGCTCGCGTTTATTGACCGGTCGCCGACCGGGATTCCCTTTTACAAGCTTTAGGTGTGTCGGCGTCGGCCTTCTCCCTTTCACTAACAAAAATCCTTTCAGTTTCGCGACTCTGTGTCCAAAGCCCCCCGAGCGGTGGCGGGGGCAGTCGTTCCGGAGTTGCCGCCCACCCCCCCAGGGATGGGCACGCGTCCGCTATTCGCTGGGTGTAATGGGTCGATCGGAAAGCCGTCGTCACCGACCGCGCCGCTGTAGCCTTGACGCTCGGCACGTTGCTTGCTGCTGTCGTGATGGGGCTTGCAGAGGCTCTGGAAGGGGCCCGACCAGAACTTGTCGACATCGCCGCGGTGCGGCTCGACGTGGTCGCAGACGGTCGCATCCACCTGCTGTCCCGCGTCGAGGCAATGGCAGCAAAGTGGGTGACGCTGGAGTTGTGCCGCCCGGATGGCGCGCCAACGCGGGGTCCAATATCGCTTGCGCCAGTGCCGCCGGGCTTGGCCTGCAGTTTCACTTACTGTGCTCATGAGCTCACTTCGATCTTTTTCCGCGCTTGTCGGCGCCTGCGATCTATCGCTCATTACGCCGGCCAGCCGGACGTAAAGCCGCTCGGCACCGCACCACTGAAACCAGACGCACCGAAATTTGCGGTGAGGACGTTATTTGCAACACCGCCGGTGCCACCAAAAGTCACGAACGGGACCATTGTGCCGGCTGGGATGGCGATTCCGCCGGTGTTGGTTGCCGGATTGGCGGTGCCACTATTATTCCAGTTCCCGCTCGGCGCGTTTCGAACCCAGAACGATCGATTGTCTAGATCAATCGCCAACCCCCGCCGTTCGCCCAAACCGTCCCCGTTTTGTACGCGACAACACCGGTCGTCGCGGAATTTCCCATATTTGAATAATTCGAAGCCGTGGTACCTACCATGATCTGAGATGTGGCCCAGACCGAAAACACGACGCCCGAGGCGCACACCGACGCCTACATTATTTCCGCCGGCGAGCGTGGTGAACGTAGTTTTTCGAAATAATATTTGCCCGAAGTCTTGCCTGAAGCTCCCAGAACCGGTCGCGCCTTGGTTGGTCGATGTGGTCCCGGAATTGGTGGCGACGTGACCTGCCCCTGCCGATTTCCTCCGGTTGAAGTTAGAGTCCGGCCCTCTGAAGGACGGACAGATGAAGCGAGCCAAGTTTACGGAAGAGCAGATTATTGGCGTGCTGCTTGAGCATGAGGCAGGTGCGAAGACTGCCGATTTGGCGCGGAAGCATGGCGTCTCTGAAGCGACGCTGTACAATTGGAAGGCGAAGTTCGGCGGAATGGACGTCTCCGAGGCCAAGCGGTTGCGGCAACTCGAGGACGAGAACGCCAAGCTGAAGAAGCTGCTGGCCGAGCAGATGCTGGATGCTGCGGCGCTACGCGAGCTTTTGTCAAAAAAATGGTAGGGCCCGTCGCCAAGCGCGAAGCCGTCGCGCACCTGCAGGCCGCCATGGGTCTGTCGGAGCGGCGGGCCTGCAGCATCGTCGGCGCTGACCGCAAGATGGTTCGCTACCGATCGTGCCGACCGCCGGACACCGAACTACGCGGCCACTTGCGCGAGCTTGCCAATGCCCGTCGGCGGTTCGGCTACCGCCGGCTGTTCGTGCTGCTTCGCCAGCAGGGCGAGCCGTCCGGGCGGAACCGGATCTACCGTCTGTATCGAGAGGAAGGCCTCAGCGTGCGCAAGCGCCGGGCCCGCCGCCGCGCCGTCGGCACCCGAGCGCCGATACTGGTCGAGGCTCGGCCGAACGCCCGGTGGTCGCTGGATTTTGTCCACGACCAGTTCGCCAGCGGCCGTCGCTTCCGGGTCCTGAATATCGTCGATGACGTGACCCGGGAATGTCTGGCGGCCATCCCCGACACCTCGATCCCGGGGCGGCGGGTGGCACGCGAACTGACGGCGCTGATCAATCAGCGCGGCAAGCCGGGCATGATCGTCTCCGACAACGGCACCGAGTTCACCTGCAATGCCATGCTGGCCTGGTCGGCGGAGAACAAGATCGACTGGCATTTCATTGCGCCGGGCAAGCCGACGCAGAACGGTTTCTGTGAAAGCTTCAACGGCCGGATGCGGGACGAGCTTCTCAACGAAACCTTGTTCTTCGGCCTCGATCACGCCCGCGCCAAGATTGCGGATTGGGTCGGCGACTACAACGGCCAACGCCCGCATTCCTCGCTCGGCTATCTGACCCCTGCGGCCTATGCCGCCTACCTCACCGCAACGTGCGATCGGCTCCGCAACCCCGACCAGCTCCGCCAATCGCACGTTGCTCACACCGCGCCAAACGGCGTAACATCCGCCGAGACTCTAACCGCTACTGGGTGAAACTTCAGGGGCAGGTCAGACGAGATCACCGCCGGACAACGTGACGCTCGCGACCGTTGTGGGATCCCATGTGACAAAACTCACACCACCGCCACCGCCCGATGCGCGCGCACCAGGCCCCGCACCCAAAAGCGAAAGTGTCATTACATTCCCCGCTCCACTAAGGCAGCCCACGACTGCGACCGCGCTTTATTGCGCCAACGTTAAGTTTCGGAAGTGTGAGGCCGAGCGGAATCGGTTCGCCGCTCGGCCTCCGTAGGCGCCGGTGCGTCCGCGGTCGCCAATGTCATTGCATCTTTGCTCAAGCGAACACACTCCGACGATATTCGAAGGCCTCTTCGCTTGTCACTTCATCCAGCTCGTATGACGCTGTCACCCCGTCGGGTGCTTCCAGCATCACCGTGCGGCCGTCTTCGCAAAGCGTGGCTTCCACGGTCGGCGGGTACGGGCCGCCGCGGTCGAGTGCGCAAAGGTTCAATCGCATGAAGGCGCCAGCGAATGCAAAGTCTTGCGGTTTCATCGCGTCGTCGCATCCTTTCCGTCGCGTCCGGCCTTTACGACGAGCCGCCAAACCCCTTCACCCGACCCAGGGCGAACGCCTTTGGAATCGGCAACCGCGTACCACATCGCGCCCTTGTCGCTGCAAAACTGATGACGGGTGAATTGCTTCCCCCCGTCCCAGGTGCCGGCCCAAGGGACGAGTGGCCGCTCCTGCAGTTCGAGCGTCTTCGTCTTTTGCTCAACCCGACAGAGGCGATCAATTAGAGGGGTCACCGCATCGACAACGTAGTCCCGGATCACGGGAGCGATCCCGGCCATCATCGTCTCGATCTCCCGCAGCTTTTGATCTGAGATACCGCTCTGCTGGATGAACTGCCGTTTCTGGGACTCGGTCGGATTCTTAATCTCACCGACCTGTTCCGCAGTCAGGAGCGCGCCGTCGATCAGATATTTTCGAGTCATCACGTTAATTCCCAAGTTTCCGGACATCGGGCGCGTGACCGTATCGACGCTCATAATCTAGCTCGATCCTGGCCAGATGGCGCGCTCTGGCGTCCATCGGACGAAATTCGCCGACAGGCGCAAGGTCCAGATCGCGCGCTAATTCTCGCCGCAAGTTGCGGATGCGAAATAGATCTTGAATCTCGGGCAAGATTCGAGCGACGCGGCTTTTCTGTTTCGACAGTCTGACTACCGGCAGCATCAACGTTTCTCCAGTTCCGGCGAAGCCGCCGAGATGATCGATTTTGCAATGGTGCTCATGCCGGCAAGCAGCGGCGTCGGCAGCCGCACCGCGTCGACGCCGGCCTCCTTGAGGCAAATTCCGGTTGCGTTGATGGCGGCGATGGCCGCGGTTAGTTGCGTAATGCTCGAAACAACCTGCTCGGCGGCTGCCTTGCGAACTGGAACCAACGCAGCGCGCACAGCTTCCGCATTGGAAGCAGTGCATGTCTTGATCCGTCCGCGCACTTCCGCCGCCGCGCGATCGAGCCTTGCGGCCTCGGCATTGAGAGAATCGAGTCGAGCCTGTGCTGCTCGCCGATCCTCCAGCGAATTAAGTTTCCGCCCCCAGGACTGATGAGTGCCGCTTGCGATGCCCTGGTCGGCCGCGATTTTCGAGCAGAGATCGGCCTGCGCCGTTTCGATGTCGCGCAGCTCACTCTCTGCCGCCGCCATGTCGGGAGGCATAACTGCCCGCGCCGTTGCTTTGATCTGGTCTGGTGTCATGCGGATCAATCTACTCCATAGCGCTCTTTAGGCGCGTGTGCTGTCACGCATCTTCACCAAACAACCGGTTGGCCAGGATGAATCTCGAGGCCGCAGCGCTAACGGCCTCGCGGTCCTCCGTATCCCATTCCGGGAGGTACCCGCGATCCTGCAGAAAATCCGCCGTTGTCCGCGGGACGGTGACCCAGATCCGGATCAAGCCCAATTTTTTGCGGTCCCGTGATTCCTTCGCCTGCCTGGCGTGCTTGCGCTTTTTCTCGTCTACCGGATCGAGTGAAGGGTTGTCGCTTTCACTCATCCACGGCCTCGACGCGTGTCCGCCTTGCTCTTAGGCGGGCGAAGCGCCAGCGGCCCCCAAGGCCGCGGCGGGCGCTTCGATCGCCATAGGGGTGTGGGGGGATTGTGGATAGCCGATCGAATAGGCGTTCGAACCCGATCGAAGGGGCGATAACAGGGGCGATCGAATAGGCGTTCGTACCGATTGAAGACCGATCGAAGGGGCGATCGAAGGTCATGGAGCTGCCCTTTCGATGTGCCGGGTGCGTCGGCTGGGCGGGCCGCTCTCGACGATCTTGATCTTGCCGGCGTTTAACAGGCGCCCCATGGAGGCACGGAACGCCTCGGCCTTGACGCCGCCAGCGTCGGGGTCGTCCGCCATCTCGGCCGGTGCGCTGCCGCGGCCGGTGTTAGGCCTCACGGTGCGGCCCTGAGCGGTGAAGCGGTCGAGCAACCGGAGAAACGTGTCGTCGACCTCACGGTCAGCCGCAGCGCGGTGGGGCGAGGCCTCGCCGGCCATGGCAGTGGTGAACGTCAATCCAGACCAGCGGAGTTTAACCTTCTCCCCGGATCGGCCGTAGTTACTCTTTTTGACCTCCATCGTCCGGGCGTCCGGGTCGTCCTTGTCCGCCTCCGACAGGTGCAGCATTGAGCGAACCGAATTGCGCCAATCCACGGAATTAGCGGTCCCGCTGCCGTCCGCCATGCCGCGAACACTGGGGTGATCGAGCAGCACGATCGCCACGTCGTGATCCCTTGCGAGCTTTCGCAACATCGCCAAAAAGGCGCGAACCTGCCTGCGGGCTACTGCTTCGCCATCGAACACCGCCGCTATAGAATCGATGACGACCAGCCTAGGCTTGCTCGTGGCAATCCAGCTCTCTAGCGCCAAAAACAGTGCGGTCTTGATCACACGTCCGAACCGGTCAACGGTGACCAGCCACGTCTCTTCTAGGTCTGGAAAGTGCAGGTGAAGATCAGGTATTGCATGCGGATCAATGCCGCGATCCTTGCAAATGCGCTCGATGCGCTCCCTGATATTTGCCTCCGGCTCCTCGCAAGACAGAAACAGTGCTGGGCCGCTCTCAATGACGCAGCCAAGCCAGTCACCGAGACCAGCTGCGAGATAGACGAGAAACTGAACGATCGTCTCCGTTTTTCCGGCGCCGCCGTTGCCAGAATACAGAGTTAAATCGCCGCACGGGATGCGGGCGCTAGCTAGCCAGCGCTGTGTTGGCGGCTCCGTACCTTTCCATGCCACCGGAGTGACAGTGATCAGGCAAGGCGGAGCGATTTCGGTATCTGCTGCGGGTGCCGGCATTGGCGCGGTCGCGCAGCGGGCAATATCCATAATCTCGGTTTCCCGCTCGCCGCCAGACGGCCCGGAAAGCCCGTGCATCTCGGCTACTTCATAGATTTTATCGACCGCCACCGCGGGATTGAGCCATCCGTCGCCAACAAATGGACGCAGATTGTCTGCGGCTTTGCGGAGCGCGGATAAGCGACCGTCCTTAGGGGCGATCGCCACATCTCTAGCGACGTTCCTCAGTGCTCGCTGGGCTTCACTAACGGGGCCTGGCGCATTCATTTGCGTACCTGCGATCCGGTGAACTCCGCGAGCACAGCAGCCGCCCGGAAGGCTTGGTCCTCATCGGCAATGGGCCGCGATTCGAAGGCAACGTCACCGCCGCGGGAAACGTGCCGAACGGTGAAATAGATCGAGCCCTCGACCCGATCCCGACCTGCCGAAATGGTGACGCTGCCGCCAAGCCGGCGGACGTCGCTTGCAAAGATGCGAGGCGCGCGGCGGGCGGTCATTGCTGCATCTCGCGGATCACAGCTAAGACCTCATCGGCTTTCGTGTACTTCAGCCAATTCGCTATCTTCGCGATGTCCCCCGGCTTTGATCGAGCTATAATCCAAGCTGCGAATTTGCGCGTTTCAGAGTCTCGCGCTGCCCGCGCGAACTTCCTCTCTGAGAGCCTTGACCCTTTTGCGATGGCGGAAATCTTGGCGACCTGCTTTTCCGGCTCGGTCTCGCGCGCAGCTTCAAGCAATGCAGAGCGGTTATTGTCGAGACCCGACTCCCGCGCAGCTTCCTTTGCATCGTCACTAAGGGACGCAACCTTGACCGCTCGCTCAGCTTCCTTCTCATGAACCCCGAGCTCTCGCGCCGCCGCGGCGACACCGCCTTCTGGGCGATGGCCGCGACCGTCTTCGCGCTTACTTTCATTCGCGACATCTTGTCGGGATTGAGTTCGCTCTGTGATCTTGATCCATTCCGCGACCTGTTCATCACGCTCGAGCTTGGACAGATCGGCGCGGTGCAGGTTCTCGGCGATCTCCCGAAGCCGATGATCTAGCTCATTGCCATTGACCACGATGGCTTCGATCTCCTTCCACCGGAGACGTTTTGCTGCAGCGAGGCGATGTAGCCCGGCAACAAGAGTAAAGCTTGAATTGGTGCCCTCGTAGCAGACCGAGATCGGTTGCAGTTGACCAAGCCGGCTCATACTCTCTGCAAGCGTCGTCACCGCCGCCGGGCCAACATTGCGCAACCGCGGGGCGATCTGGATGGAATCGATGGCGACAAGCACTATCCTGTTCGTCATCTCGCCACCGCATATGCAAGGCGCGCAATGGTCGCCGCCGTGGCAACCGATACTGCGTAAAGGCGCCGCACCCTTTGCTGTTGCAGGGTGAGCGGGGCTTCGATAAATTCGTAGATGTTCAAACTGGTTTGCGAAACATCCCCGTGGCCCTGGCCGGTCGCGGGGGTTCGCATTTCTGGATCAGGCGGAGGCTGCAACGGACACCTCACGCTTGATCATGAAGCGCCTCCGGAATGCCGGCTTTGGCTCCGGCGCCCTGCCTTCAGCTATCGCCTCTGCAAACAGATAGCTCGGGAACGGCCCGGCGGCGCCGTCACCGCTGATCACCTCGTAAAGGCCGTCATCGCGCTGATGGATCTCATGGAGCATTATGCCGGCTCCTTCTTTCGGCGCCTTCTCCATGAATGCGTCATTCATTTAAGCGGCCTCGGCGAGCAGGCGCTCGAATGCGGCGATCGGCACCAAGAAGCGCTTGCCGATCCGGATTACGGGGATGTCACCGCGGCGGGCGGCTTCGTATGCCGTGTTCCGGGAAACGCCGAGCCGCTCGGCTGCTTCCGAAATAGTAATCGTAAGTCGCTGCGTGGACATTTTCCACTCCCTGGTCATAGGTACCAAATTAAGTACCTATTGTTAGAGCCTGTGGCGCCATGCCGTCAAGGGTACCACTTGTGTTACCCCACAGAATTGTGTTAGTTCTGGTCCCAACTGGTGCCGGGATGAACCAAATGGCGCGAAAGCCCACAGATTACGTGCAATTCAAACTACGAATTCGCGAGTCATTGCGACGCAAGATCGAGAAAGCGGCTGAAAAGAAGGCCACCTCTGCGAACGCTGAGGCCGTCGAGCGTATCGAGCATTCCTTCCAGCAAGAGGAGGCGCACGAGGCATGGCGTCGCGACATGGAAAGGCGCGCCGACCAAATAGACGAAGAAATTCGCCGGAAGGCTGAAGAGCAGGCCGAGCGCGAGGCGGACTACAAGGCCGCGGTTCGAGATAGTCGGCTTCTCACATTGATGGTCGGCGACGACGTGAATGCCGATTTGCTGAGGGCTTTCGTCCGCCAAATCCCCCGACAGCACGGATGGGCTGCCACGAGCGCGGCCAGAAAGGCTTTTGCCGAGAAAATCTTTCGTTCCATCATAGATCTCGAAATTCAGAATGAGGATGGGAGCCACCCAATATTGCTGGGCTACTACGATGAGGAGACTGTTGAGCAATTAGCCAAGGATGATGAGAAATGAAGGGCCACATTCAGCAACGCGGGAAGAGCTCTTGGCGTCTTAAGTTCGATGCTGGCCACGATGAGAAAACGGGCAAGCGGAAGACGCAGTTCCACACGTTCCGAGGCACGAAGCGGCAGGCGCAGGTTAAGCTCGCCGAGCTGATCACGTCGGTAGCGCAGGCGAAGTACGTCGAGCCGCACAAGATCACAGTCGCCGAATGGGTGCGCGGTCGCGTCGACCATTGGGAAGCCGCGGGCGACATCAGCGCCAGGACGGCCGAGCGCTACCGCGAACTGGCCGAAAATCAGATCGTGCCGCACATTGGCGCGAAGCCCCTGCAAAAGCTTCGAACGATCGACATTGAGGAATGGCACACAACGTTGCGGAACAGCGGTCGCGCTGACGGGAAGGGGGGTCTTGCACCGAGAACCATTGGCCACGCCCACCGCGTGCTCGGCAAAGCACTACGTGACGCAGCTAAAAATGAGCTGGTCATTAAGAACGTCGTCGCTGGCGAATCGGCACCAAAGGTGGATGATGAGGAAATGGTGATCGTCAGGGACGTCCCGGCTTTCATCGAAACGATGCGCGGCCATCGGCTCTTCGTCCCTGCGATGATTTCGCTGTTTACCGGAATGCGGATCGGCGAGGTGCTGGCACTGCGATGGGGCAGGGTGGATCTCGACCGCAAGGTAATAGAGGTGCGCGAGGCGCTCGAGGAGACCAAGGCGCACGGCGTTCGGTTCAAAGCTCCAAAAACAAGGGCGGGGCGCCGGGATATCACATTGCCCGACGTGCTCACCGAGACGCTGCGCGACTTTCGGAAACAGCAATTGGAGCTGCGGCTTAAGCTGGGCGCAGGCAAGCTTCCTGAGAACGCGCTGTTGTTCGCAGGCGTAGACGGAGCGATGCCCTCCCAGAAGCGCTGCAGCAAGGCTTGGAGCGACTTCAGTCCCGAATGGGGTTCCACAATCTGCGCCACACCCACGCATCCCAACTAATCGACGCCGGCGTGGATATTGTCACGATCTCAAACCGGCTCGGACACGCCAAGCCAGACATCACCTTGCGTGTCTACGCGCACTTGTTTAGGAACGACGACGGCAAGGCGGCGGCGGCAATCAATGCGGCGCTGGCGCGTTAGGTGCCAATCGGGTGCCAATTTCGCGGTTTGTTCTATCCGAGGGTAACGCTAAGCAATTGAAATCATTGATCCGGAAGGGTGGCCGAGTGGTTTAAGGCACCGGTCTTGAAAACCGGCGTGCCCGCAAGGGTACCGTGGGTTCGAATCCCACCCCTTCCGCCAGTATATTGTTCTCCTCTGTTCGCAGTTGTTCGAACTCCACAGCAAAATCAGGGGCTTGCGCCGAAGGTCTGTACTTTGCAGTTCGCCGGTGTTCCTCCTAATCGGGTCGCTAACCGTGGTTTTTGCCCGTGGGTTCGGAGGACGGTTTTTCCCGGAGGAACAATGGCTGGAAGGCTCAAACCGCTCGACGTACAGCGCCAAACCAAGCCCGGCAAATACGCCGATGGCGATGGGCTCTACTTGATCATTACCGGACCAACATCGAAGAGCTGGTCATACAGATATTGGAAAGACGGCAAGGAGCGCTGGCACGGCCTTGGCTCCTTCAAGGAAGTATCGCTAAAGGATGCGCGGCTGGCACGGGATGCGGCGCGGCTGCGGGTGAAAGGCGATCGCAGCAACGTCGGCGTGGACATAGTGCAGGAGAGGCGAAAGGCACGTGAAGAGGCGAAAACCGTCGAGGCCAAGGCTGTGTTGCCGACGTTCGAGGAATGCGCGGAAGCCTACATCCGGATGAATTGGTCGACCTGGAGCGGGAAGCATCGCGATCAGTGGCCGTCCTCCCTCAAGCGTTACGCCTATCCCACCATCGGCAAGCTCACCATCCCGGAGATCAAGCCGAGCCACATCCACGATCTGCTCAAGCCGATCTGGGTGGAGAAGCGCGAGACTGCGAACCGGGTCCGCGGCCGGATTGAAACGATTGTTGCGAAGAACGTTGATATCGACGATCCAGACTTCCGCAATCCGCTGATGATGACCGGCCAATGACGACAGGCTAGGCCGCGATGGTTAACGAATTCCTAAGGGCCGAGCAGCGATCTACCGCTTGAGCGTGACCGTGGGATCGCGTGCCACCATCTGACCTCATCGCGAAAGTGCGCCGGCCTCGCGTCTGAGGGCAGGCGGGCAAGCCTCGAATGGGCCACTTCCAGACTCATTCAAGTCTTCGCACCTGCTTTAGAAGGTCAGAAGGCTTGCCCTATGGGGCGCATTTTTCAAAAACCGGGAGTCGCATTTCGGGCACGGATTCTCAGGGCCTGATGGTCCTATCGTTCAAGGTGGAATTGAACTCAGGCGTTGCTGCCGGAACGAGCTCATAAACGGTCGCTCGTGCATTTATCCTTTCAGTCAAATCAGAAGCGATGGAGATGGAGAAATACCATGAAGACAATTCTGGTGTGTACGGCTGGTCGTGGCTTCTCCCGCGTCGGCCACTGACCTGGCTGCACGTTCCTACACCAACGCGCCACCCCCGATGGTGGCTGCGATCTACGACTGGAGCGGCTTCTACATCGGCGCAAACGGCGGTTGGGGATCGAGCCACAAGTGCTGGGATATCACGAACTTCCCCGGTGCGATTGTCGTGCCTACCTTCCGTGAAGGTTGTCACGATGCGACCGGCCGGGGCTTTTTATTTATGTTTGCCTTGGCGGAACTATAGATCGTGCGGATGTCGCAGTTCGGTCAAAGGCTGCCTTGGCCGTCTTGCATACAAAAGGCGCCATCTCCAATGCAGCTTGTTCCTCATCGGCTAGGACGAGCGCGTCGGGGATCGTATCGCGTCGCATCATCCTGATGCTAGATTTCACAACGGCAGGGAGCGCCTGCTTCCTGCTTCATACCGAACAGGAGGACGACATGCCTGATAGCGTCTACAAGGTCATTGAACTGATTGGTACCAGCAGCGACTCATGGGAGAAGGCGGCCGCCAATGCGGTCGAGTTAGCTGCGAAATCTCTCCGAGATCTTCGCATTGCAGAGGTAGTCAAGCTCGATATGCAATTGGATGCGAAGGGAAAAGTAGAGGCTTATCGCGCCAAGCTCAACGTATCGTTCAAGTTCGAGGATTCCTGAGCCTCAGCACCTCGCCCCGCTTGCGGGGCGAGGTTGGCTCACTGGAGGAAGGCGCGTCGCGCGCCCGCCGATCGGCGTTTGTGATCCATCCTGGAAGCAGGGCCCTAGTCCAACTCGAACCGCTATGCTTTGATGCGCCGGGCGGGAACCGTAACGCGTGGTGACCTCATTTACATAGTCATTCGCAAGTACACCAAGGTTCGTTCGGTTGCAGACGCTGCTCGCCGCGCCAAGAGCGGCATCGGTCAGATCCTACGGCAATCGCTAGGATTCAGATCTTACTACCTGCTGGATGGGGGCGACGGCGTTGGGGTCGCCGTGATGATATTCGAGGACCGCGAAAGCGCAAAAGCAGCAAACGCTAAGATATTGGAGTTTGTTCAGGCAAGTCTGCATGACCTCGATCTTGGAGATCCCGAAATCACGACCGGCGAAGTTTTGGTGAATATCGAACCTGATGCGTCCTTGGGCATAAAGTATTCGTAAACCCCGCCAGTTGCGTGGGGTGCCACCCCTTGCCGCTGCAGTCGATCCGATCGCCGTCGCGTTGGGGCGATCGCGCCCTGGAAACGGATGTCGCCCGTCAGGAATATTCGTTGCGCGTGCTTTTCGAGGAGTAACAACAACATGAAGCAACACACCTTCGAAACATTTCTCACTACAGCGATCGCCGTGATGCCGCCCCGAGATCCTGATGAAGACGAAGAGGACGAGGAGGACGACGAAGAGGAGGATGACGAACCCGCAGTCGTACGCGAGCCGGACGAAAACTAGACTAGCCGGTGTCTGGCAGTCAGCGCTTTAATATCTCCGATGGACCGGGGTGCGAAAGAGGTGTCGCTACTAAAAAGGCTCTGCGCTGCAGGACCTGGTTGCGACGTGGTGAGCTTGAAGGACGATGACGTGGCACCAAGCGGCTATGCGGCCGATAGAGCAAGCGTTGCGTCTTTCAGACGCCGGCCCCTGCGCGCCGCCGACATCCGAAACCCCTCAAGCAGTCATTCGAGCTGCGGGCCAGCCGTAGTCCCGTTGTGCCGCGGCAAGGTAATAACGAACTCCGTAAAGATGCCGGGCTCCGTGTCGACATCGATCCGGCCGCCATGCTGCTTGACTATGATGTCATGTGTCATCGAGAGACCAAGGCCTGTCCCTTCTCCCGCCGGTTTCGTTGTGAAAAAGGGATCGAACATTTTTTCCTTTACGTCGGGCGGGATACCCGTTCCGTTGTCGCGAATGCGGATCTCGATGGCCTCGCCGAGATGTCTGGTGAGGGCGCTGAGGACTGGCTCAAAGGCTACGTCGCCGGTCTCTGCCTTGCGTTTTGTCGCTGCATAGAAGCCGTTGGAGATCAGATTTAGCAGCGCCCTGGTCATCTCCTGCGGGTAAAGATCCAAAGCACCCGCCTCGGGATCAAGGTCACGCTTAATGGTTATGCTGAAGCCGGCCTTTTCCGCTCGGGCGCCGTGATAGGCAAGGCTAAGGCTCTCCTCAACTAGCCTGTTGATCTCGGCGGACCGGCGCTCGCCGGAGCCCTCACGAGAGTGTAGCAGCATGTTCTTGACGATCGAGTCGGCACGGTTGCCATGGTGGACCACCTTGCTGAGATTATCTTTAAGCAACCCGGTCAACTCGTTCGTTTCCTCACGGCCTTTGTCAGTCAGCCTCTCCTGCGTCAAAATCTCTTTTAGCTCGTTAGTCAATTCTACGCAGAGCGCCGAAAAATTGTTGACGAAGTTTAGCGGGTTCTTGATCTCGTGGGCAATGCCCGCGGTGAGCTGACCGAGAGAAGCCAGCTTCTCGGTCTGCACTAAGCGATCCTGTGCAGCGCGGAGGTCTTCAAGGGACCGCGATAGCTGTCCCGTGCGCATGCGCAACTCATTAAGTAGACGAGCACTCTCAATGGCGATCACTGCCTGATCTGCGAAGTTCGTGACAAGCTCAATCTGCTTTTCGCTGAAGGGACGCATGTCTTGGCGATAGATGACGATGACGCCAACTAGATCGGCTTCTTTGAGCATCGGTACGGCAAGCAAGGTCCGAGCCCGCATGTTCGTCACAGTGACAATGCGAAGCGCGGTTTGCTGAACAGCAGGGCCCTCTGCCAACAGGTCGGGAACATGGACGGCTTTCTTGGTGGCAAGAACCCGGCCGAGCGCTGTTGCAGGTGGGGGTGTAAGCGGACCGTTCTTGAATAGGTCAGCAAATGCTGGCGGCGAGTTATACAGTTCCGCCAGCTCGAGTCCGCCGTTGGTGGCGAGCATCATGTTGCCGTACGACGCTTCGCAAATTTGTAAGGCCTTGTCGAGCATGACCCTGAATACCGACCCAAGATCGCCGGATGAGCCGCTGATGACGCGCAAGACGTCCGACATCGCTGTCTGTTGCCTCAGCGCTTCCGACAGGTCGCGCGTGCGCAGCTGAACTTCGTTGAACAGCCGCGCGTTCTGGATCGCGATTACGGCCTGATCGGCGAATGTCTGAATGAAATCCAGCTGCCGTTCCGAGTATCTGAATCCGGCTTCCGGGTGAGTAAAAATGATGGTGCCGATGCCCTTCTTCCGATCGATGAGTGGCACGAAGGTGATGGATCGAAAGCCACCGGTCGCGGCGGCCCTTTGCGTCATGGCCGGCGTGTCGGACCGATCAGTATCCGGAATCTCAATGATCCGCCGCTCTAGAACCGCTCGCGCGGATGGTGAGAGGTTTACATCAAATGGAATCGGATAAATCGTTCGAACACGATCCACATCGAAGCCGGAGATTGAAGCTGCCGACGCGCCCCAGTACAGCTTATTGTCCTGCAGAATTGTAATGGTCGCGGAGCAAGGCTCGAACAGCTTCGCCGCGCTGGTGACTATTGCTTCGAACACCGGCTGCACGCTATCGGGCGAACTGGCGATTACCTTCAATATCTCGGCCGTCGCTGCCTGCTGTTCGCGGGCTTCTTTCAGATCTTCGCTTGTGTCGGAGACCGAATGACGCTTGCCGCGGATGGCTGCTGATGCAATGCGGTTCTTGGTCTTGCTAACCTTACGGCCCGTCGATGGGCTCGCCGTGCGCGTTTTCCCAATGCCGCTCTTGCCGCGCCTTTTCGCCGACCGCGCCATATCTGCCCCCAGGGTAGAAAGGCATACTATCAGAAGACTTCGTTCTGGAAGAGGCCTTTGAGTGAGGATCTTGCTCGCTGTGGCAGGGGGGCGGGTGAGCTAAGGAGATGGCCGGCAGGTTCGCTTCGGGCACAAGCGGCCGTTCGGCATTCCGGCTGCGTACTTCCGGTTGAGCAGCGGGAGCGGACATCACCGGCGCGGTTCGGGAGGTCGGAGATGGGCAACAATGGAAGTGATGGCAGTTCCGAAGCGGTCTTTAAACGGAACGGTGCTCAGAAGATTAACGCTCTGCGAGGAGGTGAACGGCTTGGAACGGGTGCGGGCGTGTCTTATCTGTTCGACCAAGCGACACAATTATGCGCGGATCCAGTATGAAACTTACAACGATCGGAATAGCAATACTCCTCGCTGTCCCAAGTGAAGGTGCCCTTGCAGAAGGCACATTGAACTACAACCTTCCCACTGTTCGCCCTGTCGTTCGAGGCGTCACGATCCTGGGCCCTCGGCGATCAGGCCTTAGAACATTCCCTCGGGGAACTCGCTCACCAGCTTATGTCACTCCAGGTGGTGTGCGGATCTATCGTGACGACTCCGTTCCGGGTGGTCTGCGGACCGACCACGACGATCCTCCTTCCTACAATGATCCATCCAAGTTTGGCGGCGGCTGATCTGTGACAACAGCAGCGTGATCGGCTCGCCGTACAAAGCGCATAGTGACCGACGCTCGACTACATGCCGCAAACGCGAGCAAATCAGGTCCGCCATGCCTAGGTAAGCGGACCTCCTGAATGAGTGATCGAGGGCTGCAACGAAGGCGCCGATCAAGCGAACCGCATTGTCATCTACAACCCGGTCGTCTTGAGCTGCTGCGGGTTTGATGGACACCGGGTTAAGCTAATCCCACCTTGCGCTCGAACTCAACAGGGCTGAGGTAACCGATCGTCGAGTGACGTCGGGTCGTGTTGTAGAACCGCTCGATGTAATCGAACACATCTGCTCTGGCCTCGTTCCTGGTGCGATAGGTTTTGCGCTCGGTGCGTTCGGTTTTCAGCGACGAGAAGAAGCTCTCCATCGCCGCGTTGTCCCAGACGTTGCCGGACCGACTCATGCTGCAGACGATGCCGCTATCAGCCATCAAGCGCTGGAACTGCTCGCTGACGTACTGGCTGCCGCGATCGGAATGATGCATCAGGGCATCCGGCTTGCCGCGCCGCCAGACCGCCATCAACAGGGCGTCCGCAACCAACTGGGCGGTCATGCTGGCGCTCATCGACCAGCCGACCACCCGGCGCGAGAACAGGTCGATCACCGCCGACACATAGAGCCAGCCCTCAGCCGTCCAGATGTAGGTGAAGTCGGCGATCCACTTCTGGTTCGGGCGCTCGGCCTCGAACTGCCGATCCAGAAGATTCGACGCCACGTTCGCAATCTGGCGATGGCCTGCGTCCTTCGGCAGACGCCGGCGTCGTGGCCGCGCCCGCAGGGCCTGCAGGCGCATCAGCCGTTCGACCCGGTGCAGGCCGCATTCGACGCCGTCCGCCAGAAGGTCTCGCCAGACGCGCCGCGCGCCGTAAGTCCGGTCACTGGCAAGGAAGCTGACCTTGACCTGCTGGCCTACGGTCTCGTCGCTTCGGGATCTGGCGCTGGGCGATCGGTTCAGCCAGGCATGAAAGCCCGACCGCGACACGCCCATCGCTTCGCATAGCCATGCCACCGGCCAGATGCCCCGGTGCTTCGCGATGAAGCCGAACTTCATGTCGCTTCCTTCGCGAAGTAGGCAGCGGCCTTTTTTAGGATATCCCGCTCCGCCTTCAGCTTGTTGACCTCGCGCCGCAGCCGCTCGATCTCCAATTGCTCAGGCTTCATTTGCCCGTGGCCGGGGAAGGACTGCGCAGCGTCGAAGCCGAACTCCTTCACCCATTTGCGCAGCACGTTCTCATGAACGCCCAGGTCTCGGCCAGCTTGCGCCACAGATACCCCGCGCTCCCTGACGAGCTTGACCGCCTCGATCTTGAACTCTCGACTGAACTTCCGTCTCTGCATGACCCACCTCTGGCTCGATAAAACACCCAATCTTGGTGTCCATCAAACCGGCAGCAGCTCATCTAGGCATTCCGGCAGAAGATTGCCCGCGATGACGAGTCATGCCAGTCCCCCACGGATTCAGCGAGCTAGTGAGTGGTGTCGCCACTTTGCAGAATGGCCAATAGCTGCCAAAACAGCTTCTCAATTCATCCGCCTTAGCCATCCTCGATCTGCGCGTTTTCGTGTGTCGCGCGAATTTTTTGAACCGTCCATTCTCGCATTGATAGAAGAATTAGAGTCAACTCTAATTAGTCAGTACAACTGCTTGTCTGGCGGAGGGCGCGAAGTACCTTGTTTGACGAGGTCCGGCGGGACCGGCAACCGAAGCAAAGAAGCTTCTGCGGGATTCTCGTCATGATTGAAAGGTCATTGGAACGTCGCGCTCTGCCGCGCGAGATCGTTAATATGCCGGCCTTGATTTCATTCTATGGAAATGTGGGGGTGCATCCGTGCGTGGTGCGCGACATCAATGCCTTTGGCGCTTGCCTTTCCGCACCCTATTACATATTCGCCAGCGAGTTTGATCTGTTGTTCAGCGGTCTTCAGAAGACGGTTGCCTGTCGAGTGGTATGGAGGCGAGCCACCATTTCGGGCGTGGTGTTTGTTGTGCGCCGCCGCGCACCGAAGCCGGTGAGTGCAAGCATCATTCAGCTTAATCCGCCCGATGCACTCCCGCCGGTGAGGCCCGTTGACGACGTGTGCTTCCTCCCGTTTGATATGCAGTGACCTAATGGTCTGGTATCGACTGGGTAAGAGTGTGTTTCGGCATGGAATAAGGACCCCGTTTTCGGGGTGATCGGCATCCAATCGGGACCCCGGGATAAGGGTCCACAGTGGCTTCCATCGAGTCATGGAAGCCGAGGTTGGGATGCTGGTGGTGGAGACGATTGGTAAGATCCGTCGCGCCTACTTTGTTGATGGTCGTCCGATCAAGGCGATCTGCCGAGAACTTGGCGTATCGCGGAAGGTGGTTCGCAAGGTCATTCGTTCTCAAGCGACGGAGTTCCGGTATGAGCGCGAGACGCAGCCGCTCCCGAAGATGGGTCCCTGGAGTGCCGAGCTTGACCGTAAGCGTAGCGCCGCGGCCCTTTAGATTGTCTGTGCGCGATCTTGGGAGCACCGTTAGAAGAGTCATCTTCTGCAAGGGTGCTCACAATGGACGACCATTCGGACGACATAAGACGACCATTGACACAGCGTATCGAAGTGTACGCCGGCGCAGGCCGTAAGCAGTGGCCGGATGATTTGAAGGCCCGGATTGTCGCGGAAAGCCTTGAGCCGGGCGCGGTTGTAACAGATATCGCACGCCGGCATGGCTGCCGGCCACAGCAGGTGCATGACTGGCGGCGCCGGGCGCGTTTAGGTCAACTGGTGCTGCCAGCTGCGGCGGGTGCACTGTCGTTTGTGCCGTTGGTGTCGGAATCGTCGCGTGCCGCGCCCTCCGGATCGCCGGAAGCAGCCGTTGTGACGGTTGAGCTCCAGGGGGCACGAGTTGAGGTGCGAGGGACGCCTGGACTTGCCGTGCTGAGTGATGTGTTTGTTGCGTTGCGCCGGACACGTTCATGCTGACGGCTCCCGCTGGCCTCATGATTTACGTTGCGACCCGACCTGTAGACTTCAGGAAGGGCGCGGATGGTCTGGCGCTGTTGGCGAAGGAGACGCTGGGCCACGATCCGATGAAGGGGGTGGCGGTGGTCTTCCGTGCGAAGCGCGCTGATCGGGTGAAGATCGTGGTCTGGGATGGTAGTGGCCTCGTGCTGTATTGGAAGCGGCTTGAGGGCAGCGCCTTCCAGTGGCCGCCGGTCGTTGACGGCGTCATGCGAATGAACGCGGCGCAGTTGTCCGCGCTTCTGGCCGGCATGGATTGGACACGCATGCATGCGCCTCGAATCCCGCAGCCGAAAGCGCTTGCGTAGGACATAAAATCTTCGCTGCATCGGGGCGCGAAGCATGGCAGACTCGGGCCAATGAGTGATTTGCCTGATGAACTGCCGAGCGATCCAGCCGAGTTGCGCGTCTTTGCCGCGGCTCTGCTGGATCGCTGCGCCAGGCTCGAGCGGTTGCTCAAGCTTGCAAAAGACGCGCAGTTCGGTCGATCGTCGGAAAAGCTTGACGGTGATCAGCTCCAGCTTGTTCTGGAGGATATCGATCAGGCTGTCGCGGCTCTCGAAGCAGCCGAGGACCGCGCCAATCCCAAAACACGCGAGAAGAGAGCTGCCGAGCGCAGGGCCAATCGTGGCAAGCTGCCGGAGCATTTGCCGCGCATCATCGAGACCCTGATGCCCGCTGCAACCTGCTGCCCGTGCTGCGCAGGCGACCTTTTTGAGATCGGTCACGATGAGAGCCAGAGGCTGGACGTCGTACCGGCGCAGTATCGCGTTATCGTCACCCGCCGCCCCAAACTGGCCTGCCGCGCCTGTCACGGCGTCGTCCTCCAGCATGCTGCTCCCGAGCGATTGATCAGGGGAGGACTGCCGACCGAGCGGCTCGTCGCGCATGTGATCGATGCCAAGTATCATTGGCATTTGCCGCTTTACTGCCAGACGCAGATGCTGGCGACGCACGGTATCGCCATCGACCGTTCCACGCTCGCCTTCTGGGTCGGCTACGCCGCCCAGGAATTGAAGCCCTTGTGGCATCGCCTGCGCGAGCTTCTACTCGCCTCTCCGAAGCTCTGTGTCGATGAGACCCCGGCGCCGGTGCTGGATCCCGGGCGCGGCAGGACCAAAACCGGCTACTTCTGGGCGCTGTCGCGCGATGACAGGCCTTGGGCCGGGCCTGATCCGCCCGGCGTGGTCTATGCCTATGCACCAGGCCGCGGCGCCGTTCATGGCTTGCGACTGCTCGAAGGCTATCGCGGCATCATCCACTGCGACGGCTATCAGGCTTACAAGACCATGATGCGAGAGACGCGTGCGGACGCCTTGTCCGGGACGCTCGCATTCTGCTGGTCGCATCTCCGGCGCCAGTTTGTGAAGATCGAGCGCGAGGCTTCGCCGGCGCCGGCGCCGGTTGCCCGCGAGGCCCTCGAGCGCATCGCCCAGCTCTACGCGGTCGAGAAAGCCCGCCGTGGCCGATCTGACGCCGAGCGCCGCGCGGGCCGGCAGGCGCATGCCCGGCCGTTGGCTGCAGCCTTGAAGCAGTGGTTTGAGGCGAAGCTTGGTCACCTCGCGCAGAAGAGTGAGACGGCGAAAGCTTTACGCTATGCACTGCGTCATTGGGACGGCTTGACGCTCTACCTTGATGACGGGCGCATCGAAATGGACACCAACGCAGTGGAGCGTGCGATGCGGCCGATCAAGCTCAATGCCAAGAACGCCCTGTTCGCCGGGTGTGACGAGGGTGCTGAGAATTGGGCATTGCTGGCGTCGCTCATTGAGACCTGTAAGCTCAACGGCGTCAGCGCCGAGTATTGGCTTGCCGACGTTCTCGCAAAGCTCGTCAATGGCTGGCCGGCGGCACGGCTGGACGAACTGCTTCCCTGGGCATCCACCTATACGATGCATGCACAAGATCCGAGGCTTGCGGCATGAGCCTCAGCACGACCGCGGTCCGGATCAAGGTGACTCTCAAGGACGTGAAACCGGAGGTGATGCGATGCCTTGTCGTGCCGCTCACGCTGCGCCTTGATCGGCTGCATCTGACGCTTCAGGCGGCGTTTGGCTGGACGAATAGCCATCTCTTCGAGTTTTTGGCTGGCGAAGGACGTTGGGGTATCCCTGATCCCGATGGAGATTTTGGCCCTCAGCCCATCGATGCTCGCAAGACGCGGCTCTCCAATATCGTTCACGAGACCGGCGCGAAGACGATCCATTATCTCTACGACTTCGGCGACAGCTGGGATCACGTGATCAAGCTCGAAAAGTGGTTCGACAACACGACAACGGAGGGACTTCCCCTCTTGCTCGAGGCCGCCGGCCGTTGTCCTCCGGAAGATGTCGGCGGTGCGTCAGGCTATACCGAATACCTCGACGCCATCCGCGACCCCACCCATCCGGAGCACGAACAAATGCGCCTCTGGGGCCCTGAGCAGTTTGATCCCAACGTCGTCGACCGGAAGGCGCTCGAGGCCGCCGTCAACGCATTGTCGGAAATATGGAAGCCGCGCCGGCGCACCACGCGTTCAAAATAGACGTCAAGCACCAATCAAATGGGCCTCAGAGCGACGCTTACGCTTGACCGGTTGCTGGCAGGGAATGAGAGCAAGGCGGCGCGGGAACGGCTGACGCTGATCCGGCTATTCGAGGAGCTTCGCGGCCTCGGTTATGCCGGCGGCTATGATGCGGTTCGTCGATACGCACGACGGTGGAGCAAGGAACGCGGCACCTCGACAGCGTCGGCTTATGTGCCGCTGAGCTTTGCACCAGGCGAAGCCTACCAGTTCGACTGGAGCCATGAGGTCGTCCTGCTGAGCGGCACCACGGTGATGGTGAAGGCCGCTCATGTCCGGCTCTGTCACAGTCGCATGCTGTTCGTGCGGGCCTATCCGCGCGAGACGCAGGAGATGGTGTTCGACGCCCACGATCGGGCGTTCGCCCTGTTCAAAGGCGCCTGCAGCCGCGGCATCTACGACAACATGAAGACCGCGGTGGAGACGATCTTCGTCGGTAAAGGCCGTCTCTACAATCGCCGCTTCCTGCAGATGTGCAGCCACTATCTGGTCGACCCGGTCGCCTGTACGCCAGCGTCGGGCTGGGAGAAGGGGCAGGTCGAGAACCAGGTCGGGCTGGTCCGGGAACGCTTCTTCACGCCGCGGCTGCGGTTCAAAAACCTCGACGAGTTGAACGCCTGGCTGCTCGACAAATGCATCGCCTACGCCAAGGCTCATCGCCATCCGGAGCTGGCCGATCAGATGATCTGGGAAGTGTTCGAAGCCGAACGCCCCAAACTCGTTCCCTATGCCGGCCGCTTCGACGGCTTCCACGCAGTGACGGCATCGGTCTCGAAGACCTGCCTGGTGCGCTTCGACAACAACAAGTACTCGGTCGCAGCCAGCGCAGTCGGACGACCGGTCGAGGTTCAAGCCTATGCGGATCGCATCGTGATCCGTCAGGATGGACGCATCGTTGCCGAGCACCCGCGATCCTTTGGCCGCGGCGATACTGTCTACGACCCCTGGCATTATGTGCCGGTGCTCGCCCGCAAACCCGGCGCCTTGCGCAACGGTGCTCCCTTCAAAGACTGGGTGCTGCCGGCCGCGATCGAGCGGATCCGGCGCAAGCTTGCCAGCACCGACGATGGCAATCGGCAGATGGTCGACATCCTCAACGCGGTGCTGACTGACGGTCTGCCCGCGGTGGAAGCGGCCTGTGCCGAAGCGCTCGGTCATGGCGTCCATTCCGCAGATGTCGTTCTCAACATCCTGGCCCGTCAACGTGAACCTGCCCCACCGGCCAACATCATGACGCCGGCCGCACTGACGCTCCGTCATGCGCCGATCGCCGATTCTGCCCGCTACGACAACCTCCGGAGGACCATCTGATGGAACGAACCCAAATCTTCGACCTCATGGGCGAACTCAAGCTCTACGGCATGAAGGCTGCCTTCGACGAGATCATGGCAACTGCCGTCAAGCGCCAGCACGAACCTCAGCGCATTGTCGGCGACCTGCTCAACGCCGAGATCAACGAGAAGCAAGCCAGGTCGATCAAATACCAGCTCACCATTGCCAAGCTGCCGCTTGCCAAGGACATCGCCGACTTCCAGTTCGACGGCACGCCGATCAATCAGACTCTCGTCAATGATCTCGCCGGCGGCGGCTTCATCGCTCAACAACGCAACGTCGTGCTGGTTGGCGGCACCGGTACAGGCAAAACACACCTGGCCATTGCCATCGCCAGAAGTTGCATCCGATCCGGTGCCCGCGGCCGCTTCTTCAACGTAGTCGACCTCGTCAATCGCCTCGAGACCGAGACCCGCAACGGACGACAAGGACGGCTCGCCGAGCATCTGACCCGGATGGACTTCATCGTGCTGGATGAACTCGGCTATTTGCCCTTCGCCCAGTCCGGTGGCCAGCTTCTCTTCCACCTCGTCAGCCGGCTCTACGAGCGCACCTCCATCATTGTCACCACCAATCTTGCGTTCGGCGAATGGCCGAGCGTGTTCGGCGATGCCAAAATGACCACCGCGCTACTCGACCGATTGACCCATCACTGCGACATCGTCGAGACCGGCAACGACAGCTGGCGATTCAAAAGCCGCGACGATGTTCAAACAACCCGCGCTCGCGCCGTCTCCGCAACCCCGACCAGCTCCGACGACCCGAGCGCTACCAGCAGAGCACGCCGATCAAAGGGGTCCCTTTTGGATGCCGATAGGGGGTCCCAGTTGAACGCCGATTGACAGATGTGAGAGGGATTGTCGGGCCCGTCGGTGAAACCGGTGTCGATCACATACAGCTTCTTCTCATCGGGCGCGAACGCAATCCCGTTCGGCTCAACGAAATCATCGGCGATCACCTTGATGTCCCCTGATTTAGGATCGACGCGGTAAACGTTGTGCTTTTCCTGCTCGGGCTCGGCCTTGATGCCCTCATAGAAGCCGCCGATGCCGTAGGCCGGATCGGTGAACCAGATCGCACCATCGGACGTGACAACCGCGTCGTTTGGCGAGTTCAACCTTTTGCCATTGTACTTGTCAGCGATGATGGTGATCGAACCATCCAATTCAGTCCTGGTAACGCGTCGGCCAGAATGCTCGCAGGTGATCAAACGGCCCTCGCGATCGATGGTGTTACCGTTCGAGTTCATGGATGGCTGGCGGAACACGCTGACGTGACCGTCGTCTTCCGAGAAGCGCATGATGCGGTTGTTTGGAATATCGCTGAACAGGACATAGCGGCCAGCCGGGAAGTAGACCGGCCCCTCGGCCCATCGAAATCCCGTTGCGACGCGTTCTACCGCCATCGTTCCGGCGAACGCCGGAAAGTCAGCCGGCCCGAACGTGGCCTTGCCCTTCTTCATGGATTCCAGGTGAGCATCCGGGTAGCGGCTTCCCGATAGCGGCCCCAATGGCAACGGCTCGGTCGACCTGGTTGGAGCGCCCGTTTGACCGAATGGCGCTACGCTCGTAGCCGAAGCCATTTTCACGGTTGCTGCCATTGTCGCGGCTGCTGTTGTGGTGAGAAACGCGCGTCTGTTCATCATCACCTCCCTAGTTGCATTGACTATTTTTGCGAGACGCTGATCGGCGATCCGAACTGCTTGCCAAGCAGTGCTGTCGTTCGGACATCGTAAATTGTAGCACGAGAAAGATGGGCCAAGAAGTCGAGCAGTGCGCTGAGCGTGAAGAAGGCAATCCTAGGGGAATGGGGCGCATCTCGCTGTGCGCACCCGCCCCGAGGTCGATCGCGTAGGGATGAGTGAGCCAAACGGGTTCAAAAAAAGCCCCAGCTCCGGGTCGGGGAAACTGGGGTCTAGCCTCTCGCTTGGGCCGGCAAGGGGACCGCCGGCACCGACATGCTAGTTCCTCCAGGGGTTCCAGGGGAGTCACGATCAGGTGTGGTTGATCACAAGCATTACGGTGTGCGTGGCCGAATGAACCCGCGCGAAAGATATGGCTGGTTCCGAAGAAATGCGATGCTTGTCTCTATGCTCCGCAGCGGATCAGTTGAAACATCCTGTTCGACGAGAACATGTCTCACGCCGCTCTGGCGCGCAGCTTCGAGTATGCTGGCAAAGTCGATCGTGCCGCGACCTAGTTCGGTGGTCGAACCATCTTTTGCCATGTCCTTGAGATGAACCAGTGGAAACCGCGATGGATTTGCCCTCAAGACGCGCGCAGAATCGAGATTTCCTTTGGTTGCCCAATAAACATCGAGCTCGAACTTGACCAAGCGCTCGTCCGTGCGCCTCAGCAAAACATCATACGGCTGGATGCCACCGGGCAGGGCAGCAAACTCGAAGTCATGATTATGATAGGCGAGGGTCAAGTTCGACCGCGACGCTAATTGACCAATCGTGTTCAGATTATCGCAGATCCGCTTCCAATCATCGGTGGTCTTCCGTACCGACGGATCCAACCATGGACAAATGACAAACCGGCTGCCGAGCAAATGAGCGATCTCGAACGATGGTTGGGCATTGTCCCGCAGACTGGGGTAGTCGATATGCAGTGATGGGGCAGTGAGACCCAGGCCTAGCAGGAGCTTACGGGTGTGGCTGACGTCTGAGCCGAGAATGCCTGCAAACTCCACCTCGCTGTATCCGAGAATGGCAACTCTCCTCAGGGTCCCCTCAAAATCGACCTTCAGCAGGTCACGAACCGTGTAGAGCTGCAGGCCAATTTTCCGCACCTCTCCACCGAATGTCGAATCGATTGTCATCATCGCCCCAGCCGCGCTGAATCCTAAAACAGTTCGCCTGCTGAGTTCCGCCGGCATACTGGGCTATCTTGGCGCTTGTAGGACGACACCGTAGCGCTCGTATATCCGATTGATCGTACCGTCGGTTCGCAACCGGTCCAGGGCTCCGTCGATAGCTTCACGCAACTGGTCATCCGGGCGCACCATGCCAACAGCAACATTCCAGTTAAGGTTCGCCTCGTTCTCGTCGAGTTCGAGAATGCGTACCGCCTTGTCCGGATGCGTCAAATTGAAATAGCTGGCCGTCGTCGGGGTGACCGCTGCCGCATCAATCTCATGATTGGCAAGAGCCTCTAGGCTGTCGACCTCGAAACCAAACGTCGAGGTGGGCACGTGGCGCCGACCGAGGGTCATGGCCGCCATAGATCCGACCAGGACACCAACTTTCGAGTGCTCATCGAGACTCTTGAAGGAGGTGAGTTTGCTTCCATGAGGAACTGCCAGCGCAACGCCCGTGCGGTAATACGCCTTCGATATCCTCAGATTGGTCTCGCCCTGCGCCTCGCGGTCGGCGATAATGTCGAGCACGATGTCGCAGCCCGCGCTCCGCATCTGGTATTGAGTGATGATCCAGTCTGACCTCAGTGAGACCCCAAGCTCGCGCGCGAACGCGTTGCCCAACTCGATCTGAAATCCGGGAGGGTCACCGGCCTTGTTGGCGAAAGGAAGCGAGTTGGGGTGAGCGCATAGTCCAAGCACACCGGAGCTGCGGATTGCATCGAGAGAACGGGCCTGTGCCACATTGGCTAGTCCCAGCAGGGCGCCGACCAAGAGGGCAAGATAGGTCTTCATGAAACCCCTGTGTGGATCAATGTCGCCTAGCCTTCATGGGGCTTCAGGGCGCGGATGTATTTGGTGATTTCGTCGATTTCCGCATCGCTGAACGTCGCGCCGAAAGCCGGCATCGCGCCTTCCTTGCCGTTCTTGATGCGGTTCCGGATGAAGTCGTCATCTCGCTTGCTATCCATGAGCTGCGGCCCCTTACCGGCAGCGCGACCGCCGTCGGAGTGACACCAGCCACAGGTGGTCGCGAACAACTGCCCGACATCGAGCTGTTGGTTATCCGGAGCGCCCGGAGTAGGTTGCTGCGCGCGAGAGGGCAAGCTGGAAATGGTACTGAGCGCGGCCAGTGTTAAGGTCGACAACGTCAAGATCTTCCAAGCCAATCGCATACCGGCCCGTCCTAACTCTCAGGGTACAAGTTGCGCCGACCTTCGCTTTGACAGAGGGAGCGGTGTCAAGCCGCTCCCTCCCGGCGTCACGAACATCATTTCAGACTGTAGACGATGAGCGCGCCGTCGTCGCGAGGCATGCTCTTGTAGACGCCACCGAAAGTCGGCGCGTAGTCATCCGACGCCATGCCACCGAAGCCGGCGACGACCGCGATGTACTGCTTGCCATTAACGGCATAGCTGATGATGCCGCCCTGATGGCCGGTGCCGTCGCCATGGCTCCACAATTCGGCACCGGAGTCAGCATCGTAGGCATGGACCGTGCCGCGCGAGTCCGGCACGAACACCAGATTGCCTCCAGTCGACAATACGCTTCCGAGCGGCGGCTCGGGGAAGCGCACTTCCCACTTCTTGGCGCCCGTGATGGGATCGCGCGCGTCCAGATGGCCGTAGATCTCACCGCCGGGCGGCGGAGCGATCTTGAAGTCGGCTCCGATGTTGAGTTGGGCCTGAGGAGCAACGATCGGAGTCGTCTTCTGAACTTCGAGCGTCATGCACCATTCCTGGCCGAGCTTGTAATACAGGCCGGTCTTCGGGTTATACGATCCGGAATTCCAGCTCACCCCACCAGATATGTGAGGGCACAATGGTTCGGAAGCCTTCCCGGCGGTGAAGTCGCGGCGGCCGATTAGCTCACCCGTCTTGGGATCAATATCCTTGACGAAATTGCTGTTCTGCGTGATCCGCCATACGTTTTTGACGCTGAGGTTGCGGTCGTAAACAAAGATGTATCCGCTTTTGTTCGGATGAACGATGTACTTCTGGCCATCGCGATCGAGCATCACGAACTCGCCGACCGCGCTATCAAAGTCCCAGGCGTCGTGAGGTAGCTCCTGATGATAGGATTTCAGCTTGCCGGTGTCGATGTCGAGCGCAATGACTGAGGAGGTATAGAGATTGTCTCCGGGACGCGCCCCTTGCGTCTTGTAATCGGCTCCCGACCAGTCGTAGAGCGGAGCCGGGTTTGCAGTGCCCCACAGAATTGTATTTGTCTCGCCGTCGTAGGTGCCAGGCATCCAGCCGCCGCCGCCGCCGGTCCGCCACGAGTCATTGCCCCAGGTCTTTATGGCGTCGTCGGTGCCGGCAACCGTCAGGAATTCCCATTTCTTCTTGCCGGTTGCTGCATCAACACCGAAGATCGGGCCCCGGCCAGGCCATTCGCCGCCTTGCGCGCCGATCACCACCGTGCCCTTGGCGTAAAGTGGCGCTCCGGTGAAACCAACGGTCAGCTTCTGGGAATCGACCAGCTTGGTGTCCCACATGACCTTTCCGGTCTTCATGTCCAGCGCGATGAGGCGGCCGTCCATTGTTCCGACGTAGACCTTTCCGTCGCCGATGGCGGCACCGCGATTATAGGGGGAGTGGGTCTGCCGCGCGATCAAGGCCTCGTCCAACTCGGGGAAGTAAGACCAGATCACCTCACCGGTAGCGCCGTTCAGTGCAAACGTGCGGCTATAGGACCCAGTGTAGTAGAGTACGCCGTCGGCCGCGAGAGGCATCGATTGCAGCCCTCGCGTGGAACGTCCTGGAATATGGATCCAGGCAACGCCCAGGTTGCTTACGTTACTGGGATTGATCTGTGCTAGCGGGCTGTAGTGATACGACTTGTATGAGCCATGATAGGTCAGCCAATCGTTCTGACCGGCGGATTCAATCCGGGCCGTGTCCACGGATTGCGCAAACGCCCCCGACGCCATGGGCGTCACACCAATAACAACAACAACAGGGAAAAAAGAATAACGCCACTGCTTCTTCATGTAGAGTTCCTCCCGCTTTTTTATGTTTGTGGACTGAGTCGGCCGCCTCCGAGGAGTTTCGCCGTTCAATGCGGCGCTTCTTCGCTACCACCTATCAGGTGCGCGCCAACTTCTCTCGCTCTTCTCACAAGAAGCTACGCTGACCGGACTGGCTGTGGTGCACCAACCCATTCGTAGAGTACGCGGGATCACGTCTTGTGCAACGACGGAATACTTACCGGGCACGGCAGTGAATGTCAGCGCCTCTTACCGAAGTCTACCCTGTCTTGCGGCTGGGGAGCCGTCTCGGCGACAAAAAAACCCCCGTTGAACGGGGGAGTACCAGGATCAGCACTTTTACGGGCGCGATCGGATCGCTTAGCAGTCGGGCATTCCTGCTGGGCGCGAGGAAGCATTGGCGTTGGCACTCGTGCCGGAAGAAGCAGCGGAAGAAGAAGTGCCAGAGCTTGACCCGGGTGATGTTGTTGCGCCGACAGTGGTATTTCCGGATGGTCCAGTTGCGGTGGCGCCGCTAACGTCCCGAACCACCCTATTAGCCACGTCCCAGCATTGTTTGAGATCGTGACCACTCGACCCACCCGTCGAAGTTCCTTGTGCGTTTGCGAATGCACCGATAGCCAACAATGCGGCGCTGATCGGTACTCCTAGATAAATCTTCCTCATTGATGAGTCTCCTCTTGTGTGCCGGCAAGTGTGCCGACGCCTCTTAATGCGGGTGCAACATCCAACGTTCCATCCGGATGCAAGCATCAAGCGAGCAAGGAAACTCGGCTGACGAAACTGGATGAGCGACTTCGACGAGCTCGCGGCACGGAGCACATCTAACCTGGACCTGGCGGGCGCTTTGTTGCGACCAGGAGGAGGCTCGCGGAACGTTTTCGGTCCGAGTGCTTCTGTCGATAATCCCCAAACTTCCAAACTTCGGAAGTTAGAGGATATCCACTCCTCCTCACCATCAGTCGCAAGATGCTGCGAGGGCAACGCTTCTTGGCGCTTCAGTGAAGCTGCGTGTAAATTGCTACGGTGATTAGCTACGAAGCTGCCCTAGCGGCCGTCGCTCAGCTACAGAGTGTCGGGATTGAACCCATCCATTTTCTTGGCGGGTGCCGCTCGTCGCGCGCCCTTGTTGCTCCACCGTCGCCTCGTAGCACCGCCCCAGCGTAGTTCACGGCGTCCAGATGTACGACTGGCCCGAGGGCCAGACGCGCCGCGCAGATGTCGGGAAAGCCGTGCCACTCGGCTGAGAGCGGAAGCGAGGGGCCGCCTCAGAGGGCGGCCTTCTCGTTAGCTGGTAGGCGTCAGCATGTCATCGGTGAACGAGCTAAGGACCGCATACCTCCAGCATCGAGAAAAGCAAGGCACCGCCGGGGCAATGGCTGCTCGAGCGCTGATCGAACTACGCCAACTCTGTTGCTCCCTTCACAGATGCGTGCTTCATAAGCCCCGCTGTCGGCGGCGGCGCCGACGCGCTCGGCTCCCGTGCTTTGGATCGAAGGTGCGGACCTCCAGGTACGGGGCCGGATTAGCGCTGCTAGAATGGTTTCCGACTGCGATCGGCTTACAGCATGGACTGTAGACTAGCCGTCTTGGCAGGAAATACCGAGGTTGTCACACGCGAGAGCGAATGACTCTTTTGCCTTTGCATCCTCGAACCAGAAACGAGCTCCGACCTCCGCGCGATCAATCCACCAATCGACATTATTGCCTCTCGCTATGCGAGACGCTTCGCCGCGTAAAAGGTCCAGTTGTCTTCCGGCAGCACGAACGATCAGGCAATTTGCTTTGGGCACAATCCGTTCTCCAAGGGCAATCAGCACTCGTATGAAATGGCGCCAGCCGGGTTGATCCTAGAGCTAAGCACCGTAAACGAAGGCCGCAGCAGGGGGGCCCGCTGCGGCCTCATTGTCAAAAAATGCCGGGTGAAAAGATCTAAGTGAGGTATGGAGCCAGCCCCGGTGGGGCAGCATACCGGGCCATTGGGCAAGGGAAATATGATCTAAATCACAATTCAAATTAGTAATGAAATCCGAACCATCTATGCTGAGGGAGAGCGCCGCCGGGGCTGGCTAGCTGGCGGGCTCTCACCCCGAGCACAAGGCCGCGTATGTCCCCCACGGCCCCGTCCCAAGCAACACGCTACGCAGCCACCGCTAACAAAGTGTAAACCTTGTTCCGTTCATATTCGTCGGTCGCAATGGTGAACTCGCTGCGACTTCCGGCTGGACGCCCGCTAGCTAACGCACCTGGCGGGCTTTCTTCCTTTCTGAAACCAGTCCGATGATCCATCAAGCATTGCGTCGATGAAGAGAAACGACAAACCCAAAAAGCGTTGCGGCTGCAGTCAAAGACGCGAAGATGGGAAGGGCGGGGGAGGACTCTCGGTTAACCGATCCATTGGGCAAAGGCGCGTCCGTTGGTGCGGCTTACTCGGCCTCGCTGCTTGCGGAAACGTTGTAACCGACCGTAGACGGCCTGGCGACTGCGACCCAAGCGCTCGCCGAGCTCGGTCGCAGTCATGCCCTCGTCGTGTAGCGCAAGCAGTCGCGCTTCTTCTTCGCGCGACCACGGGCGGATCTCTTGTCGATTGTTGGACATCGTTCATGCCAGCAAAAGCGCTGCGGAGCGTCATCGTAAGTCAAGATCGTAAACGATAAGTTCAGGAGCGTGGACGTCGCCCGACTCGCGCTCGCAAACCCAGGGACACGTGTAACCTCGACCCAAGATAAGGCAGTCTCGGGTACCCGCGTAACGATCTGTAAGTATTGGGCATGCAAAATAGCGCCTTTCTGCGCGTGATCAGTCTGACCAAGGAGATCGCCGTGCCATCAGATAATGATGACGAGTTGGCTGTGTGACGCGAGAGATCGCTGACAAGGTGATCTATGTTCAGAGCCAAATAATCCTGATCGAGGTCCTTAAGCGAGACGGACACGACGTATCCGACTGTGAGAGAGAGCTGGCTAAAGAGCGGTCGGGCTTGGCAACGCGGATCGCGAGGCAGTTTAGATTGCTTGAAATAGTCTCGACCAATGAAGGACCCGAGACAGCCGCGTCAACACAAGGATAATCATGTCCGATCGCCGGAAGAACGATCGTTCGGAGGTCGACTTAGCAGCCTACATTTTTGGAGATGGCGGCAGCCGACGTTGCCGCGTGTTCAATATCTCGGAGGACGGTGCTGGGATCGAGTTATCGACGAAGCTGCACATGCCTGCCACATTCAAGATGATGTTGGAAAGAGACCGTATTATCAGAGATTGTCGTCTCGTTTGGTCCAGTGATACTCGCATCGGCGTGGTGTTCAAAGCCGATTGAGGCGGCTCTGGTAGGTTGTCGGTGCCAGCCAAGTGCCCCGCGGGACAAGGTCGGGGAGTGTTACCAGGCTGTCTAGCGGGCCGAGCGTTGTTGCTGCGGGTCACCGACGCCACACGCGACGGGGGGCTGTGGAGGAGGGCGCCCGGTGATCCGCTTCCCAGGACCTGCCGTTTTTGACAGATGCGCGCTGTCCCGACGTGTGGGCATGATCGCGGCTCAAGGACGAGGGCCGCGGCTATGCGACGATACTACTTCCCGATTTTACACGACGGCGAGACACTGGCGGACGATGTGGGGGAGCTATTTCGCTCCGCTGAGCTAGCCGTTCAGTACGGCGCCCGCGTCGCTCGGGACATCGCCAGCGATCCCGCATATGACCGTGATGCGGGCACGCTCGTAATCGTGGTTGATGCCACCGGCGCCGAGATGGCGCGGCATAGGGTTGCTAGTTTTGCAACAGCTGTCTAGCGCGTTCGCCACCGCGTCGAAGCCTTGAAAGACAATAGAATTTTCCAATTTTGCGATCAGATCGTCACCGACGTACAGGGCGATCCTGGCTCCCTTCACAGATCGCTAGAAGCGGGAGGCGTCGAGCGTTGCGGTCAGTGACGGCGATACGAGGAGGGCGCGGGATGACCGAAACGATGACCAACACGGTGCCGTCGCGAATTTTGCTCACCTCTTTTGGGCGCCTTCGCACGCCTGGCCCCTCGTCCGCCGCCTTACCCTTGAGCATCATCAGGCTGCCGGTTCGGCCAGATCGCGTCGATAGTCCGGCTTAGCATTTTCGATCGCGCACGGCTTGTGCAACACGGGCCTGCTCTTGAATTGCTCCGGCACCCCACCCGAACCGCTCAGAAAAAAGAATGGGCGTCCCCGAACCGTGATTGGGCCTATCGCGGGATAGCCATCCGGGGTGTCAGAAACGAGAAAGGTGCAGTTGGGCCGTTGCGGCCGGTCCGTTCACGGCCGGGTTAGCTGTTTCAATTCGTTACTATTGGTGTATTGCCGTCCTGGTGCCTGCGCGAGAATACTGGCGCCTATGATGGCAGGGCTGTTGATTACCGGCGGCGTAGGCGTTTTGGCTCTAGGCCTCACGTTCGTAGCGGCGAAATATCTCGACGCTCGGGCGGAGCGTAGGCGGTAGTATCACCGAGCGGAAGCACGAGAGCATCCTGTGCGGCGCAGGTTCTCTACCAGTCGATTGAAGACCTCGCCGGCCCCCAGCTCCATTTGCCGGGCAAGTAATCAGAAGGACCGTCCGCAGAGTTTGCCGCCTCGGCCACATTGGAAGTGGGCGGATGAGGACGGACCGTGCGGACCTGATCTGGGGCCACCTTCGCGGGGTCTTCGTTCCATTTGCGGCTCTGAGCGAAATCGGCTGACATGCTGGGACCTCCGCTGACCGCGCACAGCTAGCAACTCCAATGGGCAAATGCTGTAACCGAGGTGCGACATCCGTGAGGAATTGCGCCGTTTATGCCTATTTGTTTCAGGCTTGTACCACAACGTGAATTGCCGCCCCGAGACCCGCAGAAATACCGGTCGCGCTATGGTGGCAGGCTTTTTGGTTACTGGCGGAATTGCCGTTTTGGCTTTAGCCGTCACATTCGCGTCGGTGTTGTATATCGACGCTCGGGCTGAGCGGCGGAGAGATTAAGGGCAACCACCGCCGTCGCTGCGAAACGCGCGCGAGCTACTGCGCGTCGCGTGTGTGGAAAAACAGGTGTCCGCCAGTCCGCGATTGCGGGCCGCGTGGCGCGCTGGCTCTGCGTCGATTGAAACCCGCAAAGACCGAGCACGCAGCGGCGTCCGATCACCAAGGGACACAGTACCATACAAAAAGAAACAGGCCCGAAACAGAAAGCCCAACCTGTTGGCGACAGTTGCGCCAGCTTCGCGCTGCGATCGATGTTGTTGAGCATCGATTTCTCCCATCGAGCCGCTTACCACCAACGCTATGGTTGAATAAGGTTGACGCTACAATCAAAATGGAACCATGAAAGGCACGGTTCGGAGCCGCTCCTGCCAGGTCCAGGCGACAATGTGGATCACTTACTCACCTTCAGCCTGAGTATTTACGCGAAAGTAGGAAGGAGTACGGTTCACGCTGGCGGGCCCCCTGCACGCGGGTGTGATGCGCATCGTGTGAAGTAGTTCACAAGTGGCAGATATCGCCAAGCATAGTGTGCGCGCTTCAGGTGGAGGGAAGCGCCATGAATGCTAATTGGACGACCTCTCGAATGTTCGCACTGACAGCCGTTGTTCTGGTGGCAGCCGGTGCCACTATGGCGATTGGCACTCCTCTCAAAGTGATTGAGCCGACTTTGGGAAAAGATTGGCAACGCAGCCAAACGTTGCTGCTTGTGACGGCTTGTTAGACTCGGGCGTTCGACCGGAATAAGAACCACTTTCAACGACCGTCATTTGAAGGTTCCCACGCAAAAGAATGCAACCTTTCGTCGGCCGCCTTCGGGGATTGCGCGCTTGTGTAGGGAGCTAAGCGCCATTCAGCGATGCAGAGAATCCCTCGATCGCATTCATCTGCGAGCTTAAGAAGCAGGTCAACGTTAGCCTTGTCGCCAGAAGCGAGGGCTAATCTGCGATATCGGTTGGCACGGGCGTTGCTCATGAATCCCGATCTCAACGCTCCAAAACAAGGACATTGGTCCTATTCCGTCCGCCGCTCGCGCGATTACCACCGGCAAGGCCGCCGGTTCATTCACGCAGAACCTTATTTCGGCGGAGGCAAATCGCCTTGAAGGCACCGGCCCACTTTGGAATGCATAGGATCTTCGCACGCGGCAAGGGTCGTAAGTACGTGGTGCAGACAGCGCACTGAAACGTATGCAAGTCCACGCTTGGGCGTTCTAGCTCGATACTGACCAGCATCATCGAAGATTTGCACCTCGGACAGGCGGGGCGCTGCAATGCGATGGGTGCAAAGGCGGGCGGCAGGTGTTCAGATTGGGTCATGGGTGCTTCCCTCAAGGCGGGAGCCCAACACTCTCAGTCACCGGTAATGCCTCGGTGCGGATGCCGATGATGGAACGAGTATGCGCCGAATGGAGTCTCAATCGCGAGTCAATTCCCGGTGGCCCCTTTGGCGCTGATGAAGCCCTCAAGGGCGGCCCGCTTCATCGTCGCTGTCGACCGCGCGCTGGGCCAGCGCGTCGGCGAGCCAGCCAGGCTTCCGGAGCGCTCGTTCGCTATCGGCCAACGTCCGGTAGCTCCGTTCCATGCTTTCGAGGTGCTGGCGTGCGAATGCATCCTTTACCGTCTCCAGCGCGATCCGACATCGATACGCCAGTTTGAGATATTCTTCTGGGGTCATCATTTGGAACGAGTGTGCACTATGGTACTTTGTGTCGCTCAACGGCGTGGTGATAGTAGTGGAACGTGACTTCAAGAACGAAGTTTTTTCGAGCTTTGATCCTAACCCGGCAAAGCCCTGCGCGAGTGCGGCAGGAAGCCAAGATCGGTGTTGAGGATGCTAAACCCGCAGAACGGTAAAATAGTGCGCATGTTCAAGTGCGAATGCGGTGCACAGACTTGGACTGAGACGAAGGAGTAAGGCCGCGCGGTATCGCCGTCACGCTCGCGGGGCTTGCCTGAATTTCCGGTGTGGCTAACGGCCATTCGATCTCGCAAACTGAGGCGGCTTGCCGCTGCTGAAATCCGGTCTGACCTGAGCCCCTTTGGTTGCCGCATGCGGCGCACACAAACCGCGTCTCGATATCAGACAAGCGAACATCGTCCGGCCAGCGATCGGCGCTGAGAGCAACGCTGTGACCGCAGCGGCGGTAGACCAGGACGCCGCGTAATCCCATCTCGCGCATATCGCCAAAGGCAATCTTCATCTGCCGGCCATCGGCGTGCGTAGGGCGGGCGCCTTGTTCAAGGCCCTGCCTCCACGTCCTCATGTGGCTGTTCTTCCCAGACCACCTCGCCGCATTCGCATTCGAAGATCCGGAGGAAGCCGGGTGGCTTTGAGTTCCAAATGCGCTCTATAACCCGTGTCGGTCGGTCGCACTTGGGACATCGGACGGAATCTTGTCTTGTTGTCATAGGCACGTCTCGCCGCTACCTGGGCAGACTCTGGACGCAGCTTTATGTTCCCAAGGAAGCCCCGCCAAGTAAGGCAAGGTCGCGCGGCACGACCCCGGCTGGATTGCCTGGGGGTCAAAGGCCGGGGCCGCTCCGCCAGCTCGAAGAAAAGAGCCAGCGAGACAGCAAGCCGGGTAGTGATGCTAGGTTCCTACGGCTGTCAGCGGCAGCCGCATTGAACTTCCCCAGTCTCCAAGGCGCGCATCTAGTCGCGGGAGGCATGGGATATCTTTCGCGGACGACCAAGTTTCGGACGAGGAGCCCTGGCCTTGGGCTGCATGCCCTCGATCACGAATCTCACCTGTAAAGCGGTGAAGAGGTTAAAAACCCGGCTTAGCTGCGGGTCAACTTTCCCGCCAAATGTCTTGTAGACATTCGTTCGCAACATCCCGAGTTTGTGCGCAAGCGCCGTCACGTTCTGCGCTTTCACGACGCTGCTGAGTCCTCGAATGGCATCCGCCGGATTCTCGCAAGCGAAAGCCTCACTCAGGCGAGCCGCGGCCCCGTCTGGGCTGTCACTGCCAGACACAGGCACAACGCAGGCCCTTACGTTCATTGCGCTAAACAGCCTGACGATTCGGCTTAGCCGCGGGTCGATTCGGCCTCCAAACGTCCTGTAGAGAGCGTCTCTCCGCAAACCAGCGTCTCGCGCCAATATCTGGACGTTCTGGGCTTTCATGACCACGCTAAGCGCGTTCTTTGCCTTTAATAGGTCATTTTCTGCAAATTGTTCAGTTAGATAGGCCGATATTGCCGCCGGATTATCGCGGACCAAATCGGCTATATTTGCCTCATCCCCTGTCAGCATCACTAGGAGTTTGTCCGTCACTGTGGCCGCCGAGCTACAGCATTTCTAACGGATGCGTCTAGGTTACCGCCATCAGATATTGACCGCTTCCACTTGGGGACATGAAGATGAAAAAGACTTTGCTCGCGCTGGCCGCCATTGCGGCGATGACCGGCTCGGCCTCAGCCGCTGACCTTGGCGCCCGTCCCTACGTGAAGGCGCCGATGCCGGCTCCGGTCGCTAACTGGACTGGCTTCTACATCTTCGGCGGCGGCGGCGGCGGTCTCTCGAATGCCGACCAGAGCGTTGTGGATACGGCCACCGGCACACCGTTGACCATCACCCAGCGCCAGGGTGGTTCGGGCTGGTTCGGCACCGTTGGCCTTGGCTACGACTGGCAGTTCAGCGGCACCTGGGTCGCCGGTGTATTCGCGGACGGTCAGTTCGGCAGCATCCGCGCCACCATCCAGGATCCGATCTTCGGCATCACTGGCAGCCAGAAGCTGGAAGACTCCTGGGCCGCTGGTATCCGCCTCGGCTGGCTGGCCGCTCCGAACGTTCTCACCTACGTCAACGGCGGTTACTCGGGCGCCCACTTCGGCCAGACCAACTTCACTGACCTCGCTGGCGTCCCGGTCGGTGCCCACCTCAACAGCTACAACCGCAACGGCTGGTTCATCGGCGGCGGCGTCGAGAATAGCTTAAACTTCTTCGGCATCTCTTCGCCCGGCTGGTTCATGAAGACCGAGTACCGCTCGGCGTTCTACAATGCTAAGACCCAGGACGAATTGTTCGACGTAAGCAACGCTCCGGTCGGCAACAGCATCCGCGCCAACAGCTGGAACCAGACGGTCTCCACCTCGCTGGTCTACCGCTTTAACTGGACCGGTGCGGGCGTCAGGTACTGATCCGGTCTGACGATCAAACAACAAAGCCCCGGCATCGTCCGGGGCTTTTTCATTATGGCTGTTACTTTCCCTTTGAGGAGCAGGAGATAAGTCGCTGCCACTGCCTAAACGCCCAGTGGTGGGGGCGGACATGCCGCCATCAGAGCGGCATCTTAGGCACCGGGCAAACTATCGATATCTGGTAGGCCCAAACACGCCCGAACTACTGCGCCTCGTGGGGGATCTCTAGGGATGTTGTCGCTCAACAGCGCTGGCAGAGATTCATCTTCCGTTTTAGCTGATTTTCATCCGCTTGCTGTCGGGCGTTTTCTTCTTCCCAAGTCATCGGCTTAGACACCGACGACGGTTTTGGCCCCATCGCGTTGGCACGCTTGCGGGTCCGTTGGTTGGGCGGGGAAGTCTCGGGCAGGGGTTGATATAGCCCGTCTGGCCCCACCGACCCCTCTTGGGCAATGCAAGCATTTCCGAATGCGCAGCAAATCGCGGCCAGCAATAGACCAGAACGGATGTTCATGGGTACTCCAAGCGCCAACTCGCGCGCCGCAAATTACGCCGCCGGGCAAAAAATACCTTGTCCCGGCGGCGTTTGTCCAATCCAGCCCCGAGATTGGGATTAGCAAAAAATCCCGGATACTCATCAGTATGGGCGTGGAGTGTGAAGGTTCAGTTCGTTTGATGAAATTACAAAGCCCGCCGGATCACCCCGGCGGGCCTCTGCCCGAGGAAAGACTCGCTGGCAAGGTTGGTCTGGGATAGGTTGCTCGAACTACGTACATCTCGACGTGACGGCTTTTTCAAAATGCATATTGGAGCAGCAAATGTCGATTATGAGAGCTTTTGCCCTGTTCGTAATTCTTGCATTCGGGGGCGCCATGATCGCCTCCGGCTTCATGACATCGCCAGCATCGGCTAACAAAATGGATGGCAAGGCTGGGGGCTATGGCTCTCGTGGCTCAGCGAATTATGGTCCCCCGAAGAGCGGCACAGTGAAGCCGCCAACCGCGACGAAGAAGCCTCCACAGTGATCTGATCAAAGGCCCGCCGGTTCACGCTGGCGGGCCCTAGCACTCCGGCCAGGAACTCGGTTCAACTCCTGGCGTTAGCCGACATGCCCAAAGATATCAGAATAACGCTCTGGTCATTGGCCGCCGCCTGTGTGGTGGCCTTTAGCGTGGCGGCTCTCGTGTCTCCTCACTAGATGCCCAACAAACCAAAAGAGACGACCCCGGCTGGGGTGCCTGGGGATTAATGCCGGGGCCGCTCCGCCAGCTCGAAGGAGACAGCTAGCAAACCCTCCAATTTTTCCTCTGCGCGTTCGTTCCTCTAACGGGCGTTCGAGATCGCAAATTTGGCCGGCTTGCCGCTGCTGAAATCCGGCCTGACCTCAGCCCCTCGGTTGCCGCATCCAGCGCACAAAGCGCGGCTCGACATCAGACAAGCGAACCTCTCCGGCCAAGGAGTTGCGAGCCCAATGGCAGAAGATCAGGAGCCGCTTCGGCCATCTCGCGCATCTCACCAAAGGTGATCTTCTGAAGCCGTATGCCGGTATTCACGGCCATGTCGCCGAGAGTCAATGGCCGGCCCTTAGCGGCTCAGCAGGCGCGCAAGGTGGGTAAACGAACGCGCTGGTTCACTTGGTTGGCCTGTTCGGGATAGCAAGGACCGGTCTAGCCCCCCAAAAAAAACATGTGCTCGAGCCTTGTTCGCCTATCAGCCTGGCGCGGAGGGAAGGTAATTCGGCTTCAGGTTTCCCGTCCTGGGGCCGCTTCTTGGCAAGCCTGACTGAAAGATGAGTCACACAATGAAATGCGCACCCCTGGAAGAGGGTGCCATCGCCGCGGGATGTCGCGGCTTCGACGCTCGCAGTCTAACGGAAAGCCCCTTTCTCACGAAGGGGCGGTTGAAGTCGCGGCGCCCAAGGGGAGGGCTCCGGGGCGGGCTGGCAGACGCGGCACGGATGCTTCTTACGCGGCCGCCCTTCTGGTCATTGGCGCACAAGCTTGGACCGCATACCGGCCAGCATGGTGTAGGCAAGGCGCCGCCAGATCAGGTTCATCAGGACTAGCATGTCGCATCCCCGTGTTCGATTCCGCCACTTTCGACCCCCTCTGTTTCAGCAAGATTTCGCGGAGCCGGGAAATGGCTTCGTGCGAGGTCGGGGTCGTGTCCCCGGTGCAGCTGGCATGGCGGCGAGTGAATTGACGCCGCCAGGGGAGGTCTGAGCGATCGGTGTCATAATGGCGCCCTGTCGCGGCCGCCCTGCGGGTGCGCGGGAACTCTCATTCTCCAATGGCAATCGGAACGCCGCGGCTGATCGTACAGAAATGGAAAAGCTGCGGGGGCCAGTCACGCTGGCGGGGCTTTCGGTTTTTGATTAGCTGCGCCAGGAGCGGCGCCTTTCAAGGCAGCTCGATGGTCTTGAGCCGCGTACTTCGGCGGGATCCTCCGCCTTGCTGCTTAGGCGCGGATGGTCGGGACACTCTCGTAACTAGCCACAGATCGCTGCCGCAAATAGCGCATTCATAACGCTTGAGTTCGTAGCCTTTGGGGGAAAACAGCTTTGAGCAGTCGAGCTTGGCTACAAACGGTGCATCCGGCTTCGCCGTTCACGATCGCCTCCCGCAAGCAATTTGGCCGCAATGATGGAAATCAAAACTGAGTCTCGGTTCAGCAGCAATAGCGGCTCACGCTGGCGGGGCCTATTTTCGATACGGCCCTCCCGGTAGTCGTCCGGAGGTGTAAACGCCGGCCATTGGAATTACCGTTCTCACCTTTTGGCGGACCAGCAATGGCGCAAGGCGGTGGCACGGACAAGGCACCAACCCTCATCTGCAACAGATGTCAGCGTCCAATGGAGTTTCTCGCGTCGCTGCCGGCAATTGCAAACCTGCCCGCAGCCTATGCCTACAGGTGCATGCCCTGCCTGAGAGTTGAAACTATCATTCTAGGCTGAAGGAAGGGCGCCGCCGGAGGACTACTTGAGCTCGAAAGTCCGAGGCGAGCGTTTCATCTGCCAGGAGACGAACTCGTCTCCGGCATCAAGGCCTTCCCCGCACACCAGCAATGGCTGGTTGTCGCACGTGGCGCTGAGTAGAGCGCGAACCTCGCTTCTTCTCTGAACGTGGTGGGCTCAGCGCGTCGGTAGCCGGTCCACCATGCTGGACAAGACCTTTGGCGGCAACGTGATGCCGGACAGCTTCCAGGTCGTCGTTTCATAATGCAGGCTAACGCTCCCGGCGTCCTGACTTTCTCCGAGCCTCACCGCAAACTCGACCGGCTTCACCAGTGTTATCCGTCCTGCGAGAACAAAGATGTTCGAGACGTCGAGCTCGGCCAACGACGACATCGTCCCAAACGTGATGTTTTCCGCTGCGTTCCGGACGTTGCCGCTGCTCAACAGAACGGACAAGTTTTCTGGTGTCATGAGCTTGACCGCGAGATCGTCGGCAATTGTCGCACCGAATGCGTTGATTGCCATCCGTTCGAACGGGCGCACCGGCCGGCTTTGCCCAATTCGATCAAGGTAAGCTGACACAATCTGATCAACGATTGAATGGCGGACCCGCGGCAGATTCGTCCGGACGATCACCTGAGCGGCGTCTGCGCTTCGCACGGCCGAAACCAGGCCCAAGACCGAAACGAAGGCTGACCCGGCGTAGATGAAGAGGCAGATCAGGAACGCCGCCAGGATGCCAATGAGCCACCTCATCGAGCGGCAATCATGGTGGAAGGGCATTGTTCCAAGATGCGATCGGCAAGGACCTCTAACGCCTCTGCGCGGAGAAGTTTAATCTTCTTGATCGTTGGAGGTTGGCAATGCACAAACTGATCGCCGCAATGAGCGCTGCGTTCGCAGCAGCGTGTGGGAGAGGATCGTAGACAGACATGCTGCTCGGGTCGTCACGTTGGCGTATGGTCGCCGCTGTTGAAACCCCGGGCGGCAAGTTCCAGCTCGAGTTCGGTAATCCGCTCGAAAATGCGAGCAGCGATCGCCTCGGACTCTTCGGCGGTTAATGATCGAATGCCCCTTGAAGATAGCTCGTCCCTGAGAACCTTCGCCACGAGCAAGTGGATCGCCATTGGATTAAATCCTAAAATGACGATCCAATCGCAACCGAAGGGCGAACGCAAGGTGGGTAGCCCACCGGCATTGGATCGATCTCTTTCTTCGTCGAGTGAGCGCTTCAAATGGCTTTAGGAGGAAGCCCACCACCCGTCGGGGAATGGCTCCAACAAAGTCCAATCGACTTGGTTGTCGTTGTCAGGGAGGCTGATAGCTCCTGCATTCCGGCTTAGTGGCGCGTGGCCACGGAGGCGAACAGATAAAGCGCCCCGTTCACGACGTCGAACGCGGCGTGACGGAGGATGTGCCAAGCGTAACGGAGGCACACCGCCGGCGCTTCGTTCAGCTTCTTCGACCAGATCTCGAAGATCTTCCAACTCTGAGAGCTGAGAAGTGAGGTCGCTAAGTCGTTCGGCGTAAAGGATTGCGCGAGAGCCTCGCATAAATGTCCTCCCCAACACAAAAAAGCACTATCAGGATGGCGTCAGAGCAAATAGCGCGAGTAGTAAAAGTAGAAGACTAACATCGGTAAATAGCGGATTTCAACACGTCAGGCTTAATGGCCCTAGGACTGCGTCCACCCTTGCCAACGCGTCAATGATCTTGACCTATTTTGCCGAAAGCATCGCGGCAATAGAGGCGGGCCTGGAGACTTGTCGGGGCCGGTCAGCGGCTAAGCTAAGAAGCCAATCCAATGGCGGCGAGTGAAGGAGGAAAAGTGCTGCGATCTTTCGTCAGGCTGCCCTCGCACTGGTTTGGGGATCGCTGACGTCGGAGGAGATCATCGCTAAGCTTCGCGCCGCCGGCTATTCGCACATCCAGGAACTACCAGCCGGAAAGATAAAGACCTACAAGGCCGTCAAGGAACGCACCGCGCGCTCGCTAATCGTCGACAGCACCGGCCAAATTGCAGAGGTGGCGAGGTAGCTAGACAAGCAGACGAAGCCAGACGTCTTTACTGGACAGCGTGCCGGTTGGCGTCGCAATCTCCATGTCGACGACGCGAAACGAGCCATGACTTTCGTAAACGTAGCGAAGGTGCCAGACCGTGCCGAGTTCGGGCGAAATGGCGAAGTCGTCCAACGCGCGTGTGATGTTGTGAACGGCATCGCGTCGCCCGATCGGTGCGGAGAACATCGTTTCTATCAGCACGGCCAGGCTCATGCCGCCGACCAGCATGGCTCGTGCAGCTTCGTCGCCGTGAGATAGCCGGAGGGCGGTCACGATGACGGCAATAGCGTCGGGGTTCTTCAGAGCCACAGCAGGTTCGCTTCGCCAGCAAAAACATAATGCCGGATGCCGCCCTTTTCATGCAAGCGACATCGAGCCGACGCCAACATATCTCAAGCGACAAACATGCCTACCGCGAGCCGCGCTTGCGGAATGTGGGCGCCGCCTTCAGGGTCTACTCGTGTGGGTCGTTTCCCTTCGGCTCCTGCAAGAATTTTGGCAGGTGTCCCCGCGCTTCACGATCACGCGGGGCAGGGCGTTCGGACGGGTCGCGACCGAGCTTGGACTGCAGCTCGACGAGGTCGGTGAAGACGTCGGCCTGGCGGCGCAGCTCGTCGGCGATCATCGGCGGCTGGCTCGCGATGGTGGAAATCACGGTGACCCGCACGCCGCGGCGCTGAACGGCCTCGACCAGAGAGCGGAAGTCGCCGTCGCCCGAGAACAGCACCATCTGGTCGATGTGCTCGGCGAGCTCCATGGCGTTCACAGCGAGCTCGATGTCCATGTTGCCCTTGACCTTGCGGCGGCCGGAGGCGTCGATGAACTCCTTGGTCGCCTTGGTGACGACGGTATAGCCGTTGTAGTCGAGCCAGTCGATCAGCGGCCGGATCGAGGAGTACTCCTGATCCTCGATGATCGCGGTGTAGTAGAACGCCCTAAGTAGCGTCCCGCGGCTCTGAAACTCCTTCAGCAGGCGCTTGTAATCGATGTCGAAGCCCAGAGTTTTTGCCGTCGCGTAGAGATTGGCTCCATCGATGAAGAGCGCGATCTTGTCGGTAGAGCAAGGTGACATTCAGTTCACGCTTTCCGTGAAGCAGCGCAGATTGAGGCGGAGACTTTGCGGAATCGCGACACGAATATGTCGGTCGCATTCTACATGGATCGCTAGCGAAGGCCTTAGCGTACAGATTGATGCTTTAAGCTCCAACTATTTTCGACCGCGGCTCGAGCTCTGACGATAGCCGAAAGTTGGTCGTCCCATTGTAACGTATGCCGCCTAATTCCAAGTACTTATCTCCACGGTGCTCGCGCCATGCCTGTCGGCGATTTTGCCCTGTTTGAACTTTTCATCCACCGGCGCGGCCGCGGCGAGCGATGGTCTGTTCCAGGTCCATGCGGAAGTTCTGTTAGCCGGGAGCAGGAGAAGCCGGCCCGCAGCGCATGAGCATGACCAATGAAGCGGCGGCGCCGGATCCACCGAAAGCGCGACCGTCAGCGCCTGATGACGCATCGCCGGCTCAGGCGGTAACCTGACGTCAATAGATACCGCCTTACGATCTCGCATCGCGGATTGGTGGCGAGTACCGCGGTACGCATGGGCATTGAGAACCCGTCGGCTACCGGAGCCGGCGGGTTTTTCATGTGCTGGAGCTTGGGAGAGATGGCCCGCCTGTGCTAGCACCGCGGGTGCCGTGTCGATCGTGCGGAACGTCGCGGCGTCGGTCGCAGGAGCAGCCTTATAGCCGTTCCTGCGACCTTCAGTTTTGAGGCTCCGGCGCTCTGATGCGCAATTGGATCAGCCTTCGTTTCCAAACTCGCTGAGGTTGTGACTGGAAATGCACCGACTCTGAGTGCATGATAGGCGGATGCAGGTGCATTGCCCAAAATGCAAAGTGATCGTCGCCATTGGCAGAGACAAGTGGTTCTTCGACGGCGGCGAATGTAGGGAGCTTCGCGGTACCGTCGCGGGCGATGCTAAGGAATATGAAAAGTGCCCGGTCCTCATCGAAGCTGTGTCGACCGTCAGGAAGAATGCCGCCAGCTAGGCCAGCGCTTTAGCGTCCCAGCCTGCCCGTGAGCGCGAGCGAACCTCCCAAAAAACCAGCCAGAAAACCAGCCAGAGCGGATGCTCCCAGCTGCGTGGTCGCCAGCCGAGAGACGGCCCCGTCTTGGGGAGACTCGGGGTAAGGCCGGGGCCGCTCCGCCAGCTCAGGGCACCGAGCCAGCGCGGATTAAGTAGAATGAGCCCGGCCAGTTCCTAACGGGGTGCCAGGAGGTCCTGCCCGGGCGTAAGCAACCGCACATAAGTGCCGCTCTCATGCAGCTCCAGCCATCCCTTCTCGACAGCGCACCTGATGCCAGCGCCGAACTCCGCGCCGGTTGCCTTGAGCGTGTAGAGGAAGGGGTAGTTGATCTTCTCAATGTGGATGCGGCCATCCTGGACCGGCTCGATGCCGGCGGCGAGCTCGAGCAGCTTGCGGGCTGCGGCTTCTGGCTCGGCAAAAGGCCGTTCGGTGACGTGCTTCATCGCTGGAGTCAAAACCTCAAGCCCATGCTTGGCCTGAGTTGCCCGCGACTGTCATGCCAGTTCGGGACGATATGCACAGATCCTGCGGCGCCGCATGCTGAGCAGACCAGGCGCAAGCCGACCTGCGACCACGGCTGATCCTGCGGGAGTGTGTCGAGCCGCACGTCGACCCTGCGATCGCAACGGCCGTTAAGGCACTGGATGCTGCAGGTCACATGGCCGTCAGCCAACCATTCCGCGGGGCTGCGGGGCGGGTAGTGACCGGTCCATTTCGTGTATCGACGGCGAGCGTGCATGCCGCCATCAAAGCGGCATCGTAAGTACCTCGCAAATTATCGATTCCTAGTAGGTCGAGGCGCGCGCGAGCTACTGCGTGTCGTGGGTGTGGGAGAGCCGCTTGTTATTTCTTTAGGAGCAAGCCCATCTCTCGCGCCATCCGCTTCACCGATCCGATATGCCGCCCGAGGACTGCCGCAATTTCCGACGCGGCGCGCCGACGTGCCATCGCGGCAAGCCTCTTTCGTTCGCTCTCGGTCCACTGCTTTGGCTTCGATGATTTCACTTCGCGATCATCCAGCCGGCTCGACGAAAGCGGTATTGGGAAATTTCCGGGTGGCGACTCTTGACGGCTTAGTGCACGGCGGGAGTCTGAGCGGCCACATGGGGCAGCATCAGCACGACATCGACGAGCTCGCGCGCATGGAGCGGCCGTGCCGCGACTGGGCGGAGGAGAGCAGGGTGCCGGGCGAGGCCGGCGCGCTGCTCGAGATGGCGGAAAACTACGGCCGCGAAGCTGCCAAAAGAACCGTGGTCGGGACCGTAGATCGCGTGCGGCTCAGACGGAAAACCCCAGCAGCTTCAAGAAGGTTGACAGGACACCCCTTCCGCCACCTCCAGGTGTCCGGCCCGAAGACATGGGTAACGGAACGTACCTAAGACATGGGTGACAGCCTCGTGCCGAACGGGCTGTCGAGAGGTTGCAGGGTTTTCTGCTCCAGGTCGAAATATCCCAGATCATAGTGCATGAAGCTGACGAGCCAAATGCCCTCGTCGACCTCCTTGATGCCGAGCTTCTGGCCCGCCAGCAGGTTGAGATGTTGATCCGCTTGCGGTGCAGGCAAAGGCGGCCGCACGCGGTTACAAGGACCTCGCGATCGTGGAACGGATAGGTCAGCTCCGGCAGGCCGGCATAGGCGACGTAGAGCTCAGCAGGACATTTCATGTCGAGGGCCTCGTGCGGGCGTTCGGAGTTGAACTCGCGGACAAGGCATCGAAGCGTTCCTGCTGCTGCAAGCTATTGCCGTCGGGCGGCCGGGTGGTTTCCTTTTTTGAGGGTGAGGTGCATGCGCTCATGACGTCCATTCTGTTGCACGTGACCCGGCCTGATGCGTTCGATCGCGCCTCCCGTTCAACTTAGGGACGTTTGCAATGACTCGTATTTTGCTTGTTGCTCTGGCGCTTTCATTTGTCGTGCCAATCGCCAGCGCCGACGCAGGTCCACGCGATACTTGGTCGGATCGGGCGGCGGATGGTTCGCGTTGCAGCGGACCGTGCTGCAGATCGCAAGCCCGGCGGACGCTGATCGACATCGGGCCCGCCGGTTCACCCCGGCGGGCTTTGCACAAGCGGCACGATCGGGTCCATGCATCTCATGGGCGACAAGCCCACCGCTTGCCAAGGTTGTAGAAAAGCATAGTGTATTTGGCCGGGGGGCCATTCATTGTCGTCTTCAGCGCTACGAATGGCGGGCAGATGGCCGCAGTCGCGTTTTTGGCTTATCTGCGTTGATTGGTACCCGGCGCTCGCGGCCCTGGCACTGCCATGGTCGACAACGGCTGTTGAGATCTTCTTGGCTCTCTGGCTGGTTGTCCTGATTCCGACGATCGACCCGGAAGAGCTGAAGAAATCCTTCCTAAGACCCGCAAGTTTCTTGCCGGCGGTCCTCTTCGCTCTCGCGGTGCTTGGACTGTTGTGGACCGATGTCGACCGAACCGGGATGCTGCAGGGGCTGGGGCCCGTCGCTAAGTTCGCGGTTCTCCCTTTGCTGATCTATCATTTCCAACGCTCGCAGCGCGCAGAGTGGACTTTCATTGCATTTCTCGTCTCGTGCTCGGCGCTCATGGTTTTCTCTTGGTTTGTCTACTTTGCGCCCGGCTTGAAGATCGGGACGGCAGAGGCGCCAGGCGTTCCGGTCAGAAATTACATCGACCAAACGCAAGAATTTGCGCTTTGCGTTTTCGCGCTGTTACCAGTCCTCGCAAACTCACTGAGGAAACGCCAAGTGATGGCTGCACTCGGATGCACCGTTTTGTTGGCGGGATTTGCTTCGAATTTGGCAATCGTCGCTGTAGCGCGCACGGCGCTCCTTTATTTTCCACCCCTGCTGCTACTCTTCGCCTGGAAATACCTTGGTCGGAAGACTGCCATTTTGTTTTTATGTGGGGTAGTCGGCTTGGTGGTACTTGGTTTCTCAACGTCGACAAACTTACGTCAGCGCGTTGAGCTGTCGATCAGAGATTACGAAGTCGAGCGCCACACCGATCTTGCGACTTCACAGGGATTGCGGTTCTTTTATTGGCGCACATCCTTCCAAGCGATAGTTCAAGCGCCGGTTTTTGGTCACGGTACGGGATCGACGAAGACGGTCTTTGCAGATGCGGCGAAGGGCAAAGAGGGTGAATGGGCCAACGCGGTTCGCAACCCCCACAACCAGATCTGTCCAATGGGGGCTTGTGGGCGCCATTTTGCTTTTCGCAATGTGGTACGCTCATTTGCTGCCTCTTTGGCCGATCCTTCACGCACTGGATTGGCCTAATGGTTGTAACTCAAAATATCCTAAGCAGTCTGGTCAACTCGCATCTTTTCGATTTTCACGAGGGGTGGCTGTACGTCCTCGGCGTGGGCGTGGCTGGAGGGGCCATCACCGGCTTGTCAACTCGCCATGTACCGATAATTCATCCGCGGCGGTTTAGCCGGCCCCCTCCAACTGCAGGTTATGCTGGTTCTTATTTTACGGATTGGCTTGAGGGAGCCAATCGGCCCATCCAGACCGCGCTTGCGGTGTCAGTCATATTCGTGATCTCGACCTCGAATATCTACTGGCGCTGGGCCAATGACTGGATTGCTGTCGCGTTGGCGCTTGGCGCGGGCTGGTGCGTGATGGCAGCGGTGACGAAGCTATTCGAGAGGCGCGCGTACCGAGCGATGAGAAAGGAATTCGGTCGAGATTGGTCCTGAAACGTAATCGCCGACGAGGCGATCGCTTGCGATTTCTCTTTGAAAGCCTCTTCGAAGTTCGCGCGACGGAGGTTTACGGAAGATGTCCGTGCGCGCTACGGCTTGCGCCCGGTTGGAACGTTTGACGGCGTCATTCGACGGTCGAACGACGGTTAGGCTGACCTCTATAGCGATCATCAGCTTGCACGTTGTGGATAGGTGGGCGACGCGCGACTCTTGACGAGAGGGCACAGGCGGGAGTCTGATCGCCCGCATGGGGCGAGATCAGCACAACACCGACGAACTCCCGGCAATGGAGCGACTGTGCCGCGACCTGGTGGAGGAGAGCAGGGTGCGAGGCGAGGCCGGCGCGCTGCTTAAGATGGCCGAAAACTTCGGCCGTGAGGTTGCGAGACTAACCGTGGATAGGACCGTAGATTGTTCTCGGCGCAGGTGGAAAAGACGAGCGATTCAGCGAGGTTGACCGGGCCCCCTTCCGCCACCTCCTAGTCCAATAGTGCCCTAATCCGTCTTTCTGTGTCGAAGAAGCGCTTGATCTAAAACGGTTGGGTTCGTTGCTTGGGCTTGGTGGCAGCGCGGGCTCCAGCAGCGTGCCCACGTGGTCTGGTGCCGCTCTCGGCGCCGGAGCGGGCGGCCTCTCCATTCCCATGTTCGCAAGCGGCACCAGTTCGGCCCCGAGTGGACTCGCCATGGTGGGCGAGAAAGGTCCCGAGCTGGTCAACCTTCCGCGCGGCGCGCAGGTTTTCAAGCCGGTCAAGCGCGGAGAATGCTGGAGGATCAGAGCGGCCCTGCTGTGGTCATGCAGGACGGTGTGCTGGGAGTAGCTGCCGAACTTGTGGACTGGCCGCTCCGCCGCTACGATTTGCGGCATGGGACAGACCAAAAAGCTGATCGATTGCCACGACTGTGACCACCCGGTTTCACCGAGTGCGTCGGCCTGTCCAAATTGCGGCTCGAAGGTGCCGTTCGGTCCTCCCGTTCTTCACCGCAAAAGGCCCCCGATCTATAACATCGAGGGGCGCAACGACCGCAACATGGTCGTCTTTGCCGTGACGCTGGGAGGCTTAGGCGCAGCTTACGGATTTGCGAAAAGCGCAGGGCCGCTTAGCGCTGCGCTGCTGGTCACATCGTACGGCATGCTGGGTGTGTTGGTGGGCGTCCCGCTTGCGGCGTTGTTCAACGTCACGCGCCGGCTGTGGCGGTAGCGACCTCCGGAATCTGGGAAGTCTACGTACCAGCCCAGCGTCGCTCCCGGCGCTCTGATCCGCAATGAGCATGGGGGCTGGTAAGGAAGCGGTGCCATTTCCACACCCGAGTGAACCATCCGGCCACCTCGAATTCCGGTAGTCTTACGGAATCCTTTTTCGGAACACGGTGTTCTACTGTGAGAACACCGGCGAGATTTAAGTACCAGTTTGTAATTTGACCGGGATGGCCGCAGTGGGGGCTGGAACCACCCTGCGGCCTTTCGCTTTGGCGAAACCCATTTCTAAGTTGAGCCGTACCGTCTCTGGGGCGAAGTCGGCGGAGAATTCGTGAGCATTCAAATCATTATAGCCGCCATGTTGGAGCGCGAGCTAGCGGCGCGCGGCGTGCAATCGTTGGGACCTTCCGATTGCATAGAGATCGTCGAGAACCTGCTTGAGCGCTTGAAAGATCTGGATCGGGAGTTAGCTGCGCGAGGCGCAACGCGGCGGTAGGCTGATGGAGAGACGGCCCCGGGTTGGAGAGGCCGGGGACTGGTTAGACCGAGGCCGCTACGCGGGAGCTTTGGCATTCTCTTGTTCACGATGCAGGTCCGCAGGAGTCGCAGTCGATCGCGGATCGACATTTGCGATTGCGGTCTGGCAGGTGAGCAATCCGGTCATCGGGACGCGTCGCGCCGTGAGCACGATGAGCTTTAGATCGTCTTCCGGTGTCCAATGGTCAGTGCGTATTTGTCCGCTCCAGGCTCAAGATGCTGAGGCCAGTCAATTGCCGTGCAGAACAAGCCGCGTCGCTCGATTTCCCGTGCAAGAGCTTCCGCGCGCAGCCTCGCTGGCAATCCGACAAAACGCGCGCCGGCTAGCCTATCTGCTTGCACCTCTTGGCGAATGAACTCGTGCATCCGCGGAATGAAGTGGTCAGAGAGGCCTTCGAATTCGCTCATGCCAGCCAATCGCGTCAGTCAAAGATACAGGTAACCAGAAAGGTGGCTGGCTGCCAAGCGATGAACCCAATCGCCTCCAGCGAAACAGCTGTGGCCAGGAGGGCTACAGCGCTGAAGGTGAGGGGAATGACGAGATCAAAAAAGTTGTGGGGCTCGTCTGCATCTGCAGTTTGAAATGCGGTTCTATTGGACATTCGGATATTCCTCTATTCGAGGTCATATCGAGTTCGACGCTCTCAGCCAAACGTTCGCTGGGGTTAACCTGACCGCTAAACCTTAACAGCGGGTCCAGTCCCTATGTGTCGCGGCACAAAACCGATCGATGGCCTTGATCAGTGCGTCCTTCAATCCACCACTCTGCTGCGGCTAACCTCAACAAGCGCAGGGATCAAAGCCGGCTGGCTGCAAGCTCGAAATACTGTGAACACGACGCCGCCGCCAAAGCCAAGGCGCTCACGCAACCCCGTTCGGCTTGTGGTGGTCTGCTCCCGACAGTGATTTGTCAGTTGCGGTGGAAATCGAGCGAGAGCGCGATTGTAGTGAAGCCTCGTCTCTGCATTCTATGGTCAGTGCCGCGAGGTCGTGCACCGCACGTAGGAGGAGTGAGGTCCGTTCGAAAAAAGTCGAAGATCAATACAGTTGACAAGAGACCCCTTCCGCCGGTCTATCCGACCGGGTTCTATCCGTCGGGTTTACCCGGACAGGTGATCGGTGAATCAGACATCCAATCCAGCTGCACTCGACAAGCTGAAGCTCCGCATTCAGGCGTTGCGTTCGAAGACCATCGCCAATGGCTGCACCGAGGACGAGGCGCTGTCTGCGGCCGCCAAGGTCGCCGAACTGCTGGATCGCCACGATTTGTCGCTGTCCGACGTCGAACTGCGGGCGTCGCCGTGCGAGCGGAAGGTCTACGAGACTTTTCGCAAGAAGCGAATTCCCCTGGACGACTGCATCGGGGCGATCGCTCGTTTCTGCGATTGTCGGGTCTGGCGCGAGAAGAACACGGCCGGCGAGAGCAGCTATGTGTTCTTCGGCCTCGGCGCGGACATCGAGGTCGCGCATTATCTGGCCGAATTGATCGACGGCGCCGTCCGCGCCGAGCTCGGCCGCTTCAAGACCTCGGTCGACTACAGCAGGTTCCGGCACCAGGAGCGGCATCTGGCCAATGCCTCCTTCGCGCTCGGGATGGTGGCGTCCGTCGCGGACAGGCTGGTGGCGATCAAGGCCAGTCGCGATCAGATCAACGAAAGCACCGGCCGCGGGCTGGTGGTTCTCAAGACGTCGGTGGTCGATGCGGAGTTCGACAAGCTCGACCTGAAGATGCGGACCCAGCGCAGCAGCAGCCGGATGGTGTCGATGACGGCCTATGAAGCCGGCGGCGCCGCCGGCGCGTCGCTGGCCATCAATCCCGGGCTTGCAGGGTCGCAGTCAAGGACCGCTCCCAAAGGGAGCTGAGCGCGTCGGGGGAGGGCGTGCAGCGTCACCGTCATTGCAGTTCAGTCGATGGACTTCTCGAGCTTCTGGGCTGCCCGGAAGTCGTCCATGTGCTGCAGGTTCGGCCCGTACGCGGCCTCCTTGGTCAGCAGGTGGTAGATCCGGGCCACGACGGTTTGCAGATGTTTCATTCGTCCGCGCGGCATCGCCCGGGCCTTGCAAAGGGCTCGGACCGCGTGCGCTCGGAAATAATCAAAAGCGTCTGACATCGCGGACTCAACGTCCCGCGAAACGATTGGTTCTTGGATTGGTCCTCGTTCGCGCGCCCCAAAGCGCCTCCAGGAACGCTGTCGAATGGGAGAACTTAGCTCGTCACGAAGCTATGGGATGGGCGAGGTATGTTCTTCTTTTTTTCGAACCGGCTGGGATGTCTCGGCTCGCTGCTGGTCTCCGGGTTGATCACTCTCGCGCTGCTTGTTCTGTTCGGGATCGTTCGGTTCTAACCGCCCGCGGGTTCAGGAACCTGGCCCTCGCTGACCCGTTGTTGGCACTCTCGTCCAGCCATGGAGGGCGCCCTTGGAAAGTACGATCATCGGAGAATTCGACACGCGCCGCGGCGCCGAGCTTGCGGTTGAGCATGTCGTGCAGGAATGCGGCGTGCCGCGAAGCGACGTCTTCGTCCAGCCCGTCGGTGGCGCTAACACGTCGGGGACACGCCCGGCCGGTCCTGACGCCAAGGCCGCGCCTGCGCCGGAGGGACACCAGAAGCTGGAAGGCCGGATCGAGGTCTCCGTGGATTTTCACGGCGATGCGCCTGAGAAGATCGCGGACGCCTTGAAAGGCGCAGGTGCGAAGACTGTCCGAACCAAGTAGCGGCAATGGGCGACTGTGGCGCCGGAATCCGCGCACGCTGAACGGCCACTCTGGTTCTGAGTCGGGGAACCCCTTGCGCGGTCAGTGCGTTTCAACGCGAACGCAGATTGCGAGGTCTCCCTGCTTCAGAGCTCATCGACCCTGATCCCCGGCGACACCGTCTGGCGGCGGTGCGAGGCGCGGCGTGTGGCGGTTCTGAACGATGCTGCCGCTTATTTCGCGGCCCTGCGGCAGACCCTGCTGCAGGCGCAGGACCTCGTCTATATCGTCGGGTGGGATATCCATAGTGAGACCAGGCTGGTCGGCGAGTCCGGGCGAGCGGATGATGGCTTGCCGGAGCAACTCGGCCCATTCTTGCGCGCGCTGGTCCACCGCCGTCCCACCTTGCACATCAACATTCTCGTCTGGGACTTCGTCTCGTTCTACGCCTCCGAGAGGGAATGGAATTCCGCGGCCAAATTTACCGCCGACACAGATGGCCGCGTCCGGTTTCACCTGGATGCCACGCTTCCCTTTGGGTCGGCCCAACACCAGAAGATCGTCTGTGTCGATGGTTCACTGGCGTTCGTCGGCGGGCTCGATCTGACGATCAGGCGTTGGGACACCAGTGATCATCGCGCCGATCACGCATCGCGCTGTGATCCCCAGGGCAAGCCATACCTGCCGTTTCATGATGTTCAATGCGTGGTCGATGGGGATGCGGCGGCGCAGTTGTTCGACCTCGTGGAGCAACGCTGGCGCGCGGCGGGCCAACAGATTGATGATCGGCGCCCGCTGAAAAGCTTGCGCTGGCCGGCGATTGTGCCGGTCGAGGCTGAACATATTCCGGTGGGTATCGCCAGGACCGAGGTGGTTTGTCCGGCAGGTTCGACGCTCCGGGAGGTCGAACGCTCGCTGATTGCAGCGATGCGGTCCGCGACGAAATTCGTGTACATCGAGAACCAGTTCACCAGCGCCACCAAGATCGCGCGCGAATTGGCGGAGCAGATGCTGCGCGTGCCTTCGCTTCGGGTTCTGATCGTCACCCCAAAACTGCACTCCTCATGGCTGGAATCCCAAGCGATGCAGAACGGCCGGGGCGCTTTCATCGATTGCTTCAGTTCGGCCGGCGTCGCCGATCGCATCCGCTTCGTCTATCCGGTCTCGGGGAACGGGGATACGGAAGCGGCCGTGATGGTGCACAGCAAGCTCATGATCGTCGACGATCGGATCTTGAGGATCGGTTCGGCCAATTTGAACAATCGGTCGATGGGTGCCGATAGCGAATGTGACCTGATCTTCGAAGCCGCATCAGACGAGCATCGGGAGTTCATCGCCTCGGTCCGCCGTTGCCTGATCGCCCATTTCTGCGGTCTCGATGAACAGACCGTCGCGCAAAACGAAGATCGTCTTTTTGCGCTCCTGGACGACGTCGCAAGCGGGACGAAGGCGCTGCGGGACGTTGAATCCTCGGTCCTGACCAGCGCTCTGGCCACGATGGTTCAGCCGGTGGCGGACCCTGAGGCGCCTCTTCATCTGGAGCGGGCGGCATCGCGGATGTGGAGCACGAAGACGATCATCGGGATGGTCTCGATCGCCGTGGCGCTTTTTGGACTGACGATGGCCTGGTCCTACACGTCGTTGAGCGATTTCGCCGACGCGGGCCGGATGTCGACGCTTCTGTCTGCCTATTCGCAGTCCGTCTGGGGTCCGCCATTCGCGATTGCAGCTTTCGTCGTCGGCGGGTTGGTCGTGTTTCCGGTTCTCGTGCTCATTGCGGCGACTGCTGCCGCACTGGGACCATGGCTAGGCTTCGTCACCGCCATGACGGGGGTCGTGCTCAGCGCCTTTATCCTGTTTGCGATCGGACGGGCACTCGGGCGCGAACGCCTCCAGCGTTTGCTCGGACGACGTACCGCGCGCATCCAGGAACGTGTTGTCGGCAAGGGCATTCTGGCTGTCGTCGTCATCCGGATGATCCCGATCGCGCCGTTCTCAGTGGTGAATGTCGTGGCTGGCGCGAGCACGCTGCCTCTGCGTGACTTCCTGGTCGGAACGCTGCTCGGCATGACGCCCGGCATTCTCGCCATGGCAGTTTTGGGGGCTCAGATCGCTGATCTCGCCAGGAACGCGTCCTGGGTCAACATGTTGCTGCTCGCACTGGCGTTCCTGGGCTGGCTCGCGATCTGCGCCGGCGCGCAATTCGTCGCGACGTGGCTCGCCGGGAGGCGCTGATGCGCTTCATGACGTGGAATGTGCATGGCACCTTCAATCTCAATCCGAAGTTCGATCTGGAAGGGATCTGTTCCATCATTCGCAAATGGGCTCCCGATGTCGTCGCGCTTCAGGAGGTGGATTCGCGATCGCGATCGGACGATCCGTTTGCGAAGCTGGCGAGCGTCGTCGGCGATCACGGTGTTCACGCCAAGTCGATCGTCACGGCCGATGGCGACTACGGCCAGACGCTCCTGAGCCGCTTTCCATTCTCCGGCCCGCCCGAGATCGTCGACGTGTCGTATCGTGAGCGGGAGCCGCGCCGAGCGATCGCCGCGGGACTGCTGACACCGGTTGGCGATGTTCGCGTGGTGGCCACGCATCTCGGCCTGAGCATCCACGAGCGCCACGCGCAGGCTCAGGCGCTGGTGAGCCTGGTGAAACCTGGAAGGACCGTCGTCCTCGGGGATTTCAACGACTGGTTCTGGATCAAATCGGTGCGGCGCGTGCTCGCGCAGGTCTGCCCAAACCGTACGCGGCTGCGAACTTTCCCGTCGCATTTGCCCCTGCTGCGGCTTGACCGGATCTATGCGACGTCCGACAGCCCGATCGGGAAGGTTTGGACCGACGAAGGCGCGAGGGCCTATTCAGACCATTTGCCTGTTATTGCAGACATCGGGATCCCTGCGGGGTCAAACGCATCGAAAGTGCGATAAAAAAAGTGCTGTCTGCAGAAGGACTTGGCTACTGTGCATGGGGTTGTTTTCGCACATTATGCAGTCGGCCCGCAGTGCCGCTCAGCGGGACCACGAGGAACTCTTTCCTCACCTCAGCATTATCTGGCCATGACGGAAGACATTTCCTACCGGCGCAAGCCCTTGACTCCCGAGCAGCGGCAGGCGCGCGATGCGACGCGCCGTGTCGAAGCCGAAAAAGCCATGCGCGATCATGAAGCTGCGCAGAAGGCGTTTTATGCCAACAAGGAACGGCTGAGGGCCGAACGGTTGGCGCGTGAACAGACGGAGGCGAAGGGCTGACCGTACGCGGTCGCCCCGTCAAGGATGTTCTTGCCCGCGAGCGCCGGTCTCAGTGCCGGTCAGGGATGCGGGTCACGCTCAACGCCTGCTTCAGCGCCTGAACGGCACTTGCGAAAGGTCTGCGAGGCGATTGCGCCTCGATCGCTTCCGCTGCGACGCGACAATCGTCAGCGACCTTGAGCAACCCGCTTCGCGCGAGGTCCATGGTGGAGAGGGCTGCCTGCTCCAGGCAGACCCGTTCAAGCCGTCGAAACTCCCGCAGTTCTTTGTTCATGCGTCAGCTCTCGATGTCCCCGGCCATGCGGCGCTGAGTCTGCTTAATGAACAGTAAACTCTCTGCCTAGCCGGGTTTGGCTGGCGTAGAGCTGGTGGGTGCCTTGGGTACGCCCAGCGGGCTTGACGGCGTTTGGCTTCCGCCGGAAGCTTCCAACGACCCTGAATTGAACCACGGAGACGTTCGCTTCCAGCCAGTCCGATCCCGATCAGCGCAAACGACAATGGAGCTGACCATGACCACGTTCGACAAGCGCGAGCAGGGCTTTGAGGCCAAATTCGTCCACGACGAGGAGCTCATGTTCAAGGCCACGGCCCGGTCCAACAAGCTGCTCGGGCTCTGGGCCGCAACCCAGCTCGGCCTCAGCGGCGATGCCGCGGCCGGCTACGCGACCGCGTTGGTGACGGACCATCTGGAGAACCACTCGATGGATGAGATCCTCGACAAGGTGGCAGGCGATCTTGCCGCCAAAGGCGTCGCACGCGAACAGGTCGCAGCCAGGCTTCAGGAATGCATGCACCAGGCGTTGTTGCAACTCGAAGCGGACAAGTGAAAGCAAGCCGGCCCTCGACGGCTGGGATCGGGAGGCGGGCGGTGACTTGCGGAATATCTTGCGGAGTATCTTGCAGCAGCCTCGGCAAATGGGCCGGCGCGATCGCACTCGCTGCTGCGATCCTGGTCGGCTGCAGCGGCGCTGAGGTATCGGCCACGCCGCTGACGCCATTTCGCTACGAGGCGCAGGCGCAGCGTCATTGCCCGCACGACCGGGTTGTCTGGCTCGATTTCAGCAAAGGTGTCTATTACGGCAAAGGCCAGAAGCGGTACGGCCAGGGTTTTGACGGCAGCTTCGTCTGCCTGAGCGAAGCCCGTGACAGTCTTTATCGGCGTTCGCTGCTTGGACTGCGGTAAGCGTATTGTTCGGGAAGTGCTGGGTGCTCAGGCGAAGGCCAATGCCACGAGGCTGGAGCACAGCAGGACCAGACCACCGGCGGTCAATGCCAGGAAGCCATCGGATACGAGGTCATGGTTGCGCATGGGACACCTGCCGCTCTCGTCTGCGATGCTCGATCGGATCGATTAAAAATGTCCGAACGCGCCGTCTTGAAAGGGTGATGCTTGCCGTCCGCGCGAGTGCCTCAGGCCCTCGTGCGATAACCTTCAAACGCATGGGCCAGGAAGATCCCCGCGCTTACCAAACCCATCAGTGCCGAAACCGTCTCGATCATCGTCTCATTCCATTCCGCCCTGCACGCGAGAAAACGCGGGCGGCCTTGCACAGTCAAAAGAATTCCAGTGAGCGGCGCGACAATGGGGGTGGAGTGAGGATTTGGCGCAACAGAATGTCCAGGCGTGGCACAGAGCAGGGCACCGGCGCCCCGTAGTTCAACGGGGCGAGCGCATACGCCCTGTTTACCATCCCGGCGTGAACGCCGTGCGCTCCCCATTTCCGCCGTGTTCGGGTTGCGTTATCGTTACCACTTCCGACGCGGTGGTGGGCCGCCTCGGAGCAAAGGACCGGACAGCGCTACCCGTAGCCAAAGCGGGTTAGGTACGCCTCCGGCAAAGTGGTATTTGGGGCGAATGGGGATCCGACGGTCAGATTCGGTTTTGCGGGCCGCGCGCGCTGCTGCGATGGCCGCGACCTGCCTTGCGCTCGCCAATTGCGCCTCCTCCAACAAATTCGCCAGCCGGGTCGATCCGAAATACGGCGTGTCCTCGAGCCCCCGGGTCGTGGCTTTGGGCGATCCGGTCCCGAAGGGCGGCGGCGCCTATCGCGTCGGCAAGCCCTATGTGGTGGGTGGCCGGACCTATGTGCCCGAAGAGGACGTCAACTACCGCGCCGAGGGCATGGCGTCCTGGTACGGCGACGATTTCCATGGCCGCCTGACCGCCAATGGCGAAGTGTTCGACATGGGCTCGCTGACCGCGGCGCATCCGACCCTGCCGATGCCGTCCTATGCGCGGGTGACCAACGTCTCGAACGGCAAGTCGCTGATCGTCCGCGTCAATGACCGCGGGCCCTATCACGGCAACCGGCTCATCGACGTCTCGAACAAGGCCGCCGAACTGCTTGAATTCAAAGGCAATGGGATCGCCAAGGTCCGTGTCGAGTATGTCGGCCGGGCGCCGCTGGAAGGCTCCGACGACCGCCAGCTGATGGCCACCTTGCGCACCGGGACCCCGGCGCCGTCACCGTCGATGGTCCGGGTCGCCTCGGCGAGACCCTTCGTGCCGGAGCTGCCATCGTCGAACCGCGGCGCCATGCGCGGCGAAGTTCCGACGCCGGAGGGACGGCCCTACAATCTCGGCAACACCTCCGCCGACATGGCTTCACTCAGTGCGACCTCGGAAATGTCGGCCTCGAGCCGCAACCGGGGCCGGGCGCTCCAGAACGCGCGCGCCGTGTCCTATGACGGGGACGGCCGCTATGCGACCGAGAGCACTCCGTCCGGCGCCTACGCCTCGGATGGCGCTGCCGAGGCCCGCGGCATCCTGAGCGGCCGCGGCCTCTACTGAGCCGCGCTTTCCTTCAGGAAACTCATCAACGCCGCATTCACCTCGTCGGGCCGCTCCTGCTGGACCCAATGGCCGGCGCCCTCGATGATCAGCTTTCGCTTCAGATTGGGCAGCACGCGCTCGAGTTCGTTGACGCGCTTGGCTCCGATCAGGCCGGTGATGACGGCGTCTTTCGAACCGGCAATGAAGAGCGACGGCTGATGGATTTGCGCGTCCTGCCAGGGCGCCGTCAGCTCCCAATTGCGATCGAGGTTGCGATACCAGTTCAGCCCGCCGCGGAAGCCGGACTTGCGGAAGGTTTCGGTGAAATAGGCAAGGTCAGTCTCGGTGAGCCAGGCCGGCACAGGCTCCTCCGGGTTGCCGTGGCCGAGGAATCCCTTGCCCTCCAGCACGAACATGGCCGCGGAGGGATCGGCAAGGCCGCGCCCGCCGAGCACGATGCGCATGGTGCGCGCGACGTCACGCTGGAATTCGGCTTCGGCAACGCCCGGCGCCTGGAAGTACTGCCAATAGAAATTGGTGATGCCGCCCTGGCGCAGGAGTTCGAGCGGCTTGCCGCGGCCGCGGAACGGCGGTGGCACGCTCAGGCCGGCGACCGCCGTGAAGATGTCGGGCCGGAACAGCGCCGCGTGCCAAGCCACCGGTGCACCCCAGTCGTGGCCGACCACCATGGCCTTGGTCTCGCCAAGCGCCTGCACGAGGCCGACGATATCGCCGACCGTGTCGAAGATCGAATAGGCCGTCGCCTCGGGCGGCGCTGAGCTCTGGCCATAGCCGCGCATGTCGGGGGCGACGACGCGAAACCCGGCCTGCGCCAGCGCCGGGATCTGGTGGCGCCAGGAGTAGGAGAGTTCCGGCCAGCCGTGGCACAGCACCACCAGCGGCCCCTGACCGGCTTCACGGATGAACAGGTCGATCCCGTTGGCCTTGATCACGCGGGTGGATGACATCGCTTTTCCGCCTTGTTTCAGGGGTTTGGTCAGAAAATCTGAGGTGCCACGATAGGGGCGGGACGAGAATCGTGCAATCTCGGGACAAGCGGCCACCCCGTGTTGTTTGCACCGGCTCCAACTGTTAGAACGCCGCTCTCAGGGCTTGGCCATGGAATTTCATCTTTCCTCGTTTAGGCGCACCCGGTTTACCGCCGGAGCGCTGGCGCGCGGGCTGATCGCGACGGCTCTGGTGGCGGCCATTGGCTGGAGCGCGGCGCTCTACGCCGCCAACCAGAGCGTCCAGGGCGCCAAGAAAACAGATGATTCCGGCTTCGACGGCGACGCCCCGACCGCGATCCTGATCGAGGCCTCCAGCGGCAGTGTGCTGTTCGAGAAGAACGCCGACGAGCTCCGCGCGCCCTCGAGCATGATGAAGCTGATGACCGCCGAGGTCGTCTTCAACGCCATCAAGAAGGGCGACATCAAGCTGACCGACGAATACCGGATCAGCGAGAACGCCTGGCGCAAGGGCGGCGCACCCTCCGGCGGCTCGACCATGTTCGCCGCCATCAACAGCAAGGTCACGGTCGACGATCTCCTGCACGGGGCGATCATCCAGAGCGGCAACGACGCCTGCATTGCGCTGGCCGAGGCCATGGCGGGCAGCGAGCGGATTTTCGCCGCCGACTTCATGACCAAGCGAGCTCGCGAGCTTGGCCTCACGAAATCGACCTTCGGCAATTCCAACGGCCTGCCGGACCCCGCCAACAAGATGACGGTGCGCGAGCTCGGCATTCTCGCCCGGCACATCATTCTCGACTTCCCCGAATTCTACAAACTGTTCGGCGAGAAGGAATACACCTGGAACAAGATCCGCCAGCCCAACCGCAATCCGCTGCTCAATTCGATGGAAGGCGCCGACGGTCTGAAGACCGGCTACACCAAGGAAGGCGGCTACGGCATGGTCGGCTCGGCGGTGCAGAACGGCACGCGGCTGATCGTTGTCATTAACGGGCTGGAAGACCCCGACGATCGCGCGACCGAAGCCAAGAAGATGCTTGAATGGGGTTTTCGCAATTTCGAGACCCGCACCCTGATCGCGGCCGATCAGCCGGTCGGCTACGCCAAGGTGTTCGGCGGCGAGAGCCGCTCGGTCAAACTGGTCGCCAAGACGCCCGTGAAGGTGATGGTGCACAAGAACGGCAGCGACAAGCTGATCGCGCGCGTCGTCTATAACGGCCCGGTGCGCGCGCCGGTCGAGGCCGGGCAGAAGGTCGGGCTGGTCAGGGTCTGGCGCAGCGGCAACATCGCAGTGGAGACGCCGGTCTATGCCGCTGACGCGATCGGCACCGGCTCGACCGTGCGCCGCGCGATCGACGGCGCCAGCGAGCTGGTGATCGGCATGTTCCGTGCGGGCGCCGAGAAGCTCTGATCATGAGTGAAAGCGCGGTAAAGTGGCCGTCCGGACGCGGGCGTTTCGTCACCTTTGAAGGCGGCGAGGGGACGGGCAAGTCGACCCAGATCAAGAAGCTCGCCGACCGTCTCAAGGCCGCCAGGATGCGTATCCTCGTCACGCGCGAGCCGGGCGGCTCGCCGGGCGCCGAGATCATGCGCCATCTGGTGCTGTCAGGCATGGGCAAGCTGCTCGGACCCGAAGCCGAGACGCTGCTGTTCGCGGCCGCCCGCGACGATCATGTCCACACCGTGATCCAGCCAGCGCTCAACCAGGGCACGTGGGTGCTGTGCGACCGCTTCGCCGACTCGACGCGGGCCTATCAGGGCAGCCTCGGCCGCGTGCCGGCCGCGCTGATCAACGCGATGGAGCGGGTCACGATCGGCGATCTCAAGCCGGACCTCACCATCATCCTCGACCTGCCGGTCGAGATCGGCCTGCAGCGCGCGGCCGCGCGCCGCGGCAGCGGCACGCCGGACAGATTCGAGGCCGAGAAGCTCGGTTTCCATCAGGGCCTGCGCGAAGCCTATCGCAAGATCGCGGCGGACGATCCCGCGCGCTGCGTGCTGATCGACGCCAATTCCGATCCCGACACGGTTGCCGGACGCATCTGGATCGCGATGCGTGATCGCCTGCTCCCGACGCCGGCAACGGTGGTGTCCATATGAGCCCGCGTCAGACCGAGCGCGAAACTGCCATGTCTCATCCGCGCGAGACGAGCGTTCTGTTCGGCCATCGCGAGGCCGAGACCGCGCTGCTCGCCGCCTATCGCAGCGGGCGCATCCCGCACGCCTGGTTGATTGGCGGGCCGCAAGGCATCGGCAAGGCGACGCTGGCGTATCGGATGGCGCGCTTCGTGCTCGCTCACGGCCAGCCGCTGGCGCCTTCCGTGCAGCGCGCCGAAGACCTCGCCATCAATCCCGATCACGCCGTGGCACGGCAGGTTGCTGCGAGTTCGCACGGTGGCCTGCTGACGCTGGAGCGCACCGCCAACGACCGCGGCGTAATGCGCACCGTGATTACCGTGGACGAAACGCGCGAGACGATCGGTTTCTTCGGCTCGACCGCGACAGCCGAAGGCTGGCGCGTCTGCATCGTCGACACCGTCGACGAGCTCAATCCGAATGCCGCCAACGCGCTGCTGAAAATTCTCGAGGAGCCGCCGCAGCAATCGCTGTTCCTGCTGGTGAGCCACGCGCCGGCGCGCGTGCTCGCCACGATCCAATCGCGCTGCCGCAAGCTGCGTCTCCGCGCGCTCGCAACCGACGACGTGATTGCTGCAACCGCTGCCGATCTCGACCCGAACGATCCGGCGTTGCGCGAGGCGGCGGAGGCGTCCGAGGGCAGCGTCGCGCGGGCGCTGACGCTGCTCGGCGGTGACGCCCTGAAGCTTCAGCAGCGCACGGCCGCGCTGCTGGCGCGACTGCCGCAGGTCGATCCGCGCGAATTGCATACGGTCGGCGAATCGCTCGGCACCAGCGACCGCGTTGCGCTTGCCGCCTTCATCGACGGCATCGATCGCTGGATCGCGGAACGCCTGCACGCCGACGAGGCCAATGCCAACCAGAACCTGCCGCGCCTTGCGCGCCTAGCTGAGGTATGGGAAAAGATCGTCCGCGCCGCGCGCGACACCGAAACCTATAATCTGGAGCGAAAGCCCTTAGTCTTCTCGGTGTTCGGCTGGCTGGCGGACGCAACGCGCTAGAGCATGATCCGGAAAAGTGTGCAGCGGTTTTTCCGATAGGATCGTGCTCAAGACAATAAACTAACGCAGGTTCGTTTCCCAATTTCGAGAAGCCGGTAAAGGAATTCGTCGTGGCAGCGCGAGCTAAGAAAATCGCTAAAGGCAAGAGCAGCAAGAAGAAGGCTGCCACCAAGGCCGTCAAGAAAGGCGCGAAGAAGGCCGTGAACGCGCGCGCGCGCAAAGCTGCCAAGAACGTCAAGAAAGCCACGAAGACCAAAAAGACGGCCGCCAAAAACACCGGGAAGAAGAGCGCCGCGAAGACGGCAAAGAAGGCAGCGAAGAAGCAGATCGTCGCCAAGAAGACGGTGAAGACAGGAACCAAAAAGCCAGCCAAGGCTTCGGCAAAAAACAAAGCCTCGGCGAAAAACAAGGCCCCGGCGAAGAAGATAGCCAAGACGGCGAGGGTGGCTGCGCCCGCAGTGACCGCCGCACCAGCTCCTGTCGCGACGCCGCCGAAGACTGCGAAGCCCGATGTATCGAAACCCAAGGCCCCGCGCGCGCCGAAGTCCATCGCAGCGCCGCACGCCAACACGCCCGTGGCCGTCCCCGCGCGCGACAACGTCTTCTACATCACGACTGCGATCGCCTATCCCAATGGCAGCCCGCATATCGGCCACGCCTATGAGGCGATCGCGACCGATACGTTGGCGCGCTTCGCCCGGCTCGACGGCAAGGATGTGTTCTTCCTGACCGGCACCGACGAGCACGGCCAGAAGATGGTTCAGACCGCGGCCGGCGAAAAAATGTCCGTCTCGGAGCTCGCCGCCCGCAATGCCGGCCGTTTCAAGCAAATGGACGAGCGCCTGAACGTGTCGTTCGACCGGTTCATCCGCACCACCGAGGAGCAGCATCACCGCTCCAGCCAGGAGATCTGGCGGCGCATGGAAGCGAACGGGGATATCTATGCCGATATCTATGCCGGCTGGTATTCCGTGCGCGACGAAGCCTATTACGCGGAGGACGAGACGCGCCTGAACGAGGACGGCGTGAGGCTCGGGCCGCAGGGCACGCCGGTCGAATGGGTCGAGGAGAAGAGCTACTTCTTCCGCCTGTCGGCCTATCAGGACAAGCTGCTCAAGCTGTACGAGACGCAGCCCAATTTCATTGGGCCCGACTCCCGCAAGAACGAGGTGGTGAGCTTCGTCAAGGGTGGCCTGCGCGACCTCTCGATCTCGCGCACGACGTTCGACTGGGGTGTCAAGGTGCCCGGCGACGAAGATCACGTGATGTATGTCTGGGTCGACGCGCTCACCAACTACATCACCGGCGTCGGCTTCCCCGACGAGAGCGACAACAACTGGCGTTATTGGCCTGCCGACGTGCACATCATCGGCAAGGACATCATCCGCTTCCATGCGGTGTACTGGCCGGCTTTCCTGCTGTCGGCCGGGATCCCCCTCCCGAAGCGGGTCTATGCCCATGGCTTCCTGTTCAGCAGGGGCGAGAAGATGTCGAAGTCGGTCGGCAACGTGGTCGATCCCTTTAACCTCGCCGACCAGTACGGCGTCGACCAGATGCGCTATTTCTTTCTGCGCGAGGTGCCGTTCGGCCAGGACGGCAACTACAATCACGAGGCCATCGTCGCGCGCATCAATGCCGATCTCGCCAACGATCTCGGCAATCTCGCGCAGCGCTCGCTGTCGATGATCGCGAAGCAGCTCGGCGGCGTGCTCCCGGAGCCCGGCGAATTCAGCGATAACGACAAGGCGATCCTGTCACACGCTGACGACATGCTCGCGGCGTCCCGCGAAGCGATGGCGACGCAGCAAATCCATCACTGGCTCAATGCCGTGTGGGCCGTGGTCGCGGAAGCCAACCGCTATTTCGCGGGCGAAGCGCCGTGGGCGCTCGCCAAGACCGATCCTGTCAGGCAGAGGACGGTGCTCTACGTCACCGCCGAAGTCGTGCGCCAGATCGCAATCCTGGCCCAGCCGGCGATGCCGACGGCCTCGGGATTGCTGCTGAACAGCCTCGGTATCCCCGAAGCGGAGCGCAACTTCGCCGCGCTTGGTGGCGCAACGCGCATCGCGCCCGGTACGACGCTGCCCGCGCCGACGCCGGCCTTCCCCCGCTATATCGAGCCGGCAGCCTAAAGGCGTTCGCACCATGCTGGTCGACAGCCACTGCCATTTGGATTTTCCGGATTTTGCGGAGGATCTCGACGGGATCGTGTCGCGGGCGCGAGCGGCCGGCATCGGCCGCATGGTCACGATCTCGACGCGGGTGAGGAAACGGAACCAGCTTTTGGCCATCTCCGAGCGCTATGACGACGTCTATTGCTCGGTCGGCACCCATCCGCATAACGCTGATGAAGAAGACGGCATCGCGCCGGACGAGCTGATCGCTTTGACGCAGCATCCCAAGGTCGTCGCGCTCGGCGAAGCCGGGCTCGACTATTTCTACGACAACGGCTCGCCGGAGGCGCAGGCGAGGGGCTTTCGTGCCCACATCGCCGCCGCCCGCGCCACCGGCCTGCCGCTGGTGATCCACACCCGCGAGGCTGACCAGGATTGCGGCCGTATCCTTGAAGAGGAGACGGCAAAGGGATCGTTTCGCGCGGTGTTGCATTGTTACACCGGCGGGCGCGAGCTGGCGCTGAAGGCGGTCTCGCTCGGGCTCTATATCGGCTTCACGGGCATCCTGACCTTCAAGAAGTCCGAGGCCTTGCGCGCGCTTGCGGCCGAACTGCCGTCCGACCGTATTCTGGTTGAAACAGACTCGCCCTACCTTGCGCCGGGCAAGTTCCGGGGCAAGCGCAACGAACCGGCCTATGTGGTCGAGGTCGCAAAAGTGCTCGCCGAAACACGCGGCGTGTCGTTTGACGAGATCTCGCGCCAGACAAGCGAAAACTTCTTTCGCCTGTTCTCCAGGGTGAAACCTTAGAACTGGGAGCCGCATGACGCTGACGCTGACGATCCTGGGCTGCGGCTCCTCCGCCGGCGTGCCGCGTCCGGCACTCGGCTGGGGTGCCTGCGATCCCAACAATCCCAAGAACCGCCGTCGCCGCTGTTCGCTGCTGGTCGAGCAGACATCGGGCGAGGGCACCACGCGTATCGTGATCGACACCTCGCCTGACCTGCGCGAGCAATTGCTCTCGACCAATGTCGACCACATCGATGCCGTGTTCCTGACCCACGAGCACGCCGATCAGACCCACGGCATGGACGACCTGCGTTCGGTCGTGATGCACATGCGCCGGCGGATTCCGACCTATCTCAATCAGACGACTGCGAACGACATCATGTCGCGGTTCTCCTATTGCTTCGTCTCACCGGCGGGCAGCGACTATCCGCCGATCCTGACGGCGCAGTCGATCGAGGCCGGTGACAGCCAGACCATCCAGGGGAAGGGCGGCCCGGTGACGATGACGGCCTTCCTGGTGCAGCACGGCAACATTCCCGCGCTGGGCTATCGCATCGGCGATGCCGCCTACACGCCCGATCTCAACGACATCCCACGCGAGAGCTGGAGCGCGCTGGAAAATCTGGATCTCTGGATCGTCGATGGCCTGCGCTACACCAGCCATGTCAGCCATTTCAGCATCAACGACGCGTTGTCCTGGATCGAGCGCTTCAAGCCGAAGCGCGCCGTCATCACCAACATGACGGCCGACGTCGATTATGAGGTGATCCGGCAGTCGCTTCCGGCGGGAGTGGTGCCCGCGTATGACGGGCTGCGGCTGGATACCCGCTGAACCCGCGGGGGAAATTCCGGCGAGAGCCGGCATACTCCTTGCTTGCGCTAGCCCCATCATGTTGATCTAACGTCTGAAAGACAGGCGCTGGGCAGGGGCGATATTCATGCAGGACCGGCGCGCGACGTGCGATCGCCGGGACCTTCTGAATCGCTTCGTATGAGGATGGGGATCGCGTTGGCAGGGGACGATGTCACGAGCCGGGGGCCGGTGCGACGCGCGCTAGATCTCCTTTATCTCGGTGCGGGCTACGCCGCCGGAGCCTTCATGGTTGCGATCTTTGCAATCATGATGATCATGTCGATCGGGCGCCAGTTTGCGGTCAACATTCCCGCCGGCGATGATTTCGCCTCATGGTGCATGGCCGCGATGGCATTCCTCGGCCTCGCTCACACCTTCAAGCGCGGAGAGATGATCCGGGTCGGCCTGTTGCTGGAGCGTCTGCATGGGCGCTCCAAACAGGTGGCGGAGGTCGTGGCCCTCGGTATTGCCGCCGCTTTCATCCTCTATTTCACCCGGCATGCCGTGCAGATGACCTACGATTCCTGGCGCTTCAACGACGTGGCGCAGGGCGTCGTCGCGCTTCCGCTCTGGATTCCGCAGCTCGGGTTTTCCGGCGGACTCGTGATCCTCTCGATCGCGCTCATTGATGAAATGGTCAGTGTCATCAGCGGCAACCGGCCGAGCTACGAGAAGGGCTCGCCGGACGAGACTCCGGACGAATTCATCGAGCGGATATCGCAGGGCGGCGGAGGTTGACGATGGCCAATCTCGGCATGATCGAACTATCGTTCATTCTGCTCGGCGTCATGATCGTGCTGCTGGGAAGTGGCATCTGGATCGCGGTTTCGCTGGGGCTTGTCGGCTTCGTGGCGATGGCGCTGACCACGAGCCTGCCGCTCGGCTCCGTGCTTGCGACCACGACATGGAGCGCAAGCTCGTCATGGACGCTGGCTGCGCTGCCGTTGTTCATCTGGATGGGCGAGATCCTCTTCCGCACCAAATTATCCGAGGAAATGTTCCGGGGCCTGTCGCCCTGGGTGCAGTGGCTGCCGGGGCGTCTGACCCATGTCAACGTGATCGGCTGCGGCATCTTCGCGGCAGTGTCGGGTTCGTCGGCGGCGACCTGTGCGACCATCGGCAAGATCGCGCTGCCCGAACTGGACAAGCGTGGTTACGATAAGGGCTTGAGTCTAGGCTCGCTCGCGGGCTCCGGCACGCTCGGCCTGCTGATCCCGCCGTCGATCCCGATGGTGGTCTATGCGGTCACGGCGAATGTCTCCGTGCTTCAGGTGTTCCTCGGCGGCTTCCTGCCGGGCGTGCTCGTGATGGTGCTCTATTCGGGCTACATCATCATCTGGTCGCTGCTGAACCCGAAGAAGATTCCGCCGCGCGATCCCCCGATGCCGTTCCGCCAGAAGCTGCGCGAGTCGGCCAGGCTTGCGCCCTGCCTGTTGCTGATCCTGGCAGTCTTCCTCTCCCTCGTGCTCGGCTTCGCGACGGCGACGGAATGCGCCGCCTGGGGCGTTTCGGGCGCGCTGCTGCTGGCGTGGTGGAGCCGCACGCTCACGCGCAAGAACTTCCTCGAGAGCATCATGAGCGCGACGCGCCTGACCTGCATGATCATGCTGATCCTGGCAGGCGCTGCCTATACGACCGCAGCGATGGCCTATACGGGCATTCCGGCGGCGCTCGCCACCTGGGTCCAGGGCCAGCAGCTGACGCCGGGCATGCTCGCGCTGTATCTGAGCATCATGTACATCATCCTGGGATGCCTGATCGACGGCATCTCGATGATCGTTCTGACCGCCGTGATCGTGCTGCCGATGGTCAAGCAGGCCGGTCTCGACCTGGTCTGGTTCGGCGTCTATCTCATCATCCACGTGGAGATGGCGCAGATCACGCCGCCGGTCGGTTTCAATCTGTTCGTGCTCCAGAACATGAGCGGGCGTGATACCTTGACCGTCGCGCGGGCGGCGTTCCCGTTCTTCGTCCTGTTGCTCGCCGCCGTGTTCATCATCACGGAATATCCGCAGATCGTGATGTTCCTGCCCAAGCTTGCTTTCCCAGACTGAGCGTACCGGTTTTGAAATTGACTGTGAGGAGAAGCCCGATGATGTCTCGTTTATTCCGCGCATCCTTGATCGCCAGCGCCGTGCTGGCTGCGACACCCGCTTTGGCTCAGACCAAATGGAATCTGCCGGCGGCATATCCGGCCGACAATCCGCACTCCGAGAATCTCGTCGCGTTCGCCAAGGACGTCGAAGCCGGCACGTCCGGCAAGCTCCAGATCACGGTTCATCCGGGCGCCTCACTGTTCAAGGCGCCCGACATCAAGCGCGCGGTGATGACCGGGCAGGCGCAGATGGGCGAAGTCTTGCTGTCGATCCACGAGAACGAGGATCCGGTATTCGGCGTCGACGTCGTGCCGTTTCTGGCGACCAGCTTCCCGGATGCCATGAAGCTGTACCAGGCGTCGAAGCCGCTGATTACGAAGAAGCTGGAGGCGCAGGGGCTCAAGCTGCTGTTCGTCGTGCCGTGGGCGCCGCAGGGCGTCTATGTCAGCAAGCCGCTTGCGACCATCGAAGACATGAAGGGCCTTAAATGGCGGGCCTACAACGTTGGGACCGCGCGCATCGGCGAACTGGTTGGCGCGCAGTCGGTCACCATTCAAGCCGCCGAGCTGCCGCAGGCACTTGCGACCGGCGTCGTGAACTCCTTCATGTCGTCAGGCGGCACGGGCTACGATGCGAAGGCATGGGAGTCGCTGAAGTACTTCTATGACGTGCAAGCCTGGATCCCGAAGGACTACACCTTCGTCAACAAGGCTGCGTTCGAGGCGCTCGACAAGCCGACCCAGGAGGCCATCCTCAAGGCCGCCGCGACCGCGGAAACCCGCGGCTGGAAGGCCTGGCAGGACAAGAGCACCTGGTACATCGATCAGCTCAAGGCCAAGGGCATGACGGTCGAGCCGCCGAGCCCGGCCCTGAAGGCTGGCTTCCAGAGGATCGGCGAACAGCTCACCGCCGACTGGCTCAAGAAGGCGGGAGCCGACGGCCAGGCCCTGGTTGACGCCTATAAGAAGATGTGAGGTCGAGGGGGCCCGGCGAATCTGACTAGTCGAAACTGCGCAACGACTTCGCGGCGACACCCAACCGCCGCGGAGGTCGAGACAAGCGGCTCTCAGCTCGAGATTGCCTTCGCCGATCCCGCTTCGTTGCGCAGCAGGAATTTCTGGATCTTTCCCGTCGACGTTTTCGGGATGGGCCCGAACACCACGGCCTTCGGCGTCTTGAAGCCGCTCATATGCGAGCGGCAGAAGGCGATGATATCGGCTTCGCTCGCGCTTGCGCCGTCCTTCAGCTCGACGAAGGCGCAGGGCACTTCGCCCCATTTCGGATCGGGCTTTGCGACCACGGCGGCAAACAGCACGGCGGGGTGCTTGTAGAGGATGTCCTCGACCTCGACGGAGGAAATGTTCTCGCCGCCGGAGATGATGATGTCCTTGGAGCGATCCTTGATGATGACGTAACCGTGCGCGTCGAGCACGCCGAGATCGCCGGTGTGAAACCAGCCGCCCTCGAAGGCTTCCTGCGTCGCCTTGTCGTTCTTGAGGTAGCCCTTCATCACGATGTTGCCGCGGAACATGACCTCGCCGATGGTCTCGCCGTCGCGCGGTACTTGCCTCATGGTCTGCGGATCGATGACGGTGACGGCTTCCTCGAGCGGGTAGGGCACGCCCTGCCGCCGCTTCAGGCTGGCGCGCTCGGCTGCGGGCAAATCATCCCAGCCAGGCTGCTGGGCGCAGACGGAAGCGGGGCCGTAGACCTCGGTCAGGCCATAGACGTGCGTCAGCTTGATGCCGATGCTCTCGGCGTCCTCGAGCACCGCGACCGGCGGCGCGGCACCGGCGATCAGGCCGACGACGCGGCGCGCGGCATCGCCCTTCGGTGCATCGGGCGCGTTGATCAGCGTGTTGTAGACGATCGGCGCGCCGCACATATGGGTGACGCCGTGCTGCTTGATCAGCTCGAAGATTTTCGTCGGCTCGACCTTGCGCAGGCAGACGTTGATGCCGGCGGCGGCTGCGATGGTCCAGGGGAAGCACCAGCCGTTGCAGTGGAACATCGGCAGGGTCCAGAGGTACACCGGATGCTGGCCGAGTTGGCCCGCGAGAATATTGCTGACGGCGTTCAGATAGGCGCCGCGATGATGGGTGACGACGCCCTTGGGATTTCCCGTGGTGCCCGAGGTGTAGCTCAGCGCGATTGCGTCCCATTCATCGCCCGGCAGGATCGCCGCGAAGTCAGGATCGCCTTGCGCGAGCGCGGCCTCGTACTCGATCTCGCCGATGCGCCCGCCGCCCTTGAAGGCGGTGTCGTCGACGTCGATCACGAACGGTTTTGGGCCACTCATCTGTGACAGCGCATCGGTGATCACGCCGGCAAATTCGGGGTCGACCAGAATGATCCTGGCGCCGCCATGGTCGAGCTGAAATGCGATCGAAGGTGCATCGAGCCGGATGTTCAGCGCATTGAGCACCGCACCCGTCATGGGGACGGCGAAATGCACCTCGTTCATCGCCGGAATGTTCGGCAGCATCGCCGCGACGGTGTCGCCGACGCCGATGCCCTTGCCGGCAAGATACGAAGCAAAGCGCTTGCAACGCTCATGCGTCTCGCGCCAGGTGAAGCTGCGCCCCTCGTAGACCGTGCTGACGTGATCGGGATAGACCGCGGCGCTGCGTGTGAGAAAGCTCAACGGGCTCAGCGGCACGTAGTTGGCGGGCGTCTTGTCGAGGCCGATATTGTACTGGTTCTGCCGCTCGCTCATCGACACCTCCCTTACGCGCCGGCCTACAGGAATCCGATGGAGATCCACGGAAAGACGGCGACCACGATCAATCCTACCAGCAGCGCCAGCAGATAGCCCCAGATCGGCCTGATGCCTTCGGCCGGATCGACGCGTCCGATGGCGCAGGCGGCATAATAACCGACCCCGAAGGGCGGGGCGAATAGCCCGATACCCATGGCGAGAATGATGACCATGGCATAGTGCACCTCGTGGACGCCGACGGCGCGCGCAATCGGAAACAACAGCGGCCCGAACAGCACGATCGCCGGGATGCCCTCGAGCACGCTGCCGAGGATGGTGAAGGCCAGGATCGAGACGGCGATGAAGGTCGCCGCGCCGCCCGGCAATCCGGTCATGGCGGATGCCAGCGCCCGCGAGAAGCCTGATTGCGTCAGGCCCCAGGCCATGCCGGTCGCCGTGCCGATGATCAGCAGGATCGCGCCCGACAGCGCCGCGGTTTCGACCAGCATCGGAAACAGCCGCCGCCAGTCGAAGCGGCGGTAGACGAGGAGGCCGACCAGGGCGCCATAGACGATGCCGATCGTGGACACTTCGGTGGCGGTGGCGATGCCTTCGACCACGGCGTAGCGGATCACGAAGGGCAGCGCGAGCGCGGGCAGGGCGATGACGAAGGTCTTGCCGATCTCGCCGCCTGTGGCGCGGCGGACATGGCTCATGTCCTCGTGGCGATAGCGCCACCACACCAACATGCACAGCGTTATGGCCAGCACCACGCCGGGCAACAGGCCGCCGGTGAACAGCGCGGCGATCGAGACGCCGGTGACCGATCCGATCGTGATCAGCACGAGACTCGGCGGAATGGTTTCGGTCTGCGCGCCGGTGGCCGCAAGAAGCGCGACGAGATCGCCGGGCTTGGCGCCGCGCTGTTTCATCTCCGGGAACAGCACGGGCGCGACCGCGGCCATGTCCGCGGCCTTGGCACCTGAGATGCCGGAGACCAGGTACATCGCGCCGACAAGCACGTAATGCAGCCCACCGCGGACATGGCCGAGCAGGCTGGCCAGGAACGCCACCATGGCCCGTGCCATGCCGGTCATTTCAATCAGGAGCCCCAAAAATACGAACAGCGGCACCGAGAGCAAAATGAGGTGGCTCATGCCCTCGTCCATCCGCCCGACCAGTACCATGACCGGCGTGCGCGTGGTCAGTGCCAGATAGCCGAAGATCGCGAGCCCGAAGCCGAACGCGATGGGAACGCCGGCAAAGACGCAGAAGCCGGCGACGCCGACGAAGAAGATGACGAGGTTGAGATTGCCGAGCGGCCGCAGATATGGCTGCGCCAGCCAGAACAAGCCGACGACGACGGCAACGGCGACCGCGGCCGTCAGCACCATGCGGTAATCGACTGCGCGCAGCAGCCGCAACAGCGCGAACGCCGCCATCAGGCAGATGCCGGCCGGCAATGCCGCGGCGCGCCACATATTGGAGATCTGCAGCGCCGGCGTGGTGATGAAGCTTTCCTCGTAGGCGTAGTCCCAGGACGGCCAGACGATCAGCGCCAGGAAGGCCAGCGCCGCGCAGGTCGCGACCAGATCGAGCCAGGCCCGCGTGGCCGGCCTGGTGCTGGCGACGACCGCGGTCATGCGCATGTGCTCGGAACGGCGGAACGCCACCGCCGCGCCCAGCATGGCGAGCCACAGGAACAGGATCGAGGCCAGCTCGTCCGACCAGATCAGCGGCCGGTGCAGGCCGTAGCGCGCGACCACGCCGGCAAACAGGATCGCAATCTCGGCGACCACCAAAATGGCCGCCGGAATTTCGACGAGGAGACCGAGTGCGCGCTCCGTCGAGGCCAGCAAGGAAGGCCGGCGAGGGGACCGAACAGCCGCCTCGCCCGCCACTCCGCTCACTTCGACCTCAAGATGAGCCATGACGGCTCCAACGCGTTACGACAGCTTGCCGACGGCTTTTTCCAGCAGGTCCCAGGCCTGGTCGCCATATTTGCCTTTCCACTCGGCATAGAAGCCGGCGGAGCGCAGCTTGTCGCGGAACGGCGCGACCGCGGGCTGATTGAAGGTCAGGCCCTTGCCCGCGAGCTCCTGCTGCAGATTGGCATTGAGCTTGGCGGTATCCTCACGCTCCTTGAGCGCTGCGGCATTGATGTTCTTGGCGACGATGGTGCGCACATCCTCGGGCAGGCTGCTCCACGCCTTGCGATTGGCCAGGAACCAGAAGCCGTCCCACATGTGGTTGGTCAGCGAGCAGTATTTCTGCACCTCGTAGAGCTTGGCGGTCGAGATGATCGCCAGCGGGTTCTCCTGGCCCTCGACGATCCTGGTCTGCAGCGCGGAATAGACCTCGGCGAAATTGATCGAGGCGGGCGCCGCATCGAATGCCTTGAACATTGAGGTCCATAGCGGCGACACCGGCACGCGGATCTTGAAGCCCTTGAGATCGTCCGGATGGGTGATCGGCTTGCTCGACGACGTGGTCTGGCGGAAGCCGTTGTCCCAAATCTTGTCCATGACTTCGAGCCCGGCCTTCTTGATCTCGCCGCGGACAAAGGCGCCGAGATCGCCGTCCATCGCCTTCCAGACCGTGCCGTAGTCCGGGAACGCGAAGCCGATGCCGTTGATGGACGCCGCCGGTACCAGGGTCGACAGGATCAGCCCCGACAGCGTGAAGAACTCGACGCCGCCGGACCGGATCTGGCTCAGCATGTCGGTGTCAGACCCGAGCTGGTTGTTCGGGAAGATCTGGAGGTCGAACTTGCCGCCTGTCTCGGCCTTGATCGCCGCGGCCATCTCCTTGGCGCGCACGTTCAGCGGATGCGTGTCCGGCAGGTTATTGGCGTATTTGTAGGTGAACTCGGCGCTCTGGGCGCGGGCCACATGGGGCGCACTGAGGCCGCCCAGGACCGCGGTCGCGGCGGAGGCCTTGAGAAGCGTGCGGCGGGAAAAGCTCATGGGTCTGCTTCCTCGGAAAGTTTGTTGTTGTTCTGAGATGCAAACCTATACGGACGGAAGGTCAGAAGGTCATCTGCGATCTCGCGAAGCCTCGCTTATTGCAGCCGGACATCCTCACGGCAATATCGGCTTTCGGCGGCATCGGCCCGATTCAAAAACCGAAAAACAACCCCATGCACAGTAGCCGTCGAAAGTCGGGACCACGTCCGACGGCCAGCCTGGAAAAGGACCGGGAACGAAGGTGCGATGAGAGGAATTCTAGCTAAATAACTGATCTGATTTGATATAATGATATTCCATAATATACCTTATGCGAATCGTGGATATGGCTGTGCAGGTCAGGCCAGATCATTCCGCAGCTACCCAGAACCCCTCTTTCGGATCAAACTTGTGCCAACAAATCCCGGGCAAACCGACGCAGCGGTTGTCGCCACGGCAGCATTGGGAGGTTCGTCATGCAGGAGAACGTCGCCCGCGCAGACCGCTCGCGCGCCATTCCATTCGACGCCGCCAAGCTCGACCGCCTGATGGAGGCTGCCGGCCTCGACGTCCTGGTCGCGACCTCCAAGCACAATGTGCAGTACCTGCTGGGTGCCGAGCGCGCGATCTTCTTCGACTACATGGATGCGCTCGGCGTCAGCCGCTATCTGCCGGTGCTGGTCTATCCCAAGGGCGCACCCGACAAGGCGGTTTATGTCGGCCACCGTCTGGAAACCCATCAGCGCGCCGTGGCGCCGCCATGGGTGGCGCAGGTGCGGACCGAGTCCAACGGCTCGGTCGATGCGATTACGCGGGCCGTAAGCCTGATCCGCGATGCCGGCGTGCCCCTGAAGCGGGTCGGGGTCGAGATGGCGTTCCTGCCGATGGATGCGGGCCGGGCGCTCAGTGACGCCCTGCCCGGCGCCGAGCTCAAGGACGCGCTGCTGGTGCTGGAGCGGCTGCGGGCGGTGAAGTCGGCGGACGAGCTTGCGAAGCTCAAGACGGCGTCCGAACTGGTGATCGCCTCGATGCTGGCGGTGATCGCCGGGCACGGGCCGGGCACGACCAAGCAGCAATTGTCGGACGCCTTGCGGCTCGCCGAAGCCAATCGCGGGCTGACCTTCGAATACTGCTTGCTCGCCTGCGGCAACAGCCACAACCGGGCGCCCTCGGCGCAGCGCTGGGAGCAAGGTGACGTGCTGTCGCTCGATTCCGGCGGCAATTATCACGGCTATATCGGCGACCTCGCGCGCATGGCCGTGCTCGGCGATCCCGATGCCGAGCTGAAGGACTGTCTGGCCGAGATCGAGGCGGTCCAGCGCGCCGCCTTCGCGGCGGTCAGGCCGGGCGCCATGGGCGGCGACATCTACGTCGCGGCCGAGCGGCAGCTCGCGAAGATCACCCAGCGCGACTGCACGGAGTTTTTGGCCCACGGCATGGGCCTCGTCAGCCACGAGGCCCCTCGCCTGACGGCCAAAGGTCCGATCCCCTACGACGACACGGATGCGCGGCTGCCGCTCGAAACTGGCATGGTGGTGTCGATCGAGACCACGATGAAGCATCCGAAGCGCGGGTTCATCAAGCTCGAGGACACGGTTGCGGTGACGGCGACGGGTTACGAGATCTTTGGCGAGGGTGGTCGCGGCTGGAATTTGGGTGGCAGTTCGCTGTAGGCTGGGACCGCGCGCACAGCAGACATCTCGCTCTCGGCCCAAGCCCAGCCGGGTCGTCAACCCCTGTCCTACACCGCCATCACCTAGACTTCCGCGGAAGCGGTAGCTCGCGGCATGCGCATGACCTGCTCGAGGGCGTGTGGGTGCTTCAGCACGGCAAGCGTCTCGCGTGCGCTGAGGCTGCTGACGACTTCCTCGAAATCGTCGCTCTGCTCAATCTTGGCCCGGCCGATCGCGAGATCTATGTCGATTTGGCCCGATTTGCGCGGCGGCGTTTCGAGGGACTGCATGTGCGGTCCCAGCAACGCGGGATTCTGTCTAAGTTCGATCAGGGCCCCGTGTGGCTCGATTCGATCCAGGCTGGCAAGCTCTCTCGCCCTCTGCAGCAGCGCCGGCACGCGATTGTCCTCCGGGGTTGCAAACAGGCGCGCCATTCGCGGTGCCGTCGAGGTGACGAGACCGATCGGAATGGCGCAAACCAGGCCGATGATCACCGGTGACATCCAGAGCAGCAGCGGAAGCGACACGGCGTAGGCGCTTGCCGCCATGGCCAGACCGCATAGGGTCGGCACCGTGAACTTGCGATAGACTTCGTCGCGCGTGATCCTGCCATCGCTTCGCCGTTGCACTTGCCAGCCCGCGTCACGGCCCAGCAGGATCTCCGCCACGGCGGTGGATTGAAAGATCATCATGGAGGGGGCGATCAAGGCGGCAAGCAGGCTCTCGGCGACCACCGCCAGCAGCACGCGAAATCCGCCGCCGAATGCCTGTCGTTCCGCACGCTTGGTGAGCAAAACGAGGTAGGCCAGCAATTTGGGCACGATGAGCAGCCCCATTGTCGCGGCAAAGACCCAGGCGGCGAGCACGGGATCCTGTGCGGGCCACGTTGGAAACAACGAGAAGCCCTTGGGAAAGTACTCCGGCTTGACGAAATAGGCCTGCAAGGAGGTCAGGATTCCGAGCAATAGAAACAGCAGCCACAGCGGCGCGGTGAGGTAGGATCCGATCCCGGTCAACAGGTGAAGCCTGGAGACCCAGTGCAGGCCTCGAGCCGGTAGAACGGCAAGATGCTGGAGATTGCCCTGACACCAGCGGCGGTCGCGCGCCGCGAAATCCAGAAGCGACGGGGGCACCTCCTCGAAACTCCCGCCGAGACCTGGAGCCATGAAAATTCCCCATCCCGCTCGTCGCATTAGTGCGGCTTCGACAAAATCGTGGCTGAGGATATGGCCGCCGAAAGGCTTCCTCCCGCGCAATTCGGGCAGGCCCGCCTCTTGCGCAAAAGCCTGCACCCGGATGATGGCGTTATGTCCCCAGTAGTTGCCCTCTGAGGCGTGCCACCAGGTGTTCCCGGCCGCGATCAGCGGGCCGTACAAACGACCCGAGAACTGCTGAAGCCGGCTAATCAGGGTTCGCGCATTGACGACGATCGGAAGCGTTTGAATCAGCGCGGCTTGCGGGTTCGATTCCATCGCGCCCGCCAGCCGCACGATGGTCTCTCCGCTCATCAGACTGTCCGCGTCGAGAATGATCATGTAGTCGTAGGCGCCACCGAACCGCCTCACCCATTCGGCGATGTTGCCGGACTTTCGGGCGGTGTTGTCGGATCGGTGACGATAGTAGAGATGGCCCGAACCGCAGTTGCGCTGCAGTTCCAGAAACGCAAGCTCCTCGGCAATCCAGATGTCCGGATCTGTCGTGTCACTGAGCAGAAACCAGTCGAACAACGGGTCCTGTCCGGTTTCGCCGACCGACTCGTACATGGCGCGGAGTCGCGCCATGAGATGGTGCTGATCCTCGTTATAGGTCGGCAACAGCATCGCCGTTCGGCCGGTGATCGTGGGCAGCGGACCCTGGCTGTCAATTGGCAGCATATCCGGCCGCCCCCGCAGGAGCACAAAAAAACCGGCGACTGAAGACACGAACGAAAACGCGATCCAGGCAAGCAGCACGAGAAACAACCCGAACACCATGCCTTCCAGGACCGTGACGCCACCAACCTTGAGAACATCGTACATCTCAACAGCGCCCGCAGCGGTAATCGCGACCGTTCCGCCAAGAATGAACAGGCGCCGCGCTGCAACGGCAGGGGCGGTCCGCAGTCGCCCCGGATCGGCACGGTTAGTCCGGTCCAATCGGCAAGGCTGCATGGGGAGAGGCGTTTCGTCGGGAAGATACCGAATGCCAAGCTCAAGCGAGAGCGCGGGCGAGGTCGTCAGGGCGCCCATCGGTAAACCCAGACTTCAGAGATCGGCTGTTCGCCCTGCATCAAGATCGCCCTCAACTCGACCGGCGCGTCCTTCACGGCGCACTGGAAACTCAGGCGCCAGCCGCCGGTTTCCGGGTTTGGCTGTGTGACGACGTTCTTGATCTCGGATTTGTCGGCGCTGACGGCACCCCTTACCTTGTTGGGATCGACCGCCTTCAGTCCGTCGCCGACGAGTTCGAGCACGAACAATTTGCTGTCGTCGCCCCGCGCGCCAACGCCTGTGCGGGTGAACCGGGCCAGGGAATTGGGCTTCGGCGCGTCCGGACCCCAGTGCAGACGGTAGGTGTAGTTGTTTTCGCTCTTGGCCTGGAGAGCTGTTTTCGGGCGCCAGAAGGCGGCGATGTTGTCGTGAACTTCCTCCTTGGTCGGGATCTCAAAGAGGACCACACTGCCCTCTCCCCAATCTCCGATCGGTTCGACCCAGAGGCTTGGGCGACGCTCAAAGCGCGATTCGATGTCCTCGTAGGCAAAGAAGTTTCGTTCCCGCTGCATCAGGCCGAAGCCGCGAGGATTGAGATCATTGAATGTGCTGGCTTGCAGATCGCGCGGATTGTTGAGAGGACGCCAGAGTTGCTCGCCCTTTCCGTTGAACACGGCGAGCCCATCGGAGTCGTGCACGGCAGGGCGGAAATCGTCGACATCGTGTCGGTCGTTCGGACCGAAAAAGAACATGCTTGTCATGGGCGCCAGGCCGGCATGCTGCAGCTCGATCCGCGGATAGAGCGACATCTCCACGTCGAAGACCGTCGGAGCGCCCGGCCTGATCGTGAAGCGATAGCTTGCCGTAGCGCTCTTGCTGTCAAGCAGCGCATGGACCACGACAGATGTGGCACCCGGCGCGGGCTTCTCCAGCCAGAACGCCTTGAAGAAGGGAAATTCCTCCCCCTTGCTCTCGCCGGTATCGATCGACAGACCGCGCGCGGACAGGCCATACGTCTCGCCTTTGGCAACGGCACGGAAGTAGCTGGCGCCGAGAAACGCGCAAACCTCGTCGTAATAGTCGGGGCGATTGATCGGGGCGTGAATGCGAAACCCGGCAAACCCGAGATCGGCGTCCGGTACCTGGCCGATATTGTCGCCGAATGCAAAATCGTCGCGCCGGTACCTGATCGGTACGGCTCGTCCGCCGGCGACCTCGTAAATGTCGACCCTGTTCTTATAGAAAAAGCCGCGGTGGAAAAACTGAACCTCGAAGGGCAGCTTCTCGCTGCGCCAAGCCGCGCGCTCCGGCAGAAAGCGGATTGACCGGTACTGGTCGTAGGTGAGATCTTTGAGCGCGTCCGGGACCTTTTCCTCTGGTGGCGCAAAGGGCTTACTCGCCAAATTGCGGGCAAGGTCGCGGACATAAGAGGGACCAAACGGCAAGTCCGCCGCCGATGCCGCAGAGACTGCGCCAGGTAGTAATGTCGCCAATGGCGTCAATGCCGAGGCTTCCAGGAATTGCCGGCGATTCAACTGTGCTACCCGTTCGGTTCCAACCGCAGTGCAACCCCCTCGTCGCGAACGAGTTCCACGAGCGCCGCCGAATCCGGGCGGAGTGTGGCCGACGACCTCGTCGAGCGGGCTTGGGGCGATTTCGCGCTGCTTGGCCTTGGTTGCGCCTGCAGGACAATCTGCAATTTCCGATTGCGCATTCTTGAGCCAGGGCGGCGCGCAACGTTGTAGCCCCGAAGGTAACTGGATGATCGCTCTAGCGCACGAGCAGCAACTCCAGCTGGCTCTGCGCTTTCTTGACCGCCGTCGCATACCAGCTCTGGCTTGGTGCCTCCTTGGCGAAGCACGCCGTGTACGCGGTCATCGCGTTGTCTTCGCGGGTGATGTCGCCGCGCGGGTCTTTCTTGTCGATGGGTTTGGCCATCATCTGCTTCCAGACCTTTTCGCAGGCCGGGATCTCAGCCGTCTTCACCGCGTCGCTTGCGGCGAGAAAGAAGACCTTGTCGCCCTGGATCGCGACGACGTCGATTTCATGCGGCGGTCCCTTCAAATCGCCATTGCCGCGCACGCCCAGTACGGCGACCGCAGCGCTCGCTCCCGCGGGCTTCGTGATCGGCAGCTCGGCATATTTGGCGAAGGCGGAGTCCTGGATCGCCTGATAGTAGAAGCGGTCCGATTTGAACGCCGCGCCGATCTCCTGCGGCATGCCGTCCTCGCGGTGCTCGCGAAGCCAGTGCCTGAGCAAGCCGGTCGTGGTCGCCACCGCTTGCATCTTGTCGCCTTCGGAGGCGAAGCCGAGCCCGTCGAGATGGCCAAAGCCGGAGTCGCCCTTGAAGAGCGTGTCCGCATTCGTCTTGCCGTCGGCCGGCAGTCCCTTGATTGCGACGGGACCCACCAGGCTGCGCAGGACGCCCGTCAACTCGTTGAGCGCCGCATCGTGCTGCTTATAGGTCTCGTCGTTTTCCGCAGCTTTCGAGAACTTTGCGATGTAGCGATCGCGCAGGTCGAGATAATGCTGCTCGGGCGTGGCCGCATCGGCGGGCGTAGCGAAGACGAGCAGGCAGAGCAAGGCAAGCGATCTCATGCGATTTCCGGCAAGACGGGGGGATCTCCAGTCTTTGTGCCGGTGCCGGGCGGGAAGGTTCATCCGCGCCGGACGAACGCCCTACTCCGCCGGCGTCAGCTGCTGCCGGCTCGGGCGCATCGCCGCCGTCGCCCGCACGCGCACGCGGGCGCGGCGCTTGCGCCACCAGATCACGATTCCGGTGACCGAGAGTGCCGCCACCACCAGCCCCATGACCGAGATCAGAATGCGGCCGAACAGCCCGACGATGCGGCCCGAATGCAGCGGGAATTGCGCCTGTACGAAGATGTCGGCGGCGGTGCCGACCCAAGGCAGCCGTTCGCCGATCGGACGACCGTCCTCGCTGTCGTAATAGAGCTGCGCCGGGCCGACGCCGCCGGCGCCGTGATCGTCGCCGGGGTGGAAGAAGGCCGCGGCATAGACGCCGTGGGCCGGGCCGTAATTGACCGAGCCGACCGGGACGGTCCACCCTCGCCCCTTGGCGTCGGCCGCCGCGCGCGCGGCGATGTCGGCGAAGCTCACCTTGGGTTCGATGGGATCATCGAGATCGCGATACGGCCGCTGCTCATAGGGCGTCGGCGTGTAGTTCGACACCATCTTCATCAGCGGCGAGAACACCTCGAAATAGAGGTTCAGCGAGAACGCCGTGAAGGCGATGATGAAGAGCACGCCCCAGGTCCACAGGCTGAAAGCGCGGTGGATGTCGAAATTGATCCGGTAGGCGCTGCCTGACGTCTTGATGGTCCACGCCGCCGCCCAACGCGCCCAGAAGCCGCGTTCGAGCTGGCGCGTGACCTGGGGCGCCCGTGCCGCCCTGGCGCGTCGGCGCGCGGGCAGCGTCAAATACAAGCCGACGAAGCAGTCGATGGTCCAGATGATGGCGATCACGCCGAGCAGGCGCATGCCCCAGCGGTCGCTGCCCCAGAATTCCGGGATGTGCATGGTGTAGTGCAGCTTGTACAGGAACGAGACGAAGTTTTCGCGCGTCACCGGCCACACCGCGCCCCAATAGCGCCGGCCGAGCTCCGCGCCGGTGTTGGGATCGAGGAAGATCTGATTGTAGTCGAGCGCGTAGCGCTTGCCGGTCGCGGGATCGATCCTGGGCATGACGAAGAACCACAGCGAGTGGCCCTCCTCCGGCGTCATGAACAGGTAGACCACGCGCGCGCGGGGATCGCGCTGCTCGATCATCTTGGCGAGATCGATCGAGGGAATGGCCGGGCCTTTGCTGCTGACATCGAACAGATGGCTGTTCAGGACCTCGTCGATCTCGTGATCCCAGGAGATGATCGCCCCGGTGACGCCGGAGAAGAACAGGAAGCCGGCCGTCAGCAGTCCCGCCCAGCGATGCAGCTTGCCGAATATCGCTCTCATCGTCTTCTCTCATCAAGCGGGCCCGGCCGCCATCACGGCCTGTCCTCATTCGAACTCACCACCGATATGTCAGCTTGCCGATGGCCTTGCGTCCCTCCGCGTAGAAGCAGCCCGACAGGCTGTAGCAGGCGGCGACATAGCGGGTGTCGGCGAGGTTGGTGATGTTCAGCGACAGGCGCCAATTGTCCCTTGTGTAGGCGAGCAGCGCGTCCAGCACGGTCGCGGATCCGACCTTGAATGTATTGGCGTCATCGCCCCAGGTCGCGCCGACATAGCGGACGCCGCCGCCGAACTGCAGGCCCGCGAGCGGCCCGGTCTGAAGCGTATAGTCGTTCCACAGCGAGGCGCGGTTGAGCGGCACGGTGACCGGCGCCTTGCCGACATTCACCGGATCCTGCGTGACGATTGCATCGACATAGGCATAGGCCGCGCGCAGGTTCCAGCCGTCGGCGAGCGACATCGTGCCTTCGAGCTCGAGGCCGCGCGATTTCACTTGACCGGTCTGCTCGGCAATGTTGAGCGGAGGCGCAAAGGTGACGACGTTGTCGCGCGTCAGGTCGAAGGCGGCGAAGGTGAACAGCGCGTTCCATCCGAGCGGCTGGTACTTGACGCCCACCTCGTACTGCACGCCGGTCTCGGGATTGAGCAGCTGTCCGCTCGGGCCGGTCGCGAGCACCGGCAGGAACGATTCCGAGTAGCTGAAATAGGGCGCGATGCCGTTGTCGAAATTGTACATCATTGCGGCGCGGCCGGTGAAGGCCGACGCATCCTTCGCGACCGACGTATTGAAGATGCCGCTGTCGACCTGCGTCGTTACAAAATCCTGGCGGCCACCGAGCTGGAACGAGAGCCGGCCGAGCTTGATCTGGTCCTGCGCGTAGAGGCCGACCTGCGACTGCTTGACCCCGGTGTCGTCGCTCATGGCGCCCATGGTCCAGTCGTAGCTGTAGACCGGGCTGAAGACGTTGATCTCGGGCGCGGACGTCGCGACGCCAAAGGCGGTGTCGCGGAATCTGGTGTTGCGATAGTCGATTCCGACCAGCGTGGTGTGGCTGAGGAAGCCGGTGGTGAACTTGCCCTGGAGCTGGTTGTCCACCGCGAAGGAGTTGATGTAGGAGTTGCTGTAGCTACCGAAACGCGCGAGCTGTCCCGCGGCCTCGTCGGTATAGCCGGCGCCGTAGAACACCTTCTCCTCGTTGTGCTGGTAGGCGTAGCGCAAATTCTGCCGGAACGTGATGTTGTCGGTGAAATTGTGCGAGAGCTGGTAGCCGGCGGTCGCGATCTCGGTGTTGAACGCGTTGAAGCTCGGCACGCCCGCGAAGAACGAGACCGGGATGGTGCGGCCGTTGTTTGGCCACACCGTGCCCGAGGCCGGCAAGAACTGGAGGCCCCACCCTGCCCGGTCGCGCTGGTAGTTGGCGAGGATCGTGATGGTGGTGTCATCGTTCGGCTTGAACGTGACGGCGGGCGCGATGAAGACGCGGTTGTCCTTGGTGAAGTCGACCTGGGTTTCGCCGTCGCGCACCACGCCGGTCAGGCGCCACAGCACGGTGCCGTCCTTGTTGGCGGGACCGCCCATGTCGAACTGGCCCTGATAGCGGTTGAAGCTGCCGCCCGAGATCGAGACCTCGCCGAACTGCTGGGCCGTCGGCAGCTTGGTCACGTAGTTGAGGATGCCGCCGGTGCCGCTGCCGCCATACATCGCCGAGGATGGGCCCTTGAGAACCTCGAGACGCTCGGCGCCATAGGGATCGAGGCCGTTGAAGTGCACGTAATTGCTGGAGGGAATCCGCAAACCGTCGACATAGAGGCCCGACATGGTGGTGTCGAAGCCGCGGATCTGGAGGGCGCCGAAGCGCGTGTCCGAGCCGCCGTTGACGTCGCCGCTGACGCCGGCGGTGTAGCGCAACGCCTCGCCGATCGAGACCGCGCCCTGGTTCCTGACCTGGTCGGTCGTGACGACGGAGACGGACTGCGGGGTTTCGATCAGCGGCGTATCCGTCTTGGTCGCGGTGCCGCTGCGCGTCGCAACGAAACCGCGCACCGGACCATTGGAGCGTTCACCGGTGGCATCGTTCGAGGATGCCGACTGGGTTGGCGCAGCTTGCTGCGACGGAGAGCGACGATTGGCGCGCGCGGTGCGTGTCGCCGCTGACTGTCGCGTTGAGGCGACCGCTGCAGGCCGGGCGCGCTGAGCCGGGGCTTCGACGGTGACGGCGGGGATCTGCGTTTGCGCCTCCACGGCACCGAAGGGAACGACGAGAGCAAATGTGCTGGCCGCTCCGAGGAAGAGAGTCTGTATCTGTCGACGACGCGTGTCGGCACGCGAAGCAAGTTGGAAATCGGTCACGTTTGTCGAGGCCCCACGCACTGCCGGCTTCGCCGGTATCGTTTTTGATGCCTCGCCCTAACGCAGGCGATTTCGGAGTGCGATAGGAACTGCGTTAGAATTTCTCCAGACGCGTGCGCAACGCGTGCGACGAATGCACTCAGTCGTGTCTCGAAGTTTGGAATGCTTCCAGACCGACAAGAACCTGCTTGTTCGAAATGTCTTAAACGGCGTCAGCGATGTCGCAGCCGGCGATTGACCCGGCGCGCGAGATAATCTCCGGCGCTCTGCACGAGCTGCACCAGCGCGATCAGCACCACGACGACGGCCAGCATCATCTCCGGCATGAAGCGCTGATAGCCGTAGCGGATGCCGAGATCGCCCAGGCCTCCGCCTCCGACGGCGCCGACCATGGCGGAATAGCCGAGCAGGCTGACAACCGCGAGCGTCAGCGCCAGCAGAAGACCCGGCAGCGCTTCGGGGATCAGCACCTTGAGCACGATCTGCATCGGCGAGGCCCCGAACGAGGACGCCGTCTCGATCAGGCCGCCATCGACCTCGCGGATCGCGGCCTCGACCAGGCGCGCGATGAACGGCGCCGATGCGATCGTCAACGGTACGATCGCGGCCGTCGATCCGATCGAGGTGCCGGCCACCAACCGCGTGAACGGGATAATGGCGACGACCAGGATGATGAAAGGCGTGGATCGCGTCGCGTTGACGACGGCACCGAGCACGCGATTGACGATGGGCGCCGCGAACAGCTCGCCTTTCCGGCTGGTCGCGAGAAAGACGCCGAGCGGCAGGCCGAAGGCGGTGCCGATCAGCGCGGCGAGCCCGACCATGTACAGGCTCTCGCCGGTCGCCTGGATGATCAGGTTGATGAGTTCAGGCGACATAGCCGAGACGCTCCGCGGGGAATTGATATTGTGAAAGCCAGGCCAGCGTGCGCGTCGTCGCGTCCTCGCCGCCGGACATGCCGAGAGGGATACCAAGCGTCAGCGAGCCCACATGCTGGCCGCCGATCTCGTCGATGCGGGCCGACAGCAGCGACACGTCGAGGCCGAGCTCGCGCGCCAGCCGCGCCACCATCGTGTCGCCGGCCCCTGCCCCGCGCACCTGGACGCGGATCACGGCCTGTCCGGCCGGAGGCTGCTCCGAAACGATCCGGCTCGCCAGCGACACCGGCAGGCTGTCTCCGATTACTTCGGCCAGGAAGGATTGCGTGATCGGATGCTTGGGGTAGGTGAAGATGTCGGCGACATGGCCGCTCTCGACGACGCGGCCGGCATCGAGCACCACGACATCCCCCGCAAGTTGGCGCACCACGGACATCTCATGGGTGATCAGTACGATGGTCACGCCTAGCTCGCGGTTGATGTTCGCGAGCAGATCGAGGATCGCCCGCGTGGTCTGCGGATCGAGCGCCGAGGTCGCCTCATCCGACAGCAGCACGCTCGGCCGCGTCGCGAGCGCACGGGCAATGCCGACGCGCTGCTTCTGGCCGCCGGAGAGTTCTGACGGGTAGCGATCGTGCTTGTCTGCGATGCCCACCAGCGCAAGCAGCTCGGCCACGCGCGCGCGGATATCGGCCTTGGCCCAGCCGGCGATCTCCAGCGGCAGCGCGATGTTGGCGGCAGCGGTGCGGGAGGACAGCAGATTGAAGTGCTGGAAGATCATGCCGATCGAGCGCTGCGCCAGCCGCAAGTCGCGGCCCGAGAGCGCCGAGATATCTCTGTTATCGACGACGACGCGGCCCGTGGTCGGCCTCTCCAGGCCGTTGATGAGCCGGACCAGGCTCGATTTGCCGGCGCCGGAGCGGCCGATGATTCCGGTGATCGAACCGCGCGGGATGGCGAAGTCGATGTTTTGCAGGGCATTGACGCCGGGCTTGCCGCGATAGGCCGGATAGGTTTTCGAGATGCCTTCGAAGCGGACCATCGCGTCGGACGCAGTCGCGGCAGGTGAGATCGCGTGAGCTGAGATCGCGTCAAACTTTTCGATCGGCTGTCCGATCGCGAGCGACGGGTGGACGTTCATGGAGGCGGCCTTCATGCACAATAGTTCCCTTGCCCCTGGGCATCCGGGAACGGTCGCATCAAGCGACGGAGAGTGAAACCGCGATGAGGACTCGGCTGGAGCGCGCTGCACCGCAGCACGCACAATCGCCCTTTCGGGTCGCTCTGGCAATATCAGATATTTGCGGGGAGTTGGACGAAGTTTTCCAAATGTCTTCCCGCTGAAGAAAATTCATCTGCCGCCGTATTGCCCTCCCGCCCGACTCAGTGGACCTGCAACCAGGGCCATACGATCAGCAGCAGCCCCGCGAAATAGAGCACCCCGAAGATCAGCCCAAAACCCCAGAACTGACCCTTGCCGATATAGCCGCTCCCGAAATACATCGGCGCCGGCCCGGTCGCGTAAGGCGAGATCACCCCCATCAGGCCGAGCGAATACATGCAGAGCATGGCGAGCGTCGTGACTGGTAGGTCGGGGATGCCGGATCCGACCGCGAGCACCACGGGCAGCACGGCGGCGGCATGCGAGGTGATGCTCGAGAAGAAATAGTGGATCCAGAAGAACAGCGCGACCAGCAGGAGCATTGCGGTCGACGGCGACAGCCCGGCGAGCGGCTTTGCGTATTCGGTCGCGAACCATTTGATGAAGCCGATCTCGTTGAGGCCCGAGGCCAGCGTCAGCAGCGAGGTGAAATAGAAGAACACCTCCCAGGCGCCCTTCTCGGCGACGATGTCGGCAAACTCGATCACGCCCGTCACCAGCATCAGCGAGATCACGATGAACACGACGGTGGTGGCGTTGACGAAATTCGAGCCCAGAAGCGGCACGCGGATGTCCGGGCTCGAGCCCGCGATCCACAGGAACATCGCGAGCAAGATCAGCGCCAGCATGATCCATTCATTGCGCGACATCGGGCCCATCTCCGCGAGCTCCTTCGATGCCCATTCGGAAATTTCCGGGCTGCTCTTCACCTCGGGGCGGCAGACCGCGTAGCTGAGCAGCGGGACCAGCACCATCAGGAGCAGGCCGAGCGGCGCAAAGCCGATGAACCACTGCGCCCAGCTGACGTCGATTCCGGCGGTCTTCTTGGCGATGGCGAGCGCCGCTGCATTGGGCGCCAGCGCGGTGAAGAACAATGAGCTGGTGACGGCGGTCGACGCGAACGCGGTCCACATCACGTAGGTGCCGATCTTGCCGGCGGTCGGTCCTGGCTCGGAGCCGTAGATGCGCGGGATGTTGCTGATGATGGGATAGACGATGCCGCCGCTGCGCGCGGTGTTGGACGGTGTCGCCGGCGCCAGCAAGAAGTCCGACATCGCCACCGCATAGCCGAGACCGAGCGTGTTGGTGCCGAGCTTTTGCACCAGCACGAGCGCAATACGCCGGCCCAGCTGGCTCTTGCGGTACCCGATCGAGAACACGAAGGCGCCGACGATCAGCCACACCGTGCTCTCGGCAAAGCCCGCCAGCATCCAGCGCAGCGATTTGGTCGGATCGGGATCGATATAACCGCCGACGCCGGCAACCGTCAGCCCGATCAGGCCGACCGCGCCGACCGGCATCGATTCCAGGATGAGCCCGGTGATGACGGCCGCGAAGATCGCAAAATAGTGCCACTGATTGGCGTTGAGCCCTGCGGGCACCGGCCACAGATAGATCAGCAGCCATACCGCGAGCGGCGCGATCAGCTTCCAGCGAAACCCTTTCGTCTCGGGTGCCTGCGTGCCAGTGGTCATGGGCCCTCCCCCTCGATCGTCATTGTCGTCTGCCGGCCCGTTGATCGGGCCTATTTTGTCCCAGCGCCGCGTATACGGATAGTCCGCGGCGCAATCAATGCCTGGCCGGCTTCTACCGCCCTCTGAACTTCGGTTTGCGTCGCGTCAGGAACGCCTCGACGCCCTCCTTATGGTCCTCGCTAAGGCTTGCCAGGGCGAACTGGTCGACGTCCATGTGGCTGGCGAGATTATCCAGCGCATGCGCCAGCCGGTTGACCGTGAGTTTCGTCATGGCAACGGAGAGCGGCGGCTGCGCTGCCACCTTGCGCGCAAGCTCCATCGCGGCATCGAACGCATGGCCGGGATCGACCACCTGCTCGACCAGGCCCCACTCATAGGCCTCATCCGCGCTGATGCGCTGATCGGCCAGGACCACCGCCTGCTTGGTGCGCGCCGGGCCGATCAGATGCAGCATGCGCGGAATGCTCTGCCAGCTCATGTTCATGCCGAGGCCGATCTCGGGCACGCGCAGATGGGCATCGCGTCCCATGACGCGGAAGTCGAGCGCGACGGCCAGCGCCACGCCGCCGCCGACGCAAAACCCCTCGATGGCGGCGATCGTGATCTGCTCCATCTCCTGCCAGGCGTGGGTCAGGCGCGGTCCGAGCTTGAGATGCCGCCGCAGCGTGCCGAGGTCCATGTCCTTGCGCGCGCGGCCTTCGGCATCCTTGAGGTCGAAGCCGGCGCTGAACGCAGCCGCGCTGCCTGTCAGCACCACGGCAGAGGTTGCGGCGTCATCCTCAAAACTGCGCGCGGCCGCGGTGAGCTGGCGTAAAGCCTCTGGCGATAGCGCATTGATGCCGTCGCCGCGGTCGAACCGCACCACCGCAATCCGTCCCTCCGGCCCGAGGCCCTTCTCGATCTTGACATAGTCAGGCAACGCAAACTCCCCTGGTCTTGGTCTTCCTGGCGCTCACAGATGCCCGGTGCGCCGATGTTCGGGTTCGCTTCCATGGACCGGAAACCGGATCGTGGTCCCGATGGTGATCCAGTTGGCATTTTCGCCGGTGATGTTGCGGCCGTAGATCAGATCGACGGAGAATATCTCGTTCGGTCGGTAGCGGACACCGGTCTGGAAACGCGGCTGCACGATGCTTGCGACCTCGGCGGCGCCGGCCTGCCCGTACGCCTCGATCGTCCATTGCAGCGTGTCGGTGAATTTCCAATCGAAGCCGATGCCGTAGGTCAGGTAATGGCGATCCACCGTCCGATCCCAGAGCCAGCCGCCGTTGACGTTGATGCGCATGGTCTCCGACAGGCGGAAGGTCGCGGGGATGACGGCAAAGGGGGATAGCGCCTCGCCGGTCGCCGCGTCGAACGATCCTCCGCCATAGGCCGACAATCCCCACCGGCCGATTCCGGTCGGGACGAAATTCGTCTTGGCTTTTGGCGCGATTGTCGTGCTCCAGTCGCCGCCGCTCCGGGCCCGGATGGTCTGCAGGCTCAGCTCGATCGGCCTGAAGGGATCGACGACACAGGAGGGATTGGCGACCGCCGAAAAATCCGTGTTGGAAGCCGCCGACAGCCAACTTTCCACCTTGCAGGAGCCGACATCGGAAATGTCGGCGGCATCGACCGCATAGGCGCCATTCGCGGCGCGCGCATCCTGCGCCGCGAATGCGCCAAGAGCCGCGATTGCGACGGTTATTCCGGTTCTTGCAGCCCAGCCCATGGTGCGATGTTAGCAGAGTCTTCGGCTCGACAACGCCCGGATTCTGGGACTATCTTCGCCCCATGAGCGACCATCATCACCACGATCACGACCATTCCGAGCTGTCGGAGACCGAGCTGCGCGTGCGCGCGCTCGAGACGATCCTGACCGAAAAAGGCTATGTCGAGCCGGCCGCGCTCGACGCCATCATCCAGGCCTATGAGACCCGGATCGGCCCCCATAACGGCGCGCGCGTTGTCGCCAAGGCCTGGAGCGATCCGGCGTTCAAGAAGGCACTGCTGGAGGACGGCTCGAAGGCGATCGGCACGCTCGGCCATGTCAGCCGCGTCGGCGACCACCTCGTCGTGGTCGAGAACACGCCGCAACGTCACAACATGGTCGTGTGCACGCTGTGCTCCTGCTACCCCTGGGAAATGCTGGGGCTGCCGCCGGTCTGGTACAAGGCCGCGCCCTATCGCTCCCGCGCGGTGAAGGACCCGCGCGGCGTGCTCGCCGATTTCGGCGTGCAAGTCGCCAAGGACGTTGAAATCCGGGTATGGGATTCGACCGCCGAAACGCGCTTTCTGGTGCTGCCGATGCGCCCCGCAGGGACCGAAGGCTGGAGCGAGGAGCAGCTCGCCGAGCTGGTCACGCGCGATTCCATGATCGGCACCGGCTTTCCCAAGGCGCCGGGGGCGCCGTCATGAACGGCGTGCACGACATGGGCGGCATGGACGGGTTCGGCAAGGTCGAGCCCGAACCGAACGAGCCGGTGTTCCACGAGGAATGGGAGTCGCGTGTTCTCGCCATGGTGCGCGCGATGGGCGCGGCCGGCGCCTTCAACATCGACACCTCGCGCTTCTATCGCGAGACGATCCCGCCGCATATCTATCTCTCGAGCTCCTATTACAAGAAATGGTTTCTCGGGCTCGAGGAGATGCTGATCGAGAAGGGCTACCTCACTCGGGAGGAAGTCGCCGCCGGCCACGCGATGCAGCCGGCCAAGGCGCTCAAGCACGGCAAGTTCGATCTCGGCCAGGTCGAGCGCATCATGGTGCGCGGCAAGTTCGCCCGCCCTGCCCCGGCGCCGGCGAAATTCAAGATCGGTGACAAGGTCCGCGCGAAGAACATTCACCCGGCGACCCACACCCGCCTGCCGCGCTACGTGCGTGGTCATGTCGGAATCGTCGAGCTGAACCATGGCTGCCACGTGTTTCCGGACTCGGCGGCGATGGAGCTCGGCGAGAATCCGCAATGGCTCTACACTGTCGTGTTCGAGGGCCGCGATCTCTGGGGCGCGGACGGCGATCCGACCTCGAAAGTCTCGATCGATGCGTTCGAGCCGTATCTGGACCCGGCGTGATGAGCAGCACGGCTGCTGCTGCCGCGACGGCAGCGATCCCGAGCATTCCGCGCGACGATGACGGCCCGGTGTTCCGCGCGCCCTGGGAGGCGCACGCCTTCGCGATGGCGCTGACGCTGCACGAGCGCGGCGTGTTCACCTGGCCCGAATGGGCGGCAGCCCTGGCCTCCGAGATCAAGCGCGCGCAGGCGGCCGGCGATCCCGATACGGGCGAGACCTACTATCTCCATTGGCTCGCCACGCTGGAGGGGCTGGTCGCGCGCAAGGGCGTTGCGTCTGCGGAGACGTTGCATCGCTACCGCGACGCCTGGGACCACGCGGCCGATCGCACCCCGCACGGCAAGCCGATCGAGCTGAAGGCGGAGGATTTTGCGCCGTAGTCCCTTTGCGCGTTGCTTGGGTACACTCTAACCCCAACCAACACTGTCATTCCCCGCGAAGGCGGGGAATCCAGTACGCCGCGGCCTGTCGATTATCGCTACCTTCTCGGAGTACTGGATCACCCGCTTTCGCGGGTGATGACACCGAGTCTATGGTATCACCGTCCCGCCACGTACTCCCGCCACCCCTTCGCCCGCAGGCTGCACGCCGGGCATTCTCCGCAGCCGTATCCCCAATCATGCTGCGCGCCGCGTTCGCCGAGGTAGCAGGTGTGCGACTGCTCGCGGATGAGGTCGACCAGCCCGTCGCCGCCGAGGTCATGGGCGAGCTTCCACGTCGCGGCCTTGTCGATCCACATCAGCGGGGTATGCAGCTCGAACTTGCGGGCCATGCCGAGCGACAGCGCGGCCTGCATCGCGCGGATGGCGTCGTCGCGGCAATCGGGATAACCGGAATAGTCGGTCTCGCACATGCCGCCGACGATGTAACTGATGCCGCGCCGATAGGCCAGCGCCGCGGCGAAAGTCAAAAACACCAGATTGCGGCCGGGCACGAACGTGTTCGGCAGGCCGTCGGCGCCCATCGCAATCGCGACGTCGCGCGTCAGCGCCGTCTCGGACACGGCCGCCAGCGTCGGGATCGCTAGCGTGTGGCTCTCCCCGAGCCTGGAAGCCCAATCCGTGCGCAGGCCCTTGATGCCGTCGAACAGCCGGTCGCGGCAGGCAAGCTCGATGGCGTGGCGCTGCCCGTAATCGAACCCAAGCGTCTCCACGTGCGCAAAACGATTCAGCGCCCAGGCAAGGCAGGTGGTGGAATCCTGGCCGCCGGAAAACAGCACCAGCGCGGTTTCGGATGAAGATGCGTCAGTCATGGCCCGCGCTTTAGCACTGCGCACGCGGCTCGCCAATCTGGCGCGCCAACCGGTGGAAATCACCCTGTTCCGCCGCGCTACGCTGGGAACGGGGGCGCTTTTGGCATAAGGCTTGAGAGCCAGGAGAATGCCCGCAATGACCCCTTCCCGCGACATTTCCCGCCTGATCGAGATCATGGCGGCGCTGCGCACGCCGGTGACTGGCTGCCCCTGGGACCTCGAGCAGAATTTTGCGACCATCGCCCCCTATACGATCGAGGAAGCCTATGAGGTGGTCGAGGCCATCAGCCGCGGCGATCTCGACGATCTCTGCGAGGAGCTCGGCGACCTCCTGCTGCAGGTGGTGTTCCATGCTCAGATGGCCGAGGAGCAGAACGCCTTTGCCTTCGGCGATGTCGTCGAGGCCATCACCCGCAAGATGATCCGGCGCCATCCGCACGTCTTCGCCGACAAGGAGGGCGATCTCGCCTCCTCCCACGTCAAGGAAGTCTGGGACCGCATCAAGGCCGAGGAGAAAGCCGAGCGTGCCGCGCGCCGGCCACCCCAGGAAGCGCCGTCCCACAAGTCGCTGCTGTCAGGCGTGAAGGCCGGCCAGCCCGCCCTGACGCGCGCCATGGAGCTGCAGCGCAAGGCCTCCACTGTCGGCTTCGACTGGAACGATCCGCGCGCGGTGCTGGCAAAAATCCGCGAGGAAGCCGACGAGATCGAGGCCGCACTCGATCGCAACGACAGCGAGGGGTTGGCGGAAGAGACCGGCGACCTGATGTTCGCGCTGGTCAACCTCGCCCGCCATGTCGATGCCGATCCGGAAGCCGCGCTGCGGGCGACCAACACGAAGTTCGAGCGGCGGTTTGCCTATATCGAACGGGCGCTGGAGGCGCAGGGGCGGACCCTCGAGCAGGCGTCGCTGGCGGAGATGGACGCGTTGTGGAATGAGGCGAAGAGTGCGAAGCAGTCGTCACCAGAGGAGCGCAAGCAAGCCGGCCGCTAACTCGGCCGGGACGACACTAACTACACGGACAGTCGCGGCACGGCATCGAACCGGTTCACCACGATATCCCGCTTGGTCTCGTCCACCCGCACCGTCATGTCGAAGCGGCCGTCGTGCAGCTCTTTCGCCAGCACTTCGGAATTCCGATGCAGCCAGCTGATGCCGGCGCCGTCGGAGGCATCGATGGAGAGGTCGAGCGTGATGCGCTTGGCGGCCAAGCGCTCCTCGATCGCGGCGAGCAGCGCGTCGACCCCTTCGCCCGACACGGCCGACACCAGCATCGCGGGATGGTCCTCCGGCCTGCGCGCGGCGATATTCAAGAGTTCTTCGCGCTGTTCGGGACCATAACGGTCGATCTTGTTCCAGACCTCAATGATGCGGCCTGAATCATCGGGATTGATGCCGAGCTGGCGCAGCACCGCGTCGACGTCGCTCTGCTGCGCCTCGGCATCGTCGTGCGAGATGTCGCGCACATGCAGGATGACGTCGGCCTCCAGCACCTCCTCCAGCGTGGCGCGGAAGGCGGCGACGAGCTGCGTCGGCAGATTGGAGATGAAACCGACGGTGTCCGACAGCATCGCCTTGCCGCCATGCGGCAGGGTGAGCGCGCGCAGGGTCGGATCCAGCGTGGCGAACAGCATGTCGGCGGCCTGCACGTCGGCGCGGGTCAGGCGGTTGAACAGCGTCGATTTGCCGGCATTGGTGTAGCCGACCAGCGCCACGACGCGGTACGGCACCCGCTGGCGGCCTGCGCGATGCAGGCGGCGTGTGGCCTGCACCTTCTTCAGTTCGCCCTCGAGCTTGGAGATGCGCTCCTGGATCAGGCGGCGGTCGGCTTCGATCTGCGTCTCGCCGGGACCGCCCATGAATCCAAAGCCGCCGCGCTGGCGCTCGAGATGGGTCCATGAGCGCACCAGGCGCGAACGTTGATAGTTGAGATGCGCGAGCTCGACCTGGAGCGAGCCTTCCTTGGTCTTGGCGCGGCGGCCGAAGATTTCCAGGATGAGACCGGTGCGGTCGAGCACCTTTGCCTGCAACTCCTTCTCGAGGTTGCGCTGCTGGATCGGCGCAAGCGCGCAATCCATCACCACGAGTTCGACGTCGAGGCTCTTGGCGAGCGCGGCGATCTCCTCGACCTTACCCTTGCCGATATAGGTCGCAGGGCGGATCTGGCTGATCGGCGCGATGATGGCGTCGGCAACGACGAGATCGATCGCGCGCGCGAGGCCGGCGGCTTCGTCGAGCCGGGCTTCCGCGTCACGCACGACATGAGCTTCCGATTGCGCGTCGGCACTGCCTGCGCGCACCCGCAAATAGGGACCGATGACAAGCACCCGCCCCGTCTGCGTACCCCCTGCCGACCGCGGACGGTCGGCATCCCCGTCGAAATTCCGGGGTTCCAATCAGATCACTCTCAAGCCGGCTGATCCTCGCCGCCTTCGAACAGCTGGATCGGAGCGCCCGGCATGATGGTCGAGATCGCATGCTTGTAGACGAGCTGCGAGTGACCGTCGCGCCGAAGCAGCAAACAGAAATTGTCGAACCAGGTCACGATGCCCTGGAGCTTCACTCCGTTGACCAGAAAGATCGTCAGTGGCGTTTTGGTTTTGCGAACGTGATTAAGGAAGGTGTCCTGCAGGTTTTGTGCGCGGTCTGCCGCCATTGTTTTTTTCTCGCTTTGAGTTTCTTTTTATTGCGCCGGTTGCGGCCCTCTTTTGAAACTCGGGGTCCTCGTCCGGTTGCCGTCCCTCATGAGATCCCCCTCGGGGGGACAGCGGTTCAATTAGAGGACAGGTAGGCTTATTAGGCAAGCCGCTTCACGCGGCAGCCCATGCCGTATTGCCCCGAAAAACTACGGAAATCGATGATTTTCCTCGCCTATTCCAACGACGTCGCAGCGTTAGCCGACGCCGAGCGCCTTCAACTTCCGGTGCAGCGCCGAGCGTTCCATGCCAACAAACTCGGCCGTGCGAGAAATATTTCCTGAAAAACGGCTGATCTGTGCAATCAAATAGTCGCGCTCGAACACTTCGCGCGCTTCGCGCAGCGGCAGGCCCATGATGTGCTCGCCATTGTTGCTGGTCGGCATCGCGGGCACCATGGAGCCGACATCCTGCGGCAGCATGTCGGCAGTGATGATGACTTCCGGCCCGCCAGCGGCGAGAATCATGACTCTCTCAACGTTGTTGCGGAGCTGGCGCACATTGCCCGGCCAGACATGCGACTGCAGTACCGCCATCGCGTCCTGGCCGATCTGCCGCTTGGGCAGGCCGCTGCCCGCGGAGATCTGCTCCATGAAATAGTCGATCAATTCCGGAATGTCTTCACGCCGCTCCGACAATGCGGGCACGCGGATCGGCACCACCGAGAGCCGGTGATAGAGGTCCTCGCGGAAATGACCGGCCGCGATTTCCTCTTCGAGGTTGCGCGCGGTGGAGGAGATGATGCGGACGTCGACCTGCACCTTGCCGTTGCCGCCGACGCGCTGGAACGACTGCTCGACCAGCACGCGCAAGATCTTGTTCTGGGTCTCGCGCGGCATGTCCGCGATCTCGTCGATGAACAGCGTGCCGCCATGAGCCTCTTCGAGTGCGCCGGGCTTGCGCGCGTGCTCGCCGTTGGACTGCTCGATGCCGAACAGCTCGTGCTCCATCCGCTCGGGCGTGATCGCAGCGGCGTTGATGACGACGAAGGGGCCGTCGGCGCGGCCCGAGGCCGTGTGCAACGTGCGGGCGGTCAGTTCCTTGCCGGCGCCCGCGGGGCCGACGATCAGGATGCGGCTGTTGGCCTTGGCCGCACGCTCGATGGTCTGGCGCAGCTGGTTCATGCTGGGCGAGCGGCCGACCAGCGAGCTTGCGCTCGGCGCGAGTTGCTTCAGCTCCTTGACCTCGCGCTTGAGCCGCGAGTTCTCCAGTGCACGGTTCGCGACCAGGATCAGCCGGTCGGTCTTGAACGGCTTCTCGATGAAGTCGTAGGCGCCACGCTTGATCGCGGCGACCGCGGTCTCGATGTTGCCGTGGCCGGAGATCATCACGACCGGCAGATCGGGGTTGTCCTTCTTGACCTGCTCCAAGAGCTGCAAGCCGTCGAGCTTGGAGCCCTGCAGCCAGATGTCGAGGAACACCAGATGCGGCCTGCGGTTGGCGATCTCGGCGAGCGCCGTATCGCTGTCGCGCGCGGTCCGGGTCACGAAGCCCTCGTCTTCGAGGATGCCCGCAACGAGATCCCGAATATCGGCCTCATCATCGACAATCAGAATTTCACTTGCCATGGATCGCCTGTTTTCTCAGCTGCCTGTTGAGGCTTTGATCTTCGTTGAATCATTGGTCTTTTCAGCCGGCTCTTTGGTTTCGACGGCCGCCTCTTTTGTTTCCGGATCCTTGAGGGATTGCGTAGCCGTTTCGCCGCTTTCCGGCTTGGTCGTTGCCGCGGCTGCCGGTTCGGCCCCCTCGCTTTTCGCGGGAGCGCCGGCGATCGCAAAACGCATCCGCATCCAGGCGCCGCGCTGGCCCTCGCGGAAGTCCGAGGCATCCTTCAGCTCGATGCGCCCGCCATGGTCTTCCAGCACGCGACCGACGATCGCGAGCCCAAGGCCGGTGCCTTTGGCGCGTGTCGTCACATAGGGCTCGAGCAGGCGGGAGCGCGCCACCTTGGGCAGGCCGATGCCGTTGTCGACGACGTCGATCAGCACGTCCTCGCCCTCGCGCGAGACCACGACGTCGATCCGGCCTTTGCCGAGCTCCTCCAGGGGGACCTGCTCGATCGCCTCGGTGGCGTTCTTGACGATGTTGGTGACGGCCTGCGAGATCAGCCGCCGGTCGAACTGGGCGCGCAGCGGGTCTTCCTTGAACTCGGCCTCGATATCGATCTCGGGGTGGGCGACCTTCATCAGGAACACCGCCTGCCGCACTGTGTCGGCGACGTCCTCACCCTCCATGACCGGCTTAGGCATCCGCGCAAAGCGCGAGAACTCGTCGACCATGCGGCGGATGTCGTCGACCTGACGCACGATGGTGTCGGTGCACTGTTCGAAGATCTGCTTGTCCTTGCCCTCGGTGATGTCCTTGCCGAATTTGCGGCGAATGCGTTCGGCGGAGAGCTGGATCGGGGTCAGCGGATTCTTGATCTCATGCGCGATGCGGCGCGCGACGTCGCCCCAGGCCGAGGTGCGTTGCGCCGAGACCAGTTCGGTGATGTCGTCGAGCGTGATGATGTAGCTGTCGTGCGGCTGGCTGGTCTTCTCGGCGCTGACGCGGACCGACAGATTGCGTTCCTGCCCGTCGCGCGTGATCGTGATCTGCCCCTGCACCAGGCGCTGGGTCCCTTCCCGCGCCGTCTTCATCATCTCTTCGAGCTCGGGCAGCACGTCGGAGAGCGGATGGCCGAGCGTCTCGGCTTCGGAGTGACCGATCAGCTTTTCGGCGGAACGGTTGAGAATGCCGACGCTGCCTGAGGTATCCACGCCGATGATGCCGGCGCTGGCGGACGACAGCACCGCCTCGATGAAGCGGCGGCGGCTGTCGATGAGCTCGCTGGCGTTGACGAGCTCGTCGCGCTGGCTACGCAACTCCTCCGTCATCTTGTTGAAGGTCTCACCCAGCTGGGCGAGGTCGCCTTCCGACTGGTGCACCGGCACTTTCACATGGAGATCGCCCGTCGAGACCGTCTGGGCCGCGTTCATCAGCCGCCGGATCGGCGAGACCAGCGAGTTGGCGAAGTTGAGGCCGATCAGCACCGAGGCCATCAGGATGGTCAGCGCGATCACAGCGAACATCAGCGCGAACGCGACCTGGATGCCGAGCCGGCGCGACTCGATCTGGGCGTATTCGGCGACGCTGACCTCGGTCTGCTTGAGCTGGTTGACGACATTCGGATCGAGCGGCCGTGCGACGTAGAGGAATGTGTCACTGAAGGCGCGCAAGCGGACCACCGCGGCGACGAAGCTCGCATCGGGCAGCACCGCGATCTCGGGTTCGGATTCGTTGACGTTGCTGAGGAAGTCCGGTGCCGGCGGCGAATAGGCCAGCCGCATGCCGGTGTCGGCGGATTCGAGAATGTTGGTGTTCTTGTCGATGATCATCGCGCCCGGCAAATTGCGCGAGGCGGCGCTGGACGTCAGCAATTCGCGAAACGAGCGGCGATCCTGGTCGTAGAGCGGCCGCGCGTGGGCGATGTCGTTGGCCATGCCGAGAATGTCGCCCCGGATCAGCTGCGCATGGTCCTGCATGTAAGCCCGCGCGATCGTCAGTGAATTCTGGATCACCTCCTTGGTCGGGCCGGAGAACAGGCGGTCGAGGCCGCGCTCGATGGTGACGTTGGCGACGACGGCGACCAGCACCGCCGGCAGCACCGCCACGATCGAGAACAGGCTGACGATCTGGACATGGAGGCGCGCCGCCGCCCTGCCCCGCCGTCGCGCCAGGATCAGCTGCCAGAGCTCGCGGATGATGATGCCGACCAGCAGCAGGATGGTGGCTGCGTTGCTCAGATAGAACGAACGGACAACTTGCGGCGTCAGTTCGATGCTGGTGAGGCCGGTCAGGACCAGGAAGGTGAGCAAGGCCGACAGCAGCGCCAGCGCCACGGCGAACGGCGCCAGCCAGCGTCGCGCCGACCAACGCCGGGGCTCTTCTGCTGGGGCCGTGTCAAAGGATGCGGCCGAGGTGTCTGCGCTGGTCATTCCGGCAATGGGTGCTGAAAACGGGGGGCCGCGGCGGGCGGCTACTGATGTATTCGTACCACATTGTTGCCGAATTGCGACAATTCCGCGGCGTCACCGCCGCGACCGACCCGCGCATCCACAGCGACATGCCGGAGGGCGGGAACGGATTCCAGCCCCGGCGGCTTGACCAGCATGCACAGGTTCTTTCTCGCAGTGATGGTATCGGCCGTGCTGCTGCTGATCGTGGCGGCGGACCTGCTGGTCAATGGTCTCGGGGTGCAGGAGCCCAATGCGAACGTCGCCAGCGCAATACAGGTCTCAGGCCGGTTTGTCAGATAGGTGTGAGGCCGCGTCCCGCGGCTGAAATCACCCTTTGAATGTTCCTGCGGAACATTTCAGTCCGATCGGGACTTCTGCTCACCGCGTCAGCCACGACGGCCAGCGCGATCGGACAGGCTCAGCTCCGCTTGGTAGGGGGAGCTGAGCCACCGGCCGTTGCGTGGGGCTAGCCGCCGCTCCGATACACCTGGATATCGAGATCCCGGATCTTCTTCCGCAGCGTGTTGCGGTTGAGGCCGAGTAGATCGGCGGCGCGGATCTGGTTGCCGCGGGTGGCCGCGAGCGCGGCCGTGAGCAGTGGCACCTCGATCTCCTTCAAGATGCGGTGATAGAGGCCCGGCGGCGGCACGCCGTTCGGGAAGCCCTGGAAGTGCGAGGAGAGATACGCCTCCACGGCGCCACCGAGATTGTCGACGCCATGCTGGACGGCGGCACCCGGGCTGACCGTGGGTGGCGCCAGCTCGCCGTCGATGACGGAGCCCGTGATCACATCCTGGGGATACAGCGCCGCGAGGCGACGGGCGAGGTTCTCGAGCTCGCGCACGTTGCCCGGCCAGCGGTGCTGCTTCATGCGCTCCAGCGCCAGCGTATCGAGCTTTTTCGGCGGCAGGCCGTCCTTCTCCGCCAGCGCGAAGAAATGACGGATGAGATCGGGCAGATCCTCGATGCGCTCGCGCAACGGCGGCAGCCGTAGCGGCACGACGTTGAGGCGGAAGAACAGATCTTCGCGGAACAGGCCTTGCTGGATCAGGACGCGCAGATCCTTGTTGGAGGCCGCCACGATGCGAACGTCGGTCTTGATCGGGGTGCGACCGCCGACCGTGGTGTATTCGCCCTGCTGAAGCACGCGCAGCAGACGGGTTTGCGCCTCCATCGGCATGTCGCCGATCTCGTCCAGGAACAGCGTGCCGCCCTCGGCCTGCTCGAACCGGCCGGAGGCGCGGGTGTTGGCGCCGGTGAAGGCGCCGCGCTCATGGCCGAACAGTTCCGACTCGATCAGGTCGCGCGGGATCGCCGCCATATTGACCGCGACGAACGGGCCATTGCGGCGCTTGCCGTAATCGTGCAACGCGCGCGCCACCAGCTCCTTGCCGGTACCGGACTCGCCCGTGATCATCACGGTGAGGTCGGTCTGCATCAGGCGCGCCAGCACGCGATAGATTTCCTGCATCGCCGGCGAGCGGCCGACCAGCGGGATCGCCTCCATCTCGGCGTCCTCGTTCGGCGTCGAGACCCGCTCCTTCGGCTCGGCCAGCGCGCGGCCGACGATGGCGATCAGCTCCTTCAGATCGAAGGGCTTCGGCAGATATTCATAGGCGCCGCGCTCGGAGGCCCGGATCGCCGTCATGAAGGTGTTTTGCGCGCTCATGACGATAACAGGCAAATTCGGCCGCATCTTCTTGATCCGCGGCAACAGGTCGAACGCGTTCTCGTCGGGCATCACCACGTCGGTGATGACGAGATCGCCCTCCCCCTGGCTGACCCAGCGCCACAGCGTTGCGGCATTGCCGGTCAGCCGCACTTCGTAGCCGGCGCGCGATAGTGCCTGATTGAGAACCGTGCGGATGGCGGTGTCGTCATCAGCAACGAGAATGCTACCTGCGGGCATCGTTAATCCTCATTTCGCCCCCTGTGACGCAGACGACGACTTCCCGGCAGAGCCGTCGTGACTGCTTTGATCGGCATGTTTCACCGATGTGGAATACATCGGCATCAGCACGCGGAAGGTTGTCTTGCGCGGCTGAGATTCGCATTCGATGATGCCCCCGTGATCCCCGATGATCTTTGCGACCAGCGCGAGGCCCAGACCCGAGCCGGTCTGTTTGGTTGTGACGAAGGGATCGAACAGGTTTGGCAGAAGATCGTCCGGCACGCCTGGTCCGTTGTCCTTCACGCAGAATTCGAGCGGCAGGGATACACGGGATTTTTGACCGGGGACTGACAGGCGGACGCCGGGGCGAAACGCGGTGGTGAGCTGGATTTCACCGTCGGGAACGTCGATCAGCGCTTCGGCGGCGTTCTTCACCAGGTTGAGGAACACCTGGATGAGCTGGTCCTGGTTCGCCAGCACCGGGGGCAGCGAGGGATCGTAATCCTCGACGAAGCGGATGTTGCGGGCAAAGCCGGACTGCGCCAGCCGTTTGACGTGATCGAGCACCGAATGGATGTTGACGGGGCCGCGCACCACGGGGCGCTCGTCGCCGAACACCTCCATGCGGTCGACCAGCGTCACGATGCGGTCGGCCTCGTCGCAGATCAGCCGCGTCAGCATGCGGTCTTCCGAGGAGGCCTGCTGCTCCAGGAGCTGCGCCGCGCCGCGGATGCCCGAGAGCGGGTTCTTGATCTCGTGCGCCAGCATCGCGGCGAGCGCGATCACCGAGCGCGCGGCGCTGCGATGGGTGAGCTGGCGGTCCATCTTGTCGGCGATGGAGCGCTCCTGGAGCATCACCACGATATGGCCGGGCCGTTCCGTGACGGGGGCAACGTGCAGATCGACCTGGCGGTCCCCGCCCATGCGCGGCGTGCCCAGATCGACCTTGTACTCGTTGACAGGTGCATTCGACGAACGCACCTGGTCGATCAGCGCCAGCAAGGGGCTGCCAAACGGCACCAGCTCTTTCAGCGACTGCCGCTTCAAGAACTGCGTCGAGATATCGAAGAAGGCTTCGGTTGCGATGTTGGCGGCGACGATTTTGCCGTCCGGCCCGATCATCAGCACGGGATTGGGAAGTGCGTCCAGGATGGCATCGCTGTCGGACGGAAACGGCCGACGATGTTCAGCAACTGAGCTCATGCAGCGGCGCTCCATGCGAAGTCGTCGAAGGCATCTTGCAGTGACCGGTGAACGAGGTGCGGATCCTCCGAGGTGAGGATTTTCTGGCGCCAGGATTTCAGCTTCTCGGCCGGCGCACGGCTCACATCGGCCGCGACGTCGAGCGCCCAGCCCAGATGTTTTCGCGCGTGCCGCAGCCCGATGCGCAGGCCGTAGAGCGCGCAGACGCCTTCATAAAGCGTGCGCACATAATGCAGCTGCGTCTCGAGCGGCGGCGTGGCTTCCACCGCCCCACCCTTGAGGCGGCGGCCGATCTGGCCGGGCAGCCAGGGCTGGCCCTGCGCGCCGCGGCCGATCATCACGGCATCGGCGCCGGAGGCCTTTAACGCCGCGAGGGCCTTCTCGTAAGTGGTGATGTCGCCATTGACGACGAGCGGAATGGAGATGGCCTCGCGTACGGCGCGGATCGCATCCCAATCGGCCTCGCCCTTGTAGAACTGGCAGCGGGTGCGGCCGTGCACGGTGACGAGCTTGATGCCTGATGCCTGTGCGCGCCGCGCCAGTTCCGGTGCGTTGCGGGTGCGGTCGTCCCAGCCGAGCCGCATCTTCAACGTCACTGGCACCTTCACCGCCGCGATCGTCGCTTCGATCAGGCTGACGGCGTGGTCGAGGTCGCGCATCAAGGCGGAACCGGACTGGCCGCCGGTGACGTGACGAGCCGGACAGCCCATGTTGATGTCGATGATATCGGCGCCTTCGGCTTCAGCGATCCGGGCGCCCTCCGCCATCCAATGCGTCTCGCACCCGGCGAGCTGGACCACGTGGGGACCGATCCTCGTGGCTTCGCAGCGCAACCGGGACATATGATGGCCATTGGCGAGTTCGTCGCTGGCCGTCATTTCGGACACCACCAGACCGGCCCCCAACTCCGCGGCAAGCCGGCGGACGGGCGAGTCAGTCACCCCCGACATCGGTGCCAGGAAGACCGGGGTGGCGACATCAATATCGCCTATCTTCAATGGCTTAGAGCCTGATACTACCGAGCCGGTCACAGGGGTCTCGTTGCGTTGGCAGCGCCTCATCGCGCCTGCCATGACCTATCTTGCGCACAATTCTTGTGCAGTCAAGCGTCATGCCTACAGTTTAGACAGTTCTGCAAATCTTTCAAGTGCAGTGCAGCAAAATGCTGTTTCCCACAATCCGGGGAAACCCCCTTTTATTGCGGGCCTGCCGTGCTAGAGGCATGCGGCGATCACCCCACCCCCGACTCTCTTCATCACCAAATGAGTATTTGAGTCCTATGGCGAAATCACAGCGCACCGCAGTCGTCCTCGTCGCTGCCGGACGCGGCCTGCGCGCAGGCGCCGGTGGCCCCAAGCAATATCGCGAGATCGGCGGCGTGCCGGTGATCTATCGCGCCATGGAGGCCTTCAGCCGTCATGCGGACGTGTTCGCAGTTCAGCCAGTCGTGAACCCGGACGACAGCGCCATGTTCACGGCGGCGGTCGCAGGGCTCGGCCACGAGGCGCCGGTCAATGGCGGCGCGACCCGGCAGGCCTCGGTGCTCGCCGGTCTCGAAGCGCTCGCCAGGCACAAGCCCGACATCGTCCTGATCCACGACGCCGCGCGACCCTTCGTTTCGGAAGGCGTGATCACCCGCGCGATCGATGCGGCCAGCCGCACCGGCGCGGCGATCCCCGTCGTTCCCGTCACCGACACCATCAAGATCACCGGCGAGAATGACAATGTCGAGGACACGCCGGACCGGGCGCGGTTGCGAATTGCGCAGACGCCGCAATCCTTTCGTTTCGACGTCATCCTCGAAGCGCATCGTCGCGCGGCCAAGGACAGGCGCAGCGATTTCACCGACGATGCCGCGATTGCCGAATGGGCGGGATTGACGGTTGCAACCTTTGAAGGCGATGTTGCCAATATGAAGCTCACCACTCCCGAGGATTTCGTGCGCGAGGAAGCGCGGCTGGCAAGCCTGCTCGGCGACATCAGGACCGGCACGGGCTACGACGTCCACGCCTTCGGCGAGGGCGACCATCTCATGATATGCGGCGTGCGCGTGCCGCACACCAAAGGCTTCCTGGCCCATTCCGACGGCGATGTCGGCCTGCATGCGCTGGTCGACGCCATCCTGGGCGCGCTCGCTGACGGCGACATCGGATCGCACTTTCCGCCCAGCGACGCGAAGTGGAAAGGCGCCTCCTCCGACCAGTTTTTGCAATACGCCATCGAGCGCGTCACCCAGCGCGGCGGCCGCATCGCCAATCTCGAGGTGACCATGATCTGCGAGCGGCCGAAGATCGGCCCTTTGCGCGAGACCATGCGCGCGCGCATCGCCGAGATTTCCGGCGTCGACATCTCCCGCGTCGCGGTCAAGGCGACCACCAGCGAGCGGCTCGGCTTCACCGGCCGCGAGGAAGGCATCGCGGCCACCGCGAGCGCCACCATCCGTCTGCCCTGGAGTGTCTAGGCCATGGCCGGCAGCGACGCACGCGCCCTCTCCCGCTCGCTGCTCGATTTGTGCCGGATGCGCAAGCTGACGATCGCGACCGCGGAATCCTGCACCGGCGGCCTGGTTGCCGGTGCGCTGACCGACATCCCCGGCTCTTCCGACGTCATCGATCGCGGCTTCGTCACCTATTCCAACGACGCCAAGCGCGCGATGCTCGGCGTCGAGGTAAGCACGCTCACCAATTTCGGCGCCGTCAGCAGGGAGACGGCAACAGCCATGGCGGTCGGCGCGCTGGAGCGTGCCGGCGTCGATCTTGCAGTCGCTATCACCGGCATTGCCGGCCCCGGCGGCGCCACGCCCGGCAAGCCGGTTGGCCTCGTGCATTTCGCCGCCGCCGCGCGCGACGGACGCATCGTCCATCGCGAGCATCGCTTTGGCGCCATCGGCCGCACCGCCGTGCGTCAGCGCTCCGTGGTCGAGGCGCTGCGCATGCTGATGGATCTCGCCCGCGGCCCGCAAGTTACGGCCAAGCCGAAACGTGCCGCCGCAGTAACCCGCCTGCGCCCGCGCGTGACACGATCACCGCGCCGGCACGCGGTGAAGCGCAGGCCGCCGCGCTGACCGCGGGGGTGAGATCCCTCACGCAGCCGCGAGTTAAGCACTCACGTGATCGAGCACGCACTGCTTGATCGCGCTGTGATTGACGATGGCTGCGCCCCACACCAGCCCGTAGAGACTTGACCTTTCCCGCCATGCAGGTGACCTCGACGTCATTGCCGATGTGGAAGGGTCGAAACAGCAGCAGCATGACGCCGGCGGCGATGTTGGAGAGTGGGCCCTGTAATGCCAGACCAACGGCGAGAGATGCGCAACATTGCCCGTGCGATGACGCCGCTGGAGATCGAGCAGGCCGCTGCGTATTATGCCTCGCAGCCGCCGGATGTCGTGAAGGCGGTGGATTGAAATTTTGGCACGCCTGCCTTCCCCATCGTCATTGCGAGCGCAGCGAAGCAATCCAGAGTCTCTCCGCAGAGGGATTCTGGATTGCTTCGTCGCAAGGGCTCTTCGCAATGAAGGAGGAGAGAGCGTGCCCGTCCGCAACCACTACGACGACACCAGCTTCCGCCGTCCGTAGATCGCATCCGCCCGCTTCTCGAAGGCGATGGAAAATCGCGCGAACGCGGCGTCGAACATCGAGCCCATCAGGAGCGCCAGCATGCGGCTCTTGAACTCGTAGGCAAGGAAGAAGCCGACATCGCAAACGCTCTCGCCTTTGGGCTCGAACGTCCAACGGTTTTCCAGATTGCTGAAGGGACCTTGCAGATATTCGACCAGGATCTTCAAATTGGCGCGGTCGAGCGTCACGCGGCTGGTGAAGGATTCCCTGACCAGCTTGAACGACACCGTCATGTCCGCGACCAGCACCTCGGTGCCGTCGGGTTTCGCCATGCGCTGACGGACCTTCAGCGCACTGCACAGCGGCACGAATTCCGGGTAGCGCTCGACATCAGCGACCAGATCAAACATCTCGGACGCGCTGTGATCGACACGACGCTTGCTCGAAAAATTGGGCATGGCGATTCAGCGGGCGCTTGCTGCCCGCGCGGCCTTCAGTTTCGCAAAATCCTCGCCGGCATGATGCGACGAACGGGTGAGCGGGCTCGCAGACACCATCAGGAAACCCTTGGTGTAGGCGACCTTCTCGTAGGACGAAAACTCGTCCGGCGGCACGTAGCGCATCACGGCGTGATGCTTGCGGGTCGGCTGGAGATATTGCCCGATGGTCAGGAAATCGACGTCAGCGGAACGCAGATCGTCCATCACCTGCTGCACCTCGTGGCGCTCCTCGCCGAGGCCGACCATGATGCCGGACTTGGTGAAGATGGTGGGATCGAGCTCCTTGACCCGCTGCAACAGCCGGATCGAATGGAAATAGCGCGCGCCCGGCCGCACCGTGAGATAGCACGACGGCACGGTCTCGAGATTGTGGTTGAACACGTCGGGCTTCGCCGCGACGACGACCTCCAGCGCCCCCTCCTTGCGCAGGAAGTCGGGCGTCAGGATCTCGATCGTGGTCGAGGGGCACGCGGCGCGAATCGCGCGGATGGTCTGGGCGAAATGCTCGGCGCCGCCGTCAGTGAGATCGTCGCGGTCCACGGAGGTGATGACGACATGGGCAAGGCCGAGCTTGGCCACAGCCTCGCCGACGTTCTGCGGCTCGGCCGCGTCAAGTGCATTCGGCATGCCCGTCTTGACGTTGCAGAAGGCACAGGCGCGGGTGCAGGTGTCGCCCATGATCATGAAGGTCGCGTGCTTCTTGTCCCAGCACTCGCCGATATTCGGGCAGCCCGCCTCCTCGCACACCGTATGCAGGCCGTTGGCGCGCACGATGTTGCGCGTGTCGGCATAGCCGCGGGTGTTGGGCGCGCGTACGCGGATCCAGTCCGGCTTCGGCGGCGAAGCGGAATCGGGCCGGTTCACCTTTTCGGGGTGACGTGGGCGCAGCGGGTTCGAGATGGTATCGACGATAACGACCATGGGGTGTCCGGTCTGACCAAGTCCTACCTAGTCGGTCTGGCCGGGCATCGCAACCCGGCTCGCACCGCTTCAGGGAACATGGCAGATATGGGCAATATCCTGCTCTGTTCTCTGGCGATTCTCACCTCGAATGGCTCCAGTCTCGAAGACCTCTACTCCTCGGCTCGGCAAAGCCCTGAAGCGTACCTTTTTCGCGCGCAGCGTCCACGAGGTCGCGCCCGATCTGATCGGTGCGACCATGCTGGTCAACGGCGTTGGCGGGATCATCGTCGAGGTCGAGGCCTATCATCATACCGAGCCGGCGGCGCACTCCTACAATGGCCCGACGCCGCGGAACCAGGTGATGTTCGGCCCGCCCGGCTTTGCCTATGTCTACCGCTCCTACGGCATCCACTGGTGTGTGAACTTCGTCTGCGAGGAAGAAGGCTCGGCCAGCGCCGTGCTGATCCGCGCGCTGGAGCCGACCCACGGAATCGCCGCGATGCGGCGGCGCCGCCATCTCCAGGATTTGCACACGTTGTGCTCGGGCCCGGGCAAGCTGACCGAAGCGCTCGGCATCACCATCGCGCACAATGCCTTGCCGCTCGACCGTCCGCCGATCGCGCTGCATGCGCGGACGGAGGACGTCGAGGTGGCGGCCGGCATCCGGATCGGCATCACCAAGGCGGTCGAGCTGCCCTGGCGCTATGGTGTCAGGGGCTCGAAATTCCTCAGCAAGCCGTTTCCGAAATAAGCTTACGACGCCTGCTTGAGCCGCTCCAGCGCCTCGAGCAGCTTGGCCTTGCGGGCGAGCGCGGCCTCGCGCTTCTCGCGCTCCTCCTCGACGACCTCCTCGGCCGCGTTGGCCACGAATTTCTCGTTGGCCAGTTTGGACTCGGCACGCTTGATGTCGGCGTCGGCCTTCCCGATCTCCTTGTCCAGACGCGTGCGCTCGGCGACGACGTCAATCACGCCCTTCAGCGGCAGCGCGGCCACCTCGCCGCGCACCAGGAGCTGGACCGCGCCGTCGGGCGCACGGTCGGCGAAGGAGATGTCCGACAGCCGCGCCATGCGCTTGATGACGTCGCTCCAGCGCGGCGCGCGCTCCTTCGTCTCGGCCGAGGCGCCTGCGAGCACCAGCGCCGTGAGGGTCGCCGGCGGGATGTTCATCTCGGCGCGCACCGAACGGATCTGCGTGACAAGGTCAATGACCCAGCCGATCTCGGCCTCGGCCGCGGGATCGGTGAAGTCGGCATGGTCGAAGATCGGCAGCACCCAAACCGGCGAGACGAGCGCGTCGGTCGGCCCCGTCGTCGCCGCGAGCATCGCAAGCTGCTCCGGCGTCGGCCCGGCCGGCTTCAGCGGCCACGGTGCCAGCGCGAGCAGACCGTCGCGCTTGGCCGTCACCTCCCACAGCTCCTCGGTGATGAAGGGCATGAAGGGGTGCAGCAGTTTCAGGATCTCGTCGCGCGCCCATGCCACCATGGCGCGGGTCTCGGCCTTGGCAGGGCTGTCGGGGCCGAGTAGCACGGGTTTTGCGAGCTCGAGATACCAGTCGCAATAGACGTTCCACACGAAGCGGTAGATGCTGCCGGCGGCGTCATTGAAGCGATAGGCCTCGATCGCCTCGGTCACCTCGCGCGTGGTGTGCGCACTCTCATGTGCGATCCAGCGGTTCAGCGTCTCTTTGACCTTCGCCGGCTCGAAGCCTTCGGGCACGGCGCAATGGTTCATCTCCGCAAAGCGCGACGCATTCCAGAGCTTGGTCGCGAAATTGCGATAGCCCTCGACACGGCTGGTGGCGAGCTTGATGTCGCGCCCCTGCGCGGCCATCGCGGCCAGCGTGAAGCGCAGCGCGTCCGCACCATATTGGTCGATCAGGCTGAGCGGATCGATGACGTTGCCCTTCGACTTCGACATCTTGGCGCCCTTCTCGTCGCGGACGAGGGCGTGGATGTAGATCGTCGAGAACGGCACCTCCTTCATGAAGTGCAGCCCCATCATCATCATGCGGGCGACCCAGAAGAAGATGATGTCGAAGCCCGTCACCAGTGCGTTGGTCGGGTAGTAGCGCTGCACTTCCGGCGCGTCTGCGGGCCAGCCGAGGATCGAGAATGGCCACAGCGCCGAGGAGAACCAGGTGTCGAGCACGTCCTCGTCGCGCGTGATGAAGCCGTCACGCTTGTTGCGGTCGAGCGCCATCTCGCGGCCCTGCTCGACCGTGATGACTTCCTGCTCGACGTAATAGCCGAGGGCGTGGCTGACGGCCTCCTCCTCGGTCTCGGCGACGAACACCTTGCCATCAGGACCGTACCAGGCCGGGATCTGGTGGCCCCACCAGAGTTGGCGCGAGATGCACCAGGGCTGGATGTTCTCCATCCACTCGAAATAGGTTTTTTCCCAGTTCTTTGGCACGAAGGTGGTTTCGCCCGAACGCACGGCGGCCATCGCGGGCTTCGCCAGCGTCTTGGCGTCGACATACCATTGGTCGGTCAGATAGGGCTCGATCACCGTGCCGGAGCGGTCGCCATGCGGCACCATGTGGGTGTGAGGTTCGATCCGCTCGACGAAACCGAACGATTCCAGTCGCTCGACGATGCGCTTGCGCGCTGCAAAGCGATCGAGCTTGTTGAACTCCTCGGCGAACTGCGAGGCACCTTCCGGCAGGTCGCGCAGATAATCCTCGTTGTCGAGGAGATCGAGGCAACCTTCCTTGTCGATGACGCTGATTCGGGCGAGGCCGTGGCGATTGCCGACCTCGAAATCGTTGAAGTCGTGCGCCGGCGTCACCTTGACCGCGCCCGAGCCCTTCTCCGGATCGGAATAATCGTCGGCGACGATCTGGATCTTGCGGCCGACCAGCGGCAGGATCACGTTCTTGCCGACCAGCTTCTGATAGCGCTCGTCGTCGGGATGCACGGCCACCCCGGTATCGCCGAGCATGGTCTCCGGGCGCGTGGTGGCAACGACGATGAAGCTCGAGGGATCCTCGGGGCTGAAGATCTTGCCCTCGATCGGATAGCGCAGGTACCAGAGGCTACCCTTGACCTCGGTCTGCTGCACTTCGAGATCGGAGATCGCGGTGAGCAGCTTGGTGTCCCAGTTCACCAGCCGCTTGTCCTTGTAGATCAGGCCGTCGCGGTGCAGCTCGACGAACACCTTGACCACGGCCTTGGACAGGCCCTCGTCCATGGTGAAGCGTTCGCGCGACCAGTCGCAGGAGGCGCCGAGCCGCTTGAGTTGGTTGATGATGGTGTCGCCGCTCTCGGCCTTCCACTGCCAGACCCGCTCCAGAAACTTCTCGCGGCCCATCTCGCGACGGCTGGGCTGCTGGCGCTCCATCAGCTGCCGCTCCACCACCATCTGGGTGGCGATGCCGGCATGGTCGGTGCCGGGCTGCCACAGCACGTCGCGACCGCGCATGCGCTCGAACCGGCACAGGATGTCCTGGAGCGTGTTGTTGAGGGCGTGGCCCATGTGCAGCGAGCCCGTCACGTTCGGCGGCGGGATCACGATGGTAAAGGGCACAGCGTCGCGGCGGTCTGGGCGGCCGGCCTTGAAGGCAAGGCTGTCCTCCCACACGACGGACATGCGGGCTTCGATATCGGCGGGCTGGTAATTTTTCTCGATCATGGCGCTGTTAGAAAGCCGCGCACGGGGTCCAAGTCAACGGACAAGTCAACGGAAAGCCAGGCGGCAACAGGGCTTTCCGGTCCGGTCGGGAAACAGAATATGACCCACAAGCAGGGCTTTATGAGGGCTCTGCGGCCCGATCTACCTGCCGCCGCGCGATACCCGCTCGATTTCGGCCTTCACGATGCGTTCGACCAGGCCCGGCAAATTGTCGTCCAGCCAGGATTTCAGCATCGGACGCAGCATCTCCTTGACCAGATCCTCCAGAGTTCGCGCATTGCTGCTGAGCACCGTGTGGGCCAGGGAATTGAAGGCGGATTCGACCGCGGAGACCGTCGATTGCGCCAGCATCGGCTGTTGGGGCGGCAGCGGCGGCGCATCGAAGTCCACGGGCGCATAGGATGCCGGCGTCGGACGCGGCGCCGGCGATTCGGCGAATTCGAGATCGTCGCGCGGCTCGACCTTGCGGAAGCTCGGCGGCGGCGGAGGCGGCGTCGGCTCCATCGCCAGCGCCATATCGTCGGTCAATTCCAGCACGTCGGGCTCAGGTTCGGGCTCCGGCTCGGGAGCACGGATTTCCGGCGCGGGCGTGGCTGCGTCGAGCCCCGCCAGCAGCGCGTCGATATCGTCCTGATTGTTGGATGCATCCACCTCGGGTGCGGCGGCCGGCGGCGCTGCCGGCTTTGCGGCCGGAGCCGGTGCCGGCTTTTCGGCGGCCGGTTTGGGCGGCGCGACCTTGGATGGCGGAATATCGTTGATCGCCTGCGGCTTCGGTGACGCGGCGGGGGCGGCAGCTTTCTCGGGCTTAGCGGCATCCGCCGGCGGCGGCTTGGCCTCATCGTCGGCAATGATGCGCCGGATCGAGGCCAGAATCTCCTCCATCGAGGGTTCTGTGACCTTTGCAGGCTGCGTCATCTCCGACTCCACATCATCAACGCCCTCGCATGCGTTGTTTTACACCAAGCACGACAGGATTGGCCGGTTCCGGATGGGTGGCCCGACATTTTCGTCACGGCAGCCCGACTTGTCCCCAGATGACAGCTCAACGTGCAGCGGTGCGCCCCTGCCCTCGGCACTCATGCTTTACGCACACGGCATCGGATGCAGAGCGAATCGACCCGCATCTTCTTGGCAAGGCTATGTCAGGGATTTTGCTGATTGCAAGCAAAGCACCGGTCGGCTTCGGCTATTTGCGAGGCCGACCGGATGATTACGGGACTCTAGCGTCCGTCTGGCGTGCGTACGCCGGCCCAGCTGTCGCGGACCTGATGGTAGTGCACGCTGGGATCGTAGACAGTGGTGTTGAGGCCGAGGACTTGCGGCGCGAGACGACCGACCGCGTTGAGCACCGAATAGGACGCCACCACGCGGTCATGCTGGGCAGTGACGAGCGCCACGCGCGCGTTGACCAGCGCCTGCTGCGCGTTGAGCACGTCCAGCGTGGTGCGCTGGCCGGCCTTGGCTTCCTCGCGCACACCGTTCAGCGCGATCTCGGAGGCCGTAACCTGCGCCTGCGCAGACTGCACCTGCGCCTTGCCGGCTTCCAACTGGCCCCAGGCCTGCACGACGTTGGCGCGGGTCTGATCGCGTGTGGTTTCAAGATTCAGGCGCTGCTGCGCCAAGTTCTCTTTCGATTGGCGGATCAGCGCATATTCAGCGCCGCCCTGATAGATCGGCACCGAGGCGGTCGCGATGGCGGAAGCGGTCGTCGTTCGGAAGACCGTCAGGGTCTGCTGGTACGACTGGGTGATGCCAGCCTGAACCGTGAGGGTCGGCAGCAGCGCGCCTTCGTTGATCTTGACCTGGAGATAATTGACGTCGATGCCGAACATCGATGCCGTGACGTTGGGGTTCTCCACCAGGCTGAGACCGACGGCGGAGGCGAGCGTCCCGGGCAGGAAACGATCGACCGGCGAGCCCGGCGCAAGGTTCGTCGGCTCGTTGCCGATGATCCGGCGGAAATTGGCACGCGTCGTCGTGAGATTCGATTCGGCCGTCAGGGCCTGGGTCCTGCCTGCCGCGAGCTGCGCTTCGGATTGCGCCACGTCCGTGCGCGTCACCTCGCCGACATTGAACCGATCGCGCGTTTGCTTGAGCGTCTGTTCGAGGACGCGCACATTGCTGCGCTGAACTTCGAGTGTGGCGGAGTCACGAAGATAATCCATGTAGCTGGTCGCAGCCTGCAGCAGGACCGTCTGCTCGAGCACACGCAACGCCTCGCGGGATCCCGAGACCTGGCTTTCCGCCACGCGCGTCCTGTTGGCGGTCTGATTGCCGTTATAGAGCGTCTGGTTGATGGTCAGGCTGGCGCTATTGGGCTGAAGGGGCGGGTCGCTATGGATCGGCACAGCCTTCTGCGTCTGCTGAATATCCTGATATTGATAGCCGGTGCTGAGGTTGATCCCGACCTTGGGGCGATAGCCCGACAGAGCTTGCGGCACGTTCTCGTCAGTCGAGCGCACCTGGGCGCGCTGCGCGTTGAGCTGCGGATTGTTCTGATAAGCGCGCACCAGCGCAGCCTCGATCGTATCCGCCAAGGCAGGCGTCGGCGCGGCAAGCGCCAGCAGCAGGACCGAAACCGCTGCTCCGGTGAAGAGCTTCACCCCATGCATCCAAAAATTCCGTTCATTCTAACGCCCGGCTCGTGCCCGCGAGCTGGGTTACCGTCTACGAGTGGAGTCGTTGCCCCGCCGCAACATAGGACGCGGTCAAGCGCGACGGAACTACCTGAGGGGTGTTCTCGGTGGAAACTCTTCACGTGCAGCATCCCGGCCACACTTCTGATTCAGAACGGGATTTTAACGGGCCAAAGCCGTCAGAAGACGAAGGCGGCGGCCCGTTCCAGCCCCGGAAGGACCGGGGCTGCGGCATCGAACAGCGCCCGATGGCCGAATTCGCCGTGGGTATGGGTCACGATCATGGCTCGCGGCGGCCTGGATTCGGCCGAGACCCCCACCAGGCGCCCCCCCTCCTTGAGCTGCCCGAGCAGCCCTGCCGGGGTTACCTCGGTGGCGCCGTTGAGGACGATCACATCATAGGGACCTGCGGCGGCATCACCCTCGGTGCAGGCCGCGGCCTTGCAGGCCACGTTGGCCAACCCGAGGGCGGCGAAGGCGTCGTTGGCCTTTGCCGCCAGGCCCGAATCGCATTCCGTCGCGATGACTTTGCGCGCGAGCTTGGCGGTCAGCGCAGCGAGATAGCCCGTGGCGCAGCCGACGACCAGCACGTCGTCATCCTCGCCGATCTCGGCGGCCTGGAGCAGCTTGCCGGTCAGCTGCGGCTTGATCAGGAACCGCTTGGCGCCTCCCTCGCTGACGTCGAGATCGAGGTCGAGATACGCCAATGCCTGCCGGCTGGCGGGCACGAAAGCCTCGCGCGGAACCGTGAGCATGGCGTCGAGAACACGACGGTCGGTGACGTCACTGGTGCGCACCTGGCCATCGACCATTTTTAGGCGCGCCGTCGAGAAAACGGACATTTGCGGACCCTGCAAGGCGGACGATGCCGCGGACGAAAGTTGGCGGCATCTTTGGAACAGGCCCTGCGAAAACGCAACATGGCTTTGGCCCGCAAACCGGGCCCTTCCGCAACTCGCAACGTCGAGGGTGAGCCGCCTATTCGATCGTGACCGCGAGGCGGCCGATCAATGCGGCGACTTCGTCCAGCCGTGCCGAATCGTGGGTCTCGACCGCCCGCGCCAGACAGGCGAGGCATTCGTCGTCGCTGAGTTCGGGGATGTCCGCCGGCAGAATGGAGGGGGCCAGCGGGAAACGGTCGACCTGGATGTCTCGCATGGGAATCAGCTCCGTAAAGGACCGGCCTCTGGAAGCTCGATTTCAATTGAGTCGTTTTGGCGTCACCAGGGAGGATGCCGGCTCGCGACGGTACACATCTAATTGAGGATCTGCCGCAACGAGATCGCACGCCAGATCAGAGTCTGGGCCCAAGTTGCTGAAAATGAAGCGGAATTTGGCTCCCCGGGCTGGATTCGAACCAGCGACCATCCGATTAACAGTCGGATGCTCTACCGCTGAGCTACCGAGGAAAAGGGCGAACCTGTCGTTCGCGCGCGGCTGCGTATAACAAAGCCGCTTGCGCTTGCAAAGGACGAATTCGCTATGTGGCACATTGCGGCGAGGAAGGGCACGCGGCCCCTCCTCCGCCTGGCCTCAGGTCAAGTTACTCGGCGACGAACGAAGTGGTCTTGGTGCCGGAATCGTAGCGCAGCCGGAGTGCCGTGAACTTGCAGAGGTTGACGTTCTTCCAGAGCACGGTCTCGTCATAGTTCTGCCAGTCGACGCGGACGTTCCAGACGCATCCTTCGTCGTCATCGTCGAACTCGACATAGGTGCTCGCCTGGTTCTGCAAAACCTTGTCCAGCTCGTTGTCCCATTCGTCCATGCCATCGTCCGGAGCGTTGAAGCCCAGGAATTTGATGGCATAGCCGGTCTCGTTGACGACAGTGACGTTGCGGGCGTCAGCCGCGTACGAAGGCGCGGCGGCAATCGATAGACCGACCGCGATCAGTGCAGACAGAAAATACTTCATATGAAATTCCCCCGATCGAAACGGGCTTTCGGTGCCTGACGTCGATCGGCGCAGGCGCCGCGGCAACCAATGGCGTTGCCTCGAAGGATTCGTCGGAGGCGCAATCGAAAGGTGCAAGACGCGATCGATCCGCCTCCGGCTCTCTGCACGACGCGAGACGCGCAGCGAGCCAATTCTTATCGATTCGAATTCTCCGCAGCAATGAACCGGCATTCATAGATCGCGGGGTTTGTTGTCTCCGGGGCGGGCGCCCGGCACCGCGCGAATATGATTCTTGTCGCAGACACAGCTTCGCGCCCTCGCGGCTTGGCTCGCCCGAGCTTTGCTTTGTTTCGTACACCCTCCTCGTCAGAGGGCGCAGGGAAGACCGGGTGCCGGCTGGCACCCACGGTCCACTGTGCGAAGGTTGCGCTACAAGAGGCTGCACAGCGGCATACAGGTGAAGCCCAACACACGGCCTTCCCTGCGCAGTGGTTTGACGGCTTATGCCGAGCTCTCCCCGGGGAGCGATGCACTATTGCCCCCGTCGCCTTGCGGATGGCTGATGCTGCGTGCCCGGTCGGGCAGCGACATCACCACAAGACTTGACGCACAGACCCCGGGCGTCAGGACGACACGGTTTTGCCGTACGCTAATAGCACCGGTCGTGTGCGCGACGCCTTCGCTCACGGTTGCCCGCCCTGCAAAGCCCTTCGCGCCGATGTGACTAGCGTCCACCGCAGCTCACCCCGCGTTCGTGACGATCGCGATACGCCCCGCTGACAGGGATGAGGTGGCGACTGAATACGCCAAAGTCGAATTTCGGTAAAGTAGAATCTTTTCGCGCGAGCGGATTGACCCGTCGTTTGGGTGTTTTGCCCGTCGGGCAACGCAAGGGCTTGTAGCCCGGATGGAGCGAAGCGTAATCCGGGACCCTGTATCCGTTAAACGAATCCCGGATTGCGCTTCGCTCCATCCGGGCTACGGATCATCTCCTCACGGCCGGCGGCAGACCAGGTCGATCTCGATCAGCGCGTCGTAGGCAAGCCCGGTGACACCGACGCAGGTGCGGGCCGGCAGGCGGTCGGGCGGAAAGAACGCGCGATAAGTCTCGTTCATCGCGGTGTAGTCTTCCTTGAAACGCGTGAGATAGATGCGTGTCATCACGACGTGCTCGAAACCGAGATCGAGGCCCGCCAACACCACCTTCAAATTCTCCATCACCGCCCTCGTCTGCGCCACGATGCCCTCCGGCAGCACGCCCGGGATTTGCGGCGTGTCCGGCATCTGGCCGGTGACAAAGACAAAACCGTCGGTCTCCACCGCGTGGCTGAAGGGCGCGACCGGCTTGGGTCCGCCGCTGATCATGTGGAATTTCACTGGAGTATCCTTCGGTTTAAGGCGCGTCCAGAAACAGGCGCTTGCTGATGATCGCGTGCACGCCCCAATTGCCGTCGACCACCTGCGTGACGCCGAAGTCGACGGCGGCCGACATCAGCGCGATCGCCTCGTCCTCGCTCAACCCCTTCACGTTCATCAGGAAGCGTCGCATCTTGCGAAACGCATCTTTCATGGCGAGATCGAGCGAGGACTTTGCGTAAACCTCGCTCTGGCCCTGAGCGCCGAACTCGGCGAGGTAGTTGGGATGGCTGAATCCGGTCAGGACCCAATCAGATTCGGTTTCGATCAGGGGATAAGAGAGATCGGCGAAGGGTTGGCCGGAGAGGTCGGCCTTCTTGTGCAGGATCACCTCGAAGGTTCCGGTCATCGAGCATTCAATCGCGGTGCCGCTCAATTCGCCGTCGCCTTGCGTGGCATGGGGATCGCCGACCGATAACAATGCGCCGGGAACGGAGACCGGAAGATAGACGGTCGCCCCCTTCCCCAAGCGCCAATTGTCGAGATTGCCGCCGAAATAGGACGGCGGCACGGAGTCGATGAAATCGACCTCGCGCGGCGCCACCGCGATCACGCCGAAATGCGGGCGCAAGGGAATGCGGATGCCGTCGAGCACGGCGTGGCGGCGCTTCACGGTGCCGGGCAAGACCGGAACGCCGGGATAGTCGTAGGTGGCGTGCACCACGCCAAACGGGTCGGTCTGCGGCTCCCAGCGGTAGGAATACAGCGCGCGGGCATGCGGCGCATCGGTATCGTCCAGGATTTCGTAGATCGTCACGACCTCGCGCGGCTTCGGTCCTGAAAGAAATTCGTCGTAATGATAGCCCCACCAGGCCGCGACCGAGGAGCCGAACACGCGCCCTGAATGTTTCGGATGACGACTTGTGCGCGGTACGATGTCGAGGATCCGGACTTCCAGCACGTCGCCGGGCTGGGCGTCCTTCACCGACACGGGCCCCGTGCAGATGTGCACGCCAAAGCCTTCGCCGGCGCCGCGCCCGAATATGCTGGCATCCATCGGACCCGCGCCGCGGCGATCCACGTTCTTCCTCGCCTTGGTCCAACCGAATACACTTTCGGCGGCGGTATCGCCCGCGATCATCAGCTCAGGATCATCGGAGGCATGCTGCGTTAGCGTTTCGATCGTGATCGTATCACCCGAATTGATCTCGAGCTGCGGCTGTAACGCGCGACTGAAATATCCCCAATGAACACGGTGGGCTTCGATCGGAAGATGATGATGCTTGCGTTCGGCCGTTCTCGGCTCGTCGATGTCGGTTCGGGCGAGATTGCCGCGCGCCTCGGCGCTCGCCGGGTGCACGCGAAGCTGCGCCAGCGCATCCTGCGGCCAGCCGCGCTGACCGGCTATCCCCTGCTGGGTCGTCGCCCGCTCCGCTTCCTGCTGGCGAAACTCGCGCGGCGGCAGCCCGAAGCGATGGCGGAAGGCGCGGCTGAAATGCGCGGAATCGCCAAACCCATAGGCGTAGGCGATCTCCGAGATTGAGCGATGCGCCTCGGACGGATTGGACAGATCGGCCCAGGCGCGCTGCAGCCGCCGCTCGCGAACGTAATGAGTAAAGTTGTCGCCGACCGTCTCGAACAGCTTTTGCAGATAGCGCTCGGAAATCCCTTCGGCCTGCGCGACGCGCGCCGGCACCAGTCCGGGATCGTCGAGGCGGCGTTCGATGGTCTGGCAGATCCGGTGCAGGAGTGCCGACTGCGTCGCGCTCGATCCGGCGTCGGACGTCGAAGCCGCCAATTGATGGGCGAGTGTCAGCAGCAGATCGACGAGCGACTGCGTGACCGCATTCCATTCGGCATCGCTCAGCGTGTCGAGCGTGCGCGCGGTCGCGTCCATCAAGCGCGCGAAGACATCGGCAAAGCCGCTGGGCGGAACGACCCTGGGTTCGCCGAGCCGCGGCCTGCCCGAGAGGCGGCCGTGCAGCGCCTCCGAGGTCACCGACAGCACGACGGCGCGCATGTCGCGCTGGAATACGATGCTCCAGTCCCCGCTCCGCGGCAGCAGCACGAGATGGCCCACCGGAACGATGCGATGGCCGGCGGCGCTCTTGAGCACCATGCCGTCCTCGACCGGCATCAGCGCAATCGGCAGGTCTTCGTTGGCCTGCGGACGCGGACCGATGGTCTGGGCGCCGGCCGCCATGCGCGTCAGCGCAACGCCTGCGGCGTGGCGATGTGACGCCGTTGCGTGCCCATCCAGGAAGCAATGGCCTGCCGCCGGCTGCAGGCCGACCGCGGCGAGGACGTCCCGCCAGGCTTCGGGGCGGTCGTCTTGAGCGTAGGACTCGCTCGTGAAAGGACGGAAGCTCATCGGATCGACCCAGATTGCAGTGGATCGAAGCAACCTCTGTGCCAGACGAACGTGGTCATCCGTCGCAGCGAGGGGCCGCAAATGACGGTCTTTTGTCACGTCCTCATCCTGGAAATGAGCTGTTCTTCAAAGTGTTGGAGCGCGATGTCAACGTCGAGCACGATGTGTAGCCTGGATGGAGCGAAGCGTAATCCGGGGGCCTTTTGAGTCCGGCGTGACAAACCCGGATTGCGTTGCGCTCCATCCGGGCTACGGCCCATCAGTCGCACCGAAAGATGTTTTTGCGGATCGTGCCGTGAACTCCCCAATTGGCATCGACCACCTGGGTGACGCCGAAATCGGCGCCGACCGATAGCAGCGAAATCGCCTCGTCCTCGCTCAAACCGTGCACGGTCATCAGGAACCTCCTGAGCTTGCGGAACGCATCGCGCATCGCACGGTCGAGACTCGAGTGGTTGGCAATCTCGGTCTGTGCGTCGGCGCCGAGCGCGGCGAGGTAGTTCGGATAGGTGAAGCCGTAGAACGACCACGCCTGATCGGTCTCCAGCATCGGATGATCGAGACCTTCGAGGCTGGTGCCGGCGAGATCGGCCTTCTTGTGCAGGACGAACTCGAAATCGCCGGTCAGCGAGGTTTCGATCGCGGTGCCGCCAAGCTCGCTGTCGCCTTGCGCGGCGTGGGGATCGCCGACCGAGAAATAGGCGCCGGGGATCGCGACCGGATAGAACATCCGCGCCCCCTTGCCGATGCGCCAGTCGTCGATGTTGCCGCCGGTATAGCTCGGCGGGATCGAGCTGACGAAATCGGCCTCCGACGGCGCGAGCCCCATGGTGCCAAAATGCAGCCGTGCCGGCACCCTGACGCTTGTGAGGATGTTCTCGCGCTTCTTGATGGTGGCGTGATCGACGCGCACGCCGGGATAATCGATGGTCGGATGCACGATGCCGTCGGGGTCGGTCTGGGGCGTCCAGACGTAGTTGTAGACCGCTTTGGCGCAGGGCTCGCCTGACGTGTCGAGCTCGAAGATGGTGACGACCTCGCGCGGCTTCGGCTCCTCGATCAGATCGTGATAGTGAAAGCCCCAATTGGCGGCGATGTTGGAGCCGAAGCAGCGCCCGGCATGACAGGCGCTGCAGCTCGGCCGCGGCCGGATATCGAGGATGCGCACTTCGAGGATGTCGCCGGGTTCGGCGCCTTCGATCGCGACCGGACCGGTGAGGAGATGCACGCCGATCCCCTCGCCTGCTCCGCGGATGAACGGGCCTTCGGTCGGGCCCGAACCGCGCCGCCCGACGGCCTTGTGCTCGCGCGTCCATTGGAACACGCTCTCGGCGCCGGGATCACCCTGGATCATGCGCTCGTAGTCATCATTGGCGTGATGGGTCAGCGTCTCGATGGTGGCGCGATCCCCCGAGCGCAGGGTCAGGGCCGGCGCGACCTTCTTGGAGAAATAGCCCCAGTGGACGGTCTTCGGCGAAACCGGCAGCGTGACATGCTTCATGAGGTGGCCTCTTCTGGAAACGCGGTCTTGAACGGTGTGGGTGCGGCTCTCATCGCACCACCTCCGGAGTTTTGTCGGCTTCCATCACGCTGAGGAAACGCGCGGTCAGCGGATTGCGGGGGTTGGAGAGCACCTCGTGCGCGGGCCCCTCCTCGATGATCGTGCCGCCGCTCAGGAACGCGACGCGGTCGGCGACCTCGTCGGCGAAGCGGATCTGGTGCGTCGAGATGATCATGGTGAGGCCGTCATCGACGGCGAGCCGCCGGATCACCTCCAGCACCTCGCTGACGAGCTCGGGATCGAGCGCCGAGGTCGGCTCGTCCAGGAGCAGCACGCTGGGGTTCGGGGCGAGCGCTCGGGCGATCGCGACGCGCTGCTGCTGGCCGCCGGAGAGATGCCGCGGCAGCGCGTCGGCGCGGTGCGACAGCCCGACCCGCTCGAGCAGCTCGGCGGCGCGGCGATCGGCATCAATGCGGGTCATGCCGTGCACCCAGCGCAAGGGCCCGGCGATGTTCTCCTTGGCCGAGAGATGGGCAAACAAATTGAACTGCTGGAACACCATGCCGACGCCCACGCTTGCCCGCTCATTGGCGATCGCGCGGGGCGGCAGCAGCTTGCCGTCGTCGCCAAAACCGAGGCGGCGGCCGCCGACACGCACCGTGCCTCCGTCCCAGCTTTCGAGATGATTGATGCAGCGGAGCAGCGTGCTCTTGCCGGAGCCGCTGGGCCCGAGCAGCGCGACGACCTCGCCGACGCGTACGGTGAGATCGAGGCCGGCAAGCACCTTTTGCCCGCCGTAGCTCTTGGTGAGGTCCTTGGTCTCGACCGCGATGTTGTTGCGTGAAATCGTCGCCGCGCGCCGGGTGCGTTCCTCGCGGGTCAAGGCCAGCGGTGGCGTGTCGGTGAGCTCAGCCTGTGCAGGCACTTGGACGTCGACGATCGCTGCGGCAAGTTCGAGCTTGGTGGCGAGGTCGACGCGACGCCAGGGCAGGTAATCGGCGAGCCTGCGCTGGCGGCCCTTGGTACGATCGAGATCGAGCAACCATTCGACGAAAAGCTGGATGATGCTGATGGCAAAGGTCAGCACCAGGTATAGCAGGCCCGAGGCGAAGAAGATCGAGAAGAAGTCGAAGGTCGAGGACGCAAGCTGGGTCGAGCGCAGGGTCAGCTCCTGGACCGCGACCACGGAGGCGAGCGACGAATTCTTCAGCGCACTCACGGCCTCGTTGCCGAAGGCCGGGATCATGGTGCGGATCGCCTGGGGCGCGATCACCCGCCACATCAGGATCCGCGGCGTCATGCCGAGCGCCTGGCCGGCCGTCACCTGCCCGCGGTCGACACCGAGCACGCCGGCGCGCAGCATCTCGGCGATGAACGGCGCCTCGTTGCAGGCCAGCGCAAGGCCGGCGGCCAGCACCGCCGGCAGCTTGATCCCGATATGCGGCAACGCGTCGTAGGCGAACACCATTTGCAGGATCAGCGGCGTGCCGCGGAAGATCACGGTGTAGGCCCTGGCGATCGCCGCCAGCAGCCAGAAGCGGGAGAGCTGCATGCCGGCGAGGATCAATCCAAGGATCAATCCGCCGCCGAGCCCGAGGGCAGTCACCTCGAGGGTGAGCTCGATGCCCTCGAGCAGATACGGCATGCTCAGGTAATGGAGGAATAGCGACATCAGTCGGCCGTCAGAATGTCAGGCTCCTTGAAGTTGTTCACGTCGAGCCCATGCTTCTTCAGAAGCTCCATATGCGTGCCGGCCTTCTGCACCTCGATCAGGGCTGCGAGCACGGCGTCGCGGAATTTAGGCTTGTCCTTCGGGACGGCGATGCCGACCGAATACGGGATCGTCACCGCGGTCGCCTTCTCCAGCTTGTCCGGATAGGCCTTCACCGCGCTGTCGACGGTGTTGACGTCGTTGACATAGGTGTCGGCACGACCGGCGAGGATCGCCTGGATGCAGTTGGCGTTGTTGTCGTAGAGCTGGACGGTCGGCTCGGCCTTGCCGGCCTTCTTGCACTCAGGCATCAGCGTCTGGATCAGCGGCACCTCGACATAGCCGGTGTTTTCAGCGGCAGCGGCGCCGCACATCGACATGTTGATGCCGTTGATGCCCTTCGGATTGCCCTTGGCGACCAGCACGCCGTCGAACACTTTCGAATAGGTGATGAAGTCGGCGGCCTTGGCGCGCTCCTTGGTGGCGTAGATGTCGGAAATCACGATGTCGGCTTGTCCCGCGGCCAGCGTCGTCAGGAGCGCCGCGAACGTCACCGGCTTGTAGGTCAACTTGAAGCCGAGGCATTCGCCGATGGCTTCGCCGAGATCGATGTCGAAGCCGATATACTTGCTCGGATCCTTCGGATCGATGGTCTCATAGCCCGGCGTGTGCGGGTTGATGGCGTTGACGAGGGTCTTGCCCTTCCAGTCCGGATATTTGTCCTGGAGCGCGGCGCAGGCCGCAGGCGCCGCAGCCTGCGCGCTCAGGGGCGCGGCTGCCAGCGCGCCGAAAGTGACCGCGGCGCCGAGCGCGGCCTTGTGCCAAGACAGCGATGCACGTGCGTTCCCCCGCGCCTGGGGCAATACGGGTCTCTCCATCTCCAGCTCCTTCGAATTGTCATGGCAATGGCCATGTTCCAGATCGCGGAAGCGAGCCTAGGAGGAGAGCGGACCGGAAAGCTTGTCCGCGGGCGTACAAAAAATTGGATGGAGGGAGCCCGCCATTTGGGCAGGCAGCTGCTCAAAAAGTGTTCGTGAATGCGGGACTCTGTAGCGCGCAATTGCGAATTCGGGGAAACCACATGATCTTGCGTGACGCCGCGATCTGCACGATCAGCGAATCATGCGGTGAGGTCATTTGACAGAGATATGACAATCAAAGGACGCATCTGCGGCCGACATCCGAAGCACATCCCCCGCCGTCCCCAGCCTGTCCGCAGCATACCCACAGGTGTATCCACAGGACGACTATGCCGGATTCGCCTGCCCGCGCGAGCCACTTGCTGCGCACAAACCCACAGGGCCGGTATGTCAGCCGCCGGCCTGATCGAACACGATGCGGCAAGCCTCACTCAAGCTTGGCCTGTTACGGCGCAGGCAGGCCGTGATGGCGCGGACGTTGGGGATTTCGCCGGCGCAGAGCCGGTAGACGTCGGGGGTACAGGCCCGGCGCTGCTCGGGTGTTCCCTGCTGCGCATGGGCGGCGGAGGCAAACAGCGTCAGGAACAGCCCGACCGTCGAGGCCCGGCGCGCCCGGCTTTTCACGCCCGCAAATCGCAAGAACCGCGCCTTCATGACCAGTCTCCCGTCTGCTTTGCCCGACCGGCCTGTATTGGCCGGTGTGCAAAGGGGTAGGAGAAATAAACAGCGAAAGATGTGACATCCTTCACAGTGCGGGCACCCCGGCAGGAACCTAAGTTTCCCAACGCGATTTCATCAATCGCTAACCAATCGGGACCCGATTGGCGGATCGTTAAAATGCGATCGATCGGCTCAACCGGGAAACAAACCGGCTTTGCGATATTGCGCCATCCGCGGTCCGGAGGGTGTGATGAGCGAAGCCGAATTCAACTTGCTGCTGGATGCCGTCCAGGACGCCATGGTCCATGAAGATCTGGCGTTCGTGCCGGGGGAGGATCTCGTGCCGCGCTCGTGGACGTATTACGCGAAGCCCAACGCCTCCGCGAAGCCCAAAGCCGCCAATGACAATGAGGGCGCCTGGCCCTTGGTGCCTTTCCCGGACGGCTGGTACGCGGCCTGCTGAAGCCAATTTCACCGTGAGCCGACGCGCCCGCGCTCCGCGGGCGTTTTGCTATGGCAGCTACGCGGTGAAAATCCAGCGTGATCGCGATCAGGTCTTGACCCGCTCTCCGCCGTCCTGCGGCGCCTGGTCGGGTGCGGCCGGCGGAAAGATGCTGTCATAGATCGCACGGGCCTCGCGGATGAGGCGGGCCCGCTCCAGCTCGGATTTCGGGACAAATCGGACGGTTTCGCTCACGTGCTCTCCAGCGCTCGATCGTTGGGATGCATCACTTCGCAGATGCGAAGACTATGCCAGCGGGCTGAATGGCGGGTTTCCGCCGGGCCCCGGGCAAACCCGGTGTGCGCGGCCAGCACGCATCGCCCGCGCGGGCCGATGGCAGCCGCGATACGATCGAATATTGCTGAAATATCAGGAGGTTGAGATGGAGGCCACGTCGGGACTCGAACCCGAGTAAACGGTTTTGCAGACCGGCGCGTAACCACTCCGCCACGTGGCCCCAACGAGGGCGGAGCAATATAGGGGATCACAGGTTTAGGCAACCCCGACCGGACCAGCTACGCCTTCGCGCCGCCGAGATATTGGCCGAGAATTTCATCGGTCGCGCCGGCGGCCACAATCCACCCCTCCTCCAGCAGGATCGCGCGGTTGCAGGTGCTCTTGATCAACTCGATGTCGTGCGAGGCGAGCACCAGAATGCCGGCGCGTACAACGATCTCGTCGAGCCGCTGCCGCGCCTTCTTGCGGAACTGCTGGTCGCCGACGCCGATCCATTCGTCGAGCAGCACGATCTCGCCCTCGACGGCGGTTGCGACTGCAAAGATCAGGCGCAGCATCATGCCGCTGGAATAGGTGCGCAGCGGCAGGTCGAGCCGGTCGCCCAGTTCGGTGAATGCGGCGATCTCCCCCCGCTTGGCGTCGATCTCGGAGCGCCGTGCGCCGATCACGAGGCCACGCCGCATGATGTTCTCGTAGCCGGTCGCTTCCTCGTCGAATCCGGCCGAGAGATCGAACAGCGGCAGACAGCGGCCCAGCACGTCCACGCTGCCCGACGTCGGATGGTAGATGCCGGCGAGCACCCGCAGCAGCGTGGTCTTGCCGGCGCCATTGGCGCCGATGATGGCGACGCGATCGCCGGCACGGATGTCGAGGTTGACGTCATTCAACGCGGAGACGATGTGCGGGGTCGCCGTGGTCCGCCGCAGTGTCATCGCGTTGACGAACCGGCTGCGCAGCGAGCGGTCGCGGAACGACAGCACCGGAAACCTTACCGAGACGTTGCGAAGCGCGATATGAGCTGCGGGGGTCATATCTCGTGCCTCACAGCCAATACGCCACACGATGGCGGTATTTCGCGTAGCAGCCGAGGCCGATGACGGCCACGACGGTCGCATAGATGACCCCGAGGAGCCATTGCTCCGCATCGGTCGACTGCGACAGTAGCGGCCTGCGCACCAGATCGAGCAGCGTCGCGAACGGATTGGCGCGGATCAGCCAATAAAACGCGGTGCCGCGCGCGCTGTCTTCGGTCCAGATGATCGGCGTCAGGAAGAAGACGAATTGCAGGCCGCTGACGATCGCCGAGCCGATGTCACGAAACCGCGCGCAGAGCATACCGAGCGCGACCGAGCCACCCAGCAGCACAGTGAGCAGGATCGCGAAGCCCGGTACCGCGAGCAGCATGCTCCCATGCAGCGGCCACGGCATCAGGAGATAGAGCAGGACGACGATCACCAGATGATGCGCGAAGATGAGGACGTTGCGCGCCATCATCTGGAGCACGTGCACGATCAGCGGCGCCGGCACCGCCTTGATCAAATGGCCTGATGCCACGAAGATGTGGGAACCTTCCTGGAGCGTCGTCGCGATCAGCGTCCAGACGATCAGGCCGACGGCAAAGTGCGGCAGAAAGCTCGTGATGTCCTGTCTGAACAGTGCCGCATAGACCGTGCCGACGCTGGCAATGGTCGCCGCGAGCGTCAGTGTGATCCAGAGCGGGCCGATCACGGTACGCCGATAGCGCAGCGAAACGTCCATCAGGGCAAGCGTGCCCCAACGATCGAACCGCGCCGCCTGGGCAAGGATCTCCTTGGCTGCAAGCTGAATGCGACGGCCCCTTCGTTTCCGGCGTTCCGATCGTGCGAGAGCATAGCAGATAGCGGCCTATTGGCCGACGGTCTCTATCCGCCCGCCTCTCGCGGGACAATCGGCCGTACGGATGATCCGGACCGGAGTCAGGCTCGCTTGACCCGCCGTACACCGCGCCGGCGGTCCTTCACCGGCGGCTTTGGCGCCAATTCGGGCATCTCGGTCTGGACCTCGCGGTAGCGGGTTAACATCCGTTCAAAGCTGGCATTCAGCGTCTCGGCGATGTCCGGGCGCTTCTCCAGAGCGGAGAGGATCGTCGCCGCAGCCTCGATGGTCGACAGTCCGTCCTTCCGAGGCTCCTTGCGCAGGCGCCCGTACCGCGATGGGGTGGTCGGGTTCAGGATGACGCGCTGGCATTTCAGCATCCACGGGTTGCGCCACCACAGGGCCTTGGCTTGGCTCCAGGTGCCGTCGAGCAGCACCACACCTTCGAGCTTGCCGAGGCGCGCGCGCTGGTTGTCCGCGACCTCGCTCTTGCGGTTGAGAGCCAGGATTTCGCCCTCGGCCTCGAGATCGGTGGCGTGCGCCGAGCCGAGATAGAGCACCGCCCAGTGCGAGGCGTTCTCGATGGGTTGCCCCAGCGCTTTCGACAGGCTCGGCCAGGACAGGCCGACCCGCAGCGTGGCACCGGCGAAATGCTTCGCAAGCAGCCGCGCAGTGCCGAGCGCCCTGTCCTGCTCCTGCGGATGCTGAAGGATCAGGAGCGAGAGCCGGTTCTTGATGGGCGTGACGCTGTCGCAGATGCACAACGGCATCGGCTTCTGGCAGTGCGGGCATTCGGGGATCGGATCGGCCGGCGCGGCGGCGGTGGGGTTCGACATAGTCGCCGCTATACGCTCTGCACGGCGGTTCAACAACCCGCCTATTCCGCCGGCGCGGCCAGCGGGCGCGGTTCGGAGCGGCGGCGCAGGCGGTCGACCAGCAGGTAGATCACGGGCGTGGTGTAGAGCGTCAGGATCTGCGAGACGAACAGCCCGCCGATGATGGTGATGCCGAGCGGACGGCGGAGTTCCGTGCCGGGCCCGGTCGCGACCACCAGCGGAATGCCGGCGAACAGCGCCGCCATCGTCGTCATCAGGATCGGCCGGAAGCGCGCCTGGCAGGCCTCGAAGATCGCCTCCGCCGACGACAGGCCGCGCTGGCGCTCGGCATCGAGCGCGAAATCCACCATCATGATGCCATTCTTCTTGACGATGCCGATCAACAGGATGATGCCAACGAAGGCGATCACGGTCAGTGGCGTGTTGGTGAGCTGCAAGGCCAGCAGCGCGCCAAGTCCCGCCGAGGGTAGCGTCGAGATGATCGTGAGCGGATGGGCGAGGCTCTCGTAGAGCACGCCGAGCACGATATACATCGCCACCAGCGCGCCGAGGATCAGGAGCGGCTGGCGGCCGCTGGTCTTGGCGAAATCGCCAGCATTGCCATCAAAACTGCCGCGAATGCCTTCCGGCATGTGCAGCTCCTCGACCGCGCGCTGGATGTTCTGCGTTGCGGCCTGGATCTGCACATCCGGCAACAGGTTGAACGACACCGTGGTCGATGGGAACGACTGCGAATGATAGACCGCGAGCGCGGCGAGCCCGCGCGTCGCATGCACCACGGCCGACAGCGGCACCTGCGCGTCGCCCGCGCCGGCGACATAGATGCGATCGAGGTTGGAGGGGTCGACCTGGAATTTCGGGTCGATCTCCAGCACGGTCATGTACTGGTTGCGCTGGGTGTAGATGATCCCGATCTGCCGCTGCGAGAACGCGTTGTTGAGCGCGTTGTCGATATCCTGGACGCGGACGCCGAGTGCGGAGGCCTTCTGGCGGTCGATCGACAAGGTCAATTGAAGCCCGCCGGGATCGCGGTCGCTGGAGATGTCGGTGATGCCTTCGACGCTCTCCATGCGCTTGGCCACGATCGGCGCCCACTTTTGCAACAGGCCGAGGTCGGTGCTGGTCAGCGTGTATTGGTAGTCGGAATCGCTCTGCCGTCCGCCGGCGCGCACGTCCTGGGCGGCGAACATGAACAGGCGGATGCCGGGCACCGGGTATAACGCCCGCCTGAGACGGTCGATCACCACCTGGGTCGAGACGTGGTCGCGCTCCTCCGGCGGCTTCAGGCTGATGAACATGGTGCCGCGATTGGAGGTCGCGCCGCCCGGTCCGCCGCCGCTGCCGACGGTGGAGCCGATGCCGGCCACTGCCGGATCCTGCATCACGATGTCGGCGAGCCGCTGCTGCAGGCTCAGCATCGACTGGAACGAGATGTCGGCCGAGGCGCGCGTCGCCCCGATGACGAAGCCGGAATCGTCGGTCGGGAAATAGCCCTTAGGGATCTTGATGTAGAGCGTAATTGTTAGGCCGATGGTGGCGAAGAACACCAGCAGCGTCAGCAGCGGATATTCCAGCACGGTGCGCAAGGTGCGGGTGTAGAACGCGACGATGCGCGACAGCGAGCCCTCGATGATCCGGTCGAACAGGGTCGCCGTGCCAGACGTGGTCTGGCGGATGTAATGGGCGCAGATTATCGGCGTCACCGTCAGCGACACCAGGGTCGAGACCAGGATGGCGAAGGTCAATGTCAGGGAGAACTCGCGCAGCAGCCGGCCGACGACGCCATCCATGAAGATCAGCGGCGTGAAGGCCGCGATCAGCGACAGGCTGATCGACACGACGGTGAAGCCGATCTGCCGGGCGCCGTCCAATGCCGCCTGGAGCGGGCGCATGCCGTGCTCGAGATTGCGGTACATGTTCTCGATCATGACGATGGCGTCGTCGACCACGAAGCCAACGGAGATCGCCAGCGCCATGAGCGAAAGATTGTCGATCGAGAAGCCCGCGACCCACATGCCGGCGCAGGTTCCGGCCAGCGCCAGCGGCACCGAGATTCCGGCTGCGATCGTCGGCGTGAGCCGTCGCAGGAATACGAACACGACGACCATCACGAGAATGGCAGTCGCGAGCAAGGTCCACTGCATGTCGAGCACGCTGGCGCGGATCGTACTGGTGCGGTCGACCAAGGTGGAGATATCGACCCCGGCCGGGATCCACTGCTTCAGCGCGGGGATCAGCGCCTTCACCCGGTCGACGGTATCGATGACGTTGGCATCGCCCTGCTTGGTGATCTGGATCAGCACAGCCGGCTGCTTGTTGAACCAGGCGATGGAACGGGCGTTACGGACGGAGTCCTCGATGTCGGCAACATCGGAGAGCCGGACGAAATTGCCCTTCGCGCTCTTGATGACGATGTCGCGGAACTCTTTCGCCGTCCGCATCTGCTTGTTGAGCGACAGCGTCTCGCTCTGGCGCTCGCCGTTGAAGATGCCGACCGGACCGAGCGGGTTGGCGTTGATAATCGCAGTTCGCACGTCGTCGGTGGCGATGCCGGCATTGGACAGCGCGACAGGATTGAGCTGAATCCTGACCGCCGGCTGGTCGGCACCCGAGATCGTCACATTGCCCACCCCCGGCACCTGCGAGATGCGCTGCGCCAGCACGGTGTCGGCGACGTCGTAGACCGCGCTGGCGGACAGCGTCTTCGAGGTCAGCGCCAGCACGAAGACCGGCGCGCCTGCGGTGTTCGCCTTGCGGAAGCGCGGCAGCGTCGGCAAATCGCTCGGCAGGTCGACCAGCGACGCATTGATTGCCGCCTGCACGTCGCGGGCGGCTTTGTCGACGTTGCGGCCGATGTCGAACTGGAGCTGGATGCTGGTCGTGCCGAGTGACGAAGTCGAGGTGATCTGGCTGATGCCCGCGATCTCGCCGAGCCGCCGCTCCAGCGGCGAGGCAACCGTCGCGGCCATGACGGACGGGTCGGCGCCAGGACGGCTGGCCGAGACGAAGATGGCGGGAAAATCGATGTTCGGAACCGAGGCAACGGGGAGGAACTCGTAAGCCACGATACCCAGCAGGAACAACCCGATCGACAGCAGCGTGGTCGCGACCGGGCGGCGGATGAAGGGCTCCGAGATCGATGCCATCACTGCATCCCCTCGGTCGCGCCCGCGACGGGCGGACCGCCGGATTCGGCCGGCGGCAGCGCCTGCTCGAGGCGGCGGTTGATGCGGTCGAGGGCGAGATAGATCACCGGCGTGGTGTAGAGCGTGAGCAATTGGCTGAGCAGCAGGCCGCCGATAATGGAGATGCCGAGTGGGAAGCGCAGCTCGGCGCCGGTGCCGCTCTCGATCGCCAGCGGCAGCGCACCGAACAGGGCGGCCAGCGTCGTCATCATGATCGGACGGAAGCGCAGCAGACAAGCCTGTACGATCGCCTCGTTCGGCGACATCCCCTGCCCGCGCTCGGCCTCGAGCGCGAAGTCGATCATCATGATCGCGTTCTTCTTGACGATGCCCATCAACAGGATGATGCCGATCAGCCCGATCACCGAGAGATCCTGCCCGCACAGCATCAGCGCCAGGATCGCGCCGACGCCGGCGGACGGCAGCGTCGAGAGGATCGTGATCGGATGGATGTAGCTCTCGTAGAGCACGCCGAGCACGATATAGATCGTGATCACCGCGGCCAGCAGCAGCCAGGGCTGGCCGGCGAGTGCCTTGGCGAATTCGGCGGCGTCGCCGGCATAGACGCCGACGATGCTGTTGGGCATCTCGATCCGGGTCTCGATGGTCTTCACGGCCTCGACGGCATCGCCAAGCGCCGCGCCCGGCGCGAGGTTGAAGCTGAGCGAGATCGACGGGAATTGCGCCTGGTGCGAAATCGCGAGCGGCGCGGTGGTGCGCGTCAGCGTCGCCACGGCGGAGAGCGGCACCTGCGCGTTGGGCGCACCGGCGGTCGCGCTCGCCGCGCCCGGCAGATAAAGCTTCGACAGGATCGAGGGATCGCGCTGGTACATCGGCAGCGCTTCCAGCACCACGCGGTACTGGTTGGCCTGGCCGTAGATGGTCGAGATCTGGCGCTGCGCGAAGGCGTCGTTGAGCGTGTCGGTGATGCCCTGAAGGCTGACGCCGAGCTGGCCGGCGCGGGTGCGGTCGACCGTGAGCTGCGCCCGCAGACCGCCTTCCTGCGCTTCCGAGGAGACGTCGCGGAACAGCGGATCGCGCCGCATTTCGGCAACCAGCTTGCGCGCCCATTCCGACACCAAAGCGGCGTCGGTGCCGGTCAGCGTGTACTGGTATTGCGAACGGCTCGACTGGGTCGAGATCTGCACGTCCTGCACCGGCTGGAAATAGACGGTCATGCCGGGGATGGCGGCCACCCGCCCCTTCAGGCGGGTGATGACGACGCTGACATCGTCGCGCCGCTCGCCGCGAGGTTTCAGCGTCATGACAAGACGGCCGACATTGGTGGTCGGATTGACCGAGCCTGCACCGATCACCGAGACCACGCCGGTCACATCGGGATCGGCCTTGATGGCGTCGGCCGCCTCGGCCTGCCGCTTCTGCATCTCCGCAAACGAGACGTCGGGACCGGCTTCGGTCACCGCCGTGATCGAGGCGGTGTCCTGCAGCGGCAGGAAGCCCTTTGGCGCGACGACATAGAGCGCCAGGGTCGCGATCAGCGTGGCGAAAGTCACGACCAGTGTCGCGCGCTGGCGCTCCAGCACCCAGAGCAGCGTGCGGTGATAGAACCCGACGGTGCGGTCGATGAAGCGGCTGACCGCGGCAAGACCCGGCACTGCCAGCTCTTCATGGGCATGCTTCAGCAGGCGCGAGCACATCATCGGCGTCAGCGTCAGCGACACCACGGCGGAGGTCACGACCGCGATCGTCAGGGTCAGCGCGAATTCGCGGAACATGCGGCCCACAAGGCCCGACATGAACAACAGCGGGATGAACACCGCAATCAGCGATACCGTCAGCGAAATCACGGTGAAGCCGATCTCGCTGGCGCCCTTCAGCGAAGCCTCCATCGCGCTGTCGCCGTTTTCCATGTGGCGGACGATGTTCTCGATCATCACGATGGCGTCGTCCACGACGAAGCCGGTGCCGATGGTGAGCGCCATCAGCGACAGATTGTCGAGGCTGAAGCCGGCAAAATACATGATGCCGAAGCTCGTGATCAGCGACAGCGGCAGCGCCACGCCGGCGATCAGCGTGGCGCGTAGCGAACGCAGGAACAGCAGCACCACCAGCGTCACCAGCACGACGCTGAGGATCAGCGTGAACTGCACGTCGCGCACCGAGGCACGGATGGTGACGGTGCGGTCGGAGACGATGGTGAGGTTCACGCCGGCCGGAATAGCGCGCTGGACCTTTGGGATTTCCGCCCGGATCTGGCTGACGACGTCGATCACATTGGCGCCGGGCTGACGCTGGATGTCGATGATGACGGCGGGCGAGCCCTGGTACCAGCCGCCGGTGCGGTCGTTCTCGAGCCCATCGACGATCTGGGCGACGTCGGCGATCGTGACCGGCGAGCCGTTGCGGTAGGCGATGATGACAGGCTTGTAGGCGTCGGCGGCGGCGATCTGGTCGTTGGCGGCGATGATGTAGGATTGCTGCGCGCCGTCGAGCGAGCCTTTCGGCCCGGAGACGTTGGCACTGGCGATCGCGGTGCGCAGGTCTTCCATGGCTATGCCATAGGCGGCGAGCCGCGCGAGATCCGCCTGGATGCGGACGGCTGGCTTCAGTCCGCCGAGCACAGAGACGCGCCCGACGCCGGAAATCTGGCTCAGCCGCTGCGCCAGAAGCGTATCGGCGATGTCGCTCATCGCCCGCAACGAGATTGTGTCGGAGCGCAGCGCCAACGTCATCACCGGCGCATCGGCCGGGTTCACCTTGGCGTAGGTCGGCGGATAAGGCAGCGTCTTGGGCAGCACGCCGGCCGCCGCGTTGATCGCAGCCTGGACGTCCTGGGTGGCACCGTCGATGTCGCGGTTGAGATCGAACTGCAGCGAGATCTGGCTGACGCCGAACGAGCTCGTCGAGTTCATCGCCGACAGCGACGGGATCTGGCCGAGCTGCCGCTCCAAGGGCGCGGTGATCAGCGAGGCGATCACGTCGGGGCTCGCGCCGGGCAATTGCGTCGTCACCTGCACGGTCGGGAAATCGACCTGCGGCAGCGCGGACACCGGCAGCGCGAAATAGCCGAGCAGCCCGCCAATCAGAAGCGCGATGCCGAGCAATGAGGTCGCGATCGGACGGCGGATGAAGGGTTCGGAGACGCCCATGGGATGCGCCTGCCGCTCAGGCGGCTGTTGTCGGGATCATGGCTGCTTAGCTCCACTTCCCGATGCACCCGGACTTGACGGAGGCCCTGGTGCCGGTCCGGTCTGGCCCTTCTGGTCGCCTTCGCTGCTCTTGCGCTTGGCGCGGAACTCGCCGTCCTTGTCTTGTCCGTCCTTCTGGCCGTCTTTTGCGCCGTCCTTCTTTTGACCATCCGGCCCGCGCGAGCGCTTGCGCGGCGCGAGATCGGCCGACGGGGTCTGATCGTCGCGCCCGATGACCACCTTGGAGCCGTCGGACAGATTGGCAAAGCCCGTCGTGACGACCTTGTCGGTCGCCGACAGGCCACTGGCGATGACGGCGTCATGCTCGTTCTGCTGCGTCACCGTCACCGGCTTGGCCGAGACGATGTTATCCTCGCCGATGACATAGCTGAAGGTGCCGATCGGTCCGCGCTGCACGGCCGAGGTCGGCACCACCAGTGCCTGGGTCAGGGTCTCGACCTTGAGGCGGACATTGACGAACTGGCCCGGCCAGAGCTGGTAATTGGCGTTGGGGAATTCGGCCTTGAGCCTGAGCGTGCCGGTGGTCTGGTCGACCTGGTTGTCGATGCCGGTGAGCTTTCCGGTGTCGATCACTGTGAGGCCATCATTGCCGAACACGTCGACCGCGAGCGCGCCCTTCGACGCGGCGGCATTGACCCGCATGATCTGCTGCTGGGGCAAGCTGAACCACACCGCGATCGGCTGCAATTGCGTGATCACCACGAGGCCGGTGGTGTCGGAGGCGTGGATGATGTTGCCTTGATCGACCTGGCGCAGGCCGGCGCGGCCCGAGATCGGCGCCACGATCTTGGTGTAGCTCAGCGTCGCCGCCGCATTGTCGATCGCGGCCTGATCGGCCTTGACCAGCGCCTCGGTCTGCGCGACCAGCGCGCGCTGGGTGTCGGCCTGCTGCTTGGATCCGGCGTTGGACGCGGCGAGCTGCTCGTAGCGCGTGAGGTCGATACGCTGGTTGGCGAGCTGGGCCTGGTCCTGCGCCTTCTTGGCGACCGCCTGATCGTACGTCGCCTGATAGAGCGCCGGGTCGATCTCGCCGACCACGTCGCCTTTCTTGACGTCCTGTCCCTCGGTGAAATTGACCGCGATCAGCTTGCCGTCGACCTGCGAGCGGACGGTCACGGTGTTGAGCGCGCGGATCGCACCGACGCCGTCGAGATAGACGGGAACGTCCTGGATGCGGGGCGTCGCCGCCAGCACCGGCACCGGCAGATCCGGCCGTTGATTGCGGCCGTTCGCCTGCTGCGGCTGCTGGTGCCAGGTGGTCCAGCCGTAGTAGCCGAGCCCGCCGAGGATCGCCAGCGTGATCAGGGTCATGACGAAGCCGCGCCCGCGCGACTTCTTCGCCGTTCCCTCCTTCACGCCTTGCTTGGTATCCGGCTTAAAGAGCATTGACCGGTTTCTCCATCCTCGGCTCCCAGCCGCCGCCGAGCGCCTGATACAGGCTGACGATAGCAAGAAGGCGGGCAAGTTGCGCCTGCGACAGCGCGTCTTCCGCCTGGAACAGGGTCAGTTGCGTATTGAGCACGGTGACGATGTCGGCCGTGCCCGCGCGCAACTGCTGCTCGGAGAGATCGAATGCGCGGCGGGAGGCGTTGAGGACGTCACGCTGCAATTGCAGCCTGATCGTGGTCTGCTTGATCGAGAACAGCGCGTTGTCGACATCGGCAAAGGACTGGATGATGGTCTTGCGGTAAGTCTGGAGCAATTCGTCCTGCCGCGCCTTGGCAAATTCGAAATTGCCGAGGATCTTGCCACCGTCGAAGATCGGCTGCGTCGCGCTGCCGACGAGCTGGAAGAACGCCGCATGCGGCTGGAACAGCGAGACCAGGGCCGAGCTTTGATAGCCGCCATTGCCGGTGAGCTGGATGGTCGGAAAGAACTGCGCGCGGGCATTGCCGACGTTCGCTGTCGCGGAGGCGAGCTGGGCCTCCTGCCTGCGGATGTCGGGCCGTTGCGTCAGGAGCTCCGACGGCAGTCCCGGCGTCACGCGCGGAATCGCGATCCGGTTCAGCGAGCCGCCGAGCACGCGCACGCTCTCCGGCGGCCGCGACACCAGGACTGCAAGCGCATTGACGTTCTGGTCGAGCGTCTGGCGCAGCGGCGGCACCAGTGCCTTCTGGTTTGCGAGCACGCTCTCCTGCTGGGCGACGTCGAGGTCGGTGCCGGTGCCGGCCTTGCGCCGTTCCCTGACGGCATCGAGGATGCGTTGCGCGCTCGCGATGTTGCGCTGTGAGGTCCTGATGCGATCCTGCGAGGCCAGCACCTGGAAATAGGCGTTAGCGACGCCTGCAAGCGTGGTCAGCGCAACGACGTCGCGATCGAAGCGGTTGGCATTTGCCGTCTCTTCCGCCGTTTGCAGGGCGTCGCGATTTTGGCCCCAGAAATCGAGCTGGTAGCTCGCGCTCAGCGAAGCCTGGTAGTTGACGACCTCACGGCCGCCATTGGTTAGCCCCGAGGCGGAGGAACCGGAGGTGCGCGAATAGGCCTCCTGCCCGGTGCCGGACAGGCTCGGCAGCAGCGCCGCACCCGCCTGCCGCGCCTGAGCGTCGGCCTCGACGATGCGCGAAACGGCGGCGGCGATGTCGAGGTTGACGGTGTGCGCCTCTTCCATCAGCTGTGTCAGCTCCGCGGAGCGGAAGCTGCGCCACCAATCCAGCGACGGCGGCGCATCGGCCTTCCCGGCATATTTGTATTGCGTGGGAACGTCGAGCGCGGGATCAGGAAGATCCTGCGTCAGCACGCAGGCGCCCGAACCGGCGGCGAGGCAAGCGACCGCAAGCCAGCGCGCCGCACGTCGCGTCCGGGACGTCGCGCCTGGTGACCGCCGCACGGCGATCGCCGGAACACGTTGTGTCACATCCACCCCCCGCCGGGCAGATCGAACCGCCGCCGCGCGGCCGGATTAGCCGATTCGCAGCGCGGTCGTCGGGGGGCTTTGGACAACTCGTTCACAAGTGATGCTTTCGGCGAAATTGTGCGCCTCATACTAGCCGGACGCGGAACCGCGGGACAGTCCCGCAGTTGCGATGTGCCCCCCAAAGCGCGACGATCTTAGAGCTGAGAAAATACAAAAGGGTGCTGTCCTGCAGGTGTTTCTTGAATTTCAGGGCCGTTCCTGAGTGCGTTCGAGCTTACCAAGATTTCATGTGATACTGCCGCCACACCGACGCCAACCCCCTCCAATCCGCCTGCACCGCTCGCGATGCGGCTTCAGTCCGGCCGCGAAACCGGGCCTGGCCACTTTCGCGAGGTTGTCCATTATCGGAAAACGAATAAGCGTTCGTCGTGCCGATATCTTGACCGCCTCCCGCGTACTATCCGCACTCTTCGACGGCGACGGCTGACATCCAATGGAGGGTGCGCTGGCGACGACCCTTATCTTCCATGTTTTGGCAGAAGCCGGCCACATCCTCCTACCGATATCCCGCGGCGTAGCACAGCAGCAGCGGCGATCTCTCCTTCCAAATTTTCACTGCTTACGGGGATTTTCGCGGGTTTCGCCGCAGCGCAAAAGCCTTCCCCTTTGGCATTTCAAGCACTAGGTTCTGGCCAACCTAATCAACCCCTTGCCAGTGATTTCCCCTGACATGACCATCAAAAACGACGTTGTCGAAGCCATCGGCAACACCCCGCTGATCAAGCTCAAGCGCGCTTCCGAACTGACCGGCTGCACCATCCTGGGCAAGGCCGAATTCATGAATCCCGGCCAGTCGGTGAAGGATCGCGCCGGCAAATGGATGATCCTCGAGGCCGAGAAGCGCGGCCAGCTCAAGCCCGGCGGTCTCGTCGTGGAATCGACCGCCGGCAATACCGGCATCGGTCTTGCGGTCGTGGCCAGCGCCCGCAGCTACCGCACGCTGATCGTGATCCCGGAGACGCAGAGCCAGGAGAAGAAGGATTTTCTGAAGCTGTGCGGCGCCGAGCTGCTGGAATCGCCGGCCCTGCCCTATTCCAATCCGAACAATTACCAGCATGTCGGCCGCCGTCTTGCCGACGAGCTGCGCAAGACGGAGCCGAACGGCGTGCTGTTCGCCGACCAGTGGAACAACCTCGACAATGCGAAGGCGCATTACGAGTCCACAGGTCCCGAGATCTGGGAGCAGACCGGCGGCAAGATCGACGGCTTCGTCTGCTCCGTCGGCAGCGGCGGCACGCTGGCCGGCACCAGCCGCTTCCTGAAAGAGAAGAGCAAGGACGTCAGGATCGCCTGCGCCGACCCGCACGGCGCCGGCATGTATGAATATTTCAGAACGGGCGATGCCAAGGCGACGCCGGGCGGCTCGATCACCGAGGGCATCGGCCTCAACCGGGCGACCGCAATCGTCGAGAGCGCAAAGGTCGATGACGCCTATCTCATTCCCGATGCGGAAGCAGTCACGGTGATCTACGAACTGCTCCAGCACGAAGGCCTGTGCCTCGGCGGCTCGACCGGCATCAACGTTGCCGGCGCGATGCGTCTCGCAAAACAGCTCGGGCCCGGCAAGACGATCGTCACCGTGCTTTGCGATTCCGGCAGCCGTTACCAGTCGAAGCTGTTCAATGCGGACTTCATGCGCGCCAAGAGCCTTCCTGTGCCTGAATGGCTGGAGAAGCGCAGCAACATCAAGCTGCCGTTCGTCTAGAACGTTCCGGAAGCCGGCCGTCTAGCTCCAGTTCGAGCGAGACGATCCCTGCGACACCCGCGCGAGGCGCTCGTTCGATAGCGAAGGCTTGTTCGCGCGTGTGCGCGGCGGGAGGGGAGCGCCGTAGGAGCCCTCGCTGTCGCCGCTCGGCCAGAACATGAGCGCGAGCATCAGCGCGAGGTTGACGAGCGCGCCGACCGCCGTTGCCTGGTGCTCCTCCCCGATCGCCCAGGCCGGAAACCGGCCCGCGACGACATGGTCGACGATCATGAGCGCGAACCAGGCAGGCACCACGCAGACCGGATCCCAGCCGATGTCGCGGATGCGCATCGATTGCAGCGTGAGGGTCGCAACTCCGAAGAACACGATCGCGGCGATCATCGCCCAGCTCTTGGTGAGGTCTTCGGGTCGGATCGCGCCGGGCGAGGTGTTGTTCAGCACGGCCATTGCGATTGCAAAGCAGATCGCCGTCATCACGATCGCAAGCGCGACCGTCGCGAGGAAGAAATGCAATCGCCCGAGCCGGGCGTTCAAGCCGAAGACGAAACCGAGCATTGGCGCACCCTTTTGGCGCCACATGCCCAGAGATAGCTTTCGGAGCCATGAACCGGCACGGTCGCGCAGCGCCGCATGGTTTCCGGAGGACTAAGGTGGCCGGCGCAATTCGAGGCTACGCCCCAACCGGCAGGGTCAGGCCCTCGCTGCCTTCGACAGCCGCGGCACAATAGTCGCGCCAGAACTGGCGATAGCCCGCTTCGACCTCGCGCGTGTAGATTTCGACATTGCCGGCGGGAGACGCTGCGATCCGGGCCGGCAAGTCGCTGCGCAACCTCGCCAGATACGCCGGCTGCGCCGCATATTTGCAGGCGATCGCGGCATAGCCCTCGTCGTCCTCGGCGACCCAGTCGTCGAGACCGACCGCAGCCACGATCGAACCACCGGCACGCGACGAGGCGCCGTTGCCGAGCTTGGCCACGACCGGAACGCCGGCATAGAGCGATTCCCAGGTGCTGACGCCGCCGTTTTGCGGGAATGTATCGAGCGATATATCGACGTTCGCAAACGCCCGCAGGTGCTCGGGGCGCGGCGACGAGCCCAGGCAGGTGACATTCTCCTCGGCAACGCCCTGTGCCACGAACCGCGCGACCAAATTGTCGCGCAACATGGGATCGTCAAGCAGAGTATGCTTGATGATGATCTTCGAACCCGTCACCTCGCGCATCACTTTCGACCACACCCCGATGGCCTCGTCTGAGATCTTGTAGATGCGGTTGAACACGCCGAAGGTGACATGGCCGTTGCGGAGCATGGGCGGCTCCGATGCAGGTAGATCCAAAATGGGATCGATCGTGATCAGGCACGGCAGGTCGTAGACCTTTTCAGCCAGCAGATGGCGTGCCGATTGCGGAATGAAGACGGGATCCGCGAGCACGTAGTCCATGGTCTGAAGGCCCGTGCCCGTGGCGTGACCAAACCCGGAGACTTGGATCGGGGCCGGCTTGCGGGCGAAGACATGGAGCCTGTTGCCGGTCGTGTGCCCGGATACGTCGATCAGGATATCGACCTTGTCGGCCTGGATGCGATCGGCCAACTCGTCATCCGACATCTGCCAGGCGTCGACCCAGACATCCGCCGAGGACCTAAATGCGGCGGTCATCTCATCTCTTACCGGCGAGCACGAATAGCAGACGATCTCAAACCTGGCGTGATCATGATGGCGCAGCACCGGCAACAGAGCGAACGCCGCCGAGTGATGCCAAAACTCGGCAGCAACATAGCCGACCGCGATCCGCCTGTCGGGATCAAGCTGCCGGGGGGCAAGAGTCCTTCGCGGCAACTTCGAGCCGATCGCGTCCCACCACTGCTTTCGTGCGGCCTGCTGAACCGCGAAATCGGCCTCGGAGAGATAGTCGAGGAAGAAGATCTTCCGGCCGATCAAGGATGCATCCGGCACAATGGCCAGCGCCGCATCGAGAAGCTCGATCGCCGATGCGATCTCTCCCTGATTTGCAAAACAAGCGCTCAGCAGCGCCATCGCGATCGCTGAGCGTGGATATTCCTCCAGCAACATGGTGCAGGCTAAAATCGCTTGCGCCGTGTTTCCCATGGCGAGCGCGACTTGTGCCTTCCCCTGCAAGGCCACCTCGAGCTTGGGCGCAAGCGCAAGGGCCGCGTCGAAATCCGCCGCCGCCTGTTCCAACCTCGACGTCTCAAGATTGAGCCGTCCACGGTTCGCCAGGATTTTCGCCGAGCCTGGCCTGATCGCGAGCGCCGCCTCCAGCGCGCCTTTGGCCTCGTCGAAGTTTTTGAGCTCGATATTGACCAAACCTTTGCCGACGAGCGCCTCGACGTTTCGCGGCTGAAACAACAGTGCGCGCTCGAAGCTCTGTTTGGCGCGATCAAGCTGGCGCAGCGCGACCTCTGCCAGGCCGCGATTGCAAAGCGCATCGGCATGATCGGGCTTCAGCCCGATCGCGCGATCGTACAGTTCGATAGCCTGCTCGACGCGGTTTAGATGCAACAAGGTATTGCCGAGATTGGCCAAGGCCATCGGGAAGCTGGGCTTCAACGCGATGGCTCTCTCCAGGGACGTACGCGCGTCCTCATATTCCCCAAGTGCGAAATGCGTGGCTCCCAAATCGGAAAAAGCCTGTGCCGAGCGTGGGTCGACCGTCACGACATATTTGAGGGCCTGTTTCGCTGCCTCGAAGTGTCGGCTCGCGAACGCGCCCAAGCCAAGCAGGTGCAAGGCGCCGAAATGCTCCGGAAGTTCATTCAGGATCTGGCGGCAGAGCGCCTCGGTCTCCGCATACCGGCCCTGGCCATAGGCCGCATTCGCGGTCGAAATGATCGCGTCCGCCTGCTTCTTCAATTTCTTCTGCAATCGCGCGTTCTGGAACGCGCGCGCGCCGGCGCCGCTGCTCTGCAAGGATTCTCTCCGGAGGATGCCCGAGACGATTCTAGCTGATTCGCGGCCAGAGCCGCCGGTTTAGGCGGCCCGGCAATCCCCCGGAAGATGCCGGTGCCCAACCCGGGCCTCGCCTACGCAACGTCAGCGTTATCCGCGGCGGCGGCACAATAGTCGCGCCAGAACTTTCGGTAACCCGCCTCGAGCTCCCGCGTGTAGGTCTCGACATTGCCGGCGGGCGAAGCCGCGATCCGGGCCGGCAATTCCGTGCGCAATTTCGCCAGATAATCGGGCTGTGACGCAAACCTGCGAGCAATCTCGACATAGCCATTGTCATCTTCGGCCACCCAGTCGCCGAGGCCGACGGCAGTCACGATAGAGGCGCCGGCACGCGAGGAGGCCCCGATGCCGAGCTTGGCCACGACGGGAACGCCCTTGTAGAGAGATTCCCAGGTGCTGATGCCGCCATTTTGCGGGAACGTGTCGAGGGACATATCGACCTGGGCGAAAGCCGCCAGATGGTCGTCGCGCGAGGTGGTGCCGAGGCAGGTGATGTTCTCCTCGACAACGCCCTGCGCGAGGAAACGCGCGACCAGACTATCGCGCAGCAGGGGATCATCGAGCAGACCATGCTTGAGGACCATCTTCGATCCCGGCAACTCCCGCATGATGCGCGACCACACACGGATCGCATCATCCGATATTTTGTAGATGCGGTTGAACACGCCAAAGGTGACGTAGCCGTTGCGGAGCATCGGCAGCTCCGAAGGCGCCAGATCCGAGACAGGCTCCATGGTGATCAGACACGGCAGATCGTAGATTTTCTCGGCAAACAGATGCCGAACCGACGGCGGAATGAAAATGGGATCCGCGAGCACGTAGTCCATAATCGGCATGCCTGTGCCCGTCGCGTGTCCGAAGCCAGTGGCCTGGATCGGGGCCGGCTTACGCGCAAAACACTGCAGCCTGTTACCGGTCGTGTGGCCCGAAACGTCGATCAGGATGTCGACATTGTCGGCCTGGATACGATCGGCGAGTTCGTCGTCCGAAAGCCCCCAGGCATCGACCCAGACGTCGGCCAATGATTTGAACATGGCGGTGTACTCGTCCGCGCCCGGCCATGAGTAGTAGCAGATGATTTCAAATTTAGTGTGATCATGATGGCGCAGCACTGGCAGCAGCGTGAGCCCCGCGGAGTGCTGCCGGAATTCGGCAGCGACATAGCCGACCACGATCCGCTTTTCCGGGTCCAGCGGCCGCTTCGGCAACTCCCTTCGCGGCTGCTTGGAGCCGATCTGGTCCCACCAGGATTTTCGCACCGCCTGCTGGACCACGAAATCGGCCTCGGCGCGGTAGTCCTCCAGGAAGATCTTTCCTCTGATCGCATCCCCATAGTCCGGCCGGACTGCCAGCGCGCGATCGAGATACTCGATCGCTGCGTCCATGTCCCCCTGGTTCGAATAAGAGAAGCCCATCAGCGCCAGCCCCACCTCGGAGCGCGGATTTTGCTCGATCAGGGCCGTTGCGGCTGCCATCGCCTGCGCGGTCTTTCCCATGACGAGGCAGGCCTGGGCCTTGCCGCGTAGCGCCAGCTCGAGCTTGGGCGAGATCGCAAGCGCCGCCTCGAAATCCGCAAGCGCGGGCTCCAGGCGCTGCAACTCGTAACTGAGCCGCCCGCGTTGGGCCACGATCCTCGGCGAGCCGGGCTTGATCGCCAGCGCCATGGCAAATTTGGCGGCCGCCTCGTCGTGGTGCCGCAGCTCCATGCTGACCATGCCGCTGCCGACGATAGCCTCGGCGTGACGGGGCTGAAACAGCAGGGCGCGGTCGAAGCTTTCCTTGGCGCGCATGATCTGTCCAAGCACAATCTCGACCATACCGCGATTGCAGAACGCGTCGGCATAATCCGGCTTGATCTTGATGGCGCGCTCATGCAGCTCGAGCGCCTGTTCGTACTGCCCCAGATGCATCAGCGTGTTGCCGAGGTTGGTCAGCGCGACCGCAAAATTCGGCTTTAGCGCGATGGCCCTCTCCTGGCACCGCCGCGCCTCCTCGTAATTGCCGAGATCGAAATGCACGGTCGCGAGGTTGTTATGGGCATCGTGCAGGCGCGGATCGAGCACAATCACGCGCTTGAGCAGCTGTTGCGCCTCCTCCAGGCGCCGGCCGTCATGCGCGCACATGCCGAGCAGGTGCAGAGCGTCGACATGATCGGGCAGCGCTTTAAGGATCTCCCGGCAGAGTGCTTCAGTCTCAGCATATCGGCCCTGGCCATAGGCGGTAGCCGCGGCGGAGAGGACGGCGTCCGCCTGCTTCATCAATTTCTTCTGCAATCGCGCGTTCTGGAATGCGCGCGCGCCGCCGCTGCTCTGCAAGGTGTCTCTCCGGAAGATGGCCCGGGGCAGAGTCTAACTGATTCGCAAGCCCGACCTGCCGGTCAGCTGGCACGGTGACACCCCCGGGATTTCCCGGGGCTCAGCGGCCCGGCGCTGCCGGTCCCCTACGCAACCTCGCTGCCTTCGACAGCCGCGGGACAATAGTCGCGCCAGAACTGGCGATAGCCCGCTTCGACCTCGCGCGTGTAGATTTCGACATTGCCGGCGGGGGACGCTGCGATCCGGGCCGGCAAGTCGCTGCGCAACCTCGCCAGATACGCCGGCTGCGCCGCATATTTGCAGGCGATCGCGGCATAGCCCTCGTCGTCCTCGGCGACCCAGTCGTCGAGACCGACCGCAGCCACGATCGAACCACCGGCACGCGACGAGGCGCCGTTGCCAAGCTTGGCCACGACCGGAACGCCCGCATAGAGCGATTCCCAGGTGCTGACGCCGCCGTTTTGCGGGAATGTATCGAGCGATATATCGACGTTCGCAAACGCCCTCAGGTGCTCGGGGCGCGGCGACGAGCCCAGGCAGGTGACATTCTCCTCGGCAACGCCCTGTGCCACGAACCGCGCGACCAAATTGTCGCGCAGTATGGGATCGTCAAGCAGAGTATGCTTGATGATGATCTTCGAACCCGTCACCTCGCGCATCACTTTCGACCACACCTCGATGGCCTCGTCTGAGATCTTGTAGATGCGGTTGAACACGCCGAAGGTGACATGGCCGTTGCGGAGCATGGGCGGCTCCGATGCAGGTAGATCCAAAATGGGATCGATCGTGATCAGGCACGGCAGGTCGTAGACCTTTTCAGCCAGCAGATGGCGCGCCGATTGCGGAATGAAGACCGGATCCGCGAGCACGTAGTCCATGGTCTGAAGGCCCGTGCCCGTGGCGTGACCAAACCCGGAGACTTGGATCGGGGCCGGCTTGCGGGCGAAGACATGGAGCCTGTTGCCGGTCGTGTGCCCGGATACGTCGATCAGGATATCGACCTTGTCGGCCTGGATGCGATCGGCCAACTCGTCATCCGACATCTGCCAGGCGTCGACCCAGACATCCGCCGAGGACCTAAATGCGGCGGTCATCTCATCTCTTACCGGCGAGCACGAATAGCAGACGATCTCGAACCTGGCGTGATCATGATGGCGCAGCACCGGCAACAGAGCGAACGCTGCCGAGTGGTTCCTGAATTCGGAAGCGACATATCCGATCAAAATCCGCTTGTCCGGATCAAGCGTGCGGGGCGCCAACGCCCTTTGCGCCAATTTGGCGCCGATCGCGTCCCACCATTGTTTTCGCGCAGCCTGCTGAACCGAAAAATCGGCCTCCGGGAGATAGTCCAGGAAGAATATCTTGCGCCCGATCAAGTCCGCATAATCAGGCGCCATTGCCAGCCCGGCGTCGAGATGTTCGAGCGCCGTCGCGATGTCTCTCTGGCTCGCATAGCAGGAAGCAAGGAGCGCAATTCCGATGTCGGACCGCGGATTTTCCTCCAGCAAGGTCTCGACGGCCGCAATCGCCTCGGCCGTGTTGCCCTTGACAAGGTTGACTTGCGCCTTTCCCTGCAAGGCCACTTCGAGCCTCGGCGAAAGCGCCAGCGCCGCATCAAAGTCCGCGAGCGCCTGCTCCAGCCGCAACAGATCGAGATTGAGCCGTCCGCGCTGCGCCAGAATCTTCGGCGAATCCGGCTTGATCGCGAGCCCTGCCGCGATCGCCGCGGCCGCCTCTTCGTAGTGCCGGAGCTCGATGCATACCATGCCCCTGCCTGCGATCGCTTCCGCGTGACGCGGTTGAAACGCGAGGGCGCGATCGAAACTCTCCTTGGCGCGCTGGGACTGGCCTTCGATCAGCTCCGCCATGCCCCGATTGCAAAATGCATCGGCATAGTCCGGCTTCAGCCTGATAGCGCGATCGTGCAGCTCGATAGCCTGCTCGGCGAGGCCCATGTGCAGCAGCGTATTGCCGAGATTGGTCAAGGCGATCGGAGAATTCGGCTTCAGCGCAACGGCCTTCTCCTGGCATGCGCGAGCCTCCTGAAACTTCTGGAGGGTGAAATACACCGCCCCGAGATTACCATGGGCATCGGGCGAACGCGGATCGAGCACGGTCGCGCGCTCGAGCAGTTGTTGCGCCTCATCGAGCCGCCCGCCATCATACGCGCGCAGACCGAGCAAGTGCGCGGCGTCGAAATGATCCGGAACCTCCGTCAAAATCCGGCGGCAGAGTGTCTCGACCTCCGCGTATCTGCCCTGGCCGAGTGCCTGAACCGCGGCGGACATGAGTGCGTCCGCCTGCTTCTTCAATTTCTTTTGCAATCGCGCGTTCTGGAATGCGCGCGCGCCGGCGCTGCTCTGCAAAGTCTCTCTCCGGAGGATGGCCCGAAAAGAGCTTGGCCGATTCGCATGGTGCCAAGCTGGCGGGCCGGTTAGACCCGCGACGCCACCGGATTGCAGGTGCTCAGCGCAGGATCTGGCTCAGGAACAGTTTTGTTCGGGCGTGCTGTGGGGCCGCGAAGAACTCGTTGGGCGTGTTGGCTTCGATGATCTGGCCCGCGTCCATGAACACCACGCGGTTGGCGACCTCGCGGGCAAAGCCCATCTCGTGGGTGACCACCAGCATGGTCATGCCCTCCTCGGCAAGGTCGACCATGGTGTCCAGCACCTCCTTGACCATTTCGGGGTCGAGCGCCGAGGTCGGCTCGTCGAACAGCATCACCTTCGGGTTCATCGTCAGCGCGCGGGCGATCGCGACGCGCTGCTGCTGACCGCCGGACATCTGTCCCGGAAACTTGTTGGCCTGGTGCGGGATCTTGACCCGCTCCAGAAACTTCATCGCCGCAGCCTCGGCGTCCTTCTTGGGGATGTTGCGCACCCAGATCGGCGCCAGCGTGCAATTGTCCAGCACGGACAGGTGCGGAAACAGGTTGAAGCTCTGGAACACCATGCCGACTTCGCGCCGCACCGCATCGACGTGCTTGAGGTTCGGCCCGAGCTCGATGCCGTCAACGACGATCTCGCCTTCCTGAAACTCCTCGAGCGCGTTGATACAGCGGATCAGCGTCGACTTGCCCGAGCCGGAGGGGCCGCAGATCACGATGCGCTCGCCCTTCTCGACCGTAAGGTCGATGTCGCGCAGCACGTGAAACTCGCCGTACCATTTGTTCAGGCCGGAAATCTTGACGATGGGGTCGGACATGGTGACCTCGATCAGTTGCGGCGGTGAGCGTTGAGGCGGTGCTCAACGAAGAGCGAGTAGCGTGACATTCCAAAGCAGAAGATGAAGTAGATGATCCCGGCGAAGGCGAACCCTGTGAAAGCGGTCGATGGCGACGACCATTTCGGATCCGAGAACGACGCCCGCAGCGAGCCGAGGAGATCGAACAGCGCCACGATCGAGACCAGCGAAGTGTCCTTGAACAGCGAGATGAAGCTGTTGACGAGGTTCGGAATGACGTGGCGTAGCGCCTGCGGCAGCACGATCAGCGAGGTCGTCTTCCACCAGGACAGCCCCAATGCCGCGGCCGCCTCGCCCTGCCCGCGCGGGATCGCAGCCAGCCCGCCGCGGACGTTCTCGGCCTGATAGGCGCCCGTGAACAGAGAGATTCCAATCAGCGCACGCACGAGACCATCGACCGTGAAATTGCCCGGCAGAAACAGCGGCAGCATGTAGGTGGCAAAGAACAGCACGGTGATCAGCGGCACGCCGCGCCAGAACTCGATGAAGGCGATCGAGAAGATCCGGATCAACGGAATGGTCGAGCGGCGGCCAAGCGCCAGCGCAATGCCGATCGGCAGCGAGGTGACGATGCCGGTGACGGAGACCACCAGCGTCACCAGAAGTCCGCCCCACAGGTTCGTCTGCACGATCGGCAGTCCGCCGTGATCAAGCCCCATCAGCTTGATCACGATTGCGATGGCGGCGAAGGTGACGATGCTGGATGTGAGGGCCCGCCCCCCGGTGCGGAGGCCGCCGCCGAGAACGAAGGCGATCAGTGAGACGATCGCGGCAGTGATGGCGAAATCGGCCCAGACCGACTGGCCTGTCCCCTGCAACTGGTCACGCAGCCAGGTCAGCGGAAAGATCAGCCAGTAGATCGCGGTACCCACGAGCACGATGACATTGCCGACGACCCACAACAGCGGTGCGGCAGAGGAGGTCTTGCCGAGACCGAGCAGAGCCTGCCCAGCGCCGATGATGCTGTCGTCGAACAATTGCAGCAGGTCAGCGGTCCAGCTCAGGCCAAATCCCTTGATGCCGCCGCCATGCAGCAGAAAGAATGCGACCACCGGAAACGCAAGGAAGAACAGGCCAGCGTTCAATCCTTTCGACGGCAGTCGCGGAATGAGCAACGGCACCAACAGGACTACTGACAACACGAGCGTGAGGTTGACCCGCCAGCGTTCGGCTTCGGGGTAGAAGCCGTAGATCAGTTGCGGCAGCTTGGCCTGGATGTAGGGCCAGCAGGCGCCGACCGTAAAGCCGGCGTTCTCGGCGAGGCAGGCCGTGCGATCCTTGCCGGTCCAGACTGCATCGACCATCAGGAATTTGACGGAAGGAATGATGGTGAACCAGAGCAGCAAGGCGCCGACGATCGTGAGCAGGATGTTGGTCGGCGAGTTGAACAGGCGCGTCCGCACCAGGCCGACGAAGCCCGTGGTCTTCACCGGCGCGGGACGCTCATCCAGAAGATCCCGGCGAACGAAACTGGACGAGGTGATATCGCTCATGCGCCGAGACTCCGGCTGACGCGCCAACCGTAGACGCTCATGACGGCGCTGGTGATCAGCGAGATCAGGAGATACACGCCCATCGTCATGGCGATGATCTCGATGGCCTGCCCGGTCTGGCTCAGCGACGTGCCGGCGAACACGGAGACGAGGTCGGGATAGCCGATCGCGACGGCCAGCGACGAATTCTTGGTGAGATTGAGGTACTGGTTGGTCAGCGGCGGAACGATGACACGCATCGCCTGCGGCACGACGACCAGGCGGAGCGTCGTGCCGCGGCTCAGGCCCAGCGACGATCCCGCCTCCATCTGTCCGCTGTGGACGGAGAGGATGCCCGCGCGCACGATCTCGGCAATGAAGGCGGCCGTATAGGTCGACAAGGCCAACGTGAGCGCCACGAACTCCGGGATGATCCGCGAGCCACCGGCGAAATTGAAACCCTTGAGCTGCGGCAGCTCGAAGCTGAAGGGCAGACCCGCTACCAGCATGGTGACGAGCGGCAGTCCGAACAGCAGGCCCAGCACATAGGGCCAGATCCGGATCACCTGACCCCGCTGGAACAGCGCCCGGCGCGCACGGATGCGCAACGCCACCGAAGCCACAATGCCGAGCGCCAGCACCACAAGAAAGGCCTCGAAGCCGCTCTCGCCGATCGGGCGGGGAATGACGAGACCGCGATTGCTGACGAAAGCTATGCCGAGCAGCGAAATGCTCTGTCGTGGATTGGGCAAGGCCGCGAGCACCGCCAGGTACCAGAACAGGATCTGGAATAGCAGCGGCAAATTGCGGATGATCTCGACATAGATTTCGCCAATGCGCGCGAGCAGCCAGTTGGGCGACAGCCGGCACAGCGCGACGATGAAGCCGATCAAGGTGGCGAACACAATGCCCACCACCGAGACCACGAGCGTGTTGAGGAGCCCGACCAGGAATACGCGCAGGAACGTGTCCGAGCCGGTATACGAGATCAGCGTCTGATTGACGTCGAAACCGGCGTTGTTCGCGAGGAAGCCGAAGCCGGCGGCAATATGCTGGTTCTCGAGGTTGGCGCGGGCGTTGGAGACGATTTCATAGGCAATCCAGCCCAGGATCGCAGCGAAGGCAAACTGGACGGCGATGCCGTTCCAGCCTGTCTTGCCCCCCAGCACGCGCCTGATCTTCAGCGCGATCTGGGGCGGGGGTTTGCGAGCCTCGATGCTCATCGCCGCGAGCGCGGGTCAGGCGGGATCAGCGGATCGGCGGGGCGTATTGGAGACCGCCCTTGTTCCAGAGATTGTTGAGACCCCGATTGATACCGAGCGGCGAGCCTGCGCCGACATTGCGATCGAACACTTCGCCGTAATTGCCGACGGCCTTCACGATGCGCACCACCCAATCCTTGCTTATGCCGAGCTGTTCACCGAAATTGCCATCGGTACCCAGAACGCGCTTCAGTTCAGGATTTTCCCCTTTCGCCTTTTCGTCGACGTTTTTCGCGGTCACGCCGAGCTCTTCGGCGGTGATCATGGCAAACAGCGTCCATTTCACGATGTCGAACCATTGGTCGTCGCCGTGGCGCACCATCGGACCGAGCGGCTCCTTCGAGATGATTTCCGGGAGCACCATGTGATCGCCGGGATTGGCAAGCTTCAGGCGGTTGGCGTACAGGCCCGACTGGTCGGTGGTGAAGACGTCGCAGCGCCCGGCCTCGTAGGCCTTGACCGTTTCGTCGTTGGTGCCGAACGCGATCACCTCGTACTTCATGTTGTTGGCCTTGAAGTAGTCGGCGAGATTCTGCTCGGTCGTGGTGCCGGTCTGGACGCAGACCGACGCGCTGTTGAGCTCGAGCGCCGAGTTCACCTTGAGCGACTTCTTCACCATGAAGCCCTGCCCGTCATAATAGGTCACGCCGGTGAAGTTGGCGCCGAGCGAGGTGTCGCGCGAAATGGTCCAGGTGGTGTTGCGCGACAGCACGTCGACTTCGCCGGATTGCAGCGCCGTGAAACGGTCCTTGGCGGAGAGCGGCACGTATTTGACCTTGGTCGGATCGTTGAAGATCGCCCCGGCGATCGCGCGGCAGACGTCGACATCAAGCCCGGTCCAGTTGCCCTTGTCGTCCGGCGAGGAGAAGCCGGGCAGACCCTGACTGACACCGCAGGACAGCATGCCCCGGTCCTTGACGGTCTTGAGCGTTTGCGCATCGGCGGCTTGGGCAGACAGGCCGGCGGCGAGGGCGAGAGAGAGAGCCAGGGTTACGCGTTTCATGGGCTTTGGGCCTTTCAAAGTCGTCTCAAGGTCAGGAACGTTGTCTTTGCGATCGCCTCTGCCAGGGCTAGCCGTCTCAAGACCAGCCCTGCAAGAGTCATGCTGGAAATCCTTGCCGATCACCCGCCGATCCCGGGAAGCCCTGCCTTAATCCCCGCCGACAGGCGCCCGCCGTTACGGCTGTGGCGCTTGGTCCGGTCAGGCGATGGATCGAAGGTCGCGGCAGGCCCCTCAACATGCGGCGACTGAATAGCACCTGCGATAACAGAACGACTGGCCTGCCGGGTCAAGGGGTTGACGGGACTCTTCTGTGTTCTGTTATTAACGACAGCGGCCTTTCGGCCAGCCCGCGGGCGCAGCGTGCCTGGTGGAAACGCGCTTTTGAAAGCAGACGCATGGATTCTTCACCCCCCTCCGAACAGCACGCCGAGACCCGGCTGGTCACCTCCGGCCGCGACACCAAGGCGCAGAAGGGGTTTGTCAATCCTCCGGTGTTCCACGGCTCGACCGTGCTCTATCCGACCGCCGAGGACCTGCACGCCCATCGCGGCGAGTTCACCTATGGCCGCCATGGTTCCCCCACCACCAAGGCGTTCCAGGAGACGCTGATGACGCTAGAGGGGCCGCAATGCGCCGGCGTCGGCATCGTGCCGTCGGGTCTGTCGGCGATCTCGACCACCCTGCTCTCGGTGCTGAAGGCCGGCGACCACATCCTGGTCTGCGATAACGTCTATCGGCCCTCGCGCAATTTCTGCAACGGCATGCTCACCCGCTACGGCGTCGAGACCACCTATTTCGATCCGATGATCGGCGCCGGCATCGACAAGCTGTTCAGGCCCAACACAAGCGCTGTGCTGGTCGAGGCGCCAGGCTCGCAGTCGTTCGAGATGCCAGACATCCGCGCCATCGCCGAGGTCGCGCATGCCCGCGGCGCGATCGTCATCGACGACAACACCTGGGCGACGCCGCTCTATCACCGCTCGCTCGAACAGGGCGTCGACATCAGCATGCAGGCCGCCACCAAATATATCGGCGGTCATTCCGACATCATGTTCGGCACCATCTCGGCCAATGCCAGGGCATGGCCGCAGATCGCCGAAGGCATCCGCCTGCTCGGCGTCTGTGCCGGTCCCGATGACGTCTTCCTGGCACTGCGCGGCCTGCGTACGCTGTCGGTGCGGCTGGCGCAGCATCATCGCTCCGGGCTCGACATGGCGCGCTGGCTTGCGAGCCGTCCCGAGGTCGCGCGCGTGCTGCATCCGGGGCTCGAGACCGATCCGGGTCATGCGATCTGGAAGCGCGACTTCACCGGCGCTTCGGGCCTGTTCAGCATCGTCTTGAAGCCGGCGCCGCAGAAGGCGGTCGACACCATGCTCGATACGCTCAAACTGTTCGGCATGGGCTTTTCCTGGGGCGGCTTCGAGAGCTTGGCGATTCCCTTCGATTGCGACGCCTATCGCACCGCCACGACATGGTCGCCGGGCGGCCCGACGCTGCGTCTGCATATCGGGCTCGAAAGCGTCGACGACCTCAAGGCCGACCTCGATCGCGGCTTCGCTGCCCTCAAGGCAGCAATGTGAGCCTGCTCACAAGGCATCACGCCGTGGGAACGTGCAGAAGCCGCAAACGTTAACGCCGACGCGCCAACAAATGGTTTGAACCTCAAGCATTTGGCGCTAGCCTCACCAATCGACTCCAATCCGGACACGGAGCATGGGAACGTTGGTACTGCTCGATCTGATGGGCGGCGTGGCGCTGTTGCTGTGGGGCCTGCACATGGTCCACAGCGGGATTCTGCGCGCCTTTGGCCCGGACTTGCGACGGCTCCTCGGCAAGGCGCTTGGTAACCGCTTCAACGCGTTCGCCGCCGGTCTCGGCCTTACTGCCCTGCTCCAGAGCAGCACCGCGACCGCGCTGCTCACGAGTTCGTTCGCAGCCGAGGGCTTGCTCAGCCTGGTCACCGCGCTCGCCATCATGCTCGGCGCCAATGTCGGCACGACGTTGATCGTGCAGGTGCTGTCGTTCAACATCGCCGCCGTCGCGCCGGTCCTGTTCGTGCTCGGACTGGTCGCCTTCCGCGTGGGTCCACGCTCACGGATCAAGGACGTTGGCCGTGTCTTGATCGGCCTCGGGCTGATGCTGCTGTCGCTGCACATCCTGCTCGACACGCTGGCGCCGGCCGAGAACGCGCCGGGCGTCCGCATCGTGATGTCCTCCATCACGGGCGATCCCGTTCTGTGCATCGTGATCGCGGCGCTCGTCACCTGGGCGGTGCATTCGAGCGTCGCCAGCGTGCTGCTGATCATGTCGCTCGCCTATTCGCAGTTCATCTCGCCTTACGCGGCGCTCGCACTGGTGCTTGGCGCCAATCTCGGCAGCGCCATCAATCCCGTATTCGAAGGCGCCAAGCGTGACGATCCCGCCAGTTATCGCCTGCCGGTGGGCAATCTCGTCAACCGCGTGATCGGGATCGCCTTGGTCCTGCCCTTCCTGGGCCCGATCGCCGAGCACATGCACGCCTGGCAGCCCGATCTCGCCAGGATGACGGCGGCGTTTCATATCGCCTTCAACGTCGGCACGGCCATCATCTTCATCGGCCTGCTCGATACCGTGTCGCGCCTGTTGACCCGGCTCCTGCCCGATCGTGTTCAGGAGGCCGATCCGGCCCGGCCGCGCTATCTCGACGAAACCGCGCTGGAGTCGCCGTCGCTGGCGCTGGCCGATGCCGGCCGCGAAACCCTGCGCATGGGCGATCTCGTCGAGATCATGCTGCGCAAGGTGATGGCGGCGATGATGAGCGGCGACCGTGCGCTGGTCGACCAGGTCTCGAAGATGGACAACATCGTCGACGGCCTCGACGAAGCCATCAAGCTCTACGTGACTAAACTCATGCGCGGCAGCCTCGACGAGAGCGAGGGCCGGCGCGCGATGGAGATCATCTCCTTCGCCATCAATCTGGAACATATCGGCGATATCATCGACAAGAGCCTGAGCGAGCTCGCGACCAAGAAGATCAAGCGTCGCTTCCAGTTCTCGCCCGAGGGCGCCGAGGAGCTCGCCGCCTTCCACAAGCGCACGATGGATTCGCTGCGCATCGCCTTCGGCGTCTTCATGTCGGGCGACGCCAACGAGGCGCGCAAGCTGCTGGTGGAGAAGACTGCGCTGCGCAATACCGAGCTTGCCGCCGTCGAGCGCCACCTCGACCGCCTGCGCGAGGGCCGCCCCGAGACAATCGAAACCACGTCGCTGCATCTCGACGTGCTGCGGGACCTGCGCCGCATCCACTCGCATATCTGCTCGGTCGCCTATCCCGTGCTCGACGCGGCCGGGGAGCCCCATCGCAGGCACGAAGCGGAGACCGCCGCCCTGCCCGCGCCGGGCGCGGCGTCCGCGTTGCCGCGCTAGCCTGGATCAGCGCTCCAGCGTCTTTGACGCGCGGCCGCGGTTCTTCACAATCAACATGATGTTACGGATATAGATGATGGTCGCGAGCGCCTGGCCGAGGATGATGACAGGCTCGCGCTTGACGACGCCATAGACCAGCGTCATCAGCCCGCCGCCCATCGAGCAGAACCAGAACGCCATCGGCACCACGCTGTTGCCGGCGCGCTCGCTCGCGATCCACTGCACCAGGAAGCGTGCCGTGAAGAACAGCTGCGCGACGAGGCCGAACGCGAGCCAGAAGTCGAACTTGGCCACGAAGACATCGTAGAAATAATTGCTCAGCGCCTGACCGTATTGGATGATCATGCCGTCACCTCAGTCACATCCGGCGTCGGCTTCTTGCGGCGGATCAGCCACCAGACGCCCACGAGATCCATGATCCCGATCCACAGCCGGTCGAAGAAACCGTAGTTTGACACGCCGGAGCGGCGCGGACGGTCGATCACGTCGACATAGGCGATCTCGTAACCCTCGCGGCGCACCAGCGCCGGCAGGAAGCGGTGCAGCCCGTCGAAATAGGGCATCATCAGGAACACCTCGCGCCGGAACGCCTTCAGGCCGCAGCCGGTGTCGCGCGTACCGTCCTTCAGGATCGCGTTGCGGACGCCGTTGGCGACACGTGACTGGAATTTCTTGAAGCCGGTATCCTTGCGGCCGACGCGTTGTCCAGCCGCAAGTCCGACCTTGCTTCCGTTCTCGACAGCCGAAATCAGGTCCGGCAGGAAGGCCGGATTGTTCTGGCCGTCGCCGTCGAGCGTCGCCACGATCGCGCCGCGTGCCGCACGCACCCCGCTGCGCACGGCCGCGGATTGGCCGCCTGATCTGGCATGGCGCAGCTGGCGCAGATTGTCCCGCTGCTTCATGACCGCGCCAAGCCGTTCGCCGGTCGCGTCCGTCGAACCGTCATTGACGTAGATGATCTCATAGGCCCAGCGGCCGTCGAGCGCCGCGCCGATCTCCTCGATCAGCGGCACGATGTTGTCGGCTTCGTTGCGCACGGGAACGACGATGGAAACCGAGGGCTGGAAAACCGAAGGCTGGGACGACAAATCGAAGCTCGTGGTTGGAATTGGCTTGGCTCGGGAACCGGCGGTCCCGGCAGGCAGCCGCTTTTATGGGGCGGATGCCCCGTGGGCAACCCTTTTGAGGCGGCCTGAGACTGCCCCCGCAAGAGGCACAATGGTCCCGTCGGCACGGATGGCAAAGCCGAGCCTGCGGGCCGCGAACCAGTAGCGCACCGCCATCGCGCCGACCATGCCGACCAGGGCGCCGGCCACCACGTCACTCGGGTGGTGCGCAAGCAGCACCAGTCGCGTCAGCAGGATCACGATCGCGTAAGTGAACATGAACACGCGCAGGCGCGGCCACAGCGCCGAGACCGCAAACGCCAGGGCGAACGCCGTCACTGCATGCCCCGACGGCAAGCTGGCATAGGCCCCGGTCCCCTCGAACGGGATGAAGTTGAAGGGATTGGCCTTGCCGCCGACAAACGGACGTCCGCGGCCGATGAGATATTTCAGGATCTCGGCGACGAATATCGGCACGGCAACAGACAGAAACACGAACTGCAGCCGCGTGCCGAGGCCGAGCAGCAATGCGCGGCTTGTGCCGTGCAATCCCGCCGCAACCAGCACCAGCACCACCAGCACACCCCCGAGCACCGAGAGCACATACTCGTCCTTGCCGAAATCGGTGAGGATGCGGATCGGCCACAGGCCTGGCGTGCCACGCGGCGGCATCAGCTGGATCTCGGTCAGGTCGAACACGACCATCAGCGCGATGACCAGGGCTGCACCTGCAGCACTCAGCCAAAGCGAATGCCGCGCCAGCTTTCGCGCGGCCTCGGCGCGGCGCGAATGCGAGGGCGTGCGCACGAGCTGTGCCAGGGCGCGCCCCGAGAGCGTGAGCAATTGTGCGGGATAGCTCGCGCGCGGCGAGATGTCGGTTGGTGCCGACATCCTACTCGGTGCCTTCCGAGCGGAAGATCGAGATCGAGATCGCGCGCCCTTGCGAGAAATTGTAGCCGTCGATGCGGGTGCCAACCTTGTAGCGCAGCCCGATCGCCTCGGCGCGCTGCACGAAGCCGCGCTCCGAACGCTGCTCGATCAGCGCGAAACGGCAGCTCCCCTGCCGCAGGAAATCCGCCGCACCCGAACCGTCGGTGAGCAGCGTCTGCGTACCCGTCAGAAAGACCAGGCTCGGCTCGTGATAGCCGGCCGCGGCCGCCTTCGGGCCCACGCAGGTGACGTTGCGAAGGGCGCGTGCGATCTCGATGCTCGGAAACAGCGGCGTCAGCGACGGCAGCACGATGCCGTAGACCGTTAGCGCGAGCATCAGGGCTGCGACCAGCGCGTTGAGCAGCGAGCGCTCGGCGTGATTGTTGTCGTGAAGCCACCAGGCGAACAGGCCAAAGATCAGCGAGGCCGCGATGAACGGCCATGCCACGAAAGCAGGCTGCCGCGTCAGCATCACCGCGCCGACGACCGCGATGATCGAGCCGCCCACGGGGATTGCGAACCACCATGCCGAGCCGCGCATCAGCCAGGACCACGACAGCACCCGCCGCTCGAGCGCGCCCGCGGTGAGGATCGCGATCGCAGGATACAGCGGCAGCACGTAATGGGGCAGCTTGGTCAGCACCACCTCGAACACGATCCAGGACGGGACCAGCCAGGCCAGCAGGAATTGCGCGCCGGGCTCGCGCCGCGCGCGCCAGACCGCGGGCGCGGCCATCGCCGCGAGCGGCGCGCCGGGCCAGAACGTGATCCAGAACAGCACCAGATACAGTCCGGGCGGCGCGCCGTGGGATTCCTGCGCGCCCAACTTGCTCAACATGTCGCCGCCGACGGAATCGGCGAAGAAGGCATCGCCCGCGCGCCAGAAGATCGCGACGAACCAGGGCAGCACCAGCACCAGCATCCACATCAGGCCCCAGAGCGGGCGCAGCTTCCACAGCCAGGAGGCATCGCGGTCCTGGATCGCGAGCGCGATGATGGTCAGGCCTGCGAACATCAGGATCAGCGGGCCCTTGATCAGGATGCCGACAGCGAGAGCCGTCCAGAAGATCGCGGGCCAGCTCCAGGGCGGATGGGTCTCGTCCTCGGCGCGCTGCCACGACAGATACGCCCGTGCCATCGCGCCCATCGCGGCGACCACGCAGAACAGCAGCATGGCGTCGGTCTTCGCAAGCCGCGCCTCGACGCCGAGCAGCACGGAGGCGCACATCAGAAGTGCTGCAAGCACCGCGGCGCGCCGCGTGACGAAGCCGAGCGCCGTCCAATAGGTCATGAGCACGGCGCCTATCGCGCCGATCAGCGAGGGAAGCCGATAGACCCAGATGCGCAATTCGGCCCGCGGCAGACCGAGCGCCGATGCCGTCTCGACCGCGGCCGATTGCAGCCAGTAGATGCCGACGGGCTTCTTGTAGCGGACGTCTTCCTGGAAGCGGATGTCGACATAATCGCCGCTCTCGACCATCTGCTTGGTGGCCTGCGCAAAGCGCGCCTCGTCGCGATCAACCGGCGGAATCGTAAAGAAGCCCGGCAGGAATAGCAGCAGCGCGCACAGCAGCAGGAAGGCGACCGCGCGGACGTGGCTGGCCGTGGCGATGTCGAACATGGACACGAGCCGGCTGCCCGGATTCACCGGGGATTTCGGCTCGCGGGGAGCTCCAAAACGGGGTGTTGGGTAGGTCTCGGCCATCGGTTCCGCTTACGCTGAAACCGCCATCGCCACAACCGCTTGAGGCAGGGTCATTGAATTCGAATGACAACTGTGTCCGCGGCGCCCGTGGCGTCGATGACGGTCAGCCGCGCAAAGCCGGGACCGGGCGGATCGATCAGCCGCTGACGACGTCCGTCGATCTCACCCTGCGCCGTTCCGTTAACCATGACGGTCATGGGCAGGACACCGCCGGCGACTTTGACCGGCATGGCTGCGCCCCCCTCGCCACCTGAGCGATCGACGTCGATCCGCGAGCCGTTCAGCGGAAACTGGATGTGCAGGGCCTGCTCGCCCCCGGTCCGCACCAGATCCCCGACCGGGCGGAACCGCCTCAAGGGCAATGGCAGCTTGGCGTTGCTGGCCACGAGAGTTCCTTTCGGCGGCTTCGGCAACGGCAGGAGCGTCTTGCCGGTGCGGGCGAAGGCGTCGAACAGGATCGGCGCGGCGGCAACCCGACCGGTCAGGCCCGGAACCGGCGCGCCGTCGGGCCGGCCAACCCAGACCCCGATGGTCATGCGCCCGTCGAAGCCCATCGACCAGGCATCGCGGTAGCCGTAGGAGGTGCCGGTCTTGAAAGCGATGCGGTTATGAGCCGCGTTCGCCGGCGGCGGGGTACCGAGCAGCACATTGCCCACTTGCCAGGCCGCGACCTGATCGAGCAGCCGCAGCGGCTCGCGCTCGTCCCCGTCGCTCATGATCTCGCGCAGCGGCTTGGTGGTGCCGAGCCGGGCGAAGCCCGCATAGAGCTGGGCGAGGTCCTGCAGCGTCACGCCGACGCCGCCAAGGCCCATGGCAAGTCCCGGCGCCTCGTCTTTGGGCAGAACCAGATTGCCACCGGCCTGACGCAGCCGCGAGGCCAGCCGGCTCGCGCCGACGCGGTCGAGCAGCACGATCGCGGGCACGTTTAACGACAGCTGCAGCGCCTTCTTCACCGGCACCGTGCCCTGAAACGTCATGTCGAAATTTTCCGGCGCGTAGGAGCCGAAGCGCACGGGCCGATCGTCGATCAGACTGTCCGGATGAACAAAACCGTCCTCGAAGGCCAGCCCGTAGATGAAGGGTTTCAGCGTCGAGCCCGGCGAGCGGATGGCGCGGGTCATGTCGACCTGCCCTGCCCGGCGCTCGTCGAAATAATCGGCCGAGCCGACGCGCGCGAGCACGTCGCCGCTCTCATTGTCGACGACGATGATGCCGACCGAGATGTTCGGCCCCAACGCAATGGCACGATCGCGCGCTAGCGGCTCCAGCACCTTCTGGAGGGTGGCATCGAGCGTCAGCTTGATGACTGGCGCGTCTTTGACCGTCGCAAGCGCCGCATCGGAGGCGTGCGGCGCCAGGATCGGCATCGGCTTGCGCAGTTTCGGCACAGGAACGGCTTTCGCCTGCTTCGCATCGTCGAGGCTGATCTGTTGCTCCTCGACCATGCGGTCGAGCACGCGGTCACGTGCTTTGCGCGCCGCATCGGGATAGCGATCGAGCCTGCGGGTCTCCGGCGATTGAGGCAGCGCGACCAGCAACGCGGCTTCAGCCAGCGACAACCGCTTCGGCTCCTTGCCGAGATAGGCGATCGAGGCAGCGCGAATGCCCTCGAGATTGCCGCCGTAAGGCGCGAGCGCCAGATAGAGGTCGAGGATCTGCTCCTTGCTCAAGCTGCGCTCGATCTCGATCGCACGCACGATCTGCCGCAGCTTTGCATGGAGCGAGCGCTGCCGCCGAGGCTCCATCAGCCGCGCGAGCTGCATCGAGATGGTCGAGCCGCCCGAGACGATGTGGCCGCGCGTCGCAAGCTGAAACGCAGCGCGCCCCAGCGCCACCGGGTCGATGCCGTCATGTGCGTAAAAGCGCTGGTCCTCGTAGGCGAGCAGCAGCTTCAGATAGGTCGGATCGACGTTCGTTTTTGTCTCGACCGGCAGTCGCCAGCGTCCATCCGCCATCGCATAGGCGCGCAGCAGCTTGCCATTCCGATCGACGATGGTGGTGGAAACCTGGCGGGCGTCGTCGAAAGGCAGCGGACCGAGGGAGTAAACCCACGCGACGACGCCGACGATGGTGAGGATGAGCGAGAATGCCAGCGCGGAGAGGACACGCGGGCCCCTGCCCCTTGCTCCGTCATGGCCGGGCTTGTCCCGGCCATCCACGTTCTTGCCTCTCGCACCAAAGTCCGTGGATGCCCGGGACAAGCCCGGGCATGACGGCGGAGCATGTGGCTCCTTGTCGCTCATCCCATCACCACTCACTTCGCCGCCCGCACCTCGACCGTGCCGGTCCCGGTACGGCCGTAGCGCGAGGGATTGTACATGTCCTCGACATAGGCCTGCGGCAGCACGTATTTGCCGGGTGAGACCACACGCACGACGTAGGCCACCGTGAAGACCGCCTTGGAATCCGAGGCCCGATCGACGGCAGCCGTGAAACGATCGTCGCGGAACTCGGTATCTTCGGGCTCTTCGCCATCCTCGATCCAGCCCAGCGTGCCGCTGTCGCCCGACGACACCAGTTTTGGATTGTCGATTTCCAGGCCGGCCGGCAGATAGTCGGACACCATGATGTGGCCGTATTCGGGCTTGGCCTCGGTGATCTTCAGCACCACGGCGAAGCGGTCGTTCTGCTTGACCTTGCTGATATCGGCGGGCTTGCCGTCGAGCGTGAAGAAACTGCGCTCGATCTTGAAGCCGTTCGATGCCGCGGGCTCAGGCGTCACCGGCGACCCCGACACCGAGACCACCGCCTGCACCGGCGCGTCTCCGGTGTTGGTGATCTTCAGCGGCTTGCCTTCCAGAGTGGCGGCCTTGTAGCTGCGGTACAGCGCGGTCTTGACCGGCTGGCCGTCCACCTCCATCGACAGGTTCTCCTTGGCGAGCGCGCGCGCCGCCAGCACCAGCCACGCATTTTCCTGCGTGGAGGTGTAGGGCGTCAGCCCGCGCGCAGTCTCGACCCGCGACACCGCCTGCGTCAGCGTTGCCTTCGGCGCGTTGCCTTCACTGGCAAGCGACACCAGCGCTGCGGCATCGCGGAGCTGCGAGCCGTAGTCGGTGCGGCCGAACTCCAGCACCGGCTTTGGGGCGAGACTGTCGAGGGCTGCGCCATAGACCCGCTCCGCGCGGTTGCGGTCACCGACCAGCGCGAGCGCCGCGGCGAGCTGCGATTTCGCGATGGGAGTGGCGAGGTTGCTCAGCTTGGTGTCGGCGAGATAGCGGAGGTCGCCGATCGGCGCCGCGCCGTTGCGCGCCAGCACATAGAGGCCGTAGGCGAGATCGCGGCCGCCGTCCTTCTCCGGCTCGTTGCCGTTGACGACCGAGTTGCGGATGCGGTCGAGCGCGGTCTTGAACAGCACATCCGGCACCACAAAGCCCTTTTCGCGGGCGCGAGTCAGGAAGTCCGTCACATACGCGTCCAGCCAGGAATCGTCACCGCCTGCCGACCACAGCCCGAACGAGCCGTTCGAGCCCTGGCGGGCCAGCAGCCGCTCGATGGCGTCGCGGATGCGCTGGTCGACCTCGGTGTCCATGGCCAGGTGCGCACCGGCCGCGAGCTCGTTGACATAGAGCAACGGCATGGCGCGGCTGGTGATCTGCTCCGAGCAGCCATAGGGATAGCGGTCAAGTGCTTTGAGGATCGTCGCCGCATCGAGCGCAGTGGACAGGCTGGCCGAGACCGAGACGCTAGCGGTGCCCGGCACGAGATCGGCGAACATATCCGAGGTCAACGTCAGGCTCTCACCCTTCGCCAGCGTCCGGATCGAGCGCCGCGCCAGCACTTGCGTCGCCGCCTTGACGTCGAGCGCATAATGGCGCGCCAGCGCCAGGCCATTCGGCCCCTTGATGTCGACGTCGAGTGTCGCCTGCCCCGCCGCCGTCGCGTCGATGGCGAGCGTGAACGAATTCCGCTGCTTGGCGGCAAGCTTGACCGTGGTCGCGGGATTGCCGGTCATTCTCACTGGCCCGCCGGTCTTCACGTTGATGACGTAATCGCCGGCCTGCCCCTCGACATTGTCGATCTCGAGATTGACCGTGCCGTGGTCGCCGTTGAGCAGGAAGCGCGGCAAGGTCGTGGTCAGCACGACAGGGTCGCGGATCACCACGTCCGTGTTGGCGCGACCGAGCTTGGTCGCGGTCCACGCCACCGCCATCACGCGCGCGGTGCCGGCGAACTCCGGAACGTCGAAGCTCACTTCGGCCGTGCCGTCGGCGGCAACGGTGACGATGCCCGAATAGAGCGCGAGCGGCTTTTGCGCGGGCGGCGAGCCCTGGAGCTCGGCGGCACCGGCGTCGCCGCCGGACTTGATCTGCCCGCGCGTGCCCGACATGCCGTCGATGAGTTGCCCATAGAGATCGCGGATCTCCGCGCTCAGGCGGCGCTGGCCGAGATAATAGTCGTCTGGCGCCGGCGGCTTGTAATTAGTGAGGTTGAGGATGCCGACGTCGACCGCGGCGATCACGATCTTGGCGTCCTCGCCCGGATTGAGCCCGTCGAGCTTGACGGGGATCTTCAGCAGCCCATTCGGCCGGATCAGAGCCGGCGGCGTCAGCTTCACCTGCAATGTACGGGTCTGCTTGTCGATACCGAACCATTTGAGTCCGATCGCCCGGCCCGGCATGCGTTGCGCGGCCGCATCGAGCGGACGGCGCAGCGTTGCCACAACATAGGCGCCGGTGCCCCAGTCCTTGCCGACCGGGAGCTTCACCTGGGCGGTGCCTTCCTTGACGTCGATGGTCTGCGTCGTCAGCAGGCGATCGCCGAGCACGTTGACCGTCAGTTTGCCGGCGCTGCGGACGTTGACCGACACGGTCATCGTGTCGCCCGAGGCGTATTGCGGCTTGTCGATCGAGGTCTCCAGGAGGTCCGGCGTGTCGGCGCTGCCGTCGGAATACCAGCCGACGTCGAACTGTACCGAGGTCACGGGCCCGTCGGCGTCGTTCGACTTCACGTCCAACCGGTAGCGGCCGGGCTGTGGGGTCAGCGAAATCCGCGACGGCTTGTCCGCGGCAACTGTCACGTCGCCGTCGGAGACGCGCGAGGTCGATTTGACCGGCTCGTACTCCCAGTAATTGCTCTGGCGATACCATTGGTAGCGCGACTCCATCTTCAGGAGCTCGTAGCGCAGGCCGTCGCGGCGAAGCCTCTCACCCTCGGGCGAGACGAACACAACATCGAACTCGGCCTTGTCGCCCTCGGCGACGTTCTTGTCGCCGAATAGCGGCTTGATGCCGATCATCGCGGCAGCAGGCGCGACCGGCAGCACGATCTTGCGCTCGACGGCGCGGCCGCCGGTCTCGACCATGCGGACGAAGATCTGCGCCTCCTGCGGCCGCGTCGAGGCCGGCTGCTTGTCGAGCGTGACCGGGAAGGTCGCAACGCCGTTGGCGTCGGCTTCCGGCAGGTTCTCCAGCGGCGTGCGCTCGTTCGAGGTGGTCTCCTCGTCGGCGACGCCGAACTGGTAGCCGGCGAAGCCCGGCCGCTCGGACGCGGGCGCGACCAGCATGTCGCCTTCGAGCGCTAGCCCCGAGGCCGGCGCGCCATAGAGGAAATGACCGTCCGCCTTAAGCTCCACTGGAGCGTTAGCTTTGATCAGCTTGTCCTTGGCAGACAAGTCGAATTCGATCCGATCGGGGACGTAGTCCTCGACCATGAAAGTGGTCTCGCCGACCGAAGAGCCCTTCGGATCGGTGAAGGCGCGCACCCGCCAGGTCCCGGTCGGGACGGCCGAGTTGAGCGGCACCGACAAGGTGCGCCCGCCCGCGCCCTGGTCGGACAGCACGGCGCGGCGGAATTCGACGCCATCAGGACGCTCGATCACCAGGGTCATCGGCCCGCCGGTGACGGCGTTGCCCTGCCCGTCGCGCAACAGCGCGGTGAGATAGACGGTCTCGCTGGAGCGGTAGACGCCGCGCTCGGCATAGACGAAAGCGTCGGCGCCCGCAGGCACGGCCCTGCCCGAAACGCCGCGGTCCGACAGGTCGAAGGCGGAGGACTTGAGGCTGAGGAAGGCATAGTCAGCCTTCTCGCCGGTCACGGTGAGCATCGCCGGCGACAGGCCGCCCTCGCCGCGCGCAAGCCCCGCCTCGAACAGCACATGGCCGCTCTCATCGGTCTTGCGGGTGGCCAGGATCTCGTTGTTGCGCGCGACCAGCCGCACCTCGGCTTTGCCGACCGGATCGGTCGAGGCCAGCGAATTCACGAAGACATGGACGCCGTCATTGCCGGAATAGGCCGTGACGCCGAGATCGGAGACGATGAACCATTGGGTGGCGAGCTGATAGTCGTCGTCCGAGCCCGGCCCCTTGGCCGCGGCCGTCATCACATAGACGCCGGGCTGGAGTTCACCAAGCGCCTGGTCGACCGGGAATGCCGTGGTGACGTCCTGGTTGAGCGTCATCGCGGTGGCAAGCTCGCCGGTCCAGACTTTCACGCCGCGCTCGCCGCCGAGATCGCTGAGCTGGTATTTCGACAGGGTCTTCTGGAAATCGCTGTCGACCACCGTGTTGATCAAATTGCGGTCGCCGATCCGGAACACGTTGATGTTGACGGCTGGCGTGTTGACGCTGACGACGGGAATGCCGCGCTGGCCCGTCCTCGGCAGCACATAGGCGCGGCCGGTGAAGCGCACGAAGGGCTTGCGGTCGCGCACATAGACGTTGAACTCGGCCGATTTCGGAAGGCCTTCCTTCACGGTGGACGGCAGGCCGGCGCGCAAATTGATGTTGTAGCGCTCGCCATGCTTCAGCCCGTCGACGCAGAGCTGCTTGGCCTCGGCCGACAGGGCCGGCTTGTCCTGGCCGGCCAGCGCGAGGTACGGCGCGAAATCGGTGCGTTTTGCCAACTCCTCCGAGAACTGGAAGCAGGCGCGCGGACTGGCGGAGTCCGAGTCCACGGTGTAGTCGAGCAGCCGAAAACCGTGCTCGTCGCGCATCTTCTCATATTGGCCGCGGACGTCGGCGACCTCGCGCATGTCGAGCGACAGCCGCAGAGCATCCAGCGCCGGCCGCCACAGCTTGCGTTCGGAAAGAGACTTGCCGAGCACCGCGAGCGCGTCGGCCTCCTCGCCCGCATTCCCGGCGCGCTGGTAGGCGATGTAGGCGGCGGTCGAGGCGCGCTCCAGCAGGAACGTCTGCTCGCTCGAGCTCTTCGGCGATATCTGGAAGATGACCTTTGCCAGCCGCAACCAGTTGCCGGCGTCCTCCGGCGTGGTCGCCGCGATCTGGCCGAGCACCGACAGGCCGGTGCGATAGTCGTTGCGCCGGAAGGCAGCATCGGCGTCGGTGCGCAAGCTCGCGCCGGTCTTGGCGACCGGCCCCGCCTCGCCCTTGATCTGCGCCTCCAGCTTGATCGCGGAATCGGCGAGGTCGTCCCGCTTGAAGGCTTTGTCGGCGGCCTGCGCGACGCTAAGGCCGAACGCCAGCATGGCGCAGAGTGTGACGGCGCGAACAAGACCGATCATGGATGGACTCCCGGAAATCACGGACGAACGCCGCTTGTCGCATGAAATGCGCGGAAAGGTGACGGACTCAAGGCGATGGAACCAAAGGTGCAAACCGTCGCATTCGCCATGACAAGGCACGCCCAGAGGAGACCGATCAAGCTACCGCCGCGCACGCCGTCCTGATGGCGCAGCAATATCCGACCAGTCGTCCGGCGGCCGTGTCCCGGAAGCTGATCAGCATTCCCGGCGATGTGATCCATCGTCCAGTCTGCTGCCGCTCAACCCGGCACCCTGACACCCCACCGTTCCGCTTTGTCGCGGCTTCGACGAAAACGGTTCGGTTCAGGCTTGGCGAAAGACGATATTTTTCATAATGGCATGGTAGATGAACAGCGGCCCCCAACCAGGGCGGCTCAAGACGGTCCCGTAGCTCAACTGGATAGAGCATCAGATTTCTACTCTGAGGGTTGCAGGTTCGATTCCTGCCGGGATCGCCAATTTCGGTCTCATCCGTTCATCGTGAGCCCGATCTACGGCGCGCACCTGCAGAATCCGTCCTTCACGAACGCGTGGGCCGCCTCGCTCCGGCCTTTGATCCGGGCAAACGAGCCCTATCTATTCGCCGAGCGACGTGCGCCCGATAAGGACTTCGATGCCACTATCCGACTTGACGAGAATGGCGATCGCGTCGGCGGTGGCGGTTGTAGCAATATCGTTTTTGGCAGTTGACGCGGGAGTCGTGAACTCCGGTGTGGTCACAAAGCCGATCGCGACGGCCCGGGCCACCATCGCGGACGCGGCAGCGAGTCAGCACCAACTCGCCTTCGCCGTTCAAGCGTGGGCGCGTCGCGGCCACCAGAAGCCGGCCGTGGAAGAATGCCTGGCGATCGATTGAAACAGCGCAGTTTGTCGCCCCTCTCGTCTGGCGGATGTATGCGCAACGTAACAATCATGTTTGTTATAGGCCGTTATTCCCCCGGATGAAGATCGTCCAAATCCAGCCGAACAGTGCGCTCAAGGCGGCGACCGATGCGGCGATTGCCGCGGTCCGAGTCCACCAGATCTGCCGCTCGTGCCGTTCGATATCCGCCTCGGATTTTTGATTATCTTTCCAGTTCAGCCATTCCTGGGCGAACCCGATCGTCATGACGGGCGTGGTTCCGATCGCGATCGCTCCTGCGGATGCCGCGTCGGTCTGGGCAAGGCGCGCTCGGACGTTGGCTGCACCCGTCTTTTCAAGCACCGCAAGCCATTGCCGGGACTGTTCGTCTGAAACATGCCACGTGCATTCCCTGTAAGGAAACGCTTTCGGTCGCTCTGTCATGGCCTTGCACCGCACTCACCCTTCAGTGTCGCCTTGATGTCGCGCCCACCACCCGGCAATCGCCGCTGCTAGATCCTTCCACAACTCAGTCGGCAAATCCGGCACCGCCACCCGGACGCTGTACCGATCCGTCGTCGCGTCGTGAAACCACTCGGTCGCCGCGAAATCGAAACCAAAACTGCCGGCGTGGCGAATGGGGAAGCCTTTGCCGCTCAGGTCGCGGCTCATGTCCTCGGCGGCCTGCCGCGCGGTCGCCTCATCGAGGGCGCGCCTGCCGCGAAGCGTGACATAGAGGCCGTGGGTGAAATGCAGCTCGGCCGAGAGCGAAGCGAGCTCGGCGGCGAAATATCGCGCCGCGTGGCGACCGTTGCGCAGAATCGCAGCGACGCGCCTTTTCGTCAGGGCCCAATAGGCCACAGAGCCCACGAATGGCGGGAAGTGCGCCGGCAACGCCGCGCCACCGAGAAGCCGGACGGCATTGCGGGTTTCCGCCGCCAGGCTTTCGGACAGCAGCTGGCCCGCCTTGAGGTCCTTCCGGCTCCAATGCACGAACACGGCAGAGCCGAGCCGGCCGTATTCCACCCCGAGCGAATCCAGCTTGTTATGGCTTCGCACCAACACGACTGCAATGTCCCATCGCGCGGCCCATCTCAGGACGCGCCGGATGCGCCCCGATCTGCCAGCGAAACATGTCGTGTCGAAAATCAAGAGATCGAGCCCCGAACCGTCGCAACGCAGAGCCGCTTCGAACGCCCCGGCAGGGGCGCATGAATCGAGCAGGAGAAAGCGTGGCAAGGCTGCCGCAGCGAACGCTTCGCCCAGCGGGAGGCTGGCGGTGACAAGCCGCAAATGGGGAACGAGGCTCTCGATCAGCTCCAGTGTCTCGCCGTAAGTGCCCGGCAGCACCACGACGTCTGCTTTGCCGATGATCCGTGCGGACGCGAGCAGCAGCGCGGAGATCGCGGCCATGCCGGAGGCGGTATAGATCGCCTCGCCCCTGCAGCCCCGCTCGAGTTCATAGAACGAGGGACCACTCACCTTGAGGTCCGCGCGCTGATAGTCGTAGCTGAACACGAACGGACCGCTGCTGGGAGACGCCGCATGCGACCAGGCCGTCTCCGTCGCTCTCCAGTCCTGCAGCGCATGTTCCGCGCGTAGTGCGGCGGCGAGCTGAAACTTGGAGACCACAACCTCGTCGACCGATTGCGGCCGAGCCAAATGCAGCGGGCTCCTCAGGCAATCGTTCAGCAGCCCGATTTCCCTGTGCTTTCGATCGAGATAGGCCTCGGAGGTCTCCATGCGGATCTTGATAAGCGTCTTGATGCGGATCTTGGCAATTGCGACTGCCATTCAACGTTCGGCGAGCGCATTGGCTCCAACAGCCGGGCCCGCCTATCCTTGCAACGAAGACCGGTCCTCGCCGTTGACACGGCACAAGGAGAACATCATGAGCGAGATCAGAGAGCACATGAAGATCGTCGGCAAGGACGGCGCACATGTCGGCACCGTCGACCGCGTCGAGGGCAACCGTATCAAGCTGACGCGGAAGGACAACCCGGGAGGTCACAAGGACCATCATCATTACATCGACACGAAATATGTCGGTGCCGTCGAAGCCGATGTCGTCAAGCTTTCGGTCAATGCCGAGGCGGTGCCGAAGTCGGAAGCTGCCTGACACAGTGCAGCCCGTCGGGGACTTTTTGTTTGTTCACGGTCCTGCTCCGCTTCGTTCCCCGAAACGAATCGCGATCGGAAAATCGTCGTCCGAACGAGTCTTAACGGAGCGTTTCGGCGGCTCGCGTCAGGCGTCGAGTGTCACGAGCATAGGCGCCGATGGCGGCGTTCTCGCGCGAAAAAATTGAAGGGGGCGCGGAACGAACTTGCGATCGGCGTGTTCGAAATCCAGTGGTGCCGATTTGCCAGCCCCGATCGGCTCTCGAGAACCCCGTGCCCGAGCACGGGGTTTTTCTGTGAATACCAGTTCTCTCGTAACAGAGAGAGCTCAGTCCGTCCGCTCTTCGCGCCGGTCGCGGGCGAGTTGATGCCAGGCCAGGGCCAGCTCGATGAGACGTTGCCGGTCAGGACCTTCGGCCGCCACGGCGCGCTTCATCGCCGTCTCGGCTTCATGCTGTGGATCGTACTTGGTACACATGAAGCCAATTCTAGCCGGACGATCTGGACAAGCGCGTGGCAATTTCGTCCGTATGATTGCGGGGTAATGCCGTCCTCGCGGATTTGCGACGCAATCCAATTCACGCATCTGTCGAACGACCCGCCCCGATTGGGGGCTTGATGCGTACCGATCTGTGAAGTGCGTCACAGCCGGCGCACGGCGCCTCCGCTAAACAGTCCTCAGCGCTCCCAGAGAGCGAGAAGGCTTGGGAGATATTCCCGTCATGACGCAAGAAGCCGCAGCCGAAATTCCCGTCCCGACGCGAGGCGAAAGATCCGACCCGCTCGGCATCGCTTATCTTGCGACCATCGGCATCGTGATGCTGGCCTGGATCGCAGGCCTGGTGTGGGCCGCGATCGCGTTCTTCAGCTGGCTAGTGTCCTGACGCGCGGAGCGATCCCCTTGAATCAATTCCCGGCCAGCTGAGGGCCAGCGCCAAAACGAAAAGAGGCGGCTTTTCGCCGCCTCTTCGCTTCAGCCCTCGCCTGGCGTGCTCAGTAACAAGCCCGTGGATCAGCCTGCACGTACTGGCCGCTCGGATAGCGGTAGTAGCAGTTGCCTTGGGCCAGATAGTAGCCCGGGCGCGAAGCAGCCGTCGCGCCGGCGATCGCGCCGGTGGCACCGCCGATCACAGCGCCTGCGGCCGCACCCGAGGCGTTGCCCGAGATCAGGCCGCCCAGCACGCCGCCGACGATAGCGCCGCCAAGCGCGCTCGCGCCGGGATCGGCCGGTGGCGGCGGCGGCGGCGGTTCGTAGGCGACGGGCGGAGCATAGGCCACGGGGACGTCGTCGTAATAATCCTCCGAGATATAGGCCGGAGGCCCGTCCATCCGCTGCGGATAATAATACCGCGCGCCGCCCACATCCCACCACCAGCCAGAGCGGCCGTTGTGGACTTCGTGGCGCCAGCGTCCGCCATCCCAGGCGAGATGGCCGCGATAGGTGTGTCCGCCCCAGTCGCGCGCCGGTGCGGGACCCCTGGCGTAATTGCGTCCGGGCGGCGGACCGCCGGCATTGCGAGGGCCAGGACCTGGACTCGCGAGAGCAGGATTTGGACCCGGACCAGCATGACCAAGACCGCCGGCGTAGGGCTGGACGCCGGCCTGTGGCGCCGGCCGGGCAGCCTGCTGCGGCGGCGGCTCCTTTCGCATGTTCTGCGGCGGCGCGCCGGCGCCTGGCCCGGCCGATGGCTGGGCGGCGTCTCTCGGCGGTCTGGCGTCCTGAGCCTGCGCCGGGACGGCGAGCAATGACATCGCCGAAACCAAGGGAATGATGATCTTGATGCGACTGGACACACTCATGCGTGCTTGCCCCCTACTCTTTCGATTGCCGTCAACCGCCGTGATGCCTGGCGCGATAGACGATTCGGCTCGCGCTGAGCTGATGCCGGCTGACATGACTGACCTGCTTTGGTCGGCTAAGTCCCGTTACAAATGATTAAGATCACGACATTTTTCGTCCGCGCGGGTCGCTCTGGCATGCCTCTAGTGGGCCGGCTCGATCACATTGCAGTTGCTTCGCCCGGACATCAGGCAGTCCTGCATCTTGCTCGCGGAGGTGAGATCGCGGGCGAGCCACCAGCCGACGCCGAGGATCAGGATCGCGATGATCAAGCCAGCGATGGCGCCGCGGCGGTTGTCACCGGATTGAGGTTTTGGAGTGGATTTCGGCTTCGCGCCCGGTTCGGGCTTAGCTTCGGAGTTGGCTTCGGAACTGGCTTCGGGCTTGGACATGGCTGACCGATCACGGGGGCGAGCGGGCTTTATCACCTCTGCGGCGTGGCGTCACATCCCGTCCAGCTTCTCCCGGTTAGCCTCGGGTCGGCCGGATCGCTTCCTTGCGGGAGGTTTCGGCCGCCGGGATCGCCTGCTGGACGCGCGGAGCGCAGGTCGTAAGCACAAACGCGGTCTGGGTGCATTCCCAATCCGTGCCCAGGACGGCACTTTCGATTGGTTGCGGACGGGCGAGCAGCAGCGCGGCAGTGGCCAAGGCTGCCACCACAACGGCGATTGCGAGCGCCTTCAGGCTCAGTCGTGAGATCGTCATACCCGTGCTCCGCGTCTCATACCCGGGCGGACGCTAGGCACCGCCCTGGTGCCCCCTTATGAGGGACATCACAATTCGGCAGTTTTTCGGGGCTACGAGAGATCGTCGGGGGCGGCGATTTTCGTCTACCTGATCGGCTGCGATTATAGGTGGCATCACGGCGCGCGCCGATGTACACGCATCTGCGTCGCGCGGCGCCCGCTATGCCCAGCCGACGTACCAACAGGCAGTGATGTAGGATCGAAAGCGAGGATGACAAGGTTCGCCGATGAGTGGATTTAGGGAACCAGGCTTCTCCGACCGGCAAAAGGCGGCACAGGAAGCACGCAAGAACCTTTTGAACAAATTCAAGTCGCAGCCGGGGCCGGATGATCCCGCGGTTGTGGCGAAGCGTGCGGAGCGCGAGGCCCTTGCGGCCAAGCGCGCCGAGGCAAAGGCTGCGCGCGACACGGAAAAGGCCGAGCAGAAGCGCCTTCAAGAAGAAGCTGCCGCGCTCGAGGCCGCGCGGATCGCCCGCGAGGCCGAAGAAGCCGTCGCGAAGGCGGCCGAAGCCGAGGCCGAGCAAAAAGCCAAGCGGGACGCCCGCTACGCCGCCCGCAAGGCGAAGCGCAAGTAACGTTTGCAAGTCTAACGCGCGCAAGTCACGTTCAATTGAATTTGGACTGAAACAAATGCTCCGGGGGCGGTCTACGTGACCGCCCCCGGATTTTTGGCGCGCGTCAGCCTGTCGCAAGCGCCTCTCGACGTTGGAAGATCAGTGCTTCTTCATCATCCCGTCGTCTTTCTTCATCCCGTCCTTCGACATCGTGTCCTTCTTCATGCCGTCGTCCTTGGACATGGTGTCCTTCTTCATGCCGTCCTTGGACATCGTGTCCTTTTTCATCATGCCGTCATCCTTGCCCATCTTGTCCTGGGCAAAGGCGGCCGGCGACAGCGCGAGGCCGAGCGAGAGAACGGCCGCCGAAACGCCGAGCGCGATGCGGGTACGAATGGTCATGACTGGTCTTCCCTTCGAGATGGATGTTGGTCAGCGACGGACGCCGCTATCTGATCTCGACGGATTGCCACGGGGCGTTGTTACGCGGCCGCTGATAAATTTCCGCGAGCCCGCCGCCATCCTTGGTTCTGCGGATGTAGGAGATCAGGAGTGTGCAATGCAGCATCACCGACGCTTGCCGCGGCATTCGGTCTCGAACTATCAGACTAGAGAACATTGTCTGAAAGACCGGCTAGGATGGGCCTCAGCGCGGTCTCCAAGACCGGCCCAAAATCACGGCAAAGCAAACAAGAACCTTCCAAGAACCGTCCAAGGGAATCACGCCATGTTCACGCGCCGCCACCTGATCGCGACCGCCGTCGCCGCACCCGCCATTCTCCGTTTCAGCACCGGCACCGCGCATGCCGCGACCACGCTGAAGATCTCGCATCAATTCCCGGGCGGCACCGTCGACAAGGGCGATTTCCGCGACCGGCTCTGTCGCGTGTTCGCCGCCGAAGTCAGCAAGCGCAGCAACGGCGACATCGCCGCCGAGATCTATCCGAACTCCTCGCTGATCAAGACCAACGCGCAGTTCTCCGCGATGCGCAAGGGCGCGCTCGACATCAGCCTCTATCCGATGCCCTATGCCGGCGGCGAATTGCCGGAAACCAATATCGGCCTGATGCCGGGCCTCGTCACCACCTACGACCAGGGCATGCGCTGGAAGAAGGAGCCGGTCGGCAAGGCCTTGACCGACTTCCTCGCCGACAAGGGCATCATCCTGCTCAGCTGGGTGTGGCAGGCCGGCGGCGTCGCCAGCCGCTCCAAGCCGATCGTGGCCCCCGAAGATGCCAAGGGTCTCAAGGTGCGCGGCGGCTCGCGCGAGATGGACATGGTGCTGCAGACTGCCGGCGCATCCGTGCTGTCGGTGCCCTCGAACGAAATCTACGCAGCGATGCAGACGGGGGCGTGTGATGCCGGCATCACCTCCTCGACCAGCCTGATCTCGTTCCGGCTTGAGGAGGTCGCGAAATCGCTGACCTCGGGCGCAGGCGCGTCCTATTGGTTCATGCTCGAGCCGCTGATGATGTCGAAGGCGATCTTCGACAAGCTGCCGAAGAACCAGCAGGACGTCCTGCTCGCGGTCGGCACCGAGCTCGAAGCCTTCGGCCGCAAGGGCGCGCAGGACGACGACGTCGAGGTCGCCAAGGTCTACGAGAAGGCCGGCGCCAAGGTCTCGGCGCTTGATGCCGCGACCGTCGGCAAGTGGCGTGACATCGCCCGCGACACCGCATGGAAGGACTACGGCGCCAAGACCGCGACATCTGCCAACCTGCTCAAGCTCGCGACCGACGTCGCCGCATGAGCCACGGTCCGCTTCCGGATCGTGACAGCCAGGTAAACGCTGCCGCAAGGACCGGCCTTGCGGCAGCGATCGATCGCGGTCTCGCCATCCTCAACAACATCATCGTCGTGTTCGCCGCGATTGCGCTGATCGCCGCCTGCGCCATCCTGAGCTACAGCGTGCTCAGCCGCGCCTTGTTCAAGGCTGCCAATTACTGGCAGGACGAGGCCGCGGTGTTCCTGCTGGTCGGAGCGACCTTCATGACGGCCGCCTACGTGCAGCAGAACCGCGGTCACATCGGCATCGAGGCCTTCGTCGGCCTGCTCTCACCACTGGCGAACCGGATCAGGCTCTGGCTGGTCGATGCCGTGACGCTTCTGTTCTGCGCTTTCTTCGCCTGGAAGTCCTGGACACTGGCGCATGAAGCCTATGTCGATGGCCAGGTCTCGAACTCGATGTGGTCGCCGCCGCTGGCCATCCCCTATTCGCTAATGGCGTTCGGCATGAGTCTGCTCTGCGTCCAGATCCTCGTGCAGCTTGCGCTGCCTTTCGCTGGAGCCAGGCGTTCATGAGCGTTTTCGGTATCGGCCTCGCCTACGGGATCGCGACGCTCGTCGTGATGTTTTCGGGCATGCCGATCGCGTTCGCGCTCGGCGCGGTCGCAGTCGTGTTCATGGGCATCTACATGCCCGCCGCCTCTCTCGACACGGTGACGCAGAATGTCTACGAGGAAATGGCCTCGATCACGCTGCTGTCGATCCCGCTCTTCATCCTGAAGGGCGCCGCGATCGGCAAGTCGCGCGCCGGCCAGGATCTCTACTCGGCCCTGCACGCCTGGCTGCACCGCGTCCCCGGCGGGCTCGGCGTCGCCAATGTGTTCGCCTGCGCGCTGTTTGCGGCGATGGCGGGCTCCTCGCCCGCGACCTGCTCGGCAATCGGCTCGGCCGGCATCCCCGAGATGCGCAAGCGCGGCTATTCCGGCGGCTTTGCCGCGGGGATCATCGCCGCCGGCGGCACGCTCGGCATTCTGTTGCCGCCGTCGATCACCATGATCCTGTTTGCGGTCGCCGCCGAAAAATCGCTAGGACGGCTGTTCCTCGCCGGTATCGGGCCCGGCCTGCTGCTGGTCTCGCTGTTCGGCGTTTACGCCGTGATTCGCTTCCGCCAGGAATACGCCGCGGCCGAAGCGATCTACAAGAACGGCGGCCCGGAAGCTGCGATCCTCGCCCGCGACGAGTACACGCTCGCGGAACGCTTCAGCGTACTGCCGCGCGTGATCCCGTTCGTGCTGCTGCTCACCGGCGTCATGATCGCCCTCTATGGCGGTTACGCCACGCCATCAGAGACTGCCGGCCTCGGCGGCCTCTTGGCGCTGGCATTGATCGCGGCGATCTACAGCGTGTGGCGGCCGAGCGACCTTGCCCCGATCCTGAAATCGACGATCCGGGAATCGACCATGCTGATGATGATCATCGGCATGTCGCTGCTCTATTCCTACGTGATGAGCTATCTGCACATCTCGCAATCGGCCGCCGAATCCGTCGTCGCGATGCATTTGCCCCGCTGGGGCCTCTTGTTCGCGATCCTCGTCATGGTCGTCGTGCTCGGTTTCTTCCTGCCGCCGGTCTCGATTATTCTCATGACCGCGCCAATCATCCTGCCGCCGCTCCGCGCCGCCAATTTCGACATCATCTGGTTCGGCGTCGTCATGACCATCGTGATGGAGATGGGACTGATCCATCCACCCGTCGGCCTCAACATCTTCGTCATCCGCAACGTCGCGCCGGATATTCCCCTGCGCGAGGTGATCTGGGGCACGCTGCCGTTCGTGCTTTTGATGATGCTCGCGGTGCTGCTGCTCTGCTTCGTGCCGGGCATCTCGACCGCACTGCCGGACCTGGTGATGGGGCCGGACGGGAGCAGGTAGCTGCGTCCACCATCATTGCTTCGCTGCGCTCGCAATAACGGAGAACTAGGAGCTGGCGCGCTTCCTCTTCGCGTTCAGTGCGGAGGCCACGCGGCTCACCGGCGGCTTGCCCAGCACGCCGCTCATCTCGTTGGTTGCCGCCAGCAACCGGTCCATATCGACACCCGTCCTAATCCCCATGCCACCGAGCATATAGACGACGTCCTCGGTCGCGACGTTGCCGGTCGCGCCCGGCGCGTAGGGGCAGCCGCCGAGGCCGCCGGCGGCGGCGTCGATGACGCGGACGCCTTCCTCCAGCCCCGCATAGAGATTGGCGAGCGCCTGGCCGTAGGTGTCGTGAAAATGCATCGCGAGATTGGCGGGAGGGATGTTGGCGCTGACCGCCCGCAGCATCTCTTTGGCTTTGGCAGGCGTACCGACACCGATCGTGTCGCCGAGCGAGATCTCGTAGCAGCCGAGCTCCCACAGCGTGGTGGCGAGATCGGCGACCGCTTTCGGCTGGATCTCACCGTCGAACGGACAGCCCAGCACGCAGGAGATATAGCCGCGGACCTTGACACCATCGTCCCTGGCGCGCGCCAGCACCGGCTTAAACCGTTCGATGGACTCCGCGACCGTGCAATTGATGTTGGCCCGCGAAAAGCCCTCGGAGGCCGCGGCGAACACCGAGACGATCTTTGCGCCGGCCGCGCACGCGGCGTCATAGCCCTTCTCGTTCGGCACTAGCACGTGGAATTCGGCACTGGTCAAATGGCTAACGCCGCGCAGCACGGCGTCCGAGCTCGCCATCTGCGGGATCGCCTTGGGCGAGACGAAGGCGCCGACCTCGACTGTATTGAGGCCGGCCGCGACCAGCGCCTCGATGAAGGCGATCCGGGCCTCGACACTGACCGCCGTTTTCTCGTTCTGGAGGCCGTCACGCGGCCCCATTTCGATGATGCGGACCTTATCGCTCATCTCATTCTCCGGAAGGCTCGACCACGGCGAGCTCGACGCCCTCCTGGACGATGTCGCCGACCTTGCATTTGATGGATTTCAGCACGCCGGCATAGGGCGCACGCAGCGTCTGCTCCATCTTCATCACTTCCAGGGTGAGGATCGGCGCGCCCTTCTCGAGCTTGGCGCCCTCCTCCGCCAGCACGGCGACGACGGTGCCCGGCAAGGGCGCTGCGATCTTGTCCGCGCCGGCCTGCTCCTCCATCTCGCCGCCGAACGGATCGACCCAATGCAGGTCGAATCGCCCGTTGCGCGTGCGCAAATACAGCTCATGGCCGTCGATCACGGCCGCGACGAACGATTTGACGCCGTCAAGCGTCACGTCGAAGCCGCCGTCCCGGGGCGCGATCGCAAATGCCAGCTCGCGTTCGCCGATCACCAGCGTCGCTGGTCCGCTGCCATAGTTCAGCGTGATCTTCTGCTCGGACCCATGACCAACACCATGACCCGCGCGAAACGCAAAATTGCGCTGGCGGCGGCCGACCGGCATCCAGCCAAAGGTCTGCCAGGGCGAATTCGCGTCCGCCTGTGCAGCCTGCCGCTCGTGGTTGATCACAGCGGCCACCGCGGCGCAGAGCTCGAGCTCGCCCGGCGCCGCCGGGGCCTGCGTCAGAACCGTCAGTTCGCGCTCGATGAAGCCGGTGTCGATCGCGTTCGCCCTCACCTTCGGATGCGTCATCAGCGCCGACAGGAACGGGATGTTGGTCACGATGCCGCGGACGTCGGACTCTTCCAGCCCGCGGTTCAGCCGCTCGATCGCGACATCCCGCGTCGGCGCCCAGGCGATCATTTTTGCCAGCATCGCATCGTAGTACGGCGAAACCGTATCGCCTTCCCGATAGCCGGAGTCGATGCGCAGCCCCCCCGCTTCAGCGGGCAGACGCCAGGTTGATATCTTGCCCACCGACGGCATGAAGTTCTTGGTCGGGTTCTCCGCGTAGACCCGCGCCTCCACGGCGTGGCCGTGAAGCTTGATCTCGTCTTGCTTCAGCGGCAACGCCTCGCCGAAAGCGACGCGCAACTGCCACTCGACCAAGTCGATCCCCGTGATCAGCTCGGTCACGGGATGCTCGACCTGGAGACGAGTGTTCATCTCGATGAAGAACACGTCCTTGCCGTCGGACACGAACTCGATGGTGCCGGCGCCGACATAGTTGACGGCGCCCGCGGCCTTTCGCGCGGCGGCACAGACCGTCTCGCGCTGGGCGGGATTGAGCGTCGGCGACGGCGCCTCCTCGATCACCTTCTGGTGGCGGCGCTGCAGGGTGCATTCGCGTTCGAACAGCGAGAGCAGATTGCCGTGGCTGTCGCCGATCACCTGCACCTCGATATGCCTCGGGTTATCGACATATTTTTCGATCAGCATGCGGTCGTCGCCGAACGCGGCCTTGGCCTCGCGCTTCGCGCTGACGATCGCAGGCGCAAGTTCATCCGCGGAGCGAACGATGCGCATACCACGGCCGCCGCCGCCAGCGGACGCCTTCACCAGAATCGGGAAACCGACCTTCTCGGCCGCCTTCGCCAACGTCGCATCGTCCTGCGCCTCGCCGTGATAGCCTGGCACCAGCGGGACGCCGGCCTTCTCCATAAGCGCCTTGGAGCCGGACTTCGAGCCCATGGCAGTCATCATTGGCGCTGTCGGGCCGACGAAGACCAGTCCGGCGTCGAAACACGCCTGGGCGAATTCGGCATTCTCCGACAGGAAGCCATAGCCGGGATGGATCGCCTCCGCGCCGGTCTTGCGCGCGGCCTCGATCAGCCGCTCGACATTAAGATAGCTGTCGCGGGCACGTGCGGGCCCGAGCAGCACGGCCTCGTCGGCGAGCGCGACATGCATCGCGTCGCGGTCCGCCTCGGAATAGACCGCGACCGTGCGCAGGCCCATGGCGCGCGCGGTGCGGATCACGCGGCAGGCGATCTCGCCGCGGTTGGCGATCAGGAGGGTGCGAAAACGGCGGTAGAGCTTTGAGCGGTCCATCGCATCACATCCTGAACAGGCCGAATTTCGTCGGTTCGATCGGCGCATTCGACGCCGCCGAGAGGCCGAGACCGAGCACCAGCCTTGTGTCGGCCGGGTCGATCACGCCGTCGTCCCACAGCCGCGCGGTCGCGTAATACGGGTGCCCCTGGCTCTCATATTGCGCGCGGATCGGTTCGCGGAATTTATCTTCGTCTTCTTTCGACCAGCTGTCGCCCTTGGCCTCGATATTGTCGCGGCGGACCTGGCTCAGCACCATCGAGGCCTGCTCGCCGCCCATCACCGAGATGCGCGCGTTAGGCCACATCCACAGGAAGCGCGGGGAGTAGGCGCGGCCGCACATGCCGTAATTGCCGGCGCCGTAGGACCCGCCGATCACCACGGTGAATTTCGGCACCGACGCGGTCGCGACCGCCGTCACCAGCTTGGCGCCGTCACGCGCAATGCCGCCGGCTTCGTATTTCTTGCCGACCATGAAGCCGGTGATGTTCTGCAGGAACACCAGCGGAATGCCGCGCTGGCAGCACAGCTCGATGAAATGCGCCCCCTTCAGCGAGCTCTCGCTGAACAGGATGCCGTTGTTGGCAATGATGCCGACCGGAAAACCCCAGATGTGGGCGAAGCCGCACACCAGCGTCGTGCCGTAGAGCTTCTTGAACTCGTCGAACTCGGAACCATCGACGACGCGCGCAATGATGTCGCGCACGTCGAACGGCTTGCGCCCGTCGACGGGCACCACGCCGTAGATCTCCTCCGCCGCGAACAAGGGATCACGCGGCGGATGCATGTTGAGGTTTGGTCGTACCGACGGCTTCAGCGTGCCGACGATGCGGCGGGCGATGCCGATCGCGTGTGCGTCGTTCTGGGCATAATGATCGGTCACACCCGATTGCCGCGAATGCACGTCGGCGCCACCAAGCTCCTCCGCGGTCACCACTTCGCCTGTCGCGGCCTTCACCAGCGGCGGCCCGCCGAGGAAGATCGTGCCCTGGTTGCGCACGATGATGCTCTCGTCCGACATCGCGGGGACATAGGCGCCGCCGGCTGTGCAGGAACCCATCACGATGGCAATCTGCGGGATTCCTTGCGAGGACATCTGCGCCTGGTTGTAGAAGATGCGGCCGAAATGCCGCTCGTCGGGAAATATCTCGTCCTGCAGCGGCAGGAAGGCGCCGCCGGAATCGACCATATAGACGCAGGGAAGATTGTTCTGCCGCGCCACGTCCTGCGCGCGCAGATGCTTCTTCACGGTCATGGGATAATAGGTGCCGCCTTTGATGGTGGCGTCGTTGGCGACGATCACGCATTCGCGGCCCGCGATGCGCCCGACCCCGGTGACGACGCTCGCCGAATGCACGTCGCCGCCGTAAAGGCCATAGGCCGCGAGCGGCGACAGCTCCATGAACGCGGTGCCGGGATCGACCAGCAGGTCGACGCGCTCGCGCGCCAGCATCTTGCCACGCGAGGTGTGGCGGTTGCGCGAGACCTCGCCGCCGCCGCCCGCAACCTGGCTCAGCTTTTCGCGCAGATCCGCGACGAGGGTGCGCATGGCCTCGGAATTGCGCGCAAAGTCCGAAGAAGACGTATCGATGCTGGAATGGAGCGGCATGTTGGTTCCAATTGCGTGAAGGTTTTAAGCCGTCTCAGCCATCAATTCGCGACCGATCAGCATGCGCCGGACCTCCGAGGTGCCGGCGCCGATCTCGTAGAGCTTTGCATCGCGCCACAGGCGTCCGACCGGAAATTCGGAGGTGTAGCCGACCCCGCCAAGCGCCTGGATCGCCTCACCCGCCATCCACGTCGCTTTCTCGGCGGAATAGAGGATCGCAGCGGCGGCGTCCTTGCGCAAGCTGCGCGCGTGATCGGCGCGGTCGCAGGCACGCCCCACCGCATAGACATAGGCGCGCGTGGCCTGCCAGGTCGCGTACATGTCGGCGAGCTTGCCCTGCATGAGCTGGAAGTCGCCGATCGGCTGCCCGAACTGCTTGCGCTCGTGCATATAGGGCACCACCGCGTCCATGCAGGCCGCCATGATCCCGAGTGGTCCACCCGAGAGGACCGTACGCTCATAGTCGAGGCCGGACATCAGCACCTTGACGCCCTCGCCGACCTTGCCAAGCACGTTCTCCTCCGGCACCTCGCATTCGTCGAAGAACAGCGGATACGTGTTGGAGCCGCGCATGCCGAGCTTGTCGAGATGCTGGCCGTGGCTGAAGCCCTTCGTCCCCTTCTCGACCAGGAAGGCGGTCATGCCGCGCGGGCCCGCTTCCGGATCGGTCTTGGCATAGACCACCAGCACGTCGGCATCGCCGCCATTGGTGATCCACATCTTCGAGCCGTTGAGCACGTAGCGGTCGCCGCGTTTGTCGGCGCGCAGTTTCATCGAGACGACGTCTGAGCCGGCGCCGGGCTCGGACATCGCGAGCGCGCCGACATACTCGCCGGAGATCAACTTTGGCAGATAGCGCTCGCGCTGCGCATCATTGCCGTTGCGGCGGATCTGGTTGACGCAGAGATTTGAGTGGGCGCCATAGGAGAGGCCGACCGCGGCCGAGCCGCGCGAAATCTCCTCCATCGCGACGATATGGGCGAGATAGCCCATGTTGGAGCCGCCATATTGCTCCGGCGCGGTCATGCCGAGCAGGCCGAGGTCGCCAAGGCGCTTCCAGAGGTCCGCCGGGAATAGATTGGCCTTCTCGATATCGGCGGCACGCGGGGCGATCTCCGCCTCCACGAAGGCGCGCAGCGTGTCGCGCAGCATGCTGATGTCTTCGCCCAGATCGAAATCGATGCTCGGGATATTCAAGGCGATTCCTCCCTATTTTGGGGACCGAACCTAGCGGCATCGGGGCCCTTCTGCGGTCGAAAAGGTTGCATTTTCCGCCAAACTTGGCGAGGATTTTCCCAGAGGATTTTCCGATGCCTTTTCAAGTCGCAACCGCGATCCCGCGCCGTGCCGTGACCCCTGCCGCCTTCGTCCGCGGCGTCGTTGCCGCTTACGAACGCTACGGCCGCGATCCGACCGAGGCGCTGAGCCGGGGTCAGGTAACGCCGGACCTTGTCAATTCTCCGGATGGGCGGGTCACGGCCGGCCAGTTCGAGGCGCTGGCGGGCCATGCCATGCGCGAACTCGATGACGAGGCGCTCGGCTGGTTCTCGCGGCGGCTGCCCTTTGGCACCTACGGCATGCTGTGCCGCGCCTCGATCACCGCCCCGACGCTGGAGGTCGCGCTCAAGCGCTGGTGCCGGCACCATCGTCTGCTCACCGAGGACGTGCTGCTCGATCTCGCCGTCGGCGAGGAGACCGCGGTCGTGTCCATCCGCGAACTGGCCGACCTCGGACCTCTACGCGAATTCTGCCTGGTCACCCTGCTCCGCTATGTTCTCGGCTTCTCCTGCTGGGCCGTGGATTCGCAAATCGCGCTCCGCGCCGCGGAATTTCCGTACCCCGAGCCCGGCCACGTCTCGGTCTATCCGACCATCTTTTGCCGAAACATCCGCTTCGGTGCGGACCGCGCTTCCATCACCTTCGACAAGCATTACCTGTCGCTGCCGCTCACCCGGAGCGCGGCGGACCTCGACAACATGCTCAAGGGCGCGCTGCGGCTGACCGTACTGCCCTATCGGCGCGACCGGCTGCTGGTCGAGCGCGTTCGCCGCGTACTCCGCAATGCGCGCGGACGCAGTCTCGGCGCCGAGGATGTCGCAAGCGAGCTGGCACTCTCCACCCGCACCATGCATCGGCGCCTGCGCGATGAAGCGACCTCACTGCGGGATCTCAAGGAAGAGGCAAAATTCGAGCTCGCCAAGCAGGAGTTGATGCGCGGGCGCAGCCCGATCAAGCGGATCGCGGAGATCGCCGGCTTCCGCAACGAGAAGAGCTTTTCTCGCGCCTTCCGCACCTGGGCCGGCGCCTCCCCGCGCGAGTTTCGCGGCAGGTATCGCTGAAGCGCGGGTTGTCATGCTGTTGCGGCCTCCGAGATCCAACTTGGAGGCCGCAACATTTCCAAACGGTCTCGCTCAGTTCGAGTTGGTCTGCCCGCCCGGGCGCAGCTTGGTGCGCGAGTGCGTCTGCTTCGGCTGGAAGGCCAGCGCGTCGGCCGACGTCTTCGCGCCGCCGCTCTGTGAGCACGAGCCGCCGATGCCGCCGGCCGCGGCCCGGCAGGCCTCCATCGTCGGATAGCCGCAGCCATGCGCGGCCTGGGCACCATTGGTGATGCAGTAGTCTTCTGCCTGGGCAGCCGGCGCGGTCATCATGAGAAACGCAGATGCAAACAGCGTCGCAGCGGATGCGACGAACGTCTTCGAGATCGAGGTCATGTTGTCTTTTCCTGCTTCAGGGTCCCACAAAAGAGGCCTCGGCATGCGACGCAGGCTGAGGTTCACACCTCGCATGTAGGCCAGCACCAGGAACCGGCAATCACGCTTCGGCGCATTGCAGAACTTCGCAAATCACATGTCACAGTTAGGTGAGTTACTTATGTTTATATCCGCCTTATCCGAACCTGTATCCCGGTAAGGGAGTCACTCCCGCGCCTTCGGATGTTTGGACGTCGTTACGCGAGCTACGTTTTGGGACCCGTCGCCGCCGAACTATCCTGCCGCCGCGATCTCCTGCAATGGCAGCGGCACGTCCTTCGCCACGCCCAGCACCGGAAAGCTGCGGACGTTCTTCACGTTCGGCATCGCGGCGAAATGCAGGAGCTGCTGGCGCATGCTCTCGACGCTCGGCGCCACGCATTTGAGAAGATAGTCGGTGTCTCCCGAAATCCGCCAGCACTGCTGGATGCGCGGGATCGCGGCGATCGAGCTCTCGAATGCCGCCAGCACCGGCTGGGCTTGGCTGCCGAGCTGGATCGAGACGAACGACACCACCTCGTAGCCGAGCAGCCGCTCGTCGATAACGGCGCGCACCGCCCGGATCACGCCGCGGCTGAACAGCGATTTCAGCCGCCTCACGCAGTTGGGCCCGGACACCCCGACGCGCAGCGCCAGCTCGTTATTGCGAACCCGCCCGTCCTGCTGCAACTCGGAGAGTATTTTCAGATCGACGCCGTCGAGCTGGTCACGCCCCGCCATAGCCCACCTCGTCATGGTCGCATCATGCGAGACAGCGAAGCACGGGGCGGAATGGCTGCCAAGGGCAGGACGATGGGAAGAACCGGCGTGGTTGGCCGAGCTTGTCCCGGCCAACCGCGGGCTTTTTACGTGGACGCTAAAACGTGGATGCCCGGGACAAGCCCGGGCATGACGAGAGTTTCGTTGCCCGCCCTCAATGCGTCCACGGCTCGCCGCGGCGGAACGAGAAATTGTCCGCATAGGCGACCGGACGGCGCACCGATTCCTTTGGCTCGATCACCTGGTAGGCGATGCCCTTGCGCTCGCAATAGGCGACCGCCTCTTCCTTGCTGTGGAAGTGCAGCGTGATCTGCTGCTTCATGTCGCCGGACGAGGTCCAGCCCATCAGCGGCTCGACCGCGCGCGGCTGCTCGGGCTCGTAGTCGAGCTGCCATTCCTTGGTCTTCGACCGGCCGGATTGCATCGCGTTCTTGGCGGGCTTGAAAATGCGTGCGGTCATGGACGGTCCGGGCCTCTTGTTCGTCTTTTCGTTCGATTTCGACGCGTCACGGTAGCAGTTGGTGGAAACCGCGGGCATAGTATAGAGACACCTTTAGGGAACTGATCGGTGATTCCGGCCCCCCGGGATGGCTCGCCGATGGGTATAATCATTATGCTGCATCGTGACAATTGCGTACCCGCCTTCCGCGCCGGGGTCTCGCCCGGTGGCCCTGCTTCGTTGACATCTACCTGTCCGTCCCCTCCGAAAGCTCCCGTCGCATGTCCTTCCTGAACATCAACGCCACGCTCCCCGAGAAGGGCCGTGACCTCAGGCTCGACCTGTTTCGCGGCATTGCGAACTGGGCGATCTTCCTCGACCATATCCCCGACAACGTGGTGAACTGGATCACCACCCGCAACTACGGCTTTTCCGACGCCGCGGATTTGTTCGTCTTCATCTCCGGCTACACCGCCTCCTTCGTCTATGCGCGGATGATGCTCGAGCGCGGCTTCCTGGTCGGTGCTACGAGGCTGACCAAGCGGGTCTGGCAGCTCTACGTCGCCCACATCATCCTGTTCGTGATCTACATCGCCTCGATCAGCTATCTGGCGCTGCGCTTCGGCGATTCCGAGATGATCAACGAGTTCAACGTCGCCGGCCTGGTGGACAACGCCACCGAGACGCTGCGCCAGGGCCTGTTCCTGCGCTTCAAGCCGCTCAATCTCGACGTGCTGCCGCTCTACATCGTGCTGATGGGGCTGTTTCCGCCCGTGCTCTGGTTCATGCTGCGCAAGCCGGACCTGACGATGGCATTGTCCATCGTGCTGTGGCTGACCGCGCGCCATTTCGGCCTGAACCTGAACGCCTATCCGGCCGGACAGTGGTACTTCAACCCGTATTGCTGGCAGGTGCTGTTCGTGTTCGGCGCCTGGTGCGCCATGGGCGGCGCGCGGCGCTCGATGACGCTGATCAACGCACCGGTCACGCTGTGGCTCTGTCTTGGTTACATGCTGTTTGCGCTGGTCATGACCATGGCCGGCCGCTTCCCGACCCTCGGCGGCATGTTCCCGGAATGGCTGTTCTCGGCGTTCAACCCGAACGACAAGACCAACCTCGCGCCCTACCGCTTTATCCACTTCGTCGTGATCGTGATCCTGGTGATCCGCTTCGTTCCCAAGGACTGGCCGGGCCTGGAATGGAAAGGGTTCGACCCCATCATCGTGTGCGGCCAGCAGTCGCTCGCCGTGTTCTGCGTCGGCGTGTTCCTGTCCTTCGTCGGTCATTTCGAGCTGTCGATGAGCTCGGGCTCGCTGTTCGCGCAGATCTTCGTCAGCGTCGCCGGGATCGCGATCATGACGACGGTGGCCTATTACATCTCCTGGTCGAAGAAGCAGGACAAGCCGCTGAAGCCGCCGCCGCCCAAGACTGCGGCCGCAAAGGCGGCTTGAACGGGCAGCTCCGATCCCGCCGGACGACAGCGCCGCCGCTTCAGGCCGCCGCTTCGCTGTCGTACTCGGTAAACTTCTTGTAGATCCAGTCACGGCCGTCGTGGCGGCGCCAGACCTTGCCGTAAACGAGCTGCCCGTTGATCGAGCGGCGCGGCACGAACACGGTCCAGAGGTGCCAGATCTCGGTCCAGCTCGCCTGCGGACCGACGGTTCGGACGTTGCGATCGAGAGACATGATACAGAACTCACAGGATACGAGCGCTGCGACGAACTGTGATGTCGTGTGAGCACGAATTTCAGGCAGACCGTCGCAAGCCGAACCGATCTGATAACAGTCGCGAAGGCGCCCGCAACAACCGCTCGCTCTTAACCTAACCGATCAACCTTACCTCCTGTGAGCGCGTGGCGAGACCGGTTGAAAGCGGCCGCCGATTTTCCTAGACTGTGTGCGATTTGAGAATGAGCGCGTCGTTTTGAGGACGCGCGTTGATTTCCAGGCTGACGCGAATTTTTGAAAACGATTGATGGGCGGGGGCCACCACGATGAATTTGCAATGTGCATGTCTGCGCTTGGCGCTGCATTCGACGCCGCCTGCTCTGCCCGCGAAGACGCCGGAGCAGGAGCCGCGGAAGGTCGCCAACGACAATCAGCTGGCCTGGCCATTCCTGCCGTTTCCGTTCGGCTGGTACGCGACGAACTGATGGTTGGAAAAGCGTAACGCCGCGCAAGCGGAATATCATCGCTTGGCGGCGTCCGCTAGGCATTGGGCGCTGAAATCCCCAACACCAATATGTCTAGGACGACGCCTAAAGGTTCGACAAAGTTTTACGCATTCCGCGCCGCCCGACCCGCCCCAATGCCTTGAAATGTCGCGCGGAAAGTCGCGTTGCGCAGGGAATGAGCGCCGAGGGTTAGGAAGGCTTTGGCGGCTGCGGGCATCGGCATCGAACGCGCGCCATGCACGGCTGGAGCTGCGCTCGCCTGGCGCCTCGCCGATTGGCTATTGTTCTGAGGCGCGGGTCTGGCCCACCTCGGACTGGTCGGGGCAGCTGGATTCGAACCAACGACCTGCAGTACCCAAAACATATCAGCTAGTCCCTCACCCACCATCCAGCACCCTCAGCGGCCTTGACGGCCGCCGAGAAATCGCCCGCTCCTTCACCTCGTGCCATCCATCACCTGCTGTGATTGGCACCGCGGTGCTTCCCCCGTGCTTCCCGGAGGACAAATGAGCGGTCAAACCATTACTAAAACGCTGGTCGACAGCCTGGAGAAGCGGACGGGCGAATACACCATCTGGGACGCCAAGCTTCCCGGATTCGGGGTGCGCGTCCGACCGACCGGGGCCAAGTCATTCATCATCGTTTACCGGGCCGGAACCGGCCGGACCGCGCCCGTTCGTCGGCTCACTCTGGCGGCCGTGGGCAAGATCGCCCCGGAGGTAGCTCGAACCGAAGCCAAGATCCTGCTAGGAACCGTCGCAAACGGCGCCGACCCGGCCGCGGAGAAGCGCGCGAATCGCCCCAAGCGTGAGCGGCTGACATTCGATGAGCTCGCTCAGCTCTACCTGGATCAATACGCGAAGGTCCGGAAATCGTCCTGGAAGAACGATGAGGGTTACCTGAAAAAGGCCCGGACGAAATGGAAGCGGCGAATCGCTGCCGAAATCACCGACGATGACGTCGCCGAACTCCTCGAGGAGATTGGGGGGACGGCGCCGGTCGGCGCCAACCGAACGCAGTCGGTCCTGCACACCTTGTTTTCCTGGGCCAAGGAGCCGGGCCGGAAACATGTGCCAGCCAATCCTGTGGCGGACATGCGCCGGCGCTATCAGGAAAGCCCGCGGGAACGCGTGCTTTCGGACGACGAGATCAAGGCTCTCTGGTGGGGCTTGGATGACCCGGCCCTTCCTGCCGGGCGGCCGATCGCGCTCGCCCTGCGATTCATTCTGGCAACCATGGTGCGGCCGGGCCAGTCCGCCGGCCTTCTCGTGCCCGAGCTTGTCGGCTTCACCTCGGACGACCCGCAGTATCACATTCCAAAGAATCGGGTGAAGAAGCGGCGCGAAGTGATTGTCCCTATGAACGGTTTGGCCATATCAGTCGTGCGCGAAGCCATCGTTTCCGAAGGCCAAGGGGCGGTCTTTTCTTCCTGGACGGCGACGCCCAATTCAGATGGATCGCAATCGGCGGACGGAAGCCCGGTTGATCGTCCGCCTCGCCAACTATCCCCGATCACCCGAGATGCTCTGTCGGCCGCGCTCAACGGCCGGCCAGCAAAGGGAAAGCGGCCAGCGCGGAAGGGCATTCGAGAGCACCTCGGGATGGCGCATTTCACACCGCATGACCTCCGGCGTACGGCAGCAACGATCGCGCGCCGCGGCGGGGCCAAACGTGAGGATGTCAAAGCGCTCCTTGATCACCTCGAGGGCGATGTGACGGCGACGTACGACAAATACGACATGCTGCCGGAAAAGCGGACGGTCGTCGCAATTCTTGAGGCGGAGCTCCGCAAGATTGTCGGCACCAGGCCCGTTTCGCGTGCGCCGCTCCTGGTCGTCAGCGAGAATGTCGTATCGATTGTCGAGGGAGAGCGCAGAATTGTGGGTTCTGTGAATCGCTAAAATCGACAAACCCACAAATGCAAAGGGAGATGGCTCCTGATGGTGTTTGATAGCATCTGATCCAGTCAGTGGGCGCTAGTGGCTCCTTGTTGGGCCGCCAGCTCTCTCAAACGGAGAGGAAGATGCAGCAATTTCTCGACACGAAGGAAGCCGCCAAGCACGTTCGACTGTCGACTGCCACGCTCGAGCGCTTGCGCGTGCGGGGTGGCGGTCCCCATTACATCACGCCTATTCCAACCCGCGTGCTCTACGACGTGACCGATCTTGATGCTTGGATGTGGAGCCGCCGACGTAAATCCACCTCGGAAACTGAAGCGGCCTAAAGCCGTCGGCGCGCATGCGCGCGCCCCCCCCTTCGCCGGCCAAGCATTCCCGAACGCCAGACAATGAGGGCCAAACAGCCACGTCCCCGCGGGCGCCAAAAGAATGGCCCCGCCGACTGCCAGGTCGAACGGGGCCAGAACTGAAAACGTGAGAGATGAATAACACAACGATCGTTGACAATCAACGAACCGCGCTTGGCCTCGCCGAGTTGGGGTTCGACGTCTTCCCGTTACTTCCAAATCAAAAAACGCCGGCGCTAGATAAGAATTGGAAGGACGTAGCCACTCGCGATGCAGTTAAAGTGAGGAAGCTGTGGGGCGGCGGCTATCGCGCCTGCAACATCGGCATTCGCACGGGTCTACCGCTCCAGAATGGCGTTCTGGTCGTCATCGATATTGACATCAAGGACGGCAAACCGGGGTTGCAGTCGATTGCGGAGCTCGAGGACCAGCTCGGCAAGCTGCCCCCGACCACGACTTTCAGCACCGCGTCTGGAGGCGAGCACCGCTACTTTGTAGCGCCGTGGCCGCTTGGGAACAGCAATTCCAAGCTTGGGCCCGGCGTCGATGTAAAATGCGTTGGCGGCTATGTGGTTGGCTGTGGAAGCACCATTGACGGAAAAAAATATGACCTCACAAACCAGGAAGGTATCGCCGAGCTGCCCGCGACTTGGGCCGCAGCGTGCGGCCGTCCCCGCGAGCGATCTACTCTCGATCGGGAAAGCCCCTTGGTGGAGCTCGATCAACCGACCAACATCGAACGCGCGATATCGTACCTCGCCGGCGGCGCGCCGGCGCATGGCACATACGTTGTGGCCTGCTCCGTCCGCGATTTCGGCATCAGCCAGGAAAAATGCCTTGAGTTGATCGTCGAGCATTGGCCGGGCGCCGAAGGTAAGAGCTACGAGCACATCGAAACCCGCGTGGCCAACGCCTACACGTACGCCCAGGATCCTCCCGGCATCGCATGCGCAGAAGTGGAGTTCGAGGCTGTTGAAGTGGACGCGCGATCTCACCCGCTCGGCGAGTGGGATGAACCGGCAGACCTCTGGAAGGAAGAGAAGCCGCCAAAAGACATGCTCGAGGGCATCGTTCCGCCCTTTCTGAACGCGTTCGGAAGGGACCGGGCTAGATCGCTCGGTGTGAACCAAGACGCTATCACCGCAGCCGCCGTAGCGGTCGTGGGTTCGCTGATCCCGGCGACCAACCGGCTGCAGATGTATCAAAACCGGAGCTCCTGGTCGGTGCTCTGCGTCTTGTGGACTGCGCTTGTCGGCGACCCAGGCTCAACTAAATCGGCCGCGGTGAAGGCTGCGCTCGCTTTTGCCAACCCGGTCAACAAACGCTGGTCGGTGGCATTCGCCAAGGAATTGTCCGAGTTCGATCGCGCGGAACTCGCGTTCTCCGCACAAAAGCCGGGGAAGAAAAAGACCGAAGAACTCGCGCCGGACGATCCGCATCCGGCGGACGTGATCGTAAAGCCAACGCCGCCTAAGTCGCGATCGAAGATCTCAAATGACAGCACAACGGAGGCGATCGTCACTCGCCTTGCCGAGACGCCGGAAGTTGCGCCATTGATTCAGTATTCCGACGAACTGTCGGGATGGTTGGGCGGCATGGACGCCTATCGGTCGAAGGGCTCCAAAGACAGGGCGCTTTGGCTCGAGGCGAAAGAAGGCGCCCCCTACCGTGTGGATCGGCAAGGTCGCGGCTCTGTCGAGGCGCCAAATCTCGCGGTGTCGATCATTGGAGGAATTCAAGACGACCTCATCGCCAGGCTTGCACCCGATCTCGCAACCGACGGCCTGCTTCAACGCTTCGCCTTGATCGCCATTCGGCAGCTCGGACTCGGCGAGGACAACGCCGAGGTTCCGACCATCGAGGCGGCTATCCCCCACGTGGCATTGGCGCTTTCTGGCCTCGAGGAGGCTACCTATCGCTTCGACGCGCGAGCCGCGGAGGAACTGTGGGCCATCAAGGCGTTCAAATCCCGTGAGATGGCTCGGCCCGATATTCCCTCGGGTCTGAAGACCTGGTTGGCTAAGACGGACGCCGAATTCGGCCGCTACGCGTTGGCTTTCCATTTGATCGAGTGGGCCATCATCGCGGAAGCGTTGGAAACACCACCGGATGAGTTCATCTCAGCCGACACCGCCAGGCGAGCTCGACGCTACGTGGAAGAGTTTCTCTACGCCCACGCCCTGTTCATCCACATGACCGTGCTCGACGGCGCCGGCCACGATCACGAAGCCCGGTGGATCGCCGGCTACATTCTCACCCGCGATTTGGAGCGAATAACCGCCAGAGAGGTCGCAAGAGCGCGGCCGCGCAGCCTGGGACGAAACCGGAAGCAGTTGCTCGCGGTGCTGGGCCGCCTCGAGGCCGATGGGTGGGTTCGAATGACCAGTTCCGACCCTGCCAGCTGGCGGGTTAATCCGGCAGTTCACGATGGGCGCTTCGAGGACATTCGGCGGGCCGAAACTGAACGCCGGGATGCCGTCCGCGGCGAGATCGCAGAGGCCGCGAGCGTTCGGCGAGCCGCTACGGGAGCTTCGCTATGAAAATGCGAGGCCGTCAGCGGTGTCAGCGGGTGTCAACGCTGTCAGCGCCATTGGCTGGCGGTTTGCGGCCTGACACGCTGGACTGCGCCAGCCTAGATGCGCTGACAACCGCTGACAGCGCTGACAGCAAGGTGGCCTTGAAGCCCTCGCCAGCAGCGGAGGTGTCAGCGGTGTCACTTGCGCGCGCGGATACACCAAGGCTTTTTCCCCCCTCCTACCTCTACTTTCCCCTGAGTCCATTTAGGCGGAATCCGCTGACACCGCTGACACCCCTCCGCGCTGGCCGCTCCACCCCAGTGGAGGTGCCCGCCCCGACTTTCGCCCCAATCCAAGTCGTGGGCATGCGCCCGCAATACGGGAGGCACCAATGAACCGCTTCACTCCTGGCCGCTCCTTCAAGTCTCGAGGCCGGCCTTACACGATCCTCGGCACCAAGGATCATTGGACCCGCGACGACCGCTACGTCGAGATGATCAGCTATCAGTCGGTTTGTGCCGAACCCGGTTGTGGTCGCACCTTCAGGGCTCTCACGACCAAGAGCAGGATCCGAAAAGGCCAGCTCAACAAGCGCTGCGAACTCCACCACGCGCCCGGCATACCTATTCCTGTCAAGAAGGTCAGGAAGATGCGCTCGAAGGCACGGCTGAAGAAGCCTACGGCGGCGGCGCTGCTGAGGGCGCGCAGAGAGCGCGCGCTCCAACAGGCCATTGTGGCCGTGCAAGGCGTCCAGCGCCCCTCCTACCTCGACTGAGCGGCTCTTGCAGGACTTGCAAGGGCCTTCCAGCTGCGACAATCTGGCGTTGAACCCAGAACGGAGGTCTTACCGATGCCCCGCGGTCAATTCTACACGGTCTTCACCTTGGGATTCGCGAGTGCGATCGCGCTGCTGGGGGTCATCGCGGGCCTGGCTCTGCTCTTCTGGCATGAGCCGTATTGGTGGGTCGCTCGGGCTTTCGACGGTCAGGTGAATTGGCTCTCGCCACTTTACCTCTCGCTTATCGTCGCCGGTGCTCCTCTCTTCGTGGCCTATTGGATGGTTCGCATCCAGCAAACGATCGTTCGCTGGTCCGGCGATCGGCTGATCGCAAGGCTGAACCAACAATACACTGCGATCGAACAAACGCAGGGGCGCGAATACGCCGACGAGTTCATGAGACTGCAGGCGCAAACGATGATCGAACAGAGCGAGGGGACGCCGTTCAATCTCTTCGGACGCGAGAAGATGCTCCACGCCGCGGCAGTCGCTGGCGTCCGGCCGCCAACGTAATTGCGGTGGCCGACAGTATTGTTCTTCCGCTGCGCAGGCCAGGTACCGCGCGGCGGAGCCAACCGCGAGCTCCCGAGCGAAAAGTAATCCCCTCACCTGTCATTTTTGCGACGTACCCCGGACAGCCGAAGACAGATCGCGAATACGGCATTCAGGCTTAAAAGTTGAGAGCCCAAAATCGCCAAAACGCGCAAAATCGATAGAGCGCCCCGCCACCGCACCGATTCGGAGTGACGCACCTTCGCTTGCCTAGTTTAGCGAAACCGGCCGACCAGACAAAACACAAGAAGCGCAATGGAAAGTACGGCAACAAAGCCACTTTCGCGCGAAGTCGATAAAACCAACAAACCACCCACCGTTGACCGATCGCAAGTTCGGTGATCCCAACAGCATGCAGGGGGCTCATGGGAGCAAAGCATGCGCAACGAACAGGACGTCTTCGAAGTCACAGCGATATTCACGCGTAATCCCGACGGCCAATCCTCGCCGCCGCGTGACCCCGGCACTGCCGACCACTGTGAACGCCCAGCGCCGCCGGATGCGACGGCTGCGGCAGTGGACAAGGTACCGTACGAGCCCTCCCCTGAGATCAAACAAGCGATGCTCGCGGCGGCCCGCGGCCAGGAACTGGTAGACCGCCTTGCCGCCCTTCAGAACGACGCCGTCGAAAAGTACACTGGTATCTCTCGAAGTGAGCTTGGGTTGCGCGTATGGAACGCGCCGATGGCGGCGGTCGCAAGTCGCCTGGGCCTCAAAAAGCACGTGCTGATGCGCATCTGCAAACTCTATGAAGTGCCTACGCCGCCGAGGGGCTATTTCAACATGAGTTTTGCCAACCGGCCGATCCGATGGACGCGCTTTGTCGGGCCGGGCTGAACGGGTTGACCGCCGGCCCTTCTGTCTACGAGGAGCACGAGGTCATCTCCGGCTGAAGGCCTACCAAACTCGACCGGCTCCTCAACGTTGGCATCATTGCGCCTGCTCCGTGCGGCGATGACGGACGGCAACTGTACCGGTAGGATGATCCTGCTCATCCGATGGTTGGACTCGACCCGCACTCTGCAACGTGGTTGCATACGGCATTCGATAAAACCTTTTGGGGGGATTAAAATGAAACAGCTCATTTTGGCTGCCGCACTGGCACTGGCCACAACCGCCGCACAAGCGCAGTATCTCAGCGGCACCGGTTCAAATCCGAGTACACATACCTCGTCTGGATATACCCGCAGCACCGGGACTTACGTGGCGCCGTACGTCGCAACCAATCCGAATGGCACGCAACGCGACAACTTCGGCACTAGCGGCAACTATAATCCGTCCACTGGTCAGACCGGTCATCGGACGCCGCGCTATTGAATTGCAACATCGGAGGCGTTCGACGAATTGTCGCCGGTCGGCGACAACGAAGTCGGACGTCTTTCTTTATAAGGCGAAAGGTAATGGCTAAGTCGCGCCCAATATCTTCAGTCCTCTTGCTGCTTGCGCTCGCCCTGTTTCCAAGCATGGTCCATTCTGCCGAAGTAAAAGTCGGCGTTGGTAAATCTGGCCAAGCAACGATCTGGATCACTGGGGAGATTGTACCTGGTGACGCCGACAAGTTTTCGCAGTCAATTCGGCAAGCCAATGATGCCGGAAAATTTGTCGGCAACGTTAGACTGGATTCTCCCGGCGGCAATTTGCTCGAGGGGATAAAGATCGCTGACGCCATAAGGTTCGGCAAAACATCCACCAACGTGGGCAAGACAGCTGTCTGCGCCTCGGCTTGCTTTCTGATGTTCGCTGCCGGTTCAACCAAGAACGCAGGGTATGGCGCTCAAATTGGCGTACACGGAGCGTCAGGAGAAAATGGAGAGGAAACGGTGGCATCTGGTGCCGCGACGGTCTCTATGGCCAAAATCGCCAAAGAGTTAGGCGTCCCATCCGCAATCATTGGCCGCATGGTCGTTACGTCTCCACAAGACATGGTTTGGCTGAGCCCGCAGGAGCTTCAATCGATGGGCGTCACCATGATGGGCCGCCCCTCTCAACTCACTCCGCCGGTCGCCAGTCTGCAACAGGCCCCACCGAACTCACCTTTGTCCTTATCACCCTCAGGAGCGGCGCTCTCCGCCGCACGAACAACGCCCAATGCCAGTCCTACTTGGGGAGAAATTGTCAACCGGGCGATGGAAAAATCAGCAAGCCAGAACAACGGGAAGCCGCTTTTTAGCCGCTCCTGCCAGCCCGAACTGAGGGTGTGTAACATCGGCCTAAGCTACCTGGATAATCAGGGGAAGGTCGCCTTCTTAAAAACAGTCGAGGACATGAATGGCAAGGTCATCGCACGTGAGGCATGCACCTTGAATGATTTCCAGGATGTCCGAACCTGCATCAACTGGGACGACGGCACTTCGCATCGTGACATGAAGGACAGCAAGGGAGTTTGGTCGAAGGTCGCGGACCAATAGATGTCCTCTTCCCGGCACGTTCTTTGCCAATTGAACCTCCCAGAGCATGGAGGCGTGCATCGATGGGACAGCGACAGCGTATCTTACGACGCCCGAAGCCCAGTTTGACACATATCGCCCGCGAGCTAGTGAAATTGCTGGAGGAGATCGAGGAGCTCGATGAGCTGAGAGAAAGGGTCCGGCTCGCAGAGGCCAGTCGGCTCTTGCATTAGGGCTCTCGCCGCTTCCGGAAAAGGATCACCCGGCCGCTCGGCGGGCGCGGTCGTGGCTCGGTCCGCGGCGGCCGGGGCGGATCAATCTCGAACGGCGTCCACTCGACTTCTTCAAGTCCGTAGGAGATCCACCACCAGCGCTCTGTTAGTGAAGCCCCGCTCCAGGGAAATTCATCAACCGGCGATTCTTCGTCGTCCGGATCGCCGGTGTCGAGTGGCACCGGCTTGGCTGGGCTCTCCCACATGATGCCGCCGGCGGGGAGCTCAACATATTCGCACCCAGGCGCGTCTGTGCATTCATCCATCACGAAGGCGAGGTCGTCCTCATCGTCGGCGACGAAGATACCGACCAAATCGCGGGTGGCGGTGACACGAACGAGGTAAGCAGGCACGGATCTAACCGGCTTCGAACGAGACGTTCCCGGCACCGGATGAGGCGATCCTTATCAAGTCGTTAGTTTGCCGGTGAGCCATATTCGTAAAGGTTATGCGGGCGCCGCTCGCCTTGGAGCAGTAAGCGATCTTCATCAGATCCTCTGTCGACCGGTGATGAGCGTCCAGCCTAAAGCCGCCGCCTGCGCTGGCAATCCTCATCAACTCTTCGACGCTGCGAAGTTCAAACATTCTATCCTCCCAACCCGTGGTGCTTCTCGCCTCCGCCTTGTGCGTCGGGGCGCGGCATCCACCACCTGTGAATAGCTGGGACAAGCGCGAAATAGCAAGCTGACGCTCGCTGCGCGTGTCATCGTTTAGCGTTCTCCGAATCAGGGAGAAATCGTTGGATCTCTGGTACAGGTATTAGCCGAATTGAAGGCCCAACGGAGTGCCGAGAACCCCGCGCTCCGTAAAACGTTTAATTTCAATATGTTAGCTCCGTCTTGGAAATAGAACAATTTTGTAATATCTATGGCGTATGACATCAGGCAGTGGCCGGCGAGCGTTAAGAAGGAAATCGCCGACCTCCCGGTCGCGGCGGAAGCTGCGGTGTTGGTGATGTTGCGGGAAATGAGAAGCAGCGGACCGATGCCCGAAGAATACAAGGTCAAGCCGCTGCGATCGCACTTGCACGGGATCAAGCAAGTCAACATGAAGATCAATCGCGAACAAATCCGCGTTCTGTTCATGACGACCGGACCGCAGATAGTTCTGTTGCATGTATTTAAGAAAACGTCCCCGCAGATCGAAACGCGCGGTTACGACAAGGCGTTGGATCGAAAAGCACAAGTCGATGAAATGATGAGAAGCGGTTATGAGCCACCTGCCTTCCATTGATATCGGTGTAGCAGAACGTCTAAAGACCGATCCAGAATTCCGCCGTGAATATTTCCTGGCGGAATCGTCGGCGATGATCGCCCGCCAGCTTATTATGCTTCGGAAACGTCGAGGCTTGAGCCAGCATCAAGTTGCAGATGAACTGAACACGCAGCAGCCAGCAATCTCGCGCGTCGAGAGCGCTGATTATCGAAACTGGTCATTCAACACCTTACGCAAACTGGCCGACGCCTTAGGTGCCCGACTTCGCGTTTCTATTGAGCCCTTCGAGGACGTTGTTGGTGATTATGCTGAAACCAGACAAGCACCAGCGCATCTTGCATCCGTCACCGATCTTCAAAAACTGTTCGGCGTGCACAAATCGGAACCTCCCGTTGGCCGGTCGTTGCTCGAGCAGACTGAAACGGGATTGGGCATGATCCCGCCACAACACACGACCCAGACTGTATCGAGCGTTTTGGAGAATGAAAAAACCTCTCGCTCTCGGCCGCAGGGTTCTCGATCTCAAGGTAACATCACAGGTGCAGCTTGGAATTCATTGGACACGACGTCTCTCGTATAGTTTATCTGACGAATATCGTGCGGGCGGAAGGCTCGACCTATCTTCCAGAGCTCGCGCAGCTCGTGATCCAGCGCTATTCATTTCTCAAGTTTCCGAATGCGGATGATTTGCAAAAAGACACTCAAGCTTTTGCTGTCGGCAAATTTGACGGCGTGCAGATCAACGAGTTGAATGTGTACGGTGACGGCATTATCGTGTCCGGTCGTTGCAGCACACAAAGGCTTGAAGCATTCATCAAAGACCTCTTTGACGTAGTGCGAGCCGTTGGCTATTCGGAGTCAGACATCTTCGAGCCAGAGATGTACTTTGAAAGCAGCATAGTGGTCCGGGCCCGCACGGATCTAGCAATCAGCTTTGGACCGCCCCCGCGTACTACTTCGCTCATTCAAGATGCTCTGGCAAAGCAGACCGGCGCCAACTATCTCCCGTTCTCAACTCATTTCGAAACTGATTTGCATGGGCCAAAGACGCGCCGCAGACCAGTGCGCTTCACCCTAGAGCGAAGAACAGGCACCCCCTTCGACAAGCACGTCTTCTATTCCCAAGCGCCCATTCGGACAGAAGAGCACTTGGCGCTGCTAGAGCAGATAGAGACGCTCGGAGGTTAAGCCTTCGATCGAAGAAGGATCACATTGCTCTCGTCCCCTTCCACCAATCGCATCAGGTGTTCGGCCCATAGGTCCAGCGCCTCGCTCTTTTCCTTGAAATAGGCGTTGGCATAGGTGCGCACCAGCAGATGGTTCCGCCTCGGCGTGAGTGCCTACTCCGGCGGCCTCTCGGGCTCCTTATCGATCACGAGGGCCGAGACCCGACGCCAAGCCGTCGCCGGCAAAGGAATGCCCCTAGCGCGCTCTGAGGGCGCTGGAGGTCCCATCAGCTTTCCCCGATCCCGGCACCGCCAGGGACCTCCCAGCGCCCTACCCCTCGACCTGCCCGGACAGGCCCGCCTCAATGGCGTGGCTAAGCATCGATCTATAAGCGTTTCACTCGCGCGCTCGGATATCATGGTACGCTCATTGAAGATCGGTGCGGCGGCCGCTGTTCTTCTCGCAAGCGCATTCGCACCTACTCTCGCTGCTTGTGGCGACAATGGCGGTCCCGGATATCGCAACCAGTCTGGAAGGTGCGTCGGCTGGGAAGCGCTCGGGCGTCAGTGCGGCAATCCACCCTCCACGCACTGCAAACCCGAGAACGTCGCTACGGGACCGGATGACGCGGCAGGTGGGGCAACCATACGGTCACTCATGGATCGCTCGCATGCGGCCAAAACTCCCGCCAATTATCATTGGTCGCGCGGCCATACGGCAGAGGAATTTAGGTGCGACTTCCAGTGAACGTAAACTAATATCCAAGATGAGTCGCTAGAGGGTGGACGTTTGCAGCAAGCTGAAATGACTGGTCAGTTGTTTGATTGGACCATCGAAAGAACCGAGAAGGACTATCGAGTTGTTATAGTGGAGCCGTCGTTCATCGAGCCCGCTAATCACGGCGGCTTATTCGACTCGGTTATCACGGCTTTGCTTACCTCGGAAGATGCTCCGATTAGCGACCTTAGGCCCAACGTGCCTCTGTTCGACCGCTTCGACTTAGTTACCTTCCCGGAAGCTTTTTTGCCAATCGATGATTTCATCCGAGCGATCGACGTGCTCTCCCGCCTAGATCGGATCGGATGCATACACGTCGGTTTAAGACCCGACCAAAACGATGGACACTTGTTCGACAAGGCTTCGATCTTGGCCCTTTTGGCCCAACTTCGCTTGATTCCGGCCGTCGAGCTAGAAGATCTTAACTGCGTCGTGTCGTGGATCGAGCGGCAACATGATGGGAAACGCTTCAATTTAGCGTGCCTCTTCACAATCGATGTTGGATCAAAGCTTAGAATATGCCTCCGATATAGACAATGGTTGGTCGTTTCCCGCCAACGAGATCTCTCGAGGGCGAAGCGTGCGCGGTTACATTGCGCAACTCAGTCCTCGCGATATGGACCTGCCGCGCGCAAGGGTGCTGCGCATGACCGTTCATCGATTGCCTCGCCATTCTCCTCCGTGGAGCGGATCTGTCGGTCTGCGCGACATCAAGCTCCACTACGTTGATGTTCGGCCACCTGCAAATACTTCAAGTTCATAGAGATCGGCCATGACAAGCGTAAGCCAAACGCTACCATCGTTCCAAAGCCAACTACGTGCCAATGTGTTTGGCTGGGTTTCGCTTCGGCACTTCTTGCCAGCTAACAACCTCCGCGATTTGGTTCATTTGTTAGTGGACGAAGTAAGCGAAGGACAGATCTCATTCGATAGATTATTTGAAGAACGCGAGATATTGAACAAACCGGGCCTTGATGGCTGGATCGTCCGACCTCAAAAAACTGAAGGAAAACTCGCCGGCTACCTTCAACGTGCTATTCAAGATATCGTTTGGCAAGCGGATGGAGATGGGTTCCCACCAGAGGATGGCGCGAGCCCTGAGCAGCTGCTGAAAGCACGATCTCTCGAGCGAGCCCTTCAGTTGGGCACTCGCGATTTTGGATTCGACCAACGTGAATTCAGAGAGCCCTTCAAGGACCAAGCTTGTGAGGCGCTGCTCGATCTACTCCGTGGCGGCTCAGCTTGCCTCACTGGCAAGGCCGAATGGTCGGAGTATCCATCCACCGCTATCAATCGAGTCAGCAACTTGTACCCGCCACTTGCCGTGCTTCTCTTGAAGCACATTGGTGACCTCTGTGCCGATGCGGATGCTTGGAGAACTGCTGAAGACCTGTATCGGAAATGCCGGGACAGACTGGGAAATGAAGCTAGGGAGGGCTGGCAAGAGCTGTCTGAGCAATTAGTTGATGTTATTGACCAATCGATCGCGGCGGCGGTGCGTGTTAACACCGGTCCGGAAGAAGCCTTTGCGCTTCTGCGAGACAATCTTGGGAGTAGCTCACTTGAGGTACGCCCGTTGCTTAAGCTCAATGCCCCCTTCGATGCACTTTCCGCGGCGCTGAGCGTTGACTCATTGGCTTTGAAGTTCGCGGAAAATCGGACCGCGCTACTAAAACCGCCACTCAGCCACGAATCGCATCAGCTCAATTGGTCGATCTTTGCGGCGGCAGGGTCTCGCAATCGCCATCGCGCCTGGAGACGATGCTGGGCGGTCTTGCGTCGCCAGATCGCTTTGGGACTCTCAACTGAGTCCAGGGATACTATGGGCGCGTTCGCACAGGTACTTCTTCTGATGGCCGAGGAGACCGAGCCTCACCGAGGCTATCCTGCTGACTTCCAGCTAGCTGTGCACCTTTTGATTCAAGCCGCCGACCGCTCTCATGTTGATGACATTAACTGGTCGGAGAGAATGGTCGCAAGGTTTGTGGACGAGGCAGCGGTTGAGCTGGTCATTTCGCTTTGCGGAAGACATCAAGGAATGTCAATTGAGCGACATCGGTCGGCCATATCTTTGCTTACACGCTGGGCGGAGAAGATCCCGCAAGATCGACGGCAAGTGGCGCGCATTATTGTCGAATTCCTTTCAGCGCAAGCGATCAACGGGAGCACATCGTTCTCTTCGAACAGGAACCTCGCACTAGCTGGGCTTGATGCGTTGTGCCGCTTAGCAAAAAGTAGGCCGGAGTTTTGCCGGGATAACGTCGCCTCGATTCATTCAGCTGTCGTGGCGCGCCTTCGATTGCAGGCTCACTGGAATCTGCACGCGAATGCCTTTGATCTGGTCAATCTCACGGTTGACATGTACTCCAGAGACCAAGCACGTGAGCTGGTCGACGAAACGCTGAGCTTACTTGCCGCCCTAAAGCCCGAGACCCAGTTGTGGCCCGTGGTGAGGCCCGCTTTGCAGTTCCTGCTCTCTGATGAGGTAGTAACTTTGGCGAATGCAGATGCGGAACTTGGTCGTCGGATAGTCAATTGCATTGTCACATTCGGCGCCGGCGATCGTTCGAATGCAGCCGGTCTCATCCAAAATCTTGAACGATTCGATCGTTCATTGTTGGACGAAAATGTTGTAACTGAGCTCCGTAAGGCTCTTGTAGAGAGGCTTGTGCCTTCGGTGGCGCGGCTCAATACTAGCTCGAATGCAGCTGATATCAGAGCTCTGTTGGCAATCCCGTCGCTGTCGGGGAAAGTAGGCGCGACGGCGGCCCTGGAAGCCTTGGAGTCCGTTCTCAGTTCAGTAAAGACAAATCGACCCTCAATGGGTGTAGCGGATGCATATGCGCCAGTGCTCGCCTTGGCGGGTCGTCGCGCGGAGTTTGTTGCGTTGCTCGGCGAGGAATACGTGGAGAAGCACTGGAATGTGCTAGTCGAGCTGATCTTCGATATGTGGTCAATTGCAGTGAACACGCCGAAGCTTCTTGCACCATTCTCAATTCCGGAGCCAACAAATCCTAATGCAGTTACCGTCCATAATTGGACATACGCTTCGCTTCGCTTTGCGAAGGACTTAGATCAAGAGGATCGGATGCTTCAGTTTCTAAAGGGCATCGACTCCCCTGCCTCATTGCGCGATCCGATCGACCTCGCCATTGCGACAGGCGCTCTTTCGGCGCATTTCAAGGACCAGCAGGATCGCAATCTTAGCGATGAAGGAAACGATGCCTTCTACGCCGGTTTGGGACGTCGCTTGGTTCGCGTCCTGAGTGAGGAGGAGGATGTTGCAAAGCGGATCTGCAGTGAGTTGCTGCAACAGTGTCTAATAAGAGGGCCGCGAGGGCTTGACGCTGGTGTTTTAGCGGAAGCGCTTCGACTCAAGATCGAAAATGATGCGAGCAGACCATTAGTGCAGGATTATCTGCAGCGCCTCAATTCGGATCCGTCTATGCGGCTCGCTTTGTGGCCGCTTGTTGCAGGCCTGAACTAGGTCGGTTCGCCCGGGAGCCAAACCTTGCCCCCTTCTTCTAAAGTACGGCTAACAGCGCCGCGAAGGGCATTGGGGATCACCGGCTGAGATAGACGTAGCTAGGAACAAAGCTCCGATTCCCTGATTGCCCCACAATGAGGTGGCTCATTGGCATCGTGGCGGCGTTCCTGATCTGCCTCTTCATCTACGCCGGGTCAGCCTTCGTTTCGGTCTTGAGCCTGGTTTCGGCCGTGCGAAGCGCAGACGCCGCTCAGGTGATCGACCGGACGAATCTGCCGCGGCTCCGCCATTCAATCGTCGATCAGATTGTGTCAGCCTACCTTGATCGAAACGGACAAAGGCGGCCGGTGCGCCCGTTCGAACGGATGGCAATCAACGCATTCGGTGCGACAATTGCCGACGATCTCGCGGTCAAGCTCATGACACCGGAAAACTTATCCGTCCTTTTGAACAGCGGCACCGTTCGCAACGCAGCAGAAAACATCACGTTTGGGACGATGTCGTCGTTGGCCGAGCTCGACGTTTCGAACATCTTTGTTCTCGCGGGACGGATAACGCCAGTGAAGCCGGTCGAGTTTGCGGTGAGGCTCGGAGAAAGTCAGGACGCCGGGAGCGTTAGCCTGCATTATGAAGGGGCGACCTGGAAGCTATCCGGCATCACGTTGTCGCCAAAGGTCTTGTCCAGCATAGTGGACCGGCTACCGACGCGCTGAACCCACCACGTTCAGAGAAGAAGCGAGGTTCGCGCTCTACTCAACGCCACGTCCGGCAACCAGCCATTGCTGGTGTGCGGGGAATGCCTCGATGCCGGAGACGAGTTCGTCTTCTGGCAGATGAAACACTCGTCTCGGGCTTTCGAGCTTCAGCCAAGTAGTCCTCCGGCGGTGCCTTCCTTCAGCCCAGAACGATAGTTTCAACTCTCAGGCAGGGCATGCACCTGTAGGTATAGGCGGCGGGTAGGTTTGCAATTGCGGGCAGCAACGCGAGAAACTCCATTGGCCGCTGACATCTGCTGCAGATGAGGGTTGGCGCCTTTTCCTTGTCACCGCCGCGCGCCATTGCCGGACCGCCCAAAGGTGAGGACGGTAAATCCATCGATCGGCGTTTACACCTCCGGGCAACTACCGCCCTGCCGAATCGAAACAGGCCCCCGCCAGCGTGAGCCGCTATTGCTCCTGAACCGAGACTCAGTTCTGATTTCGATCATTGCGGCCAAATTGCTTGCGGGAGGCGATCGTGAATGGCGAAGCCGGATGCACCGTTTGTAGCCAAGCTCGACTCCTCAAAGCTGTTTCCCCGTGACTGAAGGCTACGAACTGAAGCGTTATGAGTGCGCCAGCTGCCGCAGCGATCTGTGGCTAGTTACGAGAGTGTCCCGATTATCCGCGGCTAAGCCGCAAAGCGGAAGATCCCGCCGAGGTACGCGGCCTAAGACCATCGAAGCGGCCTTGAAGGGCGCCTCTCGTGCCGCAGGTAATCCAAAGCCGAAAGCCCCGCTAGCGTGAACCGGGGCTCCTTCTTGCCTGGGGTGAAGGCCTTCTGCCGGCTGTGAACAGATCATATCGGTGAGAGCTGAACCCGCCGCCATCGCAATCTTGCACGAAGCCATTTCCCCGCCCCAGCGAAATCTCGCTGAAACAGAGGGGGTCGAAGGTGCCGGCATCGAACACGGGGGATGCCACATGCTAGTCCTGATGAACCTGATCTGGCGGCGCCTCGCCTACACGATGCTGGCCGGTATGCGGACCAAACTCGTCCGCCAATGACGAGAAGGGCGGCCGCGTAAGAAAGCATCCGTGCCGCGTCAAGGACGGTCCGCCAGCACGCCCCGGACCCCTCCTGACCTGCCCCTGCCGATTTCCTCCAGTTGAAGTTAGAGTCCGGCCTTCTGAAGGACGGACAAATGAAGCGAGCCAGGTTTACGGAAGAGCAGATTATAGGCGTGCTGCGCGAGCATGAGGCCGGTGCGAAGACGGCCGATTTGGCACGCAAGCACGGCGTCTCGGAAGCGACGCTTTACAACTGGAAGTCCAAATTCGGCGGTATGGACGTCTCGGATGCCAAGCGGCTACGGCAGCTTGAGGACGAGAACGCCAAGCTGAAGAAGCTATTGGCCGAGCAGATGCTGGATGCGGCGGCGCTGCGTGAGCTTCTTTCAAAAAAATGGTAGGGCCCGCCGCCAAGCGCGAAGCTGTCGCGCATCTGCAGGCCGAATTGGGACTGTCAGAACGGCGGGCCTGCATCATCGTCAGCGCCGACCGCAAGATGATCCGTTATCGGTCGAGCCGGCCGCCCGATGCCGAACTGCGGGTCCAACTGCGCGAACTGGCCAACGCCCGCCGGCGCTTCGGCTATCGGCGGTTATTCGTGCTGCTGCGTCAGCATGGCGAGCCGTCCGGGCTGAACCGTATCTACCGGCTTTATCGGGAGGAAGGCCTCAGCGTGCGTAAGCGCCGGGCTCGCCGCCGCGCGGTCGGCACCCGGGCGCCGATCCTGCTCGAGGCCCGGCCGAATGCCCGTTGGTCGCTGGATTTTGTCCATGACCAGTTTGCCAATGGGCGCCGGTTCCGGATCCTCAACATCGTCGATGACGTGACCCGGGAATGCCTGGCGGCGATCCCCGATACTTCGATCCCGGGACGGCGGGTGGCGCGCGAGCTGACGGCGTTGATTGGTCGCCGCGGCAAGCCTGGCATGATCGTCTCGGACAACGGCACCGAGTTCACCTGCAACGCCATTCTGACTTGGTCAGAGGACAACCAGATTGCCTGGCACTTTATCGCGCCAGGCAAACCGATGCAGAACGGCTTCTGTGAAAGCTTCAACGGCCGGATGCGAGACGAGCTTCTCAACGAAACCCTGTTCTTCGGCCTTGATCACGCCCGAACCAGGATTGCGGCGTGGGCCGATGACTACAATAGCCACCGCCCGCATTCGTCGCTGGGCTATCTAACACCCGCGGCCTATTCCGCCAACCTCACCGCAACGTGCGACCGGCTGCGCAACCCCGACCAGCTCCGCCGATCGCACGTTGTTCACCCCGCGCCAAACGGCGTAACATCCGCCGAGACTCTAATCGCCAATGGATGAAAGTTCAGCGGCAGGTCACTCCCCTTGTCTGATATCGAGCTGCGCTTGGTTTGCGGCGGATGCGGCAACCGGAGTTCTGACGTCAGATCGGATTTCAGCAGCGGCAGGCCGCCTCAATGCGACGTCGAATGCCCGTTTAGCTACCCCGGGCGAGCCATGCCAGCTTAGTTTTGTGTGCAATTTCCAAAAGACTCTCGACGGGTCCAACACATTTAGGCGGAGCATGGCGATGCGACAAGAAGAAGGATATCTCGCTTTATCATCAGCTTGGCAGACTAAACCCTCCAGTGGAATAAGGAGAGTTGCTAAATCGCCGCCAGCGTGAATCGGCCGGTCATGGCTTTTCCACCCCGGGCGCGCAGCAGCTCGCGCTTTACCAGGTTAAACGGATCGGCAATTTGGTAGTCCCCATGTGACTAGCCGTGCTCGGTGACTGATCCTATATCTTGCGACGACTTCCACCGCGGGTTCGATTGTTAATGCGTTACAGCCCTTTGTTATGCTTGCTCCTGACTGCCTGCTCTTCAATTTGGGCCGATACGTCGGGGCCAGTGCCAGAGTTACAGCCGGTGCAAGCACCCAACCAAGAAACGATAGAAAAGGGCGTTCAGATTGCCGCCAAAGCAGCAAAGCTAGCTATGCCGGTTGAGGTCTCAGCCCTACGGAAGGCTGACCACGGGCCAGGAGTTTACTTTGTCTGCCTGCGAGAGGCGAACCCGTTGCCCGACAAGCCACGCCCAACGTATTCCGTATTCTTCGATGAGGGTTACAAGGACTTGAGATTGTCCGTCATTCTGGAAAACTGCGAGCAACAGCAGTATTCGAGAGCCAACTGAGGCACCAGTGGTTTGCTTAGTCTGGCTTCGCGGTTTGCGCGGTCCTACTGCCGAGATCTGGCGGGACAACCTCGATGTCTACCGGAAGCGATCGGGGGCACAGGTGCTCGGCTTCCGCGAACTTACCGAGGCCGAGGCACACGAGCCTCTTGATCGGTTGGCCAGGAAGTACCCCGTCGACCAGCCCGTCGATTGACGCAATTGCCGCGTTGATCTGAGTGGCCGGGAGTTCAACACGAGCAGATGCACTCGCCGGACGGTTTTAGGGATTGCTCCCATTGGACATGCCGCCCGATCCTGGCCATTGATCATTCTGTCATCGGACAGCGCCAATGAAAACCGCCGACCTTAAATGAGCCAGCCGAACGAAAAGTGGATAATGAGACGTTGGACGCGCACCCTGCTCATAATACTCGGCTTGATCGCCGGATGGCTCACGCTGAGTATCATTACCTTCGATGACGTTCCGGAGCTCCTTACCAAGCTCGGGTAAGGAGGGATCGAGAGAAAAGCCGCCGACCTTGTGAGCCGGCGGGAGTTTTGACTGATGTTGGCGATCGGCGGGCACCGATCACACGATTAGGCTAGCAGAGTCGCCAGCCAGCGTGAACCGACGCCTGTCCACACCCACGACACGCAGTGGCTCGCCCGCCGTTGAACCCACTAGGCATCGATAATTTGCGAACGACTTACGATGCCGCTTTGATGGCGGCATGCGTGCTCGTCGATACACGAAATGGGTCGGCCATTATCCGCCCCGCTCTCCTGCGGAATGGTTGGCTGACGGGCATGTGACCTGCAGCATCCAATGCCTAAACGGGCGCTGCGATCGCAGGGTCGACGTGCGGCTCGACGCACTCCCGCAGGGTCAGCCGTGGTCGCGCGTCGGCTTGCGCCTGGTCTGCTCCGCGTGCGGCGCCGCAGGATCTGTGCATATCGTCCCGAACTGGCATCACAGTCGCGGGCAACTCAGGCCAAGCATGGGCGCCTGAGGTTTTGATTCCAGCGATGAAGCACGTCACCGAACGCCCTTTTGCCGATCCACAAGCCGCAGCCCGCAAGCTGATCGAGCTCGCCGAGCATCGAGCCGGTCCAGGATGGGCGCATCCACATTGAGAAGATCAACTATCCCTTCCTCTACACGCTCAAGGGAAGCGGCCCGGAGTTCGGCGCCGGCATCAGGCGCGCTGTCGAGAAGGGCTGGCTGGAGCTGCACGAGAGCGGTACCTACGTGCGGCTGCTGAAAGCCGTAGGAACCTAGCATCACTTCCCGGCTTGCTGTCTCGCTAGCTCTCTTCTTCGAGCTGGCGGAGCGGCCCCGGCCTTGACCCCCCAGGCAATCCAGCCGGGGCCGTCTCTAAGCCGCGCGGCCTTGCCTTGCTCGGCCGGGCTTCCTTGGGAACATAAAGCTGCGTCCAGAGTCTGCCCACGTAGTGGCGAGACGTGCCTATGACATCAAGACAAGATTCCGTCCGATGTCCCAAGTGCGACCGACCGACACGGGTTATAGAGCGCATTTGGAACTCAAAGCCACCCGGCTTCCTCCGGATCTTCGAATGCGAATGCGGCGAGTTGGTCTGGGAAGAACAGCCACATGAGGACGTGGAGGCAGGGCGTTGAACCCGGCCTACGCGCGCCGCTGGTCGGTAGATGAAGATTACCTTTGGTGAGATAACCAGCCAGCGTGACACGAACAGGCCGCGCGGTTTCCGCCTCCTGAGCATCCGCTGTTCACTGACCTGGGTTAATCGATTTCAGAATTTTTTGGGGGGGCAACCTACTTTAATGGCTTCCCCTTCGGGCGGCTGCATCGTCGCCACATGTCTGATTCGGATTCTGCGCGCATCGAGCGAGTCTTCTACGAATTCCGGGCGATCCGCGAGCGAACCGAAAAAATGCCGGTTCTGCTCCGGTCGGGCGGCCGCACTTCCGTCGGCTGGCCAAAAAAAGCGAATGGTGGCGCAGGCTCGGCTCACTTTGTCCGACCAGCCCTAAGTAAACGATTTCTGTATTTGGCCTCCAAATTGTGCCGCGACTTTCCGCGACAGCTTTATCGATCTGTAAGAAAAGCTGGCTTAAAACCCGTCCCCATGGAAAAGCGAACCGCTCGCCGTCGACGTGTATTCAAGTCGGCACTCATCGAGTTTCCCGGAGGCGCCTTCAGTTGCGTCATCCGAAACTTCTCCGATCTGGGCGCCAATCTGGACGTGCCCAGCGCATCTGGCATTCCGCACGAGTTCACACTGATCATTCCGAGCGCGCAGTCCCAGCTTTCCTGTCGAGCGGTGTGGCGGTCGGAAGGACGCATCGGCGTTGCGTTTTCCTGATCATCGCCCTGGTGCTGGCACTTGGCCCGCGCGGGCTAGGAGGCACGCTCAGGGACGCCCATGATCCCGGCTTCGCGGTGCCTAGAGATCGTCTTGCCGGCCGGAACCGCAGATGTCGTCGCGGACCGGTTGACTTATCGCAAGCGCTAAATCACGGTCCTGCTCGCCGGCACGGGGCGGGGCTAAGTAATGACCGACCAGAAGAACTACAATGAGCGCTATTTCCTGCGTTTGCTCCAACATGGCCCGTTTGAGCGGCGGCCGCGTGGAGGCTGGCGCTTCGGTGTCAAGGTAATCAGCGATGGGGTCGTTGAGCGGCTCCTCGCCGGTGGCCACGCCGAGATTGCCGGCTCGCAATTGAGGCTGAAGCCGCTCGCAAGCTTACCTCTAAGAGCGCATCGAGCCGAGCGACCACCTCGCCGTGATACTGCTGGCGGACTACCTGACGCGCGAGCGTGACGCGGCCACGCACGATCGACTGGGATTTGGCCCGATTCTTCCGCAAGACATATGAGGCCCGTGTGATCTGACACGCGAATATTGCCGCCAAGCCTGAGACGCCCCGGGTGGTGGCTTGCGGCACATGATAGAACCGATCAGCGAGAACCTGCCACGCCGCCGTTCACCGACGCGCTTCCGGTGCGAGCTTTGTCATGCAAGGCGATTTAGGACGCCGCCCGCACCGCGGCGAGTGCGCGCCGAGGTGGAAAAGGCCGTCGCCGATACTACAGCTGCGACCAAACCTACCGCCGCGAACGACAACGCGGAAAACGCGCAATGGCCGCTCATTCCATTTCCTGGCGGGTTGGTACGCGACGTGTTGAAACACCGTCCAGCTCGGGGCCTAGGGCCTTGCGTCACGTTTAACGCGATCCCTTACCCCGCCGGGGCCTTTTGTGCAAGCGACGTCGGCTGAAGGACGGCGGCAGGGACCGACGGATCGAAATTGTGCGAGGAAATTTGGCGAGAATGGGAACACTATTCGGAGCCGCGAGGTTCTTCTTCCTCTTAGCGGGCTAATGGAACGAGGAGCTTCTTCCATGGCTACCCAGATCGTTATGGACCACACAGGCGACTGCAGACATTACTTTGAACAAACTGATCCGAAGGGCCTCGCCGAGGCTGAACGGCGATTTAAGCAGCTCGCTGATCAGGGGTTTACTGCCGCGACGCGAAAGGCGGGCAGTGAACTGAAGGTCACACGGTCGTTTGATCCCACTGCAGATGAGACACTATTCTATCCGCGTCTCGTCGGCGGCTAAGCTATCGCGATGCGACAATGTTTCCGTTCAGACGCAGCGACGCTAACAGAACGCGCTTCCGTGCCCTCCGTGAGCTTTATCGGAGCTCCACTGAGCAAAATGGACCGGAAGCGCGTTCGCGGCGTCTGCTGCGGGATTGGTTATCTCCAGAGCAGCGCGCGCAATTCGATGCCAACAATTATTTCGAAGTCACCGGTTCTCACACCGGCAGACGATATCGAGTTCAATATGGTACCCTGAGCAATGTTGTAGAGCTCGACGCATCAGGGCAGCCGGCGATCGGCTGGTGTTTCGTTCCGGAAAGTCCACTGGCGGCTGGCGATGTGATGCTCGCCCAGAAGATCGCGCTCGAAACCGACGAAGCCGCAGTGCTCGCGCTTGCCCACCGGTTTACTCTGAGATTGCCATCTCTGCCCCGAGTAGTGCGGCGTGCTTACTAGGTCGCCCATGGGCGGGGCCGCAGACCTGGGGGACGGCGGCCCCTCGCCGCGAAGGCGCCGATACGCGAAACGAGGACGACTTCGCGACTGCATCCAGCATCTGCGCAGGGCCGGATCAGCGCAAGAACGTCCGTGCGTTAGTGTTACTTGGGCCGCGGCCTAACTACGTTTTGGCCGCTTCGTGGACCGGCCTCGTGAGACGATTTCGTCAACAATACGCAGCGTCCGAGCGAATTCAGACTGAAGATGTCGAGCGTGCGCCGCATCTTTTGGCTCTGAGAGAAAAGCAATCTTCACGAGAAAGCGGTTCAATCGCGATGTGACGAGAAGATTGTCAGAGTGCTGCGAGCGCAAGTTTGTGATCTGTCGTCGCATCTCAATGAGATCGGACCGGTCACCGTCGGGCTTATTTGCCAAATGAAGCTCATAGCGTTGCAACGGATAAACGAAGCCGCCGCGTCGAGTATCTTGGCGCGACGGCCTCGGCATGGTGGACCCGGACGGCGCAATGTCCGGTGCAGGGAGGCTAGCGCTCAGGAGCCCCGGTGCAATCGAAACCGCGGATTAAGCTTGATGTCCTCGCTGGAAGTTAATTCGGGAACCGATAAGCCGCGACGGAAGGTCTGAAGGTACTGAGCCAGTGAATGCCCAATGAAGGAACGTCTGGGTCTTCGTCGGAATTCGTGACTGAACAAGAGCTGCGAAACTTCGATGCGCTGCTATATCTTCACGCTCGACGACTGCGGTAGCACGCTGAACGCGCACGAAATCGACTGCAATAACGCCGAAGAGGCTCTACAGCTGGGCTCTGCCGCGGTGGCGAACGACCCAGTCGAGGTTTGGTGCGGTCCTCGGCGTCTCGCCCGGTTTGAGCCGGAGCGGAGGCAGGAGCGGCGGCTATCGAATTTGGGCGCGCGTTTGATCGTCGCCGAACGCTATCTTCGCGAAGGCGAGCAACTCATCAGTCAGCAAGAGAGGGTCATCGCCCACCTCAAGCGCGAAGGACGCGATCTCGCTCTCGCGTTTTCCATCCTCGATGCCCTGATTGAGACCCAGAAGGCTCATTTGCAAGAGCGGAATTTGCTCGCAGCCGAAGTGGCAAAGCGGTCTGAATAGAGGGGCTCGCGCAGCCACAGATCACGATGGGGCCGGGCCAATGCCTCGGGTTCTCGACCGCTAGCGGTTCCGTTCACGATCCGCGAGGTAGCGCCGAACGTGATCCTATTGGAGACCGCGCCGATAGAGGCAGTGTCGCAGGTGGCGATCGCGTGCGTCCTACTGTTCAGGATTTCCGATATCGAAGGCGCCGAGACGATATTCTTCGCCAACTGACTGCTCATCCGCCGTTTTCGTGACCAAAGTAAACGCCGCGTCCGGATAGCGTGCCCACACATCGAGGTCGTCAGGCGTGACGGTGAGATATCCGAAAAAGCACCTGTATCGACCCGGCTCCGTCACCCGGCCGATTTTGTCCCAATTGATCTTGTTAACGCGCATCCCTAGCTCCAGTCGTTCTCAGGGAGCGAACCGGGCGGAGGTTTAAGTTCTTCGAGGCCAGCTTCGATCACAGCCAGTTCGTCTTGGATCGCCCTTACTGCGTTTTCGGGGTTGATGCCTGATACAGCTTGCAGTTCAGCGAGCACCTTGCACCGATGCGCCAGCAACTCCGTCAGCGCGCGACGGTCCCGCACCTTGACGTAGCTAGCGACGATCAATTCCATGGCCTGTGACACGTTGGTCGTTTCCCACCGGGTTTGCGGATTATCGGGGGCGGCTAAGTTCTGTCAGGCCGGCTTCGGTCAAACGATATTCGACACCTTTGCCGGTTGAGCGTCGCTCCATCCATCCGTTTCGTAGAAGGGCGAGCTTTGTTCCGGGGTGGTCGGTAAGCTTCGAAGAAGACACCCAATCGCGGTCACGAAGAGGATCGAGCATTTGCCGGTGATGCTGATTGAGAAGGGGCCTGCGCCTTTCCTCCTGACCGATGTCTTGACCTATCGCTTCAAGCGGGTGTTCGGCTTCCATGGCCGTTTGTTGCCATCGCATGGTTTACGATCAGTTACAAATCAGGAACAACCGGCAATCTTTCCTAAATGGTTCATAGATATTCTCCTGCGGCATGGATCACGAGGACGCATCTGCTTGGTTCGTTCCGGCTCTCAGGCGAAGCTACGCTCGTCTGGCAGCGTGGATGACGCGCGGTAATCGCGCGCCAGAGACCAGCCGCTTGCCGGCGCCGCCGCGCTCGGAGCAGCCAACTCGGTTTCCCGACCCACCGCGGCTCCCGGCGCCGCCGCGGACTTAGGCGTTGGGGGCGTCGCACAAGACGAACAATCGCGCATCGAGGCGTCCATGGTTGCCGGACGAAGAGGCGGAATTGCTCTCGCACTTTGGCGCGGTGCCACAGCTGAGGAGGTCGGCGGACGCCTTCCTGTGCATACGGCGCCAGCGTGACCGGCGGGCGAGCAAGGCGGTCATCAGCCGCATAATCATTGCCGATTTGAGCCGGAGTGGGATTTCAGTGCCCAGTCTGAGACAAGAGCGCTGCCGGGGGGACTGGCATTTCGAGCCCGGCAGCGCTCTCCTCCCTTTTGTTCTGGTTCGCCTGCGGAAGGCCCGAGCCGGCGGGGGCACGCGCCAAAAGTCGAAACGATTTCAGATGCAGGCGGGTTATTCCGCCGCCCGCAGAACCGCCGCCGACCGTCTGGCGGCTACCTCCGCGCGCTCTTCATCAAGCAGCTCGTTGGCATGACCGAGGGCGTCGTCAAGCTCCGCCTTCACGTGGTCAGCGGTTCAGAGCAATCCGCCCAATATCGATGAAGCTAATGAGGAGGCCGCGCGTAATGAGCAATTTTCCAGGCTGGAGGAGATCCCGTTCTGCGGCTCACATTCAGCGAGGACCCAACACACGCACCGCCTGCGCTCCACCTGATTAACCGGCCAACTGGGACCAAAATCCCCTCGTCTTGTTAACTCGCGACTGCGGTCCCTCACGCCGCCGGCCCCTCCTCGCGGCCTGAGCTTGGCTGGCCTCCATCGTTCGGCTGCTCTTCAACTCTATGCCGCGCGACCTCAGCACCGGAGCCGTCAACGACGAGCACGATCGTGCCCGCATCATGGTCGCAATCGGGATCGCTGGCGATGTCTCGAGCGACGCGGGCGCCGTACTGGATAGCTAGCTCAGCGGAGCGAAATAGCTCTCCCACATCGTCCGCCTGTGTCTCGCCGTTGTGTAAGATCGGAAAATAGTAATGTCGCATGTCCGCGGCCCTCGTCCTTTAGCCGCGATCATGTCCACATCTCAGGACGGCCCGCACCTGTCGAAAAAGACAGGGTCAACGGCAGCGGCGCTAGCAAGCGGCCTCGCGCTGGTTGCCACCCTCACCTCAGCACCGCCTCGCATTCACCTCCATCGCTTCCTCCGGCATGATTGAGCACGGAATCGACGGCGTTTATCCGAAGAGGATGATAACCTGGAGGAGATCGCTTCGCTCTTCACTAGGGCGACAGGCCGGCCTATATCGTGCAATATGACCGAATCCCGCACTGATGGAGCGCTCTCGGTCGGAACTACCAAGGCAGGTAAAGCGCCACGAACAGGATGAGGCTGGTGAGAAGCAGCGTCCAAGCGAACCGGCTGACGAGCGACAGAACTCCTGGGTTCGTCCACGCCATGGCCGCGGGCTGCCCGTATTCGGCCTCGAGCTCAGCCGAAGCGCGCCGCAAGTCCTCGGCCACCTTTAGCAGTCCGACGCGCGCGGGATCCGATGTAGCGAATTCGGCTTCGCTGACGCAAAGTTTCTCCAACCAGCGAAATTCCCTCAGATCTCTTTTCACTCGGCGGCGCCGCTCACGCGCATCCCAGCTCCTCACAGCTGGCCGCGAAGCCACGCGCCGATCCGGCCAGTGCCGAGCGCGACGGCAACGCCCCATCCAAAGCCAAGAGCGATGCCGGCACATAACGCAAGTCGGGCGATCACCCACGCCTCGGCGACACTGACCGGCTGCGCGGGAGGCACGCGGCCGCAACTATCAGGCTGGCGCATTGTCGCGCTCCTCCGGACCGATCGGTGCCGCCCGGCGCCGCTCCGCCACCTGCAGGGCTACTGCTGGCGCGCGCAGCGTCATTGCCGACAACAGTAGAAAGCCGAGCCCGCCGGAGAAATAAACCGGCGTGAGGGCCGAGACGCAGGCTAGCCAAACCGGCAGGGCCGCCGCCGCGAGCAACGGCTGAAACTCCGTCGTCTCGATCATCCGTATCGTCCAGGCGAAGAAGGCCGAATAGATGATCACACCGAGCACACCCCAATTCAGCCAGGCGTCCGCAAAGAACACTGCGTTAGAGGTCGTTCCGGCCGAAACGCCCCATTGCAGCGCCGCCACCTCCTTCTCGAGGTGGAGCCGCTCACGGCCCATTAGCATCGCCACGGGACGGATCGAGCGGCCCATGACATAGCCGCCGCCAAGACGCTCCCGCTGATAACGAAACCAGTCGAGAGCCGTCGCATAGGGAATCCACACGACGCGGTTCGTCAGCAGCGCCACCACGTTGCGCTCGCCGAATGCGTTGTATTGCGCTGGTGTGTCCGCCGGCAGCTCCACCTGACGCACAGCGACCTTCTGTCCCTCCGCCTTCGCCATCCAGGCGCCGACCACGCCGCTGGCGAGGACGGACATCAGCGCGATGCTTGCGACGAAACCGGCAAACGTGGCCGCAGCCGAGCGCCAACGCTTCTGCATTATAAACAGAGCGATCAACGGCAAGGCGATCGCAATGAAGGCCGACTTCGCCAGCGTCGTGGCCAGGGCCATGGCCAGAAGGGCGAGCGCCCAGAATCGCCAGCGCAAGCGCGCATAGAAAGCATAGGTTAGCGCGAAAGGCATCAGGCCCTGCGTCAGGATCGCATGGCTGTAGTTGAGCAGCTGGCCCGGCCCCACACGTTCGCGCAGGAAATTGTTGCGATCGCCGAACAGCTGGTCCGACGGCGCTCCCTTGAAAGCCTCGATGACTGGAATGTGCTCCGCCGTGATGCAAGCCAGCGCCATCACCAGGATGAATCCAGCTAAGATGGCCAGACACAGCCACTCAAGCGCCTTCGGCGGCCACTCCGCGCGCAACATCAACCCCGCCCATTCGACAGGGATCAGCAGATAGGCAATGACATAGCTCACCACTGAGAGCGTCAGCGCGCCAATGAAGGTGACGACGAGATCGGGAGACGCCCAAAGCAGGCCGAGAACATTCTGGCCGGTGTAAAAAACGGCGAAATTCGCCAATGGCAAAACAAAGAGCCAGTGGCCCTTGGCGAACTTAAGCACTTCTACGACCTAAAATTGTTTCTCGCGCTGCGCGACAATATACTCCGGTACAAGTCACTCGTTTGATCTGCAACAGAAGGACCACGGCCGAAATAATTTCGCAGCAAGAATCGATATTAGGCGCAAGTTGTGATGATAAAGAGCTGCAATCCAAACGCGGTCTAGAGCAATTTTTCGTAACTCGCGCAATTTTTGACATTTCGAAACAGCCATCAATGTGCTTTTCGAAACAGACTGTGTATTAGAGGAAGTAGTTTGGAGTCGGGCGCTAAAATCGAGTGGCATCAGCGTCACCCTGATGCACACTATCCGTTTTTAGTTAGACGGATGTCTTGGTCGTGGTTCTCGGCCGAGCTTGTTCGGATTCAGCCAACGGAATTGGGGTACCGGGTAAAGGGAGATGCAGCTTATTTGGCGCTGCATGATTTTGTTCGCTCTGATGGCGAGACGACTATAAATGGGGGGAGCCGTTCGACGCTTACCGACGTCCGAGATAAATTGACATTCGTGCCGCTCGGATCTTCCGTGGAAGGTTGGAATAGTTTCAAAGGTCGGGTGTCGTCGATCTTTGCAGTTCATTTCACCCCTCCCTCTTCAGATCACCATGCAAGCGATATCTCGAGTATTCCTCCATCTCTGTATTTCGAGAATAACAATCTTAAAGCTACCCTCGAAAAGCTCCAAAGCATTTTAGATGGCTCTGGCATAGACGATCCTGCATATGCGGAGACGCTCGGACTACTGCTTTTGTGGGAACTACCGCTCGCCGCTAATCCAAAGTACGCGCAACCGAGCCCAGCTAGCGGAGGTCTAACTGCACTTCAATTGAAACGCATCAAAGAATTCGTTCATGCTCACATTTCGAAAGGAATCGCGATATCCGAGCTAGCGAGTCTGGTAGGGTTGAGCCCGTTCCACTTTATTCGGGCGTTTAAACGTTCAGTTGGGCTTTCGCCTTATCAGTATGTGCTATCCGAGCGGATCGGCCTTGCAAAAGAGATGTTGTCGAGACGCGATCTATCGATTGCCGACGTGGCCCTCGCGGTTGGATTTAGCGATGCGTCCCAGCTGAACCGCGTGTTCGTAAAGTTGACGGGAGTCACGCCAAGTGCCTTTCGCCGCGAGAATAGATAAAGGCGCGCTCAAACATCGTCGCGCGGTGGTTGGATATTTGCGCAGCTTCAGTTCAGAAACTTCACAGCGAGACGGCGCTCATCACGCCATACAACCGAGCAATCAATATTCAAGCCAGCACTTGGAACGCGCAGCCCAAATGCCGCGGGCACGATAGGCGCGCTATCGATTTGGACGATCGCAGAGCAATCCGTGAGGTATCGGACCTTGCACCGCACAGGATTGCCGTCGACCAATATCTGCGCAGCATAGACGTTACGTCGCCGCTCATTCGCCACGTCTCGCAGTCTCCCCGCTCTAGCGCGCGAGAGATATTGATCGGCGATTCCAGTCTCAAATGAGGCTGGACTATGGTTTCATTGGCCTCGAGCCTCTATCTCCATCGCAGCCAGAGCCTCCAGACGTCGCTCTCGCCTAAGGCCGACAACTCTTCACCCTCGAAGGCCTAATTGGCGAACCCGAGGGCCCTCGTGAGTTCAGTTTTTACGGCGCTGGCGAAACGAGCGATCACCAATGTGTTTCGAAACTTCGCAGCGCCTGTTCTCCAAGCAGTCTCGCTTCGCTATCTTTTCGGCGCGGAGCCGTCCTTTAGGGAAGCATTGTAGTCGGCCTGCGAACTGTTGATCTTTGATTGATCGTTGGGTGTCGTGTTACCGGTTGTCGCTCCTGCCGTGCTGGTTGTCTCTCCGGGCGCATGAGAAGCCGCGCCAGGCTTGTCTTGATTGGCCACATAGCCAGATTCACCGGAGTTGCGGGTTTTGATGCCTTTGTCGGCTTCAGTTTGCACGTTTTGGTTCACACCAGCCTGAGACGTCGCGCCCGTTTGCTGCGCGGCAGCGGGTATCGAAATGAGTGGCAACGCGGCAACAAATGCCAAGGAAAGCTTTCGCATGGCTGTTCTCCATCTAGACCCTGCCACCGCATCAACGTGCGCATCTCCGAACATTTCCGCGAAACTGCTGAAAACTTGTCACTGTGGCGTTGGCACGTTTCAAACAGGGGACATGTCGCGTTAGCGTACGGTGCTCATAGGCTGTGACTGCCCTCATTTTTCACCATGTCCGGGGGCTCCAGGTAGGCAGTCAGTAGGCTCTGCTTAGCGCCATTTCAGGTGCACGGGTCCCAAGCATACCGCGCGCCTTGGTTACGCCGACAATTCTTTGCGAACCGCGGCGGCCGAATTGCCTACCTTGTCCTCTGCAGCTCGTCTCTGGAGACACCAAGCGCCTTGGTCCAATACTTGACCTAGAGGTCTTCGTGCATGTTGATCTTGCTACGGTCGCGCTGGTCCCGCTTGGTGAGATTGTCGCTCATCTTCCTCCTCCATCGCCTGGACAAGCCGCTCATCGTCAAGAACGGTCAGCAGGTCAATGATCGTCTTCTCCAGTCCCTCGGGCCAGGCTCGACATAGCGAGCCAGGATGGCTTGGGCTTCTTTTACCGCCTGGGTTACGCGATCCGGCATACCGGTACTCCACTCACACGTGGAGAAAACGCCGTCAGGAACGCTGCGTTCCCTTTCTGAGCCCCTTGAAGGAGCTTGCTCGAAGCAGGCCTTCAGAGGTGATGTCCCGGTATTCGATCTCGGCGTAAAACTTCGGCTCGACCCAGGTCGCCTTCGGCTTCTTGATGCGCTTCGTGAGCTTTTGCTTCGGGCTGACGACGGTATCGAGAGCCTTGCGGATCTCTGCCGATTTCGTCCGGCTCCAGCCCGTCCCGACCTTCCCCATGTACCGCAGCTCTTTCCCTTCCTGCTTGCCGAGGTAGAGCGCGGCGACGCCGGACGGGTCCTTGACGAAACCAACGACGGGGAATTTCTCGCGCTGGATGGTCTTGATCTTCTGCCAGGCTTCAACCCGCTCCGACCGGTACGGCGCATCAACCCGCTTGGAGACGATGCCCTCGTAGTTCAGCTTGCTGGCCGCCTCGAACAGCGCCTGCCCGTCACCTTCATGGTGCTCACTGTAGAAAACGGGGGCTTCAAGCCCGTTCTCGTCTATCAGCTGCTTCAGCAGCTCCTTGCGGGCAAGCTGAGCCATTCTGCGAAGGTCCTTGCCGTCCAACCATAGAAGATCGAAGGCGAAGTAAACCAGCCGGTCCTGGTCGCCTCTGCCGAGGTCCGCCTGGAGTTCGGAGAAGTTGGTTCGCCCCTCATGGATGACGACCACCTCCCCGTCGACGATCGCCTGCCCCGGAATGTCGAAGGCACCAGCAATGACCGAGAACCTGTTGACCCAGTTGTGCCCGTTACGAGTGAAGGCTTTCCGGTCGTCGCCGTCGATGTGAAGCTGGACGCGGTAGCCGTCGTATTTGACCTCGTGAATCCACTGAGCCCCCGAAGGAGCTTTCATCTTCAAGGTCGCAAGCTGAGGGCTGATGAAGCCCGACATGGCAGCCTGCGGCTTCTTGGCCGGTGCCCGGGTACGCTTTGCCACTAACGCAACTCACAAAAAGTCCGCCGCCGGTGTTGGGGAGCCGACGACGGGGCATACCTTATTCGTGACTCTCCAACCGCGCAGCCGAAGCGGCGTTCCCGGGCGTTCTCTCATACAACCGCAATCGCGATTCCAGGTTGTATTTTCAACGTCAACGAGAACGGCAGCCGAACAGGAAGCGAACGCGGTGGTGAATCCTTCTCGGTACCAACGCCGCTGCGGCGCGCCCGCCGGCAGGAGATCAGTACCGACAACGCAGGTCGGCTTGGCGGGAGTTTGCTTGCACCAATGATTGGCTGCGGAGATGATGCGGAATGTCAAAAGTCATGGAGTTGATTGTCGCAGGTCATGTGAGGGGCAAGGATCGACGCGCTCTCGCAGAATTGCTCGCGCATCGGCGCAAGATGCTGGGCGAGCTGCAGGCCGTCTCGGGTATCGATCCCGCGAACGCCATTCAAGCCGTTCAGGACGAACTTGCTATCATCGAAGCGGGCTTGGAGGAGCTTAAGCCGTCGCCTGGCTCGTTGCGGAGAACGAGGGAGCTAGGCAGCCGGTTTCGAACACGATCGCGGTAGTGCAACCATGACGAATTCGCCCACTCTGCCAAGCGGCTCAGTTCGGCTTGTATTCACAGGTTACCAAACACAAGAAACCAAGCAGCAAGAAAAAAGCCCGACCGCAATGCGGCCGGGCCAGTTGACTGGAACGGAAGAGCTGAACGATTTAGTACCGTCCGATAGAGGGGCCGCCGAACTTGTAGTTCACGCGAACCGTGACGAGATCGACGTCCTGACGAATGCGATCCGCACCGAATGCTAGGCCCGCGGGACCCGTGAATGCGAGGGTACGATCCTGCATAAACAGATGGTCGTATTCGACACCAGCCGACCAGCCGGGGGCAAAGCCGTATTCCAGGCCCACCCCGACGGTACCGCCCCAACGGGTGTCATCGCCGGTGGTAGCAAGCACAGCGCCAGTCGCAGTCGAATAGATCCGGTTGCGATTATCGGTCACGGCCGCACCGCCCTTGACGTAGAACAGGACATTGTTGGTGGCCCACCCGAGCTGACCCGTGAACAGACCAAAGGCATTGATTCGTGAATCGTTGCGGAAGCCCGGTCCGAACAGGGTGCTCAGGTTGCTGCCTCGCAAGTCGGCCCAGTCGCCCTGCGCTTCGAGGCCGAACACCCAGGTCCCAGTCTGCCAGCGATAACCGACCTGACCACCCGCAACTCCGCCAGTCGCATCGTGCGAGCCTTCGGGGCCCACCAGGAAGGGCGCAACCGAATCCCAGCTGTTGCGGCTTGAGCCCCAACCGCCGTTGGCGCCGATGTAGAAGCCGCTCCAGTCATAAATAGCGGCGACCATCGGAGGCGCCTTGGTGTAGGGACGCGCTGCCAGGTCCGCCGCGCTGGCGGGAGCCGATAGGCCGAGGGCCAGTGCCCCGGCCGCCGCAGTGACTAGAAGTTTTCTCATAGAGTTCTCCCCAAGGAAAAATTGAAAGGACGACGCATGCCCCCACCTGCCGCCAAAACCTTAGCCTCTCCGTCTGTCTTTGCTGTAGCGAGCCTGCAACACCCGGTGAGAGATCGACCGAATACCTGATGCAGGGTAGGTACTTAGGTTCCACGAAGGAAACCTTTGATGGCTTCCCTTCCGCGGCGAATCTTGGATCAGGAAATTCGACCAGCAGAACGGGATCGAACCTGAAGCTCGTGCGAGGTCCCGTCGGGACCGAGGTGTTGCTTCACCCAGGAAGGCCCAGTCCGGCGGCCGGACCAACTGAGCTCATGGGTACCTTCGTTTGGCGCAGGACGCGCAACGGCCAACGCGTTGAGCACTAGGCAGCTCGCCGCTTTTTGCGAGGCGCCGCGGCCTTGGTCTTCAACTTGCCAGTCCCGGCATTGGACACACGAGCGACGCCTCCGAGTGCGGCTGCAAGAACCTCGCGCTGAGCGTCTAGCCAATGCATCTCGGCTTTACCCTGCTCGCAGCCGTTCTCCACCCAAAGCTGGTAGGCGCGCTCGCGAATGTTTTGTTCCAGATCAGACATGGTGCTCCTCCGATTTCGGAGCGGCATCCTGCCGCCAGACGGTTAACAAGATTTCAAGCCGACGTATGGAACTCGCGATACTCGCTATCCCAGATAGGATACGTCCTTCGCCCTCGACGCTAGTTCGCCTTCAACCTTATCGATCTCGGCCTGATTGCGTTCGATGAACGCTGCGAGCTCATCGCGAGACATCTCGGAAAGCGCCTTTTGTTGCGACGACGAGTCCTTGCGAGTGGGCGCAATATGCCCTGCCCGGTCAAGGACCTTGATTGAAAGGTCCGCCCGCACACGAGCACTAACACTGGCATCCTGCAGCAGTGACTTCGCCACCCTATAAGCCAGTGGTGCGCCAACCACAGCAAGGTCGAGCTGGATCGATTCCGAAATCGCCGCCGCGACTGCTGGCAGGCGCATCGTCTTGTAAACGGACTTCGGATGATAGCCGGCGAGCTCTGCGGCCTCCTCGGGTCGCTTACCTTCGTTCACGATAAGGCGCACCAAAGTGCGTTGCTGTTCGCTGAGGTCGTAAGCTGCGATCGACGGCATGTAAGCTCCTTAGTTCTCGCGCGACGCGTTCGCTGCTGCGATGAGGCGGCGCAAGTCAATATTGTACTGCGCCACGTTCGGGTTCTTTACTGGTCGCTCCAGGAGGTACGAGGCTACGTTCGGATCGAACCACGCCAAGTGCACGATTTCATCCGCATTCTGCTTGCTAGACGGGAGCATCTCGAGCAGCAGTTTGAATCGCTTTATCAAGCCGCCGCCGGCGAGATCACCTTTGAAGTGGCGTACCGCCAGCTGCGCCCATCCGGGGATGTTGAGCTTCTCGGCAGTATCCGACCCAGCGGTCGCCCTCTTCTCCGCCTCCTTGAAGTACGACAGGATCTTGTGCGCCTGCCGGAGATTGTTCATCTCTTCTGGCGAGAACGTCTTTGCGAGCAGCGCTTCATTATCTTTGAACTCTCGCGCCAACCTGGCAAATTGAACTTCGAGCGTCTCGCCCACCTGCCGAGTGCCCTGGACTTTGTCGGCGAGGACCTCGGATACAGCAGCCTTCCAACCGCGCACCGCTTGGGGATCGTTCTTGATTAGCGCGTTGATCTCGTCAAGCTTGGCGCCGGCGTCGTATTTGCCGCCGAGGAGCTTCTGCGCGACGTCGCGAGGATCCTCGCGAAACAAGGTACCGACAGCGGAGCGATCAATTTCAGCTTCTGTCACGTCGCGGGCCGCGCGAGCAGCATCAAGATCCGATCGCGCCTGCGCGGACATCTGTTCCCCACGACGTGCGGCGGCGGCGATCTCGTCGAACTCGCCCCGTACCGCCGGAAATTGCGCCAACAAGTCTGCATTGTTTCGCCCCCAAGCGTTCGCGCGGATCGAGTTGACCGTGCCGTCATTGTTGAGGGCCGATTTGGCGAAGTCCGCGCGAAGATAATCGCGAAGCGCCGCGTATCCGGCCGGAGCCGCCGGTGACCCATCGAGCGTGCGGGTCAGGCTGGCTGCTTTCTCCGGCGCCGCCAAAAACCGATCTGCCGTAGCGCTCGGAGGCGTTGAGCCCCTGTTGAGCTCGCCGTCAGCGTTCTGGCCGCCCCGGTCGAGTTCGCGGGTGAATCGGGCTGTTTCGTCATTGCGCTCGGGTCGGAAGCGGTCTGCAAACTGACGATAGTTTGCATTTGCTTCCGAATAGCCGGGCGCTTCTTCGATCGTGCGGTTGACGGAGCGCCGCAGTGCTTGCAGGTTGTCGGCCAAATCGAAATTGCCAGATGACTGCGCGCGCTCGATGGCGGGAGCGATGAACTTGCGAAGATCGGCCAGATCGCCGCCGGGCGCGGTGCCGGGTCCTCCGACGTTGACCATCTGCCCGCTTTCCGGCGGATGCTCAATTATCTGTGGACGAAGGGCATTCAGCCGCCGCATGAAGTCCTCTGGCAGCACGCCTGGGGCCAGCCCGCTCGCCTGACGGCGGACGCGATCGATGGCGCCGAATATCTCGTCTGCGGGGAGTTCCTCGTGGCGCCCGGCCGCCGTATCAAACAGCCGGTTCTTCTCGGCTCGAGCCGGGATGTAGGTACGATCGACGAGGGCCTCATCTAAGCGCCGCGAGGCGTTTGCTTTGACTTCGCTGTTTGCCAGCGCACTGAGCGGTTCTCCTTGGTCTGCCCGGATTTGATCAACAGCTCGCGTCGCATCTTCCCGTTGGAGGATGTCGTTCTCCGCGGCGCTAATGCGCTCGTCCCGCGCTGCGGCGGCGCGGCGCATCACGGCCCCGAGGTCAGCCTCCGGATCTCGCGTGGATTCAACACGCTCGGCAGCGGCGGCCTTTACGTTCTGGTCTCGCTTGACGAAGTCAGGTGAAGTCTTGAGGCGCGCGCCCTGCTCCGCGGCGATAAGACCGGGATCAAGTGAAAGGAGGCCGGAAGTCGGCATGGCCGAGGCTTGCAACGGCTCGACTCCTGCCTCAGTCGGCTTCGACAAGGCTGCCGCGTTCTCGCGGATGTCCTGCGCCAGCGCACGGGGCGGGCCAGACGCGGTGCCTTGGATTTTGGCGGCTGCCCGGTCGACGTCAGCGCTGCTGTAAGGCGCCCTGGTGTTCGGATTGAGCGGGATCGGCGCAGAAGCAGAGCCAAAGGACTTCGTCGCGATGTTTCGGATCAGGCTCGCAAGTCCCTCCGCAGTGCCTTGGAGGCTGTTCGCGCCGACGGCTCCAACGACGGGCGCAAGCGCGTTAGCAATCGCCTTTGGCCATGTGTCCCCGACGACAGCGTGCTCGGGGACGTAGTTATCTGCGGCGTTCACCGCGACGCCGGAGCCCATGCCGCCGATTGTATCCCCAACCAGTGTCCGCGTCGGCGCGTCCGTGTACGGCCTGGCCATGTGATCGAGCACACGCCCGACGGGCGTCTCCGACCGCGTTGTCGCAGCGGCGACGCTCGGCGCTCGAGCCGCCAGCATGGCGCCGGTGCCGACGGCTTGAGTGCCGAAACGGCTGACGTCGTAAGCGAGCTTCTCGCTCGACGACATCGTGGCGGGATCAATGCCCGGGAGGACCGAGGTGGCCTTCTCAACCAGCTTTGACGCCGGGATCGCGGGCGGAATGTTCGTGCCCGCAAGCTTGTTGATGCCGCCGGTGATGAGGTTTTGCGCGCCGGCCGCCAGATCGAAGGGGCCGGTGACGATGTCGGTGATCCCCTTGCCGACGCCCTGGGCGCCAACCGTGAAGTCGCGCACGGCGCCGCCGACGCTGCTCGGAAGGAGCGACGCGGGGCGGTCGATCGGCTTGGGCTGTTGCGGCACGTCCGCAGGCGCCACGTAGATGCGGCCGCTCGGCGTCGTCACCGGAACGGCCGTCTGCGGCGCCGCGGGCGCTTGGTCCAACGTAAAGCCGGGCGGCAGCGCGGGCACCGCCGCTTGAGGTGGCGCCGCGGGCTGGGGCGGCCCGTCGAGCTGAAAGCCCGGAGGAAGCGGCGGAATGAGGTCGTCAAATGAGATCTTGGGAGAGACGTTCTGCGCTTGAGGCTGAACCGGCGGGATCGAGCTTAGTGCACGTTGGATGTCCGCCGGCGTGAAGTCATCTGGAAACTCGTGACGCTGACCTTCGAAGTCGATGATCTGCGGCATCGTCAATGCGCCTTGATGATCATGTTACAGACCAACGTAGGCTGAACGTTCTTATGCGCTTGCCCGCCGGCGTTAGTTGTCGAGCCTGAAACGCTAAGAGAGCCGGAAGTGGAACCTGCGACTCCGATGGTTTGCTGATGGCCGAAGTTACCGCCACCGCCGATACCGCCGCCGCCGCTGTCACCAACGACGGCGCTGGCGCTGCCCGAAACTGCCAGGGAACCGCTAGTCGTTCCGCTAATATTTAGTGGAGCCATCTGGGCTGCGCTCAGCGTGACGCTTTCTGCTCCTCCGGCGGCGCCCAGAACCGCGGACGAGCCCAAATAGCTTGACGTGAGCCTGTTCGCGCCGCCGTCGGCGCCGGCCATGACGCGCCCGCGCCCGTCCGGCTTCTTGGGGTTGCCGGAGCCGTCCTGGCCATGTGGGAAGCCGGCGTCGATCAGAGATTGCCGGAGTGTCGGGAAAGCGGTGCTCGTCAGCAACACTCCACCGTCAGCCCAATCCCAACCAGAGGGCAGCGTCGGCAACGACCATGGCAACGGACCGAGGCCGGCAGGGATGATGTGATCCGCGTCAGCGCCAAGCTTGGAGAAGCTGACGGCTGCGTCGGCCAGTTTCTGCGTAATTACGCTGCCGTCGGCCAGCTTGTTCGTGGCCACCGAGCCCGTTGCGAGCTTCGCATTCGCCACAACGCCGTCAGCCAGCTTATCGCCCGCAACCGCACCTGCGGCCAGCTTCACTGACGTAATGGACCCGTCCGGAATGGCAGCGGCCGCGGTGAAGTCGGCGATCTCATCCCACTTCTCGGGTTCTAACGACGCTCCAGACGTGTGGGTGGTGTTCGCGATGTAAAAGATGGAGTTTCGAAAGACGGTGCTGATGTTCGCGTCGTAGCTAACGCCGCTCGCCCACTGCGCCGGGGCCCTGAAACCCAACGACACGCTGCTGTCGAACTGCGCTTTGCCGACGCTTCCCCGTTTCAAAGCACCATCGTCGTCCTGGATCTTGGCCAGGTTCTGTTGGGTGTCGTCCATCGCCAGTTTTACGGCGTTGAACTCTGCATCCAGGTCGGTCCCGGATTGCTGCTTAGATGGATTTTCAGCGCTGAACAGCGCAAAGGAATTCTGTCGGTTGTAGGGGGTTGAGGACATCTGCCGCCGGCGGGGTGAGAGGAAGAGCGCGGGATTGCGCGGTGGGTGCCGTCGGCGAAGCGGCGTAGACGTCCGTGGATGTAACTTTAGAGTACGAAAGTGAGCAGAAGGTTACGGCGCAGGATCGTCACTCAGAGACCCTCTGCGTTAAAAATCCAAATGGCCCGTTTGACGCACACCCGTCCGGCCAGATGACGCGCCCCACCCTGACAGGTGCGCCCGTGATGCGCTGCAACGAGACCCCGCGCTGCTGCAATTGCTTCTCGCGAATATCGCTATCCACTCGATGACGTCGGTATGCATTCACCTTTTGCCACACAGGAAAAGCGTGTTCAGGAACACGCCTCAAAAGATCGCATTGTCTTTCTGCTTAATAATTGTAGTGAGGCCGACCATGCATCTTCTTTGTAGAATAGTCGCAATTGCAACAGTACCGGCGTGGATATGGGCGCATGTAGACTCTGCTGCAGCACAAGACTTCAATGATAGATGGTCCATCATTCCAAAGGCGCACGCCGAGCCCGCTCCTGAGGCTCCGGAGCAGACCACTCAGAGCCCCCAGACACAACCTCCTATCGGGCACGAGCTGGCGCCCAGTTCGGGAGATCGTTCCGGTATTCAATCTTTCAACCGGGTGTTTTCCGGGAAGGCTTCCTTCTACTCGTATTCGAAACGGAAGACAGCGAGCGGCGCAACGTTCGATCGGAATTCGTTAACTGCAGCTCATCGCAATCTGCCGTTTGGCACGCATGTTCGCGTCACTAACCTGGAGAGCAGTAAATCGGTGGTCGTTCGTATCACCGATCGCGGACCATGGGTTCGCGGTCGCGTCATCGACCTTTCGCTTGGCGCCGCTCGCAGCTTAGGAATCACCGATCGTGGCGTCGCCCAAGTTCGGGCAGAGGTGCTTTAGCCAACGCCCTGCGGAGAACCGCAGCCGTCCACACCGGTCGACCAGCAGACCCGCTGGACCGCCTGGCCAGCGTGTCTTGCTGAGTGCAAGCCTCCGTGGACAAACATTTTCTTGCTGATAGGTCCCGGCTGGCAGTTCATCGAGGTCCTTGAAGGGACTTCTGACTGCCGATAACGTCCGATCGTATTTTTTCTGGGGGGATTTCAGTGCGCTTCATTCTTTTCCTGCCCTTTGCAGCCGCCGTTTCAGTGACACCCGCCTTTGCCGCTCCGCCAGCGAGCTGCGCCTCCAAGTTCATAGGCGAATGGCGGCATTCCGGGGGAAACAAGGGGACACTCACCGCTGACGGAAGAGCCATCTGTACTGAGCACGCGGCCTGTCAGGCAGAGGGTACTTGGACCTGCGCTGGCAATAACATGAGCTACAACACGAGCATGGGGTCGTGGGTCTACACTCTACAGCCTAATGGCTCCATCACGGCGAATGGGGGAATCGCGAGAGCCGTGCGCATTGGTAGAGCACCTGCCGCGCCAGCCAATCCGGCTCCGACTGCACCCAGTGTAGCCGCTGGCGTGAACGGCCAAAACGCAAAGTCGGCCAAACCGGCTAAAGATTGCAGCGGCGTAAGCGGCAAGATCGACGGCGTAGAGCTCAAACCTATGAAGTGCGACGAGCCTCTCCCAAAAAGCGCTGCTGTGGCTCACGGCCCCGGCACTCAGCCGGTCAAGCCTGGGCAAGTTGCATCGGGCACCGTGGCGGGATCGAAGCGCGCATTGGATGCGATCGCGGATATCTCCCCCGACTTCAAGAAAGCGCTCGAGAACGCATCAGTGAGTTTGGAGCATGCGAAGATAGACCCTTCACGGGTCAAACAGCCGGTAATTCAAACTCCTGAGAAGCGGCCATCCCGGATGGAAGCGAATTCGCCCGCAGAGACGCCTTCGTCTGCGGCAGCCGATGCCAAGCAAGAGCAGCCGCAAGAGATTACCGACCTCGACCCGGAAGACTACGCCAAGAAATGCAGAGATGAATCCTTCGAAAGTGGTCTTACCAGCCTCAAGCAGGATATTGCCGCGGCGACCAAAGGTGTGACGCTGGAACGCGATCCAAAAAACACGAAGACAGTTCGTGGACTCAAGTTCTACTTGGAAAAATACAAGCTGGTGAAGAAGGTTCTCAAGAGGTGCGCCGTAGAGGTCCTCAATAAGCAAGTGATCGATCCGTTAGAGCGCAGCGGCATTTTGGCTGACATCGCCGACGACCCTCAATGAATGAAGCCCTGAATTCTCCGGAATCTCAAAATTAGCGAGAGCGCCTTGCGGCCTTCGGACACCAAGCCGGTGACCTGCCCCTGAAGTTTCACCCAGTAGCGGTTAGAGTCTCGGCGGATGTTACGCCGTTTGGCGCGGTGTGAGCAACGTGCGATTGGCGGAGCTGGTCGGGGTTGCGGAGCCGATCGCACGTTGCGGTGAGGTAGGCGGCATAGGCCGCAGGGGTCAGATAGCCGAGCGAGGAATGCGGGCGTTGGCCGTTGTAGTCGCCGACCCAATCCGCAATCTTGGCGCGGGCGTGATCGAGGCCGAAGAACAAGGTTTCGTTGAGAAGCTCGTCCCGCATCCGGCCGTTGAAGCTTTCACAGAAACCGTTCTGCGTCGGCTTGCCCGGCGCAATGAAATGCCAGTCGATCTTGTTCTCCGCCGACCAGGCCAGCATGGCATTGCAGGTGAACTCGGTGCCGTTGTCGGAGACGATCATGCCCGGCTTGCCGCGCTGATTGATCAGCGCCGTCAGTTCGCGTGCCACCCGCCGCCCCGGGATCGAGGTGTCGGGGATGGCCGCCAGACATTCCCGGGTCACGTCATCGACGATATTCAGGACCCGGAAGCGACGGCCGCTGGCGAACTGGTCGTGGACAAAATCCAGCGACCACCGGGCGTTCGGCCGAGCCTCGACCAGTATCGGCGCTCGGGTGCCGACGGCGCGGCGGCGGGCCCGGCGCTTGCGCACGCTGAGGCCTTCCTCTCGATACAGACGGTAGATCCGGTTCCGCCCGGACGGCTCGCCCTGCTGGCGAAGCAGCACGAACAGCCGGCGGTAGCCGAACCGCCGACGGGCATTGGCAAGCTCGCGCAAGTGGCCGCGTAGTTCGGTGTCCGGCGGTCGGCACGATCGGTAGCGAACCATCTTGCGGTCAGCGCCGACGATGCTGCAGGCCCGCCGCTCCGACAGACCCATGGCGGCCTGCAGGTGCGCGACGGCTTCGCGCTTGGCGACGGGCCCTACCATTTTTTTGACAAAAGCTCGCGTAGCGCCGCAGCATCCAGCATCTGCTCGGCCAGCAGCTTCTTCAGCTTGGCGTTCTCGTCCTCGAGTTGCCGCAACCGCTTGGCCTCGGAGACGTCCATTCCGCCGAACTTCGCCTTCCAATTGTACAGCGTCGCTTCAGAGACGCCATGCTTCCGCGCCAAATCGGCAGTCTTCGCACCTGCCTCATGCTCAAGCAGCACGCCAATAATCTGCTCTTCCGTAAACTTGGCTCGCTTCATCTGTCCGTCCTTCAGAGGGCCGGACTCTAACTTCAACCGGAGGAAATCGGCAGGGGCAGGTCACCATCGCTTCACACAGGGCCGCGGATTTTGCACTCCTCCAACTGGCAGGGCATGAAGGTAAGTCGCTGACTCCAATCAATAGTTTCTGCGCGAAAACTGGTTCGAGACCGGGCGATTCTTGTCGATTGATGCGCGGTCGAAAAACCCGACAAAAGCGATCAAATCGATAGATGCGCAAATCCGAATAAGCTCTTAGCCGTCTGGTTTTACGTATTAGACTTTTCCAGACAAAATATTCGTTGTCGATTTTTCAGCTGAGCGCATCCTGATTGCGGGTCGAAAGCCCAACACACTAGCCGATAGCCAATCCGGTAAGCGGCAAATCACAATTCTTGTCCAGGGGCCGCGCGCGTATGTCCAAGGCGCACGCCCAAAGGTGCGCGGGGCCGCCTAGTGTCGGTCATTTCGCCCCTGGACTCGCATCTTGCTCGAAAGGCAAAACACTATGCGCAGCTCAATCGCCCTCCGCACCTCGACGAATTCGAATGACCTCGGCGCCATGCTCGCCCGCCGTGGGACCGACCTAATCCTGGCCATTGAGGGTGGGAACGCCCTGATCCGGTGCCACGTGAGCTCGGCGACCGCCGCGGCGATGCTGGCGCCTCTCAAGGGAAAGGCGGCCGGCCAATTCCGCCCGCTACCCGGCAACCTGGTCGAAATCGATGCCGCCGTGACTTTGGGTGCCGCGATGAAAATGTTGGAGGCAAAGGCCGCGGCGGAAAGCCAACAGCACTTGAACTGAAGAGCCGCCCCGGGGCGGTGTACAAGCCGCCCGAAAGGCTTAGAATCCGCGCTCGTGCTTCCCCGGTGCTTCCCCGGGGTAGCGCGGGCGCAATGACGTCGAACAGGGAGTCAAAATGTATAGGCAGTTTCAAAGGGTTGATTGGTCGGGGCAGCTGGATTCGAACCAACGACCTGCAGTACCCAAAACTTATCAGACTGTTTTCCGGTTGGTGCCCCTTGGTGGCTCTGGTTTCCGTTCACATTTTAATCGATTGATATCATTATATAAAAACGAGCACCCATTTCCTTTGCTTTCCCCTCGTTTCCGCTCAATACATGATACGGTGGCTACTCGGTGGCGACTCTGGGGGAAGCAATGCCAATCCTTAAGCTTGGACGACGTGCCGTTACCGGCCTGCCTTCCGTTACGAAAACAACGATTTTCTATGACTCCGACCTGACGGGGTTTGGCGTCAAAGCCACAGCCAATGGCGCCCTCTCTTGGATAGTCGAATATCGGCCAGGCGAAGGCGGTAGGCGCGTCAGCAAGCGGCGCATGGTGATTGGTACCCCTGCCACGCTGTCGCCTGAGAAGGCCCGGGAAGCCGCTGAAACGCTACTTGCCAAGGTGAAGCTGGGCGCCGACCCAGCCGCTGAGCGCGGCACCGCCAGGAAGGCCGAAACGGTTGATGAATTGCTCGACGCGTTCACCACGAAGCACCTTGAGCCGAAGCGGAAGGCTGGGACCATTCGGTTGAACGGTGGGTATATCAAAAACCACATTCGCCCTGCCCTCGGCAGGAAGAAAGCCACGGCTGTCACACACTCCGACGTTAGCCGCCTTCACAACAGGATAGGCGAGACGCACAAAGTCGCCGCGAACCGCGTTGTGGCATTAATCGGTACCATCTGGGCGTTCGGGCTGAGGGAGAAGATTTTACCGAAGGGCGCTGAGAATCCCGCCGTTGGCATTGAGCATTTTGACGAGAAGCAACGGCAGCGCTACCTGACCGGGGAAGAACTACAGCGCCTTGGTGACGCTCTCCGCGAGGCCGAAACGGTTGGCATTCCGTGGGAGCCGGACCCGACGAAGAAGACCAAGCACGCTCCCAAGCCTGAGAACCGCCTTACCAAGGTCGATCAGCATGCCGCCGCAGCGTTGCGGTTGCTGCTGTTCACCGGCGCGCGCCTGCGCGAAATTCTTGATCTGCGCTGGAAGGAATACGACGCAGGCCGCGGCCTCCTATTCCTGCCGGATTCCAAAACCGGCCAGAAGACGGTTGTCCTGTCCGCGCCCGCTATCGCGATTTTGGACGCCCTACCCCGGATCGGGGTCTATGTGATCGCAGGTGAGTCGGCCGGCACGAAAGACGAAACCCCACGCTTCGATTTAAACCGACCATGGCGTGCAGTCCGCAAGCGCGCTGGGATTGATGACGTCAGGATCCATGACCTACGCCATAGCTTCGCCAGCGTCGGAGCGGGCTCCGATCTTGGCCTTCCTATTATCGGGCGCCTGTTGGGGCATAGTCAGGCCAGCACCACGGCGCGCTACGCGCATATTGCGGTCGATCCTGCCAAGCGGGCTGCGGATCTGATTGCAGGCAAAATCGCCGCCGCGCTGAGCGGGAAATAGAACGCCTCAGTTCGCGACAACGAGCGCTCGCTAGAGGAACGAACGCGCAGACGGAAAATTGGAGGTTTTGCTAGCTCCTCTCCTGAGCTGGCGGAGCGGCCCCGGCCCACCTTCCAGCCCCCATGAAGCCGGGGCCGACTCTAAGCCGACCACTGAGGTCGGACTTACTTCTAGGTGTTCCGCTTATAAATACACGCTTTTGGAACAAACGAAGATTTATTAAAATCACAATCTGTTCTCGCCCGGAGAACTGCGGCTGCCTCTTTGCCGAATAGGCGAGTGTCCATCTGAAGCAGACCACCCATGCCTATTTCTAAGCAGGAAAAAGTGGCAATGGTCAGCACGTCTGCCTAGGCAAGGCCCCAGTCCTAGCCAGCCCCGGGCTGGGGCCGCTTCTCTGCCGCTCAGGATTCGACGTGGGCGCCAGCACAGACCACCGGTCGAGGAAGCCCGCTGTCATCAACCTGTGGCATAATCATTGCAGAGTTGAACAGGAGTGGGATTTCAGTGCCCAGTCTGAGACAAGAGCGCCGCCGGGGGGACTTGGCATTTCGAGCCCGGCAGCGCTCTCCCTTACTGTTCTGGCTCGCCTGCGGAAGGCCCGCCCCCGGCTTTGCGGCTGGGAAGCCGCTCCACTAGTTCTCCACATCCGCAATACCGCAGTCGGGCAAATCAGGCCAAGCATGGGCGACGGTCTAAGGCCGCCCATCGGGCGACCTTCCACGCTTAGCGGTAGTTATTAGGCATACACGACGCCGGCCGTCGGAGCTGGCAATTGCGTTGCTGCACAGTGAGGTCGAAAGCAACACTGTAATGGTCGGCGGTGTTACGGCGGCGAACCTGCCGCAGGATCTTAAAAATTCGCGTCGATCGTCTTCTTCTGGAGAGGACATCGCGCCACCTATGATTTTGGAAATAATCAAGTGTTAGTCGATGGGGGGGGTGAGCGGTTCGATCACGAAATCTAACCAAAAATCCGGTCTCAGTCGGCGGACTCTTACGCGCTGCTAGAACGAATGAAAGAAGACTCCTGCTCAGTCTGCCGCCTGATTTGGTATGCCAGTCGAGCGCGGCTGGCTGGAGCTGCATGAGAGCGGCACCTACGTGAGGCTGCTTACGCCCGGCCAGGATCTGCTGGCACTACGTTAGGAACCTAGCACCGTTGCCCCGGCTTGGAAGTCTTGCTGGCTCGCTCGACCGGAAGCCAGCGGAGCGACCCCGGCCCATCCTTCCAGCCCCCATGAGCCGGGGCCGCCTCTAAGCCGCTACCGGGACACCGCTGCGACAAGGCGAGGACAGCAGCCATGCTTCTTTGCACTTACAGCATAAGTGATCTGACCGAGTTCGAATCCGATCTCGCCCCAATCATCTTGGATCGGGATGAGGCGCAAGAGTTTGCGTCCGTGCTAGCGCAAGAGATCCTCGCGGAAATGCCCGAGCTAATTTGTAAGGGGATGTGCATCGTCGTTTACGACGAGGATGGCAATGCCATTGCGCATGCTCCGCTGGGCGCATGGCAATAGCGAGTTCGATTAACGGCGCGAACCGGCGATCGATCACCCTTCGGCGAGATGCGCGAGATGGGCTTACGCGGCGTGCTGGTCTATTGCCACTGCGGCCATCACGTTGCTCTGAAGGCCGACCGATGGCCTGACAGTATGAGGCTATCGGACCTTGAGCCGCGCTTCGTCTGCCAGGGCTGCGGTAGTCGCGGCGCTGATGTCCGGCCTGACTTTGCCCCTCCCAAGATGGGCACCAACGCATTTAGGCCCGCCAGCGTGAACCGGCCGTCTGATGCGAGCGGGCCACACGCACAGCAACCAATAGCTCGCGTCGCTGCGCTGAGCTTCAGGAACGTATCGCGTCGATAGCGTGGGCAATCAGGATTGCAACGCTGAGCGCGATTACGATTACTAGCAGCCAAGTGATCACGTTCGTCTCCAGCTATGGAGTGAACGCGCTCAACCGCGCACAGTCAAAAACAACCCGCCAAAAAGCTTAATTCGGCGCTGCGCTGAGGATTCATGGCAACCCTTGCGTCCGCAGTCGGCCCTATCGGCGGAAGGCCAGCACGAGAAGGACACCAACAACGCACGCCGCGAGTAACAGTAGCAAAGTACCCACGGCCCCCCCGAATCATTAGGATTTGCATGGAAACTTACATCATGCGGGAGCGAGCCCAACGATGTTCGCCCGGATCGGGTCATGCGGGCACTGAACCGCCACTACGTCCCAGCGTTAAACCCCCGGGGCAAGGAGCCGCATTGGGGGCGGCGCAAGCTGAAGAGGGATCAATGAAAGGGCCGTCCACCGACGCCGCTTGGCGCGAGAACATGCAGAACGCATGGGCGGCCCTGCGGATGGTCCGCGAGGCCGTCGAGACGCTCGGGCCGCCCGGCATCCTGATCTCAGAGGAGGAGGTTCTTGCTCAGTCCGGCCCCGAGCCGATCCATGAGGCGACTGCAATCGTTGATGCGCTGACAACGTTGTTCGGGAGGCAGGATGGGTGAGCCCTGCCCCAACTGCGCAGGAACTTTTTGGGTCTGTGAGAACCACACTGACAGACCATGGGAAGGCCCACACGCCTGCGGCTGTGGCGGCGCTGGAGAGCCCTGTCCCATCTGCAATGCGGCCACGGCCGACGAATTGCCGGTGCTGCCAAAAGGGTTCGAAACGTATTCCTCCGGGGTGGGCCGCCTTGTTGAGTTGCAGGTATCCGACGAGGATCTAGCTTTAAGGCTAGCCTTAAGGTCGGTAGATGCGGGTAGAGGTCCTGGGCGGGGTTGAGCGTCGTCGTCGCTGGTCTCGCGACGATAAGATGCGGATCATCGAAGAGACGCTGGCGCCCGGCGCGGTTGTGACGGAGATCGCGCGGCGGCACGGCATTTCGACGAGTTTGGTGTTCACGTGGCGGCGGCGGGCGCGCCTGGCGAGTGTCGTTTCGGCGGGACCGAAGCTTGTCCCTGTTCAGCTCACCCCGGGTGCGACCGAAAGCGTTCCATCGATTGAAGCCCCAGCGGTGATTTCGCCCCGGAGGCGCCGGGGCCTGATCGAGATCGAACTCGGTGGCGGCAAGCGTGTCAGCGTTGACGAGAACGTCGATGCTGACGCGTTGGGGCGGGTCCTTGATGTTCTGAGCCGGCGATGATCCCGATACCGGGTGGCGTCAGAGTCTGGATCGCAACCGGCCACACCGACATGCGTCGCGGCATGCAGGGTCTGGCTTTGCAGGTTCAGGAGAGCCTGAAGCGGGATCCCCACGCCGGAGATCTCTATATCTTCCGAGGCCGGCGTGGCGATTTGGCAAAGATCCTCTGGCATGACGGGATCGGGCTGTCGCTCTATGCGAAACGCTTGGATCGCGGAAAGTTCATCTGGCCTTCGGCGTCAGGTGACGCGGTGTCGATCTCGGCGGCGCAGATGGCGTACATGCTCGAAGGGATCGATTGGCGCAATCCACAACTGACGTGGCGGCCGACAAGGGCGGGATGAGCGAAGAAAAATGTGGAAACCCGCGTATTTTGGGGTGCCGCAAATCACTAAAACTATGATTCACTTCGTCTCATGGATGCTGATCGCGCCGCTCTTGCCGAAGAAAACGCCGCGCTGAAAGCGGAGCTGGCGGTAGCGCGGGCAAAGGCGTCGGAGGACGCCGCGCTGATTGTGCAGCAGACCTTGCGGATAGCGAAGCTCGAGCGCCAGGTTTACGGCCAGAAATCGGAGCGCTCGGCGCGGTTGATCGACCAGCTGGCGCTTACCTTCGAAGAATTGGAAGCTAACGCGACGGAAGACGAATTGGCGGCGGAGCAGGCAGTCGCCAAAACGACTACGGTTGACGGATTTACGCGCAAGCGCGCTGAGCGCAACACGTTCCCAGACCACCTTCCGCGCGAGCGGGTGGTGATCGATCCGCCGACGGCGTGCGAATGCTGCGGCGGCAATCGCTTGCGCAAGCTCGGCGAAGATGTGACCCGAACGCTGGAATCGGTGCCGCGTCAGTGGAAGGTAATCGAGACGGTGCGCGAGAAGTTCTCTTGCCGCGACTGCGAGAAGATCAGCCAGGCACCGGCGCCATTCCATGTGATCCCGCGAGGGTGGGCGGGGCCGAGCCTGCTGGCCATGCTGCTCTATGAGAAGTTCGGCCAGCATCAGCCTCTGAACCGGCAAACCGAGCGTTACGCGTTGGAAGGCGTGCCGATCAGTCTGTCGACCGCAGCCGACGCCGTCGGAGCGTGCTGCACGGTATTGGAGCCGCTGTTGCGTCTGTTGGAAGCCCACGTCATGGCATCCGAACGCCTCCACGGCGACGACACCACCGTGCCCGTGCTGGCCTTGGGCAAGTGCGATGTCGCTCGATGCTGGGTCTTTGTAAAGGACGACCGCCCCTTCGGCGGCTCAGATCCGCCGGCGGCAATGTTCTATTACTCGCGCGATCGAAGGGGCGAGCATCCGCAGGCGCATCTGGCCAACTATAGCGGTATCCTGCAGGCCGACGCCTTCGGCGGATACACCAAACTCTACGAGCCCCCGCGAAGTCCTGGGCCTATCAGGGAGGCGGCCTGTTGGGTGCATGCCCGGCGCCCGTTCTTCGCCATGGCGGATCTTGAGGAAAACGCGCGACGTAAGGCTGCTGGCAAGAAGGAGATCGCCCTCTCGCCGATTGCGATCGAGATCGTGCGTCGCATCGACGCCCTCTTCGCAATCGAGCGCACGATCAATGGCCAAGGCGCCGACCACCGAGAGGCTGTCCGCCAGGCGCAGAGCGCTCCGTTGGTTGCCGATCTGGAAGCCTATATGCGTGAGCAGTGCGCCAAGCTCTCCCGCGGTCACGATCTGGCCAAGGCCATGAACTACATGTTCAAGCGCTGGGGCTCCTTCACACGCTTCCTCGACGATGGCCGCGTCTGTCTCTCGAACAACGCCGCCGAAAGAGCGCTGCGCGGCATCGCATTGGGCAGAAAGTCTTGGTTATTCTGCGGGTCCGACCGCGGAGGGCGTCGTGCCGCCGCCATGTATAGCCTCATCGTCTCTGCGAAGATGAACGACGTCGATCCTCAGGTCTGGCTTGCCGATGTACTCGCTCGCATCGCCATCCACCCCGCCCACAGGCTCGATGAGCTGCTGCCCTGGAACTGGAAGATTGCGCAACAGCAAGGCCTCGCGGCGCAGGCGGCTTGATGGGGCCCGTCAACAAAGTCAGCCACGTGTTTACCCTCGGCCATGTCGCCGAGATGCTTGGAGAAGACGAGGAATGGCTGTTCGAGGTCGCCGAAGAAATGGACCCCGAGGATGGCCAGCTATGGGTCGTGGGCGTCGGTGAAGATGGGGTGATGGCGTTCACCGATGAGGGGATCGAGAACCTCAAAGAGCTGATCGCAATCCACAAAGAGGACCCTAGCATCATCGAAAAACGCCGCCAAGTGCTCGCTGCGACGATGAAGCCGAAAACCGAGGAGTCCGACGAGTTCTAACGGTTAACTGGAAAGATCAGCGCGCTGCGGCCTACCGCGTAGGGTTACTTCGAAACCAGCCTCACCAGCACCGAGATCATGCGGCCGTTCCTCCGGAAGAAGCCGCGGAAGCGCTGAATTCCAGGTATCTTGAAAGGCCAGCCAGCGTGAACCCGGCGCAGAAGAGGCCGCCTCAGCGGGCGGCCTCTAAGCTTATTTAGGTCCGTTTTTTGGACAATTCGCTGCGGAGCAATACTTAACGTCCATCGCGCGTTCTTTTCCGCTTTTCCCGCAGGTGTTTACTGGGCATCTGACACCTTTGCCCGAGTTACCGCCCATCTTCCCTTGGGCATTCGCTTCGCTTGCGTTGAACAAAAGCGGCAATAACCCTACGGCCGCAATGGCTACGATCTTGAGCATTCCCACCTCCTTCGCTTGATAGAACCAAGGATACCACCACGGCGAGCGGATGGCTGCAACGAAGGAAGCGGGCCTAACGAAGACCAGTCTTACTGGAGAAGAGACACGTCCTGCCCTGAGGCTGTCCAGGAAGGACTAGACAGGTCTCCGCCGTTCGCTTTCAGCCCTGTTCGCCGCTCTTAGACGCTCTTCGATATAGACGGGGATGTCGCCGATCTCGGCCCGCAACTCTGCTTCGGAGATACCCTGCCCATTAGCAGCGTCTATCAGCCGCCGCGTGAGTTCTGTTACATCCTGCGAAGCACCGGCAGTCCGATACTGTTCGGCAGCGTGAACACTGTTTTCCGTCCAGAAATCTACGAATTCCCGAGCCTTGCTCACCGTGTTCCCCCTGCCGACCGCACGACAGCGCTAGCTGCAGCCGGCCACCAGCACAAGCCTACCTCATTGGGCGCTGGTGCGGAAAGTAAAGGCGAGCCCAAGCTTTTCGGCTGGAGCGGGTTAAAATGCGGAAACCAGGGGCTATTCAGCCGCCTGCAGCACCACCGCCGACCGTCTTGCGGCTACCTCCGCGCGTTGATCATCCGATAGCGCCTCCGCATGCGCAGAACAAAAACCCGCCTCGGGGCGCTTCCGCCTTTTCGTCCCAAGCCTTGCATATTTTTCCCAAGTTGCGGCCTTTTACGCGCGCAACCTATTGATCTCGCGCGCTGGTTGAGGTTCAGTGCGCCCCGATTGGTTTTGGCCGGGGGCTTTTCACATGCGTAATTTAGGCGTCGTGGCGCTTTGCGTCGCGCTGGGCGGCTGCGGCCTTGCCGCGCGCCAAGAGCGTGAGCAGCAATAAGCTGCAGCAGCCGCGGCCATGCAGCAGGGCTTTGAAAACTGCAAGGTGCAATTCCCCGAAGGCACCAAAAACATGATCGACAAAAACAAGTGCAATGCCACCGCCGCGCTGGCGATCAGGCCTTTCACGACCTACACCGACCTGTTCGATAAATACTGGGCGACACGAGCGGTCATAGCCGAACGCGTGCAGGCGGGAAAGATGACGGTGGCCGAAGCTAACCAAGAGGCGACCCAAGCTCAGTCAGACATCGCAGCCGAGGAGCAGCGCCGCAATCTCGCAAATCGATCGGTTGGAGCTCAAGAATCGGCAGCCGCCGCTGCTTGGATGGCATCGCCCTCGGTAGTTGTAGTGAGGCGATAAGCGAAATGATTGACCCTGCGATCGTCAGCCCGCCCCTAGGCAAGTTTACTGAGAGGGGAATGGCTGAGTGGCCGCAGCACGGTGGCGTGCGTCGGGTGATGCTCTCTGACACGGATTACGAAGATCAGTATATGCTCATCCGCTCACTGCACAATATCGATGCCCACAACCATTTCACGAAGCACGGCTTTCAATATCGAGGCAGGCTGGCCTTTAACGTGCCGTTTGATCGTTCGCCGCCGTGGGTGATTAACTTAAGTCTTCTCTTGGGGAGATGGATCAGCCGAGAATAGAGCCCCACGCAGACTTTGCGAGCGACCGCTGGCAGAAGCCTACGGCCATGTTCACGTGATGCGGTAGAACCTGAACAATTCATTCAACGACGAGCATTTTTCGTGCGGTCCCTTCGCAGATTACTCCGGCTACCAATCGAACTTCGCGTCGCCCTCGCCGCAACACTGGCGATCTTCGTCCTCAATATGGTCTGGGCGTACACGCAAGCGAAATGGAAGATTGATCCCGGCACAGCGACGCTATGCGGCGCAATTATCGGGCTGGCGATCATTGGGCAACAAGCCCGTCGCGGATTCAGCAATCTCATTAGATCTCAGCGTAATCAATCAGAGATTGACCGTGAGGCTCGGCTTCACCAAGTCGAACTCGACCAGATCAGTCAGTTAGAAGAGACTGGGAAGAGGCTAAGCTCCCTTGCGAATGCCTTGTGGGCCGAGGTGTACGCTCTCCATTATCAGATAAATGAGCAGTGGCGTTCTAATAAGATGTTCGCTGTTGTTTCTAAGGAGATGGCCAAGAAAGGCATTCCTCCCACCGCAAAGTCCATGTCATTCGCGACATTCGACGCTCCAGTTTATAAAGCGAACATCAGCAATCTCGGTCTCCTGCCACCGGGTATCGCGGCGGATGTCGTCCTCGTGATGACCAGAGCCAGAGGTGGCGAAAACCGAAACATGGAGATGGACAGACCCATCTCACATGACCTCGCAGAGACCTTGCACCGCGGTTTTGCCGAAACACTTGAGGAATGGCGGGACGATCTGTTCCACGTGTCAAAGCGCCTCGGCAGCGTCATTGAACCCACAAACCAAGACCCGGGGCCCCTTATTGATGCGCAGAAGGCCAGAGCGGCAGCCAAAAAAGCTAAAGGAAAAGTCTAGCCATGTCGCACATGCGAACGCGCTGCGGGATCGGGGCTGCCATGTTCGGCCTTTTCCTAATTGCCCACTTATCCGGTAAATTGGAGCCTCACTCCGTCACGGCAGCGCTGTCGCTTGCCGCAGCCTTATGTGGCTTTTGGTGGTGGGAGCTGGGCAAGCGGTCATGATAAGGGCTTTTCTGCTATCCGTTTTGATCTGCTTCGCTGGAGGTCACGCCCATGCTGCCGGACGGGCTATATTCGGAGCCGGCCTCCTTTCATGCGGCGAGTGGCAGAAATTCAAAACTACAAACGACCGGGCTAGCCTCTTCCAGCTGCAGGCATGGGTGGATGGTTTCCTAGCAGGGCAGAATCTCATGTCCGAGGCCCCTGACATACTCGTCAACAAACCGAATTCCGCAGCCTTTTATGCTTGGATCGATAATTACTGCGCTGCGAATCCGTTAGACTCAATAGCGCAAGCGGCGATCAAGCTCAGGATTGACTTGAAACGAGAGCACGCTGAGCGTGTCGGAGTCTCCTCAACCAGATTCTCATTCACTGAACTTGAATGGCCGGCCCTGCGCCGGCTCCCGCGGGGTTAAACGATGTCAGAAACGGCTCCCTTTAAGTTCGACGAGGTCGGTGTCTGGTCCGAACTGAAGCTTGAGATCGTGGAGAAATATGGCGCGGCCTACACCAAGGCATTCGCCCGCCATCCTGGTCTGAAAAAATACTACGTCGATTCCTTTAGCGGCGCGGGCGTCCACATCTCCAAGTCGACCAAAAAAATGATCGATGGCAGCCCCGTGCGCGCGCTACGAATTGCTCCGCCGTTCGATGGATTCCACTTCATCGACCTCAACCAACAAAAAACTGCTCATCTCAAGACACTTTGTGGTGCGCGTAATGACGTGCATATTGAGACCGGAGATGCCTCAAAATACCTCATCGAGCAGCTATTGCCCACTATTAACTACACGAAATTCAATCGAGCCCTTTGCCTTTTCGACCCTTACGGGCTGCATCTCCATTGGCGAGCAATGGAGCTAGCAGGAAAATCCGACGCGGTGGACATGTTCCTGAATTTTCCCGTCATGGACATGAATAGGAATGCGATTTGGCGTGATCCCTCCGCAGTGCCTCAGGACGGCGTCGATCGCATGAACAGGTTCTGGGGCGATGATTCATGGCGCGAAGCCGCATACTCCGAGCATCCACAAACCGATCTCTTCGGGGCGTCGCACATGATTAAACAAGGCAACGACGCGATCGTCCAGGCTTTCCGCGATAGACTGAAGAATGTTGCGGGATTCAAATATGTTCCCGAGCCGCTACCAATGAGGAATAGCATCAACGCCGTGGTCTACTATCTCTTCTTTGCGTCTCAGAAGCCGGTCGCTGACAAGATCGTAAAAGACCTGTTCACGAAATACCAATAGCCACCGGCATCTCGTCGTAGGTGCGGCCGTTCAGCGTGCGCCCAGCGGCTTTCTTGTTCTTGCCGCCCCACTGTTTGAAGAAAAATGCTGTGCCGTAGCGGCGACAGGCGGACTCTATTTCGCGAACCCACTCAGCATCCATCAGCCGAGCCTTCGGACCACTCTCGCCGCCAACAATTGCCCAGTCAATTTTCTTGAGGTTCGCCTCGGCGACAGACCCGAGCAGTGGCTCAAACGAGATGAAGCGCACCGCGGCGCGTACCGCCCGCAGTTCATCGATTCTGTCGAGATAATCCGCGCTCTCCACGCTAGTGCCGAGCCAAACGTTGCGCAACAACGGCAGACTTGAGGCGACGCTGGCCATACGATCCGGCCGTTTGGTGAGGATCTGGTATGTATGCTGAGGTGTCGCCGCCATCGTCGACCACACCTCGGCAATGAAATTCGCGGGCACATCTTCGTGGAAAAGGTCGGACATTGAATTCACGAAGATCTGGCGTGGCTTACTCCAACCCTTTGGCGTATCAAGCGCCTTCCGATCTAGGTAAAGCTTGCCGGTCCACTTGGCTCGGCCACCGCTTTTCCGGGTCAGCCCTTTGTACTTCGCAACACCCATGGCATCGAGGCGCGCGGCCATCCGCATGGCGTAGCAGTTGGTGCAGCCAGGCGAGAGAATGGTGCACCCAGCCACTGGATTCCACGTTGCATCAGTCCATTCGATGGAAGTTTCCGCCATGGAATTCCCCTTCAGAGTCGAAACAATCACAAGAAAGTGGTGATATTTCGTTAACTACCCTCGCTCGCTTCCGCCTGCCCCTAGACCCTATGCCGCGCGATCTCGGCACCGGAGGCGTCAACCACGATCACGACCGTGCCCGCGTCACGGTCGCAATCTGGATCGCTGGCGATATCGCGCGCGACTCTGGCGCCGTATTGGACTGCAAGCTCAGCGGAGCGAAATAGCTCCCCCACATCGTCCGCCTGTGTCTCGCCGTTGTGGAAAATCGGGAAGTAGTAACGTCGCATAGCCGCGGCCCTCGTTCAGAAGCCGCGATCATGCTCACATCTCGGGACGGCCCGAACCTGTCAAAAACGACAGGGTTCGTGCGAAGCGGATTATGGGGCGCCCTCACCTCAAAGCCCCCGTCGCGTGTGGCGTCGTTGACCCGCAGCAACAACGCTCGACGCGTCCCGCTAGACAGCGTGGTAACACTCCCCGACCTTTGTTCCGCGTGGCACTTGGCTGGCACCGACAACCTAGCAGAGCCGACTCAATCCTTTTCGAACACAACGCCGATGCGAGTATCACTGGACCAAACGAGACGACAATCTCGGATGACACGGTCTCTTTCCAACATCATCTTGAATGTGGCACGCATGTGCAGCTTCGTCGGTAGCTCAATCCCAGCCCCGTCCTCCGAGACGTTGAAAACGCGGCAACGTTGGCTGCCGCCATCTCCAAAAATGTAGGCGACCAAGTCGACGTCCGAACGATCGATCTTCCGGCGATCCGACATGATTACTTATCCTTGAGTTGACGTGGCTGTCTCGGGTCCTTCATTGGTCGAAGCTATTTCAAGCAGTCTAAACTGCCTCGCGATCCGTGTTGCCAAGCGCGACCGCTCTTTGGCTAGCTCTCTCTCATAGTCGTGTACGTCGTGTCCGTCTCGCTTAAGGACCTCGATCAGGATATTTTGGCTCTGAACATAGGTCACCCTGTCAGCGATCTCTCGCGTCAAAACAGCCAGCTCGTCATCATTATCTGATGTCACGGCGATCTCCTTGGTCGGACTGATCACGCGCAGAAAGGCACTATTTTTTGCATGCCCAATACTTACAGATCGTTACGCGGGCACCCTGGACTGCCCTGTAGGCACGTAGCCAGTTCAGCCCTGGCGGAGCAAGCTGGGTGCAAGCGCAACCTCGCGACGTTCACGCTCCAAAACCTAGAAGTCATTATTTACCACCTTGCTGTACGATCATCCGTTGCAGCGCTATGGGTGCATGAGATCGATGTCCAATGATCGACAAGATATCCGTCCGTGGTCGCCCGACGAAGAAGCGCAACTACTTGCGCTACTCGACGAGGGCATGACTGCAACCGAGCTGGGCGAGCGGTTGGGTCGCAGTCGCCAGGCCGTCTACGCTCGGTTACAACGTTTCCGCAAGCAGCGGGGCCGAGTAAGCCGCACCAGCAGACGCGCCTTCGCGCAATGGATCGGTTAGCCGGCGGTGTCCCTCCCCGGCACAACAGCTGCCGCGGCGTTGCATCATTCACCGCGGCAACAACCTTTCTCGGCAGTGCCGCGTCGTGTTGCGCGCGCGCCAGCTGGACGATCGCAGCCGTCCAGGCGACGTACCGTTAAAGGGTGTTGACTTGCGCTGACCCTGAGGGAATGGACGGGAGAGCGGAGAATTGCCTAAACTGACGCGATGCACCGCGAAATCAAAGAGATGCTGATCGGTTCAGGCATCATAATCCTACTCGGCATCGGCATCGGCATCATCGCATGGCCGCCGCTCGGCCTATTCGTTGATCGCTACTTTTTCTCGTACCTGAGACCTGGCGCTGCAGTGGGCCATCTCTTGAAGCAAATCGGCACCCAACCTGAGACAGTTTCAGATTCCCCTCGCCGCGGCGTCCAAGGTTAGCAATCAATGCCCGAAAATCCATTGAGTAGCGAAAACGTCGCCGAAAGGCTCAAGCTCGTGCGGAAAGCCGTTGCCGGGACGCAGACGGCGTTTTGTAAGCGGATCGGAATTGAAGTGCAGCGCTGGAACAATTTCGAACGGGGCATGCCTTTGTCGAAGAGCGTCGGCATTTTGCTGGTGAAAAAGATTCCCGGCCTTACCCTGGATTGGTTATTTCTAGTGAAAGCGGATGGGTTGCCACTCCAACTTCGCGACGAGTTGGAGTCCGCCAAGCCGCAGCGAACAGCCTGATCATACCCGTCACTCCTGTCGGTGAAGGCGCGTTTAAGTTTCGTCACGTGTAGTAGGTGAGTGCGCGGCTTGCGAACTGCGCGGTATGTTGTTAGAGCGCGCCTTCAACATCGAAGGAGCGTCGCTTTGCCTAAAAAGAAACAAGTAGTTCGCCGCGAGTGGACGAAGGACGACATCAAGGAACTTAAAGCGCACTCAAAGGCGCGAACGCCTGTCGCCAAAATATCCAAGGCAACCAAGCGCACCGTTGGTGCGCTCCGTCAGAAGGCGCTCAATCTCGGAATAGGCCTCGGGCATCAGCGGTAAATTGACGCTGGCCTCGGTCATACTGATCCGTTGAGCGAGCCGCCAAAAAATCGATATCGTTTCACGCTCGCATCTGCGCCGATCACGTGCAGACCGCTGCATCCGTTAAGGCCGGCGGAGAGTTTCGCGGCCTTGGGGTTGAGGGCTCGCCATTCCAGCCCCGGCGGGCCCTTCCTCAGTCAGCAACACTGACGTTTCTGTTTTCCCCAAGTGTGACATCGACGACATTGCGGACTGGACCCGTCGCGGTAGGCTTATCTTGCCGGGGCTGGCTCGATATTTCACGTTTTCATTTTACCCGGCAGGCCGCAGTGGGTCGCCGCTGCGGCCTTTTCGTTGGGGCGGCGGACGCCTCTAGCGGGCGGTACTCTAGCAGTCCGTCCGCCCTCGGCACGATCCCATAGGAACCGAACCACGCGGACGTATTGCGTCGCTATGAGCGATCGGGTTCTGTATGAAAGCGGCAATGGCGACGTGTGGTATTTGTCGCGGCAAACACCTTCGAGCACGCCAGTCGTGCAGCATCGGCCGAATGCCGCTCAGGAGGACGGACCTCGAACATTGAAATCGGCAAATTCCTACTGGACAGCGCTAACGGTCCTGAGCAGCAAGCGCTGCTCAACCTGATCGGGACCTTGATACCAGACTAGCGAGCATGCAATGCGGTATCCTTGGATAGTGGCACCCCTTTTTGCAGTCGGAGTCATCGCCTGGGCAATGCTAGCTGAGCGTCCCCCAGAGACCCCCCTGCGGATCGAGGCGTCCACGACGGTGGCCGCCGACCCCGACCTTCGTTTGGTCTCAGAGCGCAGCCCCTTCATGCGGACAGAGCGGTGATAACGAACACAATGGTCAAGGCGCCGTTACTGGGCGTCTCACTGAGCACTCGATAGGCAACGTTGGAATGGCGGGAACAACATTGCGAAGTTGTTGAATTCAGAAAGGCGCAACCGGAAGTGTTTTGGTCGAACGTCCGAGGGTTAAGCGGGATGGGATTTTGAGTCTGGGAGTTGGGCTTGCGGTGGGAGACGGAGCACTGGTTTCGCGCCACTGGTGGTCGTAATCATCTTAGCCGCTGTGGTCGGCTTGATAGGCAACCGGCTCGGTACCGCAACTGCCCGACGGCAATCGACTTATGGCGCCAACACCCCCTCAACATTTGATTTGCAGACGCGCGTAAAACTGGAACGGCGCGGTCGCTAAGAAACGATTGGTTCTGAAGCTGCGGACACCCCTACCCGTTGCACCGTGCTCTAACCCGCATGGATCTCCGCGGCGCCAATTGCGATCCGCGAATCTGTACACGGATAGAGACACGAGAACGATGTTGCTCAGCTCACTCGCCTCCCACACAGGCACACTTCATGGTTCTACCGGCAGCCTTCTCCAGCGCTGCAGCTATCACAACGCTGGCGTGGCTGTACGTTATCGCCAAGACGGTGATTGCAGTCGGGGGCGGGCTGCTGTTCTAAAATAGTTCGACGAGTTGCAGAAACTCGCAGGCGGCACAAACAATCATTCCCCACAGCGCGAAGTTTATCTGCAGAGCTGATACCATGCTTCCCTCCCCGTCGGCCGAGCTTGGTGCTACGGTTGATGGTGCACTTGCATTTTCACCATTTCCCGAATCTACACCGATTCGAACGTCTCAACTGCCCGCAAGAATACTGGGACGGACTCTCGATGAAACACGGCACAACTTCGGGCTATGCGTCCCCCCTCTTCCGCATCAGGGCAAGACGTTGCGCAGGCGCAACAGCCTCCCATGTTCCGCTTCGGAACACATGTTTTGGACTCAACCCGCAAACCAGGTTCTGCAATCATCGCCAACAGCCGGGGCTGGAAGTGTCCATTCCGTAAGCACTCAATTCTCCCGGGAAAATAAAGGCCGCAGGAGATGAGCTGATCCTGCGGCCTTTTTCATCTCAGCGGCGGATGTGGCAATCTCAGAAGCGGAGGGCGGAGAGTGTTGCTTGCTTGAAAGGAAAGCTCGCCGAGCAACTTGGAGCTACCGAAAGACGCCGATCAGCGACGGGATATCGATCAGCTTGGCCGATGTTTCGCTGGAGTTCTCCCAGGCGACCTTGAAGCGGCGCGCTTGGCTTCATCGAGCGAGCCAGCTTCCCGGAACGGCGGACGGGAAGCGTCACGATGAACTCCAGTGCGCTAGCGCACGACCTCCTTATTCGCCCCGTACAGAAGAGCTGGCGAATGCATTTTACGAAATGAACCGCGCGAGCAGCGAGCGAACGCTCCCCTGGACTTTAGCTGTGGACATCCTGAACAGGTCGATACGGCGCTACAGTTCCTGGGCGTAGTCGTGAACAAGTCGGGCGGCCGTCTATTCCAGACAGGGCGGTTGCACCGATTTCCGTTCGATGTTGACCTTGAAAAGTAGCAACACACCGATCACCTTCCCAAAGCTCCACGTCGTGCTCGCCACAAATCGCTCGGCTCGACGTCTCGCCGCCTGCTCGTCAATGCAGTCAAGCTTTGCTGCGCAGATCACTTGCCGGGTGCGGTGCACCACAAACACTTTGTACCGCATGATGGCAGTCCCATCCAAAAGAGGGACCCGTCATGTTAGTCGAATGTCCCTCCAAAGCAGCGCCAAACTGAGTGCCGGCGCGTGGAACCTTTGTACGTGTGGCATTCGGCTATACCGCCGTTAACTCATCGATCGCGGCCGCCGCGTCACCTAACCTGCCAGTGTAGCGTGCTTCACTGGCGTAATCTGACCGTCTGCCGAAGCGTGCGGCTCGAGCTTAAGATCGAACAGCCCCCCAGCGTCATCAGCAACACACCTAGCCAGGTGACCGTCCAGATGCGCGGCTCGTTGCGCACCTCTTCATTGCGCGCGCGCAGCGGCATAGCTGGAGGTGAGTCGGCTCGCGCGGCCGCGGCAAGTTTCTCCACGTCAACTTGGGCCGGCCCGGAGTGCTCGGGCGTGAGCTGGCTGGTGGGAAGATCCGCCGCGGGTGCCGCCGGCATCAGGGCCGGCGTGCCCGCATCGAAAATAGAATTTGCATCGGCCACCTTGAGTTCGCGTGCCGGCGGCGTCGGCTGAGTCCCCTCGGCCGGCGATGAGCTTGGCAAGTCCGCGCGCGCATCGATCACGGGGCTCGCCCTTTGCTGCTCGGCCTCGTTCTTGACGGAGCTGGCGGCGCGGTTGGCCACACGACCATGAGCCGGTTTTCGCAGCGTTGCGATGCCCTCGGCCAAAAACCAGCATTTGCGATGACCGTCCCGCCTATACACCCAATGCTGGCCGGCGGCGGGCGAGCTGCCGGGTCGCGGCAAACATTCCGCCTGCGCCGAAGAGGTTGCAGCGGGCTCGCGCGGAGCAATATTGAACAAGGCGGTAAAAGAGTCGGAGCACGCTGGTGTCGCCGAAAGACCTCCGACAAGGACTAAACCGGCGAAGTAAAATCGCAAATGACGGGACATCGAAAACTCCCGGTGTGGTGCCCCTACTCGGCACGAGCCTTCGCGGCGACATGGGCCCCCATGCGGCTTAAATCTGGCAACGTGATGGATTAATTGTGCTCCTGGCCACCCGAGCTAACAGGCCATCCAACACTCTTCGTTGCAAAACGCGGCAGCGCGTTCGATTAAATCGAGCCCCATGCGTTACGTTGGGCGTCGGTCCCGCTCGCGATCCGTGACGCGGCCGCCCGGTTGATCACTCGCAGCGGTGTTTGCGCTCACCTTCGCAATGGCAATGGCAATGTGAAAGAGCAACTGGTCGAGCGGTAGGTTGTGGATGATACGATGCCGGTGTGCGGGCCGGAGTGAGGATTCGCCTCGCACCAAATTAAATGCTCCGTCACGATATTACCGCCGTCGCGCCTTTCTCCCGTTCTACCTCCTCATTTAAATGTGGATTGTACGACGGCTATTTAACTCACGGCTTGTCTGCTCCTTCATTCCCGACTTGTCTGCCTGGGCCCTCCCCCAAGAATTGGATCGAGCGATGAACACCGAGCATTTCAATTCGCTTTCCCTTGACGAGCTTTGGAGACTTCACCAACAGGTCGCCGCCACCCTCAATCAGAAAATTTTGATGCAAAAAGCACGGTTGGAGGAGCGGCTCCGCAAAATTGGACTGGCCGAGAAAGCTGTACGGTTCGATCGTAAGCGCCGTCCATACCCGCCCGTTCGCCCCAAATATAGCAACCCAAAGAACCCGGCGGAGACATGGTCCGGCCGCGGCAGACTGCCTCGATGGCTGCGGCCGCAGCTTCGAGGTGGCCGGAAGCTGGACGATTTTCTAATCGACCACGCTTCGGTTCAAAAGCGGCAGACAAATTGAGCGCCGCGATCACATTGGGAAGAAGGCCCACTGCAATGATTACGACGGACATCCAAGATCAGGCTATAGCCGCGAAGATGACCGGATAATTGACTTCGAGAGGCGGCCAGACTGCACGTCAATAGCAAGCAAAGCAGATTGCACCGCATTGGTGGTGCCGGACACATGATCCATCAGTCCGCGACCGTCGAGGTGATGGCAGCCGTCGACGAGGCCGCAATTATGCACGGCGATCAGCCAAAGAATGCCGCTCCCGGGCGATCCATAGCAGACTAAGCAAAGCCGCGCGGCGACGGAGCTTACGGGCCACCTACCGATTATTGGCGGCCCGGCTTTTTTGCGGGTGGTCCGTTCTTGTTGCCAGGCATGCCCTTGATGTTCGATGCGGCCGGCAGCCACTCTTCTGCAACTGGCCGCCCGTCCCCGCCAGGCACCTTCGGAGACGCGATCGTGTTCAATCTCTCTACTCCATGACGAGAAACGTGGACGCGATCCGTCGCCTGTTCGGCGCGCTCAACAGCAGCGTTGGCGACTTGCCCAGCACGCCGGGCATCTTCCCGGACTGCCCCGCCCCCTCGTCCGCAATGTGCCTGCGGCGGTGGCCCACAAAGGGAAGCGGGATCGGGTCAGCGAGGATCTGGACGCACGTGGAGGGGCACGACTTTATCCATGTCGCTGTGACCGGAGCGCCGGCTTTGCAGCTTCACCACCTGCTCGAGTTCGAGAGCCTCTATGGCGAGCTCATCTGCCAAACGTTCGAAAAGTGCGCGCTTTTGCGGGTCGCTCGATCGCCTGCTCATAAGGGCCAAATCCGCGGCATCGGCACGGAGTTTGTCCAGTTTTTCCCTTAGGTCCGCCATGGTATCGGCCCCGTCCTAGACCCACCTCGCCATGCGTCACGGGATGCAGGTCAGCGGCGGACCACGCTATGGGTTCTTCGTTAATTGATTGTTAGGCCGGCATTCGTGAAGGCCGAGATGTGTGAACGAGCGCCCGCTGGCCTTGCCGAACGCGTCTGCGGCTATCCGATCAATGCTTCAGTGCGCACACGTGGTCACGAGCAGCATGGTCCGGCTGCATTGCCAATCGGCCCCCAACATTGGTTCATGGACTCCACGAGGAGTACCGACGGCCATAGTAGTACCAGCCGCCACCAGAACAGCGGCCGTCAGCGCGAGCATTCGATACCTTGCCAAGTTCCACTTCATTGCGCTTCCCTCCAGTGGAAGCACGCACGCTAGGCTCAGGAATACCTCCCGCTTGTGAACTACTTCACAAGGCCTTTCCTAACAGTCATCACAGTCGCGTGCAGCAAGCACGCTGCGTCAACCGGCGGCCCTCGAGGCGCTAGGCCGCCGAGGCGCAGTCATACGTGATGCTGCAGTCCCCAGAAGGCGATCAGCAGAAGGGCTGCGGCCTCAATTTCCAGCAATAGGAGAATGGCTTCCAGCATGACGAATCAAGCCCCGCCCGAGGGAATCATACACATGGGTGAAACTTGGTCATCGTGGACTGGCCTGCCCCGGCCCGATCTGATCAAAGAAAAACCCGCCGGCCTAGGTCCGCCGGGCTCTCAATTCCCATTCCTATCCCAGTGCTCGTCACCAGTCCGCGATAGGACCTGTTCTAGCGCTGGGCGATTGACGGTGTGTTACTTGCGCATCGCGCACCACCGGGCAAACCTGAGCCGCTGGAGCGCCTATACGGCACGGATCAGGCGCATTCCATTCAGGTGGTGCCCGGGAAGCTCCTGCCTCCTCAGGCCACCTGCCCTTCGTTGAGGATGGGACGGACCAGTCTGCTGGGTTTTTCAGGTACGCCACGGCGAGGCATCCAGCGCCAACTCGCGCTATGTGTTCGCCGCCAACGAGACACCACGTCGCAGTCAACGTCTTCGATAGATCACGCCTTCGGACTGTCCCATACTCCAGGCGATTCCGACCATGATTTGGATCAAACAGAGCGAGAGCTTCAATTGGTTGAACTCTCTTATGAGCAAGAGCAGCTGTAGCGATGGAGCTCGAGCTGGCATTGGCAGATTTTAACTCGTAGCAAGTCGCCGTAGAAATTCATGCCGACTCCCAGGCAGTCAACTGAAATCTGTCCCATTCCAACTACTTGCCGTGGAGAGTCTAGAGGAGTGGATATCCTCTGGCTTTCTATGATTGAACTTCAAAAGCCTTCGGCGGCGAGCTTCCCCAATCTGCCCGTTGAGCGGTCGACCAATTCGGGCTCCTGATCAACATGGAGACTGCGGAGCGCTCGACATCACCGTGCCACCCTCGTCGCTCACCATGGGATCTCCTCATGAGCGATGTAGGGACAGAAACGACAGCCACAGCCGTCGGACGGAACACTTACCATGCTTCAAGAGGTATTTAGGTGCGACGAATTGCGAGGCTGTTCACATATACAGGCCAGACAGCATGCTATTGTCGGTGCGATAAGACCGAACTGCTTTGAATGGATATTCGAATGCGATGAAGTAGCCGAACCAAGGTTTGGCTCTGACATACTGAAACTTTCGTACACACCAGGGTCCGGCCATGGAAATCAAGACTTGGCTGAGAAGGCTAGGGCTGGGACAGCATGAGTCCCTATTCATCGCGAGCGCCATCGATTGCGATGTGTTGCCGCAATTGACAGAAGGCGACTTCGAAAAGATCGGCATCCCACTTGGCGACCGCAAGCGCCTGATGAATGCGATCAGTGCGCTTCCCTCCAGCCCTCCCTCGGCTGATGCGAATACTGCAGTTGCGCAGTACGCGGAACGCCGCCACCTCACGGTGATGATCTGTGACTTAGTCGGTTCGACCGCTTTGACGGCACGGCTTGATCCGGAAGATATGGGCGCCGTCATAGATGCCTATCACGCTGCTTGTGCTCGCATCACGCGCTCCTATGACGGCTTTCTCGCCGACTTTCGCGGAGACGGCATCCTTGCGTATTTCGGCTATCCCATTGCGCACGAGGACGATCCCGAACGAACGGTGCGAGCTGCACTGGATATCATTGCTGCCGTCGCACGGCTCGAAACCCGCGCAGGAGAACCTCTCGCCGTGCGTATCGGCATCGCCACCGGCATGGTGGTAGTCGGCGACCTGGGTGGCGAGGGTAAGCTTCGGGAGCATTCCGTCGTTGGGGGCGCTCCTAATATCGCGGCTCGCGTGCAAGCCTTGGTAGAGCCGAATACAGTGGTCGTCGCTGATTCGACGCGCCGTCTCCTTGGCGATATCTTTAATCTTCGCGATCTTGGGGCCCACCAGCTCAAGGGCATCAGCGCGCCCGTCTGCGCGTGGGCCGTTCAGGGCCTCTCCGCTTCCGAGAGCCGCTTTGAAGCGGTGCGTCCGGCAGAGCGCGCCCATCTCATCGGCCGCGATTCCGAGTTGGAGTTCCTGTTGGAACGTCAGCGTTTGGCTCGCACCGGCGAAGGCCAGATTGTTCTCATCTCCGGCGAGCCGGGTATCGGGAAATCGCGCCTAGCAGCCGCTCTGGCTGAGCGTGCAGCTAAGCATCAACCACAGATGCAATTTCGTTATCAGTGCTCGCCTTATCACGCCAACAGCGCACTTCATCCCGTGGTCGAGCAGTTGGAAAGGAGCGCCGGTTTTAAGGCGGACGATACGGCCGAGATGCGGCTTGACAAGCTGGAGGCGCTGCTCGCGCTGAGAGCGCCGCAAGTTCAGACGGTGGTACCCCTTTTTGCCGCGCTACTATCGATTCCGTGCGAGGACCGTTATCCGAAACTGCAGCTAAGCCCCGCCCAGCAGCGTCGCCGAACGCTTGCCGCACTCCTCGATCAATTCGAGAGCCGTTCGCGCAAACAGCCGATCTTCTTGCTCCTCGAAGACGTTCAGTGGGCCGACGACACCACCCTCGAATTGCTCGACCTAGTCGTAGAGCGAGCCCGACAGTTGCCTATTCTTGCGCTGGTTACCTTTCGGCCAGAGTTCGAGCCTCCCTGGACTGGTCTTGCAAATGTCGGAAGCCTGATCCTCGGACGGCTCAACCCAGATGATGTCAAAGGTGTGGCCACGCAGGTGGCTAACGGTCGCGCGCTTCCGATCGACGTGATGAAGGAGATCGTCACAAAGACTGACGGAAACCCGCTCTTTGTGGAGGAACTCACAAAGGCTGTCATCGAAGCAGGCATCCTGGTTGAATATCAGGATCGCTATCAGCTCAGGGGGCCGTTACCGCCTTTCGCCATCCCGGAAACCCTCCATGACTCCCTGATGGCGCGGCTCGACCGCCTGCACTCGGTGAAGGAGATCGCCCAGATCGGTGCCACCATTGGTCGCGAATTTTCCTATTCCTTGATGCTGGCTGTGGTAGCTCGAGAGGACACATGGTTGCAGCATTCCCTCGCCGAACTCGAGGAGGCCGGACTTATTTTCCGCCAAGGTGAGCTGCCGGATGCAATGTACAGCTTCAAGCACGCATTGGTCAGGGATGCGGCTTACCAAAGCCTGCTGAAGAGACGGCGACGGCAACTTCATGCTCAGATAGCGCGCGCCCTAGAGAACGGATTCAAGGATGCCGTCGTGAACGACCCTGAAATCCTTGCGCACCATTTCACCGAAGCCGGCATGCTCGAGCAAGCGACGGACTATTGGCTCAAGGCCGGAAAACGCGCGCTCGGCCGCTCTTCCAATGCCGAGGCCGTAAAACATCTCACGCGAGGAATGGAGCTAACCCAGCAACTGCCGAGCTCGCCACAACGCGACCGCAAAGAATTAGATTTCTATCTGGCCCTTGGGCCTGCAGTTGCCGCGACTGAGGGTGATGCCGCGCCTGAAACGTCGCGGGTCTTCTCACGGGCTCGCGCGCTGCTTGGCGAAAGCGCCAGCCTAGAAGAACGGATGACGATCCTGTGGGGCAACTACCTAGCCCACTTCATGCGCGCGGAGTATGGCTCAGCGCTGGAGGACGCCCGGCACTGCCTCGCGTTGGCCACAGAGTATGAGCATCCCGGCGTGTCCGTCCTAGCCACACGGTTCATTGGGCAGTCGTTGCATTTCACGGGTGCCTTCGCCGATGCACGCCAACACCTCGATCGCGCCCTCGCACTATGCGCAACCAATCCAGCCACGATCTCGACCTATCGCCGCTTCGGAGTCGATGACGCGGTGAATAGCCTGGCGTGGCTCTCGACGACGCTATTGGTCCTTGGCTATCCTAAACAGTCTACAACAATCGTCGAGCGCACAGAGACTCTTGCCCGAACGAGAGAACAAAGCTTTACGACAGCCCTGGCTCTGGGGAACATAGCCGTTTTAGGCACAATCGGCGGCGACGCAAAACGCGCCTTGGCTCACGCCGACGAGGCGATATCGCTCAGCATCGAGCATGAATTTGCGGCAATCGAACGAAGAGCACGTTTTTTCCGTGGAGCACTGTTAGCCCAAGCAGGAGACCTTCAAGTCGGGATTGAACTGATGCGCAGCGCCTTGGCGGCAACTTACCGCAACTCTGAGCGATGCCGCCGCACTGTGTACTTGGGCCATCTCGCCTTCGCCCATGCCCGGCTCGAAGAACCTGAAGTCGGACTCCGTCTGCTGGACGAAGGCGTTCAGCTGGCCGAAGCAACAGGTGAGAGGTTCTTTGAGGCCGAGCTGTACCGTCTTCGGGGCAGCATCAACCTAATACTCGGGAGGCGTGACCAGGCAGAGGTCGAACTGAAGCGAGCAGTGGCCATTGCGCGGCAACAGCAAGCCCGCTGGTGGGAGTTGCGTGCCTCGATCTGCCTCGCGCGGCATTGGTGTAACGAAGGCAGATATTTCGAAGCTACGTCCCTCGCAAAACCAATATACTCTTGGTTTACCGAAGGTCGGGATATGCCCGATCTGGAAGATGCCAGGAATCTCGTGGACGAATTAAGCTCAATTTCAGCACCGAAAGAGAAGCCAGATCACGGCAAATGCTAGCCAACGCCGCCCAACATCATGGCCGGCGCAAATTGATTAGCGCCCGATCAACGCCTGCCCTTCGACTGCTTTCGAGACTTCCGACCCGTTCGTTCAAGCTTGCTAAGGGCGCTCTCGACATCCTTGATCGCCTTTTTGAGCTGATCCTCACGCTTCCCGAGAATGGTTTTGAGTTCTCTCCGCTGCTTGGCGGTCAATGTAGTAAAATCGATCACTTTCGTAAATGCGATGAAGGCCATTGCTAACCTCACGATAATGGTGGTCGTCAGGCGGTGATCACTACTTGCAAGGCAACAAACTACAATATTCTCCAATACGACCTTTAGTCAAACGGCATTTCCACAATACTCAATTGGCTTTCTGTCCACGGAGCATCCGTCGAGCGTAGAATAGATCGTCGCGTCGCACCTCGCGAGCATAAAGTCGCTATGTCACCTCCCCTTTTTCTTCTTGAGCTGCGTCGTTCGAGGCGGGCGCTTCGTTGGGGCAGGTCGGGCGGACTTTGCAGCCGGAGATTTGTGCTGTGGCGTTGATCGTAGCAACAAGCCACGCAGCGTGGCAAACTGGTGCTGATCCAGCTGATTGGCGAAGCTGTCGAAATTAGCAGCGTCACTGCCAAGCTGGCTCAGCCAAACAAACGCATTGTCCAAGGTCCGCAGCTCAGGCGTCTGATATGACAGCAGATCGCGGTAATAATTGGCGGAGTCGTCGCAAAACAGATCACGCACGATTCCGTTTACCAGCCGCCGCACTCCATACTTTATACCCGTGATGGCCGCTCCTGATATGCCGTGGCTCAGAAACGCTCCGAACGTGAAGTTGTGTATTCCTCTAAGGAACGGAGCGGCGCCGCGGTGCCGCTCCGTGAATTCAAAGGTGTCACCCAAATAGGGATAGCGTGCGAGTGACTCGCTTTCCTCGCCCGATGGAGGCGTGAAGCGGTCGCGCCAAAGGGCAATTTGTTCAACAAATAGGGCGAGCTCGGGACGCGCTGAGAGATCCGGTTCGACACCGCTCGCAAAGATCATGAAGTCGAATTCGAATTTGCCATTCCTGCTTCGAACCCTTGCAGTACCGCAAGCTTCGTCGATGGAAGTCCATCCGCAGTCGGGGTGCCAGGCGAAATTCTCAAACTCGCGGCATCGCCAATAAGCGTCTTGTGTGGGGGGGACCGGAAGCTCGTCAAGAATGTGGCGCATGAACCGCCAGCGGTCCAGGTCCGTCAGCTCACCGAAGTGACCCAACATACCGGCAAAATTCATCCAAGTGAGTGGGTTGACCCGCGGCATCTCCGAACGGCGGAAGCAAAGGTCTACTCGCGCCGCGCCCGCCTCAAGTGCGAGAGCTGCGTTGTCAAAGGCCGATGCCCCGCCACCAAGGACGCCGATGCGTTTTCCCGTAAGCTTGCGAAAATCGATATCATCGGCCGAATGTGCATAAAGATCTGCCGACAAATCAGCGACCAGAGACTTAGGAGCGGCCCACCTGCCACTTCCCTCAAAGCCTGTCGCAAGAATGATCTTTCTTGCATATACCCGCGCAATCCCTTCGGAACGACGAAGATGGGCAAGGAAGATACCATCCGCCGGTTCAATCAAGATTAGTTCGACCTCGTTCTCAACCGGGAGATCCAGAACGTCTCGGTACCAGTCCAGATAAGAACGCCATACCTCCTGAGGGAGGGTATCTATGCGTCCCCATGCTCGCCGCCCAAATTTTTCCTCATACCAGGCCCGTACCGTTAGAGTCGGGACGCCGAAATCAATTCCAGTCACCTCCTTCGGCGTGCGCAACCGTTCCATCCGAGCGAAACTGCGCCAAGGTCCCTCGAAACCGCGTGGGCGGCGATCGATGATCCTGAAGTTTGTTATGCGCTCGAGCCTCAAACCGAACGCGATTCCCAGTCCGCTCTGTCCAGCGCCGACAATCAGCACGTCCAGAACCCGTGCTCCGTCTATAAACCGCGGGACTGTCCACTCCCGGGCCGGATAGTCCAAATAAGTCAGCTCGCGTCGAACACGCTTCGTGAGTTGGGACACGCTCATGGGACGTTCCTGCCGATGCGCTCTTGTAGACGTGATGTTTGCATGTTTGCAGTTCGGCTTAGTTCTGTCCCTTTATAACAGGTCCGAGTGCAGAAAAATCGACCGCCCGACTGCCATTGGGTTTTGCACGCACCGATTTTGGCCCGCTACACAGAGGACTACTTCTTCTGCGGTCACTCAATGCTGGTCCACGTGACATCGAGCCATCATTTGCCTCCGATTGTGAGACACGCAACATCGACATTCACCGCGCGTATCCGTGACGATCCGATCGTTAACGGACCGAAAGACTCAGGTTAGCTCGCCAGCAGGTAGCCCCCGAGCGGCGAGCTTAGTTGCGGTCCTGACGAGGTCCCTGCCCGCCAATCGACATAGTGCCGAATTGCACGGGTCCATTCATAGCTCGTCACCGTAGCTTTTTGCGCGAGCTCCGCCCGGATCGTCAAAATTTGCAATGAGTTCAACGTTTTGGCTAGCGTTGAGCTCCGGGAACGGACATCATCGGCGCCGGTCAGGATGTCCAAGATGGGCCCAGAAGCCGAAGTGCATGGAAATGAGACCGCCTCCGATCACGGCTTGAGTGGAGACGTGGAATATTCCTGCATGGTTCGAGCAGAATTCATCTGGTAAGCGCGACATCCTTGAAAGAGGCGACTAGCGCCCTGTCCAGCTTTCCCCTCATGCCGCAGAGAATCTCGTACGCTGCCGCGCGCGGCATTGTCAGCTTGTAGGGCCGGTGTTCGATCAGCGCCGCAAAGATATCCGAAATGGTGAGAATGCGAACGATGTCGGTGATGTTCTCGGCGCAGAGGCCGTCAGGATAGCCGCTGCCATCGAGATATTCGTGATGGTGCCGCACCGCATCGAGGACTTCGGGTGAGATGTCCACGTGCCCCTTCAGCACATCGTAACCCGCCGCCGGGTGGGTTTCGACCAACGCTCGCTCGTCGTCGTCGAGGCGTCCTGGCTTGTCCAGGATCGCCAAGGGCACCCTCGCCTTTCCTATGTCGTGGAACATGGCAGCAGTGGAGAGCCGTTCAAGGTCACTTTTACGGAAACCGAGACTGAGGCCGAAATCGACCGCGACGCCGGTCACGAGCAGGCAGTGCTGGAACGTTCCCTCGTGATGGCGCCGCACCGTGGCCAGCCATTCGGTTAACCCATGCTCGGAAATCCGGTTGGTGATCTTGCGGCCGGCCTCTTTGGGACCGGCGACGTCGAGCCGCTCCCCGAGGGTGATTGAGGTGAACATCGCCGCAATGGCGGTTGCTGCGGCCTCTACCGCATTGTCAGACTGCGAGATGCCGCTCGTCGACCCAGTCTCTTCGCCGGCTGGATCGACCAAAGCGGCCAGGAGCTTGGCCGCCTCGATTCTGCCAGGCAACACCAACGTTGCGCCCAGCGCATAGGCTTGCGAGATGCAAACGTGGGAGGTTTGCTCGACAAGGAAGATGCGCTTCTTTGCTATGGCGAACCGCGCAGCTCTTTTTTTCAGCGCGGCAATGTTTTCGACCGCCCGCAGATCGGCACGAACGACGACCGCAGCAGCAGCGTGCGGAAGCTTTGCTTCTACATCGAGCCGCTCGCCGGGAACGGTGAACTGCCCTCCAAAAAGCGAGCAGAGTCCGAAGAGCTTCTCGGAAGTGTCGGCCAATACGTGCACGAGCATGACTGGTGCCTTCGTTCGTCGGGTGCCGGGCTGAATGGCCTTCGGTGGTCCAAGGTCATTGGCTCACTTCGACGAGACTGCTCGGCTCAAGTTGGTTTGTGCGCGCCTCTGTCGGTCGCTGTCGTTTGGGTCTTCTTGCCATTTGCCTGGATAAAGTGGACGCCAGCTGTGGTTCCGTCGATCCAGACCAGCTCGCAGCGTCGATAGGCCAGTCCCGTCGACGACAGCAGCATGAAGAACTCCTTGGCCGAGAGAACATCGAGCGACCCTTCGACTTCGATCTTGGCGCCGGTGTTCGAGATATCGAGCAACACGCAGCTTCGCCGCCAAGTGCCGTCGGAGCCCATCAGGTTCACGGGCTGTCTCTTGTCCATGCGCACCCGAGACGCCTTGCGACCGTCGAATTTCATGGGTTTCCTGCCGATCGTGCAGTGCGACCGCGGGCGCGCGCGGAGATTTCTCCCCAACGAACGGACCATTGGCTGGTCGAGAGATGAAGCGTTTCAAACAGCTCCTGAGCGCGTGCGCGCTCGCCTAGTGAAAGCCCCGCGCCGCGAGTGTCGAGGACGGCCAGCGTGGTCTGCCAATTCAAGCGCGATGCCCGGCACGCCATAACCGGGCCTTCGTAACCGGACTCTGCCATAACCTGCTCGATGGCCTCAATCGGTGCTCCCGACAGCACCGACAACGCCGTGAACAGGTTGGCTGTCTCACGCCGGATCGCGAACCGATTGACAGTCGAGTCGCTCAGTTTTCCGCTCCGATTGAGCGATACAATCTCCGGCCTCGCAGCGGCGTACTCAGTGTCGCAAGGTCCCTTCGCTGTCGCTAATACTTGCGAGCAAGCGTTTGCGTTGGAAGCCTTAGGCGCCGGCCGTGGCGATGCCGACAGCAGCTCCCGAACCACCATGTCCGGGGTGTCTGGCCTCAGCGTCAGCGCTTTCGTGATCTCGTCGTCCTCCACAGCCCTACGGACCAAGTTGGCATAGGCCGTGCCCGAGAATTCAGCGCCCGGATTGCCGATGACGGCGAGACAAGTCTCGCTGCTGCCGCGCTGCAATATTGCCTCCGTCACTGGGCTCTCGATCCTGCGCCGGCCAGCAATGGCGAGACGGTGGTCCTCGCTGCCGGATGTCGCGATCGCCACGAGATCAGCCGGCGACAGGGCGGGAGATTTCATAAGGATCGGGACTGCGATCGCCGGATCGCCGCACGAGGCGAGACGCCTCAGGGTCTTCATCGGAGCAGTCCCCAGCTCGGCGAGCGTTGTGCTGAGCTCTGAGAGGGTCCCCGGCGCAATCCGCCGGGCTAAGCGAATTAGAACGTCGTCAAGCAGGCCGATCTGCGGCTCTTGCAATCGGTTATTACCGTCGACGAGCAGCTCGGTGGTGCGCCAGAGCATGCGCGCACACCGTTCGGACGAGCTCCTCGCGATGGTGGCATCCAACTCAGTAATGAGATCGGCCGCAGAAATTGCCCTCATTGGCTGGCCCAAATTCATTTTAATATCGTCACGTCAAATCAAAACGTATTACGCGCTGAAGTTGTTAAGATTCCTTATATGCCAACCGTGAGTGCGAGAGGCTGTTATAATTCCACTGAACGGCGCTCCGTGGCGTATTAAAGTACCTGCTATCTGGCGCTGCGGCCTGCGCTTGGACGACTGCCCAACCTGTAACGCATTCCTTGGGCTGATAGCTGCCACAACTTGCGTGATTGCGGTCCAGCGTTGGACAGCCGCTAAAGTTCGGCATTGGCCTTCAGGACGAAGACGAACTTATGCGGGCGAGCGGTAGCGTCGTTCAACGACATTGCAGCTGACATCGGCCAAAGCAGACGCGCTCGTCGCGTCGCGAACGTCCGCCTTCGGCGACTGCCTCGAGTTTGTCCACTTCGAGCACTTCTTTGGCTTGCTTCGACATTCGAGCAAGCTGCCACGGTCGTTGCCGACGTTTATGACCGCCGGCGCATCATGGAAGAATGTGCCGCGGACCTCCGCGAACTGATCAGGAAGGTACGCCGCAAGCTGAACTCCTGAAGGTCGGGGGACATCCCGAACGCGTCATAAAGCCGCAACGGCCGAACTTTGCCAGCGAGCCCGCATTGTCAGCAAGGGCACCCCCCAGTTTCTTTCTAATTTGTGCTTCGGCCAATTTTTTGAGATCAGCTTTTTCTCGCATTCTTTTGAAGGGTCATCCTGCGTGTCCCGCCCATCCAAAGTTCGCATATTGCTGCATTGTCGAAACTGTGCGAGCAGCAATTAGAAAGGCTGCGCATCGATCCAGAGATCGAAAAGCAATATGGCGAAATCCGTCTGCTGAGGGAGAGACTAAGATTAGCCCTCAACCGGAAGAAGCTTGTCCCGCCGCTCTGACACGAGCGTCGCGATCTGTCACTGGCAAACGCGCCTGATGCATCGATGAGCGCTCCTTGTGAGGGAGTGGACTGGGCCCCCTACAGTAGGGCCGAAGTTCGAATGCAGCGGAAAATGTGGGCAATCTCACAAAAGTGCACAGAAAGCCGGGCTGGGATCCGATATGCTCTTTCGTTTCACCGCCCAGTGCGGGTGCGGCAGCTTTTTTGCCAAGCGTTTTTTCTGGCTTTGTGTTGGAGGCATTGATGAAGAACTCTCGCGGTCTCCTTTTTGCCCAACGGTTGAACGAACTCAATTCTCGGCTCTCAGAATTGGAAGAACTTCGAGCGCGGATTATAGAAGCGGAGCGACGCACCTGCGGTGCACCGTCACTACAATCGATGCCAAAAAATCCGAAGTCTCGCGAAAATCGAGACCTTTCCTGACACTCGTAACCGGCGCGCGCCGCTTCTATGCGACGGACTTCCTGAAGGGCGCGACCGCCGCCCTGATGGAGTGGACGGCTTCACCTATGAAAATGCTGGAACTCGAGAGGACTGCGACGTTGCGGCCATTCCGTTCAAGTATTGCGGGACGCTCCATGATTTCAGCCGATCGGTCGAACGAGAACACCGTTGTCCCTACACAGTTGCCGATCGCGGGCAGTTGGCACCTCCCCGAGTGGATTTTCGGAGTGAGCTTTTTCCTCAGCATCATGCTGGCGATGGCGGGATGGCTCTACATGCTAGGCGCGCTTACCTTGAAAGTTGCCTTTTGGTTGGCTTCCTAGCTTACGCTTGGCTAGAATTTACTGGCGCTCCATAGGACCTAGCATCGTCGCCCGGCTTGCTGTGGCGCTAGCTCGCCCAAGCTGGCGGAGCGGCCCCGGCCTTGACCCCCCAGGCAATGCAGCCGGGGTCGTCTCTAAGCCGCTACTGGGACACCCCCTGCGGCAAGGCGGAGGACAGCAGCGATGCTCCTTTGCACTTACAGCATAAGCAATCTGACCGAGTTCGAATCCGATCTCGCCCACATCATCTGGATCGGGAGGAGGCGCAAGAGTTTGCGTCCGTGCTAGCGCAAGAGATCCTCGCGGAAATGCCCGAGCTAATTTGTAAGGGGATGTGCATCGTCGTTTACGACGAGGATGGCAATGCCATTGCGCATGCTCCGCTGGGCGCGTTGCAATAGCGACTCCGATCGAACCATCCTCTTGATTTGGTAACGACGGCGTGAACCCGCGATCGTCATCTTCGGCGAGATACGCGAGATGAGCCTACGTGGCGTCTTGATCTACTGCCATCGGGTCACTGAGCCCCGATCGCTGGCCGACGATGTCCGTTATCTGATGTCGAGCCTCGTTTCGTGTGCTCCGGATGCGGCAACCGAGGTGCTGAGGTCAGACCGGATTCAGCAGCGGCAAGCCGGCTCAATTTGCGGCGTTGAAGGCTGGTTATCCACGCACCGGCTCTGAAGTGCAGACCCGCCTCAATGGCCGCAATGTTCTCGTCGGCCTAATCGCCTGACCCTTGAAAATCCCTCCTCGCATCCAGGTAGATGATAAGGCGCCGACGCAGCTTTGGATCTCCTTCGATCGAGATGGAGCCGTCAGCAGCAACTGGGAGATGGCCCGCGCAGCCGTGTATTGCGCTGCGGGCCGGCTTCTCTCGCTCCCGACTAACACAACGTTTCCGCATGGACCTGAAACAGACCATCGCCAGCCGGGCCGCGCCGATGAATCCAAAGATCAAAGAGCGCAAAATCGCACGGTCATGGCGCGAGCACCCTGCGAATGGACACCTAAAATTAGACAGGAGACTTTACAGATCCGACAAACCAACTTTCGGCTAAAGTCAGGGTTCTGAGTCCTGCCGAAAATAGTTGAAGCTTAAAGCATCTGTCTGTACTCTAAGATCTTCTCTAGCGACCTATCTAGAATGCGACCGACATATCCGTGTCGCCGTCCGCCAATCTTTTCAGCTCAATCTGCGCTGTTTCACGGAAAGCGTGAACTGAATGTCACCTTCCTCTACCGACAAGATCGCGCTCTTCATCGATGGAGCCAATCTCTACGCGACGGCGAAAACTCTGGGCTTCGACATCGATTACAAGCGCCTGCTGAAGGAGTTTCAGAGCCGCGGGACGCTGCTTCGGGCGTTCTACTACACCGCGATCATCGAGGATCAGGAATACTCCTCGATCCGGCCGCTGATCGACTGGCTCGACTACAACGGCTACACCGTGGTCACCAAGGCGACCAAGGAGTTCATCGACGCCTCCGGCCGCCGCAAGGTCAAGGGCAACATGGACATCGAGCTTGCCGTGAATGCCATGGAGCTCGCCGAGCACATCGACCAGATGGTGCTGTTCTCGGGCGACGGCGATTTCCGCTCCCTGGTCGAGGCCGTTCAGCGCCGCGGCGTGCGGGTCACCGTGATTTCCACGATCGCGAGCCAGCCGCCGATGATCGCCGACGAGCTGCGCCGCCAGGCCGACGTCTTCACCGACCTAGTCGAGCTGCAGTCCAAGCTCGGCCGCGACCCGTCCGAGCGCCCCGCCCCGCGCGACCGTGAAGCGCGTGGACACATGCCAAAATTCTTGCAGGAACCGAAGGGAAACGACCCACACGAGTAGGCCGTGAAGGCGGCGCCACATTCCGCAAGTGCGGATGGCCCGTTGGCATTTGTCGCTTTGAGATATCTTGGCTACGGCTCCAATCGCTTGCATGAAAGGGGCCGCGTCCGGCATCATGGCTTTACTGGGCGAAGTGAACCTGCTGTGGCTCTGAAGAACCCCGACGCTATTGCCGTCATCGTGACCGCCCTCCGGCTTTCTCACGGCGACGAAGCTGCACGAGCCATGCTGGTCGGCGGCATGAGCCTGGCCGTGCTAATAGAGACGATGTTCTCCGCACCGATCGGGCGACGCGATGCCGTTCACAACATCACCGGCGCGTTGGACGACTTCGCCATCTCGCCGGAACTCGGCCCGGTCTGGCACCTTCGCTACGTTTACGAAAGTCATGGCTCGTTTCGCGTCGTCGATATGGAGATTGCGACGCCAACCGGCACGCTGTCCAGTAAAGACGTCTGGCTTCGTCTGCCCGTCTAGCTATCTCGCCACCTCTGCGATGGGTGCTCCATATTCGGAACCAGCAATAACACACGCGTCTTTAATGACGCGTGTCGAATCATGAGCCTGTTTTTCAGGTTGGATTGCTGGGAGGCGAATTTGCAGGGACTTCGCCAGATCCAATTTGCTCGACGATTGGGCGAACTCGCTTCCCAGCTATCCGAACTCGAACATCTCCGATCTCAAATAAGAAGCAGAGCGGCGCGCCAAGTTTGGGAAGCATCGATTGTCCCGCTCGTAGTGAGACTGCTGCCAAAGCGTCGGCCGACGTGAACCCAGTGAACCCGCGACCCTCAATAATCTTGGAGTTGCAGCGAACGAACGGGAATGGAACGACTTGCCGATTGCAAAGTTTTCCCGGTGCCCGTTGCCAAGGGTGGCCGCCTTCCCCAAGGGCAGCCTAAAGACAGCCCCAGCTTCACCGCCCTGAAGCTGGGGTCCCTTTTGTTGCCGTCGGCGTATCTTGTGCGCGGGTCGGCGACCGCGCGGCTGTGTAAGGCAGCAACTCTGAGGCAGCAAGACCGACGTATTGAAATGCAATATAAACCGGTGGTAGTTTTCCACTTTTGCCCGAGCTATTTACTCCGAAGCCGTCCTGATAGTGCTTTTTGTGCTGGGGGAGGACATTTATGCGAAGCTCTCGCGCAATCCGTTTTGCCCGACGACTTAGCGAACTCACTTATCAGCTCTCTGAACTGGAATATCTTCGAGGTCTAGTCGAAGAAGCTGAGCGAAGCGCCCGCGGCGGGCCTCCATTACGCTTGACACATCCTCCGTCGCGCCGCGTTCGACGCCGTGAACGGGGCGCTTTGTCTGTTCGCCTCGGTCGCCACGCGACACTAAACGGGAATGCAGGAGATATCAGCCCCCCTGACAACGACAACCAAGTCGATTGGACTTTGCTGGAACCATTCCCCGACGGATGGTCGGCTTCCTCCTAAGCCATTTGAAGCGCTCAGCCGCCCAAATTCTAATCCTCCGGCGGCGCCTTCCCTCGGCCCAGAACAATAGTTTCAACTCTCAAGCAGGGCATGCATCTGTAGGCGTAAGCGGCGGGCAGGTTCGCAATTGCCGGCAGCATTGCGAGAAAATCCATTGGCCGCTGACATCTGTTGCAGATGAGAGTTGGTGCCTTGTCCGTGTCACCGCGCGGCATTGCGGGGCCGCCCAAAGACGAGGACGGTAATTCCATTGATCGGCGTTTACATCTCCGGGCGACTACCGCCCTGCCGACTCGAAAACAGGCCCCGTCAGCATGAGCCGCTATTGCTCCGGAACCGAGACTCTGTTCTCACTCCGATCATTGGAGCTAAAGGGGGCGATCGTGAACGGCGAAGCCGGATGCACCGTTTGTAGCCAAGCTCGACTACTCAAAGCTGTTTTCCCCGTGACCGAAGGCTACGAACTGAAGCAGTATGAATGCGCCAGCTGCGGCAGCGATCTGTGGCTAGTTACGAGAGTGTCCCGATCATCCGTGCCTAAGCAGCAAAGCGGAAGATCCCGACGAGGTAAGCGGCTCAAGACCATCGAAGCGGCCTTGAAAGGCGCCGCCCGTGCCGCAGCTAATCAAATACCGAAAGCCCCGCCAGCGTGACTGGCCCCCGCACTTCTCCATTTCTGTACGATCAGCCGCGGCGTTCCGAGTGCCATCGGAGAACGAGATTCCCGCCCACCCGCAGGGCGGCCGCGACAGCGCACCATTATGATACCGATCGCTCAGTCTGGCGGTGTCAATTAACTCGCCGCAATGCCGAGCTGCACCGGGGACACGACCCCGACCTCGCGCGAAGCCATTTCCCGGCCCCGCGAAATCTTGCTGAAACAGAGGGGGGCGAAAGTGGCGGAATCGAACACGGGGATGCCACATGCTAATCCTGATGAACCTGATCTGGCGGCGCCTCGCCTACACGATGCTGACCGGTATGCGGTCCAAGCTTGTGCGCCAATGATGAGAAGGGCGGCCGCGTAAGAAGGCATCCGTGCCGCGTCAAGGACGGTCCGCCAGCCCGTCCCGGAGCCCTCCCCTTGAGCGCCAGGATTTAAGGAACCGGCGGGCTCCGTACCAAGGGTATCCGTTAGACTGGCAGCATCGAAGCCGCGACATTCGGCGCGATGCCAACCCATTCCACAGGTGCGCATTTGAGTGTGTGACTCAGCTTTCGGTCAGGTTTGCCAAAAAACGGGCCCAGGACGGGAAAGACCTGAACCGAATACCTTCCCTAGCCGCGCCAGGCCGATGACGCTCGCCGCCACGACACTTGGATACCGGCATGCGGCTTCAGAAGGCACCTTCGGCGAGATGGGCCTACGCGAATGTCCTGGTCCAGTGCCATTGCGGCCATCACGTTGCACTGGGGGCCGATCGTTGAGCCGGACCACGTTCGTTCTCTGTCGAGCCGCGGTTGTGTGCGCCGGATGCGGCAAGCGGGGGCTGGGGTCAGACCGATTTCAGCAGCCGCAAGCCGCAGCCTCAGGCGCTCGCTAGCCAACCCGTATTTCAAGGCAAGGCGCCGCCAGCCTGCGTAATGCGCGATTAGAACTCGCGGCCCGACACGTCCTAGTCCGGTAAGATGCGCCGGGCCTAACCATTCCCTGCTTTCCCCGTAAGGTTTGGCTGAGCCAGCATAGAGCGATTCTACAAGCGACTTATAGGTCTACGTCTCTGTGCAGCGCGCCTCTCGCTTCGGAGCAAAAATCCCATGTCTCGGGCCACACGTTTGACGGACGCGATATACCCTCCAAGCTCGGTTGCGATTTCACCCGCGGTCGAGCCAACGTTGACCATTTTGATCAGCATCTGTACCTCGCCCTTGGTCCACTGCTTAGGTTTGTGATTTCGCACGCGCCAAGCTCCGGTTCGCGGGGAGATCAGCAGAATCGTTCCACTCCTGGAACGAAATGCCCACTGCATGGATTTCGGTTCCACCGAATTTGTATTTGCAAACGAGACGAAGCTGGGGCAGAATTTTCTGCACCGGGGCTGGCTTCATATTTCACTTGGTTCTTTTAAACCCGGCTGCATTGACCACGCGGGGCCGCAGCGATTTAACCTCCCGCTGCGGCCCTCGCCGTATGGCGGCCAGCTTGACCGGCGGTGGGTCGTCCGAAGAGGCCGCTCGAAGCGCCTGCTTAGCTTTGCTTCCCGTGCATGCAGGCGATCACGAACTCCCGCTTTGCGCGACCTTGTCCCTTTCCTCTTCCGCCCGCGCTCGAAAAACCACGTTCGGTGGCGAGCTGCTGGCATTTTTCCAATTTTTGCGGGTTGCGAGGCGCGCCCTGCTGAGCCTGTACAGCGCCTCCGACCAAAGCCAGAGCAATGGAAGCAAATAAGATCGGCCTAATCATTCTGCGCACTCCCTACCTGCAGTTGATCAAATCGCTACAAGAAAATAGTGGCCTGCCTTCGGCATGCCTCTCAATCAAGGCGAGCACAATACCATAACTCACCTCTTGGATGGTAGCATGGGAATGCTGGCGTGAGCCGGCGGGCTTTGGGGTATATTTTTAAAAGCGAACTGAACCTCCACACCGCGCGCCTATACTGATGGGTATCCGGGATTTTTGCTAATCCGGTCCCGGGGCTGGACGGATATCAAGCCGCCGGGACAAGGTATTGTTTGCCCGGCGGCTTCATTTTCGCTTGTCGGCTCAGGGGAGCACCTGCCGGCGTGAACCGGCTGAGCTTCAGGCGACTTTTCCCCACCTACGATAAGCGGTAGCTCGCCCGCGTTCCGAGCTACTAGGGATCGATAATTTGCGGGATACCTAAGATGCCGCTTTGCTGACGGCATGCGGATTCCGATCGATGTCGCCCAGGATTCCGAGATGATCTCGCCCACCATTCCGATTTGAAGTCGCCCACCCGTTCCGAAATGATGTCGCCCACCATTCCGGGATGATGTCGCCCGGGTGACGAGGCCTCTTCTGGCTCCCATAGGGTCAACTCTTTCGGCTTTGCGAAGGGGACCCTGGATGCCGACGGAGAGGCTTGCGATGCGCCGTGTGCGCGATGTGATCAGAATGAAGGCGGCCGGGCTGCCGAGCCGCGAGATTGCGCGACGGGTGGGCGCGGCGCCCTCGACGGTGCGCCTGGCGCTCCGGCGGTTCGAGGCCGCGGGCTTGAGCTGGCCGTTGCCAGACGACGTCACCGACACGGTTCTGGAACTTCGCCTGTTCGCGAAGACCGGCAATGGCAACCGTCAGGGTCACCGCCGCATCGCCGAGCCCGACTGGGCGACCGTGCACCGCGAGCTCAAACGCAAGCACGTGACGCTGTCGATCCTGTGGGAGGAATATATCGCCACCGAGCCCGGCGGATACCGGTACTCGCGCTTCTGTGAGCTCTACCGCGCCTGGGAGGGCCGCCTGTCGGTGACGATGCGCCAGGCCCATGCGGCGGGCGACAAGTTGTTCGTCGACTATGCCGGCGATGGCGTGCCGGTGGTGGTCGACCGCCTGACCGGTGAGCGCAGAACGGCGCAGATCTTCGTCGCCGTGCTCGGCGCATCGAGCTTCACCTACGCACAGGCGACGTGGACGCAGGGGCTCGCCGACTGGATCAGCGCCCATGTTGGCGCCTTCGCGGCGATCGGCGGCATACCGGCGCTGGTGGTGCCCGACAACACCAAGGTCGCGGTCATTAAGGCGAGCCTGTACGACCCGCAGATCAATCGTACCTACGCGGAGATGGCGGCGCATTACGGCACCGCCATCTTGCCGGCGCGGCCGCGCAAGCCGCGCGACAAGGCCAAGGTCGAGCAGGCCGTCCTCATCGTCGAGCGCTGGCTGCTCGGCCGCCTGCGCCATCGCACCTTCTACAGCCTGGCCGAGGTCAATGCGGCGATCGGCGAACTGCTCACGAGGCTGAATGAGGAACGGCCGATCCGGCGGCTCGGCGTGACACGCCGCCGGTTGCTCGAGGAGGTCGACCGGCCGGCGCTCAAGCCATTGCCGGCGTCCCCCTATGTCCTCGCCGAGTGGCGGATCCGCCGCGTCAGTCTCGATTACCACGTCGAGGTGGAGAAGCATTACTACAGCGTTCCGCATCGCTTCGCCCGCGCCGAGGTCGAGGTGCGGTTCACGGCCCGTACCGTCGAGATCTTCCACAAGGGCGAGCGGATCGCCGCGCATCAGCGCATGAGCGGCAATCACAAACACACCACCGTGCCGGAGCACATGGCCTCCAGCCATCGGCGCTACGCCGGCTGGACCATCGCGCGTATCCGCCAGGACGCCGCCGCGATCGGGCCGGCGACCAGCGCGTTGTGCGACCTCATTCTCGACGAGCGCTCGCACCCCGAGCAAGGCTTCCGCGCCTGCCTCGGCATCCTCAGGCTCGCCGCCTCCTATGGGCGCGAACGGCTGGACGCCGCGGCTGCGCGGGCAATCGACATCGGCGCGCGCACCTATGGCTCGGTCAAGTCGATCCTCGCCAACAATCTCGATCGGCGTTCTGCTCACCAGCGTTCCGCGGACGATGCGCCGATCCTGCATGCCAACATCCGCGGACCGCGCTACTACAATTAGGAAATCATCCCTTGCTCACCCATCCGACCCTCGACCGCCTCAACGCCCTCGGCCTCCACGGCATGGCCAAGGCCTTCGCCGACATCGAAGCCACCGGTGAGGCCGCAAGCCTCGGTCACACCGAATGGCTTGCGCTGCTGCTCGAACGTGAAGCCTCGCTGCGGCACGACAAACGGCTCGCCACTCGCCTGCGCTACGCCAAGCTGCGCCAGCAGGCGTGCGTCGAGGACATCGACTACCGCACCCCGCGCGGTCTCGACCGCCCGCTGTTCGCTAAGCTTGTCGAGGGCCGCTGGATCGACGACCACGTCAATCTCCTGATCTGCGGCCCGGCCGGCGTTGGCAAGAGTTGGCTCGCCTCGGCGCTCGGCCACAAGGCCTGTCGCGACAATCGCTCCGTGCTCTATCAGCGCGTCCCGCGACTGTTCGACGATCTGGCGCTCGCCCGCGGCGACGGCCGCCATCCACGCCTGTTGCGCGGCCTTGGCCGTGTCGATCTGCTGATCCTCGATGATTGGGGACTCGAGCCGCTCGACGCCGGTGCCCGTCACGACCTCCTGGAAATCCTCGAAGATCGCTACGGTCATCGCTCCACCATCGTCACCAGCCAGCTCCCCGTGGACCAGTGGCATCTGCTCATTGGAGATCCCACCTATGCCGACGCCGTGCTCGATCGCCTCGTCCACAATGCCCATCGGCTCGACCTCACCGGTGAGAGCCTGCGCCGAACCCGGCAATCCGCCCGAAAGACCTGAGCCCGTGGCGCTGTGGACATGCCGCTGCGCTTGGACAACGCAATCGCGTTGCCCACATGCCCACAGCAACCGCAGAAGAAGAAAAACAGGTTGAAGTCGCGATTCCAGATTGACCACGCGGCTTGACCGATGCCAGAGAACCAGCCGGCCAGAACGCCTCGCCGCTGGGCGAGATCAAATCGGAAAGGTGGGCGACATCGTCTCGGAATCCACGGGCGACTTCATATCGGTACGCCTGGGCGACTTCGTCGGAATCCGCAGACGGCATGCGCGCTCGTCGATATACGAAATGGGCCGGTCACTATCCGCCCCGCAGCCCCGCGGAATGGCTGGCTGACGGCCACGTGACCTGCAGCATCCAATGCCTGAACGGCTGTTGCGATCGCCGGGTGGACGTGCGGCTCGACACACTCCCGCAGGATCAGCCGTGGTCGCAGGTCGGCTTGCGCCTGGTCTGCTCAGCATGCGGCGCCGCAGGATCTGTGCATATCGTCCCGAACTGGCATGACAGTCGCGGGCAAGTCAGGCCAAGCATGGACGCTTGAGGTTTTGATTCCCGCGATGAAGCACGTCACCGAACGCCCTTTTGCCGATCCACAAGCCGCAGCCCGCAAGCTGATCGAGCTCGCCGCCAGTATCGAGCCGGTCCAGGATCGCCGCATCCACATCGAGAAGATCAACTACCCGTTCCTCTACACGCTCAAGGCAACCGGCGCAGAGTTCGGCACCGGCATCAGATGCGCTGTCGAGAAGGGCTGGTTGGAGCTGCACGAGAGCGGTACCTACGTGCGGCTGCTGACAGCCGTAGGAACCTAGCATCACTGCCCGGCTTGCTGTCTCGCTAGCTCTCTTCTTCGAGCTGGCGGAGCGGCCCCGGCCTTTGACCCCCCAGGCAATCCAGCCGGGGCCGTCTCTAAGCCGCGCGGCCCTGCCTTACTCGGCCGGGCTTCCTTGGGAACATAAAGCTGCGTCCAGAGTCTGCCCACGTAGTGGCGAGACGTCCTATGACATCAAGACGAGATTCCGTCCGATGTCCCAAGTGCGACCGACCGACACGGGTTATAGAGCGCATTTGGAACCCAAAGCCACCCGGCTTCCTCCGGATCTTCGAATGCGAATGTGGCGAGTTGGTCTGGGAAGAACAGCCCCATGAGGACGTGGAGGTAGGGCATTGAACAAGGCCGGGGCGTCTCTAAGCCGCCCACTGAGGCGGTCTTACTCCTTAGTCTCCGTCCAACTCTGCGCACCACACTGGCACTTGAACATGCGCACGATTTTCCCGGTTCGAGGGTTCAGCAATTTCAACACGGAGCCCGGCTTCCTGCCGCACTCGTCGCAGGGTTGAACCGGATTTGGGTCGAAGCTCGAAAAGATTTCGTTCTTAAAATCGCGATCCACTGGTACTGCCTCGCCCTGAGGGGACTTAGCTAAGTACCAAAGTGCACACTTGTTCCCTTGCAGGGAAAACCCGGGCGGAATTCATCCGGTTGCGTGGCCCATAGCGCGCTGGTCGTAATGCGTATTCCTGCGCTACCCGGCGCGCCGCCTCTGAAATGCCTCGTCCAGTTCCGCAAGGGTGACGACCTGCTCGGCGCTTCTCGCTAGCTGCTCATAGTTCTCCGCAACTTGGCGGAGCGTCTCTCGGGTCTGCGGGAATTCGCAGTTGTCGGCCTTCGTGCGAAATTCTTCGGCGCGCATCCGCCAGTACTTCGGGGAGTGCATTCGTTCCACGCCCATGGCCGATTCCTCGATTGGACCGTTGAAACCTAATCCAGGTTAAGTCTGCTGGTTCCCGGACGCACGCGAAAACTGTTCTGGCTCGAATCTTTCGATCTTTGTTGCGCCTGCCCAGAGCTCAACAGCATGCCCATTGACAAGCTGCTTCGCACTTTTCCGGGCTGTCGCCTCATCGGGGACTACCAAGTCGACCCGAAGCTGTATGTGCCCGTCAGCCCCGATTACGTAAGCTCGATATTCGCCCATGGTCACGCAGTTGAATGCTTCATCGAGGCCGGTTTAGCGCCGATCTAAAATGGCGGTACTATCAAATGAGACGCCCCGTAGTTTTTACTGAGGACACACGCTGTCCCAACGCAGCGGCCCTTCACTTTTTGAAACCTTGCTGCTGCTGCTGCCAAGTTTGCCCGATGCCCTTAAAGGGCGACCCGGATTGGCCCCGGCTCCTCCGCCCCATTGCCCCTGGGAGCTGGGGCTATATCCACGGCGCTTAGCGATGATCTGGCCGCCGTACTTTGTAGCCATTGGTCGCGGCGGGCTGATTGCCAATGGAGGACAGTATTGTGCCCAAACAAAATTGCCTGATTGTTCGTGCTGCGGGAAGACAACTGGACCTGTTACGCGGCGAAGCGTCTCGCATCGCGAGAGGCAATAATGTCGATTGGTGGATTGATCGCGCGGAGGTCGGAGCTCGTTTCTGCTTCGAGGATGCAAAGGCAAAAGAGTCATTCGCTCTCGCGTGTGACAACCTCGGTATTTCCTGCCAAGACGGCTAATCCACAGTCCATGCTGTAAGCCGATCGCAGTCGGAAACCATTCTAGCAGCGCTAATCCGGCGTGGAGGTCCGCACCTTCGATCCAAAGCACGGGAGCCGAGCGCGTCGGCGCCGCCGCCGACAGCGGGGCTTATGAAGCACGCATCTGTGAAGGGAGCAACAGAGTTGGCGTAGTTCGATCAGCGCTCGAGCAGCCATTGCCCCGGCGGTGCCTTGCTTTTCTCGATGCTGGAGGTATGCGGTCCTTAGCTCGTTCACCGATGACATGCTGACGCCTACCAGCTAACGAGAAGGCCGCCCTCTGAGGCGGCCCCTCGCTTCCGCTCTCAGCCTAGTGGCACGGCTTTCCCGACATCTGCGCGGCGCGTCTGGCCCTCGGGCCAGTCGTACATCTGGACGCCGTGAACTACGCTGGGGCGGTGCTACGAGGCGACGGTGGAGCAACAAGGGCGCGCGACGAGCGGCACCCGCCAAGAAAATGGATGGGTTCAATCCCGACACTCTGTAGCTGAGCGACGGCCGCTAGGGCAGCTTCGTAGCTAATCACCGTAGCAATTTACACGCAGCTTCACTGAAGCGCCAAGAAGCGTTGCCTTCGCAGCATCTTGCGACTGATGGTGAGGAGGAGTGGATATCCTCTGATTGCTGCATCCACAACGTCCGTCGCTGTTGCCAACAACGTTGTCGCTATTCAAAGTTGGAGAGTCCGTCACTTAGGCCGGCTTTGCGAAGTCCGTCGAGGAAATGATCCCGGTCGATGGGGGCTCTATACCTGTTGGCGCGCATCCGAGCGAGGTCGAGCGTGTTAAGGGGCGGAGCTTCACCATTTTCGCTCAGTTCCAGGCATCTCTCTCGAATGAATGCGCGCGCCTCGAAACTCGCTTCTGTCAGTCGATCGGTTTGCGCGTAGCAAGCCGCGAGGAGCGCGTGTGACCAGCGGTCACTCGATCGTGCTTCCTTGAGAACTTTGATCGCGTGTTCGTATTCGCGAGCAGAAAAAAGCGCCAGCGCGTGGTACCAATGGTATATATTAGGTGGAAATGGATTTAGCTGTTTGGCCAATTTAATCCATGCAAGCGCGTCCTGCCAGCGCCCCCAGTAGACCAGGATATTTGCAAAAGCCGCGGCGACATCGGCGTCGTTCGGATTGAGCGCCAGAGCGCGTTTGAAATGAGTTTCGGCCTCTTGATCGCGGTTTTGCAGGAAAAGAAGTTGTGCGAAGACGCCGTGCGACCAGGCGTCGTTCTCGTCAAGGTCGAGGGCGAGCTCGATCTCGCGACGAGCCTCATCCAGTGGAGGGGCGGCGGGGGATTCCAGAAACGCAGCGCAGACGACCGTCCAGGCTATATTGGCGTGAGCGCGAGCATAGGCTGGATCGAGCTCCACAGCCTTTCTGAAGTAGCCTTCCGCCTCATCCATGCTCCTGACGGTCAATTGACGCCATTTCCCGTTCCCCAACAGGACGAGATCGTAGGCCGTGATGTTTGAGGTCTGCTTGCCTCTCGCGATCTCGCGGCCCGCGTCCTCAAGCCGGCCGGGTAGCGCCGAAACGATCTTGCCTACGATTTCGTCCTGGATGGCAAATATGTCTTCGATCTCGCGGTCGTGGCGCTCCGTCCAGAGGGTGAAGCCGCTCGCGGCATCCAGAAGCTTGACGGTCACCCGCACCCGTTTCCCGATCCGGCGTGCGCTCCCTTCCACCACATATCGTACGCCGAGCTGGCGGCCGACCTCTCTGATGTCGGACGAGCTGGCCCGGTAAACGAAGCTGGAATGGCGGGCCACGACGAAGAGCGACCGGAAACGCGACAATTCCGCAATGACGTCTTCCGTGATCCCGTCGGAAAAGTAGTCCTGCGCTGGATCGCCGCTCAAGTTGGAAAACGGCAGCACGGCGATCGAGGGTTTGTCGGAGGTTGCGGATGGGAGCCATGTTTGCCGGCTGCCGTCGGGCAAGGTGGCGGCTGGCGGGCCGACATAGCGGTAACCGCGGCGCGGCAGCGTCTCGATCCAGCTACTGCCGCCTTCGACGGCCGCAAACGCTCGCCGCAGAGCCGCAACCTGTACGGTCAGGTTGCTTTCCTCGATCGCGAGTCCAGGCCAGGCCGCCTCCATCAAAGCGTCCTTGGCAACCGGCTTGCCCGCCTTTTCCAGAAGCAGCCGAAGTAGCGCGACCGCTCGCCCTCCGAGAACAACCGGCTCGGCTCCGCGAAACAGCGTGTCGGCTTCTGCCTCGAGACGAAATGGACCAAACTCGTAGATCGTCACCATCGCCTAGAGACACCATTTTCGGCGAAATTTGCAACTTTTTCCGACCGGATTCAGGACACGACTTGGCGCTCCGTGAGATGACGGCACGGGCATTGGTGGCGCGGAGCAAATCGGATGGAACAGCGGCAGCCATACGACGACCTGATGGGCAAATCGCACTCCGAACCTCGGCTCACCCCACAGCTACGGCTCAAGGGCAATGTGATCCTTGAAGGGAACGCCGGCTACGACGAGGCGCGCACGGTCTGGAATGGCGCCATCGACAAGCGGCCGGCCATGATCGCCTATTGTGCCGGTGCCGAGGACGTCGCCCGAGCCGTCGCGTTCGCAAGATCTCATCACATCTGCATCGCGGTCCGCAGTGGCGGCCACAACGTCGCCGGCCTGTCGGTCTGTGACGGCGGCATGGTCATCGACCTGTCTCACATGAAGCGGATCGAGGTCGATCCGGTCCGCCGGATCGCCCGCGCCGAGGCCGGCCTCAATCTGGGCGAGTTCGACAGGGCGACACAGGAGCACGGCCTGGCGACCACCATGGGCGTCAACAGCGATACCGGTATCGCCGGGCTGACGCTTGGCGGTGGCTTTGGCAAGCTCGGGCGCAAATACGGGCTGACCTGCGACAACCTGATTGCCGCCGAAGTGGTTACAGCCGAGGGAAAAATCCTAAGGGCCAGTGCGACCGAACATCCCGACCTCTTCTGGGGCCTTCGGGGTGGCGGCGGCAATTTTGGCATCGTGACCGCGTTCGAATATCGGCTTCATGCCATCGGCACCTCGCTGCTCGTCGCGTCAGTACTGCATCGATATGACGCAGCGCGCGAGGCTATGCGCTTCTATGATGACTTCGCCCGAAGCGCTGCCGACGAGGTAAACGTCGATGCAGCCCTTGTAACGCTGCCGTCGGGCGACCGATTTTTCAACATCTCCGGCAGCTATGTCGGTTCGCATTTTGACGGTGAGCGAGCCCTTTCACCGATCGTCAAGTTCGGCTCGCCCGTCGAGACTCGCCTCGCAACTGTCCCTTATCTTGAGATTCAGTCGGGAGGCGATGCCCTGTTTCCACGCGGACGGCGCTATTACTGGAAGGCGCAGTTCCTGCGCGAGATCAGTGCGGGCGCGATCGACGCGCTGCTCGACGCCTATGCGAGAGCGCCCAACACCTCGTCGTTACTGGTTTTCCAACACGTCGGCGGCGCAATAGCGCGGATTCCAACGCCCGACTCGCCTTACGCAAACCGCGATGCAGCGTTCGACTGCTTTCCGGTCGCGATCTGGGATGATCCGACCGAAGACGACGCGAACATGCGTTGGGCGCGCGAGCTGTGGAGCGCCGTCAGGCCCTATTCGACCGGCGGCGTCTACGCCAACAATCTCGGCGACGAAGGCGAGGATCGTGTGCGCGATGCCTATGGCGAGAACTATGCGCGGTTAGCCGCGCTCAAAACCAGGTACGATCCGACCAATCTCTTCCGTCTTAACCAGAATATCCGACCGGCGACATAGTTCACGGCTGACACCATGCTTCCGGCAGAGATCGGCGACCGGAACCCCCGCTTCGTGCTCCTTCAAAATCCCGATGATCTGTTCTTCCGTAAACCGCTTGCGCTTCATGCTCTGGTCCTCGGCTTGGGCCAGAACGAACTTCAAACTGGATTAAGCTCAAGAGGCAAGGTCACGCGGACCATTCTTGTGGTCGGACATGCAGGCAACATATCGTGATATTGGCGCAAATAAAGGCCGCGCTGGCTCCGTAAGAACAACGGGAACAACGATGCTACCATACTCGCGGCTAATCCCGTCTCAGGTTCGGTAGCTCAATCTCTTCAGCAGCTGCGCGCTCAACTCCAACACAACCTCGACAGGTTCGCAGTCACAGCCGAGCAGTGATCGCGGTTCGCGATCCAGAGGGCACGCGCTGAATTTCGACCGCCCAAGTGCTGCGGCCAAGGCAATTTTCAGGTCGCGCAACTCGTGCGGACCGTGCTCGCGATTGCCCAGCAATTTAGACCCATATTCTGATTTGCCATGTGCGTGAAATGGGAAAGCCGCGGTCGCTGAGAAACGATTGGTGTTGAAGCTGCGGACACCCCTACCCGCCCCTTACACGCCCGTGACACACATTCGTTCATGCCTTCCCGCTGTGCGGCGTTTGGCGACGGTGTCGTTGCCGACGGCTATCCATCGAAACTTCATCTTTCTGGTAAGCTTCTCCTCTCTGACATCGCTGCTGGCAGGTGGTACACCCGTGTCCTGATAAGCAGACCGGCCATCAGGGACACTTCATTTGAGTTTGCCTACTGCAATCACATGAAGTGGCGTGTCTTCAGCGGCCCCACGATCACGTCTGCTCACCAGGCAAGAGATGATCTAAAACTGACAGATCGCACAGATGCGATGGCTCTTGTAGGTCTGGAGACGACGGATCAGGTGCGATCGTGTACCAAATCAGTTTGACGCTGCCGCCTTGACTCCTCCCTCATTGCTAAGCCCCGCCGCCTGCCGCCGCCTGCCGCCGCTCGCCGCGATCTTCACATCAACGAGCAGGCGATCGATGATTGCGGCGCTGATGACCAGAACACGATCATGGTCCGCTTGGCCAAGCCGCAAGCGGCCATGTTGCTCGAGGGCCGGCAGTGTCGCGCACAGGTCGTCGAGGATGCGCCCCTTCTCCGCCCGTTTGGCCAACCGGTAACGTTCCATCACCGCCTACAACAACTCGCGTCGCGCGCCCATGCTGATCTTTCCTGCCATAGAAGGCCACCGAAGCAATTTGGTGACACTGCTGCGGTCATCGGCGAGAAGTTGTCCAGTAACATTCTGGATGAGGCAATCTCCCCTCTTCGGCGTCCGCGCCGGCCCGGACATTATCATGAGACGCTGCGCGACCTCGGAAAGGACCGTGAGCCCAGCGAAGACATCAACCAGCCCGAGCGATCCAATGCCTGCCCGGCAAACTATCGTATCAGCCGCGCTCGCGCCGTTTCCGCAACCCTGACCAGCTCCGACGGCGCGAGCGCTACCCTCGTGCCGTCGGAAAGTTCAAAGCAGAGCTAAACTGAAAGTACGAACGCAAGCAGCTCGCCTTGCAGATTCAAGTGCAACTAAGCTTCTGCAGAAGCGAAATTCCGACACTGATGATCGCAGAAAGCAAGACGCCTAGTCGCGCGGTTATGTCTATTCCTGCTCGATCTCGGCCGGCGCGTGCTCGATCTGCCGCACCGGCTCCCCGGCTCCGGGCCAAGATGCGCGGTGACTTAGCTGGATGGTTGTCCGCGGTCGAGGCCCTCTCCCACCACGGGACCTTGGGGTGCACCGTCGTCAATTGGATGTCTGCGGCAGGCGCGGCGCCGACGTGCGGCCGGACTTCAATTGGATCAAGCCCGCGGCCTCCTCGATGCGTTACCGATGAAGTTCTGCGCGCGGTGCGGGAATGGCCGCTGGGTCTGCGAGAACCACCCGGACCGCCGATCGGCCTAACGAGAGCGCGGAGTTTGCGATTGGGTGACCCGGTCCCAGTCAGAAGGCCGTGCGGGATCTATGCCGCAGGGCCTTGGGTGCAACTGTCCAGGCCCAGCCGGATTCCGTCGCAGCAGATCTAGCGTCCCTGCGTTGCCTCGAACGAAGCCCGTCATTCGCGACGGGCTCAAGGTCAGGGAGGAAAGGCGCCCCAAGGGCGCACGTTAAACTTATGATCGCGCCAGTACGGTGTGTCGCAACTCACACTGTGGATAACAAAAGTGCCCGCGGGTCGCGCCATTCGATGGAGCCGCATCAGCCTTGATGCGGCTGCTGACGCTGCCGGTCCGCGCACGATCAATGCACCACGCCGAGGTGAGCAGCCGTCGCGGATGCAGGGCGTTATCACACCATGGAGCTCTCAAACCCATGACCCCGTGAGATCATGTAGGCTCTGCCGTGAGCCATCAAGGCCGTTCGCCGCCGCCCTGGCAATGGCCGGCCGGCACTGTGCGACGTCCGCGGCTTTCACTGCCGCTGCGCTCCCAGCCAGTTGGCCGCCCCTTGTCTGCATCCTGATGGCAGCGAAGGGCTCAGTCCAGCGCACCTCAGCGCGTTGGAGCTTGCCGCGGCGTTCTTAGCCGACGGCCGCAGAGGTCGACATGCTCGGAACCGAGAGTGTAGCCCGAGATAGCTCCAAAAGACACACGCCAGACGGTGTTCGGATAGCTGCCGGCGCACACCAAATGTGTCGTATCGGATGCATAGTTGACGCAGCGCTGTAGACACTGCCTCGCCAGCGCAGCTTGGCGATCGGGGCAGATCAGGCCGGTTCTTTCGTCTTCGGCCCTCCCAGCGTCGTCCTCAAAAAAGCAATTCCGCGACTGCGCATTTCGAGTCAACACGTTCATGCATTGAGCGGTTGCGTCGCCGACCTGCGCCTTGGTCGGTTTCACCAATGGGCACTCTGGGGGAATCTGAGCTGGGACCACGTAGGTACGCGCTGGCCGGCGGGCGAGCACGGCGGCTCTGTGCTTCCTCACCGCGGACCCACGTGACGGTCCTCGAGAATCTTCGGCGCAGGCGATAGGAAGGCATCTGGTCCACAGCGGACCGCTGCTCACGCACCGATTGGCGTCTGGCGCGCAGCCGGTGGGGCAACAGGTTTGCGCAGACGCGGGCGATATCACCGCATATGCCAAAACCAGGATTGTCACCATGAGATGGCGCATGTTGCCCCCACCAGACAGCAGCTAAGCGGCGCTCGACTGGTCCTTTTCAATCGCGCTCATTCTTCTTGTCATCTCCATCCTGGCCGCCAAAGCCCGAGGAGCCCTTGTTACCGCCGCCACCGCCAAATCGGGAGCCTTCCTCTCCCGAATGCGCGACCTTGGATCCCTTTGCGCCACCCGAGTTCTCGCCGCCAGCCCCGCCAGAGCCCCCACCACCGCCGCCGGTTGATGAATGCTCCTTGGTCGAGTGATCCTCGGTCGCGCTGTGTGGATCATTGTCGAAGACTGAATGACTGCTGCCGCCTCCGCCGCTATATCCTGCTCCGTCTTGGGCGCCGGAACGTGCGATGGCTGTTGACGTTAACGACGTCGACAGCAGTAGCGTCATCGCTGGCGGGGTTACGGCAGCAAACCTGCCACACGTCTTCAAGAACTCCCGGCGGTCTTCGTCTTCTTTTGTGGTCATCTGGTGCCTCGGGCTACCGCAACTGTTTAACTTAAATCAGATTAAATAAATTAAATATCTTTTAATTAGTTCAATCACGAAAAGTTACGTTCAAGTGCGCCTACCATTGGTCGTACTGCCCAGCCCGCGCGCATCAGTCTGCCTTTGGACGCGATCCGCCGACCGCCGGGTACGCTGCTTTGGAAGCTTGAAACTTCGCTCAATTTGACCAAGGCGCGGCAGACCACGCCTTACAGTTGGGTGCATCCGACCCCCGGGGGCGCTGAGGGGACGCCCATGGCCAAACTTGCCGTTGAATTGAGGAGGCTTTGGCTACGTTCTCGTTTTCTGGCTTCAGAGGATGTGAATCGTGGGCTAATGAAGCGGCTCGTCACTGGTGGCGCTTCCTCGCGCCTGCCTGTTCGATGACATGGCTGGCATCCGGCTCTTCGATTCCCGCTCTATGTCCGGCGACCTGTTGCAGGCGCACGGATCACCGGCACCACACTGGCAGCCGAGCTCTGCGCTCCAAGCTCGGTCCGGGTGGTTCTCGCAGACAAAGCCGGTGCCGAAGCAGATGGGATAGTTGGGATTGGTCATGGCATGAAAAAGCGCGCGGGCCCTGCTCCAAAGATCGCAAGCAGACCGCGCGCCTCGGTTACGCCGCCAATTCTTTGCGAACCGCGGCGGCCGAATTGCCTACCTTGTCGACGGCCTTCTGCAGCTTGTCCCTGGAGACACCAAGCTGCTTGTCCAGTACTTGACCTCGGACTCTTCGTGCAAGTTGATCTTGCTACGGTCGCGCTGGAGATTGTCGCTCATCTTCCTCCTCCATCGCCTGTACAAGCCGTTCATCGTCAAGGACGGTCATCAGGTCATTGATCGTCTTTTCGCTATCCCTCGGCCCAGGCTCGACATAGCGAGCCAGGATGGCTTGGGCTTCTTTTACCGCTCGGGTTACGCGATCCGGCATGCCGGTACTCCACTCACTGGCGAGGAAAACGCCCGTAAGAAGGCTGTGTTCCCAAAAGGAAGGCCTCCGGGAGAGGCGGAGGCCTAGTCTGGGGAGGTTGCATATGCTTGAAAAAACTTGACCTGCTGCGCCCCGTTCCTACCGCTGCGCATGAAGCCGGCGCCTCCGCGCTGATTGCTTAATCTGCGTTATAGGTGCGCTTGAGCAAGAGCCCTGCTCGGTCCCGGTAGTGAGCTTGTCCCGCCGGCAAGCAATGGCGAGAGGCTTCAACAGCGCCTGTCTGCTTGGATCGTTTCAAGGCCACCGCGTCTTCATCGCCCAGGCGGAGGTATCAGTAGCCCGCATGCAGTGGCGTCGAATGTACGTGAGCTATTTTTTGGATAACCCTTTGAACGAACTAGCGCGAAGCAGGCCTTCAGAGGTGATGTCCCTGTATTCAACGTCCGCAAAAAACTTCGGCTCGACCCAGGTGGCCTTCGGTTTCTTGATGCGCTTAGTGAGCTTTTGCTTCGGGCTGACGACGGTATCGAGCGCTTTGCGGATCTCCGCCGATTTCGTCCGGCTCCAGCCCGTCCCGACTTTCCCCATGTACCGCAGCTCTTTACCTTCCTGCTTGCCGAGGTAGAGCGCGGCGACGCCGGACGGGTCCTTGACGAAGCCAACGACGGGGAATTTCTCGCGCTGGACGGTCTTGATCTTCTGCCAGGTCTCAACCCGCTCCGACCGGTACGGCGCATCAACCCGCTTGGAGACGATGCCCTCGTAGTTCAGCTTGCTGGCCGCCTCGAACAGCGCCTGCCCGTCACCTTCATGGTGCTCACTATAGAAGATCGGTGCTTCCAGCCCGTGCTCGTCTATCAGCTGCTTCAGCAGCTCCTTGCGGGCAAGCTGAGCCATTTTGCGAAGGTCTTTGCCGTCCAACCATAGAAGATCGAAGGCGAAGTAAACCAGCCGGTCCTGGTCGCCCCTGCCGAGGTCCGCCTGAAGTTCTGAGAAGTTCGTTCGCCCCTCATGGATGACAACCACCTCCCCGTCGACGATGGCTTGCCCTTCGATGTCGAAGGCGCCGGCAATGACCGAGAACCTGTTGACCCAGTTGTGCCCGTTACGGGTGAAGGCCTTCCGGTCGTCGGCGTCGATGTGAAGCTGGATGCGGTAGCCGTCGTATTTGACCTCGTGAATCCACTGAGCCCCCGAAGGCGCTTTCATCTTCAGGGTCGCAAGCTGGGGACTGATAAAGCCCGGCTTGGCAGCTTGCGGCTTCTTAGCCGGTGTCCGGGTACGCTTTGCCACTAACGCAACTCACAAAAAGCCCGCCGCCGGTTTTGGGGAGCCGACGACGGGGCAGTCTACCTACCTTTTTTGCGACTCTCCAACCGCGGAGCCCAAGCGGCGTTCCCGGGCGTTCTCTCATACAACCGCAATCGCGATTCCAGGTTGTATTTTCAACGTCAACGAGAACGGCAGCCGAACAGGAAGCGAACGCGGTGTGCTAATTCCTTCTCAGTACCGCCGCCGCTGCGGCGCGCGCCCCGCCGGCGGGACAACAGTACCGACAACGCAGGTCGGCTTGGCGGGAGTTTGCTTGCACCAATGATTGGCTGCGGAGATGATGCGGAATGTCAAAAGCCATGGAGTTGATTGTCGCAGGTTATGTGAGGGGCAAGGATCGACGCGCTCTCGCAGAATTGCTCGCGCATCGGCGCAAGATGCTGGGCGAGCTGCAGGCCGTCTCGGGTATCGATCCGGCGAACGCCATTCAAGCCGTTCAGGACGAACTTGCTATCATCGAAGCGGGATTGGAGGAGCTCAAGCCGCCGGCTGGCTCACTGCCCGAGAACGAGTGGAACGAGGCAGCCGGCTCCGAGCACGAGATAATGCAACGATGACGAAAGCTACCGGCTAACGAGTTGGGGCTATGCCGTTAAAAATGTATGGGCCGATTGCGTCGAGCACCAATTTTGCCGCGCTTGATGTCAGATGAACTGCATCGCTTGCAACCACCTCGCCATTTGGCGTGCGCACGAGGCACTCCTGGCGCTGATTGCAAAGCACGTTCCTCTCGGACACATACTCCACGCCCGCCGATTTGCTGAAACGAGCCATCAGGTCGTCCTCCGCCGGACCGGACACGCCGGATCCCAGTCGGTCCGGCAATTCGTGCGCGAAACGATAGTGGTTGACGATGGCGAGCGGGAGGGTGCGCTTCCAGACCGGCGGCGGCCCAATAATGATCACCCGGGAGACGCCGGCTTTGCGCAAGCTAGCGATGGTGCCGCCGAGCTTGTCCAGGTCGTTATCAAATCCCCACATCGCGTGCAGCACCACGATATCGGGGTGAGATACCTTGATGAGGCCAAAAGCCACCTCGTTGCTTTGCTTGCAGGACGCATTGGGTCCGGCCTCAAGAATCGGCGCGCAACCGGGCGCACTGAAACGCGCTACGCGGAACGAAGCCGATCTGGCCGCATCGGCTATAGTCGGAAAGAGCGCTGCAGCATTTGAATCCCCCCACAACAGAAGCAAAGGTCCGTCACCTTGCTCGATGCAGCTCATGTCAAAGCTGCTGCCCGGCGCCTCGAGGAAGCAGTGGTCTTTGAATGCAGGATTGTCGTCAGTGCTGACTGCCGCGATCGCCTGCAGTTCATCTGGAAATCGCGAGACGAAGCCGGCAAAGAGGATCGTTGCGACTCCGATCACCCCGACTAACGCTAGAGTCATCGACAATGCCGGCACGACATTGCGCGCATGACGAACCGGCCATTCGATGAAGCGATATGTCAGAATCGAGAGCAAGATCGCGGCGACAATCGTGGCCCATATTTCGAGGAAGTTCGGCACCCCATGCCGAACGATGCCGAGGTAGGCCAGGAGCGGCCAATGCCAGAGATAGAGCGGATAGCTGATGACGCCAAGCAGCACGGCGGGGCTGCTCGACAACAGCAGTCGGTTGACAGCGGCATTCGGCGTCGCGATCACGACCGCGGCGCCGAGCACGGGGAGCAACGCCAGCGCACCCGGAAAGAGCATCGATTTATCAAACAGCAGCGCAGAGACCAAGATTGCGCCAACGCCGGCCGCGCTCAGGAGATTGCTACTGTCTTTCCTCACGAGATTGGCCTCAGCCACGAGACCTCCGATCAACAGCTCCCAGGCGCGCGGAACGGGCGCATAGAAGGCCCAATCCGGATTGGTCCACGCCAAAACTAATCCGGCTGCCAGCGAGACTCCGATCAATCCGACGATGATCTGCCGACGATGTGGCGAATGCACCATCAGACCGAGAGCCAACGGCCAAAAGATATAGAATTGCTCTTCGACGCCGAGCGACCACAGATGAAGAAGCGGATTTTCGGCAGCCAGCGGCGCAAAGTACCGGGCCTGCCCGAGCTGGAACAAATTCGAAACGAAGAGCACGCTGGCGGCAATGTTCTCTCCGAGCAGACGTAACTCTGAGGGGAGCAGGATGACCCATCCGAGCGCATAAGTGGCCAACAGGACGGTAATCAGCGCCGGAAAAATGCGTTTGATCCGCCGCCCGTAGAATGTCGAGAGCGAGAAGCCGCTGGGTGCCAGCAATATCCGGGTGATCAGAAAGCCCGAAATGACGAAGAAGATGTCGACGCCAACGAAGCCGCCGGGCAACATCCAGGGATGCGCGTGATAGCCGATCACTAGCAGGATCGAAACAGCGCGAAGCCCGTCAATATCTGGCCGATAATTTTCAGACGGTTTCATGGACGTTGCAGGTGCGGCATCCGTTCTTCAAGGCCTGTGGATTTGTGACCGCCTACAAGCTGCACGCTCTTGGAGATCGCAAATTGCGGTTCGATTTAGCCTGAGCACCCACCAACGTCTACGCCCAGCCATGAATCGAAATCGCAGGATGCCTTGAAGACCGCTTCGCGTGGAATTGTGACAAACGTTGAGGGGCTCGAGAAGGCCGAACACAGATCCCGCCCCTGGCCGGAGAGACCCGCTACCATCGACGCCCGCCGAGCACCCTGCCCTTGTTGTGATGCGTGTCGGTCTTCTTCAGCGCGTCTCGCTGGTCGCAGAGCGTATCGATCTTGCCTAGCATTCGCGAGAGCAAGGTCTCAGCCGATGCAGTCGATATGCCCGCCCGCTGGAGTTGGAGGATCTCCTTTCGCTGGCGCCCTACCTGGGTGCGCATGCGCTCGATCTCCTTCCTGATGTAGTTCAGGTCGGCCATGTCCGCCTCTCGTTTGGAATGGACACATTAGAACGAAAAGCGAACGAATACTCAAGCCGGATTCTTCAGGAACTCGACTTTTTGGGAAGAGTTGTGCGCCCATGAAGCCGGCGAAAACCTTTAAACAGCAGGCTCGCGTAGCCGAGAAGGCCGCTGAGGAGACGGCCGACGAATTCGTGTCTCGGCAAATGAAGGCTCTGGCCGCGGGGTTTAGAGCGCAGGCGAAAGTATTGAGAAGAAAAAGAAGAAGGGCAGATGACCAAGGAATCTCTTCAGAACCAAGCCGACCGGGCCGAAGCCCTCGCCGCCCAGACGTCGGACGATGAGGTTCGCGAGACCCTTCTCAAGGCGGCGCGGGAATACCGAGAGCAGCTCAACAGCGAAAACAACCACCGGGCCGATCGCCTGGGCGACACCGACTAGGTCGCAAAGGAGGATCAGCATTGAGCGACAGGACCGGCAATCAACCTGCACCCTTGGTCCTTATCGGCGTGGCGATCATCCCGATCATTGCAGTATTGGCGTGGTTCGCTTTTTAGCGTTTTCAACCTTTCCCGCGAACGCGCGTCATACAGTCAGTTCCTCCCTAAGCTTCGCCCCCACCAGAAAGCCCCGCTTCCCCCAAGGCGGGGCGTTCGCTTTTCGCGCTGAATCAACGCACCGCATTTTTAAGCGGCCTTTTGGCTTGACCACTTTTTTCCGATACAGCAGCCTAAATGTGGGCAGGGTTTTGAAGAGGCAAACCCTGGTGGAATTGGAGCGCTTTGCGTGTTCTTGGAGACCTCTACATGCCTTGATGTAGGACCGTGTGCGCGGCCTCTTGTACTTTTCGGCTCTGGGCCGATGTGACCGCCCCCAGAGGGGTAGGTCAGGCTTCCGGCGCGGTCACCCTCGCCGACCGCCGCTGAACTCGCAGACGCGACGGCGCAGATATTGCAACTATTTTTGCACTTTTCTGGAAACCTACGGCGTAGCGCGCCGCACTGTACGGCCGGAAGTTAAGGCGGGCCGGCCTAGGGATCGAGATGGCCCCTCCCCCCGCTCCCCTCAAAGCCTTTCAGGGCAGAGGTAGGCACGCTTTCTTTCAACACGGCACGCGTAGACAGCCTCGGCACCGAAGGTGGGTGCGATCCTCCAGCACCACAGCCCATCTGTGGCCCGCCAGCTCGGCGCGGTCGCTTTCGAGAATCTCGTCTCTGCGTTCTTCACGTCGTACTTTCAATCGACGCAGAGTCGCGTCTACTTCGCCGAACTGGTCAGCCAATGACAATCTCTGTAAGCCATTCCACGAAGGTCCTTATGACCGGGCCCTCGCAGCGTCCAATCATCATCGCCCTCGCGGTCGTAGGCGTCGCCGGCATGGCTCGGCCTAACGGGCCGGGTTCGACCGCAGGAAAACCGAGCGAGGGCTCCCGTCGGCATTGGCCTCGGTCGCCGCCACGAGCCGGTCAACCTCGTCCAGCGCCTCCGCTGGGAGCCGGCCGAGCACCGCCTCGCCCTCGCCGGCCCGCTTGCGCAAGCCCCCCGCCTCGGCAGGCTCCGCAGCAACACGGCAGCGTGCCCAGCTGACGTGAGGCACTCGGGGTTTTTACAGTATCAAGGCCCCTGCAGGAGCACACGACCACCGCAGTATGCTTCGTCATCGGTACGACGGTTTCGTTTGATCATATGGACCATCTCGGCCTTTAACGTGAATGCTGACCTCGTGCTAATCAGCCAAGATTGGGCATCCGAAGATTTCCTACTCACGCAGTGGCCGGTACCGTGCCGTTTGCACGGCCAGTCTTACCGCAGCGGCGTCGGCGGCATTATAATCAGAGGCGGTGCTCTGGAGGGCCCCAACAAGGTGGAGCCTTCGTATAGGGCCATGCCTTCGAGTTTCGCGGCACCAGCCGGGGCCTTAGTGTTAAGGACGAAGGCGCCCCCGGGCATGATCAATACGGTTTCCCACCTCGCGGCGAGACCCTCGAAGGCCAGCCTGATATGGGCGATGCCGCCGCCCGGATCGGGCGACACGCTGCCGTTCAGCTGAATGGTCTGGTCCATGTTCCAGAAACCGGTGAGCTTGGTCGCGGATTTCTGGCGCGGGCGGACCTTGTAGTGGACGCCGCCCCACTTCACGGTGGTGTCGCTTTCTACGCGCCAGACGACGATCTTGAATTCGCGGTCGCCGCGGCAGCCGCTATTGATGATCTCCTCGTCCAATTCCAATTTGCAGCGGAAATTGACCTTGGTAAGCGGCGGAATGGTCCGGCGCGAGGGCGTAACTGTGAGCGTCATTCCATAGGGCAGGTTTTCCGGCTCCAGATAGGCGACTTCCGGATACAGGCCGGCATTGTTAACGCTGAAATCGAATTCCGTCGGCTCGTACGGGCTGCCATGCACCGGCACGAATTGATCGACATTTTTCTGCGCCCAGTTGTTCGCCAGCCAGACATCGTCCGAGGCAAGTGCGGCGCCGTCGCTATCCCTGGGGATTTTGTAATCTTGGATATCCACCAGGATGCAGTTATGGCCGCCGAAGCCGGCGGGAACGTCCCAGCGCGCAACGACGTCGAGCGGCGTGTCGCCGCCGGACACAGACGGTACCGTGACGGTGCCGATGCTTTGGAAATTCCTACTCTTGTCGCCGCCGCCGGGCGGGATGCAGATCTGGAAGTTGAACTTCACGTCCTCTGCGTCCACCTGGCCGCGATTGCGGATACGGGCGACCATCCAGTGCAGCTCGGTGCCGCTGTCCGGGACATGAACCTGGTCCCCCTGGTCGATCGGTTGGCCCGGCGGATATTTGCGGTGATCCTCGGGCTTGTCGCTCGAAATGCCCTGGGGTCCATTATCGCCCGCCCAGTCGACCCATAGGTCAGGGTTCATGTAATAGGGGTCGGGACTGGTGAAATAGAGGTCGATGAAGGCGGTGTTCTGGCGGGTGACCTTGATGCGGAATACCTCGATCCCATCGATCTGCTTACGGTCAACCACCTCGACTACGATGCCTTTGGCAGGAAACGCGGGAGCCTTGGCGAGATCGAAGCTGTCCCCAGCATTTTGCAAGATGTTGTCGGGGTTCAGCAGCTGACCCTCGCGGCGATATTTACCCTCGAACGTGTAGCGCGTGTCATCCCAAGGCTGCAGCGTGTTGGTGATGATGATGCCGGGGTCGGTGGGTAGCTTCTGGCTGAACGTCGCGCCTTTTTGACGGGCCTCGATCAGGTCGACGACGGCGCCGTCACCGCCGAGATCGAGCTGGATCATCTGGACCACCTTGACGCCGGGATCCGTGCCGAATTTGGCCGGTGCGGCCGCCAGCAGACCGTCATCCCAATGCTCGACAGGGACTAGCAACACTTCCGTCGCTTCTGTCGCCCCGGGCGCCGCGGGCGGGATGCTGACGATCTGGTCGATCCAACCCGCTTCCCATTTGTGGTAGGCAATATGATGGGCGAGTTGGGAATTGTCGTCCATCACAGACCATGGACCGAGATAGGCGAGGTCCTGACGGAAGTTCGCATCGAAATAGAGATCTCGAAAGCCAATCGCATGGCCCAGCTCATGACACATGACTGAATAATCGGGCGGTGAATCGAAGAAAAGGAAGTTCCACATGACCTGGTATTGGATTCGATCGTCGTCCTTGAAGTGGCCGGTCTGGAACCAATCGACTGCGCGCAAGGCGTTCGGCCGGACTGGAGCGGAGGTCGTCCACATTTCGGATGGCCTGACCGCGTCGGGATTGGCGGGCTCAATTACTGCGACGCCGATCTGACCGATTGCGATCATATTGAACTGCGCGAAATAAGCGTTGACCGCGTCGATTTCGCTTTGCGCTCGCTTGTTAGGTGGGGCGGGGGCCACGCTTTGCCGAGAGACGGCGGCTGTGAAGGCATCGTTGATCAGTTGCTGCAGGTCGCGCGGAGCGTCCCGGTTGGAAAAGGTGGTGTCGCTGTTTGGCACCGCGGTCGCTGTGTCGAACAAGTCACCGAGCTGAGCAGAGTCCGTCAGAGTGACCGCTGCGCCGGGGCCACCATCGTCGATCGAGACCGTCAGTGCGACCAGCAGCGTTTTCTTGGTGAGATCGCTGGTGACGATCGGATCGTCTGCCAGATAACGCTGGGTGTAATCGAGTCCGGCATCTTCCTGAGCCAGCGTCGCTGCCCAATCGATATAACTGCGCAAGAGTGCGTCCGCGTTGGCCGATCCATCGAGCGTAAAATGGCCGAATAGCGCACCCTGGAAGCCGAGCGGATCGGCGGCGGGTATTCCACTGACTGCGGTGATTTCCAGGCGCTTCCCGGTCAGCACGGCATGGTCGAAGGAAATCACCAGATATCCGAACGAGCCGTCCGGCTGCTTCACCCGGCGCAGCTTCGGAGGCCCAAACAGCCTTGGCGTTACGCCAGCCGCCGTCTCAGCCGCGGCCATTGCCGCATCCAAATAGGCGCCTAGATCGGCAAATGCAGCGGGGATATCCGCTTCCGAATTAATATCAACCGTTTTGGCAGCAAATTTCAGGTTGAGCGTTGTCGTGGTGTCCGTGCCGGTTATGGGATTGCGCCGCGTGATCTGGACGTTCGCGGTCTCTGTGCCCGCGAAATGAACCTGCGCTGGGAAAAGGTTGTGCTTCCGCGCGAGAAGCAGCGCGGGAAAATGAAGGGCGAGATCCTTCGACGTTCCTCGGCCGGCCGTTGGCTGGACATGCAATTTCAACGATTCCCGCCCATCGAAGGTCAGTGAGTATGGGAAGGTGACAGCGGTCTTCGTGAGTTCGACTCGCGCCGGATCGTAGGGCGGGAAATAATAGTCTTTGACCAACCTGGGCAGACTCAACGGTCCCCCGGACGGGCCGGTATCGACGCCGTACATCGAATATTGGATGTCGTGCAGCTTGCCGAAGCTGTTCTCCAGATAGTAGTCCCTGACATGCGGAAACGCCGTCCGCGCGAGATAGTCGGCGAATTTCGGCAGATCGGGATTATTGAAACTTTGGCCTGCTTCGACGATCGGCAGGATCAGCACCTTGACCGTCCCAGTCGGCGAGGCATGTCCGCCGATCAGCGATAGGGTTTGTAGGCCCTGGAATCGAACGCTATCTAGTACCGGGAAAAACGGGACATGGCCCAGCCCGACGATCTCATCGATCAGGCGGTCTATATGGATGGCATCCCATCTCCGAGTGGATCTATCGTGGAGCAGGACCATCGCGCTGGCGGGATCGGCCAACATGATTCCGCCAGCGCGGCCGAGCTGGCGGTGATCGAGTATCCGCATATCGGTTGAAGAGACGATTGCGAAATTACGCCCGCGAGCGTCAGCGGCAACATAGGCGGACGCCGCGTGCGCGATTCTGGCGGCAGACCACATAAGGTCGGCGACGCAGGGGTTGGGCGGTCCCTCACCCGGATGGCTACCGAGACGTCCGCCTTTACCGACAACGGCGCCGCCATCTGAGGTCGGTATGCCGCCTTCCGCCGAACGGCACGGCGCTCCCTTCTGACTGGGAGAAGGTCCTGAATGCGCGGCGGGCGATGCGGATGAGTCCGCCTTGCGGCACCCGCAACAGTGTGTGCAGCCGCAGCCGGCCGGATGATCCGATGGATTTGACCGGGGAACTCCAGCCTGAGTGCCGGTCGGGGCGGGCGGACACGGGTCTTCGCGCGTATCCCTCACCTGGAACGTTCCATATTTCCGATCGACCACGCCAAGATGCGAGCCAGTCGGATCTGTGTTCAGCTCAACGCGCGCATGGGACAGCGGCCTCTCAGATGAGATGGCGCGGCGATAGAGATCCACCTCCACAAGCTTGCCATCCAGCCGGTCGGATAGGGAGATCGCCGCGAAAACCGATGTTCCGGTACAGGCGAGGCTACCTATGGTGCCATCCAGGGCGGTGACGTGGTGGGCGCGGCCCTCGACGATGCGGTGCAGGTCGCTCTTCATGCCGCCGCTGGTGGCGACGATGACGCCATAGCGTGATTCGGCTAAGGCCGTGACCCTTCCTCCGAACGCGATCGTCGCACATCTTTCGGCTTCTATCGTGCCGCCCTCGCGGTGGAGGCGATATTCGTGCACCTCCGATCCCGAAGCATGCAACAGCGACGTCGCACTGCCGCGCAAAAGCAGCAGATCATTCTCGCCGATACGAGTGGGCAGTCCCGTGACCGTTGGACTGCCGGCAGGAGGCTGTTCCCGATGAGGAGGGCTTACGGCCAAACGCTTGGGTCGGGGCGGCTTGACCATGGCTTCCTCCTAGATCAAAGCGATTTTGATCTTTTGCATTTGCGCTTTATTTTTATCATCCATCCCGCGGCACGCGTTTTCGGAATTTGCTCGAACGGTTTTGCTGACTGAATCTTGTCGCGAACGTGGCCGCAGGCGGCTACGCCTCAATTACCACCAACTCGGTCACGGCTAGTCCTTACTACCCGTACTTATCACCGGACGGGAGTTGGCACATATGAAACGGCTCACATCCTACTCGGATAGTTCGTCGCAGTTGACAGACGAGAGTTCTGGCGATGCCATCGCTGAAGCGCGGCAATCGGCCAAAAAGCTCGAAAACTTCTCGCCGGCGAACATCCTGCTGATACAGCGCGCCGACCCGGGGGCCATACACAACCTCCCGTCCCCACGTCGATCAAGCGTTCGCTCAAATGCGGCGAAACGCGCTGCATTTGGATCGCAGAGCATTTGCTGGTCATGGGGTCAAAATGCCAGCTTCGTTTAGCCCCTTTGCAATGGCCTTCAGACTCGTTTTGCCATCCGCCTGTAGCTCCTTAATGATCGGTGCCAAGTCGCTAGCCCTGGCGTTGGGTCGCGCCTTGAGAGTCTCTGTAGCCATTGCACGGGCCTGCTTGCTTGGCTCTACACCACGATCGGCAACCAGCTTAGTCCCTCGCCTCTTCGCAGCCGCCAGTGCATCCATTGTACGTTTGCTGGTCATGCGGCGCTCTTCCTCAGCACCCATGGCCATGATCCCCGCGTCAGCCTATTAGCGTTCGGTATATCCGCCGCTACGAAGTCGACGCCAGCCTTCTCAAGCCAAGCAGAAAGTAGGCATCGCGGGACAGCCGGTCCAGATTTGGCAATGACCAGCTTGGCACCATAGATCCGGCACGCCTGATAGGCTCGTCCAATTTGGAGCGGTCGGTGCGCTGATCTGGCGCTGGGCGATCGGTCTAGCGAGGCATGGAAGCCCGACCGCCATGCGCCCATTGCTTCGCACAGCCATACCACCGGCCATGTTCCGTGCTTCGCGATGAAGCCGAACTTCATGTCGCTTCCTTCGCGAAGTCGGCAGCGGCATTTTAGGATGTCCCGCTTTGCCTTCAGCTTGTTCACCTCGCGCCGCAACCCGCTCGATTTCTTGCTGCTCAGGTTCGTGTCTGATTTTATTTCTGCCGAAGTTCGGCAGAAATTACCTTTTCGGAATCGCGCGCCAGGTTGTCGTTTGCAGGCTTATTCACGTGAGTGACCCGTGGTGGGTTCCGTTTTTGCCGCTTTAACGGTCTTGGTGTGGCTTGTGGCTGCACACGTTTAAGGAAATCGGCCCCATGGCCAACGCGATCAAGCGCTTACCCGAGAAAACAGGCGCCGAGGAAATCAGGGGCCCTATCCGGTCAGGCCGCCTCATCGTCCTCCTCATATTCATACTCAGCGCCCATCCAGGCCGGCCAGCCAGCGCCGAGGCTTGTTGCCATCCTGGCCGCGAAATCGCGCGGGCTTTCATTCGGCATGGTGGTCGGTGCCGGATTGGCGAGCCGCTCAGGCTCAGGCTTAACAGGCAACGGAGGCTCGTCATCCGGGCGGGTGGTTGGCGCTGCGAATGCGGCGTCGTCGCCAGTTAGTATAACGGTACGGCCTAATAGCTCCGCGAAATCATCGATTGGCTCAAGGCCGGTCGCTCGGCCAAGCCGCGTGAATAACCGTTGGCCATTCTCCTGCTTTTCTTGGACGTTATGCTCAAGCGGGATGATGTAGTCCCACACCGCGCCGTCGCCGTCCGTGAATTCTAGGCGCAACTCGGTCGCGCATTCAGTTTTCACAACGTCCACAGATGTGATGCGAGCAGTGGTAGCGGTTGTTCGGATCGCACGCTTGGCGGGCTTGGCTGTGGTTGATGTGGTAGGGCCGGCCTTGGTCTTGGTCTTGGCGCGCTCAACCTTCTTGAATCCCCTCGGCGGGTCCTCATCGTAACGCTCCTCGCGCAACCAGGTGGCCAGGTGCTTGCGCGGCGCATCTGGCTTGCCTTGCGCGTCCCATGAGGCTTGCCACGCCCCAGCGGCCTTTATCACGGCAGTGCGGTCTACCTCGGCCGGGAGCGCAGCCCATGCCGCACGCGCCTCCTTCTTGCCCTTGGCGTAGTCATAGGCACGCCAGACAGCTTCAAAGGTCGGCCTGGTATCGCCAAGGGCATTGGTGCGCTCTTCCACCGCCGTCCCGCCCGCAGCGGTGGCCTCAAGGCCACCCGCAAGCGGCGGCGCCGTAGGCGGGCGCGTGTCAATCTCTCTTTCTGTAGACCCGTCCGTAGCCGGGTCCAGTAAGAGAGTCTTTGTCCCGGTGGACTGGGACGCTAGGTCGCTTACTGTCCCGGTAGAATGGGACGCCGCTGTCCCGGTAGAATGGGACGCTGAGGGAATCTGTGTAGCGTCCCGGTGATCTGGGACACTAACCGGCAGGGTACCTTGCGCCGCTAACTCTAAGACATTGAGCACGGGCACGTAGCGGCTGCCGCCGCGACCCTTGCCTGTATGGGTACGGACGAGCCAACCACATTCGATGAGAAGGATAATTGCGCGCTGAACCGCACTACGGGAGAGATGCCGGGCGCCATCCGGTGCGCGGCTTCGCATTGTCGCGACGATATGGCGAACAGAGGCTAGCGCGTCACCGCGCTTGTGCATGTACCAGCCGATCATGAAACGATAGACCGTTCGGGCTGGGTCGGTAAGCCGTAGATCATAGTCGACAAGCTGAGCCATGCGAAACTGCGCCACAGGCCCGGTCGTGTTCTCGATTTTGTAAGTCCAGTAGGCGCGCGAGAGAGACTCGCCGCCCCGGCTGGAGGGCTCAGACGTCGGTGCTAGCATCGGCCGGAAGCTCCATGAGGGCCGCTAGGGCCAAATCGGAAATTGCGCGGTTGAATTGTTCACCGAACGCGGCAGTGCGCTCGCTGAAGGCGTTGGGTGCGACCGTCCAACAGCGGCCCTTGCCGCTCTGACGGAGACCGAGATTGTAGAGACGTAGGTGATCGTTAAGCTGCAGGTCGAAACGCGCAAGCGTCGTCGAGCCTAGAGGGCTCGGTCTGATGTCGAGTATTTGCAAGTGGAGTCCCCTGTTGGGGTTGCCCTATTGGGCGATGCTCTCGGCTAAAGGCCGATCGAGCTAGGCGGCTAGGGTGACGAGCGTTCGCGCTGCTCCTCTGGGAACAGTTCAATCATTGCTTCCATGGTCTGTATGGCGCCTTCTAGTTGCTCAACACCGAAGCGGCCGCCAGCTTGGTCATCGCGCGCACCTTCGAGGTGACGAACAGCCCGTTCTCGTAATTGCAGAAAGCGCAATGCGCCGCCGATTCCCAAATCCGTCACGGTGTCGGATTTCAAATTCGACTCGGCAATCTGCATGAGCCGCTGTGCCTTCCGCTCGGGGACACCGGCTCGCTTTAGGAAAGGCAACCATTCACCGTGCTTGCAGTCGCCCTTTGCTGCCACAAGCAGGCGGCCAGCCTCCATAGCCTTCTCAATGGATTGTGTGTGCGCCGCATCGCTACCGGCAATCAGTTCCCGCACCGTCTCGGCGCGGTCTGCTAGGGCAATGCTGTCGAATGCAGGCCTACCGCTCACGCCGCCACCGCCTTGCCGGTATTGTCGCTCGTGCCCCAGGTCGAGGTTCGCCGCCGCGACAGCATCCAGGCGTCTACGTCGGCGCGGTCGTATTTGACCTGACGGCCAATTTTGAAGAATGCCGGCCCGGTGCCATCGCATCGGCGCTTGGCGAGCGTCGACCGCGACAGGCCGGTGGCGGCTGTCATTTCGTCCAAGGTGAGAAGATTCAAAAGAGCCTCCGATAAGGAGGTTACGTTTAACGCCCCGGCCACGGCCAGTCGGCGCCTATAGAATAGTGCGCTTGGTCTCGCAAAATACTAAGCGGTCCCTGTCGAATTCAGTGTGCGCCGCTGAATTCCGATGGATACCCACTATTGTTGATCTAGGGGCTGCACAGTAAGGCGGGATGGAAATTATTTATCCCGATGACTGCTATTGGATGTCCGGTGGCTACCCGGTGGCTACTCGGCTAATTTCAGGCTTTCGGACTTCCGGCTAAGTACCTGATTTTGTTGGTCGGGGCAGCTGGATTCGAACCAACGACCTGCAGTACCCAAAACTGCCGCGCTACCAGGCTGCGCTATACCCCGAATGTCCGGCGAGCCCCGTCGATACACGCTTCCCAAAGCGCCAGCAAGCCTTCCAAAGGCGCGAGCAAGCTTCCCAAAAGACCGCCAGGACGGGGCAATAAGCCCTCCCGCCTACTTGCTGCCGAACAGCGGGTGGCCCACGCGGTCGCCGGCGCGGATGCCATATTTCTGCGCCGTGCCTGCCACCACCTCCAGAACAGCCCGCGCGGGCCCCCTGGATGAGATGATCTTTGTCGACATCGGCTCGGTATTTTCGGCGATGCGCAGAATTCGGCCGTCGGCGCGAATGAAGATCATGTCGAGCGAGACGTAGGTGTTCTTCATCCACATCGACACCTCCTGCTCGGGATTAAAGTCGAACAGCATGCCTTTGCCGTCCGCCAGTTCCTTACGGTACATCAGGCCAGTCTGCTTCTCTTCCTCCGTCGTCGCGACCTCGACCGAGAACACCTGCACGCCGTTCCTGGTGACGATCTCGAGGGGCTGGAAGCTGGCGGCGCGCACGGGTGCGCTCGCGACGGCACAGCCGGCGATGACAAGGATGGCGGCAAGCCAGCCCTTCGCAAGGGCGAAGACGGCCTTTCGATCGAAATTCATGGATGGCTCTCGAGGCGTGGGACTGGACCAGTCCTTACGTGGCGGTCACCGGAAAAGCCAGAGGCGCGCCGGCCAGCCAGCGCGCCTCTGCTCACGATCGCGGGAATGGAATTAGTGGGACGAAACCGGCGATCCCGTCTCGGGATGGATCTCGGCCGCCATCATGCCCTTGGAGCCGGGCCCGAACCGGACCAGGACATACTGGCCGGGCCGCAACTCGGTCATGCCGAAGCGGCGCAGCGTCTCCATGTGCACGAAGATGTCGGGGGTGCCCTCGCCGCAGGTCAGGAAACCGAAACCGCGCAGCCGGTTGAACCATTTGACCTGAGCCCGCTCCAGCCCGCTGGTCGCCGTCACCGTGACATGGGTGCGCGGCGGCAGCATCTGCGCCGGATGGATCGCAGTCGACTCGTCCATCGAGACCACGCGGAACGCCTGGTAGCCCTTGGCGCGCTGGATGCACTCGACGACGATGCGGGCGCCCTCGTAGGCGGTCTGGAAGCCGTCGCGCCTAAGCACGGTGACGTGCAGGAGCACGTCGGGCCAGCCATTGTCGGGAACGATGAAGCCGTAGCCTTTTGAGGCGTCGAACCATTTGATGACGCCGTGAACCTCGACGAGGTTGGCGCTGCTCTCACCAAGTCCGGTGAACGGACTGAGTGCACTGTCGCGACCGCCACCGCCGTGTTCGCCCACCGCGGGAACTCCGACCTTCTTGGACTCAAATCCGTCCGACGACCCCATAACCCCGGACCCCACACATGCCATGCAACCCGCCTGAATGGCGGCGCCGAATCACGCGTCTTTAGAGAATCTTCTCAACTCGACGCGACGCGAATCTTTCGACTCAAAAGATAACACTCCCGGTTGCGACGCATAGACAAAAAAGAGATTCGGCGGAACCTATGAACAGCTTGCACAGCCGCGAATCAAATTGCTGCCTCAATTACCCACAAAGGGCCCCAGCGTTTCGCCGATGTCGTGGCGGATCACGAGGTCGGCGATGTCGTCCTGCTCCGTCGGCTCGCGATTGACGATCACCAGGCGTGCACCCGATTCCTTCGCCATCATCGGAAAGCCCGCGGCCGGCCATACCACCAGCGAGGAACCGATCGCGATGAAGAGATCGCAGGCTTGCGACAGCGCCGTCGCGCGCTGCATCTCGTCCTCGGGCATTGTCTGGCCGAAGGAGATCGTGGCGGTCTTCACCGGCTCGTCGCACACGGTACAGTTCGGCGCGGCGCCCTCCTCGTCGAAGCGGCGCTTCACCCAATCAAGCGGATAGGCCTGCCCGCATCCAATGCAGCGCGCATACGTGGTGTTGCCGTGAAGTTCGATCACGTGATCGCTTGCGACGCCGGAGGCCTGATGCAGATTGTCGATGTTCTGGGTGATGATCGCGGGAACCTTGCCGGCGCGGTAGAGTGAGGCGAGCGCGCGATGGCCGCGGCCGGGCTTGGCCGCCGCAAAGACCTCCTCCATGGCGAAGCGCCGGCGCCAGGATTCGTCGCGCGCCTCCGGGCTGGCGACGAACTCGTCGAACGGGATCGGGCGGTTGCGCGTCCAAATTCCGCCCGGCGAGCGAAAGTCGGGGATGCCGCATTCGGTCGAGATGCCGGCGCCGGTGAACGGCACGATCCGTTTGGCTTCGGCGATCATGTCGCCAAGACGCTCGACGCCGCTGCGAAGATCCGATGCAATCAACGCCGCCTCCCGTTTTGCTTTTGTTTTACTGATTTGTTTTTGCGCTAGCTGCAACATGCGCAAGCGACAAGATTATTGACGCTGTTCTCCACCGCCACGCAAGACATGGTCGGCAATTTTTTCCGACCCTCGCTTATCACAATCCTGCAATGCCTCCTCCCCATTGACGCCCCAATCAGAAGCGCCAATGCATGTGTTGACGCGACTCAACGTGATTGCGGCGGCAGTGCTTGGGTTCAGTAGGACACATACTCACGTGCAGAGGGGATTTAACATGACCGAGGACGAACAACGCAAAATCCGCGAACGCGAAGAGATCGCCGCCCGTGTCGCCGCCTTCCGTGCCACCCAGGAAAAATTCAAGCGCGAACGTGAAGAGTATTTCGTGTCGACGCTCGACAACGCGCGCAAGGCGGAACGACCCTCGCTCTGGCCGTAACGACACCGGATCACCGAGCATGAAAAAAGCCCGGAGCATTGCTCCGGGCTTTTCGTTTGTTCAGCCGTTACCAGTGACGGTAATAATGGTGGCGGCGGTAGTATGGTCCATCACCGTAATAAGCGTAGGGACCAGGGCCGTAGGCATAAGCGGGGCCGCCATAGTAGCCATACCGCGGGCCGTAGCCATAGCCGTAAGGATGCGACGCGGCGACGGCGCCCGCGGTGATGGCGCCGGCGGCAAGACCGAACGCGAGGCCCGGACCGATGCCGCGGCCGCGCGCCTCGGCAGGCGAAGGCGCCGCGACCGCGGTCACGCCAACGGCCGCGACGGTAGCCAGAACTGCCAGTGTCTTCCTCATCATGAATCTCCTCCTTCGTATCTCGCACAGACAACGCCGGCGCGTTGCTATGGTTGCGCGCAAGCCTGTGGAACCGAGTTCGGAATAAATCCGGCCACGCATGGAACGGGCACGCGTTCCGCGAATTGTTTGCTCAAGTGCGGAAGCCTCCGCCGTCCGGTTGAGGCAACAGCACGAAGACCCCGTCAGCATCACCGATGCTGGCGGGGTTTTCAGTTCCACGCACAGCATTCGCAATGCGCCACAATTGCTGCCAGCGGGGAGCCGAGGAGGATAAAGTGCCGATATCCACGTTGCTGGCCCGTATCCGCAGGCTCGTTCCCAGATCCGGAGATCAGCATTACGACGAGATCGTCCGCAGTTTCGGTGTCGGCACGCTGCGCCCGCCGCCGACCCCGATGAGCGACGGCGAACTGGCGCGGGCGATTGCCGAGTTCCTTAAGGAACAGCCGTCGAGCGAGTCCGTAGGCGCCCTCGGCCGGCGGCTCGACCCCACCACCCCACTTTGAGGCGCCGGTCCGCCTTGTCCGGGAACATGCGCTTCGCGCGCACGTTGGCGTAGCCTTCAAGGAGAAAGGAGGCCGACATGCCCGTTTGGCTCGAAATCCTGCTCAACCTGTCCGGCTATGCCGGCTTCGTGGCGCTCGCCTCACACGGCACCGCGTGCCCGAGCAATTCCGCCGACCATCAGACCTCCACCGACGACCGTTAATTCGTGTGCGGTGGCTGGCCCGCCGTGCGCATCAGCCTGTCGGCTTTGACCGCGACACGCGTGTCCTCGAGCTGTGGCCGCAGCGAGACGCTGATCACCACGAAAGCCAGACAAAAGAGCGTGCCGACGATGGCGACGCGCCGGTAGGTGTGGCGGTCGCCCTGATAAAAGGACGGTTCTGAAAAAGGTGTCATGAATTCGTTCTTGGCAAAATTGCTGGTTGGCCAAAGTCGCTTGTTGGCCAAAGTCGGATCGCGTCTTCGCCAGACACCTATCGCAAGTGGCGGCAAGTGCAACGCGATTGCGCTTTTAACCTAACCGAATAGGGTTATCGGCTTCGCGGCAAGCTTCCGTTAGGAGTTCGCCAAGCCTCTTCAGAACAAGCGTCTTCAGAACTCGGCGAGCCGCTTCAGGCTCGCGCGAAAACCGAGGCTGCGATGGCCTGCGACCAGCACGGTGCCGAACACCTCGGCCGTGTCGTCGCTGAACGTCCCGGAGAAGCCGCTCGTTGCCTCCACTCCGCCGAACAGTGGCCGGGCGAAGCCATCCGCAAACGGCGTATGCTGGTGGTGACAAGCTCACCCTTCCAGGTCCCGTGCTCCGAAGGGCCGTTGTCCGAATTGCCGTTCCGGATCGTGTAGGCGCCGCGCGACCAGAAATACGGCCCGCCGCCGAGCAGAACGCCGTCACGCAGGATCAGCACGCCGCTGTCGCGGCCCTTCACGCCGTCGAGCATGTGGATGTGGATGGAATAAAGCCCGTTCTTCATGTTGCGTCCGCCGGGGCAACGATAGCGCCGGAGACGGAGAGCGTCGAGACGGTGAAGCGAAGGTGTGGTGATCCGTCGTCGGGCTTTGTTCCAGCTTCGCCTGCCTTTCGTTCTCGGAGAACGAATCGGAATCGCAGAAATCGGCACGAAGCAAGCCTTAATATATCGTTCGCACGCAAACGACCGCAGTCGCCAACGATCGCGCGCTCACATCGCGTCTTCGGACTTCGACCGCGGTGGCACCGGCGGCACCGAGGGCCTGTCGTTGCGCAAGCGCGGGTGCCGGTCGTACCAAAACACTTTTGCGATCTCGGCGAACATCTCGAGCAACAGCACGCATCCATGTCGCGTCTCCCTCGCCTCACTCGTAGCGAGGACAGGCGAACGGGACTGTGCGAAGCATCACGCCGGCTTGGTCAGGAAAGGCGTGTCCCGGATCGACACAGAAGCCACGACTTGTTCTGCATCCGACTCCATTTCGTTCGCAAGGAACGAATCGGAGTCGAGAAATCCAGCGCAAAACGATCCCTAACGATCGGTGAAGGCGCGCGCGATTGCCTGTTGTCATCGAGATAGTGCGATGCTCATCACGCCGCTCGCTTCGCCGTATCCTTCGATAGAGCCTTCTCCGAAAAGCATTCGAGGATCTGGATGCGGAGTTCTTCCGCGGCCGGACCATCAAGCTTCCTGAGCTGATTCCAGAGCCTGATCACTTCGCGTTGTTTCTCGACAGTCATGGGCACCTCCAAAGAATGTCGCTGCCAAAAGAGATGCCTCACTAGAACAAAATGGGAACAACAAGTCCAGCCCCTCCCGTGAAATTCGCCGGGCACATCGCCTTGAGCCTTCCGCGCGCCGACGGTTGCTTTTTAGGTTTTCAACCTTAAGTTCGAGCCACGGCGCGGCGGCTAGGCGCTGAAATCCCTTCCCCGCCAGCCAAGAAGGCCCCGTGCGAAAGCGCGGGGTTTTTCTTTTGGGGAACGCGCCACCGCCCTCCCCGTTAGTCATTCCGGAGCTAGGGATCGTGACCAGAAAATACTACGCCGTCGAAGTGGTGCGTCAGATCGAAGAGACCGTGGAGATCATGGTCGAAGCGCCGGATCAGACCGCCGCACATGATGCAGCGCTCGCGCACCTGAAGGCGCGCGGCTCCGAATATCAGTGGCTCAATCCCAAATGCGATCTCATCGTCTGGCGCGAGCGCCAGGTCGATACGCCGGCGATCATCGACGTGTCCGTATCGCCGGACTAGCGGCCGGAACGAGTTTTCCCGCCCCGCGTTGTCAGGTCGAATTCGGTGGTGCTGGCGGCATGTCGCAACGCGGCCGACCAGCTTGAAGAGCCCCGGTCCCCAAGACCGGGGTTTTTCTTTGAGGCGGCCGCACGGAGGCGACTCGATTCGAACGAGGGCCCGAACAGCAAAGCAGCCACCCGGGTGTTATGCCGGGTGGCTGCTTTGAGAACTGTCGACGCTCGCCCCTGTCCGCCTGTTAAACCAGCAAAGTCAGACCGACAAATTGTCGGTCATGCCGGGTGGGACTTCGCCTTGCTTGGTCCGCTCGGCGAGAAGCTCCTTTTCGGCCTCATACCAGAAGGTGTCCATCGTGCCTGCGGGCTCGCCAGCCTCCTTCCAGAGGTGATAGGCCCGATTTCGAATCTCTTCTTCGCTGAGACCAGTCATGTGATTTCTCCCTTTCGGAAGCAAAGCCTGACGACGCCCTAGAGTTCCTTAAGAGAGTTCCTTATTGGTTCAGCACAAGCAAGCAATCATTGCAGCGCTCCGCGAAAAGAAGCCTCCGCAACGAAAACGCGAGCCCTTAGACGGAGTCTTTGGCCACCTTCAGCGGCGAGGCCTTCACCGACTTGCTCGCCGGCTTCGCGGCGAACTGCATCGGCTCCTTGGTGAAGGGATTGACGCCCATGCGGGCTTCGGTCGCCGGCTTGTTCACCACCGACATCTTCACGAAGCCGGGAATGACGAACTCGCCGGACTCGTTGAGCTCCTTGTAGCCGACCGTCGCCATGTACTCGATGACCGACTTCACGTCGTTCTTCGACAGCTGCGTGCCCTCGGCAATTGCATCGATCAACTGAGCCTTCGTCATCTTCGCCATGTCTGAATTTCCTTCTGTGCGCGCGAGCAGGCTTTGCTCAGGACGCGGTCCGACCGCGCAACGCGCTTCTGTTTCATGCCAACTTTCATGAAGTGACGGGGCTTAGAACCCATCGACGCCCAAAACGCAAGCAGGGGTTCTGCGGAGGGCCGGACGCCCCGGCAAAGATGCCGCAGCTTCCGCCGTTTTCGCGTTGAACCATTTTCTCCCCGAGGCGTCTAACTCTTTGAAGTCCCCAAGCTTCACCCCCCATCAGAGAGCCCCGCTTCCCCAGGCGGGGCTTTCGTCTTTGCCTGGACCCGGCCCCGCACTGCCGATCAGGCTGACCCCCGAGGTCTGCGCCCGGCCACCCCGGTGACCGTCACAAGGCAGGTTCTCTTTTCCGGCCATCTCCTGCATAATGCGGCATGGCAAAAACAAAAGTGACCTTCAAAACCGTCCGCATTGCAGACAACGACTGGAAAATCCTGGCGGATTACCCGGACAGCGAACAGCGCGAAATCAAGGGCTTCACCAGCAAGGCAGACGCCGACGACTGGATCAATGGCGACCGCAAGATCGCGTGGCTCCGCTCCCAGGGATACGCCAAGTAAACCGCGCATGAGTCACGCGCGTATCGCGTGACGCCCGTATGGGTATGAGGCGCGCTTCGTCCCTCCCGCTCCATAGGTTCTTTCCGTGCCGGCGCCTTGCCGAGCAAGCGGCAACGCCCGCGCGTCCTATCGGCTGGACGGGAGCGCCTGGTCGATAAACCTTTGGCTGGGCATGCGCCGTTGAGACTTCGGTAACCTAACGCCTCCAAGCTCCTCTTAGTATCGTTGTGTTGGAGTACCCCACAGTGCTGAATTTTAACGAGCTGCGTGAACTCGCGGCCGATGTTCGCGTGTTCGTCGACATTGCCGAAGACAAGGCCGAAGCGCTTCGCGCCGTCATCACAGCCTATGACGTGGTGCTCGCGATCTTCCCGTCGGGAGAGGGCATGGGTCTCCACGTCATCAAGGGCGGCGAGATCCTGGACAGGATTGCAAACTCACGAACCAATACGAGCTACAGCCACACGGCCATTGCGGTTCCCGACCTGGAGCACGCGGAAGTGCTCAAGCACCTGACGGGCCCGGCCGATCAGCGGCTTGCGGCTTAGAGCGTTTTCAAGTTCGCGGGACGAAAACGCGTCACAACAATCTGGAGCAGTTCTGATTCAAGCAGAACCGACAACGCCTCGTTGCAGACGAGAATTTTTGCACTCCAGAACGCCTTGTTTTAGGAACACGGTTTCTGCGCTCCCGTTGGCCCACACAACCAACCAGGAGTTTGAGATGAAGAAGCTCGTCATTGCGACCGCCGCCCTCGGCATCATGTGCGGCTCTGCCTTGGCCCAGACCCAGACCGGCCCCGCCGCGCAGTCCGACAACATGCAGAAGCCCGGCATGACCAACACGGACAAGGGCACGATGAGCAGCGGCACGACCGGCGTGAGCCATGACGGCATGAGCAAGGGCGGAATGGTGAGGCCCGACGCTTCCGGCCAGGGCGGCTCCGGCCCGGGCAGCGACCAGGGCGGTACCAAGACCCGCAGCAACAAGAAGTAAGCCGGTTTCCTGTACGGCTCGCTTCCCGGCCGCGTCGCTTCCACAAGCGGCGCGGCCATTTCATGAGAAGGGTCTTTGGAACCTGTCGAATGCACTCCTCACAATCGTGCGCGCACCGGAACGGTCAGGTCTTGCCGCGAGTTGCCCCATCTCCAGCAAGGAGATCGTCATGAGCGTTGAAGGTAAAGTGAAGGAAGGCGCCGGATTCATCAAAGAAGAGATGAACGAACACGGCAAGTCCCCCGAGAGCCAGAAGAAGGCCCAGGAAGGTCGCGACTTGCGCAACGAAGGCCGGATCGAAGACGGCAAGCCGCCGAAGACGACGAAGCCGGGCACCGGTCACTAGATCGCGTTCGAAACCCCGTTTGGTGAAAGCCGCCCCTGGTCATGTCAGGGGCGGTTTTTCACGTTCATGACCAGCCGATACGTGCCCATGCGATCTTCCGAAGCTGTGATCCTCCGAAGGTGCAGTCCTACAAAAATAGCCGGAGGCTCGAAGCATGCAGGGCGATGGCTGGTAGAACGCTCCGGCTGTTGTATGGTCGAACGTTTCTTGTGAGGGGCTGATGAAGATTGCCATTGTTGTCGCCGGCTTGATCGTTGTTGTTGCCGCCGTTCTCGTGGCGGTACAGCCCGGCTTTCTAAAGCCTGCGTCTATGGCACTCGTGAAGAAGTCCGACATCCTCGGCTTTTCGCCAGGGATGACATTCGACGAAACCAACAAGCTCGTCACGCAACGTCGCTACCGCTGCCGTCAGATTCGCGATTCCTACGTCCTGGAGTGCGCAGTCGACGGCGCCAAGGTCACGATCTTTGCCGACGACGTTGACCCTGGGAATCCTGATCCCAAACATCCCATCTGGCGCGTCATTGCGGAGTTGAACAATCCGGGTCCCCAAGACGCTGCCGTCAAATCGATCTCCGACCAGTTCAACGCCCAGCCAACCAGGGACGCCGGGGACGGATGGATATGGACTGTCGGCCGTGGGCTCAAGCTGAGCTACGACGGCGCCGCCTTGAAGCTGGTGGACGAGGCTGAGGAAATCAGGCGTGGCAAGCAGGAAGCAAAGCGCTAGGGAGCGCGACGCCGGGTGCCCTTCAGTGACGAAACCGGTTGACGGCCAACAGCGGCAGCCATGATCCCAGCACCATGCAGATCGCAATGGCTGCGACTAGGACGTATTTCAGGGGATGTTGCGAGGACGCGAGCGAACCTTCGAGGTGAAGGTATGGCAGCATCGCCTCCACGGCCATCCCGATCAGGGCAACCGCAACCAGCCCGCCAACCGCCGAAGCGAACAGGTTGACGATCCATCCGATCGCGCCGCGCTCGTTCGACCAAGCCTCGTAGATCGCGACAGCCAGCATCACGAGCACAAAGACCAGCATGAAGCTCATCGAGCCGCCGACGCTCGCCTTCGACCCGAAGATTTCCACCAGCAGCATGGCCGCCACCGCGAGCAGTGTGATCGCCTTCACGACTTTCCTCTTTGGTGTCTCAGCACATAGGCCGCGAAGCCAATTCCGATGCCGAGCAGGCTTTGCAGCATGGCGGTTGGTCGCGCCGGGCTTCGCCGGGGTTCAACAAATTGCACTCGGAGAACTGCAGGACCGCCGCGCAGTGACGACCGAAGGCCGGGGACCGATCTATGCAGCTTGCCTATTGGAAAGCCGCTCGAACGCCGTGATGGCCCGGTTGGCCAGCATGAGGCGTCTGTGCTCGCCCTTGCGGACCATCTCTTCGACGGCGGCCGAGAGAAAGCGGCTGGTGAACGGCGCGTCGCTGACTTGTCCGGTGCGCTCCAGATAATCCCAGGCGATCTGCACGGAATGTTCGATGAGATGGGACAGGTTCTCGCTCATGCAGAACCTACGCTTGGCGGGAGCGCTTGTTCCGCGCTGGCCAGTAGGTCGGTTCTTCATGGCAGATCTCGAGACGTTCAATTTCCGCACGTTTTCGACTGACGAACAAATGAGGAACGACAAGCGCGCGCCGACGTTAGGTGGAAAAGGAGAGATCGCGATGGCTGACAAGACAGCTGACAACACCGGGGACAACACACAAAAGGATCCGAAGGATTGGGTTTCCGGCGACGACCCGATGACCGGCGCCCAGGAATCCTACCTCAAGACCCTCGCCGAGCAGGCGCACAAGCCCCTCCCCAAGAAGGATCTGACCAAGGCAGAGGCGTCAGAGCTGATCGACACGATGCGGCAAAAGGCCGGGCTCGAGAAGTAGACAGCGGGCATGTACGCCCCGCCCCTGCGAGACGGAAGAACATGACTCACCGATGATCAGAAGTGACGCGGGAAGGTTGCAGGCGTTCGGCCAACGCTGCATTCACAAACGTTGAGCGCGCTGCATTTCGTCGGGCACAGACAGCGTCGATTGAGCGCACGATCCCGCAATGTCGATTCCACAACTTCAATGCCGGGATCGGGGCCTGTCGCTTTGCGAGCCGGGCACTCATCCTGCTTTGCCTTGCTTCACGTCATGTACGATGTCACCGATGGTGCTTCCCACGACAATCGCGGCAACAACAGGCCAACCGGCGGCTACCATAAGGATGGCCCCGTAGCGCATGTCTTCGCCGGGCCGTTTGTAACTGTCTCGGCCCGAGAACAGGAGCACCGCGATCAGGCAGCCAACTGCGTATCGTCTAAACCATTTCACGACGAGAGACCTTCGTTTACGGGCATTCGTCGCCTCGAACTCCGTCGTGGTTCATGATGCCGGCCGTCCGGCCGCTCGCCGGCAGGCGAAATTTCAGACGATCACGCAAGGCGCGTCAGGCGCCTTGCATGACCTGCTGCCGCTCATTTTCTTGAGCGCGCTGAGCATCGGCTCCGCGCCGAGCTCAGTTCTGTCACTTCGGCAGATCGCGGATTGCCAGCTTGATGACTGTAAGGACAACGAAAGCGGGCGCCCCGTAAACGATGGCGTTCACGGCCCAAGTGATGGCGACGCCCAAGAAAACGGAACTGCCGACAGCTCCCCAGAAAAGGTAAGCTGCGGATATACCCGGCATCTCCCATGCCATCACAGGGGTGGAGTAGTCGGTTAGCTGCTCCATGACGAGCAGCACCGTCGAGACGAGGGCCCCGATTGCCAGTGCGACGGTGAGAACGGATTTCATTGTCTTCAAAGGCCCAACAGCGCCATCACGATCGGAATCATAAAAAAGGCTGCCAGGCCGAGGAGGCCTCCTACGGCAATCTTCACCCAACGCCGTTGAATTTTCGGCTCGAGCCATGTCGCCAGTTTGACCCAGAGCGCATACGCCCATCCGGCAACAATCGAGCGGATAAGTGCAAACAGAAGCTCGCCTAGAATATTGGCCATAGCGGTTAGTCGCGTCAGTTCCGCGGGGAGTTCATCTGCCAACGGCTAAACAACCCCGTGTCCCCCGTGAGTGAGGTGGCCCAGTTCTGCGATTTGCGTCACGTTCTGAGGACCCGGTTAGCGCTGTGGGGCTTCGTGAAGGGCTCGTTTTCTAGCGCTTGAGCAATGCCATCGCCATTCACGGCGCGCTCGGCGCGGCATCGTGACTGCTGACATCAGGGTGGCAGCAGCGGTGTGCGACGAGCCCCGCGATGCCGCTCAAATCTGCGGTCAACCAAAGGACATGCCATGAAGTTCGCCTCCACTCGCCTGATCGCTACTGACATCAAAATCATGGTTTCGTTCTACGAAATGGTGACCGGATGTTCCGCCGAATGGCTCGCGCCGGTGTTCGCCAAGATCGTGACGCCGGGCGCCAACCTCGCAATCGGCGCAGCCGAGACGGTCACGCTCTGGAAAGAAAACAGTGCCGAGCCCGGCGCGAACCGCACCGCCGGGATCGAGTTTCAGGTTGAAGACATCGATGCGGATTATCAGCGCCTGAAAGACAAGGTTACGCTGGTGCACGAGTTGAAAACGATGCCATGGGGCAACAGGACGTTCCAGTTTCGCGACCCCGAAGGCACCGCGGTATCGCGCTTCATGCCGCCGATCGAGCAGGCCGGACACCGCCTCGCGGCGCAATAGGTCGCGAAAGCAGACCGCCCCGCACACACAGCCAATGGCGCATGTGCGGCACTGGATTTTCGGTGAGAGTGCATTGAAATTTCGCCGGCTGATTTACTTCATCAGCCGGCTTCACCCTCATGCACATGTGCACCCGCCCCCTGCCCCTCCCCGGATTTTCCTGCTATCTCCTACTCCCTTCGGCTCGGCCGAACCAAAAACCCTCCATCCACCCAGGGAGCAACAACCATGCGATACCTCCACACCATGCTGCGCGTGCGCAATCTCGATGTCGCGCTGAAGTTTTACCAGGATGCGCTGGGGCTGAAGGAGGTTCGGCGGATCGAGAACGACAAGGGGCGTTTCACGCTGGTGTTCCTGTGCTCGTCGGACGATCTCGAGGCGCTGAAGAAGCAGCCGCAGACGCGCGGCGCGCCGCTGGTCGAGCTCACCTGGAATTGGGACGAGGAAAAATACGGCGAGGATCGCTTCTTCGGCCATCTCGCCTATGAAGTCGACGACATCTACGCGACCTGCGAGAAGCTGATGAAGGCCGGCGTCACCATCAACCGTCCGCCGCGCGACGGCAACATGGCCTTCGTCCGCTCGCCGGATTTGCACTCGATCGAGCTGTTGCAGAAGGGCGATCCGAAGCCGCCGCAGGAGCCGTGGTCGTCGATGCCCAACATCGGCCATTGGTAGGCCTTTTTGCCGGAACCAGCCCCTCTCCTAAGCGTTCTCTCTTCGATAATGCAATTGGAGGAGGACGCGATGGGACGCGGAATTTTGTTGTGGATGCTGGGCGTGCCGATCCCGGTGATCATCTTGCTGTGGCTGTTCTTCGGCCGCTGATCGCCTGACCAGGCTTTGCCTTGCAATGAAAGCTCCGCCTCGGGCGGAGCTTTTTGCATGCGGACCTTTTGCATGCGGACCTTTTGCATGAGAGGATCGGCGCAATCGCCCGTCGCTCGCCGCAGTGAATTCCGCTATTACCCGCGCCGAAAGAAGCGCCGCGGGAGGATGATGTGCCGGACCAAAAACTGACGATCTGGGGCCGCGCCAATTCGGTCAACGTGCAAAAGGTGCTGTGGTGCCTCACCGAGCTCGGCTTGGCTTACGAGCGCATCGACGCCGGCATGGCGTTCGGCAAGACCCGCGACGCCGACTATCTCGCGATGAATCCCAATGCGCGGATCCCGACGCTGGTTGAGGGCGACTTCACGCTGTGGGAATCCAATTCGATCATGCGCTATCTCTGCCTCGCGCATGGGCGCGGCACGCCGATCTATCCCGAGGCGCCGAGGCTGCGCGCCAGCGTCGACCGCTGGCTCGACTGGACGCTGTCGATGGTGCAGCCGGTCGACCGCCCGGTGTTCTGGGGCATCGTGCGCACGCCGCCCGCCGAGCGCGAGATGATCCAGGTGCAAAAGGATGCCGATGCCGCCGCCGAGGTCTGGGCCATCGCGGACCGCCTGCTCTCCACGCGTCCGTTCATGGACGGCGATGCGTTCACGCTCGCCGACATCGCGGTTGGCGCCTATGCGCGGCGCTGGCTCGGCGTCGAGGGCATCACCCGGCCCGCGCAGCCGCATCTGACGCGCTGGCTCGCCGAACTCGGCAAACGGCCCGGTTTTGCGCAATTTGTGGCACCGCCGATGTCGTGAGCGGTGGCGCGGCTTAAAGTCCGTTACGAGCACGATGAATCGGCATTTTGCCGCGCGGCGCCGGGAGATGGCGGCTACTGTGCATGGGGTTGTTTTCGCGTTTTTTTGTTTTAGGGCCAGCCGCGCTCGAACAGCAGCACGCAGAAAATCAGCACGAGCGTGACCGCCGCGGTGCCCAGCCGCGCAGTCCAGCTCAGGCCGCGGCCGACCCACCACAGCAGCGCGCAATACATCACGAACGGGACGATGATCTCGGGCCGCATGATGTCCGGCGGTATGGGGGCTCAGCGCCTGACCGTGGTCTCGACGCTGATCGAGCCGCCGATCTTGACGCAGGTGCCGGTGCTCTCGACCAGATGGAAGCCGCGGCCATAGGCGGCGCAGGAGCCCGCTTTCGCGCTCCCGCCGGCACCGTTCAGCGGCAAGGCCTTGCCGGCCTGTGGGCGCTCCGGAGGCGGCAGACGCAAGGCTTCCGCCGCGGCCGCGGACGTCGTCAGCAACGAGATCAGGATGAGGAGCGGCGCACGCATGCAGGCCGTACTAGCCCGGACCGGCGTCGCGCGCCATCGGGGTCGCTTTGCCCGGGGATCAGATGAACTTGATGCCGGCCGATTTGCCGCGGCGCCACACCACCTGGCAGCTCCGCCCGGTCCGCGCATCGCGCGCGAACGCCATCCGGATCACGCCCGGGAGCTGGCTCGCATCCTCGTCCAGCGTGATCTTGGCGCCCGTGGCGGAGATGTCCTGGACCAGGCATTGCCGCGCTGCGAATCCGCCGTCGAGCGTGATCCAGGCATGCTGCGACAGCGACTTGCGGGCTGCGCGCTTCTTGGGCGGTGGCATCGGCTTAAATTCTCCCAGTCCAGCGCTAGCTCAGGGAACCTAAGAAACCGTTGAATTCGGCCGACCGATCCTTGGGTGGGATGCTATCCACCGGTGCCAAAAGACCGTTCCCGAACGGCTTGCCCAGGGCGCCAAAGGCCATTATAGGTTCGCCCGCTGCAGCCGCCGGGCATGACTCGGGCGGCCAGCGGCCGTGCCGCGAAAAGCGGCGGGGCCCTGGGTTTGCTCCCTTCGTCTATCGGTTAGGACGCCACCCTTTCACGGTGGAGAGAGCGGTTCGATTCCGCTAGGGAGCGCCATCATCCGGCGTTAGATGACAGGGCGAATCTGCCGCCCCGCATGAACCTCCCTGCCCCTCGCCTCCGACCAATGTCCAGACTGAACCGGATGCAGGCCGATGGCGCAGCACAAATCTCCCTCGGACGACCAGGCCGGGATTGCCTCGCCGGCGCTGCCGCCATGGATCCACCGCACGGCAGCCTACGTGCCGGAGCGGCGCGCCAGAATGCTGGAGCACATGGCGCGCGCCAGGTCGCTGCCTCGGGCAACGCCTGCGTTGGAGCCGTCGCATACGGCCGGCACGAACATTCTCGGGGACGCCTGCGGCTACGCCGTCCTGTTCGGCATCATCGCGCTGCTGTTTCAGTCGCGCGTTCCTCTCTACCTCGGCGCTTTTCTCTTCTTCACCGATGGCGAGCGCATCGAACTCGCTCTTGCAAAGATCGGCATCCGTCTCGAGCTTGGTACGATCGGGCCCGACATCATCAAGGGCTTCGTATCCCTGTTCGGATGGTTCGCGCTGCTGGCATCGCTGAAAGCGTCCGTCCCCGCCTGGCTCGCGACATGGATGCTTCCAGACACATCGTGGTCCTTGCTCGCCGGAATCGCTCTTTTGTTCGCCATCGTCGAAGCATTCGCAACGCGCGCGATGCAGCATGCATTGCCGTGGTTCGGATTTGAGAGGCGACCGAGCGGCCTGGCCTGCGCGACGATCAAGCTCGCTATGGCCCTTGGCGTGCTGGCTCTGCTGGTGCTGCTCGGATGACGCGATCGTGAGGTCACGGGCCTGACAATCGCGGCGCTATGCCGCCCGCCCCGATCTGCGCATTTACCGGAAATTTACCCCTGCTCGTGAGCGCCGGTATCATTTGCTTAGAATTTGATTGCTACCGTGGAATTACGGAAAACCTCCGAAACACGATTGGCGCCCATGTCCGTCGCAGAGTTCCTCAGACAGCGTGCCGTGCATGTCACCGTGAGTGGCAGCTACTCGCTGCCGCGTTGGTACGATTGCGAGGGCAAGCTCCGTACCTTCGCCTGCCGCACCAGCCGCGTTTCACCGTTCCGCATGATGGTCGACGTTCCCGTAGTCGGAAAGGTCGGCGAGCGCGTGACCTCCTACTTCCAGGATTTTGGCGAATTCCAATGCACCATCAGCGCGACGCTGAAATCGGGCTTCCTGATGGAGCTCGACATGACGCGGGCCCGGCGCGCCTGGATGTCGGAAAAGCTGACCTGGCTCGAGAAGAAGCAAAAGGACGCCAGCGTCCAGGAGCTGCGGAATGACGCGCGCTTCGTTCCGCAGGTCGCGCACACCTTCCTGACGCTCGCCGACGGCAGCACCCATGCCTGCTTCATCATCGACGTCTCCACGGCCGGTGTCGCGATATCCTGCGAATACGATCCGCCAGTGGGAACCCCGCTTGCGGTCGGCGCTTGCGTCGGGCGCGTGATCCGCAAATTCGAAAACGGCTTTGCTGTCAAATTCGCCGAAAATCAGTCGCGGGACGACGTCGTCCGGCTGATCGTCCGCACGGCCATGCTGCAATCGGCCTGATCCTCCGGCCGCGCTGCCCTATCGCAGCCCTATTTCGAGATAAGCTTTTGAAGGTCCGCGCCTCGTTCCGGACGTCATTTGCAGACTTGCGATCGGGGGACCGAATGGCAGTCGAGAAAATTACAGTCGATAAGGTCAGAGTCGACAAGATCACCTGGGACAGGGTCGGCCGGGTCACCGAGCCCGGACGCTACATGTACACGTTCGGCTGGCTCACCATCACCGCCGACGATCTCGATATCTGGAAGCAATACCCGCAGGCCGCGTTCACGCTGATGGCGCAGCATTCCGAGCCGGACGCGTCCACCGGCGAGGAGTTCCATCTCGGCGCCTTCGACGTCGCGCCCGACGCGCCGCCGCCGCTCACCACGCATTGAGACAGTCAAAGCGGGCTACGATCGGCAGCCAGCCGCCGCGGCAGGGCGCGTGGCGGGAACGCGTGGCACGCCCGTTGCTTTATCATTGCCATGACTCACATCCCCGCCTTCGATCAGGCCTTTCTGCTGTTGCTCATCGTGCTCTGCCTTGGTACGTGCCTTATCCGCGCCTTCTGGGAGGTGGAGCAACTCCGGGGCCGCCGCACCGCGTCCCCATCCCGCGCGATCAAGCGTGACTAGACCGGCTCGGCCGGCCGTGCGTAGCCCGGACGGGGCAATCCCGGCTCTGGACTTGCCGCGGCGACACGTGCATCGTCAATCGAAGAAACCTGCACATTGCCTTGATCTGACTTACCAATCGCGATCCGATGACGGGCGCGCGACCGTTGTCATGGGATGACGAGGTGGTTCTGTCATGCAATTGATTGCGCTCGTTATTCTGCACCTCGGCGACTGTCCTGATGAACGCAGGCTGTCACGCTTGTTAAGAGGCGCGACAGCAAGCGCATGACACAAGGTCGCATCAGGGAATGTAGATAAGCGGATCAAGGGAACCTATTTTCGGCGCCGATGTACCTGATTGAAGCGTTACCCACCGTCATCGGAACGGCCGCCATTGCCCCGGCGCTGCTGATGCTGTGGCTCGTCATTGCCGCCGAGGAACGCCCCGGACCGCCGGCCCAGGTCTGGACCGCTTTCCTGCTCGGCGCGGCCAGCATTTCGCTGCTGGGCCTGGCCCGCGCCCCTTTCGCCAAGATGGTTGCGGCCCCGGACAACCCGTGGGCGGCACTGGCCATGCATTCGATCTTCGGCGTCGCGCTGCCGGAGGAAGCGGTCAAGGTGATCGCGATCGTGCTGGTCGCCTCGACCAAGCGGCGGACCTTCGCCAATCCGATGGACACCGTGGTCTATGGCGCCGCGGTTGGCCTGGGCTTCGCCGCCTACGAGAACCTCGCCTATCTCGTCCAGCACGCCGAGATGTGGCGCTCGCTGGCCGCCTTGCGCAGCGTGCTGACCGTGCCGTTCCACGGCGCGCTCGGCATCATCGCCGGCGCCTATCTGACCATCGCGCGCGCCGGCACGGCGCTGGGTGCCAACCGCCATCATCGCGACTGGGCTCGTCTCTCCAGCCGGCTGCTGATCTTCGCAGGTCCGCTCGCCCTGCATTCGGCCTTCGACTTCCCCCTGCTCACGCTTCAGCGCATGCCGGATCTCGATCCGGCGCTGCGGATGTGGTTGGGCGGCGCGAGCCTGCTGATCGGCTTCAGCTCGATCGCCTTCGCTGTCCGCCTGGTACGGCGCGTCGCGCGCCATCACGCGCCCCGAACCGACGTCGCGCGCGAGCGCCTCAGCCAGCTCCGCCGGATGTGGGCGCTGCTGCTTGCCGGTGGCGGCGTCGGCTTTCTCGGGCTCGCCTTCGTGCTGACCTCGATCCATCACTGGCTCATCAATCCCGAGCGCAATCTGACGCTGGCCCTGATCCCGATCGGCCTGGTCTCGATCCTGCTCGGCCTCGCACTTCTGATCGTCACGACCGCGATCTATGTTCTCGGCCGCAACCGCATCCGCACCAGCGGCGAAGGTTTTTCGTCGGCGCACGGCGGCGGCTGAGCCGCGGGATGGCAAGCGCGGTGTGCACGTACTAGACTAGATTGAGGACACACCTCTCGATCCGGAGCCTGCCCATGACATCGCCTGAGGATTTTTCCCGGCTGCAATCCGCCATGAGCGGGACGGTCAAGGCACATTGGAAGGCCTTTCTGTTCGAAGGCATCCTGCTTGCGGTGCTTGGCGTCGCCGCGCTGATCCTGCCGCCGCTCGCAAGCCTTGCGATTGCGATCTTCCTCGGCTGGATGTTCCTGATCAGCGGCATCGGCGGATTGATCGCCACCTATTGGGCGCGCAGCACGCCGGGCTTCTGGTGGTCGCTGATCTCGGCCGCGCTGGCCGTGCTTGCAGGCATGCTGCTGCTGGCGCGGCCGATCCAGGCCGTGCTGACGCTGACCATCGTGCTCGGCGCCTATTTCCTCGCCGAGGGCGTCGCCACCATCATGTACGCGCTGGAGCATCGCCGCGAGCCGGGCGGCCGCTGGTCGTGGCTCCTGATCTCGGGCCTCGTCGACATCGCGATCTCGTTCATGGTGATCACGGGACTGCCGAGCTCGGCGGAATGGGCGATCGGTATCCTCGTCGGCATCAACCTGCTGTTCGGCGGCGCCACCCTGATCGGCATGGCGCTGGCGGCACGCAAAAGCAACAGTTGAGGCGCCGCGTGGCCGTCACGTCTATTGGGGGGTGACAAGCCGCCGATCGCACGCTATATGACGGGCGATGATCACCCTCGTCACCAGCTATTTTTGGTACTTTAGCTACGACAGCTCGCTGGCGGCAGGAGGATCGCGCTCAATCTGAAACATTGCAGCAAACGTCCGAACAAGCCGCCAGACCTGGCGGCTTTTTTATTGGCCGGCAGGGTCTCAAAATGACAGGAGCCCGCCGTGCTGAGCACGACCGACGATCTTCGTATCCGCGAACTGAAAGAGCTGAGCACGCCCGAAGAGGTGATGCGGGAAGTCCCGCGCACGCTCACCGCGACGCGCGTGGTGATGGCCGCACGCAACGCCATCCATGCGATTCTCAATGGCCAGGACGACCGGCTTCTGGTCGTGGTCGGCCCCTGCTCGGTGCATGATCCCAGGGCCGCGCTCGAATACGCCGAGCGCCTCGCGAGCTTGCGCGAAGAGCTTGCCGACCAACTCGAGATCGTGATGCGGGTCTATTTCGAGAAGCCGCGCACCACGGTCGGCTGGAAGGGCCTGATCAACGATCCTGATCTGGACGGCAGCTTCGACATCAACAAGGGCCTGCGGCTGGCGCGCAACGTGCTCTCGGCGGTAAATAATCTCGGCCTGCCCGCCGGCACCGAATTCCTCGACATGACGACGCCGCAATACATTGCGGACCTCGTGTCCTGGGCCGCGATCGGCGCGCGCACGACCGAAAGCCAGATCCATCGCGAGCTGGCTTCGGGGCTGTCCTGCCCGGTCGGCTTCAAGAACGGCACCGACGGCAATGTGCGGATTGCGGCGGACGCGGTGAAGTCGGCCTCGAATCCGCATCATTTCATGGCGGTGACCAAGCTCGGCCGCTCGGCGATCGCCTCAACCGCGGGCAACGAGGATTGTCACATCATCCTGCGCGGCGGCAGCACGCCGAACTACGATGCGGCAAGCGTCGCGGCGGCCTGCAACGATCTGGCGAAAGCAAGCGTCGCACCGCTCGTGATGGTCGATGCGAGCCACGCTAATTCGAGCAAGAAGCCGGAAAACCAGCCGCTCGTAACGGCCGACATCGCCCGGCAGATTTCCGGCGGCGAGAACCGCATCATGGGGGTGATGGTCGAGAGCAATCTCGTCGCCGGACGCCAGGACGTGGTGCCGGGCAAGCCGCTCACCTATGGCCAGAGCATCACGGACGGCTGCATCGACTGGGCGACCACGGCAACCGTGCTCAAGCAGCTCGCTGACGCGGTCGAGATCCGGCGCAACATCAAGCGCGCAGGGCTGCACGAGCGCTCCGCCTGACCAAACGATTGCGGGCGGGGTGAGGCTGTCGCACCCTGCCCGCTTTCCCGGCGCCTAGCAGCCGCGGCAGATGCTCTTGATCTTCTTGTCGAGCGCCTGATTTTCCTTGCTGAGGGGATCGTTCGGGTCGCTCAGGTTCTTCTCACTTGGCACGTCGCCAGCGCGCGGCTGCCGATGACCGACGGGCGCAGGCGGCAAAGAACCCGCCGATTGTCCCGAGGTCGTCGATCCCTTGCTTCCCGTTTGCGCGAAGCCGGCGCTGCCGAACACCGTCAGAAGCGACAGTGCTAGGATGATGCTTCTCATTTTGCTTCTCCATTCCTCGAGCCAGCATCTCCATCACGACCAATCAGGTCTCGGGCGGATAGAGGTGAACGTCGCCGCAATAATCCACGATACGATAGCGCGTTTCCGATGCCGCATCACCCGCATCAGGTGCGGTATTTTGCATCGGCAACACGTAATTCGGTCCCACCGGCGACTTGCCGGCGCCGCCGGGAATGTCGATGACATAGTCGGGCTGACACAGTCCTGACAGCCGTCCGCGCAGCTGCCGCATCAAACTCTGCCCCTCGGCGAGTGTCGTTCGCAGATGCGCAGTGCCCGGCGCGAGATCACCGTGATGCAGATAATAGGGCTTGATCCGGCATTCGACGAAAGCTCGCATCAAATCCGACAGAGCGGTCGCGTTGTCATTGACCCCGCGCAAAAGCACGGACTGGCTTACCATGGGAATTCCGGCATCGATCAGCCGCGCGCAGGCGGCACGCGCCGGTCCCGTCAGTTCGCGCGCATGGTTGGCATGCAGCGCCACCCAGGTGGTGGCGCCTTCGGCCTTGAGCGCAGCCACCATCTCGTCGCTGATGCGCGCGGGATCGGCCGCCGGCACGCGGGTGTGAAGGCGGATGATCTTGACGTGATCGATTCCGGCCAGATCGGCCATGATCTCGCCCATCCGCCGCGGCGACAACATCAGGGGATCCCCCCCGGTCAGGATCACCTCCCAGATCTCGCTGTGCGCGCGGATGTAGTCGATCGCCGCGCGATAGGCGGCGTCCGAGAGCGCGTTCTCCTTGCCGGGTCCGACCATCTCGCGGCGGAAGCAGAAGCGGCAATAGACCGCGCAGACGTGAACGAGCTTGAACAGCACACGGTCGGGATAGCGATGCACGATCCCGGGAACCGGCGAGTGCGCATGATCGCCGATCGGATCTGCGTTCTCGCCCGGCTGCATTTCCAACTCTGCGGCAGTCGGAACGAATTGGCGCGCAATGGGATCGTCGGGATCGGACCTGTCGATCAGATCGACCAGCGCCGGCGTGATCGCAACCGCATAGCGTGCGGCAATGCGATCGAGCACCGGCAGCGCTGTGGCTGACACCAGCTGCTCGGCCACAAGTTCGGCCGGCTCGCGCAATGTGCGCGCAAGATTGCTCTTCATCATGTCTCGCTCAACGTTTCATCTGCAGGCGGCGTCCACACCACCTGATCAATTCGCGACGCGCCGCTCGCCAGCATCACCAGCCTGTCGTATCCGAGCGCGACGCCGCTTGCCTCCGGCATCGCCGCGACCGCGACCAGAAAGTCCTCGTCCAGCGGATAGGCTTCGCCGTAGCGGCGTTGCTTCTCCGCCATGGATTGCGTGAAGCGCTTGCGCTGCTCCTCGGCGTCGGTCAGTTCGCCAAAACCGTTGGCGAGCTCGACACCGCAGGCATAGACCTCGAACCGCTCGGCGACTCGGGGATCGCCCGCCTTCGCGCGCGCCAGTGCCGCCTCTGGAGATGGGTATTCGAACAGGATGGTCAAACGGCCCTGCCCCAGATGCGGCTCGACATGCTCGACCAGAACCTTGCTGAAGATGTCGGACCAGGTGTCGTCCTCGGCCACGCGGACCTTGCCGGCAGCTGACCGCGCGAGCGCGGCGCGGTCGCCCTCGCCGCCGGAAATGGTCGCAAGCAGGTCGATTCCCGCAAGCTGCTCGAAGGCGCCGGCCACCGTTACAAGTTCCGGCTCGGCGAAGGGATCGGCGGTCCGGCCGCGGAAGGCGAACGTGCCGATACCGGTCGCCTGGGCCGCGCGGGCGATGAGGACGACGCAATCGGCCATGATGGCGTCATAGGGGGCGCCTGCCCGGTACCATTCCAGCATGGTGAATTCGGGCAAATGCAGGTCGCCGCGCTCACGGTCCCGGAACACCCGGGCGAACTCGAAAATCCGGGTCTCCCCGGCCGCCAGCAGCTTCTTGCAGGCGAATTCCGGCGAGGTCCGCAAATATCGGCTCACACGGCTGCCGTCGGGCCGCATGATCTCGGTCCGGGGGGCGTGCAGGTGGGTCTCGTTGCCCGGGGAGACCTGGAGAACGGAGGTTTCGACCTCGACGAAGCCCTGCTCGACGAAAAATCCCCGTAGAGCCCCAGTGATGGCTCCCCTGGCCTGCAAGAAGGGCCGGCGGTCGAGATGCCGCGAGGGGGACCAGAACGGCGACATCGGCTTGTCCCCAGCCATTAACCGGCTGTCCCGCAAGCCAGCAAAATGCTGGCATCCAACGGCAAAACCAGTATGTTGCGGCCCGAAACGGGTGCCGCGGTCTGATTTGGGGCCCCAGGTCCCCCATCAATTTGACCACGTCCTGGCCCGAGCCGGGCCAAGCAAGCAGGAAATACAGCTTTGAGAGTCATCGCCAGTTCTATTCGCAAGGGCAACGTGATCGAGCAAGACGGCAAGCTATATGTCGTCGTGACCGCCGAGAACATCCATCCCGGCAAGGGCACCCCGGTCAGCCAGATCGAAATGCGCCGAATCTCGGACGGGGTAAAGATCTCCGAGCGCTACAAGACCACCGATCAGGTCGAGAAGGCCACAATCGAAGAGCGCAACTACACCTTCCTGTATGAAGATGGTGACGGCTATCACTTCATGAACCCGGAGACCTATGACCAGGTCCAGGTGTCCAAGGATGTGATCGGCGATGCGGCGGCCTATCTTCAGGAGAGCATGACGGTCAAGCTATCGCTGCACGGTTCCAACCCGGTATCGATCGCCCTGCCGCAGCGCGTGACGCTGGAAGTGATCGAGACCGAGCCCGTGACCAAGGGGCAGACCGCCTCCTCGTCCTACAAGCCCGCCGTGCTCTCGAATGGCGTTCGCACCACGGTGCCGCCGCACATCGCCGTCGGCACCCGAATCGTCGTGATGACCGAAGACGGCTCCTACTCCGAGCGTGCCAAGGACTGACGGGACCAAAGCGAGCGCAACAGGTGCCGCCGGGGGGCGAGACAGTGGTTGGGAAAAGTTTCCGCTTCGTCTCGCAACTTCTGGCGTCGCTTTCGCTCCTCATTGCCTCTCCACTTGCTGCGGATGAGTTCCGCAGCCCCTCACTCACGGCGCTGCGCGTCGATTGGCGCGCGGCGCTTGACCAGCTCCGCACCGAAATCAACGTCCATCCCCGGGCCGCGGAAGACTTCATCTTCGCACCCCGTCGTTCGGTGCCGCGCTACGATCCGCGCGCGATGCCGGCGCTGGTGCAGCTCAACGCGATCTCCTCGCAATTCTTCACCGGCATCGCCCGCAGCTCCGTGCCCGTGCTGCTGCCGTTCGACGCTGCCGCGTATCTCGAAGCTCGGCGCAATGGCGCGCCGGCGACCGTCGCGCTGTCGCGCTACCAGGCTGACTTCAATTCCGTCGACCTGTTCGATGCAGGTCCCGCCGGCTACAGCGCGACCTTTTCGTTCGAGCCTGGTACCGGAGACGGCATGCCGAGCCGGGTCTTCGCAAGGCCGGTCGAGGTGCAGATCACGGGCTCGGCGCTGGTCTATGACATTGCCGATCCCTCGGGCGGCAAGGGCGAGCCGGTCAAACCGCTCGCGGCGCTCTACCCGGACCTGCGCAAGTTCATCCGGGAAGGCTATATGCGCTACGCTTTCACCCGTTTCGGCGTCGCCTATGTGGTGTCGATCCAATGCCTCGACAGCGTTGCCAAGCCGCGGCGGCTTGCCTGCAAGGAGGCCTATCCGATCGCCGAGCGCTTCCTGAAGGCGCTGCGCGTGGCGGGCGGCCAGCGCATGCGGCCGCTCACGGACATCGCTTCCAACATTCTCGATCGTCCCACGGTACGCTCCCCGGACTTCACCTACAGGCCGAGCGGCGACATCATCCCGAACACCGGCTATCGCAAGCAGGGCGGCCATCCCGACGTGATGGCCTACGCACAAATCCGGTTTCCTCTCGAGAAGGCGCCCGCGTTCGTGCACTCGCAATCCTATGCCAAGCGCGACAAGATCGAGAGCACGACCGCCTATCCCTGGCGCGACAATTTCTGCGAATCCCGGAGTTTCGAGGTCTGGCAATGCGGCGGCGGCTATGGCCATCAGGGCGAGGACATCCGCGCGGCCGAGTGCCCACCGCCTGGTGAAGGCCGCCAAGCCTGTGATCCCAAGCAGCGCGCCGTCGTCGCCGTGCGGGATGCGAGGGTTATACGCGCTTCCAAGGACCAGGCTGTGACGCTGCAAATCAACAGCCGGAGCGAGCACATTCGCTTCCGCTACATGCATATGAACCCGCAGGCGCTGAACGCGGATGGCCTGCTCAATGGCCGCATCGTATCGGAGGGCGAGAAGATCGGCGTGGTCTCGAACTATCTCGACCATCCCGCCGGCACCTCGATGCACCTGCATTTCGACGTGCAAGTGTTCACCCGCGACGGCTGGATCTGGGTCAGTCCTTACGTCACGCTGGTCTCCGCCTATGAGCGCCTGATCCACGCCCGCGGCCGCGAGGTCGGCCCGGAGATCGCCGGCACGCCACAGCCTGTGGCGCATGCGCTGCCGGAGGACGTGCTCAAGCCGGACCTGCGCGAGGGATCGGGCGGCGACGAGAACTGACGGCTTGCTCCTTCCATTGCCAGGCAGTGCAAAAGCGTGTTGTCGCACACACCGCCCGATGGAAGGCCGAAGGAACTGGGTTGATGAGTGTCGGACTGATTGGTCTTCTCGACGATATCGCAGCGATCGCAAAGGTGGCGGCAGCCTCGCTCGACGATGTCGCGGGCCAAACGGCCAAGGCGGGAGCAAAGGCGGCTGGCGTGGTCATCGATGACGCAGCCGTCACGCCGAACTACGTGATCGGCTTTGCCTCGAAACGCGAACTGCCGATCGTAGGCAAGATTGCGGTTGGGTCGCTGCGCAATAAATTGCTGATCCTGCTGCCCATTGCCCTGTTGCTTGGTTATTTCCTTCCCGCCGCGGTCACGCCGCTGCTCATGCTGGGCGGCGCCTTTCTGTGCTATGAGGGCACCGAGAAGGTGCTCGAAGCCGCGATGCCGCATGATGCGCGCCACCACGAAGCCCAGCCCCAGCCAATTGCATTGAACGCGCGGTCGGTCGAGGACAAGAAAGTCGCAAGCGCCATCAAAACGGATTTCATCCTGTCGGCGGAGATCATGGCGATCACGCTGGCGGCCGTCCCGGCGGGCAGCATCTGGACCCAGGCGCTCGTGCTCGCACTCGTCGCCATTTTCATCACTGTTGGAGTCTACGGCGTGGTCGCCTTGATCGTGAAGGCGGACGATGTCGGCCTGGCCCTTGCGCGGTATGACGGCGCCTCGCTTGTTGGCGGCGCAATCCGATTGCTTGGACGTGCGCTGGTCCGCGGCATGCCTGTCTTCCTGGCGGTGCTGAGCACCATCGGCACCGCCGCGATGATCTGGGTCGGTGGCGGCATCATCCTGCACGGCATCGAACAATACGGCCCACCGGTAGTCGGCCATACGGTTCATGCCGCGACCGAGGCTGCCGCGCACCGCCTTCCCTCCATTGCCGGCACCGTCGGATGGGCGGTCGAGGCAGCCATTTCAGGCGTTATTGGGCTCCTTGTCGGCGCAGTTGCGATACCGGCCGTCACATACGGTCTTTCACCGCTATGGAAACGTCTGAAGCGATCGCAGCCGACCTGAACAAAAGCGGCTGCAGATTGCGGGTGCCGGCTACTCCAGCAACGTCGTGAGTTGCGCGCCCTCGTCCGCCACGAACACGGCAATCAATTCCGCCGGCTCCGTGGTGCTGGCATTGGCCGAGACCAGATGCGTCGAGCCGGGCGGCTCGAAGAAGGACTGGCCGACGCCGAACGTCTCGACCGGGCCGCCGCCGAGCTGGGAGCGGATCTCGCCCTTGGTTATGTAGGCGGTGACGGATCCTGCGTGACGATGCGGCCGCGAGAACCCGCCAGGGCCGTAGAACACGCGCACGATGGTGACGCGCTTGCCCGGCACGTTCGGCAGCGCGTAGGAGTCGATCGGCTCGACCTTGTCCAGCGGCGAGCTTTCGGCGGCGGTGGCGCAGAGCGGCGCGAGTGCGCCGGAAATGGTGTCCATCGTCACCGGCAACGCCTTGCCGATCGCAAGCGCGCACGCAAGCCCGCCGACGACGGCGATCGCCATCGAACGCGATGGCGCCAATGTGGTGGGCAAACTTACTACCGTCATCACGATCTCCCTTCGTTGCAATCAGGATGCCGCCGCATTCGCTGCGACCGGTCGCTTCGCCGGTGTCCAGCGAAACGCCGCACCGAAACGATTCCAGACGTTGATCGAGGCAACCGCAGAGGTCAGGTACGTCAGTTCGGTCTCGGAGAATTCACGGCTCGCCTCGGCATACACGCCCTCGCCGACTCCGTCGGGCAGGCAGGTCAGCGCCTCGGTCCAGGCCAGCGCGGCACGTTCGCGCGCGGAAAAGATCGGCGCCTCGCGCCAGACCACGACCAAATTGAGCTTGTCGACGGGCACGCCGATCCGCTCCGAAAGCAGGATGTGATGCTGCACGCAGAAGGCGCAGCCGTTGATCTGCGATGCCCGGAGCTTGACCAGTTCGAGAAGCTGCTTGTCGAGACCGGCCTTGGCCGCCACCTGGCCGAGCGCCAGCACCAGCTCATACGCATCCGGCGCGATCTTCTTGAAATCCTCGTATTCGCTGCGGGCGTGTGACATTGCCGTTCACCTCGTGGTATTGTAAGACCGCTTACATCTTATAAGAGCACTTACATGTTGCGCAAGTCGCCCAGTATCACGAGATCGAAATCCCGGCGCAAGACTGCCAAGCCTGACGCCGTGCGCGTGCCAGCCCCAGGGGAAGGCAAGCGCGGCGAGCAAGGCTATCTCGGCTATCTCTTGCGCCAGGCCCACGCCGCAGTCCGTCTGACGATGGAGCGGTCGCTCGCCGATCTCGGTGTCACCTCACCGCAATTCGCGGTGCTGACCATGCTCAACGCCTATCCGGGCCTCTCGGGCGCCGACGTTGCCCGCCTCACCTTTCTGACGCCCCAGACCGTCGGCGTCATCATCCGCAATCTCGAGCGTGACGGCGCGATTGTGATGACGCCGCATCCCGTCCACGGCCGCATCCAGCAATGGACGCTGACGCCGCGCGGCACGGCGCTTTTGAAAGCGTGCCGGGAAAGGGTGATTGCGTTGGAGAAGCGGCTGGCCGCCGGGCTCGATGTCAAGGCCGAGGCAAGCATTCGCCGCTGGCTCGCAGGCATCGCGGCCGATTTGCAGGAGGACTAGGCGAAGCGCGCTTGCCGCTGGCGGGACCTAGTCGCCGCCTCCGCCGTCGCCACCGTCCGAATCCGGGAAGTCACTGACGGCGCCGTGGCCTTGAATACCGCGCCCAAAGTTCTCCGCGAGGATCATCAGGACGACGACGAACAACCCGGCGCCGAACGGCCAGGGATTGGCGCGGATGATGTCGAACAGCTCCTGCATTCACGCATTGTGCGCAGACGGAAGCGAATCGACCGTAAAGTGACAGGCTCAAAATTGGGGATATCCGACCCGTTGCAGGCGCGCCCTACCCGCCCTTCAACACTTTCTTAACCTCGCCATCGGGCCAGGTCTCGCCCGCTGCGATCACCCGCACGCGGCTTTGATCGGGGTCGTTCACCAGCTCATGCGAACTCACCCGCTCGCCGCTTCGCTCCAGGTGCAGATCGGTTTCGGGCTTCCAGCTCAGTGTGGTGGCGAGATCGCCAGGGAAAATCTGCCATTGTGATCCGTCGTCGAGCTCGACGACGTGGCTCTCTGCATGCGCGCGTATCTTCATTCGACCCCGAATTCTCGACGGAAGGCGGGCCCCGACCATCGGCCGGGGCCCCGCTCCGTTAGTCGTTGTCGTGATGAATCACGGTCTTTTCGCGGTTACCGAATTCATCTTCCTTCTTGATGACGGTGGTGCGGTCGGCAGGCTCGCGCTCCTTGATCACGGTGGTGCGATCACGATCGCGGTCACGCTCTCGATATTCCGGGGACTGTCCGACGGTCACGCCGGCGCCGACCGGACCAACATGAACACCGACTTCGTCGGCGAATGCGGGGGCTGCGATAGCGGTGACCATGGCGGCCGCAAACAGATATTTCCTCATCTCGTCCTCCTCGATTGCATGCGGAGGGAATGCGTGAGTGCGACAATTTGTTCCGGAAGGAACAGGACGGACGTCCCGTTCCCGACCCTCCAGGAACCGACTCACAGGAGCCGCATTTCCCGCTACAATAAGTCGATGAAACACGCTGATTCCTCGATCCATCATACCCGCCGCGCCTTCACGATCGGCGCCGCCACCCTGCTCGCTTTCCCGACGCATGTCTTCGCCGCACCTCCAGGCTTCGACGAATGGCGTGAGGGTTTTCGCGCTCGTGCCATGGCCAAGGGCATCTCGGCTGCGACATGGCAGCGTGCGATGGCGCGGGTCGAGCCCGACATGAGCGTGTTCAAGCAGATGCGGAACCAGCCCGAATTTCATGAGCAGGTCTGGCAATACATCAACCGTCGCGTCTCCGACTGGCGCATCATCAACGGCAAGATCGCGCTCAAGAACAACGAGGCGCTGCTCGCGCGCATCGAGCGCGATTTCGGCGTCGAGCGCGGCACGCTGCTGGCGCTGTGGGGCGTCGAGTCCGCCTATGGCGATCCGCTGGTGCAGCAGAACCACATGACGCCGGTGTTTCCCTCGCTCGCCGCCCTCGCCTGGAACGAACCGCGACGCAAGGCCTATTGGGAAACCGAGCTGATCAACGCGCTACGCATCGTCGACAAGGGCTGGAGCACGCCGGAGCAGATGCAGGGATCCTGGGCCGGCGCGATGGGGCATTCGCAATGGATGCCGGAAGTCTGGCTCAATGTCGGCATCGACTATGATGGCGACGGCAAGGTGTCGCCGTTCGGCAAGCCCGACGACGCGCTGGGCTCGACGGCAAAATATCTCGTCAATCGCGGCAAGTGGCACCGCGGCGAGCATTGGGGCTACGAGGTGCGCACGCCCGGTGAGATGAGCGGCAGCCGGACCTATGCGGCTTGGCAGGCGGCCGGCGTCACCCGCGCCGACGGCCAGCCGTTTCCGCAAGCCTCCGCATCCGCGCAGATGTGGACGCCGGTTGCGGGCGGGCCGACGTTTCTGCTGGGACCGAATTTCAACGCGGTGAAGAGCTACAATCCCTCGATGAACTATGCCCTGGCGATCTGCCATCTCGGCGACCGCTGCCTCGGCGCCCCGCCTTTCATCCAGCCGTTCCCCGGCTCCGAGCGCGCGCTGACACTCGCCGAGGTGCAGGAGATGCAGACGCGCCTGACCAAGGCGGGCTTCGACACCGGCGGCACCGACGGCCGCGTCGGCAACGACACGATGAAGGCAATCAAGGATTTTCAGCAGAGGGCCGGTATCGTGCCTGCGGACGGCTATGGCGGGCTGAAGGTGCTGGCGAAGCTACGCCAGGGGTCTTAGGCCGGCTCAATGCCGGTATTGCGGCTCCTCCGCATCGAGCTGCCGCCGGATCGCCGCAAGATGCAGCCGTGCAGATTCGGAATCGCCCTCGCGCATCTGCCTGTAGGTCTCGGCTGCAATCGCGGGATCGACCGGCAGCACCTGTCGCCCGGTCGACATCGCCAGCACCTGCACCTCGGCGGCGCGTTCGAGATAGTAGAGATCGTCCCAGGCCTCCGCGATGGTCGGTGCCAGCACCATCACGCCGTGATGCTTCATGAAGATGATATCGGCATCCCCAACGGCGGATGCGATGCGCGCACCTTCGCGGTTGTCGAGCGCAAGGCCATTGTAGTCGCGGTCCACGGCCGTGCGACCATAGAACTTCAGCGCGGTCTGGCCGGCCCAGATCAGCGGATCGCCTTCGGTCATCGACAGCGCCGTGGCGTAGGGCATGTGGGTGTGGAAGGCGACCTTGGCGCGCGGCAGGCGCTTGTGCATCTCGGCATGGATGTAGAACGCGGTCGCCTCGGGTACGCCCTCGCCGTCGAGCACGCTGCCGTGGAAATCGCAGATCAGCAGCTTTGACGCGGTCAGCTCGCGGAAGGCGTAGCCGTAAGGGTTGACCAGGAAGAGATCGTCATGGCCCGGCACCACGGCCGAGAAGTGGTTGCAGATGCCCTCCTCAAAGCCGTTGCGCGCAGCCATCCGAAAGCAGGCGGCAAGATCCTCGCGCGCGCTGCGGATCGCGTCGGTGACGAGGTCCGGACGGTTCGAGCGGAACGTTGCTGGCGTGGAGGACGAAGAGTGAAGGCTGTGCGCCATGGCGGAAGGACACCTCTGTCGTTCGGAAGACGCCCGCGTTGTACAGGTCCGACGCCTGCGCGTCAGCCCCCGCGGGCGCCACCCTGCCCTTCGCAGCCCGCGCGACGGCCTATTGCCGCCGCGGCACGCCGCCGGCATTCATGCCGCCGTCGATGACGAGCTCGCTGCCGGTGACGTAGCACGAGGCATCGGAGGCCAGATACAGCACGCCGGAGGCAATCTCAGAAGCATGGCCGGCGCGGCCGAGCGGCGTGACGAGGCGCGCACGCTCCTCGGGATCGATCGGTGCATTGCCCTGGTTGCCGGTCGCGCCGGTCGGGATCTTGCCCCAGATCGGGGTGTCGATGATGCCGGGATGGACGGAGTTGACGCGGATGCCGTCGCCGGCGGCCGCGCACTCCATCGCGATCGACTTCGCGAACAGCCGCACGCCGCCCTTGGTCGCCGAATAGGCCGACAGCCCAGGCGCGCCGCGCAGGCCCGCGAGCGAGGACATCATGACGATCGAGCCGCCGCCGGTCTTGCGCATCAAGGGCAGGCAATGCTTGACCGAGAGGAAGACGCCGTCGAGGTTGATCGCGTTCTGCTTGCGCCAGTCGCTAAGCGTCATGTCGACGATCGAGGGCACGGCGATGCCGATGCCGGCGTTGGAGACGAGAATATCAAGCCGGCCAAAGCGCTTCGCGATCTCGGCTGTGATCTCGATCCAGCGCTCTTCACTGGTGACGTCCTGCTCCAGGAAAATCGCCTTGCCGTCGGCCTTGGTGATGCGATTGGCGAGCTCGGGGCCGCGCAGCTCGTCGATGTCGGTGGCAATGACGGTGGCGCCCTCGCGCGCGAATAGCTCGACGACGGCTTCGCCGATGCCGGAGGCGCCGCCCGTCACCAGCGCCACTTTACCCTCAACCTGCCCTGCCATGTTCACTCCCAGTTTTGCTGTTAGCTTTTTTGTTGTTTGCCGGGCCTATCTAATCATGGATGGTCCCTGATCGGGTAGCGCGACGTCGATGACGCGGAATTGCACACGCTCGGCGCCCTGATAGCGATCGACCGACAATGATCCCGCGACATGCAATTGCTGGCCGCGATTGGCAACGAGCGCGTTGCCGAGCTTCTGTCCGATCGAACGGAACGCGATGCCGTTGACGATGGCGCCGTCGCCCGACTTGAAGCGTAGCCTCAAATGTGCCTGTCCCACCTCGTCGGCATAGACGAGCTGGTGCGCCGGCAGCGCCAACACGGCTTCCGGATTGCCGCTGCCGAAGGGACCCGCGCGGTTGAGCGTCGCTGCAAGCTCGGTCGTCACCGCGCGCGCGGAGACCGCGCCGTCGATGTAGAGCTCGTTGACGTGGCGCGCCTCGGCAACGTCGCGCCCCAACGCATTCTCGAGGTAGGCGCGAAACTCGGCGAGTTTTTCCTTCCGTAGCGTGACCCCCGCAGCCATCGCGTGGCCGCCCCCCTTCAGCAGAATGCCATCGGCGACCGCCTGCCGCACGGCCTTGCCGATATCGACGCCGGCAATCGAACGGCCGGAGCCGGTGCCGATGCCGCCGGGCTCCAGCGCGATCGCAAAGGCGGGCCGCGAGAACTTCTCCTTCAACCGGGACGCAACGAGACCGACCACGCCGGGATGCCAGCCTTCGGAGGCCGTGACGATCACGCCGATCTTGTCCTCGAGCCCGATCGAGGCGAGCGCCTCGGCTTCGGCCTGCGCTTCGGCCGCCTGCTCGATGACCCGGCGCTCGCTGTTGAGGCGGTCGAGTTCGGCGGCGATCCGCGCGGCCTCGACGCTGTCACCCTCCAAAAGCAGGCGCACGCCGAGATCGGCGCGGCCGATGCGACCGCCGGCATTGATGCGCGGCCCCAGCATGAAGCCGAGATGCCAGGCCTCCGGCGGGCCGTTGAGCCGCGCCACGTCCATCAGCGCTGTGTGGCCGACATGGTCGCGCCGCCGCATCGCGATCAGGCCCTTGGCGACGAACGCGCGGTTGAGACCGATCAGCGGCGCGACATCAGCAACCGTGCCGAGCGCGACGTGATGCAGCATGCCGAGCAGATCCGGCTCGGGCATCTCCGCATTCCAGAAGCCGCGCTGGCGTAATTCACGATTGACCGCGACCAGCGTCACCAGCACGAGGCCGACGGCGGCGAGATGGCCGAGGCCGGAGAGATCGTCGAGCCGGTTCGGATTGACCAGCGCGTCGACCTCCGGCAGCTCCGTGCCGGCCTGATGATGGTCGATCACGACGACGGACATGCCGATACGTTTTGCTTCGGCGAGCGGCTCGATGCTGGTGGTGCCGCAATCGACGGTGACGAGCAGCGTGGCGCCCTTTTCGGCCAGCGCGCGCACGGCTTCCGTGTTGGGCCCGTAGCCCTCGAAGATGCGGTCGGGAATGTGGATCAGCGGATCGAGCCCGCAATGCCGCAGATGCCAGGTCAGCAGCGCCGCCGAGGTCGCGCCGTCGACATCGTAGTCGCCGAAGATCGCGACCTTCTCGCCGTTCGCTGCGGCATCCGCGATCCGCTTCGCGGCGGCCTCCATCTCCGTCACCGTGAACGGGTCCGGCAGAAGCTTGCGGATGGTGGGATCGAGGAAATCTGCGACGGCGTCGCTGTCGACGCCGCGGCCTGCCAGCACCCGCGCCAGGAGCTCGGGCAGTTGGTGGCGCTGCACGATGGCAAGCGCTTTCGCCGCCCCGCGGGCATCCAGCCGGTCGCGCCAAAGCTTGTCGGTGAGCGAGCGCGCCACTCCCAGGAACGCCTGGGGCGCTTCGACGGGCAAGGCGGTAGCGGGCGGCGTCATGAACAGCTGTCGGTTTGAGGAACCTGGGAGCCGGAGGGATTGCATCGTCCGGCCGACGGACGATTGGCCCGCAATCCCTCGGGATTTGCAACGTCTGCGCGGCACAAAGCGGTGGATTGCCGCTTTGCTACCCGGACTGACTATCATTTGAGCATTCCGCAAAACAGCAAATTAAGCAGGCGTTAGGCGGAATCTTCGAAAAAGAATCGTATTCGATCTGTCAGTGATTGTTCCGGGTTCGTTGCAGATCAGACCTCATTGCCAAGGGAAGCCCCCGATGTCTGCTGCGCTGGGTCTCAAAGCCAAGCCGATCGCAAATGAACCCGCTAATGATGATTCCGACATCTCCGCGCTGATCAACCGCCTCACGGCGGAGGTCAACCAGATCGCGGTCGACAAGACCAAGGCGATCCAGCAGATCACCAACCAGATGAAGATGCTGGCGCTGAACGCGTTGATCGAAAGCTCGCGCGCCGGCGCGCAGGGCGCGGGCTTCGCGGTGGTGGCGCAGGAGGTCCGCGGCGTCGGCCAGCAGGTCGAGACTATCGCCCGCGAACTCGAAAGCCAGCTGACCAAGCGCACCGGCGACCTCGTCGCCTCGATCGACCGCATGAGCCAGCGCTCGCGCGGCGAGCGCATGGTCGACCTCTCGCTCAACGCCATCGAGCTGATCGACCGCAACCTCTATGAACGGACCTGCGACGTGCGCTGGTGGGCGACCGATTCCGCGCTGGTCGATTGCGCGGCCTCGCCCGACGCCGCGGCCGTGTCCCATGCCTCGCAGCGTCTCGGTGTGATCCTAGGAGCCTACACCGTCTATCTCGACCTCTGGCTCTGCGATCTCGACGGCAACGTCATCGCCAACGGCCGCGCCGACCGCTTTCGCGCTGTCGGCCAGAACGTCGCCCACACCAAATGGTTTCGCGAGGCCAAGACCCTGCGCTCCGGCGACGACTATGTCGCCGGCGACGTCGAGAACCAGCCGCTGCTCGGCAATGCCCAGGTCGCGACCTATTGCGCCAGCGTCCGCGCCGGCGGCCAGGCCAACGGCGCGCCGATCGGGGTGCTCGCCATCCATTTCGACTGGGAGGCGCAGGCCCGCGCCATCGTGCAAGGCGTGCGCGTTGGCGACAGCGACAAGGCGCGCGTGCTGCTGGTCGACTCCAATCTTCGCGTGATCGCCGCTTCCGACGGACAAGGCATTCTCAGCGAACGCATCTCGCTGTCGCTCAACGGCCAGCGTTCCGGCTTCTACCAGGACGGCTCGGGCACGCTGGTCGCGTTCCATGCGACGCCCGGCTACGAGACCTATCGCGGCCTGGGCTGGTACGGCGTGATCGTCTGCGGGGCCTGAAGCTGGAGGCGGCTCGCCTATCCAACTCAAAACCGTGAAAACAACCCCATACACGGTAGCCATCCGGTTGTTTTCATGACAGTTTTTTCGCCGTTTGACGCCTGCAAAACACTGGCATGCATGCCATCATGGCGTCGTTCGCGGTCCAGGCTCAAAGCGCGAGGCTCTGGCGATCTCGTCTTCGGCGGCCTGCACCGCCGCGATTCCGAGCGTTTGCGACGGACGCTCTCCGAACATTGCCAGGTAGTATTGCGAGAACCGGCCGAGTTCGTAAAAGCCCTGCTGCATGGCGACCGCTGTCACGGTGGTCGAGCCGGGTGCGCTCTGGTGCAGGATCGAATGAACAGCGCAAAGACGCTTGTGCCTGAGGAAGCTGACCGGGCCGAGACCGAATACCTCCTGAAACGCGCGGTGAAGGGTGCGCCGCGATACGCCGAGCGCCGCGCAGATTTCCGACACGTGCACCGGACGGGTGCCGGCGTCGTCGAGAAACTCCTCGACCTTGCGGATCAGCCGTCGCGCGGAAGGGAGCCAGCCATTGCCGTCGGGTGGCAGCGACGACGCGACGTTGGTAGCCATGCATTCGGCGATCGATCGTTTCCAGAAATCGGCTGTTGATGGCGTCAGTCCGTATTTGTTGTCGCGCAGGTGCGACATGATCCGGACCAGGCGGCGCGAGGCGATTGCGCCGCTCTCGATGTCCGCGCGGAAATGACCGCGGCTGCGCCAGGTGTCAGGATCACTCAGCCGTGCTTTTCCGGCGAACAGCGTCGCGACCTCGTTGAGGTCGAACCGCATGGCGGCGTAAGCGGAGCCGCCGTGAAAAACCCCGTCATGTTCGAGCAGCGGCGGAATGACGAGCACATCGTTGAGCTGCATGTCGAACGACCAGTGGGCGACGCGCTCTTCAGCCGCGAGCAGCATGCCGATGATCAGTCTGTCGTCGCTGGAAACCCGCTGCGTGCGCATGCCGACGTTGAATGCACCGATGCTGAGCGAGAAGTCGCCGATGCCGACATGGGACAACGTTCCGCGCAACCGACCGCGGCCGAGTTGCATCACATCGACATGCGAGCCATGGACGGCCTGCTGAAGTCCTTCGAAACCGTCCAGCTTGCGCGAATCAACCAGGAGGACTTGCCCCATGGCTGTACCCTGTTACTGAAGCGCGACAATTCTGCGGCAGGCGAGGCCTCACCAACTCCCCCGCAGACTGGCACAAACTGCACATCACAGCCGTCCAGTCTTCGGGTACCGTTTGCAACCTTAGCGATATTGAGCGGACGCGCTTTGCGGAAGGCAGAGCGCACGCGGCATGGATTTGCCGCGTGCTCGAAGACGTGCGTGCAAAGGAAGGAGATCTGGACGCAATGCAGCGCCCTCCTCTCCCCGGAGCGCCAAAAAAGTGGGGACTAGACAATGCGTCTAATGGGCCGGGCAAAGAGCCATCGTCGAAGTCTGCCAAAGTTGGCGCAGTAGCATCAGGTGGAATGCGCGTATCGGAGCTTCCACCATGTTGCGAGCGGATCTGGATCACTGCGAGTGGGTGCCGGATGATTTGAAGACCGGCGAGATGGTCTTCATTCCCGGCGGAACCTTTCGCATGGGATCCGACCATCATTATCCCGAGGAAGCGCCGAGCCATCGAGTCGCTGTCGACGGCTTCTGCATTGACCGCACGCCCGTGACCAACCGGCAGTTCAAGCAGTTCGTCACCGCAACCGGCCATGTCACCGAGGCGCAGATCGTTCCCGATCCGAAGGACTATCCGGGCGCGCTGGCAGAGATGCTCTACGCGGGATCGCGGGTGTTCTCACCGCTGCCGCGCATCACCGATCTCACCGACTGGAGCCAGTGGTGGACATTCCTGCGCGGCGCCAACTGGCGTCATCCCTATGGTCCTGGCAGCAACATCGAGGATCTCGACGATCATCCCGTCGTCCACGTCTCCTTTAGCGATGCGGCAGCCTATGCCCACTGGGCCGGCAAGGGCCTGCCGACGGAGGCGGAATGGGAATTTGCGGCGCGTGGCGGCCTCGAGGCGGAGGAATACGCCTGGGGCGATGCGCTGATGCCGGGCGGCAAACACATGGCCAATATCTGGCAGGGCAACTTCCCCGTCCAGAATCTCGGCGAGGATGGGTACGAGCGTACCTCGCCGGTCATGGCCTTCCCGCCGAACGGCTACGGCCTCTACGACATGATCGGCAATGTCTGGGAGTGGACCTCCGACTGGTGGTCGTCAAACACGCCGCCGACGCCGCAAAACCCTGCTGCATCCCCAAAAATCCCCGCGGCGGCGGTGAGCACACAAGCTACGACCCTCGCCTCCCCGACATCCAGATTCCGCTCAAGGTCCTCAAGGGCGGCTCGCACCTCTGCGCGCCGAACTATTGCCGCCGATACCGCCCGGCCGCGCGGCACGCCGAGCCCGTCGATACCTCGACCAGCCATGTCGGGTTCCGCTGCGTAGTGCGATTGCCGTCTGTAACCGAACGCCGACACGAAGGACGTGCTGCAATCTAGCGCGCGCCGCTGGTGGTGGCTGGCGCCAGCGGTGCGCTCCGCGCGTCGGGCTATTTCGATATGCAACTTATCTATCGGCGATCGATAAACATCTTCATCATTTTTGGACAAGGCGGGCCGGTTACAGGCAAGAGCCTGCCCCATTTCCCCGGTAAGAGTCGCCTCATCGCATCGCGACGCGCGCGCCGTCGACCCTGAAACGCTCGCGCCCGCAACGTGCCGAGGAGATAGGCCATGAAGATCGTCGTGATCGGCGGGACCGGATTGATCGGATCCAAGCTGGTGGCGAAGCTCAAGCAGCAAGGCCACGACGCGGTCGCGGCTTCGCCGAAGTCGGGCGTGAACGCGGTGACCGGGGAAGGTCTCGCAGCAGTGCTGGCGGGCACCGATGTCGTCGTCGACGTTGCCAACGCGCCGTCCTGGGAGCCCGCGGCCGTGCTGGAATTCTTCGAGCGTTCGAGCAAAAACCTCGCTGCGACTGAGGCCGCAGCGGCCGTGAAGCATCATGTGGCGCTCTCGATCGTCGGAACCGAGCGCTCGCCCGATAACTCCTATTTTCGCGCCAAGCTGGCGCAGGAGACTATCATCAAGTCTTCGCCGGTCCCCTACTCGATCGTCCGCGCCACCCAGTTCTTCGAATTCCTCAGCGCCATTGCCGAGATGGGTGCGGCCGAGGGTGGGATCGTTGTTCCCTCGGCATTGTTTCAGCCCATCGCGGCCGAGGACGTGGCCGATCGCCTCGCAGAAGTCGCGATTAGCCCGCCGCTTAACGGCACGATCGATATCGCAGGACCTGAGAAGGCGCCCTTTAATGAATTCATCGCACGCCGCCTGAAGGCGTCCGGCGACCCCCGACCGGTGGTGGGAGACCCAAAGGCGCCGTACTACGGCGCTCCCATCGACGACACATCGCTGAACCCTCTTGGCGAGGCGCGGCTTGGCACGACGCCGCTCGCAACATGGCTCGCGAGACTTTGAGGAGACCCCCATGCGCAGATTGCTGATCGCAACCGCTGTTTATGCCGCATCATTCCTGACAGCCCATGCCGCCGAGACGGCGACGCCCACGGCCAAGGTGACGGTCGTGTTCGACCAGGCGCTGCCCAATGTCCCGGGCAAGAGCATGAAGGGCGTGCTGGTCGAGTATGGTCCCGGAGGCTCCTCGCCGGCCCACATCCACGCGCCCTCGGCTTTCATCTACGCCACCGTCCTGGAAGGAGCGATCCGCAGTCAGGTCAATGACGGCCCGGTCAAGGTCTTTCACAAGGGCGAGAACTTCTCCGAAAAGCCCGGCGACCGCCATGCCGTCAGCGCCAATGCCAGCGAGACCGAACCCGCAAAATTGCTGGCCGTCTTCGTGGTGGATACGGCCGACAAGGAGCTGACTATGCCGATCCCGAAATAGCGCACAATCGGCGAGCGGCATTGCCACCTCGAGGCGTTGATTTCATCCGGGGCTGCCTACGAATGCCACCGGCGTGCCTTTCGAGACACGCCCGGCGACGCGCTCGGCATCCCAATTGGTCAGACGCACGCAGCCGTGAGATTCCGCCTTGGAAATCTTCTCCGGCGAGGGCGTGCCGTGAATGCCGTAGCCCTCGGCAGACAGGTTGATCCAGACCGTGCCGACCGGATTGTTCGGGCCGGGCTTGATGGTGAAGGGCTTGCGGGAATGGACGCCCTTGAAGCGATAAGCGGGATTGTAGCGATAGTACGGATTTCGGCTGACTTCCGTGACCTTGAGCGTGCCTGAGGGCGACGGCTTCTCCTCGCTGCCGACCGTCGCGGGATAAAATCCGATCAGCGCATTCGTTTTGTCGAACAGTTTTACGGTCTGCCTGACCTTGTCGACCTCGATCCTCTCGGCCTTGGTGGGGATGCCCTCGCCTGCGCCTGATGTGTCCACCACGACGATGGTGTCGCCGGCGCGATCGAAATGGCGCCCGGAGTTGAGCGCGGCCAGGAGCTGCTCGCTCATGTGAAATTTCTCGGCCAGGGCCTCGCGCGCACTGGTGAAGCCGAGCTTTGTAAGCTCCTTCATGTCCTCCATCTTCGACGGCAGCTTTTTCAGGAAAGGACCCGCCACGTCCTGCTCGGTGATGGCATAGGTCATCGTCACCGGCCGGTCGTCCGCCCGTAACGCGGTCCAGACATCGTCCGTCACGGCGTCCGAAACCGGCAGCTGCCGTGCTTCGGCATAGGCCCGCAACGCCTTTTTGGCGTTCTCGCCGAATCTGCCGTCGATCGCGCCGGGCGAGAAGTGCGCGCGGTCCAGCAGGACCTGCAACCGGACCCCGGCCGCGGTCGGCTTATCGTTCGACAGGGTTTTCTTCGACGGCTCGGCGACGTTGATGGCAGCGGCGTTGATCTCCGCGGCGAACGCCGGCGGCGCAGCCAGAGCGAAGACCAGAAAGATGCAAATCTGCCCCGCTTTTCCGAGCGACATCGCCGGGTCCTTTCACGTTTCCGACGGTTCAGTGATCAACTCCCGAGCCGCGGCGCTAGCGAGCTTGCGGTATTGGTGTTCGTACTGCCTCGCCATTCGGCTCGCAGAGAAGCGCTCCTCGAAGCGGGCGCGCACCTTCCTTCGATCCAGTTTTCCCAGTTCGCCGATCGCCTTGACGGCCTGCTCCTCGTTCTCGACGATGAAGCCGGTCAATCCATGCTCGACGACTTCGGGGACGGAGCCGGAGCGATAGGCGATCACGGGCGTTCCGCATGCCATCGCTTCGATCATGACCAGCCCAAACGGCTCCGGCCAATCGATCGGAAACAGCAGAGCAGCGGCTTCGGCAAGGAAGGGCTGTTTCTTTGCGTCATCGACTTCACCAACAAGCCGGATATCCTTGCCGTCGACGTTCGGCTCGATGTGGTTCCTGAAGTAGGCCGTCTCGGCGCGCGGGACCTTCGCGGCGATATGGAGGGGCATCTGGACTGCGCGCGCGATACGGATCGCGTCCTGCGGACCCTTGTCTGCGGTGAGCCGCCCGAGAAACGCCAAATAGGACCCCTGTTCGTAGGACGGCCGAAACAGATCGGGCGGCAGCCCGTGCTGGATGGTTCCGATCCATTTCGCATCCGGAAGCGGCAGCCGCTGATGATCGGAAATCGACACGAAACATGCTTCAGGGAAGTGCCTGACGACGTCGGGTAGTCCGGGCAAGTCGAGGCGGCCGTGCATGGTCGTGAGGAACGGCACGCCGAGACGACTGAGCAACGGCAGGGACAGCCAGTCGACATGCGCGTGGATTACGTCGAATTCTTTCGCACGCCTTGCGATTGCCTCCATCAGCATCGCGCTTGCGGCGGTCGGGTCCGCCCCCTTTTGTCCGAGCCGCAGCGCGCGGGGCCAGACAGGATGAAGCGCACCATTCGTCCTGGAATCGCCGCTCGCAAACAGCGTGACTTCGTGGCCGAGCTCGACCAGCCCATCCACCAGCCAGGCCACCACCCGCTCGGTGCCCCCGTAGAGCTTCGGAGGGACGCTTTCGGCCAGGGGAGCAAGCTGAGCGATGCGCATGGCAGGCTACCCGTCAAGCCCCCGCACGCACGATCAGCACGATCGCGGCGGACAGAAGGTTCGAAATCGCGAGCAGCGTCCAATTCGGCCTGGCACTTGCGGCCGCGACCCGGCAGACGAGCCCTTCCACGAGCCTTAACATTCGTCCTCGGGAAGCCGATCGAGGTAGGCAATCCCGAATCCCGTGAGTTCTTCGGCATCGCTCCCGCGCGCTTCCCATCTCCCTTGCAGATGACGCTCGAGCAGGCAGCGACGGCAATCTGCGGCATCGACGTGGCGATGCCGGGCGCGGTAAACGGACCAAGCAATATCCACCGCCGTTCGCAGCGGGTCGTCGTCTACCATGTTCCAACTCCGAGATGGAGACGTTCATGGGACAGCAACTCCTTACGACGGCGGAAGTTTCCACTTTTTCCCGGAGGGCCCGAAGCTGCGCACGGCGACCGCGGGCACAAGCAGGCGCCCTCGGAGAAATCAGGCGACGCGACGAGCCGCCATCTCTCCGGCTAGCAGCAGCGCGGCGCGGCTGGCCCCGATTGATGCAATGCCCTGCCCGGCAATGTCGTACGCGGTGCCGTGCGCGGGCGTGCAGATCGGGAACGGAAAGCCGCCAAGCAAAGTCACGCCACGATCAAAACCCATCAGCTTCATCGCGATCTGGCCCTGGTCGTGATACATCGTCAGCACCGCATCGAAGGCGCCGCCCTTGGCGCGCAGGAATACGGTGTCAGCGGGAAACGGCCCTTCCGCGGCAATACCATCGCGCCGGCCGGCGGCGACCACGGGCGCAATGATGTCGATCTCCTCGCGGCCGAAATTGCCGCCGTCACCGGCGTGCGGATTGAGCCCGGCCACCGCGATGCGCGGCCGCGCAAAGCCGGCGTTGCGCATGCAGGCATCGGTCAGCTTCAGCGCGCGATGGATGCGTTCGCCGGACAGTCGCGCGGCGACGTCCTTGAGCGGGATGTGGGACGTCACGCGGGCGTTCCACAGCCGGTCCAGCACATTGAACTCGCTTGCGGGGGTTTTGAGTCCGACCACTTCGGCGGAGAATGCGATCTCGTCGTCATACTCTGCGCGGGCCAGCCGCATCGCCTGCTTGTTGAACGGCGTAAAGCAGACGGCATCGACCCGGCCGTCGCGGCCGAGCTCGAGCGCATGCTTGTAGTTGGCAAGCGCGAACCTGCCGCCGGCAAGGCTCGCGATCCCCTGCTGGATGTCGCCGGGATCGGGATGGCCGAGATCGACGAACAGAGTCTCGCCCTCCGCCGCGCGCAGATCGGCTCCCTGCTCCACTGTTGTCAGCTCCGGCTCGACGCCGGCAACGCGCGCGCCCGCGTCGAAGATGCGGCGGTCGCCGATCACGACAATCTGGCTGCTGGCGCGGATATCGTCCTGCACCACGAGCTTTGCGGTCAATTCCGGGCTGATGCCGGCGGGATCTCCCATTGCCAATGCAATGAGCGGCTTTGCGGTCATATGATCACTTTCTCCCGAGCGGTCTCTTGAGCTCTCTCTTGAGCTCTCTCTTGCGTTCTCTCTTGGGCTGTCGTCTCGTCGGTGGACGGCGCAGGCTTGCGCAGCAGGCGCGCAAGCTGCAGCACGAGCGGAAGCAGCAAAAGTGCGATGCCGGCCACGATCAGGCATGTCACCAGCTTGTTGGCGAAGAAGATCCCGAGCGATCCCTTGGACATCAGCATCGACTGCCGGAACGCGTCCTCGGCCTTATCCCCGATGACGATCGCGAGCACGAGCGGCGCCAGCGGATAGAACAGCTTCTTGAAGAGATAGCCGACGATGCCGAAGCCGAGCATCATGAGAACATCGAGATAGGAGTTCGATACCGAATAGGCGCCGACGACGCAGATGATCACGATCAGCGGCGCGATGATCACGAAGGGAATCCGCATCAGGGCCGCGAAGACCGGGACGGTCAGCAGCACCAGCACAACGGCGACGATGTTGCCGACATACATCGAGGCGATCAGGCCCCAGACAAAGTCCTTCTGGTCGACGAACAGCATCGGCCCGGGATTGAGGCCCCAGATCATCAGCCCGCCCATCATGACGGCCGCAGTGGCCGAGCCGGGAATGCCGAGCGAGAGCATGGGCAGAAGCGCGCTGGTGCCGGCCGCATGATCGGCCGTCTCCGGCGAGATGATGCCTTCAACCTCTCCGGTGCCGAAATATCGGCCACGGCGCGAGAAGCGCCGGGCGATGCCGTAGCTCATGAACGACGCCGCAGTCGGGCCACCCGGCGTGATCCCCATCCAGCATCCGATGGCCGCGCTGCGCAGCAGCGCAACACTATGCCGCGGCAGGCGGCCGATCGCGCGAAACACCTCGCGCCACTCTATCTTCGACGAGACCGCGCGGGCATGAAACTCCTCTTCGACGGCCACGAGCAGCTCGCCGATGCCGAACAGGCCCATCACCGCGACGACGAAGTTGACGCCCTTGACCAGCTCGTCGACGCCCATGGTGAGGCGCACGCTGCCGGAGACGGTGTCGATGCCGATGGCGGCGATGGCAAAGCCGATCGCCAGCGCGACGACAGTCTTGATCGGAGCAGCCCCGCCCATGCCGACGAAGCTGGCGAAGGCAAGAAAATAGACCGCAAAATATTCCGCCGGCCCGAAGGCGAGTGCGACTTGCGCCACCCATGATGCGAGGAAGGTGATCAGGATGACGCCGATCAGCGCGCCGAATGCCGCCGAGCCGAAGGCGGTGGCGAGCGCCGTCGTCGGCCGTCCATCGCGCGCCATCGGGTAGCCGTCGAAGGTGGTGGCGACAGACGACGGCTCGCCCGGGATGTTGAACAGGATCGAGGTCACGGATCCCCCGAACAACGCGCCCCAATACATGCTGGAGAGCAGGATGATGGCAGAGACCGGCTGCATGCCGAAGGTCAGCGGCAGCAGCAGCGACACCCCGTTCGGAGCACCCAGCCCAGGCAGCACGCCGACGAGAATGCCGAGCAGCACGCCGATCACCATCAGCGCCAGATGCGGCAGCGTGATCGCGATGCTGAAGCCGTGAAGGAGTTCTCTGAGATTGTCCATCGGCCTCTCCCTCAGAAGCCGAACGCCGCGGCGAGCGCGCCGTGCGGCAAGCTCACCTGGAACATGCGCTCGAACAGGACGTAGAGCGCAAGCGCTGTCGCCGCCGCCATGCCAAGCGCGCGCGGCACGGATTGTTGTCGGGGGATCGCCAGCACCGCGAAGATGTACAGGGCCGAGGCGACGTACATCCCGGCCAACGGGATCGCAGCCACGAAAATCGCGGCCGGCACGAACAGGCCGGCAAGCCGGCGCAGCTCGATCGATGTGATGGCAATTGGGACGCTGGCGAGCGTCGCGGCCGGCATGACACCTCGAAACAGGTTGTAGAGGCTCCCGAGCACGATGATGATCCCGGTCAGGAACGGAAACGTCCCGGCGTCCACGCCCGCGCTCGACCAGCCGATGCCGTTATCGAGGCTGGAAATGACGACCGCCACACCGAAGCTTCCGGTGAGAACGGCTGTCGCAAGTTCGAGAGCGCGGCGCGATATCATCGAGGGCTCCGGTCAGGCCACGTACAGTGTCCGATTATGGCGCACGTGTTTTCCCAGCGTTCGCTGTCGTTCCGGCGGAGGGGTTTGAGGCGTGCGCCGCCTCACTTGACCAACCAACCCTGCTCGCTCGCAACCAGCCTGACGCGCTCGAGATCCTCCTTGATGAACTTGTCGAACTCGGCACCGGTCAGGAACGTGTCGACCTGGGAGGTTTTCTCGATGTAGTCCTTCCAGTCCGGCGTCGCCTGCACCTTCTTCATCAGGTCAACATAGAACGCGGCCTGGTCCGGCGTGACCTTGCCGGGGAGCCACACTGTGCGCGGCTGCTCATACTGCTTGATGTCGAGGCCCTGCTCGACGCAGGTCGGAACATCGCCCCAGCCTTCGGTCGCGGTGACCTTGGCGCCCTGCGGCAGCCGCTTCGGGCTGAAGACGCAAAGCGGGCGCTGGGTGGCGCCACGCCATTGCCCGAGACTCTCGCTGGGATTGTTGACGTGAGAGTCCAGGTGTCCGCCGGCGAGTTGCACGGCCGTCTCGGCGCCGCTCTTGAAGGGAATATAGGTCAGCTTGATGTGGCCGGCCTTCTCGATCATGCGGGTCAGCACCTCGTCGGTATCCTTTGACTGCGCGCCGCCCATCTTGAACTCGCCTGATGCGGCCGCCTTCAGATAATCGCCCGCCGTCTTGTAGGGCGCGTCCTGCTTGACCCAGAGCAGGAACTCGTCCTGCGCCATCGCCGCGATCGGGGTGAGATCGGTGTAGTTGAAAGCGACTTTGGAGACGAGCGGCTGCTGCCAGGCATTCGACGTGCCGAAGATCACCTTGTAGGGATCGCCGGCGGACGCCTTGCCGTAGACATAGCCTTCCGCGCCGCTGCCGCCGCCCTTGTTGACGACGACGATCGGCTGCTCCACCAGCTTGTGCTTGGTGATGATGTTCTGCACGGCGCGCGCGAGATTGTCCGTGCCGCCGCCGGGCCCGGCGGTCGCCACGAACTCGATCGGCTTTTGCGGCTGCCAGGCCGAGAGCGCCGGCGTCGTGCCGGCGAGCACAATTACGGCTGCGGAGAGCAGAAGTTTTGATGTCTGACCCATGATGTCCTCCAGCTTATTTTTGTCTCTTGTTCTTGTTGTTTTCGACGTCCGGTCAGGCGACCCGTTCCTCGCCTCTTCCCGATGCCAACACGATTGCGCCTTCTTGTTCGAGCGCGTCGATCTGCTTCCGGTCGAACCCATGCTCGGCCAGCACCTCGCTTGTATGCTCACCGTAGACCGGCGCGCCCGTGCGCACTTTGCCTGGGGTCTCCGAAAACTTGACCGGCAAGCCGATCGTCTTCACGGGCCCGAGCGTGGAATGCTCGACCTCGACAACCATCTCGCGCGCCAGCGTCTGCGGATCGCTGAGCGCCTCCAGCATGTCGTGCACGGGGCCGCACGGCACGCCCTTCTCGTCCAGTGCCGCCAGCCAGTGCGCGCGCGTGCGGGTGCGGAAGCGCTCGCTCAGAACAGCTTCGAGCTCCTTCAAATTGGCCATGCGGTCGGCGCCGGTGACGAAGCGTGGATCGGCTGCGAGCTCGCTTGCGCCGAGCGCCTCCAGCATCAACAGCCAATGCTTCTTGTTGGCGCCGCCGACCACCAACCAGCCGTCCGAGGCCTCGAACGCCTGATATGGCGCGTTGAGCGGATGCGCCGAACCCATGGCCCGCGGCGCGGTGCCCGCGGCCAGCGCGATGGTCGACTGCCAGTAGGTCTGCACCAGCGCGGCCTCATAGAGCGAGGTCTCGACCCACTGCCCTTCGCCGGTCTTGAGACGGTGCGTGTAGGCCGCGAGGATGCCCATGCTCGCCAGCAGGCCGGCGGTGATGTCGGACAGCGGCGGGCCGCATTTCACGGGCGGACCATCGGGACGTTCGCCGGTAAAGCTCATGATTCCGCTCATGGCCTGGGCGACCAGATCGAAGCCGCGGCGATGCTTGTAGGGTCCGGTGCGGCCGAAGCCAGACAGCGAGCAATAGATCAGCGTTGGATGCTGCTTGTGCAGGTCGTCATAGCCGAAGCCGAGGCGCTCCATGGCGCCCGGCGCAAAATTCTCGACCAGCACGTCGGCGGCCGCGATCAGCCGCCGCAACACCTGCTTGCCGCCATCGGTCTTCAGATCCAGCACGATGCCGCGCTTGTTGCGGTTCATCATCAGGAAGGAGGCCGCCTCGTCGCCGATCTTCGGCGGCACCGAATGGCGGGTGTCGTCACCGTTCGGCGATTTCTCGATCTTGATGACGTCGGCGCCCATATCGGCCAGCATCAAGGTGCAGGTCGGCCCTGCCATGACATGGGTGAGATCGATGACCTTGAGGCCGGCAAGCGGCCCCGAACGGCCGGAGGTTGATTGCGAGCGATCGCTTTGCATCGGGGCGTCCTATTGGCCGCGCCATTGCGGCGCGCGCTTGGTGAGGAAAGCATCGAGCCCTTCGCGAAAATCCTGGCTCGTGTAGCACATCAGGATGAGGTCTTCGCCCTCGTCGGGCGTCAGGCGCCTTTGCAGGCGCGCCACGGCCTGCTTGGTCGCATTCAGCGTCAGCGGCGCGTGGCTGGCGAGCAATTTGGCAACCTCGTCCGCGCGCCTTTCGAGCGCGGCGATATCCTCGACGACCTCGCCGAGCAGCCCGACACTGGCAGCCTCGGTCGCGTCGACGAGCCGCGCCGTGAAGATCAGATCCTTGACGCGGGCGGCGCCGATCAGCGCGGTGAGACGACTGACATTGGACATCGACAGGCAGTTGCCGAGCGTGCGGGCAATGGGAAAGCCGATTTTCGCGCTTTGGGTGCCGATGCGGAGGTCACATGCCGCGGCAATGCCCGCGCCGCCGCCGGTGCAGAACCCGTTGATCGCCGCGATCGTCGGCACGCGGCACTGTTCGAGCGTGGTCAGCACCCGATCGATGCGGTTCTCGTAGTCGATCGCGTCCTGCGGCGACTTGAAATCGCGGAACTGATTGATGTCGGTGCCCGCGGCAAACGCCTTGTCGCCGGCCCCGCGCAGCACCAGTACCTTGATCCTTGATCGTCGTTGATCTCCTCGCAGATCGCGGCGAGCCGCTCATACATCGCGAAAGTGAAGGCGTTGCGCGCCTGCGGGCGGTTGAAGGTGATCCGCCCGATCCCGTCCTGGCGCTCGAAAACGAGGTCTTCCGCCTTCACCTGCTGGTCCATTTCCTCGATGTCCTTCTGCTTTTCTACATTTTTGAATGCAAGATGATCGATTTACAAGCCGGAACTTGCATTAATGCGTATATAGCTCCATTTTTGCATTCAAATGGACTTCAGACCCATGCTTCATGAGGAAGTCGTCGGCCGCATCCGGGCCATCCTGCTCGACGGCGAGATCCCGCCGGGCGCGCGGATTCCCGAGCGCGAACTGTGCGAGCGGCTACAGATATCGCGCACGCCGCTCCGCGAGGCGCTCAAGGTGCTCGCCGCCGAAGGTCTCGTGCAACTCCTGCCGCATCGCGGCTCGCGTGCGGCAAAACTGACCGACAAGGATATGCGCGACCTGTTCGAGGTCTGCCAGGGCCTCGAGGCGCTCGCCGGCGAACTCGCCTGCGAACGCATCACCGATGCCGAGATCGACGCGATCGCTGCCGCGCACGCGGACATGGTGCGGCATTATCGCGAACGCGATCTGATCCAGTACTATCGCGGCAACCGCGCCATTCACGAAGCCATCGTCGTTGCGGCCGGAAACCCGGTGCTCGCGGGGCTGTATACGTCCGTGACCGCGCGCATCCGCCGCGCGCGCTATGTCACGCCGATGACGCCCGAACGCTGGGCGGTCGCCGTGAAGGAGCACGATGCCATCCTGAACGCACTGCAGAGGCGCGACGGCGTCGGCCTCGCCCATATCCTGCGAGCGCATTTGCGCCACAAGCGCGAAGAGGTTTTGCAGGCGGGCTTTGCCGAAACGGAAGGGAGCGAGCTCGCGCCGAGAATTGCGTGAGCCATAGGTCGCGGCGTACAAAGAATCTTGCGGTCACGCCGTATCGGGCGGCCAGCAGACACAATCACGACACAATCATTGATTGCTTTTGGCCGTACTGGCACGGATCGTGCTGACGAGGCTCGTCGGCAACGGACGTCTTTTGTCGCGCGCCGGAATTGCGCATCCAACTTCGACAAACCGAGATCATCGCCAAATCAATTCCACTTGCTCGCCTGCCTGAACCGGCGCAGCATTCGACCATCGGCGCGGGCCGAATGTAACGCGCAAGCAATTGCGCAAAACAAAAGACAAAAGCGGAGGAAACGCATGACAATCGATGTCTCACGTCGGTCCTTGTTGACCCTCGGGGCTGGCCTTGGTGCCAGCGCAATGCTCGGCGGCAGCGCCTTGGCGCGCGCTCCCAAGCTCGGCACCCAGACGCCCTACTGGCACCGCTTCGTTCTCGGCGACGCCGAAGTCACCGTCGTGTCCGACGGACCGCTTCCCCTGGGCGATCCCTCGGGCACCTTCACCGGTGTTTCCAAGGAAGAGGTGAAGAAGATGCTCGTCGACAATTTCCTGTCGCCGGACAATGTCGTGCTCGAGCAGAACTCGCCGATCGTCAACACCGGCGACAAGCTCATCCTGTTCGATACCGGCATGGGCTCATCCAAGATGTTCGGCGCCACCACCGGTCGGCAGCAGAAGAGCATGACCGAGGCCGGCATCAAGCCCGGCGACATCGACGCCGTGGTTTGCTCGCATGCCCATATCGACCACATCGGCGGCATTGTGGACGACGGCGGCAAGCCGCTGTTTCCCAACGCGCAGATCTACATCTCGCAGACCGATTTCGACTTCTGGACCGACGAAGGCAAGCTCGGTAGCGCGGCCAAGGATTTCGTCGTTCACGCCCGCAAGAACCTGCTGCCGGTCCGCGACCGCATCGTGTTCTTCAAGGACGGCCAGGAATTTCTGCCTGGCGTGCAGGCAATCGCAGCGCCCGGTCATACCGTCGGCCACACCATCTTCATGGTCTCGTCGGCCGGCAAGTCCTTCGCCTTCCTTGGTGACCTGTCGCATCATCCCGTCCTGCTGCTCGAGCGGCCGCGGATGGAATTCTCCTACGACACCGACCCGAAGCAGGCGGCCGAGTCACGCGTAAAACTGCTGACCATGCTTGCTGCGAACAAGACGCCCGTGATGTCCTATCACTTCGCCTGGCCGGGCTATGGCCATGTCGCCAAGGCGGGTGAAGGATTCCACTATTATCCCGAACCGATGCAGATGACTTTGTAATCGCCGGATCTGGTCCGGGCGACGCACGCGCCGCCCGGACCATCCGAACGATCACCGCCGTCCGACTGGCCGGTAAAGAACTTCAAATTCGTGATGCCTCCGGCGGCGTTGGCGAACATTACTTCCTAGTTGCAAGTTAAGTTCATTTCGCTCAATTGCGTTTGGGAGCGTCAATGTCCCGCGAGAACGATGGTTTTGTCTTCCATCGCGACCTGCTCCAATGGGTCCCGGATGTTATCTATCGGGCCGTCAACTTCTTTGTCACATGGGACAAACTGCCGACCCTGCTCGGAGCCGCCAATCTCTCGGCGTTCCGCGACCGGCTGCGGGAGCGCAATCTGCACCATACCGGCTACGGCACGACATCGCCTCGCTGGAACACGGGCAATGACCGGTGGCGTTCCGCCGACGGCTCGTTCAACAGCCTCGACCATCCGCGCATGGGGATGGCTGGCGCCCGGTTCGGACGTAACTTCGCGCTGTCCGAATGCGTACCGGACAGCCTGGACGATTTGCTCGAACCCAGTCCGCGCGTGATCTCGGAGGAATTGCTGGCGCGCCACGAATTTATTCCGGCGACCAGCCTCAATCTGCTGGCCGCCGCCTGGATCCAGTTCGAAACGCATAATTGGTTCAGCCATGGGGCCCCTAAGTCGGGAAACGAGTTCAAAATTCCGCTGACGCCAAACGACGAATGGCCTGCGGATGAGCGGATCGACGACTGCATGAAGATCCGTCGGACCGTTTGCGACGAGACGCCACGTGAACCATGGCTCGGCGCGACCCCCACGTTCCGCAACCTCAACTCGCACTGGTGGGACGCCGGACAAATCTACGGCAGCGACCGCGCAAGGCAGATGCAGATCCGTTCCGGGGCAGATGGGAAGATCGCGGTCGGCGATGATGGGATGCTTCCAGCCGATCCGGTGCATCCCGGCGCCGATCTCACCGGCTTCAACGACAATTGGTGGGTGGGGCTCAGCCTGCTGCACAACCTCTTCGCACGCGAGCACAATGTCATCTGCGACGGCTTGAAGGCGCGGTATCCGACCTGGAAGGACGAGGCGCTATTCCAGCATGCGCGCCTGATCAACGCGGCCCTGATCGCCAAGATCCACACCGTCGAATGGACGCCAGGCATCCTCGGCCATCCCGCACTGGACTTCAGCATGCACGCCAACTGGTCGGGGATCCCGTGCCGGGTGCTGCGCGCGGTGCTCGGCAAGAACAGCGAAGCCGCCTTTGGTATCGTCGGCTCTCCGACGGATCAGCACAGCGCGCCTTACGCGATGACGGAGGAATTCACCGCCGTGTACCGCCTGCACCCGTTGATCCCGGAAAACCTTGATGTACGGCGGCTCGATACCACAGAGGTTACCCCTAGCAATCTCGTCCATATGCAGGGCCCCGCCTCCCGCAAGTTCATGCAGACTCACGGCTTCGCCAACCTGCTGTACTCGTTCGGCACCGCTCATCCCGGCGCCATTCGCCTCCACAATTTTCCCAACTTCCTGCGCCGGTTCACGAAAGACGGCCAGCCGCTGCTCGACGTGGCCGCGATCGATATCATGCGTGATCGCGAGCGCGGCGTGCCGCGCTACAACCGGTTCCGCGAACTGGTCGGCAAGAAGCGGGTCAACACATTCGAGGAAATCACCAGCATCCCCGGCGCGGCCAGGAAGATGCGCTCGATCTACAAGGGCGACGTCGATCGCGTTGATCTGATGGTCGGATTATTGGCCGAAGACCTGCCGGACGGTTTTGGCTTCAGCGATACCGCCTTCCGCATTTTCATCCTGATGGCATCGCGGCGCCTCAAGAGCGACCGGTTCTTCACCGATGACTACCGGGCGGAAGTCTACACCAATTTCGGTCTGGACTGGATCCACAACACGGAATGAAATCGGTGCTGCTGCGGCATATGCCGCAACTCGGACCGGCGCTCGAGGGCGTCAACAACGCCTTCGCCCCGTGGAACGTCCTGCGAGGCTGAGCCTTGGCCCATATGTTCAGCATTCCGGGCCTCGTCCGCCTCGGATGAGCGTCAGCCGCCCTAGCACCCGAGCTTGTCGGCGATCCCACCAAAATCCTTGGCGACGATGTCCCAATTGCCGGTGGCCTGGAAATCGACCTTCTGAAGCGGACCGTATTCGGTCGGCCGCGCCACGAAGGCCGTCTTCAGCCCGTTCTTCTGCGCGGCGGCGAGATCGCCGTTGTGGGCCGCGACCATCATCACCTGCTCCGGCTTGAGGCCGAGCAGGCGCGCGGCGCCGAGATAGGTTTCGGGATCGGGCTTGTAGTGCTCGAACAGCTCGGCCGACATGATGAGGTCCCAGGGAAGCCCTGCGAACTTCGCCATGTTGGTGAGCAGCGCGACATTGCCGTTCGACAGCGGCGAGATCACGAATTTCGTCTTCAGTCGGGTCAGGCCGGCGACGCTGTCGGGCCACGGGTGCAAGCGGTGCCACCCCTTGGTGAGGTGATCGAGATCGGCCTCGGTCAGGCTCGGAATCGAAAATTGCGCGACCAGTTTTTCGAGCGAGCGGCGATGCAGATCATCGAGCATGACGTAGCCGCGCTCGGGATGTTTGCGCACGTCATCCATCGAAGCCATGTACATGCCGCGCCAGCCGTCGACCAAGGCGGTCCAGTCGGCGCTGATGCCGCGGCCCTTCGCCCACCAGATGAAGTCGGTGATCAGGCTGGTGCGCCAGTCGACGACGGTGCCGAACACGTCGAAGACCAGGGCTTTGACGGCGGAGAGGTCGGACATGTGCGCTTCCTCTTTTTGTTGTTCGTCATTCGGGGACTCTCGTCAGAGCGGCCCCAGAATCCAGAGGTTATTGGCACGAGATTCCGGCCTCGACGCTGTCAGCGCCGTCCTGAATGACGGCAGTCGTCAGTCGAGGTGGAATTTCGCCAGCTCGCGGTGCTCGGCCTTGATGTAGCGCACGGTGCCGGTGACGGAGCGCATCACCACCGTCTCGGTCTCGATCACGCCGTCCTTGCGGAATTTGACGCCCGACAGCAGCGAGCCCGTGGTGACGCCGGTGGCTGCGAACAGGCAGTCGCCGCGCGCCATGTCCTCGATGCCGTAGATCATCTTGGGATCGCTGACGCCCATCTTGGCGGCGCGCTCGCGCTTCTCGTCGGAGTCGAGGATGAGACGGCACTGCATCTGGCCGCCAATGCAGCGCAGCGCCACGGCCGCGAGCACGCCTTCCGGCGCGCCGCCGGTGCCGAGATACATGTCGACGCCGGTATTGTCGGGGTCGGCGCAGTGGATCACGCCGGCGACGTCGCCGTCAGTGATCAGGCGCACGGCGGCGCCAGTCGATCGCACGCTCTCGATGATGCTGGCATGGCGTGGCCGGTCGAGCACGAGAACGGTGATGCCGTCGGGCTTGACGCCCTTGGCCTTGGCGAGCCGGCGGACGTTTTCGGCCGGTGTCGCATCGAGCTCGACGACGCCCTTGTCGTAACCGGGACCGATCGCGAGCTTCTGCATATAGACGTCGGGGGCGTGCAGCAGCGTGCCGCCGTCGGCCATCGCCATGGTGGCAATCGAGCCCGGCATGTTCTTGGCGCACAGCGTGGTGCCTTCAAGCGGATCGACGGCGATGTCGACCTGCGGGCCGGCGTTCATGCCGACCTTCTCGCCGATGAAGAGCATCGGCGCCTCGTCGCGCTCGCCCTCGCCGATGACGATGGTGCCCTCGATCGGCAGCTTGTTGAGCTCGCGCCGCATCGCGTCCACCGCGGCCTGGTCGGCCGCCTTCTCGTTGCCGTGCCCGCGCAGACGCGCCGAAGACACCGCCGCCCGCTCCGTCACACGCACGATCTCCAGCGTGAGAATGCGCTCGAGCAATGCTTGCGGCGGGACTGAAATATGGGTCGACATCGGCTCACTCCTTCGAAACAGTTTTGGACGGACATCTCCGCCGCATCAACTCGTAACACCCACAGTTCGTTCGAACCGTGTCAGTTCTTCTCGATCCTGATGACCTGCGGCCGTCCGCTGATCACCTTGTCCTTCTGCACGGCCGCGAGCGCACGGCGCACGGCGTCCTCATGCGTGGCATAGGTGATGAGAATGACAGGCACCGGGACCGCCTTGCCGTCTGCCGGCGCAGCGCCGCCATTGGGATGGCGCTGCACGATCGACTCGATTGAAATCTTCTGCTCCGCGAGCCGGGTCGCGATCGCAGCCGCGGTGCCCGGGAAATCGCGTGCCAGAAGGCGGATGTAGTAGCCGCCCTCGTGGCGCTCCATCGGCGCCTTCTTGGTGTCGCGCAGCTGCGAAATCGGCCGGCCGAACGGATTGGCGCGAATGCCGCGCGCAACGTCGGCGATGTCGGCGACGACGGCGGATGCGGTCGCGGCGCCACCGGCACCGGGGCCGACCAGCGTGATCGGCGGGATGCCCTCGCCATCGATCGTGACCGCGTTGGTGACACCCATCACCTGCGCTATCGAGGAGGATTTCGGAACCATGGTCGGATGCACGCGCTGCTCGATGCCCGTGGCGGTGCGAACCGCGACGCCGAGCAGCTTGAGCCGGTAACCGAGATCGTCAGCGGCACGGAGATCTTCCGGCGCGATGGAGGAGATACCTTCGACATACACCGCGCTTTGAGCAACTTTCGTGCCGAAAGCGAGGCTGGCGAGAATGGCGAGCTTTTGCGCGGTATCGTGGCCGTCGACGTCGAATGACGGATCGGCCTCGGCATAGCCGAGCCGTTGCGCGTCCTTCAGGCATTCGGCGAAGGACAGGCCCTCCTGCTCCATCCGGGTCAGGATGTAATTGCAGGTGCCGTTGAGGATGCCGTAGACCCGGTTGATGCCGGTTCCGGCAAGACCTTCGCGTAACGTCTTGATGACAGGGATCGCAGCGCCGACGGCTGCCTCGAAATTCAGCGCGCCGCCGTGCTTTTCGGCGGCCTTTGCCAGCTTGAGGCCGTGCTTTGCCAGCAACGCCTTGTTGGCGGTGACGACGGACTTGCCGGCGGCGAGCGCGGCCTCGACCGCCGCCAGCGCGGGATCGCCCGCGCCGCCCATCAGCTCGACGAAGCAGTCGATGCCCGGATGCGTGGCGAGGGCAAGCGGATCCTTGACCCATTCGATGCCGCGCAGATCGACGCCGCGCTTCTTCGCCTTCGAGCGTGCGGTGACGGCGACGACACGGATGCCACGGCCGCTGCGGCCGGCAAGCACCCGCGCCTGCGTTTCGATCAGACGGACAACTTCGGCGCCCACGGTGCCGAGCCCCGCTATGCCCACTTTCAGGGGTGCAACCATGATGCCTTGGAAAACCTGCGGAAGAGAACTTAACGCCGAGTGGCGAGCGGAACGACGTTGTGCAACGTTTCGATGCCGCTTTCAAGGAAGCGGCGCACGCCACGCGCGGCCTGCCTGATCCGTTGCTCGTTTTCCACCATGGCGATGCGGACATATCCTTCGCCATGCTCGCCGAAGCCGACGCCGGGCGAGACCGCGACACCGGATTTCTCCACCATCAGGGTCGCGAACTGCATGCTGCCGACGCTGCGGAAGGCTTCCGGCAGCGGCACCCAGGCGAACATCGATGCTTCCGGCGGCGGGATCTCCCAGCCGGCACGGCCGAACGATTCCACCAGCGCGTCGCGCCGCTTGCGGTAGGTGTCGCGCATCTCCTTGATGCAATCGTCCGGTCCGTTCAGCGCGGCGGTCGCTGCGACCTGGATCGGCGTGAACGCACCGTAGTCGAGATAGGATTTGACGCGGCCGAGTGCCGCAATCACGCGCTCGTTGCCGACCGCGAAGCCCATACGCCAGCCAGCCATCGAATAGGTCTTCGACATCGAGGTGAACTCGACGGCAACGTCCATCGCGCCCGGCACCTGGAGCACCGAGGGCGGCGGGTTGCTTTCGTCGAAATAAACCTCGGCATAAGCGAGATCCGACAGGATCAGGATCTCGTGCTTCTTCGCGAACGCGACCAGGTCCTTGTAGAAGTCGAGGCTCGCGACGTAGGCGGTCGGGTTCGAAGGATAGCAGACCACGAGCGCCAGCGGCTTCGGGATCGAATGCACGATCGCCCGCTCGACAGCCTCGAAGAATTGCGGCGTGGGCTCCGAGGGCACCGAACGGATCACGCCGCCCGCCATCAAGAAGCCGAAGGCGTGAATCGGGTAGCTCGGATTGGGACAAAGGATGACGTCGCCGGGCGCGGTGATCGCCTGCGCCACGTTGGCAAAGCCCTCCTTGGAGCCGAGCGTCGCCACCACCTGGGTGTCGGGGTTGAGCTTCACGCCGAAGCGGCGGGCGTAGTAGCCGGCCTGGGCCCGGCGCAGCCCGGGGATGCCGCGGGAGGCCGAGTAGCGGTCGGTGCGCGGCTTGCCCAGCGTCTCCTTCAGCTTCTCCAGCACGTGCGCTGGCGCCGGCAGGTCCGGATTGCCCATGCCGAGGTCGATGATGTCGGCGCCGGCGTTCCGCGCAGCTGCCTTGGCCCGGTTGACCTGTTCGAACACGTAAGGCGGAAGGCGGCGGATGCGGTAAAATTCTTCCATGGCTCTCTCAGCTCCGGGCAACCGGTCAGGACAGAATCGACAGGCCATGAAGACCAGGCGGAAGGCGCCCGCATCTCTCGCGAAAATTACTCAAGATCAAATACTTAGAGCAATCATCGACGATGTTGACTGAAGTCGTTCGCCCCGACTCTCGGCTGAACTAAGGTCTTTTAGCACGGCGAGGCGGAGGCGCCAGCGATTACCTTGCGGCGCCCTATTTCGCGTCCTTGGTGGCAACCGCCTGACGGTCGCGCGCGGCAGCAAGTTCGGCCTCGATCTTGGCGCGTTGGTCCGGCGGCATGACGGCCTGATCGCGATCCGGCGGCAGATCGTGCACCGGCAGATAGCTACCGGCCTCTCTGGGATGCGCTTGAGCATCGGAAGGCGTCATATCCGCGAGCTGGCTCGAGCAGCCGCCCAGGGCGAGCGTCGCCATCAGCAGCGCGCCACAGATCCGCCGCCACTTTTGCAGGTCCCTCAACGCCAACACTAGGGAAATCCCCACTTCGTCCCAAAGCACGGCCCCGGGCAACCTTACCCAAGTCCGCGCCCAAGCTCAAACCATTGCTGCCCAAATGGTGCGAGCGAGAAAATAGCCCCAGTCCATCAAGCCGAGCGGTGCGGCTCGATTGTGACGGAACCAAGAAAATTTGTCGCACTGCAACACATCTTCGAGAGTGTTTAACGCCAAACATGCGAGCTTCGCGGTGACGAATACGGAATGAATCGTTACTGTTCTCCTCATGAGTATGGCCACCACCGATACGCCCAAACCCGAGACGAAGTTCGATGCGGAAGCCTTCGCGATGAATGTCGCGCGGGCGATGGAAAGCGGCGGCAAGGCGCTTGCCGCGTACCTGAAGCCGCGCGAGAGCGGCGAGGTGCAGGATCGTCCGCCGGCGGAGCTTACCGAGGTCATCAAGACCTTCACCGCCGTCGCCGAATACTGGCTGTCGGATACGTCGCGGGCCTCCGCACTCCAGACCAAGCTCGCCAAGGACTATCTTGACCTCTGGGGCTCGGCGGCGCGCCGCATGGCCGGTCAGGACGCACCGCCCGCGATCGCACCCTCGCCGCGCGACAAGCGCTTTGCCGATCCGGAATGGAAGTCGAACCAGTTCTTCGACTTCATGATGCAGCTCTATCTGCTCACGACCAAATTTGCGCAGGAGCTTGTGCGCGAAGCCGAGGGCCTCGATCCGCAGACCCGCCGCAAGGCCGAGTTCTACGTCCAGCAAGTCACCAACGCGATATCGCCCTCCAACTTCGTGCTGACCAATCCGGAAGTGCTGCGCGCGACGGTGGCCAGCAGCGGCGAAAATCTCGCGCGCGGCCTGAAGATGCTGGCCGAGGACATCGCCGCCGGCAAGGGCACGCTGAAGATCCGTCAGTCCGATCCGGACAATCTCCTCGTCGGCGTGAACATGGCGACGACGCCGGGCAAGGTGATCTACCAGAACGAGATGATGCAGCTGATCCAGTATGCGCCGGCGACGGAGAAGGTGCTGCGCACGCCGCTCCTGATCATCCCGCCCTGGATCAACAAATTCTACATCCTCGATCTCAAGCCGGAGAAATCCTACATCAAATGGTGCGTCGATCAGGGCATCACCGTGTTCGTGATCTCATGGGTCAATCCCGACAAACGCCTCGGCGCCAAGAGCTGGGAAGACTACATGAAGGAAGGCCCGCTCACGGCGATGGACGTGATCGAGAAGGTCACCGGCGAGATGAAGGTGCACACCGCCGGCTATTGCGTCGGCGGCACCATGCTCGCGACCACGCTGGCCTGGCTCGCCGAGAAGCGCCGCCAGCGCGTGGCGTCCGCGACGTTCTTCGCGGCACAGGTCGACTTCACCCATGCCGGTGATTTGCTCGTGTTCGTCGACGAGGAGCAGATCGCATCCCTCGAGCAGGACATGAAGGCGGCGGGCGTGCTCGAAGGCTCGAAGATGGCGATGGCCTTCAACATGCTGCGCTCCAACGATTTGATCTGGTCCTATGTCGTCAGCAATTACCTCAAAGGCCAGCAGCCGAGCGCGTTCGACCTGCTGCACTGGAATTCGGACGCGACCCGCATGACCGCGTCGAACCATTCGTACTACCTGCGCAATTGCTACCTTGAGAACCGGCTCTCCACCGGCACGTTGGTGCTGGACAACACCTTGCTCGATCTCTCCAAGGTCATGGTGCCGATCTACAATCTCGCAACCCGCGAGGACCATATCGCGCCGGCTGAATCGGTGCTGTACGGCTCCCAGTTCTTCGGCGGCCCGGTGAAATACGTGCTGTCCGGCTCGGGCCACATCGCCGGCGTGGTCAATCCGCCCGCCTCGAACAAATACCAGTACTGGACCAACGACAACGTGAAGTCCGCCAACGTCGCCGAGTGGATGAAGGGCGCGGTCGAGCACAAGGGCTCCTGGTGGCCGGACTGGCGGCAATGGCTGGGCGCACTCGATCCCGAGGAAGTCCCGGCCCGCACGGTCGGCAGCGAGGCGTTTCCCCCGATCGAGGACGCACCCGGCAGCTATGTCAGGGTTCGCGCATAGCAGAATCTTTCGCGCTTTCGTATAAGCTCCATGCCTGCAGCAGAAATTGATGAGGGGACCGGGTTATGACGCGTGAATTGTTCTGGCTGACACTGACGGTGGTCCTGACTGGAATCCTCTGGATTCCCTACACCATCAACCGCTGCCAGATTCGCGGGCTTGGTGGTGCGATGGCCAATCCCTCGCGCACCGACAAGCCGCAGTCGGAATGGGCGAACCGCCTGATGTTCGCGCATGACAACGCCGTCGAGAACCTCGTGCTGTTCGCGCCGCTGGTGCTGATCCTGAATGCGATCGACTACTCCTCGAAGTGGACGGTGCTTGCCTGCGCCGTCTATTTCTGGTCGCGCGTTGCGCATCTGATCGTCTATGCGATGGGTATTCCCGTCTTCCGCACCCTCGCCTTCACCGTCGGTTTTCTCGCCCAAGCCGTGCTGGCGCTCGCGATCTTCAAGGTGCTCTGATCGGCCCCGGTTGGGTTGGCGCCTGCAACGAACGGGTGAAATCTCGAAGGCCTATCGCGGCTGCCGGTGTTGCCGAATGACGACAGTGCGGAAAAAAGCAGCAATGCCCTCTTGGGCTGACACGATGGATCGCACATCCAGAGGTATATTTGCCCATCGCAATTGATTGATTCGGGGCAGACATGAATTGGAAGATTGCATCCGCCGTCGGCGCGTTGTCGCTCGTTGCCGTCGCGACCCAGGCTAACGCCGCAGATCTCGCCGCCCGTCCCTACACCAAGGCGCCGCCGATGATCGCCGCGATCTATGATTGGAGCGGCTTCTACATCGGCGCCAACGGCGGATATGGCTCGTCACGCAATTGCTGGGACCAGACGGTTGGTTTCGCGGCCGGCGTTGCGGAAGGCTGCCATGACGCGACGGGCGCCGTCGCCGGCGGCCAGATCGGTTATCGCTGGCAGAGCAGCGCCTTCGTATTCGGCCTCGAAGCGCAGGGCGACTGGGCGGACCTCTCCGGCCGGAACGCCAGCACCGTGCTCGGCGTCGCGAACCGCACCCGTGTCGATGCTTTCGGCCTGTTCACCGGCCAGATCGGCTACGCCTGGAACAGCGCACTGCTTTACGCGAAGGGCGGCGCCGCCGTCACCCGCAATCGCTACCGCGGCATCGGAACCGGCGGTCTGGCCGGAGCCGAGTTCGACGGTGCCGACGACACCCGCTGGGGCGGCACGGTCGGCGTCGGCATCGAATACGGCTTTGCGCCGAACTGGTCGGTCGGCCTCGAATACGACCATCTGTTCATGGGCCGGCGCGACGTTACCCTCACGGCAAACGGCGTGCTGGCACCCGTCGGCACGTTCTCACGTACCGACCGCATTGGCCAGGACGTCGACTTGATCACGGCCCGCATCAACTACAGGTTCGGCGGCCCGATCATCGCGAAGTACTGAGAAGCGCCCCTCGCGGCCGTCATGCCCGGGACAAGCCCGGTCATGACGAGCAGCGAATGTTGCTCCTACGCCTCCGGCAATCCCAGCATTAGTCGCATGTTCTGCACGGCCGCGCCGGACGCGCCTTTGCCGAGATTGTCGAGCCGCGCGACCAGCACCGCCTGATGGTACTTGTCGCTGGCGAAGACGTAGAGCTCGAGCGTGTTGGTCTCGTTGAGCCCTTCCGGCTCGAGCTTGCCACCCTTGGTCGTCTCGTTCTGCAGCGGCATCACCGAGACGTATTTCGAGCCGGCGTAACGCTTTGCCAGCGCGGCCTGGAGATCGGCGCCGCTGGGCTTGCCGGGCAGCGTGTCGAGCTGGAGCGGCACCGACACCAGCATGCCCTGCCGGTAGTTGCCGACCGACGGGATGAAGATCGGCCGCCGCGTCAGGTTCGAATAGAGCTGCATCTCCGGCAGATGCTTGTGCTCGAAGCCGAGGCCGTAGAGTTCGAAGGACGGCGCGCTGCCGTCCTCGAAACTCGCGATCATCGACTTGCCGCCGCCGGAATAGCCGCTCACCGCATTGATGGTGACGGGATAGTCGCGCGGCAGCAGGCCGGCATCGACGATCGGTCGCAGCAGCGCGATCGCGCCGGTCGGATAGCAGCCGGGATTGGACACCTTCTTCGCAGCCTTGATCTTGCCAGCCTGATCCGGCGTCAGTTCCGGAAAGCCATAGGCCCAGTCGGGCGCGACCCGGTACGCGGTCGAGGCATCCAGCACCTTCGGGCCCGACGGCCCCATGCTGTCGATGAGCGCAACCGTTTCCCTGGCAGCATCGTCGGGCAGACAGAGGATGACCAGATCAATCTTCTCCATCAGCGCCTTCTTGGCCGCGGGATCCTTGCGCTTGTCGTCGGCAATCGTCTTCACGACCACGTCGCTCTGCAGCTTCAGCCGCTCGTTGATGCCAAGCCCGGTGGTGCCGGAGCCGCCGTCGACGAAGACGGTGGCCGGCTTTGTCGCAGCGCCAGTGGTCGGTGCTTTCGTCGTTTCAGTGAGGCTCATGGCGCGCTCCTTTCGAGCATGTTGGTTTCGGATGCGAAGGCCTCCGGCCTTACGTCCTGCATCAGTTGCGCGATCTCCCTGGCGTCGGCATGGGCTTGCGCGCCAAGCGCATTGGCGATCGCCATATAATCGGCGTCGGACTTGTGCTGGTTGAGCTTGAAGCTGGCTTCGACCTCCTCAACCGTCATGACCAGACCCACGATCGCCTTCTTCATCGCCTCGAGCCGCCCGGCCGTCATCTTGCCCGACGTCCACGGCTTCTTCGGCAACAGCCAGTTTTCGAACTTGTTACTGAGCGTATCGATTTGCACGGCCAGTTCACCATCCGACAACAACCGCACCGGCCCGGTCAGATGGACCGACTGGTACAGCCAGGTCGGCACCTGATCCGGCGAGACGTACCAGTCCGGCGACACGTAGGCATCGGGGCCGTTGACCGCGAGGAGCCAGGAGGTCGTCCCGTCCGCAAGCTTTAGCAGCGGATTGTGACGGGCGACATGAAACGCGGCCTGCGGCGTGCCGTCCGCGGCATAGGTCAAATAGAACGGCAGCGGCGAGGCGATCGGCTTGTGGCCGTCGAAGGCGCACATGGTGCCGAAGCCGCGCGTGTCGGCGAATTTCAGGCTCGCGGCGCGGTCCTGCTTGAAAAAGGGTGGCGTATACATCGTAGTCTCCTGCTGGCCTCCTTGGTGGCCGCCGGATCAGATCGCACTGACAGGAGAGAGAATGCCGCGGATCGGATCCAGCGGCAAAGACGATGATCTCAAACGCGATCGACCGCCCAAACCGCTAAAGAGCGGCGGCGGCGACGGGCGAACAGGATGGTCGCGGCGTTGATCATGGCGCGGTGCTATAAGGCCAGCTGCGGTCGCCGTCAAGGTTCCGACGTCACACCACGCCCCAGATCCATTCCATGATCTTGGCGATCACATCTCCGAACAGCAGCAGCGCCGCCGACCAGATCAGTGCCGAGACGAAATTGGCGGCCTGGAAGCTCCAATAGGGCATCTCGAAAATGCCGGCTGCAAGCGGCACGGAGGCACGCAAGGGGCCGAAGAAGCGGCCGATGAAGATGCTCGGCACGCCCCAGCTGCGCACGAAGGCCTCGCCTCTGGGCAGGAGTTCCGGATAACGCGAGAGCGGCCACATCTGCGCGACCTGCTCCTTGTAGCGATAGCCGAACCAGTAAGAGACCCAGTCGCCCAGCGCCGCCCCGATGCCACCGGCGATCCAGACCGGATAGAAGCTGATGCCACTCGCGCCGATCAGCGCGCCGATAGCGACCAACGCGCCCCAGGCCGGGATCAGCAGCGAGATGAAGGCGAGCGACTCCCCGAATGCGAGCACGAACACGATGGGAGCTGCCCACGTCTGGTGAGCGCGCACGAAATCGGCGAGTCCGTGCGCAAACTGCTCCATTCAAAAATAGCCTTTCCGTCCTGCCCGAAGGTGCTGCTCGATGAAAAGGACTGGTAAGCCAATGACTTGTGTGACATCAAGTCACAAAGCCAAGTCCAGCCGGACCGGACCGTCACATTGCCGGGAATTGATGGGGATGCCGCGTAAAATCGCCGGGATTGGTTCCCAACCACACCGCCCGGCCCGCCCCGCGATAACCTTTCCAGGCGAGAAGTGGCATAGTCGGCCCAACCGATTCGCCGCTCATGCGGCCCTCAAAACGCATAAAGATATATGTCCAAGCAGTTGAAGCCCAAAGCAAAAGACGATTTTTTCGGCGGCGATGAGCCCAAGCCCCGCGCCGCCAAGGCCGCCCCGCGCGCGGGCGGTGCCGAGGCCGACTACACCGCAGCCGACATCGAGGTCCTCGAAGGTCTGGAACCGGTGCGCCGCCGGCCCGGCATGTATATCGGCGGCACCGACGAGAAGGCGCTGCATCACCTCTTCGCCGAAGTCATCGACAACTCGATGGACGAGGCGCTCGCGGGGCATGCGACCTTCATCGGAGTCGAATTGAGCGCGGACGGCTTTTTGACCGTCACGGACAACGGCCGCGGCATCCCGGTCGATCCGCATCCAAAATTCCCGAAGAAGTCGGCGCTCGAAGTCATCATGTGTACGCTGCACTCGGGCGGCAAGTTCGACTCCAAGGTCTACGAGACCTCGGGCGGCCTGCACGGCGTCGGCATCTCCGTGGTGAACGCCCTCTCCTCGCTGCTCGAGGTCGAGGTCGCGCGCAGCCAGAAACTCTATCGCATGACGTTCGAGCGCGGCCACCCAAAGGGCAAGCTCGAGGATCTCGGCAAGATCAACAACCGCCGCGGAACCCGCGTGCGCTTCAAGCCGGACACCGACATCTTCGGTGCCAAGGCAGCGTTCAAGCCGCAGCGCCTGTTCAAGATGACGCGTTCGAAGGCGTATCTGTTCGGCGGCGTCGAGATCCGCTGGAATTGCGCGCCCGAACTGCTTAAGGGCGTCGACGACGTGCCGGCGGAAGCGACGTTCCACTTCCCCGGTGGCCTCAAGGACTATCTGGCCGCCGCGATCCACGCCGACACGCTGGTGCATCCCGACATCTTCTCCGGCAAGTCGGGCCGCAACGGCGCGCATGGCGCCTGCGAATGGGCGGTGGCCTGGACCGCGGATGCCGACGGCTTCCTGTCTTCCTACACCAACACTGTGCCGACGCCCGACGGCGGCACGCACGAATCCGGGCTGCGCAGCGCGCTGCTGCGCGGCCTCAAGGACCACGCCGAACGCGTCGGCCAGGGCAAGCGCGCGTCGTCCATTACGTCAGAAGACGTGATGGTGGGTGCAGCCGTGATGCTCTCGGTGTTCGTGCGCGAGCCTGAATTCCAGGGCCAGACCAAGGACCGTCTCGCCACCGCCGAAGCGCAGCGCATCGTCGAACAGGCGATGAAGGATCCGTTCGACCATTGGCTGTCGGGCAATCCGAACCAGGCCAACAGGCTGCTCGACTTCGTGGTCGACCGCGCCGAGGAGCGGCTGCGCCGCCGCCAGGAGAAGGAGACCGCGCGCAAGACCGCCGGCAAGAAGCTGCGCCTCCCCGGCAAGCTCGCCGATTGCAGCGATGCAGGGTTGGAAGGCTCAGAACTCTTCATCGTCGAGGGTGACTCGGCCGGCGGCAGCGCCAAGCAGGCGCGCGACCGCAAGACCCAGGCCGTGCTGCCGCTGCGCGGCAAGATCCTCAACGTCGCGTCCGCCGGCAAGGACAAGCTGACGGCGAATACGCAGCTCGCCGACCTCGTGCAGGCGATCGGCTGCGGGATGCTCGCGCAGTATCGGGAAGAGGATCTGCGCTATCAGCGCATCATCATCATGACCGACGCCGATGTCGACGGTGCCCACATCGCTTCACTGCTGATCACCTTCTTCTACCGGCAGATGCCGCGGCTGATCGACGAAGGCCATCTCTTCCTCGCCGTGCCGCCGCTCTACAAGCTGACCAACGGCACGAAGTCGGTCTACGCCCGCGATGACGCGCACAAGGCAGCGCTGATCAAGAGCGAGTTCAACGCCAACGCCAAGGTCGAGGTCAATCGCTTCAAAGGCCTCGGCGAAATGATGCCGGCGCAGCTCAAGGAAACCACCATGGATCCGGCAAAGCGGACCATGTTGAAAGTGGTTCTGCTCGCCGACGACCGCGACACCACGGCGGATTCGGTGGAGCGCCTGATGGGCACCAAGGCCGAAGCGCGCTTCGCGTTCATCTCGGACAAGGCCGAATTCGCCAACGACGACCTGCTGGACGTCTGATCCGCAGGCGCTGCCCGGTCGTATCCATCCAGAGCCCCGGCATGATGCCCGGGGCTCTTTTGTTTTTGGGAGATGACAACCGCTCTTTCCCGCCAATCCTGCCAACGTTCGCCTCGATTTCGTTGATTCCCGGCCTCATCGCGCCGCGACTCGGCCAACGACTCACCGAGCCATGACTGATGCAGGACTGCCTCCATTTCGGACAAAGCCGAATTCGCTAACGAGAAGCTACCAAAACGCAAATCGCAAAATTCGACGTACTGCATTGATAATGCGTACTTATTTCACATTTCCACGACGGCACCCAGAATCCCTGCCGTGCGGCGTTTCCCGGCGACTGTGCCTGCTCTGCAACAGCATTTCGGAGAGAAGCAGGTATAGTCCGGGACATCAGATCACACGGACTTCAGTGCGCTCGCGCCTGCCAGACAGACCAAAGCTTGGGGATTTTTAAGATGAAGAAGATTTTGCTCGCACTGACCGCGGTTGCCGCGATGACCGGTTCGGCCTCGGCCGCTGACCTTGGCGCCCGTCCCTACGCGAAGGCGCCGATGGCGGCTCCCGTCGCCAACTGGACCGGCTTCTACATCTTCGGCGGTGGCGGTGGCGGTCTCTCGAACGCCGACCAGCACGTGCAGACGACGGTTGGCGCAGTTCCCCTGACGATCGATCAGCGCCAGGGTGGCTCGGGCTGGTTCGGCACCGTCGGTCTCGGCTACGACTGGCAGTTCAGTGGCACCTGGGTCGCCGGCGTGTTCGCTGACGGTCAGTTCGGCAGCATCCGTGCTACCATTCAAGATCCCCTGCTCGGCATCACCGGCAACCAGAAGCTAGAAGACTCCTGGGCCGCTGGTGTGCGCCTCGGCTGGCTGGTCGCTCCGAACGTTCTCTCCTACGTCAACGGCGGTTACTCCGGCGCCCACTTCGGCAGCACCAACTTCATGACCTTGGCTGGCGCTCCGGCCGGCGTTCACCTCAACGGCTACAACCGCAATGGCTGGTTCATCGGCGGCGGCGTTGAGAACAACCTGAACATCTTCGGCATCCAGTCGCCCGGCTGGTTCATGAAGACCGAGTACCGTTCGGCCTTCTACAATGCAAAGACCCAGGACATCCTGTTCGATGCCGGTAACCTCCCGGTCGGTCAGAGCATTCGCGCCAACAGCTGGAACCAGACGATCTCGACTTCGCTGGTTTACCGCTTCAACTGGACCGGTCCGGTCGTCGCGAAGTACTGATCCGAACGCAAGTTCAGACGTCAAAGCCCCGGCATCGTCCGGGGCTTTTTCGTTGTACGGTGCTTCAGCGGACCTTGCGTATGGACATGCATCCGCCCTGCGGCCTGCATCAGCGGCCATTGTATCCCGACCACGGCTACGGCTAGTCTCCCGGCAAGTTTTCGGGCCGCGGCAATCGTCATGTCGCGTCACGACAGAAGCAAACCGCCGGGGAGGAATGCATGCGCAGATTTCTGCTTGTAGCAGGCCTGTTTGCCCTTGCCGTCGGGCTGCTCTGGATCGGACAGGGTACGGGCACCGTCGCGTGGCCGCGATCGAGCTTCATGGTCAACCAGCTGCAATGGGCCGGCTATGGCGCAGCCATGGCCGGCTTCGGGCTGGTGCTGATCTGGCAGAGCAACCAATAGAAGAAACCAGGGAATAGCAGCATGACATCCAGTCGGTTCGATCTGCGCGGCAAGGTCGCGATTGTCACGGGAGGCAATGGCGGCATCGGGCTCGGCATGGCCCGTGGCCTCGCCGACGCCGGCGCCAACATCGCCGTGGTCGGGCGCAACGAAACCAAATCCGCCGCCGCCATCGCCGACCTCAGCCAACGCGGCGTGAAGGCGATCTCTGTTGCCACCGACGTCACCGACAAGGCGGCCATCGCCGCGATGATCGATCGCGTCGTCGGGGATCTCGGCCGGATCGACATCCTCATCAACAATGCCGGCATGAGCATCCGCAAGCCGCCGCACGAGCTCGAGCTCGACGAGTGGAACACGGTGATCAACACCAATCTCACCAGCGCCTTCCTGTGCTCGAAGCTGGCCTATCCGGCGCTGAAGGCGTCCGGCAACGGCAAGGTGATCAACATCGGCTCGATGATGTCGATCTTCGGCGCGAGCTTCGCAACGGCCTATGCGGCGAGCAAGGGCGGCATCGTTCAGTACACGCGCGCCTGCGCCAATGCGTGGGCGCCCGACAACATCCAGGTCAATGCCATCCTGCCGGGCTGGATCGACACCGACCTGACCCGCGGTGCGCGGCAGCAGGTATCGGGATTGCACGAGCGGGTGCTGGCACGCACGCCTGCGGGGCGGTGGGGCGACATCGACGACTTCGCCGGCATCACCGTGTTCCTCGCCTCATCCGCCTCCAACTTCGTCACCGGCACCGCGATCCCCGTCGATGGCGGGTTCTCGGTGATGGCGTAGGCCGCACCAATAAATCTGCACACAAAAAAGAAGCCCCGGACAATGCCGGGGCTTTTGAATTTGGGCAGTGATCGTCTTTTATGGCTGCTTGGTCGTTCGTTGACCCACTTAGTAGCGGGCGATGACCGGCGCGTCGAACTTGTAGCTGGCGCGCACGACGGCCCACTGCAGGTCGCGCGGCTTGGCATCGAAGCTGTAATTGCCGGAGGTGCCGCCGAGTTGATAGGTCTGGCTGGCGAAGGCTGCGTAGTTGTATTCGAGGCCGACGATCCAGTTGCGGGTGATGCCGTATTCCCAGCCGGCACCGACGGTCCAGCCGTTGGCCCAATGGGTCTGACCGCCGGAACCGGTGGCCGGACCGACCGTATCGGTGACCGACAGACGGTTGTTCACGCCGGCATAGCCGCCCTTGATGTAGAACAGGTTGTTCTGCACGGCGAAGCCCGCGCGACCGACGACGGTGGCAAGCACATTGGTGCGCCAGGAGAACACGTCGTCACCCGCGCCGAACGCGGTGTTCAAGAACGAGCCCTTGTTGTCGAGGCCCGAGATCGTGCCTTCCATACCGAACACGTAGTTGTTGGCCTGCCAATTGTAGCCGATCTGGGCGCCGCCCAGGATGCCGGAGTTGCGCTGACGGTAGCCCTGCCCCGGGGTCAGATCGCCAAACGGTGCGCCGGTCCCGTTGTTGATGAACTGCTCGTTGGTCCATGCACCGCCGATGTGGCCGCCGACATAGAAGCCGCTCCAGTTGAACATCGACTCCATATAGGCCGGCGCCTTTGTGTAGGGCCGAGCACCGAGATCGGCGGCGGAAGCGGCGCCGGTCGAAATCAGAGCGGTCGTGCAGGCGAAGGCGGCAATCAACTTGTTACGCATGGTACACCCCGTGTCCTTTGATGGGTGCACGCTCACACGCAGGTCTTACTCAAATTTGAATCAAGACAGTTAAGACGTCGGATTGGCAAGCAGCGCGCCTTCAATCCGTTTGCGCTGTTGCACGCAGGCAACGCGCCGAGCGCGATTTAACGCCGCGTTATCCCTACCGAGCCCTTGCGCTACCGTGCCGGCGCAGCCTTCGACTGCACGTGCTCGGGCCGGACGCCAAGCGCGAGCAGGCGCGCCGGAATGCCCTGGAGCCACGGCAGCGCGGTGATGAGGCGCAGGACCAGCGGCACTTTCAGCGGCCGGTCGCCGCCCTGCAAGGCGCCGCTGATGATGTTGTTCTGCACGATCATCTGCATCCGCTGCGTCATCTTCACCGGGAATTCGCGGCGACGGCGCACGGCATCGAGTTCGTCCTCCGACGGGCAGCCGCGCTGCAGCTCGTCCGCCAGCAGGTTTGCGGTCGCGACCGCATCCTGGACGGCGAGATTGACGCCGACACCGCCGACCGGCGACATCGCATGTGCGGCGTCGCCGATCAGAAGCAGGCCCGGCCGCGTCCAGCGCGGCAGGCGGTTGATCGCGACGGTGAGCAGCTTGACATCGTCGAAGTTCTTCACCTCGGCTATGCCGCTCTTCAGGACCGGCGCCATGCGAACGACGTCGTCGAGCAGCGCCTGCAATCCCCTCGCCTTCACCGCGTCGTATTGTCCCTTGGCGATGACATAGGCGCACTGCCAATAGTCGCCGCGGTCGAAGGTGATCATCATCTTGCCGGGCTCGACGCGCGCGAACAGGATCTCGGTCTCGTTCGCCTTGCGTTCGACGCGGAACCACAGCACGTCCATGGGCGCGCCGATCTCCTCGACCTCGAGGCCGGAATGCTGGCGCACGGTCGAATGCCGGCCGTCACATGCGATGGTGAGATCAGCTTCGATGTCCACGATACCGTCAGGCGTATTCGCCCGCACGCCGGCGATGGTCTCGCCGCGGCGGATCAGATCGACGGCCTCCGTGTTCATCATCACCTGCAGCGAGGCGAAGCGCTGGCCGGCCTCGCGCAGGAAATTCAGGAAATCCCATTGCGGCATGAAGGCGATGAAGGGGTACTTGGTGCGGAGCCGGCTGAGATCGGCGATGCGAACGGGGGTACTGCCGAACAGGCCGTCCAGCTTTTGCAAGCGCTGATGCGGCAGCTTCAGGAATCCGTCGATCAGGCCGAGCTCGTCCATCACCTGGAGCGTCGAAGGATGCACGGTGTCGCCGCGGAAGTCGCGGAAGAAATCCGCATGCTTCTCCAGCACCACGACATCGATGCCGGCGCGCCCGAGGAGATAGCCGAGCATCATGCCCGCCGGTCCGCCGCCGACGATGCAACACCGCACCTTCAGCGGGGAGCCCTGGGGACGCTGCAACGTATCGGGTTTCACGGTCGGGTCCTCCTTCACGAGCCAAGCATTCTTTGCAGTGCAGCAAGCAAGATTCATTTGCTGCGGTTGTGAATGGCCGTTAGCCTTGCCTCCAATTCCGACTCATTCGGGAAATTGCAGTGCAGACAATCCTCATACTGCTCGGCGTCTGGATCCTGATCAACGTGCTTTTCGTCTTGATCATGATCGCACCGCGCAGGCCGCCGCTTGCGCCGGTGCGCATCGAACAGAACGGTTATCCGCACGAGGAGTAGGTCAAGCTCCTGCCGCGCCAAGTCATCATCTCGATCGCGATGGGCGCTTTCTTCCCGCTGACCCCGTCCTTGATCGAGGCCCTCAAACGCTTCATCCGGAAGCGCCGCGAATAGCTAAGCGGCCTGCTCGACACCTCAGTTGTTGCTGCGGTTCGCGCTGCGGAAGCTCTTGATCTCCGACACGCTGCCGTCGCGATAGGTCAGCTCCACCGAGATGAACTGCGTTGCCGGCGCGAGCTTCATGGAGAGCGGCATGCCGGCGCTGATCGCACTGGGATCGCGCATGTCGCAGCGCGGCATCTTCAACACCTGGTTCGGAACGGCGGTATCGATGCCGATGCGCACCTCGCGGATGGCGCAGCGGTAGGACACTAGATGCCGTAATGGGCCCTGCTCCGAGGAAGGGGTCATGATGGTGGCTGTCCCCCGATAGATGATGAGACGGGGTCACGACTTGAGTCGGCCCCAAGCATCTAGAGACGGAGGACAGCCGTGGAGAACTATGCCGGAATCGACGTGTCATTGGAACTGTCGAGCGTGTGCGTTGTGGATGCCCAGGGTAAGATCCTGAGAGAGGCGAAGGTCGCAAGCGAACCCGACGCCTTAGTTGAGTTTTTTGAGACGCTCGGCTTTGCAGTGGAGCGGATCGGGCTGGAGGCTGGGCCGCTATCCCAATGGCTGCATGCGGGGCTGAGAAAAGCAGGATTCGAAACGGTTCTGCTGGAAACACGGCACGTAAAGGCCGCATTATCGGCGATGACGGTAAAGACTGATCGCAAGGATGCCCGCGGGATAGCCCAGTTGATCCGGATGGGCTGGTTCCAGCCGGTGCACGCAAAGTCGGTCGGTGCGCAGGAGATCCGGGCACTCCTGATCGCGCGCAAACAGCTTCTCGGGCGACTTATCGATGTGGAATTAAGTATCCGAGGGATTTTGCGTGGCTTCGGGCTGAAGGTTGGCCCGGTGACGCGGAGGAATTTCGAAGCGCGGATCCGAGAGTTGGTTACTGGTCAGGCGACATTAGAGCGCATTGCCGGTGCGATGCTTTCGGCGCGATCTGCCTTGAAGGCAGAGTACGGAAGGCTGCACAAGGCTGTGCTGGCAACTGTGCGTGACGATGCGGTCTGTCGCCGGCTTATGACCGTGCCGGGGGTTGGTCCCTTGGTGGCCATCACCTACAAATCGGCGATTGATGACCCTCATCGCATCGCGAAATCGAAGGCGGCAGGTGCGCTGTTCGGGCTCACGCCAAAGAAGTACCAATCGGGAGAAAAGGACGTCACGGGCGGAATCACGCTGGCCGGTGACGAGATGGTGCGCACGGTATTGTATGAAGCCGCCAACGTTTTGCTATCGCGCATCACGCGGTTCTCAAAACTTAAGCGCTGGGGGATGGACGTCGCCAAGCGGCGAGGCTCGAAGCGCGCAAAAGTTGCCTTGGCACGTAAGCTTGCAGTGATCCTGCATCGGATCTGGGTCGACGGCACAACTTACCGATGGGCTGAAACGGGCCCGATCGCAGCATAGAGCACGAGGAGAAGAGCCGGAATGCAACCGGGCTGAACAGAAGCCCAGTGCCCGAAGTCCCGTCGCCGGGACGGTGGATGCGGTGAAGCCGTTACACGCCCAGTGGCCGTCGTCCGACGAACCACGCGTATCTAGATAGGCTCACCGCTCCCTCTGACAGCATGATGTGGCGGCCAGGCGTTGACCACGGACAGAAGCATGAGCTCGGCGGCGCGACGTTCACCGGGAGGCTTGACATCATCGGGCCCATTACAGAAGGTGCGTGTAGTAGACCAGCAGCCCGTTGAACTCGCGGAATGACAGCCAGCTCGTCGCGGTCATGTCCAGGATCTTGCGCTGGTCACGGATCAGCGCGGCTTCGGGATCGAACCTGATCGGGAACGGCCCCTGCATGTCACCGGATTGGTCGACATAGCGAACCTCGATGGTGCCGGCCTGCGCGTCCGGCGGCAATTCGATCGACGGGTTCGGCATCCTCTTGCGCGTGCGCGGGTCGAGCGTATCGATGAAGCCGGTTTCGCGGAAGTCGCCGTTGCCGGCCATGCGCCAGGAAACGCCGAGGGTCGGATCGGCAAAGGAGAACACCACGCTCCAGCCGCCATTGTGACGCGAGAAGCTCGCGATCGGCGCGTTGGTGGTCTCCTCCTTCGGCACGCGCGGCACCGACACCGGTGGCAGCGCCGCGAGCTTCTGCGCCGGCGGATCGGCCGGGCGCGCGGCGGCATCCTTGGCGATGCCGCTGAGGAAGACGTCATCGACCATCTGATCGAAATAGACCGGCACCTGCCTGTGCTTGACAGTGTCGGCCATCTCGCTCACGAGACGGCGCGTACGCTGCGCCACTTGCACCAGGTTCTCGCCGGGCTGGAGCAGTTCCTTGGCGAAGGTGCGCGTGAATACCGAATTGGGATTGGCGTCGTCATTGGAGAGGCGGTCGAGCGCGGTCTGGCGCGGGCCCGCCGAGAAGACCGAGAACACGCCTTCGGGCAGCTGCACCATCGGGGCAAGCCCGCCGCCACCGGAGACGGCGCGGGTACCCTTGCGCTCGAACGGGTTGTTGCGGCAGGCGTCGAACACCAGGATCGAGGTCCGCGCCTTCTTGTTCTGGAGGCGCTCGACGATGCGATCGGCCAGGATGGAGGCGTCACGCACCAGTTCTTCCTGCCCTTCCGTCGCCGCGGGCACGTCCGTCGGCAGCAGATAGTTCTGGCCTGCGATCTCGAAGCCGTGGCCGGCATAGAAGAAGAACGCGGTGTCGCCGGGCTCGATCGTCCGATCGAACGCGAGCAGCGTCTCCGAAAATTGCTGCCGGCTCTGGTTTTCGGCGAGCATCACGGAGAATCCGAGCTGCTTCAGCGTATCGCCCATGGTGCGGGCGTCGTTGACCGCCTTGAGCAGCTTCGGAACGTTCCTGTAGTCGTTGTTGCCGACGACGAGCGCAACGCGCTTCTCGGCACAGGCGGGAAGCGCGAAACCGCTGAGGCCGGCCGCAAGGCCAAGCGCTGCCAGTACTCTGAGAAGCCGACGCGTCATCGAAAATCCCTCAAGAACGGCCCCACGCCGGTTCCCTCGAACAGCGGTTCATGGGAACCGCGCCTTTGATGTGATAGTCGGCCCAGCCACATCGCTGGTTCAACCGCCCTGAGGACTCAGGTCTGTTGTCCAGCCTATGGTAGATGCCACCGGAATTTGCTTTTTCTCGGTCAATTCTTGTGGGCAATTCCGCTGGAAGCGAGGGGCCGCCGTGTATCGCTGGTGCACCGACGAGGTCGAGCCGCACGACCGCTTCGACTTTTGGCGCGAGGTGCGCGCCAAGGGCCTGTTCGGCGTCACCGTCGAACTCGAGCCCGAACGCCGCGCGAACTTCTTCGGCGAATTCTCGCTGCGCCGGCTTGGCGGAGCCGGCCTCGTCGAGCTGAAGGCCTCCCATTACACGGTCGAGCGCAGCGTGACCGACATCGCTCACGCGCCGGGCGACAGCCTCTGCGTCTATCAGCAGCTCGGCAGCGGCGCGTGGTTCGGCGGCATGCGCGGCAGCGACTTCACGATCGCCAATGGCAGCTTCGCCACCAGCCATACCGACCAGACCTATCGCGCCACGCCGCTGGGCACGGGCGGCTTCCACCTGCGGATCCTGAAGATTCCCGTGAGCGGCCTCTCCATGCAGGACAAGCGCATGCGCGAGCTTGCGCCCCGGACGTTCGACGATCCCGGCTTGAAGCCCCTGCTCGACGCCTGCTTCGCCGATCTCGGTACGGTTGCCGCGGGTGATGACGGCGCCGCCGATGCCGCTTCGCTCGTCGAGGCTTTAGCCCATCTGGCGCTGATCGAGCGCGGCATGCTGCGGGCCGGCAGCCGCCTCGGGCAGGCCGCGCTGCGGACCGCCCGGCTCTCGCAGGCGCGGCGCCTGATCGCGCGGCACCTGCAAGACCCAAATCTGGCGCCGGCCATGGTGGCCGACCTGCTCGGTGTCTCCGTGCGTCACCTGCACATGCTGTTCGAAAGCGCGGCAAGGAGTTTTTCGCAAACCGTGACGGACGAACGCCTGAACCAGAGCCGCCGCTTGATGCGCGAAGCCCCGGACCGGTTGATTGCCGACATCGCGACCTCCTGCGGCTTCGAGAGCGTCGCGACCTATTACCGGGTCTTCAACGCCGCCTACGGGATCGCGCCCGGCGACTTCCGCGCGCAGGGGCCGGAGGGGCGCTAGCCGACGTTTGGGCGGAAAACCGCAGCCGCTCCCACTATTTGGGCGAAAACCTCAGGTTTTTTAGGGCCTTCCCGCGCCCGCTCCATTGACTTTGGCCGATTCCCCCCTATGTTCCGTGGCGACGCGGCTCAGATCGAAGAGCGATTCCTGAGTTTGGCGCTTTGTTCGCGTGAGTCAGCACCCCCAGCTTCTTTGAGAGCGCGCCGTTTTGGGGTGGAACGCGACAGCCTTATTACCCTCGATTCCGAACGGCGGTTTCGACCAGAGGCTCAATGTCTTTTACCCATCTCGGACTATCCGAAAAAGTCCTCGCTGCAGTGGCGGCCACCGGTTACACCACCCCCACCCCCATTCAGGAACAGGCGATCCCTCACGTCCTCGCTCGCAAGGACGTGCTCGGCATCGCCCAGACCGGCACCGGCAAGACCGCGGCCTTCGTGCTGCCGATGCTCACCATTCTCGAAAAGGGCCGCGCCCGGGCGCGCATGCCGCGCACCCTGATCCTTGAGCCAACCCGCGAACTCGCGGCGCAGGTGAAGGAAAACTTCGACCGCTACGGCGCGGGCCAGAAACTCAACGTCGCCCTCCTGATCGGCGGCGTTTCCTTCGGCGACCAGGATGCCAAGCTAACGCGCGGCGTCGACGTGCTGATCGCCACTCCCGGCCGCCTGCTCGACCACACGGAGCGCGGCGGCCTGCTGCTCACCGGCGTCGAGCTGCTCGTCATCGACGAAGCCGACCGCATGCTGGACATGGGCTTCATTCCCGACATCGAGCGCGTCTGCAAGCTCGTCCCGTTCACGCGGCAGACCCTGTTCTTCACCGCGACCATGCCGCCGGAGATCCGGCGCATCACCGAAACCTTCCTGCACAATCCGCAGAAGATCGAGGTATCGAAGCCCGCCACCACCGCTGTCACCGTTACGCAGTGTCAGGTCCCGGCCGGGCGCGAGGCGCACGAGAAGCGCGAGCTGCTTCGCCGATTGCTGCGCGAGGCGAAGGATCTCCAGAACGCGATCATCTTCTGCAATCGCAAGCGCGAGGTCGCCGTCGTTCACAAATCGCTGCAAAAGCACGGCTTCAGCGTCGGCGCGCTGCACGGCGACATGGACCAGTCGGCCCGCACGGCGGCACTCGAGCAGTTCCGCAAGGGCGAGCTGCCCCTCCTGGTCGCATCCGACGTCGCCGCCCGCGGCCTCGACATCCCCGAGGTCAGCCACGTCTTCAATTTCGACGTTCCCCACCATCCCGACGATTATGTCCACCGCGTCGGCCGCACCGGTCGCGCAGGGCGGTCCGGCATGGCGATCTCGCTCGTCACGCCGCTCGACCAGAAGTCGATGGTGGCGATCGAGAAGCTGATCGGCCAGAGCATTCCACGCGCGGAGGGCGATTTCGAAGTCCGCACCGATGCTTCCGACGCGAGCGAGCGTCCGCGCGAGCAGCGCGGCCGTGAACGTTCACGCGGCGGACGCGGCAAGCCGCAGCGCGGCCGCGATCGTGAGCGCAGCCACGAGCCGCGCGAACCGCGTGGCGAGGCACAGCCTTCGGCCGAAGCACGGTCCGCTCCCGAGACAGGGCCCGCTTCCGAAGCAAGGCCCGCGCGCGAGGCAAGGCCTCCGCGTGAAGCCAGACCTTCGCGTGAAGCCAGGCCGCCGCGCGAAGCCAAGCCATCATCCGAGCCGCGTGACGGTGCGCGCCAGCAGCAGGCCAATCCGTCGCATGTGCCGTCGATCGGCCGTCCCGAGCCGCGCCGCCAACGCGAAGCCGACAGCGAGCCGGGTGACCACTCGCATCTGCCGGCCTTTCTGCTGCGTCCAGTTCGCTCCCCCGCCGGCGCCTGAAGCACGATGCGCGCCCGGCTTTGGTTGAAACCAAGCCGGCGCGCACTTTTTCGGATGCATTCGTGGACGTATATTTACGGGGCGTTCACGATCGTCCGTTAGCCTACGAACATAATTTAAGTATTGCTGCGGTCGTCGGCGCGCCGGTCGCTGTGGGGTATGTTCCGTGGTCAAGGTGCTCGACGAACACGAACGCACGATGGCGTTCGCCCAGGTAGCGCTCGGTCAGATCCGATCGCTACGGCAGACGGCAATTCCCCGCAATTACGAGATCTGGTACGTCTACGCCACCGGCTACAACGCCCCGCTCAACAAGATCATCAACGAGACGCTGGCGCGAAGCGGCAAGCTGACCGAAGCCGATCTCGATCAGATCTACGAGACCTACCTCTCCCACATCAAGACCACCGAGCGCATCGACAAGGTCGGCGCGCGCGTCATCGGCGAGATCGACGACGTCATAAAGGTTCTCGGCGACGCGCTCGCGATGACCGGCTCCTACGATGCGAGCCTGTCAGACGCGACCAAAAAGCTGTCATCGGCCGAAAGCCGCGAGCAGATCAAGTCGATCATCGAGACGCTGCTGCATTCGACCAGCGAGATGCGCGAGACCAACAAGGCGCTGGAAGACCGGCTGACGCTCTCGAGGAGCGAGATCAGCAACCTCCAGCAGAGCCTGGAGGCGATCCGCGCCGAGAGCCTGACCGATCCGCTGACGGGGCTCGGCAACCGCAAATATTTCGATCGCATGATCGACATGGCCGTGCAAGGCGCGCTCGCCTCCGGCGAGCCGCTGTCGCTGCTGCTGGTCGACATCGATCATTTCAAGTCGTTCAACGATTCCTACGGCCATCTCACCGGCGACCAGGTGCTGCGGCTGGTCGGCCTGTCGCTGAAGCAGACCATCAAGGGCCAGGACATCACCGCCCGCTATGGCGGCGAGGAATTCGCGGTCGTGCTGCCCAACACCGCGCTGCGCCAGGCCCTCACGGTGGCCGATCACATCCGCCGCGCGGTGATGGCGAAGGAACTAAAGAAGAAGTCCACCGGCGAAATCCTTGGCCGGGTCACCATCTCCGTCGGCGTCTCCATGCTCAAGCAGGGTGACGACACCGATGCGCTGATCGAACGCGCGGATGCCTGCCTCTACGCCGCCAAACGCAACGGCCGCAACCGCGTGATCTGCGAGGCCGATCCGGAATTCACGGTCGAGACCCATAACCGGGTGGCGTGACGCCGAAGCCGCGCACCGCCAGCGCTTGACATTCTGACCCGACGAACGACATCTCCCTCGCCGTCTTGAGGCGTCCGACTGCGAAGATCCGGAGGACTTGTCGTCTTGCCCAATCCGCATGATTTTCACTCACCGCAACCGTCCTACACCAGGGACGAGCTGCTGAGATCGAGCGAGGGCGGCTATTTCGGGCCGGGCAATGCGCAATTGCCAGCGCCGCCGATGCTGATGATGGATCGCATCACGGAGATCAGCCTGGATGGCGGCGAGTTCGGCAAGGGCCATATCGTCGGCGAACTCGACATCGCGCCGGGCCATTGGTTCTTCGATTGCCACTATCACGGCGATGCCACGATGCCAGCGTCTCTGGGTTTGGATGCCATGTGGCAGATGGTCGGCTACTGGCTGGGATGGTCGGGCTCGCCGGGCAAGGGCCGCGCCATCGGCGTCGGCGAAGTCGCGTGCACGGGCGAGGTCACACCGAACGCGCAACGCGTGCGCTACGAGGTCTCCATGAGGATGGTCCGGCGCGGCAAGCTGGTGCTCGGAATTGCCGACGGTCGCGTGCTGGCCGACGGCGTCTGCGTCTTCACCGCCAGGGACATGCGGGTTGGTCTGACCAAGGCCGTGGAGTGAAGTCCCATCGGGTGGGCAAAGGCGCTCAGCGCCATGCCCATCATCTCCCACACCAGCACCTCAGCGGAGGGCACGCTTCGCTTTGCCCGCCCTGCGCACTGTTTTCTTCTTGGTCGGCCGCTTCGTTGCAACGGGCTTCTTCGCAACCTTCTTCGCCGCCTTCTTCACCTTGGGCGGCTTCTTCACCTTGGCGCGCTGGGCAGCAGCAAGCGCGGCCCTCGCCCATTGCGCGAGTTCCGCGGAATCGTCGAACAGGCGGGCCGGCAGCTCCCAATAGGAGTTCACCACCACGGTCTTGGCGCGGGTCGAGTATTGGAACGGCTTCGAGCCTTCCGCCTCAAAATCCGGGATGGTCATCTCGTCAGCGCGAAAAAATAGGCCGGCGCGCAAGGCCAGCGCGAAGTTGACGCCGTCGGCGGAGATGCCGTAGCCGGAGAACATTTTCCGGATGGCGACGGGGCCGAAATCGGCGAACAGGTCGATCAGAAATTCGCGGTCCATGGCTGAACTATTTCCGCACGGTCGTCCTGGCGAAAGCCAGGACCCATTCCACGGGAGGGAGTTTAGCGAAGACTGCCAGTCGTGCCAGCGTCGGTATTGGCACCGACGATCACCGCGAGATCACGCGGTATGGATCCTGGCCTTCGCCAGGACGACAGCGGAGCGATTTGCGAGAAACGGACTACCCGTCGATCTGCGCCGGGCGCAGCTCGACGGACTCGCCGCAGCCGCAGGCGGAAATCTGGTTGGGGTTGTTGAAGACGAACTGGGCCTGCATCTTGTCGGCCTTGTAGTCCATCTCGGTGCCGAGCAGGAACAGCACGGCCTTCGGATCGACCAGGATCTTGACGCCCTTGTCCTCGACGACCTCGTCGGTCGGGCGGACATCATGGGCGTATTCGACGGTGTAGGACTGTCCGGCACAGCCGCCGTTCTTGACGCCGACGCGCAGGCCAACGATCTCGGAATCGGCCCGCTGGGTCAGCTCGCTGATGCGCTGGGCGGCAGCGTCCGTCAGCCGCATGACCTGCGGGCGGGGCCGCCTCGGCTTTGGAGTGGATGCTGGTGTCGAGCCCGACGATATCTGTGTCATGTCAATGATGTGGTCCGTTGCCGAGCGAATTCAATGCCAAGGATCTAACAAGGATCTAAAGCCGAGGTTACGCGTCACCACATGTTGAGCACGAGGCGGGCCTCGTCGCTCATGCGTTCCGGCGTCCAGGCCGGCTCCCAGACCACCTTGACGTCGACCACGCCGACGCCGGGGACGCTGGCGACCGCGTTCTCGACCATGGTCGGCAGCTCGCCGGCGGCCGGGCAATTCGGTGTCGTCAGCGTCATTTGCACATCGACGGAACGATCGTCCTTGATCTCGACCTTGTAGATCAGGCCGAGCTCGTAGATATCAGCCGGGATTTCCGGGTCGAACACGGTCTTGAGCCCGGCGATGATCTCGGTGGTGAGACGCTCGGTCTCGTCAGGCGGCAGCGCCGACTGGGTTTCCATCGGATTGGCTTTGATTTCGGCCGTGTCACTCATGCGAACAAATCCCGCGCCTTCAACAGCGCCTGTGCCAGATGATCGACTTCTTCCCGCGTATTATACATGCCGAACGACGCCCGGCACGTGGCTGTGACGTTGAACCGCTCTAAAAGCGGCATCACGCAATGGGTGCCGGCGCGCACCGCGATGCCCTGGCGGTCGATCACGGTGGCGACGTCGTGGGCGTGCGCGCCCTTGAGTTCGAAGGAGATCACCGGGCCCTTGCCCCGCGCCGTGCCGATCAGCCGCAGCGAGTTGATCTCGCGCAGCTTATCCTGGGCGTAGGTGACGAGATCGTGCTCGTGCGCGGCGATGCGCTCCTTGCCGATCGAATTGACGTAGTCGATCGCGGCGCCGAGCCCGACGGCCTCGACGATCGCCGGCGTGCCGGCCTCGAATTTGTGCGGGGGATCGCCGTAGGTGACGATGTCGCGCGAGACCTCGCGGATCATTTCGCCGCCGCCGTTATAGGGGCGCATCGCGACCAGGTGGTCGTACTTGGCCCAGAGCACGCCGATGCCGGTCGGCCCGTAGACCTTGTGGCCGGTGAAGACATAGAAGTCGCAGCCGAGGTCCTGGACGTCGACTGGGATATGCACCGCGCCCTGGCTGCCGTCGACCAGCACGGGAATGCCGCGGGCGTGGGCGATCTTCACAACGTCCTTGACCGGGACGATGGTGCCAAGCGCGTTCGACATCTGCGTGATCGCGACCAGCTTGGTCTTCGACGTCAGCAGCTTTTCGAATTCGTCGATGAGGAAATTACCCTCGTCGTCGACCGGCGCCCATTTGATCACGGCACCATGGCGTTCCCTGAGGAAATGCCAGGGCACGATGTTGGAGTGGTGCTCCATGATCGAAATGACGATCTCGTCGCCTGCTTTGATGTTCGGCTCGCCCCAGGACGAGGCGACGAGGTTGATCGCCTCGGTCGCGTTGCGGGTGAAGATCACTTCCTCGGTCCGCGGCGCGTTGATGAACTGCGCCACCTTGGTGCGGCCGCCCTCATAGGCTTCGGTCGCGGCGTTGGCGAGATAATGCAGGCCGCGGTGCACGTTGGCATATTCGGAGGTGTAGGCCTGCGTCATGCGATCGAGCACGGCGCTCGGCTTCTGCGCAGATGCGGCGTTGTCGAGATAGACCAGCGGCTTGCCGTAGATCTGCATGGCCAGCGCCGGAAAATCCTGGCGCACGCGCGCAACGTCGTAAGAGCCGTTCTTGACTGCCGGATGCGTGCTCATTGGCGCCGCTCCAGCCAGCGCTCGGCAATGCCGATCACGTGCTCGCGCAGATCATCGTCGGCGATCTGCTCGATCGCCTCGCCGACGAAGGCCTGGATCAGCAGCGCCTGGGCCTGCTTCTCCGGCAGGCCGCGCGCCTTCAGATAGAACAGCAGACTGTCGTCCAGCGCACCGGCGGTGGCGCCGTGACCGCAGGAGACGTCGTCCGCAAAGATCTCGAGCTCGGGCTTGTTGTCGGCTTCCGCCTCATCCGAGAGCAGCAGCGCGCGGATCATCATCTTGCCGTCGGTCTTCTGCGCATCGGGACGAACGATGATGCGGCCCTGGAACACCGAATGGGCGCGATCGTCGATCACGGCGCGGAAAACTTCTCGGCTGACGCAGTTCGGCACGGCATGGTCGACCACCAGCGTGGTGTCGCCATGTTCGGTCTTCTGCAACAGGTTCACGCCGTTGACGGAGAGCTCGCTGCCCTCGCCTGCCAGCGTGATGAAGCCCTGCAGGCGGCTGACTGCCGCGCCGGTCGTCATGTTAAAGAAGTTCAGCTTTGTATTCGCGCCGACCGTGACGAACTGCGAGGTGATGTTCACAGCATCCGGCGAATCGTCCATCAGACGGATATGCGCGATGTCGGCATTATCGCCAACCGAGAGGATGACGGCATCGTTGACCTGGTAAGCCTTGGCCCCGGCCGCGACAAAGCTCTCGATGATGGTGGCACGAGCGCCCTTCCCGACCGCAACCTGCGAGCGGGTGAAAGCCGACGCGGAAGATGCAACCGCGACGTGAATGATCTGGATCGGCGCGGACAGCTGCGTGCCGTCGGCGATATCAAGCACGACACCGTCGGTCGCCATCGCCGCGTTCAGCGCGATCACCGCATCGATGGCCGCGGTCCTTAACAGACCGGAATCCTTCTCCAGCGTCTCCCGCAATGTCTTAAAGCCCGCCTCGGAGGCGAGCGCCTTGACGTCGGAGAGATCGGGAGCGAACACACCGTCGACCAGCACCAGCTTGCGGGCGCCGGCGATCGCATGTGCTTTCACCGCGTCCGCGGCGCGCTTCAACGCAGTCGCATCGGGCGCAGCCGCGAGCGGCAGTACCTCGCCGACCAGCGCGCGCAGATCGGTGTACTTCCACTCCTCGATCCGGCGGTGCGGCAGGCCGAGACGCTCATAGGTCTCGAACGCCTCGCGGCGTACCGCGATCACGGAAGGCGAACCCGGCAGCCGGCTTTCGGCGCTGGCGAAGAGATCGCTCACCGCGCGGCCGTTTCCGGTCTTTGCCACAGCAACGTTCATCTCAAAATTCCTTACGCGGCGTCCTCGAACTGGGCGTAGCCGGACGCTTCCAGCTCCAGCGCCAGTTCCTTGCCACCGCTCTTCACGACACGGCCTTTTGACATCACGTGCACGACGTCAGGCACGATATAGTTCAGCAGCCGCTGATAATGGGTGATGACGACCATCGCGCGCTTGGGCGAATGCAGCGCGTTGACGCCGTCGGCTGCAATGCGCAGCGCGTCGATGTCGAGGCCGGAATCCATCTCGTCGAGGATGCACAGGCTCGGCTCGAACAGCGCCATCTGCAGCACCTCATTGCGCTTCTTCTCGCCGCCGGAGAAGCCGACATTGACACCGCGCTTGAGCATGTCCTGCGGGATGTTCAGCGACTTCGAGACTTCGCGGACTTTCTTCAAAAAGTCGGGCGTCGAATATTCGCCCTCGCCGCGCGCCTTGCGCTGCGCGTTCAGCGCGGTGCGCAGGAAATTCATGGTGGAGACGCCGGGGATCTCGACCGGATACTGGAACGCCAGGAACACGCCCTTGGCGGCCCGTTCGTTGGGCGCCATCGCGAGCAGGTCTTCGCCCTTGAACAGGATCTCGCCGTCGGTGACCTCGTAACCAGGCTTGCCGGCGATGACGTGGGACAGCGTCGATTTGCCGGAGCCGTTCGGCCCCATGATCGCGTGGATCTCGCCCTCGTTCACGGTCAGCGTCAACCCATGGAGGATCTCACGCTCCTCGACACGAACCTTGAGGTCTTTCACTTCAAGCAAAGCCATCTTGGTGTCCAGTTTATTCAAATGATGCATAGGGCGCGCGACGCGCGCCGCGAGGGCCGGCGCTAGCCGACCGATCCTTCAAGCGAGATCGAGATCAGCTTCTGCGCTTCCACCGCGAATTCCATCGGCAGTTGCTGCAGCACGTCCTTGACGAAGCCGTTGACGACGAGGCCGACCGCCTCCTCCTGCGTGAGGCCGCGCTGGATGCAGTAGAACAGCACGTCCTCGGAGATCTTGGACGTGGTGGCCTCGTGCTCGAACGTCGCCGACGAGTTCTTGGCTTCGATGTAGGGCACGGTGTGCGCGCCGCATTTGTCGCCGATCAACAGCGAATCGCAGGCGGTGAAGTTGCGCGCGCCGGTCGCCTTGCGATGCGCCGTCACGAGGCCGCGATAGGTGTTCTGCGATCTGCCGGCGGCGATGCCCTTGGAGATGATACGGCTCGACGTGTTCTTGCCGAGATGGATCATCTTGGTGCCGCTGTCGACCTGCTGATAGCCATTCGAGATCGCGATCGAATAGAATTCACCACGCGAATTGTCGCCCCGCAGGATGCAGCTCGGATACTTCCAGGTGATCGCCGAACCTGTCTCGACCTGGGTCCAGGAGATCTTGGAATTGTTGCCGCGGCAGTCACCACGCTTGGTGACGAAATTGTAGATGCCGCCTTTGCCTTCCGAATTGCCGGGATACCAGTTCTGCACCGTCGAATATTTGATCTCGGCGTCGTCGTGCGTGACGAGTTCGACCACGGCCGCGTGCAGCTGGTTCTCGTCGCGCTGCGGCGCGGTGCAGCCCTCGAGATAAGAGACGTAGGAGCCCTTGTCGGCAATGATCAGCGTGCGCTCGAACTGGCCAGTGTTGCGCTCGTTGATGCGGAAGTAGGTGGACAGTTCCATCGGGCAGCGCACGCCCGGCGGCACGTAAACGAACGAGCCGTCCGAGAACACCGCCGAGTTCAGCGTTGCGTAGAAATTGTCCGACGTCGGCACCACCGATCCCAGATATTTCTGCACCAGCTCGGGATGCTCGCGGATCGCCTCCGAGATCGGCATGAAGATCACGCCGGCCTTCTTCAGCTCGGCCTTGAAGGTGGTCGCAACCGAGACCGAATCGAACACCGCGTCGACCGCGATCTTGCGCCTGTTGGGGTCTTCCTCGCCGGGCTTCGGCTCGACGCCTTCGAGCATGGCGACTTCCCGCAAGGGAATGCCGAGCTTCTCGTAGGTCTTCAGAATCTCGGGATCGATCTCGTCGAGCGAGGTGATCGTCTTCTTCGGCTTGGGAGCCGAATAATAATAGAGGTCCTGAAAGTCGATCTTGGGATAGTCGACGCGGGCCCAGGTCGGCTCGGTCATGGTCAGCCAGCGCCGATAGGCCTCGAGCCGCCACTGGAGCATCCAGGCGGGTTCGTTCTTCTTCTCGGAGATGAACTTGACGGTTTCTTCCGACAGCCCCTTTGGGGCCTTGTCGGACTCGATCAGGGTCTCAAACCCATAACGATACTGATCGACGTCGATGCGCTTCACGCGCTCGACCGTCTCTTGCACGGCTGGCATTCTATCCTCCGCTCGCGGTTTCAAGGACCGCGGTGGATCATCAAATTCGGACGACTATTACGATGTTTCTTGGCGGGACGCACGCGCTTAGAACCGTTCAAGCCGTGTTTCATCGCTTATCCCTTAAGTAGGGTATTACCGAGCTTTCGCCAAGCCTCTAACGCCCTGTTGATGTCATCCGGCTCCGTGGACCAGCCCAGACTGAGACGCACCGCTCCTTGGGCGACGGTGGGATCATACCCCATCGCCGACAGCACGTGGGACGGCTGTACCTTGCCCGAGGAACAGGCAGAGCCCGAGGACACCGCGACACCTTCGAGGTCGAAACCGATCACCGCGGTCTCGGCTTTCAAGCCGGGAGCCGTGAAAAGAACGGTATTTGGCAACCGCCTGGCGTCATCTGAGAAGACCGTTGCGCCGGCCATGGAGCGAATGCCATTTTCCAAGCGATCTCTGAGGGTTGCCATCCGTTCCGCATCCTCCGGCAAAGCCTGAAGGGCAGCCCGCACGGATGCCCCGAAGCCGGCAATGCCGGCGACATTCTCGGTTCCGGCGCGCCGGTTCAGCTCCTGCCCGCCGCCCCGCAGCACCGGCTCAAGTCCGGCCACGCCCTCGGCCACGACCAGCGCGCCGACCCCCTTGGGGCCGCCGATCTTGTGCGCAGAAAAGGTCGCAAGGTCCGCACCGATCACCTTGATATCGAAGGGGATTTTCCCAAGCGCCTGGATTGCGTCGACGTGCAGGAGGCCGCCGGCCCCGTGAACGATTCCCGCGGTCTCGGCGATAGGCTGCAGCGCGCCCGTCTCGTTGTTGGCCGCCATGATAGAGACCAGCGCCGGCGGGCCCTCTCTGAGCAGCGCCTTCAAATGATCGAGGTCGATCACGCCGGAGCGTGTGACCCTGATCTGACCGATCTCATCTGCCGGGAACCGGCCGCCTGCCAGTACCGAAGCATGCTCGACGGCCGAGACCAGAAGCCGCTCGACAGGCCCCCCAGACGGCCCCCGAAGCCCCGGTGAAAGCGCCAGCGCGTTGGCTTCGGTTCCCGTGGAGGTGAAGACGACGTTCCGCGGCAGCGCGCCTACTGCGGTCGCAAGGATGGCCCGCGCCCCCTCGACAAGCCGTCGCGCCTCGCGCCCCTCGGCGTGAACAGAGGACGGATTGCCGATCAGCTCGTAGGCTGCGAGCATTGCGCCTCGCGCCTCGGAGCGAAGCGGCGTGGTCGCGTTCCAGTCGAGATAAACACGGCTCGGCATGACGTATTATGTTACCATTCGGACCAGGCTGCTTCGCCCGCACTGGTACCCGACATGGACCCCCGGGCAGCGCTTGGCAATCTCGATTCCCAATCGCCTTCGCGCGATGACGGCCATGACACGCTAACGTCTTGAGCCGATTGCGGGATGTTCAAGATGCTTGCTTTTTGACCCTCGCCTCATGTTAGAACGCGCGCGTCAGTTCGCCGCGCGCCGCTCGCGCATCATCCGAGGGCGCCGCTCCACCCTTCCATTCGCGGCTTGATCGGCCCAGCAGCCGATGAAATCCGCACAATCGGTTGATTGTTGAAGAGCGTCTTCAAGGGATCAATCAAGAGATCATCATGCCTGAAGTTATTTTCACCGGCCCCGCCGGCCGTCTCGAAGGCCGCTACCATCCGGCCAAGCAGAAGAACGCGCCGATCGCGATGGTCCTGCACCCGCATCCGCAGTTCCACGGCACGATGAATCACCAGATCATCTACCAGTGCTACTATGCGTTCGCGCATCGTGGCTTCTCGGTGCTGCGATTCAATTTCCGCGGCGTCGGCCGCAGCCAGGGCTCGTTCGACCACGGCACCGGCGAATTGTCGGACGCGGCCGCGGCGCTCGACTGGGCGCAGACCATCAATCCCGAAGCGCGCGCCTGCTGGGTTGCCGGCTTCTCCTTCGGCGCCTGGATCGGCATGCAGCTGCTGATGCGCCGCCCCGAGGTCGAGGGCTTCATCTCGATCGCGCCGCCCGCCAACCTCTACGACTTCTCGTTCCTCGCACCCTGCCCGTCCTCGGGGCTGATCGTGCATGGCGAGAAGGACGCGGTGGTGCCGCCCAAGGACGTCAACACGCTGGTCGAGAAGCTGAAGACCCAGAAGGGCATCGTGATCGACCAGCAGGTCATCCCGGGCGCCAACCACTTCTTCGACGCCAAGCTCGAGCCGCTGATGGAAACCATCACCGCCTATCTCGACATGCGCCTCGCCAACGTGCGCTGAGCTTTCCGTGGGTGCGTTCATCGCATTGCTGCGTGCCGTGAATGTCGGCGGCACCGGCAAATTGCCGATGAGCGAACTCAAGGCCATGTGCGAGGAGCTCGGCTACGCCGCCGTGCGCACCTATATTGCAAGCGGCAACGTCGTCTTCACAAGCCGCAAGTCGCAATCTGCGATCAAGACCGCACTCGAAAAGCGGTTGCACGCCTATGCCGGCGCGCCGGTCGGCGTGCTCGTGCGCAGCGCCACCGAGATGGCGCAGGTCTTGGCCGATAATCCGTTTCCAAAGGCCGCCCCCAACCGTACCGTCGCGATCTTCCTCGACAAGGCGCCGCCGGCGGATGCGCTCGCCGGCATTCGCGGCCAGAACAAGGAGGAGATCCGCCTCGGCCGCCGCGAGATCTACGTGCATTACGGCGACGGCATGGGCACGTCGAAGCTGGTCATCCCCGCCGCCAAGACCGGCACCGCGCGCAACATGAAAACGATCGCGACGCTCGCGAAAATGGCCGCAGAGCTCTAGGCCAGCTTGAGCGCCGCGATCCCCGTCAGCACCAGCAGGATCCCCGCGATCTTCATTGCGCTCAGCGCCTCGCCGAACAGCACCACACCCATGACGACGGTGCCGGCGGCGCCGATGCCGGTCCAGACCGAATAGGCGACGCCGACCTCGAGCACCTTCAAAGCACGCCCGAGCAGGACAACGAAGGCTACGAGCAGCACGAGCGAAACGACGCTCCAGCCAGCGCGCGTGTAGCCTTCCGCATATTTCATCGAGATCGCCCAGCCAACATCGAGTGCGCCTGCGATCACCAGCATCAGCCAGGCCATGGATTGCGACATCGGCGTGGGCTCAGGCCGCAAGCTTGAGCAGATGCGCGTCGTGGCGCACGAGGAAGGCGCGCAGCAATTGCGGATAGTCCGCGCCCACCGCAGTACGGACGCTCGGACGCTTCGCCAGTTCGGCGCGCCATGCGCGGACCTTCGGCACATCGCGGAAAATGCCGTGGTCGGTCAGCTCGTCGAACAGATCGAAGTAGCGGAAGACGGGGGCGAATACGGCGTCGACGAGACTGAACGCTTCGCCAGCAAAATAAGGACCGGCACCGAGCGCCGCTTCGACCCGGGCGAACTTCACCATCAGCGCCTGGCGCTTGCTCTCGAACGTCGCCGCATCGGTCGTGGTCTCTAGGCCCCAGAGATCGGCGAGCACTGCTGAACCGAACTCCATCCACGCCCGGTGCTCGGCACGCTCCAAGGCATCCGCCGGATGCAGTCTCACGCCGCCTTGCGTCTCCTCGATGTACTCGCAGATCACGTTGCTCTCGAACAGCGCGACCTCGCCCTTCTCGCTCGTCACGACCAGCACCGGCACCTTGCCGAGCGGCGACAGTTTGAGAAACCAGTCGGGCTTATTGGCGAGATCGATGTCGACCCGCTCGAACGGCACGCCCTTCTCGTTGAGCGCGATCACCGCGCGCTGCACATAGGGGCAAAGCTTGTGGCTGATCAGTTTCAGTGAAGCGGTCATGGCGAGAATCCCGACGGTTAGATGCAACTGCATCAAAGATAGATGCATGTGCATCTACCTGTCAAGATCAATGCATCTGCATCATCCCGCCTATCATCTCAAGGCCGCGCGATCACCCCGCCCGTCATCGGCATCGGCACGCCCGTGGTCCCGGGATACGACAGCGGCAGGCCCTTCAGGCCGCGCGCGGCGAGGAAGCCGAAGGCCTGCGCCTCGATGGCGTCGGAGGCCCAGCCGACTGCCTCCGCGGCCTCGACAGTGGCGGACCCAACGCGCTCCCGCAGCATCTGGAGCATGGTCCGGTTGCGGGCGCCGCCGCCGCAGACGATCCAGCTCCGCGGCCTGCGTGGCAGCAGCGGGATGATGCGGGCGATGGCCGCCGCGGTGAAGGCGGTCAGGGTCGCGGCGCCGTCGGCCGGCAGGACATCGCCGAGCTTTAGTGCGGCAAAATCGTTGCGGTCGAGCGATTTCGGCGGCGGGCTTACGAAGAACGGCAGCTCCAGCGCCCGCGCGATCCAGGCTTCGTCCGCCTTGCCGAGGGCTGCGAGCTTTCCGTCCGCGTCGAACGCCTGGTTCATGGTGCGGTACATGAAATCGTCGAGCAGCGCGTTGCCGGGTCCGGTGTCGCAGGCAATCAGCGTGTCGTTGCCGTCGATATAGGTGATGTTGGAGACGCCGCCGATATTGACCACGATGATCGGCCCTTCGCGCTCCAGCGAATGGGCGAGCGCGCGGTGATAAACCGGCACAAATGGCGCGCCCTGCCCGCCGGCCTCGACGTCGGCGGCGCGAAAATCATGCATCACGGGGATATGGATCGCCCTGGCCAGCGCCGGCGCGTCGCCGATCTGCACCGTCAGCCGCTTCTCGGGGCGGTGCAGCACGGTCTGGCCGTGGAAGCCGACGATGTCGATGTCTTCCGGCTTCATCCGGTTCTGGGCGACGAAGGCGGCCACCGCCTCGGCATGCGCGAGCGTCACTGCGCGTTCGGCCTCGGCCAGAACTCCCGGCCTAGCATCGCGTTGCGCCAGGTGCACGGCCTCGCTCAGCGCCTGACGCAGCAGGTTGCGCTCCGCCGGGCTATACGGCCGGTAGCCGGACGGCCCGAATGCCTTCACCTGCTTTCCGTCGGTTTCGATCAGCGCAACATCCACCCCGTCCAGCGAGGTGCCGCTCATCAAACCGAGTGCCGTCAACATCATGGATCAGCGTCCTCAAGAGACCCTTCCGGCATGCCGATCTTGTGCCAGAGGGACACATCTTATAATGCCACAGGCCAAAGTAGCGGGCAGCAACCGAGTTCCCACGGATGACCCTTAAATTGCTCCCAAAACAGTAAACCAAGAATTGTCAGGCGCGCCGACAAATGACTGCATTCAAATCGGATTTCCTCAATACGCTGCAGGAACGTGGATTCATCCACCAATGCTCCGATTTCGAGGGGCTGGACGCCCTCGCCGCCAAGGGCGAGGCGACGGCTTATGTCGGTTACGATTGCACCGCCCGCTCGCTGCACATCGGCAACTACCTGACCATGATGATGCTGCACTGGCTGCAGCAGTCCGGCAACAAGCCGATCACGCTGATGGGCGGCGGCACAACCATGGTCGGCGATCCCTCCGGAAAGGACGAGACGCGCGCGATCCGCACCGTCGCCGAGATCGAGGCCAACAAGGAATCGATCCGCGGCGTGTTCGCAAAGGTGCTGCGCTATGGCGGGGGCAAGAGCGACGCCATCATGCTCGACAATGCCGAGTGGCTGACAAAGCTCAACTACATCGAGATGCTGCGCGACGTCGGGCGGCATTTCTCGGTCAACCGCATGCTGACGATGGACTCCGTGCGCCTGCGCCTCGAGCGCGAGCAGGAGATGAGCTTCATCGAGTTCAACTACATGATCTGCCAGGCCTACGACTTCGTCGAGCTCGCCAGGCGGACCGGCTGCAACTTGCAGATGGGCGGCTCCGACCAGTGGGGCAACATCATCATGGGCGTCGATCTCGGCCGCCGCATGGGCACGCATCAGCTGTTCGCCCTGACGACGCCGCTGCTGACGACGGCGTCGGGGGCCAAGATGGGCAAGACCGCTCAGGGCGCGGTCTGGCTCAACGCCGACCAGTTCTCGCCGTATGATTTCTGGCAGTACTGGCGCAACACCGAAGACGCCGACGTCGGCAAGTTCCTCAAGCTGTTCACGACGCTGCCAATGACCGAGATCAGGAAGCTCGAGGCGCTCGGAGGCTCCGAGATCAACGAGGCCAAGAAGGTGCTCGCCACCGAGGCGACCGCGCTCCTGCATGGCCGCGACGCAGCGAACGAGGCGGCCGAGACCGCGCGCCGCACCTTCGAGGAAGGCGCGCTGGCCGAGAGCCTGCCGACCGTGGAAATTCCGCGCGGCGAGTTCGACGCCGGCCTCGGCGTGCTCAACGCCTTCGTCAAGGCGGGCCTCGTTGCCTCCAACGGCGAAGCACGGCGCCAGATCAAGGGCGGCGGCCTGCGCGTCAATGACGAGCCCGTCACCAACGAGAAGATGGCGTTGTCGGCGGCCGACCTGACGCCGGAAGGCGTGGTCAAGCTGTCGTTCGGCAAGAAGAAGCACATCCTCCTGAGGCCTGCATAGGCGTATGAGCTTTTCGCTGCTTGTCAGGGCGCGCTGAAGCGCGCTCCCTGATCGGCAATGGACCAGAACACGCTAGAGGAACAGTCCAAGCAAGCGACCAGGGAACGCGTCACGGCGACGCCGCAGGGCGTCGTGCGCACCGCGCTGGTGGTGCTCGCGCTCTGCTTCACACTCGCCGTGCTCGGCCGCGGCCTCAGCGAAAGCTTCACCGTCTTCCTGAAGCCGATCTCGGAAAACTTTGGCTGGGATCGCGCCCAAGTGGTCTCGATCTATTCGCTGACGTGGCTCGTCAGCGGACTGACGGCGCCGTTGGTCGGGCGCCTGTTCGATCATTCCGGACCGCGCATCGTCTATGCACTGGGCCTTTTGCTGCTCGGCTCGGCCTTCCTGATCGCAAGCCACGCGCAGTCACTCTGGCAGTTCCAGCTCTCGATCGGACTCTGCGTCGGCATTGGCGTCGCCTTCATCGGCAATGTGCCGAACTCGATCCTGCTGGGCCGCTGGTTCGGCCCAAAACTCCCGACCGCGATGGCGGTGGTCTACTCGGCCATGGGTGGCGGCGTGCTGGCGCTGCTGCCGGCCTCGCAGCTTTTGATCGATCATCTGGGGTGGCGCGAAACCTACCAGCTGTTCGGCTTCGCCGCGCTCGGCCTGCTGGTGCCGCTCATGCTGCTGCCATGGCGGCTGTTCGCCTCGGGCTCGCCGCAGATCGCGAAGAAGACCGATCCGGATTTCGTCGATCACGGCTGGACCCTTCCGAGCGCGATGCGCCATCACGCCTTCTGGGCGCTGTTCTCGACATTCTTCTTCACCGCGGTCGGCATGTATGCGATCGCCGCCCAGATCGTGGCCTATTTGATCGATGCCGGCTTTCCACCGCTGCAGGCCGCCACGGCCTGGGGCTTCTCCGGCATCGTGCTGGTGTTTGGCATGCTAGGCGTGTCCGCGCTCGACGGCCTGATCGGTCGCCGGCCGTCGGTGCTGCTCAGCTACGCGATCTCGATCCTCGGCATCTTCCTGCTGTGGCTGTTGCAATACTCCGCCAATTTCCTCCTGCTCACCGGATTCGTGGTCTGCTTCGGCAGCATGATGGGCTCACGTGGACCGCTGATCACGGCGACCGCGATGAAGATCTTTGGGGGCAAGCGCGTCGGCACCATCTACGGCACCATCTCGATCGGCAGCGGGCTCGGCTCGGCTTTCGGCTCCTGGAGCGGCGGCCTGATCCATGACGCGACCCATGGCTACAACGCGCTGCTCGCCTTCGCACTCGCGAGCGTGGTGCTCGGGATGATCCCGTTCCTGGTCGTGCCCGCCTTGCGGCGGTAGGTCTCCTGAAGGTAACTTGAGCGCATTCGCGTCACCGGGAAATTACGGATGGGCACGACGCGAACAGCTACGAAGATGTGGATCGCACGCGGCTGAAAGTCCTTCCTGCGGTGTTTTGTCCGACATGACAAAAATGTCAGCGCAAATTGCCCTTGGGCGGCTTGCAGGGCGGAACTGAATGCGGTCCTAGTCGCAGCATTGGATGGAGGGCACAAACCAATGAACTTTCCCTATCTCGTTCGCTTTCAACCGGTTCTCTTGAGCCTGTTTCGCTTCATCACCGGCCTGCTGCTGTTCCAGTACGGTGTCGCCAAGCTGTTCAAGTTTCCGGTGCTTCCCTACTTCGCAAACATCCCGCCGATCATCTACGCAGCCGGTACGCTTGAGCTCGTGCTTGGCGCGTTGCTGATGATCGGCCTGTTTACCCGCCTCGCGGCATTCATCCTCTCGGGTGAGATGGCCTTCGCCTATTTCATGGGGCACATGTTCAAGGGCGAAACGCCGGTGTTCCTGCCGCTGCTCAATGGTGGCACCGCGGCGATCCTGTTCTGCTTCGCCTGCCTCTACCTCTCGGCAGCCGGCGGCGGCTCGGTCAGCGCCGATGCGGCGATGGGCAAGGACTAGCGGCGCGTTCGCGCGGCGCTGAGGCGTCAGCGATTGATTCGCGAATGAAGAGATGGCATCCGTATGTTCACGGGTGCCATCTCAGCGCGAGCCCAGCACGTTCCAGACCAGGACGAGGACCGCGACCAGCAGCATCGACATGATGAGGCGGTGAACGAATCGGTTCATTGCCGCTCCCAACGGATTAGGTCGCGACTAAAGACCCACACGATTTTTCTCCGAGTTGACGCGCCATGCGCCCGAGAAGCGCATGACGACCTGCATGTTTGCGCACGCGGCTGCGCACGCAGCTTGCGCAGCAGCCGTCGCACGCGTCCATTCATGATTGGTAAGAATTTCATGCTACCGACGCGAGCAACAATAACCATTCCGTCGAGGCCGTGATGAAGCTGCTGAGTCACCTCAAGATCCGCACCAAGCTCGCCAGCATGGTCTGTCTTTCGGCACTCACGGTCACGGCCATCATCGGGGTGTCGTCCGTGCTCAGCAAGAGCCGCATGCTGGAGGATCGCGTTCAGCAGATGCGGACCGCGGTCGACATGCTCCACAACCTCGCCCAATCACTCGAAGAGGAGGTCGGCGCCGGCAAGCTGACGCAGGCCGAAGCGAAAATCCAGTTCCATCTGCGCGGCCGCCGCATGAGCTTCAATGGCGGCCAAGGCTATCCGGTGGTCTATAACGCCGATACCTCGATCCTGATCAATGGCGCGAACCAGCAGCTCGAAGGCAAGATCACGGGCGCCAAGGACTCCAACGGTGTCCTCATCGCAGATGCGATCGTAACGGCCGGCAACCAGGCTGCTCAGGGCGGCGTAACCTCATATCTCTACCCCCGCCCCGGCCAGACGGAGCCCGTCCGCAAGACCGTTTTCGCGCGCAAATTCGCGCCCTGGAACGCGACGATCAGCTACGGCCTCTATGTCGACGACATCGACGCCGACGTGCGAGCCTTGACGCTGGAGCTGGGGGCGATTGGCATCGGCTTGATGCTGCTGATGGCGACACTGTCCTGGCTGATCGCCCGCGACGTGCTCGGCGCGCTCGATCGCCAGAAGAACCGCATGCAGGCCATTTCCGAAGGCGCCATCGACACGGCGGTCGAGGAGACCGGTCGCGGCGACGAGATCGGCCGCATGGCCGAGACCCTCGAAGTGCTCAGGCAGACCGCGCTGACGGCCCGCAAGCTGGAGGCGGAGCAGGTCGCCACCAAGACCCGCAGCGAACAGGAGAAGCGCGACGCGCTGATCTCGCTTGCCGACCGGTTCGATGCCTCCGTCGGCCAGCTCGTCGGCCTGATGGCCTCGGGCTCCGGCGAGCTGGAGGTCACCGCCAAGTCGATGTCGTCGACCGCGGAAGGCACCAACCGCCGCGCCGCCGTCGTCGGCTCGGCCGCCACCGAAGCCAGCCAGCGCGTCCAGACGGTCGCGGCCGCGGCCGAGGAGCTCTCCTCCTCCATCACCGAGATCAGCCGTCAGGTCGCGCAGTCCGCCGTGGTCACCGGCCGCGCCGTGGACAGCGCCCGCCGCACCGACACCATCGTGCGCGCCCTCTCGGACGGCGCCCAGCAGATCGAGCACGTCGCCGAGCTGATTTCCAGCATCGCGGCGCAGACCAATCTGCTCGCGCTCAATGCCACCATCGAGGCCGCACGCGCCGGTGAAGCCGGCCGCGGCTTTGCTGTCGTCGCTTCGGAGGTGAAGTCGCTGGCGAGCCAGACTGCAGAAGCCACCCGCGAGATCGGCGACAAGATCGCCCAGATCCAGGGCGCGACCAAGGAAGCGGTGGACGCCATCGGCGGCATCACCGCCACCATCGAGGAGGTCAGCCGGATCGCGACCTCGATCGGCGCCGCGATCGAGGAGCAAGGCGCCGCCACGGCCGAGATCGCCCGCAGCGTCTCCCAGACGGCCGAGGCAACCCAGGAAGTCACCACCAATATCGGGGGCGTCAGTACGGCAGCGAACGAGACCGGCAATGCCGCAGGCATGGTGCTCGCAGCAGCCTCAAACCTCTCCAAGCAGGCCGAGCAGCTCTCTGGCGAAGTCGGGACTTTCCTGGCGGGCGTGCGCGCGGCGTAAGGCGGCGCGGAAACCAAGGTGTAGCCTCGCCACTAACGTCGCGCGAGGGTGCAGCCGCTCGATAGCTGGCGCGTCGATCCGGTCGAGCCATCGTTCGACTGCGACGGGAATTCCTCGAACGGCGAGTTCTGTTTGCCGGTGTTGAATTCGAAGATCTTGCGGAACAGACCGGGGGCCATCGCCGAAATCGGGTTGACGCGCATTACGGGCGCTGCCGGCGTGCCGACGACCTCGTAGGTCACGCCGATCAATCCTTCATTGTTGCCGCCGCCGAGGAAGATGCCGAACAACGGGATCTGGCCGAAGATGTTGTTGACGCCGTACATCGGGACGAAGGTGCCGCTCATACAAACCTGGTTGCCGGGAAAGTCGATTGAGCCCTCGATGGTGGCGCCGATCATCGGCCCCTTGACCACGCCGTCGCGGATCGTGAGCGCGCCGTTCTGCCGCGTGAACTCCGCGCGCATCGCCGTGAAGGCTACGCCGTTCTGGGCGCCGTTGGGAGCGCCCGCCGCGACGCGATCGAGTTGCTCCATTCCCTTGACCGAGAAGTCGCGCACGTTGATCAGGCCTTCCCGTGTCGTAGGCTCCGACGTCGGCGGCTCCATGGCCACCACCATCTGGCCGCCGAAGACCTTGTTGGTGGTGTCTGTGAAGCGCAGGAAGTTGCCGGCATCGCTGGTCTGGAGATAGATCACCTCGCGGTTGCCCTGGGCGCGGCCGCCGCGCAGGTCGGCGGCCACGGGCGTGTCTTTTCCGATCCTGCCGCTCAGCGTGAAGGCTTTGACCGCACCATTGCGCCGCGACATCTTGGCGTCGACGCTGCGCATCGCCTCGCCGTTGAAACCCATGACGGCGCCGAGCTTCACGTCGATGTCGAAATCGAGGTTCTTCGTCTTGCTCTTGGCATCGTCCTTGGAATTGCCTGAGATCGCCGACTTCAGGAAGCCGCGGCCGTCGAATACGTCGCCGCGCATCGTACCCTTGAGCACGCCGTCCTGGCTGCGCTCCACTTTGAGTGAGGCCTTGTCGCCGTCGGATGGCGCGTAGGTCGGGAAGTTCGCGTTCATGAGCTCGCCGTTGGCATCGACCTCGAGCGACCCCTTGATCGAGGCGCCGCCGCCTTCGATGACGATGTCCTCCAGACGCGTCGATTGCGCCGTCGGCACCACCTTGAAGCTGGCCTTGCCCGCTCTTCCCGGCAGCTTGACCCAGCCGGGCAGGATGTTGTCGAGCTTGACCGAGGTCAGGTCGGCCTCGATGCCGAGCTTCGTCGTCTGGTCGGGTCCCCCGGCGATCTTGCCCGACAGTTTGATCGGCACCGATCCGCTGACGGCGGGACCCAGATCGAATCCGAGGCGCGCGCGGCTCGCATCGTCCAGCGTGGTCTGCAGTTTGACGTCCGCATCGCCCTCGGCCGGCTTGCGGTAATCGAGCGAGGCCGCCTGCCCGTTGATCTTGACGTCGCCCTTGACCTGATAGCCCTGGTTGCTCGCGACGATCTTGAGGTTGTTGGCCTCCAGCTTTTGGTTCATCACCAGCTTGTCGGCACCAAAACCGTTGAGATCGGCCGTAACGCTGTAGGTGGTGTCGGCTTTGGTCAGCTCGCCCTTGACCGGCAGCCCAAGCTGGACGTTCGCCGAGAACGTCCCCTTGCTAGTATTGGGATCGATGACGGTCGACGACAGATCGCTCAAGCGATCGTTGGAAAGCATTTCGGCGGCCGCAGGCACCGGACCTTCGACACGAAACCTCGTCCGCGACGGCGACGGCTTGGGCGCCATATCGGGCACCTCGAAAACAAAGTCGGAAATCGTGACCTTGCGCCCCGCCGGCGTATCGGCAATGCCCTGCCCGATATTCACCGTCGCGGTGCGGCCGGTCACGCGCGCCTTCAAATCGGCATCGTGCACCACGGGCAGGCCATCGACGGGGCGAACCGTGACACCGCTCGCCACGATATTGACCGACAAGCCGTCGTCGGGAATGGGTGGGCCCTTGCGCGGAAGATTCTTCGTCGGTGAATTAACGCCGATCTCGATGCGCTGGAGCGTTCCACGCTCGATCCGCTCGATCACCCATTCGCGCAACTCGGGAACGACAAGGGTCGGCCACATCCGCTTGAGCGCGGAGGCCGACATCGGCGTTCCCGCGAAACCCAATGTCAGCCGCGGCTCGCCCGAATAGTCGATGGCACCGGTGCCGGCGACGCCGATCTCTCCGTTGGAGATATCGGCCTGGGTCAACAGCAGCCTCTTGTGGTCGGTATCGAAGCGGAAGCCGATCGCAATACGGTTGAAGACCAGCGGCGGCTCGTTGTCGATGCCGCCGAGCAGGATCGAACCGCCACTGAAACCGAGCTGCCAGTCATTGACGGTGCCGTTGGGCGGCTCGACATGAGCCAGAAGCGTCAGGCGGTTCGCGCCCGAGAGGACCTTGAACGGAGCGACCAGCACCCGCCGGTTGGCGTCCCACTCGACATTGATCTCGGCCGAGTCGATTGCCATCGGATAATCGGGCGTATCGGTGTCGATGATGTTGCCCGCACCGACCGTGATCTTGCCGCGAAAGAAAGTCGGCACGCCGTCGCGGCCGAGCTCGCCCTTGAGCTCGCCGGTCAGCGGCAGGTCGGCGGTGTAGGTGAGGTCCTTCACCCGCAGCGCCAGCAGGATGTTGGCGGTCGAGACCTTGTCGGCGCGGATATCGACCGAGCGCACGCCGTTCTCGGTGGGACCGATCGTGGCACGCAACGACCACGGACGCGCGCCCTCTTCACCGAGGCTGAGCGCGACGCCGCCACGGCTCGGTCGGCGCAGGCTGAGCGTGATGTTCTCAAACGTCCATTTGCTGCCGCGCTGCTGGTCGTCGACGATCAGATTGCCGTTCTTCAGGCCGATCTCGTTGAGATTCTGGCCGTCGAGGCCGGTCATGCTCAGACTGTCGAGCCAGTCGAGGCCCTGAAGAATGCCAGTCGGGGACGTGGCCTGGGGCGCGGCTTGCGGTGCGTCGGAGGTCGCAGGCTCGGTGGCGAATGGCGGCGGTGGCACACCGTTGCGCGGGAAAGTCGGCGGCAGTCCCGCGTCCCTTTTGGAGGCGACGCCGGTTGCGAGCGGCTTTGCGGTGTCGCCGGCCGATACCGTGACGGTGCCGTCAGGCGCGATCCGGATTGCGAGCTCGGCATCGACGAGGTTGAGGCTTTCGGCGCGCAGATGCCCCATCAGCAGGCCCGCACCCGACAGCTTCACCTCGGCCTTCGGCGCGGTGGCGACAATGACGTGATCGTGGTCGCGCACGACGATATCACGGATGCGCACGGCGATGCGGATCCGCCCGGCCCGCTCGATCTGCGTGCCGCCGACCTCCACGGTGTTGCCGTGACCGATATTGTCCTCGATCGCGGCCGCGAGCCACGGCGTCGCAATGTCGAGATTGATGGGACCGGCGCCGAGCCGCCACCACAGCGCGCCGAAACAGCCGACGAAGATGACGACCAGGACACCGACGACCACGGCCACGCGCTTCAGCCAGCGACCGCCGCCCAACCAGCGGCGCAACGGCCCAAACCCGTCAGCGAAGCGATGGAAGCCCGAATTGGAACGCGACAACAGCCGGCGCGCCCGATGGCCCGCCGCCGCTTCCTGATCCGGATCCCAGTCGGCGTCGTCCCATTGCTGCTGCTCTGGTTGGCTGCCGCGCCGATCCAAATCCCGATTGTAATCCTGGGGCGACGTATTCCTTGCCATTGCCTCTCGATACAGGCGCCCGTCGTGGGATTGAGCGCCGCCGGGGCCGCAGCCGTCGACGGGAAGCGAAGCTTCCCGCGCCGGCATTGCCGCCATACCTCGAATATTCCTTCTGTTCGTCATGTCGCCCCGGGAGCGCGTTCAACGAGCAGTGGGGTGGTGCGTGGAATTCCTTGTAACCAGACTCCGGCGTCGTCAGACTCGCCCCGCCGAGGGCACGATTCCGGCATAGCGGAAAAGGGCTGCAATACCGCTTTGGTTGACCCGCCGAAAGCGACGAAAGGAAGGCGTATGTCCAAGAAATCCCGAAAGAAATCGTCCAAAACGCCCTCCGTCACTCCGACGGCTAAAAAGACGCCCGTGAAAGCGCGGGCTGCGACTCAAACCAAGCTCGCGAAATCACAGCGGACACCGGCGAGCAAATCAACTGGGACCATAGCAAAGACAACATCGCATAAGGCCGCATCGAAACGGTTAAATTCTTCCAAATCGGCATCCGCGCCTGAAACGGCGGCGAAGGCCGGCTTGGCTGAGGGGCAGAAGGCTCCCGCCTTCCGCCTGCCCCGCGACGGCGGCGGCGTCGTCGCGCTGTCGGATTATGCCGGCCAGAAGCTGGTCCTGTTCTTCTATCCCCGCGCCGACACGCCAGGCTGCACCAGGGAGGCCATCGATTTCACCCGGCTCACCGGCGCCTTCGCCAAGGCTGGCACCGCCGTGCTCGGCATTTCCGCCGATCCGGTCAAGGCTCAGGACAAGTTCCGCGACAAGCACGGTCTCGGCGTGCCCCTCGTCTCGGATGAGACGCACGAGATGCTGGAGGCCTACGGCGCCTGGGGCGAAAAGTCCATGTATGGCAAGAGCTTCCTGGGAATTCTTCGCACCACGATGCTGCTTGGCGCCGACGGCAAGATCGCCCGGATCTGGCGCAATGTCCGGGTCGACGGCCACGCCGACGAGGTGCTGGAAGCCGCAAGGAGCCTTTAACCAATCATTTAAATTCAAGGGGTTCCGTTTCCGGAAAATTAACCATGACCGGCCCAGATTGCCGCGGCAATTAGGCCGCACGGACTCATCCGATCGGCGCGGGAGTGCCGATGTCGAAAAGTTCTGCCCAACTCTCGCAGTACCCCCAACATCACCCGCACGACCATGGACGGGCCTTTCATCGCCGTGCCGCCGCAGTGGCAACCGCGCTTCCCCTTCCGGACACCGACGACGCCTACACCATCGTGCATCACGGCAAGCAGGTTCGCCTGGGACCTGTGGTGTTCTGGATCGTGGTCGGCACTGTCGTGTTGCTCGGGCTCTGGTCGGCCGCAACCGCGACCTATTTCGCCTTCCGCGACGACGTCCTCACCCGGCTGATCGCCCGGCAGGCCGAGATGCAATACGCCTATGAGGACCGCATTGCCGAGCTCCGCGCCAAGGTCGACCGCACCACCAGCCGGCAGCTGCTCGACCAGGAGCAGTTTGACCAGAAGCTCGACCAGATCATGAAGCGCCAGACGGCGCTGGAGTCCCGTGCCACAGCGCTCGGGTCCATGCCGGACGTGACCGGATCAATTCCCCGCTCCACCCCGCAGCGTGGCGATGCCAGCCAGACGACGCAGGGCACGCCAAAGCCCTCGCCGATCAGCGACACCGTGATCTTCGTGGCGCCGCCGGATCGGGAAGCGCGGCTCGAGTCGCGCGCGCCGACCCTCGCAGCTCCGCCCGTCAATCAATTCGCCAAGAACCAGGGGTTCGACAACGTCGTCGTTCGGCTCACGACCTCGCTGGACCAGGTCGAGCGTCGCCAGATGGCGGCGCTCAACGCCGTCGAGGAAGGCATGGATTCGCGCATGCGCCGGATGCGCGGCGTCGTCAGCGATCTCGGCCTGAACCTCGCAAATCTCGAAGCCGCCGTGCCGCGCACCGCGATGGGCGGGCCGTTCGTGCCTGTTAAAATCACCGCCAGTTCGGGGCCGTTCGAGAAGCAGCTCTATCGCATCAACAACACCCGAGCCGAGATGGACCGGCTCAATCGCACGCTCGCGCTCGTGCCCTATCGCAAGCCCGTCATCGGCGAGGTCGAGTTCACCTCCGGCTTCGGCGTGCGCAGCGATCCGTTCCTCGGCCGGCCTGCGATGCATACCGGGCTCGACTTCCGCGCCGCGAGCGGCGATCCCGTTCGCGTCACCGCCAACGGCAAGGTCGTCTCGGCCGGCTGGTCCGGCGGCTACGGCCGCATGATCGAGGTCGATCACGGCAATGGCCTTGCGACGCGCTATGGCCATCTCTCCGAGATCAATGTCCGGGTCGGCGAGATCGTGAGAATCGGCCAGGTCGTTGGTCTCGTCGGGTCGACCGGCCGTTCCACCGGGCCGCATCTGCACTATGAAACCCGGATCGACGGCGAAGCGGTCGATCCGCAGAAGTTCTTGCGCGCCGGCGTGCGACTCAGCGCGGGCTAGGCTCGTTGAGAGCGCGCTCGTCTCGTCCCAGGTTTACATGGCGGAACTTCGGAGTTCCCTTCGCGTTAGGTCGCAGGTCCTCAATGGCGCGATCTTCTGATGCAACAGATCCATACGAAAGCTCGTCCGGCCAAGGGCAAAGCGGACCAGCCACGTAACAACGCGGCTCAACTCTTCAGCGATATTGCTAACCGAACATCTCAAGCGGCCGGGCGAGCGCTGACATTCATGATTGCAGCCGGCATCATCCTGGTTTGGGCGGTCACCGGTCCCATCTTCCATTACTCCGACACATGGCAGTTGGTGATCAACACCGGCACCACCATCGTGACATTCCTGATGGTCTTCCTGATTCAGAATTCCCAGAATCGCGATAGCGCGGCCATTCAGGTGAAGCTCGACGAACTGATCCGGGTGAGCGCGGTGCAAAATTCCTTCGTGGGAATTGAGCATTTGACCGACGACGAGCTCGACGAGATCCGCACCAAATGTGAGCTTCGCGCCAAGGCCGAAAAGGTCGGAGACGAGACAGTCAAGAATACCGGCAAGAAGGCGAAACGCGCCGCCGATCTCGTCACCGAATAAGCGGACGGATGCCGGGAACGACGAGGTGCGCAGCTTCGTTCGCAATCGCAACGCTTCGGCAGGCTCGCCCCGTCTTCATCACACCAGGCAACTGGCCCGCCGCGGAGCCAGCCCTGACTATTGGCCGCGCTCGTGGCCGACCTCACCGGTGATGACGTCGCCGAACAACTCCCAAGCCTGGCCGTTGAAGCGCATCAGCTGCATCTGCTCGATCGGAAAATAATCGTCGGCCGAAGTGTTGACCATGATCCCGGGCAGCATCAGGTCGGTGTGAAAATCCTTCAGGCTGGTGGCCTGCTTCATCACGTTGTCACGGGTGAGATTGTCGCCGCACTGCCTCAGCACCTGCGCCATCGCCTCCGCCTGGACGTAGCCATAAAGGTTGTTGGCGTTGGTCTTGTCCCCTTCGGGATAGTACTTATCCATGAAGGTGCGCCACGCGACGACCGCCGGATCCTTGTCCCAGGTCGGGTCGGTCGGATCCTTCAAATATGCTGTCGAGATGATATCCTTGGCATAGTCGAGCCCGGCGGGCTTGAGCACCGAGGCGATCGAGGTAGCCGTATTGGCGAGGAAGAATTTTGGCTTCCAGCCGAGCTCGCCGACCTTCCGGATCGCCTGTGCCGAGCCTTTCGGCGCGGCCCATGAGAAGAAGATGTCGGCGCCGGAATCGTGAAGCGCAACGATCTGCGAGTCGATCGAGGGATCGCTGACCTCATAGGATTTGTCGGCGATGATCATGCCAGCCTTGTCGCCGAGCCCGTCCTTCAGGCCCTTGAACTGGTCCTTGCCGGCGTCGTCGTTTTGCCAAAGAACGGCGATCTTGCTGTTCGGAAAGTTGTCGCGAATATATTTCGCGTAGATGCGCCCCTCGCTCTGGTAGTTCGGCTGGAAGCCCATGGTCCAAGGGAAATTCTTGGGGTCCCCGAACTTGGTGCCACCGGAGGCGACGAAAAGCTGCGGCACCTTCTTGGCATTCATGTATTTCATGATCGCGGAGTTCGAGGGCGTTCCGAGCGGCTGGAAGATCAGCAACACCTCGTCGCTCTCGACCAGCTTGCGCGCCTGCTCAATCGCCTTTGGCGGCGAATAGGCGTCGTCATAGCTGATGAAATTGATCTTGCGACCGTTGATGCCGCCCTGGTCGTTGATCATCTTGAAGAACGCGGCCTCGGTCTTGCCGATCACGCCATAGGACGACGCCGGCCCGCTATAGGGCATGATATTGCCAAGCTTGATTTCGGTGTCGGTGGCGCCGGGGTCGTATTTTTTCTGCGCCAGGGCCGGTGTCGTGACGAGCGCGCCGGCAGCTAGAATGGCGAGGGCAGCAAGGCTATTGCGACGATCCGGCATCGTTCTCTCCCTGTGTTTTATAGTCTTGTTTTGCCGAGAGTGTCGCAAGGTGGCTCTCTGCTGGCAAGCGCCACGATTTTCCGTGAGATGAAACGAGCGTTCCAGAACTATGTGCCGCGCCGCAGCAGGTTCAGAACGCGCCCATCGATCACCAGTAATGCGCTGCCGATCACGATCGCTCCCGCGATCTCGCGCATGGAGATCGGCTCGCCCAGCACCAGCCATCCCAGAAGAATGGCGGTGACGGGAATGAGAAGCGTCACTAGCATCACATTGGTCGCGCCCGAGCGCCGCAGGATCTGGAAGAAGACGATATAGGCGAGCGCCGTCGACAACCCGGCAAGGCCAAGCACCGCCAGCCAAATCGTCACGCCCGGCATCGGGAAACGCCACGGCTGCTCCATTGCGCCAGCGACGATCGCCATCATCACCGTGGAAGCCATCAGTTGAAACGCGGCCGTCCCCAGCGGGGCTGCGTCCTTCAACAACCGCCGCGCCGCCAGCGCGGCAAAGCCATAGCTCAAGGCGCCACCGAGACAGAGCAGGATGCCCAGCCCCTGCCCCGCCCGTGTCTCGACACCCCATCCGTGCAGGATGATCACGCCGGCGAGGCCCAGTGCCACGCCGGCGACGCGGCGGAGCCGTAAGGCCTCTTCGCCCGCCGCGGCCATCACGATCACCGTGAACAGCGGCGTGGTGGCATTCAGGACCGACGCCAGCCCGCTTGGAATGAAAGTCTGGCCGATCACGATCAGCGAGAACGGGATGACGTTGTTGAGGAGCCCCATCGCGACGAACGGTTTCCAGCCGGCGATGCCCTTGGGAAAGGCGATGCCCTGAAAACGGAGCAGCGGCAGCAGAAGGGCTGAACCAAGTGCAACGCGCATAAACACCAGCGTGAGCGGCGGCAATTCCCGCAGCGCCGCGCCGTTGAAGAAGAACGAGCCGCCCCAGAGCGCCGAGAGCACAGCGAGCAGCGACCAGTCGCGCGCGTCGATACGGTTGTCGATCGGGGACATGGCGTCTCACAGCGATGGTCCGACCTGCTAGGACTGCGCGACCAAAATTGCCACCCGATTTCCGGGTAAAGGGCGAGATTCAGGATCGATCGCGACTTCGCGCGTCAACCGCGATATCCGCAACCACCGCCCCAACGACCAGAACACCGCCAACAAGGGCGTGGACGGCAGGTACCTCGCGAAAGGTAATCCAGATCCAGAACGGCATCAGCGGCGTTTCCAGCGTCGCAATCAGGGAAGCCTGGCTCGACGGCAGGAGGCGCGAGCCGAGCATGTAGAATGTCAGCCCCAGCGCCACCTGAAAGCAGCCGAACATCGCGAGGATCGCGAGGTTGGCGCTGTCGATATGGACGAGGTCGTGCGCAAACGGAAGGCTGACGAGGCTTCCCAGGAAATTCGACAACGCCGCCGCTGCCACCATCGATGTCTCCTGGTAGCGTCGGATCACAACCGTCATCGCCGAGATGGCGAGTACCATGAGGCAGCTCAGCGCCACGCCTCCAACATCAGCCCCGGCTTCGATGCCTCCGACCGTGATGGCGACGCCGCCAAAGGCAACGAGGCTCGCGATCAGGGTACGCCATGTTACGGCTTCGCCAAGCCACAGCCACGCCAGCGCCGCGGCCACGAAAGGCTGCGTGGAGATCAGCACAGCCACATTCATCACCTTGGTCATCTGGAGCGCGGGGATGAAGGAAACCATGCCGAGCGTGGACAATGAGGCGACGAGCAAGCCGCCGCGTCCCGGCGCCACCAATTGCCGCAGCGCGCCGCGTCCCTGCATCACGACGAGAAACACCGAGATCAGACTGCCGCCGAACACGCCGCGCCAGAACAGAATGGTCCAGGGATCGAACGGCAACAGACGTGTGAAGAACGGCGCCGTGCTCCAGGCAATCGCAGCTGATATGACGAGGGCAATGCCGAGACCGCGTTCCGAACGAGGCTGCCCCATGTCGATGCGGCCGCTAGGACGGTTTCTTCGGCCGCGACACCAGTTCGATCATCTTGCCTTCGTCGTCGTCAGGCATCGCGGCCTTCGCTTGCGCGTAGGCTTCCACCGCGGCGCGCGCGACCAGCGGCTTGTCGGCCAGCAGGCTCTCGGCGAGCTTCACCGCGTAGGCGGCATCCTTGTGCCGCAGCGCTGCCGTGAATGTCGCGCCGGAGAAATCGCGGGAGACCATGCGCTTGGAATGACGCTGCACCTGCGGGCTCGCGGCCACGCCCGCCTGAATCGACTCCAGCACGAGGTTCATGTCGAGCCCGGCCTGCTCGGCAATGGCAAGCCCCTCGGCGAGGCCGGCGATCTGGATCGCGCCCATCAGATTGTTGATCAGCTTGTAGACCGTGCCGGAGCCGACCGCGCCGAAATGGCGGATGGTCGAGCCGATCGGCGTCAGATAAGGCCGCGCGCGTTCGAGATCGGCGGCATCGGCACCAACGAGCAACGTCAGCTTTCCGCTCGCGGCCGCATCCGGCAATCCCGTCACGGGGCAATCGATATAGATCAGCCCGCGAGCGTTCATCTCGCGGCCCATCTCGCGCGCATGGTCATAGGAGACGGTGGAGCATTCGATCGCAATGGTGCCGGCCTTCGCGGTCTTGGCTGCGCCCTCGGGCCCGAGCCAGACCGCACGCGAGGCCTCATCATCGGCGACCATGGTCACGACGGCGTCGGCGTCGATCGCCGCGTCCTCAGGCGAGGTCGCCCAGAGCGCGCCGCGCGCGATCAGGTCTTCCGCTTTTGTTTTACTGCGATTCCACAGCGTCACCGTGAAGCCAGCATCGAGATAGCGGCCGGCCATGCCATGGCCCATCCGCCCAAGCCCGATGAAGGCGATCCGGGGCATCAGTCGACGTCCTCGATGTCGGCGCCGGGAGTGCCGAAGGCGCGCTGCGCCAGGGTCGCGGCCATGAAGTCGTCGAGATCGCCACCGAGCACGCCTGATGTGTCGGAGGTCTGCACACCCGTGCGCAGGTCCTTCACCATCTGGTAGGGCTGGAGCACGTAAGAGCGGATCTGGTGGCCCCAGCCGATGTCGGTTTTGGCGGCCTGGTCGGCGGCGGCCTTCTCTTCGCGCCGCTTCAGCTCGATCTGGTAAAGCCGCGCGCGCAGCATGTCCCAGGCCTGCGCCTTGTTCTTGTGCTGCGAGCGGCCGGCCTGGCAGACCACGGCGACACCGGTCGGGATATGCGTCAGCCGCACCGCGGACTCGGTCTTGTTGACGTGCTGGCCGCCGGCACCACCGGAGCGCATGGTGTCGACGCGGACGTCGGATTCCTTGATGTCGATCTTGATGGTGTCGTCGATCACCGGAAACACAGCAACGGACGAGAACGAGGTGTGCCGCCGCGCGTTGGAATCGAACGGCGAGATCCGCACCAGGCGGTGCACGCCCGCCTCGGTCTTCAGCCAGCCATAGGCATTGTGGCCGGAGACCTGGATGGTCGCGGACTTGATGCCGGCCTCTTCGCCCTCGGACTCTTCCAGCACCTCGACCTTGAAGCCGTGGGTTTCGGCCCAGCGCGAGTACATGCGAAGCAGCATCTGGGCCCAGTCCTGGCTTTCGGTGCCACCGGCGCCGGCATGCACTTCGAGATAGGAATCGAAACTATCCGCCTCGCCCGACAGCAACGCCTCGAGCTCGCGCCGGGCGACTTCCTTCTTGAGGGTCTTGAGCGCGGCTTCGGCTTCCTTGACAACGCCCTCATCGCCCTCGGCTTCGCCGAGCTCGATCATGCCGATGTCGTCTTCGAGCTCCTGCTCGACCTTGCCGATGCCGGAGAGCGCATCCTCAAGCGAGGTGCGCTCCTGCATCAATTTCTGGGCTTTCTGGGGATCGTTCCAGAGATTGGGATCTTCTGCGAGCTTGTTCAGCTCAGCGAGGCGCGCCGTCGATTTCTCGACGTCAAAGATGCCTCCTCAGCAGCCCGACAGACTGCTTGATCTCTTCTACCAACCGTTCGATTTCGGCGCGCATGTGGTTCTCTGGTCTCGCGGAATTTTTCCGCGTCTAATGACAACGGGATGTAGCGGCGGCGGCTGCAAAGCGCAACCGCCGCGGCGACGAACGTCTGTCTTGTCCTAAGCCTTAGTACAGCCCGCCGGTGCCCGGCCGCATGAAGAAACCGGAATCCGGCTGCTGCTGCTGCGACGCCGGCACGCCGCCTCGCCCATCGGCATCGGCAACGCCGATGACGGAGTAGTTATCCGGCGGCGCCGTGCCCGGCTTGAAGGCTTCGAGAATGGTTCCGCCGGTCTCGCCCGGACCGGCGCGCATGCCGGACTTGGCGACGACCCGCACCAGCTTGATGCCGGCCGGCACCTTGAACGGGACCGCGGGCTTGTCGGCGAGCGCGAGCTGGAGGAAGTCGCGTGCGATGGGAGCTGCGAGATGGCCGCCGGTCGCGGCGTTGCCCTTGCCGAGCGGACGCGGTTTGTCATAGCCCATATAGATGGCAACGGCGACGTCGGGCGAGAAGCCGACGAACCAGGCGTCCTTGGCCTCGTTGGTGGTGCCGGTCTTGCCGGCGATCGGCTTGCCGACCTGCTTGACCACGGTCGCGGTACCGGCCTGGACCACGCCTTCCATCAGCTCGGTGATCTGATAGGCGGTCATGGAATCCAGCACCTGCTCGCGGCGGTCGATCAGCTGCGGCTCGTTCTGGTTCTTCCAGCCGCCGGGCGCGTCACAGCCACGGCATTCGCGCTGGTCGTGCTTGAAGATGGTGTGGCCGTAGCGATCCTGGATGCGGTCGATCAGGGTCGGCTTCACCCGGCGGCCGCCATTGGCGAGCATCGAATAGGCCGTGACCATGCGCATCGCCGTGGTCTCGCCGGCGCCGAGCGCGTAGGACAGATAGTTCGGCAGTTCGTCATAGACACCGAAGCGGCGGGCATATTCGCCGATCAAGGGCATGCCGATGTCCTGGGCGAGGCGCACCGTCACCGTGTTGAGCGACTGCCGCAATGCGTTGCGCAGCGTCACCGGCCCCTGGAATTTGCCCGAGGAGAAGTTTTCAGGCCGCCACACGCCCGCGCCCTGGCCTTGATCGATTTCGATCGGGGCGTCGAGCACGACAGTCGAAGGCGTATAGCCGTTGTCGAGCGCAGCCGAATAGACGATCGGCTTGAACGACGAACCGGGCTGCCGATAGGCCTGCGTGGCGCGGTTGAACTGGCTCTGGTCGAACGAGAAGCCGCCGACCATCGCCAGCACGCGACCGGTCCAGGGGTCCATCACCACCATCGCGCCGGACACTTCCGGGATCTGGCGCAGCCGGTACTGCCCTTCGACAGGCTGGGCGTCCTTGTACAGCGGATCGGCGTAGATCACGTCGCCGGGCTGGAGCACCTGCGACACCGCACTCGCCGCCCTGCCCTTCGCAGCCCCCGAGGCCGCTCTTGCCCATTTGATACCGTCGAGCGTGATGAGGCCGGTCTCGCGCTGCTTGCTCACGGCGCCGCCGAGTTCGCGGCTCGGCTGGAAGCCGATGCGCGCCGACTGGTCGCTGGTCTCCAGCACCACCGCCATGCGCCACGGCGAGATATCGGACAGAGACTTGATTTCGGCGAGCTTCACGCCCCAGTCGCCCGAAATGTCGAGCTTGCTGATTGCGCCGCGATAGCCCTGCTGCTCGTCATAGTTGACGAGACCGGCGACCATGGTCTTGCGCGCCATGACCTGAATCTTGGGATCGAGCGTGGTGCGGACCGAAAGGCCGCCCTCATACAGCTTCTTCTCGCCATAGCGCTCGAAGATGTCGCGGCGCACTTCCTCGGCGAAATATTCGCCGGCGAAGGTGTGGGCGCCGTTGGAACGGCTGGTAACGGCCAGCGGCTCCTTGCGCGCCTTGTCGGCGTCGGCCTGCTTGACCCAGCCGTTCTCAACCAGACGATCGATCACGTAGTTGCGGCGCTCGATGGCGCGGTCGCGGTTGCGGACAGGATGCAGCGTCGCGGGCATCTTCGGCAGCGCCGCGAGATAGGACGCTTCCGCGACGGTCAGCTCATTCACCGACTTGTCGAAATAAACCAGCGACGCAGCCGCGATTCCGTAGGCACCTAAGCCCAGATAGATTTCATTCAGATACAGCTCGAGGATCTTGTCCTTCGAGTAGGTCTTCTCGATCCGCATCGCCAGCAAGGCTTCCTTGATCTTGCGCGCGAAGGAGACCTCGTTGGTCAGAAGGAAGTTCTTGGCGACCTGCTGGGTGATCGTGGAAGCGCCCTGCGGACGGCGGTTGGAGCCGTAGTTCTGGATGTAGACCACGCCGGCGCGCGCCATGCCGGTGTAGTCGATGCCACCATGCTCGTAGAAATTCTTGTCCTCGGCCGCGAGGAAGGCGTTGATCACGAGTTTCGGCACCGCCTGGATCGGCAGGTACAGCCGCCGCTCCTTGGCGTATTCGCCGAGCAGCGAGCCGTCGGTCGCGTGCACGCGGGTCATCACCGGCGGCTCGTAATCCTGAAGCTGAGAGTAGTCAGGCAAGTCCTTGGAGAAATGCCAGATCAGGCCTGCGACGGCACCCACCCCGACAAGGAACAACACCGTTCCCGCGGCGAACAGGAAGCCCATGAACCGCACCAGCAAGCGCATTATCTGTTTATCCGTTCAAACTCTGGATCAGCCCAAGATCAGCCCTGGCACCAGAAACAGGCACCAAACCATCGCGAATTCACCGGCTTTACTCAATACTATTAGTGCCGGACTCAAGGCGCTTGCCGAGCGGGATTCTCGCCGATTCCGGAACCCCCTGCGGCGTTTTTATAAAGCGCCCGCTGTGGCCAAACTAGGGCTTTTGCGGCGGGACGGAAAATCACTCTCAATTCAACGATCCCCGGGTCGTCAACTGGACGATCGCCCGGTCGTCAATTCGACGATCCGGCCGTGGCCATCCGTTTGGCCAAAAACCCGTCGATCGCCTGCGCCATCGAGCCCACGGCACGCGACCGCCATCCCTCGGAGACCAGATGCTCGAGGTCGCCCTTGTTGGAGACATAGCCGATCTCGACCAGGACCGACGGCACGTCGGGCGCCTTCAGCACCCGGAAGCCGGCTGACTTCAGGGGATGCTTGTGCATCCGCACCGTCGACTTCATTTCGCCCATCAACAGGCGGGCAAAACGGCTTGAAAAGGTACGGGTTTCCCGCTGGGTGAGATCGATCAGGATGTCGGCGACATCGGTCGGCTCCTCCGCGAGGTTGAAGCCGGCGATGGCGTCCGCCCGGTTTTCCGCATCCGCCAGCCGCTGCGCCTCGGCGTCGGAGGCCTTGTCGGACAACGTGTAGATGGTCGCGCCCTGCGCATCGCCCTCGGCGCGCGGCAGCGCGTCGGCATGGATCGAGACGAACAACGCCGCCTTGAGCCTGCGGGCGACTTTGACCCGGTCGTTGAGCGGGATGAAGGTGTCGTCGTCTCGGGTCATCACCACGCGATATTTGCCGGTCTTTTCCAGCCGTTCGCGCAGCGCCAGGCCAAAGGCCAGCACCAGATTCTTCTCGCTCTCGCCGCTCGACTGCGTGCCGTTGTCGATGCCGCCATGGCCGGGATCGATGACGACGACCGCGCGGCCATCGGCCTTCTGCCCGGCTTCAGGGTGGGCAGATGCGGGAACCGTCGCGGGCGGCGGATCGGCAATAGCCGGCCGCAGCTCAGGACGGTTTTCCGGAGCTAGCGACGGCACGAAGGCGGTGCGCTCGACCTCCTCCATTTCGAGCACCAGCCGCGCCGGCTGGCCGTTGGCAGCCTCCACCACGTAGGAATTGGCGATCTTGGCCGGGCCCGTCAGGTCGAACACGATTCGGGAGCCGCCGGGCATCACAAGCCCATAGCGGAAGGCCTTGACCAGTCCGCGTCCGCCGGACCCGGTCCCGGCGGGAAGTTGAAAATTGACCTGGGGAACGTCAACCACCACCCGATACGGGTCGGCCAGAGTGACTGCGCGGAAGCTAACGGTCTGATCGATGTCGAGGACAAAGCGAGTCTGCCTGCCGTCCCCGGCCAGTCGGGCGGCCGAGGCCGTTGGGAAATTCGCTGATGCAACAGGGAGTTGAGGCTGACTTTCCGCGGCCTTCAGGCGCGAGGAATCAGCACACGGCAATGCCGCCGCGCAGAGCAGCACGCATCCCAGCAGGATCCTTTGATTTGCGCGGCTCGCCACCGATTCCGTGCCTCCGAGCAGCCTCTTTAACGCAATAGAACCACAGGGTTAAACGATCCTTAATGACAGACACGCGAAACTCGCTGACTGTGACCGCCGTGCGACGCTCCTTGCACGGATGGCCCAATCCACGTATGTACGGAATGCTGACGGCCGATATTTCCGGTTGTGTCGCATTCAGCCTCCCGGTGCAGCGCCGGAACTCTCAAGGTTTGGGAATTCCAGCGTTTTTCCGTTCCCCTCTAAGTCCAGCGCGGTGCGCGGCAGCAAGGTGGAGCGGGGCAAGCCCCGGCGGCGGAACGGTCCTCGGTTACCAACACGTTTCCGGGACGGTTCTGACAGCGGCGCAACCCGTTACCCGGTCCCTTAATCCCAAGGGAGCGGTTCGTAATACCCCAAGGCGAGCGCGCTCGCGCCATGCCTGGCCAACAGCAACTGATTGAGGGGCGGCCCCGCCGCCCAATGTTTCATACGGGCCGACGCTTGATGCGCCAGACTGTGCCGACCAATTCTGAAGGACCATTCGCGACGCTGCGGAGTGACAATTCCGCGCGCCGCTTCGGTCCTCCGGCTTTCGGTTCGGCAAGGCGCGAGAGACGGTGTTTCGGCCTTCCCCTCACCCCCGAATCAGGTGGACCGTCGCGTCACCCGGCAGCGCTGATGGCGCCCACGGTGAATCGCGCCCGCCGCCGCCAAGAGTTAAGACATGCCCAACAAGATGTTGATCGATGCCACCCACCCGGAAGAGACCCGGGTCGTCGTGGTCCGCGGCAATCGCGTCGAAGAGTTTGATTTCGAGACCGCGCAACGCAAGCAACTGCGCGGGAATATCTACCTCGCCAAGGTCACAAGGGTCGAACCCTCGCTCCAGGCGGCTTTCGTCGAATATGGCGGCAACCGCCACGGCTTCCTCGCCTTCAGCGAAATCCATCCCGACTACTACCAGATTCCGGTTGCCGACCGGCAGGCGCTGATCGAAGCCGAGGAGCAGGCCCATCGCGAGGCCGAGGAAGAGAGCGAGAACCGCTCCCAGGGCCGCCGCCGCTCCCGCCACCGCAATTCCCGCCGCCGTAGCCATGGCGAGCGCGTCCGCAGCGAGGTCGTCGAAGGCGATCCCGCGGCCCGGCAGGTCCAGGGCGAGGCCCTGCCTGAGGGCGCTTCGCACGAGGGCGAGCACCTGCACGCCGACGCAGAGCATCACGGCGAGCACGAAGGCCACGATCATCACGGCCACGAAGCACATGACCACGAAGGGCATGACCACGACGACCATCATCATGCCCATGGTGACGATCATCACGCGCACGATCATCACGACCACGATCATCATGGCGAGCACGATCATCACGACCATGATCATGCCGACGAGACACCGGCGCCTGTCGCGGCGATCGGCGCCGAGCCCGCGGTCGCCACCGAGGCCGTTGCCGAGCCGGAGGAGTTTGCCTCCGACGCGCACGCTCACGATCTTGCCGAGGCCGTGACATCGGCTACTGAGCCTGCCGACGCCGTGTACGCCGCAGGTGAGAGTGCGCAGGCTCCGCATCACGACTCCGAAGCGACGGCCGAGGATGACGACGAAGACGAGGACGACGAGGAAGCCGAAGAGGACGTCGTTGAATCCGTCGGCGGCGACGATGTGCTGGAGGAAGTGCCGGAGCGCACCTTCCGTCCCCGCCGCCAGTACAAGATCCAGGAAGTCATCAAGCGTCGCCAGGTGATGCTGGTGCAGGTCGTCAAGGAAGAGCGCGGCAACAAGGGCGCGGCGCTGACGACCTACCTCTCACTCGCCGGCCGTTATGCCGTTTTGATGCCGAACACCGCGCGCGGCGGCGGCATCAGCCGCAAGATCACGAGCGCGCAGGACCGTTCGCGCCTGAAGGAAGTGGTGCAGGATCTCGACGTGCCCGAGGGCATGGGGATCATTCTGCGCACGGCGGGTGCCGCCCGCACCAAGCCCGAGATCAAGCGCGATTTCGAGTACCTGATCCGCATGTGGGAGACGGTGCGCGACATGACGCTGAAGTCGCAGGCCCCGACCCTCGTCTACGAGGAAGGCTCGCTGATCAAGCGCTCGCTGCGCGACCTCTACAACAAGGAGATCGACGAGATCCAGGTGGCGGGCGATGCCGGCTACCGCGAAGCGCGCGACTTCATGAAGATGCTGATGCCCGCCAATGTGAGCGCGGTGAGACAGTATCGCGACGGCCAGCCGCTGTTCTCGCGGATGGGCGTCGAAAGCCAGCTGGATGCGATGTTCTCGCCGACCGTACAGTTGCGCTCCGGCGGCTACATCGTGATCAACCAGACCGAAGCGCTGGTCTCGATCGACGTCAACTCCGGCCGTTCGACGCGCGAGCATCATATCGAAGATACCGCGCTCAAGACCAATCTCGAGGCCTCCGAGGAGGTTGCGCGTCAGCTTCGGTTGCGCGACCTCGCCGGCCTGATCGTCATCGACTTCATCGACATGGACGAGAAGCGCAACAACCGCGCGGTCGAACGCAAGCTGTCCGATTGCCTCCGGCAGGACCGCGCGCGGATCCAGGTCGGACGCATCTCGCATTTCGGCCTGCTCGAGATGTCACGCCAGCGCATCCGCGCTAGCGTGCTGGAATCCTCGACCGATCCCTGCACGCATTGCGGTGGCACCGGCCATGTCCGCTCGGTGTCCTCGGTTGCGCTCCAATTGCTGCGCGGCCTCGAAGAGATCCTGATGAAGGGCGCAACCCACAACCTCGTGGTCCGCACCCGCACCGACGTCGCGCTCTATGTGCTGAACCACAAGCGCGGCCATCTGCGCGACCTTGAGAACGGCTTCAAGGTCACGCTGTCGGTCATCGCCGACCCGAGCGTCAGCGGACCGCAGGCCTATGTCATCGACCGCGGCGAGCAGGTGCATACGCTGGAAGCCGCCAAGGCTCTGCTGGCGGCGCAGGCGGCCGCAAGCCCGCCGCCCCTGGTCGAAGAGGCCTATGACGACGAGGAGTTCGATCCGGAGACCGAATCCGAGGTCGAGACCGAGGAGACTGAAGGTCTCGCCGAGGAGCAGACCGCAGGCGACGCCGTTACCGAGCAGGACGGCCAGCGCCGCAAGCGTCGCCGTCGCCGCCGCGGTCGCGGTGGCCCGCGCGACGAGGAGACGCGCGAGGATGGCGCTCCCGTTATTGCCGAGACGGCCATGGCAGCCGGCGAAGGCGAAGAGGATGCCGAGGCCGAGCCGGACGGCGAGGAAGGCGAGGAACAGGCAGCCCGTGGCGAGCAGCAGGGCAGCGCCGACCGCCGTCGCCGGCGTGGTCGCCGTGGCGGACGCCGCCGTCGCGGTCCTGGCGAGGAAGGTCTCGCCGGCTCCATCAGCGACGAGCTCGCTGCCAATGCACCGTCGGAAGCGACCGACGCAGTCGCCGATTTCGACGGTTTTGGCAGCGAGGCTGCGCCCTCGATCGCGCAGGCCGAGCACACCTCTGAACCCCAGGTCAACCAGCCTGAGCCGCGCGCCGAGGCAAAGATCGAGGCAGCGGCCCAGCCTGAGCCGCCTCCTGCTGCCGCGGACGAAGAGCACGCCGACGACAAGGCCGCACGACGCCGCTCGACGGTTCGGGAAAAGGTGAGCTTCCTGTCGAGCAGCCAGAGTGAACCGACACCGATTGCACAGGCGGCCGAGCCGGTTGCCCCGCCCGCCCCCGCTCCGGAGCCCGCGCCCGCAGCGACAAGCGAAACCTCGGCCGCACCTCGTCGTGCCGGCTGGTGGTCGCGCCGCTTCGGCGGCGGCGAATAAACAAGCCCCAATCAAAAACGCCCGGCTTCGGCCGGGCGTTTTTCGTTCCGCGCTCTCTTTGCCGACGTCAGAGCGACGGTGGATCGCCTTCGAACGGTGCCACGTCGCGCGATGCAATCCGGCGGAGCTGATCGTAGAGGTCAGGCGCCTCGCTGGTGCAAAGGCAGACGCCTTGCGCAGAAGGCGCTTCGCCGGCGTTGAGGTAGGCGTGGCCCATGGTGCTGTCGAGATAAATGCCGTCGCCCTCGCCCAGGATCTCCGGCGCGTAGAACTCGGTGTGGACGGCAACGCGTCCGCTCGTCACCACGAAATATTCCTCGCCGGCGTGGCGCAGCAGCGGACCGAACTCCTCCAGCGAGCGCGCCCGGACTTCGGCCAGGATCGGTACCATGCGTTTGCCGATCAGATCGGTGCATTGATAAGTGTAGGTGTAGAATCCGGTCGTGATCACCTGCCCCTGCCCGGCGCGGCTGATGCTCCGTCGCGCCGTGACCGGCCTGCTCTGCTCGGGACGCGGGGGCACCGGATTGAACAGCTCGGCGATCTCCATTTTCAAGCCGGAGGTGAGCTGGAGCAGCTTGTCGTAGGTCAGCGACATCAAACCGTTCTCGACCTTGGACAGGGTCGACAGCGCCATGCCGGTCCGCTCCGCCACCTGCTTGAGCGTCAGCCCCCGCGCCTGGCGGGCAGCCTTGAGGCATTGGCCCAGCTGGGAGTTCACGCCCTCCGGCGTCGTCATGATCTCGCTCATGCAGCGAGGCTATCACGGCGGCGGAAAAATTGTTGACCGATCCACCTAATCTTTTCGGCTGAAGCCGGCCCAGGTTCCGCATCTGGGCGGCATTTGGGCAGGAAAACTAGCATTTGTGCATAAAGCGCCCGGTTCTGACAAATATTGGTGCGCGGGCTTCACTTTCCGATATGCTAAACCGTTTTCAAATTTTGAAAGGGATTGGCATTGTCCGAACTTTGCGATTCCAGCGCCGTTGAGCTGCGCCGCCGCCTGTCCGCCAGGGACATCTCGCCCGTCGAGCTGCTGGAATCGTGCCTGTCGCGGATCGCCGCCGTCAATCCTGCCGTCAACGCCCTCGTGACACTGGACGTATCGGGCGCTCGCGCCGCAGCCAAGGAAGCCGAGGTCGCCATCCTGCGCGGCGAGGATCATGCCGCCCTCCAAGGGCTCCCCGTTCTCATCAAGGACACCCAGGACACCGCTCGGCTGCGCACCACCTATGGCAGCCCATTGCTGAGGGACAACGTCCCGCTCGCCGACCAAGCCTCGGTCGCGCGACTGCGCGCGGCTGGCGCCATCATCTTCGGCAAGACCAACACACCGGAATGGGCGGCCGGCGGCAACACCCGCAACCCGGTGTTCGGGGCGACCGGCAACCCGTTCGATCCGATGCGCTCGGCGGCTGGCTCCTCCGGCGGCTCGGCGGTGGCGCTCGCCTGCGGCATGGCTCCGCTCGCCTCGGGGTCGGACACCGGCGGCTCATTGCGCAATCCGGCGGGCTTCGCCGGCATTGTCGGCATGCGTCCGTCCTACGGCCTTGTCGCCAGCGAGAAGCGCGTGTTCGGCTGGTCCAATTTGTCGACGGACGGGCCGATGGCGCGCAATGTCGCCGACACCGCGCTGATGCTGTCGGTGATGGCGAGCGACGATGCCCGGGATCCGCTCGCCTATACGTTGCCCGGCGAGTCCGTGCGCGCGCGTGCCGAACGCTGGGCCGCGCCGCGCCCCGCAGAACTCGGCAGGCTGCGCCTCGCCTTCACCGAAGACTTCGGCTTCGCCCCGACCGAGCAGGCGATCCGGCGCGTGTTCCGTCAGCGCGTGAGCAAGCTTGCCCCCCTCTTCGCCGAGTCCCGCGAGGCGACGCCGGATTGCTCCGGCGCCGACGACGCCTTCGCCGTGCTGCGTGCAGGCATGTTCCTGGCGACACATGGCAAGAACTACAAGGAGCGGCCCGAGATGCTCGGGCCCAATGTCCGCGCCAATGTCGAGGAAGGCCTCGGCTACACGCTCGAAGACCATGCGCGCGCCGCAACGACGCAAACGCGGATCTATCGCGCCTGGCAAAGCTTCTTCGAAAGCTGCGACGTGCTGATCAGCCCGACCATCACGCTCAGTCCGCGGCCGTGGTCGGAGCCGCATCCCGCGGAGATCGACGGGGTACCAACGAAATCTTACTTCCATTGGCTGGCGCTCGCTTATGCCGTCACGCTTCCCGGCCATCCCGCCATCAGCATTCCTCTCGGCCTCGATGAAGCCGGGCTGCCTTTCGGCCTGCAGATCGTCGGTCGGCGTGGCGGCGACGCCGCCGTGCTCGCGGTGGCCGCAAGCCTCGAAGCAGCGTTCGCAAGCGATGCGCAATTGTGCCGGCCTGCGCCCGATCTGGCCCGGCTTGCCGTGGCGCCGCCGTTGTCGGCTGCACCCGGCTTCCTGACTTGGGAATGAAGAACTTGGGAATGACCTGAACTCGGGAACGACCGAAACCAGCCCTGGCAGCGCAATGGAGACGAGGATGACGGAATTGCCGAGGAAGACCAGCGTCATCGCATTCGTCCTGCTCTACGTCGCCTACTGCATCTCTTATGTCGACCGCGCCGCGATCTCGCTGGCACTGGCCCAGATCGGCAAGGACTTCAACCTCCAGGCCGCAGATCTCGGCATCGTCATCAGCGCGTTCTTCCTCGGTTACGCCGCGATGCAGGTGCCGGGGGGATGGCTCTCCGACCGTTTTGGATCGAAATATGTGGTGATCATAACCATCGTGATGTGGTCGCTGTTCACGGCGTTCACCAGTCTTGCCTGGTCACTCACCTCGCTGATCGCGATCCGCTTCATGTTCGGCATCGCCGAGGGCGGCTTCCCGCCGGCGAGCATCCGCGCCGTCGCGGAGGTGTTCAAGAAGGACAGCCGGCCGAAGATGTCGGCGCTGCTGCTGTCGTCCAACTATGCCGGCAGCATGATCGCGCCGCTCATCATGGCGCCGTTGATCCTCTGGCTCGGCTGGCGCCATGCCTTCAACGCGATCGGCATCGCGGGCATTGTCTTCGCAGTCGCCTATTTCGTCTTCGTCCCGTATCTGGGCCGCCCGGGCGCGAACGATCCGACCCCGTCGGGGACGAAGGCCGAGAACCGTGCACCGATGCGCGAGCTCATGAAGAATCCGCTGCTGTGGCAGCTGATGGTGGTGTGGTTCGGCCTCAGCTGCGTCAACAAGGGCCTGGATTCCTGGATGCCGCTCTATCTGCTCCAGCAGCGCGGCCTCGACCTCAAGACTGTCGGCATCGTGGCGCCGATCCCGTTCGTGATGGCGACGATCGCGACCGCGATCGGCGGCTGGGTGATGACGACGTTCTTCGCCGAGCGCGAAAAATATCTGCTGATCGGCGCCTCCGCATTGACCGGCATCTTCCTCTACGCCATGTACAAGGCGGAGACGATCGCGATGCTGATCACCTACCAGTCGGTGGTCTATTTCTTCAAATCCTTCGTGCTGGCCTCGGTGGTTGCGCTTCCGACCAAGCTGCTCCGCGACGACCAGATCGGATCCGGCATCGGCATGGTCAATCTCGGCGGCCAGAGCGCGGGTTTCGTCGCACCCGTGGCCATCGGTTTCATCGTGACCGGAACCGGATCGTTCGATGCCGCCTTCGGCTTCCTCGTGGCGATGACGGCGTTGTCCGCCGTGGTCGCCGCGACCATCAACACGGCCGAGCCGAAGCTCACGCCGCAGACAGCCTGACAGGAGAATTTCTTCCGATGCAAAGCGCGATCGTCCTCGGCGGCGGCATGATCGGCGTCAGCGCGGCGCTGCACCTGCAGCAGCGTGGCTGGTCCGTCACGCTGATCGACCGCAGAGAGCCGGGCCGAGAGACCAGCTACGGCAATGCCGGCATGATCCAGGCGGAAGCGGTGCGCCCCTACCCGATGCCGCGCGACCTCGCCACGCTCCTGAAGATCGCGACCGGCCGCACCAACGACGTGCGTTACAGCCTGTCTTCGCTTCATCTCCATATCGAGCCCCTGCTTCGCTATTGGTGGCATTCGGCGCCGAAGCGGCATCGTGAGGCGATCGACGCCTGGGCGCGGCTGATCGCCTACGCGACGGCGGAGCACGACATCCTCATTCGCGAAGCCCACGCCGACAATCTGATCCGCCGCGCGGGATACCGGCACCTGCATCGCGACGCAGCTTCGTTCGATCTCGCCGTCAAGGCGGCGGAAGAAGACCAGCGCGAATTCGGCGTGAGGTTTCGTGCGCTCTCGGGCGCCGAGCTCGCCAAGGCCGAACCTGTCCTGCGCGACGACCTGCCCGGCGCGATCCATTGGCTCGACACCTGGACCGTGTCCGATCCCGGCGCGCTGGTCACGGCCTATGCCGATCTGTTCGAGCGCCTCGGCGGCACCATCGTGCTCGGTGATGCCCAAAGCCTGCAGCAGACCGCCACCGGCTGGTCGGTCAAGACAGACCATGGGCGCGTCGACGCCGCCCACGCCGTCGTGACGCTCGGGCCGTGGTCGCCCGATCTCCTGCTCAAATTCGGCTATCGCATCCCGCTGGTGCGCAAGCGCGGCTACCACATGCATTACAGCGGCGGCGCCTCGCTCGATCTGCCGCTGGTCGACAAGGCCGGTGGCTACGCCATGGGTCCGATGGCGAAGGGTATCCGCATCACCACCGGCGCGGAGCTGACCGGCCTGGACGCGCTGGCAACGCCCGTGCAGCTCGCCAGCGCGGAAGCTTCCGCGCGCGAGCTGATCGACCTCGGCAAGCGGGTCGAGCCCGACCCATGGTTCGGCACCCGCCCCTGCACGCCCGACATGCTGCCGGTGCTCGGCCCTGCCTCACGCCATGCCGGCCTCTGGATGAACTTCGGCCACGGCCACCAGGGCTTTACGCTTGGACCCGCGACCGGCCGCCTGCTCGCGGAGATGATGAGCGGCGAAACGCCCGCGATCGATCCCACGCCGTACCGGCCGGAGCGGTTCTAAGCCCTCGCAGCGAAAGAAAAAGGGCTGATCGAGGATCTCGACCAGCCCTATTATTTCAACATCTGACGGCGCTCGGCACCGCCACATGCAGATCAATCCGTCGTGACCGCCGTTTCCATGTCGGTCGGATCGATCTGCCGGGCGAGGTTGGCGTTGAGCTTGTCGCGATCGAGTTCGCCCTCCCACCAGGCGACGATCACGCAGGCAACGCCGTTGCCGCACAGATTGGTCAGCGCGCGACACTCGCTCATGAACTTGTCGATGCCGAGCACGATCGCCATGCCCGGCACGAGGCGCGGATCGACCACGGCGAGCGTCGCCGCCAGCGTGATGAAGCCCGCGCCCGTGATGCCGGAGGCGCCCTTCGAGGTCAGCATCGCCACCACCAGGATGGTGAGCTGCTGGCCGAAGGTGAGATCGAAGCCCAGCGCCTGCGCGATGAACAGCGTCGCCAGCGTCATGTAGATGTTGGTGCCGTCAAGATTGAACGAATAGCCCGTGGGCACCACGAGGCCGACCACCGACTTGGAGCAGCCGAGGCGCTCGAGCTTTTCCATCAAGGACGGCAACGCGCTTTCCGAGGACGAGGTGCCGAGCACAATCAGCAGCTCGTCCTTGATGTAGGCGAGGAACTTGAAGATGGAGAAGCCGGCGAAGCGCGCGATGATTCCGAGAACGACGAATACGAACAGCGCCGCGGTCAGGTAGAACGTCGCGATCAGGCCGACCAGGTTGAGGATCGCCCCGGTGCCGAACTTGCCGATGGTGTAGGCCATCGCGCCGAAGGCACCGATCGGGGCTGCGCGCATCACGATGGAGATGACGCCGAACACCGCATGCGCGGCGTCGTCGATGAACGAGCGGATGGTGTGGCCGCGTTCACCGAGCCCCATGATGGCGAAGCCGAACAGCACCGAAAACAGCAGCACCTGCAGGATCTCGCCTTGCGCGAAGGCGCCGACGACGGTGTCCGGAATTATGTGCAGCACGAAGTCGACCGACTTCTGGCCTTCGGCCTGCTTGGCGTAGTTGGCGACGGCCTGCGCATTGGCGGCGGCACCGCCGAAGCCCGCACCCGGCTTCACCAGATTGCCGATGACTAGGCCGATCACCAGTGCGAAGGTCGAGACGATCTCGAAATAGACCAGCGCCTTGACGCCGATGCGGCCGACCTTCTTGGCGTCCTGGATATGGGCGATGCCCGAGACAACGGTGCAGAAGATGATCGGCGCGATCACCATCTTGATCAGCTTGATGAAGCCGTCGCCGAGTGCCTTGATCCACTCATTGGTGGCGACCGACGGCCAGAGCCAGCCGACGATGGCGCCGAGCACGATCGCGATCAGCACCTGGATATAAAGTACCTTGTACCACGGCTTGGCGGCGGGCGGCGCGACCGGCGCCCCCACCATCGTTGTCGTCGTCATTGTTTCACTCCCCCTCAAAACGCCAAGCCAGCCAAGATCAACTTGGCCGGCCCTGTCAATCGGAACTGCTCGATATTGCGCGCTTTACCCGCGATCGACCACCCGGCGTATCGCCGGCATCAACGTCGCGCCCAGCGCGTTCTTGACCAGCGACGCCGCAACGAACGGCATCAGGCCGACCTGCCACGCCTTTGCGGCGCCCAGGCCGAGACCGAAGGCCAGCCAGCCAAAGCCCGCGGCCAGAATGAGGATGTGGCCGGCCGCCATGGCCGCAAACAGCAGCGTTACGCTGCGATCCCAGCCGCGCTCGGCGAGCCAGCCGGTGACGAAGGCGGCGCCAATGAAGCCGAACAGATAGCCCGCGGTCGGGCCCACCAGCGGTGCAATTCCACCAACGGGGCCGGCGAACACCGGCAGGCCCATTGCACCCTCGGCGAGGTAGGCGATCATGGTTGCGCTGCCAAGCCGCCAGCCGTAGGCGGCGCCGATCATCAACACGACCAGCGTCTGCAATGTCATGGGCACGTAAGGCAGCGGCAGGTTCACCTTGGCTGACAGCGCCATTAAGGCGGTGCCGAGCGCAATCAGCACGACAGCGCGCAAGGCGCCGACGGTTTCACCCGGCCGGATCGGCCACATCAATGCGGCGAGAGGAGAATGCGTGGCGGTAGAGGGGAGGGAACGGTCAGACAAGTTGCACTCCAGAAGGCGGGCGAAAACTGGCGGCTATTTAAGCCAGTGAGCGATCCGGTCAACTGCTTCCCGCATCTCCGCAGCCGAACGCGCATAAGAGAGCCGTATGAATGAACGACCATGGATGGGATCGAAGTCGAGGCCCGGCGTGACCGCGACATGGGCCTGTTCGAGCATCTGCTTGGCGAACTCGAAACTGTCGGAGGTGAAATCCGAGACGTCCGCATAGAGATAGAACGCGCCGTCGGCCGGCAGAAATCTGGTCAGGCCGGCCTTGGGCAATCCCTCGATCAGGATGCGCCGGTTTTCCTGATAGCCGTGCTTGATCTCCTCCATCTCGGCCGCGCCGTCGAAGGCCGCTTCGGCCGCGATCTGCGACAGCGACGGCACCGAGATCGACAGGTTCTGCTGCAGCCGCTCGATCGGCCGCACCAGAATCTCGGGCACGACCATCCAGCCGACGCGCCAGCCCGTCATGCAGAAATACTTCGAGAACGAGTTGATCACGAGCGCGTGGTCCGACAGCGCCGCAGCCGTCACGGCGGGAAACGCGTAGTCGAGCCCGTGATAGATCTCGTCCGAGATGAAACGGATGCCGGCGTCTTCCGCCGCAGCGATCAGGCCGGCGAGCGCCTCGCGGGACATCATCGTCCCGGTCGGATTGGCGGGACTGCCGACCAGCACGCCCTTCAGCGGCGCCTTGCGATGGGCGGCCAGCAGCGCCTCGCCCGTCAGCGCATGGCGGGTCTCGTTCGTGGTCTCGATCAGCACCGGCTCGCAGCCGAGCGCGGTAAGGATATGACGGTACGGCGGATAACCCGGCACCGTCACGGCAACGCGGTCGCCCGGCTCAAACATCGCCAGGAAAGCCAGAATGAACCCGCCGGAGGAGCCGGTGGTCACTACGACCCGCTCGGGGCTGACGTCACAGCCATAGGCATCGCGATAATGCCGCGCGATGCGCTCGCGCAAGGAGGGGATGCCGAGCGCTGAGGTATAGTCGATCCGCCCGGCCTCGAGCGCCACATGGGCGGCTGCAATCGCGGTCTTAGGCGCGCCGGCGGCGGGCTGGCCAACCTCCATGTGGATGACATGGCCCCCGGCCGCCTCGATTCGGGCCGCCGCGGCCATCACGTCCATCACCATGAACGGGGGAACATCGCTGCGGCGGGAGGCCGCGAGCCACTGCCCCAACCGGTTCCTCAAGGTCGCATCGTGCATCGATTTCTGCTATTCGCTGGCGGGGCCGATCCGTCCGACCCGGGAAAAACGGGGTGCTTGCGCCCCAGACTGGCCGCATTGTACGGCTCATAAGGGGAACGGCTCAAAAGGGCATATCGCGTATCCGGTCCGCCGCCAATCGCCAAAACCAATCACGAAACTGCTCGACCAAGACTGCTCGACCAAGAATGCTTGACCAGCCTGCTGATAAGACCGTTTGACCCAGACCGCTTGATGTTGTTCCAGATCACATTGCGCAAGAAGGCCACCGCCCTCATCTCCCTCCTCGCGGCGGCTGCGATCGCGCTGACGCCGTTCTCGGCCGCGCATGCGCAGGCCAAGGGGCCGCCGGTCCTGCGCGACACCGAAACCGAGCAGCTGCTGCGCGAATACACCCGCCCGATCCTGCGCGTCGCCGGCCTGGAGAAGCAGAACATCCAGATGGTGATCGTCAACGAGGGCTCGTTCAACGCGTTCGTCGCCGATGGCCGCCGCATCTTCGTCAATTACGGCGCGATCCTCCAGTCGGAAACGCCAAACCAGATCATCGGCGTGCTCGCGCACGAGACCGGGCATCTGGCCGGCGGCCATTTGTCCAAGCTGCGCGAGCAGCTCGCCAACGCCCAGACGCAGATGATCATCGCCATGCTGCTCGGCGCCGGCGCGATGGCCGTGGGCAGCACCCGCGGCAGCGGCAGCGCCGGTAACAATGGCCTTGCCAATGCAGGAGCCGCCGCCCTCGCCGGCCCGCAGGAGATGATCCGCCGGACGCTGCTGTCCTATCAGCGCCAGCAGGAGGAGAACGCCGACCGCGCCGGCGTGAAATTCCTGACAGCGACCCAGCAGTCGCCCAGGGGCATGTACGAAACCTTCAAGCGCTTCACCAGCGAGAGCCTGTTCGCGGCGCGCGGCGCCGATCCCTATCTCCAGTCGCACCCGATGCCCGCCGAGCGCGTCGCTTCACTGCAGGAGTTCGCCAGCGCCAGCCCTTATTGGGACAAAAAGGACGATCCCGCGCTCCAGCTGCGCCACGACATGGTGCGCGCCAAGATCTCCGCCTTCATGGAGCGGCCGGAAACGGTGTACCGCCGCTATCCCCTGACCAACGACAGCATGCCGGCGCGCTATGCCCGCGCCATCAGCACCTATCTGCACGGGGATTTGCGCAGCGCGCTCACCCAGATCGACGCGCTGATCCAGGTCCAGCCCAACAACGCGTATTTTTACGAGGTGCGCGGCCAGGCGCTGCTGGAGGGCGGCAAGCCGGCGGAGGCGATCCCGGCCCTGCGCAAGGCTGTCGCACTTTCGAACAACGCGCCCCTCATCGAGATGTTACTTGGGCAGGCTCTGGTTGGGTCCGATAATAAGGCCTACACCGATGACGCCGTTCGGATTCTCCGGGCCGCGGTCGCACGGGAACCGGAGGCCGTGCTCGGCTACATGCAGCTCGCGATGGCGTATGGCCGGAAAGGCGACTATGCCGAGGCGGATCTGGCGTCGGCGCAGGCCGCCTATCTGCGCGGCGACAACAAGACCGCCCGCGAGCTTGCGACGCGCGCGAAAACCCGTTTCGCCGTCGGCACGCCCGGATGGGTCAAGGCCGACGACATCGTGGCGTCGAAACCGCCGCGCAACTGACAAGACCAAGACGATCTTACAAGACGACGCCTTACGCCACGACGCCTTACGAAACGACGTCACGACACCGAGCTTAAGTCCGCCGGGACGTTTTCCGAAACCTGCTTTGGATAAGAGGATTTGCCTATGCCTTCGCTGCGCCTGCTTGCTCCCGCGCTGTTTGCGCTCGCCATGTTCGGCGCAGCCGCGCCCGCGTCGGCCGACAGCTTCTCCGATGCCCAGCGCACGGACATCGAGGCGATCATCAAGAACTATCTCGTCACCCATCCCGAGGTGCTCGAGGAAGCGATGACCGAGCTCACCAAGCGCCAGGCCGCGGCGGAGACGCAGAAACACGAGGCCAGCGTCGCTCAGAATTCCGATGCGATCTTCAACTCTCCGCGCCAGGTCGTGCTCGGCAACAAGGACGGCGACGTCACCTTCGTCGAGTTCTTCGACTACAATTGCGGCTACTGCAAGCGCGCGATGGACGACATGCTCACCCTCATGAAGGCCGATCCGAAGCTGAAGGTGGTGCTGAAGGAGTTTCCGGTACTGAGCCAGGGCTCGGTCGAAGCGGCCCAGGTCGCCGTCGCGGTGCGCATGCAGGATCCCTCCGGCAAGAAGTACCTCGACTTCCACCAGAAGCTGCTCGGCGGTCGTGGCGCGGCCGACAAGGCGCGCGCACTTCAGGCGGCCAAGGAAGCTGGCCTCGACACCGCTCGAATCGAGAAGGACATCGGCAGCGCCGAGGTGCGCAGCACCATTGAGGAGAACTTCAAGCTCGCCGAAGCAATGGGCATGAACGGCACGCCGAGCTACGTGATCGGCAAGCAGATCGTTGTCGGCGCCGTCGGTGTCGATAGCCTGAAGGAAAAGATCGCTGTGGCCCGCTGCGGCAAGGCGACCTGTTAAAAAGGCGACCTGCTAACAAGGCGACTTGCTGATCAGCGATCTGCTCTACAACTTCACGCATGCAAAAGGCCGGCTGAAAAGCCGGCCTTTTCATTGCGCCGAAATTTGGCGCGCGCATTCATCTGGCATTCAACAAACAAAAGCCTCGGAACCACCGAAGTTCCGGAACAACTCAAATCTCCTTTCGTTGTCGGCGCGGGCAATGACGCAAATGAACCCGTGAGGAGAATTCCATGTCTAACCGCTTTATGATCTCGGTTGCCACACTCGCGCTCGTCGCGGGCACCGGTCTGGCGAACGCACAGGGCACCATGAACCGCGACAGCGGTGGCGGCGCCGGTGGTGCGCAGACGCAGCATTCGCAGCCCTCCGGCGGCGCCGCCGAACGCGGCGGCTCGATGGGTAAGGAATCCGCCCATGAGAAGGGCACCGTCGGCCAGGCCGGCGGCTCCAGCAGCATGAAGTCCGGCACGTCCGCCGAGGACAAATCCTCCGGCGCAACAAAGGACGAGCACTCCGGCCGCGAGATGAACAAGAACGCGGCTGAGGACAAGTCCGGCGCCACCAAGGGCCAGCACACCGACGAACGCGCGCAGGGTCAGCAGGACAAGTCCAAGAGCATGAGTCAGGACACGAGCAAGTCCGGCGCCAAGGACCAGAAGGACATGAAGGCTGAGGGCGCCAAGAGCGGCACCAGCAGCACCAACAATGCCGAGAACCAGAAGGGTACCGAGACGCGCACCAACCAGAACGCTCAGGGCCAGACCGGCACCAGCACCAACCAGAACGCGCAGGGTCAGACCGGCACCAGCTCCAACCAGAACGCGCAGGGTCAGAGCAGCACCAACACGACGGTCGGTCAGGCCGGCGCGGGCGCCAAGCTCTCGACCGAGCAACGCACGCAGATCACCTCGGTGATCCGCGAGGAGCACGTGCGTCCGGTGACCAACGTGAACTTCTCGATCTCGGTCGGCACCCGCATTCCGCGCGAGGGTATTGAGCTGCACACCCTGCCGTCCCGCGTCGTGACGATCTATCCGGAATGGCGGACCTATCGCTACGTCCTGGTCAAGGATGAGATCGTGATCGTGAATCCGGACACCTATGAGATCGTGGCTGTCCTGAACACGTAAGACGATACCCGGCAACCATCGGGGGCGGGCAGCAACGCCCGCCCCTTTGCCGTTCGGCCGGCAGCCATGCTTCGGACTGGTTAACAAGCAATTTCCGTAGCTTCCACACAGATTTTTGCACCCCGGATGAGGTATCTGAAGCCACCTCGGAGGTCCTTCAAGGCTTCCCCTCACGCGCTTTGTTACCTATAACCCCCGCCACGCTGAAGCAGCTCTTGCGGGATTGGAATGGCCGAACCAGCAACCGACACGATCCTTGTCCTGAACGGGCCGAACCTCAACATGTTGGGGACGCGCGAGCCCGAGAAGTACGGGCATGCGTCGCTGGCCGACGTCGAGGCGCTGTGCCGGGAGACGGCGGCGACGTTCGGCCTCAAGGCCGACTGCCGGCAGTCCAACCGCGAAGGCGAGCTGATCGACTTCATCCACGAGGCACACGCCCGCAAGATGAAGGGCATCATCATCAATGCCGGCGGCTATTCGCACACGTCGATCGCGCTGCACGACGCGCTGCTCGCGGTGCAGATCCCGACGGTCGAAGTGCACGTCACCAACATTCACGCCCGCGAGAATTTCCGACATCACTCCTACACCGCGCGCGCGGCCTTCGCCTCCCTCTGCGGTTTCGGCATCGAGGGCTACCGCCTCGCCATCCAGGGCCTTGCCGCCAAGCTCGGCATCAAGCCCAAAGCCTGACGCTCCCCTTCACACAGAACATTCGGATCAAACAACATGGCGCGCCAGCCAGACGACAAAGCAGCCGCAAAGTTTTCCAGCGAGGATTCTGCCCTCGTCCGCGAGCTCGCCTTGCTGCTCGATGAGACCAGCCTCACCGAAATCGAGATCGAGCGTGCCGGCCTGCGCCTGCGCGTCGCCCGCAATATCAGCGTCGCCGCGACCATGCCGATGCAGATGGCAGCTGCCCCCGCCGCGCTCCCGGCGGCCGCAGCTGCCGCCGCGCCTGCCGCTGCCGACCTGTCGAAGCATCCCGGCGCCGTGACCTCGCCGATGGTCGGCACCGCCTATTGGGCGCCGGAGCCCGGCGCCAAGCCGTTCATCGAGGTCGGCAGCAAGGTCTCGGTCGGCCAGACGCTGCTGATCATCGAAGCCATGAAGACCATGAACCAGATCCCCTCGCCGCGCGCCGGCACGGTGACGCAGATCGTGATCGAGGACGGCCAGCCGGTCGAGTACGGCGAGCCGCTCGTGATCATTGAGTGACGTTCGAGGGCGGTCTCATCGCCCTCGCCGCTTTCCGCGCGTCAGTCCAATAAGGACACCATGTTCGACAAGATCCTCATAGCCAATCGCGGCGAGATCGCCCTTCGCATCCTCAGGGCCTGCAAGGAGCTCGGGATCGCGACCGTCGCCGTGCATTCAACCGCCGACGCCGACGCCATGCATGTGCGCCTGTCGGACGAGAGCGTGTGCATCGGGCCGCCGGCCTCCAAGGACAGCTATCTCAACGTGCCCGCGCTGCTCGCGGCCTGCGAGATCACCGGGGCCGATGCCGTGCATCCCGGCTACGGCTTCCTGTCGGAGAACGCGCGCTTCGCCGAAATCCTCGCTGAGCATAATCTGCATTTCATCGGCCCGAAGGCCGAGCACATCCGCCTGATGGGCGACAAAATCGAGGCCAAGAGGACCGCCAAGAAGCTCGGCATTCCCGTGGTGCCCGGCTCCGACGGAGGGGTCGGCCACAACGACGACGCGATGGCGATCGCCAGGAAGATCGGCTTCCCCGTGCTGGTCAAAGCCGCGGCGGGCGGCGGCGGCCGCGGCATGAAGGTGGCCGAGAGCGAGGCCGATCTTCAGGTCGCGCTGTCGACGGCCGCCAACGAGGCCAAATCCGCCTTCGGCGATGCTTCCGTCTACCTCGAGAAATATCTGCAGAAGCCGCGTCACATCGAGATCCAGATCCTCGGCGACGGCCGCGGCGGCGCGATTCATCTTGGCGAACGCGACTGCTCGCTGCAGCGACGCCACCAGAAGGTCTGGGAGGAAGGCCCCTCGCCCGTGCTGACCGCGGCTGCGCGCGCCAAGATCGGCGAGACCTGCGCCAAGGCGATGCGCGAGATGAAATATCTCGGCGTCGGCACGATCGAGTTCCTGTTCGAGGACGGCGAGTTCTACTTCATCGAGATGAACACCCGCATCCAGGTCGAGCATCCCGTCACCGAGAGCATCACCGACATCGACCTCGTGCTGGAGCAGATCCGCATCGCCGCCGGCGGCGACCTGCCGGCGAGGCAGGACGAGGTCCAGGTCATCGGCCACGCGATCGAGTGCCGCATCAACGCCGAGAATCCGCAGACCTTTCGTCCTTCGCCCGGCCGCATCACGCAATATCACCCGCCCGGGGGGCTCGGCGTGCGGATCGATTCCGCAGTCTATCAGGGCTATACGATCCCGCCTTATTACGACTCGCTGGTCGGCAAGCTGATCGTGCACGGCAAGACCCGCGGCGAGTGCCTGATGCGGCTGCGCCGGGCGCTGGACGAGATGGTGGTCGAGGGCATCGAGACGACCCTGCCGCTGTTCCGCGCTCTGGTGCGCGAAGACGACATCATCAACGGCGACTATCACATCCACTGGCTGGAACAATATCTCGCCAACAAGGCGGAACCCGCCCCGAAGTAGCCGTCCTTTCCCGTGGAACCCTTTGGCCCTAATCGCGTTTGGCACGATGGGGACAGTTCCGAGGGGGCGTTTTGAAGTCCGGCAAGCCTGATCGAGCGAGACCGTCGTGATCGCTGACGCGCAGCGGCGGCGTAGATTCTGGCAGATCCTGCTGTTCGCGGCCGGTCTCCTGGTGCTGACCGTGATCAGCGCCGGCTCCGTCTACCTCGTCAACAAGGCGAGAGACGACAGCAAATGGGTGATTCACACCATCGAGGCGGAGAACCAGATCAACGCCCTCCTGCTGGAAATCCGCCGCGCCGAGAGCACCGCCCGGGGTTACCTTCTGACACAAGGCGAGGATTTCAAGGTCGACCATGACAAGGCCGTGGCGGCCATCGTCCCGGCTCTCGACAGGCTCACGCGCCTGATCGGCGACAATCCGGAGCAACGCCAAAGCATCGAGAAGCTGAGCGCGGCGATCGAGACTAGGCTCGGCCAGTTCGTGCAGGAGATGGACTTCATCCGGCGCGGCGAGCCGGAGAAGGCCGCAGCGCTGGTCCGCGAGATCGCCTCCACGGACACCACGGCCGCGATCGCCAATGTCGCGACCGGGATGATTCAGGAGGAGGAACGGCTATTCCGGCTGCGAACGGTCAATTCGGACCGCAGCCAGACCCTGGCCGCGTCGATGACCGGCATCGGCTCCGGCCTCGTCGTGCTGCTGGCCCTGATCTCGATCTGGCTGGTGCGGCGCTCGGCCCTTGCCCGCGACGATGCCGAGGCGCGCCTGCGCGATGCCAATGTCAATCTGGAGGGCGTGGTCGACGAACGCACGGCCGATCTGCGCGAAGCCAACAACGAGATCCAGCGCTTTGCCTATATCGTCAGCCACGATCTGCGCTCGCCACTCGTTAACATCATGGGCTTCACCAGTGAGCTCGAAGAGCTCGGCGGCGACATTTTCCGCCGTATCGGCAGCCTCACCCATGTCCCGGCCGACGGGCCGCCGTTGCCGGACGGCGAGATCGCACTCGAAGGTCCGGACAAGCAGCTGTCAGACGATTTTTCCGAAGCGCTGGGCTTCATCAAGTCGTCGATCGCCAAGATGGACCGCCTGATCTCGGCGATCCTCAATCTCACCCGCGAGGGCCGGCGCGAGTTCCAGCCGGAAAAGATCGACACGCGCGAGCTGATCGAAGCCATCGTGTCGACGCTGGCGCATCAGGCCGCCGAAGCGCAGGCCGAGATCCACATCGCCCCGCTGCCGGATCTCGTCAGCGACCGCCTGGCGCTGGAGCAGATCTTCTCCAATCTGATCGACAACGCCATCAAATATCTCAAGCCCGGCGTCCCCGGCGAGATCAGAATCCGCGGGCGCACCAAGCTCGGCTACGCTATCTTCGAGATCAGCGATAACGGCCGCGGCATCGACGCCAAGGACCACCAGCGGATCTTCGACCTGTTTCGCCGCGCCGGAACCCAGGACAAGCCCGGTCAGGGCATCGGTCTTGCGCATGTGCGTGCACTTGTGCGTCGCCTCGGCGGCACCATGTCGGTATCATCGGAACTGAATACGGGCAGCACGTTCACCATCACGCTGCCCATCACCTGGAACGCCAGCAACCGGAACGCGGATCAATGACTCAACCCGTCACCATCATCATGATCGAGGACGACGAGGGCCACGCGCGGCTGATCGAGCGGAACATCCGGAGGTCCGGCGTCAACAACGAGATCATCTCCTTTGCCAACGGCACTGAGGCGATGAAGCACCTGTTCGGGCCCGACGGCAGCGGGCTCGTGCAAAAAGGCAATGCGCTCCTGATCCTGCTCGATCTCAACCTCCCCGACATGACCGGGATCGACATTTTAAAGCAGATCAAGGAGAACAAATACCTGAAGGCCTCGCCCGTGGTGGTGCTGACCACCACCGACGATTCCCAGGAAATCAAACGCTGCTACGAGCTCGGCTGCAACGTCTACATCACCAAGCCCGTGAACTACGAGAATTTCGCCAATGCCATCCGGCAGCTCGGCTTGTTCTTCTCGGTCATCCAGGTCCCGCCCGCCGCCCCATGAATCAACGTACGCCCACACTGCTCTACATCGACGATGACGGGGCGCTGGCGCGCTTGGTCGATCGCGGCCTGACACGGCGCGGCTACAAGGTCGTTCACGCCGCAAGCGGCGAGGAAGGCCTCGAGCACATCCGCCGCGCGGCCACGACCGGCGGTATCGACGTGGTGGCGCTCGACCAATACATGCCCGGCCTCGACGGACTGGAAACGCTGGAGCAGATCATGGCGATCCCGGGCGCGCCGCCGGTGGTCTTCGTCACGGCCTCGCAGGATTCCAGCATCGCGGTGACGGCGCTGAAGGCGGGCGCGGCCGATTATCTCGTCAAGGACGTCAAGGGCGACTTCATTCCCCTGCTTCACGTCGCGGCCGATGGCGCGCTGCGCCAAGCCGAATTGCAGAAGGCGCGCGAGGAAGCCGAAGCCGAGATCCATGCCTCGCGCGACCGCTACGCTGCTCTTGCAGCCGAACGCGAGCTGCTATTGCGCGAGGTCAACCACCGCGTCGGCAACTCGCTGCAGATCATCGCCTCCCTCCTGCACCTGCAGGCCAGCTCCGCCGCGCAGGACGAGGTCAAGGCTGCGTTGACCAATGCGATGGGCCGCGTGGCCGCAGTCGCGCAAGTGCACCGCCGCCTCTACACCTCGCAAGACCTGAAGAGCGTGGTCCTGAACCAGTATCTGGACTCGCTGCTCGAGGATCTGCGCCGCTCGGCCGAGGGCAACCGGATGTCGCGCCTGACGCTGAAGGCCGAACCGATCGAGATCGATCCGGACCGTGCAGTCGCCGTCGGCATCATCGTCAACGAGCTGGTGATGAACGCGGTAAAATACGCCTACCCTGACGGCGCCGGCCCGATCCATGTGGAGCTGACCTCGCAGGGCGACGATCTCCTGCTGTCGATCAGCGACGATGGCGTCGGCGACAACGTCAAGGCCGATCCGCGCTCCACCGGCATGGGCCAGCGTATCGTCGCAGCTATGGCCAGCAAGCTCGACGCTTCGGTCGAGCGCGACCCCAACCATTCAGGAACCCGCGTCATGTTGATGTTCCGCCGTGTCCCGGCTGCCGCCGGCAAGCCGGCTGCTGCCGCAGCGAACTGATCCGCACCGCCCATCGCACCCGCCTTGCGATCCTGCTATTATGGCGCGCCATGACTTCGCGCGACTCTGCCCCGTCTGAAATCACGCCAGCCGTGCTGCTGCGCGCCTATGCCTGCGGCATCTTTCCGATGGCTGAAAGCGCCGATGATCCGACCCTGTTCTGGGTCGAGCCGGAGTTGCGCGGGGTCATCCCGCTCGACGGATTTCGCGTGGCCTCGCGGCTCGCGCGCACCGTGCGTTCGGATTCATTCCGCGTCACCGTTAATACCGCCTTCAAGGCCACGATCGCCGGCTGCGCCGCACCCCAAGCCGGGCGCGAGGACACCTGGATCAACAAGCGCATCCGCGACCTCTATGGCGGGCTGTACGAGCTCGGCCATTGCCACAGCGTCGAGGCCTGGCAGGGCGAGGACCTCGTCGGCGGCCTTTACGGCGTCAGCCTGGGCCGGGCTTTTTTCGGCGAAAGCATGTTCCACACCGCACGCGATGCCTCCAAGGTCGCATTGGTGCATCTGGTCGCGCGGCTCATCCATGGCGGCTTCGAGCTGCTCGACACCCAATATGTCACCGAACACCTGAAGAGTTTTGGCGCGGCCGAGATTTCGCGGCGGCGCTACACCGCGCTGCTCGACAAGGCGCTCGCGGGCGAGCCTGGCGATTTCCTGAGGCTCTCGGCCGGCGAAGCGATCCCGGGCGCGCGCGCGCTCGAGATCATCGCCGCGCGGCAATAACCGGATTATCGACCAAACCCCGCGGGATTTGGCCTAGCGGCCAAACCCGGGGAAACCGAACAGACCCGGCCGCTGCTCGGGCGGCGGAGGAGGTGGCGGCGGTGCCGGCTGCTGCTGCTGGATCGGCGGTAACGGCTGCGGCGGACGCTGCTGCACCTGCTTGGGCGCGGCCTTCTTCTGCGCGGGCGGCGGCGGTGCCGGCTTGGTGCCGGGATCCGGTGCCGCGGTCGCAATCGTTTGCTGCGGCTCTTTGCAGTCGGTGAGCCAGATATCGTAGATCGGGTGCTCGACGCCGTGCAGGCCCGGACTTGCCGCGTACATCCAGCCCGAGAAGATGCGCTTCACCTCACCCTGCAAGGTGATCTCGTCGACCTCGACGAAGGCGTCGGTGTTGGCGGCCTCGGTCGCCGGCCGCGTGTAGCAGGCGTCGGTTTTGACGCGCAGCGCCCCGAATTGCACGGTCTCGCCGATCTCCTCGTCGAAGTTGATGATGCGCCCGGTGATCTTGTCGAGGCCGGAGAAGGTCGCTTTCTTGTTCACGATCTTCTGGGCCGGCGGCTCGGTGACGACTTCGTCGCCCGGCTGAAGGCTCGCCGGCGTCTGCGGGACAGCGCCGCCCGGTCCGCCCTTCTGCTGTGGCTGGCGCTGACCGGGCGCACCCGGGGCGCCTTGCGGATTGGGCGGAGCGACCGCGACGGGCGGCGGCTGGTTTGGCGGAGCGGCGCTAGAACCGGGCGGCGGCGCCAGAGGTTGGGTCTCGACCGGCCCCGGCATCACATTGCCCTGCCGGCCCGGCGGTGGCGCCATCGGACGTGACGGCAGCACACGGCCCTGCGGCGGCAGCTCCGGCACCTCTTCGTCGTCATCGGGGATCTGCGGCTGCGGCTGGGGCTGGCCACGCGGAATGGTGCCGGGCGGCCGCAGCGGCGGCGGATCGGAGAAGATCGTGCCGATCTGCGCCTGCGCCGGCGTCGCAGCCGTCAGTGCGGTGGCGGCCAGAAGCGCCGCAAGACCTGTCAGGGTAAATGTTCGAAACATATCTCGCGCGGCTTCAACAGCGAATCGGGCTTGCTGGAGGACATTCTACAGGGGCTACCGCCGCTCGCAGGCCATCCGGTTAACACGGCGAATACGGCGGGGGAAGGGCGGCATCCCTGCCCTTCCCGGCCCGGTCTGGCCAGATCGGCCCCCGGATGGAATAGTCGAGCACGCTTCCGGCGGCCGAGGCGGCCCGCCCCCGAAAAGAACTCCAACGATAACTGGAAACCCAGAGGTCGCTCCCCATGCCCGTTGTGCTCGATCCCGATGCCGCCGCCGTCTACAAGGCCTTCCAGGAGGCCGGCCGGCCCGCCTACGAGACCCTGACCGCGCCGGAAGCGCGGGCCTATTACGCGCAGGCGCGCTTTGCGACCAATCCCGAGCCACCTGACCTCGCGCGCGTCACGCCGCTGTCGATCCCGGCACCGCACGGCGCCATTCCCGCGCGCCTCTATGTTCCGAAAGAGCCGCGCCGGTATGATGGCTTGTCCCCGGCGCTGGTGTTCTTCCACGGCGGCGGCTGGGTGATCGGCGATCTCGACTCCCATGACGTCGTCTGCCGCCAGCTCGCCGACGCCGGCGCGCTGATCGTGATCTCGGTGTGACCTGCCCCTGCCGATTTCCTCCGGTTGAAGTTAGAGTCCGGCCCTCTGAAGGACGGACAGATGAAGCGAGCCAAGTTTACGGAAGAGCAGATTATTGGCGTGCTGCTTGAGCATGAGGCAGGTGCGAAGACTGCCGATTTGGCGCGGAAGCATGGCGTCTCTGAAGCGACGCTGTACAATTGGAAGGCGAAGTTCGGCGGAATGGACGTCTCCGAGGCCAAGCGGTTGCGGCAACTCGAGGACGAGAACGCCAAGCTGAAGAAGCTGCTGGCCGAGCAGATGCTGGATGCTGCGGCGCTACGCGAGCTTTTGTCAAAAAAATGGTAGGGCCCGTCGCCAAGCGCGAAGCCGTCGCGCACCTGCAGGCCGCCATGGGTCTGTCGGAGCGGCGGGCCTGCAGCATCGTCGGCGCTGACCGCAAGATGGTTCGCTACCGATCGTGCCGACCGCCGGACACCGAACTACGCGGCCACTTGCGCGAGCTTGCCAATGCCCGTCGGCGGTTCGGCTACCGCCGGCTGTTCGTGCTGCTTCGCCAGCAGGGCGAGCCGTCCGGGCGGAACCGGATCTACCGTCTGTATCGAGAGGAAGGCCTCAGCGTGCGCAAGCGCCGGGCCCGCCGCCGCGCCGTCGGCACCCGAGCGCCGATACTGGTCGAGGCTCGGCCGAACGCCCGGTGGTCGCTGGATTTTGTCCACGACCAGTTCGCCAGCGGCCGTCGCTTCCGGGTCCTGAATATCGTCGATGACGTGACCCGGGAATGTCTGGCGGCCATCCCCGACACCTCGATCCCGGGGCGGCGGGTGGCACGCGAACTGACGGCGCTGATCAATCAGCGCGGCAAGCCGGGCATGATCGTCTCCGACAACGGCACCGAGTTCACCTGCAATGCCATGCTGGCCTGGTCGGCGGAGAACAAGATCGACTGGCATTTCATTGCGCCGGGCAAGCCGACGCAGAACGGTTTCTGTGAAAGCTTCAACGGCCGGATGCGGGACGAGCTTCTCAACGAAACCTTGTTCTTCGGCCTCGATCACGCCCGCGCCAAGATTGCGGATTGGGTCGGCGACTACAACGGCCAACGCCCGCATTCCTCGCTCGGCTATCTGACCCCTGCGGCCTATGCCGCCTACCTCACCGCAACGTGCGATCGGCTCCGCAACCCCGACCAGCTCCGCCAATCGCACGTTGCTCACACCGCGCCAAACGGCGTAACATCCGCCGAGACTCTAACCGCTACTGGGTGAAACTTCAGGGGCAGGTCAGGTGGACTACCGCCTCGCGCCCGAGCACAAATTTCCCGCCGCCATCGATGACGCGATCGCCGCGACCAAATGGGTCGCCGCCAACGCGCGCGAACTCGGCATCGACGCCTCCCGGCTTTCGATCGGCGGCGACAGCGCCGGCGGCAATCTCGCCGCAGTCGTCGCGCTCGCCGCGCGCGACGGCGACGGTCCGGCCATCGCGGGCCAGTTGCTGATCTACCCGGCAACCGATTTCGCCATGACGCACGGCTCTCACCGCGAACCCGAGACGAGCGTGCTGCTGACGCATTCGGTGATCCGCTGGTTCCGCGACCATTATCTCAACGGCGCCGCCGATATCCACGACTGGCGCGCCTCGCCGGCACGGGCGACAAACCTGGCCGGCCTGCCGCCGGCCTATGTGCTGACCGCCGGTGCCGATCCCCTGCGCGACGAAGGCGACGAATATGCCGAGCGGCTGAGGCAGGCCGGCGTGGCCGTGGCCTACAAGCACTATCCCGGCCAGTTCCACGGCTTTCTCACGATGGGGAAATTGCTGCGAGAGGCCAATGTCGCCGTAAGCGAGATCGGCGCGTGGCTGAAAGGATTGGCCTGAAACGCCATTCCCGATGCCGCCTGTTCTTCAAAGCATATTCGCCCTCCCCCTGCGCGGTCTGACATGGCTTGGCGGCCAGGGCACCCGCGCGGTGGCCGCCGTCGTGTTCATCGCGCTCGCGGTGCCGCCGCTCGGGGCGTTGCTGCGCCCCTACGTCACCGAGGCGATCTTCGTTCTGCTCTGCATCTCCTTCATGCGGGTCGACCTTGCCGCGCTCACCGGCCATCTGCGCCGGCCGGCGCTGGTCGCGACCGCGACCGTCTGGACCATGATCGGCGTGCCTGTGATCATCGGGCTGATCGTCCATGTCACCGGGCTCACGGCGCGCGCGCCCGACCTTGCCCTGGCGTTGATGCTGCAGAGCATGGCCTCGCCGATGATGGCCGCACCGGCGCTGGCCGCGCTGATGGGCCTCGACGCCACGCTGGTGCTGGTCACGCTGGTGAGCGCGACGGCGCTGGTACCGTTCACGGCATCGCTGTTCGCAAGCCTGTTCCTCGACGGCATGCTCAGCATCTCGCCGCCTGCGCTGGGCTTGAAGCTGCTCGGCATCCTCGCCGCATCGCTGCTGGCGGCCACCGTGATCCGACAGATCTTCGGCGCGGCCGCGATCCAGCGCCACAGGCAGCCGATCGACGGCTTCAACATCGTCATCCTGCTGGTCTTCGCGACCGCAATCATGGGCGACGTCGCGAGCGATCTCGTCGCCCGGCCGGTCTCCACCATCGGCTTCGCGGCTCTCGCCTTCGCGATCTATTTCACGCTGCTCGCCGTGACCACGCTGCTGTTCCGCCGCATCGGCTATGAGCGCGCGCTGGCGCTCGGGCTGATGGTGTCACAGCGCAATCTGGGCCTGATGCTCGCCGCGACCGCCGGCGCGCTGCCGCCCACCACCTGGCTCTATTTCGCGATGACGCAGTTTCCCATTCACCTGGCGCCCTACATGCTGATGCCGATCGCGCGGCGCTTGACGGCGCGCGCGCAGGCCTCGGGCGCTGCGGCGACCGGCGGCAAGGCCGCATCGGGCTGAACCAATCCGCAAGCCTTGCCAACACGCAAGTCATGTCCGCTCTGCCATCGCGAGGCCGCTGGTGACCCAGCGAATGTCGTCACGCAGCGCGCCAATGTCCCTTGTGAATATCAAACTTCACGGCGCCTTCGTCACGCATCTTCAACAGGAGCGATTGGCAGTCGTCCTGATTCTTGATGTTCACGCGCTTCATGACTTCGAAGGTCTTCAGAGGTTTTTCGCGAAGGGCAATCAGAATCTTTTCTCGATCGGTCATTGGGGTTCCTTGCATCGGATCGGCGACGGTACGTGTTGTACACATCGTCTACAACGGGTGCATTCGCTTGACGAGGTCCGTTCCGGGTCCAAAGGGCGAAATGCCGCGCAATATGCAAGTCTGCTCAAATATCCAAGTGTGCTCACCCGCTCAAGCGGGCTCTCCAACTCGATCAATTCTCCCTACCCGGCCCTTGCCGCGCGCCGCAGCGCTTGCGGCGGCTGGCCGAAGGCGCGAATGAAGGCGCGCCGCATGCGCTCGGGATCGCGGAAACCGGTCGTCTCCGCGACGAGTTCGATCGCCTCGCGCGAGGACTGCACGCGCTCGCGCGCGACCTCGATGCGCAAGCGCTCGATGGCCTTCGAAGGCGTCGTGCCGGTCTCGGCGGCAAAGGCGCGGGCAAAATGCCGCGCGCTCATGCCGGCGCGGTCGGCGAGATCTTCGACAGTCAAGCGAGCGTCGAGGTTCTCGCGCGCCCAGGACAGCAGCGCGCCGAAGCGGCCGTTCGGCGTCTTCAATTCCAGAAGTGACGAGAATTGCGACTGGCCGCCGCTGCGGCGATGATACAGCACGAGCTGCCGCGCCGTGTCCTGCGCGATCTGCTCACCGTGATCCTCCGTCACCATCGCGAGCGCAAGGTCGATGCCGGCCGTGATGCCGGCCGACGTCCACACATTGCCGTCGCGGGTGAAAATCTGGTCCGGCTCGAACTTCACCTTGGGATAGCGCGCGACGAAATCCCGCGTGCGTCCCCAATGCGTGGTGGCGCGGCGGCCGTCGAGCAGGCCTGCTTCGGCGAGCACATAGGCGCCCGAGCAGACGCTCGCGACCCGCATGCCGCGCCGCGCCAGCCGCTGCACGAAGGCGCGCGTGACCTCGCAGCGCGCGGCATCCGTCACGCCCGCGCCTCCCGCCACGACCAGCGTCGTGATCGCATTGGCCGACTTGAAGTCGCGCGCCATCATCTCCACGCCCGACGAGCTGCGCACCGGCCCCGCGCTCACCGCCAGCACGCGGATCCCGGTCGTCGTCTTGCCCGTGCAGCGCGCCGCGATCTCGAACACGGAGATCGGGCCGGCCGCATCGAGCAACTGGAAGTCCGGGAAGATCAGGATGCCGATCATGGTCATGTCCGAAAGCGAGGGAAATATGCCATTCTGGACGGAAAGGCATCATGAGAGGCTGCTTCCGTCAAGCTCATAATTGGAGGCTCTCATGTCGTCCCCGCTCCAGATCGGTCTCTTGGTGTTTCCGCGCGTCACCCAGCTCGATTTCACGGGCCCCTTGCAGGTGTTCTCCTCCGTGCCCGGCGCAAAACTGCATTTGATCTGGAAACGGGTCGAGCCGGTGCCGAGCGATTCCGTGCTGACGCTGACGCCGACCACGACATTCGCCGACTGCCCGCAGCTCGACGTGATCTGCGTGCCCGGCGGCGGCGGCACCAACGATCTGCTCAATGACGAGGAGGTGCTCGGTTTCCTGCGCCGGCAGGCCGAGGGTGCCAAATACGTCACCTCGGTCTGCACGGGATCGCTGGCTCTCGGCGCCGCCGGCCTCTTGAAGGGCTATCGCGCCGCCACGCATTGGAGCGCGATGGAGATGCTCGCTCAGTTCGGCGCGACGCCGACCAAGACGCGCGTCTGCGTCGACCGCAACCGCATCACCGGCGGCGGCGTCACCGCGGGAATCGATTTCGCGCTGACCCTGGTGTCGATCATGGTCGATCGCACCACCGCGGAGGCGATCCAGCTTCAGCTCGAATACAATCCGGCCCCGCCGTTCAATGCAGGCTCGCCGGATACCGCGCCGGCGGAGGTGCTGGCATTACTAAAAGAGCGCGGCGCGCAGGGTCAGGCGCGCCGGCTAGAGGCGGTGAAGCGTGCGGCCGAGCGGATGACCTAGTCTCCACTCTCGTGTCCCGGACGCGATGCATCGCGTAGCGGTGCCGCGCAGCGTCCGGGGCACGCGAAATCCAGTCGTCCCTCTATCAAAGAAAAAGGCCGCCCGGTTTCCCGAGCGGCCTTTCCTGTCTTACGGCGGCTGCACATTTCATCGGGCGATTTCGGAGCTTCCAGACCGGGGGCCTATCTCCCGATCGAGTCCTGGTCGGCGGCCGCTGCATTTCGGGACAGTCGCGAACTGTTGCCCGAACCGAACGCGATGGTCTCCCATCTCCGTAAGATGCGACCATTGAGCCGCATCGCCCGCGTGGCTGCAATGCCCGCGCAGCACTCATCCCCGCTGTTCCCGTTGTCCACAGCAAAGCGAGGCGGATGCGGGTGCATCCACCCCCACGACAAGGGTTGAGACGGGAATCGGAAGGCTAGCTCGGCGTCCAGGGCTGATAGTCGCCGGTCGCCTTCGGCCGCTTGCCGCTGGCGAGCGTCGAGCCCGCGGGACGGTAGGCGTTGGCCGTGCCGGTGAGATTGGGCTGGTGCGGCTTTTCCCATTCGCGCGGCTGGTAGTTGTCCTGCGTCGGCGGCACGTCGACGGTGTGATGCATCCAGCCGTGCCAGGACGGCGGGATACGGCTGGCCTCGGCGTAGCCGTTATAGACCACCCAGCGGCGCTCGAAGCCGAGCACCGGGTCGATCGCCCCGCCGCGGGTGCGATAATAGAGGTTGCCCTGCTCGTCCTGGCCGACCAGCTCGCCGTAGCGCTTGGTCCAGAGTTGGGTGCCAAACGTCTGGCCATTCCACCAGGTGAAAAACTTGAGGAAGAACTGTTTCATGCGGCAAGGGCCCTGCTTCGTCGGGTCCTGATGCCATCCGGACGGCGAAATGTCCAGTTCGGCGCGGGCGGCAATGCCCCGCTGCTGATGCGGTCCCCGGCACGGAACGCTGCCGCAAATCGGACGCGATCCGTTCATGCCGGATACAGCGTCGCCATGAGAACTTTTCGTCGCACGCAAACCCCCGTGATCCCAGGAACTCCGGCCCTTTCATGGGGTTTGCTTCCGGGAAAAGGAGTTTTGATCATGAAAAGTCTGAAAGTCTTGAGCACGGCTGCGGCAGTGGCATTGGTTATCCCGTTGGCGACGCCGAGCTTTGCCCAAAGTCGGGCCGCAGCGGTCGGCGGCGGCGGAGCACACTTTGGTGGCGGCGGCGGCGGAGCACACTTCGGTGGCGGCGGCGGCGGAGCACGCTTCGGTGGCGGCGGCGGCGGCGGGGCACATTTCGGTGGCGGCGGCGCCCGCATGGGCAGCGGCAACTTCGGCGGCAACTTCGGCGGCGCGCGGATCGGCGGCGGCGGCGGCAATTTCGCGGCCGGCGCAGCAGTACGTCCGGGCGGTGGCAGCTTCGCAGCGGGTACGGTGAGCCGACAGGCCTTCTCGCCGTCCTACAGCGGTACACGCAGCGTCGCGACTGCGGGCAACTGGCAGGGCGGTGGCGGCAATTGGAGTGGTCGTCACTGGCATCATCGTCACGGCGGCGGCTTTTGGCCCGGGTTCGCGGCCGGCGCTGCGATCGGCGGCCTCGGCTCGTACGCCTATTACGGCGGCGGGTATTACGACGACCCCTACTATTACGGCGACAGCTACTATGATGAACCGACAGTGGCCGTGGTCCCCGATGGCGGCGGCGACTCCGCGGCCTACTGCGCGCAGCGCTACAAGTCCTACGATCCGGCGTCCGGCACCTATCTGGGCTATGACGGCCAGCGTCATCCCTGCCCGTAACACGACCTGAAACACTTGAAGAAGAAGGCGTCGCAGCGATGCGGCGCCTTTTTCATTCAGGCGCCTCACCTGTTTCGCTCGCCTCGTATTCGTCATCGGCAAGTGTCGCGTACAATCGATGCGAGCGGACCTTTATTCACCGCACCGTGCATATCTACCCTTATCCAATCCCAAATTGACCCGACGCGCGATTCACCTGTATCAACTTGGCTGTGGGGACTTCGATGACTGGGAAGTGTCATGCCGCGCATTCTCGTGGTTGATGACGATCCGATGGTCGGCGCGACCATCGAGGTCCTCCTCCAACGTCAGGGCTTCGACGTCACGTTGACTGACGGCGGAGAAACGGGTTTGGCTGCGCTCGAAACACAGAATTTCGACGTGATGCTGGTTGACATCTTCATGCCGCATATGCGCGGCTTCGAGTCCATTCGCATCTTTCACGAGCGCGCGCCGGCGGTTCCGCTAATCGCGATGTCCGGCTACGCCTTCGCATCATCCGCCTCGCCCTCTCCCGACTTCCTCCGGATGGCGCTGGAGCTTGGCGCGACCCGCTGCCTGCGCAAGCCGTTCACGCCGGACACGCTGCTGACCACGATCCGGGAATGCATCGCCGTGCCGGGCGATGGCTCGCAGCCGAAGGACAAGAAAGAAGTCCCTTGATCCCAACGCAGCGCGTCATTCTCGGTGCTGGACTTGCCATCCTCCTGATCATCACCGCGGCCTCGATCGGCCTCGACGTCAAGTCACGGTCCGATGCGGCCTGGGTCAATCACACCGTCGAGGTGCTGAAGAAGATCTCCGACCTGCGCGTGCTGATGCGCAGTGCCGAGAGCGCCGCACGTGGCTACGAGATCTATCGCAACCCGAGCTTCAGCGAAGAATTCCAGGCGGTGCACGCCCGGATCGCACCGGCACTCGCCGATCTCAAGCGCAGCGTGCGCGACACTCCCGAACATGTCGCGCTGCTCGAGGGCACCGAGCCGCTGGCGCTGCGCCGGATCGAGATCGCCGCCGAAGTGATGCGCCTGCGCGCCGGAAACGATCAGGCCGGCATTGCAGCAGTCCAGGGCAAGGGCGAGGGCCGTGGCCTCATGGACACGGTGATGGGCAATTTCGACCATTTGAGCGCAGAGGAAGAACGATTGCTCGCGGCGCGCTCCCAGGATTCGCGCCGCACCGGAATCGTGCTGCTCGGCATCGACGTCGCCGGCGCGCTGGTGATCCTGCTGCTGGTCGTGATGATGATGCGCGAGAGCCGGCGCAGCGAGGGCGCACTCAAGAGCACGCTAATGGAGACCACGGCCGCCAAGCAGCAGCTCGAGGCCGCCGTGGCCGAGCGCACCGAGCATCTGGTCACCGCGCATGACGAGCTGCGCCTCTCGGTCAACGTGCTCCAGAGCACCTTTCACAGCATGGCGGAGGCGGTGCTGGTCATCGATGCCGAGGGCAATGTCCTTCTGTCCAATCCCGCCGCCGAGCGCATGCTGCTGCACCGGACCGGCATGAACCTGCGCAATCTGCGCGCGATGTCCACCGTGCTTCACGGCGACGGCCTCACCCCGCTCAAGCCCGACGAGCTGCCGTCGGCACGCGTGCTGCGCGGCGAGCCGTTCGAGAACATGGAGATGATCGTCCGCCCGCACAGCGGCAATGCTCCCCGTCATCTCATGATCAGCGGCCGGCCGATGCTGGACGGGAAAGGCAACGTCTCCGGCGCGGTGCTGGTCTATCACGACGCGACCACCTCGCGCGAGACCGAGCGGCAGTTGTACCAGTCGCAGAAGCTGGATGCCATCGGCAAGCTCACCGGCGGCGTCGCGCACGACTTCAACAACATGCTGACCGTGATCTCCGGCAATACCGAGACGCTGGTGGCAAGCCTGAAGCAGCAGCCCGAGCTCCAGCGTGTGGCGCGCCTGATCGACGAGGCCGCCGAACGCTGCGCCGAGCTGATCCAGCATCTGCTCGCCTTCGCGCGCAGGCAGCCGCTGCAGCCGCGCAACGTCGAGATCAACGCCGCGGTCGCGGACATCGCGAAACTCCTGCGCCCCACCCTCGGCGAGCAGATCGAGATCGAGACCGTGCTCGAACAGGGTCAGATGACCGCGCACATCGATCCGTCCCGCCTCACCAATGCCCTGCTCAACATGGCCATCAACGCCCGCGACGCCATGCCGAACGGCGGCAAGCTGCTGCTCGAGGCCCACCGCGTCGTGCTCGACCAGGCCTATGCGCAAAGCAATCCCGACGTGCGGCCCGGCCCTTACGTGATGCTCGCCGTCAGCGACACCGGCACCGGCATGCCGGCCGAGGTGCAGCAGCAGGCGTTCGAGCCGTTCTTCACCACCAAGGAGGTCGGCAAGGGAAGCGGCCTCGGCCTTTCCATGGTCTACGGCTTCGTCAAGCAATCCGGCGGCCACATCAAGATCTACAGCGAGGAAGGCCACGGCACCACGATCAAGCTCTATCTGCCGCCGGGCGAAGGCATGACCGAGCCAGTCACCTCTGCCGCACCGCCGGCCGAGGGTGGCGCCGAGACCATTTTTGTGGTCGAGGATGATCCGCTGGTGCGCAACTTCGTCACCGTGCAGCTCCAGAGCCTCGGCTACCAGACCGTCGCCGCGCCCGACGGCAAGGCCGCGCTGGAGTTGATCCGGGCCGGCCAGCCGTTCGATCTGCTGTTCACCGACGTCGTCATCCCCGGCGGCATGAGCGGACGCGACCTCGCCGACAAGGTGGCGACGATCCGCCCCGGCGTGAAGGTGCTCTACACTTCCGGCTATACCGACAACGCCATCGTCCACCACGGCAAGCTCGACGACGGCGTGATGCTGCTGACAAAACCCTACCGCCGCAACCAGCTCGCCGCGATGATCCGCAAGGCGCTCGGACACATGCCCACCGGCTAGCGTTTCTGGTTGGCGATATGTCCAATGGCGTTGCAGATGATCCGCGCTGCGCAGATCGCCCCAATATTCTGCGGATCACGCTCCGGCACCAATTCGACCAGATCAAGACCGACAATTCTGGCCTTCGAGGCGACGCCCGCGATCAGGTCTATGACGTCGAAATAGGACAAGCCGCCAGGCTGCGGCAGCAGCACGCCGGGAATGACGGACGGATCCAGGCCGTCGCAATCGATCGTGATCAGGCAGTTCGCGCTGTCCTCGATTGCACTCAGGACGGCTTGAACGCCCCGGCTTTTGACGTCTCGTGCTGTAAAAATCCTGGAGCCCCAGTTCCGCGCGCAACTGAGCTCCTGCAGGCCCGAGCCACCGATACCCCTTAAACCGACCTGCACAATGCGTTCGACCCAAGGCAACTCGCTGGCGCGCCGCATCGTGCTGGAAAACGTATGTGCTGAGCCGTCGCGCTGGTCCTTCCAATCCAGATGCGCGTCGATCTGCAGGATCGTCAGCTTGCCCGTGTCTTCGAACGCCTCGAAGAACGGTATGGGGACAGAATCATCTCCGCCGAGCAGCATGGGTACCGCGCCGGACTTCAGGATCTTCCTGGTGGCGGTCCTGATTGCATTCCGGTTTTGCTCGGGGGCCTCGGGTGACGTGGCAAGATCGCCGCCATCGACGACCCGGATTTGCTCCGGGTCGAGCAGGATTCCGTCTTGGTCGAAATCCCACCTGGCAAGGTCGGTCTGATAAACGCGCAAAGCATTGCGAATGGCCGCTGGGCCATTCGCGGCATGGCTGGTCCTGCCCTTCACATGCGGCGTGGCGTCGGCAGCTCCGAAGATGACGATGTCGGGTTCGCCTAGAGGCTGGGCAAGGTCGCACGCCGCGACGCCGAGGAATGTGTTGCGGTCGCTCGCCATAGCCGTCTCGCTGGAGGCACTCAGTCCGGCCGACAGAGCCAATCCGCAACGCCTCCGCGAGTTCCTGACCTGCTCTTGGCCTGCCGCCGAGCCGAGCGGTCGAAGCCGCTCTCGCCGAGGACGTGACCTCATAAACGTCGGCTTACCAAGGCAAAGCGGAAGCTCCCACCTTCGGCGTGGTCGGCGGCTTGTGACCACAGCGGACTCCAGCGCGTCGAGCTTCCCCTGAGGGAGTTGGCGAGTGGGCGGGCCGCTTTCTTCTGGAACGAAATTAAATTGATTTAATTCAGTTATTGTGATTTAATTTTTAGGCTTATCTCTGGACGGAGAAACGCATGCCAGATCAGGACGACCGTCGCGAGTTCTTAAGAACCTGCGGAAAGTTCGCGGCGGTGACACCTCCAGCCATCACCCTACTCCTGTCGACATCCCTTACATCGGATGCGATCGCGAAGTCGGGCGCAGGCGCGGTCCACGACGACCATCACCATCACGGCAACAACGGCTGGGGCAACGGCGGCGGAGACGGCAGCCCCAACGGCAAGGACGATAGAGGCCGCTGAGACGACGACACACGGCCTCCGGAAGGAGACACAATGCAGACCAGGCGCCGCGACGTAGATTGGCATTTCGCCAGCTTCGTTGTTTCGATGATCTGGCTCGCGATTGTTGCTGCCGCTCTTCTTGCAGTGCTCTTCCGAGGGCACCCTTGAGGAGTTATGAAGTACATTTTCATCGCGGTCGGCTGCTGGCTGCTGCTGAACCTGCTCTTCGTTGTGCTAGTCACGCCGCCGCGTAGTCGCCGGCCGCGACAGCTTGCTCGCACGATTCATGCGGTCAAGAAATTCATTATGAGCAGACGGCAGCCCCCCACCTGATGAGGGCAGTGACGCGCTGCAAAAAAAACGACAGTAAGGCTGGCTGTTTATTTCCAGCGACGCCGCACCGCAGTTCGCTGTATCGTGCCGTTCCGTTTTTTCCAACAGCGGATTTGATTGCCATGCACCACATCCAGAGTACGCATATTGCCGCGATACTGAAACTGACCGCCCAGCAGCTTGAAGCACTTCGCACCCGCCCAGAGATCCAAAAGGAATATTCCGAAATCCTCGTTTTGAGAGAGAAAATAAAATTGGCGACCGATCTGAAGAAGGCTCGCCGGCAGCTCCTTACTCGGTCCCTGCCAAGCGCCTGAAGGGAGAGAACTCCACCCGTGCCTTGCGCTGTGAGGCTCGAGCAAGGAGTTGCTCGTTGGCATTCCCGCTTGTGGACCCGAAGCGGACATCTTAGCAGCGCCGCACGGCATATCCCGTCGCTGTGGCAGCGCAAACAATACTTCCCGAATGCTGATAGCGCCTTGTCGGTTATCTCCCTCACAACCGATGTTTTGTTTTGCGAAAGCCCTCGATGTTCTTGCCAAATTCATCCGAGAGCGATTTCTTTTGGCTTCCGTACGCGGCAGCGATTTCCGGGTGTAAGCGCAAGTAGTCGCGAAACAGCAGGAATCTCTCCAGCGTGGATTGCATTGCTCCATGATGTGAAGATGGTGTGTCCAGGGTCCAGGCATCCTCTTCCGAAAAAACAGTTCACCAGGTAACCATGCTTCGTACTCGGGGATGTAGGTGTATCCGAGTTGCGCGAATGGCCTCACAAACGTGGACTTCGCGCGCAACAAGTTCGGGAGGCCGACCAAGATGTCCATAATCGGTTTGGCCGAGAGGCCGGACACAGACGTACTGCCCATGTGTTCGATCTTGAGCGCCGGACCGACCACAAATCGCAAGCGACGGCACTCCTGCTGGAAACGAACCGGCCAGTCGGGGTCATAGTCACGCACCTCGATGGCGCCCCTCCATACTTCTCCATTCTGTCCCCTCGCTGGAAGCTACCCTTCTCAAACGGCCCTGTTGGAGCAGACCACCGTTCCTGCATGTGATCGGACTCACTGCAATGCGCGGCATCTCCCGATATACGGGTCAGCTTTTGGGGCTTCAGCGACGTCGTGGGCGCACCATATTGAGGTCCATCCAGCGAGGCATGGCGGAGTAGATTTGCTCAGGTTGAGTTCTTCGCACTTTGACCCATAAGCGACATGGGTGGATTGAAAATCCTTGCAGTGCAATAGGCCGTGCGGCATCGGATGGCTCGCGAGGACCGGGCGAAGCTGATAGATTGCCATCGTCAGGAGCTGATCGATGACATCCATTGACGAGCGTCTTCTCGAAAGCAAGATGACGCAGATCGAGCAGGCCCGCACTTGGAGCCCGCGCGTAATCTCCAAGTTCGAAACGCTGATTCGCAGTGGTGACGAGGTCAGCCTGTACCGCGCCAATCCGCTGGCGTTCGCCCGTGATCGCAGTGTGGCTGAGCCGGAGTCGATCGATCTGTTTCTCCATGCCGCTCGCGCCGGGCTGGTCGACATGCATTGGGACATTCTCTGCCCCCACTCGGGTCTGGTGCTGGAAAGCTTCGGGAGGCTCCGTGCGCTCCGGAGCCATTTCGTCTGCGGGCTTTGCGATATCGAGGGTCACACCGAACTCGACGACTTCATCGAAGTGTCCTTCTCCGTCTCGCCGCAAATTCGGCACCTCGCCTTGTATGACGTCGACAATCTCTCGATCGAAGATCTGCACTGGAAGCTCAAGTTCGCCAACAGCGGACGGCTGCCCGGCGGACAGACTCGATTTGTCGATGTCTTGCGCGGTTTCGTTCGCGGAATGACTTATCTGCCGTCCGGTCTGACAACGACGCTGCAGACCGATATTGGGCCGGGCGCGGTCTCAGGCGTCAATGTCCAGACCCAGGCGGGCTTTACGCTCCCGGTCGCGCTCGATCCCACTGCCGTGCAGATGCCGAATACTCCGACGATCGTTCGTGCCACCTATGACGGGCAGCGGTTCACGCCCGCCGTTTCGGCCGTGCCGTCGGGGCCTGTGATCTTCGAGATCAGCAACACCGGCCCTAAGCGCGGTTCGCTGCTCCTGATCAACTGGCCACCTGAAATCTTGGAAATGCCAGAGAAGCCGACCCTCGAATTCGATCCCTACGTCTCGGGCGGGATGCTGCTGACGCGTCAGACGTTCCGCAAGCTCTTCCGCTCAGAGCGCGTAGATGAGGAGGAGGGCCTCGGCGTTCGGCAGGTGACGTTCCTGTTCACGGACCTGAAGGGTTCGACCGCGCTCTACGAGCGCCTCGGGGATCTTAATGCCTATGCTCTCGTCCGCGAACATTTCGCTCTCCTCGACGCAATTGCCCATCGGCATGCCGGTGCCATCGTGAAGACCATCGGCGACGCCGTCATGGCTGCGTTTTTCCGGCCGGTGGATGCCGTGGAGGCAGCGCTGCACATTCTGCGGGACATCGGAGAGTTCAACTCCAAGCACGGCCAGCCCGCCGTCGTTCTCAAAATGGGGGCACATTGCGGTCCTTCCATCGCCGTGACCCTCAACGAGAATCTCGACTATTTCGGCCAGACCGTGAATATTGCCGCGCGGGTGCAATCATTCGCCGACGCCGGCGAAATCTGTCTCACTGAAGCACTCTACACCGCGCCCGCTGTTCGCCAGCTGCTGGCGGGCCACCATGTCGAGGAGTTCGAGGCGCCGCTGCGCGGCGTCGAAGGCGAGGCGCGAGTCTACCGGGTCACCGGCCGATTGTAGCCTAGGCTCTGCGGCAGTCCGCACTAGCGTAGTGATCGAAATGTATTTCCGACATCTGGCCGCCGCGAGGCGGCTTTTCTTGGACACGGCAAGAGCAAAGGAGTCTGTTCGTGGCCCAGAGCTGACCTGCCCTGCGCAGCCGGTCGAGGACCGCTTGTGACCCAAAGCAGCCTTTAAAGCGGCTCGAAAATCATCTGCCAGCCCTTTCAAGTGTCCATGTATTCGCGAACCAGCTTGATCCGCTCGCCGGAAAGGACAAAAGCGAAGCAATAGTCATTCTCGTAGGGCTTGCCTCCAGGAAGAGTGGCTCGCATTCGCTCCTCGACGATCACAGTATCGCCATCGGCATGAATGCCCCGAAACGAGATGTCGACGTTCGAGAACAGATGATGCATTTCCGAGGCAATAAACTGTGCGATTTGGTCCGGTCCAATCATGTGGTCGGTGTGTTTGAGAGCGACCGCCGTGGCATTTCCAGCCGGTGCGATCCATTCGGCATCGGGAGTAAACAGCTCCGCGATCAACTGCGCATCACGGGTTTTAAAAGTCTTCCAGGCATTGATGACGATCTCTTTAGGATTCGTGCTGTTCATTTTTGCTTCTCCAAGTGCTCAGCGAAGTTGGACCTTCTCTATAAGAAGGGCGCACCGATATCGCTGGCCGGAATCGGACCTGATCATCTCAGGGCTATTCTTCTGGCTGCGGCCTGCGGTAAAATGAGTCATGCTCAGTTTTGAGGTATGCAACACCGCGCGCTTGCAGCGCGATCCCCGCTATGACGGCCGTTTCTACACGGCAGTGAAGACCACGGGAATCTACTGCCGCCCGGTTTGCCCGGTGAAGCAGCCGTTGACCCGTAACGTGACCTACTATCAAACTGCAGCGGCCGCCGAGGCCGCGGGGTACCGACCTTGCCTGCGTTGCCGTCCGGAGACCGCGCCCTTCTGTGCTGCCTGGAATGGCACGCGTTCGACAGTCGCGCGGGCCTTGAAATTGATCGATGGTGGCGCCTTGGATGACGCTTCGGTTGCCGCACTGGCCGATCGGCTCGGGGTAAGCTCGCGCCACCTTGCGCGTCTGTTCGAACGGTACGTCGGGGCCAGCCCCCAACAGGTCGCGAAGACCAGGCGTGTACAGAGGGCGAAGCGCCTACTTGACGAGACGACTGAACCACTGGCCCAGATCGCCTACCGAGCTGGCTTTGGCAGCGTGCGCCGGTTCAACGCCGTCTTTCGCGAACTCTATGGGCGCTCGCCCTCCAGCATTCGCCACCGCCGCAGAGTATTCGCCTGAGGTCGGGCATCCCAACGTTGGTCCGCTGTTGGACCCATTGCGGACTAACTGGTCTCGCGCGGTTGTGTTGAAGCTGCTAGACACGTGAAGTGTCGCTGTTCTTACTCTTTTTTGGACTTTCACTGCTGGGCATTGCCGGATGGGGATTTCAATCCATCGTGGCAGAGCTAGATAGGTCGTGCCTCCCCCGGACGGACGCAATTTCTCGCAAGTTTCAGGTTGAGGCGTTTATCTGGGGGGACCGCGCGCCGTTGGCGCTGAGGCGTCGGTATATCGCAACACAAGCCTGCGCGGTCCCGGCGCTCCTTTGCCTGGCGGCTCTCGTGTGGCTCAACGAGCCGCGCCGCGATGTCCGCGCTTTGGGGGTGATCGCGTTCTGTTTCGTGTCGTTTGTCGTGGCCGCTTCCTTGGCCTGGAAGACTGCCCGAAGCAGCGGCTCAAAATTATCCTGACGGAGGCAACAATGCGTGGCCTGATCTACATTTGGGGCGCGGGAATACCGCTTCTGGTCGGGCTTGAGATATATCTCGCTACGAACGCTCTCCGAAACCTCGCTCCCGGGGTAGAAAGAAAAGACGTAGTATTTCTGAGAAGGTTTGCAGATGGCGGCAGCCCTCCAGGAGGTCGCTCCCCGAAGCATGGCGGACCAGATTTGCTCAGTTGAGTTCGTATGCTGACCCGAAGCGGATGTTGTACTGTTTGCCAATGGCGAGTTGCTTTTGTCCCCCATCGGACCACGTACGATGGCGCCCGACCCATGAATGATCACCGAAAGATCAAAGTCTTTTTTGAAGTGTTGGGACGGCTCCTGTCGCGAGTTGGGTCTCAAGCGCTGGCCCGTATTGGCGCCGAGTTGGGACCTAAGGAAAAAGTCACGCTGACCAATGGGCTGTACTTCCGCGTCGAACGGTCTGGTTTGACCCTTGTGTCGGTCGGCGCTGGTGAGTGTCAATCGATGAAGCTTTCGGTCGATGAAGCAAAGCAGATATTCTCATCGATCGAGTCCGCGTGCACCAGTCGCGATGTTGTCAAGGTCCGGGCCAGAGAGCTATCTTGGACGACCGATGCTCGGCCGAAATCCAATCCTGAAAAGGTGGTTATCAGGTTCACAGGACCGCTGGGATTCACACGCACGGACGCCAGGCGTAAAGATGTTGCAGCAGCGGTCGTAGAGTTCGCCAACCGATTTGGTAGAGACAATCCCCCGCAAGGCAGGTCGGCTCTTGGCCCATCTGCGAGCTCGGAGACCTTCCGCTCTCCGGCCGATGTTGACGATGAACCGGAAGTCCAGGCGGCCAGCCGCTCATGAATATACGCCCTACCGCGTCGCCAGCACCACGGCCGCCAGCGTGAACACCAGCGCGGCGATCTGCCCTGCCCCCAGCGGCTCGTGGAGAGCGATCGCGGACGCCACGACGCCGATGACAGGCACCGCCATGGTGCCGATCGCGGCGACGGAGGCCGGCAGGCGCGCCAGTGCTGCGAACCAGCTGACATAGGCGATGCAGAACTGCACCACGGTTGAATAGACCAGGAGCCACCAGCCGACGGGCGTCACCAGCTCCAGATGCGTGGTCTCGATGGCGAGGCCGATGATCGTGATGGGCAGGCAGCCGATCCCGATCTGCCAGGCCGCGGCCGTGATCGGCGGCAGGCGGATCGGGTACTTCTTCGAAAACACCGTGCCGGCGGCGAAGCCGAGCGCGCCGCACAGCGCCATGACGATGCCCGGCAGCTTGTCCGCAGTGGCGGCAAAGCCGTTGCCGCCCATGATCGAGGCCAGGCCGGCAAAGGCCATCACCAGCGCGATGGTGCGCAACAAGGTCGGCCGCTCGCCGAGCACCGGCCAGGCGATCAGCGAGGCCCAGACCGGCATGGTGTAGGCGATCAGCGCCGCTTCGCTCGCCGGCAGCCACAGCAGTGCCAGACCCATCAGCACCATCCAGCCGGTGACGTTGAGGATCGCGGCGGTCACGAGGCGCGGCCAGATCGCGCGCGGGACGCTGAGGCTGTCAGCGCGGATCAGTGCCAGCGCCGCCAGCAGCACCGCGCCGAGCACGCCCGTCGCCCCGCGCAAGGTCAGCGGCGGCAGCTCGGAGAGCAGGAATTTCGTCACCGGCCAATTGAAACCCCAGCCCACCGAGGTGATGGCGAGGAATATCAGGCCGGCCGGGGCGATGCGCGCTCGCAGCACCGGCCGAGTCGAATCAAGCATGTGGGTAGTCCGGCAAAATCGAGGGCAGCTTGGCGCGGATTCGCGCCTCCCACCACCACCCCGGCGGGCATGCCTGCCCTCACCTTCCGTAGCCCTACGTGAGTCCCCCCGAGGCAAGCCCGCGATTCAAAAATATACCTGCCCTGTGAACAGCGGGGTGAAGCCACAGCGGCACCCCAAGATGCAAATTTTTTCGGTTGGGAATCCCTGAGGACTCACTGATACTTGGCTCAACAACAGGCGCGGGCCTGCCCCCTGTTATCCCCCATAATCCACCATATTTAGTATTTGATTCAGGAACTCGCACTAGTTCTTGACGGGCGTAACGGAGAGTCCTAGTTTTCGATCCGTTCGGCGCGAGTGTGTTTGCGTCCCGCCGGCACTCCCCCAAAGGGTCTGCAAAACAGCACTCCGCCAAGCCAGACAAGGGCAGCGGGATACGGGCTTGTCTGCCCGGCGAGAGCGGACTTTTCGGGCGCCTGAACGGGCTGGAAACAGGCCCGGATGGCAATGGTTGAAGACGTGACGTTGTGGGGCGTTGAACGCATGTCGGGCTCATCCCTTTGGGGCGGATGGGTCTGGACGTGCCGGCGGATGATCGGTGCGCGCATCGAGCAATCGCGTCGGGAGAAAACGGGCCGGGTCTACCGGCTGAGCTGCGATGCCAAGGGCCAGGCGGCCTCGAGCACCGCGAAATGAAATGATGACCCGGCACGCCTGAACGGAGGCGGTCCGGTCAAAGATAGGACGGGGCAAGACCATGCGGATTGAGCGGCGCCACACCACTTCGGGACAGTCACCTTACGCCGGCATCGATTTCCGGCTGACCACGTCGGAGATCAGGAATCCCGACGGCTCGGTCGTGTTCAAGCTCGACAATGTCGAGGTGCCGACCGCGTGGTCGCAGGTCGCCTCCGACGTCCTCGCCCAGAAGTACTTCCGCAAGGCCGGCGTTGCCGCGCGCCTGAAGAAGGTCGAGGAAGAGTCCGTCCCCTCCTTCCTGTGGCGCTCCGTGCCCGACACCGAGGCGCTCGCCCTCCTGCCCGAGAAAGAGCGCTATGTCAGCGAGCTCTCGGCCAAGCAGGTGTTCGACCGTCTCGCCGGCTGCTGGACCTATTGGGGCTGGAAGGGCAAGTACTTCTCCTCCGACGAGGACGCCCAGACCTTCTACGACGAGCTCCGCTACATGCTGACCATGCAGATGGTCGCGCCGAACTCGCCGCAATGGTTCAACACCGGTCTGCACTGGGCCTACGGCATCGACGGTCCCGGCCAGGGCCATTATTACGTCGACCCCTTTACCGGCAAGCTGACCCGGTCGAAATCCTCCTACGAGCATCCGCAGCCGCATGCCTGCTTCATCCAGGGCGTCGGTGACGACCTCGTCAACGAGGGCGGCATCATGGACCTCTGGGTCCGCGAAGCGCGCCTGTTCAAATACGGCTCCGGCACCGGCTCCAACTTCTCGCGCCTGCGCGGCGAAGGCGAACGCCTCTCCGGCGGCGGCCGCTCGTCCGGCCTGATGAGCTTCCTCAAGATCGGCGACCGCGCGGCGGGCGCGATCAAGTCGGGCGGCACCACGCGCCGCGCCGCCAAGATGGTCGTCGTCGACGTCGATCACCCCGACATCGAGACCTATATCGACTGGAAGGTGAAGGAGGAGCAGAAGGTCGCCGCTCTCGTCACCGGATCCAAGATCAACCAGAAGCACCTCAAGGCGGTGCTGAAGGCCTGCGTCAACTGCGAAGGCTCGGGCGACGATTGCTTCGACCCCGAGAAGAACCCGGCGCTGCGCCGCGAGATCAAGCTGGCGCGCCGCAGCCTCGTGCCCGACAACTACATCAAGCGGGTCATCCAATTTGCAAAACAGGGCTACAAGGACATCCAGTTCGACGTCTATGACACCGACTGGGATTCGGAAGCCTATCTCACGGTTTCGGGGCAGAACTCCAACAATTCGGTGTCGCTGAAGGACGACTTCCTGCGCGCGGTCGAGACCGACGGCGACTGGAATCTCGTCGGACGCACCACCAAGAAGATCACCAAGACCCTGAAGGCGCGCGACCTCTGGGAAAAAATCGGCTACGCCGCCTGGGCGTCGGCCGACCCGGGCCTGCACTTCAACACCACCATGAATGACTGGCACACCTGCAAGGCGTCCGGCGACATCCGCGCCTCCAATCCGTGCTCGGAATACATGTTCCTGGACGACACGGCGTGCAACCTCGCCTCCGCCAATCTGCTGACGTTCTACGACATCCCCTCCAAGCGTTTCGACGTCGAAGGCTACGAGCATCTCTGCCGGCTCTGGACCATCGTGCTCGAAATCTCGGTGATGATGGCGCAGTTCCCGTCGAAGTCGATCGCCGAGCTCTCCTACGAGTTCCGCACGCTCGGCCTCGGCTACGCCAATATCGGCGGCCTCTTGATGACCATGGGTCTGTCCTATGACAGCAAGGAAGGCCGCGCGATCGCCGGCGCGCTGACCGCGATCATGACCGGCATCACCTACAAGACGTCGGCCGAGATGGCGGCCGAGCTCGGCACTTTCCCGGGCTACAAGAAGAACGCCGCGCACATGCTGCGCGTGATCCGCAACCACCGCCGCGCCGCCCATGGCCAGTCCAACGGCTACGAGGGGCTCAGTGTCAATCCGGTGCCGATGGACTTGGTGTCCTGCCCGCAAGGAGACCTCGTCACGCATGCGCAAGCGGCCTGGGATGCGGCGCTCGACCTCGGCGAGAAGCACGGCTATCGCAACGCCCAGACCACGGTGATCGCGCCGACCGGCACGATCGGCCTCGTCATGGATTGCGACACCACCGGTATCGAGCCCGACTTCGCGCTGGTAAAATTCAAGAAGCTCGCCGGCGGCGGCTATTTCAAGATCATCAACCGCGCGGTCCCCGCCGCGCTGCGTGCGCTCGGTTATCGCGAGAGCGAGATCGCGGAGATCGAGGCCTATGCCGTCGGCCACGGCTCGCTCTCCAACGCGCCCGGCATCAACGCCTCGACGCTGAAGGCCAAGGGCTTCACGGATGAGGCCATCGCCAAGGTCGAGAAGGCGCTGCCGACCGCGTTCGACATCAAGTTCGCCTTCAACAAATGGACCTTTGGCGAAGACTTCATCCGCGACCAGCTCGGCATCGGTGCCGAGGCGATCGCGGCCCCCGGCTTCGACCTGCTCCAGGCCGTCGGCTTCACCAAACGCGAGATCGAGGCGGCCAACGTCCACATCTGCGGCGCGATGACGGTGGAAGGTGCTCCGCACCTCAAGGCCGAGCACTATCCGGTGTTCGACTGCGCCAACCCTTGCGGCAAGGTCGGCAAGCGCTATCTCTCGGTCGAGAGCCACATCCGCATGATGTCGGCGGCGCAGCCCTTCATCTCGGGTGCGATCTCCAAGACCATCAACATGCCGAACGACGCGACGGTAGAGGACTGCAAGTCCGCCTACATGCTGTCGTGGAAGCTGGCGCTCAAGGCCAACGCGCTCTATCGCGACGGCTCCAAGCTCAGCCAGCCGCTCAACTCGCAGCTCATCGCCGACGATGAGGACGAGGACGATGCGGTCGAGAGCCTCTACGACAAGCCGATGGCGGCACGCACCGCCCAGGTCTCGGAAAAGATCGTCGAGAAGCTGGTCGAGCGCATCATCGTGATGCGCGAGCGCGAGAAGATGCCGGATCGCCGCAAGGGCTACACCCAGAAGGCGGTCGTCGGCGGCCACAAGGTCTATTTGCGCACCGGCGAGTATGACGACGGCCGCATCGGCGAGATCTTCATCGACATGCACAAGGAAGGCGCGGCCCTGCGCTCCTTCATCAACAATTTCGCCATCGCGGTGTCGCTGGGTCTTCAGTACGGCGTGCCGCTCGACGAATATGTCGACGCCTTCACCTTCACCCGCTTCGAGCCGGCGGGCCCCGTGCAGGGCAACGACAGCATCAAATACGCGACCTCGATCCTCGACTACGTCTTCCGCGAATTGGCGGTGAGCTATCTCAGCCGCTTCGACCTCGCCCATGTCGATCCCAGCGAGACCGGGTTCGACGTGCTCGGCAAGGGCGTCGAGGAAGGCAAGGAGCCGGATGATCACGGCCAGCGCGCCTCCAAGCTGGTGTCGCGCGGCCTCACCCGCTCCCGCACCGACAACCTCGTGGTGATGCGCGGCGGCTCGACCGCGGTCGCGCAAGGCAATGACAGCGCACCGGCCGGCGGCTCCAAGGTCACCTCGCTCGCGTCGCACGGCGCAGGCCGTGCCGGCGACGTCCTGGAAGGCGCGGTCGCGCTGAAGCAGGAAGTGGCCCACGACCTCTCGCCCACCGAGAAGTTAGAGGCCCTGCAATGGAGCAAGGCCGGCAGCGCGCAAACCGCAGTGCCCAGCAAGGCCGAGCGCCGCGCGGAAGCCAAAGCCAAGGGCTATGAGGGCGAGATGTGCAGCGAGTGCGGCAACTTCACGCTGGTACGGAATGGCACGTGTATGAAGTGCGATACGTGCGGCAGCACGACGGGGTGTAGCTGATACCAATAGCGCAAGCCGCCCGGAGGCATTGATGCCAGTTGCATTGCGCCAGGGCGGCTTGCGTTACTACTTCTTCTCAAACGAGGGGCAGCCACCCGAGCTGCCCATATTCATGTCAAAGGCGGCGGCCGGGACGCCAAGATTTGGCTTGAGCCTGGCATATCAATAGCCGACAGTTATGGCTTCAATCCGCGGGAACTTTCGAATATCCTGCGCGTCGTGGAAGACAACCGCGAGCTTCTTCTGAAGGCCTGGCATGACCATTTCGGCAACTAGCGCTCGCTTTGACGAACACACGATGTGGGTCGAACTGTCCGATGGAAGGACACTCGGGATCCCGCTTGCGTGGTTTCCGCGCCTGCTCCATGCAACGCCAGACGAACGCAACCAGGTCGAGCTCAGCCGCGTCGGCCTGCACTGGGAAGCGCTCGACGAAGATATCTCCGTTGCCGGCCTTCTCGCGGGACGCGGCGATGTAACGCGATCCACGGAACACGCCGCCTAACTGGCCGATCCGCCCGCGGATGTCTCGCGCTGAAGCTGTGGGCAAAGCCCGAGGTCTACGAGAGCGACATGTGCTCGGTATTGCGGCGACAGAGCGTAGGATGGGTGGAGCGAAGCGATACCCATCGCCGCCAAATCCACGGAAGGCATGGGTTTCGCACGGGCTCAACCCATCCTACGAGTCATCAACACCCCGCTGCCGAAATTACCTTTGCGGTCGAGCCCTTCCCTCCTAAACTCCGACCACCGCCGGCATCGGTTCCGACGGGCCCGGTAGAAGCGGAGTCAAGTTATGCCCAAACCGGAAAGCTTCCCGATCGAGAAGATCTTCGTTCCCACGAAGCAGAAGAAAGCCATCAAGCCCGAGATCGTCGGGGAGATTGCTGAAAGTATGCTGGACATCGGACAACAGGAACCCATTTCCGTCCGGCTCGACGGAGACCGCCTCGTTCTGGTCGAGGGACTGCATCGGCTCGAAGCCTGCAAGGCGCTCGGCGAGACAACCATTATCGGTGTCATCGTCCCGGCGGAGGTCGCTCAACACAAGCCGCAGCTTGCCGAACGGCCCGAAGTCGAGGCAGAGCGCCTCAAGATGGCGCGATTGAAACAGTTGCGCCTGGAGAAGGAAGCCGCGGAGGCATCGATCGCTGGCCGGAAGGGCGTCAACGGAACGGAAGCGCCGCGCACCCGTCCGACGAAAGGCGTTCGCGACAATCCGAAGGCATCACCGAGCCGGACTGCGAAATCGACGCCGAAAACATTGTCGGACTGGATCACGCAGCAAAAGGGCCACGGCGGTCGCTATTGATTGTTGGCTCCAGCTCGTAGGATGGGTGGAGCGAAGCGATACCCATCACCGCTCGATCGGCGAGAGATGAAGGGTTTCGTAAGGGCTCAACCCATCCTACGACCTAGAGCTCAACCCAGCCTACGCGCTATCTACGCCCGCCTCACCGTATCTCGCTCATCGACACCTTGGCGGCGATCCCGCTCAACTCGGGCTGTTGCGGTGCGAACTCCTCGTTGGACGATGAGCCTAGCGAGACGTCGACCATCCTGCGCTTGACCTGTTCGCATGTCTTGCGGACGTCTTCGGTGAACAGCGCGCATTCTTCGATGCGCTTGAAGATCTTCCGACCCTCTTCACGATACTCCGCCGCCGTTTCTCGCATGAAGGCGATCGCATCATGGACCTGGGCAGTCAGCGCCTCGCATTTTTGCGCGGCGTCGATCAACTCGGTGCCCATGGCCTCGATCTCTTTTGCAGCGGACTCATAGTCCCGAACGACCGCCTCTGCACTGAGCGCGCCGACGCGCGTCACGCCCGCGGTGTGCTCGACGTAATCAGGCAGAGCAATGGAAGCAAGAGAGCTTCCCGAGCGTATCGATGCAATGTCCTCCTCGAGCTGGACCAAGTTTACTCCGTCCCGCCTGCGCAATTGTTCGACATTTGCCATTATTGATCTCCCATACGCACCCCGAACCCTTAACAGCATCGGGTTTATTACGGGGATAAGCTCCGTTCTACTCTGATGTATCCTTGACAGCCGCAGTTTTGCCGCTTTTTCCCGATTGCCCAATTGCACGCATTGATAGATTTATCGGCGTTCAACCTCTCCTGGTCGCGGCCGGCGAAGATGGCACGTGCGCCTCGCTAGAAGTCGACCTGTCGAGCAACAGACGCGCCAATACGCACGGTGAAGCGAGCACAGCTCGGATCGCGTGTGTGCGGGCCCGGAACTCGGATCACCTCTCCCCACTCGGAGAGAGGTGCTCCGCGCACAGCCGACCGACGGTGCTCTGGCCGCTGCGCAAAGACCGGCTAGTAGCAAGGCGGGTAAGGTTCGTAGCCGCAGCGGCGATAGCCGCCGTAGGCTCCGTAAGCCCCGTAAGCTGCCGCACCAACCGCAGCAGCTCCGACGCCCACGGCAACTCCGCGGCGCACGGCTGCACCACGATAGACGCCACCGCGATAGACACCGCCGTGATGAACACCAACCCGACCAACCCCGACGCCTCTTCGATAGGCGAAGGCGTCAGTCGAAACAGTCACGATGCAGGCGATGCCAATGATTGCGGATGCGGTAAGTGAAACGATGGTTCGGCGCGACATGTCCACTCTCCTTCCTGGATTGGGACGGTGCGTCAGCGCAATTCGCTAATGAGCGGGTTTGTTGATTTAGAACAATGCGGGCCCTTGCGATCTGGCGGCCGGGTTCATAACGAGACAGCGAAAGTGTCACGCTTTACCTACATAGGGCATCAGCGGGAGCCACACCGCTTTCGGTCATGTACCTGACGCTCGCGACGCATGCCGGTTCGGCAATGCCACGCCCCACCCCCGTGCCCGCGATAATTTCTCGTTCGCACGCGCGTTGGGGGGACAGCGGCGCAACCTCTCCTTCCGGCGATAGGACTGCCCGCACTCCGAGGCTGGGCGGCCCCGCCCCTACTTCGTATCGGCCTCGACCGCCTCCAGCAGCGGCATCTCGCGATGCGACTCGCAGAAGCGCGAGAGCTTGTTGCCGTTCTTGTTCAGCGCTTGCGTATCCACGACGGGATTGTTGCGGCGGCCGGCGTAGAACCCGGCGAGCCAGACGTTCACGGTCTGCATGTGGGTGATGCGCTGGGTGATGTACTGGTCGCAGCTGATCTTGGAAACGTCGACCAGCACCTGGGCCTTGGCCGGCACGGCCAGCAGCAGGGCCGCGAAGGCACCAAGGACGATCGCTCTTGTCTGAACCATGTGTTCCTTCCGATGAATGTCTGCACGGTGGCGACGGTCGGGCGCTGCATGCTTGATCCAGATCAAGGGCGCCCGTTGCATACCCCGCGACCGCCCCACCCCGAGGCCTCGCCATAATTTCTCCTTCGCACGCGCGTTGTGTTGGACAGCGGCGAGACCTATCGTTCCGATCGGACTGCCACACTTCCATTGACGCCCGACGGAAGCGAGAGCGCATCGGTGCCCGAGACGAACGACCCCAAACCTGACGACCACAAGCCAGACGCCCCCAAGCCGGACGAGGGGCGCGCCGATGGCGGGCTGGCGCGGGCCTACGATCGGATCAAGAGCGCGGAGCAAGACCTTGCGCGGCTGGACCGGCTGGTTTCCGGAATGGAACGCGGCAGCGAAATCCCAGCGGCCTCGCGAGCAAGCGCCGGTGCGGAGGCTGTCGAGACTCCCAAGGACAAGGCTCCCGAGGCCAAGACTCTCAAGAGCACGGCGCCGGCGCCGGATAGCAGGGTTCGCAGTCAAGGCCTGAGGGGAGATCGGCCCATGCTGCGCGCTTTGGTCGGCCTCGTGCTGGCGATCGGCATTCTCGGCGCCGCCTTCGCTTCGCAATACAGCGATCGGGCCAGGTCTATGACCAAATCGATCATGGCGCGATGGGCTCCGCCGGCCGGGACTGAGCCTCGCCAAGCGTCCGCGGTTGAAACTCCGGCGCAACCGCCGGCGGTGCAACTGGCTGCCGCGGATGAGCCCGGCACGGTGCCCGCGCCGCCGGCCGGCAAGGACACGGAGAGCAATGCAGGGTTTGACGCTTCAAGACCAGCTGCTTCAAGACCCGACGCTCCAACAACGGGCGCCACGACGCCCGACCCCTCGTCGTCCGATCTCGCGCAATCGCTCAAGTCCATCACCAGCGAGCTTGCGAACATCAACGGAAAGCTCGAGCAACTGAAAAGCCGCAACGAGCAGACGCTGCGCGAGCAGGCCGACACCATTCAGCAGCTCAAGGCGGCGCAGGAGAAGGATGCGGCGGCCAATGCGCGCCTTGCCGCACAGGTCCAGGCGCTGCAAAAGGAGCTGACGACGTCATCCGCATCGTCATCCGCACCTGCGTCCGCGAAACCCGCCGCGCGTAGCGTGATCACCAACGAGACCGCTGCGCCCGCACGGCCGCACGTGCAAGCGGCCGCACCTCGGCGACCCCGGCCGTCGCGAGGGCCCTGGATGCCCCCGCCCTATATGGTCGATCCCTACTATGGGGATCCGGATTGGTGAGCCCGCGGGGCGGATGAGCTGACGTTACGGAGCCGCCAATCGAAGGCGGTCCCGGATGTTGCGTTGGTGCGGCTAGCGCCAACCGCGATGACGGCCCCTGCTCCAGCCGTAGTGATGACCGCGGCCGCCACGTCCCATGTGACCGTGGCCATGTCCATGGCCTCCGCGCGCGAGAATCACCGGACTGTCGGAGCCAGCGACCAACGTCTCAGCCGCAACGCGGGGCATGGCAGAAGCGGAAAATGTCGACATTGCCGCGATTGCGCACGCGGCAACGCCGATCAACAAATGACGTATCATGTTGGGGATTCTCCAGGAGCCGCGTGATAGCGGCAGAGATGAATGCTTCCGCCGCCCCAGAGTTCCATCGAAACATCAGGGAACGGCAATGAACGCGAGCCCTTCTGCGCCGGCACGCACGCTCGCGGCATCAATCACGCGGCGAGATCTGAAGCTCCATCAACGCCATGCGCTCCAGGACAGCGGGGTCTCGCTCGCCCTCCTTCGCTGTGCGAAGGATTGTTTCCGCGATCGACCGGACATGCGCGGAGCTGACCGGGGCCGGCAGTGACGCCACCGCCGTGTCCAGCGCAGTTTTCATGATGCCGATGGTTTCAGGCGTAAAAGATGCATTCGAAAAGTCTAACATGCTGGATCCGATCCGGAGGTCATCACGAGCGTCTTTGCCGCGGGCGTCTCACCGGCGCCTGATGCGGCTGCGTGAGCAAGGGTCACCAACGCCGGCCCCAGCTGCCGCGCCAGCTGCTTCCCCATCCACCACCACCGCGCACCAGCCGGACGACGAGGAGCAGCAGGACCGCGCCTACGGTCGCGTTGACGATCGCGCTGATCATGCCGCTGCCGAGATGCACGCCGAGCTGAGGCAACAACCAGCTGCCGACAAACGCGCCCAGGATTCCGATGATGATATCGCCGATGATCCCAAAGCCGGTCCCGCGGACGATCTGGCCCGCCAGCCAGCCGGCGACGAGACCGACAAACAAGATCACCAAAAGGCTTTCGCCGGACATTCTCATTTTGTGACCTCGATCACTTGGTTGAAATGGCTGCTGATCTGCGCAATCCGGTCGACCAGGGCCGTCAGATGTCGCGGTAATGGGTCGTGCTCACCCCGAAGCCTGATCCGAAGGCGGTCTGCTATTTCATGAGAGATCGCCAGGCTGGAGCCGCGGTCGATCTGAATGGCATTGCGAACATGGGGGTTGTTCATGAAGGTTTCCGGTTGATACGCACGGAGGACGCTTCGCGCCGAGTCGCACTCACAACGCGACTGCGGTCTTTAACTCAGGCGAGGATCGGAGGTTCGATCTCGCAACGCTCGGGGATCACTGACACAACAGCCCCATCGAGCAAGAGTTCCTTCCGATTACAACTTATGTTTGAAATTCATCGGTCGCGTACAAGCCAACGCGGGATGCAAAGCTCTTGTTATCGCCGACTCATCTATTTTGCAGCTTTTTCGGATATCGAGGCATCAATCGTCTTTAAACCAGAAATAGAATCGGAACTGCAGCCCGTCGAGACCGTTCGTTCCCATGGCTGACGTTCGTCGGCATCATATTCAAATGAATTGAAAGAGATCAGATGAAACATACTTTGCTGGCTTCCGTCGCCGTTGTGGCGTTGTTCGCTGCGACCGGCACTGCAATGGCTCAAGGCGTCAATCAGGGCGGCGCCAAGGGTGCGGAGTCCCCCGCTGCCGTTTCGCCGAAAGCCGAAACCGCGGCACCGATGAATGCACCCACAGCAAAGGACGCCCCCACCGCGGCACCGCACGGCTCGCCGGCAGCGGCAACGCCGCAGCACGCACAGGGCGCGCCTGACGCAAAGCACTCCGGCGACGTCAAGGCCGATGGCAAGGCGAAGACCACGGAAACAATGGCCCCGGCCACCAGTTCGAAGCCGACTGCCGACAGCAAGACGCCCGGCGAGATGAAGGCGAATGGGATGACCAAGGCGCCCGATCCGGCCACCACGTCGAAGGACGTGAAGACCCCGACCGCCGAGAGCAAGCCTTCGGCGCCCGAGGGCAAGACGACCGGCAATGCCGCTACCACGGCGGTCGCGGCGCCTCCCGCCGAAAAGCGTACCCAGATCACTTCGGCCATCAAGCAGGAGAAGGTCGAGGAAGTCACCAACGTGAACTTCAACATCTCGATCGGCACCACCGTCCCGGCAGGCGTTCGTTATCATGCGATCCCGAGCCGCATCGTCGAAATCTATCCGGAGTGGCGCGGATACGAGTTCATTCTGGTGCACGGCAGGTACGTCATTCTTCGTCCGCACACCCACGAGATCGTCTATATCATCGAGGGCTAAGCGAAATCCGACGGATGACGCGCAAACCGAAAGGGCGGCTTATGGCCGCCCTTTTGTCGTTCGGCCCCACGCGATCATGATGGGTTTCGCAAGGGCTCAATCCGCCCGAACGGCTGCATATCCATTCACCCCTCTCCCAAGCCGAGAATGAAGGTTTCAAGATCGGGCGCGAGTTTGTGTTCGGGAAATCGGCGAACATGTCGCCACCGTCCACCGGTTCATGCTCGTGATCCCAGTAGAAGACCTGGCCATAACTGTCCTCCTCCAGACTCAGCAGGAACAGGTCGCCGCCGGGATCGGGAGCGAAGGGGCAGCTCAGTCGGGGAATTCGATTCATGCCCCGATACACATCGTAATTGTCGATGACGCCGTAGCTGTCGGTCGGATGCGTCGTGAACAGCACGTCCAAAACGGTGCGGTCGTTGCGCCAAGGCAGCTCGACGCCGCAGCGGTCGAAGCCGCCGCCGTCCGATTGCGCCAGTAGCTCCTTGTAGGGCGCGGGCAACGGCGCACCGATGTGTTGCTCCAGCGCACGGATGGCGTTGGAGGGCGCCGGTGGCCGTCGGTCGTCCATGAGATCCAGATAGTTCATCGGCCTAACTTTGTGCCCCGTGGGTCATCAAAGCGCCCGCGCCAGTGAGCCAACCGCCTCACCACACAACCAGATTGGTGTGGCCGAATCCCTTGGCGTAGTGGAACACCGAGCCCGTATGCTTCAGACCATCGCTTCGGTATCTGCCACTGGACGTTTTCCGCCGTCCGGATCTCCCGAGCGAAGCGTCCGGCTTCCGGCAGAGAAAATGTCCTGCACCAACCCGAGCTTGCCGAGTCCCAAAATGATCAGGCCGTTGATGTCGATCTCGTACCAGGCGTGCGAAATGTAGGCGTCGCGCGGAAACCGGTGATGGTTGTTGTGCAGGCCTTCACCGAAAGTGAGGATCGTGGTCACGAACTCGTTGGTGGTGCCGTCGTCGAGATCGAAGCGGCGGTAGCCGTAGCGGCCGTCGCTGTGGCAGACCGAGTTGACCAGTGATGTCGCCATGGTCATGAGGTAACTGCGGAACAGGCCGGAGAACAGGATGCAGCCGGTCATCGTGTGCACGCCGCCAAACGCGTAGCCGATCGCGCCCGGAATAATCACTGCCGAGAGCGCGTACCAGTACCAGCGCGTCCTGGTGAAGAACATGGCGATCGGATCGGCCAGGATATCCTTGGCGTAGTATTCGGCATCCGTGGTGGCCTGGTCCCACACCCAGCCGCCTTGCGCATGCATCATCCCCTTGGCGAAGGTGACATAGGGGTTGCCGTCGCCGTCATAGTAAGGGCTGTGGACGTCGCCGGGCTTGTCGGAGTGAAGATGATGCCGGCGATGATTGCTCACCCATTTCAGGATCGAGCCCTGCACCGCCATGGTGGCGATGGCCGCGAACAGCGTCCGCATCACCGGACCGCAGCGGAAGCTGCGGTGCACGAAGTAGCGGTGCATGAAGCCGATGCCGACCGTGGAAAGCGCGAACGTGCCGGCGAAGACCGAAACCTCCACCCAGCCAATGCCTTGCCAGAAGGCCCAGACCAGCGCCGCGATCGACCCACCGATCATGATGACGAAGGAGATGTAGGAATCGCGAAACTTGGCGTCGACCACGGGACCTTCGACCAGTACGCCCGGCGGCATTTTCCGCTCCGCAGCTTCCGCCGGCACCACGCTTTCGATTACGGTCATTCCAGCCGATCCATTCACACAAAATTAACCCTGCTGCGGCGCACAGTACAACCTCGGGTTATTTCCATCAAGGATTCGAGCTGCCGTGGGAGTACGGAGCGGCGACTTGAAAACAGGCGACCAGAGGAAAAAGAAGCCGGATTTCAAGGCCTGGTGACAGCGTTAACCAGGTACAAAGCCTCCGCAATGCACTCCCAGTAGACCGATGCCAGGACAAAGCAAGCGCCCCCTCCCTCGCCTTCGCAAGCTCCGGCGTAGCGCGCGATCGATGCGAAAGACCTTCGCCCGCGCACCGCGGATGGTTCGGATCGCGGGCGGCGCGGCGATGCTGCTTGCGGTCCTCGTCCTCGTGAACATCGCCTATCAAACGGTGCGCAAGCCGACCGAGCTGTTCGTCCTAGTCGGCCATGCGCTCGACAAGGAGCCATCGGACACGTGGCGGCGATACGGGCCGCTGTTCCGCAAGCATTCCACCGCGACGATCACGCCGGAATTGCTGGCCGCGCTGGCGCAGGTCGAGACATCGGGCAATCCGCTCGCGCGCACCTACTGGCGCTGGCGATGGAGCTTCAATCCGCTCGCGATCTATCGGCCCGCATCGAGCGCCGTCGGCCTCTTCCAGATGCTGGACGCAGCCTATGCTGACGCCGCGCGGTTCTGCGTTCGTGGCAACGCGGTCACGGAGGCCGGCTGCGGCTCGACCTTCCTCTATAGCCGCGCGATTCCGAGCCACGCCATCGAGCTGGCATCGGTGTATCTCGACCGCAATCTCGCCGATGTTCTCGCCCGCGCGGGCGATGTGAAGGCGAGTGCACGCGAGAGGCAGGATCTCGCCGCCTTCATCCATCTCTGCGGCGCAGGCCCCGCAACGGCCTTCGCACGCCGCAAGTTTCAAATGGCCGCCGACGAACGCTGCGGCGATCACCTCGTCGCGAGCTATGTCGCCAGGGTCAACGCGATGAAGCGGCAGTTTGTGCGGCTCGCCGCGGAGGACGGCGACTAGCAAAGGAGCGTAGCCCGGATGAGCGAAGCGACATCCGGGAATGCTGCGGCAACGTCCCGGATATCGCTTCGCTCATCCGGGCTACAGGAGCCAATCAATTCCGCGTCCGTCGGTGGCCTTCACCACCAGTACGGCCAGCGCCATCCCTCGTAGCGGACATATGACGATACCAAGGGCGGGCCGTAGGGATCGACCCGGTCGTCTTCCGGGCGATAACGATAGCGTGGAACGATATTGTAATCCCACGGCGTCGGCCGGAGCACGGGGACATCCACCCTCAGCCGTTGTTCATCCACCACTCGCGCCTTCCGCGCCCGGGCTTCGGCATCCGATATCCCGAGATTGCACAGCACCAGGGCGGTTCCGAGCGCACACGCGACAGTCATGATCTTCATGCGTTGGTCTCCTTCCCCCAAGAGTGCAAAAGGACGTCAAGCAAGGCAAGCGAATTTGCGATCAAGCTTTGCCGGAATGACCGATGCCGGCCGCCCCGCCGTCATTGCGAGCGGAGCGGAGCAATCCAGACTGTCGACCGCGGCCCCTACTCCCGCGCGCGCCGCACCGCCTCCGTCAGCTTCATCCTCTGCTTGTCCCACCGGCTCTGCTCCGTCTCGGCACGCTCCTCGAGCGCCGCGCGCTCAGCTTCGATCGCCTCCGCCCGCGATTCGTGCTGCCGCCTCGCGTCGTCCAGCGCCGCCTGCGCGTTCGCGACCGCCCTGTCGCGGCGCGCGCGCTCCTTGGCGCGAGCGGCCTCCTCCTTGCGGCGCTCGGCTTCCCGCCGCCGCTCTTCCTTCTCGAACGCCGCGGCGGCCTTGCGCGCCTGTTGATCGTCGACCTTGCGGGATGGTTCCTTTGCAGCCTTCGCCGGAAGCTTTCTCGGCTTGGACTTCGCTTTGGGCTTGGCTTTGCGGTTCGGCCTGGCCTCGTCGTCAGCGAGATCGGTCGGCAACTCGGAATGCTCGGTGAACGGGCCGTCCGATCCGACCGGGCGCCGGAGCACCACGCCCGGCTTCTCCATCGTTGCCGCGACGATGTCGGGGTCGTCGGTCTCCTTCGCGGCGCCCTGATGGAACAGATTGGACCTGGCGCCCCAGGCGTCCAGTGCCGCCTTCATCGAGGGCGCGGCGATCGCCTGGTCGTAGAAGCCGAGCGAGGTCTGGTAGGTCTTGAGTTTTCTTTTTGGTTTTGCTTTTTTCGGCATGTCGCTCCGCAGCTGGCAAGCCACCAGCTTCCTGCGGCGCCATCATGCCATACTGCCCCTGTTTTGCCCGACGAGTCAAATTCGATTCGGTATCGCCGAAGTCGATACCGGGCGCGGAGGCCCAATACCAACGTTTTCGGATTTCCAACACACTGAAATCCCTCGAGATTTCTACTGTGCATGGGGTTGTTTTCGACGTTTTTGTTTTGACGGCTCGCCACCTACGCTGCGTCGACATCCTCAGGCGCCGCCCCCGCGACGAGCCCGTCGAGGCCGACCATCAGGAGATCGGCGATGTGCATGAGCTGGTAGAGCGGAATGTCCGCCTCACCCTGCTCGGCCAGCGACACGAAGACCGGCGTGGCGCCGATCAGCTCTGCGAGCTGCGTTTGCGTGTAGCCGCGCCTCTCGCGCGCGCTTCTCACGCGCGCACCGATCCCGAGCCGGTGCCGGGACTGCTCGTCCGCGGTCATCATCACGGCCTGCTCGTCGGCGCTGGCATAGCCGTCCGCGAACGCGCTGCCGATCAGCCTCCCCTTGCGCCAGGCGACCCGGCAGTCCTTGCGCAGTCCGCTGCTGAAGACCAGCGTGAACTGCTCGGCGACCCAGAGCGAGGCGTTGAGGCCGAGGCGCGCGCCGGTGCCGGAGACATCGCGGATCGTGCAGGGCGCGCTGATGACCTTGCCGGTGCCGTTGTCGAATTCGACAATGCCGGTCCGCAAAATGTGATGTCTGACGGCGGCGCGGTGCTCGCTCATGACGGGACGCCCCTTGCGCGGCGACGTCGCAGCCGCAAATTCCGGACCTCGATACCGCAGAGTTTTTCCTGAACTCCTAAATTTCCAAGGGTTCGACCAGGACTGAAAGCCATGGTAAAGGATTTGCTCCCAATCCGTCTTTATCCGACGGACAGCGTGCGGCGCGCCCGTGACGGGCGACGAGGCGAATAATGACCGACGCGATGAAATGCCCGACCTGCAACTCCGAGCACGCCTATCAGGATCGCGGCCTCTGGGTCTGCCCGGAATGCGGCCATGAATGGAGCGGCACGGCAGAGGCCGTCGCGGACGCCGCGCAAGAGGCCGGCGTGCGCGATGCCAACGGCAATGCGCTCGCCGACGGCGACAGCGTCATCGTGATGAAGGATCTCAAGGTCAAGGGCTCCTCCTCCGTGGTCAAGGGTGGCACCAAGGTCCGCAACATCCGCCTGCAGGACGCTACCGACGGCCACAACATCGCCTGCAAGATCGACGGCATCGGCGCGATGAACCTGAAATCGGAGTCCGAGGCCCCGGACTCGCCAGGGCAAATCCGCCAGCGAGCGCGCCGAACGGCTGGGGCGGGAGCTGACCTGCCGCGGCGTCAAGTTTACCACCATCGAATGGTAAGCGCCGTCCGGTGGCTGCGATCTATCGCTGTCTCTGCGCCAGATAGAATCCGCACAGCACCGTCACCAATCCCGCCGTCTGCAATAGTGTCGGCGGCTCGCCGAGCAGGAGCCAACCGGTGAGCACCGTCAGCGCGGGCACGCAGGCGGGGACAACGGCGGCGCGGGCGACGCCGAGGCGTTGGACCGAGACGGCGAACAGATAAAGCGCAGCCGGGCCTGCAAGCACGCCCTGTGCCAGCGCCTGGATGGCGTTCTCACCGACACCGATCGCCGCGATCCGCGCGAGTCCGCCGGTCACGAGGTAGATCGGCAGCAACAGCAGCGACAGCACGTTGATGACGAGCGCAGCCGACACGGCGGAGACCCGCCAGTGGCGCACCAGCGCGCCGAAACCCGCGAACATCAACCCGGTCAGCACGAAGGTCAGATCGCCGAGCACGCCGTCAACGCCGATATGACCGATCGATTCCGCGCCGATCACGCCGAGCCCGCCGACGATGACGACAGCGCCGGCGATGCGCGACCAGGAGACATGCTCTTTCAGGAACAAGGCCGCGAGCAGCAGGCCGCCAAGCGTCGCGCAGGAGGGCTGGATCACGCTGCCATGGCCGAGCGGCACGAACAGAAAGCCAGTGTAGGAGATCAGCGACATCACGGGGCCGCCGAGCACCATCAGCGCAAGGCCCCTGCCCCAGCCGATGCCGCAGAGATCGGAGATTCCGCCGCGTATCACCAGCGGCAGGAACGCGATGCCGGACCAGACATAGCGATGCACGAGCAGATCGACCGGCGTGAAGCCGAGCTTGAGGCCATGCCGCGTGCCGGCAAAGCCGAGCGCCCAGAACAGCGCCGCGGCGAGGCCGCAGAGCACGCCGACAAGCGCCGGCGCCTGATCGTTCTTCCGAATGCGAGCGTCAGCGCCGCTCGTCCGCTGATCCATGGGACAAAGCGGTACGCCGACAGAGGCCGTCGCTCAACCCATGTGCCTGCAAGGCTGGCACGCAAGCGAGAGACGCCAGCGCGCCTTCGCTCAGAAAAATCCCGGGCTGAGATCGAGCCCATACGTCAGGCCGAGCACGAACACGAACAGCGCGGCGGCTGCGAACAAGGCGAGATGCTTGAGAATGAACGCGCGGGGCGAGACGCTTGCAACAACGGCTTTCTGTGCAACGGGCATGACTACTCCATTATGAAAATGATTCTTGGCTGCTCAATATGCGGCGCCCGCATCAAGCGCCGCGATCTGGAAAGCAACTATCAAAGAGATCACACTCGCTTTGAACGGCCGTACACAACCGGCACGTGATCATGACTCGCTGCGCCAAGAAAAGACCGCGCTCCCGAAAGGGAACGCGGTCCGGGCAGACTCGGAGAAAGCGAGCCTGCACACATTGGCTTGACGTTGGCTTGTGGCGTCCCCAGATCAGCGGGCGCTGCCCGTCGTGACGTCAGCCGTCTTCACCTGGCGCGGCGACAGAACGCGGGCCTGGTGGACCGAAGCGACAGTAGTGGGCGCCGAGGCCTGCTGCTCGACATGCGCGGCACCGAGCACGCGCACCTGCATCGGGGAGACCGGAAAGCCGTTGGCCTCATAAGTCGGCAGTTCGGCGGCGAAAGCCGCGGTGCTGCCCGCGATCGTCAGGATGGCGGCGGCGATTGACAGAGTCTTCTTGTTCATGGGTGATGCTCCTTCAGTGGAAGATTCGGAGCACATTTAAGCGCATTTTGCTGCATTGCGACATGCGTTGTTGCAATGCAACAGCGCGCCGGGTGCATGGCAAATATGTTTAATGCGCGCAATGTCTTGGCAAAATCACCGCCCCGGCGCGAAATGACACTCTCGCGAAATGACACTCTAATGAGCGGCGGTCAGCCGCCGAGCACGTGGCCCCAGCCGTCGAAAACGTAGCCTTTCCAAATCACGGTTCCGTCTTGGCCCGGCCGGCTGGCACGCCTGAAATCGTCGGCCTGCTCAGCAGTCCAGGTGATGATCGTATCGGAGAGTTGGTCGTGCAGGATGGCGGGCTCGGTGGGATCAAAGGCGTCCATCGGACGAAGCGAGGAATGCGTCATGCGCGCCTAACGCGCTAGCCGTGACAAGGTTGCCCAACGCGCCTGCGAAACACCGCCACGCGGCCCGCGCCAAAATATTCGCCTTTATCGAATTTTGCACAACGCTGGCGAGCAAGCGCCCGTGGAACCGCAATGGAACCCGCGTTGCCGCCGCGCAACACCTGCTCGAAAAGCCCGCTTTCGCCGAATTGCGCCATTGCGCCGCCACACCCTCCCCAGAACAATCGACGCGCGGCGTGCCTTTTCGTGCAAGACTGTTTGGCCAAGACTGTCTGGTCAGACTGTTCGGAGAAGACGAGGTTCAACAGAACCGTTTGGAGGCAGGGATCATGAATGATCGGCGGTCTCTTCTGGTGGCGGTCTCCTGCCCCTCGGCGGTTCTCGCCGGCTGGCTGGCGCTCTCTCTGTCCGCCTATGCCCCGGCCCTCATCGAGAACAGCGGCGCCAATGCTTCCGCCGTCTCGCGCGCGAAGGATCTCAGCCGACTTGACCTCGCCGACATCCCGCACGCTGCGGCCATCGAGGACGGCGTCGCCCTGACCTCCGATATCGCGGCCGCTGTCGCTGCGACACCAGAATTGGTCAATGCTGAAGCGGCAGCGCCCGAGGCGCCAGCTCCGGCCATCAAGCTCGCCTCGGCCGACCCAGTGCTGATCTTGCCGACCGAAGCGCCGCTCGCGCCGCAGATGTCGCCTGACCCGACACCAGTCGCCAGTGAGGTTGCTCCGGCTCCGGCGTCGGAGCCCGTGATAAAGCTCGCATCCGCCGATCCCACTGAGATCGTGACGACGGAGGCGCTGTCGCCCGCGACAATCGCGACCGGCCCCGCGCCCGTGGCGAGCAAGGCCTCGCCGTCTGCGGACACGACCGCGGTACTCGACGAATGCTACGTGATGGAAGCCTGCATCGACCGCTATCTCTGGGCGCTCTACCAGCGCACGGCCAAGGAAGACTCGATCAAGGTCACAGATCGCCGGGCCGTCACCGTCAAGCGCAAGGGCAAGATGGTCACAGTGATGCGCAGCTTCACGAAGCTGGTTGACGAGGACTTTGGCTGGAAGGATCCGAAGGCGGCCGACCGCGCCGGCATGTCGATGATGGACTACGTCATCGGCGGCATGGACAAGAGTTTCAAGAAAAAGCTGTTTCGCACACTGCTCGCGGCTGAGGCTGCCGGGCTTTCGCCGGGCATCACCAGCGCGTTCCGCGACGACTATCGCCAGTCGATCGCGAGTGGCCTGAAGGCCGCCTCCGACCGTTCCTATCACGGCGGCAGCACGCGCGGCGGCTACGGGCACGGCATGGCGGCCGACATCGTCAGCACCAAGGGCGACAACCGCGCGCAGCGCTGGGTCTCGACCGAGGTGCTGTGGAAGTGGGTCGACGCCAATGGCAAGGCGCTCGGCATCGGCCGCCCCTATCTCGGCCGCGATCCCCCGCATGTCGGCCCGGTCGATGGTACGGAATACGTCTCGCGCCGAGGCACGTCGGACCGCAAGGAAGCCAACGTCAAGCCGAGAAAAGCGCGGGCCGTGGCAAGCGCAAAGCCGCCGAAGGCGAAGGCACAGGCGACGCGCGAGCAGAAGGTCCCCGCGAAGCCGCAGAAATCAGCGCAATCAGCCACGAAGCGCGCGACCTGAGTTTGACGGCTTATCGTCGCGGCGTCGGCAACGGCACAAGCCGCATCTCCGCGGTGCCTGCTTCCTGCGTGCGCACCAGCACCGCATAGATGGTTTCGACTGCGAGCCGCACCGCCGCCTCGGTCGCTGTGCCCTTGGCCAGATGCGCCGCGATCAGGCCGGTGAGAAGATCGCCGGTGCCTGAGGGGCGGATCGGAAGGCGCGGCGTCGCAAAGCGCGACAACTGACCGCCGGCGCACAGAATCGTTTCCACCTGCCCTTCCGCCGTATCAGTGAGCGTGCAACCGGTGGCGACCACGTCGATGCGCCCAGTCCCGGCCAGCGCCGCGCACGCCGCGCGCAGGCCCTGCGCATCCGCGATGTCGAGGCCTGCGAGCAGCCCGAGCTCGAACTGGTTCGGCGTGGTCAGATTGGCGGCGGGCAGCAGCCGGTGCCGGACCACGTCCAGGATGCCGTCGGCGACATAAACCCGGCCGTCATCGCCGATCACGGGGTCGCAGAGATAGACCAGCTTCGAATTGCGGGTCAGCGCCCGCTCGACGAAATCGGCAATGACAGCGGCATTGCTGGGCGAACCGAGATAGCCGGTAACGAGGACCGCAGCCTCGTCGACGAGATCGCGCTCTTCGACGCCTCTCAGCAGATCTGAAACGAGCTCTGTCTCCAGCACCCGCCCGCGCAAGGTCGGATAGCGCGGATGGTTCGACAGCAGCGTTGTCGGCACGGCCGCGACATTCACCCCTTCCGCCTGCATCGCATAGGCGGCGGCGCTGTTGCCGACATGGCCGTGGACCACCTGGCTTTGAATGGAGATGACGAGCATGAGGGAGGTCCGTAGGAGTAATTGTCTAGCGAGAGAAGGGTCGCCCGGATCACGAAAACTCATATCCAAGTCCCGGCCGCAGCGCTTGCATCTTCCGCGCCAGCCGCCGATGCCCGCTCTCCTCCGACCGCGCAAGCCGGCCGGCGACCGCGACGTGGTCCACATCGCTCTTGTGCTGATTGAGCTTGGCCTGCCCCTCGACGGTATCCACCACGAGATCGACGACGCGGATCGCAGCCAGCATGCTCTCGCGCTTGCCGGGCTCCATCTGTGCGAGGTCCCAAGGTTTTTTTGGCAAGCGCGCTTCCGAGACCGCGAGTAGTGCATCGCCGTGCCTGCGGTTCTCGTCGAGCCCGCGCAGATGCGCTACGCCCGACAGGTGCACGGCCTCGTAAAGCCAGGTCGAGACGTTGTCGCGCGAAGAATACCAGTCATTGGAGATGTAGGCGTCGTCGCCGGCAACGATCAGCAGAAAGCGCCCCGCACCATCCGCGAGCGGGACGAGCGGATTCCTGGCGGTGAAATGGATTTGCACGATCGTGTGCCCGTCGCGCTGCTCCAGCACGAAGGGCACATGCGAGGCGCGTGGACCGCGCTCATCCGCCGCGACGATCGTGCCGAAGCCGCGCTGGCTTGCGAATTCCAGCGCTTGCTGCTCCTCGATGCGGAATTGGGGGCGGAGGACATGCATGGCGGGGCGCTCGTTGACTGGCTGAAGGACAAACCGAGGCTAACTCATGATCCAGTCAAGTCAGAAGGGGTATTGGCCCGCAAACGCGGATGTCAGGAATGATCCCGGAGTCGTGCCAGCTCATCGATATAGGCGCAGAACATGTCGGCCATTGCGTCGGCGTGACGCGCGATCTCCGCCTCGTTGCGCGGTGTCTCCGAGAACTGCTTGCCAACCTCGCTCAGCGTCGTCTTGATCAACTCGCCGGCAAGCGCCCGCGTCGCATCCGGCGCCCTGGGCAGGGCCTCCCGCATGAAGGCCGCGACGATGCCCTTACCGGCGGCCCGCGCGTCGTGTGCTTCGGGCGCATCGCGATAGAGCGGCGCGGCGTCGCTGAGCGCCGTGCGGATCGCAGCCTCCTCGCACTCGGAACGAATGAAGGCGTGGACGAGCGCGCGCAGCCGTACCAGTGGCGGTTTCGCCCGGTCCGCCAGGATGCCGCGCAGGAGCTCGCTCGTGCGCCGCCACTCGTCGCTCTGGAGGCGGAACAGGATCGACGCCTTGTTCGGAAAATATTGATAGAGCGACCCGACGCTCACCCCGGCCCGCTCGGCCACTCGCGCCGTCGTGAAACGCTGCGCCCCCTCCTTGGCCAAGACCTGAACAGCCGCGTCCAGAATGGCCGCCACCAGCTCGTTCGAGCGGGCCTGCTGTGGCTGTTTTCGTGAGGAAACTGAATGGCTTCGGCGATCTGCCATGGCACCCTCGGGCAACGCGAATAGCGAATGCGACGAATTAGTCGTATTTCAATTCTCACGCAAGCACTCGCAGCACGGCGACATCTGGAGACTACACATGACCACCCGACCATCACATCACTTGCGCCACTGCTCGATCGTCTGTTCGACCAGGACGAAGCGGCGCGCGGCGCGATGCGAGCCGCCTTCGCCGATGTGACCGACGCCGACCGCGCACGGATGATGCGGAGCAAGACCGCTTACCGCGACCTCTACGGGCGGCTGAAGGACGCACCGCTCGCGGTCTCCCGCGAGACCGGTCAACTGCTTTACATGCTCGCACGCAGCTCCCGCGCCAAAGCGATCGTCGAGTTCGGCACCTCGTTCGGCATCTCGACCCTGCACCTTGCCGCGGGCTTACGCGACAATGGCGGCGGCCGCCTCATCACCAGCGAATTCGAACCGTCCAAGGTGGCCCGGGCGCGCGAGAACCTCGCGGCCGGCGGGCTGCTGGACCTCGTCGAAATCCGCGAAGGCGACGCGCTGAAGATGCTTCAAGTCGACCTGCCCGACACGATCGATCTCGTGCTGCTCGACGGCGCCAAGGCGCTCTACCCCGATATCCTGGATCTGGTCGAAGGCCATCTCCGGCCGGGCGCGATCATCGTCGCCGACAACGCCGACGACAGCCCCGACTATCTGGCGCGCATGCGCAGCCCCGGAAGCGGCTACATGTCCACGGCCTTTGCCGAGGACGTCGAACTCTCCGTGCGGATCAACTAACGCCACGTCGAATCGGCGCGACACCAATGAGCCGCCGCGCGAACCATCGCGCGGCGGTTTCGTGCTGCGCTCCGCCGTGTCGCAGGTTCGTCACTGACGCGTGATAGTTGGACCCGGCAATGTCGCTGCCGCCTTCGTCGGCATCGCGCTGATCGTGTCCGGAGTGGTGGTCATCAACCTGTTCTCGGCGGCCACGGTGCATTGATGCCGGCAAGGCCTTCAGCTTCGCGACGCCGTCTCGCAGCCGGCTCACGCTATTGGCTTTGCGACGGCTTGGGAGGATGCGGCCTGGATCGCTTCGCGCCAGGCTTGGCCGCAACTCGCGGCGGCGCCGCATCGACCGATTCCAGATAGGCGGCAAGTGCCTTGGCTGTATCCGAACTGGTTGCGTAATGGTCTTTCAGGAACCAGGACAGCGTCAGGTTGAAGCGCCCTTTGGCAAGGCCGCGGGGGCTGCGATGGCACGTCGTGCAACCATCGGCGAAGAGCTTTTGCGGCGACTTGCCGGCATCGAGATTTTGCGCGGCGGCAAATGTCGCCGTCAGAACGGCCGCGGCTGCAAGAGTCATCGTTGGAAGAGTCATCAGGGGCGCGATCAGATCGCGCCCCGGTCGAAAGTACGAGATCAATGTCGTCCTGCCCGGTCTTGCGGTCAGGCCGCCAATAGCTGATCGAAGTCGGGCGGCGCGTAGGCCTTGCCGTCCTGGTCGGTGATGACGACCTTCCACCCCTCGCTCGCCCAAACCTTCGCCTTCGCCACGATGAGCAAACGGCTCTCGCGGGCAAAACTGCACTTCTCGTTGTCGCGTTCTGCGACCATCTTGTAGGCCAATGCGCATCCCCTTGCGTTGCCCCTGCACCTGCTCTCGTCGTGGCAGCGGGCTTTGGCGGCAATTCGCCGGGAGCGTGGCAATTTGGTGCCATCCGCGGCAGCATTGTGCTTTGTTCCGGCTGAGCGAAGGAGATCGATCGTGCGCCGCTTCATCAATGCGATTCTGCTTGTCGCGGGCTTGTTTGGTGCGGGCCTGCTCGGCGTGCCGCCGACAGCCGCCCAGACCTACGCTCCGCGCCATCCCGTCTGCATCGAGATCTACACGATCGACGGCCGCAGCATCGATTGCAGTTTTGCGACGATCGCGCAGTGCGCCGCGACCGCCTCCGGGCAGTCCGCCCAGTGCTACGCCAATCCTATGCCACGCGGAGCAGACAGCTGAGCCCGGTTCCGTCGCCGCCGCGACGAAGCCGATAGCATCAGGTCAGCGCTCCGATCAGTGGACGCGAATGATATGGGGACGGCCAAGATCGATCAGCCCCTGCACCGCCGAGAGGCGGTCGTCGAGAGCTGCGATGGTCAGCAACAAATTGTTGCGGCGTTCGTCGAGAAGGCCCATCTCGGCGCCGGAGAGTTTGGTGCTCGATCGCTCCTTTTGAATCACCTCGAGAGATTGGCGCAATCCGGCAATCAGGCCGGACAGCTGCTTGGCTTCCTTGGTCATCGACCGCTTGGCGACATTGTGGCGGCGCGTCTCCGCCTGGTTCTGTCTCATCGTCGTCATCCTCCCGTGCCCCGCTGCCCCGAGTGGAATGCTTACAGCTTTGAGTAGACATATTACGATCGATGAAATCTGCCCGCGAAGAAGCTTCTTAAATTGTATGGGCAGGGAACCCGTTCCGGCCCAAACAGAAAGCCCGGCGCGAGGGCCGGGCTTTCGTTGGCAACTTTAGTGCTTTTGGTGCCCGCCACCGGGACCGCCGGCCGGGGCACCGCCGCCGTGCGGCGCGGCGTTGATGTGAGGTGCGCCGCCGCCACCGCCGTGAGGCATCGCAGGCGCAGCCGCGCGCGGCGCAGGCATTTGGGCATGAGCGTTCATCGGCGAGCCGTGGCTCAAGTTGGGTTGGGCCACATGCGGCATCGCGGGCCGGCTCGCCGGCGCCGCTGATACACGCGGCACCTCATGCGGGCGCGCCATCGGCTGCGCACGCACAGCCGCGCGGTGTGCGGCCTGCTCGTGCATGATGCGCGCTTGTGCATCGCGCGGATTGCGGCCCTGGAGATTGGTCCGCTCATGCGCGATGCGGTCGCTTCGTCCCGCACGGCTCCGGTCCGCCGTCACCGCAGTCTCGTGCCTCGCCATCGCGGCGTCGCGCCGTGAAGTTATGGCATCGCGACCGGAGACCGCGGCCGCGCCCTTGACACTTTCCTTGACATTCGCACCGTTGCGCCCGAGTGCGACCGCCGCATCGCGCGTTGCCGCGCGGCCGATGCGAGCCGCGCGCGGATCGATCGTCATCCGCATCGCGTCGCGCTGATGCGAAGTCCAGTAGCTATTCCAGTGGGCATGCCGCCGATACCAGGGCCGCCCCTGATAATAGCTCGACCAGTACGAGGTCAGCACGAAGGGGACGATTGGCACGTCGATCTCGTCGACATAGTCGGGGAGATAGACGTAGTGATTGCGGTAGAGATATTCGAGGTATTGCGACGACACCCAGCCACGGTCATCCGAGAAGCTCACGTCGCACCAGGCGTTGCCGCGCAGGCAACCATGGATATCGACGCGGGCGCCCTCGGGGATGCGATCGACCAGGGGAAAGCCCGAACCCGGCCCGGCGCGCAGGCCGGTCGAGACGGTGACCATGCCCGGTGCGGCCAGCGCGGCCGTCGGGGCGAGCAGCAATGCGGCTAACAACACGCTTCGGAATTTCATGGCGTAGTCCTCCTCTTTCGAGTCGGAACGCGCCAGCGGAACGGGCGTTCCGCGTACGAAGGTCTCATCCGCCAAAAGATCGAGACGGATGCCGCGCGCGGTTCAATATTCATTCGCCGTTCATCGACACCGCGCGCAGAGAGAGCCTACGTGTGCGCCGCCGGCCCGTCAGTTCACTTGCAGCATGAAGCCGTCGAAGTACGCAGCAAGCGCAGCAAAATCATCGAGCGGCAGCACGGTCGCGACATACTGATCCGGCCGCACCACGACCATGCAGCCCGCCTTGCGGTCAATGCCGCGCATGGTGAAAACGTCCTGACCATTCTTGAGGTCCGGACAGAACATCTTCTCGTAGTCGATCAGGCCGTAGCGGCCCTTGCGCGGCAGCAGCAGCGCAGGCATCGCCTCGAGAGCGAGCTCGCGATGATCCTGCTGGAAGACCGCCCGCAGGTCGATCACGCTATCGATGTCGGCGACCGCGGGGGTGTAACGCCGGACCGGCGACTCCCGCGCATCGGAGAGAAAATTGCACAAGGCGCGAACGGCCGATCCGGTTGCTGCGGGATCCTCAGCGCCGGAGAAAGCGTAGATGCGGAAGCGGCCATCCGCCTGCGCAGCGTGACCGAGATGCACCGGCTTGGCATCCGCAAGCCGGATCACCGGTGCGGAATGAAATCGCGTGCCGATGACGAGGCCTTGCGCGAGATGCTGGTGGGACGTCGCTCCCGTCAGAACCGACGGGCGGTAATGCGTCGCCGTGCCCGCGGTGTAGCGACCGTGCCTCACGAAATAGTCCTGCGTCCTGGCGGCGTCGGCGCCGCCGGCCTTGGCGGCGGACGCAAGAATCCCCGCCCATTCCCGGTCGAAATCGATCAGCTCTTTGGCAACCGCCTGGCGCTCGGCCGAATAGGAATGCAGCAGGCTCGGCGCAGACTGCTTCCGCAAAACGGCAGCGAGCTTCCAGCCGAGATTGAAAGCGTCCTGCATCGAGACGTTCATGCCCTGCCCCGCCTTCGGGCTGTGGGTGTGGCAGGCATCGCCGGCGATGAATATCCGCGGCAGACGCGTAGCCGTCTCGGTCTCCGGCACGTCGTCGAACTTGTCGGTCAGGCGCTGGCCGATCTCGTAGACCGACCACCACGCGATCTCCTTCACATCGAGCGTATGCGGCTTGAGGATCCGCTGCGCTTTCGCGATCACGTCGTCGGCGGTGATATTGCGATTGGCGACGCGCTCGCCGATGTCGAGCTTGGCGAGCTCGACATAGAGGCGGACCATGTAGCCGCCCTCGCGCGGAATGATCAGCAGGCTACCGTCCTTCGCCGACTGAATCAGAGCCTTGAAGCGGATGTCGGGAAAATCGGTCACCGCCAGCACGTCCATCACGCCCCAGGCATGATTGGCGGAATCGCCGAGCAACTCGCGACCGATCGATTTGCGCACCGTGCTGCGGGCGCCGTCGCAGCCGACGACATAGCGCGCCTTGATGGTCTCGACCTTGCCCTCGTTCTCGGCATCGACCCGTTCGAGCCGCGCTGTCACGGCATGGTCGGCGGGACCCGCGGCCGGATCGACCTGAAGGTCGAGCAGGCGCCGACTGTAATGGGGCTCGAGCCTGCCCGGCGCCTTGCGCATGACGTCGAGAAAGCCGTCATGGATGCGCGCCTGGTTGAGAATAACGTGCCGGAATTCCGACAAACCGTCCTCGACGTCCTGCACCCGGCCGCTGCGGACGATATGTTCCGGCACCCGCTCGTCCGGCTTCCAGAATGTCGTCTCGTTCACCCAACAGGCTTCCTTCAGGACGCGCTCGCTGAATCCGAAGGCGTGGAACATCTCCATGGTGCGGCATGCGATGCCGTCGGCCTGCCCGACCAGCAAGCGGCCCGGCTTCTGCTCGACGATGCAGGTCTTGATGTCGGCAAACTGCGCAAGCTGGGCCGCAAGCGTCAGGCCCGCAGGGCCACAGCCGACGATGAGGACATCGACCTCTTCGGGCACGCCCCCCGTTGCGCCAGAAGGCTGAATGCGCGCGGCGGGATCGGCGATTTCGGGGTCGCCCGGCTGAAATCCATTGAGATGGAATTGCATGAGCACCTCTCCCGCCGATGTTCTGTTTGGATATTGCTCAGTATGCTGACTATCAGTATACTTGTCAACGACCCCGGCCGTTCTGCCCCAACGGAGAAATTCGGTGAAAGACAACAACGACATGCCCGGACATCTGGCGCGCCGGTTCCAGCAAATCGCGGTCGCGGTGTTTCTGGCCGAGGTCGGGGATGCCGGCTTCGACCTCACGCCGGTGCAATACGCCGCGCTCGCGACCATCAAGGCCAATCCGGGGCTCGACCAGGTGACGCTCGCAGGATTGATCGCCTACGACCGCACCACCATCACCGGCGTGGTCGACCGGCTCGTGCAGAAGGGGCTCGCGGAGCGCCGCGCCTCGCGCCGCGACCGCCGTGCCCGCGAGCTCGAGATCACCGACGAAGGCCGCCGCACGCTGCGCAAGATCACGCCGGCCGTGGAATCCGCGCAACGCATCATGCTGCGCGGCCTCAGCGCGAAAGAAAGTGAGGATCTGATGCGCCTTCTGCACAAGGCCATCGCCGCCGGCAACGAGCTCAGCCGCGCCCCGCTGCGCGGAGTGCAGGCATAGAGCGTTTTCGAGCGAGGTGGATACCGCTTCGCGTCAAGAAAACGTGCCAAGACAGAAAGCCCCGTAATTCTACCCCTCATTGTCGCAGTATCGCGAAACCAGGAACTAACCTTCGGCTGTTACGGTCGACGGCATTCGGCGTTTAACGCGCGATTAACTTTGCCGGTCTGGAGTTTCGGATGTTCAGGTTCCTCATTGCGGCGGCGGCGATCGCGCTCTCGACCGCTCCGGCGCTCGCGAATGGCCATGGCGGCGGCGATGCCCCTCCGCCGCCGAAGCCCGCGACGTCACCGGCGAAAGTCATCCTGACCAAGCAGGGCCCCACGCTCGTGGACCTCAACGGCATGACGCTCTACTATTACGAGCGCGATACCACCGGCAAGACGTCGAACTGCAACGGCAAATGCGTCGAGAGCTGGGTGCCGCTGCCCGCAACGGCCGATGCCAAAGCGGTCGGCGACTTCACCGTGATCAACCGTAACGACGGCAGCAAGATGTGGGCCTATCGCTATCGTCCGCTCTACACCTCGCCGGCCGACAAGGCGCCGGGCGAGGCCAATGGCAATGCCACGACGCTGCAATGGCGCGTCGCCCGTCCCGAGAACTAGGGCGACCTCACCCGCGCCAGCTGGGCCGCGCCTCGACTTGCGCGTTCTGTCCGGGCGGCAGCACCACGACCATTGAGTTGAGCTTCACCCGGTCATAGAGATCGATCACGTCCTCGTTGCGCATCCGGATGCATCCGGACGAGATCGCCTGCCCGATATATTCCGGCTGGTTGGTGCCGTGGATGCGGTAGAGCGTGTCCTTGTTGCCGGCATAGAGATAGATGCCCCGCGCGCCCAGCGGATTGGCGGGGCCTCCGGGCACCCGCGCCGGATAGGGCCCGAGCCGCGCCTGGATGTCCGCCGTCGGAACCCAATCCGGCCATTCCGCTAGACGACCGACCCGCGCGACTCCGGAGAACGCCATGGCCTCCTCGCCGACCGCGACGCCGTAGCGGATCGCCTTGCCTTCGGGCAGCACGAAATAGAGATAGCGCGCATCGGTATCGACCAGGATCGTGCCCGGCTGCTCCTTGCGCGGATAATCGACGATATGACGGAGATATTGCTCGGGCACGTTTGCTTGCGCGTAAGGCGTATGCGCCAGCAACTGCCGGTCGCGGGTCGTCATGCTCGCGTCCGTCGATGGCGAAAGCGTCGTCTGCATGCAGCCGCCCAACGGAAGCATGGCAAGGACGAGTAGAACGAATAAGGATCTTGGCACCGCCGGCCCCAATAGCGATAGCAGCGCCCCCAGCAACACCAGATGCTGCCAAAATCGTGCTGAAAACAAGGCATTGTGGAACAATTACGCGTGTTGTCTGAGGCGGGTTCCATCACCACAAACGGCGCAAGAGCGTCGCACAGTCTCCATCCCCTCGCCTTGCTTTGGTCAAACCCGGCTGGACTCGTGGGTCATGGTGCTTGGGCCTCATCGGATTTGGGGATTTGGATGGGCCCACCTCAACGGATCTGCTCGCGCCAATGCGAACGACCGATACCTCAATACTCAACACCTGGGGCTTCAAAACACCCAGGCTTCAAAGGAGCTGCGATGCTCGCGACGCTGAACTCTCGGCAAATCGTCGATGAGATCGTGAAGGACACGGTCACGAACAACGACCCGCACGACGCGGTGCAGATTTCGCCTGACATTTTGCTGGCCTCGCGCCCTCTCAGCGTTGCGCCCGCGCTCGCGCCTGAGATCACGGCCCGTCCCGAACCCAAAATAGATCCGGCGTTCACGCTGAAGTCCAGAATGAATCCGGAGCCGAAGTTCAGTCCCGTCGCGGAGCCGCAGACGGCAGCGCCCTCGGTCGACACCGCCGTGCGCGTTGCGGCCGGTGATGGTCTCAGCCGGCAGAAGCGCTCCTCCGCTGGCAAATGGCTGCGCGGCGCGTTCGTCACGATGCTGTTTGCGGGCGGAAGCGCGGCCGCTACTGTCGCCTGGGAGAAACATGGCGACACCGCAAGACAGATGCTCGCCGAATGGACCCCGGCATTGGCGTCGCTGCTGCCTTCGACCTCGCAGACCGCACCGCTCGCCGCCGCACAGGCTGCGCCGCCTGCGGACCAGGCCGCAACGGATCAAGCCACAACGGATCAAGCGGCCGATCAATCTGCGGCTCCGCCTGCAACCCAGCTTGCAGCAGCAGTGCCCCCGGCAACACAACCCGATCCTGTACAATCGGTGCAGTCGATGACGCGCGATCTCACCGCGATGGCGCAACAGATCGAGCAGCTCAAGACCAACATCGCCGAGTTGAAGGCCGGGCAGGAGCAGATGGCACGCGAGATGGCGAAGCCGCCCGCGCCGAAGCCGGTGGCCGATGCGAAGCCGCGCGTCGATCCGCGCGCGCAAATGTCCGCGCTACCGCCGCGGCCCGCGGCGCCGCCGGTTCGCAAACCGAAGCCGGTCGTGTCGCACACCTACATGCCGGCTTATTCGCCGGCGCCGCTCGCTCCGCCGCCGCCGGCCTCGCAGGCTGCCGCAGCCCCACCGCCCGCTGCCATGACGACGCAAGCCGTTGCCGACGACGATGGACCTGTCGTGCGCCCGCCTATGCCGCTGCGCTGAACGATCGTCACGCGACGACACGAAGCGTCGCGCCAGCGATGCTGCCCGAGTCAATGTGATGCGTTGAATCCGGATGACTACGGGAAGCGAGCTTCGATCGTTTTCCATCAAGAGAAAAGGCCGTCGGGATCTATGCCGGCGGCCTTCTCTTGCAGCTGCCGGTTCCCGGAGCCCGGTTCTGCTGCAATTCCATGCCTCATGATCACGCCGACATATTTAATAAAATCTTAACACGCTTGAATGCTGCACATCATTTCTGCGCCATAAGCATAGAGATTGCGCGCGCCGTTCATTCGATAAACATCGACTCAGTGGTACCATCGGTCATGTGTTGAAACGTCCACCCGAAGCTCAATTCGTCACACCGGGGAATTCGGATGCCCTACTATTCCTTCGATCTCGTGGTTGGTGAAGAGTTCAAGAACCAGGGCGGTATCATCCTCGAAGACATCGAGGTCGCCTCCGATCGCGCCGTTCAACTGGCTACCGAGCTGTCGCAGGTGAAGCCCGAGCTGCAAAGCAAGGGTTGCGCTGTGCGCGTCACCGACCGCGATCACAAAGAGGTCTATCGCACGCCGCTGGATCCGGTGCCGGCCTGGCGGCGCTAGCTCGCCGGCCGGCTTCGCGGGCGCACGCCATCCCCATTGCGGAGCGGCGCGGCAGCCGCTAGCCTTCCCGAAAATTCGGGGAGGTACCAAGGATGCGCGCTGGTTTTCTGATGACGGCCCTGTTGCTGCTGGCCGCGCCGGCCCAAGCGGCCGACCATCCACGTTCGACCTATGTCACGTTGGTCTTGCAGGCCTTCGCCGCCAAGGTCGAATGTCCGGGCACCGATATCGTCTACCAGGATCTGGTGCAGAAGGCGGAGCAGATGCAGCTGCCCGAAGGCACCACCGAGAAGGTCCGCAAGGCGATCGCCTGGATGCACACGGGTGGCAAGATGGGCGAGAAGCAGGACGACGATCTGATGGCCGAGGTCGCGGTGGCCACCCAGGCGACCGACCTCAACCAACGCCGCCTCGGCATGCCCAACTGGTGCGAGGCCCAGAAGACCAACCTCGCCGGCCTGATCCGCAGCAAGGGCGGCTAGCGTGATCGTGCGGCCTTAAGCACGCCGCGCCGGAATTTTTGCTTCGGCCAATAATCGTCACATTTCTCGCCAGCATGCGGCTCTTTCGAACTCGAACAGGGGAGCTCCATGCGGATCAACCATGTCCTTCTCGCGGTCGCGTTTGCCGTCGCACCGATGCTGACTGCGCCCGTGCTGGCGAAGAATTCCAATGCCCAGAAGGGCGAGGACAAATCGACCTCGTCTTCGTCGTGTAGCGCTTATCAGCAGGCGCCGGATGGCTCGTGGGAGCCGCTCCCCTGCAAGGAGACGGGCGAGCGCTCCCAGCCGCAGACACAGAATCGCACTTCGCCGCAGGGCGCTGACCGCGGGGAGCGTTGAACGCGGGGGAGTGTCAGCTCTGGTGCGGACCGCGGATGATCTTCATCGCGTCCGCGATGTGACGCCACTCTTTGGCCTCGTCGGCCTCGCCGCGGCCCTCACAAGCCCTGGCCTGTTCGGCGGCCTTCGCGATCGCAGCAAAACCATGCTGTTCCAGCATCTGGCGCGCGACGGTGTGGACCTGGACCTCGGTCATCATGGGCGTTCTCCCGTTTGACGAAACCGCGGTGCATCGCGCCGCCGCGGGTTTTTCACAACGATTGAGCCCCGGACCTCGTTCCGTAGCGTTCATGTCGGCGCGCAAAGGCGGCCCGCTATGCCCAGCGGACCGCCTTTTCACCCACCCCAATTTGAAGCGTCGCGGCTGAGGTCCCTAGCCGGCCGCCGCGCGCTTGCGCTCGAAATCGTTGGGCACCTCGATATCGACCTCGAGGGTCGAGACCTCGTCGCCGCGATCGAGCCGGACAATGACCTTGGTCGGGTCTAGCGTGACGTGCCTGGAGACGACCGCGAGAATTTCCTCACGCAGCACACCGAGCAGATCGGGCTGGCCGCGCAGTCCGCGTTCATGGGCAAGCAGGATCTGCAACCGTTCGCGCGCGACGGGTGCAGAGGCCTTGTTGCCGCGGAGAAGCCGAAGCAGACCCATGCTCATGCGGCCCTCCGTCGCAGCAGGCGGTCCATGAAGCCTTTGCGCTCGGTCGGCACCTGCATCGGCACGGTGTCGCCGCAGAGCCGCCGCGCCGCATCGATATAGGCCCGCGCCGGGGCGCCTTCCGCGTTCGACAGCGTCACGGGCGTGCCGACGTTGGAGGCGCGCAGCACGTCCTGGCTCTCGGGGATGATGCCGAGCAAAGGTGTTGCAAGAATTTCGAGGATGTCCTCGATGGTCAGCATCTCGCCGCGCGCGGCGCGCGAGGGATCATAGCGGGTGATGAGAATGTGCTTCTCGACCCGCTCGCCCTTCTCGGCCCGCACCGTCTTGGAATCGAGCATGCCGATGATGCGATCGGAATCGCGCACCGAGGAGACTTCGGGATTGGTGACGATCACGGCTTCGTCGGCAAAGCGCATCGCCATGGAGGCGCCGCGCTCGATGCCGGCCGGACTGTCGCAGATCACCCAGTCGAAACGGCTGCGCAGATCGTCGATGACCTTGCCCACGCCCTCTTCGGTCAGCGCGTCCTTGTCGCGGGTTTGCGAGGCCGGCAGCAGCCAGAGGTTCTCCAGCCGCTTGTCCTTGATCAGGGCCTGCGGCAGCTTTGCGACGCCCTGCACCACGTTGATGAGGTCGAACACGACGCGGCGTTCGGCGCCCATCACGAGGTCGAGGTTGCGCAAGCCGACGTCGAAATCGACGACGACGACTTTTTCGCCGCGCTGCGCGAGCGCAGCGCCCAGTGCGGCGGTCGTCGTGGTCTTGCCGACGCCCCCCTTGCCTGACGTCACGACCAGTACCTTGGCCATCTCTCAAATCTCCTTCTGGTCAGTTCAGCGCAGTAATTCGCATGGTGTTGCCCTGCAGCCAGGCCTGAGCCGGCTTGCCGCGCAGGGCAGCGTCGATATCGTCGGCGGTCTGGTAAAAGCCATCGATTGCAAGCAGTTCGGCCTCGATCTTCTGACAATAGATGCGTGCGCTCGTGTGACCGTTCACGCCCGCCATGGCGCGACCGCGTAGCGCGCCGTAAATGTGAATGGAGCCGCCGGCAACGACCTCGGCGCCGGAGCCGACAGAGCCCAAAATGGTGACGTCACCCTCGGGGAAGATCACGGTCTGGCCCGACCGCACGGGGCTTTCGAGCAGCAGCGAGGTCGGCTTGGTCTCGACCTTTGCCTCGACCTTCTTGGGCGCACTCGGCTCGACCACGCAGCTGCGCCCGCCCGAAAGCAGCGGCGGCATCATGGGGTTCAACCGGCCCTCCTCCACGCCCTCGATCCCGAGCACGCGGATGTTGCGGTCCTGAAGGCTGGTGAGCAGATGGCCGATGCCGGACTGGCTGAGATCGACCGAGGACAGGTCGATCACCACGGGGCGGCCGGCGAAGAAGCCCGGCGAGCGCGCGATGGTGGTGTCGATCTCCTGCAGCCAGTCCTGGATGGGAACCGTCGGCACGAAGACGAAGGCCACATAGGAGCGCCCGCGCAGGCGAACCATTTGGCGTTGAGGTTTTACTGCAGCCTCCATAGCGGCCGACTCGTCCCCTGTTATTGAATGGTTAACGATGCCGCCGATATGGTTAATGGCCGGTTAATTTCTCCGTGGGGTTACGTGGCATGGAAGCGCACCAAGGGCGTTGAGCAGGCGCTCTCGCCCCGCACAACGGTCATCGCCCGCGAAGGCGGGCGATCCAGTACTCCGAGACGGTTGCGGGTCAGCCGAAAGGCTGCGGCGTACTGGATGCCCCGGTCAAGCCGGGGCATGACAGCGGAATGTGGGGCCGGCGCGGCGACCAGCCCCCTACTTCTTCACCTTGCTCGCATCCATCTTGATGGCGGGGTCCAGCATCTTGGTCGTGAACGCCGTCGTGACGTCGAACGGCTTCTCCATGCCGAGATAGGTCTGGACCAGATCGTAGTCCTTCTTCATCCGCTCGCCGTCGATCCAGCCGAGTGCCTTCGTCGTCGTGAATTCGTCCGTCATCAGGGACTTGATGCGCTCCCACTGGCGCTCCTGGTTCTCCTTGTCGAGACCGGAGACCTGATCGAGCAGCGCCTTCAGGCAGGGCGCGGCGTCGGCGACGCAGGTCGCGAAGGCCTTTTGCGTGACCCGCACGAACGCCTCGACCAGCTTCGGGTTCTTCTGCAGATAGCCGCCGTTGACGATCAGCGAATTGCCGTAAGGGTTGAGCCCGATGTCCTTCCAATTGACGTAGCCGAGATCGCTTCCGAACTCGATCACCTTCAAATCGTGCTCGTTGTAGAAGTCGCTGATGATGTCGACCGTATGGCTCTTGAGCGCGGCGATCTTCGCCGTCGGCCCGACATTGACGAAGCCGACGGAGTCGGGCGCAAGCCCTGCAGCCTTGGCGAAGGCCGGCCACATCACACGCGAGGCGTCCCCGGGCGGATTGCCGATCTTGTGGCCGGCAAAATCCTTCACCCCGTTCACGCCGTAGCTCTTCAACCAGTAGAAGGTCTGGCCGGTGTTGGCGTAGACGCTCATCACGGCAACAGCGTCAGCCCCCTTGCTCTTCGCCACCAGCATGGTGGCGAGATCGGCGACGCCGAAGGGCGAGCCGCCGGAGCCGACCTTGGCGGCGGAGACGCCGGAGCCCTTGCCGACCTCGATGGTCAGATCGATGCCCGCTTTCTCGTACCAGCCTTGCGCCTTGGCGTAATAATAGGGCGAGTGATCGGCCGTCGGCGCCCAGTTCAGAATCAGATTGACCGCCTCGCCCGCGTTCGCGGGCACGACTGGTGATCCGAGCATCAGGGCCACCGCCAGGGCCGAGCCCGCCGCCTGCAAACGCTTCATCGCATCTCTCCTCGTTGCCCGCGACCGGCTTGTCGCTCTCCCCCCGTGAGGATACCAATGCAACAAGGCCGCCCTCAACTTGTCAACTGTTTGGTTGGAAATGCCCGCAAAACGATCAGGCGACACCGTGCCGCAGCGGCGCGACCCGGTCGCCACACGCAAGAAGCTGCTCACCGCGGCGCGCGAGGAGTTCGCCCGGCACGGCTTTGCCGGCGCCCGCGTCGACGAGATCGCAGAGCGCGCCGGTGTCAACAAGCAGCTCGTCTACCACTATTTCGGCGACAAGGACGCGCTCTATCTCGCCGTGCTCGAATGGGTTTACGCCGATATCCGCGAGCAGGAACGTCAGCTCAATCTCGAAGGCCTGCCGCCGGGAAAGGCGATCCGGAAACTGATCGAGGCCTCGTTCGATTACCTCGCGACGAACCCCGATTTCATCGTGCTTCTGAACGACGAGAACCGCGGCGGTGCCCGCCACGTCCGCGGCTCGACGCGGCTGGAGGCGATGCATTCGCCGCTGGTGAAGAGCGTGTCCCACATCCTTCACGAAGGCGTCCGCGCCGGCATGTTCCGCAAGGGGATCGACCCGATCCAGCTCTATATCTCCATCGCGGGCCTCAGCTATTTCTATCTCTCCAACACGCCGACGCTGTCGGCGATCTTCGGCAAGGACCTGTCGAGCCGGGCCGCGCGCCGCGCCCGCCGCCGGCACGTCGCCGATCTCGTGCTGCATTCGCTCCGGCCATAATCAACCAACTGGTTGAAACTTCCCTCCGGGACGGCTAGGCTTGCGACCAGCGGCAAGGTGGCCGCTGACAGCAGGGGGTAACCGGTGACAGGAGACGGCGCCCGCAATACGCGCAGCTTTGCGATCGTCCTAATCGTGCACTTCGCCGTGCTGGTGCTCTGGCAGGTGCTGGTCGATGCCTTCCACGTCCCGAAGTTCATCCTGCCCTCGCCGCTCGCGACAATCCAGACGCTGGGAACCGCGAGCTACGCCTGGGGCGCCAACACGCTGGTGACGGCGATCGAGATCCTCGGCGGCTTTGCGCTCGGCGCCTTCGTCGGCGTGACGCTGGCCGTCATCTTCAGCTGGGCGCCGCTGATCAGCCTCGTGCTGCTGCCGCTGTTCGTGACGCTGAACATGATCCCGAAGGTCGCGCTTGGTCCGCTCCTCATCGTCTGGTTCTCCTACGGCATCGTGCCGAACATCCTGATCGCCTTCAGCATCTGCTTCTTCCCGATCCTGCTCACCACCGCGCGGGGCTTGCGCGAGGTCGAGCCGGATCTGCTCGACCTCGTCAAATCGCTGCGCGGCTCGCGCTGGACGCTGTTCCGCAAGATCCAGCTGCCGGGATCGCTGCCTTACATCTTCTCCGGAATGAAGGTCGGCGCCATCCTCGCGGTCGCCGGCGCCATAGTCGGCGAGTTCATCGCCTCCGAGCGCGGGCTCGGCTACCTCATGATCCAGGTGCAGTCGTCGCTCGACACGCCCGCGATGGTGATGGCCGTCGTGCTGCTCACCCTGCTCGGCGTCGCGCTTTACGGCTTCGTGCTCGTCCTCGAACGCATCTTCGTCGTCGGCGACGCAAGACAAACTTGAAGATCAAGGACCAAAACCATGCTCCTCACCCGCCAGAACCTGCCGAAGACCATCCCTGATATCGCTGCGCTCGACGATCTCCTGTGCCGGCCGACCCAGGCATTGATCGACGACCTCGCCCCGGTCGACGGCGACATCATGATCCTCGGCGTCGCCGGCAAGATGGGGCCGACGCTGGCGGGGCTTGCCAAGGCCGCAGCGCCCGATCGCCGTGTCATCGGCGTCGCCCGCTTCAGCGACGCCGGCGTCAAGGACTGGCTGCACGCGCGTGGCGTCGAGACTATCAATTGCGACCTAATGGACGAGACCGCGATCCAGGCGCTGCCGAAGGCGCCCAACATTGTCTTCATGGCCGGCCGCAAATTCGGCGCTGAGGGCGATCTCTCGCTGACCTGGGCGATGAATGCGCACGTGCCGGCACTGATCGCGCAGGCCTTCCCCTCGTCGCGGATCGTGGCGTTCTCGACCGGCTGCATCTATCCGTTCGTCCCCGTCGACGGCAAAGGATCGGGCGAGGACATGGCGCCGAACCCGCCCGGCGAGTACGCCCAGTCCTGCGTGGGCCGCGAGCGCATGTTCGAGTATTTTTCGCGCAAGTTCGGAACGCCCGGGCGGCTATTCCGCCTCAACTACGCGATCGACATGCGCTATGGCGTGCTGCACGACATCGCCTTGAAAGTGCTCACGGGCACGCCGATCGACCTCAGCATCGGTCATGTCAATTTCATCTGGCAGGGCGATGCCTCATCGCAGGCGCTGCGCTGCCTCGCGCATTGCACAGCGCCGACCTCGCCGATCAATGTCAGCGGCCACGAGATTTTGGCGGTGCGCGACCTCGCAGCAAGATTCGGCGCCAGGTTCGGCCGTATGCCGGTGCTGACAGGAAACGAAGAGCCGACCGCGTGGCTGACCGACACGTCCAAGGCAGTCGAGCTTTTCGGCCTGCCGATCGTCGACACCGAGCAGCTGATCGCCTGGACGGCGGATTGGGTGTCGCGCGCCATGCCGAGCCTCGGCAAGCCCACCAAATACGAGGTGCGCGATGGACGCTACTGACGATCCGCGCATCATCCGGCTTGGCGTCGAGGATGCTGCGGCGGGCCTCGCGCTCTCGACAGAGGCGCACTGGAACCAGAATGAAGACGACTGGCGGTTTTTCCTAAGCGACGGCGTCGCGTTCGGCATCCGTGATGGCGCGCAACTGGTCGCGACCGCAGCACTCCTGCCCTACCCCGGCGACAACGCCTGGATCAGCATGGTGCTGGTGACGGCAAGCCATCGCCGACGCGGTCTCGCCACGCGGCTCGTCGACGCCTGCCTGGCGATGGCGCGCGAACGCGGCCTGACGAGCTGGCTCGACGCAACCCCGGACGGTGCTGCCGTCTATGGGCCGCTCGGGTTCACGCCGACCCTGCAATTGCGCCGGCTCAAGCTGGTGAAATCGGCATCCGCGTCCGGGCAGGCACCTTCGTCCGCGACACTCGACGCGCTCCGCGCGCGCGACCGGCGCGCCACGGGCCTCGATCGAACCGCCCTGCTCTCCAACTTCGCGCAGCGTTCCGGCTCGCGCATCGTCTCCGCGAACGGCGCCATCGCGCTGGTTCGCGACGGACGTACCGCCCGCCATATCGGCCCGCTGCTTGCCGACGACGCGGCAGCCGCGCTGACCCTGGTCGATGCCATCGCGCGATCGGAGACCGGACCGCTGCTGCTCGATGCCGTCGCGTCGCAAGCCGCGTTCCCTGAAGGATTGACCGCATCCGGCTGGATCATCGAGCGCCCGTTCCAGCGCATGCGGTTCGGCCCCGCTAAGACCGCGGGTGAAGACATGCCATTCGCCGTCGCCGGCCCTGAATTCGGATAGGACATCATGCACCACAGCCAGATCAACAGCGAGATCCGCAAGCTGATCGCCGACGGCACCGTGCTGCCGGCGCATCCCCTCGCGCTCACCGCCGAACGCCAGCTCGACAAAAAGCATCAGCGCGCGCTGACGCGCTATTACATCGAAGCCGGCTCCGGCGGCCTTGCGGTCGGCGTGCACACCACGCAGTTCGCGATCCGTGACGTCGGCCTCTATCGTCCCGTGCTGGAGCTCGCCGCCGAGACGGCGGCGAACTGGACCAAGCGTCCGCTGGCGCTGGTCGCGGGCCTCGCCGGTCCGACTAGGCAGGCCACCGCTGAAGCCCGCACCGCGCGCGACATCGGCTATCACGCAGGGCTCCTCAGTCTCGCTGCGATGAAGAGGGCGTCGGAGGACGAGATCATCGCGCATTGCGCAGCGGTCGCAGCCGAAATTCCGCTGGTCGGCTTCTATCTTCAGCCGACGGTCGGCGGCGTGGTCCTGTCGAGCCGGTTCTGGCAGCGCTTTGCCTCGATCGACAATGTCATCGCGATCAAGATCGCGCCGTTCAACCGCTACCGGACCCTTGATGTTTTGCGCGGCGTCGCGGCAGCCGGCGCGCTCGACCGCGTTGCGCTCTATACCGGCAATGACGACCACATCCTGCTCGACCTGATGCTGCCGTTCGACCTCCGCGACAACGGCGTCACCACGCGCACTTATTTCAAAGGCGGCCTGCTCGGCCACTGGTCGGTGTGGACGGCGAGCGCGATCAAACAGTTCGAGCGCTGCAAAGCGGCACGGCACAAGGACAGCGTGCCGGCCGATTTGCTCGCGCTCGATGCCCGCGTCACCGATTGCAACAGCGCATTCTTCGACGTCGCCAACGATTTTCACGGCTGCATCGCCGGCTGCCATGAGGTGCTGCGACGGCAGGGCCTGATGCAGGGCCTGTGGTGCCTCGATCCGAACGAGGGCCTGAGCCCCGGCCAGAAGGACGAGATCGAGCGCGTGTACCGCGAGCATTCCGACCTCAGCGACGACGCGTTCGTGGCCGCAAACTTGGATAAATGGCTGGCATGAGCTCAAGCCCCTTTATCAGCCTGCACGGCGTCCGCAAGGTCTATCGCAGCGGCGGCGCCGAATTCCTGGCGGTGTCCGACGTCACCATGGACGTGCAGGAGGGTGAGCTGGTCTCGCTGGTCGGCCCGTCCGGCTGCGGCAAGACCACCGTGATGAAGATTTTGGCCGGCTTGCACGACGCCGACGGCGGCACGGTGAAGATCGGCAACGCCAAAAGCCCGTTCGATCCGACCCGCGACATTGGCATGGTGTTCCAGCAGGCGTTGCTGCTGAAATGGCGGACCATCCTGGACAACGTGCTGCTGCCGGCAGAGATCGTCGGTCTTCCGATGAAGGCCGCGCGCGAGCGGGCGCGCGATCTGCTCAATCTGGTGGGTCTTGCCGGCTACGAGCAGAAATATCCGCGAGAGTTGTCCGGCGGCATGCAGCAGCGCACCGCCATCGCGCGCGCCTTCATTCACGACCCGAAACTGATCCTGATGGACGAGCCGTTCGGCGCGCTGGACGCGCTGACGCGCGAGCAGATGAATCTAGAGATGCTGCGGATCTGGCGCGAGAGCGGCAAGACCATCATCTTCATCACGCACTCAATCCAGGAGGCCGTGTTCCTGTCCTCGCACTGCGCCGTGCTGACGGCGGGACCTGCGAAGATGGCCGATTATTTCCCCATCGACCTGCCCTTCCCACGGGCTCTGCCGCTGAAGACGACGGACGCGTTCGGCGCCTATGCGCGCCGGATCTATGAGAAGCTGGGGCTGGGGGCGGCTTAATTCAGCGCACGATAGATGCCATAGGGTGGGCAAAGCGACTTGTCCGCCGTAGCTCGACGAGCGAAGGCGGAAGCGTGCCCACCATGGCGAGTCAAGCAAGCAGTGGTGGGCACGGCGCAAGTGCGCCTTTGCCCACCCTACGGGAGTTTGCGCGATCAAGCCTTGTTGCGCATCTTGCCGAGCAGATAATTGTCGTAAAAATTCTCCGCGATCTGCGTGTAGAACAGCAGCTCCTTCATATAGGCGTCGTGGCTTTCCTTGGTGCGCTTGAACAGGTCGCTCTTGATGGCGAGCTCGTTCAGATGGTCCTGGGTCGCGGTGTAGCAGGCCTCCAGCACCGGCTGCGGAAACGCCTTCAGCTCCGCGCCATTGGCGATCAGCCGCTTCAGCGCCGCCGGATTCACGCTGTCGTATTTCTCGAGCATCCAGGCGCCCGCGGCCGACGCGGCCTGGTTGACGATCGCCTGGTACTGCTTCGGCAGCGACGCCCACTTCTCGTCGTTGACGATCATGTGCAGCATGGCGCCGCCTTCCCACCAGCCGGGGAAGTAGTAATATTTGGCGACCTTCTGGAAGCCGAGCTTCTCGTCGTCATAGGGGCCGACGAATTCGACTGCGTCGATCGTGCCCTTCTCCAGCGCCGGATAGATGTCGCCGCCCGCGATCTGCTGCGGGACCACGCCGAGCCGCGCCAGCACATGACCACCCATGCCGGCGATGCGGAATTTCAGGCCCTTGAGATCGTCGACGGTCTTGATCTCCTTGCGGAACCAGCCGCCCATCTGGGTGCCGGAATTGCCGCAGAGGATGGCGTGCGCCTTGAACGGCTTCAGCGCCTCGTTGGTGAGGTCGGCGCCGCCGCCGAAATGCCACCAGGATTCCTGATGGCGATGGTTCATGCCGAACGGCGCGCCGGTGGCATAGGCCAGCGCCGGCTCCTTGCCGATGTAGAAATAGAGCGGGGTCTGCGCCATGTCGACAGAAGCGGTGCTGACCGCATCGAGCGCCTGCAGGCCGGGAACGAGCTCGCCGGCCGCGAAGGTCTGGATCTGGAATTTGTTGTCGGTGGCCTCGGCAACATATTTCGCAAAAGTCTGAGCGGTGCCGTAGATAGTGTCCAGCGACTTCGGGAAGCTCGAGGTCAGGCGCCATTTGATCTCGGGCGCGCTTTGCGCGATCGCAGGTGCGGCAACCAGCGTCGTCGCGCCGGCAACCGCGCCGCCCTTGAGGAATGTACGGCGTTTCATGATGGTCTCTCCCTGAACTATGTTTCAACGTATCGGCTTGAGCGCGATCTTCGCAGACCATGGCCTGTTGCTATAGCGGAGTTCAACTAGTGAGCGGTAGCCCGGATGGAGCGCAGCGCAATCCGGGAATCTTCCCAAATTTCCCGTGTCGCTCTCAGAGCAGCTTGGCGCTCACAAACAGCGCGCGCACGGCGTTGGTCGCCTGCACCACGAGCATGGCGTTCTCGGCGGCACCTTCGAGCGCCGCGACCGCGTCTTCATGCAGCGAGCGGAATTCCATCCACTCGACCGATTTGAAATTGGTGAGGAATTGATAGGCCTGGCCGACGGTCGCGATCGCCAGCGTGTCGCCGTTCAGCTTGATCTTGAACGTCGTGCGCAGCGGGGTCTCGGAACTTTGCGGATCACTCATGGGCTGCTTCTGGACGATGACGGCTTAACGAAAGGAAAACGGCAGCCCCGCCGTAGCAGGCCAATATCCGGAGCAGATATCAGGACTCGGTGCTCGCGCGCTGCGAGGCGGTCGCCGATGGGGTCAGCCTCGGCACCACGACCAGACGGTTGAACTCACCGTTGTCGTAGGCTTTCATGAATCGATCATAGTCCTTGATCGAAACGCAGCCGTTGGAGTCGCCACGAGGCCCGAGCATGTAATTGTGGGTGAGCAGGCCGACGCGGCCGAGCGCGCTGGTGCCCTCGGCGGGCGTCAAGCGCAGTGCGCGGACGCCGTGAAACAGTTTTTCGCGCGGCTTCAGGTCGTAGGTCGCAGGCGGGGTCGCGCCAACCATGCGCTGGTCGACGTGCTCCGGGTCGTCCATCAGCGCGCCCATGCCGGAATGCGCTTCCAGCGCGATGCCGCTCGGCAGGTAAAGCGCCTTGGCCGAGATGTCGTAGACCGCGGTGCGCGAATCGTAGCCAAGCGCGGCGAGATCCGGCGCCTTGCCGAACAGGCCGCTGTCGGGCGTCAGCGAGGCCAGCCTGATCTTGTCGGTGAATTTTTCGAAGAAATTGCGGTTGTCGACCCGGGGGTTGGTCTCGGCATAAGCCTGGCTCGAGGCAATCTGGGCGGAGATGTCCGCCTGGGGCGGGCGCGAGCGCGGCATCGGGATGGCGTCAGCACGCTGCGATTGTCTCGTCTCCTCGGACATATGCCGGTCGTCATCGGTCAGGGTCGAGCGCCAGTCGTCGCCCTGGAGCTTCTGGGCGAGCATCGCCTTGGCATCGCGCAATTTGAGCTGGACTGCATTGACCGCGGAGCGCTCCAGCGTTCGCAGGCCGAGCTCGCGGGCGGGCGGACTGCTGGAAGCCGAAGCGAATCGATCATCGAACGAAGGCGCATTGGCCGGCGGCAGTGCGGCGGTGACCAGCGAGGCCGAACCGCCGATATCCGCGACCCAGGCGGCAGCGCCCAGTGCCAGCGCGACGGCGGCCAGAGACAGCAATATCGTCTCGGCTCGCCCAATACGGCGGCGCGACAATAGCCCCTCGGCTCGTGCCCGGTCGGAAACCATCAGATCCCCAAAATCGACCCCCGAGGGGACCCACCCCCACCCGGAGATTCTCTACCAGCTACCACATTGGGAGCCAAAAGTTAGGCATAATCGCGGCCGGCAAGGGCCCCGGCAAGCCATTCCAGGGTATCCCAAGGTATCTTATGACCGATCCGTTCGATCTAGAGCGCTTTGTCCGGGCCCAGGACCCGGTCTATGGCGACGTCCAGGGGGAGCTGACCCGGGGCCGAAAGCAGAGCCACTGGATGTGGTTCGTCTTCCCGCAGGTCGCCGGTCTCGGCTTCAGCGCCATGTCCCAGCGCTACGCCATCACCTCCCGCGCCGAGGCCCAGGCCTATCTCGCCCACCCCATCCTCGGTCCGCGCCTGATCGAATGCACGCGGCTCGTGCTCGCCGTCGAGGGCCGGACCATCAACGCCATCCTCGGCGCGCCCGATGATGCCAAATTCCGCTCGTCGATGACGCTGTTCGACGCGGTGTCCGATGAGCCCGTTTTCGACGAGGCGCTCGCCCGGTATTTTTCGGACAAGCGCGATCAGGCAACGCTCGATATCCTCGCGGCCCTTGACCGACAGCCCAAGTGACCGCAGCCACCAGCGTAAACCCGGGATTAACATCGCCTGCCTATTGTCCGTGCAAATAATTTCCCGCGCCAGTTGCCGGACAGAATCATGAAAATCGGTACGCTCCTGACCACCGCCATCGTCTCGCTCTCGACAGTGGGCGGCGGCCTCGCCGTCTACGTCGCCGTGACGAAATACCAGACGATGGAACGGATCACCGAAGCGCAGGGGCGGCTGGCGATCGTCCGCGCCGTCAGCGACATCCCGCGCTACCTCAATCCCGAGCGCGGCTTTTCCACCAACATCCTCTACGGCCCTCCCGCGGTCGACCCGGCGCTGCTTGCCGAGCAGGACAAGCTGCGCAAGCAGACCGATGCCGCCCGCGACAGGATGAACGCGCTGCGCAAGGACCTGCCCGGCCCGTTCGATGACGGCAACACCACCGGCGGCAACATCGACGCCATCAATTCGAAGTTCACGGCGCTGCGCGAAGCCATCGACAAGGCGATGGCAGGCCCGCCGGAGGCGCGCAAGGATGCCGCCAAGAAGATCGTCGCCGACAACGCCGTGCTCAACGCCGGCGTGACCGCGCTGCTCAACGAGCAGGTTCGCCGCATGGCGATCCTCAACGGCGATGCCTACCGGCAGGCCAGCTACGCCAACATCGCGATGACATTGCGCGACGTGGGCGGCTTCAACTCCAGCCTGCACAAGAATCTCGTCGGCGGCAAGAAACCGGCGACCGATGCCGAGAAGGCCGAGATCAGCCGCTCGCAGGGCCGCAACGATCAGATCGTGATGTCGCTGCTGGAGTTGCGCGGCAATCCCGCAACGCCGGCGAACGTCGCCGCCGCGCTGGAAAAATTCAACGCGATCTACATCGAAGAGTTCGGCCGCGAGCTCAAGCTGGTGAAGGAGGGTGCGGTCACCGGCAAGTACGAACACGACATGGACACCTATTACACCGCCACGCAGCGCGGCCTCAGCACCATTATCGAGGTCCGCGACGCCTTCTACGACAACGCCGAGCAGATTCTCGCCGGTGCCTCCACTGCGGCCCACACCAGCTTCACCATCGCACTCGCGGGCCTCCTCGCCGTGCTGATCGCCAGCGCCGGCCTCATCGTCACGGTCCGCCGCCGCGTCTGCGCCCCGATCGTCAACCTGACCACGCGGATGTCGCGGCTCGCCGACGGCGAGGTCGCGGAAGAGATTCCCGGCGCCGAACGTTCCGATGAAATCGGCGCGATGGCCGCAGCCGTCCGGGTGTTCAAGGACAACATGATCCGGGCCGACAGCCTCGCGGCGGAGAAGCAGGCCGAGAACGACGGCAAGATGCGCCGCGCACAGGCGCTCGACGGGATCACCCGCGCGTTCGAAGCCAAGGTCACCGAGCTCGTCGGCGGCTTGTCCCGCGCTTCAGCCACCATGGAAAGCACGGCGCAGTCGATGACCTCGACGGCTGCCCAGACCAACAGCCAGGCCGCCGTCGTCGCCGCCGCCTCACAGCAGACATCGAGCAACGTGCAGACGGTCGCGAGCGCCACCGAGGAGCTGACCTCTTCGATTTCGGAGATCGCCCGTCAAGTGGCCCAGTCCACCGAGATCGCGGCCCGCGCCGTCGACAACGCCCGCCGCACCGGCGACACCGCCCGTGCGCTGGCCGAGGGCGCGCAGAAGATCGGCGACGTCGTCACGCTGATCCAGAGCATCGCCGAGCAGACCAATTTGCTGGCGTTGAACGCGACCATCGAGGCCGCCCGCGCCGGCGACGCCGGCCGCGGCTTCGCGGTAGTTGCTGCCGAGGTGAAATCGCTGGCGGGCCAGACCGCCAAGGCCACCACCGAAATCTCCGAGCAGATTTCGGCGATCCAGGCCGCGAGCGACGAGACCGTCACCGCGATCCGCAACGTCGCCGACGTCATCGGCGAGATCGACCAGATCGGCACCGCGATCGCGGCCGCGATCGAGGAACAGGGCTCGGCGACCAAGGAGATCGCCCGCAGCGTCCAGGAAGCCGCGCGCGGCACCCAGGAGGTCAACACCAACATTTCAGGCGTGCAGCGCGCCGCCGACGACACCGGTACGGCCGCGCGGGAGGTGCTGGGCGCAGCCGAGCAGCTCTCGTCCCAGTCACGCGATCTCGCCGGACAGTTCGACCGCTTCCTCGGTGAGGTCAGGTCGGCGTAAGGACTTAGTACGGCGGCGCCTTGCGCGCCCGCTGCGCCTTGGCCGCCTCGATCCACCATGCGAGATCGTCGGCGAAGCGCGGGAACGAGCGTTCCAGCGCTTTGCCGCCCTCGCCGATCGGTTCACCCGCTTCCGACAGCGTCTGTGCGATCGGGCCGACGCCGATGGTGCTCGACACCACCACCATGCCCATCTCCGACAACGTGCCATGCCAGGCGGTCGAGGCACGCGCGCCGGACAGGCGGCCGGCCGAGTAGCTCACGATCGCGGCTGGGCGCCAGAACCACTCCTCGAGGAAGTGGTCGGTAAGATTCTTCAGGCCCGGCTGGATGCCCCAATTGTATTCGCCAGTGACGAAGACGAAACCATCGGCGCCGCGGATCTCTCCGGCGAGCTTCTCCAGCGCCTCGGGTGCGGAGCCCTTGGGGTATTCCTTGTACATGCGATCGAGCATCGGCAGGCCGATCGCCTTGGCGTCGATAAACACGACGTCGTCGCCGCGGGCGCGCAGGCGATCGATGACGAAATTCGCCAGGCGTATGCCCATGCGGTCGGAACGGTAGGAACCGTAGAGGACGAGAATGCGATTGCTCATGGGCAGCAGTCTAGCACGGATCATCAGGCCGGCCCTCAACGTTTTGACGCGCTAAGTTCGCCGTCCGGATTCAAGCGTTTGCGACGGTGTCTCGCCGAACTGGTCGCGATAGCTTCTGGAGAAGTCGCCGAGATGCCAGAAGCCGAACGCCAGCGCGACGGCCTTGACACTATCGGCACCCGCGAGCAGCCGCTGACGCACCAGCCACAGCCGCCGCAGGCGCAAGTAGCGGTGCAGGCTCATTCCACGATAGCGGCGGGCGACGTCGTGCATGGTGCGAACGGACAAGCCGAGTTTGCGCGCGATCTCGTCGCTGTAGATGGGCAGCGAGAGGTCGTCGGAAAGCAGCGCGCGGATGTCCTGAAAGACTTTGAAGTTGCGCTCGTCATTGGGGCGCAGGGTCCATCGCGCGGGAACGATACTTTCGAAAATTGCGTCCACAGCGCCGAGCAGGGTCTCCTTCATGCCGGCCGCCTTCAGCGGCAAGTCGGGCGAGGCGACGGGCTCCGACGCGGCTTCCAAGACTTCCCGGACCACACCGCGAAGCCGGCTCAAGCCCGCAGCGGTCGTTTCGAAGATGTTGAAGCAGAGGGTTGCTTGTGGCCAGCCGCGATCCGTCACCTCCGGCCTGAACACCACCGAGGCGATTTGCCGCTGCACCTCCTCGATGATGGTGTAAGCCGCGCCGCCGCTGCCGATGACGATAACGGGTCGTATACGCCGCGCGCCGTTGAATCGAACGGTCACGTCCAAATCGTCCATCGTGAATCCGATCGCGGTACAATTCTCGACGAGCTGTGCGTCGACGACCCGCGGAAATGCCCGCGTCAAATTCAGGTCGCAGCCGGGTAGCGACAGAATACTCTGCTCGGCCGAAATCCTCCGTACAAAAGGCGTGAACTCGAAGTCGAGCCCTCGTATGGCGTTTCGAAATTCATCGACGTCGGAAGCGAAATACCTTTGGCGCCAGCGTCGGCGGATCATCACTTCTATTCATGGCAATATGAACTTCGCGTCGCAACACACGCGTCCGGCGACGATGCCGGCCCGCTTCTGCGCTCCGTGTGCCTTAAGTCTGAAAGAATCACTTCGAACTATGCCGACCAGTTGGCGAGCGTCGAAGTCCAAGGACAAGGCGGCGCATCAAATCTCGCCAATTTTCGATAGCGTTTTCCGTGTGGCCAGCGGTGCAGATATACCTAGACGAGCAAAATCCAAACTTCAAATTAACGTCTGTCGGGCGGAATAGGTGCAGTTCGATAGTCCAAATTAATTTTAGGTCAGGCCCCTGCCATGATGGCAAATTCGCCTGCTGATATTCTTGCTGAATTGGAAGAGGTGGTCGCAACCTACCCACCGCACCGTTGCGCACGCATTCTCGCCGGCATGGTGCAGTTGCTCACTGGCAGCCGCGGCCAGTGCCGGGAATTGCTCGTCAACGTGGTCGACGGTGTTCTGCTGCGATTGACGGAACGGGTCGAGGCCAGCGCACTGGTTCAGCTCAGCACGGCGCTCGCGGAACTTGACATCGCGCCTCCCGAAACATTGTGGCGTCTCGCCTCGCACGATAGTCCGGACGTGGCATGTCCTGTGTTGCTCAAGTCGCGTGCACTTTCCGCAGCCGATCTCGAGGCTGTCATTGACTCCCGTGGCGAGTGGCATCGACGCGCGATCGCCGCGCGCAGCGACATCGCGCCGACGGTGACTGAGGCGCTGATCAAGCACGGCGGCCCGATCTGCCTTGACCTGATCAAGAACCAGGGAACGAAATTCTCCGACGCAGCCTATGCAGCGCTAATTGCCAAGGCCGACCAGGACGGCGAGATCGCGAAGGCGCTGGTGCTCCGGCCCGGCACGCCCGATCTGGTCGTGCGCAAGCTGCTCTCCGCCCCACCAGCCCGGAAGGCACCCGCCCCGTCCGCCGCAGCGCCGGTGCCGGAAGCGGAGCCGGCTCCGCCAAAGCGGCCTTGCCGGGCCGACTACGCGGGCGCGAGGCCCGAGATCGTCGCCCTCAACCGCATCGGCAAGCTCAACGATTCCACGGTGAACCGCTTTGCGATCCGCGGCGAGACGGCCAATTTATTCACGGCGCTGTCGGTGCTTTCAGGGGCGCCGCTCGAAATTATCGAGCATGTCGCGAGCGATGACGATTGCGAGGGGCTGGTCATGGCGTGTCGGGCGTCGCGGCTAAACTGGCAGACCACCCTTACCATCCTGAGCAACCGCAGCGGAAAAAGGCTCTCCTATTCCGAGCGCGAGCGCGCGCAACGGATCTTCGAGACGCTGCTTCTGTCCACCAGCCAATGGACAGTGCGATGGGGGCAAATAGTAGCAAACGCCAGCACAGGCGACCCGGGAAATCGCAGCCCGAAGATGGGGGTTAGCCGATGAAGTTCGACGGTCGCAAAGCGATGCGCGTAAAAATGGATCACAAGCAGCCTGTCAATCTAATGGGCTCGGACGGCACTTGGCGGCGCAGTTGCGTTTTGCTCGACATATCGCAAAGCGGTGCAAAGATCGAGGTCGAGGGCACGCTCGACGTGCTCCAGGCCAAGGAATTCTTCCTGCTGCTGTCCTCGACGGGGCTCGCCTACCGGCGCTGCGAACTGGTCTGGATCGACGGCACCACGGCCGGCGTGCACTTCGTCACCGCAGACGGCAAGAAGAAACCGGCAGCCGCTGTGCAGGCTGCCGCTCAGAGCAAATAGGCCCAAGGATTCATCAGCCCGATCCAACTCCAGCATGATTCAGGTCAACCTTGCAGAACGCGCGAACTATATCCCGCCCCGTCAAAGGCGACGGCGGCATCCGAGAAGGAAGCGGCACGCCCATTCGTGCATGTGCTGGCTGACTCCTCGGAAAAATTGTCGAGCGTCTGTTCGATTCTCGAGCAACGGTTTGCCGTCGCAGGCGAACGGCTCGACGCAGAAGCCAAGCTGTCCCAGATGCCGTTCGCGATCGTCATCCGTGCGGAATTGCGTGACGTCCACACCATCGCGGCCATCAAGAAACGAGCCATAAAGTTCGCAAAGGCAACGAAGCGCATCTTCCTGGTCGAGCACCCCTCTCACATGAGTATCTCGCAGGCCTACGCGCTCGGGGCCACGCTCGTCCTTCCCGGGACGATCGACAAGATCAAGCTGCTGGCAGCGCTGGCTGATTCCGCCGAAGAGGCGTCTGCTTCCTCAGGTCAGGCGCCGCAGCAGGACAATGCCGTCGAGGCCGCGGCGACGGCGATCGCGTCGATGTTCACTGCCGTCGCGCTCGGCGAGCCCATCGATGTCGACGGCACGAAGGAAGCCGGCCGCAAGATCGCTGATCGCATCACCCAGCATGGCTTGTCCGAGTGGCTCACCACTGTGCGGCGCCACCACGAGGGAACCTACCAGCACTGCCTGCTCGTGACCGGCGTTGCGATCGACTTCGGACTGAGTCTCGGTGTGGGCCGCGCCGATCTCGAGCGGCTGTATTCGGCGGCCATGTTCCACGACCTCGGCAAGGCCCGGATCCCGCTTGCCATCCTCGACAAGCCCGGCCGTCTCGATCCGGCCGAACGTGCCATGATCGAGACTCACCCGATTGCGGGTTACGATTTCCTGAAAGACCACGACAATATCTCACCGGAGATCCTCGATGCCGTGCGGCATCATCACGAATTTCTTGACGGCAGCGGCTATCCGGATGCACTCGGGGCCGAGAGTATTGGCGACATCGTGCGGATTCTCACGATCTCGGACATCTTCGCGGCCCTGATCGAGTATCGGCACTACAAGCCGACGCTGCCACGCAGCGAAGCCTATGACATCCTATGCGGGATGAGCGGAAAGTTGGAGAAGGCGCTGCTGACCGCGTTCAGGCAGGTCGCTCTCACGAGGTAAGCGCAGCAACCCGTCTCGACCCCAGTCTAGTGCGCGGCGCGATGTCTGGTGCGGCGCGGAACGGTCCGGCAGGCGAGCCCTTCGGCCAGCAGCTTCATGTCCTCGTGCCGGCCGCTGCGGATCAGCCGACCGAACTCTTCGGGTGTGAAAGGAAGACTTGGATCATCATCAATCGGACGCCGCACTCGCGGGCCGAAGAACCGTCGAACCAGGCTAGCGAGCCGCCGCATGTCAATTCCCTCGCGCCAGCATCAAACCTTTCAGTCCCCACATTGTTCCTCCCGCGCGATCGAGATTGCAAGAGGCCGCCAAGCGGTCCGCACCAAAAAAATTCGCGAGAGAATAATCTCCTCTGCCTGCGCTACTCGGCGAATCCGACGTAGCGCACGAAATCGTCGTTGCCCTCGCGATCGGAGCGCACCGCGTTCGCGGCAAAGTTGTCGTCGGGATAGCCCATCGCGACGCAGGTCATGATCACCTCTTCCTCCGGAATGTTCGCGACCTCGCGCACGATGTCGGAGCGCATGATTCCCTGCCCGTTGATCACCGAACCGAGCCCGCGGTCCCAGGCCGCGAGCACGATGCCGTAGCAGAGCGCGCCCAGGTCGAAATGGCAGACCGCGCCGGGATCGAGCACGCGGTCATAGGTCAAGACCAGCGAGACCGGCGCGTCGAACTGGCGGAAGCCGCGCAGCACCCAGTCCTGACGCATCGGCTTGTCGTCGCGCGCGATTCCCATCGCGCCGAACAGTTTCTTGGCGACGTCGACTTGCCGCGTCCGGTGCACCCCCTGGTATTCGCCGTGGCTGACGATGTCGCGCTTGACCTTGGCGCCGGCAACCATCTCCTCCATGTTGCGTCGGCGCAGCTGTTCCAGCGGACTGCCTGTGAGCACGTGGACATGCCAGGGCTGGGTGTTCATCGACGACGGCGCACGCTTGGCGGTGTCGATGATCGCCTCGATCACCGCGCGCGGCACCGGCTCGTTCCTGAAGCCGCGCACGCTGCGGCGCGACTGGACCAGCGTTTCGAATTCCACCTCAAGACCTCCCTGCCCGTTCATCTCCGGCATGGCCACCTGAGAGCGGTTGCCGACGCGGCGCGCCATATCTATGCTAACCCGCAAGCAAGACCAAGAACCGTGTGAGGATTCCATGAAAGCCAACATGGCCGTACCGCTCGATCCCGTCATCGCCCAGATCATTCCGCTGCTGCCGATGCGCGATGCCACCACGATGACGCCACAGAGCGCCCGCGATTCCTTGCGCGCACTGGCTGCCTCGCGCGCGGCGATACCGCCGCCACCGGTCGACATCGTCGCGGATATCAAGGTGAAAGGCGGCGCCGGTCCGCTCGATGCACGTGTCTACCGCGTCGGCACCACGCCGGCGCCGACCGTGGTGTTCTTCCATGGTGGCGGCTGGGTCGCAGGCGACCTCGAGACCCACGACCGGCAGGCCCGCAACCTTGCGATCGAGACCGGCGCCGTCGTCGTCTCCGTCGACTATCGCCGCCCGCCCGAAACGCGCTTTCCCGGCGCGTTCGAGGACGCCTTTGCCGCGGTGAGCGACGTGTTTGGCCGCGTCGCGGAATTTGGCGGCGATGCACAACGCCTCGGTGTTGCCGGCGACAGCGCCGGCGGCAATCTCGCCGCCACCACCGCAATCGCCTGCCGCGACGCCGGCATCAAGCTCGCCGCGCAACTCTTGGTCTACCCCGTGACCGACGTCCTCGGCAGTTATGCGGACGCGCGCGAGAACGCACGCTTCCCCTCGCGCGCCGAGAATGCCGAAGGCTACTTCCTCTCGCGTGCTGTGATGGAGTGGTTTTGCGGCCATTATCTCGCCGATCCCTCGCATGCCACCGACTGGCGTGTCTCGCCGCTGCGCGCGACTTCGCTTGGCGGCGTCGCGCCCGCGATCGTCACCACGGCCTGGTTCGATCCTCTGCGCGACGAGGGCGCAGCCTATGCACGGGCGCTGGAAGCCGCCGGCGTGCGGGTGAAGCATCACGAGGGCGCCGGCCTGATCCACGGCTATTTCGGCCTCGGCGACGCCTCCGAGGTGGCGCGAGCCGAAGCACAGCGCGCACGCGCGGACTTCAAGGCGCTTCTCGCGCGCGGCACCTGAGGGCGATGTCCGGAGCAGCAGGATCGACCGCCGCGCCGGCCGGCGTTCAGACCTTCGCAGCGGGCACGTCGAAGAAGCCGGTCGCCTGAACGAGGCGGCCATCGTCGCCGAAGCGGCCGAAACTCTCGCCCGTGACGAACACGCGACCGGCGCCGTCGTACATCGTCCAGCGAAACAGCCCCTGATCATGGTGCTCGAGGAAGCTGTCATTCCTGAAATGCGCGCCAGGAAACTTAAGCTGGGTTTGACCGATGCGCGCCATCAAGGCGTCACGTCCCTCAATCTGCGAGCCCGGATCGGTATACACGCAGTCCGCGGCCACGCTTTGCTCGAGCAGCCGACGCCGCTCGTCCTCATCGATGGGTCCCCACGCCGCCTGATAGATGTTCCAGGTCTTCAGTCGCGCTTCATCGTTCATCTCGCAGATCCTCTCATGGCTTCATGCCGCTTCCCGCAAATTGACAATTATTGATATTTTGTCAATATGGCCGACGTTCCGTTCCGACGCCCGTGAGGCTCATGGCTCGTTCTAGCATTTCGAAAGAGGAGCGTGCCGTCGCGGCTGCGACGGAGGTCTTCTCCCGCTACGGCCATGCCCGCACGACGATGGGTGACATCGCCGCCAAGGCGGGAATGTCGCGGCCGGCGCTCTATTTGCTCTTCCCCGACAAGGATGCCGTGTTCGCGGCGGTGATCCAGCGAATGGACGAGCAGAAGCATCGGGAGATCAGGGCCGCAATCGCGCGCCTCGACGGCCTTCACGCCAGGCTGCTCCACGCCTGTAAATCCTGGGGATCGCATGGCTTCGACCTGATCGAGGCGCATCCCGATTCGGCAGATCTGTTCGACCTGCGTTTCCCGGCAGTCCGGAAGGTCTACGACAACTTCCAGTCTTTGGTCGCCGACCTCATCCGCGATCAGGTGAAGGCCGCTGGGATCGCGGACGAGCCGGAGGTGCTGGCGCGATGCCTGGTGTTCGGCATGCGGGGATTGCGCGAAACCGCCAGGAACGGCAAGGAGATGCGGCGGCTGATCGCCGTTCAGGTCACCATGCTCGTCAGAAGCATCGATGATGGCAGTTGAGCTGCGAAGAGCCGCCTATCTCCCCGCCCGTTGCGCGTCGGTGTGCCCCCATGTTTGGTCCCAATCCTGACCGGCGGCATCGACGACACGGCCGTCGGCTTCGAAGAACTTGTTCGGCACCTGGAAGATCGCCAGGATCAGGGCGCCCTCCGGGCACCAGGCAGCATGCCGGCTGCCCGCCTCGCGCCAGATGAATTCGCCGGCCTTGCAGGCAATCCCCTTGGCCGGCCCCTCGCCGTCGACGAGAGCGCCCTCGATGACATAACTCTGCTCGACGCCGACATGCTCGTGATCGGGCAGCACCGATCCCGGCGCAAAGCGCATCAACGCGGTCATCAGACCGCTGCTGCGATCGAACAGCAGCGTCTTGGCCTCGCAGCCGGGAAAGCGCGTCTTCTGCCATTCCATGTCTTGCGGCCGAACCAGGTGAGAATGCCGGTCAGAAGCGGCATCCGGCATGTTCGCAGTCAGGGTCTCCATCACGATGCTCCCTTCGGCTAAACTCGCCCGAAGCTAGCAGGATCGCCCGTCCCGGTCAGCGAGCAGTGCAGCAGGCCGTCGGTCCCGTCGCACCCGCGGTCGAAAAATCGCCAGGAAGACCGGACGGCGGGCGCTCATCCAGCTTGATTGCGCCACGATTCCCGGCTCCAATCCGCGCGCCATTTCTGGTTTAGGGAGACAATCATGATGAAGCGGATTTTCCTGGCTGCGATCGTTGCCACGTTTGCGGCGGGTTCGGCCTTCGCGGAGGACACCTGCGAAAGCAAGGCCGTCGGCAAGGACGGCAAGGCCCTGGCTGGTGCGGCCAAGACCTCGTTCATGAAGAAGTGCAAGGCCGACGCCTGCGCGCCCAAGGCCGTCAGCGCCGAGGGCAAGCCGCTCGCGGGCGCCGCCAAGAACAGCTTTATGAAGAAGTGCGAAGTCGGCGCCTGACCACTGCGACTCTGGTGCTCATTTAGCGAGCAACGGTTCCACAAACTCGTCATGCCCGGGCTTGTCCCGGGCATCCACGTTTTTCTCTCTGAATAACAGAGGCAAAGACCGTTTGCCTCTTCTCGCACGCGCTGAGCGCGCAGAGCAAAATCGTCGCCACCCTAGACAGAGTGCCTCGGCTAGCGGAACATGCAGCGCTGAGCGAACCGGGGCGTACCAACGAATCTTCCAGCAAAGGGTGGTCGAGATGTTGCAGTTTCGAGTGCGTGATTACACGATGGCGATAATGAGCGTGCTCTTCGCGTTGCTCATCAGTTTTGACGTCGCGAACGCGCGGGGCCCGGGACTGCCCAACGTCATGGTGCTTGCAACCGGCGGCACGATCGCCGGCAGCGGGGCGAGCAGCACCACCGTCGTCGGCTACACCGCCGCCACGGTGGGCATTGAGACGCTCCTGAATGCCGTCCCCGAACTGAAAACGGTCGCCAACGTCAAGGGCGAGCAGGTTTTCCAGATCGCCAGCGAGAACATGAACAATGACTACTGGCTCAAGCTTGCCAAGCGCGTCAACACGCTGCTCGCGCAGGACGACGTCGATGGCATCGTGATCACGCACGGGACCGATACGATCGAGGAAACCAGCTATTTCCTGGACCTCGTCGTCAAGAGCAAGAAACCTGTCGTCGTCGTCGGCGCGATGCGGCCGTCGACGGCGATCAGCGCGGATGGGCCGATCAACCTCTTCAACGCGGTGATCCTCGCGGGCAGCGACGAGGCTGTCGGCAAGGGCGTGCTCGTTGCTCTCAACGATCAGATCAACGCGGCTCGCGATGTCACCAAGAACAACACCTCGACGGCCGACACCTTCCGCACGCCGGAACTCGGCTTTCTCGGCTACATGCAGGGCAACAAGCCGTACTTCTATCGTCAATCGACGCGGCGGCACACGGCAGATTCGGAATTCGACGTCTCTAGCCTCGATGTCCTGCCGCAAGTCGACATCGTCTACGGCTACGCCAACATGAACCGGGTCGCGATCGACGCGTTTGTCGCCGCCGGAGCCAAGGGGATCGTGCATGCCGGCGTCGGTGACGGCAGCCTTGCCCGGCCCGCGGTCGAACCGGCGCTCGACGAGGCCCGCAAGAAGGGCGTCGTGATCGTGCGCAGCAGCCGTGTCGGCAACGGCATCGTCGCACGCAACGGCGAGGCCAAGGACGACGAGCACGACTTCGTCGTCTCGGATACGCTTAATCCTCAAAAGGCGCGTATTCTGCTGATGCTGGCGCTGACCAAGACGACCGACACCAAGGAAATCCAGCGGATGTTCTTCACCTACTAGACCGTCCGGTCCCTACTCCCGCTTGAAACGGTAGTCAAAGGCGGCGCCGAACGGCTTGATCAGCCCGACCGTCGGCGCCGGAAAATGGACAGGCAGGATCAGCGTGTCGGTGTCGGCGACGGAAGCAAAGAACTTTCGCCGCGACACCGCCGACTGCTTCGCATCCCAATCCGGCTTGGCCGACCAGTCCGGCTCGCGGCACTGGATCTGGTGATGCATGAGATCGCCGGCGACCACCGCGCGGCGCCCCTTCGAGAAGATGTTCACGCAGCAATGGCAGGGCGAATGCCCCGGCGTCGGCGTCAGCGTGACGGTGTCGTCGAGCGCGTAATCGTCATCGACCAGCAGCGCTTGGCCTGCCTCGACGATCGGCAGGCAATTGTCGCGAAACACGGTACCAGGCGGGTTGCTGCCCTTGGCGTGCTCGGCCTCCCAGGCCGCATATTCACCCTTGTGGAAGACGTATTTCGCATTCGGGAACGTCGGCACCCAACGACCGTCGCGCAAGCTCGTATTCCAGCCGGTGTGGTCGATATGAAGATGCGTGCAGAACACGTAGTCGATCTGCTCGAAGCCGATGCCGAGCGCGAACAGCTCGTTGCGCCAGCGCGCCTTGCCGGGGAAATCGAACGGCGGCGGATGGCCCTTGTCCTCGCCGGTGCAGGTGTCGACCAGGATGGTGTAGCGCGGCGTGCGCACCACGAAGGTCTGATAGGTGATCACCATCATGCCGCGCGCGGCGTCGAACACCTCCGGCTCCATCGTCGGCAGATGGTGCTTGAACACGCCCTCGTCATAGGCCGGGAAAAAATCCTGCGGCCGCCGCCACGGCCCCTCCCGCTCGATCACCGCGTCGATGGTGATGTCGCCGATGCGCAATTGCTTCATGGCTATTTCGCCCCCGCCTTTTGAAGCAGCGTAGCGAGAGCCCCTGAAACGTGCAAGCAAGCGAATGGATTGCAAATCTCTCGATCCGGCTGTAGCCCGGATGGAGCGAAGCGTAATCCGGGAAGGTGCTCGCGTGGTTCGCTATCGGCGCAATCTTCTCCCAGGTGGGACCTTCTTCTTCACAGTGACGCTGGATGATCGACGATCATCCGCGTTGGTGGATCATGTTCACAAGCTGCGCGGCGCATTTCGTATGACGCGCGCCGACAGGCCATTCACGATCGATGCAATCGTGGTCCTCCCCGATCATCTGCACGTCATCATGACGCTGCCGGACAATGACGCTGATTTTCCCGGCCGATGGCGGCGGATCAAGAGCTCCTTCACGCATCAACTCGCCGCTTCAGGCGCTCCCATCTCCCGCAACCATCGAGGGGAGTTCTCTCTGTGGCAAAGGCGGTTTTGGGAGCACACCATTCGCGACGACGCCGACTTCGAACGCTGCGCCGACTACATCCATTACAATCCAGTCAAACACGGTCTTGTGGCATCACCGATCGACTGGCCGTATTCCTCGCTCCATCGCTACGTCCGCGAAGGCCTGCTTCCGCTTGATTGGGGAGGATCTGGAGAGATTGCTGGCACCTTCGGCGAACGCGAAGACTGACCCGAATTACGCTTACGCTCCATCCGGGCTACAAGATTTCAATGGGCTCCTGTAGCCCGGATGGAGCGAAGCGCAATCCGGGGCCGGACCACCCGCATCGTACGTCTGCCCGCGCCGCTCGAATCCCGGATCACGCTTACGCTCCATCCGGGCTACCGCCGATCACTACGACCGCAATCCCGGCGCTTCCTGCCCCGTGCGCGCGACATATTCGGTGTAGCCACCGCCGAACTGGTGGATGCCCTCGGGCGTCAGCTCCAGCACGCGGTTCGACAGGACGCTGAGAAAATGCCGGTCATGCGAGACGAACAGCATGGTGCCCTCGAAATCCGACAGCGCCGCGATCAGCATCTCCTTGGTGGCGAGGTCGAGATGGTTGGTCGGCTCGTCCAGCACCAGAAAGTTCGGAGGATCGAACAGCATCTTCGCCATCACGAGGCGCGCCTTCTCGCCGCCCGACAGCACGCGGCAGCGCTTCTCGACGTCGTCGCCGGAGAAGCCGAAGCAGCCGGCGAGCGCGCGCAGGGAGCCCTGCCCCGCGGTCGGAAACGCATATTCGAGTGACTCGAACACCGTCTGTTCGCCGTCGAGCAAATCCATCGCATGCTGCGCGAAATAGCCCATCTTGACGCTGCCGCCGACCGCCACGGTGCCGTCGTCCGGCTCGCTCGCACCCGCAACGAGCTTGAGCAGCGTCGATTTGCCGGCGCCGTTGACGCCCATCACGCACCAGCGCTCCCTGCGGCGGATCATGAAATCGAGCCCGTCATAAATCCGCTTGCTGCCGTAGCCCTTGAAAACCTTCTTGAGCGCGACGACGTCCTCGCCGGAGCGCGGCGCCGGCGGAAAGTCGAACGCCACCGTCTGGCGGCGGCGCGGCGGCTCGACCCGCTCGATCTTGTCGAGCTTCTTCACCCGGCTCTGGACCTGAGCCGCATGAGATGCGCGCGCCTTGAACCGCTCGATGAACTTGATCTCCTTGGCGAGCATGGCCTGCTGGCGCTCGAATTGCGCCTGCTGCTGCTTCTCGCTCAGCGCCCGCTGCTGCTCGTAGAACTCGTAATTGCCGGCGTAGGTGGTGAGCGAACCGGAATCGATCTCGACCACCTTCGAAATCACGCGGTTGATGAACTCGCGATCGTGCGAGGTCATCAGCAGCGTGCCTTCGTAATCGTGCAAGAACTTCTCCAGCCAGATCAGGCTTTCGAGATCGAGATGGTTGCTCGGCTCGTCGAGCAGCATGACGTCGGGACGCATCAAGAGGATGCGGGCCAGCGCCACGCGCATCTTCCAGCCGCCGGAGAGCTTGCCGACGTCGCCGTCCATCATCTCCTGGCTGAAGCCGAGGCCGGACAGCGCCTCGCGCGCACGGCCGTCGAGCGCGTAGCCGTCGAGCTCCTCGAACGCGTGCTGCACCTCGCCGTAGCGGGCGATGATCTCGTCCATCTGGTCGGCCTTATCAGGATCGGCCATCGCGGTCTCGAGCTCGTGCAGCTCGGCCGCCACCGCACTCACCGGCCCAGCCCCGTCCATGACCTCGGCCACGGCGCTGCGGCCGGCCATCTCGCCGACGTCCTGGTTGAAATAGCCGATGGTGATGCCGCGATCGGTCGAGACCTGCCCCTCGTCGGGCGGTTCCTCGCCGGCGATCATCCGGAAGAGCGTGGTCTTGCCGGCGCCGTTCGGGCCGACGAGGCCGATCTTCTCGCCCTTGTTGAGGGCGGCGGACGCTTCGATGAACAGGATCTGGTGGCCGGCTTGCTTGCTGACGTTGTCGAGGCGGATCATGGGGTCTTTTTGGGGGATTGTTGCGTTGCAGCGTCATAGGCCATGCGGGCCGCCAGGGGAAGCCCGGCCGGACCCGGATCAGCCCCGCGCGCCGCCGAATTCGCGCAATTCGACCCGCAGCTTAGGCCTTGTAGACCTCCACGGTCTGCATCATGCCCATCTCCTCATGGTTCATCATGTGGCAGTGGAGCATGTAGACGCCGGTGAAATCGATGAAGCGGGAGCGGAACACGACCACGCCGCCCTTGCGCTCCACGATCACGGAATCCCGCCATTCCGGCACCGCCAGCGGCTTGCCATTGGCCGAGATCACCTGGAACGGGTTGGTATGGATGTGGAACACGTGGTCGTCATGCTCATGCGTGTTGACGATGGTCCACTCCTCGACCGCGCCGAGCTTCACCCGCTGATCGATACGGCTGGGGTCGAACTTCTTGCCGTCGACGAAGAACTCGAATTCCTGCCAATGGCCGGCGGCGTCGGCCTCCGGCGCGGTGGCCGACAGCACCACCTTGCGACGGTTGGTGATCTCGGAGTCCTTGATGGTCGCGAGCGGCGCCGGCGGCAAAGCGCGCGGCAGCTTCATGTCCATCGGCGCGCCTGACACCACGACCCGCGCCAGCGGTCCCACCGGCGAAGGATGGCCCTGGTCGTACTGCGCCGCGTTGAAGGCGTAGGTGCCGGGGCTCCCTGCTTTCACCAGAATGTCGGCGCGCTGGCCGGGCGCGATCAGGACCTGCTTGAGCGGCTGCATGGCGCCGAGCTGGATGCCGTCATAGGCGATCGCTTGCAGATCGTGCTTCTCGAGATCGAGCAGCATGTCGTCCTGGTAGGCGGCATTGAGGATGCGCCAGCGCTGCACCTCGCCGGGCCGCATCTCGATCATTGGCCGGCGCTGGCCATTGATGGCGAGAAAGCGCGTCGCGGTCTCGGGAAACAGCGTCTCGAAATTCTCGACCATGCCGTTGGCATCGTAGACCACCTGGGTGAGCACCATGAGGCGTTCGCGGGCGGTCGCGATCTCTGGAACGTCGGCGAAATCGCCCTCGATGACGATCGCGCCGACCATGCCGGAGGACATCTGGATGTCGGCGCTGCCGTGGTGATGCGGGTGATACCAGTAGGTGCCCCTGGTGTGATCGGCCGGCAGGGTGATTTCGATGTTGTAGCTGCGGCCCGGCGCCATCGAGCGCATGACGTTGTCGGAAATTCCGCTCGGGCTGGTATGCGCGCCGTGGAAATGGAAATTGGTGTTGTTGAACTGGTGCGGATGGCTGATGTCGGCCGGCAATCCATCGCGGTTCGGCGGCAGATCGTTGATCATCTTGATGCGCAGCGTGTCGCCGGGCTTCATGCGCAAGGTCGGTCCGGGGCTGCCGCCTTCATAGGATCTGACATAGAGCCGAACGCCGCCGATCTGGCGATAGGCATAGCCGACGCGCAAGGTCGTGCTCAGCACGCCATTGACGGACCGCCGCACCTCGGGCTCGACCAGCGGCTGATCCATGGCGGGAACGGGCGTATCAGCGATCATTCCCATGGTCGGCGACATGTCCGCGGTGTGGGACATGCCCGCATGGTCGTGCGCGGCGTGCTGGGCATTTGCGGCACCTGCGAACAACGACAACGCGCCCGCTTTGAGACCGCAATCCAGCAATTGACGGCGCGACAATGTCGTCGTGCCCATGGTGCTGGTGACTGAAGACGCACCGTTCGGATCCTGCTGCATTTGAATTGCGCCCCCTGTTGCCGGACCGTCTTCCGTTCGATTCGACTTTAAAGCAAGCACCAAACCACAATTCGATCTGCGAGCGCACTACATTCATCGGTTGTAAACCTCCTCACCCGTTCTATCGTCGCATGATGCATCGTGACGGATTCGCACTGGTGCTCGCCTATGCCCTCTGGACATCACATGCTGGCCGCATCCCGATGTTCTCGAAACTCTGTACAAGGATATGATCATGGGGCCTTCGCGACGCGAGTTCGTGAAGTGGTTGTCGGCGGGAGGCATCTCGGTCAGCCTGTCACATCTGGCGTCCGCAGCGGGCGTGCCCTTCGCAGCGCACGAGACGCTGCCTGGACGCGGCAAGTTCAATCCTGCGACAACGGGCGCCGGCCGCGTCGACGGCGTCGCCAAGGTCACGGGCGCAAAGCTTTACGCCTCCGACTTCCGCGCCAACGATCTGGCGGGCTGGCCGCAAGCCACCTCGCACGCCATCCTGGTCCGCGCCAACGACGCCACGCATGTCTACACCGGGCTGGACCTCGGCCGCCTCGGCGGCGCGCTCAAGCCGTCGGTGGTGGTGACTGCCGCCGATCTCGACCGGATCGGGACGCAGGTGCCGGAATTCTATGCGGGCGACCTGTTCTGTCCGATCGGCAAGACGCCGCTTTATCTCGGGCAGCCGGTCGCGCTTTTGATCTTCGAAAAGTTCGACGCCTTCGACCAGGCGCGTCTCGCGCTGCGCGACGGCACGTTCGTCCAATTCGGCGAGGAGACCGGGCCTGTCGTGGTGCCCGATTACGGGGCCTTCCGCTTCACCCGCGTGGCAGGCCCCTCGCCTGACAAACCGGATGTCTATTCGCCGCTCCAGGCCGGCTGGGTCTCGCCCAACAAGGTGCAGAGCGCGGCGCTGCCGGTGTGGTCGCCGCTCGCGAAGGACATGCCGGCGGATTACGCCAAGGCGGCGAAACATGGCGAGCAGATCCGTGCCGAGCTTGCCGCGGATGACGCCTCGATGCTGGTGCTCGACCGCGAGTTCGAGACGCAATCGGTCGACCCGATGTTCCTGGAGCCGGAATGCGGGCTCGCCTGGTACGACGGCAAGGGCGGCAATCTCGAACTGCTGCTTGGCGTCCAGTCACCTTACGAGGCGGCGGAGTCGATCGCGCATCTGTTCGGCAAGGCCCGCGCGCCCTACAAGCCGGCGCACATCAACGCGCAGTTCGCCCACGTCGGCGGCGGCTTCGGTGGCCGCGATCACACGCCCTTCATTCTCTATGTTGCGCTCGCGGCGGTCTGCTTTCCCGGCAAGCCGGTGCGGCTGGCGCATGACCGCTACCAGCAATTTCAGGCCGGCATCAAACGCCACGCGATCAAGATGCGCTCGCGCATCGGCATCGATCGCGCGACCGGCAAGATCAAGGCGTTCGCTGCCGATCACGTGCTTGACGGCGGCGGGCTCGCCCATTTCTCGGCCAGCGTCGCCATCGTCGCAGGCACCGGCGCGATCGGCATCTACGACATTCCGAAGGTCGACGTCAGGACCGTCGCGGTGCACTCGCGCGGCGTGAGCGCGGGCTCGATGCGGGGCTACGGCATCCTGCAAGCCATGACGGCGCTGGAGGTCCTGATCGACGAAGCCGCGTCCGAGCTCAAGCGCGATCCGATCGATTTCCGGCGGCGCAACGCGCTGCCCCAGAACGGCCGGACCATGACGGGCAATCCCTACATCGTCTCGGTGCGCACGCCCGAAATCCTCGACAAGCTCGAGAAGCACCCGATCTGGCAGCAGCGGGCGCAGTTCAAACAGACCTCGTCGGATCGGCTGGTCGGCACCGGCGTTGCCTGCGTGACGAAAGACTATGGCTCCGGTGCGGACGGCTCGCTCGGCCGTGTCGAGCTTGGACCTGACGGCAAGATCGTGATCTTCTGCGATCATGTCGAGATGGGCAACGGCATCGGGACGGCGCTGGCGAACCGGGTCGCAAGCCATCTCGGCGCCATCGCCGACGAGGTCTCGGTCGCCCGCGTCGACAGCTATGACGTGCTCGGGCTGGTCACATCCGGCGATCCCTCCACCATGGACCAGAAGACCCAGGATGCCGCGGAGAAAAACCCCCGCTGGGTGCCCGCGATCAGCTCGCCGACAAGCTCCTCGATCGGCGCCCATGTCGGCACGCATTCCGCCGCGGAAGCCGCCCGCGTCATTTTCCGCTTCGGCCTGTGGCCCGCCGCGCTTGAGCTGTGGCGCATCGCAAAGACCGATCCGCGCGCGGGGCAATGGGCCAGCGCAAGCTGGCAGAACGGCCAGCTCACCATGCCCGGGCTCGAACCGCTCGGCCTCCCTGCGCTCGCGGCGACGGCTCATTCGCGCGGCTTCGTCACCGGCGCGGTTGCGCACAGCTTCTCGCGTTGGGCGTGGTCGCGGGCACGCTTCCCGCTGTCCGGCGAGCAATACCGTGCCGAGATCGACGCGCTGGCGATCCGCAAAGGCAACGGCAAGTTCGAGCGGATCAACCGCACCAGCGTCAAGTTTCCGCCGACCGACAACAACCGGATCGGCACCGCCTACACCTCGATGTGCGGCACGGTCGTCCGCGTCGAGATCGAGCGCGCAACCGGGAGCTTGCGCATCGCCAAGGCCTATAGCGTGCTCGAATGCGGCACCGCGCTAGTGCCCGAGGTGGTGATGGGCCAGGCCCAGGGCGGCTTCGCCATGGGCGTCGGCTACGCGCTGCTTGAAACCCTGCCCCCGTTCGAGGGCGGACCGGGCAACGGCGAATGGAATCTCGGGCGCTATCTGGTCGCACGCGGCTCCGACCTGCCGCTCCGCGATCTCGAGATCGAGATGCTGAAGCCGCTAGTACCAGACGAAGCGCCGAAGGGAATGGCGGAGGTCGTGATGATCCCGATCGTGCCGGCGCTGATCAACGCCATCCACGACGCCACCGGCCATCGCTTCCGCGCGCTGCCGGTCACCGCAAGCCTATTGAAGGGAGTGCTCGCGTGACGACCCTCAGCCTCACCATCAACGGCCAGAAGCACGGTCCGATGGACGTCCGCGACGATCTCTCGATGAATGATTTTCTGCGCGAGATGCTGGGCATGACCGGCACCAAGTTCGGCTGCGGCGCCGCGCAATGCCTGAGCTGCGCCGTCATTGTCGATGCGCCCGACGGCACCAGCACCACCAGCCCGACCTGCGTCGCGCCCGCCGTGAATTTCGACGGCAAGTCGATCCGCACCGTCGAGGGCCACGCCAAGGACGGCGAGCTCTCGACCCTGCAAAAGGCCTTCATCGCGCATTTCGCCTTTCAGTGCGGCTATTGCACCGCCGGTTTCCTCAATGAGGGCCAGGTCTTGCTGGAGCGCCTGTCGCGGACACCGGTCGCGCGCGAGGCGCTGGAGCAGACCATCGCTGACGCGCTCGACGGTCATCTCTGTCGCTGCACCGGCTACGTCAAATATCACGAGGCGGTGCGCGACGTGATCCTCGCCGACTCGAAGCGCTACCTCATGGCCACCAAGTGACACGCATCATGATCTCCGACGTGCGGTTCAAGATGATTGCCGTGGTCGCCGCGCTCGCCGGCAGTCTCGGTGCGGGCTACGCGGCGTCGGAGACGGCAAGCCACGCCCTCGCCTCGCCCGAGAGCTTTGCTTCGATCGGCGACACGGAGAAGCGTTCGGCCGCAATCTTCACCGAGCTCGGCAAGGTGCTGACGCATCCGCGCTGCACCAATTGTCATCCGGCCGGCGACAGGCCGCACCAGGGCGACAGTGCCCGCCTGCATCAGCCGCCGGTCACGCGCGGCGCCGACGGCCACGGGCTCGAGGCGATGCGCTGCAACACCTGCCACCAGAAGGCCAATTTCGAGCCCGGCCGCATGCCCGGCCATCCCGACTGGCATCTGGCCCCGCGCGAGATGGCCTGGGAGGGCAAGACCGTTGGCGAGATCTGCGAGCAGATCAGGGATCCCGCGCGCAATGGCGGCCGCAAGGTGGAAGACCTGATCGACCATATCGGCAAGGACACCCTCGTCGGCTGGGCCTGGAAGCCCGGCTTCGGCCGCTCGCCCGTGCCGGGCACGCAACAGCAGGCCGGCGCGCTGGTGGAGGCCTGGGTGAAGACCGGAGCGGCGTGTCCGGCGCGGTGACGACGTCGAAGCGGTCCGTTCCGCGAACGGAGTTCAGTCGAATTTGTAGTTCATGCCGAGCGTCATCATGTCATGGCGCTGCTTGACCATCTCCGACGGCACCGCTGCCCCCGAGGGGTTCACCACGCATATCGCACCACGCCCTTGCCGGCGTAGCTGCGCGTCACGCTGGAGAACTCGCCTTCGAATGTCGCGGCGGTCGACCAGCCGTTCATCCATCTGGTTTCGGCGGATGCCGTGACCAGCGCGGACTCGGAAGCCTGCGCCGCGCCGTTGACGAAGAAGCTGGCGCCCGGCAGCGTCTGGAACGTCGCACCAATGCCGCGCTCGGGATTGAAATCATGCGCCCAGGCCACGCGGCCGCGCAGCGTCAGCATCGCGCTCTGCATGGCAAAGGATTTGTCGGCGCGCAGACCGAGTTCGCTGCGGGTGTCGGTCACGCTCTTCGCATTATAAGCGAGTGCAAAGGTGTTGGCGCCCGAGACGACACCTTCCGCATAGGCCGGCAGGTCGAAGGTGGTGAACTGGCCTGCCGCATACGGCGTGAAGCCAATCCCGCCGATCACGGGCACCACGAAGCGGTAGCCGCTCTCGACACGGCCGGACCAGGCATTGGCATTGAACTGCGCGCGCAGGCGATCGATGCCGGCGATGGTGATGGTGCGATCGGTGGTGATGTCCTGCCAACCATAGGCCAGCGCGCCGGAGAGATAAGCCGCGCCCACCGTGTGGCGCACGAAGGCGCCGGCCTGGAACAGGTCGGAGCGTCCGCCGCCACCGTTGACGACGCTGAAATTGGTGCCGCCGCCGGCAAGTGCAAAGCCGACCAGCGTGTCGCGCGAGATGCGATAGTCGGCGCCGACAGCGGTGCCATAGAGGCTGCTGCTGGTGTTGTTCGAGCCGGCGATCGAGTTGCCGTCGGTTTTCTGCGAGCCGCCGAAGCCGGCCGCCCACACGCTCCAGCGCTGCTGGAACGGCACCGCAGCTGGTGCCTTGGTATAGATCGCCGCCAGCGCGTCGTTCGGGCTGCGCTTCCTCGCGGCATAGGCCAGCGCTTGCTCATCGGCATAACCGGTTGCGTTGCCGCCGGCGGTTGCACCGTCACCGCGTCCGGCGATGAACGGATCGGTCATCACGCCCATGAACAGGTTCATCGCATTGAAGGTGGACTGCTGCGAGCCGGTCGCGGTTTCGCCGGAGACCTGCGTCAGGGCGGTGGCGAGACCGGAGCCGGTCAGAGCGAACAGCGCGTTGAAGCCCGCCGGCATGTTGGCGCCGGCCAACAGCGCATTGTCGATTCCGGCCGCGACGTTCTTCTGGTTGATATTGGCGTTGGCGGGCAGGTTCGGCGACAGCAGGCCGGGATCGACCGTCAGAAAGACCTCGTTGCCGACATAACTCACCCGCGCATTGCGGGCGAAACTGTTGCCGGCGAGAACGCCCGCCGTGTCGAAGGTGCCGTTGACGGTGCCCGCGATCATGATGGTGTAGGTGGTGGTTGCGCTGATGCGCGCCAGCGGATCGACCGTGACCTTGCCCGCGAGGTTGGCGATGCCGGTCACAACCGTCATGTCGCTCGATGCGCCCGATATCTGCACCAGATAGGTCGATGCCGCCGTCATCGTCAGGCTGCCGCTGACCGTCAGCGTGCCGATCGAATTGCCAGGCGCCAGTGTGCCGCCGTTGACGTTGGTGTTGCCGACCGTGCCGATGCCGCCGAGCGTGCCGCCGGCGTTGACGATGACGCCGCTTGCCGAGGTGATATCGCCGTTGACCGCCAGCGTGCCGCCGTTCACGGTGGTCGCGCCGGTGTATGTGTTGATAGCGGACAGCGTCATCGTGCCGGTACCAACCTTGACGAGTGAGGCGCCGGTGCCGCCGACAGCGCCACCGTCGGCAATGACACCGGTGACGTTGGTGGAGAGGTTGTTGCCGCCGACCGTCAATTCGTTCTGACCAAGGCTGAAGAGCCCGGCGCCATTGATCGAGCCGGCGCTGAGCTTGTGATCATTGTTGGGCCCTGTCGAGTCGCTGAAATCCGTAACGCTCGAAGCGCCGTTGGTGATGGCGGCGTTGCCGCCCGTCGCGAAGTTAGCGAATTCCAGGCTGCCGTTGTTGATGATGGTGGCGCTGCCGCCTGTGCTGGTGTCAGCGAATTGCAGCCCGTTGTTGTTGATGATGGTGGCGCTGCCGGCGGTGCTGGCGTCCAGGAAGTCGAACCCGCCACCGTTGGTAATGGCGGCGCTGCCGGCCGTGCTGCTGTTAGCGAAACTGATGGTGCTGCTGAAGCTGTTGGTGATGGTGGCGCTGCCGCAACGTGTTCTGCACGCGCTTAAGTTCTGCGGAGGCCCGCTCAACTATGTCGTTACGCAGAGAGAATCCGTCTTCCCAGTCACCGCGCCGAATATCGCGTCACACGAGGGGTCTGAGAACTACCTAGAAAGGTGGTTCGCTGCGATTTATGAGCGCCGGCGCATCGACTCCGCGGATCGGTTTGCAATCCAGCAGCGCCGTCAATCGCACGACAGGCATATCGGCTCAGGTTGGGAATGCGCGCCCTCGTTGCTCGAAACATGTCCGCAGATGATCCAGGCGGCGGCGTGCACGATGAGGAATGCGGCGGCGACTGCCAGCAGCCAGCCCGTTTCATTGTGGGCATGGGATCGGGCCGCCAATCTTGTTTGCGTCGCTCTGCTCGTCACCATTCTTGTTCTCCGGACGTTTTTTGGCTTCGTTTCCGAGCAAATGCTCACATTGGCGTATGACGCGGCTCGCCAGGCGGCGCCGCGACGCATGCAGTGCCGAGATGATGAAAGCGACGATGCCGTGCTCTTCTGACTCGACGAGCCGATCAGAAACCCGGCAGGCTGGCCGGATCATGAGATTTCCATGCAGATCAACTTCGGAGAACGACGGAAATGCATACAAAAGCGGCTTGATCAGGGAACGCTAACGCCCGGGGCGGATCGACACCCTTGCCGGTGATGCTGCGCAAAGGCTGAGAGTGTAATCAGCACCGCGGATGACAGGGCGAGGAAAAAACCGCGCCGCCGTCGCCTCTCCGTCCGGCCTTCGCCAGGCCTTTTAGGCCGGCGCGCGCCCGTCGTTGCACGCATCGTCGATCTCCCAATCTCGTTACGCTGAGAGAATCAGTATTCCCGGTAACCGGGCCGATATCGCGCCATTTTGTGCATCTGAGAACTACCTGGAAAGGTGGTTCGCTGTACTTTATGTATGCTCGCGCAGGTCGGAGGCCTCTGGGGTCGCCTCTGAGCTCGGCGACCTGCGCAATCTGGAAATGACATGCATCTCTCCACGGATCCCATCGATCCGCTAAATCAAGACGTCTATGCGCTCTGGGATCAGCTGGCCGACTTCTCGGTCGCCGACAGTGACGCCGCGCTGACCCACCTGCTGTCCGCACTGCGCACCATGTTGTCGGCACGCAATGTGCTGTGGGGCGTGGTCGTGCGATTGCCTTCGCCGAAGCGGACCGATCCCCTGCTCGGCTGGCGTCCGCGTCTCGTCAGGGTGCTGGACCCGATACCGGCGGTGGCGGCATCCGTGCAGAAGCAGTACGATACGCTCTGGTCCGACGAGGTCGACCTGTCCCAGATATTGTCAATGTCGGGCGACGAGCCGTTCCGCGTCCGCCTGCTGTTCGAAACGCTGCCGCCGGAATGGTTCAAGGGCAAGCACTATCGGCGCCACTATCTGGACGTCGGCTTCGCCGACAGCATCTCCGTGCGCATTGCGCTCAATGACGATTTGAGGATTCGCCTGTTCGTATTTCGTGATGCGCAGCAACCCCGCTTTACGGCACAGGACGGCCAGCGTCTGGGCTTCGTGATGCGCGCCTTGAGATGGTTTCACCGTCAACAATTGCTCAGCCACGGACTGCTCATCGCCAACGCGCCCCTCACACCCGCTGAACGCCGCGTGTTGCTCGGACTGCTCGCCGGGGACACGGAAAGGCAGATCGCGCAGAAGCTCGAGCAAAGTCCGAACACCACGCATTTCCACGTCAAGTCGATCTACGCCAAGTTCGCCGTGCGCAGTCGCCAGTCCCTCGCCGCGCTGTGGCTCGGCAGGCTGCGATAACGGCTGAAGCCGCAGGGCTGCCCTGGATGCCCTTCCCTTTCTGGCTCGTCTCGGACCTCGCTGAGATGCAGGAAGATGAATACGACAGCGATCGTTGGTCACGTTGGCGCTCGTAGACTTGCCGAGGACAGCCAATTCTCGATTCGATGCGCACTTTCGGTTAGTCCCGCTGCGCGGATCATGGCTTCCCGAAGGGGGCCATGGGGCAGCCTGTTTGCATCGCCTTCGAGGCGGTTAGCCTCGAGCATAAGCCTATTCTGCAACGACAATTTGGGTTGTACGGCTTTGGTGCGCATAGTGCTCTCCGGGTAGGAGGCGGGAGCGCGATACTCTCAGTCACCGATAGATGCCGATGGCGGGGCGGTGATCGGCTGAGTCTACGCCCTATATGTGGGTTAAGCCACTGATGCCTTGGACAAGCTGAGCGATTGCGACAAAGAAAGGCAGGACGGGGCTAAAATCAAACCGGGCCACTGAGGTGGGAAACAGGCCAGCGCCCTATCGAGGCCGAAATAGGCCGCTCTGAGTTTCGAAATTCCGCCTAAACGAAAACGCCACCAAGCCCAATAATGCTCAGTGGCGCCACGTTGGAACTGGAAACCGCAATCCTCCAGTAGACATTGGTCGGACCGCCGGCGTTTAGGTTCAACGCGGCCTCACTGTTGCTCGGGTTTGCAATGGAAAGCGGCCTTCTTGGCAGGCGCAGCTTCGATTAATTCAGTTATGCCATCGAGCGTAATTCGGTCGGTGATACGTGATGCTATGTACTTGTACCGCGCAATGCGCTGGTCGATCTCGTCACATTTCTCACACATAGCTCACCGCGATTGTCAAAGGCGGGAGCGTGCAGGACTCTCTGTCACCGATAAAAGCCAAGGACCGGGCGGCGATCACGAGACTCTAAACCAGATACTCAGTTCCAGATACAGGAACGAATTTGGGCCACTTCTAAATCAATTTGGGCCGGTAGCGTGGGAAACCGGCTCAACGAGGCAATCTTAGAAGTGATCGCCAGCTCGGAATTTGCAGGTCATGGTCCGCCTTGGGTCACCTGACGAGATCGCCGTCCGGGTCTAGAATGCAGACCTCCGGACATCCTGCCGTGGCAGGCCGCGCTGTCGCCGCGCTTCACGCAGGAGCGCCGAGGGCGAGAACACTGAAGGGATGGAGTAATGCTTGCGGTCGAGTATTGGCGGGGTCAGCATGGAAGGGATCGGGTTTCATGACGATTTCAGGCCGGGCGGCCCATTGGGAGAACGTATACGAGAGCAAGGGCGAACGCGAGTTAAGCTGGTTCCAGGAGAGCCCGTCGCCTTCGCTCGAATTGATCGCACTGGCCGCCGCAGAGCTTACCTCACCGATTGTTGACATCGGCGGTGGGGCGGCTCGGCTGGTCGATGCGCTGCTGGCGGCTGGATATGCAGATCTGACCGTCCTTGATCTGTCCGACGCGGCGCTCGCGGCCTCGCGTGCACGGCTCGGTGCCGCTGGCGACGCCGTGCATTGGACCGTCGCCGATGTGACGACATGGCAGCCAGCGCGCCATTATGACATCTGGCACGACCGTGCAGCGTTCCATTTTCTCACCGCGCCGGAAGAACAAGCGGCTTATGTCGCGTGCGTCCGAAGAACCGTAAAAATTGGCGGTCATGTCATCATCGGCACATTCGCAATCGATGGTCCGGAGAAATGCAGCGGCTTGCCCGTGACACGTCACACCGCTGACAGCATCACCGCACTGCTCGGCGCCGGCTTCACATTGACAGATCATCGGCGTCATAAGCACGCGACGCCGTGGCAATCGGTACAGAATTTCCAGTTCAGCAGCTTCATCAGATCATGCTGAATTTCACGCTGCAGCCCACGTCTGCAGGGCCACAACTTGCGAATTGCACAGATCGCTCGCTTCGGGCCAAAAGCCGCTGTCGTCAGGCGGCCAGCGTTGATACCCTAGTGGATGGCTGCCAGGGCGTTACGACAATGAGGATGACCGTTACGAGGGCACCTGAAACATAGAGAATGGTTCTGACGCTGCCGCCTTTGGCCGCGTTACCCACGCGCAAATAGACCGCAACGTGGATCAGACGAATTGCGACATAGACCCATACAAGCGTTGCAAGCGTGACGGGTCTTACCCCTGCCAACGTAGCCAGGACTCGGGACGACAAAAGGCGGCAGCGCCTCCACTGCGTTCATGTGGACGCGATCGATCCGGTACAGCAGGTTATCGTCATCCAACGGCAAGACAGGTCCGGAGAGTGCCCCGGCCCTGCCTTTGGAGAATCCTGAATAGACCGCCAGCAAAATTGACAGGAGGCAAAGGGCAAGCACCCCGACAATGCTAAGCCAGTAGGCTGTCATAAGGACCTCCGCAAATGCGATCACGTCGCATAGGTTACGCGGATATCATGCCTCGCGGGCTATCCGCTCGGCGAACCGTTTCAGGTAGAGCGGCCAACCCTGATCGCCTTCAACGCCTTCGCTCACGCCTTCCCAACCTTGGCCATGACGTTCGAGGTGACGGTGCTCAAGTTCCAATCGAGTCCGGCTTGGCGTCTCGGCAATGAACCGCACCTCCCATTCACTGGTCTTGTCTGGATCGGTTTCGATTTGCCAGCGCGGGCTGATGTCCCAGCTTAGAAGCACGCGATTCGGCGGCTCAAAAGCCAACACACGCGCAGCGGCATTCGCTGCCGTCGACACCTCGATCATAGATGTGACCGCCGACCCGGGGCTCGAACACGGTCTCTGCGATGGGCACGGAGAGCAGATTGTGCTCGCGTGGTTTGAAGCTGCCGAAGTCTTCCGTAAAGACCTTAAACGCGCGCTCGATAGGCGCCTCAACCACGATCGATTGTTTGATGGGTGCCGCCGATACACGGATGCTCATTTCTGGTCCTCCACTGATTTTTCTACGGCCACTTTGTACGCAGCCAGTGTGCTGCTCCAGAACCGGTCAAGCCAGGCGCGCATCTGGCTGAGCCCCGCTGGATCGATGTGATAAATGTTGCTGGCTCCCTTCGGCTCGGCACGAACCAAATGAGATTCGCGCAGCACCTTCAGATGCTGAGAGACGGCTGACTGGGAGACAGTCAGTTCACGGGTGAGTTCAACGACAGTGCGCGGCCGCGCGCCCAGCAATGCGAATATTCGTCTGCGGGTCGAATTGCCCAGAGCGGCCAGTTGCACGCTGTCTTTAGCCATGCTTCGCCGAAGGGTTGCCGTTACGGTAGCGGATCTATCATTAGCCACAACTAATGATAAGCATAAACTAATGATCTCGTCAAACGTGCTGATATTGGGCCAGACGTCAGCTTGGGCTCACTTGCCGACCTCGCCGCGGTCGCACGTCAGGCCTGCGTTACCCTCTCGGCAGACATCCGAGATCTCTGAGTAACCGTTCTGGGCCCGCCTCATCAGCTTGAGCGATGCCGCCAATCGCAGGCTGCGCTTCCCAGCGAGTGCGATGCCTTCGAGCTCGCCGCGAGATAGTAGAAGAACGCATCGCCGCCAAGGATGCGGCCGTCCATCGCGCTCATAGATCGGCTGCTAACGGCTCTCGCCCTGGCGAACGAGAGTCTCTCGAAAGAAATTGATGATGCTGGCGTTGAACTCGCGATGGAATGCCGTCCTGTCGAAACCCGGCGGGTCAGTACAGAAGCGAGGAAGCTTCTCCGCGAACTCTGCCGTGCATGGCGACAGGAAAGCAAAATGACCGGCAGGCACCACGCGCACTTCCTTTTTGCCGGGCAGCGACTGAGCAACGAGCGCTGAGTTTTTCGGGTCTACGCCTGCGCCGCCAAACTCTGATCGCCAGATCAGCAGCGGGATTGTGATGTCTGCCAAGCGGTCGGCGGGAAAGGCGAAGTTAATTGCCGTATCGGCGAGCACTGCGGCTCGGATACGAGGTTCGTGAGGCAAGCTGCTGGGTATGTCGCCGCTACGGAGTTGCTCGCATGCCCGCGTTCGGTTCGCGTCCGAGCAGTAGAGCGCAAATCTCCGGAGATCGGGATTGCCGCCCGCCAACACCAATCCGGTATAGGCGCCGAGCGAAAACCCAAAGAAGCCGATCCTGGAGGAATCAATCGCAGCCCGGTCTTTCCAGTCATTCAAGATGAAATCAAGCAATCGGATAATGCTGGCGGGCCGGGTTGCCAGAATGGAAAGGCTGTCTCGTTGCGAGGAATCGTTTCCATTGTCACCCGGAAGGTTGATCGAGGCGACGACAAATCCAGCGTTTGCCAGGGCCTGCACCGTGTCATCGTGTTGTCCGAACCAACCGCCGCGTCCGTGCGAGACGATCACGAGTGGCAAGTTCGTTCCTGTGACGGGACAGTCCTTCGTACCTTCAATCGATTCAATGAATTGGACAGTGAGTTTGCCGAGGGGCACTCGTTGCGCCGCTGCTGCGCAAGGGTACCATATAGCGCCAGCCAGATTTGGATCGGTATCCAGAAGCTGAACACCGGCAGCTTGCACAGGCGACATCAAGCAGCCGAGTACGGCAGCACAGATCCAATACAGTTTGGCCATCAGTGCCCCCATTCGCCAGCGAACTCTCGGATCAAACTTGGCCGAACTGTGCCGCATTGACTGCCGCTACCAGCCTCGCGCAGCTTGCACGTCGGTCCGCCTCCCGCTGATCCGCAAGCAAGCAAGATGAAAAGACCAATAAAACGCAGGGAAACGCGCCCATCGCAGCCCCGAACAACATGTGCGCAGCGTAGGTAGAGCTTGCCAAAAGGCAAGCTTCGGCTCTGTGACGTTGTTCACAATTATAATCTGGCTGGTCGTCCGAACGTCTGCAACGGGTTACAAGCCGACATCGCCGCGAGTCGCAGGGTTAGATACAGGCCCTAACGTTTGCTGGCAAACAGCTTGCGCTGCGCAAGATTAACGTAAGAATCGGGCCAATCGACCTCTCTCTTAGATTCCGGAAGAGATTGCCTCCGGTCGGCATACTCGAAGTACAGCGTCCCGTGGACACCTTGCGCATCGCGCTTCAAAATGGGGCGCTCCCATACGGGCGACAATATTCGCAAAGCCTGCTCTTCCCCAGCGCGTTCGGTAAAGTCCTCAATCAACTCCATGTCTTGGCCCGGGCCGGGAAAGATAGCAGCGAACTCATCATCGGTCGCTTGAAACAAGCTGAACGTCGCGTTGACCGCGCGATCTATAATCTGAATGTTCTTCAAGCTCTCCTCCCGGAATCCACGACCATAGGCTCTCTAGTACCGATGCACCGAAGTCCGCTGCAGGCCAATACCAGAACTGAACTGGCCCAATCTCCTGCCCCAACCTATAGTGCTCGTGCAATGGTCGCCATAAGCTGTGAGAGCCGCTCCGGCCCTGTAAACCCAAGGCAGCGCATCGAAACTATCGATGTGCTTCGCGGCCTGGCGTTGCTCGGCGTCCTTGCTATTAACGTCGTCACTGAATTCCGCGTCTCAATCTTCGAGCAGTTCTTACCCGCCGGGCGACCGGCACCTCCGTTTGACCGCGCGGTCGAGACAGTCTTGATGCTCGCGGTCGATATGAAGGCATTTGCCCTGTTCTCACTGTTATTCGGAGTTGGACTTGCCATTCAATATGAGCACCTCTCGACCAACCCGCATCGCGCGCTTCTGTTGTTTCGCCGTCTGATCGCCTTGCTGATGTTTGGACTGATTCACCTTTTCCTGATCTGGAATGGTGACATTCTTACCGAATATGCGATCGCAGGGTTAGTCGTCCTACCATTCCTGTTTGGCCCCCGCTGGCTGCTTTCATGCGGCGCGGCGACATTCCTGGCGCTGTATTTGGCCATGCAGGTGTGGTCCCCTCCTGGATTGTTTCCCAGCTTGGCTTCGTTGCAACGCCATGTGCTTGAAGCCAATCAGGTCTATGCAGGGGGCAGCTTCGGGCAGGTGCTGGCGTTCCGGGTCAGCGAAATCCCAGTGATCGTTCCTCTCCACATCTACGTATTCCCGCGGACGATAGGGCTATTTTTGATTGGTGCCCTCGTCTGGCGCAGCAATGCCTTGAGGAAGCGAGATCGTCCACTCCTGTTCTTGACAGCAATCAGCTGTACTGGGCTAGGCGCAGTCTTGATCCTCCTAAGAGTAAGCGGCGTCGTAGCGGGCGTCGGTCTCGGCGCACTGGCCACTCCCACCGGCACGATCCTGCTGGCTTTCGGCTACGGTGCAATGATCATCGCCGTCGCCGATCTGGCGAACGGCAAGCGATTGCTGGGCTGGGCTGCGCCGCTAGGGCGCATGGCATTCACGAATTACCTCGCTCAGTCCATGATCTTTGGCTGGATTTTCTACGGATACGGCCTCGGGCTATTTGGGCAGCTCGGGGCGGCCGAAGCACTGGCTATCGGGCTTTTCGTCTACGTCTGCCAGGTATTTGTCAGCGGTTGGTGGTTAGACCGGTACAGGTACGGCCCGGTCGAATGGTTATGGCGGACACTGATGTACGGCATACTGCAGCCGATGTCTCATGATCGTCTGACCAGCTCGAGCAAGCGCCCAGCCTAGGTCTGCCAGGGGTCAAAGGCTGCCCTCTTCAGCCAGCATAACCTTGGTCGGGTCACTTGCACGAAGCGGACATCGCCGCGCTCTGGGCTGAGGTCAGCCACGGGCCAGAAGCGGGCATCGCCAAATGAGCCCCCGCTCAAGCCTCATCGTGCAAGGATGGATGAAGTTCACTCCCCTCAGGACGGTGCATCGCTCGGAGGTCGACGACCGGATGGCATTCGGCTTTGAACTTTAGGAGCTGATGCTTGGAGGAGTTCGATGGAGCGCTTGATTAGCGCGACCATCGCGGCAGGACTGATAAGTGCAAAAGTGCTCAAAAGTTCCCGTGCAAACCGGCGGATCATCCACTCCCTCGGGGGCCGCGCGGCTAGGCCAGCGGTCCGCTAAGGGCCATGCCGTCAGCGGACGTATCAAGCAGTTGCGGTGAGTAGGTGAGCCGCTATCGGGAACGATAACCCGCTACTACCCACGTATTTTCCCAACTCCAACTTGGTATCTTCGGCCAGGTGTTCGCGAGCCACCTCGCTTGCTTGCGATACATGACTGGCCAGTGGCGAACCCGCAACATAGCTAGGTACAAATCGTTCGACGGATGGAAATTCGATGGCACCGACCCTCCGTTGAACCGTGATATCCTGAAAGTTCGCAGCAGCGACAAGTCGGCTCAGCTCATCGGCATCGGCGAGTCCAAATGGAGCTCGCATGATTGTGGCCGCCGCTGGACCGATGTGGCGCTCCAGTATTTTGGCTAAAGATTCAAACCCGGGACTTTGATCGATGCCGCACCACACCATGAGGGCGAGCCTTCCCCTTGAAGATAGAACTCTGCGCATTTCGCGCAAAGCAGCTGGTCTGTCGGCGAAGAACTGGAGGCCGAGTTGGCAGTACGCAATATCAAACGCGCTGTCAGCGGACGGCAGTTTGTCTGCACTGGCCTCCTGCCATTGAACCGAGGCAGCGTCATCGGCCATCCCGAGCGATCGTGCCACGTTCAACATGCCAGGATTGAGATCGATGCCCGTCACGATCCCGGTAGGGCCCACCTTCACCGCCGCGAGGCGCGCCACTATTCCAGTGCCGCAAGCAATATCGACTACGCGTTCGCCCAGCTTCGGCCGAGCGAGGTCTATCAGGACGGGGGCCCATGGCCCAAACACAGCCGGGACCAACTCCCGTTCGTACACTTCGGGCGCACTACCAGCGACCTGCCACTGACCTTGCTGCTCCATCAGATGATGCCAAAAGGACGTTCGCTCCTGCGCTTATAGCTCAACACAGCGATGTCCGCCACGGGTGGTCAAAAGCGCGTCCGCTCCCTCAGCGAAGTGCAGGCTCTTTTCGAGCTTGACGGCGAAATAGTTGCGAGGGGCGGCGGTGCAATCACAGCCCGATGGCATCGCTCCGCATCTTCGATCTGAAGTCGAAGATTTTCCAGTTCTGAGAGCCGGCAATAGAGGTCGTTGAGCCGAGAGGCCAGCTCAGCTTGAAAGTCCTGCATGATCGCCCCCATTACTCAAATTCGCTACCGAACCGCGAATTAAAGCAGCGGTCGTGCGCGGCTTCATTAAGGCATGTGAATCCCGTTGCGATCCCGATGAGTTCCGAGTATCGGAACCCGACCGTCCACACCCTCGGGGGGAGCTCGATGCGTCGGACTCCGCGGTGGGTCAATAGCGCCGGTTTCGGCCGTGGGCAGTCAGGGCGGGCGGTCTACCCTCAACTTCGGACATGAGCGGGCACCGCAAGCGCGATTGCGATGGGGCCACTTCCAGACTTCGCCGATGGGTATATAGAATCATCGTCCACCCTGGAGAACGGCCAAGTGGCCCGAATAGAAACCTTCGTATGGATCGTAACGACCTTCATAATCATTTTAGCCACCGCTCCACTACGGGCTTTGGCAACACCGGAAGCGTCTGCATGCGGGTACCTCGCTAGTCAAATTGATAAGGCGCAGCCAGGGCCGTTGTTTTTGCCCAGCTATCCGACCGTGGAATCGGGGCCTCTCCATGGCGCCGCATACCTCTATGACAATGCGGTGGCCGTCATCGCGTTGGTCGGTTGCGGTGAGCGAGACAAAGCAAGTCGGATGGGCGCGGCGATCCTCTGGGCCGTCGATAATGACCGGACCTGGCATGATGGACGGCTCCGAAACGCTTACGCCGCGGGTGTGGTGGCGAATGGCTCCGCCAAACTTCCGGGTTGGTGGGACAATAATCGGAACGAATGGTTGGAGGATCGATATCAGGTGGGAAGCGATGTTGGTAACATGGCATGGGCCATGTTGGCGTTGCTGTCGATTGATGATGTGAACACCGGCTCCCCGTTTCGCGATGGTGCAGCGCGGCTTGGCGCTTGGGTCGCGCAATGGGCCGATACGCGCGGTACTGGCGGTTTCACGGGAGGTACGTTTGGGCACGAACCGACGCCGGAAGTGCGGACGTGGAAATCGACTGAACATAATACTGACCTCGCCGCCGCGTTTGGCCTTCTTGCGATCCGCACAGGCGATTCGCGCTGGCGCGATAAGGCAACGGTTGCCGAGTACTTTGTAAATACGATGTGGGATCCGGGGTGCGTCTGTTTCGCCGCAGGAACCGCTGAAGACGGTGTCACGCATAATCCGATTTTGGCTCTGGATGCCCAGATCTGGCCTTTAACAGCGCTTCACGGAGCGGCCGGGAAATTTGCATCGGCAATGACGACCGCCGAACAGCGAATGAGTGTCGGCGGAGGCTTTTCTTACGGTGAAGACCGAGACGGTGTGTGGACCGAAGGTACGAGCCAAATGGCTCTCTTGATGAAATTGCTCGGCAAGACGAAGAGGGCAGAATCGCTGATCGCTGTCATCGAATCCCAGAGGTCGCCCGATGGTGGGTTCTATGCCACGACTGTCCGCGCGTTACCGACGGGGTTCGTGTTGGACACCGACCCGACCAAGCCGCGAAACTATTTCCGATTGTCACATCTTGGCGCAGCTTCGTGGGCTGCCCTTGCGGAACGTGGGTTCAATCCCTTTACGATGACAAAAGGACTTCCCTAGCTGAGCCGCAGTGCTTCTCGTCTCGGCCGTTTCGATCTGTCCTGATTTCGATATGTCCGCTTGGGGGTCACTTGCCGACATTGCCGCGGCTCGGACGTCAGGCCTGTTGAGCCTCTCGAGCGGAGATCCCAAATCTTTGAGTAACCGCCCTACGCCCGCCGCATCAGCTTGAGCGAGGCCGCGAGCCGCAGGCTGCGCTTGCCGGCGAGCGCGATGCCTTCGAGTTCGCCGCTGTCCGCCGTGCAGGTTCCGGAGAAGCCGATCCCGACCTCATAGCCGCCGAACACGGGGTTCTCGCCTTTTGCCGGCGTATGCTCCTGGTTGAGGATCTCGCCCTTCCAGCGGCCGTCAGCCGAGGAATAGGAGCCGAGATAGTAGAAGAACGCATCTCCGCCGAGGATGCGGCCGTCCATCAGCAGCATGACGCCGGAGAGCCCGGCATCGACGCCGTCGAGCGCGCGCAGATGGATCGCATAGAGCCCGTTCACCACCCCGCCTGGACCGATCGTCCCCTGCGGCGGCAACCCCTCGTCATCGAGCCGCGTGAGATTGGCCCAGAAACCGGCGCCCGGCATCGTGTCCGCGCTGCCCGCGAGACGGATCTGGTTGCCGACGAGTCGGCCGCGCGCGCCGATCGCGGCGACATCAGCCCCCATCAGCGGCTTGTAGTTGGGATCGTCGTTGTGCCGTTCGGTGATGACTTCGGCGATGATCTCGCCGTCGCGCTCGAAATAGCTTCCGAGATGCGCGAAGGCCGAATTTCCGCCCAGCAGCTTGCCATCATGCATGCACATGATGCTGCGGCCGAAGGCATCGTTGACGCCGTATTCAACCTTGTAGAGCCCGTCCAGCAACGCAAGTGACCCGCAAAATCATAAGGAAAGCACGCGCTACCTAGCACTGCCATCGCATCAAGACCATCGGGCTTTTTCGCGCAGGGCCATTCGCGAAGCCACGCCCTGCCATGATGCCATCATGCGCCTGTTTTGCCCGACGGCGCAAGCAATTTCGGCAATTCCGCATATGGCGATTTCACACCATTTGCAGGCCTGTGATTTCAACCACTTGGCTACTGTGCATGGGGTTGTTTTTCGAGTTTTTTTGTTTGGCCGGTCGCGAACGGTCCTTGCGCACTCACCAAAGCCGGCTTCGAACCCGCCGGCCGAGGCGCTACGGCATGATCCGGAAAAATGCGCAGCGGTTTCCCGAAAAGATCATGCTCACAAATAAATCTACAGCGCGTTCATCGGGCTTTAGAAGCACAGCGTGGTGACGAGCTTGCCCTGCTTGTCCTTGATCGCATAGGGACAGCGCAGCCGCTCCAGCGCCTGCTTGGCATCCTCGTCGCCGAGCGCTGCGGCGCGCTCGTAGTAGGATTTCGCGGCGTCCTTGTCCTTTGGCCCGCCGCGGCCCTCCTGCGCGAAGGCGCCCATCCGCTCCAGCGCGCCGGGATGGTTTTGCGCGGCAGCCTTTTCGAACAGCGCGCGCGCCGCGGCGTCGTCCTTCGCCCCGCCCGTGCCTTCGGAGAGCATCATGCCGAGCTGGTACTGCGCCTCCGCGTTGGTCTCGGCGGCCTTGCCCAGCAATGCGCGCGCCTGTGCCGGATCGGCCGGCGCGGCACCGCCGCTGCCGCCAAGCGCGGCGAGATTGCTGATGCCGCGGGGATTGCCGGCCTGCGCCGCCTTCTCGAACAATTTCCGCGCCTGCGCTTCGTCCCTGGCGACGCCGGAGCCGGTACCGTAGGCCACGCCGAGCTCGACCATCGCCGCACTCGATCCCTTGTCGGCAGCTTTGCGCCAGGCTGCCATCGCGTCCGCCGGTTGCCGGTTGGCCGCATAGGCGCGGCCGAGCGCGAACATCGCGCGCCGCGACGACGACGCGGCCTGCTTGCAGAACTTGATGGCGGTCGCAACGTCGGAGGCCGCAATCTCGGTCGCGCCCCTGACGTCGGCCGGCTTGTCGGGATCGCTGGGATCGGCCGCGACCCGGTCGCACAGCACGAGGTCGGCCGATTGCCCATGCGCCGACAACGGCACCGCAAGCGTGAGAAGGATGGCAACGAGGAAAGTCCGCATGGACGCCAGGTTGCGTCGCAGTCTCGGCAAATTCAAGGCTCGAGTCCCGATTGGCGCAGCACGGGGACCACCTCGGGCGATGCCAGATAGCGCAGCAGCCGGTCAGCGGCGTCGGCGTTCTCGGCGTTTGTCATCCGACCGGCGGAGAACACGGCCGGCGTTTGCAGATCGTGCGGGATCGGGCCGACCACCTCGATGCCTTCGACCTGCTTCAGCTCGCTGATCTGCTGCACCGCGAGGTCGGCCTCGCCGCTCACGAGCCGCTCCGCGGTAAAGCCCTGCTCGACGATGGTGGCCTTGGCGTTGATCTCTTCCGCGATCCCCATCTGCGCGATCAACCGGGCGAAATAGACCCCGCTCGCCCCCAGTCGCGAATAGGCCACCGACCGCGCCGCGAGCAGCGTGTTGCGCAGTGCGGATGCCGTGGCGATGTCGGGATGTGCCTGCCCTGCCCGCACCGCGATGCCGACGAAGGAGCGCGCGAGATCGGCAGCGCTCTCGGCGATCACACGGCCCTCGCCGATCATCTCGTCGAGCCCTTCGCGGGTGAGGATGACGAGATCGGCGGCCTCGCCGTCGCGCAACCGTTTGAGCAGCGCCAGCGTCGGCGCGAAATCGGCATCGATGTGGACGCCGGTCGCGGTCTCGTACGCGGAGGAGAGGCTGCGCATCGCGCCCATCAGGCCGAGCGTCGAGAGCATGCGAATTGTTTCCATCAGCGATTCCCGTGACGATCAGGCGCGGTGCATCAGCTTGAGCGCGGCGGTCAGGCGCAGGCTGCGCTTGCCGGCGAGCGCCGTTGCCTCCACCACCGCCTCTTCGGCATCATAGGTGCCGGAGAAGCCGATGCCGACCTCGTGGCCGCCGAAGATCGGATCGTCCTTGGCCGGCGTGTGCTCCTGATTGAGGATCTGGCCCTTCCAGCGCCCGTTGGCGGCGGTGTAGCTGCCGAGATAATAGAACGATGCATCGCCGCCGAGGATGCGGCCCTTGTTGAGCAGCATCACGCCGGTGAGACCGCCGTCGACGCCATCGAGCATGCGCAGATGCACCGAGTAGAGCCCGTCGGCGATACCGGCCTCGCCGACACCGCCGGCGATCGGCATCTCGTCTTCGGTGATCGGTGTCATCAACGACTGAAAGGGTACGCCGGGCAGCTCCTTGAGCTCGCCCTTGAAGCGATAGAGATCGCCGTCGGCCCAGCCCTTGGCAAGCAACGTCGCATCGTCCGTGCCCGCCATGGCGCGATAGTTCGGATCGGGGTTGTGGCGGACGGTGTTGATCACGACGTCGACGCCGGCTTCGGTCTTCACGTAGGTGCCGATATGGGCGAAGGCCGAATTGCCGCCGAGCATCTTGCCGTTGCCGGCATGCATCACGCTCCGGCCGACCCGGTCGCCGAGCTGAAATCTCACCTTGTAGAAGCCTTCAAACACCAGCCGTCCCCGGCCCTGCGCGCACCCAGACGCACTCTATCCCGCTTTCGGCGGCGATGGACAAGTTTCCGGCCATGAGGTCCGATGAGTCTCCGCAACGGCTGTCAGCAAAATGAAAAATCCGCCGAAGCCTTTCGGCTTCGGCGGATCGAAGTCCAACCCGGGCCAGCCCCCCAGCCCGGGCCGGGAGGATCTTAGGCGGCGGCCTTCTTGTCGGCCGGCACGGAGGCGATCGTCTTCAGGATCTGCGAAGCGATCTGGTATGGGTCGCCCTGCGAATTCGGACGACGGTCTTCCAGATAGCCCTTGTAACCATTGTTGACGAAGGAGTGCGGCACGCGGATCGAAGCACCGCGATCGGCAATGCCGTAGCTGAACTTGTTCCAGGGCGCGGTCTCGTGCTTGCCGGTCAGACGCTTGTCGTTGTCCGGGCCGTAGACGGCGATGTGGTCCATCAGGTTCTTGTCGAAGGCCGCCATCAGCGCCTCGAAGTACTCCTTGCCGCCGACCGTACGCATGTACTCGGTCGAGAAGTTGGCGTGCATGCCGGAGCCGTTCCAGTCGGTGTCGCCGAGCGGCTTGCAGTGGAACTCGATGTCGATGCCGTACTTCTCGGTCAGGCGCAGCATCAGGTAGCGGGCCATCCACATTTCGTCAGCGGCCTTCTTGGAGCCTTTGCCGAAGATCTGGAATTCCCACTGGCCCTTCGCGACTTCCGCGTTGATGCCTTCATGGTTGATGCCGGCAGCCAGGCAGAGGTCGAGATGCTCTTCGACGATCTTGCGGGCGACGTCGCCGACGTTCGAGAAGCCGACGCCGGTGTAGTACGGACCTTGGGGCGCCGGATACCCCGAGGCCGGGAAGCCGAGCGGACGGCCGTCCTTATAGAAGAAGTATTCCTGCTCGAAACCGAACCAGGCGCCGGAATCGTCAAGGATGGTGGCGCGCTTGTTGGTTGGGTGCGGGGTCTTGCCGTCGGGCATCATGACTTCGCACATCACGAGCACGCCGTTGGTGCGGGCGCCATCCGGGAACACCGCGACCGGCTTCAGCACGCAATCGGAGCTGTGGCCTTCAGCCTGCTGGGTGGAGGAGCCATCGAAGCCCCAGAGCGGAAGCTGCTCGAGCGTCGGGAACGACGCGAATTCCTTGATCTGAGTTTTGCCGCGCAAGTTCGGAGTCGGCGTATATCCGTCGAGCCAGATGTACTCGAGCTTATACTTGGTCATTGAGCCTCTCTGTAGATGATGCGAAAGGTGGGGGCCGCAGGCCCCCGCACGATTGTTTACCCGGCCAACATCGGCCGACCCTTTCCAAGCATTTAACGTGCCAAAAGGCCGCAGCGCGGGAGGTTTTCCACCGCCGCCGGCCCCCTCTTCCCTCCCGGCGGATCGGCCAGTGCGCCTGCGTCATAGCGGCGCACCTTTGCGTGAAGCTGCATCGCAAAAATCCCGCGGAAATCGCCCGATTTTGAAGCAGGCCGGCCCGGGCCTAAGGTTGCCGGCTAAACGCGCATCAACGTCGGGCAATATTCGCCAAGACTGCGACCGTCGCCCGCAACCTTCGCAACGGCCCACGCGTTAGCCACCCGAGCGCTGCCTTAGAGGAAGCAGAATGCAGTCTGCCTACAAAATAGGCCAAGGGTGATTTCCTTTTCAGCACTTTGCATTTCGGAATGCACGGCCGATATGGGGATTCCAGTAACCACAAGCCAACGAGTCGGGCGCACCATGGAGGCCAGCGCTGCGATCTCGGGAGATACCGCAATGATGAACAATGGACTGAGTCACGGATCTGCACAGATCTACCAATTCCCTGTCGGGGGCCGCTCGGCTCTCGGGGGGCGCCGCAACGGTGAGACCCGCCTTCCCGCCAACCACGCCTCGCTCCCCGTGAACGAGACGATTTGCAGCGGCAGCTGGTACCATCAGGAAGCAGTCGATGAAGCCAAGCCGAAATGGGATCGCTGATGCCTGCGTTCGGTTCAATACCGCCGCGGTCTCTCGATGCCCGGCGTCAGTTCGAAAAAGGGTCGAAACAACGGTGTTTCGGCCCTTTTTGATTCCGGACCTGATTGCGGGATCATATGGTCGCACAGGCGTTCACCGACCGCTTCAGATGCGTGACAAGACACCTCCATGAAAGACTCCCCTACCCGCCATCTCGCGCTGCAAGGCGCCAGCAATTTTCGCGACCTCGGCGGCTATCCGACCGCAGATGGCCGTATCACGCGATGGCGGCAGATCTTCCGCTCCAACCATCTCGGCCAGCTCACTGCTGCCGATATCGAGATCGTCCGCGCGTTGGGCGTGCGCAGCGCCTTCGATTTTCGCGGCGTCGAGGAACGCGCGGCGGGTGTCTGCGTGGTCAACGAGATCGCCGTGCATTCGCTGCCGATCGAGCCGACAGTCGTGGCTGCGCTGCGCGCCGAGCTCGGCAGGGGCAGGTTGACCGCGCCGGTCGCGCTCGAACTCATGCGCGAATCCTATCGCAACTATGTACGCCACAACACGGCCAGTTTCCGCAACCTGTTCGGGCATCTCCTGGAGGACCGCGCGCCGCTCGTGATCCACTGCACCGCCGGCAAGGACCGCACCGGCTTTGCCAGCGCGCTGATCCTGCATGCGCTCGGCGTATCTGATGACGTCATTGCCGAAGATTATCTGCTGACCAACCAGCACTACAAGCGCGACGCATCAAACGTCTCCGATCTTCCCGCCGATGTTCTCGACGCGATCGGCAACGTCGAGGCCTCGTATCTTGCGGCTGCTTTCGAGGCCGTCGGTAGCGAGTATGGCGATCTCGAAACCTACTTGCGCGACGGTCTCGAGCTCGGCACACCGGAGCGGATCGCACTGAAGGCGCGCTATCTGCAATCGTAGGCGGCCGTAAATCTTAAGCGGCCGTGCCGGGAGAACAATGATGCAAGGCAAGGTTCTGATCGTGACCGGCGCACTCGGCGCGCTCGGCAAGGTGGTCGCCGAGACCGCGCTGGCACGCGGCGCGCGCGTGGCCGGCATCGACCATGCGCCATCTCAAATCTCCGCGATGCCTGAGCGCATCGAGATCGGCGGCGTCGATCTGTCCGACGCAGCACAAGCAAAGACGGCGGTCGAGGCAGCGGCGAGACACTTTGGCGGGCTCGACGCGTTGGTCAACATCGCCGGTGGCTTCGCCTTCGAGACCGTCGGCGACGGCGACGTCAAGACATGGCAGCGCATGCATGCGCTCAACGTGCTGACGGCACTCAACGCCTCGCAGGCGGCCCTGCCGCATCTGGCCGCGTCCAAGGCCGGCCGCATCGTCAATATCGGGGCCATGGGCGCGCTTCAGGCCGGCTCCGGCATGGGCCCCTATGCGGCGTCGAAAGCCGGCGTCCACCGGCTCACCGAGGCGCTGGCGAGCGAGTGGAAAGGCAAGGTGACCGTGAACGCGGTGCTGCCCTCGATCATCGACACCAAGGCCAACCGCGCCGACATGCCGAAGGCCGACTTCGCCAAATGGGTGACACCGCAGGAACTCGCCGAAGTCATTCTGTTCCTCGCCAGCGATGCCGCCAGCGGCGTCACCGGCGCGCTGATCCCGGTTGGCGGGCGGGTGTAATCAATCCGGCACCAAGAGCCGGAGATTGCCTCTGAAACGGATGCTCTGCTTGCCGGCGAGCGCGATGCCCTCGCCGTACGCGGTCTCGCCATTGTAAGTGCCACTGAAGCCGATGGTCACGACCTTGCGGCCCCACACCGGGCGCTCGTCGAACGAGGGGGAATGCTCCTCGTTGGTCAGCTCGCCCTTCCACTTGCCGTTGGCCGAGGTGTAGCTGCCGTAGGCGAAGAAGAATGAGTCCCCGCCCCGCATGGTGCCGTCGCGCATCACCATGACGCCTTGGTTGCCGCCCTGGACGGCATCCAGCATTTCGATGCGGATATGATAGAGCCCATTCCTGATGGTCATCTTCGTGAAGCGCCCGATTGTCCCACCCGCAGGATAGCCGGATCATCTGTTCCCGATCAAATGGCGCAGAACTCTAAGTCCATTCCGGGGCTAAACTGACGCAGACTGATTCTCCGATCGAACGTGACATTCGGAAGCTTCCTTTGGAAACCACGCTCTATCTGCCTGTCAAACGCTTCCTCGAAGAGCTCGGCTTCACGGTCAAGGGCGAGATCGGCGGCTGCGATCTCGTGGGCCTCAGCGCCGGCGATCCTCCGGTGGTGGTGATCGGCGAGCTCAAGCTGACCTTCAATCTCGAGCTGATCCTTCAGGCGGTCGATCGTGCACCGGCCGGCGACGAGGTCTGGATTGCGGCAAAGATGTCAGCGCGCGGCAAGGGACGCGAGACCGACGCACGCTATCGCAATCTCTGTCGCCGCCTCGGCTTCGGCATGCTCGGGGTGACCGACCGCGGTCAGGTCGAGGTGCTGGTGAAGCCGCCGACGGCAGCCCCACGCCGGGAGCCGAAGGTCCGTTCGCGCCTGGTCGCAGAGCATCAGCGCCGCCAGGGCGATCCGGCGCTGGGCGGCAGCACGCGCGCGCCGATCATGACGGCCTATCGGCAGCAGGCACTGGCCTGCGCCTCGGAGCTCGCGGCAGGCCCGCGGCGGGTGAGCGAATTGCGCCGGCGCTGTCCCGATGCCGGCAAGATCATGCTTAACAATGTGTATGGCTGGTTCGAACGCACCGAGCGGGGAATCTACGGGCTGACGGAAGCTGGCCAGGCGGCGCTGAAACGCTGGCCACAACAGCGGGTTGCGGATGTTGCCGGTCTCCCGTCACTACCCTGACACCCAACCGGTGCATAGCTGAGATGCCACACCGATTTCATATTGCAATGCAACATAGACGGCACTAGGTATCGCGGCATCGAAACGAGGCCGTTATGAACGCAGACTGGAATACCAAATATGGCACGCGGCGCGTGCGCCACGATCCCCCGACCTTAGACGAGGCGATCTTCGCCGCCGTCGGCATCACCGATGATCAGGAGCAGCAGGCCGAGATCGCCGCAGCCTTGATGGGCATGCCGCTCGATGTCGTCCAGGCCGAGGTCAAGAAGCAGGTTCGCACCAACAGCCGCATCACCTCGACCCGCGTGATCGCCGGCGAACAGGGTGCGCAGCGCTCGGTGGTGGTCGAACGCCGTGTCGTGCGCCGCTTCGGCAACGACAAGCGCACCGGCACCTGACGGCCTAGTCCCTACATACAATACAAAAGCGGACCGGTTTTGCCGGTCCGCTTTTTTGATTCCAATCGGATTTTTCAGGTCAGGCGGCGCGATTGCCGTAGATGCTGGAGATGATCTTCCAGCAGGTCGAGTTGAAGCTGATAAGAGCGCGGCCGGCCCTGAATGGCGAGGCCGCGAGATCAGCGAGTTCGTCCTCAGGCGCCTTGGCGAGATCGATCGTGCCGGTCGATTCGCCATGACGGAATTGCAGATGCGCCCCGAACTTCCTGGCGAGCGCGCGCATCGGGTGATTCTCGGCGCCGGTGGTGATGCGCAGGCGCTTGTAGCCTTTCCAGCGCGCTTCCGCGATCAGGCGGCTGAACAGCACGGTGCCGACGTTCTGGCGCCGCGCCGAAGCTTCCACGCTGAAGGCGACCTCGGGCAGCGAATCGCCCTCGGGCGGATGCAGCTCGGCCGCACCGCGGACCACGCCATCGACGATATAGGCGACAATAACGGTGCCGTCCTCGGCACAGCGGGCGGCGTAACGCTCGATAAAACTGTCGTCGAGAAAACCGTTGAAGCGGTCGTGCCGGCTTTCGGCATCGAGCCTCAGCAGGTGATCGCGCAAAAGCGGCAATTCTTCCTGCTGGCTCAAGGTCCGCACGTAGCCCTGAACGGACTTCGGGCGGTTGGTTACTTCAAGTCCAAAATCTGCTGCGAGTGACAAGTCAAAACTCCTCTTGGTGTCCCTCGAGGAGGCGTTCGAATCCCTAGGCCTCCAATATTGTGCATCGCAACAAACTTTTCAAGACCGGAACCTGCCCAAGTTTCGGGCACGGGGGCCACTAATTCGTTAATGGAATCAAGCCCCCGTATTCACACGAGGACCAGCTGGGTCTGCGTCACCACGGCAACCAGCTTGCCGTCCTCGGTCTCCAGCCGGGTGGTCCAGACCTGGGTCCGCCGGCCTCTGTGGACTGGGGTGGCGGTCGCGATCACCATTGTTCCCTCCTTGGCCCCGCCGATGAAATTGGTCTTGCTCTCGAGCGTGGTTGTGCCCTTGGCGTCCTCCGGCAGATTGATCACGGTGGCCGCTGCGCCGACGGAATCTGCCAGCGCCATCACGGCGCCACCGTGGATGGTGTGATGAAGCGTGCAGAGATCAGGCCTGACCGTCATCCGCGCCACCACGCGATCTTTCCCGGCCTCGACGAACTCGACGCCCTTGAGTTCGGCAAACGGCATCTTCATTGCTTTAATTTTCTCGAGCGGCGTCATCGGATCTCCTCCCAAATCATTCTGCTCACAGGGTGAATTGCTCTTCGCGGCAAAGCAATGACGTCCGAGGTCGTCATTGCGAGCGCAGCGAAGCAATCCAGAATTTTTCTGCGGATACATTTCTGGATTGCTTCGCTGCGCTCGCAATGACGGGGAGACAGCGTTCGTACCTCACGTCACCGCATTCACCACCTGATACTCCGGCCGCCGCCAAATTTCGCCCGCGATCACCTCCTCGATAAACTCGGCTGCCCGCACGATCTCGCCCTCGCCGATATACAGCGGCGTGATGCCAAACCTCATGATGTCAGGCGCGCGGAAATCGCCGATCACGCCACGGGCCATGAGGGCTTGCATCGCGGCATAGCCGCCGTCGAAGGCGAAGGAGACCTGAGAGCCGCGGCGCTGATGCGTGCGCGGCGTAACAAGCTTCAAGGACGGACAGCGGCGTTCGACCTCGGCAATCAGGAGATCGCCGAGGGCCAGCGAGCGGGCCCGGACCTCGGCGATATCGACGCGGTCCCAGACGTCGAGCGAAGCTTCCAATGCCGCCATTGCCAGCACCGGCGGCGTTCCCACGCGCATGCGCTCAACGCCACCTGCCGCCGCATAGGCAAGCTCGAACGCGAACGGCCTTGCATGCCCCATCCAACCCGACAAAGCGGCGCGCACGCTGTCGGCGTGGCGCGGCGCAACGTAGAGGAAGGCCGGCGCGCCGGGGCCGGCGTTGATGTATTTGTAGGTGCATCCAGCGGCGAAATCCGCGCCGGTGCCTGCAAGGTCAACTGGCAGCGCGCCGGCCGAATGCGCGAGGTCCCAGACCGTGACGATGCCGAGCGCATGCGCTCTTGCAGTCAGCTTCGCCATGTCTTGGCGCCGTCCGGTGCGGTAATCGACCTCGGTGATGTAGAGCACCGCGATCTCCTCCGACAACGAAGCCTCGATCTCCTCCGGCGCCACCAGGCGCAATTGATGGCCGCGGCCAAGGGTCGCGATCAGGCCTTCGGCCATGTAGAGGTCGGTCGGAAAGTTGCCGGTGTCCGATAGAACGACCTTGCGCGACGCGTTCATGTCAAGCGCGGCGGCGAGCGCCTGATAGACCTTGAGCGACAGCGTATCTCCGACCATGACGGAGCCGGCTTCCGCACCGATCAGGCGCGCGATGCGATCGCCGACATGGCGCGGCTGGGCATACCAGCCAGCCGTATTCCAGGCGCGGATCAAGTCATCGCCCCACTCGGCGGTGATGACGCGGCTGACGCGCTCGGCAACGCCAAGCGGCAACGCGCCGAGCGAATTGCCGTCGAGATAGATCACACCGTCCGGCATATGGAACAGCGCTTTGGTGTCGTCGTAGACGCGAAGCTTGGTCATGGAATTCTCTACAGGATCGTGCGCACGCGCCAGAGTTCCGGAAACAGCTCGACCTCCAGCATGCGCTTGAGGTAGCTGACGCCGCCAGTGCCACCGGTGCCGCGCTTGAAGCCGATGACGCGCTCGACCGTCGTCACATGGTTGAAGCGCCAGCGCCGGAAATAGTCCTCGAAATCGACCAGCTTCTCGGCGAGCTCGTAGAGCATCCAGTGCGTTTCCGGCGCCTCGTAGACGATACGCCAAGCCTGCAGCACACCTTCATTGAAGCTATGAGTCTCGCGAACATCGCGCGCCAGCACGGCCGCAGGCATCTTGAGCCCGTTGCGGTCGGCGAGCCGCAGCACCTCGTCATAGAGGCTTGGCGTTGCGAGCTCGGCTTCGAGCAGCTGCGTTGTTTCCAGATCGTGCGCGTGCGGCTTGAGCATGGCGTGGTTGCGGTTGCCGAGCAGGAATTCGATCTGCCGGTATTGCCGCGACTGGAAGCCTGAAGACTGGCCAAGCTGCGAGCGGAAGCGCGTATACTCGCTGGGCGTCATGGTGCGCAGCACGTCCCAGGCGCCGTTGAGCTGCTCGAAGATGCGCGACATCCGTGCCAGCATCTTCATTGCAGGCTGCACCTCATCCTTCGCGATCGAACGGCGTGCGGCGCTGAGCTCGTGGATGGCGAGCCGCATCCACAGCTCGGTGGTCTGATGCTGGATGATGAACAGCATCTCGTCATGGGCTTCCGACAGGGGATGCTGCGCGCCGAGGATCGCGTCCAGCGCCAGATAGTGTCCATAGGACATGCGCCGGGCGAAATCGGTCTCAGCGCCTTCGCTTGCGGGATCGTATTGGCTGGACGTCATGGCAGGCCCTTTCGATCGATCTTCAAGGCCTCGTCAGTCGAGGCCGATCAGGCGCGCGGTGATGGTCGACGACGGGTCCTTGAGGGCGTCGATCACGGTGAAATGGTTCAGCCCGGGATCGACGACAAGACGCGTCGGCACATCGAAACCAGTCCAGACATTGGCCATCAGATCGGACTGGCGGATGAATTCGGGCCGCTCGTTGCCACCGACCCAGGCGGTCACCGACGAAGGCCCGCGCGGCAGATGCAGCGCCGCGCTTTCCAGCGTCGCCTCCTCCATCGTCATGCGCAGGGTGTCGTTCATCCTGGTCTTGAGCAGCGGACGCAGATCATGCAGGCCGCTGATGGACAGCGTGCCGGCGACGCGGTTGTAGACGGCGGGCTCCAGCCGGCTGTCGTCGCACAGCATACGCGTAACGAGATGCCCGCCGGCGGAATGGCCGGCGAGCCGGATCGGGCCCGCGACCAGCGAGGCCGCCTTGGCAATCGCTGTGGTGATTTCCGCCGTAATGTCGGAGATGCGCGCGGCCGGCGTCAGCGTGTAGCTTGGCAGTGCCACCGTCCAGCCGTGATGGCGCGCGCCTTCGGCGAGATCAGTCCATGTCGACTTGTCGAAGCGCATCCAGTAGCCGCCGTGGACGAACACGACGAGGCCCTTGCTGTCGCCGTCGGGCAAGATCAGATCGAGGCGCTGGCGCTCACCGGGGCCATAGGCGATGTCGGCGCGAAACTCCTTCAGCCCGGCGCGATAAGCCGCCGCGCGCTCCGCCCACAGCGCCGGTATCTTGTCCGAGCCCGGGATATGGGCCGAATTGGCGTAGGCGTCATCCCAATCGCGCATCGTGCCTTCCTCGGACTGTCCTGCGGACCGGGCCTTAGTCTGCCACCGGCGCGGCCGCCATCCTAGTCTTTATTTTAAGCTTAAAGGATTTTGGGACGCGGGTGGATTGGGCAGCCCCCGTCATTGCGAGCGCAGCGAAGCAATCCAGTCTGCCTCCGCGGTGGCAGTCTGGATTGCTTCGTCGCAAGGGCTCCTCGCAATGACGGGGGAAGGCCCCTACCCCTGCTCCACCCCGCACCAATCCGCGATGAACAGCGCCAATGCCTTGGTCGTCTTTTTCAGCGAGTCCAGATCGACATATTCATTGAAGCCGTGCATCTCGCCGCCACTCGCGCCGAAGCACAGGCTCGGGATGCCGTGATTGAGGCCGTAGAAGCGGGTGTCGGTTAGCGCGGTGAAGACGAGGTCTTCGATTTGGCCGCCATAGACGGTGCTGAAGGCCTTGCCGAACGCCGCCTCAGGCGCGGCCGCATCGGTCAGCTCATAGCCTTCCGACAAAAAGCCCGACCATTCGATCTCCGGCGGATTGTTGGCGAGGAAGCGGTGGTTGCGTGCGGCGGCGGCGACACACGCAAGAATCTCCTTCTGGTGATCGGCGATCGACCAGCCCGGCAACACGGCAATCCGGCAATCGACATCGCACCAGGCCGGCACGCTGGAAGCCCAGTCGCCGCCCTTGATGATGCCGGGGTTGAAGTTGATGGGATGGTTCAGCGTCTTGAAGTGACGATCGGCTTTCGCGCGCTCGTTCCACTCGATCTCGAGTTTTTGCAGCGCCTGGATCAAATGATAGGCCGCCATGATTGCATTCGCGCCGGAGCCGGCGAAGGCGACATGGGTCGGATGGCCCTTCACGCGCAGGCGGAACCAGATCACGCCCACCTGCGAGCGCACCATCTTGCCGCCGGTCGGCTCAGGAATGAAGCAGGCATCCGCACGATAGCCTCGTTGAAGCGTCGAGAGCGCCCCGACGCCGGTGCTCTCCTCCTCGATCACAGACTGGAAGTGAATCCGCGCCGTCGGCCTCAGGCCCGCGGCCCTGATCGCATCGAGCGCGGAGAGCGCTGCGATGGTGCCCGACTTCATGTCGCAGGCACCGCGACCGAACATCTTGCCGTCCTTGATGACGGGCGAGAACGGCGGGGTGTCCCACAATTCCAGCGGCCCCGCGGGCACCACGTCGCAATGGCCCTGGAGGATCAGCGATTTGCCCGCCTCGGTTTTGGGCCGGTACGTGCCGACCACAGTGCGGGCCTTCGAAAAATCGTGCTCGATGGGCCCGAAGCCGCGCAGATCCTTGAGGTCGTCGACATTGATGTGCCAGTCGTCGACCTCGTATCCGCGCGCGCGCAGGAGGTCGCCGATCATGTCCTGGCATGGCCCCTCCGCACCGCGCGTCGAGGGGATCGCGACGAAATCGCGTGTGGTCGCGAGCTGGGCTTCGAAGCCGGCATCGACGGCGTCAAGAATCCTCTGCTGCGTTTCGGCATTCATCCGGCAACTCCAATCGGGGCATTGAGATCATCGATGGAGCGCAAGCTAACCGATTTCAGCCGTTCGGGTACTCTGCAAAATAGGCATCCCGCAATGCGTCTTCGAGCAGCCGGCCCTCCGAATAGCCATTCAGTGTCGCCGGCCGGCTCACGCCGTCGAGCAGCCGCGGGCAAGGTTCCGGCGCACCGAGCACGGTGCGCACCGGGATGCGCTCGGCATAGATCGGCAATTCATAGTCCTCGTCGTCGTCGGCGACACCCTTGGCCCGGATTTTCGCGGAGGCTTCCTCGATCTCCATCGCGATAAAGGAGGTCGCCTTGATCTCCTGCGTGTTGCTCGCCCGCAGGCTGGCGGTGCGATCCGGGAAGAAGCGGTCGACCATCGCGATCACCGCGCGTTCTTTTTCCTCGGGATCGGTGACGAGATAGGCGGTGCCGAATGCCATCACGGCGCGGTAATCGGCCGAGTGATTGAACCCGCAGCGCGCCAGCACCAGGCTGTCGAGATGTGCGACCGTCAGGCACACGCGCTCGCCCCGGGTCTGGTTGCGCAGCATGCGGCTGGCGCTCGAGCCGTGCCAGTACAGTTTCGTCCCTTCGCGCCAGAAGAAAGTCGGCGTGCAATAGGGTTGGCCGTCGATGGCGTAGGAGACGTGGCAGAGCATCGAGGAATCCAGGATGCGATGAACGGTGTCGTGATCGTAGAAGCCGCGGTCGTGACGGCGCTTCACCTGATTGCGCGCGGATGTCGGATAGGAATTCTGGTTCTCGGTCTGGCTCACGGCCGCTCCTGTCGGATTTGAACAATTCCAGAGCAGTTGTATCCGTGGATTTGGTCTGCGATAGTGCCAATTCCATGCGAAAAATTCCGACCAATTCTGTCCCCTCGCCGGCCAAAGCCGAGCTGCCGCTCGACCTCGCAGGCCCGCACATCACGGCTGGCGCCTCGTCGGCGCACCGGCTGTATCAGGCACTGTGCGAGATGATCGTCGGCGGTCTGGTGAAACCCGGCGAGCCGCTGCCGCCGTCGCGCACGCTGGCCAAACAGACCGGCTTTCGGCGCAATGCCGTCGTCACCGCCTATGAGCGGCTGATTGCCGACGGCTTTGCCGACGCCACCGTCGGCTCCGGCACCTTCGTCGCCGCGCGCATCCCCGCGCGCGCGGCTGAGCCGAAGCGGCCGAAGATCAGCGTCGAAACGCCCGGGCAAGGCGCGTTTTCGCTCGGCTGCACCCATATCGACGCGCGCGCCGTGCAGCGTTTCCGCGCCTTTGTCGGCCGTCGCATGCGCGCCTTCGGCGCTGAGCATCTGCACTATGGCGATCCGCGTGGCAGCCGCGAGCTGCGTGCGGCGATCGCCGATCATCTGTTGTCGGCGCGGGGCCTGCGCTGCGATCCCGATCAGATCATGCTGACGTCGGGCACGCTGCACGCGCTGCGCATCGTGCTGAGCGCGATCCTGAAGCCCAACGACCAGGTCTGGTGCGAAGACCCCGGCTACCCCGCTGCGCGGAAAACCATCGCGCATTGCGGCTATCGTGCCGTGTCCGTTCCCGTCGACGCGCATGGCATGCGTGTCGCCAAAGGCCGCGCAGCGGCGCCGTCCGCGCGCGCAGCCTATGTGACCCCGTCGCACCAGTTTCCGCTGGGTGTGCAGATGTCGATGCCGCGGCGGCTCGAGCTGCTCGACTGGGCCAGGCAGGCCGGCGCCTTCGTGCTGGAAGACGATTACGACAGCGAGTTCCGCTATGACGGCGCGCCTCTGATGTCGCTGGCCGGCATCGATCACCTCCAGCGTGTGATCTACATGGGCACGTTCGCCAAGACGTTGTTTCCGGGCCTGCGCATCGGCTATTGCGCCCTGCCCGAGCGCTTGATTGCGGATGTCGCCGCGGCGCGGGCCGCCCTCGACCGCTTTCCCGGCACGCTGATGGAGGGCGCGGTGGCCGACATGCTCAATTCCGGCGCGTTCGCGGCGAACCTGAAGCGCGTGCGCAAGCTTTACCGCGAGGCGCGCGACGCATTGGCCGGGACGCTCGAAGCCGCATCCGACGGCCTGCTGTCGGTGCCGGTCCCATCACAGGGCCTGCATCTTGTCGCCCGGTTCGATCCCTCGGTCGATCTGCTGGTGGCGGCAGAAGCCAAGCAGGCCGCCGGCGCCGAAGGCTGGCTGTTGGCCGACACTTATTCACGCTCACGCCCTCTACCCGGTTTCGTGCTGGGATTTTCCGGCCACGCGGTTCCGAAGCTCGTCGCATCCGCCGAGCGGCTCGCGCGGGAATCGCGAGTGGCCTTGCGCGCGAGGCGCAAGCCGGCCGGGCGGGCGTGACGAACGTTCACTATGAGAATCGGCTGCCGCTCCCTACATTGCGGCACCGATGCCGGAGCTCACCCCATGCTGCTACGCCGCGCGACTTGCCTTTCGCTCCTGATCTTCATCGCACTCGCCGCGACGGCGCGCGCAGGCTCGGTCGGACGCGAGCAGGACATCGTCGATCTCAAGCTCGGCCAGCGCGTGCAAGTGGACGACGGAACCTGCCCCGCCGGACAGGTCAAGGAAGTGCGCGGCGCCAAAATGACCGACAAGGGCGTCGCACGGACGAGCATCTGCGTGTCGCGATTTGGTCCGAAATCAAAGCGATGACCGCTACTTCGCCGGATCGAACATGCATTGCAGGGTCGGCTTGGCGATCTTGGTGAAGGTCGGGCCGATTTCGGTCTGCTTTGCGGCCGGCACCCAGTCGGTCTCGATCGTCGGCACCCCGGTCTCGCTGATGCCGCGCAGCAGGGCCTCGCGAAGATCGCGATCCTCGACGACGGCGGCAGCATGATCGTGCAGGCAGCCGCAGACCTCTTCCGGATGCTCCCATCGCCCGAGCATGCGCGGCGCGCATTGCCTCACGAACTCGGTACGGGGATCGGGTAATCTGGAGGGAGAGCGCACTTGCGCCTGAACGGCACTGATCGTCAGAAGGGATATGAACGCCGCGGCGCAGGAACGAGCAAGCATGATGGCCTTTATTGGCTGATTTTTCTTGTTGGCGATCAGAAGCGCGCGGCAACCACGATCGGCTGCGGTGCCGGGATCATGATCGGCGAGCCGCTGTACTGGAAAGTACCGATACCCGGGACATTGCCGTCCGGCGAGCCTGCGAACGAGGAGCCGGCGAGCACGAAACCGAAAGCAAGGATGAGGCTGAGCGTGCGCATGAAGTTCTCTCCGAATTCGGTGGCCGGCGTGCGCCGTCGTCGTTGTGAGGTTGATAACCATGGGCGGTTTCGCGCGTGATGCGCCAAAGCCGGAAAATGGTTTCGTCTCCGTGAGAATTGTTTCGTCCCGCTCGAGGCGACGACATATTCCATGGAAAATCTCAATCTTTTCAGATGGGTCGTGCGGTCACCCAATGTAGCCTGGCAGGTTCCGGCGAGCTCGGAACGCCGGCGCCGTCATGATCCCGCCTCACACCCTTCACATGCGTTTTACGTTTTTCTGCTGAAGAGAAGCCGAACGAAGGCTGGGTCCTGTCGAACCGGGGGCGCTTCGACTGCGACCCAAGCTATCGAGACCGAGGACGCCCGAGCATCGCCGAGCGCGTTCATGTGAGGAACAGCCATCATGACCGCGCAGAATCGCGCAACGACGCGCGATGCGGACCAACGAACGGACCGCCGGGAGCAACGACCTGTTCACAGCAGTGCCCATTCGCCTGGCGAAATGGCGCTACAATCGAGCCGGGGCTTTGAGGCCACGTCGCAGTCATTCGTGCGGCTGACCGGCTCGCATCTTGCAAAACCGCGCGCCATCCGCGCTGACATCATCGAGTGAACGCAAACCCCTCACTGAGTGCACGCGAGAGCGTCACTGAGTGAACGCAAGAGCGTCACTGAGTGAAGAACTCTCCGCACTTCTGGACGTTGGCGTCCGCCGGTCCCCACGGCATGACCGGCACGGTCGAGGTCGAGTTCTTCGGCGAACCCTCGATCAGCCTGTCCGAATAGACCATGTAGACCAGCACGTTGCGCTTCGCGTCACAGCCGCGCACGATCTGCATCTTCTTGAAGAACAGCGAGCGGCGCTGGCGGAACATGTCGTCGCCCTGCTCCATCTTGTTCTTGAACTTGATCGGGCCGACCTGACGGCAGGCGAGCGAAATGTCCGAGACTTCCTCGGCAAGGCCCAGCCAGCCCTTGAAGCCGCCCTTCTCCGGCACCGTAAAATGACAGGCCACGCCCTCGACTTCAGGATCGTCGAGGCCGTAGGTCGCAAGCTTGTCGTTCGGGCTCATCCATTTGAACACGGTCGAGCGGCGAAAGATTAGATCCGGCTCGTCGGCGGCGAAGGCGGACGCTGCCGGCACGGTCAACGCCATGAGGAATAAAGCGAGGCCTTTCAAGCGGATGCTGGAAAGACTGGGGAAACGAGATGACATGAACCTCTCCGGTAACAACTTCCAGCAATGTAGGGATGAGGCGACCGATCAGGAAGACGACCGGCAAGCCGACACGGCCGCCGTTTACCGCTCCGTGAGGCTTTTTTGCTACGCTTTGGACAAATGTAGCTGATGGCAGAACCGCCATGCTGGTGAACGCGTATCCCCTCTGAGAGACTAACATCTGATTTGGATTATGGATTCGAGGATGAACAGCGTGAACGGGGCCGGTTTTTCTGCCAAGCCGACGCGGCTTTGGCAGGTCGCCATTTTGGCGGCGGCGGGTGCGATCGGCACGGCAAGCCAGGCGGACGCAGCGTTTTATTACTGGACGGACTATTCCGACGGGTCCTACGGGCGCCAGGAGCGCCATCTCGACGTCCCGCGCCAGAAACCGCAGAAGCGCGGTGCGGTCGGCAAAAAAGACCTTGTTGCCGAAAAAGAAGCCGGCACCAAACCGCAAGGTCCTCTCGTCATCGTCGTCTCGATCGACCGGCAGAAGGTCACGGTCTACGACAGCAAAGGCGTGTTCGCGGAATCCCCGGTTTCGACGGGCATGAAGGGCCATTCGACGCCGATGGGTGTGTTCAGCGTCATCCAGAAGCACAAATTCCACCACTCCAACATCTATAGCGGCGCGCCGATGCCGTACATGCAGCGGATCACCTGGTCGGGCGTTGCCATGCATGCCGGCGTGCTGCCGGGCTATCCAGCCTCGCACGGCTGCATCCGCATGCCGATGGCGTTCGCGGTGAAGATGTGGAACTGGACCAGGATGGGCGCGCGCGTGATCGTTTCGCCCGGTCAGATGTCGCCGCAGAAGTTCTCACATCCGCTGCTTGCCTCGCTGCGCGTGCCACCGCAACCCGCGGCCAGCCTCGAGCCGCAGACCAATGCCGGCGACAAGGCCGACAAGGGCACAGCCAATACCGCGGCCACCGAAGCAAAGCCGGTTGAAACGAAAACCGCCAGCGCCGACGGCGTGCCCGAGCTGCGCTCGTCGGTCGGCCACACCGTGATGTCGGACGTGACCACCGGATATGCCCCAGCCCGCGAGGAGGCCCCGGCATCGGCCGACAACACCGAGACAACGGCAAAGCCCGAGACCAAGCCCGCTGAGGCGGCGGACGCGGCCAAGCCAGAGGCCGGAGACGCCGCGCAGCCCGCGAACACTGAAGCGAAGCCTGTCGACGCCGCGGAGACGCCGAAGTCCGAACTCGCGAAGACATCCGATGCACCGGCCGCGGCGCCAGCGCAGGCGGCCACGACCGACGTCAAGAAGGACGAAACCCGCGTTGCCGATCCGGCGCCCGTGGCAAAACCTGAAGCGCCCAAGCGAGCGGGCCAGATCGCGGTCTTCATCAGCCGCAAGGATTCCAAGCTCTACGTGCGGCAGAACTTTGCGCCGCTGTTCGAGGTGCCTGTCACAATCGCCGCGAGTGATCGGCCGCTCGGCACGCATGTCTTTACCGCCGAAATCGACAAGGCCGATTCCAATGCGCTGCATTGGTCGGTGGTGTCCTTGCCAGTGTCGGTCCGTTCTGCCGCGCGCGAAGATGACGGCCGCGTGACAGGCCGCCAACGTGGCGCGGCGGTGATTCCCGTCGCCGTAAAGCCTGTGGTCCCGCCGGACAGTCCAGCCGAGGCCCTGGACCGCGTCTCGATCCCGGCCGACACGATCGCGAGGATCAACGAAATGCTGACATCGGGCGGCTCGATCATCGTCTCCGACCAGGGCATCAACCAGGGCGAGACTGGCGAAGGCACCGATTTCATCGTCCGCCTGTACTAACGCGCCTCATCGCGGCAGATAACGCCGTGTTGACGACGCCGCTCGCACCGACGGGGTAACATGCGCCCCGGATCATTTCGGGGGACGCCGTTATGATGAACCGCAGGACCATACTCATCGCCGCCTTTGCAGGCACGCTGGCGCCGGCGACGCGTGCACTGGCGGATGGCGGCATGAGCCGAATTTCCGCCTACGCCTTCTCTTTCCCGGCATTGTCAGGCGACGACATCCGCCTTGCGGCCTTCACTGGCAGGCCGCTGCTGGTGGTGAACACCGCTTCGCTCTGCGGTTACACGCCGCAATATGCCGGCCTGCAAGACATCTGGAGCGAGTTTCGCGAACGCGGCCTCACCGTCATTGGCGTGCCCTCCAACGATTTCGGCGGACAGGAGCCCGGCGGCACCAGTGAGATCTCGGAAACCGCCCACCACCAATACGGCGTTACCTTCCCCATCGCGGCCAAGGCCATCGTGGTCGGTGCAAAGGCGCATCCATTCTACAAATGGGCGGCAGAGGCGCGCCCGCGAGAAGTTCCGCGCTGGAACTTCCACAAATATCTGATCGGCCGGGACGGCTATATCGCCGATGTCTTTGCATCCGCGGTCGAACCGACAGACACGCGGATCAAGACGGCGATCGCCAAGGCGCTGGCCGACACTTGACGCCACGCGTCCCCAACCCGGTTGGGCACAATTGGGCTGGCGCGCCAAACAGCCGTTGCAATGGCGAGGGCCCACCATCTAGGCTAGGATTGTTAGGGGCAGGATGGTTTTGCCGAAGGCGAAAAGCCGCGGCGGAACAACGGGATCAATCTCGAGGACAACAACCATGCGTGTGGCGGCAGGACTGATATTGGCAAGCGCGATGTCTCTGGCGATGACGGGCGCGGCATGGTCGCAGACCCCGGCTGCAAAGCCCGCCGCCGCGACGCAGGCCGCACCGGCGGCAACACCGGCTGCGGCTGCGCCCGCTGCAGCACCCGCTCCTGCAGCAGCCGCCGCGCCGGCGGGCTTCGTCAATCCTCCGCCGCCTAAGCAGGCGCCGCAGCCCGCCCGCGCAGCCTGCAACACGCCGGGCGCGCTTGGGGTCGCCCGCACCGTCGAGATCGACACCACGGGCGGTCCTGGCTTCGGCTTCGAGCATTTTAAGGAACTCGATTTCCTGCGCGACCACGAAGTGGTGCTGACCTTCGACGACGGCCCCTGGCCCAAGAACACGCCCGCGGTGCTGAAGGCGCTCGCCGACGAGTGCACCACCGGCATCTTCTTCTCGATCGGCAAGCACGCGACCTACGAGCCGGAGATCCTGAAGCAGGTCTACGCGGCCGGCCATACCGTGGGCACCCACACCTGGTCGCACGCCAACCTCAACAACAAGAAGCTCACGGAAGCGCAGCGCAAGGAAGAGATCGAGAAGGGTCTTTCCGCGGTGAAATGGGCGCTCGGCGGCATTTCGCCCTCGCCTTTCTTCCGCTTCCCGGCGCTCCAGCATCCGCCGGAGATGGTCACCTATCTCGGCAACCGCAACACAGCGATCTTCTCCTGCGACATCGACTCCTTCGACTTCAAGGCCTCGAAGCCCGAGAAGGTGATCGAGACCGTCATGAAGAAGCTCGACAGCAAGGGCAAGGGCATCATCCTGATGCACGACTTCCAGAAGCACACTGCGGAAGCCCTGCCCGAATTGCTCAAGCGCCTGAAGGCCGGCGGTTACAAGGTGGTGGCGATGCGCGCCAAGTTCCCGGCCTCGACGCTGCCGGAATACGACCAGGAACTGCTCAAGGACGTCAAGCTGCCGACGGTGAGCACCCGGCCGGTCAACAGCGTCGTGACAACGGTTTCCGAATAGCCGCGCCCTTGTCCTTTCGGATCGAAGGCTACGTCATCGTCTCCGCGGACGGCATGCTCGCGGACGCCGACCATGTCATGCCCGACAGCCTGAAGTTCGAAGGCGACAAGCTGTTCTTCGAGCAGGCGCTCGATCGCGCCGCGCTGATCGTGCACGGCCGTCACTCGCATGAGCAGCAGCCGAATTCACCCAAGCGCAAGCGCCTGATCCTGACCCGCAAGATCCAGACTCTGACCGTCGATCCCGAGATGCCGAACGCGACCTTGTGGAATCCGGCTCACACCAGCTTTGAGGACGCCTGTGCGTTCGCCGATGTCGCTTCCGGCACCGTCGCAATCATCGGCGGCCCCGTCGTGTTCGACATGTTCATGGATCGCTACGATACGTTCTGGCTGTCGGAAGCCCCGCACCTTCGGCTGCCCCGCGGCGAGGGCTGTTTTGTCGAAGTACCGGGGCGCACGCCTCAGGAGGTGCTGGCCTCACACGGGATGAAGCCGGGCGCGCCGTATCTGCTCGACGCCGCGCATGACGTGACGGTGACGCCATGGCGCAGGACGTAGTGGCTTAACCTTTATACGTCCCCGTAGGCCGCTTCGGCCGGACGCGTGGCGCGCCCGTAGCCCATGATCATGAACAGGGCGCCGATGATCGACAGGTTCTTGAGCGCGTCGACCAGCATCTTGCCGTTGTCAGGCGGCACCTGGTTCCAGAAGTCGTAGAACAGGAAGGTCGCGACCGCGACATAGATAATCATCAGCATCGCGAAGAAGCGCGCGCCGAAATTCAGCGCGATCATCACGCCTGCGATGATCTCGAGCACGCCGACTGCGATCGCCAGCAGTTGCGGCGTGGTCATGGCCGTCGCCGTCTCGATCTGCTTGGCGTAAGGCGCGATCATGTCGGGCATCACGACCTTGGCGGCGATGAAATCAACGGTCGCCTGCATGGCAAACAGTCTTGCCGCACCCGTGTAGATGAACAGCACGGCGAACAGGATCCGCCCGAAAGTCACGAACGCTGGCATGATCGGCCTCTTTGCTCAGGCTTTTGAATTCTCGCGAAAGCACTTCGCGATTATGAAGATACATTCGCCGGTTTACAAACGGGGAAATGGCTAACTGCGAGCAATTCAAAGTTGGTGGCCCGGCACTGCACCTTCTTACCTTGTGGGAGAAGGTGCAGTGCCGGATGAGGGGTCTCGCTCTGCAAATTCAACCGTGAGAAATGTGCGCGCGGAAGCAACCCCTCACCCGTCTCGCCGCTCCGCGGCGAGCCACCCTCTCTCACAAGGGGAGAGGGGAAGGCCACGCACGGCCTACGTAAACAACGTCGGCTGCTGCCGCGACGCGCGCTCCTGCGCTTCCACCACAGCCACTGCGGTCATGTTGAGGATGCCGCGCGCCGTTACCGACGGGGTGAGGATGTGAGCCGGGCGCGCCGGGCCGATCAGGATCGGCCCGACGGGGAGCGCGTCCGCCAGCGACTTGATCATCTGATAGGCGACGTTGGCGGTGTCGAGGCTTGGCATGATCATGATGTTGGCTTCGCCCTCGAGCTTGGAGTGCGGCAGCACCATCTTGCGCGCGGCGGCCGAGAGCGCGGTGTCGCCTTGCATCTCGCCGTCGGCCTCGAGTTCCGGATGCTTCTCCTTCAGGAGCTGGGTTGCCCGGCGCATCTTGCGCGAGGATTCCGTGTCGTAGCTGCCGAAATCCGAATGCGAGACGAAGGCGATCTTCGGCTTGATGTTGAAGCGTTGGACGTGGACCGCCGCGAGCGAGGCGATCTCGGCGAGCTCTTCGGCGCTCGGATTGGGCCGCACCTGGGTGTCGGCGATGAAGAAGGCGCCCTTGCTCGTGATCAGCAGCGCCAGCGCCGCATAGTCGCTGATTCCCGGGGTGAACCCGACGATCTCGCGAACATGGCGCAGATGGCTCATGTAGCGGCCCTCGACGCCGCAGAGCATGGCGTCCGCCTCTCCGCGCACCACCGCGAGCGCCGCGATGACGGTGTTATTGGTGCGCACCACCGTGCGCGCCGCATCCGGCGTCACGCCGCGGCGGCCGGCGACCTCGCCATAGGACTGCACGTAGGAGCGGTAGCGCGGATCGTCCTCGGGATTGACCAGGTCGAAGTCCCTGCCGGCCTTGATAGACAGGCCGAAGCGCTCGATGCGGGCCTCGACCACCGACGGACGTCCGACCAGGATCGGCATCGCCAGCTTCTCTTCCAGCACCACCTGGGTGGCGCGCAGCACGCGCTCATCCTCGCCTTCGGCGTAGATCACGCGCACCGGTTGGGTCTTGGCCTTGGCGAACATCGGCTTCATGACGAGGCCGGAGCGGAAGGCGAAGCGCTCGAGCAACGCGGTGTACTCGTCGAAATTGGTGATGGGCCGGGTCGCAACGCCCGATTCCATCGCGGCCTTCGCCACCGCCGGCGCGATGCGCAGGATCAATCTCGGATCAAAGGGACTCGGGATCAGCGAGCCCGGGCCAAACCCTTGCGTCTCGCCGGTATCGAAGCCTTGCGCGACCGCATCGGACGGCGCCTCGCGCGCGAGCTGCGCGATGGCCTCGACGGCGGCGTGCTTCATCTCCTCGTTGATCGCGGTGGCGCCGACATCGAGCGCGCCACGGAAGATGAAGGGAAAGCACAGGACGTTGTTGACCTGGTTCGGATAGTCGGAGCGGCCAGTGCAGATCATGGCGTCGGGACGGGCTTTGCGCGCCTCCTCCGGCATGATCTCCGGCGTCGGATTCGCGAGCGCCATGATGAGCGGCTTGTCGCCCATCGCCTTGGCCATCTCGGGCTTGAGCACGCCCGGTGCGGAGAGACCGATAAAGATGTCGGCGCCGCCGATGACGTCGGCGAGCGTGCGCTTGTCGGTCTTCTGCGCATAGACCGCCTTCCAGCGGTCCATCGTGGTGTTGCGGCCTTCGTGAACAAGGCCGTCGATGTCGCAGACCCAGATGTTCTTGCGCTGCGCCCCCATCGACACCAGCAGGTTCAGTGTCGCAAGCGCTGCGGCCCCTGCCCCCGATGCGACGATCTTGACGTCCGACAGGTTCTTGCCGTTCAGGCGCAGACCGTTGGTGATCGCGGCGGCGACGATGATCGCGGTGCCGTGCTGGTCGTCGTGAAAGACCGGGATCTTCATGCGCTCCTTGAGCTGCGCCTCGATCTCGAAGCATTCCGGTCCGCGGATGTCCTCGAGATTGATGCCGCCGAAGGTCGGCTCGAGCGCGGCCACGGTCTCGACCACGCGTTCGATGGTGTCGGCCGCGATCTCGATGTCGAACACGTCAATGCCGGCGAATTTCTTGAACAGGACCGCCTTGCCCTCCATCACCGGCTTCGAGGCCAGCGGGCCGATATTGCCGAGGCCGAGCACGGCGGTGCCGTTCGAAACCACGGCAACCAGATTGGAGCGTATCGTCAGCGTCGCCGCTTCCGCGGGGTTCTTGGCGATCTCCATGCAGGCGGCGGCGACGCCGGGGGAATAGGCCAGCGCGAGGTCGCGCTGGTTGGCGAGCGGCTTGCTCGCCTGGATCTCGAGCTTTCCGGGGCGCGGCAGCCGATGATAGGCCAGCGCCGCCTGGTGGAGATCATCAGAATAGGACGACATGCGGTGTCTTGCCTCGCGTTACCGGCCTCAAACTACGTTGTCCTGACCGGCCCGCCTTCGGGTGGTATTTCCGGGTCATGGAGACGGGATGAAGCACGTCGGGCGGCCCGGTGGCAACATCCGATTGCTGCCCCATCAACAGGGCGCGCGGTCAAATATCTGATAGCGCTCGCTTTCCCTGGACCGCGCGTTGCTTTGCGAATATGGCAGGTTGCGTGCTGCAACGCGAGCAACTGGAGCTGGGAATGAAGCGAATCCTGATCGGCTTCATCGTCGTGGCCGTGGTGGCCGCGGGCGGATGGTTGGGCTTCAGCTTCTACGCAAAACATCGCGTCACCGCCGAGGTGGAGACCGCGTTCGAGCAAATCCGCAAGCAAGGCGGCAAGGCTAGCTACGGCAAGATCGCCTTCGATCTGCCCACGCGCACCATCACGATCGAGGACATCGCGGTTACGCCGGGCAAGGCACGCAGGCGCAGATCAGGATCGCCGCCATCAAGGGCACGGGCGTTCGCCAGATCGACGAAACAAGGATCTCGGCCGACCCCGTCGACATCACCGGGCTCGAGGTTACGCTGGACCAGATCGGCGCTGCCAAGCTGAAGGTCGCGTACAAGATCCCGCACCTGGTCATGCGCGACTATGCCGGTCCAGTTCAGGCCGGTCAGGTGCCGGCGGACAGCTCGCTGGTCGATATGTACCGCTACGTGCTCGGCCAATATGCGAGTGTCGCTGCATCGTCGCTCACGGCTCCGACCCTCACGATCAGCTTCGATTCCCGCGCCGCCGGCAGCGGCGAGGTCACCTATTCCGGACTGGCGATCCAGAACCTAAAGCACGGCAAGATCGACGGGATGAAGTCGGACCGCGCCGTGATCTCGGTCGACGTGAAGCAACCCGGCAAGACGGACAAGCTGACGGGTGAATCGTCGAACATCATCGTCAACGATTTCGACGCGACCGCGATCATCGCCGCGCTCGATCCGCAGACGGCCAGCGACGACAGCTATCGCCGGGTCTATCGGCAGGTCTCGACGGGCCCCTATGCGCTCAAATCGGCACAGGGGATGCGAGTGGATGTCGACGGGTTCACCATGGAAGACATCGCCGTCCAGCCGTCGAAATTCCGGCTGGCTGAGATATTTGCCGCGCTGCCACGGGATCAATCGGCCCCGCCGACTCCGGCGCAGGCACGCGAGCTGCTGGAGAAGCTCGCCGGAGTTTATGAGGGTCTTCGCATCGGTAAGGCCGAAATCGGCAAGATGTCGGTCGGCACGCCGCAAGGAACGGCCACGGTTGGTGCCATCCGATTTCGCGACGGCGAGTTCGCGGTCGAAGGCGTCGACGCGCCGTCTCCGCAGGGACAGTTCAAGATGGAGCGCTTTGCGCTGAAGTCCTTCAGCACGGCGAGTTTGATGCGCTGGGCAGCAAGCCTCACCACTGCCGGGCGGGCGCCCTCGCCGGATCAGATGCTCGGGCTGTTCGGCGTGCTCGCAGGCGCGGAGATCAAGGGCGTGACGGCGCCGTTCAAGACCACCAATAAGCTGGTCATGATCGACACACTGAGCCTGGACTGGGGGCAGCTGGTCGGCTCGATCCCGAGCAAGGCGCATGTGGTTGCCAAATTTGTCACGCCAGCCGATCCATCCGGTCCAAAACAGCTTCCATTGATTGCCAGCGGGATCGACAAGCTCGCTATCGACCTCGATCTCGGCGCTGCCTGACCGAACAGTCCAACAGCTTCGCTCTGACGCCCGCGACCCTCGACATCGGAGGCAACGCAAGAGCGCAACTGCGTATGGCGCTCGGCAACGTACCACGCGAGGTGTTTTCGGCCGATCCGGCCCAGCTCATGGGCCAGGCGGCCCGGATCGAGGCGGGCACGCTCGAATTCTCATTGCGCGACAGCGGCGTCATCGATCTCGTCGCGGCGCAGTTCGCGCGCATGCAGAATGTCAGCCGCGATACCGCACGCCAGGCGCTCGTCGAGAGCATCAAGGCTAAACGCGAGCAAGTTGCTTCCGCCAATCCGGATGCGAACGCGGCCGTGGACGCGATCGCCCGCTTCGTCGAGACGCCGGGCCAGACGCTTTCCATCATGCTGTCCCCGCGCGCCAAGGCACCGCTGATGCAATTGATGCAGCTCTTGCAAACCGACCCACAGAGCGCGCTTGCGCAGTTCAGGATCGAGGCGTCGACGGGGCTGTAGGGAACGACGCTGCGCGCGGGGATGGCAGTTGGACCGGCGAAAATCCCTCCCCGTCATTGCGAGCGAAGCGAAGCAATCCAGAGTCACTCCGCGGAAAGATTCTGGATTGCTTCGCTTCGCTCGCAATGACGCTGTGGAGACAGCCTCACTTCTGCGGCAGGCTCACCTTCACGTGCAGCTCGCGGAGCTGCTTGGGGCTGGGCTCCGACGGTGCGCCCATCAGGAGGTCCATGGCCTGCTGGTTCATCGGGAACAGCGAGACCTCGCGCAGATTGTTGGTGCCGCACAAGAGCATGACGATGCGGTCGACACCGGCGGCCATGCCGCCATGCGGCGGGGCGCCGTACTGGAAGGCGCGGTACATGCCGCCGAAGCGATCGACGACTTCCTGCTCGCCATAGCCGGCGATCTCGAACGCCTTCACCATCGCTTCCGGCACGTGGTTGCGGATGCCACCCGAGGCGATCTCGTAGCCGTTGCAGGTGATGTCGTACTGGAACGCCTTGATGGTCAGCGGGTCCTGGCCCTTCAAGGCATCGAGACCGCCCTGCGGCATCGAGAACGGGTTGTGCGAGAAGTCGACCTTCTTGTCCTCGTCGTTGTACTCGTACATCGGGAAGTCGACGATCCAGGCCAGCTCGAACCGCTCCTTGTCGGTGAGGTTCAACTCCTCGCCGACCTTGTTGCGGGCCAACCCAGAAAATTTCCAGAACTTGTCGGGATCGCCGGCGACGAAGAAGGCGGCGTCGCCTTCCTTCACGCCGATCTGCGCGCGGATCGCGGCGGTGCGCTCAGCACCGATGTTGTTGGCAAGCGGACCGGCACCTTCGCCGCCCTCGCGCCACATGATGTAGCCGAGGCCGGGCTGACCTTCGCCCTGCGCCCAGGAGTTCATGCGGTCGCAGAAGGCGCGCGAGCCGCCACCCGGCGCCGGGATCGCCCAGACCTGGTTCTTGGGGTCCTCCAACATGCGCGCGAACACCTTGAAGCCGGAGCCGCGGAAGTGTTCGGAGACGTCCTGCATCTCGATCGGGTTGCGCAGGTCCGGCTTGTCGCTGCCATATTTGCGCAAGGCTTCCGCGAACGGAATCCGGCGCCAGCCCTTGGTCACCGGCTTGCCCTTGGCAAACTCCTCGAACACACCCGTGATGACAGGCTCCATCGCGGCGAAGACATCGTCCTGCGTGACAAAGCTCATCTCGACGTCGAGCTGGTAGAACTCGCCCGGCAGACGATCCGCGCGTGGATCCTCGTCGCGGAAGCAGGGCGCGATCTGGAAGTAGCGATCGAAGCCCGACATCATCAAGAGCTGCTTGTACTGCTGCGGCGCCTGCGGCAGGGCATAGAACTTGCCGGGATGAATGCGCGACGGCACCAGGAAGTCGCGCGCGCCCTCCGGCGAGGACGCGGTCAGGATCGGCGTGTTGAACTCGAAGAAGCCCTGCCCCTCCATGCGCCTGCGCATCGACTTGATGATTTCGACGCGCGTCATGATGTTCTGGTGCAGCTTCTCGCGACGCAGATCGAGGAAGCGGTACTTCAGGCGGATGTCTTCAGGATATTCCTGGTCGCCGAACACCGGCAGCGGCAGGTCGCCGGCCGGGCCCAGCACCTCGATCTCGCTGACATAGATCTCGATCTTGCCAGTCGGCAGATCGTCATTGTCGGTGCCTTCGGGGCGGCGACGGGCCTTACCGTCCATCCGCACCACGAATTCCGAACGCAGCTTTTCGGCCTGCGAGAACGCCGGCGAGTCCGGATCGACCACGCACTGGGTCAGGCCGTAATGGTCGCGCAGGTCGATGAACAGCACGCCGCCATGGTCGCGAACGCGATGGACCCAGCCTGAAAGGCGGACCGTCTCGCCGATGTTGCTCTCGCGGAGCGCGCCGCATGTATGTGACCGGTAGCGATGCATGGTCGTCCCAAATTCAATGTCGGAGGATCGAATCGAACCGCCGAAACGGCAGGTTCAAAGTTGCGGCAGGGTTTACCTCGGCAGGACGGGGGCGGCAACCAAGGGAACGGCCCGTTTTCGGCTGGAAGTGGCCATTTTTGCCCAATCTCGGCTCAAGCCTTTGCCATCAGGCGTTCCACGCCTATCTTGAGGCCATGACAGTCCATTTCCCGTTCCAGAACTCCTATTCGGCGCTGCCGGACAGCTTTTTCGCCCGGGTCGCACCGACGCCGGTGGCAGCGCCCCGGCTGATCAAGCTGAACCGGCCGCTGGCGGTCCAGCTCGGGCTGGATCCTGATGTGCTGGAAACCCCTGAGGGCGCCGAGATCCTGGCCGGCAAGACGGTTCCCGCCGGCGCCGATCCGATCGCCATGGCCTATGCCGGCCACCAGTTCGGGCAATTCGTTCCGCAGCTGGGCGACGGACGGGCGGTCCTGCTCGGCGAGGTCATCGACAAGGACGGCATCCGCCGCGACATCCAGCTCAAGGGCTCCGGTCCCACCCCATTCTCCCGCCGCGGCGACGGCCGTGCCGCGCTCGGGCCGGTGCTGCGCGAATACATCGTCAGCGAGGCGATGTTCGCATTGGGCATCCCCACCACGCGCTCACTCGCTGCCGTCGTCACCGGCGAGCACGTCATCCGCGAGACCGCGCTGCCCGGCGCGGTGCTGACCCGCGTCGCCTCGAGCCATATCCGCGTCGGCACCTTCCAGTTCTTCGCCGTCCGCCGCGACACCGATGCCATTCGCCGGCTCGCCGACCACGTCATCGCCAGGCACTATCCGGAGCTGCTCGGCGCCGAGCGGCCCTATCACGCGCTGCTCGGTGGCGTCGTCGCACGCCAGGCCGATCTGGTCGCACGCTGGCTGCTGGTCGGCTTCATCCACGGCGTGATGAACACCGACAACTCATCGATATCAGGCGAGACCATCGATTACGGTCCGTGCGCCTTCATGGACGCCTACAATCCGTCGCAAGTGTTTTCCTCGATCGACGAGATGGGCCGTTACGCCTATGCCAACCAGCCGCGCATCGCGCTGTGGAATCTGACCCGGCTTGCCGAATGCCTGCTGCCGCTGTTTTCCGAGGATCAGGAAAAGGCGGTCGCCAAGGCCCAGGACATTCTTGGCGCCTTCTCCGACACGTTCAGCGACGGCTATCAGGCGGGCCTGCGCAAGAAAATCGGCCTGTTCACGGAGCGCGACGGCGACGACGCGCTGATCCAGGACCTGCTGGACGCCATGGCCAAGAACCAGGCCGACTTCACCCTCACCTTCCGCAAACTCGGCGACGCCGCTGGCGATCCGGCTGCTGACGATGCACGCGCGCAATTCATGGACCCCGCGGCGTTCGACGAGTGGGCCAGGCGCTGGCACGAGCGCACGGCGCTGGAGCCGCAAACCGCAGCCGAACGGCAAGCCGCCATGCACGCCGTCAACCCGATGTTCATCCCGCGCAACCACCGCGTCGAGGCCGTGATCCAGGCCGCGGTCAACGATGACGACTACACGCCGTTTGAGGAATTCGTGAAGGTGCTGGCTAAACCGTTCGAGGGCCAGCCGGACTATGCAGCCTACGCCGATCCGCCGCTGCCGGAGCAGCGGGTGCTGCAGACGTTCTGCGGGACGTGAGGCAAGCTCGGTGCGCACGTGGACGAGCCGAAGGCATAATCCAGATGCGGGGGTGCCGAAATCGTTTGTTCAAGACGATCATTCGCTCAGATCGTTACCACGATCTTGCCGAACTGCTCGTTTGACTCCAGAAAGCGATGCGCTTCGCCGATCTCCTCAAACTGAAACGTTTTGGCGATGATCGGTTGCAATGCGCCGTCCCGCAGCCCGTCGAGGATGAAGGTCTTCGCCTTAGCAAGCCGCGCGGGGTCGCGGATGATCTCGTGCACGAGATAGCCGCGCAGCGTCAGGCTCTTGGTCAGTACGTTGACCAGCGGAAACGGCGTCGGCTCTGGGCTCAGGCGGCCATATTCGATGAGAACGCCACCCGGCGACATCGCGGCGGTGAGCGGCTCAAATATGGGACCGCCGACCGCGTCGAACACCACGCGAACGCCGTTTGAGCCGACAATGTCCTGCAGCCGTGACCGGATGTCCTCTTCCACCGAGGCGATGACGTCGGCGGCGCCAGCATCGCGCAGGGCCTGCCGTTTGATCGAGGTTCGCGTCACTGCAATCGGGATCGCACCGATCCGGTTCGCGATCTGAATCGCTGCAAGCCCGACGCTACTCGACGCCGCGGTGATGACTACGGACTCCCCTCGCTCCAGCCCAGCAATATCGACCAGAGCGCCGAACGCCGTCAGATATTGCATCCATACCGCGGCCGCGGCGTCGAAGCCGAGCTCGGGCGGGTGCTTCACGACGAACTCCGCCGGAAACGTGACGAGCTCGCCATAAGCCGGCCATCGCACCATCGACACGGGCGGCACGATGCTGACGACCTCGCCCGGCGAGAAGCCGCTCACGCCTTCGCCGATCGCCTCGACGATGCCGGCGGCCTCGAGACCGAGGCCGGACGGAAAGGTCGCGGTCTCGATATAGGTCCCCTTCCGCAAGAGCGCTTCCGCGCGATTGAGCCCGAGCGCCTTGACCCTGATCTGCACCTCGCGCCTCCCTGGCGGCGCGACGTCGACGGTCTCGATGCGCAGCACCTCGGGGCCACCATGTCTGTGGAAGCGAACGACGCGCGCCATGAACACATCCAAAACAATTGAATTCAATGGAGCTATGCCAACCGGGCGGCGCCGGATAAGCGTGCAGAGGGGTGAACAGTCGAAACCAGGAGTTTGCAATCATGGACCGCCTGACCAGCATGGCCGTCTTCGTCAAGGCGGTTGATGTAGGCTCGTTCGCCGCTGCCGCCGATGCGCTCGAAATGTCGGCGCCAATGGTCGGCAAGCACGTTCGTTTCCTCGAGGAGCGCCTCGGCGTCCGCCTCCTCAACCGCACCACACGGCGCCAGAGCCTGACCGAGACAGGCCAAGCCTACTACGAGCGCTGCCGCACTGTGCTCGCTGAAGCCGTGGCCGCCGACGCCGTCGCTTCCGACGAATTGTCCGAGCCGCGTGGCCGGCTCCGCGTGACCATGCCTGCCCTGCTGGGCCGGCACTGCATCGCCCCCTTGCTGATGAAGCTCGCGCGACGATATCCCCATCTGGAGCTCGATCTCTCGTTCGGCGACCCGATCGCTGACATCATCGAGGGCCGCTACGATCTTGCGATCCGGACCGGCGATCTACACGATCAATCCGGCCTGATGACGCGGCGCATCGCAAGCCAGCGCATGGTGGTGTGCGGCACGCGCTCGTACTTGCGCGCCAACGGCAAGCCGAAATCGCTCGACGATCTTGCCCAGCATCAGGCGATCATCTATCGCCGCTCCGGACGCGTCCGGCCGTGGCTGTTTCCCCGCGAGGGCCAGCCTCCGAGCGAAATCGTGCCGGCGGGAAGGCTCAGGCTCGACGATCTCGACGCGATCGCGGACGCCGCGTCACAGGGGATGGGACTGGCCTGGCTGCCATACTGGCTAGTCCGCGAACGCCTACGCGCCGGTACACTCGTCACTCTGTTGAGCGGTCAGCCGGGATTTCTCTACGACTGCCACGCGCTCTGGCCACGCTCGCCCCGGATGCCGCCGAAAGTTCGCGCCGCCGTGGACGCCTTGGCGGCCGCCCTGCCGAAGCTCATGACCTGACGCCTGATGCCGTGACGCCTGCATAGCATGCCGCGGCCGTTAACCCCCCGTCCACCATCCGGCCCGACCCGCCGCCGGTAACCACGAGAATTAACAGACCCTCAATTCGCCCCCGACAAGTTTAGCAATGTTGCTGGGGGATTTTGCCGTGGATCTGTTGGTTTTCGAGTTCCTGGGGCTGGCGCTGGTCGCCATGTGCGTGGTCGTGGTGGCACTGCCCTGCGCGCGCAAACCCTCCCGGCGGGTCCGCTACGAATAGGATTTTCGTCGGAAAATGCGATTCCGGTCCAAATGCAAGGCTCGAATTCGCTTCGAGCCCCTTGACATCACAGCGCTTTCGGCAGAACGGCTGATGGACTTGTCATGGGCCGTTCATGGATTTGATTACCACCACCGCTGACCTTGCGGCTGCCTGCAGCCGGCTGGCCAAGCACCCCGTCATTACCGTCGATACCGAGTTCCTGCGCGAGACCACCTATTACCCGCTGCTGTGCGTGGTGCAGATGGCCAGCGCCGAGGAAGCAATCGTCATCGACACCCTGGCCGAGGGCATCGACCTCAAGCCGTTCTTCGAGCTGATGGGCAACGAGGGCGTGTTGAAGGTGTTCCACGCCGCCCGCCAGGACATCGAGATCATCTGGCACCAGGCGGGTATCATCCCGCACCCGGTGTTCGATACCCAGGTCGCGGCCATGGTGCTCGGCTACGGCGACAGCATCGCCTACGACGCCCTGGTCGAGAAGGTCACCGGACACCGCCCGGACAAGACCCACCGCTTCACCGACTGGTCGCGCCGGCCGCTGACCAAGGAGCAGATGCACTACGCCGTGTCCGACGTCACGCATCTGCGCGACGTGTTCGCAGCGCTCGATGCCGACCTTAAAAAGCGCCGGCGCAGCGAATGGGTCTCGATCGAGATGGAAGTCCTGACCTCGCCCAAGACCTACGACTTCCATCCCGAGCGCGCCTGGGAACGGCTCAAGACGCGGGTGCGCAAGCCCAAGGACCTTGCGGTCCTAATGGAGGTCGCCGCCTGGCGCGAGCAGGAGGCGCAGAGCCGCGACGTGCCGCGAGGCCGCGTGCTGCGCGACGAGGCCGTCAGCGACATCGCGACCCATGCGCCGAACACGATCGAGAAGCTCGCAAACCTGCGCTCCGTGCCGAAGGGTTTTGAGAAATCCAAATGGGGCGCCGACATCGTCGCCGCTGTCGAGCGCGGGCTGGCGCGCGATCACGCCACGCTGCCGAAGCTGGAAAAGCCGCGCAACAATAACAATGGCGCCGCGATCGTCGAACTGTTGAAGGTGTTGCTGCGCATGACCGCGGAGCGCCATGCGGTCGCCAGCAAGGTGATTGCGACCGTCGACGATCTCGAGGAGATTGCGGCCGACGACGAGGCCGACGTGCCGGCGCTACGCGGCTGGCGCCGCGAGCTGTTCGGCGAGGCCGCCCTGAAACTGAAGCGCGGCGAGCTGGCGCTGGCGGTCGAGAAAGGCCGCGTGATCGGGGTTCAGCGAGCGGAATAGCCCCGATGCCTCCCGATGTCGGGGGTGTGATAGAGCGCTACGCTCACGCGTGAAGCGCCGTCCCTACGCCGGCGTCAGCTTCGCCACTTCCGGCTTCATGTCGTCCAGCACACCTGAAATCGCCGCGACCAGCTCGTCGATCTGAGTCTTGGTGACGATCAGCGGCGGGCAGATGGCAATGGCATCGAGCATGTTGCGCGAGATAACGCCGCGCTCCTGCAGCATGCGGCTGGCCATGCCGCCGACGGCGCCCGGCGTTGCCGCTGCGGTCTTGCGCGCCTTGTCCAGCACCAGTTCGATCGCAGCGATCATGCCGACACCGCGGACCTCGCCCACCAGTGGATGGCTGGTGAGTTCACGCAGCTTGCCTTGCATGTAGCCACCGAGCTCGGCGGCGTGCGCAACCAGCCCCCGCTCCTCGATGATCTTCAAATTCTCGAGCGCAATCGCCGAGCCGACCGGATGGCCGCCCGCGGTGAAGCCGTGGCCGAGCACGCCGATCTTGTTGCTCTCGTCGGCGATCGGTTCGAACATGCGATCGTTCATCATGATGGCCGACAGCGGGAAATAGCTCGAGGTGATCTGCTTGGAGACCACGATGGCGTCGGGCTTGATGCCGTAGGTTTCGCAGCCGAACATCTTGCCGGTGCGGCCGAAGCCGCAGATGACCTCGTCGGCGACCAACAGGATGTCGTACTTGTTCAGCACCTTCTGGATCTTGTCCCAATAGGTCGCCGGCGGCACGATGACGCCGCCCGCGCCCATCACCGGCTCGCCGAAGAACGCAGCGATCGTGTCCGGGCCTTCCTTCTGGATCAGCGCATCGAGTTCCTCGGCCCGCCGCGTCGCGAACGCTTCCTCGCTCTCCCCGGGCGCGCCATCCTTGTAGAAATGCGGCGAGCCCGTGTGCAGGATGTTCGGGAGCGGCAAGTCGAAAGAGCGGTGGTTGTTCGGCAGCCCGGTGAGGCTGGCGGACGCGATGGTGACGCCGTGATAGGCGCGCATCCGGCTGATCACCTTCTTGCGCTGTGGCTGGCCGAGCGCATTGGAACGATAGGCAATCAACTTCAGAACAGTGTCGTTGGCCTCCGAGCCGGAATTGGTGAAGAACACCTTGCTCATCGTAACAGGCGCGAGCGCGACCAGCTTCTCGGCGAGATCGATCGAGGGCCCGTGCGATTTGGCGGAGAACGTGTGATAGAACGGCAGCGCCAGCATCTGCTTGTGCGCGGCGTCGACCAGCCGCTTCTCGTTGAAGCCGAGTCCGACGCTCCACAGGCCTGCCATCGCCTCGAAATAGCGCTTGCCTGACGCATCGAACACGTAAGGCCCCTCGCCGCGTTCGATCACCAGGGGACCGGCCTGCTGATGGGCGCGCGCGTTGGTGTAGGGATGGAGCTGGTAGGCCACATCCCGGGCCTCTTGCGAATTGGGCAGCATGGACATTTGCAGGAATCCTTGAAAGCGTCACGTCGCCGGCGCGGCCAGCGTCATCACTCGATGATCCAGCTCCTTGGCTATTGCCACCGCGCAAAACTTGCAACGTCAATTCGTCGGCAGGAAGCGCTCAGCTGCGTTGCACAAAGCCGCACATCGGGCAGCTGTCACGCCGCACCGTCGTCATTCCCATCGCTATCGGCGGCAGCGGCCTCCCGCACCTCCACCAGCGCCATCGAGAGCAGATACACCGTCGTTGGCAGACCAAGACGGCGTGCCGCCTCGGCGGCACGCGACAGGTCGCTTGCCAGCTCCTCGAGCTGATCTCCCCGTGACAATGTCCCACTCCATCCGTCGATCGCGGCCGCCTACACCGCAACGGCGCCGCTGGTTCTGATCAGTTCGGCGCTGGACTGGATTGTAGCAAAATTCCCGATCACATTCACTACCGCATGCTTGTAGGCGGCAGCATCGCCAGTCCCCGGCTGCCGGCAGGCCACCGCGTCGGCCACCACCTGGAAGCGATGACTGCGGTGAAACCCGTCAATAGCGGTGGCCAGGACGGTTTCGTCCAGGGAAAAGCCCGCGAGCACGCAACGGACATTGCGGATATTGGACATGTAGTCCACAAACCGCGCCGAACTGTAGGCCGACGGCAGCGGGTGCTCGAAGGTCATTTCTCCCGGCCGCGGCTTCGCCTCCGCGATCCAATCGGTCAGCTTGGATGCCGGATTGAACCAGGCCGCCTGCGCGATGCGCTTCAGATGCATCACCGGCCAGAGATTGTCGCGCCAGAACGTCAGCAGTTCCACGCAGCGCGCCGTTGCGGCATCGCCGTCGAGGATGACGTGGCGACGTCCGGGGGTCAGATATTCGACCTGGAGATCCGTGCAGACCAGGATCGGCGGATCGTCTGTGATGGAAACCAGCATGGTTTTGCGCGCAGCTGCACCAGTTTCAACGACCAGCGAGCGCGACGTCCCGCAGCGGCGACGTCACAGCCCGTCCTGCCGAGGCGTCGAGCACGCCCGGCCGGTCCCAATCGCCCTCGGGGCGGATGATCACGTAAGGATCGCTGTCCAGCGTAATGGCATCCGGACCCGGTTCGATCTCCAGCAGCATTTCTGTGTAGGAGAAGTCGGAAAATGTGATCTTGCGATTGTGACCAAGCGGCTTGGCGCCGAAATGGGCCCAGAAATCGACCAGCCGGTCCTGCGCCTGGCCGTAGATCTTGCGAAAGCCCTTGCGCTTCACATAGTCGACGCTCGCTTGTACCAGCTTGAACGAGACGCGCGACCGCCGGTATTGGTGCCGCACCGCAAGCCGTTCCACCTTGGCGAAATCGCCGAAGAACCGCACCCGCAGACAGCCCGCAGGCTCGTTGCCGACATAGCCGATGAAATGCGCGGCAACCATGTCGTTGCCGTCGAACTCTTCATCGAACGGGCAATCCTGCTCGGCGAGATAGACGGCTGAGCGGATCGAGGTGACCAGCATGAGATCGGTGAGATCGCGCGCGAGGCGAATGGTGATGGCGCGGGAATCGGGCTTGGCGAGAGGAATCCTAGTACCGTGCATCTGCAAAACTCCTTGCTTGGATGATCGCGCTCGGCATGCGCATCGGCTGCCGATGCCAGGGCCGCTCGTAGCACCAGAGGTCGGGTTGGAAGCTTGGAACAGGCTCGAAGCCTGTCGCTTTCATGATGTCGCGGCCGGCCACGGTTGACGGCTGCGCATAGCAATCCGCGTTGCGAAACCTTAGCTGTCTAAGATGAGCCGCGGCCTTGCCGAGACCGGCGACGCCGCGCCCCGTCGCCGCGATCGCCCAGATGTAGATAGCGGAAACGTCTTCCTTCGCGGACGCGAGATAGCGCGTCTCCGGCGCGGTGAGGCAGATCTCGTCGAGCAGCAACGCATCATGCCCGCGATCGTTGAGAAACAGGAAGGCCATGCCGCCGACAAGGTTGCCCTTCCGGCTGAAAGTCAGGATGCTCTCGGGATCGAAGGCGAAATATTTTGCAAGCTCAGTCGCCCCGATCCGAACGCCCGGCACCAGCCGGTGCGCCAACTGCGAAAGCGCGGCGATTTCGGAAAATTTGGCGCGACGGACGTCGACATCCGGACTGAGCGGCAGCGCGTCGAAATCATGCCTTGCGGCAAACGAGCCCCTTTCCATACTCATGTCGCCCCTCTATCGTTCGCGGCTTTCGTGCCCCGCTATGGCGATGAGCTTAGCGGCTGGGGATCAGGCGTATGCAGCAGTTATTGCACCGGGGTGCTGCGGTGATGCAGCACCGTGAAGAAACCCTGGACATGTCCTGGGACGATTTGAAACTGTTTTTAGCTTGCGCAAAATATAAAAGCTTCCGCAACGCCGCCGAGGAGCTCGGGCTCACCTCCACCACCCTGATGCGCAGGATCGACCGGCTCGAAGAGAGCATCGACTGCAAGCTGTTCCTGCGCGACCAGAGCGGGCTCACGCTCAGCGACGAAGGCAGCGCGATGATCGCCGACGTCGCGCACATGGAGCGTCATGCCTTCAATGTGTTCCGGCGTGCTTCGCGATCGTCGAACGATATGTCAGGCACCGTGCGCGTCGCGGTGACGGAAGGCCCCGGCAATTTCTGGATTCTGCCGCGACTGATCGATTTCCAGAAAACCTATCGCAAGATCACCGTCGACCTGCGCTGCGCGATGGAACAGGCCGACGTCGCGCGGCTCGAATCCGATATCGCGATCCAGCTCGAGCCGCCGACCAATCCCGATCTGATCGTCGCCAAGCTCGGCCGCCTGCACATCTATCCCTTCGTCTCCAAGGAGTACGAAAACCTCTACGGCGTGCCCGCGACCCTGGCCGAGCTGAAGAACCACCGCATCATCAAGCAGAGCGCCCCGCAGGTCGACGACGGCGCCTACGCCCGCGTGCTCGGACTGAAGTCGCTCGAGGGCATCGTCGGGATCAAGACCAACTCCTCGGTCGGCGTGCTCTATGCGGTGGAGCGCGGCGCCGGCATCGGATTCCTGCCGACGGTTTCGATCGCGCTCGGCGCCCCGCTGGTTGCCGTCGATCTCGGCGTCAGCCACCACGCCGATCTCTGGCTCACCTATCATAAGGAGTTCCGCGCCTCCGAGCGCCACAAGATCGTGGTCGATTGGCTGAAGAAAATCTTCGATCCCAAGATCCATCCCTGTTTCCGCGACGAGTTCATCCACCCGAACGCGCTGGCGCCGATGATGACGGCCGCGCGCGCGGCCTTTGGATTGACGGGTTATGTCGCGGCAATGCCGACTTAAAGCTCGAGCATGATGCTTTCGTAAAACCGCTTCGCAGTTTTCCGGGATCCTCCTCTGGGCCGACGCGGGCAGGCTTCGCTTCACCACCGATATTCGAAGCCGACCGTGCCCTGGTGCGACGTCAGCTCGTTGCGGAACTTGCCGTCGTAGTTGACGTAGAGCCGCGCCGTGTTGGTCAGGCTGAGCGAGGCCGAGGCGCCTGCATCCGTACCGTAGCGGCTCTCGCCGATGCCGGGCACGACGATGCTCTGGGTCCCGAGGCTGACCTGCACCGATCCCAGGTTCTGATAGAAATTGTCGACGAACTTGCCGTAGGCGGACAGGTCCAGGATCTTCTGGTCGAAGATGAAGTAGCGCCCGATCTCGGCTCCGATCATGACGCGCGCGCGCGAGAGCGCCGTCGAGCCGACATTGAGTGGATCGAGGCCGCCAACCTCCTGGAACGCGACGCTGGTGGCGCGGACATATTCCAGTGCGCCCTTGGGCACGATGCGCATGTGGTCCTTGGTCCAGTAATAGCTGATCTCGGTCAGCGCGCCGTCGATTGCGGCGCGATAACCCGCGGTCGCAAGTCCCAGGCCAGTATCCCGGCTGGAGCGGACCTTGCCGAAGCCGTGCACCACCGCGAAGGCCCAGGTCCAGGGGCCCTTGTCGACTGAGCCGCTGAAGCCGAGTTGCGTCAGATCCAGCGTGGCGGACTGAAGTGCGAGCGGCACGTCGATATCGGTGTGGCTCTGGTCGACGGAGAAGCCGAGATTGACACCCGGCGCGAGCCGCGCGCCAAAGCCTGCGACACCGCCAAACGTCTTGCGCTTGTCGCCGACAAAGTCTCCTTGCGCATCCGTCCGGACCGAGATGCCATAACCCTCGAACCAGGTGCGGTAGCGCGGGTCTTCCGTGCTCGCCGACGCGCCGCCGCCGCCGGGATTGGTCCGAAACGCCCGGTTGACGCCGCCAGATGCCTGGTTTCCGAGCCGCTCCAGGAAATTCGAGCCGAGATTGAGCGAGCTGTTGCCGGCCGACTGGTCGTAATTGGTCGCGGTCGGCATCGGAATTGGCATCGGAATCGGCGTCGGTGACGGCGTGGGTGTCGGGGTCGGCGTGGGCGTGGGACTCTGCGCAAAGCCTGATGTCGTCGACAGTACCATGATGAGAGCAAACGCCACGGCAGCCGCGATCCAGCGGACGCGGTTCAGCCTGATCGCCTGCCGTGTCTCTGAGGGCTGCGAAATGCAGCACATGGCGACAAATCCTGAAGCAAAGGGCGGCGCGCAAAAAAGCAACAGGAGCGGCGCACGCGTGCCGCGATTTGTTCCGAACTGTTACTGAGGGTCAACCGGCTGGCGCGTCCCGGCAAAGGCATTGCTTCCGATTGTGGTTCCGCGGCCACAGGTCGCAAATTGCGGACGGGCACTCGGGTCGAAGTCTTGAAATTCGCGCGCGGCTTGCTAACGGGCGATTTTCATGTTGCAATATCGGACACAATCGGAATTGGCCGCTCGACTGTGCGTTTCGCGACTTTGACACTCAAGACTCGAACAGACTACCGGAAGCCCGTTTGTGGCGTGGCACGCGAAAAGCGGCCGCGTCGTTTTTGTATCTAGCGGAGGAGACTGAGGATGCCGCAAAAGGGCACCGTCAAATGGTTCAACCCGACCAAGGGCTATGGGTTCATCAAGCCGAACGGCAGTGACAAGGACGTCTTCGTCCACATCTCCGCCGTCGAGCGCGCCGGACTCTCGACCCTCAATGAAAATCAGGTGGTTGAATACGATCTCGTGGAGAACCGCGGCAAGGCATCCGCGGAGAACCTCAAGGTTTCCTGATTTCTCTCGCGGTCTGCGCAAGAGATCATGACGTTGCCCCCGGCTCTGCCGGGGGTTTTTGTGGAATGAGAAGTATTCCGAGTGCGACGGCGCTTCACCGCACCAACGGCGAAACCAGAAAATTCTCCGACGGCCCGCTGCCCGCGGTCTTGCACACATCGCCCTCGATCTGGACCTTGCCGGTCGCGAGCAGGCTCAGTGCTGCGGGATAGATGCGGTGCTCGACTTCAAGGATACGCTCCGACAGCGTGTCCGCCGTGTCGTCGTCGCTGACGGGAACCGCGCCCTGCATCACGATTGGGCCGGCGTCGGTCTCGGGGATCACGAAGTGCACCGTCGCGCCGGACAGCTTGACGCCGGCGCGCAAGGCCTGGCCGTGCGGGTCGAGACCGGGGAAGGACGGCAGCAGCGAGGGATGAATGTTGAGCATCCGCCCGTACCACGCCTTGGTGAATTCGGCCGTGAACAGGCGCATGAAGCCGCCGAGGCAAATCAGCTCGATGCCGTGCTGATCGAGTGCTGCTTGCAGCACCTTCTCGAAGCCGGCGCGGTCCTTGCCGAACGGCTTGCTTTCGATCACCAGCGTCTTCACGCCGCTCGCTTTGGCCCTTTCCAGCCCCAGCGCATCGGCCTTGTTCGAGATGACGAGCGAAATCTCCGCCGGAAAATCCGGCGCGGCCGCGCCCTTGATCAGCGCAGCCATGTTGGAGCCACGGCCGGAAATCAGGATGGCGACGCGGCGTTTCATTACAGCGCCGGTCATTACAGCGCCAGGTCGAGATGGCCGTTATAGACGACGCGGTGCTCGCCCTCGGCCGGGATCACGCTGCCGAGCTGTGCCACGGTCTCACCGGCGTCAGTGAAGATCTCCACGACCTCTTCGACCTTGTCCGGCTCGACAATCGCGATCATGCCGATCCCACAATTGAAGGTCCGCAGCATTTCGAGCTCGGCGATGCCGGCCTGCGCGGCCAGCCATTTGAACACCGGCAGCACTGGCAGGCGCGCCAGATCGATACCGACGCCGAGATGCTTCGGCAGCACGCGCGGAATGTTGTCGGTGAAGCCGCCGCCGGTGATGTGGGCAAGCCCCTTCACCGCGCCGGTCTCGCGGATCGCGCGCAGGCAGGATTTGACGTAGAGACGCGTCGGCGTCAGCAACGCGCCGCCGAGCGTCATGACGGGCGCAAACGGCGCCTGCGCCCCGAAGCCGAGGCCGGATTGTTCCACGATCTTGCGCACCAGCGAGAAACCGTTGGAGTGCACGCCCGACGAAGCGAGCCCGATCACGGCATCGCCGGCGGCGATGTCCTTGCGCGGCAAGAGCGTGCCCCGCTCCGCGGCGCCGACGGCAAAGCCGCCGAGGTCGTAGTCGCCGTCTTTGTAGAGGCCGGGCATCTCGGCCGTCTCGCCACCGATCAGGGCGCAGCCGGATTCGCGGCAGCCTTCGGCGACACCGGCGACGATCGACGCGGTCGCCTCCGGATCGAGCTTCCCGCAGGCAAAATAGTCGAGGAAGAACAGCGGCTCGGCGCCCTGCACCACGAGGTCGTTGACACTCATGGCGACGAGGTCGATGCCGATCCCGCCATGCAGGCCGGTCTCGATCGCGATCTTGACCTTGGTGCCGACGCCATCGGTCGCGGCCACCAGGATGGGATCCTTGAAACCGGCCGCCTTGAGATCGAACAGGCCGCCGAATCCGCCGATTTCGGCGTCGGCGCCGGGCCGTGCGGTGGCGCGCACCATCGGCTTGATCAGGTCGACCAAGCGGTTGCCCGCATCGATATCGACGCCTGAATCGGCGTAAGTGAGGCCGTTTTTGCGGTCGGTCATGCCCGATTTCCAGTGGGTTTGCGGCTGGTTACGTCGAATTCCGGGGACGCGCAATGGCTCGCATGGCGCGCCGCCGTATACTATGTAGAGATATCAACCGGTTCAGCCTCCAAAGGGCCGAATTCGAGGTCAGGCCGGGTGCCGGGAAGCGCCGTGTGAGTATACCGAACATCATTACTTTGGGCCGCATCATGCTGGTCCCGATCATCGTCTGGGCCATCGTGTCGAGCCAAATGGAGGTGGCGTTCGCCGTATTCCTGATCGCCGGTATCAGCGACGCGGTCGACGGCTTCCTTGCCAAGCGTTTCAACATGACGAGCGAGCTCGGCGCCTTGCTCGACCCGCTCGCCGACAAGGCGCTGCTGGTCTCGATCTACATGGCGCTCGGCATCTGGGGCGCGATTCCGCGCTGGATCGTCATCCTGGTGGTCTCGCGCGACATCATGATCGTCGCCGCCGTGATCATATCGTGGCTGTTCGACCGACCTGTGGAGATGAAGCCCTCAAAGGTATCCAAGCTCAACACTGTGGCCCAAGTGGCGTTCGCGGCGCTGGTGCTGGCCGCCCTCGCCTTCGGCTTCAAACCCGGTCCTTATGATATAATCCTGATGGGCCTCGTCACGGTCTTCACGCTCTCCTCCGTGTCGCTCTATCTTGTCGAATGGTTGCGGCACATGAGCACGATCGAGGCCAAGTGAGTTGGGAGCGGCCCCGTAAAAGGCCAACTCCCGCTCGATGAGGTCGCATCTCGTCAAACGAAGCCGGCACGCCGGCACGGAGCAAAGCAAGCGTGCCAGGCCGCGTTCATCCCCGACAGTTGGCGTTTTCGCTTCCGCATGCGGAGAGCCTGAGCCGGGACAATTTCCTCGAAGGCCCCGTCAACGCCGCCGGTCTTGCCCTCATCGACGCCTGGCCGGAATGGCCGAACCGAATCATGTGGCTGGCCGGCCCGGAAGGAAGCGGCAAGAGCCATCTCGCCGCGATCTGGGCCGAGGCTTCAGGCGCCCGCTCGACCACGGCCAATGGGCTGACCGCCGAGGCCGTCCCGGCTGCGCTCGCCACCGGCGCGCTGGTGGTCGAGGATCCCAAAGCCAGGGAATTCGACGAGCGCGCCCTGTTCCATCTGATGAATCTGGCCCGCGAGGACGGCGCCTACGTCCTCTTCACCGGACGCGAGGTGCCCGCGTCTCTCGAGATCGAGCTCGCCGACCTGCGCTCGCGGCTCCGCGCCGTCCCCGTTGTCTCGCTGCTGCCGCCCGACGACCAGCTCTTCCGCGGCCTGATCGTCAAGTTCTGCGCCGACCGCCAGCTCGCGGTGGACGAGAGCGTGGTCAGCTACCTCGCCACTCGCCTGGAGCGGTCCTCGGCCGCCGCCCGACGGGCTGTGGACCTGCTGGACAGCGAGGCCTTGCGCCTCGGCCGCCCCGTCACCCGGGCCCTGGCGGCCGAGCTGCTCCGGGATGTCTGACCAAGGCGGGTTGACGCGGCCGGGCGGCGGAACATCAATGTCATCGAAACGTCATCGCTCTAACACATGCTCCCGCGGGTTTTGCGCGTAAGTCGCAAATTGGGGCGAACTGGATGGACCGACTTCTGATGGATTCTGCGCAAGCTGTTGAAGTTAAAGAAAAAGCCCCGGAAGCCGAAGGCCCGCCGGCGATCGCATCGAGCCCCGAGCGGTTCATCAATCGCGAGCTTTCCTGGCTGCACTTCAACCGCCGCGTCCTGGAGGAATCGGTCAATCCCAGCCACCCCATGCTGGAGAGGGTGCGATTCCTGTCGATTTCAGCGAATAACCTCGACGAGTTCTTCATGGTCCGCGTCGCCGGCATCAAGGCCCAGGTGCGCGAGGGTATTGCTGAGCGCAGCCCCGACGGTCTGACCCCGTCCGAGCAGCTCGCGCTCATCAACCGGACCGTCTCGCAGCTTGCCTCCGACCAGCAGGCAATCTGGCGCGACCTGCGCGGCACGCTCGCCGACGAGGGTATCGTGCTGGTCGAGGGCAAGGAGGTCACCAAGGCGGAACGAACCTGGGTCGAGGACTACTTCCTCAGCAACGTGTTCCCGCTGCTGACGCCGCTCGCGATCGACCCGGCCCACCCCTTCCCGTTCATTCCGAGCCTCGGCTTCACCATCGCGCTCCAGCTCACGCGCGCCGCCGACGGCAAGCAGATGAACGCGCTGATCCGCATGCCCGGCAAGATCGACCGCTTCATCCGTCTGCCGGCTGACGGCAAGGTCGTCCGGCTGATCTCGCTGGAGCAGGCCACCGCGCTGTTCATCAACCGCCTGTTCCCCGGCTACAATCTTCACGGCCAGGGCGCCTTCCGCGTCCTCCGCGACTCCGAACTCGAAATCGAGGAAGAGGCCGAGGATCTCGTCCGCCTGTTCGAGACCGCGCTGAAGCGCCGCCGCCGCGGTTCGGTGATCCGACTCGAGATCGACGCCAAGATGCCGGAGCAGCTGCGCAGTTTCGTGCAGCACGCGCTGTCGACCGCCGACGACGAGGTGTTCCTGGTCGATGGCGTGCTCGCCATGAACGAGCTCTCGCAGCTCACCCGCCTTGACCGGCCCGATCTCGAATTCACCCCTTACGTGCCGCGCCATCCCGAGCGCGTGCGCGAGCAAGGCGGCGACATCTTCGCTGCGATCCGGCAGAAGGACCTCGTCGTCCATCACCCCTACGAATCCTTCGACGTCGTGGTGCAGTTTCTCCAGCAGGCGACGCGCGACCCCGACGTCGTCGCCATCAAGCAGACGCTCTACCGCACCTCCAGCAACTCGCCGATCGTGCGCGCGCTCGTGGAAGCCGCCGAAGCCGGCAAATCCGTCACCGCGCTGATCGAGCTGAAGGCCCGCTTCGACGAGGAGGCCAACATCCGCTGGGCGCGCGACCTCGAACGCGCCGGCGTGCAGGTCGTCTACGGCTTCCTCGAACTGAAGACCCACGCGAAACTCTCGATGGTGGTGCGGCGCGAGGGCGGCAGCCTCACGACCTACGTCCACACCGGCACCGGCAATTACCACCCGGTGACCGCGCGCATCTACACCGACCTCTCCTACTTCACCTCGGAGCCGACCATCGGCCGCGACGCCGCGCGCGTGTTCAACTTCATCACCGGCTACGCTGCGCCGAGCGATCTGGAAAAGATGGCGGTGTCTCCGCTGACCTTGCGCAAGCGCATCATCGAGCACATCCAGGGCGAGACCGCGCATGCACGGCACGGCCGGCCTGCTGCGATCTGGATGAAAATGAACGCGCTGGTCGACCCCGATATCATCGACGCGCTCTACGAGGCCTCCCAGGCCGGCGTGCAGGTCGAGCTCGTGGTGCGCGGTATCTGCTGCCTCAGGCCCGGTATTCCCGGCCTGTCGGAGAACATCCGCGTCAAGTCGATCATCGGACGATTCCTCGAACACGGCCGAATTTACTGCTTCGGCATGGGCCAGGGCCTGCCGAGCGCAAAAGCGGCTGTGTATATCTCCTCAGCCGACATGATGCCGCGCAACCTCGACCGCCGCGTCGAGGTGCTGTGTCCGCTGCAGAATCCCACGGTGCATCAGCAGGTTCTCGAACAGATCATGGTCGCGAATCTCAAGGACAATGAACAGAGCTGGCAATTGTTGCCGGACGGGTCCTCAACGCGTATGAAGACCGCGAAGGGCGAGGAGCCTTTCAACGTCCACAACTACTTCATGACAAATCCGAGTCTGTCTGGCCGTGGTAAGTCGCTCAAGGAATCCTCGCCGCGCCGCCTCACGCGCCGTAATGAACGTCATCAATCCTGATCCGGGATCGTCGACGTGAAGCGGCCGCGCAAGCGCGGCTCGAGCGTCGCGGTCATCGACATCGGCTCCAACTCGGTCCGTCTCGTCGTCTACGAGGGACTGACGCGGAGCCTCATTCCCATCTTCAACGAGAAGACGCTGTGCGGCCTCGGGCGCGAAGTGCAGAGCACGGGACTGCTTGCGCCCGACGCCGTCGACAAGGCGCTGACCTCGCTCAAGCGCTTCCGTGCGCTGTGCCGGGTCATGCAGGTCGGGCGGGTGTTTGCGATTGCGACCGCCGCCTGCCGCGATGCCTCCAACGGCGCCGACTTCATCGCGAAAGCCGAGCGCATCTGCGCGGTGAAGATCGAGATCCTGTCGGGCCCGCGCGAGGCGCGGCTGTCGGCGCTTGGCGTGATCTCCGGCATCCATCATCCTGACGGCATCGTCGGCGACCTCGGCGGCGGCTCGCTCGAACTGATCGACGTGCGCAAAAACACCGTGCGCAGCGGCGTGACGCTGCCGCTCGGCGGCCTCGCGCTGCAGGACCTCGCGCATAAATCCCTGAAACGCGCCGACCGCATCGTGCGCGAAGCGCTCGATGGGGTGCCGCAGCTCAAGGCGGGGAGCAGCCGCAGCTTCTACGCGGTCGGCGGCACCTGGCGCGCGCTTGCGCGCATCCACATCATCCAGAGCGGCTATCCGCTGCAGGTGATGCACGGCTATTCGATTTCGGCGGCCGAGGCGCTCGATTTCTCGCGTCGTCTCCGCCGGCTTGCGGCCGCCGGCATGCTCGCCGACATCGAGATCGTCGCCGATGCCCGGCGTCCGCTCCTCACCTATGCGGCGCTGGTGCTCGAGCACATCATCCGGGTGGCGAAGCCGAAGACCATCGTGTTCTCGACCTTCGGCGTGCGCGAGGGCCTGCTGCACGAGAAGCTGCCGGAGTCCGAGCGCAACAAGGACGGACTGATCTGCGCGGCCGAGGAGCTGAACCAGCTGCTGTCGCGTTCGGCAAAGCACGCCCGCGAGCTGATCGCCTGGACCGACCGCCTCGCGCGCGTGGTGAAGCTGCGCGAGACCGAAGAAGACCGCCGCCTGCGCCACGCCGCGTGCCTGCTGTCCGACATCGGGTGGCGCGTGCATCCCGACCATCGCGGCGAGCAGACGCTGAGCCTCGTCGTCAACGGTAATTTCGGCGCGATCACCCACACCGAGCGCGCCTTCGTCGGGTTGTCCGTGTTCTATCGCTATGCGGGCCTCAGCGAGGAGAACCAGCCGCCGGTCGCCATGCAGGAGCTGCTGACGCCGGCGCAGCTCGAACGCGCCCGCCTGCTGGGCGCGGCCTTCCGCGTCGCACATCTGATCTCGGCGGCGCGTCCGGGCGTCTTGCCCGCGACGCATTTCCGCAGCATGGGCCGCAAGCTGTTGCTGGTGTTCGAGCACCGCCTCGGCGATCTCGTCGCGGATCGAGTCGGCAGCCGCTTCCGCGCGCTCGCCCGCCTGATCAACCGCGCCGGCTCGATCGTCCGACGCTAGCGCTTTTCCCAAGAGATCATGCTCAAAAGATAGATCTACTCCGCCGAGGCCTTGACGTGGCGTTCGGAGGACTCCAGCGCGGCCGCGCTCATGCTGCGGCGGCGCCAGATGGAGCCGACGACCAGCACGACAACGACGCCGAGAGCTGCGCAGAGATATTCGCCGCCTCCGCCGCCATGGGCGAATTGCGGCGGGATGCGCAAGGCGCCGAGCATGTTGTCGAGCGAAGCGCCGAACGGACCGTCGAACAGCGCATGCAGCCTCGGCGCGATGCCGGGATCGGTCGCGATCACTTCGCCCGCGATCCAGCCGAGCAGCGCCGCGCCGGCCCACACCAGAACCGGCAGCTTTGCGAGCAGCGCCATGATCAGCGCCGCGCCGGCGACGATCAAGGGCACGCTGATGGCAAGACCGAGCACCAGCAAGGGCACGCTGCCATTGGCGGCCGCGGCCACCGCAATGACGTTGTCCAGGCTCATGACGATGTCGGCAACGACGACGATCTGCACGGCCTGCCACAGATGCGACGCCGACTCGACGCCGTCCTCGTCCTCTTGCTCCGGCACCAGCAGCTTGGCCGCAATCACGATCAGCGCGAGGCCGCCCACCAGCTTGAGGTACGGCAACTCCATCAGGCTCGCGACGATGCCCGTGAAGATGATCCGCAGCAGCACCGCGGCGCCCGCACCGAGGATCATGCCCCACAGCCGATGCCGCGGCTTGAGGCCGCGACAGGCAAGCGCGATCACCAGCGCATTGTCGCCGGACAAGAGGATGTTGATCCAGATGATCTTGCCGACCGCGACCCAAAAGGTCGGTTCGGCCATCTCAACGCGGAACTGGGTGAAGAATGCCCCGATCGTAGCGGGATCGAAGATCTGCCAGAGCCAGTTCACACTACGTCCTTTCGCCGCGTCTCGTTACCTTATCGGCTGACGGATCAGCCGACGATCTCGTTGCCCGAGAAGAACTGCGCGATCTCGATCGCGGCGGTCTCCGGCGCATCCGACCCGTGCGCGGAGTTCTCGCCGATCGACTTTGCGTAGAGCTTGCGGATGGTGCCGTCAGCCGCCTTGGACGGATCGGTCGCGCCCATCACGTCGCGATACTTGGCGACGGCACCCTCGCCTTCCAGCACCTGGACGACCACGGGGCCCGACGTCATGAACTCCACGAGCTCACCGAAGAAGGGGCGCGCCTTGTGGACCGCATAGAAGGTCTCGGCCTGTTCCTTGGTCATGCGGATACGCTTCTGCGCGACGATGCGCAGGCCCGCCTTCTCGATCACGGCGTTAACCGCACCGGTGAGATTGCGCGCGGTGGCGTCGGGCTTGATGATCGAGAAGGTGCGTTCGATGGCCATGATGTTGTCCTTGAAGAGAAACAGTGGTTCGGAGTTGCCGGGCTTATATCGGCGCCTTCGCGATACGGCAAGCGACCGCCCAAACGGGCTCGCGGGCGCTTCGCCGCAGGCCGAGGGCGAGTGTTCACCTGAACCGATACTTGTAGATGGCGGCGATCTGGGCGAAGGTCGGCGTCGGGCTTAGGGCCGCTTTCGACCCCATGACGTTGAGTGCTGACCTCTCGTGTCTCGATTGGCGGACGAAACGGGAATCAGGTGTTCACCCCTTCGTGCGAACGCTCCATGGCACGCTTGTAGGCGTCGCGGCCGGTGGTGCGGGCGAGATAGGCCTGTTCGGCGTCGCCGAGGGTGATCCCGCAGTTCCGTTGGCCCAGGTTCAGGGCGTAGGTCACCGAGATGTCGGCTGCTGTGAAAGCCTCGCCGGCAAGGTAGGACGAGTCGGCAAGCCGTTGGCTGACAAGCTTTAGCCGCTTCTGGAACGACTGCAGGCACCAGGTCGCGCCCCAGTTCTCCCGTTCGGCGTCGGGCGCGATGAAGCGGCTGACGACGACGGGCATCATCAGGGTCGCGAGACCGGCTTCGCCCAGATGCAGAAATTGCTGGTAGGCGGGGAACGTGGGATCCTGCGGCGCGGGCGCCAGCGGCGTCGGCCCGTAGCGGGCCATCAGGTACTCCATGATCGCGATCGACTCGACCATGACGACGTCGCCGTCCTGGATCGCCGGGATGTAGTCAGCGGGGTTGACCGCCAGGAACTCGGGGTCCTGCTTGGCGGCCAGCATGTCCACCTGCCGCACGCGGTAGGGAAGGCCCATCTCCTCCAGCACCCATACGACCCGGATCGATCGCGAGGTCTGTCCGCCCCAAACGGTGATCACGCGAAGGCCCCTTCCTGGTGTGACTGAGGATCGACCATGGCAGACTCTATATGACCGTAGCACTCAAGGCAGACGCGAAGCTTAGCTTCAGCGTGGTCTCCTTCCCATCCATTGCGGACGCGTGGTGGGTCCCCCTCTCAGGCTTGGAATTCCAACGTGGATTACAATGATTTCACCCAAATGAACTCAATCTGAAGGCCTCGTCAGGGTTTGGTTCAGCCTCGCCCGGATAATCTCAGGTCCATCGAAACCAAAGCCTCTTTCAGAGGCAGACCGTTTCGGCGGCCTTTCCATCGACGCGATAGCCCCGCGCCAACAGATTTGAGGAGATCACCATGTTGAGGAAACTTTCCCTCGCCGCCGTCGCCGCCGTCGCCGCGGTTGCGCTTGGTGCCGCGCTGGCGCCGACCTCCGCCTCCGCGCACTGGCATGGTGGCGGCGGCGGCTGGCACGGCGGCGGTGGCTGGCACAACGGCCACGGCTGGGGTGGACCGCGCTTCTATGCTCCCGTCTCCTACGGCTATGGCGGCTGCTATGTGCGCCGGCTGGTCCCGACTCCCTGGGGACCCCGCTGGCGGATGATCAACCGCTGCTACTGAGCCCGACAGCACCTTTCCAAAGATACCTGAGCCCCCAAGGTACCTTCCAGGCGAAGCCCCGGCGTCCCCCAGCGCCGGGGCTTTGTATTCGGAGAGGATATTGCGCGGCTTCACACAATTTTTGCTAGAATGCCGCGCAATCGCCGCGAGTGGCGAAACCATTTGGGGGCCAAGGACTTGGTACCGTGTCGCTTCTTTGAGAACACGGAACTCTGCGATGGTTAGCCTTTTCGCCGACGATAGCGAGCAAATCGACCGGCGCACCAGCCGCTCGATCCGCGATGCGGTGGGCGAACGGCTCCAGCAGAGCCTGCGGCCCGAAGCCAGGCTGCCGACGCACCTCGAGCAACTCCTCAATGAGCTGAAGCAGCGCGAGCGCGATTCGCACTGAGTTGACAAGCACCGGCTTGCAAACACAGAAAAACGGGTTGCGTTTGATCGCGGGTGCGGTGACAAGGCCGCATGCTCTCCATCACCGACCTCTCCATCCGCCTCGCCGGACGCCTTCTGATTGACCAGAGTTCCGTGCAGATCACGCCCGGATCCCGCGTGGGCATGGTCGGTCGCAACGGCACCGGCAAATCGACCCTGTTCAAGGTGATCCGCGGCGAGTTCGCCGCTGAGCACGGCACGGTGAGCCTGCCGCCCCGCTGGCGCGTCGGCAGCCTGGCGCAGGAAGCGCCGAACGGCCCCGAGAGCCTGATCTCGGTCGTGCTCAAGGCCGACCTCGAACGCGACGCACTGCTCACCGAGGCCGAGAGCGCGACCGACCCGCACCAGATCGCCGAGATCCAGACCCGGCTGGTCGACATCGACGCGCATTCGGCGCCGAGCCGCGCCGCAGCCATCCTTTCCGGTCTCGGCTTCTCCGCCGCCGACCAGCTCCGCCCCTGCGCCGAATTCTCCGGCGGCTGGCGCATGCGCGTTGCGCTCGCCGCAACGCTGTTTGCGGCTCCCGACCTGTTGCTGCTCGACGAGCCCACCAACTATCTCGACCTCGAAGGCACGCTGTGGCTCGAGGATCACCTCGCGCATTATCCGCGCACCGTTATCGTGATCAGCCATGATCGCGATCTGCTGGAAAGCTCGGTCGACCAGATCCTGCATCTGGATCGCAGCAAGCTCACCCTTTACAAGGGCACCTACTCCTCCTTCGAGGAGCAGCGCGCCATGCGCGAGATGCTCGATGCCAAAGCGGTCAAGCGCCAGGAAGCCGAACGCGCCCGCCTGCAAGCCTTCGTCGACCGTTTCAAGGCCAAGGCCTCGAAAGCCCGCCAGGCGCAGTCCCGTGTGAAAATGCTGGAGCGGCTGAAGCCGATCACGGCGCTGGTCACCCAGGACGTACGCGAGATCAGCTTTCCCGCGCCCGAGAAAATCCTGTCGCCGCCGATCATCGCCGCCGACAACGTCGTGGTCGGCTACGATCCGAACTCGCCCGTGCTGAACCGCGTCACCTTGCGCGTCGACAATGACGACCGCATCGCGCTCCTTGGTTCGAACGGTAACGGCAAGTCGACTCTCGTGAAGCTGCTCGCCGGCCGCCTCGCGCCGTTCTCGGGCAAGGTGACCCGCGCCGACAAGCTCTCGATTGCCTATTTCGCCCAGCACCAGCTCGACGAATTGAACGAGGATGCCTCGACCTACGACCACGTCCGCAAGCTTATGGGCGAGGCGCCCGAAGCCAAAGTACGCGCCCGCGCCGGTGCGATCGGCTTTTCCGGCAAGGCGGCCGATACCAAGGTCGGAAAATTGTCGGGCGGCGAGAAGGCGCGGCTCCTGCTGGGACTGGCGACCTTCTTCGGCCCCAACATGATCATCCTGGACGAGCCGACCAACCATCTCGACATCGACAGCCGCGCCGCGCTTGCGGAAGCCATTAACGAATTCCCCGGCGCCGTCATCATGGTTTCGCATGATCGCTATCTGATCGAGTCCTGCGCCGATCAACTCTGGATCGTCGCCGACCGCACCGTGACTAATTACGACGGCGACCTCGACGAATATCGCCGCCTGGTGCTGTCCGCGCGCAATGGCGAGCCCGCCCCGCGAGAGCGCAACGCGCCGAGCGAGAAGCCGCAGCGTCCGAGATCGGACAATCGCGGCTCGCTGAAGAAACGTATCGCGGAAGCTGAGACCGAGATCGCCCGCGTCAGCGCGATCATCAGCAAGATCGACACTGCGCTGGCCCTGCCCGACATCTTCACCCGCGACCCCAAGCAGGCCGCGCAACTGTCGAAGGCACGTGCCAATGCGGCCGACGCGCTGGCGCGCGCCGAGGAGCAGTGGCTAGAGGCGAGCACGCAGTTCGACGAGGCGGCGGGCTGACGCCTCCGCGACCGGCCCGACATTAAAATCGCAAAAACAACCCCATGCACAGTACCGGTATTTTGCTACCCGGTGATTGGCTATTGAATGGACTGTTCTTTACCGTGGTGACTCAGCCCGCTCACGCAGCGATGTCGGGACGAATTGAGCAGGAATGGCTCAGTCCGCGAATTGGCCGGCTGCCTTGATCATCGGAGCCCAGCGGTCGACTTCGCTCGCTAGCATCGCGGCCAGCGCCTCCGGCGTCGCCTTCTCCTGCGGGACCGGCTCGGTATTGATGTCGTTGAACCGGGCGATCAGCGTGGAATCCCTAAGGGCGGACTGGAGCGCCGCGGTCAGCTTCTGAACGACCGCCGGCGGTGTGCCCTTGGGGGCATAGATGCCGTGCCAGACGCCAAGTTCGAACCCTTTGAGACCGGCCTCGTCGGCCGTCGGCAGATCGGGCAGGCTCTTCAGCCGCTCCTTGGTGGTGATCGCATAGGCCTTGACCTGCTTCGACATGATCGGGCCGGTGGTATTCGTCGCCTGGTCGCAGGTAAGATCGATCTGCCGGCCGAGAAGGTCGTTCATGATGGGGCCGTTGCCCTTGTAGGGCACCGCGGTGAGCTGCTTCTGGATCGCTGTCATGAACAGCATGCCGCAGAGATGCGACGCCGCGCCGAGTCCGGCATTGGCATAGGTCAACTTGTCGCCCTGCTGTTGGGCGTAGGCGACCAATTCCTTCAGCGTGTCGGCCGGAAAATCCGGACGCGCGATGATGGTCATCGGCGCATTGGTCACAAGCCCGATCGGCGCAAAGGCCGTCTTCGTGTCATAGCTGAGGTTGCGGTACAGTGTGGCGGCCGTCGAGAGGCCGACATGATGGATCAGCAGCGTGTATCCGTCGGGCTGGGCTCGCGAGGCGCGGGTCGTGGCGATGGTACCACCGGCGCCAGGCGCGTTCTCGACGACGACCTGTTGGCCAAGCGATTTCGCCATGCCGGCCGCGGTCAGGCGAGCAATCGTGTCCGTAGGTCCGCCGGCGGCGAACGGCACCAGCATGGTGACGGGCCTGATCGGATAGTCCTGGGCGAGCGCCGCGCCAAACGGCAGGACCAGAGCCGATACGAGGGCAATGAGCCGCATGCTTTCCTCCAAATTTTTTGCTTGCTCCTATGTACGCATTCCGGGCTGCGGGGCCACACCAAAATGACTTCATCAGGAGTGGCGCGCCCGCGGCATGGTGTAGCTGCCGAAAAGCCCGATTGGTTCTCAGCGCGTCTCGCGAAGCTTCGTCGGCATCATGCGGGAACTAGCGCTCGCGCATGATCTCGTGCCGGTAGCGCTGCAGCGGCGATAGCAGGTAGCTCAGGATGGTGCGCGAACCGGTCCTGATCTCGACGGTCACCGCCATTCCCGGCGACAGGCTGACGAGGCGGTCGTCCACCTGCATCTGGGTGCGATCGAGCGAGATGCGGGCGCTGTAGCTCAACTCCTGCCCGCTGGGCTCGCTGCTGTCGCGTTGTGTCGCGAGCGGACGGTCGCTCCCGCGCTCCTGCGGCCAGTCGCGGATGATGGCGTCCTGCGAGACGCTCACGACCTGGCCTGCGAGAAGCCCGTAGCGGGTGAAATTGAAAGTGTCGATTTTGATGGCAGCACCCTGCCCGGCCTCGACAAATCCGATATCGCGATTGGAGATCATCGCCTCGATCTCGAGCCGCGTATCGGTCGGCACGATTACCAGCAGCGACTGCGCGGGCGTGACCACGCCGCCCACGGTGTGGACCGCAAGCTGCTGCACGACGCCGTCGACCGGCGACGTCAGTTGCTGAAGCCTCGTCCTCTGCTGCGCCTTGATCAGATCGCGTGCGACGCCATTGGCTTTCTGTTCGCTCTTAGCCAGCTCGTCGGAGAGACTCTTCCTGTACTCGGCCAGGGCTTGGATGCGGGTCTCCCGGATCGCGGCGACGGCCGCCTCGGCCTCCTTCAAGCGGCTGCTCTGGACGCGAAGCTCCTCCTGCTGCTCGATCTGGAGCTGGAGGGTCTCATAGTAGGTCAGCTTCGAGCCGATCTCCTTCTCCATCAGCGTCTTGCGGATCTCGACACGCTGCTGGGTGATCGGCAGCAACGCATCAAGCTTGTGAATCGTCGCCGCAATCGTCTGATGTTCGGCCTCCTTCTGCGCTTCCTGACGTGCCAGCGCCGCGAGCTTGGCCCTGTTCTCGCTGACCTGATTGGCGAGGAGCTGCCGTTGCGTCGCAACCAGCATGGGATCGGCATCCTCTGGTACGACGAGATCAGCGGATACCCCTTCGCCGCCCGCCAATGCGGCGCGGAGGCGCGCGACGTTGAGCCGCTCGGCCATGAGATCGTCATGCAGACGATCGCGCTCTGCGGCGTTCACCGTCGGATCGAGCTCGATCAGCAGGTCGCCCGCCTTGACCGATTGCCCGTCCTGCACGTGAATGGCGCGCACCACGCCGGTCTCGAACGGCTGGATCACCTTGCTTCGCCCGCTCGACACGACCTTGCCGGTTGCGGAGGTCACGATGTCGATCGTGCCCCAAGCCGACCAGGCCAGCGCCGCGCAGACAAGCAGCATGAGGGCCAGGGCGATGGCGCGGCCGATCGGCGATGGCGGTGTTTCCGTGATTTCCAGCGCCGCCGGCAGGAAGGCGACTTCCTCGGCGCGCCGGCCCTTTCCATTCCGGAACGGGATCACGGTCTGCTCCGGACGAGCGGCCGGCACAGTGTTAGCCGACCTCATAAATGCCTCCCTGGAGACGATGCAGGGCGGCATAGCGGCCGCCGGTCTTGATCAGCGCATCATGCGTGCCGTCCTCGACCAGACGGCCGCGTTCCAGGGTGAAGATGCGATCGGCGCCGCGGACGGTGGACAGACGGTGCGCGATGATCAGGACGGTGCGGCCTTTCGCGATCTCCTTCATGTTGTCATGGATGATCCGCTCGCTTTCATAGTCGAGCGCGCTGGTGGCTTCGTCGAAGATCAGGATCCGGGGATTGCCCACCAGTGCGCGGGCAATCGCGATGCGCTGGCGCTGCCCGCCCGAGAGCGTCGAGCCGCGCTCGCCGACCACCGTATCGTAGCCCTCGGGGAGCTCCAGAATGAAATCATGCGCGCCCGCCAGCTTCGCCGCATCGATGATGCGATCCATCGGCAGGCTTGGATCGGCCAGCGCGATGTTGTCGCGCACCGACCGGTTGAACAGCATGTTGTCCTGGAGCACGATTCCGATCTGCCGACGGAGTCCGGCCGGGTCGGTCGTCATCAGATCCATTCCGTCGACCAGCACGCGGCCGCCTTGCGGTACATAGAGCCGCTGCACCAGCTTGGCGAAGGTGCTTTTGCCCGAACCGGACGATCCGACGATGCCGACGGTTTGTCCGGCTGGAATGTCGAATGAGACATCGTGCAGGATCTCCGGCCCATCGGGCCGGTAGCGGAAAGAGACGTGCTCGAAGCGGATGTTGCCCCGGATCGGCGGCAGCCCCGCGCGGGCCGCGGAGTAAGCAGGCTCCGCCGCGCTGTTGAGGATGTCGCCGAGCCGGGCGATCGACAGTCGCGCCTGATGAAAATCCTGCCAGACCTGCGCGAGCCGCAGCACCGGGGCCGACACCCGCCCTGCGAAGATGTTGAAGGCAACGAGCTCGCCGACGGTCAATGCGTCACCGATCACCAGTCTGGCGCCGACATAGAGAATGGCGGCGGTGACGACCTTGCTGACGAGCTGCACCAGCTGGCTAGCCGTGTTGCCGAGGCTGGTGACACCGAAGCTCGCGGAGACATAGCCTGCGAGCTGCTCTTCCCAGCGGCGCTGCATCTGCGGCTCGACCGCCATCGCCTTCAGCGTTTCGATGCCGCTGACGCTCTCGACCAGGAAGGCCTGGTTCTCGGCGCCGCGGCGGAATTTCTCGTCCAGCCTGCGGCGAAACAGCGGCGTCGCCACGGCCGAGATCGCGATGTAGAACGGGAACGATGCCAGCACGATGAAGCTCATCTGCGCCGAATAGGCGAACATCACCGCCAGGAACACCGAGGTGAAGACCAGGTCGATGAGAAGCGTCAGCGACGAGCTGGTGATGAAATTGCGGATGTTCTCGAGCTCACGGACCCGGGCCACGGAATCTCCGACGCGCCTGGCCTGAAACCACGCCATCGGCAGCGCCAGCAGGTGGTGGAACAGGCGTGCCCCGAGCTCGACGTCAATGCGGTTGGTGGTGTGCGCAAACAGGTAATTGCGCAGGATCCCGAGCACGGTGTCGAACAGGGAGACGACGACGAGGCCAATGACGAGGACGTCGAGCGTGGACCGCGAGCGGTGCACCAGCACCTTGTCGATCACGACCTGGAAGAACAACGGCGAGACCAGCGCAAAAAGCTGGAGGAAGAACGAAGCCGCCAGCACCTCGCCCAGCAGCCGCCGGTATTTGCCGATCGCGCCGATGAACCAGGTGATATCGAAGTGCCGCCCGAGGTCGGACAGGCCGGCGCGCCGAACCATCAGGATCAAACCGCCGTCCCAGATCGCGCACAGCTCGTCGCGATCCATCAGTACCGGACGCTGCGCCTCCGGGGACTGCACCAGCACCTTATCGGCGGAGGCCTTTGCGATGACCATGAAGCCGCCGTCCCGCAGCATTGCGATCGCAGGCAGCGGGGTGTCCGACAGACGGCTCCACTGCGTTCGATAGGTTCGCGCTTTAAGTCCGAGAGACCTGGCGCAGCGGACGATATCCGCTGCGCCGAAGCTTGCCGCGCCCAGCCGGTGCCTGAGCTGCTCGCGATCGGCCGCAACACCTTGCAGATGCAGCAGTGTCAGCAATGCATCGAGCCCCGTATCGGTGGAGACCGCGTTCGTCGTCATGAGCGTTCTCCGGGCCGATGCAGTTGGCTTCAGGCGTGCTGCGGCGGTGCGAGCACCTGGTTCTGCATCGCGTGCGGATCGGGCAGCGGCATCTCGCCGTTCCCCTCACCTGCCGGGACGAAGCTGGCCGCCATGGCCTGGTTGAGCAGCATCGCGGCCGCGAACGCACCGCCCTGGATGACGACGTTGTTGCCGGTGCCGCCGTCGAGGACGTCGAGGCCCCCGCCGCCGATCAGCACGTCATCACCGGCACCACCTGCCAGCGTGTCGTTGCCGGGGCTGCCGATCAGCACGTCGTCGCCGTTGCCGCCATTGGCAACGAGCTGGATGCCGCCGTGCAGACCGGAGGCCGTGATGACGTCGTCGCCATCGAGACCGTTGATGACGATCCTGTCGCCCGCGCCGGCGTCGGTAATGTTGATGTCCTGGCCAAGCCCCGACACCGTGATGATGCCGTCGTGCTCGGTCACCGTGATGACGTCGTTGCCGTCGGTTGCGTTGATGGTCACGGTATCCGCGGCGCCGTCATTGGCGCCGAGATCGAGGTCGACCTGGCTGACGCCGGTGCCGGAGAGGTCACCGACCGTAATGTTGTCGGCACCGCCGAGAGCGTTGAAGTCGACATGTTCGACCCCGTTCAGGTCCACCGCAATGGCGGCAACATCTCGCGTGAACAGCACCCGGCCGCCATTGGCCGAGATGTTGATGTTCTCGCTGATATTGGCGCCGTTGAATGCCAGAGTGTCGGTGCCCTTCCCGCCTTCGACGGTATCGCTGCCGTCGCCGGGGTTCCAGACGAAGGTGTCGTCGCCCGCACCGAGATTGGCGAAATCGTTGCCGCGTCCGCCGTTCACAATGTCATTGCCGGCACTGCCTGTGATGGTGTCGTTGCCGTCGCCGCCATTGATGTTGAGGCTGAACAACTGTCCCGCCTTGATGGAAGACGCATCGATGACATCATTGCCTTGGCCGCCGTTGATGCCGAGCACATCACCGGCGTCCGCATGCGCAATCGTCACCTGCGCAGCGAGGCCGTTGACCACGATCGATCCGCCGGCGGTCACGACCGATATGTTGTCGTCACCGGTCGTGCCGTTCGCGGTCACGCGGTCCGCCGCGGCATCGCCGCTCTGGCTGCCGGGGCCGGCACTGAGGTCGATGGCAACCTGCGTGATTCCTGTCCCGGTCAGATCGTTGACGGTGATGTTGTCGGCGCCGCCTGCCGCCGCGATCTGCACGTGCTCGACGCCGGCGAGGTCCATGACGATAGCACCGACGTCACGGGTGAGTAGCGCACGGCTTCCGTTCGCCGAGATCGACATGGTCTCGGCCACATTGGCGCCGTTGAACACCAGCGTATCGGTTCCCGTGCCGCCTTCGACAGTGTCGCTGCCGTCACCGGGATTCCACGTGAAGATGTCGTCGCCTGCGCCGAGAAGCGCGACGTCATTGCCGCGGCCGCCGATGACCTTGTCGTTGCCGTCGCCGCCGATCAGGGTGTCGGCTCCCTGGCTGCCGGTGATGGTGTCGTTGCCCGCACCGCCGTCGATGGTCAGCCCGATCGCCGCGCCGAGCGTGGATGCATCGATCACGTCGTTACCGCCGAGCGCCTGCACGACCAGCCGGTCGTTGCCGGCCTCTGCATTTGCGATCGTCACGACCTCCGGCAGCCCCGTGACCGTGACCGTTGTGCCCGCGGCTGTGACCTCGATGTGCTGATTGCCGTTGCTGCCGTTGACGGTCACCGTATCAGCAGCGCCGTCGCCTTGCGTCCCTCCCGGAACGGCTCCGAGATCAACCAGCACCTGCTTGACGCCGGTCCGGGTGAGGTCGCCGACGGTGATGTTGTCGGCGCCGCCACGCGCATCGAATTCGATCTGCTCGACGCTGTTGAGATCCATCGTGATGTTGGCGACATCGCGGGTGAAGCGCACCCGGCCGCCATTGGCCGAGATGTTGATGGTCTCGTTGATGTTAGCGCCATTGAAAAGCAGCTTGTCGCTGCCCGAGCCGCCCTCGACCGTGTCGCTGCCGTCACCGGGATTCCAGATGAAAGTGTCGTCGCCACTCCCGAGCTGGGCGACGTCGTTGCCGCGTCCGCCATTGACGATGTCGTCGCCGCTGCCGCCGATGATGAGGTCGTTGCCGTCGCCGCCGATGATCCGGTCGTTGCCGGCGCCGCAATCGAGCGTCAGCGAGATCAGGCTGCCGAGCCCATTGCCCGCGGTGATGACATCGTCGCCGCCGCCGCTGTGCAAGACGAGATTTTCAGTCGTGCCGATGTCGAGCGAAAACGGCGCCGCGCCCGTCCCGTCGAGCCGCACGCGGGTGCCGTTCGCCGTGATTGTGAACGTCTCGGCGGCGTTGTTTCCGTTGACCTGAGCCGTATCGTTGCCCTCACCACCTTCGAACAGGTTGGTGCCGCCGCCGGGATTCCAGGTCATGACGTCGTCGCCGGCCTCGCCGAACAGCTGGTTGTCGCCGCTGCCGCCGTCCAGGACGTCGTTACCCGCTCCGCCGAACAGCAGATCGTTGCCGCCGCCGCCCTTGATCAAATCGTTGCCGGCCTGACCAAACAGGAGGTCGGCTCCCGAGCCGCCCGTGATCCTGTCATTGCCGTCGCCGCCGAAGATGTGCACCGCCGGCATCGGTCCGTGGCATTCGTCGACGGTGATCGTGTCGTCACCGCCTTGACCGAAGATGTCGATCGCGGTGGTGTTGTCGACCGTGGGTTCGCCACCAACCGTTTTCACGTGCCCGTTATCAACCAGGATGCGGCCGGACTTGTCGCGACTTATCACGAGGCCGTTATTCGCGCTGTCGCCGAAAATGATGAGTTGCCCCGTAACCGGGGAAAACACAGAGGTAATGGACATCCAAATGATCCTTCCGACCTAGCCCCTCCCTTCGACGCGTAGCATTCGCGCACATGACATTCTTGAACCGTTGCTTGAGACGCGCGTGATTATTCTGGAGATTTCCTCCAGTTTTGCTTCGGGGCAGTTTCCGACAGCGGATGCGAAGGCTTGCTCATCACGAACCGCCTGATCACGGATCACGCGTAACGCCCCCGTGATTTTCAACGCGCGCGGAAGAACGCAGCTCGAGGCAATGAAGGCACTTTGGGCGAAGGTCGGCATCCGCGATGTCGAAACTCGCGAACAAGATCGCCGGCGAGCGCGAACGGGAGAGATCACGGTTCACGCCTCGGCCACCGCGATCAAGGAATGCAAAGCCGCTTGATGATGGGGATAGGAGTGCGCGGCTGATCGCATCGACAGCCGCAACCAGCTTCAGGCCAAAAGGTCGACCCGTGTTACGCCGACTTCTTCTTCGGCTTCGGCTTGGTCGCCTTCGGCATGACCGGCGCCTCCGGCGTGCCCTCGATCGAGGACAGGCGACCGGCCGTGAAGGTATAGATGCCAGCGCGCGGACCGGTCGTCCAGGTCACGACCGCAACGCGCCTGCCGGCGGCATCACCGGAGAGGTTGACGCTCGAGGGCGCGCCGATGCCGCGCACCACATCGCATTCGGTGTGGCCGAGCGCGACGGTGCCGCCCATGGGAGCCGGCGCGGTCGTCGACGCATTCGCATCAGCCGGCCCGGGCGGCGGCGCCATGCCGGCACAAGCCCCGTCGGCGCTGACCAGATCCTCGGCCCCAACCGGCTTGTCGGGGGTCAGCGGCGGCGACTCAATCGAGATGCTTTTGATGAACAGGCGGCTGGGCGTGTTGAACCACTGGGCATCCCTGGACAACAGATCGGTCCCGCCCGAACAGCCCGCAACCAGCGGGGCTACGGCCGCCAACGCAATTATGAGCGAGCTGGGAAGCTTTTGATGTCGCACGATAAACTAAAATCCCCGAGTGAAGGATCGGCCCTAAGCAATTGTAGCAACATCACTTTGCGGCACGAAGGTGACAAAAGCCATCATCACCCGAAAAGTGCAAATTATCATTAATTGCGAGCGACCGCTAATTCCGCTTCTGCCACCGGCCCCGCTCGTCAGCCTGCCAATAAGTGACATCAAATCCCCGCGCCTTGCAATCCGTCCAGGCGCTGCGGGCGAACGCAAGCGCGTCCGGATCGTCGCCGTCGAACAGCAGCACCATGCGCTCATAGGCCTGCGCGTCCTGCGGCACCGCGGCGTTGTCGACGAGGAAGCGGACATTGGCACCGTTCGGATTGTCCTCCTCGACCGCCAGCACGATCGGCTGATCGGCGGCGTCGCTCACCCGCCATGTCGCGTGCGGCAGGAAGGAATCGTCGCGATAGGTCCACAAATGAGCGTCGAGCGCATCGGCGCGCTCCGGCGAATTCGACTGCACCACGACGCGCCAGCCGCGCTCGAGCGATTTCTCGAGAAGCGGCGGCAACACGTTCTCCACCGTCATGTTTTGCAGATGGTAGAAAAGGACTTCAGTCATCTCGGGTCATTTGCGCTCGTAATGGTCGGCGACCAGACGGTCGAGCAAGCGAACTCCGTAACCGCTTCCCCAGCTCTGATTGATGTCGGTCTTCGGCGCGCCCATGGCGGTCCCAGCGATGTCTAGATGCGCCCAGGGCGTGCCGTCCACGAAGCGCTGGAGGAACTGTGCCGCGGTGATCGAGCCGCCATGGCGGCCGCCGGTGTTCTTCATGTCGGCGAACTGGGAATCGATCAGCTTGTCGTATTCGGGGCCAAGCGGCAGGCGCCAGACCTTCTCGCCGCTCTCGATGCCGGCCGCCAGCAGCCGCTCGGCAAGCTCGTCATTGTTGGAGAACATGCCGGCATGCTCGGTGCCGAGCGCGACCACGATGGCGCCGGTCAACGTCGCCAGATCCACCATGAATTTCGGCTTGGTTTTCTTGGCGACGTACCAGAGCACATCGGCAAGCACCAGGCGGCCTTCCGCGTCGGTGTTGATGATCTCGATGGTCTGGCCCGACATCGAGGTGACGATGTCGCCTGGGCGCTGCGCGTTGCCGTCCGGCATGTTCTCGACGAGGCCGATGGCGCCGACGACGTTGACCTTGGCCTTGCGTGCCGCGAGCGCATGCATCAGGCCGACGACGCAGGCAGCCCCTCCCATGTCGCCCTTCATGTCCTCCATGCTGCCGGCCGGCTTGATCGAAATGCCGCCGGTGTCGAAGCAGACGCCCTTGCCGACGAAGGCAACCGGCGCCTCACCTTTCTTGCCGCCGTCCCAACGCATGATCACGGTGCGGCTCGGCCGCGCCGAGCCCTGGCCGACGCCGAGCAGAGCGCCCATGCCGAGCTTGTCCATGGCCTTGACGTCGAGGACCTCGATCTTGACGCCGAGCTTGCGGAGCAGGCCTGCGCGGCGCGCGAACTCCTCGGGAAAAAGCACGTTCGGCGGCTCGTTGACGAGGTCGCGCGCAATGATCACGCCGTCCACGATCGCAGCCGCCGATGTAAACGCCTTCTTCGCGGCGACCACGTCGCCGACCGCAAACGAGACGTCGGCGCGCGTGCCGCCCTCCTCGCCATCCTTCTTCCTGGTCTTGTAACGGTCGAACTTGTAGGTGCGCAGCCGCAGGCCCGAGGCGATCGCGACCGCCTGCTCGCTGGTCATGGCGCCGTTTGGAAGTTCCGCCATGATAGTCATGGCCGCCGCCCCGGCCGGAAGCTTGCTCGCCGCCACGCCGCCGAATTTGAGGAAGTCGTTCGCCTTCAGACCGGTCGCCTTGCCGGCGCCGATCACGATCAGGCGGGTGGCCTTCACGCCTTCGGGCGCAAGGATGTCGAGCGCCGCGCCGCTTTTGCCCTTGAAGGCGGCGGCGGTGGCCGCCCGCTTCACGAGTTCGGTGGCCCCGCCGAGCGCCTTGGCGGTCGCCGGGCCGAGCTTCAGGCTGTCGTCGCAGAACACGACCATGATGCCACGGGCGGCGGCAGACAATGGAACGAAGCCGACCTTAATGGCATCGGACATGAGTAACTCCTCAAAAACATTGCGCTTTTTAACGATCGGCGGTCCCGGCCACGGGCCGGAGCTGAACGGCGATTCACTGAGCGTCCCGCACTATGGGCCACCGGCCCGGCAGATGCCAAGCACCCCCCGTGGCCGAGGGGCCACAACGAGGGAAATATTAACCATATATTGAGGGTGCCACGGGGCAGCCATTTTGTTGACGGATCAAAGGGATGGTACTGAGAGAGTAAGCCGGCGGATGAGATGGTTGGCCGACCTTGGGGATGCCCTTGCGGGGATTGGTTGGACAGCCGGAATTCCGGCCGGCATTGGGGACTTGGTGGGATTCGTGCGGTAGCGCATGGGGTCAATCGATAGGTATATCTTCCGCACGACGCTCGCGTCGTTTGCGCTGGTCCTGGTCAGCCTCACGGGCGTGATCTGGATTACGCAAGCGTTGCGCGGCATCGACCTGATGACGAGCCAGGGTCAGACCATCCTGACCTTCCTCGGGATCACCAGCCTCGTCGTGCCCGCGCTGGTCCTGATCATCTCGCCGATCGCGCTGATGATCGCGATCTCGCATACGCTGAACAAGCTCGCGACCGATTCCGAGATCATCGTGATGAATGCCGCCGGCTTCTCGCCATTCCGGCTGTTCTATCCGTTCTTCTACGCCACCTGCGTGGTGGCGCTGCTGGTCGCCTTCATCGCGGCCTATCTCGCTCCCGACGGCATGCGGCGGATCAAGCAGTGGGACGCCGAGATCACCGCCGACGTGCTCACCAACATCCTGCAGCCCGGCCGCTTCGCCCAGCTCGACAAGAACCTGACGATCCGGATTCGCGAACGCCAGCCCGGCGGCATCCTCGCCGGCATCTTCATCGACGACCGCCGCGATCCGAACGAGCGGGTCTCGATCGTCGCCGAGCACGGCGAAGTCGTGAAGAACGAGACCGGATCGTTCCTGGTGCTGGAGACTGGCAATCTCCAGCGTTTCGAGGCCGGCAAGCGCGATCCCGCGCTGGTGGCGTTCGGCCGCTACGGCTTCGACATGTCCAAGTTCTCGGGCCAGGGCCGCGACGTCACCCTCGGCATCCGCGAGCGTTATCTCTGGGAGTTGCTCTCGCCGTCCGAGGACGATCCCGTCTACAAGCAGATTCCCGGCCAGTTCCGCTCGGCCCTGCATGACAGCCTGCTGGCGCCGATCTATCCCTTCGCCTTTGCCGTGCTGACCTTTGCGTTTCTGGGTGCGCCTCGCACCACGCGCCAGAGCCGCAATTTCTCGATCGGCTCCTCGATCCTTGCCGTGTTCGGCCTGCGCATGGCCGGCTTCGCCTGCTCGGTGATGGCGGTGAAATCGCCGGGCGCGGTGCTGGTCCAATATGCCATGGTCATTGGTGCCATCGGCGTCGGGCTGGCGATCATCATTGGCGGCCTTGTGGTCGAACCGCCGCCGCGCCTCATGGAGGCCATCAACAGGTCGAACGCGCGCATCGCGCGGCTGTTCGGACGGCCGGCCACCGCATGAGCATGCTCACCAACACACTCGGGCGCTATTTCGCCGGCCGTTTCGTGGTCGCGGCGCTCGGCGTGTTCGCCGGCATTTTCCTGCTGCTGGTGCTGGTCGATTACATCGAGATGGTGCGCAAGACCTCAGGGCTCGCATCCGCCTCCGCAGTCATGGTGGCCGAGACCTCGCTGTTCCGCGTGCCGCAGCTTTTGGAGAAGCTGACGCCGTTCTGCATGCTGATCGGCGCCATGACCTGCTATCTCGCCCTCTCCCGCCGGCTCGAGCTCGTCGTCGCGCGCGCCGCCGGCGTCTCCGCATGGCAATTCATCTCGCCGGCGCTCGGCAGCGCGCTCCTGATCGGCGTGATCGCCACCGTCGCCTACAATCCGATGTCGGCCAATCTGCGCGAGCTGTCCAAGCGCATGGAAGCCGAGCTGTTCGGCTCGGCGCCCGGCGGCGGCATTCAGGACGCCTCCGGCTTCTGGCTCAACCAGAAGACCAGCGACGGCGAGACGATCATCAATGCGGCGCGCAGCGAGCAGCAGGGTATCCGGCTCACCGGACTCACGCTGTTCCGGTTTGACACAGAGCAGCACTTCAAGGAACGGGTCGAGGCGCGCGAGGCGACGCTCGAGGCCGGCCGTTGGCTGTTCAAGGGCGTCCGCCGCTTCTCGCTGGATTCGCCGCCGGTCGATCAGGCCAGCCTGGAGATTCCGACCACGCTGACCGAGGCCCAGGTCCGCAACAGCTTTTCCACACCCGAGACTGTGTCCTTTTGGCAACTACCGAGCTACATCCGCTCATCCGAAAGCTCGGGCTTCGCGACAGCCGGATACCGACTCCAGTATCAGAAGCTTCTGGCACAGCCGTTTTTGCTTGCAGCCATGGTGATGCTCGCGGCCTCCGTGTCGTTGCGCTTCTTCCGGATGGGCGGCGTGCAGAAGATGGTTTTGAGTGGCGTGGGCGCAGGCTTTCTGCTCTACGTTCTGTCGAAAGTGACTGAAGATTTGAGCAAGGCTGAGTTGATGCATCCGATCGCTGCGGCGTGGTTGCCCGTGGTGGTGGGCGGCCTCACCGGCTTTTTGGCCTTGCTGTATCAGGAGGACGGATAGTGACGGCCGTCCACCGAGGGCCCGTGTCTCGTTTGACGCGGCGCACATTGGTGCGCGCGAACGGGTGTGGCTTGTCCATTCGCAGATTCCTGCTTGCTGTCGCCGCCGTGGCATCGCTCGGTGGCGTGATGGACGTTGCCGCCGTGACGCCGGCATCCGCCCAGAGCTTCACCTACAATCCGCTGCCGCCGCGTGCGAAGCCGCCGAAGGCCGTCAACGACAACCAGATGCTGGTTCAGGCGACCGAGGTCGATTACGACTACAACAATTCGCGCGTCTCCGCGGTCGGTAACGTCCAGCTGTTCTACAACGGCACCAGCGTCGAGGCCGACAAGGTCATCTACGACCAGAAGACCAAGCGGCTCCATGCCGAAGGCAACATCCGTATGACGGATGCCGACGGCAAGATCACCTATGCCGAGATCCTGGACCTGTCCGACGACTACCGTGACGGCTTCGTCGATTCGCTGCGCGTTGATACGGCCGACCAGACCCGCATGGCGGCGAGCCGCTCCGATCGCTCCAGCGGCAACTACACGGTGTTCGAGAACGGCGTCTACACGGCTTGCGCGCCGTGCAAGGACGATCCGAAGAAGCCGCCGCTCTGGCAGGTCAAGGGTGCGCGCATCATCCACGACCAGCAGGAGAAGATGCTGTATTTCGAGACGGCGCAGCTCGAATTCTTCGGCGTGCCGATCGCCTATATGCCCTATTTCTCGACGCCCGACCCGACCGTGAAGCGCAAGACCGGCTTCCTGATGCCGGGCTTCACGTCGAATACGCCGTTCGGCTACGGCGTCGAGGTTCCGTTCTACTGGGCGATCGCGCCCGACATGGACGCCACCTTCAACCCGCGCATCACGTCCAGGCAGGGCGTGCTGTTCCAGGCCGAATTTCGCCAGCGCCTGATGGACGGCGCCTATCAGATCCGCGTCTACGGCATCGACCAGCTCGATCGGAGCGCGCTCGCTGGCCAGCCCGGCGACAAGCAGTTCCGCGGCGCCGTCGACACCAAGGGTCAGTTCGCGCTGAACGACAAATGGGTCTGGGGTTGGGACGGTGTCCTGATGTCCGACTATTATTTCTTCTCGGACTATCGGTTGTCGCAATATCGCGATCCGCTGGGCTCGTTCCTGTATCTGCCGACGGATGCACTCTCGCAGCTTTACCTGACCGGTGTCGGCAATCGCAGCTTCTTCGACGCGCGCACGATGTACTGGCTGAGTTACTCGGGCAACCAGAACCAGGTGCCGGTCGTCTACCCCGTGATCGACTACTCGAACGTGCTGAACTATCCAGTCTTCGGCGGCGAGTTCAGCTACAAGACCAATTTCGTGAACCTGTCGCGTGACACCGCGGTGTTCGATCCGATCACGACGCTCGCCAACACCAACAGCCTGTGCACGACGGTGTCGGCCGATCCGCTCGCGCGTACGCCGTCGCAGTGCCTGCTGCGCGGCTTCCCGGGTACCTACACCCGCCTGACGGCGGAAGCGCAGTGGCGCAAGTCCTTCACCGATCCGTTCGGTGAAATCTGGACGCCGTTCGCCATTCTCCGCGCCGACGCGATCAACTCCTCGGTCTCCAACCAGCCGGGCGTGTCGAACTATTTGCCCGTCGGCGATACCCAGGCGCTCCGCCTGATGCCGACCGTGGGCCTCGAATACCGCTACCCCTTCATCAACGTTCAGCCCTGGGGTTCGACCACCATCGAGCCGATCGCGCAGATCATCATCCGGCCGAACGAGACCTATGCCGGCAAGCTCCCCAACGAGGACGCGCAGAGCATGGTGTTCGACGCCTCGAACCTGTTCAGCGTCGACAAGTTCTCCGGCTACGACCGTGTCGAGGGCGGCGGCCGCGCCAATGTCGGCGTGCAGTCCACCACGCAGTTCGACAGGGGCGGAGCCATCAAGACGCTGTTCGGCCAGTCCTACCAGCTGTTCGGCATGAACTCCTTCGCGGTCCAGGACTCCATCAATACCGGCGTGGATTCCGGCCTGCAAAGGCCGCGCTCCGACTATGTGGCGAGCGCCGCCTATTCGCCCAACAGCACCTATACGTTCAGCGTTCGCTCGCGCATGGACGAGCAGACCTGGAACGTGCAGCGCTTCGAGGCGGAAGGCCGCGCCAACTTCAACCGCTGGTCAGTCAGCATGCTGTACGGCAATTACGCGGCGCAGCCGGAACTCGGCTATCTAACCCGCCGCGAGGGCATCCTGACGTCAGGCTCGATCAAGCTCGCGGCCAATTGGGTGGTCACGGGCTCGGCGCGCTGGGACCTTGAGGCCAACAAGATCAACCAGTATGTGCTCGGTGCCGGCTACGTCGACGATTGTTTTGTGCTCGGCTTGAACTATGTAACTGCGTATAGCTATTCCGCAGGCTCGACCCCGCCCGTGCTGAACCACGCGATCATGTTCCAGATCGGCCTGCGCACGCTGGCGAACACAGCGACCACCAGCAGTTCCGGCGGCGGACTCCAGTGAACGGTTTGAAGGTGCCGGCCGCGTGTTCCCGATCGCAGGTTCACCTCGGCTGACATGCGAGCGACAAATATGACGATCCCATTGCCTGTCTTCCGCCTCTTCCTCATCCTCGCCGCCCTGCTGCTGGCCGGCGCGCCGTTGCGTGCGCAGAACATCGTCTTGATGGTCAACGGCGATCCCATCACCGACTTCGACATCGAGCAGCGCTCCAAGCTCGACCAGCTGACGACGCAGAAGACACCGGCCCGCCAGGACGTCATCAACGAGCTGATCGACGACCGGGTGAAGATGAAGGAAGGCAAGAAATATGGTGTCGACCCCGGCGTCTCCGACATCAACCAGTCCTACGAGGGCATGGCGCAGCGCATGCGCATCTCGCCGGACCAGCTCACCAAGTCGCTCGAGGTCAAGGGCGTCCGCCCCGAAACCCTGAAGAGCCGCATGAAGGCCGAGATGGTCTGGACCAGCCTCGTGCGCGGCCGCTTCAAGGAGAAGCTGCTGGTCGGCGAGAAGGACGTCGCGCAGGCCGTGCAGGCCCAGACCGGCGACAAGCTGCAGATCGAGGGCACCGAATACAAGATGCAGCCGATCGTGCTGATCGTGCCACGGGGCTCGTCGCCGGCGTTCCTGGAGACACGGCATAAGGAAGCCGAGCAGTATCGCTCGCGCGTCGGAAGCTGCGAAGAAGCCAATTCGCTGTTCCGCTCCACGCCGAACGCCACCATCCGCGACGTCGTCACCAAGACCACCGCTGAATTACCCGAGGCGCTGCGTAAGGTGCTCGACGACACGCCGATCGGCCACCTGACCGCGCCCGAGACGACCAAGGCAGGCATCGAGATGGTGGTGCTGTGCTCGCGCAAGCCGACCATGATCGACACGCCGAAGAAGCGCGAGGTCCGCGAGAAGATGTATCAGGAGAAGTACGAGAAGACCCAGAAGACCTATCTCGAGGAGCTCCGCAAGGCGGCGATGATCGAGTATCGCAACCGCTGATGGCCAAGCAGCCTGCCAAGCCCCTCGCCCTGACGCTGGGAGAGCCTGCCGGCATCGGCCCCGACATCACCATCGCAGCCTGGCTCAAGCGCCGCGAACTGGACCTGCCCGCCTTCTATCTGCTCGGCGACGAGGCGCTGATCGCCCGCCGCGCCAAGGCGCTCGGCGCTGCCGTCAGGATCGCTTCGGTGACCACCGGCGAGGCCGAGGCCGCCTTCCCCGAGGCCCTGCCCGTGGTTGCGTCCGGCGAGCCCGCGAGCGCCGCGCCCGGCAAGCCCGACGCATCGAGCGCGCCGGCCGCGCTCGCCTCGATCCGCCAGGCGGTCACGGATGTCCGCGAGGGCCGCGCCGGCGCCGTTGTCACCAATCCGATTGCCAAGAGCGTGCTCTATCGTGCCGGCTTCCGCCATCCCGGCCATACCGAATTCCTCGCAGAGCTCGCCGCGGAAGACGGCCCCACGCCGCAGCCGGTGATGATGCTGTGGTCGCCGCGGCTCGCCGTAGTGCCCGTGACCATCCACGTCTCCTTGCGCGATGCACTGGCCCAGCTCACCAGCGAGCTGATCGTCTCGACCGTGCGCATCGTCGCGACCGAACTCAAATCCCGCTTCGGCATCGCGAATCCGCGCATCGCGATTTCCGGCCTCAATCCGCACGCGGGCGAGGACGGCTCGCTCGGCCACGAGGAGCAGACCGTGATCGCGCCGGCGATCAAGACGTTGCGGGGCGACGGTATCGAGGCGAAGGGACCGCTCCCCGCCGACACCATGTTCCACGAAGCCGCGCGAAACAGCTATGACTGCGCCGTCTGCATGTACCACGACCAGGCGCTGATCCCGATCAAGACTGTGGCCTTCGATGACGCGGTCAACGTCACGCTCGGACTGCCCTTCATCCGCACCTCGCCCGACCACGGCACCGCCTTCGACATCGCCGGCACCGGCAAGGCCAATCCGGCAAGCCTGATCGCTGCGTTGAGGCTTGCGAGCCGGATGGCGGCTGCGAAAACCCGATGAGCACGATCGATGACCTCCCGCCGCTTCGCGAGGTCATTCGCCAGCACGCCTTGTCGGCGCGCAAATCGCTCGGCCAGAACTTCCTCCTCGACCTCAATCTCACCGCGCGCATCGCGCGTGCGGCGGCTCCACTCGAGGATTCCACCATCATCGAGATCGGCCCCGGCCCGGGCGGGCTGACGCGCGCCCTGCTCGCGCTCGGCGCCAGACGCGTCATCGCCATCGAGCATGACGAGCGCGCGATCCCTGCCTTGCAGGATATTGCTGCGCGCTATCCCGGCCGTCTCGAGATCGTCCATGGCGACGCCATGACCTTCGACCCGCGCCCGCTGCTATCAGGCGAAAGAGCAAAAATCGTCGCCAACCTGCCCTACAACATCGCGACCCACCTCCTCGTCGGCTGGCTCACCACCGAACCCTGGCCGCCCTGGTACGAAATGATGGTCCTGATGTTCCAGCGCGAGGTCGGCGAGCGCATCGTGGCGCGCGAGGACGAAGAGGCCTTCGGCCGACTCGGCGTGCTCGCCAATTGGCGCTGCGAGACCAAGATCCTGTTCGACATCGCGCCGTCCGCCTTCGTGCCGCCGCCGAAGGTTACGTCTTCCGTTGTGCGACTGATCCCGCGCGAAACGCCTCTCGCCTGCGATCGCAAGCTGCTCGAACAGGTCGCGGCCGCCGCCTTCGGCCAGCGCCGCAAGATGCTGCGGCAAAGCCTGAAGGCGCTCGGCGCCGATCCCGCGCGGCTCGCCGCAGCTGCCGGCGTCGATGCGACGCGGCGCGCGGAGACCGTTCCGATTTCCGGCTTTGTTGCCATGGCCCGTGAATTGGCCAATATACGCAGCGAAACAGAGAGATAATTTCGGAGGAAGAAATATGGCGTTGATGCGTCGGCAGTCCCTCGTCAAGTTCGATGCGCCGCTGTGCGAGACCATCGTCGAGACGCCGAAGCCGCAAGGTCGAGAGGTGCTGGTGCGGATCGAGCGTTGCGGCCTCTGCCACTCCGATCTGCACATCCAGGACGGCTACGCCGATCTCGGCGGCGGCAAGAAGCTCGACACCACGCGCGGCATGACGCTGCCCTTCACGCTCGGCCACGAGATCGCGGGCGTGGTCGACGAAGTCGGCCCCGAGGTATTCGCCGGTCTCGTCGGCAGCAAGAAGGCGGTGTTTCCGTGGATCGGTTGCGGCCAGTGTCGCGACTGCGCCAATGGCGACGAGAATCTCTGCGCCAGACAGCGCTTTCTCGGCGTCTCCATCGACGGCGGCTTCGCTACCCACGTGCTGGTGCCCGACGCGAAATATCTGCTCGACTACGATCCCCTGCCCGTCAACCAGGCCGCGACGCTGATGTGCTCCGGCGTCACCGCCTACGGCGCGCTCAAGCGCCTGGTCGACCGGCCGCGCCAGCGCAACCTCCTGCTGATCGGCCTCGGCGGTGTCGGCATGATGGGCCTTTCCTTCGCGGCGGCCATGTTCAAGCAGCCGATCACGGTCGCCGACCTCAGCGGTGCCGCGCGCGAAACCGCGCTGAAGAACGGCGCGGCGGTGGCCTACGATCCGGCCGAGCCCGACGTGGTCAAGCGCATCCTCAAGGAAACCGATGGCGGCTTCGACGAGATCGTCGACTTCGCGGGCAACGAGAAGTCCATGGCTTTCGCGGTCGCCGTCGCCGCGCGCGGCGGCAAGATCGTGGTCTCCGGCCTGATGGGGGGGCAGTTCACGTTGCCGATGGTGCAATGGGTCTACAAGCGCATGACCATCGAGGGCTTCATGGTCGGCACACTCACCGAGGCTCACGAGCTGATGGCGCTCGCCCGCGCCGGCAAGATCAAGCCGACGCCGATGCGCGAGGAGCCGATGGCCGACGTCCAAACATGGATCGACGAGCTTCGCGCCGGCAAGGTCGTCGGCCGCATCGTGCTCAAGAACTAGAAACTGACGCAGACCCGTGTTCCAAATTGGGGAACCCGCTCTCTGCAGAATACGGTCCTCGCCAGCTCTCTTTTTGGATTTCTGGCAACCATGCAGACGATCCGCCGCTTCCTCGCCGACGAGTCCGGCGCCACAGCGATCGAGTACGGCCTGATCGCCGCCGGCATTGCGCTTGCGATCATCGCCGTCGTCAACAATCTCGGCGCGACGCTGAACAAGAAGTTCACCTCGATCGGCAGCTCGCTGAAGTAGCGGGCACGCGCGCCAATTCAAAGCATTCGTCTGTCCCGCGGAACGGCAACGGCCGCGCCGCGTTGGCAGCCATGTCCATTCGCTGCACCGTCGAGAACGCATTCTTCATCGCCTGGAGTTTCCTGGAGCAGAGCGGAGAGCTCGGCTCCCCGGACGAGACGGCGAACGTCCTGCTCGACGCCATTGAGGCCCAGCTCAGGACCGGCGAGCGCCGGCAACTGATGCTCGCCAACAGGGCGATCGATGCCTATCGCGCCCACGCGGAAAAAGGCCGGCCCGCGCACGATTGCGAAGCACGCTTCGGGTGACGAACTTCGGGTGATGAACATCCCGGCCGCCCTCGGGCCCGCCGGCCCGGCGGCGTTGAGGTATAGGCCGGCGGTCCGTCGGGCAGAGCGCACGGGCTGCGGCGCTCCGCGACGAGCGCGCTACGCTGGAGCCGCGCCCTGCTGTGTGCACTCCTGCACAGAGCTCGCAATGTTGAAGGCCGCTGGGTTCGGCTGCGCCATTGCCTCGTCCCATGCCTCGCCAAAACTTTCTGGAATTCCGCAAGCCGGAGGCCATTTTTCAACGGCTGAAAAACGCCTTGTGTGCACTTTGGAACCGTCGGCTCCGTCACGGAAACGTAGGGTTCTGGCCGGTGCCGATTCCCGGCCAGAGCAAGACATGTGACCGGTCGGCCCCAGAACGATCTTCTCCAGCAGCTCAGCCGCCCGGATTTCGAACTGCTCGCGCCGCACCTCCAGCCGGTCGAACTCGAGGCGAGCCACATCCTTTATCATGCCGGCGACGAGGTGGCGGCGGTCCATTTTCCCTGCCGTTCCACGCTCGTGTCGTTCGCCGTGCCGGTCGAGGACGATCGCGAGGTCGAAAGCCTGCTGGTCGGGCGCGAGGGCGCGGTGGGCATTGCCGCCGGCCGCAGCGCCTCGCTGGCCTATTCGCGCATCGTCGTGAAGCTGGGCGGCACCCTGCTGCGGCTGCCGCCGCGCGTGCTCGAGCAGGCCCAACAGAGGTCGGCCACGCTTCTGCAAATCTTCTCTCGCTACGCCGACTGCCAGTTCGCGCAGCTACTCCAGACCGCGGCCTGCAATGCCGCGCATTCGATCGAGCAGCGCGCCGCCAAGTGGATCATCTCCGCGCAGGAGCACGTCGGCGGCCCCGAGATCCCCCTCACCCATGAGCAGCTGGCCGGCATGCTCGGCGTGTCCCGCAGCTATGCCAGCCGCGTCATCCAGATGTTCAAGGCCAGGCGGATCCTCGCGACACGCCGCGGCGCCATCCTGATCCTAGATGCGCCGGCGCTCGAAGCCAGAGCCTGCTCCTGCAACGACTGGGTGAAGAAGCACTTTGACGAGGTGATGGGACGCACGGCCGCGGACGGTTAGCTTTAGGTCTCACGCATGCGGCGGCGATTGGCGCTTCAAGTGCAGATAGGTCGGACTGAAGCCTCCGAGCCGCTGCAATTCGCGCCATTTCATGACGATGAGCTCGCCGTCGTGCATGTCCATGGTCCCGCTCCGCCTGAGGTCGGCGAGCGTCCGGTTCACCGTCGCGATCGCCATACCCAAGGTCTCGCCGAGCTGCGCCAGGCTGAGCGGCAGGCGGCAGCGATTGCCGCGGACGAGCTGCGCTGCGCGGGCGCGGTAGAACAGCTCGCAGAACAGGTGTGCCATGCGCGCGTGCATCGGCCGGGCGCTGTTGTTGGTGATGGCCTCGCGAAAGATCGCGGCATCGAGCAGGGTCTCGCGCCAAACCGACAGCGCGAAGGTCGGTCGTCGCCGGAAGGCAATGAACAATTCGCGATGCGGGATGAAGGCCACCGAGGCAGGCCCGAGGGCGCAGAGGCCATGGTCCATCTGGTCGATGAACAAGCCCTGGGAGTCCGGCAGGTCGCCGGACAGATGGAACGCGAGGTATTGCCGCCGGCCGCTGTCGAGCAAATGGTAGCGCGCGATCATGCCGGAGACGACCAGCGCCGAATGCTCGGGTTCGTCGCCCTGACGGATGAAATCCTCGTTCGGCGCGAACTCGCGCTGCACAAAGGTCAGCCCGCGAATTTCGGCGACATCCTCCTGGGCGAGTGCGGTGTGCTCGCCCAAGTTCCGGATCAGCACGTCATGCGCTTTTTCCATAGGTCCCGCCAAAAATCCTGCCGGTTCGATCAAATGATACATCTGGCCCGTATCCAGCGGACTAGAACGCGGGTCGGAAGCACAGGTTGCTACCGGTCTGCGACATTACTTGGTCGCAGCCCACCGTCCCTCGATCGCTGACTGCGCCCGCCATTCGCATGAGCTCTACGACGATCCTGAAGCGCATTCGCCACCTGTTCGCATCGGAGTCGGGCGAGCACCTGGACAGTATCAGCGCTGCCTTCCAGCGAGGCACGCTGAAGGAGCCGGCGCGGCCGATGTCGGATCAGGAGCTTGCGCGCGCCATCCGCGAGTTCCAGGCGGTTCCCGTGTCCGATTGGACCATCGCGAAACTCTCACGATGCCTGCTCGAGCCGGCGATGCCGGGTGACGACTGAAACACCTCCTCCTCTCCATGCCGCACCCCAAGTTCATCGCACATCTCCAGGCGATTGAAGGCCTCTCCGACGACGAACGCCGCCAGATCGCGGCTCTGCCGTCCACGCTGCGCCAGGTCTCCGACGGCGAGACCCTGCTGCGCCAGGGTGAAGATACCTCTCGCTGCGTTTTCGTCGTCAGCGGCTTCCTCTATCAGGCGCGCATCGTCGGCGATCGCAGCCAGATCCTCGCCTTCCACGTTCCCGGCGACATGCCGTGCCTCCACACGCTGCTGGTCTCGCCGATGGATGCGGACCTCGTCGGTCTTGGCCCTTCCCTCGTCGGCTACGTCGCACACAGCCAACTCAAGCAGCTGCTCGACGGCTCCATTCACCTGACCCGCGCGTTCTGGCGCGAGACGCTGATCGATGCGGCGATCTCGCGACAATGGATCGCGCGCCTCGGCGCACAGGCGGCACTGCCCAAGGTGGCCCATCTGATCTGCGAGCTCGCCGCAAGGCTGGAGGTCGTGGGCCTCGTCAAGAACGGCCGCTTCCAGATGCCGATGACGCAGCGGCACGTCGCCGATGCCTGCGGACTGTCGATCGTCCACGTCAATCGCACCATCCAGGAGCTGAGAGGGCGCCGATTGATTGCCTGGGAGGGAAGCGAGATCGAGCTGTTGCAACCCGACGAGCTCCGCGCGCTCGCGGATTTCACGCCGGATTATCTGACCTGACAAAGACGGGCGGCGTTCCAACGAACGACATTCGAACCGGCACAGCAAAAGCGATCCCCCGCCTCACGATCGCGATGGCTTTATCCGCCATGATTTGAGCAACGGGCCGCCGGCACCCAGCACGGGATCGGTCTTCGGCTTGCGGACCTTGGCGACGCGTTTGCTGGCCTCAGGACGCTCTCGCGTGTCGGTGCACTCGTCATACGTCCCCTCCTGCGGATACGCTCCGACGACCAGGAAGTCCCGGCTGGACTCGATCAGCCGGTGTCCCGTGCCCGCGGGAAGGACCAGAACATCTCCGGCCTTCACGCTCAGGATTCGCCCCTTGATCCCGCCGCACTCGATCCTGGCCGTGCCGCGTGCCACGCCCATCACTTCGTGGATCTGCGAATGATAGTGGACAAAGTCATAAACCGTATCGCGCCAAGAGCGGCCCCAGCCGTGACGATCGAACAGCGTGTCGATGATGACCTCTGGAGCAAAACGCCGGGTCTTCAGGTTCACCGCACCGCGATAGAGCAAGACGGGAAAATGCGGGTTATTCGGCACGATGCCATCGTCGTCGAAACGGATGGCTGTCGGCTTCCGAGCCCGCACGAGCGCCCGCAGCGTTGCCGCGTCGGGGTGATCCTCAACGAACTTCTTGGCGAGATTTTTGATCTGGTCCTTGATCGGCATGGCGTCTCCTCAGCCGCAATTAAACGACGGCCGGAAGGATAAGTTTCCCGAGGTGATCCGGTTGGACCGCGCCATCTCCTCGGCGTCATTTCCGGCGAAGACAAGCATTCCAGAAATCGTTCCGCGGCAGCACTCCGGAATGCTCGCTGCGCTCGCCCGGCCACCGCCTTACCCCGGGGTAGCCGACGATGGCCGCGCAGGAGCGGAACGACGCGCGTTTCGCTTACCTGCGAGCGGCTTTGCGACCTCCCGGGCGCACTCGACGAGCAGCCGCTGAGCAGGGTTTGGCGTTCTGCCCTTCATCGCAATGATCCCGATCGGCCACATCTGAATAGGCATTTCCACCGGTAAAACCTTCATCGACAGCCGCTTCGCGCTGAAGTGCAACATCGATGCCGGAAGGAAACTCAGGAATCGTTCCGACGAGAGCAACGCCGACTGCATAAGGATCGAATACACGGTTACGCTGGCACGTGGCACCTCCAGCCCGGAGGCGTGAAATGCGTTGGCAATCCAGCCGCCCGGAAAGCTTTCGCGCGGCGGCAGGCACCAACGCTCGTTGACCAGCTCGTCGAGGCGGATCTTGCGCCGCCGCACCCACGGACTGTGCAAGCCTGCGACAACGACACCGCTTTCGTGCAACAGCACTTCGACATCGGTATCGGCAGCCGGTGTCGGGCTCGGCAGGCGCCCTATCATGAGGTCGATGTCGTGATTGCGCAGATGACGATCCTGAAGCTCCGGCGGTTCGCCCTCGATGATGTGAAGCGCGAGCCTCGGATATTGCCGGGATAGCCGGTCAATGATGGCGGGCAGTAGTCCGGCCATCACGGGCTCGGTGCTGCCAATGCGCAATTCACCCACCGCGGGATCAGCGAGCGATTGCAGCTCGTCGACGCCACTCCGCAAATCGTTGCACAAAGCAATGCTGCGCTTGAGCAAGGCCTTGCCGTAAAGCGTGGGCTCAACGCCGAGCCGGCTGCGCTCCAGAAGCGGAAGGCCGATCGTTTGCTCCAGGCTTGCGATCATCTTGGATATGACAGGCTGAGAAATTGCTAGGTGCTCGGCCGCCTTCGCCATGCTCCCGTATTCCACGACGGCGATAAACACGTTCAGTTGCCGCAGCTTGATCCGACGGCTGATCTGGGATGCATCGAGCATGCGACCCTTTCCGAAATGGAATAGAACTATCGAGAAATAGAACTTTTCTTATATAGGTCCGCGGGACAAGCTGCAATTCGCGTTACCCTCCACCGCCAAGGATTGGAGCAGCCATGTCGAACATTCACGTACCCCGTCGCACCTTCCTGCTCGGAAGCCTCGCGGGATTGGTGCTGCCCGGCAAGGTCGCCGCGCAGCCTTATCCGTCCAATCTCATACGTGTTGTCGTCCCTGCCGGCGCGGGGACACCGCCCGACATCATCAGCCGCATGATCGCCGACGAGCTCGCGGCCAATGAAGGCTGGCGACTTGTGGTGGAAGATCGCCCCGGTGCGCTGCAGACCATTGCCATGAACGACGTGAGCGGTCGTCCGGCGGACGGCTATACACTGCTGACCATGAGCCTTCCGATGACGGTCACCCCGGCCCTGCTTCCGAAGGCGGAGACACGGGCGGATGTGGATTTCGATCCGGTGATCAAGATATCGAAATCCTACACCGTGCTCGTTACAACGCCTTCCTTGCCGGTCGACTCGTTAGCCGGTCTGGTGGCGTTGCTCAAGAGCAAGCCGGGGAAGCTCAACTTCTCTTCCGCGGGCTTCGGCACCCCCTCGCACCTGATCGGCGAAATGTTTGCATTGCAGGCGGGCGTGCGCGCCACCCACGTGCCCTACCAGCAGTTTTCCCAAGCAATCACCGATCTGATCAGCGGCAACGTCCAATATATGTTTGTCACCACGCTTCCGGTTATTGACCTCATTGCGACCGGCAAGTTGCGAGCGCTTGCCGTCACCGCCCCCACCAGGATTGCTGCCCTGGGAGACATTCCCACTGTGATCGAGGCAGGCTTTCCCGATCTGGTGACAGCCGATTGGATCGGCTTTGCAGCGAAGCGTGGAACGGCTGCGGAAGTAACGTCGCAGCTCAACAAGGCAATTAACAAGGTACTTCTCGAGCCGAAGATCCGCGCTTCGCTCGACAAGATAGGAGCCGTAGCCGTGGGTGGCACCGCCGCAGAATTTGGTGAGGGAATCCGGAGTGACATCGCCCACTGGGGCAAGGTCGTCAAGGATGCGGATATCAAGCTGCCTTGATGAGCCAGACCCCATCCAAAGCCCAGACGAGTGGCCGCGATGCAGCAGCATTGGCGATCACGCCGCCGCAGATTGTCGGCCCGTTCTACCCGGTCTCGGAGCACCCCGATCTGGCAACCGATCTGGCGCGTCCAAGCGGCAGCACCGCTGAGGCGCTGGGCCAGCTCATCCATCTCAGCGGACGCGTGCTCACGCGTTCGGGAGCGCCGGTGCCGCATGCACGCATTGACATCTGGCAAGCCAACGCGGCGGGGAAATATCGTCATCCGAGTGATATCAATCCGGCGCCGCTCGATCCCAATTTCAAAGGCTTCGCGCGTCTCACAACGGATGCGGCCGGGCACTACAGCTTTCGTACCGTCAAACCGGGCCGCTATCCGACAGCAGAGGGCGAGGTCAGGCCGCCGCACATTCATCTCACCGTTGAGGGGCGGTTCGATTGCCTGGTGACCCAGTTGTATTTCGCTGGCGAAGAAGAAAACGTGACCGACCGCTGGCTCAATGCGGCCCCGCATCCGGAAAGGTTAATCGTTACTCTGAAAAATTCGCCATCACGCCTTGAGAGGCATGCGTTGATCGCGCATTTCGACATTGTTCTTGCCAGCGGATGACAAGCGTTTCAGGTGGCTCCAAGCCCGATTTGGGTCGTTCGCCACCGGCGCTGACGCGTCGGGCAAAACACCCCCGTCAAGGCCTCCGCGCAAAAATATTTCGCTTTTCCGAATTTCGGATTTGTGGCATACGCCCGTCATCCTGGCCCTGCCAAAGGGGCGTTCGCGACCGTCACGACATGCGGGCCGGGTGGCGGTGGACGCGGCAGCGACGGCGCGGGCGGCGTGACGACAGGGCGGGCAACCGTGAGTCCTCGCGCGACGCGTACGACACGGCGCTGGAGAGCGGGCTTGTCGGTCATCGGGGGTGAGCACACGCAAGCCCTCGATGATTTCGGCCGGACCGTCCGCGGATGGAGAAGTCGTGTGGTCCTGACGCCCGGGGTCTGTGCGTCAAGCCTCGCGGTGATGTGGCGGCCCGACCGGGCGCGCGCATCATCGATCGGCCAGGCGACGGGGGCAATAGTGCATCGCTCCCCGGGGAGAGCACGAAGGACACCGTTAAAACCATCCGCGCAGGGAAGGCCGGGCGATCGGCCACCCTATCGGTCCACCCCGTGTGCATTCCTGTAGCGCACGGACCAACGGGTGCCGCCGGCGCCCGACCTTCCCTGCGCCCTTTGGCCTCCAGTTGGGCGATGAACGGCAGCAAGGTTCGGGCAGAATCTGCCGCGGGAACGCGCAAGCGTGCGCCCTCCCCGGCGCGACCGGCCAACGCTGTACACACTGTCGCACCGCTTTTCGCCCGCGCCTCGAGCTGGTAGAATGGCGATATTGTTTGGGGAATTTTGATGCGCGCGAGGATTTTCAATCGCGTCCCGGGGCTGGCGATGCTGGTCGCAGCCCTGCTCGTCGTCGCAACGCACCCGGCATCGGCCGAGAAGCGCATCGCGCTCGTGGTCGGCAACTCCGCCTACAAGAACATCACGCCGCTCGACAATCCATCCAAGGACGCGAGCCTGATGGCGGACACGCTTGGCCTGCTCGGCTTTTCGCTGGTCGGAGGCCGCGCCCAGCTCGATCTTGACAAGGGCGCGATGGATCTGGCGGTGCAGAGCTTTGGCCGGCAGGTGCAGGGCGCCGACGTCGCGCTGTTCTATTATGCCGGCCACGGCGTGCAGGTCTCGGGCGCCAACTATCTCGTGCCGGTCGGCGCCAATCCGACCCGCGAGGCCGACGTCGACTTCCAGATGACCGATGTCAACCTCGTGCTGCGCCAGATGCAGGGATCGGGCACGCGCCTCAACCTCGTGATCCTGGACGCCTGCCGCAACAACCCCTTCGGCTCACGCGGCCTGCGCGCCTCCGATGGCGGCCTCGCGCAGATGCGCGCGCCCGAGGGCACGCTGATCTCCTACGCAACCCAACCCGGCAACGTCGCCCAGGACGGCAGCGACGGCCACAGCCCCTACACCAAGGCCTTGGCCGCGACGGTCCGGACCGCGGGCCTCGACGTGTTCCAGACCTTCAACCAGGTCGGCCTCGCGGTGAAGCGCGCCACGTCCGGCGCGCAGCAGCCCTGGGTGTCGTCCTCGCCGATCGACGGCACCTTCTATTTCGTCGCCCCCACGCAAACCGCGCCGCCGCAGGTCGCAGCGATGCAGCCCGATCCGCCGCCGGCGGATCGGCTGCGCGCCGATCCGGACCGCGTCCCCTTGCGCGATGCCGCCCTGCTGAGCGAACTCAGCGAGCGGCTCTACGAGCTCAATTTCGATCCTGACAGCCCTGATGGACTGACCCGCGCGATCACGAAACTCCAGCAGCGGATTTCCATGGCGCCGACGGGCGAAGCCACCGAAGGCCTGCTGTTGCGGATGCGCAAGATGGAGGACCTGAAGCCATGGGGCTCGATCGTCTACGGCCCCGACGGCAGCAAATGGGGCATCTCCTGGAACCACGCCTCGCGGCGCGCGGCGGTGGCGGATGCGCGCGGCAATTGCGCCGGCGCCAAATGTCCGATCGAGCTGTCTTTCTATGGCAACCGCTGCGGCGCGTTCGCGATCTCCGACAAATCCTGGTCGCTGGTCCAGCGCGACAGCGTGCAGCGCGCGAAAGATGCCGCGCTTGACGAATGCGGCAAGGCTGGCAAAGCTTGCCGCATTATCGGTTCCGTCTGTGCCGACGGCTCCGGCCGCTGATACGATTTTTCATTCTGGATTTTTACTCATGCGCGCCATCATCCCTGCGATTGCCCTGACCGTCTTCCTGTCCGCCGTCGGCGCTCCACCGTCCGCCGTTGCGCAGTCCGGCAGCGCCGGCGGCTCGATCGGCAATGACGAGAAATCGCTGTCCGGCTCGCGGTCGGATCGTTCCGCCGAGCCGGCGCCCTCGGCGCGCCGCAGCAAGCCCGCCGAGGAGCCGCGCAGCTCCTCGCGACGCGGTGGTGGAGGCGGTGGCGTGAGTTTCGACGGCGCCTGGATGGTCGTCAGCGTCGGCTGCGGCGGCACCACGTCCGGCGCGGTCGTGGTCTCCTCGGGCAAGGTCATAGGCCAAGGCGTCACGGGTACCGTCAGCGCGAGCGGCGCGGTCAGCACGTTCGGTCAAGGTGATGGCGTGACCTTTACCGGCTCGGGCCGCCTCGCTGCCCGCAGCGGCTCCGGTTCCTTCCGCCGCTCGGACGGCTGCGGCGGAACCTGGACTTCGACCAAGCAATAGCAGCGAAAAAGTCTGGTTTCGCGGGGGGAACGAACGCCGCGCAAGCCCGATTCAGGCCACATCCTCTCCGGATTTGCGGCTCATTGCCACCCAAGTCTTTGACGACAAAGGGAAGGTAACGAGTTGCGTCATGCGTAATCGGGAGACCAGGATGGGCAACCGCACCGCAAAATTCTTATCTGCCCTCGTAGGCAGCATCATTGCCGGCGCGCCACTTGCCGCCGTGTCGCAGAATGCATCGACGCCACCGAGCACGGCAAATGCCGCGAGCGACTGCCTTGGCTCGCCAAAGGGCGCCGCGCCGCAGGGCCAGCATTGGCATTATCGCCTCGAGCGCGCGACCAAGCGGCAGTGCTGGTATCTGCGCGCCGAAGGCGGCAAGGCCACCCAAACCGCACAGACTGCGCCCGATACGCCTGCAGCGGATTCAGCCGTGCCGCAGCAGCACTCGGTCGAGGACGCGCGCGCCGAATATCTGACGCCGCAGAGCATCGCCGCCGTGAAGACGCCTGCACAGGCGGGACCGGCGCCGACGCAGCAAGCTGCGAACCCCTCCGCTGACGCCAACGCACAGCAGCCCGCCGTCGCCGGGCGCTGGCCCGACGCCTCCACGGCGTCCGCCGCGCCCACAGAGCAGCCGTCGCCTGCACCTGTCGCGGCCGCCGCGCAGCCGACCGCGAAGCCGGCGAAGTCCCCTGCTCCGATGGCTCTGGCCGCGGCAGACAGCACCGCCGACAAGCAGACCGGCTCGCTCCAGATGCTGCTGCTCGTGATCGGCGGCGCGCTGGCGCTTGCCGGCATCCTCGCCAGCGTCATCTACCGCTTCGCCGGTGGACGCATGCGCGTCCAGGCCGCCGACCAGCGCCGCGTCAACTGGGACAATTTTGAGCCGCACGATCACGACGATGGCCGTGCACCCTGGCTCAACGCTGCGCCCGCCGGCGCGCCGCACGCTCGGCAGCCCCGCCCGGTGGATTTCGATGCCCTGCGTCCGCAGTCAACCCAGCTCAAGACCGCGCAGCTCGCCGCGATCGATCGCGAGATCGATGTGATCGACGAGCTCGCCCCGCAAGCGCAAGACCAAGTCCACGTCGAGGCCGCAGAGCTCGACGAGGCCGATATCTTCAACGGAGAATTCCAGATCGAGGCCGCACCGCAGCTCGCGGCCAACGACGTGAATGACGAAGAGCCGGCCGGCCATGACGACGCGGGAGTCGAGAACGCCATCGACATCGACGTGATCACGACGATGCTGGAACGGTTGGCGAAGGACGGGCCGCGGCTGACGCAGCCTACTAGCCTTGAAGTTGACCTTGCAGACCTCGCACGAAGCCCACGAGGCCGGTCTGCCGCTCGCGCTTGAGGCGTTCGGCCTTCAGGATCGACTGCACCTCGGCGAAGGCCTCGTCAACGTCGTGGTTGATGACGATGTAGTCGTACTCGGCCCAGTGGCTCATCTCGTGGCTGGCGCGGCTCATGCGCTTGCGGATCACCTCGTCGGAATCCTGCGCGCGCGAATGCAGCCGCTTCTCGAGATCGGCAGCCGAGGGCGGCAGGATGAACACGCTGACGACGTCGGCGCGCGCCTTCTCTCGGAGCTGCTGCGTGCCCTGCCAGTCGATGTCGAACAGCACGTCCTGCCCGGCTGACAGCGCCGCCTCGACCGGCGCACGCGGCGTGCCGTAACTGTTGTCGAACACGGTCGCCCATTCCAGCAGCTGGTCGGCTCTCACCATCGCGCCGAAGGTAGCCTTGTCGACGAACGAATAATCCCTGCCGTCGACCTCGCCCGGCCGCATCGCCCGCGTGGTCGCCGACACCGACATTCGAAGGCCGGGCATACGGTCGATCAACATGCGCGACAGCGTCGTCTTGCCCGCGCCCGACGGCGAGGACAGCACGAACATCAATCCGCGCCGCTCGACACCATCAGTTCCGTGACCGCCAATCGTCATCGATCACTCCAGATTCTGGACCTGCTCGCGGAACTGCTCGACCACGTTCTTCATGGCGAGCCCCGTATTGGTCAGCTCGATGTCGTTCGACTTCGAGCAGCAGGTGTTGACTTCGCGGTGAAACTCCTGCGCCAGGAAGTCGAGCTTGCGCCCGACCGGGCCGCCCTTGCCGATCAGCTCGCGCGCCTGCGCGATGTGCGAGGCGATCCGATCGAGCTCCTCGCGGATGTCGGCCCTGGTCGCAATCAGGATCGCTTCCTGCATCAGGCGGTCGGAATCAAAACGGTCGGAGGTGTCGAGGAGGCTCGCGATCTGCTCGGCGAGCCTGGCCTTGACCGCCTCGGGCTTGCGACCGGGCGCGGCCTCCGCCTTCTTCGCCAGCTGCTCGACCTCGTCGACGCGCTGGATCAGGATCTGCCCGAGCGAGGTCCCCTCACGCTTGCGCATCTCGACGAGTTCGGCGAGCGCCTTGTCGAAGGCATCCGCGGCGGCGGCGCGCGCGGCCTTGTCCTCCTCCTCGTCGCCCTCGGGCTCGGCGACCTCAATGACCCCCTTGATGGCCAAAAGCCCGTCGACGCTCGGCGCGACCGCATCGACCTTGCCGGCGATCACGGCGGCGGCCTTGAGGACGGCGTTGAGCACGTCCTCGTTGACGCGGACGCTGGTGGCTGCATTGGCCCGCTTGACGGTCAGATTGGCGTAGACGGTGCCTCGTGAGAGCAGCTCGGCGGCGCGCTTCTTGGCATGAGCCTCAAGCTCGTCGAACCCCTGCGGCAGCCGCACCCGCAAGTCAAAGCCCTTGGCATTGACCGACTTCAATTCCCATTCGAACGTATACGGCCCACTCGCGCCGTGGCTTCGGGCAAAGCCGGTCATGGACGACAACGCCATCAGGTCAATTTCTCCAGAAGCACGGGATTCGCGCGGCCATCAAGCCACGCGAATCTTAAGACTATTTTGCAGGAAAATGTAATCCGCAAAGTCCCGCGGGGCAGGTCTACGCGCAGGCCTAGCGCTGCACCACCGGGGGCGAGGCCTGCACCGCGCCTTGTCGGGCCGGCGGCGGACCCGCGGGGCGAGCGGCCGGCGGCTTCTTCTGCTGGCTGGGGCGTGCCGGCGTCGTCGCCGTCGGCGTATCGGCGGCGCCGGGCGCGGCGCCGGCCGGCGGCTGCGCGTCCTCGGCCGGCTCGACCGTGTCGTTCTGGATCTGCTTTTCCATGGCGCGCAGCTTGGCGACGTTCTTCTGGTGCGCGTCGTAGGTCTCGGTAAAGGAATGCCCGCCGGTACCATCCGCGACGAAATAGAGGTCGCGGGTACGGGCCGGGTTGGCGGCAGCCTCGAGCGAGGCGCGGCCGGGGTTGGAGATCGGGCCCGGCGGCAGGCCCTCGATGACATAGGTGTTGTAGGGCGAAGGCTGCGTGATCTCGCTGCGCTTGATCGGACGGCCGAGCGTGCCCTTGCCGCCGACGAGGCCATAGATGATCGTGGGATCGGACTGCAGCTTGATCCTCTGCTTCAGGCGATTGACGAACACCGCGGCGACACGGCTGCGCTCGTCAGGCTTGCCGGTCTCTTTCTCGACGATCGAGGCCAGCGTCACCAGTTGCTCCGGACTCTTGACCGGAATGTCCTGATTGCGGCGCTCCCAGATCTCGGTCAGCACGCGCTTGTGCGCCTGCTGCATGCGCTGGATCACCTGATCGCGCGGGGTGCCGCGCGGGAACTTGTAGGTCTCGGGCAGCAGCGTGCCTTCGCGCGGCAGCTCACGCACGCTGCCGGTGAAGATGTCGTTGTCGGACAGGCGCGCCACGATCTGCTCGGAGGTGAGGCCCTCCGGAATCGTCACGGCATGCTGCACCACCTTGCCCTCGACGATTGTGGCAATGACGTCGCGCAAGGACGCGTTCTTCTGGAACGAGTATTCACCGGGCTTGAGGTCCGAGCTCGCCTTCAACGCAGCGACGCTGGCAATGAACGCCCACGGATTGACGTCGGTCACGCCTTCCCGGTTCAGCGTCTCGGCGATGTCGCGCTTGCCGGCGCGCTGCGGGATATTGACGATCTTGTCTTCCTTCAGCGGTCCCGGCGCCTCGAGCACCTGCCGGCCGTAATAGTACACGCCGCCCGCACCGATCATTGCAATCAGCAGCAGGGTGATGATGGCGTTGCCGACGATCACGAACGGATTGCGCGCGCGGTCCGATCGCTTCGGCGGCGGCGGGACCTGCTCGGGCTCGAGCGCTGCCCGCGGGCTCCGGGGCGAAATGGGCGGCCTTTCACTCATCGAAGCAACCTGAATCCTGCCGGTTCAAATGCGACCCGACAATCGCTTGTCTGGCCAAGTACACGCGCCCACTTGTATGACTATCGCCGAATACGGCAAAACGGTGGATTCGTCGCAAACACAAACTATTGGACCGGACGCCGGAAGATCACCGACGCGTTGGTACCGCCAAAACCGAAAGAATTCGACAACGCGACGTTGACCTCGCGCTTCTTCGCCTTGTGCGGCACGAGATCGATCGCAGTCTCGACCGATGGATTGTCCAAGTTGATGGTCGGTGGCACGACATTATCGCGAATCGCGAGAATGGCGAAGATCGCCTCGATCGCGCCAGCCGCACCCAGAAGGTGACCGGTCGACGATTTGGTCGAGGACATCGCGACCTTGGAAGCGGCATTGCCGAGCAGACGTTCGACCGCACCGAGCTCGATCTCGTCACCGAGCGGTGTCGAGGTGCCGTGCGCATTGATGTAGTCGAGATCGGACGCGGTGAGGCCGGCGCGCTTGAGCGCTGCCGTCATGCTGCGGAAGCCACCGTCGCCGTCGGGTGACGGCGAGGTGATGTGGTAGGCATCGCCCGAGAGACCGTAGCCGATCACCTCGGCATAGATCTTCGCGCCGCGGCGCTCGGCGTGTTCGAGCTCTTCCAGGACCAGAACGCCGGCGCCCTCGCCCATCACGAAGCCGTCCCGGTCCTTGTCGTAAGGACGCGAGGCCTTCTCAGGCGTTTCGTTGAAGGCTGTCGAGAGCGCACGCGCGGCGTTGAAGCCGGCAATGCCGATGCGGCCGATCGGCGATTCCGCGCCGCCCGCAACCATGACGTCGGCATCGCCGAGCGCGATCAGGCGGGCGGCATCGCCGACCGCGTGAGCGCCGGTCGAGCAGGCCGTGACCACCGAATGGTTCGGCCCCTTCAGCCCATGCTTGATCGAGACATAACCGGAGGCGAGATTGATCAGGCGGCCCGGAATGAAGAACGGCGAGACCCGGCGCGGCCCGCGTTCCTTCAGCAGGACCGCAGTCTCGGCGATACCGTTGAGGCCGCCGATGCCGGATCCAATCATGGTGCCGGTGGCGCATTTATCCTCTTCGGTCTCGGGATGCCAGTTGGCATCGTCGAGCGCCTGGCCGGCTGCGGCCATGCCGAAGATGATGAAGTCGTCGACCTTGCGCTGGTCCTTCGGCTCCATCCAGATGTCGGGATTGAAAGTGTCGTTGGTGCCGTCGCCGCGCAAGACCGTGCAGCCGATCTTGGTCTGAAGATCGGAGACATCGAAGCTCTCGATTTTGCGTGCGCCGCTTTCGCCGTCGAGGATGCGCTTCCAGGTCGGCTCGACTCCGCAGCCGAGTGGCGAAACCATGCCAAGACCCGTAACGACAACCCGCCTCATGTCCGAAAACTCCGCATCGAAAGATTCACGGCCAATAACAAGAAACCGGCTGACCGCTGTTGGGCGGTCCGTCCGGTTTCAATGTTGTCCCCGCGAAAATGAAGAGCGTTAGCTCTTCGCGTTCTTCTCGAGAAACTTGGTGGCGTCGCCGACGGTGAGAATCGTTTCCGCGGCATCGTCCGGAATCTCGCAACCGAATTCCTCTTCGAACGCCATCACCAGCTCGACGGTGTCCAGACTGTCGGCGCCGAGGTCGTCGATGAAGCTCGCAGCGTCGACAACCTTCTCGGGTTCAACACCAAGGTGTTCGACCACGATCTTCTTAACCCGCTCGCCAATCTCACTCATTGCATAACCTCGTGTTGTTCCCTGTAGACCCGACCCCCCGGGACGATACGAGCCGTCGTGGTCGTTGACTGCCTTCGCTTACGAACTTTGATCTGGCCCCATCCTAACCGATGCAGGCCCGGCGAATGACGGCCAAGGCTCCGCATCGCCAATATACAGGGTTTCAAAAACCTGCAATGGCGTTCTTTGCCCATCCGTTGAAGGTCCGGTTATCATACTTCAATTGCGTTGACTACAAGCCTCATTTCGCTCCGGAAACGGCCGTTTGCCGCATTCGGCTGCCCAAGGGGCGGTGCGGCATGAGGCGTCAGATCATGGCCATGCCGCCGTTGACGTGGATGGTTTGGCCGGTGACATAGGCCGCTTCGTTCGAACTCAGGTAGACGGCGGCCGCCGCGATGTCCTCTGGCGTCCCCAGGCGATTGGCCGGAACCTTGGTCAGAATCGTTTCGCGCTGCTTGTCGTTGAGCGCATCGGTCATCGGGGTCTTGATGAAGCCGGGAGCGATGCAGTTCGCGGTGACGCCGCGCTTGGCGTATTCGGCACCCAGCGTCTTGATCATCCCGATCAGGCCTGCCTTCGACGCAGTATAATTGCCCTGCCCCGGGTTGCCGGTGACGCCGACCACCGAAGTGATGGCGATGATGCGGCCGAAGCGCTTGCGCATCATCAATTTGGTTGCGGCGCGGGCAAGCCGGAAGGTCGAGGTCAAATTGATGTTGATGACCTCCTCCCAGTCTTCGTCACGGAGCTGCACGAAGAGATTGTCGCGCGTGATGCCGGCATTGGCGACGAGGATGTCGACCTGTCCCATCGCCGCCTCCGCACCGGGCACCAGCGCTTCGACCTCCTCGACTTTGGAGAGATTGCAGGGCAGCACATGGGTGCGCTCGCCGAGCTTGCCTGCAAGCTCATCCAGCACTTCCTTGCGCGTCCCCGATATCGCGACGGTGGCGCCCTGCGCGTGCAGCGCCTGCGCGATCGCGCCGCCGATGCCGCCGGTTGCGCCGGTGACGAGCGCCTTTTTGCCAGTCAGATCGAACATCGATAACTCCTCCAAGGCATGATCCGGAAACGCGCGCAGCGGTTTTCCGAAAGGGTCGTGCGTCAACTGTAGAACTCGCGCGCGACGACGAATTATCGCGCTTCAGGCCTGCTTGGCAGCAGCCAATGCATCTTTGGCAGCAGCAATGTCGTTGGGACCGCCGACCGCAACGCCGACGGCACCGTCTGCGATACGCTTGACCAGGCCCGTCAGCACCTTGCCGGCACCGATCTCAAAGAAACGGGTGACGCCCTGCCCCGCCATATAGGCAACCGACTCGCGCCACCGCACAGTGCCGGTGACCTGCTCGACCAGGCGCCGGCGGATCTCGTCGGGATCGGTGATCGCGCTCGCCAGCACATTCGACACCAGCGGGGCGGCCGGCGCCTTGATCGTGACCCCGGCCAGCGCCTCCGCCATTGCGTCGGCAGCCGGCTGCATCAGTTTGCAATGGAACGGTGCGGACACCGGCAGCAGCATTGCTCGCTTAGCGCCCTTGGTTTTGGCGATCTCGACGGCGCGATCGACCGCAGCCTTGTCGCCGGAGACGACCACTTGCCCGCCGCCATTGTCGTTGGCGGCTTGGCAGACCTCTCCCTGAGCGGCCTCCTCCGCCACCGCCACGGCGGCCTCGTAGTCGAGGCCGAGCAGAGCGGCCATCGCACCGACGCCGACCGGCACAGCTTTTTGCATTGCGAGACCGCGGATGCGAAGCAGCCGCGCCGTGTCGGAAATCGTCAGGCTGTCGGCCGCGGCCAGCGCCGAATATTCGCCGAGCGAGTGGCCGGCGACGAAGGCCGCATCCCGCCGCACGGAAAACCCGGCTTCGGCCTCCAGCACCCGCAGGGTGGCGATAGACACCGCCATCAGGGCCGGCTGGGCGTTTTGGGTGAGCTGGAGGGTTTCAGCCGGACCATCCCAGATGGTCGCCGTCAGCTTCTCCCCCAGCGCGGCATCGACCTCGTCGAACACGGCGCGCGCCACCGGAAAGGCATCGGCCAGGGCCTTGCCCATGCCGACCGCCTGGGAACCCTGCCCCGGAAATGTGAATGCTGCCGTCATCGGCGCTCCCTGCTTGTCGGGCGTGATCCCTGCGAGAACCGGCAGCCGATGGCGCGGCCTTAGGCCATGGTTCCGGATCAAGCTCCAAAGGGGGCCGTAGACACTGTCCGGGGCCGGAATGTCAAGCCAAGATGGGAACTTCGATCAGCCTTCGACTGGCAGCCTTCAACCGGAGTGACGGGTTCCTAGAATCCGCCAGCCGTCTGGTTGGCATCGACCTCGGACCCCGCCTGCGCACGGCGCGCGCTGTTGACCAATTGCCCCGGCCGGTCATCGCGGTTCGGCTTCGCGGTCGCAAGCCGCAGCACGGCGGCGTAACTCGGTTGCACCTCCATCCGGCCCGCATGCCGGCTCTCACTCAGCAAGCGGTGCACCTTCGGCAGATTGTAGCAGGGCACGTAGAACAAGAGATGATGTTCGAGGTGGTAGTTCACGTAGTACGGCGCGATGAACAAGCGCTCGAGGAAATTGGCATAGGTGGTGCGGGTATTGCGCAGGGGATCGCTGCTGTCAGGTACGACCGCGTGCTCTGCGATGTTGCGGATGCGGGTGATGACCATCATCCAGGTCAGGAGCGGCACCAGCCATAGCAGCGGATAGGCCCACCACACGCCGGCCGCCGTGAGCGCTGCGAACATCGCGCCATTGACCAGACATTGCGGGCCAAGCTTCTCCCACAAATGCGCCGCGCGCTGCCGCGATGGCCAGTCCTTCGGCCCGAGCGCGTTGAGCAATTGCGCCTTGCGCTGCTGGTAGCCGGTCTGCCCGGTGAGGTCGCGAATGAACTTGCGGCGATAGCTCAGCTTCGTGATCGGAAACGGCGCCGATAGCACGAGATCGGGATCGTCCTCCTGCTGGGTGCGCGCATGGTGCTGAAGGTGATAGCGCCGATAGCTGCGCGTCTCCGCAAACAGAGGATAGGCGCAGAACCACTGGCTTAGGGTCAGATTGGTCTTCTCGTCGGGGGACAGGCAGCCATGCGCGCCGTCATGCATGAGGATCGCGAGCCCGAGCTGGCGCGAGCCGATGATGGCAACGGCGAGCACATAAGTGATCGGATTGGGCCACCACGCGACCAAGGCGATTGCCGCGATGATGAGCGCCCAGGCGTGCGCGATCAGCGCGACGCCTTTCCAGGTCACGCGCCGGCGCACGTCGGCAAGTTGCTCGTCGGTCAGGAAATCGCGGGCACGCATGCGAAGCGCAGTCATGGCCTAATCCTCCTCATTCGAATTGCTCGATGCGTCGCGCGCGTCGACGAGGCGCAGCCGCGCAGTGTCATCAGAGGATTTCGCCTGTTCGCCCAGCACGCGCAGCATCTCGGCGCACAGCGCCTCGGGCGAACGGCCCATGGCGTAGCCCTCAAGGATGACGCCGATGGCGACGGCCCAGAACCGCCGCGAACTCTCGTCGGGCGCGCGCAGGGAGCGCCAGCCGTGCCGCGCGACCTGGCGCGCATAGGCCCGCGCACCTTCACTGTGCAGGCGCTCGATGGTGCGCTCGACCAGCGGCGCGAGATCCTGGCGCCGCCGCGTCAGCGTCAGCGCCTCGGCGAAGAAGGCCACCGAATCGCTCGTCGTCACGGTCTCGGCCAGCGCGTGGGTATAATCCCGCGGCGCGCGCGCCTTCAGCGCCGCCTGCTCGGTCGCCCGCGCCAGATACAGCAGCTCGCGACAGGCGCATTCGACGAACAGCGCCTCCTTGGTACGGAAATAATAGGTGATCTGGCTCGGGAACGCGTTCGCAGCGGCCGCGATGTCGGTGATCGCCGTACCCGACAGCCCCCGCTCCCGAAACAGCGGGCTCGCGGCATCAAGCAGCAGCGAGCGCATTTTGCGGCCGGCCGACCGCGTGGCGCGGGCAGCGTGTTTGGGATCGCCTGCCTCCTTGAGGGGCTCGTGGGCCGGCTTTTCTGCCATTGGAGTTCGCTCCGGTTGATTTATTTGTATGATATACAAACAAATAAATCAAGCCGGTATGATGGTCGGCGGCGGATCCGGCCGCCCGCATTGCGATCCCCGCGCCGAAACGGCGCCTGCAACCTTGCCAAGTCAGCCGAAATCCGTATAAGGCGCCCATCCGCAGACCCCGGCCGGGAGCTGAACGGACGGTCTCAGCAAATCATTCGTGATTTTGGTGTGGCAGGGCCAGTCGGCCCGTCGTCCCGTGTTTCCGCCTTCTGAGCTTAATCCCAGAGTCCTTTCCGAAGGCCTCTTAAGGGCTTGACGCCGGGCGATGCGCCAACATGAGGAAAGGACTTCCATGGCTCTCTATGAGCATGTTTTTCTCGCGCGCCAAGACGCGAGCACGCAGCAGGTCGAAGAGCTGACTGCGCAGATGACCGGCATCGTCGAAGGTCTCGGCGGCAAGGTCACCAAGACCGAGAATTGGGGCGTACGCTCCCTCACCTACCGCATGAACAAGAACCGCAAGGCGCATTTCGTGCTGCTCAACATCGACGCGCCGTCCGCGGCGATCGCCGAGATCGAGCGCCAGGAGCGCATCAGCGAAGACGTGATCCGCTATCTCAGCGTCCGCGTCGAGGAGCTCGAGGAAGGCCCGTCCGCGATGATGCGCAAGGCCGACCGTGACCGCGAGCGTGACGACCGTGGCGGCGGCTTCCGTGGCGATCGCGAAGGCGGTGGCTTCCGTGGCGACCGCGAGGGTGGTTTCCGTGGCGGCGATCGTGAAGGCGGCGGCTTCCGCGGTGACCGCGGTCCGCGCCGTCCGCGTGAAGACGCTGAAACCACCACCACCACCACGACGGATGGGGAGTAAGAACAATGGCTGAAGCTGGTGCACGCCGCCCGTTTTTCCGTCGCCGCAAGAGCTGCCCGTTCACGGGCGCGAATGCTCCGAAGATCGACTACAAGGACTCCAAGCTGCTGATGCGTTACGTCTCCGAGCGCGGCAAGATCGTGCCGAGCCGCATCACCGCGGTGTCCGCGAAGAAGCAGCGTGAGCTTGCCCGCGCCATCAAGCGCGCGCGGTTCCTGGGCCTGTTGCCCTACGTCATTCGCTAAGACGAATTCGGCCGGCGGCGACATCGCCGCCGGCCGCACGACCTAGTTTCTCATAAGGCTTCCGGGTCGTCCGGTCGCCGATGGTTGGGGCGAGATGCCTCTAACCGCTCGAAGGGAGCGGGACAGCTGATGATGGCCTTTGGACTGATAGCTCTGATCGCCGGCGCTGCGTCGGCCCTGATGTTCGCCTCGATCATTTCGGGCGCGCTGATCTCGCTCGTCCTGTTCTATCTCGCACCGCTGCCGCTGATGGTCGCTTCGATCGGCTGGGGACCGCTTTGCGCGAGCCTCGGCGGCATCGCCGCCGCGCTTGGCCTCGGCGCCCTGTTCGGCCTGCCCTATTGCATCGCCTTCGCCCTCACCGTCGCATTGCCGGCCTGGTGGCTCGGCCATCTCGTCCTGCTCAGCCGGCCGGTCGGAGCCGCCGCGCCGGAGCCCGCCGCCGAGCCGCCCACCGAGCCTGCGCTGGAGTGGTATCCGGTCGGCCGTATCCTGCTGTGGATCGCGGGCTTCGCCACACTGACCACGATCGCCGCGCTGCTCACGATCGGCACCGACGCGGAGACCATCACCGGCACGCTGCGCCGTGGCTTGATGCGCCTCCTCCGCGCCGCCGACCCGCAGAGCTCCGGCGAGACCGACCAATTCGTCGGCGCACTGGTGCGTATCTTGCCGGCGGGTGCCACCATCGTTGCGATGATGACGCTGACCCTCAACCTCTGGCTCAGCACCAAGGTGACGGCGACGTCGGGCCGGTTGCGGCGCCCCTGGCCGGACCTGATGACCGCGGAGCTGCCGCCGATGACGCTCGTGGCGCTCTGCGTCGCGCTCGCCTTATGCTTCACCGGCGGACTGCTTGCGATCGCGGCGCAAATCGCGACGGCTGCGCTGATGATGGGGTACGCGCTGACCGGCTTTGCCGTGCTGCATACGCTGACGCTCGCGCTGAAGAGCCGCACCTTCTGGCTCGGCTCGACCTACGCCGTCGTCGTCGTGTTCGGATGGCCCGTCATCGCGATGGTGATCCTCGGCCTCGCCGATGCCGTGTTCGGCCTCCGCGAACGCTTCCTTCGCACGCGCCAGCCACCGCCGCTGCCGACCTCTTGAGTTCAAGTCCGAAAGTTCAAGTTCGAAATTCCACCTCACTCAACACATCAAAGGAGAACGAATATGGAAGTCATTTTGCTGGAACGCGTCAACAAGCTCGGTCACATGGGCGAAGTCGTGAAGGTTCGCGACGGCTATGCCCGCAATTTCCTGCTCAAGCGCGGCAAGGCGTTGCGCGCCACCACCGACAACCGTGCCAAGTACGACGGCATGAAGGCCGAGCTCGAGGCTCGCAACCTTGAGTCCAAGGGCGAGGCGTCCAAGGTCGCCGAGAAGATCCAGGGCAAGAACATCATCGTGATCCGTCAAGCTTCGGAAGCCGGTCAACTGTTCGGCTCGGTCAACGTGCGCGACATCGTCGTGGCGTTCGAAGCCGACGGCGTTTCGCTGTCCCGCCCGCAGGTTCAGCTCGATGCGCCGATCAAGACCATCGGCAAGCACACCATCACGGTCGCCATCCACCCCGAGGTCGAGGTCGAGATCAGTGTCACCGTGGCGCGCAGCCAGGACGAGGCCGAGCGCATCAACCGCGGCGAGGACATCTCGAGCCGGAACGAAGACCGGGATGCTGCGGCCGAAGCGATCGCAGCCGCCGGCGAGTTCTTCGACCCGGAAGCCCTGCAGGACGACGCCGAGCCGGCGCCGGCCGCGGAAGAGACCGAGAAGTAAGCCTCGCGTTCGCGCAGGCTTTCGAAGCCCGGTCGCCTCAGGCGGCCGGGTTTTTCGTTGTGGCGGCACAATCCTCGCTCAGCATCGCGATCGACGCGAGCGCCGTCGCCGTATGGTCTCGACCCCGGCGCTGACGCAGAAAACGCCGGCTGCGGCGACGGAGACCTGACGGCCCGACTTGATCACCCTCGCCCGGCAGATCCGCTTCTCGCCGACCGCGGGCGACAGCAGATTGAGCTTGTAGCCAAAACGACGAAGGCCGCGCGAGAGCGCGGCCTTCGCATGTCTAAAAATGTGGTCGCCTATCGCGAAATCGGCGGCGTCGGCGGACCGGACGATTCGGCTGGCGCCGGTGGAGTCGCAGCGGTCGCGGGCGGCGCCGGTTCCTGCGACTTCGCTGGCGATTCGGCGCTCGCGGCGGGCTTGGGAGCAGCCTCTTCCGCCGCCTTGGGCGCAGCTGGCTCGGGGGGCTTCGCGGCGGACGGTGCGGCCGGCGTCACCTGCGGCACCGGATCGGGCCGCAACGCCGGAGCTTCGCTGCCGCGCGGCTCCACCTTGGCGCTTTCCGGCTTGGCCTCGGCGGGCTTGTCGGACGGCTTGCTGCCTTCGGGTTTGCTGCCTTCGGATTTAGCTTCGCCGGAATCCACCTTCGCAGTCTCGGGCTTTGTCTCAGGCTTGGACTCGACCTTCGGCTCGCTCTTCTTGTCGTCTGCCGTCGGCGCCGCGGCATCGACCTTCGGCGCCTCATCACTTCCCGGCTTGCCGCGCTTGCCGAGACGCTTGGCCTTGCGCCCTTCGGGGACAGCCTGGCCCTCGGGCTTCGCACCTTCCTTCGTTCCTTCTTCGGCCGGCCGCGCGGCGCGCTTCTGACGCGCGCCCTCGGCCGCGGGAGCGGCACCCTCGCCTTCCGGCTTGGCGGACTCCTGGGAACGTTGCCGGCGGCCCTGATGTTCAGGAGACTGCGCGGGATTGGTATTGGCTTCCTTGTCCTTATCCTTGGCGCCGTCCTTCTTGTCCTTGCCGTCCTTATGGCCGTCCTTCGCCTGGAAGCGGGTGTCGGTGGCCCCGTTGGAGACGAGGTAGGAGGCAAGCACGCCGGCCATGTCGGGGCTGGTCGTGTAATGCTGGCGCAGGAAGCCCGGCAAGGAGCCCGGCGCCACTGTTTTCAAAAGGCCGCGCGGGCTCTTGTGACATGCATTACAGGTCTGCGCGAAAAGCTGGGATGGGGCCTTGCCGGCCTCGAGGTTCGTCGCCTGCGCGAAAACGGTATCGGTCGCGCCGAAGCCGATCAGAAGCAAGATCGTCGCGAGGCTGAGCGCTCGGCTCGACATTCCCATCATCTCCATTGAATTCCGAGAGGTGCAGCCGGCAGGCGGCGCCGCGGCGGGTCACCTTTTATCCGATTGAGCCGCGAATGGAAGCAGGCACCGCGCGCAAGGATGTGATTAAGCGGTTTTGGAATATCCGCTTTGAGCACAGCGCAATAGCGGGCCCGGGACACCTCCCTAGATCTAGATGCAAGCGCATAGGAACCGCTGAGATGCCCGGGCGTAGGGTGTGAAAGGCCGGGTTAGTCGCATCTCTTCGGGTTCGCTCGAGAGGATGGGTGCCGATGGACCGATTGTTGCGTCAATTCCTGTCTCAATTCATCCGCCGCGGGTCGATGACGGTGACCACGGCGAAGGGCTCGAAGTTCACCGTCGGCGACGGCTCGGGCGAACCGGTCGCAGTCCGCTTCGTCACCGCGGACGCAGAGCGGAAGATCCTCGTCAATCCCGAGCTCGGGCTTGGCGAGGCCTATATGGACGGCGAGTTCATTGTCGAGCATGGCACCATAGCTGATGCTCTCGCGATCCTGCTCGGTCAACCCGACCTGTTGCCGCACTGGGCAAAACCCTGGTGGCACCTGCGCTATCTGGTGCGGCACCTGAAGCAGTTCAATCCGCGCCCGCGATCCCGCCGCAACGTCGCACATCATTACGATCTCGATGCGAGGCTCTATTCGCTCTTCCTCGACGCCGACAAGCAATATAGCTGCGCCTATTTCGAGACGCCGGAGAGCACGCTCGACGATGCACAGCTTGCCAAGAAACGGCACGTCGCCGCAAAGCTGCTCGTCAAGAGCGGCCAGCGCGTCCTCGACATCGGTTCGGGCTGGGGCGGACTTGGGCTCTATCTCGCCGAGATCGCAGGTGCTGACGTCACCGGCATAACGTTGTCGACCGAGCAGTTGCAGATCGCCAATGCGCGCGCAGCCGAAAAGGGCCTGACCGGATCGGCCAAATTCCTGCTTCAGGACTATCGCGACATCGCCGGTCCGTTCGACCGCATCGTCTCAGTCGGCATGCTGGAGCATGTCGGCGCCCGCTTCTACGACACCTACTTCCGGCGCTGCGCCGAGCTGCTGGATAAGGACGGCGTCATGTTGCTGCACTCGATCGGCCGTTCGCAGGGCCCGGACTCCACCAATCCCTGGATCGCCAAATACATCTTTCCCGGCGGCTACATCCCCGCCCTCTCGGAGGTGCTGCCGGCGATCGAGCGGGCGGGCTTGCTGGTCTGCGACATCGAGATTTTGCGCCTTCATTACGCCGAAACCCTGAAGGCATGGCGCGAGCGCTTCATGGCGCGACGCGAAGAAGCCGTGCAGCTGTATGACGAGCGCTTCGCGCTGATGTGGGAATTTTATCTAGCAGCCAGCGAGATGACGTTCCGCAAGCAGCATATGATGAACTTCCAGATTCAACTCACCCGCCGTCAGGGCGTCGTGCCGATGACGCGCAACTACATCGCGCGTGAAGAAGCCCGACTGCGGGCCGTCGAAGCCGGCGCCACGCCGAGGCTGAAGCTGGCTGGTGAATGAGTCCTAGTGGCGCAGGGTCGAAACCGGAGCGGACGGGGAAGAGGCCGTTAAGGCCAATTGCATCCGCAGCGCTTTCAGGATTTCAGGGGCGACCGGTTCCCGACGCACTTCCGGCCGCTCAGCGTGCTCCATGGCCGCGATCAGCCCCGACAGCCAAAGTCGGCTGCCTGCTTCGCTTCGCCAATTCCGGGGCTGCCGTTCTGGCCGCATCGCTTGCCTCGTTCCCTGGTGGCAGATCAGGAGACAACCCCCCGCCCGCTAACCTGTTCCGGCTGTACCCCCCGAAAGAATCCGGGGAGATGTGATCTGCTTCACAAAAGTCTCGTCAGCCCTGGCTTAGACCGTCGCCATGAGCAACGAGACCAAAACCTCATTCGACGTGCAGGACGACCTCCGCACCGATTACGCCCTGATCGCTACCGGCGTCGGGGCGGCCCTGGTTGCACTGGTCTACCTCCTGCTGGTCTGAACCGAGCCAAAAGCGCCTGGCCGTGGGTCATTCCCGCGCGTCTCGATGTGTCTGCCCGGCACCCCATCAGGTTCACTTCATCCGGCGTTTTCCGGGGTGCGTAACGACCGCATCTAGGCCGCGACCTGGTTCCACGAAATCCGTCAAGCGCGGCGCGTGCTGCGGCGGTCAATCATCCACCATTTTAATGATCGGTTGATAGCGGCGAGCTTTTGCTTCCGCTTTGGGCTGAGGCGGCGCTTTATCCCGGCCCCGCATCCGCCCCAGAAAATTGCTATCGCTCGACCATGGCCCTGACTGATTCGAACGTTCTCAAACTCGCGCCCGAAGCCGGAACCCCGGCCTATCGGAGCGCGCCGCATAACATCGAGGCGGAACAGAGCCTTCTGGGCGCGATCCTGGTCAACAACGACGCGTTTTACCGCGTCTCCGATTTTCTGGAGCCGAAGCATTATTTCGAGCCGCTGCACCAGACCATCTTCGAGACCGCCAGCAGCCTGATCCGGATGGGCAAGATCGCGACGCCCGTCACCCTGAAGACCTTCCTGCCCGCCGACACCGACATCGGCGGCATGACCATCGGGCAATATCTGGCGCGCCTCGCCGCCGAAGCGACGACCATCATCAATGCGCAGGATTATGGGCGCACCATCTACGATCTGGCATTGCGACGCGACCTGATCGGCATCGGCGAGGACATGGTCAATGTCGCCTATGACGCCCCGGTCGACTTCGCGCCGCGGGCGCAGATCGAGGACGCCGAGCGCCGCCTCTACGAACTCGCCGAATCCGGCCGCTATGACGGAGGCTTCCAGAAATTCTCGCAGGCGCTGACGCTTGCGGTCGATCTGGCCGCGAAAGCGTTCCAGCGCGACGGAAAGCTGTCGGGCATCTCGACGGGCCTGCGCGACCTCGACACCAAAATGGGCGGGTTGCAGCACTCCGACCTCATCATCGTCGCCGGCCGCCCCGGCATGGGCAAGACGTCGCTAGCGACCAACATCGCCTACAACGTCGCCCGGGCCTATGTTCCAGAACTCCAGGCCGACGGCACCATGAAGGCCGCCCATGGCGGCGTCATCGGCTTCTTCTCCTGCGAAATGTCGGCCGACCAGCTCGCCACGCGTATTGTGGCCGAGCGCACCGGCATCCCTTCCTCCTCGATCCGCCGCGGCGGCATCTCGGAGGCCGATTTCGAGAAGATCCGCGAGGTCTCGATCGAGCTGCAGTCGCTGCCCTTCTATGTCGACGAGACCGGCGGTCTCTCGATTGCGCAGCTCATGGCGCGCGCCCGCCGGCTGAAGCGGCAGAAGGGCCTCGACCTCATCGTCATCGACTACATCCAGCTCTTGTCGGGTTCGGGCAAGCGCAGCGAAAACCGCGTGCAGGAAATCACCGAGATCACGACCAGTCTGAAGGCGCTCGCCAAGGAACTCAGCGTGCCCGTGATTGCGCTTTCGCAGCTCTCGCGCCAGGTCGAATCGCGCGACGACAAGCGGCCACAGCTCTCGGATTTGCGCGAATCCGGCTCGATCGAGCAGGACGCCGACGTCGTGCTGTTCGTCTATCGCGAGGAATATTACCTCGGAAACAAGGAGCCGCGCCCGGGCACACCCGAGCACGAAAAATGGCGCCTGGACATGGATCTTGCGCACGGCAAGGCCGAAGTCATCATCGGCAAGCAGCGCCACGGCCCGACCGGCACCGTCGATCTGGCCTTCGAAGCGTCGGTCACCCGGTTCGGCGACCTTGCGCCGGACAGCCAGGTGCCGGACCGCGGCGGCGGCGACTACTGAGTTCCCTGGGTTGAACCTGACCGGCCTCTTGCGTAAAACGGCGCCATGACAATGGCGTCCGACCCGAAAATGATCCCGCAATCCGGCCTTCTCTCCGCGGAGGCCAATCAGGCTGCCGCGCTCGCGACCTTCGGCGGCGTGCTCACCGTCGATCTCGACGCCATCATCGCCAATTGGCGCAAGCTCGAGAAGACGGCGGTGCCGGCCGAATGCTCGGCGGTGATCAAGGCAGACGCCTATGGCTGCGGCGCCGAGCAAGTCGCGCGTGCCCTGAACAAGGCCGGCTGCAAGACCTTCTTCGTCGCCACCATCGGGGAAGCGCGCAAGGTGCGCGCGGCGGTGCCGGAGCCTGCGATCTACGTGCTCGGCGGCTATTTCCAGAACACCGGCGAGCACTACGCCCAGATCAACTGCCGCCCCGTGATCGGCGATCTCAACGAGCTCGCCGAATGGGACGTGTTCTGCCGCCGCACCGGCTGGACCGGTGGCGCCGCCATCCACATCGACACCGGCATGAATCGGCTCGGCCTGACGCTCGCGGAAGCGCATGCCATTATCCCCCGCATCAACGCCGGCGATCACGGCATTACGCTGGTGATGAGCCATCTGGTTTCGGCCGAGCAGCTCAACAACCCGGTGAATGCCAAGCAACTCGCGGCCTTCCGCGGCATCGCCAGCGAATTCTCCGGCGTGCCGGCGGCGCTCGCCAATTCGTCCGGCGTCTTCCTCGGCGCGCCCTTCCAGTTCGACATGGTGCGGCCGGGCGCCGCGCTTTACGGCGTCAACCCGACGCCGGAGGCTGACAATCCGATGCAGCCGGTGGTCGATCTCAAGGCCCGCATTGTGCAGATCCGCAATGTCGAGCGCGGCGAGAGCGTCGGCTATGGCGGCACCTGGACGGCACGGCGACCGACGAAACTCGCGATCATCGCGGTCGGTTATGCCGACGGCTATTTCCGCGCCGCAAGCTCCAATGACGGCACCCGCGGCGCCGAGGTCATCGTCGCCGGCAAGCGCTGTCCGGTCGCCGGTCGCGTTTCGATGGACCTGATCGCGATCGATATCACCGATCTGCCGCCGAATGCGGCGCGGCGCGGCCACATGGTGACGCTGCTCGGCGAGGGCATCACCGTCGACGAGCTCGCGCATCATTTCGGAACGATCGGCTACGAGGTGCTGACCAGCCTCGGCCGCCGCTACGCCCGCATCTACAAGGGCGGAAATGTGGTGGAGCCGCTGGCCAAGCCTGCTTCCGCGCAGGCGGTCGAGCAGCAGACGCCCGCTCCGCCATCGATCGAACAGCCCGCAAGCGCGCCGCCGCTGCCGGGCTGAGCGACTTGCCGCCTACTTCTTTTTCCTGCTGTCCAGCGCCGTCTTGCAGGTTGCGCTGAGCTTTTCGCGCTTGGCGTTGAGGCAGGCGACGATGCCGCCGCCCGGCGCAATGCCGGCGCAGAATTTGTCGTAGTCGGCCTTGCACGCGCCGCGCGGATCGGATGATTGTGCCGAGGCAACCCCGGAGAACGCAACGGCGACGGCGATGACGGCAAAGCTCAACTTGGACATTGTTTCTCCGGTAACGGAAGGCAGGAGCCGGTAGCTCTACATGAAGATCGCGACATTCAACATCAACAACATCAATCGCCGCCTGCCCAATCTGTTGGCATGGATGCGAACGGCGAAGCCAGATGTCGTCGCACTTCAGGAGTTGAAGGCAAGTGATGGCGAATTTCCGGCGACCGCGATCGAAAAGGCCGGTTACGGCGCAGTGTGGTGTGGACAGAAGACCTGGAACGGCGTCGCCATCCTGGCCCGCAATGCCGAGCCCATTCTCACCCGCGATCGCTTGCCGGGAAAACCTGCCGATCACGAAGCCCGCTACATCGAGGCCGCGGTACGCGGTGTCATCGTCACCAGCATCTACCTGCCGAACGGCAATCCGCAGCCGGGACCGAAATTCGACTACAAGCTCGACTGGTTCGCGCGGCTCAAGCGCCATGCCAGAACCTTGCTCAAGCAGGAGCTGCCCGTGGTGCTCGCCGGCGACTACAACGTTGCACCTGATGAGCTCGACATCTATCCGACGCGCTCGTGGGACAAGGATGCCTTGATCCAACCGAAGAGCCGTGCGGCCTTTGCCTCGCTGCTGGCACAAGGCTGGTGTGACGCGATCCGCGAACTGCACCCCGAGCAGCGCATCTACACCTTCTGGGATTACAAGCGAAACCGCTGGCCGCGAGATGCGGGCCTGCGGCTCGACCATGTCCTGCTCAGCCCTGCCCTCGTCTCACGCCTGGCAAAAGCCGGCGTGGACAAGAAGGTTCGCGGCGAAGAAGGCGCGAGCGACCACGCACCGGCGTGGGTCGTGCTGCGCTAGGTCAACGCCCGTAATACTCCTGCACCGTGTCCCACGCTGCTTTCTGCAGCAGCTCCACCGTCGGGCCGTCCAGTCCCATCGTGTAGGAATTGCCGACCGGCGAGCGGCCGGTCAGCGCGGCGAACGTCACGCAGGTCGCCAGATATGTGCCTGCGGGGCTCGGGTGCCGCTTGTCCGGCGCATACAGATTGAGCTCGGGCTGCAGCTTGCGCACGCGCGCGAAGGCAAAACCTGCGGGGATCACCAGCGCATCATTGGCATTGCCTGCGATTGTGTAGGCCTCGGCCAACGCTTCCGTCATCTCAGGCTTGTCGGCGTAAGCCCAGGACATGAACAAGACCGGCCGCATGCCGTTGGCGCGGACGATCTCGCTGTCCTTCTTTACGAAGGTCGTGAACGCGTCCTTCAATTGCGGATGGATGGGGCACTGGCTGCAATCCATCATCACGACGGCGTCGTACTGCCTGCCCGGCTTGTTGAAGACGACGTTGTTCTGCTCGTCGAACGAATAGGCGCCGAGGCCACCCGGCCGCAGCAGGTTGTCCATGTCATGCCAATCGAGGCCGGAACCGCCGATCGTCGCCATGGTGTTGCGATAGGCCGTCTTGTTTTCAGGGTCCGCAGCCCGCTCCATGAAGGAGAGATGCCCGGGCATGCCGTTGTTGTAATAGAAGAAGCTGTTGCCGACGAACAGCGCGGCCTTGGGGAAATCCGGTCCTGATGTCGTGACCTTGGGCCTGGTCTGCGCCTGCGCATTGAAGCCGGCTACAACGGCCAGACACATCGCGAGCATCACTCGCGCGAAAAGACGCATCATCGGCTTCCTCCCCTTTTTCTGTCGGGCCGGAAACAGATCAGCTTTTCAAGAGGGCCTCAAGAGCACGGACGAGCAGCAGACATGCGCGAGAGCGCATGCTCACCATAAATTCTTGCCATCGATCATGGTCACCGGCACGGTCTCGAGATCGAACTCGTCGAACAGGCGCGCGTTGACGGCGACCCTCGGATTGTCGAAATCGGGCTTGCCGGTCGACCAGTCCGGCGACTCCGAATAGGTACCGCAGCCGCAGCTTGCGCAGAAATGGTGTTTGACGGTGCGGCTGCCCCAGAGATAGGTCGCGACGTTCTCCGCGGGCGACAGCAGCCGAAACTGCGCCGGCGTGTAATAGGCCCACAACGCGCCGCGCTTGGCGCAGAGCGAACAGGTGCAACGGGTGACGCTCGCGGGCGCCTCCGTCACCTCGAACACCGTCTCACCGCAATGACAGCTTCCCTCGACCCGCATGACCCACTCTTTGTTTTGTCAGGAGATGGTCGTAGCCGGACCCTGCTGCCAACATGCTGTCAGCAGCGCGTAGCCGGACTTGCCCCATGTGCTGCGAGCACCGACTTGCCGCGCCAACTCAACAAAAACATGAAAAACAACCCCATGCACAGTAGCCGATGGCTGGCAAATCAATGGGTTACGCATGCTCCGAAACACTGATTTGACGCGTCGGGCAAACACTGGCGGGATGTTTTCAGAAGTGGTCGTCGACACGGTTGAGCGTGGACTTCATCGCAGCAGCGCGTCATGCGATGCGAAGGGCCTACGGGAGACAGCTCGGGCTTCGATATGAAGGGGCAGCGCGTCGACGCCCCTCTTCGGGAAGTCGAAGGCATGAAATTGCGATGGCAAATTGCAATCCTTGGTGCTGCTCTAACCGGCGCAGCTCTGAGCTACGCTTATACTCATACCGCAATCCGGGTGACTGAGCCGTGCCGGAGAAGTTCTCCGGGCGAGGTGGTGGTCTGTCCTCCGCCCTACAAGCCATAAATTGTTGTGCCTGTCACAAGCTTCGGGCCGGATGACCTCGTAGGCGACTTGAATTGCCTCCTTGTCCTCCGTTTCAGGATGAGGACGGAGGACGAATTACTGCGCCTCGGCGATCTTCGCTCCAGATGACGGCATCTGCGCGTGAGTTGCCGAGGGCCGGTTCGGCGGTGATGCCGGGTCCGGTAACCGGAACGCGGCGTCGGCTGGCGCTCCTTGGGGTGCTCGGCGGGCAACGGTCGTCGGAAGCACGATCACTTTCGCGCCGACTTTCACGCGATCATAGAGGTCAACGACGTCCTCATTGGTCAGTCGGATACAGCCGGACGAGACCCGCTTCCCGATCGTATCGGGCTTGTTGGTGCCGTGAATTCGATATTCGGTGTCGCCCAGATACATCGCCCGAGCGCCGAGCGGGTTGCCAGGACCTCCTGCCATGAACCGCGGCAGATAAGGCTGACGCGAGACCATCTCCGCAGGCGGATGCCAATCCGGCCATTCTGCCTTACGAGCCACAGTCTGCTCACCGGACCATGTGAAACCTTCGCGGCCAACACCGATGCCGTAGCGCAGTGCCTGCGCGTCGTTCAGAACGAGATAGAGGAATGTGTTCTTGGTATCGATGATCACGGTGCCCGGCGTCTGGCGGCTGGCGTAGTCAACCACCTGCCGCACGAATGCTCCGGGAACGTCAGCCGCTTTGGGCGGTTCGACCAGAGGCGCCGGGGCCGTAAGCGGAGCCGAAGCCGGCGTCGGAGCTGATGCATGAACAGGCGTTGAGACGTAAACCGGAGTTGATGACGCTTGGGCTTCGTGCGCGGACGGCTTTCGTGCCGGTTGCACGTTCGCCGGTCGGGACAGCAAGCCGTACCCCAACGCTGCGACGGCGACGGCGCCAACTGCAACTCTCGCGGCCATCGGGATTGCGAACGTCTGCGCCTTTCCGCGTTTGGCTCGCTTACCCATACTCTTCTTCCCCCAGGTCACTATGCCCAAGAGAGGTACCCAGTAAGATTTAAGAAACTTCGAAGCGATTTCGCTCAGACTGGAACCGTCGGCGATGGTTAACGCCGGGCTCTCGGCAAGATAAGGTTCTCTCGCCTCGCGGATCGCCCGCGCCGCTGGCCGCGGCTAAACTCTCCCGATTCGTGGAGACTGGTTTGGCTTTCTTGTTCGTCCTGATCGTCGGCCTCGTCGCAGGCACCATTTCCGGCATCGTCGGCACGGGCTCGTCGATCATGCTGATGCCGGTGCTGGTCTATGCCTATGGGCCAAAGGAGGCGGTGCCGATCATGGCATTGGCCGCCGTCATGGCCAACTTGTCACGAATCCTGGCCTGGTGGCGCGAGGTCGACTGGCGGGCCTGCACGGCTTATTCGGTGACAGGCATTCCAGCCGCCGTGCTCGGCGCGCGGACGCTGCTGGCCCTGCCCTCGCACGCCGTCGATCTCGCCATCGGCGTCTTCCTGATCGCGATGGTGCCGGTTCGGCACTGGTTGGCGCGGCACGATCTCAAGGCCAATCTCTGGCATCTGGCGATCGGCGGGGCCGTCATCGGCTATCTCACCGGCATCGTCGTCTCCACCGGCCCGCTCAGCGTGCCGCTATTCCTGTTCTACGGCTTGTCCCGCGGCGCTTTCCTCGCCACCGAAGCGGCATCTTCGCTCGGGCTCTATGTTGCGAAATCCGTGACTTTCGAACGTTTCGGCGCGCTGACTGGCGATGTGTTCGTCAAAGGCCTGGTCGCAGGATCGTCGTTGATGGCGGGCGCCTTCATCGCCAAACGCTTCGTGCTGCGCTTGAAGCCGGAGATGTTCCGCTTGGTGATGGACGCAATCATGATCGCGGCCGGCCTCTCCATGCTCTGGAACGCGGCGCAGCCGTAGCCGGGCTTCGGGGGGGCGCCGGGGCTCACTCTCTCGACCCGTCATTCCGTGCTATCAGCAAACCTGAAACCCCCGACTCGCTGTCCCCGGACTCGCTGTCCCCATGGCCAAGAACACACTTTCCTTCGTCTGCCAGAACTGCGGCGCGGCCTATAACCGCTGGCAGGGCAAATGCGAGTCCTGTGGCGAGTGGAATACGCTCGCGGAGGAGGACACGACCGGCAGCGTGCCGGTGTCGATCCGCTCCAAGCGCAAGGGGCGGACCTTCGCGCTCGAGAGCCTGTCCGGAAAAACCCAGGACGCCCCGCGCCTGTCCTCCGGCATGACGGAGCTCGATCGCGTGACCGGCGGCGGCTTTGTCCGCGGCTCGGTGCTGCTGGTCGGCGGCGATCCCGGCATCGGCAAGTCGACGCTGCTGACGCAGGCCACAAGCCTGCTCGCGCGCGCCGGACACCGCGTCGTCTACATCTCCGGCGAAGAGGCGGTCGCGCAGGTGCGGTTGCGCGCCGAACGGCTCGGGCTGTCGGATGCGCCGGTGCAGCTCGCCGCCGAAACGTCGGTCGAGGACATTGTCTCGACGCTGTCTGAGGGCGCGGTGCCGCGGCTGATCGTGATCGATTCGATTCAGACCATGTGGACCGACACGGTGGAATCGGCACCCGGCACGGTGACGCAGGTGCGCGCCTCGGCGCAGGCCCTGATCCGTTTTGCCAAAAGGACCGGCGCGGCCATCATCCTGGTCGGCCATGTAACCAAGGACGGACAGATCGCCGGCCCTCGCGTGGTCGAGCACATGGTCGATGCGGTGCTGTCGTTCGAGGGCGAAGGCTCGCAGCAATTCCGCATCCTGCGCGCCGTGAAGAATCGTTTCGGGCCGACCGACGAGATCGGCGTGTTCGAGATGACCGGGCTTGGCCTGCGCGAAGTCACCAATCCTTCCGAGCTGTTTTTGTCGGAGCGCGATCTCGGCACGCCCGGCACCGCAGTCTTCGCGGGTATCGAGGGTACAAGACCCGTTCTGGTCGAATTGCAGGCACTGGTGGCGCCGACCTCGCTCGGCACCCCGCGCCGGGCCGTGGTGGGCTGGGATCCGAGCCGGCTATCGATGGTGCTGGCGGTGCTGGAAGCCCATTGCGGGGTGAAGCTGTCCGGCCACGACGTCTATCTGAACGTCGCGGGCGGCCTGCGCATCCACGAGCCCGCGGCTGATCTGGCCGCCGCGGCGGCGCTGGTGTCCTCGCTGGTTAATGCGCAGTTGCCCTCCGATGCGGTCTATTTCGGCGAGATCTCGCTGTCCGGCGTGGTGCGCCCGGTAGCGCAGACCCCGGCCCGGCTGAAAGAAGCGGCAAAACTCGGCTTCCAGCGTGCCGTTCTGCCCGAATCGGCCCGGGGCGAAGCCGGCGGCGATGCCGGCTTGTCGCTGAACGCGATCAACAGCCTGACGACATTGGTCGCCGAGATCGCCGCACGCGGCTCCCGGCGGGGCGACTCGAGCGCACCGGCAGAGAAAAATGCCACACCAGCAAGATTCCGCCGTGGAGAGGGTTAGCCGGTGGTGACGTCCCCCGCCCTCGCCGCTATACAGCCGTCACAAAAGCAGCATGGGATTGTGTGGTTGCGGCCTTGCCGGGAACGTCGTCTGGCCCTCACTTAGGGCGGCGGCCAAGCACCGATTCGCTGAGCACCTTGAAGTACGAGCGGACCAGACCAGCCGATGCCAGTAACCATCCTCGACCTGATCCTGCTCGGTGTGATGCTGATTTCGGGCCTGCTCGCCATGGTTCGCGGCTTCATGCGCGAGATCCTGTCGATCGCGGCTTGGGGCACGGCGGCGATTGTCACGCTTTATTCATTCTCGAAGCTGCTGCCGACCGCAAAGACCTATTTCAACAACGATACCGTCGCGAGCGTGGTCGTGGTTGCCGGCGTGTTCGTGGGCACTTTGGTCGTGGTCTCCGTGATCACGGTCCGGATCTCCGACATGATCCTGGATTCGCGCATCGGCGCACTGGACCGCACCCTCGGCTTTCTGTTCGGGCTGGCGCGCGGACTTTTGATCGTCGTGGTCGCCTTCCTGTTCTTCACCTGGCTCGTGCCGGACAAGCAGCGCCCGGATTGGGTCACGGGGGCCAAATCCCGCGTGGTGCTGCAGGGAACCGGGGATTGGCTGATGGCCCTCTTGCCTGACGACCCCGAGAACACCATCTTGAAGAGATTCAAGAAAAACAAACCAGATGAAGAGCAAACTGATTCCGAGCAGCAGCCTTCGGGCAGTGGCGACGGATACAGCAAACCGGCTCGTGACAGCCTTAAAAAGCTGATCGAGAAACCCGCGGCGCGTTGATTAAGCCCTAACGAGAGGCTCGGACGAGATGCGAAATCCTGACCAGGACGCCCTACTTGATCTCGGCCCGGCCGCGCTGGAACTTCAAGACGATCTGGAGGGGGATACGCTGCGCGAGGAATGCGGCGTCTTCGGCATCTACGGCCACCCCGATGCCGCCGCCATCACGGCGCTCGGCCTCCATGCCCTTCAGCACCGCGGCCAGGAAGCAGCCGGCATCGTCTCCTATGACGGCGGCCGCTTTCATTCCGAACGCCGCCTCGGCCTCGTCGGCGACACCTTCTCCCGCCGCGAGGTGATCGATCGCCTGCCCGGCACAATGGCAGTCGGCCATGTCCGCTATTCCACCACCGGCGCGACGATCCTGCGCAACGTGCAGCCCCTGTTCGCCGAACTGAATGCCGGCGGCCTTGCGGTCGCCCACAACGGCAACCTCACCAACGGCCTGACGCTGCGCCGCGAGCTCGTGAAGAACGGCGCGATGATGCAGTCGACCACCGACACCGAGGTGATCCTGCACCTCGTCGCGCGCTCGAGGCGCAGCCGCTTCATCGAACGCTATATCGACGCGTTGCGCGAGATCGAGGGCGCCTATGCGCTGGTCTCCCTGACCAACAAGAAGCTGGTCGGTGCGCGCGATCCGCGCGGCATCCGTCCGCTGGTGCTCGGCGAGCTCGATGGTTGCCCGATCCTGACCTCCGAGACCTGCGCACTCGACATCATCGGCGCGCGCTTCGTCCGCGACATCGAGCCCGGCGAGGTCATCGTGTTCGACGAGAGCGGCCAGGACATCCACAAGCCGTTCCCGCCGATCGCGCCGCGCCCCTGCATCTTCGAATACATCTACTTCTCCCGTCCGGATTCCATCGTCCACGGCCGCTCGGTCTACGAGGTACGCAAGGCCTTCGGCGCGCAGCTCGCGCGCGAGAGCCACGTGCCGGTCGACGTCGTGGTGCCGGTGCCGGATTCCGGCGTGCCCGCCGCGGTCGGCTATAGCCAGCATTCCGGCATCCCGTTCGAACTCGGCATCATCCGCAACCACTATGTCGGCCGCACCTTCATCCAGCCGACGCAGGCGATCCGCGAATCCGGCGTGCGCATGAAGCATTCGGCCAACCGCGCCGCGATCGAAGGCAAGCGCATCATCCTGATCGACGATTCGCTGGTCCGCGGCACCACCTCGAAGAAGATCGTGCGCATGATGCGCGATGCCGGCGCCAAGGAAGTGCACTTCCGCCTCGCCTCGCCGCCGATCCTCTATCCCGACTATTACGGCATCGACCTGCCGGACCGTGGTGGTCTTCTTGCGGCGACGCATTCGCTGGAAGAGATGCGCGAGATCATCGGCGCCGACTCGCTCGCCTTCCTGTCGATCGACGGCATGTACCGCGCCATGGGCGAGCCCGGCCGCGACCCCGCCAATCCGAAATTCTCGGATCATTGCTTCACCGGGGCGTATCCGACCCACCTCACCGACCAGACCCAGACCGAGCAGCAGCCGCGGCAATTGTCGCTGCTTGCGGAGGCGAGCTAGGCTCGTCGTCCTGGCGAAAGCCAGGACCCATTACCACAGGCCTTTCTGGTTCGAAGAAGGTGTGACAATCATCTTCCCTAGCCATAAACGTCACGGCGTATGGGTCCTGGCTTTCGCCAGGACGACGCTGGATAGAACCTTTCAATGACAAATCCCCTCGCCAACCGCATCGCTCTCGTCACCGGCGCCTCGCGCGGCATCGGCTTCGCCACGGCAAAAGCGCTGGCCAGGGCCGGCGCGCATATCGTTGCGGTCGCGCGCACGCAGGGCGGGCTGGAAGAGCTCGACGACGAGATCCGCAAGGACGGCGGCAGCGCCACGCTGGTGCCGCTCAACCTCACCGATTCCGACGGCATCGCGCGGCTCGGCGCCGGCCTGCACGAACGCTACGGCAAGCTCGACATCCTGGTCGGCAATGCCGGCGTGCTCGGCCCCTCCTCGCCGATCGGCCATATCGAGCTGAAGGCCTTCACCGACGTGATGGCGGTCAATGTCTCCGCGAATTTCCAGTTGATCCGCTGCATGGAGCCGCTGCTCAAGCAGTCGGACGCCGGCCGCGCGGTGTTCGTCACTTCCGGCGCGGCCAACAAGGCGACCGGCTATGTCAGCCCCTACGCCGCCTCCAAGGCGGCGCTGGAAACGCTGGCGCGCGCCTGGGCGCAGGAGACCGCGAACACCAAGCTGCGCGTCAATCTGTTCAATCCGGGCCCCGTCCGCACCCGGATGCGCGCGACGCTGATGCCGGGCGAAGACCCAACGACGCTCGATACAGCCGAGCAGGTCGCCGAATTCATCGTGCCGATGTGCGCGCCTGATTGGACCGAGACCGGCAAGTTCTACGACTACAAGACCCGCAGCCTGATGAGCTTCCGCTCGCCGGCCTGATTGACTTGACGGCCTCCCCGCGATTGACTGCCCGCGCTCAAGCGGCAGCAAGCCGCAAGCCAATAAAGGGAGGTTGCCATGGCGCCATGGCGGAATCGCGCAGGCTTTAAGCGTGCGCTCGCAAATGTCTCTCGCGTCCTCTCCGTTCTGATCGTGGCCGTCGCGTTTGCGCTTCCGGGCGCGGCGACCGCCGGCGATGTCCCGACCTTCGCGGTCGATGCTTCCTGGCCAAAGCCGTTGCCGAACAACTGGATCCTCGGCCAGGTCGGCGGCATTACCGTCGACTGGCAGGGCCACATCTGGGTGATCCATCGTCCCCGCTCGCTCACCGACGACGAGAAAGGCGCGAGCCTCACTCCGCCGCGCTCGAAATGCTGCGTCTCGGCGCCGCCCGTGCTCGAATTCGACACGGATGGCAATCTGCTGCGATCGTGGGGCGGCGCGGGCGAAGGCTATGAATGGGTTGGCCGCGAGCACGGCATCGAAGTCGACGAGCGCGGCTTCGTCTGGGTCGGCGGCAATGCCGACAATGACAACGCGATCCTGAAATTCACGCTCGACGGCAAGTTCGTCGCGCAGATCGGCAAGATCGCGCCGAGCCTCGGCAGCAACGACACGACCCAGCTCGGCAAGCCCGCCGAGACCGCGATCGACAAGGCCGCCAACGAAATCTACGTCGCCGACGGCTACGGCAATCGCCGCGTCATCGTGTTCGACGCGACCACGCTCGCCTACAAGCGGCACTGGGGCGCCTACGGCAACAAGCCCGACGATACCAAGCAGGCTCCTTACGATCCCAAGGCGCCGGTTGCGCAGCAATTCGGCAATCCGGTCCACTGCGTGAAGCTCGCCAATGACGGGCTTGTCTACGTCTGCGACCGCATCAACAACCGCATCCAGGTCTTCAAGACGGACGGCACCTTCGTGAAGGAGTTCTTCTTCGAGAAGAACACGCTCGGCAACGGCGCGGTGTGGGACATCGCGATCTGGCCCGATCCGAAGCAGACCTGGCTGCTCAGCGCCGACGGTGAGAACAACGAGATCAGGGTGATCAGGCGCGAGGACGGCAGCGTGGTCGGCAGCTTCGGGCACAATGGCCGCAATGCCGGACAATTCCACTGGGTGCATGCCATGGCGATCGACGCCAAGGGTAACGTCTATACCGCCGAGGTCGACACCGGAAAGCGGATCCAGAAATTCAAGCTGACATCGGACGCGCTGAAATAGCCTCTCGACGCATTTTGCCCAAAAGTTAACGGAGGGATGACGCTGCGACGCAGCGTCATCCGGCTTTAGGCGCATTGCCGCCGGCCGTGGGACACGGTAGAGCCATCAGCCGGAACAAGGCTCCGTTCAAGAGAGCCGTCCGCATGTTTGACAATGGAGGAAACCTTTTATGACGACGACGTTCGCGCGCCGCTCTGCGGCCCTTCTGGCCTGTGCCGCCTTCGGTTTTGCCACATCCGCCTTCGCTCAGGACAAGACTGTCAAGATCGGCGTGCTCAACGACATGTCGAGCCTCTATGCCGACATCGGCGGCCCTAACTCCGTGGTCGCGATCAAGATGGCGGTCGAGGATTCCGGCCTGCTCAAGAAGGACTGGAAGATCGACGTCATCAGCGGCGACCATCAGAACAAGCCGGACGTCGGCGTCAACATTGCCCGGCAATGGATCGACAACGACAAGGTCGACGCGATCGCGGACACGCCGAATTCCGGTGTCGCCCTGGCGGTCAGCAACCTGGTCAAGGAAAAGAACTCGGTGCTGCTCAATTCCGGCGCGGCCTCCGCCGACCTGACCGGCAAGGCCTGCACGCCGAACACGGTCTCCTATACCTACGACACCTACATGTTGGCCAACGGCACCGGCAAGGCGCTGACCAAGGCCGGCGGCGACAGCTGGTTTTTCCTGACCGCAGATTATGCCTTCGGCCATGCGCTCGAACGCGACACCACCGCGGTCGTGACTGCGAACGGCGGCAAGGTGCTCGGCAGCGTCAAGCATCCGATCAATACCGCGGACTTCTCGTCCTTCCTGCTGCAGGCGCAATCGTCCAAGGCCAAGGTGGTGGGCCTTGCCAATGCCGGCGGCGACACCACGAACTCGATCAAGCAGGCCGCCGAGTTCGGCATTGTGCAGGGCGGGCAGAAGCTCGCGGCGCTGCTGCTGTTCATCAACGACGTGCATTCACTAGGTCTGAAGACCGCCCAGGGCCTGACCTTCACGGAATCTTTCTACTGGGACATGAACGAGCAGACCCGCGCCTGGTCGAAGCGATTCTCGGCGCTGGCCAACAAGAATGCGATGCCCTCCATGACGCAGGCCGGCAATTACGCGATGGTGCTGCATTATCTCAAGGCGATGGACGCGCTCGGCAGCAATCCGCATGACGGCGCCAAGGTCGTCGCCAAGATGAAGGAGCTTCCGACCGACGATCCGCTGTTCGGCAAGGGCCCGCTGCGCGAGGACGGGCGTCGTCTCATCCCGGCCTATCTGTTCGAGGTGAAGAAGCCCGAAGAATCGAAGGGACCGTGGGATTACTACAAGCAGATCGCCACGATCGCGGCGGAAGACGCCGCCAAGCCGCTCAAGGACAGCGAGTGCCCGCTGGTGAAGAAGTAAGGGCGTAGCTTGCGCAACTGCCTCCACGACGTCATGCCCGGGCTTGTCCCGGGCATCTACGTTCTGGACCGGACGAAGAACGTGGATGGCCGGGACAAGCCCGGCCATGACGGCCCTCTTCAAGTCCCCTTGGCGACAGCCAGCGCCCGTACCGCGATCGCCACGCACACCACCATCAGCACCGCCGCGAGCAGGAACGGCGCGCCGGGCAGCTGCCACGGCGCGCTGGCGCCGATGAAATATGAAAAGGTCAGCGTGAACAGGAACGGGCCGACGAGCTGCGACACGCTCTGCACGCTCGCGGTCGCGCCCTGCAACTGGCCCTGCTGATCGGGCGCGACCAGCCGCGTCATCAGCGATTGCATGGCGGCGCCCGAAATGCCCCAAAGCGACATCACGGGAATGCCGATCCAGAACAGCGGTCCGGTCGGCGCCGCGCCGAAGATCACGAAGCCGATCGCGCCACAGCACAGGCCCAGCAACAACGCGTTGCGCTCGCCGAGCACACGCACGATCGGGCCGATCGCGAGCCCCTGCACCACCATCGCGCAGATGCCGACCATCGCCAGCGTCAGCCCCACGGTTTTCGAATCCCAGCCGTAGCGATAAGTGGCGTAGAGCACGAAGGTCGAGGGCAACACGACATGCGCGACCTGCGCGATGAAATTGACGACGGACAGCGCGGCGAGCACCGCGTTGGAACGCAGCAGGCGGAGCGCTCCGAGCGGATTGGCGCTCCTCCAGCGGAACGGCGCGCGCTTGTCCGGCGCCAACGATTCCGGCAGGACGAAGAGCCCATAGAGCGCATTGGCGAAGCTCAAGGCCGCCGAGGCCCAGAACGGCAGGCGCGGATCGATATCGCCGAGCAGGCCGCCCAGCGCCGGGCCCAGCACGAAGCCGGCGCCGAATGCAGCGCCAATCCTGCCGAACACCGCTGCGCGCCGCTCCGGCGGCGCGATGTCGGCGATATAGGCAAAGGCGGTCGAGATGCTGGCCGAGGTGATGCCCGAGATGACGCGGCCGACGAACAGCCAGACCAGCGACGGCGCCAGCGCCATCAGCACGTAATCGGCCGCGAGCCCGAAATTCGACAGCAGCACCACCGGCCGCCGCCCGAAGCGGTCCGACAGCGCGCCGAGCACCGGCGAGAATACGAACTGCATCAGCGCCCATGCGGTGCCGAACAGGCCGAAGATGCGGGCCGCATGGGCCGTGTCGTTGTCGACGAAGCTCTCGATCAGTTTTGGCAGGATCGGCATGATCACGCCGAGCGCGAGCATATCGAGCAGGATGGTGACGAAGATGAAGGCGACCGCACCGCGCCGGACTGGCGCTGCGCCCTGCGCCATCGCCTCGCCGGCGTCGTTGCTCACGACGGCCGCTTGCGCTTGTGGGCGAACGGATTGGCCTTCTCGCGCAAGGTGATACGCACCGGCGTGCCGGGCAGCTCGAAGGCCTCACGCAGCGAATTGGTGAGATATCGCAGATACGACTGCGGTACCGCGTCCGCACGCGAGCAGAACAACACGAAGCTTGGCGGGCGGGCCTTGGTCTGCGTGATGTAGTTCAGCTTGAGTCGTCGTCCGGACACGGCCGGCGGCGGATTGGCTTGGACCGCCTCCTCGAACCAGCGGTTCAGCGCCGCGGTCGACACACGCCTGTTCCAAAGCGCATAGGCATCCTGGATCGCCTGCATCAATCGATCGATGCCCTCGCCCATCAAGCCGGAGACGGCGACGATCGGCAAGCCCTTGATCTGCGGCAGCAAGTGATCGGCATCGCGGCGCAGGTTCGAGATCGCGCCGCCGCCCTTGCTTTCCATCAGGTCCCATTTGTTGACGGCGAGCACGACGGCCCGACCCTCGCGCTCGATCAGGTCGGCAATGCGAAGATCCTGCTCCTCGAAGCGGTTCTGCGCATCCATCATCATCACGACGACTTCGGCAAAGCGCACCGCGCGCAGTGCGTCGGCGACCGAGAGCTTCTCGAGCTTCTCCTCGATCCGCGAGCGCCGGCGCAGACCTGCGGTGTCGAACACCCGAAACTCGCGCCCCTTCCAGTTGATCTCGACCGCGATGGAATCGCGCGTGGTACCCGCCTCCGGGCTCGTCAGCAGGCGCTCCTCGCCGAGCAGATGATTGATCATCGTCGACTTGCCGGCGTTGGGCCGGCCGACGATCGCGACCCGGATCGGACGCGTGGCCGCCTCTTCCTCCGTCAGCGGCTCGTCGTCCTCGACCTCATCCTCCTCGACGGGCTCCGGCATCAGCTCTCTCAAGGCGTCATAGAGCTCACCCAGGCCCTCGCCATGCTCGGCCGAGATCTGGATGGGATCGCCGAGGCCGAGCGCGAAAGCCTCCATCGCGCCGGCATCGCCGTGCTTGCCTTCGCTCTTGTTCGCGACGAGCATCACCGGCTTGTTGGCCTTGCGGGCGAAATCGGCGAAGGCGCGATCGTTGGGCGTGAGGCCCATGCGGGCATCAATCACGAAGAACAGCGCGTCGGCCTGTGCGATCGCGGCCTCCGTCTGCTCCTGCATGCGGGCGGTCAGCGAGCCCTTGGCACCCTCATCGAGGCCGGCGGTGTCGATGATCGTGAAGTCGAGATCGCCGAGCCTGGCCTCGCCCTCGCGGCGGTCGCGGGTGACGCCGGGGAGGTCATCGACAAGCGCGAGCTTCTGCCCGACCAGACGGTTGAACAGCGTCGACTTGCCGACATTGGGTCGGCCGATAATGGCAATCTTAAAGGACATGGGTCATTCGTGCGCTGCCGGAGCCGCGCCTGTCAATGAAATGAAAAAATCAGCGCGAGAAGCTGCCGCTCGGCATGGGCGCCGGGAAGGCGCCCTGCGTTTGCTGCTGGGTGGTCTGGGTCGGTTGCGCCTGCTGGACGGATTGATCGGGCGGCGGCGCGGTGGTGCGCTTGCGCACGATCTTCTGCCTGGGCGGCGGCGTGGCCGCGGGCGGCGCGGCCTCGGGCTGGGCCTCGCCGTCGACTTCGCCGGCGGGCGCCTCAGCCGGCGCGACGGCTGCGGTGGCCGGCTGCCTGGTCTTTTTCGCCTTGGCACCCTTCGCCGGCTTCGGCTCGGGCGCAGGCTCGGTGGGCAGAGCCGCAACGGCGGGTCCGTTCGGATCGGGCTGTTGCTGGGCGCCCTTGTACATATCCTTCGGAACGCCTTGCTCGAGGCCGGGCACGCCTTCCGGGAACACCGGCTTGCGGTCGCCCGGCAGCTTCTTCTTGGTGTCGAGGAAGTCGAGCATGTCGCTCGGATCGAAGCTGGAGCAACCGCCCAGCACGCCCGTGAAGGCGATCAGGACGGCGGTTGCGATCAAGCGTGGCGTGCGGCGCATGTCGGTATCTCGTCTCAGCTCTCGGCTCAGCTCTTCGCTACGGGCGGCAGCAGGGCCTGCAGCGCCTCGGCGCGTGAGCGCAGGCCGGGCGGCGTTTCGCCGTCCTCGGCAATCGCGTCGAGCCATTTGCGGGCCGCAGTCACATCGTTGTTGCGCCAGGCCGACAGCGCCAGCATCTCGCGGGCGGTGTGACGGAAGGTCGATTTGGGTGCGGTCGAGGCTTCCAGCCGCTGCTGCATGTCCGCATAGCCGGCGCTGTCGAGCAGGAGACCGGCGGCGCGGATCTTTGCCAGATCCTGCCACTCGCCGCCTACACTGCGGTCGGCGGCGATGTCGTCATACAGCTTGGCGCCTGCCTTGGGATCGCGGGCCGCCGCCTCGGCCGCAGCACGCAGCCGCGCCAGGGTGCGATAGCCCGATGGAGCCTTGGCAGCGAGCTCGGTGAAGGCCGCCTCGGCCTCCGCATGCTTGTCCTGCTCGGACAGCTCAGCGGCCTTCTCGAAGGCAGCACCGGCCTCGGCAGCCTTCTTGGCTTCAAGATATTGGTAACCGCGCCAGCCGCCCACGGCGGCGACGATCAGCACCATCAGTGCGATAAAGACGATCGAATATTTATCCCACAGCTTCTTGAGCTGTTCGCGACGTACTTCCTCGTCGACTTCGTCAAATAATTCAGACACTTATGCTAATCCCATGCCCGTCCGGGTGCGCGCGCCAAAGCGTTCGCGTCAGGAATCCCGTCCCCACGTGGCGGCGGGGTACCCTAACGATATGGCGGTGGCAAGGCAAAGCGAGCCCGATCAAGGCGTTAACCACCCGGGACAGCCCGAGAGACCGCCTCCCCGGGTCAATTTCCCAACAGCTCCCGCAGCTGTCGCTTCAGCACCTTGCCATTGGCATTGCGCGGCAGCGGCTCCGCGGTGATCACCATGGTCTCCGGGACCTTGTAGTCGGACAGCCGTTCCGCGCACCAGGCGCGCAAGGCCTCGCTGTCCACCGGCGCACGCGCCACCACCACGGCGTGGACGCGTTCGCCCAGCACCGGACAGGCCTTGGCGACAATCGCGCTCTCGACCACGGCGGGATGGCCGGCCAGCACCGATTCGACCTCGGCCGAATAGATCTTGAGGCCACCCCGATTGATCATGTCCTTCTGCCGGTCGAACACCCGGACAAATCCCTCCGCGTCGACCGAGCCGAGATCGCCGGAATGCCAGAACCCGCTGGTGAAGCTTTCGGCCGTGGCTTTGGGATTGTTCCAGTAGCCCTTGATGACGGACGCACTCTGGATCCAGAGCTCGCCGATTTCCCCAGGCGGCAGCTCACGCCCGTCCGCGTCCATCGCCAGGATGCGCGCACCCGGACACGGCAGGCCGACGCTGTCGATATGGCTTTCCGTCAACTCGCCCGGCATGATCGTGGACGGCGACGTGGTCTCGGTCGCACCGTAGCAATTCGCCAGCGCGAGGCCGGGAATGATCGCCTTGAGCTTCTCGATGGTGGCAACCGGCATCGGTGCGCCGCCAAAGCCGCCGATGCGCCAGTTCGACAGATCGTAGCTCTCGATATCGGGCTGGAGCAGGCACAGATTGTACATCGCCGGCACCATCACCGTGTAGGTGACGCGCTCGCGCGCGGCGAGCTTGAGATATTCGCCGGCTTTGAACTCCGGCATGATGATCAACGCGCCACCGCAGCAGATCATCGTCGTGATGTTGGCGACCACGCCGGTGACATGGCCGAGCGGCACTGCCGCGATCGAACGGTCGGCCGCCGTCAATTGCAGGCAGGACATGAGGATCATCGAGGAATGGACGATGTTGCAATGGGCCAGCATCGCGCCCTTGGGCTTGCCTGTCGTGCCCGAGGTGTAGAGGATCATCGCGGTGTCCTCCTCGCTCGTCTCGACCGGCGCCGCGGCCGGGGCGTTGTCGACGAGCACCGCGAAATCCGACAGAGCCGGATCGTGGTCGATGGCGATGCGGTCGATCACATCGGGCACGTCCAGTGCGTCCGGCAGCCGCTCCGCAAGTGCCGCCTCGTGGATCAGGATCTTGGCGCCGCAGTCGGCGAGCACATAGGCGATTTCCGGCTTCTGCTGCCGCGTGCTGAGCAGCACCGTGACAAGCCCCTCATGCGCGGCAGCAAACAGCAGCAGCGGGAATTCGACGCGGTTGCCGAGCAGGATCGCGACACGATCGCCGCGCTGCAATCCGAGCTTGCGAAATCCCGCCGCGATCCGCGCACCCTGCTCAACGGCCTGCCGCCAGCTCAGCCGGACATCGCCTGAGATCAGCGCTTCGCCGTCGGGATTGCGGGCGCAGGCGTCCGCAATCATCGCCCACAGGCTCGACGGCCGATCGCAAAATGCCGGTACCACCCGATCGCCGAAGCGCGCCTCGAACCGCATTGGCGGGATCTGAGAATGCGACCAGTCCATCGGATTGCCCTCGGCTTGTTACTTTCGTTACCTTCCGCGCACGGGCATGCGGTCCTGTCTTGTGCTGATCGGCTAGCCGCCCATCACGGGAACGCCGATGACGACGGGATGGAACGCAAAAGCCAGCGCCAGATAAGCGACGATTCCAACCACGACCGCGATCAGATCGTTGGTGACGCCGCCGACCGGAATCGGCGGACCGCCGCCATCGGTGCGACGCTTCAGCGTGATGCGGTCATACACCGCCCAGCCCAGAAAGGACCCGAACAGGATGATGGAGCCGAGATCGCCATTGGCCAGAAGATGCGCCGCCGCCCACAGCTTGATGCCGGCCAGCATCGGATGCTTCAGCGTCGCATAGATGCGGCCGCGCAGATAGGACGCAACCACCAGGATGACCGCGGGCAGCATCAGCGCGAGCGTGATGTGCTTCAGCGCCTTCGGTGGATACCAGACGTCGATCCAGCCGGTCGCGCGGTAGTGGGCGAAGCCCCAGATGATCAGTGCGAGCCCCGCGAGCGAGGCAAGCGAATAGAGGATCTTGTAGGTCCCCTCGCCCACTCTCGCGATGGCCTGCGCGCGCGCCTCGCGTTTCGTCGTGAGCACATGCGCCGCAAAAAACAGCGCAAGCCCCAGGATCATAACCAGCAGACCCACGAGATTCTCCCCTCAACCAGCGCCCCAGCCCATGGCGTATCATCGATTGGCCGCGGGTCGCAACTGATGCGCTACTTGCCGATCTCGCGATTGTCGACATACCGGATCGCGATCGGCCGCCCGGCGATGGCACCGCCAAAACCGCCGGTGAACTTCAGCGGCAGGCAGGCGTTCAACGATGAATTGATTGCATTAAGATAGGTAGTTCTCGTCTCGGCGGGCACGCCTGCGGTCGCAAAGGTCAGGCGCGGCGGGCCGATCAGGCCGCCCGATTTGTTGAAGCTGAAGCGCACGGCGATCTGCATGCCCGCGCGCGCATTGTCCGATGGCGGCGACCAGCAGCTGCGCAGCTCGGCGAAGAGATCGCCAATCGTATCGAGATCGTGATCCGGCTTTTGGTATTTGGCGCGATCCGCCTCCGCCGGCACGCTTTGGATCGTGAGCTGGAGGTTCTGGCCGTAGGGATAGTCGATCTCGGGAATGCAGGGGCCAGGCTCGAGCGGGCTGCAATAGGACGGCGTGCAGGGCCGGCCATCGAGGACGCTGCACGGCTCGTGCGAAAACGGAATTGGGTTGATTTGTCGCGGCCGCGCATCGGCGGCGATCACGGCAAAGACGGTCAGGAACAGCACGAGGATTGCGCGCAACATCGGGAGCACCAAACGGGCGACCACATTCAAATTGGTAGGACTTGAAGCGGCTTCAAGCCATTCGCGTTCACGTGCTCGCGTTTACCCACGGTGTCGTCGTCCGGCTTGATCGGACGACCCAGTATTCCAGAGGCGATCGTTGTTGAGCCGAGAGGCCGCGGCGTACTGGATGCCCCGGTCAAGCCGGGGCATGACAGCGGAGGGTGAGGAGCGGACGGAGCCCCACCCTAGCCCTTCTTCTTGACGTCCTTGACGTTGGTGAACTCGATGCCCTCCGCCCGTTCCCTTGTGTAGCCGAGATAGAACTCGTTCCGCGCCAGATAGACGGGATCGCCGTCGACATCGTCGGCGATGCTGGAGGTGTTGGCAGCGATGAAGGTATCGAGCTTCTTGCGGTCGTCCGACGAGACCCAGCGCGCGAGCTGGAACTCGCTGACCTCGAATTCGACTGGGAGCGAATATTCCGCATCCAGCCGGGCCTTGAGCACGTCGAGCTGGAGTGCGCCAACGACTCCGACCAACGCCGGTGCGCCGTCGCGCGGGCGGAACACCTGCACCACGCCCTCTTCCGACATCTGCTGAAGCGCTTCCTTCAACTTCTTCGCTTTCATCGCATCGGTGAGACGCACGCGGCGGACGATTTCGGGCGCAAAGCTCGGCACGCCGACGAAGTTGAAATCCTCACCGTCGGTCAGCGTATCGCCGATGCGCAGCGTGCCGTGATTGGGAATGCCGACGACGTCGCCGGCATAGGCCTCGTCCGCAACCGAACGGTCCTGCGCGAAGAAGAATTGCGGGCTGGACAGCGGCATGCTCTTGCCGGTGCGCACGAGCTTCGCCTTCATGCCGCGGCTCAGCTTTCCGGAGCAGAGGCGGGCGAAAGCGATGCGGTCGCGGTGGTTGGGATCCATGTTGGCCTGGATCTTGAACACGAAGGCGCTCATGCGCGGGTCGGTGGCTTCGACCTTGCGCTGGTCGCTCTCCTGCGCGCGTGGCTCGGGCGCGAACTTGCCGAGTCCTTGCAGCAGGTCACCGACGCCGAAATTGCGCAGCGCGCTGCCGAAATAAACCGGCGTCAGATGACCCTCGCGAAACGCTTCGAGCTCGAACGGTTTTGAAGCCGCGGTGACGAGTTCGAGCTCGTCCTTGACCGCCGACACGTCGAGATTGGCATTGAGCTTGGCGAGCTCGGCGATCTCGATCTGCTGCGCCGCGCCAGTTTTGGCGCCACCGCCTTCGAGCAGGCGCACGCCGCCATTGACGACGTCATAGGTGCCGAGGAACTCGCGGCCGCGGCCGACAGGCCAGGTCATCGGCGTGGTATCGAGCGCCAGCGTCTTCTCGATCTCGTCGAGAAGCTCGAAGACGTCGCGGCTCTCGCGGTCCATCTTGTTGATGAAGGTGATGATCGGGATATCCCGAAGACGACACACCTCGAACAGCTTTCGGGTGCGCGCCTCGATGCCCTTGGCGGCGTCGATCACCATGACGGCGGAATCGACCGCCGTGAGCGTGCGATAGGTGTCTTCCGAAAAGTCCTCGTGGCCCGGCGTGTCCAGCAGGTTGAACACGAGGCCCTCGAACTCGAAGGTCATGACCGAGGTCACGACCGAGATGCCGCGCTCGCGCTCGATCTTCATCCAGTCCGAACGCGTGTTGCGCCGCTCGCCCTTGGCCTTGACCTGGCCGGCCAGATTGATGGCGCCACCGAACAGCAGCAGCTTTTCGGTCAGCGTGGTCTTGCCGGCGTCCGGATGCGAGATGATCGCAAAGGTACGCCGCCGCGACACTTCAGCGGCAAGCGAGGAACGGGCCGTCGATTCGGCTGTGGTGGCGATGTCGGACATTGCGGCAGCGTTTGGCAGGGAAAATGAGCCTGATCAAGCCTGATCTGGTGATTGCGGAGGCTTCCGGCCAGCCCCATATCGGGCTTGGGTTGGGAGGGACGGCCTTCCCTTGCTATCAGCACACCAGTCGCGGGGACGACCCTGCCTTGAATGGAGGGTCGTCATGGCCTGGAGCATCCTGTTCGTCGCCGGTCTGCTGGAGATCTCCTGGGCCATCGGCCTCAAATATACCGAGGGGTTCACCAGGCTCGTTCCGTCAATCCTCACGCTCGGCGCCATGGCCGGCAGCATCATCCTGCTCGGGCTCGCTCTCAAATCGCTGCCGATTGGAACCGCTTATGCGGTCTGGACCGGCATCGGTGCGGTCGGCACCGCGACGCTCGGCATCGTCCTGTTCGGCGAGCCGGCCACCGCGTTCCGCCTCGCCAGCATCGGGCTGATCGTCGCCGGCATTGTCGGACTGAAGCTGGTTACCTGACGAAGATCTTGACCGCCCACCAGCTCAGCGCGGCGACGATGGCCGAGGCCGGCATCGTGATCACCCAGGCATAGACGATCGAGCTGGCGACGTTCCAGCGCACCGCCGAGAGGCGGCGGGCCGCGCCGACGCCGACGATGGCGCCGGTGATGGTGTGGGTGGTCGAGACCGGAACACCGAGAAAGGTCGCCATGAACAGGGTCGCGGCACCGCCGGTCTCGGCGCAAAAGCCCTGCATCGGGGTCAGCCTGGTGATGCGCAGGCCCATGGTGCGGACGATGCGCCAGCCGCCCATCAGCGTTCCCATCGCCATCGCGGCCTGGCACGAGAGCACCACCCAGAAGGGTACGAAGAATTCGCCGCCGAGCTGGCCCTGCGAATAGAGCAGCACGGCGATGATGCCCATGGTCTTCTGAGCGTCGTTACCACCATGGCCGAGCGAATAGAGCGAGGCGGAGGCGAATTGCAGGATGCGGAAGGCGCGATCCACGGCAAAGGGCGTGGAGCGCACCGAGGCCCAGGAGACGATCGCGACCAGCACCATCGCGAGCAGGAAGCCGACCAGCGGAGACAGCACGATGGCGATCACCGTCTTGGACAACCCGCTCCAGACCGCCGCTGAAAGGCCGGCTTTGGCCACGCCGGCACCAAACAAGCCGCCGATCAATGCATGAGACGAGGACGATGGGATGCCGAGCGCCCATGTCACCAGGTTCCAGACGATGGCGCCGACCAGCGCGGCGAAGATCACCTGAGCATCCACGATCGCGGGATCGATGATGCCGGTGCCGATAGTCTGGGCAACGTGCAGCCCGAACACCATGAAGGCGACGAAGTTGAAGAACGCGGCCCAGAACACCGCGTATTGCGGCCGCAGCACGCGGGTCGAGACGATGGTCGCGATCGAATTGGCGGCGTCGTGCAGGCCGTTCAGGAAGTCGAACAGCAGCGCGACGGCGATCAATCCGACAAGGACGGGAAGACCCAACGCAACATCCACGGCGTGGCCCCTGCCCTAAACTTGCTCGATGACGATGCTGTTGATCTCGTTCGCGACGTCGTCGAAGCGGTCGGCGACTTTCTCGAGATGGTCGTAGATCTCTGCGCCGACGATGAAATCCATCGCGTTGCCGCCGCGATGCTTGAGGAACAGTTCCTTCAGCCCGATATCATGGAGATCGTCGACGCGGCCTTCCAGCTTGCCAAGCTCTTCCGTGATCGCGGTCAGCATGGCCACGTTCTGACCGATCTTCTGCATCAGCGGCAGCGCGCGGCCGACCAGATTGGCGCATTCGATCAGAAGCCCGCCGATCTCCCGCATCGGCGGCTCGAAGCTGCGGACCTCGAACAGCATCACGGCCTTGGCGGTCTGCTGCATCTGGTCGATGGCGTCGTCCATCGAGGTGATCAGGTTCTTGATGTCGCCGCGGTCGAACGGGGTGATGAAGGTGCGGCGCACCGCGGTCAGCACCTCACGGGTGATGTTGTCGGCATCGTTCTCGAACTGGTTGACGCGCTGGCAATAGACCGGCGTCTCCTCGCCCCCGTTGAGCATGCTCTGGAGCGCGATCGAGCCCTGGATCACGGTCTGGGCGTGGCGGTCGAACAGGTCGAAGAACCGTTCTTCCTTCGGCAGGAAAGCGCGAAACAATCGCATCATGGGAGAGAGACTACCGGTTGGATGATGGCCTGGCCCAAGCGGGCCGTCATGAAACTGTCATAGACCATTTTCGATCCACGCGCGTGCCACCTCACGCCCGTGGAGCCGGATCATCCACCGCTTTCGCGCGTCAACACATCTTCTATTATATCAACGACTTACAGCGACCGCCGGAAGTAATGCGCGATTTCGCCGATGACGCCACGGCGGAAGGTGAGCACGCAGATCACGAAGATCGAGCCCTGGATCACGGTCACCCATTGACCGAACCCCGCCAGATATTGCTGCATGGCGATGATCACGAAGGCACCGACCACGGGACCGAAGACGGTTCCGAGTCCGCCGACCAGCGTCATCAGCACGACTTCGCCCGACATCGACCAGTGCACGTCGGTGAGCGAGGCATTCTGCGCCACGAAGACTTTCAGCGCACCGGCAAAGCCGGCCAGCGTGCCCGACAGGACGAAAGCCAGGAACTTGTACTGATCGGTGCGGTAACCCAGCGAGATCGCGCGCGGCTCGTTCTCGCGGATCGCCTTGAGGACTTCGCCGAACGGCGAGTTGATGATGCGGAAGATCAGCAGGAAGCCGGCGAGGAAACCGACCAGCACCACGTAGTAGAGCACGGTGGGCTTGGTCAGATCGAAGACGCCGAACATGCGTCCCTGCGGAATGCCCTGGATACCGTCTTCGCCATGGGTGAACGGCGCCTGGAGGTAGATGAAGTACAAGAGCTGCGACAGCGCCAGCGTGATCATCGAGAAATAGATGCCCTGGCGGCGGATCGAGATATAGCCCGTGATGAGCGAGAGCACGAAGGCACCGGCGACCCCGACGAGGATGCCGAGTTCCGGCGGCAGCGCCCATACTTTCAGCGCATGCGCGCTGCAATAGCCGGCCGTGCCCAGGAACATCGCATGGCCGAAGGACAGTAAACCGCCGTAGCCGATCAGCAGGTTGAAGGCGCAGGCGAGCAGCGCGAAGCACAGCGCCTGCATCACGAAGAACGGGTAGACCCCCGTGAATGGCACCGAAGCCAGCAGCAGCGCCATCACCACGAACACGATCATCTCGTCGCGGATCGCGCGCGGGGTTACCGGCAGCGTGTCGTCCGTCAAGGCTGTCATATCAGGCCGCCCTTCCCGTCAATCCCGTTGGCTTCACCAAGAGCACCAGCACCATCAGCACGAACACGACGGTGTTGGAGGCCTCGGGGTAGAAATATTTGGTCAGGCCTTCGATCACACCGAGCGCGAAGCCGGTGATGATGGAGCCCATGATCGATCCCATGCCGCCGATCACGACCACCGCGAACACCACGATGATGAGGTCGGCGCCCATCAACGGCCGCACCTGGTTGATCGGCGCCGACAGCACGCCGGCGAGTGCTGCAAGGCCGACACCGAGGCCGTAGGTCAGCGTGATCATGCGCGGCACGTTGACGCCGAAGGCGCGCACGAGCGTCGGGTTTTCGGTGGCGGCGCGCAAATAGGCGCCGAGCCGCGTCTTCTCGATCAGGAACCAGGTCGCGATGCAGACCACCAGCGAGAAGATGACGACCCAGCCGCGATAGACCGGCAGGAACATGAAGCCGAGATTCATGCCGCCCTTGAGCTGGTCCGGAATGGCGTAAGGCAGGCCGGAGGAGCCGAAGTAGTTCTGAAACACGCCCTGCACGATTAGCGCAATGCCGAAGGTCAGCAGCAGGCCGTAGAGATGATCCAGCCCGGTCAGCCATTGCAGCATGGTCCGTTCCAGGATCATGCCGAAGATGCCGACGATAACAGGCGCAAGCAGCAACGCCCACCAGTAGTTGATGCCGCCGAGGTTCAGCAGGAAGTAGGCGACGAACGCGCCCATCATGTAGAGCGCGCCATGGGCGAAATTGATGATGTTGAGCATGCCGAAGATCACGGCAAGCCCGAGACTGAGCAGCGCGTAGAACGAGCCGTTGATCAGTCCTACCAGTAGCTGAGCGTAAAGAGCCTGCATCGATCCCGCACCTGGTCCCTTCGGCGTTCCCTGAAAGTCGCCCGCAGGCCTGATGGCCTGCGGGCGGTTAGCTTACTTCTTCAAGAGCGCGCACTTGCTCTCGGACAGCGGCGTGAAGGCCTGGTCGCCCGGCACCGTGCCGACCAGCTTGTAGAAGTCCCACGGTCCCTTGGACTCGGAGGGCTTCTTCACCTCGAACAGATAGGCATTGTGGATGGTGCGGCCGTTGGGCTGGATCTCGCCCTTGCCGAACAGATCGTCTTCCGTCGGCATCGACTTCATCTTCTCGACGACCTTGACGCCGTCATGCGGGTTGCCGCCGAGCGCTTCCAGTGCCTTGAAATAGTGACGCACGCCCGCATAGACGCCGGCCTGCACCATGGTCGGCGGCGCGTTGTTCTTCATCTTCTCGGCGAAGCGCTTCGAGAACGCCCGGGTCTGGTCGTTCATGTCCCAGTAGAAGGTCTCGGTGAAGTTGAGGCCCTGTGCGGTCTCGAGCCCGATCGCCTTGACGTCGGTGAGGAACAGCAGCAGCGCCGCGAGCTTCTGGCCGCCCTTGACGATGCCGAACTCGGCCGCCTGCTTGATCGTGTTGGTGGTATCGCCGCCGGCATTGGCAAGGCCGATGATCTTGGCCTTGGAAGCCTGCGCCTGGAGCAGGAAGGACGAGAAGTCCGGCGTGTTCAGCGGGTGCTTGACGCCGCCGACCACCTTGCCGCCATTTGCGGTAACGACAGCGGTGGTGTCGCGCTCCAGCGCCGCGCCAAAGGCGTAGTCCGCGGTCAGGAAGAACCACGTGTCGCCGCCGGCCTTCACCAGCGCCTGGCCGGTGGTGTGGGCCAGCATGTATGTGTCGTAGGTCCAGTGCACCGTGTTGGGCGAGCACTGCGCGTTGGTCAAATCCGAGGTCGCCGCGCCCGAGTTGATATAGACGCCGTTCTTTTCCTTGATGACGTTGTTGACCGCGAGCGCCACGCCGGAATTCGGCACGTCGACGATGAGGTCGACCTTGTCGACGTCGAACCATTGCCGCGCGATCGCGGTGCCGATGTCGGGCTTGTTCTGGTGATCACCCGAGATGATGTCGATCTTCCAGCCCTTCGCAGCCAGACCGGAATCTTCAATGGCCATCTGCGCGGCGAGCGTCGAGCCCGGCCCGCCGAGATCGGCATAGAGCCCGGACTGATCGGACAGCGCGCCGATCTTGACGGTCTTGTCCTGCGCGAAGGCTACGCCCGCGGTGGTCACGGCCAGAGCCGTGCCGAGCAGAAACGACGCAATCGACTTTGTCATCATGCTACTTCCCTATGAATCTTCTTGTTGGCAGTTCTAGACACCGAGATAGGTGTGGAGCTTGTCCATGTTGGCGGCGAGCTCCGCATTGGAAAATCCGTCAATGATCTTGCCGTGCTCGACCACGTAATAGCGGTCAGCGACAGTGGATGCGAACCGGAAGTTCTGCTCGACCAGGAGGATCGTAAAACCCTCCTTCTTGAGCCGCGCAATGGTGTGGCCGATCTGCTGGATGATGACGGGCGCGAGACCCTCCGTCGGCTCGTCCAGCATCAGGAAGTTCGCGCCGGTGCGCAGGATGCGCGCGATCGCGAGCATCTGCTGCTCGCCGCCGGAGAGTTTGGTTCCCTGGCTGTTGAGCCGTTCCTTCAGGTTCGGAAACAGATCGAAGATCTGCTCGAGCGGCAATCCGCCGGGACGCACCACCGGTGGCAGCAGCAGGTTCTCGCGGACATCGAGGCTGGCGAAAATTCCCCGCTCTTCCGGGCAGAACGCGATTCCCATCCGCGCGATCTTGTCCGAGGTCGTGCGGATGATGTCCTGGTTATTGAACTTCACCGAGCCGGTGCGCTTGCCGATGATGCCCATGATCGACTTCAGCGTGGTGGTCTTGCCGGCGCCGTTGCGCCCGAGCAGGGTGACGACCTCGCCCGCGTTCACGTCGAAGTTGATCCCGTGCAGGATGTGGGACTCGCCGTACCAAGCTTCGAGGTTGCGGACCTGGAGGAGGTTGCCGCCGCTCGCGGCCTTTGCGGGAGCTTCCGCCGTTGCAGTCTCAGCCATGACCGGCTCCCAGATAGGCTTCCTTGACGCGTTCGTCCTTGGTGAGCTCGCTGTAATGGCCTTGCGCCAGCACCTGGCCGCGCGTCAACACGGTGATGATGTCGGAGAGATTGGCAACGACGCTCAGATTATGCTCGACCATCAGGATGGTGTATTTCGCGGAGATGCGCTTGATCAACGCCGCGATCTTGTCGATGTCCTCGTGGCCCATGCCGGCCATCGGCTCGTCCAGCAGCATCATCTCCGGGTCGAGCGCGAGCGTGGTTGCGATCTCCAGTGCGCGCTTGCGCCCGTAGGGCATCTCGACCGCGGGCGTATTGGAAAACTCGCTGAGGCCGACATCGTTCAACAGCTCGCGCGCGCGATCGTTGAATTGGTTGAGGACGGACTTGGAGCGCCAGAAATCGAAGGAGCTGCCGTGCTGGCGCTGAAGCGCGACGCGCACGTTTTCCAGCGCGGTGAGATGGGGAAATACCGCCGAGATCTGGAACGAGCGAACCAGCCCCAGGCGAGCCACGTCGGCGGGCGCCATCGCGGTGATGTCCTGCCCCTTGTACAGGATTTTTCCGGCAGACGGTTTGAGGAACTTGGTCAAAAGATTGAAGCACGTCGTCTTGCCGGCGCCGTTCGGGCCGATCAACGCGTGAATGCTCCCACGGCGAACCTTGAGCGCAACGCCGCGGACGGCGAAGAAGCCCGCGAACTCCTTGGTCAAGCCTTCCGTTTCGAGAATGAACTCATCGGCCAAACAGTTTTCCCCCTGCCCGCACAACGCGCGTGGCTATCCTTGTTGCTTCGGCTTTCCGGAGGCCCTTGGAGCCACTCCCTGGAGCCCATCCGGAACGCCGCCTCCGGGCGCGGAATATGCCGGAGGTGACGGGGGTTAGGCAAGGCGGAAAGCTGAGCAGGTCAGGCCTCCGGCCGGGAGACTTATGCTCCCTTAGTCGGACATGTTTTGTTGTCGCGCCTGCCCGGCTTCCCGGTTCGCAAAGCGCCGGTCATCAAGCCGTCGTTAACGGTCTTTCGTTCCATGCGCCAGCCTTCATAGAAAATTTTCCCGCAGCGAGGATCATGCGCGGGTTTCATGCGTCCGGAATTTCTATTCGCCGGGAATATTGTCTTGGATTTTGCAAGCGCGGCTCCTTCCGTGGTCAAGTCGATCAGGCAGCGTGATCTCCTGAACACGTGGCTGCGGCTCTATGCGCGCGAGCAGACGGCCCCGGCGATCTGGGAGTACCAGCCTGCGCGGCTCGAGGAAGAGCTCTCCGATCTGATCTATTATACGGTGGATGCGTCGATGCCGACACCGCGTCTGACCATCCAGAGCGAAGGCACGCGCATCTCGCGCGCCTATGGACACACCGGCAAGGGCGTTCTGCTCGACGACTATATCGGGCCGCGTCTCGCGCCCCTGGTGATGCCGGTCTATCATGAATGCGTGGCGCGTGGGCTGCCTGTCTACAGCGTTGCCGACGTCGATGACATCTACGGCCGTATCGTCGCCTATGAGCGCCTGCTGCTGCCGTTCCAGAGCGACGGCAAGGTCTGTCACATCATCGCGTCGCTCAAGACCTTCTGCGAGGACGGCGGCTTCGAGATCAAGAATCTGATGCGCGGAAATGACGCGCTGCCGCGCCCGAGATTGCGCGCGGTGATCGACCACGACCTGTTCCATCGCACCCCGGGCCGCATCGCGCCGGCCGAACTGGTCGAGTTCGCGGACCAGCAGGGCTCAGGTGTTCCCACCGAGATCATCGAGCTGAACTAGCGGTCAGCGCGATTTGGCGGCGGCTTCCTTGGTCGTGACTTCCTTGACATAGATCTCCGGCTTGAAGCCGACCAGCAGCTTGCCGCCGACTTCAAGCACCGGCCGCTTGATCATCGATGGTTGCGCTAGCATCAACGCCAGCGCCTTTTTCTCGGAGAGGCCTTCCTTGTCGGCATCGGGCAGCTTCTTGAAAGTCGTGCCGGCGCGGTTGAGCAGCGTCTCCCAACCGACCTTCTCGCTCCACTGCTTGAGCTTGTCCTTCTCCACGCCCGCCGTCTTGTAGTCGTGAAACGCGTAGGCGACGCCATGGCTGTCGAGCCAGGCGCGCGCCTTCTTCATGGTGTCGCAGTTCTTGATGCCGTAGATGATGTTGGGCAAAGCGTTCCTCGCGCATGCGTCGTATCGTGATCCCAAGGCGTTGTACGCAACTCCGGTTCGCGCGACAATATTGCGAAAACGATGCCAGCTCTTCGAACGGACACTCCATGCACGTCACCCACGATCCAGCCGCGACCGCATCGCCGACCATCGACTTCGACACTTTTCTCGCGGTCGATATCCGCGTCGGCACCATCGTCGATGCAAAGCCGTTCCCCGAGGCGCGCAAGCCGGCCTGGCGGCTGTGGATCGACTTCGGTCCCGCGATCGGCGTGCGCAAGAGCTCGGCGCAGATCACCGAAAATCATCCGCTTGAAACGCTAGTGGGCCAACAGGTGGCTGCGGTCGTGAATTTCCCGCCGCGCCAGATCGGCCCCGTTGTCTCGGAGGTGCTGACCCTCGGTTTCCCCGATGCCGACGGCAAGGTCGTGCTGGTGCAGCCGAGCAAGCCCGTGCCGAACGGCGGACGGCTGTTCTAGGACCGCGCGCTCAAGGGGCGTTTCCTGGCCGCCGGGGGCGCCTTTGAAGGTTACCTCCTGTTTCCCGGCCCCCGGTTCCTCGGGCTTGACCACGATACCCTTTCATAATAAAAATGACTGACTGATCGTTTTTTATCATATCAGGTGTTGCGAAGCCGCTTGTCCTGCAGAACGACTAAAACGATTGATTTGTCATTTTTTTGTGGATGGCGAATGCCGAAAATCAGCGACAAGCAACGTGAAGGCCGGCGGCAGCAGATTCTCGAAGCCGCCCTTGCCTGCTTCGCCGAGGACGGTTTTCACCAGACCGGGATGGCCGACATCGTCAAACGGTCGGGGCTGAGCCACGGTGCGGTCTATCTCTACTTCCAGAGCAAGGACGATCTGATCGAGGCACTCGCCGACGACCGGCATCGGCGCGAGGCCGTGCTCAATTCGGTCGCGCAAGGATCCGGCGATCCGATCGAAGGACTTCACGCGCTGGTCGGCGTCTACGCGCAATGGCTCACCGACTCCGCCGGCGAAGCGCGCCGCCGTGTCGGCATCCATGGCTGGGCCGAAGCCCTACGCAACCGCCGCGTCCGCACCAGCGTCGTGGAAGGCATCGACATGCCCCGCGCCCTGATCGTCGCCCTGGTCGAGCGGGGCCAGCATGACGGCCTCATCAAACGCGATCTCGGTGCGGAAGCGATCGCGCGCGTGCTGATCGCGATCTTCCAGGGTTTTGTGCTGCAAAAATGCTGGGGCCAGGATTTTGACATCGAGGCCTGCATGGCGGCCGTGACCGGCGTGATCGATGGATTTCGCACCACAAAGGCCGACGTCAAGCGACGGACCAGGAGCTGAGCGATGTCGTGGGTCCATGACCTGCTCGCAGGCATTGGGGTCGGCCTCATCGGCGGGCTGACATCGGGCTTCATGGGCACGAGTCCCGGAGGCGGCCTCGTGATTTTCAGCGTACTGCTACTGGGCGCCGAGCAACACGTCGCCCAGGGGACATCGCTGATCACGCAGGTTCCACCGACGGGACTCGCGGGCGTTCGCCGCTACTGGCAGAGCGGCAATCGCAGCCCGTTGCTGTGGATCGTCTGGATCGGCATCGGGTTTCTCTTCGGCGGTGCCGGCGGCGGCTACGCTGCGGCCGCAGTGTCCGACTCGGTGTTGCAATGGACCTACGTCGTCTATCTCGTCGCGCTGATCGCTCTCCTGATCCTGCGCCGCGACCGCGAGGAGAAAAGCAATGAGACCTGCGACCGAGACAAGCTGCCTTGGCTGCCGCTGCTCCTCATCGGCATGCTTGCCGGATTTTCCTCCGGCTTCATGGGCATCGGCGGTGGGCTCGCGATCACCGTCGGGCTCGCGGCGGGCCTGCGGGTGCCGCAGCATCAGGCCCAGCTCGTCAGCCTCGTCTTCTCGGTCATCCCGACCAATATTCCGGCGGCCTGGATCTACTGGAGCAAGGGCCTCATGGTCGGCTGGCCTGCCATCATCGGCATCCTTGCCGGCCTCTGGGTCGGCACCGATCTCGGCGCACGCGCGGCTAATGGCGTCAGCAAATCGGTGCTGCGCCGGGTCATGATCGCCCTCATCTTGCTGATGGCGCTCTACATGACCCAAAAGGCGCTAACCTGATCTCACGGCCGCTTCGGAATGTTCAGCCCGCGCTCGACCGCCGGACGCGCCAGCCCGCGGTCGAGCCAGGCGGGGACGGATTTGAACTGGCTGAACTCGACGAGATCGCGGGCGCCGTAGAACCCGATGAGGTTGCGCACCCAGCCGAGCATGGAGATGTCCGCGATGGTGTAATCGTCGTCCATGAACCATTGCCGGCCGGCAAGATGCATCTCCATCACCCCGAGCAGCCGCTTGGCTTCGCCCACGTAGCGCTCGAGCGGCCGCTTGTCCTCGAAGTCCTTGCCGGCGAATTTGTGGAAAAAGCCGACTTGGCCGAACATCGGCCCGATGCCGCCCATCTGGAAATGCAGCCACTGGATGGTCTGATAACGGCGCGCGGCGTCCTGCGGCAGCAGCTTGCCGGTCTTCTCCGCGAGGTATTGCAGGATCGCCCCGGACTCGAACAGCGGCAGCGGCCTGCCGCCGGGACCATCGGGATCGAGGATCGCCGGGATCTTGCCGTTCGGATTGAGCGAGAGGAATTCCGGCGTCTTCTGGTCATCCTTGCCGAAATCGACGAGATGGACTTCGTAGGGAAGCCCGATCTCTTCCAGCATGATCGAGACCTTGACGCCGTTCGGCGTCGGTAGCGAATAAAGCTGGAGCAGCTCCGGGTGCTTGGCCGGCCAGCGCTTGGTGATGGGAAAGGCGGACAGATCGGACATCAGGACCCCGGCTTCGTTCATGAGATGCCGCCTAGTCTAGGCGAGCGGACGAACGACGCAAGGTCGAGTAGTCAGGTCATTTTCCCGTACAGGTCACAATGGCCGCAGCAAATGGTTGGTGGCGTGCATCACATCGCGCTGTGCGCGTTGCTCGATGAAGAGCTGGCCGGTGACGAGCAGTGCTCCGGTGAAGACGAGCGCAAGCATCGCGGTCGCGAACTGACTGACATCCCTCATCGGACGAGCTTCTCCGTGTTCGGTTCGCACGAGGAACGCGGGCCAGCCGTCGTCTGTTCCTGCAAGCTTCAAATAATTGCAGCTTTTTCCCGGCTCCTCGCACCCCGACGGCCTCAATAATTGATCTCCATCCGCAAGCCCCGCGGATCGGTCTCCTCCCCGCCGAACCGCTGCGTGCTGTCGCGTGCCGCGATCGCGCAGGCACAGGCGTCGATCAGATCGTCACCGCCGATGCCGGTGCTATGTCGTTGAGTCAGCCATGTCGGCAAGCGCCCGAAGCCGCGCTGCTGCAGGAGTGCGATGCGCTGCCCGCGGCCCTCCGCCGATGTCTTCTTTGCAAGCCGGACCCGCCCAGCCAAATTCCAAAAAATCAATTCCGGATGCGCTTCGCCGATGGTCGCCTGCCGCGCCGGCGTCATGATCGCGTCGACGTCCCTGATCTTGTCCCTGATGTTCCAGAGCTGCGCCGATACGCCCCTGCCCTTGCCCTCGCGCTCCCAGTAGTGGCGATTGGCTGCCGCCATATCGGCGAACGTCCAGAGATCGCGGCGGGCGCCGAGAAACACGGCGGGACCGACCAGCTCGCGTGCGCGCAAATCGCAGATGCGATAACCACTCCATTTCAATCCGATCGGCATGTCGATCATCGCCCCGGCATGCGGCAGCGCGAGCAGCCGCGCAAGACCCGGCGAATAATCAAAGCCGTGATCGCCGCGCTGGTCGATCCAGGCGACGACCCAGCCGAAGCGAAATCCGTCGAGGCCGAGATAGTTTGGCAAGTTCCTGATCTCTGCGGGACATCCGCCCGCTCCTCTATCCCAGTTCCTCGCCCCGATGTCGCTCGAACAGGCGCTGCGCCAACAACGCATGGCCGAGCGTGCCGCCGGCGCGAACCGCGGCCGCAATCAACGCGGCTTCCGCGACTTCTTCTCGCGTTGCACCGGCCTTCGCCGCCTGCGCAGTGTGCACGTCGAGGCAATAGGCGCATGGCGTGGTGAGCGCGACCGCGAGCGAGATCAGCTCGCGATATTTTGGCGGAATCAATCCGTCCTTGCGCTCGACCGCGTGGTTGAACGCAAGGAACGCGTTGGCCTCGACCGGCGCGAGCGCCACGAAGGCCGGGATAGATTTCAGGTCGTCACGTCTTTGATAATCGGTCATGGCTCATCTCGTCAGATATTCGCGCATCAGGGCGCGGGCGCGATGCAGACGTGCCTTCACGGTCTGCCGGGTCGCGCCGAGCGCGACGGCGATCTCGTCGATGGTCATTTCCTTGACGTCGCGCATCAGCGCGACGTCGCGGTAGTGCGGCGGCAGCGCCTCGAAGGCCGCCGCGATGTCGATCCGCAAATCGGCCTCAGGACGCGACAGCAGCAGCGCCTCCGCCTCTCCGTCGTCGATCGCCGGCGCGAGGCCTGCCTTGCGGGCAAGCCGCAGGCATTCGCGGCGGACCACACTGAACAGCCAGGCCGAAAACGCCAGCCACGAGCGGATCGTGCCGACATGGCGAAACAGGATCCACAGCGCCTCCTGCGTCGCATCCTCGGCGTCCGCCGAGCTGCGACAGGTGGCGCGGGCGTAGCGGCGGATGTTCGGTTGCGCCGTCTCGAGCAGAGACGCGATCGCCTGGGGATCGCCGAGGCGCGCGGCCTCGAACAGGTCCGGCGAGATCCCGGCCGCGCTCACGACGCGCCTCCTCTTCCGATGCCGGCCATCGCGCACATCGGACAATAGCCGACGAGGCCGGTCAGTGCGAAGCCGGCGCCGCCGAGCGCAACCAGCCACGCCGCAGCGCCGGTAAGATACACGAATGTCGCGACCGCCACCGCGACGCCTAAGGCGATCCGCACGGCCTGATGCAGGCCGCCGATGTTCTTTCTGTAAAATGTCATCACATCCTCCGAGATGAGCCGAAGCAAAATGCCTCGACCGTCAAGAGAGGGCGCGACGACCGGAAAGGATTCGCGGCAACCTGCAATTTTTTTCGCGATCAGCCTCCGACGGCCTGATAGGCCAGACGCTTGAACTCGAAGAAGAACGGATTCCAGAAGCCCATGTAGCGCTGCGTCATCAGCACACCGGCGGTATTGGCCTGCGGGCAGATCCACCAATGGGTGCCGGCGAGGCCGCCCCACTGGAATTCGCCGGTCGAATTCGGGGGATCGAACGGCATCGGCGCGAAGGTGACCGCGCCGCCGAGGCCAAAGCCCTTGCCGGGGATCGGGCCGAGATTGGCGAAGCGGATGTTCTCGCCGGCGGGCAACTGGTTCGTCATCATCTGCCGCAGCGTCTCCGGCTTCAGCAGAGCATCCGAGCCGGGAAGCAGCGCCCGTATCAAAGCGAGCATGTCGGGCAAGGTCGAGACCAGTCCGCCGCCGCCCGACAGCCGCGGGAATTGCCGCCGATAAGCCTGCGGATAAGGCAGGTCGTCGGCCCGGGTGAGGCCGGGCTTCATGGGATCGAGGACATCCGTGCCGTTGTAGAGCGCGACCAGCCTGCCCTGCTGCGCGTCCGGCACGTGGAAGCCGGTGTCGGTCATGCCGAGCGGCTCGAAAATGCGCGCCTTGAGCACGGCGTCGAGCGGCTTGCCGGAGACGACCTCCACGACACGCCCGAGCACGTCGGTCGCAACCGAATATTCCCAGGACGCGCCGGGATGAAAGGACAGCGGCAGATCGGCGAGCTGGTCGATCATGTCGGTCAGCGGCGTCAACGGATTGAGAACGCGCGCCTCGTTATAGCTTTTGAACAGCACCGTGCCGGGATCGAAGATGCCGTAGCTGAGGCCGGAGGTATGGGTCAGAAGCTGCCGGATCGTGATCGGGCTCTTCGCCGGTTCGACGTCGGCAAGGCTCAAAGCGCCCGGCTTCAGAACCTTGCGATTGCCGAGTTGCGGCAGGAATTTCTCGACAACGTCATCGAGCCCGATGCGGCCTTCCTCGGCCAACAGCATGATCGCGCAGGTGACGAAGATCTTGGTATTGGAGAAGGCGCGAAAAATGTGATCGGGCCGCAGCGCGGTGCTGGTCTCGCGATCGGCGAAACCGACGCACTGCTGATCGACGACCTCGCGGCCCCGCAGCACCGCCCAGGATGCACCCGGAATGATCTCCTGATCGACGTAACTCTGCATTGCTGTCCGCGTGGCGGAAAAATCAGGTGTTCTGGCGTCCATGTGTTTCCCCAATGATGGTTGGGATCGATATAGCGTGAATTCGCCAGATATGAAGCCTGACCGGACGGCGCGGCTCATCTCTGCTTCATGAACGCAGTCACGTGCAGGCGGCGCCGAGTCCGCATCCCCTGCCGCTGGTACAGCGCGATGGCCGACGAGTTGCTCGAGAACACGTGCAGGAACGGAATTTCGCTGCGCGCCTCGATCTGCCGCGCGACCGCCGCCAGCAGCGCCTGCGCGTAGCCCCGCCCCCGATGATCAGGGTGGACGCAGACGGCCGTCATCTCGACGAAATTGCCCGGCTTCATGCGCTCGCCGGCCATCGCGACCAATTCGCCGCCGGCGCGGATGCCAAGAAACGTCCCGAGTTCGTGCGTGCGCCGCGCGAATGGACCGGGCTTCGTCAACTCCGTCAATGCCATCATGGCGGGAACGTCGGCTGCACCCAGCCGGACGATCTCGGCATCGCGAAGCGGGCTATCGGCCGGGGAGCCGATCATCTGCTCGCAGGGTCCGGCCAGCACGACCTTGAAACCGGCGGGAACGTCGACGGCCTCGGGTGTGAACAGCGCGGCGACCTGCGAGCCCGACAGGAGATTGCCGAGCTCGGCAAAGCTCGTCTCGGACATGTCGACCATGTCGGCAAAAGGCGTCACGTCCACCGGATAGCGCAGCGCTCCCGGGCCACCCTCGGCCAGATGTTTGTGGCTGGTCGTCAGCGCGCTCCAGATCGGGCGATCCAGTAGGGTCACGTCACCGTCGGACACCGGCCTAGTCCTTATCGAAGCTGACGATGACGGCGGCATTGGCGATGAGGATGGGGTCGTTACCCTGCTCCGCAGCCGAGGGAATCTCCAGCCCGCCCTTCACCGCGTTGACGGTGACGGTGCCGTAAGGCAGCTCCTTCGCGACCGCGTCCTTGTCGACGGCTTCGGGATTCGGCACCGCGATCGTGACGTCGACGAACATGTCGTTCGCAGTCTTGTCGATCATCCGGAAGAAGCCGAGGCTCGAATGCCTGATGGCATCAGAAACGGCACGCTTCGCCGCCTTGGTGGCGTCCCTGCCGTGCACGTCGACGCCCATCCCCATCTCGGTGATACAGCGAATGCGAGCCATGACCTTATTCCTGTGACTGATTGAGTGATGTGGAGTGTGGGGGATCGGACGGCACGATACAAGTGGGGTCGTTCCTCTCGTATCGCGGACGCGGTGCGGCACGCAGAGGCGCTCCATCGTTGCGGCGTTGCAAGCCGCCTACGCTGTGCTATCGCTTAGGCGATGACTCCCAAAACTTTCGAAACCCGCTGCCTGCGCCTGCCCGCCGTCACCAAGGTGGTGCAGTGGGAGGGTACCTCCGTGTTCAAGGTCGGCGGCAAGATGTTCGCACTCGGCGGCGGCTTTACCGCGCGCTCCGGCGGCTACATGTTCAAGGTCTCGAACATGGCCTATGCCATGCTGATCGAGCACGGCCTTGCGCGGCCGGCGCCCTATCTGGCGCGCGCCAAATGGGTGCAACTCGTCGGCAACAACGCGCTGCCGGACGCCGAGCTCACGGCCTATCTGGCGCAGGCGCACGCGCTGATCGCGGCGAAACTCACGCGGAAATCCCGCAAGGTCCTGGGCCTGGATTGAAGCGCAGTTCGCTGGTGAAGCGAAAACGTGCACTGATTGACTTCGATGATATGTCTGACTAAAGTCAGATATATCATGCTCGACCCTGTTTCCCGCGTCCGCCGCTTCAATCGTGCCGTCACGTCCGCTGTCGGCGCGCTCGACACGTCATTCCTGGGACGCGGGCGGCCACTGGGGGCGGCGCGCGTGCTCAACGCGATCGGGCATGGACGTTCGGACGTGGCCGAGATTCGCGACTATCTCGGCCTCGATTCCGGCCTGATGAGCCGCCTCCTCCGCTGCCTCGAGGACGAAGGGCTGGTCGAGACCAATGCGCATGAGGACGATGCGCGCCGTCGCGTCGCGACGTTGACGCGTGCGGGCCGGCGCGAGTTCGCGGCCTACGAGGCGCTGTCGAATACGCAGGCCGAGGGCTTCCTCGCCCAACATGCGCAACGCGAGGCGCTGCTGGCGGCGATGGATTTGGTTGCTTCCGCGCTGACGCGCGAGCGCGTCACGCTGGACGAGATGGACCCGCGGAGCGAACAGGCGCGCTATTGCCTCGGCGAATATTATGGCGAGCTCGGCCGCCGCTTCAAGCAGGGGTTCGACGTCTCGCTGTCGCGCGATCCCGACGCCAAGGATATGCGCCGCCCGCGCGGCACGTTCATCGTCGCGATGTCGGACACGCTACCGGTCGGCTGCGTCGGGCTCAAGGGCACCGATCACGGCTATGCCGAGATCAAGCGGCTGTGGGTCGCACCGGCGGCGCGCGGATTGCGGCTTGGCCGGCGTCTGATGGACATGACCGAGGATGCTGCGCGCGGGCTCGGCATCAAGCTATTGCGGCTCGACACCAACAGCGCCCTGGCGGAGGCCAGCCAGCTCTACCGACGAAGCGGCTGGAGCGAGATCCCCCGCTTCAATGACGATCCCTACCCGGACCTGTTCTTCGAAAAACGTCAGTGAGCGCCTGCGCCGATTGCCCTGTTGCTGCGTTATGGCCGAAGCCGCAGGAGCACGCCATGACCAGGTCCGACCTCGCCGACATCTACCGCAATTACATCGCCTGCCTGAACCGGCAGGATTGGCCCGCGCTCGGACAGTTCGTCCACGATGATGTCGCCCACAATGCGCGACCATTCGGACTGTCCGGCTATCGTGCCATGCTGGAGCAGGATTTTCGCACAATTCCGGATCTGCATTTCAACATCGAGCTGCTGGTCTGCGATCCGCCCCACATCGCCGCCCGGCTGAAGTTCGATTGCACACCGGCTGGAACGTTTCTGGGGCTGGATGTGAACGGCAGGCGCGTGTCCTTCTGCGAAAACGTGTTCTATCGATTTCGCGACGGAAAAATACGGCAAGTGTGGTCCATCATCGACAAGCCCGCGATCGAGGCGCAGCTCTAGTGCTGCGCCTCGATGAACTTGCTTACGCCGCCGCCGGCGCCAACTCCGCTCGCGGCTTCGGGAACGGCTTGAAATTCATCGCCATCAGGAAGGCGCCGAGGCCCATCGCCCAGGAGGCGATATAGAGCCAGGCGTAGCTCGAGAACGCATCGTAGATCAGGCCGCCGGCGAGCGGGCCCGTGGCCATGCCGAGACTGCCGGCCATGGCGGTGCCGCCGATCACGGTGCCCATCATCTTGAGCGGGAAATTTTCGCGGATCAGCACCGCGTAGAGCGGCATGGTGCCGGCATAGATGAAGCCGAAGACGGCCCCGACGGCGTAGAACGTCGCGAGCTGATGCGCGAAGACATAGGCGAGTGCGCCGAAGGCCTGCAACAGCAGGCCCGAGACGAGCACGCGCTTGGCGCCGAAGCGGTCACCCATCAGGCCGAAGGCGATGCGTCCGCCGAGGCCGGCAAAGCCTTCGATACTGTAGATCGTCACCGCCGCGACCAGCGGGATGCCGCAGCTCACGGCATAGGAGACGGTGTGAATGATCGGACCGGAATGCGTGGCGCAGCAGAAGAAATTGGTCGCGAGCAGGATCAGGAATTGCGGCGAGCGCAGCGCCTCTCCCATCGACATCTCACCTTGCACGGCGCCCTCGCCCGCAGGCGCGGCCAAGGCGTGCGCGAGCGCCGGCGGGCGGCGCACCAGGAACGAGACCGGGATCATGATGGCGCCGACCACCAGCGCCACGATCTGCATCGAGGTGCGCCAGTCATGGCCGGAGACGAGCCAGGCCGCGAGCGGCGCCATCGTCATCGGCGCCATGCCCATGCCGGCCGACACCAGCGAGACCGCGAGGCTGCGATGGGTGTCGAACCAGCCGGTCACGGTCGCCATCATCGGCGCGAAGATCGCCGCACAGGACGCTCCGACCAGAAGCCCGAAGACGAACTGAAACGCCAGCAGCGAGGTGGCGTGACTCGCCGCGAACAGGCTCACGGTCAGCACCGTCGATCCCGTCAGCACCACCAGCCGCGGCCCGAACCGGTCCGTCAACGTGCCCCAGACCATGCTGGTGCAGGCCATTGCCAGAAAGCCGATCGTCATGGCGCTGGAGATGCCGGTCACGGACCAGCCGGTGTCCTTTGCGATCGGCTGCAGGAATACCGGCAGCGAAAACATGCCGCCGATGGCGACGCAGCCGAGCAAGCCGCCCGCGGCGACGATCACCCAGCGATAGGAGGAAGCGTTCATTTTGGTCTCCCGTCAGATCTGTCTGGGTGGAAGACGAATGGGAACATGGTGGGCCGACAGGCCGACGCAAGTTTTTGCGGCACGCTTTTGTGACCTGCCAAACAAAAAACGCGAAAACAACCCCATGCACAGTAGCGGGGCGCTGTCGGATCAAGGACTTACAGCGCAGCTCTTTGCAGTGCGAAGGAAGACCCGCCGTTTGACTCGTCGGGCAAAACACCTGCATGATGGCATCATCCCGCCGCTATTGAATTCGTCCCGTCGCTAACGCGATCGTCCGCCTCCTCGCGCGCCATCCGGCCTTGCCGTGCGAAACTGGCCGTGCGGATGCGGCGAAATCCGTGACCGGGTTCGACGACGCGCCTGGCGCTCCGCGATGTGCCAGGCCACGCAACGCTAGAGAACTGCAGGGAAATGCTTATGCCGAAAATCGACATCGCTGCCGTACCCGCCCGCAAGGGCGCCGGCTACCCCGCGCCCTTCGATGCACCTTGCGCCGATCGGGTCCGGCAGCGGCTCGGCAATGCCGGAGGCTTGTCCGATTTCGACGTCAACCTGATGCGCTTGCCGCCCGGCAACTGGTCGAGCCAGCGGCATTGGCACTCGCATGAGGACGAATTCGTCTATGTCCTCGAAGGCGAAGTGACGCTGATCGAGGACAAATGCGAGATCGTGCTCCGCGCCGGTGACTGCGCCGCCTTCGCGAAAAACAGCGGCAACGGCCATCACTTGATCAACCGTTCGAGCGCCATCGCCCTCTATCTCGAAGTCGGCTCTCGCTCGCCCGACGATCTCACGATTTGCTCCGACATCGACATGATGAGCGCCAACTCCGACGGCCGATTCGTGCACAAGGACGGCACGCCCTATCCGGACGGGTGAGCGTCCGCGACAAGGCTTGAATGGCAAGGCTTCAAACAGCCGCGCTACGCCGCCACTCGCCGACCGTGAGCCAGACCGCCGAGACCAGGAAGTAGAGCGCACCGACTGCAGCATAGCCCGCGACATTCGCGATCGAGGGAATCGCGGGCATCGTGGCCTGAAAGATGAAGAAGCCGCCTGCGAGAGCCGACTGGCCCCCGCTGAGCACCATGGCCCATTGCGCGCCAAAACTCCGCCAGCGCTGGATGGCCGTTCCGAGTTGGAGCAATCCCGACAGGATCGCCCATGCCCCGAAGATTCCGAGCACCCGGTTCATGCTCATCTGCAAGGTCACAAGCACCGCGACGGTGGTCGCCAGGCTGACCACAACGTTCAGAGCCTGCGGGCGGCTTTGAGCGAGTCCGCCGCTGCGAACCGCGTCCGCGAAGTTGGCAGCGGCGTCCCATGCGGGATAGAGGACGAGCAAGGCGCCGGCGATCACTGGAGAAGAAGCCCCGGCGGCAAACGCAGCAGCGACCCAGGCAACCGAGAACGCCGCTCGCACGAAGTAATATTGCTTCAGCCATCGCTCGCGGTCGCAATGAACCGGATTCAATTGATATCGCGCCATCGCAGTCTCTCCTATACCTACTAGTTGGTAGTTTTCTTACACACAACGAAACCGTCTTCGATCCAGCCCACTTGCTGGCTATCGTCATCGTCTCGCCGATGTCTCTCAGTGCTTGTTGGACAGCCGGTCCAGCAGCGGGGTGGTAATCACACCGAACATCTTTGGATCGCCATAGGCACGCGCCGACAGCATGGCGCCGTGAATGGTCGCCATGAATCCTTCGGCCTCGACGCGGGCTGTGCCGGAGAGTTTGAGTTGCCCTTTCCGCTTGCCACGCTCCATGACGGCCGTCAGCCAGGAAGCCAAGGAGCGGAAGTGCGCACGGACTTCGAGCGCAACCTCCTCCGGCAGGATCGGAAGCTCGCTGGCCAGCAGCGCGCACACGCAGAACGGCGCTGTCGCATCATTGATGCACGCCTTCCAGTACGCGACATAGTTTTCGAGCTGGTCGCGCGGATCAGGGACATTGCGCTCGAGCGCGGACAGTCCCGCCTCGGCTTCGGCGCGGTAGCGCGACACGAGCGTGCGGACCAGATCGACCTTGCTGGCGAAATGATGGTGGATGCTCGGCTTGCGGATACCGACCACCTCGGCCACGTCGGCGTAGCTGAAACCATTGTAGCCGCCCGCGATGATCAAGCTGCGCGCGCAGGCCAGGATCTGTCGAGGAAACGTGGGTCATTGTCCCTAGCTACCTTCCAGTTGGTAGGGCGTCAAGAACGGGATGCTTCAACCATCCGTGAGTGCTAGGAGCTTGCATGACCATTCGCCCGATCGTCCGCTATCCCGACCGCCGGCTCGCGATGCCGGCTGACCCCGTCACCGCGTTCGACGATGCGCTCCGCGAGCTTGCAAATGATCTGCTCGAGACCATGCGCGCCGCGCCCGGCATCGGCATCACGGCGCCGCATGTCGGCGTGCCCTTGCGCGTCGTCGTGCTCGAGCTCGACGCCAGGGACGGTGCACAGACCTATGTCAATCCGGAGATCGAATGGGCCTCACCCGAGATGATCCTGCATCGCGAAGGCAGCGTCTCGATGCCCGGCGTCAACGACGAGGTCCAGCGCCACGCCCGCGTGCGGATCAGCTATCGGGATCTCGACGGCAGCATGCACAAAGAGGAGTCGGAAGCCTTGCGTGCTGTCTGCCACCAGCACGAGATCGACCAGCTCGACGGCATGTTCTGGATCCAGCGCCTGTCGCGGCTGAAGCGGGAGCGGCTGGTGAAGAGGTTCGAGAAGATGTCGCGCGAGTGAGCGGGCCGGCAAATATCCGGCTTGTGTGAAATCGCGCCGGCCCGTTGGGAGGGAGACGAATGACATATTCAGGTCGTTGTGCCTGCGGCGCGGTTTGTTACACCATTGCGTCCGCGCCGATCCGCGGCTTCCAATGCCAGTGCAGCGACTGTCAGCGCGATACCGGCAGCGGCCACAGCTCCATCTTCGTGTTCGCGCGCAGCGCAGTCGCGGTGACAGGCGAGGTGCGCGAAATCGAGCGCACTGCCGTCAGCGGCGCGGTCAAGCGCAAAGGGTTCTGTCCGAACTGCGGCTCGCCTATCTACAACAAGCCGGACGAGAAGCCGGACTTAATCGGCATCTATGTCGGCACGCTGGACGATGCCAGCACGTTGAAACCGTCCGTCGTGCTGTTCTGCTCGCGCGGATATGCCTGGGATCACCTCGATCCCGAGATTCCCAAACTCCCGGATGGCACCCGGGATCGCGCTGATTTCTTGCAGATTGGGGGACAGCCAATGGCGATGAGCTTCGAGCTATCGATGCTGCCCGCCGCAATCGTCTGGGGCTTTGTACAGCTCGTCGCCGCCGCGCAGGCCGCGAACCTGCAGTACGGCCTCAGATGGGCCGCCAGCCCGGGCGACACCGAGATGCCGCCGCTCAAGCCCATCCCCCGCCGGGCAAAGAACGGAAACGTCTCCATGAGGCGTGGCCGCAATGCCTTCACGCCCGCTTCCCGCTCCGCTTGCTCATTGGCGCGTTACGACGCTCGCGTTTGCCGCGCGCGATTTCCGTCGCCAGCGCATCCAGCTTCGGCTCCCAGAAATTGCGGAACTGACCGATCCATGCATCCACCGCTTGGAGGCCCGCAGCATCGACCGAATAGAGCCGTCTTTGCGCCTCCGCCCGAACCGTCGCGAAGCCGCTCTCGCGCAGCACCTTGAGGTGCTGCGACACGGCGGCCTGCGTGATCCCGAACTCCGCTCCGATCACTTCGACGACCTCGCCGGACGCCATCTCGCCGGGCGCAAGCAGCTCGAGGATGCGACGGCGGACGGGGTCGGCAAGGACCTCGAAGATTTGCATCAGCTTCCTGTGCCCGGATGCGCCACGTCGGGCGGCGTCTCGCCGCGATAGAAAGCGATGGTACGGTCCGACCGCTGTTTCGCGGACGCAGGATCCACGCCGCTTGCGACATGCGCTGCGCGCCAATACTCGCCGCTGCTCGTCATGAATTCCTTGCCCGCGGGAGAGCCCATCCATGCCTCGGCCGTCTCATGGTCGACCGATGCCCCGGTCGCAACATATCGCTCCAGCCCGGCAATGGCGAGATCCCAGCCGATCCCGACTGCCCCTGGACCGAACTGATTCCAATGATCCTCGATCATCGCGGTGTGCTCGAGCGTCAGCCGCGCCTGGCTTCGTTCTGCCGTCAGCTTGACGTCGATCCAGCTCATCGCGCCGCCGAATTCCCAGGTCGCCGCAAAATGGGTCGGCGGCGTACATGCCGTGATGGTCCCGCCTGCATTCCCCTTGAGCTGGTATTTTCCGCCGAGCCGGAGATCTCCCCCGACCGGCAAGAACCAGCGCGGAATGCGTTGCTCGCTGGTCACTGCGTCCCAGAGATCGTCGACGCTGGTCTCGTAAAGCCGCGTCAGTGTCACCGCACTGGCTGCCTTCCCGTCCTTCTCGAAATTCCTCACCGAACGCGTAACCAGCCCTAATACCCTGACGACGTCGATCTCCATGGCGCTCCTCCTTGTCGTTTCGTGCCAGGATTAATATCGGTCGACGCTAATATAAGTCAATTCTTATATTCAGGGAAAATACCGCTCAGATATTTCCCTGGTGGTTTCCCGAGCGCCTTCTTGAACATGGTGATGAAGGCCGCGACGGAGTCGTAGCCGAGATCGGCGGACACCTGCTGCACGCTCGCGCCGGACGTCAGCTCCCGCAAGGCGACGATCAGGTGCAATTGCTGGCGCCACCGCCCGAAGCTTAAGCCCGTCTCCCTGACCACGAGACGCGCGAGGCTGCTCTCGCTCAGCGCGACGCGATCGGCCCATTCGGCCAGCGTCCTGCGATCGGAAGGGTTTTTCGCCAGCGCCGCGGCAATCTTCTTCAACCGCGGCTCGGGCGAGAGCGGCAGATGCAGCTGCTGAACCGGCATGCGGGGAAGCTCGCGCAGCAGGACGCTCGCCAGAAGCTCCACCCTCGCCTCGTCATTCGCGATCTGATTGGCCAGCTCGACGATCACTTCACGCAACAGTGGGGAGATCGAAAGCGTGCAGCACCGATCCGGCAGGTCCACGACCTCAGGCTCGATGTAGACGAAAAACAGCCGGGCGTTTTCCGTCGCGAGGTTGCTGTGCTGCATGCCTCCTGGAATCCACACCGCGCAATGCGGCGGCACCATCCACAAACCGGTGGGAACGCGGCACGTCACGGCGCCGCCCAGCGCAAAGACAAGTTGCCCCTTGCGGTGCCTGTGATCGGGCACCTCGTCCTTGGTCCCGATCACGTCGACGCGCACGGCGATAACGGGCGCGGAGACATCATCCACATCAAGATCAGGCCATGGAAAACGGAGCGGCTGCCGCATGTTGCCGGTTTTTAGAAATTGATTGGCAGAACATCTAAATCGAGCGAAGAGGAATGTCGATAGGGTGCCGCCTGAACCTGCCCGGGGGCGTCCGGGCGCCGCCCACGCTATCGAAAGAAACGGCCATGCATGGTTTCACGAGTACGACAGCAGCCGGGCTGCAACGCGTGGTCCGCACGCAAGCGGGGGCCGTGCGTGGCGGCCCGCGCGATGCAAGCGGCGTGATCGCGTTCAAAGGCATTCCCTACGCAGCACCGCCGGTCGGGCCTCTGCGTTGGTGCGCTCCGCAGCCCCCGGAGTCCTGGGATGGCGTGCGCGATGCGCTTGTGTTCGGCGCGGGGTGTCTATCGGCGCTCGAAAACGACCCGCGGCCGGGACCACGCGACGAGGATTGCCTCTATCTCAACATCTGGACCGCGGCGAAGCACGCGGATGAGAAGCGGCCCGTGATGGTGTGGATTCACGGCGGCGGCTTTCAGTTCGGCTCCTCGGCGAATCCCGCAACCGATGGCAACGCGCTAGCAGCGAAAGGTGTCGTCGTCGTCAGCTTCAACTACCGCCTCGGCATCTTAGGCTTCTTCGCCCACCCCGATCTCGACGCGGAGGCGCCTTCAGGCAATTACGGCCTGCAGGATCAACTGGCGGCGCTGCGCTGGGTCAAGGCCAACATCGCCGGCTTCGGCGGCGACCCCGAGAACGTCACCGTGTTCGGCGAATCCGCCGGCGCCATGGCCGTCGGCATCCTGATGGCCTCGCCTCTCGCACATGGGCTGTTTCACAAGGCCATTGGACAGAGCGGCGCGTTCTGGGATGGCAAGCACGGCCCGCTTCAGGGCTTTGAAGAAGCCCGCGCGCGTGGTCTCGCTTTTGCCCGGCAACAGGACAACGCGTCGATCGCAGCTTTGCGCAGCATGCCGGCCGATCGGTTGAATGCAGCCGCGCCGTGGAGTTTCAGGACCAGCCCGGTCGTGACGGCCTTCTCGCCGAGTATCGATGGTCTTGTCGTTCCTGATGTGCCCGCGCGGCGCTTCCGGCGCGGCGAACAGATGTACATCCCGCTGCTGGCGGGCTGGAATGCGGCCGAGGAATTTCCTTTCCGTTCGCAGTCACTCCCCGACGAATCAGCGCAAGCCTTTCTCGCCGCGGCCGAGGCGATGTTCGGCAAGGAGCGCATGGCCGATTTCCTGAAGGTCTATCCCGCGGCGACCGATGCGGAGGCCAGGACTTCTGCGGCGGCGCTCACGGGCGACATCGTGGTCGGCGAGCAATGCTGGCAGTGGCTGCGATTGCATTGGCGCGGGGGACGCGCGCCAGTCTACGGCTATCACTTCAGCTATACCTCGCACTACACGCCGATCGCCTCGCACGTCACTGAAATCCCGTTCGTGTTCGGCACACTGACACCGCAACAGGTGATCGGCAGCTCAGCACCGCCGGCCGAACAGGACCGCGCTCTGGCGCGGATCATGATGAGCTATTGGGTGAATTTCGCTGCGCACGGGGACCCGAACGGATCGGGTCTGCCACCCTGGCCCGCCTATGACGAGACGGACGTTGTGCAGATCCTGGGCACGCCGATCGAAGCCCGCCCCAATCCGCAAGCCGCCCGCTTCCGCTTCCTCGCCAGTTTCAGGCAGGACGGCATTTTGCCGATGCGCTGGCGGGAGCTGCCGTAGGCGGACCTCACTCGCCCGCCATCAGCTCCTTCGCCAGCGCCATGTAGGCCGGCAGCGTCACGGGGTCGTTGGCGGCGTTGCCCGCTGCGGGGTGCGAGGCGTAGCGCGCGATCACCATCTCGGCCTTGGGATCGATATAGATGCCCTGGCCGTGAACGCCACGCGCCATATATGCGCCGTGGGCATTGTGCGTGACCCACCATTGATTGCGATAGGAGGCGCCGGGTAGCGTGGTGTAACCGGCGGGCTTGAATTTCTCGGGATCGCCACCGCGCGCGATGTCCTCGACGACAGATGAAGGCACGATCTGCCGGCCGTTGGAGCGGCCGTGATTGCGCATGGTCTCGCCGAATCGGGCGAGATCGCGCAAGCAGGTCGACAGGCCGCCGCCGCCGCTTTCGGTGCCGATGCGATCGACGTGGTAATGCGCGTCTTCCTCCGCGCCCATCGGCTGCCAGATGCGCTCGGAGAGCAGATCGGACAACGTCATGCCGCTGACGCGCCGGATGATCCAGGCCAGCACGTCTGTGTTGACGGTCTTGTAGGCAAAGACCTTGCCGTGCTCGCCCTGCTTCTTTTGCCCGACCAGGAAATCGAAGATGGTGGTCGCACCGTCATAGTCGGGTGGAATCGGCGCCATGCCGTTGGCGCGCCGCAGTCCCCACACATGCGAGTTCTTGTCGGTGTAGACTTCGGTGTATTCGAGCCCGGTGGTCATATCCATGACCTCGTGCACGCGCGCGTCGCCGAACGCGCTCGCCTTCAGCTCCGGCACATAGTCCGTGACGGGCGCCTGCGGATCGATCTTGCCCTCGGCGACCAGAATGCCGGCGAGCACGCCGGTGAACGACTTCGTCACCGACATCGCGATATGCGGCTTGTGCGGCTTCAACGCACCGAAATAGCGCTCATAGATCAGCTTGCCCCGATGCAGCACGGCGATGCCGTCGGTGTAGGTTTCCTCGAGCATCTTCGCGAACGTCATGGGCCGCCTGTCCATGGTGGTCGAGGCCGACGCATCGATGTCGTGGCCTTCCCGCGGCAACACCGATGCAGGCCCCGCGCCGCGCCAGACATTCACGGTCGGCACCAGCTGGCGGATGTTGCTCCATGCCCAGCGTAGCTCGGGGAAGCTGCGGAACGAACCATCCTGGAAGCTGATGGTGCGGTCCGGAGACGGCGGGAAGCCTTTCATCCAGCCGAGTGTTTCGGGATCAGTTTCGGCGGCGGTTGCGGGCGACTGACTCGGCGCGGTGGCAGACATGAACATTGGCTCCGGAAGCGAACGACGGGGGTTTCGTATCATGGAGATGCGTGGCGAACATCCAGTGTTTGCGCCGAGGCGACCGTCGCCGTGGGCTGGGCACCAATCGTCTCCTGCGCGCCAGCCATCGTCGCGCAATCTGCGTCAAACGGTCCCGCAAGGCGCGCTGAACAAAACACTTGCCTGAGGCTTCTATCGTCCTCAACCCGCCCACTTTGAAAAGACGGAAGACATCTCATGCAAGTTCGCAAGTTTGCCATCTCGGACGCAACGCTCGAGCGTTCGCCCGGCCAGGATGGCGACATATTCGTCGGCAACGTGATCGACCAGCGTCACGGCGCGCCGATCACCATCGGCTACGGCCGCTACGCGCCGAGCCAGATCCTCGACGAGACAATCGCCGTCGACGACGTCATGATCGTGCTCGAAGGGAAGCTCTCGGTGTCGAGCAACGCCGGCACCGTGACCGCCGGTCCGGGCGAGACCGTCCACATGCCCAAGGGCACGCAGGTCACCATTCGCTCGCATGAGCAAGGCGCCGTCACCGCCTATGTCACCTATCCGCACTGGCAGGAGGCGCACGGGTGAAGCAGGCCTTTCGCGCACTGCGCGCCCCGCTATCAATTGGCTCGATCGACGGCGCAGAGCCCCGTCGGTCGAGCCCGAGCGGATTCGTGGTCAGGTCAGGCGGACCGACATGCCGCCGTCAACCGTCATGGGGCTGCCCGTCATGAACGATGCCCGGTCGCTCAGGAGAAAAACCGCCGCCTGCGCGATCTCCTTGGGACTGGCCATCCGCTTCATCGGGTGGAGCCCGGCGATGAAATTCAGGGCGTCGGGATTTCCTTCGCCCGCCGCCGGGGTGATGGTCCCTCCAGGCAGAAGCGCGTTGACGCGAATGCCTTCGGCCGCATGCTCGGCGCCCAGTGATTGAGCCAGGCCGATCAGTCCTGCCTTTGAGGCTGCGTACGCCGCCATTCCCGGCAGGCCCCCGTTGCTGAAGCCAACGAAGGACGAGGTGAAAACGATCGAACCGCCGCCCTGCTTGCGCAGCGCCGGGATCTGCGCCTTCGCGCTGAGGAACGCCGAGGTGAGATTCACCGCAAGCACATCGGTCCAGTTTTCGACGCTCATCTCGGGGACCGGCGTCATCTCGCCGACCACGCCGGCATTGTCGAAAGCGCCGTCAAGTTTTCCGAAGGTCTCGACGGCGTGCTCGACAAGGCGGGCTGCATAGCCGGTGTCCCGAACGTCGCCCGCAAGAAAAGTCGCGCGCCCTCCGGCGCTCTTGATGCTTGCAACCACGGTCTGCAGCTCGGGGCCGCGACGCGCCCCGAGCACCACATCGGCGCCTTCGGACGCGAACAGCGACGCTGCGGCAGCACCGATACCGCTGCTGGCGCCGGTTATGATGATCGTCTTGTTGGCCAGTTCCACCGCGAGACTCTCCTGATGTCAAAAAGGAGCCGAACAAGACATCAGGCACCGGCGAGCTGCCACCCGTTTCCCGAGTTGAACGCGGGATCACATCGTGGCGATATTGATCGGGGAATGGCGGCCTGCCCGTTTCCGTGATCGGAAGCGACAGGCCGCCGCGAGCGGCGCTATTTCAGCGGCAGAAAAACGTCCGCGACCGTCTCGTGCTCCGGCACCTCCGGGAAGAAGCTCAGCCGCTGGCAATAGATCGGGAAGTCGCGTGCTTCTTCGCCGCTGGCGGGAAGCCAGTTGCGATAAAGATAGAGCGCGGCGGGCTCCAGATTGTCGGTGTAACCGACGACGCGCAGCACCGCGCAGCGTCCGCCGGGGATCTCGCCGGCCTTGATTTCTTCGCCGTTCGCCACGATCGCTTGTGCGGTCCCGACGCAAAGGTCCACGCTGTAATCGGCGGGTGACGCAGGCCGCCGCTCGGAACGCCAGACATTGAAGGTCGGACTTGTGCTGGGGTGCAGGTGAGCCGCCTTGCGCCACGCGATGAAGCGCTGGATTGTGGCGGGAAGCGTCGCCGGGTCGCCGCGATGCTCCATGATCGCCACCTTGGTGGGTTGCACATCGCGGATCGTCACGTCGTCGGTGGTAAACGTCTTCTGCATGAGCTTGCTCCTGGCGTTGTCGAGAGGCCCTAAGGCCGCAAGCCACGGCTCCCAGTCGGGAGACTTCCGGAACGACGACGGAGATTGCCCGAACCGTTGCCGAAAGGCGCGGGCGAAGGCATCCGGTGCGTCGTAATCGGCATCCATCGCAACATCCGTGACATCAAGGGCGTCCATATAGGCCAGCTGGTGCGAAGCGCGCTTCATGCGGGCCAGCTGGACATAGCGATGCACAGATAATCCGAAGGTTGCCGAGAACTGCCGGTGGAAATGAAATTTCGAGAAGGCGGCAACAGCGCTTAAGCCGTCCAGGTCCAGATCTCCGTCGAGATGCCGGTCGATATGGTCCAGCACCCGTCGCATGCGGTCCTGATAGTTTTGCACCGCCGCCTTCATCGTCCCTCCTCCGTGGCGGCTCCATCTAGTCGCTGACGGCCATGACACGCTCGACCGATCTTGCGGTTTGGCACGGATCGCTAGCCCGGATGGAGCTACGTCCGGCAACTGGTTTCCTCAGGGAAGACCACACCGATTGCAAGCACCTTCCTCTACGCGTTAGACTGTCGGCCCCCCTTCACCCACAAAGTGGGCGTTCCCCTTCAAGATGTCAGTACGGATGAACTGCCTTCCTCTGCACGAACTGGCGCCCGACTTCGAACGCTTCATCCGCGATCTCGAGGACTTCAATCGTGGCTGATGCGGTCACCGGCCATCCGGGCTGCGGCTTCAGGGAAATCTCATTCGCAAACGGAATCCAAGCATGACTGCAACTCTATCCATCGTCGTCCTGGCTGCCGAGCTCCTCATCAGCGCGTTGGGCGCGTTCGTATCAATTGCCGCGCTTGGCTTCGCGGGAGAGGTCACGCGATCCAGGGATTTGACCGCCTTTGGCTGGGTTTTGGGGGCGCTCTACTTCGTTGTCACCTTTACGCCCCTCGTCGCAACCGCATGGGTGGCACACAGAAGGTTTGTTTCAGACAAAGCGTTCCCGGTGCTCGAAGTCATTTCGTCGCCGTACCTGGTCCCGGTGGTGCTGTGGGTTGGCGCAGCGATTTTCTGCATTGGGCTGTTGGCATTTCAAAACGGTGCGGGGCTGGCGCCGCGGTAGGGAGACGCGAAGCGATACCCATCGGGCCGAATGCCATCAGCATCCTCCAGGCGAAGCGCAGGCGTCCACGAAGATAGCGGCGGTCAGGGTATCAAAGAGCGCTGGGACGATCGATGTCAAACACGTCGATCTGTCGGTCCTGGAGCAGATCCTCCAGCGCTTCGGGCCCGTTCGCCAGCGCGTAGTCCCGCTCGGCGTCGGAAATAGGCAGTACCTGCAGCCAGGCGACGGACTTGGCCGAGAAGGACTGTGTTTCCAGGTCCCACACGAACGGAGAGATGAGCATGGCGTGCTTCATCTCGCGCCCTTCGCCATACAGTTCCAGGGCTCGCGGAATGACGACGCCGGGCAAGGGTGTGATCTCGCCCTTCTTGATGCTGAAAGCGCAAGTCGCGATCATGTTGGCGCCCTCGGCCGTCGCCAGAGCCAGCAGAATCTCGACGCCCAGGGCCTTGCCGCCAGACGTCAGGCCGGTTTTTGCGTCAGAGAGCGCGAGGCTGGCATAAGTGGAAACGCCTCCTGCCGGCACGTCCTTGATGATCATGATGTCGACGTCACTGACGTGGGCGTCATCCCAATATTTCGTAACCGTCGGTGAACCCTGCGTAACATCTCTCAGATAGCGGGCGAGAGATTTGTTGTCTTCCGAAACCGCCATGGCTCCTCACGTCAAAAATCCAAGGTCGTCGGCAGTCATATCTTCAACACCATGACTGCGAGCATACGATCGCCGCTCTGGCCTGTCGTGGGACCTCGGTATAGACGGGGCCGGCGGTCATATCCATGACCACGTTCTGGCGCGCGGTGGACTTCCTCGGCCAGGCACAATTCCATCAAGATCTAGCAGACGCCGGAACGAAAAAGGGGAGCCCGCATGTCGCGGGCTCCCCCTCCTGCATTCCGACGTGATGCGGCTGTTACCGGCCGGCAGGCTCCAATGCCTTTTGCACCATCGCGGTGTCGACATATTGGGTCATGCTGGCGATCTTGCCGTCCTTCACCAGATAGAGATGCGCGAAATTGGCGCGCATGGACTTGCCCGTCGCCTTGTAGGTCCCGGAGTAGACGCCGAAGGCGGCGACGCGGTCGCCGTCTTCGAGATAGGTGTGAACGTCGGCGCGGTAGCCGGTCCATTCGGTGGCGAGACGCCGGAACACGCCTGATATGATCGCGTCCGCCCCGACATAGGTGCCCGCGTATGGAAACCCTTCCGCTTCGGTCCATGCGGCATCGGGAGCGAGAGCGGCCAGCAAGTTGCGGCCGTTCTCTTCCGACGATGATCCCTCATAGGTGGCGCGGATCAGGTCGAGGTTCGCCCCCATCTCAACCCCACTTCATCTCGCCGGTGGCGACCTTGGCGCCGATGTCGAGCGCAACGCCCATGCCGAGGCCGGGGAAGCGCGCTTCCATCGCCGCCTTGAGCGCCGCCGAATCCTTGGTTTTGGCCAACTCTTCGTCAACGCCTTGAGGTAGGCGATGGTGTGCTCGACACCGGACAGGTCGGTCTTCGCATCCGCCGACAAATGGCCGGGCACGACGATCGCCGGCTTGCGCGCCGCGATCTTTTCGAGATTGGCGATCCAGGCGGCGCGCTGCTCCCTGGTCGGCGTGTCGGCGGTCCAGACATGGACGCCGGAGAAGATCAGCACGCCGCCGAACACCGCGTTGAGCGAGGGTACGAACAGATAGCGCCGGTTGGCCAGGCCGTCGGCGCTGACGATCTCGATGGTCTCGCCGTCGACGCTGAGCGTCTTGCCGTCGAACGCTTCGGGGATGACCACATCGGCCAGCACCTGCGGGCCGTTCGCCTTGAGTTGCGGCCCCCAGACGGCAAGCTTCTTTTCGACGCTGGCGTGAATGGCCGCCAATGTCGCTGGCGACGCGAGCACGCGGGCCTCGGGGAAGACAGCCTTGATCGCGCCGAGGCTGAAATAATAATCCGGGTCCGACTGGCTGATATAGATGGTGGTGAGCTTCTTGCCGGTGGCCTTGATGGCGTCGGCGACCGCCTTGCCATCGGACAGCGTGAAGCCGCCATCGATCAGCACGGCTTCGCTTGGCCCGGACACCAGAACGGGCGCCCGGAAGAAGCCGTTCTGTCCGGCCGGAAAATGCTTCCAGGCGAGCCCGCCCGCGGCATGGCCGAGGCCTGCGGGTGCGAAGACGGCGGCGGCGCCCGCGGCGAGAGTGGTTTTCATGATGGTTCTCCTTGTCGGCATGTTGGTCTCCTGGTGCTTGTCTACGATTGCGAAATGAAAGCTGGATGGTCCGGCCTCTGTTGATCGCTGCGCTCAGGCCGCCTTCAGTCCGTCGACGAGGACGTCCAGGCTGCCGAACAGGGCGCTTGCTTGCACGAGGCGGCGATCATGGCCCGTCCCGACGATCAGGGCCGGGACGCCGTTGGCGCCGAATCGGCGCATCTCGGCACGCGCAGCCTCGAGGCGCGCGCGGTATGCGGTGATCAGTGCGACGTCCGGGCTCGCCAGACGCGCGGCGACCTCCGGCAAATTCATCGCGCGCAGCACATCCGAGAGAACGGCGATGTCCGTGCTGTCGCGTCCCTCGACATAGCGGACGAGCTGCAAGGCTTTCAGTGCCGCGAACTCCCGATCAGGCGCCATGAGCGCAACGGCCGTGAGCGCCAATGTTGCCGGGCCGGAATCGAACAGGCGCGTGCGGTCGCCCAGCACGTCGCGGCGATAGGCTTCGCTGAAGGGCTGGCCGCTCAAGCGCGAGATCCGCTGGTCGTTGCTCCAGGCGTAGGCCGCAAAACCATCGTCCATCGGACGGGCGCCCTCGCCGGCGAACAGGCCTGTCGGCGCGAGTTCGACAGCGAAATCCGTTCGGGCGACGAGCTGTTCGAGCAGCGTTGAGGCGCCGTAGCACCAGCCGCAGAGCGGATCGAACAGGTAGGTGATTTGAATGGGCGCGGACATGGCGATCTCCTTGGACAGCAATGTGGCACGGGCATATTGATAGAAAAATATCAACAAAACATACAGAATGTATGTGATAGGCTGACAGTTGGATAGCACCCGACTGAGCCCATGAACCTGAACCGCCTCGCCTATTTCGCAGCCGTCGTGGACACCGGATCCTTCACCCGGGCCGCCGAGCGGCTCGGCATCACCAAGGCCGTGGTGAGTCAGCAGGTGGCGCAGCTGGAGCGCGATCTCGGCACCAGCCTGCTCGTGCGCACGACGCGCCGGGTTCATCCGACCGAGGCGGGCCGCATGTTTCATTCGCGCTGCGTCATGATCCTGCGCGAAGCGGAGGATGCCTTCGACGAGCTCGCTCAGGCAGCCGCCGCGCCGACCGGCACCTTGCGGATCACGGCGCCCAACGACTACGGCACCGCCGTCGTCATCGCCGTCGTCACGGCCTACGCGGCACGCTATCCCCACTGCCGCGTGGAGTTGACGCTCGAAGATCAGACGGTCGACCTCGCCTCAGGCCACATCGACATGGCGATCCGTGTGGGGTGGCTGGTCGATTCCAGCCTGCAGGCGCGCAAGATCGGATCGTTCCGGCAATGTCTGGTCGGCGCTCCCGCATTCGCGGATCGGATCGCCGCCGCGCGCGATCCCGACGAATTGGTGACGCTACCGTTCATCGCCAACATGGCGCTGCGCGAGCCGTTGCTGTGGCAGTTCTCGCGCGGTGATCTCGATCGATGCGCCGTGCGCCTGCAGGCGAGCATCGCCATCGACACGACGCCGGGGGTGCTCGCAGCGGTGCTCGCCGGCGGCGGCCTTTCGGTGCTGCCGGATTTCCTGGTGGCCGACGATCTCGCGGCGGGCCGCCTCATCCACATCCTGCCGCAATGGCAACTGCCATCCGGCGGCATCCACACGGTCTACCCCGCAGCCCGCTTCCGCCCGCCGAAGGTGACCGCGTTTGTGGAGATGCTGATTGCGGCTCAGCGGCGGGCGGGTACGAACGCATGAGCCGTATGGTTTTGCTTATTGCTTGAAACAATGCTCGCGGTGCCACTTTAAGAAGTGCGGATGTGGCCGATCTGACGCACGACGCGGCGCAAGAGCGCGCTCCGTCTTGTTGATGATCGATTGCACTCCCTCCAGATCGTTTGTCTGGCGCGAGATCAATATCTCCAGATCGTCCGCGAAGCTGATGAGACCACGATCAAACATCCAATGTGCGGTGCCCGAAAGAGCAACGCCATTGCTGATGATGTCCGGCCCGTTTGCCTCGACGGAGCGTATGTGAGCCGCCGCGACCTCCGCGCGCCCCATTCCATTGATGAGCTTGAGGCCGGTGATGGCGCAACGCTCTTCATAGGCACGCAGCACGATGCGGCGGAAAACTCGATCACGCAGGACTTTCGAGATCGTTACGCTAACACGGTCGCGCTGCTGCTCAACCGCGAATGGCACCTGCGGCTGGTCATTAAGATCGAGCGATGGAAGGTCGCCGTCGCGCCGCGGCAGCAGCGGCGCGTTCTCCGCGAAACCAAGCTCGCATATTCTATTGAAATCGTCGGGAGAGATTGGGCGGACTGCGGACTGAGCGCGTCCTGAAATCCGCCCCTGTTCGTTAAGAACACCGCGCTCTACTGGACCCGTCGGTCCGTTGAATGGGACTGAATTGGCAAAATCGAGATAGCTTCCCGGTTCCATTAAAGCGAGATACATCCCGGAAGTACCGGGATCGGGAAGAACCTGCTGAACCCGAGCAATTGCAAAGTAACCGCGCGTTTCAGCAACCTTGCTCGGTTCGTAATATACTATCCAATCGCCGATGCAGGCTTCAACGCGATGAAGATATTGACTGGGAAATTGGTACTGCTCAGCGGGGCTGTCGTCGTAGATCGAGTCCAATCGATGGATGAATACCCCAAACCCCATGACCTAATCGGCGCTGCCTCTCCAGGAAACAACACCCAGCGATGCTGGATCAATAGCAGTCACAACCCTACTCCCACTCGATTGTTTCGGAAGCACGATAACGCCTTGATCTGTCGAGGCCAAGCTTTCCGCCCACGACCCGCCCCGCGTCACTCGCGCGCCACCGACAGCCCCGCCAGCAGCGGCGCGTACGCGGCGAGCCTGCGTGATACGAACTCCGTGAACAGCCGCACGCGCTTGGTCTTGCGCGTCTCTCCCTGCGTGAGGAGCCAGACCGTTCCGTACATGTGCAGGTCGGTCCCCGGCACCCGCACCAGCAGCGGGTCGGCATCGCCGACGAAGCACGGCAGTGTCGTGATCCCCAGCCCTTGCCGGACAGCAGCGATCTGCGCTCCGGCGTCACTGGTCCTGAATGGAACGTCCGTGGTGCGAACCTCGCCCGCGCTGGCCCAATCCGGGATGCCGTGCATGCTGATGACGATCCAGCGGAAGGGATCCGGCGCGCCCGCACGCCACGCGGCCAGTCGATCCCTGGACATGTAGACGGCGCCGAACAGCTCCGGTCCCTTCATGCCATGAAGATTTTGCGGCAGGGTTTTGCGCTCGTAGACGACGCGGATCGCGACGTCGGCCTCACGGTTGGTCAGATTTGCCAGTTCGCCGAACGACAGGACATCCATCTCGATATCGGGATGCAGACGCGCGAAATCGGCGAAATCAGGCATCAGCAAATGTGTCGCCATCGGCGGCGCCAGCGTCACCCGCAGACGCCCGCGCACGCTCTGATCGCGCCCGAACACGCGCGTCTCCAGCTGGTGTGACGAGGCTTCCATCTGGTCGGCGAATTCGAGGACCTCCTCGCCCGCAGCCGTCAGCCGGTAGCCCGAAGGCAGCTTTTCGAACATCTGGACCCCAAGGCGTTCCTCGAGCTGGGCGATGCGTCGCAGCACGGTCGCGTGGTTCACGCCGAGGTGCTCGGCGGCCGCCCGCACCGAGCCTCCCCGCGCGACGGCTAGAAAATAGCGAACATCGTCCCAGTCGATCATGGTGCAATCCCGCACCGCGCGGTGCGCCTTTCAAGCCGTATCTGATGCCTCCTACAGCAGTATGGGCAGTGATCATAGCCGGTTCCGGCCAGCAGGGCCCTTTCTGAGCGACGGACACCGATCGTCGCCGTCGGCGTTAGTCGTCCGGCCGGATCGATTTCGCACCACCGATGTGCGCGCTTCCGCACTCAACGCCTGGGGCCGGCGGACCTATGTCGGGGTCCTCGGGGGCAGATGCTGCCCCGACACCACGACAGGAGACATCATGGGAAAGCTTGACGGCAAGGTTGCAGTCATCACGGGTGGCGCGACCGGCATCGGCCGCGCCGCGGCAAAGCGCTTCATCGAGGATGGCGCTTTCGTCTTCATCTTCGGCCGCCGACAGCAAGCCCTCGACGCTGCTGTCGCCGCCCTCGGGCCCAATGCCCGCGCGGTGAAGGGCTCGGTCTCGGATGAAGCCGACCTCGACCGCCTCTACGCGGCGGTGAAGGCCGAGCGCGGAACCCTCGACATCGTCTTCGCCAATGCCGGCGCGGGAAGTCAGCTTGCGCTCGGCAAGATCACCGCCGCGCACATCGATGAGGCCTTCGACACCAATGTGAAGGGTACGATTTTCACGGTGCAGAAGGCGCTGCCGCTGATGCGCCGGGGCGGTTCGATCATCCTGACGGGATCGAGCGCCGGCACGACGGGCGCCCCGGCCATGAGCGCCTACAGCGCGAGCAAGGCGGCCGTGCGAAACCTCGCGCGGACCTGGGCGGAGGACCTGAAAGGCAGCGGCATCCGGGTCAACGTGCTGTCGCCCGGAGCGACCGCGACCGAACTCGCGAAGGAAGCGCTGGGCGAAGAGGGACAGAAGGTGTTCGCCGCGATGACTCCGCTGCAGCGCATGGCCGATCCGGCGGAGATCGGGGCGGTGGCTGCCTTTCTCGCCTCCTCGGACAGCAGCTTCATGACCGCCAGCGAAGTCGCCGTCGACGGCGGCCTGGCGCAACTCTGATCCCGGCGCGGTCCCGCGCCTGGCCCACACACAATGAAAGATAAACATCATGAAAAAACTAGAAGGCAAGATCGCCGTCATCACCGGCGGCAGCAGCGGCATTGGATTGGCCACGGCCAAGCGCTTCGTGGACGAAGGTGCGCACGTGGTGATCACCGGGCGACGCGAGAAAGAGCTGAAGGAGGCCGCAGCCTTCATCGAGAGAAACGTGACGACGGTCGTGAGCGACGTGTCGCGCCTGGAAGATCTGGACCGGCTCTATGCCGTCGTGAAGGAGAAACATGGTCACATCGACATTCTCTTCGCGAACGCAGGCGCGGGGACAATCGCGCCGCTCGCGCTAGCGACCAAGGCCCATTTCGACCAGACCTTCGATGTGAACGTGAAAGGCCTGTTCTTTACGGTGCAGAAAGCCCTCCCCCTCTTTAAGGACGGCGGTTCGATCATCCTGAACTCTTCGGTGTCGAACGTGAAGGGGTTGCCGGGGTTCAGCGTCTACGCCGCGAGCAAGGCGGCGGTGCGCAGCTTCTCGCGCGCTTGGACGCTGGAGCTGAAGGACCGCAAAATCCGCGTCAATACGATGAGCCCCGGGCCAACGGAGACTCCCGCCCTGGAGACGACGACGGGCTTGACCCGCGAGCAAGCCGAGCAAGCGGCCAGCCAATTTGCTTCACAGGTCCCGATGGGTCGCAGGGGCAAGCCGGAGGAAATCGCGGCTGCCGTCACGTTCCTCGCCTCCGATGAAAGTTCTTACATCACCGGCGTGGATCTCGCCGTCGATGGCGGCATGGCCCAGGTCTGACCGCGCCATCGACACAAATTCGGAGAAACATCATGAGCTACGCAATCATCGGCTTCGGCCCTATCGGCCAAGCCCTGGCCAGCGCGTTTGCCCGCAACGGCATCGAAGTCTCCGTTGCAACCACGCGCGACCCGGAAAGCTTTACATCCGCCGCGGCCGTGATCGGACCCTCGATCATTCCCAAAAAGCTGGCGGACGCCGTCAAGGCGGACATCGTCTTTTTGGCGGTCCGTTTCGAGTCGCACCAGGATGTCGCGAAAGCGCTGCCCACCTGGCAGGGCAAGACGATCGTCGATGTGACCAACGCCTACGGCGTGCCGCCTGAGAGACTGGGGGGACAACCTTCGTCCAAGGCCCTCGCGCAAGCCTTCACCGGCGGTCGACTGGTCAAGGGCTTCAACCATTTGGGTGCTGCCGTCCTTGCCCAGGATCCGGCCCTCCATGGTGGCAGGAGAGTCGTGTTCCTGGCGAGCGACGATCACGACGCCACAGTGGAGATTGGCACGCTTGCGGAAACTCTCGGCTTCGCGCCGATCAAGCTTGGCGGGCTTTCGGAAGGCGGACTGCTCCTGCAGGCGCGTGGAAACAGCTGGGGTCAACTGATCTTCAAGGATCTGGTCAAGTTCGACTGACGAACACGAGGTTCCCACCCTGGGGGATACGACACACGGGATCGGATCGCGCGCGATCCGATCCGAGTGACATGGAGAAATGACTATGAGCACCGACAAGAACATCCAGACCGTGAAGGACTTCTTCGCCGCGATCGGCCGCGGCGACAGCGAGGCTCTGCTGGCGCTGGTCAGCGAGGACATCGAGTGGATCATCCCCGGCGAGGACTGGCCGCTGGCCGGAACGCATCGCGGGCACGACGGGGTGGCGGATTTGCTCGAGACGGCATCCAAGTCGATCGAAACGTCCACCGAACCCCGCGAGTTCGTGGCGCAAGGAGACCGGGTCCTGGTCGTCGGATTCGCAAAGGGAAAGATCAAAGCCACGAACAAGACGTTTAGGGACGACTGGGTCTTCGCCATCGCCGTTCGCAACGGCAAACTGACGAACATCCGGGAGTACGTCGACACGCAGGCACTGGCACGAGCCGCGCGCGTGTCGAATGCCCAAGCCTAAAGGAAATCCAGATGTACGACCAATCCAAGCTGTCCGAGTTGATCCGGTTCGCACGTATCGATGCGGGCGCCACCGTGATCGACGTTTACCCAGGCGACGGCGACTGGACCCGTGTCTTCTCCGAGATCGTGGGACCCGAAGGACGGGTTGACAGCTTCGTGCCGGCCGAAGTCGCGCACTTCAAGAACGATCCGCTCGGCCTTATGCGGAGGCTTGCGAAGGAGCCGGGCCGAGACAACGTCGAAGCCGTGTCAGCGGACCTCGTGGCGATGCCGCAGGTCACGCGACCAGCGGATGTCCTGTGGCTGCACTTGTTCTATCACGACCTCCACACCGCGCTGATCCAGGCCAGGGGCGCGACGGCGGCCGACTTCAATCGCGCCGTCTACGAGCGGCTGAAGCCCGGCGGGTGCTACGTCATCGTCGACCACGCCGCCGCGCTCGGGGCGGGCACGAGCGAGGCCCAATCGCTGCATCGGATTGAGCCTGCATCCGTTCGCAAGGAGGTGGAGGCGGCCGGCTTCGTGCTGGACGCGGAAAGCACCCTGCTCGCGAACAAGGACGATCCGCACACGATCAAGGTGTTCGATCCCGCCATCAAGGGCAAAACCGATCGCTTCGTGTATCGGTTCGTGAAGCCGTGACAGAGATCGTAGGGCGGATTAGCGAAGCGTAATCTGCCATCTTGCGCGCGACTCGGCGAGAGAGGCCGGATTTGCGGCTAATCCGCCCTACGCATCCGCTGCAGGTCAATTTCGGTTCTTGAGCTTTCGATGCAACCGGATCACTTTTTAGTCCTGCCGTCAGATGGCAGCTCCGCCGACCCGCCGATTTTGTTCGAGACCACGTAGATGTCGACGCCGCTCATCGAGCATTCCTCGCTTGATGCTTGGCTTTTCGTGATGACCTCGATCGTCTTGCCATCCTTGGTGTGAAACGTGATGTCGTAAACCTGCTGGTAGAGGTCTTTGCCGATCTTTTCGGATGCGAGACGAACGGCCTTCGTCTGCGCCTCGATCACTGATGGGATATCAATCAGGCCGGCGTTCTTGAGGTGCACGAGGGCCATGTTATTGGGCCAACTCGCGCAGTCCGGAGACTTCGCCAGAGCCACCGCAGCCGGCATGGCAAATATTGCGGCCATCACCACTTTCAACGCGGCGCGCATCAGCATGCCTCGGTCTCTAAAAACTACTCCCACTCAATCGTCCCAGGCGGCTTGCTGGTCACGTCATACACCACCCGGTTCACGCCCTTCACCTCGTTGATGATGCGCGTCGCGGTCTCGCCCAAGAACTTCATGTCGAACTGGTAGAAGTCCGCGGTCATGCCGTCGGTGGAGGTGACGGCGCGCAGGCCGACGACGAAGTCGTAGGTGCGGCCGTCGCCCATGACGCCCACGGTCTTCACAGGAAGCAGCACGGCAAAGGCCTGCCAGATGTCGTCGTAGAGACCGTGCTTCCTGATCTGGTCGATGTAGACCGCGTCCGCCTTGCGCAGGATCTCGAGCTTGTCGCGGGTGATCTCGCCGGGGCAGCGGATGGCGAGGCCGGGGCCCGGGAACGGGTGGCGGCCGACGAAGATTTCGGGCAGGCCGAGCTCGCGGCCGAGCTTGCGCACCTCGTCCTTGAACAGCTCGCGCAGGGGCTCGACCAGCTTCATGTTCATGCGCTCGGGGAGCCCGCCGACATTGTGGTGCGACTTGATCGTCACCGACGGGCCGCCGGTGAAGGAGACGCTCTCGATCACGTCAGGATAGAGCGTGCCTTGCGCCAGGAAGTCAGCGCCGCCGATCTTCTTGGCCTCCGCCTCGAACACCTCGATGAAGAGGCGACCGATGGTCTTGCGCTTCACTTCCGGGTCGGTGACGCCTTCGAGCTCGCCCAAAAACTGCTTCGAGGCATCCACGTGCACGAGCGGGATGTTGTAGTGGTGGCGGAACAGGTCGACGACCGTCTTCGCTTCGTCAAGGCGCAGCATGCCGTGATCGACGAAAACGCAGGTGAGCTGCTCGCCGATCGCTTCGTGGATCAGCACGGCCGCGACCGCGGAATCGACTCCGCCGGACAGGCCGCAGAGCACCCTGCCCGTGCCGACCTGGGCGCGGATCTTCGCGATCTCCTCCTCGCGGAAGGCGCGCATGGTCCAGTCGCCGGAAAGGCCTGCGATCTTGCGGACGAAATTTCGGATCAGTTTGGCGCCGTCGGGCGTGTGCACCACTTCCGGGTGGAACATCAGGCCGTAATATTTGCGCGTCTCGTCCTGTATGATCGCGAACGGCGCGTTCGGCGAGGTGCCGGCGACCGAGAAGCCCGGCGGCATCTTGGTGATGCGGTCGCCATGGCTCATCCAGACCTGGTTCTTGCCGCCTGCCGACCAGACGTCCTCGAACAGCTTGCTCGGCGCCTTCACCTCCACATCGGCGCGGCCGAATTCGCGGTGATGGCCGCCCTCGACGGTGCCGCCGAGCTGCTCCGCCATGGCCATCTGGCCGTAGCAGATGCCCATTACCGGCACGCCGGAATCGAAGATCGCTTGCGGCGCCCGGGGCGATCCCGCCTCATGTACCGATTCAGGGCCGCCGGAGAGAATCACCGCCTTCGGCTTCATCTCGTTGAAGGCTTGTTCGGCCTTGTTGAACGGGACGATTTCGCAATAGACGCCGTCCTCGCGCACGCGACGCGCAATGAGCTGCGTCACCTGGCTGCCGAAGTCGACGATGAGAATCTTGTCATGCGCCGAGGGCGTCGACGCGGAGCGGTCGGTCTGTGCTGCTGTCATGGCAAGCAGATACGCGACGGGGGCTTTTCCCGCAACCGCGCGGGCCGCGCGCCCACATTCTTCTTTGGGGTATGGACAAATTGATATAGGTAAGTATTATTGACCTATATGGCCCGCCACTCACCAAGGGCCGATCAGGGAGAACGCCATGCCAAACCATCATCAGCCGTCATCGCTTGCAGAGCTCGGCCGCACCTGGGTCGAGGCCTGGAACGCGCGCGAGCTCGAACGCGTGCTCACGCTCTATGACGAGGAAACCGTGATGACCTCGGACCGCATCCCCGCGATGGGATTCGATGAAAGCGGCACCGTGCGCGGAAAGGATGCGTTGCGCGCCTATTGGGGCAAGGCGCTCGCCCTGTTGCCGAATCTGCATTTCTCGCTGATCGAATTGTTCGTCAGCCCTGATAGCGTGGTGGTGTTCTACGAGAACGAGCGGGGAAAGCGGATCTGCGAATATCTGCGGGTGAACGCGGCCGGAAAGATCGTGCAGGGATCGGCGAATCATCCGGTGCCCTGAGTCGCGCTTCTAGCTCGAGGACGCACCAAGGCCGACGCGAATCAGCGCTTGCGCAGACCGGCCTTTCTCACCCTGGTATCGGACCATGCCAGTGGACGGCCGGCCCGCGACGGAAGCACGAGCTTCCCGACCGGCTGGCCCGTCTCGTCCACCAGGTCCGAATGGACTTCGCCGCGCGCGTAGAGATTCGCTTCGCCCCATTGGCGCAAGCTGACCACGACTGGAAACAGCTCGCGCCCCCTCTTGGTCAGCGCATATTCCCGATAGGCGCTGCCGTCGGAGGCCGGAATCAGTTCGAGCACGCCAAGCTCCACCAGCCTGTGCAGCCGCGCAGTGAGCATGCCCTTGGCGATGCCGAGGTTCTTCTGGAAATCGCCAAATCGACGCAGCCCGTCGAAGGCATCGCGCACGATCAGAAGCGACCAAATGTCCCCAACTGCGTCCAGTGCACGCGCCACCGGGCAGTCAGCCTCGGCAAAACCGGTCCGCTTCATTCGCCGCCTCCAAATTGGTCTTAAAATAGGACTGGACAGCGCGGTGTGCAACTGGTCTTATTTTAAGACTAGACAGAACGTGCCGGAGACGACAATGACAATCCACGATGCCGCCACAGCCGGACCGACCAACGCCGACGAAAAGGCCGACGACACCGCCGGGCGCGGGCTCTCGCGCGGGATGGCGATGCTGCTGGCGCTGACCTGCGGCCTGAGCGTCGCCAATATCTACTTCGCGCAGCCGCTGCTCGATGCCATGGCGCGCGATCTCGGCATCGACCCCGCCGCGATCGGGATGGTGGTGACCTTCACCCAAATCGGCTACGCGTTCGGCCTGATCCTGATCGTGCCGCTCGGCGACCTCTGGGATCGCCGCCGCCTGATCGTCGGCCAGACCGTGCTGTCGGCGATCGGCCTCGTCATCGTCGGCACGGCGGCGCATGCCGCCGTGCTGCTTGTGGGAATGGCGCTAGTCGGCATGCTCGCCGTCGTCGTCCAGGTCCTCGTCGCCTTTGCCGCGACGCTGGCCAGACCGGACGGGCGCGGCCGCGCGATCGGCACCGTCACGAGCGGCATCGTCGCCGGCATCCTGCTGGCGCGGTTCGCCTCGGGCGCGCTGGCCGATTTCGGCGGCTGGCGAATGGTCTACCTGGTCTCGGCCGGCCTCATGCTGGCCATGGCGGCGCTGCTCCTGCGCGTGCTGCCGCGCGGCCGGCAGTCGGCGCTGGCCCGATCCTCTTATCTGTCGCTGTTGCGCTCAACCGCCTCGCTGTTTGTCGACGAGCCGATACTGCGCGAGCGCGCGTTGTTTGCGTTTCTGATCTTCGCCAATCTCAACGTGTTCTGGACGTCGATCGTGCTGCCGCTCTCGGCGCCTCCCTTCGCGCTGTCGCATACCACCATCGGATTGCTCGGCGTCGCCGGGTTCGCCGGAGCGCTCGCGGCGCGCAATGCCGGGCGGCTTGCCGATCTCGGATGGGCCCAGCGGACCACCGGGCTGTCACTGCTGCTGATGCTGGCTGCCTGGGCTCCGATCGCCTGCCTGCAAAGCTCGCTCTGGCTGGTCGTCGCCGGCGTGATCGTGCTGGATCTGGGACTCCAGGCCGTGCACGTGACGAGCCAGAGCCTGATCATCGCCGTGCGGCCCGATGCGGCGAGCCGACTGGTGGGCGGTTACATGGTGTTCTACTCGGTCGGAAGCGCGATTGGCGCGATCGCGTCGACGATGGTGTACGCGATGGCCGGCTGGTCCGGCGTCTGCGTGCTCGGCGCGGGAATCAGTGCCGCCGCGCTGCTGGTCTGGGTCATCATCGCAAGCAGGATGCCGGTGACGGCAGATTGCGCGCTGATGCATGGGCAAAAATAAGGGCCGAAAACAATAAGAACTGTAAAAATGAGGACTACCGCGAAAGCATCCGATAGTAACGGCACTGCCGTCGCCGCCTCAGGATCACCATCATGAAGCTCCCCACCTCCCCTTTCACCGTCACCGACTGGAGCAAGGTCGAGCCGACCGTCCATCCCGGCGAGACCGGGCAAGCCAAGTGGCGTACGCTCGACATCGGCGATCTCCGGGTGCGGATGGTCGAATATTCGCCGGGCTATCTCGCCGACCATTGGTGCGACCGCGGCCACGTGCTGTACGTGCTGCAGGGCGAGCTCGACAGCGAGCTGCGCGACGGCCGCAAGTTCAAGCTCACGGCGGGGATGAGCTACCAGGTCTCGGATTTCGGCGATGCAGCGCACCGATCCTCGACGACGACGGGGGCGACGCTGTTTATCGTCGATTGAGGCGCCCCGGAAGGGTTAATTTGCACCGCAAAATAGCAAAATTCGGCGACATCCCGAGCGGCGGGTGGTGCCTTGAAGTGGCCCCAAAATCTCGCTATATTGTGATCATCGATACTTGGCCGAACGACTGGGCCGCTTCGCTTCGTTGCTGACGGGCGCGCACGCTTCAGATGATTTCTCCAACATCGACTGATCAGGACTATGGGCGCAATAGTGCGTACCGGTCCGCGTGTTAACTTCTTAAGCAAAGGAAATTCCCATGGCTATGGGCACCGTGAAGTGGTTCAACAATCAAAAGGGTTTTGGTTTCATTCAGCCGGATGACGGCGACAAGGACGTGTTCGTGCACATCAGCGCCGTCGAGCGCGCTGGCCTCTCGACCCTAAACGAAGGTCAGAAGGTCTCGTTCGACATCGTCGCCGATCGTCGCAGCGGCAAGTCCTCGGCTGACAATCTCCGCGTCGGCTAAAGCCCGCGCACCGTTCTGACCACGGACGTACCGGCAGAACGTCGAGTTAGAAAACCCCGCGACCGGGTTCCGGTTCGCGGGGTTTTTGTTTGGTGAGACAGGCGTCGCGTCATCCGCGATGTCGTGGGGTGGGCTATGCCTTCTTCAAGACCGAGACGAAGAACCCGTCCGTTCCCGTCCGCCGCGGTGTCATCAGCCAGCCTTCCGGCGATTGCAGCGCGGCTTGCGCAAACTCCTCGGCCTTGTCCCAGAGCACGCTCGCGGTCTGCTCGGGCGGCACCACAGCGAACTCGGGATGGCGGGCGGTGAACGCCCTCACCTGGTCGCCGTTCTCCTCTGAGAGCACCGAGCAGGTGATGTAGGCAATGCGGCCGCCGGCCTTGAGCAGCGGAACCGCGCGATCGAGCACCGCGGTCTGGTCCCGCAGGCGGATCTCCAGCGCGCCCGGACGCATGCGCCATTTGGCATCGGGATTGCGGCGCCAGGTTCCGGTTCCCGTGCAGGGCGCGTCGATCACGACGAGGTCGGCGGTCGCGCTGATCTCCGCCAGCGGATCGGCCTCCCCCTTGGGCGTGCGCACATCGGCATTGTGGACGCCGGCGCGCGACAGGCGTTCGTGAATGGGCGCAAGTTGCCGCTTGTCGCTGTCGGTCGCGATCAGCCGGCCCTTGCCCTGCATCATCGCGGCGAGCGCCAGCGTCTTGCCGCCGGCCCCCGCACAGAGATCGATCACCTGCTCGCCGGGTTTTGCCGCGGTCAACGCAGCCGCAAGCTGTGACCCCTCATCCTGCACTTCAATGGCACCCTTGATGAAATCCTCTTCGGCCTGGATGCCGGGGTTGCGCGCATCGGCCGAAAGCTCGATGCGCAGGCCGGTTGCGGACCAACGCGTCGGTTTCGCATGAAGGTGAGCAAGCGCCCCCAGCGTCTTGTCGCGATTGGATTTTAACGTGTTGACGCGCAGGTCGAGCGGCGCCCGGCTCGCCATCGCGGCCGCCTCCGCGACGCGTTCGTCGCCGAACGCTTTTGCCAAATACGGATCCAGCCATTCCGGATAGTCACCGGCGATCGCGGCCGGGGCACCTTCAAGCGACCGCGAGGCGAGCGCGGCCTGCTCGGCCTCGGTCAACGGCGCGGGGGCAAAGCGGCTGCCGTCGAACAGCGCGGCCATGGTCGCCGCGTCCATGTTGCGCTCGAGGCGGAGCATGCCGATCAGCCGAGCACGCGCGGTGTCCGAATCCATCAGGTAGGCGCTCGAGGCATAGCGGCGCAGCACGTCCCAGACGAGGCCGGCAATGGCGGCGCGGTCGCCGGATCCGGCGAAGCGGTGCGCGGTGCCCCACTCCTTCAGCGCCTTGGCCGCGGGCACGCGGTCCTTCTCGATGGTGTCGATCAGTTCGATGGCTGCGGACAGCCGGGCAGCGGGAGTCATTTGAATCTTTCAGATCAAATCCGACGGCTAACCGTCAGATCAACAAGAGCATCTTCAGTGCGAAGTAGATCCACATCGCGAGCAGCACGAGCACGCCGGCGAGCCAGATCGTGGAGCGGCGCCCGAGATTGTTGGAGGAGACGAAGATTCCGGCATGGACGAAGCGCGTCACCACGAACACCCAGGACATCAGCACGATGAAGAGATCGGCATGGCGCAACGGGAGCGCCAGCGCGATCAGGGCGTAGAACAGCACCGGCAATTCGAACTGGTTGCGGTAGCAATTGGCGATTTGTGTGGCGCCCTTGGGCCAGTTGGGCTCGCCGAGCGCAATGTCACGGCTCTTGGTCTCGCCGGAGACGAGCGCGCGCCGGCGTCCCAGCGCCATGGCGATCAGGAGCGCGAAGGTGAGACCGACCTGCACGAAGACCGGCAGCAAAACCATTTGAATGGACATCGAAATTTCTCGGGATTTTCCCATCCGGCGGAAGGCACAGCTAGCGTCCATTAGCGGTCACCGCTGGTCCTGACAATCAACGAGTTGAACCGGCGTTCCCGATGAGGCGACCAACTGTCGACAGTTAAAGCGATTTTGGCCCCTCGGGGCGCAAGGCGAGATACCGCCATGAACACCCTCTTCAGCCAGATCGGCAGCCTGACCGGCACTTTGACCGAGTCAGCCGACGGGCAGTTCGGCATCCTGATGTCGGCGCTGGCAGGCATCGCGACCGCGCTTGCGGTGGCGCTGGCGATGACGGTCTACTTCCGAATGAGCTATCGGACCTGGCGCGATGTCCTCAGGCATGGCCTCGCTGCGCTCGCCCTCCTCGCTCTGTTTGCGTTTGCCGCCTACGACATGCGCCATGCCGCGCTGGCCTATCTCGGCCTCAATCCCTCGAAACCCGCGGTCGAGTTCGAGATCCGCATGCCCAAGGAGACCTTGGCGGCGGTGTCCGACACCCAGATCGAGCTGCATACCGAGCGCAACCAGACGCTGGCACTGGTCGAGGGCGTGCGGGAGCTCGGTGATGGCCGCTCCGTGCTGCGTGGCGCGGTACCGCTCAACCACCGCACTGCGGACCGCGTGCTGGTCGTGAACCTGCCCGGCAAGGGCACCTTCGAATTCCGCCTCCGCCTGCCGGCCGAGCCGCATCGCTCCGAACAGTCCGGCGCTCAGTTCGGCCCTCAGTTCGGCCCTCAGTTCGGCCCTTGGCACCTCGCCGACCGCATCGCCTCGCCGCTGGCAAGCCCGGTCGCGCCGCAGGACGCCTACACAATCCGCTATCGCGTGCTTTAAACTTTGTTCGATCGCTGACCGCGGACGCGCCGTCATCGTTCCGACGTCGGGCGTGGCCTATGATCGATCCATGTCCGAATTTCGCCTGACACAGATCTCCGACGCCCATCTTGGCCGGCGCTTCCCTGGCCTGATCGCCAACTTCCAGGCGCTCAGCGAGCATATCGACACCGATAGGCCCGATCTCGTTGTCAACACCGGCGACGTCTCGTTCGACGGGCCGACCAGCCGCGACGATGTCGAATTCGCCAAGGGCCTGCACGATGCCCTGCCCGTCGCCTGCCGCTACATCCCCGGCAATCACGACATTGGCGACAATCCGACCGCGATCGGCCCTGCGCCGAAGCCGCCGGTCGCGGAAGCGCATCGTCAGCAATTCCGCGAGATCATCGGCGAGGACCATTGGTCGTTCGAGGCCGCGGGCTGGTGCTTCCTCGGCCTCAACTCGCTGGTGATGAACTCAGGGCTCGCCTTCGAGGCCGAGCAGTTCGATTGGCTTGCTTCGGAAGTTTCGCGCACGAACGGCAAGCCGGTCGCGCTGTTCGTACACAAGCCGGTATTTCTCAACGGGCCCGACGACCCCGAGACGCCGGAGACGTCGATCCGCTATGTGCCGCAGCCGGCCCGCGCGCGGCTGATCGAGATGTTTGCACATGTCGACCTGCGCCTCATCGCCAGCGGTCACGTGCACCAGCGGCGCGACTTTACCTGGCGCCACACCCGCCACGTCTGGGCGCCGTCGGCCGGCTTCAAGATCAACGATGCGCGCCAGGACCGGATCGCGATCAAGGAGGTCGGGCTCGTGGAGTACCGCTTCCAGCCCGACGGCTTCGAGGTTCGCCACGTCAGGGCCGCGGGCCAGGTCGATATCGATATCGAGGAGCTGCTCGCCCAGATGGGCGGTGCGCATTAGCGCCGCCAGTCGCGGCTCAAGCGACGCTTTTGAGATCCTGCTGGATCGCGGCAAGCAAGGACTGCAGCGCGTCGCTGTTCACCGGTTTGGCCCCGGTATTGGCGGGCAGAACATTGGCAGGCCGCGCGGCATTGACCGGGCGCTTGGGGAATGGCGGCGTGGGTGTGGGCATCGCGGATTGCGCGAACACGTCCTCGGTATGGACGAACTTGCCATGGATGACGTCGTCGCGACGGCCCATGACAAACATGGTCGCCCAATAACCGGCAGCCAGCAGGATTACGCAGAAAACAACAAGCTCTAACATCATCGCACCTGAAATATGCGCAATGATTCAATGCCTTCGCGAGCCCGTCAATGAACCGACGGTCACACCTGCGGCTTTTACGGGCGGGTGTGGCCGATCAGTCACTCTTTGTTAACCATACCCGGCCCCCGAGGGGGCGAGAGCGGCCGATCAAGCTTTGTCCGGCCCGACCCGCACCAGCTGCTTGCCGAAATTGGCCCCCTTGAGAAGCCCCATGAAGGCTTCGGGCGCGCTCTCCAGGCCCTCGGTGACGAACTCCTTGTACTTGACCTTGCCCTCGCGGACCCAGCCGGACATGTCGCGCAGGAAGTCGCCATGGCGGGAGGCGAAGTCGGAGACGATGAAGCCGCGGAAGGTCAGCCGCTTGGTCAGGGTCGCGCGCATCATGCTGGCGGCCCATTTCGGCGGCTTCGCTTCAGTGTCATTGTAGTGGGCGATGAGGCCGCAGACGGGTACGCGCGCAAACGCATTGAGCAGCGGGAACACCGCCTCGAACACGGCGCCGCCGACATTCTCGAAATAGACGTCGATGCCCTTCGGGCAGGCGTCCTTCAGCTTCGCGGCCAGATCGGGATCGCGGTGATCGATGCAGGCATCGAAGCCGAGCTCCTTCACGACGTAATCGCATTTGTCCTTGCCGCCGGCGATTCCAACCGCGCGTGCGCCCTTGATCTTCGCGATCTGTCCCACGGCTGAGCCGACCGCGCCGGAGGCGCCGGCGACGACGACGGTCTCGCCTTGCTGCGGCTTGCCGATATCGAGCAGGCCCGTGTAGGCGGTCATGCCGGGCATGCCCAGCACGCCGACGGCCGTCGAGATCGGCGCGAGCTTCGGGTCGATCTTGTTCAGCCCCTTGCCGTCGGAGATCGCGTGCGTCTGCCAGCCCGCGCGCGAGAGCACGATGTCACCCTTGGCAAAGTTTGGATTGTTGGAGGCTGCGACCTCGCAGACCGTACCGGCTTCCATCACACCACCGACGGGCACCGGCGTCGCGTAGGACGGACCGTCGCTCATGCGCCCGCGCATATAGGGATCGAGCGAGAGCCAGATCGTGCGCAGCAGGACTTCGCCTGCGGCAGGCGTAGGAACCGCGAATTCCTCGATGCGGAAATCGGACGGCTTTGGCTCCCCGACGGGACGCGCGGCGAGAACGATGCGTTTGCCTTGGGACATGATGGCTTCCTCCTGATTATGCTTCGGCGCGAACGGAAGCGGAGGGAGCGGAGCACGTCAACACAAAAGCACACTCTCGCTGTCATCGCCCGCGGGCGATCCAGTAATCCGAGAGGGTCGTGGTAGAGCCGAAAGGCCGCGGCGTACTGGATGCCCCGCCTTCGCGGGGCATGACACCGTCATTTGGGCAATTCCAACGCGCAGCCGCGAGCCTAACCCCCGCCCGGATAGTTCGGCGCCTCGCGCGTGATGGTGACGTCGTGGACGTGGCTTTCGCGCAGGCCCGCGCCGGTGATGCGGACGAACTGGGCCTTGTCGTGCAGGTCCTTCATGTCCTTTGCACCGACATAGCCCATCGCGGCGCGCAGGCCGCCGGCGAGCTGGTGCATGACGTTGCCGACCGGGCCCTTGTAGGGCACCTGGCCCTCGATGCCTTCGGGCACGAGCTTGAGCGTGTCCTTGATGTCCTGCTGGAAGTAGCGGTCGGCCGAGCCGCGCGCCATCGCGCCGACCGAGCCCATGCCGCGATAGGCCTTGTAGGAGCGGCCCTGCCACAAGAACACTTCACCGGGCGTCTCGTCGGTGCCGGCGAGCAGCGAGCCGACCATCGCGATGTCGGCACCGGCAGCGAGCGCTTTGGCAAGGTCTCCGGAAAACTTGATGCCGCCGTCGGCAATGACGGGGATGTCCGACTTCTTCGCCGCCTCGACCGCATCCATGATCGCGGTGAGCTGGGGAACGCCGACGCCGGCGACGATGCGAGTGGTGCAGATCGAGCCCGGGCCGATGCCGACCTTGATGCAGTCCGCGCCCGCATCGATCAGCGCCTGCGCACCCTCCGAGGTCGCGACGTTGCCGGCAACGACCTGCACGGAATTGGACAGGCGCTTGATGCGGTTGACCGCATGGAGCACGTGACGGGAATGGCCGTGCGCGGTGTCGACCACGACGAGATCGACGCCGGCATCGATCAGCCGCTCGGTGCGCTCGAAGCCGCTATCGCCGACCGTGGTGGCGGCGGCGACGCGGAGGCGGCCCTGCGCGTCCTTGCAGGCCAGCGGATGGGCGACCGCCTTCTCCATGTCCTTCACGGTGACCAGGCCGACGCAGCGATACTGCTCGTCGACCACAAGCAGCTTCTCGATGCGATGCTGATGCAGCATCCGCCGCGCCTCGTCCTGGCTGACATTCTCGCGCACCGTGACGAGACCTTCATGGGTCATCAGCTCGGAGATTTTTTGCTGGCGGTCGGTGGCGAAGCGGACGTCGCGGTTGGTGAGAATGCCGACCAGCTTGCCCGGCGTGGACTTGCCCGCACCGGTGACGACGGGAATGCCGGAGATGCCGTGATCGCTCATCAGCTTGAGCGCGTCGTCCAGCGTGGCGTCCGGGCTGATCGTGAGCGGGTTCACCACCATGCCCGACTCGTAGCGCTTGACCTGCCGCACCTGGGCAGCCTGCCCTTCGGGATCGAAATTGCGATGGATGACGCCGATGCCGCCGGCCTGCGCCATGGCGATCGCCATGCGGGCTTCGGTGACCGTGTCCATGGCGGAGGCCATGATCGGGATGTTGAGCGGAATGGCGCGGGTGACGCGGGAGCGGATGTCGACCTCGCCCGGCATGACGTCCGACAGGCCCGGCTTCAGCAGCACGTCGTCGAACGTGAGGGCTTCGCGAATGCCTTGTTGCACCGTGGCCATGTGCCAACTCCTTCCGCGGCCCTGCCGCAAATAGCTATGGATGAGCGCCGCCCTCGGCGTACCTTGCGGCAACGCCGGAGAATCGGAGCCCATCGGTGGGGTTGACGCGGGTCGATAGCACGGGCGGGCGACGAATCAAAGCAATTCGGACCGCCGGCCAGCCATGCACAGGCTTTTTTGGGCAAGTTCGGCGGCGGATAGCCTTCGCGGCGGCACGTACTGGCGAACGGCAGATCATCGATCTCCGGCGCAGGGCGCACCCACTTGGGGTCACGCGGGATTTAGGTGCTATGCGTCGATCCGCAATGGTCGCGGCCCAGTGGCGGTGATAAGCCGCAATTCTCGCCCTTCGTTCCCGATGTCCATTACCAATCCGTCATGGTCGACAAGCAACGCATCATTCCGCTGATCGTAGCCACTGCTCTCTTCATGGAGAACATGGACTCGACGGTGATCGCCACGTCGCTGCCCGCGATTGCGGCCGACATCGGCACCAGCCCACTGACGCTCAAGCTCGCGATCACTTCCTATCTGCTGTCGCTTGCGGTCTTCATCCCGGCGAGCGGCTGGACCGCCGACCGGTTCGGCGCGCGCCTGGTGTTTGCGATTGCCGTCGGCGTATTCATGGTCGGCTCGGTCGGCTGCGCGCTCTCGACATCGGTCACCGATTTCGTGTTCGCGCGCATCCTCCAAGGCATGGGCGGGGCAATGATGACGCCGGTCGGGCGCCTCGTGCTGCTGCGGTCGGTCGACAAGAGCGCGCTGGTCAACGCGATGGCGTGGGTGACGGTCCCTGCCCTGATCGGCCCCGTGATCGGGCCGCCGCTCGGCGGCTTCATCACCACCTACGCGTCATGGCACTGGATCTTCCTGATCAACATCCCGATCGGGCTGCTCGGCATCTTCATGGCCTTGCGCTTCATCGATCCCATCAAAAGCGAGGAACGAGAGCCGTTCGACCTCTACGGCATGGTGCTCGCGGGCCTCGGGCTCGCCGGCATCGCCTTCGGGCTGTCGGTCGCCGGACTCAATCTGCTGCCATGGAGCACGGTTGCTGCCCTGGTCGTCGGCGGATCGATCTCGATGTCGCTGTATGTCCTTCACGCGCGGCGAACGGGGTCGCCGGTGCTGGACTTTACGCTGCTGAGGCTGCCGACACTGCGCGCGGCCGTTCTCGGCGGCTTCATGTTTCGGCTCGGCATCGGCGCGCTACCGTTCCTGCTGCCACTGCTGATGCAGATCGGATTCGGCCTCTCGCCGTTCAAGTCCGGCCTCGTCACGTTTGGCTCCTCGCTCGGCGCCATGGGCATGAAGGCGCTGGCCGCGCGCATCATCTGCGCCTTCGGCTTCCGCAACCTGATGACGGTTAACGCGATCATCAGTGCGGTTTTCCTGGCCGCCTGTGCCCTCTTCACCGTGACGACGCCCCTGCTGATCATCATGATCATCCTGGTGGTCGGCGGCTTCTTCCGTTCGCTCGAGTTCACCGCGATCAACACGGTGGCCTATGCCGAGGTCGAGCAGGCGCAGATGAGCCGCGCCACCACGCTCGTCAGCGTCAACCAGCAGCTCGCGGTCTCGGCCGGCGTCGCGGTCGGCGCCGCCTCCGTGGAGACGACAATGTGGTTCAGCCACGTCAGCGAGCTCGACGCCACCGTGTTTGCGCCGGCCTTTCTCGTGATCGCCCTGACTTCGGCGGCGTCGAGCTGGTTCTTCTGGCAGATGCCCGCGGATGCCGGCCACGAAGTTTCCGGCCGCAAAGCGGTGGAGATCGCGAGCCGCAAAGGTGCCGGCAAGGGCGCGGCCAAGGCGGCCGTCAAGGCGGCGACCGAGGATACGCAGGATGTGCGGGATCAGCGGCTGGGCTAGTGCTCCACCTCGTCGTTGCGAGCCCCCCGAAATCCCGTCGCGAGAACGTAGCGCTCCGAGGAATCCGCACGGCTTGCGGCCGGCTTGACGTGACGCACCGTGGCGAAATCGCGCTTGAGCTGGGCGAGCAGTTCGGCGTCGGCGCCACTCTGGAACGCCTTCGCCAGGAAGGTCCCGCCCGGCCTCAGCACATCGCAGGCGAACGCGGCAGCGGTCTCGATCAGGCCGACGATGCGAAGCTGGTCGGTCTTGCGATGACCGGTGGTGTTGGCAGCCATGTCGGACATGACAATGTCGGCGCCGCCGTCGAGCATGGCCTTGAGCTTGTCCGGCGCGTCATTGTCCATGAAGTCGAGCTGCGCGAACTCGACGCCGGCAATCTCGGGGATTTCGAGCAGGTCGATCGCGATGACCTTGCCCTTGCCGTCGACCGAGCCGACGCGCTTGGCGGCAATCTGGCTCCAGCCGCCCGGCGCGGCGCCGAGATCGACCACAGCCATGCCGTGCTTCAGCAGCCGGTATTTGTCATCGATCTCGAGCAGCTTGAACGCGGCGCGCGAGCGATAGCCCAGCGCCTTCGCCTTCACCACATAGGGATCGTTGAGCTGCCGCTCCAGCCAGAGCTTCGACGACAATTTGCGCTTGCCGTGGGTCTTGACCTGGACGTGCAAACGGCCGGTGGTGTCCTTGACCATCTCACCAGCTCCTGAGCGCGCCGTCTTCGCGCATCATCTCGACCAGCATGCCTTCGCGCAAGCCCCGGTCGGCGACGCGCAGGCGTGGCAGCGGAAAGGCGCGGCGGATCGCGTCGAGGATGGCGCAGCCGGCCAGGACGAGATCGGCGCGCTCAACGCTAATGCAGCTGTTCGCGGCGCGCTCCTCGTAGCTCATGCCAAGCAGCTTGTTAATGGTCGCGGTGACGTCGGTATCGTTCATCCAGACGCTGTCGATGCGGCGGCGGTCGTAGCGCGCGAGGTTGAGATGGATGCCGGCGAGCGTCGTCACAGTGCCTGACGTGCCGAGCAGATGCATATCAGTGAGATCGCCGCCATGCTGTTCGGCGAACGGCGCGATGTGATGGGCGACCTCGCGCTCCATCGCGGCGTAGATCTCGGGCGTCACGTCGCGGCCCCCGAACTGCTCGGCAAGCGTGACCACACCGAACGGGATCGACATCCAGGCTTTGATGCGCGGCTCCGGATTTGCGGCGTCGCGCTCGATCCGTACCAGCTCAGTCGAGCCGCCGCCGATGTCGAACAGGATTGCGCCGCGCCCCCTGGGATCGACCAGCGGCGAGCAGCCGAGCACGGCAAGCGCCGCCTCGGTCTCGCGGTCGATTACCTCGAGCTCGATCCCGGTCTCGGCAGCGACGCGGCTGCGAAAGCCTTCGGCATTCGAGGCGGCGCGGCACGCTTCGGTGGCGATCAGCCGCAGCCGCCGCGCTTTGCGCAGGTTGATCTTGTCGCGGCAGATGCCAAGCGCCACGATGGCGCGTTCGATCGCGGCCTCGCTGATGCACCCGGTTGCCGAGACGCCCTCGCCGAGCCGGATGATGCGCGAGAAGGAATCGACCACGCGAAAGCCGTCGTGGGTCGGACAGGCGATCAGGAGCCTGCAATTGTTGGTGCCGAGGTCGAGCGCCGCGTAGACGCCGGTTCCCGGCGCTTGCGCGCCGACGGCCGGTTCAGTGGCGAACGCCGCCGCCATCGACCCCAGCTCACCGTGCGGCGCAAGGCCGTCGCGGAGCCGCGTGTGGTCATTCATACAAACTGTCTTTCCGCGGCCGGTTAGGCCGATCTGGAATTGCTTTTTCGCCTGAAACATTAGCAGCGCACCAATCCTGCGCAACAACGCATCACATGGGACCATGCCCATTCGTGCGTTGTCGTGAGCGGGCCGGTGGGTTATTTTTGAGGGGTCCGGACCCCAGGCGCCCCCCAAACCGCGCATTTGCCGGCTTTTCAGGTCAATTTCATGCAAGAACACACCAAATCCTCCACGCTCGAAAACGCTATTGCACTGCAAAAATATGGCGTCGGGCAGCCGGTCCGCCGCAAGGAGGACGATACCCTGGTGCGCGGCAAGGGCCGCTACACCGACGATTTCAACCTGCCCGGCCAGGCCCATGCCGTGATCGTTCGCTCGACCCATGCCCATGGCGTCATTCGCGGCATCAACATCGATGCAGCCAGAGCAATGCCGGGCGTGCTCGGGGTGTGGACCGGCAAAGACCTCGATGCGGCCGGCTACGGCCCCTTCACCTGCGGCCTGCCGCTGAAGAGCCGTGACGGCTCGCCCCTGCTCCAGACCAACCGCCAGCCGCTCGCAACCGACAAGGTCCGCTTCGTCGGCGATCCCGTCGCCTTCGTGGTGGCGGAGACGCTGGCCCAGGCGCGCGACGCGGCCGAGGCGGTCGAACTCGACATCGAGCCGCTGCCGGCGGTGACCGATCCCGAGGAAGCCGCAAAACCCGGCGCGCCGCAGCTCTACGACCACATCCCGAACAATGTCGCGCTCGACTACCACTATGGCGACACCGACAAGGTCAACGCGGCCTTCGCCAGTGCTGCTCACGTGACCAAGGTCGACATCGAGAACACCCGCGTCGCCGTGGTCTCGATGGAGCCACGCGTTGGCCTTGCCTCCTATGACAAGAAGACCGAGCGCTACACTCTTCAGGTGCCCACGCAGGGGGTGGCAGGCAACCGTGCCAATCTCGCCAAGAACCTGAAAGTGCCGAACGAAAATGTGCGCATTCTCACCGCCAATGTCGGCGGCTCCTTCGGCATGAAGAACATCAATTACCCCGAATACATGTGCATCCTGTACGCGGCAAAGACGCTGGGACGGCCGGTGAAATGGCTGGACGAACGCTCGACCAGCTTCTTGTCCGACAGCCACGGCCGTGCGCAGAAAATTCACGCCGAACTCGCGCTGGATGCCGAGGGGCATTTCCTCGCCGCCAAGCTCTCGGGCTACGGCAATCTCGGTGCCTACATCACCGGCGTTGCGCCCAGCCCGCTCTCGCTCAACACCAGCAAGAACTTTTCCAGCGTCTATCGCACGCCGCTGATGGCCGTCGACATCAAGACGGTGCTGACCAACACCACGTTGATGGGCGCCTATCGCGGCGCCGGCCGGCCCGAGGCCAACTACTACATGGAGCGGCTAATCGACCGCGCCGCGGACGAGATGGGCATCAACCGGCTGACCCTGCGGAAGCGCAACTTCATCAAGCAGAACCAGATGCCGTTCGCCGCGTCCTCCGGCGTCACCTATGACAGCGGCGACTTCCAGGCCGTCTTCAACAAGGCCCTCGAAATCTCCGACCACGAGAATTTTGCCAAGCGCAAGAAGGAGAGCAAGAAGTCCGGCAAGCTGCGTGGCATCGCCGTCGGCTCCTATCTGGAGGTGACCGCACCTCCCGGCGTCGAGCTCGGCAAGATCGTGTTCGATCCCGATGGCTCGGTGCAGCTCATCACCGGGACGCTCGATTACGGTCAGGGCCACGCATCCGCATTCGCGCAGGTCCTCTGCCAGCAGCTCGGCGTTCCCTTCGACAGCGTCAAGCTGGTGCAGGGCGACAGCGACATCGTCCACACCGGCAACGGCACCGGTGGCTCGCGCTCGATCACCGCGACCGGCATGGCGATCGTGGGCGCCGCCAAGCTCGTGATCGAAAAGGGCAAGCGCGCCGCCGCGCACATGCTGGAGGCATCCGAAGCCGACATCGAATTCGAAGGCGGCAGTTTTACGATCGCCGGCACCGACCGCAGCATCGACATCATGGAGCTCGCCAAGCGCCTGCACGACGGCAAGATGCCGGAGGGCGTGCCCGACAGCCTCGACGTCGATCACACCAGCGAACCGGTGCCGTCAGCCTTCCCGAACGGCTGCCATGTCGCCGAGGTCGAGATCGACCCTGAGACCGGCGTCGTGCAGATCGTGCGCTACAGCGCGGTCAACGATTTCGGCACGGTGATCAACCCGCTGCTGGTCGCAGGCCAGCTCCATGGCGGCGTCGTCCAGGGCATTGGCCAAGCTCTCATGGAGCACGTCCGCTACGACGAGAGCGGCCAGCCGATCACGGGCTCGCTGATGGACTACGCTCTGCCGCGCGCCGAGGACGTTCCGAACATGACGGTCGGCGACCACCCGGTGCCGGCCACGGCCAATCCGCTCGGCAGCAAAGGCTGCGGCGAAGCCGGCTGCGCCGGCAGCCTGTCGACGGTCGTGAACGCGGTGATCGACGCGCTCTCCGACTACGGCATCAAGCACATCGACATGCCGCTGACGCCGGAACGCGTGTGGCGCGCGATCCAGGATGCGAAGGGGAAAGCGGCGTAGGGCTGCCCTTCTGCCTCCACAAGCAGACTGTCATCGCCCGGCTCGACCGGGCGATCCAGTACTCCGAGACGGAAGCGATTGACCGATAGGCTGCGGCGTACTGGATTCCCCGCCTTCGCGGGGAATGACAGCGAGGGTGAGGACGCGCTGCGCCCCTTACATGCCGCCTAAGCCGCCGCCTGCTCGCGCGGCTGGTAGATCGCGATGTGCTGGCAGTGCGCCAGCGGCGTCGTGCCGTTGGCGACCACCAGCGCGTCGAGCTCGACGAAGCGGTGGCCCTTCTTCTCGTAGTTCGCGGTGACTTTTGCCCGCGCGGTGATCTCGTCGCCGGCGCGCGCGGCTGACAGCAATTGCATGCGGCTGCCGACATGGATCCAGGGGCCGAGGATCGTGTTGTCCACCAGCACGCGGTTCATGACGCGCTGAATCAGGCCGGGATGGCCGAGCCCCCCGCCCGCGAAGATCGGATCGGTTTCACGGATGTCGGCGAGATAGTCGGCGGCATCCTGCCCGGCCCAGCGGCGCGGTGTCGTGCCCAGCCATTTGCCGGTCTCGAATGTTGCCGGGCTGACCGGTTTGCGCTCGGCAATCGCGGGGACCTCGACATAGTCGCTCAACGATACCGCAGTCGCAATCGCCGGCAGCGACGCCGTGCCGGTGGCACACAGCTCGGTGCGGCTGAACACCTCGATGGTGAGCAGGCCGTTGTGCTCGGTCGCATCGACGTCGGCGGTCTCGCCGTCATAGACCGGCTTGATGAAACGCGCCTCGATCAGCCCGCGCGACAGGAAATCGCGGCCCCAGCGCGCCACCGGCACATGCATCATGTAGGCGAAGACGTCGACGCCGGGGACCAGCCCACCGGAAAACCCGAAACGGCGCGCCACTGCATCGTCATGCATCTTGTTTTCGGATTGCTTGGCCGTGTTGTAGGCCTGGACGCGATAGGTTTCGAGCCGGTTCGGCATGGCTTGGCTTTCCCCAATTTCTTGTTGTTTCGGCCCGATCGTAGGCCCTGAGGAACCGGGGTCAATCCCCTCGCCTTTGCGGCCCGAATGGGGTACCACGCGGCTGCTGCGGAACCGCTTCGCAAGCCCCATCTACGGACCATGACGAACCCTCAAAACACCACCCGTATCTATGTCGACGCCGACGCCTGTCCGGTGAAGGACGAGATCTATCGCGTCGCCGGCAGGCACGGCCTGCCCGTGAGCGTGGTCGCGGGCAATTTCATCCGCGTGCCCCAGGATCCACTCATCGAGCGGATCGCCGCTGGTGCCAGCATGGACGCAGCCGATGACTGGATCGCGGAACGCGCCGGGCCCGGCGACATCGTCATTACCTCGGATATTCCGCTCGCAAGCCGCTGCGTGAAGGCCGGCGCCGATGTGATCGCGTCCAACGGCAAGGCGTTCACCGAGGAATCGATCGGGATGACGCTCGCGGTCCGCAACCTGATGACCGATTTGCGCTCGGCCGGCGAAGTCACCGGCGGTCCGAAATCGTATTCACCGCGCGACCGCTCGACGTTTCTGTCGACGCTCGACCAGACCATCCGCCGCATTCAGCGCCGCCGCGCCGACCAGGCCGCAACAAGACAGGACTGAGACACCGCATGGCGCCACCGCTGATTCAACTGCGCGATATCAAGCTGACCTTTGGCGGCACGCCGCTCCTGGCGGGCGTCGAACTGTCGGTTTCGACCGGCGAGCACGTCTGCCTGATCGGCCGCAACGGTTCCGGCAAATCGACGCTGCTCAAGATCGCCGCCGGCCTGGTCGAACCGGATGCCGGCAGCCGTTTCGTGCAGCCCGGCGCCACCATTCGCTACCTGCCGCAGGAGCCGGATTTTTCCGGTTTCTCCACCACGCTCGCTTATGTCGAGGCCGGCCTCAATGCTGGCGACGACCACTATCAGGCGCGCTATCTGGTCGAGCAGCTCGGTCTCAGCGGCGAAGAAGATCCGGCGCATGTCTCCGGCGGCGAAGCGCGCCGCGCCGCGCTGGCACGCGTGCTGGCGCCCTCGCCCGACATCCTGCTGCTGGATGAGCCGACCAACCATCTGGATCTTCCGACCATCGAATGGCTGGAGAGTGAACTGGAGAGCCGCCGCTGCGCGCTGGTGATCATCAGCCACGATCGGCGCTTCCTCGGCAATCTCTCGCGCAGCACCGCCTGGCTCGACCGCGGCCAGATCCGGCAGATCGACCGCGGCTTCAGTGCCTTCGAGGCTTGGCGCGACGAGGTGCTCGCGGAGGAAGAGCGCGACCAGCACAAGCTCGACCGCAAGATCGTCAACGAGGAGCACTGGCTGCGTTACGGCGTCTCGGGCCGCCGCAAGCGCAACGTCAAGCGACTCGGCAATCTCCACGCGCTGCGCGACCAGCGCCGCACCCATCGCGGCGCGACGGGCAACGCCAACCTCGCGGCTGCCGAGGCCGACAAGTCCGGCAAGCTCGTCATCGAGGCCAAGAATATCAGCCGGTCCTATGGCGAGCGAAAGATCGTCGACGGCTTCTCGATCCGCGTCCAGCGCGGCGATCGCATCGGCATCGTCGGCCCGAACGGCGCCGGCAAGACCACGCTGATCGAGATGCTGACCGGCGGCAGCGCACCGGACAGCGGCAGCATACGGCTCGGCGCCAACATCGAGATGGCGACGCTCGACCAGCATCGTGAAAGTCTCGATCCGAAGACGACGCTGGCCGAGGCGCTGACCGGCGGCCGCGGCGACCATGTCATGGTTGGCGGCAAGCCGAAGCATGTCGTCAGTTACATGAAGGACTTCCTGTTCGCCCAGGAACAGATGCGCACGCCGCTGGAGGTGCTGTCGGGCGGTGAGCGCGGCCGGCTGATGCTGGCACGCGCGCTGGCAAAACCCTCCAACCTCCTGGTGCTGGACGAGCCGACCAACGACCTCGACCTGGAGACCCTCGACGTCCTCGAGGAGATGCTCAGCGACTACGAGGGCACCGTGATTCTGATCAGCCACGATCGCGATTTTCTCGACCGCGTGGTGACGTCAGTGATCGTGCCCGAGGGCAACGGACGCTGGCTCGAATATGCCGGCGGCTATACCGACATGCTGGCCCAGCGCGGCGCCGACGTGAAGCGCGCGACCGCGAAGGCCGTCGAAGAGACGAGAGAGCAGCGATCAGCCGTGCCGTCCGGCGTCGCGAGACGACGCTTGACCTTCAACGAGCAACACGCGCTGGAGACGCTGCCCAAGACCATCGCCAAGCTGCAGGCCGAGATCGCCAAGCAGCAGCGCTTCCTTGACGACCCCGATCTCTTTCGCAAGGATCGCAAGCGCTTCGACCAGGCCTCCGACGCTCTGACGACGGCGCAAAAGGAACTGGCCGAGGCCGAGGACAAATGGCTGGAGCTCGAAGTGCGGCGCGAAGAGATTGAACAGGCCTAGCGTGCATTCCGCAAAAGTGGGCACCGCTTTTGCAAACGGGATGCGCGCCAACTCAGAGACTTCCATGACAACGACCCTTGCCGCCAAGATCGCCCGCGAATACGGCACGCCCTGCGCCGTTATCGACATGGACAAGGTAGAGCGCAACATCGCGCGGATTCAGAAGGCTTGCGACGACGCCGGGATCGCCAACCGTCCCCACGTCAAGACGCACAAGAACCCCACCATCGCGAAGATGCAGATCGCGGCCGGTGCCAAGGGCATCACGTGCCAGAAGCTCGGTGAAGCCGAGATCATGGTCAATGCCGGCATCGACGATATCCTGATCAGCTACAACCTGCTCGGCGAAGAGAAGATGGCGCGGTTAGGGGCGCTGCAGGCGAAGGCCAACATGACGGTCGCCGCTGACAATTCGACCGTCGTCGCCGGCCTGCCCAAGGCCGCCGCAGCCTCAGGTCGACCGCTATCGGTCGTGGTCGAATGCGATACCGGCCGCCAGCGCGCCGGCGTCGAGACGCCCGCCGAGGCGATTGCACTGGCGCAGGAGATTGCCGCATCCAAGGGCCTGCAATTCGCCGGCTTCATGCTGTATCCGACCGAGACTGGTTGGGCGGACGCCCAAAAATTCTATGACGAAGCTCTGGCCGGCGTGCGCGCACACGGGCTGGATGCAAAAATCGTCTCGACCGGCGGGACGCCGAACCTGAAGAACCTCGGCAAGCTCAAGGGCGGCACCGAGCATCGCTTCGGCACCTACATCTATAACGACCGCATGCAGGTCGCGGCCGGCGTCGCCACCTGGGACGACTGCGCGCTGCACATCTATTCGACCGTGGTCAGCCGCGCCGCGCCTGAGCGCGGGATTCTGGACGCCGGCTCAAAGACTCTGACGACGGACACCGGCGGCCTCGACGGCCACGGCCTCATCCTGGAGCACCCCGAAGCGAAGATCGCACGCTTCGCCGAGGAGCACGGCTTCCTCGACCTCTCCCGCAGCAACACCCGGCCTAACGTCGGCGACGTCGTGCGGGTCGTGCCAAATCATGTCTGCGTCGTCGTCAACATGATGGACGAAGTGGTGATGGTGCGCGGCGAGGAGATCATCGGCACGCTGCCGGTGGCGGCACGGGGGAAGCTGCGATAGCTAGCCCCCGATCAGTGCCTCGAGTTCCCGGACCAATCCATCGCGAAAGAGTTTGATCGGCCGCTCCAGCCGACCGGCGGGGGCGCGATGCACCACCCATGCGCGCACGGCGGGTTTGAAGTCGCGCGCAGCGACCGGCTTGAGCCTGTCGCGAAATGCGCTGCGCTTGAGGGCGATCGGGGTGACCAGCCCGACGCCGAGGCCGCGCGACACCAGCGACAGGCGGAGCTCACTGTCCAGCGCCTCGACGGCGATGTTGAACGGAAGATGCGAGGCATCGAATTTTCGCTTCAGCGTATCGCGAAATCCACAGCCGTCCTGGTTGATCACCCACGACAGTTGGGACAGCCGTTCCAGGTCGACGGTGCGCGGGATCTTCATCTCGCGTGCGACGACGAAGACGACGGGCTGCGCGCCGAGATCGTCGGCCGCCAGATCGGCGGGCGGCACTGCACCGTCGGGGAGACAAATCGCGGCTGCATCGAGCTCGTTGCGGCAGACACGCTCGAGCTGGTTCGGCGACCAACCGGAGACCACCCGCACCGCCAGCGCGGGAAATTCGGCGCGCACCGCATCGAGTGGTGCGGTCAGGCCTGCCTCCGAGAGAAACGGCGTCAGACCGAGCCTGAACTCGCCGCGGACCATTCCGTCGTTGGCAACGCCGGACTTGAGGTCCTCCAGCATCCTGAGCAGACGCCTGCCCTGCTCGTAGGCTTCATGGCCCGCTGCCGTCGGCTTCAGGGGCTTCGAGAGCCGATCCAGTAGCTGCGCCCCCAGCATCTCCTCGAGATTCTGAATACGCCGGGTCACGCCGGGCTGGGTGAGGTTGAGACGCGCCGATGCCGCGACGATCGATCCGGTCTCGACCACGGCGACGAAAGCGACAAGGTCATGGGTATTCATAACAAACCCGCATATTCTTTATAGGCTTATTTGAATTGTAGCATATTGCTCGCTCCGCTTAAAGGGTCTCGCGCTACAGCTGCGAGGTCCCATGACTGTCTCCGAAACCATCAGGCCTGCGTCCCGAAACCAGCTCGCCGAGCGGCCGCTGATCTGGCTCGGCGCGATCACCGCCGGTGTCATCGTCACCAATCTGTTCGCGCCACAGATCCTGCTCGGCTTGATCGGCCGGTCAATGTCCATGCCGGCGTGGCAGGCGGGGCTGATCAGCACGCTGACCTTGCTCGGCTACGCACTCGGCCTGCTGCTGCTCGTGCCTCTTGTCGATCTGGTCGAGAACAGGCTTGTCATCCTCCGCACACTCGGCTGCGCGATCCTCGCCGCTCTCGCGACGGCGCTCGCGCCGACGCCTGCGCTTCTGCTGCTCGCCACCTTCATCCTTGGCGCCTGTTGCGCGGCGATCCAGATGATGGTTCCGCTGGTCGCATCTATGGTGGCGCCGGATCGCCGCGGTCAGGCCATCGGCGAGGTGATGGGCGGATTGATGATCGGCATCCTCTTGTCACGACCTGCGGCGAGCCTGATCGCCGATCTCTGGAGCTGGCGCGCCTACTATGTCGTTTCGGCCGCTCTGATGGCCCTGCTTGCCGGCGCACTCGCCCGTTACCTTCCAACCCTTCGACCGTCGGCACGCGCGAGTTACGCCGACTTACTGCTGTCCTTTCCAAGACTGCTGCGCGAAGAGCCGGTGCTGCGCGTGCGGGCCTGGACCGCCTCGCTTGTCATGGCCTCCTTCACGGCGTTCTGGTCGGCGGTCGCGCTGCGGCTGCCGGATGCGCCGTTCGACCTCGACGCCAAGGGAATTGCGGCTTTCGCGCTGATCGGTGTGGCGGGCGCCGCGGCGACACCGATCGCGGGACGCTGGGGCGACAAGGGCCGGGCGCGGCCGATGTTCTTTGCCGCCCATCTGCTCATCATCGGCTCGCTTGCGCTCTGTGCCTGGGCGAGCGTGCTTGAATCCCAGATCACCGGTCTGCTGGTACTCAGCCTCGGCACGATCCTGCTCGACGTCGGCATCACCACCGATCAGACGCTGGGCCGCCGCGCCATCAACCTGTTGCGCCCCGAGGCCCGCGGTCGCATGAACGGCCTGTTCGTCGCGCTGTTCTTCGTTGGCGGTGGCATCGGCGCGGCGGCGGCATCGCTGGCCTGGAGTTTTGGCGGCTGGACGATGGTCTGCGCGGTGGCGGCAAGCTTCGGCGTGCTCGGCCTCCTCACGGATCTCGCAACCCGGACCGGGACGTCATGATGCGGATGGTCAGGACGACAGTTGGACGAGCCGTCGCAACACACCCCTGCCCGCCGCAGCTCCCGTCGCGAACGAGGCCTGGAGCAAATAGCCACCGGTCGGCGCCTCCCAGTCCAGCATCTCACCGGCCGCGAACACGCCCGGCAGTTTGCGGATCATGAAGTCCGAGTCGAGTTCATCGAAGGAAATCCCGCCGGCGCTGGAGATCGCGCGCGCGATCGGCGCGACGCGTGTGAGCTTGACCGGCACGGCGTTGATGAGCTCCGCCAATCGCTCGGCCGATATTGCCGACAACGACTGGCCAGCACCGATGGTGGCCTCCTGCAGCAGCCCGACCGCGACCGGCGACAGCTGCGCAGCCTTGCGCAGGAAGTTGGAGAAGGATTGCTTGCCGCGCGAGGCGGACAGGCGCTTGACGAGTTCGCCATGATCGACATCCGGCCGCAACGCGACGTGCAGGACCGCTGCGCCGTTCGCTGCGATCGCCTCGCGCAGCTCGGCCGACAACGCATAGATCGTCCCGCCCTCGATCCCGCCGCTTGTGATCATGGCCTCGCCGCGGGCGCGGTGTGGGCCGAAGGAGAGCGTGATGCCCTTGAGCGGCTGGCCCTCGAAGCGCGTGCGGAAGATTTCGGACCATGCGACGGTGAAGCCGGAGTTCGCCGGCCGCAGCGGCGAGATCGCAACGCCTTTGTCGGCCAGGATCGTCGTCCAGCCGCCATCGGAGCCCAGTCGCGGCCAGCTGGCGCCGCCGAGTGCCAGCACTATCGCGTCCGCGGCGATGCCGTCTCCGCCGCCGGGTGGGTCAAAGACCAGTCGTCCGTCCCCGTCCCAGCCCATCCAGCGCTGGCGAAACGCAAAGTGCACGCCGGCGGCATCGAGGCGTCGCAGCCAGGCCCGCAGCAAGGGCGAGGCCTTGAAGGCCTTCGGAAACACACGCCCGCTGGAGCCGACAAAAGTCGGCTCGCCCAGCGCCTCGCTCCAGGCGCGCAGCGCGTCAGGCGGAAACGCTTCGATCGCAGCCTGCAACCTCTGCGCCGCCTCGCGGTAGCGCGTGATGAACTGAGGCAGCGGTTCGCTGTGGGTGAGATTGAGCCCGCCGCGGCCGGCCATCAGGAATTTGCGGCCAGCGGACGGCATCGAATCGTAGACGGTGACGCGAGCACCACCCTGCACGAGCACTTCGGCCGCCATCAGACCGGCAGGGCCGGCGCCGATGACGGCGACCGCTGTCAGAGTTTTACCCCGGCGCGCGCAGCGGCTTGCGCCACGTATTTCTGCGTCTGCTCGAAAGCTCCCTGCAGCGCCTTCGCTTTTGACATGTCGCTGATCTCGGCGAAATGCGCCGCGACCGCATCCGGGGTCCACTCGGACTCCGGCAGGTTGATGCCTTCGCTCTCGACGATCTTGATCACCGCGAACGAGCCGGCGCCGGCGCCCATGATGGTGCGGGTCGGCGCGTCCTCGCTCAGCATGTACTCGACCGCGGGCGTGATCGCGTTCGGCTTCATCAACTGCAGCGCCTGCGGCGGCAGCAGCTCTTCCGTCATGCGGGTCGCTGCCGTCGGCGAGATGATGTTGACGCGGATGTCGCTCTTGCGGCCTTCTTCCGCCAGCACGTTCATCAGGCCGACCATGCCGGACTTGGCCGCTCCGTAATTGGCCTGGCCGAAATTGCCGTAGAGGCCGGAGGACGACGTCGTCAGGACGATGCGGCCATAGTTGCGATCGCGCATGCCGGCCCAGGCCGCCTTGCAGCAATAGAAGGTGCCGACGAGGTGCACGTCGAGCACCTTCTGGAAATCGGCCGCTTCCATCTTGCCGAACGACTTGTCGCGCAAAATGCCGGCATTGGCACACAAGAGGTCCACGCTGCCCCACTCCTTGGTGGCGCGCTCGACCATCGCGGTGACCTGCTCGAAATTCGAGACGTCGGCGCCGTCGGCCATGGCGGTGCCGCCCGCTTTGCGGATCTCCTCGACAACGGTCTCCGCCGGCGACAGCGAGCCGCCGCTGCCGTCGCGCGCGCCGCCGAAATCGTTGACCACGACTTTCGCGCCGCGGCTTGCCAATCCCAGCGCATGCGCGCGCCCCAAACCATTGCCCGCGCCGGTGACGATGGCGACGCGTCCGTCGAACCTGATTGCCATTGTGCTTCCTTGTGCTGTCTTCCCTTCTCCCCTTGTGGGAGAAGGTGGCGCGAAGCGCCGGATGAGGGATCTGTCTCGGCAGATGAGCGTGTGGAGAGATACCCCTCACCCGGCTTCATCTCGCTCCGCTCGATTTCGCCACCCTCTCTCGCGAGGGAGAGGGTTCGAGCGCACCGATTTGGACAACTTTTGAGCAGCGATGGGCTGCCGGGTCAAGCCCGGCAGCGACGGCCCACTCAGGCGAAATAGATCAACCCGAGCCAGTCCGCGACCAGCGCGGGCTTGTCCTCGCCTTCGATTTCCACGGTGACGTTGGTGCGCGACTGCAATTCATTCGGCTTGCGCAGCTTGGCTTCCGCCAGCACGAAACGGCCCCGAACGCGCTTGCCCGAGCGCACCGGCGAGATGAAACGCAGCTTGTCAAAACCGTAATTGACCCCCATCGTGGTGCCCGCGATGACGGGCATCACCTCGTAGGACATAATCGACAGCAGCGACATCGTCAGGAAGCCGTGCGCGATGGTGGTGCCGAACGCCGTCTCGTTCTTCGCACGCTCCGGGTCGACGTGAATGAACTGGTGATCCTCGATCACGTCGGCATAGGTGTCGATGCGGGGCTGATCGACCAGGTGCCACGACGACACGCCGATCTCCTTGCCAACCATGGCCTGATAGGCGTCCAAGGAAATCGGCGGCTTCTTCCAGACTTCGTTCACTTAGGTCTCACTCCGTGTTTTCGGCAGCTCCGGAAAGTCCTCTTCGCGGAATTCCCGGCCGCGCAGGGCATCATTGCGGTCGTCGTCACGCTCCAGCCGTCTCAGCTGAACGCGGCGGATCTTTCCCGAGATCGTCTTCGGCAGCTCCGTGACGATCTCGAGGCGCCGGATGCGCTTGAACGGTGCAAGGCGCGTGTGCAGATGCCTGAAGATGGAGAGCGCCGTCTCCGGCGAACGCTCCGCACCGGATGTCAGCAGCACATAGGCCTTGGGGATCGCGAGCCGGATCGGGTCCGGGCTCGGCACCACGGCAGCTTCCGCGACGAGCTCGTGCTCGAGCAACACGCTCTCGAGTTCGAACGGGCTGATGCGATAGTCGGAGGATTTGAATACGTCGTCGGAGCGGCCGACGAAAGTGAGATAGCCATCGTCATCCTCGAACACGACGTCACCGCTGCGATAAAGCTCGCCTTCGGCGCCGGACAGCCCACCGTCGTCGCCCTGATAGCCCTGCATCAGGCCGGCGGGGCGGTTTTCGCCGAGCACTAGAGCCACCTCGCCCTCTTTGGCCGGATGACCATCGGCGTCGCTGACCTGCACGCGATAGCCCGGCAGCGGCCGGCCCATCGAGCCGACCTTGATCTTTTGCCCCGGCGAGTTGCCGGCCAGCGCCGTGGTTTCGGTCTGGCCGTACCCGTCGCGGATGGTGAGGCCCCAGGCGGCCTGCACCTGCTCGATCACTTCAGGATTGAGGGGCTCGCCGGCGCCGCAGACCTCGCGCAAGGCCACCTTGAACGACGCAAGATTCTCCTGGATGAACAGCCGCCACACCGTCGGCGGCGCGCACAGCGTGGTGACGCCGCAGCGGCCAATGGTGGCAAGCAGCCCCTTGGCGTCGAAGCGCGGCTGGTTGACCACAAAGACGGTCGCGCCCGCATTCCACGGCGCAAAGAAACAGCTCCAGGCGTGCTTGGCCCAACCGGGCGAGGAGATGTTGAGATGGACGTCGCCGGGCTTCAACCCGATCCAATACATGGTCGAGAGATGGCCGACGGGATAACTGCGCTGGCTGTGCCGCACCAGCTTCGGCTTTGCCGTGGTGCCCGAGGTGAAATAGAGCAGCATCGGGTCGTCAGCGTTGGTCGGGCCGTCGGCTGCAAAGCTCTCCGACGCCCTTGCGGCGTCATCATAGGAAAGCCAGCCATCGGAGGCCTCGCCCACGACGATGCGGACGATATTATCGGCGCCAAGACTTGCGAACTTCGCAACCTGGTCCTGCGCGGCCACCACCGCCTTTGCCTTGCCGCGATCGAGCCGGTCGCGCAGCTCGTCGGCGGTGAGCAGCGTCGTCGCGGGAATCACGACGACGCCGAGCTTGATCGCGGCCAGCATCGTCTCCCACAGCGGAACGACATTGCCGAGCAGCAGCAGGAGATGATCGCCGCGCTTCAAGCCTTGCGCGCGGAGGAAGTTGGCGACCTGGTTGGAGCGGCGCGACAACGCCCCGAACGAGAGCTTGGTCTGCCGATCCTGCGCGGCATCGACGATCCAGAGCGCAGGACGATCCTTGCTGTCCGCATTCGCCGCTAGCTCGGCATCGAACCAGTCGAGCGCCCAGTTGAAGGGAATCGGATCCGGCCAGCGGAAGCCCTTGACCGCTGTCTCATAGTCCGTGCGGTTGTGAAGCAGAAACGCGCGCGCTTCCTGAAATGTCGTCATTAGGCTTTCCCGGCCAGCCCCCTAACGTGCTCGATAATTCCGGAAAAATCCACCCCGCCCTGGCCGGCTGCGTCAAAGGCCTGATAGATTTCCTGCGCATGCTTGCCGAGCGGCGTCGCCGCGCCGGCGGCCTTGGCGGCGTCCTGCGCCAGTGTCAGATCCTTCACCATCAGTGCCGAGGCAAAGCCCGGCTTGTAGTCGTTGTTGGCGGGCGAGGTCGGCACCGGCCCGGGCACCGGACAATAGGTCGTCAGCGACCAGCACTGGCCCGACGAGGTCGAGGCAACGTCGAACAGCGCCTGGTGCGAGAGCCCGAGCTTCTCGGCCAGCGCGAACGCCTCACTCACGGCGATCATGGAAATGCCGAGGATCATGTTGTTGCAGATTTTTGCCGCCTGGCCCGCGCCGGCACCGCCGCAATGCACGATCTTCTTGCCCATGTTCTCCAGCACGGGCTTTGCCGCTGCAAACGCGTTGTCCTCGCCGCCGCACATGAAGGTGAGCGTCGCACCCTTGGCTCCGCCGGTGCCGCCGGACACCGGCGCGTCGACCGAAAGCACGCCGTGCTTGGCCGCGAGCGCATGCGCCTGCCGCGCGCTCTCGACGTCTATGGTGGAGGAGTCGATGATCAACGCGCCCTTGGTCATCGCGGGAACGACCTCGCCCCACACGCCGAGCACATGCTTGCCGGCCGGCAGCATGGTGACGACCACATCGGCACCTTTCACGGCGCCCGCAGCGCTCTCTGCGATGCCGGCACCGTCGGCCTTGGCCTGGTTGCGGGAGGCCTCGGCGAGGTCGAAAGCGACGACCTTGTGGCCGGCCTTGACCAGATTGGCGGCCATGGGGCCGCCCATGTTGCCGAGACCGATGAATGCGATCGTGGCCATCTTGGTTTCCTCCGCTTGAAAGACGTTGTTAGTTGAACTTCAATTCGTCGGCGCCGATCTCGGCGAGATAGTGCGCAAGCATGTCCGGCGTGACGTCCTCGATTCGCGACGGCGACCAGGTCGGATTGCGGTCCTTGTCGATCACGGCGGCGCGCACGCCTTCGCGAAAGTCGTCGCTGCGGAAGACTTCCAGCGCAGCCCGATATTCGCGCACCAGGCATTCTTCCAGGCTCGACGCGGTGCGCGCGAGCCGCAGCAGCTTGAGCGTCACCACCATGCCGCGCGGCGATTTTTCGTTGAGCGCCTTCAACGTCGCCAGCGCGAACTCGGAACCGTCGCGCTTGAGCGCGGCAAAAATGTCTTGCATGCGGTCGAAGCCGAACAGTGCGTCGATCGCCGGCTCCTTTGCGGCGACCGGCCCCGCGATCTCCCCGGTCGCAAAACCGTTGATGAGCTTGCTGACATCGGCCGCGGTGACGCCCTGGCGAACTTTGGTCAGCGCGTCGCGCAACTCGGGCCATTTGGCCGCCGATACCACCGCGTCGGCAAACCTGGCATGGATCGCATCGGGGCCGTTCATGGTCTGGCCGGTCAGGCCGAAATAAGTGCCGATCTCGCCCGGCGAGCGTGACAACAGCCAAGTGCCGCCGACGTCGGGAAAGAAACCGAGCCCGACCTCGGGCATCGCAAGCCTCGTACGGTCAGTCACGATTCGATGGCTCGCATGCGCCGAGAGTCCGACGCCGCCGCCCATCACAATGCCGTCCATGAAGGCGACATAAGGTTTCGGGAATTTCTTGATCCGGGCGTTGAGGATGTACTCTTCCCGCCACAGGATCTTGCCGAGGTCACCATTGACCTTCGAACTTTCCCAGAGCGCACGGATGTCGCCGCCGGCACACAAGCCACGCTCGCCGGCACCTTCCAGCACGATCACGGCAACGGCGGGATCGGCCTCAAAACGGTCGAGCGCCTTGTCGATGTCGCGAAACATCTCCAGCGTCACGGCATTGATCGCCTTGGGGCGGTTGAGCCTGATAAATCCGGCCGAGCCTTCGACCCATGCGACCAGATCGCCTTCCTCCGCTCCACTCATCGGGCGCCCTCGATCAATTTGCGCGCCACGATCAGCCGCATGATTTCGTTGGTGCCTTCGAGAATCTGGTGCACGCGCAAATCGCGCACGATCTTCTCGATGCCGTATTCGCTGAGATAGCCGTAGCCGCCGTGCAGCTGAAGCGCCTGGTTGGCGACCTCGAAGCCGGCATCGGTGCCAAAGCGTTTGGCCATCGCGCAGAGCATCGTGGCGTCGGGATCCTTGCGGTCTAGCGCCGCCGCTGCGCGCCACAGGAACGTACGCGCGGCCTCGAGCTCGATCGCCATGTCGGCGAGACGGAACTGCAATGCCTGGAATTCGTCGAGGCGTTTTCCAAAAGCCTTGCGCTCTTTCATGTAGGAACGCGCCTTGTCGAGCGCGGTCTGCGCGCCGCCTAGTGAGCACGCTGTGATGTTGAGACGCCCGCCGTCGAGGCCTGCCATCGCGATCTTGAAACCGACGCCCTCCTCGCTCAGCCGGTTGGCGACCGGCACGCGGGCGTTCTCGAAGATCACGGCGCGGGTCGGCTGCGCGTTCCAGCCCATCTTGCGCTCGTTGGCGCCGAACGAGACGCCCGGCGTGTTGCCGTCGATGACCAGCGTCGAGATGCCGCCGGGGCCATCGCCGCCGGTGCGCACCATCGCGACCAGGAGATCGGTCCCGCCGGCGCCGGAGATGAACTGCTTCTGGCCGTTGAGAACGTAATGATCGCCGTCGCGCACGGCACGGGTGCGGAGCGCTGCCGCGTCCGAGCCGGCGCCGGGCTCGGTCAGGCAGTAGCTCGCGATCAGCTCCATGGTGCAGAGCTTGGGCAGCCATTTGTGGCGCTGGGTGTCGCTGCCGTAGGCATCGATCATCCACGACGCCATATTGTGGATGGAGATGAAGGCCGAGGTGGTCGGACAGCCCGTCGCCAGCGCTTCGAAGATCAGCGCCGCGTCGAACCGTGTCATGGCGGAGCCACCCACATCCTCGCGGATGTAGATGCCGCCCATGCCGAGCGTGGCGGCCTCGCGCATCACCTCGACGGGAAAATGCTTCTCCTCGTCCCAGCGCAGCGCGTGCGGCGCGATCTTTTCCGCCGCAAACGCCAACGCCATGTCGCGAACCGCGATCTGATCCTCGTTCAGAGCGAACTGCATCTGTTAGCTTCGCTCCAACGACGGTTACTTCATCAGCGGGATCGAGAACTCCGCGCCTTCCTTGACGCCGGACGGCCAGCGCGAGGTCACCGTCTTGGTCTTGGTGTAGAAGCGGACCGAATCCGGGCCGTGCTGGTTGAGATCGCCGAAGCCCGACTTCTTCCAGCCGCCGAAGGTGTAATACGCAATCGGCACCGGGATCGGCACGTTGATCCCGACCATGCCGACATTGACCTTGGCCGCGAAGTCGCGCGCGGCGTCGCCGTCGCGGGTGAAGATCGCAACGCCGTTGCCGTAATCATGCTCCGACGGCAGCGCCAGCGCTTCCTTGTAATCGTGCGCGCGCACGACCGAGAGCACGGGGCCAAAAATCTCTTCCTTGTAGATCCGCATGTCCTTGGTGACGTTGTCGAACAGCGAACCGCCGAGATAGAAGCCGTTCTCGTAGCCCTGCATCTTGAAGCCGCGGCCGTCGACGGCGAGCGTCGCGCCTTCCTTGATGCCGATGTCGATATAGCCCTTGACCTTCTCGACCGCCTCGCGCGTCACCAGCGGACCGTAATCGGCGGAGGGATCGATCGAGGTGCCGATCTTGAGACTCTCGACGCGCGGGACCAGCTTTTCCATCAGGCGGTCGGCAGTGGCCTTGCCGACCGGAACCGCGACTGACACGGCCATGCAGCGTTCGCCGGCCGAACCGTAGCCGGCGCCGATCAGTGCGTCGACTGCCTGGTCCATGTCGGCATCCGGCATGATGATGGCGTGGTTCTTGGCGCCGCCAAAACATTGGCAGCGCTTGCCGGTCTGGGCGGCGCGCTCGTAGATGTATTGCGCGATCGGGGTGGAGCCGACGAAGCCGACGGCCTTGATGTCGGGATCGTCGAGGATGGCGTCGACCGCTTCCTTGTCGCCGTTGACGACATTGAGGATGCCGGACGGCAGGCCCGCCTCGATCATCAGTTCGGCAAGCATCATCGGCACGCCGGGATCGCGCTCCGACGGCTTCAGGATGAAGGCGTTGCCGCAGGCAATCGCAGGAGCGAACTTCCACATCGGAATCATCGCCGGGAAATTGAACGGCGTGATGCCGGCGACGACGCCGAGCGCCTGGCGCATCGAATAGATGTCGATGCCGGGGCCGGCGCCTTCGGTGTACTCGCCCTTCATCAGATGCGGAATGCCGCAGGCGAACTCCGCGACCTCGAGGCCGCGCTGGATGTCACCCTTGGCGTCAGGAACGGTCTTGCCATGCTCGCGGGCAAGCAGTTCGGCCAGCTTGTCGTAGTCGCGCTGCACCAGCTCGACGAACTTCATCATGACGCGAGCGCGGCGCTGCGGGTTGGTCGCGGCCCATTCCGGCTGCGCGGCGCGGGCGTTTTCCACGGCGGCGCGAACCTCGGCCTTGGACGCCAGCGCCACCTTGGCCTGAACGTCACCGGTCATCGGCTCGAAAACGTCGGCGGTGCGGCCCGAGGTGCCCTTGACCTCCTTGCCACCAATGAAATGTCCGACTGAACGCATGGAATGGTCTCCTTGAGGCGAGCTTGAACGCTTTGACAAATCCTATCGACCTGCATTTTATAGGATTCAAGTCTGAGATAATGCACCATAGATGTGCGAAAATGCTGGATCAAGGCGCTATCGACTGGGACGACTTCCGCTTCGTGCTGTCCATCGTGCGGGGCGGCTCGGTTTCGGCTGCGGCAAAACAGCTCGGCGTCGACCATGCCACCGTGATCCGCCGCGTCGACCGGCTGGAGAAGCACCTCTCGGCCAAGCTGTTTGACCGGCGCAAGACCGGCTACCTGCTGACAGAGGCCGGCCAGCGCGTCGCCGACAGCGCGGAAGCGATGGAATCGACCATCGTCGCCAACCAGGAGCAGGTCGGTGGCTCCGTGGCGCGGCTGACCGGCACGGTGCGGATCGGCGCGCCAGACGGATTTGGCACCGCCTTCCTGGCGCCCCGGCTCGCTCAGTTCGCCGACCGGTATCCCGATCTCGACCTGCAACTGGTGGCCACCGCGCGGCTGTTCAGCCTCTCCAAGCGCGAGGCCGATATCGCCATCAGCCTGACCATGCCGAAGGAAGGCCGCATCGTCGGCCGCAAACTGCTCGACTACCGCCTCGGACTTTATGCCGCGCCCGCCTATCTCGAACGCTTCCCGAAAATCACCTCGCGCGAGGTGCTGCCGCAGCATCGCTTTGTCGGCTATATCGAGGAGCTCTTGTTCACGCCCGAGCTCGACTATCTGCCGCAGGTGTCGCCGAAGATCTCCGCACGCTTGCGCAGCGCCAATCTAATCGCGCAACTCAACGCCACGCTCGCCGGCTTCGGTATCGCCGTGCTGCCACACTTCATGGCGGCCGACTATCCGCAGCTGATTGCGGTGCTGGCGGAAGAGGTCTCGATCACCCGCACCTTCTGGATGCTGATGCACGCTGACAGCAAGGACCTCGCACGCATCCGCGCGGTGGCGGATTATATTTCCGAGATTGTGGAGCGCGAGCGGGCGTTGTTTGCGGGGCTCTGAAGCCTAGCTCTGCTTCGCCTTTTTCGCCGCCGCAGCCTTCGGCTCACGCCGCGCGCCGTCCAGCGCGCTGTCCTTGCCCGTCTTCAGCACCTCATCCGACAGCTCGCTTGAGCCGGCAATGCGCGCGAGCAACATGGTGCCGGCCATGGTCGCCAGCGTCGCGATCGCCTGCTTGCGCGCGGCCTTGCGCGGCAGATTCGGGATGAAGTCCGTGATCATCTCGATCATCTCGTCGAGCTTGCCGGCAAAGGCCTTTCGCGTCTTCGGGCTCTCTCGGGCGATCTCGGCGCCGAGCGCGGGGATCGAGCAGCCGTGACCGGGGTTGTCGCGATGCACCGCGGAGAGATAGGTCTCAACGATCTGACTGAGCTGCTTCTCCGGCGTGACCTGATCGGATTGCTTGCGCCAGTGCTCCATCGAGCGATCCATAGCGTAGCCAAACGCCTCGATCACCAGCGCCTCGCGGGAATCGAAATGGGCGTAGAAGCCGCCATGGGTCAGGCCCGCTTCCTTCATGAGGTCGGCGACACCGATGCCGTGGGCGCCCTTTTCGCGCAGCCGCACGGAAGCCTTCTTCACGATGCGGTCGTGGGTTTCCTGCTTGTGTTCCCGGGAATAGCGCATGCGGATCTCATTGGATGTCGGGGGTCATCTAATAACACGGATATCGGCCGGACGGCGCATTAATTCCCGGTAAAATTGTTGCCGATCATGGAAAAGGTCGCCGTTGCGTGCACCGCAAGCGCCCCCTTACCGTCGCGGACAAATCCCTCGGCGTAGCTGGCCTGGCGTCCCAGCTTGATCACCTTGCCTTCGGCGGAGATCAACCCGGACCGGACCGAGAGCGGACGCAGGAAGGTCATTTTCAGATCGAGGGTGACGGAGCCCTGCCCGGGCTCCAGCCGGGTCGAGATCGCACACCCCATGGCGGTGTCGAGCAGCGCGGCGGCTGTGGCCCCGTGCAGGAGGCCTATGGTGTTTTCGAGATCCTCGCGCGGCTCGAGTTCCATGACGATCCGGCCCGGCTCGACCACGGCCATGATGAAGCCGATCAGCTTGGCAAAGGGTGGCGGCGGCAGCCTTCCGTCGCGGATGCCCAGCATCGCATCCATGCCTGACAGGCCCATCGCCACTTTCGCAACCGGCGCAGGCACCTGCCATTCAACCACCCGCTCGCGCCGGCCCGCAGGCGAAAACAGGTCGAGTTGATCGATGTCGGTCATCGCGGCCTCTTTTGTATGATTTTCATCATACTATGCTGCGGACTTAGCGCTGGCAACTCCCTCCCCGCCGGCTTGACAAGCAATGCGTTTCGGCCCGGAAGTGTGACCTGACCGGCGTATTCGCACGTCTACGAAGCTCAGAGATCCTCTCATGGAAATGCTCAACAACCACTGCGGGGTGACGCGCGATGCGCGCGGCGTCGTTCATGTCGCGATCTGCAATGCCGGCTCGCTGAACATTTTGAGCTCGCCCGTCACCGATGCGGTGCGCGAAGGCCTGCAGCAGCTCTCGTCCGACCGCAGCATCCGGGTCGTGGTGCTGCGCGGCCAGAGCGAGAAGAGCATGATCGGCGGCGCCGACATCAAGGAGATGGCCAAGCTCGACCAGAAGTCCGCCGAGGCCTTCATCAGCCGCCTGCGCGACCTCTGCGAGGCCGTGCGCGCCTTCCCGGCCCCTATGATCGCGCGCATGCCCGGCTGGTGCCTCGGCGGCGGGCTCGAAGTCGCCGCGGCCTGCGATTTCCGGATCGCCGCCCGTGATGCGCATTTCGGCATGCCGGAGGTGCGGGTCGGCATTCCCTCGGTGATCCATGCCGCGCTGCTGCCGCGCCTGATCGGGTGGGCCCGCGCGCGCTGGCTGGTGATGACCGCTGAGAACATCGACGCGCCGACGGCGCTGGCCTGGGGGTTGGTCGACAAGGTCGCGCCGGAGGGTGGGCTCGATGCCGAGGTCGAGCACCTCGTGAAGGCCCTGCTCGAATGCGGCCCCGAGGCGCTGCGGTCGCAGAAGGCATTGCTGCGGCAATGGGAGGAGCTGCCGCTGACCGAGTCGGTAAATTTGAGCGTCAAAGTCTTCGGCGAGTCGTTCCTGACGGACGAGCCGACGCGGCTGATGGGCGCGTTTGTGAATCGGAAGCGGTAGGCGCTCTCCACCTCGTCCGATCGAACGAGCAAATCTCATCCGACCTACGACAATTTCTCATGCCCCGCGCAGTTGCATTTTTTGCGCCGCATCATATGATGACCGTAATCCTACATAGTTGGCATCTCACGGAGTCTCACCCATGGCCGAAGCCGCCGATCCCGTCGTCATCGTCTCCGCCGTCCGGACACCGCTCGGCCGCTTCATGGGCGAGCTTTCGCCGCTGGCCGCGCACAAGCTCGGATCGCACGTGATCGGCGCGGCACTGGAGCGTGCCAAGCTTGCGCCGGAGAAAATCGACGAGGTTTTCATGGGCTGCGTCCTTCCCGCCGGCCAGGGCCAGGCCCCCGCGCGCCAGGCGGCGCGGGCCGCCGGCCTACCCGATGCCACCGGCGCGACTACTGTCAACAAGGTCTGCGGCTCCGGCATGAAAGCGACCATGCTGGCGCACGACATCATTTGCGCCGGCTCGGCCGAGATCGTCGTCTCCGGCGGCATGGAAAGCATGAGCAACGCGCCGTATCTGCTCGCCAAGGCGCGTGGCGGCTATCGCGCCGGCCATGATCGCATCATCGACCATATGATGATGGACGGCCTCGAAGACGCCTACGAGACCGGCCGCTCCATGGGCGATTTCGGCGAGGCCACCGCAGAAGCCTATCAGTTCACCCGCAAGGACCAGGACGCCTTTGCGATGGAAACGCTCAGCCGCGCACGCAAGGCGGTCGAGGGCGGTGCGTTCAAGGCCGAGATCGCGCCGATCACGCTGAGTGAGAAGGCCGGCCCCCGCATCGTCGCCAATGACGAACATCCGCTCAAGGTCGATCCCGCAAAGATCCCCGGGCTGAAGCCGGCGTTCCGCGCCAACGGCACCATCACGCCGGCGGCCTCCTCCGCCAACGCCGACGGCGCCGCTGCGCTGGTTCTGACGAAGCGCTCGCTCGCCGATCGCAGCGGCCTGCCGGCTCTCGCCGTGATCAAAGGCCACACCACCCACAGCCAGGAGCCGCAATGGTTCACTACGGCCCCGATCCCGGCGATCCGCAAGCTCTTGGACAAAGTCGGCTGGAATGCCGGCGATGTCGATCTGTTCGAGATCAACGAAGCCTTCGCCGTGGTGGCGATGGCGGCCCAGCGCGATCTCGGCATTCCCCGCGACAAGCTCAACATCAACGGCGGCGCCTGCGCGCTCGGCCATCCCATCGGCGCCACCGGCGCACGGCTGATCGTGACGCTGCTGCATGCGCTCGAGGCGCGAAACCTCAAGCGTGGCGTCGCCGCGCTCTGCATCGGCGGCGGCGAAGCTACTGCGATCGCGGTAGAGCGCCTGACGCACTGACGAGAACGTCCGGAAATGAGGGAACTCCGTCATTTCCGACAGACGCGTCCCGTGCCATTCTGAAAACTTGCGCAGGCTCTCGCCTGCCCATCAAGATTGAGGCCCAATGATCTCGAACTGGCTCGCGGCAACACTCGGCCGCCGCAATATCCACTACGGCTGGGTGATGGTCGGCGTGACCTTCCTCACCGCGCTGATCAGCGCCGGCACGGTCGGCGCGCCCGGCGTTTTCATTGTTCCGCTTCAGAAGGAATTCGGCTGGAGCACGGCGGAGATCTCGTCGGCGTTGTCGATTCGCTTCATCCTGTTCGGGCTGATGGCGCCGTTCGCGGCGGCCCTGCTCAACCGCTACGGCCTGCGAAATGTCACGCTGACCGCGCAGCTCATCGTGGTCTCGGCGCTGGTGCTCTCGCTCGGCATGACGGAGGTCTGGCAGCTCGTCGCGCTGTGGGGCGTCGTGATCGGGATCGGCACCGGCATGACCGCGCTGGTGCTGGGCGCTACCATCGCGACGCGCTGGTTCGCGGCGCGGCGCGGCCTCGTCGTCGGCATCATGACCGCGAGCGTCGCCACCGGTCAGCTCGTGTTCCTGCCGCTGCTGGCAAGCCTCACCGAACGCTTCGGCTGGCGGCTTGCGCTCGGCTTCGTCTGCATCGCACTTGGTGTTTCCGCCCTCGCGGTCCTGCTCGCGATGCGCGACCGTCCGAGCGATTTGGGCCTGCGCCCGTTCGGCGACGAAGGCACCACACCCCTGCCAGCGCCGCCCATCAGCCATGGCTCGATCACCGGCGTCGCACTCGGCACGCTGCGCGAGGCCTCGAAGAGCAGCGCGTTCTGGGTCCTGTTTGCGACGTTCTTCGTCTGCGGCGCATCCACAAACGGCCTCGTGCAGGTGCATCTGATTCCGATGTGCCTCGATTTCGGCATCCCGCAGGTGCAGGCCGCGGGCTTGCTGGCTGCAATGGGCATCTTCGACTTCTTCGGCACCATCATGTCGGGATGGCTTTCGGACCGCTACGACAACCGCTATTTGCTGTTCTGGTATTACGGCCTGCGCGGGCTCTCGCTGATCTTCCTCCCCTTCAGCGATTTCTCGTTCTATGGGCTCTCGATCTTCGCGATGTTCTACGGGCTCGACTGGATTGCAACTGTGCCGCCCACGGTGCGCCTGACCGCGCAGAAATTCGGACCTGAGCGCGCCAATCTGGTGTTCGGCTGGATCTTTGCAGGCCACCAGCTCGGCGCGGGCACCGCTGCCTTCGGCGCCGGTCTCTCGCGGACGGTCTATCAGAGCTACCTGCCCGCCTTCTTCATCGCCGGCGCGCTCTGCGTGTTCGCCTCGCTGATCGTGCTGACGCTGTCGCGACAACCGAAGCCGAAGCCGCAAGCGGCGATGGCTTAGTATCTGATGGTGCCGGTGACGCCGTAAAATGCGGCGTCACCGATCCGCCCGACACGAGGCGGGTCGTCCGGGTTCGGGGTGCCGCTCGATTGCGGAAGACGTACCTGAAATAAAGCGCGACCAGCCGTCGCAGATCGAAAATCAGCAAGGCGAACCTGCCGTAACCGTCAACAGACGCCTTGCGGATGTTCATGCGTCGCAATTATGTCGGCTGGCCGCTCAGGCGAGGGACCCCCCGCGCGGGTTGACGATCGTATAGCCACGCAATGAACGCGCATGCATTCGCGTCGCGTGTCCGCCCGAGTTGGCGTCGTACGCCATCCAGGTGTCCCCTTCCAAATGCTGCTCGAGGACGAATACATGTCCACGTCGCGCTGCGACCATTCCCGGTGCGGGTGATGTCCGCGGGAAGCGCAGCCAATTGGCCGCAAGATTCAATTCCGGCACGATACGGCCGAACACGCGCAGAGCCGCGCCGCAGCCGCAGAAGGAGGAAGGACACCCTGCCGGACGACTGCCGACGATGCGGGCGCTGGAGATGCTCGTCGTCGGGGCGCCGCCCGCGTCGGTCACTGTCAATTGCGTCGCGCGATAGGCTTGTAGCGAGGACCTGGGATTCAGTGGGGACCGGGAAGTCCGCTCACGGCGCGGTTGCGCATATGAGAAGTCGCAGGGCATCGTGACGTTGCATTCAGGTACTTGATGAATGCGATAAGTCCGTGCTTCGGAAGCGACGGAGCTGAGGGCAACCAAGAGACACGCAGAAAGAACTGCCTTGAACATTGCAGGGCTCCAAATTGAAGATCCCTGCCCCGGCAATGAGAAACCAATAACAGTTTGGCTGAAATCGGCTAAAAGAACGGCCAAAAGTGGCTTCATTAGCGGGCCGATTTCTGCAGTCCTCATAGCCCAGACGTAGCGGCGGAGATAGATATTCGCAGAGAACGAACGCGTGTCGTCGCAACCGAAATGCGATCGCATGTGCACGCGCCGCTCAGCGACGGGCGTCGACCGGCCCGAGCGCGCAATTGCGCAGGGTGCCCCTCGAGCCATAAACCCGGGCAGTGATTGTTGCGCGCTTGGTCAGCCCCGAGTCGTCGCCAACCCCGCTCCTGTGGCTATCGCAAAGTCCGATTTTGCAGCGCCGAGCGCTGCGGCGAGCTCGTCGATGTGGTAGGGTTTCGACAGGATCCGGATCCCAGCCTGCTCGGCGTCGTGAACCGCGGCTTCGGCGTATCCGCTCGTCAGCAGGACCGGAATGTCGCTTCGCCTTCTTCTGATCTCGCGCGCGAGTTCGACACCGTTCATGCCGCCCGGCATCATGATATCGGAAAACACCAGATCGACGGAGCGGCCGTCCGCTAGGGCACCGAGAGCCGCCGCAGCGCTGGCCGCGCGCGTGACCTGGTAACCGAGCTGCGCAAGCATCTCGCTGACGAGCGCGGCGACCTCGTCGTCGTCTTCGACGAGGAGGATTCGGCCCTGATTGGCCTTCTTGGGCCGAGCCCTGTTCAGGTCGATGAGGTGCCGTTCACCCGAAGGGATATTCCTGGATCGCGGCAAATAGAGCTCGATGCTGGTGCCCTCGTCGACGATCGATTTTATTCGAACCATCCCGCGTGATTGCGTCGCAAATCCGTGGACCTGAGCAAGCCCCAGGCCCGAGCCTTTCCCCACATCCTTGGTCGTGAAGAACGGTTCGAAGACCCGCGCCAGGATCTCGGGGCTCATTCCAACACCCCTGTCGACCACGGATAGGCGAACGTAATCGCCCGCGATCTCGTTCTCGTTCAGGCCGGCCAGGTTCTCGCCACGGACAACGATCGTACCGCCGTTCGGCATCGCATCGCGGGCGTTGACCGCCAGATTGAGAATGACCAGTTCGAGCTCTCCCGGATCGACCTCAACCGGCCAAAGCCCCTCCGGAAAATCGAACTCGACGTGAACGTCGCCTCTCAGGCTCCGATCGAGCAATTCGCGCATGCCGCCGATCTGCGCGGGGATGTCGACGGCCTCGGGCCGGAGCTTCTGCCGCCGTGAAAAAGCCAGAAGCTGCCTGGTCAGGCCCGCACCACGCTGCGCCGCCTGAACCATTCCTTCCAACAGCCGACGCCGCCGATCAGGATCGGTCTGTCGGTCGAGCATGTCCAATCCACCGGAGATCACCATCAGCAGATTATTGAAATCGTGAGCTACTCCGCCGGTCAATTGCCCAATGGCCTCGATCTTCTGGGCCTGACGAAGGGTCTCCTCGACGCGGGCGCGCTCTTCCATTTCGGCCCGCAGATGCTTGTTGGCCTCCTCGAGGGCACGGGTGCGCTCGACCACGAGCTTCTCGAGCTCCTGGGCCGTCCGCTCGCGCGCCTGCAGCAAGGTCCGAATCTCATATTGCCGCCGGCGGGCCCGCATTGCGGATTGAATTGCGCTCGTCAGCGTGATCGGCTGAACCGGGCGCTCGAGCAGCGAAACGTTGCGGAGTGTATCGACGATGCTGCGGCGCCAGGCAACCACCGCCGGCTGCTCCCGGTGGCTGGTAAGAATGACAAAGGGCAGGTCGGACCAGGGCGGCTGCCGCTCGATCCAATGTGCCAGCGGCTGGGTATCCTTTCCGAACAAGCCCTCCTCGGCGAGAAGCACCGCGCCCACGCCAGCCGACATCTCGTTGACCAGTTCAGGCAGACCTCGACAATTGATTGCCACGAGATTCGAACTGCGGAGAAGCTCGACCGATGCCGGTCCATCGCGGCCAATCGGAGCAAACACGAGGACGCAATGATCGCGGTCGGCGCTCATTCCGACAGCCCCTCCGGTATCTCCGTGCCCGAGTAACGCGGATTCCCGGAAAAGATGCCGCTGAATCCGGTCAGCGGAGGACCGACCGTAATGCCGGCACTGCCAAGACGAAACTCGCGGATGGAATTTTCATGATTGCCGCTGCGCTTCTTCACGACCGAGAGGGCGCGCCGCACCGTTCCGCCGACCTCGAAATAGCGCAGCATGAGCACGGCATCGCTCAAATAGCTGATATCGAGAGCCGTTTCCATCGGACCGACCAGCCCGTGCTGAGCGAGGATCAGGACGGTCAGCACGCCTTTCTGCCCGAGATAGCTCAGGAGCTCGTGCATCTGGAGGATGAGAAATCGCTCATCCGGCATTGCGTTGAGGTAGCCGTTCAGACTGTCGATGACAACAATTCGGGCGTTGTCCTTTTCGACGCTGTTGCGCACATTGGCGGCGAATTCGCCGGGGGACATTTCGGCGGGATCGATCTGTTTAAATCGGATGAGTCCCGATTGCAGATGGCTTTCAAGCGGCAGGCCCAGCGTTCGAGCCCGGGCCTCCACTGTACCGCGACCTTCATCGAAGGCAAAGAACACCGCATGCTCACCGCGATCTGCCGCCGCGATCGCATAGGTCAGCGCGAGAGACGACTTGCCGACACCGGCGGCGCCCAAGAGCAGCGCACTGGTGCCGCGCTCGAGCCCTCCTCCCAGGAGCTGGTCGAGTTGTGCATTGCCGCTGGGCGTCAATTCACCGATAAACGAGGTGTGATGTTCCGCCGCCACCAGACGGGGGAATATCCGCACCCCTCCCGCTTCGATCGTGAAATCGTGGAAACCGCCGCGAAATCGAATGCCGCGCATCTTAATCACGCGAAGCCGCCGGCGCTCTGCCCCATAATCAATGGCGAGCTGTTCGAGCATCACGACGCCATGCGCGATCGAATGGAGTTGCAGGTCGTCCTGGGAGGACGAGAGATCGTCGAGGAGGATGACCGTGCAGTTGCGGTTGGTGAAAAAGTGCTTCAGGGCCAGAACCTGGCGCCGGTACCGCAGCGGGTTCTGCGCAAGGAGGCGGAGCTCGGACAGGCTGTCCAGCACCACGCGCGCGGGATTGATCCGTTCGACCTCCTTGAATATCAGGCCCGTGGTTTCGCTCAGCTCCATTTCGGCGGGGTGAAAGACGGTGAGCTCGCGCTCCGGATCGAGCGTCGTCTCGGGCGGCACCAGTTCGAAGATGTCGACCCCTTCCAGCGACCAGCCGTGCCGCTGTGCAACCAGCGTCAGCTCACGCTTGGTCTCCGACAAGGAGATATAGAGCACGCGTTCACCGCAACGGGCGCCCTCGAGAAGGAATTGCAGCGCCATCGTGGTCTTGCCCGAGCCGGGCCGGCCCTCGTAGAGGTACATGCGATTGGGATCGAGCCCGCCGTAGAGGATATCGTCGAGACCGTCACTGCCGGTCGAAATCCTAGGCAACTCTCCGGGATCGCTGGTTTGCGCCCGGCTTGATGAATTGATCATTGAACCCCCGTGAAGCTCCATCGCCGACAGTGCGCTCCGGCCCCGAGATGGGACGCGCGGTCAGCGGCCCGTCTCAGTCGTAAGGCGAAATCTGGCAAAGAACGCCGAAGCCGGGTTCCAAGTTCCGCCTAAGCACGCATGTCGGCCAGACCGTCGGCCGCGGAACCGTTCTCGCCCACCATTTCAGCTTTTGCGGTATCACTAGCGGTCCTGGACGGTCAGCGTCGACAAGGCGGTTCGCCAGCCCGAAAAGCCGCGCCGGCTCACTGCATCATCGCGGCCGCGATCTTCTCCGCCGACATCAGGACCGGAAAATTGGTGTTGGCGCACGGCACCACCGGGAAGATCGAGGCATCGACGACGCGCAGGCCCTGCACGTCCTTGACGCGCCCCTCTGGATCGACCACCGCCATCGGATCATCGGTCCGGCCCATGCGGCACGAGCAGGAGGCGTGCCACACGCCGATCGTGGCCTTGCGCACGAAGGCTTCCAGCGCCTCGTCATCGTTGATGACGTCGTCGAAGGTGAAGCCCTCGACCACGAAATTGTCGATCATGTAGTGGCGCAGCGCCGCCGGCCCGTCCATCAGGGCCGCGGCGATCTTGGTCAGAATCCGATTCTTGGTGTTGACCACGCCGATCTTGCGCACACGGTCGGTATAGGAGGCCGGGAACGGCTTGTCCGTCACGGCCCTGACCACGTCGCTCATCTGCACGGCCGCCATCTTGCGGAAACCGCTCATCAGGCGATCAAGGTCGCGCCGGTCGGACAACAGGTTGAATTCGACGATCGGCTCGACTGCCGGGTCGCGCGAGGCAAGCTTGACCTGTCCGGTCTCCGAATAGGTCTTGTTGACGAATGTCAGGAGCGATCCGATTTGCTCACCGACGGCGTGCCAGGCCGATTTGCTGAGCAGCACGACGAACATGTCGCCTTTCGGTACGCCTTCGAGCCCGGACGAGTAACGCAGGCCAAGCTGCATGTGGCGCCTGGTGTGCTCGTTCATCCGCGCGCCGCGGCGGACAAAGGACGACAGCGAGATCGAGGGATGATCCATCAGGCGTTGGCCGACGCCCTGCAGCCCCATCAACACGGGAATGCCCATATCCCTGAGGTGACCGACCGGGCCGATGCCGGCGCGCAACAGATGCGCCGGCGAATGGATGGCGCCGCTGGAGAGAATGATCTCGCGGGCGCGGAATTCCTGCTCCCGCCCGTCGACCACCGCCTTCACCCCGACGCACCGCGTGCCTTCGAACAGCAATTCCCTGACTTGCGTGTTGGTGGAGATCGTGAGGTTGGCGCGCTTGCGCGTGTCGCGATCGAGATAGCCCATGGCAGCCGAGACGCGTTGCTCGGCCTGGTTCGAGTGCGTCACCGGGAAAAACCCGTCGACGAACTCGCCATTCTGGTCCGGCAGGAACTGATGTCCGGCCTGCTGGAAGGCCTGCGCGAACGCCTGCGAATGCCGCGTCCAGTGCTCCCTGGGGATTCGGCGGACCGGGATGCGGCCGTCCTTGCCGTGGTAGGGACCGTCGAAATCGAGGTCGCGCTCGACCTTCTTGAAGAAGGGCAGCACATCATTCCAGCTCCACCCCGCAGCGCCGCGCGCTTCCCATTCGTCGTAATCGGTCGGCGCGCCGCGGTTGGCCATCTGGCCGTTGATCGAGGAGCCGCCGCCGAGCACGCGAGCCTGCTCGTATTTGCGCAGGGGTGGGCGCCCTTCATCCGGATTGTTGTGGCTGACGATCTGGGTCGTGACCTTGAGCTCGGTCCAGTGGAAGCGCGGATCGAAATAGGCCGTACCCGGATAGCTGTCCTTGATCTCGGCCGGCTCGTCTCCGGGCGGTGTGTCCTGTCCGGCCTCGCAGAGCAGGACCTTGTTGGCGCTCCTCGCGGAGAGCCGGTGGGCCAGCACGGACCCCGCCGAGCCGCCGCCCACGATAATGAAGTCATACACGATTGGCGCTTCCTCTTGTTCTTGCCCGGGAAGCGTAGCGCGTTATTGTTTTGAGGTCACGTCATCGCTGCCGCGCAAAGCGCGAGCACAAGGCCGTCGACGCCAAGGGCACCGCCCGGCGGCTGGCATCCGCCGTCCGGTCAGCAGGTGACGAGGGAGCGAACCGAGGAGGCTTTACGGCTTCCTCACGAAGCCCGCGCGCAACCGCTCGGCAAACCAGACTACAAAAATCGAAGCGAACGACAGGCAGAAAAATATGGCCGTCCAAAGCAGCGCGTTACCCGCATTTGTCATGACGTCTCTCCCTCGTTTCAAACGAGACGCTTGCAGACAATCGGACGCGACGTGTTGCGATAGATCAATTTTGCCGAACTGCAATTAGGCTGAGATCGGCAACAGCTGCTCGCAGTGACGGCTGAAGCTACGGCCTGATCGAAAAATTCCCCGGCGGCCCTGGCTTTCGCAATGGCTCCGACAGCCGCGCGAACTCGCACAGCAGCGACCGCGTCTTCCTGGGATCGATGATCTCCTCCACCCAGAATTTTTCGGCGGAGCGGAACGGCGAGCGCAGCTTGTTGAGGCGGTCCTCGATCTCTTTCAGTTTCTCCGCCTTGTCCTCGGCCGCGTCGATGTCCGCGCGGTAGGCGGCTTCGATGCCGCCTTCGAGCGGGAGCGAGCCCCAATAGGCCGACGGCCAGGCGTAGCGGATCGAGAAGCGGTCGGCGGGCTGATGCACCACGCCGGCGACGCCGAAGGCGTTGCGCAGGATCACCGTGCACCAGGGCACCGTGGCCTGGTTGACCGCGGCCATAGCGCGAACGCCATGGCGGATGGTGCCCGCCTTCTCCGCATCGAGCCCGATCATGAAGCCGGGGCAGTCCATGAGATAGACGATCGGCAGATGGAAGGTCTCGGCGAAGTCGACCCAGCGCACGACCTTCTGGCAGGCATCCGCCGTCCAGGAGCCGCCATAGTGAAAGCTGTCGCTGGCGAGCACCATCACCGCCCTGCCCTCGAGCCGCGCGAGGCCGACAATGATCGGCTTGCCGAAATTCTTGGCGACCTCGAAGAACGAGCCCTTGTCCACGACCTGTTCGACGATCGGCCGTATCTTGTAGACCTGCTTGCGGTTGCGTGGCACCGCGCTCATCAGCGTCTCTTCGGTACGCTCCGGATTGTCGGTGCAGGGCAAGGTCGGCGGCAGCTCGTAAACCGACGACGGCAGATAGGACAGGAATCGCCGCGCACAGGCGAAGGCGTCCTCCTCCGTGTCGACGGCATGATCGACCGCGCCGGCGCGGGTCTGGATGTCGGCGCCTCCGAGCTCTTCCTTCGAGAGGTCCTGCCCCAGCGCCTTCACCACCGGCGGACCTGCGACGAACATCGCGGACTTCCGGGTCATGATGGAATAGTGGCTGGCGGCAAGACGCGCGGCACCGAGCCCTGCGACCGAGCCGAGGCCGAGCGCGACCACGGGCACGCGCGACAAATTGTCGGTGGTGAAGCGATACCAGCGTGTGCCGCCGATGCCGCCCGGCAAGTTCGCCGCGCCCTTGGTCTCGATAGTCTTGACCGAGCCGCCGCCGCCGGAGCCTTCGATGATGCGGACGATGGGCAGGCGGAGATCATGCGCCATCTCCTCCGCCATCAGCGGTTTTGCGGAGATGGACGCGTCCGCCGAGCCGCCGCGCACGGTGAAATCGTCGCCGACCACGACGACGGTGCGGCCTTCGATGCGCGCGCGGCCGAACACGCAGTTCGCCGGCGTCAATTTCTGCAACTCGCCGTTGGAATCGTATTCACCGACGCCGGAGACGGCGCCGATCTCGTGAAAGCTGCCCTTGTCGGTCAGTCTGTCGATACGCTCCCGAACAGTCAGTCGGCCCTGGTCATGCTGACGCTTGACCTTGTCAACGCCGCCCATCTCCCGCGCGAAGGCTTCGCGCCGGGCGAGCTCGTCGAGTTCCGGCTTCCAGTTCATTCACTCCCTCCGAATTGATCGGCTTGTTATTGTTGTGCACGGCCATGGCGACCGGTTTACGCGGGATGCGGGCGTTGAAGACGTCGCCTTCCGCGCCCTCCATCAGGCTGCCGAGCGAACGGCCGAGCGCGAGCATCAGCGGCGCGACTTCGGCATGCAGGCGCTCTTCGTCGTACATCGCCGACAGAAGACCGATCGTGATGACGACGAAGGTCTGGTATTGCGGCGACCAGATCGGCACCGCGAGCCCGTTGATATGCGGGCTCCACAGGCCGCAGGCCACGACATAGCCGCGCTCATGCAGCGACTGCCGGTTGGCCTCGATGCGGGGCCGCAGGATTTTCGCAGCCTCGGGAGCTTCCCGCTCCATGTCCGCGATGAAGGCATCGCCGACCTCGGGCGCCAATGCCGCGGTGTAGGCTGCGCCTGCAGCGGTCGAGGCCATCGAGATGCGGCTGCCGGTGCCCTCGTGCAGCCCGAGTGCCGAGGCCGAACGCGCGAACTGGAGATAGACCAGATGGAAGCGATCGGGGACCACGAAGCCGACGGTGCCCGGCAGTTGCTCGGCGACTTCCTGGAGCCGCTGGCGGATCATGCTGCGCAGCTGCGCGCCCTTCATCATCGAGGCGCTCATCGCCACCGCGCTCGGCCCGATGCGATATTTCTGATCGCGCGGCAGATAAACCAGTTGCCCCATCCGCGTCAGCGTGTGCGTCAACCGCGACACCGTGGAGCGCGGCAGGCCGCAGCGATTTGAAATTTCGAGATTGCCAAGCCTGGCCTCGTGGCCTTCGAAGCACCGCAACACGTCGAACGCGCGCGACACCACCTGGATGACATCACCCTCGCCGGCTTCGCCAGCGAGCGCACCTTGTCTACTCAACCGCTCCGAACGTCGTCCCATGATCCCTACCGCTTGTTCCGCTGTGCGGAATTAAATTCCGCTTGCAGAAGAAACTACCTCAGGCATTTTGCGACCACAACAAAAAGGCGATGGCATGCCAGAAATTAAGATCGTCACGGAGATCGCCGGACGCGTCTGCGCAACTCCCGTGCAAGTTGGAGGAACCGTTGCAGATGGCGATGAGATTGTGGTGGTCGAAGCGATGAAGATGGAGATACCGGTGCTTTCGCCTGTGAGCGGCGAGATCACATCGCTTCTGGTGAAGCTCGACGACGTCGTTACCGAAGGACAGGCGATCGCAATCGTCGCAAGCTGACTGCATTCTCCGTCGTTTTCCGCGACATTCTGTCAGCCTCATTGCTGCGTTCGCGGTACGGCGTTGCCATCGCCTGACCGCGATGACATGATCTCTCAAACAAAACCTGTTTCAAACAAAGAAAGAAATCGTCGCGGCAAACGCGAGGATCATTGGAGGGAAACATGCGTCGTGGGCTGATCATGCTCGCGCCTGCCGTGGTGGCAGGCCTTTCTTTTGTGTCTACACGCTATGCATTCGCCGACGGCATCAAGCTGCCGGCAACATTGACGTTCACCGCCTATGACACCGGTACCGCCGGCTTCAACATCGCGGTCGGCGTCGGCAAGATGATGAAGGACAAATACTCGACCGACGTGCGCGTGCTCCCCGCAGGCAACGATGTCGCGCGTCTGGCGCCGCTGCGCGCCAAGCGCGCGGTCTCCGCGGCGATGGGATCGGGGACATATTTCGCGCAGGAGGGCGTGTTCGAGTTCGGCTCCAGGGAATGGGGCCCGCAGCCGCTCCAGATCCTGCTCTCGAGCGTTGATTGCAATTGCGGTTCGCTCGGCGTGGCCGCGGATACAGGGGTGAAGGAGCTGAAGGACCTCAAGGGAAAGCGCGTCGGCTTCGTCGTCGGCTCGCCGGCACTGAACCAGAACTCGCTCGCGGTGCTCGCCTTCGCCGGCCTGACGCAGAAGGACGTCAAGATCGTCGAGTTCGCAAGCTACGGCGCGATGTGGAAGGGCTTGATCAACAACGACACCGATGCGGCCTTCGGCACCACCATCACCGGTCCCGCCAAGGAAGCCGAGACTTCGCCGCGCGGGCTGGTCTGGCCGCCGCTGCCGGCCAAGGACAAGGAAGGCTGGGCACGGATGCAGAAGGTCGGCTCGTTCTTCTTCCCGCAGACCGCGACCTGCGGCGCCGGTATCTCGCCGGACAAGCCGATCGAGCTCGGCAACTATCCCTATCCGATCTTCGTCGCCTACGCCTCGCAAGCCCCCGAGCAGGTCTATGCGATCACCAAGGCGATGATCGTGAACTACGATTCCTACAAGGACTCCGCGCCCGGCGCCGGCGGGCTTGCGGCCGATCGCCAGACCAAGAAATGGGTGGTGCCGGTGCATCCCGGCGCGGTGAAGGCTTTGAAGGAGGCCGGGCAATGGAACGACGCACAGGAGGCGCACAACAACGGACTGATCAAGCGGCAAGAGGTGCTTGGCGCCGCGTGGACCGACTACGGAAAATCCAATCCGCCTGCGGATGATAAGGCGTTCCTCGACGCCTGGATGAAGGCGCGTGCCGCGGCGCTTGCGAAGGCCGACATGCCGAACGGGTTCGAGGATTAGTTCACAGCGTTAATTGTCCACGCCCGGGGTCGATCATGTCGTCTGCTTCAGTCTCCACCCCCTCCCAGGACGAGGCCAAGCGGATCGTGTTCGACGATCCGCATGGCGCCGCCGCCAACATGCAGGAAGCGGAAGTTACGCGCGTGCGAAGCTTGCGTGGCGCCTGGCGCTGGCTGCTCGTCCTCGCGACCGCCGCGACCATCCTGCTCTGCATCAACCAGCAATTCTCGCTGCGCTTCTTCGTCGGCTACACCCAGCTCAACACGGAATACTTCTACCTCCTGATCGCCCTGATGCTGCCGTTCACGTTCCTGATCTTCCCGGGGACCCCGCGCGCGCCGCTCGACCGCATTCCCTGGTATGACCTTCTCTGCTTCGTCGTGACCTTTGCCGCCGCGCTGCTGTTGATGTCGAACGTCCGCAAGGCCGCCGAGGCCGGCTGGGAATTCGGCGGCGCGCCGAACAGCGTGATCGCAGCCGGTCTCGTGATGTGGGTGATGTTGATGGAGGCGCTGCGCCGCACCGGCGGCTGGAGCCTGCTACTGAGCGTGCTTCCCTTCACCGTCTATCCGCTGTTCGCGGAATCCAGCTGGCTCGGGCCGTTCCGCGGCACGCAGTCGACGCTGGAGCAGGCGACCGCCTATCACGTGCTGTCGGGCGAGAGCCTGCTCGGCATTCCCATCCAGGCGTTTGCCGACACCGTGATCGGCTTCCTGGTGTTCGGCACCGCGTTGATGATGACCGGCGCCGGAAAGTTCTTCATCAATCTCGCCTTCGCGCTGTGTGGCACGTTCCGCGGCGGCGCGGCCAAGGTGTGCATCTTCGCCAGCGGCCTGCTCGGCATGATGTCAGGCTCGATCATCTCCAACGTGCTGACCGCCGGCACCATGACCATTCCGGTGATGAAGAAGAGCGGCTTTCGCGCCTCCTATGCGGGCGCGATCGAGGCTTGTGCCTCGACCGGCGCGGTGCTGGCGCCGCCGGTGATGGGCGCGACCGCCTTCGTAATCGCGCAGTTCCTCAATGTCAGCTACGCCGATGTCGCGATCGCGGCCATCATTCCCGCCGCGCTCTATTATATCGGCCTGTTCATGCAGGTCGATTCCTACGCCGCACGACACGGGCTGAAGGGCATTCCGCGCGCGGAGCTGCCGCGGGTCATGGATACAATCAAGGATGGCTGGTACTACGTCTTCGTCATCGCCCTCCTGATCGTGATGCTGCTCTACTTCAAGCGCGAGAGCCATGCGCCATTCTACGCCACCGCATTGCTTCTTGTGCTCAACCAGCTGTTCTCGAAGGACACGCGCTGGACTGTCGCGACCATCGGCAAATTCCTCGAGGTCAACGGCCGCACCTTCGTCGAGCTTGTCGGCATCCTCGCCGGGTGCGGCCTGCTGATCGGCGCCTTCTCGATGACCGGCGTGGTGTCGAGCCTCGCCAACGACCTGCTGCATATCGCCGGCGACAATCCGTTCCTGCTGCTCGGCATGTGCGCCCTGACCAGCCTGATTCTCGGGCTCGGCCTGACCACGACGGCCTGCTACATCTTCCTCGCCATCCTGGTCGCACCCGCGCTGGAGAAGCTCGGGCTGAACAAGATGGCCGTGCACATGTTCATTTTCTACTGGGGCATGCTGTCGTCGATCACCCCGCCGGTCGCGATTGCATCATTCGCAGCGGCAGGTATTGCCGGCTCGCCGGCGATGAAGACGGGCCGGGAATCGATGTGGGTCGGCAGCATCATCTATTTCATCCCGTTCTTCTTCGTGCTCAATCCCGCGCTGGTGCTGCAGGGGCCGAGCCCCTATCTGGCCGGTCTCGGCTTGATGGCGCTCGCGGCGTTCGGCACGCTGTTCATCTGCGGCGGCATCCAGGGCTACCAGCCCTTTGTCGGCGATCTCCGCGGCGCCGGTGCGCTGGAGTGGCCCATCCGCGTGCTGCTGGTGATCGGCGGTTTCGTGGTGGCCACCCCCGGCGGCGGCATCATGCCGCTGTCGCAGATGCAGGTGACGCTGCTCGGCCTCGCCATCCTGATCCCCACGATTTTGCTCGCCCTGCTGCTGGTCCGGCGGCAGACCGTGGTGCCGGACGGGTTGCGCGTGCCCTGATTGCGTTGCACAAAGAGAGGCAATGAAACCGCTTTCGCCTCTCGCTACCGCCTGGACCCGCTCGAAGCCGCCTTTGCTGCGGTTTCTGGACAATTGCCTCAACGAATTCTCGGCAGAGACCTCGGGCGCGGTCGCCGACTACATTCCCGAGCTCGGCAAGGCCGATCCTGCCTGTTTCGGCATCAGCCTCGCGACCCTGGACGGTCATGTCTACGAGGTCGGCGACTCCAGGGCGCCCTTCACCATCCAGTCGATGTCAAAGCCGTTCGTGTTCGCGCTGGCGCTGGACCTGCTCGGCGCAAACAGGGTGGAGAGCGCAATCGGCGTCGAGCCCTCCGGCGATCCTTTCAACTCGATCCGGCTCAACTCGGAGAATCATCCATTCAACCCGATGGTCAATGCCGGCGCGATCGCCTGCACCGGGCTGATCCACGACAGCAAGGGTCCGGACGCCTTCGAGCAAATTCGCCTCGCGCTCAGTCGTTTTGCCGGCCGCGACCTCGCCGTCGACGAGGCCGTCTACGCTTCCGAAAGCCAGACCGGCGACCGCAACCGCGCCATCGGCTATCTCCTCAAGACCAATGCGGTGATCTCGGACAATGTCGCGGCCGTACTCGACGTCTATTTCCGGCAATGCGCGGTGCTGGTCACCGCGCGCGACATCGCCGTGATGGCGGCAACGCTCGCCAACCGTGGCGTCAACCCGGTTACCGGCGAGCAGGTGCTGACGCCTTACGCGATCTCGCGCACGCTGTCGGTGATGACGTCGTCGGGCATGTACGACTATGCCGGCGAATGGATCTACCGGATCGGCATCCCCGCCAAGAGTGGCGTCGGCGGCGGAATTCTCGCCGCACTCCCCGCCCGCCTCGGGCTCGGCAGCTATTCGCCAAGGCTCGACAAGCACGGCAACAGCGTGCGCGGCATCAAGGTCTGCGAGGCGCTGTCCTCGCATTACGATCTGCATATGCTCAACCGCAGCGACGACGCACGCAACGCCGTCATCGCCGATTACGACATCGGCAAGAGCCCGTCGCGGCGCGTGCGCCGCCCGCAGGAGCGCGATATTCTCGCAGCCCACGAGCAGGAGGTGCGGATCATCGAGCTGGTCGGCACGCTGTCGCTGTCGGCGGTCGACTATGTCTCACGCCGGCTTGCGGGCCGGCCGCGGCCGCAATTCGTGATTTTCGATCTCCACCGCGTCACCTCCACCACACGCGCCGGGGCGCGGCTGGTGGCTGAAGCGTTCGAGGAGCTGGCGGCGCTGAATGTGACCGTCGTCCTGTCAGGCGTCAGGCGCGCCTCCAAAGAATGGGACAGCCTGCGGGAGTGGACCGCGGAGCTGAAGAACGTCCGCGACTTCTATGTGCTCGACACCGCGATCGAATGGGCCGAAGACCAGATCGTCTACCGCTATGGCGGCTCGATCGATTTTCACGAGACCACCGAGCTTTCCGAGCAGCCGCTGCTCGCAGGCCTCAGCGCGGAAGAGCTGACCGACCTCGCCTCGATCTGCACGATCCGGATCTATCAGTCTGGCGCGAAAATCCTCACCACTGGCGCCGCAGCCGATTCCCTGTTCTTCCTGCGCAGCGGCGCGGTGCATGTCACCCTGCCCGACGGAGTGCGGCTCGCAACACTCACCGCCGGCATGGCGTTCGGCGAGATGGCCCTGATCGAGACCACCCGCTCCGCGGACGTGTTCGCGGATATGGCTGCGACCGCGTTCGAGGCGCCTCTGAAAGCGTTCGAGCGCTTCCGCAAGCAGCACCCGCACGCCAGCGAACGCATCATGCGCAATCTTGCGCAGCTTCTGGCCGAGCGCCTGATCGTCGCCAACGCCAAAGTGGATATCTTGACCTCCACCTGAGCGGCCTAGCGGCTCGCCGCCTCGCTGATCCGCCGCTTGATCTTGGCGGCACTGGTCTTGAGCAGCTCCGATGGCTGCTGGCCGGTCGCCACGCAGAGGCAGGCCCAGTAATAGATGACATCGCCGAGCTCTTCGACGAGGCCCGCCTGGTCGAGCCAGTCATCGCGGAGCAGCTTCTTGATATGGTCGGCGACTTCGCCGGACTCGCCGGCGAGGCCGAGCCCGAGATAGGACAGCCGTTCGTTCGACGGACGCTCATCGACTTTCGCAATCGTTGCAGCCCAGGCGGCATATTCATCGATCGTCATGAGCATCCCTCACAGCAATTGCTCGATCAGCCGACCACTTCGGTGACCGGCTGAAGGTCGATCTCGAAGGTCTCCAGAAACTTTGACGTCATGATGTAGAATCCGACCGAGAGCTGCAGTTCAACCAGTGCGGCCGGCGTCAGCTTCGATGAGATCGCCTTGAAGGTCGCATCCGTCGGCTTGTTCAGCTTGACGATCTCGTCGGTGAAGGCGAGCGCGGCGCGCTGCACTTCATTGAAACAGTTCGCGGCCTGCCAGTTCTCGAGCGCCTCGTTCTGCTCGTCGGTGACGCCGACATTCTTGCCGATGCGCTTGTGCGCGACGATCTCATACGGCGCCTCGCACAAAATGCCGGTGCGGGTGATCGCGAGTTCGCGCACGATCGGATCGAGCTCGCCCTTGTGGCGGATGGCGCCGCCGAGCCGGCAGTACTGCTCGAAATAGCTCGGCGAATGCGACATCATCCGGAAGATGTTGGCATTGCGGTTCTTGTCGAGGATCTCCCGGGTGCGGTCGGATGCCTTGGACGGGTCGCTGTAGTTGATGCGGGCCATGATTTTCCTGAAGTTTTTCCCTAAGCCTTTGATGCTTTTTGTCGTTAGCGGCGAAATTTCCACGAAACTGTATTCTTGCGCGTCCGCAGGAGCAACAACATCGAGTCAAAATGCCGCCGCATTGCTGAACGACCTTGGCACAGTCGATATTCGCCGCGTGGGGACTTGATCGCGGCGGATACTCGCAAGGGGTGTTCCGAGTAAAAACAATTGGCCGTTGGGCGCTAACCGCGCATCGATGAGTCACGCCCAAGTCTAGGGAGAAAATGGAATGAAGGAAGCCACCAAGGGGGCGGCCTCGGAAGCGTTCGCGCATATGCTAGCGGTGATGGCGATGCTCGTCATCGCCAGCATCCTGTTCTACGGGCGCTAGTTAAGAGTCGGGTGAGAGCTTTCGTCATTCCGGGGTGGCCCTCGCACAGGCCAGGCCCAGAATTCCCGTTCCAGGCTCGGTCTCTCAGGACCGCCCCCGAATGACGGATCCCACCGCTCGCGTTGCCGCAGTAGCCCGGATGGAGCGCGCAATCCGGGAAAGTCTATCGGTGAGGCGAAAACCCGGATTTCGCTCCGCTCCATCCGGGCCACATTGGAGCATCTAAATTTCACTATCTGTCTTTGGCGAAGAACGGCACCAGCTTGCCGGCGAACAGTTTGAAGCTCGCACTGACCTCATCGCCGATGGCGAGATCATTCTCACCATGCGCCATCATGCGAAAACCCTCGGCGCAATCGACCAGCAGGATGTTGTAGGGCACGTGCGACCGCGTCTCGGGCGTGGCGGCGCGGCAGACCAGCGACGTCGCATAGATCCTGCCCTTGCCGCTGGCGCGCTGCTCGCGCAGATCGGACGCGCCGCAGGCCACGCAGAAGGCGCGACGAAAATACTGCACATGGCCGCATGCGGTGCAGGTCTGATAAATGACGGCCTGTTCGCCCTTGGTCCAGTCGGCTAGACGCTCGCTCATCGCACCCGCTCCAGGAACATGCTGACGTGGGACGACAGCACGCCGCCATCGCCGTGCAGCAGCGCGATCGAGGCGTCGCGCACCTGACGATTCGCCGCCCGCCCCGTCATCTGGAGATGCGTTTCCACGAGATGCGCCATGGCGCCACCGACGCCGCAATGACCGTAGCTGAGCAGGCCGCCATGGGTGTTCAGCGGCATCGCTCCATTGCGGCTGAAATGGCCGGCGCGCACGCGCGCGGCTGCCTCGCCCCGGCCAGCAAGGCCAAGATCTTCCAGCAGCATCGCGAGCGTGATCGTAAAGCTGTCGTAGATCGCCGCGTAGCGCACGTCGGAAACGGCGAGGCCGGTGGCCTCCCTGGCGCGGGCGACGGAGATCTCGGCGCCGAGCTCGCTCAGGGCGGGGGCTGCAGTGACGTGCTGATGGGTATGGGCCTGGGCACAGCCGCGAATGCGCACGCCGGCCTCTCCGGTCCGCTCGCGGCTGACGACGAAGGCGGCACCGCCGTCGGACACCGGGCAGCAATCGAGCAGCTTGAGCGGCATCGCCACCGGCTTCGAGGCCATGACGTCAGCGACCTCGATGGGATCCTGGAATTGCGCACCAGGATGAGTGCAGGCGTGGGTGCGCATCAGCACCGCGAATTCGGCGAGGTCTTCTTCCGTCACGCCGTACTCGTGCATGTATCTGTTAGCGACGAGGCCGTAATAGGCGGGGATGGTCGGGCCGAGCGGCAGTTCGTAGTCGGGATGGCCGACCTGCGCCAGCGCTTGGATCGAGGCGTCGCGGCTCTGTCCAGTGAGGCGGTTCTCGCCGGCCACGACGAGCACATTGCGGGCGACGCCCGCTTCGACGAGATGATGGGCGAGCATGGTCATCGCGAGCCCGGTCGCGCCACCGACCTGGACGGCATGGGCGTAACTGGGGCGGATGCCAAAATGCTCGGCAAAAACGGTCGCCAACATGATGTGCGGCGAGACGGTGGAGTAGCCGCAGAGGATGCCGTCGATCTCGGCACGCTTGAGCCCGGCATCGTCGAGCGCAGCCTGCGCGGCCTTGCTCATCAGCTCCAGCGAGGACGAGTCTTCGTGCTTGCCGAAAGGCGTGAGACCGACGCCGGTGATGAAGCTCATGGGCGCACCAGTGCATCGTCATTCCGGGGCGGCGAACGGGTGACGCCATCGCGGACCATGGCGTCGATCTCGTCGGCGGAATAGCCGATCTCGCGCAGGATTTCCGCGCCGTGCTCGTTGAGCTGCGGCGCGAGCCGCACCGGTTCGGCTTCGGTTTCGGACCAGGTGGCCGTCACCCTCATGCTCCGGATCGGCCCTTCAGTTGGATGGTTCACCACTGGGAAAAAGCCGGTCGCCTCCAGATGCTCATCGTGCAGCATCGACGCGAGGTCGTGCATGGGCATCACCGGCACGTCGGCCTTGGTGAGCAGGTCGATCCATTCCGCGGTGCTGCGCGTCTCGAAGATGCGCGCGAGCTCGGCATAGACGACGTCGATATTGGCGGCGCGGCCGGCGAATGTCGCGAACATCGCGTCGGCGCGCAGGTCGTCGCGTCCCGTCGCCTTGAAGAAGTTCTCCCACTGCTTGTCGTTGTAGACGATGACGCTGAGATAACCGTCCGATGTCTTGTAGGGCCGGCGGTCGCGCGAGAGGTGGCGGGCGTAACCGCCCTTGTCGAGCGGGGGCTCATAGGTCAATCCGCCCATATGGTCGCCCATGACGAAGCCGGCCATGGTCTCGAACATCGGGATGTCGACGCGCTGGCCGCGGCCGGTGCGGTCGCGGTGCACGAGGCTGGCGCAGATCGCGCCCACGGCAGCCAAGCCTACAATGCGATCGACCAGTGCGTTCGGCACATAGCGCGGCACACCGTCACCGGTCTGCGCCATCAAGGCCGGCAGCGCGGTGGCACCCTGGATCAGATCGTCATAGGCGGGTTTTGCAGCATACGGCCCGTCCTGGCCGAAGCCGAACACGCCGGCATAGACCAGACGCGGATTGATCTTGGCAACAACGTCATAGCCGAGTTGAAGCCGCGCCATAGCCTGCGGGCGGACGTTGTAGACGAGAACGTCGGCGTCTTTCAGCAAGCGCAGCACGGCCTCGCGGCCGGCGGGCTTCTTCAGGTCAAGGCAGATCGAGCGCTTGCTACGGTTGGTGTTGAGAAACACCGGGCCCATGCCTGCGTGCCGCATCGGGCCGATCAGGCGGGTGACGTCGCCGTCCAGAGACTCCACCTTGATGACGTCTGCGCCGTAATCGCCGAGCATCTGGGTCGCATAGGGGCCCATCAGCACGGTGGTCATGTCGACGACCTTGATGCCCTTCAGCGGCCCCATCGTTCGCTCCCGATTGCGCGGCCTCAAGTGAGGCCTGCGATCTCGGTCCAGCTAACGGCAGTGGCGGCGCATGCGCAAGAGCCGCCGGCGTATGGCCGCATGCGCCGGCGGCGAAAGGCGGCTATTTCTTCTGACGGGAATCGCGAATCTTGAGGAGGCGGTCGAGCTCATCATTCTGCTGGTTGATGCGGTCAGCGATCCGCGACTCGTTCTGCTCACCCGAGGCGGCCGCGGCCTGCTCGATGAGCTGGCGGATATTGTCCTCGAGAATCGCGATGCGATCGTTGAGTGCGTCCATCGACAGCGAATCTTCGTAGTCATTGCTCATGATGCATCCCCTGCAAATCGATCAAGAGCTTTAAGGGCCCCCAGCGAGCCCACCATGATCTAGCGCAAGATAAGAAGGTGGGCACGGCGCTTCACGCCTTGCCTACCGTGCAGCAGCCTTACTTCAGCGGCTCCAGCACGGAGACGTAGTTGGCAACCGCCGCACCGCCCATGTTGAAAATGCCGCCGAGCTTTGCATTCTTAAGCTGCATGCCCTCGGGCGCTTGGCCGGCGAGCTGCATCGCGGTCATCACGTGCATGGAGACGCCGGTGGCGCCGATCGGATGGCCCTTGGCTTTCAGGCCACCGGACGGATTGACCGGCAGCTTGCCGTCCTTGAGCGTCCAGCCTTCCTTGATGGCACGGGCACCCTGCCCCCGCGGCGTCAAGCCCATCGCTTCGTACTCGATCAGCTCGGCGACGGTGAAGCAGTCATGGGTCTCGACGAAGGAGAGATCGGAAAGTGTAACGCCCGCCTTCTCCAGTGCGCGCTGCCAAGCGACCGTGCAGCCCTCGAACTGGAGGATGTCGCGCTTGGACATCGGCAGGAAATCCTGGGCGTGCGCGGTGGCGCGGAAGCCGATCGACTTGCTCATGCCCTTGGCGGTTTCCGCGTCGGCCAGCACCAGGGCAGCGGCACCGTCCGAGACCAGCGAGCAGTCGGTGCGCTTCAGGGGGCCGGCGACGTAGGGGTTCTTCTCGCTCTCGGCGCGGCAGAAGTCGAAGCCAAAGTCCTTGCGCATCTGGGCGAAGGGATTGGCGACGCCGTTCTTATGGTTCTTGGCCGCGATCAGCGCCAGTGCATCGGACTGGTCGCCGTATTTCTGGAAATAGGAGCTGGCGATCTTGCCGAACACGCCGGCGAAGCCGCCGACAGTGTCGCCGTCCTCGGGAAGATAGGACGCCTTGAGCAGGTTCTTGCCGATCTCCGGGCCCGGCGTGCGCGTCATCTGTTCGACCCCGACAACGAGGACAATCCTGGCCGCGCCGGCCGCGATCGCGCGCACGCCCTGATGGACGGCGGCGGAGCCGGTGGCGCAGGCGTTCTCGACCCGGGTCGCCGGCTTGAAGCGCAGCTTCGGGTCGGCCTGGAGCACCAGCGAGGCGGTAAAATCCTGGGGCGAGAAGCCGGCGTTGAAATGGCCGAGCACGATCTCGTCGACATCGCCGGCCGAAATGCCGGCATCCGCCAGCGCCTCATTGGCGACCTTCACCACAAGGCTTTCCACAGTCTCGGTGTCGAACTTGCCGAACGGCGTATGCGCCCATCCGACGATGCTGGCGGTCATGGTCATTCTCCCTGGCGGTCTCTTGCTGACCTAAGTCTTAGCTCAGGGATGGCAAGACTTCACGCGGGTTTAAGGGCCTCGAGGGTGCGCTGGCAGATGGCAGTTATGCCGGCCCAGTTCCCGGCCCTGATCTCCGCCGTCGGGCACAGCCAGGAACCGCCGACCGCGACCACGTTGGGCTCCGCGAGCCAGGTTGCCGCATTGGCCTCGCCGACCCCGCCGGTCGGGCAGAACCGCACGTTCGGGAACGGCCCACCCAGCGAGCGCAGCCCCTTGATGCCGCCGGCCTGCTCGGCCGGGAAAAATTTTGCGATGTCGAAGCCGTAGGACAGCGCCATCATCAGCTCGGAGGCCGTGGCGATACCCGGCGCAAACGGCAAGGAGCTATGGGTGGCGGCCTTCAAGAGGTCCGGGGACAAGCCCGGGCTGATGCCGAACGCAACGCCGAGCTTCTCGACACGGGTAAAGTCGGCCGGATTGAGAATCGTGCCGATGCCGACCACCGCCTCGGGCACCTCGGCCATCATCGCCCTCGCCGCCTCGATCGCAACAGGGGTACGCATGGTCACCTCCAGCGTGCGGACGCCGCCGGCCACCAGCGCACGCGCCAGCGGCACCGCATCCTGGATACGCTCGATGGTGAGGACGGGAATGACAGTCGCGGCCTTGAACAGCGCGGCGAGGTGGTTCTGTTGGGCAGTCGTGGTCATCTTGGCTTTCGTTTCACTTGGTCGCTTGACGCGTGGTCGCCGGCCGGTGCCGTTTCTTCGGCGGCATGGCATAACCCGGAATGATGGCGCCGGAATAGCAGATGACGAGGCTGGCGAGGCGGTGCCCGGCCTGGGCGGCCTCGACCGGGTCGGAACCGGCGAGCCGTGCCGCGATATAGGCCGCCGCAAAGCTATCGCCGGCCGCGGTGGTGTCGACCACGGGTTTAGTCATGGGCTCCGCGCGGACCTCATAGGGCCCCCCGGGAAAGCGCAGCAGGCTGACCGGCTCGGCGAGCCGGAACACCAGCTCGGAGCTTGGGATGCGCGCCATCAACTGCTCGTGGCTCTCACCGGGATAGAGGGCGAGCAGATCCTCGGTCGAGGTCAGCACGATGTCGGCTGCCGCGAAGGCCGCTGAAAACACCTGGCGCGCGACCTCACGATCCGGCCATCCCCGCGCGCGAAAATTGGTGTCGAACACGAAGCGGGTGCCAAGCAGACGCGCGCGCTTGATCGCCGCGAACAGGCGCTCGCGCCCGGCCGCGTCGTAGATCGAGAGCGTGATCGCAGAGAGATAGACGATGTCGTAGCTCATCAGCGAGTTGAGGAGATCGTCCGTCTCCGGCAGGTTCATCAGCTGGCGCGCCGCCGCACTGTCGCGCCAGTGGAAGAACTGGCGCTCTCCCTTCGCATCCAGCTGGATCATGTAGAGGCCGGGCAGCTTGCCCGGCAGCCGCGCGACGCGCCTCGTGCCGACGCCCTCCGCAGTCCAGGCCGCGATCATCTCATCGCTCAGGGCATCGTCGCCAAGCGCGGTGAAATAATCGACCTTGATCTCGAGCCGCGCGAGGTAAACGGCCGTGTTGAGGGTGTCGCCGCCGAATCCACGCGAGTAGAGGCCCCCGCCCTGCCCGCTGGAAGGTCCGGCGGATTGTCCACCCTGGGCCTGCCGGAGCTCGACCATGCATTCGCCGATGCAAGCAACGCTCGCCATCACTTTACCCGCTCAGTCAGAGATCAGGCGACGAAATTGCCGCCGAGCTCGTCTTCGATGTGAATGCGGATGATGTCGTCGAAAGTCTTCTCGGCAGTGGTGAAGCCGAGCTCGAGCGACCGCTTTGCATTGAAGTTGCGCGGCCAGCCGCCGACGATGCCGACGATAAAGGGATCGGGCTCCCGCTTGATGCGGGCGGCGACCTTGTCGCCGGCGACGCGCTTCAGCGCAGCGATCTGCTCGCCAACCGTCGCCGACAGGCCCGGCATGGTCAAATTACGGCGCGGCCCCACCGCGGCGAGGTCCATGGTGCCGGCATGCAGCAGGAAGCCGACGGCGGAGCGCGGCGTGGCATGCCAGTGGCGGACGTCCTCGGACACGGGAAGAACCGCTTCCTTGCCGGCCAGCGGCTCGCGCAGGATGTTGGAGAAGAAGCCCGATGCCGCCTTGTTGGGCAGGCCGGGCCTGATGCAGATGGTCGGCAGGCGGATGCCGATGCCATCGAGGAAGCCGCGGCGGGAATAGTCGGCCAGCAGTAATTCGCCGATCGCCTTCTGCGTACCGTAGCTCAGAAGCGGCGTGTGGAAGAACTCGTCGCCGATCGCATCGGGGAACGGCGCGCCGAACACCGCGATCGAGGACGTGAAGACCACGCGCGGCTTGTAGCCGCCGCCTGCAAGCCTGACGGCATCGAGCAGCATTCGCGTGCCGTCGAGATTGATGCGGTAGCCCTTGTCGAAATCGAGCTCGGCTTCGCCCGAGACGATCGCGGCGAGATGAAAGATCACGTCCGGACGGCCGGCGATCAGCTTTTCGGCCGCACCCGGCACGGCGAAATCGCTCGACACGGTCTCGACGGCAAAACCGGCTCTTTCGGGCGCCTTCGGCTCGACCACGTCATGCATGGTCAGCTTGGTGATGTCGCTCTTGCCGAGCCGGCCGTCGCGCGACAACCGTTCGCACAATTTGCGGCCGACCATGCCGGCGGCGCCCAGAACCAGAATGTGCAAGAGCCTACTCCTTTTTATTGGCCGGAACGCGCCGATTTCGGCAATTCGTCCTGGCGCGCTCTCGAGGCAGGCCCCGCGATCATTCCTTCACGGCGCCGGTCATCGCCGACACATAATACTCCACGAAGAAGGAATAAAGGATAACTACGGGAACCGAGCCGGTCAGAGCCGCCGCCATCAGGGCCCCCCAGTGGTAGACGTCGCCATTGACGAGCTCGGTGATCGCGCCGACCGGGATCGTCTTGTTTTCGGACGAGGAGATGAAGGTCAGCGCGTAAATGAACTCGTTCCAGGACAACGTGAAGGCGAAGATGCCCGCCGAGATCACGCCCGGCAGCGAAAGCGGCAGCGTGATCTTCATCAGAATCTGCAGCCGCGTCGCCCCGTCGATCAGCGCACACTCCTCCAGCTCATAGGGGATGGTGCGGAAATAGCCCATCAGGAGCCAGGTGCAGAACGGGATCAGGAAGGTCGGATAGGTCAGGATCAGCGCCAAATTGCCGTCGAACAGCCCGAGCTGAAACACGATCGCCGCCAGCGGAATGAACAGAATGGAGGGCGGCACCAGATAGCCGAGGAAGATCGCAAGGCCGACATAGCGCGAGCCCTTGTAGCGAAGGCGTTCGATCGCATAGGCGGCGCAGACGCTGGCGAACAGGGAGATGAAGGTCGAGGACACCGAGACGATCACGGTGTTCCACATCCAGAGCGGATAGTCGGTGTCGAAGAACAGCTTCTTGATGTGCTCCAGCGTCGGATGCACGATCCAGAACGGATTGTACTTTTCGTAGTCGTACATCTCCGCGTCCGGCTTGAACGTCGCGACCGCCATCCAGTAGAACGGGAACAGCAGGAAGAAGATGATCAGGCCGAGCGGAAGGTAGACCCGAAAAAACTTCCGCGGGAAGCTCTCGAGATAGTCCATTCCGACGCTTTGGTCGTCTGCCGTGGTCATGGTCAGTCCCTCCCGCCCTGCTGCCAGCGGGAACGCTGAAGCCCGAAAAAGCTGAGCAGGATCGCCGCGACCAGGAACGGAATCATCGCGTTCGAGATCGCCGCCCCCTCGCCGAGATTGCCGCCGGTGATGGCGCGCTGGAACGACAGCGTCGCCATCAGATGGGTGGAGTTGATCGGTCCACCCCGCGTGATGGTGTAGATGAGCTGAAAGTCGGTGAAGGTCATCAGCACCGAGAACGTCATCACGACCGCGATGATCGGCGACAGCATCGGCAGCGTGATGTGGCGGAAGCGCTGCAGATTGGTGGCGCCGTCGAGATTGGCGGCCTCATAGAGCGAGGGCGAGATGGTCTGTAATCCCGCCAGCAGCGTGATCGCCACGAAAGGCACGCCGCGCCAGATATTGGCGGCGACGACCGACCAGCGCGCATTCCAGGGATCGCCAAGGAAATCGATATAGCGCGTGATCAGGCCGGCCTTGATCAACACCCAGGAGATGATCGAGAACTGGCTGTCATAAATCCACCAGAACGCGATCGCAGAGAGCACCGTGGGCACGACGAAGGGCAACAGCACGATCGCCCGGATCATCGACTTCATCGGCAGCCGCTCGTTGAGCAGCAGCGCCAGGTAAAGGCCGATGGCGAATTTCACCGCGCTGGCGGCGACCGTGTAGAAGATCGTGTTGAACACCGAAAGCCAGAACACTGAGTCCTTCGCCAGCGAGACGAAATTCTGGAAGCCGATGTAGCGCCCGGCGCCGCCGATCTTGGTGTCGGTCATGCCGAGCCAGAAGCCCAGCGCCAGCGGGTAAGCCAGAAACAGGATGAGGATGGCGATTGCCGGCACCATGAACATCGCGCCGAGGAAATGCCGGCTCTCGAATGCTCTGGTCCACAAGCTGCTGCGCTTGGCCTGCGCGACAGTGGACTCGGCCATAACTGCCATGTCGGATTCCCCTCGACGAAAAGTCGCGGCGTCCGGCGAACCGGACGCCGCGTAGATTGGAGCTGATCAGACCTGATAGTAGCGCTTGGCGCGCTCGGCTGCGCGTGCGGCTGCCGCCTTCGGCGTCACCGAGCCCGACGCCGCCTCGGCGAACATGTCGACGACGACGAAGTCGCCCATCACCGCGGCCGAGGCATAGCCGAGATCGCCGGCATAGCCGTTGTCGCGGCAGCGCTTCAGGCAGTCGCGATACGGCGTGATCTTCGGATCCGACGTCCACACCGGGTTGTCGTTGTAGGCCGGAAGCGGCGGCGACACGTAGCCGTTGGAGGAGACCTCCCAGGCGTCGTAGTTCGCCTTGTCCATCATGAACTTGATGTATTCCTTGACCGCCTTCGGATACTTCGAGTGCTTGTAGCCGTAATAAACCAGCACGTTCTGCTGCTCGGTCGACACGCCGACCGGACCGATCGGCATCGGCGCGTGGTTCATGTCCTTGGCGATCTCCTGCTGCTTCGGATCGGTCGAGTTCTTTCCGACGGTCCAGATTGAGATGCCGTTCAGCGTCAGGCTGAGCTCGCCGTTGAGGAACGCCTTGTTGTTGTTCGAGTCGTTCCACGACAGCACGCCGGGGATGAAGGTCTCGTAGAGCTGCTTGACGTATTCGAGCGCGGCGATCGTCTCCGGCGAGTCGATCACGACCTCGTTCTTTTCATTGACGACTTTGCCGCCGAAGGCCCACAGCGCCCACTGGCACCAGCCGTTGGCGTCACCCGTGGCGTGGCCGAGCGCGAAGCCGGCCGGCGTGTTGTTCTTCTTCAGCGCCTGGCAGAGCTTGAGGAAGCCGGCAGTGTCCTTGGGAAATTCATCGAAGCCGGCGGCCTTCACGTGGCTAACGCGATAGTTCAGGCAGCCGCCGGTCGCGCCCTGCGGAATGGCGATCCAGCTGTTGCCCTTCTTGCCGTAGCGTTCGGCAACCGGGTACCAGCCGCCATACTGCGCGCCGAGATAGTCGGCGACGTCAGTCATGTCGATCAGCTTTTCCGGGAATTTGTGGGGATCATCGAGCGTTCCGATGATCAGGTCGGGACCGGCGCCGACGTTGGCGGCGACCGCGGCTTTGGGGCGGATGTCCTCCCAGCTCTCGGCCTCGAGCTTGATCTTGACGCCGGTCTTCTCGGAGAACGCCTTGGTCTGCTCGGCGAATTTGTCGAACTCGGCCTGAATGAACTGCTTCCAGCGCAAGACGCGGATGGAAGCGTTCGGCTCGGGCGTGTTGGTCCACTCCGCCGCGCGTACCGGGACAATGCCCGGGCCGGCCAGCAGCGCCGCGCCGCCCAGACCGACTTTAAGCACACTTCGCCTGTCGAAATCGCTCATCGTTCTCTCCCTAAATTTTATATTTGTATTGGGTCGTCTTGTATTGGGGCAGTTCTGCTTGGCAGTTCTTTGGCGTCGCTATACGCGTTTGCCCGTCGCCTCGTCGAACAGATGAATCACGGAAGGATCGGGCTTCAGCTTGACCTTGTCGCCCGGGTTGAACTGGTGACGTTCGCGGAAGACCGCGACGACCTGCTCACCACCGAGCTTCGCAAACACCTGCGTTTCCGAGCCGGTCGGCTCGACCACGACGATCTCGGCATCGGCGCCGTCGTCAGCGATGGTGAAATGCTCGGGACGCACGCCGTAAACGACAGGACGCCCGTCGGACGCCGCCGGCGCGTTCCTGAGCGGCAGCTTGACGCCATTCGGCCCCTCGAAGGTCGCAACGCCGTTGACCCGCACATGACCCTTCAGGAAGTTCATGGACGGCGAGCCGATAAAGCCGGCGACGAACTGGTTCTCGGGCTTGTCGTAGAGCTCGAGCGGCGTACCCATCTGCTCGACGATGCCGTCATGCATGACCACGATTTTATCGGCCATGGTCATGGCCTCGATCTGATCGTGGGTGACGTAGACCGTCGTGGTCTTCAGCCGCTGGTGCAGCTCCTTGATCTCGGTGCGCATCGCGACGCGCAGCTTGGCGTCGAGGTTCGACAAGGGCTCGTCGAACAGGAACACCTGCGGATCGCGCACGATGGCGCGGCCCATGGCGACGCGCTGGCGCTGGCCGCCGGAGAGCTGGCGCGGATAGCGTTCGAGCAGCGGCGACAGTGCCAGGATCTCGGCGGCGCGCTTGACGCGCTTGTTGATCTCCTCGGTGCTCTCGCCCCGCAGCTTCATCGAGAAGCCCATGTTCTCGCCGACCGTCATGTGCGGATAGAGCGCGTAGTTCTGGAACACCATCGCAATGTCCCGCTCCTTGGGCTGGACATTGTTGACGACGCGGTCGCCGATCGAGATCGTGCCTGAGGTGATGTTCTCGAGACCGGCGAGCATGCGCAGAAGCGTCGACTTGCCGCAGCCGGAGGGGCCAACCAGGACAACGAACTGGCCGTCCTCGATCGGAATCGAAACGCCGTGCAGGACTTCAAAATTGCCGAACGATTTCCGCACGTCGCGGATTTGCACAGACGACATCTAGCTCCCTCCTCGAAAGTCCACGACGCATCTCGCGCCGCGACCGTCTTGTTTTTTCAGACTTCACCGAACGAAGCCCAACCTTAGCGGGCGACATTGTCGGCAGTTTGCGCGGTTTTGGCAATTTGTCTTTGGTTAGTCCGTGCTGGTAGCGCTGTCAACGTTCCTTTGTTTGCGACAGTGAGTGTGTTAAGAGCAGCAAATGGGTCGAAACCGCACCAAGTCAGGCAAAATCCGGCTGGCGGAAGTCGCCGAGCTCGCCGGCGTAAGCCCGATCACAGCGTCCCGCTTCTTCCGCAATCCCGAGGCGCTGTCGGTGGCCAAACGGACCCGGGTCGAAAGCGCGGCCAGGGAGCTTGGCTATGTGCCGAACCTGGCGGCGCGCGCGTTGGCCTCGCAGCGCACCGAGGTGATCGGTGTCTTGATTCCGTCGCTGACCAATAACGTGTTCTCCGACGTGCTACGCGGCATCTACGACGCCTCCGAAAACAGCCGTTACTCGATCCAGTTGTCCAACACACGCTACAGTATTCTCCAGGAGGAGAAGCTGCTGCGGCTGTTTCTTGCGCAGAAGCCGGCCGGGCTGATCGTCACCGGCATCGACCAGACCACGGAATCGCGCGCAATGCTCGATGCCGCCGACTGCCCGATCGTGCAGATCATGGAGATCGGACCCAATCCGATCGACATGATGATCGGCTTTTCGCACTATGACGCAGCCCGTGCGGCGGTTGCGCATCTGTTCGCGCAAGGTCACCGCAAGATCGGTTTCGTCGGCGCACGGATGGATCCGCGGGTGCAGCGCCGGCTCGACGGATACGTCTCGGCCATGAAAGAAGCCGGACTGTTCGACCAACGCCTCGTCGTCACCACGGCGACTCCGACCTCGGTAACGCTCGGAGGCGCCCTGTTCACCGATCTCCTGGCGCGGGAGCCCGGCATGGACGCGGTGTTCTGCGCCAATGACGACCTCGCGCTGGGTGTGCTGTTCGAATGCAGGCGCCGCGAGATCGCGATCCCCGAACAGATCGCGATCGTAGGCTTCAACGATCTCGAATTCATGGCCTCCGCCGTCCCGACTTTGACGAGCGTGCGCACCAACCGCTACGAGATGGGCAACACGGCCGCCAGCATGTTGATCGAGGCGATCGACGGACGGCGCCCGGAGCACCCGGTGCTCGATCTCGGCTTCAAGGTGATCGAGCGGCAAAGCTCGTCGGCCCGGCGTTCCGACAACCGGCCAGCCGTTTCAGGCGGGGGCGTCGCGAACAAAATGGTAGCGTTACCAAGTGGCCATGACTAGTATCGGATTTGTGAGGAAACGACCCGCCAGCGGGCAGGCAAATCGTCGCTCGCGCCGTTGGGCATCGCACAAGCCGAAACCATAAAACGGACGCCAGTGCGTTTGCATTGCAGGAGAAACCAATGACAAAAAAACCAACCAATGGGCATGCCCCCGCCGGCAAGGGCGCTCGCCGCCACCTCCGCTCGCAGGAATGGTTCAACAATCCGCATAATCCGGGCATGACCGCGCTCTATATGGAGCGCTATTTGAACTACGGTCTCACCCGCGCCGAGCTCCAGTCCGGCAAACCGATCATCGGCATCGCGCAGACCGGCAACGACCTCTCCCCCTGCAACCGCCACCATATCGAGCTTGCCCATCGCGTCCGCGAAGGCATCCGCGAGGCCGGCGGCATTGCGATGGAATTCCCGACCCATCCGATCCAGGAGACCGGCAAGCGCCCGACCGCGGCGCTCGACCGCAACCTCGCTTATCTCGGCCTCGTCGAAATCCTCTACGGCTATCCGCTCGACGGCGTGGTGCTGACCACGGGCTGCGACAAGACCACGCCGGCCTGCATGATGGCGGCGGCGACCGTCAACCTGCCCGCGATCGTGCTGTCGGGCGGGCCGATGCTGAACGGTTGGCACAATGGCGAGCGCACCGGCTCCGGCACCATCGTCTGGAAATCGCGCGAGCGCCTCGCCGCCGGCGAGATTGACTATGAAGAATTCATGGAGATCGTGGCGTCATCGGCGCCCTCGGTCGGCCATTGCAACACCATGGGCACCGCTTCGACCATGAACGGGCTCGCGGAAGCGCTCGGCTTCTCGCTGCCGGGCTGTGCGGCGATCCCCGCCCCCTATCGCGAGCGCGGCCAGATCGCCTACGAGACGGGAAAACGCATCGTCGACATGGTCTGGGAAGACCTCAAGCCTTCGGACATCCTGACCCGCAAGGCGTTCGAGAACTGCATCGTGATCAATTCGGCGATCGGCGGCTCGACCAACGCACCGATCCACATTAACGCGCTGGCGCGCCACATCGGCGTCGAGCTCTCCATCGACGACTGGCAGAAGGTCGGCCACGACGTGCCGCTGCTGGTGAACATGCAGCCGGCCGGCTTCTATCTCGGCGAGGAATTCCACCGCGCCGGCGGCGTGCCGGCCGTGGTGCGCGAACTGATGAAGCACAAGCGCATCCACGAGGACGCGGTCACGGTCAACGGCCGCGGCATCGGCGAGAACTGCGCCAATGCGCCAAAACCCGACAACGACGTGATCTGGTCTTACGACAAGCCGCTGGTGAAGGACGCCGGCTTCCTGGTGCTGAAGGGCAATCTGTTCGATTCCGCGATCATGAAGACCAGCGTGATCTCCAAGGAGTTCCGCGATCGCTACCTCAGCAACCCGACCGATCTCAATGCATTCGAGGGCCGCGCCATCGTGTTCGAGGGTCCCGAGGACTATCACGAGCGGATCGACGATCCCTCACTCGAGATCGACGAGCGCTGCGTGCTGTTCATCCGCGGCACCGGCCCGATCGGCTATCCCGGCGGCGCCGAGGTCGTGAACATGCAGCCCCCTGCGGCGCTGATCAAGCGCGGCATCATGTCCCTGCCCTGCATCGGCGACGGCCGCCAGTCGGGCACCTCGGGCTCCCCTTCGATCCTCAATGCTTCGCCGGAAGCCGCCGCCAATGGCGGGCTCGCGATCCTCAGAAACGGCGACAAGGTACGCGTCGATCTGAACAAGGGCAGTGCCAACATTCTCATCTCCGACGACGAGGTGAAGAAGCGCCACGCCGAGCTGGCGGCGAATGGCGGCTTCAAGCATCCGCCGAACCAGACGCCGTGGCAGGAGCTTTATCGCAACACCGTCGGCCAGCAGTCGACCGGTGCCTGCATGGAGCTCGCTACGCGCTATCAGAACGTCGCCGGCACATTTGGCGTAGCGCGGGATAATCACTGAGTTAGGAACACGTAGCCCGGGTGAGCGGAGCGACACCCGGGACATCCGCTCCCAGATATCGCGCTCGCGCGCTCATCCGGGCTACGGCACTGAGAAAATCGAGGAGAATACAAATGGCAGACCGCCTCAAGGGAAAGCGCGCCGTCATCACGGCCGCAGCGGCAGGCATCGGGCGCGCATGCGCCATTGCATTCGCGCGTGAAGGCGCAACCGTCATCGCCACCGACATCAATGAGAGCGGCATCGCGAGCCTGGCTAAGGAAGGTATTGCCGAGACTGCGAAGCTCGACGTGCGCAGCACCGCCGACGTTAACGCCTTCGCCAAGCGCGTCGGCAAGGTCGACATCCTGCTCAACGCGGCGGGCTTCGTGCACCACGGCACCATCCTGGAGTGTTCGGAAGAGGATTTTGATTTCTCGTTCGACCTCAACGTCAAGTCGATGCACCGGACCATCAGGGCCTTCCTGCCGGACATGCTCGCGGGCGGCGGCGGCAGCATCGTCAACATCTCCTCCTGCGCGGCGCTGCGGCCGCCGGCCAACCGTTACGTCTACAGCGCTTCGAAGGCAGCGGTGTCGCTGCTGACGCGCGCGGTCGCGCTCGACTTCATCACCAAGGGCATCCGCTGCAACAGCATCTGCCCGGGCACCGTCGAGACGCCTTCGATGCTCGACCGTGCCGCAGCGCAAGGGCCGCAGGGCAAGGAGATGTTCGTCTCCCGCCAGAAGATGGGCCGGCTCGGCACCGCCGACGAGATCGCATCCATGGCGGTCTATCTCGGCAGCGACGAGAGCGCCTTCACCACCGGTGTCGACCTCGTGGTCGACGGCGGCTACATGCTCTGACGCCAGAGGCCCGGCATGAACAAGATCGATCTCAACGGCCGTGTCGCCATCGTCACCGGCGGCGCGCAGGGCTTTGGCCGCGCCATTGTTCAGCGCTTCGTCGCCTCCGGCGCCAAGGTCGCGATCTGGGATTTTGATGCAGCCCTGGCCGAGAAGACGGCAAAGGAAATCGGCGATAACACCTGCGTCTTCAAGGTCGACGTCACCGATACCGCGGCCGTCGAGCAGGCCCGCGACGCGACGCTGGCCGCCTTCGGCAAGATCGACATCCTCGTCAACAATGCCGGCATCGCCGGCGTCAACAAGCCGGTCTGGGAGACCGATCTCGAGGAATGGCGGAAAGTTCTGCGCATCAACCTCGACGGCCCTTTCATCGTCTGCAAGGCGATCGTGCCTTGGATGCTCAAGCAGAAGTACGGGCGCATCGTCAACATCGCCTCGATCGCCGGCAAGGAAGGCAATCCCAACGCCTCGCATTATTCGGCGTCCAAGGCCGGCCTGATCGCGCTGACCAAGTCGCTCGGCAAGGAATTGGCCGCACACGACATTCTCGTCAATGCGGTGACTCCCGCGGCTGCGAAGACGGCGATCTTCGACCAGATGACGCAGCAGCATATCGACTTCATGCTGTCGAAAATCCCGAAAGCGCGCTTTGTGCTGGTGGAAGAGCTAGCCGCGATGGTGAGCTGGCTCGCATCCGAGGACTGCGCGTTCTCGACCGGCGCCGTGTTCGACATCTCGGGTGGGCGGGCAACCTATTGAGGCAGCCATGATCCGAGAAGGCGGATGTCTGTGCGGCGCGGTGCGGTTCAAGGCGGAGGGCGAGCCGCTCAACGTCCGCATCTGCCATTGTCGCATCTGTCAGAAGGCGATGGGCTCGCCCTACTTCGCCCGCGCGCAATTCGACCAGCGCGCACTGACTGTCGAGGGCGACACCGAGCGCTATGCGTCGTCCGAGAACATCGACCGCGTGTTCTGTAAGCGCTGCGGCACGCGCCTGTTCGCCTGGCGGCGCAACGGCACGCTGGCTGGCGTTGCGCTGGCGACCTTCGACGATCGCAACGCGTTTGTGCCCAACGAGCACATCTGGGTCAGCGAAAAGATGGGCTGGGTGACGATCGAGGACGGCATGATCCGATATGACGGGACGATCCCGACGTAGCTCATCCGGCGCCAAGGCTCCACGTCACGGCCGCTGGTCTCGCCGATCATTTGCGGCGTGGCATTTCGGGACCGCCCACCCTATGTTGGGGTGACGCGTTGCTGCACCACCGGTTGGCTGGGTCGGCTGCAAGACCGCAGGCAAACCGGGACGGACGAGCCGTGAACATTTCCTTGTATGACCTCTCGGTGTGGGTGCTGCCGCTGGTGCTCGCCATCACCTTCCACGAGGCTGCCCACGCCTTCGTCGCACATCGTCTCGGTGATGATACCGCATGGCAGCTCGGCCGTGTCAGCTTCAACCCGCTCCGCCACATCGACCCGTTCGGCACGCTGATATTGCCGGCGATGCTGCTGTTCGCGCATTCGCCATTCCTGTTCGGCTATGCCAAGCCTGTGCCGGTGAATTTCCGCAAGCTCAACGACCCCAGACTCGGCATGGTCTGGGTGGCGCTGGCCGGGCCCGCCACCAACATCCTGCTGGCGCTGTCCGCAGCTCTTGCCCTGCACGCCCTGCCCTGGGCCCCAGCGAACTCGGCGCAATGGATCTTTGACAATCTCAAGAACGCACTGCTGATCAACGCGGTGCTGGCGGTGTTCAACATGATGCCGATCCCGCCGCTCGACGGCGGGCGCGTCGCGGTAGGGCTGCTGCCCCGGCCGCTCGCCCTCCCGCTGGCGCGGCTCGAGCCGTTCGGGATGCTGATTCTGATCGGCTTGCTGATCGTGCTACCGCTGGCAGGCTCGCAGTTCGGTCTAAATCTTGATGTTATTTCAGCAATACTGCGAACGTTGACCGGTTATGTGATTCAGGCTGTTCTCATTCTGACCGGCAATACGTAGTTGAACAGCACACCCGAACACAAGCCGAAGGGCTCGAGGCCGACTTGGTCAAAGCTGCCGATATGCTGATCGCGCGACGCGCTGATACCCGCGCTCGCGCCGATTTTGCCACCTGGAAGATGATGGCCAAGCTCAACGGGTCGTCCGCGCTGCCTCCGGAGGCGCAGGAGTTCCTCCTGAGCTACAAGAACCTGCGGGCGCAGATGAACGAGGGTGAGGCTACCGAGGCCACCATCGGCGCCATCTACAAGGCCTACTATGCCGAGATGGGCGGCGCGGGAACTCCACCTGACGTCCGCCCCCGGGCGGCTGAACCGGCGGCGGACAATGTTACCGCTTTCCGCCGCCCCGAACCGAAGCCGAAGAAGGCCAGTTTCTTCCGGGCAGCGACCGCGGGCGCAACCCAGAAGCGGCCGCTCCCGGTGGCCCTGATCTTCGCCTGCCTGGTCGTGGTCTATGTCGGGATCAGGCTCTACTGGCGCTGAGCCGTCTTCTTCTTTTTCCTTGCGTCCGGCGGCGTGAAGATGATGTCGACGGTGCGCTCGAACCGGTCGTCGGTCAGGCTGGCAGGCGGCTGCGGGATGGGATCGGATTTGCGGACAATCGAGATCGCGGCCGCATCGTAAGCTGCATCCCCGGACGACTCGACAACGTCGACTGAAAGCACGTTGCCCCGTCGGTTGATCGCGAAGCTGACCTTGACTTTCTGATTGTTGGGCTCCTTGCCTTCCGGATTGACCTTGTGGGCCGTAAGGTGCGCGCTAATCTTGCGATTCCAGTCTGCCGTGAGCTTTAGAATGTCCTTGCCGATGCCCAGCACGGGCGCCAGTGCCTTCTCGGCCTCGCGCGCGTCCTCGTCGAGCGTCTGCCGCGCCGTCGCAACGGACTTCGGCGAGGCCTCCGCAGCGGGCGTTTCGACCGCCGCAATCTTCGGATCCTCGTCCTGCGGCTTCCTCGAAATGTTCTCGGTGACGACCCGATCGGGATCGTCGACCTGTTGCGACTGATCCTTTGGAAGCTCGGTTTCCTTGGTCTCGGCCTTTTGCTCGGGGAGCGCCTGCTGCTCCTGCATCGCTTCACTATCCGGTCCCGGCGGAAGGTCGGTGTCAGGCGCCTTCGGCGAGGCCATCTCGACAGCGAACTCCGCGCCGGCCGCGCCGAGGCCGTCATCGGCGTCATCGGCCCGCAGGTGCGCCAACGCGAGCGCGGCCCCGCCCAGATGGAGCGCGAGCGCCGCCATCGCTGCCAAAATCCAAAGCGTCCGGGCTGGTCTGGACTCGTCCGACATAGCGGGCCTCTAAGGCTGAGCGGCGCCTGCCGCGGGCGCCCCCGGAGCGCCTTCCAGCGCAACCAGCTTCACCCGCGAATAGCCGCCTGAGCGCAACAGCTCCATGACGCCCATCAACTCGCCATACGGCACCGAGCGATCGGCACGCAGGAAGACGTACTTGTCCTTGCTCATGTCGGAGAGACCGTCGAGCGTGCCGATCAACTCGGCGCGGTGCACCGGGTTCTCTCCGATGGCAAGGGTCAAATCGGGCTTGATGCTGAGATAGGTCGGCTTGTCCGGCTTCTTCTGCGGCGTCGCGCTCGACGTCGGCAGATCGATCGGCAGGTCGACGGTCGAGAGCGGCGCTGCGACCATGAAGATGATCAGCAGCACCAGGATGACGTCGATGAACGGCGTGACGTTGATTTCATGCGTTTCGCCGAAATCGTCGTCGTCATCATTGTCTGCGAGCGAAACGCCCATGGTTCACTCCGCCGCGCGCGAATGCACGCTGCCGTGGCTGCGGTCGAGATCGCGCGAGAGCAACCGCCCCGCCGCGCCCGAGGCACGGCTGACGAGCTCGAGATAGCTCTTCGTCACGCGCGAGAAGTAATTGTAGATGATGACGGCGGGAATGGCGGCGACCAGACCGATCGCGGTGGCGAGCAGCGCCTCGGCGATACCGGGCGCAACGACGGCGAGGTTCGTGGTCTGCGACTTCGAGATGCCGATGAAGCTGTTCATGATGCCCCACACCGTGCCGAACAGGCCGACGAAGGGCGAGGTCGAGCCGATGGTCGCGAGCACACCCATGCCGACGCGGATGCGCCGCGCCTCCGCGCGCATGATCTCGGAGAAGCTCGAAGCCGCCCGCTCCTTGATGCCGGTGTCACTGGACAGGCCGGCCGACATCCGCGCCTCCCGCAGCGCCGCCGCCAGGAAGGACGGCAGGATGCCCTCCTTGGCGCCGAGCGCCATCTGCGCTTCCGCGAGCGAGCGCGCCTCTGCGATCTTCTTCAGCGCCGAGCGAAGCTTGGTCGAGGCGATCGACAATTCGATCGACTTGGCGATCAACACCGTCCAGGTCACGAGCGACGCAAAGGCGAGCCCGATCATCACCGCCTTCACGATGATATCCGCCGACTGGAACATTACCCAGGGCGACAATTCCTTCATGGCGGGCGCAATGCCGGCTGCCGTATCGGACTTTGCAGCCGCAGGCGCGGCAGCTTGGGGCGCCGCAGGCGGAGCAACAACCGGGGCCGGGCCGACCGCAGACGGCTGAGCCGCCGACTGGACCGGTGCCGCGGGCGCGGCTTGTGTCTGGGCAGAAACAGGGGATGCAAGCCAGGCGGCCGCCAGCACCAGAGCTGCGGCAAGGGTTGCTTGGAAGGACATGATCTTCATACTTCGGCCCAGTAGCGAATGAGGTTGTGATAGATACCCGTCAATTTGACCGTTTCGGGATCGTCACGCCCGAGCCGTTCCACCAGCGCCTGTATCGCGGTGTCGAGATCAAAGATCATGCTCCGGGCTTGGTCGTCCCGTATCATGCTCTGAAGCCAGAAGAAAGACGCAACCCGCGTTCCCCTCGTCACCGGGGTGACCAGATGGAGGCTGGTCGAGGGATAGAGCACGCAGTCCCCGGCCTGCAACTTGACTTCGTGCGAACCGTAACTGTCCTCGATCACAAGTTCGCCACCGTCGTACTCCTCCGGCCCGGCCAGGAACAGCGTGACCGAGAGGTCTGTGCGGATGCGAAGGCCGGTCAGGCGGTCTCCGCGGATCGCATTGTCGACGTGCAGGCCGAAATGGTGGCCGCTGCTGGCCGCATAGCGGTTGAACAGCGGCGGGAATATCTGGAGGGGGATCGCGGCCGCGATAAAGCGCGGGTTCGACGTCAGCGCCGAAATGATGCGGTTGCCGAGCTTGCGCGCGACCTCGCTGTCCGGCGCCAATTGCTCGTTGCGCTTGACCATCGCCGACTGCGAGCCGGCGGTGGAGCGCCCGTCCTCCCATTCGCTGACGTCCATGATGCGGCGGAAATCCGCCACATCATCCTTGCTCAGAACGCCAGGAAGGCACGTCAGCATGATCAGAACTTCGCTGTCGTCACGAGGTAGAATGCCCGCCCTGGCGCGACCGCCACGAAGGGCACGGCACTGCGATAGAACGAGTCGTAATAGAGCTTGTTCGTCAGGTTCTGGGCGTAGAACTTCATGGTCCAGTTCTGGTCGATCTTCTTCTCGAGGAATGCGTCGAAACGCCAGTAGCTCGGCAACTCGTTGGTGTTGGCCGCGAACGTGCCGCCATAGACCTTCGAGCGGTACACCGCCTGGCCGCCGAGTTCCCAGCCGCCGTCGAACTTGTACTTGGTCAGCATGCTGAACGACTGGTGAGCAATGTTGGCGAGCTGCAGACCGATGTTGGAGGCAACGCCGCTCTGCGTGACCTTCGACTGCATCAGCACCAGACCGCCAAAAATGCTCCAGCGGTCGGTGAGCTTGCCCTCGGCCTCGATGTCGATGCCTTGGATCCTGTAGGCAGCGCCCGAGGTCAGCAGATTGTTGACGGTCTCGCGCGCGTTGTCCTTCGTCGTCTGGAACAGCGCACCGGTTACCAACAGGTGACGGTCGGCGAGCTCCCATTTGGTGCCGAGTTCGATCGCCTTGTTACGCTCGGGTCCGAGCAAAACGGCCGTGTTGGGCGGAACACCACCGTAATCGGTCGCGGTCGCATCAAGTTCCGACCCGAACGGATTGGCCGAGGTCGCATAGGCTGCATACAGGCTGCCGATCGACATCGGCTTGTAGACCGCGCCGACGTTGTAATTCACGAGATCGGCATTCTGCTTCAAATAGGCCGCGTTGGTCGACGAACTCTGGCTGTAGCCGTCGTAGCGCACGCCGCCGTTCACAATGATGGTGTCCTGCCAGTTCGCGGTGTCCATGACGTAGACGCTGCTGGTGTTGACACCGTAGCGCGTCGGATTTCCAACCAGCGACGGCGTGTTGCTGAAGGGAATGTAGGTGTACTGCGGCGAGTAGAGATTGACCCCCGTGACCGCTCCGTTGCTGGTCGAGCCGCCGCCGAACAGTTCGGACGAGAGGCCGGTGTAACGGTCGATCGAGATGTTTTCGTTGGCATATTCGACGCCGAACACTGCGGTGTGCTTGACCCCGCCGGTGTTGAGCTTGAATGTGGCCTCGTTCTGGTTGGCCCATACATCCACGTTCTGGTAGCGGCTCTGCGCACTGGCCGTCGTGGTCCAGAGCAGCGGATTGGGGCTGGTCGTGATCGGGTTCTGCGGCAGCGTGCCGATATAATTCAGCAGCGAGTGCTCGCCGCGCACCTTGCTGGTCAGCGTGATGGCATCGTTGACCTTGTACTCGATCGTGCCGGTGCCGAAATCCTGCCGCGCCGTCTGGAAGTCGCGGTTGAGAAAGCCGTACCAGTTTCCGCGCGGAATGCCCGCCGACGTCACGGGGACATTGCCCTGCCTGTAGAAGGGCACGCCGAAATCCGGGTAGCCGCTAAGATCGGTGTGGACATAGTTCGTCGTGATCTTGATGTCGTTGGTCGGGGTGTACTTGGTCGAGATGAAAGAACCCCAGCGATCGTCGGTGATATAGTTGCGGCCGGCGACGTTGGCGTCCTGGAACAGGCCGCCCACGCGCACGGAGAAGGTCGGATCGACGACCTGGTTGACGTCGAGCGTGACGCGCTTGGTTCTGTCGGTGCCGAACTCGGTATCCATCCGCTTGAAATTAACGTCGCCCGCCTGCTTGGTGACGATGTTGATGGCACCGCCAGCGGTGCCGCGGCCGGCGTAGGACGAGGCGGGGCCCCGCAGGATCTCGATCTGCTCGGTGAAGAAGTTTTCGCGGATTGAGACCGCGGGATCGCGGATACCGTCGATGAAGACGTCGTTGCGCGCATCGAAGCCGCGGATGAAGAAGCGGTCGCCAAACGCGTTGCCGCCCTCGCCCGACCCCAGCGTCACGCCAGCGGTGGAGCGCCCGATCTCCTTCAGCGTCGTGGCGTTCTTGTCCTCGAGAACTTCCTTGCTGAGCACGGTGATGGTCTTCGGCGTGTTCAGCATCGGCTCGGGAAACTTGCCGGAGGCCTGGACGTGGTCGACCTTGTATGGCGCCGCCGGATCCGAATACGGATTGCGGTCAACCTCGCCGGACGGCGTGGTGGGAGCGGTCTGCTGCGCCGCCTGCTGCCGCTGCGCGGCGCGGCGAAGCGCATTGCGCGCGCGGACCTGATCCGCCGTCGGCTTCGAAGCCACCGGGCGCGGACGCGCGACCGGCGCATCGACCGTCACCGGCGGCAGGTTCGACTGCTGAGCCTCCGCGCCGCTCGACACCGATGCTGCTGCGATCAGGCCGGCGACAGCGGAGACCTTCTTGCCGGAAACGCTCGTGAACTTTTCATCGAATGCTGCGACCGAACGCAACGACTTCGGTGCGACCACCTGCCCCATTACCAAACACGCCCCATATTCCAGTTCGCCCATTCACTTCGATGAGCGATTGGAGTGTTGGTATCGGCCGCAAAATTGCGGGTCAATGCGAGTAAGCCGCGAGAACGCTTGAATAAGTCCAGATCAAAGCGATTCTAAACTGCCGTTTGAAATCGTTCTAAATCGAGATTGGAGTCGTTCTAAAGAGCGCGTGAAAATGCTGCTAAATCGGCGGTCGCGGGCGCATCGTCAATCGCTGCTTGGCGGCTTCATCAACGAGAACAATTCATCGACGGTCTTCCGCGCCACCGCGCGCACGCGGTCGCTGTTGTCCATGCCTGCGATGTTGACGCCGTTGACGACGGCTCTGATCTCGTCGCGGAACTCGGTGAGAAAGCGCAAGGGATCACGCTGCTCGTTGGCGACGCGTGCGATCAGTCCCGTGATCAGGATCTGACACGCGATCAGCTTGCCGTTCAGTTCGTCCATGCTGCGCTCCCGTTGTGGCGCGTCGATATGACCGATGCCGGTTTCCCTGACAACCGAAACGAGCTCCGCACGATCAGAACCGTTCCTGCCAGCCGTCGCCTTGCGGCCCATGCGCGGCGCCGCTCAGTCCAGAGCACACCGCTTTCGAGCATTGCACAAACTTTGCACGCTGATCGTTCCTGAGGGGGGAATGCAGCACGGCACACCGTAGTGACACGGAGCTGCCTAACCCGTGCAAAGCTTTCCAATTGTTTAGGATTCTCGACCGATAGTGCTGTTTACACTGGAACTTGGCGTGTATTATACAAGCCTCCTGGAACCCTATGATTGCCTCATAATTCGTAGCTTAGGGCATAAGAGCCGACACGAGACGATATGAAAAAGTCCCGGCCGATCCTCTGGATTCTGATCATCGCGGCCGTGGCCTCCGCAGGTTACTATGGTTGGCAGAAATTCGGCTCGCCCGACGCCGGAAAAACCCAGACCGCACAAAAGGGGCCGCAGCGCCCGTCCGCCGTCCCTGTCAGCGTTTCGCCGGTTCAAAAGGTGGACTTTCCGGTTTACCTGACCGGTCTGGGCACGGTTGCGGGCTTCAACACCGTCCAAGTCCGAACCAGGGTGGATGGCCAGATCGACAAGATCGCCTTCACCGAAGGCCAGATCGTCAAGGAGGGCCAGCTTCTCGCCTCGATCGATCCCCGTCCCTATCAAGCCACACTTGACCAGGCCAAGGCCAAGAAGGCCCAGGACGAGGCAAATCTGGCCAACGCCAATCTCGAGCTCCAGCGCGCCATGAAACTCGGCGAATTCGCCACCGCACAGCGTGTCGACACTCAGCGCTCCACGGTCGCCCAGCTCACCGCGCAGATCGCCGCCGACGAAGCTTCGATCTCTAACGCGCAGACCCAGCTCGACTACACCCAGGTCAAGGCGCCGATCACCGGCGTTGCGGGCCTGCGCCAGGTCGACGTCGGCAACATCGTCAATTCCTCGACGCAGACCGGCATCGTCACGATCTCGCAGGTCGAGCCGATCTCGGTGATCTTCACCGCGCCGGAGGATCAGCTGCCCTATATCAGCGAGGGCCAGAAGGCCGGCGCGCTCAGGGTGATCGCCTTCACCACCGACGGCAAGAAGACGCTGGCCGAGGGCAAACTCGCGGTCATCAACAACCAGGTCGACACCAGCAGCGGCACGATCCGGCTCAAGGCGGTGTTCGACAACAAGGACCACGCGCTGTGGCCCGGGCAGTCGGTGTCAACGCGCCTGCTGGTGCGCACCCTCAAGGATGCGACCGTTGTCCCGGATGATGCGGTCCAGCACTCCACCAACGGCCTCTACGCCTATTCTGTCAATCAGGACAACAAGGCCGAGGTGCACAAGATCAAGGTCAGCTACAGCATCGACGGACGTTCCGTCGTCGACGAAGGGCTGACGCCCGGGCAGCAAGTGATCACCGGCGGCCAATTCAAGGTCCAGCCCGGGAGCCTCGTCTCCACGGCCGTGGCGAGTACGGATCCGGCCCAGAACAAGGTCCGACAGGAATGAACGCGGGCGGGATTTCGGCACCTTTCATCCGTTATCCCATCGGCACCTCGCTGCTGATGGCCGGCATTCTCTTCGTCGGTCTCGTCGCCTATCCCCTGCTGCCGGTCGCGCCACTGCCGCAGGTAGACTTCCCGACCATCCAGATCACAGCCAATCTGCCGGGCGGCAGCCCAGAGACCATGGCTTCGTCGGTGGCCCAGCCGCTCGAACGGCAATTCGCCCAGATCCCGGGCATCGCCCAGATGACCTCGACGAGCTATCTGGGCACCGCGTCGATCACCATCCAGTTCGACCTCAACCGCAGCATCGACGGCGCCGCCAACGACGTGCAGGGCGCCATCAACGCCGCGAGCGGTCAGCTGCCGAAGAACCTGCCCTCGCCGCCGACCTATCGCAAGGTCAACCCGGCCGACGCCCCGATCCTGCTGCTGTCGGCGACCTCCGAGACATTGCCGCTGACCAGTGTCAGCGACGCGGTCGACGCCCAGCTCGCCCAGCAGATCAGCCAGCTCTCCGGGGTCGCGCAGGTCTTCATCGGCGGCCAGCAGAAACCGTCCATCCGCATCCAGATCGACCCGGCGAAACTCGTCGCCAAGGGCCTGTCGATGGAGGACGTGCGCAGCCAGATTGCGATCACCACGGTCGACAGCCCGAAGGGTAACATCGACGGTCCGAAGCGCGCCTACACGATCTACGCCAACGACCAGCTCACCCAGGCCAAGGACTGGAACGACGTCATCATCGCTTATCGCAATGGTGGTCCCTTGCGAATCCGCGATGTTGGCCAGGCGGTCAGCGGCGCCGAAGACGCCAAGCAGGCGGCCTGGGCCAATGGCAAGCGCGGCGTCTTCCTGGTGATATTCAAGCAGCCGGGCGCCAACGTTATCGAGACTGTCGACCGGATCAAGGCCACCCTGCCTCGCCTCGTCGCCGCGATCCCGCCCGCGATCAAGATCGAGCTCATCAGCGACCGCACCACGACGATCCGCGCCGCGGTTGAGGACGTCCAGTTCACGCTGCTGCTGACCATTGCCCTGGTGGTCATGGTCATCTTCATTTTCCTGCGCAGTTTCTGGGCGACCGTCATTCCCACCATCACGGTGCCGCTGGCGCTGCTGGGCGCGTGCGCCTTGATGTGGGTCGTTGGCTATTCGCTAGACAATCTGTCGCTGATGGCCCTCACCATCGCGGTTGGATTCGTCGTCGACGACGCCATCGTGATGCTCGAGAACATCACGCGCTACATCGAGGAAGGCGAATCGCCCATGGCGGCCGCCTTCAAGGGCTCCAAGGAAATCGGCTTCACCATCGTGTCGATCAGCATCTCGCTGGTCGCGGTGCTGATTCCGCTGCTGCTGATGGGCGGCATCATCGGACGCCTGTTCCGTGAATTCGCAGTCGTGCTGGCGATGACGATCTTCGTCTCGATGTTCGTATCGCTGACCCTGACCCCGATGATGGCCTCGCGCTTCCTGCGCGCCCATGGCGAGGTTACCCACGGCAAGTTCTATCAATGGAGCGAGCGCGGATTCGACCGGATGTTGCGCGGTTACGAATGGGTGCTCGACCATGCCCTGGCCTGGCGCCGCACGACGCTCACGATCTTCTTCGCGACCCTTGCCCTGTCGGTCTATCTGTTCGTCCTGATCCCGAAAGGGTTCTTCCCGCAACAGGACGTCGGCCTGATCACCGCGACCTCGGAAGCCTCCCAGGACATCTCGTTCGCGGAGATGCAGCGTCGCCAGGTCGAACTTGGCAAGATCGTGATGGACGATCCCGACGTCGCAACGATCGCAATGAACATCGGCGGCAGCGGCCGCGCCGGCAATAACGGCAACATGTTCATTACGTTGAAGCCGCTCAGCGTCCGCAATGCCTCCGCGCAGCAGATCATCGCCCGGCTGCGTCCCAAGCTCGAAAAGGTGTCCGGCGCCCGCCTCTACATGCAGGCGGCCCAGGACGTCCGGCTCGGCGGCCGGCCGACCCGTACGCAGTTCGAGTTCACCCTGCAGGACGCAGATCTCGCCGAGCTCAACGACTGGGCGCCGAAGATCCTCGCCAAGATGCAGACCTTGCCGCAACTGCGCGACGTCGCGACCGACCAGCAGACCCAGGGCACCACGGTTCAGCTCAAGATCAACCGCGATACTGCAGCGCGTTACGGAATTCAGCCGCAGCTGATCGACGATACGTTGTACGACGCGTTCGGACAGCGTCAGGTCACGCAGTATTTCACCCAGCTCAACACCTACAAGGTGATCCTTGAGATCCTGCCGGAGATGCAGGGCAGCCTCGAGAGCCTGAACAAGCTCTACCTGAAATCTCCGCTGACCGGCGACCAGGTGCCACTGTCAACGTTTGCGACCTGGAGCACCGACCCGGTTCGGCCGCTCTCAATCAGCCACCAGGGCCAGTTCCCGGCGATCACGATCAGCTTCAACCTCGCCCAGGGCGTCGCGCTCGGCCAGGCCACGGAGGCCGTGCAGAAGGCGATGGCCGATCTCGGCGCGCCGCCGACGCTCAATTCGAGCTTCCAGGGCACGGCACAGGCGTTCCAGCAGTCGCTCGGCACCGTGCCGCTCCTCATCCTCGCCGCGCTGGTCGTGGTCTATCTGATCCTCGGCATCCTCTACGAGAGCTACATCCATCCGATCACGATTCTGTCGACCCTGCCCTCGGCCGGCGTCGGCGCGCTCGCGATCCTGATGGCGGCGGGCTTCGAGTTCAGCCTCATTGCTTTGATCGGAGTCATTCTGCTGATCGGCATCGTGAAGAAGAACGGCATCATGATGGTGGACTTCGCCATCGCCGCGGAGCGCGACGAGCACAAGACGCCGGCGGAATCGATCCGGCAGGCAGCGCTGTTGCGCTTCCGTCCGATCATGATGACGACGATGGCTGCCCTGCTCGGCGGCGTGCCCCTGATGCTCGGCCACGGCACCGGCGCCGAGATTCGCCAGCCGCTCGGCTACGCCATGGTCGGCGGTCTGATCGTCAGCCAGGCGCTGACGCTGTTCACCACCCCGGTCGTCTATCTCTATCTCGACGAGCTCAACAACTGGTTCTCGGGCTGGGGCCGCAAGGGTGACGGCGAAGGCGACGAGACGGTCGAGCACGGCACCGTTAAGGAAGCTGCCGAGTAGCAGCTTGCACCGCGCGCCTCACGACGTTACAGCGAGGCCCTCGGTTCACGTCAACGCGGTCTTGCCATGCCCTTGCAATCCAGACTTGTCGCCTTAGCAGCCGCTCTCCTGGTGTCGGCGGGTGCCGCGCATGCCCAGCAAGGCGCCAAGAAGAACGCAGCTCCGTCTGCCCCGGCGGCACAGCCCGCACCGGCTCCGACGCAGCCGCAGGCTGACGGCGCTGCGGCGCAGCAGCCCGGCTGGGTCGTGCGCTGCACCAGCGTCAGCCGCGACGCACCGCTCGAATGCGCGATGGAGCAGAACGCGGTGCTGACCAAGACCGGCCAGACCATCGTTCTGATCAACATCCGCATCGCGCCCGACACCCGCACACCGGTGGCGCTGCTGCAATTGCCGCTTGGCCTCAACCTTCCCATCGGCGCCAAGCTCCAGGTTGACGAGGGCAAGACGGTCGATCTCCAGATCCAGACCTGCGAGAACCGCGGCTGCTACGCCTCCACGCCAATCGCACCGGACCTGCTTGCGACCTTGCGGTCGGGCAAGCAGCTCAAGGTCTCCTTCCAGAACATGGCGAAGGAAACGATCGCGATCCCGATGCCGCTCGGCGATTTCGCGGCGGCCTACGACAAGATCAAGTAGCGACGCCTCCCCGTCACTGTTGCATATCCATTTTGCAGCCTAACGCCGCCGATACCGGGCGCCTCCAGGCGGAAAATCGGTCAGTCCACGCCCAGATAAGCCTTCTGCACCTGCGGATCCTCCGCGAGCGCCGCCGCCGTGCCCGACAGCACGCTCTTGCCGACCTGGAGCACCGTGGCGAAATCCGAGACCTCCAGTGCGAGCTCGATCGACTGCTCGGCGAGCAGAATGGTCAGGCCCTCGCGATGCAGGCGGCCGAAGGTCTCGTACATGGACTCGACCACCGCCGGCGCGAGACCGAGCGAAGGTTCATCCAGCATCAACAGCTTCGGGTCGCTCATCAGCGCGCGCCCGACCGCGAGCATCTGCCGTTCGCCACCGGACATGGTGCCGGCACGCTGGTTGCGGCGCTCCTTCAGGCGCGGAAAGATCTCGTAGACACGTTCGAGCAGCGTGGCCTGGCGTGACTTGTCGCGCAGCGGCGTTGCGCCAAGCATCAAATTGTTCTCGACGCTCTGCTGCACGAACAGCCGCCAGCCTTCTGGCGACAGCGCCAGCCCCTTGCGCACGATCGCAAAGGCTCTTTCGCCGGCGATATCCTCGCCGCGAAAGCGGATCGATCCGGAATGCACGGGAATAAGGCCGGCGATCGCGTTCAGCGTCGTAGTCTTGCCGCCGCCATTGGAGCCGAGTAGCGCCACGACGCTGCCTTCAGGAACCTCCAGCGAGACGTCGGACACGCCGATGAGATCGCCGTAGCGCACCTCGAGGTGCTCGATCCGCAGCAACGGCCCGCTCATAGGTCGGGCCCGCCCATCAGTTCGACCGGCGTGTGGCCGGCCGCTGCCTTGGCTGCACGCTTGCCGAGATAGGCCTCGATCACCGCCGGGTTGGATGTGACCTCGCGCGGCGATCCGCGGGCGATCTCCTTGCCCTGGTGGAACACCATCACGCGGCTGGCGAGTGACATGATCACTTCCATGATGTGCTCGACGATCACAAGGGTGATGCCGGAACGATGGATGTCGCGCACGAGGTCGATGGCGAGCCTCACCTCATGGGCGTTGAGGCCGGCCATGGCTTCGTCGAGCAGAAGCACCTTCGGTTCGGTTGCCAGCGCCCGCGCGATCTCCAGCCGCTTGCGACCGGGGGTGCCGAGCGAGCGCGCCGGCGCATCCGCAAGCCTGATCATGCCGACGCGCTCGAGCACCGCGCGCGCCCTGGTCTCGGCGTCCTTGCGATGCGAGGTGCGCAGGAACGCGCCGATCATGACGTTCTCCAGCACCGTCATGCCCTCAAATGTCTGCGGCACCTGGAAGGTACGAGCGAGCCCAAGCCCGGCGCGCAGCTCCGGCGCGAAGTCCGTGATGTCACGGCCCTCGAACAGGACGCAGCCCGAAGTGGTCTTGAGATCGCCAGTTAGGCAATTGAAGAAGGTGGACTTGCCCGCGCCATTCGGGCCGATCAGGCCGAGGATGTCGCCTTGCTCCAAGGTCACGGAGGCATCGTCCACCGCCTTGAAGCTTCCGAACGCCTTCGTAATTTCGCGTGCCTCAAGGAGCATGGCCAGCTCCCGTGTCCTTCGTCGGCTTGCTGCGCCGAGTGAACAGGCTGAGCAGACCGCCGGGCTGGAAGCGCGCGATCACCACGATGATCGCGCCATAGAGCACGAAGGTGAGCCCGGCGCCCTTGCCGCCGAGCCAGCTGTTCGAGATCTCCTCCAGCGGCACCAGGATCGCGGCACCGACCAGGGGCCCGAACAACAGCCCTGCCCCGCCCAGCGCCGCCATGATCAGGATTTTCACCGAAATCAGGATCCCGAACCCGGACTCGGGGTCGACGAAGCCGAACATCATGGCATAGAGCGCGCCGGCGACGCTCGTCAGCGCCGCGCTCAGCATGTAGGCGTAGAGCTTGGTGCGACTGGCGGGTGCGCCGAGCGAGCGCGCCGCGCGCTCGGAGTCCTTGATCGCGCGCAGGTAAAATCCCATGCGGCTGTTGGTCATCCACCAGGTGATTAACAGCGTGATCACGAGGATTGCGAGGAAGAGATAGTAATACGGCAGCGACGACAGGAACGAGAGATCGAAGATGTTGCGCGGCACGGTCGGCCCTGAGAGCCCGACGGCCGCACCGAGCGAGTCGGTGTTGGTCACGATCAGCCGCATCGTCTCGGCGACCGCGATGGTCGCCATACTGAAATAATGGCCCGACAGACGCAGCGTCGGCACGCCGATGATCGCGGCCAAGCCCACGGCGAGCACGATCCCGCCGGGGATGCCGAACAGGGGCGACAGGCCGAACTTTGCGTAGGATCCCATCGCGGCATAAGCACCGCAGCCGAAAAAGACGACGTGGCCGACCGAGACCTGGCCGGCATAGCCGCCGACGATATTCCACGCGGACGCTGCAATCGCATAAAGCAGCACCAGCGCGCCCAGACGCTGCTGGAACGGCGAGGACAGCAGCAGCGGATAGCAGATCGCGAACGCTGCGACGACCGAGAGCCAGATCAAGCGCCGCATCACAGCCTTCCCATCAGGTCTTGCCCATCAGGCCTTGCGGCCGGAACCAGAGGAAGAGCAGGAACAGGACATAGACGACGATGTCCTTGTAGATCGCGCCGATCAGATAGCCCGACAGCGATTCGATCATGCCGATCAGCAGGCCTGCGACAAGGGCGCCCGGCACACTGCCAAAACCGCCGAGCGACACCGTGACGAAGGCGACGATGCCAAGCGTCTCGCCGACGGTCGGCACGATGTAGAAGAAGTTCGCAATCAGCGCGCCGGCAAGCCCGGTGGCACCGGCCGCAATCGCCCAGGCGATCGCCTGCATGGTATCGGGACGGATGCCCATGAGCTGGGCCGCTGTTTGATCCTCCGCCACCGCCAGCATTTTCGAGCCGAGCGAGGTCCGCGTGAGCAGCAGATGCAGCCCGAGCGTGACCAGCAGCGCGACCACGCCGGCAAGCAGCCGCGAGGCCTCGATGCGCAGGCCCGCGAACGCATAAGTGCCGCCCACGATGTCCGGAGGCATCGACAGGAAGTTGGCCCCGAACCACCAGAACACGGAATAACGCAGCAATAGCGCAAGCCCGAAAGTGCCGAGGATCTGCGCCAGCATCGGTCCCTTCATGATATCGCGGATCAGGGCGAAATAGACCACGACGCCGACTGTCGCGAGCACCAGGGTTGCCAGCGGCGCGCCGAGGATCGGCCCTCCTCCCAACAGCGTGTAGACGACATAGGCGACGTACATGCCGAGCATGACGAAATCGCCATGCGCGAAATTGACGATGTTCATCATGCCCCACACCAGCGTGAGGCCTGAGGAAAACAGGGCATAGACAGCGCCAAGCAGAAGTCCGCCGACGATCACCTGCACGAGTACAAAGGACATGAGCCAGCGTTGCTCTGATCAAATCATTTCGGAAATGGCGGGGCGCGCAGCCCCGCCTTCAATCTCACCAGCCCTTGTAGGGCAGCACCGGCGCCTTCGCGGCGTTGGCCTTCGGCCATACCGCGGTGTAGTTCTCGCCATCCTGGAGCTGGATGATGAGCCCGGAGGCGAGGATATTCTGGCCCTTGTCGTCAAACTTCACGCCCTTGTAACCCATCATCAATTGCTCGGGCTTCAGATCGGTCGTCTTCAACGCGGCCTGGATCTTTGCCGGGTCGGTCGAGCCGGCGCGGTCGATCGCGTCGGCCAGCACGAAGAAGCCCTGCATCTGACGGCCGACGGTGTCGTCCATCTCCTCGCCGCTCTTCTTCTTGTACATGTCGGCGATGATGGCCGATGGTGAGCCGGCCGGCCCCACCGACCATGACGAACGGTTGAAGACGCCTTGCGATATCTTGCCGACCGCCTTGATGAAGGAGGGATCGGAATAGCCGGCGTCATCGGCCAAAAGAACCGCCGGCTTGTAGTCAAGCGACTGCATGGTCTTGGCGAACAGGATCGCATCCGACGTGTAGCTGATCATGATGATCACGTCGGGCTTCTTCTCCTTGAGCTGGAGCACCTGGCCCTGAACGTCAGTCGCATTGACGGGATAGGCGACGTCAACTGCGATGACTTGGCCCTTCTCCTTGAAGGCGGCGCTGATCGTGTTGGCGACCGAGGTGCCGTATTCGGTGTTGTCGTGAACCAGCGCGATTGCATCGGTCTTGGCGCCCTGCGCCTTGATGTCGGCGAGGAAATCGACATAGGCCTTGGCGAAGTCGGTGGCGATCGGCGTGGTGCGGAAGAACCATTTGAAGCCGCGCTCGGTGAGATTGGCGGCGACCGACTCGGAGTTCAGAAAGGGAATGCCGTATTTTTCGGCGATGGCGCTCGAGGTCAGCGTGACGCCGGACTGATACGAGCCGAACACGGCGGCTACCTTGTCTTCCGTGATCAGGCGCAGCGCCTGGTTCTGGCCTGTCGCCGGGTTGCCCTGGTTGTCGGCGAACACGATCTCGATCTTGGCGCCGCCGAGGCCCGCAAGGCCTGCGTTCTTGGCCAGCGGCAGAGTGCCGAGCTCGGGATGAGCGTTGTTGATGATGTCCATTGCGACCTCGAGCGCCGCCTTGGCGTGCGCCCCGATCGAGGCGGTGCCGCCGGACATCGGCAGGATCGCGCCGATCTTGACGACCTTGTCCTGGGCCTGCGCGGCTGAAGCGAGCGCAAGGGACATCGCGGCCGCGCAAAGCAGCCCGGTGACGTGCTTCAATCTCATGAAATCAAACCTCCCAAGGGTTTCCCCAACCAGTTTTTTTGGAAGCTCGGCTAAGCGCCCGCTTCCGGTTGTTTATGCCTGGCGATGAGAGGATGGCATGCTGGCCCCGTACCGGCAAGTAAAACGGCTTGCCACGACGCTGCATGGACAAGCACCGACGTGTGGGCCGGGTCAGCGCCCTTACCCCATCACGTCGCTCGCCCGCAGCAGCGTCGTGAAGCCGCCGTAGATCATGCGCTTGCCGTCGAACGGCATACCGTCCAACTTCAGCCGCGGGTCCGCCATCACCTTCTTGTTGACGGTGTCGCGAGTCTCCCGGTCGCGATAGACGATCCAGGCGAACACCACGATCTCGTCCTCCTTCGCCATCACCGCGCGCGGAAACGAAGTCAGCTCGCCGTAGGGCACGTCGTCGCCGATGCATTCGACATAATCGAGCGCACCGTGCTTTATCCAGATCGCGCAGGCCGTTTTCGCCAGCGCCTTGTAAGCCTCGATGTTGTCCTTCGGCACGGCCAGCACGAAACCATCGACATAGGGCATCACGGATCTCCTTGGGTTGTGTGTCCGAAGGACGATGCGGTGCGTGACGATCCGACCAGGAAACGTGATTTTCGGATGAGGCAAACGGTCGCGCACCGCCGCGGCGCTCCGCCGGAGCCCATGATGCCGCGGGCCGCACGTCCCATGTGGACCGCAAAACATCCCTGCGTCGCAGCGCTTGCCAGCCCACAGCCGAGCGGGTAGAAACCCTCCACGCTTGAGCCGTGATTTGCGCGATAAGTGCCATCGGCCACAGCCGGACAAATCAACAAGTCATTGAATTTGTTCGGCTATTCCGTTGGGGAATGGTGTAACGGTAGCACAACAGACTCTGACTCTGTTTGTCTAGGTTCGAATCCTAGTTCCCCAGCCAGATTCCGTTCCCGCCATCAAGTACCTGAAACCATTGAGATGTTTCGCGCTGGGTAGCTGACGTACCCTAACGCTGACCCTAACGGTTGCCCCTAACGGTGGAGCCTGCTGTGGACGTGCCGAGCGCTAACACTTATTCGACTTGGACTTTGGAATGCGACTTACCAACCTCCTCGCTCTCACGCTGATCCTTCCGACGGTCCAAGCGGCTGCCGCTGAGGAGTGGGATGTGTTTGGACTAAAGCCGGGCATGGCAATGACAGATGCTGCTCCCGTGATGGTTGCCGCCTGCGCCGGCAATATCAACAAACTCCAGCCTCCAACCCCCGTCGAGAATCTGGACAGGCGAATTTGCAACCGGGCCGACGGGTCATCGCTCGAAGTCTGGTTCAACTGCGGAAAGCTAGCCAGTGATGCATGATTTGTGGTTGCAGGTTTACCCCTGGATAGTGTCGGGAATCGGTGGCTTCATCGGGGCGACCATTCTACTACCAACCAAATTGGGTGAGGCGCTGATTCAATTCCGAACAAGCAAAGTGCTCGAAGGATTCAAGGCTCAGCAAAGTCAAGAACTGGAACGGTTGAAATCATCCCAAAGCCGCGAATTGGAGCATTTTCGAGAGCAACTCAGCCATCTTGGAGATCGCGGACGAAGATCAAATGAAATGGAATTTGCCGCTGCGGAAGCGGTTTGGAAGGCATTTGTAAAAGCGTGGCTTTCTACGAACACTTGCGCAGGTGGGATGATGACTATCCCGCGGTTCAGCACTATGTCCGAAACCGACCTGACAAGCTTCATGACGTCATCAGATTTAAGCGAACGTGAAAAGAAGCAGTTGCAGGATGCGAGTGATCGCGAAAAAGAGTACGCCAATATTCTATCATGGCGGGATGTTTCTATAGCGGGTACTGATATTTATCAGGCTCGCCTAGTTCTTCGCGAGCAACGCATTTTCATGCCGGCATCACTCACTTCGGAATTCGCCGGTGTTATTGAAAAGATGTCCGGTGTCCAAGTTCAGAGGCGTTTGGCCCTCCAAAACCCTCATATTCCTGCGTACGAGTTTGGCAAAGCTACGTCAGATTGGATTAGCGCTTGCGTTGCGGAGTTTGGCCTTTGCAGACGCCAGTTGAATGAACTCGGTGGCTTGCTTGGTGGCTGCCCGGGGTTCTCCGAAGGGGGCGTAATCCTCCCGGATGCCGCCCGCGGCGAGGTCGATCTCTTCGGCCCGGTCCGTGATTTGATACATGAGGTCGTTGCGCCGCGCGGCATCTGCTCGGACGAACTCCTCCCGGAGAGCCATGGCCTCCAAGAGCAGCGGGTCCTGATCCTCGGAGCCGGGCATTCGGTGTTTGGCAATCTCGGACTTCAAATCCGCAACGGCGTTCCAGCGGGCAATACGGGCCACCCGGAGGTCGGTGGTCTCCAGGGACTTCAGAAGCCGCTTCTTGCCAATGGCCTGCCGTAGCGTCCTGGGGACCTCAGCGACCGCGTACCAAGTCGTCCCTTCGCCCCGCGGTTGGGTTAGATAGCGCCGGTCGCCGCCACCTTTTTCCGCTCTCAGAATAACGTTCACTTGGCCTGCCCCTAACGGCGCCCCCAACGGGTCGCCCCTAACGCAGGGGTCAACATAGGTCTATTTTTACAGGATTTCCAGTGTTCCAGACTCATTCGCGTAGGGTCCTAATTCCCCAGCCACCGCAGGTTAAGCAGCTCACAAACAGACCGTCAGAGATTGCGCTCTCTTTGAGCGGTGCCGCTAAATCACGACGCGATCGAAGTCGGCGGCGATCCGCGTGTTTGGAAAAATCGCTGTCGCTTCGGCCAGAATCTCTTCGTCGGGATAACGCCCCGACATGTGATTCAGCACGAGTTGCCTGACGTTGTTCGCGGCGGCAAATGAAGCCGCCTCGCGCGCGGTGAGATGACCATAGTCCCGGGCGGTCGCGGCGTCGCGATCGAGGAAGGTCGCCTCGATCACCAGCAGATCGGCGTCGGCGACATGCCTGGACAGCCCGTCAGTGGTTTCGGTGTCGCCGATGACCACAATCTTCCTGCCGCCGCTCGGCGGCCCCATGACGTCTTCGGGATAGATCGTGCGGCCGGCGATCACGACTGGTCGTGCCGCGGCCAGTTCTCCGCGCAGCGGCCCATCGGGAACACCGAGCTCGGCGAGGCGCTCCCGCTCAAGATGGCGGCGTGCCGGACTCTGGAAGCAAAAACCAAAGCTGTCGGTGTCGCGGTGACGAACCGGAAAGCAATCGATGGTGAAGTCACCGGCGTCGATAACCTGTCCTTCGGTCAGCGGTGCGAACTCCACCGGGATCGGCGCCCTGCCCGCGCCCCACAGGCCGGCAAGCATGCGGATGACGATGTCGAGCGTGCCCTGGCCTCCATAGACGGTCATCGCGTCCGATTGCTGACGCAACCCCAGCGTCGAGAAGAGACCGGGGATACCGAGCACGTGATCGAGATGGGCATGCGTCAGCAGAATGCGGTCAAGCCGTCGAAAGCCCGCGCCGCTGCGCAGCAACTGGCGCTGCGTGCCCTCGCCGCAATCGATGAGGACGCGCTTGCCCGTGGCCTCCACCAGGAGAGCCGGATGGTTGCGCTCCGCCGACGGAACGCTGGCGGAGGTCCCAAGGAATGTCAGGGCGAACATGGTCGTCAGTATCCAGGCTTCGCCGCCCCCAATGCCACGTGAGCAGCAGCCCGTACAGAGCCCTCGATCGCGCATAGACCGCGGCAAGCAGTGGGTATCCCGCGATCTGATGGCCAGGCACCGCCTCCGGCCCCCGACCCGCGGACAGATCTGGTTCCCGTTGCGTGGCCTCCTCATACCATCCGCCAAATTGCATGCTCGATACTCGGATCGATTTGCAGCCGAGCGACATCGACGCGGCGATGCAAGACAATGGAGATCGTGATGCCGCCCGGATTGACCGCCACTGACTGGGACTACGGCTCGATCAGCACATTGCTGAGCGCCCTGCACGCGCGCAAGCTTTCTGCGTCCGAGTTGATCGAGCATACGATCGCGCGCATCGAGGCACTGGACGGGCAGATCAATGCCGTCATCGTTCGCGATTTCGATCGCGCACGAGACGCCGCGCGCGCCGCCGATACCGCACTTGGTCGCGGCGAGCGGCAGCCATTGCTCGGCATCCCCGTGACGTTGAAAGAACCGTTCAACGTCGCTGGCCTGCCGACGACGTGGGGCTTTCCGCATTTCAAAGATTTCCAACCCGCGGAGGACGCCCTTGTCGTCTCGCGGTTGAAGGCGGCGGGTGCTGTCATCATCGGCAAGACCAATATCCCGATCGGCCTCAGAGATTTCCAGAGCTACAATGACATCTACGGTACGACGAACAATCCGTGGGATCTCGGCCGATCGCCCGGCGGCTCTTCAGGCGGATCAGGAGCGGCGCTGGCTGCGGGATTCGGACCGCTGTCGATCGGCTCGGATATTGGCGGCTCGATCCGGGTGCCCGCGCATTTCTGCGGTGTGTTCGGACACAAGCCGAGCCTCGGCCTCGTCCCGCTACGCGGATACAGCCTTCCGCCGGCACCGCCCGTTGCCGGCCAGGGTGATCTCGCCGTCGTTGGACCAATGACGCGCACTGCCTCGGATCTCGCACTCGCGCTCGACGTGATCGCCGGCCCCGACGAGACGCGCGACGGGATCGGCTATCGTCTTGCGTTGCCGGCCTCACGACACGACCAGTTCAGGGGTTTCAGGATTCTCGTGATCGATACGCATCCGTTGATGCCGACAGGCGATGCCGTGCGTTCCGCCATCGGGCGGTTGTCGGAACGGCTCGAACGATCAGGCGCACGCGTCGCGCGCTCGAGTGCGTCTCTGCCCGATCTCGCCGAATCCGCCCGCCTTTACATGAAGCTGTTGAACGCAGCGCGAAGTCCACGCCTGACACCGGCCGCCCTCGCAGAGGCGCAAGGAGTTGCCGCAGAACTCTCGCCCGACGACCGCAGCCTGCAGGCCGAGCGCGCGCGCGGCTGGGCGATGGTCCATCGCGAATGGCTGGCGACCGACGCGGCGCGCCTGCGGCTGCAACAACGATGGCAGGAGCTGTTCCGCGAGTTCGACGCAGTAATCTACCCGGCCGCCGCCGTACCGGCCTTTCCCCAGGACCAGTCCGAGCCGTTCGACGCGCGGCAACTCGATATCGATGGACAGCTCTATCCCTATGCCGATGCGTGCTTCATCTGGGCAGACCCCGCTTCGACCTGCGGACTGCCTGCAACGGCCGTTCCGATCGAGCGCACGCCATCGGGGCTGCCGATCGGCGTCCAGATCATCGGGCCTTATCTCGAGGACCGCACACCGATTGCGCTCGCCGGACTGATCGAACGCGCGTTCGGCGGCTTCGTCCCGCCGCCGTCGCTGCCTGCCACGCAATCGGTGAGATGATAGAGACGACAACGCTCGTCATGTTCTTGCAGTCGACTGCGCCTCGACCGCCTGCACCGCCACGCTCGCGACCTGCTGCAATGCCTCGCGGTCGGAGCCTGAGGACGCCATCACGCCCATGCCGACGGAGACGGCCGAAACGTAGCGCGCGAGTGCCGCGGGATCTGAGGTCGGTTTGAGATCGCCTTCGGCCTTGGCGCGAACAAAACGATCGCGAAGCTGGTCCTCGTTCTGGGCGCGCCGAGCGGCGAGTTCGAAGGGGACGCTTTCTGATCCGGTGCCGCATGCAACGCCGCCCTGCACGAGCAGGCAACCGGGCGGGTTGGCGGGATCGGTCTGCTTGTCGGCGATGCCGATCAGCATCCGTTCGGCGACGTCGCGGGCAGTCGGCGCTGCCACGACCTCGTCCATCCAGACGTTGCGCAGTTTTGTATAGCGGTCGAGCGCGGCTTTCAGCAGCCCTTCCTTGTTGCCGAAACAGGCATAGAGGCTGGGCGGATTGATCCCCATGGCTTCGGTCAACTGAGCGATCGTGGCACCCTCATAGCCATGGCGCCAAAACACTTCCATCGCCTGGTCCAACGCCGTTTCGGCGTCGAATTCGCGGGGGCGTCCCATGCCCATTTGCCTCTTCTCCTCGAAATCGGCGTCGTCCCTGACCCTAACGCCGGATCCTATCTCTTTGTTCTCGCTTTATTTTCTCTTCCACTTGCCAATTCTTGCGGTAAAGCGCTACAATTTTCTTAGCGAATGGTACATAAGTATCTTGCGCTGCGGTATCCAGCTCCACATCTGTAGTGAACACTACATATCTGGAGCGCAAATGCCCCCCTCCCAAAATACCTCTCGCCCCGGCCATGTCCGCCGCCTTCTGGGCGGCGTCGCCATCGTGGGCGCTCTCGCCGTAGCCGGCTCGATCGCGACCGGCCATTACTTTCGTGCCGCGCAGGCGACCGCGACCGCCGCGGCCGAGCAAGCCGTCCCTGTCACGGTCGCGCTGATCGAACCAAAGCAGACCGTGCTGTGGGACGATTTCTCCGGTCGGCTCGAGGCCATTCAACGCGTCGAGCTTCGCCCGCGCGTGGCCGGCGCGATCCTGTCGGCCAACTTCATCGAAGGCGCGCTGGTGAAGGCTGGTGACATCCTGTTCAAGATCGACCCGGCGCCCTACGCAGCCGAGGTCGACAAGGCCGCGGCCCAGCTCGAAGCTGCCAAAGCGCGCGTCGTGTTCACGCAGAATGAACTTGAGCGCGGCGCGCAGCTGGTCGGCAACGCCGTGGTGACGCGGCGCGACTACGACCAGCGCGACAACGCCAACCGCGAGGCCATCGCCAACGTGAAGGCAGCCGAGGCGACGCTCCAGACCGCAAAGCTTAATCTCGACTACACCGAGGTACGTGCACCCGTGGACGGCCGCGTCGGCAAGATCGAAATCACCGTCGGCAATCTCGTCGCCGCCGGCACCGCCTCCCCCGTGCTGACCTCGCTGGTCTCGGTCAATCCGATCTACGCGTCGTTCGATGCGGATGAGGAGGTGGTGCTGCGGGCGCTGAACTCGATCGCAGATGTCTCCGGCAAGCGCGGCAATTTGGACCAGATCCCGGTGGAGATGACGACCTCAGGCGGCCTCTCGGCCAAGGGCCACATCCAGCTCATCGACAACCAGGTCAACGGCCAGAGCGGCACCATCCGTGTCCGCGCGGTGTTCAGAAACGAGGACGGGCGTCTCATCGCCGGCCAGTTCGCCCGCGTGCGCATGGGCCAGCCCAAGCAGCAATCGCTGGTCATGATCGACGAGCGCGCGATCGGTACCGACCAGGACAAGAAGTTCGTGATGGCGGTCGGCGACGACAGCCGCGCGGTCTACCGGCCGATCACCCTCGGCGGCTCGGTCGACGGGTTGCGTATCGTGACGACGGGACTGAAGACCGGCGATCGCATTATCGTCAACGGCCTCCAGCGCGTGCGTCCCGGCGCCCTGCTCAAGACGGAGATCGCGTCGATGGGCGCGCGCGGGCCGCAGCAGGCCTCCAACCACAGCAAACAGGACGTGGTGCAACGCTAGCATTCTCCGCTTCCGGAGCGCGGGGGCAGCGCGAGCCGGAATGTCGAATTTGTTGAACTACCAAGACATCACTTCTGGATTTCCGGATTTGCGGGCTTTTCCCGCGCCCGGGAATGGCGGGAGGGTCGTCTCTCGCGCAGGGGCAAAGCCATGAATCTCTCGAAGTTCTTCATCGATCGTCCGATTTTTGCCGGTGTGCTCTCGGTCCTGATCTTCCTCGCCGGCCTGATCTCGCTGTTCGCGATGCCGATCTCGGAATATCCCGATGTCGTGCCGCCCTCCGTCCTCGTGCGCGCGACCTATCCCGGGGCCAATCCCAAGGTGATCGCCGAGACGGTGGCGACTCCCATCGAAGAGCAGATCAACGGCGTCGAAGGCATGCTGTACATGTCAAGCCAGGCGACCACCGATGGCGCGATGACGCTGACGGTGACATTCCGGCTCGGCACCGATCCTGACAAGGCGACGCAGCTGGTGCAGAACCGTGTGCAGCAGGCCGAGCCGCGCCTGCCCGCCGTGGTGCGGCAGCTCGGCATCATCACCAAGAAGTCGTCGCCCGACCTCACCATGGTCGTGCATCTGTTGTCGCCCACCGGCCGCTACGACATGACGTATTTGCGCAATTACGCCGTGCTCAATGTCAAGGACCGTCTTGCACGGATCGACGGCGTCGGCGACGTCCAGCTCTATGGCGCCGGCGACTATTCGATGCGGGTCTGGGTCGATCCGCAGAAGGCTGCCGAACACGGGCTCACCGCAAGCGACATCGTCAAGGCGATCCAGGCGCAGAACGTCGAGGCCGCTGCCGGCGTGGTCGGCTCCTCCCCGAATGTCAAGGGCATCGACCTGCAGCTGTCCGTCAACGCGGAAGGGCGGCTTGCGAACGAAGAGCAATTCGGCGACATCGTGGTCAAGACCGGTACGCGTGGCGAAGTCGTGCGCTTGCGCGACGTCGCCCGCATCGAGCTCGGCGCGTCCGAATACGGCCTGCGCTCGCTACTCGACAACAAGCAGGCAGTGGCGATTCCGATCTTCCAGGCGCCCGGCTCCAACGCGCTGGAGATCTCCGATCATGTCCGTGCCACCATGGCCGAGATCAAGAAGAATATGCCGGAAGGCGTGTCCTACCAGATCGTTTACGATCCCACTCAGTTCGTGCGCTCCTCGATCGAGGCCGTCATTCACACGCTGCTGGAGGCGATCGCGCTGGTGGTGCTGGTGGTGATCCTGTTCCTGCAGACCTGGCGCGCCTCGATCATTCCGCTGCTGGCGGTGCCCGTGTCGATCGTCGGTACATTCGCGGTCATGCACGTGTTCGGCTTCTCGATCAACGCGCTCAGCCTGTTCGGGCTCGTGCTCGCAATCGGCATCGTCGTCGACGACGCCATCGTCGTAGTCGAGAACGTCGAACGCAACATCGAGGGAGGGCTGTCGCCGCGCGACGCCACCTACCAGGCGATGCGCGAAGTGTCGGGGCCGATCATCGCGATTGCGATGGTGCTGATCGCGGTGTTCGTGCCGCTCGCCTTCATCTCCGGCCTCACCGGGCAGTTCTACAAGCAGTTCGCGCTGACGATCGCGATCTCGACCGTGATCTCCGCCATCAATTCGCTGACGCTGTCGCCTGCGTTGTCGGCGCTGCTGCTCAAGGGACACAATCAGCCGAAGGACCGGCTGACGATCATCATGGAAAAGGGCCTTGGCTGGTTCTTCCGTGGCTTCAACAAGGTGTTCACACGCTCGTCGGAGAATTACAGCGGCACCGTCACCAAGGTGATATCAGGCAAGGCCGCAGTGATGGGACTGTATGTGGTGTTGGTCGGCGTGACCGCGCTTCTGTTCCAGCAGGTGCCGAGCGGCTTCGTGCCGGGCCAGGACAAACAGTATCTGGTCGGTTTCTCGCGGCTGCCCGACGGCGCAGCGCTCGATCGCACTGAAGAGGTGATCCGCAAGATGAGCGACATCGCGCTGACCCAGCCAGGTGTCGAGAGTTCGGTCGCCTTTCCGGGCCTGTCGATCGCCGGCTTCACCAACTCCTCCAATGCCGGCATCGTGTTCTCCACGCTCAAGCCGTTCGACGAGCGCAAGGATCCTTCGCTCAGCGGCCCCGCGCTGGCGGCCGAGCTGAACAAGAAATATGCCGGCATCCAGGAAGCCTTCATCGCCATGTTCCCGCCGCCGCCGGTCAACGGCCTTGGCACCATCGGCGGCTTCAAGCTGCAGATCGAGGACCGTGCCGGTCTCGGCTATGAGGCGCTGAACGAGGCGACCAAGGCGTTCATGGCGGCGATGCAGAAGGCGCCGGAGATCGCCGGCGTGTTCTCGAGCTTCCAGGTCAACGTGCCCCAGCTGTTCGCCGACATCGACCGCACCAAGGCGCTCCAATTGGGCGTGCCCGTGACGGAGGTGTTCAACACGCTGCAGATTTACCTGGGCTCCTACTACGTCAACGACTTCAACAAGTTTGGCCGCACCTATTCGGTCCGGGTGCAGGCCGACGCGCCGTTCCGCGCCCGCGCCGACGACATCCGGCAGTTGAAGGTGCGCTCGTCCTCGGGCGACATGGTGCCGCTCTCGGCGCTCTTGAGCGTTCGCCAGAGCGCGGGACCCGAGCGGGCGATCCGCTACAACGGCTTCCTGTCCTCCGATATCAACGCGGCGGCTGCTCCCGGCTTCTCCTCCGGACAGGCGCAGGAGGTCGCGACGCGGATCGCGGCGGAGACGCTGCCGCCCGGCTTTGCCTTCGAATGGACCGACCTGACCTATCAGGAGTTCATCGCCGGCAATTCCGGACTGTGGGTGTTTCCGCTGGCGATCCTCCTGGTGTTCCTGGTGCTGGCCGCGCTCTATGAGAGCCTGACCTTGCCACTCTCGATCATCATGATCGTGCCGATGGGTCTGCTGGCTGCTATGTTCGGTGTCTGGATCTCCAAGGGCGATAACAACGTCTTCACCCAGATCGGCTTGATCGTGCTGGTGGGACTCTCGGCCAAGAACGCGATCCTGATCGTCGAATTCGCGCGCGAGCTCGAATTCGCAGGCCGCACCCCGATCCGGGCCGCAATCGAGGCGAGCCGGCTGCGGTTGCGCCCGATCCTGATGACGTCGATGGCGTTCATCATGGGCGTGCTGCCGCTGGTGCTCTCGACCGGGGCCGGCTCGGAGATGCGGCGCGCCATGGGCGTCGCCGTGTTCTCCGGCATGATCGGCGTCACCGTATTCGGCCTGTTCCTGACGCCGGTGTTCTATGTGCTGCTGCGGACCGTCACTGGCATGAAGCCGCTGACGCATCACGGCAGCGACACCAGCGCGGCGCCGGTGCAACCCGTCGGGCACTAGATCAGGGAAATCCCCGACAGCAACAACAAAACGAGCACGGTCTTGCGAAAGACCGTCTCGTTGACCCTGTGGAACGCGATCACGCCCAGCGCGGAGCCTGCGAACAGCGCCGGCAGGCTAACCGCGAGATCGACCAAGACCTTTGACGACAGATCCTGATGTCCGAACAGCAGCGCGATCGCGAACAGCTGCATCGCGGCGATGAACGGCTGCACCAGGCCGCGCTGCTCGCTCTTGGGCATGCCGCGCATGTCGCACCAGATCGTCGGGATCGCGCCCGGCATCGCGGTCAGTCCGCCGACCAGTCCTCCACCGAACCCGATCAACGCGACCCAGTGCCGCCCGACCGCCTCGCCGGCCGTCACCAGCGTCGGCCGCAGCAGCATGTAGGCCGCATAGAGCGCAACGATAATGCCGAAGCCGCGCCGGAGCAGATGCGTATCGGTGCTCTGGAGCAGCGACACCGCGATGGGAACGCCGATCAAGCCGCCGACGATCAGCAGCAGACTGCCTTCCCAGCGGATATTGCGCCGAAGCGACCACAGATTGGTGGCCTGCACGCCGATGCTGCACGCCATCATCAGCGGTACGGCTTCGAGCGGCTGAAACACCCGGAGCAGGATGGCGCCCGCTACCGCGGAAAAGGCAAATCCCGAGAGTCCGGAGACAAAGGCGCCGGCGAACACGGCAACGCTGAGCAGCATCAGAGTCGTGACATCAGGCACAATTTGCCCTCCGATCAATCGTAGGGAATTTGCGAGACGGGGACATCGGCGCTCTCGGTGCAAACGGCCGGCACGAGTGGAACCGACGGCTGCGCGTAAGCATGAGATCGCTCCAGCATCGCGAGGCCGACCAGTTGGAGAGCGACGAGCGCTGCCGTCAGCGCGATTGCGACGATGCTGGCGTTACGCACGTTCGAATTTGGGGTGGTCGCTCGTGCGCTCGCGCGGATCAACTCCGTTGGCATTTTCAAAGATATCCTCTTCACGGGAAACGGGAATAATTTCATTCAAACACGGCGCTTCGTGCGGCTGGTCCAGCAGGTGGCGATAGCGCCGCAACACGCGCTCCGCGTCGATTTCCCGCTGCGCGCGGAGTACCGCGCCCATGCGGGCGACGATATCGCGGAATCTTCCTGTCAGAACTGGTGACGCCGTCCGCATGACAATCTCCTCTCAACCTGCACGAGAGATTGACGGAATTCGTTTCCGCTCGCAGTGAGTTGCTTCACAAAAATGTCTGGTAGGTCGAACGACAGATCGTGTGACGTCTAGTAGAAGACAACGCGGAAAATCGCGTCATTCGATCGAACGACGTGCGATAACTTTCTAATGATGCTTGTGATTGAACCTATTGCGAGCTACGGCGACTCGCCTGCGTTTTTGAACGCGTCTCAGTGCACGAGCGGATTGGAAAATCCAGCTGCGAGCTTGTCGAGATCGGCCTGACGAGAAACGCCGGTCTTGGCGAACACGCGATGCAGATGCGTCTTCACCGTCGTCTCGGCGATACCGAGCGCAACCGCCGTCTCCGGCACGCCGCCGACATCGACGATTGACTGCAAGACCCTCAGTTCGGCAGGCGTGAGCTCGAAGGTGCGGTCAATGAGGCCGGCACACGAGCGGCCGTCGAGTTCCGCTTTCCAGATGAACAGGGCTCCCACTGCCGAACTGCGCTCGGCCACCCCGTCGCGCAGCAATGATGGCAGCGCGATGATTTGCGCGACGTAGTAGGAACCGTCATGCGACATCAACGGAATTTTCCGTCCCGAAGATGCCGCCAACGCGACCTCGCTGGTCTCACGGAAAATATCGCGCAAGGCTGAATTAGCAGCGGAAGATCTTGCCACCAACCTGCCCGAGACAGACCGCAGGACATCGTCGACGTCTAGGATCGTCGCTGCGGCCGGATTGCTGTGGATGATATGACAGGTCGAATCGAGCAGGATGACACCGGCATTCAGTCGGTCCACGACGTCGGCAAGCGCGACCGCGCGCTGCTGCTTCCGCTCGATCGCCCGGTTGATCAACAGCGCCCGGCTCGCATGCGGAGCCAGGAACTGCATTCGCGCCCGCTGTTCCGCGCCGAGCATCTCCCTGCCCGGGATCACGGTCATCAGCATCGGACACGGCGACTTCGACTGCTCCAGCACCACGTTGGCGACGTCGACGCAGCCCTGGGGGCGCAGCCATTCCTGGTAGAAGCGGCCGCGGCGGTATTCGTCGAAATCCACGAGATCAGGGATATTGCGCACCTCGCCATAGCGCGGAAGCCGAGCAAGCGGGTCGTATCGGGAGTAGGTCTCCGCATAGAGCTGAATGTAGTACGGATCGACCCCGCAATAATAATGCGTCGCGCCTGATTTGCTGACCGGGTCCTTCGAAATCAGACCACAGGCTTGGCTGCCAATGAAGGCATTGAGTTTGACAACGACCTCGCTCCACAACTCCGGGTGGAGACCCGCGTCATAGATAGTCTCGATCAACTCGGACGGTTTTGGAGGTCGGGGCATCGGAAGAGCCAATGGTGACACATGGAGATGGCGAAATGTTCTTCATGCCTGGCGGCTTCCGTGAGTCTTTCGCGGGAGCGAAAGGTTCAATCGTGAAGGCAAAATTCAACAGTCTAGTTCACAAGCGGATTGGAGAATCCTGCCGCGAGCTTAACGAGATCGGCCTGACGCGAAACGCCCGTCTTGGCGAACACGCGATGCAGATGCGTCTTCGCCCTCGTTTCCGCGATACCGAGCGCGACCGCCGTCTCCGGGATGCCGCCAACCTCGACGATCGACAGGAACACGCGCAACTCGGCCGGTGTAAGGTCGAGGTCCGCGCGATCAATTCGCCGTAGGACTGTCCGCCGAGCGATACCTTACGCAGCAGCAGCGCACCGACGGCATCGACCACCCGCTCGCTGCCGTCCCGCAGGACGGACGACAGCGGCAGGATGTGCGCGACGTAGCGCTCGCCCGAAGGCGAAAGCAGCGAAAACGCGTGCCCCTTTGCGGCAAGCAGCGCAATTTCATGGCGGGTCGCGAACGCTTCCCGCAGCGTCTGATTGGCCTCCGCACTGCTGGTCACCAATTGCCCGGCAACGGACCGAACCAGATCGTCCGCCGCAAGCAAGTCGTGCCCCGCGGAATTCGCGTGCACCACCCGGCAGAATCCATCGAGCAGAAAGATGCCGCAGGCCAAATTGTCCAGGACCTCCGCCAACGCCGTCGCCAGCGTCAGTTGCGAGGTCATGGCGCGGTTGATCAGCAACGCTCGGCTGGCGTGCGGCAAGATCAGCGAGAGGCGCTGCTTCATCACCGGATCCACCATCCGGCGGCCCGACAGCACCGTCATCATCACGGGGCAGCTCGCATTCGAATTCTCGAGCACCACGTTGGCCGCATCGCTGCAACCCTGCGGCCGCATCCATTCCTGGTAAAAGCGTCCGCCCCGGTATTCATCGAAATTAACGAGATCCGGAATGCTGACGATCTGACCGTGCGGCGGCAGGACCGTCAGCGGATCGAACTTCGAATGCGTCTCGGAGTAGAGCTGGATGTAGTGCGGGTCCGCCCCGCAATAATAGTGCGTGACGCCGAATTTGCTGATGAAATCCTTGGAAAACAGTCCACAGGCCTGGCCGCCGACGAAGTCGCGGATGCCGGTGACGACGTTGTTCCACAGTGAAGGATCGAGTCCGGCATCGTAGATGGCCTCGACGAGGTCGGGCAGCTTCCGCGGTCCGTGCATGGCTATAAATGGCCTGGGTGATCAATATCACCATGCATACCACAACCTCAGCATGCGGCATCCTCCGATCGGATGAGGCGTCGGCCGGCAACGAGCGGATATTCGTTTCGGGTGCTACTGATGCAGAGTCGCGATACCGCACCGGGACGCTCACATCTCGTCCCAGCCGACCTTCTCCATATTCTCCGACCAGACCGCGGCGCGATAGATCTCGCGCCCGTCGGCATTTCTGACCCGGATGCAGGCATCGCGGTCGCGCAAATCGTCGCGCCAGACGAACAGGTGGCTTGCCATCTCGTTGGCCACCACGAATGTCGCTTCGGGGCATTCGAACACCATGCCGCCCGGATCGATCTTCACGATATTGCCGATCATAAGGTCAAAGAAAAAACGGCGCATGCAACACTCCAACTGGGGGCGGCGCACGCCCGCCCGTGCCGTCTCCAAGCGGCATTTGACTTGAAATTCAGTCGTGCGCGGTCACGACATTTCGCCGCTCCTGACGTCACTGGGCGTGGCGCCATAAGTTCGACGGAAGCAGCGGTTAAAATAGGAGAGATCGCCGAAGCCGACATCGTAGGCGATCGAGCTGACTGTCCGCTCGGCGTATCCGGGTTCCCGCAGCATGCGATGGGCGCGCTTGACGCGCTGTTCGATCAGGAAGGACGAGAACGTCTTGCCGTCGGCCTCGAACAGGCGCTGGAGATAACGCGGCGTCACGCCGAGCTCCTGGGCGACCGTAGCCACCGAGAGGTCCTGCCGCCAGCAATTGTTGGCGATGGAAACTTTGGCCTTCTGCAGCCGTGCCGCCTTCACGCCGCGCCGCCCGGCCAGCTCCCGGGGCTCGTTGGTGGCACCGAGGACGATTGCCAGAAGATCGTGCAGATGCCCGACCCCGAGCTGGCGCAAATTTGGCGTCGCGAACGCCTTCTCCCGCACCAGTGCCTCCGCATAGTTGACCAGCAATCGAAGTCCCGTTGAACTCTCCGGCATGACACGCATCACGGCATCATCGACATCCACGATCATCGGCGCCAGCACGCGTCTCGGCACACGGAGCGAGAAGCAGCTACCCAGCGACAATCGCTCGAACGTCGTGACGTCCTCAGCGCTGGTCAGGACCGCCTCCCCTGCACGAAGGCTCAGATCGTGTCCCCGCTCGGATATTCCAAGTACGCCAGATCGATTCACGATCAGGGCCAGGCTGTCGTCGCCATCGGCAACCAGGTGTTTGGTGCGACTGACGCGCGCTCCGCACAATCCTCCGATCAGCAATTGGGCTTCCGGCAAGACGTGGGACGTGAAGCTCGCCGCAGCCGGCTTTCCTTCTCTCGCCTCGACTTCCGCCTTCAACACCCCGCGGCAGTAGAAATCGCGAAGCAGCGGGATACGCTCGTTTTCGGGAATTTCGTTCGTTGAAACATTGATAATGGAAAAATCAAACTGGCTCACTGCAATCCTCCAACCGACGAGCAGGTCCGGCCGTGCGCTGTCGTTTCCTCACACTCGCGTTTGACGCCGTCGTGGCATCTCTTCGCGGCGCTTGCTGCTCTTCACTTTTCTGGATCGCGATATACGAAAGTATCAAATGACTCGCGTCCTGCATTCGGAGGACACGGGAGCTCGGCTCATCACAATGCATTGAGATCGCGGCACGTATCGGCGAGCCTTGTGAAATGGATCACACGGCGTCGTCACCGCCATTCGTTCGATGCGCGAATGGAACGGCAAAGCCGGTGGCGACCTTGACCAGGTCGGCCTGCCTGCCGGCGCCGGTCTTCTCGAACAGGCGCCCGAGATGCGTCTTCACCGTCGTCTCGGCGATGCCGAGCTTTGCCGCAATGTCGGGGACACCGCCAATCTCGATAATGGCCATTAAAACACGCAGTTCGGACGGTGTCAGCCTGAAGGCCGCCGCAATCGCATCAGCCGCGAGCCATGTCGCCGCCGATGCCTTCTGAACGAACAGCACCGTGGCTGCAGCATCTCGCGATGGAGTGCGACAGCGCTTCAAGGGAAAGGCGTGGAGCAGATAGTGCTGTCCATCAACTGATGTCGCAAGCTCGATCTGGCGGCGGGCAGCGGAACGAGTTTCGTTGCCTGCATCGATTTCGCTCAGGCCGCGGAATATTTTGTCGGTCTGGGTGTTGCGGGCCACGATCCGGTCGCCGACCATTGCGAGCAGGCTGGCATCGGCGAACAGCCCGCGGCATGCTGCGTTGGCATGGAGGACCCGACCATCTGCGTCGAGCAGGCAGATCGCCGTGCTCAGCCCATCCAAGACCTCGGCAAGGTCGTCCACGGTATGCGAGCGTGCCCTGATCTGTCGGCCCATGATCCTGGAGCGCTGAAGGTGCGGCGCCAGCAGCCGCATGCGCTCACGCATCGGCTCGTCAACCATTCCGCGCGACCGGTGGCGCAACACCTGCAGGATTGTGGTGCGCGTGTCCGACTTCTCGAGTGCAACGGTTGCAAGGTCTATCGCTCCTTGCGGTTCCACCCACTCGCGATAGAAGCTCGTTGCCAGGAAATCCGCCTGAGGCATGATGTCGGCTACGCCGATCGTCTGCTCCGCCACGAGCGTAAAATGGCGATCGAGCAGAGGGTCCAGCTCCACATATCGGTCGCGATAAAGCTGGCGGAAGCGGGATTCGGTGCCAAAATGCTCGTGGATCTCGATCGAGAGCCTGGCTCTGTCCCTGGACAGGATGGTCGCGGCACATCCGCCGACGAAATGCGAAACCTGTTCCAGCACCCCGCTGCGCAGCGCGGGATCGACCGCGGCGTCGTAGATCTCGCCGACAAGGGACGAGAATCGATTTGCGTGGAGGATTGTCATCGGCCGGACGACGCAATCTGCGTATGGCTCGGGCGCGCGAGAAAGATCGCGATCCGGGGACTGGCGAAGGAGACGGGCCGTTCAATGGCCGCCTTCGACGGGGAGAAAACGTTGCAACGAAATGCTGGAATATCGAACATCGTCCTTGCGTAACGTCAACCGCAGGATGCGGCTTGGACGTTTTCGCCAAAGACTAGGATAAATGCGAACAGCGCGCGGACTGTATGCGATGAGTCACGCGTGCGATGCGTCAGGCAGCGCGCGCACCGCAGAACCCTGTCGCCACCGATCCCGCCGGCCTCGCATTCGGCTCCGGCAATTTACTTGCGATTCTCCTCGCAGAATTTCAATGCCGCCAGCGCTTCACCGGCACGCGGCACCTGCATCTCGATGCTGTCGTCGTCATCGTCCTCGAAATCGAGCGAGAGACGCTTGGCCCTGGACAGCCGGTCCATCATGGACTGATCGTATTCGAAGATGCCGCGAACGGTGGTCTTGTCCATGACCTCCCACTTGGCCTTCTTCATGATATCGGCGTCGTCGGTGCCGACATCGGCCCGGAGGATCTCGCCGACCTTGTCCCACTCCCAACCGTCATAGATCATCACGATCACGATCGCCTTCTCGGAATAGGTGATGACGATGACGTAGTCCCGGTTCTCGTCTTCCTTGTCCTTGTAGCCGCGGCTCGCATTGCAATGCGCGTCCTGCATACGCTTTTCGATGGTCCAGTCGCCGACCTTGGATTGTTGCGCCTGCACCGGTCTTGCGGTCAAAGCGACTGCGCTCAAGGCGCCTGCCAGGAGCCCGGCGGCGAGAAGATATCGTTTCATGTCAGCCTCCAGCGTGTTCCCCGGACTGAGATGACCACCTCTGCCGGTGACCCGCAAGGGCTTCAGGCGGTTCGCCGCGGCACGATCGCGATCGGGGTGAAGGTGTAAACCTCCTCGCCGTTCTGATTGAACATCGTCCATTTCACCAGTGCGATGCCCTGCGGCTTCGACTTCGATGGCGTCAGGCTCATGACCTCCCCGACCAGATGCAGGCGGTCGCCGGGCCGCACCGGGATGGTCCAGCGCAGCCCGTCGACGCCGGCACCGATCAGCGGATGCGGGCCGAACGGACGGGTCTGGATCGCGAGGCTCATGGCAATCGCGGCGGTGTGCCATCCCGAGGCAGCGAGACCCCTGAACAGGGTCTGCTTGGCGGCTTCGTGGTCGAGATGCATCGGCTGCGGATCGAACTCGGCCGCGAACCGCTTGATGTCGGCCTCGGTGACGTGAACTTCGGGGGATTTGAACTGCATTCCAATGGTGAGATCGTCGAACCACTCGACCTGCGCCATGATTTCGCCTCGCAATGTGATGCGCCGCCTCGCGGCTAATGGGATTGAGCAAGAGCGGGATGTAGCGGCTCCGCAGCGCACAAACCAGCCCGGGGTTCCCCAAGAAACCCGTTTCCAGATGCGACGAAACACGCCTGAAACAGATGGTCGGTTATCTCGTTGTCAAAAGCATACAGGGACGGCCACCATGCAATTCTTCCTCAACCTGATCTGGGATTATTCCTGCTGTCAGCACCTCGTCGCCCTGCCGCCGCAGGAGGACGAACTATGATCGAGCTGATCTCGGCCTTGCTCGCGCTTTGCAGCGTCGGCGTCTTTGCAGCGCACGCGGTGGATGCCTATCGCTCCACCCATTACTGATAGCCCACGCCCTAGAACGGCCGCCGGTAGAAGTGCTCCGAATGCGTCGCTGGCGGAAACCTGTTGGCGAGCGCGAGAGCTCCCCTTTCGTCGGTTTCGAGCGCGATCTTCTGTGCGAGCATCACGTCGCCGGGAACGAGAAAGCCTGACGGGACGAAGCACCACCCCATCGTCGCATTTCCGGCCTCGTCGATCTCATGGACGTTGGCGGCGGTGCCATAATGGATGCGATAGGTCTTGCCGGTATCGCCGCCGACGACATCGAAATACCGGTGCTGCTCGAATTGGGCGCGCTGCGCCGGTGACAGCCATTCGGCCAGGAGCCGGCGACCGCGAGCATCCGGCGTGTTCTCGCCGAAAAAGCGCCGATAGAGTTCGCGGAGCGCATGCAGACGCGCACGCGCCGGCCCACGGAGCCAAACTGCCGCGATCATGAGCAGCTCAGATCAACCGCCAACCAGGCGGGGATAGAACAGCGTTTCCTGCGCGGTCGGGTCAAACGATCGGATCCGGGTGACTTCGCCAGGTCCGGTTCGCAGCGCGGCGGTGAAGCCCGCTCCGGTCAGCTCCCGAAAGCGCCGCTCGGCTCGCGCCAGCGCTTCGGCATTGCCAGGATCAAACTCGTGGCGCGTGTCGCCAGTCTGGTCCATCACGATCTGGGTTGCCATGTTGAGTCTCCTCATGCCCAGCCCTGTTCGATCAAAGCAAACCTCGTGCCGTCGGTTCCAGTTGGCAACAACTTTCTCTTGCCGGCGCATCACGCCTTGCTGAGCAGGAGCGTTCTCAAGCGAAGTGGATGCCGGTTCGCATAAAGCAAACGCGGCAAAACCAAGAAGCTTGAGCCCCTTCGAAACGCGGCTCTGGTCAGCGCGAGGCGGCCGTACCTCCGCCCTCGTCGATCTGCCGTCCCATCAGGGCGATCGCTTTCTGATAAACGCCGGCGGCATTCCAGGCTTCGATGGCAGCGAAATTCGGCTCGCCCGGCTGGTAACCCGCTCCTGCACGCCAGCCATGGGCCTTGAGGAAATTCGCCGTCGAGTTCAGCGCATTGGCGGCAACTTCGAGATTGCCGGTGCCGTAGGCCAGGATGTTCTTGGGCATGAACTGGGTCTGACCGACTTCGCCGTGCATCGAGCCGCGGGTTGCCCCCGACAGCGTGCCGCGATCGATCAGCTTCAGCGCCGCATAGAGCTGCTCAGTGAAGAATTCGGGACGGCGGCAGTCATAGGCGAGCGTCGCGATCGAAGAGAGCATATTCTGGTTGCCGCGCTGGCTGCCGAACCCGGTCTCCATGCCCCAGATCGCGATCAGCGGCCCCGGCGGGACGCCATAGCGCTGCTGGATCGAGGTGAACAAGGCGGCTTGCGACTGCTTGAGCTGGCGACCCTTGGCAACGATGGTGGTGGCGCCGCGCTTGGCGAGGAACTGGTCGAGCGTCAGCGAGAAGCTGCGCTGGCCACGGTCGGCCGCGATGGTGGCACTGGCGTAATTGGTCTGCATCAGCGCCGAGAGCGCAGTCTGGCCGACGCCCTTGCCCTGCGCCTCCGCGCTGAACTCGCGCTTCCAGGCCTCGAAGCCGGCCGACGAACTGCCGCATTGCGCGGCGTGGGCGGCGGGCGCCAGGCAGCCGAGCAGCGTCATCGCCCCAAAAACCGCCGCAGCTACAGTTCTGCCCCTGATCATGTCCGACGTCCTCTCCCTGGGTGATCCAATGCCCGAGCTTACCCGGACGAAGGCGCCGACTCCATGGCGTGATCATACGACAGTTCCAGTCCATCCAAATTGCCCTCCTGGCGCCACTTGTCCAGCAGCCGCAGGAATGCCACCGGCCCGCGCCAATACTGGCTGTTTCTCGCCGCGATCGGATCGAACACGCCTTCATTGTTGTAATAGCCGGGCGTGCATTCGGCGAGATAGGTCTGGCGGCCGAGCGCAGCTTTGACCACCTCCTCGACCCAGGCGTTCTCGGCATCGAGCGTCGGCTCCAGCGTCCGGGCTTTGCGCTTGCGCGCCTCGGCTATCACATAGGCGATGTGCTGCGACTGCTCGTCGATGATGTGCGGGAAGTTGGCGCTCTGGCCGGCCTGCACCATGACGATCAGGAAGCAATTCGGGAAGCCGCGACTGTAGAAGCCGTGCAGCGTCTTGACGCCATCGCGCCAGCGCGCCGACAGGCTCACGCCGTCACGGCCGTAGACCTCAAAGCCCATGCGGCGGGCGTAGTCGGTGCCGACCTCGAAGCCGCTGGCATAGATCAGGCAGTCGAGCTCATAAGCCCTGCCGTCGACCACGACCGCGTTCTCGGTGATGCGCTCGACGCCCTGTCCCCTGGTGTCGACGAGATGCACGTTGGGACGATTGAAGGTGTCGAGATATTCGTCGTGGAAACACGGCCGTTTGCAGAATGCCTTGTACCAGGGTTTCAACGCCGAAGCCGTCGCCTCATCCTTGACGATCGCATCGACGCGCGCTCGGATCTCTTCCATCTTGCGATAATCGGCCTGCTCGATGACCTTGAGCGCCTCCTCGATCGAAGTCACCGGCTGCGGCTGGCGGCGCGGCGCCAGCAGGATCTCGCCGAGCAGGCCGGTCCAGCCGTCCTGCACCAGATCCTGTTCGAATGGCTCGCCCGAGATCACGGCGGTGAAATTGTCCATGCGTTCGCGCTGCCAGCCGGGCCTGAGCCCCTGCGCCCAGCTCTGATCCGTCGGGCGGTCGTCGCGCACGCCGATCGCCGACGGCGTACGCTGGAAGACGTAGAGCTCCTTGGCCGAGCGGCCGAGATGCGGCACACATTGCACGGCGGTGGCCCCGGTGCCGATGATACCGACGCGTTTGTCGCCAAGACCACTAAGATCACCTTCGGCCGTGCCGCCGGTGTAGGCGTAATCCCAGCGGCTGGTGTGGAAGCTGTGTCCCTTGAAGCTTTCGATACCGGGAATGCCCGGCAGCTTCGGACGGCTCAGCGGGCCGCCAGCAAGGATGACGAAGCGCGCGCGGATGCAATCACCGCGATCTGTCTCGACCAGCCAGCGTGCCTCCTGCTCCCGCCATTCCATGTGGGTGATGACGGTCTGAAACAGCGCGCGCTCATAGAGGCCGAAATGACGGCCGATGCGGCGCGAATGCTCGTAGATCTCGGGGGCTCGCGCATATTTGCGCACCGGCATGTAGCCGGTCTCTTCCAGCAACGGCAGGTAGATGTAGCTCTCGGTATCGCAGGCCGCGCCAGGGTAGCGATTCCAGTACCAGGTGCCGCCGAAATCGGCTGCCTTTTCCACGACCCGGAAATCATCGATGCCAGCTTCGCGCAGTCGCGCGCCGCACAGAAGGCCGCCGAAGCCGCCGCCGACGATCAGCACCTCGGTCTGTTCGCTGACAGCCTCGCGCGCAAATCTGGAATTGGCCCAGGGATCGTCGAGATAGCGTCCGAACTCGCCGGTCACCTCGACATATTGCGCCTTGCCTTCGGCGCGCAGGCGGCGATCGCGCTCGTCGCGATAGCGCGCACGGAGTGCGGCAATGTCGATTGTAGATTCGCCGGCTGCACCGGTCTTGTGTCTTTCCGCTGTCATCCGTTTCCTCCCCCGGCGGACACTGCTTCGCCGGCAGCTCGCATCACTTAGCCCTGAAAAAGTGACGCATGCAATCGCGTCTCTCGCTTTTTGCGTGAACGTCGCGTGGCGTTCCGCTAACCTCAAGCGCACATCACAAGCGTACGTCATGCAGCGACATGGCGGTCCGGAGGAGACGATGCAGGGATTGATGATGGATATGCCGCTCCTGATCAGCGGCCTGATCCAGTATGCCGCCGACTATCACGGCGAGGCTGAGGTCGTCGCTCGCGAGATCGAAGGCGACATCCATCGCTATACCTATGCCGACGCCCATCCGCGCATCAAGCGCATGGCGTTGGCGCTCGAGAGGCTCGGCATGATGTCCGGTGACCGCGTCGGCACGCTGGCCTGGAATACGCACCGGCATTTCGAGATGTTCTACGCCGCGCCGGGCATGGGATATGTGCTGCACACCATCAACCCGCGGCTGTTTCCCGAACAACTCGTCTACATCGTCAATCATGCCGAGGACCGGCTGCTGTTCATCGACCGTGCCACGCTGCCGATCGTGGAGGCGATCGCGCCGCAGCTCACATCGATCGAAGCCTATGTCGTGATGTGCTCGCGCGAGCGGATGCCGCAGACCAAGCTTGCCAACGTGCATTGCTACGAGGAGCTGCTGGAGAACGAGAACGACGCCGGCTTCGCCTGGCCGGAGTTCGACGAAAAATCGGCGTCCACCATCTGCTACACCTCCGGCACGACGGGCAATCCGAAGGGCGTGATCTATTCGCACCGCGCCGCGATCCTGCAGACCATGGTCTCCTGCAATTTCGACTTCCTGCCCGGGCACCTGGAAGGCGTGCGCGAGGTGATGATGCCGATGGCGCCGCTGTTCCACGGTAACGGCTGGAACATGCCGTTCACCGCGCCCTATACCGGCTCGAAGCTGGTGCTGCCCGGCCGCAATTACGAGCCCGACAAGCTTTATGAACTGCTCGAAGGCGAGAAGGTGACGCTGTCGGCGGGCGTACCGAGCTTCTGGCTGATCCTGCTCGACTGGCTCGGGCGCACCGGCAACAGGTTCTCGACACTTCGTGCAACATTGTCGTCGGGCTCGGCGCCGCCGCGCGCTATGGTCGAGAAGCTCAAGCGCGAATATGACATCGACTACGTCCAGGCCTGGGGCATGACTGAAGCCTTGGGCTGCTCGATGCCGGGCTTGCGGCCTGGCTCCGAGCATCTCGACGACAAGGAGAAGTTCGAGCGCCGCCAGGTGTCCGGCCGCGCCTGTTTCGGCACCGCCTTGCGCATCGTCGACGACGGCGGCAACGAGCTGCCGCGTGACGGCAAGAGCGTCGGCCATCTGCGCGCGCGGGGACCGTGGGTTGCGTCCGGCTACATGAAACTCGACGAAGGCCTCGACCGCGACGGCTGGCTGATCACCGGCGACATGGCCGTAATCGACCCCCAGGGCCACGTCACGCTGACCGACCGCTCCAAGGACGTGATCAAGTCCGGCGGCGAATGGATCTCCTCGATCCAACTCGAGGACGTGGCCTTGTCTCACCCCGATGTGCTGCAAGCCGCCGTGGTCGCGATCAACCATGAGAAATGGCAGGAGCGGCCGCTGCTCCTCGTCGTCCGCAAAAAGGGCGCGACCGTCGACGGCAAGACGTTGCTCGACCACATGCGTCCGAAGATCGCGAGCTGGTGGATGCCCGACGCCGTTGAGTTCATGGACGAGTTCCCGATGACCGGCACCGGCAAGGTGCTCAAATCAGCGTTGCGCGAGAAATTTAAAGGGTATCGCGTCGCCTGAGCCGATTGCGCCCGGCCTGTCCATCGACCAAGGAGACAAAGATGCTCTACCCGATGTCGCCCAAAGTCGTCGAGCTCAAGCGCAGGCTCGACAGTTTCATGGACCGGCACATCTATCCGAACGAGGAACGCTTTTATCGCGAGGCGGAGGAGCTGGGGCCTTGGAAGGTCTATCCGGTCGTCGAGGAGCTGAAGCCGCTGGCACGTGCCGAAGGCCTCTGGAATCTGTTCCTGCCGGACTCCAGCCACGGTGCCGGCTTGACCAATCTCGAATATGCCCCGCTCTGCGAGGTCATGGGCCGCTCGCATCTCGCACCCGAAGTCTTCAACTGTTCGGCGCCCGACACGGGCAACATGGAGGTGCTGGAGCGCTATGGCACGAAGGAGGACAAGGAGCGCTGGCTGAAGCCGCTCCTCGCAGGCGAAATCCGCTCCTGCTTCGCCATGACCGAGCCTGCCGTCGCCTCATCCGATGCGACCAACATCGAAAGCTCGATCGTTCGCGAGGGCGACCATTACGTCATCAACGGCCGCAAATGGTATACCACCAACGCGACCGACCCGCGCTGCAAGATCTGCATCTTCATGGGCAAGACCGATCCCGACAATGCGGACCGCCACAAGCAGCAATCCATGATCCTGGTGCCGATGGACACAGCGGGCGTCGAGGTCAAGCGTGCCCTGCCCGTGTTCGGCTTCTACGGCGTGCCCGACCGTGCCTCCGAGGTCGTCTTCACCAACGTGCGTGTCCCCAAGGAGAACATGCTGCTGGGCGAAGGCCGCGGTTTCGAGATCGCGCAGGGCCGCCTCGGCCCCGGCCGCATCCACCATTGCATGCGGCTGATCGGGCTTTCCGAACGCACGCTGGAGAAGATGTGCCGGAGGGTGCGCAGCCGCGTCGCCTTTGGCAAGCCGGTTTCCGAGCAGACGGTGACGCAGGAGCGCATCGCAGAGGCCCGCATCATGATCGAGCAGGCCCGGCTGCTGACGCTCAACGCTGCATACGCGATGGACACCGTCGGCAACAAGGTGGCGACAGCGGAGATCGCGATGATCAAGGTCGCCGTGCCCAACATGGCCTGCCAGATCATCGACTGGGCGATCCAGGCCCACGGCGGCGGCGGCACGTCGAACGATTTCGGATTAACCCAGGCCTATGCGACCGCGCGCTTGCTGCGGCTTGCGGATGGGCCGGACGAGGTGCACAGGAACCAGATTGCGCGGTTCGAGCTGAAGAAATATTCGAATGCGTAGGACGAAGCATTCCGCTCGTGCGGCTCGCTCTCTTTCCTTCTCCCCTTGCGGGAGAAGGTGGCGCGAAGCGCCGGATGAGGGGTCTGCTTCCGCGGAGACAAACCCCTCACCCCAGTGAGTCTGCATCAACCAGCGGAGCTGCCCTCTCCCGCAAGGGGCGAGGGCACGCTGACACGCAGCCCGATTACAACCAGCGCCGTGGCGCCCTCACTCAATTCACCACGTACACATCGGGATCGAAGCTGGAGCTCGGCTTCTTGAAGGCGTTGCGCAAGGCGCCCGACATCGGGACGTTGTAGTTGAGGCCGTTCGGCGGAGTCGGCGATTCCAGCCACTTCTTGTAGAGGACCTCGATCTCCTGGCTGGCGTACAGCTCCGCAGTCGCGCGATCGGCGAGCGCCTTGAATGGAGCGTCCTCTCGCCGCAACATGATCCCGTAAGGCTCGGGCTTCGAGAACGTCTCCTCACTGATCATGAAGAGCTGTGGTTCCTTCGAGCGCGCGATCGCCACCGCGAGCTGCACGTCGTCGAGCGCGTAGGCCTGGGCGCGATCGGTTTCCAGCAGCAGGAAGGCTTCGGCCTGGTCCTTGGCCGGCATCACATTGATGCCCAGATTGCGCTCGGTGTTGACCTTGGCGAGCTGTGTCAGGTTGACCGAGCCGGCCACCGCCGTCACCGCTCTGCCCTTGAGATCGTCGATGGTGTTGATCTTTGCGGCTTTCTTGGCCGCAAATCGCGTTGCGCTGAGGAAGTGCGTGTTGGTGAAGGCGACCTGCTTCTGGCGATCGGCATTGTTGGTGGTCGCCGAGCAATGCAGGTCGAGCGTCCCGTTGACCATTAGCGGAATCCGGTTCGACGACGTCACGGCGAGGGTGTCGACGGCGATGTCGGGCATACCGAGCTGCTTCTTCACGGCATCCACGATCCTGAGGCAGATATCCATGGCAAAGCCGACCGGCTTCTGGTTGCCGTCGAGATAGCTGAACGGGACCGAGGCCTCCTGGTAGCCCAGCGTGATCTTCTTGGTCTCTTTGACCTTCTGAAGCGTACCCGACAGGTCTTCGGCGGAGGCGGCAGTTGCAAGGCATGTGAGGGCCAGGACAACGGTGGGTAAACGCATCGGGAACTCCTCGAGGAGGCTTGCGCCCCCATGCCGGGCGCAGCAATCGCACCGTTGATAGCGCAGGCGCGCGGCAGCCGCCACACGAGCTTGCATCTATCAGGTATCGCGGCTTGCGATATGGTGGACCGGCCTTTTGTCCCCCTGGAGTCGGGGCGCTCAAGCGCCAGGATGGCTGTTACGCGTCGATGCCGCGCTGGACCAGGATCCGCTCGGCGCTGTCGTTCCAGACGTCCATCTTGGTGATCTGGCCATTCCGCACCACGAAGCGGTCGACATAGCGGTTGCCCTCGAACGCGGACCCATCCATCCATTCGCCGTAGAGCGTGCCGACGCTATAGACCACGGTCTCGCCGTCGCCGGGGCAGACGTCGAAACGGTCCATCTTCTTCTTGACCCAGCGGTAGCGCTTGGCGTTGAAAGCGGTCGGGCCGCGCGGATGATCGAACTCGCGCCCACCGGTAAAGGTGATCACCGTGCCCGGCGCCATATAGGCAGCCGCGGCGTCCGGATCGGGGATCATCGACGCCGTGAGATAGGCTTCCACGATCTCGGCGTCGGACGACGGACCGGCTTCGGCTTTTGCGGCAGCGGACATGGCTCATTCTCCAGGGCTTGCGGAATACTAACGCCGCTCTCGGGGAATACGTGCATATATTTTGAACATTTCCGTCGCTACACTGCCGACAATCTGGAGCCGCCAAACGCGGCCGAATGCACTAAATTCCTTCCGCAAGAGCCATGACCGCCCAATCCGCCTTTGACCTTATCTTTCGCAACGCCTTGCTGCGTGGTGCCGCCGACCCGATGGACATCGGCGTCACGCGCGGCCGGATCACCGCCATCGAACCGACGCTCGCTTGCGAGGCCGCCGAAGTCGATGTCGGCGGACGCCTCGCCCTGCCCGGCTTCGTCGACAGCCACATCCATCTCGACAAGGCCTGCCTGCTCGGCCGCTGCGGGCATGATCACGGCAGCGTCTCCGAAGCGATCCGCGCCGTCTCCGAGATGAAGAAGGGTTTCTCGGTCGAGGACGTCTACGCGCGCGGCGCCCGGGTACTCGAACGTGCTATCGTCCACGGCACCACGCGCATGCGAACCCACGTCGAGATCGATCCCCGCATCGGATTGCGCGGCTTCGAGGCGGTGAAGGCGCTGAAGCGTGACTATGCCTGGGCGATCGACCTGTCGCTCTGTGTCTTTCCGCAGGAAGGCCTCACCAACGATCCCGGCAGCGAGGAGCTTCTGATCCAGGCGCTGCGCGATGGTGGGGAGGTGATCGGCGGCTGCCCCTACACGGACACCGACCCGAACGCCCATCTCGCACGCATCTTCGACCTCGCCGAGGCGTTCGACCTGGACGTCGATCTCCATCTCGATTTCGATCTCGATCCCTCCTGGTGGCACCTCGACGAGGTCTGCCGGCAGACCGAGCGGCGCAACTATGGGGGGCGCGTGGCAATCGGCCACGCCACGAAACTCTCCGTACTGCCACCGGAGCGGCTGAGGGCCGCCACCGCGCAGCTGGCCAAGGCTGGCGTTGCCGTCACCGTGCTGCCGGCAACCGATCTGTACCTGATGGGGCGCGAAGCGACCCACAACGCGCCACGCGGGCTGACGCTCGCCCACAAGCTCGCCGCCGACGGCGTGCTGTGCTCGATCGCCACCAACAACGTGCTCAATCCCTTCACGCCGTTCGGCGATGCCTCACTGCTGCGAATGGCGAATTTCTACGCCAACGTCGCGCATGCCTCGGTGAACGACTTCGATACCTGCCTTGATCTCGTGACCGAGCTGCCGGCGCGGCTGATGAACCTTGGGGATTACGGCATCAAGGTCGGAAACCCCGCCGATCTCATCGTGCTCGATACGCAAGACAGCCGCTTCGCCGTCGCCGAGCTGCCGGATGTCGTAATGGGCTTCAAGAGCGGCCGGCAGACTTTTGCGCGGCAACGGCCCACTGTGTTCCGCCCCGGCTCCTGAGCCGCTCTGGACGCATATCTGCATTGAAGCGGGGCGAATTGCCGCGTTATTTCCGTTAGATGTTACCGTCGATCGCTCTCATATTCCGAATCCGGTAGAATACCGGATAGTCGATCCGCGCTGATTGCCGATAGCTGAGCGTATTGCCAGTCCCGCGGTGCCGTTCAAAGCAGAACCTGCACTGAAGTCTGCATTCAACGGGGAAGCATCGACATGTTCAGCGCATTCAGCAGCATCGACCATCGCGCCATTCGAGCGAGAACGCCCGGCGATGCCGCTATAAAACGGCTCGACGGCATCGGGCATGTCCTGTCAAACCTCGATCTGGCGAGCATCCGGACCCAAGATGACTTGACGCGCATGCTCCTGACGCTCGACACCGCCGACAAGTGCATTCGGGTGATCCGCGCGGAATTCCGGACCCAAGTCGCGAACGATCGGCTGGCCCGCAAGTCCGAAGACCTGATGGCGTTGATCGAACACGTCCGCGACGAGTTCACGGGCTGTTGCACCGTAAAATCCTGAGCAAGAGCCGCCCTATTTCTCGCGATTGATCTTCGCCAGGATTCGGTCCGCCTCGATGCGCCAGTCAGCGTTGCGAGCGAACTCCTTGGTACCCTTCGTTCCGAACAGGCCCTCGTCGGCGAGGTCCGCCACCCAGGCCTGCCGCTCGGCGGTGCCCTGCGCGGACCACGGCGTCAGCCCCGCTTCACGCACGGTCTCGGCGACCTCGCGTACTTCCTCGGCGCGGCGGCGGCCATGCTCGATCACACGCTGGAAGCAATAAGCACCCTGCTTCTCCCAATCGATCGTGGGAAAGGTTTCCGCCAGTGAAGCCAGCACCGCATCCTCGACGCCATGGGCGCGCGCGGTGGTGAAGCTTTCGATGACCATGGCCTCCAGCCCCTTGATCATGATGCTGCGACACATCTTCACCGCCGATGAAACACCGAGCTTGTCGCTCGCAACCTTGGCCGCAAAACCCATCGCGTTCAAAAGCGGCTCCAGCTCCCTGGCCCCGGGACCGCCGAGCAGCAGCGGCACCTTGATGCGATAAGGCGGCACCGACGTCATAACCGCGCCCTCGACATAACGTCCGGCGGCGCCATCAATCAGCGCGGCAGCGCGCTGCTTGGCGGCGGGAGACGCCGAATTGAAATCCAGGAACCAGGTGCCCTGATTGATCGCGGCCGCGCAGGCCTTTGCCACCGGCACGGCCTGGCTCGCGGTGACCGCGGAGATGATGAAATCGGACTTGGCGGTCAGCTCGGCGTGCGAGGCTGCGAGCCCCACACCGACTTTTTCAGCATGCTCGTGCAGCGAACCACCCTGCTCGCCCGCGAGCTTGATGTCAAAGGCTGTGACCTTGATGTCCTGCTGGCGCAAATCCTCGGCCAGAATCCTGCCGACCTCGCCATAACCGACCAGCCCGACCTGCCATCGCTTGGGATCGCCCGCCATCAGTTCAGTCCTCGCGTTGTTGCGTCGAACAGGTCCTCAACCGCATAGCGGCGCGGGATCAGCGCCTGCTGGAACGCGTAGTCGACGATCAACTCCAGCGACCTTCTGTTCGCTTCGATTCCGAACGGAACCAGGTCCGGCGTTGCCGCAGGCCCCGCCTGCGCCTTATTTTGCTTGAGGAGATCATAAATGCCCGAAACTACGTCAGGACGCGATTTCGCTAGCTGCTCGGTCACGACCACGAGATGGTTGACCGGCACGACGCCGCGGCGCGCGTACCATATGGCGGCTTCCGCGGCCGGATCGGGGAACAGCGGCCTCAGCTTGGGATCGTTCGAGGCCTCACCAAGGACGACGTCGAGCTCGCCGTCGAGCAGCATCTGAAGTATCTTCTTGTGCTTCGGCGCGCGCTCGGTGGTGTCGACATATTCGGCGACATGCGGGTCTTCGAACGTGACCCAGCGGATCTTGTCGAGGTTGACGCCGTAGTCGTTGGCGAGGATGCCCCTGATCCAGGCGCCGGTCGTAGTCGTGAACGAACGGATGCCGACGCGCTTGCCTTCGAGATCGGACGGCCCGAGGGTTCCCTGCGCAGGACTATAGAGCGCGTAGGAATGCTGGAAGCGGCCGAGCATTGTGGCAGGCAGCAGCACCAAGGGCTTGCCTTGCGCCTTTGCCATCAGATAGGTGACGATCGCCATCTCGCAGACGTCGAACGCTTGCTCGCGCACCATCGGTTTGAACGCAGTGTTGGTCGGCGTGTATTCGATGAAGTCGAGGTCGAAGCGGTTGGAGCGGAGCTCGCCGCTCTTCACCGCCTGGACATGGGGGTGACTGCCGAGCACGGCCTTCAGCTTGAGACGATCCATCGGCCCACTCCGCTGATTGTTTTAGACGTCCTCGGGATTGTCGACATAGACGAGCCCGGCCTTCGCCAAGGCCTCGCGCATGCTGTACATGTCGAGGCCCAGCTCGCCCGAAGCCAGCCGCTTGCGTTTGCCGCCTTCGTCCGCGTTGCGCTTCCTCGCCTTCTCGGCGACCTCGGCCGCGTAGCGCTTCGGCACCGCCACGACGCCGTCGTCATCGGCCACGATGATGTCGCCGGGATCGACGTTGACGCCGGCGCAGACCACGGGGACATTGACCGAGCCGAGCGTCGCCTTCACCGTGCCCTTGGCCGAGACCGCGCGCGACCACACCGGAAAGTTCATCTCGTGCAGTGCCCTGATGTCGCGGCAGCCGGCATCGATGATCAATCCCTGCACGCCGCGCGCCTGCAGCGAGGTTGCGAGCAGCTCGCCGAACATGCCGTCGGTGTTGTCGGTGGTGCAGCCCACGACGAGGATGTCGCCCTTCGTGCACTGCTCGACCGCGACATGGATCATCCAGTTGTCGCCGGGCTGCGCCAGCACGGTGACGGCGGGGCCGGCGATCGCCGCGCCGGCCCAGACCGGCCGCAGATACGGCTTCATCAGTCCGAGCCGATCATAGGCCTCGTGCACGGTCGAGACGCCGTACTCCGCCATCCCAGCGGGATCGGCACGCTTGATGTTGCGAACGACGACCGGCTTCATGCCAGCTCCTCCGCAACCGTCGGAAACAGCCGCTGATAGGCCTCGCCATAGGTCATGGACACGCCGGTGTTGCGGCTGCCCTGGATGCCGCGGTTGAGCGCGACGCGCTCGTAATATCCCCACAGGTGCTTCTGCGCGGCGAGGATCTGGAACGCCTCGTACTTCTCCTTCCAGACCTCGTCGATCTTGAGGAGCAGGTCCGGCTTGTAGTTGCATTGCTCCGGCTGGTGCGGCTCGAACAAAAACACCGGCGGGGCCGAATATTTGTACTGCGCGCCGGGCTTGTGGCCCATCGCCTGCGCGACCACGCGGGTTTCCTGCGCGAAATGCGCCGCGTTCGGATGGTCGAAATTATAGGGATCCTCCAGCGCGTGCGTCAGCACGAAGCGCGGATTGAGCTCGCGGTAGATGTCGACCATGCGGTCGAAATGGGCCTCGGCGAGCTTCAGCGGATAGTCGCCGCAATCGAAGAACTCGATCTCGGCGCCGAGCAGCTTGGCCGCCCGCTCCGCCTCGTCCTTGCGGCCGGCCTTGACCGATTCCAGCGTCGCACCCTTCTCCTTCCAGGCGAACTGGCTCTCGCCGCGCTCGCCGAAAGACAAGCAGACGATCTTCATGCGGTAGCCCTTCTTCGCATGCAGCGCGATGGCGCCGCCGGCGCGCCAGACGAAATCGCCCGGATGGGCCGTGATCACGAGACCTGTTTTCATGGGACAAACTCCCCTCTATCGTTCGTCAACGTCATCGGTTCATCGAGTCGCGACAGCGGATTCCTCGCCGTCGAGCACGCGCCTCAGGCGGTCGGCATCGAGTGCGCCTTCCCATTTGGCAATCGCGATCGTCGCGACCGCGTTCCCGATCAGATTAGTTGGCGTCAGCCCCTGCGACATCAGGCGGTGGATGCCGAGCACGAGCGCCACGCTCGTCACCGGAATGCTGCCGGTGGCGGACAACGTTGCCGCCAGCACGACGAAGGCGGCGCCCGCGATTCCCGCCGCGCCCTTGGAGGTCACGAGCAGGATCAGAAGCAGCTCGATCTGCTCGGCGAGCCCAAACGGCGTGTTGGTCGCCTGTGCCAGGAACACCGAGGCGGCGGCAAGGTAGAGGCAGGTGCCGTCGAGATTGAAGGAATAGCCGGTCGGGATCACCAGCCCAACGACGCTGCGCTCGCAGCCGGCCTGCTCCAGCTTGGTTAGCATCCGCGGCAGCACCGTCTCGGACGATGTCGTGGCGATGCAGATCAAGAGCTCTTCCCAGATGTAGCGGATCAGCTTGAGCAGCGAGAAGCCACACAGACGCGCGACCGGGCCGAGCGCCACGATGATGAAGATCACGCAGGTGAGATAAAAGCCGCCGAGGAGCTTGCCCAGCGAGGCCAGCGAGCCGACGCCGAACTTGCCGACCGTGAAGGCGATGGCGCCGAAGGCGCCGATCGGCGCAGCCCACATCACGAATCCGACGATGGTGAATACCATCTTGGCGGCGATGTCGATGAGATGGACCAGCGGCGCGGCGCGCTCGCCGAGCTGCACCAGCGCAAATCCGCACAGTACGGCGATGAAGAGCACCTGGAGGATGTTGCCCTCGGCAAAGGCGCCGACGAACGTCGCGGGCACAATGTTTATCAGGAACGGCACAAAGCCGATCACGCCCGACTGCTTGACATAGGGCTCGATCGCGCTGGCATTGATGCTGGCGGGATCGATGTTCATGCCGACGCCGGGCTTGAGCAAGTTCACCGCAATGAGACCGATGATCAGCGCGATCGTGGTCATGATCTCGAAATAGACGATCGCCTTGACGGCGACGCGCCCGACACGGGCCATATCGGCCATATGCGCGATGCCATTGACGACCGTGCAGAAGATGATCGGCGCGATCAGCATCCGGATCGCCTTGATGAAGGCGTCGCCAAGCGGCTGCATCCTGGCGCCCCCCTCGGGATTGACGATCCCAAGCGCGATTCCGGCCGCCATGGCGATCAGCACCTGGATCCAGAGCTCCTTCCACCAGGCGCGGCCGCGCGGCTTGTCGATCGCGAGCGCCGTCATTGGCCGAACTCGAACAGCCGCGCTGGATTATCGACGAGGATCTTCTGTTGATACTCCGGCTCCGGCGCGAACAGCGGGATTAGGTCGACGAGATCGCCGTCGTTCGGCATCGCCTTGACATTGGGATGCGGCCAATCGGTGCCCCAGATGACGCGGTCGGGCGCCGTCTCGACAATTTTTCGCGCGAACGGCACGGCGTCGGTGAACGGCGGACCGGCCGATGACACCCGCTCCGAGCCGCAGATCTTGACCCAGCATTTCTCGTCGCGCTGCATCAGCTCGACCAGGATCTTGAACGGCAGCTGGTCGAGCCCTTCGGACGCCTTCACCCGTCCCATATGGTCGATGGTGTAGCTCAGCGGCAGCCTTATCAGCGTGTCGGCATGTTCAGGCAGGTCGATCGCATCGAAATGCAGATCAATATGCCAGCCGAGCGGTGCGACCAGCGCGACGATGCGGTCGAACACCTGCTTGTCCGGGACCCCGCCGAGATGGCGGACGAAATTGAAGCGGCAGCCGCGGAAGCCGCCCTCATGCAGCACGCGAAGCTCGCGCTCGGTGATGGTGTCGTCGATATTGGCAACCGCGCGATAGGCCCCGTTGCTCTGCGCGATGGCGTCAAGCGCCACCGTGTTGTCGGTGCCATGCACACTCGCATTGACGATGACGGCACGTCCAACGCCGAGCTTGGCATGCAGCGCGCGGAAATCCTCGAGCGGCGCATCCGGCGGCGTGTAGGAACGCTCCGGCGCGTAAGGGTATTTCGCGCCGGGCCCGAAGATGTGGCAATGCGCATCGCAAGACAGGTTCGGCAGTCTGAACTTCGGCGTGCGCGTGTCCGGATCGGGCGGCGGAATGGTCGGCGTGTACATCATTGCCATCAGATAAACCGCCGAACCAGATCGTGTCTTCAAGTCTTGCTGCTGACGACCGGCCGTCGCCGTGCTGGCGCCTGATCCAGCGCCGGCGCCTGGAACGCGGCCACGGTGGCTTGCACCAATTGCTCGATGGCACTTGCGGCATCGCTGCCGTCGGCCTCGCCGCGCGACAGGCGCGAGACGCGATCCGGCGTCACCAGCGAATAATAGAGTGCGCCAAGCAGGAAGTGGCTGCGCCAGACGATATCGGTGCGCGGAACGTGCGGCAGGCTTTCGTGAACAGCATCGATGAAGGCGTGGCTGGTGTCGTCAAAAGTCTGTGCGATGATCTTTCGCGCGACTTCATTGCCCTCCGCGGACATCACCGCGCGCAGCCGCGTGAACCGCGCCCCGCCCCCGGCAAGATCACTGCCCGAGGTGAAGGCCGGCACGACATAGGCCCGCACCACCGCTTCGAGCCGATCCTGGAGATCGCGCACGCGCTTGGCGGCCGCGAGCAGCTCGGAACGGCGCAAATTCATTGGCCCGCAATGGCGCCGGTAGATCTCCAGCAGCAGGCCGTCCTTGGTCTTGAAATGATAGGTGACGCTGCCGGGATTGGCGCCGGCGGCCTGTGCGATATCGCGCACCGACACGGCGTTGAAGCCGTTGGTGGCGAACAGCTCCTCGGCCGCGGCGAGGATCGCCTCGCGCATGTTCGGCTTGCGGGCCGTTTCCTTGCTGGCGGGGTTGCGGATCATGTGATTTGTACTATCGTACAAAAGATCAGGTCTCGTCAACAAAAACCATGGATGACACCCGGAAAGGCCGAGAGACCGCCGCTGGGTGCAAAGGAGTGCTGGGAAATGCTGGGTTTCAACAAGACCATCAGCGGTCTGATGGTGGGCGCCGGTCTGCTGCTCGCGGGGACCGCCGCACAGGCCGACAAATATCCGAGCAAGCCGGTCCACATCCTGGTGCCTTATGCGGCCGGCGGCGCCGTCGACGTGCTCGCGCGCACCTTGGCTCAGGCGCTGGCCGGGACTTGGGGCCAGCAGCCGGTGATCGACAATCGTCCCGGCGCCGGCGGAATCGTCGCGTCCCAAGCGCTGACGCAGGCCGCGCCCGACGGCTACACGCTGATCCTCGTCGCGAGCGGCCATCCACTCAACCAGTTCATCTATCCGAGGGTGCCCTACGACACGTTCAAGGATTTCACCGCGATCAGCGAAGTCGCCTCCTCCCCGCTCGCGATCGTCGTGGCCAAGGACAGCCCCTATAAGACGCTCAGTGATCTCCTCATCGCGGCGAAAAAGGAGCCGGATAAGCTCTCCTACGGCATGTCCGGCAACGGCACCTCGGCGCACCTCGCGGGTGAGCTGTTGAAATACATGTCCGGCACCAAGATCGTCGCGATCCCCTACAAGGGCGGCGCCCCCGCGCTGACCGCCGTGATCGCCGGCGACATTCCGCTCAGCATCAATCCACTTGCGGAAGCCATCAGCCAGATCGAAGGCGGCGCGGTGCGCGCGCTCGCGGTGACCTCGGCCGAACGCTCCAAGGCGCTGCCCAATGTTCCGACCGTCGCCGAGTCGGGCGTGCCGGGTTACGACGTCTCCGTCTGGTGGGGCGTTCTTGGTCCCGCAAAAATGCCGCCGGAGATCGTCACGAAGCTCGAAAGCGATCTGAAGGCGGCGCTGCAGGACCCAAACGTACTGTCGACGCTCGGCAAGATCGGCGCGGCCCCGGTCGGCTCATCGTCGAGGGATTTCGGCGCCTACATGCATGCCGAGGCGACCAAATGGGAGCCGGTGCTGAAGGCCGCCGACATCCGCGCGCAGTGAGGTGCTTCGCATGAGGACCAGCGCGCTGGACACGATCCAGCGCCAGGCAGGCTTGTGCGGCGCCACGAAGGCCGACGCGCAAGTAGGTCAATTGCGTGCGCTCGCCCGCATCTTCTCCGGCGGCGCGGGACGCCGCACGAAATCGGCGTCATCGTCGCCTCCTCCCGACGGGATCAGGATCGCGCGCTCGCGCGGCAGCGCTTCCGGCATCTCGTCCCGGATGAAGGCGATGAGCTTCTCCCTCATCTCGCAGCGCAGGTCCCAGGACTGCGGCGCGTTCCTGGCGCTGACGAGGGCGCGGAGCTCGATGGTGCGAGCATCCGCGTCAACGACCTGGAGATTGACCACCTCGCCGTCCCAGAGCTTGGACTCCTTCACTGCTTCTTCCAGCCAGCGCCGGATCCGCGGCACGTCGGCACGATAATCGACATGAAACGCAATCACGCCGATCAGGGACGCAGTGTCGCGGGTCCAGTTCTGGAATGGCTTTTCGATGAAATAAGACAGCGGCACCACCATGCGGCGCCAGTCCCACAGCCGGATCACCACATAGGTCGCGGCGATGTCCTCGACCCAGCCCCACTCGTTCTCGATGATGACGGCATCCTCGATGCGGATCGGCTGGGTGATTGCGATCTGCATGCCCGCGATCAAATTGCTCAGCAGCGGCCGGGCGGCAAGACCAACGATGATACCGGCGGCACCGGCGGAGGCGAACAGGCTGACGCCGTATTGCCTGACCGAGTCGAATGTCATCAGCGCGGTCGACACCGTGATGATGACGATGATGATATCGGTGACGCGCTTGAAGACGCGGACCTGGGTGACGTGCTTGCGCGCGACAAAATTCTCGGTGACGTCGCGAAAGTTCTGGAGATACCGTGCCGCGCTCATATCCACGATCCGGATCGAGATCCAGCCGATCAGCGCAATGAAGGCGACGACGAACAGGCGCGTCAGCGGCGTGCGGAAGGCGTCGTCCAGCGGCGCGAGCGGCAGCACCAACGCTACGGCGGCAAGACTGAGGGCCAGCTGAGTTGGGCCCGCGGTGCGGGCGATGAACACGCTCACGAGCGGGAGGCGGGTTCCGAAGGCGCGGTTGAACAGCCAAACCGAAAGGCGATAGATCGACAGGGCGATCAGGATCGCGCCCAAGACTAGAGTGAGGCCGACGAACCACGACGGGATCCACCCGAACATCCTGTCGATGTCGGCCAAAGGGGTCTGCCAATCCATTAATGTCCCCGCATTGCATCCGCGCTTGCGTTCAACGCGTTGCAGCGTCGTTCGCTCCCCCGCTCGGTGCAATGCAGCATCCCTCTGGTGCAATCATCGCCGAACTGCGCTATTTGTGGTCAATCATGACTCGACGGACCGGCAGCGCCGATCTTCCCCTTCACACCGGCCGGGTTCCACCCTGGCTGGCGACCCGCATGTCGTCGCTCGGCGCGATCGTCACACAGGCGATCGTGCATCACTACGGACGCGATGCATTCCTCCAGCGGCTCTCGCACCCGTTCTGGTTCCAGTCGTTCGGCGCCGTCATGGGGATGGATTGGCACTCCTCCGGCATCACGACGTCGGTGATTGGCGCGCTGAAGCGCGGGCTGGGACCGCTCCAGGACGAGCTCGGAATCTACGTCTGCGGCGGGCGTGGCCAGCACTCGCGCAAGACCCCGGACGAGCTGATGCAGCTCGGCGACCGAATCGGCTTCGACGGCGCAAAGCTCACGCGTGCGAGTCGCCTCGTGGCGAAGGTTGACAGCGCCGCGGTCCAGGACGGCTTTGACCTTTACCTGCACGGCTTCTTCGTCACCGCCGACGCCAAATGGACCGTGGTGCAGCAAGGCATGAACGGCGACAAGCGGCAGGCCCGCCGCTATCACTGGCATTCCGAGGCGCTGAAGAGTTTTGTCGACGCACCGCACAGCGCGATCGACGGGCCGCGGCAAGGCGAGATCGTCAACCTCACCGACCATCGCGCCGAGATCTCGCGCACCGCGCAGCTCGAGCTTCTGAGCGATCTCGGCCCGGATCGTATCCTTTCCGAATTCGAGCGGCTCACCGGAACTGCGCCCGCGCCCGCACAGGCGACGCTGCCGCACCTGATCATGCCCGGGCATCACGACGTGCGGCCGAAGGACGTGTTTGCACGCCGCCTGCACGGCACACTCGCTGCTGCGGCCGAGCGCGGCCCGGTCGACTTTCCGGAGCTGCTGCTGACTCCCGGCGTTGGCGCTCGCACCGTTCGTTCGCTGGCGATGGTCGCCGAAGTCGTGCACGGCGCGCCCTACCGCTTCAACGATCCCGCGCGCTTCTCGCTTGCCCACGGCGGCAAGGACCGGCATCCCTACCCTGTTCCACTCAAGGTCTATGACGAAACCATTCGCGTGCTGAAGGGGGCGATTCAGAACGCAAAGCTCGGGCGCGAGGAAGAGATGCAAGCCATCAAGCGCCTCGACGACCAGGCGCGGCGGCTGGAGCGCACCGCGCATGGGCCATCCGTCGAATCCTATATCGCCGGAGAGCGTGCGGCCTCGCCCGATCTCGACGGCCGTTCCGTGTTCGGCTGGGAGCGTGATCTCGGGTCGACAAAAAAGCAGACCGGCTGAAAGCCGGTCCGCGAGTTCAGCGGGAAGGAACGCCGCTCTCAGGTCTCGTCGGTGCCCGGCTCCTCGTCGAGCCGGTTGGCCGAGTGGTCCTGATATTGTTCGGTCTGGATCGCCTTGCCGTCCATGCCGCGAATGTCCGAGTGCTGCGCCTTGTCGCGGTTTGACAGCACCATGTTGTCGCCGATCTTCTCCTTGGGCACGTCCGTCATGGCGCCGCTGCCGTCGCCCTTGCCATGCATGCCCGATCTGAAATGCGTCTTGCTGCCACGACCACCTGGCATCTTTTTCTCCTCTTGCTTTGATCGCCCGTGCAGCTCAATGCTTCTGCTGTGCCGGCGTCGGTTTCGGCGGCTTGTGTCCGCTTTGCCGGAATCATTGTGCTTGTTGTGATCGCTTTCCTGGTTGAGGCCGCCTCGGCTCACCGGGAATTCACTCTGTCGCGCCTCAGGTCGCGCCCGGTGAACGGCCGTATTCTCCGGATTGTGGCCGAGGGCGCGCTCAAGCTCTCGCGCGTCTGGAACATCCGGCTTGCGCTCGAGGATGCGAACCTGTTGCTCGTGGGTCTTCTTGCCTTGCATGCTCGTCCTCCGGAGCTATCGGCCTCTTCGGTGCGTGCCACTGCGTGCGATGTCCTTGTCGATGCCGCCAGCGGCGTTCACGTCGTTCTCGACGTCGCCTTCGATCGTGTTCTCGCCCAAGGCGTCCTCGAGGTCCTCAGGCGAGATACCGGCCATCGTTGCGCCCTTCGATCCGCCGATCATGGGGTTATTTTGCATATCCTTTTCCGTCGGTGCGTAGAGTTTGGGTTGCTTGTTGGTCATGCCTCACCTGCCTCCGCCTTTTCCGGCCTCGTCATGCCTGTGGTGTGAATCGTGCTCGCCACCTCCGCCGGAGACGCGGCTGTGGTTGCGCTGCGGGTCGTCCGCCGCGGGCTTCTTCACTTCGAGCGGTGCCTTCGCATTCTCATGCGATGCGCCTGGTCCGCCCTGACGGTTGCTGTTCGGTGTCTTGGTGGATGTCGACATGAGGGTCCGCTCCTCAGCGATCTTGCTGATAGCCTTGGTTGGTGGTGTTCTGCTTGATGTTGCCCTGCTGCCCTTGCTGGTCCGGATTTTGCGCACGCTGCTGGCCGCGCGGGGCAGTCGAGGACACTTGCTTGCTGTCGCCGGTTCCCTTCGGACTTTGATTCTCGGCGGGAACAGGTGGCATCTTGCCGGTCATGATGCTGTCTCCTGTTGTTGATCTGCGACATCGACCGGAGGAACTCGTCGCGGCTTTCGATGTCGCAAAAACAACTAGAGCAACGGCATGCCGTTCCTACCGACGAGTGCAGAGAAATTTTCCGCAAGGTGTAAGTCTCAGCAGGCCACTGGCTGGGAACGAACCAACATCGATCCAGCTGATGCTGTCGCCTGTGCTGCGTGGCCGTCGGGCACGACAGGGAGGTTCGCGATCGCTCGCATGCCCGGTCGCTTGCGCCAGTGGATCTGAGACACGTCCACAGCAAAGCCAAGCCGCGGCCATCGCACAAACAACGCTTCCAGGGCACACGCTGCCTCGATGCGCGCGAGTTGATGGCCGAGGCAGAAATGGATGCCCGTTCCGAAGGACATGTGACGGTTCGGCTTGCGCGCGGGATCGAGGCTCTCGGGGCGCTCATGCATCGCCGGGTCCATGTTCGCGGCGGCGAGCATCACCATGACGCGATCGCCCTTCTTGAGACACACGCCCGCGAGCTCGATATCCCGCCTCACATAGCGGGGCTTGGAGAACTGCACCGGCGACACGAAGCGCAGGAATTCCTCCACCGCAAGCCCGACGCGGCTCCAGTCCTGTGCCAGCCAGTCGCGGACGCCGGGATTTCTGAGGAGCTCGTAGACAGAACCGCTGATGAGATGCGTCGTGGTCTCGGAGCCCGCCGCGAGCAGTAGGAACACCATCGACACCATTTCGTCCGGCGTGATCTGGCCGCCCTCGCGCTCGACCTGAACCAGCTCCGCGATCAGGCCTTCGCCGCCCCGCACGCGGGCAATCTGCAGCTGCCGTTCGAGGTAGGCTCGCATCTTGCGGAACGCGAACAGCATGCGGAAGAAGCTGGCGACGTTCGTAAGTGAGGACATCGTATTGGCCCAGGCGATGAAGCGGGGGCGATCGGCCAATGGCAATCCGAGCAGCTCGGAGATCACCGCGAGCGGCAGGATGCGCGCATAGCGCTGGACGAGATCGGCCGGGCTTCCTGCCAGGAACAGCTCGTCGGCGAGCCCGTCCGCGATGGCGCGGATGCGCGGCTCCATCGCGACGATCGCGCGGCGGCGGAAGGCCTCGTCAACAATGCTGCGCAGCCTTGTGTGGTCAGGCTCGTCCATTGTCAGCATGTTGTTGGCGATGGTTCTGACGTAGTTCGGCATCCACCAGCGTAAACCCGCGACGTCCCCATCCTCCTTGCGCAGCGTGAAATCGGTGCCGTCCTTCAGGACCTGCGCGGTGGCCTCATGGGTCGTGGTGATCCAAACATCGCCGACGAGAGGAAATCGCGCCGCGACCACAGGACCGGACATGCGCAACGTTGCGATCGCCTTGGGCAGATCGCGAAAGAAGGCCTCGCTGGTGAAATCGAGGCGTGGTGCCATGTGATCACCGAAGCGGTTGACGGGGTCTCACCAAGATGGTGCACGACGCCGCCCGCGCAAGGGAACCCGGAACCTCCGCTTCGGCTTCGGTGCAGGCGTGAGAGTCGAGTCTACCCCCGCCCCGGCGAACGCGGGCCGATCTTGCGCTGCTGCTGGTTGGTGTAGGCGTCCCAATTGCTCCAGCTGCCGTTGCTGAGGCTTCGCAGGTCGGTGGTGAGCGGACGGCGCGTGCGCTTGTCGTGATCGGCGATCACGCGCTCGGATTGCACGATCTTGCGCTTGAGTTCCCCGAGCGCCTTCTGGGTCTGGCCGTTCCGCTTCGAAGACGCGATCTCGCCCATCGTGAAGCGCGCGGTTTCGAGCGCCTTCAACTCGGCGCGGTTCTTCTTCAACTGAACCCGGTGCCAGGCGATATTGCTGTCGCTGTCCGCAACCATGTGGGAACTCCGCTGATTCGTTCCCACAGTGTATCGCGTGCCGAATCGACGCCGCAACGGGCGCGCGGCGGCGAAAATACGGTCTTCTTGCGCGGGGGTTCCGGGCTCAGCGCTCGGCGAAGGCCTTTTCGACCACGAATTGGGCCGGCTCGCCGTGATTGCCCTCGACAAGACCCCGCTCGCCGAGGAGCACGCGGGTATCCGCCACCAGCGCCGGGCTGCCGCAGATCATGACGCGATCGTGGGCCGCTTCCAGTGCCGGCAGGCCGATGTCGGAAAACAGCTTGCCCGACGTGATGAGATCGGTGATGCGCCCGCGATTGCGGAAGGGATCGCGCGTCACGGTCGGATAGTAGATCAGCTGGTTGCGGATGTACTCGCCGATCAGCTCGTCCTTGGGCAGCGTCTCGGTGATCATCTCGCCATAGGCGAGCTCCTTCACGTGTCGGCAACCGTGCAGCAGCACGACCTTCTCGAACCGCTCGTAGGTTTCGGGGTCCTTGATCACGCTCAGGAACGGCGCAAGACCCGTACCGGTGCCGATGAGGTAGAGGTTGCGGCCGTCCTCCAGATTGTCGATCACCAGCGTGCCGGTGGCCTTGCGGCTGACGATGATCTCGTCGCCTTCCTTTAGATGCTGGAGCCGTGAGGTGAGCGGGCCGTCCGCGACCTTGATCGAGAAGAACTCCAGCGTGTCCTCGTAATTGGCGCTGGCGACGCTGTAGGCCCGCAGCAGCGGCTTCTCGCCGACCTTGAGCCCGATCATGGTGAATTCGCCGTTGCGGAAGCGGAAGGTCGGGCTGCGGGTGGTCTTGAAGGAGAACAGCGTGTCGGTCCAGTGGTGGACGCTCAAAACGGCTTCCTGATTGAAATTGCTCATCTCACCCTTCCGTGGCGCGTCGTGGCGGTTTTCAAGGCGGCAGCTATGCGTCGTTTGTATACGATCATTTGTGTACTAATGAATAATCCGGCTTGATCCCGCGGTCAAGGCTGCCCAAGATCGGAAGCGTTGCAGTTAAGGACAAGGACCCATTCCATGGCGCATGACGCACCCCAGGCCACCGGACCCTCGAAGCTCGTGATCCGCAATATCGGCCTGATCCTGTCCGGCGCGCTGGAAAAGCCGATCCTGGACGGCGACACCATCGTCGCCGAGAACGGCAAGATCACCGCGATCGGCCGCTTCAAGGACCTCAACACCGAAGGCGCGACCACCATCGTCGAGGCCAACGGCACCACGGTGGCGCCCGGCCTGATCGACAGCCATGTCCATCCTGTTGCGGGCGACTGGACGCCGCGCCAGAACCAGATCGGCTGGATCGACAGCAATTTGCATGGCGGCGTCACCACGATGATTTCCGCCGGCGAGGTGCATATGCCCGGCCGCCCGCGCGACGTCGTGGGGTTGAAGGCGATGGCCATCTTCGCGCAGCGTGCATTCTGGAATCTGCGGCCTGGCGGCGTGAAGGTTCACGCCGGCGCGCCTGTGATCGAGTGCGAGATGGTGGAGGAGGACTTCAAGGAGTTGGCCGCAGCCGGCGTCAAGCTGCTCGGCGAAGTCGGCCTGGGCGGCGTCAAGGACGGCCCCACGGCGCGAAAAATGGTCGGCTGGGCTCGCAAATATGGCATCCAGAGCACGATCCACACCGGCGGTCCTTCGATCCCCGGCTCCGGATTGATCGACAAGGATGTGGTGCTTGAGGCAGACACCGACGTGGTTGGCCACATCAATGGCGGTCACACCGCGCTTCCCGACGACCAGATCCGCTGCATCTGCGAGGGCTGCAAGCGCGGCCTCGAGCTCGTTCACAATGGCAACGAGCGCTCGGCGCTGTTCACGTTGCGCATTGCGCGCGAGATGGGCGATCTGCACCGCGTCATCCTCGGCACCGATGCGCCGGCCGGCTCGGGCGTGCAGCCGCTCGGCATTCTCCGCATGGTGTCGATGCTGTCCTCGCTTGGCGACCTCCCGGCCGAGGTCGCGTTTTGCCTGGCCACCGGCAACACGGCGCGGATGCGCGAATTGGATTGCGGCCTGATCGAAGTGGGCCGCTCGGCCGATTTCGTCATCATGGACAAGGCGCAGCACTCGGCCGGCAAGAACATTTTGGACAGCGTCCAACTCGGCGACCTCCCCGGCATCGGCATGACCATCATTGACGGTATCGTGCGCACCCAGCGCAGCCGCAACACCCCGCCGGCCGGCAGGGTGCCCGAGGTGGTGGCGAAGTGACGCAGCCGGAGCGGCTCGCCGCTCCCGTGCTCCCTTGACAGCATTGAACAAGTCGTCGGCCTGCTGCGTCTAACGCAGGCAGTTCATTGCTGGAACGCCGAGGGAGACATGAAGAATTCGTCGCGGATTGCCGCCGGTGTAGCCGGTGCGGTCGGAGGTTATGTCGCGACCTTTGTGCTGTTTTCAGTGCTCGATCTGGGCAACCGGGCGGACCCGATCACGTCTGGCCTGTTGGCACTGTTCGTCTACTCACCCATCGGAGCGATCGCTGGCGTGGTGCTTGCCAGCTGGCTGGTGACGCGTTCCGGCACGGATGCAGGCAATAGCGGTCTCGCGCGCAACAGCCTGAAATCGCTTGGTGTCGTGGTCCTGCTTTGCGTGGCCGCCGCCGCCACCTACCTGGGCGTCGCGTACATGACGGCCACGCCCTGGCTCAACCGAAACGGCGCCACTCCTCTGCTCGTCTTCGAGGTTCGCCTTCCGGCCGGCGCAACAGTGCCGAAATCACCGCAAGATATCACCATCGAATTGCAGACGGACCTCAACACCATGCCGGGCGAATTGAACGCAGCTGGCTTCCATAGTGACGGCGATCAGCCCGTCATCGCAGGCGAAGTCGAACTGGCGTTCCGAACCTCGCACCGGCAACTCGCCGTCAACATCCAGGGACAGCCCAGCCGAATCTACCCGATCGGATTGACGGCCTCGGCTCCGCATACGCCGGAGTTCGGAACGTGGCGGCGGCTCGCCGATGGCAGCGAAATCCGCTATCGCGCAAAATGGCCGGGGAAGACGTAGCAGGATCACCGCGGTTTCGCTATCTCACAACGCACATAGGTCTGGCGCTTGCCCGGCCCGACCGGGCTGTTGTCCATCACCAGCTTGCCGTCCGCGGCAATGGAAACCCGGGGACTGGAGCGATACTTCTCACCCTCGCCTTCGCAGGCGAGCTTCATTTTCCAGGCGAGTTTCCCGTCGGCAGTGATCTCGCTGGCGCGGCACCGGGTCTCGTACCAATAGAGACGGTTGCCGCCCTCGATGCTCATGCGGTTAGCGCTGTCCTCGTCGCGGCAATCCTTTTTGGTTGACGCCCAGAACCCCTCATAGGCTTGCGCCGCCAGGGCGGGAGCAGACTGGCCCGCCAGCATCACACTCATGCTCAGAGCCATAGCAAACCGGGTCGCCGCTCTCATGTCAAAAACCTCGACAAGACCTTCACCGAGGTTAGTCGCGCCTCACCGCAGCTTGTTCAACAGCGCCATCAGCATCTCGCGCTCCTTTGCCTCGAGCGGCGCCAGCGTCTCTCGTGTGATCGCAAGCGCATTCGGCGCGACCTTTTCCGCCAATTGCTGGCCCGCGCGCGTCAGGCTGACCAGAAGCCGCCGTCCATCCTCCGGATCCTGGCTGGTCTCGGTGAGGCCGCGCGCCGTCAACCGATCGATCACGCCCTTGATGGTCGCCACGTCCATCGCCGTCAGGCGCCCGAGCTGGTTCTGCGAGCATGGCCCGGCCTCGGCGAGCTTCGACAGCGCCGCCCATTGCGTCGGCGTAATGTTGGTGCCGATCTCGCGAGAGAAGATCGCGCTGTGGCGCTGCCAGACCTGGCGAAGGATGAAGCCGACCTGCTCGTCGAGCACATAAGGCGGCTTTGCCGGTTTGACGCTTTTCTTCGCCGCGACGCTTCTCGCCATCCGCTCGATGCCCTTGCCCTTTGCCTTCACAACGACAGATGCGCGTCGCGGATATCCGGACGCGCGTCGAGCTCGGCCATGGTGCCGCCGAAGCAGATGCGGCCGCGCTCGATGATATAGGCGCGATCGGAGATCAGCCGCGCAAAATGCAGATTCTGCTCGGAGACGACGATGCTGACGCCCTCCTTCTTCATGGTCAGGATGGCCTCGACCATCTGCTCCACGATTTTCGGCGACAGGCCTTCCGAGGGCTCATCCAGCAGCACCAGCGATGGATTGCCCATCAGCGTGCGCGCGATGGTGAGCATCTGCTGCTCGCCGCCGCTCATGCGGCCGCCCGGGCGATTTTTCATCTCGCCGAGGTTAGGGAACAGCGAAAACAGCTTGTCGCGAGTCCAGTGCGGCGCGTTCGGGCGCTTCGGCTGGCGGCCGACCTCGAGATTCTCTTCCACCGTCAAATCGGTGAAGATACGCCGCTCCTCCGGCACGTAACCAAGCCCATCCCGCACGATCTCATGTGTCGGACGCGCCGAGACATCCTTGCCTTCGAACATGATCCGTCCTGAGCGCTGCGCGACGAGCCCGACGATCGAGCGAAACGTCGTCGACTTGCCGGCGCCATTGCGGCCGAGCAATGCCACGACTTCCCCCTCGCCGACTTCGAAGCCGATGTCGAACAGGATATGGGCCGGGCCGTAATGACTATTGAGGTCCTGCACCGTGAGCTTCATGCCGATGCTCCCTCGCGAGGCCCGGCATCGTAGAGGAGGCCCTCGCCGAGGTAGACCGCCTGCACCTGCGGATTGCCCCGGACCTCGGCCGGCGAGCCCTCGGCGATCAGCGTGCCGCGGTTGAGCACGATGATGCGGTCGGCGTGCTCGAACACCACGTCCATGTCGTGCTCGGTGAAGAGAACGCCGATCGATTTTTCCCGAGCGATCTGCGCGGTCAGCCGCATCAAATCGACGCGCTCGCGCGGCGCCATGCCGGCGGTCGGCTCGTCCATCAGCAGCAGCTTTGGCTGGTTGGCGAGCGCGACGGCGAGCTCAAGCCGCTTGAGGTCGCCGTAGGCAAGCTCGCCACAGGGGCGATCCGCATAGCCGCCCATGCCGACCAGCTCGAGCAGTCGCCCGGCTTCGCCGCGGTCGAAGTTCGGCGCCGAGCCCCAAAGATTGTACAATTGCTTGCCGTGCGAAATCAGCGCGACCTGCACGTTCTCGCGCACCGTCATGGTCGCGAAAGTCGCGGTGATCTGGAAAGTGCGCCCCACGCCCATCCGCCAGATCTCGCGCGGCTTCCTGCCGGTTGTGTCCTCGCCGAGCAGGCGGACGTGGCCGGTATCAGGCTTGTTCTGGCCATTGAGCATGTCGAAACAGGTGCTCTTGCCCGCGCCGTTCGGTCCGATCAGCGCCAGGATTTCACCGGCGCGCAGCGAGAACGAGACGCCGCGCACGGCATGGACGCCGCCATAGGATTTGGTCAGTCCTTCGACCGCGAGAAGTGGGGGCGCGACGCTCATTCGGCGGACTCGATCGGCTTGGCAAGCAAGGGTGACCCCGGCGGCGACGTCTTCCTGCGGCGCTGCGCTAGCATCTCCAGCATGCCGACGATGCCCTTGGGGAAGACGACGACGATCAGAACGATGAAACCGCCGAGCACGAGTTTTGACAGGTCGGTCTGACTGACCAGCCAGATGTTCAAGGCCTTGTAGACGATGGCGCCGATCACCGCGCCCGACACCGTCTCGACGCCGCCGAGCAGCACCATGACAAGGGCGTCGACCGAGAGCGAGATGCCGAGATTGTCCGGAAAGACGCTGCCCTTGAGGTAGGCGAACAGCGCGCCGCCAATGCCCGCGGTCGTGCCCGCGATCACGAAGGCGGTCCACTGGATACGCTTGGTGTTGATGCCGACCGCTTCGCTGCGCAGCAGCGAGTCGCGCGTCGCCCTCAGCGCATAGCCGAACGGCGAGAACACCATGGCCCGCAAAGCGATCGTCACGAGCGCCGCAACACCGAGCGACAGCCAATAGAAATGCGATGGGCTCGCCGCCCAGCTCGAGGGCCAGACGCCCAGGATGCCGTTGTCGCCGCCGGTGACGCTCACCCACTGGAACGCGATCGACCAGACGATCTGCGCGAAGGCGAGCGTCAGCATCGCAAAATAGACGCCGGAGAGCTGCACCGCGAAGAAGCCGAACACGGCAGCGCCCATGCAGCCGAGCAGCGGACCGAGCAACAGGCAGACGATCATCGGCAGTCCGGCCATCTTGGCGAGGAAAGCGACGCCGTAAGCGCCGAGGCCGAAATAGGCGGCGTGACCAAAGGACGCGAGCCCGCCGACCGACATCAGGAAGTGCAGGCTGACGGCGAAGATCACTGAGATCGCGATCTCCGAGCCGACGGTCAGTGCATAATTGCCGGCGAACAGCGGTAGTGTCGCCGCGACGACGAGCGCTGCAAACGCAGCCAACCGCTCATTCGACGTCAGCGGTCGCCAGGGATTGACGGTGAGACCGGGCGTCTTGCGGGCCGGCGCCTCGGGCCTGCCGAACAAGCCCCAGGGCCGCACGATCAGCACCACCGCCATCACCAGGAAGACCAGGATGATAGAGATTTTTGGAAAGATCAGGATGCCGAAGGCGTTGAGCTCGGAGACCAGCACAGCCGCGACGAAAGCGCCGATGATGCTACCGAGGCCTCCGATCACCACGACGACGAAGACCTCGACGATGATGCGCAAATCCATCGCATGATGCACGGCATCGCGTGGGATCTGGAGCGCACCGCCGAGAGCGGCGAGGAAAACGCCGACCGCAAACACGCTCGTGAACAACCATTTCTGATTGACGCCCAGCGCCGCGACCATGTCGCGGTCCTGCGTCGCTGCGCGCACCAGAACGCCCCAGCGCGTGCGCTGGAACAAGAGCCAGAGAATGCCGAGCACGACCGGTCCGAGCACGATCAGAAACAGATCATAGCTCGGAATGTTCTGGCCGAAGAAGTCGATCGCCCCCTTGAAGCCGGGCGCACGGCGCCCCACGAGATCGTCTGGGCCCCAGATCAGGACGACGAGGTCCTCGACCATCAAGGTCAGGCCGAAGGTCGCAAGCAGCTGGAACAGCTCGGGCGCGTGATAGATGCGCCGGAGCAGCACCATCTCGACGATGACGCCGATCAGCGCCACCGCGAACGCCGCCACCACGATGCCGCCCCAGAAGCCGAATGCACCTGACAGGCGCTCCGTCAGCGTGAAGGCGACATAGGCGCCGATCATGTAAAAGGCGCCATGCGCAAAATTCACGATCCGCGTCACGCCAAAGATGATCGACAGGCCCGACGCCACCAGGAAAAGCGACGCTGCGCTGGCGAGACCGGTCAGAAACTGTACGACGTAAAAGGCCATCTGCGGTCCGGGTTAAGCGTAAGTCGCAATATTAGGCTTCATCCTTCGAGACGGCGCTACGCGCCTCCTCAGGATGAGGTCCGGGACCCTCATGGTGAGGAGCGCGGCTGCGCCGCGCGTCTCGAACCACGAGGCCCCGGTCTCACTTTGGATCAATCCTTCGGACGCAGCTTCTCGACTTCGGCATCGCTTGGTAGATAGTCCGCGCCCTTCTTGTAAGACGAGTCCACCATCACGCCCTTACCTTCCTTCAGCGCGGTCTTGCCGACATAGGCACCGAGCGTCGACTGGTGATCGATCTTGCGGAAGGTGATCTCGCCCAGCGGCGACGGCATCGAAAGTCCTTCCGCCGCAGTGATCAGCTTCTCCGGATCGGTCGAATTGGCCTTCGCCAGGATCGCCGCCGCCGACTTGATGGTCTGGTAGCCAACGATCGAGCCGAGGCGCGGATAGTCGTTGTACTTGGCCTGATAGGCCTTCAGGAACGCGTCGTGCTCGGGCGTCTTGATCGAGTACCAGGGATAGCCGGTGACGATCCAACCCTCGGGTGTCTCCTCCTTGAGTGGATCGAGATATTCCGGCTCACCGGTGAGGAAGGAGACGACCTCGCGTCCCTTGAACAGGCCGCGGGTGTTGCCTTCGCGCACGAGCTTGACGAGATCGGCGCCGAAGGTGACGTTGAGGATCGCTTCGGGATTGGCCGCGGCAACCGCCTGCACCACCGGACCGGCGTCGATCTTGCCCTGCGGCGGCCACTGCTCATCGACCCACTGGATGTCGGGCCGCTTCTCCGACATCAGCTTCTTGAACACCGCGACCGCGGACTGGCCGTATTCATAGTTCGGCGCGATCGTCGCCCAGCGCTTTGCCGGCAGCTTGCTGGCCGCTTCCACCAGCATCGCGGCCTGCATGTAGTTCGAAGGACGCAGTCGGAACGTGTACTTGTTGCCTTTCGACCAGGTGATGGCGTCCGTCAGAGGCTCGGCCGCCAGAAAGAACACCTTCTTCTGGTTGGCGAAGTCGCTGACCGCAAGACCGATGTTCGACAGGAACGTACCCGTCAGCATCGCCACGCCCTCGCTCGACACCAGCTCGTTGGCCGCGGTCTGCGCATCTGCCGGCTTGCCACCATCGTCCTTGGAGACGACGATGAGCTTCTTGCCGTTGATGCCGCCGGCCGCATTGATCTCTTCGACCGCGAGCTGCCAGCCCTTGCGATAGGGCTCAGTGAACGCCGGCAGCAGCGAGTAGCTGTTGATCTCGCCGATCTTGATGTCCTGCGCAAGGGCCGAATGAGCCATGCCGCTTGCCAACAGCGCGAACGCCGCCCCGACAAAATAGTTCTTTGCTCGCATCCCAACCTCCACTTTCTGAAAAGATTAACGCAGTCCATCTTCGCCCTTGATCTCCGCAACGGTCAGCCCGCCGACGCGCGGCAAAGGACGGCCACTGTCGGTGACGGCGACCGCGACCATGATCTCGTTGGCGCGCGGCGCGTCGTTGATCTGCACTTCCATGCCATCGAAATGACTGCGCACGAACGCTGCATCCTTGTGGCCCAGCGGAACGTCCAGCGTCGTGCCGGGTCCACTGCGCTTCTTCGACGACGGGATCAGCGCAGCGCCTTTGCCCAGCACTTTACGCACCGGCGCGCCCATTTTCGGGTGAAGGATGGCGGCTGCATGCTCCAGCTCGCCATTCTCGCCGACGGCCGCGGCCTTGCCATAGCTCTGCGCCTTGGACCCGTCGATGCCGAGCGCCGCCACCGCGCGCTTCGAGAGCAGCTCGCCGAGCTCCTCGCCAATCGCGATCAGCGGCGAGAGATCCTCGACATACTTTCCAGCAAACGGATTCTCGATCACGGCGATCGCCGCCGCACGCCGCGTCGGCGGTGAGACCTGGCGGCCCATCTCCATCTGCGTCTCTTCGACGACGGTGACGATCTTGCGGATGATCGCGCTCATGATTGTTTCCTCAAACCGCTTCCCAGTTCAGGCATGGACCGCGTTCTCTTGTACAAGCGGGCGCGATCGTTGCCGTTCAATATCCTTGGTCCCGATGACAATCATATCACCACAAAGCTGCAACACGGCACCCTCGATCAATCCGCGATCGAATAATTGCCGTGCACATTCCGCGCCAGATTCGAGCGCGGTGGTGATCTCGTTCTGCGACAATCCACCAACGTTGCGGGTCACGAGCCGCGCGCCAAGATCGCTGTCGGGCTGAAGTTCGTTCGCAGGTTTTCGGATGATGGCGGGATGCCCCGGCAGATCGACGGCGTTCGCAACGATCGTCGCGGCCGCGTCGGCTTGCGACGCCGTTCCGGCCAGCACGGTCACCGCATCGGCAATCCCGAGGGAAAAGCTGCGGCCGTGCCGTCCGCTGGTCGCAATGCCACGCACGGGATCATCGGCGTCCACCCTGATTGTCCGCATCACGCCGTCGCGATCGGGCCGGTCCATCAGGCCGACCGAAAAATGCTCGCCCTCGCCGAGATGCAGGGCAATGTCTCCGCCATTGTTGACATAGGCCCGATCGAGCGCCGCAGCGTTCAGCATTGCGCCCAACACCTCCTCCGCCACGCTGCCGGCCACAGCGGCCATCGGCGTGATGAAGCCATCACCGGCATAGGGCGCCACCGCGGCGTGCATGCGATGCGCCACAACGCCTCTCAACGAGGTCCGCTCCTCGACAACGGTCCGCAGTTCCGGCAGTTCCGCGCAGAGCTCGTCGAGAAGCCCGGTGAACCGTTCGGCCGCAGCCTTATAGGCCTCGCGCACTGCGTCGGCCGCCCCCCTCGCCTCGACGATCAGGTCAATCGGTCCATCCTGCAAATGCAGCCGCCGGCCGTCAGACAGCAACGCGATTTGCGGGAGCCTTGTCATACCCGGGGGCCCGGGATCGGGTTCTGCCAGGGCAATTGGCGGACATCGTCGCCGCCCTGAACTTCGGCGAGCGGCTTCACATAATCCATGTGCCCGCCGAGCGCCGCATAGTCCGACAGCTTCATCGTGAATTCGATCGGCGCCACCAGCGCGGGCGTCGGCACGTAACCGAATGCCCCCGCCGGCATCTGCGTCACGTCGACCATGTAGGTGATGCCGCCGCCCGGCCAGACATAGACCGGCGCGCCGCCACTGGTGACGCGCGTCAGCGCCTCCTTCACCGAGCGCGTCAGCCGCACCGGATTGTCGGTCACGCCCGCCCGCAAGGAACCACCGGCGCCCGCCATGAACAGCACCGTGCACAGCGCCGGCTCGCAATTCTCCTGAATGCGCTCGACCGAAAACTTGAGGTCATCCGGCATCTCGGTCTCGACCGGCTTCAAGGCTTCGTCGAGCACGTAATAGGACGAATGCTCGCCCGTCGTGGAGACCATCAGCATCGAGAGGCCAGGCTTGGCCTCCTTCGCGTCGAACGGTCCCAGGATTGCGAGCGGATCGGAGATATTGGTGCCGCCCCAACCCGTGCCGGGATCGGCGACCTGGAAATAGCGGCCGGGCGTCGAGCGGCGCCCCTTCATCTTGATGCCGGTATCGGCGATGTCGAGCAGCTTGCCGGCCTGATGCTCCGAGAGCACGCCGGTGATATGGTCGTCGACCACGACAACCTCGTCGACCTTGCCGTGCCATTGTTTGGCGAACATGCCGATCGTCGCCGAGCCGCAGCCGACGCGCATGCGCTCTTCTTTCATGCCGTTGACGATCGGCGCCTGGCCGGCCTGCACCACCACGCTCGCCCCGCCGTCGATGGTGAGCTCGACCGCCTTGCAATTTGCGAGGTCCATCAGCGTGTCACAGGTGACGCGGCCTTCCTTCTTGGAGCCGCCGGTCAGATGGTGCACACCGCCGAGCGACAGCATCTGCGAACCGTATTCGCTGGTGGTGACATGACCGACCGCCTCGCCTTGTGCACGAACGGTCGCCGTCTCCGGCCCGAGATAGCGGTCGGTGTCGATCTTCACCTTGATGCCGCAATAGGAGAAGATGCCCTCGGTGACAACAGTCACCATGTCGACGCCATCGACCTCCGCCGAGACGATGAACGGCGCCGGCTTGTAGTCGGGATAGGTCGTCCCCGCGCCGATCGCCGTTACAAAGGTGGAAGGCTCGTGGACGATCTTGCCGTCCCAATCTTCGGTGCGGCTGAACGGAACGAGCTTGCCGCCATGGGACACGGTGCGCTCCAGGATCACATGCGGATCGACGCGGACGAGCTTGCCCTCGTGATTGGCATAGCGGTCGCAGGCGCCCGCCGCGCCCGGCTTGATGTAGCACATCACCGGACACGCATCGCAGCGGATCTTGTCGATGGCGGCGCTCGTAGGTTCAGTCACCATGTCAAAGCCAGCCGACAGTGCAGTTATCATTTGTACACGAACGATGTTGCGCGCCCTCCCGATGACTGTCAAGCGGCTGTGCGGCGCAAAACATACGCCTGCCGCATAAAACCTCGTTTGCCTATCCGGCCTGTCCACAAAGAAGGCACTCGCGCTGCACTGCGGCATGTCCGGCTTGCACGTTTGTGTACAAACGGTATCGTCACAACGTAGATTTTGCGCGGACTTGGAATTTCGCGAAGCCTTGGCCGCGGCGCTCAACGAGTCGATTTGGGAACGAGGATGACGCAGACACCGATCCGCATCACCGTGAACGGCAGAATCCACGAGATCACTGCGGCGCGAGCCACGCCGCTGCTCTACGTGCTGCGCAACGATCTCGCGCTCAACGGTGCGAAATACGGATGCGGCCTCGGTGAATGCGGCACCTGCACTGTCCTGATCGATGGCGCGGCGGCGCGCTCCTGTGTCATTCCGATCAGTGGCTGCGCCGGCCGCGACATCGTGACGCTCGAGGGGCTCGGTACCCGCGACAAGCCGGATGTGGTGCAGCAGGCCTTCATCGACGAGCAGGCCGCGCAATGCGGCTATTGTCTCAACGGCATGATCATGACGACCAAGGCGCTGCTTGCGATCAACCCTCAGCCCACCGAACAGGAGGCGCTGGCGGCGCTGCGCTACAATCTCTGTCGCTGCGGCACGCATATCGAAATCCTGCGCGCCGTGATGCGTGCGTCTGGTCAGCTTGCCGAGGCCGGTGATTGATGGCCTCCCCGCATCCGAACGGAGCTGAGCTGCAATCCGGCTCGCTCGTCGTCGTCCGCACGGTGGACGAGTGCACATCCGAGACCTTCGTCCGCATCACCGCGGACGGTTCGGTCACAGCCTACAATGGTCATGTCGATCTCGGCACCGGCATCCGCACGGCGCTTGGCCAGATCGTGGCTGAAGAGCTCGACGTCTCCTTTGCCCGCCTCGTCGTGGTGCTCGGCGACACCGCAACGGTGCCGAACCAGGGCGCCACGATCGCAAGCGAGACCATTCAGATCACTGCCGTTCCCCTGCGCAAAGCCGCCGCGCAGGCGCGTCACTTCCTGATCGCACGTGCGGCCGAGCGCCTGGAGCTGCCGGCAGCCGATCTCAGGATCGAAGACGGCCTCGTGCGCGGGCACGACAATCGCAGCGTCAGCTATGGCGAGTTGATCGGCGGAGAGACCATTCGTCTCGAGCTTGCCGACGACGTCGCCGTCAAGCCGGTCGGCGATTACGCCATTGTCGGCCAATCGATGCCACGCGTCGACCTGCCCGCCAAGGCCACGGGCGAGCTGACGTTCGTGCACGACATCCGTATACCGGGCATGCTGCACGGCCGCGTGGTGCGCCCGCCCTATGCCGGCGTCGACGCCGGCCCGTTCGTCGGCACCAGCCTGATTTCGGTCGATGAATCCTCGGTGCGCGACATTCCCGGCATCATGGCCGTCGTACGCATCGGCGATTTCGTCGGAATCGTCGCGGAGCGCGAGGAGAACGCGATCCGCGCGGCGGAGCAGCTTGCGGTGAGCTGGCGACCGACGCCTGAACTGACCGATCTCGCCGACGTCGAGACGGCGCTTCGTGCCAACCCGTCCACGCCGCGCACGCTGATCGACAAGGGCGATGTCGATGCTGCCATTGCCGGCGCGGCCAAACCGATGCGGCGCACTTACGTCTGGCCATATCAGATGCATGCCTCGATCGGCCCGTCCTGCGCGGTCGCCGACTTCCAGGACGGCAACATCCGTGTCTGGTCGGGCACGCAGAACCCGCACGTGCTGCGCGCAGACCTGTCACTGCTGATCGAGCGTCCCGAGAGCGAGATCGAGGTCATCAGGTTGGAGGCCGCCGGATGCTACGGCCGCAACTGCGCCGACGATGTCACCGCGGACGCTTTGTTGCTCTCGCGCGCGGTCGGCCGGCCCGTGCGCGTACAGCTGACGCGCGAGCAGGAACACGCCTGGGAGCCCAAAGGCGCCGCGCAGCTCATCGACGTCAATGGCGGCCTGGATGCGGCGGGCGACGTCGCTGCCTACGATCTCGCTACGCGCTATCCGTCGAATGCCGCGCCGACGTTGGCGCTGTTGCTGACGGGACGGATATCGCCGAGGCCGGACGTCCTCCAGATGGGCGACCGCACCGCGATCCCGCCTTACGATTACGGCCACATGCGCGTCGTCGCCCACGACATGGCGCCGATCGTGCGCGCGTCCTGGTTTCGCGGCGTCTCGGCCCTGCCCAACACCTTTGCGCATGAATCCTATATCGACGAGGCCGCGACCGAGGCCGGGGTTGACCCGGTCGAATATCGTCTGCGTTACCTGAAGGACCAGCGCGCCGTCGATCTCGTCCATGCTGTCGCCGAGCGCGCGGGCTGGACGCCGCGGCCGGTGCGCGAAGAGAAAGACGGCGAGATCGTGCATGGGCGCGGCTTTGCCTATGCGCTCTACGTCCACAGCAAATTCCCCGGCTATGGCGCGGCTTGGTCGGCCTGGGTCACCGACGTTGCCGTGAACAAGTCGACCGGCGAGGTCAGCGTGACGCGCGTGGTTGCTGGGCAGGACTCCGGATTGATGATCAACCCGGACGGTGTGCGCCACCAGATCCATGGCAACGTCATCCAGTCAACCAGCCGCGCACTGATGGAGGAGGTCTCGTTCGAGCGCGGCGCAGTCGCGGCGCGGGAATGGGGCGCCTATCCGATCATCCCCTTCCCTGACGTGCCCAAGATCGACGTGTTGTTGCTGCCGCGGCCGGACCAGCCGCCGCTCGGCGTCGGCGAATCCGCCTCGGTCCCGAGTGCGGCTGCGATTGCGAACGCGATTTTCGATGCCACCGGCGTGCGATTTCGCGAGCCGCCGTTCACGCCCGAGCGCATCCTGAATGGATTGCACAGCGGCGGGCCGGCCACGCGGCAGGCGCTGCCCGCTCCCGCTGCGCCACAACCATCCCGTATCTGGGAGAATCCATTCGCCAAACGCGCCGGCATCTTCGCGACGGTCGCGGCCGTCTGCACCGCGGCGATTGGCATCGGTGCGGCTGTTTTGCCCGGCCGCGCCATCGCACCGATCGCGCGGCCAGACCCATCGGTCTATTCCGCAGCGACGATCGCGCGCGGGCAACAACTGGCCGCACTCGGCAATTGCGCGGAGTGCCACACCATGATCGGCGGTGCGCTCAACGCCGGTGGCCGCGCGCTGGAGACGCCGTTCGGCACGATCTACGCGACCAACATCACGCCCGACGTCGAGACCGGCATCGGCGCCTGGTCCTATCCCGCATTCGAGCGCGCGATGCGCGACGGGCTGCATCGCGACGGACGGCAACTCTATCCCGCCTTCCCCTACACGCACTTTTCGAAGACTGGCGATGCCGACATGCAGGCGCTTTATGCCTATCTAATGGCACAGCCTGCGGTGCGCGCGACGCAGCCTGCGAATACGCTCGCCTTTCCGTTCAATCTCCGCCCGCTACTTGCCGGATGGAATGCGCTGTTCCACCAGACGCGAGAGTTCAAGCCTGATCCCGCGAAATCCAAGGTCTGGAATCGCGGCGCTTATCTCGTCGAAGGTCTCGGCCATTGCAGCGCCTGCCATTCGCCGCGCAACACGCTCGGCGCCGAGCAGCGTGACGCCTATCTCGCCGGCGGTTTTGCCGAGGGCTGGGAGGCGCCGCCGCTGACGTCGCTGTCGCAAGCGCCGATCCCGTGGAACGAAGACGAGCTTTTCGCCTATTTGCGCACGGGCCACTCGCGATATCATGGCGTCGCCGCTGGGCCGATGGCGCCGATCGTCAGGGATCTGGCGGCCCTGCCCGACCAGGACATCCGCGCCATGGCCGTCTATCTCAACTCGTTCAATGACACCGCGACCGATAGGAAAGCGCAGGATGCGATCGCTCTGAAGCTAGAAGCTTCAACGCAAGTCACGATGGCGTCCTCAACCGGCGCGCGCCTCTATCAGGGCGCCTGCGCCGTCTGCCACGAGGTCGGCGGCCTGGCGCTGTTCGGCAGCCGCCCCTCGCTCGCCCTCAACAGCAACCTGCACAGCGCCACATCGGACAATCTCGTGCAAATCATCCTGCACGGCATCGCCGAGCCGGTGTCGAGCAATCTCGGCTATATGCCGGCCTTCAAGAACAGCATGAGCGATGCGCAGGTCGAGGAGCTGGTCACCTTCCTGCGCAAGCAGTTCGCACCCGACAGGCCAGCATGGATCGGTGTGAAGGAGACGATTGCGCGTGTGAGAGCCGCCGCGAACTGAGCGCTACTTCTTGTGCTGCACCGGCGGCGTGCCGTGCGTGTGAAACGACTCGATCGTCTTGAGGCCCCACGCCTGCCCCTTCTTGCGTTCGTCTTCCGTCCACACGATCGGCTTCCAGTCGGGCGCGAGGATGAGGCGCGCGCCGGCATTGGCGACTTCGACGCGGTTGCCGCCGGGCTCGTAGACATAGAGGAAGAAGGTCTGCTGGATCGCGTGCTTGTGCGGGCCGGTCTCGATGTGGATGCCGTTCTCCAGGAAGATGTCGGCAGCGCGCAGAATCTCTTCGCGGCTGTCGAGCGCGTAAGTGACATGGTGGAAGCGGCCGGCCGTGCCGGAATGATCGAGCGAATAGGCGAAATCGTAGCTCTTGTTCGACATCGTCAGCCACATCGCCGCTTCGCGGCCGTCGTTCAGCACGATCTGCTCGGTGAGGCGGCAGCCGAGATAATTCTCGAAGAACTCCCGGTTGGCCTTGATGTCCACGGCGAGGCAATTGAGGTGATCGAGGCGGCGGACATTGACGCCGCGCGCGGGAAAGCGCTGCGCCTGGTTCTTCAGTGCGGGCTTCAGCTCGGGCGGCGCCTGATACCATTCGGTCTCGTAGTAGAGCTCGACGATGTGTCCATCGGGATCGCGGCAGCGGAAGGTCGGCCCCTGCCCCATGTCGCCGTCGATCCAGCCGATGTCGAAGCCGGACCCTTTCAGCGCCGCGACGCGACGCTCCAGCGCCTGCTGGCTGCGCGCACGTAACGCCATGTGCTCCATGCCCGATGTCTTCGACGCCGTCAGTTTGAGCGAATAGCGCTCGTAATCGTCCCAGCCGCGCAAATAGACCGACTCGCCCTTTTGTCCGCTGACGGTCATGCCCATCACGTCGACGAAGAATTTCAGGCTCTCGTCCGGCTTGGGTGTCAACAGCTCCATGTGGCCGAGATGAGCGAGATCGAGGATCGGTTCGGGCTGCATGGTGTCCTCCAAGACGTGGCTTGCGATCCGCTGGACCGGATCCCGCGATCTGGCACAGGCTGCAATCCACTCACGCGCCGGTGGGCGGCACAAGGCCGCCGGTTTATTTGTACCAATGTACAAATGATTAGGTCCCGTCAACAAATCAAACATCGCCGCCCGGAACGGATGACGGACCATCCAGGATGACCAACCCGTCCCGGAACCGCGGACCGACTGCCCGAATGGTAAAATCTCTCTTAAGCACTCTCGCCCGTCGGCCGGGAAAAAGCAGCATTTTCCGCCGCTACTGCCAGGGAGTATGTATTGGGAACAAACCTCGCACCCGAATTGTCGCGGATTTAACGAAGCGCCGGCGCCTGCCGCTTAACCGTTTGTCCAGCGACGGCCGTGCATAGTCCGGGCAACCCGTTGCTCTTGCCAGGTTCATTCATTGTGACATCCTTTGGACGCGTGATTTCGGTTCGCGGATCGCTCGCCCGGGTCGGGCTGCTGGCTGAAAGCCGCATGCCGGTCTCGGAAGTTCGGGCCACCGTCGGCCGCTTCGTCAGTATCCGCTGCGCCAGCTCGGTCATCGTCGCCATGATCACCGAGGTGTCCTGCGAGAACCTCTCGAGCAACGACAATCTGATCGCCATCGCCTCGGTCGACCTGCTGGGCGAAATCCTCAACGCGACCGGCAAGGCCAAATTCCAGCGCGGCGTCACCAACTATCCGACCATCGGCGATTCGGTCGACCTGATCACGAGCCAGGAGCTGCGCACGATCTACGCGCCCACCGGTTCCGACCAGATCAATGTCGGCTTCCTTCAGCAGGACAGCTCCGTCGTCGCCTATGTCGACATCGAGGAAATGCTCTCCAAGCACTTTGCAGTGCTGGGATCGACCGGCGTCGGCAAATCGACCGGTGTGTCGCTGTTGCTCAACGAGATCCTCAAGGCACGCCCGAACCTGCGCATCTTCCTGCTCGATGTGCACAACGAATATGGCCGCTGCTTCGGCGACCGCGCGCTGGTGCTCAACCCGCGCAATCTGAAACTGCCGTTCTGGCTGTTCAATTTCGAGGAAATCGTCGACGTGCTGTTCGGCGGCCGCGCCGGCGTGCCTGAGGAGCTCGACGTCCTCGCCGAGGTCATTCCGCTCGCCAAGGGCGTCTACACCCAGTACCAGAACGCCGACCGCATTGGCCTGAAGCGCATCGATCCCAAGCAGATCGGCTACACCGTCGATACGCCGGTGCCCTATCGCCTGGTCGATCTGATGTCGCTGATCGACGAGCGCATGGGCAAGCTCGAGAACCGCTCCTCGCGCATCATCTATCACAAGCTGATCTCCCGCATCGAGGCGGTCCGCAACGACCCGCGCTACGCCTTCATGTTCGACAACGCCAATGTCGGCGGTGACACCATGGCCGAGGTGATCAGTCATCTGTTCCGCCTGCCGGCCAACGGCAAACCGATGACGGTGATGCAGCTCGCCGGCTTCCCGGCCGAGGTCATCGATTCCGTCGTCTCGGTGCTCTGCCGCATGGCCTTCGACTTCGGCTTGTGGAGCGATGGCGTTTCGCCGATGCTGTTCGTCTGTGAGGAGGCTCACCGCTACGCCTCGGCCGATCGCAATGTCGGCTTCGGGCCGACCCGCAAGGCGGTGTCGCGCATCGCCAAGGAAGGCCGCAAATACGGCGTCTATCTCGGCCTCATCACCCAGCGTCCGGCCGAGCTCGACGCCACCATCATCTCCCAGTGCAACACGCTGTTCACGATGCGCCTTGCCAACGAGCGCGACCAGGCGCTGCTGCGCGCCGCGGTGTCGGATGCGGCCGCGAACCTGCTTTCGTTCGTGCCCTCGCTCGGCACCCGAGAAGTGCTGGCATTCGGCGAAGGTGTCGCGCTGCCGACGCGGCTGCGCTTCAAGGAGGTGCCGCCGCATCAATTGCCGCGCGGCGAAGCCACGATCAGCAGCGTGCCCTCCGTCACCTCCGGTCACGACATGCATTTCGTCGGCGCCGTGCTCGAGCGCTGGCGCGGTGCCACCTCGCAGCGCGACGTGCCGAACGATCCGGTGTTCTCGGCGCCGCCCGCGAAGACGCTCTCCAGCATCGAAACTCCGATGCTGCAACCGTCGATGGGGTTGGATCCGGACCGCTTCTCGCTGCTGAAGAAGCCGCTGCGGTAAAGCGACGCTCGTTTTCCAGCGCCGGCATTGCGAGCCTGGCGTCACGTTGAGCATGGCACCCGCATCGACTATGGTTGCCGGCCCCAAGCCGGAATCCATGCCCATGACAAAGCCTGTGCAACGCTTCGCCGCTCCCGCCCTCGATGCGCTCCCTGACGACATCCGCACGCGTCTCCTCGCCGTCCAGGAGAAGAGCGGCTTCGTGCCGAACGTGTTCTTGACGCTGGCCTACCGCCCGGACGAGTTCCGCGCCTTCTTCGCCTACCACGACGCACTGATGGAGAAGGACGGCGGCCTCAGCAAAGCCGAACGCGAGATGATCGTGGTCGCGACCTCGGCAGCCAATCAGTGCCAGTATTGCGTGATCGCGCATGGCGCGATCCTGCGTATCCGTGCCAAGAACCCGCTGATCGCCGACCAGATCGCCACGAACTACCGCAAGGCCGACATCACGCCGCGGCAAAAGGCGATGCTCGACTTCGCGATGAAGGTCTCGGCCGATGCGCAGCGGATTTCCGAGGACGATTTCACCGCGCTCGCGCCGCATGGCTTTAGCGACGACGACATCTGGGACATCGCCGCAATCTCCGCCTTCTTCGCACTGTCGAACCGGCTGGCGAATTTCACCGGCATGCGGCCGAACGACGAATTCTATCTGATGGGACGGTTGCCGAAGAAATGACCGACCGCCGCGAGGGCGGAAGGAACGCATCGCCACAATGCAGCGGATGAGTTCCCGCTTGACCGGAACTCTGTGTTTTCGCAATCGCACACGTTTAATTAAGAATCTCACCCTCAACTAGCACAAACGCCTTGGCACAACTTGCGCAGTTTCCGTCCCCGGAGACGCGGATGAGTCGTGCCTGTTGGGGGGCTTCTCATGAACGTGCGGGCATTTGTTATCGCGACCTGTATTGGCACGACATTCTTCGCTGCCGGATACGCATGGAACTATCAGCCGGAGATCATCAACGCGAACGAGATATGGAGCATGTTCGAATCGGAGCACGGCAAGGCGCGGGCTGCCGTCTTACGCGTCCTCGTTGCGCCGAATTCAGCTCACTTCAACGGCCTGCGAACGATCGATGCAGACCAGGCAAGATACGTATGCGGCTCCGTAAAAGCGATGGACAAGGAGAGGCAGTATGTCGAGGCCGCGTTCGTTTACACCGTCTCGATCGATTTTGCCCGTATCGACGACGACGGCCGGATGACGTCGCAGCGCTCTGCTTACAAGCCCTGCCCAGGCGCGGCCGACGACAAAATTGCCGACCAGAACACGCTGATATCGCCAGGCGCGCTGTCGATGATCAAGACCATCGAAAAAGTCATCCCCAAGTCCAGCGGCGGAACGATGGAACAACAGCTTGGCCAGCTGGCCGCACAGACAGCGGCGGTCGCGCCAGGTTCGGCGGTCCCGCGGAGATCAGCCGGCTCATCGGGTTCGCCAGCCTCGGCAGGGGCAGGATGGGCGCCAGCAGCACAGCATTCAGGTTCGGGCGTGGAGGCGCGACAAGCAGATGAACTGACGTGGCGTGTCGATCAGCCGCCGGCTGCATGGCCGAACTTCCCCTCGGACCATCCGCTGGCGAAATCGGCGCAGAAGCGGACGAGCGCCGAGGCCCTGGCGTTTGCGAAAGGCATCGAGGCTCGCTGGGAGGAGGCCAAATCATCCGGGGTTCCGGCCAAGCGTCCTTCGCCCGAGGAGATCAAGGAAGCATGCCGCGCGCTACTTACGATTGATCCCGCGGACAAGGATTATCCGCGGGCCTGGGCCGCCTTTGTGCGGTTGCGCAAAATCGATCGCGACGCTGCTGGTTGAACTGGCGTGAACCTGTCCTAGCGCTGCGCCATCAACTCGAGCGCCGGGGCAAAGCGCTCGGAAAAAGTCAACGTCTTGGCATGGTGAACTGCGGCAAACGACGCCGAGATCCCGGCTGAAGCGACCACGAGCAGGGCAACGGCGAAAACCAGACGGCGCATTTCGGCCTCCTGTGTGAGCTCGACAATTCCAACAGATGGCACGGCTTGGTTTCAGCACTGCTTCGTGCGGACGGAAGATGGTTTCGCTCAAGAGGCTGTGATCAGATCCGGTTTGCGGAGCCGCATGCCTCGCTGCTGCGAGCGTTGCGCCTAATCATCGTCCGCTGGCCCACACCAGCCGGGCAAATAGATCGCATCCTTGCTCTTGGCTGAGGACATCGCCTTCTCGAGCGCCTTGTCGAAATTGGCATCCACAGCCTTGCGCGACAGCTTTCGACGCAGATAGTCGGCCCACAGGAATTCGGAGAAGGGCGTGGTGTCCTTGGCGAAGCCGCCCATGCGGCGCAGTTCGCCGGCAAGGCTCCGGAAAGGATCGTCCTTGAGGTCGACGACGGATTTGGGCAAATCGCGGAATGGTCGCCGTTCGCCCTTGGCGTCGTAGGGGTAAACCCAGCGCTTGTTGTCCATCACGCCCCAGAACGCTTCGCGCTCGACCATCCTGAGGTCGCCGACAATGGTGACCAGCACCTCCTTGACGCCCTCGTCGTGCAGCGCGCGACCGAGATGATGATGGTCGATCACGTAATAGCGCTCGTCGGGGCCGTGCACGACGGGGATCATATGCTTGCCGAGCAGATCGGCCTGCTTCTTCTTGTCGTGCTCGCGCCAGCGCTTGCGCTTCTCCTTGACCTCGCGCATCCCGACCGTCATCTGCGTCGGCCGCAGCGACAGGATCGACACCGGATGCACTCTCGGTTCGCGCGTATTGGTCATGGTCGAAAGGCCCCTAACATGGTTGCAGCTGCGTGGTCAGGTTCCCTGGACTATGTCATGGGCACCGCGCCGGCAAATGCATTCGGCTCGGTGGATATTATTGCATCGCACCCTCTGCAGGCCCGGAACGACCACGGTTCCACGGTCCTTCGTTCGCAGTCCTGCAGGATAGTGCGAACGCGCAATGCACGTGCGCGTTGAGAAAATTTTCTGCAACGCGTTCACTACGTATGCTATCTAAAAATCGCTGCTTCGGAGTGATCCCTGCACCATGACAACCCAGCGGCCCATAAGCTCGGATGACGAGCACCGGGTGCTCCAGTTCAGGCCGCGCACCTCGCCTTCCCCGACGGCCCACCGCGGCAACGCTAGCGTGCAGCAATTGCGCGTCGCGCCCGAGCGGCTCGACCTGTCGCGCTACGAGGAGCCCCGCACCGAACCGGACGATTTCCGCCGTCGCATGCTCGCCAATATCGCGGCGCTGGCCTTCACCATCGCACTGACCGCGATCGGGATCTGGCTCGCGGTGAGCATCGCCGACCTGCGCCGGACCCAGGATTGCGTGCTGATGGGCCGCCGCGACTGCGTCAAGATCACGACGCCGCACATCTAGGCAGGACATCTGGTAAGCAAGACGTCTGGTAGGCCCGCTGGCGTTCCTTCGGCCGAAACGGCTCAGCCGGGGCGTCCCCAGCCCGGTCCCCACACCCGTCCGGCTCCATTGAACTCAGGGCGGCGCTCCGATATACGGGCTTTCGACCCGGCCAGAGGGGGGTTGAGGGCGTCATCGGGGCGCGATGCCCACCCATCGTTCCACTCTGGAAAATCTGACAAACATCTGCAATATATCAAAGGCTTAGTGATGTCCTCCACATTCGATCAGGTCGCTACGATCATCGCTGAAACCTGCGACATCCCGCGCGACACGATCACGCCGGATAGCCATGCCATCGATGACCTCGGCATCGACAGCCTCGATTTCCTGGACATCGCGTTCGCGATCGACAAGCAGTTCGGTATCAAGCTGCCGCTGGAAAAGTGGACTCAGGAGGTTAACGACGGCAAAGCGACCACCGAGCAGTATTTCGTGCTGAAAAACCTGTGCGCCCGCATCGACGAACTGGTTGCGGCCAAGGGCGCGAGCGCCTAAGCGCGCGGTCATGCAACTCGAATACTTCCACATGATAGATCGCGTCGTCGACCTCAACGTCGACGCGAAGACGATTGTTGTCGAGGCTCAGGTCCCGATGGAGAGCACCATCTTCGAAGGGCACTTCCCGGGCTATCCCCTGATGCCCGGCGTGCTCCTGATCGAATCGATGGCGCAGGCCTCGGGCTGGCTTCAGCTTGGCGTGCTCAAATTCGAGCGTATGCCGATCCTGGCTGCCGTCAAGGAGGCCAAGGTCCGCGGCTCGGTCTTCCCCGGCGATCTCATGAGCATCGAGGCGAGCCTGGCCCATCAGGGCTCAGGCTACGCCGTGACCGAAGCCAAGATCAAGGTCGGCGGCAAGCTGCGCGCGAATTCGACGCTGACCTTCACGCAGATTCCCTTTCCCCATGCGGATATGCGCGCCCACATGGACGCGGTCGCCAAACGCGTCGGCTTTCCGCAACAGGCCGTATTGCCATGACCGAGACTGCTTCGAAGCCTGCCCAGACGGAAGTCTGGATCACCGGCATTGGCCTGGCCACCTCGCTCGGCGAGGGCCTGGACGCCAACTGGGCCGCGCTTCAGGAGAAGCGCATCAATGTCGACGAGAAGGGCTTTGCACCCTACATCGTGCACCCCCTGATGCCTGTCACCTTCGACAGCCAGATCCCCAAGAAGGGCGACCAGCGCCAGATGGAAGCCTGGCAGCGCATCGGCACCTATGCGGCCGGGCTTGCGCTCGACTCCGCCGGGATCAAGGGCAACAAGGACATCCTGTCGAAGATCGACATGGTGGTCGCCGCCGGCGGCGGTGAACGCGATCTCAACGTCGACACCGGCGTGCTCACGGCCGAGGCCAAGGGCGCCAACGCGCCCGGCTTCCTCAATGAGCGGCTGATGAGCGATCTCAGGCCGACGCTGTTCCTGGCCCAGCTCTCCAACCTGCTCGCCGGCAACATCGCCATCGTGCACGGCATTGGCGGCACCTCGCGCACCTTCATGGGTGAAGAGGTTGCCGGCGCCGATGCCGCCCGCATTGCATTGTCGCGCATCGCCTCCGGCGAGAGCGACATCGCGCTGATCGGCGGCTCGCACAATGGCGAGCGCAAGGACCTGATGGTCCTCTACGAATTCGGCGACTTCAATCTGAAGGACAAGTTCGCCCCCGTGTGGGCGCGCAAGGACCACGCCGGCTTCGCGCTCGGCTCGGCTGGCGCGTTCCTGGTGCTGGAATCGAAGGCCCATGCGGAAGCGCGCGGCGCAAAACCATTCGCAAAGCTGTCGAGCGTCGTTGCCGACCTTGCCCGTCGTAAGACCCCCGGCGACATGGCCGCGACGCTGGAGAAGCTTTGGGCAAAGTTGCCGAAGCGCGACGGCAAGGGCGCGATCATATCCGGCGCGACCGGCGCGGAGCCTGCGACATCAGAAGAGCGCGCCTTCCTGAAGGGCCACGCCGAGTTCCCGGTGCGCTCGACCGGCACGATGTTCGGCCACACCATGGAGACGCAATTCCCGCTCGGCATCGCGCTCGCCGCGCTGTCGATCTCTCGCGGCGCGCTGTTTCCGCCGAACGATCCCACGGGCACCGAGATTGAAATGCAGGGAGCGCCCACCCAGATTGTGGTGGTGGGGGCCGGACACTGGCGCGGCGAAGGCATGGCGCTGGTCGAGGCAGTAAGCTAAAGCGCGTTACGCTTTGGCAGGTTATTGTTTGGGTATGATCTTCTCGGAAAACCGCGTCACGCTTTTTCGGATCATGCTCCAGCTCAAGCGGGGATCGACATGACTGCACCACGCGACAAACTCGGGCGTCCCGTCGTCGTCGTCACCGGCATGGGCATCATGACCTCGCTCGGCAACGGCAAGACCGACAATTGGGCGAAGCTCGTCGCCGGCGAATCCGGCATCCGCACCATCACGCGCTTTCCGGTCGACGGCCTCAAAACCACGATGGCCGGCACGGTGGATTTCGTCAGCGTCGATCCGTTCTCCTCCACCGGCCTGTCCGAACGGATGGCCGAACTGGTGACGCAGGAAGCGCTGGACCAGGCCGGGATCGGCACCAAGGCGGATTTCCCGGGTCCTCTCTTTCTTGCGGTCGCACCGGTCGAAGTCGAATGGCCGCAGCGCCGCGAACTCGGCCGCGCCGTCGGCAAACCCGACTTCAATTACGACGATCTGCTGCGCATCTCCGGTGGCGGCAAGTACAGCGCCTATCACCACCGCTTCATGTTCGGTTCGGTCGCGGCCTACCTCGCCGAGACCTTCGGCACCAAGGGCTCGCCGATCTCGTTGTCGACGGCCTGCGCTTCGGGCGCGACCTCGATTCAGCTCGGCGTCGAGGCGATCCGCCGCGGCGAGACCGATGCCGCGCTGTGCGTGGCGACCGACGGCACCGTGAATCCGGAGGCGCTGGTGCGCTTCTCGCTGCTCTCGGCGCTTTCGACCCAGAACGACCCGCCGCAGGCGGCCTCCCGTCCCTTCTCCAAGAACCGCGACGGTTTTGTCATGGCCGAAGGCGCCGGTGCGCTGGTGCTCGAAAGCTATGAAGCCGCCACCGCGCGCGGCGCAAAAATACTCGGCGTAATCGCCGGCTGCGGCGAGCTCACCGATTCCTTCCATCGCACCCGCTCCTCGCCCGACGGCAAGCCGATCATCGGCTGCATGAACAAGACGCTGGCCGATGCCGGCATGACGCCGGATCAGATCGACCACATCAACGCGCACGGCACCGCGACGCCCGAGAACGACAAGATGGAGTACAATACGACATCGGCCGTGTTCGGCGAGCTCGTCTCGAAGATTCCGGTCACCTCCAACAAGTCGATGGTCGGCCACACCATCTCGGCCGCGGGCGCGGTCGAGGCGATCTTCTCGCTGCTGACGCTGGAGCATCAGCGTATCCCGCCGACGATCAACTACGACAATCCGGATCCCACGATCCTGTTCGACGTCGTCGGCAACAAGGCACGCGATGCCCGCGTCACCGCGGTGATGTCGAACTCGTTCGGGTTCGGCGGCCAGAACGCCTCGCTGATCCTGACCCGCGAACCGGCCTGACCGGACGCATGGCGCTGCTTCCGGCGAGGACGAAGGCCCGCGCGCGGCAGACGGCAAAGTCGATCGGTGGAGGGCTGATCGGCGCTGCCACCGTCGGCATGTTGCGCACCACGCGTTATTTCGATCCAGCCAAGACCTCGGACTTTTTCGCACGCGTCACCAAACTGATCGGCCCGCGCCTGCGCGAGCACCGCATCGGCCGCGCCAATCTCACCGCGGCGTTTCCGGACAAGTCGCCCGAGGAAATCGAAGCCATCCTGATGGGCGTCTGGGACAATCTCGGTCGCGTCGGCGCCGAATTCGCCCATATGGACCAGGTCTGGGATTACGACCGCGATCATCCAGAAAACAGTCGGATCGAACTGCCCAGCCGCAGCATCGAGCTGTTCGATCAAATCCGCGACGACGGCAAGCCGGCGTTGATCTTCGCCGCGCATTTGGCCAATTGGGAATTACCGGCGCTCGCCGCGGTCGCACACGGGCTCGATGCAGCGATCCTCTACCGCCGCCCGAATATCGCCTCCGCCGACCGCATCATCCAGGAGATGCGACAGGTCAACATGGGCACGCTGATCCCGGCGGGGCGCGACGCGCCGCTGCGGCTTGCCCAGGCGCTCAAGGACGGCAAGCACGTCGCGATGCTGATCGACCAGTATCTGACCGGCGGAGTCGAGGTCACCTTCTTCGGCCGCAAGACCCGCGCCAATCCGATGCTGGCGCGCCTGTTACGACAGGTCGAATGCCCGATCCACGGCGTCCGCGTCATCCGCCTGCCCGGCGGCCGCTTCACCGCCGAGATCACCGAAGAGGTCCACCCGGTGCGCGACGCCGACGGCAAGATCGACATCCAGGGCACCACGCAGGCGATCACGAGCGTGGTGGAAGGCTGGGTCCGCGAGCATCCGGAGCAGTGGCTGTGGCTGCACCGAAGGTGGCGGTAGCGGACAGTAGTGCTTACCGCCCCGTCTTCACCCTGGTCCAAAGCCTATTGATGACCCGCTGGGTCGCGGGCTCACGCGCCGTGATGACGAACAGCTTTGCGAGCGTCGCCTCGTCCGGATAGATGTTCTTGTCGCTCAAGATTTTCGGATCGACCAGTTTCTGGCTGGCGAGGTTGCCATTGGCGTAGGACAGGAAGTCCGTATTCCTGGCGGCCACGTCCGGACGGTAGAGATAGTTGATCAGCTCGTAGGCTTCGCTGACGTTCCTGGCATCCGCGGGGATCGCGAGATTATCGAAGAACATCTGCGCGCCCTCCTTCGGGATGGCGTAGCCGATCTCGATGCCGCTTTTGGCTTCGGCAGCGCGGGCGCGGGCCTGCATGATGTCGCCGGACCAGCCGACCACGAAGCAGATCTCGCCGGTGGCGAGCGCGCTAAGATATTCGGACGAATGAAACTTGCGCACGGAGGGCCGCACCTTGGTGACGACATCGGCGGCCTTTTCGAGGTCGGCCTGCTTGGTCGAGTTCGGATCAAGCCCGAGATAGTTCAACGCCGCCGGAAAGATGTCGTCGGCGGAATCCAGCATGTGGACGCCGCAGTCTTTGAATTTCGCGAGGTTCTCCGGCTTGAACACGATGTCCCAGCTGTCAATCTTGGCATCCGCTCCGAGAATCTGCTTCAACTTGGCGACGTTGTAGCCGATGCCGGTCGTGCCCCACATGTAATTGACGGCGTAGACGTTGCCGGGGTCGTAGATCGCGAGACGTTCGGTCACCACCGGCCAGTCATTGGCCAGGTTCGGCAGCTTCGACTTGTCGAGCTTCTGGAAGATGTTGGCCTTGATCTGGCGCTGGAGGAAATAGGCGGTGGGCACCACGACGTCATAGCCGGATTTGCCGGCCATCAGGCGCGTCTCCAGCGTCTCGTTGGCGTCAAACGTGTCGTAGACCACCTTGATGCCCGTCTCCCTGGTGAAGGCCTGGAGGACGTCGGGCGCCACGTAGTTCGACCAATTGTAGAAGTTGACGACCCGCTCCTCGGCCCCGGCAGGAGCGGAGAGCAACGTCAGCGCGGCGGCGATCGCAAGGCCAAAACCACAGCGGCTGACGTTGGTCATCTCCCTACCTCTTGCGCCCGCGCACCGCGTCCGACAGTCGCTCCAGTGCGGTGTCGAGCGTCTCGTCCTTCTTGGCAAAGCAGAAGCGCACCACCGAGGTCACAGGGTCCTGCTCGTAGAAGGCCGAGACCGGGATAGCCGCGACCTTGTAGTCCTTCACGATCCGCCAGCAGAACTCGGTGTCGCTCTCGTTCAGCCCGAGCGGGGACAGGTCGACGGTGAGGAAGTAGGTGCCCTGCGACTTCAGCACGGGGAAGCCGAGGCTCTCCAGGCCCTTGGCGAGGCGGTCCCTGCTCCGCGTCAGGTCCTTGCGCATCGACAGGAAATACTCGTCGGGCTTGCCGAGGCCGTAGGCGACGGCGGCCTGGAGGTTCGGCGCGGTGGTGAAGGTCAGGAACTGGTGCACCTTGGCGGCAACGCGCAGCAACGGCGGCGCGGCGCACACGAAGCCGATCTTCCAGCCTGTCAACGAGAAGATCTTGCCGGCCGAGCCGACCTTGATGGTGCGGTCGCGCATGCCGGGGATGGTGATCAGCGGGATGTGCTTGTGCTCGTCGAAAGTGACGTGCTCCCAGACCTCGTCGCAGATCGCGATGACGTCGAACTCCTGGCAGTAGCGCGCCAGCAGCTCGAGGTCCTCCCGCGGAAACACCACCGCGGACGGATTCAGGGGGTTGTTGAAAAGCACCGCCTTGGTCTTTGAATTGAAGACACTTTTCAGCATGTCCTCATTCAGCCGCCAATGCGGCGGCTCGAGCCGGACCAGGCGCGGAATGCCGCCGGCCTGGCGGATAATCGGCAGATAGGAATCGTACACCGGCTGGAAGCACACCACCTCGTCACCGGGCTGGACCACGGCGAGGATGGCCGAGGTCAGGGCCTCGGTGCCGCCGGAGGTCACCATCACCTCGCTCATCGGATCGAGCTCGAGGCCGTGCCAGTGGCCGTAATGGGTCGCGATCGCCTGGCGGAGTTCCGGCAGGCCCATCATCGACGGGTACTGGTTGTAGCCGTTCAGCGAGGCCTCGGCCGCGGCGCGGCGGATGTCCTCGGGCCCGGGATCGTCGGGAAAGCCCTGCCCAAGATTGATGGCGGCATTGTCGCGCGCAGCCTGCGACATCGCCTCGAAGATGGTGACGGGAAGGTCTGCGAAGACCTTGTTGAGGGACGAGCTCTTGAACATCGGCGGGGTCAGCCGCCGACCTTGCTGGGAAGACCCGCCGCCTTCCAGCCCAGCATGCCGCCGGCCAGATGTTTGTCGTAAGGCAGGCCCGCGGCCTGCGCCGCCAGTGAGGCCGTCACCGAACGCTTGCCCGAGCGGCAGGCGAACACGACCTCCTTACCCTCCGGATCGGGGATCGCTTTGGGATCGAAGGTCGAGAGCGGCACGACCACGCCGTAGGGATAAGCCTCGGCCTCGACCTCGTTCGGCTCGCGCACGTCGACGAGGAGATAGCGCCCTTCCGCAACACCCTTGGAGACCTCGTCCGGGGTCAGATCCTGTACTTGATTTGCCACATCATCCTCCAACGTCGCGGGCCGCTGCCGGGGCGATCCCGGCGGCCGGCAACCTCGCCTCTTGGCCCGCGAAAATCAAGCGCTACAAAGGCTTGAGCTGCCTTGCGCAAGTTAAAGCTAAATCGCAGCGACTTGAAGCGCGACCTTCCAACGGAGGATCAGATCGTCACTTAGATGGTCACCTGGGTGCCGACCTCGACGACGCGGCCGGAGGGGATCTGGAAATAGTCGGTGGCGTCGTTGGCGGAACGGCTGAGCGAGATGAACAGCCGGTCCTGCCAGCGCGGCATGCCGGAATGGGCGGCCGGCTTGAGCGCCCTCCGCGACAGGAAGAACGAGGTCGACATGATGTCGAACTGCCAGCCGAGCTTGCGGGCGATCGCCAGCGCCTTCGGCACGTTGGGCGATTCCATGAAGCCGAACTTCAGCGTCACCTTGGAGAAGGTCGGCGAGATCTGTTCCAGCTTCACCCGCTCGGCCGGATCGATGCGCGGGGTCTGCGCGGTCTCGATGGTGAGAATGACGTTCTTCTCGTGCAGCACCTTGTAGTGCTTCAGACTATGCATCAGCGCGGTCGGCGCGCTCAGGGGGTCGCTGGTCAGGAACACGGCGGTGCCGGGCACGCGCTGCGGCGGCCGCTTCTCCAGCATGGCCACCAGGTCGGCGAGCGGGAATTCGAGCTTGCGCGACTTCTCGAACAGCAGCCGGCTGCCGCGCCGCCACGTGTACATCAGGATGATCATGAGCGCGCCGAGCGCCAGCGGCACCCAGCCGCCCTCGAACACCTTGAGCAGATTGGCGGCCAGGAAGGTGAGGTCGAGAAACAAGAACGGCGCGATCAGGGCGGCAGCCGTGAACGGCGACCACCGCCATACCTTCCAGATCACCACGAAGCCCATCATCGCCGTAACCACCATGGTCCCGGTGACGGAGATGCCGTAGGCCGAGGCCAGCGCGCTGGAGGAGCGGAATAAGAGCACCAGCAGGACCACTGCGACGAGCAGGAGCTGGTTGATGCGCGGGATGAAGATCTGGCCGGAATGGGCTTCGGACGTATGGCGAATTTCAAACCGCGGCAACAGACCGAGCTGGATCGCCTGACGCGTCAGCGAATAGGCACCGGTGATGACCGCCTGGCTCGCGATAACCGTTGCGGCGGTGGCCAGCACCACCATGCAGCCGCGGAAAAAACCTTGCGGAAAGAGCTGGAAGAACGGGCTCACGATCGCGCCGGGGTCGCCGAGCACGAGGGCGCCCTGCCCCAGATAGTTCAATGCCAGCGACGGCACCACGATGAACAGCCAGGCGGTCTGGATCGGCCGCTTGCCGAAATGGCCGAGGTCGGCATAGAGCGCCTCGGCACCGGTGACCGCCAGGAACACCGCGCCGAGCGTCACGAAGCCGATGATGCCGTGGTGGATCATGAAGGACACGGCGTAGAGCGGGTTCAGCGCGAACAGCACCTGCGGTTGCTGGATGATCGGGTGGATCGCCGCGATCGCGATCACCGCGAACCAGACGCACATGATCGGGCCGAAGAAGGCGGCGACGCGAGCGGTGCCACGGGACTGCACGGCAAACAGACCGACCAGGATGATCACGGTCAGCGGCACGATGTAGGGCTCGAAGTGCAGGGTGACGTCCTTCATGCCTTCGAGCGCCGACAGCACCGAGAGCGCCGGCGTGATCACGGCGTCGCCGTAGAACAGGGCTCCGGAAATGATGCCGAGCAGGACGATGGTTGTTCCGCGGGTGCCGACTGCGCGCTGGGCCAGCGCCATCAGCGCCAACGTGCCGCCCTCGCCGTTGTTGTCGGCACGGAGCAGGATCACGACATATTTGAGCGTCACCACGACGATGAGCGCCCACAGGATCAGGGACAGCACGCCCAGCACGGCCGCCGGCGTCGGCACCCCCTCCGCGCCAGAAGCCGCCATCACCGCCTCGCGGAACGCGTAGAGCGGGCTGGTGCCGATATCACCGTAGACGACGCCGATGCTGCCGAGTGTCAGCGCACCGAAGCCGGCGGTGGTGTGGGCGTCGCCATGCCCATTGGCCGCCGCCGTTTCCGGGGCGGGAATCGCGATATCACTTGTCATGGGAGAGCCTGGTGGCCTCTAAAAATGCTTCACTGCACAACGGCAGAAGGGCGCGGGGCTTATAGGCCTGCGCTGCCGGCATAGCCTAGCCAGATTTTGGACCTTAGCCATGCACATTTGCATGGCTTGGCCGGCCGCCGTTTAGATGGTGACCTGGGTTCCGACTTCAACCACGCGTCCGGTGGGAATCTGGAAATAGTCGGTGGCGTCGTTGGCGGACCGGCTCAGCGCGATGAACAAATGGTCCTGCCAAAGCGGCATGCCGGACTGCGCCGACGCCTTCAGCGAGCGCCGCGACACGAAGAATGAGGTCGACATGATGTCGAATTGCCAGCCCTGCTTGCGCGCGATCGCGAGTGCCTTGGGCACGTTCGGCTGCTCCATGTAGCCGAAGCGCAGGCGGACCTTGAAGAACTTGTCGCTGATCCTCTCCATCCGGAACCGCTCCGACAGATCGACCCGCGGCGTATGCGCGGTCTCGATGGTCAGGACCACGTTGTGCTCGTGTAGCACCTTGTTGTGCTTGAGATTGTGCAGCAGCGCGGTCGGCACGAAGGAGGGATCGCTGGTCAGGAACACCGCGGTGCCCTTGACGATGTGCGGCGGCCGCTTTTCCAGGCTCCGGATCAGATCGTCCAGCGGCACCTCGATGCGGCGCGTTTTCTGGATCAGGATCCCGGACCCTCGCCGCCAGGTCCAGATTGTCCCGGCCATGATCACGCCGAACAGCAGCGGCACCCAGGCGCCTTCGAGCAGCTTCAGAAGATTCGCGCTGAAGAAGCTGATGTCGACCACGACGAAGGGCAGGATCACCGCTGCGGCCGTCGCCGCGCGCCAGTTCCACAATTTCCAGATCACGATGAAGCCCATGATGCCGTCAGCAACCATGGTGGTGGAGACCGCAATACCGTAGGCCGAAGCCAGATTGCTGGGGGTGTGGAACAACAGCACCAGCAGCATCACACCGATCAGCAGCAGCCGGTTTACACGCGGCAGATAGATCTGGCCGGCATGAGTTTCCGAGGTGAAGCGCACCTCGAAGCGCGGCAGGAGGCCGAGCTGCACTGCCTGATAGACCAGGGAATAGGCCCCCGTGATTACCGCCTGGCTCGCGATCACGGTCGCCGCGGTCGCAAGTCCGACCAGCGGCAGCACGAAATGCTCGGGCACCATGCGATAGAAGGAGTGTTCGATCGCGCTGGGATCCGACAGCACCAGTGCGCCCTGCCCGAAATAGTTGATCAGGAGCGCAGGCAGCACGAAGAACATCCAGGCCGACTGGATCGGCTTGCGGCCGAAATGGCCGAGGTCTGCGTAGAGCGCCTCGCCGCCGGTCACCGCGAGGAACACCGCGCCCAGTGTCACCAGGCCGATCGTGCCGTGCGACAGCAGGAATTGCAGGGCGTAATAGGGATTGATCGCTGCCAGCACCGACGGATCGTCGGCGATGTGAACGGCACCCAGCACGGCAAGAACGGTGAACCAGACGACCATCACCGGCCCGAAGGCTGAGGCGACCAGTGCCGTCCCCTTGCTCTGGACCGCGAACAGCAGCGTCAGGATGAGAACGGTCAGGGGAACGACATAGTGCTCGAAGGCGGGCGTTGCGAGCTTCAGACCCTCGACCGCCGACAACACCGAGATCGCTGGCGTGATCATGGAATCGCCGATGAACATGGAGGCGCCGACGACGCCGAGCGCCATCAGGAACCAGCTCCGCCGCCCGAGCGCGCGCTGGCCGAGCGCCATGAGGGAAAGCGTGCCGCCCTCCCCGTTGTTGTCGGCGCGCAGCAGCAGCAGCACGTATTTGGCGGTGACGACGATCAGCAGCGCCCAAAGGATCAGCGAGAGCACGCCGAGCACCATGACCCGCGAGACCGGCTGGCCATGGGCCGCGCCCCTGACGGCCTCGTGGAATGCGTAGAGCGGCGACGTGCCGATGTCGCCGAAGACGACGCCGATGCTCCCGAGCGTCAGGCCCCAGAAACCCGAGGTGACCGGCCCGTCCGGAGCTTCGGTCGATGTGATGCTCGCCGTCATATGAAACTGGAACGCTTCTGCCCGAGAATTGATCCGGCGCCTTTTGACGGTTCCGGCGCCCCTGTCAATCGGCACATCATCATAGCAGGCACCGGGCCAGATGCTGTGACGGCGCAGCAACGGTCGTTGCCCACGCGACGACATGCCTCAGGTAAGATGGTGGCACAAGAGCCCTGAGCCTTCAGTCCCCGATTGAACGGGAATTGGCTCTACATCCTTGTTTTGTCGCGCTTCTTCGCGCGAAACAGGGTCCACTTCGCTCGAATGCGCCCTACGGCTTCAGATTCGGCGGCAGCGGCGGATCTTCGCGCATCAGGGTGATGGTCACCCGCCGGTTGGCCGCGAGCGAGGGATCGTCCGGAAACAGCGGCTGGGTATCCGCCTTGCCGGCGACGGCGAAGACATGGGCGGCCGGCAGGCCCTCGCGTTCGAGGATCTGACGCACGGCATTGGCGCGGTCGGCCGACAGATCGAAGGCGCCGTAGTCGCTGCGGGTCGGCACGAATCCAGCCGCGGTGTGGCCGGCGATGGAGACGCGCAGCGGCGTCGCCTTGAGCGGGACAGCGAGCTTCTCGATCAGGCGGCGGGTGCGGTCATAGGGGACTTTGGAGCCGTCGGCGAACATCGAGCGACCGTCCTGGTCCACGATCTCGAGGTTGAGGCCCTGCTTGGTCTCCTCGAACATGATGTGCTTCGACATCTCGGTCAATTCCGGCATGTCCTGCAACGCTTGGCGCAGCGAGGCCGCCGCCAGCGCAAAATTGCGGTCGACCTTGATCTTCGCGCCCGACGTGCGGTCACGATCCTCCTGGTCCGGCGTCGGCGTGTTGGAAGAGTCCTCGGGCTGAATGTGATCGACGTTCTTCAGCCGAGGGCGGGTCGGCAGCCCGTCGGACTCGACGATGCCGGAATAGCGCGCTTCGGTCTGGACACCGAAGGCGTCGCGCATGGAGCCTGCGACGACCTTCAGCTTGTTGGCATCCTGGGTCGAGAACGCGACGAGCATCACGAAGAAGCTCATCATCAGGCCCATCAGATCGGCGAAGGTCACGAACCAGCCGTGACCGCCTCCGTGTGAATCGCCGCGCTTCTTCTTGGCCATATCTCAAATCCCGGCGCGCGGCCTCAGGCCGGCACCGGCTCGCCTTCAGCGTGGCGGTGCTTCTCGGGCAGATAGGCCAGCAGCATTTCGCGGACCAACGTGGGGCTCTTGGAGTCGCGGATCATCAGGATGCCGTCGATGATCAGCGTGCGGTTGGTCTCTTCGTCCAGGAGCTTTCCATGCAGCTTGTCGGCGATCGGGGTACAAAACAGGTTGGCGACCAGCGCGCCGTAGAGAGTCGCGAGCAGCGCGGTCGCCATGAACGGGCCGAGCTTTGACGGGTCGGTCATGTTGGCGAACATCTGCACCATGCCGATCAGCGTGCCGACCATGCCGAAGGCCGGGGCGCAGTCGCCGATGGCGCGGTAGATCTTGCTGCCTTCATCCAGATGCATCAAAAAATTATCGCGGTCGCGCTCGAGATTGTCGCGAATGAAGTCCAGGTCGTAGCCGTCGGCGACGTAGCGGATGCCCTTGGCGAGGAACGGCTCGTCGGTCTCGACCTTTTCCAAACCCACCGGCCCTTGCTTGCGGGCGATCTCGGCGATGCGGGCGAGTTCGTCGACCAGATCGTGCGCCGACAGACGGCTCATAGTGAAGGCAAACTTGGCGCCGAGCGGTAGGCCGTGGATCAGCGTCGAGAGCGGAAAGCGGATCATGGTCGCGGCCGTCGAGCCGCCGAAGATGATGATCATCGCATGCTCGGAAACGAACATGTGGAGATCGCCGCCCAGCAGCATCATCGTCGCGATGACGACAATGCCCGCCACGAGCCCGATGCTCGTCATGATATCCATGGGAGACTCCAACGCGAACGCAACAACGGCCGTCCTGGCCGATGGCGCGGCCCAACCCCGAACCGCATCGGAAACCCTAGTGAGCCGCGATTAAAGACGCGTAAAGGTTAAGTTGAGCCGGCGCGCCTGGCGGCCGCAGCGCGCTGAAAGGCGCCGGCTTTTGCCGACTGCCGACACGGATCTCAACATTTTGCTAACCATACGGTGTCGCGCGCACCCGTCACCCGTGCACGCGATCCCTTCGGCTGCGGCCCTGCGCCACATCGGGGGCGACCGATCAATTGGTATTCTGGACCCGGCCGGCACCTCATGGCGGAAGGCATCGCAATGGTGACGCTGTTCAGTCTTCTCACCGCGCTTCCCGCAGTGCTGGCGCTCCACATGCTCGAACCCGGGCTCGTCCTGCCGGCGTTCAGCGTGCTGCTCTTTGCCGAGGCGGCCCTCGCCGGGATCGCAGCGCACCTGATCCACATGCCGGACAATGCGGAAGATATCACCCTGTGGGATTTTGCCGGCGGCTTCACCTTGATCGGATGCGCTGCCGCGGTGCTCGGCGAGCCGGATCAGGCCGCCTTGTTCCTGACGGAACAGGGCAGCCTGCGAGCGGCGTCGCAACCGTAGATCATCGCGGTCCCGCCGTTAGTGAATCTCCGCCGAGCGCTTCAGCGCAGCCTTCAACTTCTCCAACGAGAAGTCGGGGCTGCGGGCGATCTCGAGGATCGGCGTCTCGCGGCGGCCACAGAGTTCGGCGGCCTCGGGCAGCTTTGCGGCAATATCGTGCGGAATTACGACGGCGCCGTGCTGGTCGGCATGGATCAGATCGTCCGACTTCACGGTCATGCCGGCGACGCGCACTTCGCCGCCAAAGCTCTCGGCATGCACCCACGCATGCGACGGGCCGATCGAGCCGGCCAGCGCCTGGAAGCCCGGCGCCCATTGCGGAATGTCGCGGATCGAACCGTCGGTGATGACGCCGAGGCAGCCGAGCGCCTTGTGCACGTTGCTCTGCACCTCGCCCCAAAACGCACCGTAGCCGACGTCGGGACCGTCGATGTCCTGGATCACCGAGATGCGCGGACCGTGGCCGGTACCGACATATTCGTAATATGCGATGCGGCGCTTGGACTGCTCTTCCGGCGGTAGTGAATTTTTCAGCACCGAGCGGATCGCGACCGTGCGGGCATAGCCGACGATCGGGGGCAGATCGGGAAATGGGCAGACCAGTGGTTTGGTGGTGTAGCCGATCAGCCGGCGCTCGGGCGCCACGATCTCCATGGCATTGCAGATCGTCGGCGTGTCATAGCGGCCCAGCGCTTCGAGGACGGAAGCGGGCAGCGGCCCGGTCGCAGTATTCGTCACAGCGTTCTCTCCCAGATTGGCGGCCGCTGTTGGTGCGGTGCCGCCTGCACCGGGCGATATAGCCGAGATCGGGCCTCAACCCAACTCAGGGCGCCTCATGGCAGATATCCAAGTCTCGCTGTTCAGTGCCTTGGCTGCTTGGCGCTTGCCGTTCAGTGCAGCCGGTCGGGCCGGTCGTCTTCGCGCGGCGGCTCCGACAGGTTTGCCAGCGTCGGCGCCGAAGGCGGCGAGGAGACCTCGCCTCCAGCCGGCGCGGTGGCTTCCATCGCGCGCGCCTGGTCGCGATAGGATTTGTAGCCGAGCGGCAAAGCGAGCAGATACAGCACCGTTCCGATGGACAGCACGTGCCAGGGATAGGCGATCAGGATCGCGATGAACACGACCACCGCGACGAACGCCGGCAGCACCAGCTCGGGCGGCACGCGCATGCGCTTGGTCTTGCCGGAGAACACCGGCAGGCGCGACACCATCAGGAAGGCGATCAGCAGCGTATACGCAGCCGTCACCGCCGCAGGCAGCCGGCCGAGATCGAGGAACGCGACATAGATCGGCAGAAGCACCGTGATCGCGCCGGCCGGCGCCGGCACGCCGGTGAAGAAGTTGGCGGCAAAGGCCGGCTTGTTGGGATCGTCCATGGTGGCATTAAAGCGCGCCAGGCGGAGGCCACCGGAGATCGCAAACACCATGGCGGCGATCCAGCCGGCATTGCCGAGCTCGTGCAGCTGCCAGAAATACAGCATCAGGCCGGGCGCCACGCCGAAATTGACGAAGTCGGCGAGGCTGTCGAGCTCGGCGCCGAACTTGGACTGCCCCTTGATCATGCGCGCGATGCGGCCGTCGATGCCGTCGAGTGCCGCCGCGAACACGATGGCGTAGACCGCGAGCGACATCCGCCCCTCGATCGAGAGCCGGATCGAGGTCAGGCCGGCGCAGATCGCCAGCAGCGTGATGACGTTGGGCACCAGCATGCGCACCGGGATCGGGCGGAACCGCCGGCGGCGCACATCAGGATCTTTGAAGTCATAAGGCGTCATGGCTCGTCCTCACCTTGGGGCGAGATATAGCAAGCCGCGTTCCCCTCCGCCATTGCGGCGGAAGGCCCCTCAGGACCGACTTATTGGTTAATTGGCACGGTAGGCGCGGCTCGGGTCGTCTCCGGCAAGATCCGCCAGAATCGTCTCGCCGGCGATCGCGGTCTGGCCTTCCGAGACCAGCGCCTTCGTGCCCAGCGGCAGATAGACGTCGAGCCGCGAGCCGAATCGGATCAGACCGAAGCGCTCACCGGCGCCGATTGCCTGCCCCTCTTTGACGAAGCAGACGATGCGCTTGGCGACCAGACCCGCGATCTGGATCACGCCGATCCGCGCCGTCGGCGTCGTGATCACCAGCGAGTTGCGCTCATTGTCCTCGCTCGCCTTGTCCAGCTCGGCATTGATGAACAGGCCGGGCCGGTAGGCGATACGGTCCACCCGGCCCGCGATCGGGCTGCGGTTCACATGGCAGTTGAACACACTCATGAACACCGAGACGCGCGGCAGCGGCCGATCGCCGAGGCCGAGCTCGGCCGGCGGCAGCGCCATAGTGATCATCGAGACGCGGCCGTCGGCGGGCGACACCACGAGCCCCTCGCGCACGGGGGTCACGCGCACGGGGTCGCGGAAGAACAGCGCGCACCATACGGTCAGGATGGTGCCGATCCACCCCAACGGCGACCACAGCCAGAACAGGAGGAGGCTTGCCAGCGCAAAGCCGCCGATGAAGGGATATCCCTCCTTGTGGATCGGCGGGATCTGACGCTGGATCGAATCGAGAATGGACATCGCTATCTGCCGCTCAGGGTTGATGGCGCAGGTCGTCCCGCGCGGTGGTGTTGTTTAGGCCAGAGTTGGGACCGGAGACAAGGTCACTCCGCCGCCGCAGGCGCCGTCAGGACATCGGCGACCGGCGGTGGCTCCCGGTTGGGCGCCTCGCCGGAATCGGCCATCCTCGCCAGTTTCTCGCGCGCCGCCTCGGCCTCGCGCTGCCTGTTCCACATGCTGGCGTAAAGTCCCCCCTCCCCAAGCAGTTTCGCGTGGGTGCCGCGCTCGGCGATGCGGCCCTGGTCCAGCACGATGATCTCGTCGGCGCCGACGATGGTCGAGAGCCGATGGGCGATCACCAGCGAAGTGCGGTTCTTCGCCACGCGCTCGAGCGCACCCTGGATTTCGTGCTCAGTGTGGGTGTCAAGCGCGGAGGTCGCCTCGTCCAGCACCAGGATCGGCGGCGCCTTCAACACGGTGCGCGCGATCGCAACCCGTTGTTTTTCGCCGCCGGACAGTTTCAGGCCGCGCTCGCCGACCTGGGTCTCGTAGCCTTTCGGCGCCATGCGGATGAAATGATCGATCTGCGCCAGCTGCGCTGCCTGCTCGACCTCGGCATCGCTGGCGTCCCAACGCCCGTAGCGGATGTTGTAGCGGATGGTGTCGTTGAACAGCACGGTGTCCTGCGGCACCATGCCGATGGACGCGCGCAAGCTCGCCTGCGTGACTTCGCGAATGTCCTGGCCGTCGATCAGGATCTTGCCGCCCGAGATGTCGTAGAGGCGAAACAGAAGCCGCGAGATGGTCGACTTGCCCGCACCTGACGGGCCGACGATCGCGACCGTCTTGCCGGCCGGCACCTCGAAGCTGATGCCCTTGAGGATCGGACGGGACGGCTCATAGGCAAAGCGCACATCCTCGAAACGCACATTGCCCGCGGAGACCACCAGTGGCTTCGCGCCCGGCGCATCCTTGATCTCGGCCTCGCGCCCCAGCACGTTGAACATCTTCTCGATGTCGATGATCGCCTGCTTGATCTCGCGATAAACCATGCCCATGAAGTTCAAGGGCTGGTAGAGCTGGATCATCATCGCGTTGACCAGCACGAAATCGCCGACCGTGTTGGTGCCGTTGCGCACGCCGATCGCGCACATCAGCATGGTCGCGGTCAGCCCCAGCGTGAAGATCACGGCCTGCCCGGTGTTGAGCACGGCCAGCGAAGTATAGGCCTGGACGCTCGACTCCTCGTAACGCGCGACCGACCGGTCGTAGCGCTGTGACTCACGGGCCTCGGCGCTGAAATATTTGACGGTCTCGTAGTTGAGCAGCGAGTCGATCGCCTTGGTGTTCGCCTCGGTGTCGGCATCGTTCATCTTGCGGCGGATGCCGATCCGCCACTCGGTCGCGATGTAGGTGTAGTACATGTAGACCGCGACAGTGACGAGGGTCGCAAGCACGTAGCGCCAATCGAACTGCCACAGCAGCACGGCCATCAGCAGCGAGACCTCGACGATGGTCGGGATCAGCTGCAGGATCACCATGCGCACGATGACCTCGATGCCCTCGCGGCCGCGCTCGAGCACGCGCGTCAGGCCGCCGGTCTTGCGCTCCAGGTGGAAGCGCAGTGACAACTCGTGCATGTGGATGAAAGTGATGGTGGCGAGCTTGCGCACCGCGTGCATGGCAACGCGCGCGAAAATGCCGTCGCGCCATTGCGTCAGCACCGCCATCACGATGCGCATCACGCCGTAGCTGGCGGTCAGCAGCAGCGGCGAGGCGATCACCCAGAGGTGCCAATTGTCGGCCTGAACTGGCGCACTGTTGGCGCCGGTCAGCGCGTCGGTCGCCCATTTGAAGCTGAAAGGAACCGTCAGCGTGATCAGCTTGGCGGCGAGCAGCAGCACCATCGACCAGACCACGCGCATCTTCAGGTCGAAACGGTCGCCCGGCCAGATATAGGGCCACAGATGCGCCAGCGTGCCCATCAGCGTGGCCCGCTCCAGCGGCCCCCCGGCGGGATCAGGAACGTTGGCGCCGGCGGGCGATTGAGCTTGGTCCATCAAGAAGCCTGAAAAGCCCGTCGAATGCGGGCTGCGTTGCCATTAAGGATTTTCGTTTGTCATATAGAGCCTTACCGATGCCCATGCACCCCGCCAGATGGCGAATCTTGGATTGTTCGTCGTGGTTTACCGGTAGATTTCCGGAAGCCCCGAATCACCGATTGGGCTTGACGCCCCTTCGCTGCAATGCATCATGGCACCAATGAGCACGATCAAAACCGTCTGTGTCTATTGCGGCTCCGGCCCAGGAACCAATCCCCGTTTCACCGAAGGCGCCAAGGCGTTCGGCAAGGCGCTCGCCGAGAACAACATCCGCCTCGTCTATGGCGGCGGCTCGCTCGGCCTGATGGGCTCGGTGGCGACCTCCGTCCTCGATCACGGCGGCACTGTCACCGGCATCATCCCCGATTTCCTGCGGATGCGGGAAAACGCGCTGACGCGCGTGCAGGAGATGATCGTCACCCCCGACATGCACGAGCGCAAGCGACTGATGTTCGAACGCTCCGACGCCTTCGTGGCGCTGCCGGGCGGCGTCGGCACGCTGGAGGAGTTGGTCGAGCAATTGACCTGGAAGCAGCTCGGACGTCACGCCAAGCCGGTGCTGCTGGCCAACATCGATAATTTCTGGGAGCCGCTGTTCTCGCTGCTGTCGCACATGCGCCAGACCGAGTTCATCCGCGCCGGCCTTTCGGTCGACATCCTCAAGGCCGATCGGATCGAAGAGATTTTGCCGAAGCTGAAATCGGCTGCAGCGCAGATCGAAGATGCGGAAAAGCAGCTCGCACCGGAAATGGCGCGCAAGCTCTAGTCCGCAGGAAACGTCACCGCCTCGATCCGGTTACCATCGGGGTCGACAACGAAGGCTGCGTAATAACGCACGCGATCGTGCGGGCGGATACCCGGCGCGCCGTCGGATGCGCCGCCGGCCGACAGCGCTGCGGCGTGAAATGCATCGACCTCGACGGTCGTCTTTGCCCGCAGGCAGATATGGACGCCGCTCTCCGGCGGCACGTGCGGCATGCCCTCGCGCAGATTGATCCAGAATTCGGGATAGGCCTTGCCGAAGCCGATCGTCCGCGGCCGCGTGACGAGGCGAGCGAGACCGAGCGCGGCGAGTGTTGCCTCGTAAAATGTCGCCGAGCGCTGGAGATCGCTGACGCCGACAGAGATGTGATCGATCATGGGTCGCGCCCCCTCTCCTGCTCGTCATCCCGTTTGTGGCACCGCCGCCCTACGCCGGCGCGCCCGACTTCACCAGCTTGTAGATCACCGAATCCATCAGCGCCTGGAACGAGGCGTCGATGATGTTGGGGGACACCCCGACCGTGGTCCAGCTGTCGCCGTTCTCGTCCTCGCTCTCGATCAGGACGCGCGTGACCGCGCCGGTGCCGCCGTTGAGGATACGCACGCGATAGTCGATCAGCGTCAGGCCTTCGATATATTTCTGGTACTTGCCGAGATCCTTGCGCAGCGCGACGTCGAGCGCGTTGACGGGACCGTTGCCTTCGGCCGCCGAGATCAGATGCTCGCCGGCGACGTCGACCTTGACCACCGCCAGCGCCACGGCGACGCGTTCGCCATGCGAATTGTAACGCTGCTCGACATTGACGTCGAACTGCTCGACCTCGAAATAGTGCGGCACCTTGCCGAGCGTGCGCCGCGCCAGCAGCTCGAACGAGGCGTTGGCGGATTCATAGGCGTAGCCCTGCGCCTCGCGCTCCTTCAATTCCTCGACCAGCCGCGACAGTTTCGGATCGCTCTTCTCATAGGCGATGCCGGCGCGGTCGAGCTCGGCAATGACATTGGAGCGGCCGGCCTGATCGGACACCAGCACCTTGCGATGATTGCCGACCAGCTCCGGCAAGACATGCTCGTAGGTTTGCGGATCCTTCAGCACGGCAGAGGCATGGATGCCGGTCTTGGTGACGAACGCGCTCTCGCCGACATAGGCCGCATGCCGGTTCGGAACGCGGTTGAGCATATCGTCGAGCGTGCGCGACACCTTGACCAGGGTCGCGAGCTTCTCCGCCGTGACGCCGATCTCGAACGCGTCAGCAAACTCGGCCTTCAGCTTCAAGGTCGGAATCAGCGAGCAGAGATTGGCATTGCCGCAGCGCTCGCCGAGGCCGTTCAGCGTGCCCTGGATCTGCCGCGCGCCGGCGCGCACCGCGGCGAGCGAATTCGCCACCGCCTGCTCGGTGTCGTTATGGGCGTGGATGCCGAGATGATCGCCGGGGATGTGCTTCGTCACCTCGGTGACGATCGCTTCGACCTCGTTGGGCATGGTGCCGCCGTTGGTGTCGCACAGCACCACCCAGCGCGCGCCGGCTTCATAAGCAGCTTTCGCGCAGGCGAGCGCGAAACCGGAATCCTCCTTGTAACCGTCGAAGAAATGCTCGCAGTCGAGCATCACCTCGCGGCCGGCGGCCTTGGCTGCTGCGACGCTGTCGCGGATCGAGGCGAGGTTCTCCTCCTTCGTCGTCTCCAGGGCAACGCGCACCTGATAGGCCGACGACTTCGCCACGAAGCAGATCACGTCGGCCTTGGCCTCCAGCAGCCCGGCCACACCGGGATCGTTGGAAACCGAGCGCCCCGCTCGCCGCGTCATGCCGAAGGCGGTGAAGCGCGCATGCGAAAACTTCGGCTTGGTGCCGAAGAACTCGGTGTCGGTCGGATTGGCGCCGGGATAGCCGCCCTCGACATAGTCGATGCCGAGTTCATCGAGCATCTGGGCGATGATTTGCTTGTCGGTCAGCGTGAAATCGACGCCGTTGGTCTGCGCGCCGTCGCGCAGCGTGGTGTCGAACAGATAGAGGCGCTCCTTGCTCATTGCAGCGCTCCCGACGCGGGTCCACTGCCGAGCGTCTTCTGCATGGTGGTGTTGGCCAGCCATTCGTCGTTGACAGTGATGCTGTTGCGCTGCATGGCGACATAGCCGCGCTTGGCGAAAAAGCCCTGCGCGTTGTCGCTGGCATCGACCGTCAGCTTGTCGGCGCCGCGGCCGCCCGCAAGCTTTTCCAGCGCATCGACGAGCATGGTCGCGAGGCCCTGCCCGGCCACGGCCGGATGCACATAGAGCATGCGGATATGATCCTTGCCCTGCAGCGAGGCAAAACCCACCGGTGACCCCTCCAGCGTTGCGATCAGCGTCAGGTCGGAGGCGAGCCCCTTGCCGAACTCTTCGTCTTCCGCCGACGCCATCCAGGCCTGTTGTTGGGCCTCGCTATAGTCCTCGCCGGTCAGCTCTTCGATGCTGGCGGTGAAGATCGCGGCGAGAACCGGCACGTCCTCCGGCAGGAAGGGCCGCAAGCCAGGCTTTGGGAGTGCTTGTGCCATCGTCTTCACCACATCCCATAGAGTTTCAGCGCCAGCGCCACGGCAGCGCCGAGCAGCAGGATTTTCAGCGCGATGTAATAGAACCAGTGCCGCGGAAAAGGCGTGTCGGGCCGCTTCATCGTACGACCTCCCACGTCGTCCCTTCCTTGGAATCCTTGATCGCAACGCCCATCGTGGCGAGCAGATCGCGGATACGATCGGACTCCGCAAAGTCCTTGCGCGCACGCGCGGCCGTCCGCTCCGAGATCAGGCGCTCGACTTCCTTGGCATCGACGCCGCTCGCCTGCTGCTTGCGTCCTTCCCACTGCGCGGCACTCTCGGAGAGAAAGCCGAGCAGACGCAACGAACCCGCGAGGGCACCAACATCGCTGCCGCGCAGCCCATGCAGCGCCGCGATCGCCAGCGGCGTGTTGAGGTCGTCGAGCAGCGGCTCGACCAGTGAGGGGGCGGGCTTGCCGGATGCGACGTCAGCCGCAACCCGATACCAATCGTCGAGCGTCCTGGCGCTCTCCTCCAGCGACTTCATCGTCCAGTCGATCGGCGAGCGGTAATGCGTCTTGAGCATATTCAGGCGCAGCACTTCGCCCGGCCAGTCCGCGAGCAGCTCGTGAATCGTGACGAAGTTGCCTAGCGATTTCGACATCTTCTCGCTCTCGACCTGCAGGAAGCCGTTGTGCATCCAGTAGTTCGCCATGCGCTCCCGGTGGAAGGCGCAGCAGGTCTGCGCGACCTCGTTCTCGTGATGCGGAAACACGAGATCGATGCCGCCGCCATGGATGTCGAAGTGCTCGCCGAGATGCTTCCAGGCCATGGCCGAGCACTCGACATGCCAGCCCGGGCGCCCCTGCGCGGCGACGCCGGCGGGTGACGGCCATGACGGCTCGCCGGGCTTGGACGGCTTCCACAGCACGAAGTCGGTGTTGCCTTTCTTGTAGGGCGCGACATCGACGCGGGCGCCGGCAACCATCTCGTCCAGCGAACGATTGGACAGCGCGCCATAGCGCGGCAGCCCGGCATCGGCCGCGTTCATCGCCTGCGGCGAGAACAGCACGTGATCCTCGGCAACATAGGCAAAGCCGCCGGCAACCAGCCGTTCGATGATCTCGCGCATCTCGCCGATATGCTCGGTGGCGCGCGGCTCGACGCTCGGCCGCAGCGCGCCGAGCGCGTCGACGTCAGCGTGAAACTGTTTGCCGGTTTGCTCGGTGACTTTCCGGATCGCCTCGTTCAGCGGCAGGCCGGGGAAATCCCGCGCGGCGCGGTCGTTGATCTTGTCGTCCACGTCGGTGATGTTGCGGACATATTTGACGTGCGCCTCACCGTAGAGATGGCGCAGCAGCCGAAACAGCACGTCGAACACGATCACCGGCCGGGCATTGCCGATATGGGCGAAGTCATAGACCGTCGGTCCGCAGACATACATGCGGACGTTCTTGGCATCGAGCGGCACGAAGGTGCGCTTTTCCCGGCTCAGCGTATCGTAAAGGCGCAATTCCATAAGGATACCCGTCGGCTGTTGGCCGGGCGTCCAGTGCTCTCAATGGTTTTGAGAAAAGACGGCTCCAGCCAGCGAATCGCTAGCTCGTAATCTCGCGGCAAATGGCGCAAATGACGAGGAGACCGTTCATGACGGAACATATGGGCTATGAGGCGGCCCCGCGTCAAGAGAGCCGCGAAAACGCCGTCTTATCTCCGCAATGCGCAGCCGCCGCGCGCAGATGGTTCATCTCCTTAACCATTTGAGCCCATTCTGGAACTGGCAGTTCACATTTTTTGCCCCGGTGTTTTCATGCGATCATTGCTCGCGCTCATGTCCTGCGCCTCCATCCTTGCGGCGTCCAGCGCTCTCGCGGAGACCCGCGTCTTCATCATCCCGAACCAGGCGGACGGCTACGGCGTCGATCAGTGCCTGGCCAAGAGCGACAAATGCGGCGCGCAGGTCGCCCGCACCTACTGCCAGTCACGCGATTTTGCCCAGGCTTCGGCCTATCGCCGGGTCGATCCCGACGAAATTACCGGCTCTGTCCCCAAATCCGGCGCAAACTGCTCCCATGGCCATTGCGACGAATATGTCGCAATCACCTGCCAGCGCTGAATTCGCTCGGAACTGGCGTACCTTAGGCCCAATCGCTGGCCTCTGAAACGACGTGACGATGCCGCAGGAAGCGGCTATGGGAGGGCGCGCTCCGGCCTCCCCACATCACGCCTGGCCGTGACCTCGCTAGAATGGCGGATATGCCTGAATTTATGTCTCTCTCCCGTGCTCGCTCGATCCTTGCCTCTGCCGTGCTCTTCAGCACGGTTGCGCTCGCCAATAACGCGTTCGCACAGGCCGGCCCGCCGGGACCGCCGCCTCAGTCCGGCCAGAACGGGCTCGGACCCAACCCGATGTGCGCGCGCCTGGAAGGTCAGCTCGCCGGTCTCGATCGTGGCGGCGGCGGTGATCCCGCGCGCGAAGACCAGATCCGCCGCTATCAGGAATCTCAGACCAAGCAGCAGGCCGAGCTCGATCGTGTCACCATGCAGGCCAAGCGCATGGGTTGCGATTCCTCCGGCTTCTTCTCGCTGTTCAGCGGCCAGTCGGCGCAATGCGGTCCGGTCAACACCCAGATCCAGCAGATGCGCGCCAATCTGGACCAGATCACCGGCAATCTCGAACGCCTGCGCGGCGGCGGCCCCGGCGGCTTTAGCCCCGAGCGTGACAACCAGCGCCGCTCGGTGCTGGCAGCGCTGGCGCAGAACAATTGCGGCCCGCAATATGCCAACGCGGCGCAGTCGCAAGGCGGCGGCAATTTCCTGAGCAATCTGTTCGGCGGCAACAACCCCAACAATCCGCAAGGCGTGCCGCCTTCCGATCTCGGCCCGCAATCAGGCACCTATCGCACCGTGTGCGTGCGCACCTGCGACGGCGCCTACTTCCCGGTCTCGTTTGCGACCGTGCCGGCGCGCTTCCCCGACGACGAGAAGACCTGCAAGGCGCTGTGCCCGGCCGCCGAGGCCGTGCTCTACACCCATCGCAATCCCGGTGAAGACATGAACTCCGCGGTCTCCACCAGCGGCCAGCCCTACACGGCGCTGCCGACCGCGTTCAAATTCCGCAGCGAGTTCAACCCGTCCTGCTCCTGCAAGGCCGCGGGCCAGACCTGGGCGGACGCGCTCAAATCGGCCGACGACAAGGCGTCGGCCGAACAGCAAGGTGACATCATCGTCACCGAGGAGAGCGCCAAGAAAATGCAGCAGCGGCAGCTCAACAAGGGCACGCCTGCCGCCAATGGCAAGAAGGGTGCGGCTCCGGCACCGACGACTGCTGGCGCCCCGGCAGCAACGCCGCCGGCGGACACCGGCACCCCTGCGACGCCTTCCGAGAACAAGCCGATCCGTTCGGTCGGCCCGAGCTTCCTGCCGCAACAACAGAAGTAATAGCCCTTCCCTTCTCCCCTTGCGGGAGAAGGTGGCGCGAAGCGCCGGATGAGGGGTTCTATCCGCTCACATGTGCACATGAGTACGCGGAGATAGACCCCTCACCCGAATGAGTTCGCTTCGACAGCGGAGCTGCCCTCTCCCGCAAGGGGCGAGGGCACAATAACGCCGATCTCGGTTGCGGAAACGGCAGCGCAAGCGCCAGCCTCACCCCTCAAACGCGTCGATCGAGGCTTTGCTCCCACGCGAGACCAGCGTCTCATCCGGAGCGGCGAGCTGCTCGCCTTTGTCGCGAAAGCGGTTGGTGATGGGATAGCGGCGGTCGCGGCCGAAATTCCTGGCTGTGACCTTGACGCCGGGCGCGGCCTGGCGGCGCTTGTATTCGGCGACGTTGAGGAGATGGTCGATGCGGGTGACCGTCTCGCGGTCAAAGCCCGCGGCGATGATTATATCGAGCGGCTCTTCGCGCTCGATGAGACGCTCCAGGATGGCATCAAGCGCGTCGTAAGCCGGCAACGAATCCTGGTCGGTCTGGTTCTCGCGCAGCTCCGCGGTCGGCGGACGCGTGATGATGTCGGGCGGGATCACCTCACCGGCCGGCCCCAGCGCCCCCTCGGGCTTCCACGAATTACGCAAGCTTGCCAGCCGAAACACCTGCGTCTTGTAGATGTCCTTGATCGGATTGAAGCCGCCGTTCATGTCGCCATAGAGCGTGGCGTAGCCGACCGACATCTCCGACTTGTTGCCAGTGGTCACCACCATCAGGCCGGTCTTGTTCGAGATCGCCATCAGCAGCGTGCCGCGGGTGCGGGCCTGGAGATTCTCCTGGGTGACATCGGGCGGCAGATTCTTGAAGACGCCGGACAGGATGGTCTCGAACCCGGTCACCGCTTCGGCGATCGGCAGCACCTCGTAGCGGATGCCGAGATGGCCGGCGAGCTCGCCGGCGTCCGCAATCGAGCTTGCCGCGGTGTAGCGATAAGGCAGCATCACGCCGTGCACCTGATCGGAACCGAGTGCATCGACCGCGATCGCCGCGCACAGCGCGGAGTCGATGCCGCCGGAAATGCCGAGCAGCACGCCGGGAAAGCCATTCTTGGCGACGTAGTCGCGCAAGCCCAGCACGCAGGCCGCGTAGTCGGCGTAGTCTGCCTCGGGCTGCGCGGCGATCGGCCCGGTGCAACGCCAATCGTCGCCGCTTCTCGTGAAGTGCAGTGTGGTGATGCTCTCCGCGAACGCCGGCAATTGCGCTGCGAGCGAAAGGTCGCCGTTGAGCGCAAAGGAGGCGCCGTCGAACACCAACTCGTCCTGGCCGCAAACCTGGTTGAGATAGACCAGCGGCAGACCGCTCTCGGTGACGCGCGCGACCGCGACCGACAAGCGCACGTCGGCCTTGTCGCGGGCGTAAGGCGAGCCGTTCGGCACGAGGATGATCTCGGCGCCGGTCTCGGCCAGCGTCTCGACCACGTTCTCATAGTCCTCGGACTCCTCAAGCCAGATGTCCTCGCAGATCGGCACACCGACGCGCACGCCGCGCACGGTGACGGGGCCGGCGGCAGGCCCGCGCGAAAACAGCCGCTTCTCGTCGAACACGCCGTAATTCGGCAGATTGCATTTGAAGCGCAGGCCAGCGATACGGCCGCCATCGAGCAGCGCGCAGGCATTATAGAGCCTGCCCTCCTCGACCCAGGGCGTGCCGATCAGCATCGCCGGCCCGCCATCGGCGGTCTCGCGCGCCAGCGCTTCGATCGCAGCGCGGCAGGCGGCCTGAAAGGAAGGCTTCTGCACGAGATCTTCCGGCGGGTAGCCGGCGATGAACAATTCCGGAAACAGCACGAGATCGGCACCGTCGGCGGCTGCCTGCACGCGCGCCGCGCGCGCTTTCGCGGCATTGCCCTCGATGTCGCCCATGGTCGGATTGAGCTGGGCGAGCGTGACCGCGAATGCGTTGAGACGTTCGGTCATGGCGCTCCGATCAGAGCATGATCCGGAAAAGAGTGAAGCGGTTTTCCGAAAAGATCATGCTGAAAAAACAGTTTAAAGCGCGATACGCGCTTTAAAGAAATCCCAATCGCTCGATGATGGCGATGATCCAGAACGCGCCGGCCATCAGCAGCGCGACACCGACCGCGGCCGAGCCCATGTCCTTGACCCGTCCGATCTGCTTGTCGTGATCCATGGTCAGCCGGTCGGCAAGCTTCTCGATCGCCGTATTGAGCAGCTCGACCACCAGCACGAACGCGACCGCGCAGATCAGCTCGACCGCGCGCATCGCGGTCGCGCCGACGAACCATGCAAGCGGCAGCGACAAGAGGAGCGCAACGATTTCCTCGCGGACGGCCTGCTCCGAGTGGAACGCAAAGGCCAGACCGTTACGGGAATTGATCGTGGCCTTCCAGATCCGCAGCAAGGTTCTAGAGCCCCGCTGCGGCGGGCATCGGCCTGATCTTGCCGGCGCGTTCCTGCTTGAGCAGTTCTGCGACCAGGAAAGCCATGTCGATGGATTGCTCGGCATTGAGCCGGGGATCACAGACCGTGTGATAGCGGTCGTTGAGATCCTCGTCGGTGATCGCGCGGGCGCCGCCGAGACACTCGGTGACGTCCTGGCCGGTCATCTCCAGATGCACGCCGCCGGCATGGGTGCCTTCCGCGGCGTGGATCGCGAAGAACGACTTCACCTCGGACAGGATGCGATCGAAGGGCCGCGTCTTGTAACCCGACGTCGAGGTGATGGTGTTGCCGTGCATGGGATCGCACGACCAGATCACCACTTTGCCCTCGCGCTTCACGGCGCGGATCATGTTCGGCAGGTGCTCGCCGATCTTGTCGGAGCCGAAGCGGCCGATCAGCGTCAACCGGCCCGGCTCGTTGTCGGGATTGAGCACGTCGATCAGTTTCAGCAGCTCGTCGGGCTTGAGCGACGGGCCGCATTTGAGCCCGATCGGATTCTTGATGCCGCGGAAATATTCGATATGGCCGTGGTCGAGTTGGCGGGTGCGGTCGCCGATCCAGATCATGTGACCCGAGGTCGCGTACCAGTCGCCAGTGGTGGAATCGACGCGGGTCATGGCCTGCTCGTAGCCGAGCAGCAGGGCCTCGTGGCTGGTGTAGAAATCGGTGGCGCGCAGCTCGGGATGGGCCTCGAGATCGAGGCCGCAGGCGCGCATGAAATTGAGCGCGTCGGAGATGCGGTCGGCCAATTCCTTGTAGCGGCGGGACTGCGGACTGTCCTTGAGGAAACCGAGCATCCACTGATGCACGCTGCCGAGATTGGCGTAACCGCCGGTGGCGAAGGCACGCAGCAGGTTCAGCGTCGCGGCCGACTGGCGATAGGCCATCAGTTGGCGCTGCGGATCGGGGACGCGTGCTTGCTTGGTGAAGGCGATGTCGTTGACGATGTCGCCGCGATAGCTCGGCAGCTCGACACCGTCGATCTTCTCCATCGGTGAGGACCGGGGTTTTGCGAACTGGCCGGCGACGCGCCCGACCTTCACCACCGGGACGGCGCCGGCATAGGTCAGTACCACCGCCATCTGGAGCAGCACGCGAAAGAAGTCGCGGATGTTGTTGGCGCCGTGCTCGGCAAAGCTCTCGGCGCAGTCGCCGCCCTGCAGCAGGAAGGCCTCTCCGGCCGCGACCCGCGCCAGCGCCTTCTTCAGATTGCGCGCCTCGCCCGCGAACACCAGCGGGGGAAAGGTCGCAAGCTGCGCCTCGACGTCGGCCAGGGCCTTGGCGTCGGGATAATCGGGCACCTGTAGCACCGGCTTGCTGCGCCAGGACTCGGGCGTCCACCGCTCGGACATCGCAATCTCTCCGTGAAGCAAAAAGCACAACCTGATCTGTGGGTTGCGAGGGTCGCCTTATACACAGGCTGGCCACCGGCCGCCAGTTGAAATCCGTCTGGCACTGCAAAGCCTTGCGGGGAAAGCCAAATTCGCATTTGCTGGGAAACGGCTTGGAAACTGGCAGATACCTTCGGTCCATGGACGCGGCACTGGACGACGTTTTCATCGACGAGATCAGCTTCCCGGCGACCGACGGGTATGCGCTGGCTGGCACGCTATTCCTGCCCCGCGGCACCAAACGTCATGCCGTGTTGGTCAATTCGGCGACTGCCGTCCCGCGAAAAATCTATCGCGGCTTTGCCTCCTATCTCGCCCATCGCGGCTGCGCAGTCCTGACCTACGACTATCGCGGCATCGGCGACTCCCGGCTGCCGGCGATGGTTGGCTACAACCAACCGAAATCGCTGGTCGGCTTCAAGGCCTCGATGTCGGACTGGGCCGCGCTCGACGTCACCGCCGCAGTGCACTGGATGCGCGAGCGCTACCACACTCTGCCCTTGGCCTATGTCGGGCACTCCTTTGGCGGCCAGGCGCTCGGGCTGATCGCGAACAACGCGGACATCTCGCGCGCCGCGTTCGTGGCCTCGCAGGCGGCGACCTGGCGGCTAATGACGTCGCCGGAAAAATACCGCGTCTTCGCCTTCATGAATTTTGTCGGCGTGCCGCTCGTCCACGCGCTCGGTTACGCGCCGGGCTGGGCCGGCATCGGCGAGGATCTGCCCAAGGGCGTCTTCCTGCAATGGGCCGAGTGGGTCTCGAGCCCCCGTTATCTCTTCGATTCAAAGCTGCCGGCGCTGGAGAATTTCGCCAGGTTCAAGGGCGAGTTGCGCACACTCTGCTTCTCCGACGATCCCTGGGCGACGCGGCCCGCGGTCGAGCTGCTTGCGAGCGGATTCACCGCAATCAAGCCGGAGGTAATCAACGTGAAGCCGTCCGACGTCGGCGCCAAGGCGATTGGCCATTTCGGCTTCTTCCGCCCCGAACATCGCGACACATTGTGGCGCGGCGTCGCGGAATGGATCCAGGGAGAATAGACAGTGCTTACCGGAGGATCGTGGTCAGCGACGAGTAGCGCTTGTTCGGCTTGGCTTCGCCCGGCGCGAATTGCGCAAACGCCTCGCTGACGCGGACCGCCGGCGGCGTATCGCCGGCGAAACGAAACTCCTTCGGCCGCGGCGCATAGAAGCTGGCGCTGTAATAAACGTCGTCGAAGCGCGCCTCGCCGATCCCGAACATTGCGTCGCACGCAAACAGAAGTGCGTAGACTCCCGCGATTGCGACGACGACCTCCCTGAGAACTGACATGCTGATGCCCCACCCTTTTGCAGGCAGGATGCACGCCGGTTCCAAAGCCGGGGTTTAAGGCCGCGCGGTTCTTGTCCGCACGGTTTGCCGCAGCTGAGCGGAATGCAGACAATTTTATCGATCTCGAAAAAGAGCCCGCCTGCACGGGTGGTCAGGCGGGCTCCAGGCTTGGCCACTCGGGAGGTATCAAACGGCCAGATTCATCCAGACCGCCTTGGGCTCGGTGAAATTGTCTAGCGCGGCGGTGCCGTGCTCGCGGCCGAGGCCGGAGTCGCGCTCGCCGCCCCAGGGCAGCCGCACGTCGGTATAGCCATAGGTGTTCATCCAGACTGTGCCCGCGCGCGCTCGCTTGGCGAAGCGCTGCAGCTTGCCGATGTCGCGGCTCCAGACGCCGGCGGCGAGACTGTAAGCCGTGCCGTTGGCAATCCGCAAAGCGTCGGCCTCGTCCTTGAACTTGATGACGCTGACGACGGGGCCAAAGATCTCCTCCTGCGAGATCCGCATCTCGTGCGCGACGTCGGCGAACACCGCGGGACTGATGAAGTAACCACGATCGCCGACCTTCTCACCACCGGTGACGAGGGTAGCGCCCTCCTTCCGGCCGATCTCCACATAATCGAGGACCGCCTTCATCTGCTTCTCGGATATGACCGGGCCGAGCGTCGTCTTGCGGTCGAGCGGGTCGCCGATCCTGAGCGACTTTGCGCGCGCCGCCAGCCGCTCGACGACCTCGTCATAGGCCTTCTCCTGCACCAGCACGCGGGAGCCGGCCGAGCAGACCTGGCCCGCATTGAAGAAGATGCCGGAAGCCGCAGCTTTCGATGCGGCTTCGAGATCGGCATCGTCGAAAATGACGTTGGCCGACTTGCCTCCCAGCTCGAGCGAGATGCGCTTGAAGTTGCTTGCGGCGCCCTTCATGATTCCCCGCCCGACACCGGGAGAGCCGGTGAAGGTGACCTTGTCGACGTCAGGGTGATTGACCAGCGCGTCGCCGACGACGCGGCCGGGGCCAGTGACGACGTTGAAGACGCCCGCCGGCAGGCCGGCTTCGAGCGCGAGCTCGGCGATGCGTAGCGCCGACAGCGAGGTCAGCTCGGCCGGCTTCATCACGATGGTGCACCCGCAGGCCAGCGCCGGCGCGAGCTTCCACATCCCGATCATCAGCGGGAAATTCCAGGGCACGATCGCCGCGACCACGCCGACCGGCTCGCGCACGGTGTAGGTCAGGGCATCATCGCGCACGGGCACGACGTCGCCGCTGATCTTGTCGGCCCAACCGGCGTAGTAGATCAGCGTGTCGACGGCGGCCGGAAAATCCTGCCGCGATGTCGCGGCGATCGGCTTGCCCGCATCGATCGACTCGAGTTCGATGATCTCCTCGGCGTGAGCCTTGAGCAGGTCTGCCCAGCGTAGCAGGATCTGGCCGCGCTCGGACGCCCGCATCGTGCGCCAGGGGCCTTCGAAGGCCCGGCGCGCGGCCGCTACTGCATGATCGACATCGGCCTCGTTGCCTTCGGCGACGATGGCGATGACCTGCCCGGTGGCCGGATTGAGCGAGTTGAATGTGCGACCGGAGCTCGCCGGGACGCGGCGACCGTCGATCAGCAGATGCTGCGGCCGGGACATGAACTCGGTGGCCGGCGAGTGTGCAAAGTCATATGCAACAGACATCATATTCCTCCAGTTCTGGTATACCAGACTAGGCGCCTGTGGACGGGAGTAAATATGATATGGATTGCAAATGGACGGCGGTCATATGAAATGTAGTTCATAGGGAGGACCAATGCTTCAGATCGAGATCGAGGCCGTCTGGCGGTTTCGCCGGGAGGGCAATCCGCGCACCGCCGTCATCATGCTTGGCGTCCTCAACGAGATCAGGAGAACCGGGAAGATCACCAGCGCGGCCAAGGATGCGCACCTCTCCTATCGCCATGTCTGGAATCTGATCGAGCAATGGTCGGAGTTCTTCGGCACGCCGCTGGTGGAAACCCAGCGCGGCAAGGGCTCGAAACTCACGCCGTTCGGCGAGCGGCTGGTGTGGGCGGGCGAGCGCATGCAGGCCCGGCTCGGACCTCAGCTTGAGAATCTGGCACAGGAGCTGGCGAGCGAGATCAAGCCGTTCCTCGAGCAGCGCCCGTCGGTGATCCGCGTGCATGCCAGCCACGGTTTTGCGGTCGCAAAACTGCGCGAATTCCTCGACCGCGAGCCCGGCATCGGCGTCGATCTGCGCTATGTCAGCAACCAGCATTCGCTGGTCTCGCTGGCGCAGGGCGCCTGCGATCTCTCCGGCCTGCATCTGCCGCACGGCGCGCTGCGCGCCCAGGGCATCAAGGCTGCGCGCGAATGGCTCGATCCGCGCGAGGATCGCATCATCAGCTTCGTCACACGCGAAATGGGATTGATGGTCGCGCGCGGCAATCCGCTGCGCATTGCTTCGCTTGGTGATCTCACCGGACCCAAAGTCCGCTTCGTCAACCGCGACCACGATTCCGGCACGCGGCTTCTGTTCGACCAACTGCTTGCGGCAAACGGCATCGACGAGAGCAGGATCAACGGCGCGCAGCAGATCGAATTCACCCACGCCGCGGTCGCAGCCTATGTCGCGAGCGGCATGGCTGATGCGAGCTTCGGCGTCGAAGCCGCCGCCCGGCATTTCGGCCTCGATTTCATCCGGCTCCTGACCGAGGATTATTTCTTCGTCTGCAAGCGCGCGTTCCTGGACACCGGGCCGATGCCACGCATCCTGGAGATCGTCCGCAGCGCCGATTTTCGCGCAGCCGTCGCCACCCTGCCCGGTTATGTGCCGTCGGACACGGGCACCGTCACCGGCGTGAAGGCGTTTCTGGAGATGCACGCCGTGCGATGATGCCGGAGGATGCCATCGCCTTCCGCGCCGGTCAGATCGCCGGCTCGCCCTTGAGCGCCGACATGACCCGCTCGCCCTGCGCGGTCAGCCGGTACGTCACCAGCGGACGGCTCGACGGCGGCTTTCGCGCGAGCTCGACGATGTAGCCGCGCACCATCAGGGCTTCGAAACTGCCGTAATAGCCGAACATGCTGATCTGGTTCTGCCTGAGCAGCTTGAACTCGCGCAAGAGCCGTATCTCGTTGCCCGACAGCAGCGACCGGCGCACGCGCCGAACGAACCGCGCGCGCTGCTCGAACCAGTTTTTATCCGGCAGTTCGTGCGAGGCTGGTGCGGGGGCCCGTTCGCAGGGACGCGCGTCCTGCGCAATCTCGACCATCACCTGCGGCAGGCACGGCATGCTGCTGGCGACAACCGCGTCCTTCGCAACGTCGAGCAACGCGAGCGGCCAGCGCCGCTTGTTGTCCACCATGACCGGCGGTGGCACGACGCTGTCGCGCACCAGCTGCTCGAAGCGTCCGGCGGTCACGCCGACATAGGCCGCCGCGCGACGGCGATCGACCAGACGCGTGTCCGGCGCGACCTCGCAAACAATGTTCTCGTTCACCGGAATCCCCTGGCGCCTCGTTGCGCATGGCATGGCGGCCCGACAGGACCGGCCAAGCCGGCGGCGAACCTAGGTGGGAGGAGCGCGCTCGAAAAGCACAGAATTTCGTACACGTTGATGCCGTTTCGGCAACGGCTATAGTCCGGCCGGGGGTCCCATGCGATTTCACTCACCAGCCATCCAGTACTTCCACGCCGTCCGCCGCACCGGCTCGATCCGGGCCGCTGCGCGCATGCTGAACGTTGCCTCGTCGGCCGTAAGCCGCCAGATTCTCAAGCTTGAACAGGAGGTTGGGTCACCCTTGTTCGAGCGCAATGCGCGCGGCCTGACGCTGACGACGGTCGGCGAGATGTTGGCCCGGCACGTCATGAACGTGCTCCAGGACCTCGACCGCTTCCGCTCGGACGTCGCATCCCTTGGCGGGGACTTGGCACGGCGCCGTCAGCATTGCCTGCATCGAGTCGCTCACGGAGTCGGTGCTGCCCGACCTGATAGCCTCCCATCGCGGCCGCGCCCGGCGCGTCAGCTTCACCACCGAGGTGAAGGGATCGTCGGACGTGCTGGAGGCCCTGAGCCGCGGCGAGGCCGACATCGGCATCGCCATGGCGCTGCGGCATCCGCCGGACCTGCGCCAGGTCGCCTTGAAACGGTTTCGCCTGGGCGCGGTCGTCGCGCGCGAGCATCCACTGGCGCGCGGCAAGACGGTCACGCTGCCCCAATGTCTCGCCTTTCCCGTCATCCACGCGCTGCCGGAGCTGTCGATCTATCATCTGCTCCAGCCGCTGATCGCGCAGCTCTCCGAGACCCCGGAGCCGGCCATCCAGGCCAACTCGATCGACCTGATGCGCGAGCTCGCGGCGCGCGGCGTCGGCGTCGCCTTCCAGACCCAGCTCGGCATCAGCAGGCTGTCGCGCGACAGCCGGCTCGTCTTCCTGCCGCTCGACAATGCCGGCAGCCCGGTGTGGTCAGATCTCGGCATCTACGTTCGCGCCGAGCGCACCCTCCCCGCTTACACGGAATCCTTCCTCCAGGAGCTGGTGCGCGAACTGGGCGAGCGCGAGCGGCGGGAAAACGCGGCGCATCCGCAGATCGCCTGATCAAACGCCGACGGTCTGACGTTCAGCCGTGGCCGACCCCCTTGCGCTGGCCGCTATCGCCGAGGCGGTCGACCCAGGCGATGCCGATCGCGGAGATGATGAAGGTCAGGTGGATCAGCACCTGCCACATCACGCCGCTCTCGGTGAAATTGCTCCGCGTCGTGCCGAGATTGCCCGCCTCGATGAAGGTCCTGAGCAGCGAGATCGAGGAGATGCCGATGATCGCCATCGCAAGCTTGATCTTGAGCACGCTGGCATTGACGTGGCTGAGCCATTCCGGCTCGTCCGGATGACCGCTGAGGTTCAGGCGCGAGACGAAGGTCTCGTAACCGCCGACGATCACCATCACCAGCAGGTTCGAGATCATCACGACGTCGATCAGCCCGAGCACGACCAGCATGATCTGCTGCTCGCTGGCGTCGAACGAGTGCACGACCAGGTGCCAGAGCTCCTTCAGGAACAGCAGCACATAGACGGCCTGCGCGACGATGAGGCCGACATAAAGCGGGACCTGCAGCCAGCGCGAGCCAAAGATGAGTTGGGCAAACGGGCCGATTTGCGGCGCCGGCACGGAATCCGCCGAAGGTGCTTTGGGTTCGGACGTCATTGATCACTCCGGATGATGGACAGGCGCGTTGCCTCAGAGACTCGCGATCACAGGCGCGAGCTCGAGCGATCCGCGATAGATCATCTCGAAGGCGACGTAAACGATGATGGCGAGGCCGACATAGCCGATCCAGCGCTGCTTCTGGAGCACGCGGCCGAGCAAATCGGCGGCGACGCCCATCAACGCGACCGACAATAGCAGGCCGAAAGCGAGGATGTAGGGATGCTCGCGCGCAGCGCCCGCGACCGCGAGCACGTTGTCGAGCGACATCGAGACGTCGGCGGCGACGATCTGCACCGCCGCCTGCCTGAAGGTCTTTCGGGACGCAGGCGCAGCGCTGCTGCCGCCATGGCTGAACGCGAGCTCGTTCGCATGCGCGGACTGCTCGCGCAGCTCCCGCCACATCTTCCAGCACACCCAGAGCAGCAGCACGCCGCCGGCGAGCAATAGCCCGATCACTTGCAGAAGCTGGGTCGCGACGCCGGCAAAGACGATGCGCAGGGCGGTGGCGGCGATGATGCCGACGACGATGGCGCGCCGGCGCTGATCGGCCGGGAGGCCGGCTGCGGCAAGGCCGATGACGACGGCGTTGTCGCCGGCGAGCACGAGGTCGATCAGGACGACCTGAAGCAGCGCGGTCAGCGCTTCGGTGGTGATGAATTCAGTCATGATTGGTCATTTTTCGGTGCGGACGGATCGAGCCAGTGCGGCTTCTTCCGCTCGACCCAATCCAGAACCTTGGCGCGCCCGGAGCGCAGCGCGGGCACGTCTTCCGCGAGCAAAGCGAGGCCGAGCGGTAGCATCCAGACGCCGAGCACCGGCAGGAAGGAGAGCACGCCGCCGACAATCAGCAGCGCACCCGAAGGGATTCTCACCCAGCGGCTGGATGGCTTGAGCAGATAGGTGACGGTGTCGCCCATGCGCGGCGGCAGGCGACGGACAAGCTTGTCGAGGCGCGGGTCGCCGCCAGCCATCTGGCCGCTAGCGCCCGCAGTCCCTGTCTTATCCTCGTCCGAAACTACGCTCATGCTTACTCCTCGGCGGCGATGCGGTGTTCGGCGCGCACTGCACCCGGCGTCACCTGCTTTGCGCGCGGCAGCACCAGCGTCAGCAGGCGCAACAGCTTGATCGCCTGCACTTCGTGGGGATGCACGTCCTCGTCCGCGGCCGCGACGCGCTCCGACAGTTCCATCAAATGAGCCGACAGCGGCAGGTCTGAAACCGGACGCAAATTCTCGATCACCACATTGGCGAAATCCGGCTCCTCGAGTCGTTCAGCAAGCTCGTCGAACATCGCGTAGAGCCGGTCGTCCGAGATATGCGGCGCCAGCTTGCGATCCCGGATGAACCGGACGACCTCGTCGCGTTCGACCGGCGAAACTTGCCGGTCGGCGACGGCAACCAGCGCGCCGACGATCACCAGTGCCACCGCAGCCTGCTCGTTCAGGCTGGATGGCTCGGTGATCTCGATTTCGATCGGATTTGAATGCTTGGCGTCGGACATCGTTGCTCCCTTATCTTGCGAAAGACCGCACGGAGCTGCGATGGGGACGATTCGGTCGGAGAGACTCTCAAGAAGGCCCAACGATCGGCCGATCCATCGCATTCGCGCGGGACAGGTCATCCGACATCACGAGGTTTTGCCGACAGCGTCGACTTCCTCGCCAGAGGGGCCCGGATTCTTGTTCGTTTCACACATAAAGATGGGGCTGTCGGAATCAAGACGACGCGACTGCGACCAGCCGCCGCATCGGGTTCCGTGTTGCCACATTGGCTAAGCAGTTCTGCGCGCTCCGCACCTGCGATCATGTCTTTTACTGTCATCGCCCGCGCAGTGTTTAGACCGGACAGATCACTGACAGGTGTTCGGAGACATAGCTGACACTTCAAACTGGGCTGGAATGGTCGATTCGGGAGGCCTTCCATGCCCTGGAACGAGGTGTCGGTGATGGATCAGCGACGGGAGTTTGTGCGGCTTGCGTTGCAGGAAGGGGCGAACCGGCGGGAGTTGTGCCGGCGGTTCGGGATCAGTCCTGATGTGGGCTACAAATGGCTGCGGCGTTGGCAGGCTGGAGATCATGAACTGGCGGATCAGTTGCGCCGGCCCAAGAGCATGCCCAAGCGGAGCGTGCCTGAGGTCGAGGCGCGGGTTCTGGCTGTGCGTGACAAGCATCCGGCTTGGGGAGCGCGCAAGATTGCCCATTGCCTGAAGCGCGGCGGCCAGACCGTACCGGTGCCCTCCACAGTGCATCGGATCCTGTGCCGGAACGAACGGATCAAGCCGAGCGAGAAAGCCGCGCCGAGCCCTTCAGGCCACCGGTTCGAGAGGGACGCGCCCAATCAACTCTGGCAGATGGACTTCAAGGGCCACATGCCGCTTGCCGACGGAAGGCGTTGCCATCCGCTAACCATGGTCGATGACCACTCCCGCTATGCGCTGTGTTTGAAGGCGTGCGCCAACGAGCAGCGACCTGATGTGCAGAGGCATCTGACCGACACCTTCCGACGCTATGGGCTGCCGGAGGCCTTCTACCTCGACAACGGTTCTCCCTGGGGCGACACCTCGGGCGTTCGCTGGACTGCGCTGAAGGTATGGCTGCTCAAGCTCGGCGTCAGGGTGGTCCATGCCAGGCCACGTCATCCTCAGGGCCGAGGCAAGAACGAACGCTTCCATCGCAGCTTGAAAGCAGAAGTGTTCGCTCTGCGCACGTTCCGCACTTTGGCGGAAGTCCAGCGTGCCCTCGATAGCTGGCGAACGGTCTACAATCTGGAGCGGCCCCACGAGAGCTTGGGCATGGGCATTCCCGCCGATCGCTACCGGCCCAGTTTACGCGCCATGCCGGATCGTGTGCCGAAGATCCAATACGACGCCGGGGAGATCGTTCGCACCGTCTCCTCGACGCGGAGCTACATCGCCTTCAAAGGGCAAATGTGGAAAGTCCCTCAAGCCTTCTGCGGCGAGCAGCTGGCCGTGAGGCCGCTCGACCGCGACGGCCGCTACGGAATCTTCTTTGCCAGTTGGCAGGTCGGATCAATCGACTTGACGCGCAGCCAAACTGTCAGTGATGTGTCCGAACAGGCGTCAGCTATGTCTCCGGTCTAAACAGCAGGCGGGCGATCCAGTACTCCGAGACGCCCGTAGTTTGTCGAGAAGCCGCAGCGTACTGGATTCCCCGCCTGCGCGGGGAATGACAGCGGAGTGCGGAGCACTCAGCCTACCCCACCCGCTCGACAAGATGCGCCCGCGAGGGCGACGGCTCGAACCTGTCGCCGAAATATTGAGTCTCGTGCGCCACGAGGCCGTCGCGGAATTCCATGATGCTCACTACGTAAGACGGCACCCCGTCATAGGTCAGCACGAATTCGCTCACCCAGAGATCGTTACTGCCGACGATCCGCCGAACCGTGAAGCGCTTCTTGTTCGGCTGCACGAACCGGCTCTCTTGAATCTTCCTGCGACCGCGAATGCGCTCGCCGGACTGCGGATAGTCGAGCACCGCGTCCTCGCGATAGATGTCGTGCTCGGCCTCGAAATCGTTCGCATCCGAAGCATCCCAATGGCGCTGGAGCGCGGCCAGCTTGCCCTGATCATCCATCGTGATCTCCCGTTGTACCGACTGCGTTTACGTTACGCATTTCAAATTGGCCTCAGCGTCGCCGGTGGCAAGGCTTGCTCGCAACGTCTAACAACGACTAACGAGCCAAAAACCCCATCCGATGCAATGATGACGGCAGAACCGCGCAGCCAGATCGGGAACACGCAATGGCACGTCTGCTTTCGGTCAATGTCGGCCTGCCGCGCGACGTCGCTTGGCAGGGTCGGACCGTCCACACCGGCATCTGGAAGGCACAGGTCACAGGCCCGCGCAGGGTGCGCCGGCTCAACATCGATGGCGACGGCCAGGGCGATACGGCCGGTCATGGCGGCGAACATCGTGCCGTATTCGTCTATCAGGATGAATCCTATCGGTACTGGCAGGAGCATCTGGGTCGATCGAACCTCGTTCATGGCCAGTTCGGCGAGAACTTTACGGTCGAGGGCCTCGCCGACACCAACGTGTGCATCGGAGACCGCTACAGGATCGGCTCCGCGGTGTTCGAAGTGACGCAGCCGCGCGTCACCTGCTACCGTCTCGGCATTCGCATGGACGAGCCGGACATGGCCGCGCTGCTCGTCAGGCACGGGCGGCCCGGATTCTATTTCCGTGTGATCGAGGAAGGCGACGTCGAAGCCGGTGACGAGATCACACAGATCGCTGTGGGACCCGAGCGCATGAGCGTGTTCGAGATCAATGCGCTGCTTTACCTGCCGCCTCATCCGCGCGAACGCCTAGAGCGCGCGCTGCGGATTCCCGCGCTGAGCCGCGGCTGGCGCCGTTCTTTCGAGGCGCTGCTCGAGCAGCAGAAGGACAACAAGACCGCGGGAAACGCCGGGCTTGGGCCGGCGGCGAGCCCAGCTCCGGCCTGGCGCGGATTCCGCTCCTTTCGCGTGGCGCGAAAGATCGCCGAAAGCGGCAACGTGACGTCGCTGATCCTCGAACCCGCCGACGGACATCCCGTGGCGGCCGCCCTGCCCGGTCAATTCGTCGTCATCAAGCTCGAGCCCTCCGGTGCGCAGGCGATGACACGCAGCTATTCGCTGTCGGGCGGCGCCGATGCCGCGTCCTATCGCGTCAGCATCAAGCGCGAAGTTCACGGCGCCGCCAGCCGTTACATTGCCGACGAGCTGCTGGCCGGCGCTGCCGTGCAACTAGGTGCGCCACGCGGCAGTTTCACGCTCCGGCAAGATGCACGCCCCGTCATCCTGTTGAGCGCCGGCATCGGCGTCACCCCTTTGCTCGCAATGCTTCACGCGCTCGCCGCCGAAGCGACGACGCGGGACGTGTGGTGGCTGCACGGCGCTCGCAATGGCCGCGAACATGCGTTCGCCGCCGAGGCGCGCGAATTGCTAGGTGGGCTCTCTCGTCACCATAGCCACGTCTGCTACAGCGCGCCTGACCCGGACGATCGTCTCAATGTGGCGTTCGACACAGCCGGACATCTCGACGCACGCCAGCTCCAGACCCTGAGCGTGCCGCGTGACGGCGATTTCTATCTGTGCGGACCGGCAGGTTTCATGAACGATCTGAAAGCTGGCCTCACCACGTTGGGCGTCGCACCGGATCGCATCCACACCGAATTGTTCGGCGCCGGACCGTCCTTGACGCCCGGCATAGCGTCCTCCCCGCAGAAGCGGGCGCACCCGCCGATCGGTGCCCCCGGCCCCGGCCCGATGGTTTCGTTCGCCCGGAGTGGCCTCAATGTCCGCTGGGGACCATCCTATGCCAGCCTGCTGGAATTGGCCGAGGCGTGCGACGTCCCCGTGCGCTGGTCGTGCCGGACCGGCGTCTGCCACAATTGCGAGAGCGGGTTGATCGCGGGGACGGTTGACTATGCGCCGGATCCGCTCGATCCGCCGGCGGACGGCAATGTCCTGATCTGCTGCTCACGACCCCGAAACGACGTCGTGGTTGATCTGTAAAAGTGGGAGAGCGCAATGCGACCTGACATGATGCCGGGAGTAACCTTCCCGGATTACGAACTCAGCGACCACACCGGCAAGCACCGGAAGCTCTCCGAACTGCAGGCGGGCGATCCAATGGTGCTCGTGCTCGGCCGCGGCGGATTTTGTCCCAAGGATCGTCGCCAGGCCGAAGGCTTGCTGCAACTCCATCGCGAGATGGAGGTGGGCTATTGCCGGATGGTCACGATCACGACCGACAACATCACCCAGACCAGCGAATATCGCAGCGGCGTCGGAGCGCACTGGCCCTTTCTCTCGGATTCGCGGCGCCTCGTTCAGAAGGATCTCGACATCGCCGAATACACCGACCCCGTCCACAATCCGATGATTCCGCACGTGATCGTGCTCGAGCCCGGCCTCGTCATTCACAAGATCTACAACGGCTACTGGTTCTTCGGCCGTCCAACCGTCGAAGAGCTCCGCCAGGACCTCAGGGCAGTCGGCATGAAGTGCCGGCCGGATTGGGACATCGCGGCGCCCGGCCTCAGGGCACTGTGGGACCAGGGCCGCAGGGAGCATTTTCATCCCTACGGCAAGGCTTACGTCGAAACTCTCGGCGAACGGGATTAGAACCACATTCCGACATCGTCCGCTCGGGCGAATGCCGGTTCGGAATGTGGATGATCCAGATGAAGACCAATCCCGCGCCCCGTGCCGACCGCATGGGCGCGCGCCAGATCTACGAAGTCCTGCGGGATCAGATCATGGCACGGGTGTACGGGATCGACGGGGTGCTGCCGTCCTCCCGCGCGCTGGCCGGTGAGATGGGCGTGGCGCGCTCGACCGTCACGATCGCCTACGAACAGCTCGCCGCCGAAGGCTTCATCGAAACACGCCATGGCGCGCGACCGCGCGTGGCTCGCGCCGTCGTCGAGCGAGGACGCACGCGCGTAGTGTCGCGGCCGTCGGCGCGGAAGGTGCGGCTGTCGGCCTTCGGGAACCGGTTGCTTCAAGACCCGCCGCGCTGGTCCGAGCCGCCGCGCGGGCTGGTCGCGAACTTCCGCTATGGCGAGCTCGCGCCGTCGGATTTCCCGGTACTGGCATGGAAAAAGGCCGTGACCGCTGCGATGGCGCGCAAGCCCGAGCGGCTGGCCTATGACGATCCCTGCGGGGCGCTGCGGCTGCGGACCGCGCTTCAAGGCTATCTCTGGCGGTCGCGTAGCGTCCGCTGCGAGGTCGATCAGATCGTCGTCGTCAACGGCTCGCAGCAGGGCCTCGACATCTGCGCGCGCCTGCTGCTCGATGCCGGCGACCGCTTCGTGATGGAGGATCCCGGCTACCAGATGGCGCGGCATACTTTCGCAGCGACGGGCGCCGAGACGATCCCGATTCCCGTCGACGTGGATGGACTGGAGACAGCGCGGCTCGATGGCGTCGAAGCCCGCCTCGCCTATGTCACGCCGTCGCACCAATATCCGCTCGGCGTCATGCCGATCGGCCGCCGGCACCAATTGCTCGCCTGGGCCAGGGCAAACGACGCCTACGTGATCGAGGACGATTACGACAGCGAGTATCGCTACGATACCAAGCCGATCCCGCCGCTGCACGCGCTGGAAGGCGGCGGCAATGTGATCTATCTCGGCACCGTCTCCAAGACGCTCTCGCCGACCTTGCGGATCGGCTTTCTGGTGGTGCCCTCCGCCCTGCGATCCCTGATCGCCGCCGCCAAGCAGATCATGGACCGGCACACGCCGCTGATCGAACAGGACGCTCTCGCGTCGATGCTGGAAAGCGGCGCCTATGACGGCCACATCAGGCGCGTGCGCCGGCGCAACGCCGAACGCCAGCGGGCGCTGCTCGACGCGCTTCGCCGCAGGTTCGGGGACCGCGTCCGGATCGAGGGCACGGCCGCCGGCCTGCACATCGTGGCGTGGTTCGACGACGTGCCGCAGAAGCGAGAGGACGCGTTGATCAAGGCGGCCCGTGCAAAGGGCGTCGGCATCTATTCCGTCTCTGCGCTGTTCGTCGGACCTCGCCGACCGCGGAAGACGGTCGGCCTCGTCATGGGCTATTCGGCATTGGAGGTGGCACAGATCGAGCGCGGCTGCAGGCTTCTCGCACAAGCCGTCGCCGAACTGGACCGATCAAATAGACGATAACTGGCAGTTTCTTACAGGCCAGATTCCGGCTATCTCCAGAGCAAAACCGGAGATAGACATGTACATCCCTCCCGCCTTCAAGGACGACATCGAGAGCATCCGAGCGACCATTCGCGGCGCCCGCCTCGCCAGCCTGGTCACGGCCACCAGCGAAGGCCCCGTCGCCACGCCGCTGCCGCTGCTTCTCGACGAGAGCGAAGGCGAACATGGCGTGCTGTACGGACATGTGGCGAAAGCCAACCCGCAATGGAAACTGCCGCCGATCGGAGATGCGCTGGCGATCTTCAGCGGTCCCGACGCCTATGTGACGCCGTCCTGGTACGCGACCAAGCAGGAAACCGAAAAGGTCGTGCCGACCTGGAACTACGTCGCGGTGCATGCCTACGGCCCGGTCGAATTCTTCCAGGAGCCCGAGCGCCTGCTCGACGCCGTGACGCGGCTCACGAATAGGCATGAAGGATCGCGTGCAAAGCCGTGGGCCGTTACCGATGCCCCCGAAGATTTCATCGCAACTCAGCTGCGCGGAATCGTCGGCGTGCGCATTCCCGTCGTGCGGTTCGAAGGCAAGCGCAAGATGAGCCAGAACCGTCCCGAGGCTGACCGTGTCGGCGTCGCGCAAGGTCTCGCAGCGAGCGAGAACGCTGGTGATCGCGAGGTTGCGCCATTGATTCCGGTTCCGGTTTAGTGGCCACTTGGTTCCCGACACTCGCTGTCGGGAACCATCGTCCTGTCAGGTTCGTTGATACATTTCAGCAAGCATCTCCTGACGGAATTCCTATGTGCCGCTGGATCGCATACCGGGGCGAGACCACGTCCTTCGAGCCCTATGTCACCGAGCCCGAGCATTCGCTCATCGCGCAAAGCATCCGCTCGCTCCAGTCGACGGCGGGCTCGAATGGCGACGGCTTTGGTCTCGGCTGGTACGGTGAGCATCCGGAGCCTGGTCTTTATCGTGAAACACGCCCCGCTTGGTCGGACGAAAATCTCCGCTACCTCTGCCGCCATTTGCGCTCGCATCTGTTCTTCGCCCATGTGCGCGCCGCCACCGGCACGGCAGTGACGCGGCAGAACTGCCATCCCTTTGCCTGCGGCCAGTGGATGTTCATGCACAATGGTTTCGTCGGCAGCTGGAATCGCCTACGGCGCAAGGTCGAGGCGCTGATCCCCGATGCCTACTACCCCTCGCGGACAGGCACGACCGATTCGGAAGCCGTGTTTCTCGCCATGATGGGCGCGGGTCTCGACGCCGATCCGCTCGGCGCAACGCATCGCGTGCTGCGAGCCCTCGTCGGCCTCGTCAACGAAGGCGAGCTTCGTGAGCGGCTACGCTTCACCAGCGCCCTCGCCAACGGCCGGGATCTCTATGCCTTCCGGGTTGCGGTCAACGATGCCGCCAACACGCTCTATTTCCGCGAGGCTGGCGGCCAAGTCATCGTCGTCTCCGAGCCGTTCGACAAGGAAACAGACTGGACGGAAGTGCCCGCGAATCACGCGCTGGTCGCACGTGCGTCCGAGAGCGCGAAAATTGTTCCGTTCGATCTTGCCCTTTCCAGTGAGGTCGACGCGGAACCCGCTCCTGCCAGAAGGATTATCGCCCGCGGGTAAATACCTTGGCCGGGTGGCACGATGACATTGGCGTCAGACGTCTTGAAACTGCTGCGGCTCGATTCCTCCGAGGACAGGCAGCACCTCGTCATTCGCTCGGCCGGCGGACGCGGCAAGGCTGCGGAATATTCGTTCGGTATCGAGGAGGAATACTTCCTCGCCGATCGCCGCAGCCTGGAGGTCGCGATCCAGACCCCCAATGAGCTATTCGAATCTGCGAATTGGTCGACAGGCGGCCAGGCGATGCGGGAGATGTTACAGTCGCAGCTCGAGGTCGCCACCAACGTGCATGTCGACGTCGCCGACGCGCGCGAAGAGCTTCGCTTCCTGCGTCGCGAAGTCGCAAACGTCGCGGCACAATACGGCTTCGTGATCATGGCCTGCGGCACGCACCCGACCGCGGTCTGGCGCATGTCGCAGCCGAGCCCGAAGCCACGCTACGAGGAGATGATTGAGGATCTGCGCAGCATCGGCCACCGCAACCTGATGTGCGGCATGCACGTGCACGTCCAGTTGCCCGATCCCGAAAAGCGCATGGCGGTGATGCGAGCGATGCAGCCGCATCTGCCCTTGTTCATCGCCCTGTCGGCCTCCTCCCCGTTCTGGAATTCACACAAGACCGGACTGAAGGGCTATCGGCTCGCCGCCTATTCCGAGCTGCCGCGCACTGGCCTGCCCGAATTATTCGAGAGCCGGCAGGATTACGACGAATATGTCGGCGCGTTGCAGCGCTCGGGCGTCATCCCCGATGAAAGTCACATCTGGTGGGCCATGCGCCCCTCGATGAAGCACCCGACCCTCGAGCTGCGTGCGCCCGATACCTGCACCTTCGTCGACGACGCCGTTGCCATTGCCTCGCTCTATCGCTGCCTGACCCGCTATCTCTACCTGCGACCTCATCTCTCGAAAGAGGTCACCGCGGTCGAACGCGCAATTGCGGTGGAAAACAAATGGCGCGCCCAGCGCTACGGCACCGATTGCATCTTTGCCTCCAAGGACGGGCCGGTCGAGATCTCCGAGCTGCTCTCCCGTGTGATCGAGCACATCGCCGAAGACGCCGCCGCGCTGAACTGCATGGCCGAGGTCGAACACTGTCGCACCATCGTCGAACGCGGCAGCTCGGCCGAATTCCAGCTTCGCGCCTTCCGCGACAATGCGGAAGACATCGCCGCCGTGTCGCGCTGGATCGCAGACGCGACGATCTCGGGCACGAGCACCCCCGCCGCAGGCGTTCCCGCGCCTTCATAGCGCCCGCGCAAGCTTCGGGAGCAACAATGTCGGTCCTGAATGCGTAAGGTCGCGGAGAGAACGATGAATCACGTCAAATGTTGCGCTGGCTGTGGCCATGGCCTCATTCCGATGCTCTCGGCCAAAGGGCGCGCGGAGCTCAGCTGCCTCTGGTGCGAGCTCATCGAGGCGCGTGCAGTGGACATGGCGAAGTGGGCTGACGGCCCGTACGGCAAGCCCGAGCGGACCGTCCGTCGAGCTTTCGAATGAACGGCTTCAGCCACCCGGCCGCCGACTTCTCCTGATCGGCGCAGCTGCGCATCCGCGCCAGAATGCCGCCAAATTAGACAAGACACGTCTCGTCACCAGGATTGCAGACTGGGCGAACATGGCCATGCAGGCTGGTCAAGCGCGTCATCTAACCTCAAGTGCAACCTCGATTTTTCATTGCGTGGCGGCGAGTCGCAAAGCCTTGCGTGCCGCGCACCGCCTCGAATGGCCTAAAATTCGCAAGGCAGCATCAGGCCTGATCCCCTGCTCTCAGCAAGATGCGTGCGCCGAGACAGGGTGAGCGGGCCAGATCGGAGAATGCCATGAACGTGCATGCCACCGGCGATCCCAAATTCACCGGCCTCACCCGCCCGGACGGCGCGCCCCTTCGCCTCAACGATCAGGAGTTCGTGGCGATCGATCGCGACCGGAATGCGAAGTTCGAGGCAACGTACCGGCCGCAGGCCCTCTACAATCGCGCCAACGAGGGTTTCCACGCCAACAACGAAACCTTCCTGCTGCACGAGGTCGCGACCAATCTGCCGATCTATCTGCCCGACACCGGCCCTACCGACTTCCATCTTCATCTGCCGCCGGGCGGCTTTCAGCTCGTGCTGGTCACGTCGGGCGCGTTCACGTTCGACTATGACGGGCGCTTCTATAATGTCGGCCCCGGCGCGGTGATGCTGCAAAGCGCGATCGTGCACCGACAGCTGTTCTACACCTGGTCGGGACTGTCGACCGAAGAGAATCTGAAGACGCCGCAGACGGTGGTGCCGGATCCAATCTCGATGGGCTATTCGGGCAAATTCCTCGAAGCCTTCATCACTGACCCGACGACGTTTCCAAACCCGACCATCGTCGGTCCGGACCAGATCAACGAAGCCGAGACGCCGCGGGTGGCATGGAGCCACTCTCGGCATGATCGCCCGGTCGATGCAGGCTTCTGGCTCCAGGACCCCTTGGCGCTGGATGCGCTGTTCAAGCCGCTCACCGACAGCCCGATCAAATCGGCCATGCCGGTTTACGTGCGCGATATCGGGATCGAGGCTCCGAGCGGTCACCTCGTCGCCGGCCACATCATCGCAACCGATCCGCGCGGCCAATCGCTCTTGTCCAAGAGCACGTCGTCAGCGGCGGACACCACATGTTTCGCCAAGGGCGAGGTCGTGATCTACCGCGTGATCCGCGGCACGGCCGAATTCAGGAACAAGACTGGCGAGACCTTTGAGCTCGCGGCCGGCGATGTGGTGACGGCGGGCAAGAACGCCACAAGCCTCGTCGGTGTTGGTGAGAACACGCAGGTCCTTCGGCTCGGCCTTCTCAAGGGCATGAACGACCTCCGCAGCTGGACGCCGACGCAACGCGACGAGATCGACGGCCTCGCCGGTCAGATCATCACGCAGAAGGACATCCGTCCGCTGCGCACCGAGGGCAAGCCGGTCGGATACCTGTACGGCTGAGCGGAGTTACTCCGCCGCTTGGCGGACGTGGCGGGCGGTCGGGGTGCGCATGGTGACGAGCTCTTCGGACGCGGTCGGATGCAGCGCGATCGTCGCGTCGAAATCGGCCTTGGTCGCCTTCATCTTCACCGCAATCGCGACTGCCTGCGTGATCTCGGCTGCGGCATCGCCGACGATGTGACAGCCGAGCACACTGTCGGTTGAACCATCGACGACGAGCTTCATCAGCACGCGGGTATCGCGGCCCGACATCGTCGCCTTGATGGGCCGGAACGTGGTCTTGTAAATGTCGATATGGCTGAATTGCGCGCGGGCTTCCGTCTCGGTCAGGCCGACGGTGCCGACCTCCGGCTGCGAGAACACGGCGGTCGGGATGTTGGCGTGATCGACCTGCACCTCGCGCTTGCCGAACACGCTGTCGGCGAACGCATGGCCCTCGCGGATCGCAACCGGCGTCAGGTTGAAGCGATGGGTGACGTCGCCGATCGCGTAGATGCTGTCGACCGAGCTCTTGGAGAAATGGTCGACCGCGATGCCGCCGTTCCGCGGGTTGATGGCGACGCCGGCCTTCTCCAGGCCGAGATTGGCGACCGCGGGATGGCGGCCGATCGCGAACATCACCTGGTCGGAGGCAAGGCTCGATCCGTTCGACAGATGCGTGGTGAATTCCTCGCCGTGCCGATCGACCTTCGTCACCGTGCAGCCGGTCAGGATGGTGATGCCCTGCTTCTCCATCTCGGCGCGGACATGGGCGCGAACATCCTCGTCGAAGCCGCGAAGAATGTTGTCGCCGCGATAGATGACTGTGACGTCGGAGCCGAAGCCGGCGAAGATGCCGGCGAACTCCAGCGCGATGTAGCCGCCGCCCTGGATCACGATCCGCTTCGGCAGCTTGGCCAGGTGAAACGCCTCGTTGGAGGAGATCACGTGCTCGATGCCGGGAATCGGAGCGCCGTGATTGGGCGCGCCGCCGGTGGCGATCAAAATGTATTTTGCAGTGATCTTCCGGTCGTTCTCGAGCAGGCGGACGGTGTGCTTGTCCTCGATCACCGCGCGGCTCTTGACGATTTGCGCGCCCGACTTCTCGACATTGGCGGCGTAAGCCGCCTCCAGACGCGCGATCTCCTTGTCCTTGTTGGCGATCAGCGTCGGCCAGTCGAAGGTCGCAGACGGAACGGTCCAGCCAAAGCCGGCGGCGTCCTCGATCTCATGGCGGAAATGCGAGCCGATGACGAACAGCTTCTTCGGCACACAGCCGCGGATCACGCAGGTCCCGCCCATGCGGTACTCTTCCGCGATCATGACGCGGGCGCCGTAGCCGGCCGCGATGCGGGCGGCGCGCACGCCGCCCGAACCGCCACCGATGACAAAGAGGTCGACGTCGAATTCAGCCATTGTCCACTCCGACCTCTTTCAGAACATGATCCGGATTCCGATCAGATAGGGACTGTCAGATCTCCTTGCCACGCTTGCGCATCTCGGCGCGGAAGGCACCCATCACGGTCTCGGAGAAGTTCTGAGCCCAGGAGTTCATGAAGGCCATGCTCAGCCCGATCGCGCGCGGCTCGGCTTCGATCAGCTTCTTGCCCAGCGGCGACTTGTAGAAGGTGACGAGATCCTTCAGCTCCTGCTCGGTGAACTCGCTGGCATAGACCTGCGCCATGCCTTCTCCGATCTCCTTTTCGCGGCCTGCCAGCTGCTGGTTGACGACCCCGGCGACCTCGGTGAGATCCTTCTGATAGTTGAGGTTCTGCTGGATCAGCGCGATCCTGGTCTTATCGACCAGGCCGGGCACGGCGTTGGCATACATCGCACTGGCGTTCTTGATCGCGAGGATCTCCTTGGCGGCCGCGATGGCCGTCGGCGACGATTTCGGCGGAGCCGCCTGCTGGGCCCCGGCCGGGGCGACCGAGAGGGCCAGTCCCACAGCGAGGGTCGCGACCGGCAACAATTTCAAAACGCTCTTCATTCCTAGTCTCCTTTCGGCTTTCGCCGTTCAATCACGCGAATTCCCTCGCCACCCGCCAAGACAGCCGAGCTGGCCAAGCCGATGAACAAACCATGCTCGACGACGCCGGGGATCGCGCTCAACGCCGTGGCGAGGCGGGCGGGATCCTCAATCTTTTCGAGCTGGGCATCGAGGATCCAGTGGCCGCCATCGGTGACGAAAACGTGGCCGTCCTTGCCGTTGCGGACCGCCATCTGCCCGGAAACGCCGCATTCCGCAAACGCCTTCTCGATCGCGCGACGCGTTGCGCCGAGCCCGAACGGGATGACTTCGACCGGCAGCGGAAAGCCGCCGAGTGTCGGCACCCATTTGGTGTCGTCGGCAATCACGATCATGCGATCCGAGGCGGCCGCCACGATTTTCTCGCGCAACAGCGCGCCGCCGCCGCCCTTGATCAGATTGAGTTCGGGATCGATCTCGTCGGCGCCGTCGACGGTGATGTCGAGATGATCGATCTCATCCAGCGTGGTCAGCGGCACGCCGCAGCGGATTGCATCGAGACGCGTCGCCTCGGAGGTCGGCACGCCGATCACTTTCAGTCCGGCGCGGACCCGCTCGCCGAGCAGCTCGACGAAATGTTTTGCAGTCGAGCCGGTACCGAGCCCGAGCTGCATGCCGTCACGGACGTCCTCGAGGGCGCGCGCCGCAGCCTGCCGCTTCAACTGGTCCATGTTCACGTTTGCGCCGTCCCTGAATTACGAGTGTTAGGCTTGCGGCGGCCTGTGTAGCCTCGTTTTCCCTCGGAGAACAGGGTCTGGGGGAACAGGCCTCCGGACCCACCTTATAAGGTGATCTTATGGCTTCGGCCCTTGCGCGGGCGGGGCCGGGCCGGTAGCGCTGGACCATGACCCCCTCCCACACCATCGTCTTCGATCTCGACGGCACGCTTGTGGATACCGCGCCCGACCTGATCACCGCGCTCAATTACGTGCTCGAGCGCGAAGGGCTGCCGCCCGTGCCGATGGCCTCGGCCCGCAACATGATCGGCGCCGGCGCCCGCAAGCTGATCGAGCGGGGGCTGGAGGCCGAGGGCCGCAGCGTCACGGTGGCCGACACGGACCGGATGACGGCCGATTTCATCGGCTATTACGCCGACAATATCGCCGTCGAATCCCGGCCCTTCGAGGGTCTGGAGGCCGCGCTCGACCATTTTGCAGCCCAGGGCCATCGCCTTGCGGTCTGCACCAACAAGCTGGAATGGTTGTCGAAGCGCCTGCTGGATCAGCTCGACCTGAGCCGGCGCTTCGCCGCGATCTGCGGCGCTGACACTTTTGGCGTCCAGAAGCCCGATCCGACCATTTTCCGGGAAACGGTGGCGCGGGCCGGCGGCGAGGTGAAAGCCAGCATCATGGTCGGCGACGCCGGACCCGATGTCGGCGTGGCCCGGCGCGCCGGAGTTCCCGTGATCGGGGTCAGCTTCGGCTATACGGACGTCCCGATTGCCGAGTTGAAGCCGGACCGGCTGATCCATCACATGCGCGACCTGCCGGCAGCCGCCAGCAGCCTGATGACCGCGCAGGCAGGTCTCAAGTAGCTGAGATAGCTTAGTTATTCCACGGAATCCCGCTTTAACCATCTACTAACGATGTGCGGCCGGCCGGTTGCTCGTTCGGAACGACACTCCTAAGTTTGTCCGGGGATGTGGCGGTTCGTCGCAGTAGAAGTGGATGGTCATGCGTCGTGTCATTGCGATTGCGCTAGCTGGGGTCAGTCTCTTGGGAGCAGCGACCCTTGCCGGCTGCTCCTCGATGTCTTCGACGTCCTGGGACATGTTCAAATCGGCCCCGCCGACCGTGCAGGTCCGGCTCGAATCCAATCCCCCGGGTGCTGACGCCACGACCTCACTGGGTGCCGGCTGCAAGACGCCCTGCTCCGTCGCGGTTCCCGCTCCCGACGCCCCCTTCACGGTCGCTTTCGCGCTGCCAAAATACCAGCCGGTGAGCGTACCGGTGAATGTCATCAGAAATCCCGGCGACTTCACCACGCCCGCCTCGATCACCACCGACCCCAACCCGATTTTCGCGGAGCTCCAGCCGGCCGTTCCGCCAAAACCGGTCCGCAAGCCGCACCGCCCGAAGAAACCGAAACCGGCGGCGGCCGCGGTCGCCCCGGCTGCTGCCGCACCGGCTGCGGGCTCGCCTTTCCCCGATCCTAACGCGGGCATGCGCTGACCTCCGTCATCCCCCAATTGTCTCTGACGCATTCGATGCTTAGATTGCTTCCAGGACACCGCTGAAGCAAAACTGCTCGCGTTGCCGCAAGTGACAAGGCATTTGGTATGAACGGACTTTCCGCGAGCCCCCTGTCGAGCACGATGACCGATCCGTTCGGACGGACCATCTCGTATTTGCGCGTCTCCGTCACCGACCGCTGCGACCTGCGCTGCTTCTACTGCATGTCGGAAGACATGACGTTCCTGCCCAAGGCGGACCTGCTGACGCTGGAGGAACTCGATCGGCTCTGCTCGGCCTTCATTGCCAAGGGTGTGAAGAAGCTGCGGCTCACCGGCGGCGAACCGCTGGTCCGCCGTAACGTGATGACGCTGGTGCGCTCGCTGTCGCGGCACCTCAAGAGCGGCGCGCTGAGCGAGCTGACGCTGACCACCAACGGCACCCAGCTTGCGAAACATGCCAGCGAACTCGCCGATTGCGGCGTCCGCCGCATCAACGTTTCGCTCGACACGCTCGATCCGCAGAAGTTTCGCGAGATCACCCGCTGGGGCGAGATCGACAAGGTGCTGGAAGGCGTCGAGGCGGCACGCGCCGCGGGCCTCGCGGTCAAGATCAACGCCGTGGCGCTGAAGAACCTCAACGAGGATGAACTTCCCGACCTGATGCGCTGGGCCCACGGCAAGGGCATGGGGCTGACGCTGATCGAGGTCATGCCGATGGGCGAGATCGGATCGGGACGAATCGACCAATATCTGCCGCTGTCGCTGGTGCGCGCGCGCCTTGCCCAGCAGTTCACGCTGACCGATCTGGCCGAGAGCACCGGGGGGCCGGCGCGCTATGTCAGCGTCGCCGAGACCGGCGGCAAGCTCGGCTTCATCACCCCGATGACCCATAATTTCTGCGAATCCTGCAATCGCGTGCGCGTCACTTGCACGGGAACGTTGCACACCTGCCTCGGCCACGAGGATGCCTCCGATTTGCGCAAACCTCTGCGTGCATCGGACGACGATTCGCTGCTTGCGGATGCGATCGACCGCGCCATTGGGCTGAAGCCCAAGGGCCACGATTTCATTATCGACCGCCGCCACGACCGCCCCAGCGTCTCCAGGCACATGAGCGTCACCGGCGGCTAACATCGGCTGGCCGGCCGCGGCTTATTCCCCTTAACTATCAACAAACTTCCGATTGACTGGCGGCACGCTCGCTGGTTTGGTGCGGCAGCCTCATGCCTGCGCGGCGAGACAAGCCAACGCGCCCACTCGGCGCAGTCAAGACGGCCGGGGCAAATCGGGGAGGACCAATCTTGCAAGCGCTCCTGAAGCTGAGCAATGGAATTGACGCGTTCACAGGTTGGACGGGCAAACGTCTGGCTTGGCTGATCCTGCTCGCCGTCGTCATCTCGGCGCTGAATGCGATCATCCGAAAGACATTGGACACGTCCTCCAACTCGTGGCTCGAGCTGCAATGGGTGCTTTTCAGCATCGTGTTCCTGCTGTGCGCGTCCTGGACGCTGCTCGACAACGAGCACATCCGGATCGACATCTTCAATAGCATGATGCCGAAACGGGCTCGCAACATCATCGACATCATCGGGCACATCTTCTTCCTGATCCCGCTGACCGTTGTCATGATCGTGACCGGAATACCGTTCTTCCTGCGCTCGCTCCAGATCAACGAGCAATCCGGCAATGCGGGCGGCCTGCCACAATGGCCGGCAAAAGCGCTGATCATGATCGGCTTCGCCCTCCTGCTCGTTCAAGGCATATCCGAGCTGATCAAGCGAATCGCGATCATGCGCGGCATGATCCCGGACCCACACGAGTCGCAGGTGTCCGCACTGGAGGCCGAGGTCGAGCACCTCGTCGAAGCGATCGAAAAGAAGTAGCCGTTGGCGACGGTTTAGGGGGAAGTCATGACCGCGTTTATTATCGCCAATCTGGCGCCCATCATGTTCGCGACGCTCGTGATCGTGCTGCTGCTCGGCTACCCGGCAGCATTTTCGCTCGGCGCCGTCGGCCTGTTCTTCGCCATCATCGGCGTTCAGCTCGGCCAATTCCACCCGGACTTTCTCCAGGCCCTGCCGGAGCGCGTCTACGGGGTCATGAACAACGACACGCTGCTCGCCATTCCCTTCTTCACCTTCATGGGACTGGTGCTCGAGCGCTCCGGCATGGCGGAGGATCTGCTCGACACCATCGGCCAGTTGTTCGGCACCATCCGCGGCGGCCTCGCCTACGCGGTGGTGTTCGTCGGCGCGCTGCTTGCGGCGACCACCGGCGTCGTGGCGGCCTCGGTGATCTCGATGGGCCTGATCTCGCTGCCGATCATGCTGCGCTACGGCTACGACCGCCGCGTGGCGACCGGCATCATCGCGGCCTCCGGCACGCTGGCGCAGATCATTCCGCCGTCGCTCGTCCTGATCGTGATGGCCGACCAGCTCGGCAAGTCGGTCGGCGACATGTACGAGGGCGCGTTCATTCCGGGCCTGGTGCTCGCCGGCCTCTATGCGGGTTACGCGTTCCTCGTGACCATGATTTTCCCGAAGGCGGCGCCTGGTCTTCCCAAGGAGGCGATCGGCTTCCGCGAGGAGAGCGGCGACCGCGGCCTCAAGTCGCTCGGCGTGCTGTTCCTGGCGAGCTGCGTCTTCGGCTGGTTCATGATGCGGAATTCGGAGACACACGGCGCCGACTTCGTCGTGCTCAGCATGTTCTTCGGCATCCTCTTCGCGTTCTTCGTCGCCATCGCGAACTGGGTCCTCGACAAGCTGACGGGCTACCGCTTTCTCTCGAAGATGGCGCAACAGACCACCTTCGTAATGGTGCCGCCGCTATTCCTGATCTTCCTGGTGCTGGGCACGATCTTCATCGGTGTCGCGACGCCCACCGAAGGCGGTGCGATGGGTGCAGCCGGCGCCCTCATTCTCGGAGCCGCGAAGCGGCGGCTGACCTGGGACCTGATCCGTCAGGCTACCGAATCGACGGCGAAGCTGTCCGCGTTCGTCGTCTTCATCCTGGTCGGGGCACGCGTGTTCTCGCTCACCTTCTACGGCGTCAGCGGCCACGTCTGGGTCGAGCACCTGCTGACCTCCCTGCCCGGCGGCCAGATCGGCTTCCTGATCTTCGTCAACGCCTTCGTCTTCGTGCTGGCGTTCTTCCTCGACTTCTTCGAACTCGCCTTCATCGTGATCCCGCTGCTCGGGCCGGCTGCCGAGCATCTCGGCATCGACCTGATCTGGTTCGGCGTCATCCTGGGCGTCAACATGCAGACGTCGTTCATGCATCCGCCGTTCGGATTTGCGCTGTTCTATTTGCGCTCGGTCGCGCCGAAGGAACGTTATACCGATCGCGTCACCGGCAAACGCATGGAGCCGGTCACGACGGGACAGATCTATTGGGGTGCGGTGCCGTTCGTCGTCATCCAGATGATCATGGTGCTGCTCGTGATCATGTTCCCGTCGATGGTGATGCACTACAAGGGCGTGCAGTCCACCGTCGATCCCAACAGCATCAAGATCGATATTCCCCAGATCGATCTGCCGCCGCTCGACTTCGGCCAGCCGAAGCAATAGCGCCCGGCCCGCCTGCAAAAAAGAACCCGGAGCGAAAGCTCCGGGTTTTTTCGTTTGGGCCGATCGTGCGCTCTGCGATCAGCTCTGCGAGTTGCGCGCCATGAAGTTGTCATAGCCGACTTCGGCGACCTGGAACCACTGATATCCGTTGTTCGAGAACGCGGTCAGCGATTCGTAGACCTTCTTGAAGTCCGCGTTGGTAGCCGAGACTTCGGTGTGCAGCTCCTTTGCCGCCTTGAAGCAGGCTTGCATGACCTCGGGCGAGAACGGATGCAGCTTGGCGCCGGCTGCGAGCAGGCGCCGCAACGCCGGTGGATTGGACTGGTCATACTTCGCCATCATCCAGTTGTTGGCGTAGTGCCCCGCCTGCTCGAGGATGCTCTGATAGTGCTTCGGCAGCGCGTTCCACTTGTCCTGGTTGACGAAGGCCAGAAGCATCGGCCCGCCTTCCCACCAGCCCGGGAAGTAATAATGCGGCGCGACTTTCACGAAGCCGAGCTTCTCGTCGTCATAGGGCCCGACCCATTCCGCGGCGTCGATGGTGCCCTTCTCCAGCGCCGGATAAATGTCGCCGCCGGCGATCTGCTGCGGCACCGCGCCGAGCTTGGCCATCACCTTGCCGGCGAAGCCGCCGATGCGGAATTTCAACCCGCTGAAGTCCTGAGGCGTCTTGACCTCCTTGCGGAACCAGCCACCCATCTGACAGCCAGTGTTGCCGGCAAGCAGCGAGACGACGTTGTACTTCTTGTAGAACTCGTTGAGAATCTCCCTGCCGCCGCCCAGCATGTACCAGGCCTGGTTGATGCGCATGTTCGGTCCGAACGGCACGGCCGAGCCGAAGGTGAAGGTCGGGTCCTTGCCGAAATAATAATAAGACGCGGTGTGGCCGATTTCGCAGGTGCCGTTCTGCACGGCATCGAGCACCTGAAGGCCCGGCACGATCTCGCCGCCGGCAAATGTCTGAATCTGGAATTTGTTGTCGGTCGCTTCCGCGACCATCTTGGCCATCATCTCGGCGCCGCCATAGAGCGTGTCGAGCGATTTCGGCCAGCTCGTCGGCATGCGCCATTTGATCTCGGGCGTCGTCTGCGCGATCGCTGGAGCGGCGAGCGTGGCGACACCCGCCGCACCAAGCCCGGTGACCTTGATGAAATCTCGTCTTTTCATGATGTCCTACCCTGATGGATTGTGACGATGGGCCTTCTTGCCGAGGCTTGGAGGCCAGCATGGAACATGTGTCGTCCGATTTCCATCCCTCACGATGTGAGGGACGAAAATGCCCAGCTCCCGCGCCATTGTCCTACGACTTTAGGCTTAGACGGCCGCGGCCCTGGCCGTTCCCATCACGCCCGCCTCGGCCGGGCATGACGGGCGCGCCGGGCACGTGACAAGCGCCGGAAACACGGGCATACCGCGCCATTCCCCCAACCTAAGGCCGCCACGCATGTCGCGATCCTACCCTGCTCCATCGCTCGTTGGTTCGTTGATCGCGTCGCTCTGGCTGGGATGTGCGGCAATGCCGGCGCATGCTGAGCTGAGCGCGAATGTCATGGCCGACGTCCATGCGTTGGCGCAAAAAGAGCAGCAGCCGCTGCTCGACACGCTGCGCGATCTCGTCAGCATCGAATCCGGCAGCAAGGATGTCGAAGGTCTGAACCAGATCGCCCAGCGCGTTGCCGGCCAGCTCAAGCAGCTCGGCGGCACGGTGGAGATCCTCGAACCCACCGACGTCTATCGCCTCGACGACACACCCGAGAAGATCGGCCCGGCCGTACACGCCGTATTCAAGGGCACCGGCAGCAAGAAGATCATGCTGATCGCCCACATGGACACCGTGTACCTGAAGGGCATGCTGAAGGATCAACCGTTCCGCATCGACGGCGACAAGGCCTACGGCCTCGGCATTGCCGACGACAAGCAGGGCGTCGCGCTCATTCTTCATACCGTGGCGTTGCTGCAGAAGCTGAGCTTCCGGGACTACGGCACGCTCACGGTGCTCACCAATGGCGACGAGGAGATCTCCTCACCGGGCTGGCGCAGCACCATCACCAGGTTCGCTGCGGATCAGGATGTGGTGTTCTCCTTTGAAGGCGGCGGTACCGACGGCACGCTGCGGCTGGCCACCAGCGGCATCGGCTCGGCCTATCTCACGGTGCAGGGCAAGTCGTCACATGCAGGCTCACGGCCCGAGGGCGGTGTCAACGCGCTGTACGAACTCTCCTACCAGCTGCTGCAGATGAAGGACCTGTCCAAACCAGAGCAGGGCCTGAAACTGAACTGGACGGTCTCCAAGGCCGGCACCAACCGCAACGTGATCCCCGCGGAGGCCACGGCCCAGGCCGACGCACGTGCACTTAAGGTCGCCGATTTCGACGAGCTCGAGAAGACACTGCAGGCGAAGATCAAGAATCACCTGCTGCCCGAGTCCAAGGTCGAGCTGAAATTCGAGGTGCGCCGTCCGCCGCTGGAGGCCAACGACGCCTCACGTCGAGTCGCGGCCCACGGCAAGACGATCTATGAGGAGATCGGACTGCCTCTCAAAGTCGACGAGAAGGCGACCGGCGGCGGCACCGACGCGGCGTTTGCCGCACTCAAGACCAGCGGAGCCGTGGTCGAAGGCATGGGTCTGTCGGGCTTCGGCGCGCATTCCAACGATGCCGAATATGTGCAGCTCAACAGCATCGTGCCGCGGCTTTATCTGACCACACGCATGATCATGGATCTGTCCACCGGCAAGCTGAAATAGCCCGATCTTCCTTCTCTCCTCACGTCCGCCGAAGCCTTGGCAAAGGCGGATGTGGGAGAAAGTGGCGCGTCAGCGCAGCGCCGCGTTCAAATCAACGTCGCCTGACTTCTCTGCCAGCCTGAACCGCAGCGTGAACTGCGCGCCGCCGCCCGGAAGATTCTCCACCGCAACCGTCGCCGCGTGATCATCCGCCACGGCGCGCACGATCGACAGCCCGAGGCCGGCGCCGTCGCTGCGCTGGCGGTCGGCGCGCCAGAAGCGGTGGAAGATCAATTCGCGCTCGGCTTCCGCGATTCCCGGCCCGCAATCGCGCACGCGCACCGCGCCATCCTCGCTCACATCGACATCGACCGACGTGTCCATTGCCGTGAACTTGATGGCGTTTTCGGCGAGATTGAAGATCGCGCGCTGGAGCATCACCGAATTGCCGTGGATCAGCACCGGCGCCTCGGTGCCCCTCAGCGCGATATCCTTGTGCTGTGCGATCGCGAGCGGCGCGATCGAACCGACCACCTCGGCGCAGACCGCGCGCAAATCCGCGGTCTCGCCGGGATCGAGCACCAGCGTGTCGAGCTCGGCGATCTCCAGTAGCTGCGCGACGATGCGGCTCATGCCCTCGATGTCCGCATGCAGCGCATGCCGTGCGGCGCCATCGCCGAGCGTCTCGATCCGCGTGCGCAGGATCGCGAGCGGCGTGCGCAATTGATGCGCGGCGTCGGCGGTGAACTGCCGCTGCACCCGAAAGCCGTCCTCGAGGCGGTCGAGCGCCTGGTTGACGGCGGTGACGAGCGGCATGATCTCGCGCGGAATCTGCTCCGTCGGCAGACGGATGTCCGTGCGCGCCGGGCCGATATTGCTCGCCTCCTCGGAGGCCTTCCATAGCGGCGCAACAGCGCGGCGAAAGATGATGATGTCGATGCCGAGCAGGACCAGCAGGATCGGAATGGTGATCCATCCGACCCGCCGGAAGAAGTTCGATACGATGTCGTCGATGATGACGTCGCGGTGCGCGAGGTCCTCCGCGACGCGAATGCGTATCACCTTGCCGTCGATGGTGCGGGTGACTCCGGCCCCGGAAATCGTTTCGGAGAGCGGCGGTGGCGCGGCCGCCGCAGTGCCGGTCTTGCGCCGCGACGAAAACAGCAGATTCCCCCCGGCATCGCGAATGTCGTACTGGTAGCGGCCATAGGCTTCTGAATAAAGGCCCTTGAGACTGTCCGGCAGGTTGAACGTCAGCAGCCCGTCGGGCTGGGCGACGATGCGCTCGGCCAACACCTCGGCCTGCGCGCGCATGGCATCGCGATGCAGCTGGTCGATCTCTGAATTGAGCAGCCAGAACAGCACCAGCGGCAGGAAGATCGCGACCACCGCGACCGCCACGATGTGCAGGAACACGATGCGCCAGATCAGCGATTTGAACGTCGGCGACCTCCCATGGATCCCGGCGCGGAATCCGGCGTGAGATCCGATCCGGGCCACGCTATTTCTCCTCGGCCATGAGATAGCCGACGCCACGGATGGTGTGGATCACGACCTTGGCGCCATGCTCGGCGAGCTGCTTGCGCAGCCGCGAGACGTAGACCTCGACCGCGTTAGAGGCGACCTCGCCATCGAGGCCGAAGATGTGGTCCTCGACGTTCTTCTTCGGTACCACCCGCCCCTGCCGGCGCAGCAGGATCTCGAGCACCGAGGTCTCGCGCGCGGAGATGATGCGCGGCTGGTCGTCGACGAAGATCTGGCGGCTCTCGGTGTCATAGACGAGGTTGGCGAGGCGCAGCGAGCGGCCAAGCAACTGGCCCGGACGGCGCAGGATCGCCTCCAGTCGCGCCACCAGCTCCTCCATCGCGAACGGTTTTGCGAGATAGTCGTCGGCGCCGCTGCGCAGGCCGCTGACACGATCTTGCAAGCCGCCGCGCGCGGTCAGCACCAGCACCGGCAACGGCTCCATCTGCCGGCGAAGCTCACGCAGCACCGACAGGCCATCGCCGTCGGGTAGTCCGAGGTCGAGGATCATCGCGGCATAGCTGACGCTGCTGACCGCCTCGCGCGCTTCGGCAGCGCTGCCGACGATGTCGCTCTCATAGCCGGCCGCCGACAGCCCGCCGGCAACGAGCCGCGACAGCTCGGCATTGTCCTCGACGATCAGAAGGCGCATCGCATTTTCCCGCGGGATGTTCCGGTGTCACCGCACGGCTTCCGCCGCATCTTCGCTGTCTTCCATCATCCGGGGCATCTCGGCCAGCGAAAAAGCACCCGGCGGGCCGGCCGCTCCCTTCCGTCAGGTTCCTGTAAGCCAGTCCGGGCACGAGCGGATGAGGTCGCGGATGGCCCGGGAATTTACCTCCTTGGGCCCCGCCGCCGTCGGCCCTGCCGAGGAACGAACACCCCCGCGAACCGTTCAACTCAGCTGCAACATTTCTCATTTGATGGGGCGTCGTGCAGACCACCTAAGGTAATGCGGATGCGCCTTGCACGACGAACACGTTCCAGCTCCCTTCTATCCGATTGCTTGAGCGCCATCACGCGACATCCAGGCGCCGCTGCGTTTGCTGCCGCAGGTACCCTCGTTGCGGCTACCGCAATCATAAACCGGCGGCTCGCGAACAAAGCGAAACGCGATAATCCTCCGCAGGGTCGGTTCATCGACGTAGAGGGGGTTCGCCTGCACTATTTGGAACGCGGCAGAGGCAAGCCGCTGGTCTTGTTTCACGGCAATGGCAGCATGGTCCAGGATTTCGTCTCGAGTGGATTGATCGATCTCGCAGCCGAGAACTACAGGGTCATGGTGTTCGATCGTCCCGGTTTTGGGCATAGCTCGCGGCCAAGGCGCGTCGTCTGGACTCCGGATGCCCAGGCGGACCTGTTCAAGAAGGCCCTCGATCAATTGGGCGTCTCTCAAGCGATTGTCCTTGGCCATTCATGGGGAGCGTCGGTTGCGGTTGCGCTGGCGACAAGACATCCTTCGTTCGTGCAGGCTCTCGTGTTGGCCTCGGGCTATTATTTCCCGACTCCCCGCGCGGACAGCGCGGCGTCGGTGCTGTCCGCCCTACCGGTGGTCGGGGACGTCATCAGCTCCACGATTTCGCCGCTAGCCGGTCGGATGATGTGGCCCGCGATGTTGCGCAAGCTGTTTGGCCCCCGGCCGGTCCCGAACAAGTTCGCCGGCTTTCCGAAAGAAATGGCGTTGCGCCCATCACAGATGCGGGCCACAGCGGCCGAAGCGACGATGTTGATCTCCGCCGCATTCTCAGGTTCGAAGACTTATGCAGAACTCAAGATGCCGACGATCATTATCGCGGGCCAGAACGATCGTCTGATCGATATCAAGCAGTCGGTCAGGCTGCATGGCGAGGTCAAGCAGAGCAAATTGCACCGGATCGACGGAGCGGGACACATGATTCATCATTCCGCAACCGCTGATGTGATGGCGGCCATCGACGAAGCTGCTGCCGAGGCCGTGTTGACCCATGGACGGGAAGGCCCAGGCGTTTCGCGAAGCAACGCGTAATCGCTCACGAACAACGCCGCTGATCGCCGTCGGCGAACCTCACGGCTCGTTTGCGGAGGATCGCTTCTGAGCCAACTCGGGCGCGGGACCACACTTCAACCCGCCCTCTCGGTCGAACGGAGACCTTTTCGACCGGGTATGGTATCTGTCGATCGCCCGTTGGCCGAGGTGCCGATTGGTCAGATAAAGCGGGAAAACGAAGCACAATGGTTCCTAGCCAGGTGACGATGCCCTTGTGGCACGAAAAGCACCTCCGGGCTGCCACTCGCGCCGCCGGTGTCGCTCTATGGTCCTGGAACGTTGATACCGACGCCATCACCATGGATGAACCCGCGTACGACCTTTGGGAGGTGCCCAAGGGCGAGCAGAAAATTATGTTCGAGATACTGTCCAAGAACGTCCACCCCGCCGATCTCGAGAGGGTGAGATCGGCATTTGCCGCTACTCGCGCAGTCGTAGGCTCTTACGAGATAGATTTTCGTATTCTGACCGGCAGCGATATCCGTTGGATTTCCGCGCGGGGCCAGGGCGACGATGCCGACATCGCGGATCGAACGATGTTCGGTATTTTCCTGGACGTCACCCAACGCAAGCAAGCCGAGGAAGCCAACGAGCTCCTGGCGGGCGAGATGAGCCACCGGCTGAAAAACCTTCTCACCGTCGCAACGGCGCTGACGCAAATGAGCTCACGCTCGGCAGCATCAAAAGAGGATATGGCCCAGGAGCTGACCAGTCGCCTGATGGCTCTTGGACGTGCTCAGGACCTTGTGCGCCCGGTACCGGGACGAAATAGAAAAGGGACGCTTCTCGGAGACCTCATCTCTGTTCTGCTTGCGCCGTACGATGAGGAAGGAGCCAGCGTTCGTATTCGTGTCTCGGTCCCCAAGATGAACGTGGGAGAGGCTTCCAGCACAGCACTCGCCTTGGTGATGCATGAACTGGCAACCAACTCTGCGAAATACGGTGCGCTGTCCCTTTCAAGTGGCACCCTGGACGTATCGTGCAACGCTCACGAGGACGAGGTCGTGGTCAAGTGGACGGAGCGGGGTGGTCCCCCCGTTGTCGCTCCAACAAAGCTCGAAGGCTTTGGAAGCCAGTTGGTGCACCGAAGTATGGCCGCCCAGCTTGGCGGGACTATAACTTTTGACTGGTCGGAAGAGGGTGTGGTGGTCATCCTGCGCATGAGCAAAGACCGTCTTGCGAATTGATGTTGAGCTGATTTCCCGCGCCCACTCCTGTCACCCGTCTGCGATTGGCCCTTGGCTTTACTTCGTACGACGCTCCTGAAAAGCCTCTCTGAGTTCGGCCAGTTCATCGCTTGTCGCTCCCAATTCCACATCGGCACGGCTTGCAGGTAAATCCCTGTAAGCAATCGGCTGATCGAACTGGCTGGCCGTAAAGTCGTACCGCCGACCACCGATGCGATTGTAAAAATGGTCGCCGGCCGGCAGCGGCGTCCTCAGCAACTCGCCGCCGAAGAGCTCGTGAATCAGCAGCGAGGTGACGTTGCATTGCCCTGCCGCCGGATTGCTCGCCGTCCATTGACTGGCGGTTGCCAACGACCAGGCCTTGCGCAGCGCGCTTTGAACCTCATCGGGATCGAAGCTCATCATCAACCCCAGGCCAGCCGCCGAGGCGCTCATTTCGGATTTTGCGATAATGCCTTTATGCCACTGTTTTGCCCGACGAGTCAAACGATCTCGCTGAAGCACGCGCGCCTGCCCGCTTTGACGCCCAAAAATACGAAGTTGCCCTCGACCGCGCGATGCTCGGGCGTGCCTGCCAATTAGCCCATCGCATCAAGCTGTTGGCTACACTCGCAACGCCTTGTCCTCTCACCCCTCGTCTACTGTGCATGGGGTTGTTTTTCAGATTTTGTGTTGGAGGCCCCGCCCGTCCCCCGGCGACACCGCCGCTCGCCGATATCCGCTCGCCTATTCCGATCGCGTCGCCCCAAAGAAAAGCCCGGCCTCGCGAACGAGACCGGGCGTGTCGTCTTGCGACTTGCTCGAAGATCAGCCGCGGGTGCGCGAGCGGATCATGAAGCTGTCGTAGGTGTATTCGGCGACCTGCCACCACAGATATTCGTCGGAGCGGTAGGCCTGCATGGCGTCGATCGACTTCTTGAAGTCGGGATTCTTGGCCGAGATCTCGCCCCACAATTCGTTGGTCGCCTTGAGGCAGGCTTCCAGAACCTCATTGGTGAACGGGCGAAGCTGCGTTCCGCCGGCGACCAGACGCTTCAGCGCGCCGGGGTTCACCATGTCGTAGCGCGCGGCCATCCAGGTGTTGGTGTTGACGGTCGCGTTGGTGAGGATCGCCTGATAGTTCTTCGGCAGCTCGTTCCACTTGTCGATGTTGGCGAAGGCGTGAACGGTCGGACCGCCTTCCCAGAAGCCCGGGTAGTAGTAGTACTTGGCGACCTTGGCGAAGCCGAGCTTCTCGTCATCGTAGGGACCGACCCATTCGGCCGCGTCGATGGTGCCCTTCTCGAGCGACGGATAGATGTCGCCGCCGGCGAGCTGCTGCGGCACCACGCCGACCTTCTGAAGCACCTGGCCGGCAATGCCGCCGATGCGCATCTTGAGGCCCGAGAGGTCGGCAACGGTCTTGATCTCCTTGCGGAACCAGCCGCCCATCTGGGTGCCGGTGTTGCCGCAGGGAAAGCCCACCACGTTCGTCTTCTTGAAGAACTCGTTGGCGAGCTCGTTGCCGCCGCCTTGGTACAGCCAGGAATTCTGCTGGCGTGCATTCAGGCCGAAAGGCACCGACGCGAAGATCGCGAAGGTCGGGTCTTTGCCGACGTAATAATACGACACCGTGTGGCACATCTCGACGGTGCCCTTCTGGGTCGCATCCAGCGCCTGCAGGCCCGGGACGATTTCACCCGCCTGGAAGACCTGGATCTGAAACTTGTTGTCGGTCATCTCGGCGACGTACTTCGCCATCTGCTCGGCACCGCCATAGATGGTGTCGAGCGACTTCGGGAAGCTCGACGTCAGGCGCCACTTGATCTCGGGCGAGGACTGCGCGATCGCCGGCGAGGCCACCGCGGCGGTCGCCGCCGCGCCGGCTGCCGACACTTTCAGGAAATCACGACGCTTCATCTTCAGTCTCTCCTTGTTGGGGCGTTTCCCCTAACTTCCTCTTTGCTGCCGCTCATTCCGGCGACGCGTTCTTGGGCCGCGTCGAACCGAAGGGGCTTGACTGCCGTGGGCCTTTAACACGGAAGCCCTGCTTTCGAAACGCGACATTGGCATGACAGGGCTCTACGAAAGTCGCATGTCCCCAAGGTATTGGTTTCAAGGGATCGGCTTGGATCCGCTTAGGCCGCGGCGATGACGCCCTTGAGCTGGTCCCGCACCTGTCCCGCAATGGCGCGGTAGATCGCCGCATGGGGACCATCCGGCTCGCTGTCCACTACGGGCGTGCCCGCATCCGAGGTGGCGCGAATCGCCATGTGCAGGGGGATCTCGCCCAGGAATGGTACCCCGAGCTTCTCGGCCTCGTGGCGCGCGCCGCCATGGCCGAAAATGTCGGATTTCGTGCCGCATTGCGGGCACTGGAAATAGCTCATGTTCTCGACGATGCCGAGCACGGGCACGTTGACCTTCTTGAACATCGCAAGCCCCCGCCTTGCGTCGATCAGCGACAGGTCCTGCGGGGTCGAGACGATCACGGCGCCCTTCAAAGGGACGTTCTGCGCCAGCGTGAGCTGGGCATCGCCGGTGCCTGGCGGCATGTCGACGACGAGCACATCGAGCTGGCCCCATACGACGTCGCGCAGCATCTGCGTCACTGCCGACATCACCATCGGCCCGCGCCAGATCATCGCGGTCTCTTCCTCCACCAGGAAGCCGATCGACATGATGGCCAGGCCAAAGCGCTTGAGCGGAATCATCTTGCGCTCGTCGTTCAGCTCCGGCTTCTCATGCAGGCCCGTCAGCCGCGGCACCGATGGGCCGTAGATGTCGGCATCGAGCAGCCCGACCTTGAGGCCGAGATCGCGCAGACCGAGTGCCAGGTTGAGCGCGGTGGTGGATTTGCCGACACCGCCCTTGCCCGAGGCGACCGCGATCACGGCCGCGACGCCCGGAATCTCGGACTGCCGCGCCATCGGCGATTGGGCGCCGCCCTGCGGCGGCGGCTTGTGGGCGTGGACGGGCTGCACGCCCGGCGTGCCGCGGCTGGGAGTTGGCGGCGGTGGCGGCGCGGCGCCGGCCTTCCGCTCGGCGGTCAGCGCCACCATGACGGTGGTGACGCCGGGAATGGCGCGCACCGCGGCCTCGGCCTCGGCCCGGACGGATTCCCAGGCTCGCGCTTCGGCGGCTTCGACATTGATCGAGAAGAACACCTTGCCGTCGGCCGCGCTGATCGCGCTCAGCACATTGGCATTGGTGAGCGCGACCCCGCGGGGCGACTTGATCCTGGCGAGGCTGTCGAGAACCTGTTGCTGCGTCACGCTCAAAGCGCATCTCCTAGAATTCAAGATGCCCCATTAGAGCGGAAACGCCCAAAAGGCTACTGCCTGCCGATATCGTCAGCCATCTCGGCGGGCGCGGCCCCCTGCTCCAGGGCCGCCTCGTAGTTGAGCTCGATCATGACCCCGTTGGGGTCGTGGACGAAGATCTGCCAGAGCTCACCGCCGGGCACTTGGCGGGAGTCGAACTTCATCCCCTTTGAGGCCAGCCGCTGCTTCATGCCGTCAAACCCGCGGCTGGCGAAGGCGACGTGGTGGACAACGCCGGAATCCGGCTTTTGTGGCTCGGCAGTCGGAGAAATATCGACGAGGTGCACCACCGGCTTTCCCTCGCTGTACATCCAGGCGCCGGGGAAGGCGAAATTCGGCCGGGCGCCTTTTTCCAGGCCCAGCACGTCCTCGTAGAAGCGGACGGTTTCGGCCAGATTCCGGGTCCGGATATTGAAATGATCGAGCACGCCCACGCTTACGCCGCCCATGCCTTCGCTCCCTTTTTTTGAAGTCCTTAGGTCCGCCATCCTAACACAGGCGGGGGCCAAACGAACCCGTTGCCCTCCGGCCTCAAGGGTTTATGGTGCGCCCGATCTGCCGCAATGGCGGAACCGGACGGCCCTCGCCCGGCAAGAACCGTAAAACCCAAACTACCGACAAGGTACTACAATGGCTAAAGTCGCTTTCCTCGGTCTCGGCGTGATGGGCTTCCCCATGGCCGGACACCTCGTGAAAAAAGGGGGCCATGAGGTCACCGTCTATAACCGCACCGCGGCCAAGGCGAAGGAGTGGGCGGACAAGTTCGGCGGCAAGACCGCGGCGACCCCGAAGGCCGCGGCCGAGGGCCAGGATTTCGTGATGTGCTGCGTCGGCAACGATAACGATCTGCGCGCGGTCACGATCGGTGCCGACGGCGCGTTTGCCGGCATGAAGAAGGGTGCAACCTTCGTCGACCACACCACCGCTTCCGCCGAGGTCGCGCGTGAGCTCGATGCGGCCGCGACCAAGGCCGGCTTCAAGTTCATCGACGCACCCGTGTCCGGCGGCCAGGCCGGCGCCGAGAACGGCGTGCTGACGGTGATGTGCGGCGGCGCGCAGGACGCCTATGCCGGCGCCGACCCGATCATCACAGGCGCCTATGCGCGGATGTGCAAATTGCTGGGGCCCGCCGGCTCCGGCCAGCTGACCAAAATGGTCAACCAGATCTGCATCGCCGGCCTCGTCCAGGGCCTCTCCGAGGGTATTCACTTCGCCAAGAAAAGTGGCCTTGACGTCGCCGCCGTGATCGAAACCATCTCCAAGGGCGCCGCGCAGTCCTGGCAGATGGAGAACCGCTACAAGACCATGAACGAGGACAAATACGATTTCGGCTTCGCGGTCGAATGGATGCGCAAGGATCTCTCGATCTCGCTAGCCGAAGCCCGCCGCAATGGCGCCAATTTGCCGGTGACCGCGCTCGTCGACCAGTTCTACGCCGAGGTCGAGAAGATGGGCGGCAAGCGCTGGGATACATCGAGCCTGCTCGCGCGCCTGAATCGCTGACACCTCACGAAGTGATCCTGCCTTGCTGACCGCACTCGCCGCAATCTTCATCCTCGCCTATGCGGCGATCGCGCTCGAGCATCCTATCGGGGTGAACAAGAGCGCGTCTGCGCTACTCGGCGCGGGCGTGCTCTGGACAATCTACGCGCTCGCGACCGGCGACCACACGCTGGTCGGCCGTCAGCTTGACGAGTCCGTCGCTGCCACCGCGCAGATCGTGTTCTTCCTGGTTGGCGCGATGACCATCGTCGAGGTCATCGACGCCCATGACGGTTTCGAGGTCATCACCTCCCGCATCAGCACGACCAGCCAGGTCCGTCTGATATGGCTGATTGGCTTCGTTACCTTCTTCCTTAGTGCAATCCTCGACAATCTGACCACCACCATCGTCATGGTCTCGCTGATCCAGCGGCTGATCGCCAAGCGCGACGACCGCTTGCTGTTCGCCTCCCTCATCGTCATCGCCGCAAATGCCGGCGGCGCATGGACCGTGATCGGCGACGTCACCACGACCATGCTGTGGATCGGCGGACAGATTTCGCCCCTGAAAATCATGAGCGCGGTGTTCCTGCCCTCCTTGCTCAACCTGCTGGTGCCGCTCGCATTCATCAGCTTTTCACTCAAGGGCAAGACCATCGCACCACCGCCGAAAGAGGACGGATTGCAGGGCGTCGATCCGTTCGAGCGGAACGTGATGTTCTATCTCGGACTCGGCGTACTGATCGCGGTGCCCGCCTTCAAGACGGTCACGCACCTGCCGCCCTTCATGGGCGTCCTGCTCGGGCTTGGCATCGTGTGGTTGGTCGGCGAGATCGTTCATCGCAAAAAGGATGAGCATGTCCGCGGTCCCCTCACGCTTGCGAATGCGCTGACGCGGATCGACATGGGCTCGATCGTATTCTTCCTCGGCATCTTGCTCGCGGTCGCCTGCCTCGAACATGCCGGCCTGCTCTCCATGGTGGCCAAATGGCTGGACACCGCGATCGCCCGACAGGACATCATCGTGATCGTGCTCGGCCTGCTCAGTGCTGTCATCGACAACGTGCCGCTGGTCGCCGCGACGATGGGCATGTACGACCTCGCGCATTATCCACCCGACAGCTTCATCTGGGAGTTCATCGCCTATTGCGCCGGAACCGGCGGCTCGATCCTGATCATCGGCTCGGCCGCAGGCGTCGCCGCCATGGGGCTCGAGCGCATCGAGTTCCTCTGGTACGCCCGCCGCATCGCCGTTCCCGCGCTCGCCGGCTATCTGGCGGGCGCCGTGGTGTACATCGCGCAGCACGCGGCGCTGCATTGAGCGGCTCACGCCGGATCCAAAATTAACGCCGGGTTAACGTAATTCTTTAGCTCCTTAAGTCACCTCTTAAGGATTTCTTGCCAGAGATAGACAATGCAGAAGGCCCGTCCCGCGCGGGCAGGAATTGTTGTTGTGCGATGAGTAAACCCGCTGAAAAGCCCGAGGTTGTGCAGCTTCCGGCCGAGCCGGTGAGCGTGCCGTCGGCGAGCCATCGCCGGGCTGCGGCACAGCGGGTGCGCGAGGCGCGCGATAAGTTAACGTCGACCAGTGGAACCCGGCCGGCTTTCGATGCCGAAATGCTGCGCCAGTACGCCCAGACGCGGCTGTCGGCCTCCTATGTCGTGATGCTGCTTGTGGTCGCGACAGGCGTGCTGTTTGGGCTGTGGATGCAGCCGATCCCGGCCGCGGCCTGGACCGCCGGCATGCTTTGCATTCATGCCGCAATGATCCGCAGCTGCCACCGCTTCCTGGCCGAGCCCGCCTCGCCCGCGGCAACGCGCGCATGGCAGACGCGTTTCGTCGTGCTCGACCTGCTCTATGGCCTTTGCTGGATGGCGATCCTGATCCATCCCGTGCTCGACATGATCACGGAAACGCTGATGATGTTCCTGATGCTGCTGGTGATCGCAGTATCAAGCATGCTGGCCGCCAATCTGCCGATCGCCGCCCTCGCCGCCACCGCACCGGTCGCGGTCGCGATGGCGCTGAGCTTCGTGATGACTGGCTCGCTGGATAATTACATCCTGGCCGCGCTCGCCGTCGCCGCCGAAGGCTATTTCGTGTTGCTGGCTCACCGCCTGCACTCTTCGACCTTCGCCACGCTCGAGGCGCGGGCCGAGAAGGACGCGCTGATCGGCGAGCTCGAACAAGCCAAGGCGATCTCGGACGAAGCGCGCCACCGCGCCGAATCCGCCAATGTGGCCAAGTCGCGCTTTCTGGCGCAGATGAGCCACGAACTGCGGACGCCGCTCAATGCAATCCTCGGCTTCTCGGAAGTGATGAAGAGCGAGATTTTCGGCGCGCATGCCGTGCCGGTCTACAAGGAGTACTCGGCCGACATCCACAATTCCGGCGTCCACCTGCTCAACCTCATCAACGAGATCCTCGATCTGTCGCGGATCGAGGCTGGCCGCTACGAGCTCAACGAGGAAGCGGTCTCGCTGGTCGGCATCGTCGCCGACTGCCATCATTTGATGAAGCTGCGCGCCTCGAGCCGTGGCATCACCATCCACGAGGTGTTCGAGCAGGCGATGCCGCGGCTGTGGGCCGACGAGCGCGCGATCCGCCAGGTCGTGCTCAATCTGCTCTCCAACTCGATCAAGTTCACTCCGCAGGGCGGCGAGATCTGGCTCAAGGCCGGCTGGACGGCCTCAGGCGGACAATATCTCTCGGTGAAGGACACCGGCTCCGGGATTCCCGAGGACGAGATCCCGGTCGTGCTCGCATCGTTCGGCCAAGGTTCCAATTCGATCAAGTCGGCCGAACAGGGCGCCGGTCTCGGCCTGCCGATCGCCAAGAATCTGGTCGACCTGCATGGCGGTACGTTCACGCTGAAATCGAAGCTGCGCATCGGCACCGAAGTGATCGTCACCTTCCCGCCCGAGCGCGTGATGAGCGCGCTGGCGCCGATGTCGGATGATTCTCCGCCGCTCCAACCCGAGAGTTCCGCGGTAGCGGACGAGAAGCGCCGGCCCCGCCGCAAGCCGATCATGAGCGCAGGTACGGGCTCGTAACGAGGTGCTTGCAGACATGCCCGACCATCCGCCACTATGCCCCAATGAGCAAAGAAACGCCGTGCGTGGCGGTCTGCATGATCGACCCCAAGACCAGGCTGTGCTTCGGCTGCGGACGCACATTGCCGGAGATCGCGCGCTGGCACGCCATGGAGAGCGCGGAGCGGCTCGCCCTCATGGCGCTGTTGCCGGCGCGCATGAATCAGGCTGGACTTCCGCCCATCGCGGGATCGCCGAAACACACCTGATCGGTCGGCGCGCATCTGGAGATGCGCAATGATCCGGTCCCTGCTCGTTCTCATCATGCTCGCCTGCACGGCCGGTGCCGTCGTCGCCTATGGCGATTCCGACCAGATCGCGCGCGCGAGCAGCAAGGTCTCGCATATCTTTCGCACGCAGACCGCAGCGCCCGCGCCCGCCGTGCAGATTCCGCGCGGCCAGGGCGGCGAATTCGCGCTGCGCGCGAAGATCAACGGCGTGGCCGCACCGATGGTCATTGACACCGGCGCGACCTCGGTGGTGCTGACCTGGGAAACCGCGAAGGCGATCGGGCTGCCGCTCGAGATGCTCGAATACGACGTCGATCTCGAAACCGCGGGCGGTCACACCAAGGCGGCCCGCCTCACGATCGACCGCCTCTCCGTCGGTCACCTCGTCGAGAAATCGGTGCCAGCCCTCGTCGTGCAGCGCGGGCAGATGAAGACCAATCTGCTCGGCATGAGCTTCCTCGATCGCCTGGAGAGCTGGGGCGTGCGCGCCGACAGGCTGATGCTCACGGGTTATCCGGAGCTCCAGACCAGTCGCCGCCGCTCGCGCCTGGCAGTCGACTAGACTCTTGCAATCCGGCTCGTCATGCGATTACGGCTAGGCCGCCGCCTCCGCCGGTGCGTGCGCACCGACACGCGCAATCGCTTCGCGTAGCACCTCGAGGCCAGCGCCCGGCTTCACCCCCTGCTCGGCAAGATGCCGGCGGAAGGCGCGCGCGCCGGGGACGGCGTGGAATGCGCCGACGAAATGCCGCGTCATAGAGTGCAGCCTCGTGCCGCGCGCGAGTTGCTGTTCGATGTAGGGCACCATCCCTTCGAGCGCATCCTGCATCGAGGCATGCGGCGCCGCCTCGCCGAAAATGTCGGTATCGACCGAGAGCAGCCGCCACGGCTCCTGATAGGCGGCTCGTCCAAGCATCGCGCCGTCAACGTGATCGAGATGTGCCCTTGCCTCGTCGACACCGGGGATGCCGCCGTTGATGATGACAGGCACATCCGGCATCGCGCGCTTGAGGCGATAGACGCGATCATAGTCGAGCGGCGGGATGTCGCGATTCTCCTTCGGTGACAAACCGCTGAGCCATGCTTTCCGGGCATGTACGATCAGCGCATCGCAGCCGGAGTCAACGACTGCGTGCGCAAGGTTGTCGAGCGCGACTTCGGGATCCTGGTCGTCGATCCCGATGCGGCACTTCACGGTCACGGGCACGGCCACCGCACCCTTCATCGCCTCGACGCACCTCGCCACGAGATCAGGCTCTGCCATCAGGCAAGCGCCGAAACGGCCGTCCTTCACGCGGTCGGAGGGGCAGCCGACGTTGAGGTTGATTTCGTCATAACCGAACTCCTCGCCGATCCGCGCCACCAGCGCCAGCTCGCGTGGATCCGACCCGCCGAGCTGAAGCGCGACCGGGTGCTCGACCAGGTCGAACCCAAGCAGCCGCTTCCGGTCACCATGAATGATGGCGCCAGTGGTCAGCATCTCCGTATAGAGCAGCGCCCGCCTCGTCAGGTGACGGTGGAACACCCGGCAATGCCGGTCGGTCCAATCCATCATGGGCGCCACGGAAAAGCGATATTCTTGATATTCCAAGTAGTTATCCTATCCTTACAATGGACTAGAGCAGGAACAAGTGCACACGTGTGCACTCCAAACTAGCCAAAATTGCACACGTTTGTACCGCGTTTGATCTCCCGGTGCACACTAGCGCACATGAAATCCGGGTGGAGCGCACACGCGGTGCCGACCTTTAAGAAGCTCTAGTCGGGCAGCTGGCGCGTTCAAGTCAGGAGGAATCGTATCGCACTTCGTAGTCCTGGCCGTTAGCCACGCGGGCGCGATCTTGTTTGCGTCCCCGTGCGGTCTTCTTCTTCGCTGCCATCTGCTCCTCCGTCCGCGAAACTCATCGCGGTGCGACGCTTCAAGGAATCGCGAGTTCCTTCAAAGAAGCTGTTGCGAGCGCGAGGCCGAACGAACGCGAGCGACGCAGCATCGCGGCTCCAACTTGGTGGGCTTTTCCATTTTCAGTTCCTCGACCGCCTGCACGAAGGCTTGGTCGCGCCGCATGAGCAAAGCGGCCATTTGGCGCACGTCGCGCGAGCTGGTTTGCTCCGGACTTTCGCCCGGAGCCCGCTCCCGTTTTCTTGCAGATGCTTCTCTAGATCCTCCTTTCCAAAACCCACGGCTCGGGAAAACTTGGAACTTCTCAGCCCAGCGTAGGTTGGTTGCCGATCGTTGAACTCAGGAGCCGAAAATGAGCCGCGGAATGCCATCGATGACCGCCCTCTTGGGTATGCTCGCAATCGCGGGGTATCAAAATCGGGACAAGCTGGCGGACATGTTTCGCAATGCGACCTCCGGCCAGCCGGCGGGTGCCAAGGATTCCCTGAGCGGCATGCTCGGTAGCCTTGGCGGCCTAGCGGGCACCGGAGGCGTGGGTTCGCTGCTGAACGGCGGGATCGGCGAATTGCTCGAGCACTTCAGGCAGAACGGGCAAGGCGATGTGGCTCAATCCTGGATCAATCAGGGGCCGAACCGCGAAGTCACTCCGCCCGAACTCCAGCAGGCTATCGGTCCGGACGTCCTTCAAAAGCTGGAGCAGCAGACCGGCTTGTCACAGCAGGAGATTCTCGACCGTTTGTCCCGAGAGCTTCCGACTGCCGTGGACAAATACACGCCTGATGGACGTCTTCCGGCTTCATCGGCGGGATAACACCACAGCGATCGAGGGAGAGACATGAGCATCATCTGGACGATCATCATCGGTTTCGTCGCAGGCGTCATCGCGAAGTTCATCATGCCCGGCGACAACGAGCCCTCGGGTTTCATCCTGACCACCATCCTGGGAATAGTGGGCGCGTTCGTTGCGACCTATCTTGGCCAATCTCTCGGCTGGTACCGGCCAGGAGAAGGCGCAGGACTAGTGGGGGCAGTGGTAGGCGCCATCATCGTGCTTTTCGTCTACGGTTTTGTAGCCGGTCGCAGCCGTCGGGCCATCTAACCACAGTGCACGGAATTCTGCGCGTTAGCGGAGAATTCGCCCGGTGTGAAAGGCGATCGGCAAGATGAAATGGATGCTCGTTGTCCTGGTAGGAGGCATGACCCCGGTCAACACCGACCTTGTTTTCGACAAATTCGCCGATTGCCTCGCCGCCGAGGAGCAGATGCGAAAGCACTATACGGACGCTTTCGAGGCCTGGGACCGATGGGCCGCGGCCAATATCGAGCGACGACGCGAATACTCAAAGGTCCGCGATCTCCAGGCCAAACGCCTGCTCAGCAACATCGGTACGTGCGTTCCTCATGCGGGCGGCGACCCCGCGGCGCTTCAGCAGCAGAGCAATCCGACACCTTCTCAAACTCCTCAAGCCGCACCTATGCCCCAACCAAGTCCGAAAACGTGACGTCTGAACGTTTCGAACAGGCGCAGCCGCAAACGAATGTTGCAGCTGCGCTTTCATCGCCCCTGCCTTTATTGTTCTCGCCCCGCGCTGACCTTCGGCCTGCTGACGATTATAGGTGCACGCATCAATGTCGCCCTGACGGACCTGCGGGCTGACGATGTCGGCCGAACTGTAGGCGAGAATGGGCGCTACCGCTTCTCGAGCGCAAGAAGCGGCTCAAGGCCCTCCTGCCGCGCCACAAGCTGACCGCGTTCAGCAAGCACCCCAAGGGCAGCGGCACAAAATTCTTTGCAGAGAAGCCGATCTGAGACATCTCGAAGGCGTCATGGCCAAGCGCGCCGACAGCCTGTACGCGTCCGGACGCCGGACCGCCGATTGGCTGAGGTAAAGACCGCACAGCGGCAGGAGGTAGTGATCGCCGGCTTCACGGCGCCGAGGCGAACCCGGCCCTTCTTCGGCGCCCTCGTGCTGGCGGTACGCGACGACGATGCATGGCGGTACATCGGCCACGTCGGCACCGGCTTCAGCCACCAAGTTCTCGAAGAGCTTCACAACAAGCTCGTGAGGCTCAAGACAGCCAAGTCGCCCTTCCCCGGCCAAAGTAAAGGATGAGCGGGTCACGACCTGGGTGCATCCTTCGTTGGTCGCGGAAGTGAAATTAGCGGAATGGACCAGCAAGGGCGAGCTGCGCCAGCCAGTCTATCTCGGCCTGAGGTCGGACAAATTGGCCAAGGACGTGGTTCGCGAAAAGAAATAGCCGCGAAAATAGCACGCCGAGACGAAACGTGGACCCCAGGAGTTCAACCAGCGGTGCGCTCGGATGCCGAAGGCCACGGCGGCAGGGGCGGCAGTCCGAGGGCCTTGCGTACTGGTCCGAACGACCTCCGGTGAGCTGCGCATGCACCAAGCCTGGCGAGCGCCTGATAATGAGCCGGCACCGGGTAGCCCTTGTGATCCGCGAATCCGTAGCCGGGGTGACGCACATCGAGCGTCCGCATTATGCTGTCGCGCTCGACTTTCGCGAGGATGGAGGCGGCGGCGATGCTGGCGGACTTGGCGTCGCCTTTAATGATGGACTGCTGAGGGATCTCGATTTCCTTCAACCGCTTCGCGTCGATCAGCAAGTGCTGCGGCGCCAACCCTAGCCCCCGGACCGCACGCTGCATCGCTTGGATGCCTGCCCAATAGATGTTGATCGCGTCGATCTCCTCGACCTCGACGAATGCCACGCACCAACTCTCTGCCTTTTCCTTGATCTCCTTCGCGAGTTCTTCGCGAGCGGCGGCATCGAGTTTTTTCGAGTCGTCAATTCCGATTATCCGCGTGCCGGGTTTCAGGATCACGGCGCCGGCGGAGACTGGCCCGGCGAGAGGGCTCATTCCCGCCTCGTCCACGCCTGCCACAATATGATGGCCGCTTGTCCAGAGAGAGGTCTCGAAGCGGAGCATCTTTCGCAGGCGCTGCCCTTCGGACCTGTTTTCGGAGCGCCGTTTATCGATGGAAGCCAGGATGGCACGGGCTCCCGCGCGGGCGTCGGCCCGTAAGACCTGCTCGACGCTGGCCTCGAGGGGTCTTTTCTCGACGACATAGCGCCGCCGCAATTCATCGAGTGAATACTGGGACATGGCGGCCTTCCTGAAGATTGACTGCGGGAAGCGTGTCGGTGAAATTTGTGGCGATTGTCTGAAGCTAGACCATGCCGTCATCGGCAGCGCCTTGTCGAAAGAACCGGACCGGCTCTCCATCTGAGGTCCCGCTGTTCTGGAGGCCACTGATCCACACCTCGCGTCCACCGACCTCCGAGCGGAACCAACCGGTGTCTTCATCCCTTTAGAATGAGTGGAGCCTCGATCCCAGGGTGCTTCCGAGGGGACCGGCCCATGCTCCGACAAACCAGCAACGAAGAAGAGGTTCTGGACCGCACCGCCGGGGTCGCGGCCACCATCGCGGAAGAAGGCCTCCGGTATGTCAGCGACTCCGCGCCGGGGTACACGCGCAAGCGGACTGGAACCACTTTCAGCTACTACGACAAGGACGGCAAGCGCATCACCGATGCCGCCGTCATCCGACGCATCAAATCAATCGGCATCCCGCCGGCCTACGAATCCGTGTGGATCTGCCCGTCTTCGAACGGCCACATCCAGGCAACCGGGCTCGATGCGCGGGGCCGCAAGCAGTACCGCTACCACGCAAAATGGCGCGAGTTGCGCGACCAGAACAAGTACGAGCACATCATCCAGTTCGCGGCCGCGCTGCCAGCGCTGCGGGAGCGGGTCGCCGCCGACATGAAGCGGGACGGACTGCCCCGCGAGAAGGTGCTGGCCACGATCGCCAGTCTTCTGGAGAAGACGTTGATCCGGGTCGGCAACGCCGAGTATGCCGAGAAAAACAAGTCCTACGGGCTCACCACTATGCGCCGCAAGCACGTCGCGGTCGGGCGCGGCGTCCTTCGGTTCGACTTTACGGGCAAATCGGGCAAACAGTGGAAGCTTCGCGTCGAGGACAAGCGGATAGCCGCGATCGTGAAGCGCTGCGCGGAGATCCCCGGACACGAGCTCTTCAAGTACCTGGACGACGACGGACAGCCCCGCACCGTCGATTCCGGCGACGTCAACGCCTACATCAAGGATATCACGGGCGAGGACTTCAGTGCCAAGGATTTTCGGACTTGGGCGGGAACGGTTCTGGCGGCGTTGGCCCTGACCGAATTCAAGAAGTACGATAGCCAGGCCGAGGCGAAGCGCAACGTCGTCGCCGCCATCGAAAGCGTCTCGAAGCAGCTCGGCAACACACCGGCGATCTGCCGCAAGTGCTACGTGCACCCGGAAGTCCTGAACGCCTACATGTCTGGTGACCTCGTGAAGATGATTGATGCGAAGATCGCGCAGAAGTTCAAGCGCCAGTACGCCAAGCTCACTCCCGACGAGATCGTGATGCTGGCATTTCTCCGCAAGCGTCTCAATTCTCTGAAGGCGCCCGCCTAGCCTCGCGTACCAGTCTCCGGACGCCCGCGTCCTCCTCGATGCCTGCGCGCACGCCTCGGCAGGTGCCGGAAGCTGTCGAAGGCGAACAGAAGCTGGCCGGCGTGCTTGTTATTGTCGGCTTGCTTGCCGCCTTCGCGCTTTCGGCCAAACGTAAAAGGGCATTGGACGCCTTCTGAATCAATCACGTGTTGGCCCACCTGCCAGAGTGCATAAATTCAGGCGGGGCTTTGGGGTCAGCCGCCGTCGCGTTCATCGTGGCGTGTTTGACCGAGTTCAGACGTATCGCGATGTAGACCGAGGAAGCCCCCTTGCAACGACAACTTTTTAGTAGCTCCTCTATTCCTCTATTCCGAAACTTCGATTGCAATGGGTTGGTGATCGGATGCATCCGTCGCTTCGTTGACCTCGATGCTGCGAACGTAGCCGGTCAAATCTTCCGTCACGAAAATGAAGTCGCGGCAGTCGGGCCCCTCGGCCCACTGCGCGCGGTCGTAGATTCCGCAAGTCGGCGCACGCGCGCGGCCGGGACGATCGGCGGTCCATGCATCCCGATACGCCAGACCAGGCCGGCCAGATCGGGCAATCAATGCGTGCTGAGGGTCGGCAACGTCAAAATTGAAATCACCACACAGCAGGCTCGACGCCGCGACGGTCTGACTTTCATACGGCTCATCGTGCCGGGAGCCGGCCTGCTTCGGACTCATTGACGCGTCCTCCTGCAAATCCAGCAGGCGAGCGATCTGTGCCTCGCGCTGGCCGGCCGAATGGAACTCGAGATGCGTGTTGACGACGCGGACCACGCCAAACGAGGCCTGAACCGTCACCTCCAGGGCGTGACGGCGCATGCTCCGCACCGCGGCTGCGGCGGGCCATGGCAGCAGATGGTTGGCAATCTGCAACACCGGCAACCGCGACAGCGTCATGTTGCCGAAGCGATGGAGGTTGCCATCAGGATCGACAGTTTCGATCGCAGGCCGGAATATTGCGGAGTAGCCGGGCAACAGGGCTGCCAGCTGTGCGCTCTGATCCGCTCCATCACCAAATCTCGAGAAATTCGCGCTCACCTCCTGGAAGCAGAACACGTCGGCATCGAGCGTCTGTCGGGCGACGGCAACGATCCTTGCCAGATCGGTCACGTCGTCGCAGCCCTTTCCGCACTGTATGTTCCAGGTGAGAAGTCTCATTAACGGATGCCCGCACGCATGAATGACTGGACGAACTGACGCTGGAACAGCAGAAACGCGATCAGCAGCGGCGCCATCGTCATCACGGTTGCCGCCGTGATCACTGACCAATCCACGCCGGTCTCAGGCGCGCCGAACACGGCAAGCCCCACGGTGAGCGGCCGCGCTTCCACCGAATTCGTGACGATCAACGGCCACAGGAAGTTGTTCCAGTGATAGCTGACGGAGACGAGGCCAAAGGCGACATAGGTCGGGCGAGCCAGCGGGACATAGACCCGCCACAGGATTCCGAGCGGACCCGCTCCCTCGACCCGCGCGGCTTCGACCAACTCCTGGGGCACACCCTTGAAGGTCTGCCGCAGCAGGAAGATGCCGAAGGCGCTCGCGAGATAGGGCAGCGCGATCGCAGGGATCGTATCGAGCAATCCCAACCTTGCGATCGCGCGGTAGTTCTCGACGATCAGGACGTCGGGCATGATCATCAGTTGGAGCAGAACGAGGGCGAAAGCGATGCCGCTGCCCCTGAACCTGAAGCGCGCAAAGGCATAGGCGGCCAGCGTCGACAGGATGAGCTGACCAACCAGGATCAGCGTCACCAGCACCACCGTGTTGAGATAGTACCGAGCGAACGGCGCCTGGTTCCAGGCCCGGGCAAAATTCTCCAGCGTCCAGGGCGCGGACAGGCTGAACGACGTGGCGTAAGCGGCCGGATGCAGCGCGCTCCAAAAGGCATAGGCCAATGGGGCAAGCCAGATCAAAGCCAGGAGCCATGCTGCGATGGCCTCAATGGGGCGTGTCCGGCCTCTCATTGATAGTGGATCCTGCGATCGAGATAACCGAACTTGATCAGCGCAACCGAGCTCAGCAGCATCAGAAGCACAACCGTCAGCGTTGCCGCGTAAGAGGAATCTTGGAAGGTGAAGGCAACTTCATAAATGTAGTAGAGCAGCAGCGTGCTGGCGTTGTTCGGACCGCCCTTGGTCATGATGACCAGATGGTCCACCAACTTGAAGGAGTTGATGACTGCGTTGATCGTCACGAACAACGTGGTCGGCATCAGCAATGGGAACGTGATCCGGCGGAACGTATACCACCGGCTCGCGCCTTCGATGGACGCGGCCTCTTCGAGGTCCGGCGAGAGCTGCTGCAGCGCCGCCAGGTAGAAAATCATGAAGAAGCCGGCCTCCTTCCAGATCACCATCACGACCAGACAGCCCATCACCGTCGAGGGATCGCCCAGCCAATTCCAGCCGCCGAAACCGAAAAGGCCGCGCAACTGATCCAGCAACCCGTAATCCGGCGTGTAGAAGAACAGCCAGATATTGGCGACGGCGATCATCGGCAGCACGGTCGGCGTGAAATAGGCCAGTCGCAGAAAGCCGCGGCCGCGTATGTTGCGATTGACCCAGATCGCCATCACCAGGGCCAGGGCAATCGAGGTCGGGATCGTGCCGAGCGCGAACCAGAAATTATTGACCAGCGCCTTCCAGAAGATCGGATCGGCCGCCATGGACCGATAGCTGTCAAGCCCGACGAAGGCCTCCGTGCCATTGCGGCGCGTGACGAACAGCGAATGCCGGATCGTCGCCAGAATCGGAAAGTGCGTGAATGCGAGTAGCAGGACGGCCGCCGGCAGCAGCAGCAGCCAGGCATTCACGGTGTTCCACCACGCTTGCGATCGGGCACGGCGCGGGGCTATTGGCGATGAGACCATGGAGTCGGACATCTGTGAGCCGGCGGGATGGCGGTGGCGCGCCATCCCGCCACGTCCCTATTTGTAGGCGCGCAAGACGCGGTCGGACTGCTGTTGCGCGGCGGCCAGCGCTTCCTGCGGCTTCTGCGCGCCCGTGATCGCGGCCTGCACGGCATCCCCGATGAACTTGTAGATGCGGCCGTTCTCATGAACGGAGAGCTCCGGCACCGCGTGCTCCAGCTGATCGCGCGCAACTGTGGCCTGCGGGAAGGCCTTTGCGTAGGCCTCCATCGTCGGCGTCTTGTAGGCGGCCGGCGACACTGCCACGTAGCCCGTCTTCATGCTCCATTCGGCCGCGCGATCCGGAGCCGTGATCCATTGAATGAACTTGACGGCCGCCTTCTGCTGTTCGGGAGACGCACTCTTGAAGATGTAGAAATTGCCGCCGCCGGTCGGTGATCCGCGCCGCTCCCTGGCCGGCAGCATGGCCACACCGAACTGGAATTTCGCGGCGTCCTTGACCGCCGTCAGATTGCCGGTGGTGTGCCACATCATCGCCGTCTTGCCTTCGAGGAAATCGTTGCGCAGCGTCGCCCAATCGATGCTGCCGGCCGGGGCGACGTTGTGCTTGCGCGACAGGTCGACCCAGTACTCGAGGGCAGCGACCGTCTTCGGAGCGGTCAGATAGACCTCGTTGCCGGGCTCGTTCATCATCTTCTGCCCGTTCTCGATCGCCAGCGCCTGCAGCATCCAGTAGGCATATCCGGTCGAGGGAATTTCGATGCCCCAGCGCGTCGTGTTGCCGCCATCCTTCTTGACCAGCTTCTTCGACATCTCGACCATTTCGTCCCAGGACGCCGGCGCCTTCTCGGGATCAAGGCCCGCCTCCTTGAAGGCGTCCTTGTTCCAGTACAGCACGATGGTCGAACGCTGGAACGGCACGCTCCAGGTCTTGCCGTCGATCTGCCCGTTCGCCATGAACGCCGGATAGAACTCCTTGAACCAGGCCTTGTCGCCGACGAGATCGTCAAACGGCACGATCGCGTTCTCGTCCATCAGCGTGAACACGTCGGTCGACAGCAACACCGACAGTTGCGGCGGCTGCCCGCCCTTCATGGCGGTCATCGCCTTGGTCATCGTATCCGTGTAGTTGCCGGCATAGACCGCCGTCATCTTGATGTCGGGATTGTCCTTCTCGAAGCGCGAGACCATGTCGTCGATGATCTTGGTGACGGGACCGCCGACCGCGACCGGATAGTACATGGTCAGATCCACCGCGGCAGCCGGGCGTGCAGCCATCGAGAGTACGGCAAACGCCGCTGCCATCAACATCGTTCGTCGCGCAAACATGGGACAATCTCCTTCGTTACTGCGTTTGAAACAGCCGCTGCTATCGACCGGATATCGCCCGCTGGCCCTCTGTGACGATGGTCTCCAAGCGAGTTTCCGAACTTGAATCGAACCGATGCTCGAGCCCGGGTTCCCACGCGATCCGGACATCCTCGCCTGGCCGAACCTTGCTGAAACCTTCGAGCCGCACCGAGATGGGCTGACCATCGACCTCGCACAGAACGATGCTGTCGGCCCCAAGATGCTCGATCGCCCTGACGCGCGCAAAATGGTCCCCGCCCGACACGATGCGGATATGCTCGGGCCGGATGCCGATGAGATGATCACCCTGGCGCAACAGGTTCATCGGCGGCGTGCCGATGAACCGCGCCGTGAATGCCGTCGCCGGCCGGTTATATAGCTCCTCTGGTGTGCCATTCTGCTCGATACGACCATCGCGCATCAGCACGACGCGATCCGCCATCGTCATGGCTTCGGTCTGATCGTGGGTCACGTAGACCATCGTCATTCCGAGCCGCTGTTGCAGGGCGCGGATCTCCGTCCGCATCTCATGCCGCAGCTTGGCGTCCAGATTTGAAAGCGGCTCGTCCATGAGGCAGACCCGCGCTTCCGCAATGATGGCTCGTCCCAGTGCAACCCGCTGGCGCTGGCCGCCAGATAGCTGCGACGGCTTGCGTTCAAGCAGATGCGCAAGGCCAACAATCTCGGCCACACGCCGGAGCCGCTCGTCTCGTTCCGCGCGCGACACGCGACGCACACGCAGTCCGAAGACGATGTTCTCGGCTACGCTCAAATGCGGAAACAGCGCATAGGACTGGAAGACCATGGAGATATTCCGCTGCGCCGGGGTCAGATGGGTCACGTCGACGCCGCCGATGGCGATCGTACCGGCATCAGCATCCTCAAGCCCGGCGATCAGCCGCAGCGTGGTCGACTTACCGCAGCCGGACGGTCCCAGCAGCACAAGTAGCGAGCCCTCGTTCGCTGTCAGACTGACGTCATCGACGGCGCGCATCGCGCCCCAGAACTTGGAGACATGACTCAGCGTGATCGCTGACATGGCCTGTTCGCTCTCACCGTGATGCGGCTACGCCGCTGGCGACGGCTCGCTGCAACGGACCCATGCAAGGCCGCTCACCGCAGACAGACCGGTCCATGCGCCCTCCCTCGTGCCACGCGCATTCGTCGGCGTAGCCACCACGATGTTCATTTGAACATAGCGTAACGCCATATGAAACCAGAAAATTGCGTCCTTGGAGTTCAAATGATACTTTCGTTGAGAACGGAGGGCCTATGCTCAGGACCGCCACGACCCGTCAGACCCACATACTAGAGATCGTGCGCGAGCAAGGCTTCGCCTCCATCGAGCAGCTCGCGGTGCGTTTCGATGTCACTCAGCAGACCATTCGCCGCCTCGTGAATGCACTCTGCGACCAGGGCCTGCTCCGGCGGGTGCACGGCGGGGTCGGCCTCCCGGTCCAGAACCAGAACCTCGCCTATGGCAGCAGGCACAGGTTAAACGCCAGCGCGAAACGGCGGATCGCGCACGCGACCGCCAACCTCATCCCTGACGGGACGTCACTGATGATCGGACTTGGCACGACGCCCGAATACGTCGCGCAGGCGCTCTCCCGCCGTCGGGATCTGCGGGTGATCACCAACAGCCTGAACGTGGCCGCAGCATTCGCGCACAATCCGGACGTGGAGATCAGCATCGCGGGCGGCACGCTGCGGCAACTCGATCGCGATATCATTGGCGAGTCGGCTGCGCGCTTCTTCGCGGGTTTCCGCGCCGACTTTGGTATATTCGGTGTCGGGGGGATTGATGAGGACGGCACGCTGCTCGATTTCCATGCCGATGAAGTCAAGGCGCGTCAATCCATTGTGGCCAATTCGCGAACGTCCGTGCTAGTGGCCGACATCACCAAGTTCGGTCGCAATGCGACGGTCCGGGGCGGCCATCTCGACGACTGCCACCATCTCGTCATCGATGATCGATTGCCTGGATCGTTTAAGCCAATCGCGGACAGGTATGGCGGTCTGATCCACACGGCCCGCGACGCCCGCGCAGATTTCGAACGCCTTGGCCATACCTAGCGGACAACATAGACTCCCTTGCTCAGATCGATCGCGGACTTCAACGCACGGCCGACAATCCGCGCCGCAATCGGCACTGAGCCAGTCCCACGTGCCGCGCACCTACGGGGGCGAGCTCGAGCGGTGGGGAGCTGTTTTCCCGGTGATCCGAGCCCTCGGCTTGAACCAATTCAAGCGTGTTCATCCGGTCTACCTCGGAACAGGCGCTTCCGATTCCAGCAGGGACGCGGCCTTGAGATCGCTCCAGAGCGCGCCCGGCACTGTGGTGGTCAGCGCTGCCACATTGCGCTCGACCTCCTGCGCATTATGCGCCCCGAGAACCACGCTCGCGACCGCGGGATGACCCAGCGCAAAATGTAGAGCGGCCGTCGGCAGCGCTACGTCATGAGCTGCGCAGATACGCTGGATCTCAGCAACCTTCGAAAGGATCTGCGGCGGTGCGTCTTGATAATTGTACTTGGCGCCCTTGATGGCGCCCGTCGCCAGAATCCCCGAATTGAACACGCCGCCAAGCAGCACCGCGATGCCCTGCTTCAGCGCCAGCGGCATGAACTCCTCGAGTGCTGGCTGCTCCAGCAGCGAATAACGCCCGGCGAGCAGCATCACCTCGAAGGACCCGGCCTGCGCAAAGCGCACGCACATCTCCGCCTCGTTGACGCCGATCCCGATGCCCGCGACCACACCTTCGGAACGAAGTTTGTCCAGCGCTACATAGGCCCCGGACATCGCTTCGCGAAACCGATCCTCGATCGCGTCCTTACCGTGGGTCCACACATCGACATCATGGATCAGCAACAGGTCGATCCGGTCGGTGCCAAGCCGCAACAGCGACTGCTCGACCGAGCGCATGGTGCCATCATAGGAATAGTCGACGACGGCTCGGTGCGGCTGTCCACCAATAAATCCGGACCGAGTCTCCGGCTGGTGAAACGGATCCATCCAGCGACCAGTTTTTGTGCAAAGCACCACATCCTTGCGCGGCACGCGCCGGAGCGCCGTTCCGCAGCGATGCTCCGACAGGCCGTTGCCATAGTGCGGCGATGTATCGAGCAGATTGATGCCGAGCTCGAAGGCACGGCTCGCTGCGGCAATTGCAGTGTGGTCGTCGAGCTCGAGAAAGAGATCGCCGAGCGGTGCGGTTCCGAACCCGAGGATGGAAACTTCGAGACCGGTCCGGCCAAGTGTGCGGCGCGGCAAAGCCGATTGCGAAACCATGGTGGATTGCACTTCCTTCTCCGCGCCTCGATCCGCGCTAGTCTCATTGCAGCGACGCGCAGCGTATGTATTTGCCGTCAGGTGTCAACGCGAGGATTACGGGTCTCGTACAAGACTATTCCGCTCATACATTCGGGTTGCTAAGAAAAGCGGAACCGGCACGCGGGCACTTCACGGCCTGCGGCAACGAGGAGGAACGATGCTCCCCTATGTTACGCACGACGCACGCTTTGCTCGCCTGGTCTTTGGTCACGCCAATCTCGAAAAACTCGCCAGCGGCTGCCGCTGGGCCGAAGGACCCGCTTACTTTCCGGCCGGCCGCTATTTGATCTGGTCCGACATTCCGAACAACCGGATGATGCGCTTCGACGAGACGGATTCATCGGTGTCGGTGTTCCGCTCGCCGAGCTTCAACTCGAACGGCAACACGACCGATCACGAGGGGCGGCTCGTCACTTGCGAGCACTTCATGCGCCGCGTCACCCGGACCGAGCATGACGGCTCCATCACGGTGCTTGCCGAGCAGTTCGAAGGGCGTCGGCTGAACTCGCCCAACGATGTCGTGGTGAAATCGGACGGCTCGATCTGGTTTTCGGATCCGACATACGGCATCGACAGCGATTACGAGGGCCAGCAGACCAAATCCGAGATTGGCGCCTCCCACGTGTATCGGATCGATCCAGCGGGCGGCGAGATCAGCCTCGTCGTCTCTGACCGCGTGCAGCCGAACGGGCTGGCGTTCTCGCCAGACGAGAAGCTGCTTTATGTCGCCGATACCGGCGCGACCCACGTCGACGGGCTGCCCGCGACGATCTGGTCCTACAAGGTCCGGGGAAACAAGGTCGCTGAGCCCTCGCTGTTTTCCACCTGCCCCGACGGCCTCTACGACGGATTTCGCTGCGACATCCATGGCAACGTTTGGACGTCGGCGGGACGGAGCGTGTTCTGCTACGCAGCCGACGGGACACATATCGGCACCATTCCCATCGGCGAGATCGTGGCGAATGTCTGTTTCGGCGGTCCGCAGCGCAACCGTCTCTACATTTGCGGACAGACATCGCTGTATTCGATCTTCCTCAATACGCGCGCGGCCGTGTAAGGGAAAAGGCGGCGCGGGGCGGCGTGCGGCGCCATCCTCAGCCGTTCTGACCGCGCTTTCGCCGGCCGTCGGTGCCCTCGTCGCCCTGCAGATCGGATTCAAGTTCCTCGATAGCGCGCGATCCGAACTTGCCGGTCTCTGAGCTCGCGGATACTGTGTCGAGCAAGGCAGTTCGTTTCGCTAAAATTTTGATTTACGATGATTTCCAATTTGTAAAGAAGGCGGGCCACCTTAGGCTGGCCATCTAGCTCGTGACGCGTTCGCCCCGCCCGTAGACGAGCAGCATGAAGATGATAACGAGACCATAGATCACTTGGCGGCCCGCCTCCGGCATCTCCATGATCGACAATACACTGTTCAGGAGCACGATCAGGACGACGCCGATCAGCGTGCCGAGATAGCGGCCGCGGCCGCCGAGGATGTTGGTGCCTCCAATCACGACGGCGGCGATCGAGGGCAGCAGATAGGCGTCTCCCATGCCTTGGTAGGCCTTGGTGGAATAGCCGGCGAGCAGCACGCCCGCGAGCGCGGCAGCAAGGCCGCAGAGGACGAAGCAGACCACCGTGACGCGGCGCGTGTTGACGCCGGCGAGATAGGCCGCCGCCTCCTTGTTGCCGATGGCGTAGATGTAGCGGCCGAGCGACATGCGCTGCAGGATCACGACCACCAGCACGGACACCCCGGCCCAGACGAACAGCGCGTTGGGAATGCCGAGCGTACGATCGCCCGCCAGCATCCGCATCAGGTCGGTCGCCCCGGTCTGAGGTGCGTAGCCGCCAGTATGCGCGACCATCAGGCCGCGCATCACGGCATTCACGCCCAGCGTAAAGATCATCGAGGGGACCCGCAGATACGCGACCCCGACGCCGTTGACGAGCCCGACCAGAACGCCGACCCCGAGCCCGACCGGAATTGCGAGAGGACCGCCGACCGAGGTCGCCATCATGGCCGCGGCCGCGAGCGTCCAGGGCACCGACAGATCAATCTGCGCTATCAGGATCACGATCATCATGCCGGCCGAGACGATCCCGAGGAACGCACCGATCTGCAATTGCTGCAGAAGATAGGCCGGAGACAACAGGGGAGCGCTGCCGAAACGGGCGAATGTGTAAACCGTACCCGCGACGAGAATGACGACGATGAACACCGCCGCAATCAGGATCGGGCGATCGTCGCGCGAGAGGCTGAATGAGGCCGCCGTCATCGAAACAGCTCCAACGTGTTCTTGACGCGCAGCATACCCAACGCGCCGATGCTGACGGCAGCGAGCAGGATCACGCCCTCGAACAGCGGCTGCAGAAGAGGGGCAATGTCGAAGATGCGGAAGAAGAAGGAAATCACGCGCAAGACCATAGCGCCGAAGATCGACCCGATCGCACTGCCGGTTCCGCCAAGCAGCGAAGTGCCGCCGATCACCACGGAGGCGATCGAGTTGAGCGTATAGGCGCCGGCCTGCGGAATGTCCGCATTCCCAGACGAAGTCTGGATAGCAAGGAAGAGACCGCCGCAGCCGGCGAAGAAGCCCGCGAGCGTGAAGGCGGCGATCTTGGCGCGCTCGATCGGAAGGCCGGACATATAAGCTGCGCCCTCGGCCGAGCCGATCGCATAGACGGCGCGGCCGAGAACGGAGCGGCGGAACGGCACCCATACCAGCAGCGGAATGAGAACGAGAAGCACGAAGGGGACCGGGATCCAGGCGAACGGCGCAAACCAGGCAGCCGCGCCATCGTCGAAGATGTGCACGGTCGAGGCGAAATCGCCGAGCGAGTTAGTCAGCGCCCAGTTCAGATCAACATCGATCTTGCCGCCCGGGGTCGGACGCAGGAAAAGCGCGATGCCGATGTAGACCGCGCCGGTCGCAAGCGTCGCGATGATCGGCTGGATGCGCCCATAGACGACGACGCAACCATTGATAAAGCCGGCAGCCGCGCCGATCACAAGGCACACGGCGATCCCGAGCAGAATGCCGCTCACGCCGCCCGGAAAGGTGCCGAGGCCGAGATGCACGCCGAACAGGTCGAGATGCAGCGGCGCACCACCTGCCGCGCCGGTCAGGAGGTAGCTTGCAAAGCAGCCGACCATGGTCATGACCGCTCCGACGGAGAGATCAAGGCCCGACATTAAGACCGGCACTGTCTGCGCCATCGCCAGCATGGCGAGCGCAAAGATTTCGTCGCCATTCTGCACCAGCACGGCGGAGGAGAAGCCGCGGGGATGCGCGGCGTTGTAGAAAATGTAGAGAGCACAGAACAACAGGATGGCGGTGACCAGACCAATGTTCTGGCGGATCCTGATCGCGAGATCGTCAAGCATGCGCCGCCCTCGCTGCGGTATCGGTGTCGACATTCAGGGAGCTTGCGACAATGTTGGTCTCGGTGAGGTCGTCGCCCTCGAGCTCGCGCACGATGCGGCCGTCATACATGATGACGACGCGGTCGCAGCAGCCGATCAGCTCGTCATAGTCGGTTGAGTAGAACAGGATTGCGGCGCCCTGGTCGGCGAGTTCGCGCATCAGCCGGTAGAGCTCCTGCTTGGTGCCTACGTCGATTCCGCGCGTGGGATCGTTGAGCAGGATGATGCGCGGATCGGTCATCAGCCATTTGGCGAGCACGACCTTCTGCTGGTTTCCGCCCGACAGCGTCGAGACCGCATCACTCGCGGCGTCCAACTTGATCTGCAGCCTCGCGATGGCTCGCTGGATCGCGGTGCGTTCCTTCCCGGTATCGATGAATGGGCCAGTCGAAAGCGCGTCGAGCGATGCGATCGCAAGATTGTCTGCGATCGACATCGGCAGCATCAGTCCTTCGGTCTTGCGGTCCTCAGGCACGAGTGCGATGCCGACCGATTTTGCCGCCGCCGGGGAGCCGGGACGTACCTCGCGATCTGCCACCGTGAGGCGACCAGTGACACCGCGCAAAACACCGAACAGCGCAAGCAACAGGGATTTCTGGCCCTGCCCGTCGAGACCGCCGAGCCCGACGATCTCGCCGGCGCCGATGCTCAGTGAAATGCGATCGAGCTGCCTCTCCCAGCACAGGTTCTCGAGCGCCAGCACCGGCTTCGCGGCATTTCGCGCCGGCTTGGGCGGATACTGGGCCGCGATGTCACGCCCAATCATGAGCTGGATGATATCGGCGGTCGAACGCCTCCCCTTGTCGAAGGTCTCGATATGGCGGCCGTTGCGAAACACCGAGGCCCGGTCGGCGAGCGCCTCGACCTCGTGCATGCGGTGCGAGATGTACAGGATTGCGACGCCCTCGGCCTTGAGCCGCGCCAGCATCGCATAAACCTTCTCCACATCGGCGCTCGTCAGTGCCGATGTCGCCTCGTCGAGGATCAGCAACTGCGGCCGCTTGCCGAGCGCCTTCGCGATCTCGACCACCTGGCGCCTCGATAGGGGCAGATCGCGCACGCGCCTCAGGGGGTTGACGTCCTCACAGCCGATCTCGGACAAAAGCTCTTCGGCGCGGCGGCGCTGCGCCTTCGCATCGATCAGGCCGAACCGCCGCGGCGGGGATGCAATGGAGATGTTGTCCGCGACCGAGAGGTCGGGCATCAGCGATAGTTCCTGAAAGATGCAGACGACACCGGCCGCATTCGCCGCCGACGGCGTGGCGAAGCTGACCTCGCTCCCCGCGAGGCGCATGCGACCGCTGTCGGGCTGCACCACACCGGCAATGATCTTGATCAGGGTCGACTTGCCGGCGCCGTTCTCGCCCAGCACGGCATGAATCTTGCCGCGTTCGCAGGCGAAATCGACGCCTTCAAGCGCGCGAACGCCGGCATAGCGCTTGGAGATGCCGGCAAGCTCCAGGAAGGCGGATTGCGTCGGATCGGCAGCCGGCATGGCCGGGCCTTCACGCAACGACGGCCCGGCGAATGCCGGGCCGTGACAGAGACATCGCTGGAGCCGTCACTGGGTGTTCTTCTCGCTCTGCGACATGATCTCCGGTGCAGTGAAGTTCACGCCGCACGGTGTGAACTGGTTCGGCGCAAAGAAGTTGGCATTGAGCTCGGGCCAGTAATTCGTGCCCGGCTTGAGATCCTTGTAGGTCGCCACTGGAATCGGGATCGAGATCAGCTGCGGCATAATGTTGCCCTGCAGCGCCGAGATCGCCGCCTTGGTCGCGATCGCCACCAGCGCCGGCGACTGGCCGTAGGACATTCCCTTTAGTCCGTCCTTGGCGTGATCGGCAATCTGTTTGCGGTACTCGTTTTCGCCCTCGCCCGACATCGGCACAAAGGGATGCTTGGCGGCCATCAGTGCCTGCACGGTGCCGTCGGATCCGCCTTGGGTGAATACTCCGTCGAAATGACCATGCACAGCTAACGCATCTGCAGTCACCTTCTGCGAGGTGCCGGTGTCCCAATTACCAACCACCTCGGTGATTTTGAAGCTGTTGCCGGGCGATTCTATTACCTCGCGGAAACCGAGATGACGGTCGCGGTCAACGGAGTTTCCCGGGAGGCCACGGACTTCGAGGATGTCGCCGGATTTCTTGCCGCTCTCGTCGATCAGCCATTTGGCCGACATGCGGCCCATTTCCTTCTGGTCCTCGTTGACCATCATCACCTTGTCGGTGTCGAGGACGTTGTCGAACGGCACCACCACGACGTTGTTCTTGTCGGCAAGACGGATGATGCGATCAAAACCGTCGGGAGCGACCGCAATGGTAACGATTGCGTCGAAGCCTTGGTTGATGAAATCCTCCATCGCGCCAAGTTGCGCCGCGACATCGGTCCCGGTGGAAACAACCTTGAACTCCTTGATGTTCTCCTTGATACCCGGCTGATCGGCGAAAGCCTTGGCAGTCTTCACCATCTGGATGCGCCAGGTGTTGCCGACAAAACCGTTGACCAGCGCGATTCTGTAGGGGCCCGCCTTCTTGGGCCACTGAAAGAATTTGGTCTCGGACGACCACGGCTTGAAGCAGGCGGGGTCGGCGCCGGGACCGGAGACGACCTTTGGACCTGCCAGAGCACTCACCGATGACAACAGCAAGCCGGCGCAAGCCAGCCCCGCCAGACGAAGCGTCCACACCATGTCGTGTCTCCCTGAGCGTTTGTGTTCCACCCTAACGCGGCGCGTAGCCATGCCGGGAATTGACCTTCCCATGCGCGTGTCGGGCTAGGATGGCACGCAGCTTGCGATGCTGACAAGCCGAGGGCGGACGCTCCGGCGCGAGACACGATCTGAACGCACGGCCAAACCGACGGCAATTGTGGAAGCAGAAAACGTAACAATGACAGTCGGATGTTCGTGGGCGGCAAGGGATTGTGCAACGGCGAAGCTGGCGATGGCCGGGCTTTCATGGTGGCATCCACGCGCGTGACGAAAAAAATGACACTCAGGGAAAAGTGTGAATCGCTACGCGAAGCCGAACGAAGCCCGCTTGCTGAAGCCGGGTTTTGAAAACCAGAGGCTGGGACTACTTGCTTTCGTCCGGCGGCCTGGCGCTCCTCCGCTAAGATAATGGCTGTAGCAACGCCGATCGCTCGCAGCTCCTCACTCAGCAGCTCGACGGCGAGATCAGGTATCGCACCGCGACGGTGGCTGGCGAACATGTCACTTGCTTGACACGTTCTGAAGCGCCGGTCTCTAATGTCCTTCAAGGTCCTGCGGTTGGACAGGCAACACTTTCTGCCCCCAAGCAAGAACAGGCTCGACTGCCCCACCCAGCGACTGTCAGGTCAAGGGTGCGGAATCCAAGATCGTTTCCTGGGAGGGAACAATGGACAGACGCCAGACGCTCAAGCTGATCGGTGGTACGGCCGCGTTGGCCCGTGCCGGTTTTCCGGGCTTTGCCTTTGCGCAAGCCCAAAAGGAAATGGTCACGGTCGTGAAGATCGCGGGAATTCCGTGGTTCAACGCACTTGAAAAGGGAATCCAGAAGGGTGCGAAGGATTTCAGCATTAATGCCACTATGGTTGGCCCGGCGAACGTCGATCCGGCACAGCAAGTAAAGCTGCTTGAGGATCTGATTGCCAAGAAGGTCAACGTGATCGGCTTGGTGCCGCTTGATGTAAAAGTCTGCGAGCCCGTACTGAAGCGCGCCCAGGCCGCCGGAATCAAGGTCATCACGCATGAGGGTCCGGAACAGGAAGGCCGTGACTGGAATGTGGAATTGATCGACTCCGTTCGGTTCGGCGAGGTGCAGATGGAACGTCTCGCCAAGGACATGGGCGGCGAAGGTGATTATGTGGTTTATGTCGGGACTCTTACGACGCCACTTCACAACAAATGGGCCGATGCCGCGATTGCCTACCAGCAGAAAAATTTTCCAAAAATGAAGCTCGTCGCCGACCGCTTCCCTGGCGCCGACGAGATCGACACCAGCCAGCGCACGACGCTTGACGTGATCAAGGCCTATCCCAACCTGCGTGGTATTCTCGGCTTCGGTTCGAACGGACCAATCGGGGCCGGAAATGCTGTGCGTCAGCAACGTCTTGGCAAGAAGATCGCCGTTGTCGGCACCGTGCTGCCAAGCCAGGCGAAGTCGCTTATCGCGGATGATACGATCCGCGAGGGTTTTCTGTGGAATCCCACCGATGCGGGTTACGCGATGGTCGCGGTGGCCAAACTCGTGCTCGATGGCAAGCCGATCACGGATGGCGTCGATGTACCCGGCCTTGGCAAGGCAGCCGTCGACGTTGCAGGAAAGCAGATCAAGGTGGACAAGATCATGCGCATCAACAAGGAAACCATCGACGGTCTGATCGCCGGAGGGCTCTAGGCCGGACCGGTTTAGTCGCCTCGTCGCGCTGCATTCCCGGCCCTTCCGGTCGGGAATGCGGGACCACTCGAGTGATCGCACGACTCCATTGCAGGCGAACCTTTGGTGACTTTCCTGGAAATGTCCGGCATATCGAAGCGCTTCGGCGGCGTGCACGCGCTCCGCGACGTCGATCTCACTCTGGAAGTCGGCGAGGTGCATTGCCTGGTCGGTGAAAACGGCTCCGGCAAGTCCACCCTGATCAAGATCATTTCGGGCGTCGAGGCAGCGGAGCCTGGCGGCCGTATCGCAATTTCCGGCAAGGAATATCCTAAACTGAACCCGGTCTACTCCACGCATTGCGGCATTCAGGTCATCTACCAGGATCTTTCGCTATTCCCCAACCTCACCGTCGCCGAGAATATCGCGATGGCGCACCATCTTGGCGGCCTCCATTCGGTGAACTGGGCCTCCATGCGCGCCACCGCGAAGGCCACAATGGCAAAGATCGGCGTTGCGTTCGACCCGGACGCGAAAGTGTCAGAGCTCAGCATTGCCGGACGCCAGCTGGTCGCGATCTGCCGCGCCTTGGCTGCGGATGCCAAACTCCTGATTATGGATGAGCCGACGGCATCGTTGACCCGCCACGAGGTGAACGCCCTGATCGCGCTCGTAAGCGAGCTGAAGCGTGCCGGCATCTGCGTCGTTTTCGTCAGCCACCGTCTCGATGAGGTGCTTGAAATCGCCCAGCGCGTAACGGTGCTGCGGGATGGCGCCAAAGTCGGTACTTTTGCCGCAGACACAATCGATGGGCGGAAACTCAGCCAGCTGATGACTGGCAAGTCCTTCGAGTATCAGATACAGGCGCCTGAGCTTGCCGCTGGCCCGGTTGTGCTGGAAGTTAAGGGCCTGGGCCGCGAGGGCGAGTATGAGGATGTAAGCTTGCAGTTGCGCGCGGGCGAAGTAGTGGGTCTCACCGGTCTGCTCGGCTCAGGGCGAACCGAATTGGCGCTATCCCTGTTCGGCATGAAGCCGCCCGATCGCGGCACTATCGCACTTGACGGGCGGCCCATCGCCCTCCGTACAAATGCAGAGGCGATCGATCGAGGGATCGCCTACGTATCCGAAGATAGGCTTACGCTTGGTCTCATCCTGAATCAGTCCGTCACGGCGAACGTCACGCTTACGGTGCTGGATCGTCTGGCTGGCGCGTTCGGCCTGATTGCCGCACGCGCGCGACAGACCCATGTCGCTCGGTGGGTTGCTGAACTCGGGATCAAGGTCTCCAATCCCGCCAACCCGGTGAAGACGCTCTCCGGGGGCAACCAGCAGCGGGTCGTGCTCGCCAAATGGATGGCGACCAATCCGCGGGTGCTTATCCTCGATAGCCCCACGGTGGGCGTCGACATCAGCGCCAAGGACGGCATTTACGAAATCATCCGGCGGTTGGCCCGCGACGGCGTCGCGGTCTTGATGATATCGGACGAAATCCCCGAGGTCCTTTATCATAGTCATCGCGTCTTGGTGATGCGGGAAGGTCGTTTGACAACCGACGTGCCTGCCGCAGCCACTTCCGAAGATGCGCTTCGGCAGGCCGTCAATGCCTGAATCGCACATGGCATCATTCGGCAGGTTTCGTCGCAGCCATGAGTTCTGGCTGCTGATAGTCATCCTTGGGCTCTGCGCCAGCTTGGGCTTCGCGAACGCCCAATTCCTGACCATGCAGAATCTGTTTGATCTGCTGACCTCCTATGCATTTGTCGGCATCCTAGCGCTCGGGCTGCTGGTCGTCCTGATCGCCGGCGGAATCGACATCTCATTCACCGCGACCGCGTCGGTGGCGCAATATGTCACACTTTCGCTTGCCAATGCTTACGGGGCGAACTGGATCGGCGTCTTCGCCATCGCGATTGGAATTGGCGGTGCGCTCGGTGCCCTCAACGCGATTTTCATCCAGAAACTTCGAATACCATCGATCATCGTTTCGGTCGCGACGCTGAACATCTTCTATGGGCTTCTGATCTTCTTCACCGGCGGCAAATACATCTATTCGTTGCCCGACTGGTTTGCGACCGGAATATTCTGGTTCGAGTTCGAATGGGGCAAGGATAGCTCGTACGGTGTCAATCTGCAGATCCTCGCGCTCGTGCTGGCATTTCTCGTCACCTGGCTCCTGCTTAACCGAACCAATATCGGCCGGCAAATCTATGCCATGGGAGGCAATACCGACGCCGCACAGCGGCTCGGCTTCCACATTTTCGGCCTCAATATACTGGTCTATTGCTACATGGGTGTCATGGCCGGAATCGCCTCCCTGATTCAGGCACAACTCGCGCAGTCCGTTGCCCCGACGGTGCTGGTGGGCAAGGAACTCGATGTGGTCGCTGCCGTCGTGCTCGGCGGCGCCAGCCTGATGGGCGGCGTCGGCACGGTCTTCGGCACGTTTTTGGGCCTGACACTGCTCGCGGTACTCCAAAATGGAATCATTTTGCTGGGCGTTTCGTCCTACTGGTCGCCGTTCTTCGTCGGCTTGGTTATTCTCATTTCGGTCTCTGCGACCGCCTGGTCGCAGCGCGAGCGGCGAACCCGGAGCGCGCCCCGATGAGCAACGCCCCTGCCCTCTCGCTTCGCCGGCGCATGGTCGGTCTCGCCAGCAGCGGCACAGTCGCCACCCTCATCCTGCTGTTGTTCGCACTCTGGGTCGTGTTCGCGATCACGATCGGCGATCGGTTCTTCTCGGTCAACACGCTGCAATCCATGGCTTTCCAGATGCCCGAACTTGGCATCCTCTCACTGGCGATGATGCTGGCCCTGCTATCTGGTGGACTCAACCTTTCCATCATCGCAACCGCCAATCTGTCCGGACTGACCATCGCCTTCCTGCTGACGCGCTACATCCCGGGGAGCCAGGGCCTTGCCTGGGTCGGCATTCAGGTCTTTGCGATCGCTGCGGGATTTGCAGTGGCTGCATTGGTCGGCCTCCTCAATGGTTTTGTCATCGCCTATCTCGGCGTTTCGCCGATCCTGGCCACGCTCGGCACGATGACGCTCTGCAAGGGTCTCGCGATCGGCCTGTCGCGCGGTAACGTCATCTCCGGATTCCCGGAGCCGATTGTGTTTATCGGCAACGGAACGGTTTTCGGGGTACCCTTTGCTCTGATCGTACTTGCGTTCTGCGCCTTGCCCGTCGCGCTCATGCTGAACGCGACGCCGTTCGGTGCAAAGGTTTACATGATCGGCTCGAACGAGAAGGCGACCCGTTACTCCGGCGTCAATACCCGCGCCGTCCTCCTCAAACTCTATGTATTTTCCAGCTTGCTCGCGGGCGTGGCGGCGGTCGTCATGTTGGCACGTTTCAATTCGGCCAACGCGGCATACGGCGAGAGCTATCTGCTGGTCACCATTCTCGCGGCCGTGCTCGGCGGCATCGATCCGTTTGGCGGCTTCGGCAAAGTCGGCGGGCTATTGCTTGCGCTGATCATCCTTCAGGTGATCTCCTCGGCATTCAACCTTCTGAACCTCAGCCAATTCCTCACGCTAGCGATCTGGGGTGGAATCTTGATTGCCGTCGCGGCGGTTCCTCATGTCGCCGGCAAAGCGCCGCGGTAGCCGGCGATGATGCACTCGATCGTCTCGAACCCTATTGCAGTTCTCGACATCGGCAAGACCAATCTCAAACTGGTCGTGGCGAGCGACGACGGCTGGCCGCTCGAAACACACGGGCTTCCAAATGTGCCTATGACTCAGGGCTCGTACCTCGCCTATGACCTTGCCGGGTTAGAAGAGTGGTTTCTCGATACCCTTGCCGACTTGTCTCAACGCCATGCCATTGGCGCCGTGATAGTGGCTGCGCATGGATGCGGCGCGGTTCTCGTCGACGGTGATACGCCAGTGCTGCCGATGATGGACTATGATGCCGTCTCTCCGCCCGCAATCGATGAAGCATATGCCCGGATCGCGCCTGGTTACGATGAGGTGTTTTGCGGAATCGGAGGGGCGATGCGGCTCGGAAAACAGCTGCTTTGGCAGGAAAGCGCGTATCCCGTCGAATTCGCTCGCGCAAAAGCCTATCTGACCACCGCGCAGTTTTTCGCCCTGCGGCTTGGTGGACGTGCGGCCAGCGAAATCTCGCAGCTCGCGGCTCAGAGCCATATCTGGGACCTCATCCACCGTCAGCCTTCTTCTCTTATGCGTAAGCGCGGTTGGAGCCATCTGTTGCCCGAATGCGTACCCGCCGGTGAGGTGCTAGGGACGGTTTCGGAATCTGTAACCAGGCGCACTGGCCTGGCGCAATCGACCGAGATCCTCTGCGGCGTGCATGATTCCAACGCCAACCTGTTTCGCTACAAGGCCGCCGGCATGGCCGATGCCTCGATCCTATCGACCGGTACTTGGATGATCGGCTTTCAGCGCGGCCTCCCCCTGGACAAACTCGATTGCGCGCGCGCGATGGTTCTCAATATCGATGTCGATGGGGAGAATGCACCTTCGACGTTGATCGCGGCCGGCCGCGAATACGACCTCATCCGCGGGGAACATTTTACTTCTGATGCAGCCGTCCTTGCCGCATTGCCCACCCTGCTGTCGAGAGGAACCCTGGCGCTCCCCTCATTCGTCGGCGATGATGGATTGTTTCCGGGCGCTGCTCGCCGCGGACGGGTCATCGGGCCGCCCCCCGAAACGCCTGCCGAATGGCAGGCATTGGCGGTGCTCTACGCAGCGTTCAGCGCAAACCGCTGCCTTGATGCGCTCGAGAGCTCAAAACGCATAGTCATCGATGGTGGCTTTGCCGCAAACCTGCCCTTCGCCCGTTGTCTTGCGACTTTGCGATCCTCGCAGAGTGTCTGGGTGAGTCGATCTCCCGACGGAACGGCGCTTGGCGCTGCGCTGCTGTGGCGGCGATTCTCGCGTACGCTGCCGGTTTCAAGCGTGATCCTTGAAGCCGTCACATCACTCAGCAACGATAGGTTCGAACCGCGCGACCTTTCCACCGCTTACCAGTCCTGGATCGCTTTCTCGGAGCCCGCTTCATGACAGACCGTAATCATGCCGATCTCCGCCAAGGCATTGTCGATACCTGCAGGGAGATGAATCGAAACGGTCTCAATCAGGGCACATCCGGCAATCTTTCGCACCGGATTCCAAACGGCATGCTAATCACGCCTACCAGTCTGCCCTATGATCGGATGCAGCCAGAGGACATTGTCGCGATGGATTTTGCCGCGAACTACCAGGGCAACCATCGGCCTTCATCCGAATGGCGCTTTCATCGCGATATTCTGCGAGCACGCGAAGACGTCAACGTCGTGCTGCATACGCATTCCACCTTCAGCACGATTCTCGCCGTTCACGAACGTGATATTCCCTGCTTCCACTATATGGTCGCAGTTGCGGGTGGCAACGATGTCCGGTGTACGCCATATGCTTGTTTCGGCACGCAGGCACTATCGGACTACGCCCTCAAGGCCCTCGAAGATCGCGACGCTTGCCTCCTTGGCCATCATGGCTTGATCGTGACGGCCCAGACCTTTGAAAAGGCGCTTTGGCTCGCCTTGGAGGTGGAGACGCTGGCGAAGATGTATGTCCATGCGTTGGCTATCGGCGAGCCGCCGCGCCTCAGCGACGCTGAAATGGCGCAGGTACATGAGCAGATGAAACGCATGGGATACGGCCAGGCGCCTGACCTTGACGATGTCGGCGATGTTCCGCGCGCCTTACTGGACTCGAAACGGACAGCACATTGATGGTGGATTTCACGGACAGCTGCCACCGAGTTCGGTCAGCACCGGCCCACGCGAATGTTGCAACAGTCGCAAAGGTGTCAACGGACGTTGGCTAGGGTGCTTTCAAGCTGAGAGTGGCGGAAGAGTGAGGCCGCCCACCACCGATTCTACACGCAAGCAAGAGCAACGGGCTTTGGACTCAAAGCACAGCAGGCCACCTGGATCTCCGGAGAGAGCAATGGCGATGAGCGAAAGAGGTTACCGTAAATCATAAACCAGCGTCTACGTTTGAAGAAACATTAGCAGCTTTGAGCAGCTTTCGCGAGAACTGTAGTCGCACGACTCCACCGTCCTCAAGAAATATGAGGCAGCGACGACCGCGCATCGACATATTCGGCAGAGTTTCCGGCGCCCCTGCCGACCGCAACCTGATCGACCTTTATGCCGACGCCGGCCTGGAGTTCATCAGCGACAAAACGTCCCGATGACAAGCTTGGGATCGCGTTTGGTTATGCGCATATCTCGAAACGCGCCCAGCAGCTCGACAGCGATTACCGAACTTTCGTGGCATCCACTGACTACAACGCGCGTTCGTAATCAGGAAACTACGCGGGGCATGTCCTGGCCGCTAAGATCGCCCCGTGTTTTTCCTGTGGAATGGGTCCATGTCGGGCGGAGGGGCCCATTCTATGTCGCCGAAGGCTTTTCTCGCAGCCGGACTCGTTTTCCGGTAAGCCTGAACGAGATCACTTTTTTGCTGGTCTACTTCAAGGCCATGAACTCGCTGCTCGACCTGTCACGCTTGGTCCAGGTCGTCGCGCCGCCCATCCTGGTCTTGGTCTGCGACCGCTTCTTCACCGCGCCTTTGCGCGTTGTCGCCGACCGGTTTGTCGGCAGCCACGGAGTCATCCTCCTATGTTGGTGTGGTGATTGATCACTGGAATGATGGTAACTTGCCGGCTGGCCTCGTCCTCAATTGCGATGCGGCGCGGGTCGTGCACGCGGGGGGCAGACGCAATCTCGCTGGCGGTGGTCCTGCCTTTGGCCAGGGCATCTTCATCGTCACGGCAGTCCAATCCCGATGGATCCTTCAATGCCGTCCCGTCCGGCCGCCAACCCAGCACGCTTCAGCTTGACGAGCTGCTGAAACCTCTGCTGGCGGCGTGGAATGAGCAGCGCTCCACGCTGCGTAGTCCGAAATAACCGACCCCCAAACAGATCCGCTGTCTTAAGCATGACGAACGCCCGGGCCTTCGTTTTCTATTGCGCGCAATGAAGGCTCACTAGCTCGCGTTAGCAACGGGTCACAAGCCGCCGACCTGGCCCCTGGCTGCAAACTTCCGGTCTGCCCTTGTGAGCCGACATGCAGCGACACCGCGTAAGGAAGCGATGGGCCAAAAGCTGGCCTCGCGCCAATTGCTCAATTTCTCCGAATTGGTCGAATGAATCTTTAGCGAGGCGAGGCTAATTGCGAGAATGGTAGTTAACCCGGGAACGAACGATCAGATGGCTCAGGTGGCAGTTCGCGCGCAGTGACGTCTTCGTCGTCCTCTTTGCCGTTGTTCTGATATGTGTCTGTGCTGTCTTTCTTGTTCGATATCCGTCCGTTCATCAGGCATCTGGCTTCGGCCCAGATTGGGATTGCAAGAGCGTCCCCAACAGTGAGCCAGTTTGCATCAAGAAAACTAGCCAGTAGCTTGACGACTGCTGTGGGTCACCGCAATCACCCCGAAGCAACTCATGGCTAAAGGGAGGACATTCCCGGCGATGTCGAGCACAACGTTTATCCCGTGCTGTGGCATGGAGTGGGTCCCCAGCACGTGTTCGTAAAGACGAACGCTCGAAGCTTTTGCAATGGGTCAAAATGCGAAGAACTCAAGTTGAACAACCTGGTCTGCTGTGGCGCGATGAGCGGACCTCCTCCGAACGAGGCGCAACTTGATGGGCCACAAGGGGGTGCAGTCCACTCCCCTCAGGTGCGCGGACCCGGCGCTCCAGGTCATCAGTATGCAGGGTGGCTATGTTGAGCAGCCTGTGTCGGAGATTTAGTTCGCACTCAGCGACGAGTGAGCGATGTTCCGTGGCTAAGTGACCACTTTGAAAGATGGTTTCGTCGGCTCGCTCGAGCCGGCGGCGTGTCTCGGCGCTGAATTCTTCGGCCATTTTGCGCTCCTAACATGCAGGCGGGAGCGCGGAATTGTCTCTCAGCCACCGGCGCCTACGGTTAGACCCTCGGCCGGCGATGCGTATCAACGTGCGGAGCCGCCCCTCACATTGCTGGCGGTTCCCTGGCTCTCGTCCAAGGCGCGGTAAGCCAGCGCTTGGAGAGGTTTTAGGAGGAAGCCCACCATCCGTCGGGGAATGGCTCCAGCAAAGTCCGATTGACTTGGTTGTCGTTGTCAGGGGCTGATAGCGCCTGCATTCCAGCTTGGTGGCGCGCGGCGACGGAAGCGGACAGACAGGGCGCCTGGTTCACGAGTTCGAAGGCGGCGCGAAGCAGGATGTGTCAAGCGTAATGGAGGCACACTGCGGGCGCTTCGCTCTGCTTCTTCGACTAGACCTCGAATATATTCCAATTCTGAGAGCTGAGAGGTGAGTTCGCTAAGTCGTTGGGCATAAAGGATTGCGCGAGAGCTTCGCATGAATGTTCTCCCCTGCGCAAAAAACTATCGGGAAAAACCAGCAAATCAATTTAACTATGTTAACGGGCTCGGTCACGAAAGTGCGCCCATAAGTTGCTCCAAGGCTATTCGAGGCTTCGCTACTCCCTCAGGGGCAGCGCGATGCGCTGGAGTCCGCTTTGGGGCCACTAGCGGTCCTGCACCGCAGCAACTTTCAGCTTCGCGTGTCCACACGGAAAACAATGCAGCACGACGGGATGGGACCGAACGCTGTCTGGGACCGACCATAACCCGATAACCTCGTCGCGCCCTGAAGTAGGCACGAGGCTGAATGTATGTCGATCACATTTTTAAACGAATTAATCATATATTTGAAATCGACGGCTATCGTCACGAGAGAAGGTTCTAGCCCGGATTGATCGAATTCGGGGCCAAATGCAGTACCGTGCCTAGTCCGCAACGTCTCTAAAACGGGGGGCGTCTCTCAACGTGAGCAGCCCATTCGGCATTCCGGACTTTTTCACACGGGTTTTGACGTTGGAAGGTCGATGGCGTCCAGCTCGGATCATCGGGCGCAAAGACGTGCAGCTTGCCTCGCGTTCGAGAGAGTCCTCCGAAACCCGAGCGCCGCAAAGGCTCGCCCGATCAAAGCTCCCGGTGTACTGCGGGATGATCCGGTTCTTGACCTCTTCACCCGGTGCTTTTGCCGCCCTTCCGGTATGGCCGATCGCGTGCTTAGAAGGCCCGAGCGCCTTGAACATTCTTCTGGAGGAGATCGGCCCTTTAATTGCGGTTTGTTGTCAAGTTACCATTCTTCCTCTCTCCAGTGACACGCCCGTAGCGATTGCTCCGTCGGAGCTGGTCAGGTTGCGGAGACGGAGCGATCGCGGATGGCGAGACGATTGCCTAGCGGGATTGGCAATCGACATCGTTGGCGGCTTCAGCGAGTTGGGTTGATGTCGTAGCTGGGGTCATGGTCCTTTCCGAGGTCGCGAGCGCCTCATGATGATGTCCGGATCGGGCGCCTCAACGTTTGCAGCGGAGTGCGGGCGAACCGCCACCAGCCGATTGACCGAGGTCACCACGACCACCGTCCCAGCGGGACATCGCCAGTCCGGCGGACCGGACCAGGAACTTGCGAGCAAATATTAGATTGGCTTCGGCTGGACCCAGTCGAACGATGTGCCATCGACCCAGATGCAGTGGAGAATCACGCCGATCTTTCGGGCAATTGCGACCTTTGCCTTCTTCATGCCGATCCGGTTGGCGAGCTTCATGCCTCAGGCCTTTAGAGAAGACCACTTTTTGGTTCGAGAAAGAAGGACAGTGGCGGCCTCGAACAAGTAAGTTCGGAGAAGCCGGTCGCCCCGTCGAGATATCTTTCCGTTGGTGTCGGTTTCGCCGGATTGGCTACGTCGCGGCGTAAGGCCGAGGTAAGCGCCGACTGTCGACGCCGATCGGAAGCGCGAGGGATCATCGATCGTGTGGCGGAACGTTAGGGCCGTGACGACGCCGACACCCGGGACCGTCATCAGTCGCCGCGTCGTCTCGTCCAGCTTCGCCAACTGGCGGACCTCGTTGTCGAACTTTTCCTGTTCTCGACAGATGTTCTCATGGATCGAGAGCAGCGGCGATATCAGGTTGAGGAGTAAATGATCAGCGCCTAAGAGTTCGCTGACCTGGTTGCGGAACTGTTGGCCGATCGCGCGAGGGAATAGTAATCCACATTCCTTGATCAAGCTACGAATCTGGTTCTCGATGTCTCGGCGCATCGACACTAGCCGAGATCTGGCGACAAGGATCGCTCGGATCTTCTGGCTTTCCTCACTTTTGACCTTGACCTCTCGATACCATCCCACTCGCACCAGTTCTGCAAGGCCTCGCGCATCATTCTGACCGCTCTTGTTCATACGGACCGACAAAGCTGCGTGCGCATGCCGAGCGTCGATGCAGACCACCGGAAGCTCAACCCTGCGGAGTTCATGCCATAGCCAACTCGCCATCGCACCCGTCTCGAAGCCGATACGCTCGGCTTGAGGCGCATGTTGCGAAGCAGGTCGGTCAAGGCACCAGGATTAGACTTGGCTTTTCCTTCGAAGATTACTTGGCCAGTCTCGTTGACAACGCATACGGCGGTTTCTCTCTGTGAGACGTCCAGCCCGACGTACTGCTTCATGGGAGCTCCTTCGAATCAGGTGATTGCGAGGGCTCGACGATAATGCGGCTTGCATGCCACGAGCGCCGACCGCAATTACGTCATCGTTTGCAAATTTGCCCCCTCATCGGCGTCCAATTTTGGGTCTGACTCATTTCCGATGAAGTTCGCCGGGCGACTGTGGTTCTCAAACGGAGAATCAGCGCCATGCGGACGGGCTTTCAAATCTCATCGCTAGTACCGAGTGGTTTGGTGTTTGATGGTGTAAGTGACTCAATGGATTCGGTTATTCTGGCTGTTCGGTCAGAGGCTGCGGAGGCCCAATGCCCTTTGTGCGCGACAGCGTCGCGCCGAATCCATAGCCGATACATCCGGCACGTGGCTGATTTGCCGTCAGCGGGCAGAAGGGTGCGCCTCCGATTGCTCACGCGGCGCTTCACATGTGAGGTGCCGCATTGCCGCCGGCGGATCTTCGCGGAGCGGTTTGGAGAAGACATCGTCCCGCTTCGACGGCGCCGGACGGCACGGTTGGAATACATCGTCCATCACTTGGGGTTGGCGCTCGGCGGCCGGCCGGCGGCAAGCTTCGCCAAGCGGCTCATGCTGCCCGTCAGCAACGATACCTTACTGCGGGTGGTCCGCCGGCGGACGGCGATGCCGACAGATCCATTGCTTGTTGTGGGCATCGATGACTGGGCGTTCCGGAGAAATCATCGATACGGGACGATCGTGTGCGATTTGGAGCGCCGGCGGATCGTTACCCTGCTGCCCGACAGGGAAACTGCGACCGTTCGGGCGTGGCTATCGAAGCACCCAGCGATCAACATTGTGTCGCGAGATCGCGGTGGTGGATACGGCGAGGCAGCAGCCAAGGCGCTGCCGAACGCCATCCAAGTCGCCGACCGCTGGCATCTGATGGAAAATGCGAGCGCGGCCTTCCTTGATGCGGTGCGCCGCTCCATGAACAGAATCCGAACCGCAATTGGAGCGACGACGATCAACCCGGAATTGCTGACCTGTGCGGAAAAGCTGCGCTATCAGGGCTATTTGCGGCGGCAGGACAGCCATGCCGTAATTACGGCTCTCGTCAGCGACGGTGTGTCGCTCAAGGAGATCGTCCGCCGCACAGGACATAGTCGCAATCTGGTTCGCCAAATTAGCCGCGGCGGCGGTACGGATATGTTCCGCACCCGTCAAAGCACCCTGGACGGGCATCTGCCGTTCCTGGACGCGCAGTGGTCAGTCGGCTGTCGCAACGGTGCCGAGCTCTGGCGCCGCTTGAAAGGACAAGGCTTCAAGGGATCGCTGCGCGTCGTGGCGGAATGGGCGACGCGACGGCGACGTGCCGAGACTATCAGCCATCAACAATTGCAGAAGGTCCCCGCCGCCAGGACGATAGCGCAGCTGATGACGACGAAGCGCGACCACCTAACCAAAGCCGAGACCGTCACGCTTGCGGTCATCGAACAAAACGTTCCTATGCTGGCCGATGCCCAAGCTCTCGTTGGCCGCTTCCACGCGATGATCCGAAAGAAGGCCGAGATGGAGCTCGAACCTTGGATTGATGACTCCAAGCGGAGCCTCATTGCCTCGTTCGCGAATGGCATTGCCAACGATAAGGCCGCGGTGCACGCGGCTATCACGCAACCATGGTCCAATGGCCAAGTGGAAGCTCAGATCACCAAGCTCAAGCTGGTCAAACGGCAAATGTACGGGCGCGCTAAGCTCGATCTCCTTCAGGCTAGGCTGATTGGCGCGCCATAAAAACAATCACGATCATCGAATATGCGTCAGAGCCCAATTTTGACCCCTTTGCGCGGCGGGGTTTGCTGGTAGCGCTCGTCTCGTCGGAGCTGGCCGGGATAGCGGAGGCGAGACGAGCGCGGGTCGCGTGATCGTCGTCTCGGCTTTTGAACCGCCAGCTATCGTTGCCGGTCTCGACGTGAAAAGCCGTTTTAATTCGGTCTTCAAACCGTGGATCGGCCTAAGGCTTTGCGAGGTGCGGTGGGCGGGGCCCAAACCTGGGACCCGCCTGATTAAGAGTTTAGCCACGAGTTAAGAACGTTCAATGATTAGGCAGTCGCCGCCTGAGCATATTCGGCCAAAAATTGGCATCCGTCCCACAGGCATAGAGCGTCCGCTCCGAGGACACTCTTCCGGTTCCCGAGAAGGCGGACGAGCGATAGGCTCGGCCGAAATCAACTGCAATGCCCGCGAGCCTGCCGGTCTCCAGTTGGCGCCAATCGCAGGATCTCGCGGGATCGTGCGTGGCGGTGCCGTCACACACGCACGACTCCCAATTGGAACCATATCTCCGGTGACCGATTGGATCGCTGTTGAGTAGTGCAGACCAGCTGGCACCAGCCGGCACGAGACCTAGCGCCGGACATCGGTGGGGACGAATCCCATGATGGACCACGCGACCAGAGTTGGTAATCGATTGTTAGCAGCCTTGCCGCCGGCCGATTTCGCTTTGCTTGCGCCTCACCTGCGGAAAGTCGTGCTCGAGCGCGACGCCGTACTGGTCCGATCGGGAGATCGGATCGAGCACCTTCTCTTCCCCTGTGGCGGCGCGATTGCCTTCATCGTGGACTTGCCGAACGGGCAGACTGCCGCCACAGCGGTGATCGGTCGTGAAGGTGCGATCGGTCTAACGTTGGCGCTTGGCACATCCCACTCATCTGTGACGGTAGTCGTCCGCGTACCAGGGCCCGTGCTGCAGATTCCGGCGGCGCAATTTTTGTCAGCTCTGGGGCGCAGCCCCGCCATCGCATCCATGGCGCAGATTTTCACGAGATCGCTGCTGACGCAGGTTCAGCACGTCGCGGCTTGCAATGCACTGCATTCCGTCGAAGCCCGGATGGCCTGCTGGCTGCTTCAAATTCACGACCGGGCGAATAGCAGCAATCCCCTCCCTTTGACACAGGAGACTATGTCGGAGCTACTGGGGGTCCGGCGCACCACGGTCACGCATGTTGTGAGGGCATTGCGCGCGTCACGAGCCTTGAAATCCAACCGCCGCGGTCAGCTCGAGATTGACCGGCCGCGGCTCGAAGCCGTGGCATGCGAGTGCTACAAGGTGATGAGCCGCAGGATCGATCGGATCGTTTCGCGTGGCGCAGCAGGACTTATTCACGCCGCGCCGGCGCGAGACGCCTGCCAGCCGCCCGGCAACCGACTATCCAGGGCAGGCTCGTAGACCCAGGGCTCTCGCGCGAACCACTCGTGTGTAGCCGCGCAGACCCGGCAATAGGTGCGCGAAAGAATACCGCGCTGCAACGAAACCTTTCGCGATCGGTTTCGATACCCGTCGAAATGGCGTCGCCCGTTTCCGGGCATTTGATCATCACCACACCCATCTTGATCTCCTGCAACCTGTTGCGCGGTCAGGGCACGCTGCCCCGCCATCGACTGGACCGAGCGTCCCCTCGTCGCGGAGATGTCCGTCCAGTCGAACCGCGCGGCCGGTAGCCTCGGTTCAGACGGTCTTGTGAAACACCCTATTGAAGCTGGTCTTGATGGGCTCGGTCGTCTCGATCGCAACTTTCTGCGCGACCTCCCAGAGCTCCCGGTTCTGTGCGGAGACGACTTCGAAAGCCTCGCGGCTTCGGGCGGTCGAAAGATGCACGATATCCAGCAGCGACCTGGTCTCAGCGAGCCGGGATAAAAACTCCAGGGTGGCCCTGGTATTGTCTTTGGAAATCTCGATGACCTTGGCACCGTAATCGACGGCCCCTCTGGCGTTCATTGAGCAGGCTTCACGGAGAATGTCGCTGATCTCCTCGGAAGTCGCTTTCATGCTCGCGATATTTTTCTTGGTCTATGCGGCGCCCTGCTCGGCGAATCCACGGAAGAGTTCCTGGAAATTCAAAAGCGGCAAATCGATCCTTGGTTTTGCACCATTCGTATTCTCATTGACCGGATCGGCCTGCGTTTCGACTTTCACATTGGCATCATTCACGAGCTTTCATCCTTTCAAGCGAAACTAGTTAATGGATTGAAGACTCCCCGCTCCCGGCACGTACTGCGCCAGAAAACCAGCGCCCCTGTTCTCGGCGTGACCGGAGGCTGCTGCGGATGAACCGCTCGCCCCCTGCCGAAGCCAAATATGATCGATTAAATTCGAAACATCCGTTCGCTTTCGGACTCTCGCTGAAATAATTTGATGGGTTGCGACCAGGCGGAGCTTTAGATCTGCGACGTTGCAGCGACCGCTCGGTTGCACTCTGAGCTTGCTCGTCGTCTGAGATAGCCGGACTGGCGCCGCTCGCGCTGATGGTTCTCTTCTCGATCCACCCGGTCCCTGAGACTCTCAAGTTCTGCGAGTTGAGAGGCAAGGGCTTCGAGACGCTGGCGAAGAACAGCGGCAGGGTTGTCCACTCGAGCGCAGATTTTCATGTGAGTTCTCCTAGCAATATGTCCGCGAGAATTCCGCCAGCTTTGACGTGGGCAAAAAAAATATGCAATCAAAGGAAAACGCGACTAATTCGGCATGCTGCGTTGCCGATGACGATGCGGCGGCGCGTTAAAAAAGTACTCATGTGCCCCGGCGCGCGGCACGCTCCATTGGGTCTGGCTGCTCAGCTTGCAACAACAGCGGATCGAACCGTTGTTAAGGCTCGGAGCGGGTTGCGCTCGAAAGTCGAGTGGCGGCTCGCTCGCACTCGGGCTTGTGCCTCCGCTCGTCGTCTTCTTCATCTGCACAATCGACCCCTCCATATGCGGCCGGATTTCCGGAGTTCCCTCCCGTCGCGAAAGGTCCTTCGCCACCGGTCGCTCCGCCCGATCTGCCGCCCCCGTCGGATGGCTTTCCAGCAGCAGATGAGCCACCACGGCGCCCCCCAGGTCCGCCATTACCTCCAGGTGACCCGCCGCCAGAGGACCCCGAGGCCCCAGAGGACGGACGATCGTTGTCGAAGAATGACTGGTCCCTGTCATCGCTTTGCGTTGCTCCGTTCTGTCCGCCTGAACGTGCGATGGCTGTCGAGGTCAGCGAGGTCCGGCGCATGCTTCCCTTTTCCTATTCCATGCCACCCCCCACGCGGCTGTTTATTCCAGCATTCGCTCTAAAGACGCGGGGGAAGGCATAACCAAATGGGTTCTGCCAGAGCGCCGCACTGTCAATTTCGTCACGGCGCGCATCGGCAACTCATGATGGCGCATTGCCTCATCCAGAATGTTACTGGACAACTTCTCGCCGATGATTGGCTCGCTGCCATCGAATTGGTTCGGTGGCGTCTATGGCGGGAAAGATCAGCATGGACGCGCGGCGAGAGGTGGTGTCGGCCGTAACGGAGCGTTGCCGGTCGGCTAAACGAACGGACAAGGGGCGGGTTCTCGACGAGCTGTGCGCGACGACGTGCTGGCTCGCAAGCATGCGGTGCGCGCACTTCGGCGGCGCGCGACGGTTGGGTCGGGCCAGGTCGAGGCATCCGAACAGCGCAAGCGTAGATATGGCGCGACGATCAAGGACGCGATGACGGCGCTGTGGGAGGCGTCGGATCGGGTGTGCGGCAGGCGGCTCAAGTTGATGATCCCGACCTTGCTGCCGGCCCTCGAGCAACATGGCCGATTGCAGCTTGGCCGGGCGGACCATAATCGTGTTCTGGCCATCAGCGACGCCGCTACCATCGATCGCCTGCTCGTCGATGTGAAGATCGCGGCGAACGGTGGCCGGCGGCGCCGTGCCGGATTCTATTCGGCAATCCGGCGCGAGGCCCCGATCCGCACGTTCAATGACGGGAACAGCCCGCCGCCGGTTTCTGCGGGGTCGACATGGTCGCCCATGGCGGCACGTCGGTGGCCGGCTCGTCATCCAAACGCTGACGATGGTCGACGTCGCCACGGGCTGGACGGAGTGCCTGCCGTTGCTGAAGCGGGAAGGTTCGCTGGTCATCGAGGCGATTAACTGCGCACAGCGCCTGTTCCCCTGGCCTTGCGCGGCGTGGACTTCGACAACGACAGCGCCTTCATGAACGATGTTGTTGTGCCATCGCGGCGCGAACAAAAGCTCGAAGTCACATGCTCGCGCGCCTAAGAAGAACGATCAAGCGTTCGTCGAGCAGAAGAATGGTGCCATCGTGCGCCGCCTCATGGGCTATGGCCGCTTCGATGGCGTTGAGACGGCCCGTGTGATGGGCCGCCTCTATGCGGTGGCACGGCTCTACGTCAACGTCTTCCAGCCGTCGTTCAAGCTGAAGGAGAAGCGCCGCCAAGGGGCTAAAGTGATCGACCGCTCTCATCTCCCATCGACGCCCTATGAGCGTGCATTGGCCCATCCCAAGGTGGGCGCGGAGGTGAAGAAGAGGCTGGGCGATCAGTATCGCTCACTCCATCCGGTGATGCTGTTTGCCGGGGTTCGCGCGACCCAGGACGAACTCGGCAATCGCGTTGATCGCCGTGCCGGACACGCGGGCGGCCTGCAGCGCGCCTCCATGAGCACCACGCCAACGAGCGCAGCCACTTTCGTCAAGACGCTGGGCAGGAGGCTGACGGCCGGCGAGCCGCGTGCCACGCACCGGCGAACTCGTCGGCCCTATAAAACTAGGATTTGCATGCCGTCCAAGCTCGACCCACATATTGCTGCGATCGAGGGCTGGTTGGCAGAGCAGCCGCAACTGACGGCGATCGCAATCGTCGGCCGGCTGAGCGAAACTCCCCCAAGGATTAGGGACGAGACGGCATTCGATCGTGCAGCGCCTGCTGCGGGCTTTTAGACGGAAGACAGCTGAGCAATTGGTCGCAGAGGAGCCGCTTGCGGATGGTCGCAGAGGAGCCGCTTGCGGACGCCACGAACGCTGCCCCACTGCCCTGGGTTATGGACGGCTCGGGCTATGTAGGGCTCGCCCCGCCCACAGCCCCTCTCGTCGAGCAAGCCGGGGAAGCCACCTGGCGCGGCCGATCAGCCGACATCGCATCAGCCGCTGCAACGGCTGCATCAAGGTAACATTCGCAGGTGCGGCATACGGATGGCTACATCACTGTGACTCGCTCTGAGAATTCATGCAAGACCGTAGGGATGCGGCGATCTACGGAAATCAGAAATAGCAAATTCATCGACGAAACAGCGCCCTTCTCCTTCAATGCTAGATTGCTGTACTCTGCAAACTCTCCCCCAAATCGATGCGGTGCTTGGCTGCCTTGGTCGCATTGGTTAACGTTCGTCTAATATTACGAAGGATATATAGGGACATTCATGATTCAAATCTAACATTCGACAAACTTTTACTGAGCGAGGCAATCTGAAAAGGCCTCGTCTGAGAAACAGAAGAGGTGGCACAAAAGTAATACTATCATCAAGATCAATACGAGGACTGGTCATCAAGCGCGACAGCACCTGGAATCCTTCTGATCTCAGTCGCGTGCCAGGCGGCAGGCCTAAAAAATAAGAACGCGAATTTCCATTCATTGATCAGACGCCTCGAACGACAGTTGCGCTGCTTGAGTAGTCGCACCGATGAAAACCTGGTCAGCAAAGTCGGGGCGACATTTATCGCTGACCCAGCAATTTCAATCTGGAGTCACGAGTCATCGCTTGTAATGAGTAGGTGGTCACATGTATTCTTCGGCGGTTTTGCGGCAAACGCATCAAGCTCTGATCATTCAGTTTGCCGAATTACAGAATTTGCGTAGTCGCGTGTGGATGGCCGAGCAGCGGTTGCTTGGTCCGATGAAAAGGATGCGCCGGCGGAGACCGGCTGGGAGGCGACGGTTCGGAAGGCACGGACCCGGCCAGTAGTATCAAGAAGCACTGCACTGCACACTGGCGTCTTGCGCGCGAGTGATCAGGCTTGCCCGACCTGGTTCCACCTGATAATGCCCCTCCTATTTTCAAATCGGAAGTAGCGGGGACGGCTTCCATGGAGAAGGACGACTGGGCATCCGCAACCACAGGCGAGCTGTGGCGGCTTTACGATGAGTTGACGACTGTTCTTAGTCGGAGAATGATCGCTAAAAAAGCCAAGCTCGAAGAGCGGCTTCGCAGGATAGAGAGACCTTCCAGGGCCCCCAACGAGGAACGTGCGCGCCGCCCCTACCCGCCAGTGCTGCCGAAGTATCAGAACCCGAAAAACCCATCCGAGACCTGGTCCGGTCGCGGTAAGCAACCCGATGGCTGAAAGCGCAGCTTCGCGCCGGCAGGAAATTGGGCGATCTATTGATCAACCGCTCATCCGGCCACAAACGCCGCCGCGCCGGGTGAGTCCCTGCGATGGCCGCGACGCCGTACACGCTGCAATGGCGCGGCTGTCCATTCGACCGCTACACCTAACGCATGATGGCATTAGCTTCGACAGCCTGAGTTTTTGAAGTAGTTGGCGCATTCTTCGGGCGTCAAGGCGCTCGCCGATGGCGGCGCAGACCGCATCGACGGTTCGTGCGGCGGCCTTGCGGAGCAGATGCTTGAGCTTGGCAAAGACCTCTTCTGTGGGTGCCGAGATTGTCCAGGACGACGATATCGCCGGGACGAAGGGTCGGCAGGAGAACCTTCTCGAGATAGATCCGGAAGCTCACGCCATCGATTGGCCCTTCAATAAACCATGGCGCATCGATCCGGTCATGGCGCAGGGCCGCCAGGAAGGTCATGGTTTTCCATCGACCGTGAGGAACCTTTGGTGGTGAGTCTGTGCCCGCGCGGGACCCACCCCCGCAACGGTGCCTCGTCGATGAAGACCAACCGCTCAGCTTCGACTCGATCTTGATACTTTGTCCACTGGGCTCGCCGCCGTGCCACATCGGGACGATCGCATTCGCCAGCCACCAGGCTTTTTAGCTGAACTTTGGGCGACGGGAGCTGGCGCGGAGCCTCCGGCATAGCGCAGCGCCAGATGCCGGCGCGGGTAGCAGGTCATGGCGAACTCGGACAGGGTTCTCCAACCGACCTGCGAGTGCGGTCGTGTGTGATTGTAATCGGCCCGCTGGCATCCAAGCGCGACGCGGGCTTGGGCCAGTGACGTGAACAGCGTCTCGTTCAACAGCTCATCTCGCAGGCGACCGTTGATGGGGAAGACGGCCCCGCTCTCTCCACGCCGGCGCTATGCTGGCGTGTCCGGACTGTTCACAGGAGCAAACGTCATGGAAGTTGCGACAATTGGGTTGGATATCTCGAACACGTATTCCACGTTCATGCTGTTGACGCGCAAGGTCGAGTGACCGGCCGGCAGCGCCTCCGGCGCCGAGATAGTTTCCTTCTTCTCTTCGCTATCGCCCTGCTTAGTGGGGATAGAGGCTTGCGCGACCGCCCATTACTGGGCACGTGAGATTCAACGGTGTGGGCATTACGTGAGGTTGATACCGCCAGCTTACGTGAAGCCTTTTGTCCGACGAGGAGCAAAGAACGATGCCGCTGATGCGGCGGCCATCTGCGAAGCGGTCACCCGTCCGAAGATGCGGCTTGTCCAATCAAGAGCGCCGAGAACCAGGGATTCCTGATATGGCGCTAGAGCCTGCTGGTCCGTCAGAGGACCATGACGGCTTGCGCTTCGAGCTCACTTTGCGGAGTTCGGAGTCATTGTCGGGCAAGGGCGGCAACGGGTGGATGCGTTGGTGGACTTGTCAGATGACGAGGGGCTGGCGCTACCTGCCAATGCCCGTCTGGCGCTCGGGGTTCTTGTGAGCCAACTCCAAGACTTGGACCAGAAGATCGGTGCCATAGAGCGTGAGCTGGCTCAAATTCAGAGAGAAAATTCCATGGCGAAGTTGCTGTCCTCCATTCCGGGCATCGGTCCCATCACGTCCACCGCGCTCCCAGCAACCGTGCCGGACCCGACCATCTTCCGCTCCGGGCGAGAGTTCGCGGCTTGGCTTGGCCTGACACCTAAGCAGAATTCAACCGGAGGGAAGGATCGGCTCGGCCGCATAACAAAACAGGCCGATTCCTACCTGACGCACTTGCTGGTCATAGGAGCGCGCAATGTCGTTCGGTACCCAAAGGCACCCTCCAGGGTAGGAGCTGGCTGGATCGAGGCCTTTCTTGAACGGCGTCGACCCATGATCGTCGCTATCGCCGTCGGCAACAAGTTGGCTCGGATCATCTGGGCGATGATGACGACCGGTGAGTTCTATCGGGCTAATGCTGCTGGATGAACAGCTTAGCAGGCTTGCCACTTTAAGGTGTGAGGGCAAACGACAGCATGATGGAAACCGGCGGAGCTGGGGATCGAGAAAGCCCGAAGAGCTTTAAGCGCAACAAGCGCGACCCGTTGATGAGGCCTCGATCCGCGATCTCCATCAGGGCCAGCGGCCAAGTAATCGGTCGCAATGACAGGCCGTATACATGAACGCACCCGACCGATCTCCAAAACGCTGTCGAAATCTCTTGCACCCGCGGGGCCATCAATACATGAAGCTCTCGATGACGGCATTCTGCATGCGTTTGCCCGGCGCGATGTAGTGCCACGCGAGACGGTTTTGGTCGGCCCATGCGAGAATGGCGTTGCTGGTGAGCTCGCTGCCGTTGTGCCTGACCATCATGTTCGGCTTGCCACGCTCGATCATCAGTCGGTCCAGTTCCCGCACCACGCGGGCGCCGGAGAGCGAGGTGTCGGCCACCAGGGTCAGCACTCGCGGGTACAATCATCGACGACGGTCAGGATGCGGAAGCGGCGGCTGCAGGTCAGCTGATCCGACACAAGTCGAGCGACCACCGGTCGCTCGGCGTCATCGGAACCAGCATCGGCGCCCTGGTCCCGATCGCCCGCTTGCGACCACCACGGCGGCGCACCGTCAGCTTCTCTTCCCGATAGAGCCGGAAGAGCTTTTTGTGGTTGATCAGATATCCCTCCCGCTTGAGCAGAAACATGCAGCCGCCGTGCCCAAGCGGCGGCGTTCCTGGGCAATCGCCCTCATGCGCTGGCGAAGGCTGGCATCGTCAGCCCGGGTCGTCCGATATCTCATCATCATGCGGCAGCAGCCCATGGCTTTACACGCCCGCCGTTCGCTCGTCCCGTGGGCATCCACCAGATGAGCGAGAGCTTTCCGCTTCCCGCGGGCGTCACCACTTCTTTGTTCCCAAGAGGTAAAACAGGCCGCGGCCGGGACACTGCATTTCGCAGCTCGGTGGCGTGTCTTTTGAGGGACCAGTGGCACAACCGCCCAGCGGGCAGAACTTACGGCTTTTAGCTACGGAATTTTTTGATGATGGTCCGCTTACCCATGATCGTGGTCATCTCGCCCGACGGGGAAAGGTCATACTGGGTTGCAGCGGTCGAACCTGAGAAGGCGACCGAAGCGGTCGCCCGGGTCGTCGGCGCCGGGCACACCATAAGACTCTTGCAGCACCGCCAGCGCGTGAAATCAGATGTGCTTCGACCAGGCGAAGTCCGCGGGCTCGATCTCTGACTAGAAAGCGTACCCACTAAGGGCATTTATCTGCCTCAAAAGAGCGGCGTTCCAGGTCCGCAGCCGGTCTATTTATCGGGTTCGCCATATTAGCGGAGTGAGATCGGGTCGTTCTCGCTACCGTCTCTTTGAAGGGGAGTCGTGCGGATGACCCGGTTCTTCTTCCACGTTCACAACGGCATTTCCGTGTTCGATGATGTCGGATTGGAACTTCCGGACATCGAAGCCGCGGAAGCAGCCGCGATCGAATTGTTCGGAGAAATTCTCAACGATGGACCGGACGGTCCATTGTGGCAGAAAAACACATGGCGCGTCGAGGTTTCGGACGGTCCCGGAATCCTCGCGCGGACTTTCCTGAAGGTTCAATTTTCGATCACGCGCACGGCGATCAACCCTACCGCGGGAGCCGGCTGAAGCTTTGGCTCAAGGTGAAGAACCTCGATACGCACTGTAATTATCCATCGCTCCGGTACCTTACTGCCTCTAACGTGAGTGTCCCCGGGGCTGACATTTCATCCCGACTAGATTTCAGCCCGGCAGGCGGCCGCCTCAGCGACCCGTTTCGTTTGTTACCCGAGACTCTGAAGGGGTGCCTCTTTCGCGCAATCATCATTCTCAATCATTGAGCGTAGGATGGACCTGCCTCCGGGGTCCAAGCCCCCAGCTCCGTGTCAGTCCCGGGAGCGCAGGCGGCCTCGGCATTGTAGCCGCGTTGGCGGGTCCGCCGCCCACACACGAAATGAAGACCGCACGAGGACATTTGGGGAAATGAAAGGCCGCAGGAGCCGCCTATGACAGCTCCTGCGGCGGCGCCGCGGCGTTCCGCACGACTGCGCGGCAGCCAAGATGCTAACTCTGGGCCCGCCAGCGTGAACCGGCGGCCTCAATTTAGCTTGCGGCGTAGCTCTTCAAAGATGGCGCTGCTGATCAATTTCCTCTTGCCGCGCTCCTCAGCACGCGAGGGCTTTGGCTTGGTTTTCGGAAGTTCGCTCGCGCTCATTGGGCAACCCTGTCGGACGCTATGGCGCTCGACTATCAATCGGCCCTTTAATTGCGGTTTGTTGTCAAGCTACCCTTCTTTCTCTCCCTCTCTCCAGTGAAACGCCGGTACCAATTGCTCCGTCGGAGCTGGTCAGATTGCCAAGACGGAGCAATCGCGGATGGCGAGACGATCGCATAGCCGGATTGGCAATCGATGTCGTTGGGGCTTCAGCGGGGTTGGGTTGATGTCTAGCTGGGTGAGCTGCTGCCGATTTGATGGACACCGAGATTAGGTGTTTCATGAAGCCGGAGGGTGGGCGATGAAGAGACGGAAGTTCAGTCGCGAGTTCAAGATCGAGGCGGTCAAGCTGGTCCGGGAACGTGGGGTATCTGTGGCGCAAGCTGGCCGAGACCTGGGCGTTCATGAGAACGTGCTGCGCAAATGGGTGAAGGAGTTCGGCTTCGACGCTGCGCAGTCCTTCCCCGGCCACGGGCAAATGAAGCCTGAGCAATTGGAGATCGAGCGGCTGCGGCGCGAGGTCAACAAGCTGAAGGCGGAGCGGGATATCCTAAAAAAGGCCGCTGCCTACTTCGCGAAGGAAGCGACATGAAGTTCGGCTTCATCGCGAAGCACCGGGGCATCTGGCCGGTGGCATGGCTATGCGAAGCGATGGGCGTGTCGCGGTCGGGCTTTCATGCCTGGCTGAACCGATCGCCCAGCGCCAGATCCCGAAGCGACGAGACCGTAGGCCAGCAGGTCAAGGTCAGCTTCCTTGCCAGTGACCGGACTTACGGCGCGCGGCGCGTCTGGCGAGACCTTCTGGCGGACGGCGTCGAATGCGGCCTGCACCGGGTCGAACGGCTGATGCGCCTGCAGGCCCTGCGGGCGCGGCCACGACGCCGGCGTCTGCCGAAGGACGCAGGCCATCGCCAGATTGCGAACGTGGCGTCGAATCTTCTGGATCGGCAGTTCGAGGCCGAGCGCCCGAACCAGAAGTGGATCGCCGACTTCACCTACATCTGGACGGCTGAGGGCTGGCTCTATGTGTCGGCGGTGATCGACCTGTTCTCGCGCCGGGTGGTCGGCTGGTCGATGAGCGCCAGCATGACCGCCCAGTTGGTTGCGGACGCCCTGTTGATGGCGGTCTGGCGGCGCGGCAAGCCGGATGCCCTGATGCATCATTCCGATCGCGGCAGCCAGTACGTCAGCGAGCAGTTCCAGCGCTTGATGGCTGATAGCGGCATCGTCTGCAGCATGAGTCGGTCCGGCAACGTCTGGGACAACGCGGCGATGGAGAGCTTCTTCTCGTCGCTGAAAACCGAACGCACCGAGCGCAAAACCTATCGCACCAGGAACGAGGCCAGAGCAGATGTGTTCGATTACATCGAGCGGTTCTACAACACGACCCGACGTCACTCGACGATCGGTTACCTCAGCCCTGTTGAGTTCGAGCGCAAGGTGGGATTAGCTTAACCCGGTGTCCATCAAACCCGCAGCAGCTCATTGAGCTTGAGCTTGAGCTTGAGCTTGACTGAAGATGAACTCGCTGCCGAGAAGGCGGCCGGGAACACGCAGACAGTGCGTTCGTTTGAGCGCAAGCGGCCTGTGCGCCAGCCCTTTCCCGACGACATCGAGCGAGAGCGTGTTGTCCTCCGGCCGACGCAATGTCCCTGCTGCGGATCGGCCCGGCTGTCGAAGCTCGGCGAGAGCGTGACCTCGACGCTGGAGGAGATCCCACGCCGGTTCAAGGTCATCGACACGGTGCGGGAGAAGTTCAGTTGCCGAGACTGCGAGGCGATCACGCAGCCGCCGGCGCCGTTCCATGCCACGCCACGGGGCTATATCGGACCCCAGCTTCTGGCGACGATCCTGTTTGCGGATTCCGATCGATGTCGCCCAGGATTCCGAGATGATCTCGCCCACCATTCCGATTTGAAGTCGCCCACCCGTTCCGAAATGATGTCGCCCACCATTCCGGGATGATGTCGCCCGGGTGACGAGGCCTCTTCTGGCTCCCATAGGGTCAACTCTTTCGGCTTTGCGAAGGGGACCCTGGATGCCGACGGAGAGGCTTGCGATGCGCCGTGTGCGCGATGTGATCAGAATGAAGGCGGCCGGGCTGCCGAGCCGCGAGATTGCGCGACGGGTGGGCGCGGCGCCCTCGACGGTGCGCCTGGCGCTCCGGCGGTTCGAGGCCGCGGGCTTGAGCTGGCCGTTGCCAGACGACGTCACCGACACGGTTCTGGAACTTCGCCTGTTCGCGAAGACCGGCAATGGCAACCGTCAGGGTCACCGCCGCATCGCCGAGCCCGACTGGGCGACCGTGCACCGCGAGCTCAAACGCAAGCACGTGACGCTGTCGATCCTGTGGGAGGAATATATCGCCACCGAGCCCGGCGGATACCGGTACTCGCGCTTCTGTGAGCTCTACCGCGCCTGGGAGGGCCGCCTGTCGGTGACGATGCGCCAGGCCCATGCGGCGGGCGACAAGTTGTTCGTCGACTATGCCGGCGATGGCGTGCCGGTGGTGGTCGACCGCCTGACCGGTGAGCGCAGAACGGCGCAGATCTTCGTCGCCGTGCTCGGCGCATCGAGCTTCACCTACGCACAGGCGACGTGGACGCAGGGGCTCGCCGACTGGATCAGCGCCCATGTTGGCGCCTTCGCGGCGATCGGCGGCATACCGGCGCTGGTGGTGCCCGACAACACCAAGGTCGCGGTCATTAAGGCGAGCCTGTACGACCCGCAGATCAATCGTACCTACGCGGAGATGGCGGCGCATTACGGCACCGCCATCTTGCCGGCGCGGCCGCGCAAGCCGCGCGACAAGGCCAAGGTCGAGCAGGCCGTCCTCATCGTCGAGCGCTGGCTGCTCGGCCGCCTGCGCCATCGCACCTTCTACAGCCTGGCCGAGGTCAATGCGGCGATCGGCGAACTGCTCACGAGGCTGAATGAGGAACGGCCGATCCGGCGGCTCGGCGTGACACGCCGCCGGTTGCTCGAGGAGGTCGACCGGCCGGCGCTCAAGCCATTGCCGGCGTCCCCCTATGTCCTCGCCGAGTGGCGGATCCGCCGCGTCAGTCTCGATTACCACGTCGAGGTGGAGAAGCATTACTACAGCGTTCCGCATCGCTTCGCCCGCGCCGAGGTCGAGGTGCGGTTCACGGCCCGTACCGTCGAGATCTTCCACAAGGGCGAGCGGATCGCCGCGCATCAGCGCATGAGCGGCAATCACAAACACACCACCGTGCCGGAGCACATGGCCTCCAGCCATCGGCGCTACGCCGGCTGGACCATCGCGCGTATCCGCCAGGACGCCGCCGCGATCGGGCCGGCGACCAGCGCGTTGTGCGACCTCATTCTCGACGAGCGCTCGCACCCCGAGCAAGGCTTCCGCGCCTGCCTCGGCATCCTCAGGCTCGCCGCCTCCTATGGGCGCGAACGGCTGGACGCCGCGGCTGCGCGGGCAATCGACATCGGCGCGCGCACCTATGGCTCGGTCAAGTCGATCCTCGCCAACAATCTCGATCGGCGTTCTGCTCACCAGCGTTCCGCGGACGATGCGCCGATCCTGCATGCCAACATCCGCGGACCGCGCTACTACAATTAGGAAATCATCCCTTGCTCACCCATCCGACCCTCGACCGCCTCAACGCCCTCGGCCTCCACGGCATGGCCAAGGCCTTCGCCGACATCGAAGCCACCGGTGAGGCCGCAAGCCTCGGTCACACCGAATGGCTTGCGCTGCTGCTCGAACGTGAAGCCTCGCTGCGGCACGACAAACGGCTCGCCACTCGCCTGCGCTACGCCAAGCTGCGCCAGCAGGCGTGCGTCGAGGACATCGACTACCGCACCCCGCGCGGTCTCGACCGCCCGCTGTTCGCTAAGCTTGTCGAGGGCCGCTGGATCGACGACCACGTCAATCTCCTGATCTGCGGCCCGGCCGGCGTTGGCAAGAGTTGGCTCGCCTCGGCGCTCGGCCACAAGGCCTGTCGCGACAATCGCTCCGTGCTCTATCAGCGCGTCCCGCGACTGTTCGACGATCTGGCGCTCGCCCGCGGCGACGGCCGCCATCCACGCCTGTTGCGCGGCCTTGGCCGTGTCGATCTGCTGATCCTCGATGATTGGGGACTCGAGCCGCTCGACGCCGGTGCCCGTCACGACCTCCTGGAAATCCTCGAAGATCGCTACGGTCATCGCTCCACCATCGTCACCAGCCAGCTCCCCGTGGACCAGTGGCATCTGCTCATTGGAGATCCCACCTATGCCGACGCCGTGCTCGATCGCCTCGTCCACAATGCCCATCGGCTCGACCTCACCGGTGAGAGCCTGCGCCGAACCCGGCAATCCGCCCGAAAGACCTGAGCCCGTGGCGCTGTGGACATGCCGCTGCGCTTGGACAACGCAATCGCGTTGCCCACATGCCCACAGCAACCGCAGAAGAAGAAAAACAGGTTGAAGTCGCGATTCCAGATTGACCACGCGGCTTGACCGATGCCAGAGAACCAGCCGGCCAGAACGCCTCGCCGCTGGGCGAGATCAAATCGGAAAGGTGGGCGACATCGTCTCGGAATCCACGGGCGACTTCATATCGGTACGCCTGGGCGACTTCGTCGGAATCCGCATCCTGTTCGACAAATTTGGTCAGCATCAGCCGTTAAACCGACAGAGCCAGCGCTTCAAATGCGAAGGGATCGACCTGTCGGTCTCGACGCTGGCGGACCAGGTGGGCGCTGGAGCCTTTGCGGTCAGGCCCATCTTTGAACTGATCGAAGCCCATGTGCTCTCCGCCCACAGGCTTCATGGCGACGACACCAAAATCCCGATCCTGGCGAAGGGGAAGGCGGACACCGGCCGGATTTGGACCTACGTTCGCGACGATCGCCATTCGGCGGGCGAGATCCGCCGGCGGCGCTGTTCTACGCCTCGCGCGATCGGCGCGGCGAGCATCCCGCGCGGGATCTTCAGACCTTCGCTGGGAGCCTGCAGGCCGATGCCTATAGCGGGTTCAACGCTCTCTTCGATCCCAGGCGTAAAACGTTGCCGGCCACGCCCGCCTTCTGTTGGGCACATGGCCAGAGGGCGTTCTTCGAACTTGCCGACATCGCCCAGAACGCTCCCCGCGGAAGATCGGCCACGGCGATCTCGCCCATTGCGCTGGAAGCGGTTCGTCGAATTAACCAGCTGTTCGAGATCGAGCGACTCAACTGGCTTTGCTCGTTTTGTCCATGAAAGGATTTGCCTTACCAACAATCCGGCGGAGCGCGCGTTGCGCGGTTTTGCGCTAGGTAGAAAGGCGTGGTTGTTCGCCGGTTCTGAGCGCGGCGCGGAGCGGGCGGCCGTGATGGCCACGCTTATCATGACAGCGCGTCTCAACGACATCGACCCGAAAGCCTGGCTTGCGGACGTCTTTGCGCGCATCGCCGACATGCCGCAGAACCGCCTGCACGAGTTGTTGCCCTGGAACCGGACGCCTCCTGCGTCCGCCTAGGGGGCGTAGCCATGCACGTCAACAAGGTTCACGCTGTGTTCACCATCGCTCGCGTCGCAAAAGACCTCGGCGAAGACGAGGACTGGCTCTTGGATGTAGCCAACGGAATGGACCCGGAGGACGGCGTCGTCTGGATTTACGGCATAGGTGACGACAGCGTCATGGCGTTCACCGACTTCGGCATCGAAAACCTGATGGAGTTCATCAGGATACACAAGGAAGATCCCGAACTCCTCAGGCGGTGAGATCGGTGATCCACTGTCCGCGGCTTAGCTCGGATGGACACGCTCTGATGGCAGCCAAAGCTTCCGAAGGGCGCTGAAGAAGTAAGAAAGCCGCTCGGTCAAGCACCGGTGTAAAGATTGCCCAAATGTCGATTCGATCTCAACCCAAACCTAGGGTCTTTGCGTTCCCTTGCCCTAGACGCTTCCAGCGCTCAAGACTGTTCCGGTCGACTTGGGAAAAGGAGTTCGGGGCGATAACTGGTACTGCGAAGTGGTTCAACGCGACGAAAGGGTACGGATGCAGTCAGCCCGATAACGGGGGCAAGGACGTCTTCGTGCACATCTCCGCCGTCGAAAGGGGCGGGACTGAGCACTCACAACGAGGGTGCAAAGTTCAGCTATGAGGTGGTTGCAACTCGCGGCAAAGAATCCGCTGAGAACCTCAGGGTTGGCTGATGCGGCACGGCCGCCGGCCTCTTTTGAAGGGACGGCCCTTGAGCGCTGACCTTTGGAAGCTGAGCATTGGGAGTGGAGCCGGGAAATAGCAGCGTACTATACGATCCGAGACGAGATATGATCTTAAGCACTCACGCAGTTGTCGGCGGCGCCATTGCTAGCCTGTTCCCGTCGCACCCAGTTCTGGTTGCTATCGCGGCCTTCGCGAGCCACTTTGCGATCGATGCAATCCCGCATTGGGACTATCCAATTCAAGCGATCATGTTAAAGTCTGGCGCCAACAATCGCCGCCTGCTAACGAATCCGAGGCTTCTTCTCGATTTGTTTCTTGCCGGCTTGGATGCTTGCGCGGGTCTATCGATAGCAATTTGGCTTTTCGCGACACCAGCAACGAGGCGATATCTACGATCGTATCCGTAGGCGCGATAAGTGGGTCGATCCTGGTTTCGGTAGTAACGCGGCTCCGGGCCCACTCTTACGCCGCCGAGCGGAGTATCAACGGCAATTTCAGCTAACGCGGGTGCAATGGAGATCGGCGCGGCGATAGCGCAGAGTTCTCATACGAGTTCCTCCTGAGTTGTTGCGTTATTTTCCAACATCCCAGCTAGCGCAAGGTTCTGCGTCTCACCCGGTGCACGGACCCAAGCTCGGATGGCCAAATTGGCCGCCTCAAAAACAGAGGGGCGTTTGGGTTGCCATCGCCGATCGTTGCGCTCAAGAACTGCGTCCGCGGACCCGAGCAACCCGCAATGCACGGACCATCAGTGCCTCAAACCGGCAGGAGCACGATTTCCGAGTACAGCCTGTCGATGTCGCCAGCCGCTAGGAGCGAGGAACGGTAACAGGTGCGCAGCGGGAGCATCACTCCTCGCGGCCGGACCGGAAAAAGTCGCGCTTCCGCGACGAGCGCCGCCGTCCGCTGTCGGCGCAGGATCGCCAGCTTGACGCGCTCGAGATGGCGCAGCAGCAGTTCTGGCTCACTACAATGCAGGATATCCGAATAGGGGATCCGCACCGGCAGGGCTTTGTCCCGTCCCCCCAGTCGCCTTCCATTGAGCCGGTGCGCACGGCGCTTCACCACGAGGAAGGCATGATCGGCCCCCTCGCTGACAGTGAATTGCAGGCAATCATATGGTGCGTGATCGTCGAAGATCTGCCGTTGCTGGCTGGTCAGCCTCGCGCGGACTGCGGCTGGATCGAAGCTGATGACCGGCCGGTTCGGCGCCCACAGCGTCTCGGCGTGTAGCAGGGGCGGCATGACAATCCTGTGCGAATCGAGTTTCGTGAAGTGCTGCGCAAGCAAGGCAGCCCAGGAAATCGGCTGCGGGGTGAAGGCCGTGTAGGTCAGGCTCTGGTCTCGCAACAGCGCGGCGAGCAGGGCCATGCCCCAGCCACGGTATTTTGCATGCACCGACCAGGAGGAGATGTTGCAGACGAGCGCTGCCTCCCCGTTCACCTGTCGGCGGGCGACGATTGCGCCAAGGAAACCAACGATCGCGCTGCCCTCGAGGAGCACGAAGCCGCGCTTGTGATCGGACCAGCCATGCTCGAACACGGGGCGCCAGTTCGCAGCCTCGATACCCGATTCTGGGAAAATCTGCTCGAGGAAGCGGCAGACCGGCTCGCAGTCGTCCGGATCCACGGCACGGACACGCGGGCCCGACGGAACATCCTGCTGCGCCGTCATTTCCGCCGGACCGAGGTCCCGGCTCGTCGCCAAGCCTTCGATCGACGGCGCCGCCAGAAAAGCCGAGAGGGGTAGGGCATGCCCAGTATAACGCTCGATCTCGAGCAGTAGGTTCAACAGCCCAAGTGAGTCTGCGCCGAAGCCAAGAAGATTATCCGACCAGGCGATGGGCGCGACGCCCAGCACACGCTCGCAGATATCCTGCAAATCCTGCCGCAGTCGATCACGATCTGTGACCACGGCAGGGTCCGGCGCCGACCCGCGGGATACCCTGACGGCCGCCGGTGCGCGAAGAACTGGATGCATGGCGATGGCATCGAGGCATGCTGGATTTTGCAAGGCGTCACGATTCCGCACAGGGCGGGCATTCACCGCGTCGCGCGCCGCGGCTTCGGACGGCTTGCCGTTGAAGGTGAGGGGAAGGGCCTCGACCTGTGCGATGCGCGCCGGCACGAAGGCCGGAGAGCCGCAGCGCACAAGTTCCGAGCGGATGTGCTTCGCCAGCGTGTTGTCGAGCACGAGGTCTTCGCGTAGCACGACCAGAAGGACCATACGCGTGCCGCCGGGCTCCTCCTCCGCTTGCTGCTCGACCGCCATCGCCTCGAGGACCTCGTCGATATCGTCGAGGATGCGATAGATCTCGGGGGCGCCAACGCGGATGCCGCGCACATTGAGGACCCCGTCGGAACGGCCATGCAGCCTCCACCCGCCCCGGGGCGTGGCCTCGATCAGATCGCCATGCGTCCAGAAGCCGGGGTTCTGCGCGAAATAGGCGGCATGAAAGCGCGTGCCATCGGCATCACCGTGAAAACCAAGTGGGCGCGAGGGAAAAGGGTTGGCGCAGACCAGCTCGCCGATCTGCGCCTCTGGATGGTCAGGCGGCGGCAGCGAGCGAACATCGAGGCCGAGACTGCGGCACTGTGCCTCTCCCCGATGGACGGGCAGGTTCGGATTGCCGAGGACAAAGCAGCCGATGATGTCGGTGCCGCCCGAGATTGACTGCAGCGGCATCGCCATCTTCACCTGCTCGCGGACCCAGTCGTATTGGTCGGCATGAAGGATGGAGCCGGTGGAGAGCACAGTGCGCAGGGCTGAAAGGTCGAACATGCGGCCCGGCGAAAAGCGTGCGTGCTCGCAAAAGTGTAGATAGGCAGGATTGGTGCCGAAGACTGTCACGCGCTCCTCGGCAACGATCCGCCAGAAGGTATCCGGTCCCTCGAGCGGCCCATCGTACAGGACGATCTCCACGCCAGAGGCAAGGGCTGAGAGCTGCCAGTTCCACATCATCCAGCCGCAGGAGGTCTGGAAGAACAGCTTGTCGCCCGGCCCGAGATCGCAGTGCAGCCGGTGCTCCTTCACATGTTCCAGCAGGGAGCCGCCGGCGCCGTGCTGGATACACTTCGGCGTGCCCGTGGTGCCGGACGAGAACATCGTGAACAGAAGATGATTGAACGGGTGGCGAGGCCAGCCGGAACCGTCCTTGTCACCATCATCACCGCAAAGCAAGTCGGCAAGTCTGAGCAGAGGCGTCGAGTCCTCGTCTACGGCAATCGAGCCATTGTCCAGCGCAATGATCGCCGCGAGGCCCGGCAGCCCGGCCGCCGTTTCGAGGACGCGCTTGGCAACCGGGACTCCGGGATCCCATGGCTCCGCTCGAAGGCAGCCGAACAGCACCTTAGGCTTGAGGGGAGCGAAGCGCATGAGGATAGCGGGCACGCCGATGTCGGGCGCACAACTGGCGAAGGTCGCGCCGATCGCGGCAGTCGCTAGGCAGGCGATGACCGCCTCAGCATTGTTGCGTCCGATCGCGACGACATGGTCGCCACGGCACACACCGAGCCGCTGCATCGACATCGCCAGCCGGGCGACCTTGACGCGCAGTGCGTCCCTCGTGAAGTGGTCGCGGCTGCCATCAGCATGGCAGGCCGTCAGGACTCGCTGGGCGGGACTGCCGGAGAGAAGGCACTCAGCATAGTTGAGACGAAGATCCGGGAAGAAGCGCGCGGTCTCGCACGTATCGCCCACGCAGACCGGCTCGGCCGGGCCGTCTCGCGGCAGATCAGACCACTCAAGGAAGAGGCGCCAAAAGCTGCGGAAGTCCTGAACCGAGAAACGGTCCATCACAGCGTGATCCGGCAGAATGCGCCCGGTTCGGGCCTCACACCATTGCCTGAAGACTGTGAGTTGCGAATGCGCCGTGGCCTGGTCATCGGGACCGTACACCACTGCTTCCTCTAGACTCGCCATCACTTGCCCCGTCGCTTCGGTCACACAGCAGCTGTCGCTGAACGAGACAAACCAAGCCGCCGCGCCGAGTATCTTGGTGCGACGACCTCGCCATGGTAAACTCAGACGGGGGCACTGGCCGGTGCAGAGAGGCTACCGCTCACCAGCCCCGGTGCAATCCAAACCTCGCATTAAGCTTAATGTCGCCACATAGAGTTAAATCTGGAATAGGCGCTGCTGTGGGCGGCACAATGCCAGCGCGTCTAGTAAGGTGCTCTTGCCCACCGACGTACCCGTGACCCGGTCGATTGTCGCCGGGCTGCTTCGGCTCGGGCAACGTCCGCTTCGATCAATCGCTTGCCGCCCGCCGGAACCTCTTGTGGATACGCGCTGATGGTATAGGCGCAGACATTCCGCAGCCCAGCTGCTGACCATTTCGAGGTCTCAGCTGGGCTGCGAGGCGCCTCTTGTGCTTGAGCCTGGACTAGCGAAGCCAAAACGAAGAATGCGACGGACAACACGCGGATATTGTTTGTCTCCTCGAGGTTTCGGGCGCGCTTCCTGTGCAGGCGATGCGGAGGCACGAGTCGTGCTAGAGGCGCTTGCCGGACGCGCATTCGAAGGTGAGTGATGCCTCCGCTGTCAGAGTCCACCGTTCGTACAAGCTCTTGCCGCAGATACGGCAGGCTCTACTTGAGTCGTCCTCGAAAACGCAAACCTTCTCAGGGCTAACCTTCCATGAGTTTCGCCTTCCTCCCGAGGTGACCTATGGGAGATTGCAAACCTTCACGATAGTTCTTGACCGCTACGGGTTCCGTTCACTACCCATGGGAAAGCGCCGATCGCGACCCTGTCGTAGAGAGCGCTCGGTCGACGCCGTCCCGCAGGCGAGGACCGTGGTCCGTCCTACTGGTGAGGATTGCCGATGTCGAACGCGCCAAGACGGTAATCGTCACCCGGCGATTGCTCACTCGTCGGCCGCGCGATTAAAGTGAATGTCGCGCCGGGTAGCGCGTCCACACCTCAATGTCCTCTGGAGTGACGGTCAGATATCCGAAAAAACACCTGTATCGTCCCGGCTCGGTTACACGGCCGACTTTGTCCCAATTGATCTTGTTAACGCGCATCGCTAGCTCCACTCGTTCTCAGGCAGCGAACCGGGCGGAGGTTTAAGTTCTTCGAGGCCGGCTTCGATCACCGCCAGTTCATCCTGGATCGCTCTGATCGCGTTTTCAGGGTTGATGCCTGATACAGTTTGCAGCTGAGCAAGCATGGCGCGGCGATGCGCCAGCAAGTCCGTTAGAGCCCGACGGGCCTGCACCTTGACGTAGCCCGCGACGATCAATTCCATTGCCTTCGACATTGGGTTCTCAAATTCGGCAAGGGGCTCAGAGTAAATTGTCGGGCGTGATGCTGGCGTGTTAGCGAGGGAGGCAAACCGCTGCAAGCCGGCTTGGTTTTCGATTGACTCCGCGTATCGCGTCGCTCGGCCCACCCATTTTCGTAGAAGCGCCAATTTCGTGGCTTAGCTTCGCACCTCAATATTTAGGATCAGCTACGCCAAGCTGATTTGTCTCAATGCCCCTCAACAGTTCGACTTCAAAGGAGGTGTCCCGCGACTTCGGATAGCCTCTGCCCCATGCCGACCTATATCAGTGGGCCATTGCGTGAATATCCCGCCTTTTTTGCTCACTCGCCCGTGCTGCTTGTGGAAGCGCTGCAAACGGCCATAGATCGCTTGCCGCGTGCGGCCCAGGCGTTCGCCAGCCTCCTCGGCTGTGGCACCTTCCCGAAGAAGAGCAAACAATCTCGCCTCTTCGCCCAGCGACCACGGCCGCGTTCTTGTTCGGTCATTCGCCATCGGCTGCCCTACAGGCAATCATGCTGTTTTTAGTGCGCGCGCTGTTTAGACACGCGGCGCCGGCCGCCGCGGCTTCTCAGGAAATCTAGCCGGGCGCTCGATCCGGGGCGGCGTTGGCAATCGTGAAGGCTCAGGAATTGCCGCGAACCATTGATGCCGGCAGGCGGGCCTAGCTCCGCCTGAGCGTCGGCAAAAACCATTCGCACCCTGTCCTCGTGATCCATACCGTAAAAAAATATCCCGGATGCGTTTAGAAAACGTTGCCGTTCTACAGGTGCGAACGAGCCAGCGAAAACGCGCTGCTCGGCATCATCTGAAAGCTTTCAAGAATGTTGGAAGCAGCCGCTAAAGGCGAGCGGCGCTTGGCCGATGCCCTTTTGCAACGAGCCTACGCGGCGATATTAAATGTTGCGATTAAGGTCCGCATGTCTTGGGCCAAATCGCGGTAGCGCTTGGCCAGCTTCTGGTATAGCTCGCGCTCACCTCCGCCCGATCGATCCGCGATCAACTCGCATTCGAGTGCGAGGCTTTCAAAACGCTCCAGCTTGGCTTGGAAAGCAGACATTAGAACCCCCAAACTCATCACAAAGGGAGGGCGACCCTAATCGTGCAATTAGTTCACAGCAAACATTGTTATGAGCAATAACTGCTCTGCTGAGCCACGCGGGCAGCGCCGCCGCTACCCGCTTGTGATGACCCGTCGTAAGTGTTTGGATAGGCTGCATCATGGACCACTGTGGGTTAGACCTGAGGCGGATACCACTGCCACTCCCGCTTGCATTTTCGGTATACCTGTTTAATGAACAAGCCCATTAAGGTACGCCCAAACCAGAGGCGCGGTCGTCCGGCGACGGGTAAGGATCCGTTGGTAAGCGCACGGCTACCGAAAAACCTCATCACCGCAATCGAGGCATTGGCCGAAAATCAGAAGATCAGCAGATCCGACGCCGTTCGCCGATTAATTGAAAGCGGGCTGCAGGCTTGGATCGAGGATCAACGGTGACCGCCATCCGTCCCGAGGTGACGAGTGAGCAAGAAGCTGCCATCAAGCAGCTTCTCAGGGGGGCCTCCAAACGCATCCGTCCAAGTCGGGTCTTCTCGATTGTGCCTCATGGCAGAACCGCGAGTTTGCATCCGACCGCGGTGCGGACAACGTGGTTTGGTTTTTGGTTGCACTTCCCGCGTTCGTAATCGTTTATGTAATCTGGGTGAAGATTGGCGCGACCTGATGGAAAATGATCGTGAACCCCTTCAAGGCGCGTCGAGGAAGGTGGCTGCGAAGCTAAGACCAAGCCCTCGCAAGCTTGCTTGAGCGAGACGATAACATAAGGGAGCGGATCAAGACCACGGAAAGGCTGTCGCCGCAAGTTGCGAACAAAGGCTGGTGGCTTTCGCATCCAACTCGCGAAGGAGGAGTCGGAATGCGTTTCACGCTCGCGTCGGTATTACTGGCGGTCGCTCAGGCACAGGCTGCAACATGGAATTCGCAGGATTGCGAGTTCGTGGAGCTGTTCTTTCAGGAGTGCGCCAAGGGACCGCAGCAAACTGGACACTTCGGCGAGCAGTGCCTCGGGACTGCATCCGAGAGCGAGGCCAGCGGGTTGATGAAGTTCGAGCAACGTCACCCCGCATCCGGCACCTCGACAAAGTTTGCAAGCAGGTCTGCGACCAGGAGATCACCGCCGACAAAGCCACCCGGCAATTCTGCCATCGTCGCCGCTCTGAGCGGTAGTAACGATGAATTAGGAAACCCGAACTAAGCTATTTACGTTCGAACCTCGCACAGTCGGTCACCTTTTGGTAGAAGCGTACGGCCTCAGCTCCGTTCCTCAGCCCGGAGCTGAGGTCATCGCGCCAACCACGCTACCTAGAAAAATGGCGTGTTCTCCGATGTAATCGTCCGCTCTTTGGTGGCGCGCAAACTGCGAACATAATAGCCTTGTGCCTGAACGGCTGACTTGATTTCGTCGCTGACCTTGAGAACTCGTTTCCTGCTCTTGCGCCACTTATGTGCCGAGTAAAGCACGGGTAAGGCAGAGCCTGTACCTAGAACAAGCAAGTCGCGCTTGTCATTGCGATAGATGTCAAACATTTTCCGCCCCACCGATCATATTGAACTAAGAATGAAATATACTTTGTCATCTCAATGGAGGAGCTTAGTATCTCAAACGGCTGTGCAGGTTGTAAATCTGCAACGCCCGCGATTTTTCCTCCCAGCGTTCCGGATTTGGAACGAGCTGATGCAAGCCCGAATAATAAACCTTAAAACGGCAGGAGACAGCGGTTCTCCGGCTTCAGTCAGCCGCGCCAGTGCGGCGATGACGCGTTGCGGATGTCGGTGACACGGCCGGCCGCTGCGCTGTGGTGAGGGCTGCTCGAAATAGCGTCGATAGCCTAAGGATTCGGCAACGCCCCTCGCTTAGATACCAACCCCTTGAAAAATAGGGCGTGCTTTTCGACGAGATGCCAAGAGGCCCAGCCGCACGCTACCGTTATCGGCAATGAAATCAAACAAAGCGCCCATCCTGATAGAGATTGGTCCAATTGCGCCACGAACAACCTGCTCAATGGGCCAACCGCAAAGATATGTGCCATAGGACAGATCACCAAATTTGGTCGCGTCCTTCATCCACGGCGTGTTCGATAGACCAAAGTAGATAATGGGATAAGCAGCAAGGATCGGAAACAGGACCAGCAGCCAGCCGGTGGGAGCGGCCAACAACAGGAAAAGGGCGAAAGCCTACAGCGATATTTCGCGACAACTTGAACCGTTCGCGCACTAAGTACGTGGCCACGCCCGCACAGAATGACGGGACGGTGTAAAGCAGTTTTCGCCCACGCTGCTGAGCGGCAGCCAGCCGCTAAGAATAAAGGCGAACAATACGGTTCCAGCTAAGAGGCCAAATATGGCGACCGGCAGAACTACCAGATTAAGGGCAGCGAAAACAAAAAGAAGAATATAGCAATATATCTCACTCGCAATGAGAGCGGCTCGTTCTACTCGTGCCCATCGGCAATAAGAAAAGCGCGAGAAAATATCACGGAGGCCGCTGCTACTAGCCGGATCGCGTCGAAATTGCGAAGCCGCTGTATTTGGTGCATTCGCCTAAACATTCAAAGGCAATCCGGGCATCGAAAGATCCTTGGAGATTTGACGAAATGCAAGGTGTTTGGGCCGATAACCCGATCCATTGCTGCTGCCCTTGTCCTCAATTGACATCGGCCTCGCTTATCGGCACGCTTTACGTGTACGCTGGAGGGGGTTTTCAGGTCCGCGCGAAAACGCGCAGCATGCAAAACGATCGTCTGGTGCCCTCTTTGATGCCCCGACGACCCAACTGCTGAAGTTCATAGATGGCTCTATCGAGAACGGATACCGGCCGGCTCAATCACCACGTGGAGGATGATCTGTCCCGCACTCTTCCGCACGCCGTCGCTCATCCACCCGCGGATGATCACGTCGCCGAGGACCGAGAGCCGGAGCCACTCTCCGATCGAAATGACAGTGCGCCCATAATTCATCCGCCCCAAGAGGCCCCTGCCCTGTCGTCCGCGAACTTCGATTCCGGGGTGGAGGAGTCCGGACGTGTAACCGCAATTGCGATGTGGATGCAGCGAGCACGCCGCATCTGGCGCGGGCACCTCCAGCGCGAACAACTTCCCGAGCTGACCGCAAGGCCGATCGCAAATATCGAGCGATGGTTGCTCGCATTACTGAGCGTTGTCGTTATCGTCATCTGCGTTTCTGCGACCATAGTCTTCATGCAAGTCAAGTCGCTCAAAGCGGACATCGCGATCCTGCAACGCGACATCATTGCGCTTAAGCTGCGCGTAGCCAGACTTGATCAGATCGCGAGCGCCAACGAGGCACGTGACAAGCCAAGCAGTGAAACACCGAAGCCGCCGGCGGAAACTCGTCCTGAGCGGGCTTCGCTCAACCTATCGCGCGAAGAGATTCAGTTGATCCGAGACTATATCAAGCCCGCCCCAATCGCAGGCTCCGCGACTGAGTCCATCAAGGTCGGCGATCCCATCACGGGGCCGACGATTCCATTCCCGTCTCCGGTCACGGAGAAGGTGCGGAAACTGATCGGCGCGAGGTTTGCAATCAGAAACGGCACGATCATCATCGTCAGCAAGGACAGTCGGCAGGCTGACGCTGTGCTTGGACCGAATTGAGCCTTAGCTGGCCGACGTCCCGGCCGGCCCGCCTCCATCGGCAACCAAGCCAAGGCGGGTAAAGGCCCGCCATCATTTCTCTGAATGCGACGCAGCGGCGCGCGTCCAGCAAGACCCCATGCTCCTTCAAATCGCGAACCACGACGTCGATGAAGGCGCTGGTGCAAGATCTAATGTCAGGAGTAGCCATCGCCGCCATCTGTTTAAGCATCAATCCAGCGTCACGGTTGGACACCCCACCGAAGAGAGCCTGGAGACTTACGGGAAAGCGGCCTCCGTTCGGCTGACTGGCGCTCTGCAGGTTTCGTCGAGGATCGGTTTGGTTTTCACACCGGGACCCGGCCGATTACGAGACCCCCGCTGGTCCTTAAGATCGCTTTTGGCGCGAGCCAAAACCTGCATACCCGATCTTTCGGAGAGCCGAGAGTCTCCACGTTGGCGAGCCGGGCAAGTTGAGGCGCATTTCCAAGTTCTAGCTCGACCATCACAGCAGCACTGGCATCGAGATGGACGAGCGAGGCGGCCACGACCATGTTGAGATTGACCGGTGAGATTACGGGAACGCTGGGGGAGTAACGCGCAATATCGAAAGATCGTTATAATTCAGCCCGCTAGCCTACTTACACGCGGGAGAGGTCGAAGTTCGATCCCTTGTGCGTCCGTATTCACCTTGTTGCCCTTCCCCTAACAGCCGAATATGAGCGCTCGGAGAATCGGTTTATGCTCGGTTCAGCCAAACCTCACGGGGGAAGCGGGGAATGGTCAGGCCCGGCGCGCGCGATCACCGGACAAAAACGCGTCGGGCCGCGAGCATTTAGATAGCTGAAAGCCCGTCGGACCGTTGGCGAAACTATCTCGCCTTGGTCGGTTCGCCCGCGGTGCGCACCAGGCGGTCCGCTTTCACCAGCACTCGATCCTCAGCCGGCTGCGGTCGCAGCCAAAAGCTGATCGCGATGAACGCCAGAGAAAACACCAAGCCAACTGCCATCACGCGCCGGTGGGTGGGTCTATCGGCATTATGAAACGATGGGACCATTTGGCACCTTCATTCTAAGGCGGTCCTCGGGACACCATTCTGGTCGTCGGTCTGGGAAGCGATGAGGTTCAAAGGGCGGCCTAAGGGGGTTTGAGGTTTGCGATCAGAAACGCGTGATCATCATCCTCACAAAGGATAGTCGCCAGGCTGATGCCGTGCTCGGGAGCCAACTGACCAGCAGCTGGCCAACGTTCCCTGTCACCCGCCCCATCGGAAACCAAACCAAGGGGCAAACGTCAAGCAATTATAGGGAAAACGCCACATTGCGAGGGAAACCGATGAAGAGAATTGGCCGAAGTACTTGAGCAACCCAACAGATCCAAGCGTCGCGGCGCGCTGGCGTCGAAATCGGAGCAGGGAATTTTCGATAGCGAACAGGGAATCTGCCCGGCCGCGAGCCGGGACAATCCGATAACGTCCAGTTCTCACACGCTTGTATCGCCGCACCCGGACGCGATCTGTTCTCAGCCTCGATTTGCAGACAGACGGGACCAAGATGGCCAACCGAAAAGCGGGCTCGCGTTCGCTATGATGAGGCATTTAGGCGGGTACCATGGAACAGTGCCGCCAGTGTCCAAAAGCGAACAGACCTGATTGCTGGATTGTTCCAGGCTCAGATGCTCGGTGATCTCACTACCGCCAAGCAGCGTCCAGATGGCCCCAGCATTCAGGATTGGGCTGGGCGGCGGAACGAACTGATGCCCACATGCGGGAGGAATGGAAATGAAACATCCCAGCATCGCAGACGTCAGCTGCGTTATTCTTCAATGCTTGGAGGCGTATCAAGTCGATAATGTCGAACCGCTCGTGTTGAAGTGTTTCCCGGATATCGACCGGCACACGCTTTGGCAGGCATACAACCTCGCTTTGGTGGCGTACACGTCAGGCACAGACGTTAAACTCCAACAAAAGCAACAATCACCCGCGCAATAGGGGGATTTGGGAAAATGCACGGGCTGATCGTAAGCGTCCATTTCTCTCGGGTGGTTCGTGAACGGAGCGTGGACGCGTCAGAGTGAAGCTTCGCGGGGCACCACGAGGCACGGAAGCGTAGCGATTTGAATCAACGGCAGTATTGCGAGGCGGAGGCGACCCGCTCACCTCTTCTGGCCAATGCTTGAAGTTCTCCCAATGCAATCTTGAAGCGGCACCCCGGTTTGACGTGCCCGGTGATGAGGCTGCTTGGAATAATGTCGGTAGCCCAAGCGTTCGGCAACGCCGCTCGCTTAGATACCAGCCCTTTGAAAGATAGGGCGTGCTCTTCGAGTTCGGATAAAAATACGCCGTCTGAGAAAAAGCTGTCGGGCCGGAGCACGGAAACTACCGCGATGACTTCCGTAGCCGAACTCCCACCCCGCCGCCGTTCTCCTCGATGAACTGGATGCCTGCCGAGCTCACTGCGCTCACAATCTTTGTAGTCGTTTCGGCGCGACCGCCGAGCGGCCCATCGGAGGCTTCCAGCCGTTTGATCGTTGGAATTGATACTTCGGCAGCTTCCGCTAAATCCTCCTGAGACCAACCCAATAGAGCACGAGCAGCTTTAATTTGTCGGATTGATACTTTTGGTATTGACATCGCACTGCGCTCTTTGATACTTTTAGTATCACATTAGATGAATCAGAGCGCGAGGATTACAGCGATGCAAGCTCTTGCCAACAGACTAATCGATCGGCGTACATTCATTGGCGGATCCGACGCTAGGATCATCATGGGGGATGATCAGGACAAGCTCGTCAGGCTCTGGCGCGAGAAGCGGGGTGAAATTGCGCCTCAGGACCTCACCCAAGAGCTGATTGTCCAACTTGGCACCATCACCGAGGACCTCAATCGCAGCTGGTACGAGCGCAACAGCGGCCACACCGTCGAAGATGTGCAGCGCGAGGTCCGGCACCCCGTCCACAAATGGATGGGCGCGACGCTCGATGGTCGCGTCGAGCAGACCGGGGCCGTGTTTGAGGCCAAGTTCATGCTGCCCTGGAATTTCTCCGAGGAAGCAGCCGCGGATAAACATATGGCCCAGCTGCAGCACAATATGTGGGTGATCGCAGCGCGATCGGCGGTACTCTCCATCATTACCGGGGGTGGCAAATGGGTCGAGATGACCGTCTCCGCCGATCCGCTCTATCAACACCTTCTTCTGACGGCCGAGAAGAAATTCTGGCGCTGCGTCCAGACCGGCGAGCCACCAGTGTTGTTCAATATCGAAACGCCCCGCCCGCGGTTGGAAGCGATCAAGATTGTCAATATGACCGCATCCAATTCGTGGGCCGAGCTTGCGGCAACCTATCTCCAGACTCGCGAAGCTCACGGGGATCACGAACTAGCCAAGTCCGAATTGAAGAAGCTGGTCCCTGAGGACGCTAAGGAGGCCGTTGGCCACGGCATCAAGGCCAAGCGCTCAAGATCCGGTGCGATCAGCTTCGAAGCATTGGCTGTGGAAGGTCCCCATGCATCAGTGCAGTGAGCGTATCGGAATCATCGCAGCGGCCCTTGCTCGAGCCCAAGCCGAACTGATCAACCCGGAGAAGACCCTGACCGCAATCATCCGGTCACCATTCCCTCGGGAGGAAGACCGAACCTTTCGTTATGCTTCCCTAGCAAGCGGCCTCGACATCGTTCGGAAGGCGCTGAGCCAGCAGGAGATCGCAACCATCCAGACCACGCGCATCGAGGCGTCCACCGGCACCATTCACCTCACCACCCTGCTCGCGCATGCCTCCGGCGAATGGATCTCGTCGGACTGGCCGGTCTGCGCACTCAAGGACGTCGAGGCCCCGCACCGCATGGGGGCGGCGCTGACCTATGCCCGCCGCTATGCGCTGTTCGCGCTGGTCGGGATCACCGGCGAAGACGATCTCGACGCGCCCGACGCGGTGGCAGCCCCGACGGCCGCGGCGCCGCAGGCAGCCTCAGGCGCCAAAGCCAAGCCCGCCAAGGGTGTTCTCAACCGGGCGCCGGTGCTGGGGCCGCCAGAGTCTGCGGAGCTCCGGGAGGGGCTGTTGCGCCAGCTCGCAGCCCTGCACGAGGGCGATGGCCTGCTCGCCTGGGCCAAGGCCAGCCTGCCGCTCAAGAACACCCTGCTGGCGGCGGACGCCCGGATCATCGAGGTCGCCTATCAGAGCAAGCTTGAGGACGCCTCTCGTCCCGCGGTCGACCTCGCAGACCAAGCGGCAGCAGCGGGACGAGAGCAAGGCCCGTCGGGAGCGCCGCTCCCGGCGGCCGCAGCGGACACCGAGGTCGCGCTGCAGCCGTCGCTGTCGGTGGCCGAAGGAGACGGGCTCGCCCATCCCAAGGAGCCGCCCCGCAAGCGCAGCAAGGCGCACCTGTTGTTTGTCCGCGGACAGTCCTGCCTGGTCTGCCAGCGAACCCCGTGCGATGCCCACCATCTGAAATTCGCTCAGCCCACGGCTCTCGGCCGCAAGGTCAGCGACGAGTTCACGGTTCCTTTGTGCCGCGCTCATCACCAGGAGCTGCACCGGCAAGGTAACGAGCGCGCGTGGTGGTCCAACCTGCAGATCTCGCCCCTGCCTATCGCGCAGGAGCTGTGGGCGGCAAGTCCGGTCCACGATCAAACCACCGCCGCAATCGCGATCGTGGCTTCCTCCACGCATCTTGATTCGGAGGCCTCACCATGATGAACGCGCCATTCCCGAGCGCGCACCAGCTCAAGGCGACTGCGGTGCCGGTCGAGTTTGAGGCCTTAACGGCATCGCCATTGCTGCTGCCGGGCGCGCGCCTACCAGATGCTGCGGCAGGCGATCTTCGCTGACCTCGCGCCGCGATCCGTCATTGAATGGCTGCTCGCCGTCAATGTCGCCGAACTGTCCTGGGAGATCCAACGCTATCGCCTGTTACGCCACACGCTTCTAGAGACCTATCGTCAAAAAGCAATCGAAGCTGCGCCGCGCAGCATCGACATGGTCGGGATCGCTCCCCGGTTCGAAGATGACGCCGAGTACTACAGGTTGCAAAACGCGCTCAGCTGGCGGATTGATGCAGCGGCTGCAACCGAGATCGACACGCGTCTCGCTAATTATGGCTTCGATCAACAGGCCATCAACAGCAAAGTCTATGTGCAGGGCGCGAGATGTTCGTGCTGTTGGAGGGCCTGCTCAATGCCGCTCAAACCAAACGCATTCTGCTCCTCAGCGAGATCAGGAATCAGCGCCTCGCGGATGGGCGATGCGCCAGCGGCAATGACGCAACTCAGTGGTGGGGCAACCGAGTAGCACTTCCCCTGACGTAGCACGCTCCCGTCTCGAACGTTTCGAGCGTGATCATAGTCGCTTGCCCGTCTCGCCTAGGCGAACGGGTTGACTGCTGCTCTCGAAGTTGAGGTGAACACCTTACTGGCCCGCCCGTTGGGGAGGTGCGCCTCAGTCGTCCCAGAGGCGCTTTCCGCACCCGCATTCAAACAAGTGGGTGATGCCTCCGCTATCAGAGTCCACGACTGTTCGCACAAGCTTCATTTTCTTGCCGCAGATGCCGCAGGTTCTGCTGGAGTTGTCCGCGACAACGCAAATCTTCTCCGCGCGAAATATTTCCATGACCTCGCCCCTCATCCAAGGTGACCGTGGTGGAGATTACAACCCGATTGCAGCAGGGAAACTGGAGGAAATGGGGTACGAAGTCGCGACAAAATTGCGACTGTACGCAGAGCGAAATAAGATGCGTGACCTCTACGACCCTTAAATCGAGGTACCTCGTTAGGAGTAAATGCCTGATCAGGTCTGGGGGCTAATGTAATCCCTGTGCAGAACGGTTGGTCGTTGGGCACCATCGAACAGAACGGTGATGCCCGTAGTACGGGGGCTTACGTCGACAACGACGCCAACCTTGCCAGCCAGTTCTGGGCAACGAATTGTTCCGAGCTTGCTGATCTTGAAACGAATGCCGGCTGCAATCCTGCCTGTTTTCAAATCCATGGTTTGCCTCGCAAAAGAGAACAGATCGTCTTGAGAAAGCGCAGAACGAGTAGCAATTCTTCAGATATACCTATGATTGTGGCCGCTATCAATTTTCGCGGCTTCACTATTTCGTTAACGGGTCAGAGTCCTTGACTTAACAATCGCGCCTGCCGTCATTGGTTCCCACCGGCCCTGGGCAAGCCGGCGGTGCAGCGCACATGGCAGGTCCAGCAAATATCGATGCCTTGAGCGGATGAAATGAAAGTCTGGATATATACGAATACGCGCAAGAACGTTGGCGACCCACAGCACCTGAAGGTCTTTGCGACTAAGGAGGCCGCGCAGCCCTGATTTAAGCAGAACGACCCTGAGGGCGTCGCATTCGCTTACGAGATCATGTTGGGCCGCGGTTACTTGGCCAAGGCGCTCCTGGTGCTCTCCGTCCTGCTGCTTGGGATTGCCGATCTATTCACCACCAACATGATCCTCAATCTTGGCCTCGGCGAGTTGAACCCGTTCATGCATATTGCTCAGAACTTGCCAGGTCCTTGGTGGCTTATCCCGAAGCTCGGATGTGGCTACTTTGGCGTAGCAATAATCCTTACAAAATCGCTCTCGTGATGGCTTTCTGCTGTATGCCGGTACTGAACAATCTACTCATCATCGCAAATTCACACTGAAGCGCTCACAGGCGACCTCACAGTCCACACGTGGCGTCAAGCGAACCATTGCCCGACGACGATGCCGACTGATGCCGCGCGCTGCCAATACTAGATGTAGTCGCGAAGTCGTCCTGTCTCGCGTACCCGCGATCTCGCAGCGAAGATAGGATGCGACCAGGGGAGCGGAGCGAGACGGGAGAGCAGTATCTTTTCCGGTCCCAGCGCGATTAGGTGGCCACATGAAGCATCCGCTGGTGAGGCTGGGACGGACGGTGGATTGCCGGTTCCTGGAGGAGCGATTCGCGGAGGCTGATGCCGATGATCAGCGGCGGCGGCCGCTGCTGCGCGGTTGATCGGAGGCTGGCGATCCTCAAGCACACCTAACCTGTCAGACGAGGTGCTGTGCGAGTCCCGTATTACCAGCACTCCTTCGGCGACGATCCGACCATCGGTCAAGGTTTGGCTCGAACTTGCTTACCTGAAGCATGCTAGGCAAAATACAAGGTCCGCAACATGAACGTACCGATCAATGCGCCCGCTATGGAAGGCGCGAATGGAATACGCCTGCGACCCCTTTCGGTAACCTCGCTTTTGACCCAGCCAAATTTGGCGGCAAAACTGTGCAAGATGCTGAACAGGGCCAGTAGCACGGCGAACGGCAACGCGCCGGATAAGCCGGTCCAGAGAAACGCCACCATCAGAATCTTAACGTCACCGCCGCCCATCCAGCCGGTGCCATAAAGCGCCAGCAGCACCACAGACATCAAAGCTGTGAACGCCAGATCCCACCCTAAGACAACCCAGTGACCGGTCAGCACGGCGTAAAGGACAAAAAGGCCAGCCAATGTCAGGATCAAGTCATTGCGGATCTTGTATTCCCGCAAATCCGTCAACGCGACGTAGAACAGGAGCGCGCTGGTGATGATGAGGACGATATTTGCCCAGGTGGAAGGCACAGATGTCAGAGTTCTGCGCGCGCGGCGCGGATATAGAGCAGATGCGAGATCGCGAACGATAGAAGGCACGTGCCCATGATGCTCGACAGCACGTAGAAGCCTGCCCCGGACGGAACGGCAATCCCGACGAGCGACGCCTGGGTGGTGGGCGGCCCCGGCGTTTGCCAGAACATGACCAGAAAGGCCGCACAGGCAAAGCTAAGGTGGGTGGCCAGCGCCAGCGGTAGCCTGGACCTTGCAAAGAGGCCAAAACATGCCAACGCAAAGATGGGCAGCGCGATGCCGAACAACTGAAAACCTTCAACGTCGACGACCTCGCTCAAGGCCGCATAACTTCTCTGGAATATGCCGAACATGCGCAAGTTGACGAACCAGAGGAACTCTGAACTCGGCGCGTATTCGAGGGCGCGCGCAGCAAGCTCGGCGCACAGGGTCGTGACAAACAGCGCCAGCGGTCCCAGAAATTGGAGTTTGAAAAGCCGATTCATAAGACAAGCCATACGTCAAAGACGTTTAACTTGTCTTAAAGGTTCCCTGATCTGCGTGAGCCAAGTCCGTAGCCACAGCTAGCGCCGACTACGGACTGAATACCGGGTAAACTCGTAAATTCGATCAGTTTTCACTGATTTTCCGGCGGTCTTTCGATGAACTTGCGGCTGCCGTTGAGCAATTCGATGTTATTGGCGATGATCGGGTTACCGGGGTCCAGCGAGTAGGCCTTCATGAACTTCTTTCTGGCACCGTTCAGATTGCCCCGCAACATCAGTGAGTAACCCTGATCATTCAGAATTTGGACGGTCTCTCCCCCAAGCCGAATCGCTTGCGCGTAAGCCTGGTCGGCAAGATCGAAGCGCCGCAACCGGTCATAGCTCGCCGCCAAACCGACCCACGCGGTAACGTCCTTCGGAGCTTTTTCGACAGCGTCCTTGAAATAGCGCTGGGAGAGCCCGAAATTCCCACGGTTAAAATGCTCCAGACCCATCCGGACCGGCTCATCGGATGCGTAGTATTTGACGTCAGTCGGCTCCTGCACCGGGTCAGGCCCAGCCGGGCTCACCGGCGCCACGACGGAAGCATCACGCACGGTATCAAGAGTCGTTTCGCAGGCGGCCAACGCTGTTGCCACCGAAGCGCACGCCAGCCACAACAGTACGCGCCGCATGGTGTCATCCCCCGACCCGGACCACCCCGGGCTGCCCTGAGCTTACTGTACCGCAACCTAATTTAATGTATCGCTTTAGGCACAGTCAAAAACTTTGCGATAAATAGTTGCAGAACAGCCAGCGGGAAAATGCGCGCATCGCATTGATTGAGCTTGAAGCCCGCGCCGATTTTCGGGCCGCAGAAGCATCCATCCAAGAATCAGCGTTGCTGTTTTGTTAATTCCTTGCGAATTCCGCATCTTGGGGCTCAGTAAGCCCGAAATCACCGGGGGTTCAGGTGCTTCCCATCCTAATCGGCCTCATCAAAGGGACCGTCGATGGGCTCCTTCGCACGCCTCGCGCGGGAACAGCGTCCCCTATAGGGACGCATAGGCCATTTCCAACTTAATGTACGGCTCGGAAAACCGTTGTTAGCTTTACCATCACCGGAAACAAGATAACCAAGAGAATTACCGGAAAAATGCACGCCCCGAGAGGTAAAACCATCTTCACAGGTAGTTTGTTGGCCTGCTCTTCCGCCCGCAACAGGCGTTTGTCCCGCATCTCCTCGCTGAATACGCGGAGTGCATCACCCACATCGCTGCCCAGTTCGATTGACTGCCTGAGCGTGCCCACAAAAGCGCGGGCGGCATCAACCCCAAGTCGATCGGCGAAAGATGCAAGCGCATCTATCGTGCTACGGCCGGCCCGAGTTTCCGCCCCCATAAGCAGCAGATTCATACCGAGCGCGTAGCTTTTTTTGATGATTTCGCCGCTAATTCGATCAAGGCCAGCCTCCAGACCCAAGCCGGCATCGACGCAGACCACCATCAAATCCAGCAGATCCGGGAACGCTGTCGCATATTCATCGGCCAGGAGCCGCTTACGCCGGGCAATGTACGCATCCGGCCCGAAAATGGCGATGACGGTCAGCAAAGCGACGAGCCCAAGCTTCAAGAGGGAGCTCTGTTCAGGCAACAGGATCATCGCGATCAAGTAACCGAGTAGCGGCAAACCGACGACGAGACCGATTCGCCAGAATATGTAGTAGCTGATCGCCTCGGGGTGGAAGAACCCTGCGCGCAATAATTCCTGCCGTAGCTTCGATCGCGTGGGCCCCTCGACCTTGAAGCGCTTCTCATTGAAATATTTCAGGACGACGGCGTTGAGACCATCCAGCAACCCCGGAGCGACTTCCTGTTTCCCAATCGGAACGGAAATCCGTTGCTGTACCTTCATCTCTCTCATCAGATGTTGGCCGGCGACGAATACCAAACCGCTCACGGCCGCGAAGGCCATGAGAGCGATGATTACTGGTGAGGATTCTAACATGCTCAAAACTTGAAATTGACCATTCGATAAATCGTATAATTTCCGATCGCCAACAGCAAGAATCCGCCCAAGACAGCGGGTCCGACCAGAGGATGATCCTTTACCTCGGAAAAGTAACCGGGACTGATCAGGTTCACGACCAGGATAAGGATAAACGGCATCACCGACAGGAAGACACCGGACAGCCGACCTTCCGATGTCAGCGCGCGGACTTTGAGGCGCAATTTCGCGCGGTTGCGCAACACGCGCGAGAGGCCCTGCAAGATCTCTGCAAGGTTGCCGCCGGTCTGACTTTGGATATTGATGGCGATGGAAACGAAAGTCAGATCCTCCTGGCCCACACGCGCAGCGAGATGATCCACGGCAACCTGTTGATCCAGGCCGAACCCGACCTCGTCGATTAAAATGCCGAACTCCGTCCCGATTGGGTCGGGCAGTTCGCGCGCGACAAGGCCGAGCGCTACGCGGAACGGATGTCCGGCCCGGAGGCCCCGGACGACAATATCAATCGCCTCGGGAAGCTGTTCGCTGAATCGGCTGATGCGGCGCGCCCGCGCCATGCGGAGCAGGACATATCCGACCAGCAGCGCGGCTGGCACCGCGATGGCGAGCGCCAAAGGACCGAGCTTCAGCCAGAACCCCAACGGCAAGTAAAACAGGGCACTCAGCGCCACAATCCAGACGCTACTGCGGAGCGCGTCGAGCTTTACCCCGCTCTGCACGATCAATTCGTCGAGCCGTTGCAGGCCCGCCACGCCGCTGATGGCGCCGAACCCTCGTTCCCGGCGGAGAACGTCCAGCACTTGGACGGGGTCCTTCAGCTCGTTGCTGAGTGACAGGCGGCGGTTGATGATTTTTCGTTCCGCACGCGACCGGAATACCAGCCAATAGAGTGCGCGAACGCCAAGCAGCACCGCCCCGAAGATCAGGGCATAGATCAGCCAAAGTTGGTTGTTGATCATGCGTTACAGAGGCCGCGTTGGATCGAAATAGCTTGCCGGCAGATCGATGCCGGCGTGCTTCAAATCAGCAAGAAACGATGGTCGAATGCCGGTAGCCTTGAAGCTTCCCCGGATCATGCCGCGCTCATCGGTGGATTCCTTGACGTATTTGTACAATTCCTGCATCTGCAGGACCTCGCCTTCCATGCCGGTAATCTCGCTCACGCTGGTGACGCGGCGGCTTCCGTCGGTCAAACGCTGCAGCTGGACGATGATGCGCACCGCTGACGCGATCTGGTTTCTGACGCTCGCGATCGTCATCGATGCGCCGGCCATGCCAACCATCTGCTCCAGCCGCTTGACCGCGTCGCGCGGCGTATTGGCGTGGACCGTGGTCATCGATCCCTCGTGACCGGTATTCATCGCCTGGAGCATGTCGAACGCTTCTTCACCACGACACTCACCGATGATGATGCGATCGGGCCTCATGCGCAGCGCGTTCTTCACCAGTTCGCGCTGACGCAATTCGCCCTTGCCTTCGGCGTTGGCCGGGCGTGTTTCCAAGCGGCCGACATGAGGCAGTTGCAGCTGGAGTTCGGCGGCGTCTTCGATCGTGATGATGCGCTCGTCAGGCGGAATGTGGCTAGACAATGCATTGAGCAGCGTCGTCTTGCCGCTGCCCGTCCCTCCAGAGATGATCATCGAAATCCGACCGTGAACGGCCGCCTGCAACACCTCCGCGATCGGAACCCGCAGCGCCCCCAGTTCGATCAAACGATCCATCGAGAACGGTCGCTTCGAGAACTTGCGAATCGACACTAGGGGTCCATCGACGGCAATCGGCCGGATCGCCACATTGACGCGTGACCCGTCAGGCAAGCGAGCGTCCACAGTCGGCGACGACTCGTCGACCCGGCGGCCGACGGCTGCAACGATCTTGTGAATGATGCGAAGCAGGTGCCCCTCGTCCTTGAAATGAACGGTGGTTTCCTCGAGCTTTCCGAACCGCTCCACGAAACATTTCTTGTGCGTGTTGATCAGGATGTCGGTGATCGTCGGATCCTTGAGCAACGGCTCGATCGGGCCGAACCCGATCATCTCGTCGACCAGGTCTTCGACGAAGGCCTGCATTTCGCGCTGATTGAGCGGGATCTTCTCGGCCCGAACGTAGTCGCCAACATAGACCCGGATCTCGTTGACCAGCTCCTCGCGCGGCATCCGCTCCAGCACAGCCAGATTGAATTCGTCGATGATTTTTGCGTGGAGCTTGACTTTTTGGTCCAGCAACGCCGGGCGCTGGGCGATCAGCTCATGATAGAGTCGCTCGTCATCCACAGGAGACGGCGCGCTGACGCGCAGGCTTGAATTGGGCCGCTCCCGGGCGGCTGCGCCAGTAGAAAAGAAAATACTCATCTACAATACTCGCTCACTAACGCTGCGAAGCTATAACAAGCAAAAATCACCGCAAAATTTACGTTACCCAATCATTAAGCCCATGTCACGCTATACAACGCAACGAGGTAAATGTGCCCGCAAATCTACGGCCGAGACACCGCATGAGGAAATGGCTTGGCCTCAAAGGCGATCAGCGCGAGCGGCGCGATATCCTTGCTCATCTTGCCTTGTCCCTGGACCGCCATCGGTATTCCCGTATTGACCGCCTGAATGGCATTTTCCGTGTCTTCTCGGATGAAAAACACTTCCTCCGACCCGAGCAGATTCTTCACGTGATTTCGCCGGGCGAACCCTCCGACCAGCCGGTGTCCACACCGGTTGAGCACGACGGCAATCTTCGGCGGCACACGTTCCACTGTCCGCACCGCGGCGAGCGTTTCCGCGACCTGACGCAGCCCCGAAATCGTATTCAACCCTGAGACTAGCACAACCTCCGCAGCCGACAACAACTGGCGGGTCCAGTTGAACCAAGTCACTGGGAGGTCCACCAAGATCAGGTCGTAGCGGGCAGCGATCATTCGGAACAGCGCCTCGAGTGTCGCGGGGGAGAGCTCGGGCGGGTGGTCCTTGCTGCGCGGAGCCGCCAGAACGTCCAGTCCGCTTGAGTGGTGCGTTATGAAAAGTCCGAACAATTGCGTATCCAGCCTCTCTGGATTGCCGGCTATTTCCTGGATCTGCATGCGTGGCTCGGTGTCGAGATAATCGCAGAGATGGCTGCTCTGAATATCGAGATCGAGCAGGCAGACACGGCGGTCTCGCGTTCGCTTGCCAGTCTTGATCTGAATGCCGACTTCGATGGCGAGCGTGCTGTTGCCCACCCCACCGGCACTTGGCACGAACGCCACCATGACCGGCTCTGTCACTGTCGGCTCGACGACCTCGGCCGCGGCGCCGCCTCCCCTGTCAATCCGCGCGATAATGTCGACGATTTCTTCCGGTGCCCCGCGCGTCGAGGCCCAGTCGGCCCCGCCGGTTTGCACCAGCCGTTTGTAATCGCTGGCCGGGATGTCATCGTCGCTGATGAAGATAAAGAACAGCCTGTCCCGAAATTCGGTTGCGATCGAAACCATGCGATCGAATGACTCCGACGCATTCAGCACGACGGGGAACAGGATGCAGGCAAGTTCGGCGTCACCTCCCGCAGTCTTCGGCAGGGCCTTGGTGATCTCTTCCATACGGCTGGCGAGCTGCAGATCGGGCAGCTTAAGGCGGACGCGCCCTTCAAGGTCTTTCAGCTGGTTCGGGTCGACACCGGCATTGAAGAGAAAAATCTGCATCGTTCCAACTAGTTCGCCAAGGGGCGGCGGCGCCTGTTTGGCGCAGTTAACAAGGCACGTGCTCTCAAGTTAATATCGTCCATCACAACCAACGTCACGGCAAGCAAAATCCGGGAAAAGTCGCCAAAAAGGAAATTAGCCTTAAGGGCGCGCACTGAAAACAGGGGACGTTAACCGAGGCTCCCTAACGATAGAGCTGAACCTGATTGAGGATCTGGACTTCATCGAGCGATCCGACCAATCCAGACATCTCACCATAAATGTAGCCCGTCCCATCCCCATTGGCACCAATAGGCTGGCTCATGAAGAATTTCGCAAAGCCCGCCACCGGTATATTGTTCGCGGTCTGACCGCCGCCAAAGGGTCCTTGGGCCAGACAATTGATGACGGCGGAAAAGATGACGCGCCTGTCGGTTTGTGTCGGCGACGCCGCGACGCCGCCGGTTGACGAGCAGGTAGGTGCCCCGTTCTCCCCGTTTTTTAGCGTACTTCCCGGAAGTGAGAAGTTGCTCACAAGATTATTGTTAATTTCGGAGAGATAAACACTATAACGGGATACTGTCGTACTCGCAGCGCCGAGGCACCCACTGGCAATATCGGCTGGCTTTGCCACGCCAGGATGATTGATGCGCCAATAGCTATCGCAATCCCACTGACCGTTTCCGAAAGTCAATGTGTTGTTATACAGGTTCGTGTCCATAGGCAGGCCGCTAAGCGAGAGACCCACGGTCATGGAGACGCCCGCCTGCTTTACATTTGCCGGAGCATGCATGATGAGCGTGTTCGCCCCTGCGCCGGCATTCGAACATGGCGCCGTTCCAACATCAGCCGGACGGCAGGCTTTGTCGATCGTCGATCCCGCGCCTACCGTGGTGGCGACGACCGAGACCGGCAAACCGGCAGCGATCCAGCCATAAACTTGCGAAACGATGGCTGGCGAAACATTCTTAATAACGCAGGATTTGTTTCCACTATTGCTGCAATTCGAATTGCCGGTATTGTCGAAGTCACCCGTCGCGGTCGTTGTCGTTGCGTTGGGGTAAATGGCGCCAGTTGACGCTGCGGTTTGGCTCAAAAATGGATATGGAGTTCCGGCTGTTGAATTGCAGGCGCTTCTGACATGCCCCTGACGAACATTGGTGGCTGGTGCGTAGGCCGCAGAATTCTGGTATTTCTTTAGATTGCCCTTGTAAATATCAAAACGGACATTGAAGCCGTCGGTCACCGAGGCTTTATAACCTGTGTTCAAGTCCACGCTGGCTGATTGATAGCAGGCCTTCGGCTTTGCCTGCGCAATCCAGTCCTCGAGACAACTCGCTCCGGTGCAGCCGTCGGGCGGCACTAGATAGCCAAATTGGCCAGGGCCAGACTTGGCCGGATCAAGCCGCACCTGCTTCCGCTGGACTGAGGGCAGCGCGATATTTGTTCTAAGCGCCGCCGTCGCCTGGCTGTCGGTCATTCCCGCCGTTTCGTAGGGGTTGCAGATGAATACGGGCGGGATGTCGCAATAGGTCTGGCTGGTGAACCCGGCAGTCGCCTGCGCGCCTGCGCTAAAGCTATTGGAGCCGCCGGCCTTGAAGAATGAAATGGGAAACATCGTCGAGACTGTCACTGGATTCACAATGACGCGGACATATCTGGCCTGCAGATCATCGGTCGTCGTAATCCCACCCCCAACGTTCGCCGCGTTCAACGAGCTGTAGAAGTTTACGCTGTGCGTGAAGCTGCCGCTGTAACCCAACCCGGTCAGTGCGTTCGTGGTCACCATGTTGTTAATGGCGTTGGTTGCCCGCGTGATCGCGCCGCTTTGCTGGTTGAGCTCGCGTGCGCCGGCCAATGCCCAGCCATCGGCCATCGCCTGCATCTGTGTCTGCATGCTCAGGGCCCGGCCGCCGTCCAGCGCGAGCGCGCCCAGGCCGATGAACACGACCATCATCAGCGCGACATAGGGCAGCATGACGCCGGTAGTATCGGCCCAGAAGGTGCTGACAGACCGGCGCAGGCGCTCAAAATAGACTGTCATCGGCAAATCTCCTCAAGTCAGATATTACGTACCTATTGGGCTGCAGAGGACATCCCTTCGCCGGTAACCGTCGCCGTAAACTTCGGCATGGCAAGATTGGCAAAGCCCATTAGCCCGTTCAAAAAGAAAAATTGGAAATTCATGTTCTGCAGCGACACGGCAATCGTCGGCACGGGCCCTGCCTTCCGCCCGGCATAGCCGAGCCCGGTCTGGTCATAGACGATCTTGACGTTCGCCGCGGTGATCCTCGGGAAGATGTCACACATGCCGGCATTGTAAGAGGACGTCGCGTCGCCACATGCGGAACTGCCGCGGCCGAAAACAATCGTATTCATTGCTGTCGCACTGTAGCTTCCCATTCCCGTGCAAGTGCCGCGCGTACAGGTACACGCCGATGATGCGCAGGTAATCTGGAAATCGGGCATGGCATCGCCAACCTGCGCCGAGCCAATCGGAACAGCCGCACTGACCGCAACGTTGGAGGTTCCGGTCAGCCCGGTTGCAACGGGATCCGACACCGCCGCCAGACGGGCGCCGACCTCCATCGCCTTGGTGGCCGCGGTCCATTGGTAAAAGGCGTAGAGAAAATCCACCGATCCGAGCAGGAACACGAACAGGATCGGAATCAGGACCGTCGCCTCTACCAAAGCCCCGCCTGTCTGATCGCTCCACAAGCGCCTGATTGCCATGATCTGCCCCTAACCCGGACCGATCGAACGCTCGGCATGCGTCGCCGACAGATTGGGTGTCGTAAGCTTTAGCAGACTGAAATATCCCAGAGCCGGATCGGCGAAGTTCGTGCTTGCAGTGATGATGGTGACGGTCGAAGGACCCTGATAGGTCGCCGCGCTGTTGTCAAAGCCGGAGCACGTTATGGTTACATTTGCGGCGGTCCAACCCGTGACACGCTGCGCGCCTCCGGTAACCGCGCCGTTGACCGCAATTTTCTTTGCGTTGGCTACGAAGGTCGCGTTGCCGCAGGGATCCGTGGGAGGCGATGTGTCTTGAGCTGTTCGCGCGAGGTAACGTGCGGCATCGCGCACCCCCGACTCCACGAGCTGCTGCTTGTGAAAGTACCAAGAAAACTCGAACAAACCAAACATCAGCGTGACCAGAAAGGGCATCAGGATCGTTGCTTCGACAAGCACTGATCCCTTGTCATCCCGCCACACTGTCGCGAACGACCGCGTGAACATCACCTGCCTCAAATCACACTAGAAATCTTGCCTTCAAATAGCTCCCTTAGTTCCCCCGCCCGACCGGCACGGATACTCCTGCGGCCCCAGCCCCCGATCCGTTGATATTGATATTCTGGTTGCTTGGGGGCGGCTGGCCCATCGCGTCGCCCCCCAACCCAATGTTGGGAAGCTGATCGACCGGCCTCTGGGTGTTACTGTATCGTGTCACCGCGCTGCCGACGCGGCGGGCGTCGGAAACGATCCGGCGGTCACCGACATATCTCGGCCAGGGATGGATGGTGTGGGTGACGGCATTGGCCTGCTTGGCGTCGCCGGCACTTAAGGTAATGGTATCGGAGCGCTGGAAGTAACGATCCATTTCGTCGTTGCCTGCCAATCCGTTGCAGGAGCCGAGCGTGAAGACCGCGAGTAAAACAGTGCATGTCATACCAGTGGTCCTTTAGTTGAGGGTCTTGACGACGGGCTGATCGGGCCCGACCGGTGTTGGTGCCGACAAGCGGACATCAGGCGCGATGATATGCCCGTAAGGTCCTCTGACGTCGCCGCCGGAATTGACGTAATCGTTATAACGCTTGCGCACCTCCATCTGACCATTGAGGAAGAAATCGACGTCGTTTGCCGGCAAGCGGGAATCCAGCGGCGATGCCAATACCTGCCCCGGCGCCGCGGGCGCGACCAGGCGCGGCGTCACGATGATCACGAGATCGGTCTCTTTCTGCTGATAGGACGAACTTCGAAACAGCGAGCCCAGCACCGGCACGGAACCGATCCAGGGCAACTGCGCAATATCCTGCTGGTTACGGGTTTGCAGCAATCCGGCGATGGCAAAGCTCTGGCCGTCGCGCAACTCGACCGTGGTTCGCGCATCGCGCCGGGTCAGGGCCGGAATCGTGGTGCCGGCGATCGTCACGGCATTGGTGAAATCGAGCTCGCTGACCGAGGGCTCGACCCGCAAATTGATCACGCCCCGAGACAGCACGGTCGGAACGAAAGCCAGCTCGACGCCGAACTTCTTGAATTCGATCGTTACAGTAGGAAGGGCCCCAGCAACCGCAGTAGACGCCACTGGCACCGGAAATTCACCGCCGGCCAGGAAGCGCGCCGCGTCACCCGAGAGCGCGATCAGGTTAGGCTCGGCCAGCCGCCGCACCAGCCCTTTGTTCTCCAGCGCCGTCAGCAGCACATCAATTGAGCTGCCGTTGTTCAGTTTGACTATATTGGAGAGAAGGTTACCGAACGGCGCCGCCCCCCCAATCAAGGTACTGGCGGTGCCGAGAATAGGAACTCCTACCGGGGCGCTTTGAGCCGTTTGTACATTAGCTGCTGCGCCCAGACCGGAGTTACCCATCTGCGTGCCGTTCGCATTGGTGCCATAGAGGTTGACGCCAAGAGCGCGGCCAGCCGATCGGTCGGCCTCCAAGAAGCGGACTTCCAACATCACCTGCTGCGGCGCAGCAACATTCATGGCGTTGACAACAACGGAGCCCTTGGGAGCGGATCCCGTCGCAATAGCCATCGCACGCTCGGCTGCGACAGCATCTACGGCAGTTCCGGTCAGTACCACCTGGCTCTCGGTGGCAGAGACGTGGATCCCGCGCGTGCCGGTGCTGGACTGGATGTTCTGCTGCAGGTTGCTGGTGTCGATCGTCACCTGCACATCGAGGATCGCAATCTGCTTGGCAGCGTCATCGTAAAGGATGACGTTGGTGGTGCCAGTCTGCTTGCCCAGGACATAGATCGTGCGGTCCCCGAGCGCCTTCACGTCCGCAATGTCGGGCGAGCCGGCAACAATGGTCGCGAATGGCCGCTCGACACTGAACGTACGCGACTTGTTGACGATCACGGTCACTCGGCGCACGTCGGTAACTTCGGTGATGAATGCGCTGACGGATTTTCTGCTGTCCGACTTGCGGTCCGCAGCGAGGGCGCGTTCGCCGACAAAGCTCGACGACAGAGCGGCTAGGACGACTGCGCCGAGGGCGAGCAGCTTTTGGCAGACTTTCCGCGAACCGCGAACTTTATCCATATGCTCCTTGCCCCTCCGTCGCGGCAGCCTTTCGGCGCTCTGCCCCCGCGCCCGCCTTCAGAAGCCTACTCTTTGGCTTGGCGGATCGCGTCCTCTTTAGCTTGGTGAATCACGTCGTACTTTTTTTCGTCCAGGCCATGATAGATGGTAACCTTCGCAGTGTCCGATTTGAACGCCTGAAGTAGCGTCGGTGCCGCCGCTTTCTCGGCCACTGGTTGCTTTTCGGCCACAGGTGGCTTGGCGTTCCTGGCAAACAAGGGACCCAGATCGTTGTCGGTGATACGCCCAGCCTCGGCCGAGCGAGCCTCGCCCGGCTGCCGCAGCACCAGCGAGAGTTTTCCGATATTGCCTGCGAGCAGAATCTTCTGCGCCTGCTCGGGGCTGACCTGCAAGGTAACCGCTTTGGCAACCGTCGCCACGGCGGGCTGATCCTGCCGATCATTGACGAGTTGGTCGATGGCTAGCACCTTGACGTATTGAATCAGCACGTCGGCTGAATTTTCCGTCTCACCCCTCTGGGTCTCGCTACGAAGCAGCACGACGTCGACGCGATCTCCGGGCAGGATAAATCCCGCAACGCCCTTGATGTCGTCGACGCGAACCGTCACCGCACGCTGGCCCTCCTCGAGGAGAACCGAAAGCGAAGCGCGCTGACCCGGCGCGGTGATCTTCGGCTTAGTGATCATTTCGCTGCGTTCCATCGCGGTGAGCACGACCCGGCGACCATCCTTCAACAGGTCGGTTTTTGTGGCGAACGCAGCGTCTGGCAGCTGCCCCGAGGACAAGGGAATCTCCGAGACGTTATCGGGCGTCAGAACGGTTCCAAACGGCAATGACGCCGCCGCCACCACAATCGTGCCGGTCGCCGCGGATGCAGGTGCGCTGTGCTGTGCAATCCAGCTGCGCGCCATCAGTGCGGCAACCATGCCCATCGCGAGCGCGACAACCAGGATGATCAAATTACCTTTACGCATGATTTAAATCCGCCGCTTTGATCAGCGCCGCAATTGGCATCTGATTAAAACACCGACGACCAAATATGCCGTCTTAAATAAACCGCGTCAGCTTCGTGGATCACACGAAGCTGACGTTTCTCCAATCGAAGTTACAACATCGATCTGCAGTATCTTTGATCTGAAGTATCTTCGCGCAACCCCGATTACCCGAGAGCCGCTTACGCCGCGGGCAACGCGCCGTTCAAGGCAGTCCACTGCCCACTAATCCAGCCGCCTACGGAAACGATCGTGACGATCACGGCGACCAGCAAAATTCCGAGCAGCACGGTGTATTCGATCAGCGCCGCACCTTCTTCATCCTTGCCGAACTTCTTGAGAGCACCGAGCAATTTACGCATATTCACGCCTCCAAAAAAGGAATTAGTTTCGATCATTGAGTCAATGGCGGGTAATGTTTTCGATCCACCATTGAATTAATTTTGCATTAAGTGAGGCGAACAGTCAATGAAGTGGCGATTTTTGAAGGGTTTATCGTTAATTCTGGACCGTAATTTTACGGCCGCGATGTAACCGAAAACCAAAATGCCGGCCCCTGCCTTGTCCGAAAAAACTGGACCTTTGACGGCGATTAGAGCGGCAAGGCGTCGTTTTTGACGGCATTAGAACGTCAAAAAAAGCCGGCAAGCAATCGAGGGATTACCCGAGGGGTGCGCTCGGCATATTCGAGGTACTCCGAAAAAGCCGAATTCAGGACCGCTTCTTCGTTGATCATGCGCCGAAACTGGATCGCCGCAATCGCGAGTACGCCGACGACGGCCAGAGGAGACATCACCTGGAGGGCAAGCCCGAGGAGAGCAATGCCTTCGCAAAGATAAAGCGGATGACGCACCACCTTGTAGGGTCCGGTCGTGACCAGCCGCCTGGCTTCCGCCAGGATGCTGAAGGATTTTCCGAGCCAGCGAAGCACGATGAATGACAACACCGCACCGATCATCATCAGCATTGTCGATATGATCGACAATACCGGACCGAGATCGGCCTTCGGAAGAAGAGCAAGCGCCATGCACAGAAACGTGCCGAGCAACGCCGATAGCCGCGGTTCGATGCCCTTGGCTTTCATCATCGGCGACAATCGAGTCAACGCCGTCGCAGCTACCAGAATCAGAAACATGAAATTGGCCAGGCGGGCAGCGACCGCCAGAATCTTTTCAAGATTATCGATCGGGGCGAAGTGATAGATGCCCCCCAGATTGAGGACGGCGAGTGCGGTAAATACCGCAACGATCAAACCCCGCGCAGCCCACTCCAGGAGGTGCCCAGCACGCCCCTGCCCGCCACTCGGAACTTCCGCCACCGCCTCGTCTGCGCTCACAATGCCTGACCCTCGCTATTGCCATCGTACCCACGACAATAGACCACCGGCTTACGGGCTCAAAGACGCAAATTAACGACTGGTTAACCTAGCGGCCGGCGGGTGAGTGGCGCCCGTGCGCTCGGCGAGATTGGCGGGTGCGGTTCGTTTTCCGCGGGCAAATGCAAATAGTGACGCGCGCGGTCGCCAACAAACGGATACAGCATCTGAAAGGCGTAACGCTGCCGCATTGGCTGGTCCAACCCGTAAGCTGTCGGCATTCGTCCTTGGGGCATATGCAAAGTTCCGAACAATGCATCCAGAAATGACAGTTGTCCGGCAAAATTCCTGTCCCGGGCTTCGCGATCCGCGCTGTGGTGCCAGTGATGAAACGCCGGCGAAACCAGCAGCAGCCGCAATGGGCCAAACCCGATGCGGACGTTGGAGTGAACGAGAAACGCCTGCCAGTGAAAGAGCAGTGCACAGACGCTGATCGACCATGCAGAGAATCCCAGTGCGATAACCACCAATAGCGGTGCACCTCTGGTCAAAATCTGATCGACAGGATGAACACGCGTCGCAGCCAGCCAGTCGAGCTCTTCGCTGCTGTGATGAATCTCATGGAAGCGCCACAGCCATGGGACTGCATGAAACATTCTGTGAATCCAGTAGACTCCTAGATCGGAAAGCAAAACGATCAGCGGGATTTGAATCCAGAACGGCAGGCCGCCGACCGAATCTTGAACGGATGCGGGAACGATCCGCGCCGCGACAAACAGGCTCGCCACAATGACGGCGAGCATACCAAGCTTTACCACTAGGCCGTTCAACAGCAGGAAAATGAGATCGTTCGCCCATCCCGGCCGAAAGACTTTCTGCTCGCTGTTCAACGCGAACAAGCGCTCGAGCGGCACGAAAACAAGACAGGTGACTAGAATAATTTTCAGTCCAAGCGGGTCCATCCGGCAACCCCAAAAATGCAAGCCTACCAGAGCCGACCAATCTCGGCCATGTGGTGAATTTGCCTGGCGTCAAACGACCTTAATTTGCGCATTGGCGCCAGGCTGTTAGGCCAAACCATCCGAATGATTTTTGCTAATAATTATAGACACTTATGGATTAAACGCCAACTTCATTCACGCCCGAGTCCATGAAAACGCCTTTGAAGCCCGCCGACCTTCGATGAAAGCTGATTGCATTCGCGGGTTTAATTCGACAAACATGTTTTTGTGAGTTTCGCGGGGGATACGCTTCCGATGCATCACGCCGAGTTAGATCTGTCCACCCAGTTCAGCCTGATCGGCCTGATTGTGGTCGTGGGGGCCGGCTTTTTGATGAGGACAGCGATCTTTTTTCGCCAGGAAAGCACGGGCGTTCGCCCACTGTATCCGAGGAGATGGAATGCGATCCAGTGCCGGGCCCTGGAAGGGTTTCGGTTGCTGATCGGCCTTGGACTCATCACGCTATGGGCCGCGTATCTGTTTGTCGTCCCGTCGATGCCACCGAAATGGCCGTACGAATATTTGGCAGTCGTATCGCTGATCATGATGCTGTCGGTAAATTATGCCTGGGCTGTGCTTCTCGCCGCCCGCGACTGGAGCCGGCTCGACGCGATTCCGCACTCCTTCCCGGTGATCATCGCTTTGCTCGTGATCTGGTGGGGAACGGCATTTACGGCAATCGGGTGGACATTGAGGGAAGCGTCGGCGCCCCCGGCGTTCCATATACTTCCAGTAGGTTTTTATGCAGATTGCGACGCCTCGAACCGCCCGCGCGATCAAAATACCGCTTATCCATCATAGCGCCAGGTGCGTCCCAATCGAAGCAAAGGGGCCTCCATCAACGTCGACGAGACCCACGCAAGTCCTATCGCCAGCCACAGGGCGGCGAAAGTCACCATGACTTGCGCCCCCGTTTCGACGTCCGGTCGCGCATCAAGCAGGAGGCCGTGCATGACGCCGGCGACCGGCTGGTGAATGAGATAGAGACCGTAGGAGATGGCTCCGAACATTCGCAAGAAGCGCGAACGCAGAAAGCTAAATTTTGGCCAACCCTGCGCAGTGAGCAACAGATATGCGCCAAACAACAGGGCCATCAGGATTGGACTGGCAATAAACAGGAGATCCCCACCGGTGGTGAGGAATTGGGCTGCCGCGAGGAGCACTCCGACCACTGCCGCCAACGGGATCAGGCGAAGAACCATCTCACTGAGCACGTATCGCTGATGGACGTAAGCGGCGAGGATGCCTGTCAACAGGATATCACTGCGGCTGAACAGCAGCACCTGGCCCGAGATATCGTCGCCCATCCAATAGAACGAAGCGCGCGTGGCACAGCCTACCGTGATGCCACCGAGGATAGCCGGCAACAGCCAACGCGGAGGCAATAAAGTGACGATCAATGGGATCGTCAAATAAAATTGCTCTTCGACCGCCAGCGTCCAGGTCGGCAGAAGCCACTGTGTTCCGTAGTCGCCTCGCAGCGCCATCACGAAATTCTGCGTGAAGGTGAAATAGGAAAACGCAGGAAGAGGCTCGCCGGCCCATGACGTTGGACCCTGCAGCCATACAAATCCCAGGGTCACAGCCAGCGTCGTGAAGTAGATCGGGAAGATACGAAGCGTGCGTCGGATATAGAACACCCAAAAGAAATTGGGACAATCTTTACGCTCAAGAATGATGGAGCCGATCAAGAAGCCTGAGAGTACAAAGAACAGGTTGACACCCATCCAGCCGATAGTGAGCCCGGGCAGCCCGTGTTTGACCTCGCCAAAGTAATGAGCAACGACAACAGCCAGGGCTGCCAGTCCGCGGGCGCCGTCGATTTCGGGAATGCGCGTTCCACTCGATATCCGAGGTGGATGATCCCGCGGTGACCATATCATCGCGCCATCATGAGCGACAGTCACTCGCGGCAATGGGTTTTTCAAAGTACGAAGCATCGACAATCGTCTAGCTGGCAAAGGGGCTCCAGATCAGATGTCTGACGATCCATAACAGGAAAAGGCGCAAACCGGAAAGGTATTCGCTCGGCCAAGCCACAAGCCGATACGCTGAAAGGGTTGCCGCTCCTGGGAGAAAGTATCACGAGATGAAGAATACCAACGGCGAACGGGTCATGATGTCGATGACTTAACGCGCGATCAACCACAGTTTGCGGAATTACTCCGACCGTCCGCAGGTCTCCTGGGTGGAAGGCCGCCACTCGAGTACCTGTAGACGCACGAGCAGCCCATGCCTTTGGCGCTGAAATTTCCTCGCGTCCGTCTATGGCTTGCACGAGATTTAACCGGTGCATGGTAGAGACCGACGAAACCCGGCTGCGCAAGTGTGTTGGCAATGAGGTTAGCGATCTATCTCGGCACGCCGGCAGCTTCATCCGCAATAAATCCTTAAGCAAATGCAAATTGAACTGGGCCACGCCGACCTGTTCGTTTGATCCGTCCCACCGCCAAAAGCTGCCGGAAAGGCCCTCGAAGCGTTCGGCTCAGTTCTACGGGCGACTGGTGAAAGGCGCAAAAATTAGCCGGCGCGATCAACGTCGGAAGGTTCTCGACCAGCGTTACTCCGGAGCACCGTTTGCGCGTCCGCCTGCTTCCCAGCATTTGCCGCCGACGCGCCAAGTTTGCCGGCGAACGTGCGCTGATCGCCTCTTCAGACCGCGGCGGTCCACGCACCAAGCTTCGTGATCGTGCATAAGGCCGAACAGAAACCGTTCACATGGGCTGCCGATCCTCCAAAATTACCAAGCCGTCGGACGCGGGTACCAGGTGTTAGATTACTTCCACTAGCTCGATCATGTTGCCGATAGCCGAACGACGTCACTAACGGTCGTGAAGATCATCAACGCGAGAACCAATACGAGACCTGTCCTCATACCCCATTTTTGGAAGTTCTGGGAGACCGGCCGACCACGCCCCGCCTCAATTGCGTAGAAGAGGATGTGCCCGCCATCGAGCGCTGGAATGGGAAGTAGATTGATCAGCCCTACGGTGGCCGACAATATGCCGGCAAGCTCCAGGAGAGCAGCAAACCCAAACGTGGCCGCCTGGCCAGAAATCTGAGCGATTTTGATCGGACCGCCGAGTTGGTCCGCGGATTCTCGCCCCACGAAAACCTTGAATAAATATTGAAGCGTCTGATCCGCAATAAACCATGTCTGCCTCAGCGCGAGCTCGATGGCCCGGACCGGACCTAGTCGCTCGATTTTAGTATCGTCCGGCGCCGCCGATCGGCCTAGCCCAATTTGCGCTATCCGTGTGACGTTGCCAAAGGCGTCCTTGACCTCTGAAATAGCCGGGGCGACATCGAGCACGCTTCGAGAGCCTTGCCGGTCGATCGTTATCTTAAGGGTCTGCCCCGGGCTGACGCTGACGAGGCGTATCAACTCGTTGAACCCGTCGATTTTCCGATTATCGACTGCGATAACAATGTCGCCCGGCAGGAAACCGGCCGTGGCGGCGGGGCTATTTGGTCGAACCTCTGCTACGCGCGCCAGGGTGACCTGCCTCCCGAACAACATGAACTCCCCAGAGAAAATACAAACCGCAAGCAGAAAACTTGCGATCGGCCCAGCTGCAACAATCGCTAGTCGCCGACTAACGGAAGCGCCGACAAAGGTTGCCCGGCGCTCTTGCACATGGGCTTCAAGGGAGGAATCACCAAGGCTCACGACGTTTCGGTCGCCCAAAAATTTAACAAATCCGCCAAGCGGAATCGCACAAACCTTCCAGCGCGTGCCATGTCGATCGGTAATGCCGAACAGCTCAGGACCAAATCCGAGAGAGAAAGCTGTAACCTCAACCTCGCACCATCGTGCGACCAGGAAGTGGCCGAGTTCATGAAAAAAAACGATGATAGCCAAAACAAATACGAACGGGACGAAATAACTTACGAGCCAAAAACTCGAACTCGCCAAATTGCCGATTAGATCCATGGCCCGATTCCTCTGCCCCGTCATCGATGCCCGCGCAGCGTGACCTCACAGATGTTACACGATTCTAGCGTTTAACGCCTCACCCCCAGAGAACCTGGCACGCCGGGACCTCTCCCGTGTCCGCCCAACACTTTGAGCTGTCCAGCATCCGCGCGCTTATGATCGGAAGTGCCATACTTCACGGCCCTTGGACCGGTTTGGCAATTGCTCCGGCAGCGCGCTTAAATATCGGTGTTGAGCAAATGCGATCATATGGCGGTCCTCGCCGGTTGCTGGTCTACTAGCGACTACCGCTGGGCCCAATGCGCCGATCATGCAATCACATCAGGAAGTCCTCTATGTTCATCGACTATTACGAAGTCCTTGAAATAAGTCCGAACGCCAACTCGGAAACAATAGAACGGGTATTCCGCTACCTTGCTATGCGCTACCATCCCGACAACAAGGGTACCGGCGATCTATCCCGTTTCAGCGAACTCGTGGAGGCTCACGATACGCTCAAGGATTCGGTGAAGCGGGCGCAGTACGATCTTCACCACAGAGACCATACCGGTTCGCGCTGGAAATTAGCGGAGGAAGCCAGCAACCCGAATGGCGTAGAACGGGACGTCGTCATTCAGGACAGGCTGCTGTCGATGCTTTATGCCAAACGCCGGCAGGACTTCAACGAGCCGGGCATCGGCGAGTCCGAGCTCGAACGGCTGTCAGGCTGTCCGCGCGAGCATTTGCAGTTTCATCTTTGGTATCTGAAAGCAAAAGGTTGGATCGCGAGGCTCGAAACCGGCACGCTCGCGATCACCGTCGAAGGCGTTGATCGCATTAATTCCGAACATCGTCGTGAGACCCCGCTCAAATTACTGACGGATCCGAACCACACAGGTTGAGGATTCCCAGTGGAACACTCGGCTAACATTCAGAACCTTCCGAAAGAGGGCCAGCGTGGGCGCATGCTGCCTTGAACTCAGTTTGGATACGACACAGCGCCAAGTCGGCCACAATTTCGCTTGCGCCTGTCAAAAGAGTGCGGATAGCTTATGAAAACGGGCGATCTGGGTGCGCCATGAGGTCGATGGGCCGCGTGATTGTTTTGGGAATAGCGGTCGCGGTCTGCGGGGGCGCGCCCGTATCCTCCGCGACCATAAAAAAGCATCCGGGCAAAAATGGCGGGGTCATAATTTCGTTGTCCGGACCTATCAGCTTCGGCGACTCCGATACGTTCACGCGTGAGGTACAGCAGGCAAATGCTGCTGGCAAAGCAGTGGAGATCGTTCAGCTAAATTCAGGCGGCGGCAGGCTGGTCGAGGGGGTAAAGCTGGCGACGGCGATTAAGGATGCTGGGATTTCGACCAGCGTTGGTCCGGGTGATGTTTGCGCGTCAGCGTGTTTTCTAATCTTTGCCGCGGGCGCTACCAAGTTTCTCGGCGATGGCGCGCGTGTCGGGGTGCACAAAGCTTCCGATAAAGACGGTCGTGAAACAACGTCATCGGGCGCGGCAACTGAATCGATGGCGCATTTCGCGAAGGAGCTTGGCGTTCCAGCCTCGATCATAGCCCGCATGGTGAGGACTCCGTCCAAGCAAATCGTATGGCTCGACTCCCAAGATCTTAAGGCTATGGGCGTGTCTTTGGCAGGGGTGCCCGTGCAAACGCGACAAATTGCGACGAGCGGACCGCTGATCCAGCAAGCCTCAACGAGCCTGAGCGCCTGGAATGACTTCGTCGACAATGCCGCAAAGCTCTCAGCCGACCAGAACGGCGGAGAGCCGGCTCTCTCTCGCCAGTGCCAGCTTAATAACTGCGTTCTGGGGCTGGATTATCGGCTCAAGGATGGCAGAAAAGGGCTAGCCGTCGTCATTCAAGACCTGGATGGCAAAACCTTGCGTAGAGAAGCGTGCGAGTTCAATCGCTCTAACGATATGATGGAATGCGTCGACTGGGAGTCCGGCTCAAAGCATCGAGACGCAAAAAACGAAAAAGGTGATTGGGTTCAAGCCCCCGATCAATAGCGCCTTGCGTAAATGAGCCAAGTATGCAGCGGGATTTGAAAGAATTGCGTCGGAGCGCATTCGTATCCCCGTGCTGCATGCCAGCTCGCTGCCGACAACCCGCAGACGGTCATAACCTGGGCGACGCCATCGAGTGCCCCGAGACACTCATGGGTGTCCGATCGAGCGGGCCTATGTCGACAAAGGCATATGGCGGTCACTATTCGCTGTATCGCTGAAGCCAGGTTGCCTCTTTGACGGACTGCCGCAATCGAACGGCTCATCTTTCGCTAATGCCGTATAGTACATCCAGTCGTGCGTGTGCGTTGCCGCTCATTGGCACCAGCAGCGCGCGCGAAAGCTGTCGCAGCGATGAACGCCGCTCCTACTTCTGCCGGAATGACTGATTGAATGACATCACCAACGGCCCAACGATATACTCAAATGCGGTCCGTTGCACCGTCGGGATCATCACCGTCGCTGGCATGCCCGGGTACAGGCGAATGTTCGGCATCGCGGCGAGCTCATCTCGGTCTATCCGCACGAACGCGGTGTAATAGGGCGCGTTCGTCTTCGGATCGGTCAAACGGTCGGCCGAGACTTGAATGACGTCGCCATGAATAATCGGAACGATGCGCTGCTTGTACGCAGTGAGGTGAACCTCCGCGCGCGTGTCCGGATGAACGTCGCTGATGTCATCGACACCGACCTGTGCCTCAATGGTCAGCGAGTCCTCATCCGGAACGATGTCAAGGATTTTGTCCCCGCGCTGAATGACGCCGCCCACCGAAAATACGCTCAGGCCCACGATCCGGCCGGTATAAGGTGCACGGATCTCCATCCGGCCTAACACCGCTTTGGCGTTCATCGCCTTGGGAATCACTTCCAAGAGCTTGGCTTGGGTGTCGCGCAGGTCCTTGGTGACGTCGGTCATCCGATCGTTATCGAGCTGCGCGATCTGTTGCTCCTGCTCAGCGATTGCTTGGCGCGCCTTGGCGATGTTCGCCGTTGTATCCGCGATCTGCCCCTCGAGACCAAAGGCGGTGCGCTCCAGCTGCAGAATTCGCGGCCGGGCGATCAAGCCGCGCTCGACCAGCGGGGCAATATCGGCGGCTTCCTTGTGAATGGAGTTGATCTGATCGGTAAACGATTTGACCTGAGCCTCGGCGCCCACGATCTGCGAGCCGAGCTGATTGATCTTTTCCCGGATCACGCTGCGCTGCCCTTCCAGCGCAGCCCGCCGGCTCTGGAATTGGCTGAGTTGACCGTTCCAGACGCTCTTGAGATAGCGATCCTCGGTTCGAGCCTTGAGATCAGGGGGCATCACGAGCTCGGAGCCATGCTCGAGCTCGGTCAGCAACCGGATTTCGGTTGCCCGCAGCACAGCATATTCTTGCGTCAGGACGTCATATTCGGCGCGGGCCTGGGTCTCGTCGAGTAGGATCAGGAGATCGCCTGCGAGAACCTTGTCGCCCTCCCTGACATACAATTGATTGACGATGCCACCGTCGAGGTGCTGGACGCTCTTGCGGTTGCCGTCAACCTTGATCACTGCATTCGCGACGACGGCGCCATTGAGCGGCGCCGTCACTGCCCAGGTACCGAGACCACCAAAGAACGCTGCGATGATTAGCCATCCCACCAGAGCAATCCGTCGAATCGAGTCATTTGGGCCGTTGTGTTGGCCGGTTGCAGGCGACATCGGGGTTCTCGAGCGGTTTGCGGCATCCACCAGGGCCATACAATCTATCCTAACTCGCCGCTGCCTGGACGGACGGGACCGGCACCGGTCGCGTCAGGCGCGATAGAATTTCGGTCCGCGGCCCGAACATCTCGGCGACACCCTCACGCAGCACCAAAATCTTGTCACAAACGCCAATGGTGGCAGGCCGGTGCGAGATCAGGACCACGGTCGTTCCACGTTGCTTCAGCTGCAGAATGCAATAGGCGAGCGCTGCGTCGCCATCCGCGTCGAGGTTCGAACTCGGCTCGTCAAGCACGACAAGGCTCGGGTTGCCATAGACCGCGCGAGCGAGGCCAATCCGCTGGCGATAGCCGCCGGAGAGGATGGCACCGCCCTCCCCGACCTGGGTGTCGTAGCCCTCCGGCAGTCGCACAATCATTTCGTGCACGCCGGCCAGCTTTGCCGCGGCAATAATCGCATTGTCGTCGCCGTCGTCGAACCGGCAGATGTTTGTGGCGATGCTGTCGGCGAAGAGCTCGACATCCTGCGGAAGGTAGCCTAGGTGCTGGCCCAAGGAGGACCTGATCCAGGTCGAAATGTCGGCGCCATCCAGCCGTGCCGCGCCTGCGGACGGCGTCTGTACTCCCACGAGGTGGCGCGCCAGCGTCGATTTACCAGCGCCGGACGGACCGATGATGCCCAGCACTTCTCCCGATTCAATCCGGAAGGCAACCCCGCGCAAAATGGCTTTTGACGTTCCCGGCGGTGCGAATGATAGACCGTCCACCGAAAGTTGTCCGTCGGGACGTGGCAGAATCAGTCCAGATTCACGCGGTGGATGAGCGGTTAACAGCTCGCGCAGCCGCACGAAGGCGCCGCGGGCCGAGACAAGGCCGCGCCAAGACCCCACGATCTGCTCGATCGGCTGGAGCGCACGGCCGAGCAGAATGCTTGCCGCAAACATCGCTCCCGCGGTGGTGAGGCGCTCGATGACAAGATAGGCGCCCACACCCAATATCAGCGATTGCATGGACAGCCGCGAGAAACGGATCAGGCTCTGCATGGTGGAGGCACGGTCGCTGGCTGTGACCTGACGCTCGATCATCCGGATCCGGTCCCGACTCCAGCGTCGCAACAGTCCAGGCGTCATGCCCATGGCGCGCACCACCTCGGTGTTGCGCAGGCTCATCTCGGTAAAAATGTAGTTTCGGCTCGCCGCCTCGTTGGCCTCCGAGAGCGGAGACTTGACTGCCAATTCATTGAGAAAGGCCAGCAGGATCAGAATGACGCAACACGCCAGTGCAAATGCGCCCAGCAACGGGTGCATCGCGAAAATCACAAGGATGTAAATCGGCGCCCAGGGCAGATCGAAGACGGCGTGAACTCCTGCGCCGGTGATGAACTGGCGGAAGGTGTCGAAATCGCGCAGCAGCTGGCTCCGCGTGCTGCCGCCCCTTGCATTGCGATCGATCACCGCTGTCATCACGCGCGGTCCCATTTGATGGTCGAGGCGAACACTGGCGCGCGTGAGTACCCGCGCGCGCACCGTATCGAGACCTGCAAGCGCCCCATAACCCAGCAACAGAGCGATGGTCAGCATGAGCAGTGTGATCTCGCTGCCACTCGAGATCACGCGATCATAGACTTGCATCATGTAGAGCGGACCGGCCAAATACAGCAGGTTGATGGCCAGGCTGAAGATCGCAGCCGTGGCGAAATAGCCTCTGCACGCTTGCAGCAACTGCCGGAGTTCGTCCGGCGTTTTACGCGGAACAATCAATGTTTCTGGCGGAAAAATCCGCCCCCCATATCTTGCCGCCGAATGACTTAAATCGGCTGCCTAAGGCTCTGAGGAAATTAATCAATGAGGTATCATATACCACGGTTGATGGTCGGACGAAAAGCTGTCCACGCACGAAAAGCCCTAGCACGGTAAATCTGCGGATGTTCATGCTGCCGCAGAGCCTGGCGAATAGCGATGGTGAGCGAGTCCCACGGCAAGTTGTGTCATCGCAACCCTCTAAAATTTGGACGCTACTCGGCTGATGGACTGGCACTTCTTCTCCCAGCTTGATTAGGCGGCTTAGGCGATGTGGTGCGGATCGTAGCTGATCACCGTGCCCGTGGTGGTGTCTGCCTTTTCGTTGAAGGCCGTTGGATCGTACTGCCCGAGCAGGACGATGTTCGCGGTGTGGGCGCCATCCGACACGGTCAAAGTGCCTCCCGTCCCCGCCTGATTTTCGGTGAAACTCAGCGTGGTGTCTGCCCCGAAAGCGATCCCCTTGAGATCGATGTCGTTGCTGGCCGCCAGCCCGCTGACCGCTCCGGTGAAATGGAAGGCATCATCCAGGATCAGGTGGCCAGTAGCGTTCGCGTCGAAGATGATGTTGGCGCTCGAAGCCGCTCCGAACTCCATTGTTCCGGTCCCACTGATCTCGGCGGTGCCTGATCCGGTGACCTCAGCCTGCGCCGTCACAGTGCCGCCGTTGGCCCACAGCAGGCCGGAATTGGCGATCGCGCTTTCAATCGTGAGGCCGCCGCTGCCGGTGGCTTCGAGCGTACCTGCATTCACGACCACGTTGGTGCCGGTGTCGATGACGAGAGCATGGGCGCCGGTGGCATCGATGGTGCCCTCGTTGCTCAGTGTCAGGCTGCCCTGCCCGATCTGGCCAGCACCCGAGATTACGTTGTCGACATTGTCGAACGTGACGTTGGCAACGGTGCCGGCGATGATGTTGTGATCATCGTCAGACAGGGTCAGCTGGCCGCCGCCGTTCAGCGTGATCCCGGTCTGGATCAGTTGCAGCAGCGTATCGTCGCCTGCGGACTGCAGTTCGATTGTGCCGGTGTTATGGATGGCGCCGGACAGCGGCAGCATCGCGCCATCGCCGATGGTCATCGGGCCCGAATTTTCGACAGTCGGCGTGACGTCGAACTCGAAATTAGCGGCGATGAGATCTGCCGCATGAACGCCATCGAGTGTGACAGTCTGTCCGTCGGCCAGCGTGATCACGGCATTGCCGCCCGCATCATCGGCGGTGTGGGACTGGACATCGCTGAAGGTGTGCCAGCCGTAGCTGATCAGGTCGATCACGTCGGAGGACACGTCGAAGCTGTGCACGACGTCGTTCCCGATCGGTTGCGAGAACACGAAGGTGTCCTGTCCGCTCGAGCCGGTCAGGGCGTCGTTGCCCGACCAAGCGAAGATGGGGGAACCTGGGGCGTACGCTTCAAGATTGTCAGCGACCTGCATTGTATGTACTGAACCATCAGTTTTGGTCCAAGTGAGCGTCAGGTTGAGCAGTACCGCACCAGTGAAGCTCGATGGTGCGATAACGGTAAGGGCTCCAAGGCTAGAGCTTGTAACGTCCCACTGATTAGTTGCCAATTGCATCGCACCGGCAACACTCCAGTTGGAGGGAAGATCGACGGTGAGCGCAAATGAAGTACCCTCAGCTACACTTGGCGCAGTTAGCCCGAGGTTGATCGGGCTTCCAGCTGATCCGGCTGGGGCCGTGGTGGTCTGGATGAACTGGTTTCCAGCGAAATCCGTTACAGTAATGGTTATGTGGTCGTTATTTATGTTCGTCCCAGTGTTAACGGTCCACGTCCCGTTCGTGGCCGTGCCCGCAGAGAGAGACAGTGTGTAGTTCACGTCCGGAGTGGGATCCGTGTCTGTGACCTGCACAGACTGCACACCGACGTTATCGGTGGCTACAATAGAAAGCTGCTTGCTGCTTGTGCTGTAGGAATGCGAGGTGATCGCGGGACTTGCAGTGTCTTCGGTCACCGCGAAGCTGTTGGTAGAAACTGCACTCTGGTTGCCGGCCTGATCGGTAACCCGCGCCGTGATGGTGTAGCTCGTACCGTTGACCAGGGTACCGGTTTGCACATTGGCAAAACCGTTCGTGACGTCCGAAGCCGTCAGCGTATACGACGTGCCGAGCTGGCTGCCCGTGCCGCTGCCATTGTAGAGCTGGATCGTGTCGCCGGCCAGCGCACCGGTGCCGGTCAGGCCGACCTTCACTGTCAGGTCGGGATCGTTGGTGCGAGCGCCGCTGGTCAGCGTCCCCGTAACCGGAGATATGTCGTCCGTCACTGAGGTGATGGAAGCTGCGGTCGGCGCACTGGTATCCTCGGTCACCGCGAAGCTGTTGGTAGAAACTGCACTCTGGTTGCCGGCCTGGTCGGTAACCCGCGCCGTGATGGTGTAGCTCGTACCGTTGACCAGCGTACCGGTCTGCACATTGGCAAAACCGTTCGTGACGTCCGAAGCCGTCAGCGTATACGACGTGCCGAGCTGGCTGCCCGTGCCGCTGCCATTGTAGAGCTGGATCGTGTCGCCGGCCAGCGCACCGGTGCCGGTCAGGCCGACCTTCACTGTCAGGTCGGGATCGTTGGTGCGCGCGCCGCTGGTCAGCGTCCCCGTAACCGGAGATATGTCGTCCGTCACTGAGGTGATGGAAGCTGCGGTCGGCGCACTGGTATCCTCGGTCACCGCGAAGCTGTTGGTAGAAACTGCACTCTGGTTGCCGGCCTGGTCGGTAACCCGCGCCGTGATGGTGTAGCTCGTACCGTTGACCAGCGTACCGGTCTGCACATTGGCAAAACCGTTCGTGACGTCCGAAGCCGTCAGCGTATACGACGTGCCGAGCTGGCTGCCCGTGCCGCTGCCATTGTAGAGCTGGATCGTGTCCCCGGCCAGCGCACCGGTGCCGGTCAGGCCGACCTTCACTGTCAGGTCGGGATCGTTGGTGCGAGCGCCGCTGGTCAGCGTCCCCGTAACCGGAGATATGTCGTCCGTCACTGAGGTGATGGAAGCTGCGGTCGGCGCACTGGTATCCTCGGTCACCGCGAAGCTGTTGGTAGAAACTGCACTCTGGTTGCCGGCCTGGTCGGTAACCCGCGCCGTGATGGTGTAGCTCGTACCGTTGACCAGCGTACCGGTCTGCACATTGGCAAAACCGTTCGTGACGTCCGAAGCCGTCAGCGTATACGACGTGCCGAGCTGGCTGCCCGTGCCGCTGCCATTGTAGAGCTGGATCGTGTCGCCGGCCAGCGCACCGGTGCCGGTCAGGCCGACCTTCACTGTCAGGTCGGGATCGTTGGTGCGAGCGCCGCTGGTCAGCGTCCCCGTAACCGGAGATATGTCGTCCGTCACTGAGGTGATGGAAGCTGCGGTCGGCGCACTGGTATCCTCGGTCACCGCGAAGCTGTTGGTAGAAACTGCACTCTGGTTGCCGGCCTGGTCGGTAACCCGCGCCGTGATGGTGTAGCTCGTACCGTTGACCAGCGTACCGGTCTGCACATTGGCAAAACCGTTCGTGACGTCCGAAGCCGTCAGCGTATACGACGTGCCGAGCTGGCTGCCCGTGCCGCTGCCATTGTAGAGCTGGATCGTGTCGCCGGCCAGCGCACCGGTGCCGGTCAGGCCGACCTTCACTGTCAGGTCGGGATCGTTGGTGCGCGCGCCGCTGGTCAGCGTCCCCGTAACCGGAGATATGTCGTCCGTCACTGAGGTGATGGAAGCTGCGGTCGGCGCACTGGTGTCGAGGTCGATCGGGGCGCCATTGGCCGCGGCCGTATTGCCGGCATCGTCGGTGACGTTGAGGACCGAGCTGATCGGGCCGTCGGTGAGCGACGACAGGTCGGCGCTGTAGGAGCCGTTGGCCGAAACGTTGACGTCGACATGGTGGGTGCCGTCGCTGAAGGTGACGACGCCGGTGGCGTCGGCATCGAGGCCGGCAACCGAGAAGCCGGCCGCGGTCTTCTCGCTGTTGTTGATGGTGGTGTCGGTGATGCTCAGCGCCAGGTCGGCGCCGACGTCCGCACTGGTGTCGAGGTCGATCGGGGCGCCATTGGCCGCGGCCGTATTGCCGGCATCGTCGGTGACGTTGAGGACCGAGCTGATCGGGCCGTCGGTGAGCGACGACAGGTCGGCGCTGTAGGAGCCGTTGGCCGAAACGTTGACGTCGACATGGTGGGTGCCGTCGCTGAAGGTGACGACGCCGGTGGCGTCGGCATCGAGGCCGGCAACCGAGAAGCCGGCCGCGGTCTTCTCGCTGTTGTTGATGGTGGTGTCGGTGATGCTCAGCGCCAGGTCGGCGCCGACGTCCGCACTGGTGTCGAGGTCGATCGGGGCGCCATTGGCCGCGGCCGTATTGCCGGCATCGTCGGTGACGTTGAGGACCGAGCTGATCGGGCCGTCGGTGAGCGACGACAGGTCGGCGCTGTAGGAGCCGTTGGCCGAAACGTTGACGTCGACATGGTGGGTGCCGTCGCTGAAGGTGACGACGCCGGTGGCGTCGGCATCGAGGCCGGCAACCGAGAAGCCGGCCGCGGTCTTCTCGCTGTTGTTGATGGTGGTGTCGGTGATGCTCAGCGCCAGGTCGGCGCCGACGTCCGCACTGGTGTCGAGGTCGATCGGGGCGCCATTGGCCGCGGCCGTATTGCCGGCATCGTCGGTGACGTTGAGGACCGAGCTGATCGGGCCGTCGGTGAGCGACGACAGGTCGGCGCTGTAGGAGCCGTTGGCCGAAACGTTGACGTCGACATGGTGGGTGCCGTCGCTGAAGGTGACGACGCCGGTGGCGTCGGCATCGAGGCCGGCAACCGAGAAGCCGGCCGCGGTCTTCTCGCTGTTGTTGATGGTGGTGTCGGTGATGCTCAGCGCCAGGTCGGCGCCGACGTCCGCACTGGTGTCGAGGTCGATCGGGGCGCCATTGGCCGCGGCCGTATTGCCGGCATCGTCGGTGACGTTGAGGACCGAGCTGATCGGGCCGTCGGTGAGCGACGACAGGTCGGCGCTGTAGGAGCCGTTGGCCGAAACGTTGACGTCGACATGGTGGGTGCCGTCGCTGAAGGTGACGACGCCGGTGGCGTCGGCATCGAGGCCGGCAACCGAGAAGCCGGCCGCGGTCTTCTCGCTGTTGTTGATGGTGGTGTCGGTGATGCTCAGCGCCAGGTCGGCGCCGACGTCCGCACTGGTGTCGAGGTCGATCGGGGCGCCATTGGCCGCGGCCGTATTGCCGGCATCGTCGGTGACGTTGAGGACCGAGCTGATCGGGCCGTCGGTGAGCGACGACAGGTCGGCGCTGTAGGAGCCGTTGGCCGAAACGTTGACGTCGACATGGTGGGTGCCGTCGCTGAAGGTGACGACGCCGGTGGCGTCGGCATCGAGGCCGGCAACCGAGAAGCCGGCCGCGGTCTTCTCGCTGTTGTTGATGGTGGTGTCGGTGATGCTCAGCGCCAGGTCGGCGCCGACGTCCGCACTGGTGTCGAGGTCGATCGGGGCGCCATTGGCCGCGGCCGTATTGCCGGCATCGTCGGTGACGTTGAGGACCGAGCTGATCGGGCCGTCGGTGAGCGACGACAGGTCGGCGCTGTAGGAGCCGTTGGCCGAAACGTTGACGTCGACATGGTGGGTGCCGTCGCTGAAGGTGACGACGCCGGTGGCGTCGGCATCGAGGCCGGCAACCGAGAAGCCGGCCGCGGTCTTCTCGCTGTTGTTGATGGTGGTGTCGGTGATGCTCAGCGCCAGGTCGGCGCCGACGTCCGCACTGGTGTCGAGGTCGATCGGGGCGCCATTGGCCGCGGCCGTATTGCCGGCATCGTCGGTGACGTTGAGGACCGAGCTGATCGGGCCGTCGGTGAGCGACGACAGGTCGGCGCTGTAGGAGCCGTTGGCCGAAACGTTGACGTCGACATGGTGGGTGCCGTCGCTGAAGGTGACGACGCCGGTGGCGTCGGCATCGAGGCCGGCAACCGAGAAGCCGGCCGCGGTCTTCTCGCTGTTGTTGATGGTGGTGTCGGTGATGCTCAGCGCCAGGTCGGCGCCGACGTCCGCACTGGTGTCGAGGTCGATCGGGGCGCCATTGGCCGCGGCCGTATTGCCGGCATCGTCGGTGACGTTGAGGACCGAGCTGATCGGGCCGTCGGTGAGCGACGACAGGTCGGCGCTGTAGGAGCCGTTGGCCGAAACGTTGACGTCGACATGGTGGGTGCCGTCGCTGAAGGTGACGACGCCGGTGGCGTCGGCATCGAGGCCGGCAACCGAGAAGCCGGCCGCGGTCTTCTCGCTGTTGTTGATGGTGGTGTCGGTGATGCTCAGCGCCAGGTCGGCGCCGACGTCCGCACTGGTGTCGAGGTCGATCGGGGCGCCATTGGCCGCGGCCGTATTGCCGGCATCGTCGGTGACGTTGAGGACCGAGCTGATCGGGCCGTCGGTGAGCGACGACAGGTCGGCGCTGTAGGAGCCGTTGGCCGAAACGTTGACGTCGACATGGTGGGTGCCGTCGCTGAAGGTGACGACGCCGGTGGCGTCGGCATCGAGGCCGGCAACCGAGAAGCCGGCCGCGGTCTTCTCGCTGTTGTTGATGGTGGTGTCGGTGATGCTCAGCGCCAGGTCGGCGCCGACGTCCGCACTGGTGTCGAGGTCGATCGGGGCGCCATTGGCCGCGGCCGTATTGCCGGCATCGTCGGTGACGTTGAGGACCGAGCTGATCGGGCCGTCGGTGAGCGACGACAGGTCGGCGCTGTAGGAGCCGTTGGCCGAAACGTTGACGTCGACATGGTGGGTGCCGTCGCTGAAGGTGACGACGCCGGTGGCGTCGGCATCGAGGCCGGCAACCGAGAAGCCGGCCGCGGTCTTCTCGCTGTTGTTGATGGTGGTGTCGGTGATGCTCAGCGCCAGGTCGGCGCCGACGTCCGCACTGGTGTCGAGGTCGATCGGGGCGCCATTGGCCGCGGCCGTATTGCCGGCATCGTCGGTGACGTTGAGGACCGAGCTGATCGGGCCGTCGGTGAGCGACGACAGGTCGGCGCTGTAGGAGCCGTTGGCCGAAACGTTGACGTCGACATGGTGGGTGCCGTCGCTGAAGGTGACGACGCCGGTGGCGTCGGCATCGAGGCCGGCAACCGAGAAGCCGGCCGCGGTCTTCTCGCTGTTGTTGATGGTGGTGTCGGTGATGCTCAGCGCCAGGTCGGCGCCGACGTCCGCACTGGTGTCGAGGTCGATCGGGGCGCCATTGGCCGCGGCCGTATTGCCGGCATCGTCGGTGACGTTGAGGACCGAGCTGATCGGGCCGTCGGTGAGCGACGACAGGTCGGCGCTGTAGGAGCCGTTGGCCGAAACGTTGACGTCGACATGGTGGGTGCCGTCGCTGAAGGTGACGACGCCGGTGGCGTCGGCATCGAGGCCGGCAACCGAGAAGCCGGCCGCGGTCTTCTCGCTGTTGTTGATGGTGGTGTCGGTGATGCTCAGCGCCAGGTCGGCGCCGACGTCCGCACTGGTGTCGAGGTCGATCGGGGCGCCATTGGCCGCGGCCGTATTGCCGGCATCGTCGGTGACGTTGAGGACCGAGCTGATCGGGCCGTCGGTGAGCGACGACAGGTCGGCGCTGTAGGAGCCGTTGGCCGAAACGTTGACGTCGACATGGTGGGTGCCGTCGCTGAAGGTGACGACGCCGGTGGCGTCGGCATCGAGGCCGGCAACCGAGAAGCCGGCCGCGGTCTTCTCGCTGTTGTTGATGGTGGTGTCGGTGATGCTCAGCGCCAGGTCGGCGCCGACGTCCGCACTGGTGTCGAGGTCGATCGGGGCGCCATTGGCCGCGGCCGTATTGCCGGCATCGTCGGTGACGTTGAGGACCGAGCTGATCGGGCCGTCGGTGAGCGACGACAGGTCGGCGCTGTAGGAGCCGTTGGCCGAAACGTTGACGTCGACATGGTGGGTGCCGTCGCTGAAGGTGACGACGCCGGTGGCGTCGGCATCGAGGCCGGCAACCGAGAAGCCGGCCGCGGTCTTCTCGCTGTTGTTGATGGTGGTGTCGGTGATGCTCAGCGCCAGGTCGGCGCCGACGTCCGCACTGGTGTCGAGGTCGATCGGGGCGCCATTGGCCGCGGCCGTATTGCCGGCATCGTCGGTGACGTTGAGGACCGAGCTGATCGGGCCGTCGGTGAGCGACGACAGGTCGGCGCTGTAGGAGCCGTTGGCCGAAACGTTGACGTCGACATGGTGGGTGCCGTCGCTGAAGGTGACGACGCCGGTGGCGTCGGCATCGAGGCCGGCAACCGAGAAGCCGGCCGCGGTCTTCTCGCTGTTGTTGATGGTGGTGTCGGTGATGCTCAGCGCCAGGTCGGCGCCGACGTCCGCACTGGTGTCGAGGTCGATCGGGGCGCCATTGGCCGCGGCCGTATTGCCGGCATCGTCGGTGACGTTGAGGACCGAGCTGATCGGGCCGTCGGTGAGCGACGACAGGTCGGCGCTGTAGGAGCCGTTGGCCGAAACGTTGACGTCGACATGGTGGGTGCCGTCGCTGAAGGTGACGACGCCGGTGGCGTCGGCATCGAGGCCGGCAACCGAGAAGCCGGCCGCGGTCTTCTCGCTGTTGTTGATGGTGGTGTCGGTGATGCTCAGCGCCAGGTCGGCGCCGACGTCCGCACTGGTGTCGAGGTCGATCGGGGCGCCATTGGCCGCGGCCGTATTGCCGGCATCGTCGGTGACGTTGAGGACCGAGCTGATCGGGCCGTCGGTGAGCGACGACAGGTCGGCGCTGTAGGAGCCGTTGGCCGAAACGTTGACGTCGACATGGTGGGTGCCGTCGCTGAAGGTGACGACGCCGGTGGCGTCGGCATCGAGGCCGGCAACCGAGAAGCCGGCCGCGGTCTTCTCGCTGTTGTTGATGGTGGTGTCGGTGATGCTCAGCGCCAGGTCGGCGCCGACGTCCGCACTGGTGTCGAGGTCGATCGGGGCGCCATTGGCCGCGGCCGTATTGCCGGCATCGTCGGTGACGTTGAGGACCGAGCTGATCGGGCCGTCGGTGAGCGACGACAGGTCGGCGCTGTAGGAGCCGTTGGCCGAAACGTTGACGTCGACATGGTGGGTGCCGTCGCTGAAGGTGACGACGCCGGTGGCGTCGGCATCGAGGCCGGCAACCGAGAAGCCGGCCGCGGTCTTCTCGCTGTTGTTGATGGTGGTGTCGGTGATGCTCAGCGCCAGGTCGGCGCCGACGTCCGCACTGGTGTCGAGGTCGATCGGGGCGCCATTGGCCGCGGCCGTATTGCCGGCATCGTCGGTGACGTTGAGGACCGAGCTGATCGGGCCGTCGGTGAGCGACGACAGGTCGGCGCTGTAGGAGCCGTTGGCCGAAACGTTGACGTCGACATGGTGGGTGCCGTCGCTGAAGGTGACGACGCCGGTGGCGTCGGCATCGAGGCCGGCAACCGAGAAGCCGGCCGCGGTCTTCTCGCTGTTGTTGATGGTGGTGTCGGTGATGCTCAGCGCCAGGTCGGCGCCGACGTCCGCACTGGTGTCGAGGTCGATCGGGGCGCCATTGGCCGCGGCCGTATTGCCGGCATCGTCGGTGACGTTGAGGACCGAGCTGATCGGGCCGTCGGTGAGCGACGACAGGTCGGCGCTGTAGGAGCCGTTGGCCGAAACGTTGACGTCGACATGGTGGGTGCCGTCGCTGAAGGTGACGACGCCGGTGGCGTCGGCATCGAGGCCGGCAACCGAGAAGCCGGCCGCGGTCTTCTCGCTGTTGTTGATGGTGGTGTCGGTGATGCTCAGCGCCAGGTCGGCGCCGACGTCCGCACTGGTGTCGAGGTCGATCGGGGCGCCATTGGCCGCGGCCGTATTGCCGGCATCGTCGGTGACGTTGAGGACCGAGCTGATCGGGCCGTCGGTGAGCGACGACAGGTCGGCGCTGTAGGAGCCGTTGGCCGAAACGTTGACGTCGACATGGTGGGTGCCGTCGCTGAAGGTGACGACGCCGGTGGCGTCGGCATCGAGGCCGGCAACCGAGAAGCCGGCCGCGGTCTTCTCGCTGTTGTTGATGGTGGTGTCGGTGATGCTCAGCGCCAGGTCGGCGCCGACGTCCGCACTGGTGTCGAGGTCGATCGGGGCGCCATTGGCCGCGGCCGTATTGCCGGCATCGTCGGTGACGTTGAGGACCGAGCTGATCGGGCCGTCGGTGAGCGACGACAGGTCGGCGCTGTAGGAGCCGTTGGCCGAAACGTTGACGTCGACATGGTGGGTGCCGTCGCTGAAGGTGACGACGCCGGTGGCGTCGGCATCGAGGCCGGCAACCGAGAAGCCGGCCGCGGTCTTCTCGCTGTTGTTGATGGTGGTGTCGGTGATGCTCAGCGCCAGGTCGGCGCCGACGTCCGCACTGGTGTCGAGGTCGATCGGGGCGCCATTGGCCGCGGCCGTATTGCCGGCATCGTCGGTGACGTTGAGGACCGAGCTGATCGGGCCGTCGGTGAGCGACGACAGGTCGGCGCTGTAGGAGCCGTTGGCCGAAACGTTGACGTCGACATGGTGGGTGCCGTCGCTGAAGGTGACGACGCCGGTGGCGTCGGCATCGAGGCCGGCAACCGAGAAGCCGGCCGCGGTCTTCTCGCTGTTGTTGATGGTGGTGTCGGTGATGCTCAGCGCCAGGTCGGCGCCGACGTCCGCACTGGTGTCGAGGTCGATCGGGGCGCCATTGGCCGCGGCCGTATTGCCGGCATCGTCGGTGACGTTGAGGACCGAGCTGATCGGGCCGTCGGTGAGCGACGACAGGTCGGCGCTGTAGGAGCCGTTGGCCGAAACGTTGACGTCGACATGGTGGGTGCCGTCGCTGAAGGTGACGACGCCGGTGGCGTCGGCATCGAGGCCGGCAACCGAGAAGCCGGCCGCGGTCTTCTCGCTGTTGTTGATGGTGGTGTCGGTGATGCTCAGCGCCAGGTCGGCGCCGACGTCCGCACTGGTGTCGAGGTCGATCGGGGCGCCATTGGCCGCGGCCGTATTGCCGGCATCGTCGGTGACGTTGAGGACCGAGCTGATCGGGCCGTCGGTGAGCGACGACAGGTCGGCGCTGTAGGAGCCGTTGGCCGAAACGTTGACGTCGACATGGTGGGTGCCGTCGCTGAAGGTGACGACGCCGGTGGCGTCGGCATCGAGGCCGGCAACCGAGAAGCCGGCCGCGGTCTTCTCGCTGTTGTTGATGGTGGTGTCGGTGATGCTCAGCGCCAGGTCGGCGCCGACGTCCGCACTGGTGTCGAGGTCGATCGGGGCGCCATTGGCCGCGGCCGTATTGCCGGCATCGTCGGTGACGTTGAGGACCGAGCTGATCGGGCCGTCGGTGAGCGACGACAGGTCGGCGCTGTAGGAGCCGTTGGCCGAAACGTTGACGTCGACATGGTGGGTGCCGTCGCTGAAGGTGACGACGCCGGTGGCGTCGGCATCGAGGCCGGCAACCGAGAAGCCGGCCGCGGTCTTCTCGCTGTTGTTGATGGTGGTGTCGGTGATGCTCAGCGCCAGGTCGGCGCCGACGTCCGCACTGGTGTCGAGGTCGATCGGGGCGCCATTGGCCGCGGCCGTATTGCCGGCATCGTCGGTGACGTTGAGGACCGAGCTGATCGGGCCGTCGGTGAGCGACGACAGGTCGGCGCTGTAGGAGCCGTTGGCCGAAACGTTGACGTCGACATGGTGGGTGCCGTCGCTGAAGGTGACGACGCCGGTGGCGTCGGCATCGAGGCCGGCAACCGAGAAGCCGGCCGCGGTCTTCTCGCTGTTGTTGATGGTGGTGTCGGTGATGCTCAGCGCCAGGTCGGCGCCGACGTCCGCACTGGTGTCGAGGTCGATCGGGGCGCCATTGGCCGCGGCCGTATTGCCGGCATCGTCGGTGACGTTGAGGACCGAGCTGATCGGGCCGTCGGTGAGCGACGACAGGTCGGCGCTGTAGGAGCCGTTGGCCGAAACGTTGACGTCGACATGGTGGGTGCCGTCGCTGAAGGTGACGACGCCGGTGGCGTCGGCATCGAGGCCGGCAACCGAGAAGCCGGCCGCGGTCTTCTCGCTGTTGTTGATGGTGGTGTCGGTGATGCTCAGCGCCAGGTCGGCGCCGACGTCCGCACTGGTGTCGAGGTCGATCGGGGCGCCATTGGCCGCGGCCGTATTGCCGGCATCGTCGGTGACGTTGAGGACCGAGCTGATCGGGCCGTCGGTGAGCGACGACAGGTCGGCGCTGTAGGAGCCGTTGGCCGAAACGTTGACGTCGACATGGTGGGTGCCGTCGCTGAAGGTGACGACGCCGGTGGCGTCGGCATCGAGGCCGGCAACCGAGAAGCCGGCCGCGGTCTTCTCGCTGTTGTTGATGGTGGTGTCGGTGATGCTCAGCGCCAGGTCGGCGCCGACGTCCGCACTGGTGTCGAGGTCGATCGGGGCGCCATTGGCCGCGGCCGTATTGCCGGCATCGTCGGTGACGTTGAGGACCGAGCTGATCGGGCCGTCGGTGAGCGACGACAGGTCGGCGCTGTAGGAGCCGTTGGCCGAAACGTTGACGTCGACATGGTGGGTGCCGTCGCTGAAGGTGACGACGCCGGTGGCGTCGGCATCGAGGCCGGCAACCGAGAAGCCGGCCGCGGTCTTCTCGCTGTTGTTGATGGTGGTGTCGGTGATGCTCAGCGCCAGGTCGGCGCCGACGTCCGCACTGGTGTCGAGGTCGATCGGGGCGCCATTGGCCGCGGCCGTATTGCCGGCATCGTCGGTGACGTTGAGGACCGAGCTGATCGGGCCGTCGGTGAGCGACGACAGGTCGGCGCTGTAGGAGCCGTTGGCCGAAACGTTGACGTCGACATGGTGGGTGCCGTCGCTGAAGGTGACGACGCCGGTGGCGTCGGCATCGAGGCCGGCAACCGAGAAGCCGGCCGCGGTCTTCTCGCTGTTGTTGATGGTGGTGTCGGTGATGCTCAGCGCCAGGTCGGCGCCGACGTCCGCACTGGTGTCGAGGTCGATCGGGGCGCCATTGGCCGCGGCCGTATTGCCGGCATCGTCGGTGACGTTGAGGACCGAGCTGATCGGGCCGTCGGTGAGCGACGACAGGTCGGCGCTGTAGGAGCCGTTGGCCGAAACGTTGACGTCGACATGGTGGGTGCCGTCGCTGAAGGTGACGACGCCGGTGGCGTCGGCATCGAGGCCGGCAACCGAGAAGCCGGCCGCGGTCTTCTCGCTGTTGTTGATGGTGGTGTCGGTGATGCTCAGCGCCAGGTCGGCGCCGACGTCCGCACTGGTGTCGACCGAAGTGCCCGAACCGACATTGATCGCCGCCGCTTGCAAGTTGCCAGCGAGATCCTTTGCCCCAGACACGCTGAAGCTGATGTTGGCGAGCTCGACGTTGGCGTCGGCTTCCGTGTAGTTGATCGCATAGTGGGTGGCATCGACCCAGTGGCCGCCGGTGGCATTGATCAGCGTGCCCGAGGCATTGTTGCTGACGATCGGCGTCGAGGTCTGGTCCATCGCCTCCGAGAAGGTGATGGTGGCCGTGACGCTATGGGTCGCATCGGCATCGGTGACCTGGGAATCGGACAGCGCAACGCTGGTAACGGTCGCGTTCTTGGTGTCGACCGACGTCCCGGTCGGCACATTGATCGCCGCCGCTTGCGTGTTGCCAGCGAGATCCTTTGCCCCAGACACACTGAAGCTGATGTTGGCGAGCTCGACGTTGGCGTCGGCTTCCGTGTAGTTGATCGCATAGTGGGTGGCATCGACCCAGTGGCCGCCGGTGGCATTGATCAGCGTGCCCGAGGCATTGTTGCTGACGATCGGCGTCGAGGTCTGGTCCATCGCCTCCGAGAAGGTGATGGTGGCCGTGACGCTGTGGGTCGCATCGGCATCGGTGACCTGGGAATCGGACAGCGCAACGCTGGTAACAGTCGCGTTCTTGGTGTCGACCGACGTCCCGGTCGGCACATTGATCGCCGCCGCTTGCGTGTTGCCAGCGAGATCCTTTGCCCCAGACACACTGAAGCTGATGTTGGCGAGCTCGACGTTGGCGTCGGCTTCCGTGTAGTTGATCGCATAGTGGGTGGCATCGACCCAGTGGCCGCCGGTGGCATTGATCAGCGTGCCCGAGGCATTGTTGCTGACGATCGGCGTCGAGGTCTGGTCCATCGCCTCCGAGAAGGTGATGGTGGCCGTGACGCTGTGGGTCGCATCGGCATCGGTGACCTGGGAATCGGACAGCGCAACGGTGGTAACGGTCGCGTTCTTGGTGTCGACCGACGTCCCGGTCGGCACATTGATCGCCGCCGCTTGCGTGTTGCCAGCGAGATCCTTTGCCCCAGACACACTGAAGCTGATGTTGGCGAGCTCGACGTTGGCGTCGGCTTCCGTGTAGTTGATCGCATAGTGGGTGGCATCGACCCAGTGGCCGCCGGTGGCATTGATCAGCGTGCCCGAGGCATTGTTGCTGACGATCGGCGTCGAGGTCTGGTCCATCGCCTCCGAGAAGGTGATGGTGGCCGTGACGCTATGGGTCGCATCGGCATCGGTGACCTGGGAATCGGACAGCGCAACGCTGGTAACGGTCGCGTTCTTGGTGTCGACCGACGTCCCGGTCGGCACATTGATCGCCGCCGCTTGCGTGTTGCCAGCGAGATCCTTTGCCCCAGACACACTGAAGCTGATGTTGGCGAGCTCGACGTTGGCGTCGGCTTCCGTGTAGTTGATCGCATAGTGGGTGGCATCGACCCAGTGGCCGCCGGTGGCATTGATCAGCGTGCCCGAGGCATTGTTGCTGACGATCGGCGTCGAGGTCTGATCCATCGCCTCCGAGAAGGTGATGGTGGCCGTGACGCTGTGGGTCGCATCGGCATCCGTTACTTTCGGGTCGGACACCAACACACTAATAACACTGGGAGGCGTCTCTTCCACCGCGACTGAATGGGAGTCAGAGGCGACCGTGGCGCTGCCGACCTTCACGACCGCCGTAAGCTGGTAACTGCCATCCGGCAACACATTGTGGGCCAGATCACCGGCGGGAATTGTCGCAGTCCAGGTGCCGTTCGAAAGTACGGTGGCAACGTAGTTGTGGCCGTTCAGACTAACGATGAGCTGCGCACTTGGCGTGAAGTGTTGGACGGCACCGGTTACCGTGATCGGTCCGCTTGCGTCGGCTTGATTGATGAGCCAAGGGTTGGACTGGCTAGGTTCGATCGGATTGATATGGACCGTGAACGCGCTCGGCGGATCCACGCCGAGGAAATCGCTCGGATTGAGCCCCGTCACGCCTGCGAGCTGAAATTTTAGATCGGCAGAACCGTCGCCGTTGGTGTCGGCATACACATAAACACCGCCGGAGCCGTCAGGGGTGTACCAGACGCCGTATCCATTCGCGGAACCCATTGACGTTGTATTCGCGGCCTGCGCGCCAAACCAGCGGAATTCGGCAAGCCCAGCCGCGGATGCGGTCAGGCCTCCAGCAGCTGAGACCGACTGGTCACTAACAAGCTGACTGAAGTCGAGCTTGTCCGAGCCGACCTGGAAGTTGGTGATCTGGTCCCAGGTTTGGGCTAGCTGTCCGCCGGGATTCACCTGTCCGGCAGCCGGAGAATCCGTTGCCCGCGCGAACACAAAATAATCGGAGCCCAATCCGCCCGACATCACGTCGGCACCCGCACCGCCTTGAATGATATTGTGGATGGCCGCGTTGCTGGCGATACCCTGGATGTTGTCCTTACCGGCACTGCCGTCCAAGGCGTCGGTCACGAGCTGGGTCGTTCCCGTGAACAGCGAAAGATGGTTGACGTCGGTGACGAAGCTCGCAATCGACTCGGCCTTGCCGCTCAGGAGCACGTTTGACTGCCCGGCCACGGTTTGGCCGGTAATAGGATCAAACTGACCTATGGCCTTACCATACTGGTCGGTTTGCTCGAGAAAGAAACCGGTCCCGAGATTGCTCTGATAATAAACGGAGGATGCCGTGTTATAGCCCATTGTGTAGTAGTTGGCACCGACCTGGAAGGTTAGCAGCAGCTGCCCCGCCTGAAATGCCTGTTGGATTGTTGTCGTTTGCGTCGCGTTGGTGCTGGTGGTCAGGAACGATGAAATGTCGGCCCAGTAAATGTATTCGACACCGTTGGTGTCATTGGTCTTGATCGCATCGAGCACATTGAGGTTGTCGACGGTGGTGCCGTTGCCGGAATCCATGATGCCCTGGTAGCTGATCATGGCATCGGCTGTGATGGGAGCAACTGCAGTGCTGTCGAGAGTCCAGCTTCCAGATCCGACGATATTGCTCGAGCCTCGTACATCGGCTTTTGTGTAATCCGCCATGGCCGCCAGGAGCGCTCGGCCGCGCGTGCCTTGCGCGGTTTGGCAACACCACAGCCGAAGTTCCCCATCAGCAACAGCTGCTCCGATCGAGGCAAGCTCATCGATCTGACCTGAAAGACTTTCAGCCGATAGGGATCCGGAACTAAAGGAGATTTCGCCAGGCTTTCCATGCGCGATGATGTGAATAGCCTTCAGAGCACCCCTGCCCTTCAGCGCACCGGCGATCTGCCGCATTGCAGGCTCGTCGCTTGAGAGCAGGACCGGCTCGACATCGGGTCGGATGCCCTTGAGCAAAGTTTGGAGATCGTCGACGCCTGGATCGATAAAGGCGATTTCGCTCTTGGGTGTTGTGCTCGCCGGGTCTGAACTCTTGCCGCCTAGCGCGCGGGGATGAGCAGTGGCCATGGCGCGATCGATTGCGTTCGAGATCGTCGCTGCATTCGTGTTCGAACGGATGGTCATGAAAGCTGCCTTCTCAAATCGGGTCGATGAATGCATGGGATGAACATCGATGAAGGTGGCGGACAAGGCCGCGATCTGTGGGTCGCTATTCCTGACGGGACGCGGCTGGGCGGCTCGTCGCTTCATTGCCGTTTGGCGCGGCAGAGCATCGGCCAGGGATTGCGGCGGGAACTCCGTCGACGCGCGCCGTCTGGTCGACAGTGACTGCGGGTCCAATGCTTCCGGGCACGCAGAGTGCGCGAACCTGGAAAGGCGAGATCCAGTCGTGGACCGATCAATCGGCCGATTGGCGGCCAGTCCGGCAAAAACAACACAATGCAACGCGCAACTCCCACTCTGCCTCGCAGAGCAGGCGCGAAACGCATTCGCCTCCAGTCTTCACAGAAAGCCCCGCGCCTGAAAAATCTGGAGCGCATTGGAAGAGCAGTGGTTTGTCAAAATCTGCTCAGTGGCGCGATCTACGTGAAATGCTTGCGAACGCTGTCTTCGACCCCTGCCCGGCGGGTGACCGGCACCTCGACCGCCCACCTGCGCAAAACCGCTGTTATCGAAATCTTCTTTGGTATGGTCTTGGGATTTGCCGCAGGCCCCTTAGGTGATTGCAATCGGGGTGCGGGCAAATCCTTGCCTAAATTAGACGCAGGCTGGCGCAAAATTGCCCGCCGGTCTATACCCACTACGCATAGGATCCATTTTTAACATTAACTGCCCGGCCCTTATTTCGCTTTGCGTTCAACGTGTTCCCTCCGAGCCTTCTGTTGCCCGTAGGACTACGGATCCTTCGTTGAGGCGCGTTTGGGATTGTGTCTCGCTCCGCATCGATCGTACCTCATCTCTAACAGGCCGTGATATCCGGCCTCGAAGCTGGAAGTCTTCGGAAGTGCGCTCGGCGCGCCCGTGCGTAAGCGCCGAAGAGGGTTTCGGTTGCGCGACACTATGGCGACACCGTCCGGACAACACGAGCATCCTACTCGCGTCATGGTCTTCAAGGTCGCGCAGGGATGATCTCAGGACGTTTCCGTGGAGATCGCAGATGAACTGCGCCGCCGCTTTGTGGAGTACCTGTCGGGCTCCGCCCCACATGCCCTGTGGAAAGGCCATGGCTCGTGCTTAGTTTGCCGAGAATCAGCTATGTTACTGAGTCGAAATAGCGTCGGCTTAAAACTGAAGAGGGGCATTTCCGTGCGTCCAAAACTAAGCAAGTCTGCGTCGGCGGTCACATCACAGCGCCGTCGCCTGCCTGCTGCGCTCAAGCACGGCGCTTTCGCTAAAATTGAATTGTTGCCCTGGGAAGATCCTGCTGCATACGAGCAGCTCCACCAGCAGCTATTGGAAGAGTTCGAACCCGAAGGTGTCTTGCAAGAAGAGTGTGTGCGAGACATCTTGACGGCCACGTGGCGCAAGCAGCGCCTGCGCGTCCGTCGAAACGTGGAGACGAGGGCCGCCCTGCTGCAGCCGCAAAATCGCGTGTTCGACCAGCGGCCGATCCCGCTAGTAGCGAACGGCCTTGAGCGGGCAAAGGCTATTCTAGAGAATTCATCCTCCGAGCAGCCCAGCTTGCCACGAGATGATTATGAGCGCCTCCTGAGCTTTAGCTCTTTCCTAACGCTAGACGCCTCCCCTCGCCTCGTCGAGCTCGCCATTGGATGTCTGCCTGAAGAGTACAGGAATCATCTTCGAACGCAGGTGCCGCGCGAGAACTACGAGGAATCTCACCATTGGATCATTGCGATCAAGAAGGAGGTGGACGGCGTGCTCCTGCCAAGGGTTCGCGGGCGTCGTCCGGATCCAGACGGTTACCTCGCGGCTGCTGCCGGCATGCTAGCGCCCGAGAAAACGCTGGAGGACTTAGCTGTCGAAGAACGACTGGAAGCGCAGATGGATCGCGCCCTTCGCCGCCTCTGCTGGCTAAAGACCCAAAAAAAGCTCGATCGAGAGGCCAAGCAAAAGATTGTGGAGGCCAAAGCCTCTTAAGTGAATAGCCGGAATGCGCGAGAGTTTGAGCAATTCCGGATGTTCATTTTGTACGACCAATTGCTCGCTCCGGCGCCGTTCAACTGAAGGGATCACGCGGCTTGGGGGCTGTCCGTCAGCGGTATGTTCGCGCGACCGAGCGGCCGCCGCCTTACATGTGTGGTCGAAGTCGATCGAGATGCTGCTGCCGATCGTTCGCCGCGCGGGCTCGGGGTGGCTCCGCGGCTCGTCATCGCCGATGGCGCACTCGGCTTCTGGAGAGCCGCCGGCGAGGCTTGGCCGAAACGCGCGAGCGCTGCCGTGTGCACAGGTCTGCAAACGTGCTCCGGCAAACTTCCGAGAACCAGAGTGCCAGGTCCGTATTGCAAGCTTCGCGCTGGAATACGAAGGCACCCACTGCCTCGCCAGGGATCGGGAGAGGCTACTCGCTTTCTTCGACTTTCTCGGCCGAGCACTGGAAACATTGGCCGATCACCAACCCCATCGAAAGCACCTTCGCCACCGTGCGCCACCGCACCAACCATCGAAGCGCTGCCTCTCGACACGACCGCGCTCACGATGATGTTCAAGTTGGCCGACAGCGCGCAGATAAGCTGGCATCATGTCGACGGTCACAATCAACCCAACTCATTCTCGGTGTGACACTCCCCCGACGGGATTGAGGTGGGCGATCCGCAGCCGAAAACCACCGCCTCCGCCTGACCCGCAACGCCGTCACCAAGATCTGGCGATCGCTCCAGAAGATCATCGGGCATAGTCTCAACAAAAAACCACCGACTTGTACGAGGTAGTTAGGTAATGACCTCTCTACTTTAGCTAGTACTTGCAATCCTGCATTTTACCTGTTTTGCGAGTAATCTGGCATAATGCCCTATGCTAACTTATTGATTATGCTTCGTTCGCGCTCCGTCTCGAAACTGGAAGACTTCGGAGGTTACGCTCGGGCGCGCTTTTGGGTCAGCGCCGAAGAAGTTTTCGCTCGCGCACACTGATGCGACACCGCCTCGAGGACAGCACGAACATCCTGCGCCCGTCGCGGACGAACTGCGCCGCCGCCCTGTTCACCGGAGGCCTGCGCTTTGTTCATTTTCGTGGTCGAGCCATGCGGCAGCTTTGCGAACTTCGCGCCGAGGAAGCCAACATTCGGGAGTCCTGATCCGAGTTATCGTGCCGAAACCACGCCGACAATCTCAGTTGAGGAGCTGCGGGCACCGCCTCCGTCAGAGCCTTGCCTCTTGCGGCAAACGAGCCCAGGCTGGGCCACCGTCGCGCCAGCCAAGTAGACGTGAAAGCGCGGCTCGCTATTCTCCCCAGGATGGCCGAAATGAAGATTAGACTTTTGCGTGGATCCCATGTTGTGAAAGAAGTTGAGTTTTCGGCAAACCTGCCGCCGCTTGAGATTCATCGGCTCTCGGTTGATTTGATGTTCGAGCACTTCGAGCGAAACGCCACCCACATTTGGCCGCTCGAAGAAGACTCGCGCGGGACACGACACCAAATTCAAGTGATGTCTGACCAGGGAAATGTTTTGAAGAGCTTTGATATTCGAGAGATGGCCAAAGAGTTCGGCCTTGGATTTCTTGCTAGGGCGGAGGGAGGAGCTACAAAATGAGCCAACCCGTTTCAGCTTCGGTGCGGCGCACGATGGCCATGGCTCAGGCCTTTGCATCGTGGGTGTCTGCCAGGCGGCAAATATCGCGGCGCAATAGGCTCCTAGAATCCAAACCGCGTTCGGATCTTTCGCTGACTTTTTCGGCTCGAACGGCCCCGCTCAACTTTTGAGACCCGCCCGTCTAATCTTCCTCGAGCTCAGGAACATCCCACAACAAAAACGCCAAAATTATGAGCCCGGGGGTCCAAGCTAGCATGATCCCAAAGGCAATAGCCTCTATCGTCGTCATGTCCACTCCGGGATGATATCTATCTGAGCAGTTATGGCTGAGTCGCGCTCAGCGCGCAGCCGTGCGAGCGGCGGTGTGCACAACAAACCGACTTTTCGGAGCATCGAAGAGGTCTCTTACGACCCTACGTCGAATCCGTTGTACTTCATGACGTCTACATTTGGCGGATTATCATCGCTCGCACCGCTCTCATAGTGCTCGCGATCGGTGCGCTTGAACGCGCTGGACCGCGCAGTTGGCCCCCAGGGGCTCAGGTCCTGAGTCTCGGACGATTATTCTGCAACGTGTGTCGCGGGCCATTTTATATTTTATATTCCCCCCAACGTGCACTCTGTGTCGCGGCACCGCCACACTCCACGATGTTCCGGCTCGGAACATGAATTCGGGAGTCAACACGCCCGCTAAATTCTGAAAGTATTCCGGTTAACCGGGGCTGGAAGTCGAGCATATTAGACATTCAATTTTCCCGGTAGGCCGCAGAGGATGCTGATCCCCTGCGGCCTTTTTCCGGAGGATTTGCGCAGAGCCGCCGTTCGTGCCCGCACCGCATCCGCGGCTGGACTCGCCGAACCCGGCGATAATTTTTTGGCTCAGACCTTGAGCGACGATTTATGCAACAGCGCCTGAGCGCGGAACAGTCGGCTGTCGAGAGCCTGGGTCATCCAGCTTCCATGCCAGAGACTGGGCAAAGTCGACCAGTTTGACGCGGGTGCGTTTTGAGTTTTGATCGAACAGCGTACTCAACGGTGCCATTGTTGGAATTACCGCACTGGCTGATGATGGCGCGTCCTTGTCAGCAGAAGGAAAGCGGGCGAGATGGATCCACCGCCAGACGAAGCGATCGATTTGCCGGCTTTGCCGCTCGTCAACTCCAAATCAAACAACAAGACATAGTCACCCGCCAACAGGCAGCCGCGCGCCGCCGCTACCCTCGCATCGTTCTGATGCACCATCGAGCTGCGTCACTTGGTTGACGAAGGTCAGGTGCAGCGTGATCGGGCCCCTCGAACCGTCGAGCAAGACGCGAAGCCTGCTCCGCGTAGCGCCGAACCCGAGAACCACTCCTTGCTTGCCGCTGAGACGCGGTCCCGCCGCATTGCTAATGACGACGCGTTCTCCCGCGGTCCATTTGTGGCGCGTTCCTTCGCCGATGCATGCCATGCGAGCTCCCAGGCTTAGAACAACAGTCCCAACGCCAACCACGCCGTAAGAGACACGCAGATGCCAATTCCCACGTAAGGCAATGCTGTGCACATCGGTTCCCTCCCTGGTTCCGACACGCCATGAAATGCTGCAACACTCGCATATTCGTGGGCCGACGCCTATCTCGAATCTTATGCATATGGCGTACGAGCTTTGCCTGGCGACCGCCGAGAAGTAGGTCCCAATCGGGCTTGACTGGATCCACGAGGTGAAACACGACGGCTACGGCCCGTATCCGGGAGAGCGAGCGCGTGCGGCTCCTTTCACGTCATGGCACCGATTGGACCAAGCGCTAACCTGGACGATGGCGTCTGCGACTTCAACGCGCTGCACTCCCGTGCACGACCATGAAGTGCAGCTTTATGCGTTCGACGTGCTTGCCTTGGACGGCGACGAGCTACGCGACCTGCCGCTGTACCTTTGCAAGACAAGACAAATCTACACCATCCAAACCGGCCATGGCTCGATAACCGCGCCTGTGCATGTGGAGAAGCCGGCACGCCCAGTCCGACATGCAACCAGACAGACCTCTCCAATCCAGACGACCTTGCCGCAATGCAGATGGGTACTTGGCAGAATATCCGCCCGACGAGAACTGACGTAGGTCCTCCTTCCTGGTGACGGGCGCGCTGGGGGATTCTTTTTGGGGCGGCGGTCCTCAACGCGAAAAGGACGGTTTCTTTCAGAAGAGCAGCCGATGGCCGACCGCTTATTGTCTTCGTGTTGCGCGCTTCGTCTTCCGGTTTTGGGATTGGTGACCGTATCCTGAGCGAAGAGTCTCGCCGTCGGATCGCCGATCAAAAGGCAAGCCGGTAACAGAAAATCCGTGCCAGTTCGGGTCGACATAGCCCTCTCACGCCACAAGCTTCACCCCGTGTGCAAAGCCCCAAAACAGCTTCGTGCACGCGCATAAAAGCGCCCGGGCAAGAGTTGCCGATCATCAATCCGGAGCACAGGCGCGAACCCCGGCGAAATTGCCGGTCGAAAAGATCTCGTCCGCGGCGACTAATCGGCGTAGCGCAGCGTCGGTTCCAAGAGGGTAATATCGTGACCGCGCAAAAGCGATCACGCGCCGCCGCTCAATGCCATTCGGCGCAGCGTATAGTCAATGCCCTCTTTTGCCATGAACAAGTTGGAATTGCCGAACTCCGCTACGTTACTGAGCATGTCCAGTTGCGTGTGCGATTGGATCACCAACATGTTGTGCTGCAGTTACGCCATCTGCTTTTCCGCGGCAGCTTCTTCGGAGCACAGCCAATGCAGCGTGAATTTGGCTTCGAACACGACTCCCGTGCTCTCGACAATCCATCTAAATAACCGAGTGCGATAGGCAGTGCCTGACCGGCCCCGGCGGGTTATTTTCGACGAGGAGGCCGACTTGCTAGCGCAGCGGGCGGAATAGCGCATCGCGCGATGCGGCAGAAGAGCCCCAGAGCTGACATTGGCAACGTAAGAAGCCCTTCCGTTCAATCACCTCATTAGCACGGGTCAGCACAGCCGGGAGGGGCGATCAGCCCGAGAGGTAGTGAACTTTCAACAGCGTCGTCGCTCCTGGCGGTCTGGCCTCGTAATAAGCCTCGCCGCCGCACTCGGCACTTCAGCAAGAGCTTCGGCTGTCAGAATGCGAACATTGCTTGGAGCGCATGGGTTCCATTCGAGCGGTCGGCAAGACCGGATCGCCCCAACTGGCGTATTGCGTCATATCTCTAAAGAGGTGCGACGTCGCGTCCTCTAACAGCGCGATTTTGAGCGCGGTACAAGCGCTCTTCATCGCGATGGCACTGCTGGCTCACGAGCACAAAATAGCATGGACCAGGCCGGGTCGTTTTTTGGCGTTGAGTTTGTCCGCGATTGGGCTGAAGCCTCCTTGCGGTGGGGCGACGGCGGCTGCGCCACGGTCTTTCAGCACAAGCACTGGCTTGATGCGTGGTACCGCTCTTTTGACTCCACTCCCCTGATCGCCTTCATCGTGGCTGCTGACACGCGGCGCGACATTGCGCTCGTTCCGCTGATGTGCGGCAGACGCGGCCGCGCGCGCGTGGTCGAGTTCGCCGATCTCGGCCGCAGCGACTACAACGCGCCGATCCTGGCATCCGACGCGCCGCGCGACTCCGCGAGCCTGCACATTATCACCTCCGTATTCCTGTCAGCGTTGCGCCGGTTGCCCGAGCATCCCGACCTGATCAACCTGGAGAAGATGCCGCCCGAGATCCGTGGGCGCCCCAACCCGCTGGCAGCGGCCGAGCGGGCGACCCCCTGCTCGGTGAACGGCAATCTCGTCGAGTTGGGTGATTGTTTCGAGGACTATCGCGCCTCGATCGCCAAGATCCAGTTGCCGCGCCGCTGGCGCGTCTTCACCCGCCATCGCGGAGCGAGATTCGAAATGGCCGCCGACGTCGACGAAGCGCTGCGCATTCTCGATGTAATGGATCGCCAGCAGAACAAGCGCATGAAGGAGCTGTCAGAGAAGTTCGTCCTCGACGAACCTCGTAACGCGACGTTCTACCGCGACGTCGTCCGCCGCGGCCTCAAAGACGGCTACGCCGTTGTTTCGGCGCTGATCTGCGGCGACGAGGTCGTGGCCACCACCCTCGGACTGAGGCACGGCGCGCAATATTCTCTGCTGCGCAACACCAATGCCGGCGGGCAATGGTCGAACTGCTCGCCCGGTCAGCTCTGCATCGAACGGACGATGGCGGCCCTGCACCGGCAAGGCGTGCGGCACTTCGATCTCGGCATTGGCGATCACGATTACAAGCGGCGTTTCGGCGCCAGACCGCTCTGCTTGACGGATCTCCGCCTCGCACTGTCCTGGCGCGGCATGCCCCACGTGCTGCGCGCCCGCACCGTGCGGGAGCTGAAGCAGCGTCATCCACCCGCTTTCGCCGCGGCCAGGCGGCTGTGGGTCCGGTGGCGTTTCTCGACTCATCGTTGATTTTTTTCGACCGACCTCGCCTCGCCGATGCCACCCCATCGAACGCGCCGGTCTCAACGTCCTTCCGCTTCTCAGATTCAAGCTCCTGATCGAGGAGGCGAATTATGCAGTACGCTGACGAAGAGTGGGCTGCGATCAAGCCGATGCTACCCAACAAGCCGCGTGGCGTTCCTCGGGTAAAATGACCGTCGCGCCCTCAATGGCATGTTCTGGATCTTACGATCCGGAGCCCCTGGAGGCGGGCGGACGCCTGGCGCCGCATCATAGATGCACTTGCGCATTCGCGGTGGACGAGCTCAGGGTCATCGGCGCTGAGAATCGGGCTAGGGCGGCACGGAGCGAAACGAGTGTTCGCATCGTCATCTTCCGGTCTGGAATTGCTTACCGTAGCGCGCTCATCCTGACTCCTCCCTGACTGGTCGCGAGGCCGATCGTATCATCAACGCCAGCCGATAGCAGAACTTCCGGCCCAGTTCGAGGTCGACGTCGCCGCTCCCGTCAATCCATTCGTCAGGACAATGGCCAAACGATAAGGGATCGTGCCTGTCCTGCCCGTTGAAACTCTCGCACCAATTCGCGGACCGAAACGCAAGGCGTCGAAAACCGCAGCATCGTTCGTCACGGCAATCCCTAGCGCGCTTCAAATAAACCATGTGCAATGAACGCAGAATATCCTTCGGGCTCCCAGAGGGCATAGTATCATTTCCGCAATTGCTCACATCGGCAGCGCCGATTCCGATATCATTCAGCTATCCCCTCTCACGCCACAAGCTTCATCCCGTGTGCGAAGTCCCAATACAGCTTTCGTGCACGCGCATAAAAGCGCCCGGGCAAGAGTTGCCGATCGTCAATCCGGATCACGGGCGCGACCTTGGCGAAATTTCCGGTCGAAAAGATCTCGTCCGCGGCGACGAAATCGGCATAGCGCAGCGTTGTTTCGATCACCGTGCTGCCGTCACCGCGCAAAAGTTCGATCACGCGTTGCCGCGTGATTCCGTTCAGGAACGTGCCATTTGGCGCCGGCGTATAAACAACGCCCTCTTTCGCCATGAACACGTTGGAATTGCCGAACTCCGCCACGTTGCCGAGCATGTCCAACATCAGGCAATTCTGGAAGTTCCGCGATGCGGCCTCCATGAGCGCACGGGAACTGTTGGGGTAGAGACATGATGCTTTGGCATCGGCCGGCGCGCATTCGGTGGTCGGCCTGCGGAACGGCGACAGCGTGATCGCGCTGCCCTTAGGCTCCGGGATCGGCGATTCGTAGATGCAAAGGCACCAGTCCGTCGTCTCCGGATCGAAGAGCACGCCGCCGCCGATGCCGTTCTGCGGCCAGTACATCGGGCGAATGTAGAGTTCAGCATTGGTGGGGAAACGGGCGATACCCTCACGCGCCAATCCCAGCCACGTGTCGAGATCAACGACCGGTTTCAGCCCAAAGTTGACCGCAGATTGGTTGACGCGGGCGCAATGACGATCGAGGTCAGGTGTAACGCCTTCAAAGGCACGACCGCCGTCAAAGATGGTCGAACCGAGCCAGAGCCCATGGGTACGCGGCCCCATGATCGGCACATTGCCCTCGTGCCATTCCCCGTGGAAGAATGTCCATGTCCGCGAATGGCTAACGGACTTCGTTTTGGAAACCATGGCGAACCTCCATATCGGGACGATGGAGTTATGGTCCGTAGATCACCAGCTCGGAATCCGACAGATCGGCAAGCCGGGGGCGATGCGGACCCTTGAAGTATTTGCGACGTTCCCTGTAGAGCCCGACCAGGCCCTTCATGCGGCCGTTGGCCTCCACAGCGACGGAGATTCGGCCACGCCAGAGCAGGAAGCGGCCGATCGCGCCGGCGCACACGACGTAGTCCGCCACATGCGCGCAATAGATCAGCTGCATGGCGAGAGGTGCGATCCTGCGGATTCGCATCGGCTGCAGGACGAACGGAAAGGCGCGGTCATCCGCAGCGCGGCATACCAAGCTGAGGCAGCCATAGGCTGCGTGACGTGTAAGCAGCGCGGCGTTAGCTTCGGACAAGCCGGCGACCGCCTGCGCGTCCTGCCCGACGACTTCGACACGCATAGCTTGGGCGGGACGCGAAACCGCTGGAAACGAGAAGAACATGCCGCCGCAATAGCGGCGGAAACCCTGAGCTTCGATGGCTTGCCAAGTCCATTGCGCCGCACTGATATTGATGTAGGTGACGTCCTTGTGACGCTGCGCGACCTTGGCCAGCATCGGAGCGTAGCTGCGAAAGGCAGGTTCCACATACCAGCTGGAGAGATTGCAGCGGATCGAGGTACAGCCGTCATCGTTCCGTGCAGTGTGGATCAACAGCAGAGCGCCGACGGGCGCTCCATCGTGGTCAAGCAGGTAGCCGAAGCGCGGAAAGCCCTCGGGTACCTCACGCCCTGACATGCGCCCGAGTCCTTCGACCCAGTAGTCGCGCGATCGCATCGGAAAACCGCTTGCGAGAAGATCGGTGATGGCGTCAAAATCAGCTATGCCTATCTCGCGGCAACGGATCATGGTCCGAATTCTCACTCATAAAATCCGAGTCGCGTCTTGGTCATTAGGCTTGGCGAGCGCGAGCGGATCGAGCGGTAACATGGCGACGTGCCGAAATTCCGGCTGCGGACAGTGCCGCCGCTCGCGTCCCTAGCGGCTTTGAGCGTTCAACTCGCTGCGACGCCAGGTACAGCAACCAGTTGCGGTATATGCGCTTGGCCGGCAGATGCCAGACGTTGTTCAGGTCCTTCGCTATTTGATCGGCTGGAAAGTCGGCGAAAAGCTCAGGGTGCCTGTCGGAAAGGGCTTTCTGTCGGAAAGCGACCTGTATCTCCTCCGCCTTTTCGCCGAAGTAGCCCTTCGGTATCGTCGGACAGACTTCGTTCTCTCCCCGGAGGAAGCGACCCATATCTCGCCTGTATTCGCCGAGCAGGCTCTGCGTTTCGTATTCCGGGTGGCCCTGGAAATGGACGAACAGGCTCCTCTTCCGCTGCTTGACGAAGCAATCGACGCCGGCCTCGGCCGACCAGGTGAGAACCGAGTATCCGCAGCTCGCGAGATTCCCCTCCTCCACCTCGTTCCACCTGGCGTGCGGTATTCTGAAGGTCTTAGGCACATCTTGCATCAAGGGATGACGCCTCGTCTTTGTTTGAGCAAAGACACCGAAGCACTTCGTAGGCAGCTTGTGGCGCGGAACGCCGTCCGTGTGGAGGACGACCCCATGGACGGCCAGACAGGAAAACACCGACGACACGGTATTTTCCTCGGCCCAGTCGACGATCTCCGCGAAACTGTTCCAATATGGCTCTTCCGTCAGGCTGGCGGCCTTGGGTTCGGCGCCGGTCACGATCACCCCATCCAGACGCCGGTTCAGCAGATCGTCGATGCCACGGTAATATCGACCGACGTAATCGTGCCCCCATTCCGAACGGGGTGTCGCGGCCATCGTATAGAAATGCAGCCTGACGCAAAGTCGTCCGGCCGCCGCATCGAGCAGGTCGAACAGCTGGCGCTCGGTTGACATTAAGGCAGCATCCGACATGTTGTTGATAATCGCGATGTCAAGACACTCCGCCTGATTGTCAATTGACGCCATGGCATCAGCGCCTCTAATCCGCGCTCTCGAGAAGAGGTGGTGTTCGTGCGAATCTATGTCGATCAAGACAGTCATCCGAATGCCTTCATGGTTGACGAAACATCAGTTCGCGGCACTGAGGGCCTGATCGAGATCCGCGATGATGTCGTCGATGTGCTCGATTCCGACGCTCAGCCTGATCATCTCGGGGCGCACCCCGGCTTTGTCCTGTTCTTCGGGCGACATTTGCCGATGCGTGGTCGATGCAGGGTGGCAGGCGAGCGATTTCGCGTCGCCAATATTGACCAGCCGCTTGCACAGCTTCAGCGCGTCATAAAACCGCTTGCCCGCCTCGAAGCCACCAGCCACGCCAAACGTCAGTAGCGAACACCCCCGGCCACCTAAATACTTCTGTGTCAGCGCGTAATAGCGGCTGTCGTGAAAGCCCGCGTAATTCACCCAGCCGACACGGCGGTCATTGCGCAAGAACCGCGCGACCTTGTCGCCATTTTCGACGTGCCGCTCGATCCGGAGCGCGACGGTCTCAATGCCCTGGAGCAGCAGGAAAGCGTTCATCGGCGCCAGGACCGCGCCGATGGTCCTCTGGGAGACGGCGCGGCAACGGGCAATGTAGGCGGCAGCTCCGTACCGCTCGGTGAAGACCAGACCGTGGTAGGAATTCTCTGGCTCGTTCATCATCGGGAAGCGCCGGCGATGCTCCGCCCACGGGAACCTGCCGCTGTCGATGATAATTCCACCGAGTGTGGTGCCATGCCCGCCCATGAATTTCGTTAGCGACTCCACGACGATGTCTGCGCCGTATTCGATCGGCCTGAGCAGGATCGGTGTCGGTACCGTGTTGTCGACGATGAGCGGAACGCCGTGCCTGTGCGCGACGTCAGCCATCGCTTCGATGTCGCAGACGTTTCCAGCCGGATTCCCGACGCTCTCGCAGAACACCGCTCGCGTATCGTCATCGATCAGTCTTTCCACGTTCTCCGGCCGGTCGTCTTCCGAAAACCGGACGGTGATGCCCTGCCTCGGCAGGATATGCGCGAACAGCGTATGCGTGGTGCCATAGAGCTGCGGAATCGAGACGATGTTGGTGCCCATCTCCGCGATGTTGACCACCGCATAATTCACCGCGGCCTGACCACAGGCTACGCTGAGTGCCTCGATGCCACCTTCCAGGGCGGCAACGCGCTTCTCCAACACGGCGTTGGTCGGATTGCCAATCCGGGTGTAGCGGAAGCCGTCTACTTCGAGATTGAAGAGCGCGGCTCCGTGATCGGCGCTGTCGAATGCATATGAGGCGGTCTGGTAAATCGGTACGGCAACGGCCTTGGTTGCCGGATCGCACTCGAAGCCGCCGTGGACCGCGAGAGTCTCTCTCCTCATGGAGGCTGGCCCCGCCGCCTCTCGATCCCGGGCTAGCTCCCGACTTCCCTGGCGCATCGGAACTCCTCGAATACTGGCGGCGCCCCACGATCGCTCTGCGCGAAGCCAAGCAGCTCACGCACCGCGATCGGCCACAGGGCGACGTCTTTGCCGTGAGTATGGAACATGGCGACGGCGAGACGGTCCATTCCGAAAGCCACGCAGGCGGTGTGGGCCGGCTCAGAGGCCCCATCGACGATGCTCCAGGCGCTGCCGAAATGATCCCGGTGGTAGTTGAAGCTCATGCAGGCGGTCGGTCGCTCCTCGGAGCGCAGAGGCACCAGCAGTTCGAACTTCAGTGACTGCTGCTTTTGGCTCACCGCCATCATCTGACCGACCCGGCCAAAGAACGGGTCGTTGGCATAGTCGACCCTGAAGGTTAGCCCGAGATCTCGCGCCATCTTCTGGGCGCGTATGATCCAGCGCTCGCGGAACGCGGAGACGTGATCGGGACTACCGATGCAAACGAATTCGCGCATCCTGAAGGACTGAAGCCGGTCGAGATGGCGCGAGGGCTCACGACGGAAACAATCGGCGGCCACGTCGAAGCTCCAGCCGCCTGCCGGCACGGGACCTCGGCTCGCCGCGATCGGATAGACAGGATAGCAGGCGGCCGGCGACAGAACGAGATCAGCCGGCGATAGCGACGCAGTCCAGTCACCGCCGGCATCGAAGCGGCTGACCGCCGCGTCAATCTCGCTTTCCGTGCCGTGCAAGCCACAGACGCAGCCGAGGAGGTTGGGAAAGCTCTTCAGATAGCCTGACTTCTCAAGCTGGGCACGGTTCATCACGGGCGGGAAGCGCATCACCTCAGTATTCGGTTCGCGATTCCGTGAGATCACCGCCCCAATTCGCTCCACGACGCCTTCATAGAGGGCGGTGCGGCCATAGATCCCGGGAGAGCCCATCTCGTGAAACAGCGCATCGGCGAGATGGTCTAACGGATCGGCCGGAATCGGAGTGGCATCCCCGGGTGCTTCAACAATGGCCACGTTCATCAAGCCCATTCCTTCTGTGGAAAAATCAATCGCGCAGGGACTTCGGGACGGTGCTCATCAGCGTGGCGCTACCGACACTGGCGAGGATCCGGTCATTGTTGATCATTATCGGAGCGGAAAGCACGTCGCGCAGATGGCGGCCGATACTCACGTCGGTGTCGTTGCGATAACCTGATAGGCCGCAGGCGCGCATCGCGTGCATGACCGCCGTGACCGCGAGCTCGGAGGCTTCCACCTTGAGAAGATTGATCGAGGACTGGAAGTCGACAGACGACAGCGCGCGCTCGTCCCGTTCGCGAGCCTCGTAGAGCTGGAGATTCGCGGCGATGATGGCGCGCATTTTCGTCAGCGTCATTTTGGCAGCGGTGAAATGCGCAGCGCCGGGAGGCATATTCCCGCCCGACCCGCGGGCGGCCTTGCGGATGAAGAGCTGCGCGCGGTCCACCGCCGCAGCCGCGATCCCAGCCCAGACCGAGGACCAGCACAAGTGGGCGACGGGCGTCATCGTCTGCGCATGAATCTGTTCGTATGGCACAGGGAATATCTGGTCCGCGGTGCCCCTGAAGTTCAACTTGAACCCCGCGCTGCAGGTCCCTCGCATGCCAAGCGTTTCCCACGCGAGAGTGGGCTCCAGCGTATAATCGTCACGGGTGATGGCGAGCAGCACCTGATCGGATCCAGCGGAAGAGTCAGAGCGGCGGGCGACTGTGACGATGCCGTCCGCCTCGGCACCGTACGAAATCACCGTCGCGTCGCGCACGAGCGAAATCTCGTTATCAGCGCGTTCCACTGCGGCCGAGCTGAAGCGTATGTTTCCGCCGTTCTGACCTTCCGTCGTCGAGGATGCAAGCAGCAACTGTTCGGCGGCCACGCGGCGCATGAGACTTTCGTGCCAATCGCTGCCCGCGCCGTGGCGTACCAGACACGCGATCTTGGTCTGATGCATCGCGAAGATCATTCCGGCAGAGGCGCAAGCGCGGCCGAGCCCGTAACACATATCGGTCACCTCGGAGATAGACGCGCCGTCCCCACCGAGCTCGATCGGAATCTGAGCGCCCAAAAGTCTCTCCTCGCGCGCAGCGTCGATCGCTTTCTGCGGGAAGCGCGCCTCGCGATCGACTGCCTCAGCCTCCGTCGCAGCGACCTCTGCGACACTCGCCATCCGCTGTCGAAATGAGGAACCATAACCCGCTCGGCCGACTTCCAAAGCGAAGTTGCGGAGCTTGACCTCCTGCACACTCATGGCCAAAGCCTCCTGTTCTTATGTTTGAACGACGCGACCAAGTCGAAATGAATTCCGCTCAAAATGAACAGCTAGCCCATTTCCGTTGCTGCGTCGTTGGCGCAGAAGAGGGTGTCACGCTAGTTCCACTCCCAGGCGAGGTACCTCCGAAGCAGAGCTATTGAGCCGAGGAGCAGTCGGTTATCGTCCTCCCGGATTGTGATCACTTCCGGCTGCGCCGAGGGGGCCAGTGAAATGCACGACATTGTCGTCAACGTTCAAAACCGTGTTCTATCCGTCGTTAGGAGCGTCCTCCAGCAGAACGCGATCACCGCCGATCTCCACCCAGAGTCACGGCTGGTGGATATCGGGCTGAGCTCGATGGGCATGGTCGAGCTGATGCTCAAGGTTGAAGCCGAATTCGATCTCGTCCTCCCCCAACTTGAGATCACGCCAGAAAATTTCCAGTCGGTGAAGACCGTGGAGCGAATGATCCTTAACCAGCTCGGACCTGAACCGGGATGACATCGGCCGAAAAGAGATTCTACTTCGACAACCTCGCGAGCCGCGTCGAGAGTGATTGCAACGTCGCTCTGGCCGTGACTCGTCGACCAGCGGGCAGGTGCGCGCCGATGTCGACCCAACCCTACTGCAAGAACAGTCCGTGAAGACAGCCGAGATCCCGCGCGGGGCGGAACCCGGCGGTCCGCGGCGCAGACGCTCCGCCGCCAAGGCCTGGCTGCAGGCAATTGCACAAACGGCGCGGGTCGAAGCCCAACCGCGGCGGTTGCTCGCCGATATTGTGCAAGAATGGGCACAGCATCAGCCCGAACGACCTGCCTTGCTCTCGGACCGTCAATCCTTCACCTATGGCGAACTCACCGCCCGCGTCAACCGGTATGCGCGCTGGGCGCGGGGCCTCGGCCTCCAAGCCGGCCGCACCGTCTGTCTGCTGATGCCCAACCAGCCGGACTACCTCGCCTGCTGGCTCGGCATCAGCAGCGTTGGCGCGACAGTGGCACTGATCAATACCAAGCTGGTCGGCCGATCTCTAGCGCATTGCATCGACGTCGCGGATGCGGATCACCTCATCCTCGCTGCGGATAGCGTGGATGCGTTTGAGAGCGCCCGTCCGCACCTGCGCCGCGTGCCGCAAAGTTGGATCCTTGGCACCGATGACGCAAGCGGCGATCTGGATGCGGCGCTCGCCGCGTTCGAACCAAGTCCGCTGTCCTCCGCCGAACGCGGCGACGTCACTATCGATCAACGCGCGCTCCTAATCTATACCTCGGGCACTACGGGACTACCGAAGGCAGCGAACGTCAGTCATCGCCGCATTCTCACCTGGGGCGGATGGTTTGCCGGAGTGACGGACGCCTCCATCGATGATCGTCTCTACGATTGCCTGCCGCTCCATCACTCCGTGGGCGGTGTCGTGGCCCCGTGCAGCATGCTCTGCGCGGGCGGTTCGGTGGTGATTGCGGAGAAATTCTCTGCCAGCAGATTCTGGGACGACATCGTGCGTTTCGACTGCACCGTCTTCCAATATATTGGCGAGCTCTGCCGCTATCTGCTGAAGGCGCAGTCGTCCAAGCCAGAGGCCCGACACCGGCTGCGACTGGCTGTCGGCAACGGATTGCGCGGCGACATCTGGGAGGTGTTTGCGAGCCGATTCGCGATTCCGCAGATCCTCGAATTCTACGCCGCAACGGAAGGCAATCTTTCGCTGTTCAATCTCGAAGGAAAACCCGGGTCGATCGGCCGGATCCCACCGGTGCTGGCGCATCGCTTTCCCGCCTCGATCATCAAGGTCGATGCTGACAGCGGCGGCCCACTCCGCAGCGAGGCCGGGCTCTGCATCGCCTGCGCCCCTGGCGAGACGGGCGAAGCTATCGGGCGCATCGGCAGCGCCGATCGCGACGGCGTACCTTTCGAGGGCTACACGGATCCGGCCGAGACCGAGAAAAAGATCTTGCGCAACGCCTTTACCGAGGGCGACGCGTGGTTCCGCACCGGTGATCTGATGCTGCGCGATGAGCAGGGCTACTTACACTTTGTCGATCGCGTGGGCGACACCTTCCGCTGGAAGGGCGAGAACGTCTCGACAAGCGAAGTAAACGCTGCAATCAGGGACTGCCCCGGTGTTCTCGACGCCTCGACCTATGGGGTCGCCGTATCCGGGGCCGATGGTCGCGCCGGCATGGTCGCTTTGGTCGTGGACCGACGTTTCGATTTCGGGATATTCAGAGAACATGTCTCGTATCGGCTTCCGCGGTATGCAGTTCCAGCCTTCGTCAGGTTGTGCCAGGCGCTCGAAGCGACCGACACATTTAAGCAGAAGAAGCAGCGGCTGATCCGCGAGGGATTTGATCCTTCGGCCGTGGACGATCCGCTGTTCCTGCGTGATCCAACGACCGGCGACTATGTTTCGATGGACCGGGCGGTCTACGGCCGCATTGTCGCGGGCGAAATCAGGCTCTAACATCGGCTCGGAAAGCCGAGATGTGAGGTGTACTATGTCGGTCAAATCGAAAATTTTCTCCGCGATGAAACAAATTGCCGAGGAACAGAAGGTCACGCTTCCGGCGCTTGAGGACGATCTGTCATTGAACGAAACCGGGTTCGATTCGCTGGCATTCGCCATTCTCGTGGCGCGGTTGGAGGACGAGCTCGGTGTCGATCCCTTCACTGTCGCCGAGGACGCAGCCTTCCCGTCTACCCTGGGCGAGTTTGTCAGAGCCTACGAGAATGTCCCCGCCTGACATCATCGCGCTGCGCCAATACCTCGGCCCGGAACTGAAGAGCCGCACGATTTCCGATGGCCTGCACGTTGTATCGCTGACCGACATAATCCAGCACAGCTGCCTGAGCCGTAGATCCTGCGAGCTGTCCGGCCGCTCGGTGCTGCTTGCGACATCGGGACAGCTGCTCTCCGCACTAGCTATGATCGAGCTCGACGGCGTGGCCCGCCGCCTGCTTCTATGCCCGCCCGATCTCGATTGGGATCGCCTGGAGGTCCTGCTCGAACAGGCCGATATCGACACGATCGTCACCGATCGCCCGTTCCACCGAAGCCGTGCTGGCAAGTACATCGTTATCGGCGTCGACCTGCCTCAACGGAGGGCCATGGGATCGGAGGTCGATCGCGCGACCGAGTGGCTAATGCTGACCTCAGGCACATCGGGGCTGCCGAAGATTGTTCGACATACGCTCGATGGGCTCGCTGGCGCGATCATCGCCGACGGGCCTGCGCGCCACCGGAACGCAACCTGGGCGACGTTCTACGACATCCGCCGCTACGGCGGACTGCAAATTTTCCTGCGGGCCGTGATCGGCGGTGGATCGATGGTGCTGTCGGAACCCGGGGAAGCCGTCGCTTCCTATGTCGCGCGGCTGCGCGCGGGCGGCGTCACCCACATCTCCGGGACCCCGTCGCACTGGCGCAAGCTCTTGATGAGCGGCGCATCCGCCAACTTCTCACCGGTCTACGTCCGTCTGTCGGGCGAAATCGCCGACCAGCCGGTGCTCGACGGCCTGGCCAGGGCGTTTCCGCATGCGTCAATCGGGCACGCCTATGCCTCAACCGAGGCCGGCGTCGGTTTCAGCGTTGACGATGGGCGCGAGGGTTTTCCTGCCCACCTGATGAAGCAGAATCACGCTGGCGTTGAAATGAAGGTGGTCGACGGCTCGCTGCGGATCCGTTCCCATCGTACCGCGCGCTCCTATGTCGGCTCCGACGCGCCGCCGCTCGCCGACACCGACGGGTTCGTCGACACCGGCGATATGGTCGAGCTGCGCGGCGAGCGATACCACTTCGTGGGCCGACGAGGCGGCATCATCAACATCGGCGGGTTAAAGGTGCATCCGGAGGAGGTGGAAGCCGTGATCAACCGGCATGTCTCCGTCCAGATGTCGCGCGCGCGATCGCGCAGGAGCCCGATCACCGGCGCCATTGTGGTCGCGGATGTCGTCCTCGCCCACTGCACCGATGCGGAGCACCACGAGATGATTCGCGCCGAGATCCTCGGGCGCTGCAAAGATTGCCTGGCAGTATGGAAGGTGCCGGCGGTGATCCGGTTCGTCGAGCGGCTCGACGTCACGGCAGCGGGCAAACTGGCGCGCACCGATGCGTAACGTCCTCGTCACTGGCGGCAGCCGCGGTATTGGTCTTGCCATCGCGCACCGGCTCGCCGCATCCGGCGACTACAATGTAGTCGCGGTGGCCCGCCGCGAGAGTGGACAGTTTGCAGCCGCAGCCGGCGAGGCACAACGGCGTCTGCATTTCCGCGCCTGTGACCTTGCGGTCACTGAAACGATCTCGGGCTTCGCGAAATCAGTGCGCGATGAATTCGGCCCGATCTACGGCCTCGTCAACAATGCGGGGATTGGTACCGATGGGCTGCTGGCCACCATGCATAATTCCGAGATTGAGGCCTTGATCCGCCTGAACGTACTGTCGCCGATCATCCTAACTAAATACGTGGCACGTCATATGATGGCCGACGGCGCGGGGCGGATCGTCAACATCTCCTCTATCATCGCCTCGACAGGCTACAGCGGCCTGTCTGTGTATGCCGCGTCCAAAGCCGCCGTTGCCGGCTTCACCCGTTCGCTGGCCCGAGAAGTCGGCAGGGTCGGCATCACAGTGAACGCGATCGCGCCCGGCTTCATTGACACGGAATTGACCAGCTCCTTGGACCAAGAAGGCCGTCGACGCGTTGCCAGCCGCAGCGCATTGCGCCACCTGCCCGAAGCCGACGACGTCGCTTCCATGGTCGAATATCTTCTCGGCGAAGGAGGCCGGAACATCACCGGCACCGTGGTAACGGTCGACGCCGGTAGCACCGCCTGAGCGCCGAGAATCGGACATCCCCGTCACAGGGCGTCCTGTCGGATCCAAAACATTCGAATGTCGACCTAGCCTGACCGCAAGCTGGACGCTTCATTCAGCGGCAGCCCCTTCAGATGCTCAAGCATCATGTCGCAGGCCTTCTCCGCGTCCGCGAAAGTGGACGCCGAACCGACGATTTTGATCGCGCCGTTACCCGGTAAAGCGGCCGCCAAGGAGGCACATAGCCGGCACGTCCATGAAAGCGGCGCCGGCAGGGGTCTCATACGTGATCACAAAGGAAAAGCCGCGCCGGCCGCGCTCCAAATTTCCATATCCTCACCGGCACGATGGAACTGAAGAGAAATCAAGATGCGTCCGCACACGCTTTCAGCTCAACCACACGGTTTTGAGTCGTGCTGGCGGGCCAACGACAGAGGAACGGCCCTGACCACTTGGGGGCAGGGCAGGAAGAATCAGGGCCGCCGCTCCAGTTATGCCGAAATCCAGTCGGCACACATCTGCGACCGCATCTGGAGCCGATCTGTTGCCCGCGACTTCCTTACCTAACACGGACACAAACCACGATCGACAAGAGTTGCAGCTGACGAATAACTACACTGCCCTCCCCGCGGCTTGGCTGCGATTTTTGGATCAACTGCCAGCCCTGGGGGCTACCCAATAAGCTTCCGACCATGGCCACGCCAATCGAGCCGCGCTTGAAATCAATCTTCGGTAATTAAACAGGTCGCTCGGATCAATCGTGTCGGCGTGCTCCTGCCGCATCGGGACTGAGACAGCGGCCGGAGCCAGACGCTTCCAATTTGACGCCATCTATCCCGCGTCGACAAAAAATGGGTGCGTGGGTCTTCTCAGCGCTCTCCGCTTGTCGGACTCAGCCCGGGATGCGGAGCCTTCTCCCGCGGGGCGCGCGCACGATCTTGTTGCGAGATGGCGAGAGCTGCGAGGACTGTCCGATTGCTGATTTCAAGCTTCTGAAAGATGTGGTGAAGGTGCACCTTGATGGTGCCGTCGGCAATATTCAAGCGCCGCCCGATTTCCTTGTTCGACAATCCTTCCGAAACCAGACGCATGATCTGACGCTCCCGTTCAGTCAGCGCTGTCAGCCCGTTCCCTGCGTTCGAGCCCTGCTCGTGCGACACAATCGACCCGGACGGGGCCGAGGGCAGCAGCCTGTGACCATCGGCGATACGCCGCAACGACTGCAACAGGGCCTTTATATCGGTGTCTTTCAGAATGATACTAAAGGTTACGGCCGTCGTCGCGAGCAACAGTTCGCAATCCTCACTCGGGGCGAAAAACACCAAATGCGTCGATCGATCTTCCGAATCGACGGCCGAAAGAATTCTCGCGGCGGCAAGCTCAGGCATCGCGGAATCGACAATCGCGATATCGGGCGCCAAGTTCCGGATCGCTTCGATGCAACTCCCGACGTCGCTACAAGATGCAACGATATTGAAATCGGCCGCGGCACCAAGCACCTCGTTCAGTCCCTGCAAGACCACCGGATGCCGATCTGCAATGACTACACTAGTAGGTCGCATCGGGCGCTCCTAAGCCAGTCGCTCCTCCAAACATAAACTCCGTGCACCTTCTGCTATTCAGTTGCTGAAGTTAGAATGATCCGAAATTTCTTTTAATACAAACATGCTTGATACTAATACAAACATGTTTAATACAAACATGCTTAATATACTAATACAAACATGTTTAATATAAGCTATCCGGCAGCCCCTACTTAGGTTAACCGGTGCCGGCCGCAGTTCGCCTCCCAACTCTCAGCCAGCAATCTGCACTTCAATAGAACCACGCGCTCGGACTGCGCCGGGCCAACGCTTGCTGACGGACACGCTAACAGCGCAATTCTCGGCGGCGACGAACCGCGATCCACTCAATCTCCTGGAGAGGACTATGACACGCCGTGGGCCTCTGTATTCGAGCGCACGTTGCTTATGTGAAGGAAGTACGCCGAAATTTTTTTCAACATCAAATGAACACCGTCATTCAGTTCACGCATAGGCGCCGAAACCGTCTTGCATTGCTTTTACGCAGTGCGACCTACAACGAATGACATATAGGGCAATTTAAAATTCGCGTCTACCATTTATAAAAGCTTAAGCAACATGGATTTCCCGAAATCCACAGCGAAAGGATAGGCAGGGCAACATCAAAATAGCATGAGGATCCCGATCGAGGTACCTCGATATTTCCGAAGACCAGAAACCGACGGAGAACGACCAAACGAAGGCTCGTTCCCGCGGGACATTATAAACCAAATTAAGTTCAACCGTCATCGCTGTTGTGTCACTGCGTAGTTGGCTGGAGGGTGAAATGAGGAGGCGGCAGTCTTGCGAGACCGTTCTTATTGGAAAGAACGTTTTGATTAGAGAAGGCATTGCTAAAATTCTGCACGCGGCAAATTTTCACATCCCGGTCTCGGCGTCGAGCCCCGAGGAATTGCCGAGTTCACTTCAAGCCGAGAAACTGATGTTCCTTATCGTCCATTCGGGCGAGGGTTTCAATCTCGCGATAGCACAGATCGGATTTGTGAAGGATCGTTATCCGGAAGCGCGCATTGCGATCGTATCCGACAATTATCGGCCAATTGACCTTGCTTCCGCATTTCGTGCGGGCGCCAACGGCTACTTCGTGAACGTCAATTCGTGCGATGCATTCATCAAATCCGTCGAGCTCGTGACGATGGGCGAGACCGTCTTCCCGCCTGCATTCCTGTCATTCGCCCTTGATGCCAATCGCGAACGCGAAACGGCGGAGCCCCGCGAATGCGAGCAAGCGATCGTCGCCGCTGCAGATGACGCGATCTCGCCGCAGCTCTCTCCGCGAGAAAAGGCAATTCTATCTTGCCTTATCGAAGGCGATTCCAACAAGTGCATTGCCAGAAAGATCAAGATCGCCGAAGCGACCGTGAAGGTTCACGTCAAGGCGATTCTGCGCAAGATCCGGGTCCAGAACCGGACACAAGCCGCGATCTGGGGAATGAACCATGGGTCGCTGGTACGAACGACAAGCGGTCGCGCGACCACAACCGTAGATCCACGCAGAGGGATCGCGAAGACTCTCGAGGCGATCTCCGAAATGGAGCAGATCGAAGAGTCAGCTCCATTGGTCCCTCAGTCTAATCACGTCGCGATACGCCCGATCGGTCGCGATACGCCCTATCGACGGTCTACTCCATAAGGGCATGGACCAAGGGACTAGCACGGCGGCGCGACTCTACAAGTAGACGCAAGGACGCGGAAACGACTGCGGTCGCGCGACGGATCCATGCCGGAGAAGCGTTGCGACACTTTCGTCGACTTCCCCGACGTCCAAGCGCCTGGCAGCAAGCGCCTGGCAGCAAGCGCCTGGCAGGATGTCCCGCGCGGCTCTTGCGTGATTGGCACGCGAGATCGCGCGGGACTCTCCTCGGGTTGAAGTGCGGAGCGCGTGGACTGCCGGAGCCTGCTGCTCATCGTTCCCGTAGCGATTCCTGCTTGTACCTCGCCAGCGGGGAGAGTAGATAGCTGATGATCCTGCGCGCGCCAGTCTTGATCTCGATCGTCACCGCCATGCCGGGGCCGAGCTTGAGGAGCTTGTCCTCCGCCTAAATCCGGTGCAGGGCCGAAGGGCAGCGTGCCCAGACCACAACGCTCTCGCCTTCTGAGCACTTCGCCTCGTGCAAGTTGACAGATCGGAGCGACGTGACTCTATCGAGATGATAGTTGTCGTCGGGCGTGTAGAGGACCGGCCGAAGGTACGGACGCTCCGGACTCGCGCTGGTAGCGAAGTTCCCTGCAAACACGGAATTCTGCGGGGAGAGTCACCCTGGCAGTCCCGCTAGGCCCGTTAGGATGGGCACGCTAGCGGATTGGCTGCTCGAACCTTAATCCGGCGGCGCCGCGGCTCAACCATCCTAGTTACCTATTTATCGCCTTTCCCAACCAGTGACCTGGAATGTACGATTCAATCGCAGATGAGCGGCTGGGTCGTAGAGTGCCATGGGTTATGTGTTCTTCGATTTGCTGGCCTCTACCAAGTTTCCGGTACATTCGGTCGATGTGTACTCGCCGGCAAGTGCATTCCGGAGGCGCTACCGCTCGCCGCCCTGGATTCCACTCGTTTCATCGGGCAACTGCAATCTTCAAGTTCAGATGCGACCCCTGCCCCTTCCTTCCAAGAGGGTGGCTTATTGATGCGACTTGATCTGCTGCACCTTCCGCTAACCGACCTTTTCCTTAGTACGGTGTCGCCGCCGAGCCTCAACTATCAGCACTGGTAAAAAAATGCTGCAGATCAATACGGATAATCGGATAAATCGAGACTGTGGGCAGCCACCCGAATTTCGTCCAGGACCTGTCGTGTCGCTGGCAGAAGTGCTGGCCGTGCTGCGATTCATACGACGACATGTACCGATCATAGCGCTGACTTGTTGCGCGGCGCTTTGCATTTCTATCCTTTACCTCATCATCGCGGTACCGACGTTCACCGCCAAGGCGCAACTCCTCGTAAACTCGAAGTTGGCCATGGTGGACGCTTCGGCAGTGTCAACGGTCGTGGAAAGTCAGATCGCAATCATAAAGTCCGAGAGCATCGCGACCGCCGTGATCGAGAAGCTCGACCTTGCTCAAGACCCGGAATTTGCGACAGGCCAATTTGGCGGCACGATATCCCGGCTGCTCGGCTGGAGTAAACCGAAGTCGGAAGCCAGCGCCGCGCGCTATGCCCTGGAACCGTTCGAACGCAAACTTTCGGCCAAACGTGTCGGCCCTACGTTTCTCATCGAGATTACCTTCGACTCCAGAGATCCTGATCGAGCGGCGGAGATCCTGAACGCGCTTGTCGAAAGATATATTACCCATCAAATGGACAATGCCGGCTTGCAAGATACGAAATGGGTCAAGGATCGACTGAACGAACTGAGCGTTCAAGCATTGGCTGCCCAAAGGGCACTGGAGGATTATCGTAAGGATGGGAAAGAGCTTGCGGATTCCGCTGCGACCATCGAAAAACTGGCAGCCGCAGCGGAATCAACCAAAAACACCTATGACAGTTTTCGCCACGTGGTGCGTAAGACAGAAGCGACGCAACAACAGACGTCGCCGGTGTTTGAGGCCAGTCTCGTCGCGGGGGCGTTTCCTCCCTTAAAGGTCAGTTGGCCAAAAGCCAGAATCGTGCTCGGAATATCGGCCCTTGGAGGGCTGCTGCTTGGCGTCGCCATCGGAGTGCTGCGTGATCTGTTGGATCGGGGCATCTACGCCAGCGGGCAAGACCCTCGTCTAAGCGCACAAGATGGCGGGATCATCGAGCGACCTGTTCCGGACGCAGCTCGACCAGATCTTCAATCTGAAGCATCGGCAAAGGCAAGAGCCGTGCGCTTCACGGGATCCGGCTGAAGACTGGGATTTTCATTCACCCACCATCGACATCCGCGCGGCCGATCGGTTCTTACGAAGGCGTTAGGTTTACGACGGACACCGGTCAGTGGTCCGTTAGCAAGCCGATTTGATCGTACTTCGCGGGACGCGGCCATAGACGATCGGGATTAGGCGCAATAGCGCGCCAAAGAGCGGCGGCGTTCGGCTACCGCCGGCTGTTCGTCCTGCAGCGGGACGTCGTCGCGAGGAAGGGCTCACCGTCCGCGGCGGCCGTGAGGACCCGGGCTCCGAATCCTGGTCGAGGCGAGCCCAATGCTGGTCGCCGGACTCCCCCTAAGGGTTACGAGAGGTCAGCCTGCCGAAGACGATCCGGGTCTACCACGCGACTGGGTTCGTGTGCGGCGTCAGGTTTTTCAGGCCTTCCTAAGGGCGCTTCTTCACTCGCGCCGCGAACGAGAGATATCACGGAGTGATGGACCTTCGTGAGCACGAATCCAAGCAGCATGGTCGTCATGAAAGCCGAAGACTTGGCCACGAGCCGCAGAAAGACGGACGTGTCCAGCTCCGAGGAGACGACCTGGGCGACGAGCACACCGACTGCAGCCACCAAGGCGATTTTTCCGGTCTGCTCCATCGGTATCAATTTGGCGAAGCTGGTTTCGAGCGCCTTGGCGACCTTGATCAACCCCCACCACTCCCAAAGAACGAGACCGGCGACGGTTCCTGCCACCGCACCGGCGAGGCCGAAGAAATGGAGGCCAAGGATGCTCAGAGCAACTGACAGCAAAAGCGATATCGCGCCGATCGTCGCGGCCAGCCGGCCGAGCCCAAACGCCGAAAGGAGCCAGCCGCTCCCGAAAACAGTCGCGATCTGTCCCACGGAATAAATCCGCATGAGCGGCGCTGCCCCGAGATACTCGCGTGTATAGATCAGTTCCACAAGCTCGTCCGCGGTCGCTATCAGCCACCCGAACGCTGGCAGCAGCATGCATACCAGCAGCAGATACGCTTTCGATATCAGCTTGCGGGCGCCTGCAAGGTTGCCCTCGCCCACCATGGAGCTGATATTGGGCAGGAGCGCATTACACAGAGGCTGGCGGGTCAACGACCCGAGGAGATTGACCATTGATGCGATCGAGATGAGCGCAAAGGCCGAGCTCGGAAAGTTCGCTGCCACGACCCATTGACCGGCCTGCGCGCGCAAAGCGAAAAAGCCGTTGGCTATCGCAAAGGGCAGCGAATACATCAATTGCATTCGGGCCAGTTCGCCGTCGAATCCGAGCCCCCGTTCATGCGCGACAAGCAGGGCATAGAACACGGCGATCCCGACCTTCAGCATGGCCAGGCCGCACATCACCACCAGAAGCCACCGGACATCGCCAGATGCGACCGCCGCACCTGCCAATGCTGCTGTCCTGATTATCGCAAGCGCGATCGTCGCGCAGGCCCCCCACTCCGCCTTTTCGTCCGCCGTCGGCAGGGCATCAAGAATCGACGCCAATATCCAGGTGCCGATGAATATCTGAACGAGGGGCGAGTGACGCTCGAGGGCTGCAATCGAACCCGGCGAGACCGGCATCAGCCCTAAAGACAACAGAGCCGCGAGTGCCCCAAGAGCGAAGAGATTTGCGAACGTGTTGCCCACCAGCTTTGGGCGGGTTCCAGGAGCAGCGCGCGGCAGGAAGTAGAATAGAGACTGCGGCAGGAACAGGGGAAAGAGGATCAACCCTGTTTCGGCGACCAGCCACACCAGACGGTACTCCCCGAACTCCTGCGTGGTCAGGTGGCGAACCAGAACGACAGGCACGCAAAACTGCAGAGCGTACTCGAGCAGCCCTGCGGCCGCGAGAAACCCTGCCCTGCGGCGAATTCGCGATCTCATGCCGCGCCGAGTCTTGTGTGTGCGGCCCCCTCCAGCAGGATTTCGTACGTCCTGCCTAGCGGAGCAAAGGAATAGTGCTCATGGACACGCTGACGATCGCATCTTCCGATGTCGTGGCTGTTACCGCGGGATTCCCACATGGTTCGCTGGGCCTCGCTGAGGTATTTGATACGGTCGCTGCGATGAAGACAATTAGTCCAAGTGGCGACCAAGCAATAGAGAAAAAAGTAGGTGGGTTCGCCGAGCAGATCCTGCTGCGCGCTTCTGGTGAGCGAGAATGGGTACTCCGAAAGGGTCGAGCCGCCGACCGGTCCAAAATACTAGACTGCGAGACGTGAGTTTGGATGCCATGTGTTGACGTCCTCTCATCAGGGAGCTCTTTTCAAGCATGTGCGGAATCTCCGGTACTTGGGAGCGTAATGGTTGCGGCCTGCAGGATCTGAAAAGGCGGGCGTCTGCAATGACCCAGACCCTGAGCCACCGCGGGCCGGACGACAGCGGAATTTGGTTGAGCGAGCAAGCCGGCATTGCCTTCGGGCAGCGTCGCCTGGCAATTATCGACCTGTCCTCGATGGGGCATCAACCAATGGTCTCGGCCAACGGCCGATATACAATTACATTCAACGGTGAAGTGTATAATTTCCGAGAACTGAAGGCCGAATTGGAGCGTTGCGGAGTTCGGTTTCGTGGGCATTCAGATACGGAAGTTATTGTCGAAGGATTCGCCCAATGGGGCGTCAAGCCGACCATCACCCGCTTGAACGGGATGTTCGCGATTGCGGCGTGGGACAGCCGAGAGCGTCAATTGTTCCTGGCTCGTGATCGAATGGGCGAAAAGCCGCTCTATTGGGCGATTTTCGATGGACTCGTTTTATTCGGATCAGAATTGAAGGCGCTGCGCGCGCATCCCGGTTGGAAGCCGAGACTCAATCGTGGGGCGATCGCCGCCTTCCTTCGGCATGGTTATGTGCCGGGTCCATCCACGATCTACGAAGCTGTCTACAAACTTCCGCCCGCCGGGTTCGTCAGGATTGCGAGCGCCGGCGGCCCCGAAGTGGGCGCGTACTGGGATCTGGCCGGTGTTGTTTCGCAGGGGCAGCGCAATACGCTTCGAGCCGACGAAGAGGGACTGGTCGATGAGCTCGAAGCGCTGCTGCATGATGCAGTATCGCGCCGCATGATTGCGGATGTTCCGCTCGGCGCCTTTCTGTCGGGCGGCTATGACTCATCTACCGTCGTCGCACTGATGCAGAAAGCTTCCCTGAGACCAGTGAAGACGTTCACCATCAGCTTTGATAACCCTGCATTCGACGAATCGAAACACGCTGAAGCCGTCGCGCGGCATCTCGGGACCGAGCATACAACGTTTCCAGTTAGCGGCGCTGAAGCTCTCGGTGTAGTGCCGAAGTTGGCCGAGATGTATGACGAGCCATTCGCCGACCCCTCCCAGATCCCGACCCAAATTGTTTCCGCGTTGACGCGAAAAAGCGTCACGGTGGCTCTGTCAGGAGATGGTGGAGACGAATTGTTTTCCGGGTATGACCGGTACCAAGCGACGGACAACGTCTGGCGACCGAGCGCGAGGATACCGCTTGCGCTCCGCCGCCTCGCGGCTTCAAGCATTCGCGCTGTGCCGCCTGGCACTTACAACGGCATAGCGCGCCGTGTACCGTACTTTCGGCGCATGCCACGTGTTGGCCAAAAGGCCCATCGGTTGGCGCAAATCCTCTCGGAGTCGTCGATCGATTCCATGTACTATCACACCATCTCGCACCACCAGAACCCAGAGACCCTTGTGAAGGGGTCACAAGAGGTGCGCACGGCCTGCTGGCGCCAAGCCCCCGGGATCCTGTTGCCCGATCCGGTGGACCGTATGCGCTACCTAGACATGTGTACGTATTTGCCCGATGACATCCTGACCAAGGTTGATCGAGCCTCCATGGCTGTCGCTCTTGAGGTGCGCGTTCCCCTCCTCGACCATCGGCTGGTTGAATGGGTCTGGAGGCTGCCGTCATTTCAGAACGCGCGTGCCCGGCGCCCCAAACACTTGCTCCGGCGGGTTCTTGCCCGTTATGTGCCCGATCGTCTGGTCGAGCGGCCGAAGATGGGCTTTGGGGTTCCGCTCCCGGACTGGTTGCGCGGCCCGCTGCGGAATTGGGCCGAAGACCTGATGAGCGAAGCCAGCCTGAACGAAGGTGATATTTTTTACATCGATGCCATTCGCTCGCTCTGGGAGGAATTCTTGAGCGGAGATAATGCGCGCTATTTCCTCATCTGGAATATTTTGATCTTTCAGGCGTGGCATCGCCGGTGGCGTTACGCACCGGTGGCGGACACCGGCGGTAGCCGCGAGGCATCTCTTTTGAATTGAAGTCATATCTACTCGAAAGTCGCCGAACTGTTATTCCCATTGCGGTTCCATTTAGCTCGGGGTGTCAGATGCGAATTCTCTCGATAGATTTTTCCATTCCCTATCTATTGAAGGATGATGACTATCCGATCGGCGGCTGGGCGGTTCAACTTTCGATATGGCTTCGCGCGCTTGAAAACGCCGGTCACGAAGCCGCTCTCCTGACCTGGAAGGGTGCTTTGGCCCATGTAGGTTCGGGCCAGCAAATCACACTTATCGAAACCTACGATCCCACGCAGGGGCTGCGGGTTGCGAAGTGGTTCTACTCATACATCCCAAAAATATTTGCAGCCGCCCGCGCCTATCATCCAGATGTAATGATCCAAGGCGCAAGCGCGGTCGATAGCGCCATCATGGCTTTCGTCGCCGGCCAACTCGGGATTCCGTTCGTTCACCGCATCGTCAATGACGTAAACGTCGATGAACGATGCAAACTCGACCTTCGATTTGATGAATGGATAGCCTATTCCTGGGCTCGGCATCGGACAGCCGCATTTCTCTGTCAGAATGAGTATCAACGCGGAAAATTATCAGCGCTCTTTCCGAACACGCCTGTTCACGTCCTTCACAATGCCGTTGTCGTGGCAGAGGACGCGCCCGCTCCTTTGCCGCGGGCAGAACGCAGATATGTCGCCTGGCTTGGTGTCTTCCGCCATCAGAAGAACTTGCCATTACTGCTTCGAATCGCCCAGGAACTTCCGGCCGTCAAATTCCGCGTGGCGGGGATGCCAGAGCGAGGTGCTGATCAGGCGACGCTGGACGCCGTGAATGGTCTGTGCCATCTCCCAAACGTGGAATTGGTTGGCTATGTCCGGCGGGCAGACGTCCAACAATTTCTATCAGAATCGACCATGCTTCTCAGCACGTCGGATTTCGAGGGCTTCTCGAACGTGTTCCTGGAGGCTTTCGCCGTGGGCACACCCGTCGTGACGCGCCGGCAAGTGGATCCGGACTCGATCATCGTGCGGCACAGCCTTGGCGCATCGGCTGAACACGAGCTGGCACTTTCCAAATCCGTGAAGGCATTCTGGGACATGGGTGAGAATGAATACAACGCGTTCGCACAACGATGCCAGAGCTATGTCAAGGCCAATCACTCGCCGACAGTAAAAGCTCGCGAATTAGTTGCGGCTTTGACGCCTCTTGTCGCCAAGTCGAAACGCGCAGCGGCAACCAGATACGAGACAATTCAAATAAAATAGAGCAACCAATGCCGATGGTTCGATGAGTACATCCTTGAGCAGTAGAGCTCCAGCCTCTTATCATCTCGCGTTGCCGGATTCAGCCGCGCAAGCCGGAACCTTCTTCTTTCTGTTGTTCGCTTTCACGTGGCCCATCCAGCGCGTACCAATTATGACGGACAATTTGTTCGGCATCCAAGGGCTCAAACCCTTCAACCTATTATCAGGAGTGGTCTTAGCCTACCTGGTGCTCGGCACTGCGCCCCTACACGCGACCGACAAACTCGAACGAACATCCATCAGAGTTTTTCTCCTGTATTTCGCAACTTTTGCCATCGCCCTCATCCGATCAGTTCCTAACGCGCCCCTTTTTCATGATCGCTTCCCCGACTCATATCCGGAATCCTACCTTGACTTTGTACTATCGGCTTGCATTGTGCCGACCTTTTACACTCTATCCTTCCTGTTTATCCTTAAGCACATGTGCTCTTTTCAGGAGCTCGAGCGGATCACGACGGTGATTTGCCTTTCGATACTATTGCTATCAATCGTTTTCGTGGTACTCGTCCTGATGAATCCGTCCGTCCTGCTTGCAGGTGACCGGGGCGGAATGGCTGCGCTGGATGCACGTAGCCGGGGCGAAATGGCCACGTTCTGCGAAACGTACTTTGGAGTCCATTACAATGTGATTGGAACCATATATATAAGCACCGTACCCTTATTGCTCTATCGAGCTCTTACTCGCGGCAATCTCTGGATCGCACCGCTGTTTTTATCGCTCCTGGCGGTTCTTCTCCTCGAGTCACGAAGTGCGCTTGTCACAGTAGCAGCTTCGTGCTCCCTGTTTCTGATCCTGCGGCGCAGGTTCTTCATTTTAGCTCTGGGTGCTGCGGCAGCTGGCGTCGCAACGCTCATTTGGACCGCACCAACCATTGACGCTCTTCTTTCGGTCGGGTTTGGCAGCAGTTCCGACGTCTCTGGCAAAGACATGTTCTCGGGCCGCGTTGATTACCTTTGGCTTCCGCTCCTGAGTGAATGGACGAGCGATATCGGCCTGTCCCTGTTTGGCGCTGGTCGCTACGGGATCGTAACGAGTAAACTTTGGGACACAGGAACCCTCATACACGCCGACCATGCGCATAATGCAATCTTCAACTTCTTTCTCGATTGCGGCATGCTTTTAACCGGTGTGCTTCTAATCTTCCTTGTCATTGGAACAGTTGCCGCCTGGCGAGTTGGGCGACGGTTGAATAGTGACCTTTATTGGGCTCTGTTCGCGTGCATGTTTGGTTATGGAATTAGTATGGCGACTCAGGGCGACATCCTTCCAAGAATTGACAGCATGTATGCATTCCCGATCATTGCGATGATGATCAACTTGGCGCGGTTGCACCGTCGGATGCCTGTCATGGTCGATCCCGTCCTACAAAATTGGCCTGACGTGGACTCGACGACGGTTCAGAAGTGAAGGGATCGCGAGCGCTGTAAGCGTGCAGGTCGTGAGGTCAGCGCCTGAGCAGTGGAACCCGACGAGCTCGTTAAGCGAACACGTCAGCGGCGGCACCGGTGCCGATCTTCGGCCTGACATCGATCGCGGTCAGGAAGGCATAGAGTGCCTTGCTGAGATTGACCTGCCGCTGAACTTTCATCCATTGGCGATTAGAGTCTCGGCGGATGTTACGCCGTTTGGCGCGGGGTGAACAACGTGCGATCGGCGGAGCTGGTCGGGGTTGCGCAGCCGGTCGCACGTTGCGGTGAGGTTGGCGGAATAGGCCGCGGGTGTTAGATAGCCCAGCGACGAATGCGGGCGGTGGCTATTGTAGTCATCGGCCCACGCCGCAATCCTGGTTCGGGCGTGATCAAGGCCGAAGAACAGGGTTTCGTTGAGAAGCTCGTCTCGCATCCGGCCGTTGAAGCTTTCACAGAAGCCGTTCTGCATCGGTTTGCCTGGCGCGATAAAGTGCCAGGCAATCTGGTTGTCCTCTGACCAAGTCAGAATGGCGTTGCAGGTGAACTCGGTGCCGTTGTCCGAGACGATCATGCCAGGCTTGCCGCGGCGACCAATCAACGCCGTCAGCTCGCGCGCCACCCGCCGTCCCGGGATCGAAGTATCGGGGATCGCCGCCAGGCATTCCCGGGTCACGTCATCGACGATGTTGAGGATCCGGAACCGGCGCCCATTGGCAAACTGGTCATGGACAAAATCCAGCGACCAACGGGCATTCGGCCGGGCCTCGAGCAGGATCGGCGCCCGGGTGCCGACCGCGCGGCGGCGAGCCCGGCGCTTACGCACGCTGAGGCCTTCCTCCCGATAAAGCCGGTAGATACGGTTCAGCCCGGACGGCTCGCCATGCTGACGCAGCAGCACGAATAACCGCCGATAGCCGAAGCGCCGGCGGGCGTTGGCCAGTTCGCGCAGTTGGACCCGCAGTTCGGCATCGGGCGGCCGGCTCGACCGATAACGGATCATCTTGCGGTCGGCGCTGACGATGATGCAGGCCCGCCGTTCTGACAGTCCCAATTCGGCCTGCAGATGCGCGACAGCTTCGCGCTTGGCGGCGGGCCCTACCATTTTTTTGAAAGAAGCTCACGCAGCGCCGCCGCATCCAGCATCTGCTCGGCCAATAGCTTCTTCAGCTTGGCGTTCTCGTCCTCAAGCTGCCGTAGCCGCTTGGCATCCGAGACGTCCATACCGCCGAATTTGGACTTCCAGTTGTAAAGCGTCGCTTCCGAGACGCCGTGCTTGCGTGCCAAATCGGCCGTCTTCGCACCGGCCTCATGCTCGCGCAGCACGCCTATAATCTGCTCTTCCGTAAACCTGGCTCGCTTCATTTGTCCGTCCTTCAGAAGGCCGGACTCTAACTTCAACTGGAGGAAATCGGCAGGGGCAGGTCAAGATCGAGCTGCTCCTGCGCCGTCCGCTTTGATCCATAGTGCACGAAGGCAACCTGACGCGACGTGAGATGACCAGACGCGCTCTTGAGTATCTGAACGGCGCCCACGCTCGCACTGTGGGTTGCGCTGCCGGTGCCGATCGATGAGCCATCCGAGAAAGACCTGAAGCTCCGCAGTTGTGTCATTCTGCTGTATTGCCCAATGTCCGACGGTCGAGCCGTAGACGCTCCAGATGGAAATTCCATCCGAAGTATTGAGCGCCGCTCTGACGTTGCCAATTGCAGCGCCACTGGCCTTGTGACTGATAAAAAGCTTCCCGCCGCTGCACTGGAAGGGACTAATGTCGTCGGATGTGCACTCATTCAGACAGAAGTGCCCGAATGCCGAATTGCCATCCGTGGCCTTGCCGCTGTTGACCTGGAAGTCAGTCGAGAACCAACCCGTTGCGCCATCGCCTGCGAGGCAATTGTTGGCATTATAAGCAATGTTACCATTAGCAGTCAGCCGGCCTGTGGCTGTGTTGATCCAGTTGTAGCTGCACGCACTCTCGGATGGTGCGGCGAAGCAATAGAACAGATCGGGGCTCGCCCAGACGCCCTTCTGCTTGAGCGTCGTGATCAGGTTATCGACCAGCTGTAGCCAAGTGCTCTCGGTGCAGACGAGATGGCAGAAGCGAGCGCAACGGTCTCATCATTCATGGCGGGCATCGATAGCCCCGCGGTCGTCTGCATGGCGCTCGCGGTTGTCGTGACCAACAGTCCGGTAAGAACATCGCGCCGTCGCATGTGCCGCCCCTCACGGATCACGTCTGTGCGGGAAAGCCCAGCACCTTTTCACGCACCGCGAGCGGCGAAATGACGGATCGCCTTTCCAGCTATTGGCGAAGGCGGTAGGGGCAACTCGCTGGGCGGCGGCGATGTCACCGTCACGAGCCTCACGAGCGAGTTACAGTGCCAACACGGCCGTGAAACGGTTCGCGGCCGTGATACGTCCCGACAACGCACCTAGACCCTTCGAGGTACGGTTTGAGAGGTCTGCCGGGAAGCAGACGCAAGCGGACCTTACTTTCATCGCGACCATCTTCACCGACGAACTCGGCGAGACAGGATCATCTGCCGTTCTCGATGGCGCCCTTTCGGGTTACCCAGCATTCGCTGCCTGAAGTCACGAGAAGCGCAGCGGGGGGAAGTGCAGCCATGATACGGTCGCCTGAAGCAGATGCACGAGCTCCACTCGGCGCGCGATGCCATCCTAGCTTCCGAGGGGCAAGACGGAGAGTGACTTCATGCGGGTGATGTTTGTGCTTAATTGCCTTGGTGCCGCGGGCGCTGAGCGTCACACCTATCAACTTGCAAGCGCGCTGACGACCCAGGGGGACGTCTGCACGCTAGTGGGCCTTACGAGCACCTATTATTCATCCAGTCGGACCAACCTGAACTCTATCAGGCTCAACGGTAATCAGATTTACGACATTGGTACCGCATTCAGCCTCTCACGATTAATCCGCATCCACAGCCCGGACATCATTGCGGCGATAGACGAGCGGCCATTGCTTTTTGCTTATATTGCGCGACACCTGGCCAGCTCACGCGCAAAGCTAGTGTCGATACTCCATAACCCCGAGGTTAAATCCACGCGAGAGCGGCTACTCACTCCCATTCATCGATATATTGTCGCCGGCGTCGACGCAATGATCTACGTCGCCCAGACTCAGCGAAAGCTATGGGAGGATCAAGGGTATTCACCGCCAATTTCCACTGTCATTCGTAATGGAGTGGACTTGCGTCGATTCTCGCCTCAACCGGTCGCTGAATGGAGAGATCAGATTCGCTCGAAGCTGGGGTTGGGACCAGGCGATTATGTCATCGGCTTGTGCGCTTGGTTTCGTCCGCAGAAAAATCATTGTCAGTTGGTCGACGCCATCCGAATACTCCGAAGTAGAGGGTATCCGGCCAAAGCCCTGTTTGTAGGAACCGGCCCAACGCAAGCAGATGTTGAGCAATATGCCAATGCGCAGGGGATTCTGGAGCACGTTGTCTTTGCCGGTTACCAGGAAGACGTACGACCTTACACGAGCGCTTTTGACGTTGGCGTCCTCTGCAGCATCTACGAAGCGGCGTCCCTCGTCGCATTGGAAATGATGGCGATGGGTCTGCCGGTCGTTCTCAGCGACGTTGGCAATGCCGCCGAGACGTTACTTCCCGGAAAGACCGGCTTCCTTTTCCCTCCCAGAGATACGATGTCGTTGGTCGGCTTTCTCCAGACCTTGTCCGACCCACTTGAGCGATACGCCATGGGACGGGCCGCATCCCAGTTTGTGGCTGCGAACTTTTCAGCCGACCACATGCTCGATAGTTACAAGAACTTCCTGACTCGGCTTTTGATGGAGAGCCGTCGATGCGATCAAACACAGGACGCCGGGGCCGCCCGCGTGGCCCCCCACGAGCAGAGTAGCGGACACTCATCGTAGTGCCAACGCCAACCCGAGGCCATCCGGACAGATGACGTGGAAGAGACCAGAGACTGATGCGATTTTCACCAATGGACGTTTGATAGGCCGACGGAGGTCGTTCAGCGACAGATGTTCAACAGACCACATAGGCAATCTGCGGCGCGGCTCAACGTTGTGGTGGTCACGCCCCTCGGCGAAGATGGACAAGGGGGAATCGACCGCATGATGGATGCCATCAGACGCGAGTTTCGCGAGCATCCGCGTGACAATGTTGATCTGCAGTTTGTGATTAGTCGCGGAGCGAACATATATTTGTCGCCGGTCGTTCTGGCTTGGGCTCTCCTTAGAATTGTCTGGGTGCAAGCGTGGCGGGGGATCGATGTCATTCATATAAACGTTGCCGCAAATGCAAGCGCATACAGGAAATTTGCCGTTGCTTCAGTCGCGTCAGCGTTGCGCATTCCATACACCATCCATCTACATTCAGGTGAATTCGGCACCTTCTGGGACTCGTGCAATGGACTTACGCGCCGTCGGATAGAAACCCTCTTTACCAGAGCCAGCTTCGTGGTCGTTCTCGGCCGGGTATGGAAGGAGCTCGTCGTTTCGAAACTGCCGGAGTTGGCAGACCGCATCGTCGTTATGCCCAATTCGACCAAAGCGCAGCGGCGGCATCGTCACGCCGATGGCCCGGTCAAGATCTTGTTTCTCGGCCGTCTTAGTCCGGCCAAAGGAATTGGAGATCTCCTCGATTCGTTCGAGATCATTCGGCATCGCAATGACTGGCACGCGACGCTTGCGGGTGACGGAGCAATAACAGAGACACATGTTTTGGTCGAACGACTTGGGCTCGCCGAACGCGTGAAGGTACCCGGATGGCTCGACGACGACGGTGTCACGGCCGAACTGCAGGCGGCTGATATTCTTGTCTTGCCCTCTTTGGTCGAGAACCTGCCAATGTGCGTGGTGGAAGCTTTTGCTCATGGATTGGCAGTTGTTTGCACCCCAGTCGGAGCCTTGCCAGAGATTGTGGAGCACGAAAGGACAGGTCTCTTGGTACCCGTGAAAAATGCTCCGGCTCTGGCCTTGGCGTTGGAGCGGCTTCTCATGGATCCCGCTCTTCGTGCCCGGCTTGGGGGGCAAGCGCGGGCCCAGCATGCTGTCCAATTTGAGATCAGTGCTTACGTCGACAAGCTTGTAGAGGTGTGGCGCCGAGCGTCGGACAGAATAGCGGATTCTTCCGACCGCACTTCTCTTGCCGAACGGACCAAGACGTTCGCCACGCCTGGCAGGTGAGGCCTACCAGATCGGCGGTCTCATAGCAGGGGCGGGTCGAGGCGGCCTTTGCAAGCGGGTGCGCCGCGGTCGCCTTCCGGAGTACTCACAATGGGTAACCACTCAATCCCCGATTAACTCGCTCGACCTGTCCTATTCTCACCCTCGTAGCCTACACTTCCTTAGGATGACGGAGCACACTCCATTCCGGCTCACTGGCGAACCTCAAGGGAAGTCGCCTTGAGCCCAGAGGATCCGACCGGGTCCGGCATGCTACAGCAGTCCCGCGAAAAAGGCAGCGCTGCCCTTGCAGAAGTCGAGAGCCGAATGAACCACATTCTGAAAAATTGCCTGTACTACGGCGCGAGTCAGGTTGGCGAACTGCCTTTCCTTCGCGCACGCTTCGCTGCTAGAGCGGTCATCATATTGTTTCATGAGATACAGCGGGATTGTCAGTCGGAATTGATGACCGGAACATCAGTCTCCCTTTTTGAGTATTCGCTCGAATGGCTGCAACGAGAAGGATGGTCAATCGTCAGCCTCGATGAATGTCTTGAGAAACTGGCAACGAATGATCGATCGCGCCGTTATGCGGTTCTGACTTTCGACGACGGCTACCGCGATAATGTCTCGGTCGCGCTTCCAATCCTGGAGCGGCATCATGCGCCATTTACGGTGTACGTGCCCACTGGCGCTCCCACACGATCCATGCAGACATGGTGGCTGGGTTTGCGCAAGTTGTTCCTCTCGAGAGACGAGGTGACAATCGACGCGTTAGGCCGCCGGTTCCATTGTTTCGACATTCGAAGCAAGCGATCGGCATTGACCGACGTGACTGAGTGGGTTCACCAGGATTACCGGCGTAGTGCAATGCTCGCGCCGACGTTCAAGCAAAACGGGATTTCGCTGGCGGCATTGAATGACGCATATTTCTTGGACGAACGCGAGCTCCGCATTCTTGCGCGTCATCCGCTTGCGTCAATCGGCGGACATACGACATCACACGCCGCGCTTGCGACCCTTGACGAGTCGTCGGCACGATCCGAATTGGCCAATAACCGCGGCTATCTTGAAAATCTACTTCAATTGCCCGTTCGGCACGTTGCATATCCGTATGGCTCGTGCGGGCCTCGTGAAGAGCGTTTGGCGAGCGAAGTGGGTTTTAAGACTGCCGTAACAACACGACAGTGGCGATTGCACGATCACAAGGTAAACCACTTCGCACTTCCCAGGATCGGCGTTTACAGTCCTTCAGGCTTTAGGGCTCGCATGAGCGGCATCATCGAGGCGGTTCAGGCGCGCTACGTTACGGCGGAGCAGCGTGGGGCCGACTCGCCGGCGGCGCGTCGCGAACGTATTGGTTAAGCTACGCAGATAACCGCATCCAAATCGATGTCGATACGCCTCACGATTTCTGACGCAGTCAGATTGGGCCATATATATAAGAAATTCCAACCTTAGCGATCGTCGACCAAGCCTCCTTTGTCGCCGATAGCCGGCAATCCAAATCTTACTGTGGTTCGAAGGTTGCAAGACTCGCCAACTCTAGCATTTCCGACAAGGGTGATCGCAGGTACCACGACATCGTAGGAAGGGGAGTACCAGCCGAGTAAGGGGTCCTTCGTCCCGGAAACAGCCTGCCAGTTCATCAGCTCGGACAAAACAATCTCGGCTTGTTCTCGTCCATTCTCACCTGACCAGGAAAGCTGAGCCGTATTGCCGGTGAGAGCGCACCCGATGGCCGGATGCAAGTGAAACATCAGTCGAACCGGCACTCCACCAGCACCGTAGATCTGATCATCAATGTTCAACTCGCGGCGTCCACGGTTGAGCTCAACACGCCGGCCGTGAGTTATTCCGAAACGTCGCTGGTAGCCATCATGTTTTCCTTCAGCAGTGGCAACGGGCAGCATCTCCTCCAGACCACTCGCTTCAAGCAGGAACGCCTGAGCCGCCTTCGTCCATAGGAACGGTCCACCGCTTTCCGATTGATCCGCTCCGCACACCTCGATCGTATTGTGCGCTGCAGTCGACCGAAAATACTTTCTCCAGGCCTTGGAGGCGTTGTAACTAAATGTACCGGGATCAACCAGGATAGGCTGGCCACCGCGGCGCAGCTCGATCGCCAGGGCATCTGCATGACCGTGGGCAGCAATTGAGAGATAGCCAAGCGGCCCAGTGTCAAAAACACAGTAAATCTCATTCGGAGTATTGCTCTCAGAGCGCAAAATTACGAGTCCCGCATCAGGCGCGAGCGAATTTCTGCTCCGGTGCAGTTGGCGCGTGAGCCCTCCGGGTGGTTTCACAATGCGATCCCACAACCACGACCGTAGCGGCTGCTCGTTCAGACACGGCCACCAAGCAGCTCGCCCGAACCACGCCGCACCGAGTTGCAGAAGATCGGTCCATTGGCTGAAACCTGGCGCGTCCAACAAAAGACCTTGCGCGTCGTCGCTGTCGCCCTGCCGGGGAGGACGACCTGTATGATCCGTAGAATCGGCTAGTCGAAAAAGAATATCCGCCGCTAAATTCCAGGCGCCAGGCGGCCAAAGATCGTCGCTCAACTGCCCTTCAAACAAGCAAAGCACGAGCGCTTCCAGGACGTAAGCGTTGTAGCCGCTGCCCAGTTCGCGATTGATGCCGCTCTCGAAGGTCTGACTCCGGAACTCCCTCTGCAAGATAGCCCGGGCCTTCGCGCGCCACTCCGCGCTTTCCGAAAACCAAGGCATACTGCACGTCGCCAGATAAAGCCCAGTCGCCTCATAGATCAAATGGTTGTTGGCTGAAGACCCCGAGCTCATTCGCCGGGCCAGCAACCATTGATGCTGATAAACACACTCGACGAAGGCTTTGTCATTCTCGAAATTGGACTTCGCATATTTCCAATCCGCAAGCAGTCTGCGTGTCCAAACAAAAGCGATCAGCCGCATACCGAGCTCGATCCCGCTGGACCAGTGTACGCCGTTGAGAAACAGGTTGGCCGCTCGCCACGAGCTGATCTGACCCGCAGCGGCCTCGGCGTAAGTAACGCTACCCGTCAACCAATAGGCCATCGCGAGCATGGTCGTGTGGTGATGCCGGGATAACTCCCACACATACTTCGTTTCGAAGCCAATTCCGTCGCCATGTATTCGAATGTCAAATGCATATGCATTCCGGGGAAGTGTCACTTGGCTTTTCGGATCAAGATGCCAATCGACGTTTGGCGTCACGTCCTTCCGCTCGACGGAAAACGTCGACCAGCGTCCTTCTAGGAGTGCATCTGCGGCCATTATCAATGCGTCGCGCGGCGCCGCCGGCGCCTCCGCCGCCAGCGAGCGATCGAGCCCTCCCCGGAACTGCAGCCTATCAGCTAATGTGTTTGGCCGTGGCGTGGCACCGCGCGCATAGAAACGATGTCGCCAGTACGCCTGCGCGACCCGATCTCTGACCCGGGCGCCAATCTCATTCTGATCCATTGCACGCAGGCGTCGAAAGTACCAGGTAGCGTTCATTTGAGCGCGCCAATCAGCCAATTGCCTCAAGATAGTCGGCGGCGCCGAGCATATCTGTCAATCGGCAACCAATGTTTGTTCAATCAGCATGACAACTTCCCCGGCATGGGGGTCAATTCCGGCTTCCCCCACGAGAATCTACGCGCAGAGGCATTCTGACTTGCGGCGCGCGAGATCGTGAAATAGCTGCCCCCGGATGCCGCTTTATCTATAGCAATTTCCTGCGGTACTTCGGCTTAGATACGAGGTGGTACCTCACTCGGAGGTCATCCAACGGGGCTTAGTAGGTTTGGTCGACAGGTGATTCCTCTCCCTACGACCGAGTCTCTCTTGCCCCTCCCACCCTTGTCACTTAAGCTGGTTGAGCCGCGATGCGATTTAGCTCAGCTTTGGCGCATCCGAATGGATGCACCTAGAAAGAGACGCATGAAACAGAGATCGGTTGACGCCCTCGATTTTCACACAAGCATCGCAATCGAGTTCGATCAAAGTTATTGCTATGACTCCAACCGGCTGGAGCGTCTGAAGATCTGGAAGGCGTATCTGGCAAAATACGCTTCCGGAGCCGACTTGGCTTACGATCTCGGCTGCGGCAGCGGCGCTATCACTTCCCTGCTCGCTCAATATGCCAAGCGTGTTATTGCCATCGACGGAGCAGAGGGAATGCTCGCTGTTGCGCGTAAGAATGCCGCTGCGTGCGGACTCTCGGACCGGATCGAATTCCGGCAGAGCAGGTTGCCCATACCGGGCCAGGTGACATTGCCCCGGGCTGATATTGTGATTTCATCAAGCGCCATCGAGTATATGGACTCTGTGCCAGATGCGCTGGCCTTTGCGCGCAGTCTGCTCAAAAAGCAGGGCACGCTGATTTTTTCCATGTCCAATCGAGCTTCCATTTCACGCAAACTCGTTCGTGCCGTGCATGGCGTTACTGGCCGGCCGGAATACATCAGGTATCTCCAGCATTTCGTAACCCTCGCTGATTTGGAACAATATCTAGAAGTTGGTGGCTTTACGCCGGTTGAATTTTCTTATTTTGGTGGTGCCGATCGATTCAATCGCTTCTTGGCGCCTCTTCTTTCGTCGAGCCGTGCAAACAACATGATCCTCATCGCGGCACGCCCCCGGGAATAGCGGCGGCTTGCATCGTTCGAACCGGCCCCTCGCCCCTCGCCTCTCGCCCTCACAATTGAAGTGGACCCTATGCAGAGGAGTTAGCGTCCGGCGCAGGTCCCAGCTGGATTGGATTGCTCGGGCGGCGTGCTCCCGGCTAAAACACTCTCGCTCGACCGTCAAATGTCCAATCTTGGCGTGGAGCTTCTCGAGCTCCAGCTTGTGAGCCGGCTCGCCAGCCCGAGCAGCGCCCACATCGAACGCCCGAACCGCCTGATCCTGAGGCTGCTTCTTCCACGCTTTAGTCTGGTTCACATGAACCTGTAGCGCCGCAGGCGGCCAGCTGAATATCTCATACTGAACGCTTTGTCATAAGCACCTAGCAGCTTCGCCATCTCGTAGTCCCAAGCGAGCTCGCCGTAGATCCGTTCCCGGCCGAACGCGCCCATACGGTCACGTCGCACCGGATCATCTATGAGCTCCAATATCTTGTCACCGAACTCCGCAGTGTCCGTATTCTTTGCATACAAGGATGCCTCTCCAGCGGAAACGCGCCCTTCGGTGAGATCGAATTGCACGATAGGCTTCCCCAGGGCCATGTACTCCATGATCTTGTTCATCGTCGATTTGTCGTTCATCGCATTCGGGCGGTCCGGATTGACGCAGACGTCCGCGGTCGAGAGTATTGTGAACAGCGTCGTATCATCAACGCGACCGGCGAACGTCACCAGTTCATCCAGATCAAGGGCCGTTGCAAGTTTCTGGACTGCCTCCAGTTCCGGCCCACTTCCGACGATGACGAACTGGACATCATCGCGGTTTCGCGTCTCGCGGACGTGCTTGATCGATTCCAGCAGCAGATCGATCCCTTCCTGCTTTCCAATGACCCCTACATAAGCGACCAGAAATTCCCGCCCCTTCTTCCAGGACGGGTCCGGTGGAAGCGACCGCACGCGAGAAAGGTTCGGGCCGGAGCGCACAACGAACACACGCTCCGGATTCTTTTTCCCTCGTTCAAGAGCAATGGTCCGATATGATTGGTTTGTCGCTATTGATACGTCGGCCAGTGCGAACGTAAGGCGTTCAAACAGAACCATGACACGCCAGAGAAGACCACGCCGTCCGAATTTTGCCTCATAGAGTTCCGGATTGATGTCGTGGTGATCGAAAATGAAGGACTTCCCAAACAGAAACTTGTGAAATGCGCCGATCAGGAAGATGAGGTCCGGCGGATTGCACGCATGGACCACGTCAAACCCGTGCCTTGCGAGAACTTTCAAACTCAGCACGAACTCCCAAAATAATGCCGCGCTGTACTCGGCCAGGTAGCCTGGCAGCCCTCGTCCTTCTGACGGCAGCCAGTGGCGATAGATATTGACTCCGTCGATGACCTCGAATGATGCCGTTGCTTGCGGCCCCTTGGGACAAATGACAGTCACTTCATAACCGTACCGCGACAGCGTGCTCGCTTCCGCCCACACTCGGCGATCAAACGGCACTGGAAGATTTTCGACGATAATGAGCACCCGCCGACGAGCCGAACGACTCAGGGGCGCTACTGCAGCCGGTGCGTCGCGGGCCGAGCCCGCAAGATTTGCGTCCAAGCCGACCAATTCGCAAAGCTCCCCGTTACGGGCTACCGACTTGGCTGGTTGTGCTGCGGCCGCTCTATCAGAGTGGCCAGCACCATAACCGTCACGAGAGCGTGTTAACATCGATGACCCACTTCGTGCGCAACGCCATGCTCTTGGCCCATCCTCTGGTATCGATGACGAGGTCGAACAGCTCCGACTCGGCGGTCGATTTTGCGACTAGTAGCTTACGGAGCGCGGGCAAGCTCGAGAAAGCATAGCCAAGATTCTGGCCCAACAGCTTGGACGGATCGACATGTGGATCGTAGATCGACAGGTGAATGTTCGCCTGCAGAAACTTGCGGGCCAGATCGATGTTGGGGCTCTCGCGAAGGTCGTCGCTGTTCTCCTTGAAGGCGAGACCGAGCATCAGCGCCCGTCCGCCCGCCGGAACTGCTTTCACGCAATTTTCAAACAAGAAGTTCTTATGCGCGTCATTCGATCGGAGAAGCGAATCTACGAGGTGGGTATAGGCCCCGACATCGCTTGCGATGTATTGGAGTGCGCGAACGTCTTTCGGCAGGCATGAGCCGCCGAACGCGCCACCCGGCTTCAAATAGCGGGCCGAGATGTTGAGTTTCGTGTCAGATGTGAAAATCTTATGGACAGTCGCCGCGCTGATACCGAGCTTATCGCAAACGCGACCGACTTCGTTGGCAAAGGCAACCTTCAACGCATGGAACGTGTTGTCGACGAACTTCGTCATCTCCGCTGCACGGTAAGTCGTATAGAAGACCGGCGCATCGACCCGCGCGTTCAGCTCGTCAAGAGCCGCGCACCGTTCACCATCCTTCGTCCCGATCACGATCTTCGGGGGATTGAAGAAGTCCTGGATCGCAACGGATTCGCGCAGGAATTCGGGATTGTAGACGAGCTCGACGAGATTGATCCTGTCTCTCAATTCGTTCTCGAAAATCGGAAAGATCAAGTCCTCGATCGTGCCGGGCCGCATCGTGGAGCGAAATATCACGGTCAACGGCGTCGCTCGTCCGCGACCGATCAACTCCGCGATTTGATGGGAGACCTCCACGACGTAGCTCATGTTATGAGATCCGTCGGCCGCGCTGGGCGTTCCCACACAGACGATCGCTATGTCGCAACTGTCAAGATGCTGGCTCGCATCCTTGGTGGCGGTCAGCAACCCCTTCCTGACAGCGCGTGCTACAAACTCATCGAGGCCGGGTTCCGTGATTGGCGACTTGCCGGCATTGACGATCGCGATCTTTTCATCGTTGACGTCGATTCCGACAACCTCGCGGCCTTGCTTGGAGAGGCAAGCTGCCTGCGTCATGCCGACGTAACCAAGTCCGAACACTGCAATTTTCATTGTGATTCATCTTCATCGCATTTTCTCCCGCCACCATAGCCTTGAGGCGTTCCGGGCAAGTGCAAGCAAAAGGGTGTCCGCCGGGGCTGAGTGGCTACCTAGTCGGGAGTACTCCGGTGATGAACTTCATCGCCGCTGCCTAGAAACGAGGTCAAGTCAATAGCGGGTCGAAAACAGCTATCGATTGCGGAAGTTGCTGCATCGCTTATTTGGTCAGGCATGACTGCAGCCCTTTACGATGACTTCACCGCGAACCGAAGCTCATGGGCCGCCGCCACGGCGCTTACGTCGGCACTCAAGCGCTTCGCGACTGTGCCACGAGAGGACGGGATGAAGCGCTACGCGGCGCCCCTACTGGGAATACCAACGACTTTTGCCGACGCCGCGGGGCGCTGCTTGGAGCCAGAACCCAAGATCATGACGGCAAGTACATGTCCCGGCGCTTGCGCGTTTGTTGCGTAATTACAGCCCCAATTCGTGATACACGCGGCGCGTTTTGTTCTGAGAGCCTGACTGAAAAAGGAGTGAGTGATTTTGGCGGGCTGTGATTCCTTCGGATTTGCAAAGATTCGAGGGAGGACACGATGTCGTGGACCAAAATCACTCGTATTCAGTATCAGCGTGGCGGACTGCGTTACGCAAGTGATCTAACCGATGCGGAGTGGGCGTTGATCGCCCGGCAGATGCCACCCGGGCGACGACGAGGCCGGCCCCGGGAAGTCGATTTGCGCGATGTCGTGCAAGCGATTTTCTACATCCTGTCGGCCGGTTGCCAATAGAGAGCCTTGCCGAGCGAGTTCCCACCGTACTCGCGGTCCAGGACTATTTTTATGCTTGGCGGGACAGCGGCAGATGGCACCGGATCGTTAGGACTCTGGTTCGCCGGGCCCGGGAGAAGCTCGGCCATCAGCCAACGCCGACAGCTGCCGTCATCGACAGCCAGACCGCTTCGACAACACAGGCTCGCGGGCCGCGGGGCTTTGATCCGGGCAAGCACCTCTATGGACGCAAGTGGCACATCGTCACCGATACCAATGGCCTCCTCTTGGCGGCCCATGTGCATCCCGCCAACGTGCAGGATGTCCATGGTGCTATTCCGTTGTTGGAGCACTTGCGGGACTGCTTCCCGAGCCTTCAGCATGTTTTTGCCGATCGCGTTTATCGCGGCAAGCAACTCACCAACGCACTCTCCCACTGTGGGCCGTGGACAATCGAGATGTCCAGCGACCGCCTGGCGTCAAAGGCTTCCAGCTGCTGCCCAAACGATGGGTGGTCGAGCGTACTTTTGCGTGGTTCGGCCGTTGCCGACGCTTAACCAGAGACTTCGAAGGGTCGGCTACCACCGAGGTCGCATGGCTTCTCGCCGCCCATATCAGCCTCCTGACACGGCGCCTCGCCGCGCCCTCAAACGCCTGCTTGCCTTTTTGAGTCAGACTCTGAGGATGGAGGTCGGCAAGACGACCGACGATGGCAGTCAGCTGGGGTTCGGCCGCGAACCAGCCCTCGATCAGCGCCACGTGCGGGTCGAGCTTTGACGGCATCCGGATCCGTTTCTTATAGCGTCGCCTGCGCCGCCGGTGCGTCGCAGGCGGCTCCGCCTACGCTCGAATAAGCGTACCGTCTTTTCCGCGCGAACCTATTCACGTCGCGCATAACCCTATCGCAGTGAGGGACCCAAAAAACGCTGCGCCGCCTGTAAAAACGACCTCGTTTAAATCGCGACGCCGCATTCCCGATTCTTGCCGTTCGCTGCGATTGGTTCGATTGTTCTCTTTTTGACTACCTCAAGTAAGGGGTCGACAAACGACCGGCGGAGGTTATGCCATCGTACCTTAAGAATCCTTACCCAAATTGGTGTGATAAAATGCGTGTTTCAAACTTGGTCACGGCAGGAACACTCGCCGTCAGCATATCAGTTTGCGCCACACTTGTCGGCTGTAACGATTCCGTCGCTTTAGAACGTTCCGGCGACGCTACTTTGGCCAGTAATTTTGCATGGAGAGCCGTGACATCATCAACATCCGGTAGCTCTTTCACGCCGGCAGCAAGTTGCACAATGGCAGTTTCATCTGCTCCCGCTTCGCAAGCTGCATCGGAAACACCGACCATAACAGACCATGCGCCCCATTCACCGCATGTCACTTCACTGTCCGGCTTTGGCGTGGCCCCAGCTCCCGCACCGACTCCGTCACCAACAGGCGCCAAACTTCTGTTTAAGTCTGGCTTCGAGGGCAATGTGTCGCTCGGTTCTCCCTACAACATCGGCTCTTGGGGAGGGTGGCAAGACGTCGTCGGTGATGACACGTCGACAGGATTTTCTTTTGCAACACCGGTCTTCGGCAATAAGTTCACCATTCAATTGCTGAGTGGTGGCGGAATTCTCTCAGGCGTCATTCAAAACTCAATCGTTTCCATTACCGGGCACACTGGTGCTACAACACGCGCGCTCCAACTGGACCTCAAGCAAAAGGTCAAGTCCGATTCGCAAGATCAATTCATGATCAACGTCACGCAATCGCCGAACGAATTCTATATTAGCGAGTGGATCATGTACCCCGCCGACCTCACGCAGCGCTTAGGGCCTAACCAATGGGTCCTCGGCCCCCCGGAGTGGAAGTCAGAAGGTGATTTCCGAATCGTTTATGGGGCTTATCCAAATTCGCACGGTAAGCAATGCTGGGAGGTCACGTGGGATACGAACGCTAACGGGACTGTTCCACTGCGAAAGTTCTACACCGAAGTGAACTGCAACATTCCAGTCCCGCAAGGCCAATGGTTTCGGGTCGAAACCTACACGCGGCGGGGATACGGCAGCGATGGACGTTCATGGTTGAAGATCAACGGCCAACTGGCCTTCGATCACACGGGAACTACGATCGGGGAAAACGCGGCACCTATCAATCGCTTGTTCATCTCGGGCGCCTATGCGAACTATCCGGTGCAAATGCATATCGATGACTTTGAAATTTGGGATAAGGTTCCGTACTAAGGGGAAAATACCAATTAGACGAGCCCACGCTAGGATTGCCCACCATTCGTCATTTCTCTTTGCAGGTTAAGCAAGTATCGATTCAGTCGATCGTTTGGGAAGGTTTGTCCGGCCGATGATCATCAATGCATTGAGCCACTTTCGGCCAATGTCCCGAAGCCGATCGCCCCGATATTCCCGGTCTCGATGTAGTTGCCTCCTGACCTTGCCCCCAAGTTTTATCCAGTTCTGAGTTTCGCCCCTGCCATTGGTTTGACCTGCCCCCGCCAAATTAGGCCAGTTTGAACTGGAATTTTCCATTTATGATCCCTGACGGGACGAGGAGAGTTCCATGAAGGCATCGAAGTTTTCAGAGGCGCAGATTGCATTCGTGCTGAAGCAGGCTGAAGACGGCTCGGCGGTGGCCGAGGTCTGCCGCAAGGCCGGGATCAGCGAGGCGACGTTCTACAATTGGCGGAAGAAATATGCTGGCCTGTTGCCCTCAGAAATGAAGCGGCTGCGTCAGCTTGAGGAAGAGAACAGCAAGCTGAAGCGGATTGTCGCCGACCTGTCGTTGGACAAGGCCATGCTTCAGGATGTGCTGTCAAAAAAGCTCTAAAGCCTGGCCGCAAGCGTGAGCTTGTCGACAAGGTGCGAAGTGACTGGAAGGTCTCGATCAGGCGGGCCTGCTCGGCTCTTCGGATCGATCGCGCACTGTACGTCTACAAGTCGAAACGCGGCGACCAGGCCGCTCTCAAAAGTCGGATCAAGGACATCTGCGAGACGCGGGTGAGATACGGCTATCGCCGGGTCCATGTCCTGCTGCAACGTGACGGCTGGGCCATCAACGTCAAACGCGTCTATCGTCTTTATCGGGAGTTAAGCCTGCAATTACGCAACAAAGCGCCGAAGCGTCGCGTGAAGGCCAAGCTGCGCGAGGATAGGACGGAAGCACGCCAGATCAATGAGACCTGGGCAATGGACTTCGTTCACGACCAGCTCGCCACGGGCCGCAAGATCCGTGTTCTCACGATTGTGGACACCTTCAGTCGCTTCTCGCCAGCCGTCGATCCGCGCTTCAGTTATCGAGGCGAGGATGTCGTGCTGACCTTGGAGCGTATCTGCAAGCTCCTTGGCTATCCCAGGACGATTCGCGTCGACCAGGGATCAGAGTTTATCTCCCGTGATCTCGATATCTGGGCTTACCAGAAGGGTGTGGTGCTGGATTTCTCGCGGCCGGGAAAACCGACGGACAACAGCTTTATCGAATCTTTCAACGGCAAGTTCAGAAGCGAGTGCCTGAACACGCACTGGTTCCTGAGCCTTGACGACGCGCGGCAGAAAATGGAGGATTGGCGCAGAGACTACAACGAAGTCCGGCCCCACAGCGCGATCGGCAATAAGGCGCCGATATCGCTGTTGAATGGCTCATCGGCTCCCCAGCCGGCATGAGCATAACCCCGGCAAATTCCAGCGCCGGCTGGCCTAGTTTTGGGGAGCACTTCACGGATCTCGACCCTGGCGGCCGGCGGCAAGATGCTTGGTGTTCTCGTCGTGCTCGTACCTAGCGAGCGGAGAAGAGCAGACAGCCGATGATGGTCGCACTGCCGCTGTTTCGCGGCTCGTGAAAAGAGCGCGATTCAAATCACGGTGCCGTCTTCCGTCACCAAGTTTCAGCGATAGCTCCCACGCGCTCTGTTTGATCGCTGCGATTGGTTCGGTTGCTTCCTTTTTGACTACCTCAAGTGAGGGATCGACAAATGACCGGTGGAGGTTATGTCGCTTTATGCTTTAGGAATTTGCGGTGACATGAATGGTGTCGAAGCTGGAGCACTCCGCCAAAAAAGATATATTGGTCGCTGTCGCCTGCATAATCGTGTTCGCCGTCACCGATTTTTACTGTCAATATCAAGGCGTTCTTGGCGAGTCAGACTTATACCGAGTGCTCGTGGGAATGCTCGATGGCGCTGTCAGCCGGTCGGGAATCAATTCCGACTTCCACTATGGTCGAGACTTTAGCTTCGGGTACATTTTAGCCCTCTACGCCTTAGCACCTCCAGATGTGCTGCGGGACCCGGATCGCCTGATCCGACTTATCAACGGTCTCGGTTTTTGTTTCAGTATAATTGGGCTTTTCTTTTTTTGGCTATCAACCTTCGTCGTTCACGGATCTCGCGCTGCGTTGGTCGCGCTTTTCTTGTTCGCTTTCAGTCCAGTGATGCTCGAACTTGGCACTTCGGGGCACCAGGTTATATTAGCCTTCGCATTTCTGTTCGCCGGAGCAACTTGCCTATTCTCACCTCTCGCCGGGTGGAAGCTTATTGTGGCGCGGATTGCCGGTTCCGGCCTCCTCATCGTTGGCCTTTGCATTCGGGCAGAGATATTTATAGCATTACCCTTTATTGTGTTGACAGGCGTCAAGGTAGACTCTTTACCTACCTTCGTTAGATCCACGCTCGTCAATGCTCTTTCGCCGACCGCCGCCCTTGCCACGTTTCTTATTCTCAACCGCCAGATTGTTCCCCACACAGCGCATGGCGCGCTGAACTTCTTCGAGCACTTCTGGCACTGGTCTAATATTCCACCTGGGACGATTTATCTGTCGCTAGGAGCAGGGATTGCGACCGTCATTGCTGCAACAGCGATAATGCTTGTCGTCATGTTCAACATTTTTTCGAACGATCTAAAAACAGAAAAAAGAACTATTGAGCAATTGATCGGCCCCATTGCCCTCATTCTGTTCCCCGTGGCGTTCTGGATTGCGAACCCAACACCCTCAAGGCACTTTTTGCTAGCTATAGCCGGAATCTCGATCGTGATCGGGTGGGCGGTTAGTACTTTGACAAGTTTTGGAATCATCGCGACCGTGCTCGGGGCACTTGGCCTGATCGCGGCAAACCAGGCCTCGTCAGAAGTGGTTCGGCGCCCGATTCTCAGTATGAATGCTGCGCGATCGCCCTACATCCGCTCTCCTGAGGAATACCAAACATCCACTCATGCGCCCGTAGGATTTTTTTGGCAGCGTCACTCGGCCCTGGACCTAAGGTTCCACAGGTTCAAAGATATTGGCGAAATGGTCAGGACAAGTTGTGATCGAGACACTCTGATCTTAAGCGACGAATCCGAGCAGATTTTTTCCCGCCTTTATAAGGGTGGCACTCAGCTTGAAGCCGTCAACACTCGCGTTGGCGAATTTTCTGTCATAAGGGTCACGGTCAAGGATCGACATTTCGCTTTCGCCGTTAAGATGACCGGCTGGCCAAAAGACGCCGTTGCGCTGATGTTGAATCAGCCTTCTTTCGATAACTATCAACTGTACGCCGATCCTTACTTTCCATCTATCTACGATAAGGTTGCGATTCCACCTAACCGCCTCGCCAAGTTTGGCTGTCAGGAATTGTGAAGATTCAAGCACTGAGCGCGGGTGCTTTCAGACAGCAAGGGAGCGTTTCTCGGCATTTCAGTATCCACAGCTCGGTCTCTACCGCGAGATCGACGAACAGGCGGGACACACTTGTAGAGGACGGAGAAGCCGTCGGGTGCTGGCGGTCTGCAGCAGAATGATGGCCAGATGCGCGAATGATATTGCGCACTCGGTCTGGGATATCCTGTTGTTGGATCCCGCCGAACCGGACTCAATAACCACAATTGGGTAGCCACCATGCCCTGGCTGAGCTCGATCGAATTCCTTTTACTCTGAACCCTCTCGCTTACAATTGCGATGAAGTGAGACCTAAACCAGCGGATAATGGATGGGAGTCGATTCCCGAGTAGCTGTCGTCGGCCCGGAGGCATCCGGCGTCTCGACTGTGGCTTACTTGCGACCACAGCAAGAAGCTGCGATCGACGTTCCTCTGGTTATCGATCTCGATGGAACGTTGATTCGCACTGATCTCCTTGTCGAGTCGGCGTTCGCCCATCTCGGGGAAAATCCGTTAAGGATCCTCCGCCTCTTCACAATGCTAATGAGAGGAAAGGCGGCTCTTAAGGCCGGAATCGCGGCCGAGACGCCGATCGACCCCCTTCATCTGCCGTACGACGAACGCGTGCTGGCCCTCATTGAAAAAGCGCGCCTGGAGGGCAGGAAGATCTACATCGCTTCGGCTAGTAACGAACGGTACGTCTCCGCGATCGCCGATTACGTCAGGGCCGATGGCTTTTTCGCGTCAACCGAATCAGAGAACCTTTCCTCTCACACCAAGGCAAGTCGGCTGGTCGAAGCATTCGGCCAAATGGGCTTTGACTACGCCGGTAACTCTCACGCCGATCTTCCTGTGTGGGCGATCTGCCGCAAGGGCTGGGCTGTCCACCCTGCCGCCTCAGTCCGCCGGGCTCTTGCCGCCAGCGGCGCAGACGTAGCGATCGTCGAACCGTCCGGCGGCGCCGCCAAGGCCTGGATCAGGCTTATGCGCGTTCATCAGTGGATCAAGAACGCGTTGGTCTTTGTTCCCTTGCTCACCGCCCACAAGTTGGAGATTGCTGCCCTCGTCCAAGCGATGGGCGCCTTCTTTGCTTTCTCTTTCGCCGCGTCGGCGGTCTACCTCCTCAACGATCTTGTCGATCTCGAAGCCGACCGCAAGCATCCCTCCAAGAAACGCCGTCCACTCGCCGCCGGCACCTTACCCATTCGGGCCGCCCTTCCCGTCATCGTCCTCCTGGTGCTCATCGCCTTCAATATCGCGCTCATAGTTGAGCCGTTCTTCGCTGGCGTGCTCCTCGGATATCTGGGGCTTACGACCGCCTACACGTTCTTCCTCAAGCGCAAGATGCTCGTCGACGTCGTTGCGCTTGCATTGCTCTACACCATACGCGTCGTCGGCGGCGCGGTCGCGATTTCAGTGCCTGTGTCCGAATGGCTGCTTGCCTTCGCACTGTTCATTTTCACGTCCCTGGCGCTCCTGAAGCGGTATGTCGAACTGGCCGCGCGGGCCGATGCGGACCTGCCCGACCCTTCGAACCGAAACTACCGCAAGTCGGACCTCGGCATCGTGGCCACACTTGCGGCGGCGGCGGGCTTCAATGCAGTGACGGTCTTTGCGCTGTACATTTCCTCCGACACGGTTCGACAGCTGTACCGCCATCCGGACGCGCTGTGGCTCGTCTGCCCTATCTTGATGTACTGGCTTGCACGCGCCCTGATTATGGCCAACCGTCGGCTTATGAACGACGATCCGATCGTTTTCGCCCTCAAGGATAGGAACAGCCTATTGGCTTTCGCGGTGATTACCGCCATCATCGTCGGGGCCGCATGATCCCAACTCGGATCGCTGTCAGTGCGCCCGCATGTAAGCGATCGCGCATCGACTAAGATCGCGTTCGATTGCCTCCATCTTCGACGAGCCAAGCGCCATCGAGCGACCTCGATGGCGCGTTGCAACGGCGCGGCTATCGCAGTTGTGCTGGGACGCAACTGACGAAAGGAGGGCTTGGAGGAGAAAAACACTTGTCCTCGATCCGCGGCACCAGCGCCTTGCCCCCCGCAGCAGCGGGAGGGCACCTTCGATGGCGGCGCTCAATGCGCGCCTGACGGCCATGGTCGGCCAGCTCTGTTCGCAGTCGAAGCTGGCGGAGGCCATCAACTATGCGCTCAATTATTAGGACGGGCTGACACTGTTTCTCCGCGACGGCTGCATCGAGGTCGACAGCAAACGGTCGAGCGTTCGATGCGCTCAATTGCGATGGGGCGCTGGAACTCATTGTGCAGCGGCAGCGAAGGCGGCGCCGAGCGCTGGGCGATCGTGGGGTCGATCGTTAACACTGCAAAACTCCATGATCTCGATCCGCAGGCCTACCTGGCCGACGCGCTGGAGCGCATCGTTTCCGGTCGAACCAAAAGTCATCAGCTGCACGAGCTGCTCGCTTGGATTGGAAGGCGGCCCACGAGCGCACCGCACAGGCCGCCGCATGAGCCCACGACGCCATTCAGCATCGTCGTCGATGGCGGCAGCCGCGATGCCGCTCGAGCAGCTCGAGCGATGCTTGGCGGCAGCCGGCAGGCTGGCCATCGCGGAAGGGGCAAGTGTCTTCACAGGCGCCAAGATGACGATCGCGCTGCTCAACCGCCTGTCCCATCACTCGGATACGAACAAGAACGACAGCTGGCGCTGAAAATCCCGTGAAGCCGATCAAGCACCCGTCGCGCTCGCGACTTCTCCACAGACGATCACTCAATTTCGTCCGATTGGCCGGCGAATAGTGCGTGTTTTCAACGCCATACCGGTGCACGTGTTGCCGCCCCATACGTTTGTATAAAATCACATTTTGAAATTTTTTTCGCCACACTTCCTAATTAACCCACCGGCCGAGCAGTTGGGGGGGCAACTTCAAATCCCACTGCCATTGGAATCTGTTCGCGGCGCCATGCGCGTCGCGGCCATGCGCTGTGTCACTCGCCATTGCGATGTGCGGCACATGAACTCGCGGTGCTGCGAGCATGCAGTATGCTGCGTCATCGTATGCGCGGCAGTGGAATTCGCCTTACAACGTCAAAAGAGAAACAACTTCCGTAACCCGATGGAGTCTGAACTTGGATACTACCGGAACGATCACGAACTTCAGCAACACCGTGGGCGGCTCAATCTACGCCGGCGGCGACAGATACTACGTCCAGACTGCGGGAAAGAGCTACAGCCTGACCAATCCTGACCCGCAAACCCTGCAGTTCGAGATTCGGCCTGGCGATCACGCCTCGTTCGATGGATCAAGTGTCGATCGCTCCCAAGTTGATGGTGCCGCTCAGAGCTGGGCCGCCGGGACTCCCACCACCATTGACTATCAATTAATGGTGCAGCCCAATGGGCCGAACAACACATTCGTCAACACGGCATCGTGGACTCTCGTTGGTGAAATCCACAATGTAGACACGGCGCTTGGGCCAAATGTGCATACCTCACCTCCAGTCTATATCGGACTTGATGGCGACCATCTGTTTGTTGGCATTAATAATGCTAACACGCCCGGTGGCCTCAAACTGTGGACCGACCCCAATCCAATTGTTCCCGGCCAGTATAACGATATCAGAATCCAGAGCAGCGTCGTCAACAACTCAAGCGGCTATCTGGACGTCTGGATCAATGGCCAGCAGGTTGTGAACTATCATGGCTCCATAGGCTTTGGGACCCCTACCTACTGGGACTATGGACTCTATCGGCAGGCGGATGCACCACAGACTATCACCGTTGACTGTCGCAACTTGACTCTCGTCACCGGATCGCAGGCGGCTGGTTGGACGGGTGTGGGCGGCACCTCCAGCGGTCCGACCGGCACACCGACCACGCCCGTCAGCGTCGCGCCGACGGTGACGCAGGCCTCCGCTTCGCCGGGGACGGGAGTCGAGCATGCCGGCGATACCATCACCATCACACTCGGCTTCAGCAAGGCCGTGACCGTCACCGGTACCCCTACGCTGTCGCTCAATGACGGCGGAACGGCCACCTATGTCGGTGGCTCGGGCACCAGCTCGCTCACCTTCAAAACCACCGTCGCGTCGACTGGCAAGGACACCTCGGCGCTCGCGATCACCAGTGTCAACCTTCCGACCGGCGCGAGCATCAAGGATGGATCCGGTCTTGCGGCGAACCTCTCAGGCGTCGTGAAGACGTTCTCCGGTCTCCAGATCAACCCGATCCTACCGGCAGTAACGCAGGCCACGGCCTCTCCGGGAACGGGCACCGAGCATGTCGGGGACACGATCACGCTGGCACTCGGCTTCAACGAAGCCGTGACGGTAACAGGCACGCCCACGCTGTCGCTCAATGACGGCGCCAAGGCCACGTATGTCAGCGGCTCGGGCACGGGAACGCTCACCTTCAAAACGACTGTCGCGTCGACCAACACCAGCACCTCGGCGCTCGCCATCACCGGCGTGAACCTGCCCAGCGGTACGGCCATCAAGGACGCGAGCGGCATTGCGGCGAACCTGTCGGCTGCGGTGAAGACTTTCTCCGGCCTGGCGGTTTCGACGGCACCGGCGACGCCGACCCAGCCGACCACGCCGACGACACCACCGACGCCGTCAGCGACCAAGCCGGTAACTACACCGACTGCGCCGACGACACCGACTACACCGACTACACCGTCGGTCCAGCCGGCAGTAACGCAGGCCACGGCCTCTCCGGGAACGGGTACCGAGCACGTCGGGGACGCGATCACGCTATCGCTCGGCTTCAACGAAGCCGTGACGGTAACAGGCACGCCCACGCTGTCGCTCAATGACGGCGCCAAGGCCACGTATGTCAGCGGCTCGGGCACGGGAACGCTCACCTTCAAAACGACTGTCGCGTCGACCAACACCAGCACCTCGGCGCTCGCCATCACCGGCGTGAACCTGCCCAGCGGTACGGCCATCAAGGACGCGAGCGGCATTGCGGCGAACCTGTCGGCTGCGGTGAAGACTTTCTCCGGCCTGGCGGTTTCGACGGCACCGGCGACGCCGACCCAGCCGACCACGCCGACGACACCACCGACGCCGTCAGCGACCAAGCCGGTCCTCACCGTCGCGGATCACTCGCTCTGGGTGGCCGGAAGAGGCGGCAAGGTCGATCTCGGGACCAAGGTGACGACGACCGACTCCAACGATCACGTGACCGTCAACATCACGGGGTTGCCGAGGTACGAGACCATCACCGACAAGCTCGATGGTCAGACGTTCCGGGGAGATAACATCACCTTGACGGCTGCGCAGGTCGCCAGCGGACTGGAACTGCACTCGTATTATCGTGGCGGCGGCCATCCGACCGCAACGCTCACGCTGACTGCAAGTGCGAAGGATCCGACCACTGGTGCGGTTGCGACGGCCTCGCCGCAGACCATCACCGTGGTGGATCCTCGACCTGCGACGACCACGACCACGACGACGTCGTCGCACCACCACCACCACCACCACCACCACCACACCGCGACGAATCAGCATCCTGTTGCCACCACGACGGCCGCGGCCCCGACGACCTCGCACACGACCGAGTCTACGGGTCATCAGCACACGGCCGCTGCAAACACGGGGTCCTTGGCAAGCCAGGGCTTTGCGCTGCTCCAGCAGCACTTTGACCCGGCCGCCAGCACCCTGGCAACGACCGCTGCCCACCCGATCATGGCGGCGGATCATCCGGCTGCGACCGGCACCACGATGGCGTCGTTCGCAAGCCAGGGCTTTGCGCTGCTGAACCAGTATCTGGCCGCTCACACCGGCCACGTGGATCCCGGTCAGTTCGTGGCGGCTCTGTCGCAGGCGACCGGTTGGGGGCACGACTCGTTGCTGGCCCGACCGCAACACTAAGGCCGGGCCGCACCCAGGCTCGGCGCCTGGGTGCGGCACCGTCAATGTTTGGGAATGCTTGAGAAGGAACATCGTACGCGGCCGGTAGCTGCGAAGGGTTGAGTAAAAAATGGCGATCCAGAATGGAAATGCCCATGCCGCAGATCTCGGGCTTCGATCCCTGGCTCTGTTCCTGCGCCTTCATGGCGTGAACGCCGAGCCCGACCAGCTCCGCGACCGTTGCGGGGAGACCACAATCGGCATCCGTGCGATGCTTCGCTGCGCCCGCGAATTCGGACTGAAGGTCGGTTCGCGCACGACACATTGGAAACAGCTTGCAGGCATCAGTCTGCCCGGAATCGCAGCTCTGCGTGATGGCGGCTTTCTGCTGCTCGGGAAGGTCGATGACGACGCCGCGCTTGTGCTGCATCCGACCTCGGCACATCCGAAGCTGATGCCGCGTGCGGAATTTGAAGAAATCTGGGACGGCCGCTTGATCCTGACCGGATCTCATGGTCTCGCCGATCGGGCGCAGCAGGCGTTTGCCGGTCTGATTGTGCGCGGGCGTGATCTGGTTGCGCTCGCCGGCGATGCTCTGGCCTCTGCACGGTCCGCGGAACGTCGCGATACGCCCGTCCAGGAGCCGGGTCCTGAGCCTACGGATGGCGATGAGTCCGGACTCATTGCGATGGCGATATTGCTGCGTTGCCATGGCATTGCGGCCGACCCGGAGCAAATTCGCCATCGCATGGGCACCTCGCGGGTCGGTGTGACCGAAATCCTGCGCTGTACCAAGGAGTTCGGCCTCAAGGCCCGGGCACAGCGGTCAAGCTGGAATAGGCTTGGCGTCACGCCGTTGCCGGCAATCGCCGCGCTGCGCGACGGTAGCTTCCTGATCCTGGGCAAGGTCATCGACGACAAGCTTCTCGTTCAGCGTCCATTGTCTTCCCGACCCGAATCCATGACGCAGGCCGAACTCGAGGCCGTCTGGGATGGTGACATCATCCTGATGACCCGGCGGGCGGCCCTGACGGATCTCTCCCGGCGATTCGATATCGGCTGGTTTCTCGGTGCGGTCCACAAGTATCGCCGCCTTCTCGGCGAGGTGCTGATCGCGTCGTTCTTCCTTCAGGTCTTTGCGCTCGTCGCCCCGCTGTTCTTCCAGGTGGTCATCGACAAGGTACTCGTGCATCGAAGCATCAGCACGCTCGACGTCCTGGTCGCGGGTCTCGTCGCGTTGACCTTGTTCGAGACCGTTCTCGGCACGTTGCGCGTCCATCTGTTCGCGCACACGACGAACCGCATCGACGTCGAGCTCGGCGCCCGGCTGTTTCGTCACCTGATGGCGCTGCCGATCGCTTATTTCCAAACACGTCGTGTCGGCGATTCGGTCGCACGCGTTCGCGAACTTGAGAACATCCGCCAGTTCCTGACGAGCTCGGCGCTCACCCTTGTCGTCGATCTTCTGTTCACTGTCGTCTTCCTTGCGGTCATGTTCTACTATTCGACCGCATTGACGTGGATCGTTCTGGCGTCGTTCCCGTTCTACATCGGAATTTCCGCCGGCGCCGCGCCGCTGTTTCGCCGGCGCCTCGATGAGAAGTTCAATCGCGGCTCGGAGAACCAGGCCTTCCTGGTCGAAAGCGTCACGGGCGTCGAGACGCTCAAGGCGATGGCAGTTGAGCCCCAGATGCAACGCCGCTGGGAGGAGCAACTCGCCGGCTACGTGGGGGCGAGTTTCCGGGTCCTCAGCCTGAACAACACGGCGAGCCAAGCGGTCCAGATGATCAACAAGCTGGTCACGGCCGCAACGCTCTACTTCGGCGCCAAGTTCGTGATCGGCGGCGACCTGACCGTCGGAGAGCTGGTCGCGTTCAACATGCTGGCGGGGCGCGTAAGCATGCCGGTGCTTCGGCTCGCGCAGATGTGGCAGGATTTCCATCAGGCCCGGCTGTCAGTCGATCGTCTCGGCGACATTCTCAACACCATCCCGGAGCCAAGCTTCAGTTCGGCCCGCGCCGCGCTGCCGGCGATCCGCGGCAAGGTCGTATTCGAGCACGCGACCTTCCGCTACCGCGTCGACGGCCCCGAGGTGCTGCACGATGTGTCCTTCAGCATCGAGCCCGGCCAGGTCATCGGTATCGTTGGCTCTTCGGGCTCGGGCAAGAGCACCATCGGCAAGCTGATCCAGCGTCTCTACGTGCCGGAGAGCGGACGCGTGCTGGTCGACGGCGTCGACCTTGCGACGGTCGACCTGACCTGGCTTCGGCGCCAGATCGGCGTGGTTTTGCAAGAGAACGTGCTCTTCAATCGTTCGATCCGCGAGAACATTGCACTTGCCGACCCGGCCATGCCCATGGAGCGTGTCATCGGGGCGGCATCACTCGCCGGCGCTCACGACTTCATCCTGGAGCTGCCCGAGGGCTACGATACCATCGTCGGCGAGCGCGGCAGCAGTCTATCCGGCGGGCAGCGCCAGCGTGTCGCGATCGCTCGCGCACTCATTACCAACCCCCGCATCCTTATTCTCGACGAGGCGACCAGCGCGCTCGATTACGAAAGCGAGCGCGCCATCCAGCAGAACATGAAAAGGATTTCCGCCGGTCGGACTGTCATCATCATCGCTCACAGGCTCTCTACCGTGCGCAATGCGAACCGGATCATCACGCTCGAGCATGGCCGCATCGTCGAGGACGGCAGCCATGATGAACTCATTCGCTCGAACGGGCGCTACGCAAATCTCCACTATCTGCAGGCTGGTATCCATGACGTCCGCTAACCGGAATATCGTTCCGTTTCCGAGAGCCGAGGTCCGACGGCGCGAGCACGAGATCGCGTTTTTGCCGGCGGCACTCGAGATCACCGAATCGCCGCCGTCGCCGATCGGTCGCGCGATCGGGGCGAGCATCATCGCGGTCTTTTGCGTCGCGCTGTTATGGGCATCATTGGGCAGCGTCGATATCGTCGCTACTGCGACGGGCAAGATCGTGCCCGGCGGACGCACCAAGCTGATCCAGCCGTTCGAGACTGGCGTTGTTCGCGCCATTCACGTGCGTGACGGACAGAGCGTCAAGGCCGGCGACGTGCTGATCGAACTCGACCCGACGATGACGGACGCCGATCAGGAGCGCCAGAGAAGCGATCTCGTTGCTGCCGAACTCGATGTCGCGCGGCTGCGAGCAGCGCTCACCAGCGACCCGCTTGCCGCCTTCCGATCACCACAGGGCGCAAGCTCCGCGGAGATCGAGATGCATCGCCAGTTTCTGATCAGCCAGCGCGCCGAGCAGAGCGCCAAGCTCGCGGAGATCGAGCGCCAGCAAGGTCAGAAGGAAGCGGAGCGGGCGACCACATCGGCGAGCGTGGCGAAGCTCCAGGCGACGATACCGGTGCTCCAGGAACGGGTCGACATTCGCAAGACTCTGGTCGACAAGGCCCTGGCCTCGCGGGTTGTCTATCTCTCCGAGTACCAGGAGCTGGTCGGCCTTCAGCAGGATTTGGTTCTCCAGCAGAGCCGGCTCGGCGAAGCCGACGCCGCCATCGCCCTGCTGAAAGAAACGAAGGAAAGGACTGCCGCGGAGTATCGGCGTGCCACCTATGACGCACTCGCGAAAGCCGAGCAGAAGGCAGCGAGCGCTGCGCAGGAAGTGGTCAAGGCGGATCGGCGCACGAAGCTTCAGCAGTTGACTGCGCCGGTCGACGGCGTCGTTCAGCAACTCGCCGTTCACACGGTGGGAGGCGTAGTGACGCCGGCGCAGTCGCTCGCCATCCTGGTTCCAAGCGAAAGTCAGCTCGAGATCGAGGCCATGCTCTCCAACCGCGACATCGGCTTCGTCCATCCCGGACAGAAGGCGGAGATCAAGATCGATACGTTCAACTTCACGCGCTATGGGCTCCTGCATGGGGACGTGCTCAGCGTTTCGACCGACGCCATCACGCGTGACAGGCAGGGCGGACCGAACGACCGCGCATCGGGCACGGCGCAAGGCAGCAGCGAGCCGAAAGGCCAGGAGCTGGAGTATGCGGCGCGGATTTCACTCGACCGCACGCACATGCAGGTGGAGGACAAGCTCGTCAAGCTCGGTCCCGGCATGGCGGCGACGGTCGAGGTCAAGACCGGCGCACGCACGATCATCAGCTATCTCCTCTCGCCGCTGGCGAGGTACAAGCAGGAATCGCTGCGAGAGCGGTAGACACGAGTCACTGAGCTTGCGGCCTTTCCCAATAGGCCTAACGGTCATCCGCCGCCCGCATGCAGCATCAGGGGATCACGAGATACGAAGCGGAGGGGCCACGCGCCTCTCCGCCAACGTGTCGTCCTCGGGTTGCACTTCTAGGCTTCCCAGATGATGAGAAACGCGCTGCGGCAACGGGTGCCAAGGTTCAACATCGCCAAGTGAAAGATCGGTACCGACCAACGCATCAATAGGCATTCCAATAAGCCTTTTTCGAAAAGAAGGTCATGACCATGATTTTGAGGTCGAGAAGGACTGACCAGTTGTCGATATAATACAGATCATGCTCGACCCGACGCTGCATCTTCTCGAGCGTATCGACGTCACCACGATATCCGTTGACCTGAGCCCAACCTGTAATACCAGGTTTGACGTTGTGGCGGCGGGAAAACGACGAAATCAGCTCGTTGAACGACTCGTTTTGCGAGGTTGCGTGCGGACGGGGCCCGACGATCGACATGTTGCCGACCAGGACATTGAACAATTGTGGAAGCTCGTCGACATTGGTCCGGCGCAGAAGGCGTCCAACACGGGTCACGCGCGGATCGTGTCTGGTGGCCGGTTTGAAATTGTCGCCATCCTCCATGACGGTCATCGATCGGAATTTCAGCACGCGAATGGGCTCGTTGTTGTAGCCGTGGCGCGTCTGTCGAAAAAACACCGGCCCACGCGACTCGAGTTTGATTGCGAGCGGAACAAGCACGAAGAGGAGGCTGGTCAGAACAAGGCCCGCGCTTGCAACGGCGATGTCGACTCCCCTTTTGATTGCTCGGTTGAGGGGGGTGAGCGGAGATTGGAATATCCGCATCGTCACCATGTTGCCGAACTGAGTGCTCCGCGACACCGCCATCAGATCGATAGACCCAACAAGCACGACGTGAACGTCTACTGGCAGGTCTGCCAGGGCGGCGGCTAGCGCGAGCGCAGAGCCACAATCTGATTCCGAGATCAAAATGACAACGTCATCCACCCGAAAGGGTCGGCAGTCCGCGACCAATTGGCGGACATCAGGTGGCGCCTGGCCGGCGTCGGGGTCGGCCGGAACTAATGAAGCGGCGCGAGCCCGCGGAAAGTCGAACGAGCGAATGGTGCGAATTCCGGTGGCGTTAGCTCGCGCAGAAAATTGGAAGCAGTGACCCGGGTCTCCTATGAGGATGACGCGCCTGGCATCGATCAGACCGGACACGATAGCAGGCTGCAGCACTGAAAACCATATTGCCCGCGTGCACAGCACGGTGACCAGGACACTCCCGGCCTGGACGATGACAGTTGCTCGCGAATAATCCCCGGAGGCTTTCAGAACGAATATTGCCGAGACGAAGAAGGAGAAGACGAGGAGGACGGCGCTGGCACCGCTCCATAGGAAGACGTGGCGGGGCTGCGTCAGGATTCGGGAGTATTGCCGTAGTCCTATGGAAACCAGCAATTCCAATGTGGAAATCAGAAGGGATTCCAGAATGTACTTGGCGGAATCCGGCGACTCCAGCAAGACCACTCGATGATAAAGGACAGCTGCGAAATAGGCCGCACCGGCTACGAGCAGGAACTCTGTGCCTGCTGCCACGACCAATAGAGCAGTCAATCTGCTCCTTCCAACGCCTCCTGCAATCGCCCTGCCGTCATCGAACGAATGTGCCTGAAGCTTGGTCGAGGCCGGCAAATTGGTGAAGGACGCATAAGTCATCGCAGTCAGCCACCCGATCACTCGCCTTGGGCTAATTCAGTACAGTCCGGGTCACTGGATGAAAATTGGCAATGCGGATAGGACGGGCAATAAGTGGGTAATTACGATGGTCGATTGAGCCGCGACCGCGCCGGACTAGATTCGGGCAGCAATGGAAGCGCCCGTCCCAGTGGGTTCGATGGGCATGAAGGAGAACGATCAATCGAACAGAGGCGACGAAGGCAGCAGCGGTTCGGCGTCAATGAGAGAGCAGAACGTCGTTTTGCGGATCGCCCGTCTGGACGGCTACTCGGGCCGTTGTTGACGTGCTGCCTTCCATGAACAACTTTGACACTTGAAAGACTTCACCTCGGTGACCACGTTCGTAACAGGGAATGTCGCCATGCCGAACTCCAGACTGCGCAATAGCTTTCATGTCCGCATCTATGGCAGCGACCTGGGTCGTTGCATCAAATGGATCTTGGTGGCTGTTGGCCTGACAATCCCCGTGACTCAAGCAAGGGCGGAATATCTAGTAAACATCGGAGATGTACTGGAGGTTGCGGTGGCGGGCGTGCCGGAGCTACGGCATCGTGCTCCCGTTCAAATGGACGGGAATATTTCGTTGCCACTGATTGGAGCGCTTCCAGTGGCCGGCCTGCCCTTACCACAGATCCGAGCCAAGATCGGGGCTGCCCTTGCGCGCAAGGTATTTCGACAGAGGACGGCCGATGGCCGTGAGACGGTCGTCGTGATCGACGCAGACGAGGTCACGACGATCATCGCGGAATACAAGCCCATATACGCAAATGGTGATGTATCGAAGCCGGGCGAGTACCCTTATCGTCCGTCTATCACCGCACGCCAGCTCGTCGCGGTGGCAGGCGGCTACGACATCATGCGCGTCAGAATGAACAACCCCTATCTCGAGTCAGCAGACCTGAGAAGCGAGTATGGTTCGCTTTGGACAGAGCTGGCCAAAGAACAGGCGCGTATGTGGCGCATCAAGTCTGAACTTGGAGAGGGAACCCAGATCAATCCAGCCACTCTGATGGACGCGCCCTTGGCTCGATCGGCGATTTCGGAAATCGTTAACGCAGAAACGGAATATCTGAAGGCCAAGCAGAGTGATTATCAGCAGGAAAAGACGTACCTTCAGCGCGGCATTCGACAGGGAGACGACGAGGTCCGCGTGCTGTCAGAACAGCAGAAGAAGGATGAAGAAGGACTTCAGTCAGATCTTGATGACCTGCAGAAATCGACCGAGCTCTTCGGCAAAGGTTCCTTGATCAGCCCTCGCGTCACGGATGCGCGGCGCGCCGTGCTGCTGTCATCAACGCGGAAGCTACAAACCTCCGCGCAACTGATGCAGGTCAAGAAGCAGCAGGACGAGTTCGTCAGGAAGCTGGCAAAGCTGGATGACCAGCGGAGGCTCGACCTGCTCCGTGAGCTGCAAGATACCAGCGTAAAGCTCAATCAGATCCGCGAAAAGCTGCAGAGCGTCGGCGAGAAACTTCAGTACACTGCGATGGTGCGATCACAGCTCGTGCAAGGAAGCGGCGACCACGCGGAGATTGCCATCATCAGGAAGGGCAATAAGGGTCAGGAACGGATCATCGCTAGCGAAGATACCGAATTGCAGCCGGGTGACGCCGTCGAGGTCACCCTCCGATACCAGGATGGTCCTGCCGCGCCTCCTCGAAGGGTCGGCAGTTCAGACATTCCATCAGGGACAAGCCGGCCCGATGCGACCCCAGGCGATTCGGTGCGCGTCGGACAGAGGTAACAAGCGCCGTCGCAATTCCGCAGCGGGAGATGGCATTTTGCTACCTATGCCTGCCTTGGCGAAATGGATGACGCGACAACCGTGAGCGCTCGATGGCCCGTCCCGGCGGGTGGCACCACCCGCGATGCAGTCCAGCGGAGGTAGCTCGTAAGGCCCAAAATCTCCACGCCCCGTGGGCGCGACTTGCAAGTAATGTAGAGCCGCATTGCACGGAGCCCAGTTGAGCGAATGCGGAAGCTTTCCGAAATGATCTTGGTGACCGGAGGTGCCGGCTACATCGGGTCCCACGTCTGTATCGCATTGCTGGACGCCGGCTTCGACGTCGTCGCCGTCGACAATCTTTCCAACAGCAACAAGGCCTCGCTCGAACGGGTCCAGTCCATCTGTGGGCGATCGCTCATCTTTCGGCATGCAGATATCCGGAATGAAGAGCGGATCTACGATATTCTTCGTACCTGCGGGGTGACTGCGGTCATTCACCTTGCAGGACTAAAGGCGGTGGGCGATTCCAACGTACGGCCCATGACGTACTACGAGAACAACGTCCTGGGAACGATGCGGCTAGTGTCGGCCATGAAGAGAGCGAACGTAAAGACGCTCGTGTTCAGCTCGTCGGCGACCGTCTACGGGATGCCCAGATACCTGCCGCTCGACGAGAAGCATCCCCTCGGGCCGACCAATCCGTACGGCCGCACAAAGCTTGTCATCGAAGAGATGCTGAAGGATCTCTGCAGGTCCGACGACGGTTGGCAGATCGGCAATCTGCGTTACTTCAATCCGGTTGGCGCGCACGAAAGCGGGCTCATCGGAGAATCCCCCCTGGGCGTTCCTAACAATCTGCTGCCGTTCGTAGCGGAGGTGGCGATTGGGCGGCGGGAGAAGCTGCAGATCTGGGGAAACGACTATGACACGCCTGATGGCACCGGAATCCGCGACTTCATTCATGTGGTCGATCTCGCGTCCGGGCATTTGAGTGCCTTGCGTCAACTGAAACAGCCCGGTGTGCTCACGGTCAATCTTGGCACGGGTAATGGCAGCAGCGTTCTGGAGGTCGTTCGCACATTTGAGGCGGTGAGCGGGCGGCCGATCCCCTATGAAATCAGGGAGCGCCGTTCCGGCGATGTCGCCGTCTGCTATGCTGACCCGACCTTTGCGATGGACGCGCTGGGCTGGAAATCGACCCGATCGTTGCAGCAAATGTGTGCGGACCATTGGCGTTGGCAGGTGCAGAACCCCAACGGTTATGGTGGTAACGAATTCTCGAAGGTTCGGGAGCGGTCGAGGCATCTCCCCTGTCATAGCTGAACGCGCTCGCCCAAGGTGTTGACCGGGGCACTGGAGGGACTAACTGCGTGAGCGGAACTCGGGGGCAAGCCTCGGCAGTAAGCATGCCGCCCTTCAGAGGTAGCTCGTAATGACCCTAAATCTCCGCGCCGCGGAGCAAGCCTGCGGCTAAGATGCTGTCGCGCATGGGATTGGCGATGCCACACTATCGTGCATACGTTCTGGACGAACACGGCCGGTTGGGGAGCGTGGTCAACCTTGAATGCCCAGACGACGCGTCTGCAGCCAGGCGGGCCGGGCAGTTGGCGGACGGTCACGAGGTCCAGCTTTGGCGACTGGTCGCCGAGTTCAAATTTGACGACCCGCAGCACCGATCCAAGCGGCGGCGGAATATCCGGGCACCAATGCATTGAGCTCGATTGATGGTGCGCTTCGTCTCGCGTTCAACTCCCGCACCCCCGGTGCAAGCCATATCAGTGCGCTCACTAAGGACGTTGGCGCGTCACCGCGTCGGGATCTTGGCCTAATTGCGTCATCATCCAGCCGGCCGCCGCAGAAAGCGCGAAGCCGACGCAGGTCGAGAGCGCATCGACCATAAAATCCTCAAATCTCCCGTGCCGTCCCGGCACCCATAGTTGCATGATCTCGAGCAGGCCGATCAGGGCAACGGCGAGCGCTGAAGCAGTCAAGCGCCGCTGCGGATAGGCAAGGCCGAAGACAATCCCGATCAGAAGGAAGGCGAGCGCGTGATCGCCTTGCTGTCCGAGAAACGGGTGAGGCCGAACGTCCTGAGGTCCGAGCGTTACGAAAGTGACAGCGGCCGCGAGCAGCCACGCGATAAGCCGAAGAAGAGCGGTGATAACCACTAAAGGGCCTCGATTTGGCAGCCCCACCGGGGGTCTTCATTTCTGAAAGGCGATTTCAAGAACATGCTCCCTCCGTTCAGCGCAAACGGCAACTTCAATAAATCGGACCCTTCAGCAAATATTTTCGCACGCTGCGGCGAGGCCGCGAACCTTTAACGATCCATCCGGCTGCAGCGCTCCCAGTCCGGGTATCGACCTGCCAGTTTCCACGCCAAGCTGACGGGACTGCCGCAGGGTGTGTTCGTCTGCAGTGGCCTTAGGTAGCGGCGCTGGCTGCTCTGAAGCAATCCCGTTGTCCTGCTGCGGAAATCCTTTCGACCAAGTTCATGCGCCACCTGAGCGGTACGAGATCAATGGTTACCACCTGCTCCCGACATATGAGTGCAGGATTCCTGATGTGCGTGGACGAAAGGAGAGTACTCCAAAAGGATTGGACACTGAACGGGGAGGGTCCTCCATTCGAGCTATATGATTCGCGTAAAGATGGAGTGCATAATGAGGCATCTGGGGGCATCTGAAGGATATCGTATCGCCACGCGACAGGTGATTGCAGATGGCTCGCACGGTCATGCTCAACGGGGAGGTGAAGATCTCCCTCACGCGGGGAAGATGCGCCTCCATGTGGATGGCAGCAGCCATGCTCGCTATGACATGGCCATCGGAAACGGAGGCTTCCCGGGATCAGCCGCGGCACCTCGCAGACGCGCAACAGGCGACCACTGCCCGCGATCGCGGCTCTGACACGTTCAAGAAGTTGCTGCCGCGCCCGGGCGGCAGCGACAAATCGATACAGGTTGCGCAAGCGACGACTAGCGACACAGGGGCCCTGCAGCAGCCTCCGAAACAGAAACGCGACTGGGCAGAGTCGCTGTCGTGCGAACTTGCCCTCGCACGGCGCGACATAGAGCTGCTGCAACATCTCGAGCAGGAGCATGATCGCGTCGAGTGGCTGGTGCAGGCACTCGACGATGCGCGGCGCGAGGTCGAAACGCAAAAGGCGTTGGCAGCGAAGGCCGTCGAGGAAGGTTCCCGACTGAAGGAAGCTTCCCGGCCGAATCAAGCGGGCGAGAGTGGCGCGGCTGAACTGCAGGCATCCCTGCAGCAGGAGCGCGAGCGGTCGGCGCGGCTGGAGCAGGATCTCGCAGCCGCGCGGCGCGATGTCGAAACCCACACCGCGCTGGCGACGAAATCGGGTGAGGAAGTCGCCTCGCTTAAGCAAGCGGGGAACAGCGTCGCCACGGAGCTGCAGGAGACGCTGCAGCAGGAGCGCGACCGGTCGGCGCGGCTGGAGCAGGATCTCGCAGCCGCACGGCGCGATGTCGAAACCCAAACCGCGCTGGCGACGAAATCGGGTGAGGAAGTGGCCTCGCTGAAGCAAGCGGGGAACAGCGTCGCCACGGAGCTGCAGGAGACGCTGCAGCAGGAGCGCGACCGGTCGGCGCGGCTGGAGCAGGATCTCGCAGCCACGCGGCACGATGCCGAAACCCAGGCTGCGCTGGCGGCAAACGTGAACGAGGACCTTTCGCAGCGAAGTCGGGCGGCGGGGGCCAGTGCCGAGGACTTGGGGCAATCGGTGCAGAAGGAGCGCGAAAGGGCCGACACGCTTGCGCAGGATCTCTCCCTGACGCGAAGCGCTATTTATGCATATCAGGCACAAACAGCGCTGTTGGCGAAAGCCAGCGAGGGCCCGTCCCTGCTGAAAGCGGCAGCAGGGGGCGATGCGGTGGAGTTGCAGAAATCCCTGCAACAGGAGCGGGATCGGACCGGCCAGCTGGAGCAGGCGCTTGCGGCTGCCCGACGAGATATTGATGCGCAGACGGCGCTGGCTGCAAATGCCAGCGATGAAGTCGCCAGGCTGACGCAAGCAGCAAAAGCTGACGCCGCGGAGCAGAGACGGTCGATGCAGAAGGAGCACGAAAGAGCCGAAGCGCTGGCGCAGGGTCTCTCGATGGCACGCAGCACGATCTACGCATACGAGGCTCAGGCGGCCAAAGCCAGCGAGGAAGCAGCACAGCTCAAACAGGCTGAGGCGAACAATACCGCCTCCTTGGCGCAATCGGAACGCGAGCGCCAGCGGGCTGACCAACTGGCCCGGGATCTCGCGAAAGCAAGCCGCGATCTCGACGCACAGACCGAGCGCGCGTCCAAGGCAACCGAGGAAACCGCAAGGATCAAGCAAGCCGGACAGCGCGACTCGGCCGAGCTGCGCAGCTTGTTGCTGCGTGAACGCGAGCGGGCCGAGGGACTGGAAAGGGATCTCGCATCGGCGCATCGAGACAACGGCGCGCTTGCGGCGAAGATTCCCTCCGCTGCGTCTCCGCCGGCTGCCACCGGCAAGGCCGTGCGCGAGGAGCCGCTGTCAGCGCCCACACGGCCAGTCCAGAACCGGCCCGTCCCCGTCCAGGACAAACCAGTCCAAGACAAACCGGTCAGAGACAAGCCAGTCCAAGACCAGGACATAGCGGCGCGCAGCCAGGGCGATGCCCAGGTCAATCCTAACGAAGGGGTGCAAGCGGCGAAATTGATTGCCCGCGCGAGCGTACTGCTTGAACAGGGAAACATCGGCGCGGCGCGGATCGTGCTGGAACGTGCCGCTGAGATGGGCAGCGCTCGAGCAAGCTTCGTGCTCGCAGAAACCTACGATCCGCTGATCCTTCCGAATTTCGGAACGTATGGAACGCAAGGCGATCCCACTAGAGCGCAAAATCTTTATGCGCGGGCCGAAGCTGGAGGAATCAAGGAAGCGAAGGCGCGATTCGAAGCGTTGCGCCGATAGCGCGGTCTTATGAGGCGATTTTCCCAACCGACATGCGCCATCAAGGATCGAAAGCACAGACACGGATGCAGCGTGCGTAGAGGAGTTCGTTGATGAAAAGATTCATAGAATTGCACCGGCTGCTGTTGCTCGTGGCGCTCGCATCATTGCTCCTGGCCATTCAACCCTGGGCGGATGCGCGGCCGCAAGACATTCGGCCTCACAAGGTCCGTCTGGCACGGCCCGAGCCGCCGCAGCCAAGGCCTGAGGTGACCTCCATGAACGCCTGGACGATCGGCCTGGCCGGAGGTCTCCTCGAGGGCGCGCCGATCCGCCTGGCGGCGGAGATCGCCCGTGTGGTCGACGATGGGGATAACCTCCATGTCCTGCCGGTGGTCACCCGCGGGGCCACTGAAAACGTGAATTCCCTGCTCTATTTGCGGGGCATCGATGCGGCAATCATCAACTCCGACGCGCTCGAGGAGTACAAGAGCCAGGTACCGGACATCCAGCGACGAATTGCGTACGTCCTGAATCTGTTCCCGTCCGAGCTACATATCTTCGTTCGGCCGGAGATTCAGAGCTTGAGCGATCTCGCCGGCAAGAAGGTCAATTTCAATACGCAGGGCACCGCTGCGGCCTATTCGGGGCCGCTGATCTTCAGCCGCCTCAACCTCGAGGTGGAAAAGACGTTCATTCCGCACCAGGTCGCGCTCGAGCAGATGCGCAAGGGCGAGATAGCAGCCGTCGTCTTCATTACATCGAAGCCGGTGGATGCCTTCGTGCGGGGGCGCTGGGAGCCGGGATTCAAGTTCCTGCCCCTCCCCTACGACGGCAGGTTCGAGGACTACTATCTTCCCGCTGCCCTCGGTGAAGCCGACTATCCCGGTCTGATCAAACCGGGCGAACGGGTTTCAACGATCGCGGTGCCGACCGCTCTGGTCGCCTTCAACTGGCCGACCAAGTCAAATCGCTCCGAGCGCGTCTCACGCTTCATCGACCACCTGTTTTCCCGGATCGACAGATTGCAAGCGCCCGGTTTCGATTCGAAGTGGAAATCCATCAATCTCGCTGCGACGGTTCCGGGTCTCACGCGCGTCCCTGCGGCGCAGGCGTGGCTGGATCGTCAGCCCCGCGCAACACAAGCATCGCAATGAAACGCGCCGCGATCCTGCTTCTTATTTCACTCGGGGGTACAGGCGGCATTGCGTTGGCCCAGGATCCCATGACGCAGCTCCGTTCCTGCCTTCAGATGGAACACGCGGAGCGCCTGAGCTGTTTGAATAAATTGACGCGTACCATCGCGCCTCAGCATCGGCTGACGCTCGAGGACGACTGGATCGTCAGCCAGACGACCTCCCCCATAGACTACTCACCGATCGCGACCGCTACGACATCGTCGCGCAGCGGGACCGGCCAGTCCGTGATGCAGTTATCGATACGCTGCCGCGGCGGCCGGACGGAGCTGGTGCTGGCCGGATCCGACATTTCCCGCGGAGGCGGTGATGATGCGATTTCCTACCGCGCAAATGATAATCCGGCTGTGCAGGTCGCAGCAGCCGCCCCATCATTCGGTCTTGGCGTCGCGTTTACTGGCGATGTCGTCCGCCTGGTGCAGTCCCTTCCGGATAGCGGGGACCTTATTGTCCTCCTCTCATCACGGGGCGGGGCTGCCCGTGCCGGAACCTTCTCTCTCGTCGGGCTCGACGCAGCGCGGGCAAAAATGGCTGCGGCGTGCAAATGGCCACGCGCGACCGCGACACCGAACCGTTGATGGCGTGCAAATGATCTTCTTCGATGGAGGCGCATAATGACCAAGTTTCATCATATTACCAAAGCGATCGCGACAGGGGCCATCGCCGTTTTGGTTTCCACATCGTTTGCTGCCGCGGAACAGGGCGGAAAATACTGGACGCCGACAGACGGGCAATCCGTCCTGCATAGGACGAGCCATGCCAGGCAATATGTGGCGAAGCAGACGGCGACGCGAAAACGGCCCGCGTTTGCTCGTATGGACCATCAGGCCACAACGAAGAAGAGAGACCATCATCTGATCCTGCAGGTGAATACCAACGACCCGGCTGCGATGAATCTCGCGCTCAACAACGCGGCCAACGTGGCGCAATATTACAAGGACGCTGGCGAGAAAGTGAAAATCGAGGTGGTCACGTTCGGGCCCGGCCTGCACATGCTGCGTGAAGATACGTCGCCGGTAAAAGCGCGCCTCGAGGAGATGGCCCTGAGCACGCCCGAGGTTTCGTTCAAGGCCTGCGGCAACACCCAGGAGAAAATGCAGAAGATCGAGAACAAGGACATACCCATTGTTCGACAGGCGGAGGTCGTTAAGTCGGGCGTCGTGCACGTAATGGAATTGCAGGAGATGGGCTGGGCCTACGTCAAGCCGTGAGCCGGACAGATCGCGCATCCATATTTTAACGAAGCGAACATCAACCTGGCAGGGCGCGAGCCGGCCTTTCCGAAGCGACTAGATGCGTTTCGGTGGCTGTGCCATCGTCAGCCGGCAACATGTCCCTTATCGCAAGATTCGGGTCGGATAACGCACAGGTGAGCTGCCCTGTCGTCGGCTTTCTCCGAGGCCAATTTCAAATGGTTGCTGTAGAGCGGGCCCGAACACCTGCACATGGATCGAGTGTCGCTCTGAAGGCACAATCCCCCGCTCCATCTGAGGTTCATATCTCTGTGTGAGCTGCTGCCGGTTTGATGGACACCAAGATTGGGTGTTTTATCGAGCCAGAGGTGGGTCATGCAGAGACGGAAGTTCAGTCGAGAGTTCAAGATCGAGGCGGTCAAGCTCGTCAGGGAGCGCGGGGTATCTGTGGCGCAAGCTGGCCGAGACCTGGGCGTTCATGAGAACGTGCTGCGCAAATGGGTGAAGGAGTTCGGCTTCGACGCTGCGCAGTCCTTCCCCGGCCACGGGCAACTGAAGCCTGAGCAATTGGAGATCGAGCGGCTGCGGCGCGAGGTCAACAAGCTGAAGGCGGAGCGGGATATCCTAAAAAACTGTCCAGCGGGATGGCGCGCCTGTGCGGGGTAGAAACAGCCTTGTGCTATCCCTCGGCTCGGAGGGTAGCGGCCGTCGGCTTATTGGAGGCACTGTCCCCGTTAAAAAACGTGGTCCATGGGCGCATGCGGACTTGAGAGTGGTGACGCCGTTTCGGCGGCGATCCCGATTAGGAAGATGACAAATTGGCATAGCCCAGACCCTCCAGCCCATCATCGGACGGAGGATTTGCGATGCCTAAGAGGACAACTGGTGGCGGCCCGGACTTAAAGCCGGTCAACCTTGACGCGGCCGCTATCGACATCGGGTCAAAGATGCACATGGCCGCGGTGAACCCGGCCGGCACCGATACGCCAGTGCGTGCATTCGGCACATTCACGCAAGACCTGCATCAGCTGGCGGACTGGTTCAAGGCGTGCGGCGTGACTAGTGTCGCGATGGAATCCACTGGCGTCTATTGGATCCCGGTCTACGAGATCCTAGAACAGCGCGGGTTCGAGGTCATTCTGGTCAACGCGCGGTACGCCAAGAATGTACCTGGGCGCAAAACGGATGTCAGCGATGCCGCTTGGTTACGCCAGCTCCACTCCTATGGCCTGTTACGGGGCAGCTTCCGACCCGATGCCGAGATCGCAACCTTGCGAGCCTATCTGCGTCAGCGCGAGCGGCTCGTGGAATATGCTGCCGCCCATATCCAACATATGCAGAAGGCCCTGATGGAGATGAACCTGCAGCTCCATCATGTTGTCTCCGATATCACCGGCGTGACCGGCATGCGGATTATCCGAGCCATTGTCGCAGGCGAACGCAATCCCGACGTCCTAGCAACCTATCGGGACGTGCGCTGCCATTCATCGATCGAGACGATCCGCGCAGCACTCGTAGGCAATGACCGCCACGAACATGTCTTCGCGTTGACTCAATCGCTGGAGCTCTACGACGCTTATCAGGCAAAGATGCTCGACTGTGATCGCAAGCTCGAAGTCCTGATCAGTGCATTGAACACCAAAGGAGCAGGACCAGTCGGAAAGCTAGCCAAGCCACGCGTCAAGACCAAGCAGGTCAACACACCCACCTTCGATGTCAGGACCGCGCTGTATGGCGTGCTTGGCGTCGATTTGACTGAGATCCATGGGTTGGGTCCGTCGCTCGCATTGAAGCTCGTCGGCGAGTGCGGCACGGATTTAAGGGCATGGCCGAGCGCCAAACACTTCACTTCCTGGCTCTGCCTCGCACCCGGCAACAAGATCTCCGGCGGCAAGGTGCTGTCCCGCGCACACGGAGATCCTCAAGTCGCGCAGCTGCGCTGTTGCGGTTGGCAGCAACAACCGTGGGGCGGAGCGAGGCAGCGCTTGGAGCATTCTATCGTCGGCTGTCCTCACGCGCGGGTAAATCGAAGGCCGTGACGGCGACGGCTCGCAAGATTGCGGTTTTATTCTACAACACACTCCGGCACGGCATCAGTTACAGGGATCCTGGTGCAGACCAATATGAACAGCAATATCGTAGCCGTGTCCTCGCCAACCTACAGCGCCGGGCGAAATCGCTAGGCTTCGTGTTGCAGGCCATTCCGGGCGACGCCAATCCGGCTGTTTCTTAGGAAGGCCGCTGCCTACTTCGCGAAGGAAGCGACATGAAGTTCGGCTTCATCGCGAAGCACCGGGGCATCTGGCCGGTGGCATGGCTATGCGAAGCGATGGGCGTGTCGCGGTCGGGCTTTCATGCCTGGCTGAACCGATCGCCCAGCGCCAGATCCCGAAGCGACGAGACCGTAGGCCAGCAGGTCAAGGTCAGCTTCCTTGCCAGTGACCGGACTTACGGCGCGCGGCGCGTCTGGCGAGACCTTCTGGCGGACGGCGTCGAATGCGGCCTGCATCGGGTCGAACGGCTGATGCGCCTGCAGGCCCTGCGGGCGCGGCCACGACGCCGGCGTCTGCCGAAGGACGCAGGCCATCGCCAGATTGCGAACGTGGCGTCGAACCTTCTGGATCGGCAGTTCGAGGCCGAGCGCCCGAACCAGAAGTGGATCGCCGACTTCACCTACATCTGGACGGCTGAGGGCTGGCTCTATGTGTCGGCGGTGATCGACCTGTTCTCGCGCCGGGTGGTCGGCTGGTCGATGAGCGCCAGCATGACCGCCCAGTTGGTTGCGGACGCCCTGTTGATGGCGGTCTGGCGGCGCGGCAAGCCGGATGCCCTGATGCATCATTCCGATCGCGGCCGCCAGTACGTCAGCAAGCAGTTCCAGCGCTTGATGGCTGATAGCGGCATCGTCTGCAGCATGAGTCGGTCCGGCAACGTCTGGGACAACGCGGCGATGGAGAGCTTCTTCTCGTCGCTGAAAACCGAACGCACCGAGCGCAAAACCTATCGCACCAGGAACGAGGCCAGAGCAGATGTGTTCGATTACATCGAGCGGTTCTACAACACGACCCGACGTCACTCGACGATCGGTTACCTCAGCCCTGTTGAGTTCGAGCGCAAGGTGGGATTAGCTTAACCCGGTGTCCATCAAACCCGCAGCAGCTCAATGGTTTCCAGCGTCATGTAGCGGGCACGCTGGACCGCCCACTAATCGTTCTGCTCGAGCAGGATCGCGCCGATGAGGCGGACGATGGCATCCTCGTTGGGGAAGATGCCGACCACCTTGGTCCGCCGCTTGATCTCGCCGTTGAGGCGCTCGATCGGGTTGGTTCGCCCGCCGACCAAGCGAAGGCTGAAGGGCCAGGACCGGGTTGAAACTCAGCATATTGGACCTCTTAGGACGTGTAACTAAGAGGCCAATTAGGCGAGTCACCGTAGCGGCGACCGCCACGACTTTCTAACGCTTCGCGGTAAGTTAAAGTGTGAAAAAAATGTCAGAATCTCTCGCTGCCTGTCAGATTTGATCGGATCGTGCGCTCGATCAAGCTCACAAATTGTAGCTATCCGAGGTGCGAGGCAAAGCGCGACCCGGCATCAGTTTACCGCCTGCGAGACCACGGCTGGAGCTTTGGTCGGGGCTCAATTAGCGGAAGTGCGATCTTATTCCGCAAGCAAGCCCGCGGGGCGCCTCCGCGCGATCAATGAGTTCAGCTTATTGGCGGCGCGGATGGCGATGCCGAGTGGGAACGGATTGGTCTGGCGAAAGAACGCAACCTTCTTCACATAGCCTTCAACGTGCCATTTGGCGTGCGCACCCCTGCGGAAATAGATCACGTCACCCACGCCGTAGCGCTTCGGCGGCATGCCCTCGCCCTCAAGCACGATCGATCCCTCGAGGATCACGATGGTCTCGTCGACATCGTAATACCAATTGAACTTGCCTTCGGTGCAAGACCAAATCAGGGTGAAGGCCGCACGATCCGCACTGATCGACAGCACGCAGTTGCGGGCTTCCGGATGGCCTTCGATGATCCAGGACGGCTCGATCGGCGAAGGCTTGAGATCGACCTTGTAATGCCAGGCTTCAATGGCTGCACGCATCAGTTTCCCCTCTGCTTACAACGAAGCAAGACATTCCCGACTTTTCACGGGAGCGTGAAGATAGCATTTTGCCGCGCCTCTTCTGAGGTACTCCTTGCTTGTGGGAACAACTGTGGCAATCCCATCAGACTACGCGCGCTATTCCCAGACGTGCACTAACTGTCGCGTCAGCCCCACACCCCAGCATGACGTCGCAGGGACATCATATTGGGAGTCAACGCGCCCGCCAATTCTGGGATCATTCCTTCAGCCGGCACACCAATCATTCCGTAAGCACTCAATTTCCCGGAAAAATAGAGACCGCAGGAGCTAAGGCGAATCTCCTGCGGCCATTTTTTTTCGGACAGGATCATCAACCACACCCACAGACATGAACGCGACTAGCCGAGTCGAGCTCTCGGCGAATAGCCGAGGGCAGGGCTTGGCTCTGCTGCTCATGATTATGTGACTAGCAGCTTTTCATCGTAACCGCCCCAGGACGAAGCGTCACTTGTCAGCGCTGTAGCCGTCGCAGCAGCAGCCCCGCGGCACGGGCTTTGCTGATGCTTGGCTGCTGGGGATTTCACAGGCCCAGATTGAAACAGGCCGCGGCCCGCGACACTGCATTTCGCAGCTCGGTGGCGTGTCTTTTGAGGGACCAGTGGCACAACCGCCCAGCGGGCAGAACTTACGGCTTTTAGCTACGGAATTTTTGATGATGGTCCGCTTACCCATGATCGTGGTCATCTCGCCCGACGGGGAAAGGTCATACTGGGTTGCAACGGTCGAACCTGAGAAGGCGACCGAAGCGGTCGCCCGGGTCGTCGGCGCCGGGCACACCATAAGACTCTTGCAGCACCGCCAGCGCGTGAAATCAGATGCGCTTCGACCAGGCGAAGTCCGCGGGCTCGATCTCTGACTAGAAAGCGTACCCACTAAGGGCATTTATCTGCCTCAAAAGAGCGGCGTTCCAGGTTCCGCAGCCGGTCTATTTATCGGGTTCGCCATATTAGCGGAGTGAGATCGGGTCGTTCTCGCTACCGTCTCTTTGAAGGGGTGTCGTGCGGATGACCCGGTTCTTCTTCCACGTTCACAACGGCATTTCCGTGTTCGATGATGTCGGATTGGAACTTCCGGACATCGAAGCCGCGGAAGCAGCCGCGATCGAATTGTTCGGAGAAATTCTCAACGATGGACCGGACGGTCCATTGTGGCAGAAAAACACATGGCGCGTCGAGGTTTCGGACGGTCCCGGAATCCGGCGAGTGGGCCGTCTTGATCCAGAACTTCAGCCGACTACCGCGGTAGGATTGATAGCTGCGCGCGTGATCGAAAATTGAACCATAAGGAAAGTCCGTCTGATCCATCGTGGCGGAGGATCACACCATCGCCTTGAGCGCCATAACTTAGATCATCTTTCCGCAAGCTGTCGCCCTCCGCTGCCCGCACTGGCGATTTTCAATCTCGTGGAGGCTGGCGCTTCTATCCAAATGGTTGCGCCGGAAACCTAGAGCCCCAACCGGGAAGGTCCCCCGTGTTGGGGCCTTTGCTTGGGATGGTACCGAGTCCTTCTGCTGAGACGGCCCACCTTGAAACTTAAACGGCCCCACCAGTGGGCCGCCAACGCGCTGGTCGGGTTTTCGTCCAGCAGCCGGGGGGCACCTGTGTGGCTGGGGCCCCCGACACACGCGCTGCCAAGCGGATTGTTCCACTTACGTTGGAGTCCCCAAGCCGGGGCGTCTCTCGGCCGTAGTCCGCCGAAGGTGGTACCTCTCCGTATCCAGCTTAGATTCACTTACGTTACTGCCGGGCCGTCGCTCTTGGTGGACTATCAAAGAAGCCTGCCGCGTAGCGTACTGGCAGGCCTTCGGCCCCAGCGCGCCTCCTTGCTAGGAACCTGCCGCTGGGCCTTCTCCGCTGGACCCGTATCAAATTGCGAGGGTGGACGAGACGATAATCCGCAATCCATTCAGGGCGTGCGGCGTCCATGAAATTCGCGGGCGTGCAGATCACTCGGACGACTATCCCGACGGGACACGACACCATGAATCAAGAGGTCAACACAGCAGCCATCGACACGCAGACGCCGGCGCCGCGTCAGGGCTCCGACCTACTCGGCGGGGCATTCCTTGCTACGGCTGGCGTTATCATGACCGCCTGGATCGGTGGCCTGATCTGGGGCGCAGCAGCACTGGTGATCTGGGTGATAACCTAGAAACAGTGGCGAATTGCGCGGCTTTAATGGCGCTGCAGACGATCATTCCCCAAAGCGCACAGCTGATCTGGATGGCGTCCAGCATGTCCCGTCCCCCCGTGAATTAGCTCGTTGCTTCTTTTTTTGGTTAGAACCCCAAAGTCGTAAGCAGCGCTCACGGTACAGGCGCCGAGGTACCGGACCGATTCCGGATAACTACCGCGCGTAACACTGTCGTACCAAATCGGAAGTAAGCCGACTGCACCGATCGCCTCAGCGCTGTTCGGGGCGCATGTTTAATTCTTGGACCGTGCGAAAGCCTCGAGCGATCCGGCGCCTGGGCCTCAGCTTCCACCCCCATAGAAGTTGGGGCCGATTTTTTCCGAATCCCGGTCGACGCGCGATCGGATCTTCGAGACCGCCGCTGCTAGGCGGCGGTCGGTCCTCTACTTGCCGTTGTGCTCACCCTAAATTTGCGATTGGATCATGGCTTTCGGGACTTTGGATCCGATGGCCGTTCATTTGATTGTGGCGAAACTCCTCCGAGACCAGCTTGCCTTGCGGGGTATCCGATCGTTGACCATCGATGAATCAGAGGCGATTGCTGCCTGCATATTCGAAAGGATCACTGAACTTGAGCTGGAGGTCGCTGCCCGGGACTTCAACTCCACAAGCCGGGACAAACCGACATGACGAGCAGCTGATGGGCCTGCAGGGGGCTTGCCTCGAAGCGCCGCGAACAATTAATTGGCACGCAAAAACCCGCCGGCTCGGGAGCCGGCGGAGTTTGATTGAGATTGTTGGCGATCGGCGGGCACCGATCACTGGATTGCGTTAGCAGAGTCGCCGGCCCAGCGCGAACCAGTTGGGCTTTGATTT